>NZ_CP192091.1:0-4800000 GCF_050955995.1 Nocardia sp. CA-119907
ATGGACGACGAGCAGAACGTGTTGGCCACAGTGTGGCCGGAGGTGGTCGCCGAACTCACCACCGGCTCGCCCGATGGTGCCATCTCGCCGGTGTCACGGGCACAGCAGGCCTGGCTCAAACTGGTCAAGCCGCTGACCGTGGCGCAGGGCTTCGCCTTGCTCTCGGTGCCGTCTTCCTTGGCCCAGGAGGCTATCGAACGCGATCTGCGCGAACCAATTCTGCGTTCCCTCGGCCGTCGCCTCGGTCCCCAGGTCGAGGGCCTCGGGGTGCGGATCGCCGCACCAGCCACCCAGCCAACAGAACGCCCCGGCAATAATCCGCGCCACGCCAGGATGACGAGTCGGCCGGAGCGCGGCCGGGACAGCGGCCGCGGCCCGGCCGGATATCCCGCCCCGGACTATCCGGGACGCTCCGACTATTCACCGCCGCGTTATGCACAGCCCAACGACTACCCGGCAGCGCCGGAATACTCGGGCGGACCCGAATACTCGGCCGCGCCGGACTACGAGTCCGCATCCGAGTACGCGGGGGCGCCGGAGTATCTGCCGGTGCCCGGATACGAAACCGCCGGTGAGTTCCGGACCGACGAATACTCGCCCCGCGGCGACTACTCCGGACCGGTCAATGGCGAACGACAGGACGTGCCGCCCGTGTCCCGCCGGGAATCCGGACTGCCGCCCCGGCGTGATTCGGTGCCGCCCGGACAGGAATCGCTGTTCAACCCTGAGCCGGCGCCCGAGCCGGGACGTGGCCAGGGTCGCGCGCCGATGCGGGAAGCGGCTCCCGTGCGGGAAGCACGGCCGAACGGCGATTCGGCGATCGCGGCCGCGCACGAATCGGTCCGCGAGCCGATGTCGGACAACTCCCACGATGACGAACCGGTCGTCAATGTCCGCAACTCGTGGCCCACCTATTTCACCAAGTCGCAGGAGAACCCGGCGCCGTCCAACTCCTCGGCGAGCTTGAACGCGAAGTACACCTTCGAGACGTTCGTCATCGGCGCATCCAACCGCTTCGCGCACGCGGCGGCCGTGGCCATCGCGGAGGCGCCAGCACGCGCCTATAATCCGCTGTTCGTCTGGGGCGCTTCAGGTTTGGGCAAGACCCATCTGCTGCACGCGGCGGGCCACTATGCCCAGCGACTGTTCCCCGGCATGCGGGTGAAGTACGTCTCGACCGAAGAGTTCACCAACGACTTCATCAACAGCCTGCGCGACGACCGGAAGGTGGCGTTCAAGCGCCGCTATCGCGAAACCGACATCCTGCTGGTCGACGACATCCAGTTCATCGAGGGCAAGGAAGGCATCCAGGAGGAGTTCTTCCACACCTTCAACACCCTGCACAACGCGAACAAACAGATCGTGGTGTCCTCGGACCGGCCGCCCAAGCAGCTCGCCACCCTGGAAGAGCGGCTGCGGACCCGGTTCGAATGGGGGCTGATCACCGATGTGCAGCCGCCGGAGCTGGAGACCCGCATCGCGATTCTGCGCAAGAAGGCGCGGATGGACCGGCTCGACGTACCGCACGACGTGCTCGAGCTGATCGCCAGCCGGGTCGAACGCAATATCCGCGAGTTGGAGGGTGCGCTGATCCGGGTGACGGCCTTCGCGTCACTGAACGGTCAGCCGCTGGATCTGCCGCTGGCCGAGGTCGTCCTGCGCGATCTCATGCCCGATACCGCGACGCTGGAGATCAACGCGGCGACGATCATGGCCGTCACCGCCGAATACTTCAACACCACCCTGGAGGAGCTGACCGGGCCGGGTAAGGCCCGCCCGTTGGCCCAGGCCCGGCAGATCGCGATGTACCTATGCCGCGAACTGACCGACCTATCGCTGCCCAAGATCGGTCAGGCCTTCGGTCGCGACCACACCACGGTGATGTACGCGGAGAAGAAGGTTCGCAAAGAGATGACCGAACGGCGGCGGGTCTACGACCAGGTGCAAGAACTAACAGCCCGGATTAAACAGCGTTCGCGCTGACCACCCCTCACACCCTGTGCACCGCCCCTGACCTGGGGCGGTGCTTTTTTATGCCCTGTGGAGTCCTCGAGGAATTCTTGTGGAGTCCTCGAGGAAACTCCGAGTTGTCCACCGGTTCGTCCACAGCCTCGCGGCACGGGTTCGGCGACTCGGCTAACAGGGGTGGATTCAACAGCTTCCACAGCCCGGGCTACCCACACCCCTTGACCAGCAAAGGGTTCGGTCACAGGGCTGTGGAATCCTCGAGGAGTCCGTGTGGAGTCCTCGAGGATTCCTCGAGTTGTCCACGATTCGATGCACATCTGTGAACAACTCGGGGTATCCGGTGGAACAACTCGAGGAGCGCTCGAGGATGAACGGGGGACAACTGGCGAACCTCCACAGACCCCTCGCGTTCATCCTCGAGTCACCCTGCGGCCATCCCCACGGCACCACACCCTCGGACCTGCGGATTCGGCCGCAGTCCACAGATTCCACAGTGCCTACTACTACTTCAGTTCTTCTTCTTAGAAATGTCTCTTCAAAACAGGGTGTGTGGAAAGTCGGTCGATGCGCATCGGCATCCGAATCGGTCACCGCACCCGCGCAAGGAAAGGGCGGGGACGACCGGATCGTCCGAACTCCTTCGCCATGACTTCTCATCGATACAAGAGTCGGGATCGCTACGAACAGTGACCGGAGGGTCGGGCTAGGTTCATATGGTCCGCGCGGGTACGGTTTGATGTCGGTCGCCTATGCCACACTTCTGGGTGGCCGACACAGCACCCCTTTTTCGAGAATCAACGCTGAGAGCCGACACAGATCACGGAACCGGGAGAGGACAGATCGGGCGATGGAGCTGGCGAGTATGAAGTTTCGGGTCGCCCGGGAGGATTTCGCCGAGTCCGTTGCATGGGTGGCACGCAGCCTCCCGTCGCGGCCTCCGGTTCCCGTACTCGGCGGCGTACTACTCGTGGCGGGTGAGGACGGACTGACCGTCTCCGGCTTCGACTACGAGGTCTCCGCGCAGATGCGCGTCGCGGCCGAGGTCGCCGGTCCCGGTGAGGTGCTCGTCTCCGGCCGACTGCTCGCCGATATCACCAAGGCGCTGTCCAATAAGCCCGTCGATGTCGCCATCGACGGCACCCGGGTGCTGATCACCTGTGGCAGTGCGAAATTCTCGCTGCCGACCATGCCGGTCGAGGACTATCCCCAGTTGCCCGAGGTGCCCGAGCAGACCGGTGAGCTGAGCGTCGATGTCTTCGCCGAAGCGGTCGGTCAGGTCGCGGTCGCCGCCGGACGCGACGACACCCTGCCGATGCTCACTGGCATTCGGGTCGAGATCGAGGGTCCGCAGGTCGTGCTCGCGGCCACCGACCGATTCCGGTTGGCGGTCCGGCACATCGAATGGCAGCCGACCCGCACCGATATCGAGACCTCGGTGCTGATTCCGGCCCGCACGCTGTCGGAGGCCGCGAAGACGCTCGGTCCGTCGGATGCTCCTGTGCAGCTGTCGCTCGGCACCGGCAGCGGTGCCGGCTCCGATGGTCTGCTCGGCATCGTGAACGCGGGCCGCCGGACCACCACCCGACTGCTCGACGCGGAATTCCCCAAGTTCCGCCAGTTGCTCCCCAAGGAGCACACCTCGATCGCCACCCTGCAGGTCTCGGCACTGACCGATGCCATCAAGCGCGTCGCCTTGGTTGCCGAGCGCGGCGCCCAGGTGCGCCTGGAGTTCACCGATGAGGGCCTGCTGCTCTCGGCGGGGGGTGACGACGCCGGACGCGCCGAGGAATGGCTCGAGGCCGAATTCCGCGGTGAGTCACTGACCATCGCGTTCAACCCGGGCTATTTGATCGACGGACTTTCCGCTCTGCATGCCGACCGGGTCACCTTCGGCTTCACCACACCTAGTCGTCCCGCGGTGCTGCTGCCCGCCAGCGACGAGGAGCCGAAGGTGACGGAGTCGGGTGCCTTCGCCGCACTGGAAAGCCCCTACATCTACCTGTTGATGCCGGTCCGGCTGCCGGGCTGAGCATCGGCGGCGATGCGTTTTATCCACAGTTCGTCCACAGACGGTGGATGGACCACAAGATGTTGTGGTCTGCGGCCGATTCGTCCCGAGCAACGGGGAAAAACGGCGATGACGACGGCCGGAGCGGAGTAGACGGGTGTTCATCCGGACGCTGTCACTGCGCGACTTCCGCTCCTGGGAGCATGCCGAGCTCGAATTATCCCCAGGCCGAACGGTTTTTCTAGGCTCGAATGGCAACGGTAAGACGAACCTGCTCGAAGCGGTCGGCTACCTCGCCACCTTGGGCTCGCATCGGGTCGCCGCCGATGCGCCGCTGATCCGCATCGGCGCGAATCGCGCCAGGATCGGGGCAACCGTTGTAAATATGGGCCGCGAGTTGCGCGTCGATATCGAACTGAACCAGGGCGCCGCGAATCGCGCGCAGATCAACCGATCGCCGGTGCGCAGACCACGGGAGATCCTCGGCATTCTGCAGACGGTGCTGTTCGCGCCGGAGGATCTGGCCTTGGTCAGGGGCGATCCAGGCGAACGTCGGCGCTTCCTCGACGAGTTGTGCACAGCCCGGTTACCGCGGTTGGCCGCGGTCCGATCCGACTACGACCGGGTGCTGCGACAGCGTTCGGCCCTCTTGAAATCCGCTGGGCGACACGCCCGCTCGAAGGCGGAACTGAGCACCCTCGACGTATGGGACGGACATCTGGCGACCCATGCCGCCGTACTGCTCGCCCAGCGGCTGCGGTTGGTGCACGATCTGTATCCATATCTCGCACAGGCGTACTCATCGATCGCACCCGAATCCCGTCCGGCCGCAATCGGCTATCGCAGCGCGAGCCTGCCAGCGGAGTTCCTGGATCCGGCGCGCGCACCGCTGACCGATGACACCGAGGCGCTGGAGGCGATCATGCTGCGGGAATTGGCGGCGGCGCGCTCGAAGGAATTAGAGCGCGGCGTCTGCCTGGTCGGTCCGCACCGTGACGATCTGGAGTTGATGCTCGGCACCGCACCCGCGAAAGGCTTTGCCAGTCACGGTGAATCGTGGTCGTTCGCGCTGGCCCTGCGGCTCGCGGCCTTCGAACTGCTGCGCGCCACCGGCGCCGAACCCGTGCTGCTGCTCGACGATGTCTTCGCCGAACTCGACCGCCGTCGGCGTGCGGCACTCGCGCAGGTCGCGGCGGGGGCCGAGCAGGTGCTGATCACCGCAGCGGTTCCCGAGGACGTGCCAGCGGAATTGTCCGCGGTACCGCTGCGGGTGGAGACCAACGGCGGCGCGGACGGCCGGATCTCCCGAATCGCCGATGTCGAAACCCCCACCGCCTGATCCGCGACGTCAATTCGTATCGACGCCAGGACATCTGCCCGCGTGGTTCATCGGTAAGATCACCCGCGAATGCGTTGCAAAGCCGTGGCTACCAACGCACCAACTGATTTCGTAATTCGCCGGGTACGTCCAGAACTGTCGCGCATCCGACCGCCGGTTCGGCGATGAGGGTTCGACGACCGGCAAGAGGTTCGTGGAGGGAGAGGCGGACCCGTGAGCGATCGAGCAGCATCGAGCGCATCTCCATCGGAACCGGAACCGGAACTGCGCGGCATCGATCTGGCGCGCCGCGCGCTGGAAGAGGCGCGGGCCGCCGCCAAGGCCAGCGGTAAATCGGTGGGACAGGGTCGGGCCTCGCCGCGTCGGCTGCGTACCGGAGCCCGGCGCCGCACCGGTTGGTCCGGCGCGCGGCCCGATGACCGTGACCCACAGCTGCTTTCGAGCCTGGCTGGTGCCATCGCGAAGAATCGGGGCTGGTCGGCCAAGGTCGCCGAGGGCATGGTCTTCGGCCGCTGGGCTGGTGTGGTCGGCGAGGATATCGCCTCGCACGCGACTCCGGTGACGCTGAAGGACGGCGTGCTGAGCATCACCGCCGAGTCGACTGCATGGGCCACCCAGCTGCGCATGCTGCAGGGACAGCTTCTGGCGAAGATCAACGCGGCGGTCGGGCAGGGCGTGGTCACCTCGCTGAAGATCACCGGTCCGGCGGCCCCGAGCTGGCGCAAGGGCGAACGTCATATCAAGGGTCGCGGCCCTCGTGACACCTACGGATAGCATTGCACTGTCATAGTCCGAGGTCGTTCCACGTGAAACCCTGACAGTCGGACATATGTTCGACATGTTGGTGCATGGGGAAACGTGCGATCTGCCCACCGCTCGGGAAAGGGCTCGGGGAGGCGGAATGGCGGACGCAAAGCGGTTGAAGGCGGAACCGACCCGTCGCCGACCGATTTCTCGCATCCACGGAGCCGTCAGGGGTGTCGTAGGTGCACTGTGGCTTGGGTCTACCAGTAGGATGGTGGGGTAACTAGCGGCGAACCTTCGGCGCGTTCCGCACAGCCCGCGCGTGGACCCGTATTTCACGACCAGAAATCTGAACCGGGGCCCCACGTGTGCTGTCCGACCGCTGCGCCAAGGATCAGCAAGTAAGGAGAGCTACCGACCAGTGGCTGCCATGGACTCCAACGCATCGGGCTCGACCAACGCGACATCGGGCAAGCAGGACTACGGTGCCTCCTCGATCACGGTTCTGGAAGGCCTGGAGGCGGTCCGCAAACGCCCGGGCATGTACATCGGCTCCACCGGCGAGCGTGGCCTGCATCACCTGATCTGGGAAGTCGTCGACAACTCCGTCGACGAGGCGATGGCCGGCTTTGCGAGCAAGGTCGAGGTGACCCTGCTCGCCGACGGCGGTGTCGAGGTGGTCGACGACGGACGCGGTATCCCGACCGATATGCACGCGCAGGGGGTGCCCACCATCGAGGTCGTCATGACCCAGTTGCACGCCGGTGGCAAGTTCGACGGAGAATCCTATGCGGTGTCCGGCGGTCTGCACGGTGTCGGCATCTCGGTGGTGAACGCGCTGTCCACCCGCCTCGAGGCCGAGGTGAACTACGGCGGTTACCACTGGACGCAGGAGTACAAGGACGCGAAGCCCGGCAAGCTCATCCAGGGCGAACCGACCAAGCGCACCGGTACCACGATCCGGTTCTTCCCGGACCCGGACATCTTCGAAACCACCACCTTCAGTTTCGAGACAGTCTCGCGTCGCTTGCAGGAGATGGCGTTCCTGAACAAGGGACTTACCATCACCCTCACAGATCAGCGGGTACATGAAGGTGATGTCACCGATGAGGTCGTCAGCGAAACCGCCGAGGCGCCCAAGCACCTCGATGAGGGCGCCCCAGCCGCCGAGCCGAAGGTGAAGGCCCGGACCTACCACTATCCGGGTGGCCTCGAGGACTTCGTCAAGCACATCAACCGCACCAAGCAGCCGATCCACAACTCACTCGTCTCCTTCACCGGTAAGGGCACCGGTCATGAGGTCGAGGTTGCGATGCAATGGAACTCGGGCTATTCCGAGTCCGTCCACACCTTCGCCAACACCATCAACACCCATGAGGGTGGTACGCACGAGGAGGGTTTCCGCGCGGCGCTCACCACGGTGGTGAACAAGTACGCGAAGGACAAGAAGCTGCTCAAGGAGAAGGAGGGCAACCTCACCGGTGACGACATCCGGGAGGGGCTGGCCGCCATCGTGAGCGTGAAGATCGCCGACCCACAGTTCGAGGGGCAGACCAAGACCAAGCTCGGTAATACCGAGGTGAAGTCGTTCGTCCAGCGCACCTGCAACGAGCACATCTCACACTGGTTCGAGGCCAATCCGGCCGATGCGAAGACCATTGTTCAGAAGGCGGTTTCGTCCGCGCAGGCCCGGGTGGCGGCGCGGAAGGCCCGGGAGTTGGTGCGGCGCAAGTCCGCCACAGATATCGGCGGCCTGCCCGGCAAGCTGGCCGACTGCCGGTCCAAGGATCCGAGCAAGTCCGAGATCTACATCGTGGAGGGTGACTCCGCCGGTGGCTCGGCCAAATCCGGCCGCGATTCGATGTACCAGGCGATCCTGCCGCTGCGCGGCAAGATCATCAATGTCGAGAAGGCCCGCATTGACCGCGTCCTCAAGAACAACGAGGTGCAGTCGATCATCACCGCCTTCGGCACCGGCATCCACGACGAATTCGATATCGCCAAGCTGCGCTATCACAAGATCGTGCTGATGGCCGACGCCGATGTGGACGGCCAGCACATCTCGACCCTGCTGCTCACCCTGCTGTTCCGCTTCATGCGGCCGCTGGTCGAGCACGGGCACGTGTACCTCGCGCAGCCACCGCTGTACAAGCTCAAGTGGCAGCGGTCCGATCCGGAGTTCGCCTACTCCGATCGCGAGCGCGACGGCCTGCTGGAGGCGGGTCTCGCCGCGGGCAAGAAGATCAACAAGGACGACGGTGTCCAGCGCTACAAGGGTCTCGGCGAGATGAACGCCAAGGAACTCTGGGAGACCACCATGGATCCCGCGGTGCGGGTACTGCGTCAGGTCACCCTCGATGATGCCGCCGCGGCCGACGAGCTGTTCTCCATCCTGATGGGTGAGGACGTCGAGGCCCGCCGCAGCTTCATCACCCGCAATGCCAAGGACGTTCGCTTCCTCGACGTGTAGCCGGCGTGACGCGTAATTCCACGTCCGGTGCCAAAGGAGACTTTTAGATGACTGAAACCACCCTGCCACCCAACGGCGGAGCGGGTGACCGGATCGAGCCGGTCGATATCCAGAACGAAATGCAGAGCAGCTATATCGATTACGCGATGAGCGTGATCGTCGGCCGCGCGCTGCCCGACGTCCGCGACGGCCTCAAGCCGGTGCACCGCCGGGTGCTCTACGCGATGTACGACAACGGCTACCGTCCCGACCGCGGCTATGTGAAGTCCGCCCGTCCGGTCGCCGAGACCATGGGTAACTACCACCCGCACGGTGACGCCTCGATCTACGACACCCTGGTCCGCATGGCCCAGCCGTGGTCGCTGCGCTATCCGCTGGTCGACGGCCAGGGCAACTTCGGCTCCCGCGGCAATGACGGCGCGGCCGCCATGCGGTACACCGAATGCCGCCTGACTCCGCTGGCCATGGAGCTGCTGCGTGAAATCGACCACGAGACGGTCGATTTCACGCCGAACTACGACGGCCGCTCACAGGAGCCGACGGTTCTCCCCAGCCGTGTGCCCAACCTGTTGATGAACGGCAGCAACGGCATCGCGGTCGGTATGGCGACCAATATCCCGCCACACAACCTCAATGAGTTGGCCGAGGCGGTCTACTGGGCGCTGGAGAACTACGAGGCCGATGAGGAGACCACCCTCGCCGCCTGTATGGAGCGGGTCAAGGGTCCGGACTTCCCGACCTACGGCCTCATCGTCGGTGGTCAGGGCATCCACGACGCCTACACCACCGGCCGCGGCTCGATCCGCATGCGCGGTGTCGTCGAGATCGAAGAGGACAACCGCGGTCGCACCACCATCGTCATCACCGAGCTGCCGTACCAGGTCAACACCGACAACTTCATCAACTCCATCGCGGAGCAGGTGAAGGACGGCAAGATCGCGGGCATCTCCGATATCCACGACGAGTCCTCCGACCGTGCCGGTATGCGGATCGTGGTCACCATCAAGCGCGATGCCGTGGCCAAGGTCGTGCTGAACAACCTCTACAAGCACACCCAGCTGCAGACCAGCTTCGGCGCCAACATGCTCTCGATCGTGGACGGCGTGCCGCGCACGCTGCGCCTGGATCAGATGATCCGGCTCTACGTCGAACACCAGTTGGAAGTCATCGTGCGGCGCACCCGCTACCTGTTGCGCAAGGCCGAGGAGCGGGCCCACATCCTGCGCGGCCTGGTGAAGGCACTCGACGCACTCGACGAGGTCATCGCGCTGATCCGGCGTTCGGCCAATACCGACACCGCGCGCACCGGCCTGATGCAGTTGCTGGATATCGACGAGATCCAGGCCACCGCCATCCTCGATATGCAGCTGCGCAGGCTGTCGGCCCTGGAACGACAGAAGATCATCGACGATCTGGCCAAGATCGAGGCCGAGATCGCCGACCTCAAGGACATTCTCGAAAAGCCCGAGCGCCAGCGCGCGATCGTGCGCGACGAACTGGCCGAGATCGTCGACAAGTACGGCGATGAGCGGCGCACCAAGATCGTGGCCAATGACGGCGATATGGCCGATGAGGATCTCATCGCCCGCGAGGATGTGGTCGTCACCGTTACCGAGACCGGCTACGCCAAGCGCACCAAGACCGACCTGTACCGCAGCCAGAAGCGCGGCGGTAAGGGCGTGCAGGGTGCGGGTCTCAAGCAGGACGACATCGTCAAGCACTTCTTCGTCAGCTCCACGCACGACTGGCTGCTGTTCTTCACCAATAAGGGCCGGGTGTACCGCGCCAAGGCCTACGAACTGCCCGAGGCCAGCCGGACCGCGCGCGGTCAGCATGTGGCGAACCTGCTGGCGTTCCAGCCGGACGAGAAGATCGCCCAGATCATTCAGATCAAGGGTTATGAGGACGCCCCGTATCTGGTGCTCGCCACCAGGAACGGCCTCGTGAAGAAGTCGAAGCTCTCCGATTTCGACTCCAACCGCAGCGGCGGCATCGTCGCGGTGAACCTGCGCGACGAGGACGAACTGGTCGGCGCCGTGCTGTGCTCGGCCGACGACGATCTGCTGCTGGTGTCGGCGCAGGGCCAGTCGATCCGGTTCTCGGCCACCGACGAGGCGCTGCGTCCGATGGGCCGCGCCACCTCCGGTGTGCAGGGCATGCGGTTCAACGCCGACGATGAACTGTTGTCGCTCAACGTGGTTCGCGCCGATACCTACCTGCTCGTCGCGACCTCCGGCGGCTATGCCAAGCGGACCGCGATCGAGGAGTACACCCCGCAGGGGCGCGGCGGTAAAGGCGTATTGACTATCCAATACGACACCAAGCGTGGCACCCTGGTCGGTGCGCTCATCGTCGACGACGAGGATGAGTTGTATGCGATCACGTCGGGCGGTGGCGTTATCCGGACGGCGGCGAAGCAGGTTCGTAAGGCTGGACGGCAGACCAAGGGCGTGCGATTGATGAACCTGGCCGATGGCGATACCTTGCTTGCTATCGCGCGCAATGCCGACGAACCCGATCCTGATGCGATCGTCGGCGGAGACGGCGACACCGGTTCCTCTGAGCAGTAACCCCACAGCGGCGGCAACGAACGGATCTAAGGATTCCCATTGACCACTCCGAATCAGCCGAACGACGAGCGGCACCAGACGAACGGTGTAACCGAACGTATCGCACCGTCACCGATTCCGCCTCGGCCGATCCCACGGCCCGTCGCCTCGGCCGAGAACGGTCAGCCGGTTGGCGCGCCGGGAGGTGCCCAGCCGCATGAAAACCGCAACCCGCAAGGCGAAGTCGCGTTCAAGGCGCCGGAAGCGGGCGCTGCCGACGGGTCCGAATCGAAAAAGGATGGCGGTGATTCCGCGGGCAACGGCCAGTCGCACTTCCAAGAGGGTTGGTCGCAGTTGCCGCAGCGGGAGCCGCAGTCGAACCTGTATCGGCCCGGACAGTCGCCAGTGACCGGTCGGCCGAATTCCACCGGCGGCGGGCTCGGCGGTGGTCTCAACAGCGGCGGCGGCGGCCTCGGTGGTGGTGGCGGCCTCGGTGGTGGCAATGCCCGCACCACCGCGGATCTGGCTGCCAAGGCGGCGCGCAAGGAAGCGGCGATGGTGAAGTCCGTCGGCATCGACGGACCGACCCGCAGCATCGCGCGCCCGGAACTGATCAAGGACATGCCGGACCTCTCGGAGATCCGGCATCCGCTGCCGGTCGAAACACCGGGACCACAGGCCACCCCGGTCTCGCCCGCGGTTCCGGTCGCCGTTGCGGCGGCGGTCGCCACGGGTGAGCCGTTGCGGGCGACGGTGCAGATCCGCCGGATCGACCCATGGTCGACCCTGAAGATCTCGCTGGTGATCAGTGTGGCCATGTTCTTCGTGTGGATGCTGGCGGTCGGTCTGCTCTACATCGTGCTCGAGGGCATGGGTGTCTGGGAGCGGCTCAACAGCACCTTCACCGATATGGTCTCCTCGGACAGCGGATCGGTCGGACTGGTCGACGCCGGCTCGGTCTTCGGGTACGCGGGCGTCATCGGGCTGATCAATGTGGTGCTTTTCACAGCCTTGGCGACCGTCGGCGTCTTCATCTACAACCAGTGCTGTGACCTTGTCGGCGGCATTCAGATCACCCTGGCCGACCCCGATTAGAACGGTTGCCGAACGGCCGGTCACTGCCCTCGCGCAGGGCGGTGACCGGCCGTTTTGGTCATCGGCGGGCGGGTAAGGTAATCTCGTGCCTCGGTTCGGTTAGCAGCTTCGGCGGGTATCCGAACGAGATGAGGGCCTATAGCTCAGGCGGTTAGAGCGCTTCGCTGATAACGAAGAGGTCGGAGGTTCAAGTCCTCCTAGGCCCACTCCCGAACATCACAGTAGGGTGGGAATCATGAAAATTCTTCTCACGGTCGGTGTCGTAGTCGCGGTTCTCATCGGAATCACCAAGCTGCGCAAGCGCGACGACGCGGACCTGTGGCACGAAGTCACCACCCGCTGATTCTGTCCTCGGACAGCAGGGATTCGGGGCCTTAGCTCAATTGGCAGAGCACTGCCTTTGCAAGGCAGGGGTTAGGGGTTCGATTCCCCTAGGCTCCACTCGAGGCCCCTCACTTGTACGCCGGGTGAGGGGTTTTTTATGCCCGAATGACCCGTGGTTTCGGTGGTGGGCCCGCATTGGTACATCGTGCGAAGGCGGCACGGGGCTATGGTTATGCCTTCGGCCACGTGATCGAGATGGGCTACGGTCACATGCGCACGGGGGCGACCGTAGCCCTCGCTGTCGTGCATCCGAGTTGCCATTTCGGTCAACAATCCTTCTTGGGACTTCGCCCCAAAAAACACGCGAAACGAGTGGCCCTGACGGCCATCATGCGAACCGCACGATGGCCGACGGCCCGGACATCACGATCCACGCAGTCGGCACCCGGCCGCAGCACGCGGGTTGGGTGGATTAGCCCGGTCCCGCGGCGCAATGCCCCGTCATGATGGCGCACAAGATCTGTGCGGCCAAGGATTTGAGCGCTTCGCCAGCCGAACCGGAGGACGAACCACTGTCGTCCACCTGGGAGAGGGACGGGGTTTCAGCGGCGAGCGTTGGTCCCGTCTCGGCCTGCGCCGGGGCAAAGGGGGTCAGTATCGCACCTGTCAGCAGTACACGGCAACGGCACTGCGGATAGCTCTATTCAACTCAAACCTGCTCAGCCTCAGAGGATTTCGGTCCACAAGCGCGGACCCTCGGGGTAGATCGACCGACACTTACCGTCCGTTACGGACCGTCCGGCGACCGGTCGATGCCACCTTCCGGACCCTCAATTCCGGGCGGGGTTCGGAGGCGTTCAGTTCACAGGGCGACCGAGGCCTGCTTCAGCTGGGTGAGCATCTTTGCGTCGGGCCAGAACCGGGCCTCGAAGCGGATGGGGGACATGGCCGGAATTGGTGTGAGGCCGGTTATTTCGAGGGCTGCGGTGAATGGGACGGTGCAGACGGGGACCGCGTTGTTATCGGCGTCGGTGCTGGCGAACGTGATGTAGTCGGCGGCAGGGACCAGGTAGTCGACGCCCTTGCCCCATACGGTGTAGGTGTAGGGCCAGGTGTCGGTGCCCGCGATCTTGATATCGCCGACAATGGCCATCTCCAGGCCGTAGCAGGCGAATTCGAAATCGCGCTCCAGTGCCCTGTTGAGCCAGTCGGCCTGGGCCGCGTATTCCCAGACCGCCAAGTGGTATCCGGCGCGTACGGCGGCCTGGTGCTGCTCGTGCGGGCCCGCCCGGTCGAAGGGCACCACGGTGCCGTCTTCATCGAGGGTGTAGCCCTGCGGTGAGAGCCGGTGGCGTGCGTTGACGTACTGTTCCTCGACCTGGCGATAGATGCGCGCGAGCAGGTGTGGGATGTCGGGGACCACGATGAGATTATTGATATCGGGCATGAAGGCCACCGGGCGGCGGCCGCTGTAGCGCTGACCGAAACTCGCCAGCCAGCCGGGTGCCAGTGGCCATGAGGTGATGTAGCCGCTGCCCTCGTCGTCGTTCAGGCTGAGGATCGCATTGCCGCGTGGATTATGGGGCTGTGCAATAGTTTCCAGGTTTTCGCGGGCCGTCGCGAAGACCTCTTCGGCTCCAACCGGCCAACTCGCCAGCATCGAGTTGTTGACGATGTTTCGGGAGTCCGGCAGATCGATCGCGACCAACTCGTCGACGAACGGAAAGGCTGGGCGGCTGACGAACCGCGCTTCTTCGTAGGTGACCAACCCGGGCCTTCGGTACAGCAGATCGTCGGACCACGCCTGCTTGTAGGTGGCAGAACGCAGAATCGGGCGCAGTAGCGGGCGAGCTTCCTCCCAAGTGTGCATGTGTTCGGTTTCGTCGCCGCCGACCCATGTGAGAAACCGCGCGATCCGCGCTGCGCGCTTCGGACCGGAAAGGCGAACAGCGTCGTGATACACATTGCCGAGACCGATCTCGGATCCGTCGATCAGATCGATACGGAAAGCCTCGGCGTCGTATTCGGCGACCTCTTTGCCGACATCGGCGAGATGCCGCAGCACAAGTGTCGCAAAGTGATCCGGTGTCAGGTCATCGAAACTCCCCACCGGACAACCGTATCCGTCGACTCGGCGGCGCGCACGGGGGTCAGCTGGTCGCTGGTGGGCCGTGGCGATCCAGGTGCAGGTAGGTGTAGCAGGTGGTGAGCAGACACACCACGGTGGCGGTGATGAGCATGGCCCAGCCTGCCACCAGCAGGCTCAGCAGACCGCCGAGCAGGGCGCCGGCGGAGAAGGCGGCGTAGAGCAGGAAATAACCGAGCCAGTCGGCGTAATCGCCGCCGCTGATATGGCGTTCGATGCCCTGGGCCAATTTGACCAGAGTTCCGGTGACGTAGCTGAGCGGCACCGAGACCTCGCCGTCCTTGACGAAGGAGGTATTGAGGGCGCCGACGCCGAAGGCCACCAGCAGGATGGGGATGAGGTCGATATTGGCGGCGCTGGTTATCCAGGACATGATGCTGTCCAGTAGTGATGCCGCGGCCAGGCTGAGAGTGGTGAGCAGGGTCGGGCCGTGCGGATGTCCGGACCAGAAATGCCTGCGGCACAAGGAGGCGACCACCACCCCGGCGAGGAACGACACCAGCAGCAGGGCCGCGGCGACGGCCAGGTCCGGTTCGTCGTGGAAGTAGCCGAGGACGGCGCGCTCGGTATTGCCGGTCATGAAGGTGACGAAGTAGCCAGCGGTATGCATGAAGGCCGCGGCTCCGATCAGACCGGCCAATGCCGCGAGTACCCACGACAGCCGTGCCTCGGCGTCGAACAGCTTCTTTCGGCGCTCTGGATCCGGTTTTGGCACTGGTCGGGCTCCTCTTGGCGGATGACGACTCAGTGATACCCGGTGTTTCTGAGATTCCGCTGACGCATCGCCGAGGTGTTGGATAAGGATTGCCGGATGATAGCGGCACGGGTGCTGGGGTTCCGGCGCGATCGCTTGGCGATTCTCGGTTAGCGTGCACGGGTGGACTCTGTGTTCGACTATCTGCTGACCGAGGTGCTCGATCCGGCACCGCTCGAGACGATTGCCGATGCCTGGCTCCGGCATCGGGCGGCCGCCGGGCGATTCGATACGACGGTCGATATCGCGATCGCCGGTGGATTCGGTGCGGACCGACTGGGTTTCGCATTCCTGTCCGGATATCAGGAGGCGCTGCGCGCCCTAATGCCCGATCTCGCGGCCGATGAGCTGGTCGCGGTCTCCGCGACCGAGGCGGGCGGCGCGCATCCGTCCGCGATCCAGACCAGGCTGACCGAAACCGATGGCGGCTGGCGGGTGGACGGGACGAAGACCTTCACCACATTGGGGATCCTGGCGCGGCGGCTCTTGGTGATCGCCAGCGCCGGTGTGGCGGCGGACGGGCGCAATCAGCTGCGCGCCGTACTCGTCGACGCGGGACAGCCCGGTGTGCACGTGACGAATCTGCCCGCGATACCGTTCGCACCCGAAATCCCACATGCCACGGTGACATTCGCCGACGCCGTGGCCCAAGTGCTGCCCGGGGACGGGTACACGGACTACCTCAAGCCATTCCGCACCATCGAGGACGTGCACGTGCTCGCGGCAACGCTCGGCTGGCTGGTGCGGGTCGGGCGCGAGTCCGGCTGGCCGCGGGCGGTGCTGCAGCGGTTGCTCGCGGCGGTGGCCTTCGTGCGGGGACTGGATATGGCGCGCCCAACCGCGCCCGGCGGACATATCGCCCTGGGCGGGGCGTACGAGTTCTTCGAGTCGGTGCTGGCGGAGCTGGAGCCGCTCTGGGCTCGGGCCGATCCGGTCACTCGCGAGCGGTGGGATCGGGACCGTCGGCTACTGGCGACGGCGGGAAAGGTACGGGCGCAACGGTTGACGGCGGCCTGGCAATCGGTGGGCATCGACGAGATTCCTGCGGTGCCGACGGATAGCTGAGCCGGATTTCGACCTGCCCCAGAAATGGGGAGCGGGCCTCGGCGAAGGGGGGGAGTTAGCCGAGGCCCGCGTAAGGTCGGCCCGGGGGGGAGGGGCCGACGTGAACGATCCTACGCGATGATCCTGGATTGTGTGTGCGTGGGGATCGCCACTTTCCAAGATTTTTTTGGGTCGGCTTACCTGCTAGGTGCTTTGCTGTTGCCCGGATAGCCGGACCGGTCGATAGCCGGTTCGCTGGGCAAATCCGTGACTGTTGTCAAAAATGTTGTCGCGCAGGGTTTTACGAAGCAATCGTGATCCAGCTACCGGCCGAGGGAAATGTGAAAACCATGCCGACCGATTGCTGTCGGTCCGGAATCGCGCCGCGGTTTCGTCTCCCCGGCTGCGGATTTGGCCGGATTTGCCGCGTGTCGTTCGGGGGCGGGCATGTCGTGTACGCGGACGCCGAGTATCGGCCTGGCCCGAATCGGGTAGTGCGCTACGCGCGATGGCCGAGTACCGGGGCGGGATGATCGAAACCGGTCGCATCCCGATCCGGCACCCCCGAGCACCGCCCGGAACGGGATGCGACCGTTCTATGTCCGGCACTGCCGTGTCGGCGGGTGATAAGCCCTGGTGGGCGAATAATCACAGGAAATTGTCGGTGCCCCGGGCAATACTGGCTCGAGTAACGGCCTCGAACCCCAGGAGAATCATGCCCGACGCAATAGTCGCCGAGGGTCTGGTCAAACGATACGGCCAGTTGGTCGCCCTTGATGGACTCGACCTATCGGTGCCAGAGGGTACCGTCACCGCACTGCTCGGACCCAATGGTGCGGGCAAGACCACCACCGTGCGGGTGCTCACCACCCTGCTGATTCCGGACGCGGGTCACGCGACGGTCGCGGGTATAGATGTGCTCCGCAATCCACAGGCGCTGCGCTCGCGCATCGGCGCGTCGGGACAGTACGCCGCCGTCGACGAATATCTCACCGGATTCGAAAACCTGGAAATGGTCGGGCGGCTCTATCACATGGGCGTGCAGCGAAGTAAGGAGCGCGCCAGGGAATTGCTGGAGCGATTCCGGCTCAGCGACGCCGCCGACCGACCGGTCAAGGGCTATTCCGGAGGCATGCGCCGCCGCCTCGACCTGGCCGGTGCGCTGGTGGCGAATCCGCCGGTGCTCTTCCTCGACGAGCCGACCACCGGACTCGATCCGCGTGCGCGCCTCGACCTCTGGGATGTCATCGAGGAGCTCGTCGCGGGCGGCACCACCCTACTGCTCACCACGCAGTACATGGAGGAGGCCGACCGGCTGGCCGATTCCATCGCGGTGATCGACCACGGCAGGGTGATCGCCCGCGGTACCGCGGACGAGCTCAAGACGCTGGTCGGCGGCGACCGCATCGAACTCACCGTCGACCATGCCGACAATCTCGCGACCGCCGAGGAGGCGCTGCGGGGCTTGGCGGACGGGGAGATCCACCTGGAGCCGGGGCTGCGCCGGATCACCGTTCCGGTCAGCGATGGATCCCAGGCGCTCGTCGATGCCATCGGCAGGCTGAGCACGCACAACGTACAGATCCACGATGTCGGCCTGCGTCGTCCGTCGCTGGACGACGTCTTCCTCAGCCTCACCGGACACGAGGCCGAGGAGCTGATCAACGGCGACGGGCGCAATGGCGGCAAGACCGCGGATCGGCTAGAGGCAACGGAAGGACACAGGCGATGACCGTGGCCACCCTGGAAAACAGAACCACCATGTCACTCGGTGAACGACTGGCCATCGTCGTCAGCGACAGCGTGACGATCGCGAAGCGAAATGTCATCAAGATCAAGCGCGTGCCCGATGTGCTGATCTTCTCGACACTGTCGCCGATCATGTTCGTACTGCTGTTCGCCTACATCTTCGGCTCGGCGATCGAGGTGCCCGGCATGTCGGGCGGCTACCGGGAATTCCTGATCGCGGGCATTTTCGCGCAGTCGGTGGTGTTCGGCGCGACGTTCACCGGATTGGGCCTGGCCGAGGATATGCAGAAGGGCATTATCGACCGGTTCCGCTCGCTGCCGATGGCGCCGTCGGCGGTACTGGTCGGGCGCACCATCAGCGATGTGGTGATCAATGTGGTCAGCCTGGTGGTGATGTCACTGACCGGATATGTCGTCGGCTGGCGGATCCGCGGATCCTTGCTCGACGCGGTGCTCGCCTTTGTGCTGTTGCTGCTGTTCGCCTACGCGATCTCGTGGATCATGGCCGTGGTCGGGCTGCTGGTCCGCGCGCCCGAGGTGTTCAACAACGCCAGCTTCATGGTGATCTTCCCGCTGACCTTCCTGGCCAATACCTTCGTTCCGCTGGAGAATCTGCCGACAGCGCTGCGGATATTCGCCGAATGGAATCCGGTCTCGGCGGTTACCCAGGCCACCCGCGACCTGTTCGGCAATACCAGCCCGCTGGCCCCGAAATCGGATGCCTGGTCCATGCAGCACCCGGTGGTGACGACGCTGGCGTGGGTGGTGATCATCCTGCTGGTGTTCATCCCGCTCGCGCTGCGGCAGTACAAGCGCACCGTCAGCCGGTGACCGGGCCGGGACCCGGTCCTCATGACCGTTCGTCAGCGACCGTTGTCCGCGCCGGCGCCCGCCAGCGGCGTCGGCGCGGAGCCATTGCGGGAGTACCCGATTCGCGGCGGCGCCGGTGCGGGCTCCGGCGGTTGCGGGCGCTTACTGCGTATCAGCCAGGCGACGCCACCGGCCAGCGCGACAACGACCGCGGCGATCAGTCGGTTACGAGAACGTGCGGATACAAACAGTCGCCCCAAGGTCATTCGACAACTGTGGCATATACCCGCGTATCGTGCAGTAGTACCAGTTCACAGCCGCATCCGGCCCGGTTCGGCGAAGAATTCGGCGATCGTGGCACGATGGGCGGCGTGACCTCACCGAATCAGACCGCCGTGGCGACGGTGCACACCAACTACGGCGATATCAAGATCTCGCTCTTCGGTAACCACGCCCCGAAGACGGTGCGGAACTTCGTCGGCCTGGCCGATGGATCGGCGCCGTACACGACGGAGAACGCGAGCGGAGGAAACTCCGGGCCGTTCTACGACGGCGCGGTCTTCCACCGGGTGATGGACGGGTTCATGATTCAAGGTGGTGACCCGACCGGCACCGGACGTGGTGGACCGGGTTACGAATTCGGCGACGAATTCCATCCAGAGCTGCGCTTCGACCGCGGCTACCTGCTGGCGATGGCGAATGCGGGACCGGGAACCAATGGTTCGCAGTTCTTCATCACCGTCGGCCCGCAGCCACACCTGAACCGCAAGCACACCATCTTCGGGGAGGTCGTCGACCCCGATTCGCGCAAGGTCGTCGATGCCATCGCGACCACGGCCACCGATCGCAACGACCGTCCCAAGGAAGCTGTGACCATCTCCACGATCACTATCGAATAATCCGATGAACGCTCAGCCGCCCGCACCGATGTGCGTCCGCCACCCCAATCGACCGACGGGCTTGGCCTGCACGCGTTGCGGGCGGCCCGCTTGTCCGGACTGCCTGCGACCCGCCGCGGTGGGTCAGCATTGTGTCGACTGCATCCGCCAAGGTCAGCGTGAGGTCCGCCCGGTGCGTACCGTGGCCGGTGCGCAGACCGCGCGGACCCCGATTCCGTATGTCACCTATGCGCTGATCGCGCTGAACACGATTGTCTTCACGATCACCGCTGGCCAATCGCGCAGCCTGGTCGAGAACACCTCTCATTCCGCGCTGTACGTCGACTGGGTGCTGTACCCGCCCGCGGTGGCGCACGGCCAGTATGTGCGGCTGATCGGATCCGGCTTCCTGCACTACGGTCCGATCCACCTGCTGCTCAATATGTTCGCGCTGTACGTGGTTGGCCGGAGTATGGAGCCGGTACTCGGGCGTGCGCGCTATCTGGTGGTCTATCTGGTGTCACTGCTCGGCGGTTCGGCCGCCGTCATGGTCTTCGCCAAGGACAGTCTCACCGCCGGTGCGTCGTGTGCGGTGTACGGCTTGTTCGGCGCGATCACGGTGGTGCTGATCCGGGTGCGGCAGAATCCGAATCAGATGTTGATCCTCATCGGCATCAATGTCTTCATCAGTTTCTCGCTGCCCGGCATCTCGCTGGCCGGACACCTCGGCGGGCTGGCCGCCGGTACGCTCGCCGCGCTCGGCATTCTGTTCCTGCCCGAGTGGTTGCGCGCGAAATCCCAAGAGAACGCACGAATGATCGGCTGGGCGGCGGTTGCCGTGGTCGCGGTCGCGGCACTTGCCGTCATCGTTGCCGCGGCGATGTCACTGCGGTAGATGCTTCACGTGAAACGTTGTCGCCGGACGGATTCAGCGTCGGCTACTGCGCCAGGCCATGCGCGACAAGGGTTTCGAAGACTTCGTCGGGACTGGTGCCGAGATCCCAGCGGCCGAAGATGAGCAGCCGTTCATCGCCTTCGTGCTCGACGTCGATCTCGAGCATGGGATTCTTGCGGCCCAGGCGACGGTAGCCGACGACCCGCGCGCGCAAAATCTGATCGCGCCGGTATTCGGTCGGCCCGGTCAGGGTGCGAACCACCAGGCGCGGCTCGGGTCCGGAAGCGATGCTCAGTCGCGGGCGCTGCCGGAACCCGAGTCCGGCCAATGCCAGCAGGCCGACCGCGGCCAACCCGATGAGCAGGCGACTCGGTCCATCCTTGGCGAGGATCGCGGCACCGGCCAGCACCACGCCGCCGATGGTGACCGCGATGAGTGCGGCCATCGGCGTAGTCCAGGTGGTACGTGGTTCGGGCGGCAGCGGATCAGGCGAATCGGATTCGGGATCCACGCGTCACTTTCCCCAATCGTTCCTCGAGTTGTCCACACGGTTATCCACAGGTGTGCATGAATGACACGTCTGTAATCTCAGCCGTAGTGATTGCTTGCAGGTCGCTCGAAAGGATCAGCTCTGGCTGGTCAGCGCCACCGCATGGTCATGATCAGGCCGATGACCATCAAGCCGAAGCCGATCAGGAAGTTCCACGCGCCCAGATCCGCCATCCAGGTGATGCGGTCATTGGCCAGGTAGTAGACGAGCAACCAGAGCAGCCCGGCCAGCATGAAGCCGAGCATGATCACGACGTACCAGACCGGAGATGGCCCTACCTTCACCTTCACCGGCGTGCGGCTGGCGGGATTGATCGTGTAGTCGGTCTTCTTACGGACCTTCGACTTGGGCATGTCGTCCTCGTGTTCGGCGTTCAGGTCGGGTACCGGCGGGCGGGCTTCGGTTGAATTATGGTGCCCGGCTCGCTCACGGCGGTCCCCGATCCGGCGAATACGCCGAAGGGGCCGGGCGAGGGCTCAGGTCCCCTCCGGTCTGCCTCTAGGCTATCCCAACTGGTAATGGATGCGACGGCCCGCCGGGTCGCCACGTAATCTCGACAGCATGCGTGTTCTGGTCGTCGACAACTACGACAGTTTCGTGTTCAACCTGGTGCAGTACCTCGGCCAGTTGGGTGCCGAGGCCGTGGTCTGGCGCAATGACGATCCGAAGCTGGCCGACCTCGATGCCGTTGTCACCGAATACGACGGCATCCTGATCAGCCCCGGCCCGGGCACCCCGGATCGGGCCGGCGCGAGCATCGACCTCGTACACGCCTGCGCCCGGCACAGCATTCCGCTGCTCGGGGTGTGTCTCGGTCATCAGGCCATCGGCGAGGCGTTCGGCGGCACCGTCACCCGCGCGCCGGAACTGCTGCACGGCAAGACCAGTTCGGTGTTCCACCTGGGTACCGGCGTGCTCTCCGGTCTGCCCGACCCGTTCACCGCGACCCGATACCACTCGCTCACCGTGCTCGAGGACACCTTGCCAGCCGATATCGAGGTGATCGGCCGCACCGAGACCGGAATCGTCATGGCCATGCGGCACCGCGCGCTGCCTATCCACGGTGTGCAGTTCCATCCCGAATCGGTGCTGACCCAGGGCGGGCACCGGATGTTGGCGAACTGGCTCGAGGTGTGCGGCGAGCGTCCGTCGGAGAGTTTGGTGGAGATGCTGGAGGCGGAGGTTGCGGCACTGGTGACCCAGTGACGCCTGGGATCCGGCCCCATGTCCTGCTGTCGGTCGCGGTCAGCGTCGACGGATATATCGACGACGCGAGTCCGCACCGGCTGAAGCTATCGAATGCGGCGGATTTCGATCGGGTCGATCAGGTGCGCGCGGATTCCGACGCGATCTTGATCGGCGCGGAGACGCTACGTCGCGACAATCCTCGATTGCTGGTCAACAGCGCGCAGCGGCGGGCGGCGCGCATCGCGGCGGGTAAGTCGGAGTACCCACTGAAGATCGCCGTCAGCGCGCGCGGTGATCTGGATCCCGAACTGCGGTTCTGGCACCACGGTGGCGGCAAACTCGTTTACACCACCACCGCGGGTGCGGCGAAGCTCGGCACTCGGCTGGCCGGTCTCGCCGAGGTGGTCTCCCTTGGTGCCGAAATCCAGCTCGGTGCATTGCTCGACGATCTCGGTCGCCGCGGCATCGCCCGGCTGATGGTCGAAGGCGGCACGCGCGTCCACACGGAATTCCTCTCGCGGGACCTGGCCGACGAATTGCAGATGGCGGTCGCGCCGATCGTCGTCGGACACGCGGCGGCACCCCGCTTCCTCGGCCCTGCCGCCTACCCGGCCCGCAGAATGCACTTGGCCGATGTCACGCAGATCGGTGATATCGCGCTGCTGCGCTATCTGCCGCGACAGTCCGGCGCGCATGAGCGCTGAGTGTCCCCAACCGCGGAGGTCTTTCGATGTCGGCTGATATCCAATTCATGCGCCGGGCAATCGAGCTGGCGTGGCTGTGCCCGACCAGTCCGACGGCATTCTCGGTCGGTGCGGTCATTGTGGCCGACGGCGTGGAAATCTCGACGGGCTACTCGCGCGAGACCGATGCGAAGGTCCACGCCGAGGAGTCCGCGCTGAACAAACTCGACGCGAACGATTCGCGGCTCGCCGCAGCGACGATCTACTCCACCCTGGAACCGTGTTCACAGCGCGCCACCGCGACGCGGCTGCCGTGCACCGACCGGATCCTGCGGGCCGGGATCGCGCGAGTGGTCATCGCCTGGCGCGAACCGGCCACCTTCGTGACCAATTGCGTCGGCGTGGAGAAGCTGCGCCAACACGGCGTGGAGGTTGTCGAACTCGCGGAGCTGGCCGAGGAGGCGATGTCGATGAATCGCCACCTGGATCTTTCGTGACGGGTGCCGAATCCGTCGTGACGCGAGCTACGGCCTGCCGTAGATCGCCGTGACGAACTCGCTGAGCTGGTTGTCGTCGAGGTGCCGTGCGAGATCGGCCTCGCTGATCATCCCGACCAGCCGCTTGGCTTCGATCACCGGCATCCGCTTGATCCGATGACTTTCCATCTGATCCAGCACTTCGTTGACATCGGCGTCGGCGTCGACCCACCACGGGGTCGCCGCACAGAGCTCCTCGGCGCGGGTGGTCGATGGCGCCCGACCCTGGGCGACGCATTTGACCACGATGTCGCGGTCGGTGATGATCCCGCACATCCGTTCGTTCTCATCGGCGATGACCAGTGCGCCGACGCCGCGTTCGGCCATTATCCGCGCGGCCTGGCCGACACTCTCGTCCTTGGAAATCCACTCGGCCCCTGGCTTCATGATGTCCCTGGCAGTGGTCATGGGGCTGCCTCCTGTTCCACGGTGGGTTGGGATGAGCAGCCCCATTCTCGCGCCGATCAGACCGTGCGGTCCGTCTCTCCGCGTATTTAGGGGCTTGACCTGGGTGCCGGTATTACGGCGGACCGAGGACGTAGACGGTGACCGATACCGTTCCGGTCTTCGCGATCGACGACCCCGCCGCGGGCTGCTGGCTGACGACCCGCCCGACGCTACTGGTATCGAAGGTGCCCTGAGCCGACTGGCTGATCTGTGCCGTCGAGCCGGTCCACCCGGCCTGACGCAGTTTGTCCACGGCCTGCGCAGTGGTCAGCCCGATCAGTGACGGCATGGTGATCTGGTCACCGGTGGAGACCTGCACGGTCACCGTCGATCCCTTGTCGGCGGTGGTGCCGCCAGCCGGATTCGTAGCGATCACCTCGCCCTTGGGCTTCGAGGAGGGCACCTCCTGGACGGTGATCTTGAATCCGGCGCTGTCCACCAGATTCGGCTGCGCGACGCTGATGTCCTGCCCGACCACATTCGGCACCCGGATCTGTTCCGGTCCGGAGCCGAGGATCACAACCACGGCCCGGTCGACATCGACCCGGTTGCCCGCCGCCGGCTCGGTGCCGATCACCTTGTCGGTTTCCTGCGCACTCGACGGTTTGCGCTGCACGGTCGGATCCATTCGCAGGCCGCTGGCGTTGAGCTGCTGCTCGGCCTGCTGCTGGGTCATGCCGTCCAGTCGAGGCACCGGGACCTGCGCCGGTCCGCTGGAGACCTGCACGGTGATGGTGCTGCCCTTATCGACCCGGGAACCGCCGAGCGGCTGGGTCGAGATGACATTGCCGGTGGCCACCTTGCCATCCGGCTTCTGCTGGATGGCCACCGTGAAGCCGGCCTTCTGCAGCGCATCCTGGGCCTGCTGCGCCGTCCTGTTCGAAAGGTCGGGCACGGCAACCTGATCCGGGCGCGCACCCGGCCCGATCAATACCCAGAACAGGGCGAATGCCACGATGACCGCGGCCGCGGCACCGAGTGCGATGTAGAGATTGCGGCGCGGATTCGCCGGCTCGGCGCGTTCCTGCTCGGCGGTGTCGTCATTGCGTTCGACGGTCCGGAAGTTGCGCGGCGGCGGTTCGTTCGAGCCGAGGATGGTGGTGCGGTCCTCGTCGGTCATCACCATCGGCGCGCTCGGCTTCTGTCCGCCGAGCACCCGGATCAGATCGGCACGCATCTCGGCCGCCGACTGGTACCGATTGGCCGGATTCTTGCTCATCGCCTTGAGCACGACGGAGTCAAGCTCGCGCGGCACCCCGTTATGGACATGCGAGGGCAGCCGCGGGTCCTCCCGGACGTGCTGGTAGGCCACGGCGATCGGGGAGTCACCGGTGAAAGGCGGTTCGCCGGTCAGGATTTCGAACAGCACACAGCCGACGGAGTAGACATCCGAGCGGGCGTCGACGGTCTCACCGCGCGCCTGCTCGGGCGAAAGATATTGCGCGGTACCGATCACGGCCGCGGTCTGGGTCATCGGATTGGAGCTGTCGGCGATCGCCCGCGCGATGCCGAAGTCCATCACCTTCACCGCACCGGCCCGGTTGATCATGATGTTGGCCGGCTTCATATCGCGGTGCACGATCCCGGCCTTATGGCTGAAATCCAGTGCGGCGCAGACGTCGGCGACGACCTCCATGGCCCGGCGCGGTGGTATCGGCCCCTTACCGCGCACGATGTCGCGCAGCGTCTCACCGTCGACGTACTCCATCACGATGTACGGCAGCGGGCCGCCGTCCACCTCCGCCTCACCGGTGTCGTAGACCGCGACGATGGCCGGATGGTTCAGGGCGGCGGCGTTCTGCGCCTCGCGCTTGAAGCGCAGATAGAACGTTGGATCGCGGGCGAGGTCGGCGCGCAGCACCTTGATCGCCACGTCCCGGCTGAGCCGCAGATCACGCGCCTTGTGGACTTCGGACATGCCGCCGAACCCGATGATCTCACCCAGCTCGTAGCGGGAGGAGAGATTCTTCGGGGTCGTCATGGTTGTCCTTGCGGAGTAGCAGCGCCGGGGGTGGCCGAGGGTCCTCGGGCACCGGGACTATCCGGAAATGGTAAGTCGAGCGTAGGGAACCACGAGCCTCTGGTGGTGGTGGACGGACTCGTTGTTCTCGACGACTTCGTCGTAGTCGGCGCCGTGGTGCTCGGTATCGTCGTCGGCGGCTGTGTTGTCGTCGGCGGCGCTTCTGTTGTCGTCGGCGGTGGCGGGGCCGGTCTTGTCGTAGTGACGATGGTCGTCGGCGGCTCGGTTGTTGTCGTTGTCGTTGGCGCGACGACCGGCGGCGGCACAACCTTCGTGGTGGTGGTCGGGCGCACGGTATCCGGATTGGTATCGCCGCCGAAGAGCAGCCAGAGCACGAGACCGACGAGCAGCACCGCGCCGACGGCGACGCCCGCGCCGACCTTCTGGCCGGTGGTGAACCTCGAAGTCTCCGGACCTGGCACCGGGTTGGCACGTGTGGCACCGGAACCCATCACGGTCCTGGGGGCGCCGGCGGGCGTTTGTCTGGTCGAACCTGCGCCCGCCACACCCATCGGGGTGGCCGGGGTGTTGTACCGGACCGTCGGACCCTCATGGTCCTGCGACGGCAGGATCACCGTCGGACCGGGCGGCAGCACCCGGGTCGCACCGGTCGCCATCGGTGCGCCGGTGGCGACCGGCGGTGGTGGGCGGCGTCCGGCACGCACGGCGGCGACCGCGTCGGCGAATTCGCCGCCGCTGGCATAGCGCAGGGCCGGATCCTTGCCCATGGTGATCTCGATGAGCTCGCGCACATTGGGCGGCAGATCGGACGGCATCGGCGGCGGGGCCTCGCGCACATGTTTCATCGCGACGGTGATCGCACCATCGCCGGTGAACGGCCGTTGTCCGGCCAGCGCCTCATAGCCGACTACACCGAGTGCGTAAACATCGCTGGCCGAGGTCGCGTCCTCGCCGACCGCCTGCTCCGGCGCGATGTACTGGGCGGTGCCCATCACCATGCCGGTCTTGGTCACCGGGGATGCGTCGACGGCCTTCGCGATGCCGAAGTCGGTGATCTTCACCTGACCGTGCGGGGTGACCAGGATATTGCCCGGCTTCACGTCACGGTGCACGACGCCCGCGGCGTGTGCGACCTCGAGCGCGCGGCCGGTCTGCTCCAGCATGTCCAGCCCCTGGGCCACCGAGAGTCGGCCGAGCCGGTTCAGCACCGTATTGAGCGGTTCGCCCTGCACCAGTTCCATGACCAGGTAGGCAGTTTCGCCACCGCTCGGATCGAGGGTCTCACCATAGTCGTAGATACCGGCGATGCCGGGGTGATTCAGCTGGGCCGTGGTCTTGGCCTCGCTGCGGAACCGGTGCCGGAACGTGGGGTCGGCCGAGAACTCCGACTTGAGCACCTTCACCGCCACCCGGCGGTCAAGCCGGGTGTCGAGCGCCTCCCAGACCTGGCCCATACCGCCCGTGGCGATCAGGCGTTGCAGGCGATATCGGTCGGCGATCATCGCGCCGTTGTTCAGCATCCCGGCCCCCGTACATCCACTCGCACGTTCATATCTCTCAGCGCCCTCGCAAACCGGCATCGAGCACCGCGCGGGCGATCGGCGCGGCCACCGAGCCACCGGTAGCGGCCAGCGCCCGATCGCCGCCGTTCTCCACGATCACCGCGATGGCGATCTTGGGGTTCTGTGCGGGGGCGAAGGCGATGTACCAGGCATGTGGTGGCGTATTGCGCGGATTGCTGCCGTGCTCGGCGGTTCCGGTCTTCGAGGCAATTTGGTACCGGGTTTGGCCGTGTCCGACGGTGTTGTCCTCCGACGCGATCATCAGGTTGGTCAGCGTCGACGCTACCTGGGCGCTGACGGCTTGTCCGACTGAGACGGGTTTATTTTTCGAGAGCTCGCTCAGATCGGGCCCCTGCAGCTGGTCGACCAGGTACGGCTCCATGCGGACGCCGCCGTTCGCGACGGTCGCGGCGATGACCGCGTTGTCCAGTGGGGTGAGCGCGACGTCGCGCTGGCCGATGCTGCTCTGGGCCAGTGCGGCGTTGTCCGGAATCGGGCCGACGGTGCTCTCGGCCACCGGAATCGGGATGCCGCGGTGCGCGCCGATGCCGAATGCGGCGGCCTCATCCTTCAGATTCGAGGCGCCGACCTTGAGGCCGAGTTCGACGAAAGCGGTATTGCAGGATCTGCGGAAGGCCTCGGTGAGCGTCGCGGTCGGGCCGTTACCGCAGGTGGCGCCGTTGTAATTCTCCAGCGTCGTGCTGGTGCCGGGCAGGGTGATGTTGGGTGCGGCGGTGAATTGGTCATCCGGGGTGGCGGTGCCGTTGGCCAACGCGGCGGCGGTGACGACCACCTTGAAGGTGGAACCCGGCGGATAGGTCTGCGACACAGCACGATTCAACATGGGTTGGCGCTGGTCCGCACTCAGCTCTTCCCAAGACTTGGTGCCTTGGGCGCCGTCGTGGCCGGACAGCAGGTTGGGATCGTAGCTGGGGGTGGAGACCATGGTGAGAATCTTGCCGGTGCTCGGCTCGATCGCCACCACGGAACCGGTGAAGCCCTTGGCGGTCAACTGCTCGTAGGCGACCTGCTGCATCATCGGATCCAGCGTGGTGAGCACATTGCCGCCGCGCGGATCCCGACCGGAGATCATATCGATCAGGCGGCGCCCGAACAGTGCGTTGTCCGAGCCGTTGAGCACCGTATCCTCGGCGCGCTCCAAACCGGTGCTGCCGTACTGCATCGAGTAGAAGCCGGTGACCGGCGCGTACGCCTCCGGATCTGTCGGATAGGTGCGCAGGTACTTGTAGCGGTCCTCGGTGGCGACCGAACTGGCCAATACGGTGCCGCCCGCGGAGATCTGCCCGCGCTGGCGCGCGTACTCGTCGAGTAGCACGCGGGAGTTGCGTGGATCGGTGCGGTAGTCGTCGGCCTTGATCACCTGCACGTAGGTGGCGTTGATCAGGAGCGCGACGATCATGAGCATCACCGCGACCGCGACCCGTCGTAGCGGTGTGTTCATTCCTGCGGCCTCGCTTCCGGTTTGCGCAGGAGTTCGGTCGACGCCTCCGCGATCGGGGCCACCGGATCCTTCTTGCGCACCGGCGCCGGGGCGCGGGCCGCGTCGGACACCTTGATCAGCAGGGCCAGCAGTGCGTAGTTGGCCAGCAGCGACGAACCGCCGTAGGACATGAACGGGGTGGTGAGGCCGG
Organism: Nocardia sp. CA-119907; assembly: GCF_050955995.1. NCBI lineage: Bacteria > Bacillati > Actinomycetota > Actinomycetes > Mycobacteriales > Nocardiaceae > Nocardia > Nocardia sp. CA-119907. The sequence goes on from NZ_CP192091.1 coordinate 29,373, forward strand.
TCAGCGGAATCAGTTTGGTGACGCCGCCGACCACCACGAACAACTGGATCGCGATGGTGAAGGCCAGCCCCGCCGCCAGCAGTTTGCCGAAACTGTCGCGCACGGCCAGCGCGGTCCGCAGTCCGCGCACCACGAACACCAGGAACAGCAGCAGCACCGCGGCGAGTCCGAACAGGCCGAGTTCCTCGCCGATGGTGGTGATGATGAAGTCGGTCTTGGCGAACGGCACCTGCGAGGGCCGCCCGCTACCCAAGCCGGTGCCCGCAAGGCCGCCGGTGGCCAGTCCGAACAGCGACTGCGAGATCTGGTAGCCGGTGTTGTTGTAATCGGCGAACGGGTGCAGCCAGGTCTGCGTGCGCACCCGCACATGGCTGAAGGCCTGGTAGGCGAAGAAGAATCCGATGGTCAGCAGCGCGCCGCCGATGACGAGCCAGCCGACCCGTTCGGTCGCGATGTAGAGCATCACCAGCACCGTGCTGAAGATCAACAGCGAAGTGCCGAGGTCTTTTTCGAAGACAAGCACGCCGATGCAGACGATCCAGACCACCAGGATCGGCCCGAGGTCGCGGGCGCGCGGGAACTCCATGCCGAGGAAGTGCCGCCCGGCCGCGGTGAACAGATCGCGCTTGGCAACCAGTACCGAGGCGAAGAAGATGATCAGCAGGATCTTCGCGAATTCACCCGGCTGCACACTCAATCCGGGCAGCCGGATCCAGATCTTGGAGCCGTTGGTCTCCGAATACGCGCCCGGCAGCAATGCCGGAATCGCCAGCGCGACAAGGCCGATGAGGCCTAGGGTGTAGCTGTAGCGCGCCAGCGTGCGGTAATCGCGCAGCACGACCAGGATCGCGATGAAGATGATCATCCCCAGGCCGGTCCACAGGATCTGTTGATTGGCATCGGGGGAGGGGATCGGCCACGAGTTGTACACGGCGGTCTGCGCATCGGCGAGATCGAGCCGATGGATCAATACCAGGCCGAGTCCGTTGAGGAGCGCCGCGATCGGAAGTAGGAGTGGATCGGCGAATGGAGCGAAGCGCCGCACCGCCAGATGCGCCACCGCGAACAGGCCGAGATAGGCGAGTCCGTACTTGGCTATGTCCAAGGTGACCGACTGTTCCTGGCTCGCCTCCACCAGGAACAGTGAGACGGTGACGATCACTGTCGCACCGGCGAGCAATAAGAGTTCGGCGTTGCGTCTGGTCGACGGCGGCGGCGCGGGCGCGAATCCGCCAGGGGGACTGGGAAAGGCCCCAGCGGACGGCGGTGCCGGAGCGGACATCAGTCCGTCACCCGGCAAGGCTCCCCCGCCGTCTGGGGGTTCGACGACGCCGTCGCCGTCGGGGTCTTGACGTCGGGGATCTTGGTCTCACCCGGCTGCTGCGGTGCAGGCGGCTGATGGTTCTCGCTGGTCGGAGCGACAGTCGTGGGCGCGGGCGCACCGGGCGCTGCCGGCGGTTCGGCGGATGGAACGACGCCGGGCTGCGGCACCGCCTCCTTGGGCGGGCAGACGGGCAGCAGTTCCTTCTGCGCCAGCGTCTGCATCTGCTTGCGTGCGTCGTCCAGCGAACCCGGCGGCAGACCCTTGTCCACCTGATCGCGCCCGGTCTGCTTGAGATCGGACACCTTGAGCGCCTTGCACTTCGCCGGCAGACCCTCATCGGGCTGCTTCAGCGTGAGAGCGCCGGTGGCGTCGACACAGCCGACGGATTCGACCTCGTGGATCGAATAGCCGAGCACCGAACCCGGGAGTCCGCGCAGGATGACGACCTGGCCGTTGTCCGCACCGACGTAGTAGTTGCTGCGAATCATCTTGTAGCCGACCAGTAATCCGACAGCCGCGGCCACCACCAGGGCGACCGCGAGCAGGATCCAGCGCAGCCTATGGGATTTACCCGGCGGGGGCGTCTCGGGCGTGGCGGCGGCGCGGCGCGGCTCCGCCCGCGGCGGGCGCATCGCGGCGGCGCGACCGGCGGCGGTATTCGGAGGCGGGGTGTCCTCGTCCTGACCGGAGGCCGCACCCGCGACGATCGGATGGCTCTGCCCGTAGTCCAGATCGATGACATCGGCGACGACCACGGTGACGTTGTCCGGGCCACCGCTGCGTAGCGCGAGCTCGATGAGCCGGTCGGCGCATTCGTCGGTGCCGCCCTCGCGCATGGTGTTGGCGATGGTCTCGTCGCTGACCACATCGGAGAGTCCGTCGGAGCACAGCAGATAGCGATCGCCCGCGCGGGCCTCGCGCATGATCAGCGTCGGCTCGATCTCGTTACCGGTGAGTGCGCGCATGATCAGCGAACGCTGCGGGTGGGTATGCGCCTGCTCGGGGGTGATCCGGCCCTCGTCGACCAGTGACTGGACGAAGGTGTCGTCGCGGGTGATCTGGGCCAGCTCGCCGCCGCGCAGCAGATAGGCGCGGGAGTCACCGATGTGGACCAGGCCGAGCTTCTTGCCCGCGAACAGGATTGCGGTGAGCGTGGTGCCCATGCCGTCGAGTTCGGGCTCTTCCTCGACGTGATCGGCAATGGCGGCATTGCCCTCGTGGACGGCGGTATTGAGCTTGCCGAGCAGATCGTCACCCGGCTCGTCGTCATCGAGATGGGCCAGGGCGGCGATCATCAACTGCGATGCCACCTCGCCAGCGGCGTGGCCGCCCATACCGTCGGCTAGTGCGAGCAGCCGTGCGCCCGCATAGACGGAGTCCTCGTTGTTGCCTCGGACAAGACCGCGGTCGCTGCGCGCTGCGTAGCGGAGAACAAGTGTCACGATCGCAGCTCGATCACTGTTTTGCCGACACGGACGGGGGTGCCGAGTGGAACTCGGACTGCGGTGGTGACTTTCGCACGGTCGAGGTAAGTGCCGTTCGTCGAGCCGAGGTCTTCGACGTACCAGTCGTCACCGCGCGGTGAGAGCCGCGCATGCCTGGTAGAGGCGTAATCATCGGTGAGTACCAGCGTTGAGTCGTCCGCACGTCCGATCAGCACCGGTTGGGTGCCGAGCGTTATGCGAGTGCCGGCGAGTGAACCTTGAGTCACCACAAGAAATTTGGCGCCCTTCTGGCCTCGGCTGAAAGACGGCAGCACCGCGGAACCGCGAGCGGCCCTGGGCTGGATCCGGATGCCGGATGCCGCGTAGATGTCGCTGCGCAGGGTGCGCAACACCGCCCACACGAATAACCACAACAGCAGCAGGAACCCCGCACGGGTCAGTTGCAGGATCAGTCCCTGCACGGCGCTCCACCTCCTGTTCGACCGTGTACGTCGGTGCCCGTAGGTGCGAGTTCGCCCCCACCGGCTTGCTGGTTTCGCGAGCCCCGGTCCTGGCGACGCGCGTGTGTTGGCAGCATCATAGGGCCGTGGGTCGAGTTCGATCACGATACGGCCGCAGAATCCCTGTACGCCATGTCGTGACCTGCACCGCGAGCTTACGGGATCAGACGATACGGATCAGGATCTCGGAATGCCCGGCGCGGATCACGTCACCGTCGGCGAGCTGCCAGTCCTGAACGGGTGAGCCGTTGACGAGGGTGCCGTTGGTCGAACCGAGATCCGAGAGCATCGCGGTCTGTCCGTCCCAGCGAACCTCGATGTGACGGCGCGACACTCCGGTATCCGGCAGTCGGAAGTGCGCGTCCTGACCGCGGCCGATGATGTTGCTGCCCTCGCGGAGCTGGTAGGTGCGGCCGCTGCCGTCGTCGAGCTGCAGCGTCGCGGAGTAGCCCGAACCGGCTTGTGCGCCACCGCCATACGCGGGGGCCGCATAGCCGCCGCCCTGCCCGCCGTAGCCGGGCTGTTGCGAATAGGCCTGGCCGTAGCCGCCCTGCTCGTCCTGCGCGCCGTAGCCCGGCTCGCTGTAACCCGGTTCCGCATAGCCCTGGTCGCCGTAGCCGGACTGCGCGTAGCCCTGCTGTCCGTAGCCCGGCTGCTGACCGTAACCACCCTGGTCGGCGTAGCCCTGCTCGCCGTAGCCGGACTGTCCGTAGCCCTGCTGTCCGTAGCCTTGTTCGCCATAGCCCTGCTGGCCGTAGCCCGGCTCCTGGTAGCCCTGCTGCCCGTAGTCCTGATCGGCGTAGCCACCCTGCTGCTGGCCGTAGCCGCCGCGCTCGCCGTAGCCCTGCTGGCCGCCGCCGTAGCCCGGTTCCTGGTAGCCCTGCTGACCGTAGCCCTGGCCACCCTGCTGGTAGTCGTAGCCGTTCTGGTAGTCGCCGTAACCCTGCTGCGAGTCCGGTGCCTGGTAGTCGGAGCCACCGCCATAGGGCGCGCCGCCCCGGCCGTAGTCGTCGCGGTACGCACCGTTCGGCGGCCCGGGCCGCCCCGTGGGCGGCGGTGCGTACCCGCGGTTGCGTGGATCGGACTCCGCGGGCTCACGGCTTGGGTCGTAGCCTGAGTTCTGCGTCATGGGGCCAGCTCCTGGTTGCGGGTTTGCAGGTCGTTGTGGCGGGGGTTCGGGGCTGCGAGCCGGGGTGGCTCTGCGGCCGATGTCGGGATCGACCCGACCGCTCGCCCTGAACTGTCCGGTGTGCAGCGTAGGTGATGCCTCGAATGCCACGTGTACTTCGCCGTAGGTCTGCCAGCCTTGTTCGCGGATGTAGTCCTGTAGGTGTTTGGCGAATGCGCGGGTAGTGAGGTCGTGGTCGGCCTCGAGTTGCTGGTGATCAGAGCTGTTTATGGTGATCACATAGCTGTTGGGCGCCAACAGATGTCCGCCGCCCAGATCCTGGATGTTGTCGGCGGCTTCCTGCTTGAGTGCCGCCTCCACCTCCTGGGGTACGACACTGCCCCCGAAAGCCCTGGCGAACACGTCACCGACGGCGCCTTGCAGGCGACGCTCGAATCGCGAAACGATGCCCATCTCGGCCTCCCTTCGGTGAGCGTCTCTACTGATTCATAACAACGACACACGTATGTGGCGTGTCGCGTATCGACCACGTTCATTGCATGATATCCACGATCGTCCACACCTGTAACTCCTGGAAAGCCCGGCGGGTTCCCGCGGCTGTCCAGCCAGCGCCGCAGGGCCGTCAGCAGGCGATTTCGTGTCTCACCGACCCCCGTGATACTGTCTCCCAGTCGCTCGGGCGAGTGGCGGAATGGCAGACGCGCTGGCTTCAGGTGCCAGTGTCCTTCGGGACGTGGGGGTTCAAGTCCCCCTTCGCCCACAGAGATGGTAGGGGCCGCAGGTCAGAGAGTTATCCTCTGGCCTGCGGCTTTTTTCGTCGACGGGATTTGTCGACGTGTGTAGGCGTGCGTTGGTGTTGACCGTTATGGTCCCCTGGGGGATGGCTTTACCGTCGCCTTATACAAGTGGTTCCTCTTCTCCGTCAGTGGCTTTGGCGCTATTGGTCGTCTGATGAGCACGGCGCGGATAGGGCGCGATCGGGCGGCAGATTCGCCGCGGTGCTACGCCGGGCGGGTCTGAGTCGATAACCGTCTAGGTGAACGACGGCGATCGGACTCGAGGATATGACGGATCTTGGAACCACCAGCCCCATGACGTTTCATGCGACGCGGGGTGCGCTCATTGCCGGCGCGATCGGGATCGCCATCGCGTTGGCGGCGGTGGTGTGGGGTGTGCTGAGCATGCGGGCGCTCGAGGGCACCGCACGTACCGATGGAACCGTCTTGTTCGCGAGTTCGGGCGATGGCCGGATGGTCGATTTCGTCGTCGACGGAACGCGGTATACGACCAGTACCTCGGCATATAGCGTGCTGCACACCTACTCGACCGGTGAGCGGGTGCCCGTCGCCTACAACCCGAAGGATCCCGCCCACGCGGAGGTGGCGGATCTGCATTCGACCTACGGCGGACCGCTGTTCGCGGGTGGATTCGGCGTCCTGGTCATCGCCGCTGGCACCGTCGGGTACGTCTGCGGGCGACGAAAGATGAAACTGCGGGAATGGCTCGATCAGTGCGGTCGGGAAATCTGGGTTCCGGCCGAAGACACCCGGGTGCGAGTGACCCACCATGACAGCCAGCGGCCATTGGTGTTCGTTCTGCGGGCAACCTGGGTCGACCCGATATCGCGGCGCACCATTCACGCGGACAGCGATATGTTGCGCGCGGATCCGAGTGAACTCGTGCGCTCGCGCGGGCGCGTCCGCGTGCTCTACGACCCGGCGGATCCGACCCGCAACCGCATCGATTTCGAGCACAAAACCGCAGCTAGCGGAGCTCTGACCGGTCGATAGCGGTCACCTCGACGCGGTATGCGCGAGCCCGGCCCGGATCGAGGGATCCTGGGCCGGGCCGGGATTTGCCCGACGATCAGTCCGCGGTGCCGGCGAACATTCCGGGCTCGTAGGAGCCGCCCTGCTGGCGCACGATCACGCCGAGTCGGTTGGCCGCATTGATCTGGGCGACCAGCGCGACCATTGCGGCGATCTGATCGTCGTCGTAGTGCTTGCGCACTTCGGCCCAGGTCTCGTCGGAGACACCGCGATGGGCGTCGGCGAGGCGGGTGCCCTCCTCGGCCAGCGCGAGTGCCGCCCGCTCGGCCTCGGTGAACACGGTGGACTCGCGCCAGGCCGCGACCAGGTTGACGCGCACCGTGGATTCCCCGGCGTGTGCGAGGTCCTTGCTGTGCACGTCGGTGCACCAACCGCAGCCGTTGATCTGACTGACGCGCAACATCATCAAATCCTGGGTGACCTTGGGCAGTGTCGACTGGAGGATGACCAGGCTGGCATTGCCGAACCGCTTGGCGAACTTGGCGCCGATCTCGTTTGCGGACAGATTGATACGGGGTTGCATGATAGAGGCTTCCTTCTTCGGATGACTGAACGCACACAAGATGCCGACGACCCGATCCCTGTGACGCGGCCAAATGTGACGTGCGGCACAACATCTCGGCGTCACAGAACGATGGCGACCGGTGTCTGGTGGGGACACAGTCGAGAGTGAAGAGGACCCCCATGGCCGATACGCCGCGCGATGACCGCCCGGACCCCGCCACCGAGGCCTTCCTCGCCCACCGCAACCTGCTCTTCACCGTCGCCTACGAGATGCTCGGCTCGGCCGCCGACGCCGAGGACGTCCTGCAGGAGACTTGGCTGCGCTGGGTGAACGTCGACCTCACCACGGTGCGAGACCAACGCGCCTACCTGGTCCGGATCACCACCCGCCAAGCACTCACCCGGCTGCGCACACTCGGTCGCCGCAGAGAGTCCTATATCGGCCCGTGGTTGCCCGAACCACTGCTCACCGCCCCCGATGTCGCCGAGGACATCGAACTGGCCGACAGCGTCTCCATGGCGATGCTGCTCGTACTGGAAACGCTCACCCCCACCGAGCGCGCGGTATTCGTACTCCGTGAAGTCTTCGACATCGCCTACGACGACATCGCCGAAGCCGTCGACAAAACCCCCGCCGCGGTCCGCCAGATCGCCCACCGCGCACGCACCCACGTCGCCGCGCGACGACCACGCGGACCCGTATCCCCGGCCCAAACCCGAAACGCCCTCGAGGCATTCCAACGGGCGATCGAAACCGGCGATCTGCAAACCCTGTTCGATATCCTCGCGCCCGATGTCGTTCTCCTGGGTGACGGTGGCGGAGTCAAACAGGCCGCTCTATCGCCGGTCGTAGGGGCCGATAGCGTGGTCCCTGTGCTCGGCCGCATCGCCGCCGTCGCATCACTGCAGCGGGCACAGGTCAATGGCTACCCGGCGCTGATCGTCCGGATGGACGGCGAGATCGACACCGTTATCGCCGTGCGGATCGACGACGGCGTCATCACCGGGCTCTATGCCGTGCGGAATCCCCAGAAGTTGTCGCATATGTGGCGCGAGACCGCACTGCGCCGCTGAAGTCCGGACGCCGCCGAGGCGGTCCGACACACTCGAGCAATCACCCCCATCGGTCATGACGCAGGAATTACGGTGCTGTCATGACGAACCCGGAAGAGGGCGATCACACGACCGGTCGGCGTTCGCATGTGCGGGTGTGGCTCGTGCCCGCCGTGGTGGTTTCGCTGCTCATGGCCCTGCTGGCCACCATGTACCTGGCCTATGTGGTCGACCCGTCGAAGCATCTGCACGACTTCCCGATCGCCCTGGTCGATCAGGACACCGGCGATGTGCTCGGCGGGCAGCCGACCAATGTGGGCAAGCAGATCAGCGACGCACTCGTACAGCAGATTCCCAGCGACAAGATCGACCTGCGGGTACTCGGTATCAACGAGGCCCAGCACGAATTGAATTCGGGGAATGTGTACGGGGCGATCGTCATTCCGAGCGATTTCACCAAGCGACTGGGGATCTTCGCGACCGCCAGCGTGGTCCCCGGAGACGTCAGCCAGCCGATCATCACCGTGTACACCAATCCGCGGACCGGGTCCTTTTCACCGCAGGTCGTGCAGACCGTCGCCGGGAGCGCCCTGGCTCGAGCCGATCAGACGGTCGGCAAACAGCTGACCGAGACCGTGCGGACCCAACTGCAATCCTCCGGGGGCGGGCAGGCACCCGAGTTGGTCGGCCTGAGCCGGTTGATGTTGGCCAGACCGATCGATGTGGTCGTCACGCCGTTCCATCCGCTGCCCGCGGGCACCGGCGGCGGGCTCACCGCCTTCTTCTACACCATGATGGTGCTGCTGGCCGGGTTCACCGGCGCCATGGTGATCAATGGCATGGTCGATTCCTCGCTCGGCTTCGCGCCCACCGAATTCGGCCCCTGGTACGTGCACTATCCACCGACACCGATCTCCCGGCTGCACACACTTCTGCTGAAGTGGGGCATCATTACCGGCACCGCGCCGGTGGTCGCGGCCATCTTCATGGGCATCGCGCATTGGCTGGGGATGCCCATCGACCGGCCACTGATTCTGTTCCTCTACAGCACCTTCGCGATCATCGCCGTCGGCGTGACCGCACTATCCATCGTGTCCGCGCTCGGCACCGCTGGCATGCTGATCAACCTCATCCTGTTCATCGTGCTCGGCCTGCCCTCCTCCGGCGGCACCATTCCGGTCGAAGCGCTGCCGAAATCCGTTGCCCGGCTCGCCGATTTCGAACCGATGCACCAGGTGTACCTCGGCATCCGCGCCATCCTGTACTTCAATGCCGACGGCGCCGCCGGACTCAGCCGCGCGAGCTGGATGACCCTGCTCGGACTGGCCATCGGACTGTCGCTCGGCGCGATCGTCACCCGCTACTACGACCGCAAGGAACTACACCGCGCACCCGCCGCGGCCCGCTGATTCGCCTCCGTCCGGAGTGCGCACCGCCGCCCGGAAAACCGGATGACAGCCGCGTTCCGCGGTCCCTAATATTCGGTCTATGTACCGATGCGTACCGATCACCCCGCCGCCCGCTGCCTGAGCGGGGTGTAGGACCGCGCGTACCGCCTCGTAAGTGAGTGCGCCGCTCGGGCATGGTTGTGCACCTCGCTTCCGCGACCTCAATCCCTTCTGTCGCAGGAGCGCGAACTCTTCATGTCCACATCTGTCCCTACCGCCGGTCGGTCCGGGCTCGCCTGCCTTGTCGGCGCCGGGCTCTTAGCGGGCACCGGCGGACTGCTCGGCAGCCTCCTCCATCGCGCGACCGGCCTTTCGCCGGTCGCCGTCGCCACCTGTCGGCTCACCGTCGGCGGGCTCTTGCTGATCGCCGTACTCACCGTGACCCGACGGCCCTGGCCGCGAGATATCGTGGCGTGGCGAAGGATCGGTGTGATCGCGATGCTCGCCGCGACCGTCCAGGCGAGCTTCTTCGGTGCCGTCGCGGCATCGTCGGTGAGTCTGGCGACCTTGATCACCATCGGGATGTCACCCGTGGTCGTCGCACTGCTGGAACAGGTGACCGGCAGGCGCGTCCTGGATCGTCGGCGTGCCGCGACCATCGCGATCGCACTGTTCGGGTTGATCCTGCTGGTCGGCGCGCCGCCGGACCGCGCGGATGCGGGCGGCATATTCGCCGGTGCGGCAATGGCATTGGTATCCGCCTGTGCCTTCGCGACGATCACGGTGATCAGCGCCCGACCGGTGCCCGGGCTCGACGTAATGACCACAACGGGTTTCGGCATCACCGGCGGTGCGGTGCTGCTGATACCGGCCGCGGCGATATCCGGATTCACATTCGCTCCGACTCCGCACAGCATTGCCCTGATCGCCGCGCTCGGGTTACCCACCGCGTTGGCATACACCCTGTACTTGCGTGGGCTGTCCCAGGCCGGTGCGGGCACGGCCGCGGTATTGGCCCTGCTCGAGCCGCTGACCGGCACGGTATTGGCCGCGGTGATACTCGGTGAACGGCTGACGCCGACCGGGTGGGCAGGTGCGGCGTTCCTGACCGCGGCACTGGTGCACACCAGTGTTCAGCCGCGAAACGGCGAGACGGTGTAGAAGCTTCGGCTGGCAGTCCTTCGCTCCGAACTCGATACCGCCGCTGGCGAGGACGGTCGCGTGCTGCCGCCAGCGGCGGTGACCCGGGGGCGCAACATCAGGTGGACGAAGATGCGGGTGCCGATGCCGCGCAGGCCGTTTCGATTTCTATTTCATCGGTGTAGCGGCAGCGGGATTCGGTGATGGGGCAGGACGTCGAGCTGGTTGCGTAGTGTTCGGCGATCTCATCACTGGTGGTGAGCCATATGCCGGGATGGTTCGCCACATAGTCCAGTGCCTGCTCCAGATATTTGATGCGGAAGGCCTGGCCGATGACGAAGGGATGCAGGGCCAAGGCCATGACGCGGCCACTGTCGGCGGACTCTTCGTAGAGCCGGTCCAGTTGGTCCTTGACGATCTGGACGAAATCCGGGCCGCGCAAACCGGTTCCGAGGAACAGGCTGTTGTCATTGAGTTCGACCGAGTACGGAACGCTCAGCACGCCGGGAACATTGAGCCGATACGGCTGGTCGTCATTGGTCCAGTCCAGCACGTAGTCGAGACCGAGTTCGGCGAGCAGTGCCGGCGTGTTGAAGGTTTCGGTGAGTGCCGGGCCCATCCAGCCGCGGGGGCGGCGGCCGGTCGCGCGTTCGATGGTTTCGACGATCTCGGTCAGATGGGCGCGCTCGTCATCGATCGACATATCGGCCTGGAAGATCGAGTTGTTCTTACCGTGCGCCAACCAGGTCCAGTTCCGTTCTCGCCCGGCCGCGATGATCTGCGGATTGTGGTGGGTGACATCGGAGTTGAGCAGTGCACTGGCGCGGATACCGTATTTGTCCAGCGCCTGCATCACCCGCCAGACGCCCACCCGGGGACCGTAGTCACGCCAGCCGTAGTTCAGCGGATCCGGAGCGAGGGCCGCGGTGCCGGGGAAGATGCTGGTCGAGGGCCGGTCGACCTGGTAGTGCTCGATATTGAGCCCCACGTAGAACGCGACGCGGGCAGCGCCCGGCCAGCGGATGGGTGTGCGATCGACGATCGGGCTGTAGTCGAACAGTGCGTTGTCCATGCCGCCTATGCTGGAACCCTCACATACATGTGAGGGTCAAATGCGAGGTGGAACATGCGAATCGGAGAGCTGGCGGAGCGCACCGGCACCTCGCGGCGGCTGCTGCGCTACTACGAGGAACAGGGCCTGATCGTCGCCGACCGCTGCGCCAACGGCTATCGCACCTATGACGACCGATTCGTCGACCGGGTGCTGCAGATCCGCGGCCTGCTCGACGCCGGCCTGCCGACCCGCATCATCAAACAGATCCTGCCCTGCCTGGACAAGCCCCGCACCATCTACTTTCCGGACGCGACTCCGGAAATGCTGGCGACCTTGGAACGCGAGCGTGATCGCATGTCCGACCGCATCCGCTGCCTGTCCCGCAACCGCGACGCCATCGCCGAATACCTCGAGACGGTCAGGGAAAACGCCAGGTCCTGATCGCGGCTCGCGCGGCGTCACCGTGAAGTCGCCGTTCCGATGACTCGGCGAACCTGTTGACTCCTAACGAGAACCTGTTCTAATTTTTGGCATGCGTAGATATGAGGGTCGCCGGGTATTGGTCACCGGAGCGGGATCGGGCATCGGGCAGGGCATCGCCCTGCGGCTACTCGACGAGGGGGCGACATTGGTCGCCGCCGATATCGATGCGGCGGGGCTGGAGACCACCGCGGCGAAGGCGGGTGACGCGGCCGATCGGCTGCGGACCGTCGAGGTGAATATCGCCGATATCGAATCGGTGCGTGCCGCGACGGGTCAGGCGGTCGAATTCCTCGGCGGTCTGGATGTGCTGGTCAACGCGGCGGGCATCTTGCGTCCGGCGCGCACCGACGAGATGCCGCTCGAGGTGTGGAACCAGGTGATCACGGTCAACCTCACCGGCACCTTCCTGATGACCCAGAGCGCGCTGCCCGCGCTGTTGGAGTCCGGACACGGCGTTGTGGTGAACCTGTCCTCGACCGCGGCCTTCAGTGCCGCGCCCTATCTGGCGGCCTATGCGGCATCCAAGGGCGGGGTAAACGCCTTCACCCACGCCATCGCGCTGGAGTACGCCAAGCAGGGCCTGCGTGCGGTGAATATCGTGCCCGCGGGCATCACCAGTGGGATCACCACCAAATCCATCCTCGATCAGCCGGAGGGCTTCGATCCGAAGCTGTTCTCCCGGTTGACCGGCTGGCTCAACGGCGGTGCGCTGGGCAATCCGGAAGATATCGCGGGTGTGGTCGCGATGGTCGCCTCCGATGACGGCCGGTACATGACCGGTACCGAGATCCGCATCGACGGCGGCGCCCTGATGTAGTCGGGCCGGGCGGTGGTCAGGCGGGTCGGGCGACGAGCAGGTGATGCGGAATCGGCGGATCGGCCAGCTGCTGATGGTCGACGGTGCAGCCGGCGCGTTCCAGTGCGGCGATCACCTCGGCCACCGGCCGCAGCGTGAAACCGTATGCGGTGAACGGCATTTTCGCCATCGCGTCCGGATCGCCGACGCCGACGACGAGACTGCCGCCGGGACCGATGACGCGCACGAGTTCCTGACAGGCCGCATCCAGGTCCGGCACGAAGTAGATGGTGTTGACGGTGATGGCGGCATCGAGTGCATTGTCGGCCAGTGGTAGTGCGGTCATCGGTCCGTCCGCGAGTCGCATTCGGCCCGAATCGATTTCGCTCGCGAACTTGGTCCGCGCCCGGGCCAGCATGTCGGGGGAGATCTCGAAACCGTGCACCGTGCCAGTGGCGCCGACGCGCTCGAGCAGCATGGAAAGACCTGCGCCGCCGCCGAATCCGATATCGGCGACTGTCGCACCGGGGGCGACTCCGGCCGCCGCCACCGCACCCGCGATGGCGCGATGGTTACCGCGATTGAGAATGAAGGCGAAGCCCTTGCCGAGCGTCCCATGCGGGTTGCCGAGCTGACCCGCGATCGTGGACAGGACACGGTCCCGAATACTCATGCCGGTCATCGTATCGACCGGTCACCGGCGAATCGGATATGGCAAGACAGACCGAATGGACCGCTTATGAACATGGGTAACTCGTTGGGTACGTCCAGAACTCGACTCACACACGACCGCCGGTCCGCGACGGTACGAGCGGGGCTCTCGAAGATCGGCAAGAGGCGCGGGGAGGCGGGGGAGCAAGCTGACCGGATGCGCTCACCCTTGGTACTGCTCGCCGCCGCCGTGCTGACACTCGCGCCGACCGGCACGGCCGACGCGGCGGGATCCTGGGGTCCGCTGGCGCCGCCCAATCCGTATCTCGGCCCACTCGGGACCGCGACCATGCACGGTGATGCCGGATCCTCGGATGCGACGCCCCTGGCCGGGCCCGGTACGGGCGGGATTTCGGTGGCCGGATACCCATTGGCATCGGCGTGTCCGACGCTGCTGCAGGCTTCGGACAATCTGGTTGTCGCACTGTGCACACCGGTCATCGGCCAGACCCCGACCATCCATCTGCTCGATCCGTCCTTCGGCGGTCCGATCGGCACGTCGCTGGCCTCGCTGGAGATCGCCAAGGGCAGCCTGCTCGGCGGCGTCTACGCCTACCTCGACAATGCCGACCGCCTCGTCATCGTGGACGGCAACCGCACCCTGCTCCGCGTCGGCCACGCGCGCGACGCGGCGGGCAAGTGGCGGTTGTCGATCGCCTCGTCCACCGATCTCGGCTCGGTGATTCCAGCGGGCGACAACGTGACCGGATTGGTGCCGGACTGGTCCGGCAATGTCTGGTTCGCCACCGGCAAGAGTGTCGTCGGGCTGGTGACGCCCGCCGGTGCGGCGGCCACCATCGCACTGCCCGCGGGTGAGTCGGTGGCCAACAGCATTTCATCGGCACCGAGCGGCCGGGTCGCGGTCGCCACCACGCACGCGCTCTACGAGCTGCACGCGGATGCGGCCGGCCGGCCGGAGATACTGTGGCGGGCCGCCTACGATCGCGGGTCGGCGCGCAAACCGGGACAGCTCAGCTGGGGCACCGGCTCCACGCCGACCTACTTCGGGCCGAACTCCGGCGCCGACTATCTGACCATCGTCGACAATGCCGACGGACAGGTCCATGCGTTGGTCTTCCGTTCCGGCAGCGGGCAATTGGTGTGCTCGCAACCGGTGCTCACCCGTGGCGGCGCGGGCAGCGAGAATTCGCCTGTCGGTATCGGGCGGTCCGTCTTCGTCGCGAGCACCTACGGCTATCCGTACCCGGCCGTCCCAGAGGGCGCTGGTCCGGCCGTTCCGGCCTCCGCACCGTTCGTCGGGGGTATGACCAGGGTCGATGTCGACGACAGCGGTTGCACCACGGTGTGGGACAACACCGTTCGCAGCGCGGCCGTCCCGCATCTGTCCACCGCCGACGGCTTGCTCTACACCGTGACGCGCGTCGGACTCGACATCACCACCCCGCTCGACGGCTACGCGTTCACCGTGGTGAATCCGGATACCGGCGCGGTGCTGTCGAACCGGCCGCTGGCCGGAACCATTGTCGACGACCCGTTGCAGACCTCACCGTTGATCACCCACGACCGCAAGATTCTGCAGGGCACGGTCACCGGAATCCTGCGCATCAGCTGACGCGCCGGTCACCGGCCTTCGGGCCGGTGGCCAAACCCCGCTCGATGACCGCCAGGGTGCGCTGTATCGCCTGGTCCTTGCCCGCGTCGTCGAGGTCGTCGAGTACGCCATCGATAATGAGCGAGGCCATG
The DNA here is from genome assembly GCF_050955995.1 of Nocardia sp. CA-119907. Taxonomy (NCBI): domain Bacteria; kingdom Bacillati; phylum Actinomycetota; class Actinomycetes; order Mycobacteriales; family Nocardiaceae; genus Nocardia; species Nocardia sp. CA-119907. The sequence goes on from NZ_CP192091.1 coordinate 44,433, forward strand.
CCGTGCACCGCTGACCAGGCGGCGTATTCGGCGTCCGGCCGGTCGGCGGGATCGAGGAATCCGACGGCGACGAGTTCGTCGAGGACTTCGGCGAGCAGTTCGAAGGCCGGAGACGGTTTCTGCTGGTCGCCGCAGAAGGCTGTGCGAAACAGGCCCGGCTCGCGCAATGCGAAGGTGATGTAGCCCCGACCGACCGCTCCCAGTCGGGTGATCGGATGCGCTTGCGGCCCGAGACCGGCCATCGTCTCGGCCATTGCGCCGAACAGCGTCCGCTGGGCCTGTTGCTGCGCCGCGTCGAGCAATTCCTCGTGGTTGGTGAAGTGCCGATAGGCCGCGGTCGGGGTGACGCCGACGTGGCGGGCGGCGGCGCGCACGGTCACCGCCTCGGGTCCGCCGGTTTCCGCGAGTTCGGCGGCGGCGAGCACGAGGGCATTGCGCAGGTCGCCGTGGTGGTACGGGCCGGTACGGGCGGAGCGCTTCGTCGCTGCTTCCGAATTTGTCATCGCATCGATGTTGACACCCGCACACATCTCATGGCAAGTTAACACCCATAAAGTTTACGCATGACAACATGCACGATCGGAGACTCGATATGTTCGAAAGACTCGGCAGATTCGTCGTCGACCACGCGCGCTGGATCCTGGTCGTCGGCGCGCTCGCCCTCGTCGCGGGCGGTGTGGTCGGCGCGACCGCCTTCAGCAAGATGCAGCCCGGTGGCCAGGAGGATCCCAATTCCCAATCCAGTGCCGCGGTAACGCGATTGGCCGATAAGTTCGGCGCCGACACCGACTACGTCTTCCTGGTCGAGGCGAAGCAGGGGACGGTCGACGGCGATGCGGTCGCCACGGTCGGCCGCGAGTTGGCCGGGCGGCTCGCGGCCGATCAGCGGCTCACCAATGTCGTCTCGTACTGGGATACCGGATCCCCGGCCATGCGCTCATCGGATGGCACCGCCGCCGTGGTCTTGGCGGGCAATGCCGATAAGAACGCCACCGATAAGGAGAAGTCCGCCGCCGCGATCGTCGACGCCTACCGCGCCGATGGTCCCATCGCGCAGATCAAGGTCGGCGGCGGCACCGCGATCTTCCACTCGATCACCCAACAGATCGGCAAGGATCTCGGCCTCGCGGAGGCCGTTGCGGTGCCATTGATCCTGGGGCTGCTGGTGCTGGCCTTCGGCAATGTGGTCGCGGCGTTGCTCACCCAGGTCGTGGGCGGAATCGCCATTCTCGGCACCTTCACCGAACTGTCGATTCTCGGTTCGGTCACCGATGTGTCGATCTATGCGGTGAATCTGACCACCGGGCTCGGGCTCGGGCTCGCGGTGGACTACGGGCTGCTGATGGTGAGCCGATTCCGCGAGCGCCGCGCGGCCGGCGCCGAACCGGCTGATGCGGTGATCTCGGCGGTATCCACGGCCGGACGGACCATCGCCTTCAGCGCGGCCACGGTCGTCGCCGCGCTGTCGGCGCTGGTGATCTTCCCGCAGTACTTCCTGCGCTCGTTCGCCTACGGCGGCATCGGTGTTGTCGCCATCGCGGCCACGGCGGCGGTGGTGGTATTGCCCGCACTGCTCGCCGTGCTCGGTGTGCGGACCGACGCATGGCGGGTGCCCGGTGTCCGCGGGATCCGCGGTGACGCCACCCCGTTCTGGGCCGGCGTCGCCGGATTCGCGATGCGCAGGCCGCTGCTGGCCGGTGTGCCGGTGGTGGCGGTGCTGCTGCTCGCGGCCGCGCCGCTGCTGAATGTGCAGTTCGGCACGCCCGACGACCGGGTGCTGCCGACGAGCACGGAGGTGCGTCAGGTCGGTGACGCGATGCGTGCGGACTTCGGCGGCGGCGATGTCAACGCGCTGTCGGTCATCACCGAGACCGGCGTCGCCGCGGGCCCGCTCACGGACTACGCGCGCGCACTGTCGCGGGTCGAGCACGTCACCCAGGTCGATTCGAGCGCAGGCACTTTCGTGCGCGGTGAGCTGGCGGCCAGCACACCGGCCGACGCCCGATTCGCCCGTCCGGACGCGCAGCGGCTGACGGTCCTCACCGATCTGGACCGCAACTCCTCGGCCGCCCGGGATCTGGTCGATCGGGTGCGCGCGGTGCCCGGCCCGGGCGGTGCGAGCGCCTTGGTCGGCGGTCAGGTTGCCGAACTGCGCGACAGCCTGGCATCGATCGGCGCGAAGCTGCCGATCGCGATCGGGTGGATCGTGGTCACCACCTTCGCGCTGCTGTTCCTGTTCACCGGCAGCGTCGTGCAGCCGCTGCGCGCACTGCTGTCGAATGTGCTGAGCCTGGCCGCCACGCTCGGGCTGATGGTGTTCATCTTCCAGCAGGGACACCTGTCCGGAGTGATCGGTTTCACTCCGGCGCCGCTGGATGTCTCGATGTTGCTGCTGCTGTTCTGCATCACCTTCGGCCTGTCGATGGACTACGAGGTCTTCGTGATCAGCCGGATCAAGGAATTGCACGATCGCGGGGTGTCCACGAAGGAAGCGGTCATCGAGGGGCTGGCCCGGACCGGACGCTTGGTGACCACTGCCGCGGCGCTGATTTCGATCAGCTTCCTCGCCTTCACCAGCAGCGATGTCCGGTTCATCCAATTCTTCGGGCTCGGTGCGGGTTTGGCGATTCTGATCGACGCGACACTGGTGCGCGGCGTGCTGGTCCCGGTGGCGATGCGACTGCTCGGCCGGGCGGCCTGGTACGCGCCGAAGCCATTGCAGTTGGTGCACCGCCGGATCGGTCTGGCCGAAGCCTGAGTTCGGTTCGCGAGGCGGCCCCGCATGGGAAATGCGGGGCCGCTGCAATGCGTGGGTGATCGCCTGCCGCAACGTCGTTTTCGTCCGATTCGGCAAGGTTCGACGGCGAGGGTGGCGGACATCACAGAACCCAATTTGGTTGCGGTCGAGGTGCTGACCGCGGCTCGATCCGACGGTCGAGCAACCACATCACCGCAGCTGGTTAATCATGATCTTGACCGGATGTAAGTCCATCTTGAAGCGTTGCGACTAGGTGTTGATCACGTTAATTACCCAGTAAACAAACCTGAAGTCGCTTTTAGTTCATCCAATGGTCAGCTAACGCAATTATCGACCAAAGAATCCGCAGGTCGTGACCGCGTTCATTGAACATTGGGTGGTCTATGTTTGCTATCCAGCTAATCGTTCGAAGAATGCCTGGTGCTAACCGTAGGTTTCCTTATCGTGATCTGGTATCGCGTCCCGAAGGCTCTACGCGAGGCCCGGTATGGGTGATCCGGATCACTGCCATAAGTTTGCTGGATGTATGAAAAACCATGTGCCCACATGGGTTTGCTGGGGTGCTGCTTTATACGCTTGACCTCGGCGGGGAGGGTTGCATCGGGATAACGATTGTGTAGAGTTGACGGTAACGCTGGCCGCAGCTGAGCTGGACTCGCTGCGGCCAGCGGAACTCAATTGGGGGACTTCGAAACTCATCCGCAACACAGCGTTGCTACCGATTGCCCGGCCCCATTCCACTCATCGTGTGCTCGGCGTTGTCTGCCACCGCTCCGCGACATCTGCACCGGGCAGGCCCAATTCGGCTGCGGCCCGGACGTCCTGTTCGAGCGCGGCCCGGCGACCGACCACGAAGACGTAGCCGAGAAACAGTGTCTCCGCGAGGAATCCGATGCCGACCTTCACCGGCACGGGTAGCGAACTCGGCGTCACGAAACCCTCGAGCAGACCGCAGACCAGCAGCACCGCGACCAGACCCAGCGCCACCGTCGCGGTCGCCCGGCCCTGGCGCGCCACCGCCGCCAACCGACTCGACCGACCCGGATCGATCAGCGTCCAGCCCAGTTTCAGTCCGACACCGCCCGCTACGAAGATCGCGGTCAGTTCCAGCGTGCCGTGCGGCAGGATGAACCCGAAGAACGAGTCGAGCCGACCGGCATCGGCCATCAGGCCGCCGGTCACCGCCGTATTCAGCGCGTTCCCGAACAGCAGATACACCGCCGGCAGGATCAGCACGCCGGTGAACAGCACGATGGCCGTCACCCAGGCATTGTTGGTCCACACCTGCGCGGCGAACGCGTCGTGCGGATGTTCGGAGTAGTAGGTCTCGAATTCCCCGCCGGGCGCGGTGAGCCAGTCGTTGTTATCGGTGACGCCGAACACATGTCGCGCCGTACCGGATCCGGATATCCAGACGGCCAAAACGGTGGACACCATGATGAAGACCGCGGCCACCGCCACCCACCACGGCCACGAGCGGTACAGCGTCGCGGGAAACCGGTGCGTGAAGAACCGGCCGACCTCGCGCCAGGCATCGGCCTTGGTGCTGAGCACCCGGCCGCGCGCCTTGGTCAGCAGCGCACTGAGTCCGGCGATGAGTTCGGGGTCCGGACTGTGCGATTGCAGGCGCGCCAACTGCTGTGAGGTGCGCCGGTACAGCGCGACCAGTTCGTCGGCCTCGGCGCCGGTCAGCTTGCGGCGCCCGGCCAGATAGTCCAGGCGATCCCACGCCCCCCGCTGTGCGTAGCTGTACGCGTCCACGTCCATTGGTTGCCTCCCATACCGCCGGTCGGAAGAATGCTATCGACATGGCTGAATTCACCACCGGCGAAGCGGTCGCACTCGAGCTGCCTATCGCGCGGATCCCGACCAGGGCCACCGCGTTCCTCTTGGACGTGCTGGTGCAGATCGTGCTGGGCAGCATGCTGTTGTTCGCTCTCGGCCTGGTACTCGCCTTCACCAGCGCCGACACCGCGTGGTTCAGTGCGGCGATGATCACCACGATCGTCGCGACGCTGGTCGGCTATCCGGTGATCTGCGAAACCCTCATGGACGGACGAACCATCGGGAAGCTGGCGCTCGGACTGCGGGTGGTGCGCGGCGACGGCGGCCCGATCGATTTCCGCCATGCCCTGACCCGCGGTCTGGCCGGCGTGATCGTCGACTTCTGGATGTTGGGCGCGTTCGGGGCGGTCGGGGTGGTCACCTCGATGTGCTCACCGAATGCGCGCCGGGTCGGCGATGTGCTCGCGGACACCGTTGTCGTGCACAGCCAGCGCCGCGTGCCCTTCCCGCTGCTGGCCGTCGCGCCGCCCTGGCTGGTCGCCTGGTCCGGTCAGCTGGACCTGTCCGGTATACAGGAAGACCTCGCACTCGCGGTGCGCCAGTACCTGTCTCGCGTCAACACCCTCACCCCCGCCGCACAGGCGAACCTCGGCCACACCCTGCTCGTCGCGGTCTGCGACCGCCTGCAGATTCCGGTACCCACCGGTTATCCACCGGTCCAGATCCTGGGCGCGGTCATCGCCGAACGCCAGCGCCGCACCCTCGCCCCCATCATCACCCCGATGGTGATGGCGGGCCCGCGCCCGATGCCGATCGCCCGCGCGAGCTAGGCATCGTCGAGTTCACCACTGCGACACGGTCATTCGGCCGTGACTCGAGTTAGGCCGGTGTCGGCGCAGGACCGCCGCGCTGGGGGTGACGTCGACTCGCTGGCGGTCCAGGAGCGTACTTCGTGGCTTTCCTATTCGGCGCCGCACCGTGGCTCGTGGTGATGCTGATCGTGATGGCGCGCCGACCACCCGACGATGGCGCGGTCACATAGTGCCGGACTGCTTGAGTTCGAGGTATTCGTCGGCCAGGGCCTCGGGCAGGCGTTCCGGGGATGCCGCTACGACGGCGATACCCATGCGGCGCAGGGATTCCTGGACGAGGGCGCGTTCGGCGAGCAGGGATTCCGCGGCGGCCGCGGAGTACAGGTCGGCGAGGGTGGCGCGGTTGGCGGCGGCCGCGGCGACATCAGGGTCGGTGACCGAGACGATCAGGACACGGTGGCGCTGGGCCAGGGTCGGCAGGACCGGGAGCAGATTCTCTTCCACCGCGGCGCCGTCGAGACTGGTGAACCAGACCACCAGGCTGCGGCGGCGGGTGCGCTGGATGGCCGCGCGGACCAGGCCAGCGCTGTCGGTGTCGACGAGGGCGGGGGTCACGCCCGCCATGGCATGCAGGAGTTTCAGTTGCAGGCGGCGACCGCCGACACCGCGCACCTCGGCGCGGGCCCGGCGGTCGAAGGCGAGCAGATCCACCGAATCGCCAGCGGCGGCGGCGAGTCCGCCCAGTAGCAGGGCCGCCTCGATGCTCGCGTCCAGGCGGGTACCCGCCCCGACACGGCCCGCACTGATACGACCGGTGTCGAGCACCATCAACATGTGCCGGTTGCGCTCCGGACGCCAGGTGCGCACCAACACGTCGGCGGCGCGGGCGGTGGCGCGCCAGTCGATGGCCCGGACGTCATCACCGGCGACATACTCACGGAACGAATCGAATTCGGTGCCCTGGCCCCGCAGATTCGCGACATTGCGGCCCTCGAGATGTTGCAGCCGCTTCACTTTCGAGCGCAGCAGGCGTTCACTGCGGAATTCGGGCAGCGCGCGCACCCGAGCGGGGACGGTGTGGCGGCTCTGCCATCCAGCCATGCCCAGCAGGCCGAACAACCGCACCGTCACCGGACCGGCCACCCGGTCACCGCGGTAGGTCGGCGTCAGCGTGGTGCGCACGCGCAGGCGGGTATTCGGCGCCAGATCCAGTCGGTGCGAGCGGGTTTCGGCGCGGGCGCTGCCCGGCCAGTCGTCCCACAGCCGCCCGCGCACGGTGCGGGTGCCGTTGTTCACCACGGCGAGTTCCACCTCGGCGGTGCGGCCGAGCCGGATCACCGTCAGCGGCTCCCTCGTCAGCGTGAGATCACCCGCTCGGGCCACCGTGCCCAGATCGGAAAGGACAAGGGCGGCAAGCAGGCTCGTCATGAGGACAACGCCGAGCCAGGATGGCATGACGAAGCCGACGAACAGTGCGAGCACCGCCGCCGTCGCGGCGAGCCGACCGGTGACGACCACGGGCTACACCGGAACCGGAACCGACAGCAGCAGCGACGACATGACGCCCTCGGTCGTCACACCGTCCAATTCCGCCTCGGGCCGCAGGTGCAGGCGGTGCCGAAGAACCGCCACCGCGACCGATTTCACGTCATCCGGGGTGACATAGCCGCGACCGTTCAGCCAGGCGAAGGCGCGCGCGGCCGCCATCAACGCGGTCGCCCCTCGGGTGGACGCACCGTGCTGTACCGCGGGGGAATTGCGGGTGGCTCGGCAGATATCCACGGTGTAGGCGAGCACCTCGGGGCTGATGGTGACCCGGGTGATCGCCGCACGCGCCGCCGCGATATGCGACGGACCCGCCACCGGGCGCAGACCGGCGGCGGCCAGATCACGCGGATCGAAACCACCCGCATGTCGCTGCAGAATGCGGAATTCGTCATCGCGACCGGGCAATTGGATATCGACCTTGAACAGGAACCGGTCCAGCTGCGCCTCCGGCAGTGGGTAGGTGCCCTCCTGTTCGATCGGGTTCTGGGTCGCCACCACCACAAATGGATCCGGCAGTGGCCGCGGCTTGCCGTCCACCGAAACCTGGCGCTCCTCCATGGATTCCAGCAGCGCCGATTGGGTTTTCGGCGGCGTGCGGTTGATCTCGTCGGCGAGCAGCAGATTGGTGAAGACCGGGCCCTGTCGGAAGGTGAATTCGGTGGTATGCGGGTCGTAGATCTGCGAACCGGTCACATCACCCGGCATCAGGTCGGGGGTGAACTGGACCCTGGCGTGTGCCAGATCGAGGGCCGTCGCCAGTGCCCGCACCAGCAGCGTCTTCGCCACGCCCGGTACACCTTCCAGCAGCACATGGCCGCGGCAGAGCAGTGCGAGCACCAGGTACATGATCGCGTTGTCGTTGCCGATCACCGCTTTACCGATTTCGGCACGCAGCGCGGAGAATGCGGCGCCCGCCTCCTCAGCGGTGGGGATGTGGTTGGTGTCCGTGCTGGTCATCCGACCTCCGCCTCTATCCATTCGAGTTGTGTGGCAACGAGTTGCAGGGTGCTCGCATCGGGCACCGGTCCATACAGTGCGGCGCCGACCATGGCCGGATCGGATCCGGTGCGCGCGGCGATGGTCGCGATCAGTCGATCCGGTGTGACATCGGTGCCGACGCCGAGCATCGGGCGGATGCGGCGCAGCGTAGCGGCGCGCAGCCGGGCGGCGACATGGTCATGGTCCTTCGACCGGCGATACAGCGCGGCCTGGCCGCCGAGCAGTTCATTCGCCGCCACCTCGACCGGCCGCGGTTCACCGACCAGCGCACCGCGGCGGCGGGCCCGCCACCACACCACGAGTGCGGCGGCGATGAGGAATTGGAGTCCGCCGAAGGCCACCGGTGCGGGCAGCCTGCCGAATATGGAGTCCTTGCCAGCGCCGAAGCCCGAATCGTCGCGGTTGTCGTCCGGGTAGTGGTCGGGATGTTTGGGCGGCGGCGGCAGATCCGGCGGCGTCGGCTTGTGCGGGGCGGGTGCGGCGCACGAATTCAACACGGCGTACAGCAGGACGACCAGCGCGATGGCGGCAAGGAGCGCGGCCCAGAATTTCGGATTGCGCAGCAGATCGGGCAGCGGCGGAAGTTGTCGGCGGGTCTTGGTCTTTTCGGTGATCGTCGCCTCGGCCGGTTCCGGGGCTGGTGGTGGTGCGCTGCGGGAGTACCGGTCGGCGTATTCGAGTCGGCGGTATTCGTCCTCGGTCGCGCGGCGGCCGCCGTAGACGACCTCGTCGAAACTGTGTGCGGCCGGATGTAATTCGCTCGCGGCCTCGAGCGGCAGCGCGGTTGTCGCATCGTCGGCGGTTTCCCGTGCCGTCCGCGAGCGGCGCACCTCGAGCATGCCGCGCTGTTCGAGTCCACGCAGCACCGCACGGAAACGTTCGCGCAGCGCGGTGTCGAAATCGCGGTGCAGTGCGGCGTTCTCGGCGGCGTCGCGGTGGTCGTCGGCGGGCCCGAGCCGTGGCGGTGGCGGTGCCATGGCTTCGCCCGACGTGCGTTCGGTGAGGTCGGGCGCCCGGCCGCCACCGCGCACGGAATCGCCTCGCGATATTTCGTTCATCGCTTTTCCGTCCCGGGAACCCGGATATCCAGTCCCTCGCGACGGCACCGGCGATCCACATACGAGACCACCCGCATCGCCGACTCGACGACCTCACCAGAGGCGATGATCAGCAGCGCCGCGGCGGTGACCAGCACGATGACCTGCCAACGATGGGTGCCGGTGAAATCTGCGAGATACCACGGAATGCCCAACAGCGGCACGGCAATCAGGACCAGCAGCGCGCGGCACGCGAGCCACAGCCCGGTAATCGATGACTGCGCGCCCTCGACGAGCAGTTTCGAGCGTGTGACCGCCCCGGCGTGGGTGGTCCGTTCGACGAAGATGACCGGCACCGCGACGAACCGTCCGGCCCGCAGGTAGCCGAGCCAGATCAGCGCGAGCGGATAGGTGATGATCAGAATGCTGCCGCCGACCAGCACACCCACGCCGACCAGGGTGTACACCACCTGGAACGCCAGCAGCGGACCCGCGACCGCGCCAACCCGGTCGAGCGCGGTGCGCCAGCCGATCGGGGACTTGGCGACCGTCGCCAGCCCGACGGCGACCGTCATGCCGCGCAGCAGGAACCGCAGTACCCAGGCACATGCCGCCGTGGCCAGGATCGCCGCCCATGCGGTGCCCGCGTCGGAGCCTTCGGTCAGGTGGGAAATCCCCCCGGTGATTCCGACGACCACGAGTTCGGCGAGGACCAGGCCGATCGCGGTGGAAGAGGCCAGTACGACGATATTCGCCTGGATCAGCGCGAACGGCTCGTCGAGGAGTTCGCGGAAGCTCAATGGGCGGATCGGCACCGTCGTTCCAGGGGACCCTGGCACCGGATCGTTCCCCGCCCCGACGGCACCGGCCGACTCGGCGGCTGGTAACACGCGGCCGAGTCTAGCCGTCGGCGCCCGGCCAGGCGGGCCACAACATACCGATCGTGCGTCGGGTCAACGCTCGAGCAATCGGTCCACAACTTTCCGATAGCGTGCCGGGGCGACCTGCGGCAGGCCGAGCAGAGCCCGCAAGTAGACGCCGTCGCCGACCAACCGGATGATGTCGGCCCGTACCGGATCATCGATGTCCTTATCCAGCCCCTCCGACCAGCTGTCCATCATGTCGGACAGCGCCTGCTGCACCTCATCGGTCTCCGGCCCGGATTTGGCATCGACGGTGCGCATGGCCGCGACCATCGATCGGAAGAGCGCCAGTTCCAGCGCGTCCGCAGCATTGCCCGGATTCGGGGTCTGGAGATACCACTCGGCGACCGGCGTGCCCTTGGCGACGGCGGCGTCGAGTTGGTGTTCCGCGCGTTCGCTCAGTCGGCGCACCAGGCCCGCGAGCAGGGCGTCCTTGTTCTTGAAGTGGTACAGCAGCCCGCCCTTGGAGACCCCGGCGGACGCGGCGACATTCTCCAGGGTCACCTGGGACATTCCCTTCTCCAGCAGCAGGGTTTCGAGCGCGTCCAGGATCCGGTCGCGAGTGTTTGCCGTCACGTCCGTGACTATACCGGCTGGACGGTAAGGGCGATTCACTGTACCGTCTGGACGGTAAGAAACCTGCGACGGAAATCGAGAAAGCGATGACCACACAGATCGAGAAGGACACCGACGCCGGGCTCGTCCCGCCGCGCGCCACCGTGCGTGATTGGGCGGGCCTGGTCGTACTCGCGCTCGCTCTGCTGCTGCTCGCCGTCGACGCGACCGTGCTCGACCTCGCGGTGCCCGCCATCAGCGCGGACTTGGCGCCGACCACACCGCAGCTGCTGTGGATCATCGACGTGTACTCCTTCGTCCTGGCCGGACTGCTGGTCGTCATGGGCAATCTGGGCGACCGGATCGGACGGCGCAGACTGCTGCTGGTCGGTGCGGTCGGATTCGGACTCGCCTCGGCGCTGGCCGCCTGGTCGGTGAATCCGGAAATGCTCATCGCCGCACGCGTGCTCCAAGGTGTCGCGGGTGCGACCCTGATGCCGGCGACACTGGGTCTGATCCGGTCGATGTTCCTGGATCCGCGGCAGCGCACCGTCGCCATTTCGGTCTGGGCCGCGATGGCCGGTGGTGGCGCGGCGGCGGGTCCGCTGCTCGGCGGCTGGCTGCTCGAGCACTACTGGTGGGGTTCGGTATTCCTGGTGAACCTGCCGGTCATGCTGGTGCTGCTCGCGGTCGGTCCGGTGCTCATTCCGGAATCCCGCGACCCGCGGCCGGGCCGCTTCGATCTGCCGAGCGCGGCGCTGTCCATGCTGGCGCTGGTGCCGGTGGTGTACGCGGGCAAGGAAGCCGCAGCGCACGGAATCAGTGTGCGGCTATTGGTGATCGGTGCGGTCGGTGTGCTCGCCGGTGCACTGTTCGTGCGCAGGCAGCGCGGCCTCGCACATCCGATGATCGATCTGAAGCTGTTCGCACTGGCCGGGTTCCGCACCGCGGTCCTCACCAACCTGCTCGCGGTATTCGCACTGGCCGGTGTGCTCTTCTCCGGCTCGCAGTACCTGCAATTGGTACTCGGCCATTCACCCATGCGGGCCGGACTGCTCCTGCTGCCCGGACTCACGGCCAGCGTGTTCACCTCACTGGCGGCGGCGTGGTTGGTTCGGGTGCTGTGTCCCGGCGCGGTGCTCGGCGGCGCGCTGGTGCTCGCCGCGATCGGTTCGGTGCTGTTGCTGTGGCTGAGCCCGGAGTCGGCGACCAGTACGGTGCCGTTCGTCCTCGGGTTCCTGTGCATCGGTGCGGGGGTCGGTGTGGCGCTGACGGTTTCGTCGGATCTGGTCGTCAGCTCGGCTCCAGCGGCGCGGGCCGGTGCGGCCGCCGCGGTATCGGAGACCGCCTACGAGACCGGAATCGCGCTCGGTGTCGCGGTGCTCGGCAGCGTGACAATGGCGGTGTTCCGCGGCGGACTCGACGTGTCCCAGGTACCGAGCGACCAGATCGGCGCGGCCTCGGAATCCCTCGGCGGCGCCGCGGAATTCGCTCGTCAGCTACCGGAATCGGTGACGGATGGATTCCTGGCCTCGGCACACGAGGCCTTCGTCTCGGGTGTCCATGTCGCTGCGATCGGCATGGCCGTGGTGCTGCTCATCGCCGCCGTGGTCGCCTTCCGGCTGCGCACGGCACGCGCGTAGTCGGGCCAGCTGAATCGGTGCACGGATCTTTCGTTCGTGAGTGTCCTTGTCGCTGTGATCGGTATGGCGGTGGTGTTGCTGATCGTCGCGGTGGTCGCGTTTCGGCTGCGCACGGCTCGTGTGTAGTTCGGGCCAACTGAATCGGCGCATGGGCCTTCGTTCGTGGGCGTCGATATCGCCGCCATTGGTAGGGCCGTGATGAACCTGATCGTCGCGGTGGTCGCGTTCCGGCGACGGACGTCTCGTGCGTATCGGCCTACCGCGGTGGAGATTTCGCCCCCGTTCCGTATTCGGGAGCGGGGGCGAAGTCATATAGCAAGCCGACTGGTCTGAATTTCCGCCTCGACGCCAGTGCGACAAGGTGTCGTCTCCTTCCTGAACAATAGTGCCTGACCTGCGGCTACGCAGTTCTCCGGTATTGCTGTCCGGTTCGGAACAGCCGTCCTGTTCCATGCGTGTGTCCAGTATCGGATAACAGGTGCGGATCCGGTTATGCAGTACCGACCAGCTGATCCGGCTCCGGCCGTCCCAATCGGGTCGATGTGACGCGGCCGCGCAGCATGACGGACTCGCCGAGTTGCCAATGTCGTGCTTCCGCCGGATCGGCGGTGGCGATGGTGGTTTCGGAAGTGAGCAGCCGCTGCGGATCGTTCTTCGCGAGTTCGCAGAGGCGGGCGGCCTCATTGACCGCGTCGCCGATGACGGTGAATTCGTAGCGCTGGTGCGCGCCGACATTGCCCGCGACGACGCGGCCCGCGGCCACGCCGATGGCGGCGGTGAAGTCGTGCGCCCGCGCGGTCAGGCGGTTTCGGATCGCACGGGCGCAGGACAGCGCCGCGCCGGGTGCGTCTGCCAGTGGTGCCGGTGTGCCGAAAACGGCGAGCGCGGCATCGCCCTCGAACTTGTTGAGCAGGCCGCCGCACCGTTCGACCTCATCGACCACGATGTCGAAGAAGCTGTTCAGGATGGCGACGATTTCGGTGGCGGGGCGGGTGGCGGTCATGGTCGTCGAGCCGATGATGTCGATGAACAGCACGGCCGCTTCGCATTCCACGCCGCCGAGATTCGGCTCACCCTCCAGCGCCGCCTCGGCGACATCGTGGCCGACGTGTCTGCCGAACAGGTCCCTGATCTGTTCGCGCTCGCGCAGACCCGCGACCATGCGGTTGAATCCGCTTTGCAGCTCGCCCAATTCGGTGCCGTCGTAGACGGTGACCGCCGCGTCGAGATCGCCGTCCTCCACCCGACGCAGTGCGCGTCGCACGCCGCGGATCGGCGCGACGGTTGCCGTCAGTGTCTGCGTCATCAGCAGCAGACCGAAGCAGAGTCCGGCGCCGCCGAATGCCAATACGCAGACCGCCAGCCGCGCCTTGCTCACGTCGTCCATGGTCAGCGCCAGGATGGCGACGACCATGGAGGCGGCCACCGGTACCGCCGAGCCGAGCGTCCAGGCCAGAATCGACCGACCGAATACACCGATGCCGCGCCGCCGTCGCGAGGCCGCGGCCTCCAGCACCCGCGCGGTCACCGGTCGCAGTGCGAACTCGATGATCAGATAGTTATTGGCGCACACCACGATCGCGCTGAAGGCGATGCCGAAGATGAATTTCGGAATGAGCGCCGGATCGGAAAGGCCGTACAGCGTGGTCAATATCGCCATACCGCCGAGCCACAGCACCGCCTGGCACAGCATCAGCAGCATCGGCACCCGCGTAGCCGCGACCTGTTCCGCCTCGGTCGGCACCTGATCCGGGTCGATGGCCCAGCGCAGCACCCGGAGCCCGCGCGCCGTGGCCCACCAGAGCCCGAACAGCAGCGCCAGCGCCCCATAGAGCGGCGTGGCCACGAAATTGAGCAGGACCAGCCGCCTGGTGAAAACCGTCGGACCCGGCAGTACGAACCCGACCAATGCGATCGAAACGAAGATCCCGGTGATATTCGCGATCAGCGACGGCACCGTCAACAGCAACTGCACCCGGACCCGCCGCATACCAGCCGATTCCGCCGCAGATCCGAGCAGCCGCGACCCCCACGGGGCCGCCGCCGCATCCGGCACACACACATCACTGTCGGGCATGCGTGCAGACTAAGCGCCCCGCCGTCGACGCTCACCGCGATCATGTCTTGTCACCGGGTGGCGTTGGTGGTGCCGCGTCCGGCATCGGTCCGCACGTCTCGGCCAGGCGTGCCGACCGAGCGCTGCCCGCGATGCCAGCGTTCGCGCGAGGCTCCGGCCGGACGGGTACCACAACCTCGCTGATGCCGACCAGCGCTCATCGGAACTGTTCGCAGCCTGGCCGATCCGAAGTCATCTCCTGCCTTGGACCGCGTGGTGCGTCAACCGCCGTCCTCACACAGTCCGGCCAGGCGCATGAGCAGCGCGGCTCTATATCTGCCGCCCACCTTGGCTCTCGTGCGCAGGCATCGAACCAGCCCGCGGTTCGTCGGTCTGCCGGAGCGGATCGACGACCACCCGGACAGATGAGTCCCCGACGGACTGTCTCGGTGGCTGGTCAGTTGGCGGGCGGGAGTTCTCGCGGGCCCCGGCGGCCCGGGAGTTCATTGTGTTCGCGGGCCGGGAGTTCGTCGCGGCGGTCGGTTGGGGGGAGGCCGTAGCCCTGGGGTGCGGCGGCTGGGGGCAGGGCCGAGTAGCGCGGATCGTGCGCGTACTGCGGGTAGTCCGCGTCGACGACGGTGGCGGCCACGCGCTGGGCATGCCAGGAATCGGGTGTGCCCGGCGGCAACTGGTAGCCCGCCGCAGCGGTGTGGCCCACGGCCGGCGCATGCGAATCCTGGCTGTCCACGGTCACCTTGCGGGTGCGGCGCAGGGTGAAGGTGATTTCCTCGACCTCCTCGAAGGCCTGCCGGGCGGTGCGCAGCGGGTGGGTGGCGGTGTCGATCGCGTTCGCCACGAACGCGGGGACCAGCGGTCGGATCCAGCGCGCCGCGGTATCGGTGAACGGCACGGTGCCGATCAGCGGGAGCTCCAGTCCGCCGCCCTTGGGCGCGGCGGGTGCGGTCGACGCGACATGCGGCACCACCGCGCCGGCTCCGCTGGTCGGCGCCGGCGCCCCCGCGCTGACGGTGGCCGGTAGGTTCGGTGTCACGATGCCCTCCTGAGACACGGGGCTTTCCTCTCGGTCGCCAGCCGTTGCGGCTGGTAGTTCGCCACGATGCCCGGGCTCGGTGATGCCGATCTCCAGTCCGCCGATGGCGGCGATGATCCGGGTGCGCTGGTGCTCCCGGTCGATGGCGGCATCGGCCTCGACGGCGAGTCGGGCGGCGGTCAATTGCTGTTCGGCACGCAGATTCTCGGCCTCGACCCGCACCTCGGCGCGCTTGACCGCGATGGCGGCGTCGGCGCTGCGTTCGGCACGGTCCTGCACGGTGTGGAAGGCCAGTCGCCGATCGAACGAGGTCTCGCCGCGCCACCACCGCAGGATCAGCGGCAGCAGCGCGAGCAGGACGAAGGTGATGATGGTCAGCACCCGCAGCAGGAAGGCACCCGCCGCGCCGGTCGTGTAGTCGTTCATTGCCAGCCAGCGCGCGCCGAGGCCGCGATCGGCCTGTGCGAAGGCGGCGGAACCCGCCGCGGTGACGGCCTTCTGGTCATCGGCGACCCGCTGATCCAACCCGGCGACCCGGCCCTGCGCCGCCGCCAGCTGCTTGCGCGCGTCGTCGAGCATGTCATTGGCGGTCTGCGATTCGGGTCCGCGGCCCGGCACACCGGTGATCCTGGTCCGCGGGCATTCCGGTGTCGGGTTGTATTCGCAGCGGGCGATCACCAGTGCGTGGTCGATATCGGCCTGCGCCTTGCCGATCGTCTGGTCCAGCGCGGCGCGATCGGCCGTACTGCGCCCGAGTTCGGTGCGCGCTGCGACCACCGCGGGGACGGAATCGACCGCACGCTGGGCCTTTTCATCCAGCAACCGGTCGATGCTGCCGCCGAAGAGCACCGTGGCGGCGAGTTCGGCGATCAGCACACCGGCCAGGACCGCGACCGCGATCCGTCCGGCCAGACCGCGACGGTCCGGCCCGCTGGCGGGGCGTGCGGTCGCCAGCGCACGGGCCAGCGCACCGGCCAGCAGCGCGACGACGAGGGCGCCGAGGACGATCGCGAAGAGCGGCATGGCATCGGCCGCGGCCAGCGCGAGTGTGGTGACCACCCCGGCCACCGTCGCGAACAGCAGTACGACCGCCCCGGTTACGGCATATCCGGCCCGCTCATGCGGGTAGTCGAGTTGTGTCCCATCCTGTTCGCGCCCGAGACCTCCGCCGAGCCAGGTGAACAAGCCGGTGACTGTCATGGGATCCCACATCCTCTACATCCCAGTCATGGTGGCTGCACAGCTAGCGACTGTTTGCAGGTCGCTCGAAACGATCAGCGAAACTGTCACAGATTCGTTGTCACAGCGTGACAGGCGCGGCGGCGACACACCGAATGAGGCACCGGGGATGTGGTCAGGCTCACAGAAATTGGTCCGCCACCCGGACTTGTGCGCGCGCTCACCCTTAATCTGACGTAGGTGACCGGATCGGACCGGGCCAGCGGACGAGGGGTTGTGCATGTTTTTCCGAGGCTCGGCAAGGGTTTTGGTTTGTGTGGCGGCGGTCCTGCTGGTGGCTGTCCCCGATAGCCTCGGGCAACCACTCGACGACGACCCGTCCCTGGACCGCATAGTCGCGCTGGTGACCGAACGCCTCGATACCGCCGACGCCGTCGCCGCGGCCAAATGGGCCACGGCCGCGCAGAACGGCGGCGAGCCCTCGATCGACGATCCGGTACGCGAAGCGCAGGTATATGACGCGATGGCGCGCCTGGGAGCCGAGCGCGGACTGCCGGAAACCTGGATCCGCCAGGTGTTCTTCGGACAGATCGAGGCCAATAAGATCGTCCAGCGCGGCCTGATCACCCGCTGGCGCTTCGATCCCGCCGAGGTGCCGAGCACGCCGCCCGATCTGGCCGCAGTGCGCCCGGTGATCGACCGGGTCAACGTGGAAATCGTCGACCAACTCGCCCTGCGCCGCGCCGAGCTCACCGGACCGAACTGTGCCGAGCGGCTGGCACCGTCGGTTTTCGGTGCGCTGACCTCGGGACATGCCGACGCATTGCATCAGGCCGCGCTCGTCCGGGCGGCCGCCGCACTGTGCGGCCCTTAGGCCGATGTGTCGAAGGCCACATGTTTTTCCGGTACCGATGTGTCGGAGTTCGGAAATGTGTTGTATCCCACTCGAATTCGATTGCTGGAAATGTGCTGAATTCCACAGAATGCAAAAGAGTCCGGACGGTCGGATCGGGTTGTGTGCTCGTCACACCCCTGTCGGAAATCTCTCATCCAGCCTGCTGACCAGTTAGCCACCGCGGATCGGGTTTGCGCCGTGTGAAGCAGGGGAAATCCACTTCGGTGCAGGTGAGCGCGGGTTCTCGGGTGCGCTGTGCGCCACGCCGCGGTTCCTGTGCGCCCGTTGTCGCTGGTTGGCACCGGGTGTCAAGGGGATCGATACCAGCGTGTTCGCTGCTTTACACTGGACAACGCGCACACGTGGAGGACCGATTGAAGAAGCCCAGCTAAACCCGGTTATTAGCACAACCTAAGTTGGTTGGGTCCCGGACCTGACTTATCGTTTGCTCTTACGCCGAACACAGAACGTTCGGCACTATCGCCTGCTCGGGCCCGGTGAATCCGGTGCCCAAGCGTAGCGGGCGAGCACCCGCGCGGAGGTAAGGAACACGTAAGCGTTCCGTTACCGACGAGCACCCCTACGTCACAGCAGCGGGTGGACAACTGGAGACGTGACTGCACGAAGAAAACCATCAGCGCGGCTGGTTTCGCAACGTACAGGCGCAGTCTTGACGGAGGCAATCGACGAAAGGGCCCCTTTCCCATAGGCCGATTTCATCGACGCCGACTTTCTTGAAGGCAGAGGCATGACGCAACTTCCTGGCCACAGGTCCCCCGGACCCATCGGGCTCTATGACCCGGCGAACGAGCACGACGCCTGCGGTGTCGCATTCGTCGTCGACATGTACGGCCGCCGCAGCCGCGACATCGTCGACAAGGCTATTACGGCTCTGTTGAATCTGGAGCACCGCGGTGCCGCGGGCGCTGAACCCAATAGTGGTGACGGCGCGGGCATCCTGATCCAGGTCCCGGACCGGTTCTTCCGCGCCGTGGTCGATTTCGAGTTGCCGCCGGAGGGCTCGTACGCCACCGGTATCGCCTTCCTGCCGCAGGCCCGTCGCGAGGCGACCAAGGCCGCCTACGGCCTGGAGCGCATTGTCGAATCCGAGGGCCTCGCCGTCCTCGGCTGGCGTGACGTGCCCACCGACGAGTCCACCCTCGGTG
Organism: Nocardia sp. CA-119907; assembly: GCF_050955995.1. Taxonomy (NCBI): domain Bacteria; kingdom Bacillati; phylum Actinomycetota; class Actinomycetes; order Mycobacteriales; family Nocardiaceae; genus Nocardia; species Nocardia sp. CA-119907. The sequence goes on from NZ_CP192091.1 coordinate 62,840, forward strand.
CGCTGGCCCGGGACGCCATGCCGACCTTCCGGCAGATCTTCATCGGCTCGCCGAAGGGTTCGGCCGAACAGCTGTCGGGCATGGACCTGGAGCGCCGCGCCTACGTCGTGCGCAAGCGGGTCGAGCACGAGCTCGGCAAGGCGGGCGCGGGTGAGGGCGCGGTCGGCAAGGAGTCGGTGTACTTCCCGAGCCTGTCCGGTCAGACCTTCGTCTACAAGGGCATGTTCACCACGCCGCAGCTGCGCGCGTTCTACCTGGACCTGCAGGACGACCGGGTGGAGTCCGCACTCGGCATCGTGCACTCGCGCTTCTCCACCAACACCTTCCCGTCGTGGCCGCTGGCCCATCCGTTCCGCCGGGTCGCGCACAACGGTGAGATCAATACCGTCACCGGTAACGAGAACTGGATGCGGGCCCGCGAGGCGCTACTGCGCTCGGATGTCTTCGGCATCGACGAGGCGGGCAATAACCGTCTGCAGAAGGTCTTCCCCGTCTGTACCCCGGGGGCGAGCGATACCGCGCGCTTCGACGAGGTGCTGGAACTGCTGCATCTCGGCGGCCGCAGCTTGCCCCACGCGGTGCTGATGATGATTCCCGAGGCATGGGAACGCAACGAGAACATGGACCCGCAGCGGCGGGCCTTCTACCGCTATCACTCGATGCTGATGGAGCCGTGGGACGGCCCGGCATCGGTGTGCTTCACCGACGGCACCGTGGTCGGCGCCGTACTCGACCGCAACGGCCTGCGGCCCAGCCGCATCTGGGTCACCGATGACGGTCTGGTCGTCATGGCCTCCGAGGTCGGTGTCCTCGATATCGACCCGGCCAAGGTGGTCAAGAAGGTCCGACTACAACCGGGCCGCATGTTCCTGGTCGACACCTCACAGGGCCGCATCGTCGGCGACGAGGAGCTCAAGAGCCAGCTCGCCGCCGAGCACCCGTACCAGGAGTGGCTCGACGCCGGTGTCACCAAGCTGGCCGATCTGCCCGATCGCCCGCACGTGCACATGTCGCACGATCGCGTGCTGATCCGTCAGCAGATCTTCGGATACACCAATGAAGAGCTGAACCTGCTGATCTCGCCGATGGCCAAGACCGGCGGCGAGGCACTCGGCTCGATGGGCACCGATACCCCGATCGCGGTCCTTTCCGCGCGCCCGCGCCTGCTCTTCGACTACTTCTCCCAGCTGTTCGCGCAGGTGACCAACCCGCCGCTGGACGCGATCCGCGAGGAAGTGGTCACCAGCCTGCGCCGGGCCCTCGGCCCGGAGGCCGATCTGCTGCATCCGGGACCGGAGTCCTGCCACCAGATCACCATCCCGCAGCCGATCCTGGACAACGACGAGCTGGCCAAGCTCATCCACATCAACGACGACGGTTCGCATCCCGAGCTGCGCTCGGTGGTCGTGCACGGTCTGTACCCGGTGAAGAAGGGTGGCAAGGGCCTGCGCAAGGCGCTCGAGGCCATCAACACCCAGGTCTCCGCGGCGATCGAGGGCGGCGCGCGGATCATCGTGCTGTCCGACCGCGAGTCCAACGAGAAGCTGGCGCCGATCCCATCGCTGCTGCTGACCTCGTCGGTGCACCACCACCTGGTGCGTGAGCGCACCCGCACCATGGTCGGCTTGGTCGTTGAGGCCGGTGACGCCCGCGAGGTGCACCACATGGCCATGCTGGTCGGCTTCGGCGCGGCCGCGATCAACCCGTACATGGCCTTCGAGACCATCGAGGATCTGCTCGAGCGCGGTGGGCTCCAGATGCCGGGCAGCACCGGCGATCTGGCCGCCGACTACCGCAAGGCCGTCGCGAACTACAACAAGGCCGCGAGCAAGGGCGTGCTGAAGGTGATGTCCAAGATGGGCATCTCCACCATCGCCTCCTACACCGGCGCGCAGCTGTTCCAGGTCATCGGCCTATCGCAGGAACTGGTGAACGAGTACTTCACCGGCCTGCGTTCGCATCTGGACGGCATCGGCCTCGACGAGATCGCCGCCGATGTGGCGGCCCGGCACACCGTGGCATTCCTGGAGAACCGCAACGAGCGCGCGCACCGCGAGCTCGAGGTGGGCGGCGAATACCAGTGGCGGCGCGAGGGCGAATACCACCTGTTCAACCCGGACACCGTCTTCAAGCTGCAGCACGCCACCCGCAGCGGTCAGTACTCGATCTTCAAGGAGTACACCAAGCTGGTCGACGACCAGTCCGAGCGGCTGGCCTCGCTGCGCGGTCTGTTCAAGTTCAAGACCGGCGAGCGCAAGCCGATTTCGATCGATGAGGTCGAACCCGCCAGCGCGATCGTCAAGCGGTTCTCCACCGGTGCGATGAGCTACGGCTCCATCTCCGCCGAGGCGCACGAGACCCTGGCGATCGCGATGAACCGGCTCGGTGGTCGTTCGAACTCCGGTGAGGGCGGCGAACATCCGGCGCGCTTCGAGATCGAGGAGAACGGCGACTGGCGGCGTTCGGCGATCAAGCAGGTCGCCTCGGGTCGCTTCGGTGTCACCGCGCACTACCTGACCAACTGCACCGACATCCAGATCAAGATGGCGCAGGGCGCCAAGCCCGGTGAGGGCGGCCAGCTTCCGGCGCACAAGGTGTACCCGTGGGTCGCCGAGGTGCGGCACTCGACGCCCGGCGTCGGCCTGATCTCGCCGCCGCCGCACCACGACATCTACTCGATCGAGGATCTGGCGCAGCTGATCCACGATCTGAAGAATGCGAACCCGCAGGCGCGGATTCACGTGAAACTTGTCGCGGAGCCCGGCGTCGGCACCGTCGCGGCCGGTGTGTCGAAGGCACATGCGGACGTGGTGCTGATCTCCGGCCACGACGGTGGCACCGGCGCCTCGCCGCTGACCTCGCTGAAGCACGCGGGTGGTCCGTGGGAACTCGGCCTGGCCGAGACCCAGCAGACATTGCTGCTCAATGGACTTCGCGACCGCATCGTCGTGCAGGTCGACGGCCAGATGAAGACCGGTCGCGACGTGATGATCGCCGCGCTGCTCGGCGCCGAGGAATTCGGTTTCGCCACCGCGCCGCTGGTGGTCTCGGGCTGCATCATGATGCGGGTCTGCCACCTCGACACCTGCCCCGTCGGTGTCGCGACGCAGAATCCGGTACTGCGTGAACGCTTCACCGGTAAGCCGGAATTCGTCGAGAACTTCATGCTGTTCGTCGCCGAAGAGGTTCGGGAACTGCTGGCGGAAATGGGCTTCCGCACCCTGGACGAGGCCATCGGCCGGGTCGATATGCTCGATACCTCCAAGGCCAAGGAACATTGGAAGGCCAGCAAGCTGGACCTGTCGCCGATCCTCGACGATGTCGAGACGGCCTTCATGCGCCAGGACCGGTACTGCACCAAGACCCAGGACCACGGCCTGGACAGGGCGCTGGACGTGCAGCTGATCGCGCAGAGCGCCGATGCGCTCGAGCGTGGCCAGGCGGTGAAGTTCGAAACCAAGATCACGAACGTGAACCGCACCGTCGGCACCATGCTCGGCCACGAGGTGACCAAGCTCTACGGTGGCGCGGGCCTGCCCGATGACACCATCGACATCACCTTCACCGGTTCCGCGGGCAACAGCTTCGGCGCCTTCGTGCCCGCCGGTATCACGCTGCGGGTGCAGGGTGACGCGAACGACTATGTGGGCAAGGGCCTTTCCGGCGGCCACCTGATCGTGCGTCCGTCGCTGAACGCGCCGGCCGACTTCGTCGCGGAGCAGAACATCATCGCGGGCAACGTGATCCTGTTCGGCGCCACCAACGGTCAGGCGTTCATCAACGGTGTGGTCGGCGAGCGGTTCGCCGTGCGCAACTCGGGTGCCACCGCGGTGGTCGAGGGCGTCGGTGACCATGGCTGCGAGTACATGACCGGTGGCCGGGTGGTCATCCTCGGTGAGACCGGCCGCAACTTCGGCGCCGGTATGTCCGGTGGTGTCGCATTCGTCTACGACCCGAACGGCACCTTCGAGGCCAAGCTCAACCCGGAGCAGGCCGATGCCGTCGAGCAGCTCGCCGGTGACGACTTCACCTGGCTGCACGACATCGTCACCCAGCACCGCGACCAGACGGGTTCGGCTGTCGCCGAACGCATTCTGAGCGACTGGTCCCAGCAGGTGAACCACTTCGTGAAGGTTATGCCGCGCGAATACAAGAAAGTTTTGCTCGCGATCTCCGAAGCCGAGAAGAACGGCACGGATGTAGACGAGGCGATCATGGAGGCGGCACGTGGCTGACCCGCAAGGATTTCTGAAGCACACCAAACGGGAACTGCCGACGCGTCGTCCGGTTCCGCTGCGCCTGATGGACTGGAAAGAGGTCTACGAGCAGGATTTCTCGCACAAGACCCTGCAGACCCAGGCCAGCCGGTGCATGGACTGCGGTATTCCGTTCTGTCACAACGGCTGTCCGCTGGGCAATCTCATCCCCGAGTGGAACGACCTGGTCTTCAAGGGCCAGTGGCGTGAGGGCATCGACCGGCTGCACGCGACCAACAACTTCCCGGAGTTCACCGGGCGGCTGTGCCCGGCGCCGTGCGAGGCGTCCTGTGTCCTTGGCATCAACCAGGATCCGGTGACGATCAAGCAGGTCGAGGTCGAACTCATCGAGAACGCCTTCGACGAGGGCTGGGTGACCCCGGTCTACCCGACCCGCCTCACCGGCAAGAAGGTCGCCGTCGTCGGTTCCGGTCCGGCCGGTCTGGCTGCCGCGCAGCAGCTGACCCGCGCCGGTCACACCGTGACCGTCTTCGAGCGCGCCGACCGCATCGGCGGTCTGCTGCGCTACGGCATCCCGGAATTCAAGATGGAGAAGCGCTTCATCGACCGCCGGCTGGCGCAGATGGAGGCCGAGGGCACCATCTTCAAGACCGGTGTGAACGTCGGTGTCGACATCACCGCCGATGAACTGCGCGCGCGGTTCGACGCGGTCGTGCTCGCCGGTGGCGCCACGCTGGCCCGTGACCTGCCGATCCCCGGCCGTGATCTGGACGGCATCCACCAGGCGATGGAGTTCCTGCCCTGGGCCAACCGGGTGCAGCTCGGCGACGATGTCACCGATGAGAACGGCCTGCCGCCGATCCACGCGAAAGACAAGAAGGTCGTCATCATCGGTGGCGGTGACACCGGCGCCGACTGCCTGGGCACCTCGCACCGGCAGGGTGCGGCCAGCATCCACCAGTTCGAGATCATGCCGCGGCCCCCGGAGGAGCGTGCCTCCTCCACCCCGTGGCCGACCTACCCGCTCATGTACCGGGTCTCCTCGGCGCACGAGGAGGGCGGCGAGCGCGTATTCTCCGTGAACACCGAGCGTTTCGTCGGCGCGGACGGCAAGGTCACCGCGCTGGAGGCGCACGAGGTCAAGATGGTCAACGGCCGTTTCGAGAAGGTCGAAGGCACCGACTTCACCCTCGAGGCCGATCTGGTGCTGCTCGCCATGGGCTTCACCGGCCCCGAAAAGCCGGGCCTGCTCGAAGGTTTGGGTGTCGGCTACGACCAGCGCGGCAATGTCCAGCGCGATAAGAACTGGGCGACCAACGTTCCCGGCGTCTTCGTCGCGGGTGATATGGGCCGCGGCCAGTCACTGATCGTCTGGGCCATCGCCGAGGGCCGCGCCGCGGCCTCCGCGGTCGACAAGTTCCTGGAAGGCGAGACCGCGCTCCCTGCGCCGATCGCCCCGACGGCAGCTGCCCAGCGCTAGAACCTCTCTTACCGGAGCGGATAAGGGCGCCTGTGGACTCGAGTCCACAGGCGCCCTTCCGTATGCGCCGAGTCTTGTTGCCGGTGACGGGAATCGGACACGGCCACGGGTCTGAATGGCGTCGGGTGGGGTGTTGCCTTATTGTGATCTTCGGCGTGGTGCGTGATCTTGGGATGTGGTCGCACCGTGCACGTCATAACAGTCGGTGACTCGCGTTCACCCGACGTGCACTGGACCGACATCCGCCGAGGTCAGCATGTTGGCGAACAATCGTCGAGGCTTGCTCCGTGCGGGGCAATCGTTTTGAACTGGAGCAATATGCAGTTGAAGAAAGTTGCCGCCGCACTCGGTGCGTGCGCGGCTGTTGCATCCGGCTTGGTCCTTGGTAGCGGTTCGGTAACGGCCGACCCGGGCTGCCCGAGCCTCTATGTAGTGGCGGTGCCCGGCACCTGGGAGACCGGAAAGGACAAGACGCCGCAGCCCGGCATGTTGGCCGGCGTCACCAACGGCCTGCCCGGGTCGGTGGATGTCGACTACGTGACCTACGCCGCGACCGCATTCCCCTGGGAGGGTGATGTCTACGGCGCGTCGAAGAAGGAAGCGACCGACCGGGCCCGCGATCTGGCGGCCGGGATGGCGCAGCGCTGCGGCGGCACCAAGATCGCGCTGGTCGGCTACAGCCAGGGTGCGGACGCCGCGGGTGATCTCGCCGCCGAGATCGGCACCGGCCTGAGTCCGATTCCGGCGGACCGGATCGCGGGCGTCGGTCTGATCTCCGATCCGCGCCGTTCCCCCACCGACATTCAGGTCGGTCCGATCGCGCAGGGCGCGGGCGCCGGTGGCCCTCGGGTCGGCGGCTTCGGCTGGCTCAGCGATCGCACCCGCACCATCTGCGCGGTCGACGATCTCTACTGCGCCACCGCCACCGACGATTTCGTCACCCGGTTCGCCGGATTCCTCGCGCAGTCCTCGGAGGCGAACCCGGCGAACATCTGGCGCTACCAGCTCGAGGCGGGCGCCATCATGAACGACCTGATGTCGCGCGGTGGCATCCCGACCCTGCAGTCGCAGCTGACCGATTCGGCGAACCAGCAGCGGGCCAAGGATCTGGAGCGGTTCTACAAGTCGCAGGCGCATACGCTCTACGGCAGCTACCCGGTCGGCGGCGGGCAGACCGCAATCTCCTGGATGCACAACTGGATTGCGGGCATGGCCTGATTCCGAGGCGGTAGTCCCCAAGCAAAAGCGCAGGCCACCCCTTCCGAACGGAGGGGGTGGCCTGCGCTTTTGTCGAACGACCTCGACTGGTCAGCCAGCCGAGCCGGTCGGCGGCAGGGCCGGTGGCTGCCAGGGCTGCCACGGGCCATCGTGCTGATCGTCGGGGCCACGGTGATGGTGGTGAGCGCGGCCGTCCCAATCGCCGCGCGGCCCGTCCCAGTCACCCCGATGCGGACCGTCGATATCGGTGCCTTGCAACGGAATCTGGTCCGATACGTCCTGAACCACTGGCACGGACGAATCGGCCGTGGCCGCGGATGCGGTCACCGCGAGCGCACTGAGCGGAACCGCCGCCAGGGCGCCTGCGATCGCAACGCGAGCGAAGCCACGCCTGAAGGAGGTCGATGTCTTGGGGAGCAAAGCGGGTTCCTTTCCTCGGACTGTGAGTCGCTGGTTGTTCCGAGCGACCTGGCATGGTCGCTGCGTCGGCTCACCGGTCCCATACAAGGCCGCGTGACTGGGATTGGGATGCGACGTGCCTGGCAGTCGGCTGTGAACACCCGAGTCTGTGAACAATCGTCAGAGTTGCTGTGAGATATTGCGCGGCAACAGATCCCAGACGTGACCGTTCTCATTGACCGTGGCCGCGGTGCGGCGGCCGCTGCGAGAGAACAGGATTCGGGTGATCGAGCAGTAGTCGATCGGGAAGGTCAGCGGCCGTGCCAGACCGAGCACATCCTGCAGGATCACATTGATCACCCCGCCGTGTGCGAAGACGACCACGGTATCGGCGGGATCGGTATGCGCGGCGATCGAGGTGACCGCTTCGCGCACCCGGGTGATGAAGGCCGGCCCGTCGATCTGCTCGGGCAGATGCCCGGACTTGATCCGTTCGTAGACGGCCTGGAATTCGACCTTGGCGTCCTCGATCGGAATGTAGGCGGGCAGGTCCCGATCGTATTCCGCCAGGTCGTCGAGCACGTCCACCGCGAGCCCGAGTTTGGCCGCCGTCGGCTCGGCCGTCTCCCGCGCCCGCCGCTGCGGACTGCTCACGATCCGACTGATCCGATGCTGACTCAAGGCCGCTGGCACCCGTTCGGCCTGCTCGACGCCCACCGGCGCCAACCCGGGATCGGCGGGCCCGACCGTATTCGACAACCGCACCGGCTGAGCATGACGAACCAGAATCAACTGCACCCCGCCCACTCTGCCGTATCAACGGTGTTCATTCGCACTAGGGGGAATCAGCGACGTATGGGTGCCATACTCGAAGTCATGACTGTCGAACCGTTTCCGCAGTGGCTGCGCCCGCCGCCGGGCGGTTTTGTCGCCGAGGATCTGGACCGCCTGCCCGACCTGCCCCCGCATACCGAACTCATCGACGGGAGCCTTGTCTTCGTGAGCCCGCAGGCGGAGTTTCACATGCTCGTCATCTCGCTGCTCGAGAGTAGGCTGCGGCAGCTACTGCCCGCTGATATGCGGGTGCGTCGCGAAATGACGGTGACGCTCGGTCGTGACCAACGCCCCGAGCCCGACGTTCTCGTGCTCCGGGCGGCCGCGATCAAGGGCCGGGCTACTACGACTTATCGTGCGGAGGATGTCGTATTAGCGGTGGAGGTTGTGTCAGCCGAATCGCGCACCCGCGATCGGGAGCGCAAGCCGCAACTATATGCCCAGGCAGGCATCACGCACTTCTGGCGTGTCGAGAATGTCGACGACCGACCGGTCGTCTACGTCTACGAGCTCGACCCCGCCACAAAGGCATACGCGCTCACCGGAATTCATCATGAGCGACTGAAGTTGAGCGTGCCGTTTGACATCGACATCGATCTCACCGACATCGATCAACTGTAACCACCCTTTCTGACTCGGCACCGCGTGGTCAGGCGGTCCCCTTGCATTCAGGGGGGAGTTCGAAGAAGCTCACGAATCGGACGAGGGCATCCTGCGGGCCGCTGATCTTGGTTTCGCCGGATGTCAAAGTATCGGCGAGAGGGCGGCCGTGGAAGGTGACGGCGATAAAGGCCGGGACGGTGGTGTGGATGGCGGTGGTGCCGGTGCCGGAGGCGCCACGGCTGATGGTGAAAGCGCCGTCGGAGACCACGGCGTGGAATTCATCGGTGCCGGAATCGGATCCGGTGAAGTACAGGTCGTAGTCGGCGTGCACGCCCGCGGCCCGCTCGGGTTGGAAGAAGGTGCGCAGGGTGACCACCAGCGAATCGGTCGACATATCGGAGCAGCTGTAGATGTTGGGGGTGCGGGCGCCCCAGCGATTGAGCGCGACGATCACCTCATCGAGTTCGCGACCCCAATCGGTGAGGTCGTAGACGGCGGCGCTGACCGGTGGCGGCAGCTTGCGCTTGTGTACGACACCGATCTGGACGAGTTCTTCGAGGCGCTGCGAGAGCACATTCGGGCTGATGCCGGGCAGCCCGGCGCGCAGATCGGTGAAGCGCTTGGGGCCCAGAAGTAGTTCGCGCACCACTAGCAGCGTCCATCGCTCGCCGACCAGGTCCAGTGCGCGGGCGGCACCGCAGGCGTCGTGGTAGCTGCGCTTCGCGCGATGCTCCGGGGCAACAGTCATGAACTACATCATATCAGTCGATACTTCAACTGAATTAATTAGTTGTATTTTAGGACTAACCGCTGATAGCGTGCCACGGTAACGATCTTCGGCTGGAAGGCGTATGTGGTGACGGAAGCAAAAGAACGACATAGACAGGCGGGGGACGACGCGGCCGGTCCGGACAGCAAGCGCTGGCTCGCCCTCTACGTGCTGTGCGGCGGCATGCTGATGATCGTGCTCGACGCGACGATCGTGAATGTCGCGCTCGCGGATATCCAGACCGACCTCGGCTTCACCGCCTCGGGGCTGGCCTGGGTGGTGAACGGATACCTGATCTCCTTCGGCGGCCTGCTCATGCTGGCCGGTCGACTCGGTGACCTCATCGGCCGCCGCACCATGTTCCTGTCCGGCCTGGTGGTGTTCACCCTGGCCTCGGCACTGTGCGGTGCGGCCGTCAACGAGGTGACCCTCATCGCGGCCCGATTCCTGCAGGGCATCGGCGGCGCCATGACCTCGGCGGTCATCCTCGGCATGATCTTCGCGATGTTCCCGGATCCGCGGGAGCAGGCCAAGGCGATCGGCCGCTACGCGTTCGTGGCCTCGGCCGGTGGCGCCATCGGCCTGCTGCTCGGCGGATTTCTGACCGCGCTGGACTGGCGGCTGATCTTCCTGGTCAATGTGCCGATCGGCATTACGGTCGGCCTCGGCGCGCTGAAGATCCTGGACAAGGACAAGGGCGCCGGACTGAAGAACGGCGCGGATGTGCCCGGTGCCGTGCTGATCACGGCGGCGCTGATGCTCGGCGTCTACACGATCGTCAAGCCGGCGGCCGAATTCGGCTGGACCGATCCGGTCACGCTGGCACTCGGTGCGGCCGCGCTGGTATTGCTGGCCGGATTCATCGCCAGGGAGGCGACGGCGACCACACCGCTGATGCCGCTGAAGATCTTCCGCTCGCGGAATCTGTCCGGTGCCAACGTGATCCAGGTGCTGACCGTGGCGGGCATGTTCGGCATGTTCTTCATGGGTTCGCTGTATCTGAAGCAGGTCCTCGGCTACTCGCCGATCCAGCTCGGCACGGCCTTCTTCCCGGTCGCGGCGATCATGGGTCTGCTCTCGGTGCGCTACTCCGAACATCTGGTGATGCGCTTCGGCGCCCGCAAGGTGCTGATCCCGGGTCTGACGCTGATCCTCATCGCGCTGCTCTGGCTGACCCAGGCGCCGGTGGACGGCAACTACTGGCTCAACATCTTCGGACCGATGGTGCTGTTCGGCACCGGCGCCGGGCTGGCGTTCCCGTCCCTGATGAACCTGGCGATGTCGGGTGTCGAGCCGCAGGAGGCCGGTCTGGCCTCGGGTCTGGCAAATACCACCATGCAGGTCGGCGGTGCTCTCGGCCTCGCCGTGCTCGCCACGCTGTCGGCGAGCAGGACCGAACATCTGCTGAAGGACGGTGTGGCGCCGAATGAGTCGCTCACCAGCGGATTCCACCTGGCGTTCTGGATCGGTGCCGCATTGGTGGTGGCCGCATTGGTGGCGGCGCTGGTGGTGCTGAAGTCGGTACCGGCGCAGCCGCACGGGCCGCAGGACGGCTTCGACGACGAATTGCTGCTCGAGGCCGAAGTCGCGTCCGAACGCACCGCCATCTAGCGTCGGCCGCAGATACCGAAACGGCCCGGTTCGCGAATGCGAGCCGGGCCGTTTCGTCTGGTTTCGCCTACTGCTGCTTCTTGCGCTGGGTCAGCAGGTAGATGCCGCCGACGATCAGGCCGATGACGACCAGGCAGCAGATGCCGCCGATGATCAGGCCGCTGCTGCTCTTCTTCTTTTTCTTGGCGGCGAACTCCATCGCCGAGGCCATGGTGTCCGAGTTGGTCCAGGTGTCCGCGCTCGCCCACACCTGCGGGTCCAGCAGAGCGGTATTGGTCAGCAGGTCAACGTACATATCCATCCCCATGGTTGAAGGTATCGGCCTCCTCCCGGGGCCGAATCACCAAGGTTAGCGGGCGATTACGGCAAAGGAAACTTTTCCGGCGTGCAATCTTTCATAGTGAGATCCTCGGCGCTGACGATCCGCACCGATGAAATCCTCAGCGCGGCTTCACCAATGGGAACGGCAGCGTCTCGCGAATGCTGCGGCCGGTGATCAGCATGACGATGCGGTCCACGCCCATGCCCATTCCGCCGGTCGGTGGCATCGCATGTTCGAGCGCCTGCAGGAAGTCCTCGTCGAGCTCCATCGCCTCCGGATCGCCATTGGCCGCCAGCATCGATTGTTCGGTGAGCCGGCGCCGCTGTTCGATCGGATCGGTGAGTTCGCTATAGGCCGTACCCAATTCGACGCCCCAGGCCACCAGATCCCAGCGCTCGGTCACGCCCGAGATGCTGCGATGCGCGCGGGTCAGCGGGGAGACCGAGGTGGGGAAGTCGATGTAGAAAGTCGGCTCCTGCGTTTGGGATTCGACCAGATGCTCGTACATCTCCAGCACGACCTGTCCGGAGTCCCAACCGTGCTGATAGGACACATGTGCCTTATCGCAGAGTTCGCGCAACTCCTCGAGCGTGGTCTGCGCCGTGATATCGGTGCCGAGTACTTCGGATACCGCGCCGTGCACGGTCTTCACCGGCCACTCACCGGAGATGTCCACCTGCTCGAAGGATCCGTCCGAATTGGGGCGCAGTGCCACCATCGCACCATTGGCCGCCAGCGCGGCGTTCTGAATGAGCTGGCGGGCCAGGTGCATCATCCGCTCGTAATCGGCATGCGCCTCGTAGGCTTCGAGGCTGGTGAACTCCGGATTGTGGCTGAAGTCCACACCCTCGTTGCGGAAGTTGCGGCCGATCTCGAAGACCTTCTCCATGCCGCCGACACACAGTCGCTTGAGGTACAGCTCGGGTGCGATGCGCAGATACAGATCCAGGTCGTAGGCATTGATATGGGTCTGGAACGGGGTCGCGTTGGCGCCGCCGTGCACCTTCTGCAGGATCGGGGTCTCCACCTCGAGATATCCCCAGGTATTCAACGAATCTCGCAGCGAGCGCACCACCGCGGTGCGCTTGGTCAGCACCTCGCGGACCTCGGGATTGATCGCCATATCGACGTAGCGCTGGCGCACCCTGGCCTCGGGATCGGACAGGCCCTTCCACTTGTCCGGCAATGGGTGCAGGCATTTGCCGATCATCCGCCAGTCCGCGGCGAGCAGCGAGAGTTCGCCGCGGCGACTGTGGCCGATCTGGCCGCTGACCTCGATGAGGTCACCGAGATCGAAGAATTCGCCGAATTCGGCGCTGCGCTCGGCGCCGACCCGATCGCGATCGATGACCAGCTGGATATCGTCGGTCCAGTCCCGCAGCACCGCGAAGATCACGCCGCCGTAGTCGCGGATGCGCAAGAGCCGACCGCAGACCCGGACCGTGGTGCCGCGCGGTGAACGGCGCGCCGCCGCAACGGTATGCGTCGGGGGATAGGCGACCGGGTAGGCGTCGATACCCGCGGTCGCGAGCCGTTCCAGCTTGTCCATGCGCACCCGCACCTGCTCCGGGCGGCGCGGCAGCTGTTCCACACCAACGGTATCGGGCAGATCCGGCGGGCTGCCGTCGGCGTGCAGTCCGGTAATGCTGGCGGGCACCGCGCTGTGCAGACCGGTGTGCGTGATGGTTTCGGGTTCCTCGCCGAAGCGCGGCAGGAAGCCCTCGGCGAGCGCACTGGCCATGGCGACCCGGGGTAGTTGCCTGCGCTCCTCGAACAGGAAGAACCGGGGCACCCAGTGCGGCTGATACTTCACATTCGACCGGTACAGCGCCTCCAGCTGCCACCAGCGCGAAAAGAACAGCAGCACACCGCGCCACAGGCGCAGCACCGGACCCGCGCCGATGCGCCCGCCCTCCTCGAAGACCGAGCGGAATACCGCGAAGTTCAGCGAAACCTTGGTGATGCCGTGCTGTTCGGAGTTCAGCGCGAGCTGGGAGATCATCAGCTCCATCACGCCATTGGGGCCGTGCGGGTCGCGGCGCATCAGCTCGAGTGAGGCACCCGTGCGACCCCACGGGACCAGCGACAACATGCCGAGGACGCGGTCGTGCGGGTTGACCGCCTCCACCAACAGGCAGTCGCCGTCCAGCGAATCGCCCAACCGCCCCAGCGCCATCGAGAAACCGCGTTCGGCTTCGGTATCGCGCCAGGCATCCGCGCGGGCGATAACCTGCCGGAATTCCTCGGCCGGGATATCGCGATGGCGGCGGATCCGAACGTGGATCCCGTGCTTGCGCAATCGGTTCGCCGCCTGACGGACCTGCTTCATTTCCGGACCGGCCATTGAGAAGGTCCTGGTGTCGAGAATGGCCTCATCACCGAGGCGCAGGGCCGAGAGTCCGGCCCGCCGGTACGCGGTCGCACCGAGTTCGCTCGCCCCCATGACCGCCGGTGCCCAGCCGAATTGGTCGGCCAGTTGCAACCAGGCATCGATCGCCTGCGGCCAGGCCTCGCGGATGCCGATCGGATCACCGCTGGCAAGGCAGACACCCAATTCGACGCGATATGTCAGCGCCGCCTTACCGCTCGGTGCGAAGACCACCGCCTTATCGCGGCGAGTCGCGAAGTAGCCCAGTGAGTCCTCGACATCGGAGCGTTCCAGCAGACCGCGGATCGCCGATTCGTCGGTGCCGGTCATCGCATTGCCCGCCCGTTGCGAGCGCAGAAGTATGACCACCGCGGCCAATAGGGCGATGGCGCCGAAGAGTCCGAGCAGGAAGTTGACGATCGGGCGCGGATGGCCGTCGAAGTGTTCGTTGTCCACCAGTACCGCGGCGGTCACCCGATAGACCGACCACAGCGGCCGCTGCACGCCCCGCGGCAGCGAGCCGGGGAACAGCTCGACCAACCCCCAGCCGAGCAGACAGCCGACCGCGAGGCCACCGGCCAGCACGCCGAGCGCCTTCCAGCCCGCACCGCGGCGCACCTTGGTATAGAACTCGCGCCAGGACGCGAGGAGCACGCCGATCACGACGATCTGCACCACCGCGGCCACCAGCGAGTTCATATTGCGCTCGTCGGCGAACTCCAGCACGTTGGCCAGCGCGTAGAGCGCGATATAGCCGAGCAGCAACCACCAGGCGATCCGCTTGCGGCTGGCCGTCGCCCCCGCGAGCAGGCCGACCACCAGCGCCCACACGAGGCTGGTGTCCGGTGCGTCGAAGTAGTACAGGTCGATGTAGCGCCGCGGCACATGCGTCAGGTACCGCAGGCCGGGCGAGAGGCTCCACAGGAAGCAGAGCACGGCGAAGACACCGAGCATCAGACCCGCGATGTGCGGGACCTCGCGCAGCCGTCCGTGTCCGCGATGCGGAACCGGCGGTGCCGGTCTGCCCGAGGGCGGTTCGATGTCGGTGCGTTGCCCGGCGTGCGTGATTGTCACAGGACCAGTGTGTACGGTGCCGCGGTAGTGGCGCTCGAAGACCCGGGCATGTCGGTTATCGGCGTTTCATTCATGCGTGTCCTTCGTCGGGGCGGGGGTTGGCGTTTCGCCGCGCTCCCGCACGGAGTAAGGATGTATTCCATGTCCGAAGCAGTCGATGTGCCGATCGATGACGACGTCATTCGACTCGGTCAGTTCCTCAAGCTGGCCAATCTGATCGATTCCGGGTCGGAGGCCAAGACCGTGATAGCCGCGGGGCTGGTCCGAGTGAACGAGGAGGTGGAACTACGTCGCGGACGCCAACTGCACGTCGGCGATATTGTGGCCATCGCCGGTCACAAGGCCAGGGTCGCGGCAATCTAGGTCAGTCCTCGGCGCGGACCACGATGCCATCGTGGTCGCTGTAGAGCATATCGCCGGGGACGAAGGTGACTCCGCCGAATTCGATCGGGATATCGCGGTCGCCGGAGCCGGTCTGGGTGCTCTTGCGCGGATTGGTGCCCAGTGCCTTGACGCCGATATCGAGCGTGCGCAGAATCGCCGAATCCCGCACCGCACCGTTGACGATGACGCCGGACCAGCCGTTGGCGACCCCGCGTCCGGCGATGATGTCGCCGACCAGTGCGGTGTGCACGCTCGCGCCTCCGTCCACCACTAGCACGCCGCCATTGCCCGGTTCACTCAGCGTTTGCTTGACCAGCAGGTTGTCCTGGAAGCAGCGGATGGTGGTGATGCGCCCGGAGAACGCGGCGCGCCCGCCGAACTGAATGAACTGCGTGTCACAGCTGCGGATCCCCGGGCCGATCTCATCGGCGAGATCCGCGGTGGCAATGGTGTTCTGCGATTCGGTCACGGGTGTCAGCTTAGAGTTCGGGCCGCAGTCGACTCCGAACGGACCATTCGGTCTGCCCGTCCTGCTGCCAGCCGACCCTGCCGAGCGACCTGCTAGCAGTTGCTAGCGGTGCCCGTAATGCATCTGGTACTTGATCCGCTCGGTTTCGCGCATCTTGTTGTGGTTGATCCACTCCTGGTCGATGCCGTGCTGGCTCAATCGGAACCGACGCCAGACGTAACTGAGCGATACCGTGAACACGATCAGCGGCACGATCATCATGACGATCATGCCGATCTTCAACCCCATCGGGCCGGGGAACAGCATCCACAGCGCGAAGAACGGGATGAACGGTACGAGGAAGCGGACGAGATAGCGTTCCATGGCCCCGTGCCCGACGAGGTCGTGGATAACCCACTCATGCAGCTCCTCGGGGAGCGGGCGGCCGAGATCGTAAGCGATCCGCTGGCCTATCGTGGGGCGTTTCATATGTTCAGGCTATGCCTGTGGTGCGCGCCACGGACAGCTTCGGCAAATATTCCGCAGCGGGAGTCAGGCGCGGCCGTGACGGCGCTCGTAGGCCAGACGCTCGGACTCCGCGCGCCTGCGCGAGGTGGCATCGGCCAGCGCCGGATCGAGGCCGTGCTTGACCAGACGTGCCCTGCGGTAGACGTACATCAATGCCGCGGTGAAGTAGATCAGCGGCAGATACAGCAGCGCCATCATCGCCAAGCCCATCCATTTCGGACCCGGTACCAGCAGGAACAGGCTCAGTATCGGAATCATCGGAATGAGGAACCGCATCAGATAGCGCCGTGCCGCCCCCGGTCCGGTCAGATCCTCGAGCACCCACGCCGACATCGACTCCGGCAGGGTGCGCCCGCAGATATAGCCGATACGCTGCGGCAGCGTTGGTGTCGTGCGTTGCGCCATGGTGCTCAGCATCCTCCGCCCGGGGTCGAGCGGACAAGTTCGCCCACCCCGCCGCCGGACCCCTGGCAAATGCTCCGCAGGCTCGAAACGGTCGGTCAGCCCTGCCTGCTGGTGTGGAATTCGGCGATCTGGGTGGTCAGGTTGTGCGTGGAGTGCTTGACCGCGATCTTCACGAACGGCTCGATGGTCTTGCCGAGCACCTTTCCGGCAATGCCGCCGGGTACCCGATAGTCGACGATCGCGTCGACGGTGCACAGATCGGGGCCCTTGTCGTGGAACAGGAAGGTCGACTCGATCTCGAAGCCCTTGATCGACTTCACCGCGATCGCGAAATTCTCCTCCCAGCGCACCACCTCGAGCCGCGAATGCAGCGAGGCTGGACCGAGTTTGATGACGCCGTCGAAGGTCGCGCCGACGCCCTCGACCTGTTCGGTGCGCGGGGTGAAGTCCTGGACCTCGGTGATGAAACGCGACAGATTCCGGTAGTCGTTGACATACGCGAATGCGGTTTCGGCCGACGCCGCACAGTCCTCGACGATCTTCACTTCGGTCATGGCCCAACTGTAACGGGTTGCTATCTGTGCGGCAGCACGTGCTTGCATTTGCAAGCGTCAGGCGGTGACCGCCAGTGTCGCCGCCAGACCGAATGCCACCGACATCACCACGACCTCGATGACCGCCCGCCGCAGCGAGGAATCGGCCCGCATCCGATGGTTGGTCGCGAGCGGCACCCAGGTGCGCCGCCACCACCAGCCCAGCGCGAGCAAGCCAACCAGTACAAGAGTTTTCGCGAGCAGAATGCGGCCGTAGCCGGTCGTCACGAACGGGGTGATCCCGCCGACGCGCACCAGTCCGTTCACGATGCCGGTCACCGCGACAATGCCGACCAGCGGCAATGCCACCGCCGAATACCGAGGCAGCGTCACCGCCCACTCACCGCGGGTGCGCACCACCAGCGTGAGCGCGACCAGCAGCCCGAACCAGGCCGCCGCTGCCAGCGCGTGCACCGCCGCGAGCACCGAACCGAAGGGCTGCTGCGACATATGCCCGGTGATCGGCCGCAGCGCCAGCGCTACCGCGGCGAAGACCAGCACCAGATCGGCCGACGCGGTCTCGGGTCGCCGAAACGCCAGCGCCGCGTAGCAGGCGACCGCACCGCTGCCGATCAGCACCGCGATGCCGACCTGACCGCCGCTGATCTCGACCAGGAAGTTGCCGAACTGCGCGCCGGTGAGCTTGCCGACCGGCACGCCGACGACCGCGGCCGCCTCGAAGACCAGCACCGCGAATTCGGTGACACACCAGATCCCGGCCAGTATCGCGAGCATCCGCCATGGCGGCCGCAGCCGATCGTGCAGCCGGGGCAGCGCGGCCAGTCCGAGCACGGTCGCCCCGGCACAGTCCGCGAGTACCCGGACGATGCTCGCGCTTTGGGCGGGAGCCGGAGTGGCCAGGATCAGGGCGAGCGCCACCCCGAGCACCCCGGCCGGGACGACCAGCAGCAACGCCTGCGCGTGCCCGCCGGTCGTGCCCTGCGCCTTGTTCACCCGTGTGCTCTTCTCACCGCTGCGGTTTCCGGCCCCTACCGCCGAACAGGGCGAACGCCAGACCACCGCCGAACAGGACGACGGCGCCGACAATGAAGACCCACAACGGAATTCCGTCGGAATCGCCCTTATCGCCGGAACTGTTCTGGCTGTTGGCCTTCGGGCCCGGCGTGCCATTGCCCGCCTTGGTGAGGGTGAAGGTCAGCTCGCCCTTGACCGGATGTCCATCGGCGGAGGTGACCCGGTACCCGATCTTGTAGACGCCGGTGGGGCCGAGTTCGCCGACCGCGACGCTGACGGTGGGGCCGTCCACCGTTGGGTCGCCCTTCGACCACAAATTGCCGTCGGGTCCGACCACCGTCAGCGCTGGAAAGCTCGTCTGCAACGGTTCGTTGAAGGTGATGCTCACCCGCTCCGGACCGGTTTCGACACTCGCCCCATCGGCGGGCACGCTGCTGACCGGAGACGAATGCGCCGCGGCGGTTCCGGCGGCGAGCACGCCAGCGCCCACCAGGAGCAGACCGGCGACGAATCCGGCGATCAGACGGCGCGTGGTCCTGGTCGCGATGCCGCTCATGCCCGTCGTCCGCGAATCACATTGCCGAGACCGAGCGCGACGCCGAGCAGGCCGAGGGCGAGGCCGATGCCGCCCAGCCAGCGCGCGGTGCCGTCGGTGTCGTTCGACTTCTCGGTGGCTTCGCTGTCGACGTGGTGGCCATCATGTCCCTCGCCGCCCTTGGATGCGGCGAGGGTGAGCGTCGGCGCCGGATGCTCGGGTTCGGAGCCATCGGCGCCCATCGGCTGATCCCATTTGACGACCTTGCCGTCGCTGTAGGTCTGGGTGGCCGGGAAGCTGAGCGTGTCCTGGGTCGGCAGCGGGCCGACCGAGAGCACGAAGCGCTGGAACTGACCGGGGCCGACACCGGGTGCGCCGGGATCGGCGGTCCAGGTGACCGAGGTGGCCTCGGCCTTGTCATTGCGGCTGACCTTGGAGGTCCAGCCTGGGATGGGTTCGGTGCGTGCGCTCTTGAGGTTGGGCAGGGTGACGGTCAGTGCGGTGGTGTTCGCGGTCTCCGATTCCGTCGGGACCTTGAAGGTGACCACCGAATACTGGCCCTGGGTGGCGCCCGGTGCGTCGGCGGTGACGTGTGCGGAGGCGGTACCGCCCGCGAGGAGGACCAGGCCCGCGGCGGTTGCGGCCGTGCAGGCGCGCGAGATCTGCGTGCGCATGTGCGTGAAGTGCTTTCTGTCCGAAGGGGTTTGGGTGCGGCGGGTCAAGCCGGCACCGGCGGCGCGCGCGGACCGATCGCGCCCTTCGGCGGAAAGCTGTAGTGCCCGAGACCGGGATTCGGCCAGCGGATCGGGCCGGTGATCTCGGGCGGTGATCCGGCGGTCGACACCGTGCGAATGACGCTGGATGCCAAGGCGTACAGCCGCTCGGCGAGCAGGATCAGCGCGACACAGCCGAGTGTCGCGATCAGGTGCGCCACCAGCATCCAGCCGGTGGGCAGATACGACCGAGGCAGATCGGTCGAGCTCGGATCGTGGGTATGGGAGTGGTCGATCAGCCCGGTCAGCACCGCATGCCCGGCAAGCTGCCCGATCGCGAGCGGACCGAGCACGGCCACCGCGTCCGGGGCCGAAGGTGCGCGACTACCGCGCAATACACCCGCACTGTAGGCCGCGGCCCGGCCGGTCAGCGCCGAAACAACCAGCAGCAGTGCCGACTCGGCCGAATCCGGAAATCCGCCACCCGCCACACCGTGTGCCGCGATGGCGAGCGCCCCGACCGTGCCGCCGACCAGGCAGCCGCGCAGGCTGCCCGTGGACGGACCGGGACGCATCGCTGGCTCAGCTGACGCCGAGGCGCGCCAGCACGTCGGCTTCGATACCCGACAGCTCGTTCGAGATCGACGCGTGCACGGCGCGGCGGCGCGGCGCGGGCATCTGCTCGGCGGTCCGAATCGCGGCGGTCAGATTGCCGAGCCGGTCCTGGGTGACTGCGACGAACTTCTGGGTCTCGCCCTTGCTCGTCTTATCGCCGGACTGTGCGCCGATCTTGTCAAGGGCGGCTTCGGTATTGGTGATCCTGGCCTGCAGGCGACCGCCGTGGCCGCTGAAATCACCGAGCTGCTCGACGCCGACGCCGAGCTGATGCGCCCGCCGGGTATCGATCTGGCCGCGGATGAAGGTCGCGGCGCGGTAGGCCAGCGGCGCGAGTACGGGTACGAGCACCCGGGCGACTCCGAGGTATTTGCGGACCTGGCTCGCACTGAACGGATCCCGCTCGGCCTTGGCCGCCACCTTGAGTGCGGCCTTCTCCTCCGCCTGCAGGGTGGCGATCTGCGCCTTGGCGACCTTGCTCTGGGTGCGTGCCTCCGCGCGCCGGGCCTTGCGGTCGTTCCTGGCGCCGAGTCTTGCCTCTATGGCGGCCTTGTGCTTGAGGGCTTTCGCCTCTGCCCTGCGGCTCGGCCGCCGCTTGCGCTTCGTGAACAAACCCATCGAAGGCCCTCCGTCATGCTGGTTCACTGTGTCATTTTGCCGGGCCTACGGCACGGCGTGTTCGCGGCCCCCACTTGTCCCGCGTCCGGGCCGTCGAGACCCGCGACTACGTCGCATGCGCTTCGACGACTCGGACCCGAGACGGGCCGCGAACTCCTCGCTCGCAGGACTGGCTCCGAGCGTGATCGAGTCGGCGTCGAATCGTTTGTCGGTCGATGCTTGTCTACCAGAGAAGGCCGCTACGCACCCTCATGTCATGCGGTTCGCGGAGTTGTCAGGGGTCTGGACCATACTGCGTATGTGTATTCGGGCATCGGTGACCGCGACGGTCGCAATCACGAAGGCGGAGCCGACGAGCGGCAGGCCGAGGTGAATGCGGTGCCGACACCCGCGGTGCCGACCGCATTCGTCGATGCCAGGGCGTTGATCGGCTGCCGTCACCGATTGCATTTGAACGCGGACCACCCCGAATTGCTGACCGGGGTGAGCGAGGATGCCGGGGTCCGCCAGCGCCGCGAGGCCGCGACGGCGCACCGCACGCGGGTCCGCGAGGCGCTGATCGCCGCTGATCCGGACAACTGGGTGGTGATCGATCCGACACTGCGTGCGGGAGAGCGGGCCGCCGCCACGATGCGCGCGTGTGCCGAAGGCGCACAACACATCTGGGGTGGATTGCTGCCGCAGGAAGCCGATACCGGGCGCCGGGGCGGTTCGGAGATCCTGCTGCGCGATCTCGATCGTGGCGGCTATATCCCGGTCATCGTGGTCAACCACAAGGTGACCGACCCGCGCCAGCCCGAACCGGCCGACTTCCACCCGACCACCTCGGACCCGTATCACTGGGATCCGCAACCGGATCCGTATCGCAAACTGCGCCAGCAGCCGCGCGACCAACAGCGCCTCGCGCATCTGTACCGCATGCTGCAGCGGCACGGTCTGGCCAGCCCCGCGCTGGTCGGCGGGGTGATCGGCTACCACTTCGACCGCATCCTGGTGCACGATCTCGGCGCGCTGCTCGACGATTACGACCGGCGCTACGCCGATCGCATCGCGGTGGTGCGCGGCGAATTGCCGACCGTTCCCTCCAAGGTGCCCGAATGCCGCCAATGCCCGTGGTGGACGCGCCAGGCGCCTGCCGATGAGGCGCAGGTCGCCGGGCAGAGCTGCGAGGGTTGGCTGACCGAACATCGGGACGTCAGCCTGGTCGCACCCGGTTCGCGCGCGGATGTGCTGCGCGGGCACGGGGTCGAAACCATCGACGATCTGGCCGCCTGGGTCGGCGACGATCCGGACGACTGGCAGCACGGCCCGTTCGATGAGGCGGTCGTCACCGCGCGGGCCTGGCTCGCGGGTGCGCCGCTGGTGCGCCGGGCCGAGCGGGTCTGGGTGCGCCGGGCCGATGTCGAGGTGGACGTCGATCTGGAGAGCTTCCAGGAATACGGCGCCTACCTGTGGGGCACGCTGCTCGACGGCGTGTACCGCCCGTTCGTCACCTGGGATCCATTGCCGACCGAGGACGAGGGCCGGTCCTTCGGCGAATTCTGGACCTGGCTGATGACCGTGCGCGCCGAGGCCATCGCGGCCGGGAAAACCTTTGCCGCCTACTGCTATTCGCGCACCGCCGAGGACAAATGGCTCTACGAATCGGCGCGCCGGTTCGCGGGTCGGCCGGGGGTGCCGACGGTCGATCAGGTGCGCGCGTTCGTCGACGGTCCACAGTGGGTGGATATGTTCCAGGCCGTCACCGACCAGTTCATCTGCCCGAACGGCAAGGGGCTCAAGAAGATCGCGCCGGTGGCCGGATTCTCCTGGCGCGATCCCGAGGCGGGTGGCGAGGCGTCGATGAGTTGGTATCGGCTGGCCGTCGGCTACGAGGGCGAACCCGACCTGAGCCAGCGCACCCGGCTGCTCGAATACAACGAGGACGATGTCCGCGCCACCATGGTGCTCCGTGAATGGATGAGGCCGCGCCAGCCGGGGCCGCACTGCGCCGATCGCGAGGTTCCTGGCCTAGCCGATTTCAAGAGTCGTACTATCGCGACGTGACTGAGCACGTCGAACAACTCGAGTTTCAGGCAGAAACCCATCAGCTGCTCGAGCTGATGATCCATTCGGTCTACTCCAATAAAGACACGTTCCTGCGGGAGCTCATCTCGAACTCCTCCGACGCGCTGGACAAGCTGCGGCTGGAGTCCTTCCGCGATAAGGATCTGCACGTCGACACCTCCGATCTGCACATCGAGCTGGAGGTCGACAAGGACAACCGGATCCTGACGGTCCGGGATAACGGCATCGGCATGTCCCGCGCCGAGGTGGTCGATCTGATCGGCACACTGGCCAAATCCGGTACCGCCGAGCTGCGCAAGAAGTTGAACGAGGCCAAGTCCGAGGCGGCCGCCGAGGAACTGATCGGCCAGTTCGGCATCGGCTTCTACTCGACCTTCATGGTCGCCGACAAGGTCACCTTGATCACCCGCAAGGCGGGGGAGACCGAGGGCACCCGCTGGGAGTCCGAGGGCCAGTCGACCTACACCATCGAAACCGTCGACGACGGTCCGCAGGGCACCTCGGTATCGCTGCACCTCAAGCCCGCCGATGAGGACGATCACCTCTTCGACTACACGCTGGAGTGGAAGCTCCGCGAAATCGTCAAGAAGTACTCCGACTTCATCGCCTGGCCGATCCGCATGCAGGTGGAGCGGACCGTCACCGAGGGTGAGGGCGAGGAGAAGACCGAGAAGACGATTCTCGAGGAGCAGACACTCAACTCTATGAAGGCGCTGTGGACCCGCCCCAAGAGCGAGGTCAGCGACGAGGAGTACAAGGAGTTCTACAAGCACGTCAGCCACGGCTGGGACGATCCGCTGGAGATCATCCCGATGAAGGCCGAGGGCACCTTCGAATATCAGGCGCTGCTGTTCATTCCGTCGCACGCACCGTTCGATCTGTTCACCCGCGAGCACAAGCGCGGTGTGCAGCTCTACGTCAAGCGGGTGTTCATCATGGACAACTGCGAGGAGCTGATGCCGGAGTACCTGCGCTTCGTCAAGGGGGTGGTGGATGCGCAGGACCTGTCGCTCAACGTGTCGCGGGAGATCCTGCAGCAGGACCGGCAGATCCAGATGATCCGCAAGCGCCTGGTGAAGAAGGTGCTGTCCACGGTCAAGGATCTGCAGGGTGCCGAGGATCAGGAGAAGTACCAGACGTTCTGGAAGGAGTTCGGCCGCGTCCTCAAGGAGGGGCTGCTCTCGGACTTCGACAATCGCGAGACGCTGCTGCAGGTTTCGTCGTTCGCCTCGACCGATTCCGACGAGGAGCTGACGACGCTGGCACAGTACGTCGAGCGCATGAAGGACGGCCAGGACGCCATCTACTACATGACCGGCGAGACCCGTCAGCAGATCGAAAGCTCCCCGCATATGGAGGCTTTCAAGGCCAAGGGCCGCGAGGTGCTGATCCTGACCGATCCGGTCGACGAGATGTGGGTCGGCTCGGTCACCGAATTCGACGGCAAGCCCTTCCAGTCCATTGCCAAGGGCGAGGTCGACCTGGAGACCGAGGAGGAGAAGAAGGCCACCGAGTCGCTGCGCGAACAGCAGGACAAGGATTTCGCCGAGGTGCTGACCTGGCTCGGAAAGACGCTGGACAGCGTCAAGGAGGTGCGCCTGACCAACCGGCTCACCACCTCGCCCGCCTGCCTCGTCGGTGATGTCTTCGACTTCACCCCGATGCTGGAGCGCATGTACCGCGCGTCCGGGCAGCTGGTGCCCGAGACCAAGCGGATCCTCGAGCTCAACCCGACGCATCCGCTGGTCACCGGTCTGCGCGACGCCTACGACACGCGCAAGGAGGACGCCGACGCGGGTAAGGTCCCCGAGCTCACCGAAACCGCCGAATTGCTCTACGGCACAGCGGTTCTCGCTGAGGGCGGGGAGCTGAAGGATCCGGCCCGGTTCGCGCAGATCCTCACCGAGCGGCTCACCCGCACGCTCTGAGCGATTTCAACTCTGGCCGCCTCACACCCTGTGTGAGGCGGCCATTTGCGTACTGGTGCTGCAGTGCCGATGCGATTGCCAAGGGCTAGCTCATTTTCGGATCAGCACCTCCTGCCGGATCAATAAGGGCACCCGAAACTCAACGGTTGGAGCGCCAAACTTATTGTGCGCATTGCGATTTCGATTACAACGGTTTGCCGCGGGTGCGGCCGCGGGGGTACAGTCGGTGACAGCGAAGGGGAGTAGCCCGCAATTGCGCTGTCGACATACTGGTCCGTCACCTCATGAGGGTGCGGATCCGGCAGCGTGAACCGGCGTAGATCCGGTGGGCGAGACCTTCGGCCGAGACAACCATTTCGTTGTCGGCCGGAGGCGTACCCGATCTCCTGGCCGACAGGCCGGAGACCCGGGAGTGCGCACCACATGATCACCACCATCCTGCTGAGCGTCGGAATCGTCTTTCTCGCCGAGTTGGGTGATAAGTCCCAGCTCATGGCATTGACGTTCGCGCTGCGCTACCGCTGGTGGGTGGTGCTCGGCGGTATCGCGACCGCGACCGCGGCGGTGCATCTGATCTCGGTCGGCGTCGGATATTTCCTCGGTGCCGCATTGCCGACTCGGGCCATCGCACTGGTGGCCGCCATCACCTTCCTGGCCGTCGGCCTGTGGACCCTGCGCGAGCATTTCGGCGGCGACGACGCTCCGGACGCGGATCCGAAGCCGCCGCGCACGAACACCGCCCCGTACTTCGTGGTGCTCTCCGCATTCCTGCTCGCCGAACTCGGCGACCGAACCATGTTCGCCACCGCCGCACTGGCCACCGACAACAGCTGGATCGGTGTCTGGATCGGCTCGACCATCGGCATGGTCGCCGCCGACGCCCTCGCCATCGCCGTCGGCATCCTGGTCGGCAAACATCTTCCGGAACATGTCATCGGCATCGGCTCCGGCCTGCTGTTCCTCTACTTCGGCACCGCGAGCCTGCTCGCCGCGGCCATCCCCGGCATCGGCGTGCTCACCGGTGGCGCCTTCGCCATCCTCACCCCGGCCGCCTCGGGCGCGGCCCTGCTGATCCGAGCACGGCTCGCGCGCCGCACCGAACTCGTCCCGGACCGGCCAGCGGCCGAGCCCGCGGAGGAGATGCACTGACCGGCCGTCCCCGTCTGCTGCCGCCCGGCCACCCGGTGCCGCACCCGTATTTGCTCCACCGCTAGCCGTCGAGTCGCAAGTGCCGATGTACTGAGCGCTGTTCGGTGGCCCGGGCGGACTGGGCGATGCGTCAGGGCGGATTGCGTGCGCAGCGCATCGCTGGGTCAGCGCGGGGGCACCGAACAGCGCGATCGGAGGTGCCCGCCTTGACGATGCACGCCCAAATGCGTACAACGACCGCTATCCCAGCAACCCACTGACCGCGATGCGCCCCGGGCGGCTTCCGACCATGCCGCACTGGATCGCGGGGCGCCAGCTCTGCTTTGCGCACAGCGCTGAGGCGCACCTCGGAGTGCCGCAACATCGCCTCGCCCGTACAGATCACCGCTGCGGCGTACCAGGTCCAACAGTGGCTTCCGGCGAGCTCTGAGAGATCATCGACGGCGGTGCGCACCGAGCGCTCAGGCGCGCACCTGACCGCGATGCGCCCTGGGCGGCCTCCGACCATGCCGCACTGGATCGCGGGGCGCCAGTTCTGCTGCGCGCAGAGCACTCAGGCGCGCACCTCGGAGTGCCGCAACATCGCCTCGCCGTACAGATCACCGCTGCGGCGCACCAGATCCAACAGTGGCTCCCGGAGAGCTCTGAGTCCGGCCAGATCGTCGACGGCGATGCGTGCGGTGACCATCGCGCTGACCGCCGCGGCCAGGGTCTGGCAGGCGAAGCGCTGCTGTTCGGTGCGGGCACCGAGGACATCGGCGATCATCGCGACGAAGGATTCCTGCAGTTGAGCGCGCCGGGCGACGGCCTTCGAACCCACCGCGTACACCTCGACGAGATAGAGCCGGGCGTACGCGGGTTCGGCGATCAACCCGTCGAAATACGCCTGCATGATCCGGCCCAACCGATCTGGATCGGCCGGGTCCGCGGTCTCCGCATCGGCTTCCGGCCCGCCGATGGCATCGGCGATATTGGCGATCAGCAGCTCGACGGCCCGCTCGTAGGCGGCCTCGAAACAATCCTCCTTGGAACGGAACTGCTCGTAGAAGGTCTCCCGCGACACCCCGGCCCGCTTCAGGATGGCCGCGACCGAGGTCCCGACGTATCCGTTCTCAACCATGGCCTCGGCCATCGCGCTCAGGATCCGCTCGCGCTGTGAGGCGATCACTTCCTCCCTCGGCAGGCCGTGTCTGCCCCGGGGGAGTTGGCGGGCGCTGCTGGCGGACTGGGTCATGCGGTGGCTCCGATAGTCGGTTGTACGGTGTCCGGCTACGCCGGTCGGTCCATTTTGCGGGGGCGGGCCGGTTGGTCGGTGGTGAAGGGCGCCTCCTCGGTCAGCGCGATCTCCAATGCCCGTGCGACCCCGCGGCGCAGCGCGATATCGATGACGCGCTGGGCGATCGGCCGGAACGGCAGCGCCACCGCCACCCACCACGGCGAAACGACCTGACGTTTGCGTCGCGCGATGGCGCGCTCGACCGCATCGATCGCGGGACCGAGCGGCGCCACCCCCGAGACCGTCGACCGGCCGAGGATGGCCCGCGCGGCTGCGGTGCCGAAACCGCGCGAGGTCATATCGGTATCGAGCTCAGCGAAATACGCGACCCCGACCTTGGCGCCGGTATGCCTGATCTCATGGCGCAACGTATTGCCGAGCGCCTCCACCCCGGCCTTCGACGCGCTGTACGCCCCGACCAGCGGCAGATTCACCGCGGCCGCCAGCGACGAGACGACCAGGGCGTATCCATTCGGATGGCAGATGTGCGGTCCCGCCGCGCGCAACGTGTAGTAGACGCCGAGCACATTGACCGCAAGCGTCTCCTCCATGACCTCCGGATCCCCGCCGAGCAGCGCCAATTGCTTGGCCACCCCGGCATTGGCCACCACCACATCCAGTCCGCCGAGCTCGCTGACCAGTGTGCTCACCACGCGTTCGACCTGCAGGTGATCGGCGATATCGCAATACCGCCAGGGCGCGTCCCCACATTCGCGCGCCACCTCGGCGAGCAGGTCGGCCTCCAGGCCGAGTAGGGCGACCTTGGCCCCTTTCGCGTGCAACTGGCGTGCCAATGCGGCACCGATACCGCGCGCCGCTCCGGTGATCAGGATCCGGCGCCCGGCCACGGACGCGGCGGAAAACAGCTTCATACCAGCGACGATACCACCTGTGAACATATATGTTCGCAAATAATTTTCTGTTCAATCGACCACGTTGTGCGCGGTGGGCTCCGGGTGTCCGGGAGTCGTGATCGGGCTCTCGCCCAGGACCCGTTAGGGTGCAATTGACGAAGGGCCAACTGGCTGTCACGAACGAGAGGACCATCGTGGAGATTTCGGGTTCCGCCGCCATCATCACCGGAGGCGCATCCGGCCTCGGCGCCGCCACTGCCAAGCGTTTCGCCGATCTCGGCGCAACCGTCTTCGGACTCGACGTACCGCAATCCATCGAGCGCGCCGGGGACAATGTGCCCGACGGCGTCACCCTGATCCCGGCCGACGTCACCAGCAACGACGAGGTTTCCGCCGCGATCGCGAAGGTCGTGGAATCCGGTGTGCCGCTGCGCATCGTGGTGAACTGCGCCGGTGTCGGCTGGGCCGGGCGCATCCTGTCCAAGAACGGCCCGCACGATCTGGAGCTGTTCCGCACCGTCATCACCGTCAACCTGCTCGGCACCTTCAATGTCATGCGCCTGGCCGCCGACGCGATCGCCAAGACCGACACCGTCGACGAATACGGCCAGCGTGGCGTCATCATCAACACCGCCTCGGTCGCCGCGTTCGAGGGCCAGATCGGCCAGATCGCGTACTCGGCCTCCAAGGGCGGCGTCCACGGCATGACCGTCCCGGCCGCGCGGGACCTGGCGCAGTTCGGCATCCGCGTGAACACCATCGCCCCCGGCATCATCGACACCCCGATGCTCGCCGGTGTCACCGAGGAGTACCGCAAGGGCCTCGAGGCCGGTGTGCCCTTCCCGTCCCGCCTCGGCCGTCCCGACGAGTACGCCCAGCTGTCGCAGTACATCGTCGAGCACGACTACCTGAACGGCGAGACCATCCGCATGGACGGCGCCCTCCGCATGGCCCCCCGCTAATTCGCCTGCGCCGCAAGACAACCCGCCCCGTCAGCCACTGGATGACGGGGCGTTTGTCATGTCACGGCATGGGTTTGTGGCCGATGCCCAGGAATGCCGTGGTGGACAGGGGCACATTCGGGCGGTAGTTCTCGGCGAGGTATGCGCGCATCAGCTCGGCTCGTTCGGCCCACACCCGCTCCCCGACGGTGCGCCGCATCAGCACCAGCGGCGCGCTGCTGCGCATCATGGTTTCCCACATCTCGTCGGAGCTGGCGAAAGCGAGTGCGCTGGTGTGCCGTTGGATGCTCACCCCGGCGAAGCCCGCGCTCTGCATCTCGGTGGCGAAGACCTCTGGATTCTCCAGGTTGAGGAAGTTGGGCTGGGGTTCCTGGATGGATGGGTCGGCGGCGGCGAATGCCCTGAACATCAGTCGCATGAGCGGCGACTCGGCCACCGGCGCCCAACTCGATACCACGGCGGTGGCACCGGGGCGCAGCACTCGGAACAATTCGGCGAAACCCTTGGCCCGATCCGGGAAGAACATCAGCCCGAACATCGAGAAGCCCGCGTCGAATCGGTCATCGTCGAAGGGCAGCGCCTGTCCATCGCCGACGCTCACCTCGATATTGGTCAGCCCCGCAGCCCGCGCGTCCTCGGCGAGTCGCTGGAGCATCGGCTCGGAGAAGTCGATGGCAGTCACCCGCGCCACCCGTTCGGCGGCGGGCAGGCTCAGCGTGCCCGGCCCGGCCGCGACGTCCACCACATGCGAATCCGCCGACAGCGCCGCGAGTTCGAGTGCGTGCGCGGAGAAGGGCGCCATGATGGCGGGGCCGAAGTCGGCGTATCCGTCGGCGACGAGATCCCAGGGTTCAGCGGCGGCAAGCGGGTTTCCAGACATCTGCTGACGATCCTTTCGACCGTCCAAGGCTAACCGTGCCGCACCCCGCGGACCCACCGACACGGGCGGATTTCGCTGCGCGCGAGGCGGATCAGATCTTGCGTTCGAAGGTGATCAGGTGATGGCCCGGCCCGTTGTAGTCGCGCACCGGGCCGCTGACCGTGAATCCGAGGTGTCGATGGAAGCCGATCGACGCGTCATTGCCGGGCGAGGTGATCGCCTTCACGATGTGCCGGTCATTCGCCCGGGCGATCGCGAAGAACCGCTCGTACAGTTCGCGCGCCAGGCCGCTCTTGCGCGACTGCGGATCGACGCCGACGAAATGGATGTAGGCCTCATCGGGTTCGGACGGTGAGAGGAAGCCGATCAGGAATCCGGCCAGCCAATCGGTCGGTTCCCGCATCCGCGTCACCGGAATCTCCGCGACCAGGCTGGTTCGATGGAAATGGTCGAGGAACAACCTCGGTAGGTGCGATAACACCGAGCGCCCCCACCAGTCATCGATGACGGTTGCGATAGCGTCATAGTCATCGGCACGGGCGGCCCGGATCACCGGCCCGTTCACTTTCTGCACACTGTTCATTGTGCTCAATGGATCGCATTGCGAGATGTTGGCCTCATCACGCCCCGCCCGCCGCGACGCCGCGAATCCAGCGCATTCCGATCCCGCGCATGCGCCACCGCCGCTTCGGCGATCGCCGCGGTGACGAAATGTCCGATGGCGGTGACGACGAAGACGACCGCCACGGCGCCGACGGGGGGTTGGCCGTGGACCGGTAATCCGTGGCAGCCCACCACATCTCGACAGATCCGCCACAGGATCTCCACAAGTGTGGAGCCAATGGCGCCTATGCGGCGAGCAGCATGGCCAGCACTGCGGTGTCGGGATCGCTGATCGGGTCCAACCCGACCCGGCTGACCAGGGAGGTGACGGTGCCGTCGGATTCCGCCTCGGCCCACGCGGCGCGATGCTCGAGTCCCAGGTGCGGAACACCGGGCAGCAGCACACAGCCCGATGCCACGCCCACGCATTCCGGCAGTGAGGGCCTGGTCTCCGAGGGCGGATGCAGCATCAGCAGGGCCGCTGGCACATGGTCGGCGAAACGGCCGGGTGCCAGCGCCTGCTCACCGAGCACCGGTCCCTCGGCGAGGACAAGGCCGACGGTGCCGGGCGCCGGATCATCCGGTAGCTCCTCGCGCACGCCGAAAACGGTCGAGGTGGTCAGCAATCCGGGAAACGACGCCACCCGCACGGCCAGCACCAGAACCTGTGCCCATTCCTTCGTGGTATCGGGCCACCGGCCGGATATGACGAACCCCCGCAGCGATCCGCGGGCATGGAACGGCGTGATGCCGATGGGTCCATTTGTATGCATGATGCCTCCCGTCATGGAACCGGGGGCGGCGTTGCCCGTCCTCGAACTGTGGATTCCCGAGAATGCGCCAGAACTCACCTGGCACACAAGTACCAAAGAGTGCTAGAGCTTTCGGCAGCGCCTGCGGCGCTGCGTGTTCGCGGCCCCCTGGTGGCTCGCGTCCGAGCCGGGCCGCGAACGGCGCATGCTCGATCTCGCTTCGCTCGAAACCTGGGGTACGCCGATGGGCTGGATCACGAGGCATCGAACGTCTCAGCGTTGAGCCGAGGCCGAGCCACAAAATACAATCGGGCCCGCGAACCGGTCGCCTCGGAGGCGGGTTCGCGGGCCCGAAGGCGAGCTGATTCAGCCGAAGATGAGGCCCTTGGCCTGGCCGATGGCGCGGGCGAAGCGCTCCTGCACGTCTTCCCAGTTGACGACGTTCCAGAACGCGGTGACGTAGTCCGCCTTGACGTTCTTGTACTGCAGGTAGAAGGCGTGCTCCCACATGTCGACCTGCAGCAGCGGGATGATGCCGAGCGGCACATTGGCCTGCTGGTCGTAGAGCTGGAAGGTCAGCAGCTTCTGGCCGAGGGTGTCATAGCCGAGCACCGCCCAGCCGGAGCCCTGCAGGCCGTTGGCCGCGGCGGTGAACTGCGCGCGGAACTTGTCGAACGAACCGAACTGGTCGTCGATCGCGGCGGCCAGCTCGCCGACCGGCTTATCGCCACCGTTGGGGGAGAGGTTCTTCCACCAGATCGAGTGGTTGATGTGGCCGCCCAGGTGGAAGGCCAGGTTCTTCTCGTTCAGGAAGATGGCGGCGTGGTCGCTCGCCTCGCGGGCGGCCTCGAGCTTCTCCAGTGCCGCGTTGACGCCCGCGACGTAGGCAGCGTGGTGCTTGGAATGATGAATCTCGTTGATCTGCCCGGAGATATGGGGCTCCAGGGCGCTGTAGTCGTAATCCAGATCTGGCAACGTGTACTCAGCCACGATGTCCCTTCCTAATGTCGGGCTGGGTGCGCCCTCGTCGTCGAGCACATCCAACCATCATTCGTACACCCGAACGGTTCCAACCTCACCCTGTGCCCCCTCATTCCGGTTGCCTTCGCAACAACCGATTTTCGTGAGCACCCGGGTAACTCGTCGGGAATGGGCTAACTCTGCCATCTACCCCACCGGCGGTCCGGTATCGACCTGATGGGGTACCAAACTCGTCGGCCAAAAGATTCGGGAAGGCGGACTAGCATCGAACCATGTCGTGGTACGACGAACTGGTAGGACGCTTCCGTCTGCCCGAGCCGGTCATGGTTACGCCGGAGCAGGCCTTGCCAGGACGCCCCGACCCAATCTCGGTGCCGGATACCCATTATGTGAACCATCACCCGATCCATCCGCCATTTCCGGAAGACCTGCAGGTCGCGGTGTTGGCGATGGGCTGTTTCTGGGGTGCGGAGCAGCAATTCTGGCAACTCGACGGGGTGTACACGACCGCGGTCGGCTACGTCGGCGGGTACACGCCGAACCCGACCTATAAAGAGGTGTGCAGCGGACGGACCGGCCACACCGAATCGGTGCTGATCGTCTTCGATCCGGCCGTCATCGACTATGGTGCCGTGCTGCGGCAATTCTGGGAGAACCACGATCCGACCCAGGGCATGCGACAGGGCAATGACCGCGGCACCCAGTACCGTTCGGCGATCTTCACCGTCGATCCGGCGCAGGCACAGCTCGCACACAGCACCGCGCAGGTCTATGGCGAGCGGCTCGCGGCAGTGGGCTACGGCGAAATCACCACCGAGATCACCGATTTGCCCGGACAGGGCGCGACGGATCCGCGGCATGCGCTGCCGGGTTTCTACTACGCCGAGAGCTACCACCAGCAGTACCTCGCGAAGAATCCGGGCGGCTATTGCCCGGTGCATGCCACCGGTGTCAGCTGTCCGGTCGGTTCGGGCGCCTGAAAAGAGACCGCACACCCGGTGACCGGGTGTGCGGTAGGCGATTTCGACGATGCTTATATCTGCGGCACGATTCCGGGGCGCATGGTCCGCGGATCGCCCGCGTCATGCGCCTGCCACCAGCGCAACCCACCCGCGATGAATTTTGCCAGCGGAATCTCGGTGCCGTTCGCGTCGTGAATCGTCATGCCGTCGAACCAGACTCGTACGTCGAGTTCGCGCGGATCGATGCCTT
Source organism: Nocardia sp. CA-119907 (assembly GCF_050955995.1). Lineage (NCBI taxonomy): Bacteria > Bacillati > Actinomycetota > Actinomycetes > Mycobacteriales > Nocardiaceae > Nocardia > Nocardia sp. CA-119907. The sequence continues at coordinate 96,213 of NZ_CP192091.1, forward strand.
CCTCCTGGGAGAACTCCAGCACGTGCGCGGAGGTGTGCGAGTCGATCTTGGTGTCGAAGCTGAGCAGTTCACTCCAGTGCACCCAGCCGCTGTCGTCCAGATCAATGAATTCCCAGCCGTGCAGCCGTCCGCCACCGAAGCTGCGGATGGCCTTGTCCAGGCCGTCCAGTTGCAGCGGCAGCACCGTGGGGGCCAGATCGTCCCAATGCTGGGTGCGCAGCGAGGCCGCGACCCGGCTGACCCCGGTAAACGTCAGCTTCACGCGATAGTCCTGCGGTGCGGGTCCCTCGACCGGCAGCGTCAAAACCTCCAGATCCAGACTCAGCTGCGCGTTTTCGGTGTCGACCTGCAGGCCTAGGCACGCCGCCTCGGAGAGTGCGGTGTTGAGTTCGGTCGTATCCATTCCGTTGAGAAGCCCCCTGCTCACGTCCATGTGTCCAGGCTACCGACACCACCTAGGGGAACCCGGTATTTCAGTTTTTCGCCGGTGTTCTCGTTTCGACGGAACCGATCGGCGATGAGCGGCGTCCAAGTAGGTATCGGGACCTGCGCAGCCTCAGTTCCCGAAGCTGCGGCGAATGACCGCTCCGGGATGGCAAGGAGGGGAGTCTCGGATCGGTCGTTCGTACCGCCGGCGCTCGCCTTCGGGTCGCTCGGAAGGCTCGTCGACGGATCGGCAGCAACCTGGATGGATGGCGGCATCGATCCGATGACAGATCGCATCAGCCCTCGTAGAGCGAATTATCCCGGCATTTCCTTGATAGCCAAAGCCTGTGAGTCGTGTGCTGCTCGATAGCTGAGCCCTGTGGATCAAGTTGTGGATTATGTGGATAACTTCGACCGAGATATGCACAAGCGGACCCCGGAGCGGGGCAGCGGACCGGATCCGGAAGCACAGAACATACCTGAGGTAACGTGCCGATGTCGAGGCCGTGAAGTACCAGCCCGTCCCCCGCGCAGCGGGCCCGGAACTCCCCCGCGGTGCGCCACCCATGGCAGGATCGAAGCGTGACGAGCCCCGAAGTGTCGTCGGTGCCGGTGGAAGCCGTACCGGGCGAATTCGATCAGACCGAGCGTGTCGCCGCGGACGCGCCGCGGGTGATTCTGCTCGATGTGCGCGAAGACGACGAATGGGACCTCGGACACGCACCGGGAGCGATCCATATCCCGATGGTCGATGTGCCCGCACGGGTGGACGAGCTGGATTACGACGCCCAGCTGTATGTGGTCTGTCGCCAGGGTGGCCGGTCCTTCGAGGTGGTCAAGTACTTGACGTACATCGGATATGAGGCGATCAACGTCAGCGGTGGCATGGTGGCCTGGCAGCGGGCGGGCCGTCCCCTGGTCGCGGACGGCGATCACCAGGCGAAAATTTACTGAGGCGAGAGAGTTAAGGGGCGCCATGAGTACGGTGGTACAACCTTGTGCGCGCTGTGGCGCGCGCTGGGCCGTGCAGACGACCCCGATGCACTGGTGCCCGCGCTGCCGCGGCGTGCTGTTGTCACCGGCGCCCATCGATGCCCCCGCCGAGCGGCGCAATTACCGGTGGGTAGCGCGCCGCCCCGATCAGCGCATCCGCAGGTCGAGCTCGACCCGGCCGCGGCCGTCCCCGGAAACCCCGCGCTATCAGCAGATTCCGCGCTGGGGTCTGCTGGATCCGCCGGTCGAACCCGCCACCGAGGTCCAGCGGCCGTTGGACCGGTTGACGAACCGGGCCGGTGCGCTACTCATCGCCACCGCGGCGGTATTCGCGATCGCCGCCTGCGCCGAACTCGGGCGCTACCTGATTCTGCTGCGCAACCGCACCCGCTTGATCCCGTCGCTGCTGCTGCACTTCTCCGATGTGATGGTGTGGCTGTCCGCGCTGGTCGGCCTGGTGCTCGGATTGGGCTGCGCGCTCGCCATGCTCGGCTGGTTGATCGAGACGCGTCGAACCGCGTTTGCCGAGGCCGGACGGCGTGACCCGCGGTCGGTCCGGATGCTCGCGCTCGGCTGTCTGATTCCGGTGGTGAATCTGTTGTGGCCCGGCGTTTTTCTCACCGAGCTGGTCACCGTGCGCGCCGATCCCCGGGCGCTGCGGGCCGTGCGCATCTGGTGGCTCGGATGGCTGCTCGGCGCGGTGTGTACGGTGGCGGCGCTGCTGTGGCGGACCGCGGATTCCCTACAGGCCAAGGCGGATGGTGTGCTGTTCACCGCGTTCACCGATCTCGTCGCCGCGGGGGTCGCGGTGCTCACCCTCTGGGTGCAGCGGTCGATCACCGGTCGTGATCTGTTCGGCCGCACCAGGATCGCGCGCCGGTGGGTGATGGCGGTCGACCCCGTGGTGCCGGTGATCGAACCCGTGCAGCCGGGTGGCGCCGTGAAAGAGCCAGCCAGCGAGCCGGTGGACACGCCCGAGACAACTACACCGCACCGTGAGCATGAGGAGGTTTTGGCCAAGTGAGCCAGGGCAGTCGCGCACCGTTCGTCGTCGCGCACCGGGGAGCCTCGGCGGCGCGCCCGGAACATACGCTCGCCGCTTACGAGCTGGCGCTTCAGGAGGGCGCCGATGGCGTGGAGTGTGATGTCCGGTTGACCAGGGACGGGTACCTGGTCTGCGTGCACGACCGCACTGTCGACCGGACCTCATCGGGCACCGGCCTGGTCAGCGAGTTGACCCTCGACGAACTCAGGGACCTCGACTTCGGGGCGGCGGGCGAACCGGCTTCGGTGCTCACCCTCAGCGAGTTGATCGAGCTGGTCCTCGATTGGCGCAGTAGGCCGACCAAGCTGTTCATCGAGACCAAACATCCGGTGCGCTATGGCGCGTTGGTGGAGAACAAACTGCTCGCCGAACTCCAACGCTTCGGCATCGCCACTCCCGCCTCCGCCGATCACTCCCGCGCGGTCGTCATGTCCTTCGCGGCGACCGCGGTGTGGCGGATCCGCCGTTCCGCCCCGCTGCTGCCGACGGTGCTACTCGGCGAATCATCGCGCTACCTGGGCGGCGGTGCCGCGACCACGGTCGGCGCCACCGCCGTCGGCCCCTCGGTGAAAACCCTGCGCGAGCATCCGGACCTGGTCGACAAGGCCGCCGCCGCGGGCCGCGCCACCTATTGCTGGACCGTCGACGACCCCGACGATGTGCGCCTGTGCGCCGATCTCGGCGTCAGCTGGGTCGCCACCAACCACCCGGCCCGCACCAAGGCGCTTCTGGCGGCCGCCTGAGTCGAATTGTTTCGGCCGCATAGTCTTTCGTCGCAACCCGGCCACCGCGGGGCGACGGCTGCGAGCGACCGTTCGCGGCCGAGCGAACGTACGGCCATCGATTCGGTCGCCCGAAGTCACGGCCATCGATGGCAGCCGAGTCGTCGAGGCATCGCGTGCCACGAACACGCAGCGCGTAGCACTGCAAATGACTCAGAGCGGCGCGCGGCACATATCGAGCCGCACCATGTAGTTTGACCTGCCGTGGGTAAAAGCAAGCGCAATAGTCCGAAGCCCGGAGGGAACCGGGCCCAGCGTCTCGCCGAGCGGCGGGCCGCCCAAGAACAGCAGGCGGCGCAGGCCGTCACGCGTCCGTTCCAAGGGCTGGCCGCCGAATGCGATCTCGTGGCGCTGCGTGAGTTCGTGCCGTCGGCGACCGCGACGTTGAAGCTATCGGCCGATATCGCGGCGGAGCGTTCCGTCGTACTGGCCACGGTGCTGCCGGGCGCGGTCGCCGGACTGGTGCGGGCGGGTGAGCCGCCGACCGGATACGTCGCCGCGCAGATGCAGTTCCAAGGTGCGGATCCGGCCGCCGATCTCGCGGCCGCCATCCTGTGGACGCAGTCCGCCGAACCGGGCGAATCGCTGACCGCGGCCGAAAGTGTCGCGGGCGGACCGCGATTGGCCGATGTGATCGACGCCGACGCGACACTGGAGCTGACCGTGCACCAGGACTTCGACTGGTGGGTGCCCGAGGGCGTACAGCCCGATCCACAGGTCGCCGCGACCATCGAACAGGCGAAACAGGCGATCATGCCCTCGGCGCGACTGGATCTCGGCCCGGATGCCATCGGTGCCGCCTGGTGGGTCGATGCGGGTGAGAAGGCGCATGTGCGCTGGGTTCGTCCGGAGCACGAGGACGATCTGATGCTGGCGCTGGCCCGGCTGCACGCCGCGGGCGGTTTGCATCTCGGCGAAGGTTCACGTTTCGCGGGGTCGTTCCGCACGCACGGCCTGCTGGTACCGGTTTTCGATCTCGACCCGGAATCGCATGCCAGCGAGTGGACCAAGCCGGCCATCGAGTTCGGGGAGCGACTGGTGGCGGCGCTGGCCGATACCGCTCCGCTCTCGGCGGACGAGCGTCGCTCCCGCGACGGACTGCGGTCTCGTCAGGTCACCCTTCGGTGATTCGAAAAAAATCACCGAGAATTTTGTGAAACACCCTCATTTCTAATCAAGCTCGGTTAGGTTCACTGCATCACCGAAAGCTGGTGGTGGTGAGGGACAGCCTCACCGAATGATGAGGAAAGTAGGGAACATCATGGACGCCATTCTCACGCTGCTCAAGACGCTGCTCAGCACCATGAGTGCCAAGTAAGACGTATTGCTGATTGCAGGGGTTGCGTGCCCCGCGTTCTAATAACAGCGACAGGGTCGGCTCGTCGCGACGAGCCGACCCTGATTTCGCTTTCGGAAATCGCGGACTAGATGCTGCCACCCGCCGCGGACGGAGCACCGGAAGTATCGCTCGGACCGCTCATTTCGCGGGCAATGAAATCCTCCAGGTCGAACAGGTTCGACCCGGCGCGATCGGCAATGGTCAGCAGAGTCGTCATATTGGCGACCTCCTCCACCTGCTCCTTCAGGAACCACTGCATGAACTGTTCACCGAGGTAATCGCCCTCTTCGCGGGCCGTGCTCGCCAATTGGATGATCTGATCGGTGACGTTCTTTTCCTGTGCGAGGGCCAGCGCGATCGGTTCGCGAGCGTTCTCGAAATGGGATTTCGCGGAGTCGATACCGGAAAGTTCGACGCTGATATCCCGATCGAGGAAGTACTGCACGATCATCATTGCGTGATTGCGCTCTTCGACCGCCTGCGCATAGAAACGCTTGGCCAGCTGCGGCAGATCCGCATTGTCGAACCACACCGCGATCGCGATGTATTGATGTTCGGCATTGAATTCGTGCCGGATCTGGTCGTGGAGCAGGCCGTGGAATTTGCTGCGAGGGGACTCCGGATGGCTGGACATAGTTGCGACATTAGCGCTGGTCAGGCCGCGTGTCATCCAAGTGCAGCCTTATTGAGGCTAGTGTTGCCTAATTAATTTCGGCGCGCACCCGCCATTTTGGGTGCGGTCAGGTCGGCGCGCGGTGTGGTGCGCAGCTCGCGTGAGATGAAATCCTCGACGTCGAACAGATCGCCGGCCGCACGGTCGATCACCGTCAGCAACGTGGTCATCCCGGCGACATCCTCCACCTGCTCCCTGAGGAACCACTGGATGAACTGCTCGCCGAGATAGTCGCCCGCGGCGCGGGCGGTCCGGGCCAATTCGGAGATCTGCGCGTTGCGGGCGCGTTCGGATTCCAACAGGAACACGATGGCCCCACGCGGCGATTCGAAGCTGGGTTGCACGTTATCGAGACCGCCCACTTGCACTTCCAGATCGCGGTCCAAGAGGTGCTGCACCATGCGCAGCGCGTGCGAGCGGTGCTCGTCGGACTTGCCGTAGCTGTGTTTTGCCAACTGCGGCAGGCGATTCGAATCGAAGTAGACGGCCGCGGCCAGATACTGCTGCGCGGCGGTCAGGCCACGACGGATCTGGTCGCGCAGCAGCGCGGGGAAGGGCTGGTCTGCGTCGGTGTCGATGTCGGGCATGGACCCGACGCTACCTCGTCAGCAGATCTTCCGGAATCGGTTGGTCCTTGGCGATGTCGTCGAAGAATTGGCCCGCCTTCTGCTTATCCCACAGCAGCACGTTTCCGCTGTCGGTGTCGGTGAACCCGCCGATCGGAACGGTGGTTGCCACCGTATCGCCGCGCATAGCCCAGCCGAGCTGGCCGAGATTCCAGATGTGATCGCCCTTATCGACCTTCAGTGATTTCGCGGTATCGCGTGCCAGCGGCCACAGTGTGAACGGGTTGGCCAGCGTGCCAGCGCTGGTCACCTTCTTCAGCAGGGCGGCCATGAACAGGCGCTGGTGGTTCATCCGGTCGATATCGGCGAGGGCCGTCGCGCGACTGCGCACGAAACCCAGTGCCTGCGGGCCGTCCAGCGTCTGGCACCCGGCTTGCAGATTGATGCCGGCGAGCGGATCGTCGATGGGCTTCGGCACGCAGATATCGATGCCGCCGAGCGTATCGACGATGCCAGCGAATCCGCCGAAGCCGATCTGCGCGTAGTGATCAATCCGCACTCCGGTCGCGGTCTCGACGGTCTGCACCAGCAGAGGCGCGCCGCCGAAGGCGAAGGCGGCGTTGAGCTTGTCCTTGCCGTGGCCCGGAATACTGACGTAGGAGTCGCGCGGCAGGCTGACCATAGTGGTCGCACCCGATTTCGGGATGTGCACCAGCATGATCGTGTCGGTGCGCTCGGGCCCGACCTCGCCGCCGGTGGCGAGCGCCTGTTCCTCTTCGGGGGTCAGCCCGGCCCGGCCGTCGGAGCCGACGAGCAGCCAGTTGGTGCCGGGAGTATCGCCGACGCGGCCGGTGTAATTCGCCAGCGCGTCGATCCGAGTGAGCGAACCGTCGAGTTTGACGATCGCGCCGACCACCGCGAGCACCAGCACCACCAACAGCACGAGGAACCAGCGGAACAGGTGCCGTTTGCGACGGCGGCGCGGCGGACGCGGTTCGCGCTCCCGACGCGACGGTGGCAACGCGGGCGGGGGCGGCGGTGGTACCTCGCGGCGCGGGTGCAGCTGCTGCCGATCCTGATACGGCTGCGGCTGCTGCGGCGGTGCGTACCCGGGCACACCACGGGGCTGGGGGTCGCGATACGGCTGCGGCTGCTGAGTTGGCGCGTGCGTCGGCCTGGGCCTGCGGGTCGGCGGTGGCATCCGCGCCGCGGCGGGCTCCGGCGGCACCTGGGAATATGCCAGTGGTGGGGCGTGGTTCGAGCCGTCGCGTCGGATCACGTTGGTGCGTTCGATGCGCCCGGGATCGTATCCGGGCTGGTGCGGTTCGCGACGACCCGGGGGCTGGTTGTGCGGATCGCGGCCCGGAGCCGGGTTGTGCGGTTCGCGTCGCTGCGGTGGCTTGGACGGCGCACCCGGGTTTCCGAAGGGTTGCGGCACCCGCCGCGTCCGCTCGTAGCGGTGGGGGTCGTCGCCGTTCATCATTCTGACTTTACTGATCGTGGGCCGTCGGGGGGCTTGACGAGCGGCCGCAGGTTCGCTCGCTCGAATGAGCGTTCGTCGATAATTCGCCGCCCGGACCCGCGTATGTTACGGCAACCAGGAAACGTGACCGCGCAGCAATGTATAGCCGATATAGGCGACCGCATCAATGGTGGCGTGGGCCAGCACCAGCGGCCACAGCCGGTTGGTGCGCTGCCAGAACCGACCGAAGATCAACCCCATCACCAGGTTCCCGAGCCCGCCGCCCAGGCCCTGATACAGGTGATAACTGCCACGCAACAGCGCCGACGCCAGCAGTGAGCGGTTCTCCGACCAACCCAGCCTGCCTAGTTGGGTGATGAGATAGGCCACCACCACGATCTCCTCGGCCGCCGCATTCGCACACGCGGACAGAATCAGCGCCGGCAACCGCCACCAGTGGTCACCGAGCGAACTCGGCACGATCGTCACGCTGAACCCCAGCGCATGCGCGGTCAGATACAACCCGAGCCCCGGCAACCCGATCACGGCCGCCAACACCAGCCCCGGCACCACATCGGAACGCCAATGCATGCGGGCCAACCCGATCATTCGCGGCCCGAGCCCGCTGCGCCACAGCAGATACAGCCCCAACGCGGCCCATCCGCCCAAACGCAACGCGCTGAGCAGCTGGAACAGCAGATCGATGGTCGACTGCGCCGCCCGCGTGGGATTCAGCGCAACGGTCCGCCCGCCGACACCACCTGGCGACAACGCACTGTCGAGCAGCGACAGCGCCGCATTGAGCCCACTCAACCCAAAGGTCACGACCAGGACCACCAGGATCTCGAGCCGTATCCCCAGTCGCTCCCGATCGCTCAGCTCCGGCTCGTCCCGATCGGGACCGGTCTCACCACGCATGCGTCCGAATCTATTGCCCATACCTCCTACGCGGGTGATGCACGTGTCGCGTCACGCCGCCGGCCGTGCCGACCGGACGGTCATGGTGGCGAGCTGTGCTGGTCCGGCCGGAGTGCTGCTGATGCTTATCGATGGCGTCGCTGGTTGTGCCGGTCGAGTGGGGTCGAGTCACCCAGAGTGAGTGCGCGGAAGGGCAGCCGACGCTCTGCTGTTCGGCGATTTCAACGGTCCGGGTGCGGCGGCGGGTGGCGGATCAGATGCGGCGCAGGCCGTTGAGGAAGGGGCAGCCTGCGAGGGTGCGGACGGCGCGGCTCAGGGATTCGATGTCATCGGCGGGGGTGCTGAAGGGGAGGCGGAAGTCGTGGTCGCCGTCGTGGCCTTCGACGCGCAGGGTCAGTCCGTAGCGGTCGATGGCCAGTGGGTGCACGGTGCCGCGCTGCAGGCGGGGCGGCAGGTGGCGGGCGAGTTGGGCGACGATATCGGCGTGGTCGGCGTCCATATGTTGCAGCCAGGCCGATTCCAGGGCGCAGAACGGATCCGGTTGGGCCAGCCGGAGTTCGTCGACGCAGACGGATTCGGCACCGGTGGAGTCGGCCACCACCGCGGAATTGATCACCACGCGCAGCAGGGTCGAGGTGTACCCGACATCGAGCAGGTCGGGATGCGGATGATCCTTGGCGACCTCGGTGGCCAGCGCCCGCTGCGCCTGTGTCGGCACCGCCCGCACCCAGCCGCGCAGCCACACCAGCGCCCGGACCGGCTCGCGCAGCGGCAGCGGTGCGTGATCGGTGAGTTCGAGCACCGCGGGCGCGCCGCTCTCGCCCGAATTCCCGGCCAGCACCGCGGCCATGGACGCGGTCGGCACCGCGATCACGGCATCACCGCACTGCCGCACATGATGCACCGAGATCGGCGTCGGATCGATGCCCGGCATCGCCAGCACCGCCTGCTCCGCATGGGCGCACGCACTCCGAACCCGCTCGGCGGTGGACGGTGCAACGGTCGGGTTCGGCATGCATACCTCCAGGACGAGCGTCGCAATTAGGTTATCCTAAGCTAAGTCACGACCGATCTTTCCGCAACCGTTCCCGTCGCCGGGATCCTGAGAATCCCCGCACCTTTCGGCCGCATCGGCGCCGGCCGCCGGGGGTGGTGTGACTACTCGGGGTGATCGGTGGGTCAGGCTGACTGAGGTGCTGGGCGCATTCGTGCCGGTGGTTCGGTCGTTGGGCGGATCCGTGCCAATTGGTCAGCGACCGGGTGTGGTGTGAATTCTCGGGGTGAGGTGGACCTGGTGGGTCGAGCTGACCGCGGTGCCGGCGGACCCGTGCCGGCAGCTCGGTGCTCGGCCGTGGTTACGGTGGGGGTATGGCGGATGGAGTGCAGGCGGCGCACGGAGTGGCGGGGGAGCCGGTGCTGCTTTCGTTGTCGGCGCCGACGCCCGCGCGGCGCAGTCTGGACGAAGGGTTGGTGCGGGGGATCGGGGCCGGGGAGATCGGCGTTCGAATTCTCGACGCGGATGTGCCCGATGCCGATGTCGCCGATTTTCTAGCCGAGATCGCACACTCCGATGGCGGGTTCATCGCGCGGACCGCCGATGGGCAGCGCGCCCTGGCTATCGTCGCGGGAACCGTTGCCGCCCTCTGCGGTGAGGATATTCGGGCGGCACTGGCCCAGCCGGATATCGCCTTTCTGACCTCGTTGAAACCGCCCGCGGTCGAGGCGGCGCGGGGCGTATTGCTGGCGATCGAAAGCGCTGCGCCCGACGATCTGACTCGAACTCTCAGCATCCTCAGCACACGCAAGTAATCTCGTAACCGTGCCGCGTATCGCGTACTTCGGGCCGTCCGGAACCTTCACCGAGATGGCCCTCGCCAAACTCGAGTCCTCGCAAGCCTTCGACGGACCGGTCGAGCGGATTGCCGCGCCCAGTCAAGGAGCGGCACTCGACCTGATCCGGTCCGGCGATGTCGAGGGTGCCGTCGTGCCGATCGAGAGTTCGGTCGAGGGCTCCATCTCGGCGACGCTGGATTCGCTCGCCATCGGCCCGCGGCTGCAGATCATCGCCGAAACCGAACTCGAGGTGAGTTTCACGATCGTGGCCAGGCCGGGTACCACGCTCGCCGACGTCCGCACCCTGGCCGCCTATCCGGTGGCCGCGGCGCAGGTGCGGGAGTGGGTGGCACACACACTGCCGAATGTCGAGATGTACACCTCGGCGTCGAATGCGGCCGCGGCCGAGGACGTCGCGGACGGTCGTGCCGACGCCGCGGTCTCCACCGCGCTTGCCGGTGAGCGTCGCGGTCTCACGGCATTGGTGTCCGGCGTCGCCGACCACGAACAGGCGATCACCCGTTTCGTACTGGTCACCAGCCCCAGGGCGGCACCGCCCGCGACCGGTGCGGACCGCACGTCGATTGTGCTCGAACTACCCAACGAGCCGGGCTCACTGATGCGCGCGTTCGCCGAATTCGCCACCCGAGGCATCGATCTGACCAGAATCGAATCCCGGCCCACCCGAACGGGTTTGGGCACCTATCGCTTCTATCTGGACTGTGTCGGGCACATCGACGACACGGCCGTCGCCGAGGCGCTCAAGGCACTGCATCGCACCGCGCGGATCCGTTTCCTGGGCTCCTGGCCCGCGACCTCGGCGACCGGAACCCCGCCGCCCTCCGACGAGCACGCCGCGGAGTGGCTCACCCAGCTGCGCAAGGGGGTGACCGACCTATGACAGGCAAGCTGATTCTCGTCCGCCATGGCGAAACCGAAGGCAATGTCGCGAAAATCCTGGACACCCGGGTGCCCGGCCTGCCGCTGACCGAACGTGGTGCGGCCCAAGCGAAGACATTCGGTTCGAGCCTCCCGAGACCGCCCAAGGCGCTGTTCTGCTCGGCCGCACTGCGCGCGAGACAGACCGCCGGATATATCGAGGCAGCGACCGGTGTACCCGTCGAGGTCCTCGACAATGTCCACGAAGTGCAGGTCGGCGAGCTGGAAGGCCAGCACACCGAGCAAGCGCACGCACAATTCCAACGGATCTATCGTGCCTGGCACGAGGGCGATCTGGCTGAACGAGTCCCCGGCGGCGAGTCCGGATACGACGTCCTCGCCCGCTTCCTCCCCATCATCGAAGACCTCCGCACCACATACCTGACCAACGGCAGCGATGGCGACATCATGCTGGTCAGCCACGGCGCCGCCATGCGCCTCGTCTCCCGCACCCTCAGCGGCGTAGCTCCCCCCTTCACCACCAACAACCACCTCGACAACACCGAAACCATCGAACTGATCCCCCGCGCCATAGGCGGCTGGGAATGCACCCGCTGGGGCCGCTTCACCCCACCCTTCGGCTACGAAGTAGCCCCCACCGCCGATGACCCCATGGGCTGAACCCTGTCGCTGAGTAGGTTCCGGTGCTGTTGGCGACGACCTTGATCCATCGGGGCGGACCCAGGGAGTGCGCTGATCAGGGACCGCCCTGAAGAGATCCGCACGGACTCAGTCGAAAACGCAAACAACCAAGCCGAATCCGCCACCACCCACCACTCAGCGCCTCCGGGAACCCTCGTTCACCCGGAACTCCAGGATTCTGCGGTTGTTCGGTTCCGGGCGGGTAGTTCGACCCGACGACCCCGAGTTCATAGACCTCCGAACGCATTTCGGTTCGCGGCTGGCCTGTTCGACGGGTGCTGCACTGTTCGACGGGTGCTCGACTTGCCGTCGCGGCCGTCCTCGAAGCTGTCCGGGAAGGTGTCGGTCAGGCGGCTGCGCCGGGGCCGGGTAGGAGGTCGACGTTGTTTGCGTGCATCGGCTCGCCGCAGCGGGCGCAGCGTAGTTCCGCGGTGCTGATCTGATCGCATGCGTGATGGCGGTAGAGGACTGGCGGGCCGGCTTCGCCCGCAAGCCACTTGTCGCCCCAGCCGACCATGACCATGAGTAGGTCGACGAGTTCAGCGCCCTTCTCGGTCAGGACGTATTCGTAGCGCGGTCGCCGGTCGTAGGGGCGGCGCTCGAGCACTCCGTGCTCGACGAGGTGGTTCAGCCGCTCGGTCAGCACCTTGCGTGAGATGCCGAGGTCTGCCTGGATCTGCTCGAACCGGGTGAATCCGGCGAACACGTCACGCAGGATCAGCGGCGACCACGGCTCGCCGATGACGTCGAGCGTGCGTGCGATCGAGCACGCCATCTCACTGAAGTTCGTGCGCTGCATGGGGTCAGCATAGCAATTTGAGTTCCCTAAGGGAACTTTGAATGTTATGGTCGTTGAGTCTCTTGAAGGAACCCAAGGGAGGATCAGAGAGATGAGCAAGGTCTTCAGCGCCCATGCCGTGTCGGTCGACGGGTACATCACCGGCCGCGATCCCGGTGCCGGGCGCGGCCTCGGCGACGCGACGATGCTGTTCGACTGGTATTTCAACGGCGACACCCCCAGCCAGGTGTTCGACGGGTTCGGGCTGAGCGAGCCGAGCGCTCGGATCTTCGACGCCCTCGCCGCACGCGTGGGTGCCGTCGTCGCAGGACGCAACACCTACGAAGACTCCGACCACTTCGGCGGCGGCAGCCCGCACCCGACGGCCCGACTGTTCGTCCTCAGCCACCGGCCGGCACCGGAGATCACCGAGCGGCAGACCCTCATCACCACCGGCATCCAAGACGCGGTCGCGGCGGCCCGCGAGAGCGCGGGCGGCAAGGATGTCGGCCTCATGGGCGGCGCTGTCGTGACCGAGGCGCTGAGGGCGGGGCTCGTCGACGAGGTGGTCCTGCACCAGGTGCCGGTCCTGCTCGGTGTGGGCCGGCCGTTCTTCCAATCGCTGCCCGAGCACGTGCGCCTCCGCCTCGTCGAAGCCGTCCCGGCGCCCGGAGTCACCCACCTCCGCTACGAGGTCGAGCGATGACTCTCGACACCGGCACGGTTGCCTCGCTCGCCCACAACCACCGCCACGAGCCCACCAACAACCCACGCCAGGAGATGACCACCATGCTCGACCCCACTGTGCGCCGCGTGCTCGACGGAACTTCGCTCGCCCACCTCGCCAGCATCTTGCCCGACGGCGCCCCACATACCGTCCCCGTCTGGATCGGCACGCACGGCGACTACATCGCGATCATCACCGGCCCGCACTCGCGCAAAGCCCGCAACCTGCGCCGCGACCCTCGAGTCGCGCTCTCCCTGACACCAGCCGACAGCCCGTTCCAGCCGGTCATCATTCGCGGCCGCGTTGTCGAGTGGCTCGAAGGCGAGGCCGCCTGGACGATCGTCGACCAACTGGCCACCAAATACATCGGTCAGCCGTACTCGCGAGGCGATGAGCGCGTGGTTGCGCTCATCGAACCCGAGCAGCAGACAGTAGGCGTCGCTTGAGCGGTGTGCTGCGATTCGATCATGTCGGCGTCGTCGTCGATGATCTCGAGCTCGGGACGGCATTCTTCGTCGACCTCGGCTTCGAACGAAGTAGCCCGATGCGACTCGAGGGCGAGTGGGTGGACGGGGTCGTAGGGCTCGATGGCGTAGAGCCGGAATGGTGACCGTCAACGCGCCAGACGGCAGCGGCCGACTCGAACTGACCAAATACCACCGGCCAGTCGATCCGGCAGCAGCATAAAGGTCGACGAACCGACTGGGGCTTCGGGCCCATCGTCTAAGTCATCGACGATCTCGACGGCATCGTCGAGCGACTGCGGGGCAGGGGCTCGACACTCACTCGAACGACCCGATCGCGCCTGAACGACCCGGCCTCACCGGGACGACCCGGCCTCACCCGGACGACCCGGCCTCACCCGGACGACCCGATCTCACCCGGACGACCCGATCTCACCCGGACGACCCGATCTCACCCGGACGACCCGATCTCACCCGGACGACCCGATCTCACCCGGACAACCCGGCCTCACGGAACCCCACCTAAGCCAACTTCGGACTCCGAGGAAACTCCTCACGCTCCGGCAGCGAATTGATCAAATCCAACAGCGCCGTCCGCAGCCGCGCGGTTGTCCCACTGCTCAGTGACGTCCACTTGGTCCCGTCATCGGACATACTCGCGGTCGCGATGAATCGTCCTGCGCGCGTATTGAATACGGCGATGTGGTTGTCGGCGTAGTCCTTGGTGCCGTCGCCGTAGATGACGCCGACGATTTCGGTGTGCGAGTGGATCTGCACCATCGCCGAGGCCAGGACCTGTGCGTCTCGTGGCGGATTACCGACCTTGGTCAGGCGGGCCGCGGTTGCCGCGGCATCGCCCGCATCGTCGAATATCGGGACGAGCTGTTCGGTCGGGGCGTTCATACCGGTCAGCTCGAGCGCTTCGGCGGGGCCGAGTGCCGCGAGGATCGGCGCGGGCAGATCCTCTTCGATCTGGTCGATCACGTAGGAGTGTGGCCCGCGAAGGGCGACGGTCACCAGGTCATCGCCCTTCGCCAGGCACATGCGGCTCACTTGACCTTCGACGATCAGCCGCACCGCGATCACCCAGTGGGGGCGGTACAGCGCGCGCAGCCGGTCTTCGAGTTCCTGGTGGACGGCGCCATCGATCAGGAGTTCTCGATCGGTGAGCGACTGGGCGGCCACGGCCATCGCGGCATCGTGATCGGTCACATTGTCGTAGCTCCCCATCGCTTGCAGCACGACGGGGAGCTCGTCGATCTCCAGTGTCTCCAGGACATACTGCATCTCGTCGAGTGACAGCACGACCGACGCGAGCATCGACGGGCCGCGGCCCGCACCCAGCACCGTCACTTAGCCGTCCCGGAGGCGTCGACACCGATGACCCCGTCAGTGGCGTACCGGCCGTCGGCGAAGTGATCGGCCACCAGGTAATCCGGGGTCTTGTGCTCGGACTCATCGTCCTCATCCGAATGAGTGCCGTGACCCATCAGCGGGCTGCCGGACGTCGACGCGCTGCGCACCGGAGCACTATCGAGCCGAACCGAGACGTTCTCGGTCGCCGCCGCCGCGGCAGGTGTACCGCCGCTGGTCGCGCCCGCACCCCAGCCCGCGGGGATCTTGAGCGAGCCGTTGTTGAGCGTGGCGCCCGGCACCGACGATGCGGAACGGGTCGCGGTGGCGGCGTTGGCCACACCGCCGATACCCATGGCAGCCATCGGCGCGACCGTGGTGGCCGCGGACGGTGCCGCCGCACTGGTAACGGCCGAGATCGCGCTTGCGCCAATATTTCCGGCCGTGGTGACACCGCCGGAGAGCACACCGCCCGCCACATTCGCCGCCTGGGTCGCTGCGCTGACCACGGCCGGGTTCTGCACGAATGCGCTCGCCGCGGCGAGCGCGCCCTGCACCGGGTCGCCTCCGAAAGCCGCTTCCGACGATTGGCTCGCGTCCGCGGTACCGGCACCGTTGGCGATCGGCGGCGGGTTGATGAACTCGCCGGGCGTCACGACCATTGCGCTGGTCGCGGCCTCGTAGGTCTCCATGGTCAGCGCGGCCCGCAGATCGAGCGCCGCCTTGGCGGCCTCGGCGGCTTCTGAGGTGCCGTTGAGCACGCCGCCGGTGGAGTGCGCGGCGACCCGCGCGGCGTCCACGGCCGCGATCTCCGGCAGGCTCGGCATGGCGATCGAGGCGACGGTGTACGCAGTCGCGTTCGCTGCGGCCTTGGCACCCATCGTGGCTGCCATGACGCTCTGCTGTTCGGCCCATGCGGTGATGCCGCCGAGCCGGCTCAGCACGGCGAGACCGGTGACACCTTGCATGCCGACGCCGAGTTCGGCCATCACCCGTGCGACGGTCGCGGTGGCGTCCACCCATGCACCGGTGAGCGCGCCCCACGCGGTAGCGGCGGCCGAGATCGGAATGCCGTGTGCACCCGCGTTGAGGGCGATGGAATTTGCTTCTGCCATGCGGGGCAGCCAGAACACCCCGGTAACACCTGCGGTCATGTCAGTAACTCCCCTTAATCCGTGATCGCAGATCAGATGATGGTCGAGGCCTGGACGTTCATGACGCCCGCCTTCACGATGTCTTCGCCGATGTGGGTGGCGAGCTGACTGCGCAGCGTCGCGGCGGCGTGATGCAGTTCGAGCACGAGCTGGCTCACCGACTGGTCGTGGGTGATCGCCGCCTTGTTGAAGTGCTGCGCCGCCAGCAGCGACACCTCATCGATACCGGAGGGGACCACATGGGTTGCCGGAGCGCTCAGCGCGGACGCGGCGGCGAGCCGTTCGGCGAGCAGATCCAGCTCGCCCGCTGCGAGGAGGACGGCTTCGGGTGAGATGTTTACAAGGCCAACCATGACTCGACTCCTTCTAGTGGCAACTACTGGGCGGAACCACGAGAATTCCCCCTACGAGTGATAGGACGCGACAGCCACGCGATCGGTTCCATCGAGTCCCCAAATTTCTATCCCGGTCTGTCGCAGCTGTTTCCGGTCCCAAACAGCTGGGTAAAGACTAGCCCCATCCCAGCTCATGTAACCGGTCTTCGTCAATGCCGAAATAGTGTGCAATCTCATGGATCACAGTGATCGCGACCTCCTCGACGACCTCACGCTCGTCGCCGCAGATGTCCAAAATCGCCTCGCGATAGATGGTTACGGTGTCCGGTAGCGATCCGCCGTAGTGACTGTCCCGCTCGGTCAGCGCGATCCCGTGATACAGGCCCAGCAGATGTGGATCCTCCGGATTGCGCGGTTCGATCAGCACGACCACATTGTCGATGGCACGGGTCAGCTCCGGTGGGATGAGATCGAGCGCATCGCCGACCAGCTCCTCGAACCGGTCCGCGGACATGGTGACCGACATCAGCGGGGCTGCGGCTGCGGTGGCAGCGGCGCGGCGCCGGGCAGCGGTGCCGGGGTCGAGCGCCCGGAATTCGGCGGCGGGACCGGCGCTTGGCCATTGATCAGAATCTCGCCCTTCGCCGAGCCGGTGATCGGTGCGAAGCCCTCCCGGTCGGTGCCCTTGCCGATCATGCAGTCCAGCTTGTGGCTGCCCGACAGCCAGCTGCGGGCGTCGAGGTAATCGAAGAACAGTGTCAGCGTCTTATTGCGCACCGCGTCGGGGGAGCCGAGGTAATCGTTTGCCGCGCGCCCACATTCGTCCTCCATGAACTTGTCCTGGTCGTCCTTGGCGGGCGGGCCGCCGGGAAAGCGCTGGCCGAGGTCGACGGTGGAGACGATTTCGACGGCATGCGCCTGCGCGCAGTCCACCGGATCGGTGGGCAGGTTCTGGTTGATGCCCAGGCAGGTACCCGGCTCGAAGACCTTCGACTGGTCGTGTTCGGCGGCGCTGCCGGTGGTCGGCAGCGGGGTGCCGGTGCTGCCGGAGAACTGGAGCCCGCAGCGCAGCGTCCGGTCGCCGTGCTTCCAGCCGTCGGGGCTGGGGTACATCAGACCGACGACATAGCGGCCGCGCGGATCGAGCCTGCCGCTCAGATATTGCGCCACCGCCGGGATGCAGTGCTCTTCCTTGAGTTCGGTCAGCCGCAGCGAGTCCGGGAAGCGCGAGCCGGGACCGAATTCCACGCCGGGATATTTGGCCATATCGACATCGGCCGCGACCTCGAACAGATGCTTGTTCGAACAGGCGACCTTCACCAGATCGCTGCGATCCTGTTTGCTCCAGCTGAGGCAATCGCCCCTCGCCGCGGTGCCGAACTCCCGGTCCAGCGCCGTCTCGCCGGGCGAGCCCGGGGTGTGCGCCTCCAGGCCCTTTTTATTGTCGTAGCCGGTGATGAACAGGCCGACCAGCGAGATGAGGACGGCGCCCGCGGCCGCGGCGAGCAGCACCCAGCGCAGCTTCGGCGCGGACAGATGCAGTTTGCCGTCGGCGACCGCGTCGCGGTCGATGATCACCGACTGCGGGAACGATTCCGCGCGCGACCACTCGCCCGAGCGCGGCTCGAGTTCACGCGGGTCCTGGGGCACATCATCAGCAGACATCGCGATCCATCATGTCAGCGTCTGATCTCCGGTGCCACGACCTGGTCGGATCGATCCGAAGCGCCCCGGTAGGGCCTATGCGAGGTGCGTCATCCGCGGAATGCGGACAGGAACAGACCCGGCAGCCGCGCCGGATTGGCGGTCGCGTAGAACTCGGTCAGCTTGCGGCCCGTCGCGGCCGCGGTGGCATTGGTGACGAACCACGGCGGCTTCGGCGACAGCGCCATTTCCCCGCGCAGCAGTGACCGCGGTGACGGCCGGAACGGTCCGCGCACCACCGTGCGCTCCACATCGTCGAGCAGAAAAGCGTTGTGCACCACGCCGATTCCGCTCTGCACGTCATCGAGCGTGTGGCCGGGATAGGCGCCCCAAGACGCGCGCGGGGCCAAAAAGGCCAGTGCGGTCCAGGCATTGACCGCGATGGCCCCGTAGCGCAGCCGCTCGATGGCGCGGTCGAAGGCGATGCCGAGCCGTTTGATGGTGCTCGGGTGCGCGATCACATTGACGCCGAGTGTCCCGATCACCTCGTCATTCGCGAAATCGACCGCATGCTGTAGGAATTCGCCGCCGGTGTGCGGCAGTTCGACGACACCCAGGACCGGTGAGAAGTACTCGGTGCGGAGCAGCGGCGTTTCGGTCGACGGCAGATTCTCGACGAGAACGCGTCCGTGATCCGGCCCGAGCCGGTCGGCCTCCGGATACGAATCCAGCGCCGCGGCGACCCGATCATCACTGCCCGGGTAGTAGGCCCGGCGCTGCGGCGCCCGCTCGAGTGCATCCCGCAACTCCGCGAGGAACCTGTCCTTCTGCGGCCAAGCCGAACTGACCACCACCGCCTGGGTGGCGACGCAGTTGTAGCCGCCATTGTGCAGCCGCTGGGTCGCGACGTGTTCGGCCTGGAAGCGCAGGTCGGCGTCGTCCCATTCGCCCGGCACCACGATGGTCGGCGATACCCCGCCGAGTTCGCTGGTGATCGGCTTGTCCAGCAGCGGCCGTCCCTCGGCCTTGCCGTCCGGGCCCCAGACGATCGCATCGTGGGTGCGCATGCTGCCGGTCATATGGACATGCCCGATATCGGGGTGGTGCACCAGGTATCCGCCCGCCTCCGCGCCGCCGGTCAGTATGCGCAGCACACCGAGCTCGAGCAGCGGCGCGAAGACCATTTCGTACACCGTGAACAGCGGGTCGGTGATCGGATTCAGCTTGAGCGCCACCACCCGGTTGTGGGCGTAGAGCTCGTAGAGCACGTCCAGGGGCGGTATGGAGGTGATATTGCCCGCGCCGAGGACCGCGCCGACGCCCCCGGTCGCGGTCGGATCGAGCTGGGCGAGTCCGGCGCGGTTGCGCGCGGTATCGGCGTCGACGCCGGGGCGCAGCCATACTTCGCCGTGGAAACCGCTGAGGAGCAGCCGGTCGTAGAGATCGAGCGGCAGAATCGGCACCGCGACCCGCTCGCCGGGCGCCTCCGCCAGCGCGACCCCGTCGAGCGGGCTGTGCCCCTGCTCCAGCGCCGAGAGCGTGGCCGATAGCGCGGCGGTGGCCTGCAGCAGCGTCATCGGACCCGACATCCACTCCTCGCCGACCAGCGGCGAGTCCGGATCCAGCCCCTTGATGGTGCGCGCGGCCCGCACCCACTCGTGCGAGAAGCGGCCGGTGCGGGTGTGGATATCGTCGAGAAGTTCGCGGCGGCGACGCAGCGGGGTGTGCGCCCACGTTTTCTCGCCGACGACCAGATCGGCCACTGCGTTATCAATAGCGGTTTCGTCGAAAGTTGTGCCCACAAACCAACTATGCGCGCGTACACCCCCGCACGGTCCGCATCCTGGGATATCGGCGTGAAACAGCAATATCGCGACCATTAGGCTGGTCACCCATGATCGACCTCCGATTCCTGCGGGACAACCCCGACGCGGTCCGTGCCTCGCAGCGCGCCCGCGGCGAAGACCCCGCCCTCGTCGACGCGCTGCTCGAGGCGGACGCGGCGCGGCGTGCGGCGGTGGCCACCGCCGATAACCTGCGCGCCGAGCACAAGGCGATGGGCAAGTTGATCGGCAAGGCGAAATCGGAGGAGCGCTCCGTTCTGCTGGAACAGGCGCAGGAGATGTCGGCGAAGGTCAAGGAGGCCGAGGTCGCCCAGCATGCCGCCGACGCCGATATGGACGCCGCCCACCGGGCCATTTCGAATGTGGTCCAGGAGGGCGCGCCCGCGGGCGGCGAGGACGATTACATCGTGCTCGAGACGATCGGCACGCCAAGGGAATTCGATTTCGAACCCAAGGACCATGTGGAGCTCGGCGAATCGCTCGGCCTGTTCGATATGGAACGCGGCGCGAAGGTGTCGGGCGCGCGCTTCTACTTCATGACCGGTTACGGCGCGCTGTTGCAGCTCGGTCTGTTGCAGCTGGCGGCGCAGAAGGCGGTGGCCAACGGGTTCACCATGATGATTCCGCCGGTGCTGGTGCGCCCGGAGATCATGGCCGGTACCGGCTTCCTCGGCCAGCACTCGGCCGAGGTCTACCACCTCGAGGAGGACGAGCTGTACCTGGTCGGCACCTCGGAGGTGCCACTGGCGGGCTACCACTCGGACGAGATCCTCGATCTCAGCGACGGGCCGAAGCGCTATGCGGGTTGGTCGTCGTGTTTCCGGCGCGAGGCGGGCAGCTACGGCAAGGACACCCGCGGCATCATCCGCGTGCACCAGTTCGACAAGGTCGAGATGTTCGTGTTCACCACGCCCGATGAGGCCGCTGCCGAACACAAGCGCCTCCTGGCCTGGGAGCAGGACATGCTCGCCGCCGTCGAGGTGCCTTATCGGATCATCGATGTGGCCGCCGGTGACCTCGGCAGCTCGGCCGCGCGCAAATTCGACTGCGAGGCTTGGGTGCCCACCCAGCAGACCTACCGCGAGCTCACCTCGACCTCGAACTGCACCACCTTCCAGGCCCGCCGCCTCGCCGTGCGCTATCGCGACGAAAACGGAAAACCGCAGATCGCAGCCACTTTGAACGGCACGCTCGCGACCACGCGCTGGATCGTGGCGATCCTGGAGAACCATCAGCAGGCCGACGGTTCGGTGCGGGTGCCCGCCGCGCTGGTGCCATTTGTCGGCACCGAGGTGCTGAGACCGTCGAAGTAGCCGGGTCGAATATGCCCGTCCCACATTGCCTACAGGTGCATAGCTGGGGGTTCGCCATGCCGGATTCGCGTGATGTGGCAACCAGCAGGAATTGTTATGTCTAGGCTATTCACCGTGCGAGGAATCGGGTCTCGCGGCGATACCCGAACCCGGGTGCGGGCCGCGTCTGCGCTGGCGACGGCTATGGTCATGTCCCGGACCACCGGAGCCTTCTATGTAATGGGGGGTGCGCTCGGCCTGCTGATCACGGGAATTGCCCCGGGCAGCGAAGGCAATCGAGCGCTGGTGGGTACCGCCGCCGCGGTGGCGCTGCTGCTCGGACTCAGCCTGCTCGGCTGGGGTCCGCGGCTGCCGCATGGGATTCACCATGGCTATGTCGCGATCGCGACGGTTTTGGTGACAATCGCGGTCTACGCATTCCCGAATACCGTCGGCGCGATCAGCCTCGCCTCGTTCTATGTATTCGTGGCCTGTGACGCCGCGCTGTTCTTCGCATGGCCGCAGGCGTTCGCACATATAGCCTTCGCAATGGCGATGTGCCTGTGGGTAATGCCGACGCGACCGATCCATCCCACATTGCCGTGGTGGTCCGGGTTGATTCCGGCGGGCGTGACCTTCGGGGTCGGCGTCGTGGTCGGCATTCTGACCCGCATGGCCTCCGAGGCCGATATCGATGTGCTCACCGGATTGCTCAACCGGCGCGGTTTCGACCGGGCGTTGAACGGTGCGATCGAAACGGCCACCCGCACCGGGCAGGGGCTGGCGCTGGTGCTCGTCGACCTCGACCGCTTCCGGAAGATCAACGATCACCTCGGCCATCGCGCCGGCGATGCGGTGCTGCAGCGGGTGGCCGATACCTGGTCGAAGTTGCTCGCGGCGGATCAGCGATTGGCTCGCTACGGTGGTGACGCCTTCGCGCTGCTATTGCCGAATACCACCGAACAGGCGGCGATTCTGCTGACCGAGCAGTTGCGGGCGTCGGTGACCACCGGATGTTCGGCCGGTGTCACCTCATGGCAGCCGGGGGAGTCGGGATCGCTGCTGGTGAGCCGGGCCGATGTCGGTCTGTATCGGGCCAAGCAGGCGGGGCGCAATCGCACGGTGCTGGAGTCGTCGCGGCAGCTGCCCTTGGCGGTCGAACTGCGCGAGGCGATCGACCGCGGCGCACTCGATGTGCACTATCAGCCGATCGTCAGCCTCACCGAGGGCGGCGGCAAGGCGGTCGGTGTGGAGGCCCTGCTGCGCTGGTCGTCGAGTGCGCAGCCGGATGTCACCACCGAGGGGCTGATCCGGGTCGCCGAGGAGTACGACCTCATCTCCGATCTGGACGAGTTGGTATTGCGCCGGGCCTGCGCGGATGCGGCCCGGCTGCAGGAGACCTTCGCACAACTGGATCTGACGCTGAATGTGAACGTCAGCGGGCTGGAGCTGGCCGAGACCGGTTACGCGGATCGCGTCGCGGGGATTCTGGCGAGTACCGGGTGGCCCGCCGACCAGCTGGTGCTCGAGGTGACCGAGAGCGAGTTGGCCGCCGAATCCCAAACGGCCATCAGCAATCTACACACCCTGCGCGAGCGTGGTGTGCGCATTGCCATCGACGACTTCGGCACGGGGTACTCCTCGCTCAGTCGCCTGGCGACGCTGCCCAGTGACATCCTCAAGGTCGACCAGTCCTTCGTCGCCGCGATTCGCTCGGATTCGCCGGCACCGCCGCTGCTCGGCGTAATTGCCGCGCTCAGCAGCGCGCTGGATCTGCAGGTGATCGCGGAGGGTGTGGAGACCGAGTATCAGGCCGCTGTGCTCACCGAACTCGGTTTCGCGCTGGCCCAGGGGTACCACTACAGCGATTCGCATCCGGTTTCGGAACTGATCACGGATCTGAATGAGCATCAGGGGCGGGTCGGGCCCGGGCTGAGCGATCGAGAACTCGGTGATGGGGATTTGCAATCCGCCAACGGGTGGCTGCCCCTCGGTTGAGTTGGGGTTTTGCGGTGGGTGAGGACTTCCGCGCCTGGTTTCGGAACTGATTGCCGAGCATCGGGGGAGTCGGGCAGGGGACCGACCAGGAACTCAGCGACGGTGAGGTCTATGCCTGACTGCCCGTCAGATAGGTCGCTCGAGGGTCAGCAAGGGGCGCTTACCAAGATGCTGGTGACCGTTTGCCGCGCGAATGTCGATCGCGTGCCCGAAGGTCGGCGCGGGAAATTCGCTTGACGGGATGCTGTCGGGTGGTCGAGCATCACAACATGCGTTTGCTCTTTTACGGCAGTTGAACCGGTGAGTCGCTGCGCGCCCGGTTGACGGGGCGCGCCGACGAATACGGTATTCGCGGGCTCACGTTACGAGCGGTCCTGTTCAAAGGTATCGGCGAGCTGATTCCGCTGTATGCGCTGTATGCGGTGCTGTTCGCTGATCATGGATTGAGCACCGGGCAGATCTCGTCACTGCTGGCGATCTGGTCGGCGACGGCGTTCCTGCTCGAGGTGCCCTCCGGTGCCTGGGCCGATACGGTGTCGCGGCGGGGCTTGCTGGTTTTGAGCGGTGTGCTGCTGACCGCCGGTTTCACGTTGTGGACCGTGTTGCCGACCTATCTGGGCTTCGCGCTCGGCTTCCTGCTCTGGGGCACGTCGGGTGCGCTCGTTTCGGGGACGTTCGAGGCGTTGCTCTACGACGAACTCGTGGCGCACGGTGCGCGGCATGCGTATCCGCGGATCATCGGATATGCCAGGGCCGCATCGGAAGCGGCGATCGTGATCGCGATCGTTGCCGCGACTCCGCTCTACATTTGGGGTGGTTATCCGCTGTTGGGTTGGTCCAGTGTGCTGTTCGCGGCGGTGCACACGCTGATCGCGTTATCGCTGCCGAGTGCGCCGAAGGCGGTTTCGGCGGCCGATATCGAGGAGTTGGAAGATGATGTGGTCGAGGGTGATTCGTCATCGGAGCAGCGGCCAGCTGGTGGTACGCGGGTAGCGGACGATATGACCTCGGCTGTGCGACGGGCGAGGGTGCTCGGCCCCGCTGGGCAGTCGGATGAGGACGGACCGATCAGCTCGTCACGCCAACGAGTTGACCCTGCGGTTACGGCGGCGTCGATCGGTTCGACCTTGCCTCGGTTGGCCCCCACTGAGCACGAAGGCCGCGACGATCGCGCACAAAGGGCAACTGGTGGAACTACCACATCGGACTGCGACGAGGCTGCGACGGTAACCAGACCATTCGTGACATACCTGAGCATGCTGCGAACCGGTGTCGGAGAGGCGATCCGGGTGCGTGTTGTGCGCAATGGCGTCATGCTCGGCGCGCTGTTGTTCGGAATCACCGCATTCGACGAGTACTTCGCCCTGCTGGCCGCGGAAGTGGGTGTCGCCACCGCCTTCGTGCCGCTACTTGTTGGGATCACGGTGCTCGGCTCACTGATCGGCTCGGTGCTCGCGGGCCGCACGGAAGCGATATCGGCGCGGACCATGGCCCTCGCGGTCGGCATCGCCGGCGTGCTGTTCGTCGGCGGCGCCCTGGTCTCGGGCCTCGCCGTCCGCTGGCCCGCCGCGCTGTACGTACTCGCGGTCATCGGCTTCACCGCGATCGGCGCCTCCTACGGCATCGTCTACAACGCAACTGTCGTAGCAGGCGCCCGCCTCCAAGACGCAATCGAAGGCCCCGCCCGCGCCACAGTAACCTCGGTATCCGGCCTAGCCGCCGAAGTTATAGCCCTAGCGGTCTTCGGCTTCGCCGCCCTGGCCACTACCTGGTTCTCGATGTCCACCACAGTGGCCCTACTGGGCACCCTCCTCCTAGCCATAGCCCTCTTGACCCCCTCCTGGCTCCCCCACCGCCCCAACTGAAAATCCGGCGAGAATGCGCTGGTGCAGGGGGCCACTCGGCGTTTGCCTGCGTGAGTGATCAAACGTGCAGGAGGGGGATGCCGGTGAGGTGGGTGGCGGTCAGAAGGAATTGGGTGGTGGAGTTGGTGATGAGGGCTTCTCGGGTTATGGGGAGGGTGCCGGAGAGCCAGCTGTTGGTGGTTTCCCAGAGGCCGCCGAGTAGGTGGGTGGCGGCGAATTCGGCTTGGGCGCCTGCGGTTTCGACGATATCGGCGCCGATTTCTTCGGCGCAGACCGCCATCATGATGTTCGCGAAGGAGCGCATCACCTCGGCGCGGCGGGTGAGCAGGGCGGGGTGCAGCTGTGCTTCGACGGTGGCGATGCGGGCCTTGCGTGGGTCGTCCGCGATCAGGTCGATGGCGGCGGCGATGGCGGCCCGGGTTTTGGCGCGAATGTCCGGGCCAGGCGCCATGAATGCGGTGACGACCGCTTGGCCGATTTCGTCGACGATGCGGTCGAACAATTCGCTGAACACGGTGTCGAGGTCGCTGAAGCTCTCGTAGTAGTAGCGCTCGGAGAGCTTGGCCTGGGTGCACAGGCCGGTGACGGTGAGCTTGGCGAATCCCGATGTTCCGATGATCTCCAGCGCGGCGTCCAGTAGCGCGGTGCGGCGACGGGCGCGGCGCTGTTCGATCGGTATGCCGCCGTAGGACCGCGAGGTAGTAGCCATCGCCGTCCATTCTGGCATAGAGCATTGCCAGATATTCGAATTTGTGGGATGGTCTTGTCAGAATGTGCTCGATGTCGCAGTCGAGCGCGAACCTCTTTGCGATGGGTGCGATGCAATGACGCATGACAACCAGCTACTGCCGACTCCGCCGCTGTTCACCGAGTTTCCGTTCCGGTACGCGGTGCCCCTCATGGCGCCGGGCGATCTGCGCTGCACGGCGGCGCAGCGGGATTCGTTCCGTCGGTTCGCGCAGGTCGGGGATCCGCTGGCGGATGCTGTCATCGCGATGTTCAAGCGGCTGCCGGTCGGCGAGGGACGGCGGATGTTCGAGATCGCCGTCGAGCGCGGTATCGACGCGGTGCCGGACGCGCCCGCGGAGTTGGTGGCGTTCTTCGGGCAGGTCGAGGCGGATCCGTACTGGCTGGACCGCATCAAGATCGACCGGGGTGCCCGGGTCGTGGAACGCACCAGCGTGTGGGGCGGAATCGCGATGGGGATGTTCGCGCTGATGGGCGGGTACCTCGCGTCCCGCGCGGACAAGACCCTGGTCGGCACCGGTGATCTCGATGCGATGGCGCCGCGTCGCCTCGCCGAAACCACCCAGTGGTGGCTGGATGTGACGACTCCCGGTGGGCTGGAACGCAATCAGGTCGGCTACAAGAGTGTGCTGCGGGTGCGGCTGATGCATGCGCTGGTCCGCGCCGGCATGAATCGCCGACCCGATTGGGACTACGCGGCCTGGGACCATCCGGTGAACCAGGTGCTCACCGTCGGCACGCTCGGGTTGTTCTCGATGGCGAATCTGGTTGGCGCACAGGCGCTCGGCCTGCGTTTCTCGGCCGAGGAGAAGGACGCGGTATTCCAGTTGTGGCGCTATGTCGGCTTCCTGCTCGGCATCGACGCCGAAATCCTGCCGACCAATGAAACCGATACCTGGCGCGCCTTCTGGATCCTCGCCGATACTGAATTCATCCCCGACGAAGACTCCCGCCGCCTGGCCCAGGCCCTGGTTCCCGCGGCAGGCGGGCTGTTCATCGGCACCGACACCATCGCCAAGCGCGTCATCCGCCGGGTGATCACCAGCTACATGGTGGCTTACAGCCGAATCGTGCTCGGCCCGACCAACTCCGACTTCCTCGGCCTGGAGAACAGCAAGTTCTTTCAGAGCGCCGTCATGGCCACCGCAGTGGTCAACGGCGCCCTAGAAGTCCCGCGCCAACTCATTCCCGGCGCC
The DNA here is from genome assembly GCF_050955995.1 of Nocardia sp. CA-119907. Classification (NCBI taxonomy): domain Bacteria; kingdom Bacillati; phylum Actinomycetota; class Actinomycetes; order Mycobacteriales; family Nocardiaceae; genus Nocardia; species Nocardia sp. CA-119907. The sequence goes on from NZ_CP192091.1 coordinate 123,228, forward strand.
ACCCGTCTCCAGGAAAAGCTCGGCGCCCGACTCCGCGCCCGCCTGGTCAACGGCTCCATCGCCCGCAATGGCGGCGACCGCACCTACGCCCGCCACGACACCTTCGCCGGTCCCCGCTCCGCGTTGCGCGCGAGTTAGTCAGCGACGATCGCGTGGCCAGCCCGCCTAGTAGCGGCTCGCTCGGCCGCCAAACCCAGCCGCCGCGTGCGACCTGTGCCGCGAGGGCTCCCATGCCGGTTCACGCACACCGTGTGGTGGCCTCGCATACGTTGCAAACTTGTGTGAGGCAATCACATGGTGTGCGCAAGCTGTTGTGGCTGGCGCACAGGAAACGGGGTGGCGACACCTGAGTACCGCTACGGGCAAGGCGCGGCCGACCGACAGCACGCCACTGATGAACGCCAGCAACCGAATTCCGTACTGGCAGGTGCTGAACGCGGCCGGCAACCGCACAAAGCCGCTCACCACCAGATCGTTACCGAACATGATGCGCGCGGCCACCCCCCGCCGAACTGCGCAGTGAGCTGGTAGGACTGGGGAGTTTCAGAGGGCAATTGCGCGGATGCGAGTTTCGACTGCGGGCACTGGAGGGCAGCCAGGCGGGTTTGGACGGTGAGGTGGGCTTCAACGCGTGCGTGGTCGTGAGCGTGCAGGTGTTGTGCACGTTCGATACTCAGGCGGATGCAGCATGAGCGGTGGTGGGGGTGAGTGGCGGTACGGTGCGGGGGTGATGGTGCGGACGAAGGTGGGGTTGGCCTTCGGGTTCTGTATCGGGGCCGGGGTGGCGGTGCAGGGCCGGATCAATGGTGCGCTGGGGGTGCGGTTGCAGGATGGGATCGCGGCTGCCTGCATTAGTTTCGGCCTCGGGTTGGTGGTGTTGGTGATCGCGTTTTCGGCCAGTCGGCGGTTGCGTGCCGGGCTGGGGCGGGTTCGGGGGGCGCTGTCGAGTGGCGAGCTGCGTCCATGGCAGTTGCTCGGCGGGCTGTGCGGTGCGTTTTTCGTTGCGTGCCAGGGGCTTACGGTGGCTGCGATCGGTGTCACCGCCTTTTCTGTCGCCGCGGTCGGCGGCCAACTGCTGAGCAGTCTGGTGGTGGATCGGCTCGGACTGGCGCCGAGCGGCCGCACTCCGGTGACGGTGGTGCGCGTTGGCGGCGCGGCGTTGGCCATGCTCGCGGTGGTCTTGGCGGCGGCGGGCCGCTCCGGCGCTGCGGTCGGGTCCGCCGCGGTGCCGGAATGGCTGCGCACCGGACCCACCGCACTCTTGGTGATCCTGCCCGCGCTTGCCGGTATCGGTCTGGCCTGGCAACAAGCGGTCAACGGCCGTGTCGGCGTGGTCGGCGGGCCATTCTCGGCGACTCTGGTGAACTTCGGCATCGGCACCGCAGCCCTATTCGCCATCGAAGCCTGTATTCGCGTGGGCACCGGCTGGCCCACCGAATTCCCCAGCGAGCTATGGCTCTACCTCGGCGGACTCATCGGCGTCGCCTTCATCGCCTTGGCCGCCCTCACCGTCCGCTGGATCGGTGTCCTCCTCCTCGGCCTCACGTCGGTAGCAGGGCAACTCCTCACCTCGATCACCCTCGACATTCTCACCCCAACCGGTGCGGGACTATCCCTGACCGCAGTAATCGGCTGCGCCCTCACCTTTGTCGCGGTTGTGGTCGCCACGCGATCGCGACCTTGAGCCTGGCGAGTGAAGCATCGACGCCTTAACACGGGCTGCAGCCAATGTTCGCGAGGCCGACTCGAGTCCTGCGATCCAGTTCCGGCATACCCGGTCGTCGACATGGTGATATGAGCCGTGCCAAGCGCTTGCGAGGTCGATCCCAGTATCGTGCCGGCCTGTTGTGTTCGGCGCTGGTCTTCCGGCACGACGATCAGTTCGTTTGTCGCACTGCGGCTCGCGGTGGGCGCGCCCTTGCCGGACTACCCGCGCCCGGACAGGAGACACCCAGCGACGTCACCGCGAGGCGATATCGCCGAGAGATCCATGTCGTGGCGCTCGGATTCGTTTGGTCAGCTGCTGCCGAACCAGCCCGGAGGGAACAACCACGGGCCGCCCCAGCCGCACCCCCAGCCGCCCCACGGGTTGCCGTGGCCCCAGCCGCCCCAAGGCTTGCCATGGCCGCCCCATGGGTTGCCGTGGCCGCCCCACGGCTTGCCCACGTCGGTCCATTGGTCGTCGTAGACGAAGCCGGAGTCGAAGTCGAAGTCGAAGTCGAAGTCGCAATCAGTCTGTACTACACCGGGTCCAGGCGTCGGCGCGGCCATGGCGGGAGCTGCCACTGGCATCATCGGAACCGTCATCGCCGCTCCAATGAGAGCGGTCTTCGCGAATAGCCGGCGCGTGGCGTTGCCGCGCGCTTTGTTGGTGCTCACGGTGCCTTCTTCCGGCGAGTCGTCGCGCGGACTCGCCGATCATCGAATTGTTCGAATTCCCGACGCACCTGATTCTAGGAGCGCACGGTAGGCGCCACCAGCACGTCAGCGCCCGAACTGCCTCGAATTTCAAATACCACCGGTGGTCGACACAATGCCCCCGAGGCGGGATTCAGCCGAGCTTGCGCGAGCGTAGCTCATGCCCCCTGGAGGTTCTGCACCGCCCGGATTCCAGATCCCACTGCCACCCGTGCAAATTGCAGGTCAGGATATTTCCTTCGACCACGCCGAATTTCGACAGATCCGCCTTCAGATGGGGGCAGCGGCGCTGGACCTCCCACCCGGCCAACTCCGTTGAGGCGGAATCGTCGTGCGCCTCGGCGAACCAACCGTCCGCGTAGGCGATCCGCTCATCGGTGAGGCATTTGAAGAAGGTGTACAGGAATTCGTTGTAGCCGCCGATGCGCCACGCCTGGAATCGAGTGGACAGGAAGATGGTATTCACCCAGTCCGGCTCGTCGTCGCGCAGTACGGTGCGCACCAGTTCCGGCGCGATCCGGAAACCGTAGCGGTACTTGCCTTCGCCCTCGATCGGCCCGCGCACCACCCGGTTGGGAAAGTCCAGCACAACGGTTTCGGCGCCGATGACCAGGCCGACCGGATATCCGATGCCGTCGCAGATCAGATCGCTCTGCTTCATGATCGGCTCGAACAGCGCCTGCAACTGGTCCAGCAGCGGCTCGTCACCGGTTGTTGCCCAGGAGGCCTTTTCGGCCGCCAGCACCGGTGCGAGACGCTGTGCCATCAGCTCGATGTACTCGGCCTTGTTGTCGTAGATCAGGCCGGGCTCGAACGGATGGGTCAGTGACAGTTCCGCACCGCGCACATCGGCGACCGAACCCGGGATCATCAGGATCCCGCCCTCGTTGCCGTGGATCTTCATCTGCTCCAGGAACACCATCTGATCCGGGAAGATGTTGCCCTCGTCACCGCGATCGTCGTTGAGGTAGCGCAGCTCCTCGTCGAGGAAGACCGGCGGACCGGCCGAGGGGACGACCCAGGTGGCACCGACCTGTTCGATATAGCTGCGGGCACGGTCCATGCCGCGCTGACGCTTCTGCTTACCGAAGTTCGACTTGGTGCGGTTCGGAATGTCGTAGACCATCGGGTACCAGATCGCGCCCGAGTACTGCAGCAGATGGATATCGATATGCCCGAACGCGTCGTGCAGCACATCCATATCCACCGGACGGGCATCGTTCATGTTGAAGCAGGTGGTCTCACCGTCGGAGACCACCAGCCCCGAGTCACCGATCGGACCGTCGGCGGGCGCGCGCAACGCGATGATCATGATGTCGATCTCGCCGCCGGGACCGCTCACCCGGTGCTTGACCGAATCCTGGGTCTCGAAGAACTTGTGGAAGCCCAGCTTCTCCAGTTCGCGCCGCAGGTCCGGCACCGGATAATCGGGCAGCAGTACGGTCGCGTCCTTGTTGACATGCCGCGCCAGGTGCGCCGCGTCGAAGTGGTCGCGGTGCAGATGCGAGACGTACAGGAAATCGCAATTGCCCAGCTCATCCCAGTCCAACTGGGTGTTGTCCGGAAACGGGAACCACGAAGCGAAGTACGCGGGATTGACCCAGGGATCGCAAAGGATCGACCCGGCCGCGGTGCGGATGTGGAATCCGGCGTGTCCGACGCTGGTGATCTGCACGAGCTGCTCCTCCTGACCGTTACCAGCCACCTAGGGTAGTGGTTAGGCGGAAACGTCGCCGATGCAGTAGCCCTCGGCACCCTCGTTCAGGGTGAAGGTGCGGGTCTGGGTCACACCCGAGGAGTTGGTGACCGGAACCTCGACCGTGAGGTAACCCGCGCGCAGCCGCTCCGAACGGATCTCCTGATCCGCGAATTTCGTGATGCCGGTCAGCCTGCCCGGATTGTTCGCCAGCGGTGCGGACGTCGGGCTGCCGGATCCGGTGGGATCCCAGTTCGCGGGGCTGGCCTTGCAGACCAGCGGATAGGTGCCCTCCTTATCGGCGGGATCGAGCGGGGTGCCGACGAAACGGGCGAGGTAGCGACGCACGGTATGCCTGGCGTCGGCCTCGTTGGGCCCGGGCTCGGCGCCGTCCTGCGCCACCCACGGGCAGGCGGTCTGGTTCGAGTTCTTGATGCCCGACTCGATCGCGGCGCGGTCGAAGCTGATCGTGGTACCCGCGTTCTGCCAGGTGACGCTGCTCTTCGTGACGGTCGCGGACTGTGTGATGGCGGTCAGAATCGCCTTCTTGTCGGTGGACATATCGCTGACATTGCCCGGGGCCATCATCCAGCACTTGGACTGCAATTGGGCGGGCGTGGACCGATCCAGTGCCGCGCCGAAGCGCGATACGACATCCGCCGCGCCGGGTAGGCCGGGGACCTCGCCGACCGGCACGCTGAACGCCTGCGCGGATACCGCCGTGGTCGTGGTCGGAGTCGCGGCCGAGGGTGTCGTGGTCTTCGCCGATGCGTGGGGCGGCTCGTCACCGGGTATGCCGGAGACGGAGTCGCACCCGGTGAGCAGGACAGCGCTGGTCAGTGCCAGGCCGGTCGTGACGGCGAGGAGCGCCCTTCGTGTCCGCGGGTCCTTCGGGTCGTGTTCACGCGGTATCGGGCGGGCGCGTTCCACTTCGAGGGTCCTCTTTCGTAGGCGTTCAGGGTATGAGCGACGGGTCCGGCACGCGCGCGGAGGCGGCGGCTCTGCCGGATGGGACAGTCAGCGACTACGCTAGCGGAATTGTGGAACCCGTCTACCGGACGATTGTCGGGCTGGCCCGTACCGTCTTCTTCGTCGAAGGTCTGAAGTTCACCGTCAAGGGCGCTGAACATATCCCCGCGCGCGGTGGTGCCGTTATCGCGGTCAACCACACCGGCTACATGGATTTCACCTACGCGGGTCTGCCGGCGCGCACCCCCAAGCGGTACGTCCGCTTCATGGCCAAGAAGGAGGTGTTCGACAACAACATCTCCGGCCCGATCATGCGGGCGCTCAAGCACATTCCGGTGGATCGTGCGGCGGGTGCCGACTCGTACAAGGCGGCGGTCGAATACCTCCGCAGAGGCGAGTTGGTCGGCGTCTACCCCGAGGCCACCATCAGCCGCAGCTTCGAGATCAAGGACTTCAAGTCCGGTGCCGCGCGCATGGCGATCGAGGCGGACGTGCCGATCATCCCGATCGTCATCTGGGGCGCTCAGCGGGTGTGGACCAAGGGTTTTCCGAAGCGTCTGGGCCGCACCAATACGCCGATCTCCATCGCGGTCGGCGAGCCGATCCAGCCCCATGAGCCCGCCGCCGAGCTGACCGCGCAGCTGCGCAGCACCATGCAGGCGATGCTGCTGGATCTCCAGCAGGACTATGTGCACGAACCCGGCGCCTATTGGGTGCCAGCGCGTTTGGGTGGTAGCGCGCCCACCCTCGAGGCGGCCAATGCCATGGACGCCGCCGAGGCCGAGGAGAAGGCGGCGCGCCGGGCGGCCAAGGATTCGCCGTAGGGGAAGCGATGTCGCGGGAACCGGTTTACGACATTCTCACGGGCTTGGTCCGCACGCTTTTCGTCGTGCAGGGGCTGCGCGTGGATATCGTCGGACAGGACCGGATGCCGCGCACCGGCGGTGCCGTACTCGCCGTGAATCACACCGCCTACCTGGACTTCATGGAGGTCGGGCTGGTCGGGCGCAATTCGCGGCGCAATGTTCGTTTCATGATGAAGGCCGAACTCGAACACGGCTTCGTCGGGTTTCTCATGAAGCACTGCAAGGCAATCGGCGTCGATCGCAGCGCCGGCGCGGGTTCCTACCGTCGCGCGGTCGCGGCGTTGCGTGACGGTGAGCTGGTCGTGGTCTACCCGGAGGCGACCATCAGCCGCAGCTTCGAACTCAAGGAATTCAAGTCCGGTGCCGCGCGCATGGCGATCGATGCGGACGTCCCGATCATTCCGATCGTCATCTGGGGTGCCCACCGCATCTGGACCAAGGGTTACCCGAAACAACTCGGCCGCCATCGTTTTCCGATCAATATCCGCATCGGTCACCCGATCCCGCCCGTCGACCCGACCGACGATCTGACCGTCGAACTGCGCGCTCGGATGGGCGAACTGCTGATGGACGCTCAGGCGAACTATCCGATGTCAGCGGGCGAACCATGGGTACCCGCCCGCCTCGGCGGCACCGCCCCCACCCCCGCCGAAGCCGCCGTGCTCGACCGGCAGGAGTTGGCCCGCCGCGCCGCCCGCAGCCGTCCAGCCTCGCCGCCAACACATTGAGCTGGGCTGGTGGCCCGTGCCGAATCTGACCGGTACCGGGAGCCAGGGCGTCATCGACCCACGCGATGTTGCTGCGGTCGCCGTCGAGACGCTGACGACCACCGGCCTACGCGGGTCGCGTCTACACCCTGACCGGCCCCGAACTGCTCACCACCGGGGACCCGGCGGCCGCACTGGCGACCGTCCTCGGTCACCGCTCGAGGTGTCGGGAGACATTGCGCGCGAACACATGATCGCGGCAGGCGTGTCCCCGGAATTCGTCGGGGGCGCACTGGCGGGCCAGGCCTATGTGCGTGCCGGCGGCAATGCCGTCCGCACCGACGACGTCCGCCGAATCCTCGGCCGCCCACCCCGCACCTACGCCGAATGGGCCGCCGACCACGCCACAGCCTTCACCCCGACCCCCCCCCGACCAACGCATCAGCTGACCAAACCGCGCCCGCATCCGCGGCCCCGAAGCACCTCGCCAGCAATGTCCGATTTTTGTTTGGGGCCAGTATCGGACTACAGTTTTGGACGCACGCCGATGCGGCCCAACTCCCGGACCACATCCGAGCGCATGCGGATGTAGCGCAGCTGGTAGCGCATCACCTTGCCAAGGTGAGGGTCGCGGGTTCGAATCCCGTCATCCGCTCCACTAAAACGCCAGGTCAGTAGCGTGAGCTGCTGGTGTAGGCGTGTATGTCACCACGTCACCACTTACGGTCTCAACGGCTTGTCAGGGCACCTCCTGGCTCCGGAATTTGCTACTGATCGTGACGGCTGGCAGGGGCGCGGCTGATGTCAGAGGGATCCTGTTGGATCAGCCCGTGACTGTCTATGACGTAGCCCGCCAGCTTCCGACCATCGCCGGCCTGCGGGACCTGTGCCGCTCGCTTGCGATGCTCGACGCGATCCTGAGCCCGGACTGGGAAAGCCGGTATTACTCCTTCAATGCCGCTTGGGCTGAAGGCGAGGAGGTGGCCTCGATGAGCAACGGGTCGGGAGACGAGTACTCCATCGTGTTCTCGGTGGCCGGGGTCTATGTCCGCGGATTCAGCCACGAATCGCCGATGAGCCCGTATGGCAATGACTGCCAGCCCTGGCCGGGAGTGGTCGACCATGTTCCCGATGTCTTCAAACCCTTCATCGAGGAGCCGGCGTTCACCGACGAAGACGGCGTGCCCGTGGTGACAGCCTGCTTGTGGCGGGAAGCGACGGATGATCAGTGGCACCACGGCACGATCGAGTTCCCCTCGGACCGCGCCGACCCTGATGGGGCGAGAGGTCTGTTCCAACTACTGGTCGACGGCTCACCCGAAGCGTTCCAGCGCTTCGCCGAGGACTATTACGAGGTCTCTGTGGACCTGGAAGCGGTGAGTGAGGTGTATGCGTTGCGGCCGCTGGACCAGGGACTTGTGTCGTCGTTGAACGTGGAGGTCACCCTGGCGGACCTGGCCCAAGACATCTCCGAAATCGGCTATCCGCAGGCCCGCTGAGCGCTGATCTGTCTGTTCACCAGCACGTTTTCAACTGGTGGGCTCGCGTAATCAACTGAGTTGGCGAGGGGGCCAGCCGCTGGGGGACCGAAATCGGGGTGCGGTGACGTAGCGCTCCAGGTCGCTGCCGCCTCGGCGGCGAGTTTCGTGGTCGTGACGTAGTGGTAGCCGAGCGCGCCGGCGACGAGGGGGGCGGGCATCTGCTGGAATTGTTGCGCATGGCCGATGTGCGGCCCGGAACGTTGAGGACGCCAAGGGCTTTCAGCAGGCCACCCGATGTCTGTGGGGTGCATCGGTTGCCCGGCCCGGCGACCTGGGAACAGCCAGCGCGATCACGGTTGGCGGCGGATGAATCCGCATGCAGTTGGGCCACACTCAACACCCGACGCGCCGGGGATCGCTACCATCACCACTGCCGCGGCATCCGAAATCCACTGGCAGGAACCATAATTGCCGCTCCGAGCTAGTCGATGTGCACACCGTCGCGAGTTCGCATCCAATGCAAGTGGCGGCGGAAGTAGTAATTGCGCGAAAACAGTGAAGTTGCCTTGACCAGCGGTGATGGCGGTGTCGGTGCCTGGTGAGATGATCCGATCCGGTTCGCGATAGGTCGTAGCCGATTCCACGATGGCAGGAGGTCTCATGCCCCGTCCGACCAGCGACGTGCAAGCATTTGAAGCCCACGCAACTGACGCTGACCTCGACGATCTGCACGCGCGATTAGCCGCGGCGCGGCTACCGGAGGCCGAGACGGTCTATCGCGCCGCGCCCGACCCGCGCCGATGGGAACAGGGTGTTCCTCTCGCCGACCTCGTCGATGTCGTGAACTACTGGCGCACCGGGTACCAGTGGCGGTCGTTCGAAGAGCGCCTCAACCGAATCGGTCAGTTCCGCACGACCATTGACGATCTGGGAATCCACTTCTTGCACCGCCGATCCGCGCGCGCAGATGCCACTCCTCTGATCCTGACCCACGGCTGGCCAGGCAGCATCGCCGAGTTCATCGATGTAGTAGACGAGCTGGCAGATCCGAAAAATGCAGACACGCCAGCGTTCCATGTCGTGGTCCCGTCGCTACCGGGCTTTGGTTACAGCGACAAGCCGGCCACCACCGGATGGGGAACCGAAAAGATCGCGGCGGCATGGGTGGAACTGATGGGAAGGCTCGGCTACAGCAAGTTCGCAGCCCACGGCGGCGACTGGGGAGGCAATATCACCACGGTTCTCGGCGGCAGGTTCCCGGCGCACGTTCTCGGCATCCACACAACGTTCGCGGAGGCACCGCCCGGGTTGACAACGGAGGGGCTGACGGCGGTCGAGCGCAAGTGGACCGAGGAAACCCGCGATTTCTGGGGCGGATCGCCGACGCGCCACCGCGCGGCGTACGCGAAGCAGCAGGCGACTCGACCGCAGACCATCGGCTACTCGCTCGTCGACTCACCGGTCGGGCTTCTTGCCTGGATCCTCGACAAGTTCGCTGAGTGGACAGACACCGAAGACAGCCCGTTCGAGACGATTTCCAGAGACCGCGTTCTCGACGACGTCACCCTGTACTGGCTGACGCGGACCGGCGCATCGTCGGCCCGCATCTACTACGAAAGCCACAACTCGCTCGACCCAGAACTTCGGGTCGACGTTCCGTCAGCAATCACGATGTATCCCCGTGACATCGATAAGTGCCCGCGCCCCTGGGCACAGGAGCGGTACCGACAGATCGTCCGATGGAGGTCGCCCGAAAAAGGGGGACATTTCCCGTCGCTGGAGGTTCCCGAGTATTTCGTCACGGACCTGCAAGAAGGCCTCGCGGCAGTGCTGGCCGCTAGTCGGTGAACGCGACTGGATGCCTGCACTCGGATCAGAGCCATCGCCGCTGGTCAAGTCGGTTGCCACCGTTGGCGGACCACCGCGTTTCCAGTCGTGGGACCATCGACATCAGGCGATCCGCTGGGAGAACATGTTCCAGATTCGTTATGTCGACTGGTCATGGCGACGGCAACTGAACGTCCGTCTATGCCGAATGCAGGATATGTAGTCGGCACTGTCGTGGTCTTGGGGTGGCAGACAACCGTGCTGACGGGGATCAGCCCCGCGGTTGGGCAGTCCCCTGAAAGCGCGCGCATTGTGTGGTGGCAGCTAGGGCCTCAGCACGATTTTGCCGTGGGTGTGTCTGCGTTCGAGTTCGGTGTAGGCCTGACGAACCTGCGTCAACGGGTAGACGTTCGCGATCGGGACTTCGAGGTGTCCGGCGGCGATCAGGGCGGCCAGTTCGGCGAGGACCTCGGCGCCCGGCCTGGCCTTGGTCCCGGGTTCGGTCTTGACCCCATACTTTGCGGCCGCCGCGAAATCGGCGATGGTGTCGATCCGCTCGATTGCGACGCCGAGAGCGAGGGCCAGTTCGACGTACCCATCGCCGTAGGTGTCGATGAAGGCATGGATGCCGTTGGGTGCGGCGGCCTTGATCCGGTCCGTGACGCCGTCACCGTATGCGACGGGGACCACGCCGTGGCTTTGCAGCCACTCGTGGTTGCCCTCGCTCGCCAGGCCGATGACCGTGGCTCCGACACGGCCCGCGAGCTGAACGGCGAGCGAGCCGACTCCTCCGGCGGCTCCGGAGATCACGACGCTCTCGCCCTGCTCGAGCTGTACGGAATGCACTGCCCCCCAAGCGGTCACGCCGGCGACGTACAGGCCACCGGCCACCTCCCATGAGACGTTCTCCGGTTTGGGAGTGAGGTTGTCGACGTCGACCAGGACCAACTCGGCTTGGGCGGCCCGCAGCTCGGAGAATCCGATCACCTCCTCGCCGACCGAGAATCGGTCGGCTCCCGCGCCGACCTCGGCGACGACTCCGGCGAGATCGCTGCCCTGCCCGGAGGGAAAGGTCGAGGGAAAGATGTCCGCCATCGCGCCGGTGCGTATGGCCGCCTCACCGGGGTTGATGCCTGCCGCTTTCACGTGCACGAGGACCTGCCCGTCCGCGGGCAACGGGCGCTCGACCTCCTCGATCCGCAGGACGTCGATTCCGCCGAATTCGTCGTACCTGACTGCCTTTGTCATTGTCTTGCTCCTCCTCCGACGCGCGGCTGACTTCGGGAACGGGAACGGTTCGCACGGGTGTGCCCGTCACCAGGGCACTGTTCCGGCGTCGTCGAAGAATCCGCCGGTCGGTCCGTCGTCGGGCAGGGTCGCGAGGTGAATCGCGATCGCCGCGCCCTGTTGTGGCGTGCGGACGCCTCGAAAGCCGTTGAGATCGGTGGCGGTGAAACCGGGGCAGCCGGAGTTGATCAGGATGTTGGTGTCGCTCAGTTCCTTGACGTATTGGATCGTGACGGCGTTGAGAAACGTCTTCGATGCCATGTATGCGGTGATGGCAAAAGAACCGATCTCGGTACTGGGCAGACCGGGTGTGGTTTGCAGGGCGAGCGAGCCCACGCTGCTGGACATGTTGACGATTCGCGGTGATGCCGAGCCGCGCAGCATCGGCAGCATCGCGTTGGTGACGCGGATGACGCCGATCACGTTGGTTTCCACGACGGTCCGTAGGGTCGCGGGATCTACCGTGATGGGTGTCTGTGGATGATCGCCGACGATTGCCGCGTTATTGACCAAGACGTCGAGCCCTCCGGCGTGGTCGGCGATCAGCTCGGCCGCGGCGGCCACACTCGCGCCGTCGGTCACGTCGAGCGGCACGCCGAACGCATCGGTCCCGGCCGCGCGCAACTTCTCCACCGCGGTCTCGCGGCGCTGTCGATCCCTCGCGCCCACACCGATCCGCCAGCCGAGGGCGCCCAGGCCCGCCGCGATCTCGTATCCGATTCCTTTGTTCGCGCCGGTTACCAGCGCGATCGTCTGTTCACTCACACCGCCGATCCTGCTGCGGCTCCGGGTGTAGCGTCCAAGACCGATCGGGTGGGCGGCGATACCGCACGGGTATTGGTAGTGGTCATCGCCGGATACCATGACCTGGTGGAGACGCGGGAGATGCGATACTTCGTCGCCGTCGCCGAAGAGTTGCACTTCGGGCGGGCGGCGCAACGGCTCGCGATGGCGCAACCACCGCTGTCGCGGGCGATCCAGCAGCTGGAACGGCGGCTCGGAGTCGTTCTGCTGCACCGCAATTCCCGCGCGATCACGTTGACCGAGGCCGGGTCGGTGCTGCTGCGGGAGGCCCGGCTTGTTATCGGCGCGGTCGAAGCCGCCGAGCGCCGTACCCGCCGCGCCGCTGCCGACCGGCCCGGTGTGGTGCTGGCCGCCAAGGCAGGAGCGTCGAGCGAACTGTTGTCGAAGCTGCTGGACGCCTACGCCGCCGACCCCGGCGCGGTCGCGGTCGAGGTGGTGCTGTGCGGGCCCGGCGAACCGGAACGCCTGTTACGCAACGGGAGTGCCGACGTTGCTCTGCTCCACCGGCCCTACGACACGACGGCCGGATTCGACACCGAGGACCTCCACACCGAACAGCAGGTCGTGGTCCTGCCCGCGGGACACCCCCTCGCCAACCGACCCCACATGTCGATGACCGAGGTCAACGCCCTGACGGACCTGCCCCTGCCGCGCTGGCCTCGACCGGATGGAAGTTATCCGGACGGCCCCGGCCCGCAGGTACGCGACCACACCCAGTTGATCCAGCTGATCAGGCTCGGACGGGCCTGCGCGGTCATGCCCGAGTCGCTCCGAGCCCAACTACGCGACGATCACGCCATCGTGCCGGTGCCGGACGCACCGGCCGTCACGACCGTCATCGCCTGGCCACCACACAGCAGATCCAAAGCCATCGCCGACCTCGTCCGTACGGCGACCCGCCTCTAGCCGACGACACCCGCAAATGGCGCTGGGCGCGCGATCCGCGAGCGTCCGGATCTGCCGCATACCGCGCTGATCGAACCGGTCGGAGCGGGGCAGGCGACCTGTGGCTGTATCGATTCGAGGCCGACCGTACGCACCGCGCCATGACGATGACCGTGCAGCGGCCCTTGCTCGGAGACCGACTCGGCTACTTGCGGATTTTCGGTGCTCGATTGTGTTGAGCCATCACCCAGGCGTTTCGAGGTCGTCGGCAGTCGTCTCGTCGAGAGAACCACGTCCGGGATCCCGATCGCCGGCTGGCCCGCAACCTATGGGTTCGTGCTGAAACCTGGGATCGGTAGGTGGCGCGCGCGGCATCTACTTGCCCCATGACATCTTCTCAACCTCCCACAAACCAACCGCAGCCCGCCGGTTTGGACAAAAAGACCAGCGCGATCCTGTCGTACGCACTGGGGTGGCTCACCGGAATCATCTTCCTGTTCATGGGAAAGAACGATCCCGATGTGAAATTCCATGCCTCGCAATCGATCGTCTTCTTCGGCGCAGTCTCGGTGGTCAATATCGTTCTGAGCATCGTCGGCTCGCTCCTCGGAGTCCTGGGGATCATCTTCAGCCTCGCCGGAGGCGCAGTCGCGGTCTTCGCGGTCGTCGTCTGGATCATGGCCATGGTCCAGGCGAACAACACCGGCGGTGTCCGCGCGGAGCTTCCCATCGTCGGAAAATTCACTGCCCCCTATGCCGATCGGTTGGCCAGCTCGGTCAAGTAGCGGCATATTCGAAGTCCCCAAGCTGGATTTCGTCATCGAGGATGCTGTCGGCACCCCTGCCGGCGGCCAGGTGCGACAGTCCGAAGATCAACGGCCCGAGGCTATCTCGGGCCGTTGGCGTCTGCGTGGAACGTCCGAGAATCAGCGTAAGTCGTTTCGTGTCAAGCGGTTCGGTCGGTGCCCTCATCCGTCGTGGTCCCTGCATAGCGGTGATGGGGTTGAGCCCAGCAGCGTGTAATCGGGTTGAGGTGACGACGGGCGGGGCTGCCCATGATTTCCGGCGAGATCACGCAGTGTCTCTATGCCGAGTGGGGCTCGCCCCGACCGGCCGCTCGATGGCCGCTCAATTGGTCAGGCGGCCACCGGGATTGGGGTGTCGGTTGGTTGTGTGCCGTGGGTGGCGGTGTGTGGATCCCAGCGTCGGCCGGTGGTGATGACGGCATGCAGGTGTCGCAGGATGGCGGCGGCGATGGCGGCTTGGGCTTGGGTGGGGCTGAGTTTGTTGTCGTCGCGGCTGGTCAGGTGCCGGTAGCGGGCGGCATAGACAGGGTTGGCGCGTTGGGCGCCCCAGACCGCCCGCCAAGCGGCTAGGCGCAGGCTGGGCCGGCCTTGGCCGGTGAGTTTGGTTCGTCCGGTGAACGTGCCCGAGAGTTTCTCCCGGGGTGCCAGTCCGGCGTGTTTGACCAGAGCGCGGGCGGTGGTGAACCGGGTGGGGTCACCGGTTTGGGCCAGGATCGCGGCAGCACCGACCGCGGAGAGTCCGGTGATGGAGGTGACCAGGTCGGTGAGTCGAAGTTCGTTGAGCACGGCTGTCATTCGGTCCTCGGTGTCGGTGAGGCGGCGTTGGTTTTCGATCCAGTCGCCCAGCAGCAGCTGCACTCGTTCCAGTGCGCCGCGCCGGTGCGCGACCACCCCGGCCTGGTCGTCGAGCGCGTTGAACACGTTGCGCGCGATCCGCAGCGAGGGTTTCTGACCTCCCCGGCGTGTGATCTCGCGGCGGACGGCCTGCTCGAGGCGGGTCATGCCGAGGCGGCGGGTGCGGGACAGATCGCCGCCGTCGCGATCGCAGATCACGCTCAACGTCGCGACCCAGGTGCGAGATCGGAACGGTTGGCGCGCGGTGTCCAGCGCGGCGGGCCACACGCATTCCAGTAATGCGCGCAGCTGCTGGATTTGGCTGACCATCTCCACCAGCAACTGCTCACGTCGCGCACCGAGATGCCGCAACCGGCCCCACGTTTCATCCACTGGTTCGGGGACATAGCAGCGCAACTGCGCGGTCAGCCGGGCGATCAGCACCGCGTCTTTTTCATCGGTTTTGTCGCAGGTGAGGTCCTCGGCGCGGCGTGACCAGGAGGTCATCGACGGTTGGACGCACACGAACGCCATGCTGCGGTCGGCGGCCAGCTGGCCCAGTACTCGCCACCGGTGTCCGGTCGGTTCGCACGCCACCGTCACACCGGTGAAACCCGCCGTGACCGCCCGCTGACCTGCCCAGTCCAACGCGGCACCCAGATCCCAAGCGCGGCATCGGAATGTTTTGCGCGCCAACACTTTCGAGTCGTGATCGGTCACCACGACCATCTGTTTGCGATCAGCCAGATCGATCCCGACGATAGCGTTATCGACCGGGACCAGCGCCCGCAACCGCGCCAAACGTGCGTTTCGGTTGCGATCACCCCGCGACAAGCCACTACTGTTACCCACGAACGTCTTCCTCCTGCGATGGGACACCAAGCCCGACAAGCGCATCAGGAAGGCGTTCCTATCCCGCGGACCGACACGCAGAACGTCTTTCTATGCCGATCTGCGGAAGTTCCGAGGCCCGTCGTTCGAAGTTGTTCTAGCGGTGTGGGGTTGATCCACTCGCCGTTCGGCCACAACATCAAGGACGGCGTCGACGTCGGCGAAGGAATGTTCAAAGTCCCTGGTAACACATGCATGCTCAAGTCGCCTGGATTGCAACGTCGCACTTCTGGATTGGTGGATGCCGGGCCGAGTCGACGTGTCGCACAGCGAGGTCGGCGGGCGACCTCGGGAGGTCAGCTGCCCGGCCCGGCATCCTGTAAGTAGCCGCATACCGCGCTGGCTGAACCGGCCTGCGCGGGGTGACGGAAGATCAACTGGCCGTGCCGCTTCGAGGACCGCTAACGTCAACAACTGCCGAGTTCGGGGCGATTGCGGGGGTGTGGACACGATCTCGGCTACACCGATGACTTTCGGGTGAATCTGTCGTCGATACCTCTGGGTATACCGACAGACAGGAGTCCAGGCATGACGAGACCGTTTCGATCGGGCATGACCTCGGTGCGGGCGAACGGTGTGGATCTCGGCATCGAGAGCTTCGGCCGCGAGGACGATCCGCTGGTCCTGCTGGTCGGCGGCACAACGATGTTGTCCTGGCCCGACGCGCTGTGCGAGCGGCTCGCGTCGGGCGGGCGGCGCGTGGTCCGCTACGACCTGCGCGACTCTGGCGCGTCGACGACCCTCGACCCGGAGAATCCGGACTACGACCTGCGGGATCTCGTCGCCGACGCGGCCGCGCTGGTCGAGGTGCTCGGTGCCGGGACCGCCCATCTCGGTGGAGTCGGCGTCGGTGGGATGGTCGCTCAGGTCGCCGCGCTGGACCACCCGGACGTGTTCTCCGCACTGACCCTCGTCGGCACTCGGCCGGTGGCGCCGGGCCCGGTCGACGAGGACCTGCCGGACCACGACCTCCAGGTCATGGGCGCGCTGTTCTCCCGCCCGCTGCCGGACTGGTCCGACCGCGACGCTGTCGCGGCATTCGCCGCCTCGGGGGCCGAACCGATGGGCAACGATCCGGAGGACGCGTGGGCGACGGCGGCCCGGATCTGGGATCGGACGCCGTCGAGCGATCCCGCGGTGCACCAGGCGAACCAGCTCGGGATGGTGTTTTCCCGGATCGATTGCGCCCCGCGCTGGCGGGGCCGGCTCGGTGAGCTCGACGTGCCCACACTCGTGGTGCACGGTCGCGCCGACCCGTTCTTCCCGGTCGGCAACGGCGAGGTCCTCGCCGCCGAAATCCCAGGGGCACGACTGCTCGTCCTCGACGACATGGGTACCGCTCTGCGCCACGCCGCGGCCGACCAGGTCGCTGCCGCCATGCTCGCGCTGTAGCCGCCCGGTTGGGAGGCATCCTGAGCGGCGGAACGCACAGATGACCACTTCCGGCAGTGCCCAGGCCGTCTCGATTACGGGCTCGGTTGTCTGCCGCGTCGGCGAGCCGCGTTCAGCGGTGAGCCTGTCGCACAATGTTGAAACGGCATGGTTCATCGGGTCCGGGGCCGATGTCGCTCTACGGTCGGGGCGGGGGTCTGCCCGTACTCCCACAGTCTCAGCTCAGTGGTGTGTTCCGTGGTCGGCACGGATGTGACGGAGCCGGCCCGTATCTAGCGTTGTGAGCATGGAAATCAACGCGAACATCAGCATCGACATCAACGTTCACCTCGAGGTGGCCGATCCCCAGGCCGCCGCCGCGATCTACGACGCCGCGTTCGGACTGGGTGACCGGCTCGGGTTCCGGGCTTCGCCGACGCCGACGACCGGTTTCCGTGGATTCATCTTGTCACTGGTGGTGTCGCAGCCCTCCACCGTCGACAGCCTCGTCGGCACCGCGGTCGACGCCGGGTTTGTAGTCCTCAAGCCCGCGAAGAAGAGCCTGTGGGGTTACAGCGCGGTGGTTCAGGCGCCGGAGGGGACGATTTGGAAGGTCGCCACCTCTAAGAAGAAGGATGTGGGCCCATTCACCCGCGAGATCGACGACCTGGTGTTGCTGATGGGCGTGACGGATGTGAAGGCCAGCAAGCAGTTCTATGTCGATCGCGGCTTGACGGTGTCGAAGAGCTTCGGTGGCAAGTACGCCGAGTTCGCGAACTCGGGCTCGCCGGTCACCCTGGCGTTGTACCCACGCAAGGCTGCCGCCAAGGAGGCCGGGGTCTCCCAGGAAGGCAGAGGATCGCACCGCATCGTCATGGACAGCGGCATCGGTTCGTTCATCGACCCGGACGGGTTCGCGTGGGAGGCAACGGCCTGAGCTGGGCGATCAAGCTCCGTCATTGGCGGCGAGGGTCAGACTTTTGGTGTCCTGACAGGGGCAGTGGGCAGGCCGCATCCGCGGTGAGTGGCAGAACGACAGGAGAAGGATGATGAAGTTTTGGACCCACGTCGAGCCACCCGAGCCCATGCGGGGCCTGGAAGTTCCGCCCGAGGTGGTGGCGGCGCTGGGCGAGGGCGCGCGGCCGCCAGTGACGATCACGGTCAACGGGCATTCCTGGAAGAGCCGGGTCGCCCTCATGCGCGGCCGCTACCTGCTCGGCCTCAGCAACGCCAACCGGCAGGCCGCGGGTGTCGCGATCGGCGACGAGGTCGAGGTCGAGGTCGAGCTCGACACCCAGCCGCGCGTCGTCGTCGAGCCCCCGGACTTCGCCCGAGCCCTGGACGACGACCCCGTCGCCCGCACCGCCTACGACAACCTCGCCTCCAGCCGCAAGCGCGAGCACGTGCACGCCATCGAGAGCGCGAAGAAGCCTGACACACGCCAACGGCGCATCGAGAAGGCCATCGCCACCCTGCGGGGCTGAAACCCGAGAAACGAGACGCCGCCGGCTATGAAATCGCCGCGCAGAGTCCTGGCCCGGCGACACGATATTCAGCGCGGCGTAGTGCTGAGCGAAAGACACCGGCGGCAAAGGAGATCGCTCTTGCGCACATGGATCACTCACCCCCATACCCGCAACTTCGCGATGGACGCCCTCGGCCAGATGAAGGCATCTGGCGTCCGGAACCTCATCGAGCCATTTCTCGATGATCCCGACCGATACACGCGGACACAAGCGGCGAAAACGCTCGCCAAGCTGCCTACAGATGACACGGCAACGGAATGACGTTACACGTAAACCCAAGTAGCGCATTGGTTCTGGCGGCTGCGATAACGCTCGGGGCCGGAGGATGCGCATCCGGTGAGAACCAAGCGGCGACGCATACTGACGCCACATCCACTGCCGCACTATGGGACCCCTGCACTCAGGTGACTGCGCCAACGCTGCGGCAGATGGGCGTCGATCCGGACACCAAAGCCTCGACGGCCAAAGAACAGCCAGGATTCAAGTACTGCACCTGGGACAGTTCCAAAGCCGTATGGGCCTACACCATCGGAATCAGATCAACCACGTACCCGCTCGACGCGATCAAAAGAACCAAAACACCATCCACCGACGTCTCGATAGGCAGCCACACCGGCATCCAATACCGCCCCGCCGACCAGAGCGCGAACCGAGCATGCGAACTCGTACTGTCCATACCGGCCGCCGCAATCTACGTCGAGGCATACGAGAGTCCAACTGCTGGTGGTGAATCCGATCCATGCGCACGTGCGCTCAGTGCCGCCCGAATCGTCGAACCTTCTCTCCCGAACTAGAGACTTCGCCTGTGAATCCCCCGGGTCGGTGCACGTAGGTGAAATCGGACACGACAAGCAGGTTCGGGGCCGGCACCCGGAATTGCCCGGCCTTCTGCATGTAGTGAGCAGTGCTGGTCACCCAGGTGTTCGGGTCACATGCCGTCGACGATGAGTTTCTCGAGAACTGTGGGAAGGTGTTTGAGGGCCGTCCGCTCCTGATCGGTCAACTTCATGTGCGCGGCCCGCGCGATCCACGCCGCTCGACTCGTTCGTTCGTCATCGAGTCGGGCGCTGCCCTCGGCCGACAGTGTCACGATGACGCGCCTCTTGTCGCTGGTATCGGCCGCGACGTCGACCAACCCCTGGTCGGCCAGCAACCGCACCGTCCGAGCCATGGTTTGGTGGCGCACGCCTTCCCGATCTGCCAGAGCCACGATCGCCAGTGGTCCCTCTCTGCTCAGATAACCGAGCACTGCGGCTTGCCCCGCCGGCATCGTGTCGACGCTTCTGACGCAGCGCACGAACCTTCCGACGACCACCCGAAGTTGCTCGGCGTCGGTCACGGAGTAGTCGGCATCTCCCACTGGACAAATTATACAGCTTCGCTGTACGTTCAAGATATACAGCAATGCTGTATATCTTGATCCTCTCAGGAGAACCCAACCATGAGCTATCACCCCTACGCACTAGCCTTTCCTGCCGTCGAATTCGACTTGCACAGTGACGATTTCGACAACGGCGGTGCGCTCCCGACGGCCTGCTACAACACCGACGCCGGTGCCAATCGCTCTCCCGCCCTGGCCTGGTCAGGTTTGCCCGACGGAACCCGAAGCCTGGTCATCACCGCCTTCGACGCCGATGCGCCGATCCCGGGCGGACTCTGGCACTGGGTGGTCAAGGACGTGCCTGCCGCCGCGGGGAGCATCAAAGGCGATGCTGGGGCAAGCGGAGGGACCGATCTGCCTGCCGGTGCCATCGCTCTGACGAATGATCTGGGGCAAGCGGCATACTCCGGGGTGCGGCCACCGCCCGGCACCGGCACCCATCGCCTGTTCGTTTGCGCGACAGCACTCTCAGTGGATCGTTTGGAAGTACCGGCCGGCGCAAGCGTTGCGATGCTCAACATCTTGATGATTCCGCATACCCTCGGGCGGGCGGTGATCGTCGGAACGAGCGACGCTCCCGCCTGACAGCCGACTGGGTCCTCGAACAGTCCTCGGCGCTGGGCATACCGTTCGCTCAGCCATCCATGCCCTGACTACGGTTAGGGCCAGTGATCGCTCATGTCGCATGCCGAGCGAACGACCCTAGCCGACATTTGGGGTGCGCGGTGGTCTCCTATGCACTAGCGCAGCGCCGATCGCCGAAAACTCGGTGACTTTCAGCAGTTCACGCCATAGTTTTTTACTCTGCCGAACGCCTACCGGCCTGATCCGAATCGCTGGTCCATCGACCGTCGGGGTGTTCGGGTTGTGGCATTGCGCCAACTCATTGCGGTGGCTCAGCGTCACTTGTTCCGAGCCATCCAGGGTCATCAAGGCCCGACACACTCCGGGCGGTGAGGATAATTGCACGCTCATGCTGATCAGCGCTCGAGTACGGGTACGACGTGTCGACAAGCGTGTCAGCGTCGAACACAGTGTGTGGCCTCGTCGGCCTCCCTGATGCCGCTGGACGCTGCCAGGTCGAACCGGTCAGCGCATGGGCGTGGTCGTTTCGCCGGTCTCGCGGTTTCTTGACGTCGGCTTCCATTTCGTTCCGCACGCCGGGTGGCGGATCAATCTGGTCGAGCAGCTGCGAGATCTTGATGTGAACTCCGCCGTGACTTGACGAACCAGGGGTGGCGACGGTCGTGGCCGTCCATGCCCACCCGGCCGACACCACGCACGGGACCGACGAACATAGGTGGCGTTTGGTTCAGCGTGCGGTGGCGGTCAGCACTGTAGGTCCACATCAGTGGCATTCGCGGCGAAGGATACGTGCACGTGGTCGTAATGATTTGCGGTCGGGCTCCCATTGTCTTCCATGTACGACCAGCCGTTGCCGTCGTTGTATCGCTGCTGCCAGATCACGTAGGTCACACCAAAACGCTGCTGATTGGCCAGCACGAATTCGGCGATCGCATCGCCGCGTGCGGAATCAGATGTCATCAAATCGAC
Source organism: Nocardia sp. CA-119907 (assembly GCF_050955995.1). Lineage (NCBI taxonomy): Bacteria > Bacillati > Actinomycetota > Actinomycetes > Mycobacteriales > Nocardiaceae > Nocardia > Nocardia sp. CA-119907. The sequence continues at coordinate 144,531 of NZ_CP192091.1, forward strand.
TGCCAGGCCGGCGCCGTGATCGTCGTTGCCGCGGCCCAAAGCACCCCCGATGTCGGTGATCCCGAACATCTTTCCGAGCAAGTGGCCCACCTGTGCCACATGCGGTCGGGTGCCGGCGAGTTCGGTCGAACACAGGACGCGTAGGTGTTTGATGTATTCCTCCGCTGACGGTGGTAGTTGCTCGGCCGCAGCTGCCGGTGCCGGCCGTGCCGTCGACGGCGCGGCGGCAGGGGCCGCTTGGACCGCGGCATGCTGAGCGGTCGGGCTCGCCACCCACAACACCACTACGACAATGGCAGCGATGCCACACGCAGCCACAACCACAGCGAGCGGACTGCGCTTGCGGCCTACCGGACGTTTGCGGTGTTGACCAGGCATAATGTCGATTACTGGCTATCGTTGGGGACGCATCACCGATACATTACGAAATGATCTCGGAAATGTCACGCAGACGTGATGCGGGTTGCTGACTTGGAGGACCTCATCTCGGTGGTCCGTCCATCGGATTCAGCCTGAACGCGATCGCACCCACCTGACCTCCAGACCCGATCCAGCACCCCGGTCACCGTGCGGTGAATACGCTCTTGTGCCGCATACCGCGCTGATCGAACCGGTCGGAGCGGGGCAGGCGACCTGCAGGTGGCTGTATCGATTCGAGGCCGACCGAACGCACTGCGCCTTGACGATGACCGTGCAGCGGCCCTTGCTCGGAGACTCGGCTGCTCGCGGCTTTTCGGTGCTCGATTGTGTAATGAGCCATCATCCAGGGGTTTCGAGGTCTTCGGCAGTCGTCTGGTCGAGAGAACCACGTCCGGGATCCCGGTCGCGCCGGCTGGCCCGCAACCTGTGGGTTCGGGCTGAAACCTGGGATCGGTAGGTGGCGCGCGCGGCATCTACTTGCCTCATGACATCTTTTCAAGCTTCGGTCTATCTGCTGCCGCGCCCGGCCCGTGACCCCGACGGCAAGGTGGCTTTCAGCACCGCGACGTTCCGTGGTGAACTTCGAGAATGGTCGCGCATCTGCTGATCTTGTTGGTGCCGTTGGCCTGCTGGCTGCTCGCGGCGCGAGCGCCCCGCACCCGGTGGCGCGTGGGTGCGGTGTTGGCGGTGCTGACCGTGGCCGAGCTGGGTGTGGCGTTCGGGGGCTGGCGAGTGCGCCACTATCAGCACAGTCTCGAGGTGCTGATGATCGCCGCCGGTGTCGTGGTGCTGCTGGCGGGACTGATCTGGGACTGGGCCGATACCGACGGTGGTGGGGTGCGGCAGTGGATCGCCCGGGTGCTCGGCGGGCTGTACGGCGTACTGGCCCTGTTCGTGCTGCTGTTCTTCGTGCTGGGCGACCTCGGCGTCTTCGCGAGCGCCCCAGCCTACGGGGGCAAGGCCGTCGCGACCCCCGACGCCGAACTGCTGCTACCCCTGCCCGCCGGCCTGACGGTCGTCGACGACACGACCAGCTGCGGGGACTCCGACGCGGGGGGCTTCTGCGAGCGCACCTTCGCCATCGCCGCCGCCGACGGCACGCCCGATGATCAGGTGGCCGGCCGCTTGCTCGCTCATCTGGGTGATTCCGGCGGCTGGACATTCGGTTCTGCGGGCGTCGAAAGGCTCGCCGACATGAGCGGTACCCGGTGGCGCGCCTGCCGCACCGCGGGCTGGTGGCTGGATCGTCAGAACGAGCACGTCTCGGTCTTCGCCTTCACCCCCGGCATACCGCACAACCGATTCGCCCCGGCGCAGGCAGCCGTCACCGTTGAATTCGGGTTCTCCCACCAGGTCTGCGAATAGCGCGTGCGGCCCAGCCCGGCCGGCGGCGATCGGACGGATCCGCGCCGCAGCCGATGCCTTTGGGAGCAAACTCCGGTTCATCTCCGCGGCCCGTCGCGCTCACAGCGACGGGCCACCCAAATCTGTTGGCGGCGTGACAACAATCGGAACTAGGATCCATCATGATCAATTGCAGGGCAGACGAATACGAGATCACCATCAACCCGGACCGTCTCGACGTCGACCTGGTGCACCGCTGGCTTTCGACCGACGCCTTCTGGGCCCTTGGCCGCAGCCGCGAAACGGTCGAGCGCGCGTCGCTCAACTTCGGCCTCTACGACACCGACAACCAGCAACTCCGCGAAGCACTCGCCATCGCGCACGGACAACTCCGGTCTGCACGACAAACCGCCGCCGACAACCAATGAGAACATCAGCGATCCCGTCAAACACACCTGTCCACGACACGAACACGCTGGTCATCACAGCGTTTCGGCGATCGAGGTCGAGATAACGGCGGCGATCGTGGACCGGCTCACCTTCGGCGGCAACATCATCGAAACCGGCACCGATTCCTACAGGCTCGCCCACACCAAAGCCGCACTCGCCGCCGCAGCAAACAGCCGCGCGAGCGAACAACACCCCGACCCCGCATCGGACAAACGCGCGCGCCGCAGCAGACGGTGACGCCTGCACCACAACCTATTCGGACTTGGACTCCAACGCGGGAACCAGTCCGGTGGGTGCAGTTCACAAGCGAGGACGTCGCCGAAAGTGTCAGTGCTTCATGGCATTATCGGCAACCGTGCACGGCTACGCGCGCCCGACGGCCTGCTCGACACCTACACCAGCGAGCGCCACCCCATCGGCGCGTCTGTTCTCGACTGGTCCCGGGCCCAGGTCGCAACCATGCAACCGGGCCCCAATGCCCCCGCCCTACAGCGGCTGGTCCGCGACCTGATGAGCACCCCAGACGGAACCACCCACGTGTACCGGAAAACATCGGGACTGGCCCACCGCCACGACCTGGGCAGCCGACAGCCCCGCGCCGGCCACACCGCCCCTGACTTTCGCTTCGACGACGCCACTCGCCTCGGTGACCTCCTACAGCAAGGACACGGCGTCGCGCTCGACTTCAGCACCGACCACGCACTCCGGGACGCAGCCCAGGGTTGGCAAGGCCGGATCCATTACGCGGCCGGCCCGGTACACGACAACCTCGGTCTCGGCGCCGTTCTGATCCGGCCCGACGGCATCGTGGCCTGGGCGGACGACCATGGCCCCGATCCCGAAGCGTTCCAACAAGCCGCGACCCGGTGGTTCGGCCGCCCGAAACACTGACCGCCCGCCGGCAACGGCGCAGGAACCCGCATCCGAACAGCCTAAGCCACTACGCCTGAGCGCCAGCGACATTCAGTGTTTTCCCCGCCACGAGCACCTCGAAGGGCCATGAGTACCATCACCCGATTGCGATCATCGGTGGAGGTCTTGGCGGCTCACCGCCGCCCTGTCGGTGACTCTCCAAATTCTGGATCTGGCATGGATTGCGTGATTGACCCATCATGAATTGCTGACGGGCCCTTGATAATTGCGAATCTCGTTGAGCGAGTGAACAACACAGATGTGACATCACGAAATTGGGCCAGATCCCACAGATGACGGACGGAGCCAGTCGTTCGGAAACGCGGCGTCCGCCAATCAACAGCGGATAACCCGTTTCACTTCTGTACTGCTGTCGGTGGTCCCACGACTGGCAACGCGGTGGTCTCACAATGGTGGAAAACGACAGTTGGAGTTCGGCGGTCCTGTGCTGCGTTTCGGGTAGTGGAGCACGGCCTGGGGCAGGTGCAGGGCAACACCTGGCGGTTCCTCCAGAGTGTCGGCGGAGGCTGCACCAACCACGACATCCGCGCCGACCTGCTCCGGTTCACCCCTCCTGCTCGGCGGAGACCAAGCGCAGCTGGGCTGCGCCGGCAAGGAACTTGCGGGAATCCTCAGCGGCTCGCCCGTAGTATGCGGACCGGGCGCAGTGCCTGGGGTGGTTCGCCCTCGAATTCCGCGGATCCATCGAGGTACCCAGCGATGAGGTCCGCAGCGAAGTGGTCTTCGACGTCGGTGAAGCCGAGCGCGCGCAACTGTGCGGCGATGTCGTCAGGAGCGAAGTAGCTGAACCAGGGTTCGCCGACAGCTGCCGCTCGATGTGCGCGTGCCTGCAGCTGCGCACGTTCCTCGTCGGTGTCTGCCGACTGTAGGTAGTCGAAGATCACCTCGACCGGCTCGGATTGGCGAGCAATGTATTCGAGGGTGGTGCGGGCGGCGTCCGGAGTCAGATAGTAGACGACACCGAGCCACACGAATACGGCCGGATCGGTCCGGCTGAATCCGGCGGCCTCCAATTGTGTTGCCAGTGTGTCGGTTTCGAAGTCGACCGGCACGAAAGTCAGCCGCTCGGGCTGGTCGATACCGGATGCGGCGAGGCGTTGGTGTTTCCACGCTTGGGTAGCGGGATGGTCGACCTCGAATACACGCAGGTCAGGATGCGGGTTGCGGTAGGCGAAGGTATCCAGGCCCGCGCCGAGGATCACGACCTGCCGCACGCCGGCAGCGACGGCCGCGGCCACCCGATCCTCGGCGAAACGGGCACGAGCAGCAAAGAACAGGCGGCGCGGCCGATCACTGACACCCAGCCGCAGGATTCCCGAGCCCACATCACTGCCGGGACGATCCTCTGCGGGCCGGCCCAATTCGGTCAGCTCATCCACAGTGACACCCAGCAGACGTGCCGCCAGCGGATCGGTAAGAATCCTTGGCCGGTCAGCAATTTGGTGATAGGCACGGGCGTAAGCAGTCACGAGCGCTGTCCGGCTGGGTCCCTCATGGTCCATACACAAGAAGTTACTCATGAACACGGCGCCAGCACCGTGAACTCAGCCACACCAGTTACTGAACCGCCCCGAGTTTCTTGCCGGCTTCATGGTTGAGTCATCACCGGCTGGGATGGCTGTTGTTGAGCGTAGTAGAGGGCTTCGTATTCGGCGGGTGGGAGATACCCGATCAGGCTGTGCAACCTCCGATTGTTGTACCAGTCGACCCATTCCATCGTCGCGAACTCGACGTCGTCGAGCGAACGTAGCGGCCCGGTGAGGAACGGGCTGTCCTTGGCGAGGGCTTCGGTCTTGTAGAGCCCGATCGTCGATTCGGACAGTGCGTTGTCGTAGGCATCGCCGATACTGCCTATCGACGCTGAAATCCCTTCGGCCGCAAGGGTGTCAGCGAACGAGATAGCCGTGTATTGGGATCCGGCGTCGCTGTGGTGGATCAGACCGTCAGCGACAGCGTGGCCGTCGTGATCGCGTCGCCACAACGCCATCCGCAGCGCGCTGGTGACCATCGCGGTGTCCTTGACCGTGGCCGCGTGCCAGCCCAAGATCGCGCGGGAGAAACAGTCGATCACGAACGCCACGTAGACGAACCCCAGCCAGGTAGGCACGTAGGTAAAGTCGGTGACCCACTTGCGATTTGGCTCGACGGCAGTGAAGTCGCGGTCGAGTAGGTCCGGTGCACGGCGATGATCGTGGCCCTTCCCAGCGATCGTGGTCCGGACTCTGCCGCCGCGGACCACACCGGACATGCCTTCATCGCGCATGAGCCGCCCGATGGTGTCCACCGATACCTCATGGCCCTGGCGACGCAGATGCCGGGCCATCTTGCGGCTGCCGTACATGCCCTCCGGCGTGCCCGAGGTAGCCCGTAACGCATCGGTGAGATGCGCGTCGGTGACCGTCCGCGCCGACGGTCCGGTGGTTTTCCAGTTCCGGTACGTGCGCCCGGCGATCTGCATGCCCTGCTCTCGCAGTACACCCAGAATCGACTCGACCCGGTGCCCCTTTGCACGTTCGGTATCGATGAACTGGCAGATCAACGGCGTCGCGGGTCGAGCTCCCGCGCGAAGAAAATCGAGGCCGCTTTCAGAATCTCGTTGGCCTCCTTCAGATCTCGGTTCTCCCGTTCGAGTTCCTTGATCCGCGCCTGCTCAGCGGTCGTCACTCCGGGCGCCTTCCCGGTATCGACCTGTGCCTGCTTCACCCACACCCGCAGCGTTTCAGCATGGACTCCAAGTTTCACGGCGAGCGCTTGGCAGGCGGCATACACCGACGGATAACCGTCGAGTCGGTCCAGCACCATCTTCACCGCACGCTCACGCTGCTCGATCGGATACTGCTTGGGCATGGCCAACATCCTCCTCAAGGAAGGAAGCGGCAAGAAGATCGGGGCGGTTCATACTCCCTGGCGGAGTAGGTCGTGGCATGCCCCTAGTGACCAGCGGATACGCGAACTTCGTTGTTTCTTGTGCCATTACTGCTTCCGCCGCCAATTGCATCGGATGCGAACTCGCGACGGTGTGCACATCGACCGGCTCGGGGCGGCAATTACGGTTCCTGCCAGGACTGGTTGGATGACGAACTGCCGTTCGAATTCCGCAGACCGAATGCGGTTTTCTTCGCCACTGGCCCCTACTGAGCCGGGGTCGTGCGAGCCGATCTGCACCGACTGCCCCGCTTTCGCCACCGACTACCGGTACTCGCGACGCGGATGCCGGGACAAGTTTCATGCCCGCCGTCTCTGCACTCGCTGCCCGCCCGGTCGTCGCCGACGCTCTCGGCTACCACCGCGTCACCACAACCAAGGTCGCGGCCACCTGGAGCCGCTACGTCACCGCACCCCAAGTTCCGGTCACCCGCTGGCTGGAAACCATCGACAACCCGCGACAGTGGAATGCGCGACCTCCCCAGTCCGGAACCCACAAGTTTGGTCATTGCCAGTTTCCGCAGGCGGCCGATGCCAGCCGGTCGATCGTGGTCATCTCGGCGATGTGCCGGTCAGCCATCGTCGAGCGCGGCTGAATACAGAGTTCTTGCGCCCGCGTGTTCGATGGATGGTGTTGTACCAGAGGGGCAACGGCTCTCGTGCGGCAAGCCATGTTTGGGGTATCCCAATGACCGGAGGCGTGCGGTTGGCGGTGTAGGCGGCGACGATCCCGCCGACGATGGCGCTGGTGGTGTCGATATCTCCGTCTGCTGCAATGCATGTGGTGACTGCGGCCGGGTAGTCGTGCAGGTATGTGGCCGCGACCCACATCGTGAACGGCACCGTGTTCTGCGCGGTGACCAGAGATCCGTTGCCGAGTTCGTTCGCGGCCTCGGCGGCGGGGGCTCCGAGCAGGGTGCGGGCGCGGCGGATCAGCCGGGTCGTGTCACTGTGGTCGAGGCGGTCGAGGACGCTGGTGATGAATTCGGTTGGTGTGGGCTGTGTCCCGTTGAGGCGGGCATGGGCGGCGTGGGCTGCGGCGAGTGCGACCGCGACGGCACCGGTGACTCCTTCGGGATGCATATGCGTCACCTGTGCCGACCGGACTGCTTCGGCGACAACCTTTTCCGGATCGCTGGCATAAAAGGCGCCCAGCGGGGCAACCCGCATGGCCGCACCGTTGCCACAGGAACCCTCGCCACCGTAGGCGGCTGCGGCCGCCTTGCGCCAATGCACGCCATCGCGGACTCGGCGCAAGGTGGCGACCGTGTTGAAGCCGTAGTCACGGCCCGGGTCGAAGCGTCGCGCGAAAGCGGTAGCGAGCCGATCCTGGTCGATCTCGCCGCGACTGCACAGCTCGGTAACTACAGAGCAGGCCATCTCGGTGTCGTCGGTCCACCCCCACGGCCCGACGGGAAGATTACCGGCCCGAAGATCTGCGATGGATCGGCGCATGATCGGGAACTGCTGTCCCAGAGCGTCCCCCACGGACAGTCCATCCAAAGAATCAAGCATCAAATCGACATGCATTGCCTCCGATGATAGCCAAGGCGAAGACGATCTACGCGGATGGCGACTGTGTGTCTGAATCTTCAACGGCGGCCGTGGATGTCGGTTCATCGCCGCAAGTGCGCTGATGAGGTCGGTGACGTGTTTGCGTTGCTCGCGCCCAGGAGAGCTGCTTGCGGTTGGCGGGGTGTATGCCTCGTCGAGTTCGAGCGCGATACTGGACCAGTGCGTGACATCGCGCAGGTCGAGCTTCAAGGCTTGGATACAGCGCGAAGGGTGTCGATCGAGGACGGGTGCTCGGGGTTGTCGATGAACCGGCTGACCGAGGTTGGGAATCAGGACGACATCAGACCGGCGCGGGTCGCCGTGATCGCCACGGTGATGGCCAGCCGTGATGTGACGGCCTGGCACGGTCATCCACTCAGTCGGGTTACATCTGGCCGTGGCGAACCGGGCCTGCTGGTTCGTAGGTGCCCAGGACGATGCCGAGATCGGTCACGGTGAGCTCGACTGGGCGCATGGTCGCCGGGAGGATGCCGTCGTTGAACAAGCGGCGACCGGAGCCGAGTACCACCGGAAACGTCATCAGGCGTAAGCGGTCGACGAGTTCGTGCTGCAATAGTGTCTGGAGCAGTTTGCCGCTTCCCCAGATCTGCAGTTCGTCGCCGGGTTCGTCCTTGAGCGCCTGCACCGCCGCGACGACGTCGCCGGTCAGGAGGTGAGCGGTGTCGGGGTGTTCGCCGCGCCATGTGGCGTCGGCCTGGCTGAGTGAGTTGGACACGACGTATTTGGGCAGGGAGTTGATCGCTGTGGCGATGGGGTTGTCGGGGTCGGTCTGATCGGGCCAGTAGCCGCGGAAGATGTCGAAGGTTCTGCGACCGAACAGGAACGCGCTGGCGTGGCTGTTGAGTTCGGTGACGAACTCGCCGACGGCCTTGTCCGGGAACGGGGCTTGCCAGCCGCCGTGGGTGAAGGCGTCGCTGGGATCTTCCTCGGGTCCGCCGGGGGCCTGCATCACGCCGTCGAGGGTCAGGAACGTCTGAACGGTGAGCTTCATGTGAATGTAGACGGAGCGGCGCACTGATTCTGAGCGGTCTCAGGTCGAATCGCTGCCGACCGTGTCGGAACTCCATCGAGGACCGCCGGAGGTGTTCCGATTCGGTCGGAACAGCGTAGGTGTCCCTGGCTTCAAGATGGAAAGCCTCCCGATGCACTGACGGAACAGGCTTGTTCAACGGGTTGATCGGCTGGCAAGTTCCGTTCTACTACTACGACAGTTGTGCATCTCGACGGCTTGCTTGCCGATCTGACACCCGATGAGTCCGACGCGGCGGGTGCTGGATGCGCGGCGCCTCGAACTCGAGCGCGCTCGGATCAGTGTCGCCGCCGCGGCGCAGATGACCACGCCGATCTATTCCGTGGTTCTGATCGTCGATAAGCGGGTCGAATCGGCGGCTACGCCCAGCTGTTGACGGTGGTGGCGAATCCAGTTTCCACATTGGCTGTATCCAAAGGTGGTGTCTGCGGGGAGAATTCGTCTGACAAGCCTGGTAACTGCCGCGTGGGGGGAAGACATGAGCCATCGACCACGCATCGTCGCCGTCGGGGTGGTTTGAGATGACTTCGTTCGTGGAGCAGCTTCCCACCCTGATCGGGGTGCTGCTCGGAGCTGCTGCAACGTACTGTTCGACCTCGGCCGCCGAACGGGCACGATGGCGTCGAGCTCAGGCGATCCGATGGGACGAGAAGAGGCTCACCGCTTACACCGAGTACGCCCACGTGGTGAAGAAGGTGATCGGTATCGCGGTTCGGATCGCAGCACACCGGGGGATACATCCCGATATCGACAAACTTCCTCTCGACGACGGACTGCTCGCCCTCGCCTCGGCAGAGGAGGAACGAACCGTGAAATGGGAGTCGGTCCTGATGTTGGGAAGCGAAGAGGCAGTCGCAGCCGCTCGCAGATGGCACGAGAGCTGCTTCCGCCTCCAGTTGATAGCGACTGGCAGGATCTCCGATGTGCCATGGGTGCAAGCAGTCGAGGCGGCAAGTCAAGCGCGCCGCAACTTCTATGAGGTCGTGCGGAAGGACATCGGACTCGCTATTCGTGGTTCGTCGCAGAGCTACGAATGGCAACTAGCCCGGTTCGTCCAAATCGCGAGCCCGCCCGATGAAGCTCAGCGCCGAACACCGGAAGTCCCGCCACCTACGCCGAATCGCTAGCTGGATCAGCCAGCAAGTGTTGAGAACCGATCTCGAGGCCCAAGAACGTATCTGGACACTGCCAGGGTGGCGGGGTTGCCGAGCGGGTACACATTCGGCAGGCCCGGGCCTTCCTGGCATCGTGGCCGGAAGTAGCGGTGGGGACAGGTCGAAGCGCCGGGTGCAGAAGAAGTTTGAGCGATGTGTGCCTATTTCCGGATGCTCCGCGGCCAGCTGGCCGATGATCCCGAGGCTTTGGTGATTGTTGGTCATCTAATGTTGCGGGCCGCCACAGCCGACAAGAACCCCGGCTGAAAGATCAAGACCGGAGCCCCCGGACCGCAGACCTCACTGACCAATGAGTAGAACCCTGCTGGCCAGAGTCGGCGCCAGGCTTCCCTAGGCAGGGGCGGGCACAGCGTTCCGCAACGCGAGGCCAGTTCTCATCGGTCACGTGGTCGCGGGCGTAGGCCAATGCGGTGCCCAGGGAGTCCGGCCCCTCCCATAGCGCAAGTTGTGCATCATTGAATAAGTTCGGAACCCATTGGGCTGCCAACGATTTGGACTGCCGCAAGGTCTCGTTGGTACGGAACAATCCGTCACGTACTTCGGCGACGGCAGCTTCAAGGTTCATGAGGTGTTGTTGCAGCGCCCCAGTGCCGGTGCCCGGCTTTGGGGGCATCAGGACATCGACCGATCGGTCGGGATCGGTTCGGGTGGGCGTCGTGGCGAGGGCAGCGCCATCGCGAGTTCCCCTCGTCGCGCAGCCCGCCACCACCGCTGTCCGGAGTTGATGGCACGCCGGACCTTTCGCACGGTCGGTACCTGTGTGAGCAGGTGTAACTGATATCGCCACGGCATTTGTAGCCCGTGCCGAGCCGCCATCGCATAGGCGAACTGCACGGCGCTGCGGTCGAGGTACCGGTCGGCGTGTTCGAACCAGATCATGCTGGTGCGGGCGGCGGCCTGTATCGGGCGCAACGCGGCGCGCCGCTGCGCATCGTAGTTCTCCAGTGCGTCGGCGACCTCGGCATGTTCGTACAGGTTCTGTGCGAGCACGACGGCGTCGATGATTGCCAACCGGGTGCCCGAACCGATGGTGAAGTGCGTCGTGTGCGCTGCATCGCCGAGGAGCACGACGTTGTCGTGATACCAGGTCTTGTTGGTTATCTCGGGAAAGCGGCTCCACCTTGCGAACTCGCCTTGTGTCTTGCTGATCAACGAGTGACCGTCGAGCACGCGCGTGAATATGTTCTCCAGAACACGCAAGTTCTCCAGGTTGTCCAGGGAGTCGAATCCCAGTCCATGCCAAGTCTGCGGTTGGCACTCGACGATGCAGGTGCTGATCTTTTCGGCGACGGACGGGTAGGCATGGAACCAGATCCAACCGGCCGGGGTGTGTTCGAAGGCGAAGGTAAATCGGGTGAAGACCTTGTCCGTACCGAGCCAGATGTATCGATTCTCGCCGAGTGTGATGGACGTGCCGAAATGATGATTACCCAGCTGCCGTACCCGGCTGTTCGCGCCGTCGGAGGCGACGATGAGATCGGTGTCGTGGAAGCCGGACAGATCGTGGACCTCTCGCCCGTGCTGGACATCGACGCCCAGATCGCTTGCCCGTCGGGAAAGTACGTCGAGTAGTGCCGCGCGCCCCATGCTGAACCCGTAGCCCCCGAAATGCGCGGTCTGGTTGTCGCGCACATGGATTGCCTGTTCACGCCATAGGACCGATCCAGCACGCACCGCCTGGGCGCTATCGGGGTCATTCCGATACAGAATGTCGAGCAGGTCGTCCCAGTACACGACGCCCCAGCCATAGGTGGACCCTGGGGGATCGCGGTCGATCACGGTGATGTCATGGGCAGGGTCGCGTCGCTTCATCGAAATGGCGAAGTACAACCCGGCCGGCCCGCCACCGACACACACAATCTTCATCTCGTCACCAGCTCCAGCCCGGTTGGTCGAACCTGGCTTCACATGATCGGTACTCGATGCGACCGAGCCCGGCACGCTGTGCGTGTCCGGGCTCGCTGACCGGCGCTAGAAGCTGCCCCAGCCACCAAATGGGTTCCACCAATTCCAGCCGGGATTCCATCCCCAGCCGCCGCCCCAACCCCAGCCGCCGCCGCCCCAACCCCAGCCGCCGCCGCCCCAACCCCAGCCGCCGCCGTGACCCCAACCGCCGCCGCCCCAGCCGCCGCCGTGACCCCAACCACCGCCACCCCAGCCGCCGCCGTGACCCCAACCGGGGCTGTCGGCGAGTTGGGTTGCGGACGTGGGCGTCGCTGCGTGCGCGGTAGGCGCTTGCGCCGCGGTTGCGACGACTGGAATCGCGGCAACTGCGGCTATACCGGCGGCCGCCGCCAACCGGGTGAACTTTGTGTGTGAATTCTTTCTCTCGGTCATCATAGGGCTCCAAATACTGTCCCGACCGGCTCGAATTCTACGCGGTTTCACCGAGCTCTAGAAGTCAAAGTGTTGACCAATCTACAATGCCCGCCACATTGCCCCACCGTTGCCGATCCGAGGATGCCCGCGTACTCCGTGGCGGAGGGAGCCGGTGGCGAAGGTCGAAACACGGTGCGACGAACGAGCGTTGACGCAGCGGACCCAAGGCCATGACCAACTGGACTCAACCCAACGTGCTGGCCGAAAACGCACAGTCCGCCACACAACAGTCACAGCGGCTTGCGGCGAACGGGGCACAACCGCGCAGCGATTGGGCGAAGCTGGCTGGGATGCAAGTGGTGATGAGTGGGGCTGTGGTGGTTGCGCGGTCGCGGGCGTCGATCCCTGGGGATACGGTCAGGGTGTGTCGGTGCTGAGCGCTCGCGGCTCGTTCGGGAATTACCACCTCGAAAGTCTGGTGGGTCGTGGCGGTATGGGTGAGGTGTGGTTGGCGCGCGACCGCGCTGGTGGCGCCGTCGCGTTGAAGGTGTTGTCCGCGGCGTATTCCGCCGATCCGGGGTATCGGCGCCGTTTCGAGCGAGAAGCCTGGCTGGGCACCCAGGTGCACAACCCCCATATCGTGCCGATTCATGCCTTCGGCGAGGTCGACGGGCATCTGTTTCTGGAGATGGCCTATATCGAGGGCGTGGATCTGGCCACGCGGCTGCGGTCGGGTGCGCTGGTTCCGGGTCGGGCGGTCGAGGTCATTGTTCAGGCTGCCGAGGCGCTGGATGCCGCTCATGCGGCGGGGCTTGTTCATCGGGATGTGAAGCCGGGCAATATTCTCGAGGATGCCAACGGTTTCGTCTATCTGATCGACTTCGGTATCGCCCGCGCCGCCGCCGGAACCCCCCTTACGGCCACCGGACTGGTGGTTGGCACCTTGGGCTATATGGCGCCGGAGCGGTTCACCGGTACGGCCGAGGCCCGCTCGGATGTCTATTCGCTGGCCTGTGTGCTGTATGAAACCCTCACCGGGAACCTGCCCTTTGGTGACGGAGACCCGGCACAGCAGATGCACGCGCATTTGATGTCCGAACCCCCGCGGGCCTCGCAGGCTGCCCGAGGTGTGCCGTCAGCGCTGGACGCGGTTATCGCCCGCGGTATGGCCAAGGAACCGGGGGACCGCTACGCCAGCGCGGGCGAATTCGCCGCCGCGGCACGTGCGGCGTTGGGCTGGCCCGCATCGGCGCCGGCCCCGCCGGTCGCGGCCCCTGCGACATCGGGCCCGCACCCGCGCACCCGCGTCATGAACGCCGTCGGCTCGCCCCCGACCCTGGCCGAGACCCGGCCCGTACCGCAAACGCCGGAAACCCGGCCGGTGCCGCAAACGCCCGAGACCCGGCCGGTGCCGCAAACCCCCGAGCCCCGGACACACCCGGTCGTGCATCCGGACCTCCGGCGAAAGCGTCTGGTGCGCCGATGGATACCGGTCGCCGCCGGGCTGGCGCTTGTCGCTGCGGCGGCACTGTGGCTGCTGAGCGGTGTGTTCGAGTCCGATTCCGTTCCGGTCACGACGACGCAAGCGTCCTCCGCTGCTGCCTCGACCGGTGCCCCGCCGCCCTCGACCGGTGGGCAACCTCCAGCTCCGGCTGGTGCGGTGCGCGACGGGAACCTTGCGTTCACCGTGACGGAGGTGGTGTCCAATGTGAGCGCCACCGGAGCCCCGGGCGGTTCCTACACCATCGTGACGCTGACCGTCACCAATGTCTCCCGAGGCGAGCAAGTCTTCCGCATCGCCGATCAGCGCCTGATCACCGCCGCCGGACGCACTCTCGTCCCCGACGCGGCCGCAACCACCGCACTCAGCCCGTCCCGCGCCGGCGTCGACCAGCTCGCTCCCGGCAGCACCCACACGATCCGGCTGGCCTTCGATCTTCCCGGCAAGGACAAGAACGGCAAGAAGAACGATAAGAAGATTGATGTCCCGAGCCAGCTGGCCCTGCACGGCGCCCCGTCGTCCCCCGGCGTGACCGTGCCGCTCGGCTAGAGCGATAGGAACCTTCCTGAGCCAGCTGGTGCACCGGCGGCACTCTCGTCATGCGAGGCCGATCGAAATCCCGCATTCCCAGGACCGGTGCGGTGTGGCAGGGGAGTTCGGGGACGATGCCTGACATGTCGAGGATTCGGGCAAAAGGACGGGTGCTGCAGGTGGTGGCCGTCGGTGTGGTGTTGTCGGGGTTGATCGTTGGCTGTGGGGCGGACCACGGGCAGCCGCCGCGACCGGCGAAGATCGTGTTCACTGACGACTGGCAGTCGGTCTTCTCGATGAATCCCGATGGCACGGGGGTTGCTCGAATTGCCGCTGGTACTGATCCGAGCTTTGCTCCCGATGGTTCGAAGATTGTGGTCGGTGGTCGTTCGATATCGACTATGGATCCGGATGGCAGCAATGTCGTGCAGCTTGCCGACGACGGGTTCCACCCGACGTTCTCGCCCGACAGTAGCCGGATCGCCTTCACTCGCGGCGGCATCATCTATGTGATGAATACCGATGGCGGCGAGCTGAGGCAGCTCACCGGCGCCCCCAACACCGTTGGCCCCGACCTGACATCGTCGCAGCATCCCGCATTCTCGCCGGACGGTTCGAAGATCGCGTTCACCAGGGCCGACACCGTCTGGGAGATGGCAGCCGACGGCACCGGCGCACGGAAGCTGCTGGAGGATCCGTATTTCAATTCCGAACCGGTCTTCACCCCGGACGGCACCGGCATCGTGTTCACCAGCAACCGGGGTGGGAAGAACCGGTCGGAGATCTATGTGATGGACGTCCACGGTGATCACGTCCGACCGCTCACCGACGACTCGACGGGGCACCCGTCGTTCTCCCCCGACGGCACGAAGATCCTCTTCGCCCGTTTCACCCGTGATCCATCGTCCAAGTCCGGAGCCGAGGTCTGGGTGATGGACAGCGACGGCGGCAACCCGCGACTTCTCACCGATCCGAAACAGGTTGCGCAGCATCCCAGTTGGGGCCGCGGAACGGATTCGTGACCAAGGAAATATCGTCCGGGTAGACCGATTTTGTGAGCGCGCTGTACAACCAGTGGAGGGCGGTGCCAACCGTGATGGTGCCGGTGACTTCGCTGGTCAGGCTCCAGTACCGGTGGATGCGGTGATCGGAATCGGTTGCGCCGGTGAGGAGTCGCCGGCGGAACCGCGGTGTGTCGCGTTCGCCGCGGGCGCTGCCGTGGGTGGCGACGAACTGCCCGCCGCGAGGTACTGCCGCAGGGGAGTTGAGCGCGGTCACCTTTGCCGCGCACAGCGGAGCCGAGGGTTCGCTTGCGGCATCCTGCCGACGACGGGGTGCGCGAAAATCTTGCTGGGAATTTTCTGCCAATGTCGCGAGAGATTGCCGAGAGTCTTTGTCCGCTGATTGCGGACGTCTATGGGCGGCAGTAGCTTTCGGTTGCTGATCGTTGCTCTACGAAAGGTCGACCGATGATTCTTCTCTCCCTTTTGGCCGCCACCGGAAGTGCCGCCGCATGGGCCACCGGAAGTGCTGCCATGGCCTTGGGAAATAGCGGCGCTCTGCAGTAAGGCCGCTCTGTAGTAAGGCCATAGTCGGCCGGACCACAGGCCGAAATCGGGCGGGACGATATCGTCCCGCCCGATCAGTTTCTACTGAGCGGTGGAGCGGAAACTCCGCAGGCGCAGACTGTTGCTGACCACGAAGACCGAGGAGAAGGCCATCGCGGCACCGGCCAGCATCGGGTTCAGCAGCCCGGCCATGGCGAGCGGGATCGCCGCCACGTTGTAGGCGAAGGCCCAGAACAGATTGCCCTTGATGGTGCCCAAAGTCCTGCGGGACAGCCGGATCGCATCGGCGGCCGCCCGCAGGTCGCCGCGGACCAGGGTCAGATCGCTGGCCTCGATGGCGACATCGGTGCCGGTGCCCATTGCCAGGCCCAGATCGGCCTGGGCCAGGGCCGCGGCGTCATTGACGCCGTCGCCGACCATCGCGACCACCTTGCCCTCGGCCTGCAACCGCTTGACCGCGTCGACCTTATCGGCTGGCAGCACCTCCGCGATCACCTCGTCGATACCGACCTGCGCCGCAATGGCTTTCGCCGCGGCCGTGTTATCTCCGGTCAGCATGATCGGGGTGAGCCCGAGTGCCTTCAGCTGCGAGATCGCCTGAGCGGAGGTGGGTTTCACCGCATCGGCGACGACGAGCACGCCGCGGGCCCTGCCGTCCCAGCCCACCGCCACGGCGGTCTTGCCATCGGCTTCGGCCGCGGACATGGCCCGCTCCAGGTCGGTGTCGAGGTGCTGGGCCCAGTCGGCGAGCAGCCGTGGCCGCCCGACGAGCACCGCGTGTCCGTCCACCACGCCCTGCACACCGAGGCCCTCGATATTGGCGAAGCCCTCGACCGGCCGCAATGCGCCGACCTTATCGCGCGCACCCTTGGCGATCGCCTGGGCGATGGGGTGCTCCGAAGAATCCTCCAGCGCCCCGGCCAGCGCCAGCACCTCGGCGGCTTCCTCGCCCGCGGCGGCGATGACATCGAGGAGAGTCATCTTGCCGGTGGTGACGGTGCCCGTCTTATCGAGCACCACGGTGTCCACCCGACGGGTCGACTCCAGCACCTCCGGACCCTTGATCAGAATGCCGAGCTGCGCACCGCGACCGGTGCCGACCAGCAGTGCGGTCGGCGTGGCCAGCCCGAGCGCGCACGGGCAGGCGATGATCAGCACCGCGACCGCGGCGGTGAAGGCCGCGGCGACCGAACCGCCGGTGCCGAGCCAGAATCCGAGCGTCGCCACCGAGAGCGCGATCACGATGGGCACGAAGATCCCGGAGATCCGGTCGGCCAACCGCTGGGCCTGCGCCTTGCCGGTCTGCGCGTCCTCGACCAGTTTGGCCATCTGTGCCAGCTGGGTGTCGGAGCCGATGCGATCGGCGCGCACCACGATCCGTCCGCCGACATTGACCGTCGCACCGACCACCGCATCCTCGGGACCGACCTCGACCGGCACCGATTCACCGGTCAGCATCGAGGCGTCGACCGCCGAGGAACCCTCGACGACCACACCGTCGGTGGCGATCTTCTCACCGGGCCGAACCACGAAAGTGTCACCGACGACCAACTGCTCCACCGGGATGCGCCGCTCTATCCCGCCGCGCAGCACCGAGACCTCCTTCGCGCCGAGCTCGAGCAGCGCGCGCAGCGCCGCACCCGCCCGCCGCTTCGAGCGAGCCTCGAAGAAGCGTCCGGCCAGGATGAATGTGGTGACACCCGCGGCGGCCTCCAGGTAGATGCTGCCGGTGCCGTCCATCCGCGAGATGGTGAGTTCGAACGGATGCTTCATGCCCGGCGTTCCGGCCGTGCCCCAGAACAGCGCGTACAGCGACCAGCCCAGAGCGGCGAGGGTGCCCATCGACACCAGGGTGTCCATGGTGGCGGTGCCGTGACGCAGATTGGTCCACGCGGCCCTGTGGAACGGCAGCGCGCCCCACACCACGACCGGTGCTGCCAGCGTCAGCGACAGCCACTGCCAGTTGGTGAACTGCAATGCCGGCACCATCGCCATCGCGATGACCGGGACCGTCAGCACCAGCGAGACCAGCAGTCGGGTCCGCAATGCGGCCGTCGGATCCGGTTCTTCGGCAGCGGTCTGCTCGGGTTGCTCGATCTTCGGCGCGGGCAGCGCGGCGGTGTAACCGGCCTGCTCGACGGTGGCGATCAGCTGCTCGGGTGAGATATCCCCGCTGAAATCGACGCGCGCCTTCTCCGTCGCGTAGTTGACCGTGGCGGTGACGCCGTCGAGCCGGTTCAGCTTCTTCTCGATGCGATTGGCGCAGGATGCGCAGGTCATGCCACCGATCACCAATTCGACCTGTCCGGCGGATGGTTGTGTCGCGGTGGTCATCGTGTGCTCCGTTCTGTGCGACTCAGGGTAGTGATCAGTGGCCGTGTCCGGCGGGCTCCGCGGCGGGACCCGGCGCCGGGGCTCCCGTGTCGGTGACCGAGAGGGTGAATTCGGCGGTGCGGACCACGCCGTCGTGCTGGAAATCGAGGAAGAGTCGGTAGTCACCGGCGCTCGGGGCGTCGACGAAGAAGGTTATGCCAGGCCCGGCCGGGGTCACGCCGTCGCCTGGGCTGCCCTCCGGGTGGACGTGCAGGTAGCCGAGGTCGGCGGCCCGCAGGGCCACGAGGTGACCGTAGGCCGCCAGATAGGGCTGCAGATCGGTGACCGGCTTGCCATTGCGGCCGATCGTGAGCACGACCTTCGACGGCTGGCCCGGGGTGACCGTGCCGTCCAGTGTGACGGTGTACTCGCCGACCTTGGCGGTGATCGACGGTGCGGGCAGCGCCTGGACGTCGTAGTTTCCCGCGACCCGCAGGTCCGCGCCGAGGGTCAGATTCTCGCCGCCTTCGGGGGTGAAGTCGGCGAATACCCGGTAGTCCCCGGCCCGGCTCAGATCCAGCGGAGCACTCCAGGTGCCCGCCTGATCGAGCGTCGGGTGCACGTGCTGGAAGGCGGCCATATCTCGACGGACCACGATGAGGTGCAGACCCTTGTCGTGGCTTCGTACATAGTCGGTGACGGGTGCGCCCGCGCGATTCAGGATGCGGAAGCGCACGGGTACGTTCGCCGCGGCGGTGGTCTGCGGGGTGTCCAGGCGCAGGGTGTATCCGTTCTCGCTGGCCATGAGTCCCGCGGGCACCTCACCGGACTTCGATTCGCCCATGGCGCCGTGTGCCTTCGAATCATGCGCGGACTCGGTGGGCTCCGGCCCGAGTGTGGCGCCGATGGCCAGCGCGATCCCGAAGACCGCCGCGAGACCGAGGGCGTAACCGGCGAACTTGCTGTACGCGTTCATCGGGATGCTCCGTTCTGGTGTCGTTACTCGGCGAGCCGGTATCCGGCCTTGTCGACGGCGGCGGCGATGGCATCGAGTTCGACCGCCGTGCTGCTGTCGACGCTCACCCGCCCGCTGGCGAGGTCGATATCGACGCCGGTGACGCCGTCGATCTTGCCGACCTCTTTGCTGACCGAGTTCGCGCAGCAGCCGCAGGTCATGCCCGTGACGGCGACAGTGACGGTGGTGGCTGCGGTGCTCATCTGCTCTCCTTCTCCGATGACGGCGGCGCCGTCCGACTGCGATCTACCATACCCCCCTAGGGTACTTTGTCAAGACGATAGGACTACCCCGTGAGGGTATGTGGACAGGGCCTCGAGATGAGAAAAGCCCGGCTCGGCGATCGAGTGACCACCGAGCCGGGCTCAGGACGGGCGTTATGGATGCTCAGGATTCGGGGCGGTAGCTGACCAATGCCACCGCGGGTGCCGAAACCACCTGCACTTCGGCCGTATCCGAGACCTTGATGTGCAGGAATCCGCCTTCGATCGACACCGCGACATCGTCGATCGTGCGCACCTGCGCTCCGTCCCGGTCGAGCAGTGAATAGCCCTCTACCAGAGCGACTTTGGTGGCGTTGCGCCATTTCGCGGTCATTTGCTTGCCTTCCGATGGTGCGGCCGGCGGGAAGTCCAGTTCCGGCTTGGCGACGTGGTTGAAGTAGTTGGACAGAATATTCAGCGCGATATGGCCGACGATCTCGCTCAGCTCGGCGTCGCTGACGCCGTGCTCGCGGGCCGAGGCGATGATGTCATCGTCGACCCGACCGCGGGTCCGCAGCACTTCGCGGGCGATCCGCAGCACCGCGTCGGCATGCGGATCCTCGGCGTGCGCCGCGCGGGTGGCCGCGATGGCCTCCTCGGTGAAACCCATCCGGCCCGCGCGCATGCTGTGTGCGGCAATGCAGTAATCGCAACCGTTTTCGCTCGCGACCAGCAGGGCCAGCTGCTCGCGGACGCGGGCGGAGAGTTTGCCGCGGGTCAGTGCGTCGCGCATGGTCAGGTATCCGCGCAGCGTCGCGGGGCTGTTCGCCATGGCGGCGTAGAGATTCGGAACCCGGCCCAGCTGGCGCTGCACCTCGGTGAGCAGGTCGGCCTGCTCGGCGTCGGCGGTTTCGATGGACACAAGCGGTAGCCGAGACATCGTGACTCCAAACTCGAACGTAATGGTACCGATCGGTGCCGAATTGAGACGGTACTGATCGGTACCGAATAAGTCAAGTCGGATGGTACTGATCGGTGCCGTTCTGGTAGCGTGAGGACATGGCAACACAGGCCAAGCAGCGATTACTCACCACCGCCGAGGAACTCTTCTACGCCGAAGGCATCAGAGCGGTCGGCGTGGACCGCCTGCTCCAGGAGTCCGGCGTCGGCCGGGCCTCCTTCTACCGCCACTTCGCGAGCAAGGACGACCTGGTCGTCGCGGTGCTCGAGGATCGCGATCGCCGCTGGCTGGCCTGGCTGCGGGAATCCGTAGAAGCCAAGGCGAGTGATCCGGCGGACCGGCCGCTCGCGGTATTCGACGCGCTCTCGGAACGCCTCGCCCGCAAGGATTTCCGCGGCTGTGCGTTCATCAACACCATGGTGGAAGTGGCCGACCCGACATCCCCCGCCCATCACGCGGCCGACCAGCACAAACGCCGGGTCATCGGCTACCTCACCGAACTCCTCACCGCCGCGGGCCGATCCGACGCGGAGGACTTGGCCGCCGAATTCGCCCTGCTCGTCGACGGCGCGATAGTCACCGCCGTCCGCGAGAGCTCCCCGGCCGCCGCCGACCGCGCCCGCACCATCGCGGGCCGTCTACTCGCGACAGCCTGACGGGTCCCGCTGCGGTCGAAAGACGCCGTGGGGGGTCAGGCGATCTGCTGTCGACGGGCGTGTCCGTGCAACGGTCGTAACCGACTGCTGTGCGTGCAGCATACGAATCCCGCTGCGGGACTGGGTTATCTGCGCTGGGTGGGCGAGCCGGAACTGCGCCGAATTCGCGCCGTCCGACAACTGATTCGAAGCGAATTGGCGATGGTCTGTGACGCGTCGGGCAAGCCCATCGGGTTCGTCGAAGCCGGGTATCGGATGCCGATGCGGCGCGCTATCGCGCCGCCGCTCGGCTCCGAATGACTGCTACAAGTGCCCCAACCGTCAGGCCGAGTGGAGGTGGCGGGCGGTGGGGGAGGTTTCGGTGGTCGCGGGGTCGGGATAGGTGCCCAGGAGGCGGTCGGCGGTGCCGGAGGTGGTCACGGTGAACCAGTAGTGCTCGTTCTTGTAGTGGTGGTGGCGGTGGTTGCGCCAAACTGCCCGGAAGATTGAGCCTTTCGGCTTGTAGTCGGTGTGGATGAGGTAGTGGGTCCACTCGTAGCCGAAGCCGAGCAGGGTGATCATCAGCAGGAAGGTCAGGCCGAGACCGAGGCGCGGGAAGGCCAGGGTGGCGAGGGCGATCAGGATGACGACCAGTACCGACAGCGTCTTGGTCGGTATGAAGATCAGCGGGATATTGCGCGGATCGACGTGGTGCTCACGGTGTTTGCGCGCCAGTTCGCTGTCGATCGGGATCGGGCCGAGCTGCCTGGGCCGCCAGTGCAATACCGTCACGTGCACGATCCACTCGAAGAGTGGGAAGAGCGCGAGCATGACCGCGGGCACCAGTGCATCGGTCAATTGCCAGTCGCCCACGATGATTCGGGCGACCAGCGCCGCGGCCAGGGTGCTACCGATCAGCCAGGGCGAGGGATGCCGAATGAATTCGCGGAATGCGGCGCCGAGGCTGAGGCCGCGGCGCAGGGTCCGCTCGTCCTGACGCACACGCTCGCGCGCCGTGGCCGAATCCTTGCTGGATGATTGGGGTTTCGTCATGGTCTTTCCTTGGTGGAGCCAGTCGGTGCCGTCCATTCGGTGGTGCACCGAGCGATATTCCGAACCGCTGCGGTGATCCGGATCGCCGGATCGTGTACAACGCCGTCAGCGATGGGTGCCGTCAGTGCCCTCCAATACTTCGATCAGGGCCGTGGTCGCCGGTTCGAGCAGTGCCCGAGCGATGCTCGAGGCCTGTACCGGCTCACCCGCCTCGATGGCGGCGGCCAGGTTTCGATAGGCCTCGACATTGCCCACCTCGGCGGACATGATCGGGGCCAGCGCAGCGAGCGCGGGTTCATAGGCGCCGCGCAACATGTTGAACATCAGCCGGAACACGATGGAGTCGGCGGCGTCGACGACGTGATCCCAGAACTCCATCGCATGTCGCTGCTGTGCGATCGGATCCTGTTCGGCGGCAAGCGCTTCGACGCTGCGATCCAAGGCGGCGCGCACGGTGGCGGAGTCGGTCCTGCCGAGCCGGATCGCCGCGAGTTCGGCCACCTTGGGCCCGTTGTGCAGCCGCGCTTCCAGAATGCTGCGCGCGACCTTCGGTTCCAATTCCCCGGCCTGAACCAGCAACCGCGGCAATACCTCGAGCCCGGCGCCGCGCCGATAGTCCAGCACGGTGGTCGCATCCCCCTGCCGCACCGCCACCAGCCCGGCCGCCGCCAACCGCTGCAGCGCCTCACGTACCGCAGGCCGGGAAACCCCCAGTGCCTCCGCCAACTGCCGTTCGCTCGGCAGAGTCGCCCCGGGGGGCAACTCCCCGCTGAGCACATCCGCCGCGATCTGCTCGAATACGTCCCCCGACACCGACCGCTTGACCACAGGTTGCAACGCCATACCCCTACTCTGCGCCACAAAGGTCAGGAGGTCAAGTGGTCAGACCAATGGCCGATCGCCACGTGACGTGAGGCAGAAGGTATCGCCGGATCGACGGAAGGAAGTCGTCCGCGGAACCCAGGTCCCGCCTCGACACCGCCGTCGCGCAACGGGTACACGAGGCACCGCCCAATTGAGGGAGGCCGTCAAGTCGGCGGAGTCCGCTGACGGCGCGCGGAGCCCAGGTCGACGATCGGCTGACGGCGCGCGGAGCCCAAGTCGACGATCGGCTGACGGCCGAATCACTCCTGGTCGAAGCAGTACATGGCGGAGCCGAGGACTCGTCCTCACGCACCCGCGGCGCTCGATTCGCCCGACGCTTGCCGGGTCAGCTGGGGTCAGAGCCCCGGACGGCAGCCAGCCAGATGGCGGTGGCCGCGGCCACCGAGGTGGCGGCGAGGAAGGCGGTGAACCCGCCGTTGGCCACATAGACCCACATCAGACCCACGAAGGGCGCGGCAACCGTGGATTGGGCATCGAGCAGAAGACGGCGGCGGACCCGAGCGGAGTCGGCGGCGAGGACCGGTGCGTCGGGGTCCGGGCGGGACGGGTTATCGATCAGGCGGCCGGGCGGTTCGGAGGTGCGCGCCTTTCCGGAGGGATAGAAGTGGAGGCCGGCGGTGTCGACGGATCGGTCGGACACCTCGGCCTCGGTCTCGGTCATGCCGAGCAGTCCCGGCTCGAAAAAAACCGGCAGCCACCGGGTTCGGTAGTTCTCGGTGATCTCGAGCCAACTGCGGCTGACGAGCCGGTGTTGCTGTCGCACGCGCTTGATCTCGACGGTGCGGACATTATCGCGATCGGCACTGGAACCCGCGCGGTTGCGGTCCGCCAATCCATGCGGCAGACGATCCAGCGCCCTTGCCAGTTGAAACCCCGTGTAACCCAGGATGCCCAGCACCACCGTCGCCAGGGCCGCGAGCTGGTCCAGATCGGCGAACGGCGCCCAGGCCAGGCAAGCAACCAGGGCGCCGATCGTCACGGAGACCGGATAGGCCAAGGGGTGGCCCGGTCCGAATTTCACTTCAGGAAGCCGACTTTGGTGTAGTCGGCGCTGGCGAGGCCGAAGGCCCCATAGTTGGCGAGGTTGTCGCGGACGGCGTAGGTGCCCGAGGCCTGATGCAGTGGCACCGAATAGCCCTCGGCGAAGATCATCTGATCGCATCTGTTCGCCAGTTCGATGGCCTTCGCCGGATCCAGTTCGGCAATGGTCTGCTCGATCAGCGCATTCAGTTCCGGTGATCCGATGCGGGCTTTATTGCCCAACTGACTGTTCGGGTTGTTCGGATCGTACGTGTAGATCTGCTGCAGCGCCCCCAGCGGTAGCACGCTACCGCCCCAGCTGAATTGGGCGATGTCGAAGTTCCCCGGATCGATCACGTCCTTGAACAACCCTTGGCCGGGTACGGTTTGGATGGTCAGCTTCACCCCGACCTTCGCCAGGTTCTGCTGCACGATCTGCGCGGTCTGCACCCAGGCCTCCTGCTGGTACATCACATCCCGCAGTTCCAGCTTTCGGCCGTCCTTTTCGCGGACATCGCCATTGAGCTTCCAGCCGAGCGCGTCGAGCATCCGCGCCGCCTCGTCCGGATCGAAGGCGATGGGGGCCGAATTGTCCTGGTAGCCCTTCTGGCCCTTCATGTAGATGTGGTTGTTCAGTGGCGTCGGATTTTCGACGACACCGTTCTGGGCGGCGGTCACCAGGGCCTGCCGATCGATTGCCTTCGAAATGGCAATGCGCAGTTGCGGATCCTCGAGCAGGGCGCCCTTGCCGCCGTTGAAGGTCAGATGCGACCAATTGGGCTCGGGCGTGCGCCGCACCACCACGTTCTTCGAATTCCTCGCGCCGGTCACATTCTCGATGCCGGACATATAGGCGTAGTCGATCTCGTTGTTCTGGATCCCGGGCAGCACCGCGGAAGAGTCGAGCACGCTGAGCGTGATCGTGTCCAGCTTCGGGGTGTCGCCCCACCATTTCGGATTGCGGCCCAGCGTGATCCGGTTCTGCGCGCGATCGATGCCGGTGAGCATGAACGGACCCGAGCTGACCGGGAGCGTGTCGTGGTCGGCGTTGCTGAACGCATCCGGGGTGGCGGTGACAGACTTCGGATACAGCGGACTGAATTGACCCTGCCACTCGGCATACGGCTTATTGAAGGTGACGATCGCCTGCCGGTCGTCCTCGCCTCGTTCGACCTTCTCGACCCGGTCGAAGCCGCTGGGTGAGGAGATGAGGAAGCCGGGGTCCTCGGTGCTCAGCGCGGCCGCCTCCGATCGCAGGTCCTCCCAGGTGATCGGGTTGCCATCGGACCATACGGCCTTCGGGTTGATCGTGTAGGTGACCTGTTGGGGGCTGGTATTGGTCAGCTTGATGTCGGTGAAGTAGTTGTGATCGACGGTGAGTTCTCCCGCCGCATTGCTCACCCAAGGGGACGGCATCGTCGGACCGATCACCGTGGCCGTGGTGTCGGTGGTGCCGTCGATATGCAGATAGTTGAAGTTCTCCGGGAGGTTGGTGATGGCCAGGCGCAGGTTGCCGCCGTCGCGCAGTTCGCTGCGATCCTTCGGGTTGATATCGTTCGTGCTGCCGATATCGACCGTGCCGGGGGTGATGCTGTTATCCGAGCAACCGGTCGCGATCAGGCCGAGCGCGACGACGGGAACGGCGATCGTTATTGCGAATCTCATTTAGTGAATCCCACCTTCGTGTAATCCGCCGAGGCCAGACCGAACGCGCCGTAGTTGGCCAGCCCCTCACGCACCGCGACGGTGCCTGCGGACTGCACGATGGGCAGCGAGAAACCTTCCTCGAAGATCATCTTGTCGCATTCGTTCGCCAGCTCGATGGCCTTATCGGGGTCCAGCTCGGCAATCGTCCGCTCGATCAGGGCGTTCAGCTCGGGCGACCCGATCTTGCCCTTATTGCTCAGCGTATTGGCCGGGTCGAAGGCGTAGATCTGCGGCAGCGCGCCCAACGGGAGAATGCCGCCGCTCCAGGTGAATTGGACGATATCGAAGTTGCCTGGATCGACCACATCGGTGAAGAGACCATTGCCCGGATAGGTCTGGATGACCAGCTTGACGCCGATCTTCGCCAGATTCTGCTGCGCGATCTGGGCCATCTGCACCCAGCTCTCCTGCTGGTACATCACATCGCGGATCTCCAGCTTGCGGCCGTCCTTCTCGCGGACGTCGCCGTTGAGCTTCCAGCCGAGATCGTCGAGTTCCTTGGCGGCCTGTTCGGGGTTATAGGCCACCGCGGCCGCATTGTCCTGGTAACCCTTCTGCCCGACCATGAAGATGTGGTTGTCGAGCGGTTTGGGATCGACCACCACACCCTGCTGGGCCGAGGTCGCGATGGCCTGCCGATCGATACCCTTCGAAATGGCGACGCGCAGTTTCGGATCCGCGAGGATCGAACCCGGCGCGCCATTGAAGGTGAAGTGCGAGAACCGCGGCGCCGGTGCGCGGCGCACCTTGATGCCCGGCGCGTTCGAGGCGGTCTTGACCTCATCGATGCCCGATACCGACGCCGAATCCAGTTCGTTGTTCTGCAGCGCGTTCAGCCGGGCCGAGTAGTCGAGCACGCTGTAGGTGACGGTATCCAGCTTCGGGGTGTCGCCCCACCACTTCGGATTGCGGCTCAGCACGATACGCTGCTGCGCCTTATCGATCGAAGTGATCATGAACGGCCCCGCCGACACCGGCAGCCCATTGCGGTTGACCTCGTCGAAGGCCTGCGGCGTCGCGGTGGATGCCTTCGGGTACACCGTGCTGAAGATGCCCTGCCATTCTGCATAGTGCTGGGCCATGGTGACGATCGCCTGCCGGTCGTCGACGCCGCGTTCGATCGTGCCGATCTGGGCGTAGCCCTGCGTTGCCGCCACCTGGAAGGCCGGGTTGCGCCCGCTGAGCGCTTCGGCCTGGGATTTCAGATCTTCCCAGGTAATGGGCGTCCCATCGGTCCAGACCGCCTTGGGATTGATGGTGTAGACGATCGTCTGCGGATTCGTATTGGTGAGTTCGATTTCGGTGAAATAGTTGGTGTCGGTGGTGATCTCACCCGCCGCATCGGATTTGATCGATCCCGGCAGCGCCCAGCTGACCAGATCGGACACCTCGGCGTCGGAGTCGACATGCGATGTATTGAAGGTCGCTGGGAAATTCGTCAGCGCCAGCCGCAGATTACCGCCGTCGCGCAGTTCGCTCGGATCCTTCGGATTGATGTCATTGGACGTGCTGATCGAACTGGAACCCGCCGTCACGGCATCGCCCGATGCACACCCGGACAGAATCAGCGCGATGGCGACGGCGGGTGCCGCGATCTGCATTCCCACCCGGCGCTGCCGGGCGATACGTGCTGTTGTCATTTCACGAATCCGATCTTGGTGTAGTCGTAGGACGCGAGGCCGGGGGAACCGATATTGGCGAGATCGGAACGCACGCCGAAACTGCCGTCGCTCTGCATGAGGGGCAGCGAATGACCCTCCTCGAAAACCTTCCGGTCCACTTCATTGGCCAGTTCGATGGCCTTCTTCGGATCCAGTTCCGAGAGGGCGCGATCGATCAGGGCATTGAGCTCCGGTGAGCCCACGCGGGCGTAATTGCCCTGCAGGTCGTTCGGGTCGTAGTAGTACGCCTGTCGAATACTGCTGAACGCGAACGCATCGCCCACCCAGACGAACTGGGCGGCGTCGAAGTCACCCGGCTGGATGACATCGGTGAAATACCCGGCACCGGGCTTGGTGTCGATGGTCAGCCCCACGCCGATGTCGGCGAGGTTGCGCTGAATGATCTGGGCGATCTGCACCCAGGTCGGATCGTTGTACATGACATCGCGGATGACGAGCCTGTGCCCATCCTTCTCGCGCACGTTCCCGTTGAGTTTCCACCCCGCCGCATCGAGTTCGCGCGCGGCTGCCGTCGGATCGAAGCCGAGGCTGTTGTCCTGGTATCCCGTCTGACCCTGCAGGAAGATGTGATTGTTCAGCGGCTTGGGATTCTCGACGAGCCCGTTCTGGATCGCGTTGACGATCGACTGCCGATCGATGGCCTTCGAAATGGCCACGCGCACTCTGGGATCGGAAAGGATGGATCCCGGTGCGCCATTGAAGGTGATGTGGCGCCAGCGGTTACCAGGTGCGCGCCGAACCACCAGGCCACCGGTATTGCGTACGGTCTGGACGTCGTCGACCGTGGCGAGCTGGACCAGGTCGAGTTCATTGTTCTGCAGCGCCGTCGTCCAGGCGGAGCGATCGAGCACGCTGTAGGTGATGGTGTCGAGTTTGGGTTTGGCGCCCCACCATTTCGGATTGTGGCCCAATATGATTCGGCCCTGCGATCGGTCGGTGGACACGACCTGGAACGGTCCGGCACTGGGCCCCATCGCATTGGCGAGGCTGTTGTTGAATGAATCCGGATCGGCGGTCACGGATTTCGGGAACAGCGAGGCATTGCCCGCGAACTGACCGCGCCATTCGGCGTAGGGATGGCCGAAGGTCAGGACGGCCTGGCGGTCGTCGACGCCGCGCTCGACCTTGTCCACGAATTCGAAGCCGTTGGTAATGGCGATCAGGAAGCGCTTATCCCGGCCGCTGAGCGCGTTCGCCTCGGATTTGATGTCTTCCCAGGTGATCGGATTGCCGTCGGACCAGACCGCCTTCGGGTTGATCGTGTAGGTGACCTGCTGTGGGTCGGTGCTGGTCAGCGCGATATCGGTGAAATAGTCCCGATTGATCGACAATTCGCCGGCGGCGTTGGTGTCGAACGATCGCGGCATCATCGGCCGCTCGATATCGGCTATCTCGCTGTCGTTCCCGTCATTGGACAGGGTGTTCCAGTTGGCCGGGTACGACGTGGTCGCGAGGCGCAGATTGCCACCGTCGCGCACCTCGTCGACGCTCGTGGGATTGATGTCATTGGTGGTGCCGAGCGTGTCCGACAGCCCCGTTGTCGAATCGCCGCCCGAACCACAGCCCGCCACGATCAGGCCGAACGCGACCACCGGTACCGCCCACCGCATCCGGCTGGCTCGGGTTCTCGATGGCATCGCGCTCTCCCTCTATCGGCTGACGACCGGCACCGGGACCGCATCGATCAACGCCCGGGTGTACTCGTTGCTCGGATTGTCGAAGATCTGTTCGGCGGGCCCGGCCTCGACGATCTTCCCGCGATACATCACCGCGATATCGTGGGCCAGATTGCGGACCACCGAAAGGTCGTGCGAGACGAACAGGTAGGACAGACCGTGTTCGGTCTGCAGGTTGCGCAGCAGATTCAGCACACCCGCCTGGATCGACACGTCCAGCGACGACACCGGTTCATCGAGCACGAGGATCTCCGGTTCCAGGGCCAGCGCGCGGGCGATGCTGATGCGCTGTTTCTGGCCGCCGGAGAAATCGGCGGGATAGCGATCGGCGTGCTCGGGCCGCAGACCGACCTGTTCGAGCAAGGCCGGCACCCGCTTGGCGATCTCGGCGCGCGGGCGGCCATCGATGCGCATCGGTTCGGCGAGCACATCGAAGATCGGCAACCGCGGATCCAGCGCGGCCGTCGGATCTTGGAAGACGATCTGCATCTTCCGGCGGATCTCGCGTTTGCGCGCCTTGGTCAGGGTCGCGATATCGCTGCCCATGATCTCGATGGTGCCCGCTTGCGGCTTCACCAGGTCGAGAATCTGGGTCAGCGTGGTGGATTTCCCGGAACCCGATTCGCCGACCAGCGCCAATGTCCGTCCGGCGTGTACTTCGAAGCTGATGCCGTCGACCGCGCGGACCTCGCCCTTGCGGCGCTTGAACACCACGCCGGAGGTGATCGGATAGGTCTTCACCAGATCCGAAACCCGCAGCACCACCCGCTCATCGGTCGCTGCCTCCGCGCTCGGCTCCGCGATCTCCTGGCGGTAGGCCGCGAACAGATCGGCGGAGGTCACCTCCGCGGTGCGGATGCAGGCGGCCGCATGGCCGGGGCCGGTCTTCTCCAAGGGCGGCTCGGCGGCACGGCAGTCATCGATCGCGATCGGGCAGCGCGGTGCGAAGGAGCAACCCGGCGGCAGCGCGTGCATGGCCGGTGGCGCACCCACGATCGGGATCAGCGGGCTGCGCGCCGGTCCGTCCATGCGCGGAATGGAGCCGAGCAGGCCGACCGTGTACGGCATCCGCGGTGCGGCGAAAAGCTCTGCCGCTGGCGCGGTTTCGACAATCTTTCCGGCGTACATCACCGCGACGCGGTCGGCGAGGGTGGCCGCGATACCCATATCGTGGGTGATCATGATGACGCCGGCGCCGGTGATATCGCGCGCCTTGCGCAGCAGATTCAGGATCTGCTTCTGCACCGTCACATCGAGTGCGGTGGTCGGTTCGTCACAGATGATCAGTGCCGGATCATTGGCGATGGCCATGGCGATGACCACCCGCTGACGCATACCGCCGGAGAATTCGTGCGGAAATGCCTTGGCGCGCACCGCAGGATCGGGAATTCCCACCAGATCCAGCAGCTCCACCGCCCGCGCCGATGCCTCGCGGCTGGTCATATCGGTATGCGCGAGCAGGGCTTCGGCGACCTGATCGCCGACCCGGTAGACCGGGGTCAGCGCCGAGAGTGGGTCCTGGAACACCATGCTGATGGAACGTCCACGCAGCTTGGACAATTGGCGATCGCCGAGTCCGAGCAGTTCGCGTCCGCGCAGCCGGATGGAGCCATTGATCCGCGCCTGCTCCGGCAGCAGTCCGATCACCGCGAGCGAGGAAACCGATTTACCCGAACCGGATTCGCCGACAATGGCGAGCACCTCACCATCGGAGACGGTGTAGTTCACCCCGCGCACCGCGTCGATGCGGCCTTCCTCACTGGGGAAGGAGACCCGCAGATCGGAGACCTCCAACAGCGGTGCGGTGGAGTTCTTTTCGATGGCGGCCTTATCGCCCGTCATGCCCCGACCTTCTTTTCCGACGCGTCCTTCTTCCGCGAACGAGCCCGTTTCGCGCTGGGATCGAACGCGTCACGCAATCCATCACCGACCAGATTCGCCGAAAGCACGATGACGATCAGCAGTCCACCGGCGAACATGAACAGCCAGGGGAAGGTGAGCGCCGATGCGGTGCCCGACGCGATGAGCGTGCCCAGCGATACATCCGGCGACTGCACACCGAATCCGAGGTAGCTCAAACCGGTTTCGGCCATGATCGACGCACCCACCGACAGTGTGGTGTCGATGATCAGGATCGAGGCGATATTCGGCAGGATATGGCTCAGGATCACCGTCCTGGTAGGTGCGCCCATATACCGTGCGGCCTTGACGAATTCGCGTTCGCGCAGACTCATCGTCAGCCCGCGCACAATGCGCGCGCTGATCATCCAGCCGAAGACACTCAGCAGCAGGATCAGCAGCAGGATGGAGCCGCTGCCCTTCGTCTTCGGCGCGAACAGCGCGACGATGATGAAGCTCGGCACCACCAGCAGCAGGTCGACCAGCCACATGATGGCCCGATCGGTGAAACCGCCGATGAGCCCGGCGATCGAACCGGTCAGCGCCGCGATGGTGGTGCTGATAATGGCCACACAGAAGCCGATGATCAGCGATTTCTGCATGCCGCGCAGGGTCTGCGCGAGTACGTCGTGGCCGATGGCGTCGGTGCCGAAGGGATGTTTCGCGCTCGGCGGTTTGCGCAGCGCCGTGCCGTCGAGTTCCTGATAGTCCCAGGTCCAGAAGTAGGGCAGCACATAGGCGACCAGCACCAGGATCAGCAGCACGATCACACCGGCGACGGCGGACTTATTGCGCAGGAAGCGGCGCAGGACGAGTTTGCGTCGACCGGTGGCGGCGGCCTCCGGCGCCCCTTGGACGATGATCTCGGCTTCGGTCACGACTGCGCCTCGCTAGCGCTCGGCTCCGTCGCGCCCGACGGTGCTGTGTTGATGGTTCGCTCGCTCACGACACACGCACCCTGGGGTCGAGAATCGCGTACACCACATCGGACAGCAGGCCCGATACCAGCACTACCAGACCGGCGAATGCCGTCACCGTGACGACAACGTAGAGGTCCTGGGCATTGATGGAGTTGACCAGCCATTCCCCGACGCCGTGCCAGCCGAAGATCTTCTCGGTGAATGTCGCGCCGGTGATCAGCCCGCCGAGGCTGTAGGCGAACAGCGTCGCCATCGGGATCAGCGCGGTGCGCAGACCGTGCTTGTACAGGGCCTTATTGCGGGTCAGACCCTTGGCGCGGGCGGTGCGGATGAAATCGCTCTGCAATACGTCGAGCATGGCGTTGCGCTGATAGCGGCTGTAACCGGCCATCGCGCCGAGGGCCAAACCGGCGGTCGGCAGCACCAGATGCTGGAGGCGGTCGAGCAATTGCGGGAGGAAGCCGTTGATCTTGTTCGCCGAGGTCTCACCGGTATAGAGGAAGATCTGCGATCCGGTCAGCGTATTCACTTCCAACGCACCGTATTTCAACAGGGTGGCGAGCAGGAACACCGGCGTGCTCAGCACCAGCAGCGAGACGACCGTGGTGAAGTAATCACTGAATTTGTATTGCCGGATCGCCCCGGCCGCACCGATCAACACCCCGAGCACCGTGCCCACGATCGAACCGATGATCAGCAACCGCAGACTCACCAGCACCCGTCGCGGCAGTTCCTCGCTGACCGGCTGTCCGGCCAGCGTCTCGCCGAAGTCACCCTTCGGGATGCCCTTCAGCCAGCTGATATAGCGCTGGGGGATCGGCTCGTTGAGATGCAGCTGTTCGGCCTTGGCATCGATCACCGCCTGCGGCGGACGTGGATTGCGCTGTTCGAGACTGTCCAGCGGCGTGAACGTCAGCGACGCCAGACTGAACGTCAGGAACGAAGCCAGCAGCAACAGCACGACATAATTGAACGCGCGTCGTAGCAGGAAGCCGGTCATCAGTCCTCTGGTCCTACGGCTGGTCGGGCCAGCATCGAGTATTAGTCCCTGATCATAAGGACGTGGGTGCGACCGTGCGTGACACGTGTGAGATCGGCATGTCCCTTATTCTGTCGTCGCAGGTGCGTCCAGGCTTTTCTCGGCGCTCGAAGGGGGACCGTAATGAGTTATCCGCAATATGAGCCTTATCCACCGGCTCCGGCGCCCGTGCCCGGCGGCGGCACCGCGATCAGCGCCGGGGTGCTGGCGAGTATCGGCAGTGCGAGCCAATTGCTCGGCGGCGGTATGAATATCGTGCTGGGGGTCACAGACCTCGGAACCAACCTTGCCGACTATGACTCGACCGGCCTGTTCGCGCAGCACTGGTTCAAGACATATGCACTGGTGACAGGCGTTATCGCGCTGATAACGGCGATCTTGCTCGGCGTGGGCGCGGTCATGATGTTCACCAGGAAGCCGCTCGGCCGGGTCCTGGTTGTCGCGGGGTGTGCGGTGGTCGTGATCGCCGGAATCGCGGAGTACGCGGTGACACTGCGCTATACCGCCTCGGGCGGTGGCGCGACAGCGATCGGCGGCGGCGTCGGCGGTCTGATCGGGTTGGTCTTCCCGATCGCCACCGCGGTCCTCGCCCTCATCGCCCCGACGACGCGCTGGTTGAACTACAACCCGGCGAGCGCCTACCCACCGCCGGTGGCCAGGTACCCGTACGGGCCCGCCGCGCCCCCGCCCGGACCAGCGGCGTATTCGTTCGGATCGGGCGCGACGCCCTACTCGTCGACCGGCTATCCGCAGTACGGCTCTAGGACACCGCATCCCCAGGCGGGTTCCGCCTATTCGGGAACCGATCAGGCGTCTCCGGCGGCCACGCCCTCGGACCGGTCGGCGAATCCTCCGGCGGCCCCTCCATATCCGCCGCCCGATCAGGCCGGGCCCCAGACCGCATCCCCGGCGGGCACGTACTCGGACTGGTCGGCGAATCCCTTGGAAGCATCTTCATATCCGCCGCCGGATCAGACCGGGACGCAGGCCGCATCCCCGTCGGCCACGCCCTCGGACCAGGCGGCGAACCCTCCGGTGGCCCCTCCATATTCGCCGCCCGATCAGGCCGGGCCCCAGGCAGCATCCCCGGCGGGCACGTACTCGGACTGGTCGGCGAATCCGTCGGAAGCATCTGCATATCCGCCTCCGGATCAGGCCGGGTCCCAGGCGGCATCCCCGGCGGGCGCACCCCCGGACGGGTCGGCGAATCCCGCGGCGGCCCATGCACATCCGCGGCCCGATCTGGCGAAACCGCAGCCTGACCAGGCCAAACCGCAGTCCGACCCGACAGTGCAGGCCGACGACTCCGTCTGGCGGCGACCGACATCCGAGTGACAGCCGCGCACTGCTCGAGTCGATCATCGTTGTGCAGATCGAGGCCGCGAAGATAGCCGCGACCTCGCCGAGATGGTCTTCCGGCAGGATGGAATAGGTGACGCGCCTGCACCTGCCCAAGCCGAAGATGGTTGCCACCGATGTGGACGGCACCCTCATCGATCACGACGAGCGGGTTACCGCGCGAACCAAGGCGGCGGTGGCCGCCCTGATCACCGACGGTGTGCCATTCGTCCTTGCCACCGGCAGGCCGCCACGCTGGATCGATCCGGTGGTCGACGGACTCGGCTACGCGCCGCTGTGTGTCTGCGGCAATGGTGCGGTGATCTACGACAGCGCCGCCGATCGGGTGCTCGCCAGCCGCACGCTCGATGTGGACACCCTGTCCTGGATCGCCGATCTGGCCGAACGCGCGCTGCCCGGCTGCGGCCTCGCCGCCGAACGCGTCGGCGCCAGCGCCCACGATGCGGTGACGCCGCAATTCGTGAGCTCGCCGGAATACGAGCACGCATGGCTCAATCCGGATGACACCGAGGTCTCGCGCATGGAAGTCATCGATGCGCCCGCGATCAAGATGCTGGTCCGACTACGCGGCACCCGCAGCGCCGATATGCGCGCGGTCCTCGCACCGCTGATCGGCGACCGCGCCGATATCACCTACTCGACCGACCACGGCCTGATCGAACTGTCCGCCCCCGGCGTCACCAAGGCCTCCGGCCTGGCGATAGTGGCCCAGCGCCTCGGCGTCGAACATTCGGCCATCATCGCGTTCGGCGATATGCCCAATGACGTTCCGATGCTGACCATGGTCGGCCACGGCGTCGCGATGGCCAACGCGCACCCGGAAGCGCTCGCCGCCGCAAATGAAGTCACCGGCGCGAATTCCGAAGACGGTGTCGCGCAGGTACTCGAGCGTTGGTGGGTCTGAGCTGACCGAATCCCAATGAGCCGGAGCAGAGGTCAACCGACTGATTGCGGATATCAGAGCGGCCCAGTGGATTTCAGGCGCAGAAATGCGCCGAGCCCAACTGGTCGACGCGATCGTCGCAGCTGGGCTCGGCGTGGGTGCGCTGCTCAGCCAGCCGGTGCGCTGGCCTGACCGATCGGACTGCGGTTGATCTGTTGTTGGTTGGTTTCGTTGTAGGCCTTCCAGACGGTGGTGACGATGCCGGTCAGCTGGTTGAGAATCAGTGAGCCGTACTGGAAGTCGGTGCGCAGTCCGTTCGGCACCGGGTAGGTATTGCTCAGCGGGAGGCCGAGGACGCCAGCGTCGGCGCCGAGGGCGAGGAAGCGGTCCAGGATCGCGCCCATCACCTCGTACACCTGGCCATTCGCGCCGGTGTAGACGTACCCGTTGACGAATTTCGCGTACTGCTGGCCCTGCGCGGCGGGCAGCGGCTCCGATGCGGCCGCGCCGAGCGGGCCGTCCGGACCGCCCTTATCGGCCCAGTGTTTGGCGATCGGGTTCTGATTCACCAGGCCGAGCAGTTTGGCGGTCAGTGCGGCCAGCGTCGCGATATCCAGCTGAGGGCGCGGGGCGGTCTGCGACTGCGGTGCCTGCGCCTGCTGCTGGGGTGCCTGCGCCTGCCGTTGCGGTTTGCTCGACGTGCCGGAGGCGATACCCGCGGCGATATCGCGGATGCGATCCATATCGGCATAGGCCGCGTCACCGGGGCAGCTGGTATTGCCGACGTCGCGGTGCGCGAACACCACCGGCAGCTGGACCGCCTCGCCCTCCGGATAGAAGGTGAATTCGGTGCCTTCGGAGTACATCGTGGTGGAGCCCTTGGGGTCCAGGCCCGCGATCTTGGACCGCCAACCGATGAACCGGCCGACCGCGTCCAACGCCTCCGCCGAGGGCTCCTCGGACTCGTAGTTGCCCATCAATGCCACACCCGAGGTGTTCTCGTTGAACCCGCCCGCGTGCGCGCCCTGCACCGGACGGTCCAGTCCGCCGAAGCGGCCCTCGAAGATCTGGCCGTACTTGTCGACCAGCGCGTTGTAGCCGATATCGCACCAGCCCAACGTCTTTGCGTGATACGTGTAGATCGCGCGGACGATGCCCGCGGATTCGGCCTTGGTGTAGTCGTTGCGGCCCGCGGTGTGGTGCACCGTGATGCCGCCGACCTGGTCGTCGTAGGTGGGGTCTTCACAGCGAATGGATTCGTCGGCGCCCCACTGGGATCGGGTGATGACATTGGGCCCGCCGCTGGGCAGCGCCGCCGCGACATCGGTGAGCGTGCCGTCGATGGCCCCACGGCCCGGATCGATCAGCACGGCCGTCAGTTCGACAGCGGTCTGGGCCGGATCATCCGAGCGGGGGGCGGCCTGGGTGCGCCGCATCGGCACGGCGCCCTCCGCATCGTCCGCGATCGGCGGATACGCCGAGGTGGCCGGGGTCGGCTTGCGGGTCACCAGGATCTGCACCGACTTGGTATTGCCCACGTAGATCGGTTCGGTGCCGGTGGTGCCGCCCGCCGCCGCCCGATCGTTGCGGCGGGTATCGACGGCTTCGGTGTCGTACCAGGGACCCCAGGTGTCATCGGACTGCCGGGCCCGGACCATCGCCTTGGCGTTCACCAGATCGTGCGCGGTCAATGCGACGACACTGAACGGTGTATCCCGACTGACTTCCTTGACCTGCGCACCGACCTGGCTGAGCAGCTCCGGCGGGACGGCGCCGGGTGCCAGTGCGGGTGTGTCCGGGGTGATTCCGGGTTCCAGCTGGCCGGGGTCGGCGATGAAAGTGGCGGCCGAGAGATGACGTTGGCCGGGCTGAGCAGGAGTGGTTCGGCTGGGAGTGGTGTCCTGTCCGAGGGGGGCGCCCTGGTTCTGGCCTGGCGTGGATTGGCCGGGGGTGGTGCCCTGACCAAGAGTGGCGCCATGACCCGTGTTGGGGCTCTGACCTGTATGGGGGCTTTGGCCTGGCGCGGTTTGGTCCGGGGTGGTGTCCTGTCCGAGGGTGGTGCCCTGACCTGTGTTGGGGTTCTGGCCTGGCGCGGTTTGGTCGGGATCGGCCTGGCTAGGAGCGGATTGCCCCGGAGTCGTTTGGCCGGGGAAGGCTTGACCGGGAGCCAATTGGCCTGGAACTGATCGACCAGGAAGCGATTGGCCCGGATGGGATTGGCCCGGAACAACCGATTGGCCTGGAAGGGATTGGCTGGGGGTGGTGTCCTGTCCGAGGGTGGTGCCCTGATCTGTGTTGGGGTTCTGGCCCGGGGCGGTTTGGCCTGGAATGGCCTGGCCGGGAGCGGATTGCCCTGGAGTCGTTTGGCCGGGGGAGGTTTGGCCTGGAGCCGATTGGCCTGGGAGGGATTGGCCGGGAGCTGACCGGCCTGGAAGGGATTGGCTGGGGGTGGTGCCCTGTCCGAGCGTGGTGCCCTGACCTGTGTTCGGGTTCTGGCCCGGGGCGGTTTGGCCAGGAATGGCCTGGCCAGGAGAGAATTGACCCGGAGTCGTTTGGCTGGGGGAGGTTTGCCCCGGAAGGGTTTGGCCTGGAACCGACTGGCCTGGGCGGGATTGGCCGGGAGCTGACTGGCCTGGGCGGGTTTGGCCTGGAACCGACTGGCCTGGGCGGGATTGGCCGGGAACCGACTGGCCTGGGAGAGATTGGCCCGGAACCGACTGGCCCGGGGCGCTCTGTCCGAGAAGCTTGGGGATCGGAATTTCCTTCGGTAGCTGCATGCCGGGCGGCATCGGCAGCCCCTGCGGAATCGGAACGGAATCCGGAAGCGGCAGCATGCGTAGATCCGAAAGATGCAGATCAGGTAGGTCGAGTCCGGTGAGTTCGCGTAGCGGAAGGGTGATGTCGGGCACCGTGGTGAGGACCACTTCGGCCATCTGTGCGGGTATTGCGGCGAGCTCGCTGCTGGTGGTCGAACGGTAATCGGTTGAGTCGCCCAGCGTGAAAGTCGCGAGCGGGGCCGCTACCGCAACAGTGGTGACAACCGGGAGCACGTAGGAACGTTTCGGTTTGCGGTACGGCACGAGCGTCTCCATTCAGGTCGAACCGAGCGATCATCTGCACGGATGTCAGGGTTGCTTCCTGATGCATCAACGACCACACTAGTTCACAACTGTCACAAATCTAAACCTCTGGTTGAGGATTATTCGATTGCTCGAATGTAGCTCTCGGATTGCGGCCGGATGGCACGACATGCCGACCGGTATCGAACCGATCAGGTCCCGAAAAACCGTGGGAGTGAACGGATGCGACGCGAACAGCAGCAAAATGGGCTACCGCGGGGGAGTGGAAAATGCGGATGAAAACGACAGTGGCGAGTAGGCGAATTTGCCGTAGGCGGATATCGCGAACCCCGATATGCATGCTGGTCACGGGTGGTGCGGCCGTACTGGCCGGAACTGTGATCGCCTGCTGGGTCTGGCCGGCCGACGCGCCGCCGTATCGGCCGCTCGCCGGACCGGGTCACGGGCGCGGGATGAGTCAGGTCGGCGCGTTCGACAGCGCGCGGAAGGGCTGGGCCGCCGAGCGCATCCTCGATCATTACTACCCGGGCGCGACGCTGGGCAAGATCTCAGCAACCACCGTCGGGGTGCGACTAGTGGAACAGGACGATTCCACACTTGACGCTTACGCCGACGCCGGGCTGCGGGTCGCTGGCCAATTGCTCGCGCCCGGTCAGGCCGCCCACCTCACCGCGCTACCCGACGGCGGCGCGAATGTGGTCGTCACGATGGGCTGTGACGGTGGCGTGCTGTGGCAAAGGACGGTCGCCGACCCATGGATCTACCCGATCAACCCGCGGTCCAACCGCCCCGCTGCCGAACATCTGACCCTGTGCGGCGGTTCGGCCTATCGCGGCTCGCTCGGCGTTGCGATGGAGAACGGCGAGGCGCGCACGGTGAATCGCGTCGATATCGAGGACTATCTGGTGGGCGTCGTCCCGGCCGAGGTGCAGGCCAATTGGGCGGATAAGGGGGCGACGGAAGCCCTTCGCGCACAGGCGATCGCGGCGCGCTCGTACGCGCTCGCCGAACACCGCTACCCCTATGCGCAGACCTGCGACACCACCGACTGCCAGGTCTATCCGGGTACCGCAAAGGAGGATCCGCGCGCGACCCAGGTCATTGCGGCGACCGCGGGAACGGTGCTGCTGCGGGACGGGCGAATTCTGCGTGCGGAGTACTCCGCCGCCCCCGACGGTGGGGAACCCGCCGATATCTACGCTCTCGATGTCGGCCCCACACCGGCCGAACTCGGCACCCCGGTGGTCGGCGCGGCCACACCGCCCATCGACCCGCGCAAGCAGACCCTCGTCGTCGAATCGCCGATCGACGCCGAATACCGCCGGATCGGCGGCGCGAACAGCCCGCTGGGCCAACCCCTCGGCCCCGAGATGGCCCTCTCCGAAAACGCTGGCTCCTACCGCCTTTTCACCAACGGCGTCATCATCGCAACCCCCACACTCGGCGCCCGGGTCGTCGACTTCACCACCCTCATGCAACTGGTGCCGGATCCACACGGGACCGCAAACCGCGAGGATAAGCCGGGCGGCAGGTTGCCGCCCGCGAACGCGGTGCCCCAGGGAAGTGCAGTGCGACCGAACATCAACGGCGCACCCGGAACCGCAGTGCTTCCTGGCGGCACTGTGGCGCCCGATGGGGCGATGCCCGGAGGTGCCCTCGGCCCCGGAAGTCCGGCGCCCGCAGGTGTGCTCGGAGGGCATGGTGCGTTGCCGCCCGGCGGCAGTGTCTCGTCGGAGGGGGCAGTGCTCGGACCGCAGGGTGCCGCGCTGTCCGGCGGCAGTGTCTTGCCCGAGGGAGCGGCGTCCGGAGGTGCTCGCGGCCCCGGAAGTCCGGTGCCCGCAGGTGTGCTCGGACCGCAGGGTGCCACGCTGCCCGGCAGTAGTGTCTTGCCCGAGGGGGCGATGCCCGGAGGTGCTCGCGGCCCCGGAAGTCCGGCGCCCGCAGGTGTGCTCGGAGGGCATGGTGCGTTGCCGCCCGGCGGCAGTGTCTCGTCGGAGGGGGCAGTGCTCGGACCGCAGGGTGCCACGCTGCCCGGCGGCAGTGTCTTGCCCGAGGGCCCGGGGTCCGGAGGAGCCCTCGGACCCGAGAGTGCCGCAGCACCAGGGGTTTCGTAGTGCCGGGCAGTGATGTTGCGCCGAATACTGCGGTTGTGCCCGGGAATACCGTTGCGCCGAGGACCGCGTCGACCCCGACCCCGCCACCTCCACCGGCTGTCTCCGGTGCGGCGACGAGCGAGGAACTGTGGAAGGGGGACGCGGGGTAGGTCCTGGTCCGGTTGCGTGCCGGGTCAGGATGTGGGGATGTCGCCGAGTGATTCGGCCAGGGTGCGGAGTTGGTCTGCCAGCTGACCTCGGCTTTGTTGATCCAGGACGGCGAGTAGGCGCTGTTCGTTTGCCATGTGCAGGGGCAGCAGTTCGTCGATCAGGGTTCGGCCGGTCGGGGTGAGCTGGACGAGGATCGCTCTGCGGTCCTCCGCGCATGGGA
The DNA here is from genome assembly GCF_050955995.1 of Nocardia sp. CA-119907. Taxonomy (NCBI): domain Bacteria; kingdom Bacillati; phylum Actinomycetota; class Actinomycetes; order Mycobacteriales; family Nocardiaceae; genus Nocardia; species Nocardia sp. CA-119907. Next base: position 185,116 of record NZ_CP192091.1, read on the forward strand.
CGCGTTCGACCAGGCCTTTGGCGGCCAGTCGGTCGATGCGATTGGTGATGGCGCCCGAGGTGAGCATGGCGACCTGGTTCAGCGCGCCCGCGGTGAGTCCCTTCGCGCCGCCGGAGCGCCGCAGCGTCGCGAGCATGTCGAACTCCCAGAACTCGAGTCCGTGTCCGGCGAAGAACTTCTTCAGCTCCTGTTCCAGCAGTCGGGACACCCGCTGGATGCGCCCGATCACCGCCATCGGTGATACGTCGACGTCCGGCCGTTCCCGGTTCCAGTGCGCGGTGAACAGATCGATCGCATCGGCCATGGGGCGTTCCTCTCGAGAGTGATTATCTTAACATTCATCTACTTGACGGCGAGATATGGCAGGGAGTAGATATTTCAACGTTGAGATTATCAATGAGGAGCGACCGACATGACAACAACCACCGCCGCGCGTAGCTCATATGCGGGCACCTTGGCGCTCGCCGCACTCGCCCCGATCACTTGGGGCTCCACCTATGCGGTCACCACCGAATTCCTGCCACCGGACCGTCCGCTCTTCACCGCGCTGATGCGCGCACTGCCCGCCGGGCTCGCGCTGCTCGCCATCACCCGCGTCCTGCCGCGCGGCGTCTGGATCGGGCGCGCCGCCGCACTCGGCGTCCTCAATATCGGCGCGTTCTTCCCGCTGCTGTTCTTGGCCGCGTACCGGCTGCCCGGCGGTGTGGCCGGAGTACTCGGCGCGGTCGCCCCCATGTTCGCGCTGGCCTTCGCGACCGTCGTACTCGCCGAAAAGCCCAATGGGCGCAGGGTGATCGCCGGTCTGATCGGTGTCTTCGGTGTCGCGCTCGTCGTGCTGCGCGCCCATGCCCAACTCGACACCGTCGGCGTCATCGCCGGACTCGCGGGCGCGGCGTCCATGGCAATGGGCACCGTGCTCACCCAGCGCTGGGGTCGGCCCGAAGGCGTCGGACCGCTCGCGATCACCGGATGGCAGCTCACCGCGGGCGGCCTGTTCATCGCGCCGCTCGCTTTCCTGATCGAGGGCGCCCCGCCCGCGCTGGACGGTTCGGCCATCGGCGGCTATCTGTACCTCGGCGTGATCGGCACGGCGGTGGCGTACTTCCTTTGGTTCCGCGGCATCTCCCGGGTGCCCGCCACCTCGGTCGCGTTCCTCGGACTGCTCAGCCCGGTCTCGGCGGCGCTGATCGGTTGGATCGCATTGGGCCAGGCGCTGAGCCCGCTGCAGGTGCTCGGACTCGTCATCGCGCTCGGCGGCACCCTGCTCGGCCAGGTGGTCGCCAAGCCGCGGGTCGCGCCCGCGGTGACCGAGCGTCGCGTGCCAGTGCGAGTCCGTTAGAAAGTCCAGGTCGAAATGGGTTGATCTTGACGTAACGTCAACTTACAAGCTAGTTGTACCGACGAGAAAGAAGGGAGAACAGGTCATGGAATCGGGCACCGAATGGTCCATTCAGGATCTGGCCAAGGCGGCCGGTACCACCAGCCGCACACTGCGCCACTACGGCCAGCTCGGGCTGCTGCCGCCGAGCCGGATCGGCGCCAACGGCTACCGCTTCTACGACCAGGACTCCCTGGTTCGGCTGCAACGCATCCTGCTACTGCGCGAACTCGGCCTCGGCCTTCCGGTCATCGCCGAAGTTCTCGCGGGCGAACAGGACACCGCCGCCGCGCTGCGCACGCACCTGGAACTGCTGCGGCACGAACAGGATCGGATCCGGCGCCAGATCGAGTCGGTGACCAACACGCTGCACAAGACGGAACGAGGTGAACAACTCATGGCGGCAGAGGTTTTCGACGGTTTCGACCACACTCGGTACAAGGATGAGGTGATCGAACGCTGGGGCAAGGACGCCTATGAGCGCGGCGACCGCTGGTGGCGATCGCTCAGCGAGGCGGATAAGAAGGCGCACTTCCAGGCCCACCTGGATATCGCCGCCGACTACGGCCGGGCGCACGCGGCCGGTCTCGCCCCCGATAGCGACGAGGTCCAGGCCATCGTCGCGCGGCACTACGACTGGGTGGGGGGCGGTTCCCAGAGCCGCCCGTCCTTCGAGCACTTCACCGGACTCGGCGAAATGTACGTCGCCGACCCGCGATTCGCGGCCAACTACGACGTACACGGTGCAGGGACAACCGAATTCGTGCGCGACGCGATGAAGGCGTACGCCGAGGCCAACCTTCGGTAGTCCGAAAGCTCGCGTGCTCTGGGGGACCGAGTGGCGGGGCGTCCGCATTTGCGTGCGGACGCCCCGCTTTGCGGTATCTCCCGTAGCGATTCGGTTCCGCGCGGTAGGGACGCGGGCACAGGCCGGATGGGCTCACCGGCGATGTCTCGACGAGCAGCTGAACCGGTAGTGGGCACTGCCGTCGCCGGGCCGCTGGATTGCGACGCTACTGAGCCGAGCTTGGCGGCCGTAGGATCGGGTGGTCCGCAACGAGCGGGGAGGAGCGTCGACGATGCTGTACAAGAGTGGGGATCGGGCCCCGAGCGGCGCGGTCGCGCAGACCGCCGCGGTGCTGGCGGTGCTCGGCGGACTGACCGACCTGATCGGCGGTACCGCGCTGCTGATCGACTTCCTCGGCGATCGCAGCCGCTTCGACAACTCCCTCGTCATCTTCACCACACTCGGCGCGGCACTGATGGGCTTCGCCCTGATCTTCGGCGGCATCCAGCTCTGGCGTCGGGACGAGACCGGTCGATACACGCTGATCGTCGCGTCGGGCGTCTCGATCGCCATCGGCATTGTCGGACTGGCCTTTTCGCTCACCAACTACGAATTCGGCCTCGGCATCTTCTGGTGGTCCACCGCCGACCACCCCGCCTGGGTGCCACCGCTGTTCGGCCTCGTCGGCCAGATGAGCGCCCTCATCCAGGAAAACCTGCTTCGCAGCGCAATAGACCTCGCCCTACCACTCGTCGTGCTCCTGTTGGCCGCCAATGGATACGCCGCCCGATGGACCGCCGCCCGCCGCACCCGTCCGCCCCACCCTGCCCTGATCTACTGATCGCGCTCGCATCGAGCGAAACCGCCATGGCGCGGTACAGTTTCGCGATCGAAGTGGGAGGGAGATCTCGATGGGTTACCCCTATGGCCAACCGGGTTATGGCTATCCGCAACCCGCATACGGCTATCAGCGGCAGGCGAGTGGTGGTACCGCGCTCACCGCCGCGGTCATGGCGGTGATCGTCGGCCTACTCGGCCTTATCGGTGTGATCTTCGGACTGTGCGTCGCTATCAACGAGAGCAACAAATCGGACAATCGCCGCTACGGTGCGCCGCCACCGGAAGTGTCCGGGTCCGTCTACGCCCTGATCGCAGTCGGCGGACTCATCGCATTTCTCTGGCTGCTCGGTGCGATGCTCCTGTTCCGCCGGCGAACGGCGGGTCGGGTAATCCTGATCATCATGTCCGCGCTCAGCCTGATCGGCTCCGTTCTGGGCATTGTCACCGGGAATCCCATCACTGTCATCGTGGGCGTCATCCCGCTGACCATCCTCATCTGCGCCTCCGTCAGTTCCACCGGCCGCTGGATAGCTGCGGCCCGCATGCACCACCCCTACAGTCAGCCGGTCCAACCGTATGCGGCGCCGTATGGTCAGCCCGTGCAGCCAACGGCCGCGCCTTATGTGCAACCTGCGCCCTTCGGGCAGGCATATGGCCAGGTACCGGATCCCTATCAGCAGGCCGGCGTTCAGCCCGGGCAGTACCCGCAGCAGCCTCCTGTTGGTCAGCCGCCCTATCCGTACCAGTGACCTCCCCGCCGGTCGTCCCGGCCTCGCTACGCGAACAGTCCAATCGCGCTGAAGCCAGCTGCGCGCCGTATCGAAGGCTGCACACCGTATACCGGCGCAAGTGATGGCGCGGCACGCGGGCGATACCGCCGCGCTCGTGCACCTTCAGTCGCTTCCGAGCCGAGATCACTGCCATCGGATCGGTAATGGGTTCCAGTACCTCCCAAACGATGTCGATGGCGGCCAACGCTCGCGCGGCGTGCCGGAATCAACGTGACGTGGCTGCAACTGTTTGCGGACCGGTGCGGCGGTCGGCTAGTCCCGAAGCGCTTGCATCAGTTGGTCTTCGGTGATGGGGGGTACGGGGAGCGGGTGGGCGGCGGTGGCGCGGAGGCCGTCGAGGAGCAATGCCAGGTGGCGGCGCCAGGCTTCGGGGGCGATTTTGGCGGTGGCTTCGATGATGCGGGTGTGCGACCAAGTGATGAAGGCGATGTCTTCCAGGACCCAGTCGGGGCGCAAGGCGCCGGATTCCTGTGCGCGGGTGACGATTTGGCGCATCAGGCCATGGCCGTATTCCTGGGCGCGGGCAATGGCGGGGCTCGGGGCGCCGCGTAGCGCGAGGTCGCTGAGCAGGCGGTCGGCCGCCTGGAGTTCGCAGACCTTTTCGACCAGATAGACGAAAGAGTCCCAGGGGTCTTGGATTTCGAGCGCTTCCTGGGCGATGCGGGCACCGGATTCGATGCGGTCCTCGACGGCGGCGGCGATGAGATCGTCGCGGGTGGGGAAGCGGTTGTAGAGCGTGCCGATCGCGACCCCGGCGCGGGCGGCGATCTCCTTGAGCGGTGCGTCGAGGCCGCGTTCCTCGAAGACCTCGCGGGCGGCTGATACGAGGGCGTCCCGGTTGCGTTGGGCATCGCTACGTAACGGCTTGTCCACGGGCATTCGCCGATCCTACAAATCCGCGTCCGGATTTATCTTGAGCATGGGTTCAAGTTAATGCTAGCGTCGAAGCTAACTTGAACCACTGCTCAACTTAGCGAGGAAGTATGACCAAGACGATCGCGATATTCGGATTCGGGCCCGGACTCGGCAGGGGGACCGGGCGGCGGTTCGGTCGGGAGGGGTTCCGGGTGGCGGTCATCGGCCGGAATCCGGATAAGGCGCACCGGCATGTCGAGGATTTGACCGCCGAGGGCATCGAGGCCGCGGCCTTCCCCGCGGATCTCACCGACGAGAAGCAGCTGCGCAGTGCGGTCGACGACATCGCCAACAAGTTCGGCCAGATCGACGTCGCCATGCACGGTGCCGCCATGGATATGGCCGACCGCATCCCATCGACCCTGGACGTCGATGCCGACAACCTCCGGGTCCCGCTGGAGGTGAAGGTCTACTCACCGATCTGGATGACCCGTGCCGTTGTCCCGGCAATGCTCGAGCGCGGCGAAGGAGCACTGCTGTTCTCCTCCGGAGTCTCCGATAAGAACCCGCTCCCGTACCTTTCCAATGTCGGTGTCGCCCTCGGCGCGCAACGCAACTACGTGCGCCAACTCGCCATCGAACTCCAGGGCACCGGCGTCTACGTGGGCCTGCTCAATATCGGCGTCCTGATCGGCAACAGCAAGGCCGAGCGCATCATCGACGAGCACCCCGAAGTCATCCCGGCGGGCTTGGAGATCGTCCGCATGAGCAATGACGAACTGGGCGACCACTATTGGCGCATGTACACCGCCCGCGACACCGTCGAATCGGATATCGGTTTCCCCGAATGAGTTTCGATCGGATCCGGCCCGGCCGTCGCATCGCGCTGTGATACGACGGCCGGCCCGACACCGGGAGATGCTGTATCGGCGGCCGAGCCCGTGCCCATCCGCGGGAATCGGGCCGCGCACCTGCGGCGCTACACCGCACACATCGACTGCATGACACCCTTCAGAATCGGTGCGCCGTATGTGGTCGGCGCGAATGCCAGCGTCTGCACCATCGACAGCGGTGTGAGTACGGCGTCGCTGACGCCGGTCCAGCCGGCCGCCAGGTTGGCGACCGTGAGCAGCAGGCTGGTCACGTCCAAGGTCAGGGTGGCCAGGTCGAAGGCGTTCTCCACCTTCATATCCGCCAACGCGACGGTGTTGAGCGCCTTGCCTTCGTACAAATCGAAACCGAGGTTGGTCAGGAAGGTCACCGGACCGTAGTCGAGTGCGTCGACGAGTGGACCCAACTCCTCGGTGCGGCGCATCAGCGCCAGCTCGGCGACCCGGTTATCGCGCAGAAAACCCTGCAGCGATTCGGCTCCCGCATTCAATCCGGCCCGGTCCAGCGGCAGATCGGCCTGTTCGAGGAAGGCCCTGGTGCGTTCGACCAGCGTCCGCATGGTCAATTCCGCGACGGGCGTACATGTTCCGTTCGCCCGCACCAGCGTGTTGGCGAGATCGACCAGCGGCGTCGGCAATTCGACGTGTTCGGTGTACCGGGATTCGTCGAGGACCAGCTTCGGATACGCGTTCGGCGTGGCGCAGTTGGCGGCCAGAAAGTCCTGCACCGTGCGGGCCAGCGATTTCACACCGCTGAACACCGCACCGACGATCGGCTGGAGAAAGAACCCGACGGTGGGCACCAGACTGGCCGCGAACTGCGCCGGAATCTTCACGATCCGGGTCGCGAGGATGAAGACCTCGATGACGTCATTGACGGTCAGTCGCGATACCGACATGGTGGTGTCCAGTCGTCCGGTCCGGACCGCGTCCAGGCCGTTGACCAGGTAGGTGACGATCGGATCGTCCAGGAATTCGGTGCGTTCGTTCACCGTCGACGGCGCGACCGGCAGTCCGTCCCGGTGCACCCGCACCGCGGCGATGGTGTTGCGGAAATCGGCGACCTGACGGTCGAATGCGGCGATCTGCGCGACCGGCACCGTCGTGCGCAGCGCTGTCGCGGCGGCGGTGACGATGTCGTCGAAGGTCGGCGCGCCGGTGACGCATACCCCGCCCGCATCCTCGACCGGCGTCGACGCCAGGGCATCGAATTCGGCCGCTCGCGCGGGAGCCGGGACGACTATCGCGCCGCCGAGCACAGCGAACAGGGCGAGCAGGCATATGAACGGGGCCGCGCCCGTGCGCGAGGCAACGCCCAAGAGTCGGGCAAGAGTGTTCCGCATCATCAGGTCTTCCGGGTCGGGCCGCTAGCGACTCTCGCAGGTCGCTCGAAAAGGTCAGCGTTGGTGCAGTCGACGAACCAACGCGCGGGACGCTAACTGGACGTCTGATCAGTTCGCGTGGATATGTAATAGCCGCTGAGTTGCCGCCGCGTATTCGTTTCGGCAAACTTCAGGAGAAATTCGGATGGCATCGGCTCCGCTCGCGCCTACCTCGTGACTCCACCGGGACCTCGCGCGGACTTCCGATACGCTGGGCTCCCGTGACCGTCGCATCGTCCCCGGGTAACTCCGCAAACTCCGCCTCACAGTTCGATCTGATCGTCGTCGGCTCCGGATTCTTCGGGCTGACCGTCGCCGAGCGCGCCGCCAATCTGCTCGGCAAACGGGTGCTGGTAATCGATCGTCGCTACCACCTCGGCGGCAACGCCTATTCGGAGCCGGAGCCGCAAACCGGGATCGAGGTGCACAAGTACGGGGCGCACCTGTTCCACACCTCGAACAAGCGGGTGTGGGATTACGTGACCCAGTTCACCGAATTCACCGGCTACCAGCACCGGGTCTTCGCGATGCACAAGGGGCAGGCCTACCAGTTCCCGATGGGCCTCGGTTTGATCTCCCAGTTCTTCGGCCGCTACTTCACCCCGGACGAGGCGCGCGAGCTGATCGCCGACCAGGCCTCGGAGGTCGAGACCAAGGACGCGCAGAACCTCGAGGAGAAGGCGATCTCGCTGATCGGCCGCCCGCTGTACGAGGCGTTCGTTCGCGATTACACCGCCAAGCAGTGGCAGACCGATCCGAAGGAACTGCCCGCGGGCAATATCACCCGCCTGCCGGTGCGCTACACCTTCGACAACCGCTACTTCAACGACACCTATGAGGGTCTGCCCAAAGAGGGCTACACGAAGTGGCTGGAGAATATGGCCGCCTCGGAGCTGATCGAGGTCCGACTGAACACCGACTGGTTCGATGTGCGCGAGCAGATCCGTGCCGAGAACCCGGACGCACCGGTCGTCTACACCGGCCCGGTGGACCGCTACTTCGACTACAGCGAGGGCGAGCTCGGCTGGCGCACCATCGATTTCGAGACCGAGGTGCTCGATACCGGTGACTACCAGGGCACCTCGGTGATGAACTACAACGACTCGGACGTGCCCTACACCCGCATCATCGAACCGCGGCACTTCCACCCGGAGCGCGACAGCTACCCGAACGACAAGACGGTCATCATGCGCGAGTACTCACGCTTCGCGCAGACCGGTGACGAGCCGTACTATCCGATCAATACGCCGGAGGACCGTGCCAAGCTGCAGGCCTACCGCAGCCTGGCCAAGCAGGAAACCGCGACGGCGAAGGTGCTTTTCGGTGGTCGTCTCGGCACCTACCAGTACCTGGATATGCATATGGCCATCGGCAGCGCGCTCAGCATGTTCGACAATGTCCTGCGGCCGCACCTGGAGTCGGACGAGCCTCTTTCGGATGAAAGCAACGAATGACCTCCCAATCGATTTTGGAAGACATGACCACCGGAACTCGCGCGAAGTCGCTGCTGCAGCGCATCATCCTGCCCCGGCCGGGTGAACCGCTGGACGTGCGCACCCTCTATGTGGAGGAGTCGCCGACCAACGCGCGGCGCGCGCACGCCACCACCCGTACCTCGCTGTCGATCGGCGCGGAGTCAGAGGTGTCGTTCTGCACCTACTTCAACGCGTTGCCCGCGAGTTACTGGCGGCGCTGGAGCATCCTGTCCTCGGTGGTGTTGCGGCTCGAGTTGGCCGGACACGGCCGCGTCGACGTCTACCGGTCCAAGGCCGACGGTTCGCGAATCCACGTGCAGGGCAAGGAGTTCGCGGTCGCGCCGGGCACCGAATCGGTACACGTGGAATTCGAGACCGACCTCGGCCCGTTCGAAGACGGCGGCTGGATCTGGTTCGACATCACCACCGATACCGCGGTCACCTTGCTGGCGGGCGGCTGGTACGCACCGGTCGAGGCGCCCGGTGCGGGCACCATCGCGGTCGGCATGCCGACCTTCAACCGGCCGACCGATCTGGTGAAGACCCTGGCCGCGCTCGGTTCGGATCCGCTGGTGCTGGAGAAGATCGCCGCGGTCATCGTCGCCGATCAGGGCAACCGCAAGGTGGTCGACGAACCCGGCTTCACCGAGGCCGCCGCGGTGCTCGGCGATCGGCTCGCCATCCGCAACCAGCCCAACCTCGGCGGCTCGGGTGGTTACAGCCGGGTCATGTACGAGGCGCTGAAGACCACCGACGCCCAGTACATCGTCTACATGGACGACGATATCGAGATCGAGCCCGATTCGATCCTGCGCGCACTGGCCTTCGCCCGCTTCGCCAAATCGCCCATGCTGGTCGGCGGCCAGATGCTCAATCTGCAGGAGCGCTCACACCTGCACAGCATGGGTGAGGTCGTGGATCGCGGCATCTTCATGTGGACCTCCGCGCCGAATGTCGAATACGACCACGACTTCTCCAAATACCCGCTCAAGGACCGCGACAACTCCAAGCTGCTGCACCGGCGCATCGACGTCGACTTCAACGGCTGGTGGACCTGTGTGATCCCCCGTCAGGTCGCCGAGGAGATCGGTCAGCCGCTGCCGCTGTTCCTGAAGTGGGACGATGTCGAATACGGTTTGCGTGCACGCGATCACGGCTATTCGACCGTCACCCTGCCCGGTGCCGCGGTCTGGCATATGGCGTGGAGCGATAAGGACGACGCGATCGACTGGCAGGCGTACTTCCACCTGCGCAACCGACTCGTTGTCGCATCTCTGCATATGCCGGGCAATGGGCGCGGGATGGTCGTCAACACGGTCAAGGCGACCCTGAAACACCTGCTCTGCCTGGAGTATTCGACGGTCGCCATCCAGAATCTGGCGATCAAGGACTTCCTCGCCGGCCCGGAGCGACTGTTCCAGCTGTTGCCGAGCGCGCTCGGCGCGGTGCACGAAATGCGCAAGCAGTACCCGGACGCGGTCATCCTGCCGTCCTCCACCGAACTGCCGCTGGCCAGCCATATCGGAGTGGGCGCGGTCGGTGAACCGGCGAATCCGATCGCCAAGGTGGTCCGCCTGGCCAAGGGGGTGGTGCACAACTTCCGCCCGGCGCATGCCGAACACCATGAGCGTCCGCAGCTGAATGTGCCGACCCTGGACGCCCGCTGGTTCCTGCTCTCGCAGGTCGACGGCGTCACCGTCACCACGGCGGACGGTCGCGGCGTCGTCTACCGCAAGCGCGATCCGCGTCAGGCGCTCGGGCTGTTCAAGGAGGCCATGCGGTTGCGTAAGGAGCTGGCCGCCCGCTTCCCGGAGATGCAGCAGCGCTATCGCGCCGCCCACCCGATGCTGACCAGCACGGCCGCGTGGGAGAACGTCTTCGGTATCGACACGAGAGATGAGCAGCAGTGAGTTTGGAAGCCCCGGCCGCGGACGACAACACCGCGGTGCCCGCGCCGAGTGCGAACGGCCACGGCGGTCCGGTGTCGGCGATCCCGTCGGGACAGCCACCCGAGGTCAAGATCATCAATGCGGTTCAGGCCGCCATCGGCGGTAAGCCCGAGGTGGTCAAGGCGGCCCGCGGTATGTCGCACTTCGGTGAGCACGCGCTCGGCTGGGTCGGCATCGCCGCGGCGGGCTGGCTCGTCGACAAGCCGCGGCGGCGGCAGTGGGCCGGGGTCGCGGTCGGCGCGGTCGGCGCGCACGCCGCATCCATCGTGATCAAGCGCATTGTCCGGCGGCCCCGCCCGAACGATCCATCGGTGCAGGTCAACGTCTCGACGCCGAGCAAGCTGAGCTTCCCGTCCTCGCACGCCACCTCCACCACGGCGGCGGCGGTGTTGCTCGGAAGATTGACCGGGCTACCCTTGCCTGCGGTGCTCGTCCCACCGATGTTGCTCTCCCGGGTTGTGCTCGGGGTGCACTATCCCTCCGACGTGCTCGCCGGTTCCGCACTCGGCGCCGCGTCCGCCGCTGTTGTGCTTGCCGCCGAAAAGAGACTCGATAGTGACCGCACAAGAAGAGACCTTGGTTGACATGAGTGAAGAGCCGACCAGCACCGACCTAGCCGAAGCGGTCGTCAAGGGCCCACCCAAGACGCTGGCGGGTGGGCTGTTCAAGGCGGTCCGGCCGCGCCAGTGGGTCAAGAACGTGCTGGTACTCGCCGCACCGCTGGCGGCAGGTCCGGATACCGCAACCGACTTGACGGTGCTCGCGCACGTCGGCCTCGCCTTCGTGGTCTTCTGCATGGCGGCCTCGGGCATCTATCTGGTCAACGACGCGCTCGATGTGGAGGCCGACCGGGCGCACCCGACCAAGCGGTTCCGCCCGATTGCCGCGGGCGTCGTCCCGGTGAATCTGGCCTACCTGCTGTCGGTGGTGCTGCTGCTCGGATCGATCGCGGGATCGTTCCTCGCCTCGTGGCATCTGGCCGTGGTGATGACCGTCTACATCGGCATCCAGCTGGCCTACTGCATCGGCCTCAAGCACCAGGCCGTGCTGGACATCTGCATCGTGTCCTCGGGCTTCCTGCTGCGCGCCGTGGCCGGTGGCGCCGCCGCGAATATCGACCTGTCGCAATGGTTCCTGCTGATCATGGCGTTCGGCTCGCTGTTCATGGCCGCGGGCAAACGCTATGCGGAACTGCAGATCGCGCTGAGCACCGGCGCCAAGATCCGCAAGTCGCTCGAGTACTACACGCCGACCTATCTGCGCTTCATCTGGACCCTCGCCGCGACGGCGGTGGTGGTGTTCTACGGCCTGTGGGCGTTCCAGCAGGACAATCTGAAGCACACCAATTGGTTCGCGATTTCGATGATTCCGTTTACCATCGCAATCCTGCGTTACGCGGTCGACGTCGATGGCGGCGAGGCCGGTGAACCCGAAGAGATCGCACTGGGGGATCGCATCCTCCAGTTCCTCGCAATCGCCTGGATCGGAGCGGTAGGTGTCGCTGTCTATCTCACCTGACGAACTGTTGGTAGAGGGAGTGGAGCGAACAGCACAAGCAACGGAGGAGCCGACCGAGAGGTCGGCTCGTTCCGGCTTGCGGTCCGCGCGGCTATCCCGAGCCACCTTCGTCGGTGGGATCGCGCTCACCGTCGTGCTCTTCTCGGTCGGCGCCTGGCAACGGCGCTGGATCGCCGACGACGGCCTCATCGTGCTGCGCACGGTGCGGAACCTATTGGCGGGCAACGGGCCGGTCTTCAATGCGGGCGAGCGAGTCGAAACCAACACCAGTACCGCGTGGACCTATCTGGTGTGGTTCTTCAGCTGGCTCACCAGAGCCCGACTCGAGTACGTCGTCCTCGGCGTCGCGCTGACGGTCTCGATGCTGGCGATCGTATTCGCCATGCTCGGCACGGCGCGGCTGTGGGGCGGCACCAAATCGGCGCTGCTGCTGCCAGCGGGCGTGCTCGTCTACATCGCGGTGCCCCCCGCCCGCGACTACGCCACCTCCGGACTGGAGAGCGGTCTGGTCATCTGCTGGCTCGGCCTGCTGTGGTGGCAGCTGATGCGCTGGAGCCAGACCGAGCGGGTGAAACTGCCCGCGCTGTTGGGTCTGGTGTTCCTGGCCGGACTCGCACCGCTGATCCGTCCCGAGATGACCCTGGTCGGCGGGCTGGCGCTGCTGATGATCTTCCTGGCTCCGATGCCGGAGTCCCGGCTGCGCCCGATCCTGCTGCGCGGCTTGATCGTTGCCGTCGCCGGACTGGTGCCGATGGGCTACCAGGTCTGGCGGATGGGCTACTACGGCCTGCCCTACCCGAATACCGCGGTCGCCAAAGACGCGGGCGGCGCCAAGTGGGGGCAGGGCTTCAAATACCTCTGGGATCTGGTCGGTCCGTACTACCTGTGGGTGCCGCTGCTCATGCTGCTGCTCATCGGGGTGCTCGCGGCCCGTTCGACTCGCACCGAGACCGCGGACGCACCAGCGTCGGATGAGCAGCGCCGCTGGACGGTGCGCCGGGCGCGCGGATGGCTGCACTCGCCTAGCGCGGTTGTCACACTCATGCTCGGCAGCGGATTCGTGCTCACCGTCTACGCCCTGCGCGTCGGCGGCGACTTCATGCACGGCCGGATGCTGTTGCCGCAGCTGTTCTGCCTGCTGCTGCCGATTGCCGTGGTGCCGGTGCGGGTGCCAGAGGGCGGCCTGCGCGCGGCGACGGCCGGAGACTGGTCCTTCGCGGTGCTCCTGTGCGCGCTGCTCGGCACCGCGGGCTGGGCGCTGTTCGCGGCCAACACCACCGCCATCAAGACCGGCACCAAGATCAGCGCGTCCGGCATCGTCGACGAGCGCGTCTACTACGTGCTCAATACCGGCCACGATCACCCCATCCTGGCCGAGGACTACCTGGACTACCCGCGCATCCGGGCCATGGTGAACAACATCGCCGAAACCCCCAATGGCGGTCTGTTGCTGAACTCGCCGTCGTTCATGTTCTGGTACATCGCGCCCCCACCGCAGCCGATTCCCGACGGCGGCGCCGGCCATACCGTCTACTTCCTGAACCTGGGTATGACCAGCATGAACGTCCCGCTGGACGTGCGCGTCATCGATCAGATGGGCCTGGCCTATCCGCTTGCCGCGCACAGCGACCGGCTCACCGACGGCCGGATCGGGCACGACAAGAGCCTGTATCCGGACTGGGTTGTGGTGGATACCGGCATGGTCGATCGGCATCCGTGGATGCCCTGGTACATGGACGAAAAGTGGGTCACCCAGGCCCGCACCGCGATGACCTGCCCGGACACCGTGGCGCTGGATATCTCCTACCGGGATCCGCTCACCTGGGGCCGCTTCAAGCACAACCTGCTACACGCACTGCACTTCGCGAAGTACCGCATCGATCGCGTGCCGAAGTACGAGATCGAGCGGTGTGGACTGGTCGACCCGTTCCCGCAGCCGCAGCGCTGAGGGGACTGCTCTCCGAGTCGCTGGGGCTCGCATCTCCAGTCACACTGGACGCAGGGACCTCCCTGGGCCCAGTTGTATCGATGACCTGCGAGAATAAACGTGGCGCATATCGCTTTATCTCTTTTTGATAACGCCACCACATCGATGTAGCGATAGGGTACGTGAGTACGCCCGCTGGGGGCGTCCCCTTCGACGTGGGCAAACCTCAGCGGTCAACGTAGAGAAGCGGCCGAGACACGGCCGCATAACGAAAGGCCGAAACTAGATGCGAGGCGTGATCGGGCGAAGCGCGCAGAATGGACGTCTGAAAACCCGTAGAGCCGGTTCGTGGTTCAGGCGGTCGGTGCTGATGTCGCTGGCTATCTTGCTGCCGCTCGGGGTGTCAGTAGCAGGTCCGGCGGGCTCCGCGTCGGCGGCGTTCAATCCGGACGCCTTCGACTTCTGGGTGGACTCCAGCATGGGGCCGATCAAGTCGCGGATCTTCCGCGCCGCGGACGGCAACACCGGGCGCGTGGTGTACGCGCTGGACGGCATGCGGGCCCGCGGTGACCTCAACGGCTGGGAGGCCGAGACCGAGGTCGCCCGCGAGCTGACCAAGTGGAATATCAATGTCGTCATGCCGGTCGGCGGCCCGTCCAGCTTCTATGCGGACTGGAACGCGCCCGGTAACTTCCTCGGTCTGAGCACCGGTTCGTCGGGTTCGGCCAACGGTTCCTCCTCCGGTTCCGCGATGACGGGCTCCTCCGGGTGGAACGAGACGCTGGGCAAGTCGAACACCTACAAGTGGGAGACCTTCCTCACCAGCGATCTGCGCAATGCGCTGCGTGACCGTCTGGGCTTCAGCCCGACCCGCAACGGTGTCTTCGGTCTGTCCATGGGCGGCAGCGCTGCGCTCACGCTCTCGGCCTACCACCCGGATCAGTTCGTCTATGCCGGTTCGTATTCCGGCTACCTGAACATCTCCGCGCCGGGCATGCGCGAGGCGCTGCGCGTCGCCATGATCAGCGCGGGCGGCTACAACATCGACGCGATGGCGCCGCCGTGGGGCCCGCAGTGGCTGCGCATGGACCCGTTCGTCTTCGCGCCGCGACTGATCCAGAACAACACCAGGCTGTGGGTCGCCGCGGGTAGCGCGCTGCCCGGTCCCGGCGATGCCTCCTCGCCGATCGACATCATCCAGGGCACGCCGCTCGAGGCGCTCGCGCTGGTCAACACCCGGGCCTTCCAGGTCCGGATGGCGACGCTGGGTGCCCAGAATGTCACCTACAGCTTCCCGTCGGTCGGTATCCACAACTGGCGCAACTGGGAGTCCGAGGTCTACCGCATGATTCCGGACCTCTCGGCGAATATCGGTTGATCCAGCTCGACCTTCTCGAAAACCGCCCGGTGTGCTCGCACACCGGGCGGTTTTCGTTTGCCGGGTGTCAGTCCGTAACCCTGGTTGACAACGAATCAGCTGCGGGAGGGCTTCGATAGTTGTGGGTTGGATCACTTTCCAGCAACATAGAGGCATTCATTGTTTGATTGATGTGCGGATGGCATGCCTACAGGTGAATTGTCGGTTTTGTGAGGGATGGTCCGTCTGTATGTCCGATGAGGGGGTCAGTCGAAGTTGCGTATAGTTTGCTGACTGGCCGTCCGAACGAAAGGTCGAGTCGAATGCGAAGTGTGCGCTGGAAGCGTTGGCCCGGAAGCTCTGTCGGTTCCTCGACTCGGGCGAACGGTGGTTCCTGGGCGAAGAAATGGGCGCTCGGCATGGCGACGGCCATGCTCTTACCGCTCGGGATCGCCATTGCGGGCAGCGGCGCCACCGCATCGGCGGGCTTCAACCCGGCGGCCTTCGACTTCTGGGTCGACTCCCCGGTGATGGGCCCGATCAAGACTCGGGTGCTGCGCGCGGCGGACGGCAATACCAACCGTGTGGCCTACGTGCTCGATGGCCAGCGGGCGCCGGAAAGCCTCAATGGCTGGGAGATCGAGACCAATGTCCCCGAGGTCCTGGCGAGCTGGAATATCAATGTGGTCCTGCCGGTGGGGGGCATGTCGAGCTTCTACGCCGACTGGAACGCGCCGAGCAACTTTTTCGGCGTCGCGCCGGGATCGGCGGGTTCGTCCACCGGATCCGGTGCGACGGAAGCCTTCATGGCGGGGCCGGGCAAGAGCTACCGCTACGACTGGGAAACCTTTCTGACCCAGCAATTGCGGTCCGCGCTGCGAGATCGCTTGGGGTTCAATCCGAATCGCAACGGTGTATTCGGTCTGTCGATGGGCGGCAGTGCCGCGCTGACGCTGGCGGCCTATCACCCGGATCAGTTCAGCTTCGCCGGTTCGTTCTCGGGCTATCTCAATATTTCGGCGCCGGGTATGCGAGAGGCGATTCGGACGGCCATGCTCGACGCGGGGGGCTACAACGTGGATTCGATGGCGCCGCCGTGGGGCCCGCAGTGGCTGCGGATGGATCCGTTCGTCTTCGCACCGCGCCTGATCCAGAACGGCACCCGAGTGTGGGTGGCCGCCGGTAGTGGACTCCCGATGTCCGAGGATCTGACCATCCCGTTCCTGGCGGCCACGGACCGCCTCCTCAGGGGTGCGCCGCTCGAGGCACTCGCCTTGGCCAATACCAGGGCCTTCCAGGTCCGCATGATGACATTGGGAGCACAGAACGCGGTGTATTCGTTCCCGCCCGCCGGTCTGCATGCGTGGACGAACTGGCAGGACGAGGCCTATCGCATGATCCCGGACCTCTCGGCCAATATCGGTTAGTCCCAACCCGAGAAACGGACCGCCCGAAGTATCGGGCGGCCCGTTTTTGTTCCGGCCGAATGTTTGCCTGCTCGTTGCTAAAGAGATTATCGGCGGAAAGTTTCGGACCGGATGCCCGGCGCGGGTCCGTAGTACGAGTCTGCGCCGTAATTCTCCGGCCTCCATCACGGTTCGGTATCCCAGCGGCTTTTCGCTCGGCTGCCGTTCCAATATGCCTATGCACAAACGGTAAACATCGATATCTTCGGCTCGCGGGAAGCATTGTGTCGCGTCTCGATCCGCTGTGCACAACGGTGGCCATCAACGGTGACCGCACGGGCAATAGGTCGAATCGCTGCGGTCCGGCGGAGTGTGCGGGATAGTTGCCGGGCGGTCGCGGTGGTGGGCGGCTGCGATATTCGAGTGCTGGGACGCCCCAGTGTCGGCACTGCCGTTCATGATCGCGGAATATCAACGTGGTCATGGCGCTGGGTGCCTGATCCCCTGGAGCAATTCCAGTATGTCGGTTCGTATTCGAGCTATCTGAATATCTCCGCGCCCGGTATGCGCGAGGGCTGCGACTGGCTCGGCTCGACTGGCTCGGCCCCACGAACGCGGTCTTCGATAACCCGGGGCGGGTGGCGCGCACGCCTGGCCCTACTGGGCCGGTCGAGTGCTCGAGATGCCGCCGGATCCGACGGGGAACCTGGGGTGAGCGATTCCGGACTCCCTAGTACCCCCTAATCTTTGTCCGAAATTCCCGTTCCGACACGACATCTCCGGGCGAACGCGATAGGGTCACCGCACGATCACAGCTTGTGAACGGGCGGAATTCGGCCACTCGATTACCCCGGTCTTGCTAAGAGTTCGCACGTCGAATAACCTCCAGCGAGCGCAAGTGTGACCAGATCGTTGTAGCGCCGTCACTTGTGCCGGAATGTCGGGTACCGGGTTGGCATGTGACGCGCGTCTCGTTGGCAGCACGGGTGCTGCCCGGCCCCTCGCGGGCTACGGGCGGCACCACAACAGCAGAAAGAGAGCAGGATTCATGCGTTTCGGCAGGGCGGCCGCGCCGAAGAGAACCAAGTCGGGACGGCGAGGCAACCCTCGTGGTTGGCGTAGTCGAATTCTGGGTGTCGGTGCCGCTGCGTTGGCGCTGCCGATCGCCGCGGGCGTGACGGGCCCGACCGTCGCCATGGCCGCACCGGTCCACGGCCCCGCATTGCGGACGCCGTCGGGCGGCTTCGAGGACCTGATGGTCCCGTCGGTGATGGGCCCGATCAAGGTCCAGGTGCAGTGGGCAGCGCGCGGCGGTAACGCCGCGGTCTACCTGCTCGACGGTCTGCGTGCTCGCGACGACCGCAATGCCTGGTCGTTCGAGACCAACGCCCTCGATCAGTTCAAGAACGACAACATCTCGCTGATCATGCCGGTCGGCGGTCAGTCGAGCTTCTACGCCGACTGGTACGCGCCGAGCAACACCAACGGCCAGAAGACCACCTACAAGTGGGAGACCTTCCTGACCAAGGAGCTCCCCGCCTTCCTCGAGGGCTACGGTGTCTCGCGCACGAACAACGCGGTTGTCGGTCTCTCCATGGGTGGCTCCGCCGCGCTGGCGCTGGCCGCCTACCACCGCGACCAGTTCAAGTACGCCGCCTCCTACTCCGGCTACCTGAACATCTCCGCGCCGGGCATGCGTGAGGCGATCCGCATCGCGATGCTGGACGCGGGCCGCTACAACGTCGACTCGATGGCCGCGCCGTGGAGCTCGCAGTGGCTGCGGATGGACCCGTTCGTCTTCGCCCCGCAGCTGAAGGGTCTGCCGATGTACATCTCGGCGGCCAGCGGTCTGCCGGGTCAGTACGACCGGCCGAACTCCGCCGTCGGCTACTTCAACACGGCCAACGGTATGGCGCTGGAAGCGCTCTCGCTGGTGAACACCCGTGCGTTCCAGGCCCGCCTGGGCTCGCTCGGCATCCCGGCGCAGTTCGACTTCCCGGCCGCGGGTACGCACTCGTGGAAGTACTGGGAGGCCGAGCTGTGGAACTCCCACAACGGCATCCTCGACGCCACCGGCGGTTGGTGATCCAGGGATAAGACGCCGAACGGCGCCGTCTGCTTCCGATTCGGAAGCGGCGGCGCCGTTCGCTTTTTCGGGGCTCCCCACGGTGTTCGTCGGATCGCTGAATCAGACAGTGCGCTCCGGTATCCGCGTGTCCTACCGGAAACCCGGAGGTAGCGGGGGTAGGAAACTCTTGTGGCAGGAGTTGCATTCGGCAGCAGGGGGCCGCGCGGGTGGCGCAACGGACGCGTGGCCCGTCGGGCCGCGCTGCTCGTCACCGCCGTGGTGATTCCGCTCGCCTCAGGTCTTTCCCCGATCAGCGCACCCGCAAACGCGCAGCCGACGGTCGCGCCGGTCGCGGGCCCGACGGTGCACAAGGTGGTCTGGCTCACCGATCGGCGGGTCGCGCTGTGGGTCGATTCACCATCGATGGCCACGCCCGTCCAGGTGCAGCTATTGCTGGCGCGGGACTGGAATACCCACCCCGATGCCAGGTTCCCGGCCTTGTTCATGCTCGATGGTCTGCGTGCCACCGATGACGAGAGCGGCTGGACCCATGAGGCGGGTGCGGTGGATTTCTTCGCCGATAAGAACGTCACGGTGGTGTTGCCGGTCGGCGGTCAGGCCAGCTTCTACTCCGACTGGCTACAGCCGGACAACGGCCGCAACTACAAGTGGGAAACGTTTCTGACCAAGGAACTTCCGCCGCTGCTCGAGAGCCAGTGGCGGACCTCGGATATCCGTGGCATCGAGGGCATTTCGATGGGCGGCACGGCCGCGATGTTCTTGGCCGGGCGCAATCCGAACTTCGCCAAATACGCGGGTTCCTACTCCGGTGTGCTGACCACGACGACGCTCGGCATGCCGCAGGCGATCCAGTTCGCCTTGCGTGATGCGGGCGGATTCGACTCGGCCGCCATGTGGGGTCCGCCGGGCGGCCCGGAATGGGAAGGGCACGACCCCTACGCGCTGGCCGACAAGCTCAAGGGCGTCAGCCTCTACATCTCCAGCGGCAATGGCTCGACCGGTCCGTTCGACCAGGCCAGCGGTATTCCGGGGGTCAGCACCAACTATGCGGGCACGGGGTTGGAGATCCTGTCCCGGCTGACCTCGCAGAATTTCGTGGCCAAACTGGGCAAGCTATCGATCCCGGCCCAGGTGAACTACCGTCCTTCCGGCACGCATACGTGGCCGTACTGGGATTTCGAAATGCGCCAGTCCTGGCCGCAGGCAGCCGCGGCGCTCGGTGTCGATCCGAACAAACTGCCGTGCCAGGCCGCCGGTGCGATCGGAGCATTGGCGGGCAGCAGCGGCTGGCTCGGCGACTGCCTCACCGGGGAGTACCAGGTGGCGGGCGGTACCGCACAGGACTTCAAGGGTGGCCGGGTCTTCTATTCGCCGTCCGAGGGCGCGCATCCGGTCGCGGGCATGATCGGCGGCGGCTATCAGGCGGCGCTGGGGCCGGGCGGTCCGCTCGGGCTGCCGACCGGCGATGAGCGCGGGCTGCCCGACGGTCGTGGACGCATGCAGACCTTCCAGAACGGAATGCTCTACTGGACCCCGCGAACCGGTGCCCAGGTGGTGCGCGGCGCGATCCTCGACGAATGGGGTCGGCAGGGCTTCGAGACCGGCCCGGCCGGATACCCCGTCGCGCCGGAGGCCAGGACCCCTACCAAGGACGGTGTGGTCCAGTCCTTCGAGAACGGCCCGTTCTTCTACAGCGCCAGGACCGGTGCCCACCGGGTGCAGGGGATGATCCTGGGCAAATACGCCGAATTGGGTTATGAGAACAGCCAACTCGGCTTCCCGGCCACGGAGGAGACCCCGTCGAAGGATTTCGGTCGCTACAGCAAGTTCGAGGGCGGAAATATCTACTGGAGTCCGCTCTCGGGTGCGTGGCCGGTGCGTTCGGGCCCGATCATGGATATGTGGTCGGTGCTCGGCTACGAGAACGGCAGGCTCGGTTATCCGACCAGTGACGAGTTCGGCATTCCGGGCGGCTATCAGCAGAATTTCCAGACCGGATACATCACCGTGCGCGATGGCAAACCCGAAGTTCACGGCATCTAATTCCGATCAGTCTGTTTTCTGATCAATTGCACCCGGAGACCCCTCGAGCGACCTGCGAGCAGTCGCCATTGCTGGCTTTCCTCTAGCCTGGGTGGCGACCCAACCCCTTAGCGAACAGATCGAGGACACGAATTCATGCATCGGACCCGTGGAAAGGTTATCGGCGTAGTCGTGGGGATCGCCGCTACCGGCTTGCTCGCTGCCTGCGGCAATAACGATTCGACGGCGACGAGTACGCCGACGCTGGCGCACACCACAACGGCAGCGTCGCCGACCGCCGCCCCGACCAGCACCGGTGCTACCGGACAGCCGCCGGCCTCCGAGCCAGCGCAGACACCCGCCGAAACGGCGACGCCCGAGCGCCCGCAGCCGGTCCCGACCAATGCCGTCCCGACCGAGGACGGCTCCAAGCTCACCGACAAGGACAAGAAGTTCCTGGACGCGCTGAAGGCCGCCGGCGTGACCACCGCCTCGCCGGATATCGCGCTGAGCATCGGCGCCTACGTCTGCCAGGGCCTCGCGGCGAATGCGTCCGACCAGGATCTGATGACCTTCGTCTCGGCGATGGCAGGGTCGGATCCGTCCTTCGATCCGGCGAAGATGCCGGTGGAGAAGGCCGGAAGGATCTACATCGATACGGCTAAGGCGACGTACTGCCAGTGAGTGCGCGTGGTTCGGCGTCCCGCCGGTCCGGGAAACCGGTGGGGTGTCTGCTCTTCATCGGGCTCGTCGTGCTCGTCGTCATCATCGCGGTGGTGCTGTGGTTCGTCCTGGCCGGCCGACTGCGCCCGCCCAAGCCGGGTCCGAAGCCACCGCCCGCACCGCCGACCTCGCAACCGGCCTGGTGTCCCGATGTGCAGATGATCTCGGTGCCGGGGACCTGGGAATCGAACAGCAATGACGATCCGCACAATCCGACGGCGAATCCGATCTCGCTGATGCTCAATGTTTCGGGGCCGGTATCGCAGCAGTTCCCGCAGGCACGCGTGGACGTCTACACCACGCCGTATGTCGCGCAGTTCTCCAATCCGATCGCGATCCCGCCGGACGGCCAGCAGTCGTACAACAACAGCCGCTCCGAGGGTTGGCAACGCACGATCGACATGATGGCGAGTCGGTATCACGACTGTCCGCTGACCACGTACGTGATCGCCGGGTTCTCCCAGGGTGCGGTGATCGCGGGCGATATCGCCAACCAGATCGGCGCGGGCAATGGACCGGTACCCGCGGACAAGGTGCTCGGCGTGACGCTGATCGCCGACGGCCGCCGCACCGGTGATAACGGACCCGGCCAGGCCATGCAGATCGGCACGTCGCCGGCGGGTGTCGGCGCGGAGGTCGCGCTCAATGGATTGAAGGTTCCCGGCATCACGATGACCGGTCCGCGCTCGGGTGGGTTCGGTTCGCTCGCCGACCGCACCTACACCATCTGCGCGCCGGGCGATCTGATCTGCGATGCACCCCGAGACGCGTTGAGCCCCCTGAACATCGTGGGCAGTGTGCTGACCCTGGCGCGCGCGATGGGCAACCCGGTGCACAGTCTGTACAACGGCTACGTGGTCGACGGTAATGGCACCACCGCGACGCAGTGGGCGGCGAGCTGGGCCAATGGGTTGATCGAGGGGGCGCCACATCCGGCGCATTCGTGAGATCGCACAGCAAACGCGTGCTCGGACCTGTGTTCGCAGGCGCGGTGCTGCGACAACCGCACTGGAGTTCCGTCGCACGCTGTAAAGTGCGCCTGATGATCGCGACGCAGGCAACTGCCCCCAGAAGCGTGGGCACGTGTGGCCCCGCGTCGCGCCCACATTTCCTTACAGCCAGGAGCAGGAGTTCATGACAGAAGCCGCCGCACCGGCCACCACGGCGAGCCGTGAAGCGGATGCTGAGTTGACCGCATTGGGCACTCCTCTGCGATCCTTCCGCTTCGCGGCGGCGGGTGAGGGAAATAAGCAAGAGGGCGGGGCCCGCAAGTTCATCCAGACGGCGCAGCAGGCCGAGGAGTACGGCTTCGACACCTTCGTCGTGCCGGATCACCTGGGTGACCAGATCGGCCCGGTCGCCGCGCTCGGCGCGCTGACCCAGGCCACCGAGCGGATCCGGCTGGGAACCTCGGTGCTGGCCAATGGTTTCCGGCACCCCGTGGTGCTGGCCAAGGACCTGGCCACCATCGATGTGCTGTCCAAGGGCCGCCTCGAGGTCGGCATCGGCGCGGGCTGGAAGCAGGACGAATTCCTCGCCGCCGGCCTGCCCTACGAGGCGCCGGGCGTGCGGCTGGCGAAGCTGGACGAGACGCTGAGCATCCTCGATGTGCTGCTGCGTGGCCAGGAATGCACCTTCGAGGGCAAGTACTACCAGGTGCACGGCGTCAAGGGCACACCACGGCCGCGCCAGGGTCCGCGCCCGCCGATCTGTACCGGCGGCGGCGGACCGAAGATGCTGCGCCTGGCCGCCAAGCACGCCGACATCATCTCGGTCGTTCCGGTCACCACCAAGAACGGCAAGGGTCTGCTCTCCGGCATCACCTTGGAGAAGACCATCGAGAAGGTGAACCTGATCAAGGAAGCGGCGGGTGACCGGTTCGCCGATATCGAGCTGAACTGGGCCATCACCGCGATCGTCATTACCGACGATCGGGAGAAGACCGCCGAGATGGCGCTGTCCGCGATCGATCGCGGCCTGCACCCCGACCTCGAGGTGGACGTCAAGCTGTCGGTCGAGGACATTCTCGCGTCCCCGTATGTGGCAATCGGCACATTCGAGGAGATCGCCGAACAGATCCGTCGGGTGCGACAACTCACATCGATGTCCTATGTCGGTGTGTTCCCCACCCAGATGGACGCGTTCGCGCCCGTTATTTCGCTGCTGCGGGGAGAGTGACCCGGTCTTCTCTGTAACATGACTCTGGTTTGAGAACATCTAGCCGATAGCGGTCTACCGCGCAGACCGCAATAAAATCTGCAGGCTGGCTCTCGCATGTAGAGCACCCGCTGCGATAGCGAGTCGGGGCCTCACAGGTAACAGCGGCGATATCGCCGTCTTGCTGCGTGTGCCTCGGAGGAGATGAAGGAATGGAAGAGACTTTCGACGATTACCTGGATGAGACCGGGAACATCCGTATTCCCGATGACCACACCCTGGTAGACCACGTCGAGAAGCACACCCGCAACGACGCGAACACCCTCGCGTACCGCTACATCGATTACTCGCGTGAGCGTGACGGTGAGGCGCAGGAGCTGACGTGGCGTGAGTTCGGTGTTCGGCTGCGCGCGGTGGCCGCTCGACTGCAGCAGGTGACCAACCCGGGCGACCGGGTCGCGATCCTCGCCCCGCAGGGCCTGGATTACGTCATCTCCTTCTTCGCCGCGATCTACGCGGGCACCATCTCGGTGCCGCTGTTCGACCCGGACGAGCCGGGCCACACCGACCGCCTGCACGCGGTGCTCGGCGACTGCGAACCCTCGGCCATTCTGACCGCGAGCTCCTCCGCGGCCGGTGTGCGCCAGTTCTTCCGCTCGCTGCCCGCCGCACAGCGTCCGCGCATCATCGCGGTCGACGCGATCCCGGACAGTGTCGGCGAGAGCTGGGTGCGCCCCGATGTCGCCGTCGACGATATCGCCTACCTGCAGTACACCTCGGGTTCCACTCGCGTCCCGGCCGGTGTCGAGATCACCCACCGGGCGGTCGGCACCAACCTGCTGCAGATGGTCGAGGCGATCAATCTGGACTGGAACTCGCGCGGTGTCACCTGGCTGCCGCTGTTCCACGATATGGGCCTGCTGACGGTGATCCTGCCCGCGGTCGGCGGCAAGTACATCACCATCATGTCGCCGAGCGCGTTCGTGCGCCGCCCGTACCGCTGGATCAAGGAACTGGCCGCACACAACGACGGTGCCGGGACCTTCGCCGCCGCACCGAACTTCGCGTTCGAGCACGCCGCCGCTCGTGGTCTGCCGAAGAACGGCGAGTCGCTGGATCTGTCGAATGTCATCGGTCTGATCAACGGCAGCGAGCCGGTCACCACCTCGTCGATGAAGAAGTTCAACGAGGCGTTCGCCCCGTACGGCCTGCCCAAGACCGCGATCAAGCCCTGCTACGGCATGGCCGAGGCGACGCTGTTCGTCTCCGCCACCAAGGCCGAGGACGAGGCCAAGGTCGTCTATGTCGACCGCAACGAGCTCAACGCGGGTCGGATGATCAAGGTCGAGCAGGGCGCCGAGAACGCCATCGCGCAGGTCTCCTGCGGTTATGTGGCGCTGTCGCAGTGGGCGGCCATCGTCGATCCGGAAACCGTCGACTCCGACGGCGGCGGACACGAGCTGGCCGACGGCCGGGTCGGCGAGATCTGGCTGCACGGCAACAATATGGGCATCGGCTACTGGGGTCGCCCGGACGAGACCGCGGCGACCTTCCACAACAAGGTCACCGACCGCCTCGCCGAGGGCAGCCACACCGACGGCACCGCGGCCGACGCGAACTGGATGCGCACCGGCGACTACGGCGTCTACTTCGAGGGCGAGCTGTACATCACGGGGCGGGTGAAGGACCTGGTAATCGTCGACGGTCGCAACCACTACCCGCAGGATCTCGAGTTCTCCGCGCAGGAGGCCTCGAAGGCGCTGCGGCCCGGTTTCGTCGCCGCGTTCTCGGTGCCCGCCAACCAGCTACCCGCCGAGGTGTTCGAACAGGGCAGCCATTCGGGCCTGAGCTTCGACGCCGACGACGCCTCCGAACAGCTCGTCATCGTCGGCGAGCGCGGGCCGGGCGCCGGTAAGGCCGATCCGCTGCCGATCGCCGACGCGGTCCGCGCCGCTGTATCCCAGCGCCACGGTGTGACCGTGCGCGACGTGCTCCTGGTACCCGCCGGGTCGATTCCACGGACCTCCAGCGGCAAGATCGCGCGACGCGCCTGCAAGACTGCTTATCTGGAGGGAACGCTGCGGGGTGGTTACACCCAGCAGGCCTTCCCCGATGCACCGGAAGAGTAATTGCCCGAGGGTGGCGCCGTAGCGGCTGCTCGCAGGTCGATGCACCAGGATCGGCCCGTCGTCGACGCGCGGCGGGCCCTTCCCCCGCCAGGCGTCAATTCACGGCGCGCCCGGTACCCAGACAGGTAGCTTGAGGAATTGATGGCTGACAACGAGGGCACGCCCACCCAGACGACCGAAACCGTGCCCGCCGCGGCGGACGCGATCGATACCGCCGACGGTTCGCAGTCCGCTGTGAAACCCGGCGCCGGGACGACGGATATGTCGGTCGCGGAGCTGCGGGAGTGGCTGCGGCGCTGGGTCTCCGACGCGACCGGTCAACCGATCGAGCAGATCACGGTGGACCGGCCGATGGAGGAGTTCGGGCTGGCCTCTCGCGATGCCATCGCCCTCGGCGGCGATATCGAAGAGCTGACCGGTGTGGTGCTGACCGCGACGGTCGTCTACCAGCATCCGACCATCGCGTCGCTGGCCGAGGTCGTCATCAATGGTGAGCCGGAGGCGCCGGAGGAGTCGGGTGACGACTCGTTCTACACCGCTGGATACCAGCCGGGCGAGGCGCACGATATCGCGATCGTCGGCCTGTCGACGCGACTGCCCGGTGCGGGCGATACCCCCGAGTCGACCTGGGAATTCCTGATCAACCGCGGTGACGCGATCCGGGAGCGGCCCGTGGGCCGCTGGGACGAGTTCACCAGCGAGCCCGCGGTCGCCGCGGCGGTTGCCGAGGGCAATACCCTGGGCGGCTACCTGGACCAAGAGGTCATCAAGGGCTTCGACGCGGAGTTCTTCGCGATGTCGCCGATCGAGGTCGAGCGGGTCGATCCGCAGCAGCGCCTGGCCATGGAGTTGACCTGGGAAGCGTTGGAGCACGCCAGGATTCCGGCGAGTGAGCTCAAGGGTGAGCCGGTCGGTGTGTTCATCGGCTCGTCCAGCAATGAATTCCAGCTGATCGCCGCGCTCGGGCTCGGCACCCCGGATCCGAATGTGCCCGCCTCGGCCGAGGCGTACGCCATCATGGGCAGCGTTTCCAGCATCATCCCCAACCGGGTGTCCTACTTCTTCGACTTCCGCGGTCCTTCGGTCGCGATCGATACCGCGTGCTCGTCCACCATGGTCGCGGTGCACCAGGCCGTGCGCTCGCTGCGCGACGGCGATTCGAATCTGGCGCTCGCCGGTGGCGTGAATATGCTGCTCTCGCCGATGGCGACGCTCGGCTTCGATCGCAACGGCGGTGTCGCGAAAAACGGCCGGATCAAGGCGTTTTCGTCCGATGCCGACGGTATGGTCCGCTCCGAGGGCGGCGGTCTGGTGGTGCTCAAGCGGCTCGCCGACGCCGAGCGCGACGGCGACAAGATCTACGCGGTGATCAAAGGTTCCGCGATCAACAATGACGGCCGGTCCAACGGTCTGCTCGCGCCGAATCCGGACGCGCAGGCCGATGTGCTGCGCCGGGCCTACCGGGATGCGGGCATCGCGCCGTCGACCGTCGACTACATCGAGGCGCACGGTACCGGCACCCTGCTCGGTGATCCGATCGAGGCCGATGCGCTCGGCCGGGTGGTCGGCCGCGGTCGCGATGACGACAAGCCCGCTCTGCTCGGTTCGGCCAAGTCCAACTTCGGCCACCTGGAATCCGGCGCGGGTGCGGCCAGCCTGGCCAAGGTGATCATGGCCTTCCAGCACAATGTGCTGCCGCCGAGCATCAACTTCGCCGGTCCGAATCCCTACATTCCGTTCGACCAGGCACATCTGAAGGTCGTTGCCGAGCCGACGGAGTTCCCGCGCTACAGCGGCACCGCGACGGTCGGTGTTTCCGGCTTCGGTTTCGGTGGTTCCAACGCGCACCTGGTACTGCAGGAGTATGTGCCCGTCGCCGCGGCGCCCGTCGCCGCCGTCGAGCCGGTGGCCGCGCAGGTCGACGAAGAGTCGACGGATGTGATCGAGGAAGCCACCGAGATCGTCGAGGCCGCCGAGGTCGTCGCGGCCGAGCCCGAATGGTCGACCGAGCGGGCCGAGCCGCTGCCGGTGGTCATCGCGGTATCCGCCTACCTGCCCTCGCGGCGTCGCCGCGCCGCCGCGGATCTGGCCGACTGGCTGGAATCCGATGCCGGTCGCGATGTTCCGCTGGCGGATGTGGCCCGGTCGACGGCCAAGCGCAGTCACGCGCGTTCGCGCGGTGTCGTGCTGGCGAAGACCCACGAGGAGGCGGTCACCGGTCTGCGCGCCATCGCGGCGGGCAAGCCAGGTCCCGGTGTGTTCACCGCGGACGCCCCCGCCGCCAATGGCCCCATCTGGGTGCTCTCCGGATTCGGTGCGCAGCACCGCAAGATGGGCAAGCAGCTCTACCTGGAGAATTCGATCTTCCGCACGGCGGTCGACGAGGTCGATGAGCTGGTGCAGGACGAGGCCGGATATTCGGTGCGCGAGATGATCCTGGACGATGCCCAGGATTACAGCGTCGGCACCTCGCAGGTCGGCATCTTCACCATTCAGATCGGTCTGGCCGCACTGCTGCGCGCGCACGGCGCGCAACCCGATGCGGTGGTCGGCCATTCGATGGGTGAGGTCGCCGGGGCCTATATCTCCGGTGGTCTGGTGCTCGAGGATGCGGTGCGCGTGATCTGCGCCCGCTCGCGCCTCATGGGCGAGGGCGAGGCGATGATCAGCGATGACGATGTGCGCAATATGGCGCTGGTCGAGCTGAGTGCCGCCGATATCGAGGCGATGCTGGTCGACTATCCGGACGTGGAGTGCGCGGTGTACGCGGCACCGACGAATACGGTGATCGGCGGCCCGCAGGATCAGGTCGCGGCGATCGTGGCGAAGGTCGAGGCGGCGGGCAAATTCGCCCGCGTGCTGCAGACCCGCGGTGCCGGGCACACCTCGCAGATGGATCCGCTGCTCGGCGAGTTGGCGGCCGAGTTGGCCGGTATCGAGCCGACCAAGTTGAAGACGGGTCTGTACTCGACCGTCAACAAGGAACAGTTCTACCGTCCCGGCAGCGATCCGGTGCACGATGAGGACTACTGGGTGAAGAACATGCGCCACGCGGTGTACTTCACCAATGCGGTGAAGCTCGCGGTGGACACCGGGCATACCACCTTCGTGGAGCTGGCGCCGAATTCCGTTGCGCTGATGCAGGTGCTGGGGACGACGTTCGCGGCCGGTGTGCACGATGCGCAGCTCATCCCGACGCTCAAGCGCAAGGAAGACGAATCGGCGGGCGTGATCGCCGCGCTGGCCCAGCTCTATGTGCACGGGCATCGGGTCGATCTGTCATCGCTGCTGCCCGCTGGCGAGTACGCCGATATTCCGCGTACCGCATTCCTGCGCAAGCAGTACTGGCCGAAGGCGAAGATGGCCAGCGGCAGCGGTAACGCCCGGGTACCGGGTGCGCATGTCGCGCTGCCCGACGGTCGGCACGTGTGGGAGGTACAGGCCTCGGCCGTCACCGAACTCGCGGCGCTGGTGAAATCCGCTGCGGCACAGGTGCTCAGCGATGTCTCGCTCGGCGCGTCGGTCCCGCATGCGGTGCTGCCGACGGCCGGAACGCTGACCACCACGCTGACGCCGCATCTCGGCGGCGCGTCGGTGCAGGTGCATGCCCGCGCGGGTGCGAGCTTCCAGTTGCTGTTCGAGGCGGTCGTGGCATCGAGTGCGCCGCTGCCCGAACCCGTTGTCGCCGAGGCGGTTCCCGCTGCCCAGGTCGCGACCACCGCGGACGCCGATCTGGAGATCGTCGAAACCTTCGGTGAGCGTTGGGATCCGACGGGCACCCAGACCCTGGAGGAGCGGCTGGCTCTGATCGTCGCCGAGTCGATGGGGTATGCGGTCGAGGATCTGCCGATGGAGATCCCGCTGATGGAACTCGGCCTCGACTCGCTGATGGCCATGCGCATCAAGAATCGGGTCGAATACGAATTCGATATTCCACAGCTCCAGGTCCAAGCCGTGCGCGATGCCAACCTGAACGAGGTCGGCAAGGTACTGCACTACGCCATCGAGCACCGCGACGAGGTGCAGGCGATGGCCGATAAGCAGGCCGCTGGCGAGGAGATCGCGGTCGACGGCGGATTCATCGCGGCGGCGCGCGCGGCTGTCGCGGCAGGCGCGGATCCGACGGCCGTGGTGGCGAATGCGGCTGCCGCCGAAGGGGTTGCGCTCGGCACCGAGAACACCACGGTGGAGGCGGAGGCCGAGCAGATCGTCGCTGAAGCCGAGACTGCTGCCGGTATCACCGGTGCTGCCGCCGGTACCGCCGCCCCTGCCCCGGCCACTCCCGAGCAGGCCGCCGTGGCCGAGGCCGACGAAGTCGCGATCGAACGCGCTCTGGACACTGAGGACACCACTGCGGTCGGTGGGGCCGAGGCCGTGGCCGCCGCATCGATCTTCGGTCAGCCCGCCGGTGCCGACGAGGATGATGTGCCGCCGCGCGATGCCGCCGAGCGGTTGACCTACGCCACCTGGGCGATCGTCACCGGAAAGTCGGCGGGTGGCATCTTCAATACCCTGCCGATCCTGGAGGAGGAGGTCGCCGAGAAGTTGGCGACCCGACTCACCGAGCGGGTCAAGGCCGAGGTCACCGTCGATGACGTGCTCGACTGCGAGACCATCGAGCAGCTCGCCGATATCGTGCGTGAGCTGCAGGACAGCGGAGCCGATGTGGACGGGTTCGTGCGTCCGCTGCGGCCCCGGCCGGACGGCTCGAATGCCGTGCCGGTCTTCGTATTCCACCCCTCGGGCGGCAATACGCTGGTCTACGAACCGCTGCTGAAGCGGCTTCCGGCCGATACCCCGATGTACGGTTTCGAGCGCGTCGAGGGCGATATCGTCGAGCGGGCGCGCCAGTACCTGCCCGAACTGCGCAAGATCCAGGGCAACGGTCCCTACGTGCTCTACGGCTGGTCGCTCGGCGCGGTGTTCGCGCTGCAGGTCGCCCAGCTGCTGCGGGCCGAGGGCGCGGATGTGCGCATCGTCGGCCTGATCGACCTGGCCATTCCGACCGAGGGCGAGGACAACAGCCCCGAGGAGCGGCTGCGTCGCGTCGAGCGCTATCAGGTATTCGCGAAGAAGACCTACGGCGTGGAAGGCGCGCTGGATCGCGAACAGTTGGAGACGCTGGCCGCGGCCTCCGATGAGGAACAGTTCAAGATGATCAGCGATCTGATCAAGATCAGCGGAACCAAGATTCCGGGTGGTGTGCTCGAACACCAGCGCACCTCATGGATCGAAGGGCGGCACCTGGCCAAGACCACGCCGACGCACTACGACGGCAATGTGGTGCTCTACCTCGCGGATCGCTATCACGACGGCATGATCGAGCTGGAGCCCCGCTACGCGGACCGGCGACCGAATGGTGGTTGGGATGAATACATTCCGAACCTAGAGGTTATTCATATCCCGGGTGACCACCTCCAGATCGTTGACGAGCCACGGATCGGAAAGATCGGAGCCGACCTCACCGCGAAACTTGCTGTAATTGCCCCGTAGGGGCGCCTGATGAGAGGGGCCAAGTGAGCACTACTGCCGAGAAGCTTGCCGACCTGCGCAAAAGACTGGAATTAGCGCAGGAACCGGCGGGTGAAGCGGGGGTGGCGAAGCGGGCGAAAAAGGGAATTCCGAGTGCCCGCGACCGGATCAATATGCTGTTGGATCCGGGAACCTTCGTGGAAATCGGTGCGCTGGTGCGCAAGTCGGGCGATCCGTCCGCGCTGTACGGCGATGGCGTGATCACCGGGCACGGTCTGGTCGAGGGGCGTCCGGTCGCGGTGTTCTCCCACGACCAGACCGTTTATGGCGGTTCGGTTGGTGAGATGTTCGGCCGGAAGGTCGCCAACATCATGGAGTACGCCGCGAAGGTCGGCTGCCCCATGGTGGGCATCAATGATTCCGGCGGCGCGCGCGTGCAGGAGGCCGTGACCTCGTTGGCCTGGTACGCCGAGCTGGGGAGTCGCGCCGAGCCGCTGTCGGGGATGGTGCCGCAGGTGTCGTTGATTCTCGGCAAGTGCGCGGGCGGTGCGGTTTACGCGCCGATCAATACCGATGTGGTGGTGGCGACCGAAGAGGCGTACATGTTCGTCACCGGGCCCGCCGTGATTCGTGAGGTCACCGGCGAGGACGTGAGTCTCGAGGAACTCGGCGGCGCGCAGAGTCAAGCGCAGTACGGCAACATCCATCACGTGGCCCAGGATGAGAAGGCCGCATTCGAATGGGTGCGCAATTATCTGGGCTTCCTGCCGACCAGTTGTCAGGAGCGGCCCCCGGTCGTGAACCCCGGTCTGGAGCCGGAGATCACCGAATCGGATCTGGAACTGAATTCGATTGTGCCGGACTCGGATAACTCCGCCTACGACATGTACGAGATTCTGTTGCGCATCTTCGACGACGGTGATTTCCATGAGGTCGGCGCCGCGGCGGGGCGCAATGTCATCACCGGATTCGCGCGGGTCGACGGGCGCAGCGTCGGCGTGGTCGCGAATCAGCCGATGGTGTACGCCGGTGCGCTCGACGCCAGGGCTTCCGACAAGGCGGCGCACTTTGTGCGTATGTGCGACGCGTTCGAGATTCCGCTCGTATTCGTGGTGGACACACCGGGATTCCTACCCGGCGTAGAACAGGAGAAGATCGGCGTCATCAAGCGCGGCGGCCGCTTCCTGTTCTCCTATGTGGAGGCCACCGTGCCCAAGGTGACCGTGGTGATCCGCAAGTCCTACGGCGGTGGGTACGCCGTAATGGGCTCCAAACAGCTCGGCGCGGATGTGAATCTGGCCTGGCCGACCGCGCGGATCGCGGTCATGGGCGCGGAGAGCGCGGTCAGTCTGATCGGCCGCAAGCAGATCGAGGCGGCGCCGGAGGACCAGCGCGCCGCGGTGCGCCAGCAGATGATCGACTTCTACAACGCGACCATGGCGACCCCGTGGGTCGCCGCCGAGCGTGGCTATATCGACGCCGTCATCGAACCGTCGGCCACCCGCCTCGAGCTACGGCGTGCCCTACACCTGCTGCGCGATAAGAAGCTCCCTCGCAACCCACGCAAACACCACTTGCTTCCACTCTGACGAAACCGCGATCGAATACGGAATCGGGCCCGCAACCTTCGAGGGTTGCGGGCCCGATTCCGGTCCGTGGCAGCGGAAGTCAGGCGATGGCAGCCGACTCGATGATGACGGCGTCGCGCGGTACATCCTGGTGCATGCCCGCGGAGCCGGTGGAGACCGCGGCGATCTTGTCGACTACCTCGGAGCCCTCGGTGACCTTGCCGAAGACCGTGTAGCCCCAGCCCTGCGGGGTCGGCGCGGAGTGGTTCAGGAAGTCGTTATCGGAGACGTTGATGAAGAACTGCGCGGTGGCCGAATGCGGGTCGTTGGTGCGGGCCATCGCGACGGTGTACTTGTTGTTCTTCAGGCCGTTGTTGGCCTCGTTCTGAATCGGGGCCTGCGTGCCCTTCTGCTTCATGTCGGGGGTGAAGCCGCCGCCCTGGATCATGAAGCCGGGGATGACGCGGTGGAAGATGGTGCCGTTGTAGTGGCCCGCGTTCACGTAATCCACGAAGTTCGCGACGGTGCCAGGTGCCTTCGCATCGTCGAGCTCGAGCACGATCGTTCCGAAGTTGGTTTCGAGATTCGCCTTTGTCATACCCCTACCTTTCCATCGTGTCCGTTAGCGGTCTGCATTTCGGGTCACCTTTTCGGTCCCGTCCCATTAGCCACGCCGTGCCGCGCATCGTCCGACGAATCCGTTTCCGAGTCGTGATTCCCCGCTTTTTACAGGGGATTCGGGCCGCGCGACTGGGAGTCGTCTCAGAAGTTGCTGGGAGTGGCACGCAACATGTGCGCAGCCAGCGCCCGTGCCGACACGCGGGCGGATACCATTGCCAACCGTGCCCGACGCCGCTACCGCTGTATTGACAAAACCTCCCGCCGCGCCGGAAGTCGCACCGAGTGACTTCCGCACCGCGCGCATGGTCGCGCTGATCGCCGGTGTGCTCGGCGCGCTGTTCGCGCTGGCTGCTCCGTTCTTGCCGGTCAGCCAGACCACCGCGACGCTGAATTGGCCGCAGGGCGGCACCGTCAATAGCGTGCAGGCGCCGCTGATGTCGCAGGTGCCGGTCGACCTGGACGCCAGCATTCCGTGCTCGGCGGTCGATCAGCTGCCGAGCTACGGCGGGATGCTGCTGGCCACGGCGCCGCCACAGGGCGACCGGGCATCGCTCGAGGCGATGTTCGTGCGGGTCTCCGACACGTCGGTGGACGTGGTCGACCGCAATGCCGTGGTGGCCTCGGCCGAGCGCGTCCAGTTGGGCGGGTGCAGCTCGATCACCATCAGTTCCGACGGCAATCGGACCAAGGCGTCGTTCGAGGGCCTCACCACGACGATCGAGCGGCCGGTCGAGGGTGGGGCGCCCGGGGCCACGGAAAAGGTCGCGGTGCCGGTAGCGGGGCAGCTGAACGGTGATCTGCGGCCGCAGGTGGTCGGCGTCTTCACCGATATGAAGGGCGCGGCGCCCACCGGGCTGTCGATGCACATGACGGTGGATACCCGGTTCTCCTCCAGCCCGACTCCGGTCAAGTTGATCGCGATGATCGCGGCGGTGCTGTGCACCCTGATCGCGCTCGGCGCGCTGGCCAAACTGGACGGCAGTGACGGGCGCGGGCACCGCCGGTTCCTGCCCGCCCACTGGCTGAAGCCGACCTGGGCCGACGGCGCGATCATCGGCACGCTGCTGGTGTGGCATTTCGTGGGTGCCAACACCTCCGACGACGGTTACATCCTGAGCATGGTCCGGGTGGCGCCGCACGCGGGCTATATGGCCAACTACTTCCGCTGGTACGGCGTCCCCGAGGCGCCGTTCGGCTGGTACTACTACGTCATCCAGGCCTTCTCGGAGATCTCCACCGCGAGCCCGTGGGTTCGGTTGCCCGCGCTGTTCTGCGCCATCCTGTGCTGGCTGGTGATCAGCCGCGAGGTAGTGCCCCGGCTCGGGCGCGGGGTGCGCCAGAGCAAGGTGGCGCTGTGGACCGGTGGACTGGTCTTCCTGGCATTCTGGCTGCCGTTCGACAACGGCCTGCGCTCGGAGCCGATCGTCGCGCTGGGCGCGCTGCTGACCTGGGTTTCGATCGAGCGGGCCATCGCGACCGGTCGGCTGTTGCCTGCCGCGGTCGCGATCCTGGTCGCCGCATTCACCTTGGCGGCGGCCCCGACCGGTCTGATGTGTGTGGCGGCGCTGCTGGCCGGTATTCGGCCGCTGCTGCGGATCGTGGTGCGACGGCACCGGCAGTTCGCCGCGCAGGGCGTGCGCAAGTGGGGGTCGTCGCTGCCGCTGCTCGCACCGATCGCGGCGGCGGGTCTGCTGGTGCTGATCGTGGTCTACAGCGACCAGACCTTCGCCGGTATCCAGGAGGCCAACCGGGTGCGGCAGGTGACCGGGCCGAACCTGGCCTGGTACGAGGACTACCTGCGCTACTACTACTTGTTCGTGGAGACCGTCGACGGTTCGCTGTCGCGCCGTTTCGCCTTCCTGATCATGCTGCTGTGCCTGTTCACCACCATGCTGGTGCTGCTGCGGCGCAGGCAGGTGCCCGGTATCGCCAGCGGTCCGAGCTGGCGGCTGATGGGCGTGGTCTTCGGCACCATCTTCTTCATGATGTTCAACCCGACGAAGTGGACCCACCACTTCGGCGCGTACGCGGGCATCGCCGGATCGCTGGCCGCGGTCACCGCGGTCGCGGTCTCGGCGAGTGCGCTGCGGGCGAGGAAGAACCGGGCGATCTTCCTCGCCGGATTGCTGTTCGTGCTGGCCATCGCGTTCTCGGGCATCAATGGCTACTGGTACGTGTCCAGCTTCGGTGTGCCTTGGTTCGACAAGCGGATCTCGCTGCACGGCTACCAGTCGAATACGGCGATGCTCATCCTGTTCGGCCTGGCGCTGGCGCTGGTCGCCTGGTCCGCGCTGCGCGAGGACTACACCAAACCGCAGCCCTCGGCGAAGTCGGTGCGCGGCAAGCGGATTCGCAAGTTCGCCGCCATCCCGCTGACCGTGGTCGCCGCGCTGATGGTGCTGCTCGAGGTGTTCTCGCTGGTGAAGGGCGCGGTGTCGCAGTATCCGGCGTATTCGCTGGCCCGCTCGAACTTCGATGCGCTGAGCGGGAATTCGTGCGGTCTGGCCAATGACATCCTGGTGGAGCCGGATGTGAACAAGGGCAATGGCGTGCTGACCCCGATCATCGATCCGGCGAATCCGCCGAAGAACGGTGATCCGCTGGCCGGGGCCGATCCGGTCGGCTTCGACCCGAACGGTGTGCCCGAAAAGCTCAGCGCCGACACCATTGAGGTGAAGCCGGGTACCGGCAACACCTCCACCCAGTCGGTGGGCCCGGTGGGTGCCGACGGGCAGAACGCGGGCACCGACGGCGGCTACGGTGCGACCGGTGTCAATGGCAGCCGGGCCACCCTGCCCTTCGGCCTCGATTCGGCCACCACGCCGGTGATGGGCAGCTACCAGCAGGGCGTGCAGCAGCCCGCGCATCTGGTGTCCAGCTGGTACCAGCTGGCGCCGCGCTCGGATGATCGTCCGCTGGTGGTCATTTCGGCCGCGGGCCGCATCCTGTCCGTCGATGACACCGGCGATACCAAGTACGGCCAGTCGCTGACCGTCGACTACGGCAAGCACCTGCCCGACGGCGGCGTGCAGATGCTCGGCACCTACCTGCCGCGTGATATCGGCCCGTTCCCGTCGTGGCGCAATCTGCGCATCCCACTCGATGAGATCGCGCCCGATGCCGACGCGGTGCGCATCGTCGCCAATGACCCGATTCTGATCGGTGATCAGTGGCTGGCGTTCACGCCGCCGCGGATGCCGAAGTTGGCCTCGCTCAATAGCTTTATCGGCTCCGAGCAGCCGGTGCTGCTGGACTGGGCGGTCGGACTGCAGTTCCCGTGCCAGCGGCCGCTGGACCACAAGAACGGGGTGGCCGAGGTGCCGGGCTACCGGATCCTGCCGGACCGGCCGCTGGCCATCAGCTCGACCAATACCTGGCAGGCCGAGGAGTTCGGTGGGCTGTTGGGCTTCTCCCAGATGCTGGCGAAGTCGAGCACCATTCCGACGTATATGAAGAACGACTGGGCGCGGGACTGGGGTTCGCTGGAACGGTACGACCAGTATTACCCGAATGCGGTTCCGGCCAAGTTGGATACCGGTAAGGCCAACCGTTCCGGATTCTGGTCGCCCGGACAGCTGCGGGTGTTCTAACTTCTACCGACACAGGCCCGTCGAATCGGCACTGCACCGATTCGGCGGGCCTGTTCTATATCTAAATGCGACCGCGCGGAATGTTTCTCATAGTGCGGCGCTGTTCGTCGCCGTCCATTCGTGAGCGCACCCACGCTATTGCGCGGGTGTGCTGCCGAACACGCGTCTGGCCTGCGTTTACGTGCTCTTGACGGCAAAGGCCGCCGCATCGGCGATTCGCGCCATTGCGACGGCCAGGTGGTCGGTTGGTTGTTGAACGGCAGGCTCAGACTTTTGCCATGCGCAGGCCGAGTTCACGACGGAGTAGCTCTTGCGGGGTTTGGCGGGATAACACGCGCAGCACCGCCGGTCGTAGCTCCCGTTGTTCATCATCGGTGAGCAGTCCGACGAGGTCGCGCAGATCCATATCATCGAAGGCCGCGGTCATGAATAAAGGTTACGGCCAGCTTCACTGGTGGGAAGGTATTCGCGACCAACATTTACGACATGGTCACGCTGGTTCACCGTCGTAACGCGAGCGCGCCGCGAAAACTTCGGCCACGCGCTCGTCGGCCCACATCTTTTATGGCGCGCATCACAGGCTGCGGGCTGTGACCCAGCGGTGTGCGTTCATGGTCGACACGGACCGGCACCTCGGCGGTGATCCGGCGTTCGAGTAGGCCGCCGTGCTCCAGGGTGCGCAGGGTTGGGGTGAGCATTGTGGGGCTGACGTTGGAGATGATGCGGTTGATCTCGGCGTAGCGCAGCGGACCGTCCGCGAGGCCATCGGATATCAGGGGCCCCGGCCGACTCTGACCGCCGTGGCGATCGGGGCTAATCGGAATCTGCGAACATATCCAGGAAAGCGCGCATATCGTCGGCCTCCGGGACGCCGAGTTCCGCATACAGGCTCATCGCGATACCGGCGTATTCGCGCGCTCGACCGACGTCGCCGAGATCTCGGTACGCGCGGGCCAGCCCGTCGTTGGCGCGCGCTCGCTCAGGTAGGTTCAATGCCTCGTCGGCCAACGCCAGTGCGGTGCTGTGCTTTTCGGCGGCTGAGCCAGGATCGCCTGCGGTGCAGGCTGTCTCGCCGAGGCCGTTGAGCGCGGACGCTTCGTCGCCACGACTGCCCAGCATCCGATACAGGTCACGGGCCCGGGAGTGATTGTCTCTGGCCTCGTCCAGCAGGTCGTTGCGGCGGCACAGCGATCCCAGATAGTTCAGCACCAACGCCTCGCCGCGCTGATTGCCCACCACGCGGTGCAGTGCCAGCGCCCGGTCGAGATGTTCGCGGGCGTCGCGGTACTGGTTGTTGTCGGCGCCGAGCAGCATGCCGAGGTTGCCGAGCACGTGCGCCTCGCCGACTTTATTGCCCAGACGGTTGGCGAGATCGAGCGCGTCGCGCAGGTATCGCCTGGCCTCGGCGTAGTCCCGTTTACGCCACGCCACATTGCCGAGCGTGTTCAGCGCTCTGGCCTCTTGATAGCGATCCCCGGACGCGCGGGCAATCCGCAGTGCCGCTTGCGAATGCGTGGTCGCACACTCGTAATCGCCTTGTCGCCAGCAGGCCCAGCCCAGGTCGGTCAACGCTCTGGCCTCGCCGATCGAGTCGGCCAGGTGTCTGCTCGCCAGCAGTGCCACCTGGTGCAAGCGTGCGGCGTCGGAGTGGCGGGAGTTGCCATCGAGATAGGGACGCAGGGTTTCCGCCGTGTCTCTGGCGTGCGCGGGCGTACCGTGGTCGGATGCGTAAGCCGCAGTGGTGATGAGGTTTTCGCGTTCGGCATCGAGCCACCCGGCCGCGGCTTCGGCGTCGTCCAGCGTCGTCACCAGGGCCGCGGAGGGCGGCAGCGGTTGACGGTGATCGGCGCTGTAGGGGAACAGCAGATCCACGGCTGCTCGCGCGGTGTGCAGGTAGTGGTCGAAAAGTCGTGACAGCGCGGCGGCTCGGGCATTGTCGGATTCGTCCACCGACACCATGGCGCGGGCATGCTGGCGCAGCAGGTCGTGAAAGGTGTAGCGGCCGGGCTCGTATTGAGCTATCACATGAACGTCGAGGAGGTCTTCCAACAGCATTTCGGCGTCGTCCGCCGAGGTATCCGCCAGCGCCGCGGCAGCGCCGGGATCGATGTCCCGCCCGGGGTGCAGGCCGAGCAGCCGGAACATCCGCTGCCCGTCCGCGCGAAGCTGCCGGTAGGAGAGGTTGAACGCGGCAACGACGCCCCGTTCGGCCGTGGACAATTCGGCCAGTCTGCGCCGCTCCCCACGCAGCCGCCCCGCCAGATAGCCGACGGTCCACTGTGGGCGGTGCAGTAGTCGAGCGGCGGCGATCCGCACCGCCAATGGCAGGAACCCGCACAGGTGCAGCACGTCCAGCACCGCGAGCGGTTCGGCGGTGGCACGTTCGCCGACGATCCGGTCGAAGAGGTCGACAGCATCGCGTGCGGGCAGTGGATCGACCGACAATGCCCGAGCACCATCCAGGTCGACCAGCCGCCGCCTGCTGGTTATCAGGATGAGACTGTCCGTCCCGCCGGGCAGCAGCGGCCGGACTTGATCGGCATCCACAGCGTTGTCCAGCACCGCGACCACTCGCCGCCCGGCCAGCTCCGACCGCCACAGCGCGCCGCGATCGGCGGTGGTCTGCGGAATGCGTTCGGCGGGAATTCCGATCTGGCGCAACAGGATTTCCAGCGCCGCATCCGTCGCGACCGGTTGCCGGTCGATCGTGTGCGCTTGCAGGTCGATGAACAGCTGACCGTCGGGGAATCGGTCGGCCACTCGGTGCGCGGTGTGTACGGCAAGCGCGGTCTTGCCGATGCCCGCCATGCCGTCGATCGTGGAGATGGTCGCCGCGGTGCCGGTGAGTGGTGCGAGGAGATGTTCGAGTTCGGCGCCTCGGCCCGCGAAATCCGGTATG
The DNA here is from genome assembly GCF_050955995.1 of Nocardia sp. CA-119907. Taxonomy (NCBI): domain Bacteria; kingdom Bacillati; phylum Actinomycetota; class Actinomycetes; order Mycobacteriales; family Nocardiaceae; genus Nocardia; species Nocardia sp. CA-119907. The sequence continues at coordinate 224,941 of NZ_CP192091.1, forward strand.
TCGTACGGCAAGAAGTTCGCGCAACGTGGCACGGGTTCGGTGCGTGCGGCCGGTGCCGTTACGCGTGTGGCCGGTTCGCCGTCGTCCCGCAACACTGCCTGCTCCAGCGCGACGAATGCGCGTCCCGGATCCAGACCCTGCGCCTGCGCGAGTGCCTTCCGGAATGATCGTGCGGCGGCGAGCGCATCGACCTGTCGTCCCGCTCGATGCAGTGCGAGTATCAATTGACCGGCCAGCTTCTCCCGCAGCGGGTTTGCGGTGACCATCGCTGCCAGCTCGTCGAGCACCGCCTCGTGCCTGCCCAGCCCGAGTTCCACCTCGGTCAACTGCTCGAATGCCGCCAGCTGCTTCTCCTGCAGGCGGCGCCGCGCGGGCGCGACGTAGTCGGCGTTCAGATCGGCGAGCGCCTCGCCGTGCCACAGCGCCAGCGCCGCACGCAGTTCCGCCACCGCGGTCTCGGGGTCGGAAGCGGCCAGCGATTGCCCGGCACCGACCCGGCAGGTGAATTCCTCGAGGTCGAACTGCCCCGGCTCCGGCAGCGCAACGTATCCGGCGGATCTGGTCTGCAGCACTTGCGCGGCGTCCGCTTCGCGCAACACCTTGCGGATCGCCGTCACCGCGGCGTGGATCTGCGAGCGCGCAGTGTCCGGGGGATCCGTGCCCCACATGGCCTCGATGATTCGGTCTGCGCTGCACACTCTTCCGACATTGACCAGGAGATAGGCGAACACTGCCCGATGTCTGGGCGCCGCGGCCGACTCGCGGCCGTCGACCACGATTTTCATTGGTCCGAGGACCGTAAAACGCACACCCATCTCGGCTCCATACAACACCCATCGTGAAGGCATCGCAAAAGTATCAACGGGCCGTAACACGCTGTTCCCATGCCGCAAATGCCCCCGATAGACCCAGAGAACGCGGGTGACGCTGCCGGACACCTCTTCACTGTCAGCCAGCAGCTGTTCGGCGTCACACCGAACAACGTCAAGGTGATGGCGCAAAGCCCTGCCGCCCTGCGGGGGTATGTCGCCCTCACCGAAGCGCTGGGCGGCAGCGAGATGCCGGCGTTCGCACGTTCCGCTGTCGGGCTGCTGGTCGCCCAGGAGCACGGGTGTGACTACTGCCTTTCGGCGCACAGCTTCCTCGGCAGCCGCCTCGCGGGGATGACCGAGAACGAGCTCAGCGACGCCCGATTCGGCTCGGCCGACGACCCGAAATACGCGGCGATCCTGGCCTTTGCGGCGGCACTGATCCGCCGCCGCGGCGCAGTCACCGACGACGAACTCTCCACCGCCCAGGCGGAACTGGCGCCTACCGAACTCGTCGACGTCATTGCTCATGTGGCGCTGGCGATCTTCGACAACTACCTCGTCCTGGCCGGACGAGTGGACATCGACTGGCCGTTGGTCCGGCATACGGACCACGCCCACGACACAAAGGAAGCGGAATGACTATGCAAGACAGCACGATCGCGGTAGCGGGCGCCACCGGACGGCTCGGCCGCCACATCGTAGACGTGCTCACCGAGGCAGGGCACAAGGTCGTGGCGATGTCGCGGTCGACCGGAGTGGATGTGGTCACCGGTGCCGGACTCGCCGAAGCGTTGCACGGCGTGACCGCAGTGATCGACGCGTCGAGCACGCCGTCCTTCGAACAGCGGGCAGCCACCGACTTCTTCACCGCCTCGGCCCGCAACCTGCACGCGGCCGCGCAGGCGGCCGGAGTGCGGCGGATCGTGGCCGTGTCCATCATCGGCATCGACGGCTCCACCGCTGGATACAACGCCGCGAAGCTGGTGCACGAGCAGGCACTGCTGGCGGGCCCGGTGCCGACGCGAATTCTGCGGGCCGCGCAGTTCCACGAGCTCGTCGAACAGATGATGCAGTGGGGCGCACAAGGTTCGGTGATCTACGTCCCGAAGATGCGTACCCAACTGGTTTCCGCACGCGCGGTCGCCGAGCAGCTGGCCGAATTCGCGACCGGCGCGTGGTCGGCGCACCAAGGAGGCCCGTTTCCGGAGATTGCCGGACCGCGCGCCGAATACCTGGCCGAGATGGCCCGGCTGGTGACCGTGCGACGCGGCGACGACAGGTCGATCGAGGAGGTCAGCGATCCGGCCAACCCCGACCGCGAGCTGTACGAGAGCGGCGCTCTGCTCCCCGGGCCGGATGCCGTCCTGGCCGGTCCGGGCTTTGCCGACTGGCTCGACCAGCAGGCCCGCAGCCACCACTGATTCCGAATTATCAACGCCCCGAAAGGAAACACCTGACATGAACGCTCGCATGAAGAACCCCGCCATGGTCCTGCCTGACGCGATGAAGGGAATCAGCACCCTCTACAAGGCCACTTATCAGGGCGGAGTTTCCGCCGACCTGCTGGAATTGGTTGCGCTGCGGGTCAGCCAGATCAACGGGTGCAGCGCCTGTGTGCACTCACACCTGGCGGGCGGTCGTAAGGCGGGGGTCGGCGACGAGAAGCTGTTCGCCGTCGCCGCGTGGCGAGAATCGGCTGAGTTCGGTGCGGATGAGCGCGCGGCGCTGTTGCTGGCAGAGGTCGCCACCCGGATCGCCGACAAGTCCGAGGATGCCGTGCCGGACGCCGTGTGGGACGAGATCGCCGATCACTACGACGAAAATCAGCTCTCCGCAGTCATTCTCATGATTGCGCTGACCAACTTCTTCAATCGCCTCAACACCAGCATCAAGGAGCCCGCGGGCGCCAGCTGGGCCTGAGCGGAGTATTGCGATGACTTCACCGAACCCGAGAGCAGACGCACTTTCCCGGATCCGGACCGCCGCGTACTGGGTGACGACGCTGCCGGTCGCCGCCGAGATGGTCAAAGGCGGCATGTGGGACCTGACCCGGGAGCCGTTCGCGGTCGAAACCTTCGATCAGTTGGGTTACCCCAGGTATTTCTTGACGATTCAAGGCATCTGCAAACTGCCCATGGCCGCAGTGCTGCTTGCTCCGGGAATGCCGCGGCTCAAGGAGTGGGCCTACGCCGGATCCCTCGCCGTCTATCTCGGCGGCGCGGCCTCGCACCTGGCGAACGGCAATCCACGCAAATTCGCCATGCCCGCAACGGTTCTCGCCGGGTTCGCGGCCGCTTCCTGGGCGCTGCGGCCGACGGCGCGCCGCGATCCGAGCCCCGACCCGATCGGGGCGACCTTGCGGATCGGGCGGGGCATCTTGCACGCCCTGCTCTCCGCACCGCCGCCGGAAGCGGCGCGTCCATGAGCGCCGACCCCGTTGGCGCAACCGATCCATACCGTTCCATCAGGAGAAACCCATGACCCTCGACATGACGACGATGTACGCCATGCACCACGCGCTGCGGCGCGAACTCGAATACATCGCCAAAATCGCCGATCGGATCGACGACGATCCGCGTAAGATCCTCGCCACCGCTGCCGGTTGGCAAATGTTCACCAAATCCCTGCTGGTGCACCACACCGCCGAGGATGACGCGCTGTGGCCGGTGATGCGGCAGACGCTCGCCGAGCGACCCGACGAGTTGGCGCTACTGGACGCCATGGAGGCCGAGCACGCCGTCATCGATCCGCTGCTCGAGCAGATCGACGCGACCTTCGCCGATCCCGACAGTGGCCCGGAACGCCTCGGCGGTCTGCTCGATGCCTTGGCAACCGGGTTGACCGGGCACCTGAAGCATGAGGAGGGCGAGGCGTTGCCGCTGATTCAGGCGGTCGTGACACCGGAGCAGTGGCAAGCGTTCGGTCAGTTGCACGGCAGTCGCATCGGTCCCGCTGCTCCGCAACTGATTCCGTGGCTGCTCGACGGTGCCGACGAGCAGACGGTCCAAGTTATGCTCGCCCCGCTGCCGGAGCCGGTGCGTGCTGCGTACCGCGATCAGTGGCAGCCAGCGTATGCCGCGCTCGATCGATGGAATGCGGGCACGGCGACTTCGTGAAGGCCGCAACCGCCCTCGGACCCGGGTATTCGGGCCGAGGGCGGTGTGCGTCGGTGGTTCGCGGCTCACAGTGCCGACTCGGCAAGCTGCGATTAAAGTACCGGACGGTACTGAGATGAGGGCATGTGCGATCAAGCCGGGTCTTGCCGGACCTGGCGGCGTCGACGGAAACCTGTGTCGATGAGGAGAACCGTCGGATGCGCACTCCGACCTATGGCGAGGTCGAGGCGGCCGCCGAACGTATTGCCGGTGTGGTCCGGCCCTTGACCATCGCGCCGATGGGCAAGCAATCGGACGACGAGCAGCCGGCCGGTTCCCTCCGGCCGTCGACCGAGACGGGCGGTGCCGAGATATTCCTGGGCCTCGAATTCCTGCAGCACACTGGATCTTTCAAGGCCCGCGGCGCGGCCAACCTGATGGCGGGACTGATCGAAACCGGGACCATGCCGGATGCCGGTATCGTGTCCGCTACCGGCGCCAATGCCGATATCGGATTCGCTTGGGCGGCACGTGTGTTCGACGTGCGGGCGACGGTGTTCCTGGCCGGTCCAACGGCTCCGGCCAAGGTAGCGCGGCTGCATGCGTTGGGCGCTGAGGTTCGATTGTCGGGCGAAACGCAGGACCACGCGAGGGCATCCGCCCACGAATTCATGGCGAGCACCGGTGCGATCGATGCCTACACCTACGATGACAACCTGACCTCGGCCGGTGCGGGCACCATCCTGCTCGAATTCATCGACGCGGTAGCTGGGTTGGACACGATCGTCCTCGCGGTCGGCGCGGGCGGCATGTTCTCCGGAATCGCCGCGGTCGCCGACCATTTCGGCATTCGAGTCGTCGGCACGGAACCCGATGGCAGCCGGGCGCTCAATGCCGCATTGGCTGCCGGCACAGTGCTCGACGTGGACGTGGATTCCATCGCGGCCGATTCCCTCGGTGCGCCAAGGGTTTCCGCTGCCGCGCTGGCCTGGGCCAAGGCCACAGACGTGCGCTCGGTGGTCGTCGACGACGAAGCGATCGTACGGGCGCGGCGGCAGCTGTGGGAGCGGCATCGACTCGTCGTCGAACACGGCTCGGCGACCGGCTTGGCGGCGCTGGCTACCCGGGCATACCAGCCACGCGACGGTGAACGAATCGGTGTCGTACTGTGCGGAGCCAATACCGATCCCAGCGACCTCGTCGACTGAGCGATCCGTTGTGTTCAGGCCGAAAGAAGTTGACTGACGCGCTGGTGCGAAATGCCTATCAGTGCCGCGATGTCGCGCACGGGCAGCCGCTTCGCGGCCAGTTCCTTGGCCAGCACCGCCGACTTCGCCGTGATCTGCTCTTGAATGTCATCGGCCGTGGCGCGCAGTGCGCGCAGCTCCTCGGACCGTGCCAGCGCCTCGGCGGTCAGTCCGACGTCATCGAGGACCACGCGGACCTCGACATTCGACGGTGCGACGTCCATGGTCACGGCGATGTAGTCCCTGGCTTCGCGCTCCACTTCGGACAGCCGCCGCGCTTGGGTCAGCGCGTCCTCGCCGAGTTCGGGTATGGCCAGTGCCCACCACCGACCCTCGCGGGATACGCGAACTGTGTAGGCCATCAGGCACCTCCTTGACGGTCGCACGACATGATCGCCTTGCGAATCACGCGGACCACGCCGGGACGTATCGTGCGATGTCCATCTGGAACCGTGATCGTGTGTAGACCGTCGCGGCAGTGCCAGAGGCTGTGACTACCTTTGGCATCGCGCTTGCGGCTCCATCCGGCATCGGTCAACTCCTTGATGATCACACGGGTAGCGTGTTCCGCAATCATCAGTATTGTCTAGTTGATAGACGAAGGCAAGTCTAGCAACTAGACGCTTGATCTGAACGGGCTGGAATGCCCACCGCGCAGTGGGCTATCGGGCTCGGATCGGGTCCGATTTCTTCCAGCCGTTGACCGTGGCGACGGTGGTCGCGATGGTTGCTGGTTGGGCGGTGGGGGCATAGGGGGTGAACTTCTCCAGGGAGCCCCAGTCGCGCTTCCAGTCGTGGTCGAGGTAGGTGGGGATGGTCTGGGATTTCAGGAGCAGACCGGTCCAGCCAAGCGGTCCGCCGCCGATATCGTCCTGCCAGGCATTGGAGGCGTCGGAGCCGACACGGTCGGGCAGGATGCGCCAGTTCGGGACCTCGGCGACGCCGTCGTGGTGGTCGAACGGGCGCTGGCAGGGGAAGGCGAGGCCGACATGCCAGTCGAGCAGGACCGGATCGGTCCGGCCGACAACGGAATTCAGAGTGGTCAGCTTGGGCAGCCGGGGCGGGGTGACGGCCAGCCACTGCTTCTTGGTGATGTCGTTGTCGACCGCGACCAGCCGCACCGCATTGACCTCGGTGGGCAACTTGTCCAGTGGCACGCGGAGATTGCGCCAGGACGGGGCGGGCCCGATATCGAGCGGATCGACCGAACCGAGCGTCTTCACCGCACCGTCGGCTCCGCGCACGCCGTACTCCAGGTGCAGTTCCTGTCCGTAGGTGACAACGCCGTCGGCGTCGACCGAGCGGACGCGGCCCGCCGCGGTAATCGCGAGCACCCGATAGGCCGGGTCATTGCGCATGCTCTCGGTCAGATCGAGCCGATACCACTGTGAGGTGAGCTTGGCCTGCTGCTGCTCGTTCTCCTGGTAGCTTCCCATGATCGGGGTACGCGCCGGATCCAGTCCGAAGGGCAGGGCCACGGTGCTGCCGTTGACACCGGCCTGCTGACTGGTGCCGCCGCCGGTGCCGGCGCCGGTGGTGTTGGTGGTCTTGTTCTTCGAATCCTTATTGACCGAATTCGCACCGCCGGTCACTGTCTCCTCGGCATCGGCGGTGAGGTCGGCGGCCACCCCGTTCGCGGTGAATCCCTGTGATTCGGCGGACAGTCCATCGGTGGGGGAGCCGGTATAGGGGAGCAGCAGCGAGTCGGCGGTATCGGTCTCCACCAGCACCTCATTGGCGAGTGCGCAGGTATTTCCGCGCAGCGATTGGAGATTCGACTTCGCGATCGAGTACGCCGGGTACTGCGTGACCGCGGCCTTGGCCAGCGAGGCGACCTCGAACAGCACGAGCAGCGCGGCCGCGATGGTCAACGGCGCCGAGGCATAGCGCTCGAAACGGCCCGGCGCATCGGACCTCTCGCGGTAGGGCTCGCGATAGTGCAGCCACACCGCGACCACCAGCGCAACCGCGCTGAGCCCGAGGAACAGCGTGGAAAGCCCCTTACCCGCGATCAGCGGCGCCTTGTCCCACCACGGCACGCCATAACTGGAGACGTACCACCAGCCGTTGGATCCGGTGAAGGTGATCGCCAGCAGGAACAACACCGCCGCCGCGAACAGTGCGCGGTTGCGCGGTGAGCGAATCCCATTGGTGCCGACCGCGACCGCCGCGAGCGCGGCCAATGACCCGGCCAGCCCGGCGTATACGCCGAAGTGGTGGGTCCACTTGGTCGGGGTGAACATCATCAGCAGCAGCGAGGCGAAGACGATGCCCAGAATCCGCACCGACGGCCCACGCGACGTGCCGGGAATCCGTCCCTTCCGCAGCACCTGCAGCACACAGACCAGCAGGCACAGCAGCATGATCAGCACACCGAAGCGCCGGGCCAGCGATCCGTCCGGCGAGAGCATCAACAGCGAATCCCAGCGCGTGCGTTCGTCGAACCAGGCCACATTCGGCCCGACCAGGGTGCGCACCCGAGTCGCTTCCATGACCGTCGCCAGCGTCTGATCGGCGAAAACCACGACCAGCACCAGAGTTCCGGCCGCGAGTCCCGGCGCCAGCAATGCGGCGTAGCGGAAGAGCGCGGCAAACCGCGACGTGTTCCGATCGGATCCCTCGGCGGCGGAGCCGAGGGTGCCCGCGGCATCGCGTGCCCGCCGGATAATGATCTGCAGCATCGGCCGCGACCCCGCGATCAGCGCCGCGACACAGATGAGCCCGGTCGGACCGGCCGCCAACGAGAACGCGGCGATCAGCACACCGACCGCGGCGGGCAGCAGCCGTCCGGTGGCAATGGCCCGCTCGATCGAGCACCAGGTCAGCAGCGCGCCCGCGGCGATCAGCGGTTCGGGGCGCAGTCCGTTGTCATAGGGCAGCCAGAAGGCCAGGAAGACCAGACCGGCCGTCCACAGCGCGACCTTGTGCCTGCGCACCCGAGCGCCCAAGCGCGGCAGCACCTCTCGGCTGATCACCATCCAGCACACGATTCCGGCGGCCAGCGTCGGCAGCCGCATCCATGGGCTGGCGTCGGAGATCCTGGTCATCCAGGCCAGTACCTCGTAGGACCAGCCGAACGGCGCCTCGGGCACCGCGAACCACCGGTAGTAGTTGGCCATGTACCCGGAATGTTCGGAGACGCGGGCCATATTCAGGATGTAGCCGTCGTCGGAGGTATTGGCGCCGATGAAGTGCCACAGCACCAGGATGCCGAGCACCACGGCGTCGGCCAGGGTGAACCGCCACCAGTGCGCGGGCAGGAAGCGCCGGGCCCGGCGTCCATCGGCATTGTCGAGCAGATGCAATGCGATCAGCGCGATGATCGTGGAGATCGCCGCGGCGATCATGGCACCGAGCTTCAGTACCGACGGCGTCGAGGAGAAGCGGGCGTCGATATCGGCGTGCAGCTGCGCGCCATCGAGCTTCCCGGCGTCCAGATCGGTGAAGACCCCGACCACCTGCGGGCGGATATCACGGGTGACGGCATTGCGGAACGGGGTACCGTCCTGGCGTTTCGCACCGACGAATTCGACCGTGGTCGCCGCTGCCGTCGAGTCGATGGTGACGGCCTCGCATCCGGCGATCTCCGCGACCGGCGCCGACAGCAGCGGAATATCGCGCTGCAGCACCGAGACCGTGCCATCGGCGACCGAGACGATCAGCCCCTTGGCGCTGGCCTGACCCGAGGCGACCGGAATGGTCGACAGCACCGTGCCCGGTCCCGCGGCGGTGACCACCGAACACGGCAGCGTCGCATCGAGCCGCAGCGGCACATATGACACCAGCGGGGCCTCGATGCTGGTGCGGCCCGCCTGCGGCCAGTCGAGCGCCGCTTGGTCCTGTTTCACCGGGAGTAACGGTGTCAGCAGCGCCAGCACGAATCCGAGAAGTCCGGAGACGAGGGCGATCAAGCGGTTGCGGGTGAACGCCGCAGAAGTTCGGTCCGGTCGCACGAGGGACCATGCTAACCACCCCCGCCGGTGAGCCGCGCCACCGAGATGATCCATGCTCCGCACCCCTGGCTAGCGCAGTGGCCGAACGTCCCAGAGCCACACGTCATCGACCTGACGCGGCGCGAGGCCGAGCAGTTGGGTCATGGTGGTGCGCAGCACCTCGGAGTTCTTGGTCGCGGGCAGGACGACCACATCGGCCTCCCAGAAGCGCAGATCGTCCAATGCCTGCGCGCGGGTCTCGGAATCGATGGGCGGGACGCCGCCGGTGTCCTGGGCGCGGACCAGTAGGGCGGTGGTCGGGCGGAAGTCCGGTCCGTAGATGCCCTTCTTGTTCGCGCCGGTCGGGCCGACGAAATAGCCTCCGGCGAGCGGGAAGTCGAAATCCGCGTCGGCCTGCCAGCGCAGCGCCTGCGCCTCGGGAGGGCGCGGCGGCGGCACCAGGACGACCGAACCGCCGCTCACGTACTGCCGCACGGTCCCGTCGGCGAAGAACTCCGGTGTGGGCGCGCGCTCGATCACCGGAAGGATCGTCGGGGCGAGTGGAACCAGCGCCAGGGCCAGCGCCGGGAACCAGGCCAACGGCCGCCAATCGACCGGTGACCGCCGCCACCACGTCACCGCCCGCTGGGTCGCCAGCGCCAGCACCGCCGCGATGGCCGGAATAGCCGCCATGGTCAGCCGGGTCTCCAGCACGGTATTGAGCAGCGGGAGCTTTTCGGCCCACTGCCATGGCAATTCGATTCCGGTCGACTGCTTGCCCACCATGGCCACCGCACCCAGTGACAGCACACCGAAGACCACGATCACCGCGGCCGCGGACCGGACCACCCGGTCACGCCACAGCAGCGCGACCGTCACGACCAGCAATAGCAACAGCGGCCAGCCGAAGTAGGCGTTCTGCTCGGTGTCGTTGATGGCGACGTACTGTCCCGGTGCGAACACCCCACCCAGCGATTCGGAGGGGAACTGCACGATCGCCTTCAGATCGTTGCCCATCGGCCCGTGATCGATCGAGCGATAACTCTGCGGCCCGAAGAACTGCCACCACAGCGGAATCTCGGTGAGCATCAGGGTGATCACCGCCGCCAAGGCGACGGTCGGCGCGACCGCGCGCAGCACCCGCCAGCCGGTGCGCGGTGTGTGCAGGTAGTACACGACGGCGAACAGCCCGAAGGCGAGCGCGAAGATCAGCAGCGGTTCCTCGCCGAGTGCGATTTGCGTCGCGACCAGCAGACCGAGCGCGACCGCATCGCGAACTCGCCTGCGCGGCTTGGTCTTTGTGATGCTCGCGCCGGTGTCGTCGGCCGGATCCGCATCGGTGGCCGTCGCTCGGCGCGCGATCCGGATCAGCAGCAGGGCGATGACCGGCAGGAGTACCAGCAGTACGAAATTCGGGTGCGCGTTGGCGTGCGAGATCATCGCGGGCGCGAAACCGCAGAACAATCCGCCGATCGCGGCGGCGAGCCGGGACCGCACCAACTCCCGCGAGAACAGCCAGTACCAGGCGATGGCGGTGCTGGCGAGCCCGAGGGTGAGCACGAGCACGAAGGTGACCGTCGGCCCGAACAGCAGCGTGACCGGCGTCAACGGCACCCCGACCCCGAACATGGCGGTATTGGCCATCATGTTGACCCCGGCCGGGAAGTTCTGCAGATTCGTGCCGAGCGGATTCTCCAGATGCGCCACCGAATGGGCGGTGACCGCGAAGAACCACTCCCACATGGTCTGGTCCTGACCACTCTTGATCAGATACCCGCTGTGGGTATTGCGCCACTGTCCCGAGAGCACCGTGACGGCCAGCGCCAGATAGCCCACCGAGACAGCCAGATCACTCCGGTCGACCCGGATCCGTCTCCGGGTCGGCTCGGTCGTTCGCTGATCAGGTCTGGCCCCGCCAGCCGGTGTCGATCTCCAGGTGACGACGCCTACTGCTGGTGGTGCCTCGATCCGCAAGACAAACTTCTCCCGTATGTGGTCAGATCAGCCGTCCACCGTACCCAACTAGCCTGTGTGCCGCCTGGCAACAGCTGCGCTCGAGCGCCGCGCCGCTGCCGTCGGGCGATGGGTGTTCGGTTGGCCGGTCCCCGGCAAGTTACCCATGTCCTCGCGTAATCATGCGCCGACCGCCCGGAGCGGTAGCGGTGCTGGGCGGAACGGGTCAGCGATTGACCACGACCAAGGTGAACGGGCCGATATCAGTCGTGGTGAAGTGCGGGTCCGCGAAGAGCCTCTTGGGGAAACTCACCGTGTAGCGCTTCACATTGGGGTCGTTGGGGTAGACGTCCTTGGCCAGGCGCAGGGTGTAGTCGTCGCCGCTGCTGCGGAAGAGGAAGGCATCCGGTGCGCGCCACGGACTCTTGGCGACAGCATCGACCAGCGCGGTGGGGGATTCCAGCTTGCTCCAAGCCTCTATGGTCGCGGCGCGGCCGGCGAAATCGGCGAGCGGGTTGGCGTAGTGCGAGGTGAGCGCCTGGAAACCGTAGTACGGGTAGAAGGAAAGAAAGCTCGTATCGGCGGTGAGCACGACCGAATCCGAACGCGCCCTGCCGGTCTGTGCGAGCAGTGCCGCATCGATCTCGCGGTAGTACGCCGCCGCGCCGGGAGCCCGCTTATCGGCGCGCTCGCCATGGCCGTCGGTATCGGTGTAGGCGGTGGTGATCTCCGGCTTCAGCACCCGCGGGATGTCCTGCGTGAACGCGAGCGCGCCGACGACGGCGACCACGATCACGGCGATCTCGAGCCGTCCCGGCTCGTTCAACGCCCGATAGGCCTCCCGCGCGCCCTCGACGAAACCGAAGGCGCCGGCCGCCGCGAGCAGCACCTCGAGCACCGGCGTCAGCCGGAACGAGAGCAATGTCGTACCCGCCGCGGTCGCCGTCATCGACAGCAGACACCACAGGTAGATCGCCACCACACCGATTCCGAGCGCCTGCGCCCGCCGCGACGATCCGGCCCGCAGCCCCAGCCACGCCGTCCCGAGCAGGAAGAAGGCGCCCGGCAGCGAGAACTCCGCCATCGGCAGCGGCAACTCCGCCCCGCCCTCCGGCAGATAGTGGAACGCCGTCCCCGAACTCGGCATCGTTCCGCCGAGCATCTTCAATACGAAGGGCAGCCATACGATCAGCGCCACCACACCCGCGATCGCGCCGATCACCACCAGCCGCGCCAGCGGTGGCACCGCCGCCCGCCACACCGAACCCGATTCAGCGCTGCGCCGAGACCGGTGCACCGCGAGCCCCGCCGAGACCAGACCCATCAGCCCGACCGCGAACGCCGCCACCGCGAAGTACAGCGTGTAGAACGAGGCCGCCATCCCGAGGAACAGCCCGGCGCCGAGCACCGCACCCCAGCCCCCGGCCGTTTCGGCGCGATCCGCGCCACGGTCACTCGTGCTTTCGTCGCCTGACGCAGCCGCGCCATCCGATACTGCGGCGCTGCCCGCGGTGTCGTCGACACCCGGTGCGGCAGCGTGCCCCGAGGCGGCAGCACCGCCGGTCGCCCCCTCGACACCTGAAGCCGGGGCGCTGGTCACCTCGAGCGGTCGGTACAGCGCACCCCATGCGAGCACGAGCGCGGGTGGCAGCAGCAGCACGATGACCGCGCTGTAGGCCTCCGGCGACGCGTATGCCACCGTCACGGCCGTCGTCGCCGCGCTGACCCCGATCGCCCAGTCGGCGCGAATCAGCTTGGACCACAAGACGTATGCGATCACCGCGACGACCGCGAGCGACCCGATCGCATACGGCTTGAATGCCTCCCAGCCGTCCATCCCGAGCACATTCGCCACCCGACCGCCGATCCAGAACCAGCCGGCGGGATAGAACGGGGGCAGGTCGGCGTAGGTCATATCGTGCAGTGCCGCGCCATCGGTCAGCCGCGTCAGATATTCGGTGCGGAACTCCTGATCCACCGAGACTCCGAACAGATACAGCTTGGTCGCCGCCAGCGGCATTCCGAGCGTCACCGTGACGAACGTCGAAATCCCCACCCACGACAGCGCCTTCGCCACCCAGGGCCACCGCCGGGCCCGCACCAGCCAGATCGCCACCCCCAGCAGCACCGCGGCCCCGACCTGTCCGACCGTGGTCAGCGCACGGGTCACATTGGACGAGTTGAAGGCTGGCCACTGCACCATCGAAAACGCCACCAGCCCAATGGCGGCCACCACCGTCGCGACCGCCGCGGCCAGCACCGCTTCACCCACTCCGGAGCCGATATGCCGGACCAGCAGCGTCCCACGTCCGCGTTCCGGTGCGGAGTGCTCGGCGCGTTCTGCCGTGACTGTGCTCAACGGAGTGCTCCTTCGACAATGCGACGGCTCGAGGTCGGCTCCGAACTTGCCACGCCGCCCGGCCACTCGCCCGGGCAGGGTGCCGAATGCCGCATCGACCGGTCCCGACGAACCGCGACACACAGACGAGCCGCACCCGTGCCGCGCAAGGCGTGCGCGGGGAACGAGGTGCGGCTCGGGGAGATCAGATGGGCAGCTTGCGGAAGATCGGGCGCGGGATATGGCGCAGGATCATCATCACCAGGCGGAAGGTGCCCGGCGCCCAGACCAGCTCCTTGCCGCGCTGCGACGCCGAAACCGCCAGTGCCGCGATGTCTTCCTTGTTGACGGTGAGCGGCGCCTCTTCGACGTGTGCCGAGAACCTGGTCCGCACCATGCCCGGCCGGATGACCAGCACCCGCGGGCCGTGCGGGCGCAGCGCCTCGCCGAGGCCGAGGTAGAACCCGTCCAGTCCGGCCTTGGTCGACCCGTAGACGAAGTTCGAGCGGCGCACCCGCTCACCGGCCACCGAGGACATGGCGATGATCCGCCCGAAGCCCTGCTTCTTCATCTTCTCGCCGACCAGCACGCCGACCGAAACCGCCGCGGTGTAGTTGACCCCGGCGACCTGCACGGCCTTGCGCTGGTTCTGCCACAGCTCTTCCGGATCGCCGTCCAGTGCGAAGGCGACAATGGCGACATCCACATCGCCGCCGTCCCAGGCCGCGTCGATCACCTTCGGATGGCTCTCGGTATCGAGCGCGTCGAAGTCGATGACGTCGACCTGGGTCGCGCCCGCCGCCTTCATCTCGGCGACGGCGTCCTCGCGCAGCGGATCACCCGGCAGTGCGGCCAGGATGATGCGCGCCGGACTCTTGCGCAGGTACTCGGCGCAGATCGCCAAGCCGATCTCCGAGGTTCCGCCCAGCAGCAGGATGGTCTGCGGGTTGCCTACGGCATTAATCACTGGAGCTCCAGCCTTCTCGCCATATCGGACATGAATACGCCTGTGGGATCGACGCTGCGGCGGACCTTGATCCATTCGTCGATCCGGGGGTACATCTGGTGGAAGGTCTCCGCGGTGGTGCGCGAATCCTTCGCGGTGTACAGCCGCCCGCCGAACTCCATGACACGGCGGTCCAACTCGCTCACCAGCTCGTTCAGCCCCGTCTTGATCGGGAAGTCGACGCAGATGTTCCAGCCCGGCATCGGGAAGCTCAGCGGTGCCGGATTACCCGGTCCGAACAGCTTGAAAACGTTGAGCGCCGAGTAGTGCCCGGAGGCCTGGATATCGATGATGATCCGCTTGAATTCCTCGACCGCCTCGGTCGGCACCACGAACTGGTACTGCAGGAAGCCATTGGAACCATAGCCACGGTTCCACTCCGCGATCATGTCGAGCGGGTGGTAGAACTGCGTCAGATTCTGCACCTTGCCGGTGTAGTTGCCGCCCATGCGGTAGTAGGCCTCGCCGATGGACATCAGCGTCAGCTTGTTCATGGTCCAGTTCGGGAAGATATCCGGAACCGTCATGAGTTGGGGCGCATCGAATTTCAGCGGCTTGCGCTGCAATCGCTTGGGCAGTTCGTCGACCTTGGCGAGGCGGCCGCGGGTGATGGTGGCCCGGCCGAGCTTCGGCAGCGGACTGATCACATCGAACCACGCGCTCGAATAGGTGTAGTTCGCCTCGCTGCCGTCGCTGTGCGCGGCGATGGTCTCGTCGAGCGTGGTGGTCTTCACGCCGTCGTTGAGGAAGTACGCCGTCTCGGTGGGCGCCATCTCGATGGTCGCGCGCAGGATGATGCCGGTGAGTCCGTTACCGCCGACGGTCGCCCAGAACAGCTTGGCATTGCGCTTGGGCGTGATGTGCTGCACCTGCCCGTCGGCGGTGAGCAGATCGATCGAGCGCACGTGGTTGCCGAAGCTGCCCTCGCTGTGATGGTTCTTGCCGTGGATATCGGAGGCGATGGCGCCGCCGATCGTCACCTGGCGGGTGCCGGGCAGCACCGGAACCCACAGCCCGAACGGCAGTGCCGCCTTCATGAGCTGGTCCAGGCTGACGCCGCCGTCCACGTCGACGATCCGGGTGTCCCGGTCGATCCGGTGGATATTGTTCAGCGCCGTCATATCGACGACGAGGCCACCCGCATTCTGCGCGTGATCGCCATAGGAGCGTCCCAATCCGCGCGCGATGATGCCGCGGCGCAGATGGGCCGGCTTGGCGTCGTTGTCCTCGGCGACCATGGCGACGGCCTTGGCGATCAGTTCGGGATCGCTGGTCGAGAGCACTTCGGAAGATGTTGGTGCGGTGCGACCCCACCCGGTCAATGCCTTGGTCCGCGTCGGCAGCGTGAAGGTGCCGTCGGTGACATTGCCGGAGTTACCGGTTGTGGTGGCGGTCGGAGCTTTCGTGGACATCGGCATAGAGGCTACATGCATGAGCCGATATCCGGTCGGCGTCGCCGTACTCCCCAGTATGTGAGGTCCGACATGGGTTCGATCGCGCCGGACAAACGTCCAACCGATACTCGGTCCGCGTGTTCCGCGTCACGCCGTTACGCTCGTCGGCGTGCAAGCCGAACCCCACCTGCCGCTCCCGGCCGAACTGCCGCTGGTCGACGAGCCTGCCGGCGTGAGCGACGGGCCCGAAGGAGGCAGCGTGCGTAACCACGTAGGGCCCCGGGAGCGCCGAATCGAAACCAGCACCGACGTCGACCTGAAGACCCAGATCGTCCGCTTCACCCTCACCGGCGGCCTGTCGGCCGTCGTCGACTACGGCATCTACAGCTTCCTGCTGAATCTGATCGGCCTGCCGGTCAGCGTCGCCAAGTCGATCAGTTTTATCGCGGGCACCACCACCGCCTATCTGATCAATCGCCGCTGGACCTTCCAGGCTCCGCCGAGCCGCGCCCGGTTCATCGCGGTGGTGCTCCTCTACGCGGTCACCTTCGCCGTCCAGGTCGGCATCAACCAGGTGCTCTACGCCACCCTCCCCGGCGAGTGGTGGCGCCAGCCGCTGGCCTTCGTCATTGCCCAGGGCACGGCCACGGTCATCAACTTCGTCGTCCAGCGCGCGGTCATCTTCAAGCTCCGCTGAGGGCATCCGCCGGATCAGCGCGGAACCAGGACCTCGCCGTTGGCCTGCGCCTTCGCGCCGAAGTAGTCCCCGCCCTTCGCGCGCACATTGTCGGTACCCCATTCCCGCTGCTCCTGTGCCGCGGGTACCAGGTGCGGAATGTGTTTGCGGCAGTGGATGTAGGCCTCTTCCACCTCGACCACCACCCAGCGCTCGGCGGCGCGCCCTTTGACGCTCTGCGGGAGTTCGGGCACGGTGCGGCGCAGTGCGGGATCGTCGACGATACGGGCCGAGCCGTTGATGTGCAGTCCGATCAGGTCCTGGACGAAATCGATTAGCAGGATGCCTACGTGCGGGTTCTCCAGGATGTTGCCGAGGCTGGCCATGACGCCGTTGCCGCGGTATTCGGGGTACGCAATCGTGCGTTCGTCGATCACGTGCAGGAAACCGGGCAGACCGGCACGGAAACTGGCATCGCATTCGCCGTGTTTATCCGCGGTGGCGATGAAGGCCATATCCATCCTGGCGATGAATTCGATCATCGTCGGATTCAGCCGATCGAGCACTTGGTCCTGGTAGAAGCGTTCGGCCCGGTCCTGTGTGCCGTACCTGTCCTGTAGTTCGTGCTCGCCGTCACTGCCACAACTTGAACCGGGCATGTGCGCCCCCTCTGGTAGCTGGAATCCGGCACGGCTCAGCAGGTTCTGCGCTGAACCCGCCGACTAAACCGAAATCTCGTCCATTTTAATCCGGCAAAGCAGCAAAATCCATGATGAGAATGCACTGAATGTTTAGTTAGCGCAAGGGTTTCCGCGAGTTAGCTAAAATCCGACCGGCCGGGATTTTATGCCCGGCCGGTCGGATTCAGATGAATTCAGGCGGGTGTCAAAGTCACCGGAACGCCGTTGAAGACCGCATTCCCGGACGGCACGTCCAGCACCGAATCATCGGTCAGCACATTGGCATTCACCCCGGCATGCGCCCTGGCCACCGTCTGCGTGCTATCGGTATGACCCCATCCGTGCGGCAGGCTCACCACGCCCGGCATGATGGCCTCGGTCGGCTCCAGCGGCACGGTCAGTGTCCCCGCGGCGGACTTCACTATCGCGGCATCGCCGAGCCCCAACCGCGCCACATCCGCCGGATTGATATGCAGCGTGCAGGTATTCGAACCGCTGACCAGCGTCGGGATATTGTGCATCCAACTATTGTTGGATCGCAGTTGACGCCGCCCGATCAGTACCACTTCCGGCGCGGCGTCGGCGAGTCGGGCCCGCATCCGCGCGACATCGTCCAGTAACGGCTGCGGCGCCAACTCCACCTTCTTGGACGCCGTCCGCAGCACTCCCGGCAGTCGCGGTTGCAGCGGACCGAGATCGACGCCGTGCGGGTTGTCGAGCAGCACTTGCAGATTCAGCGTGCCGCCGTTCCATTCGCCATAGGGCCCGAGCCGCAGCATCATATCGATGCGCTGTTCGGTGCTGTTCGCCCCGATGAGTTCGGGCCGTCGCTCCGATATGCCCGCTTTGTGTAGTGTGCCCGCGATGACCAACTCGTCCACGGCGGTCAACGGGTCCGGTCCGTTGGCGCCCGAATGCGGTTGGCCGGTCAGCGCCGCCCCGAGGCGCGCCAAAACCGCGGCCTCCGAGGGCCGCTCACCCAGTGGCACCAAGGGCGGCGAGTATCGCGCGTAGTTGCGGACCGCGAACTGCAGCAGCGCGAAATCGTAGTGCGGCGATTGCACCGGCCGCGGCGGCGGCAGGATCACATCGGCGTGGCGGGTGGTCTCGTTCAGGTACCGGTCCACGCTCACCATGAATTCCAGCTGCGCGAAAGCCGCATCCAGCCGCGGCCCGCTCGGCGCGGACAGCACCGGATTACCGGCGACGGTGACGAGCGCGCGCACCTGTCCGGCCCCGGGTGTGGTGATCTCATCGGCCAATGTCGCCACCGGAAGTTCGCCCATCGCCTCGGGCAGCTCGCGCACCCGGCTGGTCCAGCGTCCGGTGCGGAACGGCTTGGTGCGATTGATGCCACCGGCCGCGGCATTCGCGAACATGGCGCCACCTGGTGCGTCCAAATTGCCGGTCAGCACATTGATCACCTCGACAAGCCACTGCGTGACCGTGCCGAATTCGGCTGTGCAGGTGCCGATGCGCGCGTAGACCGCCGCGGTCGGCGCGGCCGACAGCTCGCGGGCGAGTCGCAGTACCGTCTCGGCGGGCACGCCGGTACGTTGCGCGACCACCTCCGGAGTGAATTCCGCGGCGGCATCGCGTACCTCGTCCAGTCCCGCCACCTCGACCCTGATATCGGTCAGGTTCTCCGCGAACAGCGTGTGCACGATCCCGAACAACAGGTAGGCATCGCTACCGGGCCGGATGAACAGATGCTCATCGGCGAGCTTCGCGGTACGGGTCACCCGGGGGTCGACCACGACGAATTTGCCGCCGCGCTTGCGCAGCGCCTTCAGCCGGCCCGGGAAGTCCGGTGCGGTGCACAGTGATCCGTTCGACTCCAGCGGATTCGCGCCGAGCATGAGCAGATAGTCGGTGCGATCCAGATCCGGCACCGGCACGGTCAGCGGATCCCCGAACATCAATCCGCTCGCCACCTGTTTGGGCATCTGGTCGGCGGTGCTCGCGGAGTACAGATTCTTGGTGCCGAGCGCCCGGATCAGCACGGGCACGTACAGCGCCCCCGCGACCGTATGCGCGTTCGGATTGCCGAGATACAGCGCCGCCGACTGATTTCCGTGTTCGGCCACGATCGCCGGGAACCGCTCGGCGATCAGATCGAATGCCTCGTCCCAGGAGGCGGTGCGCCAGGTATCGGTGGCTCGATCGCGAATCATCGGGTCGGTCAGCCGATCCGGATCCTGATCCAGATGTCCGAAGCTGGCTCCCTTGGGGCAGATGAACCCCTTGCTGAACGGATCCTCCCGATCGCCGCGAACCGAGGTCACCCGGTCCTGTGCGTCGAGGGTGAGCTCGAGTCCGCAGACGGCCTCGCACAGCGGGCAGGTCCGCAACAGCGTCCGGGTGTCATCAGTGATCTGGGCCATACCCACATCATCGCGCGCGATGGATATCCGCGCATGCGGAAACAAGAATGACCGGTATCCGCGGATAGCGGATACCGGTCCTCGTCGGTCAGGGCAGTGCGGACCCCGCCCGATGGATGCGTGTGGTCAGCAGGCGACGCTGGTCGCGGCGGATGCGCCGCGACGCGAAAGCGCCGAGCGAACGGCCGCGCCGACCGCGACGACCGGCGGGATCCAGCGGGCCTCGGCCGGGGCGACGCCCCAGCAAGCCTCGCCGGTGGTGAGCTGAGTGGGGGGCAGCGGGATGCCGTCGCCGTCGGTGTAGACGGTGGCGCCCGCCTCGCGCAGTGCCTCCAGTGCCATCGCGGCCTTGCGCAGGCCGGTGACCAAGTGGATCTCGCGACGCTCGGCACCCGGGATCTCGATCACCGGACCGAGAAGGTCGTTCGCGCGCAGGTACCGGCGAACCTCGCCGGCCAGCTCACCGCTGATCTCGATGCCCGATACGTCCTCGTCCGTGATCAGGCAGATCCCGTTGGTCGTTTCAGCGATCGTCCACCCGCGCTGGATGTAGTCCTGCGCCGCGGCAGTCATCTCTGCCGCCGATGCGGAAGTCGGAAACGTGGTGCGCACTGTTTTTCTCCATTCCCCGATAGATCTGGGTCCTGCATACGTGGTGGGTATCGGGGCGAGGTGGGCAGAGCGTTACGGGTTGTACAAAAGATCTTGTCGACTGTCGGATTCGTCTCACCCGGTGCGCAATAGCTATCACCGAGGCACCTATTGGCGGGGGCTGGAATTGGGGGAAGGATCGCCGTATGAGTCAGCATCGCGCAGCGATTCGATGGGGGGTAGCGGTCCGGTGACGGGTGGGCGTGTATCGCGTGGCGATTCGACCGGGGGGCGGGCGACGAATGGGCCGGATGAGCCGGACGTGGTCGAGGTGCCGGATTCGGCCGAGTTCGAAACCGAATCACGCTGGATCGCTTGGAAAGAGAGCGCGTCGAAGCGGTTCGCGCGCGGCACCGATGAGCCGGAACCCGCCGAGCCCTTCGAAAGTCCGCGGGCCTGGAGCGCCGACGCGGCCCGCGGCCTGCTCGACGTGCAGTTCCATCGTCCCGCGACCCGGACCCTGCTGCCCCTCGCCTACATGCTCGGCCTGGCCTTCGCGATCGGCATCCCGATCGCGCTGACGGTCCTGATGTGGCAGGTCTCCGCCGTTCTCGGGGTGCTGACCGGTTTGATCGCGATACCGCTCGGCCTGACCATCGCGGCCGTGGTGCGCCTGCTGCTCGAATTCCTGGAGAACGCCTCCAAACTCGCGTCCAGGGTCGAACACATCGCCGATCTCGCCGACGATCTGTTCCAGGCGCTCGCCGATGTCGCCGAGCCGGTCAACCAGCTCTCCGAAGACGTCCGCGCCGTGCAGTTCTGGCGCTTCCGCAAGCGCGGCGCGCGGAAGTAGAACCAGGCTGGATTGCCGGATCATGCTCAGCGGGAACCTCTTCGGCGATAGTGCGTCATTGGCGTACCTGGGACACCCATCGTGACCTGTGTCAGTTTTACTGTGAAACAATGCTGTTCGGATATCCGCGTATCGGTTGGAGAAGCGCCGCACCGGCGGACACGGGAGGTCAACCAGGTGTTTCGGCGCACGTCGCGAGGGGGAAGCATGGCTTTACCGCAGGGCACGACCGGTTCGACCATGCCTCGCAGGCAGCTCGGACGGCATCTGCGTGATCTGCGCAATCGGGCCAGGATGACCACCAGGATGGCGGCCCAGCAGCTCGAGTGGTCCGAGGCCAAGATCTGGCGCATCGAAACCGGCCAGACCTCGCTGCGCAGCCTGGACGTCGAGGCCATGTGCAAGATCTACGGTGCGCCAACCGATCTCGTCGAACCGCTGACCGCGCTGGCCAGGGAGACCAAGGCCAGGGGCTGGTGGACCGGGTACAGCGATGTGATCGCCGAGGGCTTCGAGGTGTACATCGGGCTGGAGGAGGCCGCTCGCGCGCTGTCCACCTATGAGAACGAGCTGGTCCCCGGACTGCTGCAGACCGAGGCCTATGCCCGCGCACTGCTGCGGTCCGCGCGCCCGGAGGCATCGGAGACAGACATCGATCGCCGGGTGCAGTTGCGCATGGCCAGACAGGCGCTGGTCACGCGCAAGGATGCGCCACTGCACTTGGATGTGGTGATCAGCGAGGCACTGCTGTGGCGGCGCATCGGTGGTGACGAGGTGACCGCCGAGCAGCTGAGCCACCTGCGGCGCATGTGTGATCTGCCGAATGTGCGAATTCAGTTGGTGCCCTCGGATTCCGGCTATCACGACGGCATGGATTCCGGCCGGTTCGTGCTGTTGGAATTCGCCGAGGCGCAGGGTGAATTGCGCGAGCCGCCGGTGGTTTATGTCGAGGCGTTCACCGGTCCGGTGTACCTGGACAAGGAACTCGAAATCGAGCGGTACCGAAAGGCTTTCGCCAATATCAAAGCGGCTGCGGTGGACGCGCGCCGCGGCATCGAAGAGGCGCGCGAGACCATCTAGCGGGCGCCCGGATGGCCGGCCGCCCAGGTAGCCGGCCCGCTCAGCACTTCTGGCGGCTTCCCCAGGTGCGTCCGAGCACCTCGCGATGGGTCGGCAGCGCCGATTCGTAGACCTCGCGGCCCTTCTCGGTGAGACAGACGAAGATCGCGCGCCGGTCGTCGGCGCACATGCTGCGCGAGACCAGTCCGTCGCGCTCCAGGCGTGCCACCGCGCGCGAGAGCGCACTCTGACTCAGGTAGATGTCGTTGGCGAGATCGCTCATCCGGTACTTGCCGCAATCGGCGTCGATCAGCCGGTCCAGCGTCTCGAACTCGCTGAGCCCGATGTCGTGCTTGCCCTGCAGCTCCTTCTCGAGCGCACAGCTCACGGTGGCATGCCGGTCGAGCAGCTCACGCCACTCGGCGACCAACCCGGTGGGTGCGATATCGCGCCCCACTAATTCTGTTGTCGACGGCTTCGACATGGCCCTATCCTAGTGCTCCCGGCCAGACGATGCAAGAGCATTAAATGTGTTGGCATTTAATGTGAGCGCATGTAATGTTCCGCCCATGACTTCTGCAGCAACCCTTTCGGACGTCACGGCGTCCGATCCGATCAGATGGTCCACCCGTCTCTGGGGCATGCTGATCACCCTCTGCATTGTGTTGTTCCTCGATGGTCTCGACGTCTCGATGATCGGTGTCGCGCTGCCGTCCATCGGCGCCGAACTCGAACTTTCGACGTCCACCCTGCAGTGGCTGGTCAGCGGTTATGTGCTCGGTTACGGCGGCCTGCTGCTGCTCGGCGGGCGCACCGCCGACCTGCTCGGGCGGCGCAAGGTCTTCCTGATCGCGCTCGCCGTCTTCGCAATCGCCTCGCTGGCCGGCGGTCTGGTCACCTCCGGCCCGCTGCTCATCCTGACCCGTTTCATCAAGGGCCTGGCCGCGGCGTTCACCGCCCCGACCGGTCTGTCCATCATCACCACCAACTTCGCCGAGGGCCCGGCCCGTAATAAGGCGCTGTCCATCTACACCGTGTTCGGTGCGGGCGGTTACTCCATGGGCCTGCTGTTCGGCGGTCTGATGACCGGCATCGGCTGGCGCTGGACCTTCCTGCTTCCGGTTCCGATCGCGCTCGCCGCACTGGCCGCGGCCTGGGTGCTGGTGCCCAAGGACGAGGCCGCCGAGGAGGGCGGGCACGACATCCTCGGTGCGCTGCTGTCCACCGCGGGCATGCTGCTGCTGGTCTACACCGTGGTCTCCGCACCCGAGGCGGGCTGGGGTTCGGCGCGCACCATCATTTCGTTCGTCGGTGCCGCCGTGCTGTTCGCCGGATTCGTCGCGGTGGAGAAGAAGGTGAAGTACCCGCTGGTACGCCTGGGCATCCTGCGCAAGGTGACGCTGGTCCGGGCCAGTCTCGCGATCATCGCGGTCGCGGGTTCGTACTTCAGCTGGCAGTTCATCGTGACGCTGTACCTGCAGGATTCGCTCGGCTGGTCGCCGCTGAAGCTGGCCATGGCGCTGCTGCCGGTGGGTCTGCTGGTCGTCGCGTCGGCGTTCTTCTCCGATCGGCTCGTCGACCGGTTCGGCACCGGGCCGATCATCGCCGTCACCATGGTGGTGATGGCCATCGGTTACCTGCTGTTCCTGCGGCTGGACACCACGCCGTCCTATCTGACGATGATCCTGCCCGCGGTGCTGCTGATCGGCATCGGCTGGGTCGGCTTCCCCGCCATCAACATTCAGGCGACCAATGGCATCGATGATGATGAGCAGGGTCTGGCGGCCGGTGTGCTGCAGACCTCCATGCAGGTCGGTGCGGCCATCGTGCTCGCGGTGAACACCGCGATCATCTCCTCGGGCAGCCATGGCGCGAACACCCCGACCGCCGTGCTCGACAACTTTCGGCCCGGACTGCAGTTCGCCGCCGGTGTCGCCATCGTCGGCGCGCTCATCGCCATGACGGCCTACCTGCCCAAGCGTGCCAAGGCGCCGGCGCAGGAGCCGGAGTTGGAGCTCGTCGGCTGAATCCCCTTTCGGCCGACAGCAAGTCGAACGCCGCCGCTTCCCTCCCTCATCGGGGGCGGCGGCGTTCGGCGTGCTACGAGAAGGGCGGTGCGGCGGCGTCCTTGGGAGACCGGATATAGGTCAGCGGCCGACCGTCGAGACCGGTCGTTGGCCATTCGATGCCGAGCCGCGGATCGAAAGCATCAATATCCCGGTCGAATTCGGGTGTGTACTCGAGCGAACACAGATAGGTGACGGTCGAGTTGTCGGCCAGCGACAGGATCGCATGGCCGAGCCCCTCGGACAGGAACATCGAGCGCCGGTCGACATCGTCGAGTACCACGCTGTCCCAGCGTCCGTAGGTCGGCGAGCCCGGCCGCAGATCGACCACCACATCGAGAAACGCACCGCGCACACAGGTCACGTACTTGGCCTGCCCCGGCGGATCCTCGGTGTAGTGGATGCCGCGCAGCACCCCGGCCGCCGAGACCGAGCAGTTGACCTGGCGCAGATCGAACGGCCGACCGGTGATCTTCTCGAACTCCGAGGCCTTGAACGATTCGCAGAACATGCCACGGTCGTCGCCGAATTGGCGCGGTGTGATCACCCATGCGCCCGGCACGGCGAGTTCACGGAACTCCATCGTTCACCAATCCCGTCCGCGCTCGAGCAGATCGAGCAGGTAGCTCCCGTATCCGGAGCGAACCAAAGGTTCGGCCAGCGCGCACAGCCGCTCATCGTCGATGAAGCCCTGCCGCCACGCGACCTCTTCCGGCACAGCGATCTTCAGACCCTGCCGCTGTTCGATGGTGCGCACATAGTTGGCGGCGTCCAGCAGCGAATCGAAGGTGCCGGTGTCCAACCACGCGGTACCGCGGGCGAGCACGTCCACGCGCAGCCGATCCTGTTCCAGATAGGCGCGGTTGATATCGGTGATCTCGTACTCCCCCCGCGCCGACGGTCGCAACTCGCGCGCGATCTCCACGACATCGTTGTCATAGAAGTACAGCCCGGGGATGGCGTAATTGGACCGCGGCACCTTGGGCTTCTCCTCGATCGAAACCGCTCGGCCGTCGGTGAATTCGACGACGCCGTAGGCGGTCGGATCGGAAACCCAGTAGGCGAACACCGCGCCGCCGTCGATTTCGGCGAAGCGTTCGAGGCTGGTGCCGAGCCCGGGGCCGTGGAAGATATTGTCGCCGAGCACCAGTGCGGCGCTGTCGCCGCCGATGTGGTCGGCGCCGAGCACGAAGGCCTTGGCGAGTCCGTCCGGTTCCGGCTGCACCACATAGCTGATCGCTATGCCGAATTGCGAGCCGTCGCCGAGTAGGCGGGCGAACGCCTCGGCATCCTCCGGGGTGGTGATGACCAGGATGTCCCGGATGCCCGCCAGCATGAGGGTGGACAGCGGGTAGTAGACCATCGGTTTGTCGTAGACCGGGACCAGCTGTTTGCTCACCCCGCGCGTGATCGGGTGCAACCGGGATCCGGTGCCACCGGCCAAGATGATTCCGCGCATGGTCCCCGAGTCTGCCAGGCGCGTCGCGCTCGGCTTCGGCGAGGTTCCGACTCGCCTACGAATTGATCACGAACGTTTGGTAACCGGGCCTGGCGGGCGATAAATGTTGCGTAGGTCACGTATCCGTGATGTTCTGAAACATCGGCGTGTCACCTCTATCGGGAAGTGACGCACACCGGATACGTGTGAGATGTCAGCGTCGACTCTTACCTGGGTAACCGTTCGGTCGGGCTCGGCGCGCCAGTGTGAGGTAGGTGCGCGATGTCGGCGACCAACGTGAGTGAATTCGACCCGCGTGAGCCCGGTTTGCTGATGAACCCGGGCGGCCCCAGCGCGCCAGCGCGAATGATCCTGGCGACCTGCCTCGGCGCGGTGCGCCCGGTATTGCGCCTGTTTCCGGTCAGCCGGGCGACCATCCCGGTCGGCGCCGTCGCGATCGACACTCTGGCCCGGTTGCGGCCGCTGCCGCGCGGTGTCGATCGGGAACAGGTGGCGCTGAACGGGTTTCGGATGGAGATCCTGCGCCCGTCCGGCGGTTCCCGTGCCCTGCGGCACGGCGCGGTGCTGTACATGCACGGTGGCGGCTTCGCCATCTGCGGACTCGGCACCCATCGTCCCATCGCGGCCAGCCTGGCCCGGCGCACCGGACTGCCCGTGGTCAATGTCGACTACCGGCAACTGCCGGGACGCAGTATCGCCGAGGCGATGGAGGACTGTCTGACCGCCTACCGCTGGCTGCTGCGGCACGGCGCGGACCCGTCCCGGATCGTCTTCGCGGGCGATTCGGCGGGCGGGTTCCTGGCCTTCAGCACCGCACTGCGCGCCATCGAGGCCGGTCTGCCGTCCCCGGGCGGGCTGGTCGGGCTGAGCCCGCTCCTCGATCTGGACTACGCGGCGAAGCGGGAGTACGTGAATGTCGAGCGCGATCCCTACCTTCCGCTGTCCGCGCTGGAGGCGGTCGTGCGGATCGGCGCCGAGCTGGACGGCCGGCTCGATCCCATGGTGTCGCCGGTCAACGGTGCCTTGGCGGGTCTGCCGCCGGTGCTGCTGATCGCCGCCGAGGACGAGGTGCTGCGCTATGACTGCGAGCTGATGGCCCGCAGGCTGACCGCGGCCGGTGTGCCGAACGCGCTGGAGATCTGGCGCGGTCAGGTGCACGCCTTCATGGCCATCGCCCCCAATCTGCCCGAGAGCAGGATGGCGCTGGCCCGGGTATCTCGGTTCGTCCGTGCCCGACTCGAGCAGCAACCGCGGGCTCGGACGGCCTGACCTGGATCGGCCGGACGAGTCGACCCCGCCTCCTGCCTGTGCTTTTCGGGCAGTCGGGAGGCGGGGTTCTTTGTTGCTTTGCGCCACCCTGCGGAATTTCCGCGGTGGTTCGGAGAATTCCCCACGCCGCGAAATTCGGCCGTCGTTTAGTTCGACCTCATTCACCTTTTGTTCATTTGATGGCCACGTCGAGTTTTTCTGACTCTGCATGGTCGAACCGTTGCCATCACGGTTCTGTAATTCGGCCGAACAGCAGAAACCCCGCCCGATCGGATCGGGCGGGGTTTCTGGCTCGCTTCAGTTGTGTAGAGCTGGCGCTCGACTTACTTCGGCGCGTTGAACGGAGCGGAGGTGGTGGCGAAGTACTGGATCGCCGCACCGATCGCGACCGGAGCCGTGATCAGGATCTGACCGGCCAGGGTGCCCAGCGCACCGACGGCGATGATGCCGCCGAGGCAGCCGATGGCCGCGGCCGGGATGAACGCACCGAACAGGCCGACGATGGCGGCCGAGGCAACGGTCGCACCGGCGATACCGCCGAGGACGCAGCCGATGGCGCCGCCGCCGAGACCGCCGACCAGGGTGCCGATGGTGGCGCCCATGGCGATGGTGTCCTTCATGCGGTTGAAGGCGGCGACCTCACGGTCGTACGGGGTCTTGAACGGCGCCTGGTCCTCGAAGGGCAGCGCGACCGGCTTGTAGGTGGCGTGCGCCATGTCGACCTGGGGGGTCAGGGTGGCAGTGTGGTCGGAGATCTCCGCCGCGACCGGGAATTCGAAATCATCGATGCGAGCCGTGAGCGGGGTGCCCGCGACGGTGGTGCCGTCGGCGGCCTTGATCTTGAGCGCGTTGTCCTCGACGACCAGCGAGCCGGAGTCGATCGAGATGATCGACTGGGTGTCGGTCGCGTGGGCGGTGAAGTTGATCGGGGCGTCGGCGGACTCCGCCGGAGCCGCGTTCACGGTACCTGCGGTGATGCCCATGGCGGCGATCAGCAGTGCCGACGTCGCGGCGAATTTCCTCATCAGCATTTTGTTTTGGACCTCGATGTGAAGCGTTCGGAGGGGACTAGACGATCGAAATCTAGACCAGCTAACGCGTGGTGAACCGGTTGTGACCGTTTATTCAAATTTTGTTCACCATCACGACTCAGGGCTTGGGAGGTTCTTTGAAATCACGACGTTGACCACGGCTTTTTGCGGGAATCTGAACAATTCGTCTTTCTTTACACCCGCTTAGCGTGACGAAGCTCACAGATTCGAACTCTGGCCGTGCAGGTGGGCGCGGGGAGGCGGATCCGGCGTCAGTACGGCGCCGCGGCGACGTAAGGTCGGGGGGTGCGACTGCTCGTAACCGGCGGGGCCGGGTTCATCGGTGCGAATTTCGTCCAACAGACCGTGGCCGAGCGACCCGACGCCACCGTAACCGTCCTTGACGCCCTGACCTACGCGGGAAATCGGGCGTCGCTCGAGCCGGTGGCCGACCGCATCGATTTCGTACACGGTGATATCGCCGATCTGGATCTGGTCGACGAACTCGTCAGCGGTGTCGACGCCGTGGTGCACTTCGCCGCCGAATCGCATAACGACAACTCCCTCGCCGAACCGTGGCCGTTCGTGCAGACCAATATCGTCGGTACCTACTCGCTGCTGCAAGCGGTGCGCCGCCACGAGGTGCGCTACCACCATGTCTCCACCGATGAGGTCTACGGCGATCTCACCCCGGACGGGCCCGCATTCGACGAGAACACTCCCTACAACCCATCCAGTCCCTACTCGGCCACCAAGGCATCGAGTGATCTGCTGGTGCGCGCCTGGACCCGCTCGTTCGGCGTCCGCGCGACGATCTCCAACTGCAGCAACAACTACGGGCCGTATCAGCATGTGGAGAAGTTCATCCCGCGCCAGATCACCAACCTCATCGATGGTGTGCGGCCGCGGCTCTACGGCGCCGGACACCAGGTGCGCGACTGGATCCACGTCGACGACCACAACCGGGCGGTGTGGGACATCCTGGAACGAGGGCGGATCGGCCGGACCTATCTGATCGGTGCCGACGGCGAACTCGACAACAAGTCGGTGGTGCGGATGATCCTCGAGGCCTTCGACCGCGATCCCGACGACTTCGACCATGTCACCGACCGGGCCGGCCACGACCAGCGCTACGCGATCGATGCGTCGCTGCTGCGCACCGAACTCGGTTGGACGCCGAGGTATTCGGACTTCCGTTCCGGGCTGGCCGCCACCATCCAGTGGTACCGCGATAACGAGAGCTGGTGGCGTCCGGCCAAGGCCAGCACCGAATGTGCGTACGCCGATGCGGGCGAGCGGACCATCAACGCCTGACCTCCCCGAGCCTTCGGCCGGACGTCGGGAGCGCTGAAGTTCAGCTCCCGGCCCGACGGGTCGGTGTGTGCCCGGCTTCTGGGCGTACCCGGTGAGTTACCGATGTTCTTCCGGCAGACCGAGAGCGCGGGGTTTGTCAGCCCCAGACGATCGAGTAGTACTTCCAGAGCGCGGCGATCAGGGCCACCAGCGTGGCCGCGACGATCGTGATCGCCGGACCCTTGGCCGGGGTTCGACCGCGGACATCGGTGAGCCGCAACGGCATCCAGCGCAGCAGCACCACCAGCGCCAGGATCGCCAGCGGTACGAAGTACCGGCCCTGTACGCCGTCGATGATGTAGTAGTCGACGGGGGTGAACGACATGTACAGCGTCACGTAGATCATCGCGACGCTCGCGAGCACGGTCAGCGCGACGATCAGCGTGCGCCGGACGGTGGCGGTCGCGGTGTTCATCCGATCCGCGATGCCGACGCTGGCCGCGAATGCGAGCAGGCAGGCCAGCACCGTCAGGGCGGGGACGTCGATGTAGGCGAAGCCGAGTTCACCGAAGAACTGGGTGAACCACCGCTGGTCGCGCAGTGCGATGCTCTCGCCGAAGACGTTGACGAAATTCACCGGGTCGCTGAGGATGCCGTGCAGCTGGTCGCTCGGCCGCACCGAATTCCACTGGTGCGCTGGGCGCATCAGGCCCATACCGTCGGTGGTGGGTGCCGCGATCTTCATCCAGACCGCGAAGGCCGCCGCACCCAATGCCGCGAAACCCCAGGGGAGCAAACGCTTCCAGCCGGCATCGCCGCCGAAGGCGAACCGGTTGGTCGGCACCAGCACCACCAGCATGGCCAGCAGCACGTAGGTCGGCTTGCTGACCGGCAGCGCGACGGTCGCGGCCAGCAGCGCCGCGGTCTCGACGCGACCGAGGCCGTCGCCGAGGAACAGTGCCTTGACCAGCAGCGCGGAGACCAGAATGGCCAGTGCGTTGGTCAGGGTATCGGCGGTGACGGTGCCCGCCTGGAAGACCGCGATCGGCAGCACGGCCACGGTGAACGCCAGCCACTGCACCCGATACGCGCGCAGGGCATGGAGGCCGAATCCGACGAGGGCCAGATAGACTGCCAGGCCCGCCAGCCGGGTCAGCAGCATCATCGCGCCGACATTCAGTCCGAACAGCTCGGCGAGCCGAATGCCGATGGCGGCAGGGATATACGGCACCGGCGAGTAGGCGGCGGTATTGGTGAACCAGACCGCTTCCTCGGTCTTCGACACCGCGGCGCCCTCGAATCGGGCATAGGCGCCGGGATCGGCGACCATCGGATCCGGCTCTTCCGGATTGGTCGTGTAATCGTGCAGCGCGTAGCCCATCAGCGCGGTGATGCTCGATGGCACATCACCGCCATAGGCGATGCCGCGATCGTCGGGGATCCGCTCGGGCTGGAAGCCGCCGTGCGCGACCTGATAGGCGCGACCGAACTGGGTGATCTCGTCGTGGCCCCAGAACGGCGGGGTGATCCAGGCGAACAGCGCGCCGAAGACCGTGACGATGATGGTGAAGGCGATGGTGGCGGCGCCGAAGCGGGCCACGATCCGACGTCCGAGATCGCGCGTCGGCTTGTTCGCGTCGTCGTCGCTGTCCGTGCTGCTCGAATCCCGATCGGTGCCACCGGATTCGGCTGCGGTCTCGGGCAGTGCCGTCGAATTCCCGACGGCGACATCGCTATCCGCGCTCGGCGGCGGTTGCGGACTCGATTCGGTTGCGGCGGTTGCGGTCCGATCCGCCGAGGTGGTCAACGCTCGGCTCCACCGATGTCATCCGCGCCGACCGCCGAATACCGCAGGTAGACCAGCCGCGCGGCCTCGTGCCGGGAGCGCCGGATGCCATCCAGGATCAGGCCGGCGGTCCAGGCCAGGCTGCCGAGCAGCAGCAGGGTGAAGCCGAGGAACAGCGTCGGGAAGCGCGGCACCTCATGGGTGTTGTAGAACTCGACCACGATCGGGATGGTCAGGATGATCGAGACCAGCCAGCTCAGCGTGCCGAACAGCCCGTAGAACGCGACCGGCCGCTCATGCCTTGCCAATCCGATGATCAGCGCCAGGATCTTGAACCCGTCGTGATAGGTGCGCAGCTTGCTTTCGCTGCCCGCGGGCCGATCACGGAAGCCGACCGGAACCGCGGTCTGCGGCACCCGGAGATGCAGGGAGTGCACGGTCAGCTCGGTCTCGATCTCGAATTCGCGCGAGACGGCCGGGAAGCTCTTGACGAACCGGCGCGAGAACACCCGGAATCCGCTGAGCATATCCTCGACGTTCTCGCCGAACACCTTGCCGACAACGCCGTTGAGCACCTTATTTCCGGTCTCGTGGCCGGAGCGGTAGGCCGATGCGCCCTCGTCCTGTTTGCGCACACCGAGCACATGGTCATAGGGGCCGTCGAGCAGTGTCTTGATCATCAGCGGTGCGGCCGACGCCTCATAGGTGTCGTCGCCGTCGATCATCAGATAGATATCGGCCTCGATATCGGCGAAGGCGCGGCGCACCACATTGCCCTTGCCCTTGGTGTGTTCGTGGCGCACGATCGCCCCGGCCGCGCGGGCCCGCTCGGCGGTCGCATCGGTGCTGCGATTGTCGTAGACGTAGACGACGATTCCCGGCACGGCGGCCTGCAGGTCGGCGACGACCTTGGCGACCGAAGCCTCCTCGTTGTGGCATGGCACCACTGCGGCAATTCGGAGCTCGGTGGAGTCCACCCGGTCAATCCTCGATGTCGGCGGTGAATGGGGAACACCGGGAGGGTACAGGGCTGCACCTGTTGGTGCTCACTCGGTTCACCGAGCCTACTGGGGTACCGTCGCCGAGTGCCTTATCCGGAGCAGCCCGTGTCATTCTCTGTGCGGTCCGGTTCGCCGCCAGTCGATCCAGAGCCGCCGGTGGACGACTCGCTGACCGCGAAGGTGATCGCCGCGCTGCGGCGCGGTGGCGCGTTCCTAGCGGTCGGTGCGATCGGCTTCCTCGTCGACGCGGGCACCTATAACCTGCTGGTCTTCTGGGGCGGCGAGGGCGTGCTGTACCACGCGCCGCTGCCCGCCAAGATCATCGCGATCGCCGTGGCCACCGTGGTGACCTACTTCGGTAACAAGTGGTGGACCTTCGGGCACAAGAAATCCGACAATCCCGGTCGCGAGTATCTGTTGTATGCCGTATTCAATGTGGTCGCTATCGGTCTGCAACTGGGTTGCCTCGGATTCTCCCGCTATGTCCTCGACCTGTCGTCACCGCTGTCGGACAACATCTCCGGCACGCTCATCGGCCAGATCGTCGCGGTGATTTTCCGCTATTGGGCTTATGACAAATTCGTATTCGTCGGTTCTACGAACACATCAGCTAATAGCGAGCAACATAGATGATGGCGGTGGCCGGGTTGCTGGACAGGCGGTTGCCGAGTCCGGTTGATATCCTCGGCCCCGCCGCGAACGGCCATCCTGGGGCAGGTCTGTCCCGTCGGCACCGAAACGATTTCGAGGACCTTCATGGATCAGTCGGCTACCAAAGCCGTTACCGAGACGAGTGACCGCCCTTCGACCGCGCCCGCCTCGCTGCGCGCCGATCATCAGGCGCCCGATCGGTTGGTGCTGCAACGCGGCATCTTCACCGGGCCGTCGGCGAAGGTGAGCGATGAGCTGTACGCCGTCGTCAAGGGCCGCGCACATCGGGAACGGCTGGAGCTGAGACTGGACAAGGGCGCCTCCGCGCACACCAACACCTATTTCGGGCGGTTCGCGGCCAGCTACTGGCAGCGCTGGACCACGGTCACCGAGGTGTGGGCGTCCATGGTGCTGGATGTGACCAAGCGGGCCAGGATTCGGCTCGTCGCCTCCGATATCGCCGGGCACCGCCGGATCATCGACACCGCCGAGGTCACCGCGAGTGGCCCCCTGACCTTGACCGCACCGCTGGACCAGTACGTCGACGGCGGCGCGCTGTGGCTCGAATTCGATGCCATCGGCGGCGAACTCGGCATCTCCGCGCAGGCCTGGACCGCGAGCGCGCCCGATCATGTGCGCCCCGTCGCCATCGCGATCTGCACCTTCAACCGGGCCGCGGACTGCGCCGAGACGGTGGCCGCGCTGGCCTCCGACGCGCCGATACTCGAGGCCATCGACGCGGTGTACGTGGTCGATCAGGGCACCGACCTGGTCGAGAACCAGCCGCGCTTCCAGGAAACCCTGCCGGTCTTCGGTGACAAACTGCGCTACATCCGCCAGCCGAATCTCGGTGGGGCGGGCGGGTTCACCCGCGGTCTCTACGAGGTGTCCGCGGTCAACGAGCACGCCGACGTCATCCTGATGGACGATGACATCCTCTGCGAGCCGGAAACGGTTTTGCGGCTCAACGCCTTCGCCAATATGACCGCGGAACCGACCCTGGTCGGCGCGCAGATGCTGTTCCTGCTCAACCCGGACTACCTCAATGTCGGTGCCGAGGAAGTGCATCTGCACGAACTCAAGCACGGCCAGAAGGTGTCGAAGGCGTTGCGCAACACCAGCATGCTGAAGAAGAACCAGGAGCGCCGCGTCGACGCCGGCTACAACGCCTGGTGGACCTGCCTGATCCCGGCCGAGGTGGTCGCCAAGATCGGGCTGCCGGTGCCGATCTTCTTCCAGTGGGACGATGTCGAATACGGCATCCGGGCCCGCGAGCACGGATTCGTCACGGTCACGCTGCCCAATGCCGCGGTGTGGCATGCCGACTTCTACTGGAAGGACTACGACGACTGGGCGCGCTACTTCAGCACGCGCAATTCGCTCATCGTCGGTTCGCTGCACGCCGATCTCGACGGCAAGGCCATTACCCGCCAACTGTTCCGCAGCCTGGCCGAACACCTGGTCGCCATGCAGTACGGTCTGGTGCACACCACGCTGCAGGGCATCGAGGACTTCCTCCAGGGCCCGAAGATCCTGCGCGACGGCGGTATCGCGGCCCTGGCCGCCGCCCGCACCGGCCGCGCGGACTACCCGGAGACGATCAAACATCCGGCCGCGACCCCGCCGGTCCGCTCGGCCGATATCCAGCTGCGCCGCGCCGGTGGCGAACCGAGCCGGGTGACCGCGGTCCTGATCAAGCGGGCCATCGCCCAGTGGACGGGCCGCACCCAGCACGGTCTGATCGGCGTCACCCGCGAGGACGCGCACTGGTGGCACGTCGCGCTCTTCGACCATGTCGTGGTCACCGATGCCTCACAGTCCGGTGTCCGAATCCGCCAGCGCGATAAGGCCCGCGCCCGCGCACTGCTGATCCGCACCATTCGCGTCCTGCGCCGCCTGCGCCGCGACCTGCCCACCCTCACCCGCCAGTACCGCGCCGCCGTCCCCGAACTGACCAGCCGCGAAAACTGGGAGCGCCTCTACGGCATCAAGCCGGACTAGCGGACTAGAACTGCTGTCGCACAACCAGTGACCAGCGCGCACAGGGTGTGAGGTCTGCGCGATAGTCACTGGTTATGCGTGATGATCGTTGATCTGCGTTTCGCGCGCTGTGAGCTGTTCAGCGCAGTGCGGTTTCGAATGCGGTGTATGCGCGTTCGTCGAAGAGGACGAAGCGAACTTCTGTCACGTTCGTTGTGGTGCTGCGCACTGTTTCGATGGCGATGCGTGCGCCGTCGTTGATCGGCCAGCGGTAGATGCCGGTGGAGATGGCGGGGAAGGCGATGGTGTGCGCGCCCAATTCGTCTGCTACCCGGAGTGATTCGCCGTAGCAGGAGGCGAGCAGGGTGCTGCGGTCCTCGGTTGCGGACCAGACCGGTCCGACGGTGTGGATGACCCACTGGGCCGACAGCCGCCCCGCGGTGGTGGCCACGGCCTGTCCGGTCGGGAGCCCCTTGCCAAAGTGCGATGCCCGCAGATCGCGGCAGGCGTCCAGAATTTCGGGACCGCCCGCGCGATGGATCGCGCCGTCGACCCCGCCGCCGCCGAGCAGCGATGAATTGGCCGCGTTGACGATCGCGTCCACCGACTGCTTCGTGATATCGCCCCGGACCAAGGTGATGGTGACCACCGCACCGACGGTAGCGGCAATGACGACCATTGCGTAGGCCACCCTCGGCCGACGGCGTGCCGCGGGTGGCCGCCGTCGGTCAGAGGAACAGGTCGGTGGTCAGTTCGGTATCGCCGGGGACGACGCGGTACTTGTCGAGGTCGGTGATGCCGTGGGCGGCGAGGACCTCGTCATCGAGGAAGAAGTTGCCGCTGGTCTCCTTTGACGGTGCGGTGAGCACCAGGTAGGCGGCGTCGGCGTAGATATCGGGGGTGCGCGAGGTGGCGATCATCTCCTCGCCGCCGAGCAGATTCTTCACCGCGGCGGTGGCGATGGTGGTGCGCGGCCACAGCGAGTTGACGGCGATGCCGTCGCCCTTGAGTTCCTCGGCCAAACCCAGTGTGGTGAGCGACATTCCGTACTTGGCGATGGTGTAGCCCAGTGCCATGCCCGCCCATTTGGGGTCCAGGTTGAGCGGCGGGGACAGGGTGAGGATGTGCGGGTTGCGGCCGGCCGCGGCCGATTCGCGCAGTGCGGGAATGCTGAGCTTGGAGAGCAGGAAGCTGCCTCGGCAGTTGATGTCCTGCATGAGGTCGTACTTCTTCATGGAGATGGCGTCGGTGGGGGACAGATCGATCGCCGAGGCGTTGTTGACGACGATATCGATGCCGCCGAAGCGCTCGACGGTCTGCCGCACGGCCTCGGCGACGGATTCATCGATGCGCACATCACCGACGAAGGGCAGCACCGTGCCGCCCGCCGCCTCTAGTTCCGCCGCCGCGGTATGGATGGTGCCGGGGAGCTTGGGATGGGGCTGGTCGGTCTTGGCGATCAGGGTGATATTCGCGCCGTCGGCCGCGGCCCGCTTGGCGATCTCCAGACCGATGCCGCGGCTGCCGCCGGACATGATCATTGTCCTGCCCGCGAGCGGTTTGGATCCCGGTTCCGTCATGACCTGCTCCTGTCGTCAGTGCCGCGGAGTGGGTGCGCCCGCGGCCGTGCTGACCCGAAGGGCGACCTGCGAGCAGTCGCCAGCGGGTGTTGTGCAGGTTAAGCGTACCCTATGCAACCAGTTGCATAGGGTGCCCGAAAAAGGGCGCCGGAAATCCGACGCCCTTTCCGATCCACCTGTCAGATGCTGGAGGCTCCAGCGATCAACAGGATGTTCAGCAGGATGATCAGCGCCGCGAAGGCCCAGGTGATGTAGATGAAGACGACACCGGGCGTCTTCTGCGGTACCGGGCCCATCGCGCCATTGAGGAAGATGATCGCGGGCGGCTTGTAGTAGAACCGCGCGCCCTGACCTTCCTGAACGACCGCTGTCGCATTCGCCGGACCCATATCGAACAGCCAGGGCGTGGTCACGCGCACGTGGTACTGACCGGGACCGACCGGTATGTGGTTCTGCCCCCACCGCGTATTCGGCACCCGCTGACCGTTCACCAGAATCTTCGGCTTGGTGATCGCCAGCAGGAACGAGAACCACTCATAGGAGGCCTCGACGGTGATTCCCGGCGGGGCCGGAGGTGCACCGTAGCCCGCCTGCTGCGGGCCCGGTTGCCCATAGGGTGCCGGTGGCTGGCCGTACGGCTGCTGGCCGTAGGGCTGAGCGGGCTGACCATACGGCTGCGGCTGCGCGAGATGCGGCTGGCTGCCGTACTGCGGTTGCGGAATGTGCGGCTGGCTGCCGTAGGGCGGCTGCGGTACCTGCGGTTGGCTGACCGGTGGCTGCCCGGCGGGCGGCGCATACTGCGGTGGCGCACCGTAGGGATTCGGCGCGCCCTGTGGCGCAGGCTGACCATACGCGGGCTGCCCGGGCCATTGCCCGGGCTGGCCCTGAGGCGGATACCCGCCGGGGTAACTCATCGGAACCCTCCCGTTTAGCGATTGTGCGTGCCGACCCTACCGTGTTGCTGCGGGGTTCGCTGGGCCCGGCGGGGAGCGCAGGCTGTCGCTCCCCGCCGGGTATTCGCTCGAATCAGCCTCGCGCGCCGCGCTCCTGGTAGAACTGCCGCTGCTGCTTGCGGATACCGCGCCAGACCTTCGCGCGTTCGGCCGCCAGCCGCTTATCCGATCGCGCTGCGTTCCAGGCGTTTTCCCGTTCGAGCTTGCGATAGCTGTCGAAGCGGCGCTGGGTGAGCGCCCCGTTGTCGATGGCCTGCTGCACCGCGCAGCCGGGTTCGCCGTTGTGCGCGCAGTCGTCGAATCGGCATTGCGCCGCGAGGGATTCGATATCGCTGAAGGTTTTCTCGATGCCTTCGGCGGCATCCCAGATTCCGATGCCGCGCAGTCCGGGCGTATCGATCAACGTGCCGCCGCCGGACAGTGGCCGCAGCTCCCGATGCACGGTGGTGTGCCTGCCCTTCTTGTCCACCGCGCGAACGGTGCTGGTGGCGAAGACTTCCTCGCCGAGCAGGGCATTGGCGAGCGTCGATTTGCCGACGCCGGACGGACCGATCAGCGCGACGGTGCCGTCGAGCATCGCGGTGAGCACATCGAGTCCGTACCCGCTGTCGGCGCTGACGGCGAGCGCGACGGCACCGGGCGCGACGGCCTGTACCGCATCGAGCGGAATATCCAGCGCCGCATCGGCTTTGGTGAGCACCACGATCGGCTGGGCATTACTGTCCCAGGCCAGTGCGAGCATCCGCTCGATCCGGCCGAGATCGATATCGCCATCGGCCGCACTGCAGATCAGCACGGTATCGACATTCGCGGCGAGCACCTGGCCCTGTGCGCGGCGGTCCGCGGCCGAGCGCATGATCGCGCCCCGGCGCGGAAGCAGTTGCCGCACATGCAGTTCGGCATCGATGCTCACCCAATCACCGGTGCACAACCCGCTGATCTCGGAATCGGGCGTATTCAACCGCGGGCAGCGGGCGCGCGCGGAACCGGTCGGCGTCGCGACATCGCATTCGCTGCGATCCATCCGGATCACCCGGGCGGGGACGCACCCGTCCTCGATGAGCGCGGTGTATTCGTTGGCAACGGCTTCGGTCCAGCCGTAAGGGACGAGAAGGTCGTGGTCGACCATGATGGAAGGAATCCTTCGTCGGGCGCCGAGCCCGAACCGGGACTCAGCGAGAGGTATCTGAGGTGGAAGTCCGTGCGGCAGCGTGCGTTCGCACAGCTGACCCGGGCACGACAAACCGAACGTTGCGTGTCACGATCTCCACCTCCTCACTCATCTCTCGACGTTGCCCGCCCACTGTGGCATAGCGCGGAAAACCCGCGCAACCTATTTTTCGCCGGGGGTCTTCGCGTCCGGATCGGGCTTGCCGAACTGCTCGTTGCGGCCCAGGCTGCGCAGGTGGAACCATTCGCGCAGGCCGGCCGGATCGCGGCGGGTGACGAGGAAGAACCAGGAGAAGCGGATCCATTCCTGGGGGAGCAGTTTGCGCATGCCGGGCTGGGACATCAGATAGCCGCGGTTGCGGTAGGTGAAGTAGCGCTTCACCGGGTCGTCCGGATATTGCGTGTGCATGCGGCCGCCGAGGATCGGCTTGAATTCGGCGGCGCCATTGGGATGCAGGTAGGCCGTCTGTAGGCAGGTGCCGAAGGGCAGACCGGAGCGGACCAGCCTGCGGTGCACCTCGACCTCATCGCCGCGCACGAACAGCCGCAGGTCGGGGACGCCGATCAGATCGACCGCCTTGGCCGAGATCAGCGCGCCGTTGAAGAGCGAGGCGATGCCGGGCAGGAAATCCTCATCGCCCAGCTCGGAACGCAGCCGCCGCCAGACCACACCGCGGCGCAGCGGGAAGGCGAGGCGATC
This sequence comes from Nocardia sp. CA-119907, assembly GCF_050955995.1. NCBI lineage: Bacteria > Bacillati > Actinomycetota > Actinomycetes > Mycobacteriales > Nocardiaceae > Nocardia > Nocardia sp. CA-119907. The sequence goes on from NZ_CP192091.1 coordinate 263,900, forward strand.
GGGTTCGTCGATATCGCAGACCACCGGAGATACCTCGACCAAGCCGTACCGCTGCGCGCAATCGAGCAGGGTGGCAAGGACTTCCGAACCGTCGGGGCGGCCGTCGTCATCGGCCAGCCACACCCAGTCCGCACCGAGGGTCAGCGCGTGCAGCATGCCGAGCGCGAAACCGCCGGCGCCGCCGAGATTATGCGCCGAGCCGAGGTAGGTGCATTCCAGCGGCTGCTGGGCGACCAGGTCCGCGACCTCGGGTTCGTTGGCGTTATCGACCACGATCAGGTGGTCCACCGGGCGGGTCTGGGAGGCAAGGACTTTCAGGGATTCGGCCAGCAGATCGACGCGCTTGTGGGTGACGACGACGGCGACGATCTTGGCATCGGGGCCGGTGCCGGCGGGGGTGCGGGCGGCTTCGATCTGCGCCGGTGATGGGTCGTCGGAGTCGGCCGGGTCCTGCGGGATTTGCAGCGCCTGGTCGTCCGCTCGATCAGGCTTCGGGGCGTTTGTGGTTTGCGCTGCCGCATCGGCTGCGGGCTGCGGTGCTGCGTCGTGCGGCGCGGGGGCGCTCGAGGTCGACGCGTCGGAGTCTTGTGGCACGGAGTCGATCGGGGTCTCGCGCCCCGCGTCGATCGGGGCGTTCTGCCCGGTCGGCTCACTCATGCCTGATTCCGCTCCAATTCTCGCTCGGTTCCCATTGTCCGTTCCGCTTCCATTTCCCGCAGCACGGTGGCGACATGATTGCCCGCCTCGGGGCCCTCATAGGCACGCACCACTTCTTCGATACCGCCGCGCAGGCGGATCTGCCCGTGGTCGACCCACATGGCGGTATCGCAGAGCTGGGCGAGAAATTCGTTGGAATGGCTGGCGAATACCAGGATGCCCGAGCGGGCCACCAGTGACTGCAACCGGAGCCGGGCCTTCTTCATGAATTCGGCGTCCACCGCGCCGATACCCTCGTCGAGCAGCAGGATCTCCGGATCGATCGAGGTCACCACGCCCATCGCGAGCCGTACCCGCATACCCGTGGAATAGGTGCGCAGCGGCATGGACAGATATTCACCGAGTTCGGTGAAATCGGCGATCTCATCGATCTTCGACAGCATCTGCTTGCGCGTCTGCCCGAGGAAAAGCCCGCGGATGATGATGTTCTCGTAGCCGGAGATCTCCGGATCCATGCCGACGCCGAGGTCGAATACCGGCGCCACCCGGCCGCGGATGCGCGCACTGCCACGCGAGGGTTCATAGATTCCCGAGAGCAGCCGCAGCAGCGTCGATTTGCCCGCGCCGTTGTGCCCGACCAGCCCGACCCGGTCGCCCTCTTTCAGCGACAGGGTGATGTCGCGCAGCGCCTCCACCACCACGACATCGGACTGATTGCGGCCGATCGCACCGCCCGCCTTGCCGAGAAACGCCTTTTTCAGTGACCGCGATTTGGCGTCGAAGATCGGGAATTCGACCCACGCCTGGCGGGTTTCGATACTCACATGGTCGGTCATCGGGCCCGATCTCCTATACCCAGTACGGCACGCGCGAACGGTACTGCTTCATGGCGAAGATCGCCACGATCCAGCCGACCACGGTGATGGCGCCGACGATCACCCAGTGATACAGATGCTGATCGTCACCGAGCAGCGGCGCGCGGACGATCTCCAGATAGTGGAAGGTCGGCACGATTTCGGCCAGCTTCGCGCGTTCGCTCACCTGACCGCCCTGTGACTGCAGACTTTTCGTATTCCACATGACCGGGGTCAGCACGAAAAGCATCAGCGTGAGGCTGCCGAGGATCGGCGCGATATCGCGGTAGCGGGTGCTGAAGATGCCGAACACGATCGAGACCCACATCGCGTTCAGGAACACCAGCCCCAGCGCGGGAATGGCGAAAATCGCGGTCCAGTGCAGTTTTTCCCAGACGCCGAAGGCGACCAGCACCACCAGATAGATCAGCATGTTGTGCGCGAAGAACAGCAGCTGCCGCCAGACCAGGCGGTAGACGTGCACGCTCAGCGCCGAGGGCAGCTGTTTGATCAGCCCCTCATTGGCGATGAACACCTCCGAGCCCTCGAGAATGCTGGCCTGGATCACATTCCAGACGATGATGCCGACGGCCACATACGGCAGATAGTCCTTGATCGACTGATCGAGCAGCGCCGCGTACAGAATGCCGATCGCGGCGGCCTGCACACCGGTCGCGATGGTGATCCAGAACGGACCGAGCACCGACCGGCGGTAGCGCTGTTTGATGTCCTGCCAGCCCAGGGACAGCCAGAGCTCGCGTTGGGCGAAGCCGCCGCGGAAGTCGCTGAACGCGCGCCCGAAGGTCTGCGAGTCCGAGACGATCGGTGTTTCGATCGCCGTGGACTGTGCGTCATCGGCTTGTTCGGTCGGCTGATCGACCGGGTTCTCATCCGCGGCTGCGGTGTTCTCGTCAGGTCGCACGGCTTCGGGACTTTCGTCGGAACGTGCTTGGCTGGTATCTGAACGCACTGAACTCTCTTCAGGACGATCCGGGCTGTCTTCGGGACGCGCCGTATTCACATCGGTAACCGAGTCGGGGCGAGCGGCAGCGGACGGCACGGTGCTCGACACTACCCTCGCAAATTCCGACCGATCCGGCTGGCACACGCTGACCGGGCGCGGCGAGGCTCAGAGATATTGTCCGGACCCGCCGGTGGCCGGGTTCCCGCGCGGGTCGGTCGCGTGGATGCCGGGCGGCAGCGCCCCCTGACGCATCTGCTCCAACTGCGCCCGCGCCGCCATCTGCTGCGCGAACAGCGCCGTCTGAATACCGTGGAACAGGCCCTCCAACCAGCCCACGAGCTGGGCCTGGGCAATGCGCAGTTCGGCATCGGAGGGGACGGCGTCATCGGTGAACGGCAGCGTGAGCCGCTCGAGTTCCTCGCGCAGCTCCGGGGCCAGACCCTGTTCGAGCTCGCGCACCGAGGATTTGTGGATCTCGCGCAACCGGGTGCGGCTGGCGTCGTCGAGCGGAGCCGCGCGCACCTCCTCCAGCAGCTGCTTGATCATGGTGCCGATGCGCATGACCTTCGCGGGCTGCTCGACCATATCGGCCAGCGATTCCTCGGCGTCTTCCTTATCGTCCGAATTGCCGGATTTCTCGTTGCCGTCGGTCACGACCTGCGCGGTGAAGGGCGTGTCCGAGCCAGGCTCCACCGGGATGGCCAGCGGCCTGCCGTCGGGCCCGATCACGACAATGGATTCCGGTGCTCCGTCCGATTGCGTCATGGTCCCCATCATGTCGCGTCCGCCGCAAACGCGCTAAGTCGGTCGCCTTCGATGAGGTCGCCGGGTCGGTGCCGCGGGCGCGAGGCGACGTCTATTCTGTTCGGGTCGTGTGGTTCGGATTTGCTGAAAGTCGGTTGCCATGCTGAGTCCCAGATCACTGCACCCCCGCCCGCCGGTGAGGGGGAACGCGGTTACCCAGGCTCGCCCGCTGCCCTTAGAGTGGCCAACATGACATACGACGTCGCGAGGGTGCGGGGCCTGATACCGTCCCTGGGCGACGGCTGGATCCATCTCGACCCGCAGGCCGGAATGCTGGTCCCGGATTCGGTATCTCGTGCCGTATCAACAGGTTTCCGAACCTCCTCGTTTTCTCATATCGGCCGCAACGGTGCCGCCGTGCGCAGTGCCGCGATTCTGGAGGCGGCCCGCGAGGCCGTCGCGGATCTGGTCGGCGGTGATCCGGCGGGTGTCGTGCTCGGACCGGACCGCGCGGTGCTGCTGGCCTGGTTGGCGGAGTCGCTGAGTTCGCGCCTCGGCCTCGGCACCGGGATCGTGCTGTCGCGATTGGACGATGAGGCCAATGTCGCGCCGTGGTTGCGGATCGCGAATCGCTACGGCGCCCATGTGCGCTGGGCCGAGGTGGAGATCGAGACCTGTGAGATGCCGTCGTGGCAGTTCGAGGAACTGATCGGGCCGACCGCCCGGCTGGTCGCGCTGACCGCCGCATCGCCGATCGTCGGCTCCGCGCCCGCGGTGCGCGTCGCGGCGGATCGGGTGCACGAGGTGGGTGGGCTGCTCGTGGCCGACTGCTTCGGCGCCGCCCCCTATGCCCTCATTGATATCGACGAACTCAATGCCGATGTGGTGGCGTTGAGCGCGCCCGCATGGGGTGGTCCCCAGATCGGCGCGCTGGTTTTCCGCGATCCGGCCTTCCTGGACCGGATTCCGTCGATGTCATTGAACCCCTACGCCAAGGGCGCCGAGCGCCTCGAGGTCGGCGGCCATCAGTACGCACTGCTCGCCGGGCTGACCACCTCCATTGATTTCCTCGCCGGCCTCGACGAACGGGCCAGGGGCACGCGCCGCGAGCGGCTCGAAATCTCCATTACCTCGCTGCAGGACTACCACGATCAACTCTTCGAGCACCTGATGGATGTGCTCGACAAGATCGCCAACCTGACCGTGATCGGCCGCGCCTCCACCCGCATTCCGACCGTCAGCTTCACCTTGGCGGGCATGCAGGCCGAGAAGGTCGCCGCCAAACTCGCCGATGCCCGCATCGGCACCGTCAGCGGCGTGCACGGCGGCAGCCGCCTGCTCGACGCCCTCGGTGTCAATGACGAGGGCGGCGCGGTAACTATCGGTTTGGCCCCGTACACAACGAAATTCGAAATCGACCAGCTCGGCCGCGCCCTCGCCGCGCTGGAGTGACTAGACGTCCTTGACGTTCAGGACGACCTTGCCGAAGGTTTCGGCGGAGTCGAGCAGGCGGTGCGCCTCGGCGGCTTCGGTGATCGGCAGTTCGGCATGCACCACCGGAACTATCGTGCCGTCGGCGATCAGCGGCCAGACCTGGCGGTTCAGTTCGGCGATGATGCTGGCCTTGCTATTGGCGCCGGTGGTGGGCCGGTTGCGAACGTTATTGGCGTGAATCGTGCCCCATTTGGCCAGCAGCGCACCGAGATTCAGCTCGGCGGCGACCCCGCCCTGCATGCCGATCACCACCAGGTGGCCGTGCTGGGCCAGCGCCTCGACATTGCGTGCGAGATAGGCGGCGCCCATGATGTCGAGGATGATATCGGCGCCCGGACCGCCGGCGCCGGACTCCTCGGCGCGGATCGCGGACACGAAATCGTCCTCGCGGTAATTGATCAGCACGCTCGCGCCCAATTCGCGGCACTGCTTCAGCTTCTCGGTCGAGCCCGCGGTCACCGCGACGCGCGCGCCCTGGCTCACCGCGACCTGAATGGCGTGGGTGCCGATGCCGCTGCCGCCGCCGTGGATCAACACCAGCTGCCCGGCATGCAGTCCGGCGGTCATCGCGAGATTCGACCAGACCGTCGCGGTCGCCTCGGGCAGTGCCGCCGCGGCGGCGAGATCGAGCCCATCGGGCACCGCGAGCACCTGGGTCGCGGCGACCACGACCTTTTCCGCATATCCGCCGCCGGACAGCAGCGCGCACACCCGGTCGCCGACCTGCCACTCCCGCACGCCGTCACCGACCTCGGCGATGACACCCGAGCACTCCAACCCCATGACCTCGCTGGCCCCGGGCGGTGGCGGATAGAACCCCTGCCGCTGCAATAGGTCCGCGCGATTGACCCCCGCGGCGGCGACCTCGATCAGCACCTCGCCGTGCCCCGGCACCGGATCGGCCGCCTCGGCCCACTCCATCACCTCGGGTCCACCGAACCCGTTCAGCTTGATAGCGCGCACCGCCCCATCCTGCCCCGGCCACCGCGCGCCCGCACCCGAACCCCGGCAAACCCGGTTCGCTGCTGGGCGGCAGTTGCTCGCGGACTTCGACGCCGCCATGGGGTTGTCCGGATGTGCGAGCCCGGCCGAGCTCGGTCGCTCGCTGATCGCGACAATGCGCTGCGGCGCTCGACTCCAAGTGTTCGCACCCCTGCCGCATGGCGAAGGGCAGCTCACCGAGTTGGTTTGATCGCATGTCCAAGTGATTTCGGGGTTCCGTTTTCCCAGTTCAGGCGGGCTTAGAATAGATATCGTGCAACCCGAAACGAGCAGCATCGCGCCCGTTGAGCCGCGATGGCTCTCAGCATCGCAGCAACGTGCCTGGCGGGCGTATATGGATGGCAACCAGCGCTTGGCGACGGCGCTCAACCGCCAGCTGCAACGCGATTCCGATCTCACCCTCGCCGAGTACCGGATCCTCGTCCTGTTGTCCGAGGCTCCCGACCGTTCACTGCGCATGAGCGAACTGGCCGACGGCGTACTTTCCTCACGCAGTCGGCTCACCCACCAGATCCGCCGCTTGGAGTCACAGCGGATGGTCCGGCGCAACACCTGCCTCGAGGACGGCCGCGGCGTACTCGCCGAACTCACCGACGAAGGCATGCGTCGCTTGGAGGCCGCCGCCCCCGGCCACGTCGAGGCCGTCCGCCGCAACTTCATCGACCTGCTCGATTCCCAGCAGCTCGAGGTGGTCGGTGAGGTATTCGCCCGAGTCGACAACGAGATCGGCAGCGGCGCCGACTGAACCGGCACACCACCCCTCGACGAGCGCCCCGGCCCGCCGGGTACGCTCGTTGACCTGGAGACGTGGCAGAGCGGCCGAATGCACTCGCCTTGAAAGCGAGCGTCGCGAGAGCGACCGGGGGTTCAAATCCCTCCGTCTCCGCCAGCTTCCCTGATGCGAGTTCCATTCGGTGCGTGGTGCGATGCTCTCGGAATGACACCTTGGCTTCCGCTGATCAGCTCGCTCGTCATCGCCTCGGTGACGCTCGTCGGTATCGGAATCAACAACCGCACGAACCGAGCTGCGATCAGCGCTGCCGACGAGCGTGAGTACCGCAAGTGGCGCCGCGAAATGGTCCTTCGACAGGGCAGCGAAGCACTGGAGACCGTTCTACTGGCGTCCGATACCTTGTCGGACGTATTAACCGGGTACTCCTACTCCGGAAAGACCTTGGACGATTTCGTCGATACCATCTATGAGTGCGAGCGGAAGCTCGACGCGATCGGCGCGACGCTCGACATGCTCGATGCGCATGCGGTCGCCAAGGCATGCGGCGAGATCAAGATCCAGATGATGGACGCGCTCGACCCTGCTCGGGAGGTGTGGAGTCTCCGCGAGGCACGAAAAATGCCGATCGATGACCGGCCCCTCGAAACGTACGTCGGCATCCTCTACCGCTTCCGCGACCAACTGTCGCACGTGGTGAACGCCGAACTTCACCGGCAGGCGCAATCTGATGAACGAACAACGGGTTAGCCCCAATTGAGCGCGTCTCCTGGGTGCTCGCCGCGGCGACGGATAGAGCAGTTCGTCTGCCTCTCATTCGAGTGGTCGCTCCGCAAGTGATCGTCGCATTGCCTGCTGCTCTGGCAGCGCTGGTCACGGTAACGCGCTGTCTCACTCACAGCAGAAGCTGGCATGTCCGTGAGGTCGAGCGGTTGCGGAAGGTGGTATCGGCAGCCGGTGAGGACTGCCCCAGGCTGCTGAAAGTCGCACTCGCACAGGAAATTCATTGGGTCGCCGCTACCTACGCGATCCGGGCCGACCCGCGAGGACAGCATCGACAGCGCGCCATAGGTTGTCGTCGAGCGGCGTGATCGCCGTCCGTCGTGGCTGTCGTCTTGGGCTGATAGGCGGACTGTCCGAAGATGTTGCGGTTCAGGGCATCTTGTCGGCGTGATCGCGTAGGGCGGAGCGTCTCCGGCTGAGGCGCGGTGGACTGGTCCGCACCGCGCCCAGGACGGAGGGTGTGCATAATTGGCGACGCTCTTATCTCACACCCGAGGGGAACCATGACCAAGTCGTTGTCCGTCGCCACCGCGCTCTCCGCCGCTGCTGCCGCTCTACTCTTCCTGCCGGCCGCGCCCGCGAACGCCGAGTCCCCGAGCTGCGCCAAGGCCACAGAGCTGATCAACATCGCAATCGACTCGAGCGGCGGCACCCTGGACCAGGCGACGGCGACAGCCCTGTCCGAGAGGCTGACCGGTCTGGCGAATTTCGCCCAGGGGGCCGAGAAGGAGGCCATCCTGGCCTACGCTCGAGCGCTGGTCGATGACGACGTCACAGAGCTCACCACCTACACCGACGAACTGAATCGCGTCTGCGTCTGACCCGCGCTCAGCAGAAGCGGCCGCCCACTTTTGCCCCGGCCCGCTCGGCGCCACGGCATGTTCCTGTTGCAAAGCGCTGCAAGGTGTTTCGGTACCGAACCACCGGTATGTCGACGCGCTGACGGCTCACCATAAGGAAGCGACCTCTGCGTGTGATCGACTTTGCGCTCCGATCAGGCGTGCTTCCCGATGGTGAGATCGCGGCTTAGTAGACGTAGGTTGTCGACAACGACTGCGATCACATTGTCGCCGTGGCGTTCGGGACGGGGCTGGCGCTGAGTTGACCCCGGAGGATGGCCGCGGTGCTGGATGGTGCAGAACCGGGATGCAGCTGAAGGCGCTCCGCGGCCTGGAATTGCGCTGGCGTGATGTCAACTTGGTCGAAGATGCACTGCGACGGCCGAAGTCGTCCAGCAGGCCGACATCTGACCGCTTCGTCCCGAACGCTGCTCCTGTGTGCCGGGATGGATCGGAAGATATCACTGCGCTGAAGTGCTTTGAAGTGCGTTCTCTCCCAGGAGGTTCCGTGCGGTCTGCTGCATTTCCGCTGCCTCCTGACATCTGATCCGTCTTGCAGCTCGCCCCTGTGCTCGTCTCGGCCTGCGCGAAAACCACATCGGTGTACTGTCCCTGACGACCACCGCGCTCGATGCCGGGCGAGCGGCGCACCTGTGTGATGTCGCGGATCACGCTTGTCGAGTGCTTGTTTCGTCATTGTCTGGAGTCACGCATTTGAGCACAACGCTGTCCCCCGACCAGCCAGAGACGCCTCCTGTGGCATCCGCATCGCCCGGCGACGCCGACGGGCCTCGCTTCCCGCTGTACTCCCCGGAGTTCTCCTCCGATCCGCACCGCGTCTATCGCGACATGCGCGACCGCTACGGTTCGCTCGTGCCGGTGGAACTGGCGCCGGGGGTTCCCGCGACGCTGGTGATCGGCTACTACCAGGCGCTGCGTATCCTCAACGACCCTGACCGGTTTCCGGCCGACCCACGCATCTGGGAAAAGGACATCCCCCACGACTGCCCCGTACTACCGATCCTTCAATGGCGGCCGACCGCGGTGCACAGCGCCGGAGCCGAACATGCACGGTTCCGGCAGGCGAACAGCGCCAGCCTCGCGGGCGTCGACCTCTACGCCATGCACAGCACCGTGGCGCGGATCGCGGTGTCGCTGATCAACACGTTCTGCGAAGCCGGTTCGGTGGATCTGATCAGCCAGTACGCGTTCCCGCTCACCTTCGCCGTGGTCAACGACATACTGGGCTGCTCGGCGCAGATCGGGCAGCGCGTCACAGCCGCCATGGCGGCGATCTTCGAGGGCATCGAAGCGCAGCAGGGAATCCAGATGTTCACCGAGGCGCTGTCGGAGCTGGTTGCCCTCAAGCGCGCCCACCCCGGCGACGACGCCACCACGCGGCTGCTGAACCACCCGGCCGAGCTCGACGACATGGAGATGGTCCACCAGCTTGCCAACCTTTACGGCGGCGGCATCGAACCGACACTCAACCTGATCATCAACACCCTCCTGCTGATCCTCACCGACGACCGATTCGCCGGCGGCGTCATCGGCGGTAGCCTGCAAACCCGCGACGCTCTCGACGAAGTGTTGTTCACCGACCCACCACTAGCCAACCACTGCCCCAGCTACCCGCGGCAGCCGACTCTGATCGACGACGTCTGGTTGCCTGCTCATCAGCCGGTCATCATCAGTATGACGGGCTGCAACAACGATCCCGGGGTGAATATCGGCGAGTACACGGACAACCGCTCGCATCTGGCATGGGGTGCGGGACCGCATGCGTGCCCTGCCCGCGACGTCGCATATCTGGTCGCTCAGGATGCCATAGACCAGCTTCTGGACGCCCTGCCCGATATCCAATTGGCTGTCCCCACCGACCGATTGACCTGGCGGCCCGGCCCCTTCCATCGATCCTTGGCGTCTCTGCCAGTGACCTTCCCGAAATCCTCTCCGCTGGATGCGATTTGACATGGTTTACGAGCCGATCGCCAACAGCGCCGCCGCCGACGAGCCATAACCGAACCAACAGGAGAATCGTGCCGTAGCCGATCATCGCCCAGGCCACAACTCCCGGTATCGGTGACGACATCGATGCATCCTCGCAGTCCGCGGAACTCGTGCCCGTCGGAGGATACTGCCGCCTCGGCCGTACTACCACGCGGCGCCGGATCAAGGTCACTCATAGCGTCACCCGCCGCAGAGCCAGCAACCATTAACCTGTCTAGGTCCGACGTCAAGCATCCGGTGAAGCCAAAACGTCAACGATCACTTGAAGCCCGACACCCGCGTAGACAGTTGTCATGGTTCCACCGATGCAGGCGATTTCGAGGTCTACATCGAGGCTGATGGTAGGGGGTGGCGCCGAGGCCGCCGTAAATTCTCCCGGCCCGCGATCGCGCACTGCCGGGGTCCGGCAAGGTCCGCTTATCGAGGGCATACGGGGGTGGCTGGCGACCTCCAATGGCGGGAGCGGTTGTCGAGGTCCGGAGACGGTCGACCGGGTGCGAAATCGCTGAACGGTTCGCGAATCAGGCTGTGTGCGGCGAGCATTGGAGACGTGGCTGAGCTTGCGCTGACCGCGGACCGTCGTGATGAACTGGCCGCGTTGCTGGGTGATGAGCAGCGACTTCGTGCCGAGTATCCGCAGGTGGCGGAGTACCTGGACACTGCGCCGATGCTGGCGGGGACAGGGAATGACCATGCGGACGCCGCATTCGATCTACGGATGGTGCACTTCATGACCGGGGGTCGCTCGGACACCTCGAATCCGTACTGGGACATCGTCGCGCCGTCGGTATCCGAGCACGACGGCCAGCGGGTGGTGAACGGTGGCCGTCCCCACGGCAGTGTGCGACTCGGCTTTGCGCAGACGATCTTGCAGGCTGCCTACGCGTACGCGATTCCGTCGCCGGAGACGATCGACTGGATGTCGCGGTTTTGCGATGGCCGCTCGGTGGTCGAGTTGGGTGCCGGTCGGGGGTATTGGGCGGCGCAGCTGGCGAATGCAGGTCTGAATGTCGAGGCGTACGACTCGGAACCTCCGGACCAAACCGAGAACGTCTCGTTCCTCCGGGCAGCGGGGCAAACCGATGTCTGGTACAGCGTTGGGGATCTCGATCGGCTCACAGCGCGGTCGAGCGGCGGGGAGGGTGATGTGCTGTTCCTCTGCTGGCCCCCGGGCTGGGGGAACACGATGGCGTCGGAAGCGCTTGCTGCGTTCGAAGCCGCGGGTGGCGAGCGAGTGGTCTACATCGGGGAACCGAAGGGGGGAAAGACCGGTGATGACTCGTTCTTCGATGGGCTGGCTGCGCGCTGGGCGCTGAAATCTGAAGATTCGCAGTTTGTTTCGTGGTGGAATCTAACGGACCATGCGCAGGGGTGGGTCCGACGTTGAGGCTCACCTGGAAGCAGATATCTGCTCGGTGGCCCGTCTGATTCGAACATCGCTGCCCGGGGTGCACGCGTCGACCGAATCGCAGCGAGCAACAAGGTCTCGGACATCGTTGTCCGCACGGCCATCGAACTGCTTCAGAGACTCGTTCGAGCGGCGCGGGGTAGCAACTTCGCGTGGGTGACACCGAAAACGTTCCGCAAAAAAGTCGGTACGAGGGTGAAGCGCAAGAAGGGGGTTGGAGGCCGCGTCCGAACAGCTGTGGCATGGCTCCAGGGCGATCACGGAACCGGTTCTATGCGGATGCCCCGGAGGAAGTGACGGACTATGCCGATGCCCGGGTTGGGGGTCCGGGGGCGAAGCCCGCCGGGCGGGGTGGGGGGATTGCACCGCCACAAAACACGACGAAATGAGCAACGGCTCACGCTCTTCGTGAGCATGAGCCGCTGGCGAGTGAAGTGCGCCCGAAGGGATTCGAACCCCTAACCTTCTGATCCGTAGTCAGATGCTCTATCCGTTGAGCTACGGGCGCATGCCTGTGTTCAGTTGTGGCCCGGCGAACCGGGGTGTGGCGGAGGCGAGAGGATTTGAACCTCCGGTCCCCGTGAAGGGACAACTCATTAGCAGTGAGTCCCATTCGGCCGCTCTGGCACGCCTCCTGGAGCCTTCTCTTCGAGGGCACCGGTTCCTTTCCGAACCGCCGAACAGGAAGGTTACAGTAGCCGACGTCCAGATCGCAAAACGCCAGGTAATCACCGAAGATTGCTATCGAACCAGTCGAAGATCCGGCTCTGGGAATCGGTGAGATCGTAGTCTTCGTCGCCGCCGGGTCGGTCGGCGCGGCGGTGCAGGCCGGGGTAGGTCACGACGAGGCTGGCGACCGCGGCGCGGGCGGTGGCATCGCGGAGTTGGTCGATCTGCTGGGGCGGGGTGGCCGGATCGTCGGTGCCGTAGAGGCCGAGCCAGGGCGCCTGTAGGTTCGGGGCCGCCCGGATGAGGGCGTCGGCTTCATCGGTGAGCGGTTCGATGATGCCGGGGGCGGCGACGCTGACCGCGGCCCCGACGGGGCGGTTGGTCGCGACCAGGAATGCGGCGGTGCCCGCGTGGTCGAAGCCGAGCACGCCGATGCAGTCCGGGAAGACGCCGCGGCGGGTGAGCCAGTCGAAACAGGCGTCGAAATCGTCGAAGAGTTCGTCGCCGAATACCTCGCGCGCGGGTTCGCCGTTCGCGCGGTGGAACAGATCGGGCGCAACCACCGTCCAGCCCTCGGTCGCCAGGGATTTCATGAGGTCCAGCAATGACCCGGTGAACTCCCGGGACTCGTGCAGCACCACGATGCCGCCGCGCGCGTTGCCCTCCGGTTCGGCCACCGTGATGGGCACCTGGGTGTCGGCGGTCCGGCGCTGGTCTTCGGTCGATGGTTGTGCTTCCGAACCGGAAATGATGTCGTCGCGACTACGTAGCGGCGCAATATCGTCGTAAATGCCCGACATGGAACCAGGGTAGGTGGATCTGCTGATCTTCGCGAGAAATTGCACGTGAGCGGCCCTGACGCCCAGAATTTCCGGTGCCCGGCATATGGTTGAAGCGTGACAGCGCATATCCGGCCGGACCTCGATTCGATCCCGGCGTACGTCCCCGGCCGCAATCATCCAGGCGCGGTCAAGCTCGCCAGCAACGAGACCACCTTCGGTCCGCTTCCGGCCGCCGCGAAGGCCATTGCCGAGGCCGCCGAACTGGCGAACCGCTATCCGGATAATCAGGTCACCGAACTGCGCGCGGCCATCGCGGACTTTCTCGGCGTCTCTGCGGCGAACGTCGCGGTCGGCTGCGGCAGTGTCGCGCTGTGTCAGGAGTTGGTGCAGATCACCTGTGACGCACCGACCGACGAGGTGCTCTTCGCTTGGCGCTCGTTCGAGGCGTATCCGATCGTCACCCAGGTCGGCAATGCGACGGCCGTGCGGGTGCCGCTCACCCCGGCGCATGTGCACGATCTGGATGCGATGGCCGCCGCGGTCACCGAGCGAACCAAGCTGATCTTTGTCTGCAATCCGAACAACCCGACCGGCACCGCGGTCGGTGAGGCCGAGCTGGTGCGCTTCCTGGACGCGATTCCGGAGCATGTGCTGATCGTGTTGGACGAGGCGTATTTCGAGTACATGCGGCTCGCCCCCGAGCAGCTTCCGAATGGTGTGGAACTCGGGCGGAACCGGCCCAATGTCATTGTGCTGCGGACCTTCTCCAAGGCCTATGGTCTGGCCGGACTGCGCGCGGGCTATGCGGTCGGCGATCCGGCCGTGATCACGGCGCTGATGAAGGTGCACATCCCGTTCAGCGTGAACCGGGTCGCGCAGGCCGCCGCGATCGCCTCGCTGGAGGCGCGGCACGAACTGCTCGACCGCACCGACACTCTCGTCATCGAACGTGATCGGGTGCGCGACGCGCTGCTCGCGGCGGGCTATGCGGTGCCGCCGAGCGAGTCGAACTTCCTGTGGCTCCCACTGGGGGCGCGCAGTGTCGAATACGGCGAGGCGAGCGCGGCGGCGGGGGTGCTGGTGCGGCCGTACGGCACCGACGGCGTGCGGGTGACCACCGGTGATGCGCATGAGAACGAGCAGTTCCTGCGGTTCGCTACCGATCCGGATGTGTTGGTGCGCTTCGGAATCGGCTAGCCGAGACGGTTCGAACCCGAACGCCTCGGACGCCCAGCACGCCTCAGATGCCCAGCGCCCGCGCGATCGTCGGCCACGACTGGCCCAGCTCGTCGGCCCAGTACGGCCATGAGTGGGTTCCGGTCGCCCGGAAGGTGGCGGTCACCGGAATCCCGAGTGCGGTGAGCCGATCGGTCAGCCTGCTGGTGCACAGATTGGTGGCGGCCTCGAGCGGACCGCCGAAACCGACGGTGCTGACCACATCCGGGTTGTCCAGGGTGTCGTATCGGCCGGGGAGGCCGCTGCCGACCGACAGATAGATCGCCTTGCCGCGCAACGCTTCCGCATGCAGCAGCACGTCGTGGTCGAGCCAGGCGGGATCGTGCTGATCGCCGAACATATTGTCCGGCGTGCCGCCATAGGTCGCCACCACCGCGCGAGCCTGCGCCTGTCCGAGATCGGTGCCCATGGAGAAGCAGCCACTGTGTCCGGCCACCGCCGTGTACAGCTTCGGCTGCCGGATGGCCAGCATCATCGCGGCCTCGGCGCCCATCGAGACGCCCATGACGGCATTGCGTCCGTTGCCGTTGAACTTCGCGTCGATGAGCGGCGGGAGCTCGCGCGTCAGGAAGGTCTCCCACATATTGGTGCCGAGCACCGGATCCGGGCGCTTCCAGTCGGTGTAGAAGCTGGCCGGTCCGCCGACCGTCAGCACCACATTGACGTTTTTGTCCTCGAAGAACCGGTCGGCGTGCCCGAGTGTGGTCCAGTTATTGCTCTCCGCCTCGGCGCTGCGGCCGTCGAGCATGTACACGGTGGGGCGCGGATGCGTCTGGTCGCGCGGGAGCAGCACCTGCACCTCGACGGTCCGGCTCATCGCGGGCGAGTTCACCCATACCCGCAGCCACCGGTCGTTGATGGGCACGATGTGATCGATCGAGGGCGGCGGCACGTTGGGGACGGTCGGCGCCGCGGGATCCGGACCGTCCGCCGATCCGGTATTGGGCCGGGCATCGCCGGGAGCGGCCAGTCCAT
This sequence comes from Nocardia sp. CA-119907, assembly GCF_050955995.1. NCBI lineage: Bacteria > Bacillati > Actinomycetota > Actinomycetes > Mycobacteriales > Nocardiaceae > Nocardia > Nocardia sp. CA-119907. The sequence goes on from NZ_CP192091.1 coordinate 279,047, forward strand.
GCGGCGCCCCGAACACGGCCGCACCGGCGATCAGTGCGACGCTCACGATTGCGCTGGAGACCCAACGCCGCACCTCCCGCCGAGACAGCATGCCGACCATCCTGCCAGAAATGCGAACGTGGACGCTCCAGCAATGGAAAGGCCGGTCATTATGTGATTCGAGCCACTGTTGCGGGTTGCTCTGCGGCGAGATGCGCTGCCAGCCGCGTTCCGCTCCGGTGACGTGCCCCACCCCCGCCGCGATCGCCCAGGTGACGACGAACGGCTCCGCGACAATGTAACCGAGATCACTCGGATTCGGATTCTCGATCCACGCGGCGGTCCCTGTCGACGTGATGGCCCGGCGCAAACTGGACCCGGCCGATGACATGCACTGCCAGCATGGTCGCCGACGTATCGACACTCCTGCGCACGAGCCGACCTCGTTGCTGGACGACCGATCGAATAACCGTACTGCGGCAGCAACATACAGGTCGGTCGGGTTGGGCCGATCGGTGAACAGTTGTCGGTGCCCTGCGGTGTGTCGGCAGATTCCGAACAGGCAATACGTCGAATTCAGGCACACGGCCAGCACACCGGTCCTACCCTTCTACACGGGCCTTTTCGGGTGTCGATCGGGACGAGCATGATCGTTGACAGCAAACATCAGCAGGCAGGTCATGCCGCTGTGTGCGCGGACGGCAACCCGACAGCCTGCTCGGCGCCGATTCAGGATCAGCCTTTCGCTTTCGGACGTCCCGCAACGTGGAGGCTAACTCGCGGACCGCCCGCCCATCCCGGTGTCAGCTGCGCTCCGCGCGCGAAATTCTCTGTCGATCAATGCCTGTCTGTGTTGCCGCAGTACCTGATGTCCGACCGGAGAAATACCGTGAACCAAGCGTTACCCGTCGTGTCGCTCGAACGCACCGCTGACACAAAGCCTTTCGGCCCAGATCTGACAAGGCGGTTGCGGGAATGCGATGAGTTCTTCCGACTGCCCGAACTCGCGCACCTGTCCCCGCAACGCCGCCGCACCGCGTTGGAACAGCTCCAACAAACCGGCAGCTACGTGCAGACCGCCGAGGAGATCCTCATCGGCGCCAAGCTCGCGTGGCGCAACCACGCCCGCTGCGTCGGGCGAAAACACTGGCGATCACTGAAATTGCTCGACGCACGGCGGGTGCGCTCGGCCCGCGACCTCGCCGAGGTCTGCTGGCAGCACCTGCATATGGCGACCAATGGCGGCGCCATCCAATCGATGATCACCGTCGGACCGCCGCGCCAGGCCGACGGCCGTGAATTCCGCATTGTCAGTCCACAACTCATCCGCTACGCCGGATACCGCAATGGTGACGGCACGGTGACCGGCGACGCCGCCAATATCGCGATCACCGAATTCGCCATGAAACTCGGCTGGCGTGGCGCGGGCACCCCCTTCGACATCCTGCCGGTGCTGATCAGCACCCCGGACGAGCCGATTCGCTGGTTCGATGTGCCGCCCGAGTTGGCGCGCGAGGTCGAGTTGGAACATCCCGAATTCGACTGGTTCGCCGGACTCGGCCTGAAATGGCACGCCCTGCCCGCGGTTTCGAATATGAACCTGGAGGTCGGCGGCATCACCTACCCGTTCGCGCCGTTCAACGGCTGGTATCTGGGCGCCGAGATCGGCGCACGCAATCTCAGCGACACCACCCGCTACAACATGCTGCCGCTCATCGCCGAAATGATGTGCCTGGACACCAGGACCGAACGCTCGCTATGGCGCGATCGAGCACTGGTGGAACTGAATCGTGCGGTGCTGCACAGCTTCCGGAAGTCGGGGGTGTACATCGTCGACCATCACACCGTTGCCAAACAGTTCTGCGACCACGTCAACCGCGAGCAGGCCGCGGGCCGCAAATGCCCGACGGACTGGAGCTGGGTCAATCCGCCGATCTCATCGGGTCTTACTCCGACCTTCCACCGCTATTACGACGAACCCGAGCCGGATCTGCGGCCCAACTTCGTGCGGCGGGATTTCGGCGGCGAGGGCGAAATCTGATCTTCGTTTTGCCGGCGGGTAGCACCGTCGATCGGCAAGAATGACGCCATGGCACGGCGCTCTATGGGCTCGAAATGGGATGGCTTCGGCGCACATTTGGAAAGTGCGCCGGGTCGGCTGCCGGTCGAGGTGCGGCGGTTGATTCGGGCGCGGGCCGGTGGTTCGGCCGGAGACGGTGCGGGCCAAGGCGATACGGGTCGAGACGAGACAGCTCGAGCCGATGCGATCCACAATGCCGCGCTTCCCGATGAGCTCGCCGCCTTCGTCGATCTGGTCGCCGAACGCTCATATCGGATCACCGAGAAGAACATCACCACGCTCTCCGAGGCCGGTCGCGGCGACGACGAGATATTCGAGGCGGCGATCATCGCGGCCTACGGTGCCGCCGACCGCCGCTACCGCGCCGCTCGCCGCTGCTGGGAAGGGCATTGAAATGTGGATCGACGCAGTCGAATCCCGCCAGGGACGCCCGGCGCGAATCATGTTCGCTTGCATGGAGCGCTTCAGCGGAGCCGAGGTTCCCGCGGTTCTGAAGGTCCTCTTCTACCGCCACCGCTACTTCGGCACCCCACTGTCCGACCTCATCCAGGACGCCCTGCGCGGTCCGTCATTCTGGACCGTCGCCGAACGCGAAATCTTCGCGACCCGAGCATCGCAATCCAATGAATGCCCCTTCTGTCACTCCGCCCATCGCGGCATCGCGGGTGCCTATCTCGCCGCCGATTTGGTCGACGAAGCCTTGGCCGGCGGCGATAGTTCCCCCCTTCGCCCCGAAGCACGCGCCATGCTCGAATTCGTGGGCAAGATGGTCCGTGACCCCGACGGCCTGACCCCCGGCGACGCCGACAAGATTCGCCAGTCGGGTGTCACTGCCGAGGCTTTCGATGAAGCTGTGTGGGTCGCAACCTTTTTCAGTGTGATCAACCGAGTGATGAATACCGTCGGCGCCGAGGCGCTGGAAGACCGCCAAACCCGTCTCAGCGCCCGTTTCATCAAGGCCTTCGGTTACCGAACCCCACCTCCAGTGCGTTATTTCTCTCGGGGCGTTTGAAGCGGCGCGCTTCAGCGGTGTTCTCGGGTGGCCGGATGATCGTGACGAAAGTCTGACGTGGCGGCGCGGTTGGGCGAAATGTCGCGGGTCTGGCAGCAGAATCGGGTTCATGACCTTGGAGAACCGTGGTGTGCGCCGGGGATTGCCGCTGTGCCCGGGGCGGTGTTGATATGCGGGTGCTATTGACCGGGGCGGCCGGGTTCATCGGGTCGCGGGTGCATCGGGCGTTGGTCGATGCGGGGCACGATGTGGTCGCCGTCGACGTGATGTTGCCCGCCGCGCACGGGGTCGGTGCCCGAGCGCCGGAGCACGTGCGGGTGGTCGATGTGCGGGATCCGGATGCGTTGGATTCGGCATTGCGCGGGGTCGATGTGGTGTGTCATCAGGCGGCGGTGGTGGGGGCCGGGGTCAGTGCGCAGGACGCGCCCGCCTACGCGAGCCATAACGACCTCGGAACGGCGGTATTGCTCGCGGCGATGGATCGGGCCGGATGTCGGCGTTTGGTATTGGCGTCGTCGATGGTGGTCTATGGGGAGGGACGGTATCGGGGCGTGCGGCCCGGGGCAGTCGAGGTCGGGGTGCGCAGGCGGGGAGATCTCGAGAAAGGGATGTACGAGCATCGGGATCCGGATTCCGACGCGGTGCTGAGTTGGGAGGCGGTACCCGAGAGCGCGCCGCTGCGGCCGCGCAGTCTTTATGCGGCGGCGAAGGTGGCGCAGGAGCATTACGCGGCCGCGTGGGCCGCGGTGACCGATTCCGGAGTGACCGCGCTGCGCTATCACAATGTCTACGGTCCCGATATGCCGAGGGATACACCGTATTCCGGTGTCGCGGCGATATTCCGGTCCGCATTGGAGGCGGGAAAACCGCCGCAGGTATTCGAGGATGGCGGGCAGGCACGGGATTTCGTCCATGTCAGCGATATCGCGGCGGCGAATCTCGCGGCGGTCGAATATCCGCACACCGGGTTCCTGCCGCTCAATATCGCCTCGGGACGGCCGATCACCATCGGCGCGGTCGCCACGGCCCTCGCCGCGGCTCGCGGCGGGCCGGAACCGGAGATCACCGGCCGCTATCGACCCGGTGATGTGCGCCATATTGTCGCCAGTCCCGAACAGGCGCAACGCACTCTGGGATTCACCGCGCAGGTGGATCCGCTCGACGGCCTGGCCGAATTCGCCTTCGCACCGCTGCGCGCGGTCGCCGGGGCGGGAGCGCCGCTGATGTGACTCAGTTTCCGCTGAGGGGCAGCCGAACTTCGAAGCGGCAGCCCTGGTCCCGGTTCTCGGCGGTGATATCGCCGTGGTGGGCTTCGACCAGTCCGGCGGCGATCGCGAGGCCCATACCGCTTCCGGAGGACACGCCGTCGGAGGCGACGGGGGAGCGGGCGGCGGTGCCGCGGTAGGCGACCTCGAAGATGCGCGGCAGGTCCGCCTCGGCAATACCCGGTCCGGTGTCGTCGACCCGCGCCCACGCCTGGCCGCCTGCGGTGCCAGCGGAGATCGCGACCTGGCCGCCGGGCGGGGTGTGGGCAATGGCATTGGAGACGAGGTTGGTCAGTACCCGGCCGAGGGCGCGGTCGCTGGCCGCGACGACGATTTCGGACTCGGGTTGTTCGGCGCGCAAGAGCACCTTGGCGCGCTCGGCGTTCGGGCGGTTGGCGGCGAGCACTTCATCGATCAGCTCGCGCAGATCGACCGGCTCCAGTTCCAGTCGCAATGCGCCGGCATTGATCTTCGACATCTCGAACAGATCGTCGACCATGACCGAGAGCCGATCCGTCTCGCGCACAATCTGTTCGGCGTAGCGGGCCACCTCGGCGGTGCCGGTGAGCACGCCGTCCGAAAGTCCCTCGGCCATGGCGCGAATGCCGGCCAGCGGGGTCCGCAGATCGTGACTCACCCAGGCGACGAGTTCTCGGCGGGAGCGTTCGGCCATCCGTTCCTGTTCGCGGATCTGCTTTTCCCAGACCGTCTTTCGGGCCTGCTCCCGCCCGAGCAGCAGGGCGGCGGGTACGGTGACCGCCGCGACCACCGCGAGTACGACGGCGGTGCGCTCCAGTTCGTCGGTGAACATCAACCCGCTGACCCCGATGACGCCCGCCAGCGTGGACAGGGTCGGGATCAGCACCAGCACCGCCATGCTGGTGGTCATGGAACGGTTGCTGGTGGCGCGCAGGATCACCGCGCCGAGGGCGACGATCGGGAGCGAACACACGAGTGCGTAGGCAATCAGCTGGACGGTGTCTTCAGGCACTGGATTCTCCATTCCGACCCCAGATATAGCCGCGACCCCACACCGTCTCGATGCGGTGCCGGTCGCCGAGTTTCGCGCGCAACCGCTTGATATGCACAGTGACGGTGGACAAATCGCCGAAATCCCAGCCCCACACCTTGGCCAGCAGTTCCTCGCGGCTGAACACCTGGTGTGGATGGCGCAGCAGGAACACGAGCAGATCGTATTCGCGCGCGGTCAGATCCACCGGCACTCCGTCCACCAGCGCCGACTGCGAATCCGGCCGCACCTCGACGGCACCGTCGCGCAGCACCTCCGCACCCGGCTGCCGTACTGCCTGCGAACGCCGCAGCACCGAGGCGACCCGCAGCGCGAGTTCGCGGGCACTGAACGGTTTGGTGACATAGTCATCGGCGCCCGCCTCCAGGCCGAGTACCCGATCGTCCTCGTCGCCGAGCGCGGTGAGCAGGATGATCGGGGTGTCCGGCCGCGGGCCCGAGCGCACCGCGCGGCAGATCTCGATGCCGTCGGGAGCGGGCATCATGACATCGAGGACGGCCAGTTCGACGGGGTCGCCGGTGGGGTCGGTCAGTTGGGCCATGGTCGAGGGACCGTCGGCGGTCTCCACGACGGTCAGCCCGTCACGTTCGAGATAGCGCCGCACCACATCACGGACCAGTGGGTCGTCATCGGCGATCAGAATGCACATGGCTTACCAATTCGTCAGGATCGTGTGGGCGAGTACCAGGGTGCCGAGCGCTTGGACGAATAGCCAGACTCGGACAGTGGACCGCGGCAGAAACGCGGTCGCGGCCATGAGCCAGATGTCGAACGGCAGCCAGATGCGCTCGGTCTCCGCCTTGCTCAGGCCACTGAGGTCTGCCACCAATATCGCGCACAAACCAGCCGCCACCAAGAGCGCGGTCGGATCGCCTGGTTCGCGCGGGTGCGAGAGCGTGCGCGGTATCCCGGCGGCGGTGGCCAGGCCGACCGCGCAGACGGTGGCGGCGAGGTTCGCCCACACCCAGTACGCATAGGGACGCTCGGTGGCGATGCCCTGGTAGTAACGCTCGACCACCAGGTGATACCCGTCGAGCCACCAGAAGCCGGCCATGGTGAAGGCCGCCGCGACGAGCAGCGCGCCGAGTAGCGCGGGCAGCAGCGGTCGGGCGGTTCGGCCCGCGATCAGGACCGCGACGGCCGGTACGGCCATGATGACGAGGCCGTAGCTGAGATAGATTCCCAGGCCGAAGAGCACACCGGAAGCCACGGCGATCCACCGGCGTCGCGGCTGCCCGACGGCGATCGCCAGCAGTGCGACCGCCCACGCCGTCACACCGGCGAATACCGCATCGGCGGAGACCGCGATCCATACCGCGGCCGGCGCTATCGTCAAGAACGGCAGGGCCTTTCGGGCCCGGTCCTCGACACCGAATGCCCGCAGCGTGACCGCGACCGCGACAATCGCGCTCGATCCGATGAGCAGGCAGGCCAGTCCGGCCCAGCCGCCGCCGCCCAGGCCGATGCGATCGAGCAGTACGAAGAACAGCAGTGCGCCGGGTGGATGCCCGGACACGTGGGTGGTCCACGAATCCGGTTGGAAGTCCAGGATGCGGCCGGAGAAGCCGCGCAGCATCGCCGGGATATCGCGGACACCGGGCACCTCGTGCAGATACTCGTGCGTGGTGGTGAGCCGTCCGGCGAATCCGCGCTGCCAGCCGTCGATCATCGCCAAGGCGAACGCCCAGGTCACGGTGGTCAGCCAGGACAGGGTCAGCAGGCGTCGCCAGGGCAATCGCTCGGCCAGCGCGGGACCGAACCGGATGACCAGTATCGCGACCGCGATGGCCGGTACCGAACCCCAGCCGACGTGCGTCAACCAGTCGCCGAAGAGCGGCGCCGCACCCGCGTAGAGCTTGCTGCGCCAGTGTTCGCTGGCAATTCGCGGGATAGTGAATGCTGCCAATACGAGCGCAGCGGCGATGCCCGCGCCAACCAGCTCGCCCGATAACCGGCCCCGTGGGCGCGGCACAGCCTCCGTCACGTCATGCACGAACCTCACGATAGGGCCGCAGCGCCCGAAAAACCGGTGCTCGAGGGGTTCCGGGCATTGATGTCACTGTTTCGTCAGGAGTTTCGCCGCATCGATTCGGCACTGCGTGGCTTAGCGTCGAAACCGTGACCGAGACCTTCCACATCCCCGACGGCGTGACCGTGGTCATCCCGTGCCGGGACGAAGCTGAAGCGTTGCCAGCCGTGCTCGCCGCCATTCCGGCGGGATTCCATGCGCTGGTGGTGGACAATGGCTCGACCGATGCGACGGCCGAGGTGGCACGCCGGTACGGCGCTGCCGTGGTATCCGAGGCGCGGCCCGGGTACGGGGCCGCGGTGCAGGCCGGAATCGCCTCCGCCGGTACGGATTTGGTCGCCTTTCTGGATGGCGACGGATCGATGGATCCGGGTGAGCTGCCGCCGCTGGTCGACTTGGTGCGTGCGGGTGCGGATCTCGCCGTCGGACGGCGCAAGCCGGTGCGTCGGGGTGTGTGGCCGTGGCATGCGCGACTGGGCAATCTCGTCATCGCCGGGCGGCTGCGCCGCCGCTACGGGCTGCCCGTGCACGATATCGGTGCCATGCGGGTGGCCCGCCGTGCGGCGCTGCTGTCCCTCGGCCCGCTGCACAGCCGCTCCGGCTATCCACTGCACCTGCTGATCGGTGCGGCAGGTGCGGGCTGGCGGGTGGTCGAGCGCGATATCGCGTATCGGCCACGGGCCGGCGGTGTTTCGAAGGTGTCCGGATCATGGCTCGGCACCCTGCGTGCCACCCGGGACTTCCTGGCGGTGCTGCGATGAACTACGGCCGCCCGTCGCCCGTGGCCGCGACACTGCTCGTGCTGGCCAAGGCCCCGATTCCCGGACTCGCCAAAACCCGTCTGACACCACCGCTTTCGCCGCGTGACGCGGCCCGGGTCGCGGCGGCAGCACTGCTGGACACCTTGGAATCGGTGTCGCGCAGTCCGGTCGCGCACCATGTCGTCGCGTTCACCGGGGCGCTCGCCGACGCCGAATGCGCCGATGAGGTGGCAAGGGTGTTGGCCGATTTCGAGGTCATCGCGCAGCGCGGCGCATCCTTCGGCGAGCGCTTGGCCAATGCCCACGCCGATGCCGCACGATACGGAGTGCCGGTGCTGCAGATCGGCATGGACACACCGCAGATCGGCCCGGATGTCCTGACCTGGGCCGCTCGCGAGCTGGTCCTGCGCGGTGACGCACTGCTCGGTCCCGCCGAGGACGGCGGCTGGTGGGCGCTCGGGCTGCCGACGCCGCGGGCGGCTCGCACGCTGGTCGAGGTGCCCATGTCGACCGACCGGACCGGCGAACTCACCCGAGATGCCATGCTGCGCTGCGATCTGCGGGTGCGTGCGCTGCCGCGCTACCACGATGTCGACACCTTCGCCGACGCCCTGGAGGTGGCCGCCGCATCCGACGGACGGTTCGCCCGGTTGGTCCAGCACCTGCACCGCTCCGTACTGGCACCCCGATGAGCGGTATCGATATCTTCGATCTGGCGCTGGCGGGCGAGGACTGCTGGGTACGCGATACCGATGGCCGACGCCATCGGCTGCGGACCCGGCGCTGGTTGGGTTTCGACGCTGCCGACAGCCGCGCCGATACCGCGCTGACCTGCTGCTGCGACGGACCGACTGTGGACCTGGGATGTGGTCCGGGACGGCTGGTCACCGCATTGCTGCGGCGCGGTGTCGTCGCACTCGGGGTCGACATCTCGCCGATGGCCGTCGCGGCCACCAGATTTCGCGGTGCACCGGCATTGCGGCGCGACCTGTTCGGACCGCTGCCCGGGTCCGGCCGCTGGTCCTATGCGATTCTGGCGGACGGCAATATCGGCATCGGCGGCGATCCGGTGCGCATGTTGACCCGCGCGGGTGAACTGCTCGCCCGCGATGGCATCGCGGTGGTCGAATTCGCCCGCCCCGGAACCGGTGTGGTGGCGCATCCGATCCGGCTGGAAACGAGAACCCGGGTGGGGGAATGGTTTCCGTGGGCGCGCGTGGGTGTGGAGCGTGCCGAGGACCTGGCCGGCGCGGCGGGATTTCGCCTGCTGGCGGCCATGGAGGTGTCCGGTAGATACATCGGGTGGCTGCGTTGGGGTGGACATTCGATGCAGACGGTGAGCAGGGCGTCATGACGAAGACTCGAGGCACGATGCTCCGACCCAGTGCGGTGGTGCGCCCGGCACATCGTCTCGTGACTGTGCTGCGGTCGTTGCGAGTCCGCGCGAACGTTGGTACCGCGGCGGTGCGCCCGACATCCGCACGTGGACCCGAGGTCGCGAGTCGCGTTGGCATCGCCCTCGGCACCGCGATCCTGGTCTGCTTCGTGACCGGTCTATTGAGTCACTGGATCCAGCATCCGCCGAGCTGGTTCTGGTGGCCCGCCCATCCCGTCTGGCTGTACCGGGTCACCCAGGGCACCCATGTGATCGCGGGTGTCGCCGCCATTCCTCTGCTGCTGGTGAAGCTGTGGGCGGTATACCCAAGGCTGTTCCGGCGTCCGATCATCGGTTCGCCCTTGCGCATGCTCGAACGCGGTTCCATCGCCCTGCTCGTCGGCGCGACGATCTTCCAACTGTCGACCGGACTGCTCAATATCGCCCAGTACTACCCGTGGAAATTCTTCTTTCCCACCGCGCATTACGCCATGGCCTATCTCGCCGTCGGCGCTCTCGCGGTGCATTTGGCGGTCAAACTGCCCGTTATCCGCGACGCACTGCAACGCCCGCTGACCGACCCCGGAGTCGAATCCCCGGCCGAGTTCACCGGATCCCAGCTCGAATCCAGTACCCCGCCGACGATCGGGACTCCAGGGCAAACGACGCCGGAGACCAGACCTCCCATTTCGCGTCGCGCGGTACTGACCGGCGCGAGTCTTGCCGCCGTTGCCGCGGGCTTGGCCGTTGCCGGACAGACCGTCCCCTTCCTGCGCTGGGCCGCCGTGCTGGCGCCACGCAGTGGGCATGGGCCGCAAGGGGTTCCGGTCAATCGATCGGCCGCCGCGGCGGGCGTCGATGAGCGGGCCCGCGATGCCGAGTACCGGCTGACGGTGACGGTGGGCGATCGGCAGCGCCAGTTCACCCGAGACGAACTGCTTGCCCTGCCACAGACCCGGGCCAGCCTGCCGATCGCCTGTGTCGAGGGCTGGAGTGCGGGTGCCGACTGGTCCGGCGTTCGCCTGCTCGACCTGCTGGCGGCGGTCGGGAACTATCCAGGCGGCGATGTGCGATTCAGCTCCCTGGAGCAGACCGGCATCTACGGCAGTTCCGTTCTCCCGCAACGTCATGTCGTCGACGCGAGCACATTGGTCGCCTTGACCATCAACGGCGAAACCCTCGACCTCGATCATGGCTATCCCTGCCGCCTCATCGCCCCCAACCGGCCCGGCGTTCTGCAAACGAAATGGCTGTCCGAAATCGAGGTTCTGTCATGACGGCGGTCCGCATCCTGCTGCTCATCCTCGGCGTCTGGCTCGGCTGGTACGGCATCAGCGGCCTATTCGATCTGCCGCCAACCGATCTCGCCTCCGTCGCGATCTGGTTCGCGGGCGGCATCCTGGTCCACGACGCGGTCTTCGCCCCGGTCTGCGCGGCTTTCGGACTGACCGCCCGCCGCCTCCTTCCACCTACCTGGTGGGCAGTCACCGCCAGTGGTGCCATCTGCTCGGTGGCCCTCGTCCTGATCGCCCTTCCGGTGCTCGACCGTCGCAACACCATGCCGAGTAATCCGACCGTGCTGGACCGCGACTACCCCCTCGGGCTGACGGTCGCCCTGCTGCTCGTGTGGTCCTTGGTCCTCACTGCCCACGCCATGACGAACCGCTCCGGCCGACGGCATGCCCGCATCCGGAAAGGAGACCTTCGGACTCCGCGAGCGGCGAAGACCGGACCATAGCCGGTGCGCACTAGTTGCGCGGCAGGGCGAAGAGCGACGGATCGCAGTGGAGTCGAGTCCGTCGCAGGGACGCGCTACCGCAAGCTCACTTCCAGGACGGCAGGACTCGGGACCACCCGACGAGCCGGGCGAGCACGGCAGGGGCCGATCCGGTGACGGTGTTGTCGGGAGTGCCGCTGCCGACGCGCGAACACGCTGAGCGCCCAGGCTCATTTCCAAGAGGGAAGTACCGGGAGCGCTCCACTCAGATCCGCCCCTTCGGATCGCCCGAGGAGCCAGGCGAGCACATCGGAGGCGGAGCCCGTGATCGTGTGATCCGGGGACCCCGTGCCGATGGTGGCGGTGAAATCGGAATCGGTGGTGTGCACTTCGAATGCGGGTGCCGGGTCGGGTGCCGCGGCAATGGCTTTGGTCAGATCCGCGGTGGCCCGGGGCAGCAGACGGGCGACGAATTCACTCGGCCAGTGGGCAGGTAGGTAAGCGGCGGCCAGATCGACATGGTGGATCTCTACCTCCTGCAGCCGCATCCAGATGACCTCGGTCGCCGGAATCGGCCTGCCCTGCCGAGTGCGCACGGTCGCCGTCCAGGCCTCCGCAGGCGTGGTCTGGGCCAGCGCGAGCCAGCGGTTCGCCGCGGCTTCGTTATCGGCCAGCTGCTCGCCGAGCGGCCGCGGCGCACCCGCTTCGATATCCGAGTCCCGAAGGAACATGCTTGCGTACTGCGGAGTTTCGACTCCGGTGCGCGCCCACAGCAACAGATTGACCAGACTGTCGGCATTGCGCGCCAGATGCGCCAGCACATGCCCCCGGCTCCAACCGGGCAGCAGCGAGGGCACGCTCACATCGTCCTCGAGACCACGAACGGTCTCGAACAGCCGTGCCGTGGCCTCGGCAACGGTCTCGAGCTGAACCGTGGTCTCCGCAGCATCGCTGGTCACCCGTCCGACCCTAGCGATTCAGCACCGGCCCCGCCCGAGAAACCGCGTCACGGCGCTATTCGCCGACGATCGCGTCGGCCTCGATTTCCACCAGCAGCGCGGGCGTGATCAGCGCCTTGATCTCGTACATCGACGCGGCCGGACGGATATCGCCGAATACTTCCGCGTGCGCCTTGGCGACCTCGGGCCAGCGCGAGATATCGGTGACGAAGATGCGGGTCCGAACGACATCGGCCAGACTCGCACCGGCGTCGGTGAGTGCGGATGCGATGCGGCGCAGGGTTTCCCTGGTCTGTTCGCCGATATCGGCGCCGCCGACCGCATCGCCGCCGGGCAGCGAGGCGGTGGTGCCGCTCACCACGACCGTATTGCCGACGCGGACCGCGCGCGAGTAGCCGACGATATCCTCGAACTCCGAACCCGAAGCGATATTCACGCGATCACCCATGGCGACAGCATGACATCAACTGGTCATTCGGCCGTAGGGCTTTTGTCGGATGTACGCGGTAGGCAGACACGGTGAAAGCGCACACCCGTATTACCGCCGTCGCCGTCCTCTGCATCGGCGTGCTGGCCGCAGGCTGCTCGTCCTCGGACGGTAAGGCCGATTTCACCGTGGCCAAGGATCAGCCGCTGGTGATCTCCCTCGACGATCTGCTGGCCGCCACGGGGGGCAGCGCCGCCGTGACGATCGCCGATCCGGAACACGGCACGCTGACCCGCCGCCTCGACGGCGCACTGGTCTACCAGCCGAAGCCCGGCTACACCGGCACCGACGAGTTGAAGGTCGGCACCACCGACGCGGTTCGCCTGTACACCACCGATCTTCCGCCGCTCGGCGAATTCGGCGGCACCACAGTGCAGGCCAGCGGCTACGGCTCGGCGTGGACACCGGTGCCCGGCGCACCGGGCGAGTTCTACGGCCTCACCGACCGCGGCCCCAATGTGGACGGTCCCGGCAAGAACGAGAAGCTCACGCCGACACCGGGCTTCGTGCCCAAGATCGGCCGGTTCAAACTGGTCGGCAATCGCGCGGTGCTGCAGTCGACGATCGAGTTGCACACCGCCAACGGCACCCCGTTCAACGGTCAGGTGGATATCGCGGCCAGCACCGGCGAGACCATCAAGGACCTCGCCGGAAATGTGCTGCCACCCACCGACCACGGCCTCGACCCCGAGGGGCTGGTCGCCCTGGCCGACGGCACCTTCTGGGTCTCCGATGAATACGGTCCGTTCCTGGTGCATTTCGACGGCAAGGGCACCGAGTTGGAGCGCCTCGGTCCGGGCGCCGGTCTGCCCAAGGAGCTTTCGCTGCGCACCCCGAACCAGGGCATGGAGGGTCTGACCATCACCCCGGACGGCGGCACGCTCGTCGGTGTGGTGCAGAGCGGTCTGAAAACCCCCGACCTGGACGGTTCGGCCAAGGATGTGCCGATGACCCGCATCGTGACCGTCGACCTGAAGACCAAGACGGTCAAGGAATTCGTGCTCCCGCTGCAGGATCCGAAGAGCACCAAGGTCGCCGACTCCGAGATCACCGCGCTCAGCGCCACCACCTTCCTGGTCGACGAGCGCGACGGCAACCTGCCCCCGAAGGCCGATAAGAAACTGTGGACCGTCGATATCTCCGGCGCCACCGATGTCGGCCCGGAGTCGAAGGTCGCGGGCGCGCACTACGATCCGGAACGCGGCGGGCTCCAGATCGACGGCAAGCCACTGGAGACCCTGGTCGGCACCGTCTCGACGAACGACGGCGTCGCGGCGTTGCGGAAGGCGGGCGTCACTCCCGTCGCCAAGACCGCGAACCTGGACTTCACCGGGCTGATCACCGGCCTGAACGCGGACGGCAAATTCTACGGTCACGACAAGATCGAGGGCGTCGCCACCCTGGACGGCGGTAAGACCCTCTACATCGCCAACGACAGCGATTTCGGCCTCGCCGCCGGCAAGGGCGAGCAGCCGCCCTTCGGCCTGAAGCCCAAAACGCTGCCCAACGGTCTGCAGGACTCCGGCGAAATCCTCCAGGTCGACACCACCAAACTGCCCGCGAAGGTCGATTCACACACCGTCAGGATCAAGGTCGGCTGAACCGGAATCACCCTCGATCCACTCGCGGCCTTCCAGAATCACCGCCGCCGCCAACGTGATCAACCACAGCGACATCGATCCGACCTGGATCCGCTGGGCGATCCCGAGTGCGTAATTGCCGGTCAGGTTGTCGGCGACCAGCATCCATATGGTCGCCGCCGACCCGATCACCAGTACCACCAGTCCGACCTCGCGCAGTATTCGCCAGCGGTGATAGCGGAACGCGGCCAGGCTGAACGCGAAGGTCGCGATGGCGATGGCGGTAACCGCGATGGTGCTGGTCAGCGCATGCGGCTGATGTAGCTGCGGGAACAGTTCGCTGCCACCGCCGCCGCATTCGGCGTTGTTCTCCGGGGTGCAATCACGCAGCGGCAGCAGTACGTCGCCGACGGTCGCGGCGCCGAAGCAGAACAGCGCGACCCAGCCGATGGTGGTGAATCTGCGGCGCGGAAACAACAGCAGCCCGGCGATCGCCGCTGGCATCAGCAGCACACCTACGATCTTGTCCGCAGTGGCGAATACCTCGCGGTGCGGTTTGCCCTCGGCATCGAGCTCACTGAGGAACGAGTTCACCGGATCGACATCGATCTTCAGTACGAACTCGAGCAACCAGGACGAATAGCAGAGTCCGGCGATCGCGATCGCCGCCGCGATGAGCCCGCAGGCCACCAGGACGTGTCGTTCGGCGATCCTCCGGCGATCAATCACTGGACCATTCTCCGCCTCCTCGCTGGTCCGGTGTTCAACAGTAGGTCAGTGTGTCCTAACCGACAGCTCTTTCGCACACCTCATTACCAACTCGGACACAGGCTTCTGTCAGGTCCGTTCGCGATGCTCGGTAGACCTGAGGAGGTTCCCATGATCGGATTCGCAACGGCCATCGCCGGGTTCATGGTGCTGGCGGTAATGGCGGTGTCGGGCTACCTGGCCGCGCACGCGCCGCACACGCTGGTTCGGGTGCGGCACCGCCGCTAGCGACGGCGTGTCGGTGTCAGTTGGCTCGCTCGGCCAGGGCGGCCTGGACCCGGTCGGCCGCCGTGGCCGCGTCCTCGTGTTCCCATATCCGCACCACCTGCCACCCCGCCGCGGCCAGCGCCGCATCGGTGGCCCGGTCGCGAGCGACATTGCCGCGCAACTTGTCCGCCCACCACTGCGAGTTGTTCTTCGGATCGGTCGCGTGCTGCGGACAGCGATGCCAGAAACATCCGTCGACATAGACCGCGACCCGTAACCGCGGGAATACCAGATCCGCGCGCCGACGCTGCCCGCGCAGCGGCGCGCGGTCGACGAAATAACGCAGTCCGCGCCGGTGCAGTTCCCGGCGCAACGCGAGTTCGGGTCCGGTTCCGGCGCGCCGTTGGCGGGCCATCCGCGCACTCGTCGCGGCATCGGTCGGCGGACGCCGATTCGTGGTCATGACGGATCGCACCTCATGCCGCCCAGCCGCCCATGCGATCGAGATGACTCTCCACATCCGCCAGAAATCCGGGCGGAAACCGTAGATTGCCCATTCCGGTGCGGCGCAGGAATCCTGCGGTGGCGCGTGCGGAGAGCAGCCGCGCGTCGGTGAGGAAGTGGTGTAGATCCTCATACGGCTCGTGTACCGGCCAGGTCGAGACCGGTAGCCGGTAGGCGGCGCCCGCCCGGCCCCACGCCGCGACCGGCCACGGCCGTCCCGCCGGCAGCGGCTCATCGCCCGGAATCGGCTCGCCCGGTGCGGCCAGCCGGGCGCCGACCCAGGACGCCATCCGCACACTCACCGCATTGCCGATCAGCTTCCACCGGTGCCCGTGCCGGATCCCGGGTACGGAGGTCGCCGGTTCGGTCCAGTCGGGGGCGAAGCCCTGCAGCCGCTCACCGTCCACGATGCCCGGCGTGACGATCTCGCCCGAGGGCAACCGCACCGCGGGCGGACTCGCGATGCCCAGCGCCGAACCGCCCTTGAGCGTCGGGATCGCGTTCACCGCCCAGCCGAGTCCGCGCACGCCCTCGGTCCAGTAGAAGCCGCACGGATCCTGTTCCGGGTCACCGAGATCGAGCGATCCGGCGTCATCGGCGAACAGCACCCGGCGCGGATCCTCGGTGCGCGAGGCCAGCATCAGCACTCGCTGGCGACGCTGTGGCAGCCCGAACGCCCGGGCGTCGACCACCCGGTATGCCCAGGTGTAGCCGAGTTCCTCCAGCGCGCCGGTGATATGCCGCATGGCCGCACCGCGACCCAGCTGCAGCATGAACGGCACATTCTCGATCAGCAGCCAGCGCGGCCCGCGCTGGCGGCGCACCAGCCGGAACACCTCGTCCACGAGTCCGGAGCGTTTTCCGGTGATGCCAGCGGTGCGCCCGGCCTGGGATAGGTCCTGGCACGGAAATCCGGCGGCGACCAGTTCGGTACCCGCGGGCAGCGCGCGCAGCCGAGTGATGTCGGCGTGCAATGGAATTCCGGGAAAGCGCGCCGCGAGCACCGCCTGCGCACCGGGATCGATCTCGCAGAGCAACTCGGTATGCCAACCGTGGCTGCCGAGGCCGAGCTCCAGCCCGCCGATACCGGCGAACAGCCCGACCATCCGCCCGCCCGTCACAGTCTTCCCTTCTCACGGTTGCTCGCGGATCGCTCGGAACCACCAGCGCTGCGTCTCCGTGAGCAGGTTACTCGAGCGGTCATCGCCTCGACCTGGCGACGGCCACGGTAGTGTGTCGTGCACTCGATCCGATCGGTTGCCCCGGTAATGCTCACGGTCGAATCGCGTAGGCACGGCCGTTCGACGGCAGCAGGCATTCTTCGAGCTTCCGCTTCTGCTGACCCTTCCGGCGCTCCAGCGTCGACGCGCAGTTCCCGGTCTATCCCAACGTGTGACGCCAGGAAAGTGAGCGAAATGCAGATTCCGTCTACCAAGAACGGGAACTATCCCGACGTGGTCGTGACCAGTCTGGCGGCGACCACATCGATCGCCGGTGATGTCGACTCCACCTGGAAGGGGTTGCTCAATGGCGAGAGCGGCATCGATGTGCTCGATGACAGCTTCATCGAGCAGTTCGAACTACCGGTGCGCATCGGCGGACACCTGAAGGTCGAGCCGTCGCAAAACCTCACCCGGCAGGAGGCGCAGCAGCTGTCGTATGTGGAACAGATGGCGCTGATGCTGGCGCGTGAGGTCTGGCGCAATGCGGGCAGTCCGGAGGTGGACAGGAACCGGCTCGGAGTGGCCATCGGCACCGGACTCGGTGGCGGCGAATACATCACCGACGCGCGGGACCGTTTGCACAACGGCGGCTACCGCAAGGTGTCGCCGCTGACGGTGCAGCGCATCATGCCGAACGGTTCGGCCGCCTGCGTCGGCATGGAACTCGGTGCGCGCGCGGGCGTGGTCACCCCGGTCTCGGCCTGCTCGTCGGGTTCGGAGGCGATCGCCAATGCCTGGCAGATGATCGTCATGGGCGATGCCGACATGGTGGTCACCGGCGGAGTCGAGGGCTCCATTCAGGCGTTGCCGATCGCGGCGTTCACCATGATGCGCGCGATGAGCACCCGCAACGGGGACCCGAGGGCCGCCTCGCGACCGTTCGACAAAGACCGCGATGGATTCGTCTTCGGCGAGGCGGGCGCGATGATGGTCATCGAGACCGAGGAGCACGCCAAGGCGCGCGGCGCGACCATTCACGCACGCTTGCTGGGCGCCGGAATCACCTCTGACGCTTTCCATCTGGTCGCACCCGATATCGACGGCAAGGGTGCCGCGCGGGCGATGACCAAGGCCATGCAGAAGGCCGGAATCGCCAAGCGCGATGTCACCCATGTCAACGCGCACGCGACCGCGACCCCGATCGGCGATACCGCCGAGGCGCAGGCCATCAATGCCGCCGTCGGCGACCACGCGTCGGTCTACGCGCCGAAATCCGCGCTCGGCCATTCGATCGGAGCGGTCGGGGCGCTCGAATCGGTGCTCACGGTCCTCACCGTGCGCGACAGCATCGTCCCGCCGACGCTGAATCTGGACAACCAGGACCCGGAAATTGATCTCGACGTGGTCAAGGGGCAGGCCCGACCCGGCCGAATCGATTACGCCGTCAACAACTCGTTCGGTTTCGGCGGGCATAACGTCGCGATTGCCTTCGGACGGTATTGAGCAGCGCGGGTCGGCGCACCTGCTAGCCTTCCCGACGCTTCGTTATCGACCTGTGTTCGGTGTAATCGCATGGCCTGAGCGCCTGCGTTGGCAAAAGGATGAGGCGATGATCGACGAGACCTTCGACGACTATTTGGACGATCAGGGCAATATCAAGATCCGCGACGACAAGACCCTGATCGACTTCGTCGACAAGCACAGCGCGGAGAACGGCGATGAACTCGCCTACCGCTATATCGACTACTCGCGGGAACGCGATGGCGAGTACGTCGATCTCACCTGGCACGAATTCGGCATTCGTCTGCGTGCCGTCGCGGCCCGGCTGCAGCAGGTGACGCGGCCGGGCGATCGGGTGGCCATCCTCGCCCCGCAGGGGCTGGACTATGTCGTCTCGATCTTCGCGGCGGTCTACGCGGGCAATATCGCGGTCCCGCTGTTCGATCCGGAGGAGCAGGGCCATACCGATCGACTGCGCGCGGTGCTCGGTGACTGCACGCCGTCGGCCATTCTGACCGTCGGCTCGGCCGCGAAGGGCGTGCGGAACTTCTTCCGGCATCTCCCGGTGGCGCAGCGGCCGCGCATCATCGCCGTCGACGCCATTCCGGACAGTGTCGGATCGAGTTGGGTGCGGCCGCAGATCAATATCGATAGTGTCGCTTATCTGCAGTACACCTCGGGATCCACGCGGACACCGGCCGGTGTCGAGATCACCCACCGCGCGGTCGGCACCAATCTCTTGCAAATGATCGATGCCATTGGTGTACAAGAGAATTCACGTGGTGTCACGTGGCTGCCGCTATTTCACGATATGGGTCTGCTGTCGGTGATCCTGCCGACCATCGGCGGTGGATTCATCACCATCATGTCGCCGAGTGCGTTCGTACGGCGTCCCTATCGCTGGATCAGGGAATTGGCCGCCGCCTCCGATGGCGCCGGCACCTTCGCCGCCGCGCCGAATTTCGCATACGAGCATGCCGCGGCCCGCGGTAAGCCGAAACCCGATGAGGAACTCGACCTTTCGAATGTGATCGGGTTGATCAACGGCAGTGAGCCGGTGTCGGTGTCGTCGATCCAGAAGTTCAATGCGGCGTTCGCGCCGTACGGTCTGCCCGCGACCGCGCTGAAGCCCTGCTACGGCATGGCGGAGGCGACGCTGTTCGTCTCGGCGACCAAGGCCGAGGATCAGGCCAAGGTCGTCTATGTCGATCGCCATGAGCTCAATGCGGGCCGCATGGTCGAAGTGCCCAAGGGCACCGAGAATTCGATCGCGCAGGTGTCGTGCGGCTTTGTCGCGCTATCGCAGTGGGCGGTGATCGTCGATCCGGAGACCGGTATCGAGCGCGATAACGGCGAGGTCGGCGAGATCTGGCTGCACGGCGACAATATGGGCATCGGGTATTGGGGTCGGCCGGAGGAGACCGCGGCGACCTTTCAGAACATCCTCGCCCGGCGACTACCGGAGGGCAGCCACGCGCAGGGCACCGATCCGGACGCGCAGTGGATGCGCACCGGCGATTTCGGCGTCTACCTCGAAGGCGAGCTGTACATCACCGGCCGGGTCAAGGATCTGGTGATCGTCGACGGACGCAACCACTATCCGCAAGATCTGGAGTTCTCGGCCCAGGAAGCGAGCACCGCGCTGCGGCCCGGATTCGTCGCGGCGTTCTCGGTGCCCGCGAATCAGTTGCCCCCGTTGGTCTTCGAACAGGGCAATCGTTCGGGGCTCGCCTTCGACGCCGATGACACCTCGGAGCAGTTGGTCATCGTGGCCGAGCGTGGAACCGGTGCGGCGAAACTGGATCCTGAGCCGATCGTGGATATCGTGCGCGGGGCCATCGCGCAGCGCCACGGCGTGACCGTGCGCGATATCCTGCTGGTCCCAGCCGGTTCGATTCCGCGCACCTCCAGCGGCAAGATCGCTCGACGGGCCTGCCGCGCCGCGTATTTGGAGGGCACGCTGCGTGGGGGTTATCAGCAGCAGGACTTCCCCGACGCGATGGAGCACGAGCACGCGAGCGTCTGAGTGCGGTGAATCCCGTCCGTACAATCGAAGCAGCGAATATCGGCGCCCGGTATCCGGGCGCCGATGTCGTCTGCGGGTGGTGCTGATCGGGGGGGTGCCGGGGGTCTTGACCTCGAGGTTACTCGAGGTTGTTGGCTGTTGGCGTGGCGGAAAATCGGTTGGCCGATCCCAGGACTGATGCCACCCTGAAATGTCGGACCCCGGTGCGAACATCACCGGGAGATCCGTTCGCGACACCAGCCAAACCACGGGACTACGAGGGGGAGCTTTGTCCGTCACGCTCGATACGCGGTCGGCCGATACGGAGGTCGACAGACCCGAGCGACCTGCCGCCGCGGCGTCGGGTCGCCTGCGTTCGCTGCGCCGGTTCCTGCCGCATCTGCGCCCGCATCGGGCCGCGCTGCTCGGCGCGACCGGGCTCGCGGTGGCCGCCACCCTGACCGCGATCATGATCCCGCTGGTCATCGCGCGGATCATCGACGGTCCGATTCAGCGGCGCGATTTCGCGGGTGTCGTGCTGCCGGTGCTGGTGGTGCTGCTGCTCGGTCTGGTCGAGGCGTTCGGGGTGTGGGGACGCCGGTGGCTCATCGCGAAACCGGCGGCCCAGTTCGAGATCGCCATGCGCGCCAAGATCTTCCGCAAACTGCAGACCTTGTCGATCGGACGCCACGATGCCTGGGAGTCCGGTCAGCTGCTGTCGCGCGCGATCGACGATATGAGCACCTTGAAGCGGTTCGTCGCGTTCGCGGGGCCGTTCCTGATCATCCACTGCATTGTGATCCCGGTCGGTCTGCTCGTGCTGTTCGCGCTGAACTGGCAGATCGGGCTGATCTTCGCGCTCGTCACACTGCCGCTGACATATGTCTGCCTGCGGTTCGAGCGCCGCTACGCGGTGGCCTCGCGGCGCTCCCAGGATCAGTCCGGCGATCTGGCAACCACCGCCGAGGAGTCGGCGCAGGGCATCCGGGTGCTCAAGGCGTTCGGTCGCGGTGCGTTCTTCGGCGGGCGGTTCAGCGCGCAGTCGCGGGCGCTGCAACAGACCGAACTGTTCAAGGTGCGGCTGGACGCCACACTCTGGTCGGCGATGGTGAGCCTGCCGCAGTTGGCCATCGCCTTCGCGCTCGGCTACGGCGGTTACGCCGTCGCGCACCACACCATGACACTGGGCACCCTGGTCGCCGGTATCACCCTGGCGACCTTCCTGCAGTGGCCGATCATCTGGACCGGCTTCCTGCTCGCCGAATGGAACGACGCACGCACCGCGGCCGACCGGTTCTGGGAGATCATCGACACCCCGGTCGATATCACCGATCCCGCGGATCCGGTCGCGCTGCCCGAGCGGATCGTCGGCGAATTGGCGCTGCACGGTGTGCGCTTCGGCTTTCCGGAAGCGAAAGGTGCAGTACTGCACGATATTTCGCTGAAGGTGCGGCCCGGTGAGACGGTGGCGCTCGTCGGTGCGACCGGCAGCGGAAAGACGGCGCTGCTCAATCTGATTCCGCGGCTCTACGACGTGACCGGCGGTGCCATCACCATCGACGGCATCGATATCGCGTCGATGCGGGTCACCGATCTGCGCTCGCTGGTCTCGGTGGCCTTCGAGGAGCCGGTGCTCTTTTCGGCGAGTGTGCGGGAAAACGTCGCACTCGGCGATCCGGAGGCCGGTGACGACGATGTGTGGCGCGCGCTCGATGTCGCCCAAGCCACCGATTTCGTGCGGGACCTGCCGTGGGGCCTGGACACCAGGATCGGTGAGCAGGGGCTGAGTCTGTCCGGTGGTCAGCGCCAGCGGCTGGCCCTGGCCCGTGCGGTGCTCGCGCGCGCGGGTGCAGGCGAGCGGACTCGGATCATGGTGCTCGACGATCCACTCTCCGCACTCGATGTGGAGACCGAGGAGCGCGTGCAGGAACGGCTGCGCACGGTGCTGGCCGGTGCCACCACTCTTCTCGTGGCGCACCGGCCCTCGACCGCGGCACTCGCCGACCGGGTGGCACTGCTCGCCGATGGCCGGATCATCGCCGAGGGCGCCCACGATCAACTACTGAAGACCAGCAGTCGCTACCGCGAACTGATGGGAGGTGAATCATGACCACAACCGAAACCGCTGTCCCCATCGATGATTCGGCCCAGCGCGACGAGGTCGCCGACTGGCGCGGCATCGCCAATGAGGACAAGGAGGTGACCGAGATCGGAAATCTGGTGCTGGCCGGTCGGTCCCGGCGGCTACTGCTGAGCCTGGTCCGGCCGTATCGCAAACTCGCGATCCTGGCCATGGTGCTGATCGTCCTCGACAACGCCGCGATGGTCTCGGCGCCGCTGTTCGTCGCGCACGGGCTCGACACCGGCATCGCCAAGGGGGCCGAGGGGAACTGGGTGCCATTGGCGCTCACCGTCGCCGGCTATCTGGGTGCGATCGGGCTCGGCGTCTGCACCACCTTCGTGTTCCTGCGGATCTCCGGAAAGCTCAGCCAGAGTGTGCTTTTCGATCTGCGGGTCCGGCTGTTCGCGCATATGCAGCGGCTCAGCGTCGCCTTCCACGAGCAGTACACCTCCGGCAAGGTCGTGGCCCGGCTGACCGGCGATATCGAAACGCTGCAGCAGCTGCTGGAGAGTGCGCTGAATCAGGCGCTGAGCGCCATCCTCTCGGTGCTGACCATCGCGGTGCTGCTGATCTACCTCGATCAGACCCTCGCCGCCATCGTGCTGCTCGGATTCGTGCCACTGGCGCTGGTCACCCGCTGGGCCCAGCGCAGGCAGCGGGCCGGATACCGGCGTACCCGCGGCGCCATCGCCAAGGTGGTCGTGCAGTTCGTCGAGTCGATGGGCGGCATGCGCGCGGTGCAGGCCTTCCGGCGCGAGGCCCGCAATGAATCGGTGCTGGCCGCCGAGGACGCCGAATACTTCCAGGCGACCACCGCCGCCATGCGCGGTATGGGCGACTACGCCGGACTCACCCGCCTGCTCGGCAATCTGACCACGGTGATCGTCATCGTGGTCGGCGCCTGGCAGGTCATCGAGGGCAACCTCGCCGTCGGCGTCCTCGCCGCATACCTGCTGTACCTCAACGATTTCTACGGTCCCCTCGACGAACTGGCCCAGGTCTTCAACGCTTACCAATCCGCGGCCGCCGCCCTGGAAAAGATCTCCGGCGTGCTGGAGGAGGAACCCTCGGTCAAGGAACCGAGCGACCCGGTCGCCCTGACCAAGGCAACCGGCGCCGTGCGCATGGACCACGTGTGGTTCGGCTACGGATCACCGGCCGGCGGCCCGCAGGCGCTATCGGATTCCGATGCCGTGCTCGAACTGTCGGATTCGGCTGCGCGCACTGTCGCGGAAGCCGTATCCGAAGGCTCTGGTGCAGTGCTGCCCGATGTGGCCGCCGCGAGCGCTGTGTCGGACAGCACTGGGGCGGTGGAACCCAGTGCGGCCGGGCCGATGTCGGGTGTCGGGAGGCGGGCTGATCTCGAGCCGTTGGATTCGGTTGGGCGTGCTGTTACGGGTGCGACGTCGGAGAGCTCTGGGGCGGCGGAGCCCAGCGCGGCCGGGCCGATACCTGGTGGTGCCAGGCTGGTCGATCTCGAGCCGTCGGATTCGCTTGGGCGTGCTGTCGCGGGAGCGAGGTCGGCGAGCCCTGGTGTGGTGCGGTCGAGTGTGGCTGGGCCGGGTGACGCTGCGGTGGCGGAGCTCGAAATCGTTGTGCCACAAGCTGAGGCGCGTGGCCGGGCACGTCCGGTGTTGCCGGAGTTCTCGCTGGACATCCCGGCCGGACAGGTGATCGCGCTCGTCGGTGCTACCGGTGCGGGCAAGTCCACGCTGGCCAAGCTGCTGACGCGGTTCTATGACCCCGCCGGCGGCACAGTGAGTTTGGATGGCATCGACCTGCGTCGGCTGTCCGATGTGGATCTGCGGCGCAATGTCGTGATGGTTACCCAGGAGTCGTATCTGTTCTCCGGGTCGGTGGCCGACAATATTCGGCTCGGGCGGCCGGAGGCCAGCGATGCGGAGGTGTTCGCCGCGGCACGCGCGGTCGGCCTCTACGACTTCGTCACCGCACTGCCGGAGGGTTTCGACACCGATGTGCGCAAGCGCGGCGGACGCTTGTCGGCGGGCCAGCGTCAGCTGGTGGCCTTCGCCAGGGTGTTCCTCGCCGATCCCGCGGTGATCGTGCTGGACGAGGCGACCTCGAGCCTGGACATTCCCAGCGAGCGGCTGATCCAACGGGCACTGGAAACGGTGCTGCGCGATCGCACCGCCGTGATCATCGCGCACCGGCTGTCCACGGTCGCGATCGCCGACCGGGTCCTGGTGCTGGAGTCCGGCCGGATCGTCGAGGACGGCGCGCCGGGCGAGCTGATCGCGGGCACCGGCCGGTTCGCCAGCCTGCATGCCGCGTGGCGCGAGTCGCTGGTGTAATGCCGGTGCATCGCCCGCGTCGCTTACGGTAGATACGTGACGAATCCAGCCCTCGGCCCCGACAGCCAACCGGCGGCATCCCGGTGGCCGGCGATCCTCACCTGGCGCGCGCACAACGGGTCGCGGATGGAGTCGGTCCGCGTGACCCTCAATGGCAACCGCATCCGCGCCGCCGGTCGCATGATCGGCGGCGCGTGCGCGGAACATCCCGCGTTCAGCGCCTCCTATGACCTGGTCACCGATGAGAACGGCGTCACCAAGCGCCTATCCCTACGCAGCACCACCGCCGCCGGGGAACGCCAGGCCTCCATCGCCAGGGACGAGGAGAACTACTGGCTCGTCGACGCGGGCGGCGGCCATGTCCGCTCCACCTTCGCGGGCGCCCTCGATGTCGACGTCGTGCTCAGCCCGTTCTTCAACACCCTCCCCATCCGTCGCTTCGGCCTGCAGAACGCCGTCGACGACATCCAGGTCCCGGTCGTCTACGTCCGCCTCCCCGATCTGCTCGTCCAGGAAGCCAGCCTCACCTACAGCAGCGGCGCTACCGGCATCAGTGTCCTGTCCCCGGTCTCCAGCGCCACGGTCACAGTCGACGCCGACGGCTTCCTCCTCGACTACCCCGGCCTCGCCGAACGCATCTGACCACCGCCGCGCTCAGTGTCGTGCGCGGGGATCAGCGCAGCTCGGTGATCACCCCGCCGCGCTGGCCTGCCTCGCGCAGTTGCTCGAGCCAGTTGTGGTCGCCGGGGGTGATGTCGGTGATCTCCCAGCGTTGCGTGGTTTCGTAGCGTTCGCGGGCGTCGTGTCCGGCTTCGACGAGGTCGACGAGGGTGCCTTCGGTGCGCAGGCTGTCGCGGGCCGCGCTCAGTATGGTGAGCGTTTCCTCCAGTACGTCCAGCAGGGCCGCGGCATTGGGTTCGCAGATGGCGCGGACCAGGTCGGGGGCGGTGGCGGCGACGCGGGTGCCGTCGCGGAACGAACCAGCGGCGAGTCCGAGCGCCAGGTCGCCACCCGCCGCGCCGGATACAGCCAGCGCCTCGGCGAGCACGTGCGGCAGATGCGAGATCCGGGCCACCGCGCGGTCGTGCTCGTCCGCGACCACCGGGGTGACCACCGCGCCACAGGCCAGCGCCAGCCGCACCACTCGCCGCCACGGTTCGGGGTGGGTGCCCTCATCCACCCCGACGGCCCACACCGCATTCTGGAACAGGCCGGAATGGGTAGCCGCCCAACCGGATTCGGAGGTACCGGCCATCGGATGCCCGCCGACGTAGCGGGCCGCGAGCCCGTGCCGGTGCACCGCCGCGGCCACCGGTGCCTTGACGCTCACCACATCGGTGAGCGGACACTGCGGCGCGAAGCTCGCCACCTCGGCGAGGATGTGGTCCACCGCGGGCATCGGCACCGCCACGACGATCAGCGCATCGGTATCGGCGGCCCGGGTCAGCGTCCCCAGCAGATCGCCCGTGACATCGAAGCCATCGGCGCGCGCGGCCTGCGCACCCCCCTCTGACCTGTTGTAACCCCAAGCGTCGTAGCCCGCGCTGACGGCCGCGCGCAGCAGCGATCCGCCGATCAAGCCTGTCCCGAGGACACACACCGGTGCTTTCTGGTCAGGAGTCATCGGAACAGATTCGCATACGACTTCAACATTTCGGCTCGAGCCGACTACCGTTGCGGCCATGGCAGCACAGCGCTCGGGCACGAACAAGGCTGCGTCGGATGATTTCGACGACGTGGAGGGGTTCGCAGTGGCGGTTGTCCGCGAAGAAGGACAGTGGCGGTGTAGTCCGTTGAGTCCGGCCGCGCTCACCGATTTGGCCGCGGCGGAAACAGAACTCAAGGCATTGCGGAGTTCTGGAGCCGTGTTCGGATTGCTCGATATCGATGACGAGTTCTTCATCGTGCTCCGGCCCGCTCCGAGCGGCACCCGGATGCTGGTCTCGGATGCGACCGCCGCGATCGATTACGACATCGCGGCCGACGTGCTCGAGGCCCTCAATATCGAAATTCCCGATATCGACCCGGACGAACTCGACGATATCGAGCCGTGGGAGGAGGGCGACCTCGGCGTGCTCGCCGATCTCGGCCTGCCCGAACCGGTGCTCAGCGTGATCCTCGCCGAAACCGACCTGTATCCGGATGAGCAGCTCGGCATGATCGCCCAGCGGCTCGGCTTCGCCAATGAGCTCTCGGCGGTGCTGGACAAGCTGCCCCGCTGACGTGGGCCTGTTCGCCGGCGGACTTTCCGACACCGACATGGTCCGCGCCGCGATCGCCGCAGCGGCCGATGCGGGCGCTCGCGACGTACCGGTCGGTGCCGTCGTCTTCGATGCGACCGGACGTGAACTCGCCCGCGCGGCCAATGCCAGGGAGGCCCTGGGCGATCCGACCGCCCACGCGGAGATCCTCGCCCTGCGCCGTGCCGCC
Source organism: Nocardia sp. CA-119907 (assembly GCF_050955995.1). NCBI lineage: Bacteria > Bacillati > Actinomycetota > Actinomycetes > Mycobacteriales > Nocardiaceae > Nocardia > Nocardia sp. CA-119907. The sequence continues at coordinate 306,332 of NZ_CP192091.1, forward strand.
GCGGTGGTCGGCGATGGCTGGCGCCTGGAGAACACCACGCTCGCGGTAACCCTGGAGCCGTGCACCATGTGCGCCGGTGCCCTGGTGCTCGCCCGCATCGGCCGCCTGGTCTTCGGTGCCTGGGAACCGAAAACCGGTGCCGTCGGCTCCCTCTGGGACGTGGTCCGCGACCGCCGCCTCAACCACCGCCCAGAAGTGCGCGGCGGCGTACTGGAAGCCGAATGCATCGCGCTACTGGACGAATTCTTCCGGGCCCAGCGCTGAGGCGCGCACCACCCCCCGACCGCCTGCCGAGCACCCCCTCCGCCCGCCCCTACAGCCGATTTAGCGATCCGCTCCCCGTCCGGTATGGTTGTCGGCGGTGGCGTGTCCGAGCGGCCTAAGGAGCACGCCTCGAAAGCGTGTGAGGGGTAACCCCCCTCCGAGGGTTCAAATCCCTCCGCCACCGCCAAAGCCCTCCATCTGTTCACGCAGGTGGGGGGCTTTTTCTATGCCGCTGACTCCTCCGGTTCGGTGTCCGCGGGCACATTTTGGGCACAGCCGTATGCCTTGTCTATCGCGTCGGCCAGCTTGTCCAGGTCGTCATCGAACAAATCCGAGTAGGTGTTCAGCGTCTCCTTGGCATCCTTGTGCCCGAGCAGCCGTGCCAGCGCCAGCACGTTTGCGCCCGCCGATACGGCCAACGACGCGCAGGTGTGACGAAGATCGTGCGGGGTGATCGGTTGCACCTTGGACCTTTTCACGGCACCGGTAAACCAGCCGTCCACGGTCTTCGGTCGCGGGAGGTACTTCGTCGCGTCGTCCGGGCTCGGGAAGACCAACGCGTCGGGCTCGCGGCCCTTGGTGTGTGCGGCCAGCTGGGTGAGGATGAACCGGGGGACGGGCACACTCCGAATCTCCTTGCCCTTCGTCGGGCCCTCCGCATGGTCGACGCCCAGCTGTACCGCGTTGTCCGCCACCGTGATACGTCGACGAACGAAGTCGATATCGCGCACGCGCAATGCGATCATCTCGCCCCAGCGTGGACCGCAGTAGGCAAGGCACAGGACCAGAAGACTATGCCGCCCTGCCTCTTTGGACAGACGCGCCACGTCGTCGGCATTGAGGTAGACATGCCGCTTCGCGGTCTTCTTCGGCAGCATCTGCGAGATCAGTTTGCCGCGGGCGTGGTTCTTCGGAATGAGCCGCTTCGGTTCCACTGCCATGTCCAGGATGCTTGCGAGGACGCCGTACGCGCGGATGATGGTCGTCGCACCGGCATTCAAGTCCGCCTTGCCCTTCTCGGCGGCTCGCTCTTGCGCGGCAAGGCGCATATCGACTACCCAGTCCCGCACCGCCTCGGCGGTCACGTCGCCGATGCGGATGTGTCCCCAGCGTGGTTGAACGTGGTTGCGCCACGCCGCGTCAAGGGTGCGGTAGTTGGACTCGGCGACGCTGGCCTTCTTCTCCTTCAACCAGTCCGGCGCAAGCTCGTCGATGGTGATCCGGCCGAGCGACGGCGCTACGTACTCGCCGTCCTGCTTCCGCACCTCTACGCGGTTGGCGAACGCTTCGGCGTCCGTCTTGCGCTTGAAACCGCGCTTCTTGGTCTGCTTACCGTCGGGCTTGCGGTAGCGGACCATGAGCCGAGCATGTTCCCGCTTCGTGCAGTCGGGCTTGCAGTCGGGCTTGCACAGCTTGTACGCCTCAATCGTCGCCATCGTCCGAGTCCTCGTCGTTCGCATCTATCGGATTGGTTTCGATGTTGGGCTGATCGGCGATGTCCTGGATCGCCGGATTCGAGTTCAGTTGGAGCTGCGCGCTCGCCCGGTCGACACCTCCTGGGGGCTGTTTCGGCACAGGTAGCGCCTTCTCTCCGCGCGCCCACTCCCATACGCCAGCGGCATTTTGCCAACCGGCACAAGTGATTCGAACCATTCGCGTGCCGTCTTCGGTGGGAGGCAGCAAGAGGGCATTCGGGGTGGTGTTCAGCGCCAGGGCCAATGTCATTAGGTCATCGACATCCGCTCGACGGCCGCCGTTTTCGATATCGCTGATGGTGTTGTGAGCCATCTTCCGATCGGTCTTCGCCAGGCGTTCGGCCACGTCGCGCAGGGTGAGCCCTTGCGCTTTTCGGATTCGCTGCACATTGCGACGGACGGTCTCCGCAGTCGGTCCGGTCTCTACTCGTCGTGTTCCCATGTTGCGGATTTTACACACCAAGTTGAGCTTGACGCATCACAAGTGAGGGAGTATGAATTAGCTAGATCCACAAGTTAGGATCAAAAATCTGCAACTTAGGACCAACGGAGATCAAATGAGCGATGGCACACCGAATTCGACGGCTACCCCAAGCGGGGCCACGGCGGATCTGAACGCAACGCCGAAAGAGGCAGCCAAGTTCTTGCGAACTACGCCAGAGGTGCTGGCGCAGATGCGCTACCTGAATCGCGGACCGGAGTACACCCGGAACGGCCGTCGAATTCTCTACTCATGGGCCGCGCTGCGTGCCTACCTCGACGCGAACACGGTGCGGCCCAGCAATAGCCAATCGGGTGCCGCCTGATGCGACGAGCAGCCCCCCCAAACGAAAGCGACCCGGGAGCGGCACCCACCGCTCACCGGGCCATCGAAAACACCACCTCACCACAAGAAAGTGCTTCAACGATGACAATAGCGAACACCCCCGACCGGGGCGACCCGCAGGCCACTGCGCACGACGCCAATGCCCGCAAGGCCGAGTTCGACGACCGTATCGAGCGGTGGCGCGATCGCCTCACCAACGCGACCCTCACCGACGCCCAGGCCGAAGGTTTTGAATGCGTGGCGTGCGGGCGTAACTGGCTGATCAGCCCGGCGGTCTCGTCCGTGCCGATCGGATTCGGACCGAAGGGACAGGTGTTCGTGTGCTGTCCGTGCGACTCGCAGGGCAGTGCCCTCGACGCCGACGCCGAGCGGTTCTCCCGGAAGGTCGCCAAGCGGGTCGCTGCCGACATCCGCGACCGCTGGTTGTCCCGCCACCGCTCGTTGGACACCTTGGCCGCCGAGCTGAACCTGAGCACCCCAGCGTTGAAGAAGCTGATCACGGGCGAGAAGCCGTGGAATACCGCCCAGCTGGGCATCCTCGCCCGCCTGCTGGGCGTGTCGGTGTTCACCTGGCTCGGAGTCGACGAGGAGATCGAACGGGGGGTGTCGAAATGACACGCCCTGTACGTGAACCGCTCGGACGCGATGACGATGCCGACTCGGTGTTCCTCGGCGCGCTCGGCATCGAGTTCCACAAGCCGAAAGGTTCGCTCAAGATCCGCGACGGTGGGCGCTTGGACATCGGTTGCGTCTACCTCGCCGACGACGGCTCGACCCACGGATTCCCGCGCGTCGGCCTGGACGAAGACACCTACGCCCGATTCGTCTCCGCCACAACCGATTGCGCGATCCGTGGACGTCGGTCCACGGTGTGGCGTCGCGTCGACGACACCGGTTACGACGGCTGGCTGGCCACGATCCTGATCAGGATGCCCGGCGAGCGGCAGGCCACGGCCCGCGCGAGCGAGGTGGCCAGATGACCTCACCAGTACAGGCCGCGATCGACCGATGGGCGGCCGGATACATCCCGACCGAATGGGCGCAGAAGCACTTCCGTTCGACCTACCGCATGGAGCTGGAATCGGCGCTGGCACGCCTGATTCTGCTGCTGGAAGGCAACGAAGACGAGCTGCACATCCTGCCGCGCGTCGAGTCCTTCGCCGAGTACGTAGGTCGCCTGGACGCGAAGTTGCGCCAGGACTTGGCAGGGGATCGACACCCGGGCGCCACCGAGACCAGCCATAACCGCAAGACGAAAGGGGGTGTCGCGGCGTGACCGAGACACCGAACAACTTCATGGTCGTCGGCGACGACGGCATCCCGCGCGGTGTCGTCGACCTGGCCGAGTTGCAGTCCGCAGCAACGATTTTGATGTACCAGTACGCCGCAGCGGCGGGAGATGACGACGCAATCGACACCGTGTCTATCGAATGGCTCGCGAAGGTCGACATGGACGCGGCGGGATACATCTCCGCCATGGCGTTGCCGATGATGGCGAAGAACATCATCGCGCCGATGCTCGAAGTGCTCGGCACGATGTCGCCGGAACTCGAGGCGAGCTTGCGTTCGAAGCTCGCGGAGAGCCGCGACTACGCGGAACAGACCCTCGGCGGTGAACGCCGTTGACCAACAACCACACCCAGGGCGCTGCCACACCGGCAGCGCCTTCGGGCGGGCTACCCGAACCGACCGCACATTGCCGCGGGCACGGCCTGCACGTGCCGACGTGCCAGAAGTGCAAGGAGGCATCCCGGCGGCAGATCGACCGACGCCGCGCCGCTGTCCATGCCTGGGACGGCCACGCCAATGCCGCAAGCGAATCCGCCGAAGCCATGACGGCGCGACTCATTGCGCAGATAGCAGCCGGAGACGAGCCCTCCGAAGAACGCGAAGCAGCCCCCGCTGAACCGCGCAGTCTGCTGGCCGGAATGTTCAACGGCGCATGGCTGGATAAACAGGTGTTTCCGCCGCTGGAATGGCTGGTCGAAGGCATCGTGTCAGAGGGGTTCGGTCTGCTCGTCGGCGCACCGAAGGCGGGCAAGTCCTGGATGGCTGGCGGTCTCGCGCTGGCGTGCTCCTCTGGCGGATTCGCACTCGGCAAGATCGCGGTGAAGCAGCGGCCCGTTTTCTACCTCGCGCTCGAGGACGGCCCCCGCCGTCTGCAATCGCGGTTTCGCACCATGTCCGAGGGTGGCCCGCTGCCCGCCGAAGTCCACTTCATGATCACAGCCCGCCCGAACGAGGTGCCCGGCATGATCGCCGAATTCCTCCATCTGTACGGCTACCGCAAGCCGCTGATCATCCTCGACACGCTCGGCAAGGTGAAGCCGCCCAAGCTGGCCGGGCAGGAGTCCTACAGCGCCGACTACGCGATGGGCTCGAAGCTCAAAGAACTCACCGACTCGGCGCCCGGCTCGTGCTTGTTGGCCGTGCATCACTCCCGCAAGGCCGAGAGCGTGGACTTCGTGGATGCGGTGTCCGGAACACAGGGCATCGCCGGATCGGCCGATTTCGTGCTCGTGCTCAGCCGCAAGCGCAAGGAAGACAGGGCCGTGCTGGCCGTGACTGGTCGGGACGTACCCGAGAACGAGTATGCGCTGACCGCTGATGGTGGGCGGTGGGAACTCGACGGCATGGATCTCCTCGACGCAGCGGCAACCGTCGAAAAGCGAAGGGAGGCGGGCAACCTCGGAGACCGGTCCATGGACATCTACACGTACGTGATGGAACACGGTCCGACCACACCCGCCGACGTGGCTAAGGCCCTTTCGATGGACAACAAGCTGGCAGGCAACAAGCTCGCTCAGCTGTACGAGTCGGGCCGTATCGACAAGCCCAAGCGTGGAACCTACGACCGAATCATCACTACCGCTGGTGAAAGTGGTGAAAGTGGTGAAACGGATGAATAACCGCAGGTCAGAGAGCTACAGCATTTCACCACCTTTTCACCACCCAGTGAAACTGGTCCGCCGTTTCACCCCCTGACCGGTTTCACTAGTGGTTTCACCGCCGTTTCATCGGTCCAGCTGCTTGACCTGCACTTTCACCACTTTCACCACTTTCACCACCGAAGGGATGAAAACCAATGACTCAGGATTCCTACCGCAGTCCCTACCTCAACGCTGGCGCCTTCCTCGAGGACCGCCGCGACTTCCTCGAGGTCCACACGATCGAAGCCAAGACGGGCGGCTACGACATCTTCCTCAAGCTCGACGGCGGCTATTCCGTACCCGAGGAAGCGCAGGAGATCGCGCAATCATTCGCGATCGATGTTCAGCATCTCCTCGCGAAAACCGCGGAAGGCCGATCCGCGCGAATCATCTCGGCCGCCGAGATGCGCGAATTCGAGGACTGGCACACGGTCAGCGCCACCCCGATCAACGGATACGTGAACATCTACGTCGACGAAAACAGTGGAATCGAGTACGCGGTGGACTGCCCCGCGATGCTCGTGCAGGAACACCGCGAGACGACAACGACCATCCCCGGGCATACCCCTGTGTTCGCCCCCTGCTTGCCGCCCTTCGAAACGCGCGTCGTCCCCGCGGCCTGGTTCGGCATCGGCGGTGGAGGATTCGGCGCCGCGCATGAGTGCACTAACTACGTCGACACCATGCCTCGGGCAGCGTACGAACACCGCCGAGAGCTGGAGGCATTGTGCCCGAACTCAGCCGAGGGTGTCGGCCCGCTGACCGTCGCCCGGGGCACGCCGATTCCCGAGAAGGGCACCGCGAAATGACGAACTACAGCCGCGGCCGCGCGTTCGAGTGGGAAATCCGCGACCAGCTCCGCGAGGACGGCTACCAGTGCTACCGCTGCGCCGGTAGCCGATCCTCGGTCGATGTGCTCGCCCTCAAACCCGGCCAGATCGTCTACGTCCAGGCCAAGCGGGACGGCCGGATCTCACCCGCCGACCGAGCAATTCTCTACGCCGCCGCTACCGACGTCGGAGCCATCCCCATCGTCGCCGCCCGGCCACCACGCAAGCCCATCGAATACCGCCGGCTCGTCGGCACCGGTCCCCGCGACTTCGAGCCGTGGACGCCAGACCTGATCGCCGACCGCAAGGCGGGCTGATGCACCTCGACGACCGCGAAGCCCGCACCGCGTTCTCCTGGCTCGACTACGCGGTCACCCGCCGCAACCTGGCCCGCGAACCGATCCCGCCCGCGCTCGCCTCGCTCCGTGCCCGCCTCGAGACAGCGATCCGCGGCGCGGCACCGGAGGACACCACCGACATGATCGGCGTACGGGCCGCCTCACGAATTCTGTGCTGCACCGAACGACAAGTCCGGAATCTCGCCCCCGCATTGAGCGGAACGCTCATTTCCGGGCGCTGGGTATTCGACCGCGAAAAGGTGGAGGAATTCGCGCGCACGCCCCGACGTAGGCGATACCGCAAATTTCCGTGCACGGAATGATTTCTGTTCACCGATAAACCGCATCGATACCGTCGAAATCGCCACCCTACCTGGGGCGGCAGGAGTTGGGTTCGGGTGAGTTGCGGGTCAACGGCTCACAGGGAAGTTCTCGGTCGACACCCCCTGTGAGCCGTTTTCCGCATTCGATGCGGGACGGTGAACAAGAATGCACGAGGATCCACGAGACTTTCTGATCGACGGCTGCGTCGCTTTTCTGAGCGAATTGCCCGACGACGAATTCCGATTGATCCTCCTGCGTGCTCGACCGCCCGAACCAGACCCTGACGACGCCCCCTCGGCGAGTGTGCGGAGGGTCGCATGACGGGCACCGCTACACCGATCGAACTAGGAACGGCTTACGTCAGCATCGTTGGGGCCACCGACAAGCTGGCCCGGTCGATCAAGGACGCGATTCGCGGCGGACAGCTCTACGCGGACCGGAACCCGATCAGCGTCAAAGCCAATGTCGATGTCTCCCACATCGGTTCCGTGCAGATTCCCGTCACCGCGGACACCTCCCGGTTCACCCGGCAGATACGGGACGCGATCACCGACGCGCAAACCTACGCCCGCGCCAACCCCATCGACATCCGCGCCAACGTCAACGTCTCCCACATCGGTTCACTGACCGTTCCCGTCGACGCCGACATGGTCGGGTTCGCGCGCCAGGTGTCGAGCGGGCTGCGGAACATGGAGCGCTCCGGCCTGTTCCGGTTCAACGTCCCCGTCGATCTGGATTCAGCGGGCGCACTCGGGCAGATGGCCGCATTGCGTCGCCAGCTCGAGGGAATGGCCTCACCCATCCGGCAAGAGGTCAACGTCGATGTCGACCGCAACGGGCTGTCCGGGCTCAAGGGTGTTGGGTCGATCGGCAACATCGGTGCCGCTGCCGGCGGATTGGCCGCAGTAACCGCCAAACTCGCCGCGATAGGTGGCGCAGCCGGAGCCGCACTCGGCGCGGTCGGAGCCCTCGGTGTTGGTATCACCGCCCTCGGGCCCGCCGCCGCCGCTGCCGCATCCACCGTCGCCGTTGGTGTGCAAGGCATCGGCGACGCATTCAAAGCGCTCGGCGCTGCCGAAGACGCTGCCGGAGCGGACGGCCAAGCACAAGCGAAAGCCATTGCCGCAGCACAGGAACAAGTCGTGTCGGCGCTGGAGAACGTCCAGACCGCGCAGGACAACCTGACCGACGCCCAGAAAGACGCCCGCGACGCCGCCAAGGACATCGCCACCGCCTACAAAGACGCCCAAGAACAGCTCGAGGACTACACGTTCGCGGTGAAAGACGCCGCGCTGTCCGAGGCGGAAGCCAAGCAAGCGCTGCTCGAGGCACGCGCCGAATTCCAGAAAGCCCTACCCGCCGACCGCGAGAAGGCATATCTGCGGTTGCAGCGCGCCGACCTGCGCTATCAGGAGGCGGTCGAGAAGAACAAGGACGTCCAAGCCGAAGCGAACGACGCGTTCGCGAAGGGCGTCGAAGGATCCGACAAGGTCGTCGCGGCGAAAGAGCGTGCCGCAGAGGCGGATAAGAAGGTGCTGGACGCGCAGGCCGCGGTCGCCAAGGCCAACGAGCAGGTAGCCAAGGCGCAGCAAGCCGTCATCGACGCACAGAATTCGTCGTCCTCCTCGGCCGACAAGGCCGCGCAGGCGCTCGCGAAGCTCTCGCCGAACGCACAGGCGTTCGTGCTCGCCGCCCGCGAGGTCAAAAGCTCATGGGATTCGCTGGTCAAAATCCCCACCCAGGACGCGCTATTCGCCGGTGCTGATGTCGGAATCAAGGACCTCGCCGCGAACACACTGCCAACGCTCGGTATCGGCATGACCTCGGTCGCGACGTCGATCAACGGACTCACCAAGGACTTCGCCCAATTCTGGAAGGCCTCAGAGAATCTCGCCGGTATCCAGTCAATCTTCGCCGGTACCGCGTCGTTCATCGACGGGATGGCGCCCGGCCTGAAACAGGCCACCACCGGATTCCTGTCGATCGGTAAAGCGTTCGAGCCGGTCGCGGAGAAGATCGGCGGACAAGTCGCCGGACTCTTCGGAAACATCGGTCAAGCATTCACCGACGCATTCCAAAGCGGCGCTCTCACAAAGCTTTTCGACACCTTCGGCAACATCATCGAAGGACTCGGTACGGGGCTGAATTCCCTAGTCGATGGCCTGATCGATATCGGCAATACCGTCGGCCCGTCGCTCGGCCCACTGTTCGCAACCTTGGGCGAAGCGTTCAAGGAATTGGCGCCATCGCTGGGAGCTATCGGCAAAACCTTCGCCGACACCCTACTCAAGATGATGCCGTCGCTGGTCCAATTCACCGACGCACTACTGCGCGGCCTCGAGCCGGCACTACCGGTCATCGGGAAACTGCTCGAAAGCCTCATGGGTGCACTAACCCCACTGATCGGCCCAATGAGCCAGATCGCGGTAGTGGTCGGGGACGCTCTCGCCAAGGCGCTCGACGCGCTCGCCCCCGCAATCGGCCCCATCGGAACCGCGTTCGCGTCCCTGATCACCGCGGTCGCGCCGATCCTGCCCGTGATCGCCCAGGTGGTTTCGGGTCTGCTCCAGGCGCTCGCCCCCGCGCTCACCACGATCTTCCAAGCACTCGGACCGGTCATCAAGCAGTGGGCCGACCTGATGATGCCGGTCTTCCAGCAGCTGCAGCCCGTCATCGCCGACGTCGCCACCAAGATCGCCGACGCCCTGGTAGGTGCACTCAACCAACTAGCCCCGTACCTGCCCGATATCGCGAAGTCCTTCGGGGATCTGATCACCGCGATCGCGCCACTGCTGCCGCAGTTGGTCGATATCGGGGCGAAACTGCTACCGCCGCTGCTGGATCTGTTCATCGCGATCCTGCCGCAGCTACTCAAGCTCATCGACGCGTTCACGTGGCTGGTCAACAACGTCATTCAGCCGCTCGTGCTGCCTGCGCTGCAGAAGATGGCCGACGACTTCGGTACTCAACTCGACAACGCCGCCACCGCTGTCACCACAGCCCGCGACGTCATCGGCGGTGCCCTCACAGCGATGGGGAACTTCTTCGGCAACCTCGCCGACACCGCGAAAGCCCAGTGGGACAGCGTCGTTGCAGGCATCGCGATCGGAGTCAAGAAGATCGGCGAGCTGCTGCAAAAAGTCGAGATCCCCAAATGGGTGCCCGTCATCGGCGGCCAGGGCACGGTGGCGCTCGGCAACTCGATGGTCGACTGGGCCAACGCGCATATGGCTGTCGGTGGCCTGCTACGCGGCAAGGGAACCGGCACAAGCGATTCCAACCTGATCGCAGTGTCCAACGGCGAGTACATCGTCAACGCCGGAGCCACCGCGAAGACCCTGCCGTTGCTCGAGGCCATCAACGCCGGATGGGTACCGACCGCGGACTTCCTGCACGGCATGATCCCCGGATTCGCCGCAGGCGGGCAAGTGCCCGGCAAAGCCTTCGCGCAGAGCATGGACCCGGCCAAATACCTGATGGGCGGATTCTCCACCGCGGCGATCGACTGCTCCGGCATGGTCTCCGCAACCATCAACTCCGCACTCGGCCTCGACCCCTTCGGCGCCGGACGCATGTCCACCGTCAACGAAGGCAGCTGGCTCAAATCAAAGGGCGCCCTGCCCGGCCTCGGCGGCCCCGGCGACATCAGCGTCGGATGGTACGACAACGGCGGTGGCGCGGCCGGACACACCGCACTCACCCTCGGCGACGGCACCAACGTCGAGAGCAACAGCAGCGACGGTGTCGTCATCGGCGGCCCAGTAGGCGCCAGCAGCGGCATGTTCGACCAACACATGCACATCCCCGCGGCCCTGCTGCGCGGCGGAGACCTCGGCGGACCCGCCAGCGGCGGCGGCCTCACCGGCGGCACCGGCGGGTTGGGCGGCACCGGCGGCGGCGGAACAACCTCGCTCGGCGGTGGCAGCGGAGCAGCCGGTGCAGGCGGTGCTACAGCAGGCGCGGCCAACGCGACGCCGGTGTTCGTCGTCAACTGGCCCAACGGTGCGACGTCGACCTTCTCGAGCACACCGACGTCGACGGATACGACCGGTGCGGCAACGCTGGCAACGACAACGCCGACCACCGAATCGGTCGGCACCACAGGGCGCTGGTGGGAAGCCGCCACGCCCGAGGCGCAGGCGCAGCAGTTCGGCAGCGACCTCGCCAGCCTCGACATCCCCAACCGGGCCGGCCAAGCATTGGCGAACTTCGGCACCGCCAACCTCGACCAATTCATCGGCGACCTCGGATTCCGCAAATCCGGCGGGGCGGTTCAAGCACTCGTGAGCGCCATCTATGACGCCATGGCCAAGGCCACCGCCGACGCCGTCGCAGCTGCGCAGCGAAGCCAACAGGGGTCCATGGTCCGCCACGCGGGAAGGCCCCTCTTCTGATGACAACCACCCACCGACCCGGCCCCGGCCGATAACCACGGAGGAAACAACCATGTCCATGACCTCGCTCGAAGACCGCGCATTCATGCACGAAATCCGGGAACTCGTCCGCACCCAAACCACCAAGTACAACCAGGACAGCCGCTACACCACCGACGGCCGCCGCAACCTCATCGCAGCCACCTACCTCGCAGCCCGCAAAGCCAGCGACCAAGCGTTCGAGAAGTACGCCGCACCCCACCGCGCCCGACACCAGGAGATCGAACGCAAACTGTTCGGACCCGGCGCCAAAGACCACGCCGCGATCATGAGCTGGCGGGATGCCTGCGACCGCGTCGACAACCTCGACGGGCAAGAGAAAGCGCAGCGCATGTTCGAACGCGCCTGCGTCAGCGGCGACACCATGCTCGCCAAGGCCATCCTGCAGCGCGCCGTCCGCAGCGCATGGAACGACCTCGTCGACAGCGCTGGCACGCACATGCCCGAGCAAGCCGAACTCGTGCAGGAATGGCTCACCACACCCAGCGACACCGCACTCACCAAGATCAAGGCCATGGTCTACGGCGTCCCACGCCCACGAGAACTCGGCAACGCCAACGACGAACAGATCACGAAGTGGGCCGACGAAGCACCCGCCGAACTCGCACCCGAACGCCACGTCGACCAAGGCAACCTCGGCGTCGCCACATTCAGCCTCAGCGGACCCGACAACGGCATCGGCTCCGTCGCCTGACCCTGGGGGGGTACCCCCATCGGGCCGCGCCCGCCTCCAGGGGCATAGGCAAGTCCTCCCCCCGGAAAAGCAAACATACGACCCTTCTGGATATCCGCAGGTCAGCGGATCGCCCGTTCCGGGCCCGGTTGGTCCCCTGGGGGCTCCCTGCGGGTTGTCCCTGGTCAGCGCGCTAGAACGTAACGCACCCTTGTCGAGCGAAAGGAGTCCCCCGATGACGCCCATACCGGCCACTCCGCGCGGGCTCAGGGCCAGTGGTAAGCGGCTTTGGACGTGGTATTCGACGCAATTCGAGCTGTCCGAGAGCGAATTGACGGTGCTTCGTGAGATCTGTCGGACCGCTGATGCACTCGACCAGTTGCAGGCCGCGGTGGATCGGGACGGAGTGTTGGCGGAGTCGTCGCAGGGGATTCGGTGCCATCCTGCGTTGACGGAGTTGCGGCAGCAGCGGATCACGTTCGCGCGGTTGTTGGCGGCTTTGAAGGTCGACGAGGAGTCCGCCGCCGACGATCTTCCGTCTGCTCGGCCGCCGCGTGGTGTGTACGGGGTGGTGTCGTGAGGCGCCGGCCGCCGACCAATGATGTGGTTCCGTCCGAGCTTCGTGATCCTTCGGTGTGGTCGTCGAACTGGGATTGGATGGCGGCTCGCGAGGAGTGGATCGGGGCGGGGAACGTGTGGCCGGGTGGTGAGGTTGCGGAGTTCGATGAGGTTTTGCGGGTCATCATGGCGACACCGGATGATCCGTGGGATGGCACTGGGTATTGAGTAGCCTTCGGGGATTTGTCACGTGACGGCATGTTCGTAATCGTCGTGCCCGGTGACCGGCTCAGGTGCGGCATTTGCCGCACCAGGCATCGCCCTTCGCGGGTGGAAAAATGTGGTGAGTAGATGACCGCCTATGCCCCTGGAGGCGGCGCGGCGTCGAAGGGGTCACCCCCCACCCCGGGGCTACCAGGATCGGGTGGTCACGAAGGTCAGCGGCTCATGGTTCGGAGTGCTCGGGTTTGCGGTGATCGCCGAAACCGGGGGTACTCACCGCCGAGTACCCCCCGAGATCTTGCGGGACCGCGCAAATTCACAGGGGGGTGCGGGATTCGCCGTACCCCCTGCGATCATTTTGTCGGCGCCGACAAAATCGCTGGTCACCCAGCTTGCCGACGCCAGCAACCTGCCGCGTCACTCCTCAGGTGTCGAGCCCGAGCACCGACGCCAATCGCTCGGCGTCCGAGCGAACGGTCTGCCCGCCGTGCTCGACGAGATCAGGTACCGCGGACCGGGCGAAGAGAGAGAACCCGAACGTGTCTGGCGACTCCTTCTCGGCCTTGGACAGCAGCGTCACCGCGGCTAGTGGCTCGTCGCGCATGTGGTGTGCGCGGGCAGTCTCGGCGGCGTGGAAGCTGCGGCGGGTCGCTGACGGCATCTTGGCGAGGTCCACCTTCGCGGCATGGCGGATCGCGAACCCAGCGTGCATCAGGTCGGCCTGAATGGTGATCATGTATGCGTCCACCATGACGCGACCGAACATCAGCCAAGGATGGATGTAGTTGTCTCCCAGCGCTTTTGCCGCTCGGTCGGCTTCGTCCCAATGGCGAAGTGCGTCGCCTTCGCGGCCGACCTTCGCGTACGACAAGGCCATCGCCAACCGCAGCAGGCCCCACAGCGCGAGGTCGTCACCCTCTTTGTCCGGTTGGACCATGTCGCACATCTGGCGCGCGAGTTCGACTCTGGCTTCGGCCTCTTCGCCTGCGTCGCGGTAGACGTGGTTCACGTACCAGGCGGCGGCGGCCATCGCGTGCGGGTTGTCGGCATCCTGGGCGGCCGTCATCGCTCGGTCGCCGGAGAGCAGCACCAGCGATGCGGGCGGCTGGAACGACAGGTACAGCTGAGCGAGGTGGTAGACCTGGGCGAGCGTTGCTTGTGCTTTGCGGCGGTCGTTGCCGTCGAGCTGGCGTACGGCAACTCGGGTGTCTCGCAACAGGTCTGGCAGGATCGTCGCGATTGCTGAGCGTTGGAACGCAGCCCCGTGCCACAGTACCCATGCTTGGCGGGTGCGGGCTTCGATCGCTCCGGCGGTCAGCTCAGTGTCGTCGGTGCTCGCGGTGGTGGGGAACGACGCCAACGCTTCGGTGATCTTCGGCAGCGCTTGGTGTGCTTTCTTGCCGTAGATCGAACGCACCAGGGGTTGCTCGCCGGTCAGTTGCGTGAGGTCTCTGATGTCGAGGATTTCGGCGAGTCTGATCAGCATCGGCAGGCGCGGCTGCTGTAGGCGCCCGATTTCCAGTGCCTTGACCCAGGATGCGGAGCGGCCTGCCAGTTCGCCCAGTATCGGGCGGGTCATGCCTGCTTGCTGGCGGAGTCGTTGGAGTCGTTGGCCGAATTCGTTGTCTCGGTTCATGACGGGAATCCAATGGATTGCAGCGAGTGAATGGGGGGACATTCTGTCCCCCTTGACCATTGTGACACGGGCCACCGTGAGAGGGCACCCAGTGCCGAGCGACGCTGTATCCCGATACCGCGACCCTCGGCACCGGGTGCTTCCACCAATGGACACCACACCGAGGGGTATCGCCCATGCCCGCACCAGTGATTATCACCGTCGTAGCCGTCTCGATCCTCTACATGGGTTGGATCGTTTTGGCCGTCAACTGGCCGACGATCCTCGGCCCGAGTGAACGGCGCACCCCAGAGGTCGATGCCGAGCAGGTCGACCAGTGATCGATGACCGAGACGCCGTCGTCACCGAGCTGTACCCCTGCGACCCGGACGTCTCGCGCTACGCGTTCCGTCAGCGGGGACGCTACGAGCGCGCCCACCAGTATCCGATGACCGACCACCTCAACCCGCACTACGCGGTGTACTCCGACGCCAACGCCGACCGCGCCTATTCCTGGCACCAGAAGAACGGCTGCGAAGTCGGTGTGTGCGCGACGATGACCGCGGCGGTCATCCGGTTGCGGAATGTGTGGTGGAGGCAGTGACGATACCCGCCGACACCGACACCAACTTCATGGTCGACACCGAGCTGCCGGAGCGCACCGCGTTCGTCGGTCCGCCGCGCCCGATCGGTCTGCCGGTCGAACTCGTCGAGCGCGTTGCCGCCGCAGTCCGCGAGTGGGGTGAGCGGTGAGGCTGCCCGCCAGTCAGATGCCCCGTGCCGCTGCGTACCGGCCGGACTCCCGCGACGCTGGACTCCGCCGATACTTCGGACTCACTCAGTTCGCCCTCATGGCCGGAGTCCCCCCGCCGCAGCTGTCGCACTGGCGGCACGGCAACTCTGTGTGGGTACCCGGGCCCGATATCGAGATCGGCGACCACGGCGGTTGGTCGCTGGCGTGCATCGGTGCATGGACGCCGGAGGGTGGTTCGTTCTTGCGGCCGCCGACTGTGCGGTTCGCCGACACCGCGATGATCCGCGACCGGTATCACGGGATGCCTACGAGCACGCTCTGGGCGTGCATCGGCGACGGCTCCATTCCCCGGCCTGTCGTGTGGGTCGACAACCGGCCCGGTTGGCTGTTGTGACGCGTGCCTGTCGCATCGACGAACACCCCCCGGTCACGCACGACCGGGGGGTGTTTTGTGTTGCGAGGTCCCGGAAGGACCTCGCACGGATCGGCGGGCCGCTTCGATTCGCGGGCACATTTTGGGCACAACTTGGGCTAAAACCGGGTGATCTGGAGTGAATTACAGTGATGTGTTTTTGCAGGTAGATCGCATTTTGAGCCCCTGGCCAGCGGGGCGGAAAGGGTTCAAATCCCTCCGCCACCGCCAAAGCCTCTCACCTGAATCTTCAGGTGAGAGGCTTTCTCTTTGGTCACAGCGGGTTCATCAGCGACCGTGCCCACATGCGCCCGGCGCCCCCGTGATCCAGGTCATTGCGTCCGCGCAGACTCCCTACGGTGCCAGCAGTGGTCGAATTCGTTCAGAGGAGCTCGGGATCTCGGCGCGCAGGATGACAGCTCGGCGGTTCGGGTCGATGCCGATGTGTGGGGGAGCGCTTGGTCCTGGTCGTCGCGGAGCATGGATATCGAATTGCGGTGGTCGAGTTCCATGCGTCTCTCCAACTCAGCGGATCCTCATGTCGTACAAACGAATCCGGTGTGGTGGGAGTTCCTGGGTAAGTAGGCCGTTCGCGGGTATACGCCAATTAAGCGAGCACGGCGAGGATGCGGTGCGACGATGGTGTCGCGGATGAGCCGTGCGGGATTGATGCGCGAGAGTTACATGAGAGAGCCCTATTTCCGATTCGGCAGTCTGCTGGTCCTGATCTGGCTGGTGATCGGTGTGGTCGCCGCGGGCCAGCGGCACTACTTCGACAGCGGTCCGGTCAATTGCGCCGGCTTCGGCACGATCGCGGTGACCACGCTGGCCGGTCCGCTCAATTACATGGGGGTGAATCCGAAGGTCGCGGATTGCAATGTGCCGCAACCCAGTCCGTAGCGGCCGCGGCTGAGCGCCGAGGATCTGGCCGACCCCGCGCGCTCGGGGCGTGCTCTGCCGGGCGGCGACATGCCGTGCGGTAGGGCGCGCCCGTGCGTGCGCCCGGTATGTACCGAATGCCTGAGTGTGGGCCGTACGCGATGCGATAATTCGCCGCATCACCAGCCGCGCGAGCGTGATCCGCGGGAGAACATATGAGCGAGCCCTCGATGAAACTTGGCACCGTGCTGATCGTGATCTGGTTGGTCATCGGCGTTATCGCCGCCGGACAGCGGCATTACTTCGATAGCGGTCCGATCAATTGCGCCGGATTCGGCACGATCGCCCTCACTGTCCTGGCGGGTCCGCTCAACTATATGGGGGTGAATCCCAAAATCGCCGACTGCAACGTGCCGCAGCCCAGCCCATAAACCCTCTAGCCAAGCCCCGAGCACCAGGCTAGAGTTAACGCTCCGCATCCGGGTACTCCGCCGCTAAGCGAGTGCGAAAGGAGGCGATTACGATGCGCGAGCGTGTAAACCAACGGAGGCCTGCGCACCACACCGGTACGCGCCTCATAGGACTTCTGCTCATGGCCTGGCTGGTGACCGGCATGTTCGCCGCCGGACAGCGTCACAACTTCGACAATCCTCCGATCGACTGCGCTGGCTTCGGCACCATCGCGGTGACGGCAGTGGCCGGTCCGCTGAACTATATGGGAGTTAACCCAAAGATAACTGAATGTAATCTGCCTGCGCCGAGCCAGTGATGAAATAGATACGCCCCCAACGGAATTCCCGCCTCGGTCCGAATTCCGTTGACGGCGTGGTGAATTCGCCGAAAGCGAAGCGATCAAGATCATTAGGACGATGCGCGCGTCCTTCAGCACGCCGACGGCCAATGCGAACCCATCGACTTCGCGGTCACATCGGATTCGAGCGGGAATCACCGAAGGCCGAGATCATGATGATCGCGGCGGCGGTGACCACCCTGGCCCCGTGGCGATATCCGAGAACCATCGCCTCCTTCCGCGGTTTCCCGTGCGCGGATCGAGACGCGGGGTCCCGAAACGCAGTCGGCCCCGCACCCGATCCGGGTGCGGGGCCGAGGCGTGGGCTCCGATCAGCTGACGCCGACCGGCACCTGCACCGTCTCAGCGGACCGCTGCTGCAGCTCACGCAGCTTCGCGCCCTCGACGTCGATATCCGGCAGGATCCGGTCCAGCCACTTCGGAATCCACCAGGACCACTTGCCCATCAGCACGAGCAGCGACGGGATCACGACCATCCGGACGATGAACGCGTCGATCAGCACGCCCGCCGCCAGCGCGAAGCCGAACGACTTCGCCGTGACGTCGGTTTCCAACAGGAAGGAGCCGAACACCGAGATCATGATGACCGCGGCCGAGGTGACGACCCGGGCACCGTGGTGATAACCGGCCACCATCGCGTCCTTCGGCGACTTGCCGTTGACGAACTCCTCGCGCATCCGGGTCACCAGGAACACCTGGTAATCCATGGCCAGGCCGAACACCAGACCGATCAGCATGATCGGCAGGAAGCTGACCAGCGGATGCGGATCCTCGATCAGCCCGAGCTTGCCCTGCTGGAAGATCAGCACCGTGGCACCGAAGGTCGCCGCCATGGACAGCAGGAAGCCGAGCGCGGCGGTGAGCGGCACCAGGATCGAGCGGAAAACCAGGATCAGCAGCAGGAATGCGGCACCGGCCACGATCGCCAGATACGGCACGATCTTGCTGAGCAGCACGTGGTCGACATCGGCGAAGATCGCCGTGGTGCCGGTGATGCCGTACTCGATGCCGTATTCGCTCTGCATCTGTGCTTCGGCGTCGCGGGCGTCGCTGACCAGATCCTTGGTGGCCTGGTTGTTCGGACCCGACTTCGGCACACCGTCGAGCAGCGCACCCGCCTTGTCGTCACCACTCCACTTGGGCTCGGTCACGTAATCCATGCCCGGGTAGGACGCGAGCTTGGACCGCAGCGCGTTCACCGCGGCGTCACGGCGCTCGGCGGGCACCTTGGTGAGGTCGACCGCGACGTTCAGCACGCCGTTGCTGCCCTCGCCGAAGCCCTCGGTGCGCAGCTCGTAGGCCTTGCGGATGGTGGAGGTCTTGGGCTGGCTGTCGTCACCGGGCAGGCCGAGGTTCAGGCCGGCCGCCGGTGCGGCGAGCAGGCCGAGGACGACCACGCTGAGCAGCAGGGTCACCGCGGGCGCCCGGCCGATCAGACGGCCGAAGCGCATGCCATTGGTGACCGACTTATCGTCCTCGGGATCGTGCTGGGCGACGATCGGCAGCTTCGGCTTGAACAGGAACCGGCCGAACGCGCCGAGCAGCGCCGGCATCAGGGTGATGGCGGTGAGCACCGCGAACGCGGCGGCGATCGCACCACCCAGGCCCATGAACGTCATGAACTGCACGCCGACGATGCTGAGGCCGCCGAGCGCGATGATGACGGTGAGACCGGCGAACACCACCGCCGAACCCGCCGTGCCGAGTGCGGTACCCGCCGCCTCTTCCGGCGAATCCTGCACTGCCAGTTCATGTTTGTAGCGCGACACGATGAACAGCGCGTAGTCGATCGACAGGGCGATGCCGATCATGGACGCGAGGAAGGTCGTGAAGCTGGGCACCTCGATGATCGAGGTACCGAGGAAGATCAGCGAGGTGGCCGCGCCGAGGCCGATGATCGCGGTGATGATCGGCACGAAGGCGGCCACGATGGCGCCGAAGGCGATGATCATGACGATCAGCGCGATACCCATGCCGATCTGCTCGGACTTACCGCTGGGCCCCTCGTTCTTCTGCGCGATCGAGCCGCTCATCTCCACCTGGAGCCCGGCATTGCGGGCGTCGCTGGCGATGTTGTAGGCCGCTTCGCGCTGCGCGTCGGTGACGTCGGTGAACTTCTTGATGGTGAACGGGACGCTGAAGAAGGCGACCGTATCCGGATCGGTCTTGCTCAGCACGTTCAGCGGTGCGCCGCTGCACTTGGACGGGTCGGGATCGGCAATGCAGCCCGACTTCTCCGCAGCCTCAATGGGATTCATCACCGGCTTGCTGTGGTCGACGATGTCGAGGGTGCCGAGCTTGGCGATGAACGCCTCCAGCGACGCACGGTTCGCCGGATCGGTCAGCTTCTGCCCATCGGGCGCGGCGATGACGTAGGTGCCGGTGACGGCGTCGAATTTGAAGGCGTCGGAAGCGCCCGGAAAGTGCTTGTCCAGAATGTCGTTGGCACGCGCGGACGGCAGCTCCGGCATGCTGAAGTCGTTGGTCATCGGCTCCTTCAGCTGCGCGCCGAGGCCGCCGAGCAGCAGGAAGAGGACAAGCCAGACCGGAAGCACTATCCATTTTCTTCGGAAAGCGAACTTTCCCCATCTATACAGATAAACGGACACGAGGGTTCTCCTAGCGATGCCTGGGTACGTGCTGGTTCGCGGCGCGTAGACAGCACACGCGGGGTTGCCCTGCTGGCCCCGCCTCCAATTGACGCTTTCTGCCTACCGTGCGGTAGGTAGACTACCTATGAGCTAAGCGGAGGTACAACCTCAATTCTGGTGGCAACGTTAGCTCAGCGCAGAAGTGATGAGAGGACCATCCATGACCGTTCGTGACGCGGGCGACACTGTTGTCGCAGGTGGCGGCACTAAACTGGCAATTCGTGATGCCGCGGTGAAGCTCTTCGGCGCCAAGGGATTCGAGCAGACGAGCCTGCGCGAGGTCGCGGATGCGGTAGGAATCACAAAGGCTTCGCTCTACTATCACTACGCCTCGAAGCTCGATCTACTACTGGCGATCGTAGATCCGATCATCGATCACCTGCGCGCGGTGACCGAGGATATCGATGCGGTCCCACACGATGCCGAAGGGGTGCGGGCCGTCCTGCGCACCTATTTGCGCGGCATGATTCGCCATCGCGACGCCGGTGCGCTGTGCGTGCGCGATACCGTCGCGATCATCAATGTGATGGCCGACCGCTACCCGGATCTGATGGATTCCAGTCGGGTGCTGCGCGAATGGCTGGCCGGACCCGATGCCGACGATGTGGCCAAGTTGCGCGCCAGTGCGGCACTCGAGGTGCTCGGCGTCGCGCTGTTGTCCACCGAACTCGTGCCGGGCGTCGCGGATTCGGTGGTGGAGCGCACACTGCTGGACGCGGCCACCTGTGTGCTGACCGGCTGTCACACCGCGTAGATTCGTTCGGACACCTAGTAGGCCAGGGAGTAGCCGCAGTGCACATCACCGCGAGGGTCGATTACGCGGTGCGGACGTTGTTGGAAATCGCCCGCGCACCGAAGACCGACCATGCCGTGGTCGGCGCGACCGCGGTGCAGGTCGCGCCGGTGGTGAAGGCCGAGGCGATTTCGACCGCGCAGCACATCCCGCCCAAGGTGCTCGAGACCGTACTCGCCGAATTGCGCCGAGCTGATCTGGTGACCAGTAGGCGCGGCCCGGACGGCGGCTATTGGCTGGCCCGCCCGGCCGCGCAGATCTCCATCGCCGATGTGATCCGCGCGATCGAGGGTCCGCTGGCCTCGGTGCGCGGTGAGCGTCCGGAGGATGTGCGCTATCCGGGCGCGGCCGAGCCGTTGCAGCGGGTGTGGATCGCGCTGCGGGTGAACATTCGCGCGGTACTGGAAGACGTTTCCATCGACGACATCGCGCGCAATCGGCTCCCTGGATTCATCGAGGCGCTGACAGAGGATCCCGGTGCCTGGGCGCGGCGATAATTCGAATCACGCGGGCCGAAAGGTGCGCGGGCAGTTGCGGTTTCCTGCGGCGGGTAAGAGGCCGCAATCTGTGGCATCGGTGCTGGTCAGGAAACCGCGCGACGGATATGTCGGTTTCCCGGTAGCCTCCTTTTCATCATGCTGATCAGACTGCTTCGCACCTATCTGGCCCCCTATCGGGCCCAATTGGCGGGGGTCGTCGGCCTACAACTGATCGCCGTTATCGCGATGCTGTACCTGCCGACCTTGAACGCCCACCTGATCGATAAAGGCGTCACCAAGGGCGATATCGGCTACATCTGGAGCACCGGACTGTGGATGCTCGCGGTCACCGGCGTGCAGATCATCGCATCGGCCTGCTCGGTCTACCTCGGTGCGCAGGCCGCCATGGGCGCGGGCCGGGATCTGCGGGGGGCGGTGCTGCACCGGGTCGGCACCTTTTCCGCGCGCGAGGTCGGCATGTTCGGCGCGCCATCGCTTATCACCCGCAATACCAACGATATTCAGCAGGTTCAGCTGCTCATCGTGATGTCGGCGACCATTCTGGTGATGGCGCCGATCATGTGTATCGGCGGCATCTTCATGTCGCTGCGCGAGGACCTCGGGCTGTCCTGGCTGCTGTTGATCGCGGTGCCCGCACTGGCCATCTCGATGGGTGCCATCGTGGCCAAGATGGTGCCCGGCTTCCGCGATATGCAGTACCGGATCGATGAGGTCAATCGCGTACTGCGCGAACAGATCACCGGTATCCGGGTGGTGCGCGCATTCGTGCGCGAGCGCCAGGAGACCTGGCGCTTCGGACTGGCCAACTCCGAACTCACCGATGCCGCACTGCGGGTCGGTCGGTTGATGGCGCTGATGTTCCCGCTGGTCATGCTGATCAGCAATGTCACCGCTGTCGCGGTGATCTGGTTCGGCGGGCATTTGATCAACGACGGCCAGATGCAGATCGGCTCGCTCACCGCGATGCTGTCCTACATCATGCAGATCCTGATGGCGGTCATGATGGCCTCGTTCCTGGCCATGATGGCACCGCGCGCGGCCGTCTCGGCCGACCGGATCGGTGAGGTGCTCGACACCGAGACATCGGTGCTGCCGCCGCGGCTGCCGCAGCCGTTCAAGGGCGATCCGGCGCTGGTCGATCTGCAATTCGCCGAATTCGCGTTCCCCGGTGCGGAGAAACCGGTGCTCTCGGCCATTCGATTCCAGGTCGAGCCGGGCACGACCACGGCCATTGTCGGCTCCACCGGTGCGGGCAAGACGACGCTGCTCAATCTGATTCCCCGGCTCATCGATGTGACCGACGGGGCGATCTATGTCGGCGGCACCGATGTCCGCCATATCGACCTCGAGCTGCTGCGCGAACAGATCGGCCTGGTGCCGCAGAAGGCTTACCTGTTCTCCGGAACGGTGGCGAGCAATCTGCGCTATGGCAATCCGCGCGCGACCGACGAAGAACTGTGGCGCTGTCTGGAGATCGCGCAGGCCGCCGACTTCGTGCGCGATATGCCGCAGGGCCTCGAGACTCCCGTCGCGCAGGGCGGCACCACCGTATCGGGTGGGCAGCGCCAGCGATTGGCCATCGCTCGGGCGCTGGTGAAGAAGCCGCGGGTCTACCTGTTCGACGACTCGTTCTCCGCACTCGACGTCGCCACCGACGCCCGACTGCGCGAGGCACTGCGGCCCGAGACCAGGGACGCCTCGGTGATCATTGTGGCGCAACGCATCACCACCATCCGCGACGCCGATCAGATCGTGGTGCTCGAGGACGGCGCGATGGCCGGAATCGGCACCCATGAACAGTTGATGCGTGAGTGCGCGGAGTACCAGGAGATCGTCGCCTCGCAGCTCGGCGCCGATGAGGTCGCCGCGGTCGCACTCGCCAAGCGCAACGGATCGCCGCCCGATCCGAGCGGGGACGGGCATCGGGCCCGGCGGGAGGAGAGCCGATGAGGCCCGGAGCGGTGAATCCCGGTGCGCCGGATGCGAAGGCGAAATCCTTCGGTCCGTCGCTGAAGCGGCTGTTGCGCAGGCTGGCACCCGAGCGCGTGTATGTCGGTGCGATCGTCGGGCTGGCGATCGTCTCGGTGGTGCTGAATACGCTCGGCCCGTACATCCTGGGTAAGGCCACCAACCTGGTCTTCGACGGTGTGGTCGGCCGACAGCTGCCCGGCGGCATCACCAAGGAGGAGGCGATCGAGCGGGCGCGCGCCGCGGGCAACAACACCTTCGCCGACATGCTCGGTGCGATGGATGTCACCCCCGGTGTCGGTGTCGACTTCGGCGCGGTCGGCCGGATTCTGCTGCTGGTACTGCTGCTCTATGTCGGCGCCTCGGTATTCAGCTGGATGCAGTCGTTTCTGCTCAATATCGTCATCAACCGCACGGTGAAGCGGCTGCGCAGCGATGTCGAGGACAAGATCCACCGACTTCCATTGCGCTACTTCGATTCCACGCCGCGCGGTGATCTGCTCAGCCGCGTCACCAACGATGTCGACAATGTCTCGCAGAGCCTGCAGCAGACCATGAGCCAGCTGCTTCTCTCGGTCTTCTCGGTAATCGGCATCCTGGTCATGATGATCTGGATCTCGCCGTTGCTGGCGCTGATCGCCCTGCTCACAGTGCCCGCCGCCATTGTGGTCACCGCGCAGATCGCCAAACGCTCCAAACCGCACTTCGTGAACCAGTGGAAGTACACCGGCATGGTGAACGCCCAGGTCGAGGAGGCCTTCACCGGGCACGAGGTGGTCACCGCATTCGGCCGCAACCGCGAGGTCGGCGAGGAATTCGACAAGCGCAACAACGATCTCTACGAATCCAGCTTCAAGGCGCAGTTCATCTCCGGGCTGATCATGCCCGCGATCATGTTCCTCGGGAATGTGAATTTCGTGCTGGTGGCGCTGGTCGGCGGCCTGCGGGTGGCGACGGGCAATCTGTCACTGGGCGAGGTGCAGGCCTTCATCCAATACTCCCGGCAGTTCAGCCAGCCGCTGACCCAGATCGGCGCCATGGCCAATCTGCTGCAATCCGGGGTCGCCTCGGCCGAGCGGATCTTCGAGATCCTCGACGCCGAGGAGCAGTCACCGGATCCGGTCATGGAGAACACCCGTCCGGTCGATCGCGGCCGGGTCGAATTCGAGGCGGTCTCCTTCCGCTACGAACCCGAGACGCCGGTCATCGAGCGGCTCTCGCTGGTCGCCGAGCCGGGGCATGTGGTCGCCATTGTCGGCCCGACCGGTGCGGGCAAGACCACGCTGGTGAATCTGCTGCTGCGGTTCTACGAACTCGACGCGGGCACCATCACCATCGACGGTGTCGATATCACCGAGATCACCCGAGATCACCTGCGGTCCAGGATCGGCATGGTGTTACAGGACACCTGGCTGTTCAAGGGCACCATTCGGGAGAACATCGCCTACGGCAATCCGAATGCGAGCGAGGCCGATATTCTCGACGCCGCGCGCGCCGCCTACGTCGACCGCTTCGTCCACGCGCTGCCGCACGGTTACGACACGATCATCGATGAGGAGGGTTCGGGCGTCAGCGCGGGCGAGAAGCAGCTGATCACCATTGCCCGCGCCTTCCTGGCCAAGCCGTCCATCCTGGTCCTCGACGAGGCGACCAGCTCGGTCGACACCCGCACCGAGGCGCTGGTCCAGCACGCCACCGCGGCCCTGCGCCGCGACCGCACCAGCTTCGTGATCGCGCACCGACTCTCCACCATCCGCGACGCCGATCTGATCGTCGTCATGGAGGCGGGCCGCATCGTCGAGCACGGCACGCACGAGCGGCTGCTGGAGGAGCGCGGCGCGTACTACCGCCTCTACAACGCCCAGTTCGCGGCCGCGGCGGCCGACGCCTGACCGGTCGCGGTGCTGCCTGCCGCATCCGGCCGATCGTCGTTTTGGGAGGATGGCGGGGTGTCCGATCCCGAAGCCTTCTCGTTTGCCGTTGAAACCCGTCTCGCGGGGCGGCACGGTCGATCGGGTGTGATCAGCACACCGCACGGCGATATCGCCACACCCGCGTTCATCCCGGTCGGCACCAAGGCGACGGTGAAGGCGGTGCTGCCGGAGACCATGCGGGAACTCGGCGCCCAGGCGCTGCTGGCCAACGCCTACCACCTCTACCTGCAGCCGGGTTCGGACATCGTGGACGAGGCGGGTGGGCTGAGCAAGTTCATGAACTGGCCGGGCCCGACCTTCACCGATAGCGGCGGCTTCCAGGTGATGTCGCTCGGCGTCGGTTTCAAGAAGGTGCTGGCCATGGAGGCGGTCGACGTCCGAAGCGACGATGTGATCGCCGCCGGCAAGGAGCGCCTGGCCATCGTCGACGACGACGGCGTCACCTTCCGCTCCCACCTGGACGGTTCGAAACACCGGTTCACGCCCGAGGTTTCGATGGGCATCCAGCATCGGCTCGGCGCGGACATCATATTCGCCTTCGATGAGCTGACCACACTGCTCAATACCCGCGCCTACCAGGAGAAATCACTACAGCGCACGCACGAATGGGCGCAGCGCTGCATCGACGAGCACGAACGGCTGACCGCCTCGCGTACGCACCGCCCGTACCAGGCCCTGTTCGCGGTGATCCAGGGCGCGCAGTACGAAGACCTGCGCCGCAAGGCATGCCGGGAACTGGAATCGATCCGGGGCGCTGCCGGAACGGGTTTCGACGGCTACGGCATCGGCGGAGCACTGGAGAAGCACAACCTCGGCACCATCGTCGGCTGGTGCTGTGACGAACTGCCCGAGGACAAGCCGCGCCATATGCTCGGCATCAGCGAGCCCGAGGACATCTTCGTCGCGGTGGAGAACGGTGCCGACACCTTCGACTGCGTGAACCCGTCTCGGGTCGCCCGCAATGCGGCGATCTATGTCGCCGAAGGCAGATTCAATATCAATACCGCCCGATTCCGCCGCGACTTCACCCCGATCGACGAAACCTGCGACTGCTACACCTGCGCCAACTACACCAGGGCCTATATCCACCACCTGTTCAAGGCCAAGGAGATGCTCGCCTCCACGCTGTGCACGATCCACAACGAGCGCTACACGATTCGACTCGTCGACCGGATCCGCGAGAGCATCGAGGGCGGTTACTTCGACGAGTACAAAGCCGAAACGCTGGGCCGCTGGAAAGGGCGCATTCGGACCCCGTAGATCCGAATGCGCACAACGACTTTCAGCTCAACAGTGCGGTGGTTTCGCGGGGTGCGTAGCTCGGCTCGTGCTTCTTCAGGAACGCGATCACCCGGTAGGTGATCGGCAGCACGATGACCTCGGCCAGCGTCTTCCAGATGAATCCGACGATCACGTAGTTGACGAACTGTCCCCAGCTATCGATGCCGATGGCGGTGGCCGCGATCGAGCAGAAGATCAGTGTGTCACCGAATTCGCCGACCACCGTGGAGCCGATCAATCGGGCCCACAGATGTTTCTCCTTGGTCTTCTCCTTGATCAGCACCAGCGTCGCGGAATTGAGCATCTCGCCGACGAAGTAGCCGGAAAGTCCGGCGGCGACCAGCTGCGGTGTGGTGCCGATCACCGACCGGAAGGCTTCCTGATTGTCGTAGAAGGTTGCCGCGGGCAGCTCGATGGCGATCTTGAAGCAGATGACCGCGAGCAGCAGGATGGCGAAACCGTAGTAGATGGCCCGGCGGGCGGCCTTGAAGCCGTACACCTCACTGAGCACATCGCCGATGATGTAGGCCAGGGGGAACAGGAACCACGCGCCATCGGTGGAGATCGGCAGGATCTCGATGGGCCCGAGCTTCACCGAATGGTCGGTGAGGAACTGGACGCCCTTGGTCGCGCAGATATTCGAGATGATCAGCGTCGCGGTGAACAGTGCGACGACGGGGGTGTAGTAGCCCCGCGAGGCGACGGCGAATGCCGCGTGGGCCGCCGCGGGGCCCCCAGATCCTGGGTGTTCTTCAACTGTTTTGGACTCACTCACGCGCTTCATCCAACCAGGTTGTGGAATAGGCTGTACCAATGACGAATCCCGGCGATTCTTCCGACGAGTGGTGGAAGCAGTACGGTGGCGAAGGTGTGTCGCCGGAGGGTGGCGCCCAGGGGTCGGTACCGCAGTATCCGGCGGCTCCGCCGCCCGGATCGGTTCCACAGTACCCGTCCGCGCCGCAGTACCCGCAGCAGCCAGCACCGCAGCCGACGCCGCCGCCCCAGCAGCAGTATCCGAGCTACCCGCAGCAGCCGGTCGCCGGTGCGCAGCAGCCGTATCCGCAGACTCCGGCCTACCCGAACGCGTATCAGCCGTACGGATACCCGCAGCAGGGGCAGGGCACCAACGGGCTCGCGATCGGTTCGCTGGTCGCCTCACTGGTCGGGCTGTGCACCTGCATCGGTTCGATCGTCGGGATCGTGCTGGGCATCATCGCGTTGAATCAGATCAAGGAACGCGGCCAAGAGGGCCGCGGTCTGGCGCTGGCCGGTATCTGGATCGGTGCCGGTGGCATCGTGCTCGGCATCGTCTGGCTGGTATTCAATATCGCGCTGTCCTCGACCTGACGGCCGTCGAAAACATCTGTGCCGCAATAGAACAGGGGCGCTCCCGAATGAACCGGGAGCGCCCCTGTTTCGCGTTGCGGCGGATCAGGCCTTGACGACCTGGGTGCCGCCGGCGAACTTATCGTGCCAACCCTGCTTGTTCGGGTCCTGCTCGATGGTCACCGCGATGTAGATCGCCATGCCGATCGCGACCAGGTTCCCGAGGCACGGAATGATGTTGGCGACCAGGTAGAGGTTGCGCTTCAGCGAAACTTCCGGGGTGATCTTGGCGGCGCCGCCGGGTGCGACGACGCGCAGGCCGAGGATCTTCTTGCCCAGCGTGGTCCCCATATTGGTTTCCATCAGCACGAAGTAGGCGATGGGGGCCGCGACGACCACGATGAAGCCGAGGATCGAGCCGATGATGCCGATCTTCGACAGGATGAGGTCGATGATGTACGCCGGGATACCGACGATCAGCCCGTCGATGAACCTGGCGCCGAACCGGGGCAGCAGGTCACCCGGCTGGCCCGCGCCGAAGCCCTGCTGGCCGTACTCACCGTACTGCTGCGGGTAGGGCTGCTGGCCGTAGGGATCTTGCGGCTGCTGGCCGTATTGGGGTTGTTGTCCGTATTGCGGCTGCTGGCCGTATTGCGGCGGCTGCTGGCCGTATTGGGGTGGCTGCCCCTGCGGGTACTGCTGGCCGCCCTGCGGGTACTGCTGGCCGTACGGCTGCCCGCCTTGTGGATATTGGTTGGGGTCGTACCCACCGCTTGTCATATGTGTGTCCTCGTCAGTGATCAGGAGATCGGTCGATTGCGTACGTTACGGACATCGCGCGGGTTGCAACAACCCATTCTCGTCGAGTATCCAAGGTTCGTCGGGCAGATGGGCCGGGTCGAATCCGTCGAGCAGCTCGGCGGGCGACACCGGAGGATAGCCGAGCGAACAGGCCAGCGCGGCCGCTAGCTGGTCGGCTGTATTCCCAAGGGCGAGTTGGTCGCCGAGTGTTACCGCGCCGTCGCGTTTGGCCAGTCGCTTGCCCTCCGCGTTCAATACCAGCGGCACGTGCGCGTAGCGCGGAACCGGGAGTTCGAGCAGGGTCGCGAGGTAGGCCTGGCGCGGCGTCGACGGCAGCAGATCGTCGCCGCGGACCACCTGATCGATGCCCTGTTCGGCATCGTCGACGACAACGGCCAGGTTGTATGCCGGAACTCCGTCGCCGCGCCGCAACACAACATCGTCGACCGGACCGCGGTAGCGCCCGTGCAATTCGTCGACGAACTCGAATTCGCTTGCCTGCGCACGCAGGCGCAGCGCGGCCGGACGGCCGTCGGCGCGGTGTGCGGCTCGCTGGGCCTCGGTCAGGTCGCGGCAGGTGCCGGGGTAGTGGCCGACCGGTCCGTGCGGTGCGGTCGCGGCCTGCTGGATTTCCCTTCGGGTGCAATAGCACTCGTAGGTGAGTCCGGCGGCGGTGAGCCGATCGATGGCCGAGGCATAGTGGGACAGTCGGTCGCTCTGCCGAACGATCGGACCGTCCCAGTCCAGTCCGATCGCCGCGAGATCGGCCAACTGGCGTTGCTCGGCTCCCGGCCGCACCCGATCCAGATCATCGATCCGGATAACGAAGCGTCGTCCGGTCGACCTGGCGAACAACCAGGCCAGCACGGCCGTGCGCAGATTTCCGAGGTGCAGATCGCCGGATGGGCTCGGCGCGTACCTGCCTGCCGGAGTACTGGTGGTTGCGGGCACGTTTGCCATGGTAGGGCTGCGGGCCGGATCACTGGATGCGCAGGTGCGGCATGAGTCGGTCTGCGGGAATCGGGGTGCCGCGCTCCAGCGCGGCCAGCAGTGTCTCGGCGTGCGCGATCAGACCGGCGCTATCGATGCCATAGGGCAGCGGGGTGCCCGGATCCGGCGCGTAGGCGCGCAGTCGCGTTACCGCACGGGTGAGCAGCGTGCGCGCGCCCTTGGGATTGTCCCGCTGGATGTGGGTGAGACCGACCGCGTATTGCGCGAGGCCCTGCCACAGCATCCTCTCGGCGAACGGTCCGTTCTTCCATGCGGCCTCTAATACCTCGTGTGCGTTGAATGCCAGGCCGTCATCCAGCAGTTGCTGGGCGTACGAAAGGGTTTGCTGGGGTGGCAGATTCAGGTCATCCGGAATTCGCGGCACCCCGACGCTGCCGACCGGCAGCGGCCGCCCGAATCGGTCGCGCGGGCGAGGATTGCGGGCGCGACCTGCCTCGTCGCGGGGGCGTTCGACCATGCGGCCCATCATCCACGGCCGCTGCCGGGTGCGTCCACACGGATCGGGTCGACCTGGATTTATTGACGGATCACGGAGCAATCACATCCGCAAAATGTTTGCTGCCCAGCAAATATGGGAATGAATGTCATCTACCGGCAATGTCTCCGCAACACTCCATCTTCGCAAGATTGGCAAATGCGATGATGGAATGGGCAAGAGATCGGCAAATTCCCGTTGAACCTGCTAGGGTTTAGCGCGCGGGGGCGACCCCGCGAGGATAAATCGCCTCGAAGTGCAGTGCGATCACGACGCACCGTGAAAGTCGCGCGCTTTGGCAAGGCGCACCGCGGGATTCGGCGTTCCGCGCCGAATGCCGGTGCTAGTTAGAACGATGTCAGAAGAAAATTCTCGTTCTCGACGCAGCAAAGGAGCTAGTGCCGTGGAGGTTGACTTGACGGGAGCTGTGTGGCGCAAGAGCACATACAGTGGCCCCGACGGGAACTGCGTGGAAGTGGCTTTTCTCGTTGACGGCAATGTGGCGGTTCGTGACACCAAGGACAACGGCTATGGTCCGTTGTTGGCGTTCACGCCAGGCGAGTGGGACGCATTCCTAACAGGGGTGTCAGAGGGGGAGTTCGGACGCGCCTGAACAACAGTCACGTCCGAACCAATCAGCACGGGCCCCGGGTCGGCACGGACTCGGGGCCTTCGCGGGTTATCAGGGGCCTTTTCCGTTGTGGCCCTGGCATTTTCAGTGCAGCCCGCTTGCTTCTCAGTGGCCCTGTCCGTCGCCGTTGGCCTGGTCCTGGACCGCACGTAGGACGGCGAGCTGCTTGCGCTCCTCCTCGTGTTCGGTTTCCCTGTGCTGCCGGGACTCCTGCCACGGGTCGGGCCGGAAGAATCCACCGGTGCCCGGCTGCCCCGCCGAACCCAGCTTGTTCATCTTCTTCGGCACGGTTGCGCCCTGATACTCCAACGGAATCGGGTGTCCGTGCTCGTCCACCGGACCCAGCGGCTGGTGGATCTCGATGTATTCACCATCCGGCAGGCGCCTGATGATGCCGGTCTCGATGCCGTGCTCCAGCACCGCGCGGTCGCTGCGCTGCAGGCCGAGGCAGATGCGATACGCGGCGTAGTAGGCCACCGCCGGCAGGGTCACGATGCCGATCCGGCCGACCCAGGTGGTCGCGTTCAGCGAGACCTCGAATTTGTAGGCGATGATGTCGTTCACGCAGGACAGTGTCAGTACCACGTAGAAGGTGATCGCCATCGCGCCGATCGCGGTGCGGACCGGTACGTCGCGCGGGCGTTGCAGCAGATTGTGGTGCACGGTGTCCTTGGTGAGGCGCTGCTCGATCCACGGATAGGCGATAAGGACCGTGAACACCAGACCCATGATCAGCGCACCCCAGAACGGTGCGGGCACGGTATAGCGGCCCGGATAGAGCTCCCATGGCGGGATCAGGCGCATCATGCCGTCGGTCCACATCATGTAGAAGTCCGGCTGGGTACCCGCCGAGACCTGCGACGCCTTGTAGGGGCCGAAGGCCCAGATCGGGTTGATCTGCAGCAGGCCGCCGAGCAGCGCGACGACAGCGAGCGTGAACGCGAAGAAGGCGCCCTGATCCAGGGAGAACACCGGCACGATGCGGGTGCCGATCACATTGCGTTCCGTGCGGCCGGGACCCGGGAACTGGGTGTGCTTCTGATACCAGACCAGCGCGATATGCGCGGCGATCAGTGCGAGCATGATGCCGGGGAACAGCAGCACGTGCGCGATGAACAGGCGCGGAATGATGATGTCGCCCGGATAGTCGCCGCCGAACATCAACCAGTGCATCCAGGTGCCGATGATCGGAATGCTGAGCGTGATGGACGAGAACGCCGCCCGCAGGCCGGTGCCCGAGAGCAGGTCGTCGGGCAGCGAGTAGCCGAAGTACCCCTCGAACATGGCCAGGATCAGCAATAGCGAGCCGAGCACCCAGTTCGCCTCGCGCGGCTTGCGGAACGCGCCGGTGAAGAAGATCCGAAACAGGTGCACGATGATCGAGGCCGCGAAAAGCAGTGCGGCCCAGTGGTGTACTTGGCGCACGAACAGACCGCCGCGGACCTCGAAGGAGATGTTCAGCGCCGTCTCGTAGGCGCGAGTCATACCCACACCGCGCAGCGGCTGGTAGGCGCCGTTGTAGGTGACCTCGGCCATCGATGGATCGAAGTACAGCGTCAGAAAGGTGCCGGACAGCACCAGGATGATGAAGCTGTAGAGCGCGATCTCGCCGAGCAGGAACGACCAGTGGGTCGGGAACACCTTATTGATCGACCGCTTGACGAACGCCGCGGCCCGATATCGCTCGTCGAAGGCATTGGCTTGTTCGCTTGCCATCCGACCTACGTCAATAGCCATGGCCGACACCCCCGCACTGGGTGAGTGGTGGTTTAGGTTCTACTACAGACGGTAGCAAGGGTTCGGGCCGGAATCGATAGCTTTCACGACGGCAATGTGGAACAAGATCATTCAGTTCTTGCCGGTGCCGCCCGCTGCCCCCGGTAAGCGGTGCCATATCGTCGTGTCGTGAGTACGTTGGCGGCCCAGGACGCGACGATGTACTGGCTGTCCAGTCGCACTCGTAATGACCTGTTCTTGTTCTATTGCTTCGATGATTCCGGGCATCCGAGCGCGGAACTGCGCGAGTTCGTGGCGCGCCGCAGTGCGCGCATCGCCGATCTGCGCGTCCGGCTGCGCGAGCTGCCGGGAGATCTGGACTATCCGTCATGGGTTCGGTGCGATTTCCGTGCCGAGCAATTTGTGGAACATTTCCTTTCGGAAGCGAATTGGCCGGGTGTGTGCACGGCCCTCGGCAAACTGCTCGGCACCGGTGTGGACGCGGCGGTGCGGCCGTGGCGGCTGCACGTGTTCCGCGGGATCGACGGTGCGCCGTGGGGTGGGTCGGGACCGGCGATGGCGGTCGTGCTGCAGCTATCGCATGCGCTGGCCGATGGGCGGCGCGGGGCCGCGATCGCCAGGGCGTTGTTCGCCGAATCCGATCCGGTCGAGCCGGTTGCCGCGGCGAGCGATTCGGTTGCCGGGCCGCCGGGCCTTGGTGGTCGGGGAATCAGTACCGCGGCAATGGAATTGGCGTCGGCGGATGCCATACATGTGCATTCGGCGCTGGCGCTGATGCGGATGCCGCTGCGCTTCGTGCGCACGGTCGTCCTGGGCTATCGGGCTTTCCGGGCGCAGCGGGAGCTGGCCGAATTGACCACTGCGGGAAGGATTCCGGAGCCGGGGCCGGGGTTCACGCCGAGTCTGGTGAACCGGCCGGGCACGCTGTACGGCGATGTCGACGGCCATCGGGTACGGATGATCGTCTGCGACGGCGAGCGGATGCGGGGCGCGGGTCACACCGTCACCGTGGTCGTGCTGACCGCCGTCTCGATCGCGCTCGACCGCTACCTGACGGCGCGGGGCGAACCGGTGGACCGACTCGGAGCCCAGGTGCCGATGGCATTGTCCGGCAACCGGATTGCGGCCCGCAATAACTATCGCAGCCTCGGCGTCGACCTGTTCATCGATGAGCCGGACCCACTGGTCCGCGCGGACAAGATCGCCGCGGCGCTCGCCGCTCGCCGCATCCGTGCCGACCACCCACTGCTGACCGCGCAGGACCGCGTCACCGCCGTCACTCCCGCCCCGCTGCTGCGTCGCGATGTCGATCGCTATCCGATCGATACCGTCCCTGATTCGATCGCTGGGAACACCGTGGTCTCGAGCGTTCATCGCGGCCCGGCCGATCTGACCTTCGGTGGCGCACGCGTCCGTTTCACCGGCGGATTTCCGGCGATCGGGTCGGTGATGCAGCTGACCCATGGTGTCCACGGCCTCGGTGACACCGTCACCGTCTCGGTCCATGCCGACGCTGCCGCCGTGCCGGATATCGACACCTATACCGAGCTGTTGCGTGCCGCGCTGGACGAGGTATTCGACTGTGCGAGACAGACATCGGGCTGAGCCCGGGAAGCCGTCGAACGCCCGGCTGGCCACGATCGTCCACGGACCCTTCGGTGGCGGCATGCGCCGCAGCCCCGACACATTGCTCCGGCCAGCACGGCGAAGGTGCCGCGGTGTGTCGGCCCCGGCGCGGTGATCGGATCCGAGCGGCGATACTGGGTCAGGTTGGCGGAGCTGCGCACCAGCGCCCTCCGGGTTCCATCCCGCCACCCCGGCGCGCACAATGGATGGGCAACCAATACCGCTCTTGAACGACGGACTATCGGGAGCCTCGCCGCCAGCACGGTTCGGGAAGAACCCGATCATGACCCGTTCACCGCTTCGCCGTCGTCACGCTCCGAAGCGCGGTCGGGCCTGCTGCGACTCCCCGAAACCAGCTCGACATTCCGCCGATCCAGCGGCTGGTCACGAACCTACAACTGAATATTCGACCAGGCATTGACCGCAACCGGTGAGGAGCGTGCGATGTCCACCGCCAACAACATTCGAACGCCGATGGTGCTCATTCTGGGGGCCGGGTTCGGCGGGCTGGAGCTGGCCGCCTGCCTGTCCGAGTCATTGCCCGGTGCGGTCCGGGTACTGCTCATCGACCGAAATGACGGCTTCACCTTCGGCTTCGCGAAACTGGAGATCCTGTTTCGCGACCGGACGCCGGAATCCGTCCGCATCCGCTACGACGAGCTCGCCCGGCCCGGGGTCGAGTTCCGGCAGGAACAGGTCGTATCGATCGACCCGCGGACCCGGCGCGTCGTCACCGACGCCGCCGACTACGAACCGGATTTCCTCGTGGTCGCGCTGGGTGCCGAATACGACCCGGCTGCCACTCCCGGCTTCGTCGAGGACGGTCACGAGTACTACTCGATCGACGGAGCGTGCCGACTGCGCGATCGGCTGGCCCGATTCGACGGCGGAACCATTCTGATCGCGGTGTTGAGCGTGCCGTTCAAATGCCCGCCCGCCCCCTACGAGGGCGCGATGCTGCTGCACGAATTGCTGAGCCGCCGCGGTATCCGCGACCGCACCCGCATGCACGTGCTCTCCCCGATGGACTCACCGATTCCCGTTTCCGCGGACACCTCCGCCGCGCTCGTCGAGGCCCTCGCACAACGGGAGATCGAATACTCGCCGGGGCGGCGCGTCCGCGCCCTCGACCCTGAGAAACATATCGCGATCACGCGCGCGGGCGATCTCGCATATGACCTGTTCATCGGCATCCCGACGCACTGTGTGCCGCCCGTGGTCGCGGCCTCCGGGCTGACCGTCGACGGCAGTGATGGCTGGATCCACGTCGATCCGCGCACGCTCGCCACGCCGTATCCGGGTGTCTATGCCGTTGGTGACTGCGCGGACGCACCGGTGCCGCGGGCCGGGGTGTTCGCCGAGAACGCCGCCCGCACGGTCGCGGCGCACATTGTCGCGCAGTTGCGCGAAACGCCCGCGCCCGGAAAGTATCTCGGCCAAGGCTCCTGCTATATCGAATTCGGGGGCGGGCTCGTCGGCAAGGTCGACGCCGACTTCCTCTCCGGTCCCACGCCGGTCGCACCGTTCATCGGGCCCTCTGCCGAACTCGCCAGGGAGAAGGCCGAATTCGCCACCACGCGAATTCAACGGTGGTTCACCCCGTGAAAGCCCGGCCCGCCGACCCGGCAGGGCGCGCCTTCAGCCCGCAGTCGCGGACACGTGCGCTCGGCTTCCATGTCGAGGGTCGAGGACCCTCGCTCGAGGGCAAGTGTCCGGGCATGCACCGCCCAGCGATGAGGCCGCCTGGTCGACATCGCCGAATGGACTCGTTCCTGAAGCGCGACGTGCGGATCCGTTCGGTCAGCTACTGCCGAACCAGCCGGGGAAGAAATTGTTCGAGCCCCAGCCCGGGGGGATGCCCCAGCCTGGCGGGAAGAAGCCCCAACCTGGCGGGAAGAGATGTTTCGAGTCCCAGCCATTGCGCCAGCCGCCGCATTTGTCGGTGTCCCAACGGTCACCCTGCCAGCGATCGATGCCCCCAAGGTCGTAGCTGTCGTCACAGCCATAGTCATGATCAGTGCGCACCACACCGGGTGCGGGCGCCGGTGCCGCCATGGCGGGGACCGACACCATCGGAAGCGTCATCGCGGCCCCGACCAGCGCGACCGCCGCAAGCCGCCGACCGGTATCGGCGGCGGTCCTTTTGGTAATCATCGTGCCTTCTTCCGGCGAGTTCATCGCACGGGTCCGACTCGCCGATTCGTCGAGCTGTGCATTCCCCCGACGCACCTGATCCTAGGCGCGTCGCGCCGGTCGCCACCAGCATCCCGACAGCCTGAATCCACCCGAAATGCGCGAACCGCCGCGCCGAGTCGATGGCTGCGGTTGTCGCTGTGCCGACGCGGAACCGGGAACTCGACCGGGTGATCCGCCGCAGGCCGAAGCAGTACGTGTACTCATCGCGCAGCGACGCTGGCATGCTCGAACGTCTTGGACGCCTTGACTTCGGGCTGCACCGATGCGGCGACAATCGCAAGACCCCCTTGACTTGTCAAAAATCGACAGGCCAAGGGGGCCGCGTGCCGCAGCCGATATATCTACCGGTCCATTTCAAGTGATATCGCGACCTGTTCGACAAAGTGGAACGTCTGTCAGTCGGTCGCGGGTCCATAGGTGGCGGCCTCAGCTGGGCCGAGGGCTCGCGGGGGTGCGGTGAGGGCCTGCATTGCGCCGAGACCTCCGCCGATTCCCGCGCCGATGGCGGCGAGCGGTGCCGCCATGATGGCCGCACCGTATGCGGCGCCGATGGGCCCCGCGGCGAGACCGATCGGTGCGAACGGCAAGCCGATCGCCAGACCGAGTGCACCGCCGACACCTGCGCCGATCAGTGCGAACGGACTCGCCACCGCTGCGCCTGCGGCAGCACCGAGCGCCGCGGAGCCGACGGTCTGACTCGCAATACGATCGGAGCGAGTGCGTTCCATACCGACCGAGTCGAAGAACGTTGCGAGATCGGCCTCGGTGACCGCCGCGGCGTCGTTGAGTTGGATGGCGGGCTCCCGTGGCAGCCAATCCGGCGCCTCGACCTGCACATTGCCGAAACGCAACATGCCCGGCGGCGGCGCGATCGGCGGCACCGGCTCGACCGGGACCGGGCCGTGCAGGGATTCGACCGGCGACAGATACTCGCTTTTCGGTACCGGCCGCGCCCACTGCAGCGAACTGCGCGTGTCGTCCGGGATGCGCGTTCCCCGGTACGGGCGCACATTCGGCGCTTGGGCGGAGGGCCAGTCCTGCCAGTCCTGGGAGTGCTCCGTCTGCTCTGGCTGCACGGCGGGGGCCTCTTCGCCTGAATCCATGTCGTCGGCCACGAAGGCAACGTGGCCGCCGTGCTCGGTCTGGCTCACCGGAACGTACCGGCCGGGCTCGGCGTTCGCGGCACCGCTGCTACCCACCAGGGTGAGAACAACGGGAACCGCTCCCGCCACCACCATCGACCCCACTTTCTGTTGACGCGGACTGACTTTCCTGTGCTTGGCAGTGCCCATCTATTACCTTTCACCGTGCAGAGACCTTGTTGATTCGCATTCGGATCACGGGGCGTCTTGGATGGTCGCGCTTGCCGTGGCAGGTCCGAATCAGGGCTCTCACCAGGACTTTCCGGGATGTTAAGCGCCCTGGATGGTGGGGAACACGTCCACAGTCAACCCAGCCACGCCGCAAGATCGGACATGACTCGGTCGGACTTGCCGAGCAGTCGGAGCTGGATCCCGGGGTCCCTATG
Organism: Nocardia sp. CA-119907; assembly: GCF_050955995.1. NCBI lineage: Bacteria > Bacillati > Actinomycetota > Actinomycetes > Mycobacteriales > Nocardiaceae > Nocardia > Nocardia sp. CA-119907. The sequence continues at coordinate 344,134 of NZ_CP192091.1, forward strand.
TCTTTCGCCGAACGGCAGCGCGGTTTCGGCGGGAACGGCGACCATTTGCGTGGGCAGCGCGGCCAGGATCTCATTGCCCGTCAACGAAAACAGCAGGTCAGGGCAATGAAAACTGCCCTGACCTGCTGTTTGTGGCGGAGGATAGGGGATTTGAACCCCTGAGGGCGTTAACCCAACCCGCGTTCCAGGCGAGCGCCATAGGCCACTAGGCGAATCCTCCGTGCAGCAGCATACCGGGTACACCCGGCCGGTCACCAAATTGGGGCTGGTCGGGGCGGGGAAGTCCCAGTTCGGCCCCGTTTCGCCCCGGTGCGGTCCACCCCGGTGGTGATCGTTGTCGGATCTGCCCGCTACACTTGCTAACGGATCCCGCGCGGCGCGCATCCTGTGAACTCCCCCAGGGCCGGAAGGCAGCAAGGGTCAACGGGCTCTGCCGGGTGCGCGGGGTCCCCCATATTCCTCCAATTCGGAGCAACCGCCGGGTAACGTGAACACGGTCCGCCGGACGTCCAACGCGCTCGGCCGGATCAGCGGTCCGACCGCCCCACATCGGTTCGGACGTCAATCACCCCTTAGCTGCTTCGAAAGGCTGCCCAGGATGCCCCGGCAAACGCAGATCGGTTTGATGAGCAATCCGGAGCTCGTGTCCGAACACGAGATCCAGACCGCGAATTACGCGAGGCTCAAGACCGAGAAGCTCACGCTGGACCTCACCCGGGGAAAACCTTCGCCGGAACAACTCGACCTCTCCGCGGAACTGCTTTCGCTGCCCGGTGCGGGCGATTTCAAGGACGGCACCGGCACCGACTGCCGCAACTACGGTGGGCTGCACGGTCTCCCGGAACTGCGCGCAATCTTCGGTGAGCTGCTCGGCATTCCGGTCGAGAACCTGATCGCGGGCAATAACGCCAGTCTCGAGCTGATGCACGAGGTGATCACCTACGCACTGCTGTACGGCACCCCGGATTCCGAGCGGCGCTGGGTGGCCGAGCCCACCTTGAAGTTCCTGTGCCCCAGTCCGGGCTATGACCGGCACTTCGCCATTACCGAGGCGCTCGGCTTCGAGATGATTCCGATTCCGATCCGTCACGACGGTCCGGATGTGCACGCCATCGCCGAGCTGGTGGCGAACGATCCACAGATCAAGGGACTGTGGGCAGTGCCGAACTACTCCAACCCGACCGGTGTCATCTTCTCCGACGACGTTGTCCGGGAACTGGTTTCGATGCCGACCGCGGCGCCGGACTTCCGGCTGTTCTGGGATAACGCGTACGCGGTGCACCCGCTGACCGATACCGCCGCACCGGTCCTGGATGTGCTGGGCATGGCGGCCGCGGCCGGAAACCCCAACCGGCCCATCGTCTTCGCGTCCACCTCGAAGATCACCTTCGCTGGCGCGGGCGTCAGTTTCCTCGGTGCGTCCACACCGAACCTGAACTGGTACCTCGGCCATGCCGCGAAGAAGAGCATCGGCCCGGACAAGATCAACCAATTGCGCCACCTGCGTTTCTTCGAGAATGCCGACGGCGTGCGCGCGCATATGCAGAAGCATCGCGCCATCCTGGAGCCGAAATTCGCACTGGTGCTGAAGATCCTGGAGGACCGGCTCGGCGCGTCCAAGGTGGCGTCCTGGACCGAGCCGAAGGGCGGCTACTTCATCAGCCTCGATGTGCTGGAAGGCACCGCGGCCCGGGTGATCGCGCTGGCCAAGGACGCCGGAATCGCACTCACCGCGGCGGGTTCGGCCTTCCCGTACCGGAATGACCCGGAGGACAAGAACATTCGCATCGCCCCCAGTTTCCCGCAGCTGCCGGAACTGGAGAAGGCGATGGACGGTCTGGCCACCTGTGTGCTCTTGGCGGCCACCGAGAAACTGCTCGGAAATTAGTCGAAGAATGCGGTGGGCGCGTACCAGAGTGGTACGCGCCCACCGCATTTCGGAATCGGATCAGGTCCGCCTGGACTACCTCGTTCGACGGCTGTGATTCAGCGGGGTTTATGGGCCAGCACGGCGAACATGGTGACCGATAGGTGGATATCGCCGCTTTCGGCGCCCCGTTCCAGATCCGCGATCAACTGATCGCGCTGCGCCTCGGTAATGGATCCGCGCGCCACCGCCATGGCCGAGATCCGGTTGACCAGCGAGCCGGCGCCGACCGTCCGATCCTGTACCAGAGCGTGCGAGCCGATATCGTCGACCACCAGGCCCGCCTTGGTCAGCAGTCCGGGTAGCCGGCGGCCGGAGAACGGGTTGGTGGTCGCATCGATCAGTGTGTCGACGACCTCGCGAACCACCCGGCGGTCGCCCGGGTGCACGATCGCGGTGCCCCAGTCGCTGTCCACCACCACAACGCGACCGCCGGGCCGGAGCACCCGCGCGATCTCATTGGCCGCGCGATTGGGTGCGGTCAGATGCTGGAATACCCGCTCGCAGAGTGCGGCGTCGAAGGTATCCGCGCCGAAGGGCAGCCCGTAGGCGTCGCCGGAGTGGAATTTGGCCGTCGACCCGGCCTGTTCGGCCCGGCGTTCGGCGGAGGCGAGCAGTTGCGGATCGGGTTCGACACCGATCGCCGCGCCGGTCGGGCCGACCGCGTCCGCGAACGCCATGACCTCCGAACCGGTGCCCGATCCGATATCGACCGCACTCTCGCCGGGCTGCAGCGCCAGTGCTTCATGTGCCCACGTGCGCAGCCGCCGAATGCCGGGCAGCGCGGCCTGTAGATCGCGCACGTCCACCAATTGATCCTGGCCCGCGCTGTCGAAGCGATCCGGGCGCAACCCCTGCATATTCATGGGCCCGATTCCGTCTCTAGGTATTGCCGTCGTCTGAGGCATGCGCAGAGCCTACTTGGGGGCCGACCACCCCGCACGGCAGGTCTGTGATCTCTATCACGATTAGGTCTTACCACCCATCCGGGTGGGGTGGACCACGTGACCGACCTTTTTGGGCGACCTGCGAGCAGTCGCCAGCGGCGTCGAGTGAGATGATCGGGAGGCCGACTTTTCGAGCGACCCGCAAGCAGTCGCCGGCGCTGCACCAGCGAAAGGAAGTCCCGTGGCCAAAGCGAAGTCCGCGACTGTCAAGCTGTGTCTCGCGCAGGAACCGGAGGCCGACAAACTTCTTTCCGAGGATCCCTTCGCGCTGCTGACGGGCATGCTGCTGGATCAGCAGTTCCCGCTCGAACACGCCTTCCGTGGGCCGAAGAAGATCGCGGACCGGATGGACGGCTTCGATATCCAGCGGATCGCCGACGCCGATACCGAGGCCTTCGAGGAGCTGTGCGCCACGCCGCCCGCCATCCACCGCTACGGCCGGTCCATGGCCCGCCGGACCCAGGAACTCGCTCGGTACGTGGTCGAGAACTACGACGGCAAGACCGAACAGATCTGGACGCAGGGCGATCCGGATGGCAAAGAGGTGCTGCGCCGACTGAAGGACCTCCCCGGCTATGGCGATCAGAAGGCCAGGATCTTCCTCGCCCTACTCGGCAAGCAGCTCGGCGTGCGGCCGAAGGGCTGGGAGGCGGCGGCAGGCGCCTACTCCGAGCAGGGTTCGCGTCGCTCGGCCGCCGATATCGTCGACGGCGAATCGCTGTTGGAAGTGCGGGCATTCAAGAAGCAGATGAAGGCCGCCGCCAAGAAGTCCTGAGGTCGCTCCGGATTTGCCCTATTGGAATCTGCCTGCATTTTTCCCTCGTGCCCGATTGATTTCTCATCGATGCTTTTCCCTCGATAGCAACACCTAGATGAGGGAATGCAGTACATGAGGATGAGGAAGCTCGCCGTCATCGCGGCGCTGGTGACCGTGGCGACCGGAGTCGCCGCGGGTACCTCCGGGGCTGCCCCGGACGCGTCCGAAAGCGGCAATGGCGCAATCAATTTCACCGCCGAGGCGGTCAACGATTCATCGATCATCAAGACCGACGCGGGTTCGCTGGCTGTCGAGGATGGGGTCTTCACAATCAAGGCGGCCAACGGCGCCGTACTCGCGGGGACCCCGCTGAAGTTCAGCATCGACGACTTCGAATTCCCGATCGCCGCACAGATTTCCGATCGCACCGCGACTTTGACCCCGCAGATCGATCGCGAGCACGCGGTCTACAAGCCGGTCGCGCTGCCTTACGAGGACCAGGCGCCGTGGAAGACCCCGTACGACCGTGAGGTCGCGGCCTGGACCCGGCTGACGAGCACCATTTCGGCGGGCGCCACGATCGGCACCCTGGTCGGTGGCCTCGCGGGTGGTGCGGTCGGCTGCGTGCTCGGCGGTATCGCCGGTGCGACGGTCGCCTCGGCCACCATCGTCGGCCTGTTCGGTCCTTTCATTCCGGCCGCCGCCATCGGCTGCCTCGGCGGCATCATCGCCATCGGTGCGCTGGGCACCCTGGCCGGTCAGATCCTGATCACGGCTCCGGTCGCGATCGGTGCGGCGATCCAGTACTTCACCACGATCAACCAGCCGTTCGCCCCGGCCAAGTAGGTCGAATCCGCCGGTCACGGCATCCGTGGTCCCACCGTCGCCACGGAAACAGGCCCCGCCCAGTACCTCTCGACTGGGCGGGGCCCTTCCGTGCTGTCCGGAGGCCTCCGTCCTGCTGTCCGGGGCTTCCGCCCTGCTCCCGACATGATCATGACCAGGTCTTTTATGTGCGCGCATTACTTGCGTTGACATTTAATGCATGTGCATCTAAATTACTCGACGTGACTATGACAGCTACCGCACCCGAGACCCGGACCGCCACATCTACCGAGCACACCCCCGGGCGTTGGGGCCCGAAGCTGTGGGCCGTGCTGTTCGTCGCCGGACTGGCGATGTTCCTCGACGCACTCGACGTCTCCATGGTCGGTGTCGCTCTCCCGTCCATCGGATCCGAACTCGGCCTGAATACCGAGAGCCTGCAGTGGATCGTCAACGGCTACATCCTCGGCTACGGCGGCCTGCTGCTGCTGGGCGGACGAGCCGCCGATCTGCTCGGCCGTCGGCAGGTATTCCTCACCGCCCTGGTGGTTTTCGGACTCGCCTCACTCGCGGGCGGTCTGGTCGATGACGGTGCGCTGCTGATCGCCAGCCGCATCATCAAGGGCATCGCCGCCGCGTTCACCGCACCGGCCGCGCTCTCGATCATCACCACCACCTTCAAGGAAGGCCACGACCGCAACCGCGCGCTGTCGATCTTCACGGTCTTCGGCGCCACCGGATACGCCTCCGGTCTGATCGTCTCCGGTCTGCTCACCGGCATCGACTGGCGACTGACCTTCTACGTCCCGGTGCTGGTCGTCGCGGCCGTCGTGCTCACCGCCTACTTCGTGGTGCCGCGCAATATCGAGAAGGAACAGGGCCGCATCGACTTCGCGGGCGCCGCACTGCTGACCGGTGGCATGCTGGCCGCCGTCTACACCATCGTCACCGCACCCGAAAAGGGCCTGACCGCAAGCGTTGTCGCCACCGCGGTTATCGCCATCGCCCTGCTGAGCGCGTTCTTCGTGGTGGAGAACAAGGTCGCCCACCCGCTGGTGCGGTTGAGCATCTTCAAGGTCAAGTCGATCGTCCGGGCCAACCTGGCCGCGCTGGCCATCTTCGGCTCCTACATCAGCTTCCAGACGATCGTGTCGCTGTACCTGCAGAACACCCTGGGGTGGGAGCCGCTGAAAATGGCGCTCGCCCTGGCGCCGACGGGCATCATCGTGGCGATCCTTTCGCCCGTCGCCGGCAAGCTGATCGACCGCTACGGCACCACGCCGATGATCATCGCCTCGATGACCTCGTTCGTGATCGGCTACGTCTGGTTCATCTCCTTCGGCGGCAGCGCCGACCCGAACTACGTCCTGGACTACCTGCCCGCATTCCTGCTGCTGGGGCTCGGCTTCGCACTCGGGTTCTCCTCGGTGATGGTGCAGGCCACCGAGGGCATCGCCGACCACGAGCAGGGATTGGCCTCGGGGCTGGTGCAGACCTCGGGCCAGATCGGCGGAGCGGTCGTGCTGGCCGTGGTCACCGGTCTGATCAGCGGTGGCGCCGCCACCAGCATCGCGCAGTACCGGCCCGGACTGTACCTGGTCACCGTGGTCGCGCTGGTCGGACTGACCGCCTCGGCCACCGCACTGCTGGCCCGTCGTCAGCTGGTCGCCGAAGCGGCATGACGTAGCGAGCGAACGGCCCGTAACCGGGAGCCAGTCACCCCATGGGGGTCGCCAAAAGGCGACCCCCATTCGGCGTTTTCGGACATATCGTGCGCTGGGCCACAGTATGATCGGAACATGGTGCGCGGCAAGGATTTCGATGCGAAACACGCATTGGGCGAGGTCGCGTGCCATTGGCAGGGCTTGGTACACCGCGATTTCGGTGTTAACTTTGATCCCATGTCTTCGAGCCGTCCGACCGCACTGCGGGTCACCTATGTGACCGCCGCACTGGGTCTGCGACTGCCGTTGACTCGCGAACTGTGTTGTTCCTGCTGCAGCTGAGCCGTTCTTTCGGCTCGTGCGCTGCCCAGCCGCCGCACGCGTAGGCATGTCCCGTCGTACGGGACTTCAGCAAGGAACCTTCATATGTCTGTCCCCACCCTTGATCGATCCGCCTCCAGGGTCGTCACCGGTCGTGTCCGTGTTCAGCGTCCCGTCGTCGCGCCGGAACTCCGCATCGCCGACAATCCGGCGGCGGCTGTATTGCGCACCGCGACCGGCGGCCCGATCTCCCGTGACAATGCCGCGCGCACAACGGGTTTGAGCATCGCGACGGTCAACCGTCAGGTGTCGGCCCTGTTGGCCGCCGGTCTGCTGCGCGAGCGCCCCGACCTGACCGCGTCGGGTGCGGTCGGACGTCCGCGGGTTCCGTTCGAAATCGATCACGAGGCCTATCTGACCCTCGGCATCCATATCGGCGCCGCGGTCACCAAGATCGTCGCGGCCGACCTGCGCGGCCGGATTCTCGGCGGCCTGGCGATCGCGACCCCGCAGACCGGTCAGGACTTCGCGACCATGACCGTCGCGCGCAGCGCAAAGGCGTTCTTGCAGCGCTGGCATCGGCGCAAACCACTGTGGGCCGGTGTGGCGATCGGTGGGCGGGTCGATCCGCTGACCGGTGTCGTCGACCATCCCAAGCTGGCCTGGCAGGGTGCGCAGGTCGGTTCGGTGCTCGGGGAGGTGCTGGAGCTGCCGGTCTCGGTGGCGCCGCACGTCGAGGCCATGGCGGCCTCGGAGCTGCTGTTGCCGACCGGCGAACCGAAGGATGCGGATCGCCATGGTGTGCGCATCGGCGGTCCGGGGAGCAGTCTGTACTTCTATGTCCGTGAAACCGCCGGTGTCGCGGTGACTTTGGACGGCCGGGTGCACACTCCCAGTAGCGGTCCTGGTTCGATCGCGCACTTGCCGACCGGCTCCGATGTCGAATGCACCTGCGGCCGCCGCGGCTGCTTGGAGGTAACCGTCGGCGATCGATCGCTGCACGCCAGAGCCGTTGGGCGCGGAATCATTCCGGCGCACAAGGGCACCGGCGGCACCACCATCGCCGACCTGTACCGCGCCGCCGAGTCGGGTGCGGAGGATGCGCGGGAACTGCTCGCCGAGCGCGCGACCATCCTCGGGCACACCGTCGCGATGGTCCGCGACATGCTCAACCCGGACCGGGTAATCCTCGGCGGCCAGGCCTTCACCGGCTACCGCCCCGCGGTCGCGCACGTGGCCCGCGCCTTCGCCCAGTCCTCCCAACTCCCACCCACCGATATCCGCATCAGCGGATTCGGCGGCAAGGTCCAGGAATTCGCGGCCGTCGTCACCTCGCTCAGCGTCCTCTACGCCGACCCGCTCTCAGCGATCCGCCGTACCGCACTGAGCGACTGACAGTTGCACAGCAGGTCTTCTCGCTAACTTCAGAAAGTAGGCGAGAAGACCTGGGGGATGGCGGGCGATGAAATCGCTTGGTGCTGGATGTTCAGCGGCCGCTCGCGAACAGTCCTTCGAGTGCGGTGATGAAGTACGGGAAGTGGCCCGCGAAGCGCTGGAGGTTGCGGTCGCGTTCGAAGCCGCCGAACCAGTAGAGGCCGGGTTGGGAGTCGACGGCGGGGTTCAGTTCGCGGAAGGCGCGGATCCAGTTGTCGGCGCGGCCGCCGATCACCATGAACGGCAGCGCCCTGGAGAAGACCAATTCCTGGTCGGCGGGCGGGATCTGGTCGCGGCTGGTCGTATCGAGGCCGCGCTGCAGTGCGCGGACGTGGCCGACGAGTTCGCGGCCCTGGGCCGTGCGGACCGGCAGGAATCGCGGCAGCAGTGCGCTCGCGATGCCACCGAGCAGGATGGCGATACCGACCAGCGCGCTGCCCGACATGAGCGCCAGCGCAATGGTCGCGGCGATACCACCGACGATCAGCGCCCCACCCAACAGGACCGGCAGACCGATGCGGGCGCGATCGATGAAGGCGCCGCGCTCGACCGCGTCGGCGAGCATGGCGGCGCGCACCGGTTGGGCCTGCACGCGGCCGGGCGCGCGCAATTCGCCGACCGTCACCGAATCGGTGCCCTCCGGCAATAGCGTTCGGTAGACCGCCTTTTCGTAATCGCGCAATTGATCATCGGGCGCGTTCACCCGGTCGATGCGCCAATCGCTGTCGCCGACGGGCGTGATCCAGAGATACCGGCGCACCGCGAGGTCGATCACCGTGGCCGCGATATCGCCCGGATCGACATGTTCGTCGAGCAATACGCCCGCCTCGCCGGGCAGAATGCCATCGGGAGAGGTGAACTGGACCTGGTTGCCAGCGCGCAGCAGCGGATCGATCGTCTCGGAACCCCCTGTGGCGGCGGCGTTTTCCCGCCGAGCCTTGAGCACATAGGCCACCAGTCCGGCCAGCGCGAGCAGCAGTACCCCGAACGCGACCAGCACCGGAGTCGTGAAGGAGAAGGCACCCGCTTCGTTGTTGTCGCGGATATCGGCGTTGGCGGGCACCGTGCCGGGCGGTAGTTGCAGGGTCAGGTCGATATTGTCGCCCTTGTGCAGGTCGCTCTGCTGCCAGTAGAGCACCCCGTCCGCCTCGATCTGCAGATCGGAGCACTTCCGCAGATTTCCGGGCGGGCCGAGTTTGCAGTCCACCACGCCCATTTCGTAGCTCGGGCTGATCAGCGATGCGTCGATCGAGGCGACATCGGCATTGATCGTGCCGAGCCAGCGGAAGACCTGGCTGCCCGGCGCGTCACTGACGGTGTTGTGGATCGCGTAGGTGAAGGTGGACTCGCCGGGCTTGGCATCGATGGTGAACAGATCGTTCGCCACCGTCGCGGTGCCCGCGCCGGTCGTATCGACATCGGTGACCTTGAAGACGCGTTCCACGTCCTGGCCCACCTTCAGCCGCAGCGGCAGCGTCATCTTGAACTCGCCCGCGTCGGGCACGACCACCCTCTCGGTGACCTCGAGCACGCCGTCCCGGCTCAGTTTCAGATCGGCGACGATATTCACGCCATCGGTTGCGGGCTCCGTGTGGGCAACCGGTGCGGCTGCCAGCATTCCCGCAGCGGCGAGAAGTAGCGCGCTCGCGGCGCCCCCCCGAAAAGTCAGCATGGCTGCCTACTCTAGACAAGTTGCTATTCTGCGTCAGCAGCCCGGCGCGAGCGACGAGCCCGCAGGCGGCAGCGCGGCGCACCCACGAACGGACCTGGGAGCGACGCAAGGCCAACACTGTCGGCGATGATTGAGACGAGGGGGTACGGGGGAGTGACACAACCGCCGTACGGCTATGGACCGGTTCCGCCTGGTGGGCAACCGGTTCCGCCGCGTCCAGGGCCGGGTCTGCCATATGGCCAGCCGGGCTATCGTCCCGCGCCCGGTCAGCCGGGTTACGGCCAGCAGCCCGGATATGGCCAGCAGCCAGGGTATTCGCCCGGGTACGGCCAACAGCCGGGCTATGGTCCGCCGGGTTATGGCCAGCAGCCCGGTTATCCGGCATCCGGATATGGACAGCGTGCGCCGATGCCGCCCCCGACGCCCTACGGTCCGCCGGGACGCCCACCCCAGCGCCGCAAGGGCGGTGGCGGCTGGGTGGCCATGCTGTTGATCATCGTCTTCGTGGTGGCGGGCGGACTGGTGCGCATTGCGATCACACACGGCAAGGTCAGCAACACCGCATCGGGTCCCGGCCCCAGCGTGACCTACACCCCGGACTCCGGCGGTGGCGTATCGGAGACCGGAACCAATCCACTGCTGACCGATCCGAACACCACCTTGATTCCGGCGAGGTGCTCCTATGCGCCGTGGGGTACGCAGGTGGATACCGCGCGCAAGTTCTTCGAGACGGCCGCGAGCTGCCTGGAGTCGGCGTGGAAACCGATACTGGCGCAAAAGAATCTGCCGTTCCAATCGCCGACGCTGAATGTCAGCGCGAATACCGACGGCATCACCACGCCGTGCACCGGCTCGACCAGTAATTTCGCCGCGTTCTACTGCCCGGCGAACAAGACCATCTACATGCCGATCAGCCAGTTGCAGACCGACCTGTTCAAGGACAACTGGATCGTCTACCTGTCGGTCTTCGCCCACGAATACGGCCATCACGTGCAGGCGATGGCCGGAATCCTGCGCAAGGCCAATAGCGATCGGGTCGACGCGGGTGTGCGCAGTGAGAAGGGTTTGGAGTTGTCGCGCCGAATCGAGTTGCAGGCCAACTGCTTCGACGGAATGTATCTCGGCTCCTCGGCCAATGGCGGTTCGCTGACCACATCGCAGATCACCCTCGCCCGACGTGATGCGCACGGCCGCGGCGATCAGCGCGGCGATATGCGTGATCACGGCACCGCGGCCAACGGCGGGGCCTGGTTCGAGATCGGCGTGGACAAAGACCGTGCGGCACAGTGCAATACGTTCACCGCGTCGGCCACTTCGGTGTCGTGAGCGGATGACGCAGCCGCCCTACGGCTATGGTCCGCCGCCCGGACCTCAGTCGCACGGATATCAACCCGCACCGGGCTATCCGCCGCCGCCCGGATATCAACCCGCCCCCGGATACCAGCCACCGCCGGGTCCGCAGCCGGGATATGGCCTGCCACCTGGTTATCCGCCCGCCTATGGTGCACCGAATGCGGCGCCGTACGGTCCGCCGATGCCCTACCAGCGGCCCGGTTATCCGCCGCGTCCGTACCCGCCGCGGCGGCGGAGTTCGGGTGCGGGACTCAGTGCACTGCTCGGTGTGCTGACGGTCATCGTCGCGGTCGTCGGACTGTTCGTCGCATCGGCGATTTCGGCCGATAACGAGAAGAACAGACACCGTCCGTCGGCCTACACCCCGCCGACGCCCAGCTACACCTACACGCCGCCGACATCGGCGACGACCTCGTCACCCAGCCCGACATCGCGCACCGCGTCGCAGTCCACAACGGGGGCGGCAGCGCCGACCACGACGAAACCCGCTGGGCCGCAACCGGTTGCCAAGCTCGGCGAGAATCCGCTGTTCAGTGACGACAATAGTGGGCTGATCAACATCGACTGCGACTACCCGGCCTGGGCCGCGACGACCGCAGCGGCCACCCGATTCTTCCAGGCCGCGGCCGACTGCCTGGACAAAAAGTGGCGGCCCACCTTGCAGGGCGCGAATCTCCCGTTCTCCAGTCCGGGTCTGAGTGTGCCCGCTCGAGCGTCGGACGCGACATCCCCGTGTACTACGGCCAGTAGCAGCTTCGCGGCCTTCTATTGTTCGACGAACCACACGATCTACATGCCCCTGGACAAGATCCAGGTCGAGAAGTACGGCGACGACGTGGTGATCTATCTGTCGGTTTTCGCGCACGAATATGGTCATCACGTGCAGGCGCTCTCCGGGATATCGCAGCGGATGAACACCGAGCGCAATGAGGCGGGCACCCGCACTGCGCTGGGACTGGAGTTGTCGCGCCGCTTCGAGCTGGAGGCGGACTGCTTTTCCGGAATGTACGTCGGCACATCGACCTACGACGGCGTCTTCACCGTGGCACAGATGACTCGCGCCACGCAGGACCAGGTCGGGCGTGGCGACCGGCAAGGTGACGCGCGCGATCACGGCACCGGGCAGAACCAGGCCAACTGGTTCACGCAGGGACATAAGTACGACAGGACGTTCCAGTGCAACACTTGGAAGGCTCCCTCGGACGAGGTTTCGTAGCCACCGCTTTCGAGTGCAGGTCGATATCCGAAAGAGCAACGCCTGGCTCACGCCCTACTGAATCGGTGCGGTTCGTACCGATTCAGCGGTGACGTCAGCCAGGCGTCGTGGCGCTGTTGCCGCTTCGATCAGTGATCGCCACCGTGCGGCTGACCGAAGTGCCCCTCGCCGAAGCGCCGCGGCGAATGTCCGTGCACGCCTTCGGCATACGCGGTCTCGGCATGCAGGGCGAAGTCGATGCCCGCGGTCTCGTCTTCCTTGCTGACCCGGAATCCGAAGAACCGGTCGATGCCCTTGCCGAGTGCGAAGGTGACGGTGAACGCGTAGGCCGCGGTCACCAGCACGCCGACGAGCTGTTTGCCGAGCTGTGCGAATCCGCCGCCGTAGAACAGGCCCTCGACGCCACCGGTCATCACCTGATTCGCCAGCAGCCCGATCAGCAGCGTGCCGACAATGCCGCCGACGAAGTGCACGCCGACCACGTCGAGCGAATCGTCATAGCCCGCCTTGAACTTCCAGCCCACCGCGAATGAACACACCACTCCGGCCGCGAGGCCGACGATGAGCGCGCCGGGGGTGTTCACCGAACCGCACGACGGCGTAATCGCAACCAGTCCGGCCACCACACCGGAGGCCGCACCGAAGGTGGTCGGCCGACCGTCGCGGATCTGCTCGACCGCGAGCCAGCCGAGCATGCCCAGACAGCCGGCCACCAAGGTGTTCAGGAATACCGCCGCCGCAATGCCATTCGCCGTCAGCGCGGATCCGGCATTGAATCCGAACCAGCCGAACCACAGCAGACCCGCGCCCAGCAGCACGAACGGCAGGTTGTGCGGACGCATCGCATCGGTCTTGAAGCCGATGCGCGGGCCGAGCACGAGCGCGAGCGCCAGCGCGGACGCGCCGGAGGCGATCTCGACGACCATGCCGCCCGAGTAGTCGAGCGCGCCGAAGGAGGCCAGCCAGCCGTCCGGACCCCACACCCAGTGCGCGATCGGCACGTAGACCACCAGCGCCCACAGCGGCACGAAGACCATCCAGCCGGAGAATTTCGCGCGGTCCGCGATCGCGCCGCTGACCAGTGCCGCGGTCAGGATCGCGAAGGTCAGCTGGAAGGTGGCGAACAGCAGTTCCGGAATCGTGCCGTGGACGGTGTTCGGGTCGATGCCGGCCATACCGAAGTGGTCGAGATTCCCGATCAGACCGCCGCCCGCGTCCTCGCTGAACGCGAGGCTGTAGCCGGCGAGCAACCAGACCACGGTCACCAGTGGAATCGCGATGAAGTTCATCATCAGCATGTTGAGTACGCCGGTCGAGCGCACCATCCCGCCGTAGAAAATCGCCAGAGCAGGCGTCATCAGCAGCACCAGGGCCGTGCTGATGAGCAGCCAGGCGGTGGCCGCGGGATCGATGGTTGAGGACACGGGGTAACTCCTTCCACGCGTGCATGCGTTGCGAAGAAATTACCGAATGCTCACAGCGGCCTCGAGCACCGCTAGGGGATATCGGCCCAGACAGTTCAGCGCCGCGACTTCTTGGCCAGCGCCCGCAGACCCCGACGGCCGGGCACCGGAAGGTCCTCGCGCACGGCCATCCATTCGGCCGTGGTGAGCCACCGCTGCTGAATGCGCGCGTCCGCGGTGTCGTGGAACATCCGGCGGCCGCGATCGTCGCGCAGTTCGCGAGCGAGGGTGGACCAGCGCGGTGGGCGCCCGTATTCGGCCAGGTAGTCGTTGAGGTAGCTCGCCACGATCGTGCCGATCGCATTGACCGGCCGCAGCGAGACCCGGTTGCCGTATCTGGCGGAATAGAAACGCCTTGCGGCACACAGGGATCCGGGGTTCGCATTGGAGGCGATCCAGCCGGCCCGCTGCGCCCGTTCGATCAACCAGAGGTGTTTGACCGCGGTCGGCGGGATATCGTCGATCCGCTCCCGGATCAGCGTCATCACCGGTTCGGACTGCAGCACGTCGCGGCGGGTGGGGCCGGTGCCGTGCGCGAGCCAATGGTCCTCGGCCAGGCGGGCCAGCACCCGGCCGAAGTCGTCGATGCTGCGCTGGGCCCGGCGACCGAGGCGCTCGATGCGCTCGGCCTCGCGGCGCATCTCGTTCTGGGCCGTGAGGGTCCGGATCGCGGCCATGGTCGGCACCTGGCCGCGCTCCAATAGCTCGAGGATGGCCGCGGCGGTCGACGGATCGGCGGCGGCTGCCACCGGCAGCGAATCGCGCTTGATCGCGAAGTCCTGCGGGCTGATCGCGCGGCTGAGCAGGTCGACGGCGGCATGGTCGTCGGCGAAATCAGTGCTCGAAAGCCAGGCGGCGGCGATGTCGTCACACGACGTCACGGTGGAAGTTTCCTCCGGTGGAAGCGGTGTGAATTCGGCGGAAAGCGCCCTGAATCGTGGGAGAGCCAGGTTGTGTCCCGGTCGGGATGAGGGACCGGCCGGGACCACCAACCTGATGAAGGTTTGGCTACCGAAGTTGCCGCTAACCACGGTAGCCAGGCAATTGCGTAGATGTCATCCCGGTTGACGTATTCGTTATCTCTGCAAATCGGTCGCGAACCAGGGCGTGAGTTCAACTAATCGACGTAAATGTCACTGGACGGGCGCGAAAATTACCTGTTCGTCCGTTCTTGATCTTCGTTAGCTCCGGCGTTGCCGCCTTCGGCGCTGATCAGTGGGGGCTAACAAAGGTTTGCGCATCTTGTGATCTACATCACATATATCTTGCGAAACGCCCGACAGCACGCCGCGCCCGGCCTGTCGGCCGACGGGAATGGGCATTGTCGGTGGGCGCCGGTAACCTCTGGCCGTGGCTCTGTACCGGAAGTACCGACCGGCAACGTTCGCTGAAGTGGTGGGTCAGGAGCACGTCACCGACCCGCTGAGTACCGCGCTCGACACTGGTCGCATCAGTCATGCCTATCTGTTCTCCGGACCCCGGGGCTGTGGCAAGACCTCTTCGGCGCGCATCCTCGCACGTTCGTTGAACTGTGTGCAGGGTCCGACCTCGACGCCGTGCGGCGTCTGCCCGTCGTGTGTGGCGCTGGGGCCGGGTGGTCCGGGCAATCTCGATGTGATCGAGCTGGACGCCGCCAGTCACGGTGGTGTCGACGACACCCGTGAACTGCGTGACCGGGCCTTCTACGCGCCCGCGGAGTCGCGCTATCGGGTGTTCATCGTCGATGAGGCGCATATGGTCACCACTGCGGGCTTCAATGCGTTGCTCAAGATCGTCGAGGAGCCGCCGGCCCACCTGATCTTCATCTTCGCCACCACCGAGCCGGACAAGGTGCTGCCCACCATCCGCTCCCGCACGCACCACTACCCGTTCCGGCTGCTGCCGCCCGCGACCATGCGCGGACTCCTCGGCAAGATCTGCGAGCAGGAGCATGTGCCGGTAGAGGAAGCGGTGTACCCGTTGGTGATACGCGCGGGCGGCGGGTCGCCGCGCGACAGCTTGAGCGTGCTCGACCAGCTGCTCGCGGGCGCGGGCCCCGAGGGAGTCACCTATGCGCGGGCCGTCTCGCTGCTCGGCGTCACCGATGTCGCGCTGATCGATGATGCGATCGACGCGCTCGCCGCCAGCGATGGCGCCGCCCTCTTCGGCACCATCGATCGCGTCATGGAGGCGGGCCACGACCCACGCCGCTTCGCCGTCGACCTCCTGGAGCGCCTGCGCGACCTGATCCTGCTGCAGGCCGTCCCCGATGCCGCCGACCGCGGCCTGGTCTCCGGTCCCGGCGATGTCCTGGACCGCATGCGCGAACAGGCCGAGCGCACCGGCCCGGCCACCTTGGCCCGCCACGCCGAACTCCTGCACGAGGGCCTCGGCGAAATGCGCGGCGCCACCGCCCCACGCCTGCTGCTGGAAATCGTTAGCGCCCGCATGCTGCTGCCCTCGGTCTCCGACACCGAATCGGCCACCCTGCAACGCTTGGAGCGCCTCGAACGCGGCATAGCGACCGGCGCGATCGCCCCCAGCGCCGCCCCGGCCCCATCCACCGACACATCGTCCGCCTCACCCCAGACCGCCCCGCCCCAGTCGGCACCGCCGCGTGCCGCCAACGAGCCCCCACGCCGCCGCGGCGCGGAACTCCTCGCCGCCGCGCGCCGCGAAAAGGACGCGACCCGCGCGGGCGCGAGCCCCGCGAGCGGCCCGCAGGCTGCTGCTCCGACGCAGGCTGCTGCTCCGACGCAGGCTGCTGCTCCGACGCAGGCTGCTGCTCCGACGCAGGCTGCTGCTCCGACGCAGGCTGCTGCTCCGACGCAGGCTGCTGCTCCGACGCAGGCTGCTGCTCCGACGCAGGCTGCTGCTCCGACGCAGGCTGCTGCTCCGACGCAGGCTGCTGCTCCGACGCAGGCTGCTGCTCCGACGCAGGCTGCTGCTCCGACGCAGGCTGCTGCTCCGACGCAGGCTGCTGCTCCGACGCAGGCTGCTGCTCCGACGCAGGCTGCTGCTCCGACGCAGGCTGCTGCTCCGACGCAGGCTGCTGCTCCGACGCAGGCTGCTGCTCCGACGCAGGCTGCTGCTCCGACGCAGGCTGCTGCTCCGAGGCCGAGCCTGCCCGCAGAGCGCGCAGCGGCTGTTGAACAGCACTCGGCCATCGGGCTCGGTGCCCTTCCGGATCAGGGCGTCGGTGTGGACGCTGCCGTTGTGGCGCGGCCTGTTGCGGAGGCCGCTGGGCAAGCTATCGCCGACGAACAGAGCGCCGCCGCTGGGCGGCAGTCGGACTCCGGCCGGGTGGATGCCGGAGCGGAGTTCGCCTTCGTGCCGGTCGATACGGCTGGACCGGAGGTGGCAGCGCCGCCGTCGGCGGCCGAGTCCGGTGACCGAGTCGTCGCGACCGATCCGACCGGGGGTGGGTCTGCTGGTGCGGTGGGTTCGTCGGCGGGTGTCGGATTGCCGGAATCCGGAGGAGCGCAGGCCTCCGAGGCAATCACACCGACGGGGCGCGACTACGCAGGGTCCATAGGTGCCGATGCGGCGTCATTGTCGGCTCAACGGTCCGACCAAGCCGCCGCAGATCGGGTGGCATCCCCGGCCGGGGTAGCGGCGCAAGCGAGCGCGCCGACGACCGGTGCGGGCGCTGCCTCCATGCAGCAGGATGTCGCGCCGCAGCAAGGGGGCGCGCCGCAGCAAGGAGGCGTGGCGCAGCAAGGGGGCGTGGCGCAGCAAGGAGGCGCGCCGCAGCAACGGGACGCGGCGGATCAAGTTGGTGTGAGTGCTGCTGGGGAGCAGCAGGGAGGCGTGCAGGAGGACGCGGATCTGTTGCGGGCGGTGGAGGGGGCCTGGGCGGATATTCGGGCGAAGGTGCGGGAGTTCGGGCCTACCGTGCAGGCGTTGTTGTCGGGGGCCTCGGTGGCGCGAATCGAGGGGGATGTGATCGTTTTCGCGCATCAGCACGCGCCATTGGCGCAGCGGCTGTCGGATCCGCGGAATGTGGAGGCGGTGCGGTCGGCGGTGCGGGCCGTGCTCGGCAGCGATCATCCGGTGCGCTGGGAGGCCGGTGGCGCCGCGCCGCGGCAGGCCGCCGCGCCGCAGAAGGCGGGCCGGGGGCGTGGCCAGACCGGGCAGCAGGCCGGGAGTGCGCCGGGACGTGAATCCGGCAACGCCGTCGCCCGCGGTTCGGATGCGCCCGCGCCACCGCGTTTCTCGCGGCCGAGTCAGACCAGGGCCGCGGGCGCCGATACCGCGACCGGCGGTGCGCAGCGGCCCGCGCCGGGCGGCGAAGCACGGCAGTACCGCGGCGACGACGATATCCCGCCGCCCGACTACCCCGATCTACCGGATGACCCGGGCCCGATGGATTACCCGCCGATCGACGGCGTCCCACCGCCCTCCACACCGGAGGAGGAGCAGGAGATGCTGGCCGAATCGCAGACCCCGGTGGCACCGGGGGATCGACGCGACCCGGACGAGGTCGCCTTGGAGTTGCTCAAAAGTGAGCTGGGTGCCACACGACTCGATGGTTGACAACCGGCGTTCACACGACGTTAAGTTAACCGGAGTTCGCACACGACGGTAGTATGAACGGGTGGCCGCGAATTGCGGTATCGCGACGTTCTATCGTATGCCCAGGGCTACTGGGCGGTAGGACTCGTGATCACCGCTGCTTGTCGGCTTTTGTACAGCGTTAGGACGATCGGGTTCCGGCCCGGTCGGCGAGGTCCCCCGCGGCCACGCCGCAAACGTGGTGTCGCTGCACAACGCGCTCGAACTGATGACGTTCGGACGCTGCATAGAGCGTGGATGGACGCATGTTCGCCCCCGCCGCACCCTAAGGAAGGAAACACTCCGATATGACCACAGAGGCCTACATTTACGAGGCCATCCGCACTCCACGTGGCCGCGGCAAGAAGACCGGTTCGCTGCACTCGGTGAAGCCGATTGATCTGACTGTTGGTCTGATCCAGGAGCTGCGCGTTCGCTTCCCCAACCTCGACGAGGACCGGATCTCCGATATCATCCTCGGCGTCGTGACCCCGGTCGGCGACCAGGGCATGGATATCGCCCGCACCGCGGTCACCGTGGCCGGTCTGCCGGATACCGTCGGCGGCTTCCAGATCAACCGCTTCTGCGCCTCCGGCCTCGAGGCCGTGAACCTGGCCGCGCAGAAGGTCCGCTCGGGCTTCGACGACCTGGTCATCGCCGGTGGCGTCGAGTCCATGTCCCGGGTGCCGATGGGCTCCGACGGTGGCGCCTGGGCACTGGACCCGGCCACCAACTACGACACCTACTTTGTGCCGCAGGGTGTTTCGGCCGACCTCATCGCCACCATCGAGGGCTTCAGCCGCGATGACGTCGACGCCTACGCGGTGCGCTCGCAGGACCTCGCCGATAAGGCGTGGACCGGCGGCTACTTCACCAAGTCCGTTGTTCCGGTCAAGGACCAGAACGGCATCATCGTGCTCGACAACGACGAGCACCGCCGCGCCGGCACCACCGCCGAGGATCTGGCCAAGCTGAACCCGTCCTTCGCCGTGGTCGGTGAGATGGGCGGCTTCGACGCGGTCGCGCTGCAGAAGTACCACTTCGTCGAGAAGATCAACCACGTCCACCACGGCGGCAACAGCTCGGGCATCGTCGACGGCGCCGCGCTGGTGCTGGTCGGTACGGAAGAGGCGGGCAAGGCCTCGGGCCTGACCCCGCGTGCGCGCATCGTCGCCACCGCCACCAGCGGCGCCGACTCCACCATCATGCTCACCGGCCCGACCCCGGCCGCGCACAAGGCGCTGGCCAAGGCCGGTCTGTCGCTCGATGACATCGACCTGTTCGAGATCAACGAGGCGTTCGCCTCGGTCGTGCTGAAGTTCCAGAAGGACCTGCAGATCCCGGACGAGAAGCTGAACGTCAACGGCGGCGCCATCGCGATGGGCCACCCGCTCGGCGCCACCGGCGCGATGATCACCGGCACCATGGTCGACGAGCTGGAGCGCCGCAACGGCCGCTACGCGCTGATCACCCTGTGCATCGGCGGCGGCATGGGCGTCGCGACCATCATCGAGCGCGTCTAACCCCAACCGACAGCACAGAATTCAAGGAGACACACAGCTGTGAGCGAGACCAACATGATCGGTTGGGAGCAGGATTCGGACGGCATCGTCGTGCTGACGATGGACGACCCGAACCAGGGCGCCAACACGATGAACGAGCTGTACAAGACGTCCATGACCGCGACCGTGGACCGGCTCGAGGCCGAGAAGGACAACATCACCGGTGTGGTGCTGACCTCGGCCAAGAAGACCTTCTTCGCGGGCGGCGACCTGAAGAACATGATGAAGGTCGGTCCGGAAGACGGCCAGGCCCTCATGGAAGAGCTGGGCACCATCAAGTCGGCGCTGCGTCGGCTGGAGACCCTCGGCAAGCCGGTCGTTTCCGCGATCAACGGCGCGGCCCTCGGCGGCGGCCTGGAGATCACCCTGGCCACCCACTACCGCATCGCGGCCGACGTGCCGGGCGTGCAGCTCGGTCTGCCCGAGGTGACCCTGGGCCTGCTGCCCGCCGGCGGCGGTGTCATCCGCACCGTGCGCATGTTCGGCCTGCAGGGCGCGCTGATGCAGTTCCTGCTGCAGGGCAACAAGTACCGCCCGGGCAAGGCCAAGGAGATCGGCCTGATCAACGAGGTCGTCGGCTCGATCGAAGAGCTGGTGCCCGCCGCCAAGGCGTGGATCAAGGCCAACCCCGAGGGCGGCGTGCAGCCCTGGGACAAGAAGGGCTTCAAGATTCCGGGCGGCACACCGACTACGCCCGCATTCGCCGCCAACCTCCCGGCCTTCCCGGCCAACCTGCGCAAGCAGCTCAAGGGCGCCAACATGCCCGCACCGCGCGCCATCATGTCGGCCGCGGTCGAGGGTTCGCAGGTCGACATCGACAACGCGTCGCTGATCGAATCGCGCTACTTCGTCTCGCTGCTGACCGGCCCGGTCGCGAAGAACATGATCCAGGCGTTCTTCTTCGACCTGCAGTCGATCAACAACGGTGGTTCGCGGCCCAAGGATGTCCCGAAGAAGGAGATCCGCAAGGTCGGCGTGCTCGGCGCGGGCATGATGGGCGCGGGTATCGCCTACGTCTCGGCCAAGGCGGGCTACGAGGTCGTGCTCAAGGACGTCACCATCGAGGCGGCCGAGCGCGGCAAGAACTACTCCGAGAAGATCGAGGCCAAGGCGCTGTCCCGCGGCAAGACCACCGAGGAGAAGTCCAAGGCGCTGCTGGACCGGATCACGCCGACCGCGGATGCGGCCGACTTCGCCGGTGTCGACTTCGTCATCGAGGCCGTCTTCGAGAACACCGAGCTCAAGCACAAGGTGTTCCAGGAGATCGAGGACATCGTCACCCCGGACGCGCTGCTCGGCTCGAACACGTCCACCCTGCCGATCACCGGTCTCGCGACCGGCGTGAAGCGCCAGGAGGACTTCATCGGCATCCACTTCTTCTCGCCGGTCGACAAGATGCCGCTGGTGGAGATCATCAAGGGTGAGAAGACCTCCGACGAGGCGCTGGCCCGGGTGTTCGACTACACCCTCGCGATCAAGAAGACCCCGATCGTGGTCAACGACAGCCGTGGCTTCTTCACCTCGCGCGTGATCGGCACCTTCGTCAACGAGGCGATCGCCATGCTGACCGAGGGCATCGAGCCCGCGACCATCGAGCAGGCAGGTCTGCAGGCGGGCTACCCGGCCGCGCCGCTGCAGCTCTCGGATGAGCTGAACCTCAAGCTCATGCAGAAGATCGCCAAGGAGACCCTCGAGGCTGCCGCGCACGGCGACGCCACCCTGGGCAAGAAGCGTCACCCGGCCCAGGACGTCATCGACTACCTGGTCGAGCAGGGTCGTCCGGGCCGCCTCGAGAAGGCAGGCTTCTACGACTACGACGAAGATGGCAAGCGCCTCGGCATCTTCCAGGGCCTGCGCGAGCACTTCAAGACCACCGCCGGTTTCGGTGTGCCGCTGCAGGATCTGATCGACCGCATGCTGTTCATCGAGGCGATCGAGACCCAGAAGTGCTTCGACGAGGGTGTGCTGATCACCACCGCCGACGCCAACATCGGCTCGATCTTCGGCATCGGCTTCCCGGCCTGGACCGGTGGTGTGCACCAGTTCATCGTCGGCTACCCGGGTGGCCAGGCGGCCTTCGTCGAGCGTGCCGACTACCTCGCCAAGACCTACGGCGAGCGTTTCGAGGTTCCGGCCTCGCTGCGCAAGTAGTCTCGCGGCAACTCGCAACACCGAAGCCCGCCACCGCTTTTCGCGGTGGCGGGCTTTCGCCGTTTCGGTCCTCGATTTCGAGTGCCGTTAACCCGCGTGATCGACCTGGCCGATACCGTTGCCGATTGTGGTCAGACGTAGCCGATCCCTGCTCATAGCGACTGTCGCGGTCGCGGGTGCCCTCGCCCCGGTCGCCACCGCCGCGCCCCCGCCGGTCGCGGGCGATGCCCCCTCGGTGCGCCTGCTCGGCGAGCAGATCATTCCGTTCGACGCCGACTTCCGAGGCACCACGGTCGGTGGCCTGTCCGGCATCGACTTCCAGCCGAGCACCGGCGAATATGTGCTGATCAGTGATGACAGGTCGGAGCGGGATCCAGCGCGGTTCTACACCGCGCGATTCGGTGTGGACGACCGCGGCGTCGGTCCGGTGACGTTCACCGGTACATACCCGCTGCGCACCCCGGACGGCTCCCTGTACGCACCGAAGTCCTTGGATCCCGAAGAGATTCGCGTCGACCCGTGGACCGGTGACTACTACTGGACCCAGGAAGGTGAGCGCACCGATACCGTGCTGGCTGACGCGTCGGTACGAATCACCCACCCGGACGGCACTTTCGTCGCCGAACTCCCGATCCCGGAGAACGAGCGGATGCGCCCGAGCGCCGGCCCGCGCCAGAATCTCGCCCTGGAAGGTGCGACCTTCGCGGCGGGCGGCACGCTGTTCGTGACGTCCGTGGAGGGCCCGCTGCTGCTGGACGGTCCCGTCGCCACGGTGAAAGCCGGTGCCACCTCGCGGATTACGGTGCAGGCCCGCTTCGGTCCGCTGCTGGCGCAGTATGCCTATCCGATGGAGCCGGTCTTCGCGCAGTCACAGCCCGATCCGGGCCAGGGCATGAACGGCATTGCTTCGATTCTTGCCGCCGACCCGCTCGATCCCACGAAATTCCTGGTCCTGGAACGTTCTTTCGTGGTCGGCGTCGGCAATAGGATCCGCATCTACGAGGCCGATACCGATGGCGCGACCAATGTCCTCGATGCGCCGCTCGACACTGCCCGGCCGGTCGCCAAGCGCCTGCTGGTCGACCTCGCCGATCTCGGCCTGGATCCGATCGACAATATCGAGGGCATGACCTGGGGTCCGCGGCTGCCGTCGGGTGCGCGAACCTTGATCCTGGTCAGCGATAACAACTTCTCCGATAAGCAGGTCACCCAGATCGTGGCGCTGGCTCTCCGGTAGGAGATAGCGCCCGCTATCGCGTCTGCGGTGGCGCTCAGCTGGGGCGCAGATCCTCGGCGGCCTGGTAGTACGCGTCGGCGGCGCGGGTGAAGTAGTCGAAGAGCACCTCGCGCTGTTCGGCGGAATAGCCGCCGATGATTTCGCCGATGCGGCGGCGCGCGGGGGCCAGGATCTCGTCGAGATCGGCTGGCTTGTCGATCAATTCGACAATGACCTTGCGACGGTCGCCGGGGACGGGGACGCGGCGCACATAGCCCGCGTCCTCCAGGCGATCGATGAGACGGGTGGTCGGGCCGGTGGTCAGTCCGCTGCGGGCGCCGAGTTCGCCGGGGGTCATGGCGCCGTTGAGTTCCAGGATGTTGAGCGCGTAGAGGTCTGTCGCGCCCAGGTCGACGGCGCGGGCGCCCGCCTGTCCGTGCAGCATGACCGCGCTCAGGTAGCGGCGATAGACCTCGCTCGCGTCGGGGCGCATCGGTGGTGTTGACACGGATACCTCCATCTTCTAATCTCTTCTTCAACGAAGAGACTTCTTAAACGAAGAAAGCTCTTACAAGAAGAAATCTAACACGGAGGATCATCATGCGCGGCACCGACACCACTGCGGACACCCAGGCCATCCAGGGCGTGCTCACGGCATTGGTCGAGGCGTGGGGGCGCGGCGACGCCGACGCCTACGGCGCGGTCTTCACCGAAGACGCCACCTATACAAGCTTTCTCGGCACGCTCTACCGCGGTCGCGCCGATATCGCCGCCTCGCACCGTGCCCTGTTCGGCAGCGTCCTGAAGGGCACCCGGCTGGCCGACGACATCGTCGACATCCGCTTCTACGGACCGGACACCGCCGTGGTCAACAGCCACGGCGACACCTATAAGGGCAAGCCCAAGCGCGCCGATCAGCTCACCAAGACCCAGACCTACACCCTGGTCCGCCGCGAGGGCCGCTGGCTGATCGCCGCCTTCCAGAACACCAAGCGCAACAAGCTCATGGAACGCATCACCTACCTGTCCACCCCCGCCGCCCGCCCGTCGGCCGAACGCTGAACTCCCCCTATCGTTTTCGCCAGAAGGACCCTGCCATGAACGCCCCAGAGCGCAAGCCGCGCAACCGCCGCCGCATCGTCTCCCGCATCCTCGCTGCCTCCGCCATCACCCTCGGCGTCGCCGCGGGCGGCGGCTACCTCTGGCTGGACCAGACCTCCGATGTACAGAACCTCGGCACCACCGCCTGTACCACCGTCCCGACGCCAGCGCCGCAGTCGGCCAAGGAAATCTGCGATCTGCTCGACGAACTCACCGGCGCCTGGGGCCGCGGCGATGCCGACGCCTACGGTGCCCTGTTCACCGAGGACGCCACCTACACCAGCTTCGTCGGCACCTACTACCAGGGCCGCACCGATATCATCGAGGGGCACCGCGCCCTGTTCGCGGGATTCAAGAAGGGCACCAAGCTCACCGACTCGATCCTCGGCATCCGCTTCTACGGCACCGATACCGCCATCGTCACCAGTCGTGGCGACACCTACACCGACGATCCGAAGCAGCCAGCGGATCTGTCGAAAACGCAGACCTACACCATCGTCCGCCAAGACGGTCGCTGGTTGATCGCCGCCTTCCAGAACACCCAGCGCAAGAACGTCATGGAGCGGATCTCATTCCTCTACGATCCGGCGACGCGGCCCGCGGCCGAGCGCTGAGCGGTCGGCGCCCGCCGCGTGGTCGGAACCACGCTGTTTCGAAAGCCACGCACTCCGGTTGATACCGCGCTACGTTGGAGTATGCGCAGGCATATCGGGCATCGCGAGATAGTTACGCGATGTCCGATGTCGGTGTGTTTCTCGATCGCCGGTGACGCCGATTCGATATGAGTTCGAGGTGGTCACGTGAATCCACAGATGCGTTCGGGCAAGGCAAGCCCCGAATCGACCCCGGCCGAATCGGACACTCAGCGACATACGCCCATCGAGATGGCCGACGAGCTGGATGCGATGGGCCTGTCGAGTGCCGTCGAGATCGGTCGGGGCGGGTTCGGGGTGGTGTACCGCTGCATTCAATACGCACTGAACCGGGTGGTCGCGGTGAAGGTGCTGTCCGAGGAGATCGACGCCGAGAGCCGCGAACGATTCCTGCGCGAAGAAAAGGCGATGGGACGGCTGTCCGGCCATCCGAACATCGTCGACATTCTCCAGGTCGATGTCACCCCGACCGGTCAGCCGTTCATTGTCATGCCCTATTGCACCCGTGGTTCGCTGGAACAGGTCATTCGCGAACAGGGGCCGCTCACCTGGGCGGATTCCCTGCGTGCCGGGGTGAAGCTGGCGGGTGCGATCGAGAGCGCCCATCGTGCCGGGATCCTGCACCGGGATGTCAAACCGGCTAATGTGCTGCTCAGCGCCTACGGCGAACCACAGCTGACCGATTTCGGCATTGCCCGGATTCCGGGTGGTTTCCGCACCTCGAGCCGGTTGATCACCGGCTCGCCCGCCTTCACCGCCCCCGAGGTGCTCAAGGGTGATGAGCCGACGGTCCTCTCCGATGTGTACGGGCTCGGGTCCACGCTGTTCGCATTGCTGACCGGACATGCCGCGTTCGAGCGGCAGTCGGGGGAGAAGGTGATCGCGCAATTCCTGCGGATCACCACCCAGCCGGTGCCGGATCTGCACGGCCATGACCTCCCCGACGATGTCGCCGACGCCATCCAGCACGCGATGCACACCGATCCGAGTGAGCGGCCCGCCTCGGCATTCGAATTCGGTGAGCAGCTGCGCGCGGTGCAGGGCGCGCACGACCAGATGCCCGATGAGATGGCGCTATTGGATACCGCGGTGGTGCTGGATGGGGCGGACCAAGCGGAGGTGGCCGAATCCACGTCGACGCGACCCGCGGTGACCGCGCGCCGCAGTTGGCCATTGACCTTGCGCCCCGCGGTATCTCAGCATCCGGACAACTCGATCTCGGCAGTGCCGACCCTGCCGCCGACGGCGACGACGAAATTCCGCCCGCCGACCCCGGCCCGCGACCCGGTGCCGCGCCCGCGCCTGCTGGATACGCTGCGCGCCGGTGGCCGCCGCAGGCTCGCGGTGATCCACGCACCGGCCGGATTCGGCAAGAGCACGCTGGCCGCGCAATGGCGCACCGAACTGTCCGAGGGCGGGGTCGCGGTGGCTTGGCTCGGCGTGGATCAGGACGACGATAACGAGGTCTGGTTCCTGGCCCACCTCATCCAGGCGATCCGTCGGGTCCGCCCGGATATCGGCGAGGGTTTGGACCACGTGCTCGAGGAGCGACCCGCCGATGCGGTCGCCTTCGTCATCTCCACTCTGATCGATGAGATCCATGCCAGCGGCTCCACCGTCGTGGTGATCGTGGACGACTGGCACCGGGTCGGCGATGCCGGCGTGCATCGGGTCATGGATACATTGCTGGACAATGGATGTCACCATCTGCGCTTCGTGGTGACCAGCCGCGAGCAGTCCGGCCTGCCGACCAGCCGGATGCGGGTGCACGATGAACTGGTCGAGATCGGCTCAACGGCGCTGCGCCTGACCGTGGCGGAGACCAAGGATATTCTGGTGCGGCGCAATGGTTTCGCACTCACCGACAACCAGGTGGAGCAGATCCACGCGGCCACCGACGGCTGGCCCGCCGCCATCCAGCTGGTGAGTCTGTCGTTGCGCGGCAATATCGATCCGGATCGGTTGATCGCCAATCTCGCCGAGGGCAGTCACGGCATCCGCGAGTATTTGGCCGAGAATGTGCTGGACACCCTCGAACCCAGGATGCTCGACTTCCTGACCTCGATCTCGATCACCGAGCGCGTCAGCGGGTCGCTGGCCTCGGCGCTATCGGAGGATCCGGACGGTGAGCAGCTGCTGGAGCAGGCCGAACAGCGAGAGTTGTTCGTGCGGCGCATTGCCCACGATCCCGAGTGGTTCCGGATGCAGCCGCTGTTCGCCGAACATCTGCGGGCGCGGTTGGAGCGTTCCGATCCGGCCAAGCTGCGGACATTGCACCGCAAGGCATCCCGCTGGTACGCCGAACACCAGCTTTTGCGCAAGTCGGTCGATCACGCACTGGCGGCGACGGATCTGAAGATGGCCCTCGACCTGCTCGAGAGCGGCGGCATGGACCTCATCGACAAGTCCCGGCTCGCGACGCTGCTCGGCACGGTATCGAAACTGCCGGTGCAGCAGGTGGCTTCGCGATCCAAACTGCTGATGGCGGTGGCCAGGGCGAATGTGAATCTGCAGCAGTCGAGTGCGGCCAGGGCCGCTTTGGGCCGATTGTCCAATGTGCTGGCGCGCGGATCCGCCACCGATGACGATGTGGTCCGGCAGCGCTGTGAGGCGGCGGTGCTCGCGGCCTCGGATCAGATCGCCCGCGATCACACCGAGGGTGTGCTGGACCGGGTGGCCGACTGCCTGGAAAAGCCCGACGAATTGCCCGCGTGGACCGTATCGACCGCGGCGAATCTGATCTCGTTCGTGCGACTGTGCGAATTCGATTTCGATGGCGCCCGCGAAATCCAGGAATGGGCCGTGCCGTATCACGCCCGGTCCAGGGATCCGCTCGGCGCGGTATTCGGCCTGTGCGGACAGGGTGCCGCGGCCTATGAACAACTCGATATCGCCACCGCCACAAGCTGTTTCCAGCAGGCGTGGGAGACCGCGCGGGAGCGGTCGGGGCCGCGTTCGCATGCGGTGCGGGTGGCCGCCGCGCTGCTCGGTGAGATGAATTACCGCCGTGGCGAACTCGATACCGCCGATCGGCTGCTGGACGACAGCCACGAATTGGTCACCCGGGTCGGTCCGGTCGACTTCCTGATCTCCACCTTCGTGATCGGCGCCCGGGTCAAGGCCGCGCTCGGCGATCTCTACACGGCCACCGCGCGTCTCGACGAGGGTGATCGAATCGCCGCCGATAACCGGCTGATTCGGCTCTCCGCGCATATTCGCGCCGAGCGGCTGCGCCTCGGCCTGCTGACCGATACCGCGGCCCGGCGGGTCGCCGACGCCGCGAGCGGATATGAATCGGATATCTCGGGAACCATTCACCAGGCACATCGGATGACGGGCGCGGCGGCGCTGGCGGCGGAGGCGGAGGAGATCGCCGCGATCCGGGCGCTGCTGGCCGAACGTCAGCTGCGGTCCGATGATCGTGCGGTACGCCGGGCGCGCGCACTGCACGGCCGGATGGTCGAACAGCGGCGTCCCCGTGCGGAATTGGATACCGCATTGCTGTTGGCCGAATGTCTGGCCGCCTCCGGCTGGGTCGGCGAGGCCACCGGGCTGCTGCTGCCCGCGGCGGCCACCTGTGCCGAACACGGCTGGACCATGCCGCTTTTGGATGCGGGCCCCGGTGTGCTTTCCATCCTGGGGGTGCTGCGCACCGAAATGCGCAGCACCCCGGGACAAACCGGAGATACCGCACTGCCCGCCCTATTCCTGGATGAACTCCTCGGATAGGACGGGCAGCCTCGGGGCTATGGTTACGGCTGCCACCACGGCCGCAGTGGCAGACCGGATTCGCCGTTCGGGCCGAGTTTGACGCCGAGCACCTGGTGCAGCTGAACCACATTGCGCTGGAAGCCGAGTCGGCAACCGGCCATGTACAGGCCCCACACCTTCGCGGTGCCCTCGCCGACCTCTTCGACGCAGGCATCCCAGTTGGCGACCAGATTCTTACACCATTCGTGCAGGGTGAGCGCGTAGTGCTCGCGCAGATTCTCCTCGTGCATCACCTCGAGGCCGACATTCTGGATTTCGGAGATGATCCGGCCCGAGCCGATCAGTTCACCGTCCGGGAAGACGTAGCGGTCGATGAAGTCGCCGGCCTTGGTGGTCCGGGTGTTGTCCGGCCTGGTGATGGAGTGGTTCAGGAACAGGCCGCCCTCACGCAGCTTGCTCTTGATGTAGTCGAAGTAGAACGGGTAGTTGTGCACACCGATGTGTTCGGTCAACCCGATCGAGGAGACGGCGTCGAAGCCGACCTCCGGAATATCGCGGTAATCGGAGTGCCGCACCTCGGCCAGTTCCGACAGTCCCTGTTCGGCGATCCGCTGCTGGGCCCACTCCGCCTGTTCCGCGGATAGTGTCGCGCCGATGACCTTGACGCCGCGCTTGGCCGCATAGCGCACCATGCCGCCCCAGCCGCAGCCGATATCGAGCAGGCGGTCGCCTTCCTTCAGCCGGAGCTTGTCGAAGACCAGGCGGTACTTGTTCTCCTGGGCCTGCTCCAGCGTCCAGTTCTCGTCCTCGTAGACCGCGCAGGTGTAGGTCATCGAGGGGCCGAGGACGTATTCGTAGAAGGTGTTCGAGACGTCGTAGTGGTGGTGGATGGCCTCGGCGTCGCGAGTCTTGGAGTGCCGCAGGCCTTCCAGTGCGATCCGGCGCCACCGCGGCAGGGTCTCCTGCGGGGGCGGTGCGATCGGCTTGAGCCGCTCCCACCCGAGCGAGCGGGCGATGGTGACCAGCGCGAGCGCCGAGGGACGACGGAACTTCAACCCGTCCATCGCCTTCAGGATGTCGTACGGATCCCCGGGATGGACGCCGGTGGCGGTCAGGTCACCGGATATGTAGGCGCGGGCCATACCGAGGTCACCGGGCGCGGTCGCCAGGTAGTTGATGCCACGCGGGGTCTTGATCTCCAGGCTGTATTCCGAATCCTCCGGTCCGGTCGCGCTGCCGTCGTAGGCGGTCAGCCGGATCGGGACATCGCCGTCGATCAGGGTCTCGAAGATCTCGGCAATGCTGAGTTTTGTCCCGAGGTCCGCGAAGACATCGGAACGGTCCTTGAATGTAGTCATTTGCGTTGCACCGCCTTCGAATACAAATCCAGCAATCGCTGGTCCGGGTCGTAGCGCTTCTTCAATTCGGTGTAGGTTTTGCCGCCGTACAGGGCCGCGAATTCATCTTCGCCGTAATAGGAATCCGAGTACAGGGATTTGTGACCGTCGAATTCGGTCACCGTCCGCTCGATGGCGCGGTTGGCCGTGCCCTCCTGCTGACCGGCGACGGTCGGTACCGCGGACCAGAATCCGACATTGACGTAGGTCCGGTTGGGCGCCAATGGATACAGTGGCCACGGGCGTGCGCTGGTCGTCGTCGCTGTTTCCCGCAGCCGCAACGGGCACAGCCAGATCGGTTCGATCGGAATTTCGCGCAGGAACCATTCGACGAAGTCCGCAGTCCGCTCGACCGGCACCTCGATGTCCTGTACCACCCGCTCGCGCGGCAGGTTGCCCTGGCGGGCCTCCAGTTTGTCGCCGATGTGGTACTTGTGATCCAGCGCGATGAGCTTCCAGTAGAAACTGCTGCGGCGGTAGCGCTTCGGCCAGAACCGGCGGATCTTCGGATTCTGCGTGCCGAACGCGCGCGAGCACCAGAACCAGTCGGTGTCCCAGCGCCACAGGTAGTCGTGGATGGTCAGCCGGTCACGCTTGGGTTGTGCGGAGTCGTGCTGAATGGACCGGTAGTAGATGTCCATACCGGTGTAGTCGCTGACCGGGCCGGGCTCGTCGGTCTGGCGGCCCAGCGTCAGGTAGCTCTCGTCGGCGCTGAAGACCACACCGTCGAGGTAGTCGACGGGTTCACCATCGTAGGTCTTATCGGTAACGATCTGGGCCAGGGTGGATTCGAGTTCGCGCAGATCGTGGCAGCGGACGTGGCGCAGCGCCACGTAGGGCCGCACGGCCTCCAGTTCGATCTTCAGGCGGACCGAGTAGCCGAGAGTGCCGTAGGAGTTCGGGAAGCCACGGAACAGGTCGGCGTGCTCGCCATCCGGTGTCGCGGTGATGATCTCGCCCGCGCCGGTCAGCACGTCCATCTCCAGGACCGATTCGTGCGGCAGGCCGTTGCGGAACGAGGTGGACTCGATGCCGAGGCCGGTGACCGCGCCGCCCAGGGTGATCGTCTTGAGCTGCGGCACCACCAGCGGGGCCAGTCCGTAGGGCAGCGTGGCGGCGACCAGATCCTCATAGGTGGTCATCCCGGCCACCTCGGCGGTCTTGGCCTCGGCATCCACCGCGATGACCTTGGCGAGTCCGGAGACGTCCAGGCCGGGTGCGGTGTTCTTGGCCCTGGCCCGGAACAGATTCGAGGTCTTCTTCGCCAGCCGGACGTTGGCATCGGTGGGTATCGCGCGATAACTCGCCAACAGTCGGTCCACACCCGCTCGATGCGCGGCGAAACCTGATTCGTGTGCGGCCGATGCGGGTCCGGCCTTCCCCAACAGACTCACTGCCACTCCTCGACGCTAGTACGCACCGGTTCGCCGAGCCACAGTCATGACGTAGACGAGGGATAAATGTCACGGATCCGTTGCATCGGGAATATCAAGGACTCGCCGTATCAGTGCAGCGGTGATCCGGGCCGAGTCCGCTGCTCGTCGCGCGGGCTTCGCTCCCGCGTCGAGCAGCCGTCTCGCACGATGTATTGCATGGATCCCCTCCGGCGCAATCTGATCGGAGCCTAACAGTGCGGACCGGTCCGCGCGCGGTGATCAACATCGCGCGGCGCGGACCGACCTCCACGCCACGCAGCGCCGCGGACAGGGCAGGATAAGGGGGAAACCGCGGGAGCGGAGCCGCGGAGCGACCGCACCGCGGGGAGCCCGCGGAGCGACCAGAAGACGCAGCCGGACAAGGAGCTCATTGTGGGACAGGTCAGCGCCAGCAGTTCGATCGCCGTCGCGGCGGATCCGCAGCGCACACTCGAGGCGATCGCGGATTACGAGACGGTGCGTCCACGCATCCTCTCCTCGCACTACCGCGATTACAAGGTGGTGGAGGGCGGCAAGGGTGCGGGCACCGTCGCCGAATGGACCCTGCAGGCCACCGAGAAGCGTTCCCGCAATGTGCACGCGGTCGTTTCGGTCTCCGATTCCATCGTGACCGAACGGGATTCGAATTCGACGCTGGTGAACACCTGGACGGTGACGCCGGACGGTTCGGGTTCCCAGGTCACCCTGCGCACCTCGTGGCAGGGCGCGGGCGGTGTCGCCGGCATCTTCGAGGGCATCTTCGCACCGTTGGGGCTGAAGAAGATTCAGGCCGAGGTGCTCGCGAATCTGGCGCGCGAACTCGCCTGAGACAACCGAAAGCCCGGCACCTCACGCGTGCCGGGCTTTTTCGATCACGCGGCACGTAGTTTGGCGGGCATGGAGCGGTAGGCGTGCAGGTTCCGCAGGGGATGCGGGATCGGCGGGCCGTCCAAGCGCAGATCCGGGTACCGCTCGAAGAGGGCGCGCAGCGCGATGGCGCCTTCCAGTCGGGCCAGCGCCGCTCCCAAGCAGCCGTGCACCCCGCTGCCGAACGAGAGATGATCCGCGGCATTGGCCCTGGTCACGTCGAATCGTTCGGGATCGGGGAAGACGGTGGGATCGTGGTTGGCGCCCGCCAACGACAGCAGGACCAGCGAACCGGATTCGACGCGCTGATCGGCGATGTCGACGTCACAGCTCGCGACCCGGCCGGTCATCCGCACCGGCCCGTCGTAGCGCAGGATTTCCTCGACCGCGCGCGGCCACAGCTCCGGCTGCGCCGCCAGCAGTTCCAGCTGGTCCGGATGGCTTGTCAGCAGGGCGATTCCGTTGCCGAGCATATTCACCGTGGTCAAGAATCCGGCGTCCAGCAGCAGCGCCGCATTGGCCATCTGCTCGCGGCGGGTGAGTTCGCCACCTGTCACCAGCATGCTGAGCACGTCGTCGCCCGGTGCGGCGGTGAGGCGGTCGAAGTGCTGGTCGAAGTACCGGTCGACCTCGGCCAGGTCTTCGATGGCGTGGCGGTAAGTGGCCCAGCTGAGGCCGCGTTCGAGCAGCGGCGCACCGCTATCGCCCCACTTCAGCAGGGTCGCATGCATCTCGGCGGGCAACCCGAGGATCTCGGCGATGATCGCGACGGGCAACTGTTGGCAGAAGTCGACGATCAGATCCGGCCGCGGCTTCGATTGCAGGCTGTCGAGCAGGCCATCGGTGACTTCGACAACCCGATCCCGCAGTTCGGCGATCGCCTTCGGAGTGAATGCCTGCCCGACCAGGCGACGGTACAGGGTGTGTTCCGGCGGATCGGTCACCAGCATCGAGGGCGGTTCCGAGAGGTTGGGCATCCCCGGATCCGTCTTGGTCATCACCCAGCGGATCGGCTTCGGCAGGGCTCGATGGCTGGGCGTGACCACGACGAAGCGACGGTCCCGCAGGATGAGTCGGCACAGCTCGTAGTCCACCGTCACGCGTGCGCCCCACATCGTGGGGATCCGGCCCCGCTGCCGGATCTGCTCGAGGTACTGCGACGAGCCGAGCAGACGATCGGGACCGACGGCGAGCTGCCCGAGGGGATTACCCAGGCGCGCCGCCAACAGGAGGATGAACCGTGGCACGCCGTGCATCATCAGCCACCGAATCCATACGCGGATCACCACGTTGTCACCTCCGAGTCCGAACCTGTTCCCCATGATAGATAGCCGCTATGGTGGAGGGTCATTGCTTGTCGTCCCGACTGCCGTGTCTCGATGACTTGCCTGCCGGTAACTGTGTTTCCGAGCGCTCACGAAGAGGATGGATTTCTGGGCGCCGAAGGTGATGGAGCGAGGTTCAGATCAGGTGAGGGGCACATGGACAGGCGTGGTTTCATCAGTTTCATCAGGAACACCGGCCTGGCCGCGACGATGGGTCTCGGGAGTGGAGGCATGCTCGCCGCGGCCGCATCCGCGGCAAGGGCCGAAGATTTCAGCCCGAGCCCGCGAACTCCGGTGTACCAGATGCTGGTTCCGGAGATCTTCGCGCTGCCACCGGATCCGGCCGATCATATGCCCGCGATCGTCATCGGATCGGGGTTCGGCGGCGCGATCACGGCGCTGCGGCTGGCGGAGTCCGGAGTCCAGGTCGCGGTGCTCGAGCGCGGATCGCGCTGGCCGAATGATCCGTGGCGCGACATCTTCACGGCCGACACGATTCCCGATGGCCGCGGTTTCTGGCATCGCACCACCTTTACCGGTCCGAACCGGATCCCGGTGCAGTTCGACGCGTTCGGCGGGGTCCTCGACGTTTCCAGCTACCCGGGCATGGACGTGTGGCGCGGTGCGTGTGTCGGCGGTGGCTCGGTGGTGTTCACCGGGGTGATGATCGAGCCGGAGCAGCGGTTCTTCGATCATGTGTTCCGCGGTGTGGTCGATTACCGCGAGATGCATGAGGTCTACTACCCCAAGGTTCGAAAGATGTTGCGGCTGAGCCCGATACCGAGCGACATCTATGATTCCTGGGCGTTCGCGCACTCGCGGGCCTGGGACGAGCAGGTCCGCGCGGTCGGGTATGCGCCCGAGCGCATCGACAGCAATTGGAATTGGAACGTCATCCGTGACGAGCTGGCCGGACGATCGCTGCCGTCGGCGACCATCGGCTGTTCGAACCTCGGCAATTCCAATGGCGCGAAGTTCGATCTGAACCAGAACTACCTGCGCTATGCCGAGGAAACCGGGTGTGCCCGGATCTATCCCGGCCATCGCGTGGATGCCATCGCCGAGGAACCGGGTGCGTCGGGACGCTATGCCGTCGCCGTCACCAAACTCGCACCTACCGGCGAGGTGCTGCGCACCCGGACGCTGACCTGCGACATGCTGTTCCTCGCCGCGGGCTCCGTCGGCACCTCCGAGCTGCTGGTGCGCGCGCGGGAGACCGGTGCGCTGGCGCACCTGAACGAGCACATCGGCGAAGGCTGGGGCGGCAACGGCGACGTCGCGTTGGCGCGGTCGGCCAGCTCGCCCGTCCTGGGTACCCAGGGCGCCGCGTCCGCGAGCCGGATTCTGGACGAGGCGGGCACACCCGTATCCCTGGAGAACTGGTTCGTCCCCGGTGTGACGCCCCTCGATATCGGCATTATCGGATCGCTGGGCATGGTGCTCGACGACACCCGCGGTCGGTTCGTCTACAACCCGACCGACGGGCGCGTGAACCTGCAGTGGCCGGACAACGGCGCGGCCGACTACCTCGCGCGGGCGCGGGAGGTGAACGACCGGGCGGCCGCCCCCGGCATGCCCATCACCCGAACGCCCTGGGACGCGGACGCCTCGTTCAGCCCACATCCATTGGGCGGTGCGGTGATCGGCCGCGCGACAGACCGTTACGGTCGGGTGTCCGGTCATCGAGGCCTGTACGTGATGGACGGGGCGGCCGTGCCCGGCAGCACCGGAACAGTGAACCCGTCGCTGACGATCAGCGCGCTGGCCGAGCGCAATATCGAAGAGATCATTCGTGCTGGGCGGTAGTCGGAATCCGGACCGACGACACCAGGGGCGAGCGCTGGATGTGGATATCCGCCGATCAGCTGGCGGCGATATCGAACAGATTGCCCTCCGGATCGGCCAGCGTTGTCCACTGCACGCCGTACTCGTCGAAATCGCCGATGTGCTTGGCGCCCAGGCTGATCGCGCGATCGATCTGCGCGCGCCGGTCGTCGGCCTTCAGGTCCAGGTGGATCACATTCTTGCCGGGCGTCTTGTCCGGCACCTGGATGAACATCAGCACCGGCGAAATCCCCTCGGCCATACCGAGGGTGGCGAACTCGGAGCTCGCGTTCGCGTCCAGCGGCCGATCCAATAGCTCGGACCAGAACCCGGCCAGCGTGGCGGCATCGGCGCAGTCGAAGGTGATGTGCCCGATGGTGAGTGTCATGTGGTTCTCCCTCTTTCAGAGCCGACCGATGGGCCAGCAGACTTCGGTGCGGTAGGCGGTGGGATCGTCGATTTCACCGGGGCCGAGGACATAGAGTTCCCGGACGGGTTCGGCCAGCGCGGTGTCGTGTTCGGCGACGTGGCTGCCGAGGGCGCCGTAGGTGCGGTCGAAATCGTCGAAGGGGCCCGAGTGCACGGCGACGGCGAAGCGGCGCGCGGGCAGTTCGATGATCGAGAGTTGCTCCGGCACCGCGATGTCGGCCGCGGCGGGGATCGGGACGAAGGCGGCGACCTCCCCCTCGTCGTCGGCGAAGAATTCCATCGAATAGGTCGCGCCGTCGACACCGGTGGGCGCGATATTCGTCGCGGCCAACGTCTCGTGCAGCAGCGCATACGTGGCCGCGCACCAGTCCCCGAGCGCGTCCCTGGTGACCGATTCGACGCGGGCGAGCGCCGGGAAGGCCGGGATCGATCGGTATTCGACGGTGATCGGCGCGGACGGTGTCAGCAGCGAGCGCAGCGATGCCACCACCGACTGTGTGCGCTGCAACTCCGCTTCCATGCGCGCCAGATGTGCGCGCAGTGCCACGTCCCGGGATTCGGTATCCGAGGCGGCCAGCACCGCCTTGATGTCGGGCAGCGGCATATCCAGCCCGCGCAGCCGCCGGATCAGATGGGCCTGCGCGACCTGATCGATCGAATAGCGCCGATATCCGGATCCGGCGTCGATCGCGACGGGTTCGAGCAGTTCGACCTCGTGGTAGTACCGCAGCGTCTTCACGCTGAGGTAGGTCAGCCGGGCGAACTCCCCGATGGAGACTGTCGCTGTCATGTCTCCAGCGAACACCCTCCAGTGAGGGGAGAGTCAAATAATCGCGCTAGTAGGTCAGCGCGAAGGTCAACAGCAGAGTGGTCTGGAAATAGCCGCGCCACCAGGAGTAGCCGAACCACACATTGGGCGTGATCTCGCGGATCTCGTCGTAGACCGGTGGTGTCGGTGAGGGGTCGTAGTTCAGCGCCCAGGTCGGTCCGCCATCGGAGAGTGCGGGTGCGGTGTAGACGTCGGCCTTCCAGGCTTCCAGGCCCGCGGCGGTGATCCGGTTCACCAGAAAGCCGCCGTCGGGGCCGGTGTAGAAGGTCTTACCGATCCAGAGCGGCGGGGCCACCGCCTGCATGACCGGTGGCCGGGTCACCCAGCCGTTGGTCACACCGCTCGGCACATTGCCGCGCGGGGCGTCGTGGAAGATCGCGTCCTGCTGCGCGGCCGAGCAGCGGAATCGGAGCGAATCGATGGTGGCCGCCGGGTTGTCGGGGTAGAGCACGCAGCCGTCGCCATAGTCCAGCGCCGCGTCGACAACGTCCGAGTCGACGACATCGGAATCGAGGACACCCGAGTCGGCGGCGGCGGGGCTCGCGACCCCGAGGAACACACTGGGGAAGCCCAAGGAAAGCACCAGGGTGGTCTTGAAAAGAACTCGGTTCGCGTTCATTGCTTTTCTCCAGAAATCACCACACCCGACCCAGATCGATGGTATGCCGCTCGTCATGTGCCGGATTGGTTGAAGATCCAATCGTTACCCGGCCGTCGCTCGGCACCGGGCTCCGGCCGGACGGCTCGCGGCCGCGCCCACTACGCTGGACGGCGACACTTTCCGCAGAGAGGACAAGCCGTGCAGCCCGGTGGTCAGTTCGATATGCAGCAGTTACTCGCCCAGGCGCAGCAGATGCAGCAGGCGGTGATGCAGGCCCAGGCCGAGATCGCGGCGACCGAAGTGGAGGGTCAGGCCGGTGGCGGCCTGGTCAAGGTCACGATCAAGGCGACCGGTGAGGTCGTCGCACTGGTCATCGACCCGAAGATCGTCGATCCCGACGATGTCGAGGGCCTGCAGGATCTGGTGATCGGCGCGGTCAACGACGCGATGTCCAATGCGCAGCAGCTGGCCGCCGAGCGGCTCGGTCCGCTGGCCGGTGGCGGATCGCTGCCGGGTCTGCCCGACTTCTGATCCGAGGACGTCTTTGTACGAGGGCCCGGTCCAGGATCTGATCGACGAGTTGGGAAAACTGCCCGGCGTCGGTCCGAAGAGCGCACAGCGCATCGCATTTCATCTGCTCCAGGTGGAGCCGCCCGAAATCGACCGGCTGCAGGCCGCTTTGCAGAAGGTGCGCGACGGCGTGCAGTTCTGCATTGTCTGCGGCACGGTCTCGGATAACGAAATGTGCCGCATCTGTTCGGATCCGCGTCGCGACCGCACCATGATCTGTGTGGTCGAGGAGCCCAAGGATGTGCAGGCCATCGAGCGCACCCGGGAATTCCGCGGCCGCTATCACGTGCTCGGCGGCGCACTCGACCCGCTCAGCGGCATCGGCCCGGACCAGCTGCGCATTCGAGAACTGTTGGCGCGCATCGGCAATCAGGAGGACGGCGTCGATGTCGCCGAGGTGATCATCGCGACCGATCCGAATACCGAGGGCGAGGCGACGGCCACCTACCTGGTGCGGATGCTCCGCGATTTTCCGGGTCTTTCGGTGACGCGATTGGCTTCCGGTCTGCCGATGGGCGGCGATCTCGAATTCGCCGACGAGCTCACCCTCGGCCGCGCGCTATCGGGCCGACGCACGCTGTAATTCGGGGGTTGCGCCCGAAGGAACACGGGTTACTGTGTCGGGGATGAGCATCGAGTTCTTGTTGACCACGCTCGTCATCGTCGCCACCCCCGGAACCGGCGTGCTGTTCACGCTGGCGGCCGGACTGTCCCGCGGGACACGGGCCAGCGTGATCGCGGCCTTCGGTTGCACGCTCGGCATCATTCCGCACATGATCGCGGCCGTGACCGGACTGGCCGCACTGCTCAACGCGAGTGCCGTCGCCTTTCAGACACTGAAGTATCTCGGTGTCGCCTATCTGCTGTACATGGCGTGGAATACCTTCCGGGACAAGGGCGCGCTCGCCGTACCGGAGGAGCAGACCGCAACGCATGGTGCGCCCTCGGCTCGGCAGGTGATCACCTCGGCGGTGCTGCTCAATATCCTCAACCCGAAGCTGACGATCTTCTTCTTCGCCTTCCTGCCCCAGTTCGTGCCGAACGGTGCGCCGAATGCGCTGGCGCGCATGCTCGAACTGAGCGGGCTGTTCATGCTCGCCACCTTCGTGGTGTTCGCGGTGTACGGCGCGTGCGCGGCCGCCGTGCGCAACCACGTGATATCGCGACCCGCGGTGGTCACGTGGATGCGCCGGATCTTCGGGGCCTCTTTCATCGCCCTCGCCGGTCGACTGGCCGTGCAGAACCAGTAACCGTCACAGGGTGATGCGGCTCCAGGGCAGGGTTTGCAGGCGGGTGCGGTCGTCGATGGCCCAATCCCAGATCAGCTCCGCCACGATCTGCGGGTCGGTGACGGTTACGCCGAAGTGCTTGTCCGGGGCGCCATCTCGATATTCGAGGGTGAAGGTCCCGGACTTGTCGCGGTAGGTCTGGATGTAGATCTGCTCGTCGCGCTCGACGACCAGGTAGGGATTCGGTGGGGCCAGCTCGGCGACCCACTGGTCGGCCAGCGCCTTCGTCACATAGGGGAATTCACCGGCGCCACCGTGGGTGACCAGTGCGGGCACATGTCCGGCCGGATCGATCAACCAGGCCAGCTGCGGATCGTAGACGGCGTAGTTCAGCGGCGTCGCGATCTCGAACAGCAGATGTCGGACGAATCCGATCGCGTCGTACGGACACGGGACGGGCAGCACGGCACCGGTCGCCGCGCCGCCGATCGGAACCGTGCTCAGGAAGCCGTCCTGTTCGGGTAGCTCGGCATTGCGTCTGTTCAGCTCGGCCGCCATCGCCGCGACCGCTTCCGCCTCGGGTCTACCCTGCTGGGTGGCCAGATACGCGTCGACCTGCGTGATCGTCGTGGCGACACCGGACGGCAACAAGACGTGGTCGTAACTCACCTGCCCAGACTACGTGGGTGCGATCGCAGCAAGTCCGGCGCAGCCGGGGTGCGGTTCAGGCGGTGCTTGCGATATCCCGGGTCGGTGCGGTGCAGGCGCAGCCTCCGGCAACGTCGGCGCAATCGATGACAAAGGCGTGCCGGGCGTGATCGAAATCGATGCAATCCGCATCGGTGCATTCGGCGATCCGGGCGGGGTGGACGATCAGAGTGCCGTGGCAGTGGTCGATGGCGGATTCGCAGGACGGACAGTTCGGCGCACGCATATGACCTCCAGACGAGATCGGTTCGTGAATCGGTCATAGCACCCACGCGCGCGGGCCGGTGGGAGGTCGGGCGCGTGTCGCGCGACGGCATCGGGACGGCGGCTGTCCGGAAACCGACTGCTCATGCCGCACCACCCCCGGCCAGGGTGTGGTGAACTTGCTGCATGGGCATCAAGGTGTCGCTCGAACACCGGACGACCTACACCTTCGACCGGCTGGTGGAGGTCCATCCCCACGTGGTGCGACTGCGACCGGCGCCGCATTCGCGGACCAGGATCGAGGCCTACTCGATGCGGGTCACCCCGGGCGATCACTTCTGCAATTGGCAGCAGGACGCATTCGGTAATTTCCTTGCCCGGCTGGTCTTTCCGAACCCCGCGCGGGAGCTGTCGATCACCGTTGGGCTGATCGCGGATCTCGAGGTGATCAACCCGTTCGACTTCTTCGTCGAGGACTACGCCGAGCATTTCCCGTTCGCCTACGGCCGGGAACTGGTCGCGGATCTGGAGCCGTATCTGCGGCCGGTGGATGAATCCGAACCCGGTTCCGGCCCCGGTGCACTGGTTCGGGATTGGGTGCGCGCGCATACGCCGACCGATCGGCCGCGCACCATCGACTTCCTGGTCGCGGTCGATCACGCGCTGCGCGATGACGTCGGCTACATGATTCGGATGGAGCCGGGCGTGCAATCGCCGGACCATACGCTGCGTGCCGCGATCGGATCGTGCCGCGACTCGGCCTGGTTGCTGGTGTCGATCCTGCGGGAATTCGGGTTGGCGGCGCGGTTCGTGTCCGGGTATCTGGTGCAGTTGGCCCAGGACGTGCCCTCGCTCGACGGGCCATCGGGTCCGCTCGCCGACTTCACCGATCTGCATGCTTGGACCGAGGTCTATCTGCCCGGTGCCGGTTGGGTCGGGATGGACCCGACCTCGGGCCTGTTCGCGGGGGAGGGCCACATACCGTTGGCCGCGACACCGCATCCGAGCTCGTCGGCCCCGATCACCGGGGCGACCGGGCGCACCCGGGCGACCATGGATTTCGCCAATACGGTGCGCCGGGTGCACGAGGATCCGCGAACCACATTGCCCTACACCGCGTCCCAGTGGGAGCGGATCACCACGGCTGGCGCGGCGGTGGACGAGCGCATGGCCGCGATGGATATCGGATTGACCATCGGCGGTGAGCCGACCTTCGTCTCGATCGACGATCAGACCGGTCCGGAATGGACCACCGAAGCCGACGGTGCGCACAAACGGGAGCGAGCCGTCGATCTCGCCGATCGCTTGCGCCGCTTCTACGCGCCGACCGGGATCGTCCAATATCGGCAGGGCAAGTGGTATCCGGGAGAACCGTTGCCGCGCTGGGAGCTCGCGGTGGCCTGGCGTGCCGATGGCGAGCCGGTCTGGACGCGTCAGGATCTGCTCACCGATCCGTGGACGCCACCCAAGTTGGTCGCCGTGGTGCCAGAGGGGCAGAGTGTCAGCGGCGAGCCGATGGCCGAGCATTCGGGGAGTGCGGCCCGGCCGCGATCGGATGTCGGCGATTCGGCCGCTGATGTCGACAATTCGACTGGGGCACAGTGTCTTTCGAATTCGCCCACAACGTCGGTCGGAAAGGGTAGCGGCGGCAACGGCGCGGTGAGCGCAGCAGGCGCGGTCGCGGCGATCCGGCGTACGCAGTGGCCGATGCGCGCCGATGCGGCGCGCGCGTTGATCGCCCATGTCGCCGCGGGTCTCGGCCTCCCGGATACCCAGGTGCGCCCCGCCTTCGAGGATCCGCTGGCCCGGCTGGCGGGCAGTGTCCGTGCGCCGCAAGGGGATCCGGTGGATCCCAGCGATGATCTGGAACCGGGTCAGGATTCGGCGCAGGCCCGCAAGGAGCTATTGGCCCGGCTCGACGATCCGGTGACCGCGCCCGTCGCGTATGTGCTCCCGCTGTATCGGCATGCGGACGGATCCGGATGGGTCAGTGCCGACTGGCGGATGCGCCGCGGCAAGTCGCCCGATCAGCCGGAGGGCCGAATCGTATTGTCGGAGGGCGATTCTCCGGCCGGACTGCGGCTGCCACTGGATGCCGTCTCCTGGCAGCCGCCGCGGCCACGGCCCGACAGCGACCCGCTGTTCGTGGGGCCGCTGCGGACGCAACGGACAGAACCGCCCGCGGTGGTGGAGGACGCGGACTGGGAGCCGACCACCGCACTCGTCGGCGATGTGCGCAATGGCAGGTTGCACGTTTTCCTGCCGCCGCTGGAGCAACTCGACGACTTCCTCGATCTGATCGGGCGGGTCGAGGCCGCCACCGCGGCGCTGGGACAGCCGGTGGTGCTCGAGGGCTACGCCCCGCCCGTCGATGCCAGGCTGCGCACCCTTTCGGTGACGCCGGACCCCGGCGTTATCGAGGTGAATGTGCAGCCCAGCGCGTCCTTCGCCGAACAGTCCGACCTGCTCTCGACGCTGTACGAACAGGCAAGGCTGGCCCGGCTCAGCACCGAATCCTTCGATGTGGACGGCACGCACAGCGGGACCGGCGGCGGCAATCACATCACCCTCGGCGGGGTGACTCCCGCGCGGTCGCCGCTGCTGCGCCGTCCGGATCTGCTGGTGTCGATGCTCACCTACTGGCAGCGGCATCCGTCGCTGTCCTACCTGTTCGCCGGTCGGTTCGTCGGGCCGACCTCACAGGCCCCTCGGGTGGACGAGGGCCGCGAGGACGCACTGTACGAACTCGAGATCGCCTTCGCCGAAATCGCACGGCTGAGCAAGAATTCGGGCAGTCGATCCGCGCCATGGCATATCGATCGCGCGCTGCGGCATCTGCTCACCGATCTCACCGGCAACACCCACCGCGCCGAATTCTGCGTCGACAAGCTCTACAGCCCGGAAACCGCACGGGGCAGACTGGGATTGGTCGAGCTGCGCGGTTTCGAGATGCCGCCGCATTTCCAGATGGCCACGGTGCAGTCGCTGCTGGTGCGCGGCCTGGTCGCGCGTTTCTGGTCCGAACCGTTGCGGGCCAAGCTGATTCGACACGGCGCGAATCTGCACGGACGCTATCTGCTGCCGCATTTCCTGATGACCGATATCGCCGATGTCGCCGCCGACCTGCGCGCGCACGGCATCGCGTTCGACACCTCCTGGCTCGACCCGTTCACCGAATTCCGCTTCCCGCGCATCGGCACCGTGGTGCTCGGCGATGTCGAACTCGAACTGCGCGGCGCGATCGAGCCGTGGAACACCCTCGGCGAGCAGACCGCGGCGACCGGCACCGCCCGCTATGTCGACTCCTCGGTGGAGCGGCTGCAAGTGCGGGTGGTCGGCGCGGACCGGGACCGCTTCGTGGTGACCTGCAATGGGATGCCGGTGCCGCTGCTGGCCACCGATAAGGCCGATGTCCAGGTGGCCGGGGTGCGCTATCGCGCGTGGCAGCCGCCCAACTCGCTGCACCCGTCGATCACCGTCGACGCGCCACTCGTGTTCGATCTCATCGATGCCGAGACCGGTCTGTCCCGCGGCGGCTGCACGTATCACGTCTCACATCCGGGCGGCATGGCATTCGATGAGCCGCCGGTCAACGCGGTGGTCGCGCAATCGCGCCGCAACCGCAGGTTCGAGGCGGCCGGGCACACCACGGGCCGGGTCGACCTGGGGAAACTACGTGCGAAGATGACAGCACAGTCCACCGATATCGGAGCGCCGGGCATTCTCGATCTGCGCCGGGCGCGCACGGTGTGGGGACTGGTCAGCGATCGGTAAGGCGAGGTCGGACAGGTGTCCGAGGCGCACGGGACAACGTCTGGCAGGGGAAGCGAGGTCGGCGCGGTGACTATGCGCGACGAGGCGCGAGACTCGGGCGCCCGGGAATCC
Organism: Nocardia sp. CA-119907; assembly: GCF_050955995.1. NCBI lineage: Bacteria > Bacillati > Actinomycetota > Actinomycetes > Mycobacteriales > Nocardiaceae > Nocardia > Nocardia sp. CA-119907. The sequence goes on from NZ_CP192091.1 coordinate 387,923, forward strand.
GGCGCGCGGGGGGAGTCGACGCCGCCGAATGCCGGACGGCTCAGCGTGCGCCAGCAGATTGCCGAACAGTTCGCCATATACCGCGCCGAGGGCGTCGATAGCGGGGCCTTTGACGAATGCGGTCGGCCGACGGGCGGCTACTACGACGAATTGGTCGATGCCGACGGCAGTGTGCGCAATATGTGGTCGGAGCTCTCGGCCGACTTCGTCGAGTTGGGCACGACCGGACTCGGGCGGCTGGACAGCCGGGTGCGCAGGCTGATCGATGACGACGGCATCTATTACACCGAGGTGGGCGCGGCGGGCGAAGCGGCCCTGCCGACGGCCTGGCGCCTCGATCCCATTCCGCTGCTGATCTCCGCGGACGACTGGACCCGGCTCGAGGCCGGACTGGTGCAGCGCTCGCGGGTGCTCGACGAGGTGCTCACCGATATCTACGGTGCGCGCCGCACCATCACCACCGGCCTGCTGCCGCCGGAATTGGTATTCGGCAACCGCGGATACGTGCGGGCCGCGCACGGCATCACGATTCCCGGACGACATCAGCTGTTCCTGCACGCCTGCGATCTGAGCCGGTGGAGTGACGGACAGTTCCGGGTGATCGCGGACTGGGCGCAGGCCCCATCGGGCGCCGGCTACGCGCTGGCCGACCGCCGGGTGGTGTCGACGGCGATTCCGGAGGCCTTCGAGCGCTCCAATCCGCGCCCGTTGACACCGTTCGCCAGGGCCATGCGGTTGATGCTGATCGAATCCGCGCCGATGGCCGATGACGAGGATCCGGTCGTGGTGGTGCTGAGTCCGGGTGTGCGCTCCGAAACCGCCTTCGATCAGGCCCATCTGGCCTCGACACTGGGCTTTCCGCTGGTGGAGAGCGCGGATCTGGTGGTGCGCGACGGTGCGCTGTGGATGCGCTCGCTCGGCACCTTGAAGCGGGTCGATGTGGTGCTGCGTCGGGTGGACGCCGAATTCTCCGATCCGCTGGATCTGCGGCCGGATTCGCGGCTCGGAGTGGTCGGCCTGGTGGAGGTGTTGCGGCGCGGCGCGGTGACCGTGGTCAATACCCTCGGCAGCGGACTACTGGAGAATCCGGCGCTGGCGGGATTCCTGCCCCGGATATCGCGAGCCCTGCTCGGCGAGGAGTTGGCGCTGGAGAGCGCGCCGACCTACTGGGGCGGCCACGACAGCGAACGCTCGCATCTGCTCGCCAATCTGGAACGGCTGATCATCCGTTCGGCGGTCGACGGGGCGACGCTGTTCGGGCCGGAGCTGTCCAATGACCAGCGCGCCGAACTCGCCGCCCGGATCGAGGACAGCGGCTGGCAGTGGGTCGGGCAGGAGCCGGCGCAGTTCTCGGTCGCGCCCGCCGTCCAGGGCTATGGTGGGTTGGCCTCGGCTCCGGTCGGTATGCGGCTGTTCTCGCTGGCGCGGCGCGGCGGCTATACCGCGATGGAGGGCGGTCTGGGTCAGCTGCGGCAGCGGTTGCTGCCCGAGCGGGTGGTCATCAAGGTTGGCGCCAAGGACATTTGGGTACGCGCGGCCCCCACCGCCGTCACCGCCATCAGCACCGAACCCGCGCACGAGGAACGCGAACGCCGCGCTCCCGCACTCGAACCGGTCAGCTCACCCCGCGTACTCAATGACCTGTTCTGGATGGGCCGCTACAGTGAACGCGCCGAAGCCGTTGTGCGTCTACTGATCGCGACCCACATCCGCTATCAGGACTACCGCTACCGGCCATGGCTGGAAGGCGCCGACGCGCTGCCCGCACTCATGGTCGCTCTGGCCCGTACCACCGGCACCCTGGCTCCGCTGAGTGTGCTGCCCGGTGGTGTGCACGGGCCGGGTGTGGTGGCGAAGATCGAGCCGAGTTCCGCTGTAGGAGTGCCCGGTTCGGGTTCGGCACAGTCACAAGTGCAGTCACAGGCGGCGGGGCCCGGCCCGAGCAGCGCGGGGGCGGGCGCGCCCGGTGCGGAATCTACTTCGGCGTCCGGGGATGAACCGGAATCCGCCGCGAAGCCCGAGTCTGGTGCGAAGTCGGAGTCTGGTGCGAAGTCGGAGTCTGGTGCGAGGCCCGAGTCTGGTGCGAAGTCGGAGTCTGGTGCGAGGCCCGAGTCTGGTGCGAAGTCGGAGTCTGGTGCGAGGCCCGAGTCTGGTGCGAAGTCGGAGTCTGGTGCGAGGCCCGAGTCTGGTGCGAAGTCGGAGTCTGGTGCGAGGCCCGAGTCCGGTGCGAAGCCCGAGTTCGGCGCTGATGAATCGGAGCCAGCTGCGCCGAATGATGTTGCCGCCGAATCGGATACGGTTTCGGAGCAGGCGGCTACCGCTGAGCAGGTGGTGCCGGAGGCGGGCCGAGAGGGGCACGACTATCTGGTGGAGTTGACGGTCGATCGGTATATGCCCGGGTCGATGGCCTTCGCGATCGATCGGTACGGGTCGGCGGCGCGCGCCGTGCGTGATCAGTTGTCGGCCGATACCTGGATGATCCTGGGTGCGATGGAACGCGCGCTGGCCGAATATCGGTACACCGGCGACGATCAGGAGTCAGCACTGTCGGCGGTGCATTCGCTATCACTGGCGGCGCTGCTGTCACTGTCCGGAATCGGTGCCGAATCGCTGGTGCGCGATACCGGTTGGTATGTCATGGATATCGGCAAGCGCATCGAACGGGGGCTGTCGCTGACCGCATTGCTCGCGGCCGCGCTGACGAAGGACTATCCGGCGGCGGCCGAGCGCGTAGTCATCGAAACGGTGCTGGAGGCCACCGAATCATCGGTGAGTTACCGTCGGCGGTATCGGGATTCGGTGCGGGTATCGGCCATGGCCGGACTACTGCTGTTCGATGCGAGCAACCCGCGTTCGCTGGCCTATCAACTCGATCAGCTCGAGGCCGACTTCCAGGCACTGCCCGGTGCATCGGGATCCGCGCGCCCGCAACGATTACTGGCCGACGCACAGCGCATGCTGAGACGCGTCGACCCGGCCGATCTGGATATGACCGATGCCGAGGGCACGCGTACCGAACTGGCCGAGCTGCTGGAGGGTGTGCACTTGCGGTTGCGCAAGATCTCCGAAACGTTCGAGACGACGAAACTCGCACTGCCGGTTGGTATCCAGCCGCTGTGGGGTAGTACGAGGGTCGTTGGATGATGGCGCCCAATGACGCGGCCCGGCGCTATCGAGTCGAGCATCGCACTACTTACAAATATTCCGATGAGGTCAGCAGCTCCTACGGTCGCGCGTATCTGACGCCGCGGGAGTTTCCGGGGCAGCGCCTGCTCGCGCATGAGATCCATATCGATCCGATGCCATCGGACCGGTCGATCGGCACCGACGTGTACGGCAACACCACCTCGTATTTCCATGTCACGGCCGAACATACGAAGCTGGTGGTCATCGGTGCCTCGACGGTCGAGGTGCAGGCGCCGGACCGGACCGCCATCAGCGCGACCGACCAACCGTGGGAGCAGGCACGCCCGAGCACCGCGAACGGCCCATTGGCGGTCGAATTCACCCTCGACCTGCATCCGCCGGAAATCACCGCCGAGGTCACCGCGTACGCCGCCGAATCCCTGACCCCCGGTCGGCCGTTGCTGGCGGCGGTGACCGAGCTGAATACCCGCATCTACCAGGACTTCACCTACAAGTCCGGCTCGACGACGGTAGCGACCAAGGTCGCCGATGTCTTCGCGGCCCGCGCGGGCGTGTGCCAGGACTTCGCCAGGATCGGTGTCGCCTGCCTGCGCTCACACGGCCTCGCCGCGCGCTATGTATCCGGCTATCTGGCAACCGATCCGCCGCCCGGCAAGGAGCGCATGATCGGCGCGGATGCGACGCACGCCTGGTCGGCGGTGTGGATGCCCAGTGATACCGCGCACGACCGGACCGGTCACTGGATCGGCTTCGACCCGACCAATGACCAGTTGGCCGATGAGCGGTACGTAACCGTCGCCTGGGGTCGCGATTACGCCGATGTGCCGCCGCTGCGTGGCATCATCTACACCGACGCCAAGCAGAGCTCCATCACCGTATCCGTCGACGTGGCACCGGTGGAGGTGTAGCGAGATGCGCGATTTCACCTGCCCGAACTGTGGACAGCAGTTGGCCTTCGAGAACTCCGTATGCCTGTCCTGTTTCAGCCCACTGGGCTTCAGCCTCGCCGACCGCGCGCTGGTGGTGATCGGCGATCCGCCCGGTGACGCGGCGGTGGACCGGTCGGCCGGTGTCGTCGATCGCGAGCACTTCCGGCTCTGCGACAACCTGCATGTGGCGGAGTGCAATTGGCTGGTGCCATTACCGGGACAGTCGGGCATCGAGGCCGGTGCGGTCGTCCCGCTGCCCGGGGCGATCGAATCCGGTGCGGCAGACGATGCCTGGCCGAGCACGGCCACATCGGCGTCGAATGACACCGGGGGACCGCGTCTTTGCGAGTCCTGCCGCCTGACCCGGACCCGGCCCAATGATCTCGACACCGCGGGCATGCAGGCCTTCGCCCAAGCCGAGGGGGCCAAGCGGCGATTGATCATGGAACTGGTCGAACTGGGTCTGCCGATCGTCGGTCGCGATAAGAATCCGCAGACCGGTCTGGCCTTCGATCTGCTCTCCAGCGCCACCGACCAGGTCATCACCGGCCATAAGAACGGCGTGATCACGGTGGATCTGGCCGAGGCCAACGACCCCCATCGCGAACAGTTGCGCATCGAAATGGACGAGCCCTACCGCACCCTGCTCGGCCACTTCCGGCACGAGATCGGCCATTACTACTTCGATGTGCTGATCGCCGATGACGATGCCAGGCAACGCTTCCGGACCCTGTTCGGTGATCCGAACGCGGACTACCGAGCAGCACTGGACCGCCACTACTCCGAGGGCGCGCCAGGGGGCTGGGAGGTCAACTACGTCTCGTCCTACGCCAGTATGCACGCCGCCGAGGACTGGGCCGAAACCTTCGCCCACTACCTGCACATCCGCGACACCCTCGACACCGCGGCCGCTTTCGGCTTCGCTCCGGCGGGTGCGACTCTGGACCGCCCCCAGGTGGGTCGCGCCGGTTTCGACCACATCATCGACCTCTGGCTTCCCCTGGCCTGGTCACTCAATATGGTCAACCGCTCCATGGGCCACGACGATCTCTACCCCTTCGTCCTGCCCGACCCAGTGCTGGAGAAGATGCGGCTGGTGCACGACCTCTGCGCCACTGCCGACTCCCGCTGACCGCGCGCACCGTTGGTACGCGCGGTACTACGCCGCGCTGCGCTACCTAGCCGACCCCGTTGGTCATCATGTGTTCCGCAATGCCTTCCGGTGCCCACTGGTTTTGCGCCAGCGCCTCGTATACGCACACGAGCAGCAGAATCCGGGCCCGCTGTCCGGCCGTCAATTCGGTATCCAAATAGGATTCCTGAGCTCGCAGGCTGGTGCCGGACGCCCGGCGCGGGCTCGGCTCCGATAGCAGCCAGAACAGCTCCGGCCCGATCAAGATGGAGCGTCCGCCGGTTTCGGTGAACCACCGGGACGAATATTCGATCATCAATTCGGTGAATGCTTCGCCGTTGTTGACCGATTCGGCGAACTGGTTCAAAGCGCCCGATCGATCGATACCGCTCTGGATCACCGACGCGAGTCGGCCCGCGATCTCCCGGAACTGATCTATGCCCTGGTCTTGCCAAACGTTGAAAGCCATCGTTTCTCCATCGACGTGTCCGATTGTGGCTGAAGCAGTTCGAGCAGGGTGAGCACCTCAGGCGCGGCAGACCGCCCAAACGAGCGGTCCGCTCGCACCCGTTCTAGAAGGGGCCGATCTTTGTCTGGCCGTTCGGCCCGGCGGTCGCGAACGTCGCAATGATTCGCGGCGCCCCCGTGTAGTCGGTCCCGGACAGTGCACTGGTCAGCATCATCTTGGGAGCGACGGGCAGCGGATCGGTATTCTCCAGGATTACGGGAATCCGCGTCGGTACGACGCGCTCGGGCGGCGGTGTGGAGTCCGAATCGTCCTGGGTGTCCCAATCTTCTTCCGCCGCTGGGTCCCAATCCTCTTCTTTCGCCGCTGGGTCCCAATCCTCTTTCGCTACTGGGCCCCAATCCTCTTTCGCTACTGGGTCCCGGTCCTCTTTCGCCGCTGGGTCCCGGTCCTCTTTCGCTGCTGGGTTCCGATCCTCCTTCGCTGCTGGGCCCCAATCCTCTTTCGCCGCTTCGGCTTCATCCGGCAGCGGTGCTTGGGTGTGATTCTGTTGCGGTGCTCGGGTGTGATCCTGTTGCGGTGCTCGGCCGTACTCCTCGTGCGGTACCGGATCGCGATCCTCTTGCGACACTGGGGCGGGATCCGCGACGCGGTTGCGCTCGCGTCCTCGCCCGAACAGCATCAGGGTGAGGTGCACCGCGAACAGCATCGTCAGCGGCATACCCGCGTACAGCGACAAAGACACGGGGCTACCCCCGATTTCGCGTGCGTATTCGATATTTCCGGCGACCGAAACCAGTGTCCAGACAACGAACAGTCCCGTCGCGTACCACCATGCCGAACTTCCCCGCCGGAAGGTGGCGGTGGCGATTATCGAACCGATGACCAGGCCGTCGATGGCGATCGGCACATTCGCGGCGAGCGCCGGAGCCACCAGGTTTCGCACCGACAGGTCGTGCAATGCGGCAAACGACATTTCGAATGACGTCAGTGCGACGATGCCGGTGACGATCGCCGAGGCATGTAGCGGACGCGGCCGCCATGTCCGTAGTCGGGTCACAAGGGCCGGCTGGTAGTCCTCCCGTGCCGAATGCTGCACGAGCCGATCCGATCTCGCTGATGTGATCGTCGCCATAGCGGGAGCGTATCGTGCGTCACTCGGTAATCCGCTGAAGCCCTAGGCAAAAAGTGCGTGGTGTTGCACCCATAGCACACCGCGCGACCACCCTGCCACGCAGGCTATCCCGCTGCGCGCGCGGGCGACCCCCCCACGATCGGCCACGCATCGGCGATCAGGCGCGCAGGCGTTCGCGGCGCAGTTGGTCGACCTCCGGCAGGTGCAGGGGTGGGAGTTCGTCGACGCCGAGGACACGGCACAGGAGCAGATCGGCGAGTTCGGGGTTGCGGGCCAGGGCTGGACCGTGCATGTAGGTGCCGATGGTGGAGCCCTGGACCACACCCTCGAGGCCGTCGCCGACACCGTTGCCCACGCCGCGGGTGACGTGCGCGAGCCCGGTCGCGTCACCGCCGAGTTTGGTTCCGCCGCGATGGTTTTCGAATCCGGTGAGGGCGGCGGTGAGGCCGGGGAGCAGCGGGGTGGTGGTCACCTCGCCGATCGCGCGCTTCGCCTGTGGGGAGGTGGTGACGTCGATGAGGCCGACGCCGTCGACGCGCTCGCCGGAGGAGGTCTCGTACCAATGGCCGAGCACCTGGATGGCGGCGCAGATGGCAAGTACCGGAGCGCCTTTCGCGGCGGCCCGCTGCAGGCCGGGATGGCGCTGCAGATGGCGGGTGGCCAGCCGCTGCGCCGAATCCTCGGCTCCGCCAAGGGTATAGATGTCCAGTGATTCGGGAACCGGGTCGGCGAGGGTGATTTCGACGATCTCCGCGGCGTGGCCGCGCATGCGCAGCCGCTGCCGTAGGACCAGCGCATTGCCGCCATCGCCGTAGGTGCCCATCACATCGGGCAACACCAAGCCGATACGTACGGTCGATTCGGGCCCGCCCGTCACCCGGCCACCACCCCCCATCGAATCGCTGCGCGATGCGCTCATACTTGCTCCTCCAGATCGCGGTTGAGATCGCGGAACGCGGTGTAGTTCGCCAGCACCTCGACCCGCCCCGCCGGACAGGATGCGATGGCGCGCAACGGATCCGGCACGGTGGTGTGCTCGACTCCGGCATAGGTGAGGCGCACCGCGAGATCGGTGGCCCGCTCACCCGCGGCCACCACCTGCACGCCCTCGAAATGCTCGAACCGGACATCCCACAGCCAGGACAGATCCTCGCCATCGGGCACCTGCCCGTTGACCGCGATCACCAGACCGGCCGAATCGGGCTCGATCATCGACAGCGCCTCCTGCCAGCCCGCCGGATTCTTCGCCAGCAGCAGCCGGGCGGCATGCTCGCCGACCTGCACGGTCCGGTAGCGGCCCGCGATCTCGCGCACCGTGCCCGCCGCGGTCGCCGCCGCCGCCGGATCCGCACCGAGTGCGACCGCCGCGGCGACTGCCTGTGCGGCATTGCCCTTATTGGCCCGCCCGGGCAGCGCCAACTTCAGCGGCAGCCGGATACCGTTGGGCCCGACCAGCTCATCGCCATCGAGCCACCAATTCGGCTCGGGCCGTTCGAAATCCGCGCCGGTGCTGCGCCAGTGCGCGCCCTCCCAGACGATCGGCTCGCCACTGCGCGGACAGCTCGTCGCATCCATCGACCAGCCGCTGCCCGCCGCGACCCACACCACATTCGGATGGTCGTAGGCAATAGAGGTGACCAGCACATCGTCACAGTTGGCGATCACCACGGTCTGCGGATGCCGCGCCAGCCCCGCGCGCAGCCTGCGCTCGATCATATTGATCTCGCCCACCCGATCCAGCTGGTCGCGGCTGAGGTTCAGCAGGACCACCACCGACGGGTTCAGCGAATCGGTGACATGCGGCAGATGCAGTTCGTCCACCTCGATCGCGGCCAGGGGCGTGCCGCGGTGGGCGCTCAGCGCGGCCACGATGCCCGCGTCCATATTCGCGCCGTCGGCCTGCGTGGCGACCTTGCCCAGGGTGCTCAACGCGGCGGTGGTCATCCTGGTGGTGGTCGACTTGCCATTGGTGCCGGTCACCAGCACGGTGCGCCGGCCGCGGCCGAGCTGATCCATGATCGTCTTATCGATCTGCAGCGCGATGAGCCCGCCGATCATCGATCCCTTGCCGCGTCCCGCCTTCTGCGAGGCCCAAGACGCCGCCGCCGCTGCCCGCAGGGCGAGCCGCCCGCGCACCGTTATGTCTGCCACGCCGCGAGTCTATGTGTTCTGCTCGCCGACGCATTCGCTGCGGGCCGCTCGCCGACCGGCAGTGACGGTGCTCACTCCCGGTACAGCTTGGCGTTGTAATTCTCCGGCGAGTAGTAGCGCTCCAGTTCCTCCACCGACTCCGTCACATTGGTCTGGACCTCCTTGACCAGGCATGCCGGACTGGGCAGGTGGTCCTCCGGCCACAGCTCCGGTTCCCACAGGTGACTGCGGATGAACGCCTTCGCGCAGTGGAAGAAGATCTGCTCGATATCGACCTCGATGGCCAGGATCGGGCGGTGGCCCTGCACCACCATGTCATCGAAGTACGGAGCGTCGCGGACCAGCCGGGCCCGGCCGTTGATGCGCAGCGTCTCGCGGCGGCCCGGAATCATGAACAGCAGGCCGACGTGCGGATTGCTGAGGATATTCAGATAGCCGTCGGCCCTGCGGTTGCCGGGGCGTTCCGGAATGGCGATGGTGGTGTCGTCGAGCACCTTTACGAATCCGGGCGGATCGCCCTTCGGCGAGGTATCGCAGTTGCCTGCGGCATCACTGGTGCTCAGGGCGATGAACGGGGTGGCGGCGATCCAGTCGCGGTCGCGCGGATGGAGTGCGATGCGCTCCTTGGTCGCGGCTCGCGGCATCACCGCCCCGAGCAGCTGCCGCAGGTCGGCCGGGTCGGTGATCTCAGTGGTGCCCGTGATTTCGCCCATGCTTCCCCGCCTCCCCGGAACTCTTGCCGGTCCTCGAGCACGGGGGACTCTCGTTCCGGGCCGCCGGATGTGTGCCGAACGACTCTCGGGTGTACCCGACGAGTTACCCATGTGCTCACGAAATCAGTGATTACGTTGGCACTCTAGGGGGATCTGCGCGGCGAGTCCAGGGGTTAGAGACGCACGTCGAACAGGTTCGGCTGACCTGCCGCGTAGCGGTCTGCATCGATGCGGCGCAGTGGTTCCAACTCGGGGACCCGGTAGAGGGTGAACTTGCGGCAGCGTTCGGCATTCGAGCCGGATACCTCGAGAATGGCGTTGACCGCGTCGCGCGCGGATTCGTTGGCGCCCTCCATGGTCGCGAGGTCGACATTGGTGCGGACGTAATCGCCTGCCAGGAACAGGTTTTCGAGCGCGCCGTGGGGCTCCGGTCGGCAATCCCAGGAACCGGCGGTATTGATCAGCAGCGGGTCGGCATTGGCATTGCGCCGCTGGGATTCCTGCCAGCTGATGCCGGTATCGAGGAACCAGGAGTGCAGATCGTTGTCGCGCAGCAGCTCACCGCGATCATTGAGATGCGCGGTGATCTGGGCCCATACCTCGCGGGCGATCTCCTCGTGTGTGCATTCCTTGGCGGGTTTGCCGTAGAGCATTCCGGGGGTGTTCCAGTCGGAGATATCGACCGAAAGACAGTCCTGCACGGTGCCGTCGCCGAATTCGTTGAGCTTGCGCGCCCAGAGCTGATTCTGGGTGATCGAGGTCAGTGACCACGGCGCATCGATATAGGCGGTGTGACCGCGCGAAATATCCATCGGCCTGCGCAGATAGAACTGGATGCCGTTCATCCAGTCGACGAACAGCCGATCCATCGCGGCCAGTTCCGGACGCACGGCGAGCACGTCGGGTGACCACAGGGCGCGGGCCTGTTCGGCGGGCAGCGCCACCACGAAATAGTCGGCGTCGACACCGCGCGTGGTACCGGTCTCGTCGACGACGCGGGCCGCGGCGATGCGCCGATCCCGCACATCCAGCCCGCGCACCTCGGTGCCGAGCGCGAATTGCACGCCGAGTTCACGCAGCCGCCGCACCCACGGATCGATCCAGACCGAATTGGTCGGACCGTTCAATACCCGGTCCAGTGCGCCGTCGTTGCCGATCTCGAAGGGGTTGCCCAGGAACTGTTCGCCCATGGTGCCGATGGTCCGGACGCTGGCGACATCCTCCTTCGCGGCCACCATGATGCTGGTCAGCGTGCGCGAGAGCAATGCGCGGAATTCGTGGGAGCGCTCCTGCCCGCCGACAAAATCACGCCACGAGGTGTATTCCCACTGGCCGTAGCGGCGGGCGTCGCAACTGGAGTTGAAGACGAGTAGCCGCTCGGCGAAGTAGGCGCCTTCATCGGCGGGCATTTTCAGCGCCGTCGAAATCGTCGCGCCCACGGTTTCGCGGAACGACTCCGGAGTGAAACTCGTGCGGGCCTTCGGGCCGAGCGGCAGCCGGAAATCGTCGCCGTCGCGTCGCGCGAAACGGGCCTCGGGCACGCCGATCAGATTGTTCCAGACGCCATTCGGATTGTCCGCGAACGGAATTCGCCGCATCGTATCCGGAATGTGTTGGTAGAAGCCGGGAAAGAAACGGAAGCCGTGCTCGCCGGGCAGGTCCGGCCGTCCCCCTGATCCGGTGCCCGGCACCGGAATGCTGCGCGCCTTGCCGCCGAGCGCGCGTCTCTCGTACACGGTGACCTGGAATCCACGCTCGGCCAATTCGTGCGCCGCGGTCAAACCCGCGACCCCACCGCCGAGTACCGCGACCCGCCTGCCGCCGGGACTACCCGCGGCAGGCACCGGTCTCAGCGCACCGGCCGTCAGTGCCCCCGCCGTCGCTACCCCCATCGCGACCGTCCCGCGTAGCATTGCTCGCCGCGAAACGGCCCACTGTTGATCTGCCATGCGCTTCTTTGTGCCTAGCCTCGGGACCTGACCTCTACCGCCGCAAACACTGTAAAGCGACAACCGGCGGGCACCCCGACCCACCCCTGACGCCGCCACTCGAACCTCGATCGGTCTTAACCGGTTCGCGAATACAGCGGGGCAGACATTACCGGGCTGTGCGAGCGGCCCGAGTTACTTCCTGGAACCGAGGTTGTACGCAACCTTCGCAGGTCGGGACATTGCGGCGGTCGATACTGCCGGGGTTCGGAGGAAGCGCCAGGTAGCTCGCTTGCGGCGAGAGCTGCCTATTTATCACAGGCTGTGTCGAGGGTTGTTCGGCGCAGCCGGTTCGTCCTGGCGTGACGAGGCGCGGCAATGCTGTCGCCAGGCGATGATGGCCGCGCTGTTTCGCATCCCGCCACCAGATGCTGACGCCGCGTGTCCGAATTCGGTTCCGTCGGTGGGCATTTCGGTGAGATCGTCGCGAGGGTTCGCGCTTGCGCGGCGCTCACCGCGATGTGCCGCTCGTGGGTGCCCGGGTCGCGGCGGCAAGCCGAACGGACCCGGGCGTGCCGGGTCCGTTGTCGCTGGCGGGTCAGGCCTCGACAAATAGGGGCTGCCGGCCGAGGGGGCGATCCGGTGCCGAGACGGTTGGAACCGATTCCGCTGGCGCGGGCTCATCGCGGCGACGGGCCTTCGTTGCGGCGAACGCACCAGCGATCACGATGGCTCCGCCGAGCAGCGATAGCGGGGTCGGGTCCTCGCCGAATGCGGCCCAGGCGGCGAGGATGCCGACCACCGGGACCAGCAGGGATATCGGCGCGACAGTGCTGGCCGGGTAGCGGCTCATCAGGTAGGTCCACAGGCCGGAGCCCGCTATGGTGCCGAGCGCGACGATATAGGCGAGGCCGAGCAGTGCGTGCCAGCCGCTGGGGGAGGTGGCGTCGGTCAATGCGCGCAAGCCGGTGGTCGGTCCCTCGGTGAGTGCGGACAGCGCGAACAGCGGGATCGGCGGCACGACCGTCATCCACAGCGTGAGGTGCAGCGGGTTGACGCCGCCTGATGCGGTGGCCAGCCGGGACCCGACATTGCCGAAAGCCCACCCGAGCCCGCCCGCCAGTGTCAGCACCACCGGCAGCAGTGCGGCGTGCTGTGCCCGATCGGCCCCGATCACCACGATGCCCGCCACCGCGACAGCAATGCCGAACAACTGCGTCCCGCGCAACCGCTCCCGCAGCAACAGCGCGCCCAGCACAACCGTGAACGGCGCCGAGGATTGCAGCACCAGCGAGGACAACCCGGTCGGCATCCCCGCCCGCATCGCCGTGAACAGGAACGCGAACTGCAGAATCCCGAATCCGATGCCGTACAGCAGAAACCACCGCAGCGGCACTTCCGGGCGCGGAACGAACAGCACCACCGGCACCGCGATCACCACAAACCGCAGCGCAGCGAAAAAGAACGGTGGAAAGTGGTTCAGCCCCACCCGAATGGCAATGAAGTTCAGCCCCCAGAGCACCACAACAGCAAGCCCGAGCAGTCGATCACGATTCGTCACGTTCTTTATCGTGAGTAATAAAACAAATAAGAACAATCGAATAAATATGCACTATCAATGTAGTATCACTTAATGGTCGCTACCCCGCATCACCCGCCCACCCCGCGACCGGCGCACGAGACCATCGGCCCTGCGATCACCGCACCACCGACTACTCCCCAGGCCACAGCATCAGGATCGGCCGCCGCATCGCCCTCGCCCGCAGTGTCGCTGTCGCGCACGGGATCGTTGTCGGACGCAGCGCGGTCAGCATCAGGTGAAGCGTCGCCGTCAGCATCGGTCACGGTATCGCCGCCAGCTGTGGCGTCGGCATTTGCAACCGCTTCGATATCGGCCTCAGCGTCGCCTACGTGCGTAGTGTCAGCATTGGATGCTGTGCTGGTATCGGCCGTGTCGCCTTCGTCTTCGCTGTCTGCATCGGATGCGGTGCCGCCATCGGCTACAGCGTCGCCACCAGTCGAGGGGTCGTCTTCACTCTCGGCTTCGCTGTCTGCATCAGGTGCAGGGGCGCCGCCATTGGGCACCGGGTCGTTGGTCCGAGCGTCGGCATCAGGCACTGGAACATCAGCGACGGCAGCGTCAGTACCTGCCGCGGGAACGGTACGGGGGGCGGCGTCGGAGAACGTGCGTGTTGGGCCGCCGATGGCGGTTGAACGGCTGCGTGTGCTGCGCGAATTCGCGGATCGCGGGACGATCGCGGCTGTCGCCGAGGCTCTTTCGATGACGCCGTCTGCGGTGTCGCAGCAGCTCAAGGTGCTCGGTAAGGAGGCGGGTGTCGCCTTGCTCGAGCCCGATGGTCGGCGGGTGCGCCTCACCGATGCTGGGCACGCCCTCGTCGTCCGCGCCGACGAGGTGCTCGCCGCAATGGACCGCGCCGTGGCCGAGATGGCGCACTATCGCGGCTCCGCCCGCGGTCGCGTCCGGGTCGCGCTGTTTCCCTCCGGCGCCGCACTATTGCTGCCGCGGGTGCTGCCCGCCCTCGCCGACAGTGGCGTCGAGGTCATCGCCCGCGACGAGGATGTTCCGCCGAGCGAAGTGCCGCGCCTGCTCGCCGACTACGACATCGTCCTCACCCACCGCGACGAACGCTCACCCGGCATCGCGGGCCCGCGCGTCAGCACCACCACCCTCATGCGCGAGCCCACCGATGTCGTTGTCGCGCTTACACATCCGCTCGCCAGCCGCACCGAGGTGACGCCCGCCGAACTCGCAGAGGAAACGTGGCTCAGCGTCCGCGGCGGCTTCCCGGTCGACGACGTCCTGCGCTCCATCGCCACCATGACCGGCGTCCAACCTCGTATCGCCCAGCGCCTCAACGACTTCCGCGTCATCGAAACCCTGGTAGCCGCCAACTACGGCGTAGCCCTCATGCCCCGCTGGGCGGTAACCCACCCCAACCTCGCAGTCCTACGCCTCTCCGGCGTCCGCGCCGCCCGCCTCTACGAACTGGCCACCCGCCCCCACGCCCCCACCCGCCCCGCCATAGCCACAGTCCTAAAAGCCTTCCAAACCGCCGCCCACCAAGTGAGCACTCGCTGCTAACGGTGCTGGCCCCGCGACCATCCGCAGCGGCATGGCCCTGTCGGTGCCAACAACCTTCTGCCGCACAGCAACTGGCCACCTCGCACAGCGTGTGCTCTATGCGAGGTAGCCAAATATTGTGCGCCAGTATCGGAACCCTGAACCCGGGGGCTGGAGGCGGCGCGGGCCGGGGGCTAGTGGTGGCGGGGTGGGGTTGGGCGGTATTGCTGGGAGCCGATGTAGCTGAAGTCGTCGGCGACCATGGCGGCTAGTTCGAGGAGGGCCCGGCGGGTTGGTTTGCTGACCAGTTCGAGGTCGATTTCGGCGCCCTCGGCGAGGTGGTCGTCGAAGGGGACCACCTGGACTGCTCGGGTGCGGTCGAGGAAGAGTTTGCGCAGCTGGTCCAGGTCGACGGTGGAGGCGCCGCGGCGAGAGGCGTTGACCACCACAACGGTTCGTTCGACCAGCTTGCCGTAGCCGTGATGGTCGAGCCAGTCCAGGGTGGCGGAGGCGCTGCGGGCGCCGTCGATGGCTGGCGAGGTCACCAGCACCAGCGAGCTGGCCATATCGAGGACACCGGCCATTGCCGAGTGCATCAGGCCGGTGCCGCAGTCGGTGAGGATGATGTTGTAGAACGACTGCAGGATGCCGATGGCCTGGCGGTAGTCGGCCTCGCTGAAGGCCTCGGAAACCGCTGGATCCTGTTCACTGGCAAGCACTTCCAGGCGGCTCGGTGCCTGGGAGGTATGCGCCCGGACATCGGAGTACCTGGTGATGTGGTGGTCCTCGAGCAGGTTGCGCACGGTGGAGCGGGTCTGCCGCGGCACCCGGTGCGCGAGCGTGCCGAGGTCGGGATTGGCGTCGATCGCGATGACCCGGTCGCCGCGCAATGAGGAGAACGTGGATCCGAGCCCGACCGTGGTCGTGGTCTTGCCGACGCCACCCTTGAGCGAGAGGATCGCGATCCGATAGTCCCCGCGCACCGGCTGATTCACCCGGTCGACGAGATCGCGGAAGACGACATCCGCCGCGGACTCACCCGGATTGATCATGCCGCCAGAGGCCTTGTGCACGGCCCGGCGCCAGCCACTGCGCGGTGCCTTCCTGGCCCGCTTGAGCAGGTTCAGATCATTGACCGAATGCCCTGGCTGCCCAGGTTGGGGCACATGCTGGGGCTGGAACGGCTGCTGCGGCTGATACGGATTCGGCGGTCCGCCTTGCCATCCGGGCGGCGGTCCCTGCTCGGCGTACGGCATCTGACCGGTATTCGGCCCGTGATCCGCATAGCCCGGTGGGCCCTGTTCCGCATAGGGCAGCTGCCCGGCGTGCGGCTGACCCATGGGTGGTTGACCCATAGGCGGCTGCATGGGTGGCTGACCCATGGGTGGCTGACCCATAGGCGGCTGCTGATACATCGGCGGCTGCTGCACCGGTGGTGGCGGCGCCCAACTGTAGATCGGCCCGCTCTGCGGATCGCCCTGACCATCCTGCGACACTCGCCGGACCAGCCCATCGGGCCCGATCTCCTGCCGGAACTCGCTATAGGACGGCTCGGGCTGCACCGGGTGGCTACCACTGTGTCCAGGACCCGGCTGCGCGAATTGGCCAGTGCTGTAAGGCCCGTACGGCTCCGGCGCACCGGGCGGCGCGAAGCCGTCGGGCGGTCCGTACTGCTGCGGCATCCCGGCTTGCGGGTAGGTCGTGGTCTGATCCATCGGCCCCGCGGGGTATCCGGCGAACTGCCCGGGCTCCGGCTGTGCGGGCTCGTCGGGCTGCTCGGACTCGTGCTGGTCGGTGGCCTCGGCGGTATCGTGCTCGTCGCCTGCGTGCTCGGGTGCCGCGTCGACGGCTGCGGATTCGGCCGCCTCGTCCTGCGCCGCGTGCTGACCCGAGGAGTCGGTGGTGACCTCGGCCGTATCCACCGAATGACTCTGCAGCCAGGGCGGAGAAGTCGGGTTGTGGTCGTTAGTTGTCACTGTTCCCCCATCTGCTCGGAATTCGAGCAGAGAGCTCGGCGCTTGAATGCGAATCAACGCTAGCACGGGGTTCATGCCCCCGCCCCGTGGTGTATACAGCAGACGCGCCGAGTGACACGCCGCCACTAACCACTGCCAGCAGGTGTCTCGAAAACACTGATCCAACAGCGAGTTCGAGACTCGGACGCCCGGATCGGCAACATATCGTCACCAATGGACGTCCTGTTCTCACCGTACTCCCCGGTCTCGGCCGAGGTGCCGGATCGCTCGGACCCGGCCCGAACGAGCTCGGCCCCAACAAAGCCCGGCTCCATGAACTCCGCTCGAGGGAGCGCGGTCCAACGAAACCGGCTCGAGCGAGCTCGGTCCAAATGAACCTATTCCGATGAGTTCGGTCCAAAAGAGCTCGGTTGAGCAGGAATCCGGGCCGAGCCAACCCGGGCCGATCGAGGTCGGCGCATCCCGATGAGCTCGGTCCAACCGACTCGGTCGAGGACGAATCCGGGCTGAGATGACCTGGCTCGGGCGAGCTCGGTTTCGACGAACCCGCCCGGATGAGCGCGGTCGAAACGGGCTCGGTTCAGGACGAATTCGAGCCGAGCCAACCTGGGCCGAACGAACTCGGCTCAATGAACCCCATTCGAACGAATCCGGGCCATCGAACCACCCAACGAGTCCGGTCCGCGCCGGGCCGAACGACCTCGATGGCTGGGGATGTCCGGTTTCGGTATCGCCAAGAAAGGCGAGCAGAGCGTGGGCCGCATGTGGTCGTCGAGGAAGGCAGGGCCGATCGCAAAGCAGCAGAAACAGCGAAACACGTCGGCCGGTTGATGGCTCGACATGCCGCCGCGCGAATGTCCGAGGGCCGGTTCTTGATTCGGAGTGGTCGCAACTCGGATAACGCGGATTGCTGACCGAGTTTCCGATCTCGCAGCCGAATCAGCACCGCTGCAGGTGGTCGGCGTTGCTGGATGCGCACCGACCGTCTTCTGGGACGAGGCTGCGGGGCACCAGGAGCGTCCCCTCTTTTGGCTGACCCCAACCCACAAAAGCGAGTGGCACTTGCATTTAGAGGGCGTCCGCAGCATTCTTAACGCTAGGTCGACTTGTTTTAAGGAAGAGGGCTCCGTCAGCCGGGGTTCGTGTTCGGCTGGCGGTCCCCGACCTGGCATGTCGCCTCCAACAACGGCGCACGACACCGATTCACCGAATAACAAGAGGTAGGAACCGTCATGAGCGATCCCATCGAGATCCATGCGACCATCGGCGACAACAGGGTGTCCCGGGAGAGGGTGCGTGCGTGGGAGTCGCGCCGGGCCGTATCGGTGCTCGGTAAGTTCGCTGCTCGGCTGGGGCGTCGGGCCGTTGCGGAGATCATGTCGGGGCGCACGATCGAGGAGTTGCGCCGCGCTCCTCTCGATGCGCAGCGGGCGGCGCTCACGGATATGAAGATGCGGCTGGGACATGCCGGTGCGTATGCCATGCTCAGGCGCGAGTTGGCGTTCTCCGAGCGCATGGCCCGGATCGGCGTCGCCGCGAGCCGAGGGCGGACCGCGCACAGCGTCATCCGTATCGAGGTCCCGAACTACTCGGCCGCGCGCTTCGCCGCGTGGTTCGACAATCTGACGGCCACCAATAACGAAACCGACATGGTCGACGCGTGCCCTGACCATTACCTGCTGCGCGGCCTGCCCGACGGGCGTCAGGAAGTCGTCGAAACCACCGGCGGATCACCGACGGCCTCGAGGTTCATCGTCGACTACGACTCGACCGACAAGCTGGCCATCCCGATCAACCCCGACTATCCGATCCAGATCGCGGGCCAGGCCGTGCTCGACGACGGCCTGGTCATCGGTGGTGTCCGCCACCAGCTCCGCGACCGAGACGGCGGGCTGGAGGCGCTGCTGACCGTGCAGTTCCCCGGAGTGTTCCCCGCCAGCGCCATTCGCGAACATCAATGGCACCTGGCAACAGAGTTCAGCAATTGGATGGTCGCGGCTGCGCCGGTCGCCGCGTCATAACCGCCGCGACCGCGAACTCCGCCACTCGACGCGAGCTGTTCCGGGTTTCGATGCGCTCACCGGGAACCGGAGATGGCCCCGTCGAGGAGGAGATCGACGAGACGGGTGCACAGTTGCTGGTCGATCGGTTCGCGGGTGCTCAGCGTCCGGAACTGCAGTGGAGCGATCAATGTCTCGAGCAGCAGCCGTGGATCGGTGTCGGAGGGCATCTCACCGCGCTCGATGGCGCGTTCGATGATCGGTTGGGTCAGTCGCAGCCGCGTGCCCCAGAACGTTGCCCGCATCTGCGCCCACCGTGGTTCGTCACCGCCGCGGGACAGTGCCTGGCTGAGCGCACGCCCGGACGGTGTGTCGAGAAACTCTCCGATCGCGCCCAGCAACTGGTAGAGGTCGGTGCGGATCGAACCGGTATCGGGTACCGGAATGCGCTGTTCGCTATTGCTCAGCAGC
Source organism: Nocardia sp. CA-119907 (assembly GCF_050955995.1). Classification (NCBI taxonomy): domain Bacteria; kingdom Bacillati; phylum Actinomycetota; class Actinomycetes; order Mycobacteriales; family Nocardiaceae; genus Nocardia; species Nocardia sp. CA-119907. The sequence continues at coordinate 407,053 of NZ_CP192091.1, forward strand.
GTGTCGATAATGAGGTCGTCGCGGGTGCCCCAACGTCGATAGATCGTCGTCTCGTGAACCCCCGACAACGCGACCACATCCGATACCGCGAAGTCCGCGATTCCCTTGTCCGCCAATATATTCAACGCTGCGTCGAGCACGGCCTGCCGCACCCGGGCAGACCGGCCGCCGGGCCGACGCCGTATCGCGTCATTCGTCAATCCGCACCCCCGAAAACGCAAGCTGGACTTGCTTTAACTGTACGCAGGGCACCGCTTCGGGCGGCCACGTCCGGCGCGCGGAATCCGGCGGTCCGACTGTGGTCACCGGCAGCCGCGCACTCGTCTTCCGTTCGGAAAGTCGTTCCGCCGCTGACGTCCTCGGCGGTGCCCAGCGCTTCAGCGCGCCACGATCCTGCCTCAGTGCGCCCGATTGACCGCCGACACAACAGCCCGCAGCGACGCGGTCGTAATGGATGTGGCGATACCCACACCCCAAACCACCTTGTCGCCGATCGCGCACTCCACATACGCGGCGGCCTGTGCGTCATCACCAGCCGACATCGCGTGCTCGGAGTAATCCAGCACCCGCACATCGAAGCCGACCGTCGCGATCGCGTCGACGAAGGCGGCGAGCGGTCCATTGCCCGCGCCGGTGATCTCCTGCTCCACGCCGTCGACCTTCACCACCGCGGTGATCGCGTCGACACCGCCGTCGGTTTCCGAGGCGGTGACCTTCTGGCGCATCCGCTCCAGTGGGCGGATCGGGCTCAGGTACTCCTCGGCGAAGACGTCCCACATCTCCTTGGGCGAGACCTCGCCGCCCTCACCGTCGGTGATCTTCTGGATCGCCTGGGAGAACTCGATCTGCAGCCGCCGCGGCAGTACCAGCCCGTGGTCGGTCTTCATGATGTAGGCGACGCCGCCCTTGCCGGACTGCGAGTTGACCCGGATGACGGCCTCGTAGGTGCGCCCGACATCCTTCGGGTCGATCGGCAGGTAGGGCACCTCCCAGACGATGTCGTCGACATCCGAATCGGCTGCGTCGGCCGCCGCCTTCATCGCGTCCAGACCCTTGTTGATCGCGTCCTGGTGCGATCCGGAGAACGCGGTGTAGACCAGATCGCCGCCGTACGGGTGGCGCTCGTGCACCGGCAGCTGGTTGCAGTATTCGACGGTGCGGCGGATCTCGTCGATATCGGAGAAGTTGATCTGCGGATCCACGCCGCGGGAGAACAGATTCATCCCCAGCGTCACCAGGCAGACATTGCCGGTGCGCTCACCGTTGCCGAACAGACAGCCCTCGATGCGATCGGCTCCGGCCTGGTAACCCAGTTCGGCGGCGGCCACCGCGGTGCCGCGGTCATTGTGCGGGTGCAGCGACAGCACGATCGAATCGCGGCGGGCCAGATTGCGGCTCATCCATTCGATCGAATCGGCGTACACATTCGGGGTCGCCATCTCGACGGTCGCGGGCAGGTTGATGATCATCGGCTTGTCGGGGGTCGGAGCGATGATCTCGGTGACCGCGTCGCAGACCTCTTTGGCGTAGGACAGCTCGGTGCCGGTGTAGGACTCCGGGCTGTACTCGTAGCGCCAGTTGGTGTCCGGATACTTCTTCTCGGTCTCCAGGCACAGCTTCGCGGCATCGGTCGCGATCTTCTTCACCACCGCCCGGTCCGCGCGGAACACCACACGCCGCTGCAGCACCGAGGTCGAGTTGTAGAAGTGGACGATCACATTGGCCGCACCGGCGCACGCCTCGAAGGTGCGCTCGATCAGCTCGGCGCGACACTGGGTCAGCACCTGGATGCTGACGTCCTCGGGAATGGCCCCGTCCTCGATGATCTCGCGGACGAAGTCGAAATCGGTCTGGCTGGCCGACGGGAAGCCGACCTCGATCTCCTTGTAGCCCATCCGCACCAGCAGGTCGAACATGCGGCGCTTGCGGGCGGGGCTCATCGGATCGATCAGCGCCTGGTTGCCATCGCGCAGGTCGACGGCGCACCAGCCGGGGGCGCGGTCGATGATCTTGTCCGGCCAGGTGCGGTCGGGCAGCGTGATCGGCTCGACTTCCTCGGCGAAGGGCCGGTAGCGGAAGGTCGGCATGGACGAGTTCTGCTGCCGGTTCCAGGTGGGCTGGTCGGCGGGCGCGGGCTTGGACGGGGGTGTGATGGTGCGCGTGCCGGATACGAAAGCGTCAGCGGGGGACATGCGATTTCTCCAGGGTGTGGTGGATCCCAGTTATGGGGTCGACCGGCGCCGCAGAACCCCGCGACGGGAAGCCGGTCCGATCAGACCCCGTCGCGGCGGCCGAGAAGAAGTGCCCGCTGCATGATGTCGGCGAGTTTACAGTGCGGCAATGCGCCGATGAAAGTCCGGTCCCCATCGTCCGGTCATCCGACGTAACGATTAGCGTTCCGACCGGCTGGTGAACGCCGGTACGGGTCCCTGTGACGTCGACCACAGGCTCCGACGGGACGTAAGAGGTAGTTCAGATGACTTGGTTGGAGCAACTGGCCGTTTTCGGCGCGGGTATCGCGGCGGGCGGCATCAACACCATTGTGGGATCGGGCACCCTCATCACCTTCCCGGTGCTGCTTGCTTTCGGGATCGCGCCGGTCACGGCGAATGTCTCGAACACCATCGGTCTGGTCCCCGGCGGAATCAGCGGCGCGCACGGCTACCGGCGCGAACTCGCCGGACAGCGCGCCAGGCTGGTCCGGCTCGGCACCGCGTCCCTGCTCGGCGGCACCACCGGCGCGATTCTGCTGCTCACGCTTCCCGCGTCGGCCTTCAAGGCGATCGTCCCGGTGCTGATCATCGCGGCGCTGATCCTGGTCGTGGTCCAGCCGCGGCTGGCGCGCTGGGTGAAACAGCGCCGCGAGGCCGATACCGGTCCGCACCCCGAACACGGCGGCCTGATCCTGTTCCTCGCGATCTTCGTGTGCGGCATCTACGGCGGCTATTTCGGGGCGGCGCAGGGCGTGCTGCTGATCGGCCTGCTCGGGGTGTTCGTGCACGAGGACATCCAGCGCCTGAACGGCGTGAAGAATGTGCTCGGACTGCTGGTCAACGCGGTCTCCGCGGTGATCTTCACGCTGATCGCCCATGTCGACTGGCGGGTGGCGGCGCTGATCGCCGTCGGCTCGATCATCGGCGGGCAGTTGGGCGCGAAGATGGGCAGGCGGATGCCGCCCAATGTTCTGCGCGGGGTGATCGTGGTGGTCGGCAGCATCGCCGTCGTCCGATTGCTGATGACCTAGCACCGAGCGGCGCGATGGTCGGCCCGAGGGCCGAGCGGCCATAGTCTTGTCGACCGGCGAATCCGACCCGAGGTGGAGGAAGTACGTGGCACTCGAGATGTGCAGCCCCTAGTGCGGACGCACTTGCGGCGGAGCGGGATTGGTCCCAAAGGAGGACGACGTGGGCCGGGTCCGCAACGCAGGATGATCGGTATGCGCGGGTGGAAGTTCGTCGGGTTGGCACTGATCGTGTTGGTGCCGTCATTGGTCGCGTGTACCCGGCAGAGCGAGGCGGTATCGCAGATCGCCGAACTCGTCGCACAGGCCGATGCGGCGCCGACCCCGAAACTCGATTGGGCGCAGTGCGCCGACCCCGAGTTGAGCAGGTACGAGTGCGCCACCGCGGCGGTTCCGATCGACTATGCGCAGCCCAGCGGCCCGACGCTGGCCCTCGCGATCATCAAACAGCCCGCCACCGAAAAGGAACGGCGCATCGGCACCCTGTTCACCGCGGTCGGCGGACCGGGCGGTTCGGGTTTCACATGGGCCGGCCACGGCGAGCTGTTCTCCGGTGAGGTGGCCCGCCGATTCGATGTGATCACCTTCGACCAGCGCGGCATCGGCCGCAGCGGACAGGTGCGCTGCTTCTCGAATGCCGAAGAGCAGCACCGGTTCTGGTCCGACTTCCTGCTCCCACCGACCAATGCCGAACAGGAGGGCATCGCCGCGCGCAACGCCCGTGCGTTGGCCGCCGCATGCGCCGCGAACAGTCCGGAGCTACTGCCGCATCTCACCACCGTCGATGCCGCCCGCGATCTGGATCTGCTGCGTCGCGCGGTCGGCGACGCGACGATGACCTACGAGGGCGGGTCCTATGCGAGTTATCTGGGCGAGGTCTACGGCGCGCTCTTCGGCGACCGGGTCCGCGCGCTGCAACTCGGTTCGATGATCGATCCGGACGCCTACACCAACGATTCGCGCGCCCAGGTCGCCGATTCCGCGGCGGGCACCGAGGAGGTGCTCACGGAATTCCTGCGGCTGTGTGCCGAAGCGGGGCAGCCGCGGTGTGCCTTCGCGGGCCCGGCCAAGACCGATGCCGCCGCACTGCGCACCCGCAATGATGCCGTGCTCGACCGGCTGCGTCAGGGCCCGATCGAGGTCGGACAGGGTGAGCGCGCCCGCGCCGTGACCCTGACCGAGGTGCTGCCCGCGCACGCCACCATGCTCTACGACCCGAAGCAGGGCTGGCCCGCGCTGGCCGAGTTGCTCACCGAACTCGAGCGCGGCCCGGCAGGCAATCCAGAGGCCGTACAACAGATTCTGGCGGCGGGCGGTTTCACGGAAGACTTCCTCGACGCCTTCACCGCGATCAGCTGCGCGGACAACAGCTTCGGTCACGAACCCGAGCAATGGCCGACGCTGGCAACCGAACTCGCGAACACCGCGCCGCATTACGGGGCCATGTGGCTGTATCTGCGCCAGGCCTGTGGGGCCTGGCCCGCATCCGCCAAGGGCTATCCGCAGCGCATCACCGGTCCGTGGATCCTGCGCTCGGATAAGCCGGCCCTGCTGTTCAACAATCGATTCGATCCGGTCACCCCGCTGACGGCCGCGCGCCGGGCTCAGCAGGAATTGGTCAACGCCAGACTTGTGGTAATAGAGGGCGGCTATGGCCATAATGTGGTCAGCGACTGCGCGGGCCGTCTCCAGGAGCACTATCTCGTCGACCTGCAACTCCCCGCACCCGGTGCGACCTGCAAGCCGGACAGGGCACCTTTCGCCGACTGAACAGGCCACGGCCTTCCGGCTTCGGGGTGCTCGGTCGCCTCGACAACCACGGCCGGCGCCCGTGCATCCCTTCGGTCGACCAAGATCATTGCCAGCACTGTTCAGCGCACCGGAATCCCGGTAGTCTGCGCTCGGCCATGCGTGACGAGGGAGGTGGCCGGGTGCACAGACGTGCCTTTTTCAAGGCAGCAGGTACGGCCGCGATGTTGGGTGTCGCGGGTGCTGCAATGGGTACGGGCCCATCCGGTGCCGTAGATCCCATGTGGGACAACCTTTTCCGCATGTGGGTCCCGGAAATATTTGCGCCACTTCCCGATCCGCCCGCGCATTCGCCCGCGATCGTGATCGGCTCCGGCTTCGGCGCCGCGGTCACCGCGCTGCGCCTGGCCGAGGCAGGTATCGCCAATACCGTGCTGGAGCGCGGTTCGCGCTGGCCCAACGACCCGTGGCGGGAGATCTTCACCGGTGACGATCTGCCCGACGGCCGTGGCTTCTGGCATCGCACCAACTTCACCGGCGTCACCAAGGTGCCGATGCATTTCGCCAGCTTCGGCGGGGTGCTCGATTGCACCCAGTATCCGGGCATCGACGTCTGGCGGGCGGCCGCGGTCGGTGGCGGCTCGGTGATCTTCTCCGGTGCGATGGTCGCACCCGAGCGTCGCTTCTTCGACCACGTCTTCGGCGGCACGGTCGACTACGGCGAAATGGAAAGCGTCTATTACCCCCGCGTGCGGGAGATGTTGCGGCTCAGTCCGATTCCGGGCGACCTCTACGCCGCGTCGCCGTTCGCGCACTCCCGGGCCTGGGACGAGCAGGTGCGCAAGGCCGGCTACCAGCCGCTCGCCAACGACTCGATCTTCAACTGGGATATCGTGCGCGGCGAAATCGTGGGTACCACAAGGCCTTCCGCCACGGTAGCGCGCAGCAATCTGGGCAACTCCAATGGCGCGAAGTTCGACCTGAACCAGAACTACCTGCGTTATGCCCAGGGCACCGGCAATTCCGCGATCTATCCGGGGCACCGTGTCGACTCCATCGCACAGGAATCCGGCGGCCGCTACGCGGTGACCGTCACCAAACTCGCGCCGACCGGCGAGGTGATCTGCACCCGCACCCTCACCTGTGACCGCCTGTTCCTCGGCGCCGGTTCGGTCGGCACCTCGGAACTGCTGGTCCGGGCCCAGGCCACCGGTGCACTGCCGAACCTCAACGAGCACATCGGCGACGGCTGGGGCACCAACGGTGATGTGGTGCTGGCCCGCGGCGCCAGCCAGCTCGCCGGTTTCGGTCAGGGCGTGCCGAGCGTGAGCCGGATCCTCGATGAATCCGCGGTGCCGCTCACGCTGGAAAGTTGGTATATCCCGGGCATTCCGTTCGAGACCGGTGCGCTCGCTTCACTGGGCATGGTGCTCGATCCGGCCCGCGCGCGCTTCGGCTACGACCGCGCCCGCAATGCGGTCGGCTTGTCCTGGTCGACCAAGAACCGTGACGATATCGTGGCGGCCGCCCGCGCGGTGGACCACCGGATCGCCGAACGCGCCAATGCTCTGGTCGAATACGGTGCACTCGGCTACGACGCGAACGCCCTGTTCACCGCCCATCCGCTGGGCGGGGCGGTGCTCGGCCGGGCCACCGACGGCAATGGCCGCGTACACGGCCACCCCGGCCTGTACGTGATGGACGGTGCGGCCATTCCCGGCAGCACCGGCACGGTCAATCCGTCGCTCACCATTACCGCGCTGGCCGAGCGCAATATCGAGGCGATCATCCGCGCTGGGAAGTAGCCCGGCGCGGGGCGTATTACTGTCGGCGGGACCGTTCGGCGTCGAAGGGATCCTCACGTGGCAACTCCAACCAGGCCGAACCGGTACGGCCTCGACGAAGCGCCGAAGCTGGACTTTCCACGCAAACCACCCGCGCTGTGGTCGGACCTGGTGATGTTGGCGCTGGCCATCGTCTCGGTCGCGCTGGTCACCTGGGTCACCTTCTTCGACGTCACCGCGCACACCTACCGGGTGATCGTGGTCATCGACTATTCGGTGTGCGCCATCTTCGCCGCCGAATTCCTCTGGCGCTGGCGGCGTGCGGGCTGGCCGTGGACGTTCCCGTTCATCTACTGGTACGAAGTGCTCGGCATGATTCCGGTGACCAGCCCGTTCTTCCGTGGATTCCGGTTACTGCGGATCGTGGTGATCGCGGTCCGCGTCGGTCGGGTGGCCGATCGGGCGCTCGGCGAGCGGGTGACCGCGGCGGTGGTGAACCGGTTCGTGACGACCATCGTCGATGTCATCAAGCGCCCCATGACCATCGCCATATTGGACGAGGTCGCGCAGGTGCTGCGGGCGGGCCACTACACCCGCAATATCGCGGCGGCGCTGGAGGAGAACCGCGCCGAAATGGACGAGATGATCCTCGAACTCATCAAGAACGATCCGCAGGCCGGTCGGGTCCGCTATATCCCGTTCCACGACGAGATCATCCGGCTCGTCGCCGACACCACATTTCGCATCGTGTTCCAGGTGCTTGCCGATCCGCGCACCGACGAACTGGTCTCGGACGTGATCCGCGAGAACGTGGATCAGATCCGGGACGCGGTGCACGCCGGGGTGCGCGTCGAGCCCTCCAACCACGGCCCGACGCCGCCCGACGCCGGCGTGCGGCACCAGCTCAGCCGTGTGTCGCGTGCCTGATCTCATCGCGCGGCTGCGCGTAACGCATTGTCTCCCAAACGATCAGCAGCAACAGCACACCGCACAGCAGTGCCAGTGACGCCAGCGCGGGCAGCACGCAGGCCGCCGGGATCAGCGCGAGCAGCACCACCGCGGCCACCAGTCGCGGCACCGTGACACTGCGGGTCGCGTAGTGCTTGAATCCGACCAATGCGATCAGATACAGGACTACACCGCCGTACAGCGAGAACAGTGGGATGCCGTAGAGCGCGTCGTGCAAGGTGTGCGCCGATTCGTCGGCGACGTAGTAGAGCACCTTCTTCAGCCCGAGCGAGAGCAAGATGATCCCGGCGATCATCGGGAAATGCCAGAACGTGTAGCAGTTTCGGGCGATCTTGATCTGTCGCTCGCCCTCGGCACGCTGCAACTCGTGCTCCACCGCCAGTGCCGCCACATCGAAGTACGCCCACCACAGCAGACCCGATACCGCCAGCCCCAGCATCGATCCGACCGCGATCGGCCACGAAATCGGCAGTCCGGCAACGCCGATGCCGATCGAGACGATCGATTCGCCGAGCGCCACAATGACGATCAGCCCGTAGCGCTCGGAGAAGTGGCTGGGCGAATTCACCCGCCAATCCTCGCCCGCCAGCAGAGTCCAGCCCATATCCCCGGCGATCGCCGCGATCCACAGCACGATCTGCACGGTTCCGGTGGTCATGGCGGCGATGACGAGCAGGGACGTGCCGATGGTGATCGAACCCAGGCTCCACTTCAGAACCTGGTTGCGCAGTTGCGAATCCTCGGCGCTGGCCAGCAGGAACATGCCCAGGTGCACCAGGCGCACGATCAGATACGCGATCGCGAAGACCAGCGGCCCGAACCATCCGCCGGACAGATCGTGGAAGGCCTCCGGAATGGTGAGCGCGGCCAGGAAGCCGCCGCCCATCGCGACGAACATGGCGACCCGGGCGATGCCCTCGTCCGCGCGTATCACATTGCCCAGCCAGGAGTAGGCGATCCACAGCCACCACATGACGGCGAGTACCAGCCCCGCGCGCACCATGTTCTTGGCGCTGGTGTCGTGTGCGGCCAGGTCGGTGACCATGGTGAAGGCGAAGACGAGCACGAGGTCGAAGAACAACTCGAGCTGAGTGACCGACGCATCCTCGGCCGTTGGCAGAAGTCGCGCCCGTTTGGAACCGATCATGGTGCCCATAGTCGCATCCGAATACGACAGGTGCACCGCTCGCCGGTTGCTCGAAAGGGTTCGGCTACACGGCCTGGAAGTTCTCGTTCTCGGTGAAGCCCTCGGCGAACTCGATGAAGTTCTGCACGACGGTTTCGTTCGAGCGGCGCATGGTCCGGCTCACCAGCATGCCCGGAATGGGGATCGGGACGTAGAGCTCCACGTGGTACCAGACGTCGGTGCCCTCGGCGCCCTCGGTGACCTCGAACCAGCCACCGCCCTTGACGCCACGCGTGCTGTCGGTGACCTCCCAGGAGGACCGGATATCGGTCCATTCGTACTCGAGCACCTGTAGATCCGAGCTGCCCATCAGCTCCGCTTTGACGAATACCCGGCGCGGGCGTAGCTCGTCATCGCGGCTCGCGACTCGCGCGTCGGTGTAGGAGGTCGACCACTCCGGGAGCATCTCTACCGCGGCCAATGCATCCATTACCTGCTCGGGATCGGCGTCGACGACGAAACGGATATCGGTCTTTGTACGCATTCCATACCTCCGCCCCCGCCCAACTACATCGGCAAATTGTGCCCAGCGACACATTCGCAAGTCAACCGAGGTTCCGGTGCTCGGAACCACAGGGGCGGTTCCCGCTGCATATCTCGGGGCGATCACGATCGATTATGAACTGCGAGAACGTGTTCCGATTCATATTCGATCAAACGGCGAAATCGCCGGGTCCAGAGGACTTGCCATCGGACCGGTCGGGGTATTCGTCCGCCGGGACGGAAAGTTGACCGGCATCCGGCTGTCGACGTCGACGCGGTGATCGCGACGGTCGGTCGGGCGCCGATCGCGGGCTTCCGGCCTGGGTGCGGCTGCGCAGCAAAGAACGGGCCCGCCGCTAGCGGGCCCTCGGGCTGCGCGGCTCAGGGCATCGCGGGTTCGATAATCGCGTCCGGGCCCGGGTAGACGAGCGATTCATGCCCGTCGTCGAATCGCACCACGTAGGGCGGCGCTCCCTCGGGCCCCCGGACTTCGACGATTTCGCCATGGCGATCGCCCTGTCCCACAACGTGTCCGTGCACGAGGAGCCGGTCTCCGACATTCGCCATCATGGCCCCATTATCGAATGGTGGTGACGTGCATCACAAGGGTCCGCCGGATAACGCGGCGTTTCACTCGCTTCCGATGAGTCGATCGACCGCCGCTTCGATCAGCTCCTGACTGTGCTCCTCGGTGAAGATCCCCGGCAGTGTGAGCCGGTCCACGATCAGCCAATTCAGTGCCAGATAGAGCAGAATCACCGACTTCTCGTCGCCCGGCATTCCGGCATCGAGGTGGTTGCGCACATTGAAATCCAGATCCGCGCGCACCGCCTCGGTCATGACCGCGCGCAGCTCCGGTCGCCGGGTCGCCTCCAGGCGCAGCTCGAGCATGGCCAGGTAGCCGGTGCGGAACGCCTCGATGCGGCCGACCAGCTCCCGCATCAGGTCGGTGATATGCGCGCGCGTCTTCGGGCCGGTGCTGAGTTCGGCCATGGTCGCCGCGCTCGGCGCCAAGCGTTCATAGAATCGGCCGCCCGCCTGGGTGAGCAGGTCGTCGCGGTTGGCGAAGTAGTTCGACGCCGTACCTGCGGGCACCGCGGCCTCCTTGTCGACCGCCCGGAAGGTGAGCCCACGCGCCCCCTCCTTGGCCAGTACCTCGAGCGCCGCGTCGAGCAGCGCCTGCCGTCGCTCCGGATTTGTCCGCACTTGACACCACTCCATCCGTAGTACTACCTTCAAATCACTACATACAGAGTACAACGGATCAGGCGGTTTTGATATGCGAAAGCTTGTTTACTATGTGGCCGTTTCGCTCGACGGCTACATCGCGGGTCCGGCGGGGGAGTACGACTTCTATCCGACGGACGCCGAGATGGCGACCTGGATCAACGAGCAGTACCCGGACTTCGTGCCGAGCCCCGCGCGGCCGCACTTCGGGCTGGCGGTGGATGCACCGACCAGGCGCTTCGACACCGTCCTGATGGGGCGGGCGAGCTATGAGCCCGCGCTGTCGGAGGGCGTCACCAGCCCCTATGCGCATATGCGGCAGTACGTCATCTCCAGCACCCTCGGACCGATCGACGATCCGAAGGTCGAGGTGGTCGCGAGCGATCCGGTCGGTCTGGTGCGGGGATTGAAAAAGGAAGAAGGCGGCGATATCTGGCTGTGTGGCGGCGGCAAGCTGGCGGGGGTGCTGCTCGGCGAGCTCGACGAGATGATCATCAAGAGCTATCCGGTCGTCGCGGGTGGCGGCATCTCCGCCTTCTCGGGCGCGTTCGACCCCACCCTGTTCACACCGACCCAGCGCCGGGACTTCGGCAACGGCACCCAGGTCACCTGGTTCTCCCGGGTCTGACCATCCAGCGGCACGAAAGAGGAGGTATCGGTATGCGAAAACTTGTCTACTTCGTCGGCATGTCCCTCGACGGCTACATCGCGGGTCCCGGCGATGACATCACTTTCTATCCGGTTGGCGATGACATGTGGGACTGGATGAAAGCCGAGTACCCGGAGACACTGCCCACCCATGTGCGCCCGCATATCGGGCTGGCGGTCGATGCTCCGAATCGGAAGTTCGACACCTTGGTAATGGGCCGGGGCACCTACGCCCCGGCCCTCGCCATCGGCGTGACCAGCCCGTACGCCCATATGCGGCAGCACATCGTGTCGAGCTCCCTCGGCCGTATCGACGATCCGACGGTCGAACTGGTCGACAGCGATCCGGTCGGTCTGGTCCGTCGCCTGAAGCAGGAGGACGGCCTGGACATCTGGCTCGCGGGTGGTGGCAAACTCGCCGCGCAACTGCTCGGCGAGATCGATGAGCTCGTCATCAAGAGCTATCCGGTGGTCGCCGGTAGCGGAACCCCCGCGTTCGCAGGTGAATTCGATCCGACGCTGTTCGCGCCGACCAAACGCACGGAGTTCGGCAACGGCACGCAGGTCACCTGGCTGACCAGGGCCTGAGACCCACCCGTGGCGGCAGCGCGCCGCCACGGGTCCGGGCCGCGGCTCACCGCTCGCCCGCGCCGATCCGGTCGTAGACCAGGACGATCGCACCGGAGTCGGTGGTGGACAGATCGGTCAGCGACCAGCTGGTCGCGGGCATACCGTCCTCGAACAGCCGCGCGCCACCGCCGACGAGTTCGGGGCACAGCGTGCGGGCAGGCAGATCCGCGGCCGCCGCGCTCGCACCGCTGGATCGACTCGTCGACGGTGCCGAGACGCCGCCGTTCGTCCCCGGCTGGGAGCGGGTGCACGCCCTGCTCGAACTCGATTCCGGACGGCCCGCCGATGCGATGGTCTGGTGTCGGCGTGAGGGGCGTTGGCAGGAGGATGCGAATGCACCACGATGCCTTGCGCATTCGAGATGAACACGGTCTGGTGCTCGGCTGCGCAATCGTCCCGATTCAGGCTGGGAAAGCCTCACGCCCACCGAACGTTCCGTGGTCGAACTCGCGGTCTCCGGCCTGACCAATCCGCAGATCGCCGCGCGTCTGTTCATCAGCCGCGGCACCGTCAAAACGCATCTGGCCCATGTCTACGACCAAGCTCGGGATCGCCAATCGCACCGAACTCGCCCGGCTCGCACCCGGCTCCGGTTAGCCACGCAGAAACGACAGGCGCACCTGCCGATCCGGATTGTCGACATTCAGATCGACCAGCGCGATCGACTGCCAGGTGCCCAATGCCAGCGCACCGTTGATGACCGGAACGGTGGCGTAGGGCGGGATCAGCGCGGGCATCACATGGGAGCGTCCGTGCCCGCGCGAGCCGTGCGCGTGCCGCCAGCGATCGTCGGCGGGCAGCAGGTCGCGCAGTGCGGCGAGCAGATCTTCATCGCTGCGCGCACCGAGTTCCATGATGGCGATTCCGGCCGTGGCGTGCGGTACGAAGATGTGCAGGAGTCCGTCCGCGCCCGTGTCCCGCGCGAAAGACGCACACTGCGGGGTGAGGTCGTATACGACTTCGGATCGTCCCGTGGTCACCTCGATCACCGTGCTCTTCATGGCGTCCATCGTCCTCCTGGGATGTGGCGGTCGAGTTATCCGGATTCGGTGTCGCGCAGCAGGGCCGTGACGCGCACCGCGGTCTCGTGCAGCCGCTGGAACACATTGAGGACGAGCTCGAGCTGCTCAGGGGTGTATTCGGCCATCGCGGCACCGAATTCCCTGGCCAGCACCTCGTAGTGCGGCGCGATCTCATCGATGCGCTCCCGGACCGCGGTGATGACGACACGCCGGCGGTCCTTGTCGTCGTGTTCGCGCCGCACATATCCGGCCTTCAGCAGCCGGTCGATCATCCGGGTGACGGCGCCGGTGGTCAGTCCGGTGCGGGTCGCGAGTTCACCGGCCGTGGCGGGTCCGCCGAGTCGGAGCATGTTCAGGCAGCGCAGATCGGTCACGTGCATGCCGAGCCGATCGGCATGCCGCCTGATGCATCATCACGCCGTCATTGGCGCTCTGCTGGGCCGCGATGGTCAGTGCCGTCGCCAAATCCGCGCGTTCGGGCATCCCTTGACAATGAGGCCGCGATCCTCGCGTTGTTCGAACGTCAGAACGCGGCGTGGGCGGCGGGCGATGCCGAGGCGTACGCGACGGTGTTCACGCCCGCCGCCGACTACGTCACCTGGATCGGCACCCATTTCAAGGGACGCGCGGCCATCCGCGATTCGCACACCCCGCTGTTCGCGAAATACCTGAAGAACACCCACCTGGAAGGCGAGATCACCCAGTTGCGGTTTCTCGCCCCGGATGTGGCGCTCGTGCACGGCCGGGGCTGGATGCTCGAGCCTCGGCAGCGCCGCACCCGCCGCGCCATGAAGGTGCAGACGACGGTCGTCGTTCGCGAGCACGGCGAGTGGCTGATCGCCGCGTTCCAGAACACGAAAACGCACCCGCTCATGGCAGCGATCGGCATCAAGATCGACTCGCGTCAGGCCCCCTCGACGCTGCCGAGCCGGGAGGTACCAGCAAATTAGGTCGACCTCGGCCGGTACTCTTGAGAGCTGTTAGCAGCTGTTTGCCGATCTTGGAGGACCCTGTCGTGGCTCTCGTGGTTCAGAAGTACGGAGGATCCTCGGTGGCAACCGCCGAGCGCATCCGGCGCGTCGCTGAACGGATCGTCGAAACGAAGAAGCAGGGCCACGATGTGGTGGTCGTCTGCTCGGCCATGGGCGATACCACCGACGAACTGCTCGATCTGGCCCAGCAGGTGGCGCCGGCGCCGCCCGCCCGCGAAATGGATATGTTGCTCACCTCCGGCGAGCGCATCTCCAACGCGCTGGTCGCCATGGCCATCCACTCGCTCGGTGCCGAGGCCCGCTCGTTCACCGGCTCGCAGGCGGGTGTGATCACCACCGGATCGCACGGTAACGCCAAGATCATCGATGTCACCCCCGGCCGGGTCCGCACCGCGCTGGACCAGGGGTTGGTCGTGCTGGTCGCCGGATTCCAGGGCGTCAGCCAGGACAGCCGCGACGTCACCACGCTGGGCCGCGGCGGTTCCGACACCACCGCGGTCGCGCTGGCCGCGGCGCTGCACGCCGACGTCTGCGAGATCTACACCGATGTGGACGGCGTCTTCACCGCCGACCCGCGGATCGTGCCCGACGCCCAGCAGTTGGAGCAGGTCTCCTATGAGGAGATGCTCGAGCTCGCGGCCTGCGGCGCGAAGGTACTCATGCTGCGCTGCGTGGAATACGCGCGCCGCTACAACGTTCCGGTGCATGTGCGCTCGTCGTATACCGACAAGCCCGGCACCTACGTCTATGGATCGATGGAGGATATCCCCTTGGAGCAAGCAATCCTCACGGGCGTCGCGCACGACCGCAGCGAGGCCAAGGTGACCGTGGTCGGACTCCCGGACGAACCGGGCTACGCCGCCAAGGTGTTCCGCGCGATCGCCGACGCGGAGATCAATATCGATATGGTCCTGCAGAACATCTCCAAGATCGAGACGGGCAAGACCGACATCACCTTCACCCTGCCCAAGACCGAGGGCGCGCGTGCGGTGGAGATGCTGACCAAGCGTCAGGACGAGATCGGCTTCTCGCAGGTGCTCTACGACGACCACATCGGCAAGGTCTCGCTGGTCGGTGCGGGTATGAAGAGCCATCCGGGCGTCACCGCCACCTTCTGTGAGGCGCTGGCGCACGCGGGTGTGAACATCGATCTCATCTCCACCTCCGAGATCCGGATCTCGGTGCTGGTGAAGGACACCGAATTGGACGAGGCCGTGCAGGTGCTGCACAAGGCCTTCGATCTGGGCGGCGACGAGGTCGCCGTCGTCCACGCGGGAACAGGACGTTAAGCCATGGGCGTACGGGTAGGAGTCGTCGGCGCGACCGGACAGGTCGGCGCCGTCATGCGAAAACTGCTGGAGGAGCGCAACTTCCCGGCCGATGAGGTGCGTTTCTTCGCCTCGGCCCGCTCGGCGGGTAAGACCCTGCCGTGGCGCGGCGGCGAGATCGTGGTCGAGGACACCGAGACCGCCGATCCCGCCGGCCTGGACATCGCGCTGTTCTCCGCGGGCGCCACCATGTCCCGGGTGCAGGCCCCGCGTTTCGCGGCGGCCGGTGTCACCGTGATCGATAACTCGTCGGCTTGGCGCAAAGATCCCGAGGTTCCGCTGGTCGTCAGCGAGGTGAATCCGGAGCAGACCCGCAGTCTGGTCAAGGGCATCATCGCCAACCCGAACTGCACCACCATGGCCGCGATGCCGGTGCTCAAGCCGCTGCACGATGTGGCCGGACTGCAGCGCCTGGTTATTTCGAGCTACCAGGCGGTCTCCGGCAGCGGCCTGGCCGGTGTCGAGGAGCTGTCCTCGCAGGTGCGCGCCGTGGTCGACGATGCCGAAAAGCTGGTGCACGACGGCAGTGCGGTGCAGTTCCCGGCCCCGAACAAGTACGTCGCGCCGATCGCCTTCGACGTGATCCCGCTCGCCGGTTCGCTGGTCGACGACGGTTCCTTCGAAACCGACGAAGACCAGAAGCTGCGCAATGAGAGCCGCAAGATCCTCGGCCTGCCCGACCTGCTGGTCAGCGGCACCTGCGTGCGCGTCCCGGTCTTCACCGGCCACTCGCTGTCGGTGAATGCCGAATTCGCCGAACCGATTTCGGTCGAGCGCGCCAAGGAAATCCTCGCCAAGGCCCCCGGCGTTCAGCTCACCGACGTGCCCACCCCCTTGGCCGCTGCAGGCAAGGACGACTCGCTCGTCGGCCGTATCCGCCGGGACCCGGGCGTCCCCGATGGCCGCGGCCTCGCGCTGTTCATCTCCGGCGACAACCTCCGTAAGGGTGCCGCCCTGAACACCATTCAAATCGCCGAAGTTCTGTTGGCCCAGCGCTGACCTCTGACCGAACCGGCCGTTCCGATCGCGAGATCCGAGCGGCCCTTTCGGCATTCGGCGCGCCGAAGATCACAACGCGTCGCGTCCTGTGCCGTACTCAGCGGGGTCGATGAGGCTCGCAGTGCGGGATTGTGTTGGCAGGGTTTGGGTGATTCGCCACAGGCGGCGGGGCAATTCGCCTTCCTCGAAGGAGTGGATCTGGACCAGGTTCCATCCTTCGGCGACCTGGTCGACCAGGGCTCGGGTGAAGAAGTGGACGGCGAATCCACCATGTTCGTAGATGTCGTCGCCGTATGCGATGCCGCTGCCGTAATGGGCGTCGCCGATGTGGCGGACAGTGTAGATGAAGGTTCCTCCCGGTCGCAGGACTCGGCGGATTTCGGCGGTCAGCGCGAGGATGTCGTCGGTCGACAGGTTCATGCACAGCAGCATGTGGGCGAACACGCCGTCGAATGTGTTGTCGGGCAAGAGGATCGGTTCGCGCGCATCGTGTTCCACCGCCTGCACCCGGTTGGTGACGCCGATGGCTTCGGCAGCGGCCTGGAGTTGGGTCAACCCGACCGTGCTGAAATCGGTAGCGGTGACCCGGAACCCGGATCGGGCCAGGTAGAGCGCATCGCGCCCGTGCCCGGCACCCAGTTCGAGAACATCGCGCACCCCGGCGGCGCGGAACACGCCGCTGGCGTAGACGGCGGCTTCGGAGGGCTGCTCGCCGTACATGCTGGGATGGGACCGGTAGGTCTGTTCCCAATGTTGATGCTGGTCGCTGCCCATGCCCGACATACTCCACCACGCGAGGCCGATCGGTCGGCATCTCGCTGCCGGAGCCGACCCGGTTTCAATAGCGGGCGTCCCCAGCCGGGCCGCGACGACCTCGCGGGAGCGAAGGGGTTTCGTTGTGAGCAGTGATCTGTCCGATGCCAACTGTTCAAGTCCAGTCGCAGCGGCACCACGGCGGACTGCGCGGAGGTTGCACATCTTTGGTTGGACGCGGGTGTCGGCCCGGTTAGCGGGGGCGCATTCCGTCGAAGACGATGGCGAAGGTGCGGTGGCGTTGTTCCTTGCTGGCGCCGGTCTCGTGGGCGGCCAGGAAGGCGCCTTTCAAAAGGCGCATCAGGTCGTTGATGTCCATATCGGTTCGTACGGCACCGGATTGTTGTGCGCGGGTGAGTAATTCGCCGATGGCGGCGTTCAGGTCGCGGACCGGGGCGAGGTAGCCCGGGGAGTCGTGGCCGCCGACGGCGTCGGCGAGGTCGCGTTTGACGCCGCCTTCGGTGACCATGCTGTCGAGGAATTCGAAGAAGGCGCGGCCGGGATCCGGGGCGGTGGCCAGGTCGCGGGTGTGGGTGATCATGCGCTCGACGCGATCCACGATCGCGGCCTGGAAAAGGGCTTCCTTGGTGGGGAAGTGGCGATAGACGGTGCCCGCGCCGACGCCCGCGCGGCGGGCGATTTCGTCCAGCGGCACCGAAATGCCTTCCTCGGCGAATGCCGCCTGCGCCGCGGCGAGCACGCGGTCGCGATTTCGGCGCGCGTCGGCGCGCAGTGGGCGCGGTTCCTCGCGATCGGTCACAGCCGCACCTCGCTGGCGCTCGATTTCGCCGCGACCGGCGGCGTGGTGTCGTGGGTTCTCTTGCTGCGCCCGGTCACGAGGGACGAGTTTACCGAAACCATTGACAAGCGGGGCAGTCGTTCCGGATCATAAACGGGGTCAACGTTCCGCTTAACTGAAGAAGGTGTATTCATGGTCGAGACTTCGGTGGAAAGCCCGCGTGAGCTGGTCGAACGGATGTTCCGCGAGCTGCCTGCCCGCGATGCCGACGCATTCGCCGAGTTGCTGGCACCGGATGCGGTATTCGAGATCCCCTTCGTCATCCCCGGAATGCCGAACCGGCTGGTCGGTCGCGAGGAGATTCGGGCGCATCTGGCGCAGCGCTGGTCCGGAACCTCGGCGATCGAGGTGCACGGGATCTATCCGCAGGTGTACGAAACCGCTGATCCCGAGGTGGTTTTCGTGGAGAACGAGGTCGATATGACGATGCCCGGTGCCGAGCGGGCGCGGGTTCGTACCTCCGTCAATGTGATTCGGGTGCGCGACGGCAAGGTCACGCTGTTCCGCGACTACATGGATACCGCGCGCTTCGCCCGACTCGTGGAGAACTGACGAGCGCCCCGGGCGATCCGAAATGCCGCTGTCTCGCGTCCTGGGCGGGAGGTCGAACTGTTCTGTGATCGCATGGATGCGGCGCGTTTCGCCCGACTCGTGCAGGGCTGACGAGCGCCCCGGGCGATCCGAAATGCCGCTGTCTCGCGTCCTGGGCGGGAGGTCGAACTGTTCTGTGATCGCATGGATGCGGCGCGTTTCGCCCGACTCGTGCAGGGCTGACGAGCGCCCCGGGCGATCCGAAATGCCGCTGTCTCGCGTCCCGGGCGGGGAGGTCGAACTGTTCTGTGACTTCATAGATGCGGCGCGTCTCGCCCGACTCGTGGAGAACTGACCAGCATCGGGCGGTCGCTGCGGAAATACCGTCGCACCGCCCGGGTTCCGACTGCTAGCCTGCGCCGATGGCGAATCCTTATCCACAGGTGTACTTCGGGGACCGGATCGTTGACGCGCGGGCGGCGTCGGTCGCTGTCGCATCGTCGGCAGTGCTGTACGGCCTGAGCGTGTACACAGTGTTCCCGGTGCATGTGGATGGATCGGCGCGCACCGCATTTCGACTCGACGACCATTTCCGGCGACTCGAGGAATCCTGCAAGATCATCGGCATCGACCGGTTCGCGGCCGAATGGGACTTCACGAGATTCCGTACCGCGGTCATCGATCTGGTCGCCGCCAATGCGCCGACCGAGGATGTATTCGTCCGTGCGACAGTGCATGTCGTCGAATCGATTCCTGGCACCCGGGTTCGTGGGTGCGCGATCCAGGTCAGCATTTTCGTCTACGAGGCGGTGCCGATCGTGCCCCAGGACGGTATGCGTCTGAAATCCAGTCCGTGGCGGCGCATTCCGGACAATGCGATTCCATCGCGGGCGAAAGTCAATGGTGCGTACGTCAATTCGGTACTCGCCAAACAGGACGCGATCGACAGCGGTTACGACGACTGCATCTTCCTCGATGGCAACGGCCACGTCTGCGAACTCAGCGCCGCCAATATCTTCCTCGTCCGCAATGGCACTCTGATCACCCCGGATGTGTCCTGCGACATCCTCGACGGCATCAACCGCCGCACCATCCTCACCCTCGCCGCCGAAGACGGCATCCCAGTAGTCGAGCGCACCATCGACCTCACCGAGCTCTACATCGCCGACGAGGTCTTCGTCACCGGCACCTCATCCGGCACCTCCCCCGTCACCGAGGTAGACGGCCGCCTCATCGCCAACGGCCACCCCGGCCCCCTCACCCAAACCCTCCGCAAACGCCACACCGCCGCCCTCCACACCGACACCCACCACGCCTGGCTCACCCCCCTGAGCTGATCTCCCGCATAAGCAGTGACTACCTCGCACAAGCTCTCTACCGTGTGCGAGGTAGTCACTCGATGTGCGAGGTGGTCGTATCTCGGCGGTTCGGTCGTGGATGTGTGGCTGGCTATTGCAGCAGCCGGATGTGTGCAGGTCCGCCCCTGCGGGCGGGCGCAAACCGGGCACTTCACGCGCGTACAGTCGCGCGACCGGCAGCATCGGATCGGGCCGTCGGGCATCGGGATACCCTCGTTGATCCGGTGGAAAGGTCTCCCGCTCCTCGGCGGTCATTCCTCTGCCGCGGGTGGCGGTCAGGATCCTTCGCTCCAGCCTGGCGTCCGCCAGCGTCATAAACGTGTACCACTCCTCATGGAGGTCGTCGCAGTGCGGCCACGGCTCCGACGCCGGCCACAGCAGTGGCCCGCCGACCGAACTGTCCTGTGGCGAGGGGGTTCCGGGGCGAGGGTGCAGCCGGGTCGCGGTGCGCGCCAACAGCGCAGAGCAGGGAACACAGCCGTGACGTCGACCGGCCGCGGCGGAGTGATGCGAGTCATGCAACCTTCGAGGACGCAGGAATCTTCGACTTCGCGTGACGGCAGGCCCGTCACAGCCGGAGCTCCCAGGCTAGCCAAACCAACTACCCCCGCTACCCTTCCCGCAACTGGGGACCTCCGGGTCCAGCTGAAACCGCCTGGTTCCCCATACGAAGGACGTGTGCCGATCCTGCGTCACCCCGCCCCGCATACCGGTGGATGTTCGAGAACGCAGCCGGTCCGGCGCGCGTGCCGATCCTGCGTCAGCCCCGCTCCCGCATACCGAGTGCCTATCGCGCACAAGGTCTGCCGTGTGCGAAGTAGTCACGGAATGTGCGGGACGAAAAGCTGTGTGCGACAAGGGTGGCGCGGTGCTGTCGGGACAGTGGATGGTGGAGAATGCGGCCCGCCCGGCGTGCGTGCCGATCCTGGGGCAGCCCCGCTCCCGCATACCGAGTGCCTATCGCGCACAAGGTCTGCGGTGTGCGAAGTAGTCGCGGAGTGTGCGGGACGAAAACCCGTGTGCGACAACGGTGATTCGGCAGCAGGTCTCTACTGGTGTGTGGGGCGCAGCGTCCATGGTGGCGCGGGTGAATCCTCACAATCGCTCGAGGGCGGCGATGGTGCCGAGGAAGAGTTCGACATTGTCGTGTACGAATTTGTCGCGGGGGTAGGGGAGGGCCTGCTGGATCCAGGCGGTGACGGTGTCGCCGAACGCGCCGACCAGGAAGCGGGCGGTGAGGTCGATGGCGGGATCGTCGGGATCGCGATCGGGAACCAGGCGCGACAGGATCCCGCCGAAGGCGCGTGAGACGTCCTCCGAGCGCGCCAGTCGCCGCTCGGCCACGGCTGGATGGCCATATGCCTTGGTGGACAGGATCTTTCCCTTGGCCGGCGCGGCCAGGAAGAAATCGACCAGCGCTTCGACGACCGCGGTGACCGTTGCCCGGCGATCCGGCGCGGCACTCGCCGCCGCCTCGCCGACCGTGTTGGACAGCTGACGGAAGGCCAGTTCGAACGCGGCTCCGATCAGATCGTCGAGATCGGTGAAACTCTCGTAGACGAACCGGGTGGACAGTCCGGCCTCCTTGGCGACCGTTCGGATCGTCAGCCCGCCCGCACCCTCGGTTGCCATCACCTCGAATGCGGCCTCCAATAGCTGCTCACGGCGCGTCGCGCGACGTTGATCCGCCGAAATCCCGCCGTAGCTGCGCGCAGCCTGAACCATCCATCAATCTTGACACATTTGTTTCCTGAATCTAGCGTTTATTCGAGAGACAATTGATTCCCAATTGAGGAGTTGGTATGACCGGACTCACCGACGCGTCCGATCTGACCGCGGCGCACGCCGATCTACCCGGCCTGCACAAGGACTCGCTGACCGCCCGCCTCGCTGCGGACTGGCGGTTGATCATGCTCGCCCCGAGCGCGCTGTTATTGCAGGTCGCGCATCCGGTAATCGGCTCGGGCGTGGCCGAACACTCGATCTTCAAGACCGATCCGATCGGCCGCTTCGACCGGTCCTACTGGCCCACCCTCGCCCTGGCCTTCTACGGCGACGACACCGCCGCCTACGGCCGCGACATCCGGGCCATGCACAAGGGCATCGGCGGCGTCGACCACGCTGGTCGCCGCTATCACGCCTGGGAACCCGAGGCCTACTTCTTCGTCCTCGCCACCGCGCACTGGGCCACCGAAACCGTCGCTACCCGTTTCGGATCCGGTCTCACCGAAGCGCAGCGCGCCGACCTCTACGACGGCTGGCGGCACACCGCACTGCTGGCCGGACTCCCGCAACGCGCTGTTCCCAAAGACCTTTCGTCTTTCGAGACATGGTTCGACCAGGTCGTGCACGAACGCCTCGAACACCATCCGTCCGTCGACGATGTGCTGGAAACAATGTCGCGCCCACCGGTGACAGCGCCGATCCCGGCCTGGCTGTGGAAGCTGGTCATGTGGCGCATCGTCGGACCGCTCGCGGTCTGGGTGAACACCGGTGTGCTGCCGCCGTCGGTGCGCGCCCGACTCGGGCTCGAGTGGTCCGCGCGCGACGAGCGGTGGCTGCGCCGCTACGCCGCGATGATCCGCCTTGTCGACCGGGTAATGCCGCCGCCGCTGCGCACCATCACCCGCGTCGTCGCGCTGCGTCGAAAAGATCAGATCATGAACAATATTCGACGTGCCGCGGCAGCGTGAGAAGCGATCTCCGCGCGGTATGACCGCTGAAGCGCCGTCACCCGCACTGCGGTGAAAGGCGGGAGCATGAACAGCATTCGACGTCCGACGGCTGCGGGTTGTGATAAATGCGCGGAAATCGCTGTGCGTCAGCGGAATCCCTGAATCGCGCCACGTCCGAAGGCCGCTGTCGACGCATATGGACCTGCTTCGGCTGCGGACCATGCAAAGCGCGGCCCACGGCATCCCACTGCGGGTAACTCAGCGGATTCCCGGAGTGCGCGGATACGGACCGAGGCAGAACAGAATGACGCAGCCCGGCGCGGTATCCGCGAACGGCGGCGACAATGGATAGTTCAGGCAGCTGAAGACATTGCAGCCGGGATATGCGGCCGGTCCGACGCCGAAGACCGCGATCAGGATATTCGTATCCACGAATCGGTTCGGATCCAGGACCAGCGGCGGCTCCACATACGGACCCGGATCGGGCACCCGATGGTCCTGGAACGCCGCGAACAATAGGCGGAAGAATTCATACGGCAATTCCGCGGTGTCCTGCACGGTCCCCAAAATGCCCTCACTGCTGACATTTCCGAAGACGCCGGTCCACACCACCGTCAAATCCAGACTCGGCACGATGAAGACGTTCTGCATGCCGAGTCCGGCCATCGTGTACACATCGGTGGGCAGGAAGTCGGGGGTCTCCGCGCATCCTGGCCCGACCCAGAACAGATAGCCGTAGCACTTGTTCGTCGGCGACGGCTGGTGCGCCTTGCGCAGATACGTCTGGGAGACGAGTTGCTGTGTGCCCCAGCGTCCGTTATTGCTCACCAGCAGGCCGAGTTTGGCGAAATCGTTCGGGGGGATCAGCAGATGGGCGTATCCGTAGGTGTGCCCGGCGCGATCGCGCGCCCAGTAGTAGTCCCCGCGTTCGATGCCGAGCGGATCGAAAAGCTCACGCTGCGCGAACTGCTGCAACGGCTCACCGACGGCCAACTCGATGACATACGAGAGCAGATCGACATTGCGCTGGCTGTAGCTGAATACCGCACCCGGCGGATGGTCCAGCGGCACTCCGAGCGCCTGTACCGCACTATTCGGATCGACCGGAATCACCCCGGTGATGCCCTCGGTGAGCACGCCCACCTTCATCCCGGAGGTCTCGGTGAGCAGATTCTGCACGGTGATCGACCGATGCTGCTCATCGCCGAGCCCCGGCGGCAGATACTGGCCGATCGGCGCCTCGAGATCCAGTTTGCCCTGATCCCACGCAATTCCGGCGAGCAGCGAAACAATGCTCTTGGTGGCGCTCCAGATATTCCAGGCGACATTCCCGGTCTGCTCATTGGTCGGCCCCTCACCGACCAGGCAATTGTGCCGGAAGACCTGCACATTCAGCCGATTGCGCCCAGCCGCGAATGCCATTGCCTGCGCCACCAGCTCCGAATCCAACCCGACCTGCTCGGGCGCCGCCCGCTCGAACTCCCGCCCGGACGACACCCCGCACGTCACCTGAGAATCCGTCTCCGCCCGCGCCCCGCCCGCGAAAACACCCCCCGCCACCAGCGATATCGCCGCAATTCCGGCCAGGAATCCGTGGATGCGCCCCATGCATATGAGGCTATCGCGCCAACCCCTGCCACATCGCGCAACAGGCGGATGCGCTGGCGATTGCCTCCCGCCCCCACCGCATTCCCAACGCCCGCCTCCGACGGTCATACAGTGCGACCTCAGCTACTCCCACACCCGAGTGCCGCGAGATCGCGCGAGCCGAGCCGTGTCTCGGGGTGCCACCATCGCAGATGTCCGCTATGCCTGAGGGCACGGATGGTCCGAACGGCGATTCCTTTCGGCCGGCCTGGGTTCCCGCTGATGCTCCCTTTCGGCGGGCATACAGTGCGACATCGGCCGCTGCCCCAACCATGTGCCGTGAATGACGTGGGCCGAGTCGCGTCCTCGGGTGACACCATCGCCGAATTTCGTCACGTCGAGGGCACTGCCGGTCCGAATGACGGTGCCGGGAATTAGCTCCTCTCGCGGCGCTTCAGTCGCGTGCGCAACGACTGCGTGCGGCGTACCAACAGCTGCCTATGGCGAGGGTTGCGAGCCCGGACAGTACGGAGCCGATGGGTAGGGACAGCCCGACGACCACGCATCCGGCCGCACCGGCGATCGGTACCCAGCGTGCCGGACGATCCTCCGCCGCAGTCAATGTCGCGGCCGAGACATTGGCGATCAGGTAATACACGAGCACCGTGAACGATGAAAAGCCGATGGCCGCACGCAGATCGAAGGTTCCGGCCACTGCCGCAACCACCGCGCCGACCGCCAATTCCGCCCGATGCGGGACGCCGAAGCGGGGATGCACCGCGGCCAGCGCGCCCGGCAGATGACGGTCGCGCGCCATCGCGAGCACTGTGCGCGAGACCCCGAGAATCAGTGCGAGCAGCGATCCGGCGGCCGCGAGCACCGCGCCGATCCGGATAACCGGTGCCAGGCCCGGCACTCCGGCAGTCGAGACGACCCTGGCCAGCGGGTCGATCGCGTGCGCGAGACCCGCGGACCCGAGTACCGCCAGCGCCGCCACCGCAACCAGCGCGTATACCGCGAGTGCGAGCCCGAGCGCGACCATGATGGCGCGCGGAATCGTGCGCCTGGGGTCGCGCACCTCCTCGCCCAGGGTGGCGATGCGGGCATATCCCGCGAAGGCGAAGAACAGCAATCCCGCCGCCTGCAATACCCCGCGCGGCCCGATCCGGTCCGGCAGAGCCGTTGCGGCGGAATGGCTTCCGAACAGTCCCACCCCGACCACCACCGCGAGCACGGCCAGCACTGCCACGACGATTATCCGGGTGGCCAGCGCCGATTTCTGCACCCCGGTGTAGTTGATCGCGGTGATCGCGACCACCGCCGCGACCGCGACGACCCGCGAATGCTCCGGCCACGCGTATCCGCCGACCGTCAGCGCCATTGCCGCACACGAGGCGGTCTTGCCCGCGACGAACCCCCACCCGGCGAGATATCCCCAGAACGCACCCAAGCGCTCGCGGCCGTACACATAGGTGCCGCCGGACACGGGATACCGCGCCGCCAGCCGCGCCGAGGATGTCGCATTGCAATACGCCAGCAGCGCGGCAACCGCCAACGCGAGCAGCAGCCAACTGCCCGCCGCTGCCGCCGCGGGAGCGAGCGCCGCGAAGATGCCAGCGCCGACCATCGATCCGAGCCCGATGATCACCGAATCGGTGAGCCCGAGCCTGCGCTGGAGCGCATCGCCGTGCGTTGCCATGCCTGCATCATCGGCCACCGCACCGCGAACCACGAATCGGGCCGCCCAGGAAATGTGAAACGCCGCCAGGAACAGGGGTCACCTGGCGGCGCTGAGTCAACGGACGCCACGCCAGCGTCACGACTCCGGTGCCGACGTCCCACAAGCGCCTCTCGGCGAGTGGTCGCTCGAAGCGACAAATGGGGTGAGGCCCGGGGCTGTCCGGACGCCGACAGTGCTGATCAACCACCCACCGTCCCGACTTATTCCGCGTCATCGAATGTGAACTAGATCACAATAGATGAGCGGTGCAGGACCCGCGCTCGGCCGGATCAACCCGAGCGCGGATCCTGATTCGAATCCGACTGCGGTGCAATCGAATTCGCCAGCGTAGAACTCGCGAAACGCCTGCCGGTCGGTGAACTCCGCGGGCTTGCCGACCGGATCGGGCGCATTGTTCTCGATGGCGGCATTGTGTTCGACGACGGTGGCGCGCAGCCCGTCGGCGTTGATACCGGCCTTCGCCGCGACGGCGTCCGAGGTCGCACCGCAGTCCGCCGCGTCGCCTCGAACTGCCCGCGCTGAACCACCTGCTCGTTACGGTGTCGCCGCACCCAGCTGCACGTCCCCGGATCGCGGCGCCTCCCTCGGCGTGCAGAACATCTGGCAGGCGACGGGTGCGGTGCTGCTCGTCGGAACCCCCAGTGGCGCATCCTGTGCTGGCGTCACCGCGCCCACACCACTGCCCATGATGAACAGCAATACCGCTATCGCCACAGTGACCAGCACCGTGATCGCGTACCCCAGACGCAGGGCAATGCTTCCGCCGATCGGAATTCCGATGGCCAATGGACCGACCATGATGAACATCGCCGGTTCCCCCTTCCTTCGTGTCGACACCGAATGTCCGCGTCGAGTACTTCCATGGTGGCAATGCGATCCGGTGTGTCGCGATCCCAGCCGACCTGCGTATTTCTTCGGCCTCGAGTACCCCTTGACCTGCCGAAACAGCGCTGGTACCCAGGAAATATCGCAACGTCGCCCCGATTTTCCGGCGCAGGGGCCAGGTTCGCCTGCGGGCGGTGCGTCGGGAATTACCGCGCCGGGGGGAATTTCGCTCGGAGGTAATTGGCGATGCGAGATGGCAACGGATTCGGCGCGGACGATCGCCGCGCGCTGCGGGAACGACTGATCGCGCTCGGGCTGACCGATAAGCAGCTGCTCGAACCGATGGCGATCGAGTTGCGCCAGCGCGGCTGCCGCCCGCGCACGGCGTGGCGGCATGCCGATGACTTCACCCGATCATCTACGGAACCACCTGGGACCAGCTGGTCGATGCGGCCGATCTCGAATTCATGCCCGCCAGAGAACAACTCGAACTGTGCCAAGCCTGGGCCAAGCGTTCGAATGGTCGATCCGGAATCGCGGCCAGCGGCGAATTGCCCACCGAGGTCCCGTATTTCACCGGCCGCGACATTCCGAAGGACGAACTGCACGAACGCGTCGTCGGACATGTGCAGGGTCGGGTCTCATCGGTGGTGGTCGGACGCCCATCGGCGCTACGACCGCGCGCGCCAGGCCGCCCGCCATATCGGCGATCAGCGCGCCGAAGCGTACGCACTGCTGGAACTGGGGCGGATCGATCAGATCGGTGGCTTCTATGGTGCGGCCCGCACCGGATTCCGTTTGGCCCGCCGGATCGCGGTGGCGGTGGGTGATCCGCGGTGTCAGGCCGAGGCGCTGTGCGAACTCGGCCAAACCGCCTGGCTCATCGGCGATCACGGTGACGCCGAACGTTTTTACACCAAGGCGCTGCGGATGGCCTGCGATATCGACTATCCGCCCGCCGAATGCGATGCCCGCAATGGCCTGGGCCACGTCGAACGGCTGGCCTGCAATTACGCGGCCGCCACGGAGCATTTCACGAGGTCATGGGCCATTGCCATCGGTGTCGGCGACCGCGCCCGCGCGGCATCGGCGCTGTGGGGACATGCCGAAGTCGTCCGGCGGCTCGGCGATAACGGCACCGCCCGGCAGAACTACACCGACGCACTGCGCACCGCACGTCAGATCAACCACCCGAAGATCGAGGGCGATGCCCTGCGCGGCCTCGCCCATGTCGCCCGGCTGGCCGAGGACTGGGACAGCGCGCGCCGCTACTACTAATCTTTAGATGATCATTTTCTTGACTTATTCCAGAAAAGCGATAACCATCGGTTCCATGCACATCAACGCCACCGATCCGCAGGCACAGCTGCGCGCGGCCGGCCTGCGGGTCACGGCCGCGCGGGTCGCGGTGCTGAACGCGGTCGCGGCCCGACCGCATTCGGAGGCCGATCGAGTGGCCGCCGCCGTCCGGGAGAAATTGGGTGCGGTATCCACGCAGGCCGTCTACGACGTGCTTCGGGCCTGCGTACATGCCGGAATCCTGCGGCGCATCGAGCCAGCCGGTTCGCCCGCGCGCTACGAGACCCGGACCGGGGACAACCATCACCATCTGGTGTGCCGAAGCTGCGGCACGGTCGTGGACATCGACTGTGTCGTGGGCAGCGCCCCCTGTCTGGAACCCGAGGACGCCAACGGGTTCGTCATCGACGAGGCAGAGGTCGTCTTCTGGGGACTGTGCCCGAATTGCCGTACGAGCTGAGGAGGCTGCAATGACCAAACCGACAACCACGAATGCCGGAACGCCGGTCCAGAGCGATAACGAATCGCTCACCGCGGGCGCCCAGGGCCCGATCCTGCTGCACGACCACTACCTCATCGAGAAGTTGGCCCAGTTCAACCGGGAGCGGGTGCCGGAGCGCATCGTGCACGCCAAGGGCGCCGGCGCCTTCGGCGAGCTGCTGGTGACCAACGATGTCAGCCGCTATACCAAGGCCGAGCTGTTCCAGCCGGGTGCGCGGACCGAATCGCTGGTCCGGTTCTCCACCGTCGCCGGCGAGCAGGGCAGCCCGGACACCTGGCGTGATCCGCGCGGTTTCGCGGTGAAGTTCTACACCGAGGACGGCAACTACGACCTCGTCGGCAACAACACCCCGGTCTTCTTCATCAAGGATCCGATCAAATTCCCCGACTTCATCCGTTCGCAGAAGCGCCTGCCCGGCAGCGGACTCCGCGATAACAACATGCAGTGGGACTTCTGGACCCTGCGTCCGGAGACGGCCCACCAGGTGACCTGGCTGATGGGTGACCGCGGCATCCCGAAGACCTATCGGCACATGAACGGCTACGGCTCGCACACCTATCAGTGGATCAATGCCGACGGTGCGCGCTTCTGGGTGAAATACCACTTCAAGACCGATCAGGGCATCGACTACCTGACCCAGGCCGAGGCCGACCGCCTCGCCGGTGCCGACGGCGACTACCACCGCCGTGATCTGTACGAGGCCATCGAGCGCGGTGAGTTCCCGAGCTGGACGCTGTATGTGCAGGTCATGCCGGTCGCCGAGGCCGAGGGCTATCGCTTCAACCCGTTCGACCTGACCAAGGTGTGGTCGCATCGGGACTACCCGCTGATCGAGGTCGGCAAGTGGACGCTGAACCGCAATCCGGGCAATTACTTCGTCGATATCGAGCAGGCCGCCTTCGAACCCTCGAATGTCGTTCCCGGCATCGGCTTTTCGCCCGACAAGATGCTGCTCGGCCGGGTATTCGCCTACGCGGACGCGCACCGCTACCGCATCGGCACCAACTACGCGCAGCTGCCGCCGAACCGGGCCAGGGCCGCCGAGGTGAACTCCTACTCCAAGGAGGGCGCCATGCGCTACGACTACAACGCCGCGAATGTGCCCGTCTACGCACCGAATTCGTTCGGCGGCCCGCATGCCGACCCCGAGCAGGCACCCGATGGCGGCATCTGGGAGTTCGACCCGACCATCCTGCGCGCGGGCTACATCGAGCACGCCGAGGACGGCGACTTCACCCAGGCGGGCACCCTGGTGCGTGAGGTTCTCGACGACGACCAGCGGGATCGCCTGGTGGCCAATATCGTTGGGCACGTGCTCGGCGGCGTGCGCGAGCCCGTACTGTCCCGTGTCTTCGAGTACTGGAAGAACGTGGACCAGGATCTCGGCAAGCGCGTCGAGGAAGGTGTCCGCGCCGGACTCGAGGGCTGACGTGCCCGAGCCGCGGCAGCCGGTGCGCGGTCGCTGACGAGCGCTGGCGAAAATAGCTCCGCCCCTGACCCTTTCGGTCGGAGGCGGAGCTGTTTCGTTATATGGGGGCAGGATTCGACGGGCCCCGAGCTTCGGAACTACAACAGGCCCCACCAATAAAGCAGGCAGGCCAGCACCCAGACAACCAGGGTCTCCATCACCGCTCCAATCTCCTTGGTGCCCTCATTTCCCATCATCCGCCGATTCGTGCCGGCGTGCTGCAAACTTGTCGGGATCCCGCGTAAATAGCGCCTCTACCTGCGGTTTTTCATCTGCAAGGTCTTCTTAAGTGCCCAACAAGCCCGCGGCGGCATTGTTTGTGTCAACACCGGCGGTACCAAGCCACCACCGGGGGTGGGGAACCGGGCTCGACCTGTTCACGAGGGGTAACAGGTCGCGTCACGGGGGTAGCGCCAGCCGGGCCGGTCCACGAGGGGTGACCGGCCCGGCTGGAGCTTTATCGGGGGCAACCACTTCGGATGGCTCTTCCCGGAGCTGACCGGCGAGCCTGCGCTCGCCGCTGCCGAAGGTAACCATTCGGTGCACGCCCAGATCCCATCCACAGATATGGGCCGGGCCGGTTCACGAGGGGGGACCGGCCCGGCCGGGCGGTTCGGAGTCCGCCTCGGGTCCGCACAATGTCGCGGCAAACGCGAGGACCGGCACCGTGGCGCACGGTGCCGGTCCCCACGAAGCGCGGTGGTCAGCCGACGGTCTGAACCGAGTAATCGGGCAGGTCGTAGCTTTCGGTCTTGGTGAGCATCTTCATCATCAGCGGCTTCATGATCTTGGTGGTCATCAGCTTGCTGACGAACAGGCCGGCGCGGATGCCGAACTTGGACTGCGGCGTCATCGACCGCAGGCCGCCGGGCGGCAGTTCCTGGGCGGTGGCAACGAACGGGTGCAGCACCTCTTCGTAGCGGGCCAGCGCCTGCGCGGGATCGGTTGCGTGCGTGGCGATTTCACCGGCCAGCACGTAGGCGCCGACCAGCGCCATGGCGGTGCCCTGCCCGGTGAGCGGCGAACCGCAGTAGCCCGCGTCGCCCAGCAGCACCACCCGGCCCTCGGACCAGTTCGGGACGTCGATGCGGGCCAGTTCGTCGAAGTAGAAGTCATTGGCGTCGGCCATCGCGTCACAGACGGTGCTCGCGATCGTGCCGCCGGCGGCCAGCCGCTCGCGAATGAGCTGCTGCTGCGCCGCGACATCGCGGCGCAGTGCCGGATTCGCCGCATCGCGAATGACCACGAGCGCCTTGCAGGTGGCCGGATCGGCATCCGGGCGCAGTCCGACACCGGTCGCGCCGACCAGTGAGTTCATCGCGATCCAGTGCGGCTCCGCGTATTCGGGCGTGGGCAGCGTGAAGAAGGACATGTAGCCGCCGAGGTAGGTGGAGAACTGCTCCTCCGGCCCGAAGACCAGGCGCCGGGTCGCGGAATGCAGTCCGTCCGCACCGATGACGATGTCGAACCGCTCGGTGATGCCGGAGGCGAAGGTGACGTCCGCGCCCGCGTCGTCCTGGCTGATCTCGGTGACCCATTCGCCATAGCGGTAATCCACACCGCCCGCCTCGGCGAGCAGATCGAGCAGCACCTGGTTCAGATCGCCGCGGGTGATCTCGATCTCGGCGACCGCCCCCTTGCCCTCGAAGACCTCCGCGGGCATGCGCAGCAGCTCCTTGCCCTCACTGTTCACGAAGACCATGCCGCGTTCGTCCAGTTGGGACTTGCGGATTCCGGGCATCAGCCCCATCCGCTCCGCCACCTCGGCGCTCGGGCCGCGCAGATCGACAGCCTGCCCGCCCGGGCGCGGCTCGGCGGCACGCTCGACCACGGTCGCCCGGATCCCGGCCCGCAGCAGCTGCAGGGCAACGGCATTGCCGCCGATCCCGCCGCCGCACACGAGGATCCGAGGCTGGGTGGTGGCGGAGTGGTTGGTGCTCATGGTCTGTTCCTCACTGACTCGTTTGTCTTGCACATATGTCTAACAGACGAGTTGCACGCCTGTCTAGTACAAATGTGTAAGACATTCGTTTAGTGAGGTAACGGGTTAGTTCTGGCTTTGCAGATAGGCCTTCCAGCCGCCGAAGGAGGTTATGTCAGTGGCGGTGCGGGCGGCGTCGTAGGTGCAGGCGAAGCCGATGACCGCGCGGCCGTCGGAGAGTTCGATGCTGGTCAGTGCCATTGGCGCGGGTAGTGCGGCAAGGAAGCTGCCCAGGCCCGCCGCCGATACCCGGAACAGTTCGCCGAGAATCGGCGCGCCGAGTCCGGGGCCGTGGCGCACCAGTCCCGGTTTCGGGGGCGTGGTGTCCAGTGCGGTCAGGCGGTAGGCATCGGTGGTGCGGATCTCCCCGGTGAAGCGCGCGCCGATCTCCTCGAGTTGCCAGTGCAGTGGCTGACCGCGCAGATGTGCGCCGAATACGGCGAGTTCCACACCGCGGTCGATCAGTGTCGGCGCGGCGTCGTCGCCGAGGATGCGGGCGGCGATATCGATGGCGATCTGATCGTCGAAGGCGGGTGTCACGACCATCACCCCGAACGATGCTCCGGTCGCGGTGGGCAGGCCGGGGACGGCCACCGCCGCCATATCGAGCAGATTGCAGAAGTTCGTGTAGGTGCCCATCCGGCGGTTGATCTCGACCGGATCCGCCTGTACCGCAGCGATACTCGGATGCTCCGTGGTCGTCGGCAGCAGCAGACCCGCGAATCCCCGCAGTGTCACCGCGGCCGCGGCCTTGGCTCTGGCCAGCGCGTCCAGATCGGACGCGAAGCCGGGACCGGTCGTGGCCCGTGCGGCCTCGATGATCGCGGTGACGGTCGGGTCGGCGCTCGCCGGTGCGGTGTCGAGGAAGGTGCCGACGGCCGCATAGCGTTCCGCGACGATCGCGCCGTCGTACAGCAGCCGCGCGGCATCGAGCATGCCGGAAATATCCACCTCTTCGGTTGCCATACCGGCGCTGGTCACCGCGGATACCGTGCGGGCGAAGGCATCTCGGTACGGCTCGCTGAGCGCGGCGAGATCCTCGGCGCGGGGGATCGCGAGCCGAGGTGTGCGCGGTGCGGCGAGTGGTACGTCGGCGGGCCACGTGCGGCTGCGCGGATCCCGCGGCTCCGGTCCGGCCATCACCGCGGCGGCCGCGACCGCGCGGTCCAGATCGGTGGCGAAGACCGTCACGGCGTCGTAGTCCGCACACGCCGGGACGACACCGTGTGCCGGAATGATGCCCAGGGTGGCCTTGATACCCACGATTGCGTGCAGTGCCGCCGGAACGCGCCCGGATCCCGCTGTGTCGGTACCGATTCCGATATCGGCGATGCCCAATGCCACCGCGACCGCCGATCCGGAACTGGATCCGCCGGAGATCAACTCGGGATCCTCGGCATGGCGGACCGCGCCGTACGGGCTGCGGGTCCCGACCAGTCCGGTCGCGAACTGATCCAGATTGGTTTTGCCGAGCACCACGGCACCCGCGGCGATCAAGCGCTCGACCGCCGCCGCGGTCACCTCGGCGGTGTAGGCGAATTCCGGACAGGCCGCGGTGGTCGGCAATCCCGCGACATCGATATTGTCCTTGACCGCGACCAAAACTCCTGCCAGCGGCAAGGATTCGCCAGCGGCGACCCGTCGCTCGACGGCCGCGGCATCGGCGGCCACATCGGCCTGCGCGCGCAGCGTGATCCACACCTCCGGCCGATCGACCTCGGCGATGCGCCGATACGCGGCGGCGACCCGCCCGGTCGGCGTGCCGTGGACTTCGGTATTGCCTAGGACGCCCGAGGTCATTCGGCGGCTCCGATCACTGCTAGTGGGGTTCCCGGTTCTACTTTGGCGCCGGGAGTGACCAGCACCTTCAATACCGTGCCGGTGCCCGGGCTGTGCACCGGCAGTTCCAGTTTCATCGCTTCCAGGATGGCCACCGGGTCACCCGCGCCGAGTCGCTGGCCCACCTCGATCTCGACTCGCCAGACATTGCCGATCATCGGCGCGGTGACAACGGTCGCATCCGGCGGCAATCCGGCCAGCGGGTCGGTGGCGGGTTCCGGCGCACTCGCGATGGTCACGCTGCGCTCGAATTCGCCCGCGGCGCGCCAGGCCTGCTTTTCGACCTCGAACGCGATGGCCTGTCGTTTCTCGAATTCCGCTATGGCCGAGGCATTTTCGGTGAGCATCCGCAGATGGTCGGCGAGTGCGAAAGTACCCTCGCTGACCTCGGCGTCGAAACGTCCCGCCGCCGCGGCCGCGCGCTGCTCGAGCAACTGCTCGGCGGTCACCGGCTCCCAGACGATCCGGTCGAAGAACCGGAACAGCCACGGGGTGCCGGATTCGAACGGCGCGTACTGCCGGTAACTGGACCAGATCGGCACCGTCCGGCCGATCAGCTGATAGCCGCCCGGTGACGCCATGCCGTACACGCAGAGATATTTGCCGCCGATGCCGACGGCATCCGATGGCGTCCAGGTGCGCGCCGGATTGTATTTGGTGGTGACCAGCCGATGTCGCGGATCCAGCGGAACCGCCAGTGGCGCACCGAGATAGACATCGCCGAGGCCGAGCACCAGATATTCGGCGTCGAAGACCGCGGCGCGGACATCCTCGACGCTATCGAGTCCGTTGACGCGGCGGATGAATTCGGTATTCGAGGGCAGCCACGGCGCGGTATCGCGGACACCGCTGCGGTAGCGGTCGATCGCCTCGGCGATGGACGGATCATCGAACGACAGCGGCAACCGGATGGTGCGGCTCGGTACCACGAGATCGTGGGTGGCGGGCAATTCGAGCTCGAGCTCGGTCAAGGTACCGAGCAACCGATACTGCGGCAGCACATCGGGGTCGAAGTGGATGTGCAGTGAACGCACACCCGGTGTCACATCGATGATGCCCGGCAGTCCGGTATCGGCCAGCGCCTGCGCGAGTGCGTGCACCCGCATGCGCAGCCCGAGATCCAGCACCATCTCGCCGTATTCGACCAGGATATTGTCATCGCCGCCGCGCAGATAGGCGACCCGAGGGCGATCCGCGACCGCGGCCACCGTGCCGAGGATGCCGCGATCGTCCAGACCGGCGGGTGCGCCGGAACCGGTGAGCAGACTCCGGGCCGCGGTGAGATCCCCGGTGGTCTCGGGGATATCGGCGCGGGCGCGGGCGGCATTCGAACGGCGCAGCGCGGTGGCGCGATCGTCGTCGACGGGTACGAAGTGCACGGTATCGCCGGGGCGCAGCTGGCCGAGTTTCCAGCGGTGTGCCGAAACCACGGTCAGCGGGCAGGCGAAGCCGCCGAGGCTCGGTCCGTCCGGTCCGAGCAGGATCGGGGTATCGCCGGAGACGTTCAATGTTCCGATGCTGTACGGATTGTCGTGCAGATTCGACGGATGCAGTCCGGCGTCGCCGCCATCGGTGCGCGACCAGGTCGGTTTCGGCCCCTCCAGGCGGATGCCGGTGCGATTCGCGTGGCTGCCGACTTTCCAAGGGTGCGAATAGAACTGGTCCATATCCGCGTCGGTGAAGTATGCGGGCGAGGTCTGTGGGCCGATACCGACGGCCAGTCGCCAGACGTGGGTGAATTCGGGTCGCTCGTCGACCGGTACCACGCGCGGTGCACCGAGATCCGCCCGATTCGCGACGATACCCAGAACATCCCCTGCCACAACGGCTTTGCCGGTACTGCCACCGAAACCACCAAGAGTGAAAGTGGCCGCGCTGCCGTGATACAGCGGCGCATCGATGCCGCCGCGCACCGCGAGGTAGGTGCGTAATCCCGCGTCGGCCGGTGTGCCGATATCGAGCACCGATCCGGCCGGGACGCTCACCGGTTCCCACATGGCAACCGGCTGCCCATCCACCGTGACCGGCGTCTGCGCACCGGTCACACACACCACGGTGGTATCGGCGAAGCGCAGCTGCGGCCCCTGCAGCGTGCATTCCAGTGCAGGTACTCCCGAGGGGTTTCCGACGGCGGCGTTGGCCAGGATGAACGAGAGATCGTCCATCGGACCCGATGGCGGAATGCCGACCTGCCACAGGCCGATTCGCCCCGGATGATCCTGGATCGTGGTCATCGTGCCGCCACGCAGCACGTCGATGCGCTGTCCGGCGGGCCGGATACCCGCCAGCGTGGTCGTGACATGCTCGGCCCCGAGCACTACGGCATCGGCGCCTACGGCACGCAACTGAGCGAGATTCGTTTGGACCCCATAGATCCGGGTCGCGGCCAGCGCATTGCGCAACCCCGCGAAGGCGGCCTCGCGGCTGGACCCCGATGCGATCACCTTGGCCAGCAGCGGATCGTAGAACGGGCTGACCTCGGTCCCCGTGGCGATCCAGGTGTCGATCCGAACACCGGGCGCGGATCGAACAGTCTGATCCGGGAAGGCCGCCGAGGTGATCAATCCGGCACTGGGCCGGTAATCCTGCCCCGGATCCTCGGCGTAGACCCGCGCCTCGACGGCCCAGCCGGTGATCGCCGGTCCACTCTCGGGCTGTTCGTCCACCATCGCGGTATCCCCGCCCGCGAGCCGCAGCATCCACTCGACCAGATCGACCCCGGTCACCGCCTCGGTCACCGGATGCTCGACCTGCAGCCGGGTATTCATCTCCAGGAACGAGGCCGCACCGCGGTCGACGTCGTAGACGAATTCGACGGTGCCCGCCGATCGGTACCCGACCGACCTGGCCAACTCCCGCGACGCCGCCAGCAGCTGTTCCGAGAGCCCCGGCGGGAGCCCGGGCGCCGGCGCCTCCTCCAGCACCTTCTGATTGCGCCGCTGCAGTGAGCAATCCCGGGTGCCGAGACTGACCACGCGTCCGCGACCGTCACCGAAAAGCTGCACCTCGATATGCCTGGCCCGCGCCACGAACCGCTCCAGGAAGACACCGGTCGAGGAGAAGTTCGTCGCGGCCAGCCGCTGCACCCGCCGATACGCCGTGCGTAACTCATCGGCATTGCCGCAGGCCTGCATGCCGATACCACCGCCGCCACCGACCGCCTTGAGCATCACCGGGTAGCCGATGCGTTCGGCCTCGGCCACCGCGTGCTCCGCCGATTCGAGCAGCCCGCTGCCCGGAATCAGCGGCACACCAACGGATCTGGCCGTTTCCCTGGCGATGTGCTTATCGCCGAAGATGCGCAGATGCTCCGGAGTCGGCCCGACGAACGTCATCCCCGCCTCGGTGACGGCGGTAGCGAAATCCGCGTTCTCCGAAAGGAATCCGTATCCGGGATGGATGGCGCCCGCGCCGGTCGACAAGGCCGCATCGATCACCCGGTCGGCGCGCAAGTAGGATTCGGCGGCCGGGCTCGGCCCCAGATGTATTGCGACATCGGCTATTTCGACGTGTGTCGCGCCAGCGTCCGCGTCGGAGTAGACCGCGACGGTCTTCAGGCCCAATGCGCGGGCCGTCCGCATGATCCGACAGGCGATCTCGCCGCGATTGGCGACCAGGACGGTATCGAACTCCAGTGCCACCGGAATCTCCCTATTCAGTTGCCAGGGACATCGCGGCAATCGCCCGCGTGACCCGATCGAGGACCACATCGAGCGATTCGCCGATATGGGTGTGCAGTAGCCGGTAGGCCAGCGGAAGATCCTGTGCCAGTACGGCATCCAGAATTCCCAGATGCTCGGCGATGGTGGTCTCGATCCGGTTGTTGACCATGAAGTCATACATCCGCACATGCCGGATCCGGGAATTCACCGCCTGCAACGAGCGCACCAGTTCGGCATTGCCCGCCGCTGTCAGCAGGGTGACGTGGAATTCCTCGTCCCGGACCACGAAACCGGGCTCCTGCTCCGGCGGATCCGCCCGCAGGACCAGCCAGGCCTCCCGCTCGGCCGCGAGCAGCGCGTGATCGTGCACCACCGCCGGATTATCGATGGCCCGCTGAATTCCACTGAGCTCCAAGGTAATTCGCAACTCATAGAGATCGCGGATCAGTGGAATGCTCGGCCGCACCGGGGTGAAGCCGTACTCCTCGCGCTGCAACAGCCCATCCGAGCACAGCACCGTCAGTGCCTCTCGGATCGGCGTCCTGGATATCCCGAACCGAGCCGACAGCTTGGGCTCGGTCAGGCGCTGGCCGAACCTGATATCCCCGTTCATCAGTTCGCCGCGCAACGTCGTATAAACCACGTCCCGCAACGGTCGTCCCGCCCCATCCGCCTGTGTGGCCACCCGTGTCGACATGCCTGTATACGCTATGGACCTCGCGTTTCGTCGAGATGTCGGCAAGTTAGCAAGCGGTAAGAGTGTGCTCACCGCCCATACGGGACATCGCGGGACATATCGGAACAGCCATGCTGTCATTCGGTCCTGTCCTCGGCGCGCCTCCTTCCGGAACTTCTCACCAGCGGTGCACAGTGAGGTGGAGCAGACAGCAACACCTTGGCAACGCCGCCACGCCACTGCAGGACACATTGCCGCAGCAGGCTGATGAGCGGCCCGGCGCGCGGTAGCGGAGCCAGCGGAGATGACCCGCCGACAGATCTCGCGCGCCGTCCGTCGGTGGCGATCCGCCCTCGGCGCCGGGTGCACCTACGAGCAGTCTCGGGAGGTAGCGATGGAAGCGTTCGTGATAGTCGGGTTGCTGGCCCTGATATCCGGGCTACTAGCGGTCATCGCCTGCGCGGTGTGGTGGCCGACCCCGTACCGTCGGGCCAACCAGCGCGAACAGCTCCGCCCCCGGCCTGTGCGGGCCGGGGGCGGAACCGTTCGTCTCAACCACGAGTCGGGGTGACAGGATTTGAACCTGCGACCTCTTCGTCCCGAACGAAGCGCGCTACCAAGCTGCGCCACACCCCGTGAAGCGAACCTGGAGTAGCTTACAACAGCTCCGGTCCAGACGTTAAACCGGCAGGTCAATCACCCTTCATGGGGTCGAATGCTGGTGAAGATGCGCTGCGCGGTCGCCGCGTCGACGGCGTTGGGGACGCCGGTATCGGCGGTGATCACCATGACGAAGCTGCCGTTCTCGGTGGGGGTGGCGAAGGTGTAGACGGAGTAGTCCGTCGCGCAGCCGGGATTGGCCTTGGTTGCGGTGCCCCTGGTCTCCACGAACATGCCGTGCTGGGAGCCGTCGAGGGAGGTGAGCGGCTGTGCGGGGCTCGGTGTGCCGCCCGATGAGTTCGTGTACGCGATCTTGGCGGTCCTGGTGCCCAGTTCGGTTGCGGCGGTTGCCGAATCGGTGTCCTTGGAACCGGTCAGGAAGGCCACTGTGCGGGTGGAGCCGGGGCAGTAGCTCTTCCCTTCGGTCGCCAGGCCCTTACCGGTAACGGCGTTGGGCGGCTCGCCGAAACCGCCGACCTTGCCGTCGGGGGCCACGGTCCAGTCGGCGGGCACGTCGTAGGCGGCGCCGAGGTCCGATGCCACCACCACCTGATAACCGGGTACGACCGGGGTTTCGTGATTGGCCGGGGCGCTGGGCTGGCTGGTGCTGGAGTGTGCCGGGGTATGCGACGCCGTTGGCGTGAGTGCGCTCACCATCGATGGCGCCGGATTCTGCGCGGAGGTGTTGTCCGGGCCGCTATTGGCGAACACGATCGCGGTCGCTCCGCCCGCGACCACCAGTGCCGCCGCCGCGGCGGCGACCCAGGCGATGCCGCGCCGGTCCCGGCTGCGATTCGGGCGCAATGCGTCCGGTGTGATGCGGTCGCCGAAGAGCGCGTTCAGGCCGGCGTCTTGTCCATAGGCCGCGCGCGTCGGCCCCTGCGGCCCGAATGTTGTTGCACCGGCCTGAAATTGCGCCGTCGAGCCGTACTGGCCCGGGCCGGTCTGCGATGCCGAGGTGGATCCGCGCGGTGCCGTGGCGATCGCTGTGGGTTCCCACTCGGTCGTGGGTTTGAATTGTCCCTGCGCGTTTGCCGTTCGGGTCGATCCGGTGTGGCCGGGTTGCCACTGCAAGGAACCCGCCGCGTCATTGGTGCCGTGGGTCCAGTTCGGCGCACCGCCGCCCGGCGGCGACACCGGCGGATCGAGGTGTACCGGCGCACCGAAGGTGTTGTGCGCCTGCGCTGGCCGGGTGTCAGCGGCGGGGGTGGAACGCTCGGGCTGTCCCAGCGCAGGACCGAATTGTCCGGCGCCGTAATGCTGTTGCTGATACGGCGTCCCGGGTCGCCTCGAATCCGTCGATTCGTCGCGCCGGTCGTCGAAATCACTCACACTGGTCCCCTGCCTGACGTCAGCCTCGGCAAGGGACCTTAGCCGAACTCAGCGTGCGATGGCTTCCGAGGGTGAAACACCCTGGCCGCTATCGGCATTGGGACGCTTCGGCGGTGCGGCGACCAGGGTCAGCAGCGTGGCCTCGGGGCGGCAGCAGAAGCGGTACGGCGCCCACGGCGAGGTGCCGAGACCGGCGGAGACGTGCAACTGGGTGTGCGCACCCCACTTGGAGGAGCCCTTCACCCGCGAACGGTCGATACCGCAGTTGGTGACCAGCGCACCGTATCCGGGCAGACACAGCTGACCGCCGTGGGTGTGCCCGGCCATGACCAGGTCGTAGCCGTCCGCGGCGAAGCGGTCCAGCACCCGGGGTTCGGGCGAGTGGGTCAGGCCGATGCTCAGCACGGCGAGCGGGTTGGGTGCGCCCGCGATGGTGTCGTACCGGTCGCGCTGCAGATGCGGATCGTCGACGCCCGCGCTCGCGATCCGAAAGCCGGAGACCTCGACATCGCGACGGACGTGGGTCAGATCCAGCCAGCCGCGCTCGGTGAAGGCCGCGCGCAGGTCCTTCCACGGCAGCGGCGCGCCGTACACCCGCCGGTGGTCCTTCTTGAAGTACTTCGCCGGATTCTTCGGCACCGGCGCGAAGTAGTCATTGCTGCCGAAAACGAAAAGGCCCGGGCGGGAAAGCAAGCCGCCGAGGGCTTGGACCACCGCGGGCACCGACTTCTGATGCGACAGGTTGTCACCGGTATTGACGACCAGATCCGGTTCCAGCCGGTCCAGCTCCCGCAGCCACTGCTGCTTGAGCTTCTGACCGGGCATCATGTGCAGATCGCTGATGTGCAGCACCCGTAGCGACGACGAGCCCGGCTGCAGCACCGGCATCGTGGCCTCACGCAGTACGAAGGCGTTTCGTTCGATCAGCGAGGCGTAGCCGATACCGGCCACCGCGGCCCCGGCGGCTCCCAAGGCGGTTCGTCGGATGGCGGCGGTCGAGATTACGGGCATTTGCCCAGCATAGGTGACCCCGGTGCGGAACGCCGAGTGTGTTTCCGCACAAGCGGTCGGCGTGGTGCGGTCAATTCGGACCCGCGCCCCCCGGGAGCATTGCCAATACGACAGGGCGCCAAATGTAGTGGGCCGGGAACAGGGAAGCGGCTACCGTGTGGCACATGTCGGAACTCAAATCGCAGCTGCGCGCGGATATGACCGCCGCGATGAAAGCCAAGGACACGCTGCGCCTCGCTACCCTCAGGATGCTGCTGGCCGCCATCCAGACCGCCGAGGTGGCGGGCGCACAGGCGCGGGAACTCTCCGACGCCGAGGTCATTGCCGTACTGCAGAAAGAGGCGAAGAAGCGCAGCGAATCGGCCGAGGTCTACACCCAGGCCGGGCGTGGCGAACTGGCCGCCAATGAGCATGCCGAGGCGCGCATCATCGATGAATATCTGCCCAGTCAGCTGACCGACGCGGAGGTCGCCGATGTGGCCGACACCGCGATCGCCCAGGTCGCCCAGGAACTCGGCGAGCGGCCGGGCATGCGACAGATGGGCCAGGTCATGAAGGTCGCCACCGCGATCGCCGCGGGTAAGGCCGATGGCGCGCGGCTCTCGGCCGCCGTGAAGGCGCGCCTGTAGCGCCGGCCCGAGACGGATGAACGAAACCGC
Organism: Nocardia sp. CA-119907; assembly: GCF_050955995.1. Taxonomy (NCBI): domain Bacteria; kingdom Bacillati; phylum Actinomycetota; class Actinomycetes; order Mycobacteriales; family Nocardiaceae; genus Nocardia; species Nocardia sp. CA-119907. The sequence continues at coordinate 448,729 of NZ_CP192091.1, forward strand.
CGACCCGGATCAGATCCGGGTCGGCGGTTTCATGTTGTCGAAGCGCTATCGAGGAGCCGGGAATCCCGGGATGCTCGGGAACCCGGGAATCCCGGGTAGGCCCGGAATCGGAACCCCCGGCGGTGCCGCCGGTCCGGGCGCGGGCGTCGGGACCCGCTGCGTCCCATCACTGATGTAGATCGTGATCACCGAACCGGGAATCGCCGATCCATTGGGCGCGGTCCCCATCACCGTCCCCTTCGGCGGCGCGCCGGGGCCGTTCACCGGCGAGACTTGGAAGCCAGCCGTCACCAGCGCGGCGGTCGCCTGGCCCTGTGACATACCGGTGACATCGGGGACCTGGGCCTGATTCGACCCGCGCACATATTTATCGTCCAGCGGCGGCAGTCCAGGCGGCGGGAAGTTTCCGAGCACCGGCTTGATCGCGTTGAACCAGGTGCGCGCGGGTTCATTACCACCGAAAAGATTGCCGTCGCCGCAGCCGCGCAGCGGGAACGAGCAGATCTCGCCCGGCGTCGGGCTGTCGCCATAGATATAGGCCGCGGCCGCCAGCGAGTTGGTGAAGCCGACGAAGGCCGAGGAGCGGTGGCTCTCGGTGGTTCCCGTCTTGGCCGACAGCGGCGCATTCCAGCCGGTGGCCCGCGCGGCACCGGCGGCGGTACCGCTGATGTCGTCCTGGCCCATGGCGTTGGCAAGGGTGTTCGCCAGCCCGGCGTCGACGACCTGTTCGCAGGCCTGCTGGGTGAGCGGCACCGTCCTGCCGGAGCGGTCGATCACCTCCTTGATCGGCGATGGCGGGCACCACCGGCCGCCGGAAGCCAAGGTGGCTGCCACATTCGAGAGTTCGAGCGGGTTGATCGCGACCGGGCCGAGGGTGAACGAGCCGAGGTTCTGGTCCTTGATCATGTCCGCGAGGCTCTGGTTGCCGTGCCCCGAGCTGCCCGCCTCGGTGTAGGAGCGCATGCCGAGGCGCACCGCCATATCGACGGTCGGGGTGACGCCGACGGCCTGGATCAGCTTGACGAACGCGGTATTCGGCGAGGTGGCCAGCGCCTCGGTCACCGACATCGGTGACTTGTAATTGCCCGCGTTCTGCACGCAGTAGGTGGCCGGCGGGCAGCCGCGCGCACCACCGTTACCCATGCCCTTGGCCTCGAACCGGCCCGGCACATCGAGCTGGGCATTGATACCCATGCCCTTCTCCATGGCGGCGGCCGTGGTGAAGAGCTTGAAAATCGAGCCGGCGCCGTCACCGACCATCGAATACGGCTGCGGCTGCACCGTTTCGTTGGCATTCCGGTTCAGGCCGTAGGTGCGGCTGCTGGCCATGGCGAGCAGCGGATGCGAATCCTGTCCGGGGCCGACCACCGACATCACCTGGGCGACATCATCGAGGTTCGGGTTCGCGGCCTCGGTGACCGAGCGCTTCACCGAATCCTGTAGGGCCGGATCGAGAGTGGTCTTGATCGTATAGCCGCCGGTATTGATCTGTTCGCGGCTTATGCCGGCATTGGCCAGGTACTGCAGTGCGTAATCGCAGAAGAAGCCGCGGTCGTTGGCGGCGATGCAGCCGCGCGGCAGCCCCTTCGGCTCGGGCAGCACGCCGAGCGGTTCGGTCTTGGCCTTGCGGAATTCCTCGGCGCGGCTGGGGATGTTCTGGATCAGGGTGTCCAGCACGGTATTGCGCCGCTGCAGCACGCCGTCGGGATTGGTGTAGGGATTCAGCTTCGAGCTGGACTGCACCATGCCGGCCAGCATCGCCGACTGCGGCACATTCAGGTTCACCGCGTCGACGCCGAAGTAGGTCTGCGCCGCGTCCTGGATGCCGTAGGAGGCATTGCCGAACGGGACGAGGTTCAGGTAGCGGGTGAGGATCTCGTCCTTGGTCAGCTCCCGGTCCAGGGTGAGCGCCATCCGGATCTCGCGCAGCTTGCGCGCCGGGGTGGTCTCGATGGCGGCCCGGCGCTCGGCGTCGGTCTTCGCGACGACGAGCAGCTGGAAGTTCTTCACATACTGCTGATCGAGGGTGGACGCACCCTGCTGCACCTCACCGCTGCTCGTATTGGTGAGGAACGCGCGTAGCGTGCCCTGCCAGTCCACGCCTTCGTGTTGGGCGAAGCGCCGGTCCTCGATGGAGACGATCGCCAACTTCATGTCGTTGGAGATCATGTTGCTGGGGACCTCGAAGCGACGCTGCTCGTAAAGCCAGGCGATGGGCGTTCCGTTTGTATCGACCATGGTCGAGACGGCGGGGACGGTGCCCTCCACCAGTTCTGCGGACACATTGTCGACGGCGTCGGCGGCACGGTTGGAGACGAACCCGAAACCGCCTGCGAGAGGGAACAACAACCCGGCGACGAGCACGGCGGCCAGCGCGCAGCTGCCGCACAGCCTCGCGAGCGTATGTGTGATCGGCACGATGCCCAGACTACGGGGTGCCGATTCGGGGCTCTCGGGTGTGTTTGTCAGTCCGTCGGATCCTGCGGTTCGACTGCCCGAATCGGCGTGTCGCGGGATGGAATCCGGCGTGTCGTTGAAGGGCGAACCACATGTCGGGTCGACCGCCCGGTTCTCGATCACGTTTGCATGGACGGACGTACCAAAAAGTCTCGGGACGGTCTTGCGCAGAGGCCATACCTTTACCTAGATTGAGAACCCAGTGTGATAGAGCTAACACTCAAAGTGGAATGTGGTGCAGTTCGCAGCGGGGTTTGGGTTGCTGCGGCACTGACACGCGATTCTGGAGCGCCGTTGACCCGGTGTTCGGACTGCAAAGGGGCACACCAAATGCACATGACAACCCCCATCGCTCGATTGGACGTGGAGCAGGCCGAAGCAAGGATCGCCTGGGTTGCCCAGGCCCGATGCAAGGAAGTAGACCCTGATCAACTGTTCGTCCGCGGCGCTGCGCAGCGCAAGGCGGCGACGATCTGCAGGCACTGCCCGGTGCTGATGCAGTGTGGGGCCGATGCGCTCGATAATCGAGTCGAGTTCGGCGTGTGGGGTGGCATGACCGAACGGCAGCGTCGTGCGCTGCTCAAACAGCACCCGGAGGTGACGTCCTGGGCGGACTTCTTCCAGGCCCAACGTCAGCATCAAGTAGCAATCTAACCCTGGAAAATGGAACCGAGCCCGCGATTGCGGGCTCGATTCCGTTAATGGGTCTATATCAATCCAGCATCAGAATGTCACGGTGGCCCAAGTGATTTCGGCTCGACGTCACGATCAGGCGGTCACCTCGACCGGGTGCGCATCGGTGAGCTGAGCACCCACCGCGCGCAGCGCCTCCAGATCGGACACCTCGAAGGGCAGCGCGGTCACCGAGGCGATCGGCACCCGCGGATGCGCGCCGGTGAAGCGGTGCAGCAGATGCTGTTCGCGTTTGGCGGTGGCGACCCGCTGCGCGTGGATGCGCAGCACCGCGGCGGTGAGCGGATCGGATTCGGCCAGCTGATCGGCGGTGGTGAGCGCATGATCGGCGGGTAGTGCGCTGAGCACCGGATGGGTTCGATTCAATACCAATCCGGCCAGCGGCATGCGTTCGGTCGAGAGGCGGTCGACGAAGAACGACGCCTCGCGCAGTGCGTCCGGTTCGGCGGCCGCGACCACCAGGAAATGCGTGCTCGGCTTGGACAGCAGCGCATAGGTCCGGTCCGCGCGATCCTGGAAACCGCCGAACAGCGATTCCAGCGACTGCAGGAAGTTCGACGCGTCCTTGAGCATCTGCCCGCCGACAATCGTCGACACAGCGCGCACGGCCAGGCTCATCGCACCGGTCACCAATCGGGTGACACCGCGACCCGGGGCCATGATGACCCGGATCATCCGGCCGTTCAGGAAGTTTCCGAGACGTTTGGGCGCATCGAGGAAGTCCAGTGCGTTGCGGGACGGGGGAGTGTCGACCACGATGAGGTCCCACTCCTTGCGCGCGGCCAGCTGGCCGAGCTTCTCCATCGCCATGTACTCCTGCGTACCGCCGAAGGAGGAGGCGACCGTCTGATAGAAGGGGTTGGCGAAGATCTGCTCCGCCTTCTCCGGACTGGTGTGCTCGAGCACCATATCGTCGAAGGTGCGACGCATATTGAGCATCATCGCGTGCAGTTCGCCCTTGGCCTCGGGGCCGAGTGCCACCCGCTGCGGGCTGTTGTCCAGATCGGCGACACCGAGTGACTGGGCCAGTCGCCGCGCGGGATCGATGGTGAGCACCACGACCTTGCGGCCCTGTTCCGCCGCACGCAGTCCGATGGCCGCCGCGGTGGTCGTCTTGCCGACGCCGCCGGAGCCGCAGCAGACCACCACCCGCGCCGCGGGATCCTCGATGATCCGCGAAATATCCAGTGGCTCGGCTACATTCGGGCTGCTCATCGGACCCCCTGCTTACTCAGATGTTCGGCCAGTTCATAGAGGCCGCCGAGGTCCATGCCGTCGGCGAGTGCGGGCAGATATATCCGCGCCACATCGACCTTCGCGAGTTCGGCGGCGCTATCGTCCTGTGCCTGCAGGGTGGCCGCGTGCTCGACGGTTTCGGTGATCAGACCCTGGAAGTCCTGATCCGACAACGAGATTCCGGCCTCGGTGAGTCCGGCGCGAATGGCGTCGTGGTCGATATCGCCGCGCGCGGCCCTACTGCGCACCTCGGCGGGGAGCTGGCCCTTGGTCGCGCGGTTCACGATGACGGTGCCGATGCGCAGGTCATTGGCGGTGAGTTCGGCGACGGCATCGGCGGTTTCCTGCACCGGCAGCGCCTCGAGCAGGGTGACCAGGTGGATCATCGTCTGATCGGAGTGCAGCAGATTCGAAACGCCCTCGGCCTGTGCGGCAATCGGCCCGCCCTTGGCCACTTCGGCCATGGCCTGGGTCACATCGAGGAAGCTGGCGATCCGACCGGTCGGCGGTGCGTCGACGACGATTTCGTCGAATACGGGCTTGCCCTGCTTGTCCACCCGGACCGCGCATTCCTTGATCTTGCCGGTCAGGATGACATCGCGCAGACCGGGTGCGATCGTGGTGACGAATTCGATGGCGCCGACCCGGCGCATGGCCCGCCCGGCGAAGCCCAAGTTGTAGAACATATCGAGGTATTCGAGGAAGGCGTGCTCGATATCGAGTGCCAGCGCGACCACCTCACCGCCACCGTCCGCGGTGGCGATCCTGGTCTCGGTGGGCGGCAACGGTGGCAGGTCGAACAGCTGGGCAATGGACTGTCTGCTCTCCACCTCTACCAACAGCACCCGCCGTCCGCCCGCGGCCAGTGCCAGCGCGAGCGCCGCGGCGACCGTCGACTTGCCGGTTCCCCCTTTGCCGGAGACATAGTGCAAGCGGGCCTTATCCGCGCGCTCCGGCCAACCCGTTTCTGGCCCCGGCTCCGCCGAAATGGGCACTGCTGTTGGTACTCCCACGATCGCGAGCCTATAACCCGTCCGCAGATCGCGCCCCAGCGATATGGTTACTAGTCGGTTTTTGAGTCGATCCGTCCCAGACAGTGGGACGCGCGCGGCTTTTACCGCCACCGCGAGATCCCACCCTGTCGACTACCGGGCAGCCAGCCCCACCAGGAGCTTGCTCTAGCCCGGTGTACTTCGGGCGCTGAATGATCCGCACATTGGTGACTTCCACGGAGCGAGTCTTACGAGCGACGTTCGAGGCCCGTCTCGCGTCCGAGTCGTCGAAGCGCATGCGGCGAAGTCGCGAGTCTCGACGGCTCGGACGCGAGACACCGGGGGGCCGCGAACACGCAGCGCCGAAGGCGCTGCCAAAGTTAGAGTCATGAGTGATTCGAAGGTGTGGGAATACGCCACCGTTCCGCTGCTCACGCATGCGACCAAGCAGATCCTGGACCAGTGGGGCGCCGACGGCTGGGAGCTGGTGACCGTGCTCCCCGGTCCGACCGGTGAACAGCACGTCGCCTACCTCAAACGCCCCAAGTAAGCGAAGGGATTCGCCAATGACCCAGTGGGAGAAGAACCTCGCCCAGCTCGGCCTGACCCTGCCGCCGGTGGTGGCCCCGGTCGCCGCATATATTCCGGCGATTCGCACCGGTTCGCTCGTCTACACCTCCGGCCAGTTGCCGTTCGTGGACGGGCAGCTCTCGGCGACCGGCAAGGTCGGTGCCGAGGTCTCGCTCGACCAGGCCAAGGAGGCGGCGAAGCTCTGCGCGCTGAACGCGATCGCCGCGGTGCACGATCTGGTCGGGCTCGATGCGGTGGTGCGGATCGTCAAGGTCGTCGGATTCGTCGCCTCCGCACCGGGATTCACCGATCAGCCGCAGGTCATCAATGGTGCCTCGGAGCTGCTCGGCGCGGTCTTCGGTGATGCGGGCGTGCACGCGCGCTCCGCGGTCGGCGTCGCCGAACTACCCCGCAACACCCCCGTCGAGGTCGAACTGATCGCCGAAGTGCGCTAGACAGGTTCGCAGGCAAGGTTTTCGATCGACTGGGGTACTCCTATGACGCTCACCCATCCCGCATACGGCCAGTTGCGCCAGGTCACGCCGACCGCGGCGGTCGTACTCGCGGACAACCCGGGCCAGATGACGCTAGAGGGCACCAACACCTGGCTGTTGCGCGCCCCGGGGCAATCGGAGTACGTGGTCGTCGATCCGGGACCGGAGGACAAGGCGCACAGCGAGGCCATCGCCCGCGCCACCGACGGCAATATCGCGCTCACGCTGATCACCCATCGGCATCACGACCACACCGGCGGCATCGACCGGCTGGTCCAGCTGACGGGCACGTCGGTGCGGGCCAGGACGGCCGAATTCCTGCACGGCGCCGACGCACCGCTGCTCGACGGCGAGGTGATCGAGGCGGCCGGTCTCCGGATCGCCGTCCTCGACACCCCTGGCCACACCAAGGATTCGGTGAGCTTCGTCCTCGATGACGCGATTTTGACCGGTGACACCATCCTCGGCTCCGGCACCACCGTGCTGGATTCCAGCGACGGCACCCTCGCCGACTACCTGGCATCGTTGGACAGGCTGGTCGAGGTGGGTGCGGGACGTGCGCTGCTACCGGCGCACGGTCCGGATCACCCCGATCTGGAGCCGGTCGCCCGGTACTACATCGCGCATCGGCAGGAGCGTCTGGACCAGGTGCGGGAGGCGCTGCGGGTGCTCGGCCCGAACGCGGGCGCGATGGCAGTGGTGCGCAAGGTCTACGCCGATGTCGACAAGCGACTGTGGCTTGCCGCGCGCAGTTCGGTGCAGGCCCAGCTCGAGTACCTGCGCGGCGAGCAGAACTAGAAAAACAACAGCACGCTGAGTTCAGTGGAGCGCTGAACTCAGCGTGCTTTCGCATCTGTGCCGCGGCGTACATCCGTCGCGGCACGACAATGCGGCGGCCGGATGTCCGGTCGCCGATATGGGTCGAGTGTCAGCGCGCCCGGCGGGCCAGGCGCTCGGAGTCGGAGATCAGCACGCTCTTGCCCTCCAGCCGCAGCCAGCCGCGATGCGCGAAGTCGGCCAGCGCCTTGTTCACGGTCTCGCGGGAGGCGCCGACCAGCTGGGCGATCTCCTCCTGGGTGAGGTCGTGGGTGACGCGCAGCGCACCGGCCTCCTGGGTGCCGAACCGCTGCGCGAGCTGCAGCAACGCCTTGGCGACCCGGCCGGGAACGTCGGTGAAGATCAGGTCGGCCAGGTTATTGTTGGTGCGACGCAAACGGCGGGCGAGAACGCGCAGCAACTGCTCGGCGATCTCGGGTCGCTGGTCGATCCAGGACTTGAGTGCGTCACGGTCCATGGTGACCGCGCGTACCTCGGTCACGGTGGTCGCGGTCGAAGTGCGCGGACCCGGGTCGAAGATCGACAGCTCACCGAACATGTCCGACGGGCCCATGATGGTCAGCAGGTTCTCCCTGCCGTCCGGGGAACGCCGTCCGATCTTCACCTTGCCCGAGGTGATGATGTACAACCGGTCGCCTGGCTCGCCCTCGTTGAAAATGACATGCCCGCGCGGAAAATCCACGGGCTGCAGTTGTTTGGCTAGAGCCGCCACCGCGGTGGGCTCTACGCCTTGGAAGATGCCTGCTCTGGCGAGGGCCTCGTCCACGAATGTGCTCCTTATGGGAAATGGCTCTGTCCTGGACCGAAGCGAATCGGCCAACAGCGCAGTCTACGCGGCATCAGGGCAGCGTAGTGACAGACACCACGTAACGAGTGGATTGCGCGCCGTGCCAGGTACCGGTTGGTAGGGCTTTCAGCTGGCGCGTGCGACGTCCAGTTCTTCACCACGGGACCGGCGCCTGCGCATCCGTGCCACCGCGGCGGGCAGTCCGAGCTTCGTCAGCTCCTTCACTTCGGCGTTGCTTGCCTTGTCCAGGTACTGCTGAACCTCTTCGTCGGGTTCGAGAAGTTTGCGGAGCCGATTCTCGACCCGCTCCATGCCCAGTGCGAAAAGCATCAGCACCACTGGGAAGAGCACCACAGCGAGTCCTTGCATGACGAGCAGTAAACACGGTCTAGGTCTCAGATGGAACACGGCAAGAGATCTAGGAGGGCACCGTTGTCGCGTGGTTCCGTATGGTGGACGCGTGCGTGTCTCCCCCTCCACAGCCGCCGTCAGCGGGCCTTCCCCTGCCGCCGAGGCGACCGATGCGCAACCCGCCGCGGTCCCCGTTCCGAAACGCAAATCCCGAGCGCGACAAGCGGAAACCCAGCTGGGCCTGACCCGAAGAGCCCGCCGGATGGACCGTGCGCTCGCGCTGGCTTTTCCGAACGCGCACTGTGAACTCGACTTCACCACTCCGCTCGAATTGGCGGTCGCCACAATACTTTCCGCGCAGTGCACCGATGAGCGGGTGAATCTGACCACACCCGCGCTGTTCGCCGAGTACCGCGATGCCCGCGCCTACGCCGAGGCGAACCGCGCTGAACTGGAGGAATACATCCGGCCGACCGGCTTCTTCCGCAATAAGACCAGTTCCCTGATCGGGCTCGGGCAGACACTGGTCGAACGGCACGATGGTGAATTGCCTCACACCCTCGAGGAATTGGTGCGGTTGCCCGGCATCGGCCGCAAAACTGCCAACGTCATCCTCGGCAATGCCTTCGGTGTGCCCGGCATCACCGTCGACACCCATTTCGGCCGCTTGGTGCGGCGCTGGGCGTGGACCACCGAGGAAGATCCGGTCAAGGTCGAACACGCCGTCGGCGAGCTGATCGAGCGCAAGGAATGGACGATGCTGTCCCATCGCGTGATCTTCCACGGGCGCCGGGTCTGTCATTCCCGCAAACCCGCGTGCGGTGTCTGCATTCTGGCCAAGGACTGCCCGTCGTTCGGGGCCGGGCCGACCGATCCGGAAGCCGCGGCCAAGCTGGTGAAGGGTCCGGAAGCAGAGCATCTGCTCGAGCTGGTGGGCCGGTGAGACGGATACCTGTCGGGGCGCGCTTGGCGCTGGCAGGTTTGATCACCGTGGTGGCCTTGGCGGTCGCGCTGTGGCCGCGCCATAGCGACGACACCGCGGCGCGCGGCGACCATCCGGCGAATTCCGGGACAACGGCCGCGCTCACCGCCCGCAGCGCCGCCGGACTCACCCAATGTCCGGTGCCGGCGGCGGATGCGGTGGGGCGCGGGCCGCTTGCCGGATTAGGCCTCGGCTGTCTGGCCGACGGAAAGCCGGTCGATCTGGCGGCCGCGCTGGCGGGTAAACCGGCACTGCTGAACCTGTGGGCGTACTGGTGTGGACCGTGCGCCAAAGAGTTGCCGGATGTGCAGGAGTACGCGCGACGCGCCGGAAACGCGATTACCGTGCTGACCGTGCACAGCGATCCTGATGAGGCGAGAGCGCTCGCGTTGCTGACCGATTTGCGGGTGACATTGCCCGGCGTGTTCGATCCGCGCGCCAAGGTCCGCACCGCGGTGGGTGCGCCCGCGGTGCTACCGGTATCGGTGCTGCTGCGTGCGGACGGTTCGGTCGCCGAGGTGGTCGTGCGCGCCTTCAATGGCATCGACGATATCGCCGATACGGTCGCGAACAAGCTGGGAGTTGCGGCATGACCGAGATCCCCACGCCCGACAGCATCCCGAAGTGGCTGCGTCGGGCGGCGGACCCGAGCACCGACGCCACCGACACGGTGAGCTTGGCGCGAGCGTTGCGGCGGGCCATGACCGCCAAGGGCGCGCCGCGGCAGGCGGCGGTACTCGTGCTGTTCAGCGGCTCACCCGACCCGGATCCCGATGCCCCCGGCGGGTTGCCCGGCGACGCGGATGTGCTGCTCACCCAGCGCGCGTCCACCATGCGCCAGCACCGTGGTCAGGTCGCCTTTCCGGGCGGTGCCGTCGATCCCGGTGACTCCGGGCCGATCGACACCGCGCTGCGCGAGGCCTGTGAGGAGACCGGACTGGCGCGCGATGGCGTCGAACCCTTCGCCGTACTGCCGAAACTGTTCGTGCCTCCGTCCCGCTTCGATGTGACCCCGGTGGTGGCCTACTGGCACACCCCGAGGGCGGTGCAAGTGGTCAATGAGACCGAGACCGAACGGGTCGTGCGGGTGCCGCTGGCCGACCTGCTGGAACCGGCGAACCGCTTCATGGTGCGCGGCAGCCTCGGCTATCAGAGCGCGGCTTTCCAGGTCGACGGCATGCTGGTGTGGGGGCTGACCGGCGGCATTCTGGCCGGGATCTGCAAGGCCGCCGGGTGGGAACGGGAATGGGACCACAGCGACGTCCGTGATCTGGAGACCGCGCTGGCGGCCGTAGGGATGACGTTATGACCTCATCGGCTTGGCTCGATATCGCGGTGGTACTGCTCGCGCTGCTGGCCGCCTCCTCCGGCTGGCGGCAGGGCGCGGTGGCCTCCGCACTGGCCTTCCTCGGCGTCGTGCTCGGGGCGGTCGCGGGCATTCTCATCGCGCCGCACATTCTGATCCACGTCAACGAGGGCAGACCGCGGGTGCTCACCGGCGTGCTGTTGATCGTGCTGCTGGTCATTGTCGGCGAGGTCGCGGGCATGGTCCTGGGCCGGGCCGCGCGCGGCGGTATGCGCCATCCGTTCACCCGCAGTGTGGACAGCGTCATCGGTGCCCTGTTGCAAGCGGTGGCGGTGCTGGTCACCGCGTGGCTGCTGGCGCTACCGCTGGCCACCTCCTCACAGCCCGCCATCGCCTCGGCTATCAATGGTTCGAAGGTGCTCGCCGACGTCAACGAGGTCTCACCGAACTGGTTGCGCCGCCTCCCCAACGAATTCTCCAAGCTGCTCAACACCTCCGGCCTCCCGGACGTCATCGGTCCCTTCGGCCGCGCCCCGATCGCGGCCGTCGAACCCCCGGACCCCAGCGTCCTGACCAGCCCGGTGGCGGCCTCGCTACAGCAGAGCGTCCTGCGCATCCGTGGCGTCGCCCCGAGCTGCCAGCGCGCACTGGAGGGCTCCGGCTTCGTGATCGCGCCCGAGCGGGTGGTGACCAATGCCCATGTGGTCGCCGGAACCACCAGCATTACGGTGGACGCCGTCGGTGGTCCGCTGAACGCTTCGGTCGTGCTGTTCGATCCGTCCAAGGACGTCGCGATCCTCGCGGTGCCGGGGCTCACCGCTCCGGTGGTCGAGCAGGCGTCGACGCCCGCGCGCTCGGGTGAGAATGCCATCGTGCTCGGTTATCCGGGTGGTGGGCGGTATACCGCCAGCGCGGCCCGTGTCCGCGAAACGCTGGACCTGACCGGACCGACGATCTACCGCAACGGCACCGTCGAACGTGAGGTCTACACGGTCCGCGGACAGGTGCGCGCGGGCAATTCCGGTGGGCCGCTGGTGGATACCGATGGCCGCGCGCTCGGCATCGTATTCGGTGCCGCGGTGACCGACGACGACACCGGATACGTCCTGACACTGGCGGAAGTACGGCCGCAACTCGATGCCGCGACGGCCTCGGTTACGGCAGTGGATACCGGTGCCTGTGTCCTGAGCTGATCGACGGCGGCCACAGGGGTGCGAGCGCCCCTGTGGCCGTGCGAGCGGGCCCCGGGATCGGCGTCAGCCGAGCAACTTGGCCAGCTCGGCGGTGACCGCGTCCGGATTCTCCTGGTGGGCGAAGTGGCCCGCGTCCGGGATCACGACTTGCCGCCGCTGTGGTGACCAGCGACGGCCGCGCTGGAAGGTCGCGGGTAATAGATAGCCGTCGAGTTCTCCGCGCATGGTGAGGACCGGGATGCGGATCGGCTGGCGCATGGTGGCCATGAAGCGGCGCCCGTCCGGACGCCACTGGCTGCGGAAGGCCCAGCGCTGATATTCCAGGGCACAGTGCGCCGCGCCCGAGATCTGGATGGCCGAGCGCATCCGATTGGCCGTATCGATGAATTCGGCACTGCCCGACCAGGTTCGGCTCACCCGCTGGCGCAGCAGCCGCTCGACCTCGAAGCCATTGCCGGTGGTGAGCAGGTGTTCGCCGTACCGCGGCAGCTGATAGCGCAGGAAATTCGGCAGCCAGGCCCGGCGCTGGCGCCGATCCCGCAGCACCGCGCTCTTGAGCGCGACCGGATGCGGGGAACTCACCAGCGCGATCGAGCGCACCAGCCGCGGGTGCAGCACCGCGGTCGTCCAGCAGACCAATCCGCCGTCGGCGTGGCCGACCAGTGTGGCCTCGGAGTAGCCCATGGCGCGGATGAGTCCGGCGATATCGCCCGCCAGTGTCCAGCCGTCATAGCCGCGCGGCGGTTTATCGCTGTCGCCGTAGCCGCGCAGATCCACCGCAACCGCGTGGTAGCCCAGCTCGGCGAGTCCGGTTAGCTGATGTCGCCAGGACCACCAGAGGTCGGCGAATCCGTGCAGCAGCACGACCAGCGGTGCATCCCTGCGGTCCGGCGCCGCTTCGACGACGTGGAAGCGAATGCCGTTGGCGTGCACGTCCCGATGCGTCCAGGGTCCGTCGTAACGGACGCTGGACGGATCGGGAAACGAGTTCGACGACACGCCGATCGAGCCTAGTGCGGCGGCCGCCCCGCCGCCTAGTCGGCGCAGTCGGACCCGGCCGCGCCGCGTTCTACTTCGTCGGCTTCTCGAGCGCGAGGTGTTCCTCGTGCGAGCCGAACCCACTCGGCAGCACGCTGCGCGCCTGCTTGAGCGAATCGATCGTCTTCTCCGGCGCCCGCAGTTTCTTGACCCGCAGATAGCCGAGCAGTGCGAGTACCAGCGTCGCGACGATCATCAACAGGAACACGATGAGGAACGCCGCCCAGCGCGCCAGCCACACATCGAGCAGCTCGCCGAGGAAGAAGAAAAAGAAGAAGGTGCTGAACAGCAGGACGGTCAGCGCGAGGATGAAGTAGACGCTGCCCTGCAGGCCCTTCTTGATCTCACCGGTCACCTCGGCCTTGGCCAGTTCGACCTCGGCGCGCACCAGCGTCGACATCTGCTCGGTGGCATCGCGGACCAGGGTGCCGAAGCTCGCCGATCCGATGGGATCGGTCTCCGAGAGGGGAATCGAGGTGACAGTGCGGCCGCGACGCGACTCGTCCCCGTTACCGCCGTTTGTGAAACTCACTTGGTCGACCCTTCTCCCTGTCCCGGCACTGTATCGGCCTCACTCTCTCGTTCTATCGCACGCGCATCCCGCCGCGCCTGGTGGACACGCCCACGCCGCAACAGTAGCGCCGAACCCGCGAGCGACGCCGTCATTGATGTCACCAACACCGCGGCCTTCGCCAATTCGACGGCCGAGCCGTCGCCTACATCCGCCAGCGCGAGTTCTGCCACCAAGAGGCTAACGGTGAAGCCGATCGCGCCGAGCACCGAGAGGGCGAACATGTCTCGGTAGCCCAGGCTCGCCGGACGTTCGGCGATGCCCAATCGGATTGCCACCCAGCTGATCCCGAAGATGCCGAGGGTCTTGCCCAGCAGTAATCCGAGAATGATGGCCAGCGCGAGCCGGTCGGTGAACAGCTGCTGGAAGACCTTGCCGTCCAACGGAACTCCGGAGGCGAACAAGGCGAACAGCGGTACGCACAATCCGGCCGAGATCGGCTGGATCAGGTGTTCGAGCCGCATCGCCGGAGCCTGCGCCTCACCCGGATCCTTGCGCACCCTGGTCAGCAGGCCGAGCGCGACACCGGCCAGGGTCGGATGGATGCCCGCCTCGTGCAGCGCGTACCAGGAGATCAGTGCCAGCGGCAAATACACCAGGGGCGTGGAGATCCGCCTGTGCTGGGCCAGCGCCCAGCCCGCGAAACAGGCCGCCGCGGCCAGCAGCCACAGCACCGACAGCGTCGTGGTGAACAGCACCGCGATCAGGATGATGGCGAGTAGATCGTCGACCACCGCCAGGCTGAGCAGGAATACCCGCGCGCTCGCCGGAATTCTGGAACCGGTCATGGCGAGTACGGCCAGCGCGAAGGCGATATCGGTCGCCACCGGTATGGCCCAGCCCCGGTCCATGCCTTCGATGCCGAATCCGACCGCCAGCGCGATCAGTGCCGGGGTGATCACGCCGCCGACCGCCGCGATGATCGGCAGCGCGGCCCGCTTGGGATCGGCGAGTTCACCGACCACCAGTTCGCGTTTGAGTTCCAGCCCGGCGACGAAGAAGAAGATCGCCAGCAGACCGTCCTTGGTCCATTCCGCGACGGTGAGGTCCAGATGGAGCGCCCTCATGGGCAGGACGGTTTCGGTGATGGTGACGTAGCTGCCGCCCCACGGCGAGTTCGCCCACAGCAACGCGGCCGCGGCGGCGATCAGAAGGATTGCGCCACCAACGGTTTCGGTGCGTAGATAGCGCGTCAGCTCCGACCGCACTTGGGTGATCACGGGAAACCTTCCGGCAGGGTGGACATGGCTGCGGACGCGCAATCCAACCGATCCGGCTTTCAGCTACACGACCGCATGCCGACCAGGCTTCCCGGCACACCTTGCGCAATTCTAACGGGAAGGGCCGGTGACGATTCTCGTCACCGGCCCTACGATGTGCCGTTTCTCGGTGCGTCTACTCAGGTGCGACTGGCCCGAATCGCCTCGAAGACGTTCGGGTCGACCAGCGTCGAGGTATCGCCGAGTTCGCGGCCCTCCGCGACGTCACGCAGCAGTCGCCGCATGATCTTGCCGCTGCGGGTCTTGGGCAGTTCGGGGACCACGTGGATCTCCCTCGGCCGCGCGATCGGGCTGATCTCCCGCGACACCTCCGCTTTCAATTCGTCGACCAGGGCGTCACCGGTGTCCTTGGCCTCGGCGGTGAGGATCACGAATGCGACGATGCCCTGTCCGGTGGTGGTGTCGCTGGCGCCGACCACCGCGGCCTCGGCGACCCCGGAGTGGCCGACGAGCGCGGACTCCACCTCGGCGGTGGAGATGCGGTGACCCGAGACGTTCATCACATCATCGACCCGGCCGAGCACCCACAGATCGCCGTCGGCGTCGAGCTTGGCGCCGTCACCGGCGAAGTACCAGCCCTGTTCGGCGTAGCGCTCCCAGTAGGTGGCCCGGTAGCGCTCCATATCGCCCCAGATGCCGCGCAGCATCGACGGCCACGGCTGATCGAGCACCAGGTAGCCATTGGCCTCGGTCTCGCCGAGCTGGACCGCCCTGCCCTCCTCGTCGACGACCTTGGCCGAGATGCCGGGCAGCGGTGTCATCGCGGCGCCCGGCTTCGCGGCGGTGACGCCGGGCAGCGGGGAGATCATGATCGACCCGGTCTCGGTCTGCCACCAGGTGTCCACAATCGGCGCGGTGCTCGCGCCGATCACCTCGCGGTACCAGCGCCAGGCCTCCGGATTGATCGGCTCGCCGACGCTGCCGAGCAGCCGGATGCTGGACAGATCGTGGGCGCCCGGAATCTCCTTGCCCCACTTCATAAAGGTCCGCACCAGCGTCGGTGCGGTGTAATAGATTGTGACACCGTACTTTTCGACGATATTCCAGTGCCGGTGCTCGTCCGGGAAGTTCGGCGTGCCCTCGTAGACGACCTGGGTGGTCCGGTTCGACAGCGGTCCGTAGACGATGTAGGTGTGTCCGGTGACCCAGCCGATATCGGCGGTGCACCAGTAGACGTCCTGTCCCGCTTTGTGATCGAAGACGTTGTGGTGGGTGTAGGACGCCTGGGTCAGGTAGCCGCCGGTGGTGTGCAGAATGCCCTTGGGCTTTCCGGTGGTGCCGGAGGTGTAGAGGATGAACAGCGGATGCTCGGCGTCGAAGGCCTGCGGTGTGTGCTCGGGGCTCGCCTGTGCGACGGTCTCGTGCCACCACAGGTCGCGGCCCTCGGTCCACGGCACCTCGATATCGGTGCGCCGCACTACCAGTACGTGCTCGACGCTGTGTGGCACATCGCCATTGGCGTAGAGTGCCTCATCGACGGCCTCCTTCAGCGGTGCGGCCTTGCCGCGCCGCCACTGACCGTCGGTGGTGATGATGAGCCGGGCGCTCGCGTCATCGACGCGCTGGCGCAGGGCGGTGGGGGAGAAGCCGGCGAACACCACCGAATGCGTGAGACCCAGTCGCGCACATGCCAGCATCGATACGATCGCCTCGGGGACCATCGGCATATAGATGGCGACCCGATCGCCCGGCTCGAGTCCGAGTTCGGTGAGGTAGTTGGCGGCCCGGGACACCTCGGCCAGCAGTTCGGCGTAGGTGATATCGCGGGAATCGCCCGGTTCGCCCTCCCAGTGGATGGCGACCTGATCGCCGTGTCCGTCGAGCACATGGCGGTCCACGCAGTTGTAGGCGACATTGAGCTTGCCGTCGACGAACCACTTCGCGACGGGCGCGTCACTCCAATCCAGGACCTGGGTCCATGGCTGATCCCAGTGCAGCCGCGCGGCCTGCTCGGCCCAGAACGCGTCGCGATCCGCCGCGGCCCGCTCGTAGTTCGACGCGTCGGCGTTCGCGGCCGCGGCGAACTCCGCGCTCGGCGGGTACGACTCCCGGTGGTCGGCGGTGGTATCGGTCATCTCGTCTCTTCCTTCACGTAGCCCGTGGCGCTGGCAGTCGCGGTCGAATTCGACAGTAACCAACTGTGACCCACACCGCGTCCGGTGTGTCCAACGGGTTTCCATCCCGTCAAGACAGCGGGTATCCTGCGCGATCCGCTGACAAACCGGCCCTTCGGTCGCTATCGTCATAGCCACTCAGCTCCGGACACCGGAAGCCCCAACGGAGGCATACTTCCGGCAAATGTCCGTTTTCTCATGAATCTTTAGCGTGTTTCACCGATGTTGCCGGATTGGTAACAAGTGGAACGAACCTGGCTCAATCCGGTGACAAGCCTGCTTCGAATAGCTAACGTCCCAGGCATTCCAAGGCGGATCGAGTCGACGCGCGCTGGGCAACTGCGCATGCGTGGTCGCGGATCCCCTTTGCCTGTCTCGAAATCGGGAGAACGCGTTGAGATTCAACAGAGCTACAGCGTTGACCGCGGCAGTCGTACTGGCCACAAGCTTGGGACTGTCCGCATGTTCGTCCAGCGATAGTGCCGATGCCGACATCGTCACGACGAACGGCGGTGAGCCGCAGAATCCATTGGTACCAACCAATACCAATGAGAATATGGGCGGCCGGGTCGTGGACCGGCTGTTCGCGGGTCTGAAGTACTACGACGGCAAGGGTGTCGCGCACGACGAGATGGCCGAGTCGATCAAGACTCCCGACCGCAAGACCTACACCATCACCATCAAGCCGGACTGGAAGTTCACCGACGGCACCACGGTGACGGCGAAGTCGTTCGTCGATGCCTGGAACTACGGCGCACTCGGCACCAATGGCCAGTTGCAGAGCTACGCGTTCACCCCGATCGTCGGATTCGACCAGGTCTCCGCGGAAAAGCCAACGGCACAGACGATGTCGGGGCTGAAGGTGGTCGACGACCGGACCTTCACCGTCGAGCTGAAGTCGCCGTCCATCGACTTCGAGACCGAACTCGGCTACGCGCCGTTCTATCCGCTGCCCGACGCCGCGTTCAAGGATATGAAGGCCTTCGGCGAGAACCCGATCGGCAACGGCCCCTACAAGTTCCAGACCTGGGAGCACAACGTCAAGATCGATCTGGTGCCCAACCCGGACTACAAGGGCGGACGCGCGCCCAAGAACAAGGGCCTGCGCTTCGTCATGTACCAGTCGTTCGACACCGCCTACTCGGATCTGCAGGCGGGCAATCTCGATACCCTGGACACGATTCCGGACAGCGCGCTGACCTCGTACAAGAAGGACCTCGGTGATCGCGCGATCCTCGAGCCGTCCGCGCAGAACCAGCACATCGGTGTCCAGGCCAATGTGCCGCATTTCGGTGGTGAGGAGGGTCTGCTGCGCCGCAGGGCCATCTCCATGGCGATCAACCGACAGCAGATCTGCGACACCATCTTCAACGGCACCAAGATCCCGGCCCGTGACTTCACCTCGAGCACACTGCCCGGATTCGACGGGAACCTGCCCGGCTCAGAGGTGTTGAAGTACAACCCCGACGAGGCCAAGAAGCTCTGGGCGCAGGCCGATGCCATTTCGCCGTGGTCGGGTCGCTATGAGATCGCCTACAACTCCGATGGCGGCCACCAGGCGTGGATCGAGGCCGTGGCCAACAGCGTCAAGAACACCCTCGGTATCGACGCCGTCGGCACGCCGTACCCGACCTTCAAGAACATCCGAGATCTGGTGAACCAGAAGACGATCGGCAAGTCCTTCCGCTACGGCTGGCAGGGCGACTACCCGACGATGCTGCAGTTCCTCACCTCGCAGTACTACAGCTACTCCGAGACCAATAACGTCGACTACAAGAGCCCCGAATTCGACCACCTGCTCGACGCCGCGCTCGCCGCGCCGACGCTGCCGGAGTCGTACAAGCTCGTGGCACAGGCGCAGGCGTTGCTGATCAAGGATATGGCCGATATCCCGGTGCTGGACTACCTCGCCGCAGCGGGACGTTCGGACAAGGTCAAGAAGGCCGATCTGGCCTGGAACGGTCTGTTCGACTTCGAGAACATCGAGAAGTAGCCGCTCGGCGCCGACCGTGCCGCCGTGACTCGACGGCGCGGTCGGCTCCGCTCACCCAGGAGACGAAATGGCCTGGTATGTCTTGCGGCGTCTGCTCCAAATGATCCCCGTCTTCCTCGGGGCGACGCTGCTCATCTATGCACTGGTCTTCCTAGTGCCGGGCGATCCGATCCACGCGCTGGCCGGCGACAAGCCGATGACGCCCGCCGTGGAAGCCCAGCTCCGCGCGCGCTATCACCTGGACCGCCCGTTCTTCGTGCAGTATCTGCTGTATCTGAAAGGCATCTTCACCCTCGATTTCGGTACCGCCTTTTCCGGCCGCCCGGTGCGCGATGAACTCGCACGGGCGTTCCCGATCACCATCAAACTGGCGTTCATGGCGGTGCTCATCGAGGGCGTCTTCGGCGTCATCTTCGGGCTGATCGCGGGTCTGCGCAAGGGCAAACTGTTCGATTCGACGCTGCTGGTGGTCAGCCTGATCATCATCGCGGTGCCGATCTTCGTGATCGGCTTTCTCGCCCAGTTCGTGCTCGGCGTGAAGTGGGGCATCGCACCGGTGACCGTCACCGGCAAGGCGAGCTTCGGTGAACTGCTCGTACCCGCGTTCGTACTCGGGTCGCTGTCGTTCGCCTATGTGCTGCGGCTGACCCGAAATTCGGTGGCGGAGAACATGTCCGCCGACTACGTCCGGACCGCGACCGCGAAGGGGCTGAGTCGGCCCCGGGTGGTCACCGTGCACATTCTGCGCAACTCGATGATCCCGGTGATCACCTTCCTCGGCGCCGATCTCGGTGCGTTGATCGGCGGCGCGGTCGTCACCGAGGGCATCTTCAATATTCCGGGTGTCGGTGGAACGCTGTACCAGGCGATCACCCGCGGTGAACCGCCCACCGTGGTCTCGTTCGTGACCGTGCTGATCGTGATCTTCCTGATCTCGAATCTGATCATCGACCTGCTCTACGCCGCGCTCGACCCGAGGATCCGATATGCCTGATCTCGATAAGAAAGCTCCGGACAGGCAACCGCATTTCGTGGCTCCGCCCGACGAAGTCGAGGTGCTCGCCACCGATCAGGTCGTCGATACCGGATCACCGACCAGCATCTGGCAGGACGCGTGGCGCCAGCTGCGCCGCAATCCGATCTTCATCGTCGCCGCGGTGCTGATCGTCTTCATCGCCGTCGTGGTGCTCTGGCCCGGCCTGTTCTCCGATCAGGATCCGCGCTATTGCAACGGCGATTTCAGCATGGATCCGCGCGGGCCCGGCCATCCCTTCGGATTCGATAAGCAGGGCTGTGATGTCTACACCCGAACCGTTTACGGCGCACGGGCTTCCGTGATGGCCGGTTTGGGTGCGACGACGGTGTTCCTGCTCGTCGGTGGCACGCTGGGGGCGCTCGCGGGCTTCTACGGCGGGCTGCTGGATTCGGTGGTCTCCCGCATCGCGGAGATCTTCTACGCGATTCCGCTGATGCTGGCCGCGATCGTCATCATGCAGCTGCTCGACTCGCGCACGATCTGGACCGTCATCCTGATCCTGGCCGCCTTCACCTGGCCACAGGCCGCGCGCATCGCGCGCAGCGCGGTGATCGAGGCCAAGAACAGCGAATATGTCACGGCGGCGAAGGCATTGGGCGTCTCCCGAATACGGACGCTGCTGCGCCATGTGCTGCCGAATGCGGCCGGACCGCTGATCGTGGTCACCACGATCTGGCTCGGCGCGTTCATCGTCACCGAGGCGACGCTGTCCTACCTCGGCGTCGGTTTGCCGCGCACCATCGTGTCCTGGGGTTCCGATATCAATACCAACCAGCACGAGCTGCGCGGCGGATCGCCGATTTTGTTCTATCCCGCAACGGCTTTGGCGCTCACTGTGCTGAGCTTCATCCTGCTCGGCGACGCGCTGCGGGACGCACTCGATCCGAAGGCGAGGAAGAGGTGACCGCGTCGATGTCCGAGCGACCACTGCTCGAGATCGAGGATCTCAACGTTTGTTTCTCCTCCGAGGGCAAGAAGATTCCGGCGGTGCGCGATGTCAGTCTGTCGGTGTATCCCGGCCAGACGGTCGCGATCGTCGGCGAATCCGGATCCGGCAAGTCCACCACCGCGCACAGCATCATCGACCTGCTGCCCGGCACCGGAAAGGTCACTTCCGGATCCATCATGTTCGACGGTAAGGATCTGGTTAAGGCGTCGAAGAAGGATGTCGTCGCGGTCCGCGGTAGCGGTATCGGGTTGGTTCCGCAGGATCCGATGTCGAATCTCAATCCGGTGTGGAAGATCGGATTCCAGATCCGGGAGACCCTGGAGGCCAATGGCATTGCCAAGGGCAAGGCGGCCAAGCAGCGCGCCATCGAACTGCTCGAGGAAGCCGGTATGTCGGATGCGGCACGCCGGGTCAACCAGTATCCGCACGAATTCTCCGGCGGTATGCGCCAGCGCGCGCTCATTGCCATCGGACTGGCCTGCCGTCCCAAACTGCTGATCGCCGACGAGCCGACCTCGGCCCTCGACGTCACGGTGCAGCGGCAGATCCTCGATCATCTCGACGGGCTCACCAGCGAACTGGGTACCGCCGTGCTGCTCATCACCCACGACCTCGGCCTGGCCGCCGAGCGCGCCGAACACCTGGTGGTGATGTATCGCGGCAAGGTGGTGGAATCCGGTCCGGCACTACAGATTCTGCGCGAACCGCAGCATCTGTACACCAAGAAGCTGGTGAATTCGGCGCCCTCGCTGGCCTCGCAGCGGTTGTCCTCGGTGCGCGAGCGCATCGAGGTGCGCAAACAGGCCGTCCAGGTCGCCGAGGAGGTCGCGGCGGCCGATACCGAACTCGCGGTGGTCTCCGATGACGTGGTGGTCGCGCAGAATCTGACCAAGGCGTTCAAGATTCGGGGCAGCACGCCGTGGAAGTCGACCGATTTCATCGCGGTCGACGATGTGTCGTTCCGCTTGAAGCGCGGCACGACGACGGCGATTGTCGGCGAGTCCGGTTCGGGCAAATCCACGGTGGCGCAGATGGTGCTGGGTCTGCTCGAACCGACATCGGGTTCGGTGACCTTCGACGGACGCGAAGTGGCGAAGCTGGATCGTAAGGGCGCGTTCGCTTTTCGCCGCCGGGTGCAGCCGATCTTCCAGGACCCCTACGGTTCGCTGGATCCGATGTACTCGATCTACCGCACCATCGAGGAGCCCCTGCGCACGCACAAGATCGGCACCGCCGCACAACGCGAGGCAACGGTGCGCGACCTACTGGACAAGGTGTCATTGCCGTCCACGGTGATGCGCCGCTACCCCAATGAACTCTCCGGCGGCCAGCGCCAGCGCGTCGCGGTGGCCCGTGCGCTCGCGCTCTCGCCGGAGGTGGTGGTGTGCGATGAGGCGGTCTCCGCTCTCGACGTGCTCGTCCAGGCCCAGATCCTCAAGCTGCTCAACGATTTACAAGCCGAATTGGGTTTGTCCTACCTGTTCATCACCCACGACCTGGCCGTCGTCCGTCAGATCGCCGACGATGTCCTCGTCATGCAAACCGGCAAGATCGTCGAAGCGGCCACTACCAACGAGGTTTTCGACAACCCTCGAGAGGAGTACACCCGTCGCCTGCTCGATGCCATCCCGGGAAGGGATCTGTTGGCGGGCTGACGCCTGGACTTTCTTCAGCCCAGCAACCTCGGAGCGGGTCTGCGAGCGGCCCGCTCGGAGGCGCGGCCATCGATTCAGCCGAGTCATCGAAGGCCCTGCGCTGCTGGGGCGGTCTCGTTTGGCATACGTGTGGAAAGATTCGCGCTTTGCCGACTCCGACGGAGCGAGTCTTACGAGCGATGTTCGCGACAACGGGGGGCCGCGAACACGCAGCACCGAAGGCGCTGCAAGATAACACCGTGACCGATCCGCTACAGCCTCTCGTCGATCTGCCCGGTGTGCGCGAAGCCGCTGATAAGGCGCGCGACGCGCTGGCCGCCGTACACCGGCACAAGGCGAACCGGCGGGGCTGGCCGACCACGGCGGCCGAGGCGGCGGTGCGTGCGGCCAGGTCATCGGCCGCGATCGAGGGCGCGAGCACCGAACTGCCCGCCGACGGCCGGGTCGCGGATCCGATCTTGGCCGGGTCACTGCGGGTCGGGCAGGCCCTCGACGGTGACGCGCTGCGCAACCTGATCGGCACCTGGCAGCGTGCGCCGCTGCAGGCGCTGGCCCGGCTGCACCTGCTGGCCGCGGCCGATCTGGTGACCGATGAGTCGCTGCTCGGACGGCCGCGCGGCGACGGCGGCGTGGCCGAAAGGCTGGACCTACTGGCCCAGACAGTGCTCGGCTCCAAGGCGCCCGCACCGGTCATCGCGGCGGTCGTGCACGGGGAGCTGCTGGCGTTGCGGCCGTTCGGTACCGCCGACGGCATTGTCGCGCGGGCGGCCTCCCGACTGGTCGCGGCGTCCAGTGGGCTGGACCCGCACAGCCTCGGCGTGCCGGAAGTGTTCTGGTTGCGACGGCGTCAGCAGTACCTGGATGCGGCGGCCGGATTCGGCTCGGGTGCCGCGGACGCGGTGGGCAGCTGGGTGATTCTGTGCTGCGGCGCCTTCGAGGATGGTGCGCGGGAGGCCACATCGATCGCCGAAGCGGCGTCGGGGTAGCGCCGATAAGGGGGCTGCACACATCAAAGCGGGCGGCGTTGTCGTTGACGACCTCACCGCCCGCTAGCACGGACTCCCGGTTACCAAGCGTGCTAGGTGGGTTGTGTTCTGCGGCCTCGGCGATAATCCGTACTCCGCCGGTTCATCCCCGCAACCTGTGCGAGGCCCTCGCCGACGATAATCCGTATCTCGCAGGCCCACAACGCTTCTGCCCTTGTCGCGGCGCGCTCCGCGTGGGTGCCTGGTGCCCGTGCTGGGAAGGGTGGGTTGGGAAGCTGAACCTTCTCTTCCGGCTCCGCTCAAGCCTTCCGTCCTTCCGTAATTACATTTCTACACCTGTGACTACTCCCACATCAAGGGCTGCGAAAACATTCAATAATCGGCGTGTTTGCCGGCGTTTCGTGGTTAAATGCCTGGTCGCAGCGCCCTTTGTGTTATGTCAGCAAACGCTTCCGCAAGCCATCCGCAGCACCCCCGAACAGCTCTTCCGCAGGGCCGCATCGGGGCACTCATGGCTCAGCGGCGACGACGCAGCAGCCGGTAACTGACCGCACCGGCCAGCACCGCGCTCAACCCGACCGCCGCCGTCGCGGCAAGGGTGGTCGACGAAGGGGTCTGGAAACGCGCCCACAGCGACACCGGGTTGGAGAAGGTGAGGATCGGCCATCCCTTGGCCACCGCCTCGCGACGCAGATTGCGATCCGGATTCACCGCGGTCGGATGTCCCACCGCGCTCAGCATCGGCACGTCGGTCACCGAATCGGAGTACGCATAGCACCGCCTCAGGTCGTAACCCTCACTGGCGGCGAGCTTTTCGATCGCGGTCACCTTACCCGCACCGTAGCAATAGAATTCGACCTCGCCGGTGTAGCGACCGTCCTCGACCACCATCCGGGTGGCGGCGGTGTGCGAGGCCCCGAGGGCCTCGGCGATCGGGGCGACGATCTCCTCGCCGGAGGCCGAAACGATCACCACATCGTGGCCGCGGATCTTGTGGTCGGCAATGAGATCGGCCGCCTCGGCATAGATCAACGGGTCGACGAGTTCGTGAAGTGTTTCGGCCACAATGGATTTCACCTGCTCGATGTCCCAGCCCGCGACCATATTGGTCAGATTGGCGCGCATCCGCTCCATCTGATCGTGGTCGGCGCCCGACAGCATGAACAGGAAGTGCGCATAACTGCTCTCCAGCACCGCGCGCCGGTTCAGCAGGCCCTGTGCGTAGAAGGGCTTACTGAACACATATGTGCTCGACTTCGCGATCACCGTCTTGTCGAGATCGAAGAAGGCGGCGATGCGCTGGCCCCCGGCGGTGGGGCGCGTCGTTGCCGTCACGTCCCGTGCGGTCTGGTCCGCGAGCTCTGTCTGGTCGCCATCGGCCGTCACCCGTTCAGAATATGCATGTGCCGCTGACGGTGCCGACCGGACCGTGCGCGGAGTTCGTCGGACGAGTTTGCCCCGGAGACGCCGGGCCGGTGGTGGCCATAAAGTTCTCCGGCGACAGACTTGCGTTGTGGCCCGGACTTGGGTGTAGTATTGCTGGCACCTGGACATAGTCCAGGCGCGTTCAGCCCGACCCCCCGGGGCTGAACCCGACGGCCCCAGCCTCCTCCCCCCCGGCTGGGGCCGTCCTCTATTTCGGGCCAGGTTTCCCCGATTTCGGCTCTCCGGATTTATCCACACCCCCCGAGTTATCCACATTCGGCATATTGGATCTTCTGCTCCGTTTCATCTTCGAGCACGCTGACCTGCATGAATCTCGAAGCCGCCCCGGCACTCACACCGCCGCCCGCGCTCGTGCTCATCCAGGACATCCGGCTGCGTGACGAGGTCCGCCGGGTGGCGGCCGCCGCGGAGCGAGCTCTCGATGAGCGCGGGCTGCCCGTCGGCCGACATGCCTGGGCCGCCGCACCGCTGGTGATTCTCGACACAAACGCAGCCAAGAGCTGCGCAGCGGCCGGATATCTCCGACGTATCGGCATCGTCCTGGTGACCGATGGGGAACCCGTATTGACCGATTGGCAGGCCGCCGCCGCGGTCGGGGCCGAGCGCGTCATCGCGCTGCCGGGTGCGGCGGTCGGGCTTATCGAGAAGTTTGCTGAGCATGGTGAATACCGCATGGGCGACGGTGTTGTCGTCGCGATCGCGGGCGCGAGCGGTGGTGCGGGCGCCTCGACATTGGCCGCGGCGACCGGGCTGCGATCCGCCGCCGGGCGGTTCCGGCGCGACACCGTCCTCATCGACGGCGCACCCCTCGGCGGCGGCCTCGACCTGCTGCTCGGCGTCGAAACCGAGGCCGGACTGCGCTGGCCGGATCTGGTGATCGAGGACGGTCGGGTCTCCGCCGCGGCGCTGCACAGCGCACTGCCCGCGGCGGCGCCCGGGCTGGCACTACTGTCCTGCGGCCGAGCCGGTGCCGGACGCTTGCCCGTCGACATAGGCCCCGCCGCGATCCGTGCCGTCATCGAAGCAGGCCGTGCCGCAGGCGATTTGGTGATATGTGATATATCGGGCGAGCGCGGCCCACACGCCGACCAGATACTCGATGCGGCCGACCTGGTGGTGTTGGTCGTGCCAGCCCGCCTGCGCGCCGTGGCCGCCGCCGAATCGGTCGCCGCCCACATCGGCCAGCGAAATCCGAACCAGGGCTTGATCGTTCGTGGCCCCGCGCCCGGCGGCATGCGCGGCACCGAGGTCGCCGAGGTCCTCGACCTCCCCCTACTCGCCGCCGTCCGAGCCCAACCCGGCCTCGCCTCCCGCCTCGAACGCGGTGGCCTGACCCTCCGCCGCGGCCCCCTCCGCGACGCCGCAGACGCCATCCTCACCGTCCTCAGCGCCCCAACCGGCCAGGGATTGCGATGAGCGCCTTCGCGAAATCCGAGGCCCCGCCCCGAGTCCGCACCGCCGCTGTGGCGGTGCCCGGGATGCCGGGGCGCTATGCCGAGGCGACCGAGTCGATGAAATGCCCACTGGTGCAGCGGTATCAGTATGTCGTGCGGGCTGCCCAGCCGATACTCGGTGTGAAGCAATCTGCGGCGCTGAAGGGGCGGGTGAGGTTCCGGGAGTTGTCGCAGGTCCCTGATTTGGATGTTGACGGTTCGGCAGGGATGAGTGCGTTGGTGGGGTCCGACCTGCCGCAGCGTCACCAGGGTGTGCGCTCGGCTGGTGCGGATGAGTGCGGTGGTGGGCCCGAACTGCGGCAGCGTCACCAGGATTCGATGTGCGCTCGACCGGTGCGGATGAGTGCGTTGATGGCGTCCGAACTGCCGCAGCGTCACCAGGATGCGGTGCGCGTCGGGCCGGCGCAGATGAGTGGGGCGCTGGGGGCGGCCACAGCCTGCCGAGTGCCGAGGCAGGCCCTTGCAGTGGGTACTGGCGCTTCGGCGGCAGAGGTGTTCGGGATGAGTGGCTTGGTGACGCCTGAACTGCCGCAGCGGTATCGGAATGGCGCGTGTGCTATCTGGCCGGTGCGCGGTCTGCGGGTGGTGTTGGGCGCGATGCCTGATGAGGTGTTGAACGTGCGGCGATCTGCGGCGCTGAAGGTGCGGCCGGGCGGCCGGGTGCCGGGGCAGGCCCTTGATGCGGGTGCTGGTGCTTCGGAGGGGAGGGGTTGGGGATGAGTGCGTTGGTGACGTCGGCGCTGTTGGATCGGGTGCGGGAGCGGCTGGCGGGGGCATCGGGGGATCCGGATCCGGCGCAGGTGGCGGCCGCCATTCGGGCCGAGGCGGGTGGTGTGCTCGGTGATACGGATCTGCTGCGGGCGTTGCGGTTGTTGCAGACCGAGATGACCGGGGCAGGGCTCTTGGAGCCGCTGCTGCAGGATCCTCGGGTCGCCGATGTGCTGGTGACCGCGCCGGATGCGGTGTGGATCGATCGCGGTCGGGGGCTGGAGCGGACCTCTGTCGTCTTCCCGGATGAGGCGGCGGTGCGCCGATTGGCGCAGCGGTTGGCGCTTTCGGCCGGGCGGCGGCTCGACGATGCGCAGCCGTGGGTGGACGGCAGCCTGTCGGGAAGGGAAGCGGCGCTGGGCGATTCGTTCGGCGTGCGGCTGCATGCGGTATTGGCTCCGGTCGCCCACGGCGGCACCTGCCTGTCACTGCGCGTGCTGCGTCCGGCAACGCAAGGGCTGGACGCGCTCGCGGCGGCCGGTGCGGTACCCGCCGACGCGAAACTCCTGCTGGAGCGGATCATTCGGGCCAGACTGGCCTTCCTGGTGGTGGGCGGAACCGGCGCGGGAAAGACCACGCTGCTCTCCGGGCTATTGGCCGCAGTCGCCCCGGACGAACGCATCATCTGCGTCGAGGACGCGGCCGAACTGGCACCGCCCCACCCCCATGTCGTGCGCCTGGTCGCGCGCACCGCGAACGTAGAGGGCGTCGGCGTGGTGACGGTACGCGACCTGGTCCGCCAGGCATTGCGGATGCGTCCCGACCGAATCGTCGTCGGTGAAGTCCGCGGCGCGGAGGTGGTCGACCTACTGACCGCACTCAACACCGGCCACGACGGCGGGGCGGGCACCGTGCACGCGAACTCGCCCCG
The DNA here is from genome assembly GCF_050955995.1 of Nocardia sp. CA-119907. NCBI lineage: Bacteria > Bacillati > Actinomycetota > Actinomycetes > Mycobacteriales > Nocardiaceae > Nocardia > Nocardia sp. CA-119907. Next base: position 476,788 of record NZ_CP192091.1, read on the forward strand.
CGAGGTACCCGCCCGCCTGGAAGCCCTTGCGGCACTGGGCGGTATGGACCGGGCCGCGCTGCACAGCCAACTGGCCGCAGCCGTCCAAGTGGTGCTGCACGTCCACCGCCGAGCCGACGGATCCCGCGGCCTCCGCGAAATCGGCATCGTCGACCGCACCCCCGAAGGCCACGTCCGCATAACCGCCGCCTGGCGCGCAGACCAAGCCCCCACCCCCGCCGCCCCTGAACTGAACCGCCTACTCGACGAACGGCTCGACCGATGATCGGGAAATTGGAGTACGCCGCTCTCGTGGCTCTCGTGGCTCTCGTGGCTCTCGTGGCTCTCGTGGCTCTCGTGGCTCTCGTGGCTCTCGTGGCACAGGCATGCGACAGACTGGCGGCTCTTTCGATGAACACGAAACCCGTGCGCTCCCCGGAAACGGTTCCCAAGGCGCCGCAACCGGGGATGCCCGCGGCATTGGGAGGTTCGGCGTTCGCGGACCGGAGGGTGCCGTGCCTGCACGCGGCGCAGGTGACGGCTGTGCCGGTACGCGCGATGGCGTCGCTTCTGACGGCGCTGGATCCCATTCCCAAGGCGCCGCAACCGGGGATGCCCGCGGCATTGGGAGGTTCGGCGTTCGCGGACCGGAGGGTGCCGTGCCTGCACGCGGCACAGGTGACGACTGTGGTGCCGGTGCGCTCGGTGGAGTCGCCTACGACGGCGCTGGATCCCATTCCAATTGCCGCATCGGTCGTCTCAGCGTCCGCGGCTTCGGTAGCAACGTGCCCATGGGTGCTCGGTGATCGGCTCGTCCGATGATCGGGGCGCTGATATGTCTGGCTGGGGCGGTGTTGACGGCACCGGTGTCGAGGTCGCGGCGTCGGTTCATCGGGATGTTCGTCTCGACGGGCGAGCGTCGAAAGATGCGGCGCGGCAATATGTTTCGAGCAGCATTCGGTGTTGGGGTGGCGGTGGCGCTTGCGGTTGGCGTGGGTCCGCTGGTGGCGGCGGTGTTGGCTGGGGGAACAGTTGGCATTCGGGTTCGGCGGGCCAGTCGGGATCGGCGGCGTGGTGTGGAGTGCACCCGCCTGCTCGACGCGCTCGAGGCGGTCATCGGTGAGTTGCGGGTCGGTGCCCATCCCAGTGCTGCGGCGGAGGTTGCCGCACAGGAGTCGCGGGGCGAGGCCGCGCGCGCTTTCGCGGTCTGCGCGGCCCGCAGCAGGCTCGGCGGCTCCGGTGCGGATGGGCTGCGGCATACCGATTCCATCGTCGACATCGAACTCGCCCGGATCGCCGACGCATGGCAGGTCGCCGAAAACCACGGTCTTGCCCTCGCTGAGCTACTTTCCGCCGCCCGCACGGACCTACTCGGCCGCATCCGGTTTCGCACCCGCACGACGGCCGCGCTGGCGGGTGCTCGGGCCACCGCCGCGGTCCTGGCGGGTCTGCCACTGCTGGGTATCGGCCTCGGCCAGATGATGGGCGCCGCCCCACTGCACGTGCTGCTGAGCCCCGGCGCTGGAACGGTACTGCTGCCGCTGGGCGCGGCGCTCGCGTGCATGGGCTTGCTCTGGACCGACGCGATCACGCGAAAGGTCCTCCTATGAAACGAATCTGGACGGCGATACCGGTTGTGCGCACATTCGAAGGGGGTTGGGGATGGTTGGAATTGCCAGTGGGCCAGTACTTTTTCTCGCTGCGGCATTGGTGGTGCTGCCGGGGCGGGTCGCGGTGATTCGGCGGCTGCGGGCGCTGCGGGGAGGCGGCTCGCAGCCGGTCATCGCTACCTCAGGCCGCGTAGCCAGCGACGATCCACTCGCCGTTGCGTCGGTATTCGACCTGCTGGCCGCATGCCTGCGCGCGGGGCTGCCGATGGCGGCCGCGGCGCGCGCGGTGGCACCCGGTGCGCCCGCACCGCTCGGAGCCGCATTACGTCGGGCCGCCGATCTACTGGCGCTGGGTGCGGACGCGGCGATGGCATGGGACCAAGTAGCGCGGGACGGCGCGGACCAGCCGGGCGCCGAGGAGGTCGACGCACTGGCGCGCATGGCGCGGCGCTCGGCACGATCGGGCGCCTCACTCGCCGCCGCGGTGGGCGAATTGGCCGAACAGCGCCGCAGTGGGGTCGAGGACGCGGCCGCCGCCCGCGCCGAACGTGCCGGAGTCCTGATCGGCGGCCCCCTCGGCCTCTGCTTCCTCCCCGCCTTCGTGTGCCTCGGCATCGTCCCCGTAGTAATCGGCCTCGCTGGCCGCGTGCTCGGAGGTGGACTGCTGTGAAAACCACACGACCGGGAAGAGCATGTCGGCGCGGAGCGGCCGCGTCGACTGGAAAGAGAGGGGAAATCGGTGCGAATCGGGAAGGTGCGGGAACGGGTGGTTCAGATGCTCGGAGCCGTCGGCGTCGAGGTGCGGGCGCGGCTGTTGCGGGCGATGGTCGCCGAGGATGGGATGAGTACCGCGGAGTATGCGATCGGGACCATTGCGGCGGCGGCGTTCGGGGCCGTGCTGTACGGGGTGGTGACCGGGGACAGCATTGTGAACGCCCTGACGAAGATCATCGACAAGGCGCTGAACACCGCCGTGTAGCCGACACTGATCGTCGATTAAACTATTGCGGTACAACGCATCTCGGTGACGATCAGGGTGCGGTGACGGTTGAGGCGGCGATCGCGCTCGCTGCCATCGTGGTCGCGGTGGTGCTGTGCGTCGGAGCTTTGCTCGCGGCGTCGACGCAGGTGCGCTGTGTCGACGCCGCTCGCGAAGCGGCCCGCCTGGCCGCCCGCGGTGATCAGGCGAATGCGGTGTCGGCGGCGCGGCGGGTTGCTCCGCCCGCCGCCGACATCTCACTGCGCAGTGCGGGCGATCGGGTGGTCGCGACGGTCTCCGCCCGCTCACCCCTGCTGCCACTGCTGGTGCTGCGCGCCGAGGCCGTGGCCTCGCGCGAGCCGGGAGCCGAGCCGTGACCGCCCGCGGCCCGGCAGCCGAAGCCGGTACCCCCGCGGCACCGGCACAGATGAAGGACATGGAGGTGCCGCGCCACACCGGTGCGGTGGTAAGGGAGTGCAGTGATCGAGCGGTAGATGCGGCGTCGTCGGACAACGCGCGATATCGGCGGGCCGACCATCGCCACGACATGTTCGGTGCTCGGTCGGAACGTCGGCGTCTCGCCATCGCGGATGACGGGGTCGCGACGGTGTTCGCGTGCCTGGTGCTCGCGGCGCTGATCGGCGTGACGCTATTGATCGGTCAGGTCGGGGTGGTGATCGTGGGGCGGCATCGGGCACAGGCTGCCGCGGATTTGTCGGCTTTGTCGGCGGCGGGGGAACTGGAGCGTGGGGCAGATGCCGGATGTGCTGCGGCGGGTGAGATCGCATCGCGGATGGGAGTGCGGATTCTGCAGTGCGCGGTAGTGCAGTGGGATGCGACTGTCACCGTTGAAGGGAATGTACCAATAGGTCTGTTCGGAAAGCGGACTGTTCGCGCGGTTGCTCGCGCGGGGCCGGTCGAAGTTGAAGTATGACCGGTGCATACAGATGTCCGACAGTGGTACATCACATCGCTGGAATTCGGTAATTGGGATGATCGAATAATTGCGGTATCGCATCAATTTACTAAGTAGCCGCAGAACGCAATCTGTGTAACCGCATGTCGGATGCTAATGGCCGTGGCAATACCTCAGTTAACATGAATACATTCCTCTTTAATCGGTGGCCCGACACGCCCGGGTCCGCCGGACGTGGCAGGCCGATCCGCGTCCAGTGCCCCTGGTGATCACCCGGCCAACTGGACGAGTGATCACACTCGGGGGTCGGCGCTGTCACGAATCGAGTGCGGGGCCTTCAGCACGCCGATCAACCAGCTGTTCCGGCTGCCAACTCGCCCAGAATCGCGGCCAGCAGGCGGGCCGCGCCCGCCTTGTCCAGCGGATGGTTGCCATTGCCGCATTTGGGTGACTGCACGCAGGACGGGCAGCCCACCGCGCAGGTGCAGCTCTCGATCACCGCGAGCGTCGCCGACAACCAGCGCCGCAGCTGCGCGAATCCACGTTCGGCGAAGCCCGCACCACCTGGTTGCCCGTCGTACACGAACACCGTCGGCAGGCCGGTGTCCGGATGCTCGGCGGTGGAGACACCGCCGATATCCCACCGATCGCACGTCGCGACCAGCGGCAATAGGCCGATAGCCGCGTGTTCGGCGGCGTGTAGCGCACCGGGTACCCGCGGTACATCCAGGCCCGCCGCCGCCAGTAATTCCGGCGTCACGGTGTACAGCACCGCGCGGGTGGGCAGCGTCTGCGCGGGCAGATCCAGCTCCACCAGGTCCAACACCTCGCCTGTGCGCAGTGTGCGCAGATAACCGATCACCTGGCTGGTGACCCGCACCTGCGCCAATGCGGTGGTCACGCGGCCGTGGTCGCGCTGTTCGGTGACCTTGTCGACGGTGATGGACGTGATCTGCCTGGCACTGGTGGTCCAGCCGGGATCGGTGCCGGTCACAAAGGCGACCCCGCCCTCGAAATCCAGCTCATCGACCACGTAGATATCGCCTTGATGCAGGTGAACCGCACCTTCGTGCAGGGTCGCCCGCGCTCGTCCGGCGTCGGCGGTGCCGAGCAGTCTGCCGGTCTCGCCATCCACGATGGCGATGGGTGTGCCGATGCCCCCGCGCACGTCAACCGCGTCGTGCGGATGCGTCTCGGCCGTTGCGAACCAGCGTGCGCTGCCGTCCCTCGCAACTCCCGCTCGACGTCGAATCAGCCCCTGAGCTGCGAGATCGGTTAGCACCTCGCGTGCGCCGAGCGCGTCTACCTCATTATCGGTGAGCGGTAGTTCCAGTGCGGCGCACAGCAACTGCGGACCCAATACATAGGGATTGTGCGGATCGGTGATGGTGGCCTCGACCGGCTTGTCCAGCAGCGCCTCCGGATGGTGGACCAAGAAGGTGTCCAGCGGATCGTCCCTGGCCACCAGCAGTATCAGCGATCCCTGCGTGCGCCGCCCCGCCCGCCCGGCCTGCTGCCAGAACGAGGCGACCGTGCCGGGAAAACCCGAGATCACGACGGCATCCAGCCCCGCGATATCGACCCCGAGCTCCAGCGCGTTGGTGGTCGCCGCCCCGAGCAGCGATCCATCGGAGAGCGCGGCCTCCAGCGCACGCCGATCCTCGGCGAGATAACCCGCCCGATAGGCGGCGACCCGCTCGCTCAGCGCCGGATCCACCTCGGCGAGCCATCTGCGGGCCTCGATGGCGGTCAATTCCGCGGCCCGCCGCGACCGGACGAAGGCGAGCGTGCGCGCGCCCTCGACCATCAGATCGGCCATGATCCTGGCCGCCTCCGAGGTCGCCGACCGACGCACCGGCGCACCGTTTTCGCCGGTCAGCGTGGTCAATAGCGGCGGCTCCCACAGTGCGATGGTGCGCGCGCCCCGCGGCGATCCATCCTCGGTGACCGCGACACAGGGGGCTCCGATCAGCCGGGATGCCGCGGCCGCTGGCTCGGCTGTGGTCGCCGAGCACAGTATGAATACGGGATCCGCGCCGTAATGGGCCGCGATGCGCCGCAGTCTGCGCAACACCAGCGCCACATGTGAGCCGAATACACCGCGGTAGGCGTGGCATTCGTCCACTACTACGTAGCGCAGTCTGCGCAGCACCCTGGCCCAACGCTGATGTGAGCGCAGCATGCCGATGTGCAGCATGTCCGGATTGGTGAGGATCATCCTGGCATTCGCGCGCACCCATTGCCGGACCTCGGCCTGGGTATCGCCGTCATAGGTGGCTGGATGGACGTCGCGCAGCGGGCCCTCATGGGTCAATTCCGCCATTGCCCGCAGCTGATCGGCGCCCAACGCCTTGGTCGGCGCGAGATAAAGGGCGGTGGCGAGCGGATCTTCCCGCAGCGCGGTGAGCACCGGCAGCTGGTAGCCGAGCGACTTCCCGGATGCTGTGCCGGTGCTGACGACAACGTGGCGACCGCCGGCGGCGAGGTCGGCGGTTCTGATCTGATGCGTCCACGGCGCCTCCACCCCGGTGGCGCGCAGCGCGGCGACCACATCGGGCGCTGCCCAATCAGGCCAGGTAGTGGTGGCCGCGGGGCGTGCGGATAGCTCGACTACATGGGTGAGTCGGGGGTCATTGTCGGGGCCGCCATTCAGGACACGATTCAGCAACGATCCCCCGTAGCTGGAGCCGTTGCTGGCTCGTATCCGAGTCACCGGATCGGTCGGATTCACAATGCGGACTCCGCGACACGCTGGGAAAGTGTGAAACGTGTGCGCTTGGGAAGTCCCACCTGCCATTTCGATACCAAATAGCGACCTGGGTCACAGGCTGATTGCCATACGCTGACTCGGTTATCTGAAGGCAAACGAACCTCAAGTCTAGATTCCGGCATTGTGTCCCTCACCTGCGCATTCGCAAGATCAACTTTTTTGCAAATTGTCGGTAACTCGACTGTTGAATTGCTCGAAGACATGGTTCACTAGTTCCTGGTCGCAAGCTTCTGTGTTCGAGGGACGGATCCAAAGTCCAAACCGTCAGCAGGATCGATGTTGCGAACGGTGTGCTTGGTGCTTTCCTGCAGGGGGAACCAACAGTACAGCGGTCGGAACGGACCCGGTGGATGAACCTACTTGTCCGCCGTTCCGGTAAGAAAAGAGAAGGAACAGAATGGCACAGGGAACTGTGAAGTGGTTCAACGCGGAGAAGGGGTTCGGCTTCATCGCGCCGGAGGACGGCTCCGCTGACGTCTTCGTCCACTACTCCGAGATCCAAGGGTCGGGTTTCCGCACCCTCGAGGAGAACCAGAAGGTCGAGTTCGAGGTTGGCCAGGGCACCAAGGGCCCGCAGGCCACCGGAGTTCGCGCGCTCAGCTGAGCGACGCAACGATTCGCTCGTCCCTCACCGCCGGTAACCGGAGGTGAGGGACGAGCTATATCTGGGGTAAGCCACAAAATGACGGGGTACCTGCGGGTGCCGCCGCATTGTGATGGGCACTGCATACTGATCAACAGCGACGCAGGTACGCTCTGTGGTTCGAGTCGCAAGCGCTCGGCCACACGTCGCGTCAAGGTATAAACGTGTCTGGTGGCAACGTCCTCCCCGTCGCCGCCGCTTGCCCCAGCCGCGCACAGCGCGAAAGAGCGCCGCGCGGGTCGATTAGGAAAGGTGTATTCGCCGGTGGCAACACGAGACCGCGGTGCAGCCGACCAGGGCCGTCCCCTGCGTCGTCTCGTGATCGTCGAGTCCCCGACCAAGGCCCGCAAAATTGCGCCATATCTCGGCCGCAATTACACGGTCGAGGCCTCGGTCGGTCATATCCGGGACCTGCCGCGCGGTGCGGCGGATGTTCCCGCCAAGTACAAGGGGCAGTCCTGGGCGCGCCTCGGCGTCGACGTCGACAACGACTTCGAGCCGATCTATGTGGTGAGCCCGGATAAGAAGGCCAAGGTCTCCGAGCTCAAGAGTTTGCTCCAGAATGCCGACGAGCTCTATCTCGCCACCGACCCCGACCGTGAGGGCGAGGCCATCGCCTGGCACCTGTTGGAGACGTTGAAGCCCAAGGTGCCGGTGCGACGCATGGTGTTCCACGAGATCACCGAGCCCGCCATCCTGGCCGCCGCGGCCGATACCCGCGATCTGGACAACGATCTGGTCGACGCGCAGGAAACCCGGCGCATCCTGGACCGGTTGTACGGCTACGAGGTCAGCCCCGTGCTGTGGAAGAAGGTCATGCCGCGATTGTCGGCCGGCCGGGTGCAGTCGGTCGCGACCAGGGTGATCGTGCAGCGTGAGCGTGAGCGGATGGCGTTCCGCTCGGCCGAGTACTGGGATATCGCGGCGAAGCTGGACGCGGGCGGGGAGAACGGCGACGCCACCAATCCGCGAACGTTCGGGGCGCGTCTGGTCACCGTCGATGGGACCAGGGTCGCCGCCGGACGGGACTTCGGTCCGGATGGTCAGCTCAAGGGCAATGGGGTTGTCGTACTCGACGAGCCATACGCTCGGCGGCTGGCCGAGGCACTGGAGGGCGCCGATCTGGTGGTCTCCTCCGCGGAGGCCAAACCGTATTCGCGCAAGCCGTACGCGCCGTTCATGACCTCGACGCTGCAGCAGGAGGCGGGCCGCAAACTGCGGTTCAACGCCGAGCGCACCATGCGGGTCGCGCAGCGGTTGTACGAGAACGGCTACATCACCTACATGCGTACCGACTCGACCACGCTGTCGGAGTCGGCGATCGCCGCGGCCAGATCGCAGGCGACCCAGCTGTACGGCGCGGAGTACGTGCATCCGACGCCGCGTCAGTACACCCGCAAGGTGAAGAACGCGCAGGAGGCGCACGAGGCGATCCGTCCGGCGGGCGATACCTTCGCGACCCCGGGCCAACTGCACGCGCGGCTGGACAATGACGAGTTCCGGCTCTACGAGCTGATCTGGCAGCGCACCGTCGCCTCGCAGATGGCCGATGCCAGGGGCACCACGCTGACGCTGCGGATCACCGGTATCGCGGGCACGGGTGAGGAATGCGTTTTCTCCGCTTCCGGTCGGACCATCACCTTCCCAGGCTTCCTGAAGGCCTATGTCGAAAGTGTGGACGAGGAGGCGGGCGGTCAGTCCGATGACGCCGAATCCCGGCTGCCCGCACTCGACGAGGGTGAGCGCGTTACCGCGGTCGAGCTGAATCCCGATGGGCACACCACGAATCCGCCCGCGCGGTACACCGAAGCCTCGTTGATCAAGACGCTCGAAGACCTCGGCATCGGTCGCCCCTCGACGTATTCGTCGATCATCAAGACGATTCTGGACCGCGGATATGTGTACAAGCGCGGTAGTGCGCTGGTGCCGTCGTGGGTCGCGTTTGCGGTGGTCGGTCTGCTGGAGGCCTATTTCGGTCGACTGGTCGATTTCGACTTCACCGCCGCGATGGAGGATGACCTCGATGCCATCGCCGGCGGGCGTGAGCAGCGCGGAAATTGGTTGTCCAGCTTCTATTTCGGCGGCGATCACGGTGTCGAGGGCTCGGTCGCGCGCTCCGGCGGTCTGAAGAAGATGGTCGGTGAGCGGCTCGACGATATCGATGCCCGTGAGGTCAATTCGATCAAGCTGTTCGTCGATGACGCGGGTCGCGACGTCGTGGTCCGGGTCGGCCGCTTCGGACCGTATCTGGAGCGCATGGTCGCCAATCCCGATGACCCCGAAGGGGATTCGATCTCGCAGCGGGCGAATCTGCCCGATGATCTGCCGCCCGACGAGCTGACCGCCGAGGTCGCCGAGAAGCTTTTCTCGACGCCGCAGGAGGGTCGTGCGCTGGGTCGGGATCCGGTGACCGGACACGAAATCGTCGCCAAGGAAGGACGTTTCGGGCCGTACGTCACAGAGATACTGCCCGAGCCCGCGGCCGAGGAAGGGCCGCAGCCAGCCAAGAAGACCGCGAAAAAGGCTGCGGCGCCTAAGCCTCGGACCGGATCACTGTTCAAAGAGATGGATCTGGCCACGATCACGCTCGACGATGCGCTGAAGCTGTTGTCGCTGCCGCGCGTCGTCGGCACCGATCCGGCCAGCGGTGAGGAGATCACCGCGCAGAACGGGCGTTACGGCCCATATCTGAAGAAGGGCACGGATTCTCGTTCACTGCTCAATGAGGACCAGATCTTCACCGTCACACTCGACGAGGCATTGAAGATCTACGCCGAGCCCAAGCGCCGCGGACGGCAGGCGGCCAGCACCGCGGCGCTGCGCGAACTCGGCAACGACACGGCCACCGGCAAGCCGATGGTGATCAAGGATGGCCGTTTCGGTCCGTACGTCACCGACGGTGAGACCAATGCCAGCCTGCGCAAGGGCGATGAGGTCGACTCGATCACCGATGAGCGGGCCTCGGAACTGCTCGCCGATCGGCGCGCGCGTGGTCCGGTGAAGAAGACGGCCAAGAAGGCGGCGGCGAAGAAGACGCCGGCCAAGAAGGCCACGGCCGCGAAGAAGACCGCGACCAAGGCCACGGCGGCCAAGAAGACCGCGACCAAGGCCACGGCGGCCAAGAAGACCGCTGCCAAGAAGACGGCCGCGAAGAAGTCCTGACGGCCGTGCCGATCGGTCGATTCGATCGATCGGCACGGTTCACTCTGCGATCGGACCATCGAGGCCGTGCAGGCCGAAGATGCCGTAGCCTCGCCGCATATCGACGAACGATCGTGAAGGGGACTTGTCCATGGCCATCGACCAGGAGCGCGAGAATCTCATCGCCATGCTCGCCAGTCAGCGCGAGCTGTTCCGGATCACCCTGCGCGGCATCGACGACGCACAGGCGCGGCAGCGCACCACGGTCAGCGAACTGACGCTCGGCGGGCTGCTGCATCACCTGGTCAGCTGCGAAAGCCATTGGACGACGGTCATTATCGAGCGCGACGAAACGGCGGAACTCGACGTTTCGAAATTCGATGGCGAGTATGTGCTCGGACCCGATGAGACGGTGGCCGGACTGCTGGTGACCTGGGACGAGGTCGCCGCGGCGACCGAGAAGCTGATCCGGACCGAACCCGATCTGAACACGTCCATTCCCACACCCACCACACCGTGGACCCCCGAACGCGAATGGTGGACGGTGCGTTTCACCGTGCTGCACATCCTGCGCGAAATCGCCCACCACAGCGGTCACGCCGACATCATTCGCGAAGCACTCGACGGCGCGAACACGACTCATCAGCGCGTGTGAGTCGAAAATCTCTGCGGGCCTGCGAGATTCGATATGAACCGGCATCATGGAACCATGAGCGTGACCGGTCGTCAGTGGGTTCACATCGCGGGCTATGAGCACCTTGTGGACAGTCCGCATCCGATGGCGGCTGTGCGCGCTTGACTGCGCGAGCGCGGCATCGACTGGATGCCGTTCAGCGTTGACGAAGTCTGCTGGACTCGAAGCTGCGGGCCCGGTCCGGATGGCCGCTGGCGTAGCCGGTTCGACGTTCGGGTCGTCGGGGACGCGTTGCGCAGGCTCGGACTGCATCCCGATCAGCCGACCTCCCTGGTAATCGGGCCGTCGCCGCCCGGATGGTGGCATGCGGCCGCCGAACGGCGGTTCAGCACCGTCGTGGTGCTCGGACGGGACCCTGTCGGTGGGGGCGGTTAGGGTGTACGGCGTGGCGGGTGTCTTCGATCGACTGGTCGGCCAGGATACGGTCGAGTCCGAGTTGACGGCTGCCTCGGTTGCTGCGCGTGGGGGTGCGGGCAATGGGGCGATGACGCATTCGTGGCTGTTCACCGGGCCGCCGGGATCGGGCAGATCCGTTGCGGCTCTGTGTTTTGCGGCCGCGTTGCAGTGCACCGACGAGGGGATGCCGGGGTGTGGGCGATGCCATGCGTGCACGACCACGATGGCCGGAACGCACGGTGATGTGCGGCGGGTGATTCCGGAGGGGCTGAGCATCAGCACCAAGGAGATGCGCGAGATCGTGCAGATCGCCGCGCGACGGCCGAGTACCGGCCGGTGGCAGGTGGTGCTGATCGAGGACGCCGATCGGTTGACCGAGGCGGCGGGCAATGTGCTGTTGAAGGTTGTCGAGGAGCCGCCGGAGCGCACGGTGTTCCTGCTGTGCGCGCCGTCGGTGGATCCGGAGGACATCTCCGTGACGCTGCGCTCGCGCTGTCGGCATGTGCATTTGGTGACGCCGTCGGTGCCCGCCATCGCGCAGGTGCTGCGTGAGCGCGACAAGCTCGATGAGAAGACGGCCAACTGGGCGGCCTCGGTGAGCGGCGGCCATGTCGGGCGGGCCCGGCGGCTGGCCACCGACGAGGACGCCCGATCACGCCGTCAGCGTGCGCTGGCGCTGGTCGGCGCGGTTTCGCGGCCCGGTGCCGCATATGCGGCCGCGGACGAATTGGTGAAATCCGCCGACGACGAGGCGAAGCAGATGAGTGCGGCCCGCGACGAACGCGAGCGGGAAGAGTTGGCTACCGCACTCGGCGCTGGCGGCACCGGCAAGGGTGCCGCGGGTGCGACCCGGGGCTCGGCCGGTGTGCTGAAGGATTTGGAGCGCAGGCAGAAGTCCCGCGCCACCCGCACCGGTCGCGATGCCCTCGACCGCGCCCTCATCGACGTCGCGGGCGTCTACCGCGATGCCCTCGCGGTCCGCTTCGGCGCGGCCCGCAACGGCACCGGCGTCACCCTCACCCACCCCGACCTGTCCGACCAGATCCACGACCTCGCCGACCGCGTCCGACCCGAAGGCCTGCTCCGCTCCATCGAAGCCGTCCTCGCCTGCCGCGAAGCCCTCGACCTCAACGTCAAACCCCGCTTCGCCCTCGCCGCCATGGTCGCCACCCTCATCGCCGCCCAATCCGCGTGACCCGCTACCACCCGTTTTCGCGATCCGGCCGTCGAGACGATAGACTCGCGACGCCGAAAGGCACGCCGCCTTAGCTCAGTCGGTAGAGCGCTTCACTCGTAATGAAAAGGTCGGGGGTTCGATTCCCCCAGGCGGCTCCAGGTCGATCCCCGAGGTCGGCTACGAACCCGTCTTCGTCCGCCCGCCATCGCGACCGAGCAATCGTGAGGACGACCGAAGACCACTCCGCCGAAATCGACTCTCGCCACACGCGCGCGATCTTGGTCAGGCACTGATCGTCCCGGCTGCGACCCCCACCCACGCGCCAGACTGTCGATCACCGGGCCATACTGGCGATCGTGCAGATCGGGATCCTGGGTCCAGTAGAGGTGCGACGGCCCGACGGGAGTCCGGTTGCGGTTGGTGGGCCGCAGGTGCGGTCGCTGCTGGCGGTGTTGGCGTCGGAGGCCGGGCGCGTTGTGTCTCGGGATCGGTTGATCGACGATCTTTACGGGGAGGACCCGCCTGGCGACGCCGGGCATGCGCTGCAGTCCCAGGTGTCGCGGCTGCGGCGTGCCCTGCGCACAGCGGGCGCCGACGAACTGGTGGAGTCCTCGACGGCGGGCTACCGGCTCGCGATAGACCCGGGCATGGTGGACGCGCATCGGTTCGTTCGGCTGGCCGAGGACGGTCGAACCACGTTGCGTGACGGGGATTCCGCTGCCGCGGCTGCGCTGCTGGACGAGGCTACCGCGCTGTGGCGGGGTGCCGCGCTGGCCGACGTACGCGATGCGCCGTTCGCCGCGACGGTGGTCACCCGACTCACCGAGGCGTGGCTGGCGGTGCAGGAGGATCGCGCGGAGGCCGGGCTAGCGCTGGGCGACCACCGAGCGGTGGTCGCGATGCTGACACCACTCGTCGCCGCACATCCGCTGCGAGAGCGGGCCCGGGCGCTGCTGATGCGCGGGTTGTCCGGCACCGACCGCCAGGCGGAGGCGCTGGAGTTGTTCGAGCAGGGCCGCAGGCTGCTCGCTGATGAGCTGGGGGCAGATCCCTCGGCCGAGCTGACGCGGGCGCACCTGGCGGTTCTGCGCGGGGACACCGCTACCGCGGCTGTGATGCGCCGCCTGCCAGCCCAGCTCACCAGTTTCGTCGGCCGCGACGACGAATTGGCGCAGATCGCGTTGTTGCTCGCTCGGGCTCGTCTGGTCACATTGACGGGACCAGGTGGCACCGGCAAGACCCGACTGGCACTGGAGGTCGGCGCCCGGGCTCGCGGCGAGGTGTGTTTCGTGGATCTATCGGCGCTGGTGGACGGCGCGCAGATGGCGCATGAGATCGCGGCGACATTCGGCGGCCGTACCACCGCCGGGCACGGCACCGGTGAGCGCGAAGATGCCGAGACCCGGCTGCGCGCCATGCTTGTCAGCAGATCCGCACTGATCATTCTCGATAACTGTGAGCATCTGGTGCTCGACGCCGCGCGGCTGGTCCATCGGTTGTTGCGCGACTGCCCAGGCCTGCGGGTGCTGGCAACTAGCCGGGAAGCCTTGCGCATCACCGGCGAGACCGTCCTCTCGATCGGGCAGCTGCCGATCGCGCCCGCAGAAGCGCCGCTGGCCGACCAGCTCGGCTGCGCGGCAGTCCGCCTGTTCGCCGACCGCGCCGCCGCGGTGCGGCCCGGATTCACCATCGACGCGGGCACCATCGCGACCGTGCGGCGCATCTGCGCGCGACTGGACGGCTTGCCGCTGGCCTTGGAACTCGCCGCCGCCCGTCTGCGCAATCTCGATGTGGACGAGATCGACGGGCGGCTCTCCGACCGGTTCAGGTTGCTGGCACGAGGAGATCGAACCGCCGAACCACGACATCAGACGCTACAGGCGGTAGTGGAATGGAGCTGGGATCTGCTCGAACCGGCCGAACGCCTCATGGCGCGGCGCTTCGCGGTCTTCGCCGGCGGCGCGTCCGCCGCCACCGCGGCGTCTGTCTGCGAGCTCGACGATGCCGACGAGCTGCTCGCCAGCCTGGCCGACAAATCGCTGGTGGAAGTACACGGCGGCCGCTACCGGATGCTGGAGACCATCCGTGCCTACGGTTTGGCCCGCCTGACCGAATCCGGCGAACGTGAACAGCTGCAACGTGTCCACGCGGGATTCTTCACCGGCCTGGCCGAGCGGGCCGATCCGCAGCTGCGCGGCCCGGACCAGCTGGACTGGCTGACGCGACTGAGCGCCGAAAACGACAATATGCAGGTCGCGCTGCGCTGGTCGGTGAGCGCCGATCCGGTACTGGCACAACGGCTCATCGCTGCCCACGCATGGTGCTGGTGGCTGCGCGGTCACCCCGGCGGCACCGTCGAACTCGCCGGCGCACTACTTCCCGCACTCGATCCGGCGACAAGTGTCGAGGACCATGGTCTGTGCGTGGCGGTCGCCGCGCGGGCGAGAACCGGGCCGTCGGAAGCTGTCAACCGGGCGGCGGCGGCCCTATCCAGTGTCGAAAGCCCCCTCCAGCGGCCACATTTGGTGTTCCTGCTGGCAACAGTCGGCGGGTTGCTCGACCTGCCTCCGGAACGGCAGCGCCTGCTCTTCGGTCCCGACCAATGGTCGCAGGCATTCCTGCGGCTGGGCACGGGATTGCGCCTACTCATGTCCGGTGAGCCGCTGGTGGCCGAACCCGAGCTTCGGTGTGCCCTGGTGGGTTTCCGTGCCACCCGCGACCGCTGGGCGATCGCCACCACCCTCGACAAGCTCGCCGCCGTCGCCGACTGGCGCGGTGAACGAACAGCCGCGCTCGACCTGATCGATGAGGCCGTAGTCCTGCAAACCGAGCTGGGCGCAGGCGACGATGCCGCCGACCTGCTCAACCGGCGTGGTGACATTCTCGCTCGCGGGCCGGGCGCTTGCCACGACGCGGACGGAGCTCGTGCTGCTTACCACCGCGCCGCCGAATCGGCCCGGGCGGCGGGCGCAACGGACGCGCACGCCAATGCGATGCGCGGGCTCGGCGATCTGGGCCGGGCGGCGGGCGACCTGCTCGGTGCCCGGGAGTACTACGGCGCGGCCGTCGCTCTGCCCGACAACGGTTCGGTCGGCATGGCGGAGGCCCGGGCGCGCAGCCTGATCGGACTGGGCTGGGTCTCGCTCGCCGAAGCAGATATCGAAGCCGGGCTGGCGGCGCACAGCGAAGCGTTCGAGTTGACCCGTCACCGATCCCATTCGGTGGCCGCAGCCGCGGTGGTCGGCCTGGCTGGGGTCGCCGCTGCGCTCGGCGAGACCGCCCGGGGGGCGCTGCTGCTCGGCGCTGCCGAGGCGCTGCGCGGAATGCCCGACGCGGGCGATGGTGAGGCGGCCGACACCGCCGCACGGTGCCGCACCGAACTCGGAGAACAAGCGTTCCGTATCGCCTTCGACAGTGGCATCGGACACTCGGTGGAGGAGGTGGCGGCACTGCTCGGTGAGTGGCGGTGAGCCGATGGTGAGGGCGTGGTGAGCGCCGCGGCCGACGCTGTTCCCATGACAGCGACACGACAGTTCACCAACAAGACCGTCCTCATTTCCGGCGCGAGCATCGCCGGACCGGCACTCGCCTACTGGCTGACCCGTCATGGGTTCACCGTCACCGTCGTCGAGCAGGCGCCCACGCTACGGGAGGGCGGCTACAAGGTCGACATTCGCGGCGTGGCCATGGATGTCATCGATCGGATGGGGCTGATGCCGGAAGTCCGCAAGGCTTCGACGGCGATGCGGGGCGGCGCCTGGGTCGATGACACGGGTAGGGCGCTGGCCACACTGGGACCCCAGTTGATCGGACTGCGGTCTCCCGGCGACGACGAGGTACTGCGTGGCGATCTCGCTCACATCCTGTTCGACGCCACCAAAGGCGGGGTCGAGTACCTGTTCGGCGACTCGATCACCGGCCTGGTGCAGCACACCGACGGCGTCACCGTGCGATTCCGCAACGCCGAGCCGCGCGTGTTCGATCTGGTGCTCGGCGCCGACGGCAGCCATTCGGCGGTGCGCCGCCTCGCCTTCGGGCCGGAGGAGCGATTCGCCCGGCATACCGGCATGGCGGCCTGTGTGATCTCGGTGCCGAACTATCTGGATCTCGACCATTGGGAACTGGTCCATCCGACTCCCGGGCGAGTGGTGCAGGTGTACAGCACCCGGCGCACCACGGCCAAAGCCCAGTTCATCTTCCAGGCGCCGGAACAACTGCCGGACCGGCGCGACCGCGACGCGCAGCAACAACTGGTGGCCGACGCCTTCACCGGCGCCGGCTGGGAGACACCGAACTTGGTCCGCGCCATGCCCGAATCCACCGACTTCTACTTCGACTCGGTCAGCCAGATCCATCTCGACCAGTGGTCCGACGGCCGCGTCGCACTTGTCGGCGACGCCGCCTACTGCCCGTCGCCACTGTCCGGGCAGGGCACGAGCATGGCTTTGGTCGGCGCGTACGTCCTTGCGGGCGAATTGAAAGCGGCCGCAGGCGACCACAACATCGCGTTCGATCGCTACCAACGCGCCATGCAGGACTACGTCACCCGAAACCTGACGCTGGGCTGGAACAACGCCACTCAGATGGTGGCGGCCGACCAGCGTGCGATCCGTACCCAGACCACCATGCTGCGCATGCTGCGGCACATGCCGTGGAAGGGCCTGGCGCTGCGCCCGATCATCAAGCCGCTCGAGCGCGCGGCCAACGCCATCCGCCTCGCCGACTACTGAACCCACCCGCACCGCCCTCATTCCGGCGGGATGTTCTTCACCAGCTGATCCGTGACACAGAAGGAGCACTCGAATGAGTATCGTAACCGGCCCGATTTTCCAGTTGGCGTGGGTTGTCCACGACATCGACGCGGCAGAACGCGAATTCACTGAACGCTACGGAGTCGACGAATGGGTTCGGATGCCCCGCATGCGTTTCGGCCCGGATACATGCCGCTATCGCGGTGCACCGGCCGATTACACCATCGACAGTTCACTCGGCTACGCAGGCGGGCAGCAACTGGAATTGATCGCACCGGTCTCGGGTGCGAACCTGTACACCGAAGCGCTCGCACAGTCCGGCCCCGGTCTGCACCACGTCGCCTGGGTACCAGACGATTTCGATGCCGCACTGGCGCAGGCGCGGGCGGCCGGCGCCGAAATCGTGCAACACTGCGCCGTCGCGGAGATGGGCATGGAATTCGTCTACCTTCCCGGCGGTCCGCTCGGCTCCTACATCGAGCTCTTGCGACTGCCCGCGGATGCGCGCACGCTGTTCGACAGCATGATTCCGAACGGCTACCTGAATCCGTGGTCGCAGTGCCGGTAGTCGATAGATTGTCAGTTTCCTATCGGCTGGTGAACCTCGCCGATCGTCGCTCCAGGAACTACAGCATGGGTGCTGTCCTCATCGGTGAGTTCACGAACTGCCGCGATACCTTCCTCGCCACACTCGGCCACGACATTTATTTTCGGGTTCCGTCGATGACGGCGGGGGCGAGCAGGGCGTTGAGGGTAGCGGTGACGGCGGCTCGGGCGGCATTGGCGGAGAGGCCTTGATGGCGGCGGAGTACGTCCCAGGTCTCCCATGACGCGGCGGCGTAGGCGGCCTCGCGGGCGGGTCGGGCGAGGCGCTCGAGTTCGGGGAGGTTGGCGCGCAGGTGGGTGCGCAGGGCGGCGCGGCTTTCGTGTAGACGCTCGGCGAGCACGGCGGATTCGTGCTCGCGCAGCACGGCGGCGCGGCGGGTGCCCGAAATGCGCTCGTACAGTTCGGCCCGCAGCTCGACCAGGGTCTCGATGCGATGACCCGGATCGCCGGTCACCGGACGGAGCAGAGGGAACCAGTGCCGCTCTATCTGCGTCATGGCGGCGTCGGCATACAGCGACTCGAGATCGGTGAAGTGATGGAACAGCGACCTGGTCGCGACCCCGGCTCGTTCGGCAACGGCCCGTGCGGTCGGCTGCAGATTGCCTTCTTCCGTGAGCGCCAGCACGGCATCGAGCACCGCCTGACGGTTCCTTGCCGCCCGAGCGGTGCGTCCATCCATCGCGGATAACCCTAACAAGCCGCAGAAATAGTTGCACTCATGATGCAAGAACATTTAGTGTCGGGACCATGCACGTACTGCGCACGCCGGAGGAACGGTTCTCGGATCTGCCCGACTTTCCGTTCCCGCCGCACTATGTCGAGGTCGCGGCCGGTGACGGCGGCGACACCCGCCTGCGGGTGCACTACCTCGACGAAGGCCCGCGAGATGGCGAAGTCGTCGTGCTGCTGCACGGCGAGCCTTCCTGGAGCTTCCTGTATCGCAGCATGATTCCGGTGCTCGTCGCGGCAGGCCGGCGGTGTGTCGCGCCGGATCTGATCGGCTTCGGCCGCAGCGACAAGCCCGCCGCCCGAGCCGACTACACGTACGCCCGCCACGTCGAATGGCTGCGGGAAACGCTCTTCGACCACCTGGATCTCGCGTCCATCACGCTGGTCTGCCAAGACTGGGGCGGTCTGATCGGGATGCGGCTCGTCGCCGAACATCCCGATCGCTTCGCCCGGGTGGTCACGGCGAACACCGGACTGCCCGACGGAACGGCAACGCTGAGCGACGCCTTTCTGGCCTGGCAGCGGTTCTCGCAGGAGACGCCGCGGTTCCCGGTGGGGGCCATTATCGAAAATGGTTGCCGGGCAAAGCTTTCCCTTGAGGCAATGGCCGCCTACGACGCCCCGTTTCCCGATGAGAGCTACAAGGCCGGTGCCCGCGCCTTCCCCCTCCTGGTCCCGACCCGGCCCGATGACCCCGCCGCCGCGGCGAACCGCCGGGCCTGGGAGGAGTTGGCCCGCTTCGACAAACCGTTGCTCACCGCCTTCTCCGATGGCGACCCGATCACAGCCGGCGGCGAGAAGATCTTCCAGCGCAAGATTCCCGGGGCTTCCGGTCAACCGCACACGGTGATCGAGGGCGCGGGACATTTTCTGCAGGAGGACAGCGGTCCTCGGCTCGCTGCGGTGGTGAACCACTTCATGGACGCTTCTTCTCAGCACCCGACCGAAAGGCAGTAGGACACGATGTCGATCAGCAGGCGTGGGTTCTTCGGTAGCGGAGCGGCGGCGACCGCCGCCATGGCGACCGCCGCCATGACCACCGGGAGCCCGAGCGCATCCGCCCAGCCGCGCATGGACATTCACCCCGACAAGCCGAATATTCTCGTCGTCATCGTCGACGAGATGCGAACCCCCATGTGGTTCCCGGACCAGCCCGTGCTCGACACCATCCTGCCGAACATCGCCGGATTGCGGTCCAAGTCGGTCTCGTTCGAACAGCACTACACCGCCGCCAATGACTGCACGCCCTCCCGCGGCGCGATGGTGACCGGCCTGTACTCACACCAGACCGGCTGTCTGTCGACTTCGACCTCGCAGCTGTCGCCGAGCTTCCCGACCTGGGGCTCGATGCTGCGCGAACAGGGCTACCGCACCTCGTGGTGGGGTAAATGGCATTTGGGCCACGAAGCCGACACGACGCCGGGCGGGTTGGCACGCCACGGTTTCGACGGCGGCACCTACCCTTCGCCCAACGGCACGCCCGAGCAGGGCCTGCAGATGGACGGCCGGATCGTCGACCAGTTCATCGACTGGTTCGATACCGATGCGGGCCAAGGCCCCTGGTGCACGACGGTGTCGCTGGTCAACCCGCACGATGTCCAGTGGTGGCCGCGCTGGACCCGGCGCACCTTGGCGTTCAACAACATCCCGCGCTGGATCGACACCCTGCCCGCCAATCACGAGACCCTCGAACAACTCTCGCGCAAGCCTCGGCTGCAGATGGCCCTGGTGCAGGTGTCGGCGGCGACCTTCGGCGTCGCCCCGTACGGCACGCCCGACGCCGACCGGGAGTGGATCGACCTGCTCAATCTCTACCTGTGGTTCCAGCAGCAGGTGGACATCCAGATCGGCCGGGTACTGACGGAACTGGCGACCCGTCCGGAGGTGGCGGCCAATACCGTGGTGGTGTTCACCTCCGATCACGGTGACTACGCCGGCTCCCACGGCCTGCACGGCAAGGGCGGCGGAGCCTATGACGAGGCCATCCGGGTGCCGCTGTTCGTCTACGACCCGCGCGGTGACCTCACTCCGGCGGCCGGCACCCGCACCCAGCTGACCTCCAGCATCGACCTCGCCCCACTGCTGCTGACCATCGGGACGGGCGGCAACGGCTGGCGCGGCGACGACCGCTACGCCCATCTGGCGAGCAGACACGACATCGCCGCAGTCTGCCGCGACCCGCGCGCGCCGGGACGGCCCTGGATCGTGCACACCACCGACGAGCACTCCATCGAGGAGGCCGCGGTGCTGTTCGACCAGGACGCACCCGGCCATGTGGTGGCCGTCCGGACCGCCGACGCGAAGTTCGTCCGCTACTCGCACTGGGTGCAGGGCTCCGCGGATATCGACCCGTCGCGCGAGGAGGAGTACGAGCTCTACGACTATTCGACCCGCGACGGTGAACTCGAACTGGACAACACCGCCGCGGCGGGCGGAAGCCTGCGCGAGGCGATGAGCCGGCTGCACGACCGAGCCGTCAGCGAAGAACTGCACCGACCGCTGCCCGACTACCTGCAGCAGGCGCAGCAAGAGGGCTGGAACGACTACAACACCCAGACCGCCAAGCCGTTGGGCGAGCAGCTCAGCGACTTCTTCCGCGACGGCATCGGCGTGAGGTAGCCCTTGACCTTGTCACTGTGAGAAGGCCTTCACTGGCTGTCGGAGGTGGTCCCCATCAACCCGACACACAGGAATCCACAGGACACGCGGCTGCTCGACGCACTTGCCGCAAGGAACTCCTCGACGCGTCTCGAGGCGGCTCTGGCAGTCGGCACGCATCCCGATCCCGGTTTCGTCGATGCGGTGGTAGCGCGGTGCGCGATCGAGCCGGACTTCTTCGTGCGTGACATGCTCACTTGGGCGCTGACCCGTCTCCCATCGGAGATCACGGTTCCGAAACTGCGTGCGGAGCTGCGTTCCGAGCGCGCGCAGGCCCGCAGCCAAGCGTTGCACACGCTGTCCAAGATCGGCGACCCGACCGCGTGGTCGGCGATCACGCGGTCGTTGCTGCACGATGCCGATGACGAGGTCGCGCGCAGTGCATGGCGCGCTGCCGTCGTCCTCGTGCCCGACGGGGAGCGGGAAGGGCTGGCCGCGGAACTCGCCAGCCAGTTCGGCCGCGGCGACCGGGAGGTACGGCTGAGCCTGAGCCGCGCTCTCGTCGCGCTCGGCGATATGGTCGAGCCGGTCCTTCGGACGGCGATGACAAGTCACGACCCGGTGGTACGTGCGCATGCCAATGCCACGGAGCGGCTCTTGCGCGACCCGGATGCCGGATTCGACCTCGCCGTCGATGAGGCCAGGCGGGTCCTCGCGCTCGGTCCGGACCGGGAGGAGAGAACGGCATGCTGATCGGCGAGGTGGCGCGCCGCTCCGGGGTGAGCGCCCGAATGCTCAGGCACTACGACTCCCTCGGGCTGGTGCGACCGACCGGCCGCACCGTGGGTGGCTACCGGGAATACTCTCCCGAAGATATCCGCAGGATTCTCCATGTGGAGGGGCTGCGGTCGCTGGGACTGTCACTGAGTCAGATCGGACGCGCTCTCGACGATTCCGGATTCAGCCCGTCCACACTGGTCGGCGATCTCATCCGAAAGACCGAAGAACGGCTGAACCGGGAGCGGGAACTCCTCGAGCGGCTCCGGACCGTCGATGCGGCCGAGCCATCTGGCTGGCAAGATGTCCTGCGCGTTATCGAGCTCCTGCACGGACTCGGTTCGGAGAGTGCCGCCCGGCGGCAGCAGGCCGTCCTGGCCCCGGCCGAGGACATATCGATGCCCGCCGAGCTGCTGGCCGAGGCGATCCTCACCGAATCCGATCCGAATGTGGCCGGGGCCCTGCGGTGGGCCCTCGCGCGAGCGGGCGGGGACGGTGTGGCGAGCGTGGCATCCGGCATGGGCTCAGCAGACGTCGACGTCCGGCGACGCGCGACCCTGGCCATCGCCGAGCTACCGGGCGGCGAGGCGACCGCGGTGCTCATCGACGCGCTCGGTGACGCCGACGCAACGGTCCGCAGAAATGCGGCTCTGGCACTGGGCGCGCGCGGCGTGACCGAGGCGGTGCCAGCACTTCTCGGCACGGTGATCGAGGGCCCGAACGATGTCGAGGCGGCCGAGCTCTTGGGAAGGTTGGCACGCGACGCGAAGTGGGCAGACCGGATCATGAGTGCGCTGGTAGACGAGCTCACCGAGCAAACAGCGGACTCGGCGGCGCGGATGCGGCTGACCCAGGCACTCGCCGAGATGCCGGGCACCATCGCGCTGGACATCCTGCGACAACTGACGCACGACGACGACCGGGCCGTGGCCCTCATCGCCTCGAGCCTCGTGGAGCGGATCGCGGAACGGCCGGACAACGAAACCGCAGATACCGCAGAGAAGTCACGACCCCTCGCCGCGGGGCCGCAGTAGGCGTGTTTGCAGCGCCAGATACAACAGTGCCGCGTCGGCGGGCACTACGAACACTGAGCCGGTGAGCTGTTCTTTCCGCTCGAGACGGTGCAGCACGGTGTTGCGGTGCAGGTGCAGGCGCGCACCGACGGCCGATGTAGAGCCGCCGAGTTCGTACCAGGCCAGGGCAGTCTGCACGAGAGCGTCGGCGTCGGTGGGGTGGAGTCGGTCGAACGCGGCGAGCACGTCCGAGAAGATGCCTGCGGCGAGTGTGGGATTCGCAGCTATCAAGGCACGTGCCGGCGATGAGGCATAGGTGTGGATTCCGGTGTCGGTCGGGCTCAGGCATCGGAAGGCGAGGCGCGCTTGGTCCAGCGCTGCGGGAGCGGAGACGAGGTCGGTGAAGGGTTTGGTGTTCCACTTGCACTCGGGGCAGGAACCCGCCCGCGGGCGGGCGGCAATCCGCGAGGCCGCTGCCGGGACGTTCGCCCTGGTTCCCGACCTGACCGTTCACCTGGTCTCGCTGCGCGTCGGCGAGGATTTCTGGGTGGTGCAGTGGCAGCTGACCGGGACCTCGGCAACCGGCAATCCCGTATGCGTCGACCTCGCGGACTATGTTCTCGTCGAAAACGGCGCTGTCAAGGAGAAGCACTCCTATGTCGACGGGGTCGCCATGCAGGCCGCCCTGGGTTGAACACCCGCTCGATGTCGGTCAACCCCTCGGATGAGCTTGTGCCTCAACAGGATTGGGGTAAGTAAAGGTGCCCCGCCCGTGCGGGCGGGGCACCTTTGCGTAGCGAGCCGCCGCGATCGGCCGCTTCGACACCGACATCGGCGGCATCGGTCCTCTCGCAACCGACCACGGCGCGAGCCAGCGGTGAACTCAGCGAGGAATGGATCAACAGGTCGAACGCTCTCAGGGGTGGGCTTCGGCGGTGGCCGCGAGGTCTTTCAACCAGGCTTCGAGGCCTGCGCCGAGGAAGGCGGTGGAGGTGGGTATATCGGCTTCGACCTGTGCGCCGGTCCAGTTCTCCTCGGTGCGTACCAGCACACCGCCGTCGACCTCGGTGAAGTTCCAGACGTGGACGCCGTTGTCGATGCGCAGTCCGTCGCCGATCGCGGGTCCGCTCCAGCGGATGCACTGGCCCTGCTGCAGTTGCTGGACGGAGGACGTGATGGTCAGGGTGGTGGCAGGGGTTGTGGGAGTGGCGGGCGCCGGAGTCGTCCACTGGAACTGCGAGCCCTCCCGCAGTGGTCCCTGGTCCAGACGCTTCATGCTGGTGACGGGCTGCTGCCACGAGGGCCAGCGTTCCACGTCGGTGTGCAGTCCCCAGATGGTGTCCAGCGGGGCCTTGATAAAGGTCTCGGTCCGGTACCGGATCCGGGCGGTGTCGTCGATGCCTGCCCCTTGGCAGGTCAGCGGAGCGGGGTGAACCCCGGTGGTTGCCGCGGCCTGATCAGAGCCGCCGGTGCGTGTGTCGTTGTTGTCGTTACTGCACGCGGCGACGGAGGTCAGGACCGCGGCGGCCAGTGGGATCAGATACAGGGCAGTGCGGGCACCGGCTCCGCGACGGGGGGTATGTGTGGTGTCGGACATGGCTGCTCTCCTCGTTCAGGCCTCGAGCCGACCTTCGTAGTTAGGGCCACTCGATTTAGTTAGAACCTATAACCAGAACGGGTGAGTGTCAATAAAGAAAGTGATAGGGTCTAACTCGTTGTTGTCGCGAAGCCTGAGCGGAGGCGGTTGATGGGAGCTGGTGGGACCAGTTCGCGGGAGCGCTATCGGGCCCAGGTGTGCGATGAAATCAAGCAGCACGCCTGGGCGCAGATCGCCACGGCGGGCGTATCCGCGTTGTCGCTCAACGCGATCGCCAAACGCGTGGGCATGAGCGGCCCCGCCCTGTACCGGTACTTCGCCAGTCGGGACGAGTTGATCACCGAACTCATCCGCGACGCCTACCGAAGCCTTGCCGACGCTCTGCGGACGGCGGTCGACTCCGGTGCCGACGTGGCCGGGCTGGCCTTCACCGTGCGGGAATGGGCCTTGCAGGATCCGCAGCGGTACTTCCTCATCTACGGCACACCTGTCCCCGGATACCACGCACCCGAGGACACCACCGAGATCTCATCCAGAATCATGTCGGTGCTGATCGAGGCTTTCTCCGCGCTGCCCCCGGAAAAGCCGGCGACGCCGTTCGACGCCCACCTCGAGAACCACCGCGGATGGGCCGACGGCCACTCGGTGCCGGCCACGACCCTGCACCGTGCCGTGTCGTTTTGGACCCGCCTGCACGGCGTCCTCTCGCTCGAACTCGCCGGCCACTTCACCGGAATGGAGTTCGATCCCGCCCTACTGTTCGCTGAAGAACTGAACACCCTGCTGACCCCGTGACCGGCGGTCCGGCACCGGCTACCGCTGCACGATCGCCTCGAATTCGGTCGCACACATGAGTCGATGGTTGGTGGCGCCGATCCCCCTGAGACCGCGCGCCCTGGTTGCTGAGCGCGCAGTCGCGGCAGGCGATTTCGCGGGTGCGGCGGCCTGCGCCGGGTCTTTGCAGGAGGGGAGTTCGGGCGGGCAGAGGGCGAGGATGGTGGAGAAGTGCTGGATGGCGGCGAACAGGGTGCTGGCGCGGTGTGCCGCCGCTGACGGCGAGGACCGCGGAGTCGCCGCTACGGGTGACTTCGTAATGGGCGGAGCCGGATTCGTCGTCCGGCGTGGGAGCGGCCTGTGCCGTTGCCGTCGTGACGGCCACGGCGGCCGGTGCCGCGGTAATGGATTGTTTCTCCTAGAACACGAATTGTGTTCCATAGCCGGTTGTCTGGGCGGTTCCGCTGGTACCGTCGGCGCGCACGGTGACGAACGGCATGGCTGATGCGGGCGACGCGCATGCGCTGACGTTCAGTGGCGTGTTGGTATGGCCGAAGGTGTAGGGGAACGTCGCGTCCTGATCCAGGCTGGCCGCACCGATAACCACCGCCGTGACGGCCCCCGGTGCGAGGGTTACCTCGAGCGTTCCGGCGATACCGCCATTGACGGAAACGCTCGGTTGAACTGCGAAAGTGACGCTGGGTGACGAGTCCATGCTCAGGGTCAACGCGGCCGAGGGTGCGATACCCACGCTGGCGCCCACGGCCGGCGTAATCCCGATGGAGATACCTCGGGCCGACGCGACTCGTCCGCAGACATCCCCATCAGCGGCGCGCTGCGTCTGGGATGGCAGTTGATCAGGCCGGATCCAGTCCCGCGAGTCGTGCCGCGGTCAGGGCAACGTACAGCTCGGCGGCCGCTTTCGGATCCGAGCACCGGCGGTCGGTGAGGGTCTCGATGCGGCGCAGGCGGAAGTGGATGGTGTTGCGGTGGTAGTGCAGGCGTTGCGCGACTTCGGTATTGGAGCCACCGCATTCGAACCAGAGGGCGAGGGTGTCGAGGAGCGTGTCGCGTTCCTCGGGCGGCAGTTCCAGAACGGGGCCGAGGATATCGTCGGCCAGCTCCCGTGACGCGGACGGGGCGTGCGCGAGCACGAGCGGGATGGGCGTGCTGCCGTAGGCGGTGACGGTGGCGGTACCCGGTGGTGCACAACGTCCGGCGAGTTCCGCCTCCCGCAGCGCGGTACTGGCAAAGCCGGCGGTCGGGAAGGGGCGGCTCAGGCCGATGCGGCCTGTGGCATGGTCGCGAAACCGCGCGAGTACCCGATCGAGAGCGTGGGTCGCGGCTAGGCTGAGCAGGCCGATTCGGGCACCGGCTTCGCTGATCCAGATCGATTCGACGTGCTCGGCGCGCAGTCGGTCCTCGATACCGAACAGTGGCTCCATCAGGTTGGGATCGACTTCGGCGTGTACCACGATGAAGTTGCCCAGCGGCGGGAGGTGAAGTGCGCGAGCGATATCGCGTTGGGTCGGATCGTCGGCATCGCCGTCGAGTAGCTTGCGCAACATCGCACGGCGTTCGGAATCGTCACGCCGGACGCGCTCGGCCAGATAGTCGCCGTACGCATCGGCGGCCGCGCCCGAATAGTCATCGATGATCCGCCACATTTCCGACCCGAGCTGCGGCAGCACATCGAGGCTCTTGCCCGTCGCCGTGACGAGCGCGCGTTCCCACAGCAGTCGTCCGGCCAAGCGATACGCGTGCAGCACCGCGGCGAGGGGCACACCGAGTTCGGCCTTGAAGCGGCCGACCACGGTTGCGGGTTGCAGTCGGCGCCCGATGCTTCCGGAGAGCTGACCCAGCACGGCGACGAGGTTGTCGCGGACGACGAAACCCAGCTCGGTGTCGGTGAGAGCCGTTGATTCCGCGTAGGCGTGGTCGCCGGTGCGAATTCGGCCGACGAGCTCGGCGGTCAGGTCGTCGACCTGCGCCAGCAGCGTGCGTGCCACTGCGGCGGAATCATTCGCGGGCGGCTCGGTCAGCACGGTCATGGTCTCGATAGTAGGCATTCGCTCTGGATCGATTGTGTGCTGGAGCACAGTGAGCAGCCGGGATCGGCAAACCCGCGCACATGGTGGATCGTCGCATCGGGCACGCAGTATCGACAGTGACAGTGACCGGGGTCATAGGTCCCCGATTTCAAGGTGATTTCGAGAGAGGTGCCGACCGTGTACGACTATGTCGTCGTAGGCGCTGGATCCGCCGGATCCGTGCTGGCCAGCCGATTGTCCGAGGACCCGCGGGTCCGGGTGGCCCTGGTCGAGGCCGGGCCGCAGGACACCGTGGACGAGATCCATCTGCCGGTCGCCTTTCCATCGCTGTTCAAGAGTCCGCTGGACTGGGATTACGACACCGAACCGGAAGCCGGGTTGTACTCCCGTCGCGCCTATCTGCCGCGGGGGCGCGTGGTCGGCGGATCCAGTTCGATGAACGCGATGATCTATATCCGTGGGGCGCGTGCCGACTACGACGGCTGGGCCGCGGGCGGCGCCGATGGATGGAGCTATGACGAGGTACTTCCATACTTTCTGAAGGCCGAGGACAACGAACGCGGCAAGGACGCCTACCACGGCGTCGGCGGACCACTGACGGTGAGTGAGGGCCGATCGCAGCATCCGCTGGGCGATGCGTTTCTGCATGCCGCCGAACAGGCCGGTCACCTCCGCAACGACGACTTCAACGGGGCCGGCCAGCTGGGCGTCGGCCGCTACCAGGTGACACAGCGCAATGGCATGCGGTGCAGCGCCGCGGTCGCCTATCTGCACTCGGTCGCGGACCGTCCCAATCTGACCGTGCTCACCGACGCGCTCGCGCACCGGGTCGTGTTCGAGAACGGCCGCGCCACCGGTGTGGTCATCGGCCGGGGCGGGAGCACGGACGTGATCTACGCCGGACGCGAAATCATTGTGACCGCAGGCGCATACGGATCGGCGCAGCTGCTGCTGCTGTCGGGCGTCGGTCCGGCCGCACAGCTGTCGGCGTTCGGGATCGAGGTGGTCCGCGACCTGCCGGTTGGGCAGAACCTGCAGGACCACCTGTCGGTGTTCCTCAACTACCGCACCGATCACGAGTCGCTGATGACCGCGCTCACTCCGGAAAACCTCGGCCTGCTGCACGAAGCCGGCCGCGGACCGCTGACCTCCAATATCGGTGAGGCAGGCGGATTCATCGAGACTCGCAGCGGCCTCGCCGGTCCGGATATCCAGTTCCATATGGCCCCGGTGCTGTTCCACGGCGAAGGTATGGGTGCCGCCACCGAACACGGCTACGCGTTCGGTCCATGCCTGATCAACCCGACCAGCCGCGGTGAACTAACCCTGCGCTCCGCGGCCCCCGGCACTGCGCCGCGCATCCGCCACAACTATCTCGGCACCGAAGCAGACCGCGCCAGCCTGATCGCCGGTCTGCGCAGCGCGCTGGAGATCGCCGCCCAGCCCGCGCTCCAGGAGCGCACTACCGGCGAATTCCTCACTCCCGCAGGCGATTCCGATGACGAGCTGCTCGACTTCGCGGCTCGCACCGCGCAGACGCTCTACCACCCCACATCGACCTGCGCGATCGGCGCCGTCGTTGATCCGCGATTGCGCGTGCTCGGCGTGCGCGGTCTGCGCGTGGCCGACGCGTCGGTCATGCCGTCGGTAGTCCGGGGCAATACCAATGCGCCCACGATCATGATCGCCGAGAAGGCTTCGGTCATGGTCCTCGAGGACGCCGAATCGGAAGGAAACCGAGCATGACCGCAACCGTGACGGCCACCATCGACGCCGCCGTATCCGCACTGAAAGGCGGTGAAATCCAATGGTCTCGAACCGATTTGGCCGCCCGGCGTCGACTGCTGGAGGAGATCCACGCCAATACGGCGCGGCATGCGCAAGAGTGGATCGAGACCGCGGCGCGGATCAAGAAGCTGACGGTGGATTCGCCCCTGCTGGGTGAGGAATGGGTCAGCGGACCGTACTCCCTGCTCACCGGTGCCGCCGCACTCGCGGAATCCCTACTGGCTCTGGAGCAGGGGCGCAGCCCGGTCGACGGATACCCGATGCGTCCGGCACCCGGCGGCCGTACCGCCGTCGATGTGTTCCCGCACGGCATATTCGACGCACTGCTGCTCAATGGATTCCACGCCGAGGTCTGGTCGCGGCCGGGCGTCGACGCCGAATCCGTCCGCGCCCGTGCGGGACTGGGCCAGCGCACGCCGACCAATACCGGCGGTATCGGTGTGGTGCTGGGTGCGGGCAATATCTTCTCGATCGCCCCGCTGGACGTGCTGTACCAGCTGTACGCCGACAACCGGGTGGTGGCGCTGAAGCTCAACCCGATCACCGATCCGCTGCTGCCGGTGCTCGAGAAGATCTTCGCGCCCATGATCGAGCGCGGTTTCCTCCGACTGATCACGGGCGGTCCGGAGGTGGGATCGGCCCTGGTGAACCACCCCGGGGTGGACGCCGTGCACATCACCGGCAGCGCGATCACCCATGACGCCATCGTCTTCGGTACCGGAGCCGAGGCCGAGAAGAACCGGGCGGCGGGCACGCCCCAGCTGACCAAGCCCATCACCAGCGAGCTCGGTGGCGTCTCGCCCACAATCGTGGTGCCGGGTCGCTGGTCGAGCGCGGACCTGCGCTTCCAGGCCGAACACCTGGCCACGCAGCGGCTACACAACAACGGGTACAACTGCATCGCCGCTCAGGTAGCGGTGGTCTCCGCGGACTGGCCCCAGAAGGAGCGGTTCCTCGCCGAACTCCGCGCGGCGATCGGCCGTGCGCCGCAGCGGCCCGACTATTACCCCGGATCGGCGGACCGCGTCGCGGCCGCACGCCGAACCTATCCGCAGGCGCAGGCGATCGGCGCACGCACACTCATCGAGGGCATGGCACCGGACCGCCACGAACCCGCGCTGCACACCGAATACTTCGCCCCGGTGCTCGGCGTGATCGAATTGCCCGGCGACCCAGCCGAATTCCTGGCGCGGGCAGTCCGCGTGTGCAATGAGGAGATCGTGGGCACGCTCGGCGCGAACATCGTCGCCCATCCCACCACGATCAAACGGCTCGGTGCACGGGTCGAGTCCGCGGTGGCCGAGCTGCGGTACGGCACCATCGCCGTCAACGCCTGGACCGGCCTGGGGTATCTCACCGCCCGTGCCTCGTGGGGTGCGTTCCCCGGGCACACCTTGGCCGATATCCAGAGCGGAATCGGTGTTGTGCACAACGCATTGCTGATCGCCGAACCGGAACGAACCGTGGTCCGCGGTCCGTTCCGTCCCGCGCCGCGGTCGCTGCTGCACGGGGAATTCAGTCTCTCGCCGAAGCCGCCGTGGTTCGTCACCAACCGCACCGGCGCCACGACCCTGCGGCGCCTGACCGACTTCGCGAAGAAACCCCGAATCGCCGCCCTGCCAGGGATTTTCGCCTCGGCGCTACGCGGCTGAGGACAGCGGTCGGCCGGGCCGGGACACGCTCGGGCCCGGCCGGCCGCTGTACCCGGACAACGCCGCGCTCTTCCTGAGAAAGACCAGCACACAATGACTTACAACGACCACGACCTGCCGATGCCGAGCACGATGCAGGACGAACCGCTGTCCTTGGCGACGCTGCTGCGCTACGCCACCACCGTGCATGCCGACGCCACCGTCCGCACCTGGACCGGTAGCGGCTCGCGGGTGCTGACCTACCACGAACTCGGTGCGCAGGCGGCTCGGCTCGCCCATGCGCTGACCGCGCTGGGAATCGGCCGCGGCGACCGGGTCGGCACGTTCATGTGGAACAACAACGAACACCTCGTCGCCTACTGTGCGGTGCCTGCCATGGGCGCGGTGCTGCATACCCTCAATATTCGGCTCTTTCCGGAACAGATCACCTATGTGGCCAACCACGCCGGAGACCAGGTGGTGATCGTCGACGGTTCGCTGGTGCCCGTCTTCACGCAGGTACTGCCGACGCTGCGGACCGTCCGCCATGTCATCGTCGCCAATGGCGACGCCAGCGCATTGCACGCACCCGAGGGTGTCGCGGTACACGAACTGGACACGCTGCTCGCCCAGTACCCGCCCGTATTCGACTTCCCGGTGCTCGACGAGCGGTCTGCCGCCGCGATGTGCTACACCTCCGGCACCACCGGCGACCCGAAAGGCGTGGTCTATTCGCACCGTTCGAACTGGTTGCACTCCATGCACGCGTGCACCGCCGACGGCATGGGCATCCGGGCGGGCGATCGGGTGCTGGCGATCGTGCCCATGTTCCACGCCAACGCGTGGGGCCTGCCCTACGCGGCGCTCATGGTGGGCGCGTCGCTGGTGATGCCCGATCGATTCCTGCAGCCGTCGCCGCTGCTCGAGCTCATGGCAGCCGAACGGCCCAGTTTCGCCGCCGCTGTTCCGACGGTGTGGAACGGCGTACTCGCCGCGGTCGATGCGAGCCCACGTGACCTGGGCCATCTGCGGGCGGTGGTGGTCGGGGGCTCGGCGGTGCCGGCACAACTGATGCGGGCCTTCGAGGATCGCCACGGTGTCCGCATCATCCAGGCCTGGGGAATGACCGAAACCTCGCCGCTGGGCTGCGTCGCCTGGCCCCCGCCGGAAACCGAAGGCGAGGCGGCCTACACCTACCGGGTCACCCAGGGCCGCTTTCCCGCTTCTGTGCGAGCGCGCCTCATCGGCGACGATGGCACGGAATTGCCGCACGACGGAAAATCGGTGGGAGAACTGGAGGTTCGCGGTCCCTGGATCACCGCCTCCTACTACTCGCCGGAGGCGGACGCCGTCGGCTCCGACGCGTTCCGCGCGGGCTGGCTGCGCACCGGCGACGTCGGCACCATCACTTCGGACGGCTACCTGACCCTGGTCGATAGAGCCAAGGACATCATCAAGTCCGGCGGCGAATGGATCTCATCGGTCGAACTCGAGAACGCGATCATGGCGCACCCGGACGTCGCCGAGGCCGCGGTGTTCGGGGTGCCCGACGAGAAGTGGGACGAGCGTCCCGTCGTCGCCGCGGCGTTGCGCACCGGAGCCCAGGTCGACGCGGGTGCGCTGCGGGCGTTCTTGGCCGACAAAGTGGCGAGATGGCAATTGCCCGAACGTTGGACATTCGTGCCCGAGGTGCCGAAGACGAGCGTCGGCAAGTTCGACAAAAAGGTCCTGCGCGC
This sequence comes from Nocardia sp. CA-119907, assembly GCF_050955995.1. Taxonomy (NCBI): domain Bacteria; kingdom Bacillati; phylum Actinomycetota; class Actinomycetes; order Mycobacteriales; family Nocardiaceae; genus Nocardia; species Nocardia sp. CA-119907. The sequence continues at coordinate 509,145 of NZ_CP192091.1, forward strand.
CCGCTACGCGGCGGATGAACTCGAGATCGTGGTCTCGGATTCCGGTACCACGCAAATGAGTTCGTGAGCGGGGCGCGCTGACCGAGCTAGTCGATCTTGGCCATCACATGCTTGACGCGGGTGTAGTCCTCCAGCCCGTACATCGACAGATCCTTGCCGTGCCCGGACGACTTGAACCCGCCGTGTGGCATCTCGGCGATCAGCGCGGTGTGCGTGTTGATCCACACACTGCCGAAGTCGAGCGCGGCCGATACGCGCAGCGCCCGCGACACATCCTTGGTCCACACCGAGGAAGCCAGCCCGTATTCGACGCCGTTGGCCCACCGGATCGCCTCGTCTTCGTCGGTGAACGACTGCACGGTGATCACCGGGCCGAAGATTTCGCGCTGGCTCAGCCGGTCGGACTGCCGCAGACCGCCGATGACGGTCGGCTCGACGTAATACCCGTGGTCGCCCTGCCGGTGCCCACCGGTCATGACCGAAGCGTGATCGGGTACCTCGTCGAGGAAGCCGAGCACCCGCTGTAGTTGGTTGGCGTTATTGACCGGTGGCACCCACGCGTCCTCGTCATCGGTGGTCCTGCCGAACGTCGTTGTCGCATTTCCGGCCTGTTCGGCCAGCGCCGCGGTCAGATCATCGGCCACCGCCGCGTGACCGAGCACCCGGGTGGCCGCCGTGCAATCCTGCCCGGCGTTGAAATAGCCCGAGGCCGCGATACCCACGGCGGTTGCCGTGATATCGGCGTCGGGGAACACGATGACCGGCGCTTTGCCGCCCAACTCCAGATGCGTGCGCTTCAGGTGGGCCCCGGCCGATTCCGCGACCGCACGGCCCGCGGCCACCGAACCAGTGATCGACACCATCTGCGGGGTCGGATGCGCGACCACCGCCGCACCGGTCACCCGGTCACCGGTCACCACGTTGAGCACGCCCGGCGGCAGGTGCTTCGCGGCCAGTTCGGCCAGCATCACCGTGGTCACCGGGGTGGTGTCGCTCGGCTTGAGCACCACGGTGTTGCCCGCCGCGATCGCGGGAACGAACTTCCAGATGGCCATCATCATCGGGTAGTTCCACGGCGTCACCTGCCCGATGACGCCGATCGGCTCCCGGCGGATCCACGAGGTATGGCCCGCCAGGTACTCGCAGGCCGACTTGCCCTCGAGTACTCGTGCGGCGCCCGCGAAGAATCGGGTCTGGTCCAGCATCTGCGGGATCTCCGCGGCCGCGGTGACATGGTTCGGCTTGCCGGTGTTGCGGCCCTCGGCCTGGACCAGCGCGTCGGCGGCATTCGCCAACTCGTCGGCGAAGTCCAACAGCGCCTTCTGGCGGTGCGACGGCGTCGTGCGTTTCCAGTCGCAGAACGCCCTGGCCGCCGCCGCGTACGCGTTGTCGATGTCCTGCTCGTTGGACACCGGGGCGGTGCCGTACTGCTCGCCGGTGGCGGGGTCGACGAGTGCCATCGTCGCACCGCTCACCGAGTCGACGAGCTTGCCGTCGATGAAGTTCTGGACCACTGTCATGATGTCTCCTCGCTTGCTCTGTTCAGCGGCCTTTCTCTGACGTGGAACGTTTCCCCCTTGTCTATGTTGACGCAGCGTGCCGCCGAGATCCGCTCCCGTTCGATCTCGATGCGGGCGCTATTCGGCTCGAGTTCTTCGATCATCCGCGGCTGATACGATCTCGAATCGTGGTCGAGTTCGTCGAGCAGTCGTCCGCACGCAAGACTGCTGTGCAGCGCCGGGGCCTCGCACGCCGGAAGGCCATCCTCGACGCCGCCGAGGAGTTGCTCGGCGCCGAGGGATACGAGTCCGCGACGCTCAAGGCGATCAGCGACCGGACCGGCATCCCGCCCGCGTCGATGTACCACTACTTCGCCGACCGGCATCAGGTCGAGGTCGAGCTGTTGCAGGGCCACCTGCGCGATCTCGATACGCGCATCGCCGCGAACTTGGACCTGCCGCGGGATCTCACCCTGCGTGACGCCGTCAGCGTAGTGATCGACACAATGCTCGCCTACTTCCGCGAGTACCCGAGCTGTATCGAGCTGTGGTTCGCGGGACGGCACCAGAAGCTCACCCAACTGGTGCAGACCTTCGACGACGCCAAGGCAGAGCAGTTGTGGCACCTGCTGATTCGGGAAGAGCTCCTGCTCGCAGACACCCCGCTGCTCGTCGTGCAGCTCGCTTTCGAGGCGGACAGCCGGCTCTTCGATGTGGCGTTCCGGCACTCCCGCACCGGCGATGAGGCCACCATCGAGGAATCACGTCGCCTCGTCACCGCGTACCTCGCGACCTACGGGTCGAGAGCCTGACCGGAATCGGGAGACAGGAGACTCGGGAGCTTTCCGCAGAGCTACCGATGCGCACCCGGCGATATTCTTGGGATACGTCATCGAGAGGTGAGCGGTGGTGTTCTGCCATGGCTTGGATGCGATGAACCGGTGTAGTCGATGACCGAGGCCGATCCATTCGCGACGCAACGTGACGTGTCCAGTTCGGTCGTGGCGGAGTTGGCGGCGGCCGGGTTCGACGCCGCCGCGGAGATCGGTCGTGGCGGTTTCGGTGCTGTCTATCAGTGCAGGCAGGTTTCGCTCGACCGCGTGGTGGCGGTCAAGGTGCTCGCCGCCGATCTGGACGAGGACAATCGGGCGCGGTTCTTCCGTGAGCAGCGCGCTGCGGGCAGGCTGACCGGACACCCCAATATCGTCCATGTCCTGCAGACCGGTGCCACCGACGCCGGGCGCCCTTTCATCGTCATGCCGTATTACCCGCGCGGCTCCCTCGACGAACGGATCCGCCGTCACGGGTCGCTGCCCCTGGAGGAAGCGCTCCGGCTGGGTGTGAAGATGGTCGGGGCGCTCGAGACGGCGCATCGCTCCGGGGTTCTTCATCGCGACGTCAAACCTGCGAATATCCTCTTCACCGATTACGACGAGCCGACGCTGGTCGACTTCGGAATCGCCCATATCGCGGGCGGGTTCGTCACCGGTACCGGCATCATCACAGGTACACCGGCCTTCACCGCTCCGGAAGTGATCGCTGGCGAGCCGCCGAGTCCGGCCGCGGATGTCTACGGTTTGGGCGCAACATTGTTTGCTGCGATCACCGGTCACGCTGCCTTCGAACGCCGCAGCGGTGAGCAGTTGGTGGCCCAGTTCGTCAGGATCACCTCCGCGCCGGTCCCGGACCTGCGGGAGCACGGCATCTCCGAGGATGTCGGCGCCATCATCGAACGCGCCATGTCCAGCGACCCGGACAACCGCCCTTCCGCCCGGGAACTGGGTGAACAACTTCGAACATCCCAGCGCCACCATGGTTTCCCCGTCGATGACATGGCCCTGTACACCCCGCCCTCAGCCGAGCACGGGCCCATGCCATCCGCATATGGGAAGTCCTCCGCGACCGGATCGCATGAGCGTCGACCGCGGGAGACTTCTTCGGGTTCGAGCCGGCCAGGGCGGGTTCCGTTGGAACTGACCAGTTTCGTCGACCGGCGCACGGAGCTGACCGAAGCGACGAACTCATTGTCGACCTCGCGGTTGGTGACGTTGACCGGGATCGGCGGGGTGGGCAAGACGCGGCTGGCGGTGCGGGTAGCCACCAGTGCGCACCGGGATTTCGGCGACGGCGTGGCTTTTGTGGAACTGGGCGAGCTGCGTGACGAGTCGTTGCTGGTGGGTGTCGTGGCGGGTGCGCTGGGATTGCAGGACCGGTCCGTGCGGCCGTTACGCGAGGTGCTCGTCGAGTTTCTCGCCGATCGGGAATTGCTGCTTGTACTGGATAATTGCGAGCAGATGGTGGCCGCGGTTGCCGAGCTCGCCGAATGGTTGCTTCGCGCCTGTCCTGGGGTACGAATTCTCGCGACAAGTCGTGAGCCGATCGGTCTCGACGGGGAAGCGGTATTGCCGATACGCCCGCTGGCCGTCCCCGATCCCGATCGGCTACCGAGGGGCCTGCCTCGTGACGGCGCGATGAGGCTGTTCGCCGAACGGGCTGCCACGGCTGTGGCGGGGTTCGAGCTCACCGAGGACAACAAGGTCACCATCGCCCGGATCTGTCGGCGGCTGGACGGCTTGCCGTTGCCGATCGAGCTGGCGACGGCCCGGTTGCGGGCGATGTCGCCCGAGCAGGTACTGCAGCGGTTGACCGACCGATTCGCATTGCTGACCCGCGGCAGCAGGAGTGCTCCGCCCCGCCAACAGACCTTGCGCGTGTGTATCGACTGGAGCCACGACCTGTGCACACCGGCGGAACAACGAGCGTGGGCTCAGCTGTCTGTGTTCGCCGGCAGCTTCGAACTCGATGCCGCCCAGTCGGTCTGCGGCGACGATCCAGGTGCGGAAGACCTACTCGATACCGTGGCCTTCCTCATCGACAAGTCGATCCTGATACGAGAGGAGTCGGGCACAGCGGTGCGCTTCCGAATGCTCGACACCGTGCGCGACTACGGCCGCGAAAAGGCTCAACAGACCGGCGAATACCTCGAGCTCTGCCGCCGTCACCGGAACTGGTATGAACGGCTGGCGCTCGATGCGAATGCCGACTGGACCAGTCCCCGAGCATTCGAGTGGATCACCAGGTTGCGTCGAGAGCAATCGAATCTGCGACAAGCGCTCGAATTCTGCGTATCCGACAGCCCCGACGCCGGAATTCGGATCGCCGCCGCGATTTGGCCGTTCTGGTTCTCCCACGGCTCGCTCAGTGAGGGGCGCCGCTGGCTCGACCGCTTGATGGCACGCCGCACCGGACAGATCACCGTCGACCAAGGCATGGCGATATACGCTGCCTGCCTCATAGCGGCAATGCAGGGCGACCTTCCCGCGGTGGCCGCTCTGGTGCGCGAAGGGCGAGCGCTCGTCGAGCAGACGACCGACCCACTGACTCGCGCACACATCGACTTGGCCCACGGACTCCTCGCGCTGTACAGCGGGAACCCTTCTGATGCCCGCCCCTACCTCGAGAAAGCCGCCCAGGTGCATGCCGAACGCGGCGACCTACTCCTCCAGATCGACGCCTTGACGTTTCTCGGTCTCACATATGAACTGCGCAACGACAGCCCTCAGGCGATCGAACACTACGAGCACGCGCTCGCGATCACCGAAAACCGTGGAGAAACGATCAACCAGACCTACGTGCAGTTGTCGCTGGCTATTGCGTTGTGGCGGCAGGGCGATCCCGCGCGGGCGACTCGACTGCTCGCGCAGGCACTGCGGGTGAGCCGGATAGTGAACGACCGCACCAACGCCGGCATATGCCTGCAGGTATTGGCGTGGGTTGCCGCCGAAGAAGGCAAGGCCGAGCGTGCGGTCGTGTTGACCGCGGCCGCAGAGCGGATCGGCCGGTCGGTGGGCGCTGCGCCGGTACAGTTTTCGGACCTGCTCGTCCATCAGGAGGAAAGCGAGCGCCGAACTCGACGGGCAATGAAAGAACAGACCTACGTCGCGGCGCAGCGGGAGGGTGCAGCGCTCAGTTTCGACTCCGCCATCGCCTATGCCCTGGGGGAGCACGTCTCGTCTGCGCAAGTGGACGCCCCCGGTCGCAAGCTGACCAAACGCGAGCGGGAAGTCGCCGAACTGGTTGCCGAGGGACTGACCAACAGGGCGATCGCCGCTCGCCTGGTGATCTCACCACGCACCGCAGATAGACACGTCGAACACCTGCTGACCAAATTGGGGTTCACCTCGCGTGCACAGATCGCGGCATGGATCGTGTCATCGCAAAACAAGCCTCCCGAAGCGGGAGCGAGTGTCACCGACTCTTGATTCCCGTGCACTGTTTCGAGCTTCCCCGGCCGCCGAAAAACCAACTTGACGTCGAATTCAAGTTCATGTCGAATGGAGGGCGCGACCAACGCGCCGTGGGGTAGCCGCATTTACCCGGGGCACGGTCGAGGGTTGGCCGCGTACCAGGGAGGAGTTCGAGGGTTATGAGTGAATGGCAGGCGGCGAATCCGCAGGTCGTGCAGGCCGTTGAGGCGGTGGTGCTCGGCATGCCCGCAGCGCGGCATCTGGGCTTTTCGTTCGGCCGAGTGGTACCGGGGGAGGTGGAGATCGTGCAGCCGTATCGCACCGAGCTGACCGAGCACAACGGCAACTTCCAGGGGGGCGTGATCGGTTCGCTCGCCGACTTCGCCGGTGGCTCGGCCGCGGGCACTTTGCTACCGCTCGGGTGGGTGAACATGACGGTCGACTACACCGTCAAACTGCTCGCACCGGCGCGCGGCGAGAAACTGGTGGCGCGTGGGCGGGTCGTCAAGCCCGGCAAGGCGATCACTGTCGCGGCCGCCGACGTCTACGGCGTCGACCAGGGCGAGGAAACGTGGTGTGCCACTGCATTGGTCACCATGCGCAACATCAAGGTCCCCGCCGCGAATCGAGACGGTTCATGATGCGTTTGGCGCGGATCGGCGAACCCGAAGACATCGGTGCCGCCATCGCACTCCTCGTCTCCGATGCGGCGAGTTGGGTGAGGGGGGAGATATTCGTAATCGACGGCGGACAGCGCCTCGGCGATGCGAGCCTTTTCCGGAGAGATACATTCGGCCATGTGTGAGACCCCGAAACCCGCGAAATCGCCGACTCCGCAGGGACTTACATGAGTCCCTACGAGATCGACATCCTGGAATTCGCCACCGAATGGGCTCCGTACGGCGGCAACGACGAAGAGGCTTACGTCCGGTTCGGCCTCACCACCAGAGAATTCCACACCCGCCTGATTCGCCTGCTCAACTCCCCGGCCGCCCGTTCCCTGCGCAATTCAACCATCGCCGAACTCCGCGACCAGTGCATCGATCGCTTGTCCAAACCTTCCTGACCGGCGCTGGGTCGTGTCGGTGCGTCACCGCTACTGGTGGCTGGAGAGGTCGATGCGAATGTTGTCGCTGGTGTTGACGACGAAGACGCGGGCGCGTTCGGCTTTCCGTTGGTGCGGGATCAGGAAGTACCGATCGGGGTGTGCGGGCCAGCAGGAGCAGCCCGCTGTAGGCGTAGCGGTACTTCTCGCCGGGTGCGGTGATCTCGGCGAATCGGGAGCCGCCGTGTTCGCGCGCGATCGTGCCCATTGTGAAGCACGGTCTCTGACCTCGACGCCAAACTCCAGAGGTGGTTCCAGCACGTCAGCGGCCAATTTGCCGAGAATTGGAATTTCGCCACACCGATATCGGCTCAGCCCCTAGCCTTGATGCGTCAGGTTTTTCCAGTACGGCTCGACAACTGTCCGTGCGGAGTGGCGCACCGCCACCCGCCTCGAAGTTGGGAGATGAACCGAATGGATAACAGAGACATTCTCGAAGCATTCAAGGCCATGGATCGCGACCGCGATGGCTTCGTCAGCCGCGAAGAGTTCTTCGAGCACTACGAGAACCAGGGCAAGCATCCCGAGGATATCGAGGCCCTGTTCGACAGGATCGATATGGACGGCGACGGCAAGATCATCGAGCACGAGTTCCTGGCCGCCGCGGCCGGCGGCCGTATCTGAGCGAATCCGGCTGATGCGGATCGGTCCCGGGAGATGACTCCCGGGACCGATTTCTGTCGCGATCAGTACGTCGTTCCCATTGCGGAGCGGACCTCGTCGAGGGTGCGGTCGGCGATGTCATTCGCGCGGGCATTTCCGGTACGGATAACGGTGCGGATGAAGCCGGGGTCGCGGGCGAGGTCTTGTCTGCACTGGCGGTGAGGTGTGAGGAAGTCGTTGACCGCGTCGGTGGTGAGCTTTTTCAGGCCGCCGGAACCGGCGTCGCCGATCTGGTTCGCCAGGGTGTGCTCATCGGTGCCCGAACACAATGCGGCGGTGGTCAGCAAGGCGGAGACGCCGGGGCGGTGTTCGGGGTCGAAGGTGATGGTGCGCTCGGAGTCGGTCGGGGCGCGGCGGATGAGGGTGGCGGTTTGGTCGGCGGTCATGGCGAGGGTGATCGCATTGCCGTAGCTCTTCGACATCTTTCGGCCGTCGAGACCGGGTACTTCGGGTGTCGAGGTGAGCAGGGCTTGCGGCTCCGGAAAGATCCGGCCGTAGCGCTCGTTGAAACGGCGGGCGATCACTCTGGTCAATTCGATATGCGGCAGATTGTCCTTGCCGACGGGGACCAGATTGCCCTTGCAGAACAGGATGTCGGCGGCTTGGTGGACCGGATAGGTCAGCAGGAGTCCGCTCAATGCGCGCCCAGCCGCGGCGTGTTCGGCCTTGACCGTGGGGTTGCGGTGTAATTCGGCCTCGGTGACCAGGCTCAGGAAGGGCAATATGAGCTGGTTCAGCGCGGGGATCGCCGAATGGGCGAAGATCGTGGCCCGGTTCGGGTCGATGCCAGCGGCGAGATAGTCGAGTACGGCGCCGTAGCCGTTGTCGCGGACCGGACCGATGCCGTCGCGGTCGGTGATGACCTGGTAGTCGGCGAGGATGATGAACGTCTCGACGCCCAGGTCGTGCAGCCGGACGCGTTCGGCGATCGTGCCGAAGTAGTGACCGAGATGCAGCGGACCGGTCGGCCGTTCGCCGGTCAGGACCCGGTATCGGCTGGGATTCGTGGTGACGGCGGCAGCGAGTTCGTCACTTCGTTCACGGGTGGTCGCGTAGGAATTCATTGCTCGGCTCCTGGACGGATGGTCTAGGGCCGTACGAAACCTCGTTCCGCGCAGGAACACTCACGGGCTGCGTACAGCCCGTGGACATGGTTAATCGGGCTGCGAAGGCAGCCGGCGCCATGTCTGTCGGAGGTTGATCACCGGTCGACGATAGCAACGACGACCGACGGTGCGCCAGGAAATCTTCTGGGGCCGGGCGCCGTTGACCAGCCCCAGAAGAGGGTCAGCCGGCAACAGCCGGTCTGGGATTGGCGCGCTCGGCGATATCGGCGATCAGGGTGTTGAAGCGGTCGGCGGCCTCGATATTGCCGAGGTGGCCGGTGGGCCAGACCTGGTAATCGGCGAGGTGACCGGCGCGGGTCAGCGCCTCGACGATCGGGCGGGACATGCGCTCGGGCAGCAGGTGGTCCGCGACGCCCGCGATGACGGTGGTGGGAACCGTCAGGTGCCCGGCGGCATCGCCGAGGTCGAGGTCGGCGAGGGCGGCGGCGTGCAGGCCGCGGGTGAGCGGGCGACACGAACGGATGATGCCGAGCGCGAAATCCACCTCGTCGCGGGTCGCGGGCCTGGACATCACGCGGGCCTTGAACACCGCGCTGACCGGCCAGCCGCCGGGCAGCGGAACCGGTGCGGCGAGTGCGGTTTCCGCGATGACGAGCGGGACGCGCACAGTGGCGCCGAGGACCCTCACCGGCCGGCTGGCCACCATGAGCGGCTTGTTGAACAGCGGCAGCAGGTCGGTTTCGTAGCGGATATCGCGGGCCGCGGTGTTGGCGAGGATGACGGCGTTGGCGCGCCGGGTGACCTGTTCCGGATAGCGAGACGCCCACGCTTGCAGCGTGATTCCGCCCATGCTGTGACCGACGAGCACGGCGCGCTTGCCCAATGGCAGGGTGGCCTCGAGTACGGCCTCGAGGTCGTCGGCCAGGGTCTGCGCGCCCGGACCGTCGCTGCCCAGGGTGCTCTCACCATGGCCGCGCTGATCGTAGGCGAGGACGCGGTAGCGGTCGGCGAAGGCGTTGATCTGCGGGTTCCAGTACTCGATGCAGCAGCTCCAGCCGTGGATCAAGACGATGATGTCGCCGTCGGCGGGGCCGTAGGCGTGGACCCTGAGCTTGGCCCCGTCTCCGGTGGTGACCGGGATGACTTCGGGGGCGGTGGCGGGCTTGTTCAGCGACGCGGTCCGGTAGGTACGAGACCGAAGTCCAGCACGGTAGGCGGCGGTCAGCGGTTCGTCTCCGCGCATATCCGCCAGCGTCCTCATCGACTTGACCAGCATTCGGCACTCCTTTGTGTCAGCCGCCACAGTACAGTGCAAGCAGAGTGCTTGCTAGTGCTAGCGCTCCATGGCGAAATCCTGGCTCTATCGGGTGGATACCCGAAATTAGGTCGGCCAATAGTGCTTGTTAGAAGAAACATCGGGCTCGAGTAACTTCTTCCTGGATATCGCCCGGTACCGCCCCGCTCGTTACCGCTCTCGGCTACCCGGTGCTACGCCCAATTCCCCTGTGCCAGCGACGATCCCGGCCTCAAAGGTCACAAAACGGCCACAACCCTCGTCGGGATCCGCCGACAACGGGTGCGGATCCCGACGAGAGCTGCGGGAGAGAGCTCAGCTGGGGGAGAGGAAGTCGGCGATATCGTCGGGCATTACCAGGCAGACCTGGTCGTCCGGATGGAAATCGGTGGGGATGTCGCGGCGGTTCGGGGCACGGACGAAAACAACAACAGAGGATCCGTCTCCGGGGTCTATTTCGACTGCGATCGAGCCGGAGAAATCGCTGTCCGGGGGTGCGTACCAGTGGCCCACATGCCCGAATTCGAGCCTGCGAGCCGCGCTGACCCCGAATCCTTCGAACCGGGTACCACCAGCGGCGTCCACGTCGAAAAATTGTACTCTAGCTGCGGAAACGCCGGAAAGTAATGAAAATGTCGGTGGGCGGTGCGATGGTTTCGGCCATGGCTTCCGATGCGGTCCGGCTGGCGGCGCCGATTCCGGTGCTGCGCATATTCGATATCGCCGAGGCGTACGAGTTCTACTGCGAATATTTGGGATTCACCGTCGACTGGGAACACCGGTTCGGTGCCGGCTTTCCGCTCTACGCGCAGTTGTCGCGGTCGGCGGCGACGGTGCATCTGAGTGAGCATCACGGTGACGGAACTCCGGGATCGGTGGTGTGGATCGCGGTGGACGACATCAATGCGCTGCATGCCGAGCTGGCGGCGGCGGACTACCGCTACGCGAAGCCCGGGTGCCCACAGGACGGTCCGGGCGGGCCGGGTTTCGAAGTGGCCGATCCGTTCGGCAATACCGTGCGATTCGCCCAACCCGAATCGTGAACGACGCTGGTCCTGAGTCGGTTGTGGCGGCGGCGGGGCGGCCGCGACTACCGTTGGTCCTTGTGGAGATGAGGCAGGCAGTACCGGAACCGGTCGCGGGGCCGGTGGCGCAGGCGGACCTGGCAGCGTATCCGGAACCGGCGGCGAAGCGCACCGGGCTGCGCGCCATGGGGTGGCCACTGGTCGCGGCGGGCGTCGGCATCGGCGCCGTGGCCCTGCTGCATTTCCGTGATCCGCACAGCGAAGGCTCGTACGGAATCTGCCCGGTCTACGCGCTGACCGGGTTCTACTGCCCCGGCTGCGGTGGCATGCGGGGTGTGCACAATCTGACCGACGGTCGGATCCTCGATGCGGTGCACAGCAATCTGCTCGTGCTGCCGCTGGTCCTGGCCTTCGTGCTGTGGATCGGTGACTGGTCGCTGCGGGCCTGGCGTGGGGAGCCGATGCGACTGCCGCGGATCAGCCGCACCTCGATGTGGGTGTTCATCGCGCTGCTCATCGGCTATACGGTGCTGCGGAATACGCCGTGGGGGACCTGGCTGACGCCGGTATGACGACATGGAATCGCTGAAGGACAGGGTGCGAGCGAAGCTCTTGCGTCAGCTCGCCGAGGACGGCGCGCTCGATCAGGAACAGGAAGATCCCCGCCTGATCTCCGTCGTAGCCGATCTCGACGCCCTGAACAGCGTCCCGGACGGCGATCCCCTCGTCGAGGAATTGGCCACGCGCTACCTGGTGTTCTGAGGGCGCGTCAACGCGATGTCGAATTGGCCTGTCCGCCGATGGGCGGCAGTTGCGGCAGCGGTTCGGAGAGCAGCCAGGCATCCCACAGCGGCCGCAGCGGCACCAGGCTGTAATGGCTGGCCAGATCGGTGAATTCCTCGGTGCTGACCGAGGCGTGCCGATAGCGAATCGTCCACTCGCGCACCAGATCCCAGAAGGCCGGCTCGCCGAGCTCCAGACGCAGTGCGTGCAGGGTGAGCGCGCCGCGCTTGTACACGCGATCATCGAACATGCGCGGTGGCCCCGGATCGCCGATGATGATGTTCTGCGGTTCCCTGGACAGATTGTGTCGGGCGGCGCGCGCCAGCTGGTCGGCGGTCGGCCCGCCGGCGGCCTCCGACCAGATCCATTCGGCGTAACAGGCGAAGCCTTCGTGTAGCCAGATATCGCGCCACTGACGGATGGTGAGGCTGTTGCCGAACCACTGGTGCGCGAGTTCGTGTGCGACAAGGCGTTCCGCGCCGCGGCGGCCGTCACAGTGGTTGGCGCCGAAGACCGAGATGCCCTGGGCCTCGATCGGGATTTCGAGTTCGTCGTCGGTGATGACGACGGTGTAGCCGTCGAAGGGATACGGGCCGAACTTCTCGATGAACAGCTCCATCATCTTCGACTGGCGGGCGAAGTCGTGTTCGAAATTGGCGCGCAGCCGGGCCGGGGCGACGGCCTGCATCGGCACCGAACCGTGCGGGGCATCGAACCGATGCTTCCGATACGGGCCGATCTGGATGGTGGCCAGATAGCTCGACATCGGTTCGGCCTGTTCGTAGACCCAGGTGGTCTGGCTCGCCTTGGTCTGCTTGCGGACCAGGGTGCCGTTGGCCAGCGCGTAGTACGGGGTGTCGGTGGTGATCGAAATCCGGTAGCTGGCTTTCGAACTCGGGTGATCGTCGCAGGGGAACCACGATGCGGCGCCATTGGGCTGGCTGGCGACCAGGGCGCCCTCGGTCAGTTCCTCCCAGCCGACCTCACCCCACGGCCCGCGCACCGGCTTCGGCACGCCCGCGTACTGCACGACCAGCCCGAGCACTCCGCCCGCCGGAATCCGATGCTGCGGGGTGATCACCAGCTTGCCGTGCTGATGGATGTACTTCGCGGGCTTGGCCCCGTTGACGAAGACCTTGGCGACGGTGAGCGCTTGGGACAGATCGAGTGCGAAACGATCACGCACCGCGGTGGTCACCGCGGTGATCGAGGCCCGGCCTGCCAGGCGGTTGCTGGTGACCCGGTAGGTGAGCTCCAGTTCGTACCGCGATACCCGGTAGCCCCGATTTCCGTTCTGCGGTAGGTATTCGTCGATGGGCTCTTCGTAGAACTTGCCCCGCATCAGTTGACCGCTCCGACCTCGCTCGGCCTCGGCGCCGCACTGGACCACGGCGCGATCGGATTTCCCCACCAGCGGGTGGACGCCGGCACGGTGTCACCCCGCATGACCAGCGACGCGGGGCCGATGGTCGCGCCGTCGCCGATGCTCGCGGCGGGCAGCGCGACACAGTGCGGTCCGAGGGTGGCACCGGCGCCGAGCGTGACGGTGTCCATCGCCATGATCCGATCGTGGAAGAGGTGGGTCTGCACCACACAGCCCCGTTCCACTGTCGCGCCGTCACCGAGTGTCACCAGGTCCGCCTCCGGTAGCCAGTAGGACTCGCACCATACCCCGCGACCGATCTTCGCGCCGAGTCCGCGAAGCCACAGATTCAGCACCGGGGTGCCGGTCGCGGCCCGCGCGAACCAGGGCGCGGCAACGGTTTCGACGAAGGTGTCGGCGACCTCATTGCGCCACACGAACGAACTCCACAGCGGATGTTCCTCGGCGCCGATCCGCCCGACCAGCAACCACTTCGCGATGATGGAGCTGGCGCCTGCGATCGCGCCAGCGGCCAGCAGCACCACACCGCTGAGCAGCGCGGCGGCCAGATAGCCCACCGATTCCGCGATCCAGGCGAGCGTGAACAGCACGCCGAGGCCGATCGCGAAGGTCACCAACACCGGTATCAGCCGGCAGGTTTCGACGATGCCGCGGAAAACCTTGAGCCGCGGGGGCGGATCGAAGGTGCGCTCGGTATCGCCGGTCTCGGAGGCGCGGCGCAGCCGGACCGGCGGGCTGCCGAGCCAGGACGAACCCGCCTTGGCCTTGGACGGCGCGGCCGAGAGCACCGCGACCAGGCCGTTCTTCGGCACCCGCCGACCGGGCGCGGTCATTCCGGAATTGCCGAGGAACGCGCGCTTGCCGACCTTGGCATCGCCGATGCGCAGCCAGCCGCCGCCGAGTTCATAGCTGGCGATCATGGTGTCGTCGGCGAGGAACGCGCCGTCGGCGACGGTGGTGAACTTCGGCAGCAGCAGCACCGTGGAGGCCTCGACGCTCTTGCCGACCTTCGCACCGAGCAGCCGCAGCCACAGCGGGGTCAGCAGGCTGGCATAGAGCGGAAACAGGAAGGTGCGCGCCGAATCCAGCAGCCGCTCGGTGGCCCAGGCCTGCCAGCCGACCCGGCTGCGGACCGGGTGATGGCCCTCGGTGAGTCCGATGCTGAGCAGTCGGACCGCGAGCACCGTCGTCACCGCGTAGACGGTCAGGCTGAGCAGGGTGGCGACGGGCAGGATCGCGAAGCCGCGCCCGAGCGCGCCCGCGAGCGTGGTCGCATCGCGGATGAACCAGGCGATGAACGCGCCGCCGGTGGCCAGGCCGAGAATGGGCATGGCCGCCAAGGCCATCGAGGTCACGCCGAAGATCGCGACCCAGTGTGCGGCCCTGGCGGGGGTGTTGTCCGGCCAACGGTGCGGTGCCTTGCCGACCTTGCTCGCTGGCGAGCCGGCCCACTCCTGTTCGGCCTTGACCTTGCCCGCCACCGAGGAGCCCGGTGCGATCTCGGCGTTCTTGCCGATCCTGCTGCCGGGCAGCAGGATCGATCGCGCGCCGATCACGGCGCCGGGGCCGATGGTGATCGGCCCGATGTGCACGACATCGCCATCGATCCAGTAACCCGAGAGGTCGACCTCCGGTTCCACACTGCAGCCGTCGCCGAGTTCGAGCATGCCGGTGACCGGCGGCAGGGTGTGCAGATCGATACCGGTGCCGATCTTCGCGCCGAGTGTCCGCGCGAACGGCACCATCCACGGTGCGCCGGAGAGGCTTTCGGCGCCGCTGGCCTCGGACAGCCGGACCGCGGCCCACAGCCGCAGATGTACCGAGCCGCCGCGTGGATAGCTGCCCGGCGCGACGCCGCGCAACAGCACCCGCGCACCCGTCGCGCATATCGCCATGCGCCCCGGCGGGGAGATGAACAGCAGGAAGGCGGCCAGCGTCCACCACCACGACAGATGCGGCAGCCACGGCAGTGAGCCGGACCAGCCCGCGATATTCCCGACAATGGCCAGCCAGGTGAGCCACTGCATGCCGGTGAGGGTGCTCAGCGGGACGGTGGCGAGTACCTGTGTCCACTGCGCGCTGCGGGGGGTGGGGCGGACGATGCGGGGTTCGACCGCCTCCGATGGTGCGGTCTCGTCCAGTAGTTCGGCGAGTGCGCCGAGGCGGGGATGGTCGTACAGGTCAGCGACGGCGATGCTCGGATAGCGTTCGCGCAGGGCGGTGACCAGTTGGGCGGCCGCGAGCGAGCCGCCGCCGAGGTCGAAGAAGTCGCTGTCGGGGCCGGTGACCTCGGCGCCGAGAATCGAATCCCACAGTCCGGCGATCCATTGCTCGGTTTCGGTGAGGTCGGCGCGCGGGGCGTCGGTGTCATTGGGCAGCGGCCACGGCAGGGCGTTGCGGTCGACCTTGCCCGACGTGCGGGTCGGCAGGTCGGGGACGATGGCGAGCCGGGGGACCAGTGGGGCCGGGAGTTGTTGAGCGAGTTGGGCTCTGGCCGCGGACAGGTCGAAATCCGGTGCGGTACCGGTGAGATAGCCGACCAGGATCTTATTGCCCGCCTTGGTGGAGCGGATGGCGGCGGCGGCCCCGGTGACGCCGGGCAGATGTTGCAGTGCGTTATCGATCTCGCCGAGTTCGATGCGGCGGCCGCCGAGTTTGATCTGATCGTCGGCGCGGCCGAGGAAGACCAGACCCTCGCTGTCGTTGCGGACCAGATCGCCGCTGCGATAGGCCCGGTCCCAGCCGAGTGACGGCAGCGGAGCGTACTTTTCGGCATCCTTGGCCGGGTCGAGATAGCGGGCGAGACCGACGCCGCCGATCACGAGTTCACCGGTTTCGCCTTCGCCCACCGGGTTGCCGTCGGCATCGATGACGGTCAGATCCCAGCCGTCGAGCGGGAGTCCGATCCGGACCGGGAAGCCGCCGTCGAGCAGGGCCGCACAGGCGACCACCGTTGCTTCGGTGGGGCCGTAGGTGTTCCACACCTCACGGTCGGAATCGGTACGGCCTGCGCCCGGCCCGGCGTGATCCGCTTCCTCATCCGGGTCAGTCGCTCGCGCCGCGGACCGTCCGGCGAGGCGTTCGGCGAGTTCGGGCGGTACCGCCTCGCCGCCGAAGATCAACAGGCGGACCGGGTCGAGTGCCTCGGCGGGCCAGGTAGCGGCCAATGTGGGCACCGTAGAGACGATGCTGATCTCGCGGCGGACCAGCCAGGGGCCGAGATCCGCGCCGGTGCGGACCAGGGCGCGCGGCGCGGGCACCAGGCAGGCGCCATTGCGCCAGGCCAGCCACATCTCCTCGCAGGAGGCGTCGAAGGCGACCGAAAGTCCGGCCAGGACCCGATCGCCGGGGCCGATCGGGTCGTCCTGGAGGAACAGGCGCGCTTCCGCGTCGACGAATGCCGCGGCATTGCGGTGGGAGACCGCGACGCCCTTCGGGGTTCCGGTGGATCCGGAGGTGAAGATGATCCAGGCGTCGTCGTCGGTGGTGGGTCGAACGGTCGATTCGGCTGCGGTCGTTTCCGGGCGCCGATCGGTCCGTTCGACGGCCGCGACCGTCGGTTCGATGCCCTCGACCGTCGCGATGGCGGTAACTCGGGCTTCGCCGAAGACCAGTCGGGCGCGCTCCTCCGGATCGTCGGCGTCCACCGGGACGTAGGCGGCACCGGCATAGAGAATGGCCAGGATCGTGACGTAGAGCTCATGCGAACCGGACGGCATGCGGACGCCGACGCGGTCGCCCGGTCGCACGCCCGCCGCGATCAGATCGACGACACCGGCGTCGATCTCGGACAGCAACTCGGTATAGCTGAGTACCACGCGGCCGTCATCGATCGCGGGTGCCTCGGGGTGGGCCTGTGCGGTGCTGTTCAGAACGTCGACAAGGGTCCTGGCCTGCGGCGCGAGTGCGGCGCGGAGCAAGGGGTGTGGCGTCGGGAGCCCGGTCGCCTGGTCCTTGCCCGCCGCGGTGTCGACCTGCGGCTGCAGCATTACGTCCTGCCCACCTCTCATAGACCTGCCCAGCGCTTTCCCCGTTGTTGTTTCACAGGATGGTTACCAATGGGCAAACGCCACGGTGACCAACTGTCTACGGTACCTGCGGTATCGGCATGTTGTCGTCGACCGAACCGGGTGGTCGGTTGGCAGTGGCGGGCTCAGATGTCTTCGCCGAGCGCCTTCAGTGCCAGGCGGTGCAGGGTGCGCCGCTCCTCGTCGTCGAGGCGGTACAGCACCCGCTCGGCGGCCTGCTCGATGAGTTCATCGGTCTTGCGGCGCTCGGCCCGTCCGGCTCGGGTGATGGAAAGCCGGTACTTGCGCCGGTCCGTCGAATCGCGGGTGCGGACCACGAACCCGGCGTCTTCCAGGCCGTCGATCAGCCGCACCACCTCGCTGCGATCGATGCCGAGCGCGGTGGAGACCTGCTGCTGGGACAGGTCGTCGAACTCCTCCAGGCAGACCAGCACCCAATGTTCGCGCAGGGACGTGCCCATTTCGGCATGTACGGCCTTGTGCAGCTTGCCGAGCGCGTAGGTCGGGAAGCGGAGCAGGCCGCGGGGGTGGATGTGGTCGGCGGGCATTCGATAATTGTATCTATTGTTGATGTTATCGATTGTTGATAGCCTCCACAATCTAGGTTGTCTACAAATAGCGGAGGATCCATGTCGGATACTCGAACGGCCGTCGCCGCCACCGCGCCCGCACTCGCACTCGAACCGATTCCGGCCCGGGTATGGCGGGTCGCCGGTGTGGTGGTCTTCGGCGCCGTGATGAGCATGTTGGATACGTCACTGGTCAATATCGGCCTGAACACCATCGCCACGGATCTCGGTGCGGCACTGGACAGTGCGCAGTGGATCGCGAGCGGATATCTGCTGGCACTGGCCGTGACGCTGCCGCTGTGCGGTTGGCTCGGACGCCGGTTCGGGATGGATCGGGTCTGGTTGAGCGCGCTGGCCGCGTTCACCGTCACCTCGGGGTTGTGCGCACTCGCGCCGAATATCGGTTGGCTCATCGGGTTGCGGATCGCGCAGGGGTTGGCCGCGGGTTTGCTGGTGCCCGCGGGGCAGACGCTGATCGGTCAGGTCGCCGGTCCGCAGCGGCTGGGCCGGGTGATGAGCGTGGTCGGGATCGCGGTGGTCGCCGCACCCGCGATCGGGCCGACGGTCGGCGGCGTCATGCTGGCGAACCTGGACTGGGAGTGGTTGTTCCTGATCAATATCCCGTTCGGGCTGGTGGCGTTCGTACTCGCGCGCCGGGTATTGCCGCGGGCGGCGACGGCGGATACCCAGGGCCGATTCGACACCACCGGATTCGCGTTGATCGGCGTCGGTCTGTCGGCATTGGTCTACGGGCTCGGTGAATTCGGTAGTCGCGGTAGCATTTCCGCGCCCACGGTATGGGTTTCGGTGCTGGTCGGTGCGCTGGCACTCGGACTGTTCGTGGCGCGGTCGGTACGTGGGCACGGTGCGAATCTGCTCGACGTCGGACTGTTCCGGCATCCGGTGTTCGCGACGGCGAATGTGGCGAACTTCTTCGCCGGTGCCTCGATGTTCGGGTCGATGCTGGTGCTGCCGTTGTACTTTCAGGTCCTGCACCGCGATGGTCTGATAGCGACCGGATTGCTGCTGATGTCGTTCGGGCTCGGCGGCATTATCGCGATGCCGATCGGCGGCCGGTTGACCGATCGGTACGGCGGTGGTGTTGTCGCGGTGGTCGGCAGTGCGGTCACGGTCGCCGTCACGGTGCCGTTCGCGCTCGGCGATGCCTCGATGAATCCTGTTGTGATACAGGCGCTTTTGCTGATTCGCGGCATGGCGACCGGGTTGACCGGGATGCCCATCGTCGCCGCGGCCTATGCCGCGGTGCGGCCCCAGCAGATGCCCGATGCGGCATCGTTCGTCAATATTCTGCAGCGGGTCGGCGGGTCGATCGGAGCGGCATTGCTGGCGGTGGTGCTGTATCGCGCAGCCGCCGCCGGATTGCCGGTGGATGCCGGGTTCCGGCAGGCGTTCTGGTGGCTCACCGCCGCCGCGGTGGTTTCGCTGATCGCGTCGGTGCTGCTGTGGCGCAAGGAGATTCAGCCGAACTAGCGACGCCGTGCGCCTTGTCGACGGCTACCCGAGGTGGCCATCGACAAGGCGCGCAATGGATTACGCGGCCGACGCGGCGGTGCCGATCCCGAGTGCCGCGAGGATGGCCGCGCTGATCTGCTCGAGCCGATCGCGAACCCGGGGGCGGCGCAGCATGGCCACCGCCCGGGAGGCCAGCAGGGCGAGCAGGATCATCTCCACGGCCGCGATGCTGCATTCGATGGCGCCGAGCGCGAGGGTGTTCGCGAAGGTGACATCGGTGAGGAATTGCGGCAGCACCGCCAGGTAGAACAGCCCGACCTTCGGGTTGAACATGCACGACACCAGCCCCGCGGCGAATGCCGAGCGAACTGAGGTCGCCGCGTCCGTGCCCGGCTGACCGGACACCTGCGCGGTGTCGGTCCCGCGCTCCTTGCGGTGCTCGACCAACGCCCGAACTCCCAAGTACACCAAGTAGATTCCGCCGATGACCTTGAGCATCCGGTAGGCGGTCGCGGACTGTTCCAGCAGTGCGGCGACCCCGGCCGCGACCACCACCGCCCAGACGATGCCGCCCAGTGCCGAACCGATTGCCGCGGCGATGCCAGGTCGTGCGTCCACGATCGAGAATCGCAGCACCAGGAACGAGTCCGGACCGGGCGTGATCGACAGCAGAACGCACAGACCGATAAAGCTGAGCAGCAGGGAAAGCGTCACCACTCGATGAGATCGCAGATCGTCCGGCTTTGCAAGGTTATTTATTTGAGTGCATGGATATGCATTGAAGGGGCGACGAAAACGGCGGTTGACACAGCGGTGCGGCATCTGCCAATCTCGGTTCAGGTCATGAGTACCAGCGTCAAGCCCCGGCTAGCTGGTCGGCAACCCTCCTCCGCGGTGGGGTGCTCCGGGTGATCGACCGGGCCGCAGCCCGACCGGGTGCGGCAAGCGCGGACTCGGATAATCACCTGATTACGGGTCCCATAGCCGATGGGATTTTGTGATGGCTGCTGTTGTTGACCAGACCTGTTCCGCCTTCGCCCGGGTCTCCGGTGACGACCTCCGGGTGCCGCTGGTCCAGGGCGGGACGACCACCTACGCCAACTTCGACTACGCCGCGAGCGCACCGGCACTGGCGCAGGTCACCGACCGGGTGCAGCAACTGCTGCCGTACTACGCGAGTGTGCACCGCGGCGCGGGTTACGCCTCGCGGATCTCCACCGAGTGCTACGAAGCCGCCCGCGGTTCGGTCACGCGTTTCCTCGATGCCGCCGACGACCAGGTGGTGGTATTCACCCGCAACACCACCGATTCGCTCAACCTGCTCGCCGCCTGCGTCCCCGGCGACACCGTGGTGCTGGATATCGAGCATCACGCGAACTTCCTGGCGTGGACCCGGCACGGCCGCCGCGTCGTGCGGGCCGCGGCGACCGTCGAGGAGACCATCCGTCAGCTCATCGCCGAATTGTGCAGTAGGCCAGCCGCATTGCTCGCGGTCACCGGCGCCTCCAATGTGACCGGTGAGGTCCTGCCCCTGGAGCGCCTGGCCACTATCGCCCACCAGTGCGGAGCCCGCATCCTGGTCGATGCCGCGCAACTGGCACCGCATCGTCGAATCAGCCTGCGCGACACCGGTATCGACTACCTCGCCTTTTCCGGTCACAAGCTCTACGCGCCGTTCGGCGCGGGAGTGCTCGTCGGACGCCAGGATTGGCTCGATGCCGCCGAACCGTATCTGGCGGGCGGCGGCGCGGTCCGCGAGGTCGGCGTCACCCGCACGGAGTGGGCATCCGCTCCACAGCGTCATGAGGCCGGTTCCCCGAATGTCCTCGGTGCGGCCGCGCTCGCCGCCGCATGTGACGCGCTCTGTGCGATCGATTCCGAATCCCTCGCCACTCACGAACATCTGCTCGCCGATCGGCTGCGCACCGGCCTGTCCGCCATTCCGGGCGTCAACCTGCTGCGCATCTGGGACGACAGTCCGGACATCGTCGGCATTGTCGCCTTCACCCTGGATGGTTTCGTCCCCGGCCAGGTCGCGGCCTACCTCTCCGCCGAGCACGGCATCGGCATTCGCGACGGCCGCTTCTGCGCCCATCCCTTGCTCGCGCGCCTCGGCCTCGATGGCGCTCTGCGCGCCAGCATCGGCCTCGGCACCAGCTCCGCCGATGTGGACCGCCTGATCGATGCCATCGCCACCCTCGTTGCCAAGGGCGCGAGCTGGAACTACGCCTGCACCGATGGGCAGTGGAATCCGACCCCCGAGACCCGCCCCTTCACCAGCACCCATGCCACGGACGGCGCCGCGCCCTGCGTGATCGGCTAACGCCGCCGACTTCGTTCCGAGAACTTCACCGCGCAGGGAACGATCGAACGCTATTGCTGCCCAGCAGAATTCGACCGAGCTCAGTCCTCGAGCGAGGTCGGGCGGTAGTAGCGGCCGCGGTAGTAGAGCAGTGGCGCGGCGGCGGGCTGTTCCTCGGTGCTGTCGCGCACCCGGGTGACCAGGCCGACGACGAAGGTGTGGTCACCGATCGGGATCAGCTGCTGAATGGTGGCCCGGATCCAGATGGGGGTGCCGTGCAGTACCGGTTCGCCGGTGTCCAGGGTGGTCCATAGCGAGCGATCGGTGAAGCGTTGATCGGCGGTGCGGGCGAAGCGTTGGGCCAGATCGTGCTGATGTTCGCCGAGGAAATGGATGACCACGGACTCGGCCGCCCGCAGCGCGGTCAGGCTCGACGAGGTGTGGGCGATATTGAAGGAGACCAGCGGGGGCTCCAGGGACAGCGATGCGAATGAGGTGGCGGTAAAGCCGACCGGACCGTTTTCCGAGCCGAGGGTGACCACGGTGACGCCCGCGGGATAGTGCCGCATGGAAGCGCGGTACTGCTCGGCGGTGATGCCGCTCAGATCATCGGGAATCTGGATGTCCGTGGCAGGCGGTTGAGCATCAGTCACATGACGAAACTACGCCGGGTTTGTCGGTAATGGGCCGTCGCATGGTTGTTGGACTGATCTCCCTTGCGCGGTCCGCACTGTTCCCGAGCGGGCACGGAATTCAATCCACGTCGATCGGAAGTCCGGCGGTAATGCGCACCAGTTCCCGAAACGAGGTGCGGAACACGGTATTCGGAACGCCGCCCGCGGCCCACACCTCCCGGTGCGCCGATAGCGCGTTGTCCACCCAGGTCGGCAGGTTGGTGGGGTGGCCGACCGGCGCGATGCCGCCGATGGGCTGACCGGTCACCTGCTGCACCATATCGATGGGGGCAGGGGTGAGTGTGCCTTCCAGCCGCGCGCCGGTGTTCGCCAGATCCACCTGATGCGCGCCGGAGACCAGCAGCAGCACCGGATCCTCATCGAGCAGGAACACCAGGGATTTCGTGATGGCACCCACATCGACGCCGAGTGCCCGTGCGGCATCGGCGGCGGTGGGCGTGGGGGCGGGCTGAGTGACGATGACACCATGGTGGCCGCGCGCGATCAGGGTATCCGCGACCCGGCATGCGACTGGTGGAAGCGACCTGCGCATGGATCCAGAGTAGAGCGATTGCGGGCAATACGCCGGACGAGTTTCGCTCGGTCAGTATTCGGGATATCCGTCGGTGGGTCCGAGCATCCGGTCGATCCGGTCGTGCACCACCCGGGCCAGCTCACTCACGTTGCGCTGCGAGACCTGTTCGTGCACAACCGCATCGAAGGCGCGATCGAGATCGGATTGAGAGAGTGCGAGCAGTTCGACATCCGCCGTGGCCAGCAGCGCATCGCGATCCGGGTAGGGCCGGGCGTCGGCGAGCGTGGCCGCCCAGGTGACATTGCAGCAGACTTCGAACAGCGCGTGGACGGCACGGGCGCGAGTCATCGCGTTGAAACGGTCAAGCCCTATTCCTTGATGCATCAGCACGATGGCCTCCCAGCCCGATGATGCGGGGTTTGCTGACTCGACCATCATGCGGCCGGCGCCGATGGGTGAACCAGTGCGCCACACCAACATTTGCACAGCATTTACATGCTGTGTTGGATTTGCCGCGCCTGCGGCGCGGCGTGTTCGCGGCCCCCTTTTGTCTCGCGTCCGAGCCGTCGAGACTCGCGCCTGCGGCGCATGCGCTTCGACGGCTCGGACGCGAGACGGGCCGCGAACGGTCGCTCGTAAGACTCGCTCCGTGGTGGTCGCCTCGAGCGGGTAGTTCGGTGTCGGAGGTGCGCCGTCCAGCGGCTGAGGCTCATGCCTGCGGTGTATGTACTTCGACGGCTCGGACGCGAGACGGGCCGCGAACGTCGCTCGTAAGACTCGCTCCGTGGTGGTTGCGAGAGTCCGCAGACGACTGTCTCGATACGCTGTACAAATGACTGATTGGCAGGCTTTCGCCGTTGAAACCAAAGACCATGTCGCGCAGGTCACACTGACCGGTCCCGGCAAGGGCAATGCGATGGGTCCGGACTTCTGGCGGGAGCTGCCGGAGATCTTCCGCGGCCTGGACGCCGATCCCGAGGTCCGTGCCATTGTGCTCACCGGTTCCGGCAAACACTTCTCCTACGGACTTGACCTGCCCGCGATGGCCGGGACGTTCGGTCCGCTGATGGCGGATAGGGCCCTGGCCGCGCCGCGCACCGACTTCCTCTACGAAGTGCGCCGGATGCAGGCCTCGGTGACCGCGGTGGCCGATTGCCGCAAGCCGGTCATCGCCGCGATCTCCGGCTGGTGCATCGGTGGCGGGCTGGATCTGATCGCCGCCGCCGATATCCGCTATGCGAGCGCGGACGCGAAGTTCAGCCTGCGCGAGGCGAAGGTCGCGATCGTCGCCGATATCGGGTCGCTGCACCGGCTGCCCGGCATCATCGGCGAGGGGCATCTGCGCGAACTCGCCTACACCGGCAAGGACATCGACGCGGCGCGTGCCGAGAAGATCGGCCTGGTCAATGACGTGTTCGCCGATCAGGATGCG
This sequence comes from Nocardia sp. CA-119907, assembly GCF_050955995.1. NCBI lineage: Bacteria > Bacillati > Actinomycetota > Actinomycetes > Mycobacteriales > Nocardiaceae > Nocardia > Nocardia sp. CA-119907. The sequence continues at coordinate 533,225 of NZ_CP192091.1, forward strand.
GCACTGGACGCGGCGCACGCCACCGCGCGCGAGATCGCCGCGAACCCGCCGCTGGTGGTGCAGGGCGCCAAGGATGTGCTCGAGCAGCGCACCAAGGATCAGGTGGCGGCCGGGCTGCGCTATGTCTCCGCGTGGAACTCTGCATTCCTGCCGTCCGAGGATCTGACCGAGGCCATCCAGTCGGTCTTCGAGAAGCGCGCCCCAGAGTTCAAGGGCCGGTAAAGGCCGTTTAATTGCTTGCCCTAGCCGCTAGGTCGTCTACATACTTGTATCACGCAACTAATTGATTGACGCAAGTAAAGGTGAGTCCAGTGGATGAGGACGAGCGGTCGGTCGACACGATCGCGATTCAGCTCACCCGGCTGCAGCGGATCCGCGATCGGACGGCCGCGCAGCTGCGAACCAGGGACGGTGTGGATCCCGCGGCATTCGCGATCTTGTTCCGGCTGCTCTGTGACGGGCCGATGCGCTCGGGCGCACTCGCCGACGCGGTGCATTCGGATGCGTCGACGATCAGTCGGCACGTCGCCCACCTGGTCGAGCGGCAACTGGTCGAGCGGCAGGCCGATCGCAATGACGGCCGCGCCACCGTGCTGGCCGTCACCGAGCTCGGTCGCGAGGTCGCCGAGCGGATCCGCAGGCGCCGGCACGAAAACCTGACCCGGGTGATGGCGGCCTGGACGCCGCAGGACCGGGTCGCCTTCGCCGGGCTGCTTCGACAGTTCGTCGACGACTACGAGCTGGCCAAGCCCGCCATGATCGCGGCCATCCGCAACGACCAGAACCTGTACAGATTCGAGATGGAGAACGACTCGTGACAGCACCGGCCACCGTGGAGGAGTCCACGGGTTTCACCCACCGGCAGATCCTGACCATTCTCAGCGGTCTGATGCTCGGCATGCTGCTCGCGGCCTTGGACCAGACGATCGTCTCCACCTCGATCCGCACCATTGCCGACGATCTCAGCGGCTATTCGATGCAGGCGTGGGCGACCACCGCCTATCTGATCACCGCGACGCTCGCGACGCCGCTGTACGGCAAGTTGTCCGATATGTTCGGCCGCAAGCCGTTCTTCATGGCGGCCATCTCGATCTTCGTGATCGGTTCGCTGCTGTGCACGATGGCGCAGTCGATGTACCAGCTGGCGGCGTTCCGCGCGTTCCAGGGACTCGGCGCGGGTGGTCTGATGTCGCTGGCGCTGACCATCCTCGGCGATATCCTCAGCCCGCGTGAACGCGCCAAGTACCAGGGCTACTTCCTCGCGGTATTCGGCACCTCGAGCGTGATCGGCCCGGTGCTCGGCGGTGTGCTCGCCGGACAGGACACCATCCTCGGGGTCAGCGGCTGGCGCTGGGTCTTCCTGGTGAATGTGCCGGTCGGCCTGATCGCGCTCGCGGTCGTCTCCAGGGTGCTCAAGCTGCCGAAGCGGCCGCACTCCACCGACCGGGTCGACTGGTGGGGTGTGCTGGTACTCGCCATCGGCATGGTGCCGCTGCTCATTGTCGCCGAGCAGGGACGCGAATGGGGTTGGGGCAGTGGACGATCCATTCTCTGTTATGTGATCGGCGTGCTCGGCGTCATCGGGTTCGTGCTGGTCGAGAAGGCGATGCGGGATAAGGCGCTGATTCCGCTGCGGATGTTCGCCAATGGGACGTTCGCACTCGGCGTGCTGATTTCGTTCGTGGTCGGCGCCGCCATGTTCGGCGGTATCTCGCTGCTGCCGCAGTACCTGCAGGTGGTGCGCGGGGCCAGCCCGACGATGGCGGGTCTGCAGCTGCTGCCGATGGTGCTCGGCATGATGACCGGCTCGATCGTTTCCGGCCAGTTGATCTCGCGGACCGGGCGCTACCGGATCTTCCCGGTCATCGGTGCGACCATGCTGACGCTGGGCCTTTTCCTGTTGCATTTCCTGAATGCCGACAGCCCGCTGTGGGTCGCCATGATCTTCATGCTCTGCACCGGATTCGGGCTCGGCAATCTGATGCAACCGCTCACCGTGGCGTTGCAGAACGCGTTGCCGCCCAAGGATATGGGCGTCTCCACCGCCGCGGCGACCTTCTTCCGGCAGATCGGCGGCACCCTGGGTGTCGCGGTATTCCTGTCGATTCTGTTCGCGCAGCTGACGCCGAATATCTCTACCGAGATGCAGTCCGCGGCCACCGATCCGGCCTTCCAGCACGCGGTGGTCGAGGGTGCGCAGAGCAGCAATCCCGCCGATGCCGCGCTCGCGAAGGGGCTGCTCGCGCACGACACTTCGGCGGCCGGTGGGGTGCTGAAGGACAGCTCGATCGTGCAGCAGCTGAATCCGGAGCTGGCGCGCCCGTTCAAGGTCGGATTCTCCGAATCGATGTCGACGGTATTCCTGTCGGTGACCGGTGTCGCGCTGCTCGCGCTGATCCTGGTGCTGTTCTGGAAGGAAGTGCCGCTGCGGATGGTCGGCGGTATCGAGGCGGCCAAGGGTGATGCGGTGGCCAATGGTGCCGGGCCGGATGTGGTCGAGCGCATGGGGTTGACGAGCGTCGGTGGCGAGGCACTGCTGTCCGAGGATGCGGTGAGTTCGACCAACGGTGCCGGACCGAGGTCCGGCACTTCCGCCTGAACCTGTCCGGAGTGAATCGCGCCCGGTCCCGGCAGTCGTCGGGGCCGGGCGCAACTCGTTTCACGGTGGTCTTCTGGGTAAACGGCTCAGGAGGCGCTGTGGTCCGGGCCCGCGTTCGAGGGCGTGAGGATCGAGCAAGTGGCAGTGGCATGGGCGTATAGCTTGCCGTCGGTGGTGCCGGTGACCCGTGCCTCAGCCGTCGCCATGGTCCGGCCGACGTGGACGGTGACCGCCTCGCATCTCAGTCGGGAGGTGTGGGCGAAGACCGGGCGCAGCATGTGCACATTGAGCTGCATGGTGGTGTAGGCGCGACCCCGGGGCAGTACGGTGGCGATCGCGCTGCCCAGGGCGGAATCGAGCAGTGTGGCCACGAAGCCCCCGTGTACGGTCCCCATCGGGTTGAGCAGGTGCTCGCCGGGATCGCTCTCGAACGCTGCTGTGCCCTCGGCGACCTCCACCAAGCGGAATCCGAGTGTCCCGGCGATGGGCGGCTCCGGGATCTCCTCTTCTAGGATCTTCTGAAGCAGTTCCAGGCCGGTCAGACCACCGGCCTCGGCCCAGGGAAGGGGCTGCTGCCAGGTGTGGGTGCGTGAACGCGGCACGTTGGGGTTCGTGGTCACTGTCATCGTTGTCCGTCTCCTCGCTCGGATGTGGTGCGCCGATCCCCGTCAGGAGATCTTGACGCCGAGCAGGTCCACGGGTGTGATGACCGGAGCCGAGCTGAGCATGGTTTCCGCAGCGGCCATGAGTGCGGCGGCGATCTCACCTTCCAGATGCCTCTGACGACCCTGCTCGTCGTCGAACGTGTCGAATACTCCGAAGGTGGTGGCGTCCAGGCGGAACGAGAACCAGGTCACCGTGTGCTGCTCCCGCTCGGCGAGCGTCACCGCATCTCGCAGCATCTCCGCAACCTTGTCGGCGTACTCGGGTTTGGCCTCGATACGGGCCAGCAGACCGATCTTCATCGTGGTCACTCCTTGTCTGGGAAAGCCGCCGGATCTGCGGCTTATAGCAAACCTACGTCGCTGATCAGCGACCACATCAGTGGCAGAAACGACACTTTTGATAGCGTTTACGCCATGAAGGTCGCTGTTCTCGTCTACGAGGGGGTGTTCGACTCCGGCCTCGCGGCGATCCTCGACGTATTGGACAGCGCCAATGCGATGGGCGAGGAGGCCGACGTGATGGGCGAGGAGATCGTCGAACCGCCGTCTTGGCACGTGACCACGGTCGGCCCCGAGCCCCAGGTACGCACCGGAGCCGGACACCTGGTCACGGCCGAGTCCCTTGCGCACGCCGATGCGGCAGATCTGCTGCTGGTCCCCGCTCTGGCGGAACGTCGCCCAACGGCGCTGCTCGACCATGTCGGCGGTGATCAGTCGCTTCCCGTTCGGAACCTGATCGCGCGAACCCGTGAACGCGGCGCCGCCATCGCCTCGGCCTGCACCGGCACCTTCCTGTTGGCCGAGGCGGGAGTCCTGGACGGCCTGCGCGCGACGACGACCTGGTGGCTCGCGCCGATTTTCCGCGGGAGGTACCCGGCGGTCCAGCTCGATCAGAGCCGGATGGTCATCGCCTCGGGTGGCGTCACTACTGCAGGTGCAGCCTTCGGACACGTAGACCTCGCCTTGGCGATCGTCCGGGCGAGCAGCCCCGCACTGGCTGACCTGGTGGCCCGCTACCTGGTGGTCGACGAACGCCCGTCCCAGTCCACCTACACCATTCCCAGCGCCCTGGCACAGAGCGATCCCACGGTCGCGGACTTCGAACGCTGGGTCCGCGAACGCCTGGCCGAGCCCATCAGCATCCCCGATGCCGCGAAAGCCATCGGCGTCAGCAACCGCACACTGCAACGCTCCATCCGGCGCACCATGGGAACCTCGCCGATCCGCTTCGTCCAGGACCTCAGGATCCAGCAGGCTTCCCACTTGCTGCGCACCACCGAGCTGCCGCTGGAAGCCATCGCCCGGAGAGTCGGCTACGAGCACCCGAACACACTGCGCGTGCTTCTTCGCGAACGCACCGGCAAGACCACGCTGGCCCTTCGGGGCGTCTGACCCGCCCAGAACCGGTTGGCGGCAGGGCCGAACTGCGGCGGTTGCGGCTGCGGGCGTGGACCAAGCCGTCGCCCTCGAAGGCACGCCGGTCACCCGCAATATCCGAACCAACATGATCGCCATCACCCAGGACGCCCTGGCTGCCGACGGCCAGGACTTCTACACGAGCGAGTGCTGACCCGTTTCCCCTACACGCCCCTGAATCTTGTCCAGCAACCCGTTCACCGCGGCCAACGACGACCATCGATCGACATTCACCACCCCTGGATGCTCATCGGAGCGAGCGACATACGCAGCCTCGAGTTCGGACCACTGAACATGAATCGCGGACATCATCGCTCCATGGTGCCAGATCTACTACGCGTCGTAATAGATGAACCGTAAGAACCACCGCCGCTTGCCCCCATTTTTGGGGGTAACGGTATCCGAGGATCATCCGACGAACGGCCCATGAGTCCGAAAAGCCGGAAGGTTCAACAGTTCTCGACGCGAGCCGGTGTCACGGCCGCGGTTGCGGTTGCCATGCTGGTCGGGATCGGTGGGCCCGCTGCCGCCACACCGACCGATCCGGTGGTTCAGTTCACGCCGACTCTGACCCGGGTCCCGGGTGGCAAGTGCGCCGCGGTCATCAATGGCGAGACCGTGCCTCAGGCACAGTCCGGTGTGTTCGGCGTCCGGGTGAAGATCACGCAGACCGGCCAGTTCTGCGGGCCCTATCGGGTGGCAGTGCGCTGGCGCAATCTCGATTCGGGGTACAGCGACGGGCAGTCGCATCGCGTCGACGAGAACGGCGTCATCACTGCCACGGACGGCGTGATCGTCGGCATGGGTACGGCGCTGGGGGTCGGGCGGGTGGAGGCGTCGATCGTCACCACCTATGAGGATGGCCGGGAGATGGAGTACCTCGCGGGCACTGCGGCTTTCACCCTCGGCTGACGGCAGCCCGCCCAGCCGATCCGATTCCGGACCCAGAAAGGAGATCGATACACCATGACGCGAATTCTCGAGTCGCCCAAGGCGAAACGCATCCTCGCGGGTGCGGCCGCACTCGGCGTCGTCGCCAGCGTGACCGCATTGACCGCGCCGCCGGCGTCGGCGACCGTCACCAGCATCGCGATCGCGCCCGGGTTCACCCTCGGCACACACCGGTACGGGACGACCTGTTCGTACACCGTGACCGTGGCGGTGGACGACGACAGCCAGACGGTCTACTTCTTCGAGCAGGGGCAGGGGCCCAGCGGATTCGCCGAGGCGAAGCCTTCCGGCGGCGTCGCGAAGGCGACATGGATTCCGTCCTCGACGAAGATCACCTACATCTATGCCGTCCAGCCGAACGCGTCGGCTCAGATCAGGCAGCCCGTTGATGTCGGCAACGGCGTCAACCTCGGATCCGCCTGCGCCGCCACCTAATTCGCTACCACCGCTTTGTTTTATCCCAACCACCCTATGTTCAAGGAGTGTCAAATGTTCGCACGGCGTGGAATCTTCGTCGGTGTCCTGATCGGCGTGGCGACCCTGGTCGGTGGCGGCGCCGCCACGGCCGACCCGCTTCCGCTCGAATCGCCTGCTCCGGCGCAGGTCGAGCCCGCTGCCGGCGGGTTGTGCAACGCCGACCCCATTCTCACCCTGTGGTGCTTGATCGCCAGCCCATCGGCGTAGCTGTTGTCTGCCCGCATCGCGTCCGGTCCCGGCAGTCGCCGGGGCCGGGCGCAACCCGTTTCTGTTGTTGCTGCGCCGCATCCCAGCCGACAGCCCACGGCTGGAGATCTCCGGAGACCTGTCCGTGCTCGCGACCTGGCTGCAGCAAATTCTGAGCCCTCCGCGGTGTCGGTTACCGTTGGCGGCCACGACTACCTGCACCGCTACTGCCGAATAGATTTGCTGCGCAGGGTTTTTCTTGCGCCGGTGGATCGGCGACAGTCTGTTCCTCGCAACGGTGTGCCGAAAACCCTTTGGGCACACGGGTACAGGGTGAAGAAGGTGTAATTGCCCCAGGGGGCGGTTGTTCGAACCCTAGGGTTGGCTGTGCGAGGCGTTTGCTGTCCCTACCGTAAGCGAGGTAATCAATCAACCTCGCTTTCAGGAGCAGTGAAATGCGAATCAAGTCCTTCATCGCGGCCGGTCTTCTCGCCACCGCCGCCGTCGCCGGGGTGTCGACGGCAGCCACCGCCTCGGCCGCAACGGGCTACTACTACGGCAACTACGCCACCTATGCGGCATGTGCGTCGGACGGCGCCTCGCCCGCCACCGGCGGCTACTACTGGGAGTGCGTCGACACCTACAGCGGTTGGGATCTGTACATCTACTACTGAGTCGATCCGCTTCTCGAATTCGGTATAACCGCATCGTAATTCGAGTTCGAAGGGACATCCGGTCGATCCGGATGTCCCTTTCGCATATCCGGCACAGACTCGAGGTGATAGGTGGTAGCCCTGTCGTTCACTGAACGGACCGTCCTCGCGGACGTCTCGGGGGCGGAGCAACTTCCGTCCAATACTCGTGCCGAATCGCATCCCACAATCGCGATAGTTCGGGAAATTGCTCGCGCATCTGCACAAGGTCCGGGGCCGATGCCGCGGCGAACGAAACCAAAGGCTCCTCGGACCCATTGCATACCAACATCATCCGAATCCGGAGGCAGTCGATCCGCCACTCGGCCAGCCAGCCGTCTGCCTCGGTTCGGTGTATGTCCATTCGCGGATGTGCGCTATCGGGTTCGCACATCGTCCGAGTCGTGCGCCATCGACTCGAGCCGGTCCAACACTTCACGTAACGTCCCCAGCGTGGGGCCGCCGTGCATCGGTGCATCGATCCCCGGTGTCGGCGGGTAGGCGATACCTCGCGCGGCGGCGCGTTCACGCGGGCTCATCGACTGCGGAACCAGTCGACCGGCCAGGACAAGCGTGTGCTGCGCCGCCGCTTTCCACACGCACTGATGAATACGGCACGCCCGATGCCGCTGCGACAACTCATGTGCCAACTCCACGTCCGCGAAATCGCACAACGGCTGCGGCACAACGAATATCTGTCGCCCGGCCACGCTACTGAAAGCCTTTCGGTCGTCGACGATTTCCGGGTCGACCTCCCAACCCTCGTCGTCGACGAATGACCATGACCCGTCGGCGCGTTCGAGATATCGCGGACTGTTTTCAGGTGCCATCGCCAGTTTCCGGGCGTCCTCGTCATCGAGTCGTGCTGGTTCTTTCACGCCTGCCCCCTTGCATCGTCCATTTGTGGGCTCCCGCCGCCGAGGTGCCGATGAGTGCACGGCATAGACCCGGCGGCGGGGCTGGGAAGCACGCTAAGTGCCCATTTCTGGGTGGTTGGGTACAGTTCGTACCCCCGCCGATGTGCCCACGTCCGGTTACGCTGGAACCACTCGAACCAGCCGGGTGAAGGGGTGAGGCGATGTACAGCCCTGACGACAGCGCGCCAGTCGGCGAGCGGATCAAGTGGCAGCGTGAGCGCATCGGTATGTCACGGCCCGTTCTGTCGGGGCTGGTCGGCCGGTCGGCCGAGTGGCTGAAGGCGGTAGAGAACGGCCGCATCCAAACTCCCCGGCTGCCAATGCTCTTGCGGATCGCGCGAGCGCTCGAGCTCGAAGACCTGGCCGAGCTGACCGGCAACGACCATGCCGTACCGGTGTCGGTGTTCGCTGGTGAGCGACACTCCGCACTGAACGAAGTGCAAGCGGCACTGACCGACTTCCGGCTGAGCCCAGCGGAACGCCCGGTAAGCGCCGAGCACGTGGCCGAGCGGCTGCGACAGGCCTGGAGTGTGCGCCACGCCAGCCCGGATCACCGCAGTCAGCTCGGCGCGCTACTGCCCGGATTGATCAGGGATGCGCAGCGCGCGGCTCGCTCGACCGGGGACGAACGCCGGGCCGCCCGGCGTGTGTTGGCCGGTGTCTATCAACTCGCTGACTTCTACGTCGCGTATCAGCCTGCGCCCGAACTGGTTTGGCTCGTCGCTGACCGTGCGCTGAACGAGTCGTACGAAGCCGACGACCCGTACATCATCGCGTGCAGCGCGTGGGCAATGGTGCAGGCACTGCGGGATTCAGGCCGCTGGTTCGAGGCAATAGTGCTGGCGCGCAACGCGATAGACCGAATCTCGCCGTACCTCGATGGGGATGAGACCGCCGACGACTGGCGCGGAATCGCAGGTGCCCTCGAGGCCGAGATCGCGTACGTGCACGCGCGCCGAGGCCGCTACGGGGAAGCCTGGGAACATTGGGAACGCGCCGACCGGACTGCACGCCAGCTAGGCCCTGGGTATCGGCATGTGCAGACCTCGTTCTCGATGCCGGTGATGGCGGCACACGCGACCACGCTCGGTGTAGAGCTGCGCCGACCCGGTGAAGCGCTGCGTGCGTCTAGGGAATTCGATGCCGACCAAATAGCCTCGCTGCCGCGTCGGAGTCGTCATTTCATCGAGGTAGCCCGCGCTCATTTCCAGCGCGACGAGTCGACCGCCGTCCTTGCCATGCTCGACAAGTCGGAGCGCACTGCATCCGAAACGATCCGATACAACGGCTACGCCCGCGAGATGCTGTACGCCCTGGCGAAGCGCCCTCCGTCGGGGATGCGCGACGACGTCCGGGAACTGTGTCAGCGCGTCGGCGTTGCTGGCTAGGCGCCAGCCGCTCAGCGATCTTCCCGCACAGCTGTAGAGCCTTCGATCCATTCGGCGTAGCTGTCGGTGCACCATTCGACACCTCGCCTGGTTTGGTGGGTCCGCCGCCGGGCATCCGGTGTTTGAACGCGGATTCACGAAGGGCGCACAGCGCTTTGCGGTGCTGCCTCCGCGACGAGTAGTGCCCGGTGAGGTTGATCACATACTGGTCCATGAAAAGAAAGCGGGAAGTCCGAAGGTGCCGGACTTCCCGCTTTCATTGGTGGGTAGGCGAATCGTCCACCCGCCCTATAGAACTCAGTGGCCGCCGTTTTCCTGCAGGCGCTTGAACGAGGCCTCGATCTCGGCTTCGGCCTCGGCGCGGCCGACCCACTCCGAGCCCTTGACGAACTTGCCCGGTTCCAGGTCCTTGTAGCGCTCGAAGAAGTGCTTGATCGCGGCCAGTTCGAATTCCGGCACATCGGCCAGGTCCTGGATGTGATCCCAGCGCGGGTCGCCCGCGGGCACGCACAGGACCTTGTCGTCGCCGCCCTTCTCGTCGACCATCTTGTACATCGCGACCGGGCGCACCTCGATCAGGCAGCCGGGAAATACCGGCTCGGGCAGCAGGACCAGCGCGTCCAGCGGGTCGCCGTCCTCACCGAGGGTGTTCTCGATGTAGCCGTAGTCGGCCGGGTAGACCATGGACGTGTACAGGAAGCGGTCGAGCCGGACCCGGCCGGTCTCGTGATCGACCTCGTACTTGTTCCGAGAACCCTTGGGGATCTCGATGGTGACGTCGAACTCCACGCCATCTCCTTACTCGGTGCTTCTGTGTGGACTGTCGCAAGCGGTCGTCGGAACGCCGACTCGACAGGTGTTCGGGGGGAACGGTGCCGCAACGAGGATAGTGTGGTCCGCGGGCACTTGGGTGCGGTAGGTGGGTGGCCCCGGCGACTGTTCGAGGTCACGGGAAACGACTACGACAGAGACGGCGGGCACGTGGTGGGTGGCAGCAGCAGGAATATCGGTGGCTTGGCCGCCAAGCGGCGCCGAAATATCTGGATCGGCGTTGCGCTCACGCTGGCCTTGCTGCTCGGTGCGGTGGCAGGCGTGGTGATCGCGCTGAAGCCGTGGACCGAGGAATTCCGGCACGGCGGGCTGACGATCGCCGCGCCACCCGACCCCGTCGAACCGAATCCGCAGGTAGCGCCCGCGCCGTCGAATGCGTCCGCACCCACCGCGGCCGGTATCGCCGCCGCGCTCGCGCCGGTGGTCGCCAACCCCGACCTCGGGGCATTTGCCGGTGAGGTCACCGACGCCGCCTCGGCGACGGTGCTGTGGAGCGCGACGTCCGATAAGCCGATGATCCCGTCCTCCACCGCCAAGGTCCTCACCACCGCGGCCGCCCTGCTCACCCTGCCGTCGGATCACCGGGTGAGCACCCGCGTCGTCACCGGATCGGCGCCAAATGAGTTGGTACTGGTCGGCGGTGGTGATCCGACGCTGACCGCGCAGCCCGACGGCAAGGGGTACTACCCGAACGGGCCGCGGCTGTCGGATCTGGTAGCGCAGATCAAATCCTCCGGCCACGCCGTCGACACCATCGTGGTCGACACCTCCGCATATAGCGGTGCGCCGATGGCCCCCGGCTGGGATCCGGTCGATATCGGCGAGGGCTCCATCGCGCCGATGGATCCGGTGATGCTCGATGGCGGCCGCCTCGATCCGCTGGTGGAGTACTCGCCGCGCACCCCGACTCCGGCCCTGGCCACCGGCCAGCGCCTGGCCGTCGCACTCGGCCTCGATCCGGCCAAGGTGCGGATCGGCAATGCCGCCGCCGATGCCACAGAAATCGCGAGTGTGCAGTCCGCGCCGCTGCGCGACCGGCTGCGCGACACGATGGTCCACTCCGACAATGTGCTCGCCGAGGCCATCGGCCGCGAGATCGCGGTCGCGAGCGGCAATGAGCCCTCGTTCACCGGTGCCGTCGCCGCACTCGAGACCGCCCTCGGCAAGGCCGGATTCGATATCACCGGCCTCTCGATGCGCGATAGCAGCGGCCTGTCGACCGAGGACCGGGTGCCGGCCCGGCTGCTCGACAAGATCATCGCCACCGCGGCGAAGCCCAGCGGCGCCAACGCCGTTCAGCCGAGCAACACCATGGCCAGGCCGGAAACCGATCGGATCGCGGTCACTTTGGCGCCGATGCTCGACGATCTGCCGATAGCGGGTGCGACCGGGTCGCTGATCAGCCGTTATGTCACGCAGAACCGAGGCGGCGCGGGGTGGGTGCGGGCCAAGACCGGAACTCTGTCGGTGGCGAGCACGTTGGTCGGTTATGTGCTGGACAGCGACGGGCGGGTATTGACCTTCGCACTGATGTCGAACGATCGGCCACCGGAGCTGAGTCGTCCCGCATTGGACGCCCTCGCTGGCACGCTGCGTAACTGTGGATGCTCGTGACGGGTGGTTGACCATGTTCGAAGGCACTGACAAACCTGGCGATATGCCCGCCGTGGATTCGGGTGCGGATGGCCCGGTCGAGCGCAAGCGCTCCGGATTCTCGGGCGCGGTCGATTGGCGACTCGCCGCGCGCACCGGCGCGGCCCTGGTGCCATCCGGCCCGCGGACCTCACGCTATTCGGCCGAACAGGTGGTCAGCGAACTCGCCGAGGCCTCGCTGCGGGCGGAGGGGCCGGTCCGTGAGGTGAGCGGACTGCTCGACGACGCACCGGTGCCCTCGGCCCGCGTCGTGGACCGGCCCGGCTGGATCACCGCCGCGGCCGACTCCATGTCCCAACTGACCGGCACCGGCGCGCAATCCTCGGACAAGGGCCTGTTCTCCGGCAAACCCGCCGGTGTGCAGGCGGGCGCGATGCTGGCCTTCCTCTCCACCGCGATCCTCGGCCAATACGACCCGTTCACCGGACCCGATGGGACGCTGCTGCTGGTGGCGCCGAACATCATGGCCGTGGAGCGCGCACTCGGGGTTTCGCCCACCGACTTCCGCTTCTGGGTCTGCCTGCACGAGGTGACCCACCGGGTGCAGTTCTCCTCCGCGCCGTGGTTGACCGACTACATGCGCGCCAATGTCGACACCCTCGGCGAGGTCGGCGATGAGCCGCTGGCCGATATGCTCGGCCGACTCGTCGAGGAGGTGCGCGACCGCCGTCGCGGCACCGCCTCGGACGATCCGAATTCGCGCGGCATGGTCGGGCTGCTGCGCGCCACCCAAGCTCCGCCGCAGCGCGAGGCGCTGGACCGGCTGCTGATGCTCGGCACGCTCTTGGAAGGCCACGCGGACCACGTCATGGACGCGGTCGGCCCGGCCGTCATCCCCACGGTCGAACACATCCGCGCCGCCTTCGACAAACGCCGCAAACGCCCGTCCAACCCACTGCAGCGCATACTCCGCGCGCTGCTCGGGGTGGACGCGAAGGTCGCCCAGTACGTCCGCGGCAAGAAATTCGTGGACGCCGTGGTGGACCGCGTCGGCATGGCCCAGTTCAACACCATCTGGACCAACCCCGAAACCCTCCCGCGCCCAGACGAAATCGAAGACCCCCAGCGCTGGATCACCCGCGTACTCGGCTGATCCGCGCCGTCGCGCCGAACTAGCTAGTGCCCCGTCCAGATCGGTTGCCGCGCTATCAGGTCCGGCTCACTCGCCGAGCGCAGTCGAAACGCGGCACGACACGCCCCCCGCACTGCCATATGACTGCGCTCGACGGATCTCAGTTACCTCGGAAACTATCTGGACGCGGCAGTAGAACTGCTGTCGCACAAGTAATGGCTGTTGCGCACACGGTGTGAGGTCTGCGCGACCATCACTGGTTGTGCGCCAGTGGGGGAGCTGGCCGCCATCGGCGGAGCGGGGGCGGCGGGCTGGTCGGGTGGTGGGGTTTTGCGGCGGTTGCCGTAGGTGGGGGCTGATCGATACGGCGGTAGTCTCCGGGTATGAGGCGTGCGGCTGGCGGGACGCCGGGGGGGTCGCGGCGGCTGCCCGAGACCGGTGCGGTGCTCGAGGTGCGGCGCGCGGTGCGGGGATGGCTGGCCGATTATGCGCCGGGCGCGGGGCGGGGCGTGGCGGTCGCATTGTCCGGCGGTGCGGATTCGCTGGCGCTGACCGCCGCTGCGGTGGTGGAGGCCGCTGACGTCGACGCGCTTGTTGTCGATCATCAGCTGCAGTCCGGATCGGGCCGGGTCGCGGCCGAGGCCGCGGCGACGGCATTGGCGCTCGGATGTCGATCGGCCCATGTGCTGCCGGTCGAGGTCGGCAGTGCCGGGGGATTGGAGGCGGCGGCGCGCCAGGCTCGGTATGCGGCGCTCGATGCGGCTCGCGGCGGGCTACCTGTCCTGCTCGGGCACACCCTCGATGACCAGGCCGAAACCGTATTGCTCGGACTCGCGCGGGGTTCGGGTGGGCGGTCGATTCAGGGGATGGCGGCATTCGCCGAGCCTTGGGGGCGGCCGTTGCTCGGGGTGCGGCGGTCGGTGACCAGGCAATTGTGTGCCGATCTCGGGTTGAGCCCGCATGAGGATCCACATAATTCGGCGCCGGAGTTCACCAGGGTGCGGTTGCGCCATGAGGTGCTGCCGCTATTGGAGGAGGTACTAGGCGGAGGGGTCGCGGGGGCGTTGGCGCGCACGGCCGAGCAACTGCGCGATGACGGTGCGGTGCTCGACGCGCTGGCGGAGGAACTGTTGCATGCCGCGAGTGCCGGTCCGATGCGGGTGGGCGGGCCGAGCGGGAGTGACGATCCCCACAATGACCGCGCCGACAGTGATTGCCCGACCCTCTCGATCGAGACGCTCGCCACTGCCCCCACGGCATTGCGCCGACGCGCGATTCGTGCATGGTTGCGGGCCGGTGGTGCTAAAGCGCTGACCAACAAGCATTTACAGGCGGTTGACGAATTCATTACCGCATGGCGCGGTCAGGGTGGCGTCGCTGTCGGCGGCGGAGCGCCGGGCAGCAGGTTGGTCGCGGCGCGCGAACATGGCAGGCTGACTTTGCGTTTGCGTGGGAGCCGATGACACATAATGGATCGGCCGGGGATCTACACCAGGGAAGGGAAACCAACTGACGTGTACGAGGGCGATATCGCGTCGGTGCTGATCACCGAGGAAGAGATTGCGGCCAAGACCCAGGAACTGGCCGAGCTCATTGCCAAGCGCTATCCGGCCGACGCCCCCGAGGGTGATCTGCTGCTGGTCGGTGTGCTCAAGGGTGCGATCTTCTTCATGACCGACCTGGCCAAGGCGCTGCCCATCCCGACCCAGATGGAGTTCATGGCCGTCTCCTCTTATGGTTCGTCCACCTCGTCCTCGGGCGTGGTGCGCATCATGAAGGATCTGGACAAGGACATCGCCGGACGCAACGTGCTGATCGTCGAGGACATCATCGATTCCGGCCTCACGCTGTCCTGGCTCAAGCGGAACCTATCCACCCGCAACCCGGCCTCGCTCGAGGTGGTCACCCTGCTGCGCAAGCCCGATGCGCTGCGCACCCACGTGGAAGTCGCGCATGTCGGCTTCGACATCCCCAATGAATTCGTGGTCGGCTATGGCCTGGACTACGCCGAGCGCTACCGCGACCTGCCCTACATCGGCACCCTGGACCCGAAGGTCTACGGCGGGGCCTGATCAGCACCGGCCCGGGCCGAACCGGGTCTTCCCGCTGGCCGGTGTCAATATCGACGTGGCCCCCGTCGGCGTCGCCTTCGCCCCTGCGCATTGTTCGCGGACGTCGATCTTCACTGCGGGCAGCAGCAGGTCGGCCAGGTCGAGTTCGTCGGCGGCCAGGCCTTCGGCGTGGATGTGGATCGGTGCGCCCCATTGGGTTCCGGTGTGCTCGCCCTGCTGCAGATAGCGCAGGTAGTAGCCGTCGTTGGCGACGGTCGCCACGATATCGGCGCGGAACTCCGGGGCAACCGGGAACGAGCGGATCCAGATGCTGTGCGGTCCAGATACCGCGTTGTGCAGGCGAAAGCGGAATCAGCTTGGTGGGGTGTGCCTGCTGTCGTGCAGTGATCGCCGCCAATCGGCGGTGAACCGAGCGACGGCGTCGGTCCAGATCGTCACCGGGGCGGCTCGGCCACTGCGCTCGGCCACCCACGCAGGGTACCGACCACCACCCGGCTGAACCGCGACACCCGATTCCGCTGCGACCGATTGTGCTTCGCCTCTCGCGCCGCCCGCTCGTCACTGTCCGGCGCTACCACCCGCTCCAGCGCTCGCAGGTCCGCCTCCAGCGCTCGGAATAGTAGGTAGGATCCGACGAATGCGATGATGGCGCCCACACAAAGCACCCGCACCGCGACGATCACCATCGGAATATCGCCCGGCGGCAGGAAGGTCACACCGGCGACCGCGAGTAAGGGGACCGAAGCGGCAACAGCCAAATACCCGGTGCAGCGGCGATCGAGCGAACGTAACCACACGGCGTCCTCAGCACTGATCTCGCCGTGCCGCAGGAAGATCGGGTAGATGCAGCGCACCATGTAGAACGTCGCAAGGAAGAACGGATATGACGCTGCGATGGCACCACAAACCACCAGCGATACGAGGAAGTGCACTACCAAGCGTGCCGTGATCTCGCCTGTCGCCATCTGTAGCGCAATCGGAAAGGCCAGCCCTGCGAGTATCCACAGCGCGAACGGGATAGCCACCGCGCGTTCGCCGAGTAGCAGCGCATCGGCTCTGGCGTGGTTCAGCGTCTCCGGGGAGTAGCGCCGTCCCTTGCGCAGCCCACGCGGCACCATCAGGACATATCTCGTCATGTAGATGACCAGGACCACACCCAGTGGGAAGGTCACCGCATTCAGCACTCCGGTGATGATCAGGAAGGTGCGCTGCGCCTCCTCGGTCATCCGATCGACTATCAGGTGCTCATTGTGCTGGATGTTGTACAGCGAAGCGAGGACATTCGGCGCGGCGATGGCGAGCGTCAGCATCGGGAGGACCCACCCCCGCAGTCGCCGCCGCCAGCTGCCCGGCTTGGGATCGACCAGTTCCCTGGCTCGCGGGTCCAGGCAGATATCGAGCTGTTTGGCCAGAATCTGGCCGCTGGACCAACGCCGGGCCCGCTCGGGCTCCAGGCACGTCAATAGCATCCGGCGCAGCGCGGCTGGGCAGTCGGCGGGAACCCGTTCCAGCGCGGCGTCTTCCACTCCCATGGTGCGCCGCTCCAGCATGGCCTCGAGGGTGGTGTCGTCACCGTGCGAACCGGCGCCCGCAGTGGAGTCGTCGAAGGGTTTGGCGCCGGTGAGCAGCTCCCACAGCACCACCCCGAGCGAGTAGATATCGGAGCGGGTATCCAGATCGGCCGCGGTCCGGTCGTGGCCGGGGTGGCAGGCTTCCAGCTGTTCGGGGGACATATAGGACAGCGAACCGCCGAAGTAGGCGACCTGGCTGGTGCCTTCGACATTGCGGCTGAAGCTGATGTTGAAGTCGGCCAGCTTCGGCACCGCCTCGGCGGTGAGCAGCACATTCGCGGGCTTCACGTCGCGGTGCAGCACGCCGTGCGCCGAGGCGTAATCCAGGGCCTCGGCCAATCGGCGGCCGAGCCAGGCGACGGTCTCCGGCCAGGTGAGTGCCGCGATCTCGGCACGCACGCTGGAATCGGTCGGGCGGATCTCGCCCTTCTCCTCCATGGCCGCGTCGACGGCGTCCAGCAGCAGCCTGCCGCTGCGTTCGGCCGGTGGCGTGGTCCGCAACCAGCGCAGCACGCCGAGCAACGTGCCGCCCGGCAGGAACTGCATATACAGCAGTCGCAGCCGCCGCGAGCCGTCCGCGAGTTCGTCCCCGGTATCGAGCAGCCGCTGGTCGAAGACCCGCACGATGTAGTCGTGGTCCAGCTGGGCCAGAGTCTGCGGCTCGGTGCCGTGGTCGGCGGAGATCTTCACGGCCACCAGACGCTGCAGCGAGCGCTGCCGGGCCAGGAAGACGCGGGCGAAGGCGCCGCTGCCCAGGCCGGTCAGCAAATCGAAATCATCGATTCGTTGGCCGACTTCGATGCGATCGAGGACATTGAAAAGTCCCGGCTCGCGGTCGGCTGTGCTGCCGATCGCGGTCGCAGGGCCCGTCAGGTCGGCGGTCGCGTTTGCAGTGATCTCCGCAGTCACCTCCTCCGTTCGATTCACAGTGGTACTACGAGTCGAGGTGGTGGTTCGGTTCAGATCCGAGTTAGCGGCGGGTCCGGTTGGTACGGGCAGCGTGCGGGTCCACCCGTTCGCCGCTGTGCTTGCGGACCACGAATTCTTCGTACACCAAACCGGCCGGGATGCTGCCCGGATCGTCGGCTACGGCCTCGATTACGCGGAGCGCTACCGCGATCTGCCCTATATCGGCACCCTCGACCCGAAGGTCTACGGCGGCTGATCAGCGGTGTACCCCGCAACCGCCACGGTTCGACCATCACTCATGGAGTGAGCGCGAATATCGTTGCGGGCGAACCCGACCCGCCCCGATAGAGCGCGCCGCCAACGAGCACCCAGGCCCCTGTGGCGGGCAGTTCGGCGAGATTCGCCAAACACTCGAGGCTGATCCGGTGCTCGCGATACAGCAGCTTCGATACCGCATAGGTGTCGTCGGTCCCCAGATCCGGGCCGAAGGTGTCGATGCCGAGTGCTCCACGCCGCCCGAGCCGCCCGGTCCGCAATAACCATTCGACCGTCTCGACCGCGAATCCCGGCTGATGGTAGGCACTTTCGTCGGTGCCGATGAACTCCGGCGTTCCCCATTTCCCGTCCCACCCGGTCCATGCCACCACCGCCGACCCATCGGGAATACGCCCGTGCCGACTTTCCCACTGCTTCAGGTCCACGACGCTGATCGCATGATCCCGATCGTGCGCGCACTGATCCCGCACGTCGATTTTCACCGCGGGCAGCAGTAAATCCTCGAGGTCGAGTTCGTCGGCGGCCAGCCCGTCGGCGTGGAAGTGAATCGGTGCGCCCCAATGGGTTCCGGTGTGCTCGCCCTGCTGGATATAGCGCAGGTAATAGCCGTCGTCGGCCACCGTCGCGACGATATCGGTGCGGAATTCCGGATCACCGGGAAATAGCGGTGTCGTCGCCGGATCATGCACATGGGACAAACTGACCAGCCGCCCGAACGGCAGCGCGGTGGTCATCGCTGCCGTTGCGGAATCGCCCGCGCCAGGGCCAGCAGATCGGCCTCGAGCATGCGGAACAACCGATAGGAGAGCACGAACGCAAGAATGCCACCCACGCTGAGCACTCGCACCGGAAAGATGACCAGATGCAGATCGGCGGCGTCGACGAAGGTCGCACTGGCCACACCGAGCAGCGGGACCGAGGCGGCCACACCCAGATAGAAACTGCCGCGTGCGGCGACTTTGCGCAATTGGCGTTCGTCCTTGGCGCCGATGCCGCCGCGCACCAGCAGCTGCGGATACACCGACCGCACCGCGAAGATCATGATCGGGAAGAACGGATAGGCAAGTGCGATCGCGGCGCAAACCACCTGTGCGGCAAAGAAATGCAGGAAGGTCTGCCGCGGCAGATCGACGCCGGCGAGGCCCAGCGCCAATGGCCATCCCAACCCGGCGATCAGCCAGAAGCTGAACGGCACCCAGACCGCCCAGTCACCCATGTGCAAGGTGTCGCGCCGCGCCGCGGCCAGCAGCCGAGGTGAGTATTCGCGACCGCGCGACAGCCGCAATCCGATGGTCAGCGGGCGGCGGGTGAGGAAGAGCAGCAGCAGTGCGGCGATCGGGAAGGCGATCAGATTATTGATCAAACCCACCGTCGCGAACCGTTCCTGATCGGCCACCGACATCCGGTCGATGACCAGCGACTGGTTCAGGTTGATGTTGTAGAGGCTGGCGAGCACATTCGGCACGCCGATGCACAGCCCGAGGATCGGCAGCAGCCAGCGGCGGGCCCGATAGGCCAGGCTGGTCGGTGCCGGATCGACCAACTCCCTGGCGCGGGCGTCGAGGCACAGATCGAGCTGCGCGGCGAGTTCGGCGCCATTGCGCCAGCGCCGTTGCGGATCCGCCTGCAGACATTCGAGCAGCACCCGGCGCAGGGCGCTCGGGGTGTCCGCGGGCAGTCGCGCCAGCGTCGCGTCGGTGATGCCCTGTTCGCGCAGGCGCACCATGGTCGCGAAGGTTTCGGCGCGGGCATCAGGATCGGCGGGCATCGGTGGATCGTCGAAGGGAGCCGCGCCGGTGAGCAGTTCCCACAGCAATGCGCCGAGGGAAAAGATATCGCTGCCCGGACCCGGTGCCGCGGCGCTCGGGTCGAGCAGTTCGGCCAGTTGTTCCGGGGAGCGGTACGGCAGCGAATCCGGTTCTACCGCCGCCGAATTCGTCACCGATCGCGGCGCGGCCGTGCGCACTGCGAAATCGGCGAGCTTGGGTATGCCCTCGGCAGTGAACAGCACATTGGCCGGTTTGATATCGCGGTGCATTACGCCCTGCTGTTCGGCGTAATTGAGCGCGTCCGCCAGTCGCCTGCCGATCCAGGCGACCGTCTCCGGCCAACTGAGCGTGGCGATTTCGGCGCGCACACTCGAATCGGCCGGGCGGATTTCGCCCTTGGCCTCCATGGCCGTATCGATGGCGCGCAGCAGCAGGACGCCACCGTCGGTCTCCGCGCCGCGCCGACGTTGCGCGAGCACCCCGGCCGCCGTGCCACCGGGCAGGTACTGCATATAGACCAGACGCGTCGATGCGGTCATCTCCGGCGCCGCCGCCGATGTGGCGGTGACCAGGCGCTGATCGAAAACCCGCACCAGATGCGGGTGGTCCAGTTGCGCCATATTGTGCCCGCCCGCCGCCCGACCGATCGAAAGCCGCACGGCGACAAGGCGCTGCATGGATCGCTGCCGGGCGAGGAAGACCCGGCCGAGTGCGCCGGCGCCCAGATCGGTGATCAGATCGAAGTCGTCTATGCGGCGGCCCGGACTCAGATCAGCGACCAGTGCGGCCACGCGCTCGGTATCCGCCGCGGTGTCGCCTTCGTCTGCGAAATCGGTCAGCCGCGCGCGGACCTCATGCGCTACCTCCGGATATTCGGTGAGGAAGTCATCCAGTTCGAGCGGGCCGTACCGGCGCCGGGCCAGGAACTCTTCGCAGATCAGGTCGACCAATTCCGCACTGTCCTCGACCTCGGGAAACTCCTTGCGGTACTCGGTAATGCGCTTTCCGAGGCCGGCCCGGTCCCAGCGATGACGCAGGTCTATGCGGACCAGATCGGTGAGTATCGCCAGCCGCACCTGGGCGCCGTCGGGGACGTATTCGGCGATCGTGGGGGGTTCGATCCGATCGCCACGCATGCAGCGTTGCCAGTCTTCGGTGAATGTGCTGATGGGGTCGGTCTCGCCGCGATTCGCGAAATCGGCAGATGTCACGATGGCCGCTCCAGCGAGGCGGGCGTGCCGCGCTCCCGCCCCACCGACACCAGGTCCCGGTCCAGGGTCTCCTCGGGCGCCACCACCCGCTCCAGTGCGCGCAGATCAGCCTCCAGCGCACGGAAGAGCAGGTAGGAGCCGATGAACGCGATAATGCCACCCACACACAGCACGCGCACCGCGGCGATCACCATCGGAATATCCTCCGGAGGTAGGAAGGTCACCCCGGCCACCGCGAGCAGCGGTACCGACGCAGCGACCGCCAGATACCAATTGGCACGGCGGTCCAAGCCTCGCAACCATACGGCATCCTCGGTGCTGATCTCCCCGTGCCGCAGGAAGATCGGATAGATGCAGCGGACCATGTAGAAGCAAACCAGGAAGAACGGGTACGCCACCGCGATCGCACCGCACACCACGATCGAGGTGAGGAAGTGCACCAGCGCGTGTGCCGGCACATCCCCGGCCGCCACAGCCAGCGCGATCGGGAAGGTGAATCCGGCGATGACCCACAGCGAGAAGACGACCACGACAGCCCGATCGCCGAAAAGTAGGGAATCCGCTCTGGCCAGCCGCAGCGTCTCCGGATCGTAGCGCCGCCCTCGGCGCAGCCCGTGCGGTACCGATATCACTTTTCGGCCCATATACAGGATCAGTGTCGCGCCGAGCGGGAAGAAGATGCCGTTCACCACGGTGGTGATGATCATGAAGGTGCGTCCGGCATCCGCGGGGAGCCGGTCCACGATCAGATGCTGGTTGTGCTGGATGTTGTATGCCGAGGCGAGGATGTTCGGGATACCGATCGCCAGCGTGACGATCACCAGTCGCCACGCCCGCATCCGCAGCCGCCAGCTGCCGGGCGGCGGGTCGACCAGGTCCCGGGCCCTGGGGTCCATGCACAGATCGAACTGCTTGGCCAGCACCGCGCCATTGGACCAGCGCCGCGTCCGATCCGATTCCAGACAGGTCAGCAGCACTCGCCGAAGCGCGGCCGGGCAGTTCGCCGGAACCCGTTGCAGTGCAACGTCATCCAACCCCGCGGTGCGGCGTTCCAGCATGCCCTCCAGCGCCGTATCGTCGCCGTGTTCGGTTGCGGTCGCGGTGGAATCATCGAACGGTTTCGCGCCGGTCAGCAACTCCCAGAGCACTACACCGAGGGAGTAGATATCGGAGCGGGTGTCCAGATCCTCGGCGGTGCGCTCGCGGCCGGGATGGCAGGCCTCCAGCTGCTCCGGCGACATATACGCCAGCGATCCACCGAAATAGGCGACCGGACTGGTGCCGGCCACATTGCGGCTGAAGCTGATATTGAAATCGGCCAGTTTGGGTACCGCCTCGGCGGTGAGCAGGATATTGGCCGGTTTCACATCCCGGTGCAGCACGCCGTGTGTGGAGGCGTATTCGAGTGCCTCGGCCAGTCTGCGGCCCAGCCAGGCCACGGTCTCCGGCCAGCTCAGTCCGGCGATCTCGCTGCGCACGCTGGAATCGGTCGGCCGGATCTCGCCCTTCTCCTCCATGGCCGCGTCGACCGCGTCGAGCAGCAGTTGGCCGCTACGTTCAGCGGGCGGGGTCGCGCGCACCCAGCGCAGCACGCCGAGCAATGTGCCGCCGGGCAGAAATTGCATGTACAACAACCGGAGTCGGCGCATGGTCGGATCGCGGGCGTCCTCCGAGCCGAGCAGCCGCTGATCGAACACACGCACGATGTAGTCGTGATCGAGTTGGGCCAGAGTCTGCGGTTCGGTGCCGTGGTCTGCGGAGATCTTCACCGCGACCAATCGCTGCAATGACCGCTGCCTGGCCAGGAAGACGCGGGCAAAGGCACCGCTGCCGAGCCCGGTGAGCAGATCGAAATCGTCGATGCGCTGGCCGATCTGGATCTGGTCGAGTGCGTCGAAGCTCCCCGGACCGTTGCCGACCGTGGTCCGAGTGGCCGTCTCTGTACCGGTTGGACCGATGGCTGCAGTTTCGCTCGGGTCGACGGCTGCCGTCGCGTCCGGATCGACGGTTGCCGTCGCGTCCGGATCGACGGTTGCCGTCGCGTCCGGGTCGACGGTTGCCGTCGCGTCCGGGTCGACGGTTGCCGTCGCGTCCGGATCGATGGTTGCTCGGGTCACCTCATTAGCACGAACGGACCCCATGGTTCGGTTCAGCTGGGTCGATTCGTTCGGTTCGCTGTTTTGGGCGGTCCGGGTCTGCTCAGCGGCCGCACGAGTTCTGGCCAACTCGGTCAGTACCGAATCCTCCAGCACTGCCCGTCGAGTGCTCTGATCGATGTCGTCGGCATTGAGCAGCACCCGCAATTCGGCCGCTTGTTCGGGATATTCCCGCAGACAATCCTTGGGGTCGACGCGCTCGCCGCTATGCCTGCGGATGACGAACTCTTCATAGACCAAACCCGCTGGAATACCACCCGGTTCGAGTTCGGGGAACTCGGCACAGTAGTCGAAAAGGCGCTTGCGTGCCGTGGGGGCGCTACTGGATTCGCGGCGGTCCTGGGTCGCGGCCCGCTGCGATACCGTCTCGGTACCCGTCGCGCGCCCCGCAGCGCTGCGCCGGATCCACCGATGTCGCAGGTCGACGCGGATCAATTCGATGAGTGCCGCCTGGCGCAGGGACTCCGCGTCGGGCAGAAAGTCGGCGATCTCCGGCGGCCGACTGGTCGATTCACAGTTCGCCGATTCCCATGCGGCGGAGAACGCCTCGACAACGTTGTTATCGGTGTGCAGTAGCGGTCCGCCCCAAACGCGGGTCGGATCGGAGTCGAGACCGGGACGGTATCTCTTTTCGGAATCTGCACTCATTTTCGGACCTAGCTGCTGAGCGGATCCAGAGAATCCGCGGTGTTCGGTCGGTGGATGCGCCGATGAATTTTCCGCCACACCCGACGCCATCGTCCCCCGAGCAGTAATCCAAATGATAACTTGCGGCTCAACAGCGGATCACCCGATTTCGACAACCACGCGACGGGGAAGAACCAGCACATGCAAAAAGCAGCTACGGGCACGAAGGCGGTAGCCGAACGTGACCGCGAAGCGATGACTCCGGCGGCCGAAACCCCGGAGGTGCAGACCGCCAACGGGGTGTCCGTTGCGGCGGCCGACGCCGTGCATACTTCGATGGAATCCAGCATGCCACGCGAATCCGGCATGGCACGAGGTCCGGCCTCGGCAATGGCCGCGAGCGTGCGCGACGGCTCGCTGGCACCGACCGAGACGGTCGGCACCGCCCTGGACCGGATCGCCGCCGGAAATCGAAAGACGAACGCTTTCGTCGTCGTTCGCTCCGCCAAGGCGCGCGCCGAGGCGCTCGCGCTGGAACAGCGCTCCGACCTGGACGCGCTGCCTTTGGCGGGTGTCCCCATCGCGATCGAACACAACATCGCGGTCGAGGGCGAGGCGACGCTGGCCGGTTCCGCGGCCACCGATACCGCCGCGGTCGCCGCCGACCATCCGGTGGTGCGCCGACTGCGGGCCGCCGGCGCCGTGGTGGTCGGGCTGACCGCGGTATCGGAGCTGGGGCTGTGGAGCACCACCGAGAGCGAGGGCCGGATCAGCCGGAACCCGTGGAATTCCGCGCGCAGCACCGGTGGCTCGTCGGGCGGAGCGGCCGCGGCGGTCGCGGCCGGGCTGGTACCGGTGGCACACGGCAATGACTTGCTCGGTTCGGTGCGCATTCCCGCGGCCTGCTGCGGGGTATTCGGGATCAAGCCGGGGCGGCATACCGTGCCGGCCGAGGTCGGCGTCGATTCCTGGTCGGGAATGGTCGAAAAGGGTGTGCTCGCAACGACGGTCGGCGATGCGGCGCTCGCGCTATCGGTGCTCGCCGCGCGCCCGGACCTAGCCGAGCTAGATCCACCGGGCCGACTACGCATCGGGCTGGCCGTCGCGCCGCCCTCCCGTTTGTTCCGGGTCGATCGGCACTGGACCGCGGCGGCTCGCACCGCCGCCTCCGCCGCCGTAGCCGCCGGGCACCTGGTGGAATCCACGACCCTTCCCTATGCCGAATCGATCATCTCCGTTGGCCTGCGCTGGCTGGCATTCGCCGCCCGCGAGGCCATGTCACTCGTCCGCCCCGAAGGCTTGCAGCCGCGCACCCGCCGACACCTCGCACTCGGCCGGTTGATCCAGCGCCTGCGGCTGATCCGCCCGGCTCAGGTGGACCGGGTAGAGGCGCGACTGCTGGAATTCTTCGAGCGCTACGACGTCGTGATCACCCCGACGCTCGCCGCGCCGCCGCCACGGGCTCGGGCCTGGCACACCCTGGGCTGGTTGGCGAATGTCGTTACCAGCGCACGGTATTCACCGTTCACACCGCTGTGGAATATGGTCGGCTGGCCCGCCGCGTCGATCCCGATGGGCATGCACCCCGGCTCGAAGACGCCGGTCGCCGCCCAGCTCGCGGCACCCCCCGGCGGTGAATCGACCCTGCTGCGCCTGTCGGCCCAACTCGAGTCGATCCACCCCTGGAAGCGAACGGTGATCGACTAACTGGCGACTGCGGCCTGGTGCTGGACCGAGAAACCGCCCTCCACCGCGCGTGCGGCGAATTCGAGAATGGTCGGCCGGTTGTCATCGGCGCGCCAGGCGACGGCCAGTTCGCACGGGGCGAGCCCGTTGAGCGGGCGGGCGGTCAGTCCCGGCCAGCGGTACATCGGCACATTGTTCTCGGCGAGCAGGCAGACGCCGAGGCCGAGGCTCACGGCCTCCAGCTTGTCTTCGGGGGTCGCCGCTTCGGCGCCGATCTTGGGCTGACGGCCGTTGCGCGCATCGCTGCCGAGCCAGAAGTCGCGCACCGCACCGGCCTCGGTGGGCAGCGCGATGAACGGTTCGTCGAGCAGGTCGGCGAAGTCGATGGTCCCGTTATCGGCCAGCGGATGGTTCTCCGGCAGCAGCACCCAGCGCGGCTCGGTGCGCAGCACCTGCCAGCGGTACCGGTTCGGATCGGGCAGCGGAAGCCAGACCAGCGCCAGGTCGGCCTGCCGACCGGCCAGACCGCTGGACGGGTCGGTCCAGGAGGCGGCGTGCAGGGCGAGCCGGTGCCCGCTCGCGCTCTCCAGATCGTTGAGCAGACCGCGGCCGAGCGCGGACTGGATGCCGACACGCAGCACCTCACCCGCCTCCTGCAGTGAGACGTTGGTGACCTCCCACAGCTCCAGGATCTTGCGGGCGCCTTCGAGTAGCTCCTTACCCGCGACGGTCAGCGCCACACTGCGCTGGTTGCGGTCGAACAGGACCACGTCGAGCTGACGTTCCAGCTGACGAATCTGACGCGACAGGGTGGGTTGAGCGATGTGCAGCCGCTGGGCGGCGTTGGTGAAGTGCAGTTCCTCAGCGACGGCGACGAAATACCGCAGGTCGCGCAAATGCGGGTCCATAGCCCCTTGCTATCAGAATCGGTCCTGAATTTCCAGCCTATTGAAGCCAGAAAGTCCGGATATGGCAGCCGAAACAGTCGACAGGTTTGTTAGAGACAGCATATGGCCTGTCATGGTCATTTGCACCATCGACTTGGCGAATCTCCGGCACTCACGGCACGTGCGCTCTCGCTGAAGACAATTGGGCAGATGACCAGCAGTGATGCGGCGCGAGGCGGGTTCCGGACCTCCGTTGCGGTGGGTCGAAGTGCGGCCGGTCACCCTCGGAGAAACCGGCCCGCAACGGCGTAGGAGTCGTTACAACCATGAGTAGTGAGATTCGTCACAAAGATGTTTGCGGCCGCCGAAGCACAAGAGGACGCCGTGGTCGCGACAACACGACCACGGCGCCCTCGATGCGCGATCAGAGGCTGCGCGCGCGATCCTCGTAGGCCTTGCGCTCGGCCGCGTCGACATCGTCGAGGAAGGCATTGCTCGAACCCAGCGCCCTGGCCAGCCCGTCGGCCACCGGTTCGGGCAGCAGATTCACCAGCTGCGAGAGCAGACCGGCTACTGCGGTCACCCGGACCTTGGATTTGGGTGCGGCGATCAGCGTGACGATGGCCTCGGCGATCTCCTCCGGCTCGGCCGGGCGCAGCAGCTTGGGGCCACTCACACCGGAGCCGAGTTCGGTATTGGTCAGCGTCGGCAGCACCGAGGAGAACGCGACACCGGAACCCCGGTACTCCTCCCGCAGCGTATCGGTGAAGCCCAGCACCGCGTGCTTGCTGGCGTTATAGGTTGCCAGGCCCGGGATATGGGTCTCACCCGCGAGTGAGGCGATGTTGATGACGTGTCCGCGTTTGCGCGGCAGCATCCGGGCCAGGCCCAGCTTGGATCCGAGAATTACGCCGTAGACGTTGATATCGAGGATGCGGCGGGTGATCTGGTCCGGCTCGTCGACGAATTTGCCGGTCGGCATGATGCCCGCGTTGTTGATCAGCACATCGATCGGACCGACGGTGCGCTCTACCTCGTCGAGGAAGTTCTCGAACGAGGTGGAATCGGTGACATCGAGCCGGCCGTACAGTTCGAAATTCCGGGCGGTTCCGGACTCCTTGACCGTGGCCTCGTCGATATCGCCGATCGCGATCTTGGCGCCGAGTGCCTGTAGCGCGGTCGCGGTGGCCAGTCCGATGCCGCGCGCACCACCGGTGATGACGACGACCTTCCCGCGAATCTTCGCCGCGTCGGTCACTTGTTGTCTCCCTTGAGCTTCAGAATGGCCGGAATATTGATGCGCCGCAGACCACGCGCTCCCGCCGCGCGCATCGCGCCGAGCCCGAACAGCACCTTGGGCATCTGGTAGGGGAACCAGAGCAGTTCCTTCTGCTGGGTCGGCAGGATCGGCGTGGTGATCGCCTTCTGCCTGCAGTACTTGCGCACCCCGTCCGGGCCGCCCCAGCGGGCGCCGACACCGGACTGCCCCCAGCCGCCCATCGGCAGCGCGAAGCTGAACAGATTGACGAAGACATCGTTGATATTCACCGCGCCGACATTGAGCTCGCGGGCCACCCGCTCGCCGCGGTCCTTGTCCCCGGTCCACACCGAGGCGGACAGTCCGTAGATCGAATCGTTGGCCAGCCGAACGGCTTCGGCCTCGTCGGCGACCTTGATCACCGGCAGGGTCGGGCCGAAGGTCTCCTCGGTGATGCAGGACATGCTCTGATCGACATCGACCAGCACGGTCGGCTCGAACAGCGTGCCGACACCGGTCCGCTTGCCGCCGGTGGTGACCCGGGCACCCGCCGCGACGGCCTCGTCGACATGGCGCTGCACGATCTGGGCCTGGCTCTCATTGGCGAGCGCGCCGACGTCGTGCTTCGACTCGCGCCCGTCGAGGCCCTGACGCAGATTCCGGACCGCGTCGGTGAGTTTGGCGACGAACCCGTCGTAGACCGGCGCCTCGACATACACCCGCTCCACCGAAATGCAGACCTGGCCCGAATTGAACATGCCGCCGAAGGCGATGCCGTGCGCGGCGCGATCGAGGTCGGCGTCGGCCAGCACGATGGCCGGATCCTTACCGCCCAATTCCAGGCTGTAGGGAATCATCCGCTCGACGCAGGCGGCCGCGATCTTGCGTCCGGTCGCGGTGGAACCGGTGAACTGGATGTAGTCGGCGTTCTCGATCACCGCGGCGCCGGTCGCACCCGCGCCGGTGATCACGGCGAAGACCGGCGGTGCGCCGATTTCGGCCCAGCCCCTTGCCAATTCGAGTGCCGAGAGCGGGGTCACCTCCGAGGGCTTGAGGATTACCGCGGCGCCAGCGGCCAGTGCCGGGATCACATCGATGACCGGCATCGCCAGCGGGAAGTTCCACGGTGTGATCACGCCGACCACCGGGTACGGCCTGTACACCGTGGTCAGCTTCTTGACCCGGGCCAGCGGGCTGTGGGGCGACGGGTGGTCGTCGGCGAGGAATTTGGCGGCCCGGCGCGCGTAGTAGCCGATCAGATCCGTGGAGAAGGCCGGGTCGATCAGCGCGTCCACCCGCGGCTTACCCGTCTCGGATTGCAGCACGTCGGCCAGGTGCTCGGTATTGTCGATGATCCAGTCCTGCAGCTTCAGCAGCCATTCCTTGCGGCCGTCGGGGCCGATGGCCTCCCATTCCGGCTGGTACAGGCGCAATTCGCGGATCTTGGCCGCGACCGCCTCGGCGCTCTGCTCCGGCACGGTGCCGACCACCGCACCGGTACCCGGATTGCGCACCTCGATCAGCGTCGGATCCGCTTTCTTCGCCGTCGTCTTGCGTGGCGTCGTTTTCTTGGCCGCGCCGGGGACCGATTCGGTGTTGGTCACTGCTGTTCTCCCACTGACGTTGTGCTGTGAACCGCTGGAAGCCGGTTACTGTGAATCAGTTCACTGACCTATGATCGTGACACAAGATCGCGGGACTTTCTTGGGCCGTTTTGTCAACTGACTCGGCTGATTTTGTATTCAAAGTACAATTCGGAGGAATCATGGTCGCTGCCTCGGCCGGTCGTCCGGTGACCACGGAGCCACTGCGGACCGATTCGGATCCGAATATCGAGGTCGTGCGCGACTGGCTGGCCGAATACGTCTACGAGTCGATGCGGACCCAGACGCTAGAGCAGATCGTGGACCGTCTCGACAACGCCATCATCGCCCGCATCCCGGAGCTCGCCGACCGCGATATCCGCCGTGATCTCGCGGCCAGCACCAGGGCGCATGCCAGGGTCATGCTGAGCGGGCTCACCAGCGACACCTTCGATTTCACGCTGCCCGACGAGGTACACGCCTTTGCGCGCACGATCGCCCGGCGCGGCTTCCAGCTGCGACTGCTGTTGCGGACCTACCACGTCGGGCAGGAGGCCGTGCTCGACTACATGACCGATGCCATCGAGGAGCGCCGCCCGCCACACGAGATCGAGCGCGCGGTCATGCTGCGGCTGTTCGAGCGATCGACCAGATGGGTCGGCAATTCGGTGGAGGCGCTGACGGATACCTACATGGAGGAACGCGAACGGATCCTGCGCGCCGATCTCAACCGCCGCTCGGAAACCGTTCGCACGCTATTGGGCGACGGCGATGTGGATATCGACCAGGCGTCGATTCGGCTCGGATATCGCCTCGCCCAACAACATTTGGCATTCGTGCTCTGGGCCGACGAGTCGGGTGACGCCGAGATGAGCGGACAGCTGGATCGGGTCGCGGCGCGACTGGCGGCCGCGCTCGGCAGCACTCGGGTGCTGACGGTGCCGTCCGGTGCAAGTGGCATGTGGGCCTGGGTCGGCCTGGACGATGACGCGCATGCGGCGCAAGTGGCCGAACCCGGCCGGCTGGAACGACTGGTGGCCGGATCGGTGGAGCCGCCGATGCGGGTCGCCTTCGGCGTGCCAGCGGCACAGCTGGCCGGATTCCGCAACAGTCATCGCGAAGCGGTCGCGGCCAGGCAGGTGGCCGAGCGCAGCGCGACGGCGGCGCGGATCACGGGCTATCGCGAGGTGGAGATCGCCTATCTGGCGGGCGCCGACAACGCGGCCATGCGCGGTCTGATCGGGCGCGAATTGCGCGCGCTGGCGGGCCGTGATGCCAATGCCACACGCCTGCGCGAAACACTGCACGCGTATCTGAAGAGCCATCGCAGCCCGGAGGCCACGGCGAAACTACTGGGTGTGCACAAGAACACGGTCCGCTATCGGATCCAGCGGATCGAGGAACTGCTCGGCCATCCGATCGAAGCGCGCGGGCTGCCGCTCGAGATCGCGCTGGCCTGCGTCGCCACTTACGGCGCGGACGCCCTACCTTGAACTGCTACGAACTACTCCGTCTCCGCACCCGCACGTTCGCGGCGTAGTGGCGGTTCGGTAGTCGGTGCGACTCGCACATTCGGCAGATCCGCGAGCAATTGCGTCGTCGCGGCCGCGATGGCGTTCACCGCCTTGTCCACCGCCGCCTTGGTTGTGGTGCTCAGGCCGGACACGCCACCGACCGTGCGCACGTACTGCAGTGCGGCAGCATAGATTTCCTGCTCGGTTGGCGCAGGATCCAGGCCACGAAGGAGGGTGATGTTGCTACTCATGCGTGCACATTAGCCCTCAGTACTGCCCGATGGCAGGACAAGAATCCAATCCGACGAAGCCAGCCGATTACTCAGCCTCTTCCAAGATCGATGGGGAACAATCGGTGGCATGCCTGCCCGCGGTGTACCCACCCTGACCACTTTCCCCTACGACGAACTCGACAAGCGGGAAGAGGATCATTGGTCCGGCGCGGCGATATCGGATGACGAACTGCGCGCCCTCGCGCTCGGCGCCTTCTATTCGGCGCGCTGGGACGCCTTCCACGATGCGCTGCTGCTCGGGCCCGAGCGCGACCATCCGCTCGGCGACCGCCGCGAACTGGCCATCGACACCCTGACCGGCGCATGGGGCATCACCGACGGCACCGAGGCGCAGGCCTCCATGGAGCAGTTGCTCGAGGGTATGCACGCGCCGCTGTACGCGATGGTGCATCCGCTGGTGATGGCATCGATCAATGCCAGTGAACGCGACCGGTTCGGTGAGCGGGCCGATCGGCATCGGGCCTTTCTGCGTCAGGTCGGTTCGTTCCGGGGGATGGACAATCCGGAGGCGCTGGTCCGCGACTACGACATCTGGTCGCAGGCGATAAAGATCGGCTTCACCGACCATCTGGCCCGGCCGCTGCCGAGCGATATCCACGCCTGGGACCTGGCCCGGGTGGTCGCGGTGGCCCGAATGGCCTTCACCGCAGGCTATCTCGACGCCGAGGTGGCCTGGGGCTATCTGCTGCGAGCACTGCCGCTGGCCCAGCGCAAATATCAGAACTGGCGCCAATTCGGCGATGCCTACCTGACCGGCTGGACCTACTGGCAGGCCTGTGAGGATCTGGCCGAACTGAAAAACGGCGGCGTGGATCGGCGCATGGAGCTACTGCGCCTGTGGCTGCGGCCGACGAGTCCTTGGCGGCGGATCGGCCTGCAGTCAGTTCCCGTCGGGGAGTGAGCGCAGGATTCCTCGGCCGTAACGCTGGAACTGTCCGTCATCGACCATGCCGAGGGAATGCCGTTCCACCAGCAACTCCCACTCGGAATAGAGTTGGGCGACACCGGGATCGGCCGGACCGGCCGCGCCGTTCGCCGAATCGCGCCGGACGGCGAAATTCACCGCACAGGTGACGCGTTCGGTATCGGCTCGATCGGTGCCGGTGAAACGCAGCGTGGTATTTCCGTCGTGTATGTCGATACCGGTTTCGCCGTGCGCCGAACCGATCTCGCCCGGCGCCGCCGCGGCGCCCTCGGTGGTGCGTGCCCACAGGACGGCGGGGATGGGTAGCTCGTGCGCGTACTTGTCGCCGGTGCCGATCGAAATGAACAGCAGCCGCCCGGTGGTCGCGGCCAGCAGTCCGGGGCCGCTGCCCGCGGGCGGATGTGCGACGGCGATCGCGGTCTCGAGCACATATTCGTCGGCGGTGACGTATCGATGCAGTGCGGCTATCGCCGACTTGGCATCGCGCTTGGGTGCCATCCGCCGCACGGCGCGATCGACATCGGCTCGGGTCGGCCCGTTCTTACCCCACTGCGGGGCGGGCGGCTGTAGATCGGGGGCGGCGACATCAATGCGCTGACCGGCCAGGATCTGGTCATTGATGCGCTCGACGATCTCGGCGGCCGCGGGGAAGTCGTGTTCGGCGATGAGGACGGGTAGTGGCGTGCGGTCCGCGGGTACGCCGGTGAGCACGGGAGTCGGATAACGCAGGTAGATCTCGATGACGACCGCGTCGTCGGCACGTCGGTTCAGCCGGACCTTGAGTAGGTCCGTCACCGGCACATCCAATACGCGCTCGCCGTCACTGCCCGGCCGCAACACGATCAAACGCCCGCGTCCGTGCCGCAGTATCGCTGTGGGTGTCCGTAGCTCGACTATGTCCATACCCCCTGCGCTCTGTTGGTTACGGTGCTCCCGGGGGCCCGCGTGGGGTACGCAAGCTACCGCCTTCGGGCCCGTCGCTCGCACCGCGGTGTTGTGTCGTCGCTCACGATAGGCCGAACATGACATGATTGTGACCACTTGGAGTAACCCCGACCGGAGACCTCGGGAACCACGGACGTTCCCCAGCCGTTTACCTGTCGAACTACACCAGCTGCCGAACTGCGCGATGTATCGACTAGACCGTACGCGGTAACGTGGCCTGTCCGCATCCGAACCACCGGACGGGACGCGCCCGACGCCACGCTAGGCATGCACCGGAGACACCGGAAAGGACTGGCCGCCCGGCCTAAGCTCTATGAACCGCAAGACTGTGTTTCGCACTCTGGCCATAGTCGCGGGCATTGCGCTCGTGATCTATGCGTTCGGCTACTTCGGCAATGACACACGCGGCTGGAAGAGCGTCGATACCTCGGTGGCGTTGAGTCAGCTGACCGACAAGAGCAACGTCAAGAACGTCCAGATCGACGACCGCGAGCAGCAGCTGCGCATCGAGCTGAACAATGGGACCGACGCCACTTCCGGCTCGAAGAAGATCATTGCCAAATTCCCGGGTGGCAGCGAGACCTCCAACCAGGTCTTCGACGCCGTGCAGAAGTCCGGCGCGCCCTTCAACACCGTGGTCAAACAGGAGAGCTGGTTCACCCAGATCCTACTGTTCGTACTGCCGATGGTGATCTTGTTGGGGCTGTTCATCTTTGTGATGTCCCGCATGCAGGGCGGTGGCCGCGGCGGCATGATGGGCTTCGGAAAATCGAAGGCCAAACAGCTGACCAAGGATATGCCGAAGACCACATTCGCCGATGTGGCCGGTGCCGACGAGGCCGTCGAAGAGCTCTACGAGATCAAGGACTTCCTGCAGAATCCGGTGCGCTACCAGGCGCTCGGCGCGAAGATCCCCAAGGGCGTGCTGCTCTACGGCCCGCCCGGTACCGGTAAGACCCTGCTGGCGCGTGCCGTCGCGGGTGAGGCCGGGGTGCCGTTCTTCACCATCTCCGGTTCGGACTTCGTCGAAATGTTCGTCGGTGTCGGTGCCTCCCGGGTGCGCGACCTGTTCGAACAGGCCAAGCAGAACAGCCCGTGCATCATCTTCGTCGACGAGATCGACGCGGTCGGCCGCCAGCGTGGCGCTGGCCTCGGCGGTGGTCACGACGAGCGTGAGCAGACCCTGAACCAGCTGCTGGTCGAGATGGACGGCTTCGGCGATCGCACCGGCATCATCCTGATCGCCGCGACCAACCGCCCCGACATCCTCGATCCGGCCCTGCTGCGTCCCGGCCGGTTCGACCGCCAGATCCCGGTCAGCAATCCGGACCTGGCCGGGCGGCGCGCCATCCTGCGGGTGCATTCGCAGGGCAAGCCGATCTCGCCGGAGGCCGATCTGGACGGTCTGGCCAAGCGTACCGTCGGCATGTCCGGCGCGGATCTGGCCAATGTCGTCAACGAGGCCGCACTGCTCACCGCCCGCGAGAACGGCGCGGTGATCACCGGCGAGCAGCTCGAGGAATCAGTGGACCGCGTCATCGGTGGTCCGCGTCGCAAGAGCCGCATCATCAGCGAGCACGAGAAGAAGATCACCGCCTACCACGAGGGTGGCCACACCCTGGCGGCGTGGGCGATGCCGGATATCGAGCCGGTCTACAAGGTCACCATCCTGGCCCGTGGACGCACCGGCGGTCACGCCATGACCGTGCCCGAGGATGACAAGGGCCTGATGACCCGCTCGGAGATGATCGCCCGCCTGGTGATGGCGATGGGTGGCCGCGCGGCCGAGGAACTGGTGTTCCACGAGCCGACCACCGGTGCCTCCTCCGATATCGACCAGGCCACCAAGATCGCCCGCGCGATGGTCACCGAATACGGCATGAGCGCGCGCCTCGGCGCGGTGCGCTACGGCCAGGAACAGGGCGATCCATTCCTCGGTCGCTCGATGGGCATGGGTTCGGACTACTCACACGAGGTCGCCGGCGCCATCGACGAGGAGGTGCGCAACCTCATCGAGGCCGCGCACACCGAGGCGTGGGCCATCCTCAACGAATACCGCGATGTGCTCGACGTGCTGGCCACGGCGCTGCTGGAGCGCGAGACACTGCACCGCAAGGATCTCGAGGAGATTCTCGCCGCGGTGGAGAAGCGGCCGCGGATCACCGCGTTCAACGATTTCGGCGAGCGCGTCCCCTCGGATAAGCCGCCGGTGAAGACCCCTGGCGAACTGGCCGCCGAACGCGGTGAGCCGTGGCCGCCGCAGGAGCCGGTCAAGCCGCGGCTGCCGCAGCGCGAAGCCGCATCGGCCAATGGCTACCCGGACGCCGGTTACCAGGAACCGCGGTACGGCGGCTACGCGCAGCAGCCCGCGACCGGTTATCCGCTGCCGCAGGCGCCGACCCCGGCACACCCGCGCCCGGGATCGACGCACGGCTCGCGACCGGATTACGGTGCCCCGGCCGGTTGGTCGGCGCCGGGCTGGCCGCCACGTGACGAGCCGCAGCAGCAGTCGGGTCAGCCCGGTTACGGCGGCTGGCAGGGTGAGCCGCAGCCGCGCCACGGGTACCAGCAGCCGCAGCAGCAGTGGGGTCAGCAGGGGCACGGCAACGACCCCTACGACGAGCCCGCCACCGGCACCGGGAATAACGATGGCGAGAACCACGATTGGGATGGACCGAACGGTCGGCACTGACCAGTGGCGATTAGGCTCGACCATCTGGGTGCCGGGTGATTGCCGGTACCTGAGATTTTGGAGGTGTCTCGCTTGTCTGCCAACAATCACGTCGGCGGCTATCCCAACAGCAACGCTGCCATCGACGAAGCGGATAAGGTC
Source organism: Nocardia sp. CA-119907 (assembly GCF_050955995.1). NCBI lineage: Bacteria > Bacillati > Actinomycetota > Actinomycetes > Mycobacteriales > Nocardiaceae > Nocardia > Nocardia sp. CA-119907. Next base: position 568,587 of record NZ_CP192091.1, read on the forward strand.
CAGCACAACGGTTCTGGCCCGGCCAAGCCGGAGTTGGTCGCACTCGAGACCGGCCGCTCGTTCGATCAGGCCCGCGCCGAGGCGGCCATCCGGGAGCTGCTGATCGCGGTCGGCGAGGACCCGGACCGTCCGGGTCTGATCGATACGCCCTCGCGGGTCGCCCGCTCCTATCGCGAGATGTTCGCCGGGCTCTACATGGAGCCGGATTCGGTGCTGAACACCACCTTCGATGAGGGCCACCAGGAGCTCGTGCTGGTGCGCGATATCCCGCTGTACTCGACCTGCGAACACCACCTGGTGTCCTTCCACGGCGTCGCGCACGTCGGCTATATCCCCGGCACGCACGGCCGGGTGACCGGACTGTCCAAGCTGGCCAGGCTGGTCGATCTCTATGCCAAGCGTCCGCAGGTACAGGAGCGGCTGACCAGCCAGATCGTCGAAGCCGTCATGCGCAAGCTGGATCCGCGCGGCGCGATCGTCGTGATCGAGGCCGAGCACCTGTGCATGGCCATGCGTGGTATCCGCAAGCCCGGCGCGAGCACCACCACCTCCGCGGTGCGCGGCCTGCTGCAGACCAGTGCGGCCTCGCGGGCCGAGGCCCTCGATCTGATCCTGCGCAAGTGAGGCAGGGCGCGGTGGACCTGCACGGACTCGCGCGCGGCGGTCGCTCCTGTGTGGTGATGGGCGTGGTGAATGTCACCAGCGACTCATTCTCCGACGGCGGCCGCTACCTCGATCCGAGCCTGGCCATCGCGCACGGCATCGAGCTGTACCAGGCGGGTGCCGACATCATCGATATCGGTGGTGAGTCGACCCGGCCCGGTGCGGTGCGGATCGATCCCGAAACCGAGGCCGCGCGCGTGGTTCCGGTAATTCGCGGGCTGGTCGCCGCGGGCGTGCCGACCAGCGTGGACACCATGCGGGCCGGTGTCGCGGCGGCGGCGATCGCCGCCGGTGTCGCGGTGGTCAACGACGTATCCGGCGGCCGCGCCGATCCCGATATGGTGAAAGTCGTTGCGGCGGCGCAGGTGCCGTGGATCCTCATGCACTGGCGGGCGGGTGCGGACTATCGGCACACCGGTCCGGCCGACCACTACGACGATGTGGTCGCCGAGGTGCTCGCCGAGTTGACCGCGCAGGTGGAGCTGGCCGTCGCGGCCGGAGTCGACCGGTCCCGGCTGGTACTCGATCCCGGCCTCGGTTTCGCCAAGAACGCCGAACACAATTGGGCACTGCTCGGTGCGCTGCCCGAACTGGTCGGCCACGGGCTGCCGATATTGATCGGCGCCTCCCGCAAACGTTTCCTCGGCGCCCTGCTCGCCGATGCCGCTGGCCCGCGCCCGCCGGATGGCCGGGAGACCGCCACCGCGACGGTGTCGGCGCTGGCCGCGCTGCACGGGGCCTGGGGTGTCCGTGTCCACGATGTGCGCGCCTCCCTGGACGCCATCGCCGTTACCGACGCCTGGCAGCGCGCCGCCCGGCACAGCACGCGAGGAGCCGCGATATGAAGGTGGGCCGGGAGACGGGCGGGCGTGCGCAGCTCGACCGGATCGAGCTGCGCGGGCTGCGCGCCTACGGCTATCACGGCTGCTTCGACCACGAACGCCGCGACGGCCAGGAGTTCGTGGTCGATCTGACGGTGTGGGCCGATTTCGCGGCCGCCGCGGCCACCGATGAACTCGCCGACACCATCGACTACGGCGGCCTCGCCGAGCGCGCCGTCCGGATCATCCAGGGCCCGCCGCGCAATCTCATCGAGAAGGTGGTCTCCGAGATCGCCGACGATGCGATGACCGATCCGCGCATCCAGGCCGTCGAGGTCGTGGTGCACAAGCCGTCCGCGCCGATTCCGCACACCTTCGCCGATGTCCGCGTCGTGACCTCGCGGCAGCGGGGGGCGCTGGCATGAGCAGCGCCGTACTGTCGATCGGCTCGAATCTGGGCGACCGGCTCGCGCATCTGCGCGGCGTTGTCGACGGACTCGGGCGGCGGGTGGTCGCGGTATCGCCGGTGTACTCGACCGCGCCGTGGGGCGGTGTCGAACAGGCCGACTACCTCAATGCCATTGTGCTGGTGGAAGATCCGGAATTGGGTGCGCGTGACTGGCTGCGCATCGGCCAGCAGCTGGAACAGGCCGCGGGGCGGGTGCGCGAGGTGCGCTGGGGTGCGCGCACCCTCGATGTCGATGTGGTCTGGTGCGCCGAGGGCGGACAGGTCTGCCGCAGCGACGATCCGGAACTGACCCTGCCGCACCCACAGGCGCACAACCGGGCCTTCGTACTGATTCCGTGGTTGGACGTGCAGCCGGACGCGGTACTCGAGGTCGATGGGACCGCGCGGCCGGTGCGTGAACTGCTCGCCGAGCTCGACGCTGCCGAGCGCGCGGGTGTCCGATCGACCGAATTCGCGCTGCCGGGCGCGGTCGCGACGGGGGGATCGGCGTCGTGAAGTTGAAGCCGACCCGGATCCTGGACCTCGTCGCGAATGTCGTTGTCGCTGCCCTCATCGCCTGGCTGCTCACCCGCATGGCCTACGGCAGCTTCCCGCCGATCTCGATCTACGCGGGTGCCTCGCTCTATCCGGTGGCCGCGATCGAGGTGGCGCTCGCGTTCGTGATCCGGTCGCGGGTCAGTGACCATCAGATCGGTGATGGCACCCACCAGCTGCATCCGATCACCGCGGCCCGTGCGGTCGCACTCGCCAAGGCCTCCGCACAGGTCGGTTCGCTCGCCGCCGGTGTCTGGCTGGGCTTCCTGTTCTGGGTGTTTCCGCAGCGCGGCACCTTGAATGCCGCGGGCGCGGACAGTCCGGGCGCCATTGTCGGGATGCTGGCGGGGGTGGCATTGGTTGCTGCGGCGCTCTGGCTGGAGTATTGCTGCCGCGCTCCCGAGGACCCTTCCGACGATCCGGCAACTACGTAGAAAACATTCTTGCTGTTATTCCCCTGTGGGAATCTGGGCGCGGCTGGCTGATCAAGCTACCCTGGCGTGCATGGTTTCGCCCTCCCGTACCAGCACCTCTCGTCGACGGCGGGACGACGCGGGAAAACTGTTCATTGGCGCCTTGATTCTGCTCGGTCTGGTTGCCAGCGTTTTCCTGGTTTTCAGCGATCGTCTGCAGTTCGTCCGGATCGGCTTGGTCGCGGCGCTGTGGGCTGCCGTCATCGGCGCTTTGGCCGCGACGCGGTATCGCAAGGAAGCCACGATCGATAAGGCAAAGGTTCGTGACCTGCAAACGGTGTACGAGCTCCAATTGGAGCGCGAGGTCACCGCGCGCCGGGAATACGAACTCGGCGTGGAGGCGCGGGTGCGCGAGGAGGTCGGCGCCGACGCGGCAGAAATGGCCGCCCTGCGCGCCGAACTCACTGTGCTCCGGCAGAGCCTGCAGCGGCTCTTCGACGGCGATCTGCCGATGGATCGCCCCGCATTGCGGGCCGATTCGACCCGGATCCAGGAGCTGCCGAGCGCATTTGGAAATTCGTCCAACAATAGCTCGACGAATGCCGACGGCTGGCCGGATGCGGCGTCCCAGCAATCCCGCAGCAGTTTCACCCCCGTCTTCGTATCCGATCATCCGGAGACCCCGCTGTTCGCCAGCCCCTTCGACGATCCGGTGACCGCGGAGACCGCCGTCGTACCCGTCGACAATGTCGACGACTCGGAATTCACCGATGCCGATATCGACGATGGGTACCACACCGGACCGATCGGCTGGGCGGACGCGTTCACCGAGGATCCGGAAAAGACCGGCGTCCCGCCGCGGCTGGATCCGCTGGAGCCGACCGTGCCGCCGCGCCTGGCGGCGCCGGACCAGCATTCGTCGCTTGATTTCTCGACGCCGGAGGAGCCGTCCACCCCGACGCCACATCCGGAGTCACCCCCGCGCCCGACGACATCCGTCCCGCCCGTCGGCACCGCCGCCTCCCGCAGACGTCGGCGAGTCGATCCGGACGCCGATTCCGGCAATTCCTCACGCCGACTTTCGGTCGCCGAGATCATGGCCAACCTGGCATCCGAAGAAAACGGCCGGGGCGGTCACTGACGGGCTCTCACCTCCACCACGCCCAACCACCATGGAGCGAGTCTTACGAGCGACCGTTCGCGGCCCGTCTCGCGTCCGAGTCGTCGAAGCGCATGCGACGAGGTCGCGAGTCTCGGCCGCTGGACAGTGCACCTCGGGCACCGAACTCCCGCTCGTCGAGGTGACCACCATGGAGCGAGTCTTAAGAGCGAACACGCCGCGCCGGAGGAGCGGCCAAAGATACTGCGTTGTAGATCACGCGGGTGCCCCGTGGCATCGGCGCAGCATCGGCCGATATCCTCGGGACGTAACGTCTGGTACCCGCTTGCCCGGGACTGGAACGACATCGAGAGGACAACGTTGACCTCGAGAAGCGTCAACCCTGACAACGCTGCTTCGGGTGACCCCGCGCCCGCACGCCTGACGGTGGGAATCGTCTCGGCGGGACGCGTCGGCTCTGCCCTGGGCGCGGCACTGGAGCGAGCCGGACACGTGGTGTTCGGTGTCGCTGCCATATCCGATGCCTCCGTGCACCGGGCGCGCACTCGACTGCCGGATTCGGAGATCCTGCCCGTCGAGCAGGTGGCCGCCCGCAGCGAACTGCTGCTGCTCGCCGTGCCCGATGCCGAATTGCCCGGTCTGGTGCGCGGTCTGGCCTCCGCCGGTGTGGTCCGGCCGGGCGCGATCGTCGCGCACACCTCCGGCGCCAATGGCGTCGGCCTGCTGGCTCCGCTGGCCGAGCGCGGCGCACTGCCACTGGCCATCCATCCCGCGATGACCTTTACCGGACATGATGAGGATGTCGCCCGGCTCGGCAATGCCTGCTTCGGCATTACCGCCGCCGACGAGATCGGTTTCGCCATCGCGCAATCGCTGGTGATCGAGATGGGCGGCGAGCCGGTCCGGGTGCAGGAAGAGAATCGCCAGCTCTATCACGCCGCACTCGCACACGGCAGTAATCACCTGGTCACGGTGATCCTGGACGCGGTGGACGCATTGCGCGCCGCGCTGGCGGGTCCCGGTCTGCTCGGCCAGCAGATCGTCGACGATCAGCCCAACGGTCTGGCCGAGCGATTGCTCGCCCCCTTGGCCTCGGCCGCACTCGATAACGCGCTGCGCCGCGGGCAGAGCGCGCTGACCGGTCCGGTGGCGCGTGGCGATACGGACGCCGTCGCGGCACATCTGGCGGCATTGGCGGCCGTCGATACCCGGCTGGCCGCGGGCTACCGTGCCATGTCGCTGCGCACGGCCGAGCGCGCGAAGACCGATCCGGCTCTGATCGAGCTGCTGGAAGGAGGCCGATAGTGGATCCGAAATTGCGCGACGCCTACCGGCGCGGTGAGCTGACCGTGCACCACGATCCCGAGGTGATCGCCGCGGTCTCGAAGGCCTTGCGCGGCGTCGGACGCACGGTCGGACTGGTGCCGACGATGGGCGCGCTGCACGAGGGGCACCTCGAGATCGTGCGCCGGGCCAAGCGGACCAATCAGGTGGTCATTGTCTCGATCTTCGTGAACCCCTTGCAGTTCGGTGCGAACGAGGATCTGGACAAGTACCCGCGCACCCTCGACGCCGATGTGGAACTGCTGCGAGCGGAAGGTGTGGAGCTGGTATTCGCGCCGAGCGCCTCCGATATGTATCCGGACGGCCCGCGCACCACCGTGCACCCCGGCCCGATCGGCGCCGAGCTCGAAGGCGCCAGCCGCCCGACCCATTTCGCGGGCATGCTGACCGTGGTCGCCAAGCTGCTGAATATCGCGCGTCCGACCGAGGCATTCTTCGGTGAGAAGGACTATCAGCAGCTCACACTGATCCGGCAGATGGTGCGGGATCTGAATATGGATGTGCGGATCGTCGCATTGCCGACGGTGCGCGAATCCGACGGACTCGCGCTGTCCTCCCGAAATCGGTATCTGGATGCGGCGCAACGCGAATCGGCACTGGCCCTGTCGGCCGCGCTGGCCGCGGGGCGGCATGCGGGCGCACTCGGCGCGGATGCCGTGCTCACGGCCGCGCGTGCGGTGCTCGACGCTACCCCCGGTGTCGATGTCGACTACCTCGAACTGCGGTCGTCCACACTCGGTCCGGCCCCGGCGAACGGCAATGCGCGGCTGCTGGTCGCCGCCAAGGTCGGTGCCACCCGCCTGATCGACAACACCGCCGTCGCACTCGGCGCGCCCGTCGACGGCGGCCATCCGACACTTCCCGATTCGCGTACCGCCGCGACCGACGCCCAGCCTGCCAAGGCCAACATTTAGGAAAGGCGACAGCGATGTTGCGCACCATGATGAAGTCGAAGATCCACCGCGCCACGGTGACCCATGCCGATCTGCACTACGTCGGTTCGGTGACCGTCGACCAGGATCTGCTCGATGCCGCCGATCTGCTCGAGGGCGAGCAGGTCTGCATCGTCGATATCGACAATGGCGCCCGCCTGGAGACCTATGTGATCGCCGGTGAGCGCGGTTCGGGTGTCATCGGGATCAACGGCGCAGCGGCACATCTCGTACATCCGGGCGATCTGGTCATCCTGATCGCCTACGGCATGATGGATGAGCGGGAGCTGAAGGAGTACGCGCCGAAGGTCGTCTTCGTCGACGAGCGCAATCGGCCGACCGATCTCGGCGCCGATCCGGCACACGCGCCGGACGGTTCCGGTCTGGTCAGCCCGCGCTCGCTGACCGCCGTCTGATGCTACTGACCATTGATGTCCGAAATACGAGCATCGAGCTCGGATTGTTCTCGGGCAGTGGTAATCACGCAAAGCTGGTGCGGCACTGGCGTATGCATACCAATCCGCTGCTGACCGCCGATGAATTCGCCATGCAGGTGCGCGGGTTGGTCGGTGCGCAGGTGGAAGAGATCATCGGAGTTTCCGCGCTGTCCACGGTGCCGCCGGTACTGCGCGAGATCAGATCGATGCTCACTCGCTATTGGGATCATGTGCCGCATGTGGTGGTGGAACCCGGTGTGCGAACAGGTATTCCGCTGCTGGTCGACAATCCCAAGGAAATCGGTGCCGACCGCATCGTGAACACACTTGCCGCACATCATCGTTTCGGCACGGCCGCGATTGTCGTGGATTTCGGCACCGCAACCACGGTTGATCTGGTGTCGGCGAAGGGCGAGTTTCTCGGTGGGGTACTCGCACCGGGTGTGGAGATCTCCAGTGAGGCGCTGATCGAGCGCGCCGCATTGCGCCGGGTCGAGTTGGCCCGGCCGCGCTCGGTGGTCGGCAAGAACACCGTCGAGGCCATCCAATCCGGGGCGATTTTCGGTTTCGCGGGTTTGGTGGACGGCCTGATCGATCGGATTCGCGATGAATTCGACGCGTTCGCCGGTGACGATGTCGCGGTGGTCGCGACCGGCACCACCGCACCGTTGATCGTGCCGGAATCGGAGACCATCGACCACCATGAGCCGCATCTCACGTTGACCGGATTGCGCCTGGTCTACGAGCGCAATCAGCGCCGTAAGGGTGGTTGATATGCCCATCCGGGGTGCGCGCGCATGATCGGCCGCTTTGCCGCCGGTTTTCGCGCTGCTACACTCGCTCCCGTGTATTCCCGTGTGCGCACCCAGGAGTGTTGTCGAGGCTGACCTGCCTCGACCGATCGAGGCTGACCAAGTCCCTCGACCGTTGACATACTCCTGGAGATTCGCTCATGCGTTCTTCTGTTCTTTCCATCAATTCCGCACGTAGCGCCCTGACGGCCACCCCGCCGCTCGATCGCGCTGTCTCCTCCGCATTACCCACTCGCCTGCGTCCCGCCGATCTGCTCCGGCTGACCGACGAGGGCGCCGAAGACGTACTCGCGGGGCGCTACGACCACCTGTTGCCGGCCAATGGAATTTGGCCCATCGAGGAACGCTGGGCCACCCGGCTGCTTTCCGATGACGAGGTCGATGTCTGGCTGATCAGCTGGACGCCGGGCAAGTCCACCGAATTGCACGATCACGCCGGATCACTCGGCGCGCTGACCGTGCTCAGTGGTGCGCTCTCGGAATTCCGCTGGAACGGAACGGAACTGCGCCGCCGCACACTGACCGCGGGCGACCAGGCATCTTTCCCGATCGGCTGGGTGCACGATGTAATGCGCGCACCGGCCGTCGCCGGTGACTCCTTGCAGGTCGCTCGAAACGGTGCGGCCGAATCGACCGGGCCACTCGATCCCACCCTCAGCGTGCACGCCTATTCACCGCCGCTGACCGCCATGTCCTATTACGAGGTGACCGGTCACGGCACCTTGCGCCGCACCCGAACCGTCCTCACCGACCAGCCCGAAGGTGATATGTAATGACCCGTTTGACCATCGATCAGATGCTCGACAACGCACGGGCCCGCCTGAACCGCATCTATGCCTTTGAAACGACCGAGGCGGTCGACCGGGGCGCGATTCTGGTGGATATCCGGCCGCAGGCGCAGCGGGCCCGTGAGGGCGCGCTGCCGGGTGCGCTGGTGATCGAACGGAATGTCCTGGAATGGCGCCTGGACCCGTCGAGTTCGGCCCGGCTGGCGCTGGCCACCGATCACGATGTGGAATGGATCATCGTCTGCTCGGAGGGCTATACCTCCAGTCTCGCCGCGGCGGCGCTACAGGAACTCGGGCTGCATCGGGCCACCGATGTGATCGGCGGCTACCAGGCTTTGAAGGCGGCCAGCCTGCTCGCGGTCGGCGTTCGGGCCCCGCACTTCGCCCGTGAGGTCGAGGCGCTGGCAACGCTCTAATTAGGGCGGAAACCACTTCCATCTCGAAACATAGCGGCGCGCAATAGCTTTCGATCCGGCACCGGTGCGCGCCCGGTATTCGGCGTGCCGGACAACGCCCGAAAACGGGCTGTTGTGGCCCGTTCCGGGCGCTGTCGATTCGGGCCCGGCGGGTCATCCCCGGGCGGCCCGCAAATCGATTTCCGGTGCCCGCTAGGGTTGTTGAACGTGAGCACCCCGAACACGCCTTCATCCGGTCGCTCCGCGGGTTCGGTTCCTGCGGGGCAAACCAACCGTCCCGCGCCCACCGCGGACGACGTTCCGGAGCAGATGCGGATTCGGCGCGAGAAGCGCGAGCGGCTGATCGCCGATGGCGGTGAGGCCTATCCGGTGGTGGTGCCGCGTACGCATACCCTCGGCGAAATTCGGGCCGCCTATCCGGCGCTCGAGCCGGATACCCAGACCGGTTTGCAGGTCGGTGTCGTCGGCCGCGTCATATTCATGCGTAATACCGGCAAGCTATGTTTCGCGACGCTGCAGGAGGGGGACGGCACCAAACTGCAGGCGATGATCAGCCTCAACGGCGTCGGCGCCGATGCGCTCGCGGCCTGGAAGGCCGATGTCGACCTCGGCGACTTCGTATTCGTGCACGGTGAGGTGATCTCCTCGCGGACCGGGGAATTGAGCGTTATGGCCGATTCCTGGTCGATGTCGGCCAAGGCGCTGCGGCCGCTGCCGGTGGCGCATAAGGAGATGAACGAGGAGTCGCGGGTACGGCAGCGCTACGTCGATCTGATCGTGCGTCCCGAGGCCAGGGAAATGGCCAGGACCAGGGTCGCGGTGGTGCGCGCGATGCGCAATGCGCTCGAGCGGCGCGGCTTCCTCGAGGTGGAGACGCCGATGCTGCAGACGCTGCACGGCGGTGCGGCGGCGCGGCCGTTCGTCACCCGTTCCAACGCCCTCGATATGGATCTCTACCTGCGAATTGCGCCGGAACTGTTCCTCAAGAGGTGTGTGGTCGGCGGCCTGGAACAGGTCTTCGAGATCAACCGGAACTTCCGCAACGAGGGCGCGGACTCCACACATTCCCCGGAGTTCGCAATGCTCGAAACGTATCAGGCATACGGCACCTACGATGACTCCGCGCGGATGATTCGGGAATTGGTGCAGGAAGTTGCCGAAGAGGTCTTCGGTACCCAGGTGGTGACACTTGCAGATGGCACCGAATATGATCTCCGTGGCGAGTGGGCAACGGTGGAGATGTACCCGTCGCTGTCCGATGCACTTGGCGTATCAGTGACACCGGAAACGTCGATCGAGGAATTACTTGCGCTCGCCGATCGGGTCGGTCTGGAAATTCCCGAGGACAAGGGCTATGGCCACGGCAAACTGGTCGAAGAACTGTGGGAGCACCAGTACGGTGACAAGCTCTACGCACCGACTTTCGTCCGTGACTTCCCGGTGGAGACATCACCACTGACCAGACAGCATCGCAGCAAGCCCGGAGTTACCGAGAAGTGGGATCTCTATGTGCGTGGCTTCGAGTTGGCAACTGGCTATTCGGAGTTGGTCGATCCGGTGATCCAGCGTGAGCGGTTCGTGGATCAGGCGCGGCTGGCCGCACAGGGTGATGACGAAGCGATGGTGCTCGATGAGGACTTCCTTGCCGCGATGGAGCACGGCATGCCTCCGACAACGGGTACGGGTATGGGAATCGATCGCTTGTTGATGGCACTGACGGGATTCGGAATCCGGGAAACGATACTGTTCCCAATTGTGCGTCCAGTCACTCGCTGACGATCGGATTGCATAGCTCGGCCCTCGTCTTGGAATTTTCGGAATTCGGGGTATTCTTGCCTCGGGTAATCGGCCTAGTATGCGGGTCGCACGATTTCGAGAGGACGTTCATCTCATGGCAAAGAAGGTCACCGTTAGCCTGATCGACGATGTCGATGGTGAGTCCATCGCGGACGAGACCATTGAGTTCGCGATCGACGGTGTGTCGTACGAGATCGACCTGTCGTCGGCAAATGCGGCGAAGCTGCGCGACGGGCTGGAAGAGTGGGTTTCGAGTGCTCGGCGCGTCAGTGGCCGGCGCCGGGTCAAGGCTGCGGTCGCTGCTCCCGGGGCTGCGAAGAGCCGGGTCTCGATCGATCGTGAACAAAGTGCTGCAATTCGCGAGTGGGCGCGCCGGAATGGACACAAGGTGTCCGCGCGGGGTCGTATCTCGGCTGACATCACCGATGCGTACAACAAGGCCGCGAAGGGCTGAGTTCTTATTTTATTGGGCCGCCGCCCGGGCGAATCGTGCGACGCCGGGGCGGCGGCTCGTTTGTGATAGGCCTTCGATATGAGGATGGTCCGGAGTCGATTCGATCTTGCTCGCGGTACCAGGACGCGGCACCATGGAACTGTGCAAAGGACGTCACTGGCGGTATGGAGAGATGAGGTATCGGCGCAGTGACTGGTTTCATCGGATCGTTGTTGCGATTCACTGATGACTCGGGTCGTCAGCAGGAGCTGATGCTCACCCCCGACCAGCAGCGCGTCACCATCGGACGGTCCCCGCAGGCCGATCTGGCGCTGCGCTGGGACGCCGAGGTCTCGCGCCTGCACGCCGCTATCGAATACCTTGGCGCGCACTGGACGATTGTCGATGACGGCCTGTCCCGCAACGGCACCTTCGTCAACGGTGAACGACTCGTCGGCCGCCGCCGTCTGATGGCGGGCGATCGCATCCGGGTCGGCACCTCGCTGGTTTCGTTCCACGAATTCGGGGGCGTGGTCGATGACGCGACGCGAACCTCGACCGGCACCATTCCCACGCTGCGCTCGCTGACCGATACCCAGCGGTCGGTGCTGATCGCGCTGTGCCGTCCGTATAAGAACGGGGCGGGTTTCGCGACTCCGGCCTCCAATCAGCAGATCGCCGAGGAGTTGTTCCTCAGTGTCGATGCGATCAAGACTCACCTGCGGGCGCTGTTCGCCAAGTTCGGCGTGGAAAATCTGCCGCAGAATCAGAAAAGGGTCCGACTGGCCGGTTTGGCTATGCAGAGCGGGTTGATCTCTGATAGGGACTTGTGAGTCCATTCCCTGCGGGGTGTGGACGCTGGCTTAGGTAGCCGAGCGCCTCAGCCATGGATGGTCTCGACGGCAACCGGTGTACTCGAGTCATCGCCGGACCGAGTAATTCCGACCAGGTCCGGGCTACGAGGCAGGAGAAATTCATGTTCGCGCTACGACTCGCCGCGCTGGTGGCGGCCACGCTCGCAACCGGCCTGATCGCTGGCGTCTTCTACGCTTATGCGACGTCGGTGATGCCCGCGCTGAACCGCACCGATGACCGCGCGATGATCGACGTGATGCAGAAGATCAACGTGGTCATCATCAACCCGTGGTTCATGATCGGGTTCATGGGCACCGTCGGGTTCACCGTCCTGGCGGCCGCGCTGCACCTGGGCAAGGAGCACCGCACCACGCTGATCTGGCTCGGTATTGCCCTGGCGCTCAATGTGATCGCCTTCGCGGTCACTTCCGGATTGAATGTGCCGCTCAACGATCAACTGGCGGCCGCGGGCGATCCGGCCCAGATCGCCGACCTGGCCAAGGTGCGTGCCGATTTCGAATCCGCTTGGGTGCGTTGGAATATCATTCGGGCGATCCTGCACACGCTGGCCTTCCTGGTGCTGAGCGGTGCGCTGTTCGTCGCCGGTATCCAGCACGGGCGCACACAGGCCTCGGGTGCGGTTGCCACCCAGCAGGTTTCGCAGGCGCAGCCGGTGCCCGCCGCCGGATTGCAGACCGCCGGTCAGCCCTACCGCGCGCCGATCATGGCCCAGCAGTACGCATTCCGGCCGACGACCGCGCAGTACGCCGCGCACCCCGCGGGGGCGCAGCACCTCGGTTAGGGTCGGCTCGTGCGCGACCGAGTCGCTCGCCCGGCCATCCGAACACCCAAGGCGGTCCTCGCGGCCGCCGTCCATCCACTCGCTATCTGTGCCGCCGCCGGTGGGTCGATCAGTGATCGACCCACCGGCGGCGGCTTTTGGTATGGCAACTCCGAATCCGCCAGGGCGGAGCGTGTTCTCGTGGACCGATACGGGGCGAGTGCCGCCAATTTCGTCATCCTGGTCACCGCGCCCGGTGTGCGCCGCCATGGCCGCTGGAACGCGCCTGACGGCCGATCTGCGGGCCGAAAGGCATCACCGCCGCGGATTCGTACTGGACGCCGTACCGGCCGTCGGTGCTGTGCACGCAGGACGGCAATCGCGCACTCACTGGTTGGGGTCTGACGGCGTCGGTCATGCCGGAAATGGTGTCTGCTCGACTTCGGCAATGGCGCGCGCCTGCTTCCAGCATGCCGCGAGTGCGGTGAGTTCGGCGATTTCCGCATCGACATCGGCGGCGTTGGACGGTGTGGCCAAGATGTTTCTCGAGGGCGCGGCGCCAATTGTCTTGGCGGCACACGCCTGTGCCAGTCGGACCGCGTACCGCAGTCGATCAAGGTCGGGCTTGTCGACGGAACCAATTTCCGGCGGCTCGGGTGGCGCGTATCGCGACAGGATGCGTTGGCAATCGCGAATCTCGATTACCGTGCGGTGCAACAAGAATCGGCTGCCGAGGCCGTTGGTGTGATAAACGATTTCCGGGCATGCCGCGGTGAGGTCGGTCCACAGCGGGAGCAGTCGTCTGCGGCTGCGTGCGTAGCCGTCCCGGCCGAGTCGTCCGATCAGCCGCAACAGCATCGGCACGGTCAGCGCCGATGCGAATACCAGGGTCTGATACAGCATGATGTCGCGGTCGGTCGCGGCCAGGAATCGGGCGAACGCCGTGTGCTCGCCACCGACCTGGAAAGCCGCTGAAATGGGCGCGCAGCCGAACGCGACCAGATGGAAACCGGGAAATACCGCTAGTGCGCCGTAGAGCAGGAATTCCCTGCGGTCCGGCCGCCCGCTCATCTGCGCTACGCACAAACGGATGACGAGGTAGTCGATCCACACGGTCGGCACCAACAGCGGAAGCCAGAATCCGAGCGGTGCCCAGCCGGTCTGGGATTCGATCATGATGCCCTGGTCGCGGGCACTCGCACCGCAGATCAGCGATACGACCGCGCAGCTGAGAGCCGTCCCGTGCACCGCGGCGGAGGAGTAGTCGCGACCGAGTGCGGTTGCCAGCGTCAGAATCATGAACCCAGCCGTCGCCGCGACGAGGATGAGGCCGAGTTGGAACAGCAGTGCGCTCGACAGCGCTCCGCGTGACGCCGCGACGATCGCTGCCTGCGGATCACGCTCACGAATAGTGGCAGCGGCGGTCAGCAGTCCGAATACGAGGGTGGCGCGGCGCTCGATCGCGGTCGACCGCACACTGACGATGCGAATCGCAACCACCGTCCACGCGTATGCGACCAGCGGCAGCGAAAAGGCCGACGGCCATGACGAGTGCGGCATGTGTCCGTAGCGGCTCAGTCCGGAAACATCGCATGGCGCAGCAGGGAACCGGGTGGCCCGGTCCGAGACTTGGACATGACCAGGGAGGCGAACAGTTCGGCCTGCCGTTCGGCCGTGTCGTCGTGGTCGCTGCGTTGCAGCACGCGAATCACCGTGGTCGGATCGATGCCGGGGAGCAATGCGCCGACGGTGTCGCGACGCGAGCGATCGGATTCGCCGTCCGCGTGATCGAGCAGCAGATGCCCGATTTCGTGGAGCACAATGTGGTCGGCGTGGTAGCCGGAACGGTTGGTGTCGTAGGCGATCACGACGTCATCGACGCGTTCGAGCACCAGCCCGCACGGCAGTGCCGTCGTCATTGTCGGAGGCAGGGGCAGCAGCCGGATCTCTTTGCCCACCGACTCGGAAACCTGCTGTAAGAAGACCATCCGATCCCATGGAGAGGGCACGGTCAATGTCGAGGTGACATTGCGTATCTGCTCGATGATCGGGTCGGAGCGCTTCCAGCGCTTCACGGCAGGTCCGATTCGAACACGCTCGCGACGCTACCGGACGGCTGCGTGGTGAGCGAGGCGGCAGGGACGGCCGTCACTTGTTGTCGGTCTTCATGATTCGTTCGGCGACTTGTCCGAAGTGGCTCCGTGGTGACCATAAGTTGCGCTACGTTCTGGAACAGGTTTCAGATTCCGGAGGTATCCATGCGGCGTGTTCCAGGGTCCGCGCTCGTCGTCGCGATACTCGCCGTGCTGTGGGTCGGCGCGGCCGGTCCGGCGCAGGCGGCGTATCCGGTCGACTACAACTTCTTCGCGGGTATCCCGAATGAGCTGGTCGATCATGGTGGGTCGCTGCCGGGGTCGAATGACTGGTCGTGCCGGCCGAGCGCCGAGCATCCGAATCCGGTGGTGCTCGCGCACGGCACCGGCGGTGGTGCGCAGACCAATTGGGGCGTCTACGCGCCGCTGCTCGCCAACGAAGGTTACTGCGTCTTCTCGCTGACCTATGGCGCCTACGACCTGCCGTGGCCGATCTCGGCGGTGGGCGGAATGCTGCCGATCGAGCAGAGCGCGGTGCAGTTCGGCGCATTCGTGGATCGGGTGCTCGCGGCGACCGGGGCGGCCAAGGTGGATGTAGTCGGACATTCGCAGGGCACGGTCGTGCCGAACTACTACGCGAAGCGCCTCGACGGTGCGGACAAGATCGATAAGTACGTATCGATCGCACCGGCCTGGCGCGGCTCCAACGCGGGCGGCGGCGCGGATATCGCGGCCTTCGCCGGCCAGCTCGGCGCCGGACCCTCCTTCCGTGCCGCGGTGGGCTCGCTGTGCCAGGCCTGTGTCGAGCTGCTGCGCGATTCCGCGTTCCTGACCGACCTCAATAGCGACGGCGTATATGTCCCGGAAATCACCTACACCAACATCATGACCAGCCTCGACGAGATCGTCGTGCCCTATACCTCCGGCTTCGTGGCCGGGCCGAATGTCACGAACATCGTCGTACAGGACGGCTGCGCCGCCGACTTCTCCGACCATCTGGCCATCGCGGGCAGCCCCCGCGCCGCCCGCTTCGTCCTGAATGCCCTCGATCCGGCGCATGCGCGCGAGGTGCCGTGCGAATACGTGCCGCCGTTCACCGGCTGACACCACGCCTGGGAAGCGTGGACGGCGATTTCGCTGAGGGCAAAACCTGAGCGGAAACGTATCCCGCAACTAGCACGTTATGAGTGAATGACCGTGCTGTCGCCGGTCACCAATAGGGTGGACTGGAGGCGGCTTAATCCCCTGCCAACTAGAGTGGAGGCCGGGGCCGCAACCCCCGGGCTTCATGGCAGGCTGACGCCAAAGAAGCGTCGGACGCCAGAATGTCGGAGCAGGAGAGTGAGGGAGCGATGTTCGAGAGGTTCACCGACCGCGCGAGGCGCGTCGTTGTCCTGGCCCAAGAAGAGGCCCGGATGCTCAACCACAACTACATCGGCACCGAGCACATCCTGCTTGGGTTGATCCACGAGGGCGAGGGCGTAGCGGCGAAGTCGCTGGAATCCCTTGGTATTTCGCTGGAGGGTGTGCGCAGCCAGGTGGAGGAGATCATCGGCCAGGGCCAGCAGGCCCCGTCCGGTCACATCCCGTTCACCCCGCGTGCCAAGAAGGTGCTGGAGCTGAGCCTGCGCGAGGCGCTGCAGCTCGGCCACAACTACATCGGCACCGAGCACATCCTGCTCGGCCTGATCCGTGAAGGTGAGGGTGTCGCGGCGCAGGTGCTGGTCAAGCTGGGTGCGGATCTCAACCGGGTGCGCCAGCAGGTCATCCAGCTGCTGTCCGGGTACCAGGGCAAGGAGCCGGTGGAATCCGGTTCGCGCGGCGAGGCCGGGACCCCGTCCACCTCGCTGGTGCTCGACCAGTTCGGTCGCAACCTGACCCAGGCCGCCCTCGAGGGCAAGCTCGACCCGGTCATCGGCCGCTCGAAGGAAATCGAGCGCGTGATGCAGGTGCTGAGCCGCCGCACCAAGAACAACCCGGTACTCATCGGTGAGCCCGGTGTCGGTAAGACCGCCGTGGTCGAGGGTCTGGCGCAGGCCATCGTCAACGGTGAGGTCCCGGAGACGCTGAAGGATAAGCAGCTCTACACCCTCGACCTGGGTTCCCTGGTCGCGGGCAGCCGCTACCGCGGTGACTTCGAAGAGCGCCTGAAGAAGGTGCTCAAGGAGATCAACACCCGCGGCGACATCATCCTGTTCATCGACGAGCTGCACACGCTCGTCGGCGCGGGTGCCGCCGAGGGCGCGATCGACGCCGCGTCGATCCTGAAGCCGAAGCTGGCCCGCGGCGAGCTGCAGACCATCGGTGCGACCACCCTCGACGAGTACCGCAAGTACATCGAGAAGGATGCCGCCCTGGAGCGCCGGTTCCAGCCGGTGCAGGTCGGCGAGCCGACGGTCGAGCACACCATCAATATCCTCAAGGGTCTGCGCGACCGCTACGAGGCGCATCACCGGGTCTCCATCACCGATGGCGCGCTGGTGGCCGCCGCCACGCTGGCCGACCGCTACATCAACGACCGGTTCCTGCCGGACAAGGCGATCGACCTGATCGACGAGGCCGGTGCGCGCATGCGCATCCGTCGCATGACCGCCCCGCCGGACCTGCGCGAATTCGACGACAAGATCGCCGATGCGCGCCGGGAGAAGGAAAGCGCCATCGACGCGCAGGACTTCGAGAAGGCCGCGCGGCTGCGCGATAAGGAAAAGCAGCTGGTCGCCAAGCGCGCCGAGCGCGAAAAGCAGTGGCGCTCCGGTGATCTTGATGTCGTGGCCGAGGTCGACGACGAGCAGATCGCCGAGGTGCTGGCCAACTGGACCGGTATTCCGGTGTTCAAGCTCACCGAGGAGGAGACCACCCGTCTGCTCCGCATGGAGGACGAGCTGCACAAGCGGATCATCGGCCAGGAGGACGCGGTCAAGGCCGTCTCCAAGGCGATCCGCCGTACTCGTGCCGGTCTGAAGGATCCCAAGCGCCCCTCGGGCTCGTTCATCTTCGCCGGTCCGTCCGGTGTCGGTAAGACCGAGCTGTCCAAGGCGCTGGCGAACTTCCTGTTCGGCGACGACGACGCGCTCATCCAGATCGATATGGGCGAGTTCCACGACCGCTTCACCGCATCGCGGCTCTTCGGTGCCCCGCCCGGGTACGTGGGCTACGAGGAGGGCGGCCAGCTCACCGAGAAGGTGCGCCGCAAGCCGTTCTCGGTCGTTCTGTTCGACGAGATCGAAAAGGCACACCAGGAGATCTACAACACCCTGTTGCAGGTCCTCGAGGACGGTCGTCTCACCGACGGCCAGGGTCGCACGGTCGACTTCAAGAACACCGTGTTGATCTTCACCTCGAACCTGGGTACCTCGGATATCTCCAAGGCCGTCGGCCTGGGCTTCACCCAGTCCAACGCCGAGGGTTCGAACTACGAGCGGATGAAGCTCAAGGTCAACGACGAGCTGAAGAAGCACTTCCGGCCCGAGTTCCTCAACCGCATCGACGACGTGATCGTCTTCCACCAGCTGACCACGGACCAGATCGTGGAGATGGTGGACCTGATGATCGGCCGCGTCGCCACGCAGCTGAAGAACAAGGACATGGAGATCGAGCTGTCGCCGCAGGGCAAGGCACTGCTCGCCAAGCGCGGCTTCGATCCGGTGCTCGGCGCCCGGCCGCTGCGTCGGACCATCCAGCGCGAGATCGAGGACCAGCTGTCGGAGAAGATCCTCTTCGGCGAGATCGGTCCCGGTCAGACCATCGTGGTCGACGTCGAGGGCTGGGACGGCGAGGGCTCCGGCGAGAACGCCAAGTTCACCTTCACCGGTAAGGCGAAGCTGACCAAGGCGCCCGCGACGGAGGAGAAGCCGGAGGTCGTGCTCACGGGTGCGGGCGAAGGCACCGTGTCCGAAGCCGCCAGCGAATAGGCTCGAACGCCTCGAGAATGCCGCCCACCGGATCTCCGGTGGGCGGCATTTTTCGTGGAATTCGCGGCTTCGCGCAGCGGCGTACCGTGGTGAGCGTTCATCGAATAACAACCCCGGGGGTGCTGGATGACAAATTCAGATCTGACGCTGATCGCCGTACTGCTGGATCGCTCCGGGTCCATGCAATCGATCAAATCCGATACCGAGGGCGGCTTCGATGCCTACATCGAGGAACAGCGCAAGGTGCCGAAGACGACCCTGGTGACGCTCGCGCAATTCGATACCGAATACGAATTGGTCTATGCGAATCGGCCCATCGACAAGGTGCCGCCGCTGAGCCTGCAGCCGCGCGGCGGTACCGCGCTGTATGACGCGGTGGGGCGGCTCGTGACCGATGTCGGTACCGAACTCGCCGCACGTCCCGAGCACGAGCGGCCGGGCACGGTGATCGTCGTGGTGCTCACCGATGGGCACGAGAATTCCAGTCAGGAGTGGACACATGCCGCGGTGCGGGCGCTGATCACCCAGCAGCAGGAGGTGTACTCCTGGGACTTCGTCTTCCTCGGCGCGAATATGGATGCCGTGGCCGTCGGCTCCGAGCTGGGCTTCGATCCACGTCGCTCGCTCACCTACGGTGCGACACCGGCGGGTACGGCCGGTGTATTCGCCTCGGCGGCAGCGTATTCGGCGCGGCGCAGTATGGCGGCGCCGGGGCAGGCCGTGGCAGGTTTCACCGATTCCGAACGGCGGGCGGCGAATCCGGACGGGCAGTAGTTTCGCGGGCCCGTCGGGCGGGTGCGGGCCGCTTCGAGGGCGCGCTCATCAGCGCAACGCCGCGGTCGCGAGAATTGCGACCGCGGCGTTATGGCCAATGCGGGCTGCGGCTGAGCGCGCGCTGGGAGCTACGGCTGCGAGCCGGCCACTGCTGCGAGCTGCGGCAGGGTGCCGCTGCGGGCATCGGCGCCAAGTGCGCTGTTAGGCAGTGGGCTTCATGAACCGGGCGAGTGTTGGGGCGAAAGCGTCGGCCAGCTCCCCGGGGACGATCAGTTCATCGATTCCGTACTTCTCCCTGCGGTATTCGAGCACCTCGGCGACGGTCGCCGGATCGCCGTCCAGCACACCCGCCGATCCGGCCGCCCGCAGGCCGGCCGCGGTGAGACCGAGCCGCTTGCTCAGCCAGAACGGCAGCTCGTCGCCGATGCCGACCAATTGGTGGATGAAGCGCACATCGCGATCGGTGTTGTCCCGGACCACCCGAACCATCTCGGCGAGATCGGCCTCGCTGGCCTCCGGTCCGGCGGCCAGCAGTACCCGATCGGCGAAATCCGCTGCGACAGTGAGCATTCGAGGTCCGTTCGCGGCGACGACGATCGGCGGCGCGGGATCGTGTTCGCGTACGGCCCGCACGGTGGCGATGAGTTGCTCGCGGCGCTGGGCCGCCGAACCCCAAGGCATACCGAGCCGTTCGGTCTCCGCCCGCGCATCGGGACGCCCCGACCCGATGCCGAGCTCGAATCGCTGGTCCGAAAGCAGTTGCAGTGCGGCCGTTTCCCGTACCGTGACGGCTGGGTCGCGCAGCGGAGCGGCCAGTACGTTCGGACGCAGCCGGATGGTGGTGGTCACCGCCGCCGCGGCCGCGAGCGCCGGGAACGGTGACGGGGTGTTCAGTGTGTCCGGAAGCAGAATGGTCCGGTAGCCCTGCTGTTCGGCGCCGCGTGCCGCGCGGGCCCATTCGGCACCCGAGCGGGGCGTGATGACGATTCCGAAGGTCATGCTCATGGTGTGGTCTCCCGTGATTCGGGTCGAATGATGATCGGGTTCGAATGACGACCGTGTGCTGGCGGCCGATATTCATTGGGCAAACGGTCGCTGCGATGCCCGCCGCTCATGCGGCCAACGGGCACAGCTCGTCGAAAACGCTTGTGGCTCAAGTAGCGGGAGTTTCCCCGCGCGGCTTGCCGCCGCGTTCGCGCAGCACCGCAAGTCGGCTCCGATATTGGTCCTCGGTGATCTCACCGCGTGCGAATGCGGTACGCAGCGCACCGATTCCGCTCTGGTGTCCCCAGAACCGCCGCCGCGCGAAGACGACAATGACAATGAAGGTGATCCAGAACAACAAGGGAACGATCCAGAAGAACGGCCAGGGATGCCAGCCGTCGTCATAGTGATCGGCCAAAAAGGTCATGGCCTCGGGTTGTGTGAAAATGTTCATGCCCCAACCCTGCTCCGGACACCCCCAGCCGGACATCGGCCTGCCGACGATATTCGTCCTACGCCTGTACGCGTATACGTTGGGTCGGGAAACGCCTCTGGCACCGGATATGCCCGATGTTTGCGGATGGCCGGCCCGGCTCATATGACGCAGTTGGCCGGGATGTTGCCAGATTCGCCCGGCGGCCACGATCCACGATTCGACTCACACATTGATCGCAGCTGTACCCCGGCATCCGGGGTACCCCGCAAAGGGGACGCAGCGCGGCAAATATGCGACCTCGCATAACCACTGGGCTCCTCGCACACCCTATGTGCGGTGTGCGAGGAGCCGGGAAGTCAGGCGAGGGCGGCGTCGAGGGTGATGTTGTCCACTCCGGCGAGGGCCTTGCTGACCGGGCACCCCGCCTTGGCGGCGGCCGCCGCGGCGGCGAAACCGTCGGCGTCCAGACCGGAGACCCGGCCGCGGACGGTGAGTTTGATGGCGCTGATGCGGAAACCGCCATCGGGGTCCGGGCCGAGGGTGACGTCGGCGGTGACGTCCAGGGTCTCGGGAGTGCCGCCCGCATTGGCGATCTGCGCCGAGAGCGCCATGGCGAAGCAGGAGGAGTGGGCTGCCGCGATCAGTTCCTCGGGGCTGGTGGTGCCGTCGGCATCGTCTGCGGCGCGCTTGGGGAAGGAGACGTCGTACTTGCCGACACCGGAACTGGCCAGCTCGACCTGGCCGGAACCATCCTGAAGGCCGCCGGTCCAAGCGGTGCGCGCGGTACGTGTGGGCATCACAGTCCTTTCGACAATGTGTGAATCACGATTCGCAGACGAACCTACCCGTCGCGTGCGCGGCGGGTGTTCGAAGGCGGCAGCCCGTATGGGCTCAGCGCTCAGCCGGTTCCGCGGTGCGCTGATCGAGTTGTTCGAGCACCAGTGGCCAGGCCTGTGCATGTCGGTCGCGGGCGGCTTCATCGGCAAATCCGGCATGTGCCAGGCGAAGTCGGGTGCCGGAGTCCTTCGGCGTGAATTCGATCGTCACCACGGTCTCCGTCCCCCCGGTGCCGCCCGCCCCGGTCACCCAGGTCAGCTCGGCCAATTGGTCCGGGACCAGGCGCAGGAACCGTCCGTAGTGCGGACTGCGCATGCCCTCGTATTCGGTTTCGAAGAAGAACGGCTCGTTCACGGCGGGGCGCATGAGCACCGAGCCGGGCGCCGCGAACCACCGGTCGAACCGTTCGGTCCAGGCGCGGTAGAGCAAGGGCGGCGACGCGCCCATGGCGCGCTCGACCTCGAGCCCGTAAGGCCGCGAGGACAGATCGGGTACCCGCACCGGTTCGACCATGGTTCGGACTGTACCGCCGCGCGTCCCTATTCCGGATTGGTGACGCGCGCGAGCACGATGCCGCCGAGGATCAGCGATAGCGACAGGAGCCGACCCGCGCTGAGCGGATCCTTGTTCACCACCACGCCGAGGCCGATGGCCCCTGCCGCGCCGATTCCGGTGAAGATCGCATACGCGGTGCCGACCGGCAGCGTCTGCATGGCCCGCGACAGCAGATACACCGCGACCGCGCCGAGTACGAAGCAGATGACGGTGGGGACGAGGCGGGTGAAATTCTCCGTCGGTTTGATGCTCTGCGACCAGATGATCTCCACCAGTCCGGCGACGCCGAGAACAATCCAATTCATCGCTATTCCGATCCTTTCGAGCGGGCGCTAGCGGCCGGCCAGTTTGCGCACGGATTCCATTGCGGTGGACAGGGACTCGTCGTGTTTGCCGCGCAAATGCGCCAGCGCCGGGTCCTGCCTGGCATTGGCGAGTTCCGCAGTGACGAATACGGTGTCGGTGACGGCGAAATGGCCAGCGAAGAAGTCGCGCAGATAGCGCTCCTGATAGTCGAAGGCCGCCTTCGGTGCGCCGGGCGTGTAGGACCCGCCGCGTGCGGTGGTAACGACGAATCGTCTGTCGCCCAAAGACATTCGCGGAAAGGTCACCTGGTCCAGCCAGGCCTTGAGTGCGGCCGGGATCGAGTAGTTGTACATCGGGGTGCCGATCAGGATCACGTCGGCGGCCAGCACCTCGGCCAGCAGCGGCTGCACGATCGACCAGGCGGCGGACTGTTCCGGCGTGCGGACCAATTCGGCGAGGCGGTCCAGGTCGGTCGCGGGCTGTGCGAGGACGGCGTCGCACAGTTCAGTCCATGCCTCGTCGATGAAGGGCACGGGCTCGGCCGCGAGGTCGCGGTAGATGTAGCCGCCGTTCGGATTCGCGGCGCGCCACGTCTCGGCGAATTCCGCGCTCAGTTCCCGGCTGATGGAACGGCGTCGGGCGCTGGCGTCCAGATGCAACAACGTGCTCATGATCGGCCCCTTCTCGGAGTTAATTGGACATTGTGTCCAGTTGGTCGCGAGATCGACTGTAACTACAACTGGACATTCTGTCCAGTTCCTTCGAATGTCGAGTACAGTCGGGGCCATGACCAGCGATATGGACCTGCTCGGCGGGCATCCGACCGCGGCACCGGCACCGCCGACCGAGCGCGCGGATGCGGCCCGCAACCGGGCCAAGGTGCTCGCCGCCGCTGCCGAACTGTTCGCCACTCGGGATCCGCGCACCGTGACGATGGATGACATCGCCAAGGCCGCCGGGGTCGGGCGTGGCACGCTGTATCGCCGCTACCCGGACAAGAATTCGATCGCGGTCGCACTGCTCGACGAACACGAGCGCGCCCTGCAGGAGAAGCTGCTGCGCGGTGATCCGCCGCTCGGCCCGGGCGCCGCACCGGCCGAACGGCTCGCCGCCTTCTATGCGGCGATGGTCGAATTACTCGACGGGCATGCGGATTTGGTGCTCGGTGCGGAGGCCGGTGGTGCGCGATTCGCGACCGGTGCGTATGGCTTCTGGTTTCTGCACGTGCGGTCGCTGCTGGTGGCCGGGGGCATCGAGGAGCCGGATGCCATGGTCGATCCGCTGCTCGCGCCGCTGGCCGCCGAGGTCTACCGGCATCAGCGTGAGCGCGGCCTCGGTGCCGCGCAGATCACCGCGGCACTGACGGAACTGGCCCATTCCGTGCTGTCCGAGCGCTGATCGCCCCGGAAGGCACGAAAACCGCTGACGAACTGTTGTCCGCCAACGGTTTCGGTGTCTGGTGGATCAGACCATATCGCGCCGGTGCACCAGCCACATCGTGGCCGCCGCGAAGAGTGTCACGTACGCCGCCAGTGCGATGAGCGACTGGGTTCGCGACAGGATGTCGAGCACTCCTGGCGTCGATGGCCCGTCAACGGTCCGCATTGCCCCGGCTATCGAACCCGCCGCGGTGCCGGGCAGGTGATCGGTGAGCACCTTGATCGGGCCGAAGATTGCCGCGACACCGCGCAGCAGGTTCTCGACCACCAGCACCCAGATCAGGCCGAGGCCGACGGCCAGCGCCGGACTGCGGGCGATCGTCCCGATCAGTGCGCCCGCCAGCGTCCACATCCCGAGAATCGCTGTGCCGGTGATGATTCCGTTCACTGCCTGCCCGAGTCCGGGCAGAGCGAGTGACTGCGATTGGGTCACCGCGATGATCGAGGCGATTCCGATATCCACGACGAATGCGACGCATACGAGCGCGATAACCGTGAGCGCCAGGCCGATCAGCGCGCCGCTGATCGCATTGACTCGCGACGGCCCCTGGGTGAGCACGGTTTTCCAAGTGCCCCAGCCATATCCGCTGCCAATGGTCAGCGCGCCGAGAATGAGCATCAACGCACCGCCGAACATCGCCATGCCCTGGGTGAATACCTCGGGCACCGCGGCGGGCAGCATCTGGTGCAGCAGAACATCTTTCGGCACGCCATTCGACATTGTCCGCATATCGCCGGAGGTGTAGGCGAGGTAATTGAACAAGTAGGCGAACGTGAGATTCAGCAGAATCCAGGTGCCGAGAATGATCCAGAACGCTGGCCACTTGCGCAGTCGCAGTATTTCCGCCTTCGTGCTCGCCATCAGATCTCTCATTGCCTGTCCGTTCATTTCACCGGCTCCCATTGGGTCATTTCGAAGAACACTTCCTCCAGGGACTTTTCATCGGTCCGCAGCTCCAGCAGATCCGCACCCGATTCGACGACCGCGCGAGCGACCGCCGGGGCGGCGGCCGCACCGGCCTCGATCCGAATACCACCCGCGGTCAACAACGCCGAGCGTTCACCGACCACCCGGCGCACCGCGGGGAATGCCACCTCCAGTGGTTCGGCTCGCAGCAAAAGGGAAGAGGCGCCGCGTAATTCGGCGACGGTCGACTCGGTGAGCAGCTTGCCGCCGGAGATCACCCCGACGCGATCGCAGATCTCCTGTACCTCGCTCAACATATGGCTGGACAGCAGCACCGTATGCCCGTCGCCGGCGAGAGTGGTGATGAGTTCGCGCATTTCGGCCATGCCCTGCGGGTCGAGGCCATTGGTCGGCTCATCCAGGATCAGCAGATCGGGCCCGCCGAGCAGGGCCGCGCCGACGCCGAGACGCTGCTTCATACCGAGGGAGTAGGTGCGGAATTTATCGTCGGCACGGGTGGCGAGACCGACGCGCTCCAGTGACTCCGCCACGTCGGCACCGTCGAGGCCGCGGTAGTTCGCGAGCACCCGCAGGTTATCGCGGCCGGTGAGGTAGGGATAGAAGCCGGGACCCTCGATGAGGACGCCGATCCGACGGACCACCGCCGGATCGCCGGGCGTGTGTCCGAGCACGCTGGCGGTACCGGCGCTGGGGCGGATCAAGCCGACCAACATGCGCAGCGTGGTCGTTTTACCGGCTCCATTCGGACCGAGGAAGCCGTAGATCTCGCCGGGTGCGACAGTCATATGCACGCCGTCGACGGCGGTGTGGGTGCCGTAGCGTTTGGTCAACCCCGCGGTGACCACGATGGAATCTGTCATGCACCGAGAATCCGCCTCCGACCAGGGCCGACGCATCCGTCGCGCGGCGACGTTCGACATACGTACCGCGGCCTACGGATCACCGTGACAGCGGACGCGACGACTGATTCGTGCGCACCTGGGTAGCTCGTCGCCGAACGCCCACAAACCGGCTGTCACCTCGATCGTCGGCGTGCGACGCGACGGTGGGGGCATCGACGGCCGGCAAAATATTCGGGGCGGCGGGGGAGCATACGTAGCGCGGCGGACGTCTCGGCGGCGTCGGGCTAATAGGCTGCAAGTGTGACAGCGCCAGGGGAATCGAAACGCGGTCCGGTCGTGCAGGACTGGGTCCTCGCGCTCGTCGTCGCGGTGATCCAGCTCGGTGGGGGCCGCAATGCCAACCTGCGTCAGACCGGAGTGCACACGATCGACGCACTCGGCTACGTGCTGTTGCTCGTCGGGCCGGTCGCATTGCTGCTGCGGCGGTCGTATCCGCTGCCGGTGCTGCTCGTGACGATCGCGTCCTGCGCGGTGTACCTCTTGCGCGGCTACGGCTACGGCCCGATCTTCGTTTCGCTGGTGATCGCGTTCATCTCCGCCGCGATCGTCGGATCACGCTGGTGGACATATCCGCTCGTCCCGATCGGCTATCTCGCGCTGGTCTGGCCGCTGCCCGCGATCGTCGGACATCCCGCGAATCCGTGGCTGGCATTCGGGATGATCGCCTGGCTCGGTGTGCTCGTCGCGATCGCGGAGGGGATTCGTCAGCGTCAGGCGGTGCTGGTGGCGCGCAGGCAGCGCGCTGAGGCGGCGCGCCGCGATGCGGAGGCGCAGCGCGAACGGCGGGCCAGTGAGGAGCGCCTTGCCATCGCGCGTGAGCTGCACGATGTACTGGCACACAGCCTTTCGCTGATCAATGTGCAGTCCTCGGTGGCGCTCGAGCTGTTCGACAAGAAGCCGCAGCAGGCCCGATCGGCGCTGGCGGCGATCAAGACGGCGAGTAAGGACGCACTGGCCGAGGTGCATACCCTCTTGCACTCGATCCGCAATGGCACTTCGACGCCGGATGCGCAGGACGTGCGCGAATCCGGTGCCGAACGCGTGCCCGAATCCGCGCCTGGACACCGCGATTCCGAACGGGCCCAGGACAATTCGGTTGATCGCGATAACGGTGTCGCCGAAGTCAGGCCGCCCGCCCCGCGCAGCCCCGCGCCCAGCATCGAGGATCTGGACGCGCTGCTGCAGCGCGCCCGCGCCGCCGGTCTCACCGTCGACACCCGCATTATCGGCACCGCCCACAAACTGCCGAGTGTCGTCGATGTGGCAGCGGCGCGCATCATCCAGGAATCGCTGACCAATGTGGTCCGGCACGCGCCGGGCGCCCCGGCCGCGGTGACCGTGCGCTACGCCGCCGATTCGGTCGAGATCACCATCGACAATGCCCGCGCCACCGCGCCACAATCGAAGTCCGGAACAGGCGGGGGCAATGGGATTCTCGGCATGCGCGAGCGCGCACACGCCCTCGGCGGCCAGCTCATCGCGGGACCGCGGCCGAGCGGCGGGTTCCGGGTGGTGGCCCGGCTGCCGTCGCAGGTGGGGGCTCGGGAGGAGGCGCAGTGAACAAGACGGATGCGCTCCGGGTATTGGTCGCCGACGATCAGGCCCTGGTGCGCGGCGGATTCGTCGCGCTGCTCGAGGCGCAGGACGGCATCGAGGTGGTCGGCGAGGCCGATAACGGCGAACAGGCCGTCCGGATGACCCGCAGCCTGACCCCCGATGTGGTCCTGATGGATATCCGCATGCCGGTTCTGGACGGCCTCGCCGCCACCCGCATGATCGCCGAGGATCCGAAGCTCGCCGGGGTGAAGGTCGTCGTACTGACCACCTTCGAACTCGACGAGTACGTCTTCGAGGCAATGCGCGCCGGGGCGACCGGTTTCCTGGTCAAGCACACCGAACCCGCCGACCTGGTCCGCGCTGTCCGGGTGGTGGCCGCCGGTGACGCCCTGCTCTCACCGGGCGTGACCCGCCGCCTCATCGCCGAATTCTCCGCCCATGCCAAACAACCCCCGCCGGCCGCCTTCACCGAACTCACCGAACGCGAACGTGAGGTCATGGTCCTGGTCGCCGAGGGGCTTACCAATGCCGAAATCGGCGAACGACTGTTCATGAGTCCCGCCACCGCCCGCACCCATGTCAGTCGCATTCTGATGAAGCTGGACGCCCGAGACCGCACCCAATTGGTGGTCATGGCCTACGAATCCGGCCTGGTCCGCCCCGGCTGGCACTGACCCCGGCCGCGGTTCAGGAGTGGAAGTAGCGGCGGGCACTCGGCCGGTACATCGCGGGGATGGCCACCAGGACGGCCAGGATGTGCCCGGTGCGGAAGATTCCGGTGATCACCGCGGCGGCGGTGAGGTTATCGAAAAGGTCGCCGATTTCCCTGGCGGATAAGGTGGCCGCCAGCGGCTCGATGATCAGCGAGGCCGTGCCGATCACACCGATGCCGAAGGTGAGCACGATCCTGGCCCAGCGTGCGCCGTGCGCCATGTGGACGGCAACCCCGAGCACCACCAGATAAATGGCACCGCGAACGGCCAGACCTGCTGTGAGAGAACCGATATCGGCGTCCGGTCGGTCCAATTGCACGGCGGTGTAGGTAATGGCCTCGCCGACACCGCACAACAATGCGGTGACGAGCCCGGTGAATGCCACGGAAACCGAGCGCGGTGCGGCGGTGCGTGGCCGTACGGAAAAGGCAGTGCCGGTCATGACACCGACACTGCCCATCGCAATGCGAATTCCGGATCAGCCTGCGGTAGTGATCGGCTCTCGTACCGGAGTGCTACCGCGCGTGGCGAATTCGGTGAGTGCCGCGAAACCGAGGCCGAGGCAGGCCCACAGCGTGGCCGTTTCGCCGAGCGAGGCCGCACGGAACTGCCACAGCAGCGCGGCCGGGAAATCTTCGGTCACCTCATTGATGCCGGGCAGCAGAATGTAGCCGAGCACGACGACCAAGGCGAAGGCCCCGACCCCCGCGATCAGCCGGACCGTATCGAGTTGCGTGGCAAGCAGTTTGTAGACGTACACCCCGATGCCGACCGCGGCCAACCCGAGCAGCACCGCCGCCGACCACAGCAGGGTCCGCTGGTTGATGGTGTCCGGATCACCGACAGCGGGTGGATTGGCCGGGTATTTGAAGAACGGCACCGCCACGATAGCGGCCCAACCGGCGAGTGCCAGCCCGAGCGCGAGCTTCGGCCCCGACAGCGTGGAGTACCTGCGCGCGAAATACGCGACCGAACCGAATATGGCCCCGAGTGCGAGCCCGGCAAGTCCGAGCGCCAAGAATTGGCCCGCCTTCTGTCCGGACCGGCTGACCAGCGGCTCTTCCTCGTCACCGTGGGTATGCCCCGCCGGTTCCTGAGCGTGGTCGGCGGCCTTCTCCTTGGCGGTATTGGCCTCTTCGATGGCAATGGCCGCCTCGATTTTGGGCTCGCCGACGAAATAGCCCACTGTCGCGGCCAGCAGACCGGCGATGAGACCGGCCAGCAGGCCACGGAGCAGCAGGGTCTTGAGCGATCCGATCAATGGCACGGCACACCGAGCAGGTGACGTCCATCGTGCATCAGCTCGTGCAAGTACATCCCGCTGCGCGAGATGACCCCCTGGTCGAAGCCGACCAAGTACAGGGTGAGCAGTGCGAGTAGAACGACGCCCACTGCGATGAGCAGCGTGCCGAGTGAATCGGTTGCCCGACTCGGTGAATGCGCGATAGCCATTCGAGTCCTCCTAGGGATGCGCGTCCCGTGAGTTGGTCGATGCGAAGGTGCCGGTGTCTGGCTTTCCGGCACCAAGGACTCGGTGCAAGAACACAGTGGCGCGACCGCTTCGGAATCTCACCGAATTACCGCGTCACCCTCGCGTTTGTCATTCAAACTGTCGCATCTGGCCGCATCCGCCGTCAACACAACCACGACTTGCCCACCACGCGGTGGGGCGAGTCGCGTGCCGGTGTTGGCCAGCGGATTTCAGGATGCGGGTTTAGCCGCGACGTCCAGGACGACCTCGAACTCGAGCAGCGATGCGCCCGTCGAAACCGGCTTCTGCCGCTCGCCCGCATGCGCCTCCCGCGCGGGTCCATCGCGCCATGCCGCGAACGACTCCTCCGAATCCCACTGGGTGACAACGAAGTACCGGTTCTCCCCGGCCACCGGCCGCAGCAACTGGAAACCGAGGAATCCGGGCGAGCCCTCGACCGCGTGCGCGCGATGGGCGAACCGCTTCTCCAACTCGGGGCCGGCGCCCTCCGGAACCTCGATCGCATTGATCTTCACAACAGCCATGGCTCCGACGATACGTCTGCCCCATTCGGCCACCCCGCAGCGCATGCGCTGGCGAGTCGACTGCGCGACTCTGCCACTCGGAAGCGAGTGACCCCGTTCGCGCCGCCTCGCGTCCCCGAAGGAGCGGCCATCGAACTCAGCCGAGCCATCGAAGCGCGTGCGGCGCAGACACTGGGCTCGGCTGCTGGGCAGGCATACATGCAGCGTCGAACTGCCCGCCTTCAGGTGCCTCCCACGGAGCGAGTCTTACCAGCGATCCCGTTCGCGGCCCGCCTTGCGTCCGAGTCATCGAAGCGCGTGCGACGAAGTCGCGAGGCTCGACGGCTCAAACGCAAGACGCTGGGGCCGCGTACAGGTCGCGTCCGCGCGGCCGAAACCAGAGCCCGCGAACACGCGGCACCGCAGGCGCTGCAAAATGACACCGTGTTGTACGACGAAGGCGGGGCGGGGGTGCCGATCCTGCTGCTGCACGGACTGATGGGCAGCGCCCGCACCTGGCGCGATCAGCTGGACTGGCTGCGGACCCACGGCCATGTCTACACCTTCGACGCCGCGGGGCACGGCCGTCCCGCGCCCGCCGAGCTGAGCACCGAGGCCTTCATCGACGACCTCGCCGCGGCGACCGCCGAGATCTGCGAACCCATGGTGGTGATCGGGCATTCGATGGGCGGGCTGCACGGCTGGGTGTTCGCGGCGCAGTATCCGGAACGGGTGCGCGCACTCGTCGTCGAGGACATCGCCCCCGATTTCCGCGGCCGCACCGCCGAGAACTGGGCGGCCATGATCGAAGCCTGGCCGCAGCCGTTCCCGGACGAGCGCGCGGTCCTGGACTACTTCGGCCCGGTCGCGGGACGGTACTTTCTCAAATCCTTCGAACGCGGTCCGGACGGCTACCGCCTGCACGGCTCGGTCTCGACCTTCCGCGATATCTCCGAAGAGTGGGGCACACGCGACTTCTGGGCCCAGTGGCGCGCGGTCAAAGCCCCGGTCCTGCTGATCGAAGGCGAATTCACCATCACCCCCGAGGGCCAGATGGGAGAGATGGCCGCCGTCCATCCCGACGCCGTCTACGTTCGCGTCCCGAACTCCGGCCATCTGGTCCACGACGACCAACCCGAGCGCTACCGCGCCGAAGTCGAGCAGTTCCTCCGCAAAGTCCTCGCCTCCTAGTCACGCCAGCCCAACCCTGGACGTGCGGATCCGGCGAAGCGGGAGGGGGTTCGGGCCGATCCGGTAGGCAGCGACTTCGGCGATTGTGTCGCCGTGGTTGCAGGAGGGCTGGTTGTCGTTGAGTTCAGGTGCGGGGGGTCGCTCTCGCCCGCGAGGCGGATCCGGCGGCGCCGGACGGGGTCCGGGCCGATCCGGTAGGCAGCGACTTCGGCGATTGTGTCGCCGTGGTTGTAGGAGGGCTGGCTGTCCGATGAGTCCAGGTCGCCCCCGCCCGAGAGGCGGATCCGGCAGCCCCGGACGATTCGGTAGGCAGCGACTTCGGCAATAGTTTGGCGGTGGTCGCAGGAGCGTTGGTGCCGATGAGGTCAGGCGCGGGTGGGGTCGCCCTCGCCCGCGAGAGCGAACAGACCATCGGCGGTTTGCTCGATCAGGCCGTCTACCAGCAGTGAGTCCAGGGCGCGGTCGCGTTGGCCCGGATCGCGAGTCCAGGCCAGGTCCAGGCGAATTCGCTCGACCGGCCCGGTGGCGTCGCGTAGTACGTCGAGCAGGCGTCCGCGCGCCTGGCGATCGGTGCCCTCGTATTTCTGCGTCTTGCGAACCACCTCGGATACCGGCCTGCCCGCGGCGACCCACGCGCACTGCGGCAGCGGACAACGCGCGCAGTCGGGCGTGCGGGCCGTGCACACCGTGGCGCCCAGTTCCATCAGCGCGGCGGAAAACATTGCGGCATGGTCGATTCGGTGCGGCAGCAATGCCTCGGTTTCGGGCAGATCGCGCGCGGACGGATTACCGGCCTCGGCCCGCCCGTGCACCGCGCGCGCAACCACCCGTCGAACATTGGTGTCCACCAACGGAACTCGCTGCCCATAGGCAAAGCAGGCCACCGCCCGCGCGGTATACGCGCCGATGCCGGGCAGACCGAGCAGCACCTCGACATCGGTCGGCACCTCGTCGCCGTGCACCTCTGCGAGCACCTTGGCACATTCGTGCAGCCGCAGCGCGCGGCGCGGATAGCCGAGCTTGCCCCAGGCGCGCAGCACCTCGGCCTGTGACGAGGCCGCCATCGCGGAGGGGACCGGCCAGCGCGCCACCCACTCCCGCCAGATCGGCTCGACCCGTACCACCGGCGTCTGCTGCAGCATGATCTCGCTCATCAGAATCTGCCAGGCGGTGACGTCCGCACGCCGCCATGGCAGATCCCGCGCGGTCGCCCGATACCAATCCAGCAACGAGTCGGCATCCACCCGGTTGGCCACCGCCGTGATCTTGGACTTCCTGCCTGCACGCCTGTGCGCTGCGCCGCCCTCCAGCACTGCCCTCACCGTTCCTATTGTCCTGCGGCCAGTCGATATTTGCCGATCCGTAACGCACCGAACTCGCTGGTAACCACTGTCATGTGCACAATGGTCGGTATGCCGGATTCCAACCCGATCAGTGCCTGGAAATCCCTTCGCGAGGGTAATGAGCGCTTCGTGAACGGCAACCTGCTGCATCCTAGTCAGGGCGCGGCCGACCGGGCCAAGCTCGTCAGCGGCCAGCACCCACACGCCATTCTGTTCGGCTGCGGTGACTCCCGCGTCGCCGCCGAACTGATCTTCGACCAGGGCCTCGGCGATATGTTCGTCGTGCGCACCGCGGGCCACGTGGTGGACAGCTCGGTGCTCGGATCGATCGAGTACGGGGTGCAGGTGCTGAATGTGCCGCTCATCGTGGTGCTCGGACACGACAGCTGCGGCGCCGTGAAGGCCACCATCGACGCGCTGGACGGCGGCGAGGTGCCCGGCGGATTCATCCGCAGCGTGGTCGAGCGGGTCACGCCGTCGATTCTGGTCGGGCGCCGGGAGGGGCTGTCCACCGTCGACGAGATGGAGGCCAGGCATGTGGTGGAGACCAGCCGCCTGCTCATGCAGCGGTCGATGATCATTTCGCAGCGGGTGGCCACGGGTGAGTGCGCAATCGCCTGTGTCACATACAAACTGGCCGAGGGGCAGGTGAAGTTGCAGCGGGTCATCGGCAATATCGGCGAGATGGCCTGACGCGGCCGATCGAGGCGGTCCAGCGTGCGAGCGGAATTTACCTGCCGCGCTCGGGTTTTCCGATCCGACACGCCGGGGTCCTGAGTCGCTGCACCGGATCGTGCCCTTACCGTTGACTCCGTGCTGGAACCGAATGGACCGCTGCCTCCGGAGATCTATTGGCGACGCCGTGCGTTCGCCATCGGCATCCTGGTCGTGGCGCTCGCACTGGTCATCTGGTTGGTCCTGGCGGTCACGCGCGGCGGCGATTCGCCCGGCACGACAAAGGCGGCCGCGACGAGCACGTCCGCGGCGACGAATAAGCCAGCGGGCGCGTCCTCGACGCCGCCGCCGACCACGGGCGAGTCCAGCGCGAAGCCCTCCGGCAGTACCACCGCCGCCCCGGCCAGCAGTCCGGTCGCCGCGGGCGCCTGCCCGGATCAGTCGCTCGCGGTGAAGGTGACCGTCGAACAGCCGACCTACAAGACCGGGGAGACCCCGGTCTTCGGCATCGTCATCACCAATATCTCGTCCTCGTCCTGCTCCCGCGATGTCGGCTCGGGCCTGCAACAGGTCTCGGTGACCACTCTCGACGGCCAGCGCCGCCTCTGGTCGAGCACCGACTGCTACCCCGACGGCGCCCCCGATGTCCGCACCCTGAACCGCGGCGAACAGGCCGCCTTCATGGTCACCTGGTCCGGCTCCACCTCCCAACCCAACTGCGCCGGCGACCGCGTCCAAGTCCCCCCCGGCGCCTACACCGTAATCGCCCAACTCGGCTCCCTACGCAGCGCCGCCGAACCCTTCAACATCGCCTAACCCCCACCCCAGCGCGCTGTCGCATATCCAGCGGTTATCGCGCACAGCGTATGGGTTGTGCGTGATAGCCACTGGTTGTGCGTGATCAATTGGTTTGTGCGACAGCCGTTATCGGCTCAGAAGTCGGGGGCGGTTTCGGCGGGTGGGGTGCGTGACTTGCGGAGACCGGCGAGGCGGATGGCGGATTTGACGTCGGTTACCTCGTGCACCTTCATGCCGTTCTTCGTCCGGGCCAGGCCCGGCGGTACCAGGGCGGTGGTGAAGCCGAGCCGTTCGGCCTCGGCCAGTCTGCGCTCCAGTCCGGTGACCCGCCGCACCTCGCCCGCCAAGCCGACCTCGCCGAGGATGACCCAGCCGACGGGCAGTGCCTGATCCCGTTCGGCACTGGCGATGGCAAGGGCGACCGCCAGATCCGCGGCGGGCTCGAGCAGCCGCATACCACCCACCGTCGCGGCATACACATCGTGTTTGCCGAGGAATACCCGGCCGCGGCTCTGCAATACGGCCAGCACCATCGCGACACGGTTGTAGTCGAGCCCGCTCACCGCCCGCCGTGGGTTCGGGATCTCGGTGTGCACGGTGAGCCCCTGCACCTCGGCCACCAGCGGCCGCTTACCGTCCATTGCCACCGTGACGGCCGTGCCCGGCACCGAATCGGTGCGGTGGTGCAGGAACAGGCCGGACGGATCGGTGACGCAGGAGATCCCGTCGTCGTGCAGTTCGAAACAGCCGACCTCATCGGAACTGCCGAAGCGGTTCTTGATGCCGCGCACCATGCGCAGCGTGGAGTTCTTATCGCCCTCGAACTGCAGCACCACATCCACCAGATGCTCCAGCGTGCGCGGGCCGGCGACATTGCCGTCCTTGGTGACATGGCCCACCAGCAGCACCGCGATACCGCTCGCCTTGGCCAGTGAGGTGAGTGCGGCGGCCACCGCGCGCACCTGGGTGACGCCGCCGATGGTGCCGTCCACCTCGGGGACCAGCATCGTCTGCACCGAATCGACGACGAGCAGCGTCGGACGCACCTGCTCGACATGGCCGAGCACGACCGACAGATCCGATTCGGCTGCCAGATAGACCCTCTCGTGCACCGCATTGGTCCGGTCGGCCCGCAGCCGGACCTGTCCCGCCGATTCCTCCGCGGTGACATACAGCGACTTCTCATCGCGCTGGGTGGCCCACCGGTGCGCGACCTCCAATAGCAGCGTCGACTTGCCGACCCCCGGCTCACCGGAGAGCAGCACGACCGATCCCGGCACGATGCCCCCGCCGAGCACCCGGTCCAGTTCCTCGACGCCGGTCGGCCTGGCCTTGGTGACCTTCGAATCGATATGCGAAATGGGCGCGGCAGCGGTGCTCGGCAACATCGCCCGCCGCCCGACCGGCGATGCCGCGGTCGCCGCCGCGCCGGCTACCTCGTCGACGGTGCCCCAGGCGCCGCAATCCGGGCATTTGCCCACCCACTTGGCGACCTCGTGTCGGCAGGCGGAGCATCGGAAGATCGACTTGGTCTTGGCCACAGGCGCACCTTACGTACCGCATCCGACAAGCGGGCTCGACAGTGACAAGTGGGCTCGACAGATACGAAAACGGCTGCCGCGCGATGGCGCGACAGCCGTACGTGGGGATCGGTCAGCGGATCAGTGTCCGCCCTTGTGCTCGCCCTCGGTCGCGGCGGCCTGGCCCTCGTGCCGTTCGGCCAGCGGCCCGGCGTCGACCGGGACCTGGACCGTCACGGTGCCGTTCTGCTTGAAGTTGAAGGTCACCGGGTAGGTCAGGCCGGGGGTGATATCCCTGGTCAGACCGGTGATCTCGATCAGACCGGGCTTCTTCTCCGCGTCGGCGGTGGCCTTATCACCGGCCGGACCGGCGCCGTGCTGATCGCCCTTGGCGGTGGTGGACGGCGTCGCGGTGGTGGACGGTGTCGCACCGTGCTCGTCGGACTTGGCCGCGGTGCCCGGCGCGGACGAGGCCGCGACGACGGTCTGCTGTGGCGCGATCCGGAATGCCGGATCACCCGCGGGTGGGGTGATCTTCACCGTGCCGAGGTCGGTGTTGATGCTGGTCAGCTCGTCGGTGACGGTCTCGCCGTTATTGATGATCGACAGCGCGATGATCGCCTTGCCGCCCTTGGTGTTGGTGTACTCGCTGCCCGCGGCCGGGAAGACGATGTGCACATTGCGCAGCGAGATCCGGTCGATGTCGGCGTGGTTGCCGTTGACCGCGGCGACCTGGGTCGCGGTCTGCGAGATCTGGCCTGCACCGCAGCCGGACAGCACGAGCGCCGCTCCGGCGGCGAGCGCGGCAACCGAAACCATGCGACGTCGCGCCCCTGTCGAGGCGGTCACAGCTTTCAGGGCAGTCACGGGTTGTCCCTCCATGTCGACCGGGCTCACTCCGCTAGGGAGAGTAATAACTAGGCAGCGTAGTAGTAGCCTCCGTCGAGCGGACGTCCGGGCTGTGTTGGATTTGCCGCGCCTGCGGCGCGGCGTGTTCGCGGCCCCCTTTTGTCTCGCGTCCGAGCCGTCGAGACTCGCGCCTGCGGCGCATGCGCTTCGACGACTCGGACGCGAGACGGGCCGCGAACGTCGCTCGTAAGACTCGCTCCGTGGTGGTCACCTCGAGCGGGTAGTTCGGCGCCGGAGGTGCGCCGTCCAGCGGCTGAGGCTCATGCCTGCGGTGTATGTACTTCGACGGCTCGGACGCGAGACGGGCCGCGAACCTCGCTCGTAAGACTCGCTCCGTGGTGGTCACCTCGAGCGGGTAGTTCGGCGCCGGAGGTGCGCCGCCCAATGGCTGAGACTCGTGTGCATGCGGGTGATGCGCTTCGACGGGCTCGGACGCGAGACGGGCCGCGAACGGTCGCTCGTATGACTCACTCCGTGGTCGCCTAGGGCGGGTAGTTCGGTGTCGGAGGTGCGCCGCCTAGGGGCGGGGGCGCTTGCTGCGGCGCATGCGCTTCGGCGGCTCGGGTGAGTTCGATGGCCGCGTCTGCACGCGGCTGACTCGGTGGCCGCGCTTCGCGACCGAGAACGGGTCGCTCGTAAGACCCACTCCACGGTGTCCTGAGACCCACTCCGGGTGGTCGTGGCTTCGCGGTCGGGACACTCCGGGGCATCGCATCCGTTGGGTAACGGTTTTGGGCGGCGCGCCGAGTTGCCATGGTGCTGCTGGACGTATCGATCGGCTCGTGTGGTAAGCGTGCCGGTCGATAACCCGTTCTGGCACAACACAATGCACACCGCACCGGTTCTGTCAACCCCAGCGCTCGCCTCGTTGTGGCCCTGACCTGCACAGTTGATCGCGCCGTTACCGAGTCGCATGTTAAACTGTGAACATCGAAAGGGGCACGGGACACATGATTTTTAAGGTCGGAGACACCGTCGTTTACCCCCACCACGGAGCGGCGCTGATCGAAGCAATCGAGACTCGCACCATCAAGGGTGAGCAAAAAGAGTATCTGGTCCTGAAGGTCGCCCAAGGTGACCTCACTGTTCGCGTTCCCGCAGAGAACGCCGAATATGTCGGCGTGCGGGACGTCGTCGGCCAGGAGGGTCTCGACCGAGTCTTCCAAGTGCTGCGTGCGCCGCACACCGAAGAACCGACTAACTGGTCTCGCCGCTACAAGGCCAACCTGGAGAAGCTCGCCTCCGGCGATGTGAACAAGGTGGCCGAGGTCGTTCGCGACCTGTGGCGTCGGGAGCAGGACCGCGGACTGTCCGCGGGTGAGAAGCGGATGCTGGCCAAGGCCCGTCAGATCCTCGTCGGCGAGCTCGCGCTAGCCGAGGGAACCGATGACGGCAAGGCCGAGTCGCTCCTCGATGAGGTTCTCGCCGCGGCCTCCTGACCGTGAACGTTTCTAACAGCGACGGTTCCGTCGTTGCGTTGGTGCCTGCCGCAGGTCGTGGCGTTCGCCTGGGTGAATCGACACCCAAAGCGTTCGTCGCGGTCGGCGGCACACCTATGGTCCGGCTGGCCGTCGACGGCCTGATCGCCTCCGGGGCGGTCGACCGGATCATCGTGATCGTCCCCGCCGAACTCGTCGAGAGCGCCGTTGCCCTGCTGCCGCCCTCGGAGTCGGTGCGTGTGGTCATCGGCGGCGCCGAGCGCACCGATTCGGTGCGTTCGGGTATCGCCGCTGCCCCCGATGCCGCCTATTTCCTGGTGCACGACGCCGCCCGCGCATTGACCCCACCCGAGCTGATCGCCCGGGTGGTCGCCGAACTGCGCGCCGTTGCCACCGCCGTCGTGCCCGCATTGCCCGTGGTCGACACCATCAAATCGGTCGACGCGCACGGCGGTGTCACCGGCACTCCCGATCGAGCGAGCCTGCGCGCCATTCAGACGCCGCAGGGTTTCGCCGCCGAATTGCTGCGCGCGGCCTACGCCGATGAGACGCTGCGGGCCACCGACGATGCCGGACTCGTCGAACTGCTCGGCACCCAGGTGCACACCATTCCCGGCGACCCCATGGCTTTCAAGATCACCACCCGCCTCGACCTCCTGCTGGCCAATGCGGTGCTCGACGGCGCACGGACGGTGGGCCGGTCATGAGTGAGCGCAGCGAGCGAACACTCAACACAGCCATAGGCATGGTCATGCCGGAGCCGAGCGCTGGCGAGGTGGAGGCATGACCATGCGCGTGGGCATCGGCAGCGATGTCCATCCCATCGAAGCGGGCAGGCCGTGCTGGATGGCGGGCCTGCTCTTCGACGGCGACGACGGCTGCGCCGGACATTCCGACGGCGATGTCGCCGCGCACGCGCTCTGCGATGCGCTGCTCTCCGCGGCCGGACTCGGCGATGTCGGCGCGGTCTTCGGCACCGGGCGCCCGGAATGGGCAGGTGTATCCGGTGCGGCCATGCTGAAGGAAGTGCGTAGGCTCCTTGACGAGGCCGGCTTCGAAATCGTCAATGCCGCGGTCCAGGTAATCGGCAATCGGCCGAAGATCGGACCGCGTCGCGCCGAGGCCCAAGAGGTACTCGGCGGACTGCTCGGCGCCCCGATTTCGGTGTCGGGCACCACTACCGACGGCCTCGGGTTGACCGGCCGCGGCGAGGGTGTGGCCGCGGTGGCTACCGCCCTGCTACAAGCGTGTCGCTGAGCCAGCTCCCGCCGACCCGAGCCGCTCCGTGAACGGCCTTATATACCAGCTAGGATCGACTTCCGTGACTCTGCGCCTTTTTGACACCGACACGCGGACCATGCGCGACTTCGCGCCCCTGGTCCCCGGCCGTGCCTCGGTGTACCTGTGTGGCGCCACCGTTCAGGGTGAACCGCACATCGGCCATGTGCGCAGCGGAGTCGCGTTCGACGTACTGCGGCGCTGGCTGCTCGCGCACGACTACGACGTGTGGTTCATCCGCAATGTCACCGATATCGAGGACAAGATCCTGGCCAAGGCCGCCGAGGCGGGGAGACCCTGGTGGGAGTGGGCGGCCACCTATGAGCGCGCCTTCGACCGGGCCTACCAGACCCTCGGCGTGCTGCCGCCGTCGGCGGAGCCGCGCGCGACCGGCCACATCACCCAGATGGTCGACCTGATGCAGCGGTTGATCGATCGCGGGCACGCTTACGCCTCCGCGGGCAACGTCTACTTCGACGTGGTCAGCTATCCGGAATACGGAAGCCTGTCCGGGCACAAGCTCGATGACGTGCACCAGGGCGAGAGCGCTGGCGAGGGCAAGCGCGATCCGCGCGACTTCACGCTCTGGAAGGCCGCCAAACCGGGTGAGCCGACTTGGCCGTCGCCGTGGGGGCCGGGCCGGCCCGGCTGGCATCTGGAATGCTCGGCGATGGCCGAGTTCTATCTCGGCGCCGAATTCGATATCCATTGCGGTGGAATGGACCTGGTCTTCCCGCACCACGAGAACGAAATCGCTCAGTCCAAGGCGGCCGGTGATGGATTCGCGCGGTATTGGTTGCACAACGGCTGGGTGACCATGGGCGGGGAGAAAATGTCCAAATCCCTGGGCAATGTGCTCTCGGTGCCGAATGTGCTGAAAAAGGTTCGGGCCGTTGAACTTCGGTTCTACCTGGGCAGCGCGCACTACCGGTCCATGCTGGAGTATTCGGACAAGGCGCTCTACGACGCCGCGGCCTCCTACCAGCGGATCGAGGCGTTCATACACCGGGTGGCCGAGCGGGCCGGGGAGATCGCGGTCGGCAAGTGGACCGATGCGTTCGCCGAGGCGATCGACGACGATCTCGCGATTCCGCGGGCGCTGGCCGAGGTGCACCGGGTGGTGCACGAGGGCAATAAGGCGCTGGAGTCGGGCACGATCGATACGGCGGTCGAGTTGGCCGGACAGGTCAGGGCCATGCTGAATATCCTCGGCGTCTGCCCGTTCGACCCGCAGTGGTACACCCCGCAGGACAATTCGGTCGCGCTGGACGCATTGGACGTGCTGGTGCGCGCCGAACTCGATCGCCGCCAGCAGGCGCGTGCAGATAAGGACTGGGCCAGTGCCGATGCGGTGCGGGACCGGTTGCAGGCCGCCGGAATCGAAGTGACCGATACCCCACAGGGGCCGGAATGGTCGCTGGGCGCGGCGCAGCATGCCCCGGGTGCGGTACAGCGTGGAAAGGCGAACTGATGGCAGGCAACTCGCAGCGTCGCGGCGCGATCCGTAAGGGCGGCAGCAAGAAGGGCGCCGTTGTCGGCTCCGGTGGGCAGCGCAGGCGCGGACTCGAGCCGCGCGGCGCGACCCCGCCCGCCGAGGCCAGGACCAAACATCCCGCGGCCAAGCGGGCGGCGGCCAAGGCGAAGGCCGCGGCCCAGGGCCGGCCGGGCCCGCGCGGCGCCGGTGGTGGTCGTCCGGCCGGGCGCAAGAGCGATGACGGTCCGGAGATGGTGCTCGGGCGCAATCCGGTTGTCGAATGTCTGCGTGCCGGTGTACCGGCGACCGCGCTGTACGTCGCGGTCGGCACCGAGAACGACGACCGGCTGACCGAGAGCGTGAAAATGGCCGCCGATGCGGGCATTTCCATTCTCGAGGTGCCGCGCACCGATCTGGACCGGTTGAGCTCCAACGGACTGCATCAGGGTGTGGCATTGCAGGTGCCGCCGTACCGCTATGCCCATCCGGACGATCTTGTTGTGCGGGTACAGGATTCGGCCGAACCCGCCCTGCTGGTCGCGCTGGACAATATCTCCGATCCGCGCAACCTCGGCGCGGTGATCCGCTCGGTGGCCGCCTTCGGTGGCCAGGGTGTGCTGATTCCGCAGCGGCGCAGCGCCAGCGTCACCGCGGTCGCCTGGCGGACCAGCGCGGGTGCCGCGGCCCGGCTGCCGGTCGCCCGTGCGACGAATCTGACTCGCACGCTGAAGGATTGGGCGTCGCAGGGCTTCCAGATCGTCGGCCTCGACGCGGGTGGCGACACCACCCTCGACGATTTCGACGGCAGCATCCCCACCGTGATCGTGGTCGGTTCGGAGGGCAAGGGCCTGTCCCGTCTGGTCCGCGAGACCTGTGACTCCATCCTCAGCATCCCGATGGCCGGTCCGGTCGAATCCCTGAACGCCTCCGTGGCCGCGGGCGTCGTCCTCTCCGAAATCGCCCGCCAGCGCCGCATCTGAGCACACCGCGCACGCCCCTTGATGACGATCGTGTCGGATGGGCGTGCGCTGGCGCGGCCGTAGCCGCTGCCGCGGTTTGCGAATCGGGGGATCGGGTTGGACGGCAAATCGGCTCGCGCCCCGTAGAATTCGACTCGTGGCCATCCCGAACCAGGCTCCTCAGGAGACGATCGAGCATCCGCATGCGACGGCGGTGCTGGCGCTCGGCGCGGCGAGTCTGTTCTGCTGCGGCGCGCTGGGGCCGGTGGCCTGGGCGCTCGGAAGGCGTGCGCTCGACCAGATCGAGCAGTCCCACGGTGGCTACGGCGGCCGCGCTCAGGTGCTGGTCGGTTACGTCCTCGGCATCGTCGGCACGATCTTGATGGTCTGTATGGCGATCATCTTCCTGCTGATCCTGATCGGCGGCCGAGCCTAGATATTCCAGGGATCAATCCAGGCTGGGACGCTCGTGTTCGCTCTCGCTGTCCCAGGCGGGCCATTCCTGGCTGATGCTGCCGGTCCAGTTGGGCTGGCGGCGATCTCGGAAGGCCGCCATCGCCTCGCCGCCGTCGACGCTCTTGGTGACGTGGTTGTTCAGGTCGGTCTCCAACTGTCCGACCATCCCCGGGCTCATGCCCAAGCCTTCCCATAGCAGCCGTTTCGACAGCGCGACCGGCAGCGGCGCGGCACCGTTCGTGATGTCGTGGGCGATGGCCAGTGCCGTCGGCAGCACCTCGCCGCCGGGCAGACAGCCATTGGCCAAGCCCATTGCCTTGGCCTCCTCGCCGTCGAAGGTGCGGCCGGTGAGCATGATGTCGGCGGCATTGGCCATACCGACCAGCCGCGGCAGCGTCCAGTGCGAGTAGCCGTCCGCCAGTACGC
This sequence comes from Nocardia sp. CA-119907, assembly GCF_050955995.1. Classification (NCBI taxonomy): domain Bacteria; kingdom Bacillati; phylum Actinomycetota; class Actinomycetes; order Mycobacteriales; family Nocardiaceae; genus Nocardia; species Nocardia sp. CA-119907. Next base: position 611,100 of record NZ_CP192091.1, read on the forward strand.
CGCGGCGCACCTGATTGAGGCCGTATACCGCGTCGCGCGCCATGTAGCGCAGGTCGCATTGCAGGGCCAGCGCCAGTCCGATGCCGACCGCATGGCCGTTCACCGCCGCGATCACCGGTTTGCGCACCCGCCACGGCGGCGGATCGATGGTGGCGCTGACATCGCCGACCCGGCTGGACAGATCGGCACCCGCGCAGAACGCGGGTGCTGTACCGGTGATGACGACCGCGCGGATCGCATCTTCGGCATCACAGCGCTGCAGCGCCGCACTCAGTTCGGCGGCCATGGCCGGGGTGACGGCATTTTGCTGAGCGGGTCGGTTGAGCGTGAGGACGGCGATGCCCGCGGAGACATCGACGAGCAGTTCCGAACTCATGCCACGCATGTTAATGGAGTTGTCGGCCGCGCGGGCGCTGCAAATTCAGCGCAGCACATGGCGGCCGATCGCGTACTTGTGGACCTCGGTCGGGCCGTCGTAGAGGCGGAAGGCGCGCATATCGCGGAAGATCATTTCGACCACCGTTTCATCGCTGATGCCGATGCCGCCGAGCACCTGAACACAGCGGTCGGTCACCTTGAACAGTTCTTCGGAGACGAACGCCTTCGCGATCGAGCTCTCATGCCTGGCCTTCTCGCCCTGGTCCATGAGCCAGCAGGCGTGCCAGATGGTGAGGCGGCACTGGTGCAGCGCGATCTCGTTATCGGCGAGCATGAACGATACGCCCTCGTGGTCGCCGATCGGCTTGCCGAAGGCGGTGCGGGTCCTGGCGTATTCGACCGCGATGGACTGTGCGCGTTCGGCCGCGCCGAGCCAGCGCATGCAGTGGGTGAGCCGGGCCGGGGCGAGCCGGAGCTGGGCGTAGCGCAGCGCCTGGCCGGTCCCGCCGAGCAGCGCCGACTTGGGCAGCACCAGATTCTCGAAGCGCACGACGCCGTGGCCGCCGACGTAGTTGCGGTCCATGGTGTTCATGGTGCGTTCGATGATGATGCCGGGCTGATCTCCCTCGGTCAGGAACAGCGTCGGGCCCTCGGGCAGATGTGGGTTCGGCGCGACCCGCGCCATGATGATCCAGCTCTTGGCGCCGTCCGCGCCGGTGATGAGCCATTTGCGGCCGTTGATGGTGAAGTTCTCGCCGTCGAAGACGGCCTCGGTGGCCAGCTGATTCGGATCCGAACCCGCGCCGTCCGGTTCGGTCATGGCGAAGACGGTGCGCCGGTGACCGGCGACCGCGGGGGCGAGATGGCGCTCGACCTGCTCCGAATTGGCGATCTTGGAGAGCAGGAACATATTGCCCTCATCCGGTGCGGCGCAGTTCATCGCGACCGGGCCGAGGGTGGACCAGCCCGCTGCCTCGTAGATCACGGCCTGCTCGATATGGCTGAGACCGCGCCCGCCGAGGGCTTCCGGAGCCTGTACGGTCAGCAGCTTCTCGGCGCGCGCCAGCTCGACGAGTTCCTGGCGCAGTTCATCGGTGGGGCCGTGGGAGGTTACGCGCGGGTCGCGCTCGAAGGGGACGATCTTGTCGATGACGAACTGGCGGACCCGGTCGCGTTCGGCGGCGAGTTCGGCGGGAATCGTGAAGTCGATCATTGGTCACCATTCGTTCGATGGGGCGCGTGGGTCGAGCATACGAAACCGGGGGCCTCTGACTGACGGCGGCTGCCCTCAAATCTTGCTTGCGGCGGTAAGGGCCTTTGTGACCTGCGCTGATAGCGGTGTCAGCGCCGCAGCCGATCGTTTGGTCGTCGAGCACGGGGAGCCGCACCGGCCCCCGGACGAACAACCCGATGAGGAGAACCCCCATGATGACCGCCGCCGCCGTCGCCCAGCTGCTGATCGCCCTCGCCTTTCCCCCGGTGCCTCCGTGCGCGGAATCGGCTTCGGGTCCGCAAGCGGGGTCAGTGGGTGCGGGCGGCTCGGCGGCGGCGGGGGCCCAGGATTCGGCAGATCAGGTAGGTCAGGAAGGAGATGGTGGTGACGAAGGTGGAGACGGGGACGCCGGGGGCCAGGGATAGCAGGATGCCGCCCACTGCGGCGGTTTCGGCGAAGACGACCGCGAGCACGGTGGCGCGCACCGGATTCGCGGTCAGCTGTGCCGCTGCGGCGGCCGGGGTGATGAGCAGCGCGAGGACCAGCAAGGCCCCGACGATCTGCACGCCGAAGGCCGCGGTGACGCCGAGCATGACCGCGAAGACCACCGAGAGCGCTCGCACCGGAACCCCGCGTGCGACCGCGACTTCGGGATCCGAGCTCGCGAACAGCAGCGGCCGGTAGACCACCGCGAGCACGGCGAGCACCAGCACCGTGCAGGTCACCAGCAGGGCGAGTCCGCTGTAGCCGACGCTCACCACCTGACCGGTGAGCAGCGAGAATTTCGAACCGGCGCGTTCGGGGCCGAGCCACAGGAACAACACCGAGAGCCCGAGCCCGAACGAGAGCACCACCGCGATCACCGAATCGCGTTCTCTGGCTTTGGTTCCGAGCAGACCGAACAGCACCGCCGCCACCACCGAGCCGACGATCGCGCCCAGCCCGACGCCGATTCCGGCGAGCAATGCGGCCGCCGCGCCGGTCAGCGACAGTTCGCTGGTGCCGTGCACCGCGAACGACATCTGCCTGCTGATGATCAATGGACCGATCACCCCGGCCAGCAGGCCGAGCAGCGCGGCCGCGAGCACCGCCTGCTGTACGAACGAGTAGGAGAGCAGGTTCGCGGTGGTGGAGAAGTCGAACATCTTCGAAATGACGTCCGATAGCTTGTCGATCACGAACGAACCCCACTCGGCTTCGGCGTCGTTTCGGAGACCGGCCACCCATGAGAATCCGGCTGCGCGTCGGCAACCGACGGCGTGTCGGCAACCGGGTGCGTGTTGGGGACCGGCTGTGCGTCGGCAACTGGGCGCGCGTCGGTAGTTGGGTGGGCGACGGCGACTGGTCCGGGATCGGAGAGGGTTGCGCCGTGGCAGTGTTGGGCTCCGGCGGTGCCGAGGGCGTCCATGGTGTCGCCGGTGCCGACTACGACCAGTCTGCCGCGTACTCGGAGGACGTCGACCTCGGTTCGATAGAGCTCCGACAGGACGGCCGAGGTCATCACCTCGTCGGGGGTGCCGATGCGGAACTTTCCGTCGACCAGGTACAGGACCCGATCCACCAGCGGCAGAATCGGATTGATCTCGTGTGTCACGAAAAGCACCGCGGTGTTGTGGGTTCGCCGACGCCGATCGATCAGCTCGGATACCAGTCGTTGATTCGCCAGGTCGAGGCTGAGTAGTGGTTCATCGCAGAGCAGCACCTTGGGATCGCCGACGAGCGCCTGTGCCACGCGCAGCCGCTGCTGTTCGCCACCGGACATGGATTCCAATGGCGCATAGGCGAATTTCTCCGCGCCGACATCGGCGATGGCGGCGCGTACTTTGCGCTTGCGCTCGGCGCGGCGGCGCAGTCCGAGGCCCCAGTTGTGCCCGTCGACACCGAGCCCGACCAGGTCGACCCCGCGCAATTGGACACCGGCGTCGATCGTCTTCTGTTGCGGCACATAGCCGATATCGGGATTGCCCGCGCGTGCCGGTCCGCCCGCGATAACGGCGCTGCCCGAGCTGAGCGCGAGCTGTCCGAGCAGCACCTTCAGCAGCGAGGTTTTGCCGGATCCATTCGGCCCGAGAATCGCGACGAATTCACCGGGCGCCACCTCGAGATCCAGTCCCTGCCAGAGTGTGCGTTCGCCGAATGCCAGGCTGGCGGCGTCGAGATGGACGACGGGGCGGGTATCCGACGGCTGCTGCTCGGTGGTCGGCGCGACTTCGATGGACCCATCGGTCACCCGGCTTCCCATCGAATCGCTGCGCGATGCTCGCCCACTTATCACCCGGCCACCGCCCCTCATCGAATCGCTGCGCGATGCTTTCATAACGCGGTCAGGCCAGCGCCGCGGCCAGCGCCTGGGCGTTCTTGGTCTGCCACTGAATGTAATCCATACCGGCAGGCAGGGTTTCGGTCACCTCGACGATGGGTAGCCCGTTCGACTGCGCGAGCGAGCGCAGGTCCTTGGTGATCTTGTCCTCGGTCTGGATGTTGTAGATCAGCGCGCGAACCTTCTTGCCGGTCAGCAGATCCCGCGTGGCGGCGACGGCGGCGGGGGCGGGATCGGTCTCCTGCTCGATCGCCTCCTGGAACTCGTGCGGGGTCAGATCCTCGGTTCCGGCGGCGACCAGCAGGTAGTGCGCCAGCGGTTCGGTCTGCAGCACCGGGGTTTTCGGATGCTCGCCGGCGATCTTGCCGGAGACCGCGCTGATCGCGCTCAGCTGGGTCTTGAACGCGGCGGCGCGCTCGGTGTAGGCGGCGGCGTGCGCGGAGTCGATTTCGCCGAGAGCGCTCGCGATCCGATCGGCGACCGTGCTCACCGTGCGCGGGTCGAAGAAGACATGTTCGTTCTCATCGCTCTTATCGGTGCGGGATTCGAACGCGTCGACGGCGCGCTTGCCCTGGATCGCCTTCTCGATGAACTGGTCGTAGCCGCCGCCATTGAATACGACCAGGTCGGCATCGCTGATCTTGGCCGACTCCACGGCCGAGGTCTCATGCGAATGCGGATCGGCGGCGGGATCGGTGATCAGCGAGGTCACCGCGGCATCCGGGCCCGCGATGGTGGTGGCGATATTGCCCCAGACGCTGGTGGACGCGACGATATTCGGCTTATCCGAATCCTTCGAGCTTCCGCATGCGGTGAGTGTCAGCGCGGTGGCCACCCCCACGGCGATACCGGCGAATCCGAGGGCAATTCGTGTGCTCACGCGCGGGGTACTCCTGGCAATGCGGCAGATCTGAGAGTGCTCTAGATCATAATGGAAATCGTTACCATTTGAACTGTAGCAGGAGGTCCCGCCCAGCACGAGCCGGTGTTCGCGGCATCACTTCGGCGCCGGATATGGGCTGGGCCCGCGAACCGATGGTTCGCGGGCCCGGATCTACGCCACCGTCGCGTCAGACGAGCGCTTCCACCGGCTTGCCGAGCAGCTGTGCGCAGCGCAGCAGGCCGAGATGGCTGTAGGCCTGTGGATGGTTGCCGAGTGAGCGCTCGGCGACCGGGTCGTACTCCTCGCTGAGCAGACCGGTCGGTCCGGCGACATCGATCAGCTGCGCGAACAGTGCCTCGGCATCCGAGCGCTTGCCGATCAGCAGATACGCCTCGACCAGCCAGGCCGCACACAGGTGGAATCCGCCCTCGCCGCCGGGCAGGCCGTCGTCGTGGTGGTACCGGTACACGGTCGAGCCGCTGCGCAGCTCCGCCTCGGTGGCCACCACCGTCGCCGCGAAGCGCGGGTCCGACGGCTCGATCAGGCCGCTGAGGCCGATGTGCAGGGTGGCCGCGTCCAGATCGGTGCCGTCGTAGGCCGCGGTGTAGGACTGGACCTCGTCGTTCCAGCCCTTGGTCTTCACCTCGTCGGCGATGGTCTCGCGCAATGCGGCCCAGGCCGGATCGATCTGGCGCTCGAAGCGCTGCGCCAGCGTGATCGCCCGGTCCACGGTGAGCCAGCCCATTACCTTTGAGTACACATGGTGGCGCGGGTTGCCGCGGATCTCCCAGATGCCGTGGTCGGGTTCCTGCCAGCGCCGCTGCACCGCGGAGACCATGGCGTGCACGAGTTCCCAGTCGGCATCCGGCAGCGCCTTGGCCGGATCGGTCAGGCCCTTCGCCTCGCGGCCGTGCGCCAGCGATGCGATCAGATCGACGATCGGACCGAAGACGTCCAGCTGCACCTGCATATTCGCGGCGTTGCCGACGCGGACCGGGCGCGAACCCGCATAACCGGGCAGCTGATCGATCGATGCCTCGGGCGGCAGCGTCTCGCCGTAGAGCGTGTACAGGGGGTGCAGACGCTCCGGACCGGGCAGCGTTTCCAGCACCCGGTGCACCCAGCCGAGGAATTCCTCGGCCTCGGTCAGTGAGCCGAGCGAAACCAGCGCCTGCGCGGTCAGCGAGGCATCGCGTAGCCAGCAGTAGCGGTAGTCCCAGTTGCGCACGCCGCCGATGTCCTCCGGCAGCGAGGTGGTGGCCGCGGCCAGGATCGAACCCGACGGCGCGTGCACGAGGCCGCGCAGGGTGAGTGCCGAGCGCTTCATCAGATCCGGCTTCAGTGGCGGCAGTTGCAGTTTCGCCGCCCACTTCGACCAGTAGTCCTCGGAATCCTTGCGCCGATCCGCCTCACTGCTCATGGCGGGCGCGAGATCATGTGTACCGCAGCGCATTTCCAGCACGATCGGGCCGCGTGACGGATCGACGACGGCGCGCGCCGAGCTGTGCATACCGTCGGACTGGATCTCCCAGTGCACGCCGGGCGAGCGCAGCACCATCGGATCATTGGTGCCGACCACGCGCAGGCCGGTCGGCTCGCATTCGATGCTCACCGGCACCTGGCCGAATTCCGGTCGGGGCGCGAAGGTTACGACGGCCTTGGCATCGCCGGTGATCACCCGGGTCAGGTCGGTGCGGTTCGGTGCCACGTCGTGCGGCAGATAGTCCACCACTTGTAGGCTGGCCCAACGAGTTTCGACGGTCATGGTGCCGTCGATATAGCGCTGGGACAGCGGCAGGCCCGGCCGTTCCGGTTCGATGGTGAAGTGGCCCGCCTGTGGGCCGCCGAGCAGATGGGCGAAGACCGCGGCCGAATCCGGTTCCGGATGGCAGAACCAGGTGACGGTCGCGTCGGGGGTCAGCAGCGCCACCGAGCGCGGACTGGACAGCATGCTCAGCCGCTCGATGCGCGGCGCGCTGGCACCGGCCAGCCAGGTACGTCGTTCCTCCAGCAGGAAGGCCAGTGCCCAGGAGACGGCCTCGGTGCTGTCCACCCGGTATTTGGCCAGGCTCTCGCCATCGCCGACCTTGATGCCGACATCGGGGCCGGAAAGCATGCGGAAGGCCTTTTCATCAGTGACGTCATCACCGAAGAACACCGCGGCCGATGCGCCCTCCTGATGCCGGACGGTATCGAGCGCGACGCCCTTATCCGTCTGGATCACCGCGAGTTCGATAACCGATTTCCCCTCGGTCACCTGTACGCCGACCCAGCAGGACGGGCCCTGCCGGACCGCCTTCAGCGCGCGCAATCCGATTTCCGGACTCGCATTGCGCACGTGCAACGCGACACTGGCCGGTTTGATCTCGACGCTGGCACCGGGATTCTCCGCGGCGATCTGTGACAGACTCGTCTGCACTTCCACCAGCAATTGTTTGGCGTCGTTGTCGATGGCGTGCACGAAACCGACATCGAATTCCGAGCCATGACTACCGATCAGTTGCACCTCGACCGGTAGACGCGACAATGCGGCGAGATCCCGCAGTGCACGGCCGGAGATCACGGCGGCGGTCGTCCCGGTGAGACCGGCGAGCGCTCGTAGCGCGCTCACCGATTCTCGGTGTGGAAAGGCCTTCGCCGGATCGGACACGATGGGCGCAATCGTCCCGTCGTAGTCCGATGCGACCAAAAGCCGTGGCACGCGCGCGACCGTCGACAGTGCACGGCGAAGTTCCAGTGGCAGATCCTGTGCGCTCACGCATCCAACCTAGTGATCGGAGGAGTTTTTTCAGGGGCACGCGTGACAATACTGTGTTGAATTTGCCGCACCGAAGCGCGCCGTCATGCGTGCGCAGTATTGCGTTAACGCAATGGTCGCCCACCGTGCCCGCGCGCCGCCATGCGTACGGCGCGATGAGCAGTGGATGTGACCGAAATTACGACGCGCGCAGCGGCCTCCGATACCGAATTTGCTCGGTCTGCGCTGGTGGTCGAGCTGGGTGGTTGCTACTTGGCGCCGTTTTCGCCGAGCAGCAGATCGACGGTCAGCTCGAGGCGTTCGGTGACATCGGTCGCCGATGCCCGTCTGGTCAACCAGGCCACCAGATTCGACAGCCAGACGTCGCTGATGACGCGCGCGATGGCCAGCTGGCGTTCGGTGGGTTCGCCGTCGTTCATGGCACGGGCGAAAACGCGATCCATGACCTTGCCGACCCGATCGACCTCAGCGGCCGCCGACGCGTCGGCGAACATGAATGCGCGGGTCATCGCCTCGGTGAGCAATGGATCGCGCTGCATCATCCGGGTGATCTGGGTCAGCAAAAGGTGCATGCGCTCATTCGGCGTCTGTCCGGCAAGCGGCTTGCGTTTGCCCTCGATCTGCTCGAATTCCCGCGACAGCGCGGAGACCAGCAAATGCACCTTGGACGGGAAATACCGGTAGAGCGTCCCGACCGCGACATCGGCGCGTTCGGCCACCGCGCGCATCTGCACGGCGTCGTAACCGCCCTTGGAGGCCAGTGCGAGGGTCGCGTCCAGAATTCGCTTACGCCGCTCCCGCTGCGCGGCTGAGCTCAGTTCGTCTTCGCTGAGCGTCGTGACCGTCGCGTTGGCCGACGCTCGCCCCGCCGAATTCGAATCGGCTGGCTGCGATCGGGAGGGACTGGCCATGGATTGAGAGTCCTTTCGCATTCCGGCAACGGGCCTCGGTCGTCTCTTGACTTCCGCCCAGCTAGGATATTAGAACATGTTCTAGGTGTGGGAGTCACGCCGGAAAGGCGGTACGGACTGTGACCATCGCCACCACTGACGAGCATAAAGCCGGTCAGGAGTCGATGCGCGGATGGGCTGGATCGGTGCGTCCAATTGCAACAATGCGGGACGATCCGGCGGACTTCTGGCGCGCCTATTGGCCCGGACTGGCCGACTTCGGGATATTCCGGGTCGCGGTCGCCGAGGCGGCCGGCGGCCATGGCGGATCGGTCGCCGACCTCGCGGTATTGGTCGAACAGGCGGCACACGACCTGGTCGGCGGGCCGGTGCTGTCCACCGCATTGGCGAATCTGGTCACCGCTGGCGCCCTCGCCGAGGATATGCCGTGTGGTGTCGCGCTCGACTTCGTTGTCGGACCGGTAGTGAGCGTACCGACCGCATCCGGTGAGCTGTTGCTCACGGGTATCTGGGATTCGGTGCTCGGTGCCGCGCCGGGTACCTCGGTGCTGTTGCCGGTGCGAACGCCGGAAGGGTTGCGCTGGTGTGTAATCGGGCCCGATGCCGACGGTCTGCGCATCGAGGCGCTGGCACCGGCTGACTCGAGTACGCCACTGGCGCGTGTGCACTGTGCCGAGGTGCGGGTGCCGACGGAGCGGGTGTTCGAGTCGCCGCACGCGGTGGAAGATCTACTCGCGGTGCTGGTTTCGGCCGAACTCGCCGGTGTGGCGGGATGGTGTCTGGAGACCGCGGTCGAATATGCCAAGGTGCGTGAGCAATTCGGGCGCAAGATCGGGTCTTTCCAAGCGCTCAAACACATTTGCGCCTGGATGCTGTGCCGCACCGAGCTGATCCGCTCCGTCGCTGCCGATGCCGCGGCCGCCGTCGACGAGGGCGGTGCGGAGCTGCCGATCGCGGCCGCGATCGCCGCCGCGATTTCCCTGGACGCCGCGGTGGAGACCGCCAAGGACTGCATTCAGGTGCTCGGCGGCATCGGCTTCACCTGGGAGCACGACGCGCACTTCTACCTGCGCCGGGCCACCGCATTGCGGCAGTTGCTCGGCGGATCGGCGCGGTGGCGGGCCCGGGTCACCGAGCTGACCCGCGCCGGTCAGCGCCGGACCACCGGTGCGGATCGGATCTTCGCCTCCGCTGCGCAAGCGACGGCCTCTGAGGCGGTCGCCGGGCGTGACAGCGGCGTGCACGAACTGGCCGCCGAGGTGGCCGCGATCGCGGCACTGCCGGTCGGCGAGCAGCGCAATGCGCTGGTCGAGGCCGGACTCGTCATGCCGCACTGGCCGGCACCGTACGGCCGTGGCGCGAATCCCATGACGGGCCTGGTGATTTCGGAGGAACTGCGCCGCGCGGGTGTGGAGTCACCGGATCTGGCGATCGGCGGCTGGGCGATCCCGACGCTGCTGCAGCACGGCACCCAGGAGCAAATCGATCGGTTTGCGTTTCCGACGCTGCGCGGTGAAGTGATCTGGTGTCAGCTGTTCAGCGAGCCGGAGGCCGGTTCGGATCTGGCGGCGCTGCGGACCACCGCCAAGCAGGTCGACGGCGGCTGGGTGCTGCGCGGACAGAAGGTGTGGACGTCGCTGGGCGACCGGGCGAACTGGGCGATCTGCCTGGCTCGCACCGATCCCGACGCACCGAAGCATCGCGGTATCAGCTATTTCCTTGTCGATATGCGCAGCGCGGGGCTCGAGGTGCGCCCGCTGGTGCAGATCACCGGTGAGGCGCGGTTCAGCGAGGTCTTCCTCGACGACGTCTTCGTGCCGGACGACTGTGTGGTCGGCGCGCTGAACAACGGCTGGAAGATCGCCCGCTCCACCCTGTCGACCGAACGCGTCGCCATGGGCGGCAATGGGATCGGGCCGGTGCTCGAGGAACTCATCGCCAAACTGCCCGCCACCGGGCCGGGTGCGGAGCTTGTGAACGATCGGCTCGGCGGTTTCGTCGCCGATGCCATCGCTGGACTGCTGCTGGAACAGCGCGCCGCGGTGCGGATGCTCGCGGGCGGTGATCCGGGAGCGCAGAGCAGTGTGCGCAAGCTCGTCGGTGTCCGGCATCGCCAGGCGGTTGCCGAATTCGCGGTGGAGACGGCGGGGGCAATCGGTGCGCAGGACTCCGAGGTGCTCAAAGAGTTCCTGCTCACCCGCTGTCTATCGATTGCGGGTGGTACCGAGCAGATCTTGCTGACCGTGGCCGGTGAGCGAATTCTCGGACTGCCCCGCGACGCGGACGGCTAGTCGACGAGGTCGGTTGCCAGAAGATCGCCCCTCATGGAAGCGCGGAGCGATACTGAACTTAATTGGAGTAAGCGTGGACTTCACCCGGGACGAGGGCCAGGACGCCGTGGCCGAGGTTGTAGTGAGTTTGCTGGAGCGTGAACCGGCACGCGATATCGAGCTCTGGCCGAGTCTGATCGAGACCGGCCTGCTCTCGCTCGCGCTGCCGGAGCGGTTCGGCGGTGACGGCATGGGCCTGCCGGAGGTCTCGGTGCTGCTGACCGAACTGGCAACCGATGCGGTGGCGGTGCCCGCCCTGCCGACCCTCGGCTTCGGGCTGCTGCCGTTGCTGGCGGTCCTGCCGGACAGCGTCGCCGAGCGGGTCTATCCGGAGGTCGCCAAGGGTGCGGTGCTCACCGCGGCCGTCAGCGAGCCCGCGAATCCCTTCGTCGTCAAACCCGAGACCACGGCCGTCTCCAATGGCGACACCGTGCGCATCACCGGTCACAAGGTGGCTGTGCCGTATGCGGAGCAGGCGCGCTGGCTGCTGATTCCGACGAATTCCGGTATCGCACTGGTGGATTCGGATGCGGCCGGGTTGACCCTGACACCGACGCCGGTATCCGGTGGGATCCCCGAATGCACGGTGCGACTCGACCAGGTCGAGATTCCGGCCGAGCAGCTGCTGCCCGGCGGCATTGCCGAACTGCACCGCATGGCCGTCGCTTCGATCGGCGCAACCGCCGACGGACTGCTGAAGGGTGCGCTGGTGCTCACCGCCGAACATCTGCGGACCCGCCACCAGTTCAACCGGCCGCTCGCGGAATTCCAAGCCGTCGCCCAGCAGATCGCCGATGTCTACGTCGTCTCGCGAACCCTGCATGCCGTCGCCGTCTCGGCGAACTGGGCACTGGCACAGGACGATTCGACGCCAGCGCATCAAGAGCGCATCGACGACGACCTCGATGTGCTCGCCTACACCGTGGCCTCGGAACTGCCCGCCGCCATGCAGAAATGCCATCACCTGCACGGTGGTCTCGGGGTCGACGTGACCCATCCGATGCATCGCTACTACTCACAGGCCAAGGACATCGCCCGCTGGCTCGGCGGCGAATCCCTGCGCCTCGACCGATTGGGGGCCAGATGCTCATCGATCTGACCGCGGAGCAGCGCCGGCTACGCGACGAATTGCGTTCCTACTTCGCCGATCTCGTGACTCCCGAGGAGGAGGCCGAGATGGCGGTCAACCGCCACGGCGACGCCTACCGCGCGGTGGTGCGCCGGATGGGCGCGGACGGTTGGCTCGGGGTCGGCTGGCCGAAGGAATACGGCGGCCAGGGCTTCGGTCCGATGGAACAGCAGATCTTCTTCAATGAGGCGGTGCGCGCGGATGTTCCGCTACCGCTGGTCACCCTGCTGACGGTCGGACCGACGCTGCAGAGCTTCGGCACCGATGCGCAGAAGGCGAAGTTCCTGCCCGGAATCCTCTCCGGCGATATCCATTTCGCGATCGGCTACTCCGAGCCGGAGGCGGGCACCGACCTGGCATCGCTGCGCACGAGTGCGGTGCGCGACGAGTCCGGCGACTGGATCGTCAACGGGCAGAAGATCTTCACGACCGGCGCGCACGAGGCCGACTACATCTGGTTGGCCTGCCGCACCGGATCGGTCGAATCGCGGCACCGCGGCATCACGATCCTGATCGTGGACACCACCGATCCCGGCTATTCCTGGACGCCGATCATTACCTGCGATGGGGCGCACCACACCAACGCGACCTACTTCGACAATGTGCGCGTACCCGCCGACATGCTGGTCGGCGAGGAGAACAGGGGCTGGCGGCTGATCACCACCCAGCTCAATCACGAGCGGGTGAGCCTGGGTCCGTCCGGCAAGATCGAACAGCTCTACGACCGCGTGCGCGAGTGGGCGCAGCCGCGCGGCGTGCTCGCCCGAAATGACGTACGCCGTTCGCTCGGGCGCATCCACGCCATGGTCCGGCTGAACGAATTGCTGAACTGGCAGGTGGCGGCGACCGTCGACGGCGACCAGGCCAGCGTGATCGCGGACGCCTCGGCCACCAAGGTGTACTCGACCGAATCGCTGCAGGAGGCGGGTCGACTCGCCGAGGAGATCGTCGGCCACTACGGCGATCCGGCCGATCCCGCCACCGCCGAACTGCTGACCTGGCTGGACCGCAGGACCAAGCAGAACCTGGTGGTGACCTTCGGCGGCGGCGTCAATGAGGTGATGCGCGAACTGGTCGCCTCGTCCGGTCTGAAACTGCCTCGGGTACCACGATGAATCCCGCGAGATGGACTACAGCAAGGAGCCGCGCGTGCCGGAAACCCTGACTCCGGAAGCGATTACCGCCGCCGCAGAGAAGATCATCGCGGCGGGGGATTGCGCGCCACGCCGCGGGCGTGACCCGGTGAACCAGCCGATGATCAACAACTGGGTGGAGGCGCTCGGGGACAAAAACCCGATCTACGTCGACGAAGCGGTCGCCCGCGCGGCCGGACATCCCGGCACCGTGGCGCCGCCCGCCATGATCCAGGTCTGGACCATGCTCGGGCTCAACGGTTCTCGTGCCGCGGACGATCCCACGAACCAGGTCATCGAGCTGCTGGACAGCGCGGGCTTCACCTCGGTGGTCGCGACCGACTGCCAGCAGACCTACCACCGATACCTGAATGTCGGTGAGCAAGTGTCGGTTACCAGTCGACTGTGCGATATCCGCGGCCCGAAGCGGACCGCGCTCGGCGAAGGGTGGTTCGTCAGCTTCGAGATCACTTGGCGGGTGGGCGACGAGGTAGTCGCCGAAATGCTCTGGCGGCTACTGAAATTCGCACCTGGCACCGGTACCGCCGCCGCGAAAGCGCCCGTAGGTGAACGGGTCGAGCCGCTGGTGTCCTGGGATACCGAATTCTTCTGGGAGGGTACGAAAGCCGGTGAGCTACGGATCCAGCGGCTGCCGGACGGCACGTTGCGGCATCCGCCGATCCCGGCGCTGTGGCAGGACAAATCCGAGCAGACCGACTACGTCGTCGCCTCGGGGCGCGGTGCAGTCTTCAGCTACGTCGTGCATCACGCGCCGAAAGTGCCTGGGCGGCACCTGCCGTTCGTCGTCGCGCTTGTCGAATTGGAGGAGGGCGTGCGCATGCTCGGTGAACTGCGCGGCATCGACCCGGCCGATGTGAAGATCGGCCTTCCGGTAGAGGTCGAGTTCGAGGAGCTCGACGATGCGGCCGTACTGCCGGTCTGGCGGGTGATCGCATGACCTACGTCGAACCCGCCGCCGTGCAGGTCGGGACCGCACTGCCCGAGCTGGTCATTCACGCCGATCCGACCTTCGTGATCAGTACGGCCCTGGCCACCAGGGACTTTCAGGATGTGCACCACGACAGGGACAAGGCCGTCGCCCGCGGTTCCAAGGACATCTTCGTCAATATCCTCACCGATACCGGGCTGGTGCAGCGCTTCGTGACCGACTGGGCCGGACCGCGTGCCATCGTCAAATCGATCGCGCTGCGCTTGGGCGTACCGCTGTATGCCGGTGACACCCTGACGCTCTCGGGCACTGTCGCCGCCATCGAGGGCGATGACATCCACATCGATGTCGTCGGACGCGACAGCCTCGGTGACCACATCACGGCGAAAGCCGTTATCGCCCTGCGGAGGCCATGATGACCGCTGACAACACCACTGGGATCTCCGGCCGCGCCGCCATCGTCGGCATCGGCGCCACCGACTTTTCCAAGGACTCCGGCCGCAGCGAACTGCGGTTGGCCGCCGAGGCGGTCACCGCGGCGCTGGCCGACGCGGGTCTGACACCCGCCGATGTGGACGGCCTGACCACCTTCACCATGGATACCAACACCCAGGCGGCGGTCGCGCGCGCCGTTGGCATCCCGCAGCTGAAGTTCTTCAGCCACATCGGCTATGGCGGCGGCGCGGCCTGTGCCACCATCCAGCAGGCGGCCATGGCGGTCGCCACCGGTGTCGCCGATGTGGTCGTCGCCTACCGCGCCTTCAATGAGCGGTCGGTATCGCGCTTCGGTCAGTTCTCCACCGCGTTGGCCACCGCGCCGACCTCCTCGGGTATCGATGCGGGCTGGTCCTATCCACAGGGCCTGGGAACTCCGGCGGCCCAGGTGGCGATGGTCGCCAGGCGCTATATGCACGTCTACGGCGCGACCAGTGCGGACTTCGGCCGGGTTGCCGTCGCCGATCGCAAACACGCCGCGGTGAATCCGGCTGCCTTCTTCTATGGCAAGCCGATCACCCTCGAGGAACACCAGAATTCCCGCTGGATCGCCGAACCGCTGCATCTGCTCGACTGCTGTCAGGAGTCCGACGGCGGCGTCGCGATCGTGGTCACCAGTGTCGAGCGCGCCCGCGATCTCCCGCAGCGCCCGGCCGTGATCTCCGCCGCCGCCCAGGGGTCCGGTGCCGACCAGTACGTGATGACGAGCTACTACCGCGACGCCCTCACCGGACTGCCGGAAATGGGGCTGGTCGGCGACCAGCTCTGGGCCCAGAGCGGTTTGCGCCCAGACGATATGCAGGCCGCCATCCTCTACGACCACTTCACCCCGTTCGTGCTCATGCAGTTGGAGGAGCTCGGCTTCTGCGGCCGCGGTGAGGCGAAGGATTTCATCGCCGACGGTGCCATCGAAGTCGGCGGGCGGCTGCCTTTGAACACCCATGGCGGACAGCTCGGCGAGGCGTATATCCACGGGATGAACGGGATCGCCGAGGCCGTGCGCCAGATTCGGGGTACTTCGGTGAATCCCGTTGCGGGCTTGGAGAACATCCTGGTTACCGCGGGTACGGGTGTGCCGACCTCGGGGTTGGTGCTGAGCGCCAACTGAGTCCGATCGGGCGCCGACCGGGTTCATTCGGGTATACCGGTGGATCGGTAGATGGCAGCGGCGCCGAGAGGAGGCTTATGACCGATCGACACCTTGTCGACGTGCATATTCTGCTCGTTCGTGGCCGGGAGGTGCTGCTCAGCAGGCGGCGCAGTGCCGACGAGTTCGATGGGCTGTGGCATCTGCCCGCCGGAAAGCTGGAAGCGGGGGAGTCGGCCACCGCCGGTGCGGTGCGGGAGGCCTATGAGGAGGTCGGGGTCGTTATCGACCCGGCGGATCTGCGGCATGTGCATACCGCCCATGTGGTCGGCTCCGGGCGCGAGGCCCGGCTCGGGGTGTTCTTCGAGGCGCTGCGCTGGCGCGGCGAGCCGGTCAACCGGGAGCCGGACAAGAGCTATGAGCTGCAGTGGTTTTCGCTGGACGCGCTGCCCGTGGACTCGATCATCGGGTATCCCGCGGCGGGGTTGCGTGGCTACCTCAGTGGGGCTACCTACAGCGAGCGCGGCTGGCCGCAACGCTAACCGTCGAGGTGGCGCAACAGCAGCCCCGTGAGTTGATCAACGCTCTCGGCGGTGCCTGCGGGGAGGTGGGCGCGCGCTCCCGCGAAGCGATCGAAGACGGCCCCCTCGAGGACCGCGATGAAGTCGGCGGCGGCACTGCTGGGATCGGGGAAGTGCAGGGCGCGGAACAGGTCTCGGGCTCGAATGGTCGAGAACAGGCTGTGCGCGAGTCGATCGTGCAGTTCGGGATCGGCGTGGAGGTCGATGATGAGCGCGTGTCGGACGATCAGGTGATTGCGTCGTTCGACGAGCAATCGATCGAGCCATATCGCGATGGCGCGGGCGATGTGGGTCGCGTCGGCGGCTTCGGATGATTCGAGCTCGGCGGCGGTGAAATCGTCGCGGGAGCGGGTGGTGATCCGGTCCGCGATCGCCTCGATGAGTGCCCGTTTGGTGCGGAAGTAATAGGAGGCCGATCCGGCGGGCAGTTCGAGCGCGGTATCGAGGGCGCGGTGGGTGAGTGCTCGAATGCCCTGGGTGGCAATGAGGTCGATGGCGGCATCGACGATCAGTGTGTGCCGGTCGGTTGTGGACATCGTCACCTTCTGTGGCGTCCGTCTGAATTGATCCTCTACAACTGTAGAGGATCAGGAGGATGCCATGCAGGACAACATCACATTGGATGCCGATCAGCTCCGGGCGCGGGCGCGGCTGCTGGCACTGCTCGACCGGCGCGGCCATCCGGTAAAGCGGCATCGCGGCACCTACCTGCACGGCCGACCGGGCCGCGGCAAAACCATGCTGATGGACGAGTTCTTCGCGCGCGTCGGATCGAATCGCAAGCGCCGCTTCCACTTCCACGAGTTCTTCGCCGAATTGCACATCGCGGCACATGAGTCGGGCTCCATCGACAAGGCCATCGACACCTTGCTCGGCAATGCCGAACTGGTCTGCTTCGACGAATTCCACGTGCACGATATCGGCGACGCGATGCTGATCGCCCGAATGCTCGACACGCTCTTCGCCCGCCACATCGTGCTGGTGGTGACCTCGAATTATCCACCGGATCAACTGCTGCCCAACCCGCTGTTCCATGATCGTTTCCTGCCGACGATCGCGCGCATCGTCGCGCATCTGGACGTCGTCTCGGTCGATGGTCCACTCGACTACCGCAGGCGCGGCGGCGCGGATACCGCCTTCGCGGCCGGGCGCTATCTCGTCTGCGATGCGGACCACCCGGCGGATCCGGTCCTCCGGGAGGCGGATCCGGGCGTCGATATTCACGTCGGCACCCGCACGATCCGGGCCCGCGCGATCGACGACGCCGCGCTCGTCATCGACTTCACCGCCCTGTGCGGCACCGCTACCGCCGCCTCGGACTACGTCGAGTTGGCGCGACGATTTCAACGGTGGACCCTGTGCGACGTTCCACCCCTGCGCGAGGTCCCACCCGACTGGGCCATGCGCTTCGTCAACCTGATCGACGTGCTCTACGACGCGGATCGCGAACTCACCCTCACCGCCCGTGCGCCGATATCGGACCTGGTCACCGATGTCCCCGGCATCCCCGATATCGCACGGACCGAAAGCCGTCTCGGCGAACTCCACCAGCCCGAATCCGTCGCGATCGGCTAGCACCGTACACGATCGAAGTGGCGCTATTGTCGATAAAGAGGAGGCGATTCTAAGTATTCGATTCCATCCCGAGCCGACCACTCGGCATGTAACTATGTGCCTGTTCAGAGCTGTACTCAGATGTGGTGGTAGCAGGTGGTTAGGGCGGGAGCGCCGATAACGCGCGTGATCGTGCTGATCACGCTGCTGGCGTGTGCCGCGATCGCGCTGCGCGGCCACATTCCCGGGGCGCAGGCCTCCGGTGACCACCGCACAGTGCCATCGGCCATCTCGGTGGTGTTGATGCCGGTGCTGCTCACCGTATCGATGGTGATCCTGATCGCCGGGGTGATCGCCAGTCAGCACCGGCTGCCGCTGGCCATGCCGGAGGTGGATCGCGATTCCGAGCGCGGAAACGGACGTCTCGGCCGGGTCGGCCTGCTGGTCCTGGCCGCCCTGGCGGGGGTTTCCCTGATCGTCGCGGCCGCGTCGGCGGTCTTCTTCGTCGGTTTCGGGCGTGAGGGCGAGCCGGCGCCGGCGTCGGCGCCACGGAATGGCTCGCGCAGCACCACCGGGGAGGTCGTCACCACGGCGCCGACACCCGATGCTGCGCCGACCCCGCATCTAGGCGGCACGGCGATGCTGGTGGCCACCATCGCCGCGGTCGCGCTGGTCGGTGCGGCACTGGCCGGGGTGATCGCGGTCGCGATGGCGGGCCAGCGCAAGCCGCGTCCGGCCGCGCCCCCGCTGCCCACGGCCGCGCCGACGGTAGCGGGTTCACTGGCCCGAGCGGCCGAGATGGGCCTGGCCGCCATGAACGCGCCCGGCCAGGATCCGCGCGAGGCCATCATCGCCTGTTACGTCGCGATGGAACGCGGCCTGTCCTTCGATCGCGCGGCCGCGCCACTGGCCTCTGATACCCCGATGGAAGTGCTGGCCCGCGCCTTCGAACGCGGCGCACTGCACGACGCGTCCGCCAGGGAACTGGTCGCGCTGTTCGAGGAGGCCAGATTCAGTCCGCATTCGATGCTGGAGTGGCAGCGGATGCGGGCCGAACAGCTGCTGCGCATCGTTCTGGCGGATCTGCAGGGGGAGATGGTATGAATCGCGCGATCGTATTCGGCGCGCTGATCATCATCGTGCTGATCGAGTTGATCACCCTCGGCAGGGCGCGTGGCGCATTGCTGATCGCCGCCGGAATTCCGGTGGCGCTGGTCATGATTCAGCTGATCTGGTCGCTGTCGACCAGGTCCGGCCCGAAGGCCGATGCGGAGCAGGACTACATCGAGAACGGCCCCGCGGAAATGCTGCGGCACTGGCATGCCAGGGCGGAAATGCTGGCCGATCGCGCGGACGGCACCAGAGCCGACTGGGATCGGCACCTGCGTCCACTGCTGGCCAAGGAGTTCGAGTTGTCCACCGGACTGCGGGTCGCCAAGAACCGCAAGGCGACCGAGGCCGCCGGGATACTGCAGTTCGGTCCGGAATTATGGCTCTGGGTCGATCCGGCCAACTCGGCACTGCGGGATCAGACGACGCCCGCACCCGGGCGCGCGGCACTGGACGAAATCCTGCGCCGTCTGCAGAGAATGTAAGTGCCCCGGCATGAGCGGTCAGGCCCGGAGGAGGCAGCGTGCGTAACCATGGAGGGCCCCGATCATGCCCCATCGAACACGGCATGAGCGGTCAGGCCCGCAGCAGGCAGTCAGCGTGCGCAGCCACGTAGGTCCCCGATCAAGCCCAAGTGAATACGGCCGAAAGAGAATGGGTTGAGGCAAGTGCGAGTAGACAAATGACGATGCCGATGGACGCGACCATCCAGCGCAGCGAGGCGGTACTGCGGGAATTGTCCCGAGTGATCGTCGGCAAGCGAGATGAGTTGCAGCTGATCATGATCGCCGTGCTCTCCGGCGGTCACATCTTGATCGAGGACCTGCCCGGCCTCGGC
Organism: Nocardia sp. CA-119907; assembly: GCF_050955995.1. Lineage (NCBI taxonomy): Bacteria > Bacillati > Actinomycetota > Actinomycetes > Mycobacteriales > Nocardiaceae > Nocardia > Nocardia sp. CA-119907. The sequence goes on from NZ_CP192091.1 coordinate 630,769, forward strand.
AAGACGCTCATCGCCAGGTCCTTCGCCGCCGCGCTCGGCCTGGACTTCACCCGCGTGCAGTTCACGCCCGACCTGTTGCCCGCCGACCTGCTCGGCTCCACCATCTACGACATGTCATCGGGCCGGTTCAATTTCCGGCGCGGTCCGGTGTTCACCAATGTGCTGCTGGCCGACGAGATCAACCGCACGCCGCCGAAGACGCAGGCCGCGCTGCTCGAGGCAATGGCCGAGGGCCAGGTCAGCATCGATGGGGAAACCTTCCCGCTGCCGCAGCCCTTCATCGTGCTCGCCACCGACAACCCGATCGAGTACGAGGGCACCTACCCGCTGCCCGAAGCCCAGTTGGACCGGTTCGCGATGCAGCTGCGGCTGGGATATCTGTCGGAGAACGACGAACGGCAGATGATCCGCCGCCGCCTCGAGCGGGGTTCGGCGACACCGCAGGTGGTCCAGGTCGTGGATGCGAACGGACTACTGGAGATGCGGCAGTCGGTCGAGTTCGTCACGGTGCATCCCGATGTGGTCAGCTATGTGGTCGCGCTGGCGAGTGCGACGCGCGGACATCCGCAGGTCGAGGTGGGCGCGAGCCCGCGCGCCGAACTCGATCTGGTGCAGATGTCGCGGGCCCGCGCGCTGCTGCTCGGGCGCGACTATGTGATTCCGGAAGATGTCAAGGCGCTGGCCGTTCCGGCCATGGCGCACCGGATCACCCTGCGACCCGAGATGTGGGTGCGCCGGATCCGCGGCGAGGACGTGATCACCGAATTGCTGCGCCGTCTGCCGGTTCCGCGCGCATCGGTGACCTGATGCGGGGCAGAACATGACCCAGCCAAGTGTTTCCCAGCCGGACGCGACAGAGTCGGGCGGGATGCAGCCGGGAGCGCCGCAGTCCGGCGGGATCGAGCCGGGCGCCGTTATTCAGGGGATCGCGGCGGCCCGGGCCTATGACGCGCGACGGCCGAGCCGCGACGAGCCGATGGCCGGCGGGGCGCGACACCGGGATGTCAGCACTTCGGTCGAGGCCGAATTGCGCTGGCGCCCGGCCCCATTGGTGTTCATGCTGGCGGTGGCCGCGGCCGTCGCGCTGGTGCTCGCGGTGGTGCTCGGCCGCTGGCAGCTGGTCGTATTCGCGGCCCCGCTGCTCGGTGTGCTCGCCACCGCGCCATGGCAGCAGTCGACGACCCGGATCCTTGTCGACGGCGGCGGCACGCTGCGCTGCTTCGAGACCGAGGAGATCGTGACGACGATCGCCGCCTTCGTAGAATCGGGCCATGCACTGCTGCGGCTGACTCCGGAGAAGTCCGCCGGCCTCGGAATCGAAATCGAGGAGGCGATCGATTCCGGGACGGCACCCGCCGGGCTGCGGCTGGCCTTGACGGCGGACCGCTGGGGTCGCTATCCGCTATCGGTCCGGGTCTCCGCGCTCAGCCCGGCGGGGCTGTCCGTCGCGACCGCCGTGCTGCCGGCAGGTCAGCTCTTCGTCTATCCGATCACCGATCCGCAGCGAATGAAGTTGCCGCGCACCGAACTTCCCGAACGGCTCGGCACCCACCTCACCCGCAAGCACGGTCCGGGCGTCGAGTACGCCGATATCCGCGCCTACGCGCCCGGAGATCAGCTGCGGATCGTGAACTGGCCGGTCAGCGCCCGGCGCGGGCGACTGTACGTCACCGAGCGGCTCACCAACCGATCCGCGGATGTGGTTGTGCTCGTCGACACTTCGCAGCAGGCAGCGGGCCCGGCGACCGACTCCCTCGAGCTATCGGTGCGCGGTGCGGCGCAGGTGGTGCAATCGACATTGCAGGCGGGGGATCGCACCGCGGTCGTCTGCCTCGGTCAGTCCCCCCGCTGGCTGCGCCCCGATATCGGGCGGCGTCAGTTCTATCGGATCGTGGACACCGTCCTCGATGTCGGCGATGAGCACATTCCGACCACCGGCACCCTCGCCCCACACGCCGCCGTCCCACTCGGCGCCATCATCGTCGCCTTCTCCACCCTCCTCGACACCCAATTCGCCCTGGCCCTGATCGACCTGCGCAAACGCGGCCATGTCGTCGTGGTCGTCGATGTATTGCGCGGCACCCCCTTCCAGGAAGAGCTCGACCCAACCCTCGCCAGAATGTGGAGTCTGGAGCGCGCCTCGATGTATCGAGATATGGGCACCGTCGGCGTCGACATCGTCGCCTGGACCGAAGACGCCCGCCTGGACCAGGTAATGCGCCTGATCCCCGACCACCGCCGAACCGTACGGGTACACCGATGATCCGATTCCTCGCCATCCTCTCCGGCGTCCTCCTGGTCACCTCGGTAACCCTGATGACCCCCTGGGCAGGCATCCCCGCAGTCCTACTCGTAGTAGCAGGCTGGTGGTTCCGCCTCCCCGCCGTCGCCGCGGTACTGCTGGCAATCGGCGTACTGGCCGCCGCCGACACCGGCGTACTGGCTGCAGCGGCAACCGGATTGGTGGCCACCGCCTACCTCCTGAACACCGCCACCGTCTCCGCCCCGGTAGGCGTAGTCCCGACAACGGTGCCCTCGGTAGCCGGCGCGGTAGCCTTCGCCACCGTCGCCGTCTGCGCCGCGTTGCTCCCCCTACGCCTGGCCTGGGTCCCAGTCGCCGCGCCGATCCTGGTGATCCTCCTGTACGCCATGGTGATCCAGGGGGTCGCCCAACGGCGCAGACGTAATGGGGCAGAAGCACAACAGCCGGTCAGCCTGCCTCGATGAGCAAGCTGTCAGGGCACCCGTATAGGTAGAGTGGTTCGCATGTCCCGACTGGAACGGATCACCTCCGACCCTGCCGTCTGCCACGGTAAGCCGGTGGTGCGTGGCCTCCGGTATCCCGTCGAGATGCTCCTCGAGTTGCTGGCAGCAGGCATGAGCATCGACGACATTCTCGCGGACTATCCCGACCTCGAAGGTGACGACGTGCTGGCGGCGCTCGAGTACGCTGCGATCGTGACCGCCCAGCAGACGACGATACCTTTCAACGCGGCGTGAAGTTCCTCGTCGACGCCCAGCTGCCTCGGCGCTTGGCCATGTTTCTGGCGGCGGCGGGGCACGATATCGTGCACACATCTCAACTCGAGCAAGGAAACCGCACGGCCGATGACGACATCGCGAAACTTGCGGATCGTGAGAACCGTGTGGTCGTCAGCAAAGATCGCGACTTCTGGGTCGGCCATGTGCTCTACGGGTGTCCGTCCAGGTTGTTGATCGTTTCGACGGGCAATATCACCAACAATGCCCTGCTGCAGATCTTTGCCGAGCACATGGACGACATTGTCGGGCTTCTTGCCGAGAACTCAGTCGTAGAGCTGGGCCGCGATCGGTTGATTGCACACGCCGATCGCGACCCGGACAGTCGCGCCTGACGTTCCGGTCTCGCGCGGGGCTCAGGCGGGCTGGAAGCGCAGGGTGACGTCGCCGAGAACCGGAGCGTCATCGCGCTCGACCGCCGTTGCGGCAATGGTCAATTCGCCATCCCCGCGCCAGATTCGGGTGCGGATGGTTTCGCCGGGGTACAGCACGCCTGCGAAGCGGGCGCGGAAGCCGGTTACGCGGGTCGCGTCGGAATCGAGGACGGTGTCGGTGGCGGTTTTGCAGACGATGCCGTAGGTGCAGAGGCCGTGGAGGATGGGGTTGGGGAAGCCTGCTGCGTGGGCGAATTCGGGGTCCGAGTGCAGGGGGTTGCGGTCGCCGCACATGCGGTAGAGCAGGGCCTGCTGGGGGAGGGTTGGGGTGGTGACGTCGAAATCCGGGATGCGGGTGGGGAGTTCGGTCTTCGTGCTCGGGCCGCGTTCGCCGCCGAAGCCGCCCTCGCCCTTGGCGAAGATGGATGAGCGGGCGGTCCAGAGGGGTTCGCCGTCGGAGCCGGTGACGGTGTGCTCCTGTACGACAACGGCGGCGGAGCCTTTATCCCACAGTTCGGTAATGCGTCCGGTGCTGGTGGCCTTGCCGGAGGCCGGAATCGGGCGGTGCACCTCGACCTCTTGGTGGCCGTGCACCACCTTCGCGAGATCGATATCGATGCCCGGGAACTTGACCTTCGGGGGTTCGGTGTCGTGGAAGGTGGCCGCGACGGTGGCGAAAGTCGGCAGCACCTGTGGGGTGCGGTCGTCGAGGTAACGCAGTTCGGCCGCATCGGTCCAGCGCGTGCCCGCTCCGAGTCCCAGCTGGTACAGCTGCACATCCGACGGCGTCCAGGCGAACTCCCGGCTGGGCAGTTCCGCGCCGAGGGCGATTTTCGGATCGATGGGCATCGAGTTCTCCTTGTGAATGCTTGTGGACAGATTCCGCTGCCCGGTGCGGCCGGGTCCTGGTCGGATGCGGTCCGGCGAGGTGGCCTGCGGTTCGTCGCTCACGGGGACGGTTGCCTCGACACGATCCTGCGGCGACCGCGTCCGCGTGGGCAAGGGGGCGTCCGCTCGGTGAGACGCCCCCTCGGTCGCTCACGCCTCGGCGGCTGCCTCGGCCGACAGTTGCTTCTTGCGTTCGGCGATATCCAGTACCGCGATATAGCCGAAGGTGATCGCGGGGCCGATGGTGGCGCCCGGGCCCGCGTAGGTGTGGCCCATCACCGGGGTCGCGCTATTGCCGGAGGCGTACAGACCCTCGATCACGCTGCCGTCCTCGCGCAGCACCCGACCGGCGGTATCGGCGACCAGACCGCCCTTCGTACCCAAGTCACCGGGCACGATCTTGGCCGCGTAGAACGGACCCTGTACGAGCCCCGCGAGGCAGGGGTTGGGCTTCACGGTCGGATCGCCGTAGTAGCGGTCGTAGTGGCTGTTGCCGCGGCCGAAGTCCTCGTCCGCACCGGTCTCGGCGAACTTGTTGAACCGCTCGACGGTCGCGGCCAGATTGTCCGCGGGCACCCCGATCTTGGTCGCCAACTCCTCGAGGCTATCGGCCTTGACAATGAGGTCGTTTTCCATCCAGCGGGACGGAAACCGCTGACCAGGCTGCAATCCGGCGAAGATGTAGCGGTTCCGGTAGCGCTGGTCGAAAACCAGCCACGCGGGGATATTCGCGCCCGGACCTTCACCCTGCCCATATTCGCCGCCGTACATGGTGTGCACAGCCTCGACGTAAGGAGCGGACTCATTTCCGAATCGCTTGCCGTCGGCGTTGACCATGATGGTGCCGGGCAGATTCCGCTCGGCCAGCGCGAACCAGGGCTTACCGCCCTTGAAGATGGTCGGCCCCCACCAGGAATCCTCCATGAAGCCGACCGCGGCGCCCACATCCATGCCCGCATTGATGCCGTCGCCGGTATTGGCGGCCGCGCCGGTGGTCCACTCGGTGGTGATGGGCTGGCGCTGGTACTTGGTGCGCATTTCGGCGTTGTGCTCGAAACCGCCGCTGGCCAGCACCACCCCGTACTTGGCGGTGAACCGCACCGTTTCGCCGTCGTGCTCGGCCTCGACGCCGGTGACCACGCCGTCTTCCACAATGAGCTTGGTCAGCGGAGTGTTCAGCAGCAGCGGCACATTCGCGTCCAGGAGCCCCTTGCGCATGGCGGCGATGATGGCCTGCCCCATGCCGAGGATGTGCTTACCGGTCCACTTGGCGAAGTAGGTGCGGGCGCCGACCCGCATCGCCCGCATGATGCCCTTCGGATGGCGGCGGATCAGATTGAGCCGGACGAAATCGGCCTGCATGACGACGACGTTCAGCGGAGCCTTGGCATACGGCGGCTCCAGATCGAACCGCTCCTCGCCGAGGACCTTCGCGTTGAACGGCGCGGGTTCGCACGAGCGTCCATCGCCGAGGCCGCCCGGAGCCTCCGGGTAGTAGTCGGAGTAGCCGGGCACCCACTTCATCTTCAGCGGAGTGTGGTCGAGGACGAAGTCGAAGGCCTCCGCACCTCGGTCGATATAAGTGTCGATCCGGTCCTTCGGCACCACATCGCCGATGATGCTGTGCAGGTAGGTGCGCGCATCCTCGCGGTCATCGGGACGGCCGGACGCCGCGAGCGCCTTGTTGCCGGGGATCCACACACCACCACCCGAGCGCGCGGTCGACCCGCCGTAGTGCGCGGCCTTCTCAATGATCACCGCACTCAGTCCATGGTGGGCTGCGGCGAGGGCGGCGGTCATCCCGGCAGCACCACTGCCAACCACCACCACATCGTAGCTGTGTGGGTCATTAACCGGATCAGTCATGTAGAACACGTTATAGAATGGGGGCGCATTTGGTCTATGTTGAGTGGCAGAAGACTTGCTCGGCGTTCCATTCGTCGAGAAAACTTGTTTCAGTTTCTGACCGGAGTGATGTACATGGGCCTCGAATGGGACCTGGCCGCCGACGTGGTCGTCGTCGGATTCGGCGCCGCGGGTGCGGCGGCCGCGCTGGAAGCGACGGATGCGGGTGCGCAGGTGCTGGTGCTGGAGCGCTTCGCTGGTGGCGGCGCGTCGGCGCTGTCCGGCGGCATCATCTACGCGGGCGGCGGCACATCGGTGCAGCACGAGGCGGGTGTGCGCGATACACCGGAGCAGATGCTGGCCTATCTCGAGCGTGAGGTCGGCACCGCCGTCAAGCCCGAGACGCTGCGGCGCTTCGTCGCCGAGAGCCCCGCGATGATCGAATGGCTGAAGGGGCACGGGGTGCCGTTCGAGGCGTCGCTGTGTCCGTACAAGACGTCGTATCCCAATGACAGCTACTACCTCTACTACTCGGGCAGTGAGGTCTCCGGTTACGGGCGCGAGGTCGCGACGCCCGCGCAGCGCGGACACCGGGTCAAGGGCAAGGGCACCTCGGGTAAGAAGCTCACCGGTCCGCTGGCCGCCTCCGCGGCGCGGCGCGGGGTTCGGGTGGAAACCCTCACGCAGGCAACGCGATTGATCGTCGATGACAACGGCACGGTGATCGGCGTCGAATGCGAGACTTTGCGCGACGCCCCGGGACCGGTCCGGGACCGCTACACCCGGATCTCGAAGATCGCCGCCAAGCCCGGCATCTACTACCCGCCGCTGCGCAAGGCGCTGGAGCGTCGGCTGGCGAAGCTGGATCGCAGCTACCGCACCACGATTCGGATTCAGGCCCGCCGCGGTGTGGTACTGAGCGCGGGCGGGTTCATCGCGAATCGGGACATGCTGCGGGAATACGGGCCGCGCTACCGCGGCGGACTCGCACTCGGCACGACCGGCGATGACGGTAGCGGGATCCGGATGGCCGAGCAGGTCGGTGCCGCGACGGATCGGATGGGGAATATCTCGGCGTGGCGGTTCATCCTGCCGCCCAGCGCTTTTACCGGTTCGGTACTGGTCGACGCGGACGGCCGCCGGGTCATCGATGAGACCCGCTACGGTGCCGCGGTCGGCCACGCGTTGATCACCGAACACGACGGCAAGGGTTGGCTGCTCGCCGACGACAAGCTCATGCGTACCGCGATCGCGCAGATTCGGACTCAGTCGGCCTGGTTCCAGCGCGGGCAGTTCGAGGCGATGCGGCGGACCGCGGTGCGCGGCGCGACCCTGGACGCCGTCGCGACGAAGGCCGGTATCAATGCCGACGGGCTGCGCGCCACCGTCGCCGAGCACAATGCCGCCATCGAGAACGGTGCGCCCGATCCGGTCGGCAAGCCCGCGGAGTTCACCAAAACGGTTGGGGCCGGGCCGTTCTGGTTGCTGGATGTGGGTATCAGGCCGAGCGTCATCAACCCGTGCCCGATGCTCACCCTCGGCGGCGTGGTCGTCGACGAGAGCACCGGAGCCGTGCAATCGGCTCTCGGAACCGATATTCCCGGCCTGTTCGCGGCCGGGCGGACCGCGGTCGGCATCTGCTCGGACTCCTACGTCAGCGGATTGTCCCTGGCCGACTGCATTTTCTCCGGTCGGCGTGCGGGCAGGTTCGCGGCAGGTGCCGACGCGCTTTCGCGGGCAGCCGTGCCCGAAGCGACAACAGTGGAAGGAAATTAGCGTGCTGTCCGACGCGGTACGAATCGAATTGGCCGATGAACTCGATGTCGCCGAGCGCGACCGGGTCGGCATCGAACCCCTCATCGCCAGGCATCCCGATATCGATGTCGTGGACGCCTATGAGATCCAGCTGATCAATATCCGGCGCAAACTCGACAATGGCGCGAAGGTGGTGGGGCACAAGGTCGGCCTGTCCTCGCTCGCCATGCAGCAGATGATGGGTGTCGATGAACCCGACTACGGTCATCTGCTCGCGGATATGCAGGTATTCGAGGACGTTCCAGTCGAGACCTCGCGCTATTTGATCCCCCGGGTGGAGGTCGAGGTCGGCTTCATCCTGGGCGCGGATCTGCCCGGTGCCGATTGCACCGAGGCCGATGTGCTCGCCGCGACGGTCGCGTACGCGCCGTCCATCGAGCTGATCGATTCGCGGATCAAGGATTGGCAGATCGGGCTGGCCGACACCATTTCCGATAACGCGTCCTCGGCCGGTTTCGTACTCGGTGCGGCGCGGGTCGCGCCGGAAGACATCGATATCAAGGCCATCGACGCCGTGCTCACCCGCAACGGCGAGGTGATCGCCGAGGGCCGCAGCGATGCCGTGCTCGGCGATCCGGTCATCGCGGTGGCCTGGCTGGCCCGCAAGGTGGCCAGCTTCGGGGTGCGGTTGAAGGCGGGCGACATCGTGCTGCCCGGCTCCTGCACCCGCGCCATCGACGCCCGCGCGGGTGATTCGTTCCATGCCGAGTTCGCCGGACTCGGTTCTGTCCGTTTGCAATTCAAATAGGAGGCTGGCCGTGTCCGAAACGGGGACCGTCACCGCCGCGATCGTCGGATCCGGCAATATCAGCACCGATCTGCTGTACAAGCTGCTGCGCTCCACCACGGTGGAACCGAAGTGGATGATCGGAATCGACCCGGAGAGCGAGGGTTTGAAGCGCGCCCGCGGGCTCGGGCTGGAGACCTCGCACGAGGGCGTTGACTGGTTGCTCGCGCAGTCGGAACTGCCGGATCTCGTCTTCGAGGCGACCTCGGCGTATGTGCATCGCGCCGCGGCACCCAAGTATGCCGAGGCCGGGATCCGCGCGGTCGACCTCACGCCCGCCGCCGTCGGGCCCGCGGTCGTGCCGCCGGTGAATCTGGTCGGTGCGAATCTCGATGCGCCCAACGTCAACATGATCACCTGCGGTGGTCAGGCCACCATTCCGATCGTGGCGGCGGTATCGCGCGTGGTGCCGGTGCCCTACGCCGAGATCGTGGCCTCGGTATCGTCGGTCTCCGCCGGACCGGGCACCCGCGCCAATATCGATGAGTTCACCAAGACCACCTCGCGCGGTGTGGAGACCATCGGCGGCGCGCAGCGCGGCAAGGCGATCATCATCCTGAACCCGGCCGAACCGCCGATGATCATGCGCGACACCATCTTCTGCGCGATTCCCGAGGATGCCGATACCGACGCGATCGCCGATTCCATCCATCGGATGGTCGGCGACATCCAGAAGTACGTGCCCGGCTACCGGCTGCTGAACGACCCGCAGTTCGACCCGCCGTCGGTGGTTTCCGGTGGTATGGCGAAGGTTTCGGTCTTCGTCGAGGTCGAGGGCGCCGGTGACTTCCTGCCGCCGTACGCGGGCAACCTCGACATCATGACCGCCGCCGCCACCCAGGTCGGCGAGGTCATGGCACAGCAGATTCTGTCGGCCCGGGTGTAAAGGAGCCTTCGATATGGTCTATTCAGCAGAACTCGACATCCGCGTCACCGATACCTCGCTGCGTGACGGCTCGCACCACAAGCGCCACCAGTTCACCGCCGACGATGTGCGCAATATCGTCACCGCGCTGGACGGTGCCGGGGTGCCGGTCATCGAGGTGACCCACGGCGACGGACTCGGCGGCTCGTCGTTCAACTACGGCTTCTCGCACACTCCCGAGCAGGAGTTGGTCAAGATCGCGGCGGAGACGGCGAAGCAGGCCAAGATCGCGGTGCTCATGCTGCCGGGCGTCGGCGTCAAGGAGGACATCAAGATCTCCCAGGACAACGGTGCGTCGATCTGCCGCATCGCCACGCACTGCACCGAGGCGGATGTGTCGATCCAGCATTTCGGTCTCGCGCGCGAGCTGGGTCTGGAAACTGTCGGCTTCCTGATGATGTCGCATACCCAGCCGCCGGAGGCGCTGGCCAAGCAGGCCCGCATCATGGCCGATGCGGGTTGCCAGTGCGTCTACGTGGTGGACTCCGCGGGTGCGCTTGTGCTCGAACAGGTTTCGGACCGGGTTGCCGCGCTGGTCGCCGAACTCGGCGATGACGCCCAGGTCGGTTTCCACGGGCACGAGAACCTGGACCTGGCTGTTGCCAACTCCGTCTACGCCGTTCGCGCGGGCGCGAAGCAAATCGACGGCAGCGCACGGCGATTCGGCGCTGGTGCGGGAAATACTCCGGTAGAGGCATTCGTCGGCGTCTGCGACAAACTCGGCATCAAGACCGGTATCGACTTCTTCGCGATCGCCGATGCGGCCGAGGATGTGGTCCGTCCGGTCATGCCGCAGGAATGCCTGCTGGACCGCCAGGCACTGATGATGGGCTACGCAGGCGTGTACTCCAGCTTCCTCAAGCACGCCGAACGTCAGGCAGAACGCTACGGCGTCTCCGCCGCCGAGATGCTGGTGCGCGCCGGCAAGCGCAAACTCGTCGGCGGCCAAGAGGACCAGCTCATCGATATCGCCCTCGAACTCCAACGCGAAGCCGCCGTCTCCGCCTGACCCGGACCGCAAGGCCGCGACCGGTCCGCAACTGGTCGCGGCCTTGCATCGGGTGCCGCATATCCAGTGGGCACCGCGCACAGGCTGCAACTTATGCGCGGTGCCCAGTAGATATGCACCAGTCTCTGGAAGCGGGTGAAATGTCTGGTGCGTGCGGGCAAGTGCAAATTGGTTGGCGGCCAAGAGGACCAGTTGATCGATATCGCCTGGAGCTTTGGCGTGAGGCGTCTCCGTCTCCGGCTGGTCCCAGGACGGCAAGGCCGCAGCCAGTCCGCAACGGTCGCGGCCCTTTGCATGCGGCTGTCGCATATCCAGTGAGTACCTCGCACAGGCTTGTAACTTGTGCGCGGTGCCCGCTGGATATGCGCCAGCCTCCGGCGGCGGGTGAATGCTGTTGTGCGCGGGTTCCACGGGGCGGGGCCTTGCACGGGGTGTCACGGTGCCTTGCGCAGGCTGTACTTGTGCGCGGTGCCGACGGGATGTGGGTCGGTTGCTGGCGGGTGGGTGAACATTGGAAATTTGGGGTCGCGGGGGGTGGGGGAATCGGAGATTATGAGGCGTGATCTGTCCGCATTGCAATGCGAATTTGTTGCGCAAGGAGCGCGGGGGGCGGCGCTGTTCGACGTGTAAGCGGGAGTTCGCGCTCGAGCCGAAGGAGAGTCCGTTCGGGCTGCACGATATTCGGATGCGCAAGTTGGCCGAGCGGCTCGGGGACGGGCGGGGGCTGCGGTACACCTTGACGCAGCTCTGGTATGCGGCCGGGCGCAAGAAGGTTCCGGATGTGCTGCAGGTGTTCAAGCGGGTGCGCATCGGGGTTTCGGTGGCCATTGTGGTGGTGGCGTTCTTCCTGATGGTCAGTGGCGCGGTACCGGCGGGGGTGGTGATTCCGCTCGGCGCGCTGGTGCTTGCGCTGGCCATTGTCGGAATGCAGTCCGCGCGGCCCTGGTTCCTGAATGTCGCCTCCGTGCGAATGCCGGTGCCGTACAACGTCTTCCGTCGGGATGTGATCGGCCGGTGGACCTCGATCTATAACGGTCCGCCGCCCGGCTCGGTGGACGAATCACTGGTGAAACCACCAGCCGTGCAGCGTCCTCGATTCGCCGTGCTGTGTCCGGATGTGAGTGTGCTGGCATGCCTTGCCGCGAACGAGGTGTCGCGGACCTGGGATATGGCCCTATCGGATCGCATCGATCGGCTGCCACCGGGTGTGCCGGTGATCGTGCTGCACGATGCCAGCCTGACCGGTGTCGCGCTGGTCGGGCAGGCGCGCGCTGCGCTCGGACCCAGGGTCGTGCCGGTCGGCCTGTGGCCGCGCGCGGTACTGGCCAATGCATCGGCGCTGCGGCTGCGTGAGCCCCGACCGCCCGAGTCCGATACCGCATTCCTGCGCGGGGAACCGCTCTCGGCGGCGGAGATCGAATGGCTCGCCGAAGGGTGGTGGTCGCCGATCGCCGCGATTCCGCCAGCGAAACTGCTCGCCGTGCTGCAACGGGCGGTCGAGCGGGTCGAGGATGCGGGCGATCCGGAGCGGCGGCGGGCCCGCGAGGTAGGTTTCCTCACGTGGCCGACCGGGTGAAACAGCATATGCTCGATCGGCTGCTGCGCATCGCCGCCGAGCGAGCCGCCGCACCGAGCGGTATCCGCTTCACCGAGGGCCAGCTCTATTACGAGGTGTGCCGAATCCTCACACCTGTGCATCGGATCCCACGACGCTTCGCTTTCACGGTCCCCGCACCGCTGAGCTACGCGTCCTTTCGCACCGCGCTCGACCGCCACGGCGAGGTGCCGGGTCTTTTGACGATCGCGCCACCGAAGGCCACCCGAGCCGGACGGCACACACCCGAACCGGACCTGTTCGACTACGGCCTACCACGGCTGCTCGTCTGCGAATCGGACGCAATCGCACAAATGCTGCGCGCCAACGGGTTACCGATGGAATCCGCATGCCCGGTACTCAGCGCAGCCGAACTACCCCTGGATCCCGGTATCGCAGGCATGCTCGCAAGCGTCCGGGGCACCATCTATCTACTGCACGATGCGAGCGCCACCGGACTCACCTTCCCAGCGCGACTGAGGGAACTGACCGAAATCCCCGACGGCGTACGCGTCGTCCCCTTGGGCCTACGGCCACGCCAGGCAGGCACACTGCACCTACCCGATGTCCATGGTCCGGTGCCGAACATTTTTGTGGCGCAGGTTGATTCGATGGAACGTGCACAGTTGCGCCACGGCCCAGCGCTGAACGCCGAGGCGACACAGATGGATCAGTGCCAGCGCGACGAGCTGGACTGCGATCCTGGGTTGGACACGATAGCGGCGCAGGCGGATTTGTCCGGACCTGCACAATTGCACCGTGACCCATCGCCGGGCGCTGCGCAGGTCGATTCGTGGGAACGCGAAGAGTCCCACGGCGACCCTGCACTGAGCGCGATGGTGGCGCAGGTGGATTCGTGGGAACGCGCATGGCTGCGCCGCGGCCGGTACGTCGAGGTCGAAGCGGTGCGCCCGGCCTCGCTGCTGCGCACTGTCCACCGCCTCGTCCGTGAGGTCCGCCCACCCCGACCCACCTTCACCGAGCTACGCCGCGCCCGAAACGCAGGCTTCCTGTCCTGGCCCGCCGCATGAGTTTCCACGCCACCATGGGTCAGCAGGGTGTGCTGCCGGCCGGTCGATCAAGGGGAGAACATGGCTGTGGCGCGGCCGCTGAATCGAGCGGGCCGCCGGTGTGGCGCTGTGCATCGCCCGGTTTGCGGGGTGCGCGTGCCGATAACGCACGTGATCGAACTATGCAGGACAACGGGCTTGTTGGTCTGGCCCGAGACAGGGAAGGGGAGTGCTGTGTCGGAGCATCGGCAGGTCACCTATACCGATGAATTGCTTGCTGACGGGTCTGTGCATCGGCGTTATGCCGATGGGCGTCAGGAGTGGCGGACTCGTGATGCGCGCGGGGTGGTGTCGTGGCGCGATGATCGGGGCGGCTCTGGGACCGATGAGGCGCTCGGTCCGAAGATCGTGAAACGTCTGTATCGCAATGGATCCGTTGTGTACGGGCGGGAGGCGGGTTTCGGGCGGACGCTGTGGGGTGACGGTGTGCTGACGGTGAATCGGTCCTCGTTCGGTGGTCGGCTCGGTGGGATTCTGGCCGCGGTGGCGGGTGGCGCACTGCTCGGTGCGCTGGTCATGCCGCCGATTTCGCTGACGGTGGAGGAAGAGGAGGAGTTGCGTCGACAGGCGGTCGCGCAGTCGTCCGGTTCCAGTGACGAGGGTGGCGATTACGGCGGCTGGGACGATGACGCCGGGGACGACGGCGGCGATTTCGGCTGAGGGGAACAATGTCTCGTTGGTGTGCTTTCCAGACTCCCGATGACCCGGCCGGTCAGGTGCGGGCGGTCGGTGGCGATCCGGTGTCGGTCACCGGTCGTCATGCGCTGGGGTTGCTCGAAGGTCCCGGCGTCGCGGCGGGGCCCTTCACCGTCGGCGAGTTGACGGCGGTCGGTGAGGTCACGCTGTTCAACGCGGCCCGGCTGCGCGCTCGACTCGGCGCGGGCATATCGCCGGACTGCGCCGACGGCGAACTGCTATTGCACTGCTACGCCCGTTTCGGACTCGACGGAATCGCCGACGCCGACGGCATGTTCGCACTGGCCATCGCAGACGGTGCCGATCTCGTGCTGCTCCGCGACCACGTCGGCACCCGCACGCTATTCCATGCGCGCGCAGGCCACGGCTGGGCCGCGTCCACATCGCTACGTGCACTGCACCGATGGCCCGCACTGCGCACCGGACTGCATCTACCCGCGGTCCGGTCCTTCCTCACCTTCGCCTACCTGCCGGGCCGCGAGACGCTGCTGCGCGATATCAACGAGGTCCTGCCCGGCCGCTGTGTTCGCCTGCACGACGACGGCTCGATCACCGAGGAAACCTACTGGGAGCCGATCGAAGTCGAGGATGCGCGCTCGGCCGCCGACCACGTGCTGGAACTGCGTGAACTGCTCGAGGACGCGGTCGCCCGGCGCCTGCCCGCGGGTGAACCGGTCGGGGTGCTGCTCTCCGGCGGTATCGACAGCAGCCTGGTCACCGCCCTTGCCGCCAAGCTGCACGATCAGCGCGTGCGGTCGTATTCCATCAGCTTCGGTGGCACCACACCGAACGAACTCGCCTACTCCGGACTCGTTGCCACGCACTGCAATACCGAACATCGGGTACTCACCGTCCCCGGTACGACGGTCGCATCGCGACTGGCGGAGACGGTATCGCTGCTGGACTGCCCGGTCGGCGATCCGCTCACCGTACCGAATCTGATGCTCGCCGAAGCCGTTGCCGCGGACGGTATGCGAGTGGTGCTCAATGGTGAGGGCGGCGACCCGGTCTTCGGCGGTCCCAAGAACCTGCCGATGCTGATCTTCGAGTTGTCCCGCGACGATCCGGCTGCCGATGCCAGGGCTTCGGCCTATCTGGACAGCTACCGCAAGTGCTACAGCGATCTGCCGGTGCTACTGAGCCGCGATGTGCTGTCCGCACTCACCGACGCACCGCCGCTGACCGAGCTGATCGCTCCGTACCTGCGCCAGGGCCGGATGACCAGCCTGCTCAACCAGTTATTGCATACGAATCTGCGTACCAAGGGCGCACATCACATTCTGACCAAGGTCGAACGGCTCACCGCCGCAAGCGGTTTGGAGGGACGCGCGCCGCTGTTCGACCGCGCCGTGATCGACCACGCCTTCCGCGTGCCCGGCCGGTACAAGCTGGCCGGTACCAGCGAGAAGTGGATTCTCAAACAGGCTGTGCGAGATCTACTTCCGGCCACCATCGTGGACCGCCCGAAGAGTGGTATGCGAGTTCCGGTGCAGCAGTGGCTCTCCGGGCCGCTACGCGAACTCGGCCACGACCTGCTGCTCGGCTCGTCCGCCCGGGCGCGTGGTCTGTTCCGGGAGGACACCATCCGGTCGTGGTTGCGTGGTGACGGTGCGCTGCTGCCGCGGCAGGGCGGCAAGTTGTGGCTGGTGCTGTCGTTGGAGCTGTGGTTGCGGTCCTTCGACGTGGGGCCGTGACCGCATTCGTCCGTTGGAGTAGCACCGAGGAGCCGCATGTCCGATCCCCGAATCAAATACCGCGCAGACGATGAGAACGAGATCCACGACCTCGCCGAATTCCGGGATGCGGGAGGCAATGTCGTCACGCCCGTCGCGCAATTTCCGGCCGAGGTCGCCGCGGTGGTCGTCCAGGCGTTCGCCCAGATAGTCCGCAATGCCAAGGCGAGTCGTGCCGCCACCGCCCCCGACGCGGATGGCATCATCCGATCCCAGACCTTCGAGGAGGGTGATGTCTACATGATCGAAACCCCCTTCGACGGCTTCGTCGCCGACCGCTACATCATGGATTTCTACAATGCCGAAGAACGCGGCATCTGCTCGCGCATGCATTTGCACACCGGCCTGCGCTTCGTCCGGATGATGACCGGCCCCGACACCCACATCCGGGTGAGCAGCCTCTCGCCGTTCCGGGTGACCAACGTTGTCGGCGTTACGCCCTTCGTGCCGAGCGAATTCGAGGACGAACTACCGGATACACCGCCCGGCCTGCACCGCACCAGATACAACCTGATCGTCCCGCCCTGCTCCTTTGTCGATATGCAGATTCCGCGCGGTGTCAGCCACCAGTTCAATGCCATCGGCCCACACGCGGTCATCGATTCGGTGCACCCGGAAGAGTCCATCGAGGTCTTCCGCGAACAGATGTCCGGTTTCAAGATGATGGCCCAAACCGTCTTCCTGGCCGAAGAATTGCCGGATGCCGCCACGTGTACGTCGCACACCTAACCGGCCGCGAGTGCGATCCGATAATTCGGTTGCGATCGCGTGCGGGCCTGCTTACCGTGGATTCAACGAGTTCAGGGAAGGGATCCGGCAATGACCACCAAGGCGAAATCCGAAGGGCGTGAGCGCTTCTTCGATGCTGCCTCGGAAAGTCGTTCCGCGCAGGCGATTTCGTTCTACGACTTTTCCGATAGCAGTGCCTCGGGCGGTCCGTGATACAGCTCTTTCTGTGTCGCAACGGGTCGCACCGGGCAAGAGCCGGGAGCGGCCCTTCTTCCTTTTCCGATTCCTACCGTTCGGCGCAGTTGCTCTGCTGGTATGGGCAACCTGACTTTCATTCAGGCACCACGTCGGTTCGATTCCGATCTGCGTCACCCGCCGCATTCGGCTTCCACTCGCGAGTGGCAGCTGCAAGGTTTCTCAGCTCAGTTGGCAGAGCACTCGGTTGAAGCCCGAGGTGTCGAAGGTTCGAATCCTTCAGAAACCGCGATGGCCTCGTGCTCTGTTGGTCGAGCACTCTGATTGTCGATCAGAACTACGCGGGTTCGATTCCCGTCGAGGTCGCTATGCGCCTGTAGCTCAGTTGGTAGAGCTCCGTCCTTTTAAGTCGGATGTCGTGGGTTCGATCCCTACCGGGCGCACCGGGGAAAGACAACCAGACGCGCGTCTGGGATCGCCTGCTGAGCGAATCGAGGTGTAAGCCTTGGGGATCGTGCCCTCGTCTTTCCGCGGCATCACGGAAAGTCATGCGGACCGGCGTTCGTCACCGTCTTGAAAACGGATGGTCCCATGCGAATGGGATGGGGATCGACACCTCGGCTTTCCGCCACAGCGCGCTCGGTTTCCGCCACAGTGCGCTCAGTCCGACGTGCGCATACCGTCCAGCGTCACGGTGATCATCCGATCGGCGGCTTCGGGCACCGTTTCGCACGCGACCCCGATGCCATGGCCGAATCTGAGCAGATCGCGCGGCTCGATATCGCGACGGATCTCGCCGGTGTCCTGTGCCGCCTGCAGGAGTGCGCCCGCCGCATCGGTGATCAGGGTCCGGCACAACTGGAAGGTCGGCGAGCCCTTGTCCATTCCGGCCTTCAGGGTGGTCGCGAGGCTGCGGTTGTCCATCACCCACTGCACCTGTTCGCGCAGCCACTGCTCGAAAGCCGCAGCAGCCGAGTGAGTTTCGAGCAGGTGATGGGCGCGGGCGCTCAATTGTTCGATGCTGGAGCGGTATACGGCCTCGACCAGCACCTCGCGGCTCGGAAAGTGTCGGTAGAGCGTGCCGATGCCGACGCCGGCTCGGCGCGCGATCTCTTCCAGCGGCGCGTCGGGGCCTTGTTCGGCGAACGCCTCCTGAGCGGTCGTCACGATCCGCTCGTAGTTGCGCCGGGCGTCCGCGCGCATCGGTCGTCCGGTCGACGGTGCTGCCATATTCCCTCCAGTGGAAAACGGAAGGACCCTCCAGATAGAGTTGCGTAACTGGAGGAACCCTCCATATGATAGCTCCATCGGAAACGGAGGCTCCCTCCGTTTGAATCTCATGCGATGGAGCGTTCTTTGTCCACCACCCTCTCCGCGGACACCCGTGCGTCCGCCATCCCCACCGCCGGTCGGCTCAGCTCCGGCATCGTGCTGGTCACCCTGCTGACCTGCCAATTGATGATCATCCTCGACATCACGGTGATGAATGTGGCGCTGCCGCGCATCCGCACCGACCTGCATTTCACCGCGACGAATCTGTCCTGGGTGATGAACGCCTACACCCTCGTCTTCGGCGGTCTGCTGCTACTCGGCGGCCGCGCCGGTGACCTGTTCGGCCGCCGCAACCTGTTCGTCGCCGGTACCGCACTGTTCACACTCGCCTCGCTGGCGGGCGGGCTGGCGCCATCGGCGACCTGGCTGCTCATCGCCCGTGTCGTACAGGGCATCGGCGGTGCCATGGCGGGGCCGAGCACCCTCGCGCTGCTGACCACCACATTCAGCGAACCCAAGGCCAGGATGCGGGTGCTCGCACTGTTCTCCGGCATGTCCAGCGCGGGCTTCGCGATCGGCCTCATCGTCGGCGGCCTGCTGACCGAATGGTTGAGCTGGCGCTCCGCGCTGTTCATCAATGTGCCCTTCGGCCTGGCCGTCGTGGTGCTCGCGCTGCGCTATCTGCCGATTGTCGAGCGGCAGCCCGCGCGCCTCGACCTGCCCGGTGCGGTGACCGCCACCGGCGGCGTCGCCGCACTGGTCTACGGCTTCATCAGCGCCGCGTCACACGGCTGGGGCGATGCGGGGACGGTTATCTGGCTGGCGGTCGGCGCCGCATCGATCGCCGCCTTCCTGACCATCGAGGCGCGAACGGCCCAGCCCCTGCTGCCATTGCGGCTGTTCCTCGACCGCAATCGCGCCGCTGCCTACGCCAATATGTTCCTGGGCCCGATGGCCGGTATGTCGATGTTCTTCTTCCTCACCCAGTACCTGCAGGAAGTGCGCGGATTGTCCGCGCTGGCAACCGGTTTCGCCTTCATGCCGACCGCACTGCTGATGTTCACCATGATCCGGCTGATCCCGCGGTTGCTGCCGCGCTTCGGTCCGAAACCGGTGACCGTGGTCGGGACGATGTCGATGGCGGCCGGTCTGGCCCTGCTGACCCGGCTGACGGTCGACAGCGGCTACTTCCCACTGCTGTTCATCGCCATGATCCTGATGGGATGCGGTATCGGCCTTGCCTTCTCGCCGCTCAATGTGATCATCATGTCGAGCGTGCCCCCGGCCGAAGCCGGTGCCGCGGGCGGCGCACTGCAAACCCTCCAGCAGACCGGCGCCTCCCTCGGCCTCGCCATCCTGGTCACGGTCTTCGGCACCGCCTCCCGCAATGCCGGAGGTTCGGCACAGCACGCCCTGGTCAGCGGCATCACCACCGCCTTCGCCGCAGCGGTGGGCATCGCCGCCCTGACCTTCGCAGTCGCCCTCACCTTCCGCAGCACCCGCCCCACAACCTGACCACCCGAATACGCCTGCGGCCCAACCCGAGCTACTTCGGGTTGGGCCGCAGGTGAATCAGTAGGTTGACTGTGCCGACGAATGACACAGCGCGCGAACACGATTCGATTCGAGCAGTGAGGTATGCCTAGAGCCAGGTGTCCAACGTTGTGGTGGTGAGGAAATGCTCCAGGTCATGGCGCCAGGGGGCGGGGACGGTCTTTTCCGGTTCGATGGCGGTGTATTGGCCGCGGTAGAACAACAGCGGCCTGCCGGAGCTGGTCGACTCCGACAGGGCCAGCACTCGGCCGATCACTATGTAGTGATCGCCGCCGTCGACGACGCTGTCCACCTTGCACTGGATGGTGGCCAGGGCATCGTCCAGGAGCGGGAGCTCCAGTTCCGAGGTGTGCCAGCTGGTTTCGGCGAACTTATCGGGTTCGCGGGAACCGAAGCGGGCGCACAGTTGCTGCTGCTCTTCGGCCAGGACGTTCACGCAGAAGCGTCCGGACTGTTCGATGGCCGCCCAGGACCGGGAGGTCTTGGTGGGGCAGAACAGGACCAGGGGTGGCTCGAGGGACAGGGCGGCGAAGGATTGGCAGGCGAAGCCGATCGGGGCGCTGTCGGCATCGAAGGTGGTGATCACCGTGATGCCGGTGCAGAACTGCCCCAATACATTTCGGAACTGCCGTCCGTCGATCGCCGGGTATTCGTCGATTGTCATGGTCTTCCCGCCGGTCTGGTCGCTCGCCCTGTCACCTATTACTGCTGCCGCTGTCCGACCGTGAAATCGTGACCCCACAGGCTGACCGCGGTGGATTCCCTGGCGATCCAGTCGTCGTCATCGACTTCCAAACCTTCACAGCCGAATTCGACATCGAATCCGCCAGGTGTCTTCATATAGAACGACAGCATCTTGTCGTTGACGTGCCTGCCGAGCGTCGCCGACATCTTCACCTTCTTGCGCAGCGCGCGATCCAGGCAGAGCCCGACATCGTCGGACCCCTCCACCTCGAGCATGAGGTGCACGATGCCGCTCGGGGTCGGCATGGGCAGGAAGGCCAGCGAGTGGTGCCGCGGATTGCAGCCGAAGAAGCGCAACCAGGCCGGTTCACCATCGGCGGGACGTCCGACCATCTGCGGTGGCAGCCGCATCGAGTCACGCAAACGGAAGCCGAGCACATCGCGGTAGAAGGTCAGCGCGGCCGCGTCGTCCTTGGTGCTGAGCACCACGTGGCCGAGTCCCTGTTCGCCCGTGACGAACCGGTGCCCGTACGGGCTGACCACGCGCCGATGTTCCAGTGCCGCACCGTGAAACGCCTCCAGTGTGTTGCCGGAGGGATCCTCGAACGAGATCAGGTCGTAGACCCGGCGATCGGCCTTCTCCTGCGCGGTGCCCTCCTTGAACGGCACCCCGGCCGCGTCCAGCCGGTCCCGGATGTCCTGCAGATCAGCGGCATTGGCGGTCTCCCAGCCGGAGACCTGCAGCCGGTCCTTATCGCCGGGCACGATGACCAGGCGTGCCGGGAAGTCGTCCATGCGCAGGTACAGCGCCGCCGGATCGCCGCCCTTGCCCTCGACCATGCCGAGCACCTTGAGGCCGTATTCGCGCCAGGCGGCCATATCGGTGGCCTCGATGCGCAGATACGCCAGTGATCGAATGCTCATCACTTCTCCTTCGCACCGGCAAGGAAATCCGTTGCCAGCCGGTTGAATTCATCGAACTTTTCCAGCTGGGCCCAGTGTCCGCAAGCACCGAATACGTGCAGCTGCACCCGTGGAATCATCTTCGTCGCGACCAGTGCGCCATCGAGCGGATTCACCCGATCCTCCCGGCCCCAGATCAGCAGCACCGGCTGACGCAGCCGATAGGCCTCGCGCCAGATCATGCCCTGCTCGAAATCGGATCCGGCGAACGACTTTCCCATCGCCCTGGTCGCGGCCAGCGCCTCGGGTGTGCTCGCCGAGGCGAAACGCTCCTCGATCAGCTCATCGGTGATCAGCGACTGATCGAAGACCATGATCCGCAGGAACGCCTCCAGATTTTCCCTGGTCGGCTGGTAGTTGAACTTCGCGAGCTGCGCGACGCCCTCGGTCGGGTCCGGCGCGAACAGGTTGAGGCTCAACCCGCCCGGACCCATCAGCACCAGTTTGCCGGCCCGATCCGGGTAGTCCAGCGCGAACCGCACCGCGGTACCGCCGCCGAGCGAATTGCCCAGCAGGTGCACACGTCCGGTGATATCCAGGGCATCGAGCAGATCCCGCAGCGCCGAGGCGCTGTGCACGAAGTACTGCGGATGATCGGTCGGCTTATCGGAGCGTCCGAAGCCCGGCTGATCCACGGCCAGTACGTGAAAGTCGCGCGCCAGCTCCGGGATATTGCGGGCGAAGTTCGACCACGAGGAGGCACCGGGCCCGCCGCCGTGCAGCAGCACGATCGTCGGGCCATTGCCAACCCCGGCCTCGTGGTAGTGCAGGCGCATCTCGGGCCGCACCTGCGCGTACCGCGAGGTCGAAGCGTAGGTCAGCTCGGCAGTCGCGGTCACAGCCGTACCTCGCTGGCGCTCTCTTCCGGTGGTGCTGTGTCCATGGTGCCCTCGCTGCGCTCGGTCACAGCTGCACCTCGCTGGCGCTCGGTTCCGCTGCGACCGGTGGTGCTGTGTCCATGGTGCCCTCGCTGCGCTCGGTCACGCCTAAACCATGCCGTCGGTAACGGGGAGCCCGAACTCGTGCGTGCCGTACATGACGTAGGCGCGCTCGGGATCGTTGGCCGCGTGCACCCGACCGGCGTGCGCGTCCCGCCAGAAGCGCTGCAGCGGAGTGCCGTTCGCGAGCGCGGTGGCGCCGGAGGCCTCGAAGAGCTTATCGATCGATGCGATCGCCCGGCCGGTCGCGCGCACCTGGTCGCGGCGGGCCCGCACCCGCAGGTCGAACGGAATCTCCTTGCCCGCCACCAGCAGTGCGTATTCATCGGCGACATTGCCCGACAGCTGACGCCAGGCCGCGTCGATATCGCTGGAGGCCTCGGCCACGCGCACCTTGGTGAACGGATCGTCCTTGGCCTTCTCACCCGCGTAGGCCGCGCGCACCCGCTTGCCCTGGTGCTCGACATGGGCGGCGTACGCACCGTAGGCCATGCCGACGATCGGCGCGGAGATGGTGGTGGGATGGATAGTGCCCCAAGGCATCTTGTACACCGGATCGGTGTTCTGTTCCAGGCCGGGGGACTTCAGCTCGCTCATCGCGCGGAAGCTGAGGAACCGATGCGACGGCACGAAAACATCTTCCACCACAACGGTATTGGAGCCGGTGCCACGCAGGCCGACGACGTTCCACACATCATCGATGCGGTAGTCGGTCCGTGGGATCAGGAAGCTGCCGAAGTCCACCGGCTTGCCGTCCTTGATCACCGGACCGCCGAGCACCGCCCAGGTCGCGTGATCCGAGCCCGAGGACCAGGCCCACGCACCCTTCACGAGGTAGCCGCCGTCGACGACGGTGCCCGCGCCCATCGGAGCGTACGACGAGGAAATGCGCACCTCGTCGTCCTCGCCCCAGACATCCTCCTGCGCCTGCTGGGCGAACAGTGCGAGATGCCAGTTGTGCACGCCGACGATGCCGGCCACCCAGCCGGTGGAGCCGCATGCGCTGGCGAGTTTGCGGACGGTGTCGTAGAAGACGACCGGGTCGGCCGCGTGTCCGCCCCACTGCTTGGGCTGGAGCAGCCGGAAGAATCCGGTCTCCTGCAGTGCCTTCATTGATTCGTCGGGGATACGCCGCAGGTCCTCGGCCTCCTGCGCGCGCTCGCGCAGCGTCGGCAACAGTGCTTCGACCCGTTCGGTCACTTCTTGCGTCATCGCGGGACCTGCTCCTGCCTGGTCGGATTGGTAACCGGTACTCATTTGCCTCTGAGACTAGAACAGGTTCTTATTTCTGTCGAGAACGGGTGACCCTCGGGGGCGTTCGCCACCGATTCGCAGGTGGTCGACCGAATCGCTGGCGTGGAACGCGACATTTTTGTAACGTGTTCTAGTACAGAAGGAGGAGGAATCGCGATGGCAGTTACCCCACTGGGGAGCGGTGCGAAGATCCGTGAGCTCGATGTGGGCTCTGCACCCACCCGCTATGCGCGGGGATGGCATTGCCTCGGTTTGGCGAAGACGTTCCGCGACGGCAAGCCACACGCGGTCGAGGTGTTCGGCACCAAGCTCGTCGTCTGGGTCGACAGCAATGACGAACTCCGGGTGCTGGACGCCTACTGCAGGCATATGGGCGGCGACCTGAGCATGGGCGAGGTCAAGAACGGCGATATCGCCTGCCCGTTCCACGACTGGCGCTGGTCGGGGACCAACGGTAAATGCACGGCGATCCCTTACGCGCGGCGCGTGCCGCCGCTGGCGCGGACCCGCAAGTGGACCACGCTCGAGCGCAACGGACAGCTGTTCGTCTGGCACGATGTCGAGGGCAGCCAGCCCCCGCCCGAGGTGACCATTCCGCACATCGTCGGCCCGTACACCGACGCGGATGGCAATCCGAGCGAACAACTCGACAGCGGGTGGACCGAGTGGACCTGGAACTCGCTGTTGATCGAGGGCGCGAATTGCCGCGAGATCATCGACAACGTGGTGGATATGGCCCACTTCTTCTACATCCACTTCGCATTCCCGACGTACTTCAAGAACGTTTTCGAGGGGCATATCGCCACCCAGTTCCTGGAGACCAAGGGGCGTCCCGATATCGGCATGGCCTCCAAGTATGGCGGCGATACGCTGCTGAAGTCGGAGGCGTCGTACTTCGGGCCGTCGTACATGATCAATCCGCTGATCAATATCTACAGCGGATACGAGGTCAAGAGCGTCCTGATCAACTGCCACTACCCGGTCACTCAGGATTCCTTCGTCCTGCAGTGGGGTGTTTCGCTGGAGAAGCCGAAGGGCGTCGACGGCGATATGGCCGACAAGCTCGCGGCGAAGATGACCGAAGGCATCAGCGTCGGCTTCCTGCAGGATGTGGAGATCTGGAAGCACAAGTCCAAGGTCGAAAACCCGCTGCTCTGCGAGGAGGACGGGCCGGTCTATCAGCTGCGTCGCTGGTACGACCAGTTCTATGTCGACCTGGCCGATGTGACCGAGAAGATGACCCAGCGCTTCGAGTTCGAGGTGGATACCACCAAGGCGAATGAGGCATGGGAGGCCGAGGTCGCCGAAAATCTGCGGCGCAAGCGGGAAGCGGAAGCGGGAGTCTGATGGCGGCGACCTGGGCGAAAGCACCCGACTTCGCCGACCAACCGGCGCGGCGGGCCGCGGTGCAGGCCCAGACCGTGGTCGACAAGCAGCGCTATCTGGAGGAGGGGCTGACGCCGCTGCGGTGTCAGTCCTGCCAGAGCGAGGTGCTGGTGCGCAAGAGTTCGTCGCACCAGACCTCAGTGCAATGGACGGAGAATCCGGCCGCGCGCTGCCCGGTCTTCGCCAAGCTCAGTGCGCAGGGCTACGGCCCGGGGCGGCCGGAATCCTGTGCGCAACTGGAGAAGACGATCAAATGGGCCGTCGACGAGGGGCTGCTGGAAATCGACTGATTCAGTCGAGGGTGAAGTCGGCGAAGTCGAATCCCGGCGAAACAATGCAGCTCACCAGGACGTACTCGGCACCAGCCGGCCGCGCGGCCTGACCGACCCCACCCGGCACCACCGCCTGCAATACCTGCCCGCGCTCGACATCGGGCCCGAGGACGATCTCCTCGCCCCCGATGTCGAGCACCAGCGGCCCACCTCGATGCCACAGCCACAGCTCGTCCGAGCGCACGGTATGCAACGCCGACTTTTCGCCCGGCATCAGTAAGAAGTAGATCGCCGTCGCGCTGGCCCGCGGCCCCGGATAGCCCTCCGGTGTGAATTCCACTGCACTGCGCCAGGTTTGCCGATACCACCCACCCTCCGGATGCGGTTCCAGATCGAGTGCGACGGCAAGCGGCGGTCGGTTGTCGGTCATATCCCGACTATGCCCGATCGGCGCGCGTCCGGGGTCCAGCCACTGACGCGGCTGTCCGGTGACCGCTGCGATGCACTCGAAGTCGCGATCTCTGTGCAGCAGGGTCAGTCCGCGTAGTTCCGCTGTGGCTGCGAGAACGAGATCAACCGGGCCTGCGCTGCGATGTTGCGCCCGCTCGGTGAGTTCTCCCTGAACCTCCCAGGCGCGGTTGAAGGCCCGATCATCGATGGGTTCCCAACCGAACACCACTCGCATGTCCTCGATGGTCCGGTCCCGATCGGCGGCAGACCGCACAGAGTAGAAGAACTCCAACTCGACAGTCGGGCAGACGGCGATCAGCCCGGACGCGGCCGCGCGCTGCCAGGCGAAGGCATCCGGATCCCGCTTCATGATCGACACCAGGGCACTGGTGTCGATGAGGAATTGGGCCGCGCTCACCGGCGGTATGTCCGCTTGTCCTCGAGCAGGTCCAGATCGAAGGCGCCGTCGGCGGCGGCGCCTTGCAGACGGATCACCGCAAGAGCTCGGCGCTGGTTCTCCAGCACCTCGCGCAGCGCCGCGTGCACAGTGTCCTTCTTCGTGCTGGTACCCAGTGTCTTCGATACGTCGGCGAGCAGTTGATCATCGAGATCTATCACGGTCCGAGCCATGGCCAAACCCCCTTGATATCCAGCCGCATATCAATGAAATCAGCGGAGATATACGGCGGTCGAGCTGTGGTCAGAACAGGGTGGGTTCGCCGAAGCCCGGGGTGCGTTCGATTTCCAGTAGGCGCTGTTTGGTGGTGATGCCGCCGGGAGCGGAGAAGCCGTTGAGGGTGTGGTCGGCGGCGAGGACTCGATGGCACGGGATGATCAGGGGGATCGGGTTGCGGCCCAAGGCTTGTCCGACGGCCTGGGCCGCGCCGGGGGCGCCGATGCGGTCGGCAACCTGGCCGTAGCTGAGGGTGTGGCCCGGATCGATGGCGCGGGTCACCTGGTAGACGGCGCGGTGGAATTCCGGAATTCCCTTGGTGGTCACCGGAATCCAGCGCAGATCGTCGAGGTCTCCGGCGAGGTGTGCCTGGATGTGTGCGATGGCGTCGGCGATCGGGCCGGTGGGCGCGGCCTCGGGGATTTCGTCGGCGTCCGGTATCCGGCTGCTCGGCCGCGTGATCCTGGCCCGCGTCGCGGCGGGGGTCGCCTCCGGCAACCGGAACCGGAATACCGCGTCATCGGTCCAGGCGATCGCGCAGGGGCCGATCGCGGTGTCGAACAGCGCCGACCCGGTGACCGGGCGCGCGGAAGCACTCATACGGTCAGTGTGCACACGGGGTCCGACATCTTCGAGCAGTCCAGTCCAGTTTCTAAAAACTGGCCTGGAATCCGCCGACGGTCGGCTTTACCGCTCCGCAGCTCGGGTTCGAGATCGTCCGCCGCGCGGTCCGCTCGGGGTGCGTCAGTGCCACGGCATCGGGATCCGGTACATCGCCGCGACCGTAGATCGCGGCGAGATCCGCGTATTGGCGCTGGTTTTCGTAGTACGAGGGCGACCAGTCGGTCAGCGGACCCGGTGCGTGGAACCGTTCGAGGCGGAAGACCGCACCGGGCTGTCTCGGCGCGTACCGGTGCAC
Organism: Nocardia sp. CA-119907; assembly: GCF_050955995.1. Classification (NCBI taxonomy): domain Bacteria; kingdom Bacillati; phylum Actinomycetota; class Actinomycetes; order Mycobacteriales; family Nocardiaceae; genus Nocardia; species Nocardia sp. CA-119907. Next base: position 657,833 of record NZ_CP192091.1, read on the forward strand.
CTGATAGCCGAAGAAGGCGATGACGAGGACGGTGGCGAGGGCGCTCATACGAACAGCGTGCGCCGCACTGGCCTTGCCATTAAATATCCACTTCGCTAATACTGGACTTTATGTCGACGAGAGTGATCGGTGCCGCCAGCCTGGCCCGCGATCTGGGGTACTGGCGCCATGCGGATGAGAACGGCGAATCGGGCGAGCGCCGCTCGACGCGCCCGGCCTATCTGGCCCTCGCCGAAGGCATCCGTCTGCTCATCCACGACGGTCGCGCGCCGCTCGGCGTCGCCCTGCCCAGTGAGCGCGACCTCGCCGCCACCCTCGGCGTCAGTCGCACCACTATCACCTCGACCTACAGCCTGCTGCGCGAACACGGCTATCTGATCAGCCGCCAGGGCTCGCGCAGTACCGTCGCCCTCCCGCGCGACGTGCAGCACGACGGCACCAAACCCGCCCGCAGCATCCTGGCGATGATGTCCCAGCCGGAACTGCCGACCATCGATATGACCTACGCCGCGATGGCCGCGCCCATGGAGATGCAGGATGCGTACTCCGATGCGCTGCAAGGTATTCCGGCCTATCTGGGCACGCACGGCATGGACCCCGTCGGGGTGCTCGCACTGCGCGAGGCGCTGGCCCGCCGCTACACCGAGCGTGGCCTGCCCACCGAACCGGACCAGATCCTGGTCACCCTCGGCGCCCAGCACGGCCTGCGCCTGCTGCTCAATGTGCTCACCGCTCCGGCGGCCCGGGTGCTCATCGACCATCCGACCTATCCCAATGCCATCGAGGCGATCCGGGACGTCGGAGCCCGGCCGGTGCCGGTGCCGCTTCGTCCGGAAACCCCGGAATCCGGTTGGGATCTCGACGGAATCCGCAGCGCCGCAAGACAAACCGCGGCCACGCTGGCCTACCTCGTGCCGGACTTCAACAATCCGACCGGCCTGCTGCTCGACGCCGACGGCCGCGCCGAACTGGCCGCCATTGCCCGCGAAACCCGAATGACCGTGGTGATCGACGAGTCGATGGTGGACCTGAGCCTGACCGACCGGACCGCCCCACCGCCGGTCGCGGCTTTCGCGAAGGGCTCCGAGATCATCACCATCGGTTCGGCCTCGAAATCCTTCTGGGGCGGTCTGCGCGTCGGCTGGATCCGCACCGGCCAACCGTTGATCGCGAAACTGCTCGGCATCCGCTCCACCGTCGACCTCGGCACCCCCGTCATGGACCAGCTCGCCACCATCCATCTGCTCGAGCACGCCGACACCATCCTCACCCGCCGCCGCGACCAACTGCACTCCCAGCGCGCGGCCCTGCTCACGGCCCTCGCCGAGGAACTCCCGGACTGGCGCACGATCGTCGGCGACGGCGGCATGTCCGTCTGGGCGCAACTGCCGGCCCCCGTCTCGACCGCCCTCGCCGCCACCGCCCCCAACCACGGCGTATTACTCGCCGCCGGACCGAGATTCGGCGTCCAGGGCGCCTTCGAACGCTTCCTCCGCCTGCCCTTCACCCACCCCGAACCCGAACTCCGCCTAGCAGTCAAATCCATAGCCGCCGCCTACGAGGCGCTCACCCCCCGCGCCGCCGACCCCCTCCAACCCCTCACCTGCTACTGACCCCCGCCCGCGTCGTTGGCACGCCTACCAGGCGCGGGTCCGCCCGATCGCGGCCGGTTGAGCTACCGCATAGTGAGTGACGACCTCGCACAGGTTGTGCGGTATGCGCGATGACAACTGGATTTGCGTGAGCCTCGGTGCTCGTATGGTTGATCCGCAGCTTATTGTCGTACTGTCAATACAGCCCGGGGGTGGCTCCCGGGGAGCACCGTATCGGCGGTGCGCTGGATCAACGACGAACCGAGGTAGGGCGTGAGTACACCATCCACCGCCACCAAGCAGGGTCCGCTTGCGGGCATCAAGGTCATCGAGTTGGCCGGGATCGGTCCGGGTCCGCATGCGGCACTGCTGCTCGCCGACCTCGGGGCCGATGTGGTTCGGGTGCAGCGGCCGGGCATGCTGCCCGGTTTCATGGAGCGGCCGCAGTGGCGCGGGCGCACCATCGTCGAGGCGAATCTGAAGGATCCGGCGGATATCGAGAGGGTGCTCGCACTCGCCGAGAAGGCCGATGTGCTGATCGAAGGCTTCCGCCCCGGCGTCACCGAGCGCATGGGCCTGGGCCCGGATGCCGTGCTCGCGCGCAACCCGCGTCTGGTCTACGGCCGGATGACCGGCTGGGGCCAGGACGGACCGCTGGCCGATCGTGCCGGACACGACATCAACTACATCTCGCTGACCGGTGTGCTGCACGCGATCGGCCGCAAGGGCGAGCGGCCGGTGCCCCCGCTGAATATGGTCGGCGACTTCGGCGGCGGCTCGATGTTCCTGGTCTTCGGCATTCTCGCGGCGCTGGTCGAGCGGCAGGGCTCCGGCAAGGGCCAGGTCATCGACTCGGCGATGATCGATGGGGCGCTCGCCCTTTCGCACATGATCTGGGGCATGCGCGGTATGGGCCTGTGGTCCGATGAGCGCGGCACCAACCTGCTCGACACCGGCATGGCCTTCTACGACACCTACGAGACCTCCGACGGCAAGTACATGGCGGTCGGCGCGATCGAACCGCAGTTCTACGCGGAACTGTTGCAGGGCTTGGAAATCGACCCCGAGGGCCTGCCGATGCAGATCGACCCGAATGGTCAGGATCAGCTCAAGAAACTGTTCGCGGAGAAGTTCAAGACCAAGACCCGCGACGAGTGGGCCGCGATCTTCGACGGCACCGACGCCTGCACGACACCGGTGCTGACCTTCACCGAGGCCGAACAGAATCCGCACATCGCCGCCCGCACCGGACTCATCGAGATCGACGGCGTCGTCCAGCACGCACCGGCCCCACGCTTCTCGCGCACACCGGCCGGCACGCCCACCCCGCCGCCCAGCGAGGCGACACCGATCGAATCGGTGTGGGCGGATTGATGATTCACCTCTAACGCAGTACGTCGCTATGTCGACGGGCCCCGGTTTTCCGCCGGAGCCTGTGTCGCTGCAGACCCTCCCAGTGAGGCGATGCCGATCGAATCGGTGTGGGCGGATTGATGATTCACCTCGAACGCAGTGCGCCGCTATGTCGACGGGCCCCGGTTTGCGCGGGGCCTGTGACGCTTCAGACCCGCCCAGTGAGGCGATGCCGATCGAATCCGTCTGGGCGGATTGACGATTCACCTATAGCCCAGAGCGCCGCAATGCCAACAGACCTCGGTTTCCATCAGGGACTGTGTCGCTTCAGATGCTCAGATCAGCTCCGGAGCCATTGGTCTGCAAGCTGATTCAGCCGACAGTCGCTCGGGCGAGTTGTCCGGCGGCAGTCGCAGTTCGGCCGCGTAGCCGAGGACGCGGCGATCGTGTTGGAGCGCTCGGACTTCGAGGCGGCCGCCGCTGGCTGCGCCGCAGTATGCCGAATCCGAGTCCGGATTCGGCTCGTTACTGCTTCATGCAGCACGAGAGCAGGGAGCCCAGTGATACTGGCCGAATTCGGCCTACGTGTCCTGCGCCCCGGCGTGTGTGTCGAACTGGCGAGCAGCACCGCGCCCCACCGGCATGCCGAGGGCCGCCGACCTGCAAACGTGCCCTAGTGGCGGGTCCACTCCGGTTGGGCGAAATGGGCAATGCGGGCTTCGGTGGCGTCCCGGCCGAGCAGGACGACCTCGCGGAACTGCCAGAGCATCGCACCGGTCGGGGCGTGGATGGTCATATGCTCGCCGAGGCGCATTTGCAGCAGGCCGAGGCCTTCGAGGGTGGTCGATGGCGCGTCGGCGCGCAGAGCAGCGTCTTTCGGGGACACCCAGTGCGGGACATCGTCGGCGGCCAGCCGGGCGAGATCCACGAGATGGACCGAGTGGACCTCCGCCGGACTGGGCCGCAGCTCATCCGCATCGGCGAGGGCCGCGACGATCGGGGTGATCACGAAACCGGACGTGGCGGGAAAGTCGTCGAGTCTGCCGAGGATGTCGGCCGGGGTGGCGGTCAGCCCGAGCTCTTCGTGCAGCTCACGAATCGCCGCCTGTTCGGTGGTTTCGCCCGCATCGACCCGCCCACCCGGCAATCCCCACTGTCCGGCATTGCGCCCGCGATATGCCCGCTTGATGACGATCACCGATAACGGGCCGTCCGGTTCATCGACCACACAGAGCAGGACCGCGGCGCGACGGAGGCCCGGTGCGTCCGGGACCTCGGTGTGTGGATACCCGTGCAGCCGCGCGCTGGCCGTTGCGCGGAAGTCGGCGATGCTGGTGGGGACGCGAGGTCCCGTGGTGGGGCCCATCCTTCGATCTTGCCCCAGCTTCGGAGATTCGGTGACGTCAGTTCTCGCCCATCGGCACGCTCTCGGCTCCGGCCGACCTCACGCCGCTGTGCGCGCCGAACCTTGATCGGCCGCATCGGCCACGCCGCGGGTCACCAGCTTGGCGATTCGGGCGACGAGGGTACGCGGTCGGCGCGGCATCAGATGCGCGGAGGCGAAGTTTCCCGCACCGGGCACCACATAGCCCCTGTTGCGTTCGAGGGCACGCAGGGCCGAGCGGACGACGTGCGCCGCGCTGTCCATGGACGGGCCGATCGCGGCCTTGCGGGTGCCCACCAGTGCAGCAGATCTCAGCGAAGAGGAGCCCATGCCGCCCACATCCGCGCGCCCGCTGCGCGCCGACGCCGAACGCACCGTGCGCGCCATCCTCGATGCCGCGGAGCGAGTGCTGAGCGAAAACCCCCGTGCGACGCTGGAACAGATCGCCGAAGCCGCCGGCGTCGCCCGAACCACCGTGCACCGCCGCTTCGCCAGCCGCGAAGAGCTGCTGCGCACCATGGCGGTCAACGCGTGGCGCCGCATCGACGCCGCCGTAGACGCGGCCCGCCCAGAGACCGCGCCCCCCATGGTCGCCCTACACCAGGCCACCGCCAATGTCATCGAGATCAAATACGGCGCCGCGTACGCACTGGACCGAGTCGACGAAACCGACCCCGAGGTAGCCGACCTACAGGCCCGCGTCTTCGCGAAATGCGATGCCGCCCTAGCCCACGCCCAATCCGACGGCATCATCGCCCCCGACGCCGACTTACTCTCGGTTCGCCGCGCCTACCTGGCCCTCATCACCGAAACCGTCCACGGCACCACCGAACTCGACGGCACCACCAACCCCGACGCCCTAGCCGCACGCCTGATCACCACCCTCCTCTCCGGCGTCGGGCCCAAACCCCAATAGCAGCCGAGAATGCACTGGTGCAGGTGCTTCTCGACGGTTACCTGCATCAGCGCATGGTGATCGCTCGTCCAGGTCGTTGGTGACCGAGTGATCTGCGGAGGGTCCGGCGTGGCTGGAGTTGGGGCGGCTCCGCGAGCTATGGGCGGTTTTCCGTAGGGGGCGAGCCTCCCGTGTGCGCGGGAGGGGTGGGTAGGTGAGAATCCAGGCAGCGTGACTGGGCGCGGAGAGCGGAGGGACCGGCGGTGTCAGCTTGGGGTGAGGTCGTTGTCGGCTTGGTAATTCTGGTCGGGGTGGTCGGGATCATCGTTCCGATACTGCCCGGGGTCATATTGATCTTCGGGGCCATTGCGGTCTGGGCGGTCGTGACCGGTGGGGCGACGGCTTGGGTCGTGTTCGGTATCAGTACCGCGTTTCTGGTGCTCTCCGGGATCATCAAGTACACATGGCCGGGGCGGAAGATGAAGGATGCGGGGGTTTCCAATCGCGCGCTGTTCGTGGGCGCGGTCCTGGGCATCGTGGGCTTCTTCATCATCCCGGTGGTCGGGTTGTTCATCGGATTCGTGCTGGGCGTGTACCTTTCGGAACTCCACCGCCTCCGCGAAAACCAACCCGCCTGGCAGGCAACGGTTCACGCCCTCGAGGGCGTCGGCCTGTCGATGCTCATCGAACTCTTCGGCGCGCTGCTGGCGACCGGGGTGTGGGTCATCGGCGCCATCGTGACCTGATTCGAGGCGGGCTCCGTCGGGTCAACAGTGGTGGACAACTCGGGTAACCGGCCCCGCTGGGGTTTCGGTCATGCCGTATGTCCGACCACCCTGAAGCGGGACGATCCCGGCAAATGAGGGTTACGGCCGGATTGTACTCACTCGATGGCGGGGAATGGGATCGTATCCGCCGCTTCGAGTTTCGGGATCTCATCGCGGCGCAGCGGCAGGGTCGGCTGTTCGGTGCGCAGGATCGGCAGGGTGGGTGCCGGATCGGTCGGAGTATCGCGTACGCGGGCGGGTAGTCGGTAGAACGCCCGCGCGTTGTCCTCGAGCACCTTGAACATATCGGTGCCGACCACATCGCAGATCAGATCGACGTCGGAATCGTCGAAGGGCCGTCCCGCCCTGGTGCCGGGCAGATCCGTGCCGAACATGAGCGCCTCGGGATTGACCGCGTGGATGCGGCGCAGCGTATCGGCCACATTCATGTGCACCCGCCCGAAGCCGGTCGCCTTCACCCGCGCGCCGCCATCGACCAGATCGAGCAGGTAGGGCAGGCCCTCCTCGGACATGCCAAGGTGGTCGATGGAGAACACCGGCAGTTTCGAGATCACCGGTTGCAGTGAGGTGAGCATGGTGCCGTCGATATAGACCTCGACATGCCAGCCGACCAGATCGTGCGCCCGCAGCGCCAGCAGGGTCATCGCGGTGATATCCGCGGCCGCGCGCTTGACGTTGAAGCGCAGTGCCCGCACACCGATGCGGTCGAGTTCGATGATCTCGGCATCGGTGGCATCGGGGTCCAATGCGGTGACGCCGACCCAGCCCTCGCCCAGTTCCGCGAGCGCCGCCTTCAGGTAGGTCTGATCGGTGCCTTGGAAGGATCCGCTGACCACGGCCCCGCCGCCGACATCGAAGAGCGACATACGCTTTCGGTAATCGGCGATGGTGAACGGGTCGGGCAGGTAGCCCTCGTTCTCGGCCAGCGGGAACCGCGGGTCGAAGATGTGGAGATGGGCATCGAACACTTGTACAGAATGCCTCAGTGAAGGATTTTCCGCTGCGGCGGACCCGACAGATTTTGCGCTGCCGCGGCCGTGTCGGATTGTCGAGTGCCACAGGAGGTGACGCTCACCCCCTGTGGCACCGGCACTAGACCTTGTGCGGTTCGCTGGCGCGCAGCATGTCCTCGCGCTCGACGACCTTGACGCGCTCGCGACCCTCCGGCTCACCGAGGGCGCGCTCGTGCGCGTCGAGGCGGTACCAGCCCTGCCAGGTGGTGAACGGGATGCCCTTGCCCTCGAGGAATTCGGTGACGGCGTCCAGTTCCGGCTTCTCGGCCGGAGTGAAATTCACGCTGTCGTCGAGCAGGCAGGCCACGGTCTCGTTGGCATCGCCCTTGGTGTGGCCGATGAGACCGACCGGACCGCGCTTGATCCAGCCGGTGACGTAGGTGGCGGGCAGGTAGCGCTGCGCACCGTCGGCGTCCTCGTCGGCGATGACGCGTCCGGCCTCGTTCGGGACCACGCCGGCCTGGTCGTCGAACGGCAGATTGGTGAGGTTCTGCGACAGGTAGCCGACCGCGCGATAGATGGCCTGGACGTCCCAGTCCTTGAAGACGCCGGTGCCCTTGACATTGCCGGTGCCGTCGAGCTGGGTGCGCTCGGTGCGCAGGCCGACGACCTTGCCGTCCTCACCGATGATCTCCGCCGGGGATTCGAAGAAGTGCAGGAACAGCTTGTGCGGGCGGTTGCCGACATCGCGGATGGCCCACTGCTCGAGGGTGTTCGCGATCATGTCGACCTGCTTGGAGTGCCGGCGCGCGGCCTCGGAGCCCTCGTCGTAGTCGATGTCCTCGGGATCGACGATGACCTCGATGGTCGGGGAGTGGTCGAGTTCGCGCAGCTCGAGCGGAGTGAACTTGGCTTGGGCAGGACCGCGGCGGCCAAAGACGTGCACCTCGACCGCCTTGTTCGCCTTCAGGCCGTTGTAGACGTTCGGCGGGATTTCGGTCGGCAGCAGTTCGTCACCGGTCTTGGCGAGCACACGCGCGACATCGAGTGCGACATTGCCGACACCGAGCACGGCGACCTTCTCGGCCTCCAGCGGCCAGGTGCGCGGCACATCCGGATGTCCGTCGTACCAGGACACGAAGTCCGCGGCGCCGTAGCTGCCGTCCAGGCCGATGCCGGGGATGTCCAGCGCGCGGTCGGCGTTGGCGCCGGTGGAGAAGATCACCGCGTCATAGAACGTGCGCAGATCGTCGAGGGTGATGTCGGTGCCGTAGTCGATATTGCCGAGCAGGCGGACCTGCGGCTTGTCGAGCACCTTGTGCAGGGCGGTGATGATGCCCTTGATGCGCGGGTGGTCGGGCGCGACGCCGTAGCGAATCAGACCGAACGGCGCCGGCATGCGCTCGTACAGGTCGATGCTCACATCGGCATCGGACTTCATCAACGCGTCGGCGGCGTAGATACCGGCCGGTCCTGCGCCCACGATCGCTATGCGAAGCGGGCGAGTCGCTGCACTGTGTTCGGTCATCTTCTTACGCGCACCCTTATGGTCGAAACAATTAATGGCGTCAGTCTTAGCTTAGGCTAACTTGGCGCACCTTCTTTGGTTGCACCTGACGATGCGGACAGGCGGCTCGCGGCTGCACAGTCGCTACGTCGGTGAGCTGACATATGGCTATGACAGCAGGCCGCAGTCTCGCGATTCTATCGGTGGCGCATGGCGCACCCTGCGGGCGGTGCGTGAACCGGATGGTTGCCATCCAGGCTCACTTATCGGAGTACCCACTGTCCGGGTGGCTATCAGATCATTGCCGCGCCGCCCGCGGTGCGAGGTCGAGCGCGGTCCGGGGGCGCCTGTCGGATACCGCTGCCCACCAGGGATGATCGACCCATGACAGAGCAGCAGGGCACCGACGACGAACCGGTGATCGAGGTCGACCAGACCGATCGCCGCACGATGGCGCCGTTCATCGCGGCGGCGGTATTCGCGGCCGTCGTCCTGGTCGCCATCGTGCTGGGCGCCGTGCTCTCGCCCGCTGAGAAAAATGTCACAGATTCGGACAAGATCGCGGCCGCGGTGCATCGCTACGCGGAGGCCAGAGGCACCACCGACAGCACACCGCCGCCCGCGGTGGCCTGCCAAGGATTCGACGAGAGCAAGTCGCCGCTGGCCGCCCAGTTCGGTGGCGCCGCGGCCGGAAAGTCGATCAAGGTCACCAACATTGACAATGCCATGGTCGACGGCGATAGGGCGAAGGCGAACGTGACCATCGCGGTCGACGGCCGGGAGACGCCGGCGACGTGGAATTTGATTCGCTCCAGCGACCGCTGGATCGTCTGCAACTGATTACCGGCGCGGCGCTGACCTGGGTTTGACATGGCGGCCCCTGCCCAGGCAATCTCGGACGCAGGTCATGAGAACCAGCGTCAAGCCCCGGCTAGCTGGTCGGCAACCCTCCTCCGCGGTGGGGTGCTCCGGGTGACGACCTGGCCGCGCACCGAAACCCAGGTGCGGCAAGCGTGGATTCACAGGAGGATCGCATGACATATGCCGGTGACATCACCCCACAGCAGGCGTGGGAGTTGTTGCGCGACAATCCCGAGGCCGTGTTGGTCGATGTGCGCACCGAGGCCGAATGGCGCTTTGTCGGCGTCCCCGATACGAGCTCGATCGATCGGCCGACGGTGCTGATCGAATGGGTCGACAGCAGTGGCGCCCGCAACGGTGAGTTCGTCGCACAGCTGACCTCGGCACTGGAGGGTCGCGACCCGGCGGCGCCCGTGGTCTTTCTCTGTCGCTCCGGGCAGCGTTCCATCGGTGCCGCGGTCGCCGCGACCGGTGTCGGGATCGAACCGTCGTACAACGTGCTCGAGGGCTTCGAGGGCCCGATCGACGAGTTCGGTCACCGCGGCGGCTCCGGCTGGCGCGCACTCGGTCTGCCGTGGCGGCAGTCATGATCACCGGTGGTGCGTTCGACAAACCGCTGCCCGAGGGGGTCGGCCCCGCGACGCTCGGCGTCCGCGGCGGCCTGCGCCGCTCCGGATTCGAGGAGACCGCCGAGGCGCTGTACCTGTCCTCCGGTTTCGTCTACGAGAGCGCCGAGGCGGCCGAGGCCGCATTCACCGGCGATATCGAACACTTCGTCTACTCCCGCTACGGCAACCCGACGGTGGCCATGTTCGAGGAGCGACTGCGCCTGATCGACGGCGCCGAGGCCGGTTTCGCGACCGCGAGCGGTATGTCGGCGGTATTCACCGCGCTCGGCGCGCTGCTGGGTGCGGGCGATCGACTCGTGGCCGCGCGCAGCCTCTTCGGCTCGTGCTTCGTGGTGTGCAACGAGATCCTGCCGCGCTGGGGTGTGGAGACCGTCTTCGTCGACGGCGATGATCTGGACCAGTGGGAGCAGGCGCTGTCGGTGCCGACCCAGGCCGTGTTCTTCGAGACGCCGGCCAACCCGATGCAGACGCTGGTTGATGTGCGCCGGGTGACCGAACTCGCCCATGCCGCGGGCGCGAAGGTGGTGCTGGACAACGTCTTTGCCACCCCGCTCCTGCAGCGTGGTTTCGAGCTCGGCGCGGATGTGCTGGTGTATTCCGGCACCAAGCACATCGACGGCCAGGGCCGGGTGCTCGGCGGCGCGATCCTCGGCCCCCGGGATTACATCGACGGTCCGGTGAAGACCCTTATGCGCCATACCGGTCCGGCGCTGAGCCCGTTCAATGCGTGGACCCTGCTCAAGGGGTTGGAGACCATGCCGCTGCGGGTGCGGCATTCGACCGAATCCGCGCTGCGCATCGCCCGCTTCCTCGAGGGCAATAAGTCCGTCTCATGGGTGCGCTATCCGTATCTGGAATCACATCCGCAACACGAGCTGGCGACCAGTCAGATGAGCGGCGGCGGCACGGTCGTCACCTTCGAGCTGAACGCGCCGGAGCACGAGGCGAAGAAGCGGGCCTTCGAGGTGCTCAACCGGTTGCGCATCGTCGATATCTCCAACAACCTCGGTGACTCCAAGACCCTGATCACCCACCCCGCCACCACCACCCACCGCGCCATGGGCCCCGAGGGCCGCGCCACCATCGGCCTGTCCGACGGCGTCGTGCGCATCTCGGTGGGGCTGGAGGATGTCGAGGATCTGCTGGGCGATTTGGACCACGCGCTGAGCTAGTACATCCGACGAACGCGACGCGATGGCATCGTGCGCCCGCGTCGCGTTCGGACTCAGTCGCGTCGGACTCAGTCGCGTTCGGACTCAAACGTGCCGGTGACTGGCTGTTGGCTCGTTGTGCTGCCGGGCGAGGGTGGGGTGTTTTGCCGGTTCGTGCGGATTAATGGCAGTCGGCTTGTTGTGCCGCCGGGGCAGCGTGGGGTGTTTTGGCGTAGCCGTGGCTATTGGCGATGAGCGGGCCTGGGTCTCGTTCGCGCGGGTGAATCGCTGTCGGCTGGTTGTGCCGCCGGGCCAGAGTTGAGGGGTCTTGGGTCTGGTTCGTGTGGGTGGATGGTTGTTGGTTCGTTGTGCCGTTGGGTCGGGGTGGGGTGTTTGGCGTAGGTGTGGCTGTTGGTGATGAGCGGGCCTGGGTCTGGTTCGTGTGGGTGGATGGTTGTTGGTTCGTTGTGCCGTTGGGTCGGGGTGGGGTGTTTGGCGTAGGTGTGGCTGTTGGTGATGAGCGGGCCTGGGTCTGGTTCGTGTGGGTGGATGGTTGTTGGTTCGTTGTGCCGTTGGGTCGGGGTGGGGTGTTTGGCGTAGGTGTGGCTGTTGGTGATGAGCGGGCCTGGGTCTGGTTCGTGTGGGTGGATGGTTGTTGGTTCGTTGTGCCGTTGGGTCGGGGTGGGGTGTTTGGCGTAGGTGTGGCTGTTGGTGATGAGCGGGCCTGGGTCTGGTTCGTGTGGGTGGATGGTTGTTGGTTCGTTGTGCCGTTGGGTCGGGGTGGGGTGTTTGGCGTAGGTGTGGCTGTTGGTGATGAGCGGGCCTGGGTCTGGTTCGTGTGGGTGGATGGTTGTTGGTTCGTTGTGCCGTTGGGTCGGGGTGGGGTGTTTGGCGTAGGTGTGGCTGTTGGTGATGAGCGGGCCTGGGTCTGGTTCGTGTGGGTGAATCGCTCTCGGCTCGTTGTGCCGGCGGGCCAGGGTTGAGGGGGATCGGGTCTCGTTCGTGTGGGCGAATGGCTGTTGGCTCGTTGTGCCGCCGGGGCGGCGTCGGATGTCGTGCCGAAAAGTGTGGCTGTCGGCGATGAGCGCCGCGGTCCGGTGAGGATGTTCGCCGGTCGCCGGGCTTTACGTCGTTATGCGGAGGTCTGTCTCATTACGCTTGGGGTATGCGAATTTCGGTTGCGGCGGACGAGCGGGTGGGGGTGGCCGAGCAGCTCGTGGTTGAACTGGGCAGGCGGGGGTTCGAGACCCTGGTGCACGGCGCGCTATCGGATACCGAGCGGAACGACTGGGCTTGGGCCAGTGCGGCGGCGGCGCGGGATGTGATCGAGGGGCGGGCCGAGCAGGCGATCGTGTGCTGTTGGACCGGGACGGGTGCGTCGATCGCCGCCAATAAGGTCGCGGGGATCCGGGCCGCGCTGTGTGGTGACGCCGTGACGGCAGCCGGTGCGCGGAAGTGGAATGACGCGAATGTGCTTGCGTTGAGCCTGCGTTCGACCTCCACCGCGGTCCTGACGGAGATTCTGGACGCCTGGTTCGGCGGCGAGCCGAGCACGGATCCGGATGACCGCGCCAATATCGCTCATCTGTCGAAAATCGAACGCGGTCACTGATCGGTCCTGGCCCGCCTACACCGCCGCACCAACGATCCGTCCTGAGCCTGAGCCTGAGCCTGAGCCTGAGCCTGAGCCTGAGCCTGAGCCTGAGCCCGTGCCGACTCTGAATCTGAGCCTGAGCCCGAGCCCGCGCCGAGCCTGAATCCGAGCCTGAGCCCGTGCCCGTGCCCGAGCCGAGCCTGAGCCCGCGCCTGAACACGAGCGAGCCAGAGCCCGAGCCTGCGCCGAGCCTGAATCCGAGCCTGTGCCTGTGCCTGAATCCGAGCGAGCTTGAGCCCGCGCCGACCCTGAATCTGAGCCCAGCCCGCGCTGGCGCCAAGCCTGAATCCGAGCCTGTGCCCGTGCCCGTGCCCGTGCCCGTGCCTGTGCCCGCGCCTGAGCCCGCGCTCAAGCCCGAGCCCGCGCCTGAACCCGAGCGAGCCTGAGCCCGCGCCGCCCCTGAATCTGAGCCCAGCCCGCGCTGGCGCCAAGCCTGAATCCGAGCCTGTGCCTGTGCCCGCGCCTGAGCCCGCGAGCGAGCCTGAGCCCGCGCCTGAACCCGAGCGAGCCTGAGCCCGCGAGCGAGCCCGAGCCCGCGCCTGAACCCGAGCGAGCCTGAGCCCGCGCCGACCCTGAATCTGAGCCCGAGCCTGTGCCCGCGCCGGCGCCAAGCCCGAATCCGAGCCTGTGCCCGTGCCCGAGCCGAGCCGAGCCTGAGCCCGCGCTCAAGCCCGAGTCCGAGCCTCCCCGCCTGCGCCTGCGCCTGAGCCCTCGCCGCGCCGTGCCTGCGCCCGTTCCCGCGCCGTGCCTGCGCCCGTTCCCGCGCCAAGCCTGCGCCCGTTCCCGCGCCGAGCCTGAGCCCGTGCCTGAGCCCCGCCGCGCTTATGCCCGCACCCGCGCCGTGCCTGCGCCTGAGCGCGCCTGAGCCCGCGTCGCGCCTGCGCCCGCCCGTTCCCGCGCCGAGCCTGAGGTTGGCCGATGCGGCGCGGATTATTGACAGCATGCTGTCAAACATGACAGCATGCTGTCATGGCTACGAGAACAGTTCACCAGGCCGTCTACAACACGCTCGCCGACTGGGAGGTCGGTGCCGCGACCGCGCATATCAACAATCCGCGCTGGCAGATCGCTCCCGGGACGTTTCGGGTACGGACCGTTGGGCCGACGCGGGATCCGATCACCACAATGGCGGGAGTGCGCATCGTGCCGGATGTGGCGCTCGCCGATCTCACCCCCGCCGACAGTGCGATGCTGATCCTGCCGGGGGCCGATCTGTGGATGACCGGCGACGAATTGGCGCCCTTCGCGCACAAGGCGCGGGAGTTCGTCGACGCGGGAGTGCCCGTCGCGGCGATCTGCGGCTCCACCTTCGCCTTGGCCAAGGAGGGCCTGCTCGATGACCGGGCACACACCAGCAATGCGGTGGAAGTTCTTCGGTACAGCGGATATTCGGGTGCCGCGCACTATGTCGCCGAACCGGCTGTGACCGGCGATAACGTGATCACGGCCAGTGCGATGGCGCCCTTCGAATTCGCCCGCGAGGTGCTCGACCTGCTAGGCGTCTACGAGCCGCGCATCCTCGACGCCTGGTACCGGCTGTACGGGCACAGCGATCCGACGGGCTATGCCGAACTCGCCGAATACGAGATGGCATCGTCGCAGACATGAGCGATACGCCCGAACAAGAGTTGTTCAGCGCCGCGGCGATCACCTCGTTCCGGCTGAACGGCCAATTCCTCGCCATCGCAGAGGAATTGGCCGGTCCGGCGGGGCTGACCGCCGCCTGGTGGCAGGTCATCGGCGCGGTGCTGCGCGGACCGCTGCCGGTCTCCGGGATCGCCCGCGCGATGGGCATCACCCGCCAGAGTGTGCAGCGCATCGCGGACCTATTGGTGGACAAGGGACTCGCCGAATATCGGCCCAACCCGGCGCACCGGCGCGCGAAACTCGTCGCGGTTACCGAGGCCGGTCGCGATGCGATCAAACGCATCAACCCGCAGCACGCGATCCTCGCCGATCGCCTCGCCGACGAACTCGGCCCCGAGCAGTTCACCTTGACCGTCCAGGTCATGACCCGACTCTCCGCCGCCCTGGACGCTATCACCGACGAAACCTGACCTCCCAGCCGCGGTTCCGTGCGCAATCAGCCCGCCGTGACCGGCGCGTCGGTGATCGGACAGCCGCGCGCTTGCGGGAAACTGCCGAACGCGCTCGCCGCACCCGCCGAACGCGCTCGCCGCACCGGCCGAACGCCTTGCCGCACCGGCCGAACGCCTTGCCGCACCGGCCGAACGCGCTCGCCGCACCGGCCGAACGCGCTCGCCGCATCCACCGAACGCGCTTGTGCGCACCCGCTTGAAGCGCTCGCGCACCCGCCCATCGCTCGCACGCACCCGCCCAACGCGCTCGCCGCACCGGCCGAACGCCTTGCCGCACCTGCCGAACGCGCTTGCCGCACCCGCCTACGCGCTCGCCGCACCCGCCGAACGCGTTCGTGCGCACCCCCGCTCGAAGCGCGCACCCGCCCATCGCTCGCGCGCACCCGCCGAACGCGCTGGCCACACCCGCCGAGGCGCTCGAGCACCCGCCCATCGCTCGCGCGCACCCGCCGAACGCGCTTGCTGCACCTGCCGAACGCGCTTGCCGCACCCGCCAACACGCTCGCCGCACCCGCCGAACGCGTTCGTGCGCACCCCCGCTCGAGGCGCTTGCGCACCCGCCCATCGCTCGCGCGCACCCGCCGAACGCGCTTGCTGCACCTGCCGAACGCGCTCGTGCGCACCCCCGCTCGAGGCGCTTGCGCACCCGCCCATCGCTCGCACGCACCCGCCCATCGCGCTTGCTGTACCTGCCGAACGCGCTTGCCGCACCCGCCAACACGCTCGACGCACCTGCCGAACGCGCTCGTGCGCACCCCCGCTCGAGGCGCTTGCGCACCCGCCCATCGCTCGCGCGCACCCGCCCATCGCGCTTGCTGTACCTGCCGAACGCGCTTGCCGCACCCGCCAACACGCTCGACGCACCCGCCGAACGCGCTCGTGCGCACCCCGCTCGAAGCGCTCGCGCACCCGCCCATCGCTCGCGCGCACCCGCCCAACGCGCTGGCCGCCGAACGCGCTGGCCGCCGAACGCGCTCGCCGAACGCGCTCGCCGCACCCGCTCGCCCGCCGAACGCGCTCGCGCGCACCCGCCCAACGTAGTCGCGGGTAACGGCCGCACCCTGCTCGCGCGGAACCGTCAAATGCGCTTGCGCACAACCTGGACCCGCGTGACAGCCGCACCCTTGTGGCGCCCGCATGGACTGGGGCCGAGGCAAGGGGTACGACTGCCGCCGCCCGGATCAGTCGAAGGGTTTGTCGGTGCGGCCGACCAGGTCGGCGACCGAATCGACGACCAGGGTCGGGCGGTAGGGGAACTGCTCGATCGATGCGCGGGTGGAGATGCCGGTGGTCACCAGGACGGTTCGCATGCCCGCTTCGAGGCCGGAGACGATATCGGTATCCATGCGGTCGCCGATCATGACGGTCGACTGGGAGTGGGCGCCGATCCGGCGCAGTGCCGAGCGCATCATCAGCGGGTTCGGCTTGCCGACATAATACGGCTCCTTGCCGGTCGCGCGGGTGATCAGCGCGGCGACCGAACCGGTCGCCGGCAGCAGGCCATCGCGGGACGGGCCGGTCGCGTCCGGATTGGTGGCGATGAACCGCGCGCCGCGCTCGACCAGGCGGATCGCGGTGGTGATCGCCTCGAAGGAATAGGTGCGGGTCTCGCCGAGCACCACGTAGTCGGGATCGCTATCGGTCAGCACATAACCGATTTCGTGCAGTGCGGTGGTGAGTCCGGATTCGCCGACGACATAGGCGGTTCCGTTGGGGCGCTGGTCGTTCAGGAAGGTCGCGGTGGCCAGCGCCGAGGTCCAGATCGCCTCCTCCGGGATATCGAGTCCGGAGTGGCGCAGGCGGGCCTGCAGATCGCGCGGAGTCCGAATCGAGTTATTGGTGAGCACCAGGAACGGGATCTCATTGGCCCGCAGTTCCGCAAGGAACTTATCGGCGCCGGGCACCAAATGGTCCTCGTGCACCAGCACGCCATCCATATCGGTGAGGTAGGACAGGATCGGTTCAGCCGGTGTAGTCACGAGTCAATTGTCGGCTACCGATCACCCCACCGGGCGAATACCGGGCCCGATGCGACCATCCCCACACCATCCGCGTCCACCGCACCCGCGCGGTGCACCCGCGAGCGTGAGAGTCTGCTGCCGCACAGCCACTGGGCATCCCGCACACGGTGTGGGTTGTGCGCGATGCCTATTCGATATGCGAGAGCGAATCACCGGGCGATTGCCGGGGTTGCGTGAGTTGCCGCTCTTGATGCGGGTTCGCGGTCGAGTTGGTATGGCCCTGCACACAGGTCGAGTTGCGCTGACTATGGTCGAGGGGAGGCCGTGTGAGATCCGATCGCGCAGTGCCCAGGTAGGCCGATCGAGGTGCGGGAACTCCCGTGTCGCCCTTGCGGTTGTACCGGGATGCGGTCGCGGAACGCATGCGGCCGACGGTGTGCGGAACCTCCCGTACCGACCGTTGAGCGAAGCGACAGGAGTGGCGCATATGGGTGATCTCAAGCTCGGATACAAGGCGTCGGCGGAGCAGTTCGGGCCGCGGGAACTGGTGGAAATCGCGGTGCTGGCCGAGGAGCACGGCCTCGACAGCGCGACGGTCAGCGACCACTTCCAGCCGTGGCGGCACAAGGGCGGGCACGCACCGTTCTCGCTGGCCTGGATGGCCGCGGTCGGTGAGCGCACCAAGCGCATCCAACTCGGCACCTCGGTGCTCACCCCGACCTTCCGCTACAACCCCGCCGTCATCGCGCAGGCCTTCGCCACTATGGGCTGTCTGTACCCGGACCGCATCATGCTCGGTGTCGGCAGCGGTGAGGCACTCAACGAGATCGCCACCGGCTACACCGGCGAATGGCCAGAGTTCAAGGAGCGTTTCGCTCGGCTGCGCGAATCCGTCGATCTCATGCGCGCTCTGTGGACCGGCGAGCGCACCGATTTCGACGGCGAGTACTACAAGACCGCCGGCGCCTCGATCTACGATGTGCCCAAGGGCGGCATCCCGATCTACATCGCGGCGGGCGGACCGCTGGTCGCACGCTATGCGGGACGCGCGGGTGACGGTTTTATCTGCACCTCCGGCAAGGGTATGGACCTCTACACCGAGAAGTTGATGCCCGCCGTCGCCGAGGGCGCGGCCAAGGTCGGTCGCACCGTCGAGCAGATAGACCGGATGATCGAGATCAAGATCTCCTACGACACCGATCCCGAACTGGCACTGGAGAACACCCGCTTCTGGGCCCCGCTCTCGCTCACCGCCGAGCAGAAGCACTCCATTACCGACCCGATCGAAATGGAGGCCGCCGCCGACGCCCTCCCGATCGAGCAGATCGCCAAGCGCTGGATCGTCGCCAGCGATCCGGACCAGGCCGTCGAGCAGATCAAGCCCTACCTCGACGCGGGCCTCAACCACCTGGTCTTCCACGCCCCCGGCCACGACCAGCGCCGCTTCCTGGACCTCTTCCAGCGCGACCTGGCCCCTCGCCTGCGCGCACTGGGCTGAGCCACCGCCTCGGCGCGCCCGCTTCCCCAGGCGCGCCGAGGCCGCGCGACTCGCCCACCCCGCCGCGCAGCGCAGGTCGCGGCGATTTCCGCATTCTTTGTCGGCCTTCGCGCTCGCTCTGCGGGGGTGCTCAGGGTGCGGCCGTGTTCCACACGGTCGATTGGGCGAGCCGAGAGTCTTGCGACTCGCCCGAGCCGCGCCCACTCCACCGCGCAGCGCGGGTCGCGGCGATTTCCGCACTCGTTGTCGGCCTTCGCGCTGGCTCTAAAACCTGTGCGGGGTGTAGAAAGTTCGGCTGTTGTGCGGCCCTGTCGATTGGGCGCGCCGGGAACGTGTGGCTCCCTAGGCTGCTGTGCTCGCCCCACTGGATAGCGCAGCGCAGGTCGCGGGATTTCCCGCACCTTTGTCGGCCTTCGCGCTCGCTCTAACGCCTGTGGCCGGAGTGTTCGGCGTGCGTTTGTGTTCCGCTCGGTCGGTTGGGCGCGCCGAAAACGTGTGACTTCCTAGGCTGCCGTGCTCACCGCACTGGACCGTGCAGGTCGCGGGGATTCCCGTTGTCGGCTTTGTGATCGCTCCAACGCTGGTGCGGATGTAAATGGTGCGGCTAGGTCCGGGTGAGGGCGAAGATGCGTAGGTCGCGGGTGGTGCGGGAGCGGTAGGCGTCATATGCGCCGGTGACCTCGACAAAGCGTGCGAATATGGCGTCTTTGCCGGTCTCGACCAGGTCGGCCCGGACCGGAATGCGCTGACCCGCAATGGCCACGGTGGCCTTCGGATTCGCCAGGAGATTGGCCGACCACGCCGGATGTCTTTCCTGGCCGAAGTTGCTGCCGATCACGTACAGCGTGTCGCCGTCGTGCACATAGAGCAGCGGTTGCGTGCGCGGCTGGCCGGATTTGCGGCCGATGGTGGTCAGCAGGATCACCGGCGCGCCGATCGGGCCGAGGATCGTGTACTTGGCGTCGGTGCGCTCGAGCACGGCCCGATCCAGCGGTGTGATCTGCCGGATGAACCATGAACCGGGCTTGGTGGCAGCGAACTTGGTGGCCGCGCGGGCGAGAAGATTGGTGTTCGAACCCCATTGGCGGTTCGGGAACGGCTCAGCCATGCCCGGACTATATCCGGGCACGGCGCGAACAGCATGGGTGATCGCGATCTCGCTCGACCGTCGAGGTAGCCGCGGGTTCACTAAGCTCTCGGATATGGCCGATTCCGCTCCATCCGCTGTGTACATCGCATCTCCGGAGGGTGACACCGGAAAATCGACGGTGGCGCTCGGAATGCTCCAGATGCTGTGCGCGAGCACCGCCCGGGTCGGCGTATTCCGGCCGATCACCCGCTCGACCACCGAACCGGACTACATCCTGGAACTGCTGCTCGAGCACAGCACCGCCGATATCGACTACACGCAGGCCATCGGCGTCACCTATGAGCAGGTGCACGCGGATCCGGATGCGGCGATCAGCGAGATCGTCATGCGCTTCCACGAGGTCGCGAAGTTGTGTGACGCGATGGTGATCGTCGGCAGCGACTACACCGATGTGGCCAGCCCCAGCGAACTGCGCTTCAATGCCCGCATCGCGGTGAACCTCGGCGCGCCCGTGCTGCTGGTGGTGCGCGGTTCGGGCCGCACACCGGACGAGGTCAAACAGTTGGCGGAGCTGTGCGCGTTCGAACTGTCGCTCGAACATGCGCATCTGGTGGCCATTATCGCCAACCGTTGCGATCCGGGGCATTTGGACGAGGTCCGCGCGGCACTGGGCGGCTTCGATGTGCCGTCGTGGACCTTGCCCGAGGTGCCGCTGCTGATTTCGCCGACCATGGCCGAGCTGTGCACCGCGATCGGCGGCGAAATGTACAGCGGCGATGTGGGATTGCTGCAGCGCGAGGCATTGCAGGTCATGGTCGGCGGCATGACCGCCGAACATATTCTGGAGCGCCTGGTCGACGGTGTCGTGGTGATCGCACCGGCCGACCGCTCCGACGTACTGCTCAGTGCGGTGAATGCGCATGAGGCGGAAGGCTTTCCGTCGCTATCGGGCATCATCATGAACGGTGGCATGCTGCCGCATCCGGCGATCGCCAGACTGATGAGCGGCCTCAAACCGAAGCTGCCGATCCTCACCACCGAGCTGGGCACCTACGACACCGCGAGCGCCGCCTACCGCACTCGCGGACGGATGTCGGCGGGCAGTCCGCGCAAGGTCGATACCGCGCTGGCGCTGATGGAACAGCACGTCGACGCATCGCAGTTATTGCAGCACATAGAGATTCCGGACACCTCGGTGGTGACACCGCAGATGTTCGAATATCAGCTGATCGAACGCGCCAGGGCCGATCGCAAGACCATCGTGCTGCCCGAGGGCGACGACGACCGCGTCCTGCGCGCGGCCGGTCGGGTATTGCAGCGCAAGATCGCGGATCTGATGATCCTCGGCGACGAGACGACGGTGCGTGCCCGCGCCGCGGAACTCGGCGTCGATATCTCGGCCGCGCGGGTACTCGATCCGCGCACCTCGGGCTATCTCGATGAATTCGCCGCGGAGTACACCGAACTGCGCAAGCACAAGGGCATGACGCTCGAGCGCGCTCGCGAAACCATGGCCGATATCTCGTATTTCGGCACCATGATGGTCCACCGGGGCATTGCCGACGGCATGGTGTCCGGTGCCGCGCACACCACGGCGCACACCATCCGGCCATCCTTCGAGATCATCAAGACGGTGCCCGGGGTGGCCACCGTCTCCAGCGTCTTCCTCATGTGTCTGGCCGATCGGGTGCTCGCCTATGGCGACTGCGCGGTCGTCCCCGACCCGACCTCGGAGCAGCTGGCCGATATCGCGATCTCCTCGGCGCACACGGCGGCCCGGTTCGGCATCGAGCCGCGCGTCGCGATGCTGTCGTATTCGACCGGTGAATCCGGCAGTGGCGCGGATGTGGACAAGGTGCGGGTCGCGACCAAACTGGTGCGCGAGCGCGAGCCGGAGCTGCTGGTGGAGGGCCCGATCCAGTACGACGCCGCGATCGAACCCACCGTCGCGACCACCAAACTTCCCGACTCCGAGGTGGCGGGGCGGGCAACGGTTTTCGTCTTTCCCGACCTCAACACCGGTAACAACACCTACAAGGCGGTGCAGCGCAGTGCCGGTGCGATCGCGATCGGCCCGGTGCTGCAGGGGCTGCGCAAGCCGGTCAATGATCTGTCCCGCGGTGCGCTGGTCGCCGATATCGTGAATACCGTTGCGATCACCGCGATCCAGGCGCAGGAGGGCTGACCCGGTGCCATCGCTCGATGCGAGCACCTCGGCCCGCCGCCGATCCCATACCAGTGTCTCGCGACACACGGGCGGCATGATGCGGAAGAACGCGATCACCGCCGTGGTTGCCGACAGAGTGCGGAGAACGCGCGAGATGCAGGAGACATCATGACCAAGGGTGCCGATGACCTGGTGTTGGTCATCAATTCCGGTTCGTCGTCGATCAAATACCAACTGCTCGACCCGGAGTCGGGTATGGTCGCCGCATCCGGCATGGTCGATCGGATCGGTGAGGAGAACGCCGGGATCGAGCACAAGGTCGATGGCCGGACCATCGAACATCGCGGGCCGATCGCCGATCACACGGTGGGCCTGCGGCTGGTCTTCGATATGTTCGCCGAGACCGGCCACGATCTGGCCGCCGCGGGTGTGTGCGCGGTCGGGCACCGGGTGGTGCACGGCGGCGAGGTGTTCTATCGGCCGACGCTGCTCGACGATGCCGTGGTCGCGGCGATATCGGACCTGTCTTCGCTTGCGCCGCTGCACAATCCGGCGAATGTGGCGGGTATCGAGAGCGCGCGTGCACTGTTGCCGGGCGTGCCGCAGGTCGCGGTCTTCGATACCGCCTTCTTCCACCGCCTGCCCGATGCCGCAAAAACCTATGCCATCGATGCGAAAATTGCTGCCGCGCAAGGTATTCGGAAGTACGGATTCCACGGCACCTCGCACGAGTACGTCTCCGGCCGGGTGGCCGCGCTGCTCGAGCGGGATCCGGCCGAGCTGAATCAGATCGTCTTCCATCTCGGTAATGGCGCATCGGCGTCGGCGATTCGCGGCGGCCACCCGATCGACACCACCATGGGCTTCACGCCTCTGGAGGGGCTGGTGATGGGTACCAGAGGCGGGGACCTCGATCCCGGGATCATCGCGCATCTGGTTCGCTCGGCGCATATGGATATCGACCAGATCGACGAAATGCTCAACCGCGACGCCGGACTCAAGGGCCTGTCCGGTGTGAACGATTTCCGTGAATTGCAGCGACTCATCGACGCGGGCGATGCCGCGGCCCGCCTGGCCTACGACGTCTATATCCACCGGCTACGCCGCTACCTCGGCGCGTACCTGATCGAACTGGGTGGCGTCGACGCCATCACCTTCACCGCGGGAGTCGGCGAGAACAGTCCGCAGGTCCGTGCCGACGCGCTGGCCGGGCTGTCCCGCTTCGGCATCGAGGTCGACCCGGCCCGCAACACCGCCGCGGAACGCACGGCCCGCCATATCTCCGCACCCGGCGCCGAGGTGGCCGTACTGGTCGTGCCGACCAACGAGGAATTGGCCATCGCCCGCGCCGCGCACCGCGTCGTCGCAGCTCAGGACGCAGACTGAGGTGGGCGGACCGGGCTCTGGAAAACCTCACGAAATCCTCACACTCGATCGGTCAGTATGGGTGTCGGATCAGGTTCGCGCCGGACACCGAAACCGGGGCGGACCATCCGCCGTCATCGGGACCGCGATGCCCTCGCCACTCTCGATGTGTCCGCTCCGGCTGCCCCCGGGGCGGGCGGGACGCACGCGGAACCCGGGGATCATCGGTATGCCGACTGCTCCGCGAACCTGGATCCGAGCCCGGCCGGCCTTCCCTCCCGGCCGGGTTTTATTTTGTTCGCGCTCTTCACATCCAGGTCTTGGCGCGAATCGAATTGGCCAGGTCGACCAGCGCGTAGCGGTGGTTGCGGCCCGGGGCGGTGCGGGCGAGGGCGCGCAGTCCGGCTTCGATGCCCGCACGCAGGTCGCGCTCGGTGAAGGGGGCGCCGAAGAGAGTCGCATCGTCGTTTCTCGGTGAGTTGCCGGCCTGGAGCCAGGCCAGGGCGGTGCCGAGGACGAGCACACGCATCTGGGTCGCGCGGCCTTCGCTGATCGGCAGGTCGAGAATGCGCAAGGCCGAAATGTGCAGGGTGGATTCGGGGAGTTCGGCGATCGGCGCCGCTGTGAGCAGCAGCAATACGGCGGTCATCCGGGCCGTGGTGTAGTGCCGCGAGGCGGCGGGTACCTCATCGAGTGCGCGCACCGCGTCGTCACACCGGCCTGCCACCGTGAGTTGTCTGGCCAGGCCGAAGGCGGCGCTCACCGCCGCGTTGTCGGTGCGCCAGACGGTGCTGTAGAACTTCTCCGCGCAGGCGTGCCAGTGCTGCGGATCCTCGGAATCCCAGTGCTGCAGTATGAGTTCCGCGGTGGCCGCGAGGGCGAGCTTGGGTGCGATCTCACCGGGCAGCACCCGAAGCACCGCATCGAAATTGGTGTAGGCCTGCTCGAAATCCAATTCCAGCAGCTGGGCCTGGCCCAGATACCAGTCGACGCGCCAGTCGTGATCGGCGGCCACCCGCAACAGCATCTGTCGAACCACGGCCGATTCGCCGAGTTCGAGTCGCAGCCGGGCCTCGGCCAGGGCCAGCTCCAGATCCAGTACGCCCGGGGCGATGTCGTGATCGGCTTCGGCGCGCGTTCTGGCCTCCTGCAAAGCGGCGAGCGCATCCCGTGGCTCCGCCTGTGCGGCGGCCGCGAGCACCGGGACCGTCGCGTCGACGGGGTCGATGAGCGGAACCGGAAGGGCCGTGGCCACTTCGCCCGCGCGCAGCAGTTTGCTCCTGGCGATGCCGTCGGCATAGGCGTCGGTCTGGCTGATCAACTCCTCGGTGCCGAAGCTGCCACGCTGTGGACTGAAAACTGTGGACAGCTGTGGATGTTCGGCGCCGGTCTCCATAGATATGATCTCGCGCAGCACGCCCGCCAATTGGGCGGACATGGCGCGGGCGGAGGGGAAGCGGCGCGCGGGATCCGGATCGGTCGCGCACAGCAGTGCGCGATAGAAGAACTCGTAGCGCTGCAGTACCGGCTGGTCGGCGGGGTCCGGAATGCCGTCGAGGTAGCGCCCCTGCTCCCTCGGCATGCGCAGCGTCAGCACGGCCAGCGTCCGCCCGACGGTGAAGGTGTCGGTGGCCACCGTCGGACCGGTCCTGGCGATCTCCGGTGCCTGGAATCCCCGGGTGCCGTACAGATTTCCGTACGCGCCGATGGTCGCGACGGCACCGAGATCGATGAGTTTGACCTGATCCTCGGTGATCATGATGTTGTCGGGTTTGAGGTCGTTGTAGGTCAACCCGATCGAATGCAGATAGTCCAGCGCGGGCAGGATCTCCAGCACATACGCGATGGCCTCGGTGACCGGCATCCGCTCCGGCCGCGGGTAGGCGTCGAGGATGTCGCACAGTGAGCGACCGCCGACGTACTCCATGACGATGTAGCCGACCGACTCGCCGTCCGGGCCGGTGTGCTCGACGAAGTTGTGGATCTTGACGATGCTGGGATGCGCCACCTCGGCGAGGAATTGCCGTTCGGCAACGGCCACCGCCTGCGCCTCGGTGTCACCCGCGTGCAGCAAACCCTTCAGGACCACCCAGCGATCGCTGACATTGCGGTCGATCGCGAGGTAGACCCAGCCGAGCCCGCCGTGCGCGATACAGCCCTGGATCTCGTACTGGCTCGATACGAGATCGCCCTTGTGCAGGGACGGACGGAAATCGTATGACGCGCCACAGGTTCGGCAGGTGCCCGCGGTCGTCGCCGGTCGGGTCGCGGTGGCGCGGCCGACCTGGCTGCCGCAGCGCCAACAGTAGCGCCTGCCCTCGGCGACAACGGGATCGACGAGTACCGCGGTCCGTGGATCGGCGGGCGGGACCGCTGGGATCTCGACGAGTCCGGCACCGAGTTTGCGTGTCGTCGGCCGGGAGCGCGCGGTGCGGACATTGCGACCGGAGGTGCGGATGGTCGCGGCGGAGGTCGGTTCCGCGGGTGGGTTCCAAGCGCCGACGGTGAATTCGGCGGCCACGTGATCGCGGCGAACGGTTTCGCCGGACTCGGGTTCGCGCCAGATCGGCTCGGCGGATGTGGGGTAGTGCGGAACCGATTCCGGGGTCTTCTGCGCGGCGGGTTCCTTTTGCTCGGTCTCGGTCGAATCGGGGAAATCCTCGGAAGGGGCATCGTGCGGGGGCGTCATCGCCGTCAGTCCTGATAGGTAGCCGCGGGCGGTGCTGGGACCGGGCCCAGGGCGATGAGGTATTGCTGGTAGAGCCGAACCCAGGTGCCATCGTTGCGAATGCGCTCCAGCGTGCCGTTGACGAAGCGGACCAGGTCGTCATTGCCCTTCGGTATTCCGATGCCGTAGGGCTCGGAACTGATGCTGGGGCCGACCAGTTCGGTGTAGGACGAGTCCTGTGTGGCCAGACCCGCGAGAACGGCGTCATCGGTGCTGACCGCGTCGACTTGGCGCTGCTGCAGGACAACCAAACAGTCGGCCCAGGTGGGCACGGTGAGGATGGTCGCGGCGGGCTGGCTGCGACGCATCTGGTCCAGCGAGGTGGTGCCCGAGACGATGCACACCCGCTTACCAGCCAGATCGGCCAGCGTGCGGATACCGGAGTTCTTCACCACCAGTACGCGCTGATTCGCTAGCAGATAGACGGTGGAGAAGGTGACCTTCTGGCGCCGTTCGCAATTGATCGTCATGGTCTTGGCGACCAGGTCGACGCTGTGATTCTGCAGCGCGGTCTCGCGCTCGGCCGAACCGAGACTGCGGTATTCGATTTGTTCCGGACTGCCGAGCAGATCGCGGGCGACCTCCCTGGCGATATCGGCGTCGAAGCCGACGATGCTGCCGCTCACGGGATCACGGAAGCTGAAAAGGTTACTGCCGGTGTCCAATCCGACCACCAGACGACCGCGGGCTCGGATCGCGTCGATGGTCGGGCCGTGGGCGTTCGCGCCAGCACCGGTGGGCCGCAGGCTGGCAGTCGGATCGCCGCATTGCGCATCGCGTTCCGGCGCGACCGGTGCATCCGTCGGTATCGTCACGGCCTGGGCGGGCAGCGGCGGCTCGGTGTACTTGACGGTCTTCGGGGTGATCGTCGCGTCCGAGCCGGTGGTACAACCCGCGAGCAGGGCCGTCGCGGCGAGCGCGGCGAGCAGTCCGCGCGCCCGGTTCACCGGTACTCCCGAAGTCGTGGCCAGATACCGAGGCCGACATAGGCCGCGGCGAGAATGCCGAGCACCATGGCACCCGGGGCCAGGAAGTCCAGCGCAAGTGCCGCGCCGGAGATGTTGTCGCGCAACGTGTCGCGGGTCTCGTCCAGGCCCTGGCCGAGCGCCCGGTCCAGTGCGTCCACCTGCGCTGCGGCATCGGCCGAACCGGGTCCGGTCGCCACCGTCGCCGCCCCGGTGAAATCGCCGTGCGCCAGTGCATCGGTCATCCGCTGATGAGCCGCCCGCCAACGCCCGAGTGCCGCACGGGCATTGGCGATCTCACCGGCCGCCGGTGCGTCATCGGGATAGCCGCCGAGCAGTTCGTTGAGCCGGGTGACGCTGGCCTCATAGGTCCGGTCGTAGTCGCCGCTGGCATCGCGACGCACCAACTTCAGCGTCTCCGCCGAACGGGCCTGCTGGGTCAGGATCCGGCTCTCGGTCAATCGGGAGGCGGGCACCGCCCCATTGTCACGCCCGCCGATCATGTCCGCCGCCGAGACCGATCCGGCGGTCAGTGTCCACGCCAACAGGATCAGCATCGCGGCGGAGGCGAGCAGCAGTCCCGGATTGAGCACGCGGTGCCAGCGTTTCGACAGATCGAACTGCGCCCAGACCAGCGTGCCGAGCGCCAGGATCAGCACGGCGATCGCGGGCCATGGCGGCTGAACGTGACGGCGCTGGGCCGTGCTGACCGCATCGGAGCGATGGCTCTGCAACTGGGCGGCCATCGGCAGCAGGACGGTCTGCATCTGATTCGACGCTTCGCTCAGATACGCCGCGCCGACCGGGTAGCCATTGCGATTGTTCGCACGGGCGGTCTCGATCAGGCCCGAATAGACCGGCAGGCCGGTGGCTATGCCCGCGCGCAGCCGGGTATCCGGATCGTCGGTGCCGGTGGCCTGTCCGGCCGCGTGGCCTGTTTGCGTCACCAGCTCCGCGGACGCTTCACCGAGCGCCTGGCTGTAGCGCTCGCGCACGGCTTGCGGTTCCAGGCCGCCGGAGATGAACGCGGTACTCGCGGCGGCGTCCGCGATGGACAGCGAGGTGTAGAGGTGATGGGAGGAGTTCGCGTCCGGCTCGGTTTGGTCGAGCAGGGTGTCCAATGCCTGCTGACGATCGCTGACCGTCGCGGCGGTCATCATGCCCGCGCCCAGACATAGGCCGATCAGCAGCAAGCCGATGGCGATGAGCCGACCGGGCGTCGATAGCGCGAAGGACCGTAGATTGGCCGGGTCCAGATGGGCGCGCAGCCCAGCCTCTCGCGGCACGTCGAGCCGCTCCGACGCGGTATCCGCGGTGACCGACGTCGGCTGCGGGGCCGTCGTCGATTCGAGCGCTGCCATCTCCACCTCCCCGGTTGGTGCGCACGTGTGCTCCTGCTGCGAGCTTATTGTGGTCTTACCGGCGCCGTGGCGTGTGAAATACCCGCGCCCCGGCTGGATGAGGATGGTAACCAGATGCGTGGTGACGGTGACGGGTGGTCCCGCGGTCCGGACGGACAGCGGCATTGGGGCCGCTTCGGGGCTGCCGGACTGCTGTTGCGCGCGCCGCTCGCTGGCGGCGGTTCGGTGGTGTTGTTGCAGCACCGTGCGCCGTGGAGTCATCAGGGCGGCACCTGGGCGCTGCCCGGCGGCGCCCGTGACAGCCACGAGACCCCGGTGCACGCGGCGGTCCGCGAGGCATGGGAGGAGGCGGGTATCGATCCCGCCGATGTGCGCGTGCGCGGCGAGCGGGTCACTGCGACCGCATTGAGCGGCTGGACCTATGTCACGGTGGTGGCCGATGCCGTGATGGCGCTGCCGACCAGCCGCAACCGGGAGAGCAGTGCGTTGGCCTGGGTTCCCGAGGACGAGGTCGACAGCCATCCGCTGCACCCCGGATTCGCCGCTTCCTGGCCGGCGCTGCGTGCGGCTCCGGCGCGCGTCTGCCTCGACGATGTGCATGTCGATGACGCCAATGCGGTCGCGGCCGTACTGCCGCGCACCGTTGACCTGGCCGACCAGGGATTCGTCTGGCTGCACGCCGAACCAAACGGGCCGGGCACGTTCGCCCGAATTGTCGACCCGGAGCTGGATTCGGCGGCTGTCGGGATGCCGGGCGCGTATCCCGAGACCGTCCCGGCCGATCCGATCCTGTCGCTCACCCGAATTCAAGTTCTGTCCTGAGGGATCGGCCGAAGCGTTCCGTGTACACGCCGTGGAAATCGCCAAAAGTGCAGTCTCGGACCCGTGTGCATCGCAGAGCGGCCCTGCGGTCGAGCCCGGAGCGATGCCGCGATGAGAGCGTGCTCGGCGGGTCTCGGTCGAGTCGAGTGTTCGTGCGCGGTGTCGGCTCGGGACCGCTGTCCGTGAGTCGGTCGTGTCGGGCGATGAGCTGCGCCGGGCTGGGAGATCGCGCTGTGGGCGGCTGGCCGAGTTGAGCGTTTGTGCGCGGTGTCGGCTCGAGGTCGCGGTCTGCGAGTTGGTCGTGTCGGGCGATGAGCCGTGCCGGGTTTCGCGCTTTCGGGGGGCGTCGGTCGCGTTGAGTGTTCGTGAGCGGTGTCGGCTCGGGACCGCTGTCCGTGAGTCGGTCGTGTCGGGCGATGAGCCGTGCCGGGCTGCGAGGTCGCGCTTTCGGCGGGTCTCGGCCGCGTTGAGTGTTCGCGAGCAGTGTCTGCTCGAGATCATCCTCCGTAGGTTGGCCGAATCGAACATCATCGCCGCACTTGGATCGGGTTGAGTGCGTCTCAGCCGAGGTGAGCGTTCTGCAGCAGGGCGGACTTCAGCTGACGCGCCGCGGCCTCCGGGTCGCGGGCCTCGGTGATCGCTCGCACCACCACAACGCGCTCGGCTCCCGCCGCGAGCACCTCGGGTAGCCGCTCGGCGTCGATGCCGCCGATCGCGAACCACGGCCGGGTCGGATGGGCGTCGGCGGTGGAACGCACCAGGTCCAGGCCAGCGGCCTGACGTCCGGGCTTGGTCGGCGTAGCCCACACCGGGCCGGTGCAGAAGTAGTCGATGTGCTCGTCGACCGCGGCGAGTCCGGCTTGTGCCCGGCTGGTCGTCGAGCGCCCGATCACCACGTCGGGTCCGAGGATGCGCCGCGCGTACCAGGGCGGCAGATCGTTCTGGCCGAGGTGCAGCACATCCGCACCGGCGGCGAACGCGATATCGGCGCGGTCGTTCACCGCGACCAGCGCACCGTGTCGGCGGGCCGCGGCCTTCAGTTCGGCCAGCGCGCCGATTTCGGCCTTGGCCTCGAGCGGGCCGAACTTCGCCTCACCGGGTGATCCCTTGTCCCTGAGCTGAATGATGTCGACACCACCCGCGAGCGCCGCCTCGGCGAACCTGGCCAGGTCGCCCTTCTCTCTGCGGGCGTCGGTGCAGAGATACAGCCGGGCAGTAGCCAAACGCTCCCTGGGCGGTAGGGGCCGGTACTGGTGGGAGGGTTGCACGTGCTCGACCGTAGTCGCGCTACCGTGGGGATGAAAATAGTAAGGCAGGTGGAATCAATGCGGACTCTGGCCGTCGTCGGTGGCGGCGCCATCGGACTCGCCGCCGCCTGGCGGGCGGCCGAGGCGGGATGGTCGGTCACCGTATTCGATCCCGCCGTCGGATCCGGAGCGTCCTGGGTTGCCGGGGGAATGCTCGCACCGCTGTCCGAGGGGTGGCCGGGGGAGGAACTGGTCCTCGAATTCGGCGCCGCCTCGCTGGCCCGCTGGCCCGAATTCGCCGCCCGGCTCGAATCCGTGACCGGGGTGTCGGTGTTCGTGGCCGATGAAACCCTGACCGTCGCGCTGGACGGCGCCGACGCCGCGGATCTGCGCACGGTGGCCGAATGGGTCGGTGGCCACGGCCACGAACTCGAGGTACTCGACCGGGCCGGTGTCCGCGCGCTGGAGCCCGCGCTCGCGCGCACCGTGCGCGCCGGTCTGCGCGCCGCCGCCGAACCGGCCATCGATAATCGGCAATTGCTCACCGGGCTGCAAAAGGCTTGTGGGACAGCCGGAGTCGATATGCGTGCGGAAACGGTCGAGTCACTGGACGCGCTGGCGCACGATCAGATCCTGCTCGCCGCCGGCGCGGCCTCGGCGCGGCTGTGGCCGCAGCTGCAGGTCCGTCCGGTCAAGGGCGAGATTCTGCGCCTGCGTCATCGGCCCGGCGCGACACCGCCGCCGCGGCGGGTGATCCGCGCGCGGGTACACGGCAGGCAGGTCTACCTGGTGCCGCGCGCCGACGGAATCGTCGTGGGCGCAACACAATACGAGGCGGGCTTCGATACGACGGTGACCGTCGCCGGGGTCCGCGATCTGATCGCCGACGCCGAGGCGGTACTGCCGGGCATCGGCGAATACGAATTGGCCGAGGCCAGCGCCGGATCCCGGCCGGGCACCCCCGACAATCTGCCGTTGATCGGGCGGCTCACCGACCGGATCGTGACCGCCACCGGTCACGGCCGCAATGGCATGCTCGCGGTCCCGCTCACCGTCGACGCGGTGCTGAACCTGCTCGACGGCGCACTCCTCGATGACGCGAAAGCCGCCGACCCCCATCGTTTTTCGACGGCGCACCCGCCGTCGCTCGCCACATCTGCAGGAGGAGTTCGATGACCTCGATCTCGGTCCCCATCGGTGTCACCGTGAACGGGCAGGACCACGAATTCGACCGATCGCTCACGGTGCGTGAACTTCTCGATCGTCTCGGGCTGCCGTCCAAGGGCGTCGCGCTCGCGGTGGACGGTGCGGTGTTCCCGAAGTCCCGCTGGGACGAGCCGGTCGGGCGCGGCTGGCAGATCGAAGTGCTGACGGCGGTTCAGGGTGGCTGACGCACCGGAAAACGCCAGCGCCCCGGCGCAAATCGGCGCACTGGAGATCGCGGGCAAGAAGTTCGGCTCCCGCCTCATCATGGGCACCGGCGGCGCGGAAAACCTCGCCGTCCTGGAGGAGGCGCTGCTCGCCTCGGGCACCGAACTGACCACGGTCGCCATGCGCCGGGTCGACGCGGTCGGCGGCACCGGCGTCCTCGACCTGCTCAAACGCCTCGAGATCATGCCGCTGCCCAATACCGCCGGCTGTCGCACCGCCGCCGAGGCCGTGCTCACCGCACAGTTGGCCGCCGAGGCGCTCGACACCAACTGGGTCAAGCTGGAGGTGATCGCCGACGAGCGCACCCTGCTCCCGGATCCGATCGAATTGCTCACCGCCGCCGAACAATTGGTCGACGCGGGATTCGTCGTACTGCCCTACACCACCGACGATCCGATCCTCGCCCGCCGACTGGAGGACGCGGGCTGCGCCGCCGTCATGCCGCTGGGCGCCCCGATCGGCACCGGCCTCGGCATCGGCAACCCGCACAATATCGAGATGATCGTCGCCGCCGCAGGCGTGCCGGTCATCCTCGACGCGGGTATCGGCACCGCCAGCGACGCCACCCTGGCCATGGAACTCGGCTGCTCGGCTGTCCTGCTCGCCACCGCCGTCACCCGCGCCAAGCAACCCGCCCTCATGGCGGCGGCCATGAAGGATGCGGTCAACGCAGGCCACCTCGCCCGCCGCGCGGGTCGCATCCCCAAACGCTTTTGGGCCCAAGCCTCCTCACCGGCCCGCTGAGTCGCGGGAACCCCACCGCCGCGGGCTTGGCGCTCGCCGCACAACTCGGCGTTATCCGCAGGTAGGTGCCCTCGAGCGCTTGTGACGCCTGAGCCGACGAGGAATCCACTCTGCCGCAAAGGATCGAGCACTTCGCATAGCGGGTCACTACCTCGCACACGCTGGACGTTGTGCGTGGTAGTCACTGGATATGCGTGCACTGGGATCTCGCATACCAAGACTCCTGAGCGGAGGGAATCCCACTCTGTCGCAAAGGATTGAGCCCTTCGCACAGCGGGTGACTATGCGCCGAGCGAGCGGCGGAAGCCGCGCGTACCTGTGCGGCCGCATCGACATGTCCGTAGTCTCGGGTCATGGCGGATCTCGGCGAACGCCTGCAGTCGGTCCGGAAGCGGCGCGGACTGACGCAGCGGGAGCTCGCGCAGGCTTCGAACGTCTCGGTGTCGCTGGTCCGCAAGATCGAGCAGGGTGAGCGCGATGACACCCGGATCGAGACCCTGCGCCGGATGGCCGCCGCCATGCGCGACGCCGTGCACGCCGGTCACCTGGCCCGCCAAGCCGATCGCATCCCCAAGCGCTTCTGGGCCCAAGCCTCCTCACCGGCCCGCTGAGCCGGAGATAACCCATCGCATCAGGTCCGGCACTCGCAGGGGTTTATAGCGCGAGGTACTCGAACCTGAATAGCCCGCCGAACGCAGAGAGACCTTGCCCCATGCTGGGGAAGGTCTCTTAGGCTGGCCCGAGGGTGCTCACTATTGCGCTCCCTTGGGGTCCGAGATAGTGCGGGACCCCGCAAGATCTCATGCCTCAGGCGGCCGGGAGAATGCCTCGATCGTCGCCTTGGATGTCGAACGGTCCTGCAAGATCAGCTCCCACGGGCCGGAGTTGATGTCGAAGGACTTGCCGAATCCGATCCACTTCCCTGCCATCCGGGTGCCGGTCAGCTCGATCAGCAGTTGGATGGCGCCGTGGTACTTGGCACCCCGGTAGTAGCCATCAGGGGCGGTGCGCTCGGTCCAGGTGCCCGTTGCGACGTTCCCCTCGATGGTCAGATCCATTTCCATGGACGAGATTGCCGACTCGGGCAGGCTGCGCACGGTCAACGCGTCATCGTGTTGCAACACCACGACGTGGTGAACCGCAGTGAAGGTGGCGTCACGCCCGGACGAGTAGTACTCGTACCTCGACAGCCAGATCCCGTTGTAGTTCCCGTTCGCCGGTCGTGGTGTCGCAGTAGCGGATTCGTGGGGTACCTGGCCGATCGGGGAGTCGACCACGTGCCCGTTCTCGTCGTCGCTGGATAGGGACCGGCCCGGCTCGACCGAACCGAATCCCAATGACTCGATTGGCATTTTCATCACTCTCTCGAGGGCGCGCGCGTGTGACGGCCGTGGGTTGAGGGTGGTCCCGGCTTCCCATCTTTGTACGAGTCGCTTGGTCGCGCTCGCGCAACCGACTTCCCGCAGGGCGCGCGCCAAATCGTCTTGGCTCATCCGCCGCGCGTTGCGGGCCGCGCGGAGTGCGAGGTTCGGTGCAGTCCCCATGACGACACGCTAGAGCAATGACGCCGGAATGTCGCCCTAAATAGGCGTGGTTTGACGTCTTTTGCGTCGTCGCTTCGCCATGCCGGTTCGACGGACGCTGAGGATGGCCTCGCCGTCGAGTCGACGCTTCGAATCCCGAACGTCCGGCCCTAGTTCGAGCCGCGCCTGGACGGACGTCCTCGACGGCGGGTGCCCACCAATAGGAACAGGGGGTACATGATGCGGGAAGAGCCGACCGCGTTGGGATGGGTCGACTTCGGTGTCAGTTCGGCGGCGGACTGGGATGTGGCGCAGGTACGGCGGTTGGCGCAGCGGCTCGGGTATGCGCTGACCTGGCCGTCGGAGTTGTCGTTGCTTCCGCTGGTCGACCAGGTGCGCTGCGCTGATGTCGATGCGGTCATCGCGCCGTCGCTCGAACATCTGAATGTGCTTGCGGTGAATGCGATTATGAGTGTGGCCGATGTGGAGATCGTGCTGCCACGGCTGTCGTTCCATCGTTGGGCGGCGGTCGCGCCTGCCGGGCGGCTGCCGTGAGCGCGACGGTGGTGTTCGAGTTGGCCGTGGCGGCCGGGGTGCCGCTGGTGGTGCTTGTCTGCGCGGTGTGCTGGCCGACCCATGGCCGCGATGACGAGGACGACGAGTAGTTGACGAGTAGTTAAGGCCCCGGTCGATTACGGCATGGTGTTGGCTCCGGACATGCCCGGAGTCGCCGGTCACGTCCAGCGGCTGTGGCGGGCCGCTCGGGGATCCGCCGCGTTAACAGGGGCATCGGTCAGGGGGATTCCCTGATGCGGCTCGGGGCCGGTCGTCATCCTCGAGGATGATTGAACTGGGCACCATTTAATGACGCGCGTGGCCGCGCGATGAGGAAAGCTGGTCACCATGATCGAGCTGAGAGGCCTGACCAAGCATTACGGGCAGACCGTCGCGGTTCAAGATCTCTCCTTCACCGTTCGACCCGGACAGGTGACGGGGTTTCTTGGGCCGAACGGCGCCGGTAAATCCACCACCATGCGGATGATCCTCGGCCTGGACAAGCCCACCGCGGGCACCGCATTGATCAACGGCAAGCCCTACCACGAGCTCGACCATCCGCTGCGCGCGGTTGGCGCGCTGCTGGATGCCAAATGGGTGCATCCGAACCGTTCGGCGCGCGCGCATCTGCAGTGGATGGCCGCCTCCAATGGCATCGCGATGTCCCGCGTGGACGAGGTGCTGCGGCTGGTCGGCCTGTCCGAGGTGGCGGGCAAGAACGCGGGCGGCTTCTCCCTCGGTATGTCGCAGCGGCTCGGCTTGGCCGGTGCGCTGCTCGGCGATCCGCCGGTGCTGCTGTTCGATGAGCCGGTGAACGGCTTGGACCCGGAGGGCATTCTCTGGATCCGCCGTTTCATGCAGCGGCTGGCGGCCGAGGGCAGGACGGTGCTGGTCTCCAGCCATCTGCTCTCCGAAATGGCCCAGACCGCCGAGCATTTGGTCGTCATCGGCCGCGGTCAGCTGATCTCCGATTCGACCACACAGGAATTCATCGACCGCGCCTCGGAACAGTCGGTGCGCGTGCGCAGTCCGCAGCTCGAGCAGCTGCGCAGCCTGCTCACCTCCAACGGTCTGACCGTCCGCGAAGACGGCGCGGGCCAGGACGGCGCCGCACTGGTGGTCGCCGGGGTGACCAGCGACGCGGTCGGCAAACTCGCGGGCGCCAATGACATCACCCTGTTCGAGCTGGCGCCGCAGCGGGCCTCGCTGGAGGAGGCCTTCATGCGGATGACCGGTGGCGCGGTGCAGTACCACGGTGAAGGTTTCGATCAGGTGATGGGAGGTGCGCTCTGATGGGCGTGCTGGCAGCGGAACGAATCAAGCTCACCTCGACCAGGTCGCCCTGGTGGTGCTCGGCCATTGTGGTGGTGCTCGCCCTCGGCTTGGCCGCGCTGTTCGCGGCGGTGGCCCGCTCGTCATCGGGCAAGGAGAACGCACTGGATCTGACCGTCGCCACGGCGGTCGGCGGGATCAGCGGATTCGGCGTAATGGTCCTGATGATCATGGCCACCCTGACGGTGACCAGCGAATACCGCTTCGGCATCATCCGGACGACCTTCCAGGCGACGCCGCACCGCGCGAAGGTGATCGTGACCAAGGCCGGTCTGGTCGGGGTGTACGGCGCGGTGCTCACCATCGTGCTGGCCTTCGCCGCCTTCGCGATCGCCAAGGCAGTCGGCGGCGATGCGAGCAGCAATTTGACGCTCTCCGGCGGCGACGCCTGGCGCGAGATCTACGGCATCCCGATCTACGCGCTGCTCAGTGTGCTCCTCGCGGTCGGCATCGGTGTGCTGGTGCGGCAGTCGGCCGCGGCGATTTCGCTGATTGTCTTGTGGCCCTTGCTGATCGAGCCGCTGCTCGGCGCCTTCGGCAGCTTCGGGCGCAATGTGCAGCCGTTCCTGCCCTTCGCGAACGCGAGCCACTTCTACAGCGCCACCGAATCGACGGCGAACTGGCACTGGGGACCGTGGGGCAGCCTGCTCTACTTCGCCGCCTTCGTCGCGATCGTCTTCGGCGCCGCGCTTTTCGTGGTCAACCAGCGCGACGCTTGATATCGGCTACCCGAGTTGCCCTCCCTCGCCACTCGGGTGATGGGCGCCGACCTTGTCGGGAGGTCCGTGCGCCCCGTGCACCGTTCGCCACTGCCCGGCGGACGGTGCCATCGACCCGGTGTGTGAATCCTCTTCCACACCGGGTCGATGGGTATTTCGGGACAATCCGGGCGACATTGTGAATATCCAGAAAACTGTGATTCGCGTCGCTTCCATCCGGAAGCTGGGCTCGTTACGCTCGGGAACAGCAACCAGTGAGTTATCTATCGGTGGACCCGCTGAAGTGCCCGCTGAGTCTGATCTAGGGGTGGCAGATGGCGGTAATAAGTAACCCGCCGACGGTTGGTCGGCTGAGATACGCTCGGGGCGTGACCGAAACACCTTCCGGCGGTACAGAGCCCGCGTCGGAGCCGGAGGACGAGGACGGCGTTGCGCCCGAGGTGTCCATACCCTTGGTGCCCGCCGACGAGGACGACACACCGCGGCGTTCCGGTTCGGTATTTCGTCGTGGGCAGCTCTCCGCGCTGATGAATGCCGCGAACCAGCGGCCGGACCTCATCGGTGCCCTGCGCAAGGCGCGCGAACAGCTGCCCGGTGACCCGTCTTTCGGTGACCCACTGTCGGTTTCGGGTCCGGGTGGTGCACGTGCAGTTGCGCGTGCGGCGGACAAGTTGGTCGGGGATACCCCGAGTGCGGCCAGAGAGATCGGCTTCGGCGCATTGCAGGTCTGGCAGGCCATGTTGGAGCGTGTCGGCCGCGGACACGGTAGCGAAGAAATAACTGTGATGTTCACCGATCTGGTGGCGTTCTCGAGTTGGTCGCTCTCAGCGGGCGATGAGGCAACCCTCGAGCTGTTGCGGGTGGTAGCCAAGGCCATCGAACCGCCGATCGCCGATCGCGGCGGTCATGTGGTCAAGCGCATGGGCGACGGTGTGATGGCCGTATTCACCTCGGCCGATCGCGCATTGCGCGCCGCCGTGCAGGCCAAGCGCAATCTGGCCGAGGTCGATGTGCACGGCTATCGGCCGCAGATGCGCATCGGCCTGCACACCGGCACGCCGCGCGAGATCGGCGGCGACTGGCTCGGGGTCGATGTCACGATCGCCGCGCGGGTGATGGAGGCCGGAGGCAATGGCAACACCATGCTGTCGGAGGCCACATTGCAGTCGCTGGCACCGGAGACGTTGGGGGAACTCGGTTTCGCGGTCAAGCCGTACCGCCGCAGCTTCTTCGCGGCGCCACTGAGCGGCGTACCCGAGGACCTGCGGATCTTCCGCCTGTCGAAAGGCTGAGTTGAATTGCAGCGCCTCCGGCGCCGCGTGTTCGCGGCCCCCTGGTGTCTCGCGTCCGAGCAGTCGAGACTCGCGCCTGCGGGCGCATGCGCTTCGACTGCTCGGACGCGAGACGGGCCGCGAACGGTCGCTCGTAGGACTCGTTCCGTGGGGGTGGCGTCGGGTGTGATCGTCTATACCAACCAGAGCGCCGCACCGGCGGCCGCGAGTACGCCGAGTACCGCGAGGACGATGGCGAGCGGCCGGGTGGTCTTCCAGGTGGTGTAGGCCCCGCCGAGGAGGAATCCGGCCAGGGCGAACAGGATGACGGAGGGCATTCGCCCATTCTGTATCTTCGGCCGCGCCTTCGGCGCGGCGGGTTCGCGGCCCTTTTGTCCCGCGTATCACTGCTTCCTCTAGCTCGGTGTCCGGCCTAGTTCAATTAACAAGCACGCATGCTTGCTTTTTTCTGGATCGGGTGTGATGCTGGATCGGGAACGCGGACTCCACCGGCGGCGCAACGCGGCGCGCCGGGACGGTTCGCCGCACAGGAGGGCCTTCCAGCTGATGAGTATGCTGGCCGCCGATCCGGAGTTGATCCGAATCGGCAACTGTTCCGGGTTCTACGGTGATCGGCTCAGTGCCATGCGGGAGATGCTCGATGGCGGGCAGCTCGATGTGCTCACCGGGGACTATCTCGCCGAGCTGACCATGCTGATCCTCGGCCGCGACCGGATGAAGGATCCGAGCCTCGGTTACGCCAAGACCTTCGTCCGGCAGATCGAGGACTGCCTCGGGCTGGCGCTGGAACGCAATGTGCAGATCGTCACCAATGCGGGCGGGCTCAATCCGGCCGGGTTGGCGGAGAAG
Source organism: Nocardia sp. CA-119907 (assembly GCF_050955995.1). Lineage (NCBI taxonomy): Bacteria > Bacillati > Actinomycetota > Actinomycetes > Mycobacteriales > Nocardiaceae > Nocardia > Nocardia sp. CA-119907. The sequence goes on from NZ_CP192091.1 coordinate 696,348, forward strand.
CTGCGCAAGGTCGCCGCGGATCTCGGCCTGGACGCCAAGATCGCCCATGTCGAGGGGGACGACTTGCTCGGCCGGGCGGGCGAACTCGGCCTCGGTGCGCCGCTGACCGCCAATGCCTACCTCGGTGCCTGGGGCATTGTCGAATGTCTGAACGCGGGCGCGGATATCGTGGTCACCGGACGGGTCACCGACGCCTCGGTGATCGTCGGCCCCGCTGCCGCCCATTTCGGTTGGGGGCGAACCGATTACGACCAATTGGCCGGTGCGGTGGTGGCCGGACATGTCATCGAATGCGGTACCCAGGCCACCGGCGGCAATTTCGCGTTCTTCACCGAACTGGCCGATCTGGGCCGCCCCGGCTTCCCGATCGCCGAGGTGCGCAGGGACGGCAGCAGTGTCATCACCAAACATCAGGGCACCGGCGGTGCGGTCACCGTGGATACCGTTGCGGCGCAGCTGATGTACGAGATCCAGGGCGCGCGTTACGCGGGGCCCGATGTCACCGCGCGGCTGGACAGTATCGAGCTGAGTCCGGAAGGCCCCGATCGGGTGCTGATCAGCGGTGTGGCCGGCGAAGCCCCGCCGCCGCAGCTGAAGGTCTCCCTCAATACGCTCGGCGGCTTCCGCAATGAAATGGAATTCGTCCTCACCGGACTCGATATCGAGGCGAAAGCCGCACTCGCACAACGACAACTGGAGTCCTGGCTGCCGGTGCGGCCCGCGGAGCTGACCTGGACGCTGGCGCGCTTGGACCGGCCGGATGCCGAAACCGAGGAGCAGGCCAGTGCCCTGCTGCGCTGTGTGGTTCGCGATCCGGATCCGAACAAGGTCGGTCGTGGCTTCTCCAATGTCGCGGTAGAGCTGGCATTGGCCAGCTATCCGGGGACCAGCTTCACCAGCCTGCCCGGCAATGGATCGCCGTACGGTGTGTACACGCCGGGATTCGTCGACGCCGCCGAGGTGCCGCATGCGGCGGTGCTGCCGCAGGGCACCCGCGTCGATATCGAACCAGCATCGGATACCAGGGAATTGGCCGAGGTCGCCGAACCCGAGTTGCCAGAACCGTTGCCTGCCAGCGAAACTCGCCTCGCACCGCTCGGCACGATCGCACTGGCCCGCAGTGGCGATAAGGGCGGCAATGCCAATATCGGGGTGTGGGTGCGCACCGATGAACAGTGGCGCTGGTTGGTGCACGCGCTCACGGTCGAGCGGGTCAAGGAATTGCTGCCCGAAGCCGCGCCGCTGACCGTCACCCGGCATGTGCTGCCGAATCTGCGTGCCGTGAACTTCATTATCGAAGGTCTGCTCGGACAGGGGGTGGCCTATCAGGCCCGATTCGATCCGCAGGCCAAGGGGCTCGGCGAATGGCTGCGCTCGCGTCATGTCGATGTACCGTTGGAGTTGTTGCCATGAATCCGTGGAATACGCCGGAGCGGCGTGAATTGCGTTCCTCTATAAGAGGTTTCGCTGAGCGGGAGGTCCTCCCGTATCTCGACGACTGGGAGCGCGATGGCGAGATCCCGCGCGAACTGCACAAGAAGGCCGGAGCGCTGGGACTGCTCGGCATCCAATTCCCGGAATCCGCGGGCGGTTCCGGCGGTGACGGCATCGACGCCATGATCGTCTGCGAGGAGATCCACCAGGCCGGATGTTCCGGTGGTCTGTTCGCCTCCCTGTTCACCTGCGGTATCGCGGTGCCGCACATTATCGCCTCGGGCAATGCGGATCTGATCGAACGCTTCGCCCGCCCGACCCTGGCCGGGGAGAAGATCGGTTCTCTCGCCATTACCGAACCGGGTGGCGGCTCCGATGTCGGCCATCTCACCACCACCGCCCGCCGCGATGGCGACCATTACATCGTCAATGGCGCCAAGACTTACATCACCTCGGGCGTGCGCGCCGATTTCGTGGTGACCGCGGTGCGCACGGGCGGCCCCGGCTCCGGCGGGATTTCGCTGCTGGTGGTGGAGAAGGGGACGCCGGGATTCACCGTCAGCCGCAAGCTCGACAAGATGGGCTGGCGGGCCTCCGATACCGCGGAACTGTCCTATGTGGATGTCCGGGTGCCGGTGGAGAATCTGGTCGGCCCGGAGAATTCCGGCTTCTATCAGATCGCGGGCGCCTTCGTCAGCGAGCGCGTCGGCCTCGCGGTGCAGGCGTATTCGCAAGCGCAGCGCTGCCTGGAGCTGACCCTGGAATGGGTGCGCAATCGAGAGACGTTCGGCCGACCACTGATCAGCCGGCAGGCCGTGCAGAATACGGTGACCGAAATGGCGCGCCGCATCGATGTGGCCCGGGTCTACACCCGAGATGTGGTGCGGCGCAGCGCGGATGGGGAAACCGATCTGATCGCCGAGGTGTGCTTCGCCAAGAACACCGCCGTCGAGGCGGCCGAATGGGTGGTCAACCAGGCCGTACAGCTCTTCGGTGGTCTCGGCTATATGCGCGAATCCGAGGTCGAGCGGCAGTACCGCGATATCCGCATTCTCGGTATCGGGGGCGGTACGACGGAAATCCTCACCGGCCTGGCCGCGAAACGATTGGGGTACCAGTCTTGACGACATTACGAACCAGCCTCGATACCGCGTCGCCGGAATACGCCGCCGCGGCCGAGGCCATGACCGCCAAACTCGGCGAGGTCGAGGCGGAATTCGCCAAGGCCATCGCGGGTGGCGGTCCGGATAAGCTGGCCCGGCATCGCAAGCGCGGCAAGCTGACCGCGCGCGAACGCATCGAATTGCTCATCGATGAGGATTCGCCGTTCCTGGAGCTGTGCCCACTTGCCGCATGGGGCAGCGACTTTCATGTCGGTGCCAGCGTGGTGTGCGGAATCGGCATTGTCGAGGGCGTCGAATGCATGATCGTCGCACCGGATCCGACCGTGCGCGGCGGTACCTCGAATCCGTGGACACTGCGCAAGAACCTGCGCATGAACGATATCGTCATGCAGAACCGACTACCGGTGATCGGCCTGGTCGAATCCGGTGGCGCGGATCTGCCGACGCAGAAGGAAGTCTTCGTTCCCGGCGGGCAGATGTTCCGGGATCTCACTCGGGCGTCCGCGGCCGGAATCCCCACCATCGCTTTGGTTTTCGGCAATTCTACGGCCGGTGGTGCGTACATCCCCGGCATGTCCGATTACACGGTGATGATCAAGGAGCGGTCCAAGGTGTTCCTCGGCGGACCGCCGCTGGTCAAGATGGCCACCGGTGAGGAGTCCGATGACGAATCGCTCGGCGGTGCGGATATGCACGCGCGCATCTCGGGTCTGGCCGATTACCTGGCGGTCGACGAACAGGACGCGATCCGCATCGGTCGCTCCATCATCAAGCGGCTGAACTGGAAGAAGCAGGGGCCAGCACCGCGTGCCGAGGTGATCGAGCCGCTCTATGACCACGAAGAGCTGTTGGGCATCGTCCCGTCCGATCTGAAGATTCCGTTCGACCCGCGCGAGGTGATCGCCCGCGTTGTCGACGGTTCGGATTTCGACGAGTTCAAACCGCTCTACGGGGGCAGTCTGGTCACCGGATGGGCCGAGCTGCACGGCTATCCGGTCGGCATTCTCGCCAATGCGCGCGGTGTGCTGTTCTCAGAGGAGTCGCAGAAGGCGACCCAGTTCATCCAGCTTGCCAACCAGTCGAATACGCCACTGCTGTTCCTGCACAACACCACCGGTTACATGGTCGGTAAGGAATTCGAGCAGAAGGGCATCATCAAGCACGGCGCGATGATGATCAATGCGGTCTCGAATTCGAAGGTGCCGCATATTTCGCTGCTGATGGGTGCGTCCTACGGTGCGGGGCACTACGGCATGTGCGGTCGCGCCTACGACCCGCGATTCGTCTTCGCCTGGCCCAGTGCGAAATCCGCCGTGATGGGCGGTGCACAGCTGGCCGGTGTGATCTCGATCGTGGGCCGGGCGGCCGCGGAGGCCAAGGGCATTCCGTTCAACGAGGAGGCCGATGCCGGGATGCGCGCGATGGTCGAGGCGCAGATCGAAGCCGAATCGCTGCCGATGTTCATGTCCGGGCGGCTCTACGACGACGGCGTGATCGATCCCCGCGATACCCGCACGGTATTGGGAATGGCCTTGTCCGCCATCCACAATGCCCCAGTCAAGGGCGCCGATGGCTTCGGCGTCTTCCGGATGTGAGCGCCATGGTTACGAATGTTCTTGTTGCCAATCGTGGCGAGATCGCCCGTCGGGTATTCGCCACCTGCCGTCGCATGGGTATCGGCACGGTCGCGGTCTACTCCGATGCGGATGCCGCGGCACCGCACGTCGCGGAGGCCGATGCGGCGGTACGCCTGCCGGGAAACGCTCCGGCGGAGACATATCTGCGCGGTGAGCTGATCATCGAGGCCGCCCTGGCCACCGGTGCCGATGCCATCCATCCGGGATACGGATTCCTTTCCGAGAATGCCGAATTCGCGCGGTTGGTGCAGGCGGCCGGATTGGTGTGGATCGGTCCGCCGGTGGAGGCCATCGAGCAGATGGGCTCGAAGGTCGCCTCGAAGAAGATGATGGACGCCGCCGGTGTTCCGGTCCTCGCCGAACTCGATCCGGCCGAGGTCACCGCCGCACATCTGCCGGTGCTGATCAAGGCCTCCGCCGGAGGTGGCGGTCGGGGTATGCGCGTGGTGCGCGACCTCGCCGATCTGGAACCCCAGATCGCGGCCGCGCGCCGGGAAGCCGAATCCGCCTTCGGCGATCCGACGGTGTTCTGTGAGCGGTACCTCGAGACCGGCAGACATATCGAGGTCCAGGTCATGGCCGATACGTACGGCACCATCTGGGCGGTGGGCGAGCGTGAGTGCTCGATCCAGCGCCGCCATCAGAAGGTGTTCGAGGAGGCGCCGTCGCCGCTGGTGGAGCGGATCGACGCCATGCGCGCGTCAGGGCCGGAGGCACACGGTGGGGGCAGTCAAAGCGGTACCCCGCAAGGTGTACGCGCGCACGCAGGTCCCGCGCGCATGGCGGCCGGACAGAGCATGCGCGAGCGGCTGTTCGAGGCGGCCGAGCTGGCGGCCGGTGCGATCGGCTACACCGGTGCCGGAACCGTGGAATTCCTCGCCGACGAGGCGGGCGAGTTCTTCTTCCTGGAGATGAATACCCGTCTGCAGGTGGAACATCCGGTCACCGAATGCACCACCGGACTGGATCTGGTGCGGTCGCAGCTGGAGGTCGCGGCGGGCGGTGCCTTGGCCGCTGCCCCGCCACCGCTGCGTGGACATTCGATCGAGGTCCGGCTCTACGCCGAGGATCCGGCGCACGAGTGGCAGCCGCAGAGCGGCACCGTGCATCGGCTCGAAATCCCCTCGGTGCTCACCGAATTCGATGTACTCGACCGACCGGGTGTGCGATTGGACACCGGTGTGGTCGACGGTTCGGTTGTCGGCGTGCACTACGACCCGATGCTCGCGAAGGTCATCTCCTACGCCGAGACCCGCGCCGAGGCGGCACGACTGCTCGCAACGGCATTGCAGCGCGCCAAGATCCACGGTCTGGTCACCAATCGCGACCTGCTGGTCCGCGTGCTGCGCCACCCCGCATTCCTCGCCGGAGACACCGATACCGCCTTCTTCGACACCCACGGATTGGACGCGCTGTCGGCGCCTCTGGTCTCGGAGGCCGATGAGTCGCTGTCGATCGTGGCCGCCGCACTCGCGGATGCCGCGGCCAATCGCAAGGCGGCCAGGGTCGGCGCGGGATTGCCAGCGGGCTGGCGGAACCTGCCGTCGCAGTCGCTGCGCAAGTCGTATGAGAGCCGTACCAGCGGAACACATGACATCGGCTACCGCTTCGCCCGCACCGGCGTCACGGTGGACGGTCACGACGGCCTCGAACTGGTAGAAGCCGGGCCCGATCGGGTAGTGCTCGCCGTTCCGGGCGAACGCGGGCTGGTGCGTCGGCAATTCGATATCGCCCGCTACGGCGATCTGGTCTGCGTGGATTCGCCGCTCGGACCGGTCTCGGTGCGCAGGCTGCCGCGCTTCAGTGATCCGGCCGATCAGGTCGCACACGGTTCACTGCTCGCGCCCATGCCGGGCAGCGTGATTCGGATCGGCGCGGAGGTCGGCAGCGCCGTCGAACAGGGCCAGCCGATTCTGTGGCTGGAAGCGATGAAGATGGAGCACACCATCTCCGCGCCCGCCGCGGGCGTGCTCAGTGCCCTCAATGTCACTGTCGGCCAGCAGGTCGATGTCGGCGCCGTACTCGCCGTCGTCGATCCCACCGAAATCCAGGAGAACCAATGAGTTTCATCGAAACCGACGAGCAGAAGGCGCTGCGGGCCGCGGTGGCCGCGCTCGCCGCGAAGTACAACTACCGCGACTATGTGCTGCCGAAGGCGCGCAAGAACGAACCGCTCACCGAATTGTGGGATGAGGCGGGCAAACTCGGCTTCCTCGGCGTGAATCTGCCGGAGGAATACGGCGGCGGTGGCGCGGGCATGTACGAGCTCTCGCTGGTCATGGAGGAGCTGGCGGCCCAGGGTGCGGGCCTGCTGTTGATGGTGGTCTCACCGGCTATCTGCGGCACCATCATCACCAAATACGGTACCGACGAGCAGAAGCAGCTGTGGCTGCCCAAACTCGCCGACGGCAGCGGCACGATGGTCTTCGGCATTACCGAACCGGACGCCGGATCGAATTCACATCAGATCACCACCACCGCGCGTCGCGACGGCGAGGACTGGATCCTCAACGGCCGCAAGATCTTCATTTCCGGCGTCGACCAGGCCGAGGCGGTGCTGATCGTCTCGCGCACCGAGGATCACAAGACCGGCAAGCTCAAGCCCGCGCTGTTCATCGTGCCGACCGATGCCCCCGGGTTCGTCAAGACGCCGCAGGAAATGGACATTATCGAGCCGGACCACCAGTTCACCCTGTTCCTCGATGACGTGCGGCTGCCGTCGGAGGCATTGGTCGGCAAGGAAGATGCCGCGCTGATGCAACTGTTCGCCGGTCTCAACCCGGAGCGGATCATGGGTGCGGCCATGGCCGTGGGCATGGGCCGCTATGCCATCGAACGCGCCGTCGAGTACGCCAAGGAACGCACGGTGTGGAAGTCGCCGATCGGTGCGCACCAGGGCATTTCGCATCCGCTCGCGGCGGTGAAGGTCGAGGTGGAGCTGGCCAAGCTGATGATGCAGAAGGCCGCGACCCTCTACGACGCCGGCGACGAGATGGGCGCTGCCGAAGCCGCGAATATGGCGAAATACGCTGCGGCCGAGGCCAGCATCAAGGCGCTCGATCAGGCGATCCAGACCCACGGCGGCGCTGGCCTCACCAAGGAGTACGGTCTGGCCGCCATGCTCGCCGCCGCCCGCATCGGTCGCATCGCCCCGGTCAGCCGCGAGATGGTGCTGAATTTCGTCGCCCAATACTCGCTGGGTCTGCCCAAGTCCTACTGACACTCTCGCCGCGTCGTCCCGATGCCGGACGACGAGGGCAGGGGCGGCCACTACAGGAGGTTCGATGAATTCAGCGTCGCATCGCAACTCGATGAGCGGCGGTGGCCGGGAGACGGGTGAGCCCGAGACATCCACCGCACCGTATGTGCGGTACGAGGTCGCCAATGGCTTCGCGACGCTCACACTCGACTCACCGCACAACCGCAATGCGCTCTCCTCGCGCCTGGTGAACGAGCTGCTGCAAGGCCTCGACGATGCGGCGGCCGACCCGGCTGTGCGCGGCATCGTGCTCGCGCACACCGGCAATACCTTCTGCGCGGGCGCCGACCTCAGTGAGGCCAGCAATGCCGATCCGGCGGTGGCCGCCGATGAGCGCACCCGCGTAATGATCGGCGTACTGCGCAGACTCGTCGAAACGCCCAAGCCGATCGTTGCCAGGATCGATGGCAATGTGCGCGCGGGCGGCATGGGCATCGTCGCCGCGTGCGACATCGTGGTGGCCGGTCCCGGCAGCAGTTTCGCCCTCACCGAGGTGCGAATCGGATTGGCGCCGTTCATGATTTCGCTGACTCTGCTGCCACGGCTCAGCCCGCGTGCGGCCAGCCGGTACTACCTGACCGGTGAGAAGTTCGGCGCGGATGTCGCCGAGCAGATCGGTCTGGTCACGGTCACCGCCGACGATCCGGTGGCTGAGGTGGCCCGGCTGTGCGCGGAGCTGCGCAAGGGCTCACCACAGGGTCTCGCCGAGGCCAAGCGACTGGTCAACGCGGCCATCCTGGCCGAGTTCGATAGCTCCGCCGAGGAGCTGGCGAAACGTTCCGCGAGCTTCTTCGGCACCCCAGAGGTGCACGAGGGCATGGCGGCCTTCTTGCAGCGTCGGCCACCGAGCTGGGCAGAATAGCGCCATGGTGACACCCCACGAACCCAAGCAGGACCGCAGCCGAGCCACCCGGCAGCGCCTGCTCGAGGCGACCATCGACTGCCTGGCCGAAATGGGCTGGGCGGCGGCCACGGTCGCGGTTGTCGCGGAACGGGCGGGGGTGTCGCGTGGTGCGGCCCAGCATCACTTTCCGACCAGGGAAGATCTGATCACCGCCGCACTCGAGTACATGTTCGACAGCCGCACCCAGCACGCCAAGGTCGAGGGCAAGGCGGTGACCGCCATGGACGAAGGGATCGGCCGCACCGAAGCGGTGGTGGCCGGGTTGGTCGAGTCCTACACCAGTCCGCTGTTCAAGGCGGCGCTGCAAGTGTGGACCCATGCGGCGGCCGATCCGGCGCTGCGGGAGCGAATCGTGCCGCTGGAAGCCAAATTCGGTCGCATCTCGCATCGGCGTGCGGTGGAGGCGCTCGGTGTGGACGACTCCGATCCGGTTGCGCACCACCTCGTCCAGGCCACCCTCGATCTGGCACGCGGGCTCGGCCTGGCCGATGTGCTGACCGATGACTCGGCCCGCCGCAAGCAGATCGTTTCGCAGTGGGCGGCCACGCTACACACCGCATTGAACGCCCCACGGTGATCCGTCGGTCTCTACACCACCCCCGCGTACGCGGATATGGCCGCGCCATCCCGCACTCGACGAACACCGGCCACCGTGGGACGCCGCCGGGAATGACTACCCGATATCAGTCCAGGCCGACATCGAGCTGATTCCAGCTGATCGTCACGTCAAGAGGGTCGGCAACATCGACCGCTACCGCGTCACCACGAGCCCGCAGCGACATGTTCTCCCGGACGTAGGTGCCATCGGTGGTGAGTCTCAGCATCTCGATCGATGTCGCGGGCCCGTCGTCCTGCACCATGCGCACGATCCAGTAGCAGGGGATTCCCAGCCGCGCGTACTCCGCGCGCTTTTCGACCAGGTCGGCCGTCACTGTATTCGGGGACACGACCTCGACAACCAACAGCGTGTCCGACGCCGTCGGCTTCGTCTTCCACTTGCCCCGCGGCTCATCGATACAGCGGTACACAATCGCATCCGGCCGCTTGTAATGAAAGGGAACCTCGGAAACCAACATGTCGAGTTCACCACTGGCCCGCAAGCAAGGCATGTCACGGGAACGCTTGGATACCGCCTCGCGCAGTGCTCCCTTGATGTTGTCGCTGATCGCGACGTGGTTCGGCGACGGCGATTCGCAATGCACGATCATGCCATCGCGAATCTCGAGGGTGCGGGCTATGTCCTCGGGCATGTCCAAGTACATGGCCATGTCGACAATCGGGATCGTCGTACGCAGCCATGACCAGTCGACAGCCTCGCTCATGCCGCTAGCCTAACGTCTCGGCCGTACCCGGTCCGATGCATCGGCCCGGGCGGCGCCCCGGACATACGCCCGCATGTGGGCTGATCGAATTGCCGCAGAGCTGCGCGGTGCGGTAAACGACGGCTCGAGCGTTTATCGGTGGGTTGTGTGGAGCTAGTCCTGCGCCGGGCCCTTGTCCGGCGATACGTGCTGGAACCAGCTGGCCGCCTCCTCGGCCGTCAGTACCCGCTCCAGCGTCAGATCGCCGAGCATATTCGGGAAGAACCGGCCCGCTGGCCAACTGCGCTGGTACGGCGGCGGATCCAGCACCAGCACGCGGGTGCCGTCGACCACCGGGATATCCGAGGGCGTGCCCTCGTTCCAGATCCAGGAGCCGTCCGGCGCGACCAGATTGAACGATCCGGTGGTGTGCACCATGCCGGGCATATCGCGGCACATGGCGACCGCCTCCGCCGTCGGCGCGTCACCGGGAATATGCCCACCGCCGATGAGCGCATCCGCGAGCAGGGTGTGCAGTTGGAAGTTGTCACCGATGCCGGTCATCCGCATCGCGTAGCCGGTGCCGGTCTCGCGGTGCAGCACGATGAGCGGTTCGTCGTCCAGCACGATCAGCGCGTATCCGAGGCATTTGTCCCACCGGGCGGAGATCTCGCCCAGCGCGTCGTGACGCTCGCGGATAATGTCGCGACCCGCCTGCCCGAACTTCTGCCGCACCGACTTGTGCTGCAACATGGCCAGACCCGCGCGGTTCCAGTCGTCGAGTGTCCACCACGACAGCGTCTGGTCGAATCCGAAGACCTCGAACAGTTCCGGATCCAGCTCGACCTGTTCCGGGTCGGGTGCCTCGCCGACCTCGGCCGCCGCCCACATCTCGGCGAATTCCTTGGCGTTGTCGAGGGTTTTGGCGAGGTTGCCGAGTACCCGGGGTGCACATGCGACCGGATCCGCACCACCCTCGACGCACGCGCCGATGAGGACCGCGATACTCGCCCGCGGTCCCGACTGCACATCGGACAGCACGTCGGCGAGCCGCTTCCCGCCCTGTGCGAGCTCTTCCGGAGTCGCCGATTGGTACAGGCGATGCATCTCCCTATGAGCTTCTTGCTGTTCCTGCGGGTCCTGCGCGTGCACCGCGCGCTCGAAATCGAAGACGGCGTCAATGAATCGATCGGTGGTCGAGCTCATACCTGCACGCTAACACGCTGTCACACAACGATTTTCGTGACTAGCACAGGTCTTGCTGCTGCGCGTGCCCCTCATCGAGCGCATAGGAGGAGGAACCGATGAGGACGCCGAGCAGGCCGCCGATGATCAGTCCGGGAATCGCGCCGACAATGAAGATGGGCAGGCCCGCGATGCCGCCGATGGTGGCGCCGAGCAGGCCGCCGAGCGCCGTCCTGAGCTCGATGCTGTCGCCGGGCGCCAGGCAACCGTTGATCAGGTTCACCTGCGGGGCCGGGTCGGAGGCCGCGGCGATCGGCTCCGACGAGGCAGCCGGTGCGGCGGGCGCTGGCGATTCGACCGGTGCCGCCGATGCGTTGGCGGCGAATCCGACGGTGAGCGCGATGGCGACCAGTGCGCCGATGACGGTTAGAGCGAATCTCGAAATGCTTCTCACAGTTGTCCTGATGGCTCGGAGTTGGCGCGTGACCTGATGTCGGATTCCGACCGGAGTCGTCCCGCGCGGGACTACATCATTGCCGGAGTTCGCGGCGTGCGAAAGAGTTTCGCGTGAAAGCCTCATTAAGAGGATTTCGAGGAAGCCCGTCCGCGAGGGCATGTCACACTCGCCCATCCTGCCTCGTCGTCTCTGTGAACGCGAAACAACGCAACGAACCAGGAGCGGGAATCATGCCGAACACCAAGAAGATCGCAGTGGCCGGAGCGACCGGACGGCTGGGCCGCCACGTGGTGGATGTGCTGAACGAGCAGGGACACGAGGTGGTCGCATTCTCCCGGGCCAACGGTGTCGATATCGAAACCGGTGCAGGACTCGTGGAAGCGCTCGAAGGAGTGCAGGTTGTCATCGACGCGTCCAGCACGCCGTCCGCGGATAAGGACATCGCCACCGAATTCTTCACCGCTTCGGCGAAGAACCTGCACGAGGCAGGCCAGAAGGCCGGTGTCGAGCGTCTGGTCGTGGTCTCCATCATCGGTATCGACAACACCGTCGCCGGTTACAACGCGGCCAAGCTCGTCCACGAGAAGGTGCTGCTCGAAGGTCCACTGCCGGTGCAGATCCTGCGCGCCGCCCAGTTCCATGAACTGGTCGAGGTGATGATGCAGTGGGGTACCCAGGGGGACGCTTCCTACGTCGCGAATATGAAAACCCAACTGGTTGCGGCTCGTTCGGTCGCGGAGGCGCTGGTGGACCTCGCGGTGCATCCGCTGCCGGAGTCCTCGGCTGGCCCGTTCCCGGAAATCGCGGGTCCCCGTGCGGAGACCATGGCGGGTGCTGCTGCGCTGCTGGCCGCTCGCCGCGGTACTCCGGCCGAGGTCCGCGAGGTGAGCGACCCGGACAACGCCGACCGCGAGATCTTCGAGGACGGCACCCTGCTCGCCGGCCCGCACGCGGTCCTCGCGGGCCCGACCTTCGCGGAATGGCTCGATGCGACCGAGCCCGCGGCGAAGTAGCCCGAGCTTCGGCGACTCCGATGTGGTGTCCGAGCCGCCGAAACAGATCCGCCCGGTGCGCACGCACCGGGCGGATCACCTTACGCAGTGGATCAGTGGGCGGTGGTCAGGTCGTAGAGGGTGACGCCGTCGACCTCCGTCGCGGTGAAATGCTCTTGCACCCACTTGTTGATCTCGGCGCTGATGCCGGAGCGACCGGGACCGAAACCGCCTTCTTCGCCGCCGCGGTTGCCGCTGCCGATGAAGTAGTGGATGTTCCCGTCGGCGACGAACGCCTTGAACTGATCCAGCGTCGGCGACGGATCGCTGCCATTGAAGCCGCCGATCGGCATGACGGGCAGTTGGGTGGCCAGCTGGAATCCGGCGGCGCTATTGGAGCCGATGGCGCCGGCGACCCAGGTGTAGTCGGTGCCTTTGTCTTCCAGCAGGGCAACGACCTTATCGCTCGGCTTGCTCGCGCCGAGTAGTCCACCGGCGGGCCCGCCCATCATCGGACCACCCTGGCCCGCAGGGCCATTGGCGCCGCCGGGCGGCAAGGCGGCGCCACCTGGGGGTGTACCCATTGCGCCATTCCTGCCTCGTGTGCCGTCCATATTGCGTCCGTTGCCATTTCGTCCATCGGGCATGCCGCCTGGACCGCCGAAGTCGCCAGGCCGGTGACCGAACATCCCGACATTCGGTCCCGCCGACGGGATGGCACCCTCATGCGAGGTCGCGATGGTCTGGGCGGAATACGCGACGGGGCCGGACAATCCGGCGAAGGCGGCGGCCAGTGCCGCGACCAATGCCAGCTTGCGCGGTGCGGGCAACAGCACCGCGATGGTCGCGAGCACGCCGACCACCAGCATCGTCCAGCGCAGCCACGGCACGAAGTTCGAGTCGCGCGACAACAACATCCAGGAGGTCGCGGTGGTCAGGCCGACCGCGAGTGCCGCGAACAACCGGACCCACAGTTGATGCCGCTGCTGCCATAGCTGCACCGCGCCGATGCCCACCAATGCCGCGACCGCCGGGGTCAGCGCCACCGTGTAGTACTGGTGGAAGATGCCCGCCATGAAGCTGAAGGTCAGTCCGGTCACCAGCAGCCAGCCGCCCCACAGGAGCAGTGACGCGCGCCGTCCATCGGTGCGAGGGGCCTTGCCGCGCAACAGGATTCCCGCGACCAGGGCGACCAGCGCGGCCGGGATCAGCCAGGCGATCTGACCGCCCTGTGCGGGTTCGAACAGCCGGGTGATGCCGGTGCTGCCCCACATGCCACCGCCACCGCCACCGGGCGGCATATCGCCCCGGCCGGGGGTGACGCTGCCGTGCTCATTGCCGTTCAACCGGCCGAGTCCGTTGTAGCCGAGGGTCAGTTCGAGGATCGAATTATGTTGCGACCCACCGATCCACGGCCGTGACGATGCCGGCCACAGCTCGACCGCGAGCAGCCACCAACCGGCCGAGACGAGCATGGCCGCGCCCGCCGCGAGCAGGTGCAGAATGCGCTTGCCGAGTTTGGGCGGACCGGCGATGAGATAGGTCAGCGCCAGCGCGGGTACCACCAGCAGCACCTGCAATTGCTTGGTGAGGAATCCGAATCCGATGAACACGCCGGTGAGTACCAGCCAGCGGATGCGCCCGTTCTCGATTGCCCTCGTCATCGCCCAGGCCGCCGCGACCATCAGGAATACCAGCAGCGCATCCGGGTTGTTGAACCGGAACATCAGCACCGCGACGGGAGTCACCGCGAGCACCAGTCCGGCGATGAGCCCGGCCGCCGGGCCGAAGGGCCTGCGCACCGTCGCCCACACCAATGCCACCGAGGCGATGGCGAGCAGCACCTCCGGTACCAGGATGCTCCAGGAATTCAGCCCGAACACCCGTACCGAAAGCTCCATCAGCCAGAGCGAGGCCGGTGGTTTGTCGACGGTGATCGAGTTGGCCGCATCCGAGGAGCCGAAGAAGAAGGCCTTCCAGGACTTCGAACCCGCCTGTACCGCAGCGGAATAGAAGGAATTCGCATAGCCGTTGGCGCTGAGATTGCACAGGTAGGCGATACCGGTGCCGATCAGGAGTGCGGCCAATGCCGGGTATTCCCAGCGGATCTGCTGCTTCGGCGGTGGTTCGGGCAGGATCGCCGTAGCCGGTGGTGTCAGCGTCGCTGTCATCGGCGAACTCCATCGATGGTCGCCTTCGTGGCGCGCAGCATCGGCTCCGTGACCGCATCCGGCGCGGTCGATCGGTTTTCGACGGCACCGGTAGGGTTTCGGAATACCCAACGCAGACCGACGAATCGGATGAGGGTTGCGATCAGATTGGCCACCACCAGGACGAACAGTTCGAGGTGGACGGCCGCGTCCGGGGCCCAGCGATGCAGGGCGAACAGCGATCCGCTGGTGATCAGCAGGCCGAAGCCGAATATCAGCAGCCCTTGGAATTGATGCGAGACGACGCCGGTCGACCCGCGCACCCCGAAGGTGAAGGCGCGATTGGCGGCGGTATTGCCGATCGCGGTGATGAGCAGTGCGAGGAAGTTCGCGACCTGGGCACCGGTCATGGGCTGCAACACCAAGTACAGCAGCATATAGGCGAGCGTGGAAATCACGCCGACCATCGCGAACCGCACCACCTGCCCGACCATCCCCAAGGGCACACCCGGAACCAGTGGTTCGCGTCCGACCGCGCGCCGCAGCTCCTCCAGCGGCAGTGCACCGGTCGTCAGACCGCGCAGCAAGCGCCACACCCCGAGCAGATCCTTGCGCGCTGTATCGACGATATCCACGCGGCTGTCCGGATCATCGATCCAATCGACCGGCACCTCGTGGATGCGCAGGCCCGCCCGCTCGGCGAGCACCAGGAGTTCGGTATCGAAGAACCATTCACCGTCCTGCACCAGCGGCAGCAGCTGGCGCGCGACATCGGTGCGCATCGCCTTGAATCCGCACTGCGCATCCGAAAACCGTGCCTGCAGTGAGGCTTTCAGGATCAGGTTGTAGCACCGCGAGATGAACTCTCGCTTGGGTCCGCGAACCACCCGCGACGACGCGTCGAGCCGGGTGCCGATCGCCAGATCCGAATGTCCCGAGATCAGCGGAGCCACCAGCGGCAGTAGCGCATTCAGATCCGTGGACAGATCCACATCCATATACGCGACGACCTGTGCATCGGAGTGCTCCCACACCGCGCGCAGTGCGCGGCCCCGGCCCTTCGCGTCCAGATGCACCACCCGCACATCGTCGAGCTCATCGGCGAGCAGTCGCGCGACCTGCATGGTGTCATCGGTGCTCGCATTGTCGGCAACGGTGATCCGGGTCGGGAACGGGAACCCGTCACGCAGGTAGGTGTGCAGCCGCCGCACGCAGATGCCCAGGTCGGCCTCTTCGTTGTAGACGGGGATCACGACGTCCAGCACGGGCGTGATCACCGTTTCGGTCATATCCGCCCGGTGCGCGGCGGTCGTCGATTCGGTCATGGTGACCACCCTCGCCAACCGCGCTGGAGCCTAGCTGGGCCCTGGCTGTGAGGTTCCTGGGGACTGTTGCTTACCCGAGCCTGCGGATCCGCAAGATCGTGTCGGAGCGAGTCCCGACCTGCCCCTCCGGCCCGGTCACCACCCGCTCGACCTCATCCGCGGTCTCCACCCGCCACGCATCTGCGTCGAAAGCGAGCCCGTCCAGCACCTCATCCATCGTCGGAAAGTGCACATCATGCCGATGCTCCAGAAACGAAGGCCACCCCGCATGCCCCGCGATCAACAGCACCCCACCAACGGCCACCGCCTCAGCGGCCCGCCGCAAGACCTTCGTCCGCTCGTCCTGCCGCGCAACCGGCGAATGAAAGAACTGCGCCGAGACCAAATCGAACTCCCCCTCCGGAAACGACTGCGCCAGATCATGTTCCGCGAACACGATCCGATCCGCGACACCCTCCTCAGCGGCATGCGCCCCCGCCCGCCGCAACGCCGTCGCAGACACATCGACCGCGGTGACCCGCCACCCTTCCCGTGCCAACCAGACGGCGTCGCCCCCCTCACCACACCCCAGATCCAACGCAGTGCCCGGCGTAAGCCCGACGACCTCCCGCACCAACAACGGATTGGGATTCCCGGTCCAAATCTGATCCCGATCCTGATAGAACTCCTCCCAGAATTCCAGAGCAGTCTGCGACGCAGTGCTATCGGTCATCCTCGATCTCCCATCCAACTTGCCGCATGACATTTCCCCCTGACCGCATGATCTCCGCCCCACCATTCCCAACGCCAACTTTCTTGCCACTCCAGCAAATGCCCCCACTGTTCTCCCATCCGCCTCATTTTCGAGAATGCGCTGGTACAGGCGTGCTCTCGACGTTTGCCAGCGTGAGTGCATGGTGATCATTGGGTCCAGGATGCGCCCTGGGGGAGGGACGGTGTATTGCTGATCTTGTGGGAAGTGCGTACGGCTTTGGTTCGTGTGGCATCGTTGCGGCCACCTCGCCAACGCTGAGCGTTTCCTGGTGCTGGTGGATCGCTGACGCAGGCTGTCGTGGTTTTGGTTTCGGTCGAGTTGGTCGAGGTCGGGTGGGGGGTTGGTACGGTCGGGGTTGTGATGCGTAGTGGGCGGGGCGTGGGTGAGGTGCCGCCCAAGCGGGTGGATGCTCGGACCGAGCGGTGGCGGGAGCATCGGCGCAAGGTTCGGGCGGACTTCGTCGATGCGGCGTTCCGGGCGCTCGACCGGTTCGGGCCCGAGGTCAGCATGGGCGATATCGCGAAGGAGGCCGGTGCCGCCAAACCCAAGCTGTATCGGCACTTCGAGGATAAGACCGACCTCTACAACGCCATCGTCGACCGGGTCCGCGACATGCTGTGGGAACGGATCGTTTCCAGCGTCGACCTGACCAATGATTCGGCGCGCGAGGTCATCCGGCGCGGCGCGGCCGAATATGTGCTCGTGGTGACCGAGCATCCGAATGTCTTCCGCTTCATGCTGCACAGTCACTTCACCCAGCGCGCCGATGACTCCGAGCGCGCGCTGCAGTCGGCTCGTCAATCGGCCAAGCGGGCGGCCGATCTGTTCACCGGACTGCTCGCGGACGGTTCCGTCGAGGTGTCCAGTGTCGAACTGGTCAACTATTCGGTCTTCGGCGCGGTGGCCTCGGCCACCGACTGGTGGCTGGGCGCGAACCGACTACAGGCGAATGCGATGCCGATCGAGAAGTTCGTCGCCTATCTGGCCGAGATCATCTCCGCATTGGCCGAGGCCAATGCGCGACTGAACGGCATCAGCATGGACGCGGATCTGCCACTGCACCTTGCGTTTTCCAGCGAGTGATCTGTGCACCACCGGTGGCGCCGACCGCGGGCGCGCCAGTGGCGGTCGGCTTCCGCGGCCACATCGAACCCCATTGTTCTCATTGAACCGCTCCGTTGCGGCCAACGGTGGCTGCGATACCTCGAGTATGTACCCACCCACCGACAAGTTTCGGCGCTAGCTCGCCGACAGCCGCCAGAGCGGGGAAACGGGCCCGTGACCTGCGCCGAGATCGTAGGACGCGGCCAGACACCGGTAGGTCCAGTCCTTGGCGAACGCGACCGCGTCGGGAACCGAGTAACCATTGGCGAGCGCGCACGCGATGGCCGCGGCCAGGGTGTCACCACCGCCGTGGTCGTTCCCCGTGTTGATCCGCGGCGCGGTGAACTCCAGGAACTGATCGCCATCGAAGAGCAGATCGGTGCTGACATCGGAGGACCGCAGATGTCCGCCCTTGACGATCGCCCACTGCGCCCCGAGCCCATGCAGCGCCTGCGCGGCCCGCCGCGCCGCGGCGTCGTCGGTGACCTCGATACCGGTGATCAGCCGCACCTCGTCGAGATTCGGTGTCACCACCGTGGCCAGCGGAATCAGCGTATGCCGCACCGCGTCCAGCGCCTCCGCGTGCAGCAGCGCATCACCGTGCATGGATGCCGCGACGGGATCGACCACCAGGGGCGTCCGGTCCCGCCCGATCCCCACCTCCTGACAGACCGCCGCGACGGATTCGATAATGGCGGTCGAGGCCAACATCCCGGTCTTGGCCGCCCCGACCCCGATATCCCCGACCACCGAGCGCACCTGATCGGCCACGATCTGCGGCGGAATCTCATGGAACCCGCTCACCCCGACCGAGTTCTGCACCGTCACCGCGGCCACCGCCACACACGCGTGCACGCCGCACAGGGCCATGGTCCGCGAATCGGCCTGAATACCCGCGCCGCCCCCGGAGTCGGTTCCGGCGATGGTGAGGACACGAACCGGAGTCTGCCCGTCGGGCACAAGCGGCAGCAGTTTCACACCGCTGACCCTACTCAGTCGCCGACCCGCACCGGCCTGAGCGTGCACGTTCGGGGGCGGGCACGGCGCTGGTCGGCAGTCACGAGGAGGTGGCCGAGCGCTCCGAGGCATCTTGCGCAGCAAGGGTTTCTGCTGGCTGGCCACCCGGCCCGATCTCGCCGCCATCTCCACAACCACCACTGAGCGAGAGAAACCCACGCACTCGATCGGGGGCGTGGGTTTCTGGTCGGTTGCGGGGAACCCGCCGAGTTCGACCGGCATAGTCGGCTCAGTTGGAGATGCCAGCGGCCCGGTGGGTGTAGGTGGCATCGGTGAGCTGTTCGAGCATGAACGCGGCGATATCGGCGCGGGCGATCTTCAGCGACAGGCCCTTTTCGTCGGCGCCGAAGCCGCGGCGGAAGGCATCGGTGCGGGGGCCGTCGGTGAAGGCGCTCGGGCGGACGATGGTCCAGTCCAGGTTGCTGACGCGGACGTATTCCTCCTGCTCGACGTGGTCGGCGTAGGCCCGGCGCAGCAGCATCCCGAACATCACGTACTTCCAGAGGAAGTTCAGGTTGCCCTCGCTGTCGCCGACGCCGAGGGTGGTCTGGCAGATCAGGCGCTCGACGCCGGTGCGGTTCATCGCCTCGATGACCGCGCGGGTGCCCTCGGCCCGGATGACGCCCTTGCGGCCCGCGCCGAGCGAGATGAGTACCGCGTCCTGACCGACGACCGCCTGTTCGACCGAATTCGCGTCCAGCACATTGCCCTCGACAATGTGCAGCCGCTCGTGCCGCTGCCCGACGCTGGCCGCATTGCGGGTGAAGGCGGTGACCTCATGCCCCTGTTCGAGCGCCTGCTCGACGACCAGACGACCGACGGTACTGGTGGCTCCGAAGACTGCGATCCGCATTGTTCTCTCCTTGACTCTGAAAGCTGTTCAGCTGTTGGTGAATCCAGTACATCAACGGAGCGTGAGACGAACCATGGTCGTGAGTCTCGCGGACATAAGAGTGGGTCTACGCGCACCGGCCCGCATTCCCGTGCGCGGAATGCGGGCCGGTGACCAGCAGTTTCCCGTCAGCTGAGCTTCGCGAAGAACTGGCGGATATCGCCGACCAGCAGCTCGGGCGTCTCGTGCGCGGCGAAATGGCCCGCGGCATCGTTCGGGCCGCCGACCACCGAGCCCGCATCGTAGGAGTTCCAGCTGACGATATTGCTGTGATCACGCTCCGCGAAGCGCCGCATCGACTGGAAATCGCCTTTGAACATCGCCAGCGCGGTCGGCGCCGTCGTCGGCGCGGTCGGCCGCTCGGTGCTGTGCGCCTCCTCGTAATAGAACCGCACCGACGATCCCGCGGTGCCGGTCAACCAGTACAGGGCGACATTACCGATCACGAATTCGGCATCCAGGCTTTCGCCGAAAAGCTGTGCGTTCCAACCCAAGAGACCCACTGGCGAATCAGAAATCGCATACGCCAAGGTCTGCGGCTGCTGGGCGCAGAAGAGGTTGAAGGCCATCTTGTTGTCCTGGAACCACTTCAGGTGTGCCAGCGCCGCGAGGTCCTCCGTCGAGAGGTCCTCGAACTCGGCCGGATCGCCCGACGGGAACGAAAACAGCTGTGTCACATGCACACCCACTACCCGATCGGGGACGAGTCGGCCGATCTCCGGTGAAACCATCGAGCCGCCGTCGTTGCCGATCGCGCCGAAGCGCTCGTATCCGAGTCGATCCATGAGCTCGACCCAGGCCCGTGCGACCCGGCGCATGGTCCAACCGGTGCTGTGCGTCGGCCCGGAGAAACCCATGCCGGGCAATGCGGGGATCACCACGTGGAAGGCGGGGTCGTCGGCCGATGCCGGCTCGGTCAGCAGTTCGATGACGTCGAGATATTCGAGCACCGAGCCAGGCCAGCCGTGCGTCAGGATCACCGGCAGCGCATCCTCGCGGGACGACCGGATGTGCAGAAAGTAGATGTTCTCGCCATCGATCTCGGTGGTGAACTGCGGATAGGTGTTCAGCTTCGCCTCGAGCGCCCGCCAGTCGAAGTGCTCCAGCCAGTACTGGGCGAGGCCGCGAATTCGATCTTTGGGCACGCCGTACGAATCACCGACACCCGGCAGCTCGTCCGGCCACAGCGTGCGGCGGAGCCGGTCGTTCAGGTCGTCGAGCTCGGATTGGGGAATGTCGATGGTGAAGGGACGGATGGCAGTCACGGCGGTCTCCTCGGTCGATGGGAAGGCGATGTCCGCGCGGCATCGCATCGGCGATGCGATGCCGCGCGGAACGGCATCGGGCGTCAGCGGTACTGCGCGAAGAATTCGGTGATCTCACCGGCCATCAGCGCGGGTGCGACGTGGTGCAGGTAGTGGGTGTACACGTCGTGGGTGCGCCACGACACGATGTTGGTGTGATCGCGGTCGGCGAACCGGCGGATTCCGTGGAAGTCACCATTGGATCCCGACAGCGCGAGCGGCACCGTGGTCGGCTCGGTCGGCTGCTGCGCCTTGGCCTTCTCGAAGTAGTGCCGGATGGCTGAACCCGCGGTGCCGGTGAGCCAGTGGATCGCGATATTGGTCAGCACGAACTCATCGTCCAGATCCGGGCCGAGCAGCTGGCTGTTCCAGCCGATCAGACCGGTCGGCGAATCCATCAGCGCGTGCGCCAGCGTCTGCGGCTGCTGCGACTGCAGGATATTGAAGCCCATCTTGTTCTTGACGAACCAATCCAGCGTCGCCAGTGACTGCTGCTCGTCCTCGGTGAGGTCGGCCAGCTCCGCCGGATCACCCGAGGGGAACGAGTACACCTGCGAAACCTGAATGGCGACAACATTATCCGGCGCGACTCGACCGAGTTCGGGCGAGATCTGCGCGCCCCCGTCATTTCCGACCGCACCGTATTCGGTGTACCCGAGCCGCCGCATCAGTTCGGCCCAGGCTTTGGCGATGCGCTGATCGTTCCAACCGGATTCGGTTGTCGGACCGGAGAATCCGTAACCCGGCACCGACGGGATCACCAGATCGAATCCGGCCGCCGTCAACGGCTCGATGACGCCGAGGAATTCGACGAAGGTGCCCGGCCAGCCGTGGGTCAGGATCAGCGGAAAGCTGTTGTCCCGCTGCGACTCGATGTGCAGGAAGTGGATGTTCTGCCCATCGATCTCCGTGGTGAACTGCGGGTACGCATTGAGCTTCGCCTCGACCTTGCGCCAGTCGAATCCGTCGCGCCAGTAGTTCACCAGATGCCGCACGCGCTCGACACTCACCCCGTAGGTGTCCTCCGACCCGGGGATCTGATCCGCCCAGCGAGTGCGGGCGAGTCGGTCCTGCAGGTCGTCGAGGTCGGCCTGGTCGATGTTGATGGTGAAGGGGGTGATGGCGCTCATTGCTGCTCCTTGTGAAACGGAATGCTTCGTTCTGTTTAAACAGTAGCAGAACGGATCATTCCGTTTCAAGTGCTAGTCTGAACTCATGTCGAAAACAACCGATGCCCCAGCTCAGAAGGGTCTGCCGGGTCGCAAGGCCCAGGCCGCCCGCAATGACGGACTCATCCTGGAGGGCGCCCGCGCGGTCTTCCTGGCCGATGCCAACGCGCCGATCGCCGCCGTCGCCGAACGCGCTGGCGTCGGAATCAGCGCCCTCTATCGCCGCTATCCGAGCAAGGAGGTGCTGCTGCGCACCCTCTGCCATGAGGGCCTGCGCCGCTACAACGCGGAAGCCGATGCCGCACTGGAGGATTCGGATGGCTGGCGCGGATTGGTCGGATTCCTGGAACGGGTGGTCGAGGCCGACGTGCACTCGCTGACCGTGCATCTGGCCGGCACGTTCACCCCGGACGACTCGATGCTGCCGGATATCACGCATTCGGGCGAGGTAACCCAGGAACTGGTGCGGCGGGCGCACGCCTCCGGTCGGCTGCGCGCGGATGCCAATGCCAACGATCTCGGTTTGGTCCTCGAATCGTGTGCGGCCATCACCATGCCGGACCAGCAGCGCACCGCGGAACTGCGCCGACGTGTGCTGGCCATGCTGCTCGCCGGACTGTCGGCCGAAGGCGATCTCCCAGGGCCCCCGCCCAAGGAGGGCGAATTCGCCTGGCGCTGGCAGCGGCGTTGATCCGCGACCGCGACATCAGACGCGCCTGTTGTCGGTGGATGTCCTCGGCGCGGCGCGGGGCAGTGTCAGGGGTTGCATCGCGCGGCCGTCGACCCAGGCGGTCCAGCCGTTGTTGCAGGCGATATGTGCCCAGTCCCCGGCGCGCTCGAGGATCTGGAGTTCGACGCCGGGATCGATACTGGTGATGGGTCCGAATCTCGGATCGGGCGAGGCCCACGCGGCCATTCCGCCCTCGGGTACCCGGTGGGTGGGGTACCAGGGTGCCGCGGCGGGGGCCGTGAGCGGTTCGATGGCGCGGCCGTCGACCCAGCCGGTCCAGCCGTTGTTGCAGGCGATATGCGCCCAGTCCCCGGCGCGTTCGAGGATCTCGAGTTCGACGTACGGGTCGATGTGGGCGACGGGTGGCCGGGCCGGATCGGGTGTGGCCCACGCCGGCATGCCGTTGCCGGGCACCTGGTGGGTCGGATGCCACGTCGCTTCGCCGCCGCGCTCGACCATCGGCACGGCCTCGGTGGGCGCGGAGGCCGCGTCGAATGCCGCTGTGCCACCGGCGAACGTGACCACGGCAGGGTCGAGCACGTCGCGCACCACACGGAGTGCGACATCCGCTGTGGTCTCGAACAATTCCACGCGCGGGTTTCGCGTCGCCAGCTCGCTCCAGAACGCGAACCGCGTCGTGAATGTCGATCGGAACACCGTGAAGTGGGCGAGTGCGGGCCGTTCCGATGCCGCACCGGTGAACACGGCAATGCTGCCCGTCGTCAATAGCTGACCGAACGTCCGCGCTACCGCGGTCCCGGCATCGGTGAATCGGTAGCTGCCGAGGGCCTCCAGCCGGACCAGACCGAGCAATGCCAGCCTGGCCAGCCCCTCCGGCATCCGACCGGCCGCCGCCGCGAGTGACACCGGTGCGGCTCCCTGGGCGGCGGGCAGGGACCAGCGGGTGTCGTCGCCGGCAAGTCCCTTGGCGAGTTGTTCCTCCAGTTCGAGCGCCCGCAGCTCGGGCGGTCCTGGCGTGACCTTTCGACCAAGGACCCCGGCCAGGCGGGCCTCCTGCGCCGTATCGGTGGCGGCGAGCAGGGCGGCGAACGCGATGAGATCGAGGTCGATGGGAGGCGATAAGGCTCCGGGGCCGTAGGAGGTGAGATCGAGTAGTTCGTCCACCTGCGCGGTGGCCTGGGTGAGCGTGGGCACGACGGTGAATTCGAAGCCGTCGTCGCCGGTCCCGGCCTGCATGACGAAGGTTTCGTCCTCGTCCCCGTGCAGCAGCAGCACCGACTTCCAGCCGGCCTGCCCGGCGCGGTTGGCGGTGATGACGACAGTGCGGGCGGGATCGGCGGCGATTCGCAACGCTGCCGTCGCCGATCCGATGAGTCGGCCGTCGTCCTCGAGTAGTCCGGTGTCCTTCAGCTCCGCCGCCGGGTCGTGCGGCGGGGTTGTCGACGGCAGCGCGGAGCGCGGCCCTGGCTGCAGCCCGGAGATGGACAAGGCCGCGGCGAGTTGGTCCGGGGTCAGTCGCAAGCGCATCGGATTCAACTCCTTCCCGCGTCCGGGACGCTGCGCGAAGGCGTCCAGAACCAGATTCGGAAAGGTCTCAGCGCGTCCGCCCAGGCCAGCACTGGCGCGACCGGAAGCAGCCCGAGTGCGGCACATAAACCAGCAAGACCCGGACCGGAAACCATTGCGCGAGTGGTGTCGGTCGCCGGGCCCGGTGTCCGCGGTGCGCGGTGTGCTGCCGGGTGTCCAGTCATCAGAGTTCTCGGGTCGACCGAATCACATTTATGGTTTCACATGCGGCGATTGCTCAGCAACAGGCCGGCCGGTGGTCTCGACCTGCGAAGTTCGTGCCACGTCGCCGCACTCTCGGCTGCCGCGCAATCCGATTCGACGGCGTGCGACGAGCGTCTGCGTTGGGCCGCGGACTTCGGCCCGCGCAGACGCTAGCGCGGTCCGAGGAACAGGGTTTGGGTGCTGCGGCCCAGTGGGCCCTTTTCATCGAACAGTGCCGACTCCGCCAAGCCGATGCCGTGTGGTTGCGGATAGGTGGCGGCGTCCAGGCAGACCCACTCGCCAACCGGCTGCCGGTGCAGCGTGACCGTGAGATCGGTATTGATGAACAGGTATCGGGACCAGTCCAGCACCGAGCTGACGCCGTTGCCCGAATCCGCCGCCGCGAGTGTGCGTTCCAGTGGGCTCGGGGTGGTTCCGGCGACGATCGGATACCGCAGCCGGATCCAGCAGATCGCCGGGCCGGGTTCGGCGAATGAGCCGCTGACGAAGCGGTATTCGATGCCGGTGTGGAAGCCGACCGGCTGATCGGAGGGAAACTGGGACGGCACAGCCTGATCGGGGCCGGGACGCGCGCCGGTCGGCAGAATCTGTTCGGGCAGTTCGAGTTCCGGCTCGGCGAGTTTGAAGCGCCAGGCATTCGCCCGCAGCACCGGCCCGCGATCGGTGGACAGGGTCGCCTCGATCAGCTCGACGCTGCGGCCGGGGCGGACCACCCGCGTCGCCACTGTCAGCGGCTCCAGCGGAACCGGCCCGAGAATCTCCACCGCGACCCGCCCGACCTGGAATCCGGTCCGTGGCTCACAGCGCTCGATCGCGTACCCGAGCAGCGCGGAGGGCGGTCCGGCGTGCTGGGCGTCCGGTGACCACGGACCGCGGGTCAACTCGGTCGAGACGAACCGATTCGGATCCGTCGGATCTGGGGTGTAGAAGGCGTCGGCCACGTCGTTGTCCCGTCCATCGAAGCTGCCCGGTGGGTTGTTTGTCCGGTTAACGATTCTGCTACGACGCTACTCCGTGGCAACCGGCCGGGCGTGGCTACGCCCGGCCGAAGGCGAGGGCGACATTGTGGCCGCCGAAGCCGAAGGAGTTGTTGAGTGCGAAGTCGATGTGTTGCTCGCGGGGTGCGCCCGCGACGATATCGAGGTCGATCTCCAGATCGCGATTGTCGAGATTCAGTGTGGGCGGGACGATCTGGTCGCGCAATGTCAGCACAGTGAGGATGGATTCGAGCGCCCCGACCGCGCCGATCGAATGGCCGAGTGCGGATTTGGGTGCGTAGACCGATGCCTCGGGCGTGACGGCGGTGATGGCATTGGCCTCCGACGCATCGCCGATCGATGTCGAGGTGGCATGCGCGTTGACGTGCTGGATATCCGAAATCTGAAGTCCGGCAGTGCTTATCGCCTTGCGCATGGCACGGGCGGCGCCGATGCCGTCCGGCTCCGAGGCGACGATGTGGTAGGCGTCGGAGGTGATCCCCGCGCCGAGTACGCGCCCATGGATCCGCGCCCCGCGCGCCCGCGCATGCCGCTCGGATTCCAGCACCAGCAATGCGCCGGCCTCACCGAAGACGAAGCCGTCCCGATCCCGATCGAACGGCCGCGATGCCCGCTCCGGTTCGTCATTGCGGGTGCTCATCGCGCGCATCATCGCGAAGCTCGCGATCGGCACCGCATCGATATGACCCTCGACACCGCCCGCGACCACGACATCGGCCTCGCCGGTGGTGATCAGCCGCCACGCGTGCGCGATCGCCTCCGAACCGGACGAACAGGCCGAGACCGGCGCGAAAACCCCGGCCTTGGCACCGATTTCGAGTCCGACCGTGGCGGCCGGGCCGTTCGGCATCACCATCGGCACCGACATCGGCGATACCTTGCGGTAGCCGCCGTCGCGCATCGAGTCGACGGCATTGATCAGCGCGTCGCCGCCGCCCAGGCCGGTGCCGATGACCACCGCGAGCCGTTCGCCCTCGACCTCGGGTGTGCCCGCATTGCGCCACACTTGGCGGCCGAGCACCAGGGCCATTTGCTCGACATAGGAGTGGCGTCGCTGTTCGACCCGGGTGAGTTGCGCACCCGGATGTGCGGTCAACTTGCCGCCGATGCGGACCGGTAGATCGTATTCGGCGACGAAATCGTCGGTGAGCCTGCCGATACCGCTGCGTCCGGCGAGCAGGCCGGACCAGGTCGCGTCGATGTCATCGGCCAGCGATGTGGTCGCGGCGACCGCGGTGACCACGACCGACGGCCGAGTTTCTGAAGCGATTGTTACAGTCACGATGTCATGAATACCTGTACCAATCGCTACAGTCAACTCATGGCTCGCCCCCTCGACCACGCGAAACGCGCCGACCTGCTGGCCGGTGTCGTCGAGTACATCGCCGAACGCGGTCTCGGCGATCTGTCGCTGCGCCCGCTCGCCGCCGAACTCGGCACCAGCTCCCGCATGCTGATCCACTACTTCAATACCAAGGAGGAGTTGCTGGTCCAGGCGCTCACCACGCAGCGCCCGGATATCGGCGCCGTTTTCGCTGATATCACCGATGCGGCTGCGCTGCGCGAGCGGCTCGGCGCATTCTGCTCGGTGAATATCGCGGGGGAGGCCACGACGAGTGTGCGCGTGCTGCTGCAAGTACTCGGCGCGGCATGTGCGCCGGGGAGTCCCTATGGCGAATACGCGAATGCCGCGATCGCGACCTTCATCGGCACGCTCACTGATGCGCTGTGTCGGATCGAGACCATCGATGATCCGGAAGCCGTTGCCACGCTATTGGTTTCGGGTCTGCGCGGCATTATTCAGGATCGGCTGATCACCGGTGACGTCGAGCGCACCGACCGGGCCGCGCGCTTGTTGATCGACCAAACCATCCGCTAGGCAATGCATTTCGAGATGGCCGTATACCAGCGAAACCCTGTGTCGACCGCACATTCGATGTGCGGTCGACACAGGGTTTCGATGAGGAGTGTCAGGCAAGGGCGATAGCGGCGCAGAGTGCGGCGACGGCGATGAACTGGAGGGCGACCCGGCCGTTGATGACGCTGTTCCACTTCTCCTGCAGCGCACGTGCATTCGACGGGATGACACCGGACTGCGCGGCGGCGGTCTGCTGGGTGTTCACCGGCTTCGCGACCCGAACGTAGATCCCGAGCCAGGTCACCAGCGCGATGACGGCGATACCCGCCGCGATCGCCGCCGGGACGTGACCGCCGATGGCCGCGAGCAGTGTTGCCGCGACGGCGGTCACCACGCCGCCGATGCCGACGATCGGCATCCGGCGATCGCCGTAGTAGTGGCCCCAGCCCGCCGAAATGGTCACGGTCCGGTCGTCCAGCTTGTCGTACACCGAACGCGTGATCAGTGCGAAGCAGGCGTCGGTGCCGTAGACGACGGCGTTCGCGAGGACCGAGGCGATGGCGATGACCTGAATGGCAGTGGTGATCATGATGGCTTCCGTTTCTTCGTCTGTAGCGTTGATAGAGAATCTAGCAGCGCTAGATCTGTCCGTCAACCGATTGCTGCCGATGTGTGGATTTCCCTGCGCCCCTGCATCGATCACTTCGGTATCTAGTTGTTAGCTGATATGCCATGAATGCTGGCTGAATGTCGATGGACGAGCGGATCGATCGATGTCTGTGAGATTGCTGCGACAAAGTGCGGAGGTGAAGAGCATTGGCTCAGAGCATGTCCGTGTGGAGTTTGAACGTGCGGAGCCGGTCAGCGCCTACCTGGTAAGCATCGGCTGGGGTGGGCCCGACCCTCGGCTGGATTGTCGGCGGTGCTGCGGTCGAGCGCTCCGGCTGGACGCCATCAACTCGCCTCGCCGACTCGCTGCTCGATGTTGGTCGTTCCTCAACGGCGCATCAGCGCGCGACACTCCTTCGGTGTGGCTGCTCCGTCATGCCCTTCGGCGGACATGGTCGCGAAGTGACTGTGCTTGCGATGTGGTTGGTGCCCAGGGATTTCGTGTCACCGAGTCACTGACCTGCGGCGTCCGCGCCCCAGCCGTGTTCGAGCAGGTCGAACAGCTTCCGGAGCGCGCGCGGCGGATCCTCCCGTGTGCTGGCGACTTTGGAGCTTTCCAGGGCGAAGTGGGCCAATCCCGCGGCGGCGAGATCGCCCTCCGGTTTGCCGGTCGCTTCGGCGATCGCGGCCGCCAGCGCGGACTCGTGCCGCAGCAGCATCTGGTGTGCGTATTCGCGCAGTGCTGGCGTCGAGTCGATGAGGCGGTGGAAGGCGACGATGCCGGGATCATCACTGCGCGTGGTGCGACTGCGCATCAGATAGTCGCGCAGCGCGTGCATGACCGGTTGTCCCGAGGGGCGATCGCGGACGGCCGCGACCAGGTCGGCCTCGATATCCGCGTCCAGATCGAAGACCAGTGATTCCTTGCTGGGGAAATGTTTGAACAGCGTGCTCAGTGATACGTCTGCCGCCTCGGCGACCTCCCGGACGCCGACATTGTCGTAGCCGCGTTCGGTGAACAGCTGCATCGCGGCATCGGCCAGGGCCTGCCGCGTCTGGGCCTTCTTGCGCTCACGGCGTCCGGTCGTCGCGGTCATATCGCCGACTCTACCCGGATCAGGCTATCTGCACCAAAGTCGGAGCAGTTGTACTTTTATAGCGACTATGCTTTTCTGGACCGGTCGGCGGTCCGGATTGCCGATGACAAGCCCGAAGGAGGTGAGCGGCCATGTCCGCAGAAATGACCGAAATGAGAACCGCGCCCACGCGATCGATCCGACCGGTGCTGGCCGGTGTGCTGCTGGCGATGCTGCTGGCAATGTTGGACAACGCGATCGTCGGCACCGCGATGCCGACGATCGTGCGTGAATTGGGCGGACTGTCCCAGGTCGCCTGGGTGGTGACCGCGTACACGCTGCTATCGGCGATCTCGACGCCGGTATGGGCGAAACTCGGCGACCTGTACAGCCGAAAGACCGTATTCCTCAGCGCTATAGGCGTTTTCCTGATCGGTTCGGTGCTGGCGGGCGCATCGTGGTCGATGTCGGCGCTGATCGGATTCCGCGCACTGCAGGGTCTCGGCGCGGGCGGCATCGCCGTCACCGCGTTCGCCCTCATCGGCGCGCTGGTCCCGCCGCGCGAACGCGGAAAGTACCAGGGCATGACCGCCACCACGATGGCCATCGGCACCATCGGCGGCCCGCTGCTCGGCGGTCTGATCACCGACGGACTCGACTGGCGGTGGGCCTTCTACATCAATATCCCGCTGGGCCTGGTGGCCTTCGCCTGGTCGTGGTGGCGGCTCGAGCTTCCGGTCGCGCGCAGGAAGGTGACCATCGACTACGCGGGTATCTGCACGCTCGCCATCGCGATCGGCGCGCTGGTGCTGATCGCGACCTGGGGCGGTATCGACTACGCCTGGCTCTCGGCCCGGATCATCGGACTCGCCGTGCTCGCGGTGGCCGCTCTCGCCGCCTTCCTCGTCATCGAGCGCCGGGCCGTCGATCCGGTGATTCCGCTGGGGATCTTCCGTACCCGCAATCTGACCCTGGCCGCATTGACGGCCCTGGTCGGTGGCGTGATCATGTTCGGATCGGTGCTGTATCTGCCGCTGTTCCAGCAGACCGTGCAGGGCGCCTCGGCGGCCAACTCCGGATGGCTGCTGCTGCCGATGATGATCCCATTGCTCATCGTGTCCCAGCTCGTCGGCAAGCGGATGACCGCCACCGGAAAGTACAAGAACTTCTTCATTCTCGGCGGCGTGTTCCTCACCGCGGGTGCCGTACTACTGGCCACCGTCGATGCCGAAACCGGGCGGCTGGCAACGGGATTCGCGATGGCGCTGATGGGAGCCGGACTCGGCTTCTCGATGCAGCTGTCCACTGCCGTCGCGCAGAACAGCGTGGAGATATCGCATATCGGCGCGGCATCCGGCGCTGTCACCCTGTTCCGCACCCTCGGCGGATCAATCGGCGTCGCGGCCTTCGGATCCCTGTTCACCAGGGCCCTGCAAGGACATGCGCCCGCCGACGGGCCCGGGTATCTGGACGCCTTCGCCTCTGGCGTCGGGCATGTCTTCCTGGCCGCCTCGGTGATCTGTGCGCTCGGTTTCGTGATCGCCTGGTTCATCGAGGAAGTTCCGTTGCGCGGCAAGACTTCTGAACCGGCCGCGCACGGCGGGTCGGCGCAGGTCGCGGCGCAGACGCAGACCGCGGCCTGATGCGGTCCGACGCCCGCTCGATCACACCGGGTCGAGCGGGCGTGTGTCCGTCGGCTGTGGTGTGGCGTCGGCTGCCGCCGGACCCCGCGTACCGGTGCCCAGTGTCAGTCCGCGACGGTGTCCGGGTGGGTGTGCTCGAACAGTCGACGCATCATGTCCGACAACACGATTCGTTCGTCCCGGCTGAGCGGTGCGAGGATCTCCTCGCGCACCTGCCGGGCCTCCTTGTCCAGCGCCCGCAGCGCCGCCCGGCCGGACCTGGTGATCCGCACCGACATGCGGCGGCGATCGGCGGGATCGCGGGTGCGTTCGACCTGACCGGCGCTGGCCAGTTCATCGACGATCTTCGCCACATCGCTGGGGTGGATATCGAGCCGGATCCCGAGATCGCGCTGCACGTGCGGGCCGAAATCGACCAGCGCGGCGAGTACGGCCATATGCCACAACCGAAGCCCGCGCGCCGCGAGCCGATCGGCGAATCTGCCGCGCGCGACCTTGCCGACACGTGACAGCAGGTAGGTGTCGAGCCCGAGCAGGCTCGGCGGAAGGGTCCGCGCGGATTCCATACGACAAATTATAGGGCCGGTCCTACGATAGGTTCGAACCTACTAAATAGGAGATACCGTGGACGCCCTGTACCCGAGACTGCTCGTCACCCGCTTCGCCGAATGCTTCGAGTTCTACCGCGCCGTCCTCCCGGAGCTGCTCGGCGCGAAGCTGATCAAGGGCACCGCGGCGGGCCCGTACGCGAACTGGGATGTGGACGACCAGGCCGTGCTGGTGCTCTTCGACCGCGCCGCCATGGCCCAGGTCGCCGGCACCACCGACCTGCCGGTGACCGCGGCACCCGCACAAGACGCGGTGATGTTCGTGTGCCGGGTCGCCGATGTCGACGCGGGGGTCGCACTGTGCCTGCGCAACGGCGCGACGCTGGTCGCCGGGGCGGTGGATCGTCCGGAGTGGGGACCGCAGCTGCGGACCGCGCAGCTGCGCGATCCGGAAGGCACATTGATCGAACTCCAGTCCTACTGACCCCGCAGTGGGAGACTTTCTTCCGAAACACCTCGCCGCCCGGCGATGAATCCATGCTCCCTCGAACGTCTGCACCTGTGCAGGTACCACACCGATCGGGAGGATCGCCATGCAGAAAATCGTCACCAATCTCTGGTATGACACCCAGGCCGAGGAGGCCGCCGAATTCTACTGTTCGCTCTTCGAGGATTCGAAGATCACCAAGGTGCTGCCCTACGGCGAAGTCGGGCCACGCGAAGCCGGACTCACCATGCTCGTCGATTTCGAACTCAACGGCCAGAAGTTCACCGCGATCAACGGCGGCGGCGACTTCCGCTACACCCACGCCATGTCGCTGCTGGTCAACTGTGACAGCCAGGAGGAGATCGACCGGCTCTGGGCGGCGCTATTGGCCGACGGCGGCCAGGAGATCGAATGCGGTTGGCTCAATGACAAATACGGCGTGCCATGGCAGATCTGGCCCGTGGCAGCCGATGCCCTGCTCGCGAGTAGCGATCGGGCGGCGGCGAACCGCGCCATGCAGGCCATGCTCGGGATGAAGAAGATCGACCTGCAGGGCATGCGCGACGCCTACGAGGGCAAGATCAGCTGATCTGCCAGGAGCCGACCTCGCGGTATCCGGAGTTGTAGATGGCCGAACCATCGCCCTCGATCAACTGGTAGTGCTCCACGTTGCCGCCCCAGTAGCGCAGGATGCGACCGAGCTCATCGGCGAGATCGGCAGGCGCTGGGACGCCCTCGGGCAGGACATCCAGGTCTACCTCCAGGGTGAATTTCACCTTGTCGAATCTACCGGCGCACGGTCGGCCATCTCGCGCTTCGCTGTATGTTCCTCCGATCGCCGGGCGGGATGCGGACGTGGAAAGGTATCGTCGGGCGGGAAAATTTCACACCCAACGGGGGCTCGCACCAGCGGGCTGAGAGGACGGCTAGCCCATTCGGGCGTTCAGGGCCGTCGACCGTATGAACCTGACCAGGTAATGCTGGCGTAGGGAGGAAATCGAATGGGCACAACTGCGTCCGCGGGTCGCTCCGCAGGCTCCGCTCCTGTCGACTCCGTGACCACCGGTCCGATCGAAGGCAGCGTCAAGCACTACCAACAGGTCGATGACCTGCGCATTCCGGTGCGCCGGATCAATCTGACCAATGGCGAGCACTTCGATGTCTATGACACCTCGGGCCCGTACACCGACGAGGCGGCGACCATCGACCTGGACGCGGGGCTGCCCAAGCTGCGCGACGGCTGGACCAAGCCCGAGGTCGACGGTCCGAAGACCCAACTGGCCTGGGCGCGGCAGGGCATCATCACCCCCGAGATGCGTTTCATCGCCGCACGCGAGGGCGTGAGCGCCGAGTTCGTGCGCGATGAGGTCGCCGCTGGCCGCGCCGTCATCCCGGCCAACCACAGGCATCCGGAGCTGGAGCCGACCATTATCGGCAAGAAGTTCCTGGTGAAGATCAATGCCAATATCGGCAACTCGGCCGTCTCCTCCTCGATCGCGGAGGAGGTGGAGAAGATGGTGTGGGCCACCCGCTGGGGCGCTGACACCATCATGGATCTGTCCACCGGTAAGAACATCCACGAGACCCGCGAGTGGATTCTGCGCAATTCCCCGGTCCCGGTCGGCACCGTGCCGATCTATCAGGCGCTGGAGAAGGTGAACGGCGATCCGACCGCACTCACCTGGGAGATCTACCGCGATACCGTGATCGAGCAGTGCGAGCAGGGCGTCGACTATATGACCGTGCACGCCGGTGTGCTGCTGCGCTACGTGCCGCTGACCGCCAAGCGGGTCACCGGCATCGTCTCGCGCGGCGGATCCATCATGGCCGCATGGTGTTTGGCCCATCACCAGGAATCGTTCCTGTACACCAACTTCGCCGAACTCTGCGAGATCCTGGCGCGCTACGACGTGACCTTCTCCCTCGGTGACGGTCTGCGTCCCGGTTCCATCGCCGATGCCAATGACGAGGCGCAGTTCGCCGAGCTGCGCACTCTCGGCGAGCTGACCAAGATCGCGAAATCCCATGGGGTGCAGGTGATGATCGAGGGTCCCGGACACGTGCCGATGCACAAGATCGTGGAGAACGTGCGGCTGGAAGAGGAGTTGTGCGAGGAGGCGCCGTTCTACACCCTCGGCCCGCTCGCCACCGATATCGCGCCCGCCTACGACCACATCACCTCGGCCATCGGCGCCGCCATCATCGCCCAGGCCGGTACCGCGATGCTCTGCTACGTGACGCCCAAGGAGCATCTGGGTCTGCCCAACCGGGACGACGTCAAGGTCGGCGTGATCACCTACAAGATCGCCGCCCACGCCGCCGACCTCGCCAAGGGGCACCCGCACGCCCAGGACCGGGACAACGAATTGTCCAAGGCGCGCTTCGAATTCCGCTGGCGCGACCAATTCGCGCTGTCCCTGGACCCGGATACCGCCCGCGAGTACCACGACGAGACCCTGCCCGCCGAACCCGCCAAGACCGCACACTTCTGCTCGATGTGCGGACCGAAGTTCTGCTCCATGCGCATTTCCGCGGACGTGCGGGAATACGCGGCGCGCCAGGGGCTTTCGGAGGTGGAGGCGATCGAGGCCGGTATGGCGGAGAAGTCCGCCGAGTTCGCCGATCACGGTGCGCAGGTGTACCTGCCCGTGGTCTCGTAGTTTCGCCCGCGGCGGTGACCTCGCCGCACTCATGGACGTGAGCGGGCCCGATCCGAACGGTGCGGATCGGGCCCGACTTCTTCGTTCGCGCGGAGTTTGTCAGCGGTCGGTGCGAAGATGCCGGTTGTTCCAGGCCGAACAGGTCGCCGACAGATTGGAGCCGTGATGGGCAAGGAGTTCCAGGTGACGTACGACTGTGCCGATCCCGGTGCGCAGGCGACGTTCTGGGCGGAAGCATTGGGCTATCACCTGCAGCCGCCGCCCGAGGGTTTTCCGGATTGGACGACCGCATTGACCGCCTGGGGTGTACCGCCGGAGCATCACAACGACCGGTCGGCCATCCTCGATCCCGATGGTTCGGGGCCGCGGCTGTTCTTCCAGAAGGTGCCCGAACCGAAGACCGCGAAGAACCGTGTACACCTGGACATCCGCGCCGCGCCCGGTCTGACCGGCGACGAACGGATGGCCGCGTTGGAAGCCGAGGCAACCCGACTCGTCGCGATCGGTGCGACGCGGCTCGGCCGTATCGAGCCGGGCGGTTTGGACGCCGGCCACATCGTGCTCGCCGACCCTGAGGGCAATGAGTTCTGCCTGGACTGAGGCAGGACGTCTGGGCGAGCCACACACGGATGTCGCGTTCGATGGCTCGGACGGCGATGCCGCGCCGCCGCAGTCGGCAATCGAGTGGCGGCCGCTACGGCAGCGGCTGCCCTCAGGGGTACATCGTATTCACGGTCGCGATGTCGTCTGTGCTGAGCGCGACACGTTGACCAATCGTTGTCCCTCCGCTCGGGACGATGCACTGCAAGGTCGCGTCTCGCGAGGTCTGCACAATCCGGCTGCTGTTTGCTTTGACGAGCATCATGGTCAATCGACCATCGAACGAAATGAGTGCTGGTCCGAATCGGCTCTTGTTGTTGTCGCGATCGGTCGCCGGGCTCCAACTGTAGGCGATATGAATGCGTGTGCCAGTGCTGCCGATGAGTGGGCTCACTCTGCCGAAGTATGTGTGCCATACCGTCCCGGCCTCGTCGGCGTATGCCATATGGAGTTTCATTTTTCCGTCGTCGCCGACAAATTCCGCTAGCGCGGGAGCGTGCCTGCTGGATTGCTGATTCGGAATCGGAACTCCGAATGGGTCACTCCAGGTTCGCCCATCGGCGGACCACGAGTGGTACAGGAAGTCATCGCTCTGCCCTCGGTGCACCATGTGCAGTTGACCGTCGACGCTGAACGAGGCCAATGCCGGAGTGTCCCTGCTGAATTGCCCGGGAATCGGTGAGCCCTGCGGATTCTGCGTCCAGGTCAGTCCATCGGCGCTGAACAAATGGAACAACTCATTGCTGTTCTTCCCGCGGTGCACCAGGTGCAGCTCGTTCTTGAACTCTGTCAACGCCGGAGTGCCGCTGCCCTCGACCATATTGAGTATCACTACCGGGGCGTTCCAGTTACGCCCATCAGCGGATCGCGAGTGGAATAGGAAGTCACTGCTGCGTCCTCGGTGCACCATGTGCAGTTGACCGTCGACACTGAACGAGGCCAACGCGGGAGTGTCCCTGCTCCCTCGCCCTGGCACCCTGGGACCTCGGGTCCACACCGCCCCGTTCGAGGTCCACGAGTGCCAGATATCGGTCGAATCGGGAACCCGCGGTATAAGACTCGAAGGGCCGACGTGGACCATGTGCAGTTCGCCATTGGGGGCAAATGTCGCTAGCGATGGTGAACGCCTGCTGAACTCCTGTGGCACCGGCGCCGAGGGATACCACTGAACGCAGAATGTGCCGTTGCTCGGGTAGTGCATGATCGAGCCGAAGTCGTATATCCCGATCCGCTGGCCGGTCTGCCGGTTGTAGTTGCCGATCTTGGCGGTCAGGACATTTTGAACGATGACCGCGACAAAATTATCGCGATCACTG
The DNA here is from genome assembly GCF_050955995.1 of Nocardia sp. CA-119907. Classification (NCBI taxonomy): domain Bacteria; kingdom Bacillati; phylum Actinomycetota; class Actinomycetes; order Mycobacteriales; family Nocardiaceae; genus Nocardia; species Nocardia sp. CA-119907. Next base: position 732,633 of record NZ_CP192091.1, read on the forward strand.
CGCGTATGCTCATGAAGGAGACCGACAGCGTGGCCGATCTCGTGTATCACGTTACCGTCTTGAAAGTCTGCTGTGGTGTCGCATCTGACTTGCGTCTTCCCGGAACGGCTCGGCCAGATGAACGCTTTCTTTCCGATGTCACTCGAGCAACTACTGTCGGCGGCCACGAACTCGACAAAGAATGTTTCGGCCGTTCGCGGTATAAGAGTCACATGAATACCAGCTGTGTTGTTCCATTTGGTTATCGCCGAATTAATGACGCCGAGTTGCGATGATCCTGTCGGAAAGTCGGTGGCGTTGATGATGAATGGAACCGTACGATTCGGCCACCGGAAGATCTTGCCCGGTATTGCATGCCCCATACCCGATCTCCTCTCTGCGAGTGCCGTACAGTGCGGACTGACGCCGTAGCGAAGATTCGTGCCGCAGTCTACTGCGGGTGCCGTACGTGATCATCGGTTTCGCGGCTCAGCATCGAGGAAATCTCTGCGCGTGTTCTTGTATCTCCAACGAATGCCTGACCTAGGCCACTAGTGGTCAGCGTTCGCGAGGGCCGATCGGGAATCCGAGCGCGCCGAAGGTGGCGTTCAGATTGATTTCGATCTGGGTCAGCAGGGCATTGAAATCGGCGAGCATCGAGACCGCATTCTCGGTGCGACAGCCGAATTGATCCGCCGCATCAGGAGCCAGGCGTGACGTCAACCAATTGAAGGTGTCGGCCATACCGAGCGATGGCAGGGTCAGATGCTCGCTGAGATGGTCGCGTTTGTAGACGATCGATGCGCCGTCCGCACACCACTGCTGGTTCAGTCGATCGGTGGTCCAGATCGGCACGGCCTCATCGAATACGCCCTGGTAGATGAAAATCGGCGCGGTCGGGGTCTGCTTGCCGAGCACGGTCGCGTCGAAGACCTCCCGGATTTCCGGCAGTGCGAGATACTGCGCGATCGGAATCGTCAGTATCCGTTGGTAATCGGTGAACATCTGGGTCAGCGCATTGCGCGGCAGGCATTGCGCGTTGGTCCGGTTCATCAGTGCCGTGCCCTCCGGCGTCAGGTACTGATCGGTGACCTCGCGGAACTTCGGGTACGCCTGGTACAGCGAGGAGACGCCGATGCCGATCAGGCTGGCGAACATGGAACCATTGACGTGCAGCAGGGATGCGACGTCCGAGACCGGAGCACCGAGCGCCGCACCCTTCACATTCAGCTCCGGCGCATAGGTCGGCTGCAACTGCGCGGCCCAGCCGGTGCCCATGCCGCCACCGGAATAACCCCACATCGCCACCGGGGTATTCGCGCCGCCGAGCGGTGCGAAGCGCTCGGCGGCGCGAATACCGTCGAGGGTCATATATCCCGGCTCCGCGGCCACCGCGAGATGGCCGTCGAGCCCCTCGTAGTCGGGTACCGAGATGGCCCAGCCCTGGCTGATCAGCGCGGCGATCGCGATCAGCTCACTCTGTGAGTGAATGCCCTCTATGCCCGGCAGTCCGGCGCCCTGCCGCAAGACGAACGACGGCGCACAGTCGATGCTGGCGCTGTCGTAGTAGAACTGCAGCGAAACCAGCGGTCGCGAGCGGTTCGGGTCCGCGCCCGCGGGCAGGATCACCGTGGTGACAGCCGCCGTCGGCTGTCCGAACAGGTCGGTGCTGCGGTAGAGCAGTTGCCACGAGCGCACGCTCAGCGGCAGGACGGTCAGCACCGCCAGCTGGACCTCGCGCGAACGCAGGATCGTGCCGACTTCCTGCGTCTCGAAGCCATCCGGTGGCTGGTAGAACGAATCCTGTTGCGGCACAGGCGCTGCGGCGGCGGGCATGGCGGTGATGACCCCGGCCAGCAGCGCGGTCGCCACCGCGACAGCCATCGATAGCGCCGCGACGGCCGCGCGCAATCCGCGCCGACGTGTGCGGCAGATCGGATCCCCATTGATCACTGGCACGTCCGTCCCTTCCTCATCGATGTGACAGCGATTACAACACGACATACTGTTACCAACAAGAGGTCTTGTTGAAATGCCTCCGGCTATGGTCGGTGTATGACCCGCAGCAAATCCGCCGCGCGGCCCGATCCGACTTCGGCCCGGCGCCGTATCCGTGGCCTCGATGCCGAGCAGCGCAGCGCGCAACGGCGCAGCCAACTGCTCGACGCGGCTACCGAACTATTTGCCGAGCAAGGCTTTTCGGGAACCTCGATCGAACAGATCTGTCAGCGCGCCTTTGTCGGCACCAAGGGTTTCTACGATCATTTCGACAGCAAGGAAGCGTGCTACGTCGCGCTGCTCACCCATATCACCGAGCAGATCCAGCAGCGGGCCAGCGAGGCGGCCGCCGCGTCCGCCGAATTGCCCTGGCCCGAGCGCGCCGAGACCATAATCGCAGCCTTCGTCCATGCCATCGCCGATGATTCGCGGCTGGCCAAGGTGACCTTCGGCGAGGCGGGCGGCATCTCACCCGCGGTGGAGCAGCAGCGCCGCAGTAACCGGCGCTGGGCGGCGGCCTTCCTGGACCGGCAGTGGTCCGGCGAGGCGTCATCGGATCCGCAGGTGCAGCGCAGGCGAATCGCATTGGCGCTGGCCACCATCGGCGGCATGTTCGAACTCGTCGCGGACTGGCTGCACCATCACGACGACGGTGGCGCTCCCGATATGGTCGATACCCTCACCGAAGATCTGCAGCGGTTCATCGCCGTGGTCGATGCCGGCGTCCGGATCGACGCCGCGCGGTGAGCGCCCCACGCCGCCACCTCGATACTTGCCGCATACCCATTGGCTACCTCGCATAGGCCGTACCATGTGCGAGGTAGCCACGGGCTATGCGTCACTCGTCCTGCCCGCTTGGCCTCTGGCCAGCCGGTGAGTGCGCCGGGTTGTGTCATGGTGCGGGGCGGGCGTGCCAGATGCGGCCGCGGACCTCGGCGAGGCCGATGCGATGCGAGTTCGGGCCCGGGGCGGATGCGGTGATGACCACCTCGTCGCCATCCTCCAGGAAGGTGCGGTGCAGCCCGTTCACCATGACGGGGTCGGCTCCGCCCCAGGACAATTCGATGAACGAACCGCGCTGGTCCGATGCCGGTCCGGAGATGGTGCCCGAGGCGTAGAGATCGCCGGTGCGGGTGGCGGCGCCGTTCGCGGTGAGATGCGCCAGCATCTGCGCCGGTGACCAGTACATCCGGGCATACGGTGGGTGTGCGACGGTTTGGCCGTTCCAGCGCACGGCCAGATCGATATCGAATCCCCATGACTGGCTGCCCCGCAGATAGGGCAGCGGCTCGGGCACTTGCCGCGGCAGCGGTATGCGGGCCGCCTCCAATGCGGCCAGCGGGGTGACCCAGGCCGACAGCGACGTCGCGAAGGATTTGCCGAGGAACGGTCCGAGCGGCTGATACTCCCAGGCCTGGATATCACGCGCGGACCAATCGTTCACCAGCGCGACGCCGAAGACGTGCTCGGCGAACTCGTCGATATCGATGGGGGTGCCGAGTTCGGAACCGATCCCGACCAGGAAACCGAGCTCCGCCTCGATATCGAGACGCTGTGACGGACCGAAATCCGGTGTGCCGGAGGCTGTTCGGCGTTGGCCGCGCGGGCGCACGATCTCGGTGCCGGAGACCACCACGGTGCCGGCGCGTCCGTGGTATCCGACCGGCAGATATCGCCAATTCGGTAGCAGTGGTTCGGCATCGGGACGGAACAGTTTGCCGAGGTTCGTCGCGTGGTCGATGCTGGCGTAGAAATCGACGTAATCGCCGATCTGTACCGGCAGCTTCGTCCGCACGTCATGCAGTAGGTGCACGGCGGCGGTGGGCAATTCGGCATCGATCAGTTCGCGGATCCGGTTGCGCACCTCGCGCCAACGACGCGGCCCCTGCGCCATGAAGGCATTGAGGTTCGGCTCGGCGAAGACCGGATCCTCCAGTGCCGCAGCCAGATCGATGGCATATTCGCCGATCCGGACGCCGACACGAAAACCCGCACCTTCGGGTGCGAAGACGCCGTAGGGGAGATTGCGGGGACCGAAGAGGTCGTCGTCGGCTACTTCGACGCGGGTCTTCATGCGGGCCCGCGGTCCGCGTGCGCGCGCTGATTCGGTGGCCGGTGTCCGTCGGCCTGTGGTCCGCGACCCGACCAGGTCCACGCATATCCCGGATCCTCGCAGGCCAGCGCGCCCTCGCCGAGTTCGAGCGGCCGGAAGGTATCGACCATGACCGCGAGTTCATCGAAGAAGTCGATGCCGATACTGCGCTCGTACGCGCCCGGCTGCGGACCGTGCGCATAGCCGCCGGGATGCACCGACACCGAACCCTGGCCGATGCCCGAACCCCTACGCGCCTCGTAGTTTCCGCCGCAGTAGAACATGATTTCGTCGCTGTCGACATTGGAGTGGTAGTACGGCACCGGAATCGATAGCGGGTGGTAGTCGACCTTGCGCGGTACGAAATTGCACACCACGAAGTTGATGCCTTCGAAGGCCTGATGGGCGGGCGGCGGCTGGTGCACCCGACCGGTGAGGGGTTCGAAATCGGAGATATTGAAGGTGAGCGGATACAGGTAGCCGTCCCAGCCGACCACATCGAAGGGATGCGTCGCGTAGATCATCCGGGTGCCGACCACGCGACCGCCGGGTCGGTGTTTCACCAGCACCTCGATATCGGTTCCGTTGGCGATCAACGGCTGCGACGGTCCGTGCAGATCGCGCTCGCAGTACGGCGAATGTTCCAGCAGCTGACCGAATTTCGATAGATAGCGCTTCGGCGGGGTGATGTGGCCGGCCGCCTCGATGACGTACGCGCGCAGCGGTTCCGGGCCGCTCGGTAGCCAGCGGTGTGTGGTCGCCCGCGGAATCAGAACCTGGTCGCCCTGTCGGGCGGGAATGGTGCCGAAGACCGTTTCGACGACGGCGGCACCGGATTCCACGTACACCAGCTCATCGCCGATCGCATTGCGATACAGCGGTGAGGCGCCCTTGGCCGCGACGTAGGAGATCCGCACATCCGCGTTCCCGAGCAGCAGCCGTCGGCCGGTGACCGGATCGGTTTCGGCCGGGGTATCGCCGGGGAACAGCTGGTGCAGCCGCAGATGGCGATGGCGCAGTGGATGATTCGGAGTCAGGGACTGGTCCGGCAACTCCCAGACCGTCGAGTCGACGATCGCGGGCGGCAGACCCCGGTGATACAGCAACGAGGAATCGCCGGAGAAGCCTTCCTCGCCCATCAGCTCTTCGTAATAGAGCTGCCCCTGGTCGTCTCGATGCTGCGTGTGTCGCTTCGGCGGCACCGCTCCCACCTGCCGATAGAACGCCATGACCGTACCTCCGGCTGGACCGCTGGATATGCCTCCATCGTAGTGCCCGATGGTGGGGCACAGGGCGAGATCGGTGGACATTTTGTTGGTCCAGCGCGGTCTTCTGCGGCATTCCGCCTAGCGATAGGGCCAACTGCTGAACAATTGTCGACCGTCGTCAGGTCAGATCGGGCGCGTGGTGCAGTAGGTGCCGCCTCGCTCAGGCGTGGCGCAGCGCGCGGTGGACGGCCGAGCCGACGAATGCCCCGAGGCTCTGCGGATCCCAGTCACCCTCGCCGGTGAGCAGGGTGCGCACCGCGCCCTCGCCCGCGGACACCCACAGTTCCACCAGCACCGGCAGTTTGCGGTCGGCGTCCGCGGTGCCCCAGGCGCGCAGTGTCGGGCGCAGCAGTGTGGTGCAGCGTTCGATGGCGAGTTTGCGGCCGCGCCCGAATGAATCCGCAACGGCCGGATCGGGATTGCCGTACAGCAGCCGCCACGCATCGGGCCGATCGGCCGCCTTCTCCAGCAGCGCGCGGAAGCCGTCGATGAATACGGTCTCGCCCGCGTCGACATCGCGCGGCGGCAGCACCTCGAGCAGTCCGCCGACGAGAAAGCTCTCCTCGCGCTGGATCAGCGCCTCGATCAGTTCGACGCGATCCGGAAAGCAGGCGTACACCACGGGTCGGGTCACATTCATCCGCTCGGCGATCGCGGCCATGGTGACCGCCGCGATGCCGTGTTCGACGGCGATCGCCAATGCGGTGTCGAGCACTTGGGGCCGGCGACGCTCGGGGCCCAGATGCTGTGCACGCTGCCGTGGCCGCACCGCGGTCTCGCTACCCATGCGCACCAAGATATCAGCGTTGTACCGTGGGTTCGCGCTGGTCCCGAGCCTGGGGGTCAGATTCCTACATCGACGAACAATAATGCTACAGTCGCGAATGAAGCCGTCCGAGCAGGACAGGACAGCTAGTCGCCCGGCCGAGGAGTCATCGATGCCCGAAACTCTGTTCAACCCGAAGACCTGCGAATTCGCCGAATTCGACGCGGAGACCCGCAGGCTGCTGCGCGCCACCGTCGACTGGTTCGAAGCCAAGGGCAAGGCGGCACTGAAGCACGATGACCGGGAGCGGATCTGGTACGCCGACTTCCTCGATTTCGTGAAGCGCGAGCGCGTGTTCGCCACCTTCCTCACCCCCGCGGCCGAGGCGAACGGCGATCCGAACAAGCGCTGGGACGCCGGCCGGATCGCGATGATGAGCAAGATCCTCGGCTTCTACGGAATGTCCTACTGGTATGTCTGGCAGGTCACCATTCTCGGACTCGGCCCGATCTGGCAGAGCGAGAACAAGGCCGCCAAACAAAGGGCCGCCGCGCTGCTGGATTCCGGCGAAATCTTCGCCTTCGGCCTGTCCGAAAAGGAGCACGGCGCCGACGTCTACTCCACCGATATGGTGCTCACGCCCAGCAGTGGCGGCGGCTATACCGCCTCCGGCGGTAAGCATTACATCGGCAACGGCAATCTGGCGGGCATGGTGTCGGTATTCGGTCGGCGTGCGGACAAGCCGATCATCGATAGCGCGAAAGCACTGGGAAGCAAACCGACGCAGGAGGATTACGAGGGGTATCTGTTCTTCGTCGCGGACAGCAAGCACGAGAACTACAAGTTGCGCCGCAATGTCGTCGACAGCCAGATGTATGTGGCCGCCTTCGATCTGGAGCAGTATCCGGTCGCCGAGGAAGACATCCTGCACCGCGGTGAGAACGCCTTCCACGCGGCCATGAATACCGTGAACGTCGGCAAGTTCAATCTCGGATTCGGTGCGGTCGGCGCCTGTGAACACGCCTTCTACGAGGCGATCACCCATGCCGAGAACCGAATTCTGTTCGGGCACAGGGTAACCGAATTCCCGCAGGTGCGCTCGCTGCTGACCGATTCGTACGCACGGTTGCTCGCAATGAAGCTCTACAGCGAGCGAGCTATCGACTATCTGCGCTGCGCGTCCCCGGATGACCGTCGCTACCTGCTGTTCAACGCGATCGAGAAGATGACCGTGACCCGGCAGGGCCAGCGCATCATCGAGGATCTCGCGGATGTGATCGCGGCCCGCGGCTTCGAGAACGATATGTACTTCCCGATGGCGATGCTCGGACTGTTCGGGCTGCCGCGGCTCGAAGGCACCGTGCACGTGAATATGGCGCTGTCACTGAAGTTCTTGGCCAACTATATGTTCCATCCGGCCGATGCCGGATTGGCGGCGCTGCGTTACCTTCCCGGCGCCGGTATCGCGCCGAAGGGTACGGTGCGCGCGGTTTCCGGTGCGCTGAGCTGGTCGAGTCGCAAGCTCACCCCGCACGCCGGTGCCGCGGTGCCCAGGCTGCGCACCGAATTGGCCGGTGCCAGTTACGATCCCGTGCCGACCCGGCGCGACGGCGCCGATGACGAATTCCTGTTCCGGCAGGGCCCGAGCAGCGGACTCGGCCGAATTCGCTTCCGCGACTGGCGACCGGTCTTCGAGAAGTTCGCCCACGTGCCGAATGTCGGCATCTTCCTGGAGCAGGCCCTCGCCTTCCAAACCCTGCTCGCCGCGGCCTCCCCGACCCCCGCCCAGCAGCGCGATGTCGACTTCCTCTTCGCCCTCGGCGAGCTCTTCACGGCAGTGCCCTACGCCCAGCTGATCCTCGAACAGGCCGAGATCGAAGCCACGAGCACAGCGGTACTGGACCAGATATTCGACATCTTCGTCCGCGAATTCTCCAAGAACGCACTGACCCTGCATACCAAGCCCACCGCCACCAAGGCCCAACAAACCCGCGCCCTGGACCTGGTCCGCCGCCCGATCACCGACCAGAAGCGCTTCGATCAGGTGCTCGCCCAGGCGCGGGCGCACGCCGGTGGGTACGAGATGAACCCGTAGTTCGCGTTACGGCCGCTCGGCTCACCGGCCAACGCCCGTCACTTGGAGCGATCTATCGGACAGCTTCGGGCCGGAGATATCGCGGACCACGACCTCGTGGAATCCGTCGGCGACTCCTAATCGGTGAATTCGGCGATCACCGGGGCATGGTCGCTGGCCCCCTTGCCTTTTCGTTCCTCGCGGTCGACCAGGGCGTCCTTGGCGCGGGCGGTCAGGGCGGGGGAGCCGAGGATGAAATCGATGCGCATGCCTTCTTTTCGGGGGAAGCGCAGTTGGGTGTAGTCCCAGTAGGTGTAGACGCCGGGGCCGGGGGCGAAGGGGCGCATGATGTCGGCGAAGCCGGTTTCGACAATGGCGTTGAAGGCGTCGCGTTCGGGCTGCGAGGTGTGGGTTTTATCGGCGAAGTATTCGACAGACCAGACATCGTCGTCGGTCGGTGCGATATTCCAGTCGCCGACCAGGGCGATCTGGGCCTCCGGATGGTCGGCGAGCCATTGGGCGCCGTTATCGCGCAGGGCGGCAAGCCATTCCAGTTTGTAGGTGTAGTGCGGGTCGTCGAGGGTGCGGCCATTGGGTACGTAGAGGCTCCATACTCGGACGCCACCGCAGGTCGCCCCGAGTGCGCGCGATTCCACGATCGGGGCGCTGATCAGCGATTCGTCCGCGTCCTTGTCGAAGCCGGGCTGATTCGGGAAGGCGTCGGCCACATCGTCCAAGCCGATGCGGGAGGCGATGGCCACGCCGTTCCACTGGTTCAGCCCGATATGGGCGACCTCGTAGCCCAGTTCGTCGAAGCGCTCGAACGGGAACTGGTCGTCACGGCATTTGGTCTCCTGCATCGCGAGCACATCGATGTCCTGGCGGTCGAGGAAGTCCGCGACCCGGTCGAGGCGGGAGCGGATCGAGTTGACGTTCCAGGTCGCGAGACGCACGGATGCCTTCCTTCGCAATGGGTGATAGCTCTGTTCTACCGGAGGAACACTGGTTCAGCGAGGGCCGTCCGGCGTGGCGTAGCGGTAGGAGTGGTGGTCGAGAAAACCCAGTTCGTGGTACATCGCGATGGCCACGGTGTTCTCGGCCTCGACCTGGAGGTATGCGTGGGTGGCGCCGCGGTCGGCACCCCAGCGGATCAGCTCCGCGCACACCAGCGATCCCAGTCCGTGTCTGCGGTGCTCGGCCGCCACCGCGACGCAGGTCAGACCGATCCAGTGGCGGCCGTCCGGCGCGGTGGTGAGCGCGCCGCGGCCGATCGCGATGGGCCGGGGCAGGCCGAGCGAGGCGAATCCGACCTCGCCGTCGTGCACCGCCGTCAATACTTCGACCACCGGCGGTGTGGAAAACGCCTGTGTCGCAGGGTCTTCGCCGCCATGGCGGTGCATCGATAGCCACGCGTCATCGGGCGCGGGTGCGATGCGCACCATCGGCGGGCCCTGCGGCAGTACGAAATTCTCGATATCGATGGCGAGCAGCCGGGTCTCCCGCCGACTGCGCCAGCCGAGCGGCAGTGGGGCGAGTCGATCGGGCAGCGCGAGTTGTACCGGCAGCCCGTGCGCGGTGTACCACTCGCCGATCCGCTGCAGGGTATCCGCGCCGAGCGCCGCCGGCCCGTCCGAACTCCCCAGCGGCACAGCGGAATTGGCGCGGTTGGTGTATCCGTGCCCGGCGCGCAACAGCCAACCGTCGATCCAGGCCTGCTCGATGCCGGGCCAGCCGTACGCCGCGGCGGTCTCCAGCGCGCGAATCTCCCTGGTGCGAATCGGCCTGGGCCCCAGCGCTTTCATCGCCACCACCCGATCCGGGGCGACCGCGACGACCTGTCCGTCGGCGCCGCGCACCGTCGGCGGATCCAGTGAGACCAATTCGCCGATCACATCGGTGAGCGGCTGTGGATAACCCGCTGGCAACCGATACCGCAGTACAACGCGCCGTCCCAGTTGGATATCGGGCAATGGCGAATCACCCCGTTGTCCCGCCCCGTCCGGTCGCTGCGCAGGCTCCGCTCCGGCCGGATCAGTCATCGTGCCCGAACGGATCGGGCACCGTACCGGGAATCCAGCTGAGTCCCGGTGTGCCCCAACCGTTCCGCTTGATCGCCTTCTTCGCCGCGCGGGCGTTGCGGCCGATCAGCACATCCACATAGAGATAGCCGTCGAGGTGTCCGACCTCGTGCTGCAGCATGCGTGCGAAGAAACCCTTGCCCTCGATATCGACCGGGTTGCCCTGCTCATCGGTTCCGGTGACGCGCGCCCAGTCGGCGCGGCCGGTCGGGAACTGCTCGCCGGGCACCGATAGGCAGCCCTCGTCGTTATCGTCGGGATCCGGCATGGTCTCCGGAATCTCCGAGGTCTCCAGCACCGGGTTGATCACCGCACCCTTGCGCCGTACGGTCGCACCCTTCGCATCGATATCGGGGCAGTCGTAGATGAACAGCCGCAGCGGCACGCCCACCTGGTTGGCGGCCAGCCCGACGCCATTGGCGGCATCGAGCGTTTCGTACATATCCGCGATCAGCTCGGCCAGCTCCTCCGGCGTCTGGGTGACCGGTTCGGTCGGATTGTGCAGTACGGGATCACCGACGATCACGATGGGGAGGATTGCCATGGCGCCAATTATTGCCGATGGCGTTCGCGAGCCCGACAACGCGTCGTTGCGACTCGCTACCGGCCGGTAGGGAACACGCCGTAACTGAGGTGGGGCAATCCCTCGGGCCCGTGGTTCAATGATCCGCGACGTATAAGCATCATTTTTCGTCTGGTGGTTCTTACTCGGCGAGGGAGCAAGATGGACGGCGCAGCGGCTCGGAATCTTTCCGCGATCCAAGGCGGCCCTTCTGCGAGCGAGGATGTCACGGCCGCGCAGGTCGGCGATGGCAGTGACGGTCTCAGCCGTCGCGAGCACGACATTCTGGCCTTCGAACGGCAATGGTGGAAGTACGCCGGTGCCAAGGAAGAGGCCATTCGTGAGCTGTTCGGCATGTCGCCGACCAGGTACTACCAGGTGCTCAACGCGGTGGTGGACCGGCCGGAGGCCCTGGCCGCCGATCCCATGCTGGTGAAGCGGCTGCGCCGACTGCGGGCGAGCAGGCAGAAGGCGCGAGCCGCCCGGAGGCTCGGCTTCCAGGTATGACGCGCCGCTGTAAAAGCGGGCCCCGCGCAACGACCATGGGACCCGGTTTGCGGATAGGGTCTTTTACGTGAGCTACTCGAATCCCACCTCCGGCGGGCCGCCGTTGCGCGCGCTGGCGATGGTGTTGATCGCGCTGGCCATCGTGTTCGCCGGGCTCGGCGCGATGTCGTTGTCGAGTTCGGACTCCGATACCTCGGGATCGGGTGAATCCTCGACCGCGGCAATGGGTCAGACCACCGCGACCACGAGTCAGGCCGTCGCAACCACGGCGGTTGCGACGACCACCCCGGTGGCCTCGACCACAAAACCGGCCGCTACGTCGTCGACCACGACGCCGACGACGACCCCGTCGACAACAACGGCGAATCGCGCGGTGCCGGTACACGTTCTGAACAACAGCACGGTCGCCGGATTGGCCGCGCGCACGGCGAGTGAGCTCACCGCCAACGGCTGGACGGTCGCCGAGGTCGGCAACTATCCCGGCCCGAATATTACGAATACGACTGTGTACTACGGCAATAGCCCCGGTGAGAAAGAGGCCGCACTGGCCATTGCCGACGAACTGGGCGCGACCGCCCAGCCCCGAGCGGCAGGTTCGGGTTCGGGTGTCACTGTGGTTGTCACGGGCAACTGAGGTGTGTCGCGGTGCGAGCGGCGGGCCGGCAGGCCTGGCCGAGCGTGACCACGGAGGTCCCGGGAGCGTCGCGAAATGAATACGCCTCGCCGCGACACGGCCCTGTCACGGTACGACACGGCGGGCGTGGCATCATCTTGTCCGGTAACGAACGTGTCCACCCAGCTTTACTCGTAAACTCGGTACTCGTAAAGGAGTTCCCCCGATGGCCCCGTCCACAACTCGTCGCCCGTCCTGGCGCACTGTGACCCCGGTGCTCGCTGTCGCGGTCTTCGGCCTCGCGGCCTGCTCGAACAGTCAGGAGTCGAGCGAAGTCAAGGGAACCACGCCTCCGGTATGGACGGGTGCGTCCGCCCCGCCCGCGAGCGAGTTCGGCACCGAAACAGGCGCCCCGAACGCGAACCCCGGGGTGAAGGTCGACCTGAAGGACCCCGCCGGCTCCTCGGTCGCCGTCGCGAACATCACCAAGGACGGTAACCACCTGCAGGTCAGCATCGAGGCGCACGGACTGCGTCCGGGCTTCCATGGCCTGCACATCCACCAGGTCGGCAAGTGCGAGCCGAATTCGGTCGCGCCCACCGGCGGTCCCGCGGGTGATTTCCTCTCCGCCGGTGGCCACCTGCAGGTCGGCAGCGCCAACGCGCATCCGGCCAGCGGCGATCTGACCTCGCTGGAGGTCCGTGCGGACGGTTCGGCCAAGCTGGTCACCACCACCGATGCGGTGACCCTGGACGACATCAAGGGCAAGGCCCTGATGATCCACGCCGACGCCGATAACTTCGGCAATATCCCCAACCGTTATGTCCGCGCCGACGGTGTCGCGGGTCCGGACGAGACCACTCTTGCGACCGGCGACGCGGGCGGCCGCGTCGCTTGCGGCGTCATCCAGTAGCAAGGTTCACCGATATGGCCGGGACAGCAATCGCGCGGGTTCCCTTCCAGGGCTCACCCCGGCCTACTATCGGTATCGAATGGGAGATCGCGCTCGTCGACAAGGTGACCCGCGATCTGTCGAATACCGCTGCGGCCGTATTCGATTCGCTCGGCGAGCTGCGCGCCTACGATGGCACACCGCAGGTCACCAAGGAATTGCTGCGCAATACGGTCGAACTCGTCACCGGTGTGCACAACACGGTCGGTGAGGCGGTCGATGATCTGCGCGGCACCATGGATACCGTGCGCCGTGCCGCCGATCCGCTCGGCGTCGATCTGTTCTGTGCGGGCACCCATCCGTTCGCCCAGTGGTCGGCCCAACAGCTCACGCGCTCAGCGCATTACGACGAGCTGATCGATCGCACCCAGTGGTGGGGGCGCCAGATGATGATCTGGGGCGTGCACGTGCACGTCGGAGTCTCGCACCGCGAGAAGGTCTTTCCGATTCTGAACTCGCTGCTGCTGTCGTATCCGCATCTGCTGTCGCTCTCGGCGTCCTCACCGATGTGGGCCGGTTCGGATACCGGTTACGCGAGCAACCGGACGTTGATGTTCCAGCAGCTGCCGACCGCCGGTCTCCCGTTCCAATTCGAAAACTGGACGCAGTTCGAGCATTTCGTACACGACCAGATGAAAACCGGGGTCTTCGAGCAGCTCGGCGGCATGCACTGGGATATCCGACCAGCGCCGAAATGGGGCACCATCGAGGTGCGGGTCTGCGATGGGATTTCGACCCGCGCGGAGCTGGCGGCCATGGCCGCGCTGATCCACTGCCTGATCGTCGACCTCGATCAGCGCCTCGAGAGCGGTGAAGCGCTGCCGTCCATTCCGCCGTGGCATGTCCAGGAGAACAAGTGGCGGGCCGCCCGCTACGGCCTGGACGCGATCGTCATTGTCGACGACGACAGCAATGAGCGATTGGTCACCGACGATCTGACGGATCTGCTGCACCGACTGGAGCCGACGGCCAAACGGCTGGGATGTGCGGACGAACTCGCGCTGGTGGCGGAGATCCCGCAGCGCGGCGCGTCCTATCAGCGGCAGCGCAAAGTGGCCGCCAGCACACAGGGCGATCTGGTCGCGGTGGTCGATGCCCTGGTCAAGGAGTTGGACCAGTAGCGTCGCCGGGGCGAACGGTCTGCTGACGTTCAGCTGGCCAGGGGGATGGCGTTCATCCCCCGTTTACTATGGTCGATGTGCTTGTCGAAGATCCGGGTCAACGCGTAGCGATCGCTCGCAAAGCGCTCGAAATGGACAGCCGTGGCAGCCGCGTCGAGCGGGTGCGCGCGCGCTCGCGGATCTGGATGGTGGCCGCCGTCGCGGCGGTGCCAGTGCTGCTCATCGCCCTGCAGCTGGGTTCGATCGGGCACGATTTCGAGGGCCCGCTCGGCAGTCTGTGGCACGACTACGTCGGCACGCCCAAGTCCATGTCGGTGCCGTGGGCCGGACTGGTTCTGGCCCTGGTCGGAATCTCGCAGCGCCGCAGGATGATCGCGGTCGGCATCGCCGCCGGTATCGACGCGGTGTGGGCGAGTATTCGACTGCTCAGCGGTGCATCGTTCGCCATCGGCAATGGTCCGACCATTGTGCTGACCGGTCTGGCGCTGGTCGCGGTATTCCGCTGGCGCGGGGTCGAGCGGCGCAATGCGCTGCACGCCGCCGCCCTGGGCGCACTGCTGGTCCTGGCCACCAAGGTCGGTGATGTGTGGCTGCACATTACGGTGGTCAGCCGTCCACAGGTCTACGACGTCTATGTGGCGCTCGCCGACCACGCGCTGGGCGATCCGTCCTGGGTGATGGGCCGGGTAGTGGACGCACTCGGACCGGCCGTCTACGCGGTACTGCACTGGGTCTATATCGAACTTCCGGTGGCGGCGATCGTCGTCGCGGTGTGGCAGCTGCGCCGGGTGGTTTCGACCGGTCTATGGCCGACGCACTACCTCGTGCGCACCTTCCTGGTGCTCGGACTGCTCGGTCCGGTCATCTACGTGATCTTCCCGGTGGTCGGCCCGATGTTCGCCTTCGGCGCGGACGGCCACGGCCTGCAGGTGGGCAACTTCTGGCCCGGTGCCATCCCACCGGTCGACCGCAATCCGGCGACAATGCCCTTCGACGCCTACACACCGCGCAACTGCATGCCCTCCATGCACACCGCGTGGGCACTGTCGGTCTTCGTGCACACCCGCCGCGACACCGATGGCTCCCGCGCCCCGCTGTGGTTGCGCTGCCTCGGCGCGTTCTGGCTGCTCGCGACCTTGACCGCGACCCTGGGCTTCGGCTACCACTACGGCGTCGACCTGGTCGCGGGCGCGGTGCTGTGCCTGACCGTCGAATCGGTACTGCGCGATCCCGAACGCGGCTGGGGCTGGTTCCGCGTGCGACTGGTCCTGTTCGGCGCGGCGATCCTCGGCGCACTGCTGCTCGCCTTCCGCTATCTCGCGGTCTCGATGGCCGAGTATCCGGTGCTGGCCGGGACTGTCGTACTCGCGTTGCTGGCCGCCATGGCCGCGGCGTTCCATGCGACCTGGTTCGCCGGGGTGCCGGTGAGCGCACCCGAGGAGCGGATTCGGTCGGATCATGATGCGGCTCAGCGGTTGTCGTCGTCGTCGCGCATTTCATTGACGCGCAGCAGCCCGTCACGGTAGCGCTGTTCCCGGTAGGCGGTGCGGCCGATCAAATGGGCGATGACCGGGGCGGTGAGCAGGGTGAACAGGCCGACCAGTACCAGCAGCCCGATATTGCCGTGGCCGCGCAGCTGGATCGCCGTGCCCGCCAGCACCAGGATCAGACCGACCACCTGGGGTTTGGTGGCGGCGTGCATGCGCGAGAGGGTGTCGGGGAAGCGCACGATGGCAATGGATGCGGTCAGTGCGAGCGTCGCGCCGGTCAGGATGAGGGCCCCGGCGGCCAAGTGCCACAGGTTCATACGTCATCCCTGACCCGGAATCGGGAGACCGCGGCCGAGCCCAGGAAACCCACCAGGGCCAGCGCCACGATCGCGGGCACGACCGTGGTGTCGTCGCTGTAGGCGGCCCAGACCGCGAGTCCGGAGGCGGCGATGGCCATCAGCGCGTCGATGCCGACGACCCGGTCCAGGGTGCTCGGTCCGGCGAGAATGCGGTAGCTGACGAGTACGGCCGCGGCCATCAGCATGATGCCCGCCACAATGGCGACAACGGTCACGATTCCACCTCCGGATCGGAACTCCTAGTGGCCGAATGCCATTCGGCGGGGCGCTCGAACGACGAGATGAGCAGCCGTTCCAGCCGCCGGGTGGTCCGGTAGAACGTGTCGACCGCCGCCTCGCTGCTCACATCCAGCACATGCACGTAGATGACACAGCGCTGACGGTCGATCTCCAGCACCATCGTGCCGGGAATCAGATTGAGCACATCGGCGCACAACACCAGCACCAGATCCGATCGCATACTCAAATTCACCCGCAGCACACCGGATACCGGCGGTGGCGCCGGACGCACCGCGAACCAGGCCACCTGCAGACTGGATTCCAGCGCGTAATACACACTGACAACGATCAATTCGGCCAGCGACAGCGGATGCACCCGCCCGGATACCGGGACCCGGGGCAGCGGCAAGGTCAGCATGATCAGTGCGCCGACCCCGAGTCCGGCCACTAAGTTGCCGACACTGAGATCGCCCCAGAGCGTCAACCATACGATCGTCAGCCACAGCAGTACGCCGATCCGTACCGCCGTCGCCCGGCTGGGCAGCAACCGTGCCGCGCCGGTACTCATACCCGCACCACGCCCATGCCTCGCTCGCTCATCGGATCGGTCCCTTATTCGATTTGCCGTGGTCGGCGGATGAATCGCCCAGCACCGCACCGACATACACCGTGGGATCGCTCAGGTCCGTCGCCGCTCGATCGGCGATGCGCAGGATCGGACCGGCGAAGACGGTCAGGCAGAGACCGACCACCACCAGCGCTGCCGTCGACAGCACCATCAGCAAAGGCATCCGCCCGGGATCGGTGCGCTCGTCATAGAGCACATCGGTGGAATCCTCCACCAGCGTCGGCGGTTTCGCCGCGGTGAGGTGTCCCTCGGGTGCCTCGGCGCGCGGCCGCCAGAACGCCTTGCTCCACACCCGCGCGACGGCGTACAGGGTGAGCAGACTGGTCACCACCGAACCCCCGATCAGCACCCAGGCCAGTACGCTGCCGTCCGCTGCACCCGCCTGCAGGAGGGCGACCTTGCCGATGAATCCCGAAAACGGCGGTATGCCACCGAGATTCAAGGCTGGCACCAGGAACAGGATGGCCAGCAGCGGACTCGCCGCCGCCAAACCGCCGAGTCGGCGCAGCGATACCGAACCCGCCTGCCGCTCGATCAGTCCGACCACCAGGAACAGTGTGGTCTGCACCAGAATGTGATGCGCCACATAGAACACCGCGCCGGACAGTCCGGCGGCGGTGGAGAGTCCGATGCCGAACACCATGTACCCGATGTGGCTCACCAGCGTGAACGACAGCAGCCGTCGGATATCGCTCTGCGCGATCGCGCCGAGTATGCCGATCAGCATGGTGAGCAGGCCGCAGACCAGCAGTATGTCGTCGAAACCGCCGTCGGGGAACAACAGTGTGTGGGTCCGGATGATCGCGTACACACCGACTTTCGTCAGCAGGCCCGCGAATACGGCGGTCACCGGGGCGGGGGCGGTGGGGTAGGAGTCGGGCAGCCAGTTCGACAGCGGGAAGACCGCCGCCTTGATGCCGAAGGCCACCAGCAGTACCGCGTAGACGGACATTCGAATGCCGTTGGGCGCCTCGCTCATTCGCACGGCCAGCTGGGCCAGATTCAGTGTTCCGGTGGTCGCGTAGGCCAGTGCGATACCGGTCAGGAAGATCAGCGACGACACCATCGAGACCATCACGTACGCGATACCGGCCCGGATCCGGTCCGCGGTCGCGCCGACGGTGAGCAGCACAAAGGATGCGGCGAGCAGGATTTCGAAGCCGACGAACAGGTTGAACAGATCGCCAGCGAGGAAGGCGGCCGAAACACCCGCGGTGAGTACGAGATAGGTGGGCCGATAGATCGAGGTCGGCTGCCGCTCGTCACCATCGCGAATATTCTGGCCCGCACCGTAGGCAGAGACCGCGAGCAAGACGATCGCGGAGACGAGCAGCATTGCCGCGGAGAGCCGGTCGACCACCAGTGTGATGCCGATCGGTGTGCCCCAGCCGCCGACCTGCAGCGCGGTGGTGCCGTCGCGATCGACCAGATACAACAGCATTGCGCAGATCACGACCCCGGCGGCGAGCACGGCCAACATCAGCGTGCGCTGGATGCGGGGCCGTCGTCCGAACACCAGTGTGCCCGCCGCCCCGAGCAATGGCACCAGGACCGGCAGCGGTGCGAGTGTGGTCAGCGGATCGCTCAATGCTCCGGATCCTCGCCCTCGCGCCGGGCGGCGACCTCGACGTCCTCCGGATCGTTCTGCACCGTCTCGGTGGTGGTGAGGATGTAGGAGCGATAGGCGAGCGCGAGCACGAAAGCCGCCAGGCCCATGGTGATCACGATCGCGGTGAGCATCATCGCTTGCGCCAGCGGATCGGCCATCTCCGACTCGGCCTCGCCGCGGATGGGTGGGCGGCCGTGCGGCCCGCCGACGGTGAGGATCAGCAGATTCACCGCATTGCCGAACAGGATCATGCCCAGCAGCATTTTCGATACCGCGCGTTCGAGGATCAGATAGACCCCGCACGCGACGAGAATCCCGATCAGGATCAGCAGGGTCAGATTCGCACTCACTGGAAACCTCCGCGCGCCGAGGTGGAATCGTCCTCGGCGGTGGCCAGTTCGCTGTCCAGGCGGGCGCCGAGGCTGCGCAACACGTCCAGGACCAGGCCGACCACGATCAAATAGACACCGAGATCGAAGAACAGCGCGGTGACCAGCTTGACGTGCCCGAGCGCCGGCAGCGTCACCTCCAGCAGCGCCGAGGACAGCGGCGGCGCGCCGACCAGCAGCGAAGTGGCCGCGGTTCCGGCGGCCAGCGCCAGTCCGGCGCCGAGCAGATGTCCCGCGTCGACGGGCAGTGCCTCGCCGAGTTCATAGCGGCCACCCGCGAGATAGCGCAGCGTCAGCGCGAGACCGGCGGTGAGCCCGCCCGCGAAGCCACCGCCGGGGGCATTGTGGCCGGAGAAGAAGAAGTACACCGACAGCACCATGATGGTCGGGAAGACCAGCCGGGTGGTTATCTGCAGAACCATCGATCGGTAGCGCCGATCCACCAACCGGCCCGCGGGCAGCCAGCTCACCAGGTCCGGGTCGTAGTTCGGGGCATCCACCGCGCGCGGGGCGCTGCCGAAGCGCCGACTGCGGAACACCAGTGACGCGACACCGGTCGCCGCCACGACGAGCACCGAGATCTCACCGAGAGTGTCCCAGGCCCGGATATCGACCAGCAGGACATTGACCGCGTTCTTGCCGCCCCCGAAGGTGTATGCGGCATCGGGGATCAGATGCCAGATGGGTTCGGTCGAGCGCGCGGCGATGGCGAAGGCGGCCAGTACCGCCACCGTCGCACCGACCAGCACGGACAGGATGGCCCTGCGCACTGTGAATGCGGCCGTGCGGCTTTCGTCGATCTCCGCCGGGAAGGCTCGCAGTACCAATACGAAGATCACCAAAGTCAGTGTCTCGACCAGGAATTGGGTGAGCGCCAGATCGGGCGCGCCGTGCAGCGCGAAGATCACACCGCAGCCGTAGCCGGTGACACCGACGACCAGCACGCTGGCCAACCGGTTGCGCAGCACGGTCGCGCAGAGCGCCATGGCGACCATGATCGCGGCGATCACCGTCTGGAACGGCGAATCCCACAGGCGTAGGCGAACACCGGTGCGGGTGCCGACCGCGAGCAGCACCGTCGGCAGCAGGATCAGCGTCACCAGGATCGCCGCCTGGCTCAGCGGCAGCGAACCGCGCTGCACGGCACCGGTCATCCGCAGCGACAGCCGGTCCATGGCCCGCAGGGTGGCGTCGTAGGCGCGGTCGGCATTGCCGAGCAGCGTCGCGGACTCGCCGATGCGACCGCGCATGCGGAACAACACGATGCCCACGCCGATGATCAGAATGGTCAGTGCCAGTGGGGTATTGAACCCGTGCCAGAGTGTCAGATGCGAGTCGAGCACGCCGGGCAGGGATTTCGCATAGGGGTTCAGCAGCCGATCCAGCTGTGGTGCGACAAGGCCAGCGACCAAGCCGCCGACCGCGAGCAGCGCGGGCGCGCCCAGCAACGTCACGCCCGGCGCATGCCAGT
Organism: Nocardia sp. CA-119907; assembly: GCF_050955995.1. Classification (NCBI taxonomy): domain Bacteria; kingdom Bacillati; phylum Actinomycetota; class Actinomycetes; order Mycobacteriales; family Nocardiaceae; genus Nocardia; species Nocardia sp. CA-119907. The sequence goes on from NZ_CP192091.1 coordinate 752,808, forward strand.
GACCGCGCCCGTGCGAACCGCCGTCGACATCCGCTGCGCGGGGCGGCAGATCCCTATCCGCGAAGGCGGCCCAGATGAATCGGATGCTGTAGCCGACCGTCAACATGGATCCGAGCACGACACCGGCAACCAGCACCAACCTGGCCGGCTCGGCGAGGATATCCGCGTCCAGGATCGCGCCCAGCGCGCTCTCCTTGCCGACGAATCCGAGCAGCGGCGGTATCCCGGCCATGCTCAGCGCGGCGAGCACCGCTACCGCGCGCAGAACCGGAGCCCGACGTCCCAGCCCTGACAGTTCCCGCAGATCGCGCGTCCCGGCCCCGTGATCGATGATCCCGACCACCATGAACAAACACGCCTTGAAAAGCGCGTGCGCCACGATCAATGCCGTCCCGGCCGATGCCGCATCGGGTGTGCCGACCCCGACCAGCAGGATCAGCAGCCCCAACTGGCTCACCGTGCCGAAGGCGAGCACCAACTTCAGATCGGTCACCTGCAGCGACCGCAACCCCGCGAGCACCATCGATGCCACGCCGAGGGTGAGGATCAGCGGATGCCAGGCCGGGCTACCGGCGAACGCCGGTGCGAGCCTGGCAACCAGATACACACCCGCCTTCACCATGGCCGCCGCGTGCAGATACGCGCTCACCGGTGTCGGCGCCGCCATCGCGCCCGGCAACCAGAAGTGCAGCGGCACGATGGCCGATTTGCTCAACGCCCCGACCAGCAGCAGCACCACCGCTACCGTCGCCGCGCCGCCCGTCGGCGGCCCGGCAAGCAGATCCGACAGCAGATAGCTGCCGCCGACCTGCCCCAGGATGACGATCCCGACCAGCATCGCCAGCCCACCCGCGCCGGTCACCAAGAGCGCCTGAATCGCCGCCCGCCGACTCACGGCCTGCTCGGCATTGTGGCCGACCAAGAGGAACGACAACACCGTCGTCATTTCCCAGAAGACGAAGAGCAGCAACATGTTATCGCTGGTGACCAGCCCGAACATGGCCGCGGCGAAGGCGACCAACTGTGCGGCGAATATCCCGAGCCGGGGTTCGTCGTCCTCGAAATACCGGGCGCAATAGGTCAGAATCAGCGCTCCGATGCCGAGCACCAGCGCGGACATGATCGCCGCCAGCGCATCGAAGCGCAGATCGATATTCATCTCGATACTCGGCGCCCAGCCGACCCGAACCCGCTGTGTACTACCCCAATTTGCGATCACCCAGCCGAGGCAGCCGAACGGCACCAGCGCGAGTACGTAGAAACCGTTGCGCCCCAGCATCCGCACGCACAGGGGAGCCGTCAGTGCGGCCATCGCGAGCGCGAGCAGGATTACGAGCAAACTGCACTCCGTCGGGTAGTTGCGGCGGGGTGATGCGCATGATCTTACTTGGGGCCTGGGACTTTCGTCGGCCGAGCCGGTATGGCGTATGCCATCTCCGCGCGATGGGGCTATATGTCCGCTACCGACTCGCCTGCGACGGGGTGGTCCGGCTTCGGTCGGCGACGCGGCCGGATTCGGCGCAGTACCACCAATCCGAGGGCACATCCGCCGACGATGGCGAGCGCGGTGCGGCCCGCCAGCGTTTGGTGGCTGGCGCTCCCGGCCGGCGGCCATTCGGCGGAGTCGTGCGGCAGTGCGGTGATTATCGAGGGCAGATACAGCGCCGCGATGGCGAGTACGCCGCTCGGCGCGTAGCGGGGCCAGGCGGCGCCGCAACAGTAACCGGCCGCAAGGGCGATGAGGGCGCTGCTGGCCGCGACCACATAGCCATGGACGTTGGCCGATTTCAGCAGCGCGAATACCGCGAGCCCGGCGATCATCAGGATGGCGAGGAACATCGAGGGCAGGCGGATCCCGACCAGCAGCCCGAGCGCGGTGAGCACAAGCAACGCGGCGATGCTCCAACCGGGCCTCGGGTCGCCGCCGACCGCGTCGGCGGCGGCGACCAGACTCACCGCGAGATACACCCCGGACCCGTCCCGGCGGGGCAGCAGCATGGCCGCGGCGGTGGCGGCGATGACGGTCGCGGCCACCGCCATCCCGATCTCGACCGCGTGACCGACATCGGGTGCGTGCTGATATTGGCGCGCCAGCCATTCGGTAATCGCCAGGATCACCAGTGCCAGCACCATCGAGGCCAGGATCGGCGTCACCGGAAGTTCGATGACCGTCGTCGGCGAACTCGGCTGCTTGGGCTGGGATCGGTTGCGCAGTGTACTGATGATGAGCAACACCACCGCCACCCCGATGAGCCAGCGCGGCGGTGTCTCCAGCACCGAATACGGATCGCCGTCGGTGGTCTCCATCAACTCGGCCAGATCACCGTAGACGAAGAATCCCGCGCCGCCGATCGCGAATCCGGCCGCCGGACCCGGTCGCCGCAGTACCGCGGCGCCCAGTGCGCCGAGTAGCACTCCGGCCAGGATCGAATCCAGATAGTTCTGCGTGGTCAGCATGTCGGCCGAGGACACATGGCGTCCGGCAAAGTGGTTGATATCCATGCTGAACGCCGCGGCGAGCGCCGCCGCCCACGCCATCATCGGCTTGCTGAAGGTGGTCACCAGCACCGCGACCGAGACCGCCACGATCACTCCTATCGCGGCCCCGCGCGGAACACTGTTGTTGAGGCTGGCCAGCCGATAGGGCGAGGTGTCCGCGGTCCAGCTGAAATTGATCGGCAGGAACATCGCGACGCCCGCGACCGCGGCCCCGACGCAGGCCGTGATCGTGTCGACCGCATTGCCGATCTTGTGCACCTGGTCGAACTTACTCGCGCTCAGCCCGGGAACCTGTGATTACGCCCACATCGCCCGCATATGTCGGATTTGGGAAAACCCCAGGAAGAAGCCGATTACCAGGGGTTTGCGCTCATCGATGACGGCTATCGCCGAGTATCGGCGTATCGGCGCAGCGACTCGACCTGATCGGCATCGAGTGACGGTCGCACCACCGCCCTGGCCGCCGCGACATCCGCGGCGGTGACATCGGCGGCCGCCACATCGCGGCGCATGGCGGCCAGTGCGGCCTCGCGCAACAGGGCACTGCAATCGGCCGCGGAGTAGCCGTCCAGATCGGCAGCGAGCGCGACGAGGTCGACATCGGCGGCCAGCGGTACCGACTTTCCGGCGGCTCGCAGGATTTCCAGTCGAGCGTCGGTGTCCGGCGGCGGCACGAAGATCAGCCGTTCCAGCCGACCGGGCCGCAGCAGTGCCGGATCGATCAGTTCCGGGCGGTTCGTCGCGCCGAGGACCACCACATCACGCAGCGGTTCCACGCCGTCGAGTTCGGTGAGCAGTGCCGCGACCACGCGATCGCCGACACCGGAATCGCTGTTCTGACCGCGCCGCGGCGCGAGCGCGTCCACCTCGTCCAAAAAGATCAGCGAGGGTGCGGAATCGCGTGCGCGCTGGAACAATTCGCGCACCGCCCGTTCGGATGCGCCCACCCATTTGTCCATCAACTCCGCACCCTTGACCGCGTGCACGCTGAGCTGGCCGGTGCCGGCCAGCGCGCGTACCAGGAACGTCTTGCCGCAGCCGGGCGGGCCGTAGAGCAGTACGCCGCGCGGTGGATGGATGCCGAGGCGGGCGAACGAATCCGGGTGTCGCAGCGGCCACAGCACGGTTTCGGTCAGTGCTTCTTTGGTCTCGACCATATCGCCGACGTCATCGAGGCTGAGGCTGCCGATCGCGAGTTCCTCTGTGCCGGAACGTGATAGCGGCCGGATCACCTCGGTGGCGCCGAGCAGATCCGCCTGCGTCAGCTCCGGCTCCGAATGCTGTTTACTGGCTCGCGATGCCGCCCGCAGCGCCGCCTCCCGGCACAGCGCGGCCAGATCGGAGACCACGAATCCCGGTGTGCGCACCGATATTTCGTCGAGCTTCAGATCCTTGGTCGGCACCTTGCGCAGCAACTGCTCCAGCAGCGCCTTGCGCACCGCCGCGGTCGGCAGCGCGAGCGCGAGCTCGCGATCGCACAGATCCGGCGCCCGCAGTCGCGGATCGATTCCGGCCGGATGCGCCGTGGTGGCGAGGAAGGCGACGACGGGTGCCGCGATCGCCGCGCGCAGCTGATCCAGGATGAGGGTGGCGACCGGTTCGGCCGGCGTGGGCAGCAGTGCGTCGATATCGGTGATGAGCAGGATTCCGCCACGCCCGGAACAGATTTCGGCCACCGCGTCGCCGACCTCGCGCAACCGCGCGCCGCTCTCGGCCGCGCCGACCGTCGGGCCGTCCAGTTCGACGATGCGTCGTGGCGCGGCCACCGCGCGTGCCATGGTGGCCTTGCCGACCCCGGCCGGACCGGTGATCAACACCCCGAGATGGGGTGTGGCGCCGAGGGCTTTCAGCAGCTCCGGTTCATCGAGTGCGAGGCTGAGCCATTCCTGCAGTTTCGCGGCCTGCCCGTGCGCGCCCGCCAGCTCCTCGACCGTGATGGCGGATGCACCGATCGTCGTACTCCAGCCCGCGCCCGCGCCGTCGGTCGCCGTCATGGTCTGGATGGCCGCGGCCTCGGTGACGCCGCGCGCGGACTCACCGGTCGGGCTCGGTAGCCCGGCCGCCGCCCGATCGGCGGAATCCCGGGCCGCCACCGCACCCGCACCCCATACGACCGCGGTATTCGGCTGCACGCTCACCGGAGCACGGCCGGGATCGGTCGCGGTGACGGTCAGCAGTTCGGTGGTCCACGCGATGCCGAAGGTACGCGAAAGCGCCTGGGTGGCAGCCGAAGAGCTGATATCGGGGCCGAGATCGCGGGGTAGCAGCGATACCGCGTCGCCGACGGTCACCACCTTGCCGAGCAGTGCCTGCCGCAGCGTCGCCGCCGGAATGGTTCTGGTGGCATGGACCGAACCGCTCACCGAGATCTGTCTGGCGCCGTACACCGTCGCGGGTGACACCACCACATTCGCGTCCTCGCGCAGCCCGGCGTTGGACAGCGTGACGTCATCGAGGAGCGCCACCCCGGCCGGTGTGCCGGCCGGGGCCACCCCGACCACCGCCGCGGTGCGCCGCGACCCGACGAGCGCGATCCCGTCCCATTCCCGCAGCCCGAGCGCGGTCAGTGCCTCCGGATGCAGCCGGACCACCCCGCGCCTGGCGTCGGCGGCGGAGGGGTTCAGTCGCGCGGTGAGTGCCAGTTCTGCCACCGTGTCATTCTGCCCGCGTCCGGCCCCGGTTGGTCGGCGGTCCGTCGGAAAGATCCGTGATACGCGGAAAATCCTCGCCGGCGAGTGCCCCGATCCAGTATTTGCCTGGCTGCACCCCGAAATTGTGAATGTACTCACGGAACCGAAAACGGTCGCGGATCGTCGTCGAATTTCGCCGGTCGGACGGGTAATCGCGGCAGTGTGCTCTGACCAGTAATTTCGCCCCGAAGACTGGTACGCCTGTCCGAGTCGCTCCCGCTGACGTCGGCCAATCACGTCGCCCCACTGCGGATCGGCCGGGACCTTCGGCTCACTTGCGATATGACGAACGAATGTTTCGGATTTAGAGGCTCGGCTCGAGCAAATGTAGGGCATTCCTCATGTGGCCCGACCGCATCCCGAATCGATACATGAAAGTGTGCATAGCTAAACTTCGGCAATTGTCAGTGATTTCATGACTGACGAACCCCGATGTGCGACAACGAATTCCGCACGCTAACGTTCTGGTCCCGCCCCTTGTCGGGCGGGACAACAAAGTGGAGGGAATTCAAGAAATGAAGTTCGGAAAGATCACTACTGCTGTCTTCATGGCCGTCACCGCGGTGGGGATTACCGCGGCCACCGCCAATGGGCAGCCCGCCGTGGCGACTGACCAGCCGGCGGCAGTGACCCAGGGGGACGTGACTTCTGGTAATGCACACGGAATCAACTACCACACAACGGTTTCCCCAACTGATAAGACCATCACCTGGGCGGTTGACAGTGGCCGGTTCGAGCTCGCCTCGGACGGTGCCGCAGTGCTGCTGAAGTCCGACGACGGCGTGACGGTGGACCAGGTGCCGCTGCACTCCGAGGTCGCGGGACTCCCGATCGCGATGAGCCAGCAGATCAGCGCGGACGGCCACACCCTCGCGCTGAATTCGACGATGACCCCGACGGACACCGCGAAGCTGAAGGACATTGCGGGGCTGAAGGACATCAGCTCCTACGACCGGCTCATGGAGCAGGTCAACAAGAACCTGCCGGGCATCGTCATCGGTGCCGTCATCGGGGCCTTCATCCCCTTCCTGTGGATCATCAGCATCCCGGCCGGTGCGCTGATCGGCGGATACGTCATGGGCGGCCAGGAGTTCCTCGACGCCGTGATCGCGTTCGCCACCGGTCAGCCCTGATAGTCGCGCCATGAGCAGAACGCGCGTACACAGCGCCTGCCCGCTGTGTACGCGCGTTCTGTGTATGTGCCGTTGGTGCTGCGACCGAGCAGCGCGGCCCTACTTGTCCTTTTCGACGATCCCGGCAGCCACCGCGACCGGGGTGTCGGCGTAGGTGGGGGCCAGGCAGACGAGTTTGGCGGTGCCGAGGGCGACATTCGGGCTGCCCTCGAACGCACTGCCCGGATTCTCCGCGAGCACCTTCTCGATCAGCCCCTTCTCCTCGGTGCTGTCCAACTTCTTGAACTCACCGCAGGTGGTGCTCGACGCTGGGCCGAGCGAGGAATTGCCCGCCGTGGGCTTGGTGGTGGTCGGTGCGTCGGCGTTCGTGGTCGGCGCGGTGCCGGTCGGGCGCGCGGCCGTGGTGCTCGCGGGCGCACTCGTGCCCGTCGCGCCCTTGCGTAGACCGTTCGCGTCGGTACTGGAATCGTCCGAACTGCCACATCCGGCCAGCGCGAAGGCCACCGCCCCGGTGGCCAGGGCGATGGCGGTAACTCGCTTGATCACGTGCGTTCCCCGGTAACTCGCGGCACCGGAGTCTCCGGCGCGTCCGGTGCAGGGTACCGGGTTGGATCGGCTGGGTGTCATGGAGCCCACAGTGCGGTGCGCCCCTTGCGGTTTTCCAAACGATCCCTGATGTCAGTGGATATGCTCCTGCCAGTCGGCGGGCACCCGGCCGCGCGGACCCGGCACCGGCTGGTCCACCGGATGATGTGTCGGCGGCGCGAGTTCCGGTCCGCCGCTGTACATCTCGTCGGAGCGGAAATCGAAGAACCAATCCTCGCCCGGCTCATAGCTCTGGATGAACGGGTGCCCAGTGTCCTTGGCATGCTGGGAGGCGTGCTGCTCCGGTGAGGTGTCACAGCAGCCGATGTGCCCGCACTGCGCGCACCGGCGCAGGTGGACCCACCAGCCATTGGCCGCTTCACATTCCATACAGCCGGGACCGCTGGGCGCGACTGCCGGGTCGATGCCATCCAGTTCCTGCGTCATCACTGACCTCCTGTATCGGCTACGGACTGCGCCTCGATGTCGTCGGTTTCTTCGGGGCGGTGCAGCGGGAGCCACACGGTGAACCTGGTGTTGCCCGGCTCGGAGTCGAGCTGAATATCGCCGTGGTGTTTGTTCACCACGATCCGAAACGAAATATCCAGGCCGAGACCGGTGCCCTCGCCCACCGGCTTGGTGGTGAAGAACGGTTCGAAGATACGGCTGCGCGCCTCCGCGGGCACGCCGGGCCCGGTATCGCCGATTTCGATAACGGCGCAATCGTTTTCGTGCCGGGTGCGGATGGTCAGCGTGCCGCTACCGTTCATCGCGTACACCGCGTTATCGATCAGGTTGGTCCACACCTGATTCAATTCCGCCGCGTAGCAGGGCACTTCCGGCAGCGTGCGGTCGTACTCCTTGACCACCTTGACACCGTCGCCGATCTTGCGACTGAGCATCACCAGCGTGCTGTCGAGTAGGTCATGGATGTCGACCACCTGGAACGGCGCCCGGTCCATCTGCGAATACTGCTTGGCCGCACCGATCAAGGTGGAGATGCGGGTGGTCGAGTCGGCGATCTCGTTCATCAGCAGTTCGGTCTCGATGGTGTAGTTCAGCCACCGGAACGCCCCCTGGAACACCTGGGCCGGGCAGCCCTCCAAGGTGGCCGAAACCCGTTCCAGCCAATCCACATCGAAGCCGGCCTGGACGAAATTCGGCGCCAGATTCCAGCCGTCGTCGATCCCGTGGTCCTCCAGCCATTCACTGAGGATGTCCTCGCGCTCGGCGGCCTCCAGGGTCGTCAGCTCCGGTGCCTTCGCGACCTGGGCCGCGGCCTCCTCCTGCAGACGCACCAGCGCCTCCAGGGATGTGGTGTCGAATTTGCCCTGGGCCATCATCGCCAACTTGTGCCGCATGCCGGCGATCCGATCGCGCAATCCGGCGGTGGCGCGCACCGCGGCGGCGGCCGGATTGTTCAGCTCATGGGTCAGGCCCGCCGACAGCGAGCCCAAGGCGAGCAGCCGTTCGCGCTGGTTGATCCGCTCGAGATTGTTGCGGTTACCGAAGAACGCGCCCTCGAGCAGATGCACCGCCATCGGGAACCACTCGTGCATCATCCGCGAGAAGGAGCCAGCGTCGAGTACGAAGAACCGCGACCGCCGGGTCACATACATCGAGGCGGTGTAGTTCTGGTCGGCCTTGTCGCCGAGGTAGGCGGTCCACGCACCCGCGTACGCACCGCGATAGTCGGTGCGCGACATCTCGATCTCCGCACCGCCGGAGAGCTTGGTCAGCTGCACCTCGCCGTCGATCATGACGTAGAAGCAGGTGGCCGGATCGCCCTCGCGGAAGACCAGGCCCGGCTCGACGATCTCGATGCGTCCGTCGGCACACAGCAGCTCCAGCTGTGCATCGGTGAGCTTCTCGAACAGAAAGAGGCTGCGCAGTTCCTCGGGATCGCAGACCAAATGGCTGCTGCGCTCCGCCGTCTCCCTCGAATTCATGGTCCAGCCTCCTATCACGCCAGGTACCGGTGCACGAGCATGACCGCCATCGCGCCTTCACCGACCGCCGACGCCACTCGCTTCGCCGAGTCGGCATGTACGTCACCCGCCACGAACACCCCTGGCACGTTGGTCTCCAGATGGTGGGGCGGTCTGGGTAGCTCCCAGCCCGTCGGTCTGGCCCCGTCGACGAGCAGATCGGGACCGGCGAGCACATAGCCCGCCTCGTCCCGCTTGATCACTCCGTCGAGCCAGTCGGTCTGCGGTGCGGCGCCGATGAACAGGAACAACCGTTCGGCCTCGGCTTTTTCTTCCGCACCGGTCGCGTTATTGCGCAGCACGATCCACTGCAGGTGATCCTCGCCGTCGGCGGCGGTCACCTCGGTATTGGTGTGCACGCGAATATTCGGTATCGCGGCGATCTGCTGGATCAGATAGTGCGACATGGACTTGTCCAACGAATCAGCGCGGACCACCAGATGCACCGTGCGCGCGTTGCGGGACAGGAACACCGCCGCCTGACCCGCCGAATTCGCCCCGCCGACGATGTAGACATCGTGGTCGGCGCATTCGGAGGCCTCCGTCATGGCCGATCCGTAATAGACCCCGCGCCCGGTGAAATCGTCCACACCAGGGGCGGGATGGCGCCGGTAGTCCACACCCGTTGCGATGATGACCGTATGCGCGCAGAGCCGCCCGCCGTCGGCGAAGCGCACGGTGCGCGCGGATCCGTTCACCTCGAGCCCGACCACCTCGCGCGTGGTGATCACCTCGGCCCCGAATTTGGCGGCCTGGCGCCGCGCCCGGTCGGCCAGCTGCGCGCCGGACAAGCCGTCCGGAAAACCGAGGTAGTTCTCGATGCGCGAACTCTGTCCGGCCTGTCCGCCGGTCGCGGTGCGCTCCACCAGCACGGTGCGCAGTCCCTCGGACGCGCCGTACACCGCGGCGCCGAGTCCGGCCGGTCCACCGCCGACCACGATCAGGTCGTAGAAGTCGCCGGTCGGATTGGTGGTGAGACCGACACTTTCGGCGAGTTCGCCGTCGCTCGGCTGCACCAGCGCCTGCCCGGCCGGGGTGATCACCACCGGACAGATATTGGGGTCGGCGCCGGCCGCCTCCAGCAGCCGTGCGCCCTCCGGCTCCTCAGCCAGATACCAGCGGTAGGGCAGTTGATTGCGCGCCAGGAACTCGCGCACCTCCGATGACCGCGGCGACCAGCGATTGCCGACCACCTTGGTCTCGGTGACGGGTTTGTGGTCGTTGCTGCGCCAGGCCTCCAGTAGTCCGTCGAGCACCGGATACAGCTTCTCCTCCGGTGGATCCCACGGCTTGAGCAGATAGTGGTCCAGGTCGACGACATTGATCGCATCGATAGCGGCACTGGTATCGGCATAGGCGGTCAGCAGCACCCGACGCGCGTACGGGTGCAGATCCATGGCCTGCTCGAGGAATTCGATGCCGTCCATGCCCGGCATCCGGAAATCGGCGATCAGTACCGCGACCGGCTGGCCGCGCAGTTTCATCTCACGCAGGGCGTCGAGCGCCTCCGCGCCCGATTCCGCGCGCAGAATCCGGTAATCGGCCCCATAACGGCGGCGCAGGTCGCGCACGACCGCACGGGAGACCCCCGGATCGTCGTCGACACTGAGGATGGCCGGCTTCGTAGCAGCGGGTGAAGTCACATATCGAGTATGGAATGCTCGTCAAACTCGATGTTCGCGCACCAAGTCGAGTTCGTTGGGGGTGAGCAGGCGCTCCAGTCGTTCTTCCTGCACGATCTTGCGCTTGCCGCGCGGCGCGGCGAAGCCCTTGGCGGCGATGCCCTTGGCGGTGGTGAGCTCGGGTTCGATAGCAGGAAGCAGCGGGACCTCGTCCGCATGTCGACGATGTAAGAGTGAGCGCAGTTTCACGGCCGATCACCTCACGCTGGACGGAAAAGCTTGTGGCAGTGTCTGATGCTTCGTCTATCCAATATTGTGCGCGCGCTATTACAAGGGCCGGCAAACAAATCGTGAAAAAGTGACCCATTCGTCTTCCAACAGCCGCCGTCTAGGATGTTGCCTAATCGTCAAGTAGTGCTAGAGGTTCCCGGAGGCAGCGTTGCCGAAAAATATCGAAGCCGCTATCGACATCGCCGCGCCGCCGGAGCGGGTGTGGGCCGTCGTCTCCGATCTGAAGCGCATGCGGGAGTTCAGCCCGCAGTGTGTGCGGATGGTCGCGCTCGGCGCGCCGAAGGCGGGCACTTGGACGATCAACCTCAACACCGACGGCAAGAAGTACTGGCCGACCACCGCGCGCATTGTGCGCTATGAGCCCAACCAGGCCTTCGCATTTCGCATCAACGAGAACTACAGCGTATGGAGCTACACGCTGGAGCCGACCGCCACCGGCACCCGGCTGGTCGAACGCCGCGATGTGCCCAATGGCACCAGCTGGTTCTCCCGCCGGGCCATCGATGCCGCGCTCGGCGGCGAGGCGCCCTTCGAGGAACTGCTCGAACGCGGGATGCGGGAAACGCTCGACAAGATCAAGACTGTGGTCGAGGCGACCGTCTGATCGGCGCAGTGTGTTCTACCGCGCACGGCCGCGCCGGATGCGTAGGTTGCGACTATGCGACCCAATACGCGTTATTCGGTAGTCATTGTCGCCGTGGCCGGTTCGGCCCTGCTGTTCACCGGATGCGGTAAATCCGATTCGGCGCCCGAGCGCGAGGTCACGGTGGTCGGCACCGGTCAGGTCCGCGGTGCCCCCGATACCCTGAACGCCGATCTCGGTGTCGAGGTGAACGCCGACAACGTCTCTGCGGCCATCTCCGGCGCCAATGAAAAGTCCAAGGCGATGACCGATGCCATGGTCGCCGCCGGACTCGGCCGCGAGGATGTGCAGACCAAGGACGTCTCCGTCCAGCCGCAGTACGGTCCGGACGGACGCGTCATCTCCGGCTACCGGGCCACCAACTCGGTGCATATCGTGATCCGCGATCTGTCCAAGGCTTCGGCGATCCTGGACGCCGGAACCAAGGCGGGTGGCAATGAAACCCGCATGCGCGGAGTATCTTTCGCGATCGAGGACAATTCGAAGCTGCTCGCCGACGCGCGCTCGCGCGCCTTCGCCGACGCCAGGTCCAGGGCCGATCAGTACGCGGTGCTGGCCGGGATGAAGCTGACCGATGTCATCACCATCAACGAGGCCAGCAGCCGCGAAGACACCAACCCGAAGGCCGGTGCCCCCGAGTCGTTTCAGTTGGAACCCGGCACCCAGACGGTGACCTTCACCGTGAAGGTCACCTGGGGCCTGGGCTGAATTCCTACCGCGAGATTGCTATTGCCAGTTCGGCAGTGTGACAACCTGTGCGGCATAGGACAGACCCGCGCCGAAGGCGATCAGCAGCGCGGTATCGCCGGGCTTGGACTCACCGTTGCGCAGCAGCGCCTCCATGGCCAGCGGAATCGAGGCGGCCGAGGTATTTCCGGTCTCCTCGATGTCGTTGGCCAGCGCGCAGTGCTCGGGCAGTTTCAGCACCCGGGCCATGATCTCGATGATCCGGCCATTGGCCTGGTGCGGAATCATCGCGTCCAGGTCGTCGGTGGACAGGCCCGCGCGATCGATGGCGTCGCGGCACACCTTTTCCAGTGAATGTGCGGCCCAGCGGAATACCGCCGTTCCTTCCATCGCGAGATAGGGCCGCACCGCGTCCAGGCCCTTCTCGTCGATTTCCCGGAAGTACTCCATCCAGTCCTTGTCCTGGCGGATCGCGTGGTGCTGGGTGCCGTCCGAACCCCACACCGTCGGGCCGATGCCCTGCTCCTCCGATGGGCCGACCACTACCGCTCCCGCGCCGTCGGCGAACAGGAATGCGGTGGAGCGATCGGTCGGATTCACGGTGTCGGTCAACTTCTCGACCCCGATCACCAGCACATGCTGGGCGGTTCCGCAGCGCACCAGATCCGAGGCCATCGCGAGTGCGTGACAGAAGCCGGCGCAGCCCGCCGAGACGTCGAAGGCCGCCGCCCCGTTCATCCCGAGCTCGGTCGCGATCCGCGGTCCGGCGGCCGGGGTGAGCAGCAGGTGGGTGGAGGTGGCCACAATGACGCAATCGACCTGGTCGACCTCGACGCCTGCGGATTCGAGTGCGTCGCGCGCGGCGGCGACACTCATGGACTGGATGGTCTCCTCCTCCGAGGCGAACCGCCGGGTCTTGATGCCGGACCTGGTGCGGATCCACTCGTCACTCGAGTTGATCGGCCCGGCCACTTCGTCGTTCGTGACGATTCGGGCGGGGCGGTATACGCCGAGCCCGAGGATCGCCGTGTGCTCTGACCCCGTTGTCTGGGCGATTCGAGCGGCCATTGTGCGTCTCCTATGTACCTGCGGCGGCGCCGCCGGGTTGTACCCCGAAGCATCGAAATGAGTCCCTCATCGGCCCACTACCTACGTCCCCGTAGACATGAGGCCCCCTCATATTAGCCCGAGGTGCGCGGAATGGGCGTGCGTATTCTCACATTCGGCGGGTATACCCTCGAAGCACGCCCTGTGGTGCGGCGCTGCGCCCAACTAGTGATTCGAGGACACCATGCTCGGACTCGGGATTATCGGGTGGATCATCATCGGCGGTCTCGCGGGCTGGATTGCCAGCAAGATCATGAAGACGGATGCACAGCAGGGCATCCTCCTCAATATTGTGGTCGGCATCGTCGGAGGGCTACTCGGCGGATTCCTGCTGAAGCTGCTCGGTGTCGATGTCGAGGGCGGCGGCCTCTGGTTCAGCTTCTTCACCTGCCTCGGTGGCGCGGTGATTCTGCTGTTCCTGGTCAGGCTGGTCACCGGACGTAAAGCCGTGCACTGAGAGCGGGTGCCACAGGCTCCGTTCCCGTAAGGTGTGAACGCTTGCGCCGGACCTATCGTTGAGGGGCGCAATACGTCTGCATCGAGTACGAAAGAGGAGCCTGTGGCACGCCGTCCCACCCCGCCCGGCACGCCCGAAACGACCGGAGTCGGCCATGTCGTCGATCTGGTCCGGGCCGCGATTCCCCCGCTACACCCCGCCGGGCTGCCCTTTGTCGCTGCGCCGCTCGCGGTCGCCGTGCTCGGCGGTAAGCGCAAGTGGGTGCGGCGCACGGGTTTGCTGGCCGCCGCGGCCTGCGCGACCTTCTTCCGGCATCCGAACCGGGTGCCGCCGAACCGGGCCGGTGTGGTCGTCGCCCCGGCCGACGGTGAGATCGCCCTCGTCGATACCGCGGCGCCGCCCGCGGAACTGGGCCTCGGCGATGCGCCGCTGCCGCGGGTGAGCATCTTTCTTTCGGTGCTGGACGTGCATGTGCAGCGCACGCCGATCTCCGGGAACGTGCGCACGGTACTGCACCAGTCCGGTCACTTCCGTTCCGCGGATCTGCCCGAGGCCAGTGCGGTGAACGAGCGCAACAGCATGGTTATCGACACCCCGGGCGGCGCGCAGATCGTGGTCGTGCAGATCGCGGGTCTGCTGGCGCGGCGCATCGTCTGCGACGCCCAGGTCGGTGACAAACTCACCATTGGCGATACCTACGGCCTGATCCGTTTCGGCTCCCGCGTCGACACCTACTTCCCGGCGGGCACCGAACTGCTCGTCGAACCCGGACAGCGCACGATCGGGGGCGAGACTGTGCTGGCCGTACTTTCGACCGACTCATGATGGAGCAGGCCCTGCCAACAACACCGCAGCGAAGGCGCCGGACCATCCGGCTGTTGCCGAGCATTGTGACAATCCTGGCGCTGTGCGCGGGACTGTCCGCGGTGAAGTTCGCCCTGGACGACAAACTCGATATCGCCCTGGCGATGGTCGGCGCGGCTGCGGTGCTGGACACGCTCGACGGACGGCTGGCCCGGATGCTGGCCGCCACCACCAAAATGGGCGCGGAGCTCGATTCGCTCTCCGACGCCATTTCCTTCGGTGTCGCGCCGGGTCTGGTGCTGTATATCGCGTTGCTCGACAGCAACAGCGTGGGCTGGATCATCGCGCTGGTGTTCGCGGTGAGCATTGTGTTGCGGCTGGCCAGGTTCAATACGCTGCTCGACGATGACACGCGACCGGAGTGGTCGCGTGAGTATTTCGTCGGTGTGCCCGCTCCGGCGGCGGCGCTGATCGCGCTGGTGCCGATCGGACTGTATGTGCAGTTCGGTGACGGTTGGTGGGTCGGCTTCTATGAGGTCGCGGCCTGGACGGTCTTCGCGGCGGCACTGGCGGTCAGCACCATTCCGACGCTGGCGATGAAGTCGGTATCGGTGGCGCCACAGGCCGCGGCCGGACTGCTGGTGCTGACCGCGCTCGCCGCGGCGCTGCTGGTCACCTATCCGATCGTCTTGCTGTTGGTGCTGGTCGCGGTGTACCTCGGGCATATCCCGTTCGCCTGGCATTCGCAGCGCTGGGTGGCCGCGCGTCCGGAAACCTGGCAGCACAAACCGTCCGAGCGTCGGGCCCAGCGCCGGGCACAGCGGCGGCGGCCCGCGATTCCGCGTCCGGCGATCCGCGGGGCAGCGATCCGTGGGGCGAGTCGGTTGCGGCTGCGCAGTCCCGGTAAGGAGCGCCGGGACGATCTGGCCGACTGAGTCCGTCTGGCATTTCTTTAGGAATCATCAAGACCCGGCGGGAATGCTACGGCTATGAGCGAGGCGCAGTCATGAGCACTCTTGCGGCGCTCGGGGGTTTCGGGCCCTGGGGGTTCGATCTTGATCGGGCTTTCGGTCGTGGCTGGACCATCGGATCGCCCGCTGAACTCCCCGGGGCCGCGGCGATCCCGACCGGTACCGTCATCTCCAGCGGCCGAGCACGGAAGAAGGTGGCGGTGGAACCGGACGGATTGCGCGAATTCCAGGCGCATCGGCCGCGCCTGTTCGCGCTCGCCTATCGGATGCTCGGATCCGCGACCGAGGCCGAGGACGCGGTGCAGGAGACCTACCTGCGCTGGGACGGCGCCGATCGCGCCAGGATTCGCTCTGCCGAGGCCTGGCTGAGCACCGCGATCGTGAATCTGTGCCGGACCTGGCTGGTTTCGGCGCGGGCCCGCCGCGAGACCTATGTCGGGCCGTGGCTGCCGGAGCCGGTGCCGACCGCGCGCGGTGAGCTCGGGCCATTGGAGTCGGTGGAGGAGCGCGAGCTGGTATCGCTGGCGCTGCTGACGGCGCTGGAGCGGTTGAACCCGATCGAGCGGGCCGTCTTCGTATTGCGCGAGGCATTCGGCTACGCCCACCGGGAGATCGCGGACATGCTCCCGGTATCCGAGGCCAACTCCCAGCAGATCTTCCGTCGGGCGAGTGTGCGGGTGCGCGAGGGCCGACCGCGCTTCGATGTTCCGGCCGATCAGGCCCGCGAGCTGATCGAGCGCTTCCTGAAGGCGGCGCGCGTCGGGGATCTGCAGGCGCTGGAGGGCATGCTCGCCGCCGACGTCACCTCGACCGCGGACGGCGGTGGGCTGGTCACTGCGGGCCGTCGGCCGGTCGTGGGCGCGGCCGCGGTCGCGCGCTACCTGGCCGGTCTGTTCCGCTGGGAGGTGCCGGGCATGGTGATCACGCTGGAGGAGATCAACGGTGCGCTGGCGGTCGTTGTCCGGTTGGCGGGGGAGCCGGTCTTGGTCGTGGCCGTCGACATCCTCGACGAGGTGGTGACCGCGCTGCGTTTGATCGTCAATCCGGAGAAGCTGTCCTATGTCGGCCGGGTCGACGGGGCGGCCGCACAGTGACGCGGGTCATGTCCGACAGCTGTCAGGGATCGGAGGGCTGCCCAGTCTAAGGGGTGTCGGCCGATCGAAAGGGAGCCACATCATGACCGGACAGCATCGAATCGTCATCCTCGGCGCCGGATACGCGGGATTGGCGGCGGCCCGCAGACTGGCGCGCACCGCGCGCGAGGCCCACATCACCGTCGTCGACGCCCGCGCGAACTTCATCGAACGGGTGCGGCTGCACCAGTACGCTGTCGGACAGTCGGTCCAGGAGTGGGATCTGCGAGACCTGCTCGAGCCCAAGCAGATCCAGTTCGTGCGCGCTCGAGCGAACGGTATCGACACCGCGAGTAAGCAGGTAATCCTCGACGACGCGCGGGCCCTCGACTACGACTCGCTCATCTACGCACTGGGCAGTACAAACGACGCCGACGTGCCGGGAGTGGCGGAGCACGCGTATTCCGTTGCAACGCCGGAGGATTCGCAGCGACTGCGGACCGGCATCCCATCGGGTCCGATCGTAGTGGTCGGCTGCGGTGCCACCGGCATCGAATTGGCGGCGGAACTGGCCGAGTGCCAACCGGATTCGCAGGTGGTGCTGCTCGGCTCGGAGGCACCGGCCTCCTGGCTTTCCCTGCGGGCGCAGCGGCATGTGCGACGGGCGCTCGAGCGACTCGGTGCCGAGATCCGTTCGGAGGCCAAGGTTATCGAGGTGACGTCGGATGGTGTGCGGTTGGCCGACGGCTCCGCCCTCGCGGCCGCGGCGACCGTGTGGACCGCGGGGTTCGGCGTACCGGATCTCGCACAGCGAGCGGGGCTCGCGGTGGACGGACATGGCCGGGTGCTGACCGATGCGACATTGCGCTCGCTATCCCATCCCGACGTGTACGCGGCCGGTGACGCCGCGGTGGTCGCCGGTCCCGGCGGCCGGGACCTGCGGATGGCCTGCGCGACCGCGCTGCCGACCGGTAAGTACGCGGCCGATGTCGTGGTCGCGCGCCTGACCGGTCGCGAGCCCCGTGAGCTGCGGTTCCGGTACTACTTCCAATGCATCAGCCTGGGCCGTCGTGATGGGGTCGTCCAGTTCCTGCACCACGATGACGCCCCGGCGCGGACCGTGCTGACCGGCCGGACGGCGGCCTGGTTCAAGGAGCAGATCGTCCAGGGCGCGGGGCGAGCGGCGCGTCCCTGACGGTGCTCGACGTGCCGTTGAATCGCATTGTGCCCAGCGGTGTTCCGATGCGCGCCCCGATCTTCGGCCGATCGTCAACTAGTGGTTGACGAAGCTCGGATCGTCAACTTATGGTTGACGCATGACAATCAACATACGACTCGACGATCTGATCGAGGGCATCAAAAAGGCACGTCCCGACAATGTGCTCGACCAACTGTCCGATGCGGTGGTCGCGGCCGGACATCTCGGCGAAGTGGCCGATCATCTGATCGGCCACTTCGTGGATCAGGCCCGCCGCTCGGGCGCCTCGTGGACCGATATCGGCGCCAGCATGGGCGTCACCAAACAGGCGGCGCAGAAGCGGTTCGTGCCGAAGGGGCCGGGTGATCCGGCCGAAGCCGCGGCCATGGATCCCAATGCGGGCTTCGCGAAGTTCACTCCGCGGGCGCGGAAGATGGTGGTGGCCTCCCAGGAGGCGGCTCGCGCCTCCAGCAATCTCGAGATCGGCGTCGGACATCTGGTGCTGGCCCTGCTGTCGCAGCCGGAAGGCCTCGGCGCCCGGGAGATCACGGCGCAAGGGGTGGAACTCGACGTCGTCCGGGATGCGGCGACGGCGGTCATCGCCCAACAGCCCGCCGATCCGGCGAAGGTGCCAGCGCTCATTCCGTTCGGAGCCGAGGCCAAGAAGGTGCTGGAGCTGACCTTCCGTGAGGCACTTCGGTTGGGACACAACTACATCGGCACCGAACATGTCCTGCTCGCACTGCTCGAACAGGAGAATGGTTCCGGAATTCTGTCCGATCTCGGCATCGATAAGGCGAAGGCCGAAGCCGATCTGGCCGAATTGCTTTCGGTGATCGCCGCCGAGAAGTCATGAACGGCCGGGCCGCGTTCGCCGCCGGACGACGTCGAATTGCCTGGATAGTCATCGGCATTCGGTGCGCACACGCGGCCAGGGCACGGCAGCGGCGCGCCGTTCGCTCGCGCGGGGTATCGGTGCGGCGCGGCTCCCGGATGTCGGTTCCGGTGCGATACCGCCCGCCCGTCGCAGCCTGAACTCAGTGGTCGGGCACGTTGCGGGCGAGTTCGTCCAGCCAGGCCGCGGCGGAGGCGTCGCTGGGGGCGCGCCAGTCGCCGCGCGGCGAAAGTGAGCCGCCCGAACCGACTTTCGGGGCATTGGGCAGGGTGGAGCGCTTGAACTGGCTGGTCTGGACGAAGCGGCGCAGGAATTCGGCCAGCCAGTATTTGATCGTCGGCAGGTCGTAGGTATTGCGCTGGTCGGCCGGGATGAGGTCCGGCCAGCCGCCGCGCTCGCGCTCGGCCCAGGCATGGCGGGCCAGGTAGGCGACGCGGCTCGGACGGTAGCCGAAGCGCAGCAGGTAGTAGAGGTGGAAGTCCTGGAGTTCGTAAGGGCCGACGGTGGCCTCGGAGCTCTGGCCCGGCGCGGTGGTGTCGTCGCTGGGCACCAATTCCGGCGAGATCTCGGTCTGCAGAATCGATGACAGCACCTTGCCCGCCGCATCGCCGAACTGGTCGGTGTCGACGGCCCACGCGATCAGGTATTTGATCAGCGTCTTCGGTACCGAGGCGTTCACGCTGTAATGCGCCATATGGTCGCCGACACCGAAAGTGCACCAGCCCAAGGCGAGTTCACTGAGGTCGCCGGTGCCGACGACGATTGCGTGGTGCTGATTGGCAAGGCGGAACAGATGTGCGGTGCGCTCGCCTGCCTGCACATTCTCATAGGTGACGTCGTACTGCGGAACACCCTCGGCGGCCGGGTGTTTCAGGTCGCGCAGCATCTGGGTGGCGGATGGGCGGATATCGATTTCCTCGGCGGTCACCCCGAGCGCGGCCATCAGCGCGTGCGCGTCGGTGCGGGTCCGGGCGCTGGTCGCGAAGCCGGGCATGGTGTAGGCGAGCACATTCGTCCGCGGCAGCCCGAGCCGGTCCATGGTCTTGGCCGCGACGATCAGTGCCTGGGTGGAGTCGAGTCCGCCGGAGACGCCGATGACAACGCGCTGGCTGCCGGTGGCGCGCAGGCGGGTGCTCAGCCCCTCGACCTGGATGTGGTGCACCTCCGCGCAGCGTTCGTTGCGCGCCCTCGGATCGCTGGGAACATAAGGAAAGCGCTGGATTTCGCGCCGCAGCGGCAGTGTGCTGGTCGGGACGGGCAGCTCCACCTCGATCCGCCGCAGCCGGATCAGCCGGTCGCGGTGATCGTGCACATTGTCGGCGAAGCTGGTGGTACGGATGCGGTCCGCGGCCAGCCGCTGCAGGTCGAGATCCGCGGTGACCAGCTGGGCATGGTCGCTGAAGCGTTCGCCTTCAGCGAGCAATTCGCCGTTCTCGCACACCAGTGCCTGTCCGTCCCAGGCCATATCGGTGGTCGATTCACCATGTCCGGCAGCCGAATACAGATAGGCGGCCAGATAGCGCGCGGAGTGCGATGTGCACAGCGCGCGCCGGTAGTCGGCCTTGCCGATGACGATATTGCTCGCCGACAGATTGACCAGCACCGTCGCGCCGGCCAGCGCGGCATATCCACTGGGCGGCAATGGCACCCAGCCGTCCTCGCAGATCTCCAGATGGAATACGAAGCCGTCGACATTGGTCGCGGTGAACAGCAGATCGGCGCCGAAGGGCACCCGCTGCCCCGTGATCGTGATGTGGTCGTTCAGGGCCTCCCGGGCCGCCGCGAACTGGCGCTTCTCGTAGAACTCGCGATAGTTCGGCAGGTAGCTCTTCGGTGCCGCGCCGAGCACGGCACCGCGGCAGATCGCGATCGCGCAGTTGAACAGCCGGCCCTGTGTCCGCACCGGTGCCCCGACCACCAGCACCGTATCGATCTCCGCGCTCGCGGCCACGACGCGTTCGAGTGCCGCGTCCACCGCGTCGGCCAGCGCGTCCTGGTGGAACAGATCGTCGGCGGTATAGCTGGACAGGCCGAGTTCGGGGAAGACGGTCAGCGCCACACCGTCGGCGGCCGCTCGCCGCGCCAACTCCAACGTCCGCTCGGCGTTGTACGCGGGATCGGCGACCCGGACCCGCGGCACCGCGACCGCCACCCGCGCGAACCCGTGCCGGTAGAGCGAGTCGAACGGCAATTCGGGCACGGTCGTCCCCCTTCGGGATCGTTGATCTTCCGCTGCGAAATCTACGCCCGCCCGCGCAGCCCCCCGCCCCAGCGCGGCCATGTCGCCTTGGTCTTCGGCTCCTCGATGAGCGGTCCGCGGTCGATATCGGTGACGAGCAGCGGTAGGTGCGCCGCCAGTTCATCGAGCACCGCGAGCGTGTGCCCGCCCTGTGCGGCCCGGTACTCGGGCATGGTCAGCCCGACGATCTGCAGGAACTGGACGCGCCCGTGCGGTGTGTCGATGACGCCCAGCTCCGGATCGACGGTGAAGGCGACGGCGTGGATATCCGAATCCGCGTGCTCGGCGGCGATCGGACCGTTGGCCTTGATGGTGTGGCCGGGCGCGAACCCATTCCCGGACTGGAAGACGTAGCGGGCCAGATTCTGCAGGAAGTCGGCGGGCCAGACCGGCGGTTGCCGGTCGTGCGGCTGTCGGACCAGCCGGAACGTGAACTCGAATCCCCAGCCCGATTCGTCTGGATTGTCCCATTCCTTCTCGTGCAGTTCGGTCATGCCGTAGCTGACGTAATGCCAGTGCAGAACCGGTTCGGTGCGCGGATAGGCGCTGATGCCGTCCAGCGGATCGGGACCACCGAGCGACCAGGGCATCTGCGTCCCCCAGTGACTGGGTTCGATGTCGTGGTACAGCTGTTCCAACGCGGCGTCGATAGCGCTCCAGCCGGGACTTTCACTCACTCGGCTACTTTAGGTCGGCCGGAGCCGCCCGGCGCGCCACCCGATTTCCGGCGTCCGTTGACCCGGGTCGCGGTGCGCGGATCGGAAGTGATTGGCGGACAGCGGTTTGCTGGTCGTGCCGGGGCGGCGCCGATGCCGATCCGGCACTGCCCGGCCTGTCGAAAAAGGCCTGATCCGGCGCACCGGTAAGCTATAGCAATGGCGGATGTCGCGGATTCCGACCTAGTTGCGGGGGAACGACGCGCTGATCTCGAGCGCGCGTTGACCTATGTGTCCACCGAATCGCAGCCCGATGGCAGCTACATCATCAACGGCGACCTGCCGCCGGATGTCGCGCCGCCGTTCATTCGGGCGATCATGCGGGTGGAGGCTGAGCTGCTGCTGAACGATGCGGAACTCGTAACGGTCGATGAGGGAGAACCACGCACGCCCGAGCAGCGCCGGGCCGACGCGTTCGTCGCGTTGATACTCCGGGTGGACGACCGCCGTTCGGCGTGAGGGGCGGACCTTGCACTCGATACCCCTGAGTGCTAAAAAGGGCTTTGGCACTCTCGACGTGTGAGTGCCAGGTCGGGACGGTGAGACCGGGTTCCATCGACACCCTCGGTCGTCCGTCGCGGGCACCGAACCTGGCCAGCGTAAATGGGGCGATCCAACCTGCGGTCGTCCTGTGTGTCAGCCATATACATGTGGAGGATCTCAACGCAATGGCCAAGACAATTGCGTACGACGAAGAGGCCCGTCGCGGCCTCGAGCGGGGCTTGAACGCCCTCGCCGACGCGGTCAAGGTGACGCTGGGCCCGAAGGGTCGCAACGTTGTCCTGGAGAAGAAGTGGGGTGCCCCCACGATCACCAACGATGGTGTTTCCATCGCCAAGGAGATCGACCTGGAGGACCCGTACGAGAAGATCGGCGCCGAGCTGGTCAAGGAAGTCGCCAAGAAGACCGACGATGTCGCTGGCGACGGCACCACCACCGCCACCGTGCTGGCCCAGGCGCTCGTACGTGAGGGCCTGCGCAATGTCGCGGCTGGCGCCAACCCCCTCGGCCTGAAGCGCGGCATCGAGAAGGCCGTCGAGGCCGTCACCACCAAGCTGCTCGACACCGCCAAGGAGGTCGAGACCAAGGAGCAGATCGCCGCTACCGCCGGTATCTCGGCGGGCGACTCGTCCATCGGTGAGCTCATCGCCGAGGCCATGGACAAGGTCGGCAAGGAAGGCGTCATCACCGTCGAGGAGAGCAACACCTTCGGGCTCCAGCTGGAGCTCACCGAGGGTATGCGCTTCGACAAGGGCTACATCTCCGGTTACTTCGTGACCGACCCGGAGCGTCAGGAAGCGGTCCTCGAGGATCCGTACCTCCTGCTGGTCGGTTCCAAGGTTTCCACCGTCAAGGACCTGCTGCCGCTGCTGGAGAAGGTCATCCAGGCCGGTAAGCCGCTGCTGATCATCGCCGAGGACGTCGAGGGCGAGGCCCTGTCGACCCTGGTCGTGAACAAGATCCGTGGCACCTTCAAGTCCGTTGCCGTCAAGGCGCCGGGCTTCGGTGACCGTCGCAAGGCGCAGCTCGCCGATATCGCCATCCTGACCGGTGGCGAGGTCATCAGCGAAGAGGTCGGCCTCTCCCTGGAGACCGCCGGCATCGAACTGCTGGGCCAGGCCCGCAAGGTCGTCATCACCAAGGACGAGACCACCATCGTCGAGGGCGCGGGCGACGCGGAGGCCATCAAGGGCCGCGTTGCGCAGATCCGCACCGAGATCGAGAACTCGGACTCCGACTACGACCGCGAGAAGCTGCAGGAGCGCCTGGCCAAGCTGGCCGGTGGTGTTGCGGTGATCAAGGCCGGTGCCGCGACCGAGGTCGAGCTCAAGGAGCGCAAGCACCGCATCGAAGATGCCGTGCGCAACGCCAAGGCCGCCGTCGAGGAGGGCATCGTCGCCGGTGGTGGCGTGGCCCTGCTGCAGTCGGCTCCGGCTCTGGACGACCTGAAGCTGTCCGGTGACGAGGCGACCGGTGCGAACATCGTGCGTGTCGCGCTGTCGGCTCCGCTGAAGCAGATCGCGTTCAACGCGGGCCTCGAGCCCGGTGTTGTCGCCGAGAAGGTCTCGAACCTCCCGGCGGGCCACGGCCTGAACGCCGACTCGGGCGAGTACCAGGACCTGCTGGCGGCCGGTGTCGCCGACCCGGTCAAGGTGACCCGTTCGGCCCTGCAGAACGCGGCCTCCATCGCGGCCCTGTTCCTGACCACCGAGGCCGTTGTCGCCGACAAGCCGGAAAAGGCCGCCGCTCCCGCGGGCGACCCGACCGGTGGCATGGGCGGCATGGACTTCTGAGTCCCGCTCCCCAGCAACACCTTTAGCCCCGAAGGCCGGTCCACCAGGACCGGCCTTCGGCCTTTCTCGCGGTGACCGGCGGTCCGTCGAGATACGTAGTGACTCACCGGCTTTGCGGCTACCAGCGGTCCCCGTCAGCGACGCCGAGGCCCTACAGCAGTCGCTCGGAACGATCCGCCAACATTGCTCCAAACCCAGTCTTGCTCGCGTCCATACCGCCATCCACGCGAGAGGATGATCCACCGATGCACTTGATCGAGGTCGAGCGTAAACGCGAACTCCCTGACCCTTGTTCCCTCCGACAGCGGCTCGCCGAGCTCGGATATCGCGAGGCCGGAGACCGCGCCGAGGTCGATACCTATTACAGCCGTCCCGATGTCGACTATATGAAAACCGTTGAGTGCCTTCGTATTCGGCAGCGAGACGGGTTCGCTGAAATCACTTACAAGCCACCGTCGAACGCCAGTACGCACGGCGAAACCGACGTGATCGCAAAACGCGAAACCAATGTGACTTTGAGCAGTCCCGACCAAGCCGCAACCGCGAACCAACTGCTCGCCGCGATCGGCATGGTCGAACTCGTCCGCGTCGAGAAAGCACGCACCCTCTACCAACATCCCGAACACGACGACATCATCGTCAGCATCGATACAGTCACCCACGCCGGAACCTTCGTCGAAACCGAGGTCACCGCCGCAGACACCGACGCTGCAACCGTCCACCTCGAAGACGTCGAAACCGAACTCGGAATAGCCGATCACCCGGTCGTCGGCCGGCCCTACCGCGATCTGGTCATGGCTGCCGCCCGCTGATCACAACCCCACGAGCCTCCCCAGCATGATCTACATATCCGCCTCGTTCACCGGATCCTGCCGCTGGGAGTCAGACCGGGCTTCGCCGCTGACGCAGACGCCCACGAATATAGTCATCATGGCGTTCCGCAGTGTCGGTCCTGCCGGATTCCCAGATGCCGGTCAGGGACCGCAACCCCTCGGACACGGCTCGAGCTTGTGACTCGTCCTGGGTCGGCGCGGCGATAGGCAACTCGGGATCCGCTGATACGAGCAAGCGACGGCGTTGGCTAATTCGACGCGATGGTCAGGTTGTCTGCTGCGCGATCGGTGGGGTTGCCCTTCTGGCCGACCTTCGCAACGGGCGCTTCGACTTCGCCATCCTGTGCCGTCGGTGTGATGGGGGGTGTCTCGGGTTCGGAGTTGACGACTGTTGGGGTGGCTGTGGGTGTCTCGGGTTCGCTGTCGACAACCGTCGGGGTGACTACAGGTGTTTCGGGTTCGGCTTTGACGACCGTAGTGGCGACCGCCGGTGTCTCGGGTTCGAACGTTGGGGTGACTGCGGGCGGTTCGATTTCGGTATCGGTAAACGGCTTTTCGAGCGACGCCGAGTTGGATTCGAGCTCGGCAACTGTCGCGGGTTCGAGTTCGGTGAACGGTGCGTCGGTGTTCGGTTCGAGTTCGGCGGCGGCGGCGACTCGTAGCCGTTCGGCGAGTTCGTTGAAGATGTAGAAGTTCGGGATCTGGCCGACGGGGGTGAGGGATACCCAGATGCCGTCCACCTTCATGCGGACCAATCCGCTTCGGGCGTCGATCAATTGGATCTGTTCCCAGGCGAAGGCCCTGCTGCGGAAGTAGAGGGCGGTCAGATCGAGGGCGATCTCGCCGAAATAGACCGTCGCGCAGTCGTCGATGGCGGCGACGGCACGGGGGAGCTGGGCCAGGGTTATGGCCGACTGGATGGCCTTGCCCCAGTCGCGCCCGTCGGCGAACAGGCTGTCGTCGAATGCGGCCTCGGCGCCGTCGGGGCCGGTCATGTGCAGCGAATATTCCGTGAGCGCGGAATTCTGGAACGGGATGACCTGCTGGCGCACTTCGGCGCTGTCCCATCGGAATCCGGCGATCTGTTCACCGGAGCGGTACACGGTCATGCCGTAGTCGAACAGGTCGAGCCGTGCGGCGCGGTGCCGACGATTGCGCCGCCCGCGGAAGAAGGCCATCGAGGCGGGGATCACGGCGAGGAGACCGACCGCGAGTGCACCCTGATATGCGCCGACCGTCGCGCAGATGACACCAACGGCGGTGAATCCGCCCGCGACGATCCCGCAGCCGCGCATAAAAGTGTCACGTACAGGCGCCGGTAGAAACGTCTGCCGGTGTGTGCCGAGCTTCTGATATTCGGACATCAGGTGGATCAGCTGCGACAGTGGAACCTTTTGTGGCCCGCCGGTTCCGACATCGCCATGGCTCGGAGTGGTCAATTGTCCCTCCATGAGGCGGTTTTCCTCCGCGGCGAAGCGTATGTCACTCGACCGGAGGCCGCCACCCCAGTCCGCTCGCGTACGGTTGATCGAGCTTACGTCACGGCGATGGTGCGGCCGCGGACCGCACCCGCGTTTCGCCGGGAAAACCCGAAGGCCGGTCCGTTTGGCGAACCGGCCGTACGCCGGATCAGATGCCGTCGACGGTCAGCACGGCGAACGGAGTGATGGGTGTGCCCGGTCCCATCGGGCCGCCCTTGTCGAATTGGGAGGACACGACCAGGGTCCGATCATTGCTGCGGATCAAGGTGGTGGGGATGCGCAGGGATTCATCGGTGACGGTGCGCTCCAGTTCGACGCTCGCCCCATCGTCACTGATCTTCCAGCGGGTGATCGTATTGCTGGCATTCTGGGCCGCCCACAGCGTATCGCCGTGCAATTCCAGTCCGTCACCATGTTTCAGGTCGGCGCCGCGCATGGTGACCTTGCGGATCGGGTCCGGCGAATTCGATGCGGTCGCAACGCGATACAGCTCGCCGGAATTCATATCGACGATCAGCAGATAGCGACCGGAATCATCGGAGACGATGCCGTTCAATGTGAACGCGTCCGGTGCATGCGTGCTGATGGTGGCGCTCAGGTCGAATTGTGTTGTCAGATCGGCCCGTCCGCCATGTGCCGCCGCATCGGTGACCTGGTCCGGCGTGATCCGGTAGACCACCGGATGCAGGCTGTCGGTGAGGTAGGCGGTGCCGTTCGGCGTGATGGCCAGATCGTTCACCAGGCGCGGCCCGGTGCCGGGGACATCGAAGCGGGCGATCAGTGCGCGGCTGGTGGTGTCGTAGACCGCGACCCCGGTCGTCGAGTCGATCACCCACAGTCGCCCCGCCGCATCGACTTTCAGCCCATTGGCGGTCTTGCGGCCGTCGGCCCCTTCGGGCAGGTAGGTCTCGGCGCGCTTCGCGCCGGGGGTGGCTCGGTAGATGGCGCCGTTGGCGTAGGAGCCGACATAGATGTCGCCGGTGTGGGGATCGGCGGCGATGCCTTCGGGGTAGACGCGATCGCCGGGCAGTTCGTATGCGGTGCTGATGCGCGTGGTCGGTTGGCTGACGTTCGTGGCCTTCGGTGTCTCCGTCGCCGTCGCGCAGGCCGCGACGGCGGTGCAGGCAACGGCGGTGACGATGGTCGAGATGGTGCGGAACATGCTCATGGCTCCTGGGTGGGGTCGAACATCCGAATGCATTCGCATCTTGGAATGAGCACGAAGTTATATTAGACCTCTAATCAACGTCAAGGGGCTAATGAGAAGTTGGGCAGATACCATGCGGACATGACGTCCATGCACTCCTCCGAGCGTCTCGGCTCCTACATCAAGCGCGCCGAACAGGCTCTCAACTCGGCGAAGAGTGCGGCGCTCAAACCGGCGGGCCTCACCGTTCCGCAGTACGGGGCCCTGCTGTTCCTCATCGAAAACCCGGGTATCAACGCCGCTGCGCTGGCCCGCTTGTGCGGGGTGACCCCGCCGACCATGAATACGATCCTGACGAATCTCCAGGACCGTGGCCTGATCGAGCGCACACCCCACGCCTGGCACAAGAACGTCTTGGAGACCCGACTCACCGAAGCGGGCGCGGCGCTCGCGCAGGAGGCGGATGCGAATGCCGTGCGCGTGGAGCGCGCATTGGCCGCCGAATTCACCGAAGCCGAGCATGCCGCCCTGTGCGGACTGCTCACCCGCTGCGCCGACCTGCTCGACTCGATCCGACCCGAATCCGCGCCAAAGAAATAGCTCCCGGTCCGATCGGTCCGGGAGCTATTGGGGAGCAGGGGTTTCACGCCGGAGCGACTGCCGCCGTTTCGGTGCGTATCGGTCGGCGCAGGGTGGCGACGCCGAGTGTGAGGGCGACGAAGCCGACCGCGGCCGAGGTCCACGGGAGCCAGCCCGCACCCGAGGAATCCAGCACCGTGCCGCCGAGCAGCGAGCCGATGCCGCTGCCGAGGTAGATGGCCGAGCCATTGAGGCCGAGTGCGACGGTCGGCGCGTCGTGGGCAATCGCGAAGAGTCGGAATTGCTGCGGGATCAGGATCGCGGACCCGAAGAGGCCGGTCAGGCCGAGTACCGCGAAGACCGCCCAGGTGGCGTGGGTGGCCGGGCCGAGCAGGAGCAGTCCGATGAGGCTGCCGACGAGTCCGACGGTCAGCGTGCGCGCCGGGCCGAAACGGTCCACGGCTCGGCCCGCCTGCGCATTGCCGATGACCTGACCGAGGCCCATGACCAGCAGCAGCCATGCGAGCTGTCCCTGCGGCACCGATGGGGCGACGACGACCGGCAGGTAGACGATGGTGGTGTAGGCCGCGGTCATCTGCAGCGTCGTCACCAGCAGTACCCGCAGCACCGCGGGCCGCGCGAGTACGCCGAAGCGATGGCGCAATCCGGTGCTCGGCAGGGTGACCCGCGGCAGCAGCACCACCAGCGCCGCCGCGATGGCACCGCCCGCGGCGATCGCCCAGAGCACACCGCGCCAACCGATCCAACGCTCGACGAAGATGCCGATCGGCACGCCGGCGACCGCGGACAGCGTGATCCCGGCGGTGACAACCGACAGCGCCCGCCCCCGGTGCGCGTCATCGGCGACGACTCCGGCCACGGCAAAGGCATTGGCCTGGAATGCCGCCGCGCCGATCGCGGCCGCGATCCGCGCTCCAGCCATTACCGAAAAGTCCTGGGCCGCAGCCTGTCCGATCATGCCGAGCACGAAAAGCACCGCGCCGCCGCCCAATACCCAGCGTCGATCCCATGATCCGGTCGCGGCCGCGATGACCGGTGAGGCGATGGCGTAGGTCCAGGCGAACATCGTGGTGAGCTGGCCCGCGGTGGACACCGAAACGTCCAGGTCGCGGGCGATGAGCGGAAGCATGCCGTTCAGTACGAAACCGTCTGTGCCCAGCACGAAAGTGCCGACGGCGAGTGGAATCAGGGATCGATAGAGATTGTTCGATGGTTGTCGAAGCATCTTATGATGCTGCGATATAATTCGATGGTTGTCAAACGATCGGAGGATGAACGTGCGTCAGCTACCGCAGCCGAGCACCGGCGACCTGGACCTGAGCCGGGTGCTCAGCGCCATCGCCGATCCCATTCGGCTGGAACTGATCCGCGGGCTCGCCGGGGTACGCGAGCCACTGAGCTGCGCCATCGATAAGTTCGATGTGGAGATCACCGCCGCGACGGCATCGCATCACTGGAAGGTGCTGCGCGATGCGGGCGTCACGACCACCTACGTCTCCGGCCGCAACCGGCTGGTCGAGCTGCGCCGTGGCGATCTGGAGGAACGCTTTCCGGGTCTGCTCGACGCGATCATCAACGCCTCGCAACGTTGACCCGGTCTCGAATGGGATTTCGGCAGTGGCGGTTCCAGTGGACCGGAACCGTTATCGACCCGATCGCACGCCGTCGACCTGTTCAAACGCCCCAAAAGTAGCGGCTTTACCGCCGGGCCGGTAGCGGGTGCACTGGAGGTGAGGGTAAGCCTCGCAAGTCACTCGGGGGTGGGGCAGTGGACGCAATCGTGGTGTTCGTGGTCGGCGCGGTGATGTTTTACGGCGTGCTCGCATTCCTCAATTTCGCGGGCGGCGACGCTCGGCGGCGCCGAAACCACAGGCGGGGCCGATGGAGTGCGGGCGGCAGTGGTGGCGAGAGCGGCGGCGGCTCCACCTTCGGCGGCGGCTCCAGTTGCGGTGGCGGCTCCAGTTGCGGCGGTGGCTCGAGCTGTGGCGGTGGCGGGTCCGGCTGTGGTGGCGGCGGCTGCGGTGGCGGTGGCGGCGGCGGCTGCGGTGGCGGCAGCTGATCCGTTGCGTCAGTGCCGCTTCGGTGGCAGCAGGCTCTGAAATGCCGTATCCACCAATGTCCTGCGCTGGGCATCGGTGCTCGGGAGTGCGTCGGGGGAGACGCGGGCCAGCTGGTTGAATCCGTGGTAGATGCTCACGGCGACAACCGCTCTGGTCCGCGCCTGTCCGGCGGTCAGCCCCAATTCGCGCAGCAGTTCGGCAATGTATTCGATGCGCCGGTCCGCGACTCGGCGCAATGTCGCGGCGACCGCGGCCTGGTCCGCAGAGGCCAAGAGCGCCAATTCGATGCGTCCGGTGGCCGCGTAGTCGATGACCTGGGCGAACAGTCGATGCAACCGCTCGGCCGGATCGGTCTCGACACCGATCTCGGCGATCACATCGTCGGTGCTGCGCCGTTCCCAGCGCGCCAGTGCCGCATCGATGAGGGCCGCGCGATCCTTGAAATGCCAGTAGAAGCTGCCCTTGGTGGTGCCGAGCCGCTTGGCGATGGGTTCCACCGCGACCGCCGCGAGGCCGCCCGCGGCCAGTGCGTCCAGCGCGGCCTGGGCCCAGTCGTCGGCGCTGAGTCGCCGCGGTGCCGACGACTTCGCGGTCGCACTCCTGCCCTCTTGTGCCATGCCCGTACGCTACCGTATGGTCATTCCATACGCTTCCGTACGGATTTGCCGGAGGAATGTGATGCCTACTCGTGGACGAGTCGAGATTCCCGAACGGGCGGCCCTGGCGCGCGCATCGGGATCGAATTGGGACTACATCGATTCCTATGAAATGGCATTGCCGCCGGGCGCTCCCACCGATCCGCGTGAATGGACCCGAAAGATATTCTTCGGCAAGCCTTTTCCGGATCGTGAAAGCGACGAACGTGAGCACGTGACGGCCGATGCGATGTCGGTCCTGGACTTTGTCGTCTCGGTTCTCGTCGACGATGGCGCGGTCACCATCACCTCCTTGGTCGAATACCGAAATGATTGGGGCCGACGGTATTTCGCCGTCATTCGCCCATTTCACCGTCGGCTCGTGCCATGGATGCTGGCACGCGCCGCCCGTGAATTCGCCCGCATCGGCCGCTGACACGCCATGCCGGGCGGTTGCGGCGACGACTTCGGGCCGACGGCCGTAGGCTGAATCCATGTCTGGCGACACTCGGATCGACGGTGTGCTCTACGACATCGACGGCGTGCTGGTGACCTCTTGGCGCGAGCTACAAGGCGCCGCCGACGCCGTGCGCCGGATACGCGAAAGTGGTTTGCGCCGAGCATTTCTCACCAATACCACCTCCCGCACCTGCGGCGCGATCGCCGAGCGGCTGCGGGGCGCCGGATTCGATGTCGACGCCGACGAGATCGTCACCGCCGCTCGGCTCACCGGTGAGTATGTGGGCCGTCGCTATCCGGATGCGCGGGTCTGGGTGCTCAACCACGGCGATATCCGGCCCGATCTCGCCGATCTCACCCTCGATGACGAACATCCGGATGTCGTCGTAATCGGTGGTGCCGGTGCGGAATTCACCCACCGCGCGCTGAGTCGGGTGGTCGAGCTGATGTTGGACGGTGTGCCGGTCGTCGCGATGCACAGCGGCCTGACCTGGGCCACCGATGACGGACTTCGCATCGACTCCGGTGCGTATCTGCCAGGTCTGGCGGCCGCTGGCAATGCCGAGATCACGGTGATCGGCAAGCCCGAGGCGGCGGGATTTCGGACCTGCGCGGACCTGATGGGGCTGGATCCGGCACAGGTGTTGATGATCGGCGACGATCTGCACTCCGATGTGCTCGCCGCCCAGCGGGTCGGCATGACCGGAGTTCTGGTGCGCACCGGGAAATTCCGGTCCGCGGTGTTAGCTGGGGCAGCGTCGGCGCCCGATCACGTCATTGATTCCGTTGCGGATCTGCCCGCGTTGTTGAAAGGTCTCCGGCGCAACGGAAAATAATTCTAAAAAACTCCTGCAAAACACTTTCGGCGTGCCGAACCTCTCCGCATCGTCCGCGTCGGCAAACAGCCAGTGACGAGGTGCGTGGCGGGGGCTAGATCGGACAGAAGCGGGATTTCGGCGCAATAGCAACCAGGCGGCCAACTTTCGGCTAACGCGATGTCGGCCGAAGCTCGAGACGAACAGCCCGATCCATGACAAGGGGATCGAGCGCTTAGGTATTGTCTGGCCCAATGTCACAGGATGCGAATACGGGACGAATGTATGCCGGGCAACCCGTAGAGGACCGGCAACGTCAGCGGCGTGCGCGTTTTCTGGAATCGGGCCTTACGGTCTTTGCGCGCGATGGCTACGCCAATAGTTCGGTCGGCGCGATCTGTAAGGACGCCGGACTCTCCTCACGTCAGTTCTATGAGGAGTTCACCGGCCGCGAGTCCCTCCTACTCGAGCTCTACGAGCAGATCGATAGGGAATCGCGCGAAGCGGTAACCGCCGCCCTCGACAAGAAGTCGGATGCGACCGCGCTGGAGATCATCGACGCGGCCGTGCGCGCTTACGTCGAATCCATCGGCGCCGATCCGCGCAAGGCGCGCGTGGCGCTGGTGGAGGTCGTCGGCGCCGGGCCGAAGGTCGAGAAGTTCCGGCTGGAACTGCGCCGGGTCTGGGGTTCGCTACTCGCCAGCGCCGCCGAGGATGCCGCCATGCAAGGCGAAATCCCCACGGGCGATTACGAGATGCGGGTGCTGGCCATCATCGGCGCGGTCAACTATGTGGTCGACTCCTGGAGCGGTTCGGATCCGCGGCCGCCACTCGACGATGTGATTCGAGTGCTCAGCCGAGTGATCATGGGTGCGGTCGGCGCGTAGCACGGGTCGCTCCGGTCGATCGGTGATCATCGCGCGGTACGGTGCGCATCATGGAGAAGGTTCCCATCCAGATGCCGGATGGCAGCACCGTGCCGGTGCGGCTGTTCCCGGCGAGCGGGACGCACCGTCATCCGGTGACGCCGGACGCGCCCCGTCCGGTGGTGGTGCTGGTGCCCGGCCTCGGTGTTCCGGCGGGATACTACGAACTGTTCGCCACCGCACTGTCCGCCCGCGGTTTCGACGCGGCCATCGGCGAATTGCGCGGTGCCGGTGACAGCAGGCCGCGCCCGAGCGCCGCGAGCACCTACGGCTACCACGAACTGGTCTCGGTCGATTTCCCGGCGATCTTCTCGGTGGTGCGCGACCGATTCCCGGACAGCACCCCGTACCTGCTCGGCCACAGCATGGGTGGCCAGCTCGCCGTGCTGTACGCCGCACGCATTCGTGGCCGACTCGGCGGACTGATCCTGATCGCCTCCGGCACCCCGTATCACCGTGGCTTCCGCGGCATTTCGGGCCCTGGCATGCTGGTCGGCACCGCGGCCATCTCGATGACGGCCAACCTGGCCGGCTTCTGGCCCGGTGACCGGATCTCGGTGGGCGGATTCGGGCGCCAGTCGAAAGTGCTGATCTCCGACTGGGCCCGGCTGGCCCGCACCGGCCGCTTCCAGCCGGTCGGCGCGGATATCGACTACGAGGAGCGGATCGGCAGGCTGAAGCTGCCGGTGTTGTCCATCACCATGACCGATGACGATCTCGCGCCCGACAGTTCGGCGGCGCATCTGCTGGCGAAGCTGCCCAAGGCCGACGTGACGACCTGGGTACAGCCGGAACCCCTGGGACACAACGGCTGGATCCGCAAGTACCGCAGTACCGTCGATCAGATCGAGAAGTGGTTACGGGACCGCTGACCCTGCTAGAGGGTGACCGCCAGCTTGCCGAGGGTGCCGCCGGTGAAATCGGCGATCGCCGTTGCGGCGTCGGCCAGTTCGTAGCGCTTGGTGATCGGGATTCGCAGTCTGCCCGCCGCGGCATCGGCGGCCAGGCGATCCAGATTGGCCCGGCTCGGATCGGCCATTACATCGGTGGTGGCCAGGTCGCGATCGGCGGCCTCGGCCGGGACGAAATGCACCGTTGAGGCGAATCGGCCACCGCGCGTGACCAATCCGGCGACGGTCGCGCCGTCACCGGCCAGATGCAGTGCGGCCGGCACGCCATCGGGGGCGAGTTCGCGAACTCGGTCCACCAGGTCGGCGGGGTCGACGGCATGGTGGGCGCCGAGTGCCGTGACGAAGTCGGTTTCCTCGCCGGGCCGGGCCGTGGCGATGACGACAGCGCCGCGCGCCGTCGCCAGTTGGATGGCATAGCCGCCGACGCCGCCGGTCGCACCCGAAATCAATAGGAGTGCATCGGGTTTCGGTTCGAGCGCGTCGAGCGCGGTCAGCGCGGCCGTACCGGCGAGGCCGAGCGCGCCCGCTGCGGCGTCGTCGAGGCCGGAGGGGATCCGCGCAATGCCGTAACCCGCTGGCACCGCTACATATTCGGCGAAGCTGCCCTGACCCAGCGTTGCCCGCATGACGACACCGAATACCTCTTCGTCCACGGCCAGGTCGGTGACCTGCGCGCCGACGGCGGCGATGGTGCCCGCGAAATCCTTGCCGAGCACGACCGGGAACTCGTGCTCGAATACCCCGCGCATATAGCCGCCGAGCACGCCGAGGTCGAAGCCATTGATCGAGGTGTGCCGCACCCGGACCAGCACTTCGTCGGGTTCCGGCACGGGCACGGGCAATTCGGTGATGGTCGCAGGCTGGTCGAAGCCCGTGAATGCGATTGCGCGCATTGCTATGTCTCGCTTCCTATTTCGTGGGGGGGGGGGGTGAGGTCGGCGGCCTGTTGCCATGAGGCGTGCAGTGCGGCGATGACCAGGTCGAGTTCGGATTCGTCGCGGGGCGCGTAGAGCATCACGATCGTGTCCGGCCATTCCGGCCGCCTGCTGATCGGATGCGGTTCGATCCAGCCCGCCTCGGTCAGTGGCGGTATGACCGCGCGGGGCAGGGTGAGATGGAGAAATCCGCTCCGGTGGATGTGGCCGAATTCGTCGCGGCTCGGGTGCAGGAAGGCTTCCCACGGCCCGCGTGGATCGCGCAACCGCAGGGCGAGTGAACTCGGTTCCGAAACCTGGCTCGGCCCGGTGAATACGTTGGGTAGCGCCTGGGCATATTCGACCAGGGCGGCCCGGATCTCAGCCGGAGAGAAGCCGTCGAGCTGGTCGTGCGGTATCTCTCGGCCGGTGGTGGTCGGCCGGGGGCCGGACCGCCGCGGTGGGGTCGCGAGATCGATCTCCATGTCTCACCACACTTTCTGTTCGTTGGTTACTTCTTGTGTGTAAGTGAGATCTTGTCGACAATGGGCTGGTGACGGAAGAAGGCACTTTGACCCGCGTACCGAACACCGATGTGCGTGCGACGACCGGCGATGAACCGATCGGTGAGGGGGCGGCGCTGTGTCAGCTCCGCGATGTACTGGATCGGGTCGGCGACAAGTGGAGTGTGCTGGTCATGGCCTTGCTGACCGATGGGCCGCAACGCTATTCGCAGTTGCAGCGCTCGATCGAGGGGATCTCGCAGCGCATGCTCACCCTCACGTTGCGCAGCCTCGAACGTGACGGTCTGGTCGCGCGCACGGTGACGCCGACCTCTCCGCCGCGGGTGGATTACCAGCTGACACCCGTCGGCGCGACGCTGTCGACGCAGGTCAACGCGCTCATCGATTGGGCGCAGGGGCATCGCGAGTATGTGGCGGGCGCGCGCCTGCGCTACGACGAGGCGCAATCGGGCAAGTCGTCATAGGCTGGGGTCGTGTCGAATGAGCAACGGCGGCAATTGAATCGGGAGATCGTCGCGGAGTTCCGCGCCAATGCGGGGGTGGTCGGCGGGCAGTTCGCGAACATACCCCTGCTGCTGCTGACCACGACCGGTGCGCGCACCGGCGCGGTATTCACCTGGCCGCTGGCCTATCAGCGCGACGGTGAGCGGGTGGTGGTGTTCGCCGCCAATGGCGGGCGGGAGAACCGTCCGGGGTGGTACCACAATCTGGTCGCGCATCCCGAAGCCATCGTCGAGTTCGGGAACGAGTCGTGGCCCGTGATCGCTTCGGCTGCCGAAGGTGCGGAGCGGCAACAGCTTTGGGAGCGTCAGTTGGTGGCCTCGCCGTTCCTGGCCGATTTTCAGGCCAAGGTGTCCTGGGAGATCCCGGTCGTGGTACTCACCCGGTCGAACGGGACTTCCTGAGCGTGGCTCGTCTTTTCGCCGAGATGCTTGCCGAATCCGTCGAGCATCGCGGTGAGGCCGATCTCGAAGTGATCACTGTCCGCGGCGGCATCGGCGGCCGCGGCGAGGGTGTTGTAGTTCGGTGCGTCGGGCGCGGGCTTGCGGCTGCGCTGTGCCGCGACGGCGGCCACCGTATGGCTCAGGATGTGCCCGACCACGTATTCGCGTAGGCAGCGGGCGAACTGCAGGGCAACGGCGGGCGTGAAGCCGACGCCCTGCAGGCGTTCCAGCATCCAATTTCCGGTCTCGATCGCGGCGGCGCTGCGGACCGGTCGGGTGGCGAAGATCGGCACCGCATTCGGATGCCGCCGCAACGTGGAACGCAGCCGATGCGCATAGACGCTCATCAACTCCGGCCAATCGGCCTGCCACGGTAGCGTTTCCATTTCCAGCTCGCCGAACATCGCCTCGGCGATGCCGTCGAACAGCTCCTGCTGATCGGTGAAGTGCCGATAGGCCGCCATCGGGTCCGCGCCGAGCGCGGCCCCCAATTTCCGCATGGTGAAGCCGTCGAGCCCCGCGGTATCGATGACGGTCAACGCCACCGCGGCGATGTAATCGCGGTTCAGTGCGGTCCGGGTGCTCGGTGTCGGCTGCCTGCGCCCAGCTGGTCGGCTCATCGCGAGGTCCCTTCGCCCATTTCGTCGAACAGTTCGAGCAGCCGATCGACGAATTCCTCCGGCCGCAACTGGTAGGGCACATGCCCACCCGGGAATTCCACACAGTCCCGGCCGAGTTCGCCAGCCAGTGCGCGGGTGGCGAAATAGTACGGCTTGCCGACGCTCTCGCGTCCGGTGCCGAGCCGCCATGGCACCTCGACCTTCTGGAGCGCGGCCAGGTCCGGCTGATAGTCGAAGCAGAAGGCGGGTAGTTCGCGGACGAGCAGCAGGTCGGCATTGTTCAGCTGGCGGGTCATGGTCGAGGGCCGAGTTCGGGTAATCCGCCGCAGCGCGGCGCCGATCGTCAATGAAACCCGAGTTCCGCCCGCCATCAAGGTCTGTCCGAACCTCGACCGCAATACCCGTGGCACATTCGGCATCGTCAGCACGCCGAATGCGGCGAAGGCGCGCAGCGGGCTCTTCTCGATCGCGAGCCTGCCGATCTCGGCGAGCTCCGAACGCGCTGGACTCGCCTCGGGCAGCAACTGGACGAGCGGTGCTTCGTGCACGACCGCGTCGTTGAGCCGGTCGGCGTGCGCGGCGAGCAGTTCCAGCGTGATGATCGCCGCGCCACTGCTGCCGAAGATATGGGCGCGGTCGATGGCGTACGCGTCGAGGATCGCGATGACATCGGCCGCCTGTGTCGCGATATCGATCGCGGCGTGCGGATCGGTGAACGGGCTGCGCGAGTTGCCGCGCCGGTCGAAGGTGATGACGCGATAGCGGTCGGCCAGTAGGGGCACGACCGCCTCGTACATTCCGGCGTCACCGCCGCCGCCGGGGATGAGGACCAGGACTGGTCCGGTTCCGGCCGATTCGGTATGCAGTCGCGCGCCGGTGGTCTCGACGATTCGTACGGCGGTTTCGCTCGTCATGTCTACAACGTAGATCAAGTCTACGTTGTAGACAATGGTGCAAAAATCGGCCCGGTGCACGCTGCACCGGGCCGGGGTATGGCTCAGGCGGACCGCTCCATCAGCATCTGGGTGAAGAACTCGTAGATGAGTCCGGCCTGGAATGCGGACTGTTTATTGTCGGCCGCGCCGCCGTGGCCGCCCTCGATGTTCTCGTGGTACCAGACGGTGTGGCCCTGTTCCTCGAGCAGTGCGGCCATCTTGCGGGCGTGACCAGGGTGCACCCGGTCGTCGCGGGTGGAGGTGGTCAGCAGGATCGGCGGGTAGGACCCGTCCGCGCGGACGTTCTGGTATGGCGAGTACTTGCTGATGTACTCCCACTCTTCGGGCTTATCCGGATCGCCGTATTCGGCCGT
Source organism: Nocardia sp. CA-119907 (assembly GCF_050955995.1). NCBI lineage: Bacteria > Bacillati > Actinomycetota > Actinomycetes > Mycobacteriales > Nocardiaceae > Nocardia > Nocardia sp. CA-119907. The sequence continues at coordinate 790,878 of NZ_CP192091.1, forward strand.
CCACGAGGCACCGGCCAGCAGCAGGTGGTAGCGCTGCATATCGAGCAGCGGGACCTGGCAGACGATGGCGCCGAACAGTTCCGGGTAGCGGGTCAGCATGACGCCCATGAGCAGGCCGCCATTGCTGCCGCCCACCGCGCCGAGCTGTTCCGGGGTGGTGATGCCGCGGGCCACCAGATCCTTGGCGATCGAGGAGAAGTCCTCATAGACCTTGTGCCGGTTGGCCTTCTGCACCGAGGTATGCCACTGCGGGCCGTATTCGCCGCCGCCGCGGATATTGGTCATCACCCAGGTGCCGCCGCGTTCCAGCCAGCCCATCCCGGAGGCCCCGCTGTAGGCGGGGGTGCGCGAGACCTCGAAGCCGCCGTAGCCCGACATCACCGTCGGGCCGGGGGTGCCCTTGCGATCGCGGTGCCGGATCACGAAGTACGGCACCATGGTTCCGTCATCGGACCGGGCGAAGAACTGCTCGGTCTCGACGCCATCGGCGTCGAAGAAGCCCGGTTCCTGTTTGAGTTGTTCGGTCCGGCCGCCGACCGCGCTGGCCAGCAGGGTGGCCGGAGTGGTGAATCCGCTTGTGGTCAGCATGAATTCGTCGCCGCCCTCGAGCGGATCCAGATTCATTACGCTGGTGGTCGCCATCGGTGGGGTGTCGGCCAGCGGTTCCCGGTGCCACCCGTCCGAACCGGGGGTGAGGACGTAGAGCTTGGTCTGCACATCCTCCAGGGTGATGAGCAGCAGATGGTTCTCGGTCCAGCCGTAGCCGTGCAGCGAGGTGTGCGCGTCCGGGGTGAAGACCATCTCGAATTCCCTTGCGCCGGAGAGGAACTTCTCGAAGTCGATGGCCAGTAGCGCACCGGCGGGGTAGGTGGTGTCGGCGATCGTCCACGGCGACTTCAGGCGCACCAGGAACCAATCCTTGTACCAGGATTCGCTGGCATCGGTCGGCACGTCGAGATGCCGCAGGCTGCCGTCGTCTTCGAGCAGGTATACCTCTTCGTTGAAGAAGTCGGTGGCGCGGCCGACGAAATGCCGTTCGTAGCCCGGTGTCCGGTCGTAGCCCGCGGAGACCGCGACATCGCCGGACTCACCCTCGAATACCGTCTCCGCCTCGGTGAGCGGGGTGCCGCGCCGCCAGCGCTTGGCGATGCGCGGATATCCGGAATCGGTGAGCGAGCCGGGACCGAAATCGGTACCGACATAGACCGAGTCGATATCGATCCAGCGGATCTCGGATTTCGCCTCGGGCAGGAAATAACCGCCGTCCGCCGGATCGATGAACTCCCTTGTTTCGATATCGAATTCGCGCACCACCTTGGCATCGGCGCCGCCGCGAGACAGGCTGATCAGCGCGCGCGACTGCTCCGGGCGCAGCACCGCGGCGCCGCCCCATACCCAGTTCTCGTGCTCCGCGGTGCCGAGCGCGTCCAGGTCGATCAGCACATCCCAGTCCGGCGACTCCTTGGCGTATTCGGCGAAGGTGGTGCGCCGCCACAACCCGCGCGGATGCTCGGCATCGCGCCAGAAGTTGTAGAGCCACCGGCCGCGGCGGCCCGGGTAGGCGATCTTGGTATCGGTATCGAGCATGTCGAGGATGCGGCGCTCGAGTTCGGTGAACCGATCGGAACTGGCAAAACGCTCGACGACCACGTCGTTGTGCGCGCGGGCGAAGTCGAGGGCCCGTTCATCGGTTACTTCTTCGAGCCACAGGTAGGGATCGGTCACAGTTAGCTCAACGCCCGTCATGTCCACATTGTTGCCGAGGGTCCTCGGAAGGTGAGATATCACTCGCTAAATCGGGCATATCGGGCATGTTGTTACGGGTTGCCCGCCATCGGGCCCAGGGTGTCGTACCTACCGGTCGGCTCAGTAGGATCGCTGCTCCGAGACCGATCCGACCGGGAGGTGGCCGGTTTGCCACAGTTTCTCTGGGAGCAGCACTGCTGCCTGCCGCTACTGCATTCGGCGCGGATCGCGGACCTTGCACGGTATCCGCTCGGATCGTATTTATCGGTGAACGTGGGATATTCGCGGCAGTCGACCGAGGATTCGCTGGCATTAGTGCACAAGTTCCGTCGGGATGCGCTGGGCGACGGTCGTTTCCGACTGGTCGAGCGATTCGCCGATATCGGTGCGGCCGACGCCATTGCGCTGGCCTTCGATCTGGAGGATTCGGGGCCGCTCGGCGGCGATCTGGATAACGTCGAGATGTTCTACGAGTTGGGTGTTCGCTCACTGCTGCCGACCTACAACCACGCCAATGCGGCCGGTTGCGGTTGCCTGGACACCGACGACACCGGGCTGACCGCCTACGGTCGCGACTTGGTGCGCAAGCAGAACGAGGTCGGTGTATTCGTCGACGGTTCGCACTGCTCGCCTCGGACCGGACTGGATCTGGCCGCGTGCACCGCGGTCCCGATGATCTACAGCCATTCGAATTTCGCCGCATTGTGGGATCATCCGCGCAATATCACCGATGCGCAGGCGCTGGCCTGCGCGGCGACCGGTGGGGTCATCGGTATCAATGGCGTGGGAATCTTCCTGGGGCAGAATGCGATCGATGGCCGTGCCGCGCGGGTGCGGGCCATGGCCGCGCATATCGAATACGGTGTCGAACTCGTCGGCATCGAACATATCGGCGTCGGGTCCGATTACTCGTTCGACGCCGAGGATTTCAATGACATGCTCATGCAGGATCCGGGCGCGTTTTCCGACGCGTATACGAAATGGGGGCCGCTGCAATGGGTTCCGCCGGAGGATCTATTGGGGCTGAACGAGTTGCCCGGGTTGGATGCGGCACTCGCCGATCGTGGATTCAGCGCGGCCGATCGGGCGGCGGTCTTCGGTGGCAACTTCGCCCGGATTGCACGGGAGGTCTGGCGGGACTAGCGGCATGCTTCTGGCCGTCCGCGACGGTCGGAACTGGGGTGGAGCGGATCCGATCGCGCTCGCTGGACGTGCTGTTGGCCGGTGCCGTGGTGGGTGGTCTACGTCGTCGCCCGTCCGTCCGTCGTGCCGAGGACTGTGCGATGCGTCGACGAGTGTTGGCTGCGCCGACGCCGGTCCGCCCCGCTCGATCGGCGCCGGCGAGGGGGTTGATCGCGGATGACCAGCAGTGTGCGGCGTCGAGTAAATAATGTTCATGGGCCGTCCCCGGTGATGTGCCGTGAACAGCGACCGGCGTGCGCCAGAGTTGATAGTCATTAGCTATCGAACCTGCTGGTGGTGCGAGCGGATTTTGTTCACCGCCACACTGTGGCGAACCGGGCAGCCAGGATGTCGTAGCGCCTGTGTATCCGCCTGCGCACCGGAAAGTTGCTGCACCATGTGGCGCACGTCTCATAGTTGCGGGGGGAAGGTGGGTGAAGTGTGCGCGACGGAGTTAGGCTCGACGACGTGACTTCCCATTACGACGTTGTCGTTCTCGGTGCCGGTCCTGGCGGTTATGTCGCCGCCATCCGCGCGGCACAACTTGGCCTCCGTACCGCGATCGTCGAGCAGAAGTATTGGGGTGGTGTCTGCCTCAATGTGGGCTGCATCCCTTCCAAGGCGCTGCTGCGCAATGCGGAACTGGCGCACATCTTCACCAAGGAAGCCAAGACCTTCGGCATCTCGGGCGATGTGAGCTTCGACTTCGGCGTCGCGTTCGACCGCAGCCGCAAGGTCGCCGACGGCCGGGTCAAGGGCGTCCACTTCCTGATGAAGAAGAACAAGATCGACGAGTTCGACGGTAAGGGCACCTTCACCGACGCGAACACCCTCTCGGTCGCGCTGTCCAGCGGCGGCACCGAGACGATCACCTTCTCGAATGTCATCATCGCCACCGGCACCGTCACCAAGCTGCTGCCGGGTACCTCGCTCAGCGCGAACGTGGTGACCTACGAGGAGCAGATCCTCACCCGCGACCTGCCCGGTTCGATCCTCATCGTCGGTGCCGGCGCGATCGGCATGGAGTTCGGCTACGTCCTGAAGAACTACGGCGTCGACGTGCGCATCGTGGAGTTCCTCGATCGCGCGCTGCCGAACGAGGACGCCGACGTCTCCAAGGAGATCACCAAGCAGTACAAGAAGCTCGGCATCACCATCACCACCGGTGCGGCCGTGCAGTCGATCGACGACGACGGCTCCAAGGTCACCGTGTCGATCAAGGACAACAAGACCGGCAATCTGGAGACGGTGACCGTCGACAAGGTGCTGCAGGCCGTCGGCTTCGCGCCCCGGGTCGAGGGCTACGGCCTGGAGAACACCGGTGTCGCGCTCGAGCGCGGCGCCATCGTCATCGACGACAACATGCGCACCAATGTGCCGCACATCTACTCCATCGGTGACGTGACCGGGAAGCTGCAGCTCGCCCACGTCGCGGAGGCCCAGGGTGTCGTGGCCGCGGAGACCATCGCCGGTGCGCCGACGGTGACCCTCGGCGACTACCGGATGATGCCGCGTGCCACCTTCTGCCAGCCGCAGGTCGCCAGCTTCGGCCTCACCGAGCAGCAGGCCCGCGACGAGGGCTATGACGTGAAGGTCGCCACCTTCCCGTTCACCGCCAACGGCAAGGCGCACGGCCTCGGCGATCCGACCGGTTTCGTCAAGCTCGTCGCCGACGCCAAGTACGGCGAACTGCTCGGCGGCCACCTCATCGGTCCGGACGTCTCCGAACTGCTGCCGGAGATGACCCTGGCCCAGAAGTGGGACCTGACCGTCAACGAGCTGATCCGCAACGTCCACACCCACCCGACGTTGAGCGAAGCGCTGCAGGAAGCGTTCCACGGCCTCGCTGGCCACATGATCAACTTCTGATCATTCGACGAGGCGGTGGCGTTCGGTCCGGAAGGGCCGGGCGCCACCGTTTTTCGTGCCCGCCGTCGCCGAAGGCCGTCTGGTATACACGGATTGATGCTGCGTAGGTTGCTGATCGCTGGTGCGCTGTTCGTTGCCGTCGTGGTGCTGCTCGGGGTCGGCACCTACTACCTGATGAATTCGCGGACCTACCAACTCGCGGGCCGCATCGTGCACCGCGTCGATACCAATGACAAGGTGGTTGCGCTGACCATCGATGACGGGCCGTCGGCGCCGTACCCCGAAGTCTTGAAAGTCCTTGCAGACGCCCAGATTCCGGCAACGTTCTATCTGATCGGCGAGAATCTGGCCGCGCGGCCGGAGGCCGGACGTGCTATCGCGCAGGCTGGGCACGAACTCGGCAACCACAGCTATACCCATCAGCGGATGGTGTTCGTCTCGGCCGACAGCGTTCGGGACGAGCTGGAACGCACGGATGCCGAGATCGCCAAAACCGGCTATCAGGGGCCGATCACCTTCCGTCCGCCGTTCGGCAAGAAGCTGTGGGCATTGCCGAAGTATCTGTCGGACCATGATCGGACCACCGTGACCTGGGATGTGGAGCCCGACTCCGGCAAGGTGGCGAGCACCGATGAGATCGTCGCGGAAACGGTAGCGAAGGTGCGGCCGGGCTCCATTGTGCTGCTGCATGTCTGGAGCGATCAGGGGGCGGCGTCGATGGCTGCGATACCGCGGATCGTCAGCGAATTGCGTTCCAGGGGGTACAGTTTCGTCACTATTTCGAATCTGATCGGCCATTAGGCGCGGGATCGGCCTGTCCTGTCGGAATTCTGTGGGATCGCGTGGATTCAGCGCATGGGTGTTGCGTGGACGAAGGCGGCCGAACTGCTACGCCATATCTGCGGATTCCGCCCGGGGACGATGCGGCCGATTCCGATGCGCACCGTCGCCGATCAGAGCATTCCGTACGCGTGGGTCGGGGTGATGCGGACCAGTGCGCGGCGGTCCTTGACCATCGCCTCGCGGTATTCGGTCCAATCGGGATGCTCGCCGGAGGCCGCGCGGTAGTAGGCGACGAGCTCGTCGACGGTGGCATCGTCGGGAGCGGCGGCGACGGGAGTCACCTCGACGCTCCCCTCGAGGACGGCGTACGCCCAGAAATCATCGCGGGTCACATGGATCGCGGCCCACGGGTCACGCACCAGGTTGTGATATTTCGCCCGATCGGCGGTGATGGAGATGCGAACGATCCCATCGTCCCCGATGACGTGCAGCACATTGGACAGCTGCGGCCGCCCATTGCGGCGAATCGTGGTCAGCACCGACCGGCGGTGGGCGCGAGCGAAGTCGAGCGCAGAGGAAAGTTCCATACCCACCTCAACGGAGCGCCGCCGCCCGACCTTCCCACGCGCCCCGGCCGCCTTTCGATTTGCGCTGCCCTCACTTCACCCGTATCTATCGGCCTCGGTGCGGTGCGGTGCGGTGCGGTGCGGTGCGGTGCGGTGCGGTGCGGTGCGGTGCGGTGCGGTGCGGTGCGGTGCGGTGCGGTGCGGTGCGGCCGCCCTGCGACGGACGACGGCGGGGCTGGTGAACTTGGTAACGCACACGCTGTCTCGCCTGCGCGGTCGTCGTCGGCCGCGATGCCCGGCGCGCCGCCATCGCGCGCTGACTCAGCCCGCGCTGGCCGCCCACGGCGTCAGCTACACGCCGCTGGTTGCTGCCGACCTGTCGCTGTCGCATAGGTATCGGGCATCGCGCACAGGTTGTGCAAGGTATGCGAACTGACCACTGCCTATGCGACAGCTTGGCTGTCCAGTTACGGACCGATGGTTTGCGCTGAGCGGTGGGTGGCACGGCTGGGGGCGGGTCAGGCCACCGGTTGCGGGCGTGGAGTGGTGCCCGGCGCGGGGTGGCGGGTGCTCGGGTTACCCAGGTAACCAATCGTTCGAGTAGGCCGCGGCCGACGAAGCGGGTCCATAGGAGTGAGCCGACTGCCGGCAAAATCCCGCCGATCAGAAAGAGCAGCGCGGCGCGCACCATTACCCAGTTGAGAAATCATGAGCACTGCCCATCGTTTGCAGGACCGGAAAGCCATCTGTCGCATAGGCATTGGCTAGTTCGCACAGGTTGCTGCCTGTGCGCGATGCCTCGTGTCTATGCGACAGCCGTAGCTCGGCGGGCGTGGGCTGGGATGCGGGACGGGCCGTCAGTCGCGGTGGTAGGCGGCCTGGGCTGCGCGGACTCGGGACATATTTGTTTCCAGGACCACGATTAGGCTTTCCAGGCGTTCGGCGACCTCGGCGCCGAGGTCGGTGAGGGTGTATTCCACTCGGGGCGGGATGGTTTCGTGGACTTCGCGATGCACCAGGCCGTCGCGTTCCAGGGCCTGCAGGGTCTGGGAGAGCATGCGTTCGCTGACGCCGTCGACGCGGCGGCGCAGGGCGCTGAATCGGTACGGCCCCTCGCGCAGCGCGACCAGGGCGAGGGTGCCCCAGCGGCTGGCCACATTCTGCAACACTGGTCGTGACGTGCAGTTTCGGGCGAAGACGTCGGCTTCCAGCGTCGGGTCATCGGTATTCGCCGACGGCGGGCGCTGAGCAGTCATGGAATCGATAGTACCTAACTTGACCAAAGTGTCTACGGAATGCATAGTGCTTACTATTAGTTAGTACTTGATGAACCGTACATACCTTGGGAGGTAGTCATGACCGTCGCCGTAACCGCAGCCGGTGGGCAGTTGGGTCGTCTCGTCGTGGAGGCGCTTTTGCGTGAGGGCACCACGCCGGTGGTCGCGATCGTGCGTGATCCGCAGAAGGTCGCCGATCTGGCCGAGCGGGGTGTCGAGGTCCGCCAAGCCGCCTACGACGACCCTGAGGCGCTCGACCGCGCGCTCGCTGGCGTCGACCGGGTGCTGCTCGTCTCCGGTAATGAGTTCGGTGCGCGAGTTGCCCAGCACGCCAATGTGATTCGCGCTGCGGAGCGGGCGGGTGTGAAACTGCTCGCCTACACCAGCATTCCGCGCGCCACCGAGAACCCGCTGATTCTGGCGCAGGAGCACATCGGCACCGAGGCCGTGCTCGCGGAATCCGCTGTCCCGCATACGATCCTGCGCAATGGCTGGTACTGGGAGAACTACTTCGGCGGACTCGGCAACGCCGTCGAGACCGGGGTGCTGCACGGGGCCGCGGGCGATGGCCGTGTCGCTGGCGCGGCGCGCGCCGACTACGCCGAGGCGGCCGCCAAGGTGCTGACCACCGATGGCCACGAGGGCCGCGTCTACGAGCTCGGTGGCGATGAGCGCCTCACCTATGCCGATCTCGCCGAGGTGATTTCGCAGGCATCGGGCAAGCCGGTGCGCTACGAGAACCTGTCCAAGGAGGACTACCACGCCGCACTCGAACAGGCCGGACTCCCCGCCCCCTACGCCGCGGCACTCGCCGACGCGGATGCCGGAATCGGCGGCGGCATCCTCGATGTCGACTCGGGCGACCTTCAGAAGCTGATCGGCCGCCCCGCCACCCCCGCCATCGAAATCTTCCGCGCCGCCCTCGCCTGACCGCACCTCGTCATCCGAGCTGAGCCCCGGGCTTGCACACCGTATTTCGCGGTCGCGCTATCCGCGCCGCCGATACGGTGTGCAAGCCCGTTGTGCGTCAACGGAATGGGTTGGCATTACAGCCGATGCCTGCCGTGTTCACGTACTTGGCATGCAATTCCGGTACGTGTCGGAATTAGTTGCCCGCACTGGCTTTGTGCGCCGTGTTCGCGCTTGTGGCGAGCTATGCAGAGGTCTGCGACCTGGGTATCGGCCCGGCGGCTAAAGCCATTGCACCAATTGCAGAATGATGCCGTTCGGGTCGGTGATCTGGAAGTAGCGTTCGCCCCAGGGTTCGGTTTCGATCGGGGTGACGATCGGGACGCCTGCGTGCTGGAGGCGGTCGTATTCGGCATCGATGTCGTCTACGACGAAGGCGACCAGTAGGCCCTCGCCTGCGCTGCCCGCTTTGTTCTTCGGTTTGAAGCTGTCCAGGCCGGTGCGCAGGTAGCAGAGGCTGAAACCGGCATCGGGGCGGGCGATGGCGATGAAGCCGTCGGCCGAGTTCTGCTCGGTGAAGCCGAGATGGTCGATGGCGAATTCGGCCGAGGCCTGCGGATCGGCGACATTGAGGGAGATTGCGGAAGCGGTGATGTTCAAAGGGTCCTCCTCTGGAGCCGGCCGTAAACTCTGTACTAAGTACACTGTACTTTGTACGGTAGTTCCCCGGCGGCTGCACTATGACGTGGATCACCCCGATACGATCGGCTCGAGAGGTATCGGCGGGGGTGGCCCGCGAGGCGAGGAGGTGGCGTGGCCGAGCAGTCACGGGACCGCAGTAGTGCGGGTGATCCCGTGCGCACCTTGGAATTGCTGTGGCGCGTGCCCGGTGCGTCGCAGCGGCAGCGCGGACCGAAGCAGCGCAGCAGTGTGGATGCCGTGGTCGCGGCGGCGATCGAGATCGCGGATGCGCAGGGGATCGGCGCGCTCACCATGCGCGCTGTGGCCACCGAACTCGGCCTGACTCCGATGGCCACCTACACCTACGTACCGGGCAAGGTCGAACTGGTGGACCTCATGCTGGATGCGGTCTACCGGGAGATGTCACGCGCCGCTCTGAGCGAACTGCCCTGGCGCGATCGGGTCGCGACAATCGCCTCCGAGAACCGTGCCATGCTGATCCGCCACCCGTGGGTCGCCTATCTGCCGACCACGCGTCCGCCGCTCGGGCCCGGCGTTGCCGCCAAATACGAGCACGAACTGCGCGCCTTCGACGGCCTCGGCCTCGATGACCTCGATATGGACGCGGCGCTCACCTTCGTCCTCGGCTTCGTCACCTCGGTCGCCCGCATTGCCATCGATACCGAGCGCGCCGCCGCCGACAGCGCGATGTCCGACCAGCAGTGGTGGGAACGCGCCGCTCCGCTGCTGGCCCAGGTCTTCGACGCCGAGCGCTATCCGCTGGCCGCCCGCGTCGGGGCGGTCGCCGGTCAGGCGCACGACTCCGCGTATAGCGCCGACCACGCCTACGAATTCGGCCTGGCGCGAGTCCTCGACGGCCTGGCCGCCCTCATCGAAAGCCGTGGAGTCGCATGCGATATCGGCTACTGATCGCCGCTGCTGATGTCGTTGTTCGGGTCCGGATGCCGGGTGGCGTCCGCATTGCCGGGCAGCATGAAACTTGTGATCACGATTGCCAGAAGGATGAATCCCGCCACGATCAACACGAGGCTGACGGTCATGACGCCCCCTTTCTCCTGTCGAGCTGACAGCTAACTGTCGGCAAGTTTGATGGAGGGGTTTCCTATGGTCGCGTCGTCACACTGTGGCGTGTGACACAGTTTCGGTATGCGATTCAGAATAGGTGCTTGCGTGCATTTGGTGTGCGGGAAGTGATCATTCTGTGAGTGACCTTCTTCAGTTGCTATCCAGCTGGACGGCCTTCGACGAAGGTCGCCCCGGAGTTGCCGCCAAATCGAGAAAGCGGCGCGCGGGCCATTAATCGCTCACGCGCTGCCTTGCTCACGCGCTGCCTTGCTCACGCGCTGCCTTGCTCACGCGCTGCTCGCCGACGCTCCCGAGCATCACAGCCCGTCGCGCTGGATCCGCAGCGCGGTAATGGTTGCGGCCAACCCCTCGTACTGATTGATGAGCAGGACGATTTCGATCAGGCTGCGCTCGTCGTAGTGCTCGGCAAGGTCGGCCCAGGTGGCATTGCCGATATCGCGGGTTCCGACCAGTTCGTCGACCGCGTTGAGCAGGGCACGGTGTTTATCCGACCATCCGTCGGCGGAGGGGCCGGTGCTGACTCGCTCCAGGATTTCCGGCGTGACACCGGCGCGCCTGCCGATGCGGATGTGATGGTCCATTTCATAGGCGCAGTCGCGCAGGCGGGCGACGCGCAGGATGACCAGTTCGGATTCGTGCCGGGGCAGTCGGCCGCCCGGCATCAATCGTCCCGAGAAGTGCAGCCAGCCGCGGAACAGCCCCTTCGTCCGGCCGAGTGTGCTGAACAGATGTGCGTCATCGGTGCCCGCCGCGCGCGAAAGCAACTGCCAGACAACCCAATTGATCGGACCGAGCTCGCGGAGCCGTCCGGGTGAAATGCGTGGTTGCAACACCGAAACCATGCCTTTTCCTCCTGCTCCCCAGTGTGCACCGGAGGAGTCTCGTCGCGGGTCCGTGGTGTCGGACCGAATCAGAGCGTACTAGCGGGTAGGTCGCTGATCGGTGGATCGGCAGCACTCTGTTTGTGCGGCGCGCGGTTCCTGGACCTTGCGGTATCCCGGCTGGGCTCGGTTCGTGACCGCATCGATAGGGGCGTTGCTGGGATTCGGAGCTGGCTTGCCGAGGCGCCTTGAATCCGACTGGCCGGTTCCCTGTTGCCGGATTGTGCTGGCCTTCTTGGCTTTCCTGTGGTCTTCGCGGCGACCGCGGGTCATCATCAGTACCGGCGCGGTGGATGCGGGACGCCGGGTCGAACCGGATGAGGCAGGGAAAGACGCGATGCTGGTGAAGATCAAGACCGGAGCGAATCTCTCCGGGGCGGAGCAGGAGTTCGTGGAATGCCTGCGGTCGTATTCGACGACCGGTGTCGCATTGCTCGACGTAGCGGTCGGTGACCGTGGGGCCCGGCGGGTCGATGCGGTCATCCTGACCCCGCGCGGCATTACGGTGGCCGATGTCAAGGGCTTCCGGCGCCGCCAGAACGGAATACTGAGTATTCCGGGCGACGGTCCGTGGACGATCAGCGCGGAGCCCGCCGAATTCGACGAGGAGATCTCGGGCGATCCCGTCGACCACGTGGAACACAGCGTGCACGCCGTGAAGACCACCCTCGAGCGGGCACTGATCGATCCGGGTCATATCTGCGGCGTCGTCGTGCTGGTGCCATTCCGCGGGGTCGCGGTGCGGCCCGCGCGCACCAACCTGCGCCCTGGTATGGATGTGCTCGTCGCGAATGCCCGCGACGCGGCCGAGCTGCGCATCTACCTCGACGGCTTCTCCGCCGGACCGCGCAGCTGGACCGCCGACCGGGTCGCCGCCGCCTGCGATGCGCTCGGCGCCGAAAAGCCTTCGCGCGCAGAACTGCTCGCCGATGGCTTCGACGCGGTGCAGCCCGAGGCGCCGACGCCGTCCGCGCGGGACCTCCGACAGCACGTCATCCCCGCGCCACTGCCACCGAGTAGGCGGCAGACGACCGCCGGGTGGGCGATCTTTGCCGTTGCGCTGCTCGGCATGGTGATCGTCCTGATCGTGATCGCGAGTTCGCTCGCACACGATTCGGCCCAACCGGCCCGCGAGCCGGATACGACGACAAGCGTGACGCCGTCGCCGCCGCCGTACCGTCCGATCGAATGCTGGCCGTTCCAGACCAAGTGCTGATTCCGTAGGACTGTGTGCCTTCGTGTTCGTCTTGGCCTGCCAACGACGGCCGACCGATCCCCGCTCGGTCGAACCGGGGCCGTCGTCAGTCCCGAACCGCGCGTGAGAGTTTCGTGAATTCGATGGCCTGCTGCGCGCGAGCCAGCACATGGGTGCGGGAGCGGCCTATATGGGTGGTGAGGGTGCGCAATGCCGCGTCGGGATCACCGTCGAGCAGTTGTTCGGCGATCGCGATGTGCTCGCCGGTCATGGTGGCGATCCGCTCGGGCGTCGGCAGATCGAGGGTGCGGACCGGGCGCACCCGGACGTACACGCCGGTGAGCGCCTCGGCCAGCGCCGCATTGCCCGCCGCGGCGAGCAGCGTCGTGTGGAACTGCTCGTCCGCGGCGACCAGCGCGGGGCCGGGTTCGGGTGGATCGTCGCGGAAGCCGCGCCAGGTGTCGAGTTCCGCGCGCACCAGCGCCAGATCGTGCGCGGGCGTCGGCTCGCCCACGATACCGATCACCCGCTGAAATCCCCTGGTCTCCAGCACAATCCGCAATTCGTACAGATTGTCCAGTTCCTCCAATCGCGGCCGAAACGGATACAGTCCATCGGCGTGGCGCTCCACCAGCCCGTCGGCCCGCAGCCGGGCCAGCGCCTCCCGCACCGGGGTGCGCGAGACCCCGTAGATCTCGGCCAGCCGTTCCTCGCCGAGCCGTTCGGTGGGCACGATCGCTCCGGTGGCCAGGTCCCGCCGCAGCGATTCGTATACCCGCTCGCTGAGCGGAACTCGCCCCCTGCGCGTCATGGCGGCCAGCTCAGATCGCCATTGCCGAGCGGACCGAGGTCTCCGCGCCCGCACCGCCCTCGCCCGTGGACGTCACCCGTCCGGACTGCAGGACGTAATAGCGTTGTGCCGCTTGCAGAGCGAAGCCGATGTGCTGTTCCACCAGCAGCACACTGAGTCCGCCGCGACCGGTCAAATCGATAATGGTGCGCTCGATTTCGGCGACAACGGAGGGCTGGATGCCCTCGGTGGGTTCGTCGAGAATGAGCAGCTTCGGCTCGGTGATCAGCGCCCGCGCGATCGCCAGCTGCTGGCGCTGACCGCCGGAGAGCAACCCCGCCTTGCGGGTCAGCAGTTCCCGCAGCGCCGGAAACAGATCGAGCGATTCATCGATCAACGCCTTGCCGCGCTTGCGGCCATCGGCCACCACCTGCAGATTCTCGGCGGTGGTCAGTTGCGGGAAACTCTGCTGTCCCTGCGGCACATACGCGATGCCGCGCTTGACCCGGCGCGACGGCGACAGCTTGCTGATCGATTCACCGTGGAACGTGATCTGGCCGGATTTCGTACCGATCAGACCGACCGCGGTGCGCAGCAGCGTGGTCTTGCCCGCGCCATTGTGTCCCATGATCGCCACCACGCTGTCGTCCGGAACGGTGATCGACACGCCGTGGATCACCTCGGTCCGGCCGTAACCGGAATGAATATCGATGAGCTCAAGCATCGGCGGACTCCTTCGCGGTCAGCTCCTGCGCCGTATGCGCGTCTTCGAGTTCGGTGCCGATGGCCGCGGCGGTGCCGAGGTAGACCTCCTGCACCTTGGGATCGGCCTGTACCTGTTCGACGGTGCCCTCGCTGAGCACCTTGCCCGCGGCCAATACGGTCACCGAGGTCGCGAACGAGCGCATGAAGTCCATATCGTGCTCGACCACCACGACAATGCGTTCACCGCCGATGCGGCGCAATAGATTTCCGGTCTCCTCACGCTCTTCGGCGCTCATGCCCGCCACCGGTTCATCGAGCAGGAGCACCGAGGCGTTCTGCACCAGCAGCATGCCGATCTCCAGCCATTGCTTCTGCCCGTGCGCCAATACGCCCGCGGGTTTATCGCGCAGGTCGCCGAGGCCGGTGATCTCCAGTGCCTCTTCGATACTCGGCAACACCGACTTGCGGCGGCGCAGCAGCGTCCACGCCGACCGACCCGCCCCGGCCGCGATATCGAGATTCTGCAAAACGCTCAACTGCTCGAAGACACTCGCCGTCTGAAAGGTTCGGCCGATACCGAGCCGGGCGATCTGATGCACCTTCTTGCCGAGGAATTCCACGCCGGACTTCTGCGCCGATCCACTGGCAGGCACCAGTCCGGTGATCGCATCGATGAGCGTGGTCTTACCCGCGCCATTGGGGCCGATGAGGAAGCGCAGATCGCCTTGCAGCACGGTGAGATCCACATCCGAGACGGCTCTGAAGCCATCGAAACTCACCGAGAGGCCGCGAATTTCGAGGTACTCACTCGACATGCCCGCATTGCCACCGGCTTTCGGATCATGTGCTGGCGCAACCGTATTCATAGGGATTCCACCTTATCCTCGGCAACCGGTACGACCTCGGGCAGCGCTTCGGCGACGACGACCGGCACCGGGTCGACCGACTTGCCGAACCTGCTGTCCAGCAACCCCTTCAGCATCGGCCATACCCCCGCCAGACCCGCCGGAATGAACCCGACCACCACAATGAACAGCACACCCTGCAGATAGGTCCAGCTGGACGGGAACTCCTCCGATAGCGCGGTCTGCGCCCAGGCGACGCCGATCGCGCCGAGCACCGGCCCGAGCAGGGTGGTGCGCCCGCCGATCGCGACGCCGATAATGAATGCGATGGACGGCACCACGCCGATATCGGCCGGGGAGATAATGCCGACGATCGGTGTGAACAGCGCACCCGCGATGCCGGCGAAGAAGGCCGCGACAACATACGCCACGATCTTGATATTGGCCGGATCGTAGCCGAGGAAGCGCACCCGCTCCTCCTGATCACGCACGGCCACGAGCAATTCGCCGTACCGGCTGCGCATGAGTTGACGCACCGCCGCGACCACCAGCAGCAGGGTGCCCGCCGCAATGAAGAACAGCATCTGCCGGTTCGCCGGATCCGAGAGTTTGAAGCCGAAGAAGGCACGGAAGTCCGACAGCCCGGTGAATCCGCCGATCTTCTGCTGACCGGTCAGCAGAATCGCCAGCGCCGCCGCCAGCGCCTGGCTCAGAATCGCGAAATACGTGCCCTTGACCCGGCGCTTGAACACGCCGTATCCGAGCGCCGCCGCCACCAGTGCCGGCAGTACCAGAATGCCGATCAAGGCGACCGGTGCGGAGGCGAAAGGCCGCCAGAACGACGGCAATTCGCGAATACCGGCGATCTCCATGAACTCCGGCACGTCATTGTGCAGCCGGGCCGCATCGGCCATCTGCATATGCATGGCCATGATGTAGGCGCCGATGCCGAAGAACACGCCCTGTCCGAGGGTGAGCATTCCGCCACGGCCCCAGGCCAATCCGATGCCTGCGGCCACGATCGCGAAGCACAGGAATTTGGCGAGCAGGTTGAGCCGGAAATCGCTGAGCACGGCGGGTGCGACCGCGAACAGCAGGATCGCGGCGACGATGAAGCCGCCCCATGCGGTCACCGAAGGATGTGCGCGCCAACGTTGTCCGAGTGTGGTCATGCCAAACTCCTCGTGCGAACGGTGAACAGACCCTGCGGACGGACCTGCAGGAAGATGACGATGATGACGAAGACGATTACCTTCGCGATCGAGGCCGTCGTCGAATATTCGATGTAGGAATTCAGCAGCCCGAGTGCGAAGGCCGCGATCACCGTGCCCCTGATCTGCCCGAGTCCGCCGATCACGACCACCAGGAAGGCATCGATCAGATAGCTCTGCCCGATGGTGGGGCTGGTCGAACCGATCAGCGTGAGCGCGACGCCAGCGACCCCGGCCAGGCCGGAGCCGAGGAAGAACGTGCTGATATCGGTGATACGGCTGGAAACGCCACTGGTCTCGGCCAATCCGCGGTTCTGCACGACCGCGCGGATGCGCCGTCCCAGCGGGGTCGTCTTGAGCACGGTGGCCAGCGCGGTCACCGTGACCAGTGCGAGTACCAGAATGAAGATCCGGGTCTTGGGCACCACGGCGCCGAGGATGGTGACACCGCCGCTGAGCCATTCGGGGGCGAGCACATTCTTGGCGGGTGCGCCGAAGATGTCACGGGCCGCCTGTTGCAGCACCAGTCCGACGCCGAAGGTGACCAGCAGGGTGTCCAGCGGCCGGTCGTACATCCAGCGGATCAGGCCCATTTCCAGCCCCGCGCCGAGCAGTCCGCCGACCAGGAAGCCGATCAGCAGCGAAACGACCAGCGATACCCCGGTCGACGAGATGACCTTCTGCACAACATAAGTCGTGTAGCACCCGGCCATGATGAATTCGCCGTGCGCCATATTGATCACGCCCATCTGACCGAAGGTCAGCGAAAGGCCGAGCGCCGCGAGCAGCAGAATCGATCCCAGACTCAGCCCGGTGAAGAGCTGGCCGATCAACACGTCCATATTGAACTCCTAACGGGATCGGCCGGGTGCGGGCTCCCTCTCACAAAGCCCGCACCCGGCGCCAGTCGCTACTTGAGGCCCTTGGCCCACTCGTAGGACTTCAGGTACGGGTCCGGCGTGACGGCCTTGCCCGAATCCCACACCGTGTAGATCAGTCCGTCCGGCCGGATCTCGCCGATGCGGGCGGTCTTGGTGATGTGGTGGTTGGAGCCGTCGACGGTGACCAGGCCCTCCGGGGCCTCGAAGGTCACGCCGTCGGCCGCGGCCTGAATATCGGCCACCTTGAACGACTTTGCCTTCTCGACGGTGTTCTTCCACAGGAAGACCGAGGCGTAGGCGGCCTCCATCGGATCCGAGGTCGGCTTGTCGGCGCCGAACGCCGCCTTGTAGTCCGCGACGAACTTCTTGTTCACCGGGGTGTCCACGGTCTGGTAGTAGTTCCACGCTGTGAGCTGGCCCGCGATGTTCTGCGCGCCGATGCCCGCGACCTCTTCCTCGGCGATGGACACCGAAACCACCGGCATATCGGCGGCTTTCAGACCCGCATTGGTGTACTCGCGGAAGAAGGCCACATTCGAGTCGCCATTGAGGGTGTTGAATACCGCCCCCGCCTTGGCATTACGGACCTTGTTGACAATGGTGGAGAAGTCGGTGGAGCCGAGCGGGGTATAGTCCTCACCCTTGATCTCGATGCCGTTCGCCGCGGCGTAGGCCTTGATCTCCCGGTTGGCGGTCTGCGGGAAGACATAGTCGGAGCCGACCAGGTAGAGGGATTTGATGCCCTTCTGCTTCAGGTAGTCCAGCGCGGGCAGGATCTGCTGGTTGGTGGTCGCGCCGGTGTAGAAGATGTTCTTGCTGTCCTCCAGGCCCTCGTACTGGACCGGGTAGTACAGCAGCGAGTTCAGGCTCTCGAACTTCGGCTTCATGGCCTTGCGGCTCGATGAGGTCCAGCCGCCGAATACCGCTGCGACACAGTCGGAGCTGATCAGCTTTTCGGCCTTCTCCGCGAAGGTCTTCGGGTCCGAGGCGCCGTCTTCGAGCACCAGGTCGAGCTTCTTGCCCATAACCCCGCCCGCGGCGTTGATCTGGTCGACGGCCAGCTTGGTCGAGTTGGCGACGGTGACCTCGGAGATCGCCATGGTGCCGGACAGGGAGTGCAGTGAACCGATCTTGATCGAGTCCTTCGACGTGTCCACGCACGACGCGGCATTGGAGCCGCTGGTCGAGGCGTCATCCTTGGCGCCACAGCCGGTCAGCAGCAGACCGGCCAGTGCGACGGCCGTCGGCGCGACCAACGCCCTGGTGACGCGGCGGGAACGCGATCGATGGATGTCACGGGATTCTGGCATGGGGACGGACCCTTCTCTCCTCATCAGGTGTTCGGCGGCGCTGCGCGCACCGCGCCGAATACGCCCGCCTTTGCACCGGTCACGGCCGAGTCCGACGGTTGGTAGGTCGCCGGAACAGGGGCTGTAGACCGGGTTGTATACAACGGCTGTATTCGTGCTGCGAACGTTAGACAGAAGTTGTTGCGCCGGAATATCTCTCGGTGACGAGTCGGTTGCGCATGTTTCCGTGGTGTGAACCTTTGCGCGACCGCTCGGTGCGCACGTGTGAGGGGCCACTCTGGCTACGGTTGCGTAGCAAGACAGCGGTACGGCAGTCTCGTTTTGTACAACGTCAAAACGTCGAGCCCCGTGCTGCCGAGGCTGGGGGACGCGTGAGTCGAGGAGGACCGGTGGGTCACTACAAGGCGAACGTTCGGGATATCGAGTTCAACCTGTTCGAGGTGTTCGGACTGGACAAGCTCCTGGATACGGGTGCCTATGGCGATCTTGATTCGGATACTGTGCGGGAGATCCTCGCCGAGGTGAAGCGGCTGGCCGAAGGGCCGGTGGCGGAATCCTTCAGCGCGGCCGACCGGGATCCGGTGGTCTACGATCCGACCACCTATTCGATTTCGGTGCCCGAGGCACTACGCAAGACCGTCGCGGCGGTGCACGAGGCCGACTGGAGTCGGCTCGGCATGCCGGAGGGGATGGGCGGTACGCCCGCACCCGCGGCCGTGGTCTGGTCGGTCAATGAGATGCTCACCTGCGCCAACCCGTCGGCGAGCTTCTTCAATATGGGGCCGGTGATGTCCTCGGTGCTGTTCAATGTCGGCACCGAGCAGCAGAAGCAGTGGGCGACAAAGGGGTACGACCGCGGCTGGGCGGGCACCATGGTGCTGACCGAGCCCGATGCCGGTTCCGATGTCGGTGCCGGGCGTACGAAGGCGATCGCGCAGGAGGACGGGTCCTGGCATATCGAGGGCGTCAAGCGCTTCATCTCCGGCGGCGACGTCGGCGAGACGGCCGAGAACGTCTTCCATCTGGTGTTGGCCCGCCCGGAGGGCGCCGGTCCGGGCACCAAGGGGCTTTCGCTGTTCTACGTACCGAAATACCTCTTCGATCACGAGACGCTCGAGCTGGGCGACCGCAATGGCGTCTACGTGACCGGTGTCGAACACAAGATGGGGCTGAAGTCCTCGCCCACCTGTGAGCTGACCTTCGGCGCAACCGATGTGCCCGCCAAGGGCTGGTTGGTCGGCGAGGTGCACAACGGCATCGCACAGATGTTCCAGGTGATCGAGAACGCGCGCATGGTGGTGGGCATCAAGTCCACCGGCACGCTGTCCACCGGTTACCTCAACGCCCTCGACTACGCCAAGCAGCGGGTGCAGGGCGCGGATCTGACGCAGATGGCGGATAAGGCGGCCCCGCGCGTCACCATTGCCCACCATCCCGATGTGCGGCGTTCGCTGGCCATGCAGAAGGCCTACGCCGAAGGTCTGCGCGCGGTGTACCTGTATACCGCCGCGCACCAGAACGCCGATGTGGCAGAGCTGGTTTCGGGTGCGGACGCCGAATTGGCGCACCGGGTCGACGATCTGCTGCTGCCGATCGTCAAGGGTGTCGGTTCCGAGCGGGCCTACCAGTACCTCACGGAATCGCTGCAGACGCTGGGCGGTTCGGGCTATCTGCAGGACTACCCGATCGAGCAGTACATCCGCGACGCGAAGATCGACTCGCTGTACGAGGGCACCACCGCCATCCAGGCCCAGGACTTCTTCTTCCGCAAGATCATTCGGGACAAGGGGGTGGCGCTCGCCCACGTCAACGGGCAGATCGCCGCATTCCTGGAGGCGAAGACCGGTCACTTCGAGGCCGAGCGGGTGCTACTGGCCACCGCGGTCGCCGATGTGCAGGCGATGGCGGCGACGCTCACCGGATATCTGATGGCGTCCCAGCAGGATCCGAAGGAGCTGTACAAGGTCGGACTCGGCTCGGTGCGCTTCCTGCTCGCGGTCGGCGATCTGCTCATCGGCTGGCGCCTGCTGGTGCAGGCCGAAATCGCGGCCGCCGCCCTGGCCGGCGACACACCGGAGAAGGACCGCCCCTTCTACGCCGGAAAGGTGGCTGTCGCGACCTTCTTCGCGAAGAACGCGCTGCCGGAGCTGACCGCGGTGAAGAACATCATCGCCGCGATCGACAACGACATCATGGAGCTGGACGAAGCGTCGTTCTGAGCCACGCCCATGCATTGATCGCCGGAATCCATTCGTAAGCAGTGGGTTTCGGCGATCGAAAGCGTCAGTCGGCGAGCAGCTTCAGGACCACCGGGCGGGAGAGGGTTCCGGCCACCTGGCGGGCGAGCTGGTTGGCGCTGGTGCCGTCGGCGTGTGCGGCGCGCAGGGCGGCGGCGAGGTCTTCGCGGGCCGCGTCGGCTGCGGCTTGGGCCTCGCGCAGGCGTTGGGCGGCGCGGTCGACCGGGTTGGTCGCTTCGGTGACGACCGCCGGGCTCGGTTTGTCAACCGGGGTGGCCGATTCGGTGGTCAACTTGTTGACCGGTTCGCGGTGGGGCACCGATTTGTCGCGCTGCATGGCCGCTCGGGCGAACTCCATCATGAATTCGCGGGTCGCGTCGCGGTTCTCGGCGTCGGCGCCGAGCAGTAGTCGGGTGGTCTGGGGGACCGCGAGGCTCCAATTGGACAGGCCGCACAGGGCGAGCAGGAGTCGGCCCGCGTGGCTCTCGTCGACGTCGAACTGCTCCTTGGCGCGGTCGAACTTCCGCACGTAGTGCTGGGCGCGCCAGCCATCGATATCGTGCGCGTCGGTGCCGCGGTGCAGGCCCTCCCAGAGCAAAAGTCGCAGCAGCTGCGGATTTTCGCGGTGGTAGTTGAACAGCTTGCCCACGTACTCGCCGGGTTCGGTATCGGCCAGCGGCTGGACCACATCCATGAACTCGCGCATGGTGTCGATCAGGATGACGTCGAAGAGCTTGTCCTTGCTGCCGAACAGGCCGTAGATGCGCTCCTTGTTCACCCCGGCCGCCTCCGCGATCCGGTCCACCCGCGCGCCGGCCAGGCCGTATTCGGCGAATTCATCACGCGCGGCACGCAATAGAGCCTGCTTGGTCGCATCGCTCCGTTTCATCGTGACCGTCATGACCATGACTTTACCATCTCATTAAACCAACTATTTGGTTGACATCTAGGGCGTGACGGGCCTACCTTCATCGCTATGGCAACGCCGACTCTTCAGCTTCCGGCCGGTATCCCGGCCAAGGCACGCACTCGCAGCGCGTCACCACGTGCGCACACCGGGCGTACCCTCCCCGTCTTCGTCCTGTCCGCCCTGCTGGCCACCGGCCAGATGTACATTCCGATTCCACTGTTCACCGCAATGAAAGCGGACTGGAACGTGGGCGCTGGCGTAATGACCTGGATCATCAGCGCCTTCGCCTTCGGTTATGCCGGTGGCTTCGTGCTGTTCGGCCCGCTGTCGGACCGCTACGGTCACCGCCGGGTGCTGGTCACCGGCATGATCGTCGCAGCGGTGGTCACACTGTTGACCGGTCTATCGTTCAGTGCCCCGATCGCGGTCGGTCTGCGGGTCGCGCAGGGCCTGGTCGTCGGTTCGATTCCACCGGCGATCATGGCCTATATCGCCACCCGCATCGCCCCGGCGCACCGCGCGGTGGTCACCATGTCGGTGGCCACGTCCTTCCTCGCCGCGACGGTCCTGGCTCAGATCGCCTCGCAGGCCGTTGTCGCCGCATTCCCGTGGCGCACCATGTTCATCGGCTCGGCCGTCGTCTTCGTGGCGCTCGCCTTCGTCCTGCGCGCGGTCATGCTCGACGACGCGCCGACCGGCCGGGACAAGCCGCTGGTGCACAGCTACGCGGCGATCCCCGCGGTGCTGCGCATCAAGGCGCTGCTGCCGATGCTGGCCGCGGGCGCGCTGAGCATGGCGGTGATGGTCGGGGTGTACACCGGCATCGAAATCACCGGTCTGGTCAAGGGTTCCGGTGAACTGCTCGCGCTGCGGGCCGGTGCGCTGCCGGTGATGTTCGCACTGCCGCTGCTGGCCATCCCGCTCTCGCGCCTGACCAAGCCGGGGCAAATGGTGCTCGGCGTGCTGGTCGCCGCGACCGCCATGGTGATCGCCACCTTCGAGGGCGCCCACCTCGCCGTGCTGACCATCCTGCTCGCGGTGCTGGTCGGCGGCCTCGGCGTCATCGCACCAGCGGTTCTGCAGACCGCGGGTGAGTTGGGTGGCCAAGCGCGCGCCGCCGCCTCCTCGGTCGCCATGTTCAGCTTCTACGTCGGCGCGACCGCCGGACCACTGGTCGCCGCTGCCGCTGCACCACACGGCTTTTCGGTCCTGGCCTGGACACTGGCCACACTCCTTGTCGCAGCATTGGGCCTCACCCTGTTCGGAGTGCGTATCCAGCGTTCGACACTGCCCGCATAACCAACTAGCGAACCACCAAGGCCGACATCGGAATCCGCCGATGTCGGCCTGGCGCATTCCGGCGATGTCGGCCCAGCGCATTCCGGACTCCACCTCCCGCCTGAGTGGCCGGGGTCGCAGAGCGCGTGTCGCGGCCGCGTAGCGGGTGTTGGTTGTCGCATGGCGCGTGCTGGTGTCGCATAGCCTGTGTTGGTGTCGCATAGTGTGTGAGTTCTGCGCGATGCTCATTGGCTGTGCGGCACTGCCAGCGGTGTCCCCGTCGGCATGCGTAGCGGCCTCACTTGAGGACGTAGGGGGAGACCGAGCTGCGGTGTTCGCTGATGTCGAGGACCTTGCCGAGTGGCGGGAAGGCGCGCTGCGGGCAGTTGGCGCGTTCGCAGACGCGGCAGCCCGCGCCGATCGGGGTGGCCTTGGCTTCGTCGAGATCGATGCCGTCGGCGTAGACGACCCGACCCGCGTGGCGCAGTTCGCAACCGAGGCCGATCGCGAACGTCTTGCTGGCCTGGCCATATCGGGTCGCGCGGCGCTCGACGGTACGGGCGACCCACAGGTATTTGCGCCCGTCGGGCATCTGGGCGATCTGCGTCATGATCTTGCCCGGATAGGCGAAGGTCTCGTACACATTCCACAGTGGGCAGGTGCCGCCGCTGGCGGAGAAGTGAAAGCCCGTGGCGGACTGGCGTTTCGACATATTGCCCGCCCGATCCACCCGCACGAATGAGAACGGGACGCCGCGCAGCTTGGGGCGCTGCAGCGTCGAGAGGCGATGGCAGATCGTCTCGTAGCTCTGGGTGAAGAAGGCCGAGAGTCGCTCGATGTCGTATCGGAAATCCTCGGCGACCTCGTGAAAGTGTGTGTAGGGCAAGACGGTTGCCGCGGCGAAGTAGTTGGCGAGGCCGAGCATGGCCAGCTTGCGGGTGTCCTCGGAGGTGAAATTGCCCTCCTCCACCAGCTTTTCGAGCAGGTCGCCGCATTCGAAATAGGCGAGTTCGGCCGCGAGTTTGAAGGTGCGCTGGCCGCCGGACAGATGCGGCGCGATCTCGAGTCGCTGGCTCTGCGGGTCGTAGCGGTGCAGTACGCCCTCGCCGAGATCGATCCGCTCGACAATGCTCACATCGTGTGCGCGCAACCGGCGCGCGATCTCGCTGTTCACATCGCCGCCGTGGAAGCGAATGCGGGCGGTGAGCTCCTCTGCGGCGGTATCCAACTCGTGGATGTAGTTCTGCCGCTGGTAGAAGAAGTCGCGCACCTCCTCGTGCGGCTTGCTGATCGTCGCGCTGCCGGAGCCGTCGGCGAAACGGTCCTCGGTGGCGGCGGCCAACTGTGCGGAGGTATTGCGGTACCGGTTGTGCATATTGACCAGGGCGCGCGCCATGCTCGGATGTGCGGAGACCATATCCGCGATCTCCTGGGTATCGGCCTCGATGCCGAGCTCCTGGTCCATGACGACCTCTTGGAGTTCGGCGATGAGCCGGGTGTCGTCCTGGGAGGAGAAGAAGGTAGCGTCGACGCCGAAGACTTCGCTGATCCGCAGCAGTACCGGCACGGTGAGCGGGCGCACATCGTGTTCGATCTGATTGAGGTAACTCGCCGAGATCTCCAGCTTCTGGGCGAGTGAGACCTGGCTCAGCCCTCGTTCGGTCCGCAGCTGGCGAAGCCGCGCCCCGACGTAAGTCTTGGCCACGCGACCAGTTTATGAGGACATTCGCAACCGTGCCAATGGGCAATTAGCAGCACTGCTGAGCGATATGTCACACGGCCGGGTTACCGTCGTCTGGTGCTGTTCTCGGATGTCGTGCAGGCCTCGGAGACCGTCCGCGCGACCCGGTCCCGTAAGACGAAGATCGCCACCTTGGCCGCGCTGTTGACCGAGGCTGCCCCGGACGAGCTCGCGCCGGTGGTCGCCTGGGTGTCCGGTGAATTGCGGCAGGGTCGCATCGGCACCGGTTGGCGCACGCTGACCACTCTCGACTCCGCGCCGAGTGAACTTGCGACGCTGACGGTTTCATCGGTGGACGGCACGTTGAGCGAATTGGCGACCACATCGGGCCCCGGCTCGGCGAACCGGCGCAGGGACCTGCTCGCGGCGTTGTGGAGCGCCGCCACCGCCGAGCAGCAGGCGTTCCTGATGCGCCTACTGGGCGGTGAGTTGCGCCAGGGTGCGCTCACCGCGATCGTCGCCGAGGCGGTCGCCGTGGCCGCGGCGGTGCCGATCGAGCTGGTCCGGCGGGCATACATGCTCTCCGGACAGCTACCCGTCACGGCCGTCGCCGCGCTGACCGGTGGGGTCGACGCGCTGAGCGAGTTCCGGCTGGAGGTCGGCCGCCCGATCCAGCCCATGCTCGCCGCACCCGGTGCGTCGCTGGACGAAGTGATGGCCGAATTCGGCGACGAGGTGAGCGTCGAGCACAAACTCGACGGCGCGCGCATCCAGGTGCATCGCCAGAATTCGCGGGTCTGGGTGTTCACCAGGACGCTGCGTGATATCACCGCGAGCGTGCCGGAACTGGTCGACCTGGTCGCCCGGCTCGATTGCACGAGCGTGGTGCTGGACGGAGAAACGTTGGCGCTCACCGACTCCGGGCGGCCGCGTCCGTTCCAGGAGACGATGAGCCGCTTCGCCGAGGTCAGCTCCACCAGGGAACTGCTGCTGCACCCGTACTTCTTCGACTGCCTGCATCTGGACGGCGAGGACCTGCTCGACGCCCCGCTGTTCGAGCGCCGCACGGCACTGACCAAGGTGGCGGCCGCGCACAGCATCCCCGCGCTGATCCGGCCCGATGCGGAGGCCGCCGCCGAATACTTCGACGGTGCGCTGGCCGCCGGGCACGAAGGTGTGATGATCAAGTCACTGAGCGCGCCCTACGCCGCCGGCCGCCGCGGCCGGGCCTGGCAGAAGATCAAGCCCACGCACACCCTCGACCTGCTGGTCCTCGGCGCCGAATGGGGATATGGACGGCGCACCGGATACCTGTCGAATCTGCATCTCGGCGCGCGCGATCCGGAAACCGGCGACCCGGTCATGGTCGGCAAGACCTTCAAGGGCCTCACCGACGCACTCCTGCAATGGCAGACCGCCGAATTCCCGCGCCACGAGCGCGCCCGCGATGAATACACCGTCTACCTCTGGCCCGAGCTCGTGGTCGAAATCGCCCTCGACGGCGTCCAGGTGAGCCCGCGCTATCCGGGCGGCGTCGCCCTGCGCTTCGCCCGCGTCGTCCGGTATCGCCCGGATAAGACCGCGGCCGATGTCGACACCATCGAAACGGTTCGCGCGCTGCTGCCGTGATATATGTTGCCGCCGTTGATCGTGCGCAGCCGCGGTTATCGTGCGCTCTTGTCTCTGATCGCGGGCAGCGATCGCGCATCGGTGCCGTGATCGGGCGCAGCTGTCGTGATGGCGCGCTGCTGTCGCAGTTGGGGCGGTCCGGACCGTGGTTCGGTTCCAGGGTTCATGCTGGTACGCCGATAACGGCCGGCTGCTCGGGCCCCGGTAGGTAGAGACCGGCTCCACGGTAGCCGACCCGGAATCGGTCCCGATGGGCGGCAACCGCGTGGCAATCTTGATTGCGAGTGCCGCACACTGGAGGGGTGACCGCGGACCTCCTGGTACTCCTGATCGTCATTGCCACGGCACTCGTATTCGACTTCACCAACGGCTTCCACGACACCGCCAATGCGATGGCGACCTCCATCGCCACCGGCGCACTGCGACCACGAGTCGCTGTCGCCGTATCCGCGGGTCTCAATCTGATCGGCGCTTTCCTGTCCGTGGCGGTCGCCGCGACGGTGGCCAAGGGCATTGTCCGGCTCGACGCCGTCCAGGGTGAGGCGCTGCTGATCATCGTGTTCGCCGGTCTGGTCGGCGGCATTCTGTGGAATCTGCTGACCTGGCTGTTCGGCCTGCCGTCGAGTTCCTCGCACGCGCTGTTCGGCGG
This sequence comes from Nocardia sp. CA-119907, assembly GCF_050955995.1. Lineage (NCBI taxonomy): Bacteria > Bacillati > Actinomycetota > Actinomycetes > Mycobacteriales > Nocardiaceae > Nocardia > Nocardia sp. CA-119907. Next base: position 817,200 of record NZ_CP192091.1, read on the forward strand.
CCTCATCGGTGCCACCATCGCCGCACTGGGCTGGGGCGGGGTGATCTGGGCGCACGGCGCGGACGGTGTACTGACCAAGATCGTGCTGCCCGCCCTGCTCGCACCGATCGTGGCCGCGCTGGTCTCCGCGATCGGGACCTGGGGCGTCTACCGGATCACCAGGAGTTCGGATCCCGACAAGGTCAACGAGGGCTTCCGCTGGGGGCAGATCGGCTCGGCCTCGCTGGTCTCACTGGCGCACGGCACCAATGACGCGCAGAAGACGATGGGCGTCATCTTCCTCGCCCTGGTCGCGCACGGCACGCTGAACAAGAACGACGAGATGCCGGTGTGGGTGATGGCGGCCTGCGCCGTCGCTATCGCGGCGGGCACCTACCTCGGTGGCTGGCGGATCATCCGCACCCTCGGCAAGGGGCTGGTCGAGATCGATTCGCCGCAGGGGCTGGCCGCCGAATCCTCCTCCGCCGCCATCATCCTCACCTCCGCCCACTTCGGGCTGCCGCTGTCGACCACGCAGACCGCGACCGGATCGATCCTCGGCACCGGGCTCGGCAAGGGGGCGGAGGTGCGCTGGAGTGTGATGGGCCGGATGGCCGTTGCCTGGCTGCTGACGCTGCCGCTCGCGGGCGTCGCCGGTGCGGTGTGCTGGGCCATCGCCCATATCATCGGCGGGCTGCCCGGGGTGCTGGTGGTGTTCGCACTGCTGATCGCGCTGTCGGTGCTGATGTATCTGCGGTCGCGGCGCGATCCGGTGCACACCGGCAATGTCAACGAGTGGCCCGGCGGAGCGGCCGAGGCCGACACGCCGGACGCCGCTGCGGAGCTTGCGAAGAACACCGAGACCGAAGCCGCGTCGGTCGCAGAGGATGGACAACACGTGACCGTCGATGGATCGTCGCCGCCCGCCGGATCGTCCCCGAGGGAGACCAACGCATCGAATAGCCGTTCGGCTCAGGTCTGAGGAGGCGCACCGTGCACACACTCGTCACCAATCTGAACGCGCTGTGGAAGGTGACTCTCGCGGGTCTGCTGCTCGGCGCGGGTCTGCCGATCGTCTTCGCCGTCGGGGTGCGGCTCTGGTCGGTCGCCGATGCGGCATCCGCGGACGGCCGTGCCGGCCAGCGCAATCACCGCGCGCTGGCCGGTGCGTACGCCTGCTTCGCGCTGATCATCGCCGCGATTGTCACCGGAATTCTTTACACCGCGAAGGCGTTCCTGGCCGCTGAATTCGGAATTCATCTGTTCGGACAGTAGGAAGAGGTGCATCGTGACCGATCCAGCGAAATCCGCTCAGGTTCGGCCGAATCTGCTCGGCCGGGTTATCGGCTGGCTGCGGGCCGGATATCCGCAAGGGATTCCGCGATCGGACTATGTCGCCCTGTTCGCGGTGCTGCACCGTCATCTGACCGATTACGAGGTGGTCGCGATCGCCGAGGAGTTGGTGGACTCCAACCGGGACAGCCTGATCAGCCACGCCGATATCGAAGCGGCGATCGCGCGGATGGCGATGGAACAGCCGGACGCGCACGATATCGCCAGGGTCGCTTCACATCTGGCGGCTGGCGGCTGGCCGCTGGCGACGCCATTACCAGGAGATGATCTCCAAGATCGCCAATAGGGTTCCGTCGGAATCCCTTGCCGCCCTGGCTCATTCGCTGCTCGAGGCCCATGCTCGATCGGATCCCGAATCCCTGATTCGACGGCGCAGTAGTGCCTGTCATCATCGAGTTTCCCTCGGGTGGAACGATATTCGCCGTGGCATAGGTTCCATGACGGGTAGCAATACCGGACGATCGACCGATAGTCCGATCGGAGCGCGACGCCGCGCTCCGATTCGAGAAGGAGGTCGATCATGGTGCGGTGGACGAGGAGTTCACGCACGGTCCAACGGATGCTGCTGCAGACCGTTGTCGCCGGAACATTGGCACTCGCTCCCGCGGCGGCAATCGCGCCCGCGTTCGCAACCCCGGACACCGGCGCCCCAACAGCGGCGCCGACTCCCGCCCCGATTCCCACCCAGGCTCCGACTCCCACCCAGGCTCCGGCGCCGACCCAACCCGCGCCGACCCAGCCCACTGCACCGAGCCCGACTCCGCCACCCGACATCTTCGGCCCGGACGGTTACGGTCCCGACGGCTACGACCGCTCCGGTTTCGACCACTCGGGTTATGACCGCTGGGGTCGCGACCGGTTCGGCTACGACCGCTCCGGTTTCGACCACTCGGGTTATGACCGCTCGGGTCGCGACCGGTTCGGCTACGACCACAGCGGCTATGACCTGTGGGGTTACGACCGCTGGGGCCGTGACGCGGCGGGATACAACCGACAGGGTTGCAGCCTGCAGGGTCCGGACCGCCCCGATGCCGACCACGAGGAATGCGAGCGGCAGCGCCGGGCCAACCCGTCGAGCGGCAGCGCCAATTGACCATTTCCCAGGCGATTCACAGCTGGAACGCCAATATTCTCGAGGTTGTCCGAGCAGTATGACGATGTCGGCGAATGGAAGCGGGCTCCGCGGACAGAGCTCTACCCCACGGCTTCCAATTCGCTCGACCCTGGCGGTTCACTGCTCGGACCGTCTCGCCGCTGACCGGCGGCGTCGATCCCTCGCTCGCGCCGCCGGTCCGCAACAACCTCGTCGGAGGTTTGCGGTGGCCGCGGCTTCAGCGGGAGCAGCCAGACGATCGCGGCGACGAGCGCGATGGTGGCGAGCAGGGTGTACGAATCGCCGAGCAGGAATTGCCATGGTGTCCAGCGGAATTCCCGGCCTTCGGTCTGCGGTACCAGCCAGATCAGCCCCTGCGGCAGCAGCGGCAGTTCCGGATCCCATGATCCGACCCGATCGACCTGTAGCGGCCACGCGAAGACGAACAGATAGATGGCCGCGGGAATGCCGATCCGGATGGCGAGCGAGCGGTGGCGCAGGGCGTGGATCACCCACAGCAGCGCGGGTACGATCCACACCCAGTAGTGGGTCCAGGAAATCGGCGAGACCAGCAGCATTACCGTGGCCGCGAGCAGTGCGCCGAGCAATTCGTCACCGCGCAGGTGGGCGATGCGCGCCGCCGCGATGCCGGCGAGTGCGAGCAGACCGGCGCACACGAACGAGGATGTGGTGTCGTCCCACGTCGACCATTCCAGCCGGCCGAACATGCCATTGATCGACTGGTTCTGCACATAGGCGAAGCCGATTCGGTTCTGCGAGGTCGTGGTCGTCGACCAGAACTGCAGCGCCTGGGTCGGCCGGTACCAGAAGCCGATCGCGACCGTCGCGGCGAAGGTCGCGGCGGCCGTTGCGGCGGCACGGTACTGGCGGGTGATGAACAGGTAGACGATGAAGACCGCGGGCGTCAGCTTCAACCCCGTCGCGATGCCGATGAGGATGCCCCGATACCGGCTCTCCTTGGGGATGGCCAGATCCGCCAGCACCAGTGCCATGAGGATCGCACTGAGCTGTCCGAATCGAAAGGTCTGCTGGACCGGCTCCAACCAGATCGCGGCCCCGGTGACGGCGATGCATATCGCGAGCAAACCTGGCCCGCGCCGCAGTTGCTGCAGTCTCGCGGCGCTCCACACGCTCACGAACAGCGACGCCATGGTCAGTACCGTGACGCCGGTCCCGATGTAGTTGATCGGGAAGCGGGAGAGTTCGGCGCAGATCCACGCGGCGAAGACGGGGTAGAGGAAGGGCAGGCCGAGCGGGCCGCGGCCGTCGTACAGCAACGTCGGATGCGTCGCCGCGACGGTACCGCCCCACATATAGACCTGTAGATCGACTTGGTGCCAGTACATCTGCCAGTTCGGCCGTAGAAAGACCAGCCAGGCGCCGATGGACAGGGATGCGAATACGACTGCGGCACTGAGCGATAACTTGTGCGGGGCTTTCTGCTGCGTCCCCACACCGGCAGCGCGCTGTTCTCCTGATTGCAGGATGACAGCCATGGAGTTGTTATTCCTTCATCAGGTGATACAGCTCGAACGGACAGCAAACCTTTAGCTAAACTAAGAGCAATTCAGCCTATCATTACTGATCACCGATGGATGCCGTACTTCCCCCGGGTGGTGAGGTCTATCCGGCGAGCACGCGCAGCAGATGTTCGACCTCTGACCGGATCGCTGCGCGTGCGGGTTCGAGGTACTTGCGCGGATCGACGATCGCGGGGCGGCCGGCGAAGGTGGTCCGAATCGCGTCCGTGGCAAGGATATTCAGCCGGGTGGCGATATTGATTTTGGTCATACCGTGCTCGACGGCGGCGCGCAGTCCCGCGTCGGGGACACCGGAGGAGCCGTGCAGTACCAGCGGGACGGGCACCTTCGCGGCCAGCCGGGCAATCAGGTCATTATCCAATTCGGCGGTGCGCGTATGCATGGCGTGCGAGGAGCCGACCGCGACAGCCAGGGCGTCCACGCCGGTGGTGGCGACGAATTCGACCGCCTCGTCCGGATCGGTGCGCACCCCGGGGGCGTGCGCGCCGTCTTTACCGCCCACCTCGCCGAGTTCGGCCTCGACGAAGACCTCGCGGGCATGACACCAGCGCGTGATATCGGCGGTGGCGGAGACGTTTTCGGCGTAGTCGAGGGTGGAGCCGTCGTACATGACCGAGCGGATACCGAGTTCGACCGCGGTGCGGATGAGTTCGAACGAGGTGGCGTGGTCCAGGTGTACCGCGATATCGGCGGTGCTGTCGGCGGCGATGCGCAGGCAGGCGAGTGCGATCGGGGCCAGCGCGCCGTGGTAGTGCACCGTATTCTCCGAAAGCTGGAGCAGCACTGGCCGTTTCGCCGCTTCGGCGGCCGCCGCGATGGCTTCGGCGTGCTCGAGGGTGATCACATTGAAGGCGCCGAGGCCGCCGGGACGGGCGGCGGTGATCAGGTCCGGGACGGGTCTGGCGGTCATGCGGATTTCTCCTGCGGGGTGGTTAGTCGTTCGACGACCACCGTGGGTGCGATGCGGGCGCGCAGGCAGCGGTCGATCTCACCGGCAACCGGAATGACGACCGCGGCCGCGGAGGTGGCCACCGCATCGACGAGGATGGCCGACCAGTCCGGCAGGCCGTCCGCATCGGAGAGGGCCGCGATGACCGCGGCGGTCGCGGCATCGCCTGCCCCGGTGGGATTTCCGGCGAGCGGTTCGGGCAGTACGGCCGACCACGCGCCCTCGGCGGTGACCACCACCATGCCCTCCGCGCCGCGGGTGGCGATAATGGCGCGCACGCCGCGTTCGATGAGCGGCTGTGCGGCCGTGGCGACCTCATCCGGGGTCACCGGGACGCGTCCGGTGAGACGTTCCAGCTCTTCGGTATTCGGCATCAGGATGATGCCGGGGACGTGGGCGGCCAGGCGCAGTGCTTCGCCGTCGACATCACAGATGGTCGGCACGCCCGCGGTAATGGCGGTGCGCGCGATTTCGGCGGGCAGGCCGGGCACGATGCCACCCGGCAGTGATCCGGAGATGACCAGGCCGTTGATCTCCGGCAGCATGCCGGACACCCGGACCGAGAGCTGTTCGGCGGCATGCGGATTCGAGACTCGCGCGCCCGGCTCCCATAACGCGGTCGCGGTGCCGTCGCCGGATTCGCTGATCACCACCGTGCGTCGGACCCAGGGCAGTGCGTGCACGAAATCGACCGGCATCTCCAGTTCGGCGGCGGCCGCGAAGGCGTGGTCGGAGAAGCCCGTCGCCCGAGCGTATTTGCCGAGCTGATTGAGCACCCGCGTCACATTGATGCCCTTCCCGCCGATCCGCTGTTCGACCGAGCGGACCCGATGTGCCTGGCCGCGTTCGAAATGCTCTACGCGGTAGGTCATGTCATAGGCGGGATTCATTGTCACGGTGAGGATCACGACAACCACTGTCCACGTCTGAGCACCCGGCGCAACTGGAGATTGTCATCAACTATCACCAGGTCGGCGAGCAGGTCGGTACGGAGGTCGCCCACCTCGGTCAGTCCCGCCGCGGCCGCGGGCACCGATGTGGCCGCGATCACAGCGTCGCGCAGCGGCACACCGCAGGCGTCGACCGCCCAGGTGAGGCATTTCAGGAGGTGAGCGGTGCCGCCCGCGATGGATCCAGTGGACACCCGGGCCACGCCATCGCTGACCCGGACAACCTGCGGGCCGAGCCGATATTCGCCGTCGGGCATGCCAGCGGCCTGCATCGCGTCGGTGATCAGTGCGACCTGTCCAGGTGCGGTCGCGAAAACCAATGCGCCGAAACCGGGGTCGATGTGCACGCCGTCGCCGATCAATTCGACGACGGCCTGCCGTCGCGCCGCGGCGACCAGCGCCGCGGCCACCGGACCGGGCTCGCGGTGATGCAGCGGCGGCATACCGTTCGCCAGGTGGGTGACCAGACTGCCGAAGCCGTTGGGGCGCATGGCCTGCTGGAAGCGGGTGAAGTCGGTATCGCTGTGGCCCAGCGACACCACAACGCCGCTATCGGAAAGACATTGGGCCACCTTGTCGAATCCGGGCAGCTCCGGGGCGAGCGTCATCATTCGCAGCGCACCGTCGGCGGCCGCGAGCAGTCGATCGGTCAGTTCGAGATCGGGATCGCGCAGATATCGCGGATCCTGCGCGCCACATCGCGCCTCGGCCAGAAACGGCCCCTCGGCGTGGATTCCGCCGATGGTGCCGTCGATGGCCAGTGCGCGCAGCGTAGCGACCTGCGCGACCATATCCGCCGCCGCGCCGGTGACCACGCTGGCCAGCACCGTTGTCGATCCATGCGCGTGGTGGAACTCGGCGGCCGAGCGCGCCTCATCGGCGTCGACGGTGTCGAACCGATGTCCGAATCCGCCGTGGTTGTGAATGTCGACAAGTCCGGGCAGCACGGTGCCCGAAAACGGTGGCACGCTCGAATCCGGATGCGCGGCAACCCAGTCCGCGAGCGATGAGACACGGTCGATCCGCCCGGCTCGCACGGACACCACGCCGTCGTCGAAAGTCGAGGTCGCCGATACGATCCGTCCGCGGATCTCGAGCGTCATGCGGCCACCGGCGCCCGTCTCGCCGCTGGTCACGTCAGAGCTCCGGACCTGGCGAACAGGGCCGCACCCATCAGTCCCGCGCGAGCGCCGAATTCGCCGAGCAGCACCCGCGGTGCCGGTACGACCCGCAGACGTTCGGCAATGGTGTGCTGCAGTGGTTCGGTGAGGGCGGGGCCGGCGCCGGCCAGTCCGCCGCCGAGGATGATCAGTTCCGGACAGGCCGCGTGGATGAGGCCGAGCAGTCCGTCGGCCAGCGCGCTGATCGCTTCGTCGACAACGGCTTTGGCATCGGAATCGGTATCGAGCCGGGCGAAGACATCGGCCGCGCTCGCCGTTTCGTGTCCGGTGCGCTGCGCGTAGGCGCGGGCGATGGCCGCACCCGATGCGACGGTTTCCACGCAGCCGATATTGCCGCAGGGACAACGCAATCCGTCCGCATGCCGAACCGGAATATGGCCGTATTCACCGGTCTGCCCGTAGCCGCTGCGCACCAGGTGGCCGCCGACGGAGAGGGTGCCGCTGATGCCGGTGCCCAGAATGACCACGCAGACATCGTCGTGGCCGCGCCCGGCGCCATAGCGCCATTCGGCCCAGCCGGCCACCGCGACATCGTGTTCGATCAGCACCGGCATGCCCCAGCGGCGGGTGAACCGGTCGCCGATATGCACATCACGCCAGCCGACATTGCTGCTGAATACCGCGATCGAGCGGACCGGGTCGACGATGCCGGGCAGTAGTACGGCCGCGCGCGCGACCCGGTCGCGCTGGTCAGCGCTCAGCTCGGCCAACAGCTGATCGCCGAGCGCGCCCATGGTTTCGAAGGCCGCTTCGCCCTGCGGTGTGGCGACGACGCGGGAGGCCAGCGCCGTACCGGAGGCGTCGGTGATCTCGCCCTTCATGGTGGTGCCGCCGACATCGAGACCGAGCACCAGCAGATCCTCGCCCAACACCGGGGCCGGCTGCGGCGGTACCGCAACCGGTCCCGGCGCCGCTGCGGCGTCCGGCACCGCCGAGCGCACCGCGTCCGTGCGGTCCGCGAGATCGTCGCGGTGCACGGTGGTCGGGGGCTGTTCGGTTCCCATCTTCGGCACAGTAGTTCCCGTTACCGGCCGATCACTGATCCAGCACGACGGAACGGTTGAGGTTGCGCGGATGGTCCGGATCCAGACCCTGGTCGGCGGCGCGCAGCACGCAGAGCTGATGGACGCGGACCAGATCGGCCATCGGGTCGATATCGCGGTGTTCGAAGGTGGCCCCGGTGACGGCCACATCGGCCGCGAAATTCGGGACCAGCGGCCCGAAGGCCCAGACGGCCCGGCCCGGCGCGGAGATGCTGATCGGTCCGTGCCGGTATTCGGTCTGCAGGTAGGACTCGGTCCAGGATTGGCAGGATTCGCGCAGTTTGAGGCCCGCCTCCTCGGCGATCGCGGCCGCGAAGCCCATCCCGACGAAGCTGATCTGCTCGGCACGGCGCACAGCGGCCAAAGCCTGCGCCGGGTCTTCGGCCAGTACGGCCCGCGCCTGCTCGATCGCCGGACGCAGATCCTCGCCCAGATGCCAGCGCAGGATGGCCAGCGTGGTGGTGGCGAAGCGGGTCTGCACCACCGACAGTTCGTCGACCTCGTCGATCAGGATCGGATCGCCGAGGTCGAGTACCGGGGTGCCCGGACTGCTGCAGATGACGGTGCGCGGAATGGCTTCCGGGATCTCCCGCATCGCATTGACCACCTCGGTGGTGGTGCCCGAGCGGCAGATGACGAGGTAGCGGTCGTAGTCGCGACCGCCGCGGACCTCGCTGGCGGGCCAGGCGTCGGTCAGGCCCTGGCCCGCGCCCTCGCGCAGTGACGCGATGGCGCGGGACATGAACAGCGAAGTGCCGCAGCCGATGACGGCGACGCGCTCGCCCGGTTGGGGCAGTACGGCGCGGTATTCGGCGGCGATGGTCTCGGCGCGGACCCAGTCGTCGGGCTGGGTGGCGACTTCGGCGGCCAGATGAGTCACGGGGGTGGGGTGAGCGGAAATCGGCACGACAACAGAATCACCCCATGTGATCGTTCATGTCAAATTTACGAGCGAATCAGTCACATGTGATCACTATGGGGTCTACATTGTTGGACAGTCGATTCGTTCGCTCCATCATCGGCGGTCCAGTGACGCCCGGAGTGAAAATTTGAAAGGTTCTGCTCGTGAAAAGACCCCTCCACGGCGTACTCGCGGGGATCGCGATGGTGACCGGCCTCGCGCTCGCCGTCTCCTCCTGCGGCTTCGGCTCCAAGGACTCGGCCGACTCGGAAAAGACGATCAACTTCCTCGCCCCCAGTTACAGCGACGGCGCCAACGGTACGAAGGCGCTGTGGGACCGCATCATCGATGACTTCCAGAAGCAGAACCCGGACTACAAGGTGAAGCTGCAACTGGAGTCGTGGGATTCGATCAACGATGTGGTGAAGACCAAGCTGCAGTCCACCTCCACCACCCCGGACCTGCTGAATATCGACGCATATGCCAGCTTCGCCGGTGATGGCATGCTCTACCCCGCCTCCGAGGTGGTCTCGCCGAACGTGCTCTCGGACGTGCAGCCCGGCTTCGCCAAGAACGCCTCGTTGAACGGCACGCAGTACGCCATGCCGCTGTTCGCCTCGACCCGCACCCTGTTCTACAACACCGACCTCTTCGCCAAGGCCGGGGTGACCACGCCGCCCAAGACCTGGGCCGAACTGACCGATGCCGCCAAGAAGATCCAGGCGCTCGGCGGCGGCGTCTCCGGCTACGGCCTGCCGCTGGGCAGTGAGGAATCGCAGGCCGAGACCTCGCTGTGGACCTTCGGGGCGGGCGGTAACTGGTCCGAGGGCGACAAGATCACCGTGGACACCCCGCAGAATCTGGAGGGGGTCAAGGCCATGCGCGAGATCATCGACGCCGGGGTCACCCAGCCGAATCCGGGTGCGACCAACCGCAAGGACGTCATCAATTCCTTCATCCAGGGCAAGATCGGCATGATCGAGGGTCTGCCGCCGACCATCGCCCAGATCGCCGATAAGAATCCGGGACTGAAATACGCCACCGCGCCTTCGCCGACCAAGGACGGCGCACCCGTCACCCTCGGTGTGGCCGATCACCTGATGGCCTTCAAGAAGGACGGTAAGAAGGCCGAGACGATCAAGAAGTTCCTCGACTTCTTCTACTCGGCGAATGTGTACTCGAACTTCGTCAAGAACGAGCACTTCATTCCGATTACCACCAGTGCCACCACGGTGCTCGCCGACGACCCGGTGACCAAGGCCTTCGCGGCGACTCTGCCGGTGGCCAAGTTCTATCCGAGCAACAATCCGAAGTGGGCCGCGGCGCAGGGTGCCATGCATCAGCAGATGGGCACCATCGCCCAGGGTGCGGACCCGAGCCAGGTGTTGCAGCGTATTCAGGAAGCAACGAAGTAGCGTGGGGCGCTTGACCACGCAAGGCCCCGGGCGGGCCGGGAATCGGGCGGAGCGGTTCGGGTGCGGATAGCGAAGAATTCGACGCTGCGGGCGGCCCCGTGGATCGGGCCCGCCCTGGTGCTGATCGCGGCCATTGTCGCGTTCCCGGTCGGCTATATGGTCTGGACCAGCACCCGGGACCTGAGCGCCTACGGTCAGGACCGCGGTCCGGCCGGGCTGGCCAATTACCGGAACCTCTTCGATATCAGCGAATTGGGATCGGTATTGGCGCACACCGTGGTCTGGGTGGTCAGCGTCGTGCTGATCACCCTGGTGCTCTCGGCGGGCCTGGCGCAGTTTCTGAACAAGGATTTCCCGGGACGCACCGCGGTGCGCATGGCGATCCTGGTGCCGTGGGCGGCCTCGGTGGTCATGACGACGACCATCTTCTATTACATGCTCGATCCGGATGTCGGCATCGCCAACCGGTTTCTGGTCGATATCGGGCTGCTGGATCGCGGCTACGGCTTCACCAAACAGCCGACGCCCGCATTCCTGGTGGCGATCGGCGTCGCGTGCTTCGTCTCGATTCCGTTCACCACCTACACGATTCTGGCCGGGCTGCAATCGATTCCGGCCGAGATCGAGGAGGCGGGCCGGGTCGACGGCGCCAGCGCCTGGCAGCGCTACCGGTATCTCACCCTGCCGCAGCTGCGTCCGGCGATCGCGGTGGCGACGATTATCAACATCATCAATGTGTTCAACTCGCTGCCCATTCTGCAGGTGATCACCGGCGGCATCGCGGGCTTCGGCGCGGATACGACAACGACGTTGACCTTCAAGCTGATTCGGCAGAATCAACAGCTCGATACCGCCGCCGCCATGAGCGTGCTCAACTTCGTGCTGATCGTGGTCATCATCGCGATCTACGTGAAGATCATCAAACCGACGCAGCAGGTGGATTGATGAGCACCATGTGCACCTACCGAGGCGAGGTGAGCCGATGACCACGCAGGCGGATATACACATCGACGGTGTGGAAATCCCGCCGGACACCACGGTTGTCGAGGTGCCGAGCGGGCGGGCGCGGCGGCGGCGCTGGGAACTCACCGCGGTCGGGGTGGTGCTGGCGGTCATCTTCCTGACGCCGTTCGTGGTGATGGTGCTCGGCTCGCTGAAGAGTCGCGCCGAAATCCTGCGCATCCCACCGACCTATCTGCCCGAGACCTGGCATCCGGACAACTACGCCACCATGTGGGACACCCCGGAGACGCCGCTGCCGTTCAATCTGGTGAGCACGATCATCATCTCGGTATGTGCCACCGTGCTGGTGCTGGCCGTCGCGATTCCGGCCGCGTATTACACCGCGCGGCACAAGTTTCCGGGCCGGGCGATATTCCTCGCGCTGGTGCTGGTCACCCAGATGCTGCAGCCGACCGTACTGGTGACCGGCCTGATCCGAGAGTTCTTCACCCTCGGCATCAATGACACCTGGCTGGCGATGATCCTGGTGAACGCGGCCTTCAACCTCTCGTTCGCGGTGTGGATCCTGCACAGCTTCTTCGCCGCCGTTCCGGTGGAGATCGAGGAGGCCGCGAAGCTCGACGGTCTGAGTCGGTGGCAGATCCTGGTCCGGGTGAGTCTGCCGCTGGTGTGGCCGGGCATCGTCACCGCGACGATCTTCGTGGTGGTGGCCTGCTGGAACGAGTTCGCGGCGAGCCTGGTGGTGCTGACCACCCCGGAGAATCAGCCGTTGTCGGTGGCGCTGACCAAATTCATCGGACAGTACGACACGGCCTGGCAGTACGTCTTCTCGATCTCGACCGTGGGCATCGTTCCGGTGGTCATCCTGTTCGCATTCATCGAGAAGCGCCTGGTCGCGGGGCTGACCGCGGGCAGCGTCAAGTAATCGCCCGGGATCGGCGGGTGGCCATGTGCCACCCGCCTTTTCGTGTCGCGAGCTCGCGGAGGTAGCGGTCATCCGAATGTCGGCGGACCGGGGCGGGCACTTCCACCCGGTAGCATCGAATCCGTGGCACGGCAGGATGACGAACCCAGGGAGGGCCGCAGCTACGGCGGGCTGTCCAAGGAGCAGCGGGTGGCCCAGCGGCAGGCACGACTCATCGATGCCGCGCTCGAATTATTCGGCACTCAGGGCTATTCGGCCACCTCGATCGAGCGGCTGTGTACCGTCGCGAATGTCTCCACGCGCAGTTTCTATGAAGATATGGGCAGCCGCGAGGCATTATTGATCGCACTGGTCAATCGCATTACCGCGCATGCGGTCGAACGGGCGTTGGACAGCATGGCAAAGACGGCGGGGCAACCGCTTTCCAGCCGGGTTATCGACGGTTTCCGTGCTTATCTCGAGGTGACGTGTGCGGATCGGCGGTCGGCGCGAGTGTGCTATGTCGAGGTGGTCGGTGTCAGTTCGGCAGTGGAGGAGTGGCGCGGGCAGCAGCGCCGCCTGCTGTCATCGCTGCTGATCAACGAGGCCGAACGCGCTGTCGAGCGTGGCGAGACCATGCCGCGGCGCTTCGATCTGTTCGCACTGGCGGTGATCGGGGCGGTGAATTCGCTGGCCCAGGAGTTGGTGCGGACCACCCACCCCGATGCCGAGGTATCGCTGGATGAAATATGCGAGGAGATCGCCTATTTCGTGAATTCCGGTCTCGCGCTGACCTGATTCGGCGGACGGCCGCTCTGTCGCGATTCCATTGCTCGTCGTTTCGGCGGCAGCTCCGCGATTCATCGGAAAAGAGAGCGCAACCTATCCGGTCTGCGAGGTACCCGCTCGGAATATGTATCTCGGTGCGGGCGGGCGGCTTTCGGCCGACTGTGGTATTCACCCGGCGCGTTTATCAGCGCCGGGTGGATCCCTTCATACGGCGGTCCGCATCCTGTTGCGGATCGCCGTGACAGCCGGGATGACACGAGTCGCAGTATTGCGCAGTGCGATACCGGCTTTCGTCGCCGGAATGAGCATCGATGCCGCAGTGGCGACACCGTTGAGTTTGGGATCGACCAGCACTCGATGCCGGGTCTCATAGCGCCGGAATGCGGCCTCGTGATCCCCGGGTGTGGCCGCCAGTTCCTCGGCCAAGGTGTACGCACCGGCGATCGCGAGGGTGGAACCGTCGCCGAACAGGGATACGCAGGACGCGGCGTCCCCGAGCAGTGCGATGCGTCCATCCGACCACCGCGCCAACTCGCCCTTGCTGACGGAGTCGAAGAAGAGGTCGTCGGTATCGCGCACCCGATCCAGCAGTTCGGGGACGCGCCAGCCCTGATCGGTGAATGCCTCGATAACGAGCCGCCTGTGCAACTCGCTATCGCGGTGGTCGAATCCCGGTACGCCCCTGTGTCGGAACATGAATGCAGCCAGTGCCTGCCCGTTCGTCGGATGTACGGACAGCGCCCGCCCCGGTGTGTTGTAGATGAGCACCTCCTGGTCGCTGCCGAACGGCTCATCGATCCGCACCGTCGCGATGTAAATGCCCATATGCCGGACGAATTCGGACTCGTCGCCGAAGGTCAGGCGCCGCACCGTGGAATGCAGACCGTCCGCGCCGATGACGAAGTCGAAGCGGCGGGGTTGGGCGTGTTCGAAGGTGACATCAACGCCGTCGGCGTGCTGGCTCAGTCCGGTGATCGTGTCACCCCACAGGAATTCGGCATTGTCGCGGCTGGCGTCGAGCAGGATCGCGGCGAGATCGGCTCGGGGGACCTCGACTTCGCGGTCGCCCGCCGATCCCTGGAATGCCTTCAGATCGACTCGGGCGACCCGACGGCCGCTGGCATTGACGAAATTCATCTGGGACACAGCCGAACTCGCGGCCCGCAGGCGCGGCATGATGCCCATCCGCTCGACCACATCGATGGCGGGCCCCTTCACGTCGACCGGATTTCCGCTCGAGCGCTGGCCCGTGGCCCGCTCGACCACGGTCACGCGGAAGCCGCGCTCGGCCAGCCAATACGCCAGCGTCGATCCACCGATACCCGCGCCGGAGATCAGCACCGTCTTGTTCATGACATCACCTTTCGGTTAAGTGGACGAATTTCGTCCGGTTAGTAGGGAGCGTACAGTAAGCGGAAGGATTTCGTCCACTTAGTCTGGGAGGTGAGGGCCACGGCCGCGCTGAAGAGGGCCGATGCCAGGAACAATCGGGACCAGATCATCGCCGCGACGCTGGTGACGTTCCGAGAGCAGGGCGTTGATGTGCCCATGAAGGAGATCGCCGACCGGGCCGGTGTCGGTGTCGGCACGCTGTACCGGCACTTTCCCGATCGGGATGCGCTGATCGCCGAGACCGCCCAGTCCTACCTGGCGGAGCTGGCGCAGTTGGCGGCCACGGCCTTGGCCGAGGAGGGTGCGGCGTGGCCCGCGCTATCGCGGTTTCTGCACGACTGTGCGCAGCGGCGGGTCGGGGGGCTGGCCGCGGCGATCGAACCCAATTTGCATGCCGAGATTCAGGCGGATCCGCGATTGCACGAGGTGCGGGGGCGGATTGTCGAGCTGATTGCGCGGATGACCGGACAGGCGCAGCAGGACGGTGACATGCGTTCCGATATCGAGCCGGGAGAGGTCGCGGCGCTGATGACCCTGCAGATCTATACCCGCGCGGGGGAATCGTATGCGGCTGCCGTGCATCGGGTCGTCGAGATCGTGCTCGACGGATTGCGGGCACGGTGATGTGGGTGTCCGGCTTGGCAATACGGCGACCGAATCTCTACGGTCGGCGCGTGCCTGTGGTCAGATTATTTGCGTGCATGGAAAAACAGCAGGTCACCCGCGTGGCCGGGAGGGCGTGAGATGACCGGACCGACGGATCGGCCGCAGCGGTGGAACCGACTGCTGGAACTGCTCGCCGACTCCGGGCGGCTCTCGGTCGAGGAGGCCGCCGAACGCCTCGGGGTATCACCGGCGACGGTACGCCGCGATTTCACCGCACTCGCCGAACAGCAGTTGGCGACCCGAACCCACGGCGGCGTGGTCGCGACGTCGATCGCCTACGACCTGCCCGCCCGCTACCGGCAGGGCGGCGGTGCGGCCAAGCAGCGGATCGCCGAACACGCTGCGGGACTTATCGAACCGAGTGCGGTGGTCGGGATGAACGGTGGCACCACGACGACCGCGGTGGCGCGCGCGCTGGCCGGACGGACCGACCTGGCCAATGCCAGCGGAGATCAGCTGACCATCGTCACCAACGCACTCAATATCGCCGGGGAAATGGTCCTGCGACCGCATATGCGCACCATTGTGCTCGGCGGTGTCGCCCGGCGCGAATCCTATGAGCTGCACGGCCCGCTGGCCGAACGGGCATTGGCCGAATTGCGTTTGGACGCACTGATTCTCGGGGTGAACGCGATATCCGCCGAGGGCGGTGCGCAGTGTCGCCATATCGACGAAGCCGGCGTGACGACCGAGATGGTGCGGCGCTCGGGCCAGGTAATGGTCGTCGCGACCGCCGACAAGCTCGAACGTTCGGCACTGGCCCGCATCTGCGGCATCGAGCAGGTCGACGTGCTGGTCACCGATGCGGACGCGAATCCGGATGCGGTGGCGACGATTCGGGCGGCGGGGGTTCGGGTCGACATCGTGTGAATCGGGGGCAAGGTCGAGCGGTGTGGCACCGCCGGGCATTGACGCGCCAGCGGAAGCCGAGCAACCCGATCGGGACACCTGGCCGCCCTGCTCGCGTCCTCGACCTGGTGTCTCTTCGCCGGGCACACGACCGAACTCGGCTATCGGTTCGACCGAACCGCCAATGCGGCGGGCGGCTGTTCGCCGTTGCTGCGGGGACACCGAAGCCCTGAAGCACCGATGCGTGCGGATCCCGATCGGGTGCGTATTCAGAGGATCGCGGGTAGGCCGAAGCTCGGGAAGAGGGTGGCGTCGACGAAGACGGTGATCCGGTCGATGGCCGCCTCGCGCAGGGTGAGCAGGTGGATGGAGTGTGCCCGGTAGATGTCATCGTCGTCGCGCAGGTAGTAGGCCACGGCGGGCTGGGTATTGGCCGAGGTCGGTATGCCGCGCCAGCGGTCCGGTGCCGAACCGCATTTATCGGCGAAGAATGCGACCACATCCGCACGTCCGGCGAACCAGAGCAGGGCGGGCGGCATTTCGAGCACCACGTCATCGCGCAGAAGCTCGGCGAATTCGGCCATTTCGGCATTGCCGAAGGTGGACATGTACCGATCGATCATGGCGCGCTCGTCCGGGCTCAGGGATTCCGACATCAGGTCGATCATCGGGGCGTCCTTCTCCAATTGGGCGCGGGCGCGCTGCAATGCGCTGTTGACGGCGGCGGGGGAGGTTTCGAGCAGGTCGGCGACCTCGGCCGCGGACCAGGCGAGCACGTCACGCAGGATCAGCACCGCGCGCTGGCGGGCGGGCAGATATTGCAGCGCCGCGATGAACGCCAGCCGGATGCCGCTGCGGGCGGCGACCACGGTCGCCGGATCGTCGGCCGAAGTACCCAGTAGGGCGTCGGGAATCGGTTCCACCCAGGGGATTTCGGGATGCTTGCGCGGACGCATGACGAGGGTGTCGCTCGGACCGGCCAGCCCGGTGGGCAGTGCCCGCCTGCCGCGCTGTTCGAGCGCGGTCAGGCAGGCATTGGTGGCGATCCGGTACAGCCAGGTGCGCAGCGAGGCCCGCTCTTCGTCGAAGCGATCGGCCGAGCGCCAGGCCCGCAGCATCGTCTCCTGCACCAGATCCTCGGCATCATGGATCGAGCCGAGCATCCGATAGCAGTGCGCCAGCAGCTCGGGCCGCAATGACGCTGTGCGCGCGGCGAAATCCGCACCGGCCGTCATGGGGGCATAACCTACCGCGGATGTGTGGTGATCGGTGCTGGTCATGAGGCTGCTCCGAGTCGATCGGCGGTGTCAGCGGGGATGTCCTGCGGGGTCGGCGTACCGCCGGGAATCAGTAGGCCGATCGCGGCCCCGGCCAGGGCGAGTGCGGCGGCGGTGCCGATCGCGCCGACGAAACCGTCGCTGAACGCCTGCACCGAATCGAGCCCGCCGATCGTCGCGAAAACCGCTGCGGGCACGGCGATGCCGAAGGCGCCGCCGAGTTGGCGCAGGGTGTTGAAGGTGCCGGAGGCAGCACCGATGGCGGGCAGCGGGACGGCGCGGAGCACGGCACTCTGGGCCGCCGGTATCGCCATCGATACGCCGATACCGGAGATCACGAAGGGCGGAATCAGTGCGGGGTAGGGCAGTTCGGGGGATGCGGTGAGGGCGATCCAGCCGTAGCCGATGGCCTGCATGAGCAATCCGGTGACAATGAGCGGTCGCTCGCCGAATCGGTTGACCTGCTTACCCGCGATCGGTGCGACCAGGAACAGCGTCACGGTCCACGGCGCCAACCGCAGACCCGCACCGAGTGGCCCATTGTGCTGCACCAACTGCAGGAACTGGGCGAAGAAGAACGCGCCACTGAAGATCGAGGCGAACAGCAGCAATCCCACCGCATTGCCCGCGGAGAACGCTCGGGATCCGAAGAAGCGCATCGGAATCAGCGGCGTGGGAGTACGCAGCTCCCATCGCACGAACCCGGCCAGCGCCACCGCTGCCACCGCGAACGCGCCGACGATTTCGTCACTGGCCCAACCGGATTCATTGCCGCGGACCAGACCCCAGACCAGTCCGAATGCCGCGAGGCTCACCAGCGCGATACCGCGATAGTCCACTGCGCGTGCCGTGCCGAAACTTTCGCTCAGCCGGGTCGCGATCAGCGGCACCAGCACCGCACCGATCGGAACGTTCAGCCAGAAGATCCACTGCCAGGCCAGCCCCTGCACCACCGCGCCGCCGACGAGTGGTCCGCCGAGGGTGGCCAAACCGTTTACGGCCGCGAACAATCCGAGCGCCCGCGTCCGCTGTTCGGGCCCGAATGCCGCCGAGAGCAGTGACATCGCCACCGGCATCACCGCGGCCGCGCCGGTGCCCTGCGCGGCACGCGCCGCGATCAACCAGCCCAGGCTCGGCGCCAGCGCACACCCGACGGATGCCGCGCCGAACAGCACCAGCCCGACCATCAGCACGCGTCGGCGGCCGTACCGGTCACCGAGCGCGGCGCCCGCCATCAGCAATACCGCGAAACTCAGGGCATAGGCATTGATGGTCCATTCCAACTGCGCGATCGATGCCCGCAGATCGCGCTGTATCGCGGGCAATGCGGTGGTGACGACCAACGCGTCGAGCGTGATCATCAGCGCCGCCAATGATGTCAGCGCCAGTACCCAGCGCTGCCCAACAGTCATTTTCATCGTGAATGCACTCCTCCGATGGGTTGTGCGGGTACATACCGGCGCCGCGGCGCCGATTCATCGGAGGTTGCGAAACTAATTTCGGGCGGGGGCGAGTTCGGTGGGCACGGGTGCCGCCGTGGTGCGCATGGTCCGCACCCAGACCGCGAAGCCCCAAACGACGAAGCCCGCGTAGATCAGATAGAGGGTCGCGGACGGGTAGTAGCCCGCCTTCAGCAGCAGTGGCACGCCGACGAGATCGACAGCGATCCAGATGAGCCAGAATTCGGC
The DNA here is from genome assembly GCF_050955995.1 of Nocardia sp. CA-119907. Taxonomy (NCBI): domain Bacteria; kingdom Bacillati; phylum Actinomycetota; class Actinomycetes; order Mycobacteriales; family Nocardiaceae; genus Nocardia; species Nocardia sp. CA-119907. Next base: position 836,154 of record NZ_CP192091.1, read on the forward strand.
GAGTCCGCGTGCCATGCCGTAGGTCGCCAGGACCGATCCGGTGAAGATCCAGGCCTCCGCCCACGGCCCATAGGAACCGATCAGGGCGAACAGCTGGGCGAACGCGGCCGTGCCGAGCAGCATCGCGGCCACCAGCAGCAGCCGTTCGCGCCCGCTGGCCCAGCGCGGCACGACACCACGGTGTTCGAGCCCGGTTTCGGCGCGCGCGTGCCGATACCAACTCCACCAGCCGTACACGCTGACCGCGATGAACATCAGCTGGCGACCCGCCTGTCCGGCCAAATTCAGCTGCTGCGGGGTGTGGAAAACCCCGCCGACGAAAACGGTGAACAGCAGCGCATTGCCCGCGACCCCGATCGGCCACGCCCACACCCGCCGCCGCATACCGCCGACCGCGGCGGCCAGCCCGAAACCGTTGCCGATGATCTCGCGCCACAGGATCTCCGAACCCGCGATGTGCAGCTTGGCGTCGAGCAGCGCGACGAAAGGATTCACCTCCGCTGTAACCCGAGCCGTTCGACTTCTCATCCCAACCCGCCAATTCGCCGCACCCGGATCCAAACACCCCACCACCACCCGCCCCCTGCACTAACCCCCCCCACACCCAGCCAAATCCAGCCCCGCTGGTTTTCACGCATACTTTCGTGTTCTGGCGACGGCGTTTCGTGCGGCGAGTCGATGTGCGAGGTATGAGAAAGGTTTGCGAGGACATATATTCGCCGTGCAGTCGAGGCGTCGGTCAACGCATCATCGGGGCTCACGATCCTGGGTCGTCGTACTCTCTGGGCCAGCTGTCTGCGCCCACCTCGCACAGTGAGCCGTCCGCGCGCTCGCACAGTGTGCTGCTATCCGGTGGTGCCAGTTCGAGTTCGAAGCGCCACACGAGTGGGGCGTTCCTGGCTGCGGCGGCCCCGGTCAACGTAACGATTGCGCAATTTGGGGTGGCGATTCGCAATATCCGTGCAACGACCTGCTCCTAGTGTTTGGAGTCATGAGCACGGCGAGCGGTACCGCGGAGCCCACCGGGGGGACGGGCATCCACATCAGCGGGTTGACGAAGACGTTCCGGGTCGGTCGGAAGACGGTGCAGGCGCTGGACGCGGTGGATCTGCATACCGAGCAGGGGGCGTTCCTGTCCCTGCTCGGCCCGTCGGGCTGCGGTAAATCGACGGTGCTGCGCATCCTGGCCGGACTGGAGACCCCGACCGCGGGCAAGGCGCTCATCGACGGTGAGACCCCCGCCCAGCTGCGCAGCCGCCATGAACTCGGCATCGCCTTCCAGGATTCGGCGCTGCTGCCGTGGCGGTCGGTCGAATCCAATATCAAGCTGCCATTGCAGGTCGCGGGCATCTCCCCGGATCCGGGGCTGATCGCGGATCTGGTCGAGCTGGTCGGGCTCGAGGGTTTCGAGAAGGCCAAACCGGCGCAGCTGTCCGGCGGTATGCGCCAACGTGTTTCGATCGCGCGCGCCCTGGTCGTGAAGCCGACGGTGCTGTTGCTCGACGAGCCCTTCGGTGCACTCGACGATATGACCAGGCAGCGGCTGAATCTGGAACTGCTGCGGATCTGGACCGAGAAGCCCGCGACCACACTGATGGTCACGCACGGCATCGCGGAGGCGGTATTCCTCTCCGATGTCGTCGCGGTGATGAGTCCGCGGCCGGGCCGGGTGCTGGAGTTGGTGAAGATCGATCTGCCGCGCCCGCGCACGCCCGAGATGATGCGCACCCCGGAATTCCACCAGCTGCACGACTACCTATCGGAGTTGCTGTTCGGAAAGTCCGGCAAGGGTGGTGTCGCATGAGCGAATCGCATCGCGCCCGCCTGCAACGGTTCGTGAGGTGTGGGCATGAGTGACAACCGTGAACCGCGATGGCATGACCTGACCAGATGCCTGGCCCACGCACGCCCAGGGTGGCAGCGGGTTGCTCGACATCGGCCGCCGCGCGCGGTGGTGGTGTGCCGCCGCCGACAAGGGGGCGCGTCATGAAAAGGATCGGTGGACTGATCGGTGTCCTCGGCTTGGTCGCGGTGTGGTGGCTGCTGGCCGCGATGGAGGTCGCCGGCGGCACGATCCCCAGTCCGTGGACCGTCCTGCACACCATGTACACCGACGGCTGGGATCTGTACGGCCCCAACTTCCGGATCACCGCGCTGGGCGCGTTCAAGGGATTCGTGTGGGGCAATGCGCTGGCCATCGGGCTCGCGTTCCTCATCGTGTTGATCCCATGGATCGAACCGCTGGCTACCCAGTTGGCCATCCTCAGTTACTGCATCCCGTTGCTCGCGCTCGGTCCGATCATCCTGGTGGTCTTCGGCGGGCGCACTCCGACGGTCTTCCTCGCGGCGATGTACTGCTTCTTCACCACCATGGTCGGCACCGTCACCGGACTGCGCTCGGCCGACGTCGCCAGCCTCGATCTGGTGCGGGCTTACGGCGGCGGTCGCTGGCAACAGCTCTACCGGGTGCAGGCGATCGCGGCGCTGCCGAACATGTTCGCGGCGTTGAAGATTGCCGCGCCCTCGGCCGTGCTGGGCGCGATCATCGGTGAGTACCTCGGCGGCGTGGACAGCGGCATCGGCGTCGCACTGACCGCCGCGCAAACCGCATATAACGTGCCGCGCACCTGGGGGATGGCACTGGCCGCCGCCGCACTCGCGGGGCTCGGCTACGCGATCGTCGCGGCGGTCGCCCGATTGGTCACCCCGTGGACCGCGCAGGAGGCGAGATGAGCTGGGCACAATTGGCGCCCCGCGGGTGCAGTCGCCCGATGAATTCGGGCGGTGAACCGGCGCGCGTCGGGCCAGGGGGTGCGCGGCGGGCAGAACAGTGCGAGACCACGCTCCGCTGCGGGGCCCGTTCGGAGGAGTGCCATGGCTGACGAACGTGCGCCGATGGACAAAGTGATTACGGCCGTTGTGGAGAGCCCGCGGCCCCAACGCAGTGCCGCCGCCGGGACGTTCGACGTGCTGAGTCGTATCGGGCGCTTCCTGTTTCCCCTGATCACCGCGTTACTGCTGATGCTGGTGATCTGGTACGTCTTCCTGAAGGCATTCCCGCAGGTCGGGCCACGGGTCGGCAAGACGCCGACCGATGTCTGGAAGTACCTGTTCAACTCCTCGGGCGCACATGCCGCCCGACAGGCGATCTTCGACGATCTGCAGATCACCCTGCGCGATGCGGCCATCGGATTCGGCGTCGGCATGCTGGCAGCGCTCGTGGTCGCCGCGCTGTTCGTCTCGTTCTCGGTGGTCGAGCAGACGTTCATGCCGGTCGCCATGCTGCTGCGGTCGGTGCCCCTGGTGGCGCTGACGCCGATCATCGTGCTGGTATTCGGGCGCGGACTGGCCGGTGTGACGGTGCTCGCGGCGATCGTAGTGTTCTTCCCGGCGCTGGTGATGATCATGGCCGGACTGCGCAACGCACCGCGTCAGGCCATGGATCTGGTGGCCGCGTACGGCGGGTCCCGCTGGACCGGACTGCGCATGGTCGCCGTCCCCGCCGCATTGCCTTCGGTCTTCGCGGCCGCGCGGATCTCGGTACCGGGCGCACTGATCGGCGCGCTGCTCGGGGAGTGGCTCGGCAGCGGAACCGGGTTGGGGGCCAGCCTGATTCGCGCCATCCCGACATTCCAATACAACAAACTGTGGGCCTCGATCGTGATCGTGACCATCGTCTCGGTGCTGTTGTACGCGATCGTCGGCGTCATCGAAAATCTGGTCCTGGCCCGGTTCGGCCCCGAGGCGGGCCGCCGCTGACCGGTTAGTTTTTCGCAAATCAGCGCTCGGAACGTCAAAGTAAAGAAATTGAAACGGAATCCCCCTAGATTCGGCCCATGACACCCGTGCAACGCTCTTCGTTCGGGCCGAACCTGAACCGGCGATCCCTGTTTCGTTACTCCGCGCTGGCTGGCGCCGCATTGGGCGGTGCGAGCCTATTGGCCGCATGTGGCGATGATTCGAAAGACTCGTCCGGCGGGTCGGTGGCGGACGGATCCAAGTACGGTTCCGTCGCGATCCAGCTGTCCTGGCTGAAGAACATCGAATTCGCGGGCGAGTACTTCGCCGATTCCAAGGGCTACTACAAGGAGGCCGGATTCGGCTCGGTGAATCTGATCGCCGGTGGCGCCGCGAGCACCTCGGTCGAGGCGGGCCTGGACACCGGCAAGGTCTGGCTCGGCACCTCGGCGCCGCAGACCACCGCACCCGCCATCCTGGAGGGCCTGCCCGCCAAGATCGTCGCGACCACGTATCAGAAGAACCCCTTCTGCATCGTCAGCTCCGCCGCCAAGCCGATCAAGACCCCGCAGGATATGAAGGGCCGCAAGATCGGTGTGCAGGACACCAACCAGCTGATCTTCAATGCCCTGCTGACCGCCAACGGTATGAAGCCCGGCGATGTCACCATCGTGCCCGCGCAATACGATCCGACACCGCTGGCCAACGGCGAGGTCGACGGCTGGGTCAGCTACGTGACCAATGAGCCGATCACCTTGACCGCCAAGGGATTCGAGAATACGAACTTCCTCTTCGCCGACTACAACCTGCCGCTGGTCGCCGAGACCCTGACGGTCAAGCAGTCCACCATCGATAAGGAGCGCGACAAGCTGAAGGCCTTCCTGATCGCCGAGATCAAGGGCTGGAAGGACGCGGTCGCGAATCCGGCCGAATCCGCCCGGCTCGCGGTCGAGGTCTACGGCAAGGATCAGAAGCTCGATCTATCCGAGCAGACCAAGGAGGCGACCGCGCAGAACGGCCTGGTGGTATCGGCGGATTCGACCGCCAACGGTCTGCTGACCATGACCGATCAGCTGATCGAGCAGAATATCGCCGCGTTGCGCACTGCCAAGATCGATATCAAGGCCGACCAGCTGTTCGACCTGTCGGTGTTGCGTGAGGTGTACGCGGAGAATCCCGGTCTGAAGTAGTGCTCCGCGGCTAGAGCGCTATCGAGGCATTGGCCGAATATGCGCCGAATTCCGGTATGGCATCGGCATTTTCGGTGGCCTGCTGCCCGGTCTCATAAGACCGGGCGGCAAGCAGTTCGGCGGTGATGGACACCGCGACCTCGGCGGCGGTGCGTGCCCCGATATCGAGACCGGCGGGGGAGTGCAGGCGGGCGAGTGTCGCGTCGTCGAAGCCGCCTGCCTTGAGGTCTTCGATGCGCCGGGTGTGTGCCGACCACGATCCGTTCGCGGCCAGATAACCCAGCTCGGGTAGTCGCAGCGCCACGGTGAGCAGTGGGATCTCGAATTTCGGATCGTGTCCGAGTACGACGATCGCGGTGCTGTTATCGATCTCGCCGGCCGCCGCGAGGGTATTCAGATACCGGTGCGGCCAGTCGACGACCACCTCGGCGCCGGGAAAGGCATCGAGGGTTGCGAAGGTGTCGCGGGAGTCGCAAATGGTGACGCGGTAGCCGAGCAATTTGGCCTGCACGCTGAGTGCCGCGGCGAAGGCATTGGCACCGAAGATGATCATTCGCGGCGGCGGCGGGAACGAGGCGACGAATACATCGGATTCCGGCAGTGCGACGAGTTCGGTCGCATGCCGTTTCGGGGTGACCAGATGCTGTCCGATCAGATCCGGGTCCGGATTCCACACCACGGTGAATACCGTGACCCGGCGGTGCGCGGCGATTTCCGCGGCGACGGTGGGGAATTCCGGAAAGTCGCGGCGGGAGAACGGCTCCACGAAAACATCGACCATGCCGCCGGAGTCCAGCCCCGGCTCGCCCGGCGGCACCCCGAAGCGCTGCAATCCGCGTCTACCGGTGCGCGCGGCCTCGGTGGCCGCACTGATCACGGTCGCCTCGACGGTGCCGCCGAGAACCGAGCCATAGACCGCGCCATTGGCATCCACCAGGATCGATGTGCCCACCGGCAACGGTCCGGAACCCACAGTGCGCACGATGGTGGCCAGTCCGCCGGTCCGGCCGGAATGCCATACCCGCAAAAGGTCGTCGACGATGTCGCGCATCTGTTCAGCTCCGCTCACGCGTGCGGCGTGGCCGGGAAGTCACGATCATCGCCTGTCGCCAAATCGTCGCACGTGACGCACACCATATCGTTATTACCGGCCAAATAGGTCCGGGCGCCGGAATCTCTTACGGCTGCTTGATAAACCGAGGTCCAATGCTTGTTGGATATAACAACGGGATGTCCGGGTGTGGTGTGGAACACAGCGCGAGCCAGGCCGGTCGGCGCGGCGAAGGCGGCGGCGGTGACCCGGGCGACGACATCCGCGCCGACATCTGGGGTATCCACCGGCATGATCGCGACGTAATCGGCGGGCGTGCCCGCGGCGGCCCGCAGGCCCGCGCGCAGCGAGGCGCCGAGCCCGGTCGCCCAGTCCGCGGCCCACACATAATCGGTGCCATCGGGTAGGTCGACGGCCGTCGGCGCCGGTCCGGTCGCGCCGAGTACCACGATCACCGGATCGCAGCCGCCATCACGCAGCGCCGCCACCGCCGACCGCAGCCACGCGCCGCCCTCGGCCAGTGCCTTGGGCATCCCGTACCGCGTACCGGCGCCCGCGGCCAGGACGATGCCCGCGCAGACCGGATCGGGAGCGGTGCCGTCGGATACCACCATGGTCGAGACGGTAGTCCGGTCGTGTAGCCGATGGGTTACGGAAAGATGGTGTGACATCGACGGTCGCGGGTAAACGACACGCCGGAGGTGATCTATCTCGTTCGACTGGCGACCGGGGTGGTCGTATTCGATGCTGGTCCGATGACAGACGACCGAGTCGGCCTCGCGAAGTTCAATGGGCTGCCGGAGTCGGCGGCCGTCGCGGCCGTGCTCGGGTGTTGCTCGTCGCCGGTCTGGGCGCGGTCGCTGGTCGCCGGGCGGCCGTATGCCGATATCGACGCGGTCTGCGACGCGGCCGATGCGGTGCTCGCGGAATTGTCCGAGGACGAGATCGATCGCGCCCTCGACGGACATCCGCGCATCGGCGCCAGGCCCGATACCGCGGCGTCGGCGCGCGAGCAGGCCGGAGTGGCCGGGGCCGAGGACGCGGTGCGGGCCGGGCTCGCCGAGGGCAATCTGGCCTATGAGGAGAAGTTCGGCCACATCTACCTGGTGTGCGCGACCGGCAAGTCCGGTGCGGAGCTGCTCGAATTGCTCACCGCCCGGCTCGGCAATGATCCGGAGACCGAAAGGCGGGTTATGCGAACGGAATTGGCGAAGATCAACCGGATCAGGCTCGGCCGACTGCTGGGGGAGTCGGCGTGAGCGAGCGCGGCGAGCGAACCATGGGCACGGTCGCGGCGGAACCGAGCGCTAGCGAGGTGGCGCCATGAGCACGCTGAGCACTCATGTGCTCGATGCCGTCGCGGGTGCGCCAGCGGCCGGTATCGCGGTGGTGCTCCATCGCGACGCCGAGGTGCTCGATTCGGGAACCACCGATGACGACGGCCGCATCGCCGCGCTCGGCGCGGAATTGTCGCCCGGCACCTATCGGCTGGTGTTCGACACCGGCTCCTACTTCGCGCAGCGCCGGATCGAATCGTTCTATCCGGAGGTCTGCGTCACCTTCGTTGTCATCGAGGAGCGGCACTACCACGTCCCGTTGTTGTTGTCGCCCTTCGCCTTTTCCACCTATCGAGGGAGCTGAGCCATGGAGCTGACCGGGCCGATCGTGCTGTCGGACAACCGATACGGCAAGGCGGAGAACCGCATCGTCCGGATCTACCGGGACGGCGCGCGCCACGAGATCCGCGATGTGAACGTATCCACCGTGCTGCGCGGCGATTTCGCCGACGCCTATGTCGCCGGTGACCAGTCGAAGGTGCTGCCGACCGATACTCAGAAGCAGACCGCGTACGCGTACGCGAAGAAGCCTGGGCTGCAACCGATCGAGGATTACGCACTGGCGCTGGCCGGGCATTTCGTCGATGCGATCGATCCGGTGCACAGTGCGCGCATCGAGGTCGACGAATACGCCTGGCAGCGGGTCACGGTCGATGGCGGCGAGCACGACCACACCTGGGTGCGGCAAGGCCCCGAGGTGCGGACCGCGGCGGTCACCGTGGCCGGCAAGGGCGACCAGCAGCAGGCCTGGGTCATCGGTGGGGTGCAGGATCTGGTGATCCTCAAGTCGACCGGTTCGGAGTTCGCCGACTTCCTCACCGACGAATTCACCGTGCTCGCGCCGACCCGCGACCGGATGCTCGCCACCTCCTTGGTCGCGCAGTGGCGCTTCGCCGGCACGACCGGGGTGGACTGGGATGCGGTGTACGCGGGAGTTCGGCAGCGGATGGTCGAGGTCTTCGCGACGCTGCATTCCAAGGCTCTGCAGCAGACGCTGTTCGAGATGGGCAAGGCCGCGCTGGCGGCGTATCCGGTACTGGCCGAGATCCGGCTGGCCGCGCCCAATAAGCATCACTTCGACTATGACCTGGGTCGATTCGGTATCGAGAACCACGGCGAGGTCTACCATGCCGACGATCGGCCCTACGGACTCATCCACGCCACCGTGCGACGTGAAGATGCCCCGGAAGCCGGACCGGCATGGATACCGTAGGCGCATGACGACAACGACGGTCATCGACGGGTGCGCCGTGGCAACTGTCGATCCGAACGGCACCGAATACCGTCGCGGCCACGTCACGGTGCTCGACAACCGGATCACCGCGGTAGGCGCGGGCGACGCGCCCGATCTCGGCGCGGATGTGCACCGGATCGATGGCCGTGGCTGCCTGCTCACGCCGGGCCTGGTCAATACCCACCACCATCTCTACCAATGGATCACCCGGGGTCTGGCGGCGGACAACACCCTGTTCGAATGGCTCACCACGCTCTACCCGATCTGGGCGGGCATCGATGAGGACGCGGTGCGCGTCGCCGCGACCGGCGCGCTCGCGACGCTGGCGCGCACCGGGTGCACCACGACGACCGACCACCACTACGTCTTCCCGCACGCGGGCGGCGACCTGCTGGGCGCGGAGATCGCCGCGGCCGCCGAGGTCGGATTGCGGTTCCAGCCGTGCCGCGGCTCGATGGATCTCGGGCAGAGCTCGGGTGGGCTGCCACCCGACCAGGTGGTGGAATCCCTCGACGCGATCCTCGCCGCGAGCGCGGATGCCGTTGCGCGCTGGCATGATCCGTCGTTCGACTCGATGCTGCGGATCGCGCTCGCACCCTGTTCGCCGTTCTCGGTGACGACCGAGTTACTGCGTGAATCCGCGTTGCTGGCACGCGATCTCGGGGTGCGCCTGCATACCCATCTGGCCGAGACGCTCGACGAGCAGGAGTTCTGCGCGGCGAAATTCGGCTGCACACCGGCGCAGTACATGGAGCGGCTGGGCTGGCTCGGTTCGGATGTCTGGTACGCGCACGGCATCCACCTCGATGACGAAGCCATCGGCACTATGGCGAAAACCGGTACCGGTGTGGCACATTGTCCCACTTCGAATGCCCGCATCGGTGCCGGCATCGCGCGCACGGCGGATCTGGTCGCGGCCGGAGTGCCGGTCGGACTCGGTGTGGACGGTTCGGCGAGCAATGAATCCAGTTCGATGATCGAGGAGCCGCGTAACGCGTTGTTGTACGCCCGCGCCACGGGCGGGCCGCGTGCGATCGGTACGCGAAAGGCGCTGGAACTGGCCACCATTGGCGGCGCTCGGCTGCTCGGGCGCGCTGCCGAGATCGGTTCGATCGAACCGGGTAAGCTCGCCGATCTCGCGCTGTGGCGGCTCGATACGCCCGCACACGCGGGCATCGACGACCCGGTGACCGCGTTGATCCTCGGCTCCGCGCCGCCGCTTGCCGCGTTGATCGTCAACGGGCGCACGGTTGTTCGCGACGGCGAGGTGCGCACCGTCGATGAGGACAAGGTCGGTGGCGAGGTCGCTCGGGCCCAAGCGGCGCTGGTCGCGAAGGCCGGATAGCTCTCGGGCGGCGGCCGCCGTCGTCCCCTCGAAGACGGCGGCCGCGGTTCCCTGCGGGTCGGCGCAGAACCCGCAGCGCCAGTTGGTCTTTGGTGGTCTAGGCCCGCGCGGCCGCGTGCGCGACGCGGTCCACCGGATCGCACCGCCCCGCATCCGCCGATCCGATTCTGGCTCGCAGTGCGAGCAGGCACATGACCTCGTACAGCGTCAGACCCAGTTCGGCGGCGTGCAGTTCGGCGATTTCCCGGTCGAACCGCCCGGTCGGATCCAATTGGTCCATCAGGATCATCTCCGCCACAACCATTCCCGCGAGTGCCTGCGCCCGTGTCACCCGACGATCGGTCGGCAGATAGGACAGCACCCATTTACCGCGGCCGACCTCGGGTAGATCGATTCGGAAGGCGGCCTCGTGTGCCACATCGCTGGAGATCAACCATTCCGTGGTCGTAATCGTCATCGCGCGAACCCCTTTCATCCGCTGCGACTTGTCACATTGTTCAGTTGATGCCCTCAACGGTGTCAGTTCGGCTCGGCGTGCCGCGATCCCAGCGGCAAAAGTGATTTCTTCACTCCGACAGACTCACTTGACCAGCGGAAATGCGGCTGATACCAAGGGATTAATCACAATCAGCGTTTCGATTCTCCGGCGCGCGCACCGCACCGACGCCGGGCAGTTCGCGCGCGGGAGGGTGGGCGATGGATCGAGCAGGCCGACCGGCCCGCCCACGTCCCGGAGGCAATGTCAGTGCTGAGGATCGACGACGTCTGCGTGATCGACTGGCCGATCTCGGATTGACCGATCAGCAACTGCTGGAGCCCTTCGCCGCGGAACTGCGTCAGCGCGGATACCGCCCGCGCGCCGCCTGGCGCTACGCCAACGAACTCACCCAGGGCATGGTCGCCGAGCGCTACAACGAGCTCACCGACAGTGCCAGGGCGACCATGAAGGCCAGCCGGATCTCCGAATACGAGGCGTGGCCGTTCACCCGCGACGGCGCAATCCTCGACGGCGAACCGCAACGCCCCTCCGGCGTCCGGCCGACGGTGCGTGTGCTCAAGAACCTCGCGACCATCTACGGCACCACCTGGGACCAACTCGTCGATGTCGCCGATCTGGCGCACATGCCCGAACACGAGCGGCTGGAGTACCACGAAGCCGTCGCGCGGCGGTCCATCGGCAGACTGCCGGTGCCCGCCGGTGGTGACCTACCCGCCGAGGTACCGCACTTCACCGGACGCGACGGCCCGAAGGCCCAATTGCGTGACCGGGTGACCGAACACCTGCGCACCGGTGCGGTCGCGGTGCACGTCATCGATGGTCTGACCGGTATCGGCAAAACCGCGCTGGCGCGCTACGCGGTCGCGGCCTTCGGACGGCACTATCCCGACGGCACCATCTGGGTGGACCTGCACGGCTACACCCTGGGCCGGGATCCGCGCGAACCCGTCGATGTCCTCGAACAGCTCCTGCTGCAGGTCGGGGTCGCGCGCGAGACCATCGATGTGGATCTGGCCGGGCGTGCGAACCGATGGCGCACGGCGATGAGCGCTCGCCGCATGCTGATCGTCTTCGACAACGTCCTCGACACCGCACAGGTGAAGGACCTGCTCCCGCAGGCCCCCGGCTGCTTCGTGCTGATCACCAGCCGCAGCAAACTCACCGGCCTGTCCGGCGCCGCTCCACTGCGCCTCGAGGTCATGGAGTGGGACGAGGCCGAGGAACTGCTCGTCAAACTCGGCAACCTCCGGGCGGGCTATGACAAACTGGCGGTCCGCCAGATCCTGGAGACCGCGGGCCGACTTCCCCTGGCCATCAGGCTGATCGGCGGTCAGATCGCCCACCACGGCGAGCAGATGCTGGCCGACAGCGCCGCCGATATCGCCGCACTGAGCGCGCGGATCAAGGCGGATTCGGTCTACCGCGATTCGGCCGATTCGGCCGCCGAACACCTCTTCGACCAGTTCGCCGCGGAGGACGAGTCACTGCGCGCGGCCTTCGAAATGTCCTATCAGCGTCTGCAGGATCCGAAACACCAACGGGCAGTGCGTCTGCTGGGCTGGTTTCCCGGCCAGGAGATCACCGCCGAGGCCATGGCGACCATGGCCTCGGTGCCACTCGGCGACGGCATGATGATGGTGCGCAGGCTTTTCGAGGCGGGCTTCCTCGACCCGTCCTCCGGAGGGCCAGGTGGTACGCGCTACCGCATGCACGATCTCACCCGATGGTGTGCCCGCATGCACGCCGAACGCGAGGATTCCCCCGCCGAATACGCCGCCGTCATCGATCGACTGGTCGGTGAGAGTCTCACCGTCGCCCGCCAAGCGAGCACCCACCAGATCTTCGACCCCGCCGGCAGCGAACACCTTTGGAATCCATCCGATGACGCGACCCAGGCCCGCGAATGGCTGACCCGCGAGCGTGACATGCTCCAGGGCTGTATCAAAGCCGCCGAACCGACAAAGGACGCGGCCGAATTGGCGCGCCGCCTGGCGTCGCATCTCTCCGGCACCGGCCACTGGTCCCTGGCCCACCGCCTGTTCGGACGCGCACTCGATATCGCCGGACAGGTCAACGACCGCCGCGCGGAATCCTGGGCTCTGGTGGGACGCGGGCGCGTCGACCGGCTCATGGGTCATCACGAGGCCGCGGCGACGGCCTTCGAACAGGCCGGGGCCGTCGCACGCGAGCTATCCGACCAGCACACCGAGGCGGCGATCCTGTGCGAGCTCGGCCAAACCGTCAGGAGCACAGGCGATCACGCAAAGGCGCGTGGCTACTTCGATCAGGCCCTCGCCCTGGCCGTGGCGATCGGCAATCGGCCCACCGAATGCGATGCGTTGCAGGGTTTGGCTCATGTGGCGCGGGCGGCTTCGGACTACCGGATCGGACGCCTCAATTCGGAGGAGGCCCTGGCCATCGCCCGCGATATCGGCGATCCGGTTCGGGTGGCCACGGCCCAGTGGGGCCTGGCCGAGGTCATCCGCCGACTCGGCGAACAAGCCGAGGCCAGAAGCCTCTACCAGGAGGCATTCCGCCTCGCACAGAACATGAATCACCGAAAGCTGCAGGGTGACGCACTGCGCGGGCTCGGCCACATCGAAAGACTGGTGGGCGAACAGGAAACGGCCCGCCGCTACTTCGACGACGCACTGACGATCGCCCGCCGCATCCACGACCGCTACGGCGAAGGCTGGACGCTCTGGGGCCTGGGCAACATCGCCCGCAAGGCCGGCGACTACGACGACGCCCGCAGCATGTTCCAACAGGCCTACGACATAGCCGTCGAGATCGACGACCCGTTCAGCCAGGTGGATACCCTGCGCGGGCTGGGGCATATCGAGCGGCATTTCGGTGAGTATCCGGCCGCGCAGCGGTATTACCAGGATTCCGAGCGGATCGCCAAGCGAATCGGTGATCCGCTCGGTCAGGCCGACGCATTGCGCGGCCGGGCCACGGTCGCGGTCAAGACCGGGCAGGCGCGGCTGGCCGAGGACCTATCGGCCCAGGCCCTCGCGCTCTATGAGAGCACCGGCGTGCGGCACGGCGGACAGGCCACATCCGAAATCCACATGCGCAGTGACTGATTCGGTCGCGCTATGCGCAGCGGCGGACCGCCAATGCGGCCAGCGTTCGAGCACACGCGGTCATTTCGCTGATGAGCACATGATGCTCGGTGTTGGGGGTGGTGCCGCGCGGTCCGAACAGACAGCATTCGATGCCTGCTCGGCTGAGGTGGGTGGTGTCGTTGCCGCAGTACGAATAGGGCAGCGCCAAGCCGGTCTCCTCGACGTCGAAGTCCGAGACCTGGGGGAGCAGTTCGGTGATGTCGCGCACCAGCTGGCAATCGGGAGACATATCCATCGGCGGCATATCGGTACCGCCGACGCGAAACAGCGGGTCGATCGGATGCTCCACGCTGATTGTGGCCTCGCGGAACCGGGGGCGGAGGCGATCGAGTGCGGTGTCGATCGCCGCGGTGACGTCCTCGGGTTCGTACGGCGGCGGGTAGCGGAGGTCGATGAGTGCCGTCGCCTTGTCGGAGCAGTAGGAAATGCCCGAAAGATCATGCGACTCACCACGTCCGGCGAGCACACTGGCCACCTGCAACCGGGGCAGCGGTGGAAAGTCCGCATTGCGCAAACCCAGATCGGCCTCGTCGAGGCGATCGAGCACTTTGCGCAGCACCGCGATCGCGTCGACGCCCTCGTCGAATCGACTGGTGTGGGCGGTGCGGCCGCGGACGACCACGGCGAACTTGTGCACCCCCGCGGTGCGGGTGATGACTCGACGGACCGAATAGGGCTCCGGCACCACGGCGGCGTCGGCCGTCAATCCTGCTGCCAGCGCGTATTTCGTGCCTACACCACCCTGGAGTTCGCCGACCACGAACTCGAGCAGTAAGGGCCGTCGTAGCGGAATTCCGCTACGACGCATCGCGATTGCCGCGCCGATCATGGCGGCCAGACCGCTCTTCATATTGTGCAGACCGGCGCCGAAAAGCTGATCGCCCAGGCGTTGCGCCGTGAACGGATCGTCCGGATGATCCCGGCCGAGCGGATCCATATCCAAGTGGCCATTGAGCATGAGTGCCGGTGTGTTGTCCGGCGATCCGAGCAGTCCGATCGTCTGGTATCGCCCCGGCTGAACTTGCTGTTCGAATGTTTGAATATCGTTGTTCGCCAGCAGTTTTCGGACATGTACTGCCAACTCCGTCTCCTGTCCGGTGAACGAGGGGACGGCGGTGAGCTCGGCAGCGATATGCACGAGCTCGTCCTCGGGGAGCAGGCGGTCCAGCCCGCTGATCACTGTGTCGATCGAGTCAGTCACACCTTCGGAATCCCAGTAGTAGGACATTTCGATACGCCTGCACGCCGGATGCCATCGGCTGAATCTCGCTGGTGAAGTGTTGGACACGCTCATCGTCGAAGACGTAGGAGTCCAGCGGCTGCTCGAGCTCGAATGCCGCCAGTTTGTTTTCCGGGTCGGCTCCGTCGTAGATCGAGGAGATTCCGGTGTCCTTCCGCAGGTTTCGGCGCTCGATCAAGTGTGCGGATCCGGCGATCAGCCCATCGCGGTGCTTACCCTCCGGTGCGGGTTCACCGGGGGCCGTGATTGCCATGTAGTGGGCATCGACGAGCACCTTGGGCGTGCGATCGGCCGACAAAATAGCTTCCGCCGCCAGAGATTTGGCGACGACCGCCGCGATCTTCCTGGTCGGCTCGGTGGCGGGATGTCCGGGTGCGATCTGTTTGAATCGGCGTTCGATTCCGCCGACCAGGCGATTGACCTCGAGCGATTGCACATAGGGCTGCGGCTCGTCGATCGGCGTGAAGTTCATATCCCCGACCGACAGCGTGAAGCAGGCATAGGCCCGCCGCCGATAGGTTCCGCCGTTCGGTAGCCACTTGTCCAGCTCGGTGTCGTCGTGGAATGTGCGTTGCAATACCGCACGCTCGTCAGGGGACAGATCGAAGTCATGCTCGGCGAGCCGCCAGAAAGCGGCGCTCGTTCGAGTTCGGGCCGCGAGGGGCTCGAGATCGTCACTGATCTCGCCCGTCGAGTGCTGGTTAATAGCCGGAACCTTCCGACGGTGACGGTGGGGTGTTCGATGCACGAACCGCGCGGCTCGAGAATAATGCCAAATTCCGACAATTCAAGCTTTGGGTGATCAATAACGCGTGTCGAGTGGTTTAACTCGGTGGCCGCCGTCGGATCGTCCTTCGGCTCGGGGAAGAGGCCCCGCCGTTCACGTGATCGGGACGACCGCGATCCCGGCCGACAAAGTGATCGAGCATGCCCGCAGATCGCCCGGAAGCAATTCGCTGCATAGTTGCTGACGTGTGCCGAATGCTCGAGCGAGGATAGAAGTAGATCTGGTTGTGGTTACCGCCGCGCAACCTGGGCTCGGTGTTGTGAAATGTTGCCGCAACGCTGCGCTCCTAGGGTTGGTGGTAGTGGTCTGTGGAGCGAGGTGTGGCGTGGATCTGGACACGATTCGGGATGTGGTTGTCGCTCGAGAGCGGGCTGACCTGGCTTTTGTCGGTGGCGCATGCGGAGTGCTCGCCGGCGGGACGTTTTTGTTCTCCGAGCCGCAGGAGGGGTTGGATCGGCTGGTCGATATCACCGGGTTCGGGTGGCCCGCGCTGATGGAGACGGGCGGGGGGTTGGAGATCGCGGCTACCTGCACGTTGGCGGAGTTCGCTGGGGCGATGCCGGGGCGGGAACTGGGGATGGCGGTGTTGCGGGCGGACTGGCCGGGGACGGCACTGTTCGCGCGGGCGTGCCGGGCGTTGCTCGCATCGCACAAGATCTGGCGAACCGCGACCGTTGGCGGGAATGTGTGTCTGTCCTTGCCCGCGGGTGCAGTGCTGGGTTCGCTGGTGGCTTTGGACGGCGTCGCGCTGGTGTGGTCACCGGACGGCCGTGATCGGCGGATTCCCCTGCGGGAGTTCGTGCTTGGGCCGGGACGCAATGCGCTCACCTCGGGTGAGGTATTGCGATCGATCACCGTTCCATTTCGAACCCTGCACGCGCACACCGCTTTCCGGAAGATCGCGCTGGCTCCGCTCGGTCGTTCGGGGGCCGTCGTCATGGGGCGTCGTGAGCTGTACGGCCAGTGTGCGATCACCATCACCGCCGCCACCGGCCGACCTGTTGTGCTGGATTTCGCTGCGACACCTGGTGATTACGAAGTATCCGCCGCGGTCGAGGACATCGATCCGACGCTGTGGTTCGGCGATCCGCACGGCGCACCGGACTGGCGCCGTCACGTCAGCGGTGTGCTGGCGCGGGAGGTGGCCGCCGAGCTACGCGGCGAAGCCGGTGATTCGCAATGAAATTCGAGGTAGACGGCAAAACTGTGCGGGCCGATCCGCGACCGGGCCAATGCCTGCGCACGCTGCTGCGCGAGCAGGGTGTCTTCGCGGTGAAGAAGGGCTGCGATGCGGGTGACTGCGGAGCCTGCACCGTTCAGCTCGACGGTGTGTCGGTTCACTCCTGCATCATTCCCGCCCACCGCGCCGCCGATCGCACCATCACCACCGCCGCCGGCCTGGGCACCGCCGAGCAACAGCATCCGATCCAACGGCGATTCGTGGATTCGGCGGCCTTCCAATGCGGCTTCTGCACCGCGGGCATGGTGGTCACCGCCGCGGGCCTCGGTTGCGGCGGACCGATCGCGCCGGATCCGGCAGAACTATCGGAGCTCATGAAGGGAAACCTCTGCCGCTGCACCGGTTATCGCGCAATCGCGGATGCGCTGACCGGCACGATTACCGAGGCTGCGGCCGAGCCACGGAGCGAGACCGATACGACCCTTGGCTGCGGTATGACAGCGCACACCGGCGCGGCGGCCGGCCAGGCAGCCTCGGCGGGTGACGCCACTTCAGCGGAGCACACCGCCTTCGGACGAGCGGGCACCGGCGTCGGTGCACCCGCTGGACCTCGGATCGTCACGGGCACTGAACCGTTCACCTTCGACGTCTCGCCGCAGGACGCACCGACCACCACGGATGCTCCGCCCATCGCCCCCCTGCATATCGCGGTCCTACCGAGCCCACATCCGCACGCGCGGATCGTCTCCATCAACACGGCCGAGGCCGAAAAACTGCCCGGCGTGCACGCGGTGCTCACCTACGTCGATGCGCCGGATATCGCGTTTTCGACCGGGCGCCATGAGCTTCGCGCCGACGATCCCGACGACACCTATGTGCTCGATCGCACGCTGCGATTCGTCGGCCAGCGGGTTGCCGCCGTGGTGGCGGAGAGCATGGATATCGCCCGTGCGGGCTGCCGCGCACTGGCGGTCGAATACGAGACCCTGCCCGCGGTATTCGATCCGGCCGAGGCATTGCTTCCGGAAGCACCGAAACTGCATGGTGGAAAGCCGGATTCGGCTGGCATCGCCGATACCGAGCGGAATCTGATCGCCGAGGTGGACGGCGAGGTCGGCGATGTGGCGGCGGGTCTGGCCGCGGCGGCGCAGGTGGTCAGCGGTATCTGGCAGTCGCCGCGCGGCCAGCACGTACATCTGGAAACCCACGGCGGCATCGGCTGGTTGGACGAGGACGGCAGGCTGGTCATCCGGTGCAGCACCCAGGTGCCGTTCCTGGTTCGTGACGAGCTGTGCCATCTGTTCGGGCTGCCGCGGGATCGCGTGCGTGTCTTCGCCAAGCGGGTCGGCGGCGGGTTCGGGGCCAAGCAGGAGATGCTGGCCGAGGATCTGATCGCGCTGGCCGTGCTGCGCACCGGGCGACCCGTCCAGTACGAATTCACCCGGTCCGACGAATTCACCAGCGCCACATGCCGTCATCCGATGCGGGTCGCGGTCACCGCGGGCGCGGATGCCGACGGCGTGCTGACCGCGCTCTCGATCGACGTGCTCGCTGATGCCGGTGCGTACGGCAACCACAGTGTGGGCGTCATCTTCCACGGTGTCGGCGAATCCGTCGAGGTCTATCGCTGCGCCAATAAGCGCGTCCAGGCAAGAGCGGTCTACACCAACAACATTCCCTCCGGCGCCTTCCGCGGCTACGGCCTCGGGCAGATCATCTTCGGCGTCGAATCGGCCATGGACGAACTGGCGCGCGCACTCGGCATCGACCCGTTCGAATTCCGCCGACGCAATGTGGTGGTGCCCGGCGATGAGTTCGTCGGAGCCGAAGCCGACCGGGGCGATCTGGCATTCGGCAGCTACGGCCTCGATCAATGTCTCGACCTGGCCGAGCGAGCCATTCTGCGCGGCAATGGAGTTCCCGCACCCGGCCCGGACTGGCGGGTCGGCACCGGCATGGCACTGGCCATGATCGCCACCATCCCGCCGCGTGGCCACCGCGCCGAGGCCACCGCCACTCTGCTGCCCGACGGACGCTACGAGATCCGAGTCGGCACAGTGGAATTCGGCAGCGGCACGACAACGGTGCACGCCCAGCTCGCGGCAACGGCATTGCGTACCGATGTGCGCCGCATCGTGATTCGCCAGTCGGACACCGATGTCGTCGGCCACGACACCGGAGCCTTCGGCTCGACTGGCATCACGGTCGCAGGCAAGGCCTGTTACCTCGCGGCAGTGGCCTTGCGCGAACACATCCTGGTCCGGGCGGCGAAACTAACCGATCGCCCCGAGGCGGAATGCGTTCTCGAACCGGCGGGTGTCCGCTGCGGCGACCGGCTGGTCGGTGTCGCCGAACTACTGGCCGACGGCGAGTTGTCCGGGCAGGGCGAACACGCGGGCAGCCCGCGTTCGGTCAGCTTCAATGTGCAGGCATTCCGGGTCGCCGTGCGGCCGGAGACCGGGGAGGTGCGCATCCTGCACTCGGTCCAGGCCGCCGATGCGGGCACGGTGCTCAACCCGGTGCAGTGCCGCGGCCAGGTGGAGGGCGGGGTCGCGCAGGCCATCGGCACCGCGCTCTACGAGGACATGCGCTCCGACCAGGGCGTGGTAACCACCCCGACGCTGCGGCATTACCACATCCCGCAGCTCGCCGACCTGCCGCGCACCGCGGTCTACTTCGCCGACACCATCGATGACCTGGGCCCCCTCGGTGCCAAGTCGATGAGTGAATCGCCATACAACCCGGTCGCCCCCGCGCTGGCGAATGCCATCCGCGATGCTGTCGGGGTACGACAGACCCGTTTGCCGATGACGGCCGACCGGATCTGGCGAGCACTTCAGGAAGGAGCTCGAGGGTGATTTCCCCGCGACGCGAGCGTCAGGCCCGGAGGAGGCAGCGTGCGTAACCACGGAGGGCCCGGGAGCGGCGCAAATCCAACTCCGCGACGCGAGCGTCAGGCCCGGAGGAGGCAGCGTGCGTAACCACGGAGGGCCCGGGAGCGGCGCAAATCCAACACAGCTACCCGAGAACGTCCGCGCGGAGATCGACGCGGTGCTCGACGCGGTCGACGCCGATCTGCGCACCCGCTATCCGGACCCCGACGGCCGGGTCCAGCCGATTCACACCGCCTATGTGCCCGCCGACCGCGCCACGGCCGACACCCCCGCCGAATGGGGGGCGGTGGCGACCGAACTCCTCGATCGCCACTACGATCTGCTCGCCGAACTCGACCACACCGACGCACTGCCCACCGTGCGCGCACAACTCGAGCGGCACCCGATCCAGGATCTGCGCATCGACTTCGAGGACGGCTACGGATTCCGGGCCGATACCGAGGAGGACAAGGCCGCGAGCAATGCGGGCACGGTGCTCGCGGAATGGGCGAAGCTGCCCGGTGGGCCGACGAGTCTGGGTATCCGGATGAAGGGACTGGCCGGCTCCGAACGCGACCGCGCGCTGCGCACCCTCGAGCTGGTATTGGCTGCGGCGGGCGGCGTACCAGCGGGTTTCGTCTTCACCGTGCCGAAAATCCGGGCGGCGGAACAGGCCTCGGCACTGGTGGCACTGTGCGAGGGATTCGAGCGCGGTTTCGGACTCGATGCGGGCACGCTGCGGTTCGAACTGCAGATCGAGAGCCCGCAGGCGATCATTGCCGCCGATGGCAGCGCCCCGATCGCCAAGATGATCGGTCTGTCCGAGGGGCGCTGCAGCGCACTGCATTTCGGCACCTACGACTACACCGCGGCATGCGGGATCGCCGCACCCGATCAGGCGCTCGACCACCCCGCCGCGGACTATGCGAAGTCGGTCATGCAGGTCGCCGCGGCCCAAACGGGCGTGTGGGTCTGCGACGGCTCCACCCAGATCGTCCCGGACGGCGAACCGGAAGCCGCACTGCGCAATCACCATCGGCTGGTCAGCCGGGCCCTGCGCCTCGGTTACTACCAGGGCTGGGATATGCACCCCGGCCATCTGGTCACCCGCTGGCTGGCCACCTACGAGTTCTTCCGGCAGGCCATCGATGTCGCGGTGCCACGCCTGGTGGCCTATCTCGATCGGCGTTCCGGCGGCGTGATGGACGAGCCCGCCACCGCGGAGGCCTTGGCCGCCACGGTGTTGCGCGGCGTGCACTGCGGTGCTCGGAGCGCCGTCGAATTGCGTTCGCTCGCACCGGCATTGACCCCGGAGGTATTGGGTGCGCTGGTCGCGCGTGCGCCGATTCCGCAGGAAGCGGTGTGAAATGAACCGGTCGCGGGATTCCCACGCGAAACAGGAGGTGCGATGAGTGCAGTATCGCGAAGCGATTCGATGCGGGGCAGTCCTCGGGCGACGGGTGGGCGCGACCCGGTCGAGGTAGACGATTTCACGCTACTGCCCGATCTGGCGGTCCGCCCGCTCGGCGGAGCGGTGATCTGGGCCAACGATGAATTCTTCGCGGAGAAGGAGAATTTGATCAATCCGGGCCCGTCGGAATACCGGCCGTCGACCTTCGGGCACAAGGGCCAGATCTACGACGGCTGGGAAACCCGCAGGCACCGCGGCCGCCCCGGCGACGACTCCGCCATTGTGCGCCTCGGCGTGCCCGGCGTGATCCGCGGCATCGTGGTCGACACCGCCTGGTTCAAAGGCAACTATCCGCCAACGATTTCGGTCTCCGCACTGGAGATCGAGGGCTATCCGCCCGCGGAAGCCATTGCCGACCGCGATGATTGGGTGACCCTGATCGACCGCGCCCCGGTATCCGGTGACAGCCGCAATCCCTTCGTCATCGAGAACGAAAAACGTTGGACCCATGTGAAACTCACCATGCATCCGGACGGCGGCGTGGCCCGGCTGCGCGTGCACGGCGAGGGCAGGCCCGATCCGAGGCTGCTCGGCCTCGGCCCGCTGGACCTGGCCGCGCTGGAGAACGGTGCCCTGGTCCTGGACTGCTCCAACCGCTTCTACAGTTCGCCGAACCAACTGCTCTATCCGGGATTGGCCAGGAAGATGGGTGATGGCTGGGAAACCGCCCGCCGCCGCGACGACAGCAATGACTGGGTGCGCATCCGGCTCGCCGGTCCGGGCCTCATCCGGCTCGCCGAGATCGATACGTCGTACTTCCTCGGCAACAGCCCCGGCTCCGCCCGGCTCACCGGACACACCAATGACGGCACCGAACTCGAATTGCTGCCGCGCACCGAACTGCTGCCCGATACCAGGCACCGATTCGCGATCGCGCCGATGGCGGCCTCGGTGGAGGAGGTCCGACTGGATATCTATCCCGACGGCGGTCTCGCGCGGCTGCGCCTATATGGAGAACTCGGGGGATGAGCGACACCGACATGAATCAGCGCGACTTCATCGGATACGGATCGACACCGCCGGATCCGAAATGGCCGGGCGATGCGAAGATCGCCGTGCAATTCGTGCTCAATTACGAAGAGGGTGCGGAGAACAGCGTTCTGGACGGCGACCCGCATTCGGAGACCTTTCTCTCGGAAATGACTCCGGCACAGGCCTTTCCGAACCGTCACATGAGCATGGAATCGCTCTACGAATACGGCTCCCGCGCCGGACTGTGGCGGGTCCTGCGTGCCTTCGAACGCCGCGATCTGCCGCTGACCATTTTCGCCGTCGCCCGTGCCATGCAGCGAAATCCGGAGGCGGTGGCCGCTTTTCAGGAACTCGGCCACGAAATCGCCAGCCACGGCCTGCGCTGGCAGTCCTACCAACTCACCGACCGCGATACCGAACGCGCGCATATGGCCGAGGCCGTGCGCATCCTCACCGAGCTGACCGGTTCGGCCCCGCTCGGCTGGTACACCGGCCGCGACTCCCCGCACACCAGGGAACTGGTGGTCGAACACGGCGGATTCGTCTACGACTCCGACTCCTACGCCGATGACCTCCCGTACTGGGTGACCGTGCACGGCCGCAACCACCTGGTGGTCCCGTACACCCTCGACACCAACGACATGCGCTTCGCCTCACCCGCGGGCTTTCCCAGCGGCGACCAATTCTTCGCCCACCTGCGCGACGCCTTCGACACCCTCTATCGCGAAGGTGCGGAGGGCAGCCCGAAAATGCTCTCGATCGGCCTGCACTGCCGCATTGTCGGCCGTCCGGCCCGCATCGCTGCCCTGGAGCACTTCTTGGACCACGTCCAATCCCACAATGACGTCTGGATCACCCGCCGCATAGACATAGCCGAGCACTGGCGCGACACTCACCCGCCGGTGCGCAGCGACTGACTCCGGTCCGAGCGCCCACGGATTCCGCGGAATCAGGAATGGGCGCTCGGGCCGTTCGGTGCCGCCGCGTCAGGCCAACAGACCGCGCACGAACGGCAGCGAATCCCGTAGCGACGCATTGACCGTCCCGTCGTGATCCTCGAAATAGGTGTGCACCGTGACCGGCTGCCGGTTGACCACGAGCACCGCCGCGAACCGCAGCGTTTCCGGCGTGATCACATCCGTATCGCGCAGTCCCTGCCCGAGGAACAGCGGCTTGTCGTAACCGGATTCGGGCAGGCCCAGGTATTCGTGCAGCAGTCCGTGCACGTTCGGAATTAGTGCGAGCGGCCGTGCGAACAGATCGCCGATCAGTACGCCGCTGGCGCCGAGCTCATGGTGCAGCGGGGTGACGCACACATCGCGCGCCCGGGTGAGCCATGCGCGTCCGGAGTCGCTCAGGAAGGACTCGATATCCAGCTCGGGGTAGGCCGTGCGCAATCCGTTCAGGATGTAGAGCACGTAGGCGGTGCTGTACGGGTTCAGCTTGATCGGCGGCACAGCCGGCCCGAGCAGTTGCAGAACATCCTCGATATACGCGGGCACGCCGGTGCCGACCGCACCGCGATAGTCGAGTTCCGGCCCGCCGAATTCGGTCGCGTACCGCGCGGTGGACACCGCCGCGCCGCCGCCCTGTGACTGCCCGACGACCACCCATTTCTTCGCCAGCGACGAGTACTGCCCGGTGGCGGCCTTGACCGCGTCGACGACGTTGTGCGCCTCCACGCGTCCGTCGAGGTAGGGATGTTCGCCGGGCGTGCCGAGTCCGGCGTAGTCCGCGGCCACGATCGCGTAGCCCTGCGCCAGCCAGGTCCCCAGATACGCCCAGTCCCGTTCGACGGCGCTGGGCCCGGCGATGCTGTAGGCGCAGTTGTCGCCGAGCCCGACCGTGCCGTGGGCCCACGCGATCACCGGCCAGCCGCCCTCGGGGGCCGGGCCGGGCGGGAAGTAGACCGCGGCGCTGGCCACCGTCGGTGCGTCGTTCACGGTGGTGGTCGAGTACACGAGGCGGCTGGAGTTCACCGAACCCGGCAGCGTGGCCACCGCGGCCAGCGGTGCGACGGATACGACGGTGCCGGGATCGGCCTGTTCGGCGCCCGCTGCCGGCAGCCGCAGCAGGCTCGCGCCGCATGCGACGGCGATCGCCGTGGTGAACCACAGTTTCCGCATAACGCTCCTATCGGGCGTCCACGATGAACTGGACGCCCGCCCGAGAGTTCGAATGTCGCACCAGTCTGCCCGATCGTGTGCCCGGTCACTCGCTCGGAGGTGGCGGAGGCCACACGAGTGCGTGTGAACGTCCTCACAGCGCGGAATGCCGGGCGCGTCGGATGGGCGTACCCGGTGCGGTCGCTAACAGTACGAGCGTTACGCTAAAACCGCATGTCAGCACTACCGGCGGGTAGGTTTCACGCGTGCAATTCGCAGGCTAATTTCGCAAAGTTAGCAAAGATCGGTTGAAACCTAGCTCTGATTCACACTTGCAACAGGTAGACGGCTATTTCCTGGTGTGCCATCGTGTGGAAGTACACCCCATGGGCCTAGCAAGCCTGCAAATTGCCGCCACAGCAGTTCGAGCGATGCTCGACCGTGGAGCACCGAAACGAAGAAGTGGAGTCAGAGATGTCGAACGTCGGCACCCCGAAGACCGCTGCCGAGATCCAGCAGGATTGGGACACCAACCCGCGCTGGAAGGGCATCACCCGCAACTACACCGCCGAGCAGGTGTCGAAGCTGCAGGGCACTGTCGTCGAAGAGGCCACCCTCGCCCGTCGTGGCTCGGAGATCCTCTGGGACCTCGTCAACAACGAGGACTACATCAACTCCCTCGGCGCCCTCACCGGTAACCAGGCGGTCCAGCAGGTCCGTGCCGGCCTGAAGGCCATCTACCTGTCCGGTTGGCAGGTCGCCGGTGACGCGAACCTGTCCGGCCACACCTACCCGGACCAGTCGCTGTACCCGGCCAACTCGGTGCCGTCGGTGGTCCGCCGCATCAACAACGCGCTGCTGCGCGCCGACGAGATCGCCAAGGTCGAGGGCGACACCTCCGTCCAGAACTGGCTGGCCCCGATCGTCGCCGACGCCGAGGCCGGCTTCGGTGGCGCGCTGAACGCCTACGAACTGCAGAAGGCCATGATCGCCGCCGGTGCCGCCGGTGTGCACTGGGAGGACCAGCTGGCCTCCGAGAAGAAGTGTGGCCACCTGGGCGGCAAGGTGCTGATCCCGACCCAGCAGCACATCCGCACCCTGACCTCCGCGCGTCTGGCCGCCGACGTCGCCGACGTGCCTTCGGTGATCATCGCCCGCACCGACGCCGAGGCCGCCACCCTGATCACCTCGGACGTGGACGAGCGCGACCGTGAGTTCCTGGACGGCACCCGCACCGCCGAGGGCTTCTTCGGTGTGCAGAACGGCATCGAGCCCTGCATCGCGCGTGCCAAGGCCTACGCCCCCTACGCCGACCTCATCTGGATGGAGACCGGTGTGCCGGACCTCGAGGTCGCCCGCAAGTTCGCCGAGGCCGTCCGCGGCGAGTTCCCGGACCAGCTGCTGGCCTACAACTGCTCGCCGTCCTTCAACTGGAAGGCGCACCTGGACGACGCGACCATCGCGAAGTTCCAGCGTGAGCTGGGTGCCATGGGCTTCAAGTTCCAGTTCATCACCCTGGCCGGCTTCCACTCGCTCAACTACGGCATGTTCGACCTGGCCTACGGCTACGCCCGCGAGGGTATGACCGCCTTCGTCGACCTGCAGGAGCGCGAGTTCAAGGCCGCCGCCGAGCGTGGCTTCACCGCCATCAAGCACCAGCGTGAGGTCGGTGCCGGCTACTTCGACACCATCGCCACCACCGTGGACCCGAACACCTCGACGGCGGCCCTGAAGGGTTCCACCGAAGAGGGCCAGTTCCACTGATCCATGGCGGCGCTCCGCGCATACCGATAGCCCTCTACTCCCAGTAGGGGTGTACCGCCCTCCCCGCTGAACAGCCCCAGCGGGGAGGGCATCCCTATACCTTGGACCATCGAAGGACCTGCTCACATCCGAGCGTCCTTCGCCACCAGACACCCGACAGCCAGACAAAACCAGCAGGAGCGGGACGTGAGCAGCGAGAAGATTCAGCGCGTCGGCATCATCGGTGCCGGACAGATGGGTGCGGGAATCGCGGAGGTGTGCGCACGGGCGCATATCGACGTGCTCGTCTACGAACAGACTCGGGAACTAGCCGCGGCGGGCCGCGCCCGCATCCTGCGCTCGCTGGACCGTGGCGTGAGCAGCGGCAAGATCACCGAACGCGAACGCGAACAGGCTGCGTGGCGCCTGCGGTTCACCTCCGACCTCGGCGATTTCGCCGACCGCCAGCTGGTGGTCGAGGCGGTGCTCGAGGACGAGAAAGTGAAGACCGCCATCTTCGCCGAACTCGACAAGGTCGTCACCGATCCGGACGCCGTTCTGGCCTCCAACACCTCCTCCATCCCGATCATGAAGATCGCCGTCGCCACCGCCAACCCGGAGCGCGTGGTCGGCATGCACTTCTTCAACCCGGTGCCGGTGTTGCCGCTGGTCGAACTGGTCACCACGCTGAAGACCAGCGAGGCGGTGTCCACCCGCGCCGAGGCCTTCGCCAGCGATGTGCTCGGCAAGCAGGTCGTGCGCTCGGCCGACCGCTCCGGCTTCGTGGTGAACGCGCTGCTGGTGCCGTACCTGCTCTCGGCCATCCGAATGGTCGAATCCGGCTTCGCCACCAAGGAAGACGTCGACAAGGCGATGGTGCTCGGCTGCGCCCACCCGATGGGGCCGCTGGCGCTGACCGACCTGGTCGGCCTCGACACCGTGAAGTCCATCGCCGACTCCATGTACCAGGAGTTCAAGGAGCCGCTGTACTCGGCGCCGCCGCTGCTGATGCGCATGGTCGAGGCCGGACTGCTCGGCAAGAAGACCGGTGCGGGTTTCTACCAGTACAAGGTTTGATCTGATCGCGTCGCTCCTGGTCTCGGCACCGTGATGGTGGTTGCGTCGACACGCGAGCAACCTCGACGAGTGAGCCCGACGAGCGACGTCGGCCCGTCTCGCGGCCGCAGCGGTCGAAGCGACTCGACGTAGTCGCGAGTCTCGACCGCTCGGTCGCGAGATACAGGGCCCCGAACACCCGGCGCCGCAGGCGCCGCAAATCAGACAAAGCCGATGCCGTTATCGGCATAGGCTGCAAGAAGGTCGGGTCTTGACTAGCGGCTCGGCCGAAACCGAGAGCGCAGCGCTGTTGCGGGGTCTGGGTCGAGGACACCGCGCAGGTGATCGAAAGGGAGTACCCCGCTCATGGTCAACGTCCAGGACGGTTACGGATCGAGCATTCTCGGTTACCCGAGGATCGGGCCGCATCGGGAACTCAAGCGGGCGCTCGAGGGCTACTGGCACGGCGGCATCTCCCGTGACGAGTTGCTCGCGGTCGGGCGCGATATCCAGGAGCGGCAGTACAACGGTCTCGCTGCCACCGGCCTGACCCAGGTCCCGGGCAACACCTTCTCCTTCTACGACCACATCCTCGACAATGCGCTGCTGTTCGGTGCGGTGCCCGCGCGGTTCAAGCCGTTCCAGGACGAACTGCACCCACTGGATTTCTACTTCCTGATGGCGCGCGGCCGCCCGGATCTGCCGCCGCTGGAGCTGGTGCGGTTCTTCGGCACCAACTACCACTACCGCCAGCCCGAACTCGATGAGAACACCGAATTCTCGCTGCACCCGGAGGCTTTGCTCGACGAGTGGGATCGCGCGAAGGATCGCGATATCGAACTGCGCCCGGTGATGGTCGGACCGGTGTCGCTGCTGCTGCTGTCCAAGGCGGGCCATATCCCCGGTGAGACAGGCGGTTTCGACACGCTGAGCCTGCTCGACAAGCTGCTTCCGGTGTACGAGGAGCTGTTCGAAATCCTCGCCAAGCGCGGGTCCACCTGTGTGCAGTTGGACGAGCCGTGCTTCACCAGTGAGCGCACCCCGGCCGAATTGGCCGCATTCGAGCGAGCCTACCAACGGCTTTCGACGGCGGCGCTGCGCCCGCGCATGCTCGTCACCGGACAGTACGGCGATTTCGGTGAGGCGCTGCGGATTCTGGCCGAGACCAATGTCGAGGCCATCGGAGTGGATCTGGCGAGCTATCGGATCCAGCCCGAAGAGCTCGCCGAAATTCCCGGCATTCGACGTAAGCGCCTGTACGCGGGCGTGATCAGCGGCCTCAATGTCTGGCGCGCGGATCGCTACGTGACACTCGAATACCTCAACGAGTTGGCCAAGGTCTGCCCCGATCTGGTGGTGTCCACCGGCACGACGCTGCTGCACGTGCCCTATGACGTGCTCGCCGAATACGACATCGAGGGCCATGTCGCCGACCGCCTCGCCTTCGCGCAGCAGAAGGTCGGCGAGGTGGTTTCGCTCGCCAAGGCGCTGACCGAGGGCCCGTCGGACAAGTGGCGCAAACGGCCCACCGAGGTGCACTTCAAGCAGAAACACGCGGTGCGGCAACGGGTTTACGCGATCACACCCGATATGCGTACCCGCGAACCCTACGACGTGCGTCGCGAAGCCCAGCAGCGCAAGCTGAATCTTCCGTTGGTGCCCGCCACCACGCTGGGCTCGTTCCCACAGACCGTCAGAATTCGCCAGGCCCGCTACGACCTCGGTCAGGGCAAACTGTCCTACGACGAATACCGCAAGAAGATCGAGGCCGAGATCGAGGCCACGATCCGCCTGCAGGAGGACATCGGCCTCGATGTGCTTGTGCACGGCGAACACGAGCGCAATGACATGATCCAGTACTTCGCCGAGCTGCTCGACGGCTTCGCGACCACGCACTTCGGCTGGGTGCAGGTGTACGGATCGCGTTGTGTGCGACCGCCGATCATCTACGGCGATGTCTCGCGACCCGCGCCGATGTCGGTCGAATGGATCAGCTACGCCCAGTCGCTGACCGATCGGCCGGTCAAGGGCATGGTCACCGGACCGGTCACCATGATCGCGCGTTCGTTCGTGCGCCAGGACCAGCCACTGTACGAAACCGCCGACCAGGTCGCACTGGCCATTCGCGATGAGGTTGTCGATCTCGAACGTGCCGGTATTTCGATCATCCAGGTCGACGAACCCGCCATTCGCGAGCTGCTACCCATGCGCCCGACGGGGCGCGCCGAATACCTGCGCTGGGCGGTCGCGGCCTTCCGCTTGGCGACCTCCGGAGTCAAGCCGGAGACCCAGATCCATACGCATATCGGCTATTCCGGGCGCACCGAGGTGGTCGACGCGATCGAGGAACTAGATGCCGATGTCACCGCGATCGTGGCCACCCGCTCGATCGAATGGGTGTTGAAGGCGCTCAAGGAAGACTCCGCCTCGGGCCACGGCCTGAGTCACGGTGTCGGTCCCGGTGTCTACGAAAGCCGTTCGGCGCGCATCCCGGACATCGATGAGCTCGACGAATTGCTCACCGCCGCGGCGGAAGCCGTGACGCCGGAACGGCTGTGGGCGAATCCGGACGGCGGTTTGAAGACCCGTCACTACTGGCAGCTGGAGCCCTCGCTGCGCAATATGGTCGCGGCGGCGCGCCGGGTCCGTCGGCGGGCGGCCGCGGCGGAGTAGCGCCGAAGCAGCAGGCCGCCTTCACATCTCACGATGTGGCGGCGGCCTTTCGCTGGGCGTGATCGACGGCATATTCAAATCGGTACGGTCCGTACCGTATTGTTCGGGTATGGCTGATCAGGCTTGGCCCGAGTCGTTGCCGGTGGCGCAGGTTCGTATTGCCCGGCCCACCGATCGCCTAGCAGAGGTCGTGCGGTTCTACGTCGAGGGGTTAGGACTGCGCGAGCTCTACCGATTCGAAAACCACGCGGGCTATGACGGAGTAATGCTCGGACTGCCCGGGACCGGGTATCACCTGGAGTTCACCACGCATGTGGACGGCAGCCCGGGCACGGCACCCAGTGCGGAAAACCTACTGGTGCTGTACTTCTCGAACGAGTCACAGATGTTCGACGTGGCACAGCGACTGGGCGAATTCGGCGTGGAACCCGTCCCCGCCGAGAATCCGTATTGGGCCGCCAACGGCGGCCTGACCTTCCCCGATCCGGATGGTTGGCGCGTTGTCCTGATGCCACGTCCGGTGTTCTGATGCCCGGCCGCGCCCGCGAAGACCGCATCGATATCGCGATCCTCGCGGCGGCCCGAGAGCTATTGGACGAGAACGGCTATGCCGAACTATCCATTGGCGGGGTAGCGTCCAGAGCCGGTCTGCACCGGCCCGCGATCTACCGCCGCTGGCCATCGAAACGGCACCTGGTGGTCGATGTCGTGGCAGACCTGCTCGGTCTGCAACCAACGCCGGACGCCGGTAACCTGCGCGCCGATCTGACCGTCGCAATGCGGAATCTGGTTGCGGCACTGCGCGATACCTCACTCAGTCGGGTATTGCCCGCGCTGGTCGCCGATCTCGCCAATGATCAGGACCTACGCACGCATTTCCTGGCCACGGTCTTCGAACCGCGCAGGCGCAGCACCGCGATCGCACTGCGATCGGCGATTCGCCGTGGCGAAATCGATCCGAATACCGACCTGGATTTCGTCCTGGATGCCATTGTCGCACCGATCTACTACCGCGCCCTCTTCGGTCACCTACCGCTGACCGACCACCTCGCCGACCAGTCGGTCGACGCCGTGCTCCGCGTGATAATCCGCTGACCGTTGCCCAACCGCAGCGGGCGGGATGAACCGCCCGATTCCCGGTGTTGATCCGGTGACCTCTGTCGCAACACTGCCATCGGCCGCGAGCATTGCCGACGAACTCGGCGCGCTGGCCGACGCCTGCTCGATCTGGCTGCCGGTCCCGCTCCCGCATTCGCCGACGCGATGAGTTGGATCGCCCAAGGGGTGCTGCCGCAACTCGAAAAGCGCTGATCCCGTTGCGTGTTCGACGCCGATTCAGTGGCTCAGGGCGGCGACCGCGAGCATGAGGGTGGCGCCGGTGACGGTGCAGGCGAGGGTCAGGCGGGAGGGGTGTTCGGCGTGTGCCTCGGGCAGGATATCGGCGGTGGCCAGGTAGAGCAGGAAACCGGCGAAGTAGCCGAGATAGAGGCCGGCGGTTTCGGCGGGAACGCGGATGACGGTGCCGATGACCGCGCCGACGACCGGTGCGATCGCGTCGAGGGCGAGCAGGGTGATGGCACGTTTGCGGGCGCTGCCGTAGAGGGTGGTGATGGTGAAAGTATTGAAGCCGTCGGCGAAGTCGTGACAGATGACGGCGATGGCGACCGCGACGCCGACGGTGGCTCCCGCCTGGAAACCCAGACCGATGCCGAGGCCGTCGAGGGTGCTGTGGAAGATCAGCCCGGCCGCCGCGAGTAGTCCGACGGATTCGAAACCGTGTTTGTGCGCACCGAATTCGCGTTCGTGACCGGTATGGATGGCGACCGCGCGTTCGATCACGTGGATGGTCACGAAGCCGACGACAGTCGCGATGAGCGCCGCCGGAACCCCGAGTGCGCTGTGCCCCTGCTGCGCCAATGCCTCGGGCAGCAGGTCGAAGAAGACGACCCCCAACATGACCCCCGCCGCCAACCCGAGCACCAGATGCCTGCGGTCGCCGATCCGAACCGCCACCAGCCCGCCGACCAGCGTCGAACACATCGAAACCAGCGCAAGCAGAATCGCCATCGGTCCAGCATCTGCCACCGATCCGCAGCACAATGCGATATCCGCCCTGCGTGTTCGCCGGATATGTGCCGGTGGCTAGGGTTTTGCCTTTGCGGGGGTGCAGCTAGGACATCACGTTCGCGGGCATTTCGCCTGCGGCTACGGCGCCGACCGTGGCTGAGTCCGGGCCACAAGCGCGGCGAGGGTGCGCAGGCCGGTGGTGATATCGGCGGCGGTGGGGGCGTGTTCTGGGTCCACCAGATGTTGGACCAGCAGGCCGCCGATCATGGTCTGCAGCACATCGCCGAGCCGAGAGTCCGGCTCGGCCGGGCCGAACAGGTCGGCGAGTCCGGTGCGCGCCAAAGCCTGCGCGGAGCCGATCTCGGCGCGCAGTTCGGGGGAGTGTAGCGCCTGGGCAAGGCTTTCGACATTGGCCGACCACAGCGCGGGATTCTCGGTGAACGAGGCGATCAGCCGCTGGAGGAACTCCCGCAGGCGGGCGGCCGGATCGGCGGCGGCGCGGTCGGGCAGTGACTCGAGTATCTGCTGCACGGCGGTCGCGCTCGACTCCATCATCGCCTGATTGAGCAGCTTGTCGCGGGTGCCGAAGTGGTAGTTGATGGCAGCCAGATTGCTGCCGGACGCGGCCACGATATCGCGCACGGTAGTGCGCGCGTAACCGCGTTCGGCCAGGCATTGTTTGGCCGCGGCGAGCAGATCTTCTCGGGTTCCCACGGTCGCACCCTACCAGTTCGGCATACACCTGTTTGTGACGAACGTTTCAAACACACGTCTGTGACAAACGTTTGAAACAGTTGTATGTTGAGGGCACCGCCCACTCCGAAACAGGAAGTACGAGATGACCACGCAGCGACCGATTTCCCCCTTCGAGACGACCTACTTCGACTCCGGCAGCAAGCTCGGCAGTGTGCCGACCGGCGATATGCCGCTGTTCATCGGCTCCACCGTGCACGGTTCGCTCGATATCGAGATCTTGCGCCGCGTCCTCGATGAACTGTCGGCCGCGCATCCGCTGCTGCGCAGTAAGCCGGTGACCGACGCGGACAATGTGCTGCACTTCGTTCGAGACGACGCTTACCGACCGCGCCTCGAGGTCGGCGATGGCGGCGAAGCCGAATATCTGAGTCTGGTGAACGGGCCACGGGATTGGCGCGACGGTCTGTTCCGCGCCCATCTACTGCGCGACCGTGATCGGGATCAGATCGTCCTGGTCGTTCACCACGGCATCTCCGACGGCAGATCGGCTTTCGCGCTGCTGGCGCAGATGTGGCAGCGCTACACCGCGCACGCGACCGGAAGCACACTGCCGCAACCGGAATCGGATCAGCGGCTGCCCGCGGCCATCGATGACCAACTCGCCGGCGTCATCTCGGACGCCGAGGTCGCCGATTGGCTCGACCAGCTTCGGGCCGGTGCCGCCACCATGGGTCCGGAATCCGCCCCGCGTACCCTGCCGCAGGACGGCGGCGGCACGGATCCGCTCGGTCGTTTCGCGGTACAGCGCATCGAACTGGACGCCGAGGAAACCCGGACACTCATCGATGCGGCGCGCGCACACGGCCTTTCGGTCAACAGTCTGCTCGGCGGCGCGGGCCTGATCGCATTCCGCTCGCAGCTCGAGCCAGCCACCGGACCGCTGCCGATGTTCTGCGGACACGCCGTTGACGTGCGGTCCGAGGTGGATCTGCCCGCGAGCACCATGCTCAACTGCGCATCCGGCGCGGGTACTTCCGCGATGGTCTCGCACGATTCGAGCCCGATCGAGGTCGCGCACCAGGTGGCCGCGGGCATGCGCGCCGCGCAGGAGCGGCGCGAAGCCGCGGTCTTCCTACTGGCCGCGCAACGCGTCCGGGACGCGCCGACCGCCGCGATCCTGTCCGCCGCGCCGACCCTCGCGATCTCCAATATCGGTCGCCTGCCACTGCATTCGACACCGGATGGCATCCGAATCATTCGCGACGATGTGTATGCAATGGGTCCCGGTATGCCACCCAAGCTGACCATATTCACGGTTGGCGAACGGCTCACGATTCAGGTCGAATACGACACCGCGCAGCACAGCCGAGCGCAGTTGGGCAAGGTGAGTCTGGCGCTGATCGCCGCACTCCAGGGCATCAGCGGCGCATAGCCGGGTGTTATTCGGTCGGCGGCCGCCCGCTGCCGGTGAGACGAATGGTCAACTGCCGAGTCCACTTTCGTTGCTTCTTCGGCGGCGGCTCGGTCTTATCGGCATCGGTATCCGCCTCGACCTCGTAGCGACGGATGTAGGCACCGGCGAATGCCTGTACCGTCGCGGTGACCGGAATCGCCAGCAGCGCACCGGTCGGCCCGAGGATCGCGGCACCCGCGATGACCGCGCCGAATGCGACGGCCGGATGCATATCCAGTGTGGTCGCGGTGATTCTCGGCTGCAGGACATAGTTTTCGAACTGCTGGTACACCAGGATGAAGCCGAGAATCCACAGCGCGCTGGATGGGTTGTGGACCAGCGCGACGAGCACCGGCAACGCACCGGCGAGGTAGGTGCCGACGGTCGGGATGAACTGCGAGACAACGCCGACCCACAATGCCAGCGCGAACGCGGACGGCACATCGAGCACGCGCAGTGCGGCATAGTGCGCGATCGTGGAGCACAGTGCGAGCAGCCCGCGCGAATAGATGTAGCCGCCGGTCTTTTCGACGGCGATATCCCAGGCGCGCAACACATGTCGCTGGCGGTGCGGCGGCAGCAGGGAGCTGACCGCATTGCGGAAACGCGGTCCGTCGGCGGCGAAGTAGTAGGTGAACAACAGCACGCCGAGGGCCTGGAAGATCGCACCGATCGCGGCGGTGCCCACGCCCCAGGCATTGCCGGCCAGTCCGACCAGATAGCGGTCGATGGTGGAACTCCACTCACCGAGATATTTCTGGACATCCTCGCTGGATAGATGGGTTTTGAAGGTGCGATTGACCCAGTCGATGGCCTGATCCGCATTATCGGGCGCGTTCTTGACCAAGGTGGTGACCTGGTCGACGAGCAGCGCGCCGAGCGTCCACACGAATGCGACGGTGGCCGCGGTCAGCAGCAGGAAGACGATCCCGGTCGCCAGCCCGCGCCGCACCCCGCGCGCGGCAAGCCAATTCACCGCGGGCTCGATGGCGAACGCCAGGAACAGCGAAACCAGCAGAACCCGCAGAAAGCCCTGCAACTTCTGCAGCACCCAGAAGCCGAATATCAGCCCGGCCACCGTCGCCGCGGCGAGCAGGAACGCTCGCAACAGCCATGGCGGCGGACCCGCCGTCACATCGGCAGTGACGACCGCCGTTTCGGCGGGCGGCGTTCGATCTTCATCCGCAGACACACCGCCAAGCTACTGAACCGGACACGAATTCGCGCAACGACATGCGCGCGACCGCGGCACGGCTCGACTCGGTCGCGCGCACCGAATACGTCCGGCGCGCCCGTACTAGATCGTCGACGCGTCGATCACGAACCGATAACGCACATCACTGGCGACAACCCGGTCGTAAGCCCCGTCGATCTCATCGGCCGAGATCAGTTCGATCTCCGCGCCGATTCCGTGTTCGGCGCAGAAATTCAGCATCTCCTGGGTCTGTGCGATACCGCCGATCATCGAGCCCGCCAGCGCGCGACGGTACCCGGCGATGGTGAAAGCCCTGACGCTCAACGGGTTTTCGGGCATGCCGAGGATCACCAGGGTGCCGTCCAGTCTCAGCAGGCGCAGGTAGTTGTCGATCGGCAGGTCGGCCGAGACGGTATTGAGGATGAGGTCGAATCGGTTGCGCAGGTCGCGGAAGGTCTGCTTGTCACCGGTCGCGTAGTAATGCTGCGCACCGAAGCGCTTGCCGTCGTCCTGCTTGCTCAGCGAATGGCTCAGCACGGTGACCTCGGCTCCCATCGCCGCGGCGATCTTCACCCCGACGTGTCCGAGTCCGCCCATGCCGATGATCGCGACCTGTTTGCCCGGTCCCGCGTTCCAGTGCCGCAGCGGGGAGAACAGCGTGATGCCCGCGCACAGCAGCGGCGCCGCCACATCGAGTCCGATGCCGTCGGGAATGGACAGCACGAAGTTCTCGGTCACCACGACCTGGGTCGAGTAGCCGCCCATGGTGTGACCGCCGGGCTGGACGGCCGGGTCCACCGGGGTGTTGTAGGTCATGGTGGCGCCGTTGTCGCAGTACTGCTCTTCATTCGCCAGACATGGACCGCAGACGCCGCAGGAATCGACCATGCATCCGACACCGACCCGGTCGCCGACCCGATGCCTGGTCACCTCGGAACCGACCGCGGCGACAATGCCGGCGATCTCGTGGCCGGGGACACAGGGGTACTTCGCCCCACCCCATTCGTCGCGGGCGGTGTGGATATCGGAGTGGCAGATGCCCGCGTACTTGACATCTATCAGCACATCGCGCGGCCCGAGTTCGCGCCGCTCGATGACGAGCCTATCGAACTGCCCATCGGGCGCGGACATCGAATACGCGGCTGCAACGCTCATGCGTACATGCCTACCGTCGCGTGCGCAGGTTTGCCAAACGCAGCGCCTGTTGTGCATCTGCTGGCCACAATGGAAATCGGTCAAAGGCCCAGCCGGAGGCGGGAGACGATGGACGACGAACGGCACCGTGCGCCCGAGGGGCAGCGCGTCGACGGTGGCGGGCGCGCGCTCGCGCTGCTGTTCGCGGTCGTGCTCGCGGTCGCGGCCTTCTTCGGCTTCCGCGGCGAGCTGTCGGAATGGACCTCGCCGTCGGGTGCGGACGACTCCGCACCCGCCCTGCTCGAACCGCTGCCGCCGCTGGATCCGGCCGCGGTGGCGCGGGCCGTCCAACCGGCACTGGTGAATATCAGCACCTCAGCGGCCCCGCTCGGGCTCGGTTCGGCCGGATCCGGGATCGTGCTCACCACCGACGGCCAGGTGTTGACCAGCCATCACGTGGTGAAGGGAGCCGATACGGTGACCGTCACCGATGTCGGCAACGGCGCGGTCTACGGCGCGAAGGTGCTCGGTTACGACTCCGGCGCCGATATCGCGCTACTGGAACTGTCCGGCGCCGCCGACCTGATGATCGCGCGCGTCGGCAGCTCCGCCGATCTGCGCATCCACGAAGAGGTGCTGGCCATAGGAAATGCGGGCGGCACCGGCGGCACCCCGACCTCGGTCCAGGGCAATATCACCGATCTGAACAGCACGATCGTCGCGCTCAACGCCTCGGATCTGACCCGCAAATCACTGACCGGGATGGTCGAGATCGCCGCGCCGGTCAGTGCGGGACAGTCCGGTGGTGCGCTCGCCGATCCCGGTGGCACGGTGGTCGGCGTGATCACCGCCGCATCGGGGGAGACCGCACGTGAGGTCGGGCGCACACCCAACGGCTATGCGGTGCCGATCGATACGGCCATGCGGGTGGTGTACCAGATTCGTTCCGGTACGCCCACCGAGACCGTGCACATCGGGCCGACGGCGACGCTCGGGGTGCTGATCTCGGATGCGAAACCCCGTGGGGCCCGGGTCGACGTCGCGCTGTACGGCTTACCGGCATACGCGGCGGGACTCATCGACGGGGATGTGATCACCTCGATCGACGGCCGTGACATCACCAATGCGAAGGCATTGCGGGCCGCCATCAATGTGCGCAAGCCGGATGACACGGTGCTGCTCGGCGTCACCGGAGTAGGCGGTGCGCAGCGGAAGGTCAGCGTGGTGCTCGCGCTGGGCACACCGAACTGACCGGGCACACCGAACTGATCTCGCCTAGACCAGCGACAGCCAGTAATCCTGGAACTTCAGGAAGACCAGCAGCAGCACCACCGCGTAGAACAGCGCCACAAAGGTCCAGCGCCATTCGACAACCACCCCGAGCGGGCCGCGCGAATCACCCCACACCTGTTCGGTGGCCACCGCCAGCAGCGGGGTGATGATCGCCCACACCACCATGCAGTACGGGCACAGCGCGCCGATCCGGTACAGGCTCTGGAAGATCAGCCAGCAGATGAAGATCGTGCCGAGCACGGTGCCCACCCACAGCCCGCCCCAGATCCAACGCGGAAAGCGCACACCGGAGACGGCGAGTACCGCGAGGGTGACCACCACCGAGAAGCCGACGATGCCGATGATCGGATTGGGGAATCCGAACCGGGCGGCCTGCTCGGTGGTCATCACATTCCCGCAGGACAGGATCGGGTTGATGCTGCACGAGGGGGTGTAGCCGGGATCGGTGAACAGCTTGAACCGCTCGACGGTCAGCGTGACCGAGGCGAGCCAGCCGGCCAGCCCGCCGATCAGCAGCACCCAGGCGGATCTGGCCGAGGAGTTGTTCACTGGCCCGCTGCGGCGGCGATCGCGGGTGCGAGGCCGCCGGGGGTCATCAGCTCCTGGCTGGACTGGATCTGCTTGCCATTGACGAAGACCGACGGGGTCGACTGGATTCCGCTCTTCAGCACATCGTTGGTCTTGGCCTCGATGTACTTGTTGTAGCTGTTGTCCTTGATGCACTGTGCCACCGACGAATCGGTGTAGCTCGCGCTGGTCGCGATCTCGATCAGCTGATCGTCGGTCAGGCCGGCGCTCCCTTCGGGGGGCTGCTTTTCGAACATCGTGGTCAGCCAGCCGAGGTACTTCGACGGATCCGACTGGGCGACGCAGTAGGACGCGTTGGCCGCGCGCGAGGAGTACTTGGTGGTGGAGGCCTTGTCGAGGAAGGAGATCACGTTGTACTCGACGACGGCGGTGCCCTTGTCGACGGCGTCCTTGATCACCTGCGCATTGGCCGCCTCGAAGGCCTTGCAGGCCGGGCACTGCAGGTCGGCGACGACGCGGATGGTGACCTTCGCGTCCGGCTTGCCGATGCGGATCGCGCCGTTATCGGTGATCGTCGCGGTGCCGCCGTTGAGCAGTTGGGCCGCGGTGGCCGCGATGGACGGGGTGGCCCCCAGATCGTTCTTCTTGGCGTTCTTCACCGCGATCCCGATGCCGATCGCCGCGATGAGCCCGACCAGTACGATCGCCACGCCCACCTGGATGAAGATCTTGCGGTTGCGGTCGGCGCGCTCCGCCGCCAAGAGCGGATTCTTCTTACCACCCGGTTTATTGCTCACCGTGCGTTCACCACGCCTTTCGCTTGCCTGCCGGTTCTCTGCCGCCACGATGGTAGATCCGGAACTCACCCAGGGCGTGGACGGGCACGGCCCACATCATCCGTGGTCAACCTGAGAGGAACCTTGGCCCCGGCAGAACGCGTGCTCAGGCCTGTTCGAGGCGGCGCTGCTGCTCCTCGACATCGAACTGCGCCGGTGGCCAGTCGAGTTTGAGCCGGTCCAGCGCGTCGATGAGCAATTCGGTGACCGCGAGGCGGGAGAACCATTTGCGGTCGGCGGGGATGACATGCCAGGGGGCATAGTCGGTCGAGGTGCGGTCCAGCATTACCTGGTAGGCCTCTTGATAGGCGGGCCAGTAGCCGCGCTCATCGATATCGGCGGGGTTGAACTTCCAGTGCTTGTCCGATCGATCCAGGCGTTCGCGCAGCCGCTTCTTCTGCTCGTCGAGTGAGACGAACATGGCGACCTTGACCAGCGTGGTGCCCTCGTCGAGCAGTTCCCGCTCGAAGGCGTTGATCTCGTCGTAGCGCGGCTCCCAGACCTCCGGCGGCACCAGGTTGTGCACCCGTACGACCAGCACGTCCTCATAGTGCGAGCGGTCGAAGACACCGAGCTGTCCGCCGCGCGGCAGTGCCTTGCGAATGCGCCACAGGTAGTGGTGGCGCTTCTCCTCCTCGGTCGGCACCCCGAAGGAGGCGTGGTCGACGCCCTGGGGATCCACCGAACCGATGACATGCCGGACGATGCCGCCCTTGCCCGCGGTATCCATGCCCTGCAGTACGAGCAGCACGCTGCGGGTATCGCCGGAGCGGCCGCTGGCGAAGAGCTTTTCCTGCAGATCCGACAGCACGGCGGTGCGTTCGGTCAGCAGTTCCTGGCCCTGTGCTTTATCGCCCTTGAATCCGGGCGTACGGGAGGTGTCGAGATCAGCGATGCGTAAACCATCGGCCCGCAGGGCCTCGATGGGCGGCAGAGACCATTTCTTCGCCATTCGAATATCGTATGGCTGTTGTCGCGGCCGCGCGGGCGCGAACGGGTCGCTCATAAGACTCGCTCCGTGGTGATTGCGGATGCCGCGATGTGCCGATGAATCAACTGCTGGGCGATGGGATCAGCGGATCTGGGCCAAACGGAGTAATTGGTCGGCGAATTCCTCGTCGGTGACCGGGGCCAGGGTCAGATCGTGCGCGGTGGTGAGCAGATAGCGTCCGTCACCGGTGAAGTCGAGCCAGCTGCGGTGGCGAGTGGGCGGCGACATCGGGTTCTCGGGTTCCACGGTCACGGTGACGAATCCGCGACCGTCCACCGGTTTTCGCAGGGTCTGGCGGAACCGGGCGGCGCGGCGATGGCCGTTGCTCGCGGCCGCGTCGCCGTCGGAGTTCAGCACCGCGTCCTGCGGCTCCCGCATCGGTGCCAGCTTGCCGGGCTGGGCCGAGCCGATGATCTCGATCAGCTGCTTACCCAGGTTGCGGGCGTGGCACATGCGCACCGTCACCTTGTCGATGTCGGCGATCAGGATGCCCGCGTGGTTGTGCACCACCGCGGCGAAGACCAGGATCCGCTTGGCGCCCGATTCACCGGAGATGGTGATGGTGGTGGCGTCGGTGCGCGCGCACAGCATCAGCGCGGCGGCCAGGTCCGCGTCGGCCTGGCGGGCGAAGCGCTGGGGCAGGCGTAGGGCGGCGTGCTCGGATTCGGTGCGGACCGTGGCGGCGGGTGCCAGATTGACCGGATAGGGACGGCGGTCGAGGCTCGTTTCGCTTTCCCAGACGTGCGTGAACTCGTCCGGGGTGAATACCCACTTCACCGTGCGCCGCCCCCACCGCCGGGGTTCGGCCGCGCGATCTGTGGACCGTCGGGTGGTGGGGTGAACCGGGGGACACGATCGCCGGAGGCGGGCATGGTCGGGGTATAGACATAGGTCATCGTGTCCTGGACATCGGCCTGCGCCGTAGCAGCGGCCATGTCGTGGTCCATCCTGCGTTGTCCGCCGTGAATGGCTTCGGCGGCCGGATCTTCCAGTGCACGATACTGCGAAGGCGGCGATATCGCCGCTCGGATGGCCTGTGCTGCATCGGAATTGAGTTCCATCAGGCGCTGCACCGCGCGGCAGACGTCGTGCGCCTCGGCGCCAGCGCGGACGAATTCGCGGGTGGCGCGCAGCGCGGCATCGGCCGAACGGCCGGTCCAGTGCGCGAACTCGCGGTTGGTGGCATCGGAAAAGGCCTGGAATGCCTCGGCGACCGCGGTGGCGTTGGCGCGCCAGGCATCGGCGATCCGGCCGAGGGCGACGGGATCGATGACCTCGTGCACCAGATCCCAGATTTCCTGATGAGTATAGGCGCCGAAGAGCTCGCGCTCGGGTGCGTAGGCGGGATCTGTTCCGCCGCTTGCCGATCCGGCGGAGTCGGCGAGGGCGCGCTGTTGGGCCCGGATGGCGTCGGCGGTGGCCTTGGTCGCGGAATCTGCCATGGCTCAGTGACTTCCGTCGCTGATCTGTTCGCCCGACTCCAGGTAGTCGGTGATCAGTTGCAGTGCGGCGCGATTGGCGGCCTCGGCATCCTCGAATCGCTTGCCCGCGGCCAGGTACGCGGCCTTGTACAGCAGGGCGGTTTCCAGGAATGCGGTGATGGTGTCGAAGAATTGGGCGCCTTTGTCGCCGAAGCCCTTTGTCAGACCGCGTCCGGTCGGAAGGTCGGGGAAGCCGTTGACTTCGGTCACGAAATGTCCGTTGGCAGCGGCCTTTTGCAGATCCTCGACGAGTTTGTCGCATGCGGCGGCGAGGTTTTCGGCGACATCGGCCGCCAATTCGAAGGGTTCGCCGCCGCTGGTCCCGGTGGCGGCGGCGTACAGCTGTCTGGCCGTCCGCTGCCCGGTATCAGGTACCGCCATCTGGGTCGCCCCCTTCCGCTCGGTCCACCCACCGCACTTGGTCGGCACTTTACCGCTCGGTAGCGACCTGTGTACTGGGCTTGGCCCCGGTCGTACGCCATTGTGATGTGGCGCACGACCGTCCAATTACCGCGCTCCGCCACGGCATTGGCCGACACTGCACGACGCCGACGGCACGGTGATCCGATCGGTCGGGTGGTCCGCCCACCCGACCGCCGGGGCAGAGGCGACTAGATGGCGCGGGCGGGCGCGTTCATGGTGCGGCGGGCCAGGTTCAGGCGCGCTCGACCTCGATGGTCATCCCCGCCGCCCGCAACCGATCGGTGAGCGCATCGCCCATTGCCGCCGCGGGGGTGAGGATGCCGGCCAGCTCGGACTGCTTCGCACCATCGAAGGCCAAGCACAGTCCGGCCTGGCCGAGCATTACCGCGGTTGCCTGGTATCCGGGATCGCCGGTGCCGGAGAAGGTGGCGACATACCTCGCGCCCGAGGAGGTACGCGCGTAGGTCTTCATCGTGAACCACCCACTGGTGCGCGCCTTTTCGCTCGGCCCGGTGCCCGGCTTCGGCACGATGCGGTCGAGCAGCTTGCGCCCCACCGCGACTCGCGAAAGCACCGCACCCGCAGCCATGGTCGCGACGATGCCGCCCGCCATTCCGGCGGCTACCAGCGGTGCGGTGGCCGACTTGCCCGCATTCATCACCTCGCGGTAGCGGAAGTGCTTGCCGTAGACCCAACCGAGCAGGCCATTGGTGCGGCGCACGATCTTGGTGTTGTGCGCGGCCATGACGAAGGTGCCGACCCAGCCGTCCAGACTGGGGTCGATGGTGCTCGCGCGCTGCAGCGCCTGATCGGTCTGGCGGCCCACATCGGGTTCCATCGACTTGTCCGGACTCAGCGAGTACGGGTGGCTCATCACCGAACCCTTGGACGGATCGGCGGCGATGGCCTCCATCATGGCCCGGCCCGAGTCGATGGTGCCGCCGCTGACCCCGCCCTTGAGCGATGCGATCAGGGTGGTGTCCTCGAGCTCACCGGTGTTGTCCGCGACCGTGCGCTGGTACAGCTGGTATACGCTCAGATCGGACGGAATCGAGTCGTAGCCACAGGAATTCACGATCTTCGCGCCGGTTTCGACGGCCTGCTCGTGGTACTTGTCGATCGCGTCCCGGATGAACAGCGGCTCACCGGTGAGGTCGGCGTAGTGGGTGCCGGCCTTGGCGCACGCGGCCACCAGCGGCAGGCCGTAGCGCAGGTACGGGCCGACGGTGGTCACCACGACGGTGGTGCGTGCGGCCAATGCGTCGAGTGCGGCCTGATCGGTCGAATCCGCGACGACCAGGCCCCAATTCGCCGCGGCCGAGCCGAGTTCGTCACGGACGCTGGTCAATTTGTCGAGCGAGCGCCCC
Source organism: Nocardia sp. CA-119907 (assembly GCF_050955995.1). Classification (NCBI taxonomy): domain Bacteria; kingdom Bacillati; phylum Actinomycetota; class Actinomycetes; order Mycobacteriales; family Nocardiaceae; genus Nocardia; species Nocardia sp. CA-119907. The sequence goes on from NZ_CP192091.1 coordinate 879,240, forward strand.
GCCAGCGCGATGCGCGCGTCGGCGGGCGCCGCGCCGAGCAGATACTGCGCGGTCAGCTTGCCGACGAAACCTGTTGCGCCGAACAGCACTAGGTCGAATTCTCGGTTGTCTGTCATGGTCTTCCGTTCGATAGCTGCTGTCGTGGACTTTATTTCGCGCCGGAACCGCGCGCGGTGGATTTCTTCGCGCGCGCCCGCGGCTTCTTGGTCGGCGTCGGCCGATGCTCGACCAGCCATTCGCGGTGCGCCTTACCCAAGTCGGTGACCGGCGGTTCGTCGTAGAGCCATTCGCGGGCGATCATGTGCCAGTTCGCACTGCATTCGAGCTGGCCGAGCATGCCGAAGGTGAGGAAGTCGGCGCGGCGCGAGAACAGGTGCTCGGGCGGCAGATTCTGCTGTTTCATTCCGGCGAACTCACTGGCCCGCGGATCCACCGCAAGCAGAAACGCACCGCTGGCCAGCTCTGGTGTGATGGTCAGCTCCTCGTCGACCAGACACCATTCCGAGGCCGCGAGCACATATTCCAGGCATTCCTCGGCCCCGATCTCCTCGGGTGAGTCGATCACGCCGCGCTCGATCATCAACTGCCGCAGGTCTTCCGCGCGATCCTCGGCCGCCGCGCGCAGGCAGATCGTCTCGAATCGCACATGTTCGGGATCCATCCGATTGAACAGACCGAAGTCGAGGAAGCCGACCCGGCCGTCATCGGCAAGCAGCACATTTCCGGGATGCGGATCGCCGCAGAACTCATTGAAGCTGAACAGCGAACCGACATAGAACCGGTAGATGATCTCGCCGATCCGATTGCGCTCGGCCGCGGGCAGCTGGCGGATCTCCTCGAATCCCTTGCCCGCCACATACTCACTGACCAGCACCCGTGTCGTGCTGAGTTCGGGCAGTGAGCGCGGCACCATGATGAACGGATGTCCGGCATAGAGCTCGGCGATCTGCAATTGGGTGTCGGCCTCGGCGTGGTAGTCGAGTTCGCTTTCCATATTCAGCCGCAGCTCGTCGAGTACGGCGGGGGTCACCCAGGGCATCGCCGATTGCAGCACGCGCCGGAACATGGCCAGATTCTTCAGATCCGCGCGCACCGCGGCGTCGATGCCGGGATACTGCACCTTCACCGCGACCTGGCGGCCGTCGCGCAGCCGTCCGAGATACACCTGCCCGATCGAGGCTGCGGCGATGGGCTCCGGCTCGAATTCGGCGAAGACCGCGTCCAGCGGTTGGCCGAAATCCTCCTCGATCACCTGCCGCATCGCTTCGAACGACACCGTCGGCGCGGCATTGCGCAGCACGGCCAGTCGCTTCTGGAAGCGCTCCCGATGACTCTCGGGCACCAGGTCGAGATCGAGTACCGACATCATCTGGCCCAGCTTCATGGCCACGCCCTTCATGGTCCCGAGGACCATGACCACCTGTTCGGTGGTGCGGATCATCGACTCCTCGGCCATCTTCGCGCGCACGGCCGCCGATCTGCCCCGCATCGATAGCCGTGTGCGCTGGGTTCGGATGACCGAACTGGCTGCCACCGCACCCAGCTTGGTGCCACGAGCAAGCCGAGAAGTCGGCACTTGCTTCGCCATCGAGGTACCTCCGTTGGTGCCGACGCGAGGGCGGTGATGTGCGACACCCATGCACCGCTCGGCTTCAGAGTAGCCAACGAGGCGGCAATGTCGAGACTGCCGTCACTATTTCAGCTAGCGGCCCAGCTAGCGGCCTGTTAGCGGCTCGAAGTCGGGCGATTGATCAGGTCGGCGACCGCGAGCTAGCGGTCAGGCACCGGTCTGCGGCGGCTTGGGCAGGATGTGCGGCTGCGCGTTGAAGATCTCGCGGGAACCACCGGCGCGCGCCATTCCCTCGATGGCGCTCCAGGCCATCATGGTCAGGTAGTCGATGACCTCTTCACGCGTCATCGCCTTATCCGTCGTCCACCAGTGTGTAGCCAACTGGATGCCGCCGACCAGCACATACGACCACAGCAGCGCACCTTCGGTCGCGAAGCCGTGCTCGGCGCTGCGATCGATGATGACCGTGGTGACGACGTCGGCGAAGAGCTTCTCGAATTCGGCGAGTGAGGACTGATCGGTCGAGCCGTTGCCCATGATGAACCGGTAGACCTCGGGGTCCTCGTCGACCGTGCCGACATAGGCGGCCAGCGCCGAACGCACCAGGTGGTATTCGTCGGCGTCGAGGCTGATCGCCTCGTACACCCGCGGCATCAGGGTGGTCTCGATGAACCGCTGCATGGTCGCGTGGACCAGGTCGTTCTTATCGGAGAAGTAGCGGTAGAGCACGGTCTTGGAGACGCCGATCTCCGCGGCGATCTCGTCCATGCCCGCATTGCTGCCGCGCGTGCGGATAGCCGCGAGGGTGCCGTCGACCAGCTCTTCGCGGCGGTCGATCTTGTGCTGTCGCCATCGGCGCTTACGACCGTCCGTCCGGCCGGTGCGCACCGCCGCCGGTCGTTCGGCGAGCTCGCCGACATCGACAAGGTCTTCGGTGGACAGCTTGACTCCCTCGGTTGTTCGGCATCCTGGAACCACCAGCTTAGGTCCAGGCAACGACCAACATGCGCGTTTGGGTAGTGGTTGCGACAGGTTGCACATAATCCGACCGTTCGGTGTCGGTTGCATGTCGCTTGCGATCGGGCCGGAGGTCTGTCCGCGACACGCAGCAGAATGGGTGTCATGGAGAGAGCTCCCGGCAACACAGCGGCGCGAACGACGGGCGCGGAGGTGGTGGCGGCCGGACCGGCGCAGTCGGCCGAAGGCCGCACGTCGTTGGCGGCGGCGGGCGACGGGCGGACCAGCGAAGGGCCCCGCTCCACCCCCGGGGTGCTCGACGCGCAGGCGTCGCCGGCCGGTTTCGCGGCCTTTGTCGACGACGAGGGCAAGCGTCGCGATCTGTTCAAGATGAAGGCGCTGGCCACCGGTTTGTTGGCGTTCGCGACGACGATCTATCTGTTCTGCCGGTGGCTGGAATCGCGCGGGTCGGGCGGTGATTGGGTCGGCTACCTGCGTGCCGCGTCCGAGGCGGGCATGGTCGGCGCACTCGCCGACTGGTTCGCGGTAACCGCGCTGTTCCGGCATCCGCTGGGCCTGCCGATCCCGCACACCGCGATCATCAAGAAGAAGAAGGATCAGCTCGGCGCCAGCCTCGGCTCCTTCGTCGGCTCGAATTTCCTTGCTCCGGATGTGGTTTCGGCCAAGGTGAATTCGGCGCAGGTCTCCTGGCGGGTCGGGCGCTGGATGGCTGATCCCGGACATGCGGGCCGGGTGGCCCAGGAGAGTTCGACGATTTTGCGCGCGGTGGTCGGGGTGCTGCGGGACAAGGACGTCGAGCAGGTGATCGACAACACCATCGTCAAGCGGATCGCCGAACCGCTGTGGGGTCCGCCGATCGGCCGGGTGCTCGCCGAATTGCTGGCCGACAATCGGCAACTGCCACTGCTGGACATGCTCGCCGAGCGCGCGCACCAGTGGGCGCTCAGCTCACAGGAGACGATCGATCGGATCGTTTTGCGGGACGCGCCGCAATGGGCTCCGAAATTCGTAAACATTCTGCTTTCAGAAAAGATCTATCGGGAGCTGGTCGAGTTCACCTGGAAGGTGCGGGCCGATCCGGAACACGAGGTTCGGCTCGCGGCGAATCGGTTCCTCGAGGAATTCGCCTACGACCTCCAGCACGACGCCGCGATGATCAAAAAGGCCGAGCGGATCAAGGCGCAGATCATGGGTCGCGAGGAGATCACCGGAATGGCCGAGGCGACCTGGCGCGCGGCCAAGCGGTTGATCCTGGAATCGGCCGATGATCCGGACTCCACGCTGCGGCGCAAAGTGGCCGAGAACGTGCAGCAGATCGGCGAGCGTTTGCGCGACGACGCCGAGATGCGCGCCAAAGTTGACGGGTGGATCGACCGCGGCGCGCGGTATCTGGTGGGAAACTATGCCGCAGAGATCACCACGCTGGTGACCGATACTGTTGCCCGGTGGGATGCCGAGGAGGCGAGCAAGAAGATCGAAGTGCAGGTCGGGCGCGATCTGCAATTCATTCGCATCAACGGCACGGTCGTGGGATCGCTGGCGGGACTGGCGATCTACACGATTTCTCAGGTGCTGTTCGGCGGCTGAGCATAGCGCGCCGAGTGTTTGCTGGAAAGGTGCTAACAGGGTGCTTGCAATAGTTAGCACCCTGCTTTAGAATTGGAAACGTACAACCGCCAGAAGGTGAGTGATGGCCGACCAGCCCGAAGGTTCCGCCGAGTACGCCGACGAATCGCAGGAGAGATCCAGCGGCGTCGGCGAAAAGGCGGCGCGTGTCGCGAACGCGGCACACGACATCGGAGGTTTCATCAGGGCACAGCGAGAAGCCGCGCAAGTCTCGTTGCGTCAGCTCGCCACCCTGGCGGGAGTGAGCAATCCATACCTCAGCCAGATCGAGCGCGGATTGCGCAATCCGTCCGCCGAAGTACTCGCGCAGATCGCCAAGGCGCTGCGGGTCTCTTCGGAGGTGTTGTACGTACGGGCTGGCTATCTCGAGCAGCGGCCGCACAGTCCGGTCCGGGATGCCCTGCTTGCCGATACGTCGATCAGCGAACGGCAGAAGCAGGTGCTGCTGGACATCTATGAATCGTTTCGCCGGGAAAACGGAGGAAGCGAACCAGGGGGGACTGAATGGGACAGCGACGTTCCGAGCACAACACCTACTCCGCCACGCCAGGAGAACGAAGAATGACCGAAAATTCAAGCATCAAGCCACTGTTCGCGACCGTCGGCGCCGGTGACGCGGTGTACACCGCGGTTCTCGACGCCGTCACCCAGGTGCGCGAGCGCGCTGCCTCCGCCGATGTCAGCGGCCGGGTCGAAGAGGCCCGCGAGCGCTTCGCCAATGTGCCCGCCGATGTGCGTGCCCAGTTCGAGTCGCTGCGCGAGCGGCTGTCCGGGCTGCCCTCCGAGCTGCCGGAGGACCTGGCCGAACTGCGCGAGAAGTTCACCCCGGAGGAACTGCGGGCGCTCGCCGAGAAGTACTACAGCCAGGTCCTGGACCTGTACGCGGACCTGGCCGTGCGCGGTGAGGAGACCGTCGATCGGCTGCGCGCCAACCACCTGGTCGAGGATCAGATCGAGCGGGTCGAGACCCTCTACAAGGATGCGGCCAGCCGTGCCGAGGATGCGCTCGCCAAGGTCAACGAGCTGATCGGCCGTCCGGCCAAGGAAGAGGCCGAGGAAGGGGCCGACCCGGTCGTCGAGGCCGAGGTCGTCGAGGTGACCACCGAGACCGAGCCCGCCACCGACGGTGTCGCCAAGAAGGCTCCGGCCAAGAAGGTCGCCGCCAAGAAGGCTCCGGCCAAGAAGGCGGCCCCCAAGAAGGCCTGACGCTCTCTTCATCCCGCCGCAACGGCCCCGCACACCCGGCGTGTGCGGGGCCGTTGCTTCTATGATGGGCTGGTGGACACAGCGCACGGATTGGCCAGCTGGATTTTGGACGGGCTGCGGCTCTTGGCGCTCGGCGCGACAATCTTCGCGCTGATCCACGCCATCCGCCAACGCCCCGACGCCTTCACGGCGGTGGACAAGCTGACAAAACCGATCTGGATAGCGATCCTCGGCGCAGCGCTCCTGTTCCTGCTCCTCTCCCTGAGCGTCACGAGTCTGCTCGCCCTGGTCTCCATCATCGCCACCGGTGTGTATCTGGCCGATGTGCGACCGAAGGTGGACGAGATTCAGCGCGGACCGCGCTGGTAGGAGCTTCCGGAGCGCCGCTGGTTCCGAGTCGGGGGTGATGCGGCGGTTGGGCATGTCCTGATCGTCGTGGGTGTGATCTGCTCGGAAGCTATCGCCGGTGGTGGGTGTGCGCTGCGCAGGTAGTGGCGCGCTCGGGGTCGGGGCGCTTCGGTTATGGCGGGAGAGCGGGGGCGTTGCTCATCGGCGTGATCGGGGGATGCGGCCGTTGTCGCCTTCTGCGTCATCGTGACCCCGATGATTTGGACCAGGTTCGCCTTGACCTGCCTTGGCGTGGTCTGGGGTCGTTGCATTTTTTGATCAGAAGGTGCGGCCGTTGCACGGGTCTTCATCATCGTGACCGGTACCGATTTGGTCGAAGCGGCTGAAGCTGGATGAGGCGGTGGGTGCGGAGTGCTGCGGACGGCTCGGGCCGTCCGTGCTCCTTCGGGGCGCGAGCCGTTGCTCATTTCTTCCATAGTGCGACGGTTATCTGCGTGGCAGATGTGCGGTCGAAATGGGTGCGATCTGGTGCGGTCCGGCTGCTGTGGTCCTAGGGCGGTCGCTTTTACGGGGGTGTCAGAGGGGGCGGTGCTCATTGGGGCGGTCGGCGCGGTGGATGCTCCGGGGCGGTCGGGAGAGCGATGTTTCTCCGAGGGGCATCGGGGGCGTTGCTCACTTTCTCGTCATCTCGCGGGGTAGTTGCGTGGGCATGTGCGGCCGAGGTGGATGCAGGTCGGCGTTGGCTGTCCCGCGGCGGGGCGAACGGCTGTGTCCTCGGCCGTCGAATGGGGTGTTCTTTGTTCGGGGGCTCAGGGGCCGGTCGGGGTGGGGATTGCTGGTCGTATGCGGGACGGGGACGCGAGTGTGAGCGGCGGAACGTCGGATAACTTTTGATGCTTGCATTAGCTAGCACTCGGGGTTACTGTATCTAGCAGTTACACAAAGGAGTGTCCGATGCGTGTAATGCCGCCTGCAGATAAGGACTTCCCTGGTCAGGTCCGGGGGCTGGTCCGTACATACCGCGCCAACCTGCGGTCGCGTACCTATGCGATCGCGGCGCTGAACCCGCCGACGGTGCCGTATGAGGTCGTTCCCGTTGTCACCCGCGATGGGGCGCGGCTGCGGGTGCACGCCTACGGACCGGCCGATGCTCCGGCGATCGTGCTGGTGCACGGCTGGACCTGCGCCATCGAATACTGGAACGCGCAGATCAACGCGTTCGCCGGCGAATACCGCGTCATCGCCTATGACGTGCGCGGCCACGGCGAGAGTGAGCTGGGCTGCAGCCCGCTGAGCACCGATCTGCTCGCCGACGATCTGGCCGCCGTGCTCGATGCCACCCTGCGGCCCGGCGAACGGGCCGTGCTGGTCGGCCACAGCCTCGGCGGCATGACATTGCAGGCATGGGCCGGGCGCTACCCCGACCGGGTCGCCGAGCAGGCCAGCGCGGTACTGCTGACCAACACCGCACCGGGGCAGTTGGTCGCCGAGACCACGGTCGTACCGCTGTTCAACACACCGCTCCCGCTGCTGCGGCGGCGAATCCCGTTGCCGCACTTCATCGGTCGCCTGGGCCTCGGCACCCCGATCGTCTTCCCCCCGATCGCACCCGTGAAGCGGGCCTTCACCCGGCAGATCATGAGTCGGCGCTCGAGCGGTGATGTGGTCGACTACAGCCTCGCCATCGTCCGGTCCTGCCCCGCCCGAGTACGCGCGAAATTCGGAATCCTGCTCGCCGAACTGGATCTCGGTGAATCCGCACGCAATCTCACTGTGCCGACAACGATCCTGGCAGGCGAGCTCGACGATATGACACCGCCGGTGCATTCCGAACGAATCACCGAGATGCTCAGCAAAACCGGCAGTTTGGTCAAATACGAGGTCCTACCCCAGGGCCACCTCGGCAATGCCGAGATGTTCGAACGCTTCAACGAGGAACTAGCTCTCATCCTCGACTCCGTCTACCAGCCCGCCGCAGCCGTCAGCTGAGCCCCACCCCGCCCCGACCCGAGCATCCCGGACGCCGCTGTTCGAGCACTACTCGCGGCGCAACCATAGCCATACACCACACCGGATGCCGTTGCCCACCTGCGTATCGAGCCGATTCGGTGGGTCAGGAGAAGACGACGGTGCGGCGGCCGTGGACCAGGACTCGGCCTTCCAGGTGCCAGCGGAGGCCGCGGGCCAGGACTACGCGTTCGATATCGCGGCCCAGGCGGACCATATCGCGGACTTCGTCGGCGTGGTCGATGCGGATGACGTCCTGTTCGATGATCGGGCCCGCGTCGAGTTCGGCGGTGACGTAATGGCAGGTCGCGCCGATCAGCTTGACGCCGCGCGCGAAGGCCTGGTGGTAGGGGCGGGCACCGACGAACGACGGCAGGAAGCTGTGGTGGATATTGATCGCCTTGCCCGCCCAGTGTTGGCAGAGTTCGGCGGGCAGCACCTGCATGAAGCGGGCCAGGACGACGGCGTGCGGGTCGTGGGCGTCGACCAGGGCGCGGACCTCGTCGAATGCCGGGCCGCGTTCGGCCGGATCCTTCGGGAAGGGCACATGGTGGAATTTGACGCCGTGCGCCTCGGTCATACCGGCGAGATCCGGGTGGTTGCCGATCACCGCTTCGATGGTGGCGGGCAATTCGCCGCTGGTGGCCCGGCCGAGCAGATCGTGCAGGCAGTGGCCGTCCTTGCTGACCAGCAGAACGGCGCGGCGGCGTTCACCGGAGTCGAGCAGCTGCCACTCCGTCTCCGGACCGAAGTCGGCCGCCACACCCGCGAACCGGTCGCGCAGTTCCGCGATGCCGAACGGCACCGTCGACGCCTTGATCGCCTGACGGGTGAAGAACCAGCCGGTATCGGCGGCGGTCCCGGATTGCGGCGCTCCCTGGCCGGACGCTCCCGGCACGGAGTGATAACCGGCCTCCACAATGGACCCGCCGAACTCGGCGATGAACGACGTGATCCTCGCGATGATGCCGGGACGGTCCGGGCAGCCGAGGGTGAGCACGAAGCGGCGGTCGTCCGGAGCGGGTGGAGCGGAACTCATGGCCTCATCTTCCCAGGTCGCCCATGACGCCCACACAACAGGTTTGCTCGCGCGCTGCTCGTCGACGCCGGATAATGAACACGAGTGGCCCACGCACCGCTCGCGGGCCCGATGTGAGGATGCCGCCGTGACGCGTGTGCAGTTCGTCCGACAGCTCGATGGGCTGACCTATGAATTCGTGCGCGAAGGCTGGGCCTACGGCTACCCCTCCTACAAACGAGTCGACCACGAGCTCTGGTGCCGCCGCCTCCCCGACTTCGGCTGGTCCATCTGCACCGACTCCGGCGAAGTCCTCAGCCGCCCCTTCGACGACCCCGGCCAAGGCCCCCTCCCACCCGAAGGCGCCTGGGTCTCCCGCAAACACGAACGCTCCTACGTCTACACCATGCACCACCACCCATAACCCCGAGAATCCCCCACACCACCCCATGCCGATCACGAACTGAGCACGCGACGTCGCCAGCCGAGCCGACTCCGTCGAGAATGCGCTGACGCAGTGTCGCTCGGCGTTTGCGTGCGCCATCGCAAGGTGATCTTGAACTAGGTATGCGAGCGGTGTCGCTGATGTCGCGAGCCGAGCTGACTTTGTCGAGAATGCGTTGGCGCGGTGTCGCTGTCGGCGCTTGCCTGCACCAGCGCATTCTGATCATGAAATATTGCTGATGGGTGGGCTTATGAAGGTGTGAGTGGAGGGTTCGTGGTCTCTGATACGTGGACTGTTGGGGCCGACTCCGAGTGCGGGACCTGGGGTGTTACAGCTCGTAAAATGGTTCGGCGTAGTGGAATTCGCCGGTGATCTGGGGGTCGTAGGCGGAGAGGGGGCGGACCTGGAAGTGGGAGATCCAGGAGGAGTCGTCGGGGGTGATGCTGAGGCGGGCGGCGGGGATGAAGCCGAATTGGGGGTAGAAGTCGAGGCTGCCGAGTAGGCCGATGAGGGGTTCGTCGAGGGCGTCCGCGGCGCCGAGGGCCGCGTGCATGAGGGCCGCGCCGACGCCTATTCCCTGATGTTCGGCGAGGACGCCGATCGGGCCGAGGGCGAGCACGGGGAACGGGCCTACGCCGGCGCGGGTGAGGCAGACGTGGCCGATTACGACATCGTGTTCCACCGCGACCATCGAGAGGGTGGGGATCCAGCCGGAATCACTGCGCAGCCGAGTGACGAGATCGACCTCGGGTGGATCAGCGGCACCCGCATCGGCGAGTTCACCTGTGAGTACGGCCATTTCCCGCCGATCGGAATTGCTCTTCGCGTAATGCGGTCCGAAGGCACTGCGGTGGACGGCCGCGATCGCGGCGGCATCGTCGGCGCGTTCGCGACGGATCAGCACGGTGTCGTCTCCTCCTGAACGAAATTGGGCCATCCGCAGCGCAACTGTCGGCAGGGCAGTCGCAGCGGCTCCACCGACAGTATCGAGTGTGCGCGATGCATCCGAGGCGCGCAATGGAATTCGCCACCGGTATGCCAGACTCTCACCCTGTGGCAAATTCCGCGTCGCTTACCAGGTCCGAAGTGGCCGCCATGATCGACCACACGCTACTCGCGCCGGACGCGACGGACGCGGATGTGGACGGGTTGGTCGCGCAGGCACGCGAACTCGGCGTGTACGCGATCTGCGTATCGCCCTCTATGCTGCCGGTGCGCGCGCCCGGTCTGGTGGTCGCGACCGTCGCCGGATTCCCATCGGGGAAACACCATTCGCTGATCAAGGGTGCCGAGGCGCGCCTCGCGGTCGAACAGGGTGCGGCCGAGGTCGATATGGTGATCGACGTCGGTGCCGCGCTCGCAGGCGATTACACTGCGGTGCTCTCCGACATCGTGACCGTGCGCGAGGCCGTGGAGGACCGTGCGGTGCTCAAGGTGATCATCGAATCGGCGGCGCTGCCCGATGCGGCGATCGTCGAGGTCTGCCGCATCGCCGAGCGTGCCGGTGCCGATTTTGTGAAGACCTCCACAGGATTTCACCCGGCCGGTGGTGCGAGCGTGCACGCGGTGCAGTTGATGGCCGAGACGGTCGGCGGGCGGCTCGGCGTGAAGGCCAGCGGCGGAATCCGTACTTCCGAGGCCGCCGCGGAGCTGATCGCCGCCGGTGCCACCCGACTCGGCCTCTCGAAATCCGGTGCGGTGCTCGACGGTTTTCCGGACTGATCCGAAGTTCCCCTGCCGACTCCATCGATATCGCTGAGCATGCGCTTTTCGCTCAACGTGGCGGAAGTCGCTGGCTCGGATAGGGCGGTGCTCGACGGTTTTCCGGAGTGATCCGAAGTTCCCCTGCCGATCCGGCGATACCGCGCTGAGCATGCACTTTTCGTTCAACGTGGCAGAGTCGCCGGATCGGGGCGGGAAGGTGCGCGTTGAGTGCTGTCGGCGAGTGGTTGTTCCGTTAGGTGGTCCACCATGGTGGAAGTTGCTGGATCGGATAGCGCGGCGCACGTTCAGCGCAGTCCGCGTATTCGGTTGTCTGTCAGGCGGTCACCATTCGGACACAACGTCGGCCAGCGCCTCAGTTCCGGGCGGCGGTCTTCGGGTCGGCTGATCCGGCGAGAAGGGGAGCGCTGCTCGGGCTGCGGCTGGCTAGCGAGTATCCGGCGAGGCGGCGTTCGGGGTTGGCGAACACACGCCGGTCGCGGTGAACCGCATCACGATTCGGATGCCTCAGCAGGTGGTGTTGTTGCCCTGGGCGGCGGGGAGTTCGGTGCGACCGCCGGCCAACTTCACCGCGATGCCGCTATCGGTGACCTTGATCTCGGTGGCCTTCAGGCCGAGCGGGTAACTCTGCAGACTCTGGGTGAAGGTATCGACGATCCCCGACACCAGATCGGTCGGCAGCCCGATGCCGAGCAGTGCCGCCGACATCGTCTCGACCTCGACGACGCCGTTCTTCACCTGCGGCTTCACCTGCAACTGCGCGAGCCCGCCGAGCACATCCAGGGTCAGCATCCCGCTCGACGCGGAGGACGACACTCCGCTGACCAGGCCGCCGAGCGTCTCCCTGATGCCGTCATTGCCCCAGGTGACATCGGCGGAGGAGCTACCGATCGTGCCGCCGGTGCGGCCGCTATCGGTGATCTCGAGATCGTTGAACCTGGCGTGCACCACCATGCCGACGGCGGGGCCGAATTTGGAGTCGGCGCTGTCCACCTTCACTTGGCCGACCTTGCCGTCGATCCAGGTGAGCAGCATCGGTTTGGGTCCGAAGCTCACATCGATCTTCGAGCCCATATCCTTCTCGAATTGCGTACTGATGCAACGCGAAACTTGATGTCTGGCATACGCCTCCCCGCCGACCAGCACGGTAGCGAGCAGAATCGCGACCACGACTAGGGCGATCACCAGGGCACGCCGGTTCACCTTCAGGGTGGATGGGCTCTTCGTACTCATGCGCTCGATTCTTCCGGACTTTTCTGAGGTCGCTCTGTGGGCGCTGTGAGGGGTTCGATTGTGACATGTGACACAAGATTCGAGCGTAGCCTGGTCGACATGGCTGGCGACGCGGCGGGCCGCGCCCTCGATTCCGCCGAGCACGGGTGGCGTGTGCTGCGGCGATTGGCGGGACGCCATGCGGGGTTCTTCACCACCAGACAAGTGTTGCGCACCGGATGTGAGGCGCGAGTGCGCGCCGGACTCGGCGACGGATCGGTGACGCGGGCCGGGGTGGGGCTATTGCGCCTGGCCGATTGGCCCGCTGGTCCGCTCGACGAATACGCCATGTGGGCCGCCTGGTTCGACGGTGCCGCCGCGGTATCCCATCAGAGCGCGGCCGATCTACATGGGCTCGGGCGACTACGTCCGCGATTTCTGCATCTATCGGTCGGCGCGGGCCGACCGCCGGTCACGCCGCGGCTGGTGGTGCTGCGGCGCGCGCTGATCCCCACCGATCTCGAATCAGCGGGTCCGTTTCTGGTGACGACACCCGTGCGCACGGTGCTCGACCTGGCCGAGGCCGATATCGGACAGTCCGCGCTGGACGAGGTGGTCGGCGACGCGGTCGCCATCCATCGCTGCGATGTCGACGAAATCCGTTCCGCGAGTGTGCGTCTGCCGCCGCGGGCGGCGGCCCGGGTGCGTCGCGCCCTCACCGGCGCATGACAGATGCGGTGAGGACCCGTTCAGTGATCCGTTTCAGCTATCAATTCCCGCAGTCTCCAGTTTTGCCCGGCGCGCAATCATGGCATGGTGACTGACCATGGGGACGGTAGGTCACAGTAGGTGGGATCTGGTCTTTCCGTCCGGAGCGCCCGAGCGTGTCGGCGATATGTTCGCCACCGCCGTGGTCGCCGACGCCGTCCGCAGATATGACGCGGACCTCGCACAACAGGTCGAGACCTGCCGGGACTGGCAGCGTGCCTACCGCGGCGTCTTTCGTGGACTCACCGCACTGGCCGCGAGTTCACCCACGGCGTCGGCGGGGATGGCGACCGACGGTTTGCGGGCCGCGCGCCAGCTGCTGCGTTTCGTGACCGGGCACACCACCGCGCCGCTGCACAGCGTCGATGTGGATGCGATCGCGCCGCAGGACGCACTCGATACCGGCCGGATCGACGGAACCGCGCAGCCCGTGACCCGGCTCGAAATCCCGTTCCGCGGTGCGCTGCTGGCCGAAGAGGCGCTGTGGGGGCAGCTGACCGACTGGCGGCGTCGCGGCATTATCGAACCCGCCTTCGCGGCCGCGGTGGAGCGGGTGATCGATCATCCGGAGTGGTTGTCACTGCCCGGTTTCCGGGTGATCGTCACCGGGGCGGCGGCCGAACTCGGTCCGTTGCGGCCGCTATTGCGTTGGGGCGCTGATGTGCTCGCGATCGATCTGCCCGGGGCGGGCCGATGGCGCGCGATTCGCGCCGCCGCCGAGGCGGGGGCCGGTCGGCTCGGCTATCCCGTCACCGCCGGGCCGGGCGCGGATATCACCAGGCAGTTCCCCGCACTGGTGCAGTGGATTCGCGCGCAGCTCGGTTCCGATATTCGGCCGGTCTTCGGTCTGTACGCGAATGGTCCCGGACCGCAAGGGGTGCGGCTCGCCGCGGCGATGGATGTCCTCGTCTCGGATCTGCTCGACCACCGCACCGACGCCGCCGTCGCATACCTCGGCTCGCCGACCGACTGCTACGCGGTCCCCGAGGACATCATCGCCGCTGCGCACTCCCGCCTGTACACGCGCGGACCGCGCGCCATCGGCCAGCACCTGCTGTGCATGCTCACCGCATCGGCTCTATACCGGCCGAACTACCGCACAACGAGTCCCGATCAGCTCGGCGCGCTGTGGAGCGTCGCCGATGCGCTGCTCTCGTCCCAAGGCCCGAATCACGCACTGGCCCAACGCCTGCTGCGCTGGCGCACAGTCCTCGCGTATACCGCGGGCCGCACGGTCTCGTGCACCGTCGCACCACCCGCGTGGACGAAGTCCCTAGGCACACAACGCTCCCTCGCCGCCACCTACCGCGGCGCCCGCCACTTCGGCATCGAAGTCTTCGACCCCGATACGGCCCGAACTCTCTTGGCGGCCAAGCTGGTCGCCGACCTGTTCGCCCCGCCGGACACCCCCGCCGCCGCCGATCCCGAGGGCATTTTCGCGACCGGTGCCGCCCACGGCGGCCTATGGCGTCAGCCATTCGAACCGAACTCCATCCTCCCGGTCGCAACCGCCGTCGGCTACCTCCCATCGCTATTCGGATCGTACTAGCGCACGTCAGCGACATCCGGCGCCCGCAGCTGTGGCGCGAGCACTGCGGCGGTCCCGAATTCGAGGAACCTACCCGTCAGGTGATTGCCTTCCCTGTGGCCTGTGGCCTGTGGTCTGTGGCCTGACCAGCTGCCCGGCGCCCCTGACGATCCTGGATTCCGCTCGACAGCCCCTGGTCAGATGCCGTCGCCGCGCGACTTTGCCTAGCGGATCGCGGAACCAAAGAAGAACTCGGATCCACAGCGTTCCCGCAGGGGTTTCGAACATCCCGCAGACCGACATGCCGCGCGACTCACCGAGGGCTGGGACCGAAAGTTTGCGTGAGGGTGCGGGGTTGTTACCGGGCGGGTGGCCGGTATGCACCCGCGCTGGGGCGCTCTTGGTGAGCGTGGGCTACGGGGGAGTGACAGCTGGTCGGGGGGCCTTCGTGGCGCGACTAATTGGGAGCGACCGTGGACCATGGGACCGAGAGCACGCAGTCGCGCATGCGGCGGCGGTAGGTTCGCACTGGGAAACCGTCTTGGCGTAGGTAGTCCGCGGCGGTGCGCCAGCGCGCTCGGGGGCCGAACGGTGCCAGGGGTGCGGCGCGCGCCCAGGCGCGGTCGGCGGCGGTGAGGAGTGCGTGGACCGGTTCGCCGGGGGTATTGCGGTGTATCAATACCTTTGGCAGGCGCTCGGCGATATCGGAGGGGCGCTCGACGGTGAACGGGTCCCAGGCCAGGGTCAGTGACAGGGGGCCGGTGCGGTCGAGCAGGACCCATGCGCAGCGGCGGCCGAGTTCGTCGCAGGTGCCGTCGACGAGCAGACCGTCCGGGGCGATGCCGGACAGTATGGTGGCCCACGCATCCGGCACGGCCGCTTCCGGATATTGGCGCAGCACATTGAACGCGCGCACCAGATGCGGTCGCAGACCGGCCAATTCGAAGCCGCCGCGGGCGAAGGTGACGCCGTCGCGGCCGGGCACCACCCGTTCCGGATCGATCTCCAGCCCGACCACCCGCACATCGGGGCGGACCGTGCACAGTCGGGCCGCCAACTCCAGCGTGGTCCAAGGACTCGCGCCGTAGCCGAGGTCGACGACCAGGGGATCGGCGGCTTCGCGCAGGCGCGTGGCGACCAGCTCGTCGTGGATCAGCCAGCGGTCGCTGCGTCGAAGCCGGTTGACACCGGTGGTGCCTCTTGTGATGGTGCCGACCGGTTTCAGCGGGTCGGGTTTTGCTCTTCCAGCCACTTCACGGTCTGTTCGGCCTCGCCGCGGAACAGGTCGACCAGATTCACCAGCATCAACTGTTCGAGCCGCGGGCCGACCATCGGGATGAACACCTTGGCCTCGGAGGAGAACCGCATGGTGCAGCCGGTCTCGGTCGGGAACAGCCGAATCGCGCCGCCGAGGCTGCCCGGCCCGGCCGGAATGGCGGCCGAGAACTTGCCCACCGACTCGTTCTCGTCGAACGGTCCCCAGCTCTCCTTGCGGGTGATGATCATGTCCTTGCGCATGACCGCCTGCGCGATCTCCGGCAGCATCTCGCGCGGCAGGATGTGGTTGAGCACGACCTCGATGCCGGAGTCGCCGACCTCGAGGCTGACGATCTCGTTGCCCGGCGAATACTTCGACAACTCCGCGCACCGGTCTTCCCAGTACTCACGGGTCGACATCGCCGCGTACAGCTCTTTTGTGGTGTGCAGCGGATAGCGGGCTGAATAGTCCAGTCGGCGAGCCATGAGCGTCTACGTTACCGGCAGCGCTCGCCGCCCCATCGCCCGGCGCTGACTGTGGGGCCTCGCCACAAACCCCACACCGGCACGCGCTATCTCTACATCGTCCGGCCAGACTTGCGGGATGAATGGGACGTGGGCGGCGTGGGGCGGGGTGATACTGGCGTCGATGGCCGCACTACCGCTCGCCGGTTGGGTCGTGTGGTGGCTGGCGCGGCGTCGCGGCGACTGGCGCACTGCCCTCGCTGAGGTGGGCATGGTGGTCGGCACCGCGCCGTGGCTGTGGATGCTCCTCACGCCGGTGGGCAGCGGCCGTTCGGTGAATCCGGTGCCGCTGCGCGATCTGGCCGATCAACTGCGCGACGACCGAGTCATCGAGCAGCTCGGCGGAAACCTCTTGGTATTCGCCGCCCTCGGCTCGTTGCTGCCGCTACGGTGGGCGTGGTTCGCCAACCCATGGCGACTGCTGCTGGTCGGCGCATGCCTGTCGAGTGCGGTGGAGGTGCTGCAATTCGCCCTGGGCATCGGCCGTCACTCGTCGGTCGACGATGTCCTCGTCAATGCCGTCGGAGCACTGCTCGCCGGACTCGCATCACATCGATGGTGGGCGTCCACCCCGGACGTGCTCGGCCTTGGGGCGAGTTTGTCAGGTGAGGCCCGCGGTTAGCTGGTGTGGCGATTCGGTGTCGAGCTCGGGGGCTCGGAGTCGGATCATTCCGCTCATGGATGTCCGCCCTGGACGTGCTCGGCCTTGGGGCGGGTTTGTCAGGTGAGGCCTGCGGTTAGCGTGGTGTGGCGATTCGGTGTGGAGCTCGGGGGCTCGGAGTCGGATCATTCCGCTCATGGATGTCCGCCCTGGACGTGCTCAGGCCCTTGGGGCGGCGGATTCATCGGACGAAGCTCGCCCCAGGACGCGCTCAGGCCCTGGGGCGGATTCGTCAGACGAAGCTCGCGGCTGGCACGCCGTCATACGAGGCGCGACGGTCCAGCGTCGAACTCAGTGCTCGGCGAGCCAGTTGTTGGTGAACTCTGCCTCGGACGCGAGCAGTTCGGTCAACCGCTCGGCGATCGCGGCCTCGATCTTGCCGCCGAACAGCGGGACCTTCACCTCGATGGTGCCCTCGGACTGGGCCACCGACCCGGAGCCGTCGGCCGAGAGGGCGATGGTCCCGCGGACCTCGGCGGGCGCACCCTCGACGCGTGCGGTGAAGGTGGCCGAATCGCCGGTCCAGTGCTCGGTGCGCGGGATGATCAGATCGCCGGGGCGCACCGCGGTGATCGCGGGTGGCAGCAGTTCGGCGGAGATCGACTGCACCATTTCGACCTTGACCTGGTCGCCGCTGACGGTCACCGAATCGAGTCGGGCATTGTCACCGCCCACCTCGGCGATGCGGTCCTTCCAGTAGCGCTCATCGGCGAAGGCCGCGCGAACGGTGGCGACCGGATACGAGTAGCGGGCCGAGTACGCCAGCGGTGTAGCCATGGTCGAACAGGCTACCGTCTGGAGCGTGCGAACTTCACGGGTGGTGTCGTCGGATCAACTGCGCGAGCTGCTGACCGATAGCGGTGCGCGGGTGCGCGAATCGGTCCGGCTGGCCGAGCTGACCACGCTGCGGGTCGGCGGTCCGGCGACGGTCGCCGAGTGCGTGACGACCGAATCGCTGGTCGAGACGGTGCGAGCGCTGGACGCGACGGGCATTCCGCTGCTGCTGCTCGCGGGCGGCTCCAACCTGCTGATCGGCGACGATGGTTTCGACGGCGTCGTGGTTCGGGTGGCCAACGAAGGCGTCGAGATCGATGCCGACGGCGTCCGCGTCGAGGCGGGCGCGAACTGGGACACCGTGGTCGCGGCCACAGTCGAGGCCGGGCTCGGCGGGCTGGAGTGCCTGTCCGGCATTCCCGGCTCGGCCGGTGCGACACCGGTACAGAATGTCGGGGCCTACGGCGTCGAGGTCGAGACGCTGCTGCGCCGGGTGCGGCTGCTGGATCGCGCAAGTGGTGAGATCCGCTGGGTCGACCCGTCCGAACTCGGCTTCGGCTACCGGACCAGCGCGCTCAAGCACCGCGATACCGCCGTGGTGCTAGCGGCGGAGTTCGCACTCAACTCCGACGGATCGAGCGCACCACTGCGCTACGGCGAACTCGCGAACGCGCTCGGCGCGACCAATGGTGACACCCGTCCCGCCGATCAGGTCCGGGCCGCGGTGCTGAAGCTGCGCGCGGGCAAGGGCATGGTGCTCGACCCCGCCGATCACGACACCTGGAGCGCAGGCTCGTTCTTCACCAATCCGGTCGTCGCGGACAACCGCGTCGCCGAGGTGAAGGCCGCGATCACCGCTCATGTGGGCGATGTCACTATCCCCACCTATCCCGCGCCCGATGGCGTGAAGTTCTCCGCGGGCTGGCTCATCGAGCGGGCCGGATTCGCCAAGGGCTTCCCGGGACCGGATGCCCCGGCCCGGCTGTCCACGAAACATACGCTGGCACTGACCAATCGCGGTGCCGCGACCTCGGCCGATCTGGTCGAGCTGGCCCGCACGGTCCGTGACGGCGTGGCCGATCGGTTCGGGATCCGGCTGGAACCGGAGCCGGTACCCATCGGGGTTGACCTTTAAACAGGTGCAACGTACACCACACTCTTCGCTAGCCGAGCGAACGGTTCTCGCCGCGTAAATTCGATGCGGTGAGCATTCGTCCAGGCTTTCATAGACCGGCCATCGCCGTCTCCGCCGTGCTGCTCGTCGTGGTCGCGCTGGTGGCCGGATGCACGTCCGACAAAGGCGGCAAAGCCGGTGCCGCCAAAGACAACACACCGGTCGCCAAGGTCACGCTGGCACCGGCCGCCGATGCCAAGAACGTCAACCCGACCGCACCGATCTCGGTCACCGTCGCCGACGGCACCATCGACCAGATCGCGCTGACCAATGCCAATGGCAAGCAGGTCACCGGTGAGCTCGCCCCGGACAAGCGCAGCTACCAGATCACCGAACCGCTCGGCTACGACGCCAAATACACCTGGTCCGGCACCGCGATCGGCGTCGACCACAAGCCGGTTCCGATCGATGGCGCCTTCACCACGCTCGCGCCGAAGAACACCTTCCCCGCGACGCTCAATATCGCCGACAACCAGGAGGTCGGCATCGCCGCGCCGATCATCCTGCAGTTCAAGGGATCCGTGCAGAACAAGGCCGCGGTGGAGAAGGCGCTCACGGTCACCACCACCCCGCCGACCGAGGGCGCGTGGGCCTGGTTCCCCGACGAAAACGGCGGCTCCCGCGTGCACTGGCGGCCCAAGGACTACTGGGTGCCCGGCACCACCGTGCACGTGGCGGCCAAGCTCTACGGCCTGGATCTGGGCGGCGGAAACTACGGATACTCCGATCTCACTTCGGATTTCCGCATCGGCCGCAGCCAGATCGTCAAGGCCAGCGCGCCGAGTCACCGCATGCAGGTGGTGCGCGATGGACAGACCGTCTTCGATTTCGCGGTCAGCTACGGCGAGGGCAATCAGGCGCGCAATGTCACCCGTTCGGGTGTGCACGTGGTCACCGAGAAGTACGAAGACTTCCTGATGTCGAATCCCCCGTTCTACACCAACGTTCGCGAACGCTGGGCCGTACGCATCTCCAATAATGGCGAATTCATCCACGCCAACCCGGAATCGCTTTCGGCACAGGGCTCCTCGAATGTCACCAACGGGTGCATCAATTTGTCCCCCAATGACGCGCAGGCATTCTTCCCGACCGCGCTCTACGGCGATCCGGTCGAGGTGACCGGTACATCGATCCAGTTGTCCGCCGCCGACGGCGACCTCTACGACTGGACCATCGACTGGAATCAGTGGAAGTCGTTGTCCGCCTCGGACGGAACTTCCGGTGCCAGCATTTCCGCTACACCGGTGGCCCCGGGCCCGCCGCGCTAGCCGATAGAGTTCGCCCCCGCACGATCGCAATCGTGGCGGGGGCGAATCGTATTCGGCGCCAGTCGATTACCGTGCCGCATCGTCCTTGATGCGCGCGCCGTCCTTGATGTGCGAGCGATCCTTGACGAGCGAGCCGTCCTTGCCGAACGTTTCGACATCGATGGTCGAATCCGCGTGCTGCTTGGCCAGCAGATCCCGGATCTCGATGAGCAGTTCGACCTCGCTCGGCTCGGCCACCTTGGCGGTGCCGAACCGGTTCTTGAGGGTCTTCATCGGCACCATCAGCACGAAGTACAGGACCGCGGCGACCATGACGAAGTCGATGACCGCAGTGATGATCGGCCCGACCGCGATGAAGGTGGCCGGTTTATCGGCGACCAGCTGAACGCCGAGCCCCAACTCATTGGTCTTGCCCATGACCGCGAGCAGTGGATTGATGATTCCCTTCGTCACCGCCGTTACGACCGCGGTGAACGCGGTGCCCATGACCACCGCGACCGCAAGATCGATAACGTTCCCGCGCATCAGGAAATCTTTGAAACCCTTGAGCATGAGCCGAACAACTCCAATCTGGTCTATATGCGTCGCGATGCTATCCGCCGCCAGCGATCGGAGCGAATTCACAGCTATCGCGAACGCTCGAAGTTCAGAAGGAGTATCGCCGATTCCGTCAGCCCCGGCGCGCGAAGCGACCCGGTCCGGCCTGGTCACGGGGCTTGACGATGATCTGGTCCAGATTCACATGTGACGGTCGCGACGCGACGAATCCGATGATCTCCGCGATGTCCTGGGCGACCAGCGGGTCGATGCCCTCGTAGACCTTCGCAGCGCGCTCCGTGTCCCCGGCGAAACGGACCAGCGAGAATTCGGTTTCGACTGCGCCGGGCGCGATTTCGGTGAGCCGCACCGGCTGCCCGAGCAATTCGCCGCGCAAGGTGCGGTGCAGCACCGCCTGGGCATGTTTGGCCGAGGTGTAGCCGGAGCCATTGTCGTAGGCCTCGAAGGCGGCGACCGAGGTAATGGTGACGATGAGGCCGTCGCCGGAGGCGATCAGCTTCGGCAGCAGCGCCTTGGTCACCCGCAGCGTGCCGAGCACATTGGTTTCCCACATCCAGCGCCAGTCGTCCAGGTCCGCCTCGGCCACCGGGGCCAGCCCCTTCGCGCCGCCCGCATTGTTGACGAGCACATCGGCGCTGTCGATCGCATCGGTGAACGCGCGCACCGATTCGTCCGAGGTCACATCGAGTTCGAGTGCGGTGCCGCCGATCTCGTCGGCCAGGGCCTGCAGCCGGTCGATCCTGCGCGCACCGACGTACACGTGATAGCCCTGCTTGGCGAGTTCCCGGGCGGTGGCTTCCCCGATGCCCGAGCTGGCTCCGGTGACGACGGCGGTGCGAATGCTCATAGCGCCGATCCTAAGCAGTCGCCGCGCTCCACATTTGCTGGCGAGCCCGGCTGTTGCCCGGATCACGCCGCCGGGCAGGGGCGCTACTAGCCTCGGTGGCATGGCTATTCGGGATGCGGTCAGTGCGGACGGAACCAACATCGTCTATCGGGTCAGCGGCCCGGCGGCGGGCAGGCCGCTGGTGCTGGTGCACGGTTGGTCGGCCAACCTGCAGTGCTGGGGTGCGGCCGCGGACGAGCTGGCCGAGCGCTTCCGCGTGATCGCCGTCGACCTGCGCGGTCACGGCTATTCCGACGCGCCGGAGACCGGCTACGACGATCCGAAGAATTGGGCCGCCGATATCGCCGCGGTGCTGGCGGCCGAGGGTGTCGAAACCGGGGCGGTACTGCTCGGCTGGTCCTATGGCGGCATCGTGCTCACCGACTATCTGACGGCCTACGGCACCGGCGCGGTCGCGGGCGTCATCTACTCGGGTTCGATGGCCAACATCGGCCGTGCGCCCGGCGCGGAGACCGGTTCGGCCATGCGGGAGGCCATGCCGGGCGTCTTCGAGGAGAGTGCCGGACGTGCGCTGCGCGCATTCGGTGCCTTCGGCAATGCCAATACCGGGCCGGGCCCGGATAAGGGTGTCGATGCGCAGCGGATCTTCGGGGCGAGCCTGTCCACACCGCCTCGGGTGCGCAAGGCGCTGTTCTACCGCACCGTCGACAACACCGAAACGCTGCGCACCCTCGACATTCCGGTGCTGGTCCTGCACGGGACAAAGGATCCGGTGGTGCCGATCGAGAACGGGCGCTACATCGTCGACGCCGTGCCCGATGCCCGCGCCTCGTTCTGGGAGGAAGCGCAGCACGGGCTGTTCATCGAGGATCGCGCCCGGTTCGTCGCCGAGGTCGGCGCGTTCATCGACGGTCTGAGTTAGCCGTCCGAAATTCGCTGGCGCCGTGCGCCCGGCTCGAACAGACTTGGTGCCGTGCTCGAGCCGGGCGGATAGGCGCACCGGCGCGTGAGAAGCCTCACGAAGCGCTGTGACAGCTGTCACTTGGCTCGGATACGGCGTCTGAGTTCGGTGATGCACCGTGCACTATGGAAGTGTGAGTCAACGCCCGGACCTACGGCCCAATCGGATTGCCGTGCTATCGGTGCACACCTCACCACTGGCCCAACCGGGGACCGGCGATGCGGGCGGCATGAACGTCTACGTGCTGCAAACCGCTGTTCAGCTGGCCCGACGCGGCACCGAGGTCGAGATATTCACCCGGGCCACCTCCTCGAACGTTCCGCCGGTCCAGGAGGCGGCCCCCGGGGTCTTGGTGCGCAATGTGGTGGCCGGTCCGTTCGAGGGACTGGACAAGCGCGACCTGCCGACGCAGCTGTGCCCGTTCACCGCCGAGGTGCTGCGCCAGGAGGCCGGACATCTACCCGGCCACTACGACCTAGTCCATTCGCATTACTGGCTCTCCGGTCAGGTCGGTTGGCTGGCGCGCGACCGCTGGCGGGTCCCGCTGGTGCACACCGCGCACACGTTGGCCGCGGTCAAGAACGCGGCGCTGGCCGAAGGGGACTGTCCCGAACCCGCGACCAGGGAGATCGGCGAGAAGCAGGTGATCGCCGAGGCCGACCGGATGGTCGCCAATACCGCGGAGGAGGCGCGTCAGCTCGTCGAGCTGTACGGCGCCGATCCGGAGCGCATCGACGTGGTGCCGCCCGGTGCGGACCTGACCCGCTACCGTCCGGGTGAAAAGGCCGCCGCCAGAGCCGAATTGGGCCTGCGCGCCGACGAGCAGATCGTCGCGTTCATCGGCCGCATCCAGCCGCTCAAGGCGCCCGATGTGCTGGTCCGGGCCGCCGCGGAACTGCTGCACCGGAATCCGGCGCGCAAGCTGCGGGTGCTCATCGTCGGCGGACCGTCCGGGAGCGGACTGGAGCGTCCGGATGCGCTGATCGAACTCGCCGCCGCGCTCGGCATCGCCGACCACGTCACCTTCCTGCCGCCGCAGCCGCCGGACCGGCTGGTCCAGGTGTACCGGGCGGCCGATCTGGTCGCGGTGCCCAGCTACAACGAATCGTTCGGTTTGGTCGCCATCGAGGCACAGGCCAGCGGCACCCCCGTGCTCGCGGCCGATGTCGGCGGACTCGGCACCGCGGTGCGCGATGGTGAGACCGGTCTGCTGGTCCCGGGACACCGGACGCCGGACTGGGCCGACGCCCTCGGCCACCTGCTCGACGATGCCGGGCGACTGGGTCGGATGGGTCTGCGCGCGGTCGAGCACGCCGCGAACTTCTCCTGGAAACACACCGCCGACGGACTGCTCGCCAGTTACTCCGCGGCGCTGGCCGATTTCCGTGCGATCCGCTCGGGTTTCAGCGCGCGGCGCAGCCTGGTCCTCGACAGCGCGCGGGCCGAACTGCCCGGTGAACGCGCTAGCCTCGCTGGTGAACGCAGCGCTGGGCTGCTCGGCGAGAGCAGTCAGGCCAGATCGCGGGCGCTGTGGCGGCGCCGGACGGGAGCGCACCGATGAGTATGTCCGCGACCGCGCAGCTGATCGACCAAACGCTGCGGGACCGGGAGATCGAGTACACCCACCCGAGCCAGGACACCTTCGTCGTCGTCCTGCCCGGCGAGCGCAAACTCCAGACCACCGTGATGCTCACCGTCGGCAAGCACGGCGTGCGGATCGAATCGTTCGTCTGCCGCAAGCCCGATGAGAACTTCGAGGGCGTCTACAAATTCCTGCTGCGGCGCAACCGCCGCCTCTACTGCGTGGCCTACACCCTGGACCGCGTCGGCGATATCTATCTGGTCGGCCGCATGTCCACCCACGCCGTCACCCCCGACGAACTGGACCGGATCTTCGGCCAGATCCTCGAGGCCGTGGACGCCGACTTCAACACCCTGCTCGAACTCGGCTTCGCCGAGTCCATTCGGAAGGAATGGAAGTGGCGGGTCTCGCGCGGCGAATCGCTCAAGAACCTGCGCGCCTTCGAGCACCTGGTCGAAGCCGCGGACCAGCCCTGAGCGATCGCGCACCGACACGTCCGGTGTAGGCGACAATCGCGCTGTGGCGCATTTGTGTGAATGGGCCGCGAGGTACAGGAGGCCGCACGACGATGATGGTTCTTGCTCTGGATATCGGTGCCACGAAGTTCGCCGTCGGGGTGGTCTACGCGGGTCGGAAGGTGCGCGATGTGCGGCGCGTCGATGTGCCGCGCGAATCGGTGTGGCCTGCGTGCCGCGAGCTGTTGCGCGAGGTGGCGGGGGATGCGACGGTCTCGGCGATCGGAATCGGTTCGGCCGGACCGGTCGATGTGCGGACCGGTGTCACCGGTCCGCTCAACATTCCGGAATGGAAGTCGGGCTTTCCGATCGTCGCCGAGGTACAGCGGCTCTTTCCTGCCGCCGCGGTGCGATTCGCCATCGATGGCGCCTGCCTGGCCTTGGCCGAACATCATGTCGGTGCGCTGCGCGGGGTGCCGAACGGGTTGGCGATGACGGTCTCCTCCGGTATCGGTGGCGGCATCATCGCCGATGGCCGCGTAGTGCTCGGCCGCACCGGCAATGCGGGGCATGTCGGGCATATCGTGGTGCCGGGCTGGGATGTGCCGTGCGAATGCGGCGGCGTCGGCTGTGTGGAGGCGATCGCCAGCGGCATGTCATCGGTGCGTTGGGCGCGTGAGCAGGGCTGGCGCGGCGAAACCGGCGCCGGACTCGCGAAGGCCGCGCACTCCGGTGACGAGATCGCGCTCGCCGCGCTGCACCGGGCCGGAACGGCGCTCGGCACGGCCATCGCCTCTGCTGCCTCGACACTCGATATCGATCGGGTGGTGATCGGCGGCGGTTTCGCGCAATCGGGTGAACCGCTCTGGGATCCGCTGCGTGCGGCGCTGACCCGGCACGCCGGCTTGGACTTCCTGCGCGACCTGCGGGTGGTGCCGTCCCGAATCACCAACGGCGCCACCCTCGTTGGTGCCGGCGTCCTGGCCGCGGGGCACGATACGGCCGACGCCATCTCCTGAGTGGTCGGTTGACCGGCGGGAACGGGTGCGAGCGCGGTTCGCGCACATGCCAGAATGGCGGGCATGACGTACACCCTCGTGCTGCTGCGCCACGGCGAGAGCGAATGGAATGCCATGAACCTGTTCACCGGCTGGGTGGATGTGCACCTGACCGATAAGGGCATGGCCGAGGGGAAGCGCGCCGGGGAACTGCTGGCCGAACACGGCATTCTGCCCGATATCGTCTACACCTCCGTGCTGCGGCGCGCGATCAGCACCGCGAATATCGCGCTGGACGCCGCCGACCGGCACTGGATCCCGGTCGTGCGCGACTGGCGCCTGAACGAGCGTCACTACGGCGATCTGCAGGGCAAGAACAAGACGCAGGTCCGCGATCAGTACGGCGACGACCAGTTCATGCTGTGGCGGCGCAGCTACGACACCCCGCCGCCGCCGATCGATCCGGCGAACGAGTACAGCCAGGAGGGCGACCCGCGCTACCAGGGCATCGATGTCCCGAAGACCGAATGCCTGCTCGACGTGGTGAACCGGATGGTCCCGTACTGGGAGTCGACCATCTCCAAGGACCTGCTCTCCGGCAAGACCGTTCTCGTTGCGGCACATGGCAACTCGCTGCGCGCACTGGTCAAGCACCTGGACCAGATCTCCGATGACGATATCGCGGGCCTGAACATCCCCACCGGCATCCCGCTGCGCTACGAACTCGACGAGAACCTGCGCCCGGTTCGCCCGCGCGAATACCTCGACCCCGAGGCCGCCGCCGCGGGTGCCGCGGCCGTCGCCAGCCAGGGCGGCAAATAAGCATCTCCGTCGGCTCAGGCCGACAACGCGCCGCGACCGGCATCGGTCGCGGCGCGTTGCTCGGATCCGAAGGCGCCGAGTTTCGTCGATACCCGGTGCGTGGAACCCGGCTGGTAAGTCGAATCCCGCCCGAGCGTGCACTTCGCGCGCATTCATGCTCGAACCCGCGTCTGGGCGGTTGTGCGCGCTCGGACCTGGGCCGATCGGCGCCTAGTCGGCCACGGCGAATGCCGCCGTCAATGGCGGGAAGATCGCGCGGGCATCCGCACCGGCGAACCAGAGGCCGACGGTGAATACCGAGGTGGCCTCGAGGTACTTTGCGCGATGCAGTCCGCCCGCCGAAAGCGGTTGCAGCTCGAGATCTTCGGCCAGCACGGCGACCTGCCGCACCGCATCCGCGTCGTCGCCGCAGATCGGGACCGCCAGCCTGCTGTTCTCGAAGACACGGGTGTCCGATTCCCACACTTCGGCCGCACAGACATTGAACGCCTTCACCACATGCGCATCCGGAACCGTCGCCGCGATGCGAGCGGCCACGGCGTCCTCGGACAGTACGAAGGCCAGCACCCCCTCCGGCGCGGCCTCGTCCGGCAGGAACGCATTGGTGCAGTCGATCACCGTTCGTCCGGCGAGTGAGCCGCCGATTTCGCCGAGCACTTCGTCAAGGGCGCTTACCGGTATCGCGAGCAATACGATCGCCCCGAATTCGGCCGCCGCGCCGATACTTCCACCGCGTGCTCCGTGCCCGATAGTTGCCGCCAGCTCGTCCGCTGCCACGCGGGACCGCGCACCGATGACGACCTCGTGTCCGGCCGCGGCCCAGCCACCGCCCAGCGCCTTCGCCATCGCTCCGGCCCCGATGATTCCGATTCGCATATCAACTCCTAGCTCGGGATGTATCCGGAAGCGACGCTAGGGATTCCGATAGGCACCCGAAGGTGCGCAACGGCGGTGGCAGGCTGGTGCCATGACCGTCGAATCCGCACAGCCGGTGGAATTCGCGCCCTACGGCGATTACGAGGCCGACTGCCCGGCCCGACTCGGTGTCGACCTGTTCGGCAACCGCTGGCTCACGGTCATCGTCTATATGCTGCGCGATGGTCCGATGCGTCCCGGCGAACTCCGCGCGGCCATCGGCGGCATCAGCCAGAAGATGCTGACCCAGACCCTGCGCCGGATGGAGTCCATGACCCTCATCGAGCGCCGCCGCTACGCCGAGGCCCCGCCGCGCGTCGAGTACGAACTCACCGAAGCCGGACGCGACCTGCTGACCCCGATCTATGCCCTGGGTGAATGGGTGGACAAGCACGGTCGTGCGGTCGGCACGGCGATGGCGGGCGCAGACGACTGATGCTCGGTGCGGCGGGGGAGAACAACTCGTAAACGAGCGGCTAACAAGGCTGGAAGTACCCATGACCTGCGCGAAACTTCGCGTACCCCGAGTTGGGTTGTCGGTCGGCGACCGTACGATTCAAGGGTGAGTGTTCCCCAGGCCGTCCTTCTGGCAGTCCTCGCGGCTGTCGTCGGCCTGGCAGTCGGCGGGCTACTTATCCCGTTCGTGAACGCCAGGCAGGCCGCCCGCAGGCAGGCAGATTCCGGCCTCACCATGTCCCAGGTCCTCGACCTGATCGTGCTCGCCTCCGAGAGCGGTATCGCCGTCGTCGACGAGTACCGCGATGTGGTGCTGGTCAACCCGCGCGCAGAGGAACTCGGCCTGGTCCGCAACCGGCTGCTCGACGAGCGCGCCTGGGCGGCGGTGGAGAAGGTGCTCGCCACCGGCGAGTCCGCCGAATTCGATCTCACCGCCAAGAATCCGATGCCCGGCCGCAGCCGGATCGCGGTGCGCGGAGTGGCCAGGCAGCTATCACGCGAAGAGACCAGCTTCACCGTGCTGTTCGCCGACGACGATTCCGAGCAGGCCAGGATGGAGGCCACCCGCCGGGACTTCGTCGCCAATGTCAGCCACGAACTCAAAACCCCCGTCGGCGCGATGAGCCTGCTGGCCGAGGCCATGCTGGAATCGGCGGAGGATCCCGAGGCGGTCCGGCACTTCGGTCAGCGGGTACTCGGCGAATCCCGACGCCTGGGCAAGATGGTGACCGAATTGATCGCGCTATCGCGGCTACAGGGTGCGGAAAAGCTACCCGAACTCGAGGTGGTGGACGTCGACACCGTGGTGATGCAGGCGGTCGACCGCTCCCGCACCGCCGCCGAGGCCGCTGGTATCACCGTCAGCACCGATCGTCCGAGTGGACTCGAGGTGCTCGGCGACGAAACGCTGCTCGTTACCGCGCTGTCCAACCTGGTGGAGAACGCCATCGCGTACTCGCCGACAGGCTCCCATGTTTCGGTGAGCCGCTCACTGCGCGGCGATCACGTCGCGATGGCGGTGACCGATCGCGGTATCGGCATCGCCAAGGAAGACCAGGAGCGGGTGTTCGAGCGCTTCTTCCGATCCGATAAGGCCCGCTCGCGCGCCACCGGCGGTACCGGGCTCGGCCTGGCTATCGTCAAGCACGTGGCAGCCAACCACAACGGTGAGATCACCCTGTGGAGCAAGCTGGGCACCGGATCGACGTTCACCCTGCGAATACCTGCCCACCACGAATCCGGCGGCGAGGAAGAAGTCGACGGCGCCGTGGTGAGCATGAGAGAAACACACCCGCGCCCCACGGGGCCGGGTAGACCAAATGGTGTGGAGGCACGCAGATGACGAGTGTTCTGATCGTCGAAGATGAGGAGTCGCTGGCCGATCCGCTCGCGTTCCTGCTGCGCAAGGAGGGCTTCGAGGTCACCGTGGTCGGTGATGGACCGTCCGCGCTCGCCGAATTCGACCGCTCCGGTGCCGATATCGTGCTGCTCGACCTGATGCTGCCCGGTATGAGCGGCACCGATGTGTGCAAACAGCTGCGTACTCGCAGTGGCGTCCCGGTGATCATGGTGACCGCGCGGGACAGCGAGATCGATAAGGTGGTCGGTCTGGAACTCGGCGCCGACGACTACGTCACCAAGCCGTACTCGGCACGCGAACTGATCGCCCGCATCCGGGCGGTGCTGCGCCGCGGCGCCGGCGATGAGCTGGACGGCGGCAATGAGAGCGGTGTGCTCGAGGCCGGACCGGTGCGCATGGATGTCGACCGCCACACCGTGCACGTCAACGGCAGGCAGGTCACCCTGCCGCTCAAGGAATTCGATCTGCTCGAGTACCTGCTGCGCAACTCCGGCCGGGTGCTGACCCGCGGCCAGCTGATCGACCGGGTCTGGGGTGCCGATTATGTCGGTGATACCAAGACCCTCGACGTGCACGTCAAGCGGCTGCGCTCGAAGATCGAGGGCGATCCGGCCAAGCCGGAGCATTTGGTGACGGTGCGTGGCCTCGGTTACAAGCTCGAGGCCTGATCGGCGCTAGTGGGGCGTGCCCGCCGTACGGATCGTCCGCCCGGGGAGCTGTGGCGAACGGCGTACGGCGGCGAATTACCGCGAATTGATGACGGGCGCCGCCGCCGAGGCCCCGACAACCTCGGCTGCACGCTACGTCGGGAGAGAAATCAGGGCAGGTAAACCCAGGTGGGGCCGAGGCCGGGGAGATCGTTCTTGCGCAGGGTGATCCAGCCGAGATCGTCTTCCTGCATGCAGTCGTAGACATCGGCCGCGCTGGTGCCGCGGCAGGCGATGGTACGGCTGATGCCGTACGGGCTCATGATCAGGTTCTTGCCATTCGCCTGGGCGTTGATCGCGTCGGGGGTGTTCGCGGGCAGGAAGTCGGCGGTGAAATCGGCGTATTTGGCCGGGTCACCATTGGGTTCCGCGTGCGCGGCACCGGTCAGCGCGACGGTGGCACCGAGCGCGATCGTGGTCAGGGCGAGTGCTTTCTTCAACATGACCGCACATCCAACCGCATCTGGGTGAAGCTCGCATGGCGGGTAGGTGAATGGCCCGTCATGCAAACCTCACGCTGACTGGTCTGTGATGTGCGCTTCGGGTTTCATCCGATCGGCGTGCACGGTCGCCGGATGGATCGCGATGAGCCCCAGGCCCTCGCGGCGTTTGCAGTGCCTGGCCAGCTCCTCGTAGGCGGGTACGCCGAGCAGTTCCTTGAGCTCGGGGGCATAGGACTGCCAGACCGGACGGGCGCCGACGTGTGCGTCGGGGGAGCCGGAGCAGTACCAATCCAGGTCCTCGCCGCCCGGACCCCAGCCGCGCCGGTCGTATTCGGTGATGGTGGTCTCGAGGATCTGCACACCGTCGGGGCGCTCGACCCAATCCTGGGTGCGCCGGATCGGCAGCTGCCAGCACACGTCCGGCTTCACCTCGAGCGGTTCGATGCCCTTGCGCAGCGCCATGGTGTGCAGTGCGCAGCCGACGCCGCCCGCGAAGCCGGGCCGGTTCAGGAAGATGCACGCGCCGTCGAATCGGCGGGTGCGCAGCGCGGGCTCGTCCTCCAGTTCGTCGAGCTCGAGATAGCCCTTCTTGGTGATCTTGCCCTCGTCGTCGGTCGCCTGGTCCATCAGCTGCCAGTCCCCGGGTGTGAGCATTTTCACAGCATTGGTCAGGCGCTTGCGGTCGTCTTTATCGGAGAGGAACGCGCCGTGCGAGCAGCAGCCGTCATCGGGGCGATCGCTCAGAATTCCCTGGCATGCCGGAGTGCCGAAGACGCACGTCCAGCGCGACAGCAGCCACGTCAAATCGGCGACGATCACATGCTCGTCGTTTGCTGGATCGACGAACTCGATCCATTCCCGGGGAAAGTCGAGATCGACCTCCGGCGCCGGATCGATTTTCCCCGCTGGTCGGGGCCTCTTGGAGCCGCTCACGACTGCGCCTCGCTGGCGCTCGGCTCCGTCGTGCGCGGCGCCGCGCTGTGCTTGCTGGTTCGCTCGCCCCGCTCACTCACTGCTGCGCCTACCGTCACACCTCAGGACGCTAACAGTTCAGTCGCCTGGTCTAAAGTGCCGGTTCACCCAGTACCGTGTTCATGTGCGGCTTGGGGTTCTCGATGTCGGAAGCAATACCGTCCACCTGCTCGTGGTGGACGCCCATCGTGGTGGTCACCCGATGCCCATGAGCTCGACAAAGGCCACGCTACGGCTATCGGAGAACATGGACGGCGAGGGCCGCATCACCGTCCAAGGGGCCGAACGCCTGATCGCGACGGTCGCCGAATTCGCCAGCATCGCCGAGACATCCAGATGCGTCGAGCTGATGCCGTTCGCTACCTCCGCGCTGCGCGAGGCGACCAACTCCGATGAAGTCCTCTCTCGGGTCCGGGCCGAGACCGGTGTCGAGCTGCAGGTGCTCTCCGGTGTCGACGAGGCTCGGCTGACCTTCCTCGCGGTGCGCCGCTGGTACGGCTGGAGCGCGGGGCGGATCCTGAACCTCGACATCGGCGGCGGCTCACTGGAAATGACCAACGGCGGTGACGAGGAACCCGATGTCGCACTCTCGCTGCAACTCGGCGCCGGACGGTTGACGAGGGAATGGCTGCGCGAGGATCCGCCGGGCAAGCGCCGAGTCTCGGTACTGCGCGATTGGCTCGACGCGGAACTGGTCACGCCGACGAAACAGCTGCTGGATGCAGGTAAACCGGATCTCGCGGTGGGGACATCGAAGACCTTCCGGTCCCTTGCCCGGCTCACCGGAGCGGCACCCTCTTCGGCCGGGCTGCGGGTGCGCCGTACACTCACCAGCTCAGGTCTGCGCCAACTGATTGCCTTCATATCGAGAATGACGGCGGCGGACCGTGCAGAATTGGAAGGCGTAAGTTCCGATCGGTCACAGCAATTGGTGGCTGGCGCATTGGTCGCGGAGGCGAGTATGCGGGCACTATCGCTGGATACCCTCGAGATTTGTCCGTGGGCACTGCGCGAGGGGCTCATCCTGCGCAAACTGGATACCGATATGAACGGCGGACCGAGGGCCACGGCATTGCCGGGTGCTGTCGTGGACGCTAGCGGTAAGCCGGTACCCGGCGGCGGTCTATCGGGCCCGATCGAAACGGTGTCGTCATGAGTGAGGATTCCAAGCAGCTATCGGTTGCCGAGCTGCTGGCACGCAACGGTGCGCAGGGCGCGGCCTCATCCGGAGGCGGCGGTCGGCGGCGGCGTGGTGGCCGCGGCATCTCGGTGGCCGAGCTGACCGGTGACCTCCCGGCCATTCCGGTCGGCGGCGGTGGTGGCCATTCGGCGCACGCCGCACCCGAGGCCGATGAGGAACCGGCGTACGAACCACCGGCGTACGAATCCACCGGGTACGACGTTTCCGGCTATCGGCCGGCCGGATTCGAGTCCGGCGGCTATGGCTCCGCCGGTTTCGAAACGCCTGCGCCCGAACCGGTTTCGTACGCCGCGCCGCCGGAACCGGTTTCGTATGCCGCGCCGGAACCGTATGCGCCGCCCGCGCCCGAACTGCCCAACTACTCGCCGATGTCGGGGCCGATCACCAGATACGACCCGCTTTCGACCTATGCCGCTCCGGAAGCCGATCCATCGCCGGCACCCGGATGGTCCAGCCGGGTCATGCCGGGGCGGGAAATGCCGAGCCGGGATGTGGCGCCATCGTGGCACTCGGCGCCCGCGGATCCGTTGTCCGCGCCGCTATCGGATCTCTATGCCCCGGCACCGGACCCGTACGCGTCACCGCTGTCGGATGGCACACCCGCCGCGGACTCGGGACGCACCGGACGTCGACACCGGCACGCCGAACCGGTGGAGGAGACCACCGAGGTCCGGCCGCTGCACGATATCGGCCGCCGCGCGGATGCACCCGAACCGCAGCGGAACGGATCGAGAACCGGTGGCCGGGCCGCCCGACGGCGCGCCGCGGAGGCCGAGGCGCAAGCCGGACCTTCGACCGCGGGGTGGTCACCGTCCACCAATGGCTTCGCGCCCGAGTCGGCACCGCTGCCGCTGCCGGACGGTCCGTCGAGATCGCAGGCTCCGGACCGGACCGCGAATCGCGGTGTCGATGCCGAATCCGAGCAGCGAAGATCCGCACGGCGCGATGGTGCGCGCGGACCGGCCGACGGCGGATTGCCCGCGTGGTCGGTGCGAAGACATGTACCGCCGAAGAACAACGCACCCGAGTCCGAGGGCATACCCACGGCCGCGTGGTCACTGGCCAGTCAGGATCAACCGCTCGTCTCCGGCCAGACCGTGGCGGGCGATCTGCTGCGCGACGGCGTCGAACGGGCCGAGCGCGCGAACGGGCGCGGTCGGCGTGGCCGATCGAAACGTGACGCCGGTCCGGCACCTACCGATCTGGCTGATGGATACGACGGTCGAACCGATGTGTACGAACCGTTCCCGACGGGTGATGCCCTCGACGATCACGACGCCGATTCGCATTACGACGACGACGATTTCGACGCCGACTCGGATTCGGAACATTCCTATGCGACATCGTTCCCGCGCCGCTCGCGGCGAGCACGGAAGGCGGACTACGACGCCAATCGCCGCCAGTGGATGATTCTCGGTGGTCAGAGCACCGGCGCGGCGGTCGCCGGAATGTTGCTGTTCAAGGGCTTCGAGCGCATGTGGGAAATGCTGC
Source organism: Nocardia sp. CA-119907 (assembly GCF_050955995.1). Taxonomy (NCBI): domain Bacteria; kingdom Bacillati; phylum Actinomycetota; class Actinomycetes; order Mycobacteriales; family Nocardiaceae; genus Nocardia; species Nocardia sp. CA-119907. Next base: position 913,095 of record NZ_CP192091.1, read on the forward strand.
CCTGGGTGGCGCTGTGCCTGGCGATGATCGTGATCCTCGGCCTGGTGGCATTGGTGCGCATATTGCGACGCACCGATGACATCCTCAGTACGGTGATCGCCGTCGTCGTAGGCATCTTTGTCACGTTGGGACCGCTAGCCTTTCTTCTCAGTACGAACTGAGCAGGGAGCAGCTGTGGGGAACATCGGGCAGGCGGACGACATCAGGGCGGACAGCGCGGTGCGGGGGCCCGCGCCGGATCAGGACGTGCACACCGAACCCCACCCTATCGGCGAGCCCGATAGGCAGCAGATTCTCGTCGGCCTCTCGACGGCCTCGGTGTATCCGCAGAACACCGAGGCGGCGTTCCGATATGCGGCCGAAATCGGTTACGACGGAATCGAATTGATGGTCTGGGCCGAACCGGCCAGTCAGAGCATCGCCACGATCCAGGCATACTCCCGCAAATACGACATGCCGGTACTCGCCATCCACGCACCGTGCCTGCTGATCTCCCAGCGGGTATGGGGTTCGGATCCGGTGGCCAAACTCGAGCGCAGCGTGCGCACCGCCGAGGCGCTCGGCGCTAGCACCGTGGTGGTACATCCGCCGTTCCGCTGGCAGCGCCGCTATGCGCAGGGCTTCGCCGACCAGGTCGCGGAGTTGGAGGAGCACAGCCACGTCATCGTCGCGGTGGAGAACATGTTCCCCATGCGCGCGGATACCCTGTTCGGTCGCGGCGCCGGTTCGGCGAAGCGGCTCGAGCGCCGCGGCGGACCCGGACCCGGGCTGACCGCGTTCAGTCCCTCCTACGATCCGACCGATACCGGATTCCGGCACTACACCCTCGACCTTTCGCATACCGCGACCGCTGGCACGGACCCGCTGGCACTGGCCGCGCGGATGGGTCACGGCCTGGCCCACCTGCATCTCGCCGACGGCCGCGGCGCGGCGCACGATGAACATCTGGTACCCGGCGAGGGCACCCAGCCGTGCGCCGAGCTGTGCGCGGCCTTGGTCCGATCCGGTTTCGCCGGGCACGCGATCGCCGAGATCAATACCCAGAACGCCCGCACCACCCCGGACCGCGCCGGCATGCTGCACCGCACGCTGGCCTTCGCCAGACAGCACCTCAACGCACCCGCCCCCGCGCCAGCACCGAGGCACGTGAACCGGGTTTGATCCGACGCCGAGCTGCGGATCCCCGCGCCGGGCTGTGATCTTGCACCGATCTCCCGGCAGAGGGGAATTCGAACCGCGATCCGGCTCGTTTACGCTGTACGAACGCCGCGACCCGCTTGTGCGGCCGACCGACGACAGGAGTGACGATGCCGGAGCTGACCGCCGATCTCGAGCGAACCGCCGCTGGTGGTGTCGCTGCCAACAACCCGCAAGCCGTCGCCAGCAATGCACCCTTCAGCCGGGTGGTCACCCTGACCGAACTGCTGTCGGCCGCTCCCGAAACCGGCCGCTACCTGGGCTTCATCGATAAGATCTGGACCATCGGCCCGAAGGTGCACGGTGGCACCATGGTCGCGGCCAGCGCTGCGGCCGCGACCCGCTGGCTGCGCGCCTCAGATCCGGCCCTGGTGGCGATGGCCCCCATCGCGGCGAGTTCCGATTTCCTCGGTGCCCCCGAACCGGGCGAGGTCGAATTCGAGGTGCACATCAGCAAGGTGGGTCGCCAGATCTGCCTGGTCGATGTGAACCTCATCCAGCAGGGGCGCAAGCTGGTGCGCACCTCCTTCACCTTCGGCCACCTCGATGACGTCGAGCCGATCTACGCGCCGCAACACGGCGATATGCCGGTCGCACCGCCCGCCGACGCGATCGGGTACCGGGGCTCGTCGATGGGCAAGCTCGTCCATGTCGCCCAGGGCGCCGACCTGTACCTCGACCGTTCCTGGGCGTCATTCCTCGACGGCGCGAAGGGGGAACCGCGTCTGCGTCTGTGGATGCATCCCTTCGACGGCGACCAGCAGGACCCCGATGTCGCCATGTACTTCGCGATGATGTCGGCCGATATGAGCCCGCCGGTTCCGATCAACCTGGGCCACGTCGGCTGGGCTCCGACCGTGCAGATGACCACCTACCTGCGCCGGCGGCCGGCTCCGGGTTGGCTGCGGATCATCGCGACCAGCCAAGAGGTCGGCGGCCGCATGTTCGACGAGGACCAGCTGGTCCTGGACTCCACCGGTGCGGTCGTGGCCCAGAGCCGTCAGCTCGCGCTGGTGCCGCAGCAGCGTTAGCACGGGGTTTCCGCACCGGCACCGGTTCCCCAGCGCCGCGGCGATATTGCCGCGCGATTAGCCTTTAGTCCTATGACGAGAGTTGCGGTGATCGGTGGCGGTCGCATCGGCGAGGCGTTGATCGCCGGGTTGCTGGAATCGGGACGGGCGGCCAGGGATCTGGTCGTCGTGGAGACCCATCCGGATCGCGCCGAGCTGATCGCTGACCGGCTCGGCGTGCGGGTGACCGATTCGATCGCCGACGCGATCGTCGGCGCGGATATCCTGGTCATCGCGGTCAAGCCGGGTGACGTGGATACCGTGCTGACCCAGCTGGCCAAGGCCGAGCTCGACAGCGACCGGGATCAGATCCTGGTGTCGTTGGCGGCGGGTGTGCCGACGGCGCGCCTGGAGAACAAGCTGCCCGCCGGATTCCCGGTGGTGCGGGTGATGTCGAATACCCCGATGCTGGTCGGCCAGGGCATGAGTGTGCTCGCGCCGGGCCGCTACGCCCGCGCCGAACAGCTGGCCCAGGTGACCGAATTGCTCGCCGCGGTCGGCAAGGTGGCCACCGTGACCGAGGCGCAGATGGATGCGGTGACCGCGGTCTCGGGCTCCGGACCCGCGTACTTCTTCCTGGTGGTCGAGGCCATGATCGATGCGGGCGTCGGACTCGGCCTGACCCGCGACGTCGCCACCCAACTCGTGGTGCAGACGATGATCGGCTCGGCCGCGCTGCTGGAGGGGTCCGGGCAGACTGCCGTCGAGCTACGTGCGGCCGTGACCTCTCCGGCGGGCACCACCGCCGCCGCGGTGCGCGAATTGGAGCGGGGCGGGGTGCGCTCGGCCTTTCTGGAGGCATTGCACGCCGCCAAGCAAAGGTCGGCGGAGCAGGGTGCGAACGACGGGCACGGTGGCGGTAGCGCGGCATGACCGCGGAGGGCTCCGGGAATGCCGCGAATCGAACACAGCGAAGCGCTTGGCGTCGCGTAACCCCTAGGGGGTAGTACGGGTGACCGAAATCAAACTCAGCGCATATTCAGGGTGACCGGTCGGTTCCCTGCATGTAAACCTGATTTCTCACACCCGTCGCAGTAATCCCACTGGTCCCGCTAAGCTTCAAGGAGCACGTGCGTGTCTGTTCCGCCGGTGGGGAAGCTGGCGGCGCGGACGTGCCGGAGGTCAGTGGTGCAATGATGTCTAACAAGATGTCTGCAAATAGCTCAGGGACGTCGCCAGGTAGCTCAGGACCATCGGGTGGCCGGGCTGGTTCCCGGACGCAAGGCGGCTCGACGTCTCCGACGCAGTCGGTGCTCGGCGGTGGTACCCAGTTCCTCACCGTCGCCGAGGTTGCGAATCTAATGCGGGTATCCAAGATGACCGTCTATCGGCTGGTGCACTCGGGTGAGTTGCCCGCCGTGCGGGTCGGTCGCTCGTTCCGGGTGCATGCCAAAGCGGTCCACGACTACCTGGAGACGTCCTACTTCGACGCTGGATGAGGCGATTTCATCCGCTTGTCGGTGTCCCGGTAGGATGAACCCTCGGTTCGTGTGCGCCTGCCTGGCGGCACCGCTTTGTGGTGTCCGGTGCCTGCTGGCGGCGCGGACGCTGAAACAGGCGTACGTGATTGGCGTGCGCGCCGAGTAGAGAGAACGCGAGGACGACCCTATGGGTTCTGTGATCAAGAAGCGCCGCAAGCGCATGTCGAAGAAGAAGCACCGCAAGCTGCTTCGCCGCACGCGTGTTCAGCGGCGCAAACTCGGCAAGTAAGAGCCGCGCGTTAGCTGGGAGGCCCGTCACCGATTGGTGGCGGGCTTTTCTTTTTGAAACAGCGAATTTTGAAAGTTGCTCGTGTATCGGGTGACTGAAGTCATCGTTAGAACCTGGTTAATAATCCCGGCGTATCCGAATCGACCAGTTACGCTGGTACCGCAGTCATGGAATAGGGGGGCTGTCACAGTTGGGATCCGGTGCGGTGGGTTCTGAGGTACGGGATGGACATACACCCAAGGTGGTGATGGTGACCGGTGCCAGCCGATTCTTCGGCGGCAACGTGGTCGCGCGGCTGGCCCAGGATCAGAACATCGAACGCATCCTGGCCGTCGACACCATGACCCCTGGTCGTGACCTGCAACGGCGCATGGGCCGCGCCGAGTTCATTCGCGCCGATATTCGAAATCCCTTGATTCGCAAGGTAATCGGCGGCAATGAGGTCGATACCGTTGTGCACGCGTCGATGGTCGCGCATCCGCCGGCCGGTGGTGGCCGGGCGGTGATGAAGGATCTCAATGTCCTCGGCGCCATGCAGTTGCTCGCGGTCTGTCAGAAATCGCCTTCGGTGCGCCGGGTGGTGGTGCGTTCGACCTCCGCGGTCTACGGATGCAGCGCGAAGGATCCCGCGAAATTCACCGAGGAAATGAGCGCGCGAACGCCACCGAGCGGTTGGTTTGCTCGGGACATGATCGAAATCGAGGGATTCGTTCGCGGACTCGGTCGGCGCCGCCCCGATATCGCCACCGCCATTTTGCGTCTGGCACCCATTGTCGGCCCGCGCCTCGCCGGGCGTGGTGTGCAGTATCTGCGTTCGCCGGTCGCGCCGACGGTCTTCGGCCGCGATGCCAGGCTGCAGTTGCTGCACGAGGAGGACGCCATCGCCGCGATGGCGCACGCCGCCCGGCACGCACCCGGCGGCACCTACAACATCGCCGGTGACGGCGCGCTGGCGCTATCGCAGGCCATCCGGCGCGCTGGCCGCATCGAGCTGCCGATCCCGTGGATTGTGTTCCGCACCGCGGGTCGCGCGCTCATGGGGCCGATCATGCGTGATTTCACCAGTGAACAGCTCGACTATTTCCATTTCGGCTGTGGCCTTGACACCACCCGCATGCGCACCGAGCTCGGGTTCGTACCGCGCTGGACGACGGTGCAGGCATTCGACGACTTCATCGGGGGCGCAGCGTCGCGGCCCGTCATCGATCCCGCCTGGATCGATGCCGCAGAACATAAACTGCTCGGCCTGTTGGGGGCCGGTACGGGAGCACATTCATGAATGACGTAGCCAAAGTCATCCAACTCCACGATCTGAACGTAGAAACGCGCCAGCGAACCGCGCCCCGGCGCTGGCCGGAGCCGGTGACCGGCGAGGCAACGCCGAGCCAGGTGGTGACCTCGCTGACCGAACGTCTGGCCGCGAACGAACCGCCCGCGCCGCAGTCCCTATCGGAGATGCTGCGCGGCGCCGTCGGCAGGCAGATCCGCAGCACCGCGGAATTCGCGCGTCGCCGCATGACCGGTGACTATCAGGTCGACGAATTCGGTTTCGACGAGCATCTGCTCGAATCGCTCATCCTGCCCACGCTGCGCCCGCTCTCGGATTTCTGGTTCCGGGTGCAGGTCAACGGGATCGAGAACATTCCGGAGGCGGGCGGTGCGCTGATCGTCGCCAACCACGCGGGCACGGTTCCACTCGACGGACTGATGCTGCAACTGGCGGTCCACGATCGGCATCCGAAGGAACGCGCACTGCGCCTGCTGGCCGCCGACCTCATCTTCGAGATGCCGGTGCTCGGCGTGCTCGCCCGCAAGGCGGGTCACACCCTGGCCTGCCGTCCGGATGCCGAAAGGCTTTTGCGCGCCGGCGAATTGACCGGTGTCTTCCCCGAGGGTTTCAAGGGCGTCGGTAAGCAGTTCACCGACCGGTACAAGCTGCAGCGCTTCGGTCGCGGTGGCTTCGTCGCCGCGGCGGTGCGGACGGGTACGCCGATCATCCCGTGCTCGATCGTCGGCTCCGAGGAGATCTACCCGAAGCTGGCCGATATCAAGCCGCTGGCCCGACTGCTCAATCTGCCGTATTTCCCGGTGACTCCGCTGTTCCCGCATTTGGGCCCGCTCGGCGCGCTGCCGCTGCCGTCCAAGTGGTACATCGAATTCGGCGAGCCCATCCCGACCACTGGCTACGAGGCCGAGGCGGCCGACGATCCGATGACCATGTTCGAGGTCACCGACCAGGTCCGCGAAACCATCCAGCAGACGCTCTACAAACTGCTCACCAAGCGTCGCAACCCGTTCACGGGTTAGCGGACGATCCGGACGTTCGCCTGACCCGTCGTCCCGGCGAACGCCGGGACCCAGTCCGGAAACCCCTCGACCGCACTGGATTCCGGCGTTCGCAGGGGCGACGGTGCGGGGTGATCAGTGCTCGCGGCGTCGGGTGACCGCCGCGGCGACCGCGCCACCGGCGGCACCGAGCGCCAGCGCCGTCGGCACGCCGATCTTGGCGGCCTTGCGCCCGGTACGGAAGTCGCGGATCTCCCAGCCGCGGTTCTTCGCCACCTCGCGCAGGTCCGAATCCGGATTGATCGCCACCGCGGTGCCGACCAGCGACAGCATCGGCACATCGTTGTGGCTGTCGGAGTAGGCCGTACAGCGCTTGAGGTTCAAGCCCTCTCGGATTGCCAGCGTGCGCACCGCATGGGCCTTGCCGAGACCGTGCAGAATGTCGCCGACCAGCCGTCCGGTGAACTTCCCGTCCACGCTCTCGGCGACCGTGCCGAGCGCCCCGGTCAGCCCGAGCCGCTTGGCGATCACCTGCGCCAACTCGACCGGTGTCGCGGTAACCAGCCATACCTGCTGCCCCGCGTCCAGGTGCATCTGTGCCAGAGCCCTTGTCCCCGGCCAGATCTTGTCGGCGATGATCTCGTCGTAGATCTCCTCGCCGAGGGCGGCCAGTTCGGCGGTCGGGCGGCCCGCGATGAACGCGAGTGCCTTCTCCCGGCCCGCGGCCATATCGGTGCTGTTCTCCTTGCCGGTGACCCGGAACTTCACCTGTTTCCAGGCGACGTCCACCAGATCGGAGGTCTTGAAGTATTTGCGCGCGGCCAGTCCGCGGGCGAAATGCACGATCGACGCACCCTGCACCATGGTGTTGTCGACATCGAAGAACGCGGCCGCGGTCAGGTCACGTGGCACCTCGGGCCCGGCCGCCTCGACATCGGCCTCGGCGAGTTCGGCGTCGTGCAGCGACAGCGCCGCCTCGGCACTTGCCTCACCGGCCAGATTGGCCCGCAGCTCTTCCTCGCTCGGGCCGAAGGGGCTGCGAGAGATGCGCGCGAGTTGGTCCTGCAGACCCTGGCCGAGCCGACCCTGATTCCACCGCACCGGAAACTCACCGAATCGTCCCGCGATAAAACCTGCCCTTGCCACCTTCGATCGTTCCGGCACCAGTACCTCCGCCCGTCGCGCGAACCACAACCACATTAGCTGGCCGCGGTGACAGTTAAGGCAGTACGGCACGCTCCGATCGGGGCGTGGCGAGGGGATTTAATATCGGCCATGACCAATCCCACACATTCGGTGACGCTGCTGACGAGATCGGGCTGCGGGCTCTGCGTCATCGCGCTCGAGCAACTCCGGGCGATCTGTGCCGAATTCGACATCGAGCCGGCGACGGTCGATGTCGACGAAATCGCCGGAACCGACCCTGGCCTGCGGGCGGAGTACGGCGACCGGCTTCCTGTCGTGCTGCTCGACGGCCGTGAGCACAGCTATTTCGATGTCGACGAGCTCCGATTGCGGGCCGACTTGACTCGCTGAGCGATAGCTGATCCGGCCCGATTCCGCCGCGCTGCTGGTCGCGGCGGAAAATGAGGCCAAATTCACCGACTTTGTGAAGGGCTGCACAAGCGGTTACGGTGGTGGCACGCGACCCGCATGCTCCGAGGCTGCGGATCCACCGCGGTAGTGAACCCAGCATTCCGAATACTTCGACCATGGCACCGGACCGCCCCGGGCACGAGGTCGAACGATGAACCGGACCTCGCCGGAGGCCGGAACGAGGAGCCGACGACGTGACAGAGCAGCATGAGGCGCCAAGCGGCGTCTCCGGCAGGGCTCTGCAGAAGGACATCCCGCAGGCCACGGTGGCGCGGCTGGCCACCTATCTCCGGGTCCTCGCCATGTTGGCCGACGACGGTGTTGCCATCGTATCGAGTGAGGAACTGGCTGTCGCGGCGGGTGTCAATTCGGCCAAGCTGCGCAAGGACCTTTCGTTCCTGGGACCCAATGGCGTTCGGGGTGTCGGCTATGACGTCGCCAAGTTGCGCACCAGGATCGAGGATGTGCTCGGTCTGTCGCAGGGACATCGGGTGGTGCTGGTCGGCGCCGGAAATCTGGGCCGGGCCCTGGTGGGCTACGGCGGCTTCCGGCGGCGTGGGTTCACCGTGGTCGGCATGTTCGACAGCCATCCCGAGGTGATCGGCATATCCGTCGCCGGTCTGGTGGTGCGCGATGTCGCGGATCTGGCCCCGGCCATCGATGCGTTGAAGCCGACCATCGCGGTGATCACCGTGCCCGACGATGCGGCGCAGGACGTCTGCGACCAACTGGTCGCCTCCGGGCTGCAGTCGATCCTGAGCTTTGCCCCATGTGAGCTGACCGCGCCGGAGACCGTGGAGGTCCGCCGGGTCGACCTGGCGGTCGAGCTGCAGATGCTGTCGTTCGAGACCGCGCGCAATGCTCCGCCCCTGCCCGAGGTCGCGCACGCGGTCTCCGGCCGCATCGCCCACCGCGCGCCCGCGCACACTGCTGCCGGACATCCGGCACTCAAACACTCGACGACCTCGCATTCGGCAACGGAGCCATCCAGCAAGGGATCGGTGGTTACACCATGAGTGAGCGTAGCGAACGAATCATGTGCCAGCGCGCCATGCGCATGACGCAGCCGAGCGCCAGCGAGGCGGAGTCATGAGCATTCTGTTAGTCGGGATTTCGCATCGCAGCGCGCCTGTCTCGATTCTGGAGAAGGTCGCGATCACCGACGCGGACCGGCCCAAGCTGATCGACCGAATGCTCACCTCCAGCCACGTCTCCGAGGCGATGATCGTCTCGACCTGCAACCGCGTCGAGGTCTACGCCGTTGTCGACGCCTTCCACGGCGGTCTCGCCGAGGTCGGCGAACTATTGACCAAACATTCCGGACTGCCGCTGCCGGATCTGACCAAGCACGCCTACGTCCGCTACAGCGAGGCCGCCGCCGAACATCTGTTCGCGGTGGCCAGCGGCCTGGATTCGATGGTGATCGGCGAGCAGCAGGTGCTCAGCCAGATCCGCGGCGCCTATGCCTCCGCCGATGCCCAGCAGGCGGTCGGGCGGACCCTGCACGAACTGGCCCAGCACGCATTGCGCGTGGGCAAGCGGGTGCATTCGGAGACCGGTATCGATCGGGCCGGTGCCTCGGTGGTTTCGGTGGCGCTGGATCGCTCGCAGCAGGTGCTCGGCCCGCTCGCGGGTCGGACCGCCGTGGTGGTCGGGGCCGGTGCCATGGGCGGGCTCGCGGTGGCGCATCTGTCGCGTGCGGGTATCGGCCGCATCGTCGTGGTGAACCGCACCCTCGCCCGGGCCAAGCGGCTCGCGGACACCGCGCACAGCCACGGTGTCGAGGCCGACGCGATGGAACTGTCACGGTTGACCGAGGCGATGGCGGCCGCCGATGTCGTCATCACCTGTACCGGTGCGGTCGGCGCGGTGGTGACACTGGCCGATACCCACCGCGCCCTGGCCGAACGTGAGCGCGGCAGCGAATTCGCCTCGGCGGAACGGCCGTTGGTGTTCTGCGATCTCGGCCTGCCGCGCGATGTCGAACACGCCGTCGCCGGTCTGCCCGGTGTGACAGTCATCGATATCGAGACCTTGCAGCGCGATCCGGCGGCCGGCGCGGCCGCCGACGATACCGCGGCCGCCCGCTCGATCGTCGCCGACGAACTCGCGAAATACCTTGCGGGCCAGCGCATGGCGGAGGTCACCCCGACCGTGGCCGCGCTGCGTCAGCGCGCGGCCGAGGTGGTCGAGGCGGAACTGCTCAGACTCGATTCCCGGTTGCCCGGGCTGGCCGATCCGGAACGGGACGAGGTGGCGCGCACGGTGCGCCGCGTCGTCGACAAACTGCTGCACGCGCCGACGGTGCGGGTCAAGCAGCTGGCCTCGACGCCGGGCGGGGATACCTACGCCGAGGCGCTGCGGGAATTGTTCGAGCTCAAACCCGGTGCGGCGCAAGCGGTTGCGACACCGATGGAAATCAGTCCGATCGGCGACGAGCACGGCGCGCTGCGTTTTACCGGGGACGGCGAGATCGCGCTTGCCGACGACTTCACCGCCGGACACCGCGGCGAGGAACAGGGGCAGACGGCATGACAATTGCGCAGGAAGAGGAAAACGTGACCGCAGGCAGCACGCGCGTGCCGTGGCGGATCGGCACCAGAGGTAGTCTGCTCGCCCTCACCCAGGCGGGCACGGTTCGCGACACCCTGATCGCGGCCGGACACGATGCGGAGCTGGTGGTCATCAAGACCGCGGGCGATCTGTCCTCGGATCCGGTGCAGAAGATCGGTGTCGGCGTATTCACCTCGGCGCTGCGTGACGAACTGGCCGCCGGAAATATCGACATCGCGGTGCACTCGTACAAAGACCTGCCGACCGCACAGGATCCGCGCTTCACCATCGCCGCCATCCCGACCCGCGAGGATCCGCGCGACGCGCTGGTGGCCCGCGATGGTCTGGTGCTCGGTGAGCTGCCCGCCGGTGCCAGGGTCGGCACCTCGGCGCCGCGCCGCGCGGCCCAGTTGCGCGCCCTCGGGCTCGGTCTGGACATCGTGCCGCTGCGCGGCAACCTCGACACCCGCCTGCGCAAGGTCAGCGAGGGCGAGTTGGACGCGGTGGTGGTCGCCAGGGCCGGACTCGCCCGGATCGGGCGGCTCGACGCGGTCACCGAGGCGCTGGAGCCGGTGCAGATGTTGCCCGCACCCGCGCAGGGCGCGCTGGCGGTCGAATGCCGGTGCGACGATGCCGAATTGCTCGAGGCGCTGACCGAACTCGACGACGCCGCCACCCGTGCCGCCGTCATCGCCGAGCGGTCGCTGCTCGCCGAACTCGAGGCCGGTTGCACCGCGCCGATCGGCGCCATCGCCGAAGTCGTCGAATCGCTCGACGATGACGGCAAGATCGTCGACGAACTGTCGCTGCGCGGCTGCGCGGCGGCCGTCGACGGTTCCGATGTGTTGCGCGCCTCCGTGGTCGGCCCGCCGGAGCGCGCCGCGGAACTGGGCCGCGAGCTGGCCAGGGAACTGCTCGAACTGGGCGCCCGCGAGCTGCTCAGCGCGCCGGAACCGGAGTCTGCCGGTTCCCCCACATCGGCGGTGAACCCGCCCGCCTCTGACGACTTCATCAATTTCAGTCCAATGGAGAACAGCCAATGAGCGAGCGCAGCGAGCGAATCATCAGCACAGCGCCTTCGGGCATGCCAGTGCCGAGCGCTAGCGAGGTACTGGCATGAGCCGAGCACACAAGAAGCACCCTGGTCGGATCTTGTTCGTCGGGTCGGGTCCCGGCGATGTGGCACTGCTGACAGTGCGTGCTCGCGAGGTGCTCGGTCGCGCGACGCTGGCGTTCACCGATCCCGATGTCGACAAGGGCGTGCTCGCGCTGATCGGTATCGAGGTCGAGCCCGGTGCGGACGGCGAGCGTCCGGTGGATGTGCGTCCCGCGCTCGGCGATCCCGCCGAGGTGGCCAAGACACTGATCGCCGAGGCGCGCAGCGGCCACGATGTGGTCCGGGTCGTCGCGGGTGATCCGCTGACGACCGATTCGGTGATCGTCGAGGTCAACGCGGTCACTCGTTCGCATATGGTCTTCGAGGTGCTGCCGGGTCTGCCCAATGGTTCGGCGGTGCCGAGCTTCGCCGGTATCGCGCTCGGCTCCGGGCACACCGAGGCCGATGTGCGCGGCGAGGTCGACTGGGCCGCGCTGGCCGCGGCGCCCGGCCCGCTGGTGCTCTCGGCGACCTCGGGTCATCTGGCCGAAACCGCGAGCGCTTTGGTCGAACACGGTATGGCGCCGCAGACCCCGGTCGCGGTGACGGTGCGTGGCACCACCCGCCAGCAGCGCACCATCGAGGCCACCCTGGCCACGCTCAACAGCGCGGCATCCGAACTGGTCGGCCCGCTGGTGGTGACCATCGGCAAGGTGGTCGCGCAGCGGTCGAAGATGTCGTGGTGGGAGTCGCGCGCGCTGTACGGCTGGACCGTGCTGGTGCCGCGCACCAAGGATCAGGCCGCTGAGATGAGCGAGCGACTGGTGACCCACGGCGCCATCCCGATGGAGGTGCCGACCATCGCGGTCGAGCCGCCGCGCAGTCCGGCGCAGATGGAGCGCGCGGTCAAGGGACTGGTCGACGGTCGCTACCAGTGGGTGGTGTTCACCTCGACCAATGCGGTGCGCGCGGTATGGGAGAAGTTTGCCGAATTCGGGTTGGACGCACGGGCCTTTTCCGGCGTGAAGATCGCCTGTGTCGGCGAGGCCACCGCGGATAGGGTGCGCTCGTTCGGCATCAATCCGGAGCTGGTGCCCAGTGGCGAACAGTCCTCCGAGGGCCTGCTCGCCGACTTCCCGCCCTACGACGACGTTTTCGACCCGGTGAACCGAGTGCTGTTGCCGCGCGCGGATATCGCCACCGAAACCTTGGCCGAGGGTCTGCGCGACCGCGGTTGGGAGATCGATGACGTCACGGCCTACCGCACGGTGCGCGCCTCTCCGCCGCCTGCCGAGACCCGCGAGATGATCAAGACCGGCGGCTTCGATGCGGTCCTGTTCACCTCGTCCTCCACCGTTCGCAATCTGGTCGGCATCGCGGGTAAGCCGCACGCGCGCACCATCGTTGCCTGCATCGGCCCGAAGACCGCCGAGACGGCCATCGAATTCGGTCTGCGCGTGGATGTGCAGCCCGAGGTCGCCCAGGTCGGCCCGCTGGTGGAGGCGCTGGCCGAGCATGCGGCCCGCCTGCGTGCCGAGGGGCTGCTGCCGCCGCCTCGTAAGAAGAGCCGCCGCAGCCGGTAGCTTTGGCCTACCCGGTTGCGCGACGAAGGCGTCGCCCCTCGTCGCGCAACCGGAGCCGCCGCAACCGTCGAGCGCCGTTGATCAGCGGCTGTAGCGCATCAGGGTCCGCACCAACCGACAGGTGGTGTCGGACGGGGGTCGGATATCGATGAGTTCGGCTGTCCGCCGGATCCTTTCATTGCTGGCCTGACTCGGCAGGTAGATGCCGGAGTCCAGCAGCGCGATGGTCAAGCGCATCGCCTTGAGGCGGCGGTTGTGCGAGATGTACCACTTGCGCGGTCGCCCGGCGGGCAGCGGCTGCTTGCGCAGCGGGACATAGGGCCGATCGATAACCTTCGACTCGGGTGCGGTTTTGGGCACTGTGGCGTCCTCCCGTCGCGATCGGGAACCGTGGGAGTTCCCTCGAACACGCCTTCGATTTTACTACTGCCCACCGACAAAAACGCCCGCTCACAAGGGGTTTCGACAATCATCGCGTGGCCAGCATCGGCGCGAGTTCACAGGTCGTGCAGCAGTCGCATGGCCTCGGGGTGGCGCAGTGTGGCGGCGCGCTCCAACCAGTACCGCGCGTCCTGGTACGCCTTGGCTTTTGCCTCGGCCGCGGCCGGACTGTCCGGGAAATCCACGTGCACATGTTGTTCGCGCAGGAAGCGCGCCAGGTGGAACATCGAATCGGCATCGCCGGCCTCGGCGCCGCGGCGCAGCCACCGCTCACCCTCGACCCAGTCACCGTGCTCGAGGAAGATCACGCCGAGTACCGCCATGGCATCGGCCCGGCCGCGTCGAACGGCCTCGGTCAGGAGCGTGACCGCCCGTTCGACCTGTCCCTCGCGCGCCAGCCGCACCCCGAGAGTGCGCATGGCCGTTGAACTTCCGGCCCGCACCGCGCGCTCGTACCAGTGCCGTGCCTCGTTGTCGAAGCCCCGGCGACTCGCGACAACCCCCATATTGCACAGCGCCTCCGGCAGTCCGTCCTCAGCCGCTGGCAGGAACCACATTTCGGCGGCGTCGAGATCCCCGCGCTCCAAATACAGCGTTCCCAACTGCTGATCGGCCCCGGGGCAGTCGGCCGCGATGGCGAACTCCAGCCACCGGATCGCCTCCGAGATCCGTCCGTCGGCCGCCAGCAGTGCGCCCAGACCCGCCATGGCCGGGCCGCTGCCCTGCGCGGCGGCGCGCCGGAACCACTGTTCGGCCTCGGCCGCCTCGCCAGCCTCGTACAGCCGCTGCGCCAACTGCAGGATGACGCCCGGATCCCCGCCGCGCGCCAGTTTCCGCAGACCACTCCAATCGGTCCGCCGCGGCGGAATCGTGAATTCGGTCATCGTCTACTCCCGGAGCCGGACCGGCCACTCACCACCATCATCCCCCGCCACCGCATCTCACCATTCTCGGTACGGCCGCCCACCGCCGCGTGGCCGCAGCGTCGCGCAGTGGCCTTATCGAATCCTCGAGACATCCTTAACGCCGATCGGTACCCCGGGGATGACACGGTGTCCTCCCATGGGCCGACCGATCGGGCCGCCAGGAGGAAGCGGCCCGATCGGTCGGCCGAGATGATCGGTGCATGACTGCGGAATCGACACCGGAAAACGAATCGTCGGATACCGAATCGCCTGTGCGTCAGAGCCGTTCGCGCCGCACGTTCATGGGGCTCGCGGCCGCGGGCGCGGGTGCCGCCGCGGTGACGACGGCCGTTGTGGTGCCGCCGTATCTGCGCGATCCGCCGACCGAACCGCTACCGGCGGCCGCGCCGGGCAGCCGCTTCGCTGGGAAGGTGGTCCTGGTGACCGGCGGTACATCGGGTATCGGCGAGGCCGCCGTGCGCGCGTTCGCCGCCGAGGGCGCGTCGGTGGTGTTCTGCGGACGGCGCGAACAGCTCGGTGCGCGGATTGCCGAATCCATCGGCGCAGCAGCGCATTACGTGCGTACCGATATTCGCGTTCCGGCCGAGGTCGAGCGATTGGTTGCAGCGGTGGATCGCAGGTTCGGTCGCCTGGATGTGGCATTGAACAATGCGGGGATCAGGATCGAGGGTGCGGCCGAGGACCTTTCGGTCGAGCAGTGGGACGACGTACTCGACACCAATCTGCGCGGAATCTTCCTCTCGGTGAAATATGAAGTGCCGCTGCTGGAACGCTCCGGCGGCGGGGTGATCCTGTGCACCGCCTCCAAATCGCTGATGGCGAGCGCGCCCGCCTACTCCGCGAGTAAGGCCGGAATCGAGGGTCTGGTCGGATCGATGGCGCAGCAGTACGGCCCGCGCGGCATCCGGGTCAATGCGATCGCCCCGGGCACCACGAATACCGCGCTGATCCGCCCGGCCGGTCTGCCGGATCCGATATGGTCGGCCTTCAAGGACGCATGGGGTCCGCTGAATGTATCCGCGCTGGGTCGGATGGCCGAGCCGGCCGAGATCGCGCGGGCGATTCTCGCGCTGTGTGGCGACGATCTCGGCTATATGGCCGGCTCCACCGTGCTGGTCGGCGGCGGTCCGTTCGGCGGCGGAAAGATGCAGATGCCGCCGGGCTTCCCGGCTCGCTGATCGTTCGGTGCACCCGCGCGTGCAACGGGCATTCGGACCGGGCGTATCGTGCGGATTATGACCGGATTGGACCGCCCGCGGCGGTTGCGCCGTACTCCCGCCCTGCGCCGTCTCGTGGCCGAAACAACTCTCGAGCCACGGCAATTGGTGTTGCCGATGTTCGTCGCCGATGGGCTGGACGAGCCGCGTGAGATCGGATCCATGCCGGGGGTGCGCCAGCACTCGATGGATTCGCTGCGCAAGGCGGCGGTCGAGGCGGTCACCGCGGGGGTCGGCGGGCTGATGCTATTCGGCGTGCCGCTGCCCGAGGACAAGGACGCCACCGGCAGTAAGGCCAGCGATCCCGATGGGATCCTGAACCGCGGTTTGCGCGCGCTGGCCGAGGAGGTCGGCGATGCGACGGTTGTCATGGCCGATACCTGCCTGGACGAATTCACCGATCACGGGCATTGCGGCGTGCTGTCCGCCGACGGCGCCGTCGACAATGACGCCACCCTGCACCGCTATGTGGAGATGGCCCTCGCGCAGGCGGATGCCGGTGCCGATCTGCTCGGCACCAGCGGCATGATGGACGGCCAGGTCGGCGCGATCCGGCGTGGACTCGACGCTGTCGGGCGCACCGACACCGGCATCCTCGCCTACGCCGCCAAGTACGCCTCGGCGTTCTACGGCCCGTTCCGGGAGGCCGTCGCCTCCTCGCTGGAGGGGGATCGGCGCAGCTACCAGCAGGATCCGGCGAACCGTCGCGAGGCGATCCGGGAGTTGCAGCTCGATCTGGCCGAAGGCGCGGACATCGTGATGGTCAAGCCCGCGATGTCGTACCTGGACATCCTCCGCGATGTCGCCGACCAGTCGACCGTGCCGGTGGCCGCGTACCAGATCTCGGGTGAGTACGCGATGATCACCGCCGCCGCCCAGCGCGGTTGGATCGACCGCCGCGCCGCCATCCTGGAATCACTGATCGGCATCCGCCGGGCGGGCGCGGACATCGTGCTCACCTATTGGGCGACCGAGGCCGCACACTGGCTGTCGTGAATTCGTCCAGATCGGATACGCCCACTCCGAATCCGGCCGATTCGGAGTCGTCGGCGTCGGAAGCGTCTGGGCCGAAGTCGTTGGATCCCGAGTCGGCGTTGCCGGGTTCGGATCCGAGTGGTCCGAGTTCCGCCGGGGCGAGTCCGGCCGAGCTGTCCTTGTCGGGGCCGAATTCGCCGGGGTCGCATCCGCAGGAAGTGAGTCCCTCCGGATCGCATCCGGAGGGAGAGAATCGGCCGCAGCCGTACTCGCCGGGGTTGCATCCGGTGGGAGCGAGTTCGCCCGAGTCGTTGGGCCCGGAGTTGGCCAAGTCGGCGTCGCCGGGTTCGGATCCGAGTGGTCCGAGTTCCGCCGGGGCGAGTCCGGCCGAGCTGTCCTTGTCGGGGCCGAATTCGGCGGGGTCGCATCCGCAGGAAATGAGTCCGGCGGGATCGCATCCGGACGGAGTGGGGCAGTCCGAGCCGGGCTCGCCTTGGTCGAATGCGCCGGGGTCGCATCCGGAAGGAGCGCGTTCGGCTGAGTCGTACGCGCCGGGACCGAATTCGCCTTGGGCGCATCCGCAGGGCGCGAGTTCGCCCGGGGCATACCCTCCGGGGCACTATCCGCCTGGGCCGTATCCACAGGGCCCACACGCACCGGGTCCATACGCACCGGGTCCACACCCGCAGGGCCCATACGCACCGGGCCGGTACCCGGGTGGTCCGGTTGTCGGGCCGCGGCCGGAGCCGCCGGAGGATGTTCGGACGGCGCGGCAATTGTGGTGGGGGGTTATCGGATTCGGGATCGTGCAGTTGATCGGGTCGATTCTGGCGGCCGTGCAGCAGCGCGGTGAGTATGCGCAGAAGATGTACGACCAGGTGCATGCCAGCGATCCGAACTTCACGATGCCCAGTGCGCAGCTGATGGTTTCGCTGGCCTTCGTGGTCGGTGTGGTGATCGGTTTGGCGCTGGCCGCGTTCACGCTGCTGTTGGTGCATCAGATGGTGCGCGGAAAGTTGTGGGCGCGGACGCTGTTGACCGCCGTCGGCGTCTGGCTGGTGCTGGTCGCGGTCGGCACCCTGTTCGCGCTGGAAGCGGTGACCGGAGCGGCCTCGCTGCTGGCCGGTGGTGCCGCGATCGTGCAGGGCGTACTCGCGGCGGGCGCGGTGTACCTGAGTCACCGTCCGGACTCGACCGCATACTTCCAATTGAACCGCAGGTGAACGGGATATGGAGTCGCCCGCGAGTTTGTCAAGGAAACGCCAGCATGTATCGTGAGGGTTGTCACAGCGGAAATGGGAACCGGTAGTTATTTGTTACACGTTGACTTACGTTTCGTAAGAACGTCGACCAGATGGCTCCCGAAGATCGGAGGCATCGATGCGAGTGGTTATCCAACAGCCGCAGAGCATTCGACGAGATCTGCTCGTGCTGAGTCTGCTCATCCTCTTCGGCTTGGTTACCGTCGCGGTGCTGCTGTTGCCCGGCAAGGTCGGCTGACCCGGGGCGGGATATCGACTCCCGGCGCCCCGCTCGGCGTGACCGGGAGCATGCTGTGACCGATACG
Source organism: Nocardia sp. CA-119907 (assembly GCF_050955995.1). Classification (NCBI taxonomy): domain Bacteria; kingdom Bacillati; phylum Actinomycetota; class Actinomycetes; order Mycobacteriales; family Nocardiaceae; genus Nocardia; species Nocardia sp. CA-119907. Next base: position 931,312 of record NZ_CP192091.1, read on the forward strand.
GGTGATGGCACAACCATCCTGTTCGCGGAACCGGGCGCGCGGTGGCGTTCGGTGGCCTACGGGCCGCTGCTGTGTCTGATCGTTCTGATTCTCGAATTCGTGGCCGCCGCCCAGGTGCACTGGTTCGCCCTCATTTTCTGTGCCGCGTTGATCGCCGGTTTCGTTGTGCTGCAGGTGATCGCGGGGCAGCGGCATGTGAGCGTCGAGCTGACCGATACCGCGCTGCGCGAGGGCACCGAAACCCTGCCGCTGGCGGCCATCGATGCGGTGCTGCCCGAGCGGGACGAGGATTCCTGGGACGATGAGGATTGGGAATCGGCGCGTTCACTCGGCGAGTTGAGTGGGGTGCCGCGTCGGCGCAAGGCCATCGGGCTGCGACTGGTCGACGGTGCCCTGGTGCAGGCGTGGGCGAAGGATCACCGCGGACTGCGGGCCGCGCTCACCACGGCATTGGGTGGTGCGGACCAGGCGGCAGACGCGGCCGAGGATGCGGACGCAGACGCGGCCGAGCATGCGGACCTGGCCGCGCCGAATACCGAGGAAACCGAACACAGCGAGAACGGAGCGGATCGTTGAAGCGATGGATCGTGCTCGGTGACCGCATGCTGCCCGCGTTGGTCGAGCTGACGCTCGCCCTGGCCTGCGCGGTCCTCGCGGTGGTGAGCTGGCGCAGCGGATTGATCACCACCACCTTGGCCCCCTCGGGCGAGGTGCCCGGCTTCCAGGCCACCCGCTACAGCGGCCCGTGGCTGGTCTTGGCCACGTTCCTGGTCATCGTGGGCGGCGTGCTCGCCATTGATGCCGTCGCGCGAACGGTGCGGGCCACGCGGTCGCGCTGAGGGCGAGCACCGGCGATCTCCGTCGCCGCGACCGTTTGGTCGCCGATTTCGCGGGAACCTCGCAGGTATGATGCCGCCAATTCCTACGTTCTCGCCGCTGAATCTGCTGCCCGCTCCGTTATCCTGCCTGCTGACAACCGGTTTCGCGCTGTTCTGCGTCGGCGTCACGGCCTAGTGGCACCGTCTGGCGGATGTGCCGCGACTCGGTTACCGTGCAAGTGCCGCGCCGCGAGGTGTCTCGGTCGCAACGGTCGGCATTCGGTGAATACTGTTGTGGCCGTTATGCTTTCGGCCGGTTATCCGCACCGTGTCGACTGGGAGAAATGCTTGTGATTCGTTTTGCCGGAAAAGTGTGCGCGGCGGTTGCCGTGGTGGCCGCGATCGGTGCGGCCCCCGCATGGGCCGCACCGGGACTGCCGCTCGAGCCCGCCGAGACCGAGGTGGCCCAGCCCGCGCCGATCTTCGTGCCCGATTCGGGTTCGGCGGGTGTCTACAACAACTTCATGTGCCAGCTGCACACCATCTCGGCCTCGGTGCCGTGCATGTACACCTAGTTCCAGTTCTGGTAGATGTCCAGCAGGCGGCCACTGTGGGTGCCCGGCGCGTTGAGGTACAGCGCGACGGTGCCGTCCGGATGGCTGGCCGCCTCCGTGATGACCTGACGCAGTGAGGCGTGCACGCCGCCGTTTTCGTCGTGGTAGATCTCGGAGTCGCCTTTCAGCCCGGCCCCGATTCGGCTGAGCGGCACCACCATGGTGATCAATGCGGGCACCGGTCCGTCGCCGAGTGCCTCGGTCTCCGAGTGATTCAGATGCAGCCCGACCCGGTCGGGCTGGGTGATCGGATCCGCGGCGGCGGCGGATCCGGCGCCGAAGGATATGGCGGCGGCGACCGCGGCGCAGATCGTGGCACTGAGGACGGCAAACCGCATGGCGCTCTCCCGGTGGGCTAGATGGTGCGACGACCCTCCGAGATTACGCACCAGCAATCATTCAGCCACCGATATCGCCGCGAACCACGATCGGCGTGTTGCATGCGGGACGCCGGTGTGGCTGCGGTCTGCATCACCTCCACTACACCCTGTCGTCGACTCCTTCGGATCGGGCTGAGACACTGGACGTCGTGAGTTCTTCTCCGCGCGCGACCAGGGCATCGGTGCCGGTCTCGGCTCAGCTCTTCGACCGGGCTGCTTCGGTGATTCCAGGTGGTGTCAACTCGCCGGTGCGGGCGTTCAAGTCCGTCGGTGGCACACCGCGATTCATCGCCTCTGCCAACGGTTACACGCTCATCGATGTCGACGGCAACGAATATGTTGACCTGGTGTGCTCCTGGGGTCCGATGATCCTCGGCCACGCGCACCCCGAGGTGGTCGAGGCCGTGCAGCGCGCGGCCGTTGGCGGACTGTCCTTCGGCGCACCGACCGAGGCCGAGATCGAACTCGCCGAGCTGATCGCCGAGCGGGTGGCGCCGGTGGACCGGGTCCGCCTGGTGAACTCCGGCACCGAGGCCACCATGAGCGCGGTCCGGCTGGCCCGCGGTTACACCGGCCGCGCCAAGATCATCAAGTTCGCCGGTTGCTATCACGGCCATGTGGACGCCCTGCTGGCCGACGCCGGGTCCGGCGTCGCCACACTCGGCCTGCCGACCTCGCCCGGTGTCACCGGTGCACAAGCCGGTGACACCATCGTGCTGCCCTACAACGACATCGACGCTGTCGCCGCCGCCTTCGCCGCACATCCGGATGCGATCGCCTGCGTGATCACCGAGGCGGCCGCGGGCAATATGGGTGCGGTCGCGCCGCTGCCCGGCTTCAACGAAGGCCTGCGCAAGCTGACCACCGAACACGGCGCGCTGCTGATCATGGACGAGGTGATGACCGGATTCCGGGTCAGCCGGTCCGGGTGGTTCGGCCTCGACGGCGTCGCCGGTGATCTCTACACCTTCGGCAAGGTGATGAGCGGTGGACTGCCCGCCGCCGCCTTCGGCGGACGCGCCGAGATCATGAATCACCTCGCGCCGCTCGGCCCGGTGTATCAGGCGGGCACCCTCTCCGGTAATCCGGTCGCTGTCGCCGCGGGGCTCGCCTCGTTGCGCGCGGCCGATGACGCGGTGTACGCCGCGCTCGATCGCAATGCCCAGCGGCTCGGCGGCCTGTTCACCGAGGCGCTCGACGCGGCAGGGGTCGAGCATCAGGTTCAGTTCGCGGGCAATATGGTGAGCGTGTTCTTCGCCGACCGTCCGGTCACCGACTACGATGCCGCCAAAGCCAGCCAGACCTGGCGTTTTCCCGCTTTCTTCCACGCATTGCTAGATGGCGGCGTGTACGCGCCGCCGAGCGCGTTCGAGGCCTGGTTCGTCTCCGCGGCGCTCGACGAGGACGCGTTCGACCGTATCGCCGCAGCCCTGCCCGCCGCCGCACACGCGGCCGCGGCCGCCACCCCCGAAGGATCCAGCGCGTGAGTTCCGACCAGCCAGATTCCGAAGAGCGCGAACTACCAGACACTCCGGTCGCGAGCGCTGAGGCCACCGGGCCCGGCGTCGAGACGCCCGATGACGACGCCATCGAGACCATCGTGCACGTGCTGCGACACGGCGAGGTGCACAACCCGAAGGGCATTCTCTACGGTCGCCTGCCCGGGTTCAGCCTCTCGGTGACCGGACGCGCGCAGGCCGGTGCGGTGGCGCGTTCGCTGACCGACCACGACATCGCGCTGGTCATCGCCTCACCGCTGCAGCGCGCGCAGGAGACCGCTGAACCGATCGCCAGGCAGCACGGGCTGATGGTGCGCACCGATGAGAACCTGATCGAGGCCGGCAATACCTTCGAGGGCCTGCGGGTTTCGGTCGGTGACGGCGCGCTGCGCAAGCCGAGGCACTGGTGGAAGCTGCGCGATCCGTTCACCCCGTCCTGGGGCGAGCCCTATCTGCAGATCGCACACCGCATGCTGGCCGCGGTGAACAAGGCCCGGGTCGAGGCGGCCGGACATGAGGCCGTGCTGGTCTCGCATCAGCTGCCGGTCTGGACGCTGCGGCGGTTCCTGCAGGGCCAGCGGCTCTGGCACGATCCGCGGCACCGGCAGTGCTCGCTCGCCTCGCTGACCTCGCTGGTCTACCAGGGCGACACCCTCGTCGACATCGTCTACTCCGAACCCGCTGGCGGTTCGGATCCCACGGTGCACGGCGCATGAGAACTTCCTCCCGGTCGTTGGCCCGGCGCTGTGCGCCGGTCCTGCTCGCGTGCGTGGCCCTGGTCGCCGCGCTCGCGGGTTGTTCGACCGGGAAGGATGCGGTGGCCTCCGGCGGTACGTTCGAATTCGTCTCGCCCGGTGGCAAAACCGATATCTACTACGATCCGCCCGCCGCGCGTGGCACCATCGGCAAGCTCGCCGGGCCGGATCTGATGACCTCGGGCAAGACCACCTCGGTCGCCGACTTCCCGGACAAGGTGGTCGTCCTGAATCTGTGGGGGCAGTGGTGCGGGCCGTGCCGCGCCGAGGCGCCCGCGCTCGAAAAGGTCTACGAGGCAACAAAGGACAGGGGCGTCGTCTTTCTCGGCATCAATGTCCGTGATTTCCAGCAGGACAAGGCGCAGGACTTCGTCGTCGACAACAAGGTCGGTTATCCGTCCGTCTACGACCCGTCCATGCGCACCCTGCTCGCGCTCGGCGGCAACTTCCCGACCAGTGTCATTCCCACCACGCTGGTGCTGGATCGGCAACATCGGGTGGCCGCTGTCTTCCTCCGGTCGCTCTTGGCGGAAGACCTACAACCAGTCGTCGAACGCATTGCCGCGGAAGGTTCCCAGTGACCCCGTGCCGTCGTTCGGCCCATGCCGTAATTACGTCCCGCTCGCTATCGGGCGGTAGGAAGGTGCAATCGTGAATCGCGATCGCCGTACTCGTAGCCCGCGCGCGTGTCGCCCGCGGCAGGCCGCTCGACTCGTTCGCGGTGTCTGGACCGTCGATGACCGGTGGGTCGGCGTGGCCGCCGTACCACGCAGCGCCGCAGCCGATTCCATGATGGACTTTGTTCCCCCCGCAACAAATACTTCTGCAGCGCCGGTGCCCGAGCATACCGATCGACCCCCGGTGGAGACCGACTGATGGTGCTTGCCGCAGTTGGTGATTCGTTCCAGCAGACGGCGGCGACCGGGCCGCTGTTGTTGGCACTCGGCGCCTGCTTACTGGCCGGACTGGTCTCGTTCGCCTCGCCGTGTGTGGTGCCGCTGGTTCCGGGTTACCTGTCCTACCTCGCCGGGCTGGTCGGTGCCGAGGCGCCGCCCGCCACCGCCGCACAAGCCAAAGGCCTTGGTGGTACGGCGGTTTCGGAGCGGGCTGCGGCACGTACGGGTCGGCTGCGGGTGGCCGGTGCGGCCGGTCTGTTCGTCGCCGGATTCACCGTGGTGTTCGTGCTCGCCACCGCGACGGTTTTCGGCGTCATCCAGACCCTGAATGTGAATCGTGAACTGCTGCAACGGGTCGGCGGCGTGGTCACCATCCTGATGGGTCTGGTGTTCATCGGTCTGGTCCCCGCATTGCAGCGCGATACCCGGATGGAGCCGCGCCGGCTCACCAGTATCGCGGGCGCTCCGCTGCTGGGCGCGGTCTTCGCGCTCGGCTGGACGCCGTGTCTCGGACCGACGCTGTCCGGGGTGATGGCGGTCTCGGCCGGTACCGAGGGCACGACGGCGGTGCGCGGCGTCGCGCTGATCGTCGCCTACTGCCTCGGTCTCGGACTGCCGTTCGTGATCCTGGCCTTCGGTTCGGCGAGTGCGCTGCGCGGTGTCGGCTGGCTGCGGCGCAATTCCCGCACCATTCAGCTCATCGGCGGCATGCTGCTGGTCGCGGTCGGTATCGCGCTGGTCACCGGGGCATGGGACCAGTTCGTCGCCTGGGTGCGCGATGCGTTCGTTTCCGAGGTGACCTTGCCGATATGACCGTGATCGACAGACCCGAGGCGCCGGTGACACCGCCGCGCCAATCGCTACCGGGTCGCGCGTGGGCGCTCGTGCGTAATGGCTGGCGCGGGCTCACCAGCATGCGCACCGCGCTGGTGCTGCTGTTCCTGCTGGCCTTGGCCGCGATTCCGGGGGCGCTGCTGCCGCAGCGGAATCTCAACGAGGGCAAGGTCGACCAGTACATCGCCGACCGCCCGACGCTCGGTCCGTGGATGGACCGGTTCCAGCTGTTCGACGTGTTCTCGAGTTTCTGGTTCACGGCGATCTATGCGCTGCTGTTCATCTCGCTTGTCGGCTGCATTCTGCCGCGCTGCCTGGACCACTACCGCGCACTGCGCACGCCGCCGGTGCGCGCTCCGCGCAACCTGTCGCGGCTGCCGCACCATTACTCCGAGACGGTCGACGGCACCCCCGACGCGGTGCTCGAGTACGCGCGAAAAGAACTGCGCGGCTGGCGCACCGAGGTGCGTGAGGGCACTCGTGACGGTGAGATCACCCTCTCCGCGGAAAAGGGCTACACCCGCGAACTCGGCAACCTCGTCTTCCACCTGGCCCTGGTCGGGCTGCTCGTCGCCATCGCGGTCGGCAAGCTGTTCGGCTACGAGGGCAGTGTGATCGTCATCGCGAACAATGGTCCCGGCTTCTGCACCACCTCGCCCGCGGTCTTCGACTCGTTCAAGGCGGGCAATATCAACGACGGCACCGGTATGGCGCCGCTGTGCGTGCGGGTCAAGGATTTCAAGGCCGACTACCTGACGAACGGTCAGGCCGAGATGTTCACCTCGCATATCGAATATCAGGCCGGCGCCGATCTGCAGAGCAATAACTGGCGCGATGCGCAGATCCAGGTGAACCATCCACTGCGCGTCGCGGGTGATCGGCTGTACCTGCAGGGCCACGGATTCGCGCCGACATTCACGGTGACCTTCCCGAACGGGCAGACCCGAACCGAGACCGTCCAGTGGCGGCCCGATAACGCCCAGACCTTCCTGTCCAGCGGTGTGCTGCGGATCGATCCGCCCGGCGGCATGTACGCGACCGACGAAGAACGCCGCAAGAACCAGATCGCGATCGAGGGGCTGTTCGCGCCGACCGCCCTGCTCCACGGCAGCCTGCTGACCTCGTCGTTCCCGACCATGAACGATCCGGCGGTCGCGGTGGACGTCTACCGCGGCGACACCGGTCTGGACACCGGCAAGCCGCAGTCGCTGTTCGCGCTGGATCCCGAGCAGGTCAAGCAGGGGCGACTGACCAAGGAGGCCAGGGTCAACCTGCGTCCCGGCGAGTCGACCACCCTGCCCAATGGCACCAAGGTCACCTTCGACGGCGCGCAGGAATTCGTGAACCTGCAGGTATCGCATGATCCGGCGCAGCAGTGGGTGCTGGTGAGCGCGCTGGCCATGATGGCCGGACTGCTGGTGTCGCTGCTGGTGAAGCGGCGGCGCATCTGGATCCGCTGCTACCCGGCCGACGACGAAGCCGGTACCGTTGACAAACGACACACCGTAGTAGAGATGGGCGGGCTGGCCAGAACCGATCAGGCGGGCTGGGGCGGCGAATTCGACCGCCTGCGCAAGCGCCTGCTCGATGACCAATCCGCCGCGTCCGCGGACCGACCGGGAGAGTGACCATGCCGATCGACGAGACCATCGCCCAGTACAGCGATCTCGCCTTCAAATCGGCGATCGTCGTGTACGCGCTGGTGCTGGTGCTGCTGATCGTGCAGTACGCGGCGGCGCGGACACAAAAGGTCGTCGCGCGCGAACTGGTGACCGCTGGCGGCGGCGCCGAACGTCCCGCGGCGCCGGGGCGGGTCGAGACGCCGCAGGCCAAGCCGTTCGCGGAACGCGCCGGCAATATGGCGTTCTCGGTGCTGTTCGTCGCCATCGCCCTGCACGTGACCTCGATCGTATTGCGCGGCTTCGCGACCCACCGCTTTCCGCTCGGCAATATGTACGAATTCGTCACCATGGCGACCGCCGCGGCTGCCGTCGTCGGCATGGTGTTCCTGCGCGAACAGCGCTACCGGTCGATGTGGGTATTCCTGCTCGTCCCGATCCTGATCCTGATGTTCCTGGCGGGAACCGTGCTCTACGCCGACGCGGCACCCGTTGTGCCAGCGCTGAAGTCGTTCTGGCTGCCCGTCCACGTCACCATCGTCAGCATCGGCAGCGGTGTCTTCATGGTCTCCGGCATCGCCAGCCTGCTCTTCCTCTACCGCCTGCGGCAGCCCGAAGGCGCCGAATCCGCCAATATCCTCGGCACCATCGCCCGCCGCCTGCCCGACGCCCGCACCCTGGACCGTCTCGCCTACAAAACCACCATCATCGGCTTCCCCCTCTTCGGTGCGGGCGTAATCCTCGGCGCCATCTGGGCCGAAGCCGCCTGGGGCCGCTTCTGGGGCTGGGACCCGAAGGAGACCTGCTCCTTCATAGCCTGGGTCCTCTACGCCGCGTATTTGCACGCCCGCGCGACATCGGGGTGGCGCGACACCAAGGCCGCGTATATCAACGTCGCGGGTTTCGTAGCGATGCTCTTCAACCTGTTCATCATCAACATCGTGATCAGCGGGTTGCACTCGTACGCTGGGCTGAACTAGCAGGATCTACTCGGGGATACTGCCGCACCCTCTTTCGGTGGGTGGGCTCGCCAACTCACTTACCCGATGGCTCCGCTCGGACCGTGTCTCACGTCAGTGCGATTTGTCAACGACATGTCGTGATCGGTTGTGCCGCCTGGTTTTCGACCCTGCGAATTGTCGTGCCGGGGAGGCAAACCGAGACCATGAAGCGGAAAAGCTTGTTGGTTAAAGCCGGTGAACGCAGACTACGAATTGGCGTTGCTGGTAGACGATTCCGCGGTCGCTGGCGGAGCAGACGTTGACGTTTGTGGTGTTCTGCTTGACCTCGACTACGCGGACGCCGTTGGGCATGCCCTTGGTGGCGCAGTCGATGCGCTTGGGGTTGTCCTTGTTCGGGTCCATGCAGCCGCCGACTACCCAGTCGATGTCCAGGCAGAGGGCGGCGCGGTTGATGCCGCGCAGTGTGTCGTTGAGCGTGCGGTCGGCATCGCTGGGGCAGGCGGCGTTCTCGGACGCCTTGTCGATGATCTTGTAGTTGGAAGTCGCGCTGCCACAGGCGGCCTTGCCGAGAGTGGCGGTATCGCCGTTGTGGCCGATCTCGACGCAGTCACCGACCTCCACCTTCAGGCCACCGGCGATCTTGTCGAAGGTGCTGCGCACGGCGGAGGTCGTCGGCGGTGCCTCGGTGGCCAGTGGTAGGTCCTCGGAGGTCGACGGTAGTGCCGATGTGGTTGGCGCGGCGTCGTTCTGGGCCGCGGGCGAGGGGCCGCCGCCGGTGGACTTGTTGTTGCTCAGCGACATCGCGGCCACGGCGACGACGGCCGCCGCCAGCGCGGTCACCCCGATGAAGACCGTCAAGGTCACCCCGGCACGGACACGTTGACGCGACACTGACGTCCTCCATGGGTGTTCGAACTCGCGCGCGGAGATCCGAAGTTGAATGTTGCATTTTGATTGAGCACGTCATGCCTACACCATGTGATGCGTGTGCGTCGAGTCACCCAATTTTTGAGGATAAAAAGGATACTTGTGTGAAATGATCACGGGTCGGATGCTGGGTAACAATCGAATAACGATGGCTGTCAGGGGTTTCCCAAATGCCGTGCGGGGCAACAAGCTACGTGGCGCTAGACGCGTCATCCGGCTACCGGGGCCGGTGCTTGTCAGAAGGAAACCTTGATGAAGTTCGGCATGCTCGCCGCCACTTTCTTGTCCGTCGCTGCCGTCGGAGTCGCTGCGGGAACCGCGCACGCGAAGCCCGCGGAGGTCGCCAAAGAGGTGTCGGCCTCCGGCGTCGAACAGGGAATCGGTTACCACACCGTGCTTTCCGACACGAAGGACGAACGCAAGGAAACCCATCGCGTGGTGACCACCGCCGTCGACAGCGGCAAGTTCGAACTCACCGATAACGGCACCAAGGTCCTGCTGAAGTCCGACACCGGCGACGTGGTCGCCGAAGTTCCACTGACCTACCAGCTCTCCGGCACGAATGTGGCGGTCGACCAAGCCATCACCGATAACGGCCGAACCCTCGCTCTCACACCGAAACTGACCGCCAAGAACATCGGCGAGATGCAGCCGGTCAGCTCCATGGCCCGGCTGACCGACGAAATCAACAAGAACATCGTCGGCGTGATCCTCGGCGGCGCCCTCGGCCTCATCGTCGGCGCCATCGTCGGCGTCTTCTTCTTCAGCATCATCACCGGCCCCATCGGCGCCGTCGTAGGCGCCATCGCCGGCGGCTACATCATGGGCGGCCAATCCTTCATGGACGCCATGATGGCGGTCGTCAACGGCGAGCCGTGATCGTCTGAGAGCTGTCGCACACGCAGTGGCGACCTCGCACAGGCTCTCTAGGTTGTGCGAGCTAGCCATTGCATATGCGGGACACCTCAGTGGGCGGGTGATGTCGATTTGCCAGCTGCCCTGGATGCCGAGGTGGTGGCCGTGCCGGTGCGGGCGGCTCTTGCTCGGTCGGGGATCGGACGGGCCGGGCCACCTATTCGTGAAGTGTGCGCTGTTCGGGTCCGCGCGCGGGCGCGATCGGTCGGCGGCGGGGCGAAATAGACCGCGTGGTCAATATGGTTGCGCGACCAAGGGATTCGCGCCGCTGGAACCACTCGGCGAGTCGAGGGGTCAACCGTTCAGCGCTCGGTGGGCCCGTCGCCATCACGATGCTGGCGCGAGAGGCGCCAGAGGAATTCAGGGTCGTCGTCCGGGCCCATGATTCGCTTGCGTTGTGGTGAACGCGTGGGCCGAGCGCTCGGTCCGGATTTCTCAGGGCCGAACGCCTTCCAGCACAACACCGCGACTGCCACAACTGCGATGAGTGCCAACAGGTACGTCACGTCGCTCACCTCCTGCTAACGAGGGTAGTCGCGTGCGTAGCCTTCGAACACTGCAGATGCGAAATTCACTCTGCAGGGTGGGTGCGGGCCCCTAGACAGGGGATCGCTACGGGCCCGCATCGGCCACGATCAGCGTGCGGTGGCCTCGGTGGTCAGCGACCTGAGCAGTTGGAGTACTTCGGACTCGCGGAACCGGCGGTGTCCACCCGGTGTGCGCAGAGACCCGAGGCGCCCGGCGTGGGCCCAGCGGGTGACGGTCTTCGGATCGACGTGGAACATAGCGGCCACTTGGCCCGGTGTCAGCAGGGTGTCCTGGCCGCCGACGGTGATCGCAGTCATAGCAAACCTCTCCGTTCTCGACAGTTCCCTCATCAGATGGCGCCATCGTTGCACTGCGACCCCTAGGTACTCGAACCACCTACAGTTGGTAAAGGGGAAGTAATAGACAAATGGGATACGGGGTCCTACCTCGGCAGGAGGCGCGGGCCATAGCTTCGCATAGGCTGGACGACGTGAGTGACGCAACTCCACCGAAAGGTGACCCGAGACAGCAGACGGCTGGCGCCGGCGCGCGGCTGGCCCGCAATCTGGTGCTGTACACGCTCGCCAGGCTGGGTTTGGTCGTCGTCATCACCGCCGCGATCGTGGGCATCGCCCAGCTCGTCTCGGTGGAGATCCCGCTGGTGGTCGCCGCCCTGTTCGCCTTGATCATCGCGATGCCGCTGTCGTTGACGGTGTTCAAGAGGATGCGTGCGCGGGTCAACGAGGACATCGCGATCGTCGACGCCAAGCGCCGTCAGGACAAGGCGCAGCTGCGCGCCCGGCTGCGCGGCGATGACGACTCGACCGGGGCGGCTTCGTGAAGTACTGCGACCGCAGTACTCCGCGCGGCTGGGTCGACAACGCCGTGCGCCTCATCGAGGCCGATACTCAGCGCAGCGCCGACACCCATCTGCTGCGGTACCCGTTGCCCGCGGCGTGGCGCGTCCAGCTGTACCTGAAGGATGAGTCGACCCACATCACCGGCAGTCTCAAGCACCGGCTGGCGCGGTCGCTGTTCCTGTACGCGATCTGCAACGGCTGGGTCACCGAGGGCACCACGGTGGTGGAGGCGTCCTCGGGTTCGACGGCGGTCAGCGAGGCGTACTTCGCCAAACTGCTCGGCCTCGATTTCGTGGCGGTTATGCCAGCGAGCACCTCGCCGCAGAAGATCGAGTTGATCGAGGCCCAGGGCGGCCGTTGTCATTTCGTGCAGCGCCCGCCGGATATGTACACCGAGGCGGCCCGGCTGGCCGCCGAATGCGGTGGTCACTACATGGACCAGTTCACCCACGCCGAGCGCGCCACCGACTGGCGCGGCAATAACAACATCGCCGAATCCATCTTCGAGCAAATGGAATTGGAAACGCATCCGGTGCCGGACTGGATCGTGGTCGGCGCGGGCACCGGCGGTACCAGCGCCACCATCGGCCGCTACATCCGCTACCACCGCTTCCCGTCGAAGCTGGCCGTGGTCGATCCGGAGAACTCCGCGTTCTTCGGTGGCTACCAGACCGCCGACGCCGGATATCAGACCGGAATGCCTTCGCGCATCGAGGGAATCGGCCGCCCGCGGGTGGAGCCGTCCTTCATCGGCCAGGTGGTGGACCGGATGATCGAGGTCCCCGATGCGGCCTCCATCGCGGCCGCGCGGCACGCGAGTAGGGTAATCGGCCGCCGCGTAGGCGGTTCCACCGGCACCAACCTGTGGGGCGCCTTCGCGCTCATCGCCGAAATGATCGGCGCCGGTCGTTCCGGCAGTGTGGTGACCCTGCTGTGTGACGGCGGAGATCGCTATGCCGGAACGTATTTCGACGACGCGTGGGTCGAGGCGCAGGGTATGAGCCTGGCCGAACCCGCGGCGGTCCTGGACAAGTTCACCGCGACCGGAATCTGGTCCGGCTAGTCGCCGCACGCAGTTCTGCAACCCCGTCATCCCGGCCGTAGCGCCGGGGCGGCGGGGTTTCGCTTTCTCCGGTAGCGGACTCCGGCGGCGTCAATTTTTGTTGACAACCCGCGATGGCGTCAATCAAAATTGACGCCATGACTGAGGCAACCACACTGGCGGCCGCCGCGGGCAGCCCCGACCCCAGGGTCGGGCTGCGTGCGGTGCTCGCACTGCGTCGGCTGCTCGAACGGCTGGAGGCGATCCAGGTGACCAATGCCCGCGAACAGGGGTGGTCATGGCAGGCGATCGCGGAGGCGCTCGAGGTCAGCAAGCAGGCGGTTCACCAGAAATACAACCGGAGAGGCGGGAACCGCTGATGTTCGAACGGTTCAGCAGGGCGGCGAAGATCGCGATCATCAGCGCCCAGGAAGACGCGCGCGAGCTGCGCTCACCCAGGATCGAGGTGGAGCATGTGCTGCTCGGCCTGCTGTCGCAGGGCGAGCCGGAGTTGCAGGCGCTGCTCGAAGAGGTGGGCGTCACGCATCGGGACGCACTGAAAACCCTTGGCCAACACAGTAAAGGTCAGCCGATGGGGGAAGAGGACGCCGAGGCGCTGCGCTCGATCGGCATCGACCTGGACGCGGTGCGGGAGAGTCTGGAGGCGACCTTCGGTGCGGATGCGCTGGAGCGGGCGGTCCCCGAGGAGCGATCCAGATTCGCCTTCGGACGCGACCGGAACTGGGGTCATATCCCGTTCACCAAGGATGCGAAGAAGGTGGTGGAACTGGGACTGCGAGAAGCGCTGGCCCGCAAGGAGAAGACCATCGAATCCGGACATCTGCTGCTCGGCATTCTGCGCGCGCCCAATGCGAACACCACCCGCATCCTCGGCGGTGCGAAGGCGATCGACGATCTCCGGCCGAAGGTGCACGCACTGCTCGATCGTGCCGCGTAGGGGGCGGGTATGTGCGTGCCACGGGATTTGTGTTTTGTGGCAGCACATGCCCGCCCTCCGGGCCTAGCATCGTGGCATGCAGCTTCTGATTCGGTTGATCATCAACGCGGTGGCCATCTGGCTGGCCGCCGCCTGGGTCGACAAGATCGAAATCCTCAGCCCAGCCGACAAGGGCAATGGCGGGAAAGTCATTGTCATCCTGGCCGTCGCCGTGGTCTTCACCGTGGTGAACGCCCTGGTCAAGCCGATTGTGAAACTTCTATCGCTACCGCTGGTCATCGTGACCCTCGGTCTGTTCCTGCTGGTGATCAACGCGCTGATGCTGTGGCTCACCGCGAAGATCACCGAGACCACCGACTACGGCCTGCGCGTCGACGGCTTCTGGGCCGCGCTCTGGGGCGGCATCATCGTAGCGGTGGTCAACTGGATCCTCGGCGTCCTGGTACCGGACGGCGACGACTAGCAGCTGCGCGCCGCGTCAACCGCTCGTTCGATGGCGGAATGGTGCCGAGCGTGCATTCTTCGAGCGGACGAGGCGGAGATCGCCGGATTCGGCCGGAAAGTGCGGGCTCGGCCCCACCCGCGACAACCCGGTGCGATACGTCGAAATACCTAACCGACGATACCGAGCGCCAACGCGGTAACCGCCGACCACGCCAGCAGTGCCAGCCCCGAATCGCGCAGGGCCGGAATCAATTCCAACCCGCCCTTACCGGAGCGCACCGGTGCGTTGGCACGCACCGCCAGCGGCACCGCTACCAGCCCGACCAATGCCCACGGCGTGCGCACTACCAGCAACAGCGTGGCGATGAACGGCACCGCCAGCAGCGCCAAGTGCAGGGTGCGGGTGCGCGGATCGCCGAGTTTGACCGCGAGGGTGACCTTCCCGGATTCGGTATCGGTCGGGATATCGCGCAGATTATTGGCGACCAGCACCGCACTGGAGAACGCCCCGACCCCGACCGCGAGCACCAGCCCCGCCCATTCGATGCGCTCGGCCTGCACGAATTCGGTGCCGAGCACGCCGATCAAACCGAAGAATACGAAGACCGCCAACTCGCCGAAACCGCTGTAGCCGTACGGCTTGCTGCCACCGGTGTAATACCAGGCCCCGGCCAGGCAGGCCGCCCCGACCAGCAGCAGCCACCACGCCGTCGCGATGACGAGCACCAGTCCGAAGACCGCACCGATGGCCAGGCTGATGATCGCGGCATTCTTGACCGCGGCGGGGGAGGCGAGCTTCTGCCCGACCAGCCGCAGCGGGCCGACGCGCACGTCATCGGTGCCGCGGATACCGTCGGAGTAGTCGTTGGCGTAATTCACCCCGATGATCAGGGCCAGCGAAACCAGCAGCGCCAGAACGGCTTTCCACCACACCGCACCATCGATGGAGGCGGCGGCGCCGGTTCCGGCCAGGACAGGGGCGATCGCGTTCGGCAGGGTACGGGGCCGTGCGCCCTCGATCCATTGCGCTGCAGTAGCCATATTCGCAGCCTAGTGCGCGGCGGCGGTGCAGTCTGCTCGGGCGCTTCGGTTGGCTGGCACGGCTCAGTTGGACTCGGCGGCCGCCTTCAATCGGCCGAGGCCCTTCTCGAAGTCCTTGCCGATCATATTGTCGATCGGGAACACCTTTCCGATCACTCCCATCAGGCCCGAATGCTGCCCGGTCATCCGCCAGACCACCTCGGTGCCGCCTTCGACGGGGTTCAGCTCGAAGGTCGTCTTATTGGTGGCCTTGAAGGGCTTCTCGAAGGCGAGCCGGATACCGATCTCCCGGTCGTCGCTGGAGGTGATCTCCATGCTGCCGCGACCGGCCTTGCGGTTGCCGTCCCAGGCGTACCGGGCGCCTACGCCGGCGTCCGGCCCGGAGTACTTCCGCTGCAACTGCGGATCGACATCCTCCCAGGGCGACCACTTGGTCCACTCGTGGAAGTTATCGATCAGCCCATGAATGCGCGCGGGGTCGGCCGTGATCACAGCCTGCCGAACGATTTCGAACTCAGCCATGGGGCTCAGCCTAAGCGACGCACCCGCGCAGAACAGGGGGAAACCATGTCAGCCCAGCAAGCATTGCTCGCATACGATAGCGACGGAATGTTTCCTGACCAGAGCGGCCCGATCGGCCGAAGTCAAACCCTCACGACGCCCGCAGGCGAATCGGTCGTAGTGGCCCTGCTGGGCGAAATCGCGCTACGCAGGGATGGTGCCCTCACGGCGCTGCCCGGGGCGCGCTCGCGGCTGCTGCTCGCGGCACTGGCCCTGCGCCCCGGTCGCAGCCGCAGCGCCCAGGCGCTGATCGATGAGGTCTGGGGTGAGCAGCCGCCGCGCGCGCCGATGAACGCACTGCACACCCAGGTGTCGCGGCTGCGGTCCGCGCTGCCGGACGCCGCACTGGAGATCGGCCCGGCCGGTTACCGCCTCACCTTGACCGCGGATCAGGTCGATTTGACCTTGACCGACGAACTGCTGCGCGCGGCCCGCGCCAGACAGGCCGACGGCGACCACGCTGGTTGCCTGACCGTGGTCGCGCAGGCCAGAGCGCTCTGGCGCGGTGAGC
This sequence comes from Nocardia sp. CA-119907, assembly GCF_050955995.1. Classification (NCBI taxonomy): domain Bacteria; kingdom Bacillati; phylum Actinomycetota; class Actinomycetes; order Mycobacteriales; family Nocardiaceae; genus Nocardia; species Nocardia sp. CA-119907. Next base: position 947,476 of record NZ_CP192091.1, read on the forward strand.
CGGGGGCCGACCTCCCCGCAGGCGAACTCGCCGAGGAACTACGCGCCGCGGCGGCGCACCGGTTGTCCGAATTGGCGGCGATCGAGGTCGAGGCCCGGGTCGCGAGCGGCGATCTCGACGGCGCGGTGGCGATCACACGCCGAACTGTGGCCGCGAAGCCGCTCGACGAGGCCGCGCATGGCACCTTGATGCGGTTGCTGGCCGCGGCCGGGCGTCCGAACGAGGCCTTGGATGTTTTCGCATCTCTACGGGGGCGGCTGATCGAGGAACTCGGCGCGGACCCCGGTCCGGTGCTGGTGGAGTTGAATACCGCCATCCTGCGCGGTGATCCGGTGCCGGGATCGGCAGCGAGGCCCGATCGTGTTGGGCTGGTGTCGCATCCGGCGACCGTTGTGAATTCGGCCGCACCAGGTGATCCCGCCGTCGCTGCCGTGGTGCCGGATTCGGTCGATCGGGATTCGATTGGACGCGTATCGGATTCGACCGCTGCCGCACCGCCGAACGTGCTCTCGGCGATCGGCTTGCGCGCGGCCCCCAATGCCCTGCTCGGACGTGCCGCCGATCTGGACGCGCTCGAGGATCTGGTGTTCCGGTCCCGGGTGACCACGGTGCTGGGTCCCGGCGGTACCGGAAAGACCAGGGTGGCCAATGAATTGGGCGCTCGAGTGGCGCGCCAGGAGTCCGTGGTGCTGGTGGAACTGGCCTCGGTGCGTGCCGATCCGGCCGCCGACGCCGATCCGCGCGCCGATATCGAGGCCGCGATCAGCACGACGCTCGGCCTCGGCGAGATCGTCCGGGAGACGGCGTGGCGGCGCACCACCGGCTACAGCGATGCCGGTCGCCGCCTGCGCGACGCGCTCGCCGCCCGCCCGATGCTATTGATACTGGACAATTGTGAGCATCTGATCGATGCGGTGGCCGAGGTGGTCGCCGATCTGGTCGGCAGCTGTGACCAGCTCAGCGTGCTCACCACCAGCCGGGCACCGCTGGCGATCACCGCCGAAACGGTATATCCGCTGGCGCCCTTGGCGATCGACGCGGCCGGATCGCCCGCCACCGAGCTGTTCATGGCCAGGGCGCGTGCCGTGCGGCCGACGGTGGGGCTGGATCCCGAAGTCGTTGCCCGATTGTGCCGCACGCTCGACGGCCTGCCGCTGGCCATCGAACTCGCGGCCGCGCGGGTGCGGACCATGAGCGTCGAGGAGATCGAAACCCGGCTCGAACACCGCTTCGCCCTACTGCGCAGCGGAGATCGCTCGTCGCCGGAACGGCATCGCACCTTGTACGCGGTGATCGCGTGGAGTTGGAATCTGCTCGAAGAGCCGCAGCAGATCGCCCTGCGCAGGCTGTGCCGCTTTCCGGCCGGGTTCACCCTCGACGCCGCCGAAATGGTGGCCGGTGGACCGGATGTCGACGATGTAGCCACGGCCGTGGACGGTCTGGTGAGCCAGTCATTGCTCACCGTCCTCGACGATGACGAAAGTCTCATCGGAACCCGCTACCGCATGCTGGAAACGGTCCGCGAATTCGGCGAGGAACAACTCGCGCGCACCGGATCCGATGCGGCGGCGGGCATTGCGGGCGCGATCGATGAGCGTCCCGTGGTCATGGATCGCATGTCGCGCTGGGCCCGTGACTATTCGGTCTCGGCCGTGCACCGCTATCTCTCCGGCGCTCAGGTGGCCACCGTGCTCTCGGTGGGTGCGGAGCTCGACAATCTGGTCACGGTGCTGCGATATGCGCTGGAACGCAGGGACGCCCGCACGGTATATCGGGTCTTCCCAGTTCTGGGCACGCTGTGGGTGATGCGCGGCGCGCATATGGAGGTGAGCGGTTGGGCGCGCCGGATTCTCAATCTGGCACCCGAACCCGGCCCGGTACGCGGTACGGTCGCCGATCTGCAGATGCTCGCGCATCTGCAGATCGGTATGCACATGGTGTACCTGGGTGGTGACCTGCGTGCGGTGGGGACCACCCGAGCGCGGATCCGTCGATTGCTGAGCACTGCAATCGATCTCAATAGTGGAGCGCGCTTTCTCGGCGTCATGGCCTGCGAGGATCCCTCGGGTTCGGGCGCGGCCAGACTGTTCGCCGACGGTGCCCGGTCGCCGGATCCTGTGGTGCGCGCGACGGCGGTATTCATGCGCGCGAATGTCCGGGAGAACTCCGGCCATGTGTACGGCTCCACCCGCGACGCGCTGGCCGCCCTGCAGCTGATCGAAGGCGCCGATGTCTGGGGTACGGCGATGGTCACCCAGCATCTCGGACAGCTCGCCGGACAGACCGCGCACTACGCCGACGCGGTGGAGAACTACCGCAGGGCCGGGGAGTTGCTGCGCGAGTTGCGCGCACACGAGGAAGCTGTGGAGATGCGCAGCTATCTCGCGGTATCGCTGATCGGCGCCGGTCGCCTCGCGGAGGCGCGGCGGGAGTTGGGCTTCGCCCTCGGCGCACCGGATGGCGAACCGGCACATGGTTCTCCGATCGACGACCCGCACATGCGGCGCAACCACCGGCTGGCCCCCGTCGTCATCGGTATAGCCGAACTCGAACTGGCCGAGGGCGATATCGATGCCGGGCTGCGCCATTACCGCCGGGCGCTGGATCTGTACGGCTGGCCCGATGACGAGCCGATGCCGGGTCCGGGCATTCTGATGACCGCGAGCGGGGCGGTGGACGCGTATGTGCTCTACGGGCGACCAGCGGAGGCGGACGATATCGTGCGCACCCTGGTTCGCCTGGCAACGGGCCGCCTCGGGCAGTTCTACGATCTGCCGCAGATCGGCGCGGTCGGCAATGCGGTCGGCACCTTTCATCTCGCGATCCGGCACGATTCGGAGATCGGCCTGGAGTTGGTGTCGCTGGCCAGCAAAGTAAGGGGACGGCAGGACAATCCGTCGGCCGAATTGCGGCGACACATCGCGCTGCATCGAACAACCGTGGGCGACGACCTCATGGACGCCGCGCTGCATCGGGCCGCGAGCCTGCGCCGACGACAGGCGGCGGATCGGATCCTCGAACTTTTCCAAGAACTGGCCCGTGACAACGAAAATCGCGGTGGGTGACTTGGCGTCTCCCACCGCGACTTTCGGTTAGCGGTCAGACCTGAATGGTCACGCCCGGCGCATGTAGGCCCGGACCGCGAGCGGTGCGAAGATCACGATCACGACCACCGAGCCGATCAGCGACCAGGCCAGATCGCTGCCGTAGACATTGCCGTTCATCAGCGCTCGGGCCGTATTCACCATGTAGTACACGGGATTCACGTGATTGAGCCCCTGCATCCAGCCCGGCATGGTGCTGACCTGAGCGAAGGCGCCGGACATGAAGGTCAGCGGGAACATCACCATCATCGAGATGCCCTGCACGCCAGCGGCACTCTTACCGGTGACGCCGACCAGCGCCCAGATCCAGCTCACCGCGAAGGAGCAGACCACGATGACCAGACCGGCTACCACGACACCGGCGAATCCGCCTTCGGGCCGGTAGCCGATCGCCAGGCCGACCAGGATGGTCAGGGTGGTGGCCAGCGCATAGCGCACCATATCCGCGATCAACGCGCCCGCGAGCGCCGAAATGCGGGCAATCGGCAGGGATTTGAATCGGTCGAAGACGCCCTTGTCCATATCCTCGCGCAATTGGGTACCGGTCACGACCGAGGTCAGGATCACGGTCTGCACCAGAATGCCGGGAACCAGAACCGGCAGATAGTTCGACACACTCCCGCCGATCGCCCCGCCGAAGATATAGGCGAACAGCGCGGTGAACAGGATCGGCTGCACCGTCACATCGAACAGCTGCTCGGGATTGTGCTTGATCTTGAGGATGCCCCGGTAGGCCATGGTGAACGAGGTCGCCACGGTCTGGCGGAGGCTGATGTGATTGCTGGCCTCCGGGATCGAGTGTGGTGCCGCATATCGCGCGGCCTGATCAGGTGCGGTAATGGTGGTCATGCCGCGCTCCGTTCGTTGTCGTCTTCGGCCGGGTGGCCGGTGATGGTGAGGAAGACCTCGTCGAGGCTGGGCTTGCTGACGGTGATCTCGTCGATCGCGATCTCCCACTCGCGCAGGCGGATCAGCAGATCGGCGGTCATGCCCGCATCCTTGAGCGGGGCGGTGAGCCGTCCGGCCTCCGGCGTGATCTGGGCCTCGGTGCCCAGGAATTCGCCGACAATGCGGCGGGCCTCATCGAGCTGGGCCCGATCGACCAGGGTCAGGTGCAGTGAGGAGCCGCCGATCGAGGCCTTGAGCTGGTCGGCGGTGCCGTCGGCGATCACCTTGCCATGGTCGATGACGGCGATCCGGTCGGCGAGCTGATCGGCCTCGTCGAGGTACTGCGTGGTGAGCAGCACCGTCGCGCCCTCGCGGACCAGACGGCGGATGGTCTCCCACATCTGGGCGCGGGTGCGCGGATCGAGGCCGGTCGTCGGCTCGTCCAGGAACAGCAGCGGCGGTGTCGCGATCAGGCTGGCGGCCAGATCGAGACGGCGACGCATGCCGCCGGAGAAGTTCTTCAGCGGCTTGTCCGCCGCCTCGGTGAGGTCGAACTCCTCGAGCAACTCGACCGACTTGCGCCTGGCATCGATTCGGCTCAGACCGAGCAGGCGGGAGAAGATGACCAGATTTTCGGTGGCGGTGAGACCCTCGTCGACCGAGGCGTACTGCCCGGTGACGCCGACCAGTGACCGCACGGCCGTCGGTTCGGCGACGACGTCACGGCCGAAGATGCGGGCGCTGCCGCCGTCCGGGCGCAGCAGGGTGGCCAACATGCGGATGGTCGTGGTCTTGCCCGCGCCGTTCGGTCCGAGCACGCCGTAGACCGAGCCCTGCGGAACCGCCAGGCTCACACCGTCGACGGCGCGCTGTTCCCCGAACACCTTGACCAGGCCGTCCGCCTCTACGGCGAGCGCTGAATTGGGTGTGAAAGATGTCATGCCCAAGACTTTGCGGCCCGCGTCTTGCACGGTCCTTGCACCGCGATGTCGCCACACTCTTGCACCCACTTGCACGCCCACCACCGCGATCGGACTCGACGCAAGAAGGTCAGGTCAGCTGGTGGCGGCGCCTTCTCGGGCTGGGCCGCCACCATGCCGATCCGGTGTCAGTGCGTGGATTCGGCGAGCAGATGTTCGCGGAGCCTGGCGCGGTCCGGTTTACCGGGGCCGCGCAGCGGGAGCTCGTCGAGGATCGCGAGTTCGCGTGGGGCGGCGATGGAGTCGAGTTCGCGCACCACGTGGTCGCGAAGTTCCTCGAGGGTCGGAGTCGCGCCAGCGGCGGGGACCACCGCGACGGCGACCCGTTGCCCGAGCCTGTCGTCGGGCAGGCCGAGCACCACGCATTCGCTGATTCCCGGATGGGTGATCAGCACGGCCTCCACCACCTGCGGGATGACGAGCAGCCCACCGGTCACGATCGCCTCGTCGAGGCGTCCGCTGATGCTGAGCACGCCGTTCTCATAGGTGCCCGCGTCTTCAGTGCGGAACCAGCCGGGTTCGGCGAAGGCCGGATGGTCGGGGTGGCCGCGGTAGCCGTTGGCGATCATCGCGCCGCCGAGCAGGACGCGACCGTCCTCGATGCGAATCTCGGTGCCGTCCAGCGGAATACCGTCGTATACGCAACCACCGCAGGTTTCGCTCATGCCGTAGGTGCGAACGACATTGATACCGGCCGCTTTCGCGCGTTCATAGACCGGAGCCGGAGTGGCGGCACCACCGACCAGCACGCCATCCAACTGGGCCAGCGCCGCCGCTGCGGCGGGCGCCTCCAGGGCCTTGATGAGCTGGGTCGGAACCAATGCGGAGTAGCGGCGCTCACCGCGCATACCCGAGATGGCGCCCGCGAGCGCCTCGGGTAGGAAGCCGCCGGAAACGTCGAGGACGGCGGGTTCGGTACCGGCCAGGATGCTGCGCAGCAGCACCTGAATGCCGGCGATGTGGTGGGTCGGCAGGGCGAGCAGCCAGGTGCCCGGACCACCGAGACGATCGTGGGTCGCGGTCCCGCTGGCCCGCAGCGCCGCCGCGCTGAGCATGGCGCCCTTCGGGACACCGGTCGTGCCGGAGGTTGTCACCACGAGCGCCACCTCGTCATCGATCAGCTCGCCCGGGGCCAGCGCATCGCTGAGTCGCCGGGCCTCCCGGCGGTCGCTGGTGGGTATCGGCAACCAGGCTGGACCGTTCCCCTCCAACACTTCTCGCAAATGCGGCATCACATCGCCGAGTCCCGATCCCGTCGGCATCGGCAGCGTCCGCAGGGTTTTGCTCATGACGGCGCCTCGCTGACGTTCGGCTCCATCAGGCGCGGGTCCGCGGTGCGCGGGCGCGCAGTACCCATGGTTCGCTCGCTTCGCTCTCTCACGACTGCACCTCGCTGCTGCTCGGCCCTGTCGTGCGCAGGCGCGCTGTGTTCATGGTTCGCTCGCTGCGCTCCCTCACGACCTTGATCGTGTCATGTCAACGTCACCGCATGCGGCAGGGGTCGGTTTGCTGAGGCAGCGGGGAGTGGCTTCGGCCGCGTCAGGGGAGGAGAACTCGGGTACGCCGGACATCGAGACTGCGATTCACTCGGAGGACGGTACTCAGTGGCGGTCACCCGGACGTCGGCGGTCGGGCGGCCATCCGTGCGTTATCGTCCTCGCCGGGGTCGGCATTGGCAACTCGGGACAGGTCGCTCTGGTCACCGCCGCCCGCGCAATCAGTCCGGTGACCAGCGCGAATCCCGTCGGATCGGATGCTCGGCAGGCACCTCGACCAAAACGATGGGCACCCCGTCCGGATCGTGCACCCACATTTCGATCAACCCCCACGGCTCCTGCACCGGCGCGCGATCGATCGAGATGCCCTTGAGTGCGAGTTCGGCCGCGGTGTCCGAAATGTCGCGTACCTGCAGCCAGAGCGCGCCCTCGAACGCCGTGGATCTACCCGATCCGCCGTGCGCGGCTACCTCGACCAGCGACTGTCCAGCGAAGAAAACGGTGCCGCCCGGATACTCCCGCGCGATCGCCAGCCCGAGCCCGTCGCGGTAGAAGGCGAGTGTCGCGCGGTAGTCGGCGGGCCGCAGGATGACTCGGCTGCTGAGGATGTCCATCTCAGAAATACCAGGGGTAGGGGGTCCAGTCCGGCTTGCGCTTTTCCAGGAAGGCGTCGCGGCCCTCGACCGCTTCATCGGTCATATAGGCCATCCGAGTGGCCTCGCCCGCGAACAGCTGTTGGCCGACCAGACCGTCGTCGAGCAGATTGAACGCGTACTTGAGCATGCGCTGGGCCTGCGGGGATTTGCCATTGATATCGGCGGCCCACTCCAGCGCGACATTCTCCAGTTCGGCGTGGTCGACGACCTTGTTCACCGCGCCCATCTGATGCATTTCCTCGGCGGTGTAGGGACGGCCGAGGAAGAAGATTTCGCGCGCGAATTTCTGGCCGACCATTTTCGCGAGATACGCGCTGCCGTAACCGCCGTCGAAGCTGCCGACATCGGCGTCGGTCTGCTTGAATCTGGCGTGCTCGCGGCTGGCCAGGGTCAGATCGCAGACCACGTGCAGGCTGTGCCCGCCGCCCGCGGCCCAGCCGTTGACCAGCGCGATGACCACCTTCGGCATGAAGCGGATCAACCGCTGCACTTCGAGGATGTGCAGGCGGCCCGCGCGCGCCTGGTCGACGGTGTCCGCGGTCTCGCCTTCGGCGTACTGGTAGCCGCTGCGGCCGCGGATGCGCTGGTCGCCGCCGGAGCAGAAGGCCCAGCCGCCGTCCTTGGGGCTCGGTCCGTTGCCGGTGAGCAGGACCGCGCCGACGTCCGGGGTCATCCTGGCGTGATCGAGCGCGCGATAAAGCTCGTCGACCGTATGGGGACGGAACGCGTTGCGCACCTCCGGCCGATCGAAGGCCACCCGGACGGTGCCCTGTTCGATATGCCGGTGATAGGTGATGTCGGTCAGGTTCTCGAACCCTGGAACGGGCCGCCACAGCTTCGGATTGAACGTCACCCCAGTGATTATTGCTTCCGTCGATAATCCGGGTGCCAGTGAGTTCCATGCGAACTTCTACGGTGCCGATGGCGTTACTCAGCGGTACGACTTGACGGTGTAAAACAAGACGTTACCGTGCAGGGATGGATGCAGCATCGCGGAGCGATTCACTGAGGGGCGGCGGTCGGGCGACGGGAGGGCGTGAGGCAGTGAAACCGGTTACTGAGCGCAGTGTCGGACGATCCGGCCCGCGCATCGACCACAGTGCGGTGGACGAATCCCGGTACGACAAGCACGGTGGCTTCCCCAAGGTCTCCCGCGCGCGGATCGGGGCCAACTTCGGGCCGTTCGTCGAGGTCATGCGCACGCTGCAGGATCTGGCCGTCTCCGTGGACGCGCCCGACGAGGTCTTCGGTGACGCGCTCGCCCAGGCGCGACAGCTCGTCGAACTGCTCGAGCCCTATCGTGCGCCCGAACTCCAGGGCCCGGCGGGCCGCGCGGTCGAATTGCCCGGGCGCGGCAGCCTTTTGCTGCTGCCGTGGCAGGTGGTCGAGGCCGGACCCGATGGCATCGAGATGACCGGTGAGTTCCGCCGCTACCACCTCGGCGGCAATGGCGCGGCGCACGGCGGTGTGCTCCCGCTGCTCTTCGACGATCTGCTCGGCATGATCGTGCATTACGCGGGACGACCGATCAGCCGCACCGCCTATCTCCATGTGAACTATCGCAAGATCACTCCGCTGGAGACGTCGCTGACCGTGCGCGGTCGTGTCGACCGCATCGAAGGGCGCAAAACGTACATAACCGCCGAATTGGCCGATGAGCAGGGCAATCTCCTCGCGGATTGTGAAGGATTGATGGTCCAATTGCTGCCGTGGCAGCCGTAGCTGGACGAGCGCCGTGTGACCGCGCGCACCAGTGCGTATAGTGACGTGCGCTCGTTCATCGACATCGATCCCGGAGGAACCTGAAAGTGGTTGCAGCACTGTCTGAATCCCTGCTCGACGACGCTAAGCGCACGGCCTTCCTTGCCGATGCCAAGGAGGTTCTGGACGCCGAGGTGTCGGACAAGGGTGGTGCGTCTGGCCTTGCGGTCAAGGGTGGGTACGCGGCGGTCAAGAAGATCAGCCCCAGCATCGTGCCCGATGCGCTGGAGTCGTTGGCGCCCAAGCTGGTATCGCAGCTGGAGCCCTTCTGGCAGGAATACACGGCCACGGGATCCGGCAATTTCGCCGACCTGCTGGTCGCCAAGTCCGATGAGGTCGCCGAGGCATTGCTCGCGGTGACCGACGCGCGTGCCCAGGCCTCGACGCGTCCGGCACTGCAGAAGGTCTACTCGTCGATGCGTTCCTCGGCCAAGAAGAACGTCATCGAGGCCCTGCCGCGCCTTGGCGACCTCGTGCAGCGCCACGCTTGATTTGCAGCGCCTGTAGCGCTGCGTGTTCGTGGCCCCCTGGTGTCTCGCGTCCGAGCAGTCGAGACATGCGACTTTGTCGCATGCGCTTCGACTACGCGGCTGTGTCATTGCCGCGCGAACGCGAGACGGGCCGCGAACGCTCGCTCGTAAGACTCGCTCCGTAGTGGTCGGTAGGGCGGTGATCCTTGCGCCGCATATCAAATCCGCCTCGGCGAGGCGGGATTTCGAGGTGCGGCGCATACCGGCCGCCCGCGTCCGGTGGTGGGCGCGGGCGGCAAATTCCCACTCGAACATCTGTTTGTGAGCAGGGTGACGAAGACGTCGGAGCAACTGTCTGAGAGGCTGGAGGCGTGAATCCGTCTACAGCGCAGGCGCAGGTGGTCGTTGACGAACTCGCGCGCGGGGGTGTGCGAGACGTCGTGCTGTGTCCTGGGTCCAGGAACGCGCCGCTGGCATTCGCCCTCCAGGCGGCCGATGCGGCGGGCAAGCTGCGCCTGCACATGCGCATCGACGAGCGGACCGCTGGCTTTCTGGCCATCGGGCTCGCGGTTGCCAGCCGACTGCCGGTGCCGGTCGTCATGACCTCGGGAACCGCCGTCGCCAACCTCGGTCCCGCGGTGCTGGAGGCCAACTACGCCCGGGTTCCGCTGGTGGTGCTCAGTGCCAACCGGCCCTACGAAATGCTCGGCTCCGGCGCCAATCAGACCGTGGAGCAGTTCGGTCTGTTCGGCAGCCAGGTGCGTGCCTCGATCAGCCTCGGACTCGCCGAGGAGGAGTGCGGGGACGGTGCGCCCTACAGCCAGCAGAACAGCCAGTGGCGTTCGGCCGTCTGCCGGGTGCTTGCCGCGGCCCGCGGCACCCGCTCCGGCAATGCCGGGCCGGTGCATTTCGATATTCCGCTGCGCGAGCCGCTGGTCCCGGACCATGCGCCGGGTGAATCGGCGCCGCAGGGGCGCGCCGGTGGTGCCGCGTGGACGTCGACCCAATACGCGACGCTCGACGTCCCACTCGAACTCGATCTCACACCCGATACGGTCGTCATCTCCGGCCACGGCGCCGGATTGCGTCCGGAACTGGCCGAGCTGCCGACGGTCGCCGAACCCACCGCCCCGATGCACGGCCCGGCCCTGCATCCGCTGGCATTGCCGCTGCTGAAGCCGCGCCAGGCGATCATCACCGGGCGTCCGACGCTGCACCGCCAGGTTGCCAAGGTGCTCGCCGATCCGTCCGTCACCGTCTACGCGCTCACCACCGGTCCGCGCTGGCCCGATGTCTCCGGCAATGTGGTCGGCACCGGAACCAGGGCGATCATCTCGGGTGCGCCGCGCGCCGAATGGCTGGCGCACTGCCGGGAATTGAACGCGAAGGCCGATCAGGTGGTGCGCGCGGAGCTCGCCAAGCATCCGAAGCCGACCGGCCTACATGTCGCCGGTGTGGTGATGGACGCACTGCGCGAGGGCGACCAGCTGCTGCTCGGCGCATCCAATCCGGTGCGTGACGCGGCCCTGGTCTCGCATCCGCACCCGGGTGTGCGCGTGCTGTCCAATCGCGGCGTGGCGGGTATCGACGGCACCGTCTCCACGGCCGTCGGTGCGGCACTGCACCACACCGGTCGCACCATCGCGCTGATCGGTGACCTCACCTTCCTGCACGACGCCTCCGGCCTGCTCATCGGCCGCGGTGAACCCCGGCCCGCCGATCTGACCATCGTGGTCGCCAATGACGACGGCGGCGGCATCTTCGAACTCCTCGAACAGGGGGACCCGCAGTACGCCGGTGTCTTCGAGCGCGTCTTCGGCACCCCGCACGGGATGGATCTGGCCGCGTTGTGCGCCGCCTACCGGATCCCGCACAAGCAGGTCGATCCGGAGCACTTGGCGGCCGAATTGGCGGGGCATGCGCACGGTCTGCGCGTGCTCGAAGTGGCGACCGAGCGCTCCAGCCTGCGTGAGTTGCACGCGACGGTCCGGGCCAAGATCGCGCCGTGAGCCGAGAGCTCAGTACGCCGGACCCGGTTCGTGATCGTCATCGAGCGGAACGGCGATCGACTGCTCCACCACATCGGCCGGATCGGCGCTGAAGGCGTCCCGGTCGACCGCGGCCACCAGATCGCGTTCGCTGCTGATATCCGCCCTGTCATCGTCGTAGTCGGGATAGGCGACGACGGACTGCTCGACATAGTCGGCCTCGCCGACCTCGTCCGGCGTGCGGGATGTGCTGGGATCGGTCATCGTTCACTCCTCTCCGCGCGTGCTCTGCGGCCGGGTACCCGATTATCTGCCGGGGGAAAACCAGGTGCTGCGGGAATCGCAGCGCGAGCGGACATCAGTCCAACACTGTTGAGAATGCTCCTAGTTCGGCCGCTCGGCAACCCATCCGCTACTTGGGTTGCCTCACTCGCCCTCGACCGGACCCGACCCGTTCGCGGGATGTTCGACCAGCGCCAGTGTGCGCCCGGCCAGGAACCGCGCGGTACGCACCGGGACTCCGGTGCGCGTCACCTCACTGACTTCCACCACGCCCCGCGCGATGCGGACCTCGACCTTGCGCCCCGCGCGCGTTGCGGTCACTTCATAACTGCGAGACTCGTCGCCGAAGTCGACGACGATCTCCACTCGATCGCCCTTCATCTACCAATTCTCCGCTTTTCCAGCACTTTTCGCCGCTACGACTTGGTTGCGATGGGGTGCGGTGAGAGCCGGGAGGAGACGCACACGCGGCGCGGGATCGGGCGGGCCGCGGTCCGGCGCGAGGCCCGCGGCGAACCGATGAATTCCGTTGGCTCGCTCTGTCCCGACGAGTGCGTGATGTCCGTTGCCAGGAGGCTCCGATGCACCCGAATTTCGATCTCGAACCGGCCGCGACCGCCATGGCGGCGGTGGTCGGCGCCATGGCCGATGAACAGCTCACGGCACCGACACCCTGCACCGATACCACCGTGCGCGATCTGCTCGCCCACGTCATCATGCTCACCGAGGCCTTCCGGCAGGCCGCGACCAAGGAGGCGGTCGGCCGTTCGGTCGGCCCGGAGACCGTGCTGCCCGACGACTGCGAGGCATGGCGGGGTCCGGCGGACTGGGATGGTGCGACCGAGGCGGGCGGTGTATCCGCTCCGGCCGTGGTGATGGCGATGATCGCACTCAACGAAACCGTCGTGCACAGTTGGGATCTCGCCCTGGCAACCGGTCAGCGACCGGCCGCCGATCCATCCCATCTGGCGGTTCTGCTCGAATTCCTCAGTGACACACCGGCCGAAGGCACACCGGGGATGTTCGGCTCCGTTGTGCCGGTGCCCGACGCCGCGCCGGAACTGGATCGAGTCATCGGACTCACCGGTCGCGATCCGGGCTGGACTCGCTGATCGCCTGCGGCATCGCCCGCGCCGCCGCCCGTTCGAGCTGAGCCGTTCGGCGAGGGCAGAGCCCGGTCTCTGTCGCGGTGAGCCGGGACGATCGTCATGCCCACCGCGCTGACTTCATGAGTCCTTATGTGTAGTTGGCGTTTTCGCGGCCTTCGTGAAGATGCCCGCGGCGGCGGCCTGGGCGGCTGCTATGGCGGCGGTGCTGGCGGCTTCGTCATCGATCGGGTCGCCGCTGGCGAGGAGGCGGTAGTAGAGCGGGGCCGAGACCGCGGTGAGCACGGCGCGGGCGTCGGTTCCTGCCGGGATTTCGCCGCGCGCGATGGCGGCAACGATGCAGGGTGACCATTCGGTGAGACGGATGTCGTAGAAGCGGCGCAGTGCGGCGGCGGCCGTCTCATCGCAGGTGGCGGCGGCGATGACGGCTTGGAAGAGCCTGCCCTGGCGCGGGTCGGTAAGGGTTTTGGCGACCAGGCGGGCATTGGCGGTGAGATCGCCGAGTAGCGAGCCGGTGTCGGCGTGCGGCAGCGACTGTTCGGCCATATCGACGAGTAGATCGGCGACCAGTCCGGTGGAGTTGCGCCAGCGGCGGTAGGCCGTGGTCTTGCCGACCTCCGCGCGTGCCGCGACCTCGGTCAGATCCAGGTGCGCGAAACCGCGTTCGGCGAGCAGATCACCCGCAGCCTGCAAGACCGCCTCGCGGACGCGGGCGGTGCGCCCACCTGGGCGGACCGAGCCGGGGGTGGCATTGTCGGACTGCATAACGGAACTCCAGTTTCATTTATGGCGCAATGGGTGTAGGTTCGACCGCATTAACGGAACTATAGACCCTTTAGGAGTCATGATGGAGTACCGGCGGCTCGGCGCATCAGGTCTGCACGTCCCGGCCCTGAGCTTCGGCGCGGGCACCTTCGGCGGGCGCGGTGAACTGTTCAGCGCATGGGGTGATACCGATGCGGAGCAGGCCCGGCGCCTGGTCGATATCAGCCTGGACGCGGGCGTCACCATGTTCGATACGGCCGATGTCTATTCCGACGGCGCCTCCGAGGAAGTGCTCGGCGCGGCCATCGAGGGCAGGCGCGATCGGCTGCTGCTGTCCACCAAGGCGAGCCTGCCGACCGGTCCGGGGCCGTTCGAGGCGGGCTCCGGACGTGCGCGGCTCATCAAGGCCGTCGAGGGTTCGCTGCGCAGGCTCGGCACCGACTACATCGACCTGTTCCAGCTGCACGCCTTCGACGCGCACACCCCGGTCGAGGAGGTCCTCGCGGCCCTGGACGATCTGGTGCGCGCGGGCAAGATCCGGTATCTGGGAGCCTCCAATTTCGCGGGCTGGCAGCTGATGAAATCCCTTGCCGCGGCGGACCGGCACGGTCTGACCCGCTATGTGGCCCATCAGGTCTACTACTCGCTCGTCGGCCGCGACTACGAGTGGGAGCTGATGCCGCTCGGCCGGGATCAGGGCGTGGGCGCGGTGGTGTGGAGCCCGCTCGGCTGGGGCCGCCTGACCGGGAAAATCCGCCGTGGCCAGCCACTTCCGGCGGGCAGCCGCCTGCATCAGACCGCCGCGGCGGGCCCGCCGGTCGATGACGAGCAGCTCTACGACGTGGTCGACATCCTCGACGAACTCGCCGCCGAGACCGGAAAGACCGTCCCGCAGATCGCCCTCAACTGGCTCCTGCGCCGCCCCACCGTGTCGACGGTCATCGTCGGCGCGCGCAACGAGGAGCAACTGCGCCAGAACCTCGGCGCGATCGGCTGGGAACTCGACGCCGACCAGATGGCCCGCCTCGACAAGGCCAGCGCGGTCACGCCGCCGTACCCGTACTACCCCTACTACCGGCTGCCCGACTTCGCCCGCCTGAATCCGCCCGCGGCGTAGGGGATCAGTACACGTCGCGGACGTAGCGCTTCTCGGCGACCAACTGCTTCTTGAACGCCAGCGCACCGTCCTCGTCGAGCTTGCCGTGAATCCTGGCAATGGCGAGCAGGGTGTCGTCCACATCCTTGGCCATCCGCGCGGCGTCGCCGCACACATAGAAGTACGCGCCGTCGCGCAGCCAGGACCACAGCTCCGCGCCGTGTTCGATCATGCGGTGCTGCACGTAGATTCGCTCGCGCTGGTCGCGGGAGAAGGCCAGATCGAGTCGGGTGAGGAAGCCGGAGCGGAACATATCTTCCAATTCGGCGCGGTAGTAGAAGTTCTGGGCGGCATGCTGATCGCCGAAGAACAGCCAGTTGCGCCCGGTGCACCCGAGGGCGCGGCGCTCCTGGAGGAAGCCGCGGAACGGCGCGATACCGGTGCCGGGACCGACCATGATCATCGGTGCCGTCGGATCCAGCGGCGGCCGGAAGTGCGGTGCGCGCTGCAGGAAGATCGGCACCGCCGCCGCATCGGCGTCGGCGCGGTCGGCGAGGAAGGTCGAGCACACGCCACCGCGGCGCGCCGCCGATCCGATCGCCGCCGGATCGCCGTAACGGACGATCCCGACGGTGAGCTGCACCTCATCGGGGCTGACCAGCGGGCTCGATGATATCGAATACTGGCGCGGCTGTAGCTTTTTCAGCGTGCCGAGCCATTCGACGAGATCGGCCCGGACCGGGAAGTCGCGCAGCACGTCGACGGCCTGTCGGTCCCACAGGTAGTTGTCGAGTTCATTGCGATTATCGCGGCGCAGCAGTTTCGCCAGCCGGTTGTTCGGGTTGCGTTCGGCGATGAAGGTGAGCAGATCGTGGCTGACCTTCGTAATGTCGTAGCGGGTACGCAGCGCCTGGGCCAGCGGCAGTTCCTGGTCGTCGACCTCGATGACCCGGCGGCCGTCCAATCCGGTGGCTCCGAGCCATTCGGCCACCAGCGACTCGCAATTCGCGGGCCATACCCCGAGCGAATCGCCGACCTCGTAGGACGCTTCCAGCTCGTGCAGGTCGAACCCGAACTGGCGCACTTCCTTCGGTGATCCGGCATGTGACAGCGGCTCATTGCGCACCAGCGGTGCGGTCACCGGCGCGTTGCGGGTGAACGGCGCGGGGCCGGAGCTCTGGGTCCGGCCCAGGGCCGGAGCGGTGCGGGGCAGTACCAACGTGGCAGTGCCACCGGTGGGCCGCACCGGCATCCGGATTCCGCCGGGGCCGGACGAACTCGCCTGGGACGTGCCGGTTTCCCGACCGCCGTCGAGTGCGTTGAGCACCTCGTCGAGCCAGCGCGCCGCCGATTCCTCGTAATCGGGTTCGCTGTCGACGCGCGCCAACAGTCGGGTGGCCCCGCGTTCGATCAGCTTCGTGTCCAGTTTGCGGCCGTGGCCGCAGAAGTCGTCATAGGAGGAGTCGCCGAGCGCGAAGACCGCGTACCGCATGCCGGTCAATCGGATCACGCTGTCGCTCAGGCGTGCCCAGAAGTCGGTGCCGTTATCCGGCGGACCGCCGTCGCCGAAGGTGCTGCTGATCACCAGCACATCGCCGCTGAGCTCGTCGAGTTCGCACGAGTCCATATCGAGCAGCCGTGGGGTGTAACCGCATTCGGCCAGACGCGCGGCGGCCGTCACGGCCAGTTCCTCGGCGGTGCCGGTCTGGGACGCCCACAGCACGGTGATGGGGCGGGCCGGTAGCTCGTCCAGAGTATCGTCGGCGGGCGCCGATGGGGTCGGCGATGCGGCGCTGCGCGAGTACATGCCCGCCAGCAGCCCATCGATCCACAACCGGCTGTGCTGGGCGATCGGCGCGGACGCGGGCAGCACCGGCTGCCCGGTCACCGGAATGGACTGCAATGCCGAGAGATATCCGGCGAGATAGATGCGCTCGGTCTCGCTGAGGGTTGGGGCGATGCCCGCATCGAGCCCGAGCACGACCGCCAGCGGATGCGCGTCCGGCGAGCCATTGATAGCGGTTGCTCCCGGTGCGGCTGGTTCGCTGAAAGGCTGTGTCGAAGCGTCCGCTACTCCGGTGGGTACTTGCGGCCGCGGCACCGCCGCGACGCGTCGCAATGACACCGCGCACGCCTTGTACTCGGGCTGCAGCGAGGCCGAATCCACCGCGTCATTGGTCACGGCATTGATCGTCAGATACTCGCCCTGCTCGTCATTCCAATGGAACGGTGCGAAGCAGTCACCGGGCCGCACCCGGTCGCTGACCTGCACCGACAGCACCGCTCGTCCACGCCGCGAGGCGATTTCGAGCTGATCGCCCGCCTCGACCCCGAGCCGCTGGGCATCGGCGGGATGCACCTCGACGAATGGCTGCCCGGTCAACTTGGTGAGCTTGTCGATCTTCCCGGTCTTGGTCATGGTGTGCCACTGATGCTGCAGTCGACCGGTGTTCAGTACGAACGGGTAGTCGTCATCGGGCATCTCGTCCGGCGCCATATGCGGGCGCGGCCAGAACACCGCACGACGGCTCGCTGTCGCGAAGGCCAGCCGTGGCCGATGTCCGGTGTCATCGACGAAAGCCTCCTGGCTGACGCCGTCATTGAGATAGCGGATCGGATTGCGTGCGCGATCGGGCTCGGCACACGGCCACTGCATCGGCCCTTCGCGCAACCGGTCATAGCTCATACCACGCAGGTCGTATCCGGTGGCCGGATTGGCGAACTGCTTGATCTCCTCGAAAACCTCCGCACCGGAGGCGTATTCGAACCCCTCGAAGCCCATTGCCGTGGCGACTTGCGCGATCAGCAGCCAGTCCGGGCGGGCTTCGCCGATCGGATCGACCGAGCGCTGCAACAGCGTGACATTGCGCTCCGAATTCACCATCACCGCATCGGCCTCGGCCCACAGCGTGGCGGGCAGCAGCAGGTCCGCATAGGCGTTGGTGGCGGTCTCGGTGTAGGCGTCCTGCACGATCACCAGCTCGGCTGCCTCGAGACCGCCGATGACCGTCTTCCGATTGGCCACGGTGGCAACGGGATTGGTACAGATGATCCAGGCCGCCTTGATCTGCCCATTGGACAACGCACGGAACATCTCGATGGTGCCGGGACCGGCCTCGTCGCGCAGCGTGCCGGGCTCGACACTCCACGCGGTCTCCACGAAGGTGCGGTCGGCGGGGGAGAGCAGGCTGCGCTGGCCGGGCAGTCCCGGACCCATATAACCCATTTCGCGTCCGCCCATGGCATTGGGCTGGCCGGTCAGCGAGAACGGCCCACTGCCGGGACGGCAGATGGCGCCGGTGGCCAGATGCAGATTGCAGACCGCATTGGTGTTCCAGGTGCCGTGGGTGGACTGGTTGAGCCCCATGGTCCACAGCGACATCCATTCCCCCGCCTCGCCGATCCAGCGCGCGGCCGTGCGGATATCGTCCTCGGCCAGTCCGGTGATCTCGGCGACCTTGTCCGGTGGGTAGTCGGCAAGGAATTCGGGCATCGCCGCCCACCCCTCGGTGTGCTCGGCGATGAAATCCGCGTCGATATCGCCGTTTTCGACGAGCAGGTGCAGCAGCCCGTTCAACAGAGCGAGATCGGTGCCCGGTGCGATCTGCAGGAACAGATCCGCCCGCGCCGCCGTATCGGTGCGCCGCGGATCCACCACGATCAGCTTCGCGCCATCCTTGACCCGGTCGACCATGCGCAGATAGAGAATCGGATGGCAGTCGGCCATATTCGCGCCGATCACGAAGAACAGCTCGGCGTGCTCGAAGTCGTCATAGGATCCGGGTGGCCCGTCCGCACCGAGCGACTGCTTATATCCGGTCCCGGCGCTGGCCATACACAATCGGGAATTGGCCTCGATGTGCTTGGTCCGCAGATAGCCCTTGGCCAACTTGGTCGCCAGGTACTGCGCCTCCAGCGACATCTGTCCGGAGACGTACAGCGCGATCGCATCCGGTCCGTGCTCGTCCAGAATCGCCCGCAGCCGGGTCGCCGCCTCGTGCACCGCCTCGTCGACGGGCAACGGCACCGGCACCTGGCCGCGCTGGGGCCGCCGGTACGCGGTCTCCATCCGCCCCGGCACCCGCATCAACTCCAGATGGGTGGCGCCCTTGGTGCACAGCCTGCCCGTATTCGTCGGATGCAGCTTGTCGCCGCGCACCTTGGCGATAACCGGCGCACCATCGGCGCCCGGACGCGTCTCGACGGTGATACCGCAGCCGACGCCGCAGTAGGAGCATGCCGTTCTGGCGGTGCTCGTGCCGTCGGAGACTGCATCGGTCATGCCACCGATCATGCTGATCGCCGATTGCGCCGGATTTACCCAACGTTATCGGGAGGTGACAAATAACCTCACCGGCACAAAATCTGTCGGTGAGCTGTGGCGCACACCACAGAAATGTGTCGTGACCAGGACGTTAGCCCAATTTGTAGCCACGATGCAGCGCGACGATCCCGCCCGTCAGATTCCGCCACTTCACCGACGACCAGCCCGCATCCGCGATCCGCATCGCCAACTGCCGCTGATTCGGCCAGGCGCGCACGGATTCGGCGAGGTAGACATAGGCGTCCGGATTGCTGCTGACCGCCCGCGCCACCTTCGGCAGGGCCTTCATCAAATACTCCATGTAGATGGTGCTGAAAACCGGCACCACGGGTGTGGAGAACTCGCAGACCACCAACCGCCCGCCCGGCTTGGTGACCCGCAGCATCTCGCGCAGCGCCCGATCGGTCTCGGAGATATTGCGCAGGCCATAGGAGATGGTCACCGCATCGAACGAATTATCGGCGAAGGGCAGCGCGGTCGCATCGGCCGCCACCATCGGCACATTGCGGGACTTACCCGCGGCGAGCATGCCGAGCGAGAAGTCGGCGGCCAGACACCACGCGCCGGACTTCGCGAGGTCGAGCGTGGAAATCCCGGTCCCAGCGGCGAGATCGAGCACCCGCTCGCCCGGTCGCGGTGCCAGCGCCTTGCGCACCGCCCAGCGCCAATATCGGTCCTGTCCCAACGAAATGACGGTATTGGTCAGGTCGTACCGCTTCGCGACCCCGTCGAACATCGACGCGACCTCGTGCGGCTGCTTGTCCAGCGAGGCTCGAACCGATTCCCGCTGCTCTGTTTTCGCCACACCCTGAACCTACCGCGCGTACCAGCCGGCCCACGAGAACCCTCGGGCCCGACTGGCCCAGACAGTTTCGATCGCGGCTGTATGTGCCGGTTTTCGCATGGTCACGTGCGCCACCTGGCGCGAATGGGAACCGCGACGTCGCGAAACTCACATGACGGAGCCGAGATTCGCGCCGTCACGCGGTGTGCGGCAGTTGGACCCGAATACCGGTGACATCGGCGTAGTGCCCCATCAACTCGGTGCAGATGGCGGGCCAGGTCCGGTGCAGCACCGACTTGCGCGCGGCACCGGCGAACCGCGCCCTGGTTACCGGATCCCGAAGCGCCGCAACCGCGCTGGGCAGTAGTTCGGAGAAGCGGTCCACAGGTAGTAGGTAGCCGTTGCGGCAGTGCGCGATCAGGTCGCGTGGTCCGCCCGCATCGGGCCCGATCACCGGAACCCCGGCGGCCAGTGCCTCCTGCACCCCTTGACAGAACGTCTCGTGCTCGCCCGCGTGCACCATCACATCCAGACTCGCGTAGGCCCGCGCCAACTCGGCGCCGCCGAGCTCACCGGTGAACACCGCGGAGGGCATCATCCGCGCCAACCGGGCTCGTTCCGGTCCGTCCCCCACGATCACCAGTTGGATCTTCGGATCGCTCGCCAGCACCGCGAGTCGCTCCACGTGCTTCTCCGGAGCCAGCCGACCGACGAAACCGACGAGCAGCCTGTCCTGCCCACGCAACCAGGAGGCGCGCAGCCCCGGTTGCTTCGCCGACGGCGTGAACCGGGCGATATCGACCCCGCGCCCCCAGCGGTGCACCCGCGGAATACCGTGCCGCGCCAGATCCTCGGCGGCCGCGCGCGAGGGGGCCAATGTCCGGGTCGCGCCCTCGTGGATGCGCCGCGTCCATGCCCACGCCGCCCGACTGGCCAGCCCGAGCCCATAGCTCTTCGCGAATCCGGCGACATCCGTCTGATAGATGGCCACCGACGGCAGGTCCAACCGCATGGCGGCGCCGAGTCCACCGGCGCCGAGCAGGAACGGCGAGGCCAGATGCACCACATCGGCGTCGAAGTCATCGATCACGGCGGTGATTCCGGGCTGCGGCAGGCCGACCGGCAACGAACTGACCTTCGGCACCATCACCGCGGGCACCCGATACACCGGGAACCGGCTGTGGAAGTCCGCGGCGGCGGGCAGCCCGCTCGGCGTACCCGGCGCGATCACCAATGCCTCGTGACCGTGCTGTTCCAGGTGATCCAGCACCCGGAGCACGGAATTGACGACGCCGTTCATATTCGGCAGGAACGACTCCGAAACGATGGCTACTCGCACCCTGTCAGACTGACTCGTGCACCGCGCCGCGCCGTCACGTCGACGTGACCGGTACGCAAAGATCCGGCGAACTGTCGGGGTGCCGGGTCCGGCTCAGGTGGCGCTCGCGGCGGCGCGGGCGCCGTCGGCGGATCCCGGCGTGCGGCGCCGGGACCGGGCCAGAATCCATATCGTGGGCAGCGCGATACCCCACACCACCACGATCACCGACAGCGCGGGCTGAATCGCGACCCGCACATCACGCCCGGCCACCCGCACCAGATCCGGATCGCTGCGGCTGTACTCCACATTGATCCGCTCACCCGCGGTGAGATTGGTCGGATACAGCACGCCGACCTTCGGATTGTGCGTCTTGCCGTCGGGCGTCACATAGGTGACCGCCGAGCGCAACCGCCCGGCCGAGAGCACCTCGGCGGAGGTCACACCCTTGTCGGAGCTGATCAGATAGTCATTGCGCCAGGCGGCGAGCACCAGGAGCCCGACCAGCGTGCTGAGCACTATCGCCGCGGTCAGGACACCGATCCTGGCCCGCCGCAGGCGGTTCGACCGCCTTGCAGACTGGCTGGTTTCCGACACCCCAACAGGCTACTTGCCGCCTCCGCTAGCGTGGCGCCCATGTCCCGAAAATTCAGCTTCACCGTGCCCTACGCCGTACCGGTCGAAGATCTTCACCGGGCACTCACCAACGACGAAGTCTGGCGGTCCCGGTTCGCGGGTGCCGAAACCGCCACAGTCGACCTATCACACCCCGACGGCGCGGACACCATCCGCATCCATATGACGGAAAAGGCCAGCGACGACAAGGTTCCCGGAATCGTGCGCAAGGTGCTCAAGAGCGACCTGGTGCTCTCACGCACCGACAACTGGCAGGCGCTGGACGGCGAGATCGCCAAAGGCACCTTCGAGGGCGCTACCGGCGGCATCACCAGCGAGATGACGGGCACCTACGAACTCCGCCCGACCGCCGAGGGTTCGGAAATCGAGGTCGTCGGCACGGTACAGGTGAAGGTTCCACTGGTCGGTGGCGCCATCGAACCGCTCGCCGAACAACTGCATCACCGGGTGCTCAAGAGCGAACGCAAACATATCGAGGCGTGGTTCGCCACCCAAGCCAGGTCCTGAGCCCGCCGTCCGGCACACGCCCCGGTCGAAGCCGGGGCGTGTCAGGGCCGCTGGTCAGGCGAAGTCTTCCGGACTGAATTCCTTGGGTTCCACCAGCACCAACCAGTTGCCGGAGTTGTCGCGGATGATCGCCTCGGTGCCGTAGGGGCGGGCGGCGGGCGGCTGAATGAATTCCACGCCCTTGGCGGTCAGCTCCTCGAAGGTCTTCTGACAGTCATCGGTCTTCAACCCGAGCGCGCCGTGGGTGCCATTGGCCAGTGCCCGGCGGATGGCGTCGGCCAGATTCTCATCCAGCGGCGGTCCCGGAATCATCAGGGTGATCTCGAGTTCGCGATGCTCGGGATGTGCGACGCTGACCCAGCGGAATCCGTTCTCGCCCATGGTCACATCGCTGGTTTCGACGAATCCGAGCTTGTCGATGTACCACTGCTTCGCCGCGTCCTGATCGGTGACGTACACGGTGACCAGGGAAACGTTGGTAATAGTCATGCCCAAAGGCTAGAAAACGCGGCGATCCGGCCGCTTCTCCGAAATTGCTGAGCTGTGCGTAGCACCGGCGACTCAACTCGGCGGCTTGCGGTCCGAGAGCCCGTGCATGAACACATAGCAGCCCGGAATCCGCGGCGCCCCATCGGCGAATTTGGCCTGGTACTCCGATGGCGTCACCCCGACCAGCTGCCGGAACTTACTGCTGAACGATCCGAGACTGCTGTACCCGACCAGCATGCAGACCTCGGTCACGGTGAGATTGGTGGCCCGCAGATAGTCCTGTGCCCGCTCGATCCGCCGCTCCGCCAAATATGCCGCGGGCGTCAACCCGTAGACCGCCGCGAACGCGCGCAGGAAGTGATACTTCGAAACCCCTGCGGCAGCGGCCAATTCGTCCAGATTCAACGGCTCGGCATAGTCGCGATCGGCGAGATCCCGCGCCCGCCGCAGGTGCGGCAGCAGATAGAGCGCAGGTAATCCGGTCATCTCAGGTGAACGGGGCGAGTTCGTCGAAGCGGTAGGACGCCCGACCCGCCGCGCGCCAGGCCCGTGCGGTCAGATCCAGATCCTCGTCGGTGACCAGATTGCCCATTACCCGAACCGCGGTGCGCTGCAGGTACTTCGACCGCATGACCGGCGGCCCGCCGATCGGCACCATCCGCGGATGGGTCGCCAGTCCGGCGATCCGCCGCGCCACCGAGAAGGTCCGCCCGTAGCGGGCCCGCAACAGCTCCGGCCACACCGCCGTCAGATCCGGTTCGTCCAGCAGCCCGGCGAGCATGTGACCGCCCTCCAGGCCGTAATCGATGCCCTCGCCATTGAGCGGATTCACACATCCCGCGGCGTCGCCGATCAGCACCCAGTTGCGCCCCGCGATATTCGATACCGCACCACCCATCGGCAGCAGCGCCGATGCGACAGCGCGCAGCGAACCCTCGAACCGCCACTCCTCGCGGCGCAGCGAGGTGTAATGCTCCAGCAGCGGTTTCAACGCGATATGCGAGGGTCGCTTCTCGGTGGCCAGCGATCCGACACCGATATTCACCTCGCCATTGCCGAGCGGGAACACCCAGCCGTAGCCGGGCACCAATTCGCCGTCGGCATTGCGCAATTCCAGATGTGAGGTGATCCATTGGTCGTCGCTGCGCGCGGATTTGATGTAGGCGCGGGCCGCGGTGCCATAGGCGTAGCGCCGATGCCAGGTGCGCCCGAGCATTTTGCCGATCGGGGAGCGCACACCGTCGGCGACGACGAGCGTCTTGCAGCTGATCACCTGGGTGCCATCCGCCGTCTTCACCGTCACACCGGTGACGCGATCACCCTCGCGGATGACATCTATCACCTTTGTGCCGTCCAGCATTCTGGCCCCGGACTTCACGGCTGTCTCACGCAGTTTGTCGTCGAGTTCGGTTCGGGGAACGGCACTTCCATACGTTGGGAAGGAACCGCCCGGCCACGGCAGCAGGGCCTCGCGGCCGAAGCCGGTCATCCGCAGGCCGTGGTTCACGGTGTGCGCGCGTAGCCAGGCACCGAGTCCGAGCTTCTCCAATTCGGCGGTCGCGCGCGGGGTGAGTCCATCGCCGCAGGTCTTGTCCCGTGGGAAGACGGCGGCATCGGTGAGTACGACATCGCGGCCAGCTCGCGCGGCCCATGCGGCCGCGGCGGAACCGGCCGGTCCGGCGCCGACCACGAGCACTTCGGTGTGCGTGGGAATCGCGCCCTGCGTCTCCCCGTCCGCGCCCGCGGGTGTGACATCCGGTGAACCCATGCGGTCAATACTTGCAGGAGGGTTCGGTTCATGTCGACGGTGCCCGCCTGTGCCGCACACCATGCGATCGATGAGCTCGGAAAAGCATATGCGAAAGTGTCTGATACACCGCATAGTGACGGTGTTCATGGGCCGCGCGGCGGGGACACGCTAGGTTCTCTACCGTGGGGTCGGACGCAGCGCTGGGAGAAGAGATGAGCACATCGGCTGTGAGTGATGAGAGCACGGTGGTCGCCGGAGTCGATCTCGGTGACACCGAGCTCGCGGCGACCGTGCGCAATGGGCTCATCGATGTCGAGAAACTGCTGATCGATGAGCTGTCCGACGGCGAACTGTTCCTGCAGGAGGCGGCGCTGCACCTGGCCAAGGCCGGAGGTAAGCGATTCCGCCCGCTGTTCACCATCCTCACCGGGCAGCTCGGCCCGCGCCCGACCGATCCGGCCCTGATCACCGCTGGCACCGTCGTCGAACTGGTGCACCTGGCGACCCTCTACCACGACGATGTGATGGATGAGGCCCCGATGCGCCGCGGCGCCCCGAGCGTGAATTCGCGCTGGGGCAACAGCATCGCCATCCTCGCGGGCGACTATCTGTTCGCGCACGCGTCCCGGCTCACCTCGACCCTGGGCCCGGATGCCGTGCGGATCATCGCCGAGACCTTCGCCGAACTGGTCACCGGCCAGATGCGGGAAACCATGGGAGCCCGCGATTCCCAGGATCCGGTGGAGCACTACCTGCGCGTGGTCTGGGAAAAGACCGGCTCGCTGATCGCCGCCGCCGGACGCTTCGGCGGCACCTTCTCCGGCGCCGACACCGAGCATGTGGAACGGCTGGCCCGGCTCGGCGATGCGGTCGGCACCGCCTTCCAGATCTCCGACGACATCATCGACATCTCCTCGGCCGCCGAACAGTCCGGTAAGACGCCGGGCACCGACCTGCGCGAGGGCGTGCACACCCTGCCGGTGCTGTACGCGCTGCGCGATGAGGGCGCCGAGGGCCACCGGCTGCGCAAACTGCTCGCCCACCCGCTGGAGACCGACGCCGAGGTCGAAGAGGCGCTCGGCCTGCTCGCCCGCTCCCGCGGCATGGTGCTGGCCAAGGAGAAGCTGCAGGGCTACGCCGATCTCGCGCACGCCGAACTGTCCGCACTGCCCTCGGGTCCGGCCAATGACGCCCTGGAGCATCTGGTCCGCTACACCATCGAGCGCGTCGGCTAGTGGTTGCGGCCCGGCACGCCGGACTCGATCACACCCGGAACTTTGCCCGTGATCTCTATCGTTGATCTGCCGTAAGACACTCAACGAACGGGGGAGTGGGCAAGGAGACCTATGCACACGCACGGGTATGCGAATGGGCTGAAGACGTTCGGGCTCATGGTCGGCCTCTCGGCCTTGATCGTGCTCGCCGGAGCGATGTTCCGCAGCCCGACCATTCTCTTCTTGGCGATCCTGCTCGCGGTGGGTATGAACGCCTACGCCTATTTCAACAGCGACAAGATCGCGCTCAAGGCCATGCACGCGCAGCCGGTGAGCGAGCTGGAGGCCCCGGCCATCTATCGCATCGTGCGTGAGCTCGCGACCACGGCGCGCCAGCCGATGCCCCGGCTCTACATCAGCCCGACCAACGCGCCCAATGCCTTCGCGACCGGCCGCAGTCCGCGCCATGCCGCTGTCTGCTGTACCAGCGGCATCCTGCAGATCCTCGACGAGCGCGAGCTACGCGCGGTGCTCGGCCATGAGCTATCGCACGTCTACAACCGCGACATTCTGATCTCTTCGATCGCGGGCGCACTGGCCGCGGTCATCTCCGGCCTGGCCAATCTGGCCTTCTTCGCATCGATGTTCGGCGGCAATCGCGACGGCGAGGGCCCCAATATCCTCGGCGTCATCCTGGTGACGCTGCTCGGCCCGATCGCCGCGACCCTGGTCAAATTGGCGGTCTCCCGCTCGCGTGAATACCAGGCCGATCAGTCCGGCGCCGAGCTGACCGGCGACCCGCTCGCGCTGGCCTCGGCCCTGCGCAAGCTGGAGCGCGGCGTACAGGCCGCACCGCTGCCCCCGGAACCGCAGCTGACCGCCCAGTCGCACCTGATGATCGCCAACCCCTTCCGCACCGGTGAGCGCGCGGCCCGCCTGTTCTCCACCCACCCCCCGATGGCCGACCGCATCGCCCGCCTCGAGGAAATGGCGGGCGGTCCCCGCCGCTACTGAGCCGCCCGCCACCACTGATACACGGGCGCCGGGATGCCAAGGCGCTCAATCATGTTCGGCCGCCAGCTCCTGCTCGTAGGCCCGCAGCGTCGCGACGAACAGCCGCCGCTGCTCGGCATCCAGTGGTTCGAGCACCTTCCGCCAGGCCCGCGCGCTGCCGCCGAGCCAGGCGTTGACCGACTTCTCGTGCGCCGCCGCGATAGCAACGATGGTGCGGCGCCGGTCTTTTTCATCCGAGCGCCGCTCCAGCACACCCTGACGACTCAGATCGCCCACCATCAGGCTGACCGTCGTCGGCGCCACCTCCAGCCGCGCCGCCAGATCGTTCACCGTCATCGGTCCCTCGAACACCAGATTCGCCAGCAATGACAGATGTCGCGGCGCGAGCGAAAACGATTGCAGCTCTGCGGGAACCCGCATCTTCTTGGCTCGCCCCACCACTCGGGGCATGAGCAGCAGCAGGCTCCGAACGCCCTCTTCCACCCCGATGCCAGGCACGTCCGTTGACATCTACTGCACCTCCCAAATAATCTTTGCATACAAAGTATTTCTGCTTGCAAAGCAAAATCTGCTGTCTCCGGCAAGGCTAGTACCGGCGATCGCCGATATACCCGGTGATCTGGAAGGACGCACGACATGACCGATTCACGGCCGAGTTCGGCATCGGATTTCAATGCCGCGACCACTGGTCCCGGCGGTGCGGTGCCCGAGCAGCCGGTGCGCCGTGCCGCCGCCATCGGCGATCATCTGCGCACCGTGCACGAGCAGTTGCGCCGTGATCTCGCGACGGTCCGCGCCCAGCTCGACCAGCTCCATAATGGAAGTGAAATCCCGAGTCTGCCGGCCGATCTGCGCAGTCACTGCATCGCATTCTGTGGCGCGCTTCACGAACATCACAGCAGTGAGGACGGTGTCTTTCCGGCGCTGGCCCGACAGCACCCGGAACTGGCTCCGGTGGTCGAGCGGCTGCAGCGTGAACACGGTGTCGTCGCCGCGGCGCTCACCGAGCTACAGCAACTGCTCGACGGTGCCGATCCCGGCCGTCTGCGCACCGAATTCGATCGGCTCGCAGGTGAATTGAAAACCCATTTCCGCTACGAGGAGGACGAGCTCGTCGCGACCCTGAATGCGACCGATCCGGCCGCACTTCGACAGCCGACCCTTTGTGAATTGATCTCGTGCGGCGGAAAAGAGAAACCCCCGCCGATCATTTGGATCGACGGGGGCTTTCGGTGGCAGGTGTAGGATTCGAACCTACGTAGGCTTTCACCGACAGATTTACAGTCTGCTCCCATTGGCCGCTCGGGCAACCTGCCGTCGCGCTTCTCGGCGCGCAGTGCAGCTTACAACGAACCCGCACCCATAATGCAAACCGGCTGGCCATCGGCCATGCGACGGGACTACGGTCGCGCCGCGGGGTAGAACTGACCGTGACCGGAACAGCCGGTCCGTAGCGACTGCTCGCAGGTCGCTCGAAAGGGTCTGTCAAGACCGTTGGACCGCCAGGACAGGAGCGAAGTGTGGCCGATTCGTCTTTCGATGTTGTCAGCAAGGTCGACCGTCAGGAGGTCGACAACGCGCTGCATCAGGCGGAGAAGGAGCTGAACACCCGCTACGACTTCCGTGGCACCGGCGCGACCATCGAATGGTCCGGTGAGGACAAGATCGTGCTGACCGCCGAGGCCGAGGAGCGGGTCAAAGCGGCGCTGGATGTGTTCAAGGAAAAGCTGATCCGCCGCGATATTTCGCTCAAGGCATTCGACGCCGGTGAGCCAGCCGCCTCGGGTAAGACCTACAAAATCACCGGCACCCTGGTGCAGGGCATCGACACCGAACATGCGAAGAAGATTTCCAAGAAGATCCGCGATGAGGGCCCCAAGGGTGTCAAGGCGCAGATCCAGGGTGATGAACTCCGCGTCTCCAGCAAGAAGCGCGACGATCTGCAGGCGGTGATCTCGTTGCTGAAGGGTGAGGACTTCGGCATCGCACTGCAGTTCGTCAATTACCGGTAGGGCGCCGTGGCTGATCCTTTCGAGCGACCTGCAAGCAGTCGCTAGCGGCCGCTCGACGGGTGGCCACAAACCGGCTCTGACCACCCGGTTTGGAACTGTGACCGGTGAGTGTGTAACCTCGTTCAAGACTTCGCCGCGCCGGGGTCGTGATCAAAGATCACGGTGCGGAGCTAGTCATGCCCCCTTAGCTCAGTCGGCAGAGCGTTTCCATGGTAAGGAAAAGGTCAACGGTTCGATTCCGTTAGGGGGCTCGCCGGATTGCCGGTGGTGACCGACTCGGCATCGCTACACCCTCCACTTTGTGGAGCCGGGCGCGGCATCACCAAGGCAATGCGACCCCGTGGCGGTGTAGCTCAGTCGGTAGAGCAAACGACTCATAATCGTTGTGTCGCCGGTTCAAGTCCGGCCATCGCTACCAAAGACCGATCAGACCATCTGGTTGACCGAAAGAAGGAATATCGTGGCCGCGAAGTCCACCGATGTCCGGCCAAAGATCACCTTGGCCTGCGAGCAGTGCAAGCACCGCAACTACATCACCAAGAAGAACCGGCGCAACGACCCGGATCGGCTGGAGCTGAAGAAGTTCTGCCCGAACTGTGGCACGCACCGGGCGCACCGCGAATCCCGCTAGTCCACCACGCGTGCCGCTGCCGCGTTGATTGGCTTCCGGGTTTCGTCCCGGATTCTCGGGTCGTGACACTTGCGAGGGCCGGACATCATGTCCGGCCCTGACGTGTTTCACGCGCCGGACGGGGCACGAGCGAGCGTAGCGAGTGAGCAATAGACACAGCCGCCAATGCGGGCACGATAGCGCCGAGCGTTCGCGAGGCGCAGTCGTGAACGCTCGTCGACTCCGGTTGCGGGGTCAGATAGGTACAGTCCTCCCGTGACAATCAACACCGGTACAGACGAAGCGGTCGCAATGGACGAAGAACTCGACCCTGCGGCGCACGCCGCGGCGATGGTCGGTCATCACTACCGCGTCGACGACTATTACGAGGTCGGCCGCGAGAAGGTGCGTGAATACGCCCGCGCCGTACAGGACTATCACCCGGTGCACTGGGATGAGGATGCCGCGCAGGAGTACGGCTACGACGGCCTGCTCGCCCCGCTGACCTTCATTTCCCTGGTCGGAATTCTGGCCCAGCGCAAGCTCTTCGAGCAGATCGTCACCGGTTACGACCTGAGCCAGATCATGCAGACCGATCAGATCCTGGAATTCCATCGGCCGATCAAGGTCGGCGACCAACTGGTCTGCGATGTCTACCTGCACTCGTTCCGGCAGGCCTTCGGCGGCGACATCATCGTCACCAAGAACGTCGTCACCGCGCAGAACGACGAGATGGTGCTCACCACCTACACCACGCTGATCGGACGCAGCGGCGGCGATATCGACCCGAACCTGCAGGGCGCGGTCCGCAATGTGCTCATGCACGGCATCGGCGAGGACGCCCCCACCCATCACCCGCGCACCCTGGTCGCTCCCGCCGCGGCGCCGGTGCCGGTGGTGCCCGCGATCGCGCCGAGCAAGCATGCGCTCGAGTTCGAGAACATCGCGGTCGGCGACGAGCTGCCCCCGCGCACCGTCCGGTTGACGCGCGGCGATCTGGTGAACTACGCGGGCGTGTCCGGTGACGCGAATCCGATCCACTGGAGCGATGAGGTCGTCAAGCTGGTCGGCCTGGACAATGTGGTCGCGCACGGCATGCTCACCATGGGCCTCGGCGGCGGTTTCGTCACCTCCTGGCTCGGCGATCCCGGCGCGGTCAAGGAATACAACGTCCGCTTCACCAGTCCGGTGTACGTCGGCTCCGAGGAGCCCGCGGAGGTCGAGTTCACGGGTAAGGTGAAATCGGTGGATCCGGAGACCCGGACCGCGGTCGTCGCCATCGTGGCGAAGGCGGCGGGCAAGAAGATCTTCGGACGGGCTACGGCAACCGTGCAACTGGTCTGAGCTGGTCGGGTGACCCTGATTGGCAAATGCCGCGGGCGGTAACGTACACTCAGATTTCTGGGGTCACCAGCCGCTGCGCGCTGCTCTGCAAGGCTGGCTCCAGGTGGGTCCGTAGGGGATTCACCACGGGGTCGGCAACTGCCGGAGTGGCGCGCGTGTTGTGTGACACCAGAGAGCAAGAACGACAACTGAACACAGAACAGTGGTCGGACAGCTGTGATCGTCCGACCAAAGGGGCGTAGCTCAATTGGCAGAGCAGCGGTCTCCAAAACCGCAGGTTGCAGGTTCAAGTCCTGTCGCCCCTGCCCTGGATGCCAGCGACGAAAGGATCGACGTGGTCGACGAGCGGGATACTCGCCACGGCGCGCATGCTGCCGAGGATGGCGACGACACCGCCGCCATGGCTCGGCCGAGCGGCAAGCGGTCCGCCCGGCGGGGTCGCTCTGCGTCGCAGGCCGATACGGGTTCGGTCGCCACGATCGACCGGCCCACAGTGGCCAAGGCAGCCAAGAAGACCGATCGGGCCGAGCGCAAGAAGACGGGTAACCCGTTCAAGCGTTTGATCAAGTTCCTGCGCGAAGTTGTCGCGGAACTGCGCAAGGTGATCTGGCCCAACCGGAAGCAAATGGTCACCTATACGAGCGTTGTTCTGGTGTTCGTGATCTTCATGGTCGCGTTCATCAGCGGATTGGATGTGGCGTTCATCAAGGGTGTCAGCTGGCTGTTCGGCTAGCTGATCACCGCTAGCGACCGCTTGCAGGGCGCTCGAAACGATCTGCCGACGCCGGTAGCCGATCCCGGGGCGGTGCGCGTCACAGCGCGCCCGGCCCGGTACGCAAAGGATGTACGTGACGACACAGGAAGCGAGTGCCCCAGTGAGCACCCCGGAGAACGACACAACCGACGAGTTCCCGGTCGACGACGCGGTGCAGACCGTCGAGGAGTCTGCGGCCGTCGAGGAAGCTGTGGTCGACGAATCCGACGCCGCTGACGCCGAAGTTGTCGAGGCTGCTCCTGTCGATGCCGAACCCGCTGATCCGGTCGCCGAGATGAAGGCCGCGCTGCGGCGCGCCCCCGGTGATTGGTACGTGATCCACTCGTACGCCGGTTACGAGAACAAGGTGAAGGCCAACCTCGAAACCCGCGTGCAGAACCTGGACCTCGAGGACTACATCTTCCAGGTCGAGGTGCCGACCGAAGAGGTCACCGAGATCAAAAACGGCCAGCGCAAGCACGTCAACCGCAAGGTGCTGCCCGGCTACATCCTGGTCCGGATGGAGCTCAACGACGAGTCGTGGGGCGCGGTGCGCAACACCCCCGGTGTCACCGGTTTCGTCGGCGCCACCTCGCGCCCGTCGCCGCTTTCCATCGATGACGTGGTGAAGTTCCTGGTCCCGGCCGCCCAGCAGCAGAAGAAGCCCGCTGCCGAGGCCGCCGCGGCGACCGCGGCCGCCACCGACATCGCACCCAAGCCGGTCATCGAGGTCGACTTCGAGGTCGGCGAGTCGGTGACCGTGATGGACGGCCCGTTCGCGACGCTGCCCGCCAGCATTTCCGAGGTCAACGCCGAGCAGCAGAAGCTCAAGGTGCTCGTGTCGATCTTCGGTCGCGAGACTCCGGTCGAGCTGGCGTTCACTCAGGTCGCGAAGATCTAGACCAACTCTGCCGCCCCGGCGACGGGACGACGGAATGGATCGGCCCGGACCACGGGTTGATTCACCTTGGACTTGCAAAGAGCAAGGAAAACAAACACCTAGGAAAGAAAGATGCCCCCCAAGAAGAAGAAGCTCGCCGGGATCATCAAGCTTCAGATCCAGGCCGGCCAGGCGAACCCGGCCCCTCCGGTCGGCCCCGCGCTCGGTCAGCACGGCGTCAACATCATGGAGTTCTGCAAGGCGTACAACGCCGCGACCGAATCGCAGCGTGGCAACGTCATTCCGGTCGAGATCTCGGTGTACGAGGACCGGACCTTCGACTTCAAGCTGAAGACCCCGCCCGCCGCTCGGCTGCTGCTCAAGGCCGCCGGTGTGCAGAAGGGCTCGGCCGAGCCGCACAAGACCAAGGTCGCGAAGGTCACCATGGACCAGGTCCGGGAGATCGCCAAGACCAAGCAGGAAGATCTGAACGCCAAGGACATCGACCAGGCGGCCAAGATCATCGCGGGTACCGCTCGCTCGATGGGTATCACCGTCGAGGGCTGAGTTCCCGTAATCCCGGACCAGCTGCCGGGACCCACGTGGGAGGGCCTGCCAGGCCCGGCAACCACATCTGAACACCGATAAGGACACAGACAAAATGGCAAAACGAAGCAAGGCGTATCTCGCCGCGGCCGAGAAGGTCGATCGCACTCAGCTCTACTCCCCGCTGGCCGCCGCGCGCCTGGCGAAGGAGACCGCAACCACCAAGACCGATGCGACCGTCGAGGTCGCCGTTCGTCTCGGTGTGGATCCCCGCAAGGCCGACCAGATGGTCCGCGGCACGGTCAACCTGCCGCACGGCACCGGTAAGACCGCCCGCGTCATCGTGTTCGCGGCCGGTGAGAAGGCCGCCGAGGCCGAGGCCGCCGGTGCGGACGCGGTCGGCGCCGAGGATCTGATCGAGCGGATCCAGGGCGGCTGGCTGGACTTCGACGCCGCGATCGCCACCCCGGACCAGATGGCCAAGGTCGGCCGGATCGCGCGTGTCCTGGGCCCGCGCGGCCTGATGCCGAACCCGAAGACGGGCACGGTCACCAACGATGTGACCAAGGCCGTCAACGACATCAAGGGCGGCAAGATCAACTTCCGCGTCGACAAGCAGGCCAACCTGCACTTCGTCATCGGCAAGGCGTCCTTCGATGATGCCAAGCTGGTGGAGAACTACGGTGCCGCGCTGGATGAGATCCTGCGTGCCAAGCCGTCGACCGCCAAGGGCCGCTACGTCAAGAAGGTGACGGTCTCGACGAACACCGGACCGGGCATCCCGGTGGACCCGAACCGCACCCGCAACCTCCTCGACGAGGATGCGTAAGTAGCACCCGAGCTTTCGGTAGCTCACCGCGAAGGCTGAACTACCGCAGGAAGCTGAGCAGTACCGCAGAGGGCGGGAACGCGAATCGCGTTCCCGCCCTCTGCGCGTTGCGGATGTCGCTCCAGTGGAAGCACCGCCGACCGGACTAATTCGCGCGCGGCGGAGGTTGCCCCTGGGGTGACCGCCGTTCTGCTCATTTCCGGAAGCACGCGTAGTGCTTCGACCAATACCGCCGCACTGCGCACCGTGGCGGCGATCGCACCGGAGGGCGTCGAGACCTTCTGGTACGAGGGCCTCGCCGACCTTCCGGCATTCAGTCCCGATGATGACGGAACCGGCCATCGGTCGGTTGTCGCACTGCGCGAACACATTTCGCGTGCCGACGCGGTACTGCTCTGCACACCCGAATACGCGGGCACCCTCCCCGGCAGCTTCAAGAACCTGCTGGATTGGACCGTCGGCACCGCCGACCTCTACGAAAAGCCAACGGCCTTCCTCAATGTCGCGGCCCGGGGCCGTGGTGAAGGCGCGGCCACCACGCTGACCACGGTGCTGGGCTACGTCGGCGCCATCGTCGATCCGGACACCTGCGCCAGACTCCCCGTGGCTCGCGATGCCGTCGACGTCGACGGCCTGGTCACCACACCCGAATTCCGCACCGGCGCACTCGCGGCACTTGCGCGCCTGGTTCGCCAGGCGACCCCCGCCTGACCCATCGCCGAGGCGAGTCGAATGGTGAGTTCGCACCACCATTCGACTCGCCTCGATGGTCAGTTGTCCCGGGACTCGGTGGATTTGCGCCAGCCGAGCAGCACCGACTCGCCCTCCTGCGCACCCCACGGCAGGAAGATGGCGACGATCAGCGCGCACACCACGACCGCGCCCGCGGCCACCAGTGATGCGGCGTGTGACCCCTGCAGGGCGGCGGTTTTCATCGCGGTGATGAGGCTTTCGCGCTGGGCGGCGAAGAACGGCGCGAGTTCTCGTTTGCGCATCTCCAGCACACTGAGCGGACTGGCCTTGACCAGACTGCGCTCGTCGGAGTTCATCATCCCGGCGGGTACCCGATCGATCAGCGGTGCGACGCGAGTTGTGTAGTAGGAGGCCACAATCGAGCCGAGCACCGCGACGCCGAGTGTGCCGCCGATTTCGCGAGTGGTGTCATTGACCGCCGAACCCGCCCCCGCTTCATCGAGCGGCAGCGACGACATGATGGATTCGGTGGCCGGGCCCTGCACGATGGCCAGGCCGAGCGCCATCGACACCATGGACGGCAGTACATCG
Source organism: Nocardia sp. CA-119907 (assembly GCF_050955995.1). NCBI lineage: Bacteria > Bacillati > Actinomycetota > Actinomycetes > Mycobacteriales > Nocardiaceae > Nocardia > Nocardia sp. CA-119907. The sequence continues at coordinate 982,363 of NZ_CP192091.1, forward strand.
GTGACGTAACTGCTGTCCACTGTCACCTGACCACCCAGGTACAACCCCGATCCGGTGAGCAGTAGCCCGAATACGATCACCGGCGTGGTTCCGACCCGCGTGGCCAGCAGCGTCGCGATCGGTGCGCCGATCGCGACCGAGAACGCGAACGGCAGTGAGGCGATACCGAATTCGAGCGGGGTGTACTCGCGGATGCCTTGGAAGTACTGGGTAATGAGGAACAAGAATCCGAACATCGAGAAGTAGCCGACCGCAATTGCCAAGGCGGGCATGGAGAATCGGCGATTGCGGAACAGCCGCATATCGAGAATCGGCGCGCTGGTACGCAATTCCCACGTGATGAAGGCGGCGAGCAGGACAATGCCGAGCGCGGCGACGCTGAGGGTGGTCGTCGACAGCCAGCCGTAGCGCGGCGCCTCGATAATGGCCCACACCAACAGCGTGATGCCCGCGATCGATAGCGCGATACCCGGCAGATCGAGCCGTCCCACCTGGGTGGACCGCGATTCGGGGACCCAGATGCGGGTGGCGGCCACGGCGATGAGTGCCACCGGCACATTGATCCAGAAGACCGAATGCCAGGAAAAGTGTTCCAGCAGCCAGCCGCCCGAGATCGGCCCGATCGCGATGGCGAATCCGGCCATCGCGGTCCAGGCGGCGATGGCCAGTGCGCGCTCGCGTCTATCGGTGAAGACATTGATGATCAGCGCCAGCGTCGCGGGGAAGACGGCCGCGGCGAAGATGCCCATCGCGGCGCGGGCGGCGATGACGCTGCCCATGGACTCCGAGAGCGCGCCGCCGATCGACATCACGGCAACGCCGAGCAAACCGATGATCAGCATGCGGCGGCGTCCGTAGCGGTCGCCGAGATTGCCGAAGGCGAGCAACAGCCCGGCGAAGGTCAGGGTGTACGCGTCGACGACCCATTGCAGGCCGCTGACGCCGGTGGCCAACTCCACCCCGATCGAGGGGAGGGCCACGTTCACGATGGTGTTGTCGAGGACGACCAGCAGTTCCGCGAGGCAGATGACGGCCAGGGCGATGAAGCGCGTGGTGCGTCGTTCCAGCAGCACCGGTGGATCGACTATGGAGGTTGCCATAGTTCGGTAGTCAAGCAGTATCTGTCACTCTTGGTAACACTTGTTGCTGGCGACATCCGCCACATTCGCGTGTGAAATGTGAGGCGCGCCACAACAATTCGGTCGCGAAAGCGTCCCGTTCGCACCCGTTTTGGCAGATGAGGGCGGGTTCGGCTACTGTGGACGGAAGTAATCGACGAGTTCGATGACTACCCAATCCGTTCTACCGAAGACCGTTGGTCACTGCGCCCATTCGGGCGTGGTCGAAGGTTCGGCATCAAGCCGGCGGCCCACGCAGGGAGGACCGAGGCTGGGCATTGATCCGGTGCATGCCGGGTCGATCACCTGTTGCGCCCCGGAACGCTCTGCGTTCGGGGCGTTTGCTTTATCGCTGGCCCCTGGTACTCGGCAGTTCGAATACGAACCGACATCCAGAGAGGAGGCGAAGTATGGCAAAACCCGAGAAGGTCACCGCGGTCGAAGAGATCACGGAGCAGTTCAGGAGCTCAACGGCCACCGTCATCACGGAATACCGTGGTCTGTCGGTCGGTAAGCTCACCGATCTGCGTCGCGCGCTCGGCGAAGGCGCTACCTACTCCGTCGCCAAGAACACCCTGGTCAAGCGTGCGGCCGCCGAGGCGGGCGTCGTTGGCCTGGACGACTTGTTCGTCGGACCGACCGCCATCGCCTTCATCAAGGGCGAGCCGGTCGACGCCGCGAAGGCCATCAAGACCTTCGCCAAGGACAACAAGGCGCTCATCATCAAGGGCGGGTACATGGACGGCAACGCGCTGTCCGTTGCCGAGGTCGAGAAGATCGCCGACCTGGAGTCCCGCGAGGTGCTGCTGGCCAAGCTGGCCGGCGCCATGAAGGGCAACCTGGCGAAGGCTGCCGGTCTGTTCAACGCTCCCGCTTCGCAGGTGGCCCGCCTGGCCGCCGCCCTGCAGGAGAAGAAGCAGGCCGAAGGCGGAGCTGCCGCCGAGTAACACCCCCATGCGGGTGACTCGTTGCGGCTCGCCCTCATAGACAACCAACTACCGAAAGGAAACAACAATGGCCAACGTTGACGAACTGCTCGAGACCTTCGCCGGAATGACCCTGCTCGAGCTGTCGGACTTCGTCAAGAAGTTCGAGGAGAAGTTCGAGGTCACCGCGGCTGCTCCGGTCGCCGTCGCCGCCGTCGCCGGTGGTGCCGCTCCGGCCGAGGCCGCCGAGGAGCAGGACGAGTTCGACGTCATCCTCGAGGGTGCGGGCGAGAAGAAGATCCAGGTCATCAAGGTGGTCCGCGAGATCGTCTCCGGCCTGGGCCTGAAGGAAGCCAAGGACCTGGTCGAGAGTGCCCCGAAGCCGATCCTGGAGAAGGTCGCCAAGGAGGCCGCCGAGGCCGCCAAGGCGAAGCTGGAAGAGGCCGGCGCCAAGGTCTCGGTCAAGTAATTCACTTGACCCTGCCGAGCGACCCGCAAGGGGTCGCCACGGCTGTGTAGTCGAGCGGGCGGTCCCACTGGGGACCGCCCGTTTGCTTTGTCCCGAAGCACGCGACGGTATTGCGAATACTGAGAGTGATTCGGGGTTACTCTTCGGTCAGGTTAGGGTGTGCCGCGTCATGCTCATGGGATACAGTGACCGCACCCACTGTGACGCGACACACCGTGATACCCGATAGCGCGGTTCGCCGGTGGGCTGCTCGCTGAGAATTTGTGGAGGTTGGCGTGGGCGTCGAGGTCAGGACCGAAGGTGTTACCAAATCCTTCGGTTCCCAGCGTATTTGGCAGGACGTCTCATTGACGCTGCCCTCGGGTGAGGTCAGCGCGCTGCTCGGCCCCTCGGGTACCGGTAAATCCGTCTTTCTGAAGTCGTTGATCGGTCTGCTGCGTCCGGAGCGCGGTTCGATCTTCATCGACGGCACCGATATCACGACCTGCTCCAATAAGGAGCTCTACGAAATCCGCAAGCTGTTCGGTGTGCTGTTCCAGGACGGTGCGCTGTTCGGGTCGATGAACCTGTTCGACAATGTGGCCTTCCCGTTGCGTGAGCACACCAAGAAGTCCGAGTCCGACATCAAGAAGATCGTGATGGAGAAGCTCGAGCTGACCGGTCTGCTCGGTGCCGAGGGCAAGCTCCCGGGTGAGATCTCCGGTGGTATGCGCAAGCGCGCCGGTCTGGCGCGGGCTCTGGTGCTGGATCCGCAGATCATTCTGGTCGACGAGCCGGACTCGGGTCTGGATCCGGTGCGTACCTCGTATCTGTCGCAGTTGCTGATCGATATCAACGCTCAGATCGACGCGACGATCCTGATCGTGACCCACAACATCAACCTGGCTCGTACGGTGCCCGACAACATCGGGATGCTGTTCCGGCGTTCGCTGGTGATGTTCGGTCCGCGCGAGGTGCTGCTCACCTCCGAGGAGCCGGTGGTCAAGCAGTTCCTCAACGGTCGCATGATCGGCCCGATCGGCATGTCCGAGGAGAAGGACGAGGCCCAGATGGCGCGCGAGCAGGCGCTCGTGGACGCCGGTCACCACCACGGTGGTGCCGAGGAGGTCGAGGGCATCATCCCGCAGATGCGGGCGACGCCCGGTATGCCGGTACGCCAGGCCGTACTTCGCCGCCAGGCACGAGTTCGCGAAATCATGCACACCCTGCCGCATGCGGCCCAGGTGGCTATCCGCGAGTCACTTGATCAGAACGACGATACGCAGGTGATGGCGTACCAGAACGGCGACCAGGGTGGATACCAAGGTGGCTCGTTCGACACTACCGTGCGCCACAACACAACTAACGGGTAACATCTGCGATCGTGAATTCCACCCTGGCGCGATTGCGGACTCCTGTGGAGTCGGGGTTTGGCCAGGCCGGCAACATCTTTGCGCTGCTCATCGACGTTATGCGCAAGACGTTCAAACGGCCTTTCCAGTTGCGCGAATTCATCGAGCAGTCGTGGTTCATCGCGAGTGTCTCGATCTTGCCCAGCGCACTGGTCGCCATCCCGTTCGGTGCGGTTGTCGCGCTGCAGACCGGCTCCTTGATCAAACAACTAGGCGCCGAATCCTTTACCGGCGCAACCAGCGTGCTGGCTACCGTCCAGCAGGCCGCCCCCGTTGTCACCGCGTTGATCATCGCGGGCGCGGCCGGATCGGCGGTCGCCGCCGACCTCGGCTCGCGCACCATCCGTGAGGAGATCGACGCACTCGAGGTGCTCGGCGTCGATCCGGTGCAGAAGCTCGTTGTGCCGCGCGTACTCGGCATGATGCTGGTCGCGCTGCTGCTCAACGGCCTGGTGTCGGTGGTCGGCATCGCCGGTGGCTATTTCTTCAATGTCGGGCTGCAAGGCGGCACGCCCGGCGCCTACCTCGCTTCGTTCTCCGCACTGGCCCAGCTGCCTGACCTGTGGATCGGCGAAATCAAGGCCTTGATATTCGGTCTGCTCGCAGGCGTGATCGCCGCGTACAAGGGCTTGCATCCCAAAGGGGGCCCGAAAGGAGTCGGAGACGCGGTGAACCAATCCGTGGTTATCACCTTCATGGTGCTGTTCTTCGTGAACTTGATCCTCACCCTGGTGTATCTGCAAGTCGTCCCCGCCAAGGGCGCCTGACCCGTGGCCACCTCGTACCGCCCCCCGGTCCTGGCGAAGTCCGCCCGCCGGGTCCGTGAGATCGCGCGCATGCCGGTGAACGTCGTCGACCGCGCTGGCGATCAGATGTCGTTCTACTCCAAGGCCATCGCCTGGATTCCCCGCACCGCCGTGCACTACCGCAAGGAGGTCATGCGGCTGCTCGCCGAGGTGACCTTCGGCAGTGGCGCGCTGGCCGTCATCGGCGGCACCATCGGCGTCATCGTCTTCATGTCCGGCTCGGTCGGCGTGGTCGTCGGCCTGCAGGGCTTCAAGGCGTTGGACTCGCTCGGCAGCTCGGTGCTGACCGGCTTCCTCACCGCCTATATCAATACCCGTGAGATCGCGCCGCTGGTCGCCGCGCTCGCGCTATCGGCAACGGTCGGTTGTGGTTTCACCGCTCAGCTCGGCGCCATGCGGATCTCCGAGGAGATCGACGCGCTCGAGGTGATGGCGGTGCCGGGTGTGCCGTTCCTGGTCACCACCCGGGTGATCGCGGGCTTCCTCGCGGTCATTCCGCTCTACATCGTCGGCCTGCTCGGCACATTCCTGGCATCGCGGATGATCAGCATCTGGTTCAACGGACAATCCAGTGGCTCCTATGACCACTATTTCAGTTTGTTCCTGCCGCCAGAAGACGTCTTATATTCATTCGTCAAAGTGCTGGTCTTCGCATTCGTGATCATCATGGTGCATTGCTATTACGGCTTCAATGCCGCCGGTGGACCGGCCGGCGTCGGCGTCGCGGTGGGTCGTGCGGTGCGCGCGGCGATCGTGCTGGTGAATGTTCTGGACTTCTTCCTCAGCCTCGCCATTTGGGGTACGACAACGACAGTGCGGGTCGCGGGATGAACGGCATCGAAACGGCAAGCAGTGAGGTGCCGTCATGAGTGATCGCGTGCAGATGTGGCGCGCGACGGAGAAATTGCGCGTCCGACTGCTCGGTGTCGCGTTCTTCGTGGTCTGTGCGCTATTCCTGGTGACGACGGTCGCGATCTACAACAAGGCGTTCGTCGACACCGTCCGGGTCAACCTGATCACCGACAGTGTGGGAAATGCGCTGACCCGCAATGCCGATGTGAAGGTGCGCGGCGTCAACGTCGGCGAGGTCAGGTCCAGCCGATCCGAGGGCGGTCAGGTGACCCTCGACTTGGCGATCGATCCCGGCAAGGCCACCCAGATTCCGGCCAACGCCACGGCGCGGCTGCTGCCCAAGACGCTCTTCGGCGAGCGGTACGTGGACCTCATCATCCCGGACGAACCCAGTAAGCAGCACCTGACCGCCGGCGTCACCCTGCATCAGGACACCAGCGGCAATGCCATCGAGATCAGCAGGCTGCTCGACGATGTGCTGCCGCTGCTGCAGGCGATTCCGCCGCAGGACCTCGCCTCCACCCTCGGTGCGCTGTCGCAGGCGCTATCGGGTCAGGGTGTGGCACTGGGTGAGTCGGTGGACAAGCTGGACACCATCTTCCGCGACCTCAACGGTGTGATGCCCGATATCAAACAGGATCTGGTGAGCTTCGCCGATGTGGCCGCCACCTACTCCGACGCCCTGCCGCAGCTGGTCGACGCATTCGACAATCTGCGCACCACCAACGCGACCATCGTGCAGCGCCGCCCGCAGATCGACACGCTGCTGGCGACGCTGAACCCGACCGCGGCCAGCACCGCGGACTTCCTGGTCGCCAACCGCGACAACATCATCGACCTGGCCGCCGACTCCCGCCCCGCGCTGGAATTGCTGGCCACCTACTCGCCGACCTACGCCTGCGCGATGGCGAACTTCGCCAAGATGAAGCCGCGCATCGACCAGATCATGGGTATGGGCACGTCGCGGCCCGGCTCCCGGGTGTCGGTGGAGCTGACCAATACCCGCGGTAAGTACCTGCCCAACCAGGACGAGCCACGCTGGCTCGACACCCGCGGACCGTGGTGCGTGCCGGAGTATCCGGTGTTCACCGATCCGGGTCAGTACACCGGCGGACCGAACAATGACGGCTCCTACGCGGTGCCGAGTCGCAATCCGGGTGACCAGGTCAGCGGCAAGCTGCCGGTGCCGCAGTTCGGCACGTACCCGGCCGCGAATGTGCCGACCACGGCGGGTTCGCCGACCGAACAGCGGACCCTCGGCGCGATCTACGGTGCGGCCAACGGTGTTTCGCCCGAGCAGGTGCCCAGCTGGGTCACCAGGATCGGTGCACCCGCATTCCGCGGCAGCGAGGTGAGCGTGCGATGAAGGAAAAGATGCGCGGCCTCGGATCGCCGCTGACCAAGCTCGTTATCTTCATCATCGTCACCCTCTTCGCGACCACGGTCCTCGGGCTCTCGATCGCGAACTACACCGGCCGCGGCACCCCGTTCAAGGCCCGCTTCGTCGATGTCACCTCGCTCAATCCCGGCGACGAGGTGCGCATCGCCGGTGTGCGGGTCGGCAAGGTCACCAGCGTCTCGATCGTGGACAAGCGCCAGGCCGAGGTCGGCTTCGAACTGACCGACCGCAACTGGCTGCCCGCCTCGACGACGGCGACCATCCGCTACCGAAACCTGGTCGGCCAGCGCTATATCGCGCTCGAACAGGGTGCGGGGGAGCAGGGCCGCAAGCTCAACAAGGGCGCGACCATCGGGCTCGAGCACACCAAGCCGGCGCTGAACCTGACCACGCTGTTCAACGGCTTCCGGCCGCTGTTCCAGACGCTCACCGCCGATGATGTGAACAAGCTGTCCTACGAGATCATTCAGGTCTTCCAGGGCGAGCAGGGCACCATCCACGACCTGGTGGCGACCACCGCGAATCTGACCAACAAGATCGCCGACAAGGACGCCGTCATCGGCCAGCTGGTGAAGAACCTGACGGCCGTGCTCAATGCGGTCAATGAGCGCGAGGGTCAGTTCGATCAGCTGATCGTCAATACCGAGGCGCTGGTCAGCGGGCTGGCCGCCGACCGCGACACCATTGGCAGCTCGGTCACCTCGCTCGGCAATCTGGCCTCGGCCACCGCGGATCTGCTGGTGCCGACCCGCCCGACGCTGCAGGGCTCGATCGCCGGACTCAGCCAGCTGACCGGCACCATCGACGAGCGCAAGGACGATGTGAATACGGCGCTGACCAACCTGCCGATCAAGATGGAAAAGCTCGGCCGCGTCGGCAGTTACGGCTCGTGGTTCCAGTTCTACCTGTGCGGTATCGACATCGTGGTCGGGCCGGGCGCGGTGGACGCGCCGCAGCTCAACCTCCCGGGCGGGCTGCCGACGGTCAACCAGCCGATCTACACCAATGCCGCACCGCGCTGCCAGGGGAAGGGTGGTCACTGATGGACGACCGGATCCTGCTCGGCAAGCGCAGCCCCGCGTTCATGGGTGTGCTCGGCCTTGCCATGGTGCTGCTCGTGACGGTCTCCGCGTTCTTCCTGGACCGGCTGCCGATCATCGGCGCCGGCACCAAATACACCGCGGAGTTCTCCGAGGCCGCTGGCCTCAAGAAGGGCAATGAGGTGCGCATCGCGGGTGTGAAAGTCGGTGCGGTATCGGATGTTCGGCTCGACGGCAACAAGGTGCTCGTCGACTTCCGCACCCAGGACGCCTGGATCGGCAACGAGACGACCGCCTCCATCCAGATCAAGACCGTGCTCGGGCAGAAGTACCTGGCGCTGGACCCGAAGGGCTCCGAGCCCGCGAGTCCGAGCAAGGCGATCCCGCTGTCGCGCACGGTATCTCCGTACGACGTGGTGGACGCGTTCAGCGATGCGGCCAACAACATCGACAAGATCGACACCGCGCAGCTGGCCACCAGCATGCGAGTGCTCTCCGAGGCGTTCGAAACGACCCCGCCGGAGATCCGCAACTCCATCGACGGTGTGGCCCGGCTCTCGGAGACGCTGGCCAAGCGCGATGAAGAGCTGAAGAAGCTGTTCGCGGCGGCCAGGCAGACCACCGGGGTGCTCGCGGACCGCAATCAGCAGTTCGAGCGCCTGCTCGCCAATGGCGGACAGCTGTTGGCGGAGCTGAATATTCGGCAGCAGTCGATCGCGCAGCTGCTCAGCGGCGCCAGGACGGTGTCCGCCGAGCTGAGTGCACTGGTCGCCGATAACGAGAAGCAGATGGGGACGGCGCTGACCAACCTGAAGTCGGCGATCGACCTGCTGAACGACAACCAGCAGAACATTTCCAAGACGTTGGAACTCGCGGCCCCGTTCTACGGCCTCTACGCCAACGTGCTCGGCACCGGCCGCTGGTTCGACGCGGTGATCGTGAACCTGGTGCCGCCGGGCCTGCCGGAGATTCCGGGCGACCGGCCGCCGGTGCGCACCCTGGGAGGTAACTGACATGGGGGTGAACTGGCCTCGTAAGGAACCGCTGACCACGCTGCGGTCCTCGGGTCGTGGCACCAAGGTGGCCATCGCGATGGGTCTGATCGCGGCATTGGTCGTGGCCGGGGCGCTCTGGTGGCTCTTCGACCGGATGACCACGACCAAGATCACCGCATACTTCGACCGCTCCGTCGGCATCTACCAGGGTTCGGATGTGCGGATCCTGGGCGTGCCGGTCGGACATGTGGATTCGGTTGAGCCGCAAGGTGATCAGGTCAAGGTGGTGATGAGCGTCGACCGCGGCTACGACATCCCCGCCGAAGCCAAGGCCGCGCAGATCACGCCATCGATCGTCTCCGATCGCTACATCCAGCTGACCCCGGCCTACAGCGGCGGTCCGAAAATGGCGCGCACCGCGACCATTCCGCGCGAACGCACGGTCACCCCGGTCGAGGTCGACCAGCTGTACAAGAGCATTACCGAACTCTCCGACGCATTGGGCCCCAATGGCGCCAATGCCGAGGGCGCGGTGAACCAGCTGGTGCGCACCTCGGCGGCGAATCTGTCGGGCAACGGCGAGGCGCTGGCCAACAGCATCACCCAGCTCTCCCGGGCGACGCGGTACCTCAGTGATGCCCGCGGCGATATCTTCGACACGGTCAAGAATCTGCAGACCTTCGTCACTATGCTGGCCCAGAACGACCAGCAGGTGCGGCAATTCAATGCCCAGCTCGCGGATCTGTCGACGTTCCTCGCCGGGGAACGCCAGGATCTCGGCGCGGCGCTGAATCTGCTGTCGATCGCACTGGGTGATGTCGCCCGGTTCATCGATGAGAACCGGGATCTGGTCCAGCAGAACGCCCAGGGCCTGACCACGCTCACCGCGACGCTGGCCAAGCAGCGCGACGATCTGGCCGCGGCGCTGCCTGTGCTGCCGCTGGCGCTGAGCAACTTGATCAATATCCACAACGCGGAATCCGGCACCCTCGATATGCGGGCCAACTTCACCGATCTGCAGGACCCGTTCGGTGTGGTGTGCAAGATGCTCGACCTGGGCAAGCTGATGCCGGGCGATCCCAAATTCGAGGCGCTCGGCAAGCAGATGCGCCCGATCCTGGAGCACTGCAAGGAGATCACCGATCAGATCACCGCGGGCGTGAAGACGCCGACGCTGATCCTGCCGTTCGGCATTCTCAGCGGCGAGAACGAGCAGCGCGCCCCGGTGCCCGGCACCGTTCCCGGCACCCCGTCCGATCAACTTCCGCCCTCGCAGGGAGGTGGCCAGCGATGAACAAGCGAGTCCGTTCCGCGGCACGCACTCTCGGCGCCGCGCTGGTGGTCGGCATGAGCGCGGTCCTGGTGGCCTCGTGTTCTTCCGAGGGCATCTACGCGGTGCCGCTGCCCGGCGGCGCCGATGTCGGTGACCATCCGATGACCATCGATATCCGCTTCGACGATGTGCTCGATCTGGTGCCGCAGTCCGCGGTCAAGATCGAGGGTGTCCCGGTGGGCCGGGTCGAGGAGATCGCGCTCGCACCGGACGGGTGGACCGCCAGTGTGCGCACCGTGGTGAACTCCTCGGTCGATCTGCCCGCCAATGCGCGGGCCGAGGTGCGGCAGTCGAATCTGCTCGGTGAGAAGTTCATCGAGCTGTCCAAGCCCACCGATCAGCCCGATACCAAGAAGCTGAGCAACGGTTCGGTCATCCCGGCCGACCGCACCAGGCACGCGACCGAGATCGAGCAGGTGCTCGGTGCGCTGTCATTGCTGCTCAACGGCGGCGGCGTCGCGCAGTTGCAGCCCATCGTCACCGAGCTGAACAAGACCCTGGGCGGTCGCGAGGAGCGGGTGCGCTCGCTGCTCGATCAGGCCAATAAGTTGATCGCGGGGCTGAACGATCAGGTCGACGACATCACCAGGGCTATCGACGGACTCGCCACGCTGAGCAACCGGGTGAGCACCCAGACCGATCAGATCAGCAAGATCATCAATGAGCTGCCGCAGGGCATCAAGATCCTGAACGAGCAGCGGCCGCAACTCATCGCGCTGCTGCAACAGCTGGATCGGGTGGGTCAGGCCGGCTTCGACGTGCTGAACCACTCCAAGGACGATCTGATCAAGGATCTGACCTCGCTGCGTCCGACCCTGCAGGAACTCGGCAGGGCCGCACCGGATCTGGTCACCGCGCTGCCCCTGGTGCCGACCTATCCCTTCCCGGACTCCACGCTGGAGGGCACCTTCGGTGGCCAGGTGAACACCTGGCTCTCGGTGGACCAGCAGATCGGTGTCACGCTGAGCAATCTCGGCGTCGGCAAGGGCGATCCGGTGTACATCCCGCCGCCGTACGGCCCGGAGGTACCGGTGAATCCGACCAACCCGTACTACGGCGGCAATGGCCCGCGCCCGGGTTGGCCGACGGTTTCGCTGCTGCCGCTGCCGCCCAATATGCCGCGCTTCCCGGCTGGCCTGCCGCAGCTGCCGACCGGTCCGCTCGGGGCGATTCTCGACCAAATCGGAGGTGGTCAGCGATGACCCGCCTGGTGCGCTATCAGCTGATCGCGTTTGCCGTGATCGCGGTGCTCGGCGTGGTTTTCGTCGGCGCCAAATACGTTCGGCTAGATCACATGCTCGGCATCGGCGAGTACCATGTGCGGGTCGAGGCCAAGCAGACCGGCGGCATCTACAAGGGCGCCGAGGTGACCTATCGCGGCGTTCCGGTCGGCCGGGTCGGCGATCTCGAACTCACCGACACCGGTGTCGCGATCAAACTCGTCCTGGATTCGAGCGCACCGAAGGTTCCGGAATCGGCCCGCGCCGTCATCGCCAACCGGTCGGCCATCGGTGAGCAGTACGTCGACCTGCAGCCCGATGCCGACCACGGCCCGTACCTGCGCGACGGTTCGGTGATCAGCTCGGCGGCGACACCGATCTCGGTGGAGCAACTGGTGCAGAGCGTGGACACCTTCACGCGTTCGGTCGATCTCACCGCGCTGAACAAAACCGTCACCGAACTCGGCAGGGCCTTCGACGGCAAGGGCGACGATCTGAAGGTCTTCGTCGATTCGCTGAACAAGTTCACCGCCACGTTCAAGGACACCCTGCCGCAGACGATCCAGCTGATCCGCGACGGCCGGATCGCCCTGGGCACCCAGGCGGACCAGTCGAGCTACATCCGCCAGTTCAGCCAGGGTCTCGACGAGCTCACCGCGCAGCTGCGCTCCAGCGATCCGGATATCCGGCGGCTGATCGGCACCGGCACCGACGCGGGCGAGCAGATCGGCGCACTGCTGAACGAGAGCGGTGGCGCCCTCACCGAGGATCTGGCCAACCTGCGTCAGCTGATGCTGGGCATCTCGCCCAAGTTCTACGCGCTGCGTCCGCTGCTGCAGATGATTCCGCAGCTGTCCATCGGTGCCTCCTCCACCGCACCCGGCGACGGCACCAGCCACTTCGGCCTGGTGCTCGAGGTGAACAACCCGCCCGCCTGCACCCAAGGCTACGAGGGCACCCAGCGCATCCTCGAGCAGATGAAGCGGGAGAATCCGGACTTCGACGACACCCGCGACGAATTCCCGTTCAATAAGGACGCGAAATGCACTGTGCCGTTTGGTAATCCAACGGCGGTGCGCGGTGGGATGCGCGCCGATCTGGCCGATCCGAGCATCACCCAGCCCTGGGATTCCACCCCGAAAACCGATCCGGAGAAGCTGAACCTGAACCCGATCGCCGTCCAGATGGCCACCCTGTTGGGGGTCACGCCCAAGCGGTGAACAGGACCTATGCGGCCCCGCCGCAGTAACCGAAGTTAGGGTGTCTCGCTGTGAGCATCGACATGTCCAAGGAAACGCCGGTGGTAGCCGGCACCGATTCCACGGAAGCTGATGCCGCGGCGCATGACGCGACGGCATCGGATCCCGTACACCCGGCGGAGGCGTCCGCCGACGCTCCCGCCGGTCGACTCGCGGTCACCATGGCCGCGGTCGGCGCGCTGGTCGTCGCGCTGATCGCCGCGGCGTGGTTCGGCACCGGGTGGGTGCGTGCGGCGTTCTTCACCGACGGCCCGCGCGCCGATGCGCGCGATACCGCCCTCGCCGATGCCAGGCAGGCCGCGATCAACCTGATGTCGCTGGATCCCAATGATGTCGACGGTTCGATCAAGCTGATCCAGTCCTCGATGACCGGATCGCTGCTCGATGACGCCACCAAGACCCAGGAGCAGTTCCGCTCCCAGGCCACGGAGGCCAAGACCAGGCTGGAATCGAAGGTCGTCGGCTCCTCGCTGACCGCGCTGAACTCCGAGCGCGATCACGCCTCCGCGCTGATCGTGTTGCAGACCACCAGGACCGCGCCGAATGTGGCGCCGTATGCCTACCGGCAGACCTGGGCGCTGGACCTGGTCGAACAGGGGGACGTCTGGAAGGCCGAGAAGGCGAATCCGCTGAGTCAGCCCATCCCCGTGAATCAGCCGACTGCCGGGCAGACCGGTGCGACGCCGTCCGCGGGCGCCACCCCGCCCAAGCCCGGATCGTAGGAGAACCCGTCATGGCATCTCGTCGACCAGTCAATCGGATCACTCCCCGCAACCGTCCCACCGTCGGCCGCACCGCGGCCAGCACCGGATCCGCCGCCGCCCGCCGTGGCACGCGCGCGACCGATGAGTCCACCGCGAAGCGCAGGACCAAAGTGGCGGGCACGACCGAGCCGGCACGTCCCGCTCCGCAGCCCGCACCGTCGCGGCCGTGGTCACAGCGGCTGCGCCTGGGGCGGGGGTGGGGGCTGGTCGCGGCCATGCTCATCGCCACCGTGCTGCTCGGTGCATTCGCCACGGTCGCGGCCTTCCGTCCGGGTATCGACGATTCGAACCAGGGCTACGTGGACACCAAGGCCACCGAGGAGGTGACCGCGGCCGCCTCCCATGCGCTGAAGACCATTTACGCCTATGACGTGAACAAACTCGACGGTTACAAGGATGCGGTGCACGCGGTCGTCACCGGCCCGATGCTGACCGATTTCGACAAGTACGCCGATACCAATCTCGCCGCCCTGAAACAGGCGCAGACCAGCGCCGACGCACTCGCCGATCCGATCGGGGTGACCTTGCTCACCAAGGATCGGGCCGAGCTGCTGGTCAACTTCGTGGTCAGCGCGAACAAGAACGGCGTCGCGCAGCAGAGCGCGTCCGGCCCGATCGTGCTGAAGATGCAGAAGGTCGACGGAAAGTGGCTGGCCTCGGCCATCGTCGACCAGTAATCGCCTGCGGGCTCTGCCACTTGACGAGTTTCGCCGGACACGTCACGCTATTCACAACAGCGGCAGCTGTCACAGTGGCTTCATGAGCCCCGTGGCTACCCGACGCAGCCAGCGATTCGGGCAGGACACACGGTCATAACGGTCACGGCGTGCCGCCACGCGGCGGCTGGTTCGGGTGGTACTTTGACACCACCTTGCGTATGGGTGTACGGTTGGACGTTGCGCTGGCTGCCTCCTGTCCATACCTCGATTTGCACACGTAAGTTCCACCCTTCCGGTGTTACTTCCGTTGTTGCCTGTTCGGGTTTCGTTCGGGTTGTGACCAGCGGAATTCGTAGCAGACAAGCGACGGTCGCGGACCACCACGCGACGCGCGTGAGGTGCTGGAAGGACGCATCTTGGCAGTCTCCACCCAGACCAAGGCAGTTGCCGGAATCCCCGGAGCCCCGTTGCGGGTGTCTTTCGCGAAGATCCGTGAACCCTTGGAGGTGCCCGGACTTCTCGATCTACAGACCGACTCATTTGCATGGTTGATCGGCTCGCCTTCGTGGCGTGAGAAAGCCGCGGCTCGCGGCGACGGCGGACTAACGGGCGGTCTGGAGGAGGTACTCGAGGAGCTCTCGCCGATCGAGGACTTCTCCGGCTCCATGTCCCTTTCTTTCTCGGATCCTCGTTTCGAGGAGGTCAAGGCCTCCATCGACGAGTGCAAAGACAAGGACATGACCTACGCGGCGCCGTTGTTCGTGACCGCTGAGTTCATCAACAACAACACCGGTGAGATCAAGAGCCAGACGGTCTTCATGGGTGATTTCCCGATGATGACCGATAAGGGCACGTTCATCATCAACGGCACCGAGCGCGTCGTGGTGTCGCAGCTGGTGCGTTCGCCGGGTGTGTACTTCGACCACAGCGTGGACAAGGGCACCGAGAAGGATCTGCACAGCGTGCGCGTCATTCCGTCGCGCGGTGCTTGGCTGGAGTTCGATGTCGACAAGCGCGACACCGTCGGTGTGCGCATCGACCGCAAGCGGCGCCAGCCGGTCACCGTGCTGCTGAAGGCGCTGGGTTGGACCACCGAGGAGATCGTCGAGCGCTTCGGCTTCTCCGAGATCATGATGTCGACCCTGGAGAAGGACAACACCGCCGGTCAGGATGAGGCGCTGCTGGACATCTACCGCAAGCTGCGTCCGGGCGAGCCGCCGACCAAGGAGTCCGCGCAGACCCTGCTGGAGAACCTGTTCTTCAAGGAGAAGCGCTACGACCTCGCGCGCGTGGGTCGCTACAAGATCAACAAGAAGCTGGGCATCCACCTCGGCGAGCCGATCACCGCATCGGTGCTCACCAAGGAAGACATCGTCGCCACGATCGAGTACCTGGTGCGTCTGCACGCCGGTGATCGGGCGATGACCGCGCCCGGCGGCGAAGAGGTGCCGGTCGAGGTCGACGATATCGACCACTTCGGCAACCGTCGCCTGCGCACCGTCGGCGAGCTGATCCAGAACCAGATCCGGGTCGGTCTGTCGCGTATGGAGCGTGTGGTCCGCGAGCGGATGACCACCCAGGACGTCGAGGCGATCACGCCGCAGACCCTGATCAACATCCGTCCCGTCGTGGCCGCGATCAAGGAGTTCTTCGGAACCTCGCAGCTGTCGCAGTTCATGGACCAGAACAACCCGCTCTCGGGTCTGACCCACAAGCGTCGTCTCTCGGCGCTGGGTCCGGGTGGTCTGTCCCGTGAGCGCGCCGGTCTGGAAGTCCGTGACGTGCACACCTCGCACTACGGCCGCATGTGCCCGATCGAGACCCCGGAAGGCCCGAACATCGGCCTGATCGGTTCGCTGTCGGTGTACGCGCGGGTCAACCCGTTCGGTTTCATCGAGACGCCGTACCGCAAGGTGGTCGACGGCGTGGTCACCGATGAGGTCAAGTACCTCACCGCCGACGAAGAGGACCGCCACGTCCGTGCGCAGGCCAATTCGCCGGTCGACGCAGATGGCCGCTTCATCGAGGAGCGCGTGCTCTGCCGCCGGGGCAATGACGAGAACGAACTCGTCCCTGCCTCCGAGGTCGACTACATGGACGTCTCGCCGCGCCAGATGGTGTCGGTCGCGACCGCCATGATTCCGTTCCTCGAGCACGACGACGCCAACCGTGCCCTCATGGGTGCGAATATGCAGCGGCAGGCCGTTCCGCTGATCCGTTCCGAGTCCCCGATCGTGGGTACCGGTATGGAGCTGCGCGCGGCGGTCGACGCCGGTGACGTCGTGGTGAACGAGAAGTCCGGCGTGGTGGAAGAGGTCTCGGCCGATTACGTCACCGTGATGGCCGACGACGGCACCCGCAAGAGCTACCGGATGCGCAAGTTCGCGCGCTCGAACCAGGGCACCTGCGCGAACCAGCGGCCGATCGTCGACGAGGGGCAGCGGGTCGAGACCGGTCAGGTGCTGGCCGACGGTCCGTGCACCGAGAACGGTGAGATGGCGCTCGGCAAGAACCTGCTCGTGGCGATCATGCCGTGGGAAGGCCACAACTACGAGGACGCGATCATCCTGTCGCAGCGCCTCGTGGAAGAGGATGTGCTGACCTCGATCCACATCGAGGAGCACGAGATCGATGCCCGCGACACCAAGCTCGGCGCCGAAGAGATCACCCGGGATATCCCGAACGTCTCCGACGAGGTCCTGGCGGACCTGGACGAGCGCGGCATCGTGCGCATCGGCGCCGAGGTGCGCGACGGCGACATCCTGGTCGGCAAGGTCACCCCGAAGGGTGAGACCGAGCTGACTCCGGAGGAGCGGCTGCTGCGCGCGATCTTCGGTGAGAAGGCGCGCGAGGTGCGCGACACCTCGCTGAAGGTGCCGCACGGTGAGTCCGGCAAGGTCATCGGCATCCGCGTGTTCTCGCGCGAGGACGACGATGATCTGCCTCCCGGTGTCAACGAGCTGGTGCGCGTGTACGTGGCGCAGAAGCGCAAGATCCAGGACGGCGATAAGCTCGCCGGTCGCCACGGCAACAAGGGTGTTATCGGCAAGATCCTCCCGACCGAGGACATGCCGTTCATGCCGGATGGCACCCCGGTGGACATCATCCTGAACACCCACGGTGTGCCGCGCCGTATGAACATCGGCCAGATCTTGGAGACCCACCTCGGGTGGATCGGCAAGGCGGGCTGGGATGTCGGCGTCGGTGCGGACGGCGCCCGTCCGGATTGGGCGAGGGCGCTGCCAGAGGAGATGTTGGCGGCTCCGGCCGATTCCAACATCGCCACCCCGGTGTTCGACGGTGCCCGCGAAGAGGAACTGACCGGTCTGCTGTCCTCGACCCTGCCGAACCGCGATGGTGAGCGCATGGTCGACGACAACGGCAAGTCGACGCTGTTCGACGGCCGTTCCGGGGAGCCGTTCCCGTACCCGGTCGCGGTGGGCTACATGTACATCCTGAAGCTGCACCACCTGGTCGACGACAAGATCCACGCCCGTTCGACCGGTCCGTACTCGATGATCACCCAGCAACCGCTCGGTGGTAAGGCGCAGTTCGGTGGTCAGCGCTTCGGTGAAATGGAGTGCTGGGCCATGCAGGCCTACGGCGCGGCCTACACGCTGCAGGAACTGCTCACCATCAAATCCGACGACGTGGTCGGCCGTGTGAAGGTCTACGAGGCGATCGTCAAGGGCGAGAACATTCCGGAGCCGGGCATCCCGGAATCGTTCAAGGTGCTCCTCAAGGAACTCCAGTCACTGTGCCTCAATGTCGAGGTGCTGTCTTCGGACGGCGCGGCGATCGAGATGCGCGATGGTGACGACGAGGATCTGGAGCGCGCGGCCGCGAACCTGGGCATCAACCTGTCCAGGAACGAAGCCGCCACCGTCGACGATCTGGCGAACTAGGCGGTAGGCCGAATGCTGTTCACAGCGAACCGCATTCGGCTCCGCGTTCCACCAACTAGTGAACTTTTGCTCGAATTCGACCCGAATAGGGGAAAGGAAGTTACGTGCTAGACGTCAACTTCTTCGATGAACTCCGGATCGGTCTGGCCACCGCCGAAGACATCCGCCAGTGGTCCTACGGCGAGGTGAAGAAGCCGGAGACCATCAACTACCGCACGCTCAAGCCGGAGAAGGACGGCTTGTTCTGCGAGAAGATCTTCGGTCCCACCCGGGACTGGGAGTGCTACTGCGGCAAGTACAAGCGTGTCCGCTTCAAGGGCATCATCTGTGAGCGCTGTGGCGTCGAGGTGACTCGCGCCAAGGTGCGCCGTGAGCGGATGGGCCACATCGAGCTGGCCGCTCCGGTTACCCACATCTGGTACTTCAAGGGCGTGCCTTCGCGCCTCGGGTACCTGCTCGACCTGGCGCCGAAGGATCTGGAAAAGATCATCTACTTCGCCGCCTACGTCATCGTCGGTGTCGACGAGGAGCTGCGTCACAACGAGCTCTCCACGCTCGAGGCCGAGATGGAGGTCGAGAAGAAGGCCGTCGCCGATCAGCGCGACGCCGACCTGGAGGCTCGCGCCCAGAAGCTCGAGGCCGATCTGGCCGAGCTCGAGGCCGAGGGTGCCAAGTCCGATGTGCGCCGCAAGGTCAAGGACGGCGGCGAGCGTGAGATGCGTCAGCTCCGTGACCGGGCCCAGCGCGAACTGGACCGGCTCGAGGAGATCTGGACCACCTTCACCAAGCTGTCGGTCAAGCAGCTCATCGTCGATGAGGTGCTCTACCGCGAGCTGATCGATCGCTACGGCGAGTACTTCACCGGCGCCATGGGTGCGGAGTCCATCCAGAAGCTGATGGAGAACTTCGACATCGACGCCGAGGCCGAGTCGCTGCGCGAGACCATTCGCTCCGGCAAGGGCCAGAAGAAGCTGCGCGCGCTCAAGCGGCTCAAGGTTGTCGCGGCCTTCCAGGCCAATGGCAACTCGCCCATGGGCATGGTGCTCGACGCCGTTCCGGTGATCCCGCCGGAGCTGCGCCCGATGGTTCAGCTCGACGGTGGCCGCTTCGCCACCTCCGACCTGAACGACCTGTACCGCCGCGTGATCAACCGCAACAACCGCCTCAAGCGACTGATCGATCTGGGTGCGCCCGAGATCATCGTCAACAACGAGAAGCGGATGCTGCAGGAGTCGGTGGACGCGCTGTTCGACAACGGCCGCCGCGGCCGTCCGGTCACCGGTCCGGGTAACCGCCCGCTGAAGTCCCTGAGCGACCTGCTCAAGGGCAAGCAGGGGCGTTTCCGTCAGAACCTGCTCGGTAAGCGCGTCGACTACTCGGGCCGTTCGGTCATCGTGGTCGGTCCGCAGCTGAAGCTGCACCAGTGCGGTCTGCCCAAGCTGATGGCGCTGGAGCTGTTCAAGCCGTTCGTGATGAAGCGTCTGGTCGACCTGAACCACGCGCAGAACATCAAGTCCGCCAAGCGGATGGTCGAGCGGCAGCGGCCCCAGGTGTGGGATGTCCTCGAAGAGGTCATCGCCGAGCACCCGGTGCTGCTGAACCGTGCGCCCACCCTGCACCGCCTCGGCATCCAGGCCTTCGAGCCGCAGCTGGTGGAAGGTAAGGCCATCCAGCTGCACCCGCTGGTCTGTGAGGCGTTCAACGCCGACTTCGACGGTGACCAGATGGCCGTGCACCTGCCGCTGTCCGCGGAGGCGCAGGCCGAGGCCCGCATCCTGATGCTGTCCTCGAACAACATCCTGTCGCCCGCCTCGGGTCGTCCGCTGGCCATGCCGCGTCTGGATATGGTGACCGGTCTGTACTACCTGACCCGCCTGGAACAGGGCGCGAAGGGCGAGTACCAGACGGCCACCAAGGACGCACCGGAGCAGGGCGTGTACTCCTCGCCCGCCGAGGCGCAGATGGCGGTGGACCGCGGTGAGCTCACCGTGCGTTCGCTGATCAAGGTACGGCTCACCGACCAGCGCCCGCCGAAGGCTGTCGAGGCGGAGCTGTTCCCGGATGGTTGGAGCCGCGGCGACGCGTGGATTGCCGAGACCACCCTCGGTCGCGTGCTGTTCAACGAGCTGCTCCCGGCGGACTACGCGTTCATCAACGAGCAGATGCCGAAGAAGCGTCAGGCGACGATCATCAACGATCTGGCCGAGCGCTACCCGATGATCGTGGTCGCGCAGACCGTCGACAAGCTGAAGGACGCCGGCTTCTACTGGGCCACCCGTTCCGGTGTGACGGTCTCGATGTCGGACGTGCTCGTTCCGCCGGAGAAGACCGAGATCATGGAGCGCTACGAGGCGCAGTCCGATCAGATCGAGAAGAAGTACCAGCGTGGTGCTCTCGATCATCAGGAGCGCAACAACGCCCTGGTCAAGATCTGGCAGGAGGCGACCGAAGAGGTCGGTAAGGCGCTGCGTTCGCACTACCCGGCCGACAATCCGATCATCACGATCGTCGACTCGGGCGCGACCGGTAACTTCACCCAGACTCGTACCCTCGCCGGTATGAAGGGCCTGGTTACCAACCCGAAGGGTGAGTTCATCCCGCGGCCGATCAAGTCCTCCTTCCGTGAGGGCCTGACGGTTCTGGAGTACTTCATCAACACCCACGGTGCCCGTAAGGGTCTGGCCGACACCGCGCTGCGCACCGCCGACTCGGGTTACCTGACCCGTCGTCTGGTGGACGTGTCGCAGGACGTCATCGTGCGCGAGCACGACTGTGGCACCGAGCGCGGCATCCTGGTGCCGATCGCGGAGAAGCAGCTCGACGGCTCGCTGATCCGGGACGCGCACGTGGAGACCTCCGCATACGCGCGGACGCTCGCGGCCGACGCGATCGACGCGAACGGCAATGTCATCGTGGAGAAGGGCGCCGACCTCGGCGACCCGGCCATCGAGGCACTGCTCGACGCCGGTATCACCGATGTGAAGGTCCGCTCCGTGCTGACCTGCACCACCGGCACCGGCGTCTGCGCCACCTGCTACGGCCGCTCGATGGCGACCGGCAAGCTGGTGGATATCGGTGAGGCCGTCGGTATCGTCGCCGCGCAGTCCATCGGTGAGCCCGGTACCCAGCTGACCATGCGTACCTTCCACCAGGGTGGTGTCGCGGGTGACGACATCACCGGCGGTCTGCCCCGTGTGCAGGAGCTCTTCGAGGCTCGTGTGCCCAAGGGCAAGGCGCCGATCGCGGAGGTCTCGGGTCGGGTGCGGCTCGAGGACGACGATCGCTTCTACAAGATCACCATCATCCCGGATGACGGTGGCGAAGAGGTTGTCTACGACAAGCTCTCGAAGCGTCAGCGCCTGCGCGTGTTCAAGCACGACGACGGCACCGAGCGTCTGCTCTCCGATGGTGACCACGTCGAGGTCGGCCAGCAGCTGCTGGAAGGCGCGGCGGATCCGCATGAGGTGCTGCGCGTGATGGGCCCCCGTCAGGTGCAGATCCACCTGGTCCACGAGGTCCAGGAGGTCTACCGCTCGCAGGGTGTGTCGATCCACGACAAGCACATCGAGGTCATCGTGCGCCAGATGCTGCGTCGCGTGACGATCATCGATTCCGGTGCCACGGAGTTCCTGCCCGGCTCGCTCACCGAGCGCGCCGAGTTCGAGGCCTCCAACCGTCGCGTCGTCGCCGAGGGCGGCGAGCCCGCGGCGGGTCGCCCGGTGCTGATGGGTATCACGAAGGCGTCGCTGGCGACCGATTCGTGGCTCTCGGCGGCATCCTTCCAGGAGACCACCCGAGTTCTGACCGACGCGGCCATCAACTGCCGCTCGGACAAGCTCATCGGCCTCAAGGAAAACGTGATCATCGGCAAGCTGATCCCGGCCGGTACCGGTATCAACCGCTACCGCAACATCCAGGTCCAGCCGACCGAAGAGGCTCGTGCCGCGGCGTACGCGGTGCCGTCCTACGACGACACCTACTACAGCCCGGACAGCTTCGGCGCCACCACCGGCGCCGCGGTCCCGCTCGACGATTACGGTTTCAGCGACTACCGGTAGTCCGGCAGTGCCGTAACAGCATTCGGCCCCCGTTCCATTCGGAACGGGGGCCGATGTGCGTTTCCGTATCAATCTCACCGAACTCACGTGGTGCCCGACGTCACCGGCTGGCTGAACTGATCGGTGACGTTGGCGCGGTTACGCGTTGGTTGTTCATTCGACGGTTGCGTGGTGGTGGGGTGGGTTTGTCACGATGAGGTGTATGCGACAGTGGTTCGTGGCTGGCGTGGCCGGGGTGTTGGTGGCCGCCGCCGGTGCGGCGTCGGCGGACGGACCGGGGCGAAGTTTCGATCTGCAGGCGCATCGCGGTGGTGCCGCACTGGTGGTGGAGAACACCCTGGCCGCTTTTGCGAATGCGTTGGAGCTCGGCGTCAGCACCTTGGAATTGGATGTGCAGATCACGGCGGATGGGTTCGCGGTGGTCACCCATGATCGGGATCCGAGTCCGGACAAATGTGTCGATACCGCGCCCGCGTTTCCCGGTGATCCTCGGTTTCCGTATGTGCCCGGTACGCAGTTCATTCGGGATCTGACATTGGCCCAGGTGCGGACAATCGATTGTGGCTCCAAGCAATTGGCCGCATTTCCGGATCAGCGGATTGTGCCGGGGGAGCGAATGCCGTTGCTATCGGAGGTATTCGATCTGGTGCGGGCGTATCGCGCCGATGACGTCATGCTGAATATCGAAACGAAGGTGGAGGCGGGTGCTCCGGAGCAGACCGCGCCGCGGGAGCAGTTCGTCCAGGTGGTCGCGGCGCAGGTGCATCGGTCGCAGCTCGAGAACCGGGTGACCATCCAGAGTTTCGACTGGGGCGCGCTGATGCGGATGCGAGAGGTGGCGCCGGAATTGCCGATCGTCGCGCTGACCAATGGGCAGCAATTTCTGCAGGCGGGTCGGCCGGGCGCGTCGCCTTGGTTGGGCGGCATCGATATCGATGACTTCTCGGGCACACTGCCGGAGAAATATGTGGCGGCAGCGGCGTCGTTCGGCGCGAATGTCCTGTCGCCGGTGCACGGTAGCCCGCAGGACGGCACGGTCGAGGATCCCGGCTACGCGGCGTTCACCACCGCCGAACTGGTTCGTGCCGCACACGAGCGCGGCATGACCGTGGTGCCGTGGACGGTGGACGATCGCGTCACCATGACCGCGCTGATCGATCGCGGCGTGGACGGTCTGATCACCAACCGTCCGGATCTAACGCGTGCCATCCTCGCTGAACGCGGCTACCGGCTCCCCAGGTCGTATCACCGCTAGTCCATCTGGTGCGGGGCTGTGGTGTGCGGGGCGGGTTCGGTTCGTAGGCTGGTAGCGGCCTCGGCCGGGATTGCCGGGTTCAGCCGCCGACTTCGAGACGGGATGACTGCCATGACTGATGGGCAACAGCCGGGCGGTTACGGCTACCCCGCCAACCAGCCCGGATATGGTCCGCAGCCGGGGTACGGGTATCCGGCGCAGCCGCCTGCCCATCTGGGCTGGGCGATCGGGGCCACCATCCTGGGGACCCTCACCTGCATGGTGGGCTCCGTGCTCGGCATTGTATCGATTCTCTTCGGTGCGCAGGTGCATTCGAAATGGCACGGCGGGGATTTCGCGGGTGCGTTCGATGCGTCCAAGAAGGCGAAGGCCTGGGCGATCGCCGCCACTGTTGCCAATGTGGTCTGTGCGGTTCTCGCGGTCGGCTATCTCGTCGTGACGCTGACGAGTACGTCCTCGTACTGACCGTGGCACTCCGCCCGAGCACGATTTTGTGGACAACCGCGCACCGCCGAGGTATGAAAATAGAACACGTTTCAGTTTAGTGGGAGATGCGATGGACAGCGCAGCCATGGGCGAGCTGGTGATGGCCGGTTTTCAGAAGCTCGGGTTTATCCAGTACGCCGGGATCGAGGGGGCCGAGTTCGGCGCGGGCCGCAATGTCGTGACGATCGCGCCCAAGCCCGAACACCTCAACCACAACGGTGATCTGCACGCCGCGGTGCTGTTCGGCCTGGCCGAGACCGCGGCGATGGGTGCGTCGGTCTCGGGCATCGTCGATCTCATGGGTGAGACGTTCATCGTGGCCCGCGACGGCCGGATCGAATATCTGGCCCGGGCCAAGGGCGCGGCGGGCCCGTTCCGCGCGACCTCCGAGCTGTCCGCCGAAACGCTCGAGCGGGTGCGCGCCGATATCGCGGCGCGGGTCGATGTCGAATTGGCGGTGCCGGTGGATATTACCGACAACACCGGAAAGTCGGTCGCCGCATCGGCTTTCACCGCGGTCATCCGTCCCAGGAGGAAGTGACCGCGGATATCGGACGGTAGTCGGGAGGGCGGCCGAGCCGCTCTCCCGGCCGGATCAGCGCTCGCTGTCCAGCAACGCCATTTGCGCGGCCGCGTAGCGCTCACCCGCGATCTGATCCGCGGGCACCGCGGCCTCGATGCTGGCCAGTTCCTCGGCGCTGAGCTGGATATCCAGTGCGCCAAGGGATTCCGACCAGCGTTCGCGGGTTCGCGCGCCGAGGATCGGTACGATATCCGCGCCCCGGGTCAGCACCCAGGCAATGGCCAGCTGCGCGATCGAAACATCCTTCGTCGCGGCGATATTCGCGAGCGCATCAACCAATTTGAGGTTCTGGTCGAGATTCTCTCCCTGGAAGCGTGGGCTGTGCGCACGGAAATCGGTGGGGGCGAAGCTCGCGCCCTGGCGGACCGAATCGCTCAGCAGGCCGCGTGACAGCACGCCATACGCGGTGATTCCGATGCCGAGTTCCCTTACCGCGGGCAGTATTTCGGCCTCGATACCGCGTGAGATCAGCGAATATTCGATCTGCAGATCCACGATCGGATGTACAGCCGCGGCTCGGCGGATGGTATCCACACCGACCTCGGACAGCCCGATGTGCCGGATGTAGCCCGCCTCGACCAGTTCGGCCATGGCGCCGATGGTCTCCTCGATCGGAACGTTCGGATCCAATCGCGCGGGCCGGTAGATGTCGATGTAGTCGACGCCGAGGCGCTGCAGGCTGTAGATGAGGAAATTGCGCAGTGCGACGGGTCGGTTATCGGTGCCGCCCCAGCTGCCGCCCGGTCCGCGCAGCGCGCCGAACTTCACACTGAGTACGACATCCTCGCGAGGACGTTCGGCGATGGCCCTGCCGATCAGCATCTCGTTATGGCCCGCGCCGTAGAAGTCGCCGGTATCGATGAGATTTGCGCCGGAGTCCAGGGCCGCGTGGATGGCCGCGATCGATTCGGTGTCGTCGGCGGCGCCGTACATGCCGGACATGCCCATGGCGCCGAGTCCGATGCGGCTGACGGCCGGGCCGGTTTTGCCGAGTTCGGTATCGGTGGTGATCTTCGGTGTCGTCATGGATCAAGCTTGAGCCCTGGAAAAGGGGTGCGGCAGAGATCGCTTATCGGGGGATCGGCGATCCCTGGCTCGGCGGCGGGCATTGCGGGACAGTGGTGATATGGACCGTTCCGAACTGGCCGATTTCCTGCGCAGGCGCCGGGAACAGTTGACGCCTGCCGATGTCGGGCTGCCGCCGGGCGTCCGCCGCCGCACCCCCGGGCTGCGCCGGGACGAGGTCGCCCTGCTCGCGGGCATGTCGACCGACTACTACACCCGCTTGGAGCAGTCCCGTGGCCCGCGGCCGTCCACGCAGGTGCTCGCCGCGCTGGCGCGGGCACTGCGCTTCAGCAATGACGAACGCGACCACCTCTACCACCTGTGCGACCACACCCCGCCCGGGCGCGAGTTCGCGGATAAGCACGTCGGTCCCGGGATCATGCATGTGCTGGCGAAGCTGGACGACACCGCGGCCACCGTTATCACCGACCTCGGTGAGGTCTTGGTGCAGAACCGGATGCACACGCTGCTCGTCGGTGATCACGCGAATCGCCGTGGCTGGGATCGGTTCTACGCCTGGCGGTGGTTCACCGACCCGTCGTCGCGGGCCATTTTCCCGGCGGAGGACTGGGATCGGCTGGGCCGCAAGCATGTCGCGGACCTGCGCGCGACCGCCGCCCGTCGTTCCGGCGATGCCGATGTCACCGAATTCGTGAGCCGATTGCGTGCCGCGAGTGCGGAATTCGAGCGGCTCTGGAACGAGCACGAAGTGGCGGTGCGAATCTCCGACACCAAGCGGATCCTGCATCCCGAGGTCGGTCTGATCGATACGATCTGCGAAACCCTGCTCACTCCGAACGAGGCACAGCGACTACTGGTCTACCTGCCCCGTCCGGGTACCGATGCGGCGGAGAAGCTGGATCTGTTGCGGGTCATCGGCACGCAGCGCCTGCTGCCCGCCCACGACGGGTGAATCACCCAGCTCCGCAGTCGATTACGGTGCTCAGGGATTGACGTTGAAGTAGTCCATCGCGGCTTGGACCGCCGGCTCACCACCGCCGACCGACAGACCGGCGAATGCGCCGATGACGCCACCCACCACCGTGGTGATCGGAACGGTGACGAAGTCGACGACGAACAGGCCGAGCGGGAAGCCGAGTACGAAACCGATGGCCGCACCGATGGCGGCACCGGTCAGGACCTGCGGCATCGACTTCTCGATCTGACCGAAGAAGCGCTCCTGGGTGCTGACATCGCGCACCGGCTCATCCGACCCGCTGATGGGCGTCAGCGACAGCCGGGTACCCGCCTCGTCGATGACCGGGGCCAGATTGATCCGGTGTCCGCCGATATTCAGCGCGGTCGGCAGCGCGGCGACGACCTGTCCGTTGTGATCGGTCAGCGAGATGACCTTGTTCTCCCGGACTAGATCCCACCGGCCCTCCGAAATGGTGGTCACCACGGCATGGCGGTTCTCGGCCGCGGTGACGTGGTAGCCGATCTGCTGGAATACGCCCTGCAGGTCGAGTGGTGCGTCGGCGGCCGAATTCGCCACGGGCGGTGTGGGTTCCGCGTGCACGACACTGGCTCCGATCGTGGTGGTCGCCAGAGCCAGCAGTGCTGTCGCGGTAATAGTGGAGATCCTCATCGTGCTCTTCTCGTCGCGCCACCCGAGTGGAATATCCGTTTCGGTTGCCGACGAAGATACCGTTTCGTGATCGACATCAGAAGAGGGCCATGGCCTTAATTTCATCGGGGCCGCGCGGCGGTGCCTCGAAATCAGGTTCTGGCCTGGCCGATTCGGCGCTTGCGCGGCTTCAGATGCAGGCCCGGCAATGGCGGGGCCGGGATGCGCTGTTCCGAAGTGTGGCCCGCGATATCGGCGAAACGGTCGAGATCGTGCTTCTCCCAATCATTTCGGGCCGCCACGATGTCCTCGTGGCTGCGGCCGACGAAATTCCACCACATCACCAGTTCTTCGCCGAACGGTTCGCCACCGATCAGCGCGAAGTGGGCGCCCTCGGTGCTGTTGAGTCGCAGTTCGTCGCGGCCGGTGCCCAGATAGAGCAGTGGGCCAGCGGCGATTTCGGTGTCGGCGGCGGTGAGGTTGCCGTCGATCACCATGAGTGCGTGCTCGAAATCGGGATCCAGAGCGATAGTGGTATCGGTGCCGGGCTCGATCCGCACATCCGCGCCGACGATCGGCGTATAAGCCTTGGCGGGTGAGGTGAGTCCGGCGAAGGTGCCGATCAGCACGATGGCCCGCACTCCGGTGGCCTGGTAGACCGGCAGGTCGCGATGCTGCTCGAAATGCGGATCGATACCGAGGCTGTCGCCGGGCAGTGCGATCCACAGCTGCAGCCCGTGCCCGGCGTGCGCACCGGCGACGCCGTATTCGGAATGGGCGATGCCGCGGCCGGAGGTCATCAGGTTCAGCTGACCCGGTTCGATCTCCACATCGGAGCCGATCGAATCACGATGGCGGATCCGTCCGTCGAACGGCCAGGTCACCGTCTGCAGTCCGATATGCGGATGCGGGTCGATATCCGGCGATGCACCCGTCTTGGTGACCGTTGGCGAGCCGAAATGATCGAGGAAGCACCAGGCGCCGACGGTCGGCAGATCACGTTGCGGCAGTACGCGTTCCACGTAGACGCCGCGCACACCGCCGAGTGGGACCTCGCGCGCCGGATAGAACTCCGCGACCGGTCCCGGACCCGGCGATGCCTCGCAGACCGCCTCCTCCGGATGCGAATCGAGATCACTCACCGCGTGACGCCCTTGCCGACCACATGCTCGTCGTACTGCGGATGCTTCTCGAGGTAGGCCTTGATGAACGGGCACAGCGGTCGGATCACCCGGCCGCGGGCGATCACATCCTCGATCGCGTTCTTGGCCAGGATGCTGCCGAGGCCCTTGCCGGAGAACGCGCCATCGATCTCGGTGTGGATGAACACCGTCTCGTCATCGCGCTCTTCGTATTCGCTGAACCCGGCGAGGTCACCGCCGAAGAACACTTCGTAGCGCTTCTTCTCGTCGTTGCGGACGACCTTGCTCTCGGGCGTCGGTTCGGTCATGGTCGGCTTCTCCTTCCGCGGTCGCACCGGGTGCTTGCTGAGGATCGACACCCTGTTGAATGCGCCGATCGTGGTGGCGATCCAGAGGATCACCGAGACCTGATCATCGGATAAATGCTCTCGAGCCCGAGCGTACTCACGGTCCATCGTCGCCTCATCCGGCAGCGTGGTGCTGAGTTCGGCCAGTGCCAGCGCGGCCCGCTCCTGCGGTGTGTAGAGCTCGGTGCGGTCCCATGCGGGCAGTACGGCGAGTTCGCGCTCGGTGGCACCGGCCGCGACGGCCGCGCGATGGTGCACGTCGAGGCAGTAGGCGCAGCCGTTGATCTGCGAGACGCGCAGGTTGATCAATTCGATGAGCTTGCGGTTCAGTCCGGCCGCGGCACCCGCCGCGCGGACCGTGCTGGCCACGGTGTTCAGGGTTCGAAACGCTTCCGGGGTCTGCTTATCCATGAACACACGCCCGCCTGGAGACTCCATAGCTCCGGATAGTAGAGCAGCACGGCGATATGCCCGGACTGCGGTCCGGATCGCCGTGCTGCGCGGGGTGTGATCGTGTGCCGTGCCGGCTCAGCCGACGTCGTTGAACCGCCGGACCTGCAGCGGCTCGAGCAGGATCTCCGCCAATGCGGCGGCACACTCCTTCAGATGCGGCGTTTCGAAATGCGCCGCGAGCGCCGCCTCGTCGACCCACTCCTCGAGCAGCACCACGCGGCTCGGATCGCTCGGGTGCAGGTACAGCTCGTAGGCCAGACAACCTGGTTCGGCGAGCGTCGGCGCGACCATATCCTCCAGCGTTTCGCGC
Source organism: Nocardia sp. CA-119907 (assembly GCF_050955995.1). Lineage (NCBI taxonomy): Bacteria > Bacillati > Actinomycetota > Actinomycetes > Mycobacteriales > Nocardiaceae > Nocardia > Nocardia sp. CA-119907. Next base: position 1,011,765 of record NZ_CP192091.1, read on the forward strand.
AACTCGGTCTCGTGACCGGGTTTGGCGGTGAACCGGACATTGAGTGTCAGGGTGGACACCGATGACTCCTGATGTGTTGTGCTGCTCGGGCAGCCTGCGCGCAGGCGCTAGGCGCGGTTATTCCCGGCCGGCGGAGGTGAAGGACATATCCGCGTAGCGGTCTCCGGCCACCTTGTCGGCGATCGGGTCCAGCGTGGCCAATTCCTCGGCGGTGAGCGAAATGGTCGCGGCGGCGACGTTATCGGCGAGCCGGGTGCGGCTGCGGGTGCCCGGAATCGGGACCACTGCCAGCCCGCGCACACCCGCCTGAGCGTGCACCCACGCCAATGCCACCTGGGCGAGGGAGATGCCGCGGGCGTCCGCGATGGCGCGCAGCGGCGCGAGCAGTTCGACATTGTGCGCCGCGTTATCGCCGGAGAAGCGCGGCTGCTGGTGCCGGAAGTCCGTGCCATCGGTCAAATCGCTGGCCGTGGCGAAGGATCCGGTGAGGAATCCGCGACCCAGCGGCGAGTACGACACGAAGGTGATGCCGAGTTCGGCGGCCGTGGGTACCGCGCTGTCCTCGACATCTCGGGAGAACAGCGACCATTCGGACTGCACAGCCGCGATCGGATGGACCGCATGGGCCGCGCGCAGTTCGTGGCCGGTCACCTCGGACAGTCCCAGCGCCCGAACCTTGCCCTGCGCGACGAGTTCGGCCATCGTGGCGACCGATTCCTCGATCGGGACCGCCGGATCGCGACGGTGCATGTAGTACAGGTCGATGGTGTCGACGCCGAGCCGGCGCAGGCTGGCATCGACCGCTTTGCGAATGTATTCGGGGGAGTTGTCGATGCCGCGGTAGGTGGGATCGTCGGCCTTGCGGACGACGCCGAACTTGGTGGCGAGGACCAGCCGGTCGCGATTGGCTCGCACGAAATCGCTGAGGAATTCCTCGTTATGGCCCGAGCCGTATATGTCGGCGGTGTCGAACAGCGTGACACCCAGCTCCAGTGCGCGATCCAGGGTCGCCCGCGATTCGGTCAGGTCCGATGGGCCGTAGAAATCGCTGATTCCCATGCAGCCCAGGCCTTGTGTGCCCACCCGGATGCCGCTGGCACCCAGGGCTGCGGTCGGAAGCGAGCTCATATTTTGATCCCTTCACATGGTTGCGTGAGTGCGGCCGGCTTGACGGCGGAGGTCTTGCCCTCGTACAGGTCGATCTTGTAATCCAGCACGGCCACCGTCTGGCGGAGTTCGTCGATCTTGGCGAGCACCTCGGCGCGGGTATTGCGGAACATCTGCAGCCGCTCGGGCACGGTGGATTCCCCCTCCCGCACCAATTCGGCATAGCGGACCATGTCGGCCACCGACATCCCGGTGGTGCGCAGCCTGCCGATCAATGCCAACCACTCCAGATCGCGATTGCTGAACCGGCGCTTCCCGGCGTGATCGCGCCCGATGTAGTTCATCAGCCCGATCCGCTCGTACCACCGCAACGTGTCGCGGCTGAGGCCGGACCGATCGGCCGCCTCACCGATCGAATACTGCGGCTTCTCCCGATCGATATCGACGGCCTGCTGATCACCGACAACCTGACCTACGGCTCCACCCACTGCACTCGCCCTTCTCGATGAACACAAACGACGTTAGCCACCTGGAGCGCACTCCAAGCAAGTCTCAATTCTGCCGAAGCGCGGCTTCGCTTGCCGCCGACCCGGTACTTTGCGTGGGACACTGGAGCCGACCAGGGTGGGGCGAGCTGAGGAGCGAGGGTGACGGCACTTCCTGAACCACGACGGCTGCTGACGATGAAGGACTGGCTGGCCCTTCACGAGGACTATCAGTTCCGTTTGGAATTGCAGGAGGGGAGCCTCATCATGGCGCCGTCGCCAGAGCCGGAGCATATGCTGGCGGGCCTGGATCTCGGTTCTCAGGTGCGCGTTCAGCTTCCTCCGGACTTGGTCGCCGTCCCGGAGGTGGATATCAATCTGGAATTGGCGGGTGAGGACGAGCCTGCGACAGTCCGTCGGCCGGATTTGGTGTTGGTGCGGCGCAGCGAACTACAGCGTCGCAAGTCCGAGGGCGGGATTCTGCGTGCATCAGGTGTAGTCGCCGTCATCGAGATTGTCTCGCCCGGATCGCGGCGCATGGATTACAAGGTCAAACGTGTCGATTATGCCGATGCCGGGATTCCGCACTACTGGATCATCGATCTCGACTCACCCGTGAGTCTGCTTCCGTTGTCGCTGACCGAGGAGCTGGGTTACGTCGACAACGGTGAGGTGACCGGCACGTATACGACCACCTCACCGTGTCCACTCACGATCCAGCTCGATCAGTTGGGCTGAGACCCACCGTCGCGCTTGGGTAACTCCTGTACCGCCCACTTGTTCCCGTCGGGATCGGCGAAGAAGGTGAACAGGCCCCAGCCCATATCCTTCACGGGGGTCGCCTCCACACCGGCCGCGACCAGCTGTTGGTATGCGTCCTCGGCGCTCGCGACGACCATCTGCATGCCGACGACGCTGCCGGGTGCGGCGTCGGTGATGCCCTCGCCGATGCAGATGGAGCAGCCGGAGCCGGGCGGGGTCAGTTGGACGAAGCGCAGGCCCTCGTTGACGCGGTGGTCGTGGTCGGGGTTGAAGCCGATCTTGGTGTAGAAGTCCTTGGCGCGGTCCACATCGGTCACCGGAATGGCGACCAGTTCGATTTTCCAATCCATCTGCTGAGCATCTCATCGGCTCGACGGCGAGAACTAGTTTTCGCACCTACCCTGGTGACATGCCAGGTAAGGACATCGACCGGATCAGGGGCCGCGCGGCCTGGGCCACGGTCAAGGAAAGCCCGGTGATCACCGCCATCGCGGTGGCGCCGTTCGTACTGGCGCTCGGCGTCGTGTGGTGGCTGCTCGGCGGATTCGCCGCGTTCGTCCTGCTCGTCGTCCTCGGCGTCGTCGTGGTCGTGGGCGGCAAATTACTGCGCTGACGACGCCGAGCACGTGCTCAGCGCGGGATGTGGAAGCGCACCAGATCACCGGTGCCCTCGTCCACCTGCGCCCACGGCCGGTCGAATTCGAGCACCGCGAGTGCCGAGGTGGGGAATTTCCTGCTGAGCTCGATCGCCGGATCGGAATCCCGGTTGCTCGTCAACTCCCATGCCGTCCACGGCATTCCGGGTGCGTGCCCGATCACCAGCAGGGTCGCGACATCGTCATCGCTGAGCTGGATCAACTCGATGAGTGTGCGCGGCGACGCCTCATAGATGCCCGCCTCATAGACCACCGGTGCCGTGACCCCGGTGGCGGCAAGGGTCTCGCGCGTGCGTGTGGCGGTCGAGCAGCGCACCGCATCGATCGGTGGCTGGGTATCGCGCAACCACTGTCCGGCCAGGCCGGCCTCACGCTGACCGCGCGGCGCGAGCGGGCGCTCGTGATCAGAGATACCGTCGGGGTAGGCCGATTTACCGTGCCGCATGAGGATCAGAGTCCGCACCATGCAGATACGGTAAGGCCTAGGGGAAGAGAGGCCTCGACCACACTCGAGGCAAACTGAAAGCGGCATCACAACGCGGCGCCCCCTGGGGCACCCTCCGCAGGCTCCGCGGCGGTGACGCTCCCGCCCACACCTGACCCCCTTGGGTGGCTACAACCCACGTACATTTTCGAGGATCTGCACAATATGGCCTACGTAATCACGCAGCGTTGTTGCAACGACGCCAGCTGCGTCACCGAGTGCCCGGTCGATTGCATTCGTCCTACCCCGGATCAGCCGGAGTTCGCGACCACCGAAATGCTCTACATCGATCCCGACACCTGTATCGACTGCGGTGCCTGCGTCGACGCGTGCCCGGTTGAGGCGATCTTCTCCGAGGATGATCTGACCGCGTCGCTGGCCAGGTTCCGCGACATCAATGCCGCCTACTTCCAACGGCATCCGCTCGAATCGAACTTCGATCCGATCGTCACGCCCCCACGTCCGCCCAAGGAGCTCGGCACGCTTCGCGTCGCCATCGTCGGCGCGGGGCCGGCTGCCTGCTACGCCGCCGACGAACTGCTGCGGCGCTGCGATGTCGAGGTCGAGATGTTCGATCGGCTACCCACGCCGTGGGGGCTGGTGCGCGCGGGTGTCGCCCCCGACCACCCGGGCACCAAGACGGTCTCGGGCATGTTCGAATCGGCGTTCCGTCGCGAGACGCTGCAGTATTACCTCAATGTGGAGGTCGGTACGCACATCACGCACGAGGAACTGCTGGCCCATCATCACGCGGTCATCTATGCCGTCGGCGCATCCGCCGACCGGCGCCTCGGTGTGCCCGGCGAGGATCTGCCCGGCAGCCACTCGGCGACCGAGTTCGTCGCCTGGTACAACGGTCACCCCGACTTCGCGGACCGGCACTTCGACCTATCGGCCGAGCGCGCGGTGATCGTCGGCAACGGCAATGTCGCCCTCGATGTCGCCCGTGTGCTGACGGTGGATCCGGACGAACTCGCCAAGACCGATATCGCCGACTATGCCCTGGATGCGCTGCGCGCCAGCAATATCCGCGAGGTGGTCGTGCTCGGCAGGCGTGGTCCGCTGCAGGCGGCCTACACCTCGCCGGAGTTCCTGGCGCTCGCACATCTGAAGGGCGTCGATATCGTCGTCGACGAGGCCGACCTCGCCCTCGACCCGGCCAGCCAGGCGCTGCTCGACGATCCGCAGGTCGAGCCGTCGCTGCAGCTCAAGTACACCCTCGCCAAGGAGTTCGCGGCGGTCACCCGCGATCCGGCGAACAAGCGGATCGTCTTCCGCTACCTGGCCTCGCCTATCGCATTGCACGGTACCGATCACGTCGAGTCGGTGGAGTTCGCGCACAACGAATTGGTCAGTGAGAACGGCCAATTGGTGGCGCGCACGACCGATCGCGCCGAAACCCTGGAGACCGGACTGGTGCTGCGCTCCATCGGCTACAAGGGCAAACCGATCAAGGATCTGCCGTTCGACGAGCGCCGCGCGGTCATTCCCAATGAGCACGGGCGGGTAATCGGCGAAGATGGTATCCCGCTGCTCGGTGTCTATGTGAGCGGCTGGATCAAGCGTGGTCCGCGCGGTGTCATCGGGTCCAACCGCAACGACGCCGAGGAGACCGTCGAGCACCTGATCGCCGACTTCAGCACCGGCAAACTCGGTGCGCCACAGGCCGATCGGGCCGCGCTGAAGGCGCTGCTCGCGCAGCGGCAGGCCGATCTGGTCGACCGCGCGGGCTGGAAGGCCATCGATACAGCGGAGAAGTCCGCGGGCAAGGCCGCGGGACGTCCGCGGGTCAAATTCACCACTCGCGAGGACCTGCTCAAGGCCGCGCGCGGCTGAATCGGCGAGACCGGCTCCGTTCCGAGTGAACGGAGCCGGTTTGTTTTACAGGGGCATGATGCGCACGACCGTGGTGGTGATGCCGCCGACCACGAACCACAGCCGCAGTACCGGCCGCCCGGAGCGGTCGCCCGGCTCATAGCGGCTGCGCACCGTGACGTGCTGACGAGCGAGCACCGGCGCCACGTACTCGATCACCGCGCGATGCGGGCCCGCGACCAGCTTGGGGTACTCGACCAGGAACTGTTCCACCGCCTGCCAGTAACAGGCATTGTTGACATGGTTGTACTGGTCGATATCGGTGGCCCGCACTGGGAACGGCATATCGGTATCCGATTCCGGCGGTGTCGCGTCGATGAGGTAGGGCCGCCAGCGCAGGCGATGCTCATTGGTGGTCTGTGCCAGATAGGCCAGGCCCTCATCGCTGATCCGGGCTGGCATGTTGTTGGACTCGCTGATATTGATCCAGAAGCCCTCGGTCTCGATCAATCCGCCGTTGGCGCTGGTGACCCGGACCCGCATATTCGTCCACCGTGTGGACATGCTCGAACACCACCGCAGCAGCCGCACCTCGTCGGGCCACAGGATCGGCCGGATGACGTCGATGACCGTGCGTCGAACGATCCAGGTCGGATCGGTTGTATGCAGATTCGTCTGCTGCAGCTGCTCCCAGGCAATATCTTGCAGATAGCGTGCGACTGCGTCGAACCGCAAGCGGTTGTACGGATCTACATCGCCAGCCCGGATGGGCCACGCCGACGCAAACCCCATGCCCTCCTGGGGAAGCGGGGCGAGTGGCTGATCGAGTGACACTGGTGCTCCTCGCGCTGCACGGTGTGCCGCGTTCTTTTACGCTGCTGTTCTGAGACGACTTTACGGGGCGTACGTCACACCCTCGCGTCGAGCCGCCTCTACTCTCACTTGTCGGTCCCGCCGAGCAGGACGGGCAATGAGTGCCGCGCAGCGATTCGATGAGAGGTGATCGCCGGTGACCAGTGGCCCCGACTCCGACCTGCCCGCGAAACTCGGCAAACCCGCCGAACGCGCCCTGGCCGCCGCCGGAATCCAGCACCTGGCCGACCTGACCAGCTGGACCGAACGCGACGTCGCCGCCCTGCATGGCGTCGGCCCGACCGCCATCGTCAAACTCCGCACCGCCTTGGCCGAACGCGGCAAAAGCTTCGCCTGAGCGCTGCGCCACGGGACGATCGGCGATCTCGCCGGTACTATCCCAGGCAGGGCCGAGGGGAGGGGCGGGGTTGAAATCACTAGGGCCGCATGATCTTCGCACGGTGGGCCGCCATCGCTTATTCGGTGTAATCGGGCAGGGGGCGATGGGGCGAGTGCTGCTCGGGCGATCGCCGGACGGACGCCTCGTCGCGGTCAAGATGATTCACCGCCACCTGGCACAGAACCCGGAATTCCGCGCCCGCTTCCGTCTCGAGGTCGAGGCATCACAGCGTGTCACCGGTGCCTATACCGCCGCGGTCATGGATGCCGACCCCGATGCCGCCGAGCCGTGGCTGGCCTCGGTGTTCGTACCGGGCCCATCCCTACACGCCGCCGTCGACCAATTCGGCCCGATGTCGCTGGGCGGACTCCGATTGCTCACCGCGGGCCTGGCGTCGGCACTCATGGAAATCCATCGTGTGGGCATGGTGCACCGCGACCTCAAACCCAGCAATGTGCTGCTCGCTGAGGATGGTCCGCGGGTCATCGACTTCGGTATCGCCCGGGCGCTGGAGGGTGATCCCCAGCTCACCAGCACCGGCTCGCTCATCGGGTCGCCCGCCTTCATGTCGCCCGAGCAGGCCGAAGGCCGACAGCTCACCGCCGCCAGTGATGTCTTCTCCGTTGGTGCCATGCTGTTGTTCGCCGCGACCGGACAGAGCCCATTCCTCGGGGCGTCGCCGCCGCAGACCTTGTACAACGTGGTGCACAACCGGGTCGACACGAGCCGAGTGCCGACAATATTGCGCCCGGTGCTCGATGCGTGCCTCGATAAGCGCCCCGCCTATCGCCCGACGCCCGCTCAGCTGCTCGAATCGGTCGACGCAGTGACCGCGCAGTCCAGCTGGTCGGGCGGGGTGCGGCAACAGATCGCGCGGGCGCGGGCCGATGCGGAACGATGGGTGGCGCTGGACGGGCGGATCCGAGATCCCGAGAAGCGAAGGCGTCCGGCTCGATGGGCAATTGTCGCGGCTGCGGTGACGTTGCTGGTGGCAGGCGGGACCACGGCGGTGCTGCTCACTCGCATCGAGCCCACACCGGATCCGCTGGCGAACAAGTCTCTCGATTTGTCCGATGATCAACTGCGGCTGGTCGACTCGTGCAAACTGCTCGGCTCCGATGTGGTCGGTTCGCTTGGCCAACCGCTAAAACCCAAGCTGACGAATTCTTCGGTCTGCAGTACACAGTTCGCGACCGCTGACGGCGAGAAGCCCGCCATGACGATTAGCGTGGGGACCGTACTTGCGGGATCGCGCAACGAAACCGGCACCTCGGTTGCGGGTAAATCGGTACTCGATACAACAACCGAAACGCGGTCGTGCGCCCGGGGTATCGCGCTTCGCGCCAAACCATTCGTCGGTGTCGAGCTGAAGATCAGTCTGGCGGACGGGGATGTCTGTGAGTTGGCTGCGCAGGCCCTGAAAGCTGTTGTCACGCGATTGGCGACAGATCCGCCGCGCGTCAGTCCGCCGAAGCAGTCGGTTGTGCCGATGGACCCCTGCGCATCGGTCGATCCAACGGTTATTGCAGCCACGACGGGATCGACAGCCGAGCCTTCGCCGGTAAACGTACACACCTGCTCATGGAACGGCACTAATTTCGGCCTCATCACTGTCCGAACGGATGAGGAACCACGGGTCGACGACAATTCGAGGTACAGCAACCTTGTGGTGGACGGCGGCAAGCTGGGCGGTCTCGCCTCGACGCGCATCACCACCAGCAGTGGCGTCTGCACAACAATTCACCTGGTACGCCCGACCATCGAAGATCGGGGGGAATTGATCACCGTAATAGTCGTACCCGCAGATCGAACGGCTGTCGAGGCTGCCTGTGCCGCAACTGAATCGGTACTCCGTGGGGTTGTCGACAGATTGAGGAAATCCTGATGGTGACGCAGCTGCAGCCCGGTGACCCCGACCGCATCGGCAGATACCGACTGCTGGGTCAGCTCGGTGCCGGTGGCATGGGGCGGGTGCTGCTCGGCGTCGGGCCCGATGGCCGCTTGGTCGCGATCAAACAGGTGCACGCGCACCTGATTACCGAAGAGGACTTCCTGCCACGCTTCCGACGCGAGGTGCAAACCTCCGCGCGTGTATCGGGCGCTTTCACCGCGGCCGTGATCGACTTCGACATCGACTCTGAAACACCTTGGCTTGCATCGATTTTCGTACCAGGTATGCCCTTGGACAAGGCGGTGCAAGACTGTGGTCCGCTACCTTCTGCGCAAGTGCGATCCCTCGCGATCGGCCTTGCCTCCGCATTGCGTGCGATTCACGGCGTCGGGTTGATCCATCGAGATCTCAAACCCGCCAACGTTATCCTCGCCGAGGATGGTCCGCGCGTTATCGACTTCGGTATAGCTCGTGCCGTCGAAGGTCGATCCGAACTGACCCACACCGGCTCGATCATCGGCTCACCTGCCTTCATGTCGCCCGAACAGGCGCAATCCGAGGCGCTGACCCCCGCCAGCGACGTCTTCTCCCTTGGCGCTGTTCTAGCGATGGCAGCGGGTGGCAAGAGCCCCTTCGCCGGATCTTCCCTGCCGCACACGCTCTACAACATCGTGCACACCCAGCCCGACCTCAGTGGCCTCCTGCCGGAGGTGCGTCACCTCGTCGAGCCCTGTCTGCGCAAGGACCCGAAAACCCGCCCCACCCCAGCGGGAATCCTCGACTTTTTGGGACCGCTTCCGCCCCAGGCGTATCCATGGTCCGCCGCGGTCCACGAGGCTATCCGCGCACAGGGCGCGGAACTGTCTGCACTGCTCACCGATCCGGAAGCGACGCAGATCGTCGGTGCGGACACGACCGGCCCCGGGGCCGGTCCGAGCTTCGATGAGAAACTCCGGCAGCTCGAGGCACGGTCGCCGAACCGATCGGATCGGCGCAAACAAAAGCGGGCCTTGATCGGTGCGCTCATGGGAGTGGTGGTTCTGCTCGGCGCGGCCGTGACCGGTGCGGTTGCGCTCAGCGGAGGTGGGTCGAACCCCGATAGACCGAACCCGCTCGCCGGGTTCAACATGACCAAGCTGCGGTCCATCGATGTGTGCGCCGCCATGAACGATCCGTTGGTCGATTCCCTGGGGGAATGGGAGCGGAAACCGGTCTTCGGCGATTGGGGATCCTGCAATGCGACTGCAGGTGGGTATTCGATCACCGTGGCCGCCGAGCGGATCGATGGATTTCGAGACAGCAGCAGGAAAGTCAGCGGAGTTCCTGTGCTCGAGAACCCTGCGGCTGCGAACAATCAGTGCGACCGGGCGTTGTTGCCCGCAGCCGCCGACCCGCAGTTCGGAATCGTCGTTCGTGTGGGGGCGACGCACCAGGGTTCGGCCGACGAACTTTGCCGAATCTCGGACGAAGCCGCAGCAGCGCTGGCTCGTAATCTCACTGTCAAAGTGCCGCAGCTGCAGAACTTTCGTGGTTCGCTGGCACGTCACGACCCCTGTGCGGTGGTCGACACCATCACCTTGAAACTATCGATCGGCGAACTGGTTCATGGGACGCCGGACTTGCTGCATACCTGTAAGTGGATTTCCGCCAATACAGTCACCGTGTACCTCTGGACGCACACTCCGTCCAACGAGCAGAAACCGATTCATTTCGACTTCGGTGGCGGGAATGTGGTCGATGTCGACGAGGCCGAGATGAAGTCGACCTCGTGCACTCGGGATGGGGTATACCGCCCTGCCACCGATGGGCGGCCGTCCGAGGTGGTGACGGTCTCGGTTGCGGGTTCCTCGGTCGGGGAACATCCTGAGCTGCGGTGCCTCGGCGCGCGGCAGATCCTGCAGAACATTCTCGACAATCTTCCCAAGGTGAGCCGATGATGCGCGGCCGGACGTTTTCAGCTTTGCGCACGGTCGCCGTGCTTGCCGCTGTTGTCGTCGTATCCGGATGTGGCGCGACTGTCCATGGCACGGGTGTCGCGGCCGAAATCGATGTGCGCACACTCGATGTCGGCACATCGCCGACGTCGCCCCCCAAACTGTCGTCACATCTGAGCGACCTCGGATACCGGCGCCTCGAGGCCGCCCGGATGTCGGATGCGGTGCTGAGCCCACATGAGGTGGACGGCAAGTACACCGGTGGTGCTGCGGCGGCCGCGCACACCGAGGCGAAGTCGGTGACCTTCTACTTGGCCGATGCCGTCGTGCCGGTACTGCAGAAATACGACTTCGTCGTGGGGTTCTCGACTGGATCCGCCGACGACTCACGCCCGCTGACCAAAGCCACGCATGGTAGTCACGAGCGGGAGGGCCTGGTGATAACGGTACTTCGGTTTCCGGATGCGACGGCGGCAGAGGCCGCGGCAAAGGAGCTCGATACCGTGGATTTCGGGCTCAACCCAGAGAATGTCGCGGTCACCCTGCCCAAATATCCGACATCTAGCGCGCACTGGCGGCCGTCGGTTCCTACCCTCGGCAGTACGACCGCGCACGGAGTTTACGTGGTGAGCGTCCTTGCGGATGCTCGGACAACGGATCTCACTCGGCTGACCGAGATGACGCAGAAATACCTCGACGCCGAACTTCCGGAACTGGACAAATTCGTCCCAACTCCGATCGGCAAATTCAAAACCCTGCGTCAGGATCCGGATAGCGTCCTCATTCGTGCTCTGCATGCTGGTGGAGTCGTTCCGGAACCCGATGGCCAAGGCGAGGTCGTCTACACCGCGCGTGGTTATCTGAACTACATCCTCGATCAGGGCGGACGATTCCCGGTGTTGCAGCGCGCTGGTGTGGATCGGGTCGCGATGACGCCGAGCGTACTGGTATTCCGAACACGAGACGACGCGGCCGCAACCGTATTCGTCACTGAATCCGTGGAATTGGGTGCGGCGGTTGATCGCCGTGCGGTCGATCCACCCGAGGACGTTCCGAATACGGCCTGTGTCCAGGACTATTCGGCGCAATCCTCCGACGCGCAGTTCCGGTGTTTCGTCGCCTACCGGCGCTACGTCGCGTTGCTCCTGGGCCGTCGATTGTGGGAGACCCAGCAGCGGGCAGCGGCACAGTACACCTTGTTCGCCAACAGTCGATGACGCCTTGTTCGCTCGCCGTCAGTAGCCGCGGTATGCGCCACCGGAATTGACCGCCGCAACACCTGGCACATTGCCGAGCGATCCGTATGTGTCGATCGAATACCGAACCCCAGCGATGATGTTGTCGACCGGATTCCAGATATCGTCGTGGCCGGGCGCTTTGTATGCGTTGAAAGTGCTGTCGATGGTCTGCATGAGTCCTTTGGAGGGATGCCCGGCCACCCAGTTGCTGTCCCAGCGATTTTCGGCGTATGGGTCGCCCGCGGACTCGTGCTGAATTATCAACGCGATAGCGTTCTCATCAATATCCTTCGGGTCGTACCCCATGGCGATGAGCGCCTTCTTCGCATCCTCGATCCACTTGGCCACATCGCCGCTCGGCTTCGCTCCGGTTGGTGCGCTCGAACCGGTACTGCCGGAATACAGTGAGCTCGAAGAGGATCCGGAGCTGCTGCCGTTGTGACTACTCGACACATAGCTGGGCTTGCCCGTATCGGAGGTGGATGTGGTCGAGCTCGGTGCCGTGCTGGTGTTCTGCGGCTGCGACGCAATGGCATTCGCGTCGCCGAGGCCGTCGTAGGCGGTCTGGAGTTTGGTGACCGCCTGATCCACCTGGACCTTCGCCTGTTCAGCCACGGCTTCGGCCTGCGCGAGCGCGTTGACAATGTCCGATTGCCATTTCGCGGCGTCCAGTCCGGCCTGACCGGTGAGCCGGTTGGCTTCGGACTCGTTCAGATTCGCCTTGTACCAAGCGATTCGGTCATTGGCGTCGACAGTGCCGTCGGTGGCGACGTGGAAGCCCGGTTCGGTCTTCGCGCCAGGGACCGGGCAGGTCGGGTTGGTGGCCAGGTCGCGCAGCGAGAGCACCTTCTGCTTGGCATTGTTCAGGTTGTCGACCTGGGATGTGAAGGCGGTCTGGAGATCGCGCAGTGCCTGACTCAGCGCGGAGGCGCGGGTCTTTTCGGTCTCCATCCGCGTATTGGCGGCAGTAGCGGCCACGCCGGACCACGTCTTGTCGGTTCCCAGTCTCGCGGTGTCCTCGGTGCCCTTGCGGACCGCGGTATCCAGGTCCGTCGAGATCTTGCCCGCGTTGTTCGCGGCGGTGGTGAGGTTGCCGGGCTCCCATTTGGCGACGTCGTCGATGGTGAGGGTCATGGCAGTTGCAACCCGATCGTCTTCAGGTTGTTGGTGAAGTCGGCCTCGGCGACTTCGAAGGCGCCCGCCGCGTTGTGGGTGATCGAGGCGATCTTCTCGAGGCGCTCGCCGATTCGGGTCAGGCCGCGGTTGACGACATCGGTGGCCGGTTGCACCGCGGCGCCGAATTGGGTGCCGGGCAATGCGTTGATCGCGGCATTGAAGCCGTCACCGGCATTGAGCTTTTTGATGCCGTTCGCCTCATCGCCAAGACTTTTGGCGAAGGTCTGTAGCGCGCCCGCGTCGACCCGCAATGTTCCCGGGTCATTGGTATCCACCACGGAAAAACTCCCCCTTCGTCCCCACCTCAGGTCGCGGTCAGCATAGCAAAAACGGGCGGTGTGGACAGGGGGCCGAAGGGGGCGGTTAGGTTGGTTACGGCGTCGGTGATGATGTGAGTGTCGCCGAGTGGACAGAGAGGTCGGGATATGCGCGCAGCCCAGGTCAGCAAGCTGGAGGGGCCGGAAGCGATCGAGGTCGTCGAGATCGCCGAGCCCGCGGCCTATCCCGGGGGTGTGGTCATCGATGTGCACGCGGCCGGGGTGGCGTTTCCCGATGTGCTGATGACGCGCGGTCTGTACCAGATGAAGCCGGAGCTGCCGTTCGTCGTCGGCGGTGAGATCTCCGGGATCGTGCGCGAGGCTCCGGAGGGCGCGCACGTCGAGGCGGGCGACCGGGTGGTCGCGCTGACGCTGCTCGGCAATGCCATGGCCGAGGTGGCGGTCGTACCGGCGCAGATGGTGTTCCGCCTGCCGGACAACGTATCGCTGGAGGCCGGGGCCGGGATCCTGTTCAACGATCTGACCGTGCACTTCTGCCTGCGCAACCGCGGCAGGCTGGCCGAGGGGGAGACCGTGCTGGTGCACGGCGCGGCCGGCGGCATCGGCACCTCGACGCTGCGCATGGCCGCGGCGCTGGGTGCGGGCCGGGTCATCGCGGTGGTGAGTACCGAGGAGAAGGCGGCCGTCGCGCGCGCCAACGGCGCTACCGATGTGGTGCTGACCGACGGCTGGCTCGCGGCGGTCAAGGAACTCACCGGTGGTCGCGGTGTGGATATCGTGCTCGATCCGGTCGGCGGCGACCGGTTCACCGACAGCATCCGCAGCCTGGCCTCGGCCGGTCGTCTGCTGGTGGTCGGCTTCACCGCGGGGGCGATCCCCACGGTCAAGGTGAATCGACTGTTGCTGAAGAATGTCGAGGTGACCGGCGCGGCCTGGGGCGAATGGGTAATGACCCATCCGGGCTACCTGACCGAACAGTGGGCCGAAGTCGAGCCCCTGCTGGCCTCCGGCAAGATCACCCCGCCGGAGCCCGTGCTCTACCCGCTGGAGCGCGCCGCCGAGGCCGTCGCCTCCCTCGACAATCGCACCGCCACCGGCAAAGTCGTTGTCACCCTGCGCTGATGATGCTGTCCAATCGGGTACTGAACCGGACCTTGCTCGCGCGTCAGCATCTGCTGGAGCGTTCGACGCTGAATGTGTTCGAGATGTGTGAGCATCTGGTCGGCTTGCAGGCGCAGGATTCCCCGCCGCCGTTCGTCGGATTGTGGAGTCGCATAGCGGATTTCGATCCCGCGACGGTTTCGGCCGGGCTGGAGGAACGCGCGCTGGTGCGGATCACGTTGATGCGCGGCACGATTCATCTGGTGACGCCGCCGGATGCGCTGCGCATCGCCCCGCATATTCAGCCAGAGCTCGAAAAGGTCCCCTTCCGAAAGGGTTTCAACTACGGCGCGATGGTCGGGTTGGATCCGGATGAGGTGCGCGAGCACGGTGAGGCGGCACTGGGCGATGAGCCGATGTCGGCGGCCGAGCTGCGCGCCGAGGCCGCGGCGATCTACCCGGATCGCGATGCCGGTGCGGTGCTGCAGACCTGGCTGTACCAATTGCCGGTGCTGCAGACCCCGCCGCGCGGCAAGTGGAAGGACAACAGCAGGCCGGTGTGGTCCCGCGTCGAGCCCTGGCTGGGCGCACCGCTGGATCCGAGCTATCCGCTGGCGGAGTTGGTCTTTCGCTATCTGCGCGCCTTCGGCCCTGCCAGCACCATGGATATGCAGACCTGGTCGAAGCTGACCGGTATGAAGGCCGCGGTGGCGCAACTCGGCGACCGCCTGCGCACCTATACCGACGAACGCGGCCGCACCCTCTACGACGTCGCCGACGGCGAACTCGCCGATCCGGACCTGCCCGCCCCGGTCCGTCTGCTCGGCTGGTACGACAATGCGATCCTGTCCCATCAGGATCGGTCCCGCATCGTGCCCGACGGCGCGGCACCACCACTGCGCGCATTCGCCGCCGCTGTTTCACCGGTCCTGGTCGACGGCTTCCTCGCGGGCTTCTACAAGATCTTCTTGGAGAAGGGCGTCGCCCGACTGCGCATAACGCCGATCAGGAAGTGGACGGCCGCGGAACGCCGGGCTGTGGACGCCGAAGCCCATGCGCTGGTCGGCTTCCTGGAGGCGGATAAGCAGCCGAGCGTCGAAATCCTCGATGTGGGCGCCGATTTGCGGCCCTGACGAGGTTGGCCGGGACGGCGCTGGCTCCGCCTATATGCCCGGCGCTACATCGAGCGTGGTTGCCGCCGCACCCGGACCACGGGCAGCGGTTGACCGGGTCCGGCCACCATCTGCTCGGCGATATCGATTGCCACCAGCACGGCCGCGGTGAGTCCGACCACGGCGATGGCGGGCAGCATCGACGACACCAGCGCGACGACGATCAAACCCAGCGCCGCCGCGATGCGGGTCGTGGCCACATTGCCCAGCATGCGCCACCGATTCACCACCAGGGCCATGAGGAACAGCGCAGCGCCGCCCGGTGCCAGTGCGGCGGCAACACCGTGTGCGATATGACCGGGATCGGCCACCGCATGACCCAGCCCGACCGCCACCGCGACCAGCCCGGCCACCAGCCCCAAATGCCCGTAGCTCAGCACGTCCCGCACGATCAACCCGGGCGCGGGCATGGTCGTCAGTGCGTGCTCGAGCAATCGCGCCGAGCGATGGAAGTAGATCCACCACAGCCCCGCGCCGACCAGGAAGGCCAGCACCAGCGTGGTCACCACCTCCGGATCGAGATCGGTCGATGCGGCCTGCGCGCCCGCGTC
Source organism: Nocardia sp. CA-119907 (assembly GCF_050955995.1). Classification (NCBI taxonomy): domain Bacteria; kingdom Bacillati; phylum Actinomycetota; class Actinomycetes; order Mycobacteriales; family Nocardiaceae; genus Nocardia; species Nocardia sp. CA-119907. The sequence continues at coordinate 1,027,667 of NZ_CP192091.1, forward strand.
GACCACCGATTCACCCAGCGCGATAATGATGAACAGGCCGAACCGCTCCACCAGATGCGAGACCCCGATCGCCCGGTTGCGCACGGCCCTGCCGTACAGCAGCGGTGCGCCCAACTGCACCACCAGCGCCCCGGTCCAGACCCAGATACGCGTATGTTCCGGCAGCGGCGCGCTCGCGAAAATCGCTATGGCGGTGACCAATCCGATGCTGAACGGATTGATGGCGGTCTCGAAGCCGTGGGTGCGGGTGACGGCGATGAACAGCACGATGCGCAACAGCAGATGCGCCCCCGCGAAAACCATTGCGGCCCCGCGTGGTTGATCCAGTGCGGCGGGCGCCGCCACCGCCATCAAGTAGATGAACAGCCCGCAACCGAACAGCACGAGACGTTGGGCATTGGTCTCCTCGACGGTATTCACCAGAATGGTGACGCCGACCCAGCCCCACCACAGCGGTGCGAGCAGGACCAGGGCGTGGCCGAGAGTGGCGATCGAGGTGTGCTGGCCGAGCACATGCGCGGTCTGGGTGACCGCGAAGACCAGGACCAGATCGAAGAACAACTCGGCCCAGGTGGCGCGGGCATGGGGTGTGGCGGTGTTGGATTCGGCAGGCTCGCTCATCGAAATCTCGTACTCGGTGACACAGGACTACGAGACTAGATGGGGGTCAGTGCTCGGGGTTGTCCCGGTAGGCGGGTGCTTTGGTGGTCCCGGTCGGTGTCAGCGTGCGCAATAGCGGCAGCGTCCGGTGCGCGATGACCGTCGACAGCACGATCACGCTGTGCGAACGCACCACCGAACTCGTCCGGTCGATACTCAACAACACCGCCTGCAGCCCGGCATGGGAATCCGCGCCGATCCGGCACAGCACATCACCGGAGCCCGTGGTCGCATACGCCTCTAAAACCCCTGGAATCGCGTCGAGTTCGGCCGCCACGGTATCCAGCGCACCCTGTGCGATCTCCAGCGTGACGAAGGCCTGCACATCGAAACCCGCTGCGGTGACATCGATCTGCGGATCATAGGACGCGATGACGCCCGACTCCTCCATCCGTCCGATGCGCGACTGGACGGTGGCCCGCGCGACTCGGGTGCGCCGGGACAGTTCGAGAATGCCCGCCTTCTGATACTCGTGCATCGCGGTGAGGATGGCGAGATCGAGTTCATCCAGTTTCGCGGGCGTGCGCGACATGACAGCCTCCGTTCGGGGCGCGACCGGCGTGATGCTGGTCACTGACGATGCTATTCAAATTGTCCAGCATCAGGGGTGAGTTCCTAGCCGAATTCGCCACAGTGTCTATCGAAAATCGGTGATGTTGCCTATCCAGTGGGGCGGCGATTTCCTTGGATCATGACCATCGAGCACCTGCCGAACTCCCAGCGACATAGCGGCCCGCCACCCACCGACGGCGACCTGCGCAGGCTCGTCGGGCTCGTCGATCACGATGACGCCGTCGATCCGTTTCCGGTCATCGGCTGGGATGCGCTGGTCTGGGTGGTCGGCAACGCGACCCAGACCGCCCACTTCCTGGAGTCCGCCTTCGGCATGCGGCTGGAGGCCTACTCGGGCCCGGAGACCGGCAACCGCGATCACAAGGCCTATGTGCTGCGCAGCGGCGCGGCCAGATTCGTCGTCACCGGCGCGGTCGCACCGGACAGCCCGCTGGTCGCCCACCACGACCGGCACGGCGACGGCGTCGTCGATATCGCGCTGGAGGTGCCGGATGTGGACCGCTGCATCGAGTGGGCGCGCACGCACGGCGCGACGATTCTGGCCGAACCACATGACGACACAGACGAATTCGGCACCGTCCGGTCGGCGGCACTGGCCACCTACGGCGAGACCAGGCACACGCTGATCGATCGCTCCAGGTACTACGGGCCGTACCTGCCCGGGTATATCGCCCGCCGCTCCGCCTATCAGCCGCGGCCCGGCACGCCGACCCGGCTGTTCCAGGCCATCGACCATGTCGTCGGCAATGTCGAGCTGGGCATGATGGACGAGTGGGTCGAGTTCTACCGCCGGGTCATGGGTTTCACGAATATGGCCGAATTCGTCGGCGACGATATCGCCACCGAGTACTCCGCGCTCATGAGCAAGGTGGTGGCCAATGGCAATCACCGGGTGAAGTTCCCGCTCAACGAACCCGCGGTGGGTAAGAAGCGTTCCCAGATCGACGAATACCTCGAGTTCTACCGCGGCCCCGGCGTGCAGCACATCGCACTGGCCACCAGCGACATTCTCGAATGCGTCGACGTATTGCGCCGCGAGGGCGTCGAATTCCTCGAAACACCCGACACCTACTACTCCGATCCCGAACTGCGCGCCCGCATCGGCCATGTCCGCGTCCCGGTGCGCGAACTGCAACGCCGCGGCATCCTGGTCGACCGCGACGAGGACGGCTATCTACTGCAGATCTTCACCAAACCGCTCACCGATCGCCCCACCGTCTTCTTCGAACTCATCGAACGCCACGGCTCCCTCGGCTTCGGCAAGGGCAACTTCAAGGCCCTGTTCCAGGCGATCGAACGCGAACAAGCTGCCCGCGGCAACCTGTAGTCGCATACCGGTTCGTCAGATCACCGCACTACCAGCCACAACGGAGCGAGTCTTACGAGCGACCAAGGGGGCCGCGAACACGCCGCGCCCGCGCGGCCAGGATTTCAGTAGAGTTCATCGCATGCGGATCCCGTCGGCGATCGTCACCGGTCTGGCCTTGGCACTGACGCTAGCGGCCTGCGGCTCGGACGGTGACTCCGATTCCACGAATGCCCCGTTGCGGCCGCCGCCGAAGGTCGCCACGCTCGGCCCGTTCGTCGGTGAATGTGGCCATGTCACCGAACAAGAGGTTCGCGATATCGCCGGACTGCCTCAGCTCGCGCGGGTCTATCGGAACTCGGTCGGCTGCAATTTCCAGGCCGCCGGACTCGCTTCGCCGAGTGTCACTTTCGCGTCGTATCGGGGTAGCCCGATCGATCGCGAGAAGGCCTGGGTCTCCAATGTCGGCCGCAATCCGGAGACCATCGATGTCGGCGGCCGCAAGGGATTCCAGGCACTCGACCCCGGCGGTGCGGTCTGCGATCTCGCGGTGCAGCTCAATGACGACTTCTTCGAATGGTCGATGTCCTACGGACTGTTCTCCAGTCAGGGCAATCCGTGTGACCGGACCCGCAAGCTGGCCGAGTTGACCGTGCAGCGGCTGCAGTGAGGGGAACACAGATGAGTTCACGTCCGGGCCTCCGGATCGCGGCCGTCGCCGCCACGGTGTGCGCGGTCGCGCTGAGCGCCGGTGGCTGCGGTAAGACCGTCAAGGGCTCTGCGCATCCGGCGGGCGGCAGCGGAGCCACGACCGTCAATTCCAACTTCGACAAGCTGCTGCGTGAATGCGAGGTGGTCGGGCTCGACCAGATCGGTTCGGCGGTGGGCAATGCGAAGGTCGTCTCGCCGTCGTTCAACGGCGCGGTCTGCATGTGGGATGTCGAGGACGCACCCGGCGGCTCGGCCATGGTCACCCTCAACTGGTACGAGGAAGGCTCACTGAATAACGAGAAGTCCAATAACGACAAGCTGGGCTACAACACCGAGAACATCACCGTGCAGGGGCGGCGCGGTCTGAAGACGACCCGTCCGAACGATCCCGACTCGTGTGGGGTGAGTGCGGGCGCCGCCGATACCGGCATCATCGGCTGGTGGATCAACTACCGACCGGGCGGGCATCCCGATCCGTGTGCCGGTGCCCAGAAATTGGTCGAGCTGACCCTGAATCTGGCCAGGTAGCCCGGCCGGTGGTAGTGGCCCTCCGGTCGCATCGACCGACCCCACTTTGACCATGTGTCGAGGCCACGGGTATCGTGGATCGCTGTGCCCGGAAGCATGCGGGCAAGTTCGTGCGCAAACGTAGGCCAGCGAGAGCGGCCGACCTTTCCGGCGTGCCCGGAATTCGGACTATGTCTTGCGTGCGACACGCCCGACCTCGGGACGCGAGAAACGTGGCCGGACGTGCGAGTGAAGACTCGATGACACAGACATGAAGTTCCAGACACCGCGTTAACTAATTAAGGAAAGCCGGTCTATGCCAACCATCAACCAGCTGGTCCGCAAGGGTCGTCGCGACAAGGTCGCCAAGACCAAGACCGCGGCCCTCAAGGGGAGCCCGCAGCGTCGTGGCGTGTGCACCCGCGTGTACACCACCACCCCGAAGAAGCCGAACTCCGCGCTGCGCAAGGTCGCGCGTGTTCGCCTGACCAGCGCGGTCGAGGTCACGGCCTACATCCCGGGTGAGGGCCACAACCTGCAGGAGCACTCGATGGTGCTCGTTCGCGGCGGTCGTGTGAAGGACCTCCCCGGTGTTCGCTACAAGATCATCCGCGGGTCCCTCGACACCCAGGGTGTGAAGAACCGCAAGCAGGCCCGCAGCCGCTACGGCGCCAAGAAGGAGAAGAGCTGATATGCCACGCAAGGGCCCCGCACCCAAGCGTCCGCTGATCAACGACCCGGTCTACGGTTCGCCGCTGGTTACTCAGCTGGTCAACAAGATCCTGCTGGACGGCAAGAAGTCCACCGCCGAGCGCATCGTCTACGGCGCGCTGGAGCAGGCGCGCGAGAAGACCGGCACCGATCCGGTCGTCACCCTCAAGCGCGCGCTCGACAACGTCAAGCCGTCGCTCGAGGTCAAGCCCCGTCGCGTCGGTGGCGCCACCTACCAGGTGCCGGTCGAGGTTCGTCCCGGCCGTGCCAACACCCTGGCGCTGCGCTGGCTGGTCAACTTCTCGCGCGCCCGTCGCGAGAAGACCATGGTCGAGCGCCTCGCCAACGAACTGCTCGACGCCAGCAACGGACTCGGTGCTTCGGTGAAGCGCCGTGAGGACACCCACAAGATGGCCGAGTCCAACCGGGCCTTCGCGCACTACCGCTGGTGACGTCTGCCCGGCCCGTCGTTTTCTGGGTCGGGAGGCAGAGTCGGAATGCGGCACTTACCTGCCGCTTCCGGCGTTGACATAGAGACGACCACTGGGTCGTCCCCGAAAATCCCAACTAGCTACGAGCGGGGAAGATTTCCGTGGCACAGGACGTGCTCACCGACCTGAACAAGGTCCGCAACATCGGCATCATGGCCCACATTGATGCGGGCAAGACGACCACAACTGAACGCATCCTCTTCTACACCGGTATCACCTACAAGATCGGTGAAGTCCACGATGGCGCCGCCACCATGGACTGGATGGAGCAGGAGCAGGAGCGTGGTATCACCATCACCTCCGCGGCCACCACATGCTTCTGGAACAACAACCAGATCAACATCATCGACACCCCCGGGCACGTCGACTTCACCGTCGAGGTGGAGCGGTCGCTGCGCGTGCTCGACGGCGCCGTTGCGGTGTTCGACGGCAAGGAAGGCGTCGAGCCGCAGTCCGAGCAGGTGTGGCGTCAGGCCGATAAGTACAACGTGCCTCGGATCTGCTTCGTCAACAAGATGGACAAGCTCGGTGCGGACTTCTACTTCACCGTGCAGACCATCAAGGACCGCCTCGGTGCCAAGCCGTTGGTCATCCAGCTGCCGATCGGCGCCGAGGACACCTTCGAGGGCATCGTCGACCTGGTCGAGATGAACGCCAAGGTCTGGAAGGGCGAGACCAAGCTCGGCGAGAAGTACGAGATCGAGGAGATCCCGGCCGACCTCGCGGAGAAGGCCGAGCAGTACCGCCAGGAGCTGCTCGAGACCGTCGCCGAATCGGATGAGGCGCTGCTGGAGAAGTTCTTCGGTGGCGAGGAGCTCTCGATCGAGGAGATCAAGGGCGCCATCCGCAAGATGACGGTCAACTCCGAGATCTACCCGGTGCTGTGTGGTTCGGCGTTCAAGAACAAGGGCGTGCAGCCCATGCTCGACGCCGTGATCGACTACCTGCCGACCCCGCTGGACGACGGTGGCACCGACGGCCACATCCCGGGCAAGGAAGAGGAGATCATCCACCGCGACGCGAACACCAGCGAGCCGTTCGCGGCGCTGGCCTTCAAGATCGCCGTGCACCCCTTCTTCGGCAAGCTGACCTACGTCCGCGTGTACTCGGGCAAGGTCGACTCGGGCGCCCAGGTCATCAACTCGACCAAGGGCAAGAAGGAGCGGCTGGGCAAGCTGTTCCAGATGCACTCCAACAAGGAGAACCCGGTCACCGAGGCCGTCGCGGGCCACATCTACGCGGTCATCGGCCTGAAGGACACCACCACCGGTGACACCCTGTGCGATCCGCAGAACCAGATCGTGCTCGAGTCCATGACCTTCCCGGACCCGGTCATCGAGGTCTCCATCGAGCCGAAGACCAAGTCCGACCAGGAGAAGCTGGGCACCGCGATCCAGCGTCTGTCCGAAGAGGACCCGACCTTCTCGGTCAAGCTCGACCAGGAGACCGGCCAGACCGTCATCGGCGGCATGGGCGAACTGCACCTCGACATCCTCGTCGACCGCATGCGGCGCGAGTTCAAGGTCGAGGCGAACGTCGGTAAGCCGCAGGTGGCCTACCGCGAGACGATCACCAAGCCGGTCGAGAAGCTCGAGTTCACCCACAAGAAGCAGACGGGTGGCTCCGGTCAGTTCGCGAAGGTCATCATCGCCCTCGAGCCGTTCGTCGGCGAGGACGGCGCGACCTACGAGTTCGAGAACAAGGTCACCGGTGGCCGCGTGCCGCGCGAATACATCCCTTCGGTGGACGCGGGCGCGCAGGATGCCATGCAGTACGGTGTGCTCGCGGGCTACCCGCTGGTGAACCTGAAGGTCACGCTGCTCGACGGCGCGTACCACGACGTCGACTCGTCGGAAATGGCCTTCAAGATCGCCGGCTCGCAGGCCCTGAAGGAAGCGGCCCGTAAGGCCGGTCCGGTGATCCTCGAACCGCTGATGGCGGTCGAGGTCATCACGCCCGAGGATTACATGGGCGATGTGATCGGCGACCTGAATTCCCGCCGTGGCCAGATCCAGGCCATGGAGGAACGCAGTGGTGCCCGTGTCGTCAAGGCGCTGGTTCCGCTCTCGGAGATGTTCGGTTACATCGGCGATCTGCGGTCGAAGACCCAGGGCCGGGCGAACTACTCCATGGTGTTCGATTCGTACGCGGAGGTTCCGGCCAACGTGTCGAAGGAGATCATCGCCAAGGCGACCGGCGAGTAATACCGATCGGGGCAGGTGCAAGACTTGCCCCTATCAGCCGGGAGTCAGCACGACCCCCAATATGTAAACCGCACTGCTGCAACTGCACGCACCAACAAGTCCAGGAGGACACCAAGTGGCGAAGGCGAAGTTCGAGCGGACGAAGCCGCACGTCAACATCGGCACCATCGGTCACGTCGACCACGGCAAGACCACGCTGACCGCAGCGATCACCAAGGTGCTGGCTGACAAGTACCCGGATCTGAACGAGAGCTTTGCCTTCGATCAGATCGACAAGGCGCCTGAGGAGAAGGCTCGTGGTATCACGATCAACATCTCCCACGTCGAGTACCAGACGGAGAAGCGCCACTACGCACACGTCGACGCGCCGGGTCACGCCGACTACATCAAGAACATGATCACCGGTGCGGCGCAGATGGACGGTGCCATCCTCGTGGTCGCCGCCACCGACGGCCCGATGCCGCAGACCCGTGAGCACGTGCTGCTCGCCCGTCAGGTCGGCGTGCCCTACATCCTGGTCGCCCTGAACAAGGCCGACATGGTCGACGACGACGAGATCCTCGAACTCGTCGAGATGGAGGTCCGCGAACTGCTGGCCTCGCAGGAGTTCGACGAGGACGCGCCGGTCGTGCGCGTTTCCGGTCTGAAGGCGCTCGAGGGCGACCCGAAGTGGACCGAGTCGGTACTCGAGCTCATGGCCGCGGTCGACGAGTCCATCCCGGACCCGGTTCGTGAGACCGACAAGCCGTTCCTGATGCCGGTCGAGGACGTCTTCACGATCACCGGTCGTGGCACCGTCGTCACCGGTCGTGTCGAGCGCGGCATCATCAACGTGAACGAGGAAGTCGAGATCGTCGGCATCCGCGAGAAGAGCACCAAGACCACCGTCACCGGTATCGAGATGTTCCGCAAGCTGCTCGACCAGGGCCAGGCGGGCGACAACGTCGGTCTGCTGGTTCGTGGTATCAAGCGCGAAGATGTCGAGCGTGGCCAGGTTGTCGTGAAGCCGGGCACCACCACCCCGCACACCGAGTTCGAGGGTCAGGCCTACATCCTGTCCAAGGACGAGGGCGGCCGCCACACCCCGTTCTTCAACAACTACCGTCCGCAGTTCTACTTCCGTACCACGGACGTGACGGGCGTTGTGACCCTGCCCGAGGGCACCGAGATGGTCATGCCCGGTGACAACACCGAGATGTCCGTCAAGCTGATCCAGCCGGTCGCCATGGACGAGGGTCTGCGCTTCGCGATCCGCGAGGGTGGCCGCACCGTCGGCGCCGGTCGCGTCACGAAGATCATCAAGTGATTCACTGAATCGCTTTTCGAACGGCGTCGCTCCGAAAGGGGCGGCGCCGTTCGGCGTTTCGGGGGATATCTGGTGAAAAGGTGGGGTGGGCAGGGGATTTCGGGGTTATCGTCGGGGTGAGGCCCTCGGCGTTCGTGCGGGGCCGCTCTTGCCGTTGGGGACCTCGTCATTTGTTCATGGCAAGTCCACAAGGGGGCTGCACAGTGGCGAAGGCGAAATTCGATCGCACGAAGCCGCACGTCAACATTGGCACCATCGGGCATGTTGACCACGGCAAGACCACGTTGACCGCGGCGATCACCAAGGTCTTGGCGGAGAAGTATCCGAGTTTGAATCGGGTGTCCGCGTTCGATCAGATCGATAAGGCGCCGGAGGAGAAGGCGCGTGGCATCACGATCAATATCGCGCATGTCGAATATCAAACGGAGCGTAGACATTACGCGCATGTGGATGCGCCGGGGCATGCGGATTATGTGAAGAATATGATCACCGGCGCGGCGCAGATGGACGGTGCGATTCTGGTTGTCGCCGCGACCGATGGGCCGATGCCGCAGACTCGGGAGCACGTGCTGCTCGCCCGTCAGGTCGGGGTGCCCTATATCCTGGTCGCCTTGAACAAGGCCGATATGGTCGATGACGAAGAGATTCTGGAACTCGTCGAGCTGGAAGTCCGGGATCTGTTGGCGGCCCAGGAATTCGACGAGGACGCCCCGGTGATCCGGGTCTCCGGTCTGAGGGCGCTGGAGGGTGATCCGGTGTGGCAGCAATCGATCGTCGAACTACTCGATGCGGTGGACGAGGCGATTCCGGAGCCCGTGCGGGAGACCGATAAACCGTTCCTGATGCCGGTCGAGGATGTGGTCACGATTACCGGCCGCGGCACCGTGGTCACCGGCCGCATTGAGCGCGGCACCATCAAGCTCAATGATGAAGTCGAGATCATCGGTATCCGCGACAAGCGCACCAAAACGCACGTCACCGGCATCGAGATGTTCCACAAACTCCTCGATCAGGGCCAAGCGGGTGACGCCGTCGGATTGCTACTGCGCGGCGTTCGGCGCGAGGATGTGGAACGCGGTCAGGTGGTGGTGAAGCCCGGAACCATCACGCCCCATACCGTATTCGAAGGCCAGGTCTACATCCTGTCCAAAGATGAGGGCGGCCGTCACACGCCGTTCTTCAATAATTACCGCCCCCAGTTCTACTTCCGCACCACCGACGTCACCGGCGTGGTAACCCTGCCCAAGGGCACCGAAATGGTCATGCCCGGCGACAACACCGAAATGAAGGTCGAACTGATCCAACCCATAGCCATGGACGAAGGTCTCCGCTTCGCCATCCGCGAAGGCGGCCGCACTGTCGGCGCGGGCCGAGTTACCAAGATCCTTCAGTGATTTCCTGAGCGTCCCGAGCGGTGCCGCTCGGGTCCGCTCCCGGAGATTTCAGTTCGCCGCGCCCGGTTTCACGTACTCGGCGTGCAGTAGCGCTATCGGGGGCTGAACGCAGGCGTCCGCATCGAAGGGGAGCGTCACCGGGACGGTCTGGTTCGGTGGATACACCAGCAGATATTCGGCCGGAGCGCGCTCGCAGTCGTAATTTCCCGCTTGGGTGTAGCGCACTGTCGCATGCGCGACCGCGCCGGGTCCGAGGATGACCTGCCGCGGCTCGCCATCGGTGATCTGCTCGCCTCCAGGGCCGATCGACAGTGGCGGATCTCCGGCGGCCAGTGACACTTCTGGATAGCCGAAGAGCGTGCAGGTGCGTGCGCCGATATTCGTGAAATCGACGGGTGCGTAGATGCTCCCGGCCGCCGCGCTCGCGCTCTCCAGCGATAGCACGAGGTCCGTGGCGGCACAGTACGGTGCGCCAAGGGGTGGTGTCTCGGTCGGCGGGCCGTTGGTGGCGGGTGTTGTCGCTCCGGGCACCGATGCCGCGGGGACCGATGGTCCGGGAATCGGCGTATGCGTAGTTGCCGCGACAGCGGGCCGCGTGATCATGCTGGCCGATGGCGCGGGCGACGAACTCTCGCAGGCGGCCATCGGCAACGCCGCCACCAGGGCGGCCGCTGCTATCAGGCGCATATCCCAACGGTAGTCGCCCGGTGCGCAACAACGAACCACAACGTATCCGGGCATACGAACTTTTGGGCGAACTTCGCGCCGGTGCGGTAGCTGAACCCCTCCGAATGGGTACTCGAACCCATGACCTCCGAGGTTGTCGCGAGTCGGCATGGCTCGGCGCTAACGTCGAGCAAAGAGGTAAGACCGGTTGATCGGAGGAAGCATGAGCAATTCGGCCCTGGCCACCGCACTGGACGTCACCGAGGGCACGTGGACGCATGGCATGCCGTATCTCGCGCTCGGATTCGGACGGCCGCTGGTCTTCCTGCGGTGGTTCACCCCCGATCACGCCAATCCCACCGGATGGTTGCGACAGTCCGAGATCAGGACATTGGCCCCGCTCGCGGCGCATTTCCGGGTCTACGCGGTGAACCGCGCGCCCGGTATGGCCGAGGGCACGACGATGGCCGATATCGCCGCCGAGCACGCGCGGGCAATGCACGACGAATTCGGCGAACCCGTCGATGTTCTCGGCGTCTCCTCGGGTGGATCGCTGGCCCTGCAACTCGCGGCCGACCATCCCGCCGCCGTCCGGCGACTGATCATCGCCTCATCGGGCTACACCCTGGAAAACGCCGCCCGCACTGCGCAGTTGCGCTACGGCGAGGCAGCCTATGCGGGCAAGCGCGGGCTGCACCACATGGCCGGGGTCGCCTTCAGATCACCGATCGCGCAGCGCCTCGCCGCCGCGGGCATGTGGTTGGCCGATCCCCTCGCGCGCCCGCGGAATCCCGCCGACACCCTGGCCTTCATCCGCGCCGAGGACGCCTTCGACCTGGCGGGTCGGCTCGGCGATATCACCGCGCCGACCCTGGTCCTCGGCGGTGACAGCGACACCGCATACAGCACGGAGAACTTCCGCCGCACCGCGGACGGAATCCCGAACTCGCGCTTGATCATCTACCCGCATACCACCCACATCGGGGTCGTGAAGCGCTTCGTGCCCGATGTCGTCGCATTCCTCGCGGACTAGTCTGCGCAGTTGTTCGGCGCCGGATCGCCGCGCAAGCGGGCGTCGAGCCAGGACAGCACCGCGGGTACCCCGAGCACGGCGGCACTCAGATGTTCGGAGGAGTAGGTGAGTTCGGCTTGCAGCGCGACACCCGCGGCGCAATATCGCCGGTCGACATTGTCGATGGCATCGACCGGAATGAGCGGATCGGACGGTGAATGCCATTCGAAGATCGGTATTCTCGGGATGCCGTCGAAGAGTTCGAGACTGTTCTCTTCGACCACCGTCCTGGCATTCTGATCATCGGCCAGGGTCATGCTCCGCGCGTAATCGCGGGCGCTGTGCCCGGCGCCGATGTAGAGGATTTCGTTGGTGCACGCGTTGGCTATCGCGGTGCGTGCCTCCAGCCCGCGCTGATTCAGGTAGTCGCTGATCGGAAAGCGGTCCGGGTACTCCCGTTCCAGCCCGATACCGGCCGCCATCAAGAGTCCGAATGCCGGATGCGGATTGGTATTGACCCACTCCAGCATTTTCACCAGGTTCATGGGTACGCCGCCGATCGCGGCGCCCGCGATGTCCAGTTCGGGCGCGTACTGCGGCGCCATCGCGGCGGCGAATGCGGTGGCCATTCCGCCGCCGGAATAGCCCGCCATCGCGATCCTGCTGTTGGCTATTTCGAGTTCGGGAACCCGGCGAATGGCGCGAATACCGTCCAGGGTGATCTGGCCGCCGAGCCGGGCCGCGCCATAGGCGGAGTTCGGCCCGAGATGATCGGGCAGTGCGACGCTCCAGCCGTCCGACAGCACCGCGTTGAGCAGCACCGCCTCGCGCAGTTGCAGCGCCGGATCGGAGGTGTAGAGCACGCGCGACACCGTGCACTGTGTGCCGAGGCCGTTGATGATGTGCTGATAGGACAGGACCGGTGCATCGGGGCGGTGTGAGTGCGGCGTCAGCATTGTGGTCGTCGCCGCGATCGGCTGTCCAGCGGAATTGGTCGAACGGAATTTGATCTGCGTGACCATGGTTTCCGGGAAGACCAGCAGCGGTGGCAGCGGTCGCGTCGCCAGCACCTCACCCGGTTGCCTATCCGCCAGATCCTCTGGTGCCGCATAGAAGGGGTCCGGGTCCGGGGTCGGGTAAATCGGTGTGGCCCGGGCTGCGGTACCGCCCAGGAATGTCGTTGCGGCGCCGACCATGAGGCAGACGATCAATGCGCGCGTCGCGAGACCGGCGAGATCTCGAAGTGTTCGATTGATCTGCACAAGCCGAAGGTTTATCACGCGCCCCGGATGACATCGGTAAAGGCGCGCCTTTCAGTTATCCGGTCGAAAGAATGTTCAGCCGAGCTGCGTCATACCCGCTGCGACCACCCGCGCCACATTGAAGATCTCATCCGCTGTCGGCAGCGGTACCCCGTCGAGGGCGTGCAGCCGATCGCTGCTGGCAATGGCGAACATCGCCGAAACCCAGGCGGCCGCGCAGGCACGCAGCGTCCCGGGCTGGACCGGAACGGGCGCGCTGGCCTGCAGTACCCGGGCGGTGACATCGAGTAGTTGATCGCGCAGGCGGCGCAATTGGCGGCGGACATCGGGATGGGTATCGGCCTCGCGCCACATGATGACGCGCAGCACCGAGGAGTGGTGATCGCGCAGATTCAGCGCGGCATCGAGATTGACCAGGCTGGCCGCCGGATCGCCCGGCGCGACCACCGTGCCGATATCGCCGATCGGCTCCGCCGGCACCCGCTCGGCCATCAGCGTGGACAGGATCGAATCCTTGGTGGGGAAGTAATAGAAGACCAGGCCCTTGGGGACACCGGCAGCCTCGGCGATGGTCGCGGTCGCGGTCGCGTCGAATCCCTGTGCCGCGAAGAGTTTTTCCGAGGCATCGAGAATGAGCTGACGGGCGTCGCCGTCGACTTTCGCGCTACGGCGCCGCCCGCCTCGCCGGGGTTTCGGCATCTGCATCAGTGATGCGGCGCCATATCGTGCAGCCGACCCGATACCGTCGGCAGCGCCGCCACCGCGACCACCACCGTCACCACGCCCACTACCCATGCGGTCCAGGATGCGCCGCGGTAGTCGGTGTAGTCCATCGCCCATGGGGAGATGAACAGCAATGCGCCGAACAGGCCCATCGCATAGTCGGCGGCCGCCAGGGTCGGCCGGTACATCTGCGCCAGGCCGGTGAGGGCGATGAGCGCGCCCAAGACGATCAACGACCACATGGCGTTGTCGTTCGTGTTCACCCACAGGGGTGACAGCGCGGTAAAGATGCCCAGCACAACGGCCAGGAAATCCTGCGCGCGACTTTCGGTGAACATGGTGTGCCTCCTCGGGCTCTGAATTGTTCTCCTCACTCAGATCTAACTCTGATTGACCGACCGATCAATATAGATATGGATACGTTTGCACACCGATCGGCGGGTAATCCGGTGTGGCGGCCCTCACTGCGGTGTGCGACCAAGCAAAGGTTAGGGTGAGCTTCGTGTCACCCTCAGTAACGGATGCCAACTCGACCCAGCGCCGGTTCGGCGTCAATGAAGGGAAGGCTGCATGAACAGGCCGATTGTCATCGTCGGAGCCGGTCTCGCCGGGCTGCGCACCGCCGAGGAGTTGCGTCGTGCCGGATACGAGGGCGAGCTGATCCTCATCGGCGAGGAGTCGCGGCTGCCGTACGACCGCCCGCCGCTGTCCAAGCAGTTCGTGCGCGGCGAGACCGACGACACCACCCTGCGGCCCGCCGAATTCTTCGACGAGAAGCAGATCGACCTGCGGCTGAATACCGAGGCGGTCGGCGTGGATACCGCCGCGCGCCAGGTACGCCTGGCCGATGGCGGCACGCTCGTCTATGACCAGCTGATCATCGCGACCGGTCTGCGGCCGCGCCGCCTGCCCGGACTGCCCGATCTGCGGGGTGTGCACGTGCTGCGCGGACATGCCGATGCCGCCGCGCTGCGCGCCGAATTGTCCGGCGCCGGTACGGCGCTGGTGGTCGGTGCCGGATTCATCGGCTGTGAACTGGCGGCGAGCTTCCGGGCCAGCGGTGTCGAGGTCGTCCTTGTCGAACCCCAGCCGACGCCGCTGGCCTCGGTGCTCGGCGAACAGATCGGCGCGCTGGTGGCCCGCATGCATCGGGCCGAGGGCGTCGACCTGCGTTGCGAGACCGGCCTGGACACCTTCCTCGCCGATGATGCCGAGCGGGTGCGCGGCGCCATGCTCTCCGACGGCAGTGAGGTATCCGCCGATCTGGTGGTGATCGGCGTCGGATCGCGTCCGGTGACCGAATGGCTCGCCGATTCCGGTATCGAACTCGCCGAACCCGCCGCCGGTGGCGGCGTGCTCGCCGATGAGGTGGGCCGCACCTCGGTCGATGGGGTGTGGGCGGTCGGCGATGTGGCCGCCTGGCTGCACGAGACCGGGCTGCGCAAGCGCGTCGAGCATTGGACGAATGCGGGTGAGCAGGCGAAACTGCTGGCCTGCGCGCTGCTGGGCGCCGAACCGCCGACCGCGGCGCGGGTGCCGTACTTCTGGAGCGATCAGTACGACGTGAAGATCCAGGCCCTCGGCACCCCGAGCGCCAATGACGATATCCACATCGTCGCCGACGACGGCCGCAAATTCCTCGCCTACTACTCCCAGCACGGCAACCTCACCGGTGTGGTCGGCGCGGGCATGACCGGCCAGGTGATGAAGGTCCGCGCGAAGATCGCCGCGAATGCGCCGATCGCGGATCTGCTCGCGGCCACACCGTAGCGATTGCTTGCAGGTCGCTCGGAAGGATCAGTCGTAGCGATTGCTCGCGTGGGTGCTCGATACCACCGGCCCGGCGGCCGAGTAGGGCGGGCTGGTCCGCTGTAATACGGTGGTCGAGTGATCGTCGCGCTCATCGATTCCGGGCTGGGGTTGCTGCCCACGGCCGCCTGGCTGCGCAAGCTGCGGCCCGATGTCGACCTGCTGCTGCGATTGGACCCGGATGGCGCGCCGTGGGGACCCAAACCCGAGCAGTGGGTGACCGACCGGGTGGTCGACGCCGCGCGGAGTTCGGTGCAACTCGGGGCGGAGGTGATCGTGCTGCCGTGCAATACCGCCAGCGTCACCGCGCTGGACCAGGTGCGCGCGGAGGTCGGGCCCGGTGTCCCGGTGATCGGCACCGTTCCGGCGATCAAACCGGCTGCGGCGGTCTGCAAGTCGGTCGCGGTATGGGCCACCGCGGCCACCACCGCCAGTCGGTATCAGGCGGATCTGATCGCCCGCTTCGGCGGTGATGCGAAGGTGGTCGGCATCGCCTGTCACGGTTTGGCGGATTCGATCGATCGCGGTGATCTGGCCGCGGCCCGCGATTCGATCGCGCGCGCGGCCGAACAGACGCCGGACGATGTCGAGGGCGTGGTGCTCGGTTGCACCCACTACCCGCTGGTCATCGATGCCATTGTCGCCGCACTGCCCGATGGCGTTCGGCTCTTCGACAGCGCGCAAGCCGTTGCGGCACAGACGATTCGGCGCATGGATGCGCTCGGCAGGCCGACCACCGGCAATGGTGCGGTGCGGGTGCTCAACAGCGGTAGGTCGGGCGAATTGCCGGTCAGCGCAGCCGCTTTCGAATCGGGACGGATCCTGGGAGCGCAGGGATAGCGGCGATGGCCCAACCCCAACCGACCGCCGCCGCGGTGCGTGCGGCGCTGGCCGAGGTCGCCGACCCCGCCGATGCCGGCCAGTTGGCGCGGTTCTTCAAGACCGGGCCCGGTGAGTACGGCGAAGGTGATGTCTTCATCGGTGTGCGGGTGCCTGTCACCCGATCGATCGCGAAACGCTTTGCGGCACTTCCACTCGATGAGATCGATGCGCTGCTCGACAGTGCCGTGCACGAGGAGCGGCTGGCCGCGCTGGTCATCCTCAATGCCAGATTCGCCAAGGCGAGCAAGTCGCGCACGCTCGATACCGATGGGCAGGCGGCGATGGTCGAGCTCTATCTCGCCGCGGTGCGCCGGGGCCGGGTGAACAACTGGGATCTGGTCGACGTCTCCGCCGAGAACGTCATCGGCCCCTGGCTGCTCGATCGGCCACGCGACCTGCTCTTCGAACTCGCGCGCGCGGACTCTCTCTGGGAGCGCCGGGTGGCACTGCTGTCGACCTTCGCCTTCATCAAGACGGGCGATGCCTCGACCACCTTCGAACTCTGCGAACAACTCCTCGACGACCGCCGCGATCTGATCCAGAAGGCGCTCGGCTGGATGCTGCGCGAGGTCGGCAAGCGCGTCGACGAGCGACTGCTGACCGGCTTCCTCGACAAGCATGCGGCCGCTATGGGCCGCACCGCATTGAGCTATGCGACCGAGCGCCTCGATCCGGCCCTCCGCGTCCACTACCGCGGACTGTAACCGGTTGCACCGGATCAGAATTGGATGCGCAGGTGGTCGGTGACCGGATGCGCCTGGCAGCCGAGGATATAGCCGTTCTCGATATCCTCGGGATCGAGGATTTCGGCATTGTCCATTTCGACCTTGCCCTCGAGCACCGTGCACGCGCAGGAACCGCATTCGCCCTCCTGGCACGAATACGGCACATCCAGCCCCTTGGACAGCATGATGTCGACCAGGGTCTGCTTGCGCGGCCATTTCAGCTCGTGCACCTCGCCGTCGAGTTCGACCTCGACGGTGGCCGCGTCGGCAGCCTCCTCGTCGGTCACCTCGACCGGCGCCTGATCCGCGAACGGGTCTCCCGCAAGGGAATTGAACACCTCAGCGTGCGTGCGCGAACGCGGCACGTCGAGTCGGGCCAGCGCATCGTGCACCCGGTCCATGAACGGCTTCGGCCCGCACATGAAGGCGTGGTAGCCCGCGTACGGCGCGACCAGCGCGGCCAAACCATCGGCGGTCGGCAGGCCCAGCAGGTGCTCGAGCCAGTGGATGACGACGAGCCGCTGCGGATGCTTCTCGGCCAATTCGCGCAGTTCGCCGGCGAAGATCACCGATTCGTGATCACGATTGGCGTACACCAGCACAATTCGGCCGTTTCCGCGCGCCAGCGCCGATTTCAGGATGGACATCACCGGCGTGATGCCGCTGCCGGCGCCGAACAGCAGCAGATCGTCGTCGAGGTTCTTCGGCGTGAAAACGCCCGACGGCGGCAGTACTTCGAGCTGGTCGCCCGCTTTGACGTTGTCGCAGACCCAATTCGATCCATAGCCGCCCACGGTGCGCTTGACCGTCACCTTGGGCCGGTCGTCGGTGTGCGGTGAGCTGGCCAGTGAATAGCAGCGCGCCACCGAGCCGGTGATGTCGCTCGGGATGCGCAGCGTGAGGAACTGGCCCGGCTGGTAGTCGAAACGTTCGCGCAGTTCGTCGGGCACGTCGAAGACCAGCGAACAGGTGTCGGCCGTTTCGGCGATGACCGCGGATACCCGCAGCACGACCGAACGCGAACCGTGTGGAACTTCGACGGTGGTCATTTCGTCCTCTCGAACACAACCAAAACTAGAACGTGTTTCAGTTTCATCGTACGTCGGGATCGGGCTGACGGACAAGCTGGGCCTGCAGACCATCGATCAGCACTTCCATGCCGAAGTCGTAGGCGTACTTCCCGCGCAGGTCCGCCATGTATTTGGTGGCCCGCTCCACCGACTCCGGCAGTGCCACCTCCGATAGCGGTGACCGGTCGCGCGGATTCACCCGCCTGCGGCCGAACAGGTAGGTGTGGATCGTCGCGTACGCGGCCAGCACATTGCGGTCATTGAAACCCGCCTCGAACAGGATCTCCATGATGGCGGCGATCAGATCGAGCTGTTTGCCCAGCATCTGCTCGATCAGCACATCGCCCAGTCCTGGATGTTTGCGCAGCTTGTCGTCGATCTGGTCGATCAGATCGCGCAGTCGGTGCTGCCATGGCCCGGAATCGGGCGGTGGCTTGCGAACTCCGGTCAGTGCCGCGCTGGCGACGAGGTCGAGCAGCTCGCGTTTATCGGCGACGTAGTAATACGGCGCCATCGGCGAAACTCCGAGTTCGCGGGAGAGCCGACGCATCGACAGTTTCTCCACGCCGTCCTCGCGCACCACGCGCAACGCGGCCTCGACGATCTCGGATTCCGACAGTGTCCTATTTGCGGCGCTCCCAGGCCCTCCGTGGTTACGCAAGCTCCCGCCTCCGGACCTCGAGCTCGCACCGCGGGGTGTAGCCGCCCCCGCTCGTCTGCATTCGTCCGACTCCCATGCCACCTCTACCACCGCGGGCGATGTCGCCCGACATGTCCTGTTCAGCTGCTTGCCACCCGCAGTCTAGAGCGCGCGGTCGCGGCTCGGTCGGCGTGTGTGGGGAGGCGGACCTGCGCCGACGCCTGTGGTCGCGCCGGCCGGATGTGGCTCTGATGTAATTCACGTACTGAAACGTGTTCCATTTTGTCAGCTCGTGACGTTATCGTGTGAGCACGGCCGCACCCGTGGCCGCGGTAACTGGTCGCATCTCGGAGGTAGGCATGCCGGAGCACGGATCCATCGGACACACCGATACCGACAACACCGGACGGATCGCGACGATCGAATCCAGGTCGATCGAGGAGGCGCCGCTGATCGAGGAGACCCTCATCGAAGAGGTCTCCATCGACGGTATGTGCGGCGTCTACTGATCGGCGGTGCGACCATGCTCGATCTCGATACCCGATGGGAGCCGCATCCGCGGGTGGCGCTGCGGCCGGAGTCGTTCGGTGCGCTGCTCTACCACTTCGGCACGCGCAAACTCTCCTTCCTGAAGAGCCGACGGATCCTCGAGATCGTGCGGTCGCTGCCCGCGCATGCCTCGGCGCGTGCGGCGCTGCGGGCGGCGGGCGTCTCGGACGACCTCGCCGGGCCGTATGTGCGCGCCTTGGCGCAGTTGGCCGATTCGCACATGATCAGGCAGGCCGCGTCGGGCAGTGCGCCCACGCCGATGCCCGCACCGCTTCCGCTGGCCGGGCAGCCGCGAGCCGCCACGGGTGGGCGGCTGATCGATCGGTTCGAAACCGGTTTGGCCGCACCGATCTGCCTGACGTGGGAGCTGACCTACGCCTGCAATCTGTCCTGTGTGCACTGTCTGTCCTCTTCCGGCCGCCGCGATCCGCGCGAGCTGAGCACCGAGCAGTGCAAGGCGCTGATCGACGAGTTCGAACGCATGCAGATCTTCTATGTGAACATCGGCGGCGGCGAACCCACTGTGCGCCAGGACTTCTGGGAGCTGGTCGACTACGCGACCGCGCACCATGTCGGAGTGAAGTTCTCCACCAACGGAGTTCGCATCACACCGGAGGTCGCCGCGCGCCTGGCAGCCAGTGACTATGTGGACGTACAGATTTCGTTGGATGGCGCCGACGCCGAGGTCAACGATGCGGTGCGCGGACCGGGATCCTACGCCATGGCGATCCGGGCATTGGAGAATCTGGCGGCGGCCGGATTCACCGACGCGAAGCTGTCGGTGGTCGCGACTCGGCACAACATCGCCCAGCTCGACGAGTTCAAGGCGATTGCCGATAGATACGGTGCCACACTGCGTTTGACGCGGCTGCGGCCATCGGGTCGGGGTGCGGATGTCTGGGACGAACTGCACCCGCTTCCGCAACAGCAACGGGTGCTCTACGACTGGCTGGTGCGCAATGGCGAAGGCGTGCTCACCGGCGATTCGTTCTTCCACCTCTCCGCATTCGGCCAGGCGCTGCCCGGCCTGAACATGTGCGGTGCGGGCCGGGTGGTCTGCCTGGTGGATCCGGTCGGCGACGTGTACGCCTGCCCCTTCGCGATTCACGACAGGTTCCGTGCCGGAAATGTGGTGGCGGACGGCGGTTTCCGCACCGTCTGGCAGGAATCGGAACTCTTCGCCGAACTGCGCGAGCCCACCGGTGGCGGCGCGTGCTCCGGCTGCGCCCACTACGACTCCTGCCGCGGCGGTTGCATGGCGGCGAAGTTCTTCACCGGACTGCCCGCGGATGGACCCGATCCGGAGTGTGTGCAGGGCTACGGCGAGGCGGCGCTTGCCGACGCCGGTCGGATGATCCCGCGCTCTTCGGTCGACCACTCGCGCCGATCTGCGGCGAGCCGACCCGGATCGCGCAAGTCGGGTCCGATTCCGCTGACGCTGTCGATATCTCGCCCCGCCACTGAACGCACATCGCCGGAGCGGCGACCCGCGCGCGCCTGCGATGAGAGTCCACTGACATGATTTCGAGCCGGTAGCCAGTTATGTGCTGCATGATCAATCGACGATGGCTATCGAGTGGCAAATCGATGATTGCCCGCTCGTTGCCGGATGGCTTCGGCGAGTCGCTCGCGACCCGCCGGAAAGCCGTGTCGGGAGATATCCCGCCCCGCGGGCGTATTCGTACGGAATTCGGTCCTTTTTTCCGGACTGATGATGCCAATGCACGAATCTCCGCCTAGCATGCCAGGAATGCGCCATGATCGCCTGCCCGATGGATTCGGGGTGCGGATCGATCCACGGGTACGCGCATACTCCGGGGGACGCATCTTGATCGGGGGTTCGCCCGCCCGGTTGCTGCGACTTGCCCCGGAGGCCGCCGAGATGATCGGCGACGGGTACCTCGAGGTCACCGGCCCGAAGTCCGCCGTTGTTGCCAGACGGCTGCTCGACTCCGGTGTCGCTAATCCGCGTCCCCAGCTGCTGCCCTCGCTCGATGACGTGACCGTGATCGTGCCCCTGCACAACAACACCGACGGCCTGGCCCGACTGCTCGCGGCCCTGCGCGGGCACAATGTGATCGTCGTCGACGATGGTTCGGATCAGCCCGTCCAGATCCCGCGCAACCGTGGCACCCGCTGCCGGGTGACGGTGCTGCGCCACGACCGCAGACAGGGCCCGGCCGCCGCGCGCAATGCCGGATTGCGGGCCGCGACAACCGACTTCGTCGCCTTCCTGGACTCCGACGTCGTCCCGCGCAGCGGCTGGCTCGAGGTGATGCTGGGGCATTTCAGCGATCCGGAGGTGGCGCTGGTCGCGCCCCGGATCGTCACACTCGATCCGGAGTCGAATGCGCTGGCGCGCTATGAACACACCCGCTCCTCACTCGATCTCGGTCGGCGCGAATCGGCCGTGCAGTCGCGCGGACTGGTGTCGTATGTGCCCAGCGCCGCGCTGCTGGTGCGCCGCAGGGCGCTGCTGGCCGAGGGCGGATTCGACGAGTCGATGCAGGTGGCCGAGGACGTCGATCTGTGCTGGCGGTTGGAGCAGGCGCGCTGGCGGCTGCGCTATGAGCCCGCGGCGCACGTGGCGCACGATAATCGAATCTCGTTCCGCGCCTGGTTCGGTCGCAAACTCTTCTACGGCACCGGCGCCGCACCGCTCGGCGAGCGGCATCCGGGCATGGTGACGCCGCTGTCGATGCCGCTCTGGACGGCGGTGGCGACCATACTGTTCGCCACGCTGACGAAATGGGGACTGCTCGGCGGACTGGTCACCATGGTGACCGCGCTGGCCCGACTGCACCGGGTGTTCACCGGACTGGACAACCCGACGCGAATCGCGGCGATCTATCTGGCGCGCGGCTACTTCGCGGGTATCTGGCGGCTGGCATCTGCCATGTGCCGACACTATTGGCCGATCACCATGGTGGCGATGATGCTGTCGCGGCGGGTGCGGCGCATCGCGGTCACCATGGCGGTCGCTGATGGCTTCGCCGACTGGTTCACCCACCGGGACGCGGGCGGCCTCGACCCGTTCCGCTATGTGGCCTACAAGCGGATGGACGATATCGCGTACGGAACCGGCTTGTGGCTGGGCGCATTCCGCGCCCGCAGCCTGGAGTCGCTCAAGCCGAGTACGCCCCGGAGCTGAATCGAACGTGTGATGGCTTTACCACCCGATGAGCTGATGTAGATGGTCGATACGCTGATCGTCGGTGGTGGCACGGCCGGTTGCGTCCTGGCGGCCAGGCTGAGCGAGGATCCGAACCACAGTGTGCGGCTGGTCGAGGCCGGTCCGGTGTCGATCGATGCGGCGCAACTGCTCGACGCGACCCGGATGCCGATCGGTCCCGAATCGACCGTGGTGTGGCGCTACCCCGTTGACCTGGCCGCCAGTGTTGTCGGAAATATTGTGCGCGGCAGGGTGATCGGTGGATCGGGCGCGATCAACGGCGGCTATTTCGTGCGCGCGACGGCGGCCGATTTCACGGCGTGGAGCAAGGAGTTGGACGGCGCGGCGAGCTGGTCCTTCGATGCGGTGCTGCCCGCCTATCGCCGCCTCGAGCGCGATCACGATTACGGCGATCGGCCGGGGCACGGCACGACGGGGCCGATACCGGTGCGCCGCACCGCCGACCCGACACCGCTGAGTCGCGAATTCGCCTCGGCCTGTGCGGCACTCGGCCTTGCCTCGATTCCCGACCTGAACGCGCTGCCCGGGGCCGCTCCGGCCGAAGGCTACGGACCGGTGCCGTGCAATGTCGAGCACGGCAGGCGGGTCGACACCGGGACGGCTTATCTTGCGCCCGCGCTCGCCCGGCCGAACCTCACCGTCACCGGCGCGATGGTGGTGACTCGCATCCGTTTCGACGGCACTCGCGCCGTCGGCGTCGACTACCTGCACGAGGGCAGGGCGGGCACGCTCGCGGCCGATCACATCGTGCTGTGTGCGGGCGCCATCGAATCCGCCGCGCTGTTGCTGCGCTCCGGTATCGGCGATCCGCGGCAGCTGCGGGCGCTGGATATTCCGGTGCTGCATCCCGCGCCGGTCGGCGCGTGGTTCAGTGATCATCCCGAGATCGGCATCGAGTATCGCAGTGCTGCGGCGCTCGCGAGCGGCGCCGGTATCCCGCTGGAATATGTGCTGGAACTCGACGATGTCGAAATCCGTCCGTACGCCGTATCGTTTACCCCGTATATCCATCGTTTAGGTGTTGCGCTCATGCGTCCGCGATCCGAAGGGGTGCTCCGGCTGCGTTCCGCTGATCCCGTCGACGCGCCGCTCATCGATTTCCGCTACTTATCGGCGGCCACCGATCGGATTCGATTGCGCGAAGCGGTGACCATCGCGCTCGAGGTATTGCACGGAATCCCGATCCTGCGCGCGCCGGAATCGATACCGGAACCCACCGATGCGTGGCTGCACGCGAATCTGGCTACCTCTCAACATCTGTCGGGAACCTGCCGAATGGGCGGTGCGGACGACGAACGCGCGGTGGTCGACGAGCGGTGCCGAGTGCACGGCACGACCGGCTTATCCGTGGTGGATCTTTCCGTTGTGCCGGTGCCGCTGAGCCGCGGTCCGAAGGCGACGACGGTAATGATCGCCGAACGCGTCAGCGAATATCTCACCTAAGGATCTGAAAGACGGGTAGGTCACATTTGTACGAGGTCTGAACGGGGTGTGAGCTGGCGGACAAACCAAGACAACCGCCGTTGTCTGGTAATGCGCGCCGGTACAGTTTGGGGCGGAAAGAAAGGCAAATGGTCAGCAATCTTGCAGGTGGGCGGCCCCCACGGCACGGCGTCGAACCCGGCACTCAACTCGGCGCTCTGGAAGCCTATGCCGCACAAGCACACGGATACCTTAGCGCGGGTGGTGAGCAGCTGTCGCAGCTTGCCGGTCTGCTGCGTCCGGTCGTGCTCGAATCCTGGCTGCGCAGCGTGCGCGGCGGCATCGACCCGATGGACGTGCTGGACGGGCGCGGCCTGCGCGGTGCCGATCTGCAGCGCTATCGCGATGCGCACCCGTTTGCCGCATTGATGCCGCTGATCGACAAACTGCTCGTACAGGACACGGCCAGAACGGGTTTGATCGTCGCGGTGGCCGATCAATTCGGCCGGGTGCTGTGGGTGCACGGCAATACCGATCAGGTCGACGCGGCCGCCGAAATCGGTCTGCGCGCCGGTGACGACCTGAGCGAACGCCGCATCGGAACCAATGCCGTCGGCCTGGTGGTGCGTACCGGTCGGGCCGCGTGGATCCATGGGCCCGAACACTTTCTGCACCGGATGCATCAGATCACCGGTGCCGCCGCGCCGGTACACGATCCCGACGGCAGGCTGGTCGGGGTGCTGATGATCGCCGGGGGCGTGCGGGTGGCCAAACCGGAGATCCTGGCGCTGGTGAAGGCGACATCGACTGCGGCCGAAATGGATCTGCTGCTGAATGCCATGCGGGCGGGGCAGCACGGGTCGGCGGGCCGTGCCGTGGCCTATGACAGCACGACGGGCGAAATCGCCTTGGCCCGGCTCGGTCTGGATGTGCTGGGGCTCGGGCAGCCGCTGCTGAGCGTCGCGGGTGATCGAGTTCCGTTGTCGCAGCGGCACGCTGAGATCCTGCTGCTGCTCGCCGAACATCCCGAAGGGCTCGGCGCCGACCATCTCGCGCTGCTGCTCGATGACACAGATCTTGACAACGGCACCATTCGCGCCGCCATGTCGCGGCTGCGTGCGGTGGTCGGTCCGAACGTATTCGGTTCGCGCCCATATCGGTTGCGGGTGCATGTCGCAACCGATATCGAAGCGCTGCGGGCGGCACTCGACTCCGGTGATGTCGATTCCGCATTACGGCTGTACGCCGGTCCGGTGCTGCCGCGCTCGACCGCACCCGGAATTATTGATATTCGAGATGAACTTCGGGTTCGGCTGCGTACCGCGGTACTCAGTTCCGGCGATACCGCGGTGCTGCGCCGGTGGACCGCATGCGCCGAGGGGCGTGACGATGCCGCGTCCTGGGCCGCCTATCGCGCGACGGTGGATCGTGATTCGCCGTTATATGCGCAGATCGAGGCCAAGATTCGAGTGCTCGATCGGCGCTTGGGCGCCGATGCAACGCGGATGCAACGTTCGGGCTCATAGTCTGCACATCCGAAAGTGCCGTGGCTCACATACGCGATCGAAATGTGGTCGCGGACACAGCTTTGCCCTGTTGCGTCGGTCCAGTTGAGAGCGCTGGACGATCGACCAACTTTTTTTAGTGCAAAAAGTTCCTTTTTATTAACCAAGCGCCTAATGTTCGCAATGCACGGATCACATCCGTGTGATGAAGCTGACACAGCCGCGGCGCCCGCACCGCGGCAGCAACGTTGGAGGAGCGATCAAGAGCTAGGCGCAAGCGGTGACCGTCGGTCGCCGCGGTGGTGACCGACGGTCACCGATCTCGTTTTCACGCAATCTGTTCCGATCTCGTGTGGGGGCCGTCGTTGTGCCCCGCGCATTCGCCGAATCATCTTGTGGTGGCGTCCCAGCCATGCGTCCAACGCTGAACTGCGTTGCCGCAGGGGCTTTATTCGTCGTGCCCAAAAGCGTTCGGCCAGCTGTTGTTTCGCCGAACGAGGAGGCTCTGGTGCACGATACGGAGTTGGGTGGGGCGCGACCGGAAGGGTCGGCGCACACCGCGTCGCAACCGTTTCCGCTCGCTCCGGCGCAGTTGGGGATCTGGTACGCACAGTTGCTCGAGCCCGACGTGCCGATCAATGTGGCCCAGTACGTGGACGTGCCGCAGGCACTGGATACCGCGATCCTGCAAGAGGTGGCGGCCGAGGCTGCGCGCGAATACGAATCGGTACTGCTGCGGGTCGGCGAATCCGGTGGTGCGCCGTGCCAGTGGGTGGATCCGGCGAATTCCGTTGATATCCAGGCGATCGACCTGCGCGAGCATGCCGATCCGGTGGCGGCGGCACATGAATGGATGCGGGCCGATGCGAGTGCGCCGGTCGATATGCTGGCCGATCGGCTGTTCGCGGGTGCCGTGCTGCGGGTCGCCGACCATCGGTCGTTCTGGTATCTGCGGGCGCATCACATCGTGCTCGACGGGTTCGGCGCGCTCACCAATACCCAGCGGGTGGCCGAGCTGTACACCGCCCGGGTGCTGGGCACCGAGCCGTCAGCGGTGCGGCCGGACGCGCTGACCGCGCTGGTCGACGGCGAACTCGCCTACCGCGACAGCGCCCGTTTCGAGGCCGACCGGGTGTACTGGGCCGAGCGGGTGGCCGGACTCGACGGCGTGACCACCCTGGACGGGCGCACCGCACCGCGTTCGGCGGCCAATCTGATCGCCGGTCGGGTACTGCCGGAAGCGCTGGTCGACCGGATGAATATCGTTGCCGCGAGCCAGGATTCGACGTTGGCGGTGGTATTGCTCGCGGCCTTCGCCGGATATCTCGGGCGGCTCGCCGACCGGGACGAGGCCGTGCTGAGCCTGCCGGTGACCGCGCGCACCACGGCGGTGATGCGGCGGTCGGCGGGGATGCTGTCGAATATCGTGCCGCTGCGGCTCGCGGTCGACGGCACCTGGGGCGAGCTGTTGCGCGCGACCCGGGTCGAGGTGGCGGGCGCACTGCGCCACCAGCGGTATCGGCACGAGGACATCCGGCGTGATGCCGAGCACGACGGGAGGCCGGCGCGCCGGGCGCTCTTCGGTCCGCTGGCCAACATCATGCTGTTCGGCAGCGAACTGACCCTGGGCGATACGGTCGGCCGGTATCACGTGCTCTCCACCGGGCCGGTGGAGGATCTGAGCCTCAATGTGTACTACGGCGAGCGCGACAGCGTGCACGTGGATTTCGAGGCGAATCCGAATCTGTATTCCGCCGATGACATCGCCCGCCACCACGCCCGCTTCCTGCGGTACCTGGAGCGGGTGGTGGCCGCCGAGGTCGATACGCCGATGGTGGCGGTGGCGGTGGCGACCGAACTGGAACTCGAGGTCAGCACCAGGATCTGGAATGCGACCGCCTTCGATATGCATACGGTGATCGCCGGTGCGCCGACGCTGGTGTCGATGTTCGAGGCGCAGGTCGGGCGGACACCGGATGCGGTCGCGGTGCGATGCGCCGGTGCGTCGGATCTGACCTATCGCGAACTCGAGGTCCGCAGCAATCGGCTGGCAAGGCATCTGATCGGGCTCGGCGCCGGACCCGAAACGCTGATCGCCGTTAACATCCGCCGCTCGCCGGAGCTCATCGTCGCGATCTACGCGATCCTCGCGGCGGGAGCGGCCTACGTGCCGCTGGATCCGGATCATCCGGCCGAGCGCACCGCGCATATTCTGGCCGCCGCCGGGCCCGCCTGCGTGCTGACCACCGAAGCGGCTGCGGCACCGGAGTTCTCCGGGATCCCGGAGATCCGCGTAGACCTGCTGGATCTTGCGGAATACGCCGATGATCCGGTCTGGGATCGGGAGCGCCGCAGCGTGTTGCGGCCGGGACAGCCCGCCTATGTGATCTTCACCTCCGGGTCGACCGGACTGCCGAAGGGCGTGGCCGTCACACACGAGGCGATCGTGAATCGGCTGGTGTGGATGCAGCAGATGTATCGGCTCTGCTCCGAGGATGTCGTACTCCAGAAGACACCGGCCACCTTCGATGTATCGGTGTGGGAGTTCTTCTGGCCGCTGCAGGTCGGGGCACGGCTGGTGCTCGCCGAGCCCGACGGCCATCGCGATCCGGCCTATCTGCGCGCCGTGATCAGCGAATACGGCGTGACGACCGCACATTTCGTACCATCGATGCTGGAAGCGTTTCTGGCTCACCAGGAGTTCACCAACCGCACCTCGTTGCGCACGGTCTTCGCCTCCGGTGAGGCGCTGCCCGCCGCGCTGGCCCAGCGGCTGCGGGTGCTGACCGGTGCGCGGCTGCACAATTTGTACGGTCCGACGGAGGCGGCGGTCGACGTCACCTTCCATGAAGTGACCGACACCGATACCCTCTCGGTGCCGATCGGCGCGCCGGTGTTCAATACCCGGCTCTATGTGCTCGATTCGCGGCTACGGCCGGTACCGGTCGGGGCTGCGGGCGAGCTGTATCTGTCGGGGGTACAGCTCGCCCGTGGCTACATCGGCCGACCCGGGCTCACCGCCGACCGGTTCGTCGCCGATCCGTTCGGCGGGCCGGACGGCGCCGCCACCCGTATGTACCGCACCGGTGATCTGGTCCGGTGGACCACCCATGGCGAGCTGGAGTATCTGGGTCGCACCGATTTCCAGGTCAAGCTGCGCGGATTGCGGATCGAACTCGGTGAGGTCGAGGCCGTACTCGGTGCCGTCGACGCGGTGGTACGCGCGGTGGTCGTGGTGCGCGACGACGCCGGAGTGGGCGAGCAGCTGGTCGCCTATGTCGTCGAATCCGAGCCTGGCACAGTATCTTTCGCGCAATTGCGGGCCGCGGCGAGCCAGTCGCTGCCCGGGTATATGGTGCCCGCGGCATTCGTGGTGCTGGACGCGCTGCCGGTCAATGCCTCCGGCAAATTGGATCGTGCCGCACTGCCCGCGCCCGAGCGCAGTTCGACCGACTATGCCGCGGCGGCGACGCCGATGGAGGCCGCGGTCGCGCGGGTGTTCGGCGAGGTATTGGGTCACGATCGGGTCGGACGTGACGACGATTTCTTCGCTCTCGGCGGTAACAGCTTGGTGGCCACCCAGGTCGCGGCCCGTTTGGGCGCGGATCTGGGCTGTCGGCTCGGAGTTCGCGAATTGTTCACCGCCACAACGGTGTCCGCACTCGCCGAACTGATCGAGCGGACGGGTGGAGCCAGCGACGTGCCGGTGCTCGCGCTGCTGCGGGTGCGTCACCGGCCGTCGCTGGTTCCGCTATCTCCGGCGCAGCAGCGGATCTGGTTCCTTAACCGGTTCGAGCGTGCCAGCGCCGGTTACAACATGCCCTTCGTGGTGCGGTTGCGCGGTGCGGTCGAGGTGGCCGCGCTGCGGTCGGCCCTGGCCGATGTGGTCGGCCGGCACGAGGTGCTGCGCACGATCTTCCCCGCGGTATCGGCGGCGGAGTTCGCCGCGCGGCAGGTGGTGCTGTCCGCGGACGAGGCCGTGGTCGTCGGCGAGCCCGAGTCGATCGGTGCCGGTGAGCTGGACGCGGAGTTGGCTCGGTTCGCGGCGCTCGGATTCGACCTCGAGCGCGAAATACCCATTCGGGCGCGGATCTTCCTGATTGATGACGAAAGCTGCGCGTTGGCGCTGGTCTTGCATCATATTGCGGCCGATGGGCTGTCGCTGCGGGTCCTGGCGCGAGATATGATGTCCGCGTATGGATCCCGGCGTGTGGGCACTGCTCCGCAGTGGTCGTCGCTGCCGGTGCAGTATGCCGACTACAGCCTCTGGCAGCGTGAATTGCTCGGCTCCGCGACCGATCCGGCCGCACCCCTGGCGAAGCAGCGGGAGTTCTGGACCGCCACGCTCGCCGGTGCGCCCGATCTGATCGAGCTGCCCGCCGATCGGCCGCGGCCCGCGGTATCGTCCGGGCGCGGTGCGGTTTTCCGTTTCGAGCTGCCCGGTGAGTTGCACGCCGGAATCACCGAACTCGCACGTGCCCAGGGCGTTTCGAATTTCATGGTGCTGCATGCCGCATTCGCGGTGCTGTTGTCGCGGCTGTCCGGTGGCGACGACATTGTGATCGGCACGCCGGTGGCCGGACGCGGTGAACGGGCGTTGGACGACCTGGTCGGCATGTTCGTCAACACCCTGGTGCTGCGGACCGCGATCGATCCCGCCACGCCCTTCTCGGCACTGCTCGCGCTAGTGCGCGAAACCGACCTCGCCGCCTTCGGACACGCCGAACTGCCATTCGAGCAGTTGGTCGAGGCCATCAACCCGCCGCGCTCGCAGGCGCGACACCCGCTGTTCCAGGTACTGCTCGCTTTCGACAATGCCGCGGACATCCGATTCGAACTCCCCGATTTATCGGTCGACACCAGTACGCTGGACACCGGGGTGACCAAATTCGATCTCCAACTCACGGTCACCGAAAGCTTCGCCGGTGCCGGACTCGGGGAAGGTCCGGTATCGGCGGAGCTGGCACCGAGTGGTGTCGGGGCCGAATTCGCCTATGCCACAGATCTATTCGATGAATCAACCATCGCGGACTACGCGCTGTGGCTGGTTCGGTTGTTGCGGGCGGTCGTGGTCGACGCCGAGTCGCGGGTCGGGGATCTGCCGCTGCTCGACGCGGCCGGTCGGCAGCGGGCGATCGAGTGCGGTATCGCCGAATCGCCGCTGAAGAGTCCGGCTGCCCTGCTGGCCGGCTTCCAGGCGCAGGCGCGGCGCACGCCCGATGCCGTGGCGCTGGTCGATGGAGACGGTGCGCTGACATATGCGCAGTTGTCCGGGCGAATCAATCGGCTCGCTCGGCGGCTGATCGCCGCCGGGGTCGGGCCCGAGGCGCTGGTCGTGCTCGGCATGCGGCGGTCGGTGGAGTTCGTGGTGGCCGCCTATGCCGTGCTGACCGCGGGCGGTGCTTATGTGCCGGTGGATCCGGACCAACCGGCGGCCCGGCGGGCGGACGTCATCGCCTCGGCCCGGCCGGTCTGCGTGCTGACTCGCACATGCGATGGATGGTCGATCGGAGTCGATTCGGCGGTGCTGGCCATCGATGCGCTCGACTGCTCGGGCTATTCGGATGCGCCGGTGACGGATTCGGATCGGCTGTACCCGCTGCGGGCGAACAATACCGCGTACGTGATCTTCACCTCCGGATCCACCGGTAAGCCGAAAGGTGTCGCGGTAGCGCATGCGTCGGTGGTGAACCAGATCGAGTGGATTGCCGACGAGTACGGCATCGGGTCCGGTGATGTGGTGCTGTTCAAGACGCCGGTGACCTTCGACGTATCGGTGTGGGAGTTGTTCGCACCGCTGGCGCATGGCGCGCGCGTGGTGGTCGCCGAACACGACGGACACCGCGACAGTGCGTATCTGGCCGCCACCATCGCCGCGCACGGGGTGACGATGACCTCGTTCGTGCCGTCGATGCTGACGGTATTCGCCGATGCCACCGGCATTGCCGAGATCGCCTCGCTGCGGACGGTTTTCGTGGCCGGTGAGGCGATGACCGGTGAGGTCGCGGCCGACTTCGCTGCGGTGAGCCGAGCCGAGCTGCACAATCTCTACGGCCCAACGGAATTCACGGTGCATGCCACCCACGCCGCGGTCGATGCGGCGGCGCGGGGACCGGTGCCGATCGGTCGGCCGGTGCGCGGGAGTCAGGTGCTGGTGCTCGATGCGCGGCTGCGGCCGGTGCCGGATCTGGTGATCGGCGAGCTGTATCTGTCCGGAGTCCAGGTGGCGCGGGGGTACCACGGCCGGGCCGAGTTGACTGCCGAGCGCTTCGTGGCCAATCCCTATGGACCGCCCGGAGCGCGGATGTACCGGACCGGCGATCTGGTGCGACGCAATCGTGCCGGGGAACTGGAATATCTGGGGCGCAGTGACTTCCAGGTGAAGCTCCGCGGGCAGCGGATCGAGCTCGGCGAGATCGAGGCGGCGCTCGTGGCCGCGGCCGATGTGCGGGCGGCGGCGGTCCGGGTGTTCGCCCATGCCGCGGGTGAACTGCTGGTCGCCTATGTGGTCGCCGCCATCCCGCAGGCGCAGCTGAGCGCGGTGCTGGAGCAGCGGCTGCGCGCCACGCTGCCGTCGTACATGGTGCCGACCGCCTATGTCGCGCTGGCGGAAATGCCGCTGACCAGTTCCGGCAAGCTGGATCGGCGGGCACTGCCGGATCCGGTTCTGGCCGCGAAGGCATATCGCGCACCGACCACCTCGGCGGAACTCGCGGTGGCCGAGGTGTTCGCGGCGGTGCTCGGGCTCGACCGGGTCGGATTGGACGACGACTTCTTCGCACTCGGTGGAAATTCACTGGTGGCCACGCAGATCGCGGGGCGGATCGGCGCGGTCGCCGGTGTCGAGGTGCCGGTGCGGCTGCTGTTCGAATATTCGACGGTGGCCGCCTTCGCCGCGCATCTGCCTACCGAGGGCACGGCGCGCAACCGTCCTGCGCTGGTGGCCGGTCCCCGTCCCGATAGGGTGCCGCTGTCCTATGCCCAGCAGCGGATGTGGTTCCTCGATCAGTTCGATGCCGATTCGGTCGCGAACAATCTGACGGCCGCAATGCGCTTGCGGGGCACACTCGATGTGGCCGCGATGACCGCCGCTATTGCGGATGTGCTCGGCCGGCATGAGACATTGCGCACCAGATATCCAGCGGTGGATGGTATTCCGCACCAGCAGGTGCTGGCGGTCGAGGAGGTCGCGGCTTCGCTCGTGCCCGAGGCGGTGGCGGCGGCGGAATTGGCCGATCGGATCCGTGCCGCGGCGGCAATGCCCTTCGCCATGGAACTGGAGCCGCCGGTTCGGCTGACACTGCTCCGCATTCGGTCCGAGGGTGCGCGTGACATCCATGCGGACGCTGCGGAACGCAGCGAGCACGTACTCGTCGTCTCCATCCATCACATCAGCGCCGATGGCTGGTCGATCGCGCCGCTGACCAGGGATCTCATGGCCGCGTACGCCGCCCGCCTGGCCGGTGCCGAGCCGGGCTGGGCGCCGCTGCCGGTGCAATACGCCGACTACACCCTGTGGCAGCGCGCGGCGCTGGGTACGGAGGACGATCCGGAATCGGTGATCGCCGAGCAGATCCGGTACTGGGCTGCCGAACTGGCCGGTCTGCCCGAGGTCCTGACCCTGCCGGCGGACCGGCCACGCCCTGCGGTCGCCACCGGCCACGGTGCGCGCCACGCGTTCACCATCGATGCCGCGACGCATCAGCGACTACGTGCCCTGGCCGAGGATGCGAACGCCTCGCTGTTCATGGTCCTGCATGCCGCATTCGCCACGGTATTGGCGAAACTCGCCGGGCAGCCGGATATTGCGATCGGTACGCCGATCGCGGGACGTGGTGATCAGGCGCTGGACGAGTTGGTCGGCATGTTCGTCAATACCCTGGTGCTGCGCACCGAGGTGCGTCCGGAATTGCGGTTCGCCGACTTGATCGTGGCCGTGCGTGACAGTGATCTGCGCGCCTTCGCATACGCCGATGTGCCGTTCGAGCGGCTGGTCGAGGTATTGCAGCCGGAGCGGTCGGCGGCACGGCATCCGCTGTTCCAGGTCATGCTGGACTTCCAGAACACCGCGCAGACCAGCCTGGAATTGGCCGGACTCGCGGTATCGGCGCTCGATATCGACACGCGAACAGCGAAATTCGACCTACAGCTGACGCTCGCCGAAGCTGTCGATGCCGCCGGTGCCCCCGCCGGACTGGCCGCGACCTTCGAGTACGCGACCGACCTGTTCGACGCCGAGACCGTCGCCGCGTTCGCGATCCGGCTGCGGCGCGTGCTCGACGCGATGGCGGATCCGGGGATGCGGATCGGCGATCTCGATCTGCTCGACGAGGACGAGCGGGCGCTCATCCTGAACTCCTGGAATGCGACGGCGCATCCGGGCGACGCCGACGCGACATTGGTGTCGCTGTTCGAGGCGCAGGTGGCACGGACGCCGGCGGCGGTCGCGGTGTCTTTTGAGGGCGAATCGCTGGCCTACCCGTCGCCCGACCACCACCCCTCATCGAGTCGCTACGCGACGCTCACATATTCCGAATTCGCGGGCCGGGTCAATCGGCTGGCGCGGCTGTTGGTGTCCATCGGGGTTCGTCCGGATAGCACCGTGGCGATCGGCATGCGGCGCTCCATCGATCTGGTCGTGGCCATGTACGCGGTGCTCACCGCGGGTGGCGCGTATGTTCCGGTGGACCCGGATCACCCGGCGGAGCGCATCGCGCAGGTGCTGCGGACCGCTCGGCCGGTCTGCGTGCTGACCCGTTCGGATGACGGATTGGAGTTGGCCACCGAGGTCGAGGGGCGCTCGCCGGTGTGGGCGGTGCTCGATGTGGATCTGTTCGACACCGACGACTATTCGGACGCCCCGCTCACCGATGCGGATCGACTCGGTGCCTTGGCGCCGGGCAATGCCGCGTACGTGATCTTCACCTCCGGGTCCACCGGACGGCCGAAGGGCGTCGCGGTTTCACATGGCGCCATCGTGAATCGGCTGGTGTGGATGCAGGAAGCGTATGCGCTGACCTGCGATGACGTGGTGCTGCAGAAGACCCCGGCGACCTTCGATGTGTCGGTGTGGGAGTTCTTCTGGCCCTTGCAGATCGGTGCGCGCCTGGTCGTTGCGCAGCCGGACGGACATCGCGACCCGGCGTATCTGGCGCGGGTGATCCGCCGCGAGCGGGTCAGTGTCGCGCACTTCGTGCCGTCGATGCTGGTGGTGTTCGTCGCGGAACCGATAGCGGCGCAGTGTGCTTCGTTGCGGTTGGTATTCGCGTCGGGCGAGGCGTTGCCGCCGCGGCCCGCCCACCGCCTGCGTGCGCTGACGGGTGCGGCCGTGCACAATCTGTACGGCCCGACCGAGGCGGCCGTGGATGCCACCGGCCACGAGGTCACCGCTGCCGATATCGACACCGTGCCGATCGGTGCGCCGGTGTTCAACACCCAGGTCTATGTGCTCGACGGGTGGTTGCGTCCGGTGCCGGTGGGCGTGTCCGGCGAGTTGTACCTGGCCGGAGCGCAATTGGCGCGCGGATATGTCGGACAGCCGGAGCTGACAAGCGATCGGTTCGTGGCGAATCCGTTCGGCGACGGTGCGCGGATGTACCGCACGGGTGATCTGGTGTGCTGGCGGGCCGATGGGGTGCTCGAGTATTTGGGACGCACCGACTTCCAAGTGAAGCTGCGCGGCCTGCGGATCGAGCTCGGCGATATCGAAACCGCCCTTGCCGCAGTCGATTCGATCGCACAGGCGGTGGTCGTGCTGCGCGCGGAAAAGTTGGTGGCCTACCTCGTCGGCCATGCCGGTGTGACGGTCGATACCGATGCCGTGAAAGCAGTACTGAGCGGGGAGCTACCGGCGTACATGGTGCCGTCGGCCTATGTGGTGCTCGATGAGTTCCCGCTCAATGCGTCCGGAAAGCTGGATCGCAAGGCATTGCCCGAGCCGGTATTCGAGGCCGCCGTCTTCCGTGCGCCCGGCACGGCGATGCAGGTGCTCATCGCCCGGACCTTCGCCGAGGTGCTCGGTATCGAGCGGGTCGGCCTGGACGATGATTTCTTCGCCCTCGGCGGCAACTCACTGAGTGCCACCCAGGTCGTCGCCAGGTTGGGTGTAGCGCTCGATGTGCGGCTGCCGGTGCGGATCTTGTTCGCGGCGGCCACGGTCGCGGCGATCGCGGACGAGGTGTCGCGCGGCGGATTCCCTGGGCATGGCGGTGTCGAGTTGACCGCTCGCACACGTCCGGAGCGGATTCCGCTGTCGGCCGCGCAGCAGCGCATCTGGTTCCTCAACCGTTTTCTCGCGGGAGATGCGACCGGACCCGGCGATGCCGTGGACAATATTCCGGTCGCGCTGCGGCTCACCGGTGCACTGGATGTCGAGGCTCTGGCCGCCGCGCTGGCCGATGTGGTCGCCCGGCACGAGAGCCTGCGCACTGTCTACCCGGACGGACCGCACGGTGCGGAACAGGTGATCATCTCCGCGGCGCAGGCTGTGCCGACGCTGCGATCGGAGCCGGTCACCGAAGCGGAACTCACACCGCGCCTCGGCGCATTCGCGGCGGCCACCTTCGATCTGACGGCGGAACTGCCGCTGCGGGCCCGGCTGTTCGCGATCACCGATGGTGCTGCGGTCGAGCACGTATTGGCGATTGTGCTGCACCATATTTCGGCCGACGGCTTCTCCCTCGGCCCGCTCGCGGGCGATCTGATGACCGCCTATGCCGCTCGACGCGCGGGCGGCGCGCCGGAATGGACCGCACTGCCGGTGCAATACGCCGACTACACGCTGTGGCAGGCCGAAACACTCGGCGTCGACGATGATCCGCGATCGCAGGCGCACCACCAACTCGCGTACTGGCGGGGCGTGCTGGCGGGTCTGCCGGAGCAACTGGAACTGCCCACCGATCGTCCGCGACCGGCGGTCTCGTCGTATCGCGGTGATATCCATCGGCTGCGCATCGATTCGGATCTGCATGGTGAACTGCGTGAACTGGCGCGTAAGCGGGAGACCACGCTGTTCAGCACGGTGCACGCGGCGCTGGCGGTGTTGCTGTCGCGGCTCTCGGTCGGTGCGGACATCGCTATCGGCACCCCGGTCGCCGGTCGCGGTGCCGCCGCGCTCGATGGACTCGTCGGCATGTTCGTCAATACCCTGGTGCTGCGCACGCATATCGACACCAGGGCGCGCTTCGAAACGGTGCTCGACACCGTGCGCGCACAGGATATCGAGGCGCTGTCCCATGCGGATGTGCCGTTCGAGCGGCTGGTCGAGGTCATCGCGCCCGCCCGGGCGCAGAACCGGCATCCGCTGTTCCAGGTGGCGCTGGCCTTCCAGAACTTCACCCTGCCCCGGCTCGAACTCGCCGGTCTGGTGGTGCGGCCGGTCGCGTTCGACGCGGCCGCGGCCAAATTCGATCTGCAGTTCACGGTGGTCGAATCCGATGACGCCGATGGTCGCGCCGATGGCATGGATATCGAGATCACCTACGCGACAGACCTTTTCGACACGGGCACCATTGCGGTGCTCGGGCGCCGGTTCACCCAGGTGTTGGCCGCCATCGCCGCCGATGCCACGGTGGTGGTGGGGGATATCCAACTGCTCAGCGCCGAGGAACAGCATCGGGCGCTGTACGAATGGGCCACTCCGGCGGCGACCTACGTCACCGAGACCAGCACAGTGGCGGACCGGTTCGCACTGGCCGCCGCGCTGGATCCGGCCGCGATCGCGGTCGGTGCCGGTGGCCGATCGCTGACCTACGCCGAACTCGACACCTGGTCGAACCGGTTGGCCCGGCGGCTGATCGCGGCCGGAGTCGGACCGGAGGCCTTGGTCGCGGTGGCGCTGCCGCGCTCGGTGGAACTGATCGTCGCGCTGCTCTCGGTGGTCAAGGCGGGTGGCGGATATCTGCCCATCGACCCCAACTATCCGGCGGATCGCATCGAATACGTCCTCGATGACGCGCGCCCGATCTGCGCGATCACCAGCGCCACCGCCGAATTGACACCCGGCTGGTTCGGCGGGCCGGTGCTGGATATGGCCGCCAACCTGAATTCGATGGATCCGGGGCCGATCACCCAGGCCGATCGCCGGGCACCGCTCGAGCCCGCGCATACGGCCTATGTCATCTACACCTCCGGATCCACCGGACAGCCGAAGGGTGTGGTCATTCCGCATCGCAATGTGCTGCGGTTGCTGGACAACACCCGGGGCCACTTCGATTTCGGACCAGCGGATGTGTGGACCATGTTCCACTCCTACGCCTTCGACTTCTCGGTCTGGGAGCTGTGGGGGGCGCTGCTGTACGGCGGCAGGCTCGTGGTGGTCGACTACTTCACCTCGCGCTCACCGCGACAGTTCCTGGAACTGCTCACCGCGGAACGGGTGACGGTGCTGAATCAGACGCCGTCGGCGTTCTATCAGCTGATCGCGGCCGAGGCCGCCGCACCGCCCGCCGAACTCGCCTTGCGCTATGTGATCTTCGGTGGTGAGGCGCTGGAACCGCAGCGGCTCGGCGGCTGGTCGGCCCGACATCCGATCTCGCCGCAGCTGGTGAATATGTACGGCATCACCGAGACCACCGTGCACGTCTCCTACCGGCGGATCGATCCGAGCACCGGATCGGCGAGCGTCATCGGCGGCGCCATACCGGGATTGGTCGTGCGGGTGCTCGATGCCCGGCTGCGGCCGGTGCCGGTTGGTGTGCCCGGCGAAATCTATGTCTCGGGCGGGCAGTTGGCGCGCGGGTATCTCGGGCGGCCGGCGCTCACCGCGAGCCGGTTCGTGGCCGATCCGTACGCCGACAATGGTGCGCTGGCCTATCGGTCCGGTGATCTCGCACGGTGGACCGTCGATGGTGAGCTGGAGTATCTGGGCCGGGCCGATCAGCAGGTGAACCTGCGTGGGTTCCGGATCGAGCTGGGTGAGATCGAAGCGGCGCTGCTGGATGCGGACGTATCGGTGCACGAGGTGGCGGTCATCGTGCGCACCGATCTGGTGGATGAGCCGCGCATCGTCGCGTATGCGGTCGGTGTCGACGCGCTGGATACCGGGGCGCTGCGCCAACGGCTCGCGCACCGGCTGCCCGAGCATATGGTGCCTGCCGCCATCATGGTGGTGGATCGAATTCCCTTGACCGTCAATGGGAAATTGGATCGCGCCGCGCTGCCCGCGCCGGTATTCGAGGCTACGGCCTACCGCAAGCCGGGGACGGTCGCCGAGGAAGTCGTCGCCGGAGTCTTCGCCGATGTCCTCGGCATGGGCGCGGACGGTCTGGTCGGCGCGGATGACGACTTCTTCGCACTCGGCGGCAGCTCATTGCTGGCCGCCAAGGCCGCCGCCAGAATCGGTGCCGCGTTGGGTCATACCGTCGGCGTCCGTGCGCTGTTCGAGTCGCCCCGGGTGGCCGATCTCGCCGCCGCGGTCGTTGCGAACGATTCGGGTGCGATCCGGCCCGCACTGGTGGCCGGTGCGCGTCCGGAGCGGATTCCGCTATCGCCCGCGCAGCAGCGGATGTGGTTCCTCAACCGGTTCGACCGGGACTCGATCGCCTACAACATTCCGGTGGCGCTGCGGCTCACCGGGGCATTGGATATCGCCGCACTGCAAGCGGCGGTCGCCGATCTGGTCGGCCGACACGAATCGCTGAGGACCCGGTATCCGGAGGTCGACGGCGTGGCGGTGCAGCTGATCATGCCGGTCGCGCAGGCGGTTCCGTCGCTCTACCCGATCGAGAGCACCGAGGCCGAACTCCCGGAACGGATCAGGGAGTTGGCCGCCACTACCTTCGACGTGACGGCCGATATTCCGGTGCGGATGCGGTTGTTCCGGATTGCGGGACGTGCGGAGTTCGTCCTGGCCGCGGTGCTGCATCACATTGCCGCGGACGGGTCTTCGCTCGCACCGTTCGTCCGGGATCTGATGCAGGCGTACACCGCGCGCCTGAACGACAGCGCACCCGGCTGGACGCCACCCGCCATGCAGTACGCGGACTATGCGCTGTGGCAGCGGGAACTGCTCGGCAGCGAGGACGACCCCGAATCGGTATCGGCGCAACAGCTCGCTTACTGGGCGGGGGCATTGGCCGGGCTGCCGGATCAGCTGGCCTTGCCGACCGATCACCCCCGGCCCGCGCGTCAGAGTCTGCGCGGCGCGAAGGTCGAGTTCGCGATCGGCGCGCAGTTGCATGCCGCGCTCGTCACGCACGGACGGCGCAGCGGCGCAACGCTGTTCATGGTTGTTCATGCCGCCTTGGCCGCGCTGCTCGCGCGGCTGTCCGGAAGTTCGGATATCGCGGTCGGCACGCCGATCGCGGGACGCGGCGATGCCGAACTCGATGATGTCATCGGCATGTTCGTCAATACGCTGGTCCTGCGGACCCGGGTCGACGGTGCGGAAAGTTTCGATGAGCTGCTCGGGCGGGCCAGGGCGGCGGATATCGCGGCCTTCTCGCACGCGGATGTGCCGTTCGAGCGCCTGGTGGAGGTGCTGAATCCGGAACGGTCGACGGCGCGTCATCCGCTGTTCCAGGTCGGGTATTCGTTCCAGAACCATGAGCGCGGTACGCTGCGGCTGCCCGGACTCGAGGTGCGTGAGCTCGAATTCGACAGCGGGGTGGCGCAATTCGATCTGCATCTGTTCGCGGTCGATCACTACGGCACGGACGGCGCACCCCAGGGGATCGACTTGGCGCTCGGATATGCCACCGATCTGTTCGAGCCCGCGAGTGCGCGGCGGTTCGGTGAACAGTTGCGTCGGATTCTCGAAGGTGTTGTTGCCCAATCGGATACAGCGGTCGGCGAATTGGACTTGCTCGGGGAGGCCGCCCGTAGCCAGTTGGTCGAGGAGTGGAACCGGACGGCGCATCCGGTGGCTTCGGCGACGCTGGCGGATCTCATCGATACCCAGGTGGCACTGACGCCCGACCACATCGCGCTGATCGAGGCGACCTCCGAGTCCGTGCTCACCTATGCGGAATTCGATGCGTTGGTCAACCGGCTGGCACGCAGACTGATTGCCGACGGGGTCGGCCCGGAGGCGACCGTCGTGCTCGCGATGCGGCGTTCGGTCGAACTGGTTGTCGCCATGTACGCGGTGGTGCGCGCCGGTGGTGCGTATGTGCCCATAGATCCGGATCATCCGGTCGACCGCATCGCGCACATTATCGAGACCGCCGCGCCCATCTGTGTGCTGACGACCTCGCGCGACGGATTGCCCATCGAAACAGCGCTTCCCGCACTGGAAGTGGATCGGCTCGACCTGTCGGAATACGACGCGATGCCGATCACCGATGACCAACGGATTCGAACACTGCGGCCCGAGCATCCGGCGTATGTGATCTTCACGTCCGGGTCCACCGGTCTGCCCAAGGGCGTCACCGTCGCGCATGCCGCGATCGTCAACCAATTGGCCTGGCTGCGTGACCGATTCGGGTCGGAGCCGGATGCGACCGCGCTGCTCAAGACGCCGGCGACCTTCGATCTGTCGGTGTGGGAGTTCTGGTCGATCCTGACGACGGGCGGTCGGCTGGTAGTGACCGCGCCGGGCACCGAACGTGACCCTGACCGGCTGCGTGCCCTGATCGAACGGCACGCGGTGACGGTGCTGCACGCGGTGCCGTCGCTGGTCGGCATGCTGCTCGCGGTATCGGCCGCGCCACTGCCGGAATCGCTGCGGCAGGTGCTCGCGATTGGCGAGGCGCTGCCGCCGGCTACCGTGGTCGAGTTCCGGCGCAGGGCCGAACCGACCGGTGCGCGACTGTTCAATCTGTACGGCCCGACCGAGGCCGCGGTATCGATCACCGGCTTCGAGGTCGATGACGATCCGACGCATATCGTGCCGATCGGGACACCCGCGTGGAACAGCCGGGTCTATGTGCTCGATGGGCGATTGCGGCCGGTTCCGGTCGGCGTGCCGGGTGAGTTGTACTTGGCCGGTGCGCAATTGGCGCGCGGCTATCAGCGCAGACCCGGCCTGACGGCCGAGCGGTTCGTCGCGGATCCGTTCGCGGCCGCCATCGGCACCACGATGTATCGGACCGGCGATATCGTCCGGTGGCGTCCTGAGGGCACGCTGGAGTACCTGGAGCGCGCGGATTTCCAGGTCAAGATCGGCGGATTCCGGATCGAGCTCGGCGAGGTGGAGACCGCGCTGCTGCGGCTGCCCGATGTGCGGGCCGCGGTCGCAGTGGCGCACGAGGACGACAATGCGGGGACTCGGCTCATCGCCTATGTCGCAGTGCCCGAAGCGGATTCGACCGAACTGGCCGCTGCGATCCGCACCGCGATGGCTGCGGAGCTGCCGACCTACATGGTTCCCGCCGCGGTGGTCGTGCTGGAGTCATTGCCACTCAATGCGAATGGCAAGGTCGATCGGGCCGCGCTGCCCGCACCCGTATTCGCCGCAGCGGATTTCCGCGCACCGGCGAGTGAATGGGAACGGTTGGTCGCCACCACCTTCGGGTCGGTGATCGGTTCGGCGGCGCGGCACAGCGAGATCGGGGTCGGCACCGATTTCTTCGCGCTCGGCGGCAATTCGCTGCTGGCGACGCGGCTGGCTGCGCAGCTGGGTTCCGCACTGGGAGTGCGGGTTCCGGTGGCCGCGGTATTCGAAGCACCGACCGTCGGACTGCTCGCGGCACACCTGGCCGACCTCGGCGACGCCGATGCCAGGCCCGCGCTCACCCGCCGGTCCGGCACCGCGCCCGTGCCGCTTTCGCTGGCACAGCAGCGCATGTGGGTGGTCAACCGGCTGGCACCGGACTCCTCGTCCTATCACATCCCGGCGGCACTGCGCCTGACCGGCGCATTGGATATCGCGGCCCTCGGCTCGGCCATCCGCGACGTGATCGAACGGCACGAGACCTTGCGCACCCGGTATCCGGACACCGAGCCCGGTCCGGTACAGGAGGTGCTGACCGTCGCCGATCTGTCGTTCGAATTGACGCCGACCCCGGTATCGCGCCGCGATATCGACGCGCGGATCGACGAATTCGTGGCCGCCGGTTTCGATATCACCGCGGCGGTGCCGGTTCGGGCGGCGCTGTTGCGCGCCGATATCGACGAACACCTGCTCGTCGTGGTGCTGCATCACATCAGCGCCGACGGCTATTCGGTGGCTCCGATGACGCGCGATCTCATGCGCGCCTATCTGGCCAGGACGGCGGGCCACACACCCGACTGGGCTCCGTTGCCGATCCAGTACGCCGACTACAGCCAGTGGCAGCGGACCGTGCTCGGCTCCGACGGTGATCCGGACAGCCTGCTGTCGCGGCAACTCGGTTACTGGACAACGGAATTGGCCGGACTGCCCGAGGTGCTGCCGCTGCCGACGGATCGACCGCGTCCACCGCGCCGGAATATGCGCGGCGCGGCCGTCGATTTCGAGGTCGACGCCGAGCTCACCGGGCGTTTGGACACCATTGCTCGCGAGCACGGGACCACGTTGTTCACCCTGATCCACAGTGCCTTCGCGGTCCTGCTCGGCAAGCTGTCCGGTACGCCGGACATCGCCATCGGCGCACCGGTCGCGGGCCGGGGCGAACGCGAACTCGACGAGCTGATCGGCATGTTCGTCAATACCGTCGTGCTGCGCACCGAGGTCGATGGACGCATCGGTTTCGCGGACCTGCTGCGCCAGGCCAGGGATCGCGATATCGCGGCGCTCTCGCACGCCGATGTGCCGTTCGAGCAGGTGGTCGACGCCATGGGCCGGACCAGATCCAGCGCCTATTCGCCGCTGTTCCAGGTGATGTTCACCTTCCAGAACCTGCCGACGGGCCGCGTCGCGCTGCCCGGACTCGAGGTCGAGGTGCTCGATCTCGCGCTGGCCGAGGCGAAATACGACCTCCAGCTGACCGGTATCGAGATGTTCGACGCGGCGGGGGAACTGTCCGGGCTGGAAATGCGGTTCGGGTACGCGACCGACATTTTCGACGCCGCCACGGTCCGATTGTTCGCCGAACGACTGCTGCGTGTGCTCGCGATAGTCGCGGCGGACCCGTCGATCGCGATCCGCGCCATCGATATTCGCAGCGCCGCCGAACGCGGCGGAGCCGAACACTCGCCGCGCGTCGAGGACCAGGACAGTGCGCCGAAACTGGCGGACTTGCCCGCGGTCATCGCGGCCGCGGCCGATATCGCATCCGGTGCCGTCGCCTTCACCCACGACGCGCACACGGTGACCTATGGCGAGCTGGCTGCCAAGCTCGCGACGGTCGCCAAGGCCATGGGTGCGACCGCGAAACCGGAAGCGCTCATCAATGTCGCCCTGGCCGGGCTGGTGCCCGGTCTCCTGGCCGCCCTCGGCGGCAGTGGTCTCGCCGCCGTGCTGCGGACCCTGCGCACCGAGGCACAGGCCGTGATTTCCAACTCGGGGTTGGAAGTCGATTCGGAAGGAATTAGCTGATGTCCCACGCAGAATCGGTCGCATCCAGCGGACTCGGCAAGCATAGTGCCGCGCACGATCATTCGGCGCTGCGCCGGGCGTACGGAATCGGTGACCTGCCCGGCCT
The DNA here is from genome assembly GCF_050955995.1 of Nocardia sp. CA-119907. Lineage (NCBI taxonomy): Bacteria > Bacillati > Actinomycetota > Actinomycetes > Mycobacteriales > Nocardiaceae > Nocardia > Nocardia sp. CA-119907. The sequence goes on from NZ_CP192091.1 coordinate 1,071,491, forward strand.
GATCGATAAGGTCGCCGAACTGGAGCCGGAACGGGTCGCCCTGCGGCACGACGGAACCACCATCACCTACGGTGCACTGGCCACCGAGATCATGGTGCTCGACGAGGCCATGGGCGGCGGTCTCGGTGCCGACGCGCTGGTATCGGTGGTGGTCTCCGGTCAGCTGCCCGCACTGCTGGAATCGGCCGACGGCGCGCTCGGCACGGTGCTCGAACAACTGCTCGACGATGCGCTGGCGGCGGCTGCGCATGTGCTGCCGACGACGTTCGCGCCGATCGAGACCCTGGTCAGCGAATTCGAGCAGCAGGTGCGCCGGACGCCGGATGCGGTGGCGCTGGAATTCGCGGGCTCGACGCTGACGTATGCGCAGTTCGACGGCCGGGTCAACGCACTCTCTCGGCACCTGGTCGACCTGGGTGTCGGCCCGGACGCGTTGGTGGGACTGGCCGTTCGACGCTCGTTCGACCTGCTGGTCGGCATGTACGCGATCCTGAAGGCGGGCGGCGCGTATGTGCCGATCGATCCCGAGCATCCGGCCGAACGCATCGGTTACGTTCTCGAAGTTGCCGCACCCGTGCTGGTGCTGACCACGACCCAGGACCAGCCGGAGCTCGGCCCGGATATCCTGGTACTGCGGATCGATGAATTCGACGGCGACGCAATATCCGACGAGGCGCTGGACCGCGCACCGCTGTCGGCGGACAATACGGCCTACGTCATCTTCACCTCCGGGTCGACGGGCCGCCCGAAAGGTGTTGCGGTATCGCATCGTTCGATCCTCGCCAACCTACGGTGGCGGCAGCGGCTGTACCGACTACGCGGCGACGATGTGGTTCTGCAGAAGACGCCGTTCACCTTCGACGTCTCGGTATGGGAGTTCTTCTGGCCGTTGCAGGTCGGGGCACGGCTGGTGATCGCGGCACCGGACGGTCATCGTGATCCGGCCTATCTGGCCCGCACGATCGCCGGACGCGGTGTCACCGTCGCGCATTTCGTGCCATCGATGCTCGCGGTATTCGTGGCCGAACCGCAGATCGAAACGGCGGCGCGGAGCCTGCGCCTGGTCTTCGCCTCCGGTGAGGCGCTGCCCGCCGCGGCCGCGGCCGCCTTCCGCGATATCAGCGGCGCGACGCTGCACAACCTCTACGGCCCCACCGAGGCCGCCGTCGATGTCACCGCCCATGAGGTCACCGCGGCCGACCACACCACCGTGCCGATCGGCGCGCCCGCCGACGACACCGAATTGCTGGTGCTCGACGATAATCTGCGGCCGGTCGCCAGCGGCGTCGTCGGTGAGCTGTACCTCGCCGGTGTGCAGTTGGCTCGCGGTTATGTGGCCCGTCCCGGACTGACGGCCGATCGCTTCGTGGCCAATCCCGAGGGCGCGCCGGGTGACCGGATGTACCGCACCGGCGATCTGGTGCGCTGGGTCACCGACGGCACCGCCGGTCCGGACGAACTGGAATATCTGGGCCGCATCGACTTCCAGGTGAAATTGCGCGGACTGCGGATCGAACTCGGCGAGGTCGAGGCGGCGCTGCTGCGCAATGAGCAGGTCGCACAGGCCGCGGTGCTGCTGCATCGGCACGCGGGCGGGGATCATCTGGTGGCCTATGTGGTGGCACACCGGGGCATTACGCCGGATCCGGCCACCGTGCTGGAATCGACCCGGCGGGACCTGCCGGACTACATGGTGCCGTCGCTGGTCATGGTGCTCGACGACATGCCGATCAATGCCAACGGCAAATTGGACCGTCGCGCGCTGCCGGAACCGGTATTCGGGTCCGGCGCGGCCGAATACCGTGCTCCGGCGACCGCCGATGAGATCGCCGTCGCGCAGATTTTCGGCGAACTGCTCGGCGTGGAGCGGGTCGGCGCGGATGACGACTTCTTCGCACTCGGCGGCAATTCCCTCATTGCCACCCGTGCCATCGCCAGGATCGGGACCGCGCTCGGCATCACCATTGATGTCCGGGATTTCTTCGACCGCCCGACGGCGGCGGCACTGGCCGGACGGTCGCGGACCGGCCTCGCGCGGCCCGCGCTCACGGCGGTCGCCCGGCCGCAGCGCATTCCGCTGTCCCCGGCGCAGGGGCGCATGTGGTTTCTCAACCGGTTCGGCACGCACACCGAATCGGCCTACGTCTTCGATACCGCCGCGGTGGACAATATCCCGGTCGCGCTGCGCCTGCGCGGTGCGCTCGAGGTCTCCGCCCTGTCCGCGGCCATTACCGATCTCGTGGCCAGGCACGAGATCCTGCGCACGGTCTACCCGCAGACCGAGGACGGTCCGGTCCAGGTGGTGCGTTCGGTGCACGCCGTATTCGACCTGTCGGCGACCGATGTGCCGGCGGCCGAACTCACCGGTGCCGTATTGGCCACCGCTGTACAGGGATTCGATGTCGCCGAGGAGATCCCGGTCCGGGTGCGTCTGCTGCGCAGCGGACCGGAGGATCACACGCTGGTGCTGGTGGTGCATCACATTGCCGCCGACGGCGTCTCGATGGGGCCGCTGATGCGCGATCTGGTCACCGCCTACGCCGCCCGTCGCGGTGGCCGCAAACCCGGCTGGGCCGCCTTGGCGGTGCAGTACGCCGACTACGCACTGTGGCAGCAGCAGGTGCTGGGCGACGAGAGCGATCCGGATTCGGTGGCCGCGCGCCAGCTCGGGTTCTGGGCCAGCGAATTGGCCGATCTGCCCGCACAGCTGGATCTGCCCGCCGATCGACCGCGCCCCGCCGTCGCGTCTTATCGCGGGGCCACCCACGAATTCGCCATCGACGCGGAACTGCGGCACGCGATCGACCGGATCGCCGCCCGCAGCCGCGCCACGCCGTTCATGGTCGTGCACGCCGCGCTCGCCGTGCTGCTGTCGCGGCTGTCCGGCACCTCCGATATCGCCATTGGCACGCCGGTCGCCGGGCGCGGTGAGCGTGCGCTGGACGATCTCGTCGGCATGTTCGTCAATACCCTGGTGCTGCGCACCGAGGTCCGGGGCGAGCTGAGCTTCGCCGATCTCGTCGCCCGGGCGCGCGAGCGCGATCTGAATGCCTTCGCGCACAGCGATATTCCGTTCGAGCGACTGGTGGAGGCAGTCGATCCGGCGCGCTCGCAGGGGCGGCATCCGCTGTTCCAGGTCGCGCTGTTCATGCAGAACATCGGGCCGGCCGCGCTGACGATGCCGGGTCTGGACGTGGAGCTGGTCGATTTCGATCCCGGCTTCGCGAAATTCGATCTCCAGCTCACACTCTCCGACACCGGCACGGACGAGTCCGGTTATCGTGCCGAATTCACCTATGCCACTGATTTATTCGATGCCGCGACCGTCCGGGAATTCGGAGCCAAGTTCCTCCGGCTGCTGCGCGCGGCCGTCACCGATCCGGATATCGCGGTCGGCGATATCGAGCTGCTGGATATGGGCGAACTCGATTACGTCACCGCGAGCTGGAATGCCAGCGGACACAAGGTCGCCGACCGATTTCTGCACGAGGGTTTCGACAACCAGGTGCGTCGAACGCCGAATGCCATTGCCCTGGTCTCCGAGACGACCGAACTCACCTACACCGAACTCTCCGAGCGGGCCAATCGGCTGGCCCGCCTGCTCATCGGTACCGGCGTCGGCCCGGAATCACTGGTCGTGCTGGCCATGCCGCGCTCGATCGAGCTGGTCGTCGCGATGTATGCGGTGCTGCGCGCCGGTGCCGCCTACGTCCCGGTGGATCCCGACCATCCGGCCGAGCGCATCTGGCACATTCTCGACACCGCCCGGCCGCATTCCGTACTCACCACGCGCGGCACCGGATTCACCCTTCCCGCCACCGTGCCGCCGAGCGTGAACCTGCACCATATCGACGAGCTCGACCTGTCGGAGCACTCCGCCGCCAAGATCGCTGACGGCGAGCGCCGCGCGATACTTCGACCCGAACACCCCGCCTACGTCATCTTCACCTCCGGATCGACGGGCAAGCCGAAGGGTGTATCGATCGAACACCGCGCCATCGCCAACCAGCTGGCCTGGATGCACGATGAATACCGGCCCCGCGGTGGTGATGTCTACCTGCAGAAGACCGCGACCACTTTCGACGTATCGCTGTGGGGGTACTTCCTGCCGCTGCGTGCGGGCGCGACCCTGCTGCTCGCCGCGCCGGACGGCCACCGCGATCCCCGTTATATCGCGGAAACCATTGCCAGACACGGCGTCACACTGACCGACTTCGTGCCATCGATGCTCGCCGTCTTCGCAATGCATGCCGAAGCGGGGGAACTCGACTCGTTGCGTGATGTTTTCGTCATCGGTGAGGCTTTGCCGCCGGAAACCGTCGCGGCCTTCCACGCGGTGAGCGAGGCCGCGCTGCACAATCTGTACGGTCCGACCGAGGCGGCGGTATCGATCACCTACCGCGAGGTCACCGCCGACGACGAACTGGTGCCGATCGGCGAGCCGGAGTGGAATTCCCAGGTGTACGTGCTGGATTCGCGGCTGCACCCAGCGCCGATCGGCGTACCCGGCGAACTCTATCTGGCCGGTGACCAGCTGGCCCGCGGCTACCACGGCCAGGTCGATCTGACCGCGGAGCGGTTCGTGGCCAACCCTTTCGGCAGGTCCGGTGCGCGCATGTATCGCACCGGAGATCTGGTGCGCTGGAATGCCGATGGCGAGCTCGTCTACCTCGGTCGGACGGATTTCCAGGTGAAGTTCCGTGGCCAGCGGATCGAGCTCGCGGAGATCGAGGCGGCATTGCTGGCGGCGTCAGCGGTGGCGCAGGCCGCCGTCCGGCTGATCGCTGGCGATACCGGGGACTATCTGGCGGGCTATGTGATTCGCACGCCGGGCGGCGAATTGGACCTGGATGCGGTCAAAGCGGGCCTCACCGGGCGTCTTCCTGGCTATATGGTGCCGACCGCGCTGGTCGAGCTGTCCGAGTTCCCACTCAACACCAGTGGCAAGCTCGATCGCACAGCGCTGCCGCTTCCGGTGTTGCGGCACAAGAGTTTCCGAGCGCCTGCCGATGCGGCCGAACGCTTGGTGGCGGCGGTATTCGCCGAGGTGCTGCGCGTCGAACGGGTCGGCCTCGATGACGACTTCTTCGCTCTGGGCGGCAGCTCACTCGACGCCACCCAGGTGACCGCCCGGGCCGGGGAGGCCATCGGTGCGCGCATCCCGGTGCGCGCCCTCTTCGACGCGTCCTCGGTCGAGGGGTTCGCGGCCGCTGTCGATGAACTCAGCCGGGCCGCCGCGCCCGCACTGCCGCTGGTGCGGCAGGAACGTCCGGAGCGCATTCCGCTCTCACCGGCCCAGCAGCGACTGTGGTTTCTCAATCGGATCGAAACCCAGGACCGCGCGGCCAGTGTCTACAACCTTCCGGTCGTACTCCGGCTCACCGGCAGGCTCGATGTCAACGCGCTGGAGCAGGCGGTGCTCGATGTGCTGTCCAGGCACGAAGCACTGCGCACCTGCTATCCCGATAGCGAATCCGGTCCGTACCAGTCGATTCTGGTATCGACAGAGATCGGGCTGATCCTCAAACCGGTGCCCGTCGAGCGTGCCGATCTGGCCGCCGCCATTGCCGCGATCACCAGCGCCGGATTCGATGTGACCGCCGAACTGCCCGTGCGGGTGGCGTTGCTGAGTGTCGACCGCGTCGACGATCGGCGCGGCATCCCCGGTGACGAGTACGTGCTGGTGTTCGTCGTGCACCATATCGCCGCCGACGCACTGTCGATGACGCCGCTGATCACCGATCTGGTGTCCGCCTACCGGGCCAGGTTGGGGACAGCATCGCGAAGCGATTCGATGGGGGGTGCTGGCCGGGTGGCGGGTGGGCCGAGCCGCACACCGGATTGGCAGGAACTGCCGGTGCAGTACGCCGATTACAGTCTCTGGCATCGGGCACTGCTCGGCGCCGAGGATCGGCCCGGCGATCCGGCGCATCAGCAGCTGCGATTCTGGCGCGAAACCCTCGACGGCCTACCGGCCCAACTCGCACTGCCCACCGACCGGCCGCGTCCGGCGCTGGCGTCGAATCGCGGCGCCGCGGTGGATTTCGAGGTGACGCCCGAGATCGCGGCAGATCTGCGCGCACTGGCACAGCGCGGCGGCGCGACGCTGTTCATGGTGGTGCATGCGGCCTTCGCGGCGACGCTGGCCCGACTGAGCGGCACCGACGACGTGGTGATCGGCTCGCCGGTCAGCGGGCGCGGTGCCCGCGAACTCGACGCGCTCATCGGCATGTTCGTCAATACCCTGGTCTTGCGAACCAGGGTCAGTGCGTCGGTGACCTTCGCCGAACTCCTTGCGGGCGTGCGTGATACGGATCTGGCGGCCTTCGCCAATGCGGATCTGCCGTTCGAGCGCCTGGTCGATGCCATGGCGGTGGACCGCGGCACCGGCGCGCATCCGCTGTTCCAGGTCATGTTCAGCTTCGGTGCGGCACCGGGCGTGGCGGCGGGCAGCCGGGCGTTCGAGGTGCCGTGGCTGACGGTCGAACCGGTCGAACCGGTCGATACCGGTGCGAAATTCGACCTGCACCTGGTGGTGAACGAACGCGCCGAGGACGGCGGGCTCACCAGCAGCCTGCGCTACGCCACCGATCTGTTCGATGCGTCGACCATCGCCGCCTTCGTCGCCCGCTTCCTGCGAGTGCTCGCCGCCGCTGCCGCGACGCCACAGACCAGGATCGGTGAGATCGAGCTGCTGGATGCCGACGAGCGGTCGCTGTTGGATCGGTGGAACGATACGACGCGCGCAATCGACGAAACCCGGACGCTCGCTTCCTTGTTCACCGCCCAGGTGGCGCGGACCCCGAACGCACCCGCGCTGACCTTCGACGGGACAACGCTGGGCCACCCGTCGCCCGACCACCACCCCCCAACGAGTCGCTCCGCGACGCTGGCCCACCCGTCGCCCGACCACCACCCCCCAACGAGTCGCTCCGCGACGCTGGCCCACCCGTCGCCCGACCACCACCCCCCAACGAGTCGCTCCGCGACGCTGTCATATGCCGAGTTCTCCGACCGGGTGCACCGCTTGGCGCGCTGGCTGATCGAGCAGGGCGTCGGACCGGATTCCCTTGTGGCACTGGGAATGCACCGCTCCATCGATCTCGTGGTCGGCATGTATGCCATCACGGTGGCCGGTGGCGGCTATGTGCCGCTCGATCCGGACCATCCGGCCGAGCGCACCGGCCACATCCTCGAGACCGCGCGACCGCTCTGCGTGCTGACCTCGGGCCGTGATCTGGATATCGCCGGGTCGCAGGTGCGCATCGATCGGCTCGACCTGTCCGGGTATTCGGCCGCCCCGATCACCGATGCCGACCGGAACGCACCGCTTCGGGCCGCCAATACCGCCTACGTCATCTTCACCTCGGGGTCCACCGGTCGGCCCAAGGGCGTCGCGATGAGCCACGGCGCGATCGTGAATCGGCTGCTGTGGATGCAGTCCGCGCATGTCGCGCTGGACAGCACCGATGCGCTGCTGCAGAAGACGCCGGTGGCCTTCGATGTCTCGGTGCCGGAGTTCTTCTGGCCATTGCAGGTCGGGGCTCGGTTGGTGCTGGCCCGGCCGGACGGTCACCGGGATCCGGGATATCTCGCGGATCTGATTCGGCGCGAGTCGATTACGGTCACCCATTTCGTACCGTCCATGCTCGCGATCTTCGTCGCGGATGACATCGATGTGCCCGCCCTGCGGCACGTGTTCTGCTCGGGCGAAACCTTGCCCGCGGCGACCGCGCAGCGGGCCCGAACGCGGACCGGTGCCCGCGTGCACAATATGTACGGCCCCACCGAGACGGCGGTCGAGGTCAGCGCCCATGAGGTGACCGATAGCGACGGTGCCATACTGCCCATGGGCGGTCCGAACTGGAATACCCGCGCGTACGTGCTCGACGCTCGGCTGCGCCGGGTACCCGTGGGTGTCCCCGGTGAGCTGTATCTGTCCGGCGCGCAATTGGCTCGCGGCTATCTCGGCCGGGCCGATCTGACCGGCGAACGGTTTGTGGCCGATCCGTTCGGTCCGGCCGGTGTCCGCATGTACCGCACCGGCGATCTGGTCGTCTGGCGTGCGCCGGGTGAGCTGGAGTTCGTCGGGCGCACCGACTTCCAGGTGAAGATTCGTGGTCTGCGCATCGAACTCGGCGAGATCGAGTCGGCATTGCTGGCGGTTGCCGGAATCGAACAGGCAATCGTGCTGGCCCGAGACGATTACGGCACGGGCGATCAGCTGGTCGCCTACCTGGTGGCGGATGGTGCAGTCGATACGGCTGTCGTCCGATCCGAGCTGTCGCGGCGGTTGCCCTCCTATATGGTGCCGTCCGCCTTTGTCGTGCTCGATGATTTCCCGGTCACCGTCTCCGGCAAGTTGGACCGAAAAGCCCTGCCCGCACCGGCTTTGGTCGCCACCGAATTCCACGCACCGACCGGTCCGGCGCAAACCCTCGTCGCCGAGATCTTCACCGCTTTGCTCAATGTGGAGACCGTCGGCGCGGACGACGACTTCTTCGCCCTCGGCGGAAATTCGCTGATCGCCACGCAGCTCGCCGCCCGGCTCACCAGGGCGACCGGTGTGGATGTGCCGGTGCGCACCATTTTCGACGCACCGACGGTGCGCGAGCTGTCCCGCCGGATCTCCGTCACCCGCGCGGACGATATCGAAACCGCGCCACCGGCGGTGCCGCCATTGACCGCCCAGGAGCGCCACGAGCCGATTCCGCTGTCCATCGCCCAGCAGCGCATGTGGTTCCTGAACCGATTCGATACGGCCAGCGGCGGATACAACATTCCGTTCGCGCTGCGCCTGACCGGTGTGCTGAATGTGCCAGCGCTGGAACGTGCGATTGCCGATGTCATCGCCAAGCACGAAACGCTGCGCACCATCTATCCCGAACATGATGGTGCCGCGACGCAGGTGGTGCTGCCCGCCGGAACCAAGCTGGTGGAACTCGTGGCGCGCTCGGTACCGGCGGCCGAGCTGCCGGGACTCATCGCCACGGTGGCCCAGGGCGGATTCGATGTCACGACCGAGGTGCCGCTGCGGGTGCGGCTGCTGCACATCGATGACGAATCGGCGGCGCCGCAGGGCAACTCGGCCGAGCAGGTGCACGTGCTGCTGTTCGTCGTGCACCATATCGCCGCGGACGGCTGGTCGTTCGCACCGCTGACCCGCGATCTGGCCACTGCCTATGTGGCCCGCTGTGCCGGTGTCGCCCCGTCCTGGGGCCCGCTCCCGGTGCAGTACGCGGACTTCGCGATCTGGCAGCGCGCCGCGCTCGGCCGAGCCGAGGACAAGGGTTCGCTGCTGGCCCATCAACTGAAGTACTGGACCAAGCGGCTCGCTGGCGTCCCCGAGGTGCTGACCCTGCCCGCGGACCGGCCCCGGCCCGCGGCAGCCTCCAACCGCGGCGGTGCCATCACCGGCCGTCTGCACCGCGATCTGCACCAGGGCATCCAGGAATTGGCGGCATCACACCGGGTCACCCCGTTCATGGTGCTGCACACCGCGCTCGCCGTACTGCTGAGCCGCCTCAGCACGAGCAATGACATCGTGGTCGGCACGCCGGTCGCCGGTCGCGGCGACGAAGCCCTGGACGATCTGGTCGGCATGTTCGTCAATACCTTGGTGCTGCGCACCGAGGTGCGTGCCGAGGCCACGCTCGCTGACCTGCTCGCGGCGGTCCGCACCGCCGACCTGGCCGCCTTCGATCACGCCGTCGTCCCCTTCGAACAGCTCGTCGATGTGGTGAATCCGGTTCGCTCGCAGGCACACGCACCGCTGTACCAGGTGGCCTTGACGCTGCAGAACCAGTCGAAGCCGGACTTCCAACTGCACCGACTGGCCATTGCCGCACTCGATATCGGTCCCGGGCCGATCCAGCTGGATCTGGACTGGACACTGACCGACCGCTACGCCGCCGACGGTTCGGCCGACGGTATCGATATCCATCTGCATTACGCGCTCGACCTTTTCGACGAGGAAGCCGTCAGCGGGTTCCTGTCGGGTTTCGAACGAGTGCTGCGCGCGATGGTCCGCGATATGCGCACACCCGTCGGCAATGTCGAGCTGATGTCGGTGGCCGAACGCGGCCTGCTGCTCTCGGATCGCAATGCCACTGCCCGCTCGCTGCCCCCGGCGACCCTCGACGATCTGCTGACCGCCCGCGTGGTCGCGACCCCCGATGCCGTCGCGGTGCGTTTCGAGGACACCACGGTGACCTACGCCGAGTTCGAGTCACGGGTGAACCGTCTGGCTCGGTGGCTGATTTCGACGGACGTGGGACCGGAGACGATCGTCGGTCTGGCCGCGCTGCGGTCGATCGACATGCTCGTGGCGATATACGCGATCGTGCGCGCGGGCGGTGCGTACCTGCCCTTGGATCCGGCCCATCCGGCCGACCGGCTCGCGCAGGTGATCGACAGTGCCGCACCGGCTCTGGTGCTGGCGGTGGGCGGTGCGGTGCTGCCCGAACTCGATGCCGTGCGCGTGGTCGATCTCGCCGACCTCGACCTCACCGCCTTCGATGCCAGAACGCTTCCGGAGCGCCGCGCGCCACTGCGCCGGGACAATACGGCCTACGTGCTGTTCACATCCGGTTCGACCGGCCGCCCCAAGGGGGTTGCGGTCACCCACCGCGCCATTATGAATCAGCTGCGGTGGCTCGAATTCCGCTACGGGGTCACCGCGAATGACCGAATTCTGCAGCGTGCCCCGCTCACCTTCGACGTCTCGGTGTGGGAATGCTTCCTGCCGATCGCGGTCGGCGCACCACTGGTGATCGCCCGCCCGAGCGGCCATCTCGACCTGGCCTACTTCGCCGGGCTGTTGCGTGAGCACGGCATCACCATCGCCGAATACGTGCCGTCGGTACTCGCGGCGCTGATCGGTGAGGGCATGGGGGATGCGCTGGGATCATTCCGGCACCTGCACTGCGGCGGTGAGGCGCTCACACCGGATCTGCTCACCGCGATTCGCGAACACGTCGGCGGGGCGGTGCACAATGCGTACGGTCCCACCGAGGCCGCGATTTCGGCGGTCTATCACGAATTCACTGATGCCGACGCCGAATCCGGCCGTGATGTCGCCATCGGCCGTCCGTGCTGGAATACCCGCGCCTACGTGCTCGATGCCCGGCTGCGGCCGGTGCCGATCGGTGTGACGGGTGAGCTGTATCTCGCGGGCGACCAATTGGCCCGCGGCTATCACGGACGGTCCGGGCTGACCGCCGAGCGGTTCGTGGCCGATCCGTTCGGGGTGCCCGGCAGATTGATGTATCGCACAGGGGATCTGGTGCGCTGGAATCGCGGGGGCGACCTGGTCTATCTGGGCCGCAATGATTTCCAGGTCAAGCTGCGCGGTCAGCGCATCGAGCTCGGCGAGATCGAGTCGGCGCTGACCGCCGTGGCGGGCGTGACGAATGCCGCGGTGGTGCTGGTTCAGGACACCTCCGGCTATGACTGTTTGGTCGGCTATGTCACCGGGGCGGAGCTGTCGGCGGAGGCGGTGCTCGCCGAGGTGCGCGACCACCTGCCCGGGTACATGGTGCCCGCGCATCTGGTGGTGCTCGACGAGATGCCGCTCACCACGGTCGGCAAGCTCGATCGCGCCGCTTTGCCCGCCGTCGAAATATCCGGTATTACCGCGGAATTCCGGGCTCCCGGCGAAGGCGCCGAATCGGTGCTCGCCACGCTCATCGCCGATCTGATCGGCGGTGATGTGCGCATCGGTGCGGATGACGACTTCTTCGCTCGGGGCGGGAACTCGCTGCTGGCCATGCGTCTGGTCGCACGTGCCAATGCCGCGTTCGGGTGCGCACTCACCGTGCGCGAGATCTTCGAGGCTCCGACCGTAGCCGCATTGGCCCTTCGGGTGACCGATTCCGATAGCGCGCAGGCCACCCGAGCCGTACTTGCGGCCAGAGCACGCTCGGGCCGTATTCCTTTGTCGCTGGCACAGACTCGAATGTGGCTGCTGAACCGGCTCGATCCGGACTCGGCCGTCTACAACATTCCGATCAGCATTCGCCTCACCGGCGCACTGGATGAGCGGGCACTGCACTTGGCGCTGGGTGATGTCGTGGCACGGCACGAATCGCTGCGCACCGTGTTCCCCGATGACGGAGCCGGTCCCGTTCAGGTGGTGCTGGCCGAGGGCGCCGAGCCGGCACTGCCGCGTACCGATATCGCCGAATCCGACCTCGCCGCAGCGATTGTCGGCGTCACGACGATCGGATTCGATCTGCGCACCCGAATTCCCGTGCGCGCCAATCTGTTCCAGGTCGCACCCGACGACCATGTGCTCGTCGTGGTGGTGCACCACATTGCGGCCGACGGCGTCTCGACGGCTCCGCTGGCCCGCGATCTGATGGTGGCCTATAGCGCTCGCACCGCGGGTGCGGCGCCGCTGTGGCGACCGCTGCCGGTCCAGTACGCGGACTTCACGCTGTGGCAGCACGATGTGCTCGGTTCGGCCGATGATCCGGAATCCGTGCTGGCGCGCCAGATCACGCATTGGCGCACCGAACTCGACGGGCTCGCCCCGGTCCTGGAACTGCCCGCCGATCGGCCGCGTCCAGCGGTCGCGTCCGGGCGCGGGGCCGCGGTCGAGTTCGCGATCACCGCCGAGCTGACCGCTGCCATCGCTGAGCTGGCCCGCAGGCATGGGGTCTCGTCGTTCATGGTCCTGCACGCCGCCTATGCGATCCTGCTGGCCCGCCTGGCTCGCGTGGACGATGTGGCGATCGGGACCCCGGTGGCCGGTCGCGCCGAGCAGGCGCTGGACGATCTCGTCGGCATGTTCGTCAACACCCTGGTGCTGCGCACCGAGGTGGCGGCCGAGACAACCTTCGCCGCACTGCTCGGCCGGGTGCGGGCCACCGATATCCGCGCCTTCGCGCATGCCGATCTGCCGTTCGAGCGGCTCGTCGACGAGCTGAATCCGGTGCGTTCACAGGCCCACGCACCGATCGTGCAGACGCTGCTGACCTATGAGCACCGCGACGATACGGTGTTGCGCCTGCCCGGTTTGGACGTTGCCGCCTACCCGATCGACAACCAGGTCGCGCAATTCGACCTCGCACTGGAATTCGCCGAGCACGCCGCGGGCGCTGGCACCGCGGTGCGTGCGGTCATGCGCTACGCGACGGATCTGTTCGAGCGGACGACGGTCGAATCGTTCGCGGCCCGCTTGGTGCGGCTGCTCGAGACGGTCGTGGCGGATGCCACCGTCCGCGTGGGCGATATCGAACTGCTCGATCGCGCCGAGCGCGCGCTGGTGCTGGATCGGTGGAACGATACGTCGTTCCCGGTAGACGGCACGGAGACGCTGGTGTCGCTGTTCGAGGAACAGGTGCTGCGGACACCTGATGCCATTGCCCTGACATTCGACAGTCCTGCCTACCCGTCGCCCGACCACCACCCCTCAACGAGTCGCTCCGCGACGCTGGCCCACCCGTCGCCCGACCACCACCCCTCAACGAGTCGCTCCGCGACGCTGACATATGCCGAATTCGCTGATCAGGTGCACCGACTGGCGCGCTGGCTGGTCGGCCAGGGCGTCGGACCGGATTCGATTGTCGCGCTCGGTATGCGGCGTTCGCTGGACCTGGTGGTCGGCATGTACGCGGTGACGGTCGCCGGCGGCGCGTACCTGCCGCTGGATCCGGACCACCCGGCGGATCGGATCGAATACGTACTGGAGACCGCGCGGCCGGTGTTGGTACTCACCGCGGGCGTGGATCTGGAAGTCGGTACGGCGCACCAGGTTCGGATCGATCGACTCGATTTGACCCGATATTCGCCAGCACCGCTGACCGCGGCGGATCGGCTCGCTGTGCTGTCGCCGGGGCATGCGGCGTACGTCATCTTCACCTCCGGATCGACGGGACGTCCGAAGGGAGTCGCGGTATCGCATGCCGCGATCGTCAATCGCCTGGTGTGGATGCAGGCGCAGTACGGTCTGCGCGCCGAGGACGCGGTATTGCAGAAGACCCCGGCGACCTTCGACGTCTCGGTCTGGGAGTTCTTCTGGCCGTTGCGGGTCGGCGCGCGTCTGGTGCTCGCGCGGCCCGATGGCCATCGTGATCCGGCCTATCTGGCGCGACTGATCGACGATGAGCGGATTACCGTCGCGCATTTCGTACCGTCGATGTTGGCGGTATTCCTCGCCGAACCGCAGGTGCGCGAATGTCGCACGCTGCGTGCGGTATTCGCTTCCGGCGAGGCGCTGCCCGCGGCGATCGCGCAGCGGGCCCGCGAACTGACCGGGGCCAGCGTGCACAATCTGTACGGTCCGACCGAGGCCGCGGTCGACGTCACCTTCCATGAGGTGACCGCCGGCGATACGGTTTCGGTTCCGATCGGCAGGCCGGTGTTCAATACCCGGCTGCTGGTGCTGGACGCGCGAATGCGGCCGGTGCCGGTCGGCGTTCCCGGCGAGTTGTATCTGGCCGGTGCGCAGCTGGCGCTCGGCTATGTGGCCAGGCCGGAATTGACCGCTGACCGGTTCGTCGCGAATCCGCACGGTGCCGCGGGCGAGCGGATGTATCGCACCGGTGATCTCGTCCGCTGGAACGCCGACGGTGAGCTGGAGTATCTGGGCCGCACCGACTTCCAGGTGAAGGTGCGTGGGTTGCGGATCGAGCTCGGGGAGATCGAATCCATGCTCACCGCACTGGATGCGGTCGACCAAGCCGTTGTTGTCGTGCGCTCCGATGATCGGCTCGGCGATCAGCTGGTGGCGTATCTGGTCGGCGGGTCTATCGATATCGACGCGGCGCGTGCGGAGCTGGTGGCCGCGCTGCCTGCCTACATGGTGCCTTCGGCATTCGTCGTGCTGGCTGCCTTCCCGCTCAATGCCTCCGGCAAGCTCGACCGCACCGCACTGCCCGCACCGGTATTCGAGGTCGCCGCCTACCGCGCACCCGCGACCGAGACCGAGCAGACGGTCGCCGAGATCATGGGCGGTCTGCTCGGCGTCGACCGGATCGGCCTCGATGACAACTTCTTCGCCCTCGGCGGCAATTCGCTGCTCGCCACTCAGGTGGCGGCTCGGCTCGGGGCGGTGCTGGATGCCGAAGTCCCCGTGCGGATGCTGTTCGAGGCCCCGAATGTCGCCGGATTGGCCGCGCTCGCCGCAGGGCTCATCGGCACCGGCGGCCGTCCGCGACTGGCCGCGCGACCGCGTCCCGACCTGATCCCGCTCTCGCCGGCGCAGCAGCGGATGTGGTTCCTCAACCGCTTCGATCCGGACGAGACGGTGAACAATATTCCGGTCGCCATCCGGCTCACCGGAGATCTCGACACCGAGGCGCTGACCGCCGCCGTCGCCGATGTGATCGCCAGGCATGAAACCCTGCGCACGATCTACCCGGATGTCGATGGCACGGGCTACCAACGGATCTTGGACCGCTCACAGGTGCCCGAAATCGTCGAACTGGATCCGTCGAATATCGCTGCCGCACTGGTGGATCTGGTCGCGACACCCTTCGATGTGAGCACCGAGGTACCGCTGCGCATCGGCCTGGCCACGCCAGCGGATCAGCAACACCTGCTCGCCGTCGTGGTGCATCACATCGCGGCGGACGGCTTTTCGATGGCCCCACTGGCTCGCGATATCGCCATCGCGTACGCGGCGCGTGCCACGGGCACCGCCCCCACGTGGACCGAATTGGGTGTGCAGTACGCGGATTACGCACTCTGGCAGCGGGAACTCCTCGGTGCCGAGAACGATCCGGAATCGGTGGCCGCACGGCAACTGCGCTACTGGAACGACGCGCTCGGCGGGCTGCCCGCACAACTGGATCTGCCAACGGATCGGCCGCGTCCCGCTGTCGCCAGCCATGCCGCGGCGAGCATCACCATCGGGCTCGATGCGGCAGCGCGCGACGGAATCGCTGCCATCGCAACGCAATACGATGCCAGCCCGTTCATGGTAGTGCATGCCGCGCTGGCCGCCGTGCTCGCACGCCTGTCCGGCACGGCCGATATCGCCATCGGCGCGCCGATCGCCGGTCGTGGCGCGGCCGCACTCGATGATCTCGTCGGTATGTTCGTCAACACCCTGGTGCTGCGCACTCGGGTTCCCGGCTCCGACTCCTTCGCGTCGGTATTGCGTCGCGTCCGCGATGGTGACCTCGATGCCTTCGCCCATGCCGATGTGCCGTTCGAGCGGCTGGTGGAGGTGCTGGATCCACCGCGCTCCGAGGCGCGACATCCGCTGTTCCAGGTCGCGCTGTTCTTCCAGAACCTCGCACCGGTATCGGTGGAGATGGCGGGCGTCACGGTCGCTGAGTACGACATCGACTACGAGACGACCCGATTCGATCTGCAGTTGACCGTCACCGATGATGCGCTGCGGTTCACCTACGCCACCGACCTGTTCGACGCGACGACCATCGCCACCTTCGGCGCCCGTTTCATCCGGCTGCTCGCCGCGGTGATCGGTGATCCGGAGCAGATAGTGGGCGATATCGATCTGTTCGAATCCGGTGAGCTGGATCGGGTGGTGACCGCGTGGAACGACTCCGCGCACACCGCATTCGTCGCGGAGATGCTGCTCGACGAGTTCGAGGCGCAGGCCGCCGCGACACCGGAGGACACCGCCCTGGTCTTCGCGGCCGATGCCGCGGGCACCGGCCGGACCATGTCGTACGGCGAACTGGACCGCAGGACCAACCAGCTGGCCCGCCATCTGATCGCGACCGGTGTCGGTCCGGAGTCACTGGTGGCCTTGGCGATTCGGCGTTCGACCGATCTGGTTGTCGCGATGTACGCGGTGCTCAAGGCGGGCGGTGCGTATGTGCCGATCGACCCGGATCATCCGGTGCAGCGCATCGCGCACATTCTCGATACCGCGGCACCGGCCGTGCTGCTCACCACCGAACGCGATCGAGCGGATTTCGGTTACACCGGTGCGACGGTGCACATCGACACCGTCGCGCTCGAAAGCTACGCCGACGATCCGATCGCGGTGCACGAGCGCACCGCGCCGATCCACCCGCGGAACCCGGCCTACGTCATCTTCACCTCCGGTTCCACCGGAAAGCCCAAGGGCGTCAGCGTCTCCCATGCCGCAATCGTGAACCAGATGACGTGGATGCAGTCGGAGTACCGCCTCACCGCCGAGGATGTGTACCTGCAGAAGACGGCGACCACCTTCGATGTCTCGCTCTGGGGCTACTTCCTGCCCTTGCGCATCGGCGCGACGCTGGTGCTGGCCACCCCGGACGGCCACCGCGATCCCGGCTACCTGGGCGCGGTGACCGGCGAATACGGCGTCACCGTGACCGATTTCGTGCCATCCATGTTGAGCACGTTCGCCGAACATATCGAAACCGCGGGAGCGCGTGCCGATCTCGACACACTGCGCACGGCATTCGTCATCGGTGAGGCGCTGCCCGGTGAGACCGTGCGTGCCTTCGGCGCGGTGAGCGACGCACGTCTGCACAACCTGTACGGCCCGACGGAGGCGGCGGTGAGCATCACCTACCGCGATGTCACCGGCGATATCGACCGTGCCGTCCTGCCGATCGGCAATCCGGAGTGGAACAGCCGGGTGTATGTGTTGGACTCCCGGCTCCGGCCGACCTTGCCCGGTGTGGCGGGGGAGTTGTACCTTGCGGGGACGCAGCTAGCCCGTGGCTATCACGGCAGGCCGGATCTGACCGCGGATCGGTTCGTCGCCAACCCGTTCGGCCCGGCGGGGGAGCGCATGTATCGCACGGGCGACCTCGTTCGCTGGGATACCAGCGGTGCCACCCCGGAACTGGTGTACCTGGGCCGCACCGATTTCCAGGTGAAATTCCGCGGCCAGCGCATCGAACTCGGCGAGATCGAGGCGGTACTCGCCGCGGTGCCCGGTGTTTCGCAGGCCGCCGCCCGTGTTGTCGTCACGAATACCGGTGATCAGCTCGTCGGGCATGTCACCGGTGTCGCGCAAGATGGTCTCCGTGCGGCCGCCTTGGCTGCCGCGGCGGATGCGCTGCCGTCGTACATGATTCCGTCGGCGATCGTGGTACTCGACGCCTTCCCGCTCAATGCCTCCGGCAAACTCGATCGAAATGCACTGCCGGAACCGGTATTCGACCGCGTGGCCTACCGCGCGCCCGTCACTCCGGCCGAGCGACTGGTGGCCGACGCGTTCGAGACGGTCCTGACACGGACGCCGATCGGTGCCGACGACAACTTCTTCGACCTGGGCGGCAATTCACTGATCGCCACCCGGGTGCTGGCCAGGTTGAGCGAGCGGCTCGGTCGCCGGGTGCCGGTGCGGGCGCTGTTCGAGGCGCCCACGGTGCACGCGTTCGCCGCCCGGCTGGCCGCCGACGCCGATGCGCACGAGCAGGTGGTGCCCTTGCTCGCCGGACCACGCCCGGAGCTGATTCCGCTGGCGCCGGTGCAGCGCGGCATGTGGTTCCTCAACCGGCTCGATCCGGATTCGGCGGCGCACAATATCCCGGTCGCGGTGCGGATCGGCGGTGAACTGGACGCGGCGGCGCTGTGTGCCGCGTTCGCGGATGTGGTCGCACGTCATGAGGTGCTGCGCACGGTGTATCCCGCCGATGCGGGCGGCACCGGACACCAGGTGATCCTGCCCGTCGAATCAGCTCCGGTGCGGCTGACGGTCGAGCCCCTGAACGGTCCGGTGGACGAGCGGATCGCCGAATTCCTCACTGCGGGATTCGATGTCACCGCCGAGGTGCCGGTGCGCGCGGTGCTGCTGCGTGAACATGCGACCAGCCATGTGCTCGTCGCGGTGCTGCACCATATCGCGGCGGACGGCTACTCGATGCAACCACTGCTGCGAGATCTGTTGTCGGCCTACCTGTCCCGAGTGCTCGGCGGTACTCCCGTCTGGCCGGAACTCGCCGCGCAGTACGCCGATTACGCGCTGTGGCAGACGGCCGAACTGGACGCGGTCGCGGTACCGCAGCTCGCGTACTGGACCGAGGCGCTGCGCGAGCTGCCGGAAGAGCTGGCACTGCCCAGCGACCGGCCCCGCCCGGCCATCGCGTCCAAGCGCGGCGGCAATGTCCGCGCCCGGATCGGCGGCGGTATCGGCGCCCGGGTGCACGAACTCGCGCTGCGGCACAACGCGACCCCCTTCATGGTGGTGCATGCCGCGCTGGCCGTACTGCTGGCCCGGCTCTCGGGTTCGGCCGATATCGCCATCGGTACCCCGGTCGCAGGACGCGGCGCGGCGGCGCTGGACGATCTGGTCGGCATGTTCGTCAACACCCTGGTGCTGCGCACGCATCCGGATCCGGACCGTTCCTTCGCCGAGCTGCTCGTCGAGACCAGGACGGTCGATCTGGCCGCCTTCGCCCATGCCACCGTCCCCTTCGAACGCGTCGTCGACGAACTCGGCATCGAGCGCTCGCAGGCGAGACATCCGCTGTTCACGGTGGCACTGAGCTATCTGAACACCGGCGCGGAGGCCTTTGCGCTGCCCGGTCTGGAGCTGGCGGCCGTTGCCTTCGACGAGCCGGTGGCCCGGTTCGATCTGCAGTTCACCGTCGCGGCCGACCTCGATGCCGACCGTCACCTCGCGGTGGAACTCAACTACGCCACCGACCTGTTCGACGAGGCCACCGCTGCTGGGTTGCTGCGTCGATTCGGCCGGGTCCTCGGCACACTCACCGCGGATCCGTCCGCGCCGGTCGGCACGATCGATGTGCTGGCTCCGGCCGAACGCGCCGAACTGCTCGGCAGGCGCGGTGATGCACCGGTCCCGCCGCGTACCCTCGCCGAGCTGATGGCCGAAGCCGTCGCGATGAATCCCGATGCGCTCGCGCTGATTTCGGAGGATCGGGAACTCAGCTATCGCGCCTTGGACGAGCAGTCGTCCCGACTGGCGCGAATGCTCATCGGGCACGGCATCGGCGCCGAGGATTTCGTCGCCCTGGCGATCCCGCGTTCGGCCGAGTCCATCCTCGCGGTATGGGCGGTGGCCAAGACCGGCGCGGCCTTCGTACCGGTCGATCCCACCTATCCGGCCGACCGGATCGCGCACATGCTGTCCGATTCCGTTGCGACCGTCGGTCTTACGCTGACCGCCTGCCGCACGGCACTGCCGGAAACCACCGAATGGCTGGTTCTCGACGCACCCGCCACCGCGGCGCGCATGCGGCATACGAGTGCGGCCCCGCTCAGCGCGGCGGAGCTGACCCGTCCGGTACAGGTGGCCAATCCGGCCTGGATGATCTACACCTCGGGTTCGACCGGCATACCGAAGGGCGTGCTCGCCACCCACGGCGGACTCGCGGGAGTGGCACGCGCACAGCGGGATCGCTACGAGGTCACCGCGGCGTCGCGGGTCCTGCATGTGGCATCGCCCAGCTTCGACGCGTCCATGCTGGAGCTGCTGCTCGCACTGCCCGCGGGCGCCGCGCTGGTGATCGCACCCGCCGGTGTCTACGGCGGGGCGGAATTGACCGCGCTGATCCGGGACCAGCGGGTCAGCCATATGTTCATAACTCCCGCTGTGCTGCAGACATTGGATCCGAGCGAGCTGCCCGAACTGAAGCAGTTGACCGTCGGCGGCGAGTCCTACGGGCCGGATGTGGTGCAGCGCTGGGGGATCGGACGGTCCTTCCACAACACCTACGGCCCGACCGAAACCACGATCATCACCAATATCAGCGCACCGCTGCGACCGGGCCGGTTCGATATCGGCACCACGATCCACGGCATGTCCGCGGTGGTGCTCGATACCCGGTTGCAGCCCGTGCCGGACGGGGTGACCGGTGAGCTGTACTTGCGCGGGCCGGGTCTGGCTCGCGGATACCACGCGCGGCCGGGCCTTTCGGCGGATCGCTTCGTCGCCGACCCCTACGGTCCGGCCGGTGGACGGCTGTATCGGACCGGTGACCTGGTGCGCTGGACCGCGAACGGCGCGATCCAGTACGTGGGACGCGCCGACCAGCAGGTGAAGGTGCGCGGTCTGCGCATCGAACTCGGTGAGATCGACGCGGTGCTCTCGAGCCACGACACCGTCGAATTCGCGGTGACCATCGGACATACCGACGCCGCAGGCACCGTCTCGCTGGTCGCGTATGTGGTCGCCGCGGCGGGGCGGACGATCGACACCGCCGAGCTGACCGCCTTCGCCGGACGCGCACTCGCCGCCTATATGGTGCCCGCGGCCATCATGGTCCTGGATGAACTGCCGCTGACCCCCGTCGGCAAGTTGGATCGAAAGGCACTCCCGGAGCCCCAGTTCCGTACCGCTGCCTTCCGCGCGCCGGAGACAGCGGCCGAACGGATCGTGGCCGAGGTGTTCGCCGATGTGCTCGGCTTGGAGACGGTCGGTGTCGATGACGACTTCTTCGCCGTCGGCGGAAACTCCCTGACCGCAACGCAATTGGCCGCGCGACTGGGTGCGCGCCTCGACGTCTCGGTCGGCGTGCGGCTGGTCTTCGAGAACGCGACGGTATCGGCCATGGCCGCAGCCCTCGATACCGCCGCCACCGATCCGGCCGCGGTGCGCATACGTCCGGCACTGACCCGGCGCACCGGAACCGATCCGGTTCCGCTGTCGCTCGCACAGCAGCGCATGTGGTTCCTCAACCGCCTCGACCGGCAGTCCACCGCCTACAACATTCCGCTCGCGGTGCGGCTCACCGGTGAGCTGGATATCGCGGCGCTGAACACGGCCATCAGCGACGTGGTGCAGCGCCACGAGGTGCTGCGCACCGTGTACCCGCAGCGCGAGAACGGCCCGGTGCAGGTGGTGCTGCCCATGGCTGACGCGGAAGTGCAGGTGCTGGTCGCGATTCCGGTGCCGGTCGACGATCTGACCGCGGCGGTGGTGGACTTCGTCGGCGGCGGATTCGATGTCACCGAAGCGGTTCCGGTCCGAGCCCGGCTGTTCCGTCCGGTCGAGGGGCCGACCGACCTCGGTGCGCATGTGCTCGTCGTGGTCGTGCACCATATCGCCGCCGACGGTTCGTCACTGGTCCCGCTGGCCCGTGACGTGATGCTCGCCTATGCCGCACGCAAGCAGGGTGCGCTGCCCGGATGGACGGCGCTGCCGGTGCAGTACGCGGATTACAGCCGCTGGCAACGGGATCTGCTCGGCAGCGAGGACGATCCGGACTCGCTGCTCGCCCGGCAACTCCGGTTCTGGACCGAAACCCTCACCGGACTACCCGCGCAACTGTCCCTGCCGACCGACCGGCCACGACCCGCCATCGTCTCCACCCGCGGCCGACATGTCGATTTCACCATCGGCGCCGAAATGCAGGCGGCGCTGGCCGATCTGGGCCGCGGGACCGGAGCGACGCTGTTCATGGTGCTGCACGCCGCATTCGCGGTACTGCTGGCACGCCTGTCCGGCACCGCCGATATCGCGGTCGGCACCCCGGTCGCGGGCCGCGGCGCGGCCGAACTCGATGATGTGGTCGGCATGTTCGTCAATACCCTGGTGCTGCGCACGCCGGTCGATGCGGGCGCGGACTTCACCGAACTGCTGGATCTGGTGCGTACCGCGGACGTCGCCGCCTTCTCACATGCCGATGTGCCGTTCGAGCGGCTGGTGGAGGTGCTGAATCCGGAGCGTTCCACCGCGCGGCACCCGCTGTTCCAGGTCGGCTTCTCCTTCCACAACCAGGCCGAGGCCGAGTTCACACTGGACGGATTGACCGCGACCGCGGCCGATTTCGATTCCGAGGTATCGCAATTCGATCTGCATCTGGTGGTCACCGACCGCTATGACACGGATGGGAATCCGGCGGGCATGGCCGCATCGATCACCTACGCGACCGCACTGTTCGACGAGTCCACCGTCGCCGGTTTCGCGGGTCGCCTACAGCGCCTGCTGGCCGCGATCTGTGCCGCACCATATGTTCCGGTCGGTGATCTCGACCTGCTCGACCCCGCCGAACGCGAACGCATGCTGGTGACCTGGAATCGAAGCGAGCGCGAGACGGCACCGGTCACCCTCGTCGAGGCATTCCAGGCACAGGTCGTGCGCAGGCCCGATGCGGTGGCAATCGTCGACGACGCCATGACGATCACCTACGGTCAGTTCGCCGCTCGGGTGAATCGGCTGGCCCGCGCGCTGATCGGGCGCGGTGTCGGACCGGAATCGCTGGTGGCCCTCGCCATTCCGCGCAGTGTCGAACTGCTGGTCGCGATGTACGCCGTGGTGACGGCCGGTGGTGCGTATGTGCCGCTCGATCCGGCCCATCCGCTGGAGCGGACCGCGAGCGTACTCGCCGCCGCGAATCCGGCGCTGGTGCTGACCTCGGCCGAGCGGCCCTGGCTGCCCGAGAACGTGGCCGAGCACGATGTAGTGCTGGATATCTCGATCGCCGCCGGTGTCCTCGACAGCAGTCCGGTGCGTGCCGAGGAACGGGTGACGCCGCTGACCCCGGCGAACACCGCTTACGTCATCTTCACCTCGGGTTCGACCGGAACACCGAAGGGGGTGGCGGTCCCGCACGCCGCGGTCGCACACCAATTGGACTGGCTGCAATCGGAATACGCGCTCGACACCGATGACGCCACCCTCTTGATGACCTCCGCCGCCTTCGATCTGTCGGTATGGGAGTTCTGGTCGGCCTTGCGTGCCGGCGCGCGCGTGGTGCTGGCACCGCAAGGCGCGCAACGGGATCCGTCGGGTGTCCTGAATCTGATCCGGCGCGCCTCGGTGACCACCGTGACGCTGGTGCCATCGCTATTGGCCATGGTGGCGGAGGTCGGCGGCGACCGGCGGCTGCCGAGATCGCTGCGCCGGGTGCTCGTCATCGGTGAGGCACTGCCCGCAGACACCGTCGATCGCATGCGGGCGCTCACTGCGGCCCGGATCGATAATCTGTACGGCCCCACCGAGGCCGCGGTCTCGGTGACCCGATTCCGTACCGGCCCGGCCATTCGGCACGCGGTGGTCCCGATCGGCACACCGGAAGCCGGGAACCAGGTCTATGTGCTGGACGACCGGATGCATCCGGTACCGGCCGGAGTGACCGGTGAGCTGTACCTCGGTGGTGCGCAACTGGCCCGCGGCTATTACGGCAGACCGGACCTGAGCGCGGAACGCTTCGTGGCGAACCCGTTCGGCGCACCGGGCACGCGAATCTATCGGACCGGCGATATGGTCCGCTGGGGTGCCGACGGCAATCTCGAATACGTGCAGCGCCGTGACTTCCAGGTCAAGGTGCGCGGTTATCGCATCGAACTCGCCGAGATCGAGCACGCGCTGCGTTCGCGTCCGATGGTGTCCGAGGCCATCGTCGTGGCCCAGCAAGGTGGCGATAACGCCATGCTCGTCGGGTATTTCACCGCCACCGAGCCGGTCGATCCGACGGTGCTGCGCACCGCACTGACCGAGGTGCTGCCGAGCTATATGGTGCCAACGGTCCTGATGCGGCTGGAAACCCTGCCGCTGAATGCGAATGGCAAGGTCGATCGGGCCGCGCTGCCCCGGCCCGAGCTGGGCACCCGGGAATTCCGCGCTCCGGAAACGGAGTTGGAGCAGCTGGTCTGCACCGCCTTCGCCGAGGTGCTGGCGGTCGAGCGCATCGGCATGGACGACAACTTCTTCGAACGCGGCGGCAATTCGCTGCTCGCCACCCGACTGTCGTCCCGGCTGAGTTCGGCTCTCGCCGAACAGATCCCGGTGGTGTGGCTGTTCGCCGCACCGACACCGGCCGATCTCATCACCCACCTCGAACTGCACCGCTCCGGTCGCGGCCGCGTCGACGCACAGGCGGCCTTCGATGTGCTATTGCCGCTGCGGCCCGGCGGTGCCCGCGAGCCGCTGTTCTGTATCCATCCGGTCGGCGGTGTCGCCTGGTCGTTCGCCGGTCTGGCCGCGCACATCGATCCCGAGCGTGCCATCTACGGCATCCAGTCGCCGGTATTGAATGCCGCGGCGGCGCTGCCGGATTCGATCGAGAACTGGGCCGGGCACTATGTCCGTGAGATCCGCGCGGTGCAGCCGGAGGGGCCGTATCACCTGCTGGGCTGGTCGCTCGGCGGTGTGCTCGCGCATGCCGTCGCGAACCACTTGCAGGACCAGGGCCAACATGTCGCGATGCTCGCCATGATGGACAGTTCACTGCACGTCACGGTGGACGAGACGGCCACGGTCCCGGTGGCCGATCTGCTCGGCGGACTACTCGGCGAACAGGCCGACGAAACCGATACCGAACTCGACCGCACCCAACTCGCCCGCCGCATCGCCGATCTCCCGGAACCGTTCGCCTCCTTCGGCTTCGATCGACTCGGCCGGGTCCTCGACGCGGGCACGCACTCCCTGGAGCTCATCACCCGCTACCGCCCACGGCCCTATAAGGGCAATCTCGTCTACTTCACCGCCGCGCTCGACGATCCCACCGGGGCCACCGGCGCGGCCAGTTGGTCCGACGCCATCGACGGCACCGTGCACAACCACGCCGTGCAGGCCTCGCACTGGCGCATGACCTCCGAATCCGCCCTCGCCCGCATCGGCCACGTCCTGACCAATGTATTGGCGCACGCCGACCGGACCTGAACCCCTCCCAGGAAGGCCAATTCCCGTGACCAACCCCTTCGACGACGACAACGCCCAGTTCTACGTCCTGATCAACGATGAGGGCGAGCACTCACTGTGGCCGATCTTCGCCGCCGTCCCCGGCGGCTGGACCATCGCCCACGGCGCGGCCCCCCGCCGCTCCTGCCTCGACTACGTCGAATCCCACTGGCTCGATATGCGCCCCAACTCGCTGATAGCCGCAATGCACCCCGAAGCCAACTGAATAGGCGGGGCGCGCCGGTCACACATCCCCCCTGCCGATCGGTGCGCCCCGCCCCCTCAGGCCCGGGTGCGGGGGGAGTTGATGATCATTCGTGCTTGTTGGCGCCAGTCGGCGACGGCGCGACCCTGGAAGGTCGACAGTGCGGAGTCGAATTGTTTGGCGCGCTTGGTGACGGTGAGGCCGACGTAGGTGTGGCCATTGGTGATCGCGCGGGTGGCCACCGAACAGGCCTCGTCCACCTCGCCGGAGCCGAGCAGGGCGGTGGCGTGTTCGAACCGGACCAGCGCGGGCTCCATGGTCTCGCTCGGGTCGTAGAGTTCGATAGCTCGCGCGGCGGCGCGTGCGGTCTGCTCGGTGCGGCCCAAGCGGGAGTAGCCGATGGCCTGATAGAAGGCCAGCTTCTCCGGCCGGAAGGAAAAGATGCCGATCGAGAGCTGTTCTGCGGGAACATTTTCCAGCGCCTGCTCCGATCTCGCGATACTCCGGGCGAAGCCGTCGAAATTACCGAGGCTGGCGTGCGCGCGGGCCGCCATTCCCCACAGCCAGGCCGCCGCCGGACCATGGCCCGGATTTTCTTCGAGACGCGGGCCGAGCAGGTTCAAAACTTCCTTCGGACTATCGCTATAGGTCGGTAAATACGCCAATCCCGCCAGTGCGATGTCCTCGGAATAGCGGTCGCCGATGTCCTGGGCGGCGTGAATTGCGGTGGTGTACCACATTCGCGCCTGACCGAAATGGCCCTCATTGAACAGAATTTCGCCGACGACATTCGCCAGGCGGCCCGCGGTACGGACCAGTCGGATTTGATGGTGGGTGGCCTGGCGTTCCGCGAGACTGGCACGGACCGCGCGGAACTGGTCGAGCGTGAGTTGCAGCAACTCGTGCGGCGGCACCTGCACCACCCGGGCGCCGAGGGTTTCGGTGGATTGCTCGAAGAAGCCTAGCCGCCGTTCGCTCATCGACCCGGCGTCCAGGGTCGCGAGCATCTTCTCCGGTTCGCTGGCGACCATATCGGCCGCCTGCCCCGCCAGGCCCGCGCCGATGCAGGCCAGCAGTAATCGCCTTCTCACGTCGTCATCCTCGACTTCCTTGTCGAGCCCGATGTCCCTACCGAGCTGTGTCCGATCGAGCGCCGCGCTCGCCTCTCCGATGTCACGGGTTGTCAGTGGGCCGGTCGCGATCGCGCGCTCGAATCGCGCGATGACGACCGAATCGGCCTCCGATAGCACTCGATCGAGCAAACGCCTGCTTGCGGCATGCATCCGGGTTGTCCGGCCGTTCTCCCACAAGATCACGGTGCGCGGGGTGACGCCCACCAAGCGCGCGAACTCATAGCGACTTCGCTTCATCGCCATGCGAAGAGCGTGTACGTCCTCGCCGGTCCAGTCGACCTCAACCATAGGTCCCGCTTCCTCGTACCAGGCTGATTCAATCGAAAATTACTCGCATTTACCACATTCGGCTCTGTTATCGATCGAATCGCAACGTGCACGCTGAAGCGGTACCCGGCACCGGTGTTTGTGCCCCAAACCCTTTCGGGGGCGCTGGCTCTTCGTGGCCCGACGCACGGTCCCGACGCTGCTCCGATCCAACAGCGTTGAAGGCGGGCTTCGGCGGGGTTGCCGGTGCCGGGTGCACTTATCTTTTCGCGGAGGTGAACAATGGACGTTTTGCATTCGGATATCCGGGAATTGTGGCTGGTGCAGAGCCGGGATTGCGGCCAAGAACCGGTGGGTCTCAGCGACGACCGGGCCCGTTTCATCCTGTCCGTCCACGCTGGCCACGGCGCTCGCTGTCGCCAATACCTGGCCGCCTCCGCCCACTGCTTCCGGCGCACCGCCGAGAAGTAGCCCGATACCCTGATGAGGGGTTCCGGTGCGGCGCTCAATTGTCGAGCGCCGCACCGGGTTCGGGTGCGGAGATTCTCGGTGGCGTCGTTGGTAGGCGCCGGGCCCATGCCCGAGCGTGCGACGGTAGACATTGATAAAGGTGCTGGCGCTGGCCCATCCACAGCGGTGCGCCACGGTGGTAACCGGAAGTGATTCGGCCAGCAGTTGCAACGCGCGGTGCAGGCGCAGCTGGGCGCGCCATTGCGGATAGGTCGGGGCGAGTGCGGTGCGGAACAGGCGGGCGAGGGTGCGTTCACTCGCACCGATCTGTCTTCCGAGCTCGGCCAGTGTCCACACCACCGTCTGGCGCAGGCGGGCGAGTTCGTCGGCGGCAGGTCCTCGGGGGCCGAGCAGGCGATGATCAGTTCGCGCGGGCGGGCTGTTCGTGCCGGTGCTCGGGGCCATTGCCGATGGTCATGGTCCCCAAGCCGTCCGCACCACACTGCGCTAATACCCGTGGTCGCGATCGCGTTGGCCGCTCTGCTGCCGGAACCGGCTCGCTGCGGGCATCAGTTGCGCTCGGCGAAAACCGCACGCGCCACGGTGATTCCATTCAGTGCGGCGGGAAATCCAGCGTAACCCGCCATCTGCGTGATGATTTCGACGACCTCGGTCTCGGTGCCGCCGACATTCAGCAGACCGTGGATGTGCACGCCCAGTTGCGGCGCGACGGTGCCGAGTGCGGTGCACATGGCGACGGTGACCATTTCGCGGGTCTTCAGGTCCAGACCCGGCCGCGAGTAGATATCGCCGAAGCTGTACTCGATGATGTAGCGTCCCAGATCCGGGGCGATATCGCGCAGCGAGTCGATAACTTGTTCGCCCGCGTGCCCATCGATCTCGGCGAGCTTCGCGCTCCCGCGCTCGAATCGGTCACCGCTCGGGGCCGGTGCCGGTTCGGTCGGTGCCGGGAGATCGGTCCGGGCGTCGAACACTTCGCGCGCCGCCGCCAGCCCGTTCAGTGCGGCAGGGAACCCCGCGTACACGCTGACATGGATGAGCGTCTCCACGATCTCCTCCCGCGTACACCCCACATTCAGCGCCCCGTCGATGTGGAACCGCAACTGCGGCGCCGCATTTCCCATCGCCGCCAGCGCGGATACTGTCGCCAACTGCCGCTGCCGCAAGGTCAGTCCGGGCCGCGACAGAATGTCGCCATACCCGAATTCGACGGTCAGCCGTCCGAGGTCCGGCGCGATATCCGCGAGACTGTCCAGCACCGCGGGCCGCTCCTGCCCACCGACCTGCCGAAGCAGCTCCAGTCCACGCTCGAAACGATCATTGCTGGTAGAAGCCTGTGCATTCGTCATGCACCGAACTCTAAAAGTTGGAGCGCACTCCAACGCAAGCACTGATTCGCCCGCCTGGCCAAGACCCCTGACCTCGGCACAGCCACCACCCACCACAACCACCAGACCTGCTCCCCGTGTGGGTGGTCGACATCAGTGGCTGTCGCACAGCCAGTGATTACCTCGCACAAGCTTGCAACCTATGCGAGGTATGCATTCGATATGCGCGACCTTAATCGGCTGGTGTGGTGTGGATTCGTCGTACTCGCGAGAGATCGGTCCGGCTCAGACTTCGAATGCCGATGGCAGTCGACTGCCCGCCCCGCAGATCACCTGGAGCAATCGGGTGACCGAGGCGATGACCGGATCGCCAGCTGGCGTCGGTATTCCGCTATCCGGAAGCAAGTGATCATCTGATGAGAGTCGGAGCCCTGGCTGTCGTCGCCGGTTTGGTATCGGTGCTGCTGGCAGCCGGATGTGGGGCGGACCAGTCCTCTGGTAATCGGGAGGTGGCGGGCGCCGACTGTCGTGCTTCGTTCGACGTGCGCTCGGGCGGTTCATCGCCGAACGGTGGTTTCACTCTTCTGACTGCCGCGAGGCAGGCGGCTTCCGGTGACATACCGGTCAAGATGGTGGAAATCACCCGAGCCGCCGGTCTCCAGGACGAGTGGGACACCATGGTGGTCGTTACGCCGGGCATGAAAGCCGAAAAGTTGAACGAACTCGCGAATACCCCGGGAATGTGCTGGGAGAACTTGCCCGGTCCCTACGGCGACGACAAGCCGACAACGGCCTACTATTTGTTCCTCTGCGCTGGAAATCCCATGCGGGCTGCGACCTGGTGGTTCCCTACGGATGACGAATTGGACTTCCGCTGGACGAGTACGAAAGTCGTGTACCCGGACACCGTGCTCACCCCGCTCCACTCACCTGGAGCCGATCCCAAACTCCGGGTGGCACCCGCGAATTGAGCCGAGGCCCTGGTGCCTTCAGAAAGGTTCAGCGCCCCACCGTGTCGTAGTCGCTCGTTTCCTCACAGCCAGGCCAACATTCGCCGCGCTCGATCCAAGTGCCCATTTGGCTGCCGGTCGGCCGCATCGCCCATCCGGAACCACCGGATCGCATCCTCGCGCGCTCCTCGCAGATACGCCAGCACGCCGAGGTTGTGCATGGCAACGGGCAATCCTGCCGGGTCATCCGGATCCTCGCCGAAAGCAGGCCATCTCAGCGCACAGCCCAGCTGAATGGACTGCATGCCGTCGTGGTCCACTCCAGGAAGGCAGCCGAAATCCATACGCCACGGCGTGCAATCGGGCGATCCAGAACTGGCATCGATTCCGAAATAAAATGGCGCGCACTGACTCTCACACCATGGCAGCGCGGAAACCTCGGAATATGCGCCCCATCCGTACTCGATCAGGCTGCGCTCCAACGCATCCCGCTGACATCGCCCTGCCGGCCCCACCATCCACCGCACCCAATCCACATCGATAGGCAGGGCGTGCCTAGCGATGGTCGACACCGCCCGATCCTAACCACCGCCTGGATCCCGGAACCTCTGGCTGTCGCATACCCAGTGATTACCTCGCACAAGCTGCAACCTTTGCAAGGTATTCATTCGATATGCGCGACATAATCGGCTGGCGCGGTGTGGATTTCGTCGTACTCGGTGGGCCAGCCGTCTTCGCCGACCTCGTATAGAGAGCCGTCCGCGCATTGGCACAGTGGGCGGCTGTTCGTCGGAGCGAGTCCGAGCTTGAACCAAGTGTCTTGGTGGAAGGCGATGAGCAGCGCTCTGACGGAACGGGCGATTTCCTTTCGCGGTGGCCGGGACATATGCGTCACGGCTCCAACGAGTTCGCGAGATCGGTCCGGCTCAGGAGGGCGGCCCAGTAGGCGTCGCGCAGGACATTCCACAGGTCCTCGTGTTGGGGAAGTAGTACCCGGGCGTCGGCCAGGTCCGGGTGGGGATCGAACATGATCGTGCCGGGTTGGGCGCTCGGCAGCGTCGTGCGCGACGGCAGGCGGTAGGCGGTGAACGCCGCACCGGGAAGCTGTAGGCGCAGGATGCGAGCGGAACTGCCGATCAACTGCCACACGGCGACCTTGCTGCCGTCCTGGGTTCGTGTGGTGCGCAAGGCATCTCGACGCATTACTGAACCTCGCCGTTCGTGCGCCCGATGCCGGGGGACGCCTCACCCCGGCACCGGGACGATTCGGTGGGTACGGACTGGACCACCCACTCGCGTACCGCATCCGCGAACCGTTCGACCACATCGGCTGGCGCGCCGCGGTAGGCAGCTGGCGGACCAACGAACGGATCTCGCTGCGGCAGTTCTCGATTCGGCACGTGCCGACCTCCCGGATCTCAACAGTGGTACGTGCGCTCGGCCCCTGAAAACAACTCCTGATCTGGGAAAAGTTCTCTCCGAGCGCATGGTGAGCACACCACCGGACGCATACCTGCTCGAGTAAAATCTGAATGTTCAGACGAACTCGTCGAAAGCTCCTGGACAGGATGCGAATGCGCTGTTGAACCGTGTTCGGAATTCGAGCGCAAGTGCATTCACTGTGTGGGGGGGAATCCGATGCCCGAGGAATCGCCGACGCTGCTGCGTCGCCAGCTGGGCCGTTTCCTGCGCGAGAAGCGCGAGGGGCGCGGCTTCGCAATCCAAGACGCCGCAAAGGCAGTTCAACTCAGCTACAACGGATTACAGCGCCTAGAGACCGGTCGTGCCGTCAAACCCCGGCGTCAGGATGTACGTGAGTTGTGCTCGCTGTACGAGGTGGAGCCCGATGCCACCGAGCAGGCGGTCGGACTGGCCTCGCGGGCAGCGGCGGCCAAGGACGAGGGCGGGATCACGTCCCTCGGTGGACTGTTCATCGACGCGTTCAACATGTACGTCGACATGGAACGCGCCGCGCGCCGCCTGATCTCCTACCAAGAGCTGGTACCAGGTCTGTTGCAAACCGCGGACTCTGCGCGCGGCATGATCCGGGCGTTCTATGTCGATGGCAATGAGGAAGACATCGAACGACGCGTGCAGGTCCGGCGATGAGCAGCGATCTGTACATCGAGCGGCCCGAAGACCGGCGTGTCATGTGGAGAGTCGATGTGTGACCAGTGTCCCGGGTGTGCGCGAACTCGGAATCCCATAGTCCTGGCCGGGAGAAGATCTTGGCTTGGGCGGGTGTCTGCTGCGGCAGATTCGCTTCCAGGCACTTGGTATTTCGCCGCCGGTTCGGTATCGACACCGGTGAGCGCTCGCAGACGGTGCGGAACAGGGTCTGGAAGTCTTCGATGACCTTGGACTGCGACTCCATCACTTCGTATACGCCGTTTTGCGAGCCTCGGGATTCTTCTCGCCGCCGCTGGACCATCGTCTTGGCGGAGATCAGGTCTGTACACGTTCGGGGGGCATCCCGGGGCCGATCGTGGCCTGGATTTCGGCGGGGTCGTGCACGCGACCGCAGTGGGCGCACACCGTTTGCTGGGTGATTCCCGCGCCGCATACCGAGTGGGTGTAGAGAATCGGGGGCTCGCCGTCGGTCGCCCATTCGTCGCCCCATTCGGTGAGCGCGACGAGCGCGGGGGCGAGCGCACGCCCCTTGTCGGTCAGCAGGTATTCATACAGGTCGGGCTGCTCGGAATACTTGCGGCGCACCATGATTCCGGCCTCCACGAAACCATTGAGCCGGGTCTTGAGGATGTTGGTCGCCACGCCCAGGCTGCGCTGGAAGTCGTTGTAACGGGTCGAACCCCCGAACACGGCGTCACGAACGATGAGCAAGCTCCAGCGTTCGCCGATCACCTCCAGTGCGCGCGCGATCGAGCACACCTGCGAGTCGTAGGTCTTCCCGAGCATGCGAACCAGTCTACCGATCCCACTTGCGTCATGAAAGTTGCCGTGACTATGCTCACTTGCATGATGCAAGTAGATGCGAAGCAGAACTTCACCACCGCTTTCTCGGTGGATCGGACGCCCCAGGAAGCCTTCGAGGCCATCGTCGATGTCCGCGGTTGGTGGTCGGAGGATGCCGAGGGCGTCACCGATCAGGTCGGCGGCGAGTTCGTCCACCGCTACCAGGATGTTCATCGCTGCACGATCCGCGTCACCGAACTGGTGCCCGGCCGCAAGGTCGCATGGCTCGTGCTGGACAACTACTTCAACTTCATCGAAGACCAGGCGGAATGGAAGGGCACCGAGATCGTCTTCGAAATCTCCGAAAACGACGGTGGCGCCGAGGTTCGCTTCACGCACGTGGGTCTGGTTCCGCAGTACGAGTGCTACGACGTGTGCTCCAACGCATGGGGTGGCTATATCGGCGGCAGTCTGCGGAATCTGATCAGTACCGGTGTGGGACAACCCAACCCGAAGGAGGGTGGAAACGCCCCGGCTCATCAGGACGCCGCGTCCGTGCTGCGCGCCGAGCGCTCACCTCGTGCCGTCACCCTGAAACCGGGCAGCATCCTGCTCGGAAGCACCCGGCCGGCGGAACTGCGGGACTGGTACCGCAGCACGCTCGCGCCGGAATACACAGGCGAAGGACCGATCGATCTCGGCGGCTTCCTACTGGTCATCGACCAGCGCGACGACCTTGGGACGAAGAACAACGAGCCGGGCCGGATGATCCTCAACTTCCATGTCGAGGACTTCGACGCCATCGAGGCGCGGCTGCGGGCGGCCGGCGTGGACTGGCTAGCTCCCGGTGCGGATCGCCCCTCCGGCCGCTTCGGGACCTTCGTGGACCCGGACGGGAACTACCTCCAGATAATCCAATTCAAGTAGCGCGGGCGCACCGTCAAGCCGCCGCCGGGATCGGGGATGCGGGGGCAGCCTCCAGCATGCCGAGCACGGCGTCGTGGCCCGCGCGCAGCTCGGCGCCATTACCTTCATTCGCCCTCGGAAATGTGCGCCGCGTCATCCGCCCCCCGGTATGTCGCCGGGGAGGGGGCGAGGTCGGGTTCGATCCCGCCGCTCCGGGACGGGACGCTTGCTAGCGTGGAGGGTCGATAGCAGCGGGTGAGCAGCCGCCTGTTCAGCAGTGCGGGATTCCGGTCGATGAAGACGTCGAAGTCAGCGGTGTCCGGCTTCTCTGCGTGATGACCGACGAGCTCGACCCAAGCCCGGCTGACGGTCACTGCCCAGGTTCAGCGCCCCTGCGTCGATCGCGCATCCCAGTTCGTCGGTGGCCTCTCCGCCGGTTGCCCACGGATGCCAGCCGAGGGCGACAGCCGCGTCGATCCATGTCTGGGCAACACATGATCACCCGGTGGTACTAGGGGCCCTCCCTCGGGGCGATCTCAGGGGCCGACCCCGATGCGTGGGGCGGGGAGGATTCCTACCCTCGAGGTATGCGGGTTGTGACGATAGGTATTGCTGCTGGTTTGGTTGCCCTACTCGTGGGATGTGCGCAGGATGCGGGTACGGATGCGTCGGCGGGGGTGTCGGAGAACCGGATTCGGGTGGTGCGGGGGGATATCGATCGGGCGGTGGAGGATGGGGTCACGGGGATGATCGCGACGCTGACCGAGAACGGGAAGACGGTCACGCTCACCAGTGGTGTCGCCGATATCGGTACCCATGCGCCGATTCCGGCGGCACCACCGCAGCGGGTGCGGATCGGCAGTGTCAGCAAGACGTTCACCAGTGCGGTGATGTTGCAGTTGGTGGCGGAGGGCAGGGTTCGGCTCGATGAGCCGGTGGATACGTATCTGCCGGGGGTGTTGCGAGGCGACGGGATCGACGGGCGGGCGATTACGGTCCGTCAGATCCTGCGGCACCAGAGCGGTTTGCCGGAGCTCACCGATGACCCGCGCGTCGACGAATATCGGGCGGGCCTGGAGGGGCGGATCATGACGCCCGCGGAGGAGATCGCGATAATCCTCAGCAGGCCAGCGGATTTCGCGCCGGGTGCGCGGTTCGAGTACAGCAATTCCAATTACATCGTGGCGGATATGCTCATCGAACGGGTCACGGGCGCATCGTATGTCGATGAGTTGAACCGGCGGATTCTGAAGCCGTTGCGGCTCGATGACACCTACTTGCCGGGGCCGGGTGAGCTCGATATCCGGGGCCCGCATCCCAAGGGGTACGCCGACATAGACGGCGTGATCACCGATGTGTCGCGCATCGAACCTTCGGTGCCGTGGGGGGCGGGCGGGATGGTCTCCACCGGCGACGATCTGAATCGGTTCTACCGAGCGCTGCTGGCCGGACAGGTGGTACCCGCGGCCGAACTGCGGGAGATGCGCGACGGTGTGCCGATGGGAATGCTCGACATATCCTACGGGCTCGGCGTCGGCTCCGCCCATTTGCCTTGCGGCGCAGAGTATGTCGGACACACCGGTGGCATCTCCGGGTACCTCACGATATCCGGCGCGACACCGGACGGCCGAGCAGTGACCTACGCCTATACCAAGCCGCCGAAACAGCAGCCCGATCAGACCGCCATGCTGTCGCACGCTCTTTGTTGATGAACAGAATTTGCATCAACATCAGCCCATCGTGAATCGATCCTCGGCTGTGTGATCTTTGGCTATCTCATAACCGTCTTTCGCTCGCTGTCGCACACGCGAAATCGCCTACGCCCGACAAGAATCTTCAGTAACATATCTCGACAACGCAGGTGCCTGTGCGGCGCACATGGACGTGCAGGCCGGATGGTCGGGAGATTCAGCAATGCAGCAGAAGCCGTCCCCGTCGCACTCGCGACGCACATTCATGAAGAATGCCGCCCTGGTCGGAGGTGTCGCCGCCGCAATGACACTGGCGCCAACCGGCCGCCGTGCGAGCGCCCAGCCGGACCGGTCGGTGGCCGTCTTCGGCGCGGGCCCCGCGGGGCTGACCGCCGCGCACGAGCTCGCCGAGCGCGGATTCGCTGTCACGGTGTACGAGAAGCTCGATGCCTTCGGCGGTAAGACGCGCAGCATCTACGCCGACTCCGGCGGGGGCCAACTGCCGGGCGAACACGGCTTCCGCAGCTTCTTCGGCTTCTATCACAATCTGCCCGATACGCTGCGCCGGATCCCGTTCCCCGGCAATGCGAACGGCGTGTGGGACAACCTGGTCCGCCTCAATGCGGCGATGATCGCGGGCATGAATCGGCACAACCTCACCGTGCCGCTGCCGTTCCCGCTACCGTTCTCCCAATTCCCTATGACGCCCCAGGGATTCATCGATTCCGTCGCATCGGTCTTCGAGTCGCTGTTCCGCCTGCCGCTACCCGAGGCGGTGTTCGCCGCGGAGCGACTGGCCGTCTACGTCTCGAGCAGCACCGAGCGCAAATTCGGTCAGTGGGAGCGAATGACCTGGACCGATTTCGCGCGCCTGGACAATTCGTCCCCGGAGTACAACCGCTTCCTCGGCGACGGCTTCATTCGCGAACTCGTGGCCACCAAATCCCGCAACTGCAGCGCGCATTCGATCGGTCTGGTCGGCGAGGAGTATGTCTGGTCGCTGCTGAACCTCGACAACGACACCGACGGCAAGGGCAATGACCGCGTACTCAACGGCCCGACCACCGAGACGTGGATCAATCCGTGGATCGACTACCTGCGCTCGATCGGCGTGACCTTCGCACTGGGCCAACGTCTTTCGGGCTTCAGTAGCGACGGCGCACACATCACCTCGGCCACCGTGACCGACCGGAGCGGCGCCCGTCGGACGGTGGAGGCCGACTACTACCTCTCGGCGATCCCGCTCGACAAATTCCCGGACCTGCTCTCCGATGACCTGTCCGCCGCCGATCCCACCCTGGACCGCATCCGAAACCTCCAGGCCGCGTGGATGGTCGGCATCCAGTTCTTCCTGCGCAAACGGGTCGACCTGGCCAATGGCCACGTCGGCTACAACGACGCACCCTGGGGCCTGACCTCGATCAGCGAGGCCCAGTTCTGGCGGCGACCCTTGACCACCTACGGCGACGGCACCGTCCAGGATGTGCTCTCCGCCATCATCTCCGAATGGGAGGAGCCCGGCACCTTCAACCGCAAGACCGCCGAACAATGCACACCCGAGGAGATCGCCCGCGAAACCTGGGCGCAGATCAAGGCCCACGTCAATGATGACGGTGACATCCAGCTCGCCGACGAAATGCTGCACTCCTGGATGATCGACCCCGCCCTCACTGGTGCCGGCACCCCCGATATCGGCTACGACGACGCCATTTTCATCCAGAACCCGGGCTCCTGGTCCGACCGCCCCGACGCCTATACCGACATCGACAACCTGTTCCTGGCGGGCGACTGGATCAAAACCGGCATGAACGTCGCCTGCATGGAGGGCGCCAACGAAGGCGGCCGCCTCGCGGCCAACGCCATCCTGCACGCCTCCGGCTCCCCGGCCGCACCCGCCACCATCACCCCCCGCTTCACCATGCCCCTCTGGGAGCCCCTCAAACTCATCGACCGCGAACTCTACAAAGCAGGCCAGCCCAACATGTTCGACCTCATCGACCGCCGCTACCCCACCCGCTAGCCCGTGCCCCAGTCGACGGTAGTCAAATGGTCGCGAGAACACAGGGCGCAAGCCGCCCTTTGACTACTGTCGGCGAACTATCCACAGGGTGGTGGGTGTGGACAGGGTGGGGAGAGGTGCTGGTGCCTGCCGACCCTGGATCTGGCGCTGCGTCAAGGGCTCTCGCGTGCGGAGTTGGGTGGTGAGATCGAAAGGCAGGCGGGCAGGCGTGGCTGCACGCAAGCGGCTGAGTTGATTCCGCTAGCCGATTCCCGAGCGGAGTCCCCCATGGAGTCGCGCACGCGCCTGCGGTGCATCGACGCGCGCCTGCCCCATCCCGAGCCGCAACTGGAGGTGCAGACACCTGATGGTCTGCGCCGCTTAGACCTCGGCTGGCGCAAATGGCAAATTGGTCTCGAATACGACAGCGCCACTTGGCATTCCGGCGAACCTGCAGCCGTCCGCGACAACCCCCGCCACAACTGCCTCACCACCCACGGCCGGACCACCTTCTGCACCGCCGCCCCCCACGTCTACCACCACCCCCACACCTTCACCGAACCCATCCGCCACGCCATCCGCCACCGGCAGGCCGTGCGTCGAGCGTAGTCATCGGGTCGCTCAATTGAGCCGCTCGAGCCACCTTTCGACTACGGTCGCGAACTCTCGGCACGGGGCGGAGTTCAGATGAGGTCTTTGTGCTTGCGGATGCGGCGGCGGATATCGGTCATTAGCGCATAGGTGCCGCCGTGGCGAAGGAATCGCGGAATGAAGCGGTTGACGAAGGCGACGAATACGAACAGGTGCTCGAAGCGGCGCTGGTCGGCGGATGTCCATTCGACCTGGAGCTGTTCGCGGAAAATGGGGGCCAGGAAGCCGATTGTGAGGAACTTCAACAGGTTTCGGAACGGCAGGCGCAGATACCAGTGGATCATGCGCAGATTCAGCAGATCGTTCAGATAGCCGCGGACGTAGTCGTCGAGCACCACCTGTGCGCAGGCCTCGTTCCAGTAGCGATCGAATTCGGCGCGGGTCGCGGGCCACATCTCCTCGGTGACCTGGAGTGTGGTGCCCAGCGTCGAGGAGGACGAGTAGAAGGCCTCGGCCTGTTCGTCGTTCATCCGGCCCTGTAACAGCTGGTAGGTGTCCTCGAAGCCGATGTAGAGGCAAGCGGCGACCCACAATTGGAGGTTGCGGTCGAAGGCGTTGTACTTCACCGCCGCACCCGGCTGCGAATGTACGTGCCGGTGCGCGACATTCACCGCCTCGCGGTAGGCCCGCCGCTCCTCTTCGGTGCCGAGGATGGCGACCGCGAGGTACTGCGTGGTGGTGCGGGCTCGCTTCCACGGATGCTTCATCAGCGCACCGGATTCCACGCGGCTCTCCGCCACGCCGTACCCGACGCCGGGGCGCGACATCTGCATCGCCACATTGGCCGCGGCCCCGGCGAAGGACCAGAAGTCCAGCGCATCGGTCAGTTTGACCGGCCGCTTGGTGAACGGACGGTGCGCGGAGTTGATGTGGATGCGGGTCTGTTCCTTCGTCAGCTCCGTGTGGTCGAGGGAGGTGGGCCGCAATGCTGCCGAAGCCGCGTTGCTCGTCATCGAACTCTCCTGCCGCCAAACCGGCCCCGCATGGGCCGTACATCGATTATGTTACTAAGGATTCTTAAGTTCAAGACCATACGTTATCTGGCTAAGCTGGGTTGTCTATCGATAATCGCGAAACTAAGTGTCCTCGAGTTCTTCCGCTATCGACAGAATTGTGCGTAACATACGCAGCCATACCCCGACCGATCGGACAGTGATCGGCCGCACTCGCGCCGTAGCGATACCTCGATCCGGCGCGGGTCCGGCCGTCCCGCTCGGGCGGCGTAGGAAAGGACGCAGGCGCATGCTCAAGAAGCTGGATCGAATATTCAGCTACGAGATGAAGGTCTCCGAATTCCTCGGCACCCTCATCATCCTCGCCATCCCGTACGGGCTCGTCGGGCTCATCTGGACGCTGACCCACACCAGCCACCTGCACCGCATGCACGGCATCGACGTGGTCATCTCGTTCCTCGGCTCGATCGTGTGCTGGCCGGTACTCACCTTCTCGAATGTGTGTATGACCTGATGATGATCTTGGTTTGGCTCATCGACATCTTGGTGATCGGCGTCAAGATCCTCGGGGGGCGTATGAAAGTCAATCCGGTGCTGCGGTTCGGGCTCTGGCTCGCCGTGCTGAGCACCGCCGCCGCCGGTATCGCCGTGGTCGGCTATGTCCTCGTCCTGCTACAGCATCAACTGAGCGAGTCGGCATGAGTACCGAACTCGCCGAACCGCCCACCGAGCCAACCGATCTGGAGCGGGCGGTCGAGGATCTGAAGGGGCTGTGGCGGCGCCATCCCCAGCGGTCGCTGGAGACGCTGGGCCGTCAGGTCCGGTTGCTGCGCGATGCCTTCGTCGAGATGGTGCGCGCGATGCTGGTGCGCCGCTTTCCCTTTCAGGAGTTCATCAAACAGTGCGCGTTCATGGCGAGCGTTTCGGCCGCGCCGACCGTCTTCGTCGCGATTCCGGTCGCCGTCGTCGTCTCGATCCAGGTCGGCGCGCTGGTGAATCAGGTCGGTGCGACGACGTTCATCGGCGCGGTCAGCGGTCTCGGCATCATTCGCCAGGGCGCACCGCTGGTCACCTCGCTGATGATCGCGGGTGCGGTCGGCTCGGCCATCTGCGCCGACCTCGGCTCCCGCACCATTCGCGAGGAGATCGACGCCATGATGGTGATGGGCGTCGATCCGGTGCGCAGGCTGGTCGCGCCGCGGCTGCTGGCGGCGATCCTGGTCAGCATCCTGCTGTGCGGATTCGTGGTCTTCGTCGGGTTCGCCACCGGCTACATGTTCAATGTCTACGCCCAGGGCGGTACGGCGGGTTCGTTCATCAGCACCTTCGCCTCCTTCGCGGTGGCGAACGATCTGGTGATCGCGCTGGTCAAGGCGGCCATCTTCGGTGCGCTCACCGCGATCATCGCCTGCGACATCGGATTACACACCAAGGGTGGACCGGGCGGTGTCGCCAATTCGGTCAACGCCGCAGTGGTCAACTCGGCGCTGATGCTGTTCGCCACCAACATCATCATCACCCAGATCTACAACACGCTGTTCCCGGCGAAGGTGATCTGAGATGGGCACCCGGTACACCCCACCGGCTCTGAAACCGATCCGCGCGGTGGGCGAGGTGGCCCGCGTGCCGATCCGGGCCAATCAGCGACTCGGCCATCAGGCGATCACGTTCTTTCAGGCCGTCTCGGCAATTCCCTTCGTGCTCCGGCACTATCGCAAGGAAGTGCTGCGGCTGACCGCCGATGTCGGGTGGGGCAATGGTTCGCTCATCGTCGGTGGCGGCACGGTCGGCGTCGTCATCATCCTGTGCGGATTCGGCGGAATCACCGTCGGCATGGAGTCCTACACCGCGCTGAACCTGCTGACGATGAATCCGCTGACCGGCGCGATCTCGGGTTTCGCGACCACCAGGGAGATCGGGCCGATCCTGGCCACGCTGGCCTTCGCCATCCAAGCCGGATGCCGATTCACCGCGCAGTTGGGTGCGATGCGGATCTCCGAGGAGATCGACGCACTGGAATCCATTGCCATCCGGCCGCTTCCGTACCTGGTCACCACCCGGATGATCGCCGCGATCCTGACCATTGTCCCGCTCTACAGCGTGGGCCTGGCGGTGGCGTATCTGATGACGAAGCTGGCCGTTCTGTTCCTCGGCGGCACCTCCGCCGGGACCTACGACCACTACTTTTTCCAATTCCTCAATGGCATCGATGTCTTCTTCTCGGTCATCAAAGTCGTGGTGTTCGTGCTGATTTCGACCTTCATCCAGTGCTACTACGGCTTCATCGCCACCGGTGGCCCGGAAGGGGTCGGCCACGCGGCCGGGCGGGCGATCAAGATGGTCATCGTCGTCATGGTGTTCGTGAATCTGTTTCTGACCCTCGCGATCTGGGGTATCGACCCCGGGTTCCGGATATCGGGGTAGGCGCATGCTGCTCGATCCAAGTGGGCGCGGACCCACCGCCCGTCAACTCACCCTCGCCGGAATCGCCGTGACCACCGCGACGGCGCTGCTGCTGTATCTGCTGGGGCTGCGCTATACCGGCTACTTCGAAGACAAGGTTTCCGTGGTCGCCGTGCTCACGAGTACCGGGGACGGGCTGCCCACCCATGCCGATGTGAAATTCCGCGGCATGGTGGTCGGTTCGGTGGCGGCCGTCGAGGTCGTCGCGAAGGGGCAACGTCAGGACGCCGACCTGGATCTGAAACCCGGTGTGGCGGAATTGGTTCCGGCCGATGTCACCGCACGGGTGATTCCGAACAATATCTTCGGCGTGACCGCCATCGAACTGGTCGACAACGGCCACACCACCGACACGCTGCGCGCGGGCGCCCGAATTCCCGAGGACACCGGCGCGGGCACCGTGCAATTGCAGACCACGCTCAGCGTGCTGCGTGATGTGCTCGACCACATTCAGCCGGAGAAATTGGGCCGGGTGCTCGCCACTCTGGCCGACGCGCTCGAGCCGGGGGCGCGGGTGCCGGGGTCCACCGTCGAACGCCTCGATACCTGGCTCACCCAGGTGCACGCGATTCCCGGCATCGGCGATCTGCTCGGCAATCTGGGCCGGGCGGTGACGGCGCTCAGCGTTTCGGCACCGGAGTTGGTCGGCGTGCTGTCCGATTCGGTGACCACGGCGCGCACCTTGACCGAGCGGCGCGACAATCTCGTCGCACTGCTGACCAATGCCAGCGGCACGGTCGACTCGGTCAATGCGCTGTTCGCGCGGAATCCGGACTCCGGCAAAGATCTGGTCGCCGGACTGGACGGCCTGTTCGGCGGTCTGGCCCGGGATCCGCAGGCCATTCCGGACACGGCCGCCAACTTCAATGCCGCACTGCAGCGGGTGCGTACAACCTTCGGTTTCGGGCCGAGTCGCC
This sequence comes from Nocardia sp. CA-119907, assembly GCF_050955995.1. Classification (NCBI taxonomy): domain Bacteria; kingdom Bacillati; phylum Actinomycetota; class Actinomycetes; order Mycobacteriales; family Nocardiaceae; genus Nocardia; species Nocardia sp. CA-119907. The sequence continues at coordinate 1,113,845 of NZ_CP192091.1, forward strand.
AGATGGTGTGGAAGATGGACGTCAGCTTCACGCCGTTCCAGCAGTACACCGCCAAGGATTGCCCGCACTACGGCACCATGGCGGGGCCGCGCTGTGGCGGCACTAGCATTCCAGACGTCCCTGTGCCACAGGAGTTTCCACCGCAACTGATGCCCAAGCGGTTGGCCGCCGCTGGACCGCCGCCCGCCGTCGCGATACCGGGAATTCCCGGCCTGCCCAGCATTCCGGGCCTGACCGCGCCCGCGGCGGCGACAGATCGACCCGCCCCACCGAATTCGACTGGGTTGCGCGGACTCGATGCCGCCGCCGCGATCGTCGGTGGTCGCCCGACTGCCGCGCAGTACCTGCTGCTGGCTCCGGTGCTGGCCGGTGGCTCGGTGACCGTATACGACACCGCATCGAACGCGGGGGGTTAGCGCATGAAATCAGGCAGGGCACTGATCGGATTCAGCCTGTTCGCCGTCGTAGCGGTGTTGTTGACCTACACGATCTGGTCGACGCTGCAGCGCTCGGTGACCGGCGATACCGATTCCTACTCCGCGACCTTCACCGATGTACTCGGCCTGCGCGTCGGCGATGACATTCGCATGGCCGGTGTTCGGGTCGGGCGGGTCGACGGCATCGATTTCGACGGGGACTACAGGGCGCGCGTCGACTTCCGTATCCAGCGCAACCAGCGGCTGACCACAACCACGAAAGCTCTCGTGCGCTATCAGAATCTGATCGGACAACGCTATATCGCCCTGGTTCCCGGCAACGGGGACGGCGCGGTCATGGCCGCCGGATCGGCGATTCCCGTCGAGCGCACCGAACCTTCCTTCGATGTGTCGGCGCTGCTGTCGGGCTTCGAGCCGCTGTTCAGTGTGCTGCAACCGGATCAGGTCAACTCGCTGTCGGAAACCCTGATCCAGGCCCTGCAGGGCAATAACGTCTCGCTCAGCGCGCTGATCACCCAGGCCGCCGAACTCGCCGGCACCTTCGGTCAGCGCGACAAGATCCTCGGCGATGTCATCGGCAATCTCAGCAGCGTGATAGCGGGCCTGGCCAATCGCAGCGGCGAGTTGGAAACCCTGATCACACAGGCGCGCGCCCTGGTGGAATCGCTGTACGCGCAGGGGGAGTCGCTGAAATCCTCGGTCGACACCGTGGCCAGATCCACCGACTCGCTGGTCACCCTGATCGGCCAGGTGAAGCCGAATCTGGCTCGGGCACAGAATGATGCGACCAGCGGCGTCGCCCTGTTGATCCTCAATGGCGCATCACTGGATCAGGCCGCGGTCGAGCTGCCGACCATTCTCAATGCGCTGGCTCGGTTCACCAGCTACGGCGCCTACGCCAATGCCTATATCTGCTCGCTGGATGTGTCGCTCTGGGGCGTGCTGCTGCCGCCCGGGCTGTTCTCGCAGGTCGGCGGCAATTCTCACTCGGAGGTCTGCCGATGATCGCCTTAGTTGGCCGGGTGCGTCCGGTGCGCAATCGCCTGCTGTGGCTCGGATTTCTCGCGGCGGGTTCGGTGGTCGTGCTGCTGGTCGGATCCAGTGCGCTGTCGCAGGCGCATCTCGGCGACAAGACGATTCACGCCGAATTCGCCCAGGCGGCGGGTCTGCGGTCGGGGGCATCGGTGGATGTGTCGGGCATCGAGGTCGGATCGGTGAGCGCCGTGCGACTCGACGGTGCGAAGGTGATCGTGGATCTGCAGGTGCGCAAGGATCTTCGGCTCGGTCCGGATGCCTCGGCCGCCATCAAGATGACCACCATTCTCGGCAAACTGCATGTCGAACTGCTGCCGGGTAATGGAAAAGGACTGCCGGACAGCCGAATTCCGCTGAAGCAGACATCGGTGCCGTACAACCTGGGCAAGGTCATCCAGGATCCGGTGTACAAGTCGTCCTTCGAGCGCATCGAACGCCTGGATCCGGCCGAGTTGCGCCAGTCCCTGGATGTGTTGAGCCAGCAGATGGGCGATTCCCCGCAGCTCACCGTCGAGGCACTCAACAGCATCGGTGCGCTGGCCAAGGTGATCAACGATCGCCGCGACGAGGTGGACACCCTGCTGAAGAGCATGGACCAGGTGGCCCAGCTGGCCTCCGACAATCGCAATAGCGTGCTCCTGCTGCTCACCCGCGGCGAGGCCATCGGCAATGCCGTCGCACTGCGCCAGAGTCTGCTGAAACAACTGCTCGACAATGTGGCGAGCCTGTCGCGGCTACTGCAGGAGATGGGACTGGAGAACCAGGATCAGCTCGGTCCGCTCATCCAGAACCTGAACATCATGTCCGAGGGCCTGGAAAAGAACCGCGACAACCTCGATTCGCTCTACGAAATCATGCCGGTCGCATTGCGCCAGTTCAACAATGCGCTCGGCAACGGCCCCTACGGCGATGTGTGGGCGCCATGGGTGTTCCCGGACAACTGGCTGTGTTTTGCCCAAGCCGTACAGGGGTGCAACTGATGAGGACTGGTACTTTTCTGAAATCCGCGGTACTCGGCTTGGCGGTGAGCGTGGCGACCGGCTGTTCGCTGCTGCCCGACAGCCTCACCGCACTGCCGAAGCAATATCTCGGCGAACATCTGCGCATCAGCGCCGATTTCGAGAACGTCGCTGGCCTGTACGCGGGCAATGATGTGGCGGTGCTCGGCGTGCCGGTGGGACGGGTCGATACCGTGACGCCCAAGGGCAGCTATGTCGAGGTCACCATGTCCATCGACAAGGGCGTGCGGATTCCGGCCGATGCGATGGCCGCACTGGTTTCACCACAGCTGATCACCAATCGGCATGTGGAACTCGCCCCCGCCTACGAGGGCAATGGTCCGGTGCTGACCGACGGTCAGCACATCCCGCTCGCCCGCACCCGCACCCCGGTCGAACTCGACCGCATTCTGGACACCTTCGATCAGCTCGGCGATGCGCTGAAGGGCGATAGCGAAACCGGGCCGATGGCGAGCCGGGTGCTGTTTCCCCTGTTGAACGGTAACGGGGACAAGCTGCGTCAGACGCTCGACGATCTGTCCACGGCCTTCCAGGTCACCCTCGCCAATGGCGACCAGATCTCCAACACCATCGTCGAACTCAATGAGATCACCGAGATCATCGCCCAGAACGACCAGACGGTCCGGGATTTCAGCGGCCGACTCACCGAGCTGGTGCAGCTGATGGGACAGCAGGCGCCCGGACTGCAGGCGGTGATCACCCAGCTCAACGACTTCGTCACCAATACCTCGACCGTGGTCGGCCGCAACCGCGAACAGCTGCTCGGCGCGCTCACCAGGTTCACCACACTGACCGCGCAGATGCGCGCCAACGCTCGCGGACTCACCGAAATCGCCGATGTCACACCGCTTTTCTTCGAGAACTTCAGCAATGCCGTGAGCCGGGAGGACCGGGCCTTGCGCCTGCACGGTCTGCTCGACAAGGCGGTGCTCGACGGTGAGGCGCTCTCGCTGTTCTGTGAGCGCATCCAGCTGCGACTCGACGGCTGCCGCACCGGCAAGATCCAGGACTTCGGCCCCGATTTCGGGCTGACCGCCGCACTGCTCGGGATCACCAAATGAGGGCGGCGCGTTCAACGTTCCTTGCCGCGGCGGTGGTCGTCGCCGCGGCGGGATGCGCCGTGACGGTCGACAATGTGCCGCTGCCCAAGCCGGGCATCGGCGGACCGGGCTATGAGCTGCACGCCGTCTTCGAGGACGCGCTCAACCTGCCCGCGAACGCCCACGTGAAGATCGGCGGTACGGAAATCGGGATGGTCTCCAAGATCAGCACCACCAACTTCCTCGCCGATGTGGAGATGCGGATCCGACGCGATATCCAGCTGCCTCGCGGCACCACCGCCGAACTGCGCCAGGCCACCCCGCTCGGTGACATGTTCGTCGCCATGACCCTGCCCGCCGAGCAGGCCAGCGCCGATATGCTGCGGCCCGGCGACACCATCGCGGCCGACCACACCAGCACCGGCGCCTCGGTCGAACAGCTGATGATGTCGATCTCCATGCTGCTCAATGGCGGTGGGCTCAATCAGGTCGCGCGGATAACCACCGAGATGAATTCGATGTTCGCCGGGCGCGCGCCGCAGTTGTCGCATCTGATCACCGAGATGACCGAGGTGCTCGCGGCGCTCAACGCGCGCACCGCCGATGTCGACAGCGTGCTGTCCGGGCTGAATGTGCTGACCGGCGAATTGGCCAGGCGCAAGGCGGAATTGGGTGCGGCCGCCGACACCTTCCCGCCGCTGATCGGGCTGGTCGCCGAAAACAACAGGAGCATTGCCGATCTGGTCGCCAAGGTGTCGGTGACCATGTCCGCGCTCGGCGATTTCACCGACACCACCGGTCCGGAGTTCCTGAGCCTGTTCGACAGCATCCAGCGGCTGATGTCCGGATTCACCCGGATGGGCGACAATCTCGCGGGCACACTGGACGGCCTGCACGCCCTCTATCCGAATGTGATGGCCAGCTATGAGGGGCCGGTGCTCGCGGTCGCCGCGACGGTCTCCTATCTCGATATCGGTGCGCTGACCGATCCGAAGGGCAGCCGCTGGCCGGAAATCGGGGATGTACCAGCGTTCATCGGCAGTCTCGCGGAGGTCATCCAGAAGGTCATCGGACGGTTGCAGGGCGGTGGGCGATGAATATTCCGCTGTGGCACTGGCTGGTTCGGCATCGGATCGCGGTGGCCAATATCGGATTGGTCGTCGTGCTCATCCTCGGCATGTCCTATCTCGGTGCGGCCGTGCTGCGGATCAATCCGCTGCCGAGCACCTACACCGTCCGGGTGGAGCTGAAGAGTTCGGGCGGTGTTGCGGCGAACAATGACGTCACCTTCCGCGGCAGTCGGGTCGGCAAGGTGCGCGAGGTCCGGATATCCGGTGACGGTGTCGCCGCCATCGCCGAAATCGATGACAGCGCAAGGATTCCGGTGGGCGGCACCGTGGCCGTGGGCAGGCTCTCGGCCGCGGGGGAGCAGTACCTGGACTTTCGCCCCGACTCCGATAGCGGGCCGTATCTGTCCGACGGCTCGATCGTCGAGCGCGCGGTGACCAGCACGCCGGTCACGGTGCAGTCGGTGCTGGCGAATATGAGCGGGCTGATCGGCGGGATGAATCCGACCCGACTCAATGTGATCATCGATGAACTCGATAGGGCGCTGGCCGGTGGTCCGGATCGGCTGCGCAATATGGTCGCCGGGATCAGCCGGGCCATGTCCGGACTGTCCGATCTGCTGCCACAGACCCAGCGCCTGATCGAGAACCTGCAGGTGATCGCCGAAACCACCACGCACGCACAGCCCGATCTGACCACGCTGACCACCGGGTCCAGCGCACTGTTCCAGCAGTTGACCGCCGCCGACCAGGAAGTGCGCCGGTTCCTCGAGCAGGGGCCCGGCCAACTGGCCACCCTCGGCGGCATCGTGCACGACACCCAGGATCCGATGACCGATCTGATCACCAACTTCGTCGCCATCACCAAGGCGGCCAAGCTGCGCCAACCGGCCATCGAGGCGCTGTTCCCCGCATTGCGCGCGGGTTCGGAGGCCATCGGCATTCCGGCGCACGACAACGCCTTCAACACCCTGGTCGATCCATGGCCGCGGCCGACCTGCGACTACCAGACGGTGCCCGTGGTGCCGACCGACAAGGTCGTCGATACCAGGGTGCGGCTCTACAACTACTGCGTCACCACCGATCCCGCACTCCAGGTCCGCGGTTCGGCGAATGCGCCGCGACCGAATGTGCCGGACAACGGCTCCGGCCCGCCACCCGGCGTCACCGGCAATGAACTCTCCCGACCCGCGCCCGGCAGATAGGAACGAGAAATCATGAGCGAGCGAACAAGCAACACAGCCGACATCGAGATCGACAATGCCGATGTGTCCGAGCCGGAGGCAGCCGTCTCGCTCGGCAAGGACGGGGACGCCGCCTCCGACAATGGCGCGGAGTCGACTTCTGCTCCGGAAGACGTGAAATCTCCTGTCGCCAGGCGCCTTACGCTGCTGCGCGCCCCCGGCAGACGAGGCAGGATCGCGTACCGCTGCGCCGCCGCGGTGCTGTTCGCCGCAGTGGCCGCGTCGTCGGTGTTGTTCTACCTCCAGAACGAGGACAACAAGGCCATCGTCACCGCGCACGAGGATGCCCGCCGCGCCGCCTGCCGGTACGCGCCGGTGCTCGCCGACTACGACGCCAAGAACCTGGACAAGTACTTCGCGGGGGTGCTCGACGGCGCCACCGGTGACTGGAAGAAGCAATTCGACAGCACCAGTAAGGAATTGCGCGATGTGCTCACCCAGGGCGAGGTGGTCTCGAAGGTCAATGACGTCCAGTGCGCGATCAAATCCGGCGATACCGAATCCGCCGAGGCGATCGTGGTCATCGGCCAGACCATCACCAGCATGGGCACCCAAGGCAAACCGGCGCCGGGTCAGTTGTCCATGGTGATGCGGCTGGAGAAGGTGGACGGACGCTGGCTGGTCAACAAGGTCAACTCACCGCTCGCCGCGCCACCGCGGTCATAACCTAGTGCGCGGGCCGACCGAAGAGGATGACCTGCATCAGGTGCGCGACCCGCTGCCGCGAGCACAGCGGATTATCGGGTCCGAGCCACTGGCCGAGGTCGACCACCAGGGCCAGCGCCGCGTGGACGAGCACCCGCGCCTCGGCCGGGGACAGCTCCGGCCGGACCCCGATGAGCAGTTTGGCCCACTCCTCGACATTGAGCCGCTGGATATTGCGCAGCACGGTGCGATCCTCCGGCGGCACATTGCTGATCTCCGCGTAGTACACAAAGGTCAGCTCGCGCTCGGCGAACGAGCCCTGCACGTACAACTCGATGAGGGTCCCCAGCGCCTGCTCCGGACGCTCCGATGCCGCGATGGCCGGCCCGATCGCCGCCGAAACCCGTTCCGCCGCACGGCGAAACGCCGCCGCGAGGAGATCGCCCTTGCTGCGGTAGAAGCGGTACACCGCCGAGGACGCGGGTAGGCCCGCCGCATTGGCGATATCCTCCACGCTCACATTGGGATACCCGTGCTCATGGAACAGCTCGATGGCGCGCACCAATAACAGCTCATGTTTGAAGGTGAGCGGAACCTCCTTGGCCCCAAGGGGTTCGGCGGCATCGCCGGGAGCAGGCAGCTCGCATGCGATGACCGCGTCACAGGCCGAGCGCAGCAGGGCCGTCAGCGCGCGCGCCGGAACCGCGACATGGTGATCGGAAATGCTGCCGATCACGCTCATCGCGGCGGCCGAGAGCACCCCCCGATCCCGAGCGGGTAGCTCGGGTCGGATCTCGGCCAGCAGGTCGCGCGCCGCCGCGTCGGTGGCCATCAGGTGATCGATGAGGATCTGGCGGTCGGCGTCCTCGAGGTAGCGGTTCTGCCAGCGCAGCAGCGCGGCGCTGCGGCGATTGGCGATGGAGGCCGCGATCAGGGCATCGAGGATGTGGTCGAGGCGTTCGGCGGCGGGCCGGTCGCGCAGCCGTTCGGGCAGGCGGACGGCCTCGGTGCTCAGCGCGGCCAGCCGCAGCGCCTCCTCGCGGAACAGCGCGTATTTGCTCGGGTAGTGCCGGTAGAGCGCGGTGGAGCTGATATCGAGGCGCGAGGCAATGTCCTCCATGCTCACACCGTGGTAGCCGAAGGATCCGAAGGCCTCCGCGGAGGCGGCGGCGATCTGTGCCCTGCGGTCGCGCGGTCGACGGCGTACCGCACGCGACCGAGCGGTGCGATCTGCGCTCGCGTCCTCCGTTGCGCGACGGTCCTCGGCATCCATTCCGCGATGTTAGCCCAACCGGACGCTTGCTATGCGGGTCTTCCCAGTGCTGAAATGCGATTGAACTGAAGATCACAAAAAATCCAAGAATGATGCTTCCACATCGCTATCTTGTCAGCAACACGACCAGAATAGTCGCTAACATAATTGCTGTCGGGCCGACCCGATGCCGAAGCGTGACTCGGACTACGAGCGGGCCGGACGGCCGAATAGGACGAGCTGCATGAGCAACCGAACCCGGGCCGGCGAGGCGATCGGTTCGGCATTGAAGGTCCGTCCGAGATCGACCACCAAGGCGAATGCCGCGTGGATGAGGAATCGGGCCTCGGCGGGCGAGAGCTCCGGTCGGACCTCGCGCAGCAGCCGCGCCCACTCTTCGACGCTGAGTCGCTGGATATTTCGCAGCACCGTGCGCTCCTCGGGCGGAACGTGCTGGAACTCTGTGTAATACACGAAGGTCAGCGCCCGTTCGGTGAACGAGCCCTCGACGTACTGCTCGATCAGCGTGGTCAGCGCCGCCTCGGAGTCGGGGGCGGCCGCCACCGCTGGGCCGATCGCGCCGGAGACCCGGTCGGCGGCCCTGCGGAAGGCGGCGGCGAGCAGATCGCTCTTGCCGCGGTAGAACCGGTACACCGCCGATGCCGCGGAAAGCCCTGCGGCAGTGGCGATCTCCTCGACGCTGACATTCGGATAGCCGCGATCGTGGAAGAGTTCGACGGCCTTGCGCAGCAACAGTTCGTGCTTGAACGAATCCGGAATCTCCGCGGCCACCGGCAGTTCGGCATCCGCTTCGACCGCGGGGAGTTCGGCGGGCACGAGCGCCCAGCAGGCCGAACTCAACAGTCGGGCAAGGGATTTCGCGGGCAGGGTGGCATGGTGATCGGCGATGCTGGTGATCGCGCTCAGCAGTGCGGCGCGCACTACCCGAAGGTCGTCCGCCCCGAGTTCCGGTCGTAGCGCGGCCAGTTGCGTGCCGATCGCGCCGACGACGGTGAGCTGCTGTTCGATGAGGACCGCGAGATCCTCCGGCTCGAGATAGCGGCCCTCCCAGCGCACCAGGGTGACGGTCGGCCGGTTCTCGATGGTGACGCCGATGAGCGCGTCGAGCACATGGCGCAGCCGCCGCTCCGGCGACCAGGGTTTATCCACCCCGCCGACTCCGTCGGCTGCCATCCCCCGGCCCGCCGCCTCCTCCGGCAGCTCGACCGATTCCGTCATGGCCCGCCCCACCCGCAGCAATTCCTCCCGGAACAGTGCGTATTTGCTCGGGTAGTGCCGGTACAGCGCGGCCGAGCTGATGCCGAGCCCGGAGGCGATATCGTCCATGCTCACGCCGTGGTAGCCCAGCGCGCCGAAGGCAGCCGCTGAGGCCGCCGCGATCTGGGCCCGCCGATTCTTCGGCCTGCGTCGAATCTCTCGCGGTGCCGAGTCGCCGCTGACCTTGCGCGCCGTACGGCGGTTGTCGACACCCATGCCCGACATCGTAACGACCACCTCAGTTCACCGAGCTGTCCAGGTCGGTCTGATTTGCCCAGGTGGGGCGTCCGCGTGCAATGTCCGCTATGCGGACCGCGGGCGGACGGCGGCGTACCAGTCCAGTAGCTCCGGGTTGTCCACGGCGCTGCGTTCGACGACGCGGGCCGGGTCGGCGCCCTGGAACAGCTTCTTGATGGGGACCTCGAGCTTTTTGCCGGTGCGCGTATGCGGGATGCCCGGCGCGAGGATGATCTCGTCCGGGACGTGGCGGGGGGAGACCTCGGTGCGGATGGTGGTGTTGATGCGGGTTTTCAGGTCGTCGGTGAGATCGGTGCCGGGGGTGAGCGTGACGAACAGCGGCATCCAGTACCCGCCGTCGGGCTGCTCGGCACCGATGACCAGGGCCTCGGTGATTTCGGGAAGCCGTTCGACGGATTGGTAGATATCGGCGCTGCCCATGCGGATGCCGTGGCGATTGAGGGTGGAATCGGAGCGGCCGTGCACCACGACACTGCCGCGATCGGTGATGGTGATCCAGTCGCCGTGTCGCCAGATGCCGGGGAACATATCGAAATAGGCGTCGTGGTAACGAGTTCCGTCCGCATCGCGCCAGAAGCGCACCGGCATGGACGGCATGGGCTTGGTGATGACGAGCTCGCCGACCTCGTCGCGCACCGGCTTGCCGTCGGCGTCGAATGCCTCGAGCGCGACACCCAGATAGGGCGCGGACAGCTCGCCGGGCCAGGTCGGCACCGTGCGCGCGCCACCGATGAAGGCGGAGACCACATCGGTGCCGCCGCTGATCGAGGCGACCTGGACGTGGTCACCGACGTTCTCGCCCAACCACACCGCCGATGCGGGCGGCAGCGATGAACCGGTGATGCCGACCTGCCGCAGCGCGGACAGATCGTGGTCCGTGCGCGGCACCGCACCCGCCTTGATGCAGGCCAGCACATAGCCCGGACTCGTACCGAGCACGGTCGCGCCGACCTGGGATGCGATATGCCACAGCGCATCCGGGGTCGGGTAGGTGGGGCTGCCGTCGTAGCAGACGATGGTGGCGCCGACGAGCAGCCCGGCGATCTGGAAGTTCCACATCATCCAGCTCGGGCTGGTGTACCAGAAGAAGGTGTCATCGGGACCGATATCGGCCTGCAGCGCAACGGCTTTGAGATGTTCCAGTAGCACGCCGCCATGGCCGTGCACGATGCCCTTGGGCAGTCCGGTGGTGCCGGAGGAGAATACGATCCACAGCGGATGGTCGAAATCGACACTCTCCGTCTCGATGACAGCGGCTTCGATATTGGTGGTTGCCTCGGTCCAGGACAGCGCGTCCGGCACCGGCAGGTCGAGCTGAGAGACGGCCACGGTGGTTTTCACGGTATCGAGTCCGGCCCGCAGCGCCGCGATATCGTCGCGCTTATCGTGCGTCTTGCCGCCGAAGCGGTAGCCGTCGGCGGTGACCAATACGGTGGGTTCCAGCTGGCCGAGCCGGTCCAGCGCCGCCTTGGGGGAATAGTCCTGGCCGCAGGCGCTCCACACCGCGCCGATGCTCGCGGTGGCCAGGAAGGCGATCACCGCCTCCGGAATATTCGGCAGATATCCGGCCACCCGATCACCCGGGCGCACACCGAGCGAGCGCAGCGTGCGCGCGAATGCCGTGGTGCTGTCGATCAATTCGCTCCAGGACACCTCGCGCACCGGACCGTCCTCGGTCACCGCGACAATGGCGGGCCGATCGGCGCGGAACTGCCGAACGACCTGATCCACATAGTTCAGCCGGGTACCAGGAAACCACTGCGCCCCGGGCATTTCGGCGCTGATGAGCACGTCACCCGTGACCGGGCCGAGCTCGAAGTAATCCCACAGCGCACCCCAGAAGCCGGGCAGATCATCGACCGACCACTGCCAGAGCGTCCGGTAGTCCGGCGCGGACACTCCGGTGCGCGCCGTGACGAATCTGGCGAAGTCGGTGATGCGCGCCTCCGTGATATCGGATTCGGTCGGCACCCATTGTGGTTGCACCGCAGTACCTCCTGGCTGAATATCTTTCGGAAATCAGGTGTGGTTCGCGCGCCGCACGATCTGCTCGGCATGCCGCAGCACCGGGGCATCGACCATCCGGCCCTCGAAGGCGAAGACGCCGCGATGCTTCGGCACCTCGTCGAGTACCCTTCGGGCCCAGTCGATTTCATCCGCCGACGGCGCGTAGGCGGCCCGGATGACCGGCAGCTGGCTCGGATGGATCGCCACCTTCGCGTCGAAGCCGATCGCGACCGCGTCCAGCGCTTCGGCGCGCAGTCCGTCGAGATCGCGGATGTCCAGAAACACCGAGTCGAGCACGAACTTCCCGTACGCCTTGGCCGCGAGCAGCGTGCTCGACCGAACATGCCGTGCCACATCGCGGTAGCCGCCGTCGGCATGTCTGCTGGAGTTGCCGCCGAGTCCGGCGACCAGATCCTCTGCACCCCACATGGCCCCGATCGCATTGCGCGCCAACATCACGCGCTCGACCGTGACGGCGCCGAGCGGCGATTCGATCAGTGCGATCACCTCGTAGTCGGCGAGCGAGTCCAGCTGTTCGGCGGATTCGGCCTTCGGCAGCATGATCCGCCGGTATTCGGTGTGGGCCAGCGCCGCGAGATCCAACGCGTGCTCATCGGTGCCGGCGGCATTGATCCGAATGACGGTGGTTTCCGGAGCCAACGGGGTATCGATGAGTGCCTTGCGCGCGCCCGCCTTGTCTTCGGCGGCGACACCGTCTTCGAGATCGATGATCACCACATCGGCCGCCGCGGCGGCCTTCGCATAGCGTTCGGGGCGGTCGGCCGGGCAGAACAGCCAGGCCGGTCCCGGTAGCTGCCAACTCATGTCGGCCTCGATTCCTTGCGCACCAGTGTTTTGCGTATCGCGGTGGCCACGATATCGCCGTGCTGATTGCGCGCGGTATGGGCGAAGGTGACGATGCCTTCGCCGGGGCGGCTCTTCGATTCGCGCTTGTCGGTGACCACGGTCTCGGCGTACATGGTGTCGCCGTGGAACAGCGGCTTCGGGAAGGTGATTTCGGAGAAGCCGAGGTTGGCCACGATCGTGCCCTGGGTCAGCTGCGCGACCGAGAGGCCGATCAGAGTGGACAGCGTGAACATCGAATTCACCAGCCGCTGGTGGAACGGTGGCAGCTGCTCGCTGAACGCCGCGTCCAGGTGCAGCGCCTGGGTGTTCATGGTCAGCGTGGTGAACAGGACGTTATCGGCCTCGGTAATGGTCCGGCCCGGCCGGTGCTCGTACACGACGCCGATCTCGAACTCGTCGAGCCACAGGCCGCGCTGCACCACCCGGCGCGGCGCGTCGGTCTCGGCTGTGTCGGCGGTTCCCTCGCTCCGCTCGCTCACAGGCCCAACTCCCGCCCGATCAGCATCAACTGTACCTCCGTTGTGCCCTCGCCGATTTCGAGGATCTTGCTGTCGCGATAGTGCCGGGCCACAGCGTATTCGTTCATGAAGCCGTAGCCACCGAAGATCTGGGTGGCATCGCGGGCATTGTCCATCGCGGCCTCGCTCGCCACCAGCTTGGCGATCGAGGCCTCCTTCTTGAACGGCTTACCCGCCAACATGAGTGCGGCGGCGTCGTAGTAGGCGGTGCGGGCGGCGTGGGCGCGCGCTTCCATTCTCGCGATCTTGAACGCGATGGCCTGGTTGCGGCCGATGGCCTGGCCGAAGGCCTCGCGGTCCTTCGCGTAGCGCACGCTTTCGTCCACACAGCCCTGGGCCGCGCCCACCGAGAGCGCCGCGATGGCGATCCGGCCCTCATCGAGAATGCGCAGGAAGTTGGCATAGCCGCGGCCGCGCTCGCCGAGCAGATTCTCCTCGGGCACCCGGACGTCGGTGAAGCTCAGCGGATGGGTGTCCGAGGCATTCCAGCCGACCTTGTTGTAGGCGGGTTCGGCCACGAAGCCAGCGGTGTCGGTGGGGACGAGGATGGTGGAGATCTCCTTCTTGCCGCCCGACTGGCCGGTCACCGCGGTCACCGTCACCAGGGTGGTGATATCGGTGCCGGAGTTGGTGATGAACTGCTTGCTGCCGTTGATGATCCATTCGCCGCTATCGGCGACCGCGGTGGTCCTGGTGCCGCCCGCATCGCTGCCCGCACCGGGTTCGGTGAGCCCGAACGCGGCGAGCTTGCGGCCGCTGGTCAGCTGCGGCAGCCATTCCTGCTTCTGCTTATCGTTGCCGAAGCGGTAGATGGGCATGGCGCCGAGCGAGACACCGGCCTCCAGGGTGATCGCGACGCTCTGGTCCACCTTGCCGAGTTCTTCCAGCGCCAGGCACAGTGCGAAGTAATCGCCGCCCATGCCGCCGTACTCCTCGGGGAACGGCAGACCGAACAGGCCCATATCGGCCATCCCGGCGACGACCTCATATGGGAAGGTGTGGTTCGCATCGTGTTCGGCGGCGACCGGGGCGACCACCGACCTGGCGAAATCACGCACCGTCAGTGCGAGGTCGCGGTACTCCTCGGGCAGGGTGCCGGTGGACAAAAACTCGGTCATGCGAAAGTTCCTTCTCGCTCGGCGGTTTCGGGTTCGGCGGCAGCCGCGGTAATGCGCACCAGCGGCTGATCGAGGCGGACCTGGGTGCCCGGTTCGACCAGGACTTCGACGGAGCCCGCGACCGGTGCGGTGAGGGTGTGCTCCATCTTCATGGCCTCGACCACGACAACCGGCGTGCCCGCGGCCACGGTGGCACCGTTGCCGACCGGCACCGCGATCACCGAACCCGGCATGGGACTGCGGATCTCGGCGTCGCCGACGTGTTCGGCGCCGGCGCGGACATTCACCTCGGCCACTTCGCGCAGCACCGAGACGCCGGATGGTCCGGCCACCCAGAGCTGTCCGTCGTGTTCGGCGACGCGGTAGTCCCGGCGCAGGCCGCCCAGCGTCAGGACCAGCACTCCGCAAGCAGCTCCGGTGAATTCGGCGGTGAGCGAGGTAGATTCGCTGCTGTTGAGGTGTACCTCGGCGGCATCGGGGGCGCCGGTCAGATATACGTGTTCGGTGCGGTCACCGCTGGCCAGCCTGATGGTGGTCGGCGCGGCCGCGCCGATGCGCCAACCGGACGGGATCTGCCACGGATCGCTCGGGGCCGCTGGCCAGCGCCGCAGCCAGTGATAGGCCGCGGCGGCAATGAATTCGTCGTCTCCGACCGCGGTGGGCCGGAAGTCGCCGACGCGGCGATCCAGCAGTCCGGTATCGAGCCGGCCCGCGGCCACATCCGGATCCGCCAGCAGGAATCGCAGGAACTCGATATTGCTGGTGACACCGAGCAGCACGGTATCGCCGAGTGCCCGATCGAGCTTCGCGAGTGCGGCGTCGCGGTCGGTCGCGTGTGCGATGACCTTCGAGAGCATCGGATCGTAATCGCTGCCGACCACGGTGCCGATGCGCAATCCGGAATCCACCCGCACACCAGCGCCTTCGGGCTCCGACAGGTCGAGGACCGTGCCGCCGGTGGGCAGGAAGCCGCGGCCGGGATCCTCGGCATAGACCCGGGCCTCGATCGCGTGCCCGACCAGCCGCAGCTCGTCCTGGTTCACCGCGAGCTTCTGTCCGGCCGCGATCCGCACCTGGCACTCCACCAGGTCGATTCCGGTGACCAGTTCGGTGACCGGATGTTCCACCTGCAGGCGGGTATTCATCTCCATGAAGAAGAACTCGTCCGGCCGATCGGCGGAGACGATGAATTCGACCGTGCCCGCACCGACGTAATTCACACTGCGCGCGGTATTGCACGCGGCGGCGCCGATGCGCGCCCGCGTCGCGGCGTCCAGCAGCGGCGAGGGCGCTTCCTCGATGACCTTCTGATGCCGCCGCTGCAGGCTGCATTCGCGTTCGCCCAAGTGGATCACGTGGCCGAACTGGTCGGCGAGGATCTGCACCTCGATATGCCGCGGACAGGTGACGAATCGCTCCAGGAACAGGGTGTCGTCACCGAATGCCGCTGCCGCCTCGCGCCGGGCACTGGCCAGCGCGGCCGGTAGCGCCGAGGGCTCCTCGACCAGTCGCATACCCTTGCCGCCGCCACCGGCCGACGGCTTGACCAGCACCGGATAGCCGATATCGGTTGCGGCGTCGATCAATTCGACATCGGTGAGTCCCGGTCGGGCGATACCGGGGACGACGGGCACATCGAAGGCGGCGACGGTATTCTTCGCCGCGATCTTGTCGCCCATGACCTCGATCGCCTTCGCGGGCGGTCCGAGGAAGACGATGCCGGCCTCGGCCAGCGCGGCGGCGAAAGCGGCATTCTCGGAGAGGAACCCGTAGCCCGGATGCACGGCCTGAGCCCCGGTGCGCACTGCCGCGGCGACCACCTTCTCGATATCGAGATAGCTCTCCCTGGCCGGGGCCGGGCCGAGGCGCACCGCGGTATCGGCCTCGCGCACATGCCTGGCCTGTGCATCCGCATCGCTGTAGACCGCCACCGAGCGAATGCCCATGGTGCGCAGGGTGCGGATGACCCGCACCGCGATCTCACCGCGATTGGCGACCAGCACGGTGTCGAATTCGATGGGATGGGATTTGTTCATCATCGCGATCACATCCGGAAGACGCCGTAGGAAACGGGTTCGAGCGGCGCCTGCGCGCACACCGAAAGGGCAAGTCCGAGCACGGTTCTGGTGTCGGCGGGGTCGATGACGCCGTCGTCCCAGAGCCGCGCGGTCGAGTAGTATGGATTGCCCTGATATTCGTACTGTTCCCGAATCGGGGCCTTGAATGCCTCCTCGTCCGCGGCCGACCACGGCTGTCCGGAGCTGTCGAGCTGATCCCCGCGCACCGTCGACAGCACCGAGGCGGCCTGTTCGCCACCCATGACCGAGATGCGCGCATTGGGCCACATCCACAGGAAGCGCGGCGAATACGCGCGCCCGCACATCGAATAGTTGCCCGCGCCATATGATCCGCCGATCACCACGGTGAGCTTCGGCACCCGCGCGCACGCCACCGCGGTGACCATCTTGGCCCCATGCTTGGCGATACCGCCCGCCTCGTAGTCACGTCCGACCATGAAACCGGTGATGTTCTGGAGGAACAGCAGCGGAATCTTGCGCTTATCGCACAGCTCGATGAAATGTGCGCCCTTCATGGCGGATTCGCTGAACAACACGCCGTTATTGGCGACGATGCCGACCGGATGTCCGTGGATGCGGGCGAATCCGGTGACCAGGGTCTTACCGTATTCGGCCTTGAATTCGTGAAATCCGTCCTCGCCATTGGCACCGCCGTCGACCAGCCGATGGATGACCTCGCGGACGTCGTATGGCGTGCGCAGATCGACCGGGACCACGTCGTACAGCTCGGACTCCGGCTTCGTGGTCGCGACGGTCGGCGTCACCTCCCACGGGCTGGCCGGGCGTGGGCCGAGGGTGGCCACAATGCGGCGCACGATGCGCAGCGCGTCCTGGTCGTCCTCGGCCAGGTGATCGGTCACTCCCGACGTACGCGAATGCAATTCGCCGCCACCCAGCTCCTCGGCGGTGACCACCTCACCGGTCGCCGCCTTCACCAGCGGCGGTCCGCCGAGGAAGATCGTGCCCTGATTGCGCACGATCACCGCCTCATCGCTCATCGCCGGTACATACGCGCCACCGGCGGTGCACGAGCCGAGTACCGCGGCGATCTGCGGAATGCCCTTGGCGCTCATGGTCGCCTGGTTGTAGAAGATGCGGCCGAAGTGCTCCCGGTCCGGGAAAACCTCGTCCTGGCGCGGCAGGAACGCGCCACCGGAGTCGACCAGATAGACACAGGGCAGCTGGTTCTGCAGCGCGACCTCCTGGGCGCGCAGATGTTTCTTCACCGTCATCGGGTAGTAGGTGCCGCCCTTGACCGTGGCGTCATTGGCCACGATGACGCACTCGCGCCCGGAGATCCGGCCGATGCCGGTGATGATCCCCGCGCCGGGGGATTCGTCGTCGTACATCCCGGTCGCGGCCAGCGGTGAGAGTTCGAGAAACGGGCTGCCCGGATCGAGCAGCTGATCCACCCGCTGCCGGGGCAGCAGCTTGCCGCGGGCCACATGCCGCTCGCGCGCCTTCGCTGGCCCGCCGAGCGCCGCCGTGGCCAGCCGGGCACGCAGATCTTCCAACAGCGCCCCATGCGCCGTGCGGTTGTCGACTCCGACCTGTTCGGTCACCGTCATCACGCCGTCCTGCCATCCAGTTAGTCGCCGATAACTGGAATTCAGGTTAATGTTGATTAACCGAGATGTCCAGGTGTGCAGAAAGGAGCGCGTGTGACCAGCACCAACCCCGTCGCGCTCACCCGCAGGGAACAACTGAAGCTGCAGCGACGGGCGCAGCTGATGGATGCGGGCGCCCGGCTCATCGCCGACCGCGGCTTCCTCGGCATGCGCCTGGACGATCTCGGCGCGGCCGTCGGGATCAGCGGGCCCGCGGTCTACCGGCACTTCCCGAATAAGGAGGCACTGCTGGTCGAACTGCTGGTCGGGGTCAGCCAGCGGCTGCTCGACGGCGGAAAGGCGGTGGTGGCGCGGACCGAGTCGGCGCAGGAGGCGCTGGCCGGGCTGGTCGATTTCCATCTCGACTTCGCGCTCGGCGAGCCCGAACTCATTCGGATCCAGGACCGTGACCTCGACAATGTTCCGGCCGGCCCCCGGCGCGAACTGCGACGCACCCAGCGTCAGTACGTGGAGATCTGGGTGGCGGTGCTGCGGGAGGTGCATCCGGAACTGCCGGAGGAGACCGCACGGATGCAGGCCCACGCGGGCTTCGGGTTGATGAACTCCACACCGCACAGTGCCACCGATGCCACCGCCACCCGGGCCCGGCCGGTGCTGCGCCGCATGGCGCTGTCGGCCTTCGGATAGGCCGGTCCGGCCCGGGCCCGCCGGAATCACCGTGCGGTCCACCCACCGTCCATGGTGTAGGACGCACCGGTGACCATGCCCGCATCGGCGGAGGCGAGCCAGCCGACCAGCGACGCCACCTCCTCCGGCTCCACCAGGCGTTTGATCGCACTCTCGGTGAGCAGCACCTGCTCCAGCACCTGCTGCTCATCGATGCCGTGCGCCTTGGCCTGGTCGGCGATCTGCTTGTCCACCAACGGTGTTCGGACATAGCCGGGATTGACGCAATTGCTGGTGACGCCGTGCCGGCCGCCCTCGAGCGCGGTCACCTTGGACAGACCCTCCAGCGCGTGCTTGGCGGTCACATATGCGACCTTGTACTCCGACGCACGCAACCCGTGCACCGAGGACAGATTGATGATCCGACCGAAGCCGCGCTCGTACATCCGCGGCAGCGCCGCGCGGATGAGCAGGAACGGCGCTTCGACCATGAGGGTCATCAGATTCCGGAACCGCTCGGGCGGGAAATCCTCGATCGGGTTGATGCTCTGCACACCGGCGTTGTTCACCAGGATGTCCACATCCAGGGTGAGTCCTTCCAGTGCCGCGACATCGAGAAGGTCCACCGCCCAGGCTTTTCCATTGATCTCGCTGGCCAATGCCTTGGCACCGATGTCATCGATATCGGCGATGGTGACGGTGGCTCCGCGTGCGGCGAGTTCCCTTGCACAGGCGGCGCCGATGCCGCTCGCGCCGCCGGTGATCAGTGCGGAACGTCCGGTCAGATCACTCATGTGAGCTCCGCTCTTACGGTGTCGGCCGGCGCTACCTGCGCTGCCGAGGATGGTTGGGTTGCCAGGCTTTCCGCATCCGCGGTGTCGATACCCTCCAGCGCGATGCCCTTCGTCTCGCGGGCGAACAGGACGGCGATGGCGGTGACGGCGGCGGCCGCTGCCAGATAGATGGCGATGGGTACCGCGGATTTGTAGGTATTGAGCAGGCGCACCGCGATGATCGGTGCGAGCGATCCGGCCACGATCGAAGTGACCTGATAACCGAGGGAGACACCGGAATAGCGCATGCGGGTGGGGAACATCTCGGCCATGATCGCGGGCTGTCCGGCGTACATGAAGGCGTGGAATACCAGGCCGATAATGATCGCGGCCATGATGATCGCGTTGTGGCCGCTGTCCATCATCGGGAAGGCGAAGAAGCCCCAGGTGCCCGCGGTGAGCGCGCCGATCAGATAGATCGGCCGCCTACCGAAGCGGTCGGAGAGACTGCCCGCCAAGGGAACCATGACGAAATGCACGGCGTGCGCGGCCAGCAGCCACCACAGGATGACCTTGGTGTCGACGTGCACCTGCACCTTGAGATAGGTAATGGTGAAGGTGACCACCAGGTAGTAGAGGATGTTCTCGCCGAACCGCAGCCCCATGGCGGTGAGGACGCCGCGCGGGTAGCGCCGCAGTACCTCGACCACGCTCAGCGAATTCGCCTCGAGCTGTGCGATTTCCTGCTGTGCCGCAACGAAGATGGGCGCGTCGGTGACCTTGGTGCGGATGTAATAGCCGACCAGCACGACCACCGCGGACAGCCAGAACGCGACGCGCCAGCCCCAGCTCAGGAAGGCCGCATCCGATAGCGTCGAGGTCAGTGCCAGCAGTGCGACCGTCGCCAGCATATTGCCGAGGGGCACACCCGCCTGCGGCCAACTCGCCCAGAAACCACGACTGCGGCTCGGACTGTGTTCGGCAACCAGCAGCACCGCGCCACCCCATTCGCCGCCGACCGCGAAGCCCTGGATGAACCGGAGCACGACCAGCAGTGCCGGCGCCCAGTAGCCGACCTGGGCGAAGGTCGGCAGACAGCCCATCAGGAAGGTTGCGGATCCGACCAGGATGAGACTGAATTGCAGCAGCTTCTTGCGGCCGTACTTATCGCCGAAGTGTCCGAAGACGATGCCGCCGAGCGGGCGCGCGGCGAAGCCGACGGCGTAGGTGATGAACGCCGCGAGGATCGCGTCGAGATCGCTGGTGCCCTTGGCGAAGAACACCTTGCTGAAGACCAGCGTCGCAGCCGTGCCGTAGAGGAAGAACTCGTACCACTCGACCACGGTGCCCGCCATGGAGGCGGCCACCACCCGCCTCAGACCGGCCGGCACTCCGCCGGGCTCACCGGTCGGCCGCACTGCACTGCGCACGCTCATCGAACATCTCCTTCATGACCGGGGCCACATCATGTTGCGAATGTGACGACCCCCACATTCCGTGGTCAGAACGAGTATTCGTGCACATATCTGCGGCCGCAATGACCAGTTGTGCAGTGCGCGTCTGCAAGAATGCAGAAATGACTCCGGCTGCCTATCCCAGCGCGGACGATCTGCTGGTTCTGCTCGCCGTCGGGCGCTCCGGGCGCTTCGTTACCGCCGCCGAGGAACTCGGCCTCAACCACACCACTATCTCCCGCCGCATCGCCGCACTGGAGCGGACGCTCGGCGGCCGCGTGCTCACCCGGGTGACCGGCGGCTGGGAGCTCACCGATCTCGGACGCGAGGCGCTCGCCGCGGCCGAGGCGGTGGAATCGGCGGTCAGATCGCTGGCCACCGATGCCGACGGCACTCGGGTGCTGGAGGGGGTGGTCCGGATATCCGCGACCGACGGATTCAGTGCCTATATGGCCGCACCGGCCGCCGCCGAGGTGCAGCGGCGGCATCCGAAGATCGCCGTCGAGATCGTCGCCGCGACCCGCCGTGCCTCCCAGCAGCGTTCGGGTCTCGATATCGAAGTGGTGGTCGGTGAACCGCAGGTGCACCGCGCCAAGGCGATTCGGCTGGCCGACTACTGCCTCGGGCTCTATGGCTCCCGCGACTATCTGCGCGAACACGGAACGCCAACGGCCATCGGTGATCTCGCGCGGCACTCCCTGGTCTACTTCATCGATTCGATGCTCCAGGTGGACGATCTGGATCTGGCCAACAGTTTCGCGCCGGCTATGCGTGAATCCGTCACGTCCACAAATGTTTTCGTACATGTCGAGGCGACCCGTGCGGCCGCGGGTCTGGGTCTGCTGCCCTGCTTCATGGCCGACCGCCACGACGATCTGGTCCGGGTGCTCCGCAAGGAGGTCTCGGTTCGGCTCACCTATTGGCTCGTCACCCGCACCGAGACACTGCGCAGGCCGGAGGTGGCGGCGGTGGTGGACGCGATTCAGGTTCGTGTTCGGGAGCAGCGGAATATGCTGCTCGGCTTGTCGGCTTGATCGGTGCTGCCGGTGGAATATGTTGCCGGGCTTGCCCACTCGGTTCTGGCTGTTGTTGGCGAGCTCGCATAATCGAAATGTGATGCGCGCCGCATCGATAGCGGTCGAGTGGACACCTCGTGGAGTAGCTCGATGTACTCGCTGCGACTTCTCGCACACGCGCCGGAGGCGGACTACCTGCCGGTTCGCCAGCCTCCGCACTCATTCCACGGCTATTCTGGACAGATCTCGTCGATCCGCTATTCGACGAACACTTCGTCGATGGTGTTGGCTGTCAGGGCACGATCGAGCCAAGTGTCGAGCCGACTGAGGTCGGTGCATTCGTGGATCTCGGCGGCCAAAGCTTCGGAAACGATGAGGCCTCGTTTGTGAAGGATCTTGAGCAGAGCTTTGGCTTCACCCCGTGCCTCGCCCTGGGAATAGTAGCGCCGGGCGAACTCGCTTTTGTATTCGTAGGTGCCGGTCGTCATGAGGCTCTCCAAGAAGTGCCGGGCCGCCTTGGGCAAGATGGCCGCTACAAGGTCAATGTACATCTCGCCGCGGGGCGCGGGGAACACGCTCGCGGCGAGGGTGGTCAGGATTGCATTTCGTTCGGGATGGTTGCGATGAGCAATGGCCGACAGCACCGCGAGTTCCGGGTTGTCGGCCGCGACCTGCGGGTCGGTGACCACAGGGACATCTTGTGGACTGAGTACGACAGGTCTGAGCGTGAAATCCGGGGCGACTGTAATGGGCTTGCGGCAGTGGTTGGCGGTGCGCTCGTTCGGGCAGAGGACGAGCAGGACTGTCAGGCAGCGGATGCGGCCTCTGAGGGTGGTCAGGTATACCGGCCAGCTCCAGTACTTGTCACCGTCCGGCTTCAGTTGAACCTCGACGACGACGCCGAGCACCGGGGTGGTGCCGGTCGCCAGGACGACGACGGTGTCGGCGCGGTACTCGGTGGGGTCGATGTCGGGGAAGTCACCTGACTCCAGGCGTGCGTGGTCGAACGCGGGTAGCGGGGTGTCCAGCACATCGGCCAATAGTTCGGCGGCCAGTTGGGGGCGCTGCCGGAACAGGTCGATCACCACTTCGTGCAGGACGCTGGGCATGGGGGCACGGTAGCGGTGGGTACCGACAGGAAAAACTCAGCAGGAGTGCAGGTTTCAGGATGTGCGGGGTTCGGGGGACAGGGTGCCGTCGACCATGCGGTAGACGGTGTCCATGTGGTGGAGGTGGGTGCGGTCGTGGGTTACCAGGAGGGTGGCGGCGGTGTGGGCGCGGGCTACGGTGAGGATCAGGTCGATTACGGCGGCGCCGCGTTCGGTATCGAGGGCGCTGGTTGGTTCGTCGATGACCAGGAGGGCGGGGTCGTTCATCAGGGCGCGGGCGATATTGACGCGTTGGCGTTGGCCGCCGGAGAGTTGGGCGGGTCGCTTGGCGTGTTGGTCGGCCAGGCCGACCGAATCGAGTAATTCCATTGCCTTGGATCGGGTTTCGCGGCGTTGAATCGGTGAGGTGAACAGCCGCTGGCCGAGGTGGGACATGGCCTCGAGTTGTTCGACGGCGGTGAGGGCGGGGATGAGGTTCGGCTGTTGGAAGACGATGCCGATGGACGAGCGGCGCAGGGCGGCGGCTTCGCGGCGGGTCAGCGTGGCGAGATCGACTGTGCCCTTTGGTGTTTCGAGGGCAATGCGGCCGGTATCGGGGCGGATCAGGGTGGAGACGACGGCGAGCAGGCTGGATTTACCGGAGCCGGAGGGGCCGGTGATGGCCGCGATGGCGCCCCCGGGGACGTGCAGGTTCACCTGGTTCAGTGCGGTGAGTCGGCCCGCGCCGTCCGGATAGGTCAGGGTGGTATCGCTAACGGTGAGAGCGGTTTTCGTCATGGTCGCGGTGGTCATGCGGGTCTCCGAGAGGTCAGCGGGCCGCACCGAGCGCGGTCAGCGGGTCGGTGGTGAACAGGAAGCGCAGGGCGAAGGCGGCGCCGAGCAGGCCGAGCACGATCAGGGCCGCCGCGGGCAGCAGGGTGGTCGACGGGCTGAGGACAAAGGGCAGCGCGTCGCCCATGAAGGTGGCCGCGGTGACGGTGCTGCCGAGGCCGACGGCGACACCGGCGGTCAGCACGATCGCCGCCTGCGCGAGGGCATCGCGGACCAGCGCGCCGGAGGTCGCGCCCAGTGCCTTCAGGGTCGCGATATCGGGCATGCGCTGCACCGTCCACACGGTGAAGAACGCGCCGATCACGAGCGCCGAAATGGCGAACAGCAGCACCGTCATCAAGGTCAGCGAACCGTTTTCGGCCTTATAGGAACTCAATGCCGATAGCGATCCGGAGACGCTGGTCGAGGTCGTATGCGCGGATGCGTTGACAGCGGCCATATTCGGGATTCCGGACACCGCGAGTACCGTGGCCGCGCCACCACGCGGGCTCACCGACTGCCAGTCGGCCGGAGTCATCCAGACGACGGGGGTATGGCTGTACCAGTCGTCGCCCTGCACCGCGGCCACCCGGAAACCGGACGCGCCGAGCGTGACGGTGTCACCGGCAACGGCATCGAGCGCCTTGGCCGCGCCGGTGCTGAGCACCACCGTGCCGGAATCGGTTGCGCCACGATTGCCGAATGCCGTTCCCGCGGTCCCGAACAGCGCGACCTGCGCGGGCTTGGTCTCGCCTCGGCCCGATACCGCGCCCTCCGTCCGGCTGATGCCGATCTTGTCGACGGTGCCGGTCGAACCCGCGGCGGTGCGCCAGGTCTCGACCTGTTGCGGGGTGAGCGCCGAGGCGTCGAAGGAGGGATCGGCGCCGCTGTCGGCGAAGACGACGGCATCGGCGTGGATCGCCTCGATGGCGGAGATGTTCTGGTGCGCGAGCCCGGCGGTGAGACCGCTGAGAAAGCTCACCAGCAGCGCCACCAGGGTGACGACCAGTGTGATCAGCAGAAAGCGGCCGCGTGCGGCCCGCAGATCCCGGAGTGCGACGAACATGCCTTCACCCTGCCGCGCTCGCCCGCGCCCGCCATCGCGCACGCGGAGGAACCGACCCCGATCGAAGGTTGGGCGGCGTTTTACACCTTTCGATGGATGCCGCCCAGGTAGCCGCACATAAGCTGGCAGCGTGCATGCGTCGCCGTTCACCCCCGTCTTCACCGCATTGCGGCTGGGGCTGCATGTGCTGGTGACAACGCTGGCGGTGCTGGTGGCGGTGCGTGCGCTACTGCCCGGCGCCGGACATCCGCTCGCCGTCGTCACGCTGACCGTGGCATTCCTGGCCGTGTACTTCTCCGGTGCGCTGGTCGGCCGCCACCCGGTGGGCGTCCGCCTCTGGCTGGCCATGCTGACCGTGCTGTGGCTCGGGCTGGTGGTGTTCGCGCCCGACGCCGGATATCTCGCATTCGGCATGTTCTTCCTGTACCTGCACCTGCTGCCGCGCCCGTGGAGCTTTCTCGCCGTCGGCGCGGCCACCGCGGTCGCGGTCATCGGTTTCGGGGTGCACCGCGGCTGGTCGGTGGCGGGTGCCATCGGGCCGATGCTCGGCGCGGCGGTCGCGGTCGGGATCGGCCTGGGCTATGAGGCGCTGTTCCGGGAGTCCGCCGAACGTCAGCGCCTGATCGATGAATTGCTCAGCACCCGAGCGACACTCGCGGAACAGGAACGCACGGCGGGCAAGCTCGCCGAGCGCGAACGACTGGCGCAGGAGATCCACGACACCGTGGCCCAGGGGCTGAGCAGCATTCAGTTGCTACTGCACGCGGCGGAACAGTCCACACCGGATCATCCCGCACTGCAGCAGATTCGGCTGGCGCGCGAGACCGCGGCGGAGAATCTGGCGGAAACCCGAAGACTCATAGCGGAACTGACCCCCGCCGCACTGGAAGGGCAGAGCCTCGCGCAGGCGCTGGAACGCATCTGCCTGCGCGCCGAGGCGCCGGGACTGATCACCCAGATGGTGGTCGAGGGGACGCCGGAGCGGCTGCCGATGCCGGTCGAGGCGGCCCTGGTTCGGATCGCGCAGGGGGCGGTCTCGAATGTGGTGCGCCATGCGGGAGCGAGCCGGATGCGGCTGACCCTGACCTATTCCGACACCGAGGTGTATCTGGACGTGGTGGACGACGGTATGGGCATCGATCCCGCAGTGCTGGATCGCGCGCCGTCGGGCACCTTCGGATTGGCCGCCATGCGCAGTCGCGTAGAACAGCAGGGCGGCACCATGGCGGTGGAGTCGGAGCCCGGCCACACCGCCGTCACAGTTGCGTTTCCGATCGAGCTCGAAGGCATTGAATCCCGATCGTCGGCAACAGATTCCGATCAGATCGCGGGACAGTCGGAGCCCGCGGTGGAACCTCGATCCGAGGAATCGCGGCCTGTGCCGTGCGAAACCGATGTGCCCACAGCGCAATCCGATCCACTGTCACCGAAAGCAAGCACGCTCGAACCGAATTCGACCGATCCGGAGCGCCGCGCATGATCCACCTACTGCTCGCCGACGACCATGCCATCGTGCGCGCGGGCCTGCGGGCACTGCTGGAGAGCAATGAGGACATCACCGTCGTCGGCGACGCGCCGACCGCCGAGGCCGCAGTGGCCTTTTGCGCAACCACATCGGTCGATCTGGTGCTGATGGATCTCAGCTTCGGCCCCGGCCGCTCGGGTGTGGACGCGACCACCGAATTGCGTGCGCTCCCGAACCCGCCGAACGTCCTGGTTGTCACCAACTACGACACCGACGCCGACATTCTCAGCGCTATCGAGGCCGGAGCCTGCGGCTACATCCTCAAGGACACCCCACCGGTCGAACTGCTCGCGGCGGTGCGGTCGGCGGCCGCGGGGGAGAGTGTGCTGTCACCCGCCGTGGCCTCCAAGCTGATGACCCGCGTGCGCCGCGCCGACACCACCCTGAGCCCGCGGGAGATCGAGGTGCTACGGCTGGTGGCCGACGGCAGCTCCAACCGCGAGATCGCCAAGGAACTGTTCCTCAGCGAAACCACCGTCAAATCCCACCTGGTGCACATCTACGCCAAACTCGGCGTCCGCTCGCGCACCTCCGCGGTCGCCCGCGCCCGTGAACAAGGTGCCATCTGAACATCCGTGCCCGGATCCGTTCCTCGATGGGCGCGCCACCAGCTGGGCGGCGATATGTCGGCCGTCGGCGCGGGGGTGGCCCTAGGGTTGGGGGATGGCCTCACTCTCGGATCCCGCGGTACGCGAATTCCTCTCTCACGGCAGCCGAACCGCCAAGGTCGCATTCACGGCCACCGACGGACGTCCGGTGGTGACGCCGGTCTGGTTCGTCCTCGAGGGTGACGAACTGGTGTTCAATACCGGCAAGACCTCGGCGAAGGGCAAGGCGTTCGCCAGGGACAACCGGATCGCGCTGGTCGTCGACGTGGAGGCGGACCTGTACCCCTCGGTGCAGGTGCAGGGCACGGTGACCCTGTCCGAGGATCCCGACGAACTCCTGCGCACCGCCACCGAAATCGGCGGCCGCTATATGGGCGCGGACCGCGCCGAGGAATTCGGCAAGCGCAATGGCGTCCCCGGCGAACTGGTGGTCCGGGTGCGTCCGACCAAGGTGATCGCCCACTTCGACGCGACGGCCTGAGCCCTCCATACACTCACCCGCATGACCGTGCACTTCATCGGGGCCGGGCCGGGCGCTGCGGATCTGCTGACCGTCCGGGCGGTGACCCTGCTGCGCGACTCCCCGGTCTGCCTCTATGCGGGCACCTACCTGGACCCCGAGGTGCTCGCACACTGCGCCCCCGGGACCGAACTGATCGATACCCAGCATCTGGACATCGATCAGATCACCGAGCACCTGGTGCGCGCGCACCGATCCGGTCGGGATGTCGCGCGCCTGTGCTCCGGCGATCCATCGATCTACTCGGCCCTCACCGAACAAACCCGCCGCCTGGACGCACATGACGTTCCCTGGGATGTCACCCCCGGCGTCCCCGCCTACGCCGCGGCGGCCGCCCTGCTCGGCACCGAACTCACCGTCCCCGAGCTGGTCCAATCGGTGGTTCTCACCCGCACCCAGGCCCGCTCGACGAAGATGCCGGAGTCCGAGGCCCTCACCAACTTCGCCAACACCGGCGCCACGCTCGTCCTGCACCTGGCCATCACCCGGATCCGCACTCTCGCGGCCGAACTTATCCCGATCCATGGCCCCGACTGCCCGGTCGCGGTAGTCTACCGAGCCAGCCAACCCGGCCAACTGATCCTGCGCGGCACCCTCACCGACATTGCCGACCAGGTCGAATCCGCGGGCCTGCGCCAAGCCGCCGTCATCCTCGTCGGCCGCGCGCTCGCACCGAATCCATCCTGCGCGCAATCGCATCTGTACGATCCGGCGCGTGACCGGCACCGACCTTCGCAAGCGGTGTGAGATGGGTGACAGTGGACTAGCAAACTTGCGATGACGCCGCTGCCTGGGGTGATGTTTCCCGGCTATGGGAGCTGATTGGTCGGGCGGCGGGGGCGACGGTAGATTGTTTCGGTGATCTGCAGTGAACTTCCCGGTGGAACCGGTCGGTGGGTAGCGGGCACGGTCGCGCCCATGTAACAAGGTCGGCCTGGCGGGCAGATAGTGCCAATGAACATTTTTGCTTGATTGATAAGAACTGAACGCGGGAACGCAGACGCCACGCTCGGATAGGTGCGCGTCCTGTACCAGTGTTCGTCGGGGAGCGCTTGCGTGGTGTTCCGGAAGCGAGGTTACGGGTTGGACCGGCTGGATTTCGGCGGAAACGGCGAAACTGGTGACACAGGGGCGGGCGCTACGCAGGCTGCTGCGGAGTACTTTCCGCTGTCGCCCGCGCAGCTGGGCATCTGGTACGCGCAGCACGTGGACCCGCAGGTTCCGATCAACATCGCCCAGTACATCGACCTGCACGGTGACCTGGATCGCGCGGTGCTGCGGCAGGCCAGTATCGACGCCTCGAACGAGTTCGGCTCGGGCTTCCTCTGCATCGTCGAACGCGACGGTGAGCCGCAGCAGTTCATTGATCCGACGATTCCCGATCGTGACGAGATCGTCTACGTCGACCTGCGCGGCGCCGATGATCCCGAGGCGGCCGCGATGGCCTGGATGCGCGCGGAGTACAGCCGTCCGTTGAACATCGTGTCCGATCGCCTGATCCGGCTCGCCGCACTCCAGTTGGCGGACCAGCACTGGTACTGGTACGCCCGGGTGCACCACATCGTGCTCGACGGTTTCGGCGCGATGACCTACATGCAACGTACCGCCGAGCTGTATACCGCGGCGAAGAACGGCGTCGAAGCGCCCCCGTCCAAGGTCACCGATCTGCGGACCCTCTACGACCAGGAGATCTCTTACCGCGACAGCTCTCGATTCCAGTCCGATAAGGAACACTGGGCCCAGCGGGTCGCCGGGCTGGAGGATGGGACGAGCCTGGCGGGCCGGTCCGCGCCGCCCGCGCCGCTCAACGGTGTGGCCAGCGCGGCGTTGTCGCCGGAGCAGGACGCACTGCTCGCCGATGCGGTGGCGCGGCACGACAATTCGCCCGCGGGCCTGCTGATCGCGGGTTTTGCCGCCTATTTGGCGCAGTGGACCGGTGCGGAAGAGGTGATCCTGAGCCTGCCGGTGACCGCGCGCACCACTGCCGCTATGCGCCGTTCCGGTGGCGTGACGTCGAATATCGTGCCGCTGCGGTTGCGGGTCGGCTATGACACGACCGTCGCGGAACTGCTGCGTTCGGTGACGGTGGAGGTGTCGGGCGCGCTGCGTCATCAGCGCTACCGGCACGAGGACATCCGCCGCGACAGCGCGGGCAGATCGACCATCGACACTGGTGTCGGCGCGCAGTTCTTCGGCCCCTGGATCAACATCATGTTGTTCCACAACGAGATCGTGCTCGGCGATATGGTCGGTAGCTTCAATGTGCTGTCGACCGGCAGTATCGAGGATCTCGGTGTCAATTTTTATCAGTCGGTCGGCGGTACCCGCTCGCATATCGACTTCGAGACCAACCCGAACCTCTACACCGAAGCCGAAGCCGCGCAGCATCATTCGCGGTTCTTGGAGTTCTTCGACCGGTTCCTGGCCGCGGACGCCGATGCGGTGGTGTGGGAGCTACCGGCCACCACCGAGGACGAGCGGGAACTGACTCTGTTGGAGTGGAACGACTCCGAGCAGGACGTTCCCGATACCACCCTGGCGGCGCTGCTCGATGCGCAGATCGAGCTGACCCCGGACAATATCGCGCTGGATTTCCAGGACGCGCAGCTCACCTACGCCGAGTTCGCCGCACGGGTCAACCGACTGGCCCGGTTCCTGATCGCCGACGGTGTCGGCCCGGAATCGCTGGTCGCACTCGGCATGCGACGCTCACTGGACCTCGTGATCGGCATGCACGCGGTGCTCAAGGCCGGTGGCGCGTACGTGCCGATCGATCCGGATCACCCCGCCGATCGCACCGCCTACATCCTCGACTCCGCGGCACCGGTCTGCCTACTCACTGTCTCCTCCGACGAACTCGAACTACCGCAATCGGTGCGCCGGGTACAGATCGACACCCTCGACGTGTCGGCCTTCGACCACGCACCGGTCACCGATACCGACCGACGCGCGCCGCTGCGTCCGGACAACACCGCCTACGTCATCTACACCTCCGGTTCGACCGGACGCCCCAAAGGTGTCGCGGTCACCCACCACGCGATCGTCAATCAGCAGCTGTGGATGCTCGATGAATACCGCCTGACCGCGGATGACGTGTATCTGCAGAAGACCGCCACCACCTTCGACGTATCACTGTGGGGCTACTTCCTGCCGCTGATGGTCGGCGCGAAGCTGATCATCGCCGCCCCCGACGGGCACCGGGATCCGCTGTATGTCGCCGACATGATCCAGCGGCACCAGGTGACCGTCACCGACTTCGTGCCCTCGATGCTGACGGTTTTCGTCGCCCACGCCACCACCACCCAATGCGCCACCCTGCGTGCGGTTTTCGTCATCGGTGAAGCACTGCCACCGGAAACCGCGGCAGGTTTCCGCGCGATCACGAGCGCCGGTCTGCACAACCTCTACGGTCCGACCGAGGCCGCGGTCTCGGTGACCTACTGGGAGGCCACCGCCGCCGATACCGTGACGGTGCCGATCGGTATCCCGGAGTGGAACGTCCAGGTCTACGTGCTGGATGCGCGGCTGCGGCCCGCGGCCGTCGGCGCACCGGGTGAGCTGTACCTGGGTGGACGCCAACTCGCGCGCGGCTACCGAGGCCGTCCCGATCTGACCTCGGATCGGTTCGTGGCCAACCCCTTCGGCACCCACGGCGAACGCATGTACCGCACCGGTGACCTGGTGCGCTGGAATGCCGTCGGCACGCTGGAATACATCGGCCGCACCGACTTCCAGGTGAAGTTCCGCGGTCAGCGCATCGAACTCGGCGAGATCGAAACGGATCTGCTCGCCCATCCCGCCGTCAGCCAAGCCGCCGTCCTGGTGGTGGATACCGCCACCGGCCAACAGTTGGTCGCGTATGTGGTGCCCGCGCCGGGACAGTCCATCGAATCGGCCGAACTCACCCGGTTCGTCGCGGAGAAGCTGCCCAGCTACATGGTGCCAGCCGCGATCATGGTGCTGGACGCGTTCCCGCTCAACACCTCCGGCAAGCTGGACCGAAAGGCCCTGCCGGAGCCGGTCTTCAGTGCGGACGCCGCCGGATTCCGCGCCCCGCGTACCCAAGCCGAACAGATCGTCGCGGCCATCTTCGCCGATGTGCTCAGCCAGGAGCGCGTCGGCATCCATGACAACTTCTTCGATCTGGGCGGCAACTCGCTGGTCGCCACCCAGGTGGTGTCGCGGATCGGTGCGGCATTCGGCACCCAGATCGGGGTGCGTGCGCTGTTCGAGACCCCGACGGTGGCCGGTATCGCCGCCCGCGCCGAAACCGCGAGTCCCGCCGATGCCGCGCGGCCGCCGCTGGTCGCCCAGCAGCTGCCCGAGCGGGTGCCGCTGTCGCTGGCACAGCAGCGGATGTGGTTCATCAACCAGTTCGACTCCACGGTGCCCGCCTACAACCTGCCGTTCGTGGTGCGCTTGCGCGGCCAGGTCGATGTCGATGCGCTGCAGGTGGCGCTGACCGATGTGATGGCGCGCCAGGAGTCGCTGCGCACCATCTTCCCGGAGTCCGGTGACGGCGGCTACCAGCTGGTGCTGCCGATGGAAGAGATCGATCTCGGTATCGAGGTGCAGTCGATCGATCCCGCCGAATTGCACGGCGTGCTGGTCGAATTCGCCGCCACCGGATTCGATGTCGCCACCGAACTGCCGATCCGGGTGCGGGTCTACCGCGTCACCGGTTCGAATAACGGAACCCCCGACTACGCGGTCGCGTTCGTCGTGCATCACATTGCGGCGGATGGTTTTTCGTTCGGTCCGCTGGCCCGCGATGTCGCCGCCGCCTACTTGGCCAGGGCCGCTGGTGAGGCCCCGGTGTGGGCGCCGCTGCCGGTGCAGTACCGCGACTACTCGCTGTGGCAGCGTGAGCTGCTCGGCGCGGAATCCGATCCCGGTTCCATGGCGGCCCGCGAAATCGCCTACTGGCGTAGAGCTTTGGCCGGTCTGCCGGATCAGCTCGACCTACCCGCCGACCGTCCGCGCCCGCCGGTGCAGAGCTTCCGCGGTGGCCGGGTCGGCTTCGATATCGATGTCGATCTGCACGAGCGCATCGCCGCATTCGCGCGCGCCCAGGGCGTCAGCGTATTCATGGTGCTGCACGCGTCGCTGGCGGTGCTGCTGTCGCGGCTGTCCGGTACCAGCGATATCGCCATCGGCACTCCGGTCGCCGGTCGCGGTGAGCAGGCGCTCGATGATCTGATCGGCATGTTCGTCAACACCCTGGTGCTGCGTTCGGAGGTCGACGGCAGCGAGGCCTTCACCGACTTCCTGACCCGCACGCGCGAGGGCGATCTCGCCGCATTCGCCTATGCCGATGTGCCGTTCGAGCGGCTGGTCGAGGTGCTCAACCCGACCCGTTCGCAGGCGCGGCATCCGCTGTTCCAGGTGATGCTCTCGTTCCAGGAACTCTCGCACGGTTCGATGGAGCTGTCCGGCCTGTCGGTCACCGCCGATGAGCTCGAGGTCGATATCGCCAAATTCGACCTGCAGTGGACGGTCACCGAGGGACGCGGCGCGCACGGCGAACCCACCGGTATGTCGACCGTGGTGTCCTTCGCCACCGATCTGTTCGATGCGGAAACCGTCGCCGAATTCGGCCGCCGTTTCCTGCGCGTGCTCGAAACCGCCGTCACCGCACCGGAATCCGCGGTCCGCGATATCGATATCCTCGATGACGCCGAGCGCGCGACGGTGCTGCACGACTGGAACCGCACCGCCGATCCGGTGCCCGCCGCCACCGTGCTCGACCTGTTCGACGCGCAGGTGCGTCAACGTCCGGACGAGATCGCCGTCGTTTTCGACGGCGGTGCCCGCAGCGAAGGCGAGTTCGGGCCGCGAACCGAACTCGCCCACCCGTCGCCCGACCACCACCCCTCATCGAGTCGCTACGCGACGCTGTCGTATGCCGAATTCTCGGCACGGGTCAACCGCTTGGCCCGCAAGCTGATCGCCGAGGGCGTCGGCCCGGAATCGCTGGTGGCCGTTGGCATTCGCCGTTCGGTGGACATGCTGGTGGCCATCTACGCGACCATGGCCGCGGGTGGCGGCTATGTGCCGATCGATCCCGATCACCCGGCCGAGCGCACCGAATATGTCCTCGCCAGCTCGAATCCGGTCTGCGTGCTCACCACGACCGCCGATGATGTCGCCGCCGACGGTGACCATCGGGTGTTCCAGCTCGACACCCTCGACCTCGCCGACTTCGACGACACGCCGGTCACCGATACCGAACGCCTTGCGCCGCTGCGGTCTTCGAACACCGCCTACGTGCTCTACACCTCCGGTTCGACCGGCCGACCCAAGGGCGTGGCGGTCAGCCATGCCGGTGTCGTCAACCAGATCGCCTGGATCACCAGTGAATACGGCATCGACGCCGCCGATGTGATCCTGCAGAAGACGCCGGTCACCTTCGACGTGTCGGTGTGGGAGCTGTTCGGCACCCTGGCGGTCGGCGCGCGCATGCTCATTGCCGCGCCGGACGGTCACCGCGATCCGATGTACCTGTCGGAGATCATCGGCCGCCACGGGGTCACCATGACCTCGTTCGTGCCCTCGATGCTCTCGGTCTTCGCCGGGGCCGCGTCCGCGGCCGAATGCGCTTCGCTGCGTGCGGTTCTCGTCGCCGGTGAGGCGCTGCCGCCGGCCACGGTGACCACATTCCGGCAGTTCTGCGGTGCCGCCGTGCACAACCTGTACGGTCCGACCGAATTCACCGTGCACGCCACCGCCTGGCATATCGATGAGGCCGCGCCGACCACGGTGCCGATCGGCCGCCCGGTATGGAATGCGCAGACCTATGTGCTCGATGCGGGCCTGAACCCGGTGCCGGTCGGAGTGCCGGGCGAGCTGTACCTGGGCGGTGTCCAGGTGGCCCGCGGCTACCACGGCCGCCCCGACCTGTCGGCGGAGCGGTTCGTCGCCGACCCGTTCGGCGCACCGGGCGCGCGCCTGTACCGCACTGGAGACCTGGTCCGCTGGACCGCGCCGCAGGATCCGGCGATCGGGACCGCCGGTGTGCTGGAGTACATCGGCCGCACCGACTTCCAGGTGAAATTCCGCGGCCAGCGCATCGAACTCGGTGAGATCGAGACCGCGCTGCTCGAACATGCCGCGGTCACCCAGGCCGTCGTGCTCGTCATGGATACCGTCGCGGGCGATCAGCTGGTCGCCTATGTGGTCACCCCGGGTGGCGTCGCCGATGTCGATGACATCAAGAACTCGCTGCACCGCACCCTGCCCTCGTACATGGTGCCCTCGGCGATCGTCGGCCTGGACGCGTTCCCGCTCAACCCGTCCGGCAAGCTGGACCGCAAGGCGCTGCCCGCGCCGGTCTTCGAGGTGCGCGAATTCCGTGCGCCGAGTACCCCGATCGAGGAGATCGTCGCCCAGATCTTCGGTGAGGTGCTCGGCATCTCCCGGGTCGGTGTCGACGACGACTTCTTCGAACTCGGCGGCAACTCGCTGATCGCCACCCAGGTCGCCTCGCGCCTGGGCATCGCGCTCGACACCCGGGTGCCGGTGCGCATGCTGTTCGAGGCGTCCACCGTGGCGGCGCTGGCGTCCCGGGTGGAATCGCATGCCGGTGACGGCGCGCGCAAGGCGCTGGTGGCCCGGTCGCGGCCCGAGCAGGTGCCACTGTCGCTGGCACAGCAGCGCATGTGGTTCCTCAACCGGTTCGATACCGAATCGGCGGTCAACAACATCCCGGTCGCGATCCGGCTGTCCGGTGACCTCGATGTCGCCGCGCTGCAGGTCGCGGTCATCGATGTGATCGACCGGCACGAATCGCTGCGCACCGTATTCCCGGAGACCAAGAACGGTCCGGTGCAACGGATTCTGGATGCGGCACAGATCGTTCCGGACCTGACCCCGTACCGGGTCACCGAGGAGACGCTGGTCGAGCATCTGGTCGACCTGGCCTCCATGGCCTTCGATGTCACCGATGAGGTGCCGCTGCACGCCCGGCTGTTCGAGATCAGCGAATCCGAATATGTGCTCGGTATGGTGGTGCACCACATTTCGGCCGACGGCTGGTCCATGGGACCGCTGGCGCGCGATGTCATGGTGGCCTATGCCGCGCGCACCTCATGGGAATCGCCCGCCTGGTCCGCGCTGCCGGTGCAGTACGCCGACTACGCGCTGTGGCAGCGCGAGGTGCTCGGCTCCGAGGACGATCCGAATTCGTTGATCGCCAGCCAGATTGGGTACTGGACCAACGAACTCGCCGATCTGCCCGACGAATTGGTGCTGCCATCGGATCGTCCGCGTCCGGCGGTCGCCTCCTACCGGGGTGGCACCTACGCGTTCGTGATCTCCGCCGAGACCCAGCGCGCGCTGATCGACTTGGGGCGCAAGCACAATGCGTCGCTGTTCATGGTGATGCACAGTGCGCTCGCGGTGCTGTTGGCGCGGGCCAGCGGTACCGGCGATATCACGATCGGCACCCCGGCCGCCGGTCGTGGTGAGGCCGCGCTCGACGATCTGATCGGCATGTTCGTCAACACCCTTGTGCTGCGCACGAATGTGGACGGCTCCGCCAGTTTCGCGGATCTGCTCGCGCAGGCCAGGGAAACGGATCTGCACGCCTTCGCCCATGCGGACCTGCCGTTCGAGCGGCTGGTCGAGATCCTGAACCCGGCTCGTTCGCAGGCGCGCCATCCGCTGTTCCAGGTGATGCTGGCCTTCCAGAACACCAGACAGGCCAATCTGGAACTGCCCGGACTGTCGGTCAATGGCATCGATTACGACGCCAGGCTGGCCAAGTTCGACCTGCAGCTGACCCTGCAGGAGACCCAGGAGCATGGTGAGGCGGCCGGTATGTCGGCCGAATTCTCCTATGCGCTCGACCTTTTCGACGAGGCGACGGTGGCGGCGTTCGCGCGGCGCCTGGATCGGGTGCTGGCGGCCATCATCGCCGATCCGACGGTGCCGGTCGGCGATATCGGGCTGCTCGACGATGACGAAACCGCCCTGGCGCTGACCGGCTGGAACGACACCCGGCGCGATTTGCTGCCGCGTCGGCAGCCCGGGCGCTCCCCGCGTCGTTCCGGCGCTCGCCGGGGTGACGGGGCTGGGCTCACCCTGGTGGGCGAGTTCGCTGCGCAGGCCGCCGCCACCCCGGATGCGGTCGCGATCGTGGATCCGGCGACCGGAACCTCGCTGGCCCACCCGTCGCCCGACCACCACCCCTCATCGAGTCGCTCCGCGACGCTGACATATGCCGAATTCGGCGCGCGCGTGCACCGGTTGGCGCGGCGTCTCATCGAGGCCGGGGTCGGTCCGGAAAAGCTGGTGGCGCTCGGTCTGCGGCGTTCGGTCGACCTTGTGGTCGCGGCGTACGCGGTGCAGGAAGCGGGCGGCGGCTATGTGCCATTGGACCTGGACCAGCCGACCGAGCGGATCAGCTATGTGCTCGAGTCGGCGGCACCGGTCTGTGTGCTGACGAGCTCGCGCGACAACTTCGAGAGCGGCGGTCTGCCGACGCTGTCCATCGATGAGCTGGAGCTGTCCGGGTACTCCGACGAGCCGGTCACCGATGCGGAGCGGATCGCACCGCTGCGGGCGGAGAACACCGCGTATGTGATCTTCACGTCGGGTTCGACGGGTCGTCCGAAGGGTGTTGCCGTACCGCATGCGGCTGTGGTCAACCAGATTCGTTGGATCACTGGTGAGTACGGCATCGGGGCCGATGATGTGGTGTTGTTCAAGACTCCGGCGACGTTCGACGTGTCGGTGTGGGAGTTGTTCGGCCCGTTGAGCACCGGCGGTCGGATCGTCGTCGCGAGCCCGGATGGCCATCGTGATCCGCAGTATTTGGCGGATGTGATTGCGGCCGAGCGGGTCACGATGACTTCGTTCGTGCCGTCGATGTTGACCGTGTTCGCGGGCAGTGTGGATGCTGCCGGTGGTGCGGCGCTGGAATCGCTGCGTGCCCTGCTCATCGCCGGTGAGGCCTTCACCGGAGACGCGGTCGCGGCCATTCGCCGGGTCAGTTCCGCCGAGCTGTACAACCTCTACGGCCCAACCGAATTCGCGGTGCACGCGACCCACGGACCGGTGGCACAGGGCCTGGTCGGCGCGGTGCCGATCGGCCTGCCCGTCTGGAATGCCCAGGCGTATGTGCTCGATGCCCGCCTGCATCCGGTCGCACCGGGTGTCGCGGGTGAGCTCTATCTCGCGGGTGCGCAGTTGGCGCGCGGTTACTTCGGCCGCGCCGATCTGACCGCGGATCGCTTCGTGGCCAACCCGTTCGGCACCTCCGGTGCCCGGATGTACCGCACCGGTGATCTGGTCACCCGCAATGCCAACGGGTCGATCGTTTACCTGGGCCGTACCGACTTCCAGGTCAAGCTGCGCGGTCTGCGCATCGAACTCGGTGAGATCGAAACCGCTCTCACCGCGCACGATTCGGTCGCGCAGGCCGTGGCGCTGGTGCGCTCGGATGCCCGTACCGGCGATCAGCTGGTCGCCTATGTAGTGCCCGCCAATGGCGGCACCGTCGACCTCGATGAGCTGCGCGGGCACCTGAGCGAGCAACTGCCCTCGTATATGGTCCCGTCCGCCATTGTGGTGCTCGATGCCATGCCGTTGAACCCCAACGGCAAGCTGGACCGGCGCGCACTGCCCGAGCCCGTCTTCGAGGCCAAGGAATTCCGCGCGCCGTCGACGCCGATCGAAGAGATCGTCGTCGGCATTTTCGGCGATGTGCTCAGCCATGACCGGATCGGCATCGACGACAACTTCTTCGATCTCGGCGGCAACTCGCTGGTCGCCACCCAGGTGGTGGCGCGCCTCGGTGCGGCACTGGACACCCAGGTTCCGGTCCGGCTGCTGTTCGAGGCGCCGACCGTGGCCGCGCTCGCCGCGCGCATGGAGGCCAATGCCGGGGCCGGTGGCCGTCAGGCGCTGACCCCGCGTCCGCGCCCGGAGTACCCGCCGCTGTCGCTGGCGCAGCAGCGGATGTGGTTCCTCAACCGCTTCGACGCCGATTCGGCCGCCGACAATATTCCGGTGGCGGTGCGGCTGCACGGGCATCTGGATCTGCCCGCGCTGCGCGGTGCCATCGCCGATGTGATCACCCGGCACGAATCGCTGCGCACGGTCTACCCCTCCCACGAGGGCGTGGCCTACCAGCAGGTGCTCCCGGCCGCGCGGGCGCTGCCGGAACTGGAGATCGTCCCGGTCGCCGAGAGCGAAATGGGCGGCGCCCTCTATGAATTCATCGGTCGCGGCTTCGACGTGACCACCGAATCCCCGGTGCGGATTCGGCTCTACCAGGTCGAGCGCGCGCCGCTGAGCAGCAAGAAGTGGCGCGACAACACCCAGGATCATGTGCTCGCGGTCGTCGTGCACCACATTGCGGCGGACGGCTTCTCGATGCGTCCGCTGGTGCGCGACCTCATGTCGGCCTATATCGCGCGCAGCTCCGAATCCGCGCCGGTCTGGGCTCCGCTGCCGGTGCAGTACGTGGATTACGCGCTGTGGCAGCGCGAAACCCTCGGCGCCGAGGACGATCCGACCTCGCTGATCTCCGAACAGCTCGGCTACTGGCGCGAAACCCTGGCCGGACTGCCCGAGGAACTGCGCCTTTCGCCGAAGCCGCGGCCGGTGGTCGCCTCGTATCAGGCACGGACACATCGATTCCGGCTGCCCGGCGCCCTGGTCGACGCGCTGAACCGCGTCGCGCACGAGCACAGCACCACGCTGTTCATGGTGGTGCACAGCGCCTTCGCGACACTGCTCGCGCGCCTGAGCGGTTCCGATGACATCGCCATCGGCATCCCGGTGGCCGGTCGCGGTGAGCAGGTGCTCGACGATCTGGTCGGCATGTTCGTCAACACCCTGGTTTTGCGTACCGCGGTTGATCCGTCCGAATCGTTCACCGACCTGCTCGGCCACGTGCGCGAGCGCGATCTGCAGGCCTTCGCACACGCCGATGTGCCGTTCGAGCGGCTGGTCGAGGTGCTCAACCCGGCCCGCTCGCAGGCGCGGCATCCGCTGTTCCAGGTGATGCTGTCGTTCCAGAACCTGGGCCGCACCTCGCTCGAATTGCCGGGCCTCGCGGTCTCCGAGCTGGGCATCGACCAGCCGACCGCCAAGGTCGACCTGCAGCTCACGCTGAGCGAGGGCGCGGAATCCGAGATGGATGCCGAACTCGTCTATGCCACTGACCTTTTCGACGAGCTGTTCGCCGAATCCTTCGCCGAGCGTTTCGTCCGGGTGTTGCACGGTATCACCGCGGCACCGTCGGTCGCGGTGGGCGATATCGATCTGCTCGACGGCACCGAGCGGGCTCTGGTGCTCGACCAATGGAACGACACCGAATTCCCGGTGGACGCGGCGCTCACCTCACCGGTGGGTGATGCGGCCGCGACGCTGGTTTCGCTGTTCGAGGCACAGCTGGTGCGTACCCCGGACGAGTACGCGGTCTCCTACGAGGGGACCAGTCTGTCCTATGCCGAGTTCGGCGCCCGGGTGCACCGGTTGGCGCGCTGGCTGAAGCAGAACGGCGTCGGCCCGGAATCGTATGTCGCCCTCGGTATGCGGCGCTCGATCGACCTGGTCGTCGGCATGTACGCGATCAATGCCGCCGGTGGTGCCTATGTGCCGCTGGATCCGGATCATCCGGCCGAACGGATCGACTACATCCTGGAGACCGCGCGCCCGGTGTGCGTGCTGACCTCCGGCACCGATCTGGAGACCACGGTGTCGCGGCAGGTCCGCATCGATGAACTCGACCTCGCCGAATTCTCGGACGAGCCGCTGACGGATGCGGATCGGCATCGGCCGCTGCGTCCGGGCAATACCGCGTACGTGATCTTCACCTCGGGTTCGACCGGCCGCCCGAAGGGTGTGGCCGTCTCGCACGCCGCGATCGTCAACCGTCTGGTGTGGATGCACGCCGAATACGGTCTCGCGGCCGATGATGTGGTGCTGCAGAAGACGCCGGCGACCTTCGATGTGTCGGTGTGGGAGTTCTTCTGGCCGTTGCAGGTCGGCGCGCGCCTGGTCGTCGCCAAGCCCGACGGCCATCGCGATCCGGCCTATATGGCACGTTTGATCGTCGAGGAGCAGGTCACCACGGTGCACTTCGTGCCGTCGATGCTCTCGGTATTCGTCGCCGAGGATCGCGCGGCCGAATGCGCGAGCCTGCGCAATGTCTTCGCCTCCGGTGAGGCATTGCCCGCGGTGACGGCCCAGCGCCTGCGCCAGCTGACCGGCGCGCGGCTGCACAATCTGTACGGGCCGACCGAGGCCGCGGTCGACGTCACCTTCCACGAGGTGACCGACGCCGATGTCAGCTCGGTGCCGATCGGCGCCCCGGTATTCAACACCCAGGTGTACGTGCTGGATTCGCGGTTGCGTCCGGTGCCGGCCGGCGTTCCGGGTGAGCTGTATCTGGCGGGCGCCCAGCT
Source organism: Nocardia sp. CA-119907 (assembly GCF_050955995.1). Lineage (NCBI taxonomy): Bacteria > Bacillati > Actinomycetota > Actinomycetes > Mycobacteriales > Nocardiaceae > Nocardia > Nocardia sp. CA-119907. The sequence continues at coordinate 1,154,238 of NZ_CP192091.1, forward strand.
GGCGCACGGCTATGTCGGCCGCCCCGACCTGACCACCGAGCGGTTCATCGCGAACCCGTTCGGCACTGCCGCGCGCATGTACCGCACCGGCGACCTCGTCATGTGGACCGCGCGCGGCGAGCTGGAGTACCTGGGCCGCACCGACTTCCAGGTGAAGCTGCGCGGTCTGCGCATCGAACTCGGGGAGATCGAGTCGGCGCTCACCGCACAGGACGCGGTGGCGCAGGCGGTCGTACTGGTGCATTCCGATGAGCGGACGGGCGATCAGCTGGTCGCCTATCTGGTCGCGAACCCGGACCGCGCCATCGTTGTCGAGACCATGAAGAACACGCTGGTCGAGCAGCTGCCCGCCTACATGGTGCCCGCGGCCTATATGGTGCTCGACGCGTTCCCGCTCAATGCCTCCGGCAAGCTGGATCGCAAGGCACTGCCCGCACCGGCCTTCGCGGCCAAGGTCTTCCGCGCGCCGACCACTCCGGTGGAGGAGATCGTCGCGGGCACCTTCGCCGAGGTGCTGGGCTTGCAGGGGGTCGGCCACGGTGTCGGCCTGGACGACGACTTCTTCGAACTCGGCGGCAATTCGCTGATCGCCACGCAGGTGGCGGCGCGGCTCGGTGCGGCACTGGACACCCAGATCCCGGTGCGCGCACTGTTCGAGGCCTCGAATGTAGCGGCGCTGGCCGCGCTGGTGGAATCGGCCGCCGGAGCAGGCGGCCGGGCGGCACTGACCGCACAGCCGCGCCCGGAGCTGGTCCCGCTGTCGCTGGCCCAGCAGCGGATGTGGTTCCTCAACCGCTTCGACAACCAGACCGCGGTCAACAACATTCCGGTCGCCATCCGGCTCACTGGCGATGTCGATATCGCGGCGTTGAACGCCGCCATCGGCGATGTGCTGGCCCGCCACGAGGCGCTGCGCACCATCTACCCGGAGCTGGAAGGCACCGGCTACCAGCACGTTCTGCACACCGACGAGGTGCGCTTCGAGCTGGTGGCCGAGGCGATCGCGCCCGCCACGGTGCCCGCGCGCATTGTCGAGCTGGCCAGTGCCCACTTCGATGTGACCAGTGAGGTGCCGTTCCGGGCCAATCTGCTCAGCATCGATGACAACAACCACGTCGCGGTGCTCGTCATGCACCACATCAGCGGTGACGGCTTCTCGCTGCGCCCGCTGCTGCGCGATGTGGTGCTGGCCTACACCGAGCGCAGCCGCGGTGAGGTGCCCGCATGGGCGCCACTGGATGTCCAGTACGCCGACTACGCGCTGTGGCAGCGCGCGGTGCTCGGCAGCGAGGACGATCCGCAATCCGTCGCGGCACAGCAGCTCGCGTACTGGACCGGGCAGCTGGCCGATCTGCCCGACCAGATCGAGCTGCCCGCGGACCGCTCGCGGCCCGAGGTCGCCTCCAATGCCGGTGGCACCCACGGTTTCTCGGTCGACGCCGAATTGCACACCGCACTGGCCGAACTCGCCCGCGCCCGCGGGGTCACGCTGTTCATGGTCGTCCACGCCGCGCTGGCGACTTGGGCGGCCCGGCTGTCCAACAGCACCGATATCGCCATCGGCACCCCGATCGCCGGACGCGGTGAACGCGCGCTCGACGATCTGGTCGGCATGTTCGTCAATACGCTGGTGCTGCGCAATGAGGTCGATCCGAGCGCCAAGTTCAGCGATCTGCTGGCCCAGGTGCGCCGCACCGATCTGGCGGCCTTCGCCAATGCCGATGTGCCGTTCGAGCGGCTGGTCGACGTCATCAGCCCGGCCCGGTCGCAGGCGCATCACCCGCTGTTCCAGGTTGCGCTGACCTTCGAGGCCGCCTCGGCCGCCGATATGGGCACCGTCGCCCTGCCGGGTGTGGAGCTGTCCGTGGTCGAATTCGATCCGGGCACCGCCAAATTCGATGTGCAGCTGACCGTCGGCGAGGCCGCCGACGGCGCGCTGGGCATGTCGTGGAACTACGCCACCGAACTGTTCGATCCGGAGACGGTGGCATCCTTCGCCGATCGTCTGGTCCGGATTCTGCGGAGTGTGGTCGAGGATCCCGAGATCGTCATCGGCGATATCGATCTGCTCGGTGAGGCCGAGCGGCTGAATGTGTCGCAGCGCTGGGTGTCGTCCGGATTCGATGGCGGCACAGCGCGATTCGCCGCACCCGGCACCACGCTGGTCGACCTGTTCGAGCAGGCGGTAGCCGCGCATCCGGACAATACCGCGGCCAAGTTCGGCATCGAATCGCTGACCTACGCGGAGCTGGACCGGCGCGCGAATGTGCTGGCGCGCAGGCTGATCGCCGACGGCGCCGGTCCGGAATCGCTGGTCGCGGTGATCCTGCCCCGCTCGCTGGACCTGGTGGTCGCGCTGCTCGCGGTGGTGAAGACCGGTGCGGGCTATGTGCCGGTGGATCCGACCTACCCGGCCGACCGCATCGCCTATGTGCTCGCGGATTCGCGTCCGACCAGCGTGATCCTCGATTCCACGGTCCAGGTGAGCGTGCCCGCCGAACTGCCGACCGTGGTCCTCGATGGATTCGCGGTGGAGACCGGCAATATCGAGGACGCCGACGACGCCCCGATCACCGACGCCGACCGCCTCGCGGCGCTCACCCCGGACAATGTGGCGTACGTGATCTACACCTCCGGTTCGACCGGACGCCCGAAGGGTGTCGCGGTCGCGCATCGGAATGTGGTGCGGCTGTTCGCCAATACCGATCGCGACTTCGGCTTCGGCCCCGACGATGTGTGGACGCTGTTCCACTCCTACGCCTTCGACTTCTCGGTGTGGGAGCTGTGGGGTCCGCTGCTGTTCGGCGGCACCCTGGTGGTCGTCGACTACTACACCTCGCGCTCGCCCGAACAGTTCCTGGAACTGCTGCGGGTGGAACAGGTCACGGTGCTCAACCAGACGCCGTCCGCGTTCTACCAACTGGCCGAGGCCGATCGCAATGCCGCGCCGGACGCCGAACCGCTGGCGCTGCGCTATGTGGTGTTCGGCGGTGAAGCCCTCGAACTGCGCCGGCTCGCCGATTGGGTCGCCCGACACGGCGACGGTGCCAAGAAGCGTTCCGCGGGCTCCGCGCCGGTCGCTCCGCTGCTGGTCAACATGTACGGCATCACCGAGACCACGGTGCACGTGTCCTACCGCGCGCTGGACGCCGCGACCATCGCCGCCGCCTCCGGCAGTGTGGTCGGGCGCGCCATCGCGGGTCTGCGGGTGTACGTGCTCGACAACCGGCTGCGGCCGGTACCGGTGGGGGTCGCGGGCGAAATGTATGTCGCGGGACCGCAATTGGCCCGCGGCTACCTGGGCCGCCCGGACCTGACCACCACCCGCTTCGTCGCGAACCCGCTCGCCGACGCCGATGCGGCGGGCACGCGCCTGTACCGCTCCGGCGACCTCGCGCGCTGGAACCGCTTCGGCGAACTCGAATACCTCGGTCGCGCCGACGATCAGGTGAAGGTGCGCGGTTTCCGCATCGAACTCGGCGAGATCGAATCGGCGATCCTGGCCCAGCCCGGCATCGCCCAGGCCGCGGTCATCGTTCGCGAGGACCAGCCGGGCGATCAGCGGATCGTGGCCTATGTGGTCGCCGAACCCGAGGTGATCCCCGATCTCGATGTGGTGCGCAGCGGTGCGGCGCAACGACTTCCGTCGTACATGGTGCCCGCGGCGCTGGTTCGGCTCGAGTGGATCCCGTTGACCGTCAACGGCAAGCTGGATCGCCGCGCGCTGCCCGCACCCGCGGTGCAGGCCAAGGCTTTCCGCGCTCCGGTCACCCCGGTGCAGGAGACGGTGGCCGCCGTCTTCGCCGATGTGCTCGACCTGCCCCGGGTCGGCGTCGACGATGACTTCTTCGATCTCGGCGGCAACTCGCTCATCGCGACCAGGGTGGTGTCCCGGATCGGCGCTGCCCTCGGCACCACGGTGCCGGTGCGCGCGCTGTTCGAGGCCTCCACCGTGGAAGGGCTCGCGGCCCGGGTGGAATCGCATGCCGACGGTGCGGCGCGGGCCCGGCTGCTCGCCCGCCCGCGCAAGGCCGACGAACTGGTGCCGCTGTCGTTCGCGCAGCAGCGCATGTGGTTCCTGAACAAGTACGACACCGCATCGGCGGCCTACAACCTGCCGATCGCCATTCGATTGACCGGTGCCCTCGATCTCGAGGCGCTGCGGTTGGCGGTGGCGGATGTGGTGCGCAGGCACGAATCGCTGCGCACCCGCTACCCGGAGCACGGCGGCACCCCGGTACAGGTGATCGTGCCCGCCGACGCGATCGCGCTGGACCTGCAGCCGGTTTCGGTCGATCCGGCCGAGCTGACCGTGGTGGTGACCGAGTTCGTCAGCACCGGATTCGATGTCTCCGAACAGGTTCCGCTGCGGACCAGGCTGTTCGCCGCGGGGCCCGACGAGCATGTGCTCGTCGTGGTGGTGCACCACATCGCGGCCGACGGCTTCTCCATGGGCCCGCTGACCCGCGATGTCATGCTCGCCTACTCCGCGCGCACCCAGGACGCCGCGCCCGGCTGGGCGCCACTGCCGGTGCAGTACGCGGACTTCGCGATCTGGCAGCGGGAGGTGCTCGGCTCCGAGGACGATCCGGCATCGCTGATGGCGCGTCAGGTCGCACACTGGCAGCGCGCGCTCGACGGTGTGCCGGACGAACTGCCGCTGCCCACCGACCGGCCGCGCCCCGCGATCGCCTCGCATCGCGGCGCGACACTGCAGACCGAACTGCCCGGTGAGCTCATCGCGACACTGGAAGCCATTGCACGGCAACGCGGTGCGTCGCTGTTCATGGTGATGCACAGCGCGCTGAGCGTGCTGCTGGCCCGGCTGTCGGGCACCGACGATGTCGCCGTCGGCTCGCCGATCGCCGGACGCGGTGAGCAGGCACTCGACGATCTGGTCGGCATGTTCGTCAACACCCTCGTGCTGCGCACCGGGGTGAGCCAGTCCGAGTCGTTCACCGAACTGCTGGACCGGGTGCGGGCGACCGATCTGGACGCCTTCGGCAATGCCGACGTGCCGTTCGAGCGCCTGGTGGAACTGCTCGCGCCGGAACGCTCCCAGGCGCGCAACCCGCTGTTCCAGGTGATGCTCGCATTCCAGAACCTGGATCGCACCGCGCTGGAACTGCCGGGTCTCTCGGTGTCCGCGCTGGACCTCGAGGAGAACGTCGCCCGGTTCGACCTGCAGTTCACGCTGTCGGAAACCGGTTCCACCGGCATGACGCTGGCGCTCACCTACGCCACTGAACTGTTCGACGAGGCGACCGCCGCCGAGATCACCCAGCGCTGGCGGCGCGTGCTCGAGGCCATCGCCGCCGATCCGACGGTCACCGTCGGCGCGATCGACGTGCTCGATGCCCAGGAGCGCGCCGATCTCATCGCCCGCACCGGCCCCGCGGCCGTTCCCGCGCGCACGCTGCCGGAGTTGCTGGCCGAGGCCGCCGCGATGGACCCGAAGTCGACCGCCGTGGTCTTCCAGGGGACACGTGTGTCCTATGGCGAGCTCGACGAGCGCTCGAACCGCTTGGCCCGCTTGCTCATTGCCGAGGGCATCGGCACCGAGGATCTGGTCGCCGTCGGTGTGCCGCGGTCCGCGGATTCGGTATTCGCCGCCTGGGCGGTGTCGAAGACCGGTGCGGCCTTCGTACCGGTGGACCCCAACTATCCGGCCGAGCGCATCGCGCATATGGTCACCGATTCCGGTTCCCCCGTTGGCCTCACGGTCGCGGCGGTCCGTGACGGCCTGCCGGAATCGGCGCGCTGGCTGGTGCTCGAAGACCTCGACCTGGATGCCTTCGACGGCGGTCCGATCACCGACGCCGACCGGGTCCGCCCGCTGCGTCCGGCGCATCCGGCCTACGTCATCTACACCTCGGGCTCGACCGGCGTGCCCAAGGGCGTGGTGGTCACCCATGCGGGTCTCGCGAACTTCAGTGTCGAGCAGATCGTGCGCTACGACCTCGATTCTGGTTCGCGCGCATTGCATTTCGCCTCGCCGAGCTTCGACGCCTCGATCCTCGAGCTGCTGCTCGCGATCGGCGCCGGTGGCGCGCTCGTGGTGACGCCGCCCGGTGTCTACGGCGGTGAGGAACTGTCCGAGCTGATCCGCACCGAGCGGGTCACGCACGCGTTCATCACCCCGGCCGCGCTGGCCACCTTCGACCCGACCGGGCTGGACTCGCTGCGGGTGCTGGTCGCCGGTGGTGAGGCGGTGCCGGCGGATCTGGTCGCGAAATGGGCCGTGCCGCTGGAGAACGGGTCGGTCCGCAACTTCCACAACGGGTACGGTCCGACCGAGACCACGATCATGACCAATATCAGCGATCCGCTGGTGGCCGGTGACACGGTGGTGATCGGTGCCCCGATCCGCGGTATGCAGTCGCTGATCCTGGACGCCCAGCTGCGGCCGGTGCCAGTGGGTGTCGCGGGTGAGCTGTATCTGTCGGGCATTCAGCTGGCGCGCGGCTACCACGCGCGGGCCGGGCTGAGCGCCGAACGTTTCGTGGCCAACCCGTATGTCGCGGGTGCGCGGATGTACCGCACCGGTGACGTGGTCCGCTGGACGCACAGCGGTACCGTCGAATATGTCGGCCGCTCCGACTTCCAGGTCAAGGTGCGCGGCTTCCGCATCGAACTCGGTGAGATCGACGCCGCGCTGGCCTCGCACGAGACCGTCGACTTCGCCGTCACCGTCGGCCACAAGAGCACCGCGGGCGCGACCTCGCTGGTCTCGTATGTGGTCGCGGCGCAGGGGCATTCGATCGACGTGGCCGAGCTGACCGCGCACGTCGAAGAACGCCTGCCCGCCTATATGGTGCCGTCGTCGGTGATGGTCATCGACCACATCCCGCTGACCCCGGTCGGCAAGCTGGACCGCAAGGCGTTGCCGGAGCCGGTATTCGCGACCGAGGTCGTCTTCCGCGCGCCGCGCACCCCGATCGAGCACACCATCGCCGAGGTCTTCGCCGAGGTGCTCGGGGTGGATCGCGTCGGTGTCGACGATTCGTTCTTCGCACTCGGCGGCGACAGCATCGTCTCGATTCAGCTGGTCTCGCGGGCCAAGGCACGCGGTGTCGTCTTCACCCCGCGCCACGTCTTCGAACAGCGCACCGTGGCCGGACTCGCCGCGGTCGCCGAGACCACCGACAGCACCGAATCCAGTATCGAGGCGCTGGCCGAGCTGCCCGGTGGTGGCGTCGGCGCCATGCCGTTGACCCCGGTGGTCCGGTTCATGGCCGAGCGCGACGGGTCGTTCGGCCGGTTCAACCAGACCATGGCACTGGAGCTGCCGGTCGGCATCGACCGGGCCGGTATCGCGAAAACCGTTGGCGCGGTGATCGATCGCCACGACATGCTGCGGGCGCGGCTCTACCGCGACGGCGACGACTGGATCGTCGACACCGCCGCACCGGGCACGGTCGATGTCGACGCGCTGATCGACCGCACCGAATTCGACGCGGGCGTGGACACGGCCGGACTGGTCGACATCGCCGCCGCCGCACTGGATGCGTCGCTGGATCTGCTGGATCCGGCCGCGGGCGTGGTGGTTCGGTTCGTCTGGCTGGAGCCGTCGGACGGCAGCCGCGGCGGCCGACTCATCGTGGCCGCGCATCACCTGGTGGTGGACGGTGTTTCCTGGCGCATCCTGGTGCCGGACTTCGTCACCGCGTGGGGTCAGCTCACCGCGGGCCAGGATCCGCAGCTCGTCGCGCCCGCCACCTCGATGCGGGCCTGGGCGGACGCATTGCGGCGTGAGGCCGAAAGTGCCCAGCGGGTGGCCGAACTCGACTACTGGCGTTCGGTGGTCGCCACCGCGGATCCGCTGCTGACCGAGCGGCCGATGGATCCGACCGTGGATACCTCGGGTGTCATCGACAAGCTGCAGGTCGAGGTGTCCGCCGAGGTCACCAAGGCGCTGTTGACCACGGTGCCCGCGCTGTTCCACGGCGGTGTCAACGACGGTCTGCTCACCGCGCTCGCCCTGGCAACCGCGAAGTGGCGCGCGCGCCGCACCGGCACCCGCACCGACGACGCGCTGTTGCTCCGACTGGAAGGCCATGGCCGCGAAGAGGACATCGTGCCCGGCGCGGATCTGTCCCGCACGGTCGGCTGGTTCACCGCGATCTTCCCGGTGCGCTTCGATCTGTCCGGTATCGATATCGATGCCGCGCTGACCGGCGGCCCGGCCCTGGGCAAGGCCGTCAAGGCGGTCAAGGAACAGCTGCTCGCGGTGCCGGACAAGGGCATCGGCTACGGCCTGCTGCGCTATATGAATGCGGCGACCGCCACCGAACTGCCCGCCGCACAGCCGGGCCAGGTGAGCTTCAACTACCTGGGCCGCGTCTCCGAGGGCGATGTGCCCGAGGCGCTGCGCGGCTTCGGCTGGATCCCGGCCGCGGAACTCGGCGCGCTCGGCGGCGCCTACGACGCGGATATGCCCGCGATGGCGCCGCTGGATATCAATGCCATCGTGGTCGGCGACAAGCTGACCGCGAATATCGGCTACCCGACCACCCTGCTGGACGCCACGCAGGTCCGCGAATTCGGCGAGCTGTGGGTCACCGCGCTGGAAGCGGTTGCCCGGCACGCCCATTCGAACGGCGCCGGTGGGCACACACCGTCGGACTTCGCCCTGGTGCGCTCGACCCAGCGCGATATCGACAACTGGGAGCAGCGCTTCCCGGCCTTGGCCGATATCTGGCCGCTGTCGGCACTGCAGGCGGGTCTGCTCTTCCACGCGCGCCTGGCCGCCACCTCGGTGGACGTCTACACCGCGCAGGCCGTGCTGACGCTCACCGGCCGGGTGGACGCGACCCGGTTGCGTTCGGCCGCACAGGCTCTGGTGGACCGCTACGAGAACCTGCGCACCGCGTTCGTCACCGATAACGACGGCAACCCGGTGCAGGTGGTGCTCGACAGCGTCCGCGTCGCCTGGGCCGAGCACGACCGGATCGAATCCGGCGACGACGCCGACCTCATCGCCGCGGACCGCACCGAGCGTTTCGATCTGACGGCGCCGCCGCTGATCCGGTTCACCCTGATCCAGGTGGCCCAGGACCGCTGGCAGTTCGTGGTCTCCAACCACCACATCCTGCTCGACGGCTGGTCCATGCCGCTGCTCATGCGGGATCTGCTGGTGCTCTACGCGGCCCACGCCGATACCAATGTGCTGCCCGCGGTGCGCTCCTACCGGCACTTCCTGGAATGGACCAGGCAGCAGGATCATGCGGCCTCGGTGGCCGCGTGGGCCGATGCGCTGCGCGGTGTCAGCGAACCCACGCTGCTGTCGCGTCCGGACGCGGGCCGCGAGATCACCTCGCTGTCGGGCGAATACTTCTTCGAACTGGACGAGCGGGCGACCGCGCGACTGACCGAGGTGGCCGCCTCGCTCGGTGTCACGCCGAATACCGTGCTGCAGGTCGCCTGGGGCATCCTGATCGGCCGGATGACCAGCCGCGACGATGTGCTGTTCGGTACCACGGTGTCCGGGCGTCCGGCCCAGCTCACCGGTGTCGAATCGATGGTCGGCCTGTTCATCAATACCGTTCCGGTGCGGGTGCGCTTCGATCCGTCGGAATCGGCGGGCGAGCTGCTGACCCGTACCCAGGGCGAGCAGGCGGATCTGCTCGATCACCACTACGTCGGCCTGGCCGATATCCAGTCCGCCGCCGGTATCGGCGGTCTGTTCGACACGCTGGTGGTCTTCGAGTCCTATCCGGTCGATGCCGAGGGCATCCGGGCCCAGGCCGCCGATATCGATGGCATGGCGGTCATCGATATGCAGGCCGCCGACGCCACCCACTACCCGCTGACCCTGATCGCGCAGCTGGACACGCAGCTGCGGATCCGCGCGGGCTACCTGCGCGATCTGTTCGACGAGCAGACGGTGCGCCGCATCGCCGATCGACTGGTCCGGGTGCTGACCGCGATCACCACCGAACCCGCCGTGCCCGTCGGGGATATCGAACTGCTCGATACCGTCGAGCGCGAGCTGGTGGTGTCGGACTGGAACGACACCGCGCACGTGGTAGACGATGCGGCCACGCTGGTCTCGATGTTCGAGGCCCAGCTCGCCGCGACCCCGGACGCGACCGCGCTGACGTTCGAGGGAACCAGTCTGACCTACGCCGAATTCGGTTCCAGGGTCTACGGTTTGGCGCGCTGGCTCATCGAACGCGGCGTCGGCCCGGAATCGTATGTGGCCCTTGGCATGCGGCGCTCCATCGATCTGGTGGTCGGCATGTACGCGGTGACCGTGGCCGGTGGCGCGTATGTGCCGCTGGATCCGGATCATCCGGCCGACCGCACGGAATACATTCTCGCCACCGCCGATCCGGTCTGCGTGCTGACCTCCGGTGACGATCTGAAGATCGATACCGCCCAGGTGCGCATCGACCTGCTCGACCTGTTCGGGCTACCGGATGAGCCGGTCACCGACGCGGAACGGCGTGCGCCGCTGCGTCCGTCGAATACCGCCTACGTGATCTTCACCTCGGGTTCCACCGGCCGTCCGAAGGGTGTCGCGGTCAGCCATGCGGCGATCGTGAACCGCCTGGTGTGGATGCAGTCGGCCTACGGGCTGACCAGCGCCGATGCCGTACTGCAGAAGACGCCCGCGACCTTCGACGTGTCGGTGTGGGAGTTCTTCTGGCCGTTGCAGATCGGTGCGCGCCTGGTCGTCGCGCGCCCGGACGGACATCGCGATCCGGCCTACCTCGCCGAGATCATCACCGCCGAGCGGGTCACCGTCACCCACTTCGTGCCGTCCATGCTCTCGGTCTTCGTGGCCGATGCGGCGGCGGGGCGGTGTGAGTCGCTGCGGCTGGTCTTCGCCTCCGGTGAGGCGCTGCCGCCCAAGCCCGCGCACCGCCTGCGCGAGTTGGCCGGTGCGGCGCTGCACAACCTGTACGGTCCGACCGAGGCCGCGGTCGACGTCACCTTCCACGAGGTGGTCGCGACCGATACCGATACCGTGCCGATCGGTGCGCCGGTCTTCAATACCCAGGTCTACGTGCTGGATTCGCGGCTGCGCCCGGTTCCGGTCGGTGTCGCGGGTGAGCTGTACCTCGCGGGCACCCAGTTGGCGCGCGGCTATGTCGCGCGCCCGGATCTGACCAGCGACCGGTTCGTGGCCAACCCGTTCGGCGGCGCGGGTGCGCGCATGTACCGCACCGGTGACCTGGTGGCCTGGACGGCCGACGGTGAGCTGGAGTACCTGGGCCGCACCGACTTCCAGGTGAAACTGCGCGGTCTGCGCATCGAACTCGGCGAGATCGAGCAGGCGCTCACCGCACTCGACGAGGTCGCCCAGGCCGTGGTCGTGGTGCGCGGTGATCAGCACACCGGCGATCAGCTCGTCGCCTACGTCATCGCCACGCCGAATCTGCGGCTGGATATCGAGACATTGCGCGAGGATCTGGCGCGGCAGCTGCCCGCCTATATGGTGCCCTCGGTCGTCATCGTGCTCGACGAATTCCCACTCAATGCCTCCGGCAAGCTGGACCGCAAGGCACTGCCCGCACCGGTATTCGAGGCCGCGGTGTTCCGCGCGCCGACCACACCGGTGGAGGAGATCATCGCCGCCACCTACGCCGATGTGCTCGGCTTGGAGCGCGTCGGACTCGACGATGACTTCTTCGCGCTCGGCGGCAACTCGCTCAGCGCCACCCAGGTCGCCGCCCGGCTCTCGGCCGCGCTGGACACCGACCTCGGCGTCCGCGAACTCTTCGAGGCCGCCACGGTGGCGGCACTGGCGGCCCGTGCGGAGTCGCGGGCCGGTGCCGGTGCGCGGGCGGCCCTGGTGCCGCAGCAGCGCCCCGAGCGGGTGCCGCTGTCGCTGGCGCAGCAGCGCATGTGGTTCCTCAACCGCTTCGATCCGGAATCGGCCGTGGACAATATCCCGGCCGCGGTGCGGCTTTCCGGTCTGCTGGACCGGCAGGCACTGCAGATCGCGGTCGCCGATGTGCTGGCCCGTCACGAATCGTTGCGCACCTACTACCCGGAGGTCGACGGCACCGCGTACCAGCGGACCGTCTCCACCGGCAAGGTGATCCCGGATCTGACGCCGGTCGATGTCACCGAAGCCGAACTGCCGCAGCGCCTCGCCGAGGTCCTGCTGAGCGGCTTCGATGTCACCGCCGAGGTCCCGTTCCGGGCCCGGCTGTTCGAGATCAGCCCGACCGAACATGTGCTGGCCCTTGTGGTGCACCACATTTCGGCCGACGGCTTCTCGATGGGTCCGCTCACCCGCGATGTGATGACCGCCTACGCCGCCCGCGTCGACGGCGGCGAACCCGCCTGGCGGCCGCTCGAGGTGCAGTACGCGGACTTCGCGCTGTGGCAGCGCGAGGTGCTCGGCGCCGAAACCGATCCGGAGTCGGTGATCTCCGGGCAGATCGAGTTCTGGTCGAAGGCCCTGCGCGGCCTGCCCGAACAGCTCGACCTGCCCGCCGACCGGCCGCGTCCGGCGGTGGCGTCGGGTCGTGGTGCGACGCATGTCTTCGAGATCGACGCCGAAACCCACGGCAGGCTTGCCGAACTCGCCCGCAGCCGGGGCGCGACGCTGTTCATGGTCGCGCACACCGCGCTCGCGGTTCTGTTGTCTCGTTTGTCCGGCGAGGAAGACATCGCGATCGGCACCCCGATCGCCGGCCGTGGTGAACGCGCACTCGACGACCTCATCGGCATGTTCGTCAACACCCTGGTGCTGCGGACCCCGATCGACGGCGACGCCACCTTCACCGAGCTGCTGCGCACCGTGCGCGGCATCGATATCAGCTCATTCGGGCACGCGGATCTGCCGTTCGAACGCCTGGTGGAGATTCTGAATCCGGCCCGTTCGCAGGCGCGGCATCCGCTGTTCCAGGTGATGCTCTCGTTCCAGAACACCGGTCAGAACAGCCTGGAACTGCCCGGACTCACCGTCAGCGGCGTCGAACTGCCCATCGATGTGGCCAAGTTCGATCTGCAGCTGGTGCTTTCGGAGCAGACCGCGACCCCGACCAGTACCGCCAACGGCGCCGGTGCCACCACGGTCGCGCCATCGGGCATCACCGCCGAATTGATCTACGCCACCGACCTGTTCGACGCCGACACCATGGCCGAATTCGGGCACCGGTTCAACCGGCTGCTGCGGGCCGTCGCGGCCGAACCGGATCGGGCCATCGGCGATATCGGCCTGCTCGACGAGCGGGAAACCGAACTGGCGCTGCGTGGTTGGAACGACACCGAGCGTGCGCTGGGTGTCGTCGGCACGCTGGTGGACGAGTTCGCCAGGCAGGCAACGGCCACCCCGGATGCGGTCGCGATCGTGGATCCGGCGACCGGAACTTCGCTGACGTACGCCGAATTCGGTACGCGTGTGCACCGGTTGGCGCGGCGTCTCATCGCGGCGGGGGTCGGTCCGGAAAAGCTGGTGGCGCTCGGTCTGCGGCGTTCCGTTGAGCTCGTGGTCGCGGCGTACGCCGTGCACGAGGCCGGTGGTGGGTATGTGCCGCTGGATCTCGATCAGCCCGCGGAGCGGATCGGCTATGTGCTCGAGTCGGCCGCGCCGGTGTGTGTGCTGACGACCTCGCGCGACGACTTCGACGGCACCGCTCTGCCCGCACTCGTCATCGACGAGCTGGATCTGTCCGGATACTCCGACGAGCCGGTCACCGATGCGGAGCGGATCGCACCGCTGCGGCCGAGCAACCCGGCGTACGTGATCTTCACCTCGGGTTCGACGGGTCGTCCGAAGGGTGTTGCCGTACCGCATGCGGCTGTGGTCAACCAGATTCGTTGGATCACTGGTGAGTACGGCATCGGTGCCGATGATGTGGTGTTGTTCAAGACTCCGGCGACGTTCGACGTGTCGGTGTGGGAGTTGTTCGGCCCGTTGTCCACTGGTGGCCGGATTGTGGTGGCGTCCCCGGATGGGCATCGTGATCCGCAGTATCTGGCGGATGTGATTGCGGCCGAGCGGGTCACCATGACTTCGTTCGTGCCGTCGATGTTGACCGTGTTCGCGGGCAGTGTGGATGCTGCCGGTGGTGCGGCGCTGGAATCGCTGCGTGCCCTGCTCATTGCCGGTGAGGCGTTCACCGCCGATGCGGCACAGGCCATTCGCAAGGTGAGCTCGGCCGAGCTGTACAACCTGTACGGCCCAACCGAATTCACCGTCCACGCGACCCACGGACCCGTCGCCGAAAAGGTCGACGGCGCGGTACCGATCGGCCTGCCGGTCTGGAATTCGCAGGCCTACGTGCTCGATTCGCGTCTGCACCCGGTGCCGCCGGGTGTGGCGGGTGAGTTGTACCTGGCCGGTGCACAGTTGGCGCGCGGTTACTTCGGCCGCGCCGATCTGACCGCGGATCGCTTCGTGGCCAACCCGTTCGGCGCGCCGGGTGCCCGCATGTACCGCACCGGCGACCTGGTCACCAGGGCCGCCGATGGTGCCATCGACTACCTCGGCCGCACCGACTTCCAGGTCAAGCTGCGCGGTCTGCGCATCGAACTCGGTGAGATCGAAACCGCTCTCACCGCGCACGATTCGGTCGCGCAGGCCGTGGCGCTGGTGCGCTCGGATGCCCGTACCGGCGATCAGCTGGTCGGCTACGTGGTGCCGGTGAACGGCGGCGAGGTGGACGTCGACGAGCTGCGCGGGCACCTGACCGGGCAACTGCCGTCGTACATGGTGCCAGCGGCGCTGATGGTGCTCGACGCCATGCCGTTGAACCCGAACGGCAAACTCGATCGCCGCGCACTGCCCGAACCCGCCTTCGAGGCCAAGGAATTCCGGGCGCCGTCGACCCCGATCGAGGAGATCGTGGCCGACACCTTCGCCGAGGTGCTGGGGCTGTCGGCCGCCGAGGGCGGGCGTCCGGTCGGTCTCGACGACGACTTCTTCGACCTCGGCGGCAACTCGCTGATCGCCACCCAGGTGGTCGCCCGCCTGGGTGCCGCACTCGATACCCGCGTTCCGGTGCGGCTGCTGTTCGAGGCGCCGAATGTGGCCGCGCTGGCCGCGCGGATGGAGGCGCAGCAGGGCACCGGCGGTCGCCGGGAGCTGGTGGCCGGACCGCGGCCGGAACAGATCCCGTTGTCGCTGGCCCAGCAGCGGATGTGGTTCCTCAACCGGTTCGACAACCAGACCGCCGTCAACAACATCCCGCTGGCGGTCCGGCTCACCGGCGCACTCGATACCGATGCGCTGCGGCTGGCCGTCGCGGATGTGGTGGACCGGCACGAGGTGCTGCGCACCGTCTACCCGGAGACCGCCGACGGCCACGGCGTGCAGGTCGTGCTGCCCGCCGGTCAGGTCCACCTCGACCTGACCCCGATCGTGGTGTCGGAGACCGATATTCGCGATCGCATCAGCGAGCTGGTGCTGACCGGCTTCGATGTCACCGCCGAGGTTCCGGTGCGGGCGAAGCTGTTCCGGCTCGAGGCCCCGATGGACGGGTCGCTGCCGGATACCCACGTGCTGGTCTTTGTGGTGCACCACATCTCCGGTGACGGCTGGTCGGTGCGTCCGCTGGCCCGCGATGTGATGGTCGCCTACGCGGCCCGCAACCGCGGCGAATCGCCCGCCTGGGCGCCGCTGCCGGTGCAGTATGCCGATTTCGCGCTGTGGCAGCGCGAAACCCTCGGTTCCGAGGACGATCCGGCCTCGCTGATCGCCAAGCAGGTCGCGTACTGGTCCGAAAGTCTGGCCGGACTGCCCGATCAGCTGGATCTGCCGTCGGATCGTTCGCGTCCGGCCGTCGCGTCCAACCGCGGTGATGTGTACGAATTCGGCATCGACGCGGCGCTGCTGACCGAACTCAACGCACTGGCCCGCGCGCAGGGCGCGAGCCTGTTCATGGTGGTGCACGCGGCGTTCGCGGCACTGCTCGCGCGACTGTCCGGCAGCGATGACATCGCCATCGGCACCGCCGTCGCCGGTCGTGGCGAAGCTGTGCTCGACGACGCGATCGGCATGTTCGTCAATACGCTGGTGCTGCGTACTCCGGTCGATGCCGGTGTGTCGTTCACCGAGCTGGTCGCGCGGGCCCGGGAAACCGATCTGGCCGCCTTCGGCCACGCGGACCTGCCGTTCGAGCGGCTGGTCGACATCCTCAATCCGGCCCGTTCGCAGGCGCGGCATCCGCTGTTCCAGGTGATGCTGTCGTTCCAGAACACCGGCGAGGCGGCCTTCGAACTGCCCGGCCTCGAGGTGGCCGGCGTCCCGCTCGATGTGGTGACCGCGAAATTCGATCTGCATCTGAACCTCGCCGATCGGATCGACGCGGCCGGGAATGCCGACGGCATGACCGCCGAATTCGCCTACGCGAAGGATATGTTCGACGCCCGCACCATTGCCGGTGTCGCGCAGCGGCTGGTCCGGCTGCTGCGCGCGGTGGTCGCGGATCCGGCCGTCGCGGTCGGTGACGTCGATCTGCTCGATGCCGCCGAACGCACGAAGGTGCTCGAAACCTGGAACGACACGGCGCACGACGTCGCCGAAGCGACCCTGGTCTCGATGTTCGAGCAGCAGGCCGCCCGGAGCCCGAAGTCGACCGCGCTGACGTTCGAGGGGACGAATCTGTCCTACGGCGAGTTCACCGCACGCGTGAATCGCCTTGCACGGCACCTGATCTCGCTGGGTGTCGGACCGGATTCGATGGTCGCGCTCGGTATGCGCCGGTCCTTCGAGCTGGTGATCGGCATGTACGCGGTGAGCGTCGCGGGTGGTGCGTATGTGCCGCTGGATCCAGATCATCCGGCCGAGCGCACCCGGTATGTGCTCGACACCGCGAACCCGGTGTGCGTGCTGACCACCGCGGCCGACGAATTCGACGCGGGCACCACGACGGCGCTGGATATCGCGGCGCTGGATCTGTCGGCGTACTCCGACGAACCGGTGACCGATGCGGAACGTCTGGTGCCGCTGCGGCCTTCGAATACCGCCTACGTGATCTTCACCTCCGGTTCGACCGGTCGCCCGAAGGGTGTCGCGGTCAGCCACTTCGCCATCGTCAACCGCCTGGTGTGGATGCAGTCCGAATACGGGCTGGATCGTGGCGATGTGGTGCTGCAGAAGACCCCGGCCACCTTCGATGTGTCGGTCTGGGAATTCTGGTGGCCGCTACAGGTCGGGGCGCGCCTGGTCATCGCCAAGCCCGACGGGCACCGCGATCCGGCGTACCTGGTGCGGACCATCGCCGAGGAGCAGGTCACCACGGTGCACTTCGTGCCGTCCATGCTCTCGGTCTTCGTGGCCGATGACCGGGCGGGCGAATGCTTCGACCTGCGCAACGTCTTCGCCTCCGGTGAGGCGCTGCCCGCGGTGACCGCACAGCGGTTGCGCGAGCTGACCGGTGTCTGGCTGCACAATCTGTACGGCCCGACCGAGGCCGCGGTCGATGTCACCTATCACGAGGTGACCGACGCCGACACCGTCTCGGTGCCGATCGGTGCCCCGGTCTTCAATACCCAGGTGTACGTGCTGGATTCGCGGCTGCACCCGGTTCCGGTCGGTGTGCCGGGCGAGCTGTACCTCGCCGGTGATCAGCTGGCGCGCGGCTATGTGGCGCGCCCGGATCTGACCGCGGATCGCTTCGTGGCCAACCCGTTCGGCACCGGCGTGCGCATGTACCGCACCGGTGACCTGGTCACCTGGACCGGGAACGGTGAGCTGGAGTACCTGGGCCGCACCGACTTCCAGGTGAAGCTGCGCGGTCTGCGCATCGAACTCGGTGAGATCGAATCCGCGCTGACCGCGCTGGATGCGATCGCCCAGGCGGCCGTGGTGGTCCGCTCCGACGATCGCCTCGGCGATCAGCTGGTGGGCTATGTGATCGCGGCGGCCGACCGTACCGTCGATATCGATGCGGTGCGCGCCGAACTCGCGGCCGATCTGCCCGCGTACATGGTGCCGACGGCCTTCGTGGTGCTAGAGGCGTTCCCGCTCAATGCCTCCGGCAAGCTCGACCGCAAGGCATTGCCCGCTCCCGTCTTCGAGGCGAAGGTGTTCCGCGCACCGTCGACCCCGATCGAGGAGATCGTGGCGAGCGTCTACTGCGATGTGCTCGGCATCGCCCGGGTCGGCCTGGACGACGACTTCTTCGAACTCGGCGGCAACTCGCTGCTGGCCACCCAGGTGACCGCGCGCATCGGCGCGGCCCTGGATACCCAGCTCGCGGTGCGCGACCTGTTCGAGGCATCGACGGTCGCCGCGCTGGCGGCCAAGGCCGAACACAATGCCGGATCCGGCCGCACCAGGCCGCGCCTGGTGGCCGGGGAGCGCCCAGCCCGTATTCCGCTCTCGCCCGCGCAGCAGCGGTACTGGTTCCTCAACCAGTTCGATACGGCCACCTCGGCGGTGGACAATATCCCGCTCGCGGTGCGGCTATCCGGTGCGCTCGATGTGGCGGCACTCGAGCAGGCGCTCGGCGACGTCTTCGCGCGGCACGAGGTGCTGCGGACCACCTACCCGAGTTCGGCCAGCGGTCCGCACCAGGTGATCCTGCCCGCCGATCAGGCCGTGCCGCGGCTGACCGTCACCGATATCGACGAGTCGGATCTGGTCCGCACGGTCATCGAATTCGCGCTCACCACCTTCGATGTCACCGTCCAGGTGCCGCTGAAGGTCACGCTGTTCCGGATCGCCGAACTTGACCATGTGCTCGCGTTCACGGTGCACCACGTCTCGGCCGACGGTTCGTCGATGGGCCCGCTGGCCCGCGATGTCATGGCGGCATATGTGGCACGCGCGCAAGGGGAGATCCCGCAGTGGGCGCCACTGCCGGTGCAGTACGCCGACTACGCGCTGTGGCAGCGGTCGGTGCTCGGTTCCGAGGACGATCCGGAATCGCTTGCCGCACAGCAGGTCGCCTACTGGCAGTCCGCGCTCGCGGGTCTGCCCGATCAGCTGGAGCTGCCCGCGGACCGGCCGCGTCCGCCAGCGCAGTCGTTCCAGGGCAAGGCGATTCGCTTCGAGATCGCCCCGGACAAGCACGCGCGCCTGCACGAATTGGCGCGGGCCAATAACGCCTCGCTGTTCATGGTCGTGCACGCGGCGCTGGCCGTCCTATTGTCTCGTTTGTCGGGCACCGACGATATCGCCGTCGGCACGCCGATCGCGGGCCGTGGTGAGCGTGAACTCGACGATCTGATCGGCATGTTCGTCAACACCCTGGTCTTCCGTACCCGGGTGCGGCCCGGCGATACCTTCGCCGATCTGCTCGCCGAGGTGCGCGAACGGGATCTGGAGGCGTTCGCGAACGCCGACGTGCCGTTCGAGCGGCTGGTCGAGGTGCTCAACCCGGAGCGTTCGACGGCGCGCAACCCGCTGTTCCAGGTCGGGCTCTCGTTCCAGAACCTGGCCGAGACCACCTTCACACTGCCCGGCCTGTCGGTGAGCGCGGTGAACTTCGATTCCCAGCTGGCCAAGACCGATCTGCACGTCACGCTCTACGACCGCTACGCCGATGACGGCACCCCGGCCGAGATCGTCACCGAATTCGGCTATGCCATCGACCTGTTCGACGAGGCCACGGTGCAGGGCTTCGCGGACCGGTTCCTGCGGGTGCTGGATGCGGTCGTCGCCGATACGGCGCAGCCGGTCGGCGAGATCGATCTGCTCGCGCCGCAGGAGAGCACCCGGATCCTCATGCAGTGGAATGACACCGCGCACGCGGTCGATACCACCGCGACGCTGGTCTCGCTGCTCGATGCGACCGTGGCCGCGACGCCGGACGCGATCGCGGTGGTCGCGGATGTGCCAACCGGCGGCAAGCTGGAGCTGGCCCACCCGTCGCCCGACCACCACCCCGCAACGAGTCGCTACGCGACGCTGACGTATGCCGAACTCGATTCGCAGGTGAACCGACTGGCGCGGTACCTGATCGAGCGTGGTGTCGGGTCGGAGGATCGGGTCGCGCTGGCGATCCGCCGGTCGGTGGATCTGGTCGTCGCGATGTACGCGGTGGCCAAGGCCGGTGCGGCGTATGTGCCCGTCGATCCGGATCAGCCCGCCGACCGCGTCGAATACATCCTCGGCACCGCCGCTCCGGTGTGCGTGCTGACCACCGGTCGCGAGGGCTTCACCTCCGCGACGGTGGATTCGGTGGCCATCGATGAACTCGATCTGTCGCCGTACTCGGATGCGCCGGTGGCCGGTGACGAACGACTCGGCACGCTGACCGCGGCGAATACCGCGTACGTGATCTTCACCTCGGGTTCGACCGGTCAGCCGAAGGGCGTGGCGCTGCCGCACGGTGCGATCGCCAATCAGTTGCAGTGGAAGACCAGCGAATTCGGCCTCGGCGCCGAAGACGCGGTGCTGCTCAAGACGGCCGCGACCTTCGACCTTTCGGTGTGGGAGTTCTGGTCGGCGGCGGTTTCCGGTGGTCGACTGGTCATCGCGACCGCCGATGGACATCGCGATCCGGCCTACCTCAATACCCTGATGCGCGATACCGGTGTCACCACACTGCATGTGGTGCCGTCGATGTTGGATGCCCTGCTGACCGAATCGGACGCAAAGCTGCCCGAGTCGTTGCGCCGGGTACTGGCGATCGGTGAGGCGCTGCCCGCCGCGACCGCGCAGCGGTTCCGCAAGGCCGATGCCGCCAAGCTGTTCAACCTCTACGGTCCGACCGAGGCCGCGGTGTCGATCACCAACCACGAGGTGACCGATGCGGATGCCGTTTCGGTGTCGATCGGTGCGCCGGAGTGGAACAGCCGCGTCTATGTGCTGGATTCGCGTTTGCGTCCGGTGCCGGTCGGTGTATCCGGTGAGCTGTACCTGGCCGGTGCGCAATTGGCGCGCGGCTACTTCGGACGGGCGGATCTGACCGCGGAGCGGTTCGTGGCCAACCCGTTCGAGACCGGTGCGCGCATGTACCGCACGGGTGACCTGGTGGCGTGGAATGCCGACGGTGAACTGGAATACCGTGGCCGCACCGACTTCCAGGTGAAGATCCGCGGCTTCCGCATCGAACTCGGCGAGATCGAGGCGGCACTGCTGCGGCAGACCTCGATCACCTCGGCCGCCGTGCTCGCGCACACCGATCCGGCGCTCGGCGACCGCCTCGTCGCCTACGTCGTGCCGACCACCGGTGAACTCGATAAGCGCGCACTGCAGTCGGCGCTGGCGGCGGAGCTGCCGTCCTATATGGTGCCGAGTGCCTTCCTGGCGCTGGAGGCGTTGCCGCTCAACGCCAATGGCAAGCTCGATCGCAATGCGCTGCCGCAGCCCACCTTCGAACATGCCGCATTCCGCGCGCCGGTCTCGCCGGTGGAGCAGCTCGTGGCCGGTGTGTTCGCCGATGTGCTGGGCATCGAGCGGATCGGCGCCGATGACGACTTCTTCGCCCTCGGCGGTAACAGCATCCTGTCGATCCAGTTGGTATCGCGGGCGAAGGCGCTGGGCGTGGTGTTCTCCGTGCGCGATGTCTTCGATCAGCGCAGTGTCGCCGGACTCGCGGCGATCGCCACCTCGACCGCCGAGCTGCGCCCGACAATGGCGGAGCTGCCCGGTGGCGGGGTGGGCGAGATCCCGCTGCCGCCGAGCATCGCGGCCGTGCTGGCCAGCGGCACGTCCTATCAGCGCCTCTCCCATGAGGTGACGGTGGCCCTGCCGAGCGAACTCGATCGCGACGGACTGCGCGCGGCGATCGCCACGATCGTCGACCGGCACGACGCCCTGCGCACCCGATTGCGCCAGGTGAGCGATGGCTGGACATTCGCGGCGCTCGAGCGCGGCACCGTCGATATCGATGCGCTGGTGCACGAGGTTTCGGTCGATGCCACCCTGACCGAGGACTACGGCTACGACGAGCTCAGGCGGCTCGCCGATAACGAACGCGCCGCCGCGGCGGATCGTCTCGATCCGGCGAACGGGGTGATGGCGCAGTTCGTGCGCATTACCTCGGACAAGGTCGACGGCGGCGATTTCGTGCTGGTTGTGGTGCACGCCTTCGCGGCCGATCCGAAATCCCTCGGTGTGGTCACCGCGGATCTGCGCGATCTGGTCGCGGCCGAGCCGGTCGCGCTGCCGGAGGTCGGCACCTCGCTGCGGCGCTGGGCCTACGGCCTGACCGATGAGGCGAGTGCCCGTGCCGCCGAACTGCCGTTCTGGCACGAGGTTTCGGCCACGCCGGATCCGCTGCTCGGCGCGCGCACCTTCGATCCCGCACAGGACACCGTCGCCTCGGTGCGGCGGGTTCGGGTCGAGGTGCCGACGGCGGTCTCCGAGGTCCTGCTCACCACCGTTCCGGCGCGGTTCCACGGCGGTGTGTCGGACGGGCTGCTTGCGGCATTGGCCATGGCGCTGGTGCGCTGGCGCGGCGAACAGCACGGATCGGATGTGCTGATCCGGCTCGACGGCGATGGGCGCGCGGCGGTCCGCGACGCGGAATTGTCGCGCACGGTCGGTGCTTTCACCACTACCTATCCGGCCCGACTCGGCCTGGGCGATATCGATCTGGCCGATGCGTTCACCGGCGGTGCCGCCGCGGGCGCCATCGTCAAGTCGGTGAAGGAGCAACTGCTCGCGGTGCCGGAGCAGGGTGCTGGCCACGGTCTGCTGCATCTGCCGCAGGTGGGTCAGGTGAGCTTCCGGTATCAGGACGCGGTGATCAAGACCGAGCGCGCGGCCGATATGCCCGCCAACGGTGCGGTGGATATCACCGTCACCGTGGGCGATGCGGACGCTGGCCCGCGTCTGCTCGCCACCTTCGAATTCCCGGTGGGCCTGCTCGGCCCGGAGCGGGTGCAGGAGTTGGCGGATCTGTGGGTCGACGCGCTGACCGCGCTGGCCGAGCACGCACAGCGCCCGGATGCCGGTGGGCACACACCGTCGGATCTGCCGCTGGTGCGGGTCGGCCAGTCCGATATCGACCTGTGGGAGCGGACCTACCGCGGGCTCACCGATGTGTGGCCCGTCTCGCCGCTGCAGTCCGGTCTGCTCTTCCACGCGCTGATGACCACGGCCACCGTGGACGTCTACACCATGCAGGCCGTGGTGCGACTGACCGGAACGGTGGATATCGAACGGCTGCACGCGGCCGCGCAGGCGATCCTGGATCGGTACCCGAACCTGCGCACCGCCTTCGTCACCGATGCCATGGGTCAGGCCATGCAGGTCGTGCTCGATCGACTCGAAGTGCCGTGGCGCGTGGTGGATCTCACCGATCTGCCCGAGGCGGAGCGGGCCGAGGAACTGCGGCGACGGATCGAGGCGGAGCACGCGGATCGCTTCGATATGTCCGCGCCGCCGCTGGTGCGCTACACGCTGTTCCGCACCGCCGCCGAGGAGTGGTCGCTGGCCATCACCACGCACCACGTGCTCGTCGACGGCTGGTCGATGCCGCTGCTCATGCGGGATCTGCTGGTGCTCTACGCGACGCGTGGCGATCAGTCGGCGCTGCCGCAGGTCTCCCCCTACCGCGACTTCCTGGACTGGCTCGCCACCCGCGACCAGGACGCGTCGCTGCGGATCTGGGCAGAGGCCTTCGACGGTGCGACCGAGCCGACCGAATTGGCGACGCCGGCGCGGACGGCCGAGACCTACGAGACCGGCAAGCTGGTCACCGAGATCGATGCCGACCGCACCCGCCAGCTCACCAAGCACTGCGCCGAACTCGGCATCACGGTGAACACGCTGGTGCAGGCGGCCTGGGGCATTCTGCTCGGCAGGCTCACCGGCCGGGCCGATGTGGTGTTCGGTGCCACGGTTTCCGGTCGGCCCGCCGAATTGCCGGGTGTGGAATCGATGGTCGGTCTGTTCATCAATACGCTCCCGATCCGGGTGCGTATCGACGACCGCGCGACCATCGACGATCAGCTGAAGCGGTTGCAGCGCGACCAGACCGACCTGCTCGACCATCACTACGTCGGACTCGCCGATATCCAGCGCGCCGCCGGGATCGGATCGCAGTTCGACACCCTGCTGGTCTTCGAGTCGTATCCGATCGATCGCGAGGCGATCGCGGCCGCGAGCTCGATCGACGGCATGTCGGTGGCCGATGTCGGTGTCGACAGCACGACGCACTACCCGCTGACCCTGCAGGTGACCGCGGAGTCCAAGCTCGAGTTCACCCTCGAGTACCTGCTCAGCCGGTTCACCGCCGATGAGGTGGAAACCCTGTCCACCAGGCTGATCCGGGTGGTCGACGCGCTGCTCGGCGATCCGAACGGACTGGTCGGCGATATCGATATCCTCGACGCCGGTGAGCGCGCTCGCCTGCTCGCCGAATCCGGTATCGCGGCAACGGCTCCCGCCTCGGAGCCGGTCGGCCGGGTCGGCGCGCGCACGGTGTCGAAGGTGCTCGGCGAGGTCGTCGAGGCGGATCCGGAGGCCCCCGCGCTGCTGGTGGACGGCGACGAAATCGCCTACCACGTGCTGGATCGGCGTTCCTCGCAGCTGGCGCGGGTGCTCATCGAGCGCGGTGTCGGACCCGGCGATGTGATCGCGGTCGCACTGCCGCGTTCGGTGGATGCGGTGGTCGCGGTCTGGGCCATCCAGAAGGCCGGTGCCGCCTGCCTGTTCGCCGGTGATCTGAGTGTCGACGACATGGTCGGCGCCGGAGCCGCTTTCGGGATCACCCTGGAACCGGTCGACGGCCCGATCAACTGGCTGGTGCCGAGCGATCCGACGGTGCAGGCCGAGTTGGCCTCCGCGCCATCGCATCCGGTGTCCTACGCGGACCGGGTGCGCCCGCTGGCCGAGGAACATGCGGCCTTCGTGGTGCTCGCGGCCGACGGATCGGTCCAGGCACTCAGCCAGACCGAGGCGCTGGAGCAGTCGGATCGGGTGCGCTCGGAATACGAGATCGACTACGAGTCGACGACGTTCACCACCGCGGTCTCCGGACGTGCGGCCCTGCTGGAGTTCCTGTCCTCGGCAACCGCCGGTGCCCTCTCGGTAGTGCCCAGTGCCGACGAGATCGCCGACGATCTCGCCGACGGCGAGGTCAGCCACTGGTTCGTCGGCCTCGACGAACCAACCGACGCCGCCGACGAGAACGTGCGCATCGTGATCATCGAGTAGGCGGTCGGGTCGGCCAGGCCGATCACTCAGCCCAATGCCCACCCCCGCTGACACCGCACTGTTACGGAGCACGCGGGCTAGACTCGGTACGAGTAAGCGCAGTTCGTTCGGCGAGGTTGGAGGTGGTTCCAATGGCAATGCCTGTTCCCCGGTCCGACCGTTGGACGGCCGAGGACCTCGATCACATGCCCGAAGACGGATTGCGATACGAGGTGCTGAATGGCCAGCTCGTCGTGAACGCTGCCCCGAAGCCGCGGCATCAGTGGCTGATCAAATGGTTGGTGCGAGCCCTCGACAATGTGTTGCCGCCTGGCTATGTCGTATTGGAAGGTGTCGGGGTACTAGATCGGTTAGGACGAGCCGATTCCCGATGTCATGGTGGCCATCGGCCCCATCGACTGGGACGACCGCGGAGTCCCCGCCGAGCAGGTGAAATTGGTGGTCGAAGTCGTGTCCAAATCGACGACGCTGCAGGACCGCATGGTCAAGCCGGTGCTCTATGCCACGGCCGGGATCCCGAACTACTGGCGCTTCGAGATCAACCCCTTCAAGAGCCAGCTCCCCAGCGAAACATTGCCCGTTCTGTTCGCGCACGCACTGGGTGGGGACGAATCCTACGAGCGGACGCATCGGGTGCCGGCCGGAGATACCGTCACCCTGCGTAGTCCTTTCGAATTCACGATCGACCCAGCGTCACTGATGCCCTGAGGTGGGTGCCATATCAGTCGGCCATGGGACCGGCGCTCTGGCTCGCCTCGGGCCTTCGGTGATCAATGTCGCGGCTCTGTGGCCGGTACGAGAGCGAGTAGTTCGTCTACCGACCATTGGTCGTCGGCGTGTTTGCCGAGTTTGCCGGCCAGGACTCGGCCGTCGGGGGCGATGAGGAAATCGCCGGGGAGGCCGAGGCGGCCGCCCTCGGGTTTGTTTGGGGGAGAGGGCTTTTCCTTGCGCAGTACTGCTCTGGTCGCGGTGACGACGCTGCGGATGAGGGTGGGCCAGGCGCGGGGGTCGAGTAGGGCGCGGGGTGTGGATTCGATGCCGAACTCGCGGTAGAGGATTCGGGTCGGGTCGGCGATCAGGTCGAAGGGGAGGTCGCCCTCGTATTTGCGCAATTCGGCTGCGCTGGAATGGAAGACGACGACCTCGCGGATATTCGCGGCGAGGATCTCATCGTGTCGGACGGCGAACGAGCGCAGGTGCAGGGTGCAGATCGGGCATCCCGCGAACCGGCGGAACTGCAGGTGTATCAGGCAGTCCTGATCGGGGATCTGAATCGTGCGGTCGGCGATGGTGACAAGTGCCCGATCGGCCACCGTGGTCGGCAAGGACATGGAAACTCCCTTCGTAGGTGTACGACGTACGCCTACCACAAGTATGCGCGTACCTTGTACGCTGTCAACCCGTGCCCCGTCCTCGCTCGCTGACCAGCCCCGCCATCGCGGCCGCCGCCATCGCGGTGCTCGATCGCGACGGCCTGTCCGGCCTCACCATGCGCGCGGTCGCGAAGGAACTCCGCATCGCCACCATGGGGCTCTACCGCTACGTCGCCGACCGCGACGAACTGGAGGTACTGGTCGTCGACCATCTCCTCGCCGCCATCGACCTCACTCCACCGACCGATCCGAATTGGCGCGACCGCATCGCGGCCCTACTGGACCGCATGCGAACCGCGGTCTCCGCCCACCCCGCAGCCGTCCCACTCGTGGTGAGTCACCGCCAGTCTTCCCCCGCCAGCCTTCGCTCGATCGAGGCAATGCTCACGATCCTCACCGACGCAGGCTTCACCGGCCCGGCCCGAGTCCTGGCTCAACGCACCCTCATGGCCTTCCTCGTCGGCCACCTCCAGAACGAGCACTACGGCCCCCTCGCCGGCCCGGGCACCACCACAATGACCCAACTTCCCCGAGACACCTACCCCCTCCTTGCCGAAACAGCCACCGATGCCCAGAACATCGACCCGGCAACAGAATTCCGCCTCGGACTCGAAATTGTCCTCCGCGGCCTGGCTCCTTAGCCCGCTTTGGACGGCGCCCCTCGAGCCCTCAGTGCGCCGTCCCACCCCAGCCCGCCCTCAGTGGGCGTCTTGGACGAGCGATCACCATGCACTCACGCAGGCAACCGCCGAGGGCACCCCTGCATCAGTGCATTCTCGGGGACTGGCCTTGCTGTGGTGATTTCCTGGCAACGGGCGGAAAGGTTGGTACCGGCACGGGGTTTCGTGCCGGTACCAGGGGGCGGTGATTCAGCGGGTGAGGCCAGGAAGTGTCATGGTTTCGCCCATGATCAACGCGCCTGCGTCGTTGAGGTGGAGGCCGTCGCCGGAATCCAGGTCGGGGCGGATGAAGTCGGGGTTCTGGGGGTCTTCCACGGCGGTTGCGACATCGAAGACGGCGTCGAAAATGTTTGTGGTGCGCAGCCATTCGTTGACGGCGTGGCGAACGAGACGTCCCTCGTCGACATTGAGGTCCGGATAGATCACTCCGGCAAAGGGCCCGATGGTATTCGCGTACACCTTCAGCCCGGCGGCCCGAGCGCGTTCTGCAAGGGCACTGAGCCCGGCGATCAGGTCGGCGGCGGGGGAGGTGTGGTTGTCGAGGATGAGGTCGTTGATGCCGAAGTTCAGCACCACGTGCGTCACCCCGGGGACGGCGAGGACGTCGCGATCGAAGCGCGCGAGGCCGTGCTCGCCGACCTGATCGGTGAGCAGGCGGTTTCCGCCGATGCCCTGGTTGAGCACCCAGCCGGAGATGAGGCGTTCGTTGAGAATGTCGACCGAGCGACGGTTCGCGCCCGAGGTCGAGCCGACGCCCTCGAACCAGGAGTCGCCGAATGCGACGACGATCGGATCGGTGCTCGCCGTCAGCACATCGACACCGGTCACGTAGAAGCGTGAGGTGGTCTGTTCGGCGTCCGGCAGCGCGAGTGCGGAGGTCTGGTCGCCGGTCGTCACGTAGCTGGGCTCCATCGGCAGCTGCGAGAAGGGGGCCAGCTCGGTCGCCTCGGGCACGTACAGGCTCAGCGCGAGATCGGTGCCCGCCGCGACCGCGAAATCGACCGGATCGCTGATGATGTCGGCACCAGCGGGGATGATCGTGGCCGCCTTGCCGTCGAAGCGCAGTTCGGTATCGGTCTCCGCCACGATTTCCTCGCCCGCCTTGCGCACCGCGATGCGCGCCGATCCGATTGTCACTGGCGCCGAACCGTAGCGGTTGGTCAGTCGCACCCGCAGTTGCTCGCCCCCGCCGACCAGGTGCAGCACCTGGCGCACCGTGTGATCGTCGAAGTCGCGCGGCTCCGCGAAACGGATCCGCTCGGCGGGGTTGACCAGGGTGGAACGGAATCCCGCGACCCAACGCAGCGTGCCAGTCATCTGAATCTCCATTTTGTTGCCGTGAGGAATATTGCGCTGACAACAACTTAGCCAGAGGTATTCCTCATGTCAACTATCCGCAACGCAACTATCATCGGCTACGCTCGGGGACGTGGACACGACAGACCTCTTCGATGACCCCCGACTCACCATCATGGGCCTGCTCTACGAGGCCTACGACGGTCTGGCCGCCAAATTGGAACCGACCTGGAAGAAACACGGTCTGTCCGGCCTCGATGTCAATGCGCTGATGCGACTGAGTCGCTCGCCGGGGCGGCGACTGCGGATGACCGATCTCGCCGCCCAGACGAATCTGTCGACCAGCGGTGTCACCCGGCTCGTCGACCGGTTGCAGCGCAATGGATTCGTGCGCCGCGAACTCGATCCCGCGGACCGCCGCAGCTCCTATGCCGTACTCACCGCGGCCGGTGCGACCCAGTTGGCGCGCGTACTGCCCGAATACCTCGAGGTCATCCAGCGCTGGTTCACCGGTCTGCTGACCCCGGACCAACTCGACGCCTTCGTCGCCGGACTGCGCACCATCCGCGACCAGGTCAGTCCACAGGCGACCATACGTGAATCGGATTAGATCGCCGAAATATGCTCCCCGGCAAAGGATTCGGCTCTCAGTGAACTGACGAGCCGGGCGCCCGCTCGCGCTGCACAATGGTCCGCGCGGGCGACGAACCGCCCGGCCCGGACGAAAGGTGTAATCGGTGAGCGCATCTGTCGATGTACTGAACCCGGACAAGCCCAAACGAGTGCTGATCGTGGCCTCGAATCCGTCGGTCTCCCGGCAGACCGGCTGGCCCATCGGATTCTGGTGGGCCGAACTCTCCCATCCGTACTGGGAATTCGTCGAACACGGCTTCCAGGTCGATATCGCCAGCCCGGACGGTGGTGCGCTGGTCGCCGACTCCTGGAGCGACCCGCGTGACGAAACCGGCTACAGCGCCGATGATCTGATCAGCCTCGGCTTCCTGTCCTCCCCGAAACATGCCGCCTTGGTGGCGAATACACGTGCCCTCGGCACCGTCGACCCCGACGAATACGATGCGGTGTTCCTGGTCGGCGGCCAGGCGCCGATGTACACGTTCGTCGATGACGTGCGCATTCACGACCTGGTGGCGTCACGGGTCGCTGCCAACCGGGTGGTCGCGGTGGTGTGCCATGCGACCTGTGTGCTGCTGAAGGCGACACTTCCGGACGGGAATCCGGTGGTCAGCGGCCGCACTTGGACCGGCTTCGCCAATTCCGAGGAGGACTACGCCGACCAGTTCGTCGGCCGAACCATCCAGCCCTTCCGCATCGAGGATGAGGCACGCAAACTCGACGGCACCAACTTCATTGTGGCGAGCCGCTTCAAGTCCCACGCCGTGCGCGACGGCAACCTGATCACCGGGCAGCAGCAGTATTCGGGCGCGGCGGCGGCCCGGCTGGTCATCGAAGCGCTCGGCGTCTGATCAGGCGCCCCTGAGCCGCTCCAGGCCGTCGAGGATCAGTTCGAGGCCGAAATCGAAATCGGCCACGCCGTTGTGGGTGCCCGCGATGACGCGCTCGGCGAGCGCGTTCATATGCGGGTATTCCTCGGCCGGAATGAGCGGCAGGAATTCCGCTGCGGCGGAGGCGTATTCGGCGGGTTCCAACGGAAAATTCTGCTCCTGCAGGGTGAATCCGTAGATGTGGCTGTCGAGCGCGTTCCAGGCCCGGTCGGCCTGCTGATAGGTGAAGCCCGCCGCGAGCAGACAGCCGACCGTGGCATCGATGTAGTGCAGCATCGCCGGACCGACATTGAGCCGGGAGCCGATGAGGCCGGTGGCCCAGGGGTGGCGCCGCAGCATCTCGTGCGCCGAGGCGGCGCGCTTGCGCAGCGCCGTCTTCCAGTCGCCGCCGATCGCGGGGGCCTCGATCTCCGCTACGACCAGGTCGACGATGCCATCGAGCAGATCGTCCTTATTCCTGACGTGGTTGTAGAGCGACATCGCCTCGACACCCAACACCTGCGCGAGCTTGCGCATGGACAGCGCGGTGAGCCCGTGCTCGTCGGCGAACTGTACGGCGGTGCGCAGCACGCGATCCCGGTTCAGTGGCGTGCGGGTCGCGCTGGCGGGTTTCTCGGCCATCGGTCCCTCCCTTGACGTACTTACGCCGTAAGCGTACCGTCCTCGGTATCGCACTTACACTGTAAGTACGGCGGAAATCGCAGGTGAGGAAGTCTTATGTCGCAAGCGCGGGCGGTCCGGTCGAATGGCGGGGTGGCGACGATGAACGCGATCGTGGCCCCGAAGTACGGTTCCAGCGAGGTGCTGCGGGCGCAGGTGGTGGATCGTCCGGAACCCGGTCCCGGCGAGGTGCTGGTCCGGGTGCGTGCGGCGGCGGTGTGCCAAGGCGACGTCCATCTGCTCACCGGGAAGCCATATCTGATTCGCCTGCTGGGCTTCGGTATTCGTCGACCCAAGTACCGGGTGATCGGACATGACCTGGCGGGCGAAGTGGTCGCGCTGGGACCCGATGTGCGGACCTTTCGCATCGGTGACGAGGTCTACGGCGCGGTGGTATCCGGCGCATTCGCCGAATACGTTCGCGTCCCGGTGGATACTCTCGCGCCCAAACCGGCCGGGTTCACCTTCGAAGATGCCGCGGCCGTGCCCGATGGGGGTATGACCGCACTGCAGGGATTGCGCGAGGTCGGACAGTTGCGCGCCGGGCAGTCCGTGCTGGTCAACGGTGCCTCCGGTGGCGTCGGCACCTTCGCCGTTCAGATCGCCAAGGCCCTCGGCGCGGAAGTGACCGCGGTCTGCAGCACCCGCCACCGGGAGGTCGTCCGCACCCTCGGCGCCGACTGGGTAATCGATTACACCACTGCGGATTTCGCTCGCCAACAGCACCGCTACGACGTCATCCTCGATCTGATCGGCAACCGTTCGCTGGCCGACTGCCGACGCGTCCTCACCCCCAAGGGTGTCTTCGTCTCCTCGGCAGGCGCGCCGGGCGGCAACTGGCTCGGCCCGATCATCTGGATCGCAAAAGTATTGCTCGCCAATATCTTTGCCACCCAGACGCTACGTCCACTGCTCATGCGTCCCCGCAGCGCCGATCTGGCCTTCCTGTCGGACCTCGCCGAGCGCGGAGAATTGAAACCATTGATCGAAGGCCGCTACCCGCTGTCCGACGCCGCCATCGCGGTGGCGCACGTTGCCCAGGGCCACGCCCAGGGAAAAACGGTCATCCTCGTATAGGAGGTGGTCCGGGCGTCGGTATCTCGCGGACGGGCGGCCCCGCAAGGACGGATTCGCGGCGTTCGGTGAGGTGTCCGGGCGGAGGCCGAATCCGCCCGGCCGCTTACCATCGCCGGACTCGCCGTGCCCTAGGCGGTTGTCGAGACCGCGGCCGTTTCAACCGACCCCTATGCGATGGCTTCGGTGAGGCGGCTGGTGAGCTCACGGACATGGGTGATGAGTTCCGGGGGTTCGTGGATTCGGCAGGCGAATCCGAAAGTCGCTATGTAGATGGCGAGTTCGTCCAGGGAGTTGGCACCGGTACGGAGTAGGCAGGATCGGTCGTCGATCGCCTCGATGACGCCGACGGTCGGTGCGACGCGCTCGGCGGCGACCTGGGCGGGTACCAGCAGGGTGACGCGGGCGGTGTAGCGGTAGGGGGAAGTCGTTGTGCCGCTGGTGATGTAGTGGGCCAAATCGGTTTCCGGCGGTTCGCGTGGTGTGAACCGGGGGCCGGTGGGGATGCGGGGGTGCATGCGGTCGACGCGATAAGTGCGCCAGTCCGCGCGGTCGATATCCCAGCCGACGAGGTACCAGTGGCGGCCGCTGTGGACCAGGCGGTGCGGTTCGGCGGTGCGCAATGATGTGGTGCCGCTGTGAGTTCGGTAGTCGAAGCGCAGGCGGTGGCTGTCCCGGATGGCGCCGGCGACGGCGGTCAGCACATCGGGGTCGACGGTGGGTCCGGCGGACGGCACGGTGACGGTGACCGATTGGAGCAGGCTGATCCGGTGGCGCAGCCGTGACGGCAGCACCTGCTCCAATTTGGTGAGCGCGCGCAATGAGCTGTCCTCGATGCCCGCGATGGTGCCGCCCGCCGCGGTGCGCAGCCCGACGGCCACGGCCACCGCCTCATCGTCGTCCAGCAGCAGCGGCGGCAGCTTCGCGCCAGCACCGAGGCGATAGCCCGCGACACCGGCGGTGGCGTCCACCGGATAGCCGAGGGTGCGCAACTTATCGATATCGCGGCGCACCGTGCGCACATCGACCTCGAGCCGTTCGGCGAGTTCGGTGCCGGTCCAATCGCGGGGCGTCTGCAATAGCGATAGCAAACGCAGCAGGCGCGCGGAGGTCTCCAACATGGCTGAAAGTCTGCCGCAGACCTAGGGCTGAAGCTGTCCTAAGTGGCTCATACTGTGGTTCTCATGAGCACAGAGATCACTCCGTTCCGCATCGAAATCCCGCAGCAGCAGCTCGATGACCTGCGCAATCGTCTCGACAATGCGCGGTGGCCCGCACCGCTGCCCGGCGACGGCTGGGATACCGGCGTTCCGACCGCCTGGCTGCGCGTACTGGTCGATTACTGGCGCACCGAATACGACTGGCGCGCCGCCGAGGCCCAGCTCAACAGCTATCCGCAATTCACCACCGAGATCGATGGACAGCGCATCCACTTCCTGCACGTCCGCTCGCCCGAGCCCGATGCGCTCCCGCTGCTGATGACGCACGGCTGGCCCGGTTCGGTCGTCGAATTCCTCGACATGATCGGACCGCTCACCGACCCGCGCGCCCACGGCGGCGATCCGGCCGACGCCTTCCACCTGGTTATTCCCTCATTGCCCGGCTTCGGCTTCTCCGGACCCGTTTCCGAGGCGGGCTGGTCCATCGCGCGGATCGGCGAGGCATGGGCCGAGCTCATGCGCCGACTCGGCTACGAGCGCTACGGCACACAGGGCGGCGATCTCGGTGGGTCGGTGAGTCCGCAGGTCGGCCGGGTGGCACCGAAAAACGTTGTCGGCGTGCACACCAGCGGCGGTCCGGGACCGATTCCGACGCAGCAGCTCTCCGAGGACGAACTGGCCAGCCTGACCGATCTGGAACGCGACCGCATTCGCCGCATCGCGGCGTTCATGCAGGAGGAATTCGGCTATATCGCCATCCAGTCGACTCGCCCGCAGACCTTGGCCTACGGCCTGACCGATTCCCCGGTCGGCCAACTGGCCTGGATCATGGACAAGTTCCGGGAGTGGACGCATCCGCGAAATGTGGACCCGGACAAGATCATCGACCGGGACCGGTTGCTGACCAATGTCATGCTGTACTGGCTCAATGGCACCGCGGGCTCGGCCGCCTATGTCGGGTACGCGAATGGCGGCTCTTGGGGTACGCCGCGGCCGAACTCCGGCGTGCCGACCGCGGCCATCCTGTTCGCCCACGATGTCTGCATTCGACGTTATAGCGAGCCCGAGAACACCATCACCCGCTGGATCGATGTGGATCACGGCGGACACTTCGCGGCATTGGAGGAACCAGTGATACTGACGAACGATATCCGCGAGTTCTTCCGCGATCTGCGCTGAAAACGTGGGCCTGTTCCGGCATGTCGCGGCCGGAACAGGCCCACAATCAATGGCAGCAGGACCGCGGCAACGCAGGGGTGAGCGCCATGAGCGAGCCGAGAAGGATTACTCCGGAACATCGAGAGGACTTCTGGCGGCGCTGCGGCTGGTCACCGGAGCTGCCGGAGGCCGAGCGCCGCCATATCGAGGAAGTCTGGGACGACGAGTCCATCGATCTGGCCGAGCTTTTCGGCTGGTAATACCGGTCAGGCCGGGAGTTCGCCCGCCTTCCGCCAGGAGTCGCGTTCGGCGGCGAACGCATCGGCCTGCCGCGCGCGGAACTCATCGATGGATTCGGCATTGTCGGACAGGAACTTCCGGTAGTCGGCGAGGGCGAACTCTCCGTCCTCGGCCCGCACCTCGACATTGCCCGCCGCGAAATCGGCGCGCAGGTCGAGAAGTTCGTCGGCGTCGACGGGGTACCAGCGGATCCGGTCGAAATAGCGGAGCAGCCACGGGGATTCGTCTTTGTCGGAGTGGTGGCTCCATACCTGGGTGGTGCGGCCGACGAACTGGTAGCCACCCGGCCCCTCCATACCGTAGATGCACAGGTAGGCCCCACCGATGCCGACGGCGTTCTCGGGAGTCCAGGTGCGGGCCGGATTGTATTTCGTGGTGACCAAGCGGTCGCGCGGATCGGTCGGCGTCGCGACCGGCGCGCCGAGGTAGACGTCGCCGAGGCCGAGCACCAGGTATTCGGCGCCGAAAACGGTGTCGTACACCTCCCGCACCGAGGCCGATCCGTTCATCCGCCGGATGAATTCGATATTCCACGGGCACCATGGCGCATCGGCGCGCACGCCGTGCATGTAGCGGGTGATGGCCTCGCGCGTCGACGGATCGTCCCAGGACAGCGGCAGATGAACGGTGCGACTCGGCACCACGAGTTGATCTGCGGCGGGGATGTGCACTTCGGCTTCGGCCAGTAAGTCCAGCAGCACGCGCACCGGCAGGATCGCTGGATCCACCCGGATCTGGAGGGACCGTACCCCCGGCGTCAGTTCGGTAACCCCGCGTAGGCCGAGCGCGAGCAGATGTTGGTGCAGGGCGTGTACTCGGGCGCGCAGGCCGAGATCCAGTGTCATGGTGCCGTATTCGACGAGCACGGCGTCATCGCCTTGGCGGCGGTAGGTCACGCCGATCTCGTCGTCGACATCGGCGCGGCGCAAGACACCGTCATCGCCGTCGCCACCGGGGGACAGCACGGCGGGCCAGGCCGCGCGCCGAGCCGGACCGAGTTCCCGTATCGAGGCGGCGTGCTCGGCACGGATCGGAACGAACCGCACGCTGTCGCCGGGGCAGAGTTGGCCGAGCTTCCACCGGTCGGCGGCGACCACGGTCACCGGGCAGACGAAGCCGCCGAGGCTGGGACCGTCGGGGCCGAGCAGGATCGGGGTATCACCGGTGAAGTCCAGTGCCCCCACCGAATACGGGGTGTCATGGATATTGGACGGATGTAGGCCCGCCTCGCCGCCGTCGGTCCTGGCCCACTCCGGTTTCGGGCCGATCAGCCGCACACCGGTGCGATCGGAGTTGAAGTGCACTTCGTAGTCGGTGCCGATAATGGTGTCGAAGTCCTTGCGTGTGAAGAACTCCGGTGCGCCGTGTGGCCCCTCGGTGACTGCCAGTTCCCAGCGTCGCGACAGCACCGGCTGCTGCTCCATCGGCACCGCCTTCGCGATTCGACCGACATGCGAGCCCAGCTCCAGCGTGTCACCCGCCCGCAGGGCATCGCCGGTGCCGCCGCCGAATTTGCCCAGCGTGAAAGTGGCTGTGCTGCCCAGATATTCGGGAAGTTCGATGCCGCCCGCGAGCAATACATAGCTGCGCATGCCCGGACCGCGCACCGCGCCGATTTCGAGCACCCCGCCCGCCGGAACCAGCACGGTCCGCCACTGCCGCACGGCGGTCCCGTTCACGGTGACATCGGCCGGCGCGCCGGTGACGCATACCCAGGTCGGTGCGGAGAATTTCAGCGCGGGGCCACCGAGGGTGCATTCCAGTCCCGCCGCACCCTCGGCATTGCCGAGCACTCGATTGCCGAGTCGAAACGACAGGTCGTCCATCGGCCCCGACGGGGGCACCCCGATATGCCAGTACCCGATCCGTCCCGGCCAATCCTGCACGGTGGTCAGCATTCCCGGCCGCAGCACTTCAATTCGCGATATGGCGTCGCCGGTTGCCTCGAGGTCGTGGCCCTTCGTGTGATCCGATCCGGTCGCAGTAGCCGCTATCGCGGTTGTCCGATCGGCCATCGCGACGGTTGGGATCTGTCCGCGGGTCTCCGTGCCGCTGATCGACTGAAAGCGTTTGTCGGTCGGCAGCCCCGACGATCCAATCGGATTTGTCGCACCGTTCGCCGACAAGTTGGTCACCGTCATCGGGTCACCACCATGCGCACCGGCGTGGGATCGAAACCATTGCAGGGGTTGTTGATCTGCGGGCAGTTCGACACCAGCACCAGGGTGTCGATCTCCGCGCGGAGGGTGACCTTCTTTCCGGGAGCGGACAGTCCGTCGACAATGCCCAGGGTGCCGTCGGCCTCGACCGGAACGTTCATGAACCAGTTGATATTCGAGACCAGATCCCGTTTGCCGAGACCCCATTTCAGCGCCTCGGCGAGGAAGTTCTCCACGCAGGCGTGCTGGTGGCGGGTGTGGTGACCGTAGCGCAGCGTATTCGACTCCTGGGAGCAGGCGCCCGCGATGGTGTCGTGATTGCCGACCTCATCGGCGACGACGGTCATCAGCGCGGTACCCGCATCGGTGCGCAGCACACTGCCGGTGCCGAGGAAGATATTGCGCTGCGCGGTGATGGTGGCCTGCGCGCTGTAGCGGTCGGTGTGGTCGGCGGCCGAGTACAGCAGACAGTCGACGGCCTGATTGCCGTGCAGGTCGATGATTTCGAGCTGATCACCCGCGCGGACCACGGTCGACCATGGCGCGCGTGCCGGCACGGTTTCGTCGAGCACGATGATGCGGGTCGGTGCCGAGGTCATGCCCCTACCTCCAGAGTCGCGGCCGTCCATGCCTGTTCGGTGTTCTCGACCGCCCGCAGATACTCCGGGTCGGAATTATGGTGATCGGCAAGCTCTTCCGGCGCGGACCAGGTGACGAGATCGAGGTCGGTCGCGGCCCGGTCATCGAGCGGATGCGCGGTGTTCGCGACGAGCAGGACCACCGGCAGGTGGATGACCAGATCGACCGACGCGCCCGCCGCGGCACTGCCGGTCGCGGTCAGCGCGCCATCGGATTCGACGCGGACGCCGCGGAAGAGGGATACGGTCGGTGCGATATCCCGCGGCTCCAGGCCCTGTTTGGCTCCCGCCAGCCGCAGCAGCCCGCGCGCCTGCGGCGTCGGTCCGCACAGCGTGTCGTGGTGGCCGGAGGTATCGGCGACGATGGTCGCCAGCACCCGGCCCTGATCCGAGAGCAGCGGATGCCCGCTGCCGAGATAGGCCTGCCATGGAACCTTCACGGTGTCGGCGACATTGAGCCGCTCCCACGGTGCGTCGGCGCGCAGCAGCAGCAGATGCGCGCACGCGGCACCGGCCACATCGCGTAACCGAATCCTGGTCCCGCGACCGAGCACGATATTCGCGTACCCACCGAACGGAATCCGCTGCGCGAAGGTGATCTTCGCCGCCGCGACGTCATCGGGCAGCTCCGGCCCCGCGATCTCCGCGACGGCCGCTTGCGCCCGGGCATGTGCCCGTGCTCCAGTGGTCGAGGCTGTGCTGGTCATCGTTGATCCTTTCGGTGCGGTACATCGGGCGACCGAACCGTCGCTCGGTGCAGCGGCTGTGCTCGCACGGAGTAGTAGGCGGATGGGCTGGCGTAGATCGGTTGTCGGTGGCGGAGTGTGTATTCCGTGGTTGCGGTGGGTCTGGCATGGTGCGCGGGTCCCTCGCGCGGTCGGGATGGTGCGCGGCGGAGGGTGTTCGGCCCACCGCCGCGCACTGATCGGTCAGGCGGGTTGAGCTGCTGGCTCGAGGCTTTCGGTCGTCGGCCCGGCATTGACCACGCGGTGCACGACAACACCGACGGCGATCACCACCAGCACGAAAAGCGGTGCGGCCCAGAGCATCCACCAGCCGCCGCCATTGGGCGTGTAGACCTCGGCGCGCGGCCAGGCCAGGTTCACCGCCATCGCGATGCCCCACACCACCGCGAGTGCGTTGACCGGAATGCCGAAGCGGCCCAGGTCGAACAGTGCGGAGTCGCTGTCCCAGCCCCGGATCCGCCGGACCAGCAGCGGCACCGTGACCAGCAGATATGCCAGATAGAGCGTCACGATGCACACGCTGGCCAGGGTGGCGAAGATCGCGGCATTGCCGAGGTTGAGTACGAGCAGGCCGATGCCGAGTACGCCGATGATCACCGAGGGCAGCACCGGGGTGCCGAAACGTGGATGCACCGCGGCCAGGCGACGAGCGAAGGGCAACTTGCCATCGCGCGCCATCGAGAACATCAGGCGCGAGCCCGCGGTCTGAATTGCCAAGGTGCACACCGTGATCGCCACCGCGACGCAGCCGAGCAGAACTTTGCCCGCTGGGCTGTCGAGCTTCGAGGTCAGCACATAGGCCAGCCCCTCGGTGGACAGCGCACCGTCGTCCAGGCTCGGCGCGGCCATCAGTGCCCCGAGCAGCAGCAGTCCGCCGCCGAGCGCGGAGACCGAGAGCGCGGTCAGGATGGTGCGCGGAGCGACATGGCGCGGATTCTTGGTTTCCTCGGAAAGCTCACCGGCGGAATCGAATCCGACCATCACGTAGGCGGCCATCAGACCGGAGACGAGAAAGGCCGCCCAATACGGCCCCGGTGCGGCCTGATCGGTGTGCAGCACCACACCCGCCCCGCGTTCGGTGTGGGTGAAGAACAGCGCGATGATCGCCAGCACGCCGACGATCTCCACGGTGACCCCGATCGAATTGATCCGGGCCATCAGATCGATGCCGATCACATTGATCAGCGTGGTGATCACCAGCAGAATGCTGCCGAGCAGTACCGCATTGGTCGCGCCCGAGGTCGAGGTGAGCGCGGAATCGTCGCCGACGATCTGGAATCCGCTCCAGATCGAGGGCAGCACCACCTGCAGTGCGATCGCCGCCGCCGCGGCCGTGACGATCTGCGCGATGACCATCATCCACCCGGCGAACCAGCCGACGACCTCCCCGCCGAGCCGCCGCGACCACTGGTAGATACAGCCCGAGATCGGGTAGCGCGCGGCCAGTTCGGCGAAGTTCAGTGCGACGAGGAACTGTCCGGCGAAGACGATCGGCCAGGTCCAGAAGAAGGCCGCACCACCGAACGAATAGCCGAAGCCGAAGAACTGGAAGATGGTGGTGAGGATGGAGACGAAGGAGAATCCGGCCGCGAACGAGGCGTAGCGGCCCAGTTTGCGGTGCAGTACCGGTTGATAGCCGAAGCCTGCGAGGTCGGCGTTGTCCCGGCTGATATCGGGGGACGGGAGTACGGGGGCGACTGAGTCGACTGTGGTGGCCATGGGGGTTCCTTCGCGAGCGGCCAATACCTATCGAATGACAGTTTTGCGTTCGCGATCGCGGTTTCGGTGTCCCCTGTGTATCGCTTCCGGGAACGCCGGTAACTTCTGCGTTGCCCGGATTTCTATCGAGTGACAGAAACCTCACGCCTCGGCGATCGACTCAGAACGACCAGACCGGTCTGATCGCTATGGCGGCGGATGGTCGTATAGGACGCGATGCCAGAATGACGTCGTGCCCAATCTCGGTCCCGGCCGTCCCCGTCTCGACCAGCGGCCCCGTCGCGGTCGGACGCCGCGCGACGAGATCCTCGACGCCGCCGGCGAGCTCTTCACCACCAATGGCTATGCCAATACCTCCACCCGCGCGGTCGCGGATGCGGTCGGGATCCGGCAGGCCTCGCTCTACCACCACTTCGCCGCCAAGGACGACATCCTCGACGCGCTGCTCGCCGAAACCATCGCGGGTCCACTGGAACTCGCCGAACGCCTGCGCGAGGTGCCCGAACCCGCGCACACCAGGCTGTACGCGCTCGCCTGGTTCGATGTGCGCCAGCTGTGCGCGGCGCACTGGAACCTCGGTGCGCTGTATCTGCTACCGGAGTTGCGCACCGAACGCTTCGCCGCCTTCCGGCTGCGCCGCGACGAACTACGCGGGCACT
The DNA here is from genome assembly GCF_050955995.1 of Nocardia sp. CA-119907. Taxonomy (NCBI): domain Bacteria; kingdom Bacillati; phylum Actinomycetota; class Actinomycetes; order Mycobacteriales; family Nocardiaceae; genus Nocardia; species Nocardia sp. CA-119907. The sequence goes on from NZ_CP192091.1 coordinate 1,194,401, forward strand.
ACGAGACTTTGGCGGCGGCGGTCAGTGCCGAGGCGGATGTTCCCGGGGCCGAGGGCCTGCCGTTCCGGCTCGTCGAGACGGTGATCAATATCCGCTCGGACGCGGGCAGCGCGCCCGCGCACGCGGAACGCGCCATTCCCGACGCGGTCATGCGAATGCTCGGCTGGTCCGGCGATCTGGACCGACTCCGCGCCGACGCACACGAACTACTCCAGCACTTGGCGCCCTGAACCTCCTGCGAGTCAGGACTTTCCGTCCACCCGCACCCACGCCATCCCCCAGCCATACGCCAGGTTGACGGCCTGGTTGAGGAAGATCGACGGATCGGTCGGGCGCGGCAGGAATACGCCTTCGCGCCGCACCACGAGCTCACCCCCGCAATCGTTTCGACCGACTCTAGTCTTTGCCCCGGGTCGCCTTGAACTCGAAGGCCCAGTTGTAGATTCGCGCGATCTCGCGGATGCCGCCGCCGGGCCGACCCGCGGGCGGACGGATGAAGGTGCCATCGCGGCGCACGATCAGCTCACCGTTGACATTCTCGATATGCGCCAGGATCACATCGCGGGAATCGTCGTGGCAGCCGCCGATGATCATTTCGATCGGCGACGAATTGCGCGGGTACAGTGTGGCGGTCGACTGCACGCCCTGGAAGTTGTTCGCGCCCTCATAGATCGAGGCGAAGACCAGAATCCGGCGGAACTGCGCGGTGTAGTCGAGATTGATATCGAGGTTTTCGCCGGTCGCGCTGCCACCGGTCCGGTCGTCCTGGTCGAGCCGGATGAACGGCGGCCGATCCAGTGCGCCGAAGGAACGGTCGAGGGCACGAACCGATCCGATTCTGCCGTCGGCCAATTCGAAAAAGCAGCAGAGATCGAGGTCGAGGCTGCTGGCGCGCTTACGGCCGAACAGACCGCCACCGCCGGTCTGCGCTGTGGTCCAATTCAGGTTGACCCGCATGGTGCCCGCGGTCGCGCCGTGTTTGGTCAGCGAGACCGTCGGCGATTCCTTCGTCAGCGACACCTTGCCGAGGTTGACCGGCGCGCCCGTCGAGGCGGAACCCGCAGGCGGCGCGGTGAATTGGTTGGGCATCGTCGGCGGCGGGTACGGCTGCGACGCCGGGTTGGGTGCGTATGGCTGCGGCGTCGGGTCAGGCGGATAAGGCTGTGAAGTCGGGCTCGCCGGGTAAGGCTGGGATACCGGATTCGGCGGGAATCCGGGCGGAGCCGGAGGTGGATAGGGCGGCGGCGCGCCGTACTGCTGCTGCGCAGGCGCGGTGTACGGAGTAGCTGGTGGCACATACGGCTGTTGCGGTGTCGGCGGCGGCACATGCTGCTGTTGCGGCGGGGGCGGTGGCGTGTATGGCTGCGGTGTCGGCGGCGGCGCGTACTGCTGTTGCGTTGCGGCTCGTGGTGTGTACGGCTGTTGCGGTGCCGGTGCCGGCGTGCTCGGCTGCTGCGGCGGGGCATATGACGGCGCACTCGACTGCTGCCCGGTCCCCGCATCATCAACCGAAATCCCGAAATCGGTAGCCAGCCCGGCCAACCCGGTCGCATACCCCTGCCCGACCGCCCGGAACTTCCACGCGCCCTGCCGCCGATACAACTCCCCGAGCACGAACGCGGTCTCGGAACTGGCACCCGGGCTGTCGAACCGCGCCGCCTCCGCGCCGCTCACCGCATCGAACACCCGCACATACAGTCCACGGAACTGCCCGAAGGTGCCGCCATCCGCGGAGGCCGCGATGACGATCGTGTCGATCTGCGGTTCGACCTGCGCCAGATCTACCGCCAGTGTGTCAGTTACTGTCGGCCCCTGCCGCTTACCCTCGTGCCGCACCGCGCCGGACGGATGATTCGGCTGGTTGTAGAAGACGAAGTCGTTGTCCGAGCGCACCTTCCCGGAAACGAGTAGGAGTGCCGAGGCATCCGCGTCCGGAACCCCTTGACCTGACTGCCATCCCAGCTCGACGCGGACTGAAGACATCGACACCACGACATTGGCGCCCTTCATCATCGACACATCTGCCAAGGTATACGACCTCGGCGCGCCCTGTCTCGGTGTGTGCGACCGCCTTCGGTCAGTGGGTCGGCGGTGCGATCTGCCAATGTTGTTGCAGCGCACCGGCGATTTCCGGGAGCACCGTCACCGGCACGCGCTTGTGCCGCAGCATCGCCCGGATCTCGGTGACCTGCTCGCGTTTGCGCATGTCGTACGCGCCGGAGACGGGCCGCCGCACCGGCGGGATGGACAGCAGTACGAGTTCGCCGTGGCGCTCGTCGCCGCCGGTCAGATCCAGCGCCAGTGACCACCGGGCCCGCTCGTCGAGGGTGAACCGTCCGGCCACCACCCGCTCCCAGTCGATACTGGATTCCTGCCACGGGGTGCGCCGGTAGATCGCCCCCTCGGTGAGCACGACGACGTCCCTGCCGAACAAAGTGACCAGCAGTGCGATGCCGGCCACCGCACCGGCGAGCAATCCGGTGAAGACCCGGTTGAGCCCGAATCCGGCGACGATCGCACTGCAAACCAGCACGGTGGCCGTGATCCCGAGCGTCCCGTACAGCATTGCCCGCCGGGTCGGAACCACGCCCGCGCGCACCATCGTCATCTCGACCTCCTGCTTTGCCCGCACCAAACCTAGCCGGTACGGATGACCAGTGGCTTCCCGATGCGGGCGGGTCGGCGCATTCAGGCCTCCAGCGCGACCGCGGCTTCCCCGGTGTAGACCAGGAACTGCATACTCTCCTGGAAGTACAGCTGTACCGATTGCCCGTCGTGGGTGAGGTAGCCGATCGAAAGATCCTGCCCCAGCTGCAGGTCGAAGTCGCCGCCGCGGGTGGTCAGCACGAACGCGCCGTCGATGGCCGGTGCCCAGATGATCTCGCCCTCCGGAATCAGGCGTTCGATATGGGTGCGAATCGGGTGGCCGTGATCGGAGGTCTCGCTGACCGCCGTGTACAGGTCCGCGCTCAACAGCACCGAGTACGGGCCGTCGACGCCCGCCAACCGCAGCGCGCTGAGCGCCTGGGCTACGGCCTCCGGCGCCAGCCGCGGATCGCTGGGCAGCTTGATCGGCGCATTGGACGAACTCGCCCGGATACCGGTGATATTCGCCGCCTGATAGCCCTCGAAGATGGCCCGGTCCTCGGCGAAGGCGATCCGGCGTGCGGCCTCCTTCACCGCGTCCAGATCGGTGTCCATGGCGCCGCGCTCGACATCGTCGAGTTCCTCGCGCGAGAGCGTGAACGGCACCCGCAGTTCGATCAACGGCGCGACCACGCGCTGGCGGGCCTGCACACCCTCATCGGGTGCGGTGATCGAGGTAGTGCGGCCGAGTCCGACCGCGGAGTAGTCGGTTCCGTGCGGTCCGGACAGGTCCACCACCCGGCGACCGGCGATATGCCGCTTGAAGGTGCGCGTCGCCTCCTGTTCGATCGCCTTCCATGCCTCGGAGGTGATCGGCGCGAGTTCGCGATGGAGGTTGTTCATGATTGACTGCTCCTTTTCAACGTGCCGATACCTAGAGAACCGATAGTGCCAACGCCGTTGGGCGACAAAGATTCCTCATGTGTCTCCGCGGCGTCCCCGGGCGCTGCGGGGAGATCGTCGAAGAAGTCCGCGGGTGGTGTGAAGAACAAGGTGCCGGTCACCGCTATGGAGAAGTCGAGGATGCGGTCGTAGGCCGCCGCCTCCGTGCCGACGAACATCCGAGAGAGCATGGTTTCGGTGACGCTCGGCGTGGCCGCGTAGGCGATGTAATAGGTGCCGAATTCGCCGTCCTTGACGCTGCCGAAGGGCATATTGGCGCGAACGATTTTGCGCTCGGTGCCATCGGCATCGGTGATGGTGTTCACCGCGACATGCGAATTCGCGGGTTTGTCCGCATCGGAGAGTTCGAAATCGTCGAGTTTGGTGCGTCCGATCACCCGCTCCTGCTCCTCGACCGACAGTGCCCGCCACTGCGCCATGGTGTGCAGGTACTTCTGCACGATGACATAACTGCCGCCCGCGAAGTCCGGATCCTCATCGCCCACGACAGCCGCGCTGACCGCCGCCGAACCCTCCGGATTCTCGGTTCCGTCCACGAAGCCGAGCAGATCGCGCTGCTCGAAATAGCGGAACCCGACTGTCTGGTCGACGATGGTGATCGCGCCGTCGAGCCGGTCACCGATCGTCATCGCCAATTCGAAACAGGCGTCCTGGGTTTCGGCCTTGATGTGGAAGAGCAGATCGCCCGGGGTGGTCGGGGCGCGATGCACCGCGCCGACGAATTCGGGGAGTTCATGCAATTCGGCGGGCCGCGGCCCGCCGAACAGACGATCCCATGCGGCCGAGCCGATCGATGCGACACAGGCGAGTCCGGCTCCGGGCACCCGAAAACCGATCGAACGACGCAATCCGGGGAGATCGGCGAGCAGGTCTCGCACCGCCGCTTCGCCACCCTCGTCGATCGTGGCGACCAGGAAGATCGCCGCCGGTGAGAGCGGTTCCAAGATCGACTGCGGCGCACCCATGGGCTCCAGACTAGAGCCCGGCACCCACACATCGGCCAGCCGGTGCTGGCTTGTCGGCTACTACTTGGCGACTGTCAGCAGGAATGCGACATCATCGACGGCCTTGACGCTGTGCCGCGCCTTCGGCACGACCAGCAGGTCCCCGGCCGACCCCTTCCACTCATTGGTGCCGCTGATCAAGGTCAATGTGCCGCTGAGCACCAGCAGGGTGGCCTCACCCGCATTATCGTGTTCGGCCAGACTCTGGCCCGCCGAGAGACCGACCACGGTCTGCCGCAGCGCATTGGCATGACCGCCGTAGATGGTTTGCGAACTGCGCCCGCTCGTGGCGGTAGCGGCCAACTTGAGCTGTTGGCGTGCGACCGCAGTCAGCGATTTCTTGTCCATGGACCGCCTTTCGCAGAAGCAATCAGCCGGATCAGGGCTGGTGACACGGGCTGATATCCAGGAGTATGCCCGACCGGCGGGTGACGTGTGTCCGGTTTGACCGCCAGGCCGATTTGCGGCGTACTTGCTGCCATTCGGTGATCGGACGGTGCTGTGCGGCCGGTAATGAACGATGCCGGCGCTTTGCCAGCCGCACGGCTCAGGTGCGGGTATAGCGCCGGATCCGGAACCGCAGGCCGGACTTCGACTCGCGCCACGGGGCAGTGTCGTCGGCGTGCCATTCGGGGCCGATGGCCGGTGCGTAGGCATCGCCCTCGACGTGCGTGTCCACCACGGTGACCAGCAGATCCGTCGCGAAATCCATAGCGGCCCGGTAGATTTCGCCACCGCCCATGATCCAGACGTCATCCGGTGCGCAGCTGGCCAAGGCATCGGGAAGGGCGGCGGCGCGTTCGGCGCCCGCTGCCGACCAGTCGGGCTGGCGGGTCACCACGATATTGCGGCGGCCGTCGAGCGGACGGAATCGGGGCGGCAGGGAATCCCAGGTCCGCCGCCCCATGATCACCGGATGCCCCATGGTGACGGCCTTGAAGTTCGCCATATCCTCGGGCACGCGCCACGGAATGGTGTTCTCGAGACCGATCACCCCATCCGGGGTCTGCGCCCAGATCAGGCCGATGACGCGATCGGTCACACCGCTACCGGTGCCTTGATCGCCGGGTGATGCTGGTAGCCGACCACTTCCACGTCCTCGTAGGCGTAATCGAACAGTGTCGGCGCGGGCCGCAGGTTCAGTGTCGGGAACGGATACGGCTCGCGGGTCAGCTGCTCGGTGACCTGCTCGACGTGGTTGTCGTAGATGTGGCAGTCGCCGCCGGTCCAGATGAAATCACCGGGCTCGAGCTCGGTCTGCTGCGCCACCATATGAGTGAGCAGCGCGTAGCTGGCGATATTGAACGGCACGCCCAGGAACAGGTCCGCGCTGCGCTGGTAGAGCTGGCAGGACAACTTGCCCTCGGCCACATAGAACTGGAAGAACGCGTGGCACGGTGCCAGCGCCATCTTGTCGAGCTCGGCCACATTCCAGGCCGAGACGATGATGCGCCGGGAATCCGGATTGGTGCGCAGGGTGTGCAGCACCTCGGCGATCTGGTCGATATGGGTGCCGTTCGGCGTGGGCCAGGACCGCCATTGCACGCCGTAGACCGGGCCGAGTTCACCATGGCGATCGGCCCATTCGTCCCAGATGGAGACGCCGTGCTCGTGCAACCAGGCCACATTGGAATCGCCGCGCAGGAACCACAGCAACTCGTAGACGATCGACTTCAGATGCACCTTTTTGGTGGTGATCAGCGGGAAGCCCTTGGCGAGGTCGTAGCGCAGCTGATGGCCGAAGAGGCTGCGGGTGCCGGTGCCCGTGCGATCCGCCTTCGCGGTGCCGGATTCGAGGACCAGTCGGAGCAGATCCTCGTACTGGGTATCAGCATTGTTGGCCACGCCTGGCGAGCTTACTCACCCCCGCACCTGGCAAGCTCGGGCCATGCGCAAGCTTTACGTGATCGGCATCGGTGCGGGCGATCCGGACCAGGTGACGGTGCAGGCGATCAAGGCCATGCGGCAGGTCGAGGTGTTCTTCGTCATCGGAAAGGGTGCCGAGAAGCGGGAACTGATCGATGTGCGCACCACGATCCTCACCGAGCACCTCGATCACCCCTACCGCATCGTGGAGATCGCCGATCCGCCGCGCGACCGGGCGCCCGCCGATTACCAGGGTGTTGTCGAGGATTGGCACGATCGCCGCTCGGCACTGCTCGAGGATGCCTTTGCCCAGGTCGACGGTGTCGGCGGCATTCTCGTCTGGGGTGATCCGTCGCTGTACGACAGCACCCTGCGGATGATCGAACGCGTGCTGGATCGCGGTGCGCAGCGCTTCGACTACGAGGTGATTCCCGGCGTCACCAGCGTGCAGGCGCTGGCCGCTCGGCATCGGATGGTGTTGCATCGCATCGGCGAGCCGGTGCACGTCACCACCGGGCGCCGCCTGCGCGAAGACGGGCTCGGCGGTTCGACGGTGGTGATGCTGGACGGTGACTGCTCGTTCACCGAGGTGTCCGGCGACGATGTGCACATCTGGTGGGGCGCGTATCTGGGCATGCCCGACGAGACGCTGATCGAGGGGCCGCTGCGCGAGGTCGAAAAGGAGATCGTCGAGCGCCGGACGCGTTTGCGTGCCGACAAGGGGTGGATCATGGACGTCTACCTGCTGCGTCCGGGTGCGGGAGACGCCCAGCGGCCTTGACCGTGACGAGGACGGGCGTGGTCGCCAAGGCGTGGATGCCTTCGAGCGCGCCGAGGCGGTGGGTGAGGTAGTGGTGCAGTGCTTCGGTGTCGGGGCACATCGCTTGTGCGACAAGGTTTGTCGGGCCGGTGGTGGCGGCGACGAAGGCCAGTTCGTCATGGTCGGCGAGCGCGGTAGCCACCCGGTCGAGGTACGCCGGTGCCACCGACATCCACAGCAGCGCCTGGGTGGTGGCGCCGAACTGGGCGTCATCGAGTTCGACATCGAAGAAGACCGCCTGGGCCGCCTGTAGCTCCGCGAGTCGCCGGGTGACGGTGGCTCGAGACCAGCCGGTCGCGGCCGCGAGTCGGGCCAGGGGGGCACGGCCGTCTTGTTGCAGTGCGGCCAGCAGCGCGGCGTCGGTGTCGGTGAGGTCGCGGCGCGGTGCGGGATCGGATCGGTTCGGCCGCAGTTGATTTCGCTGGTGTTCGGCCAGTGCGGCAGTGTGACCGCGCCACGCGGTCGGGCCGCCGAGGTAGGTGTGCAGGACGTAGTGGGCCGAGACGGCGGTGATGCCAGCGGCGCGGGGGAGGTCCCGCAGCAGGAGCGAGCGGGAGGCGGCGGCATCGCGCGGAATATTCACCACCAGCAGGATTTCCGTGCCACCCGAGGTGATCTTGACCCAGGAGGTGTCCTGGCGGCGGGCCAGCGCATGTGCGAGGCGCTGGCCGGTGCCGGTGGTTGTGGTCAGGCGCACGAGCCACTGGGTGTGCCCGGCGTGGCTCGGATCGGCGAGGCCGACCACGCGGAGTCCGGCGGTGGCGCGCAGGCGTTGGTAGCGGCGGATGACGGTTTGCGTCGAGACGTTGAGGACGGCCGCGATCTTGTTGAACGGTGCGCGCCCGTCGATGTGCAGTGCATGGATCAGGCCGCGGTCGACGTCATCGAGCATGGAAATATCTTTCATATCCACGCGAGATATGGAAAGTATCCGCTGATCTTTGTCGGTAGACGGTTTGTTTCGGCACTTCTGTCGAAGGTGGATCGTGGCACGGGCTCGCCGGGCCCGGCCGATCGACGAAGGAGAAGTTGATGATTCTGGTGACCGGAGCGACCGGGACCGTAGGCCGCGAGTTGGTCGGCCAGTTGCTCGCGTCGGGCGTGTCGGTGCGGGCGACCACGCGGCGGCCCGAGACCGCCGGACTGCCCGACGGTGTCGAGGTGGTGCGTGCGGATCTGGGCGATCCGGACGCCCTCGTCGACGCGATGCGCGGTGTCGATCGAGTGTTCCTGCTGTCCAGCGGTCCCGAAATCCCCACCCACGACGCGAATCTCGCGCTGGCGGCGGCCCGTGCCGGGGTCGGTCACCTGGTCAAGCTGTCATCCGGTCGCACCGGCGACGACACCGCGACCGATCCGATTCCGACCTGGCACCGTGCCGGTGAACGCGCGGTCCGCGACAGCGGAGTCGCATGGACCATGGTGCGCCCCTTGGGATTCATGGCCAATGCCCTGCACTGGGCCGGTTCCATTCGCGACCACGGCGCGGTCTACGCGCCCTTCGGCCAGGGCCGCATCGCTGTGGTCGATCCGCACGATATCGCCGCGGTCGCCGCGAGAGCACTCACCACCGACGGTCACGAGGGGCAGATCTACACGCTGAGCGGGCCGGAACCGCTGTCGCCGGGCGAGCAGACCGGCATCCTCGCCGACGTACTCGGCCGACCGCTGCGCTATGTCGAGGTCGCGCCCGCCGCCGCGCGCCAGTCGATCATCGACCACGGCGTACCGGACGAGATGGCCGATGCCATCATGGCGCTGCGGGCCACTGCCCTCGAGGCATTCACCTCGGTCGTACATCCCACCGTCGAGCGGATCACCGGAATCCCACCACGCTCCTTCCGTGAGTGGGCGGAACACCACCGCCACCACTTCGACCCCGCGGACGCGGCATAGCGTCCACCGCGGCCCGCAGCCGAGCGCGCGGCGATCAAGGCCAAGTGGAAACCATGCGGCGTCGCCCGAGATGTCCTCGCCGCCAGTTCCACTTGGCCTCGATCCCCCCACGTGCGTGAACTGCGCGGATGTCGGTGCGGCCGGGTAGCCTGGCATTCGTGCCCGAGCTACCGGAAGTGGAGGCGTTGGCGCAGTTCCTGCGGGAGCACGCGGTCGGCGCCGTGGTCGGGCGTGTCGATGTGGCGGCACTGAGTGCGGTCAAGACCTTCGATCCGCCGGTGACGGCGCTGTCCGGGCGCGATGTGACCGATGCGGGCCGGTGGGGCAAATTCCTCGGGATGGATTGCGATGGGCTGTGGTTGATCACGCATCTGTCGCGCGGCGGATGGTTGCGGTGGATCGATGAGCCCAGCCAGACGCCACCCAAACCGGGCGGTAAGAGTCCGCTCGCGCTGCGGGTGCACTTCTTCACCCCCGAGGGCATGACACCCGCGTTCGACCTGACCGAGGCCGGCACCAAGAAGCGCCTCGCGGTGTACATCGTCGACGATCCCAAGCGGGTGCCCGGTATCGCACGCCTCGGCCCGGACGCGCTAGCGGTGACCGAGGACCAGTTCGGCGAAATCCTGCACGGCGCATCGCAGCGCATCAAGACCGCCATCGTGGACCAGGCACTGATCGCGGGCATCGGCAATGCCTACTCCGACGAAATTCTGCACACGGCGAAGATCTCCCCGTTCGCCAACACCAAAACCATGTCGGCGGAAACGATCTCGACCTTGTACGAGGCCATGCGTTCGGTACTCACCGACGCGGTCCAGCGATCCGTCGGCCAGGACGCCGCACGCCTCAAGGGGGAAAAGCGTTCCGGCATGCGGGTACACGCCCGCACCGGCCTGCCGTGCCCGGTCTGCGGCGATACCGTTCGCGAGGTCTCCTACGCCGAGCGCTCGTTCCAGTACTGCCCGACCTGCCAGACCGGCGGGAAGGTATTGGCCGACCGCCGCATGTCGCGTCTGCTCAAGTAGCGCCTCAGATCAGCGTCGGCACCCGGATTCCTTGCCAGGCAATGCGTTTGGCCCGATCAGGATCGTTCTCCAGGCGGGTGATGTCGTCGATGATCAATGTGGTGCGCCGGTCTTCGGTATAGGCGGGCCAGGATGGCAGCGGTCGGCCGGTGCGGGCGAACTCGAGCCAGTTGTCCTGGAACTGGTGGCTGACCGATGCCAGTCCACGCCGCCCGCCCGCCGCGGTGATGGCGCGGCCGAACGGGGAGTCGGCGGCGCCGAAGACCGGGATCAACTCCGTGGCGTGGGTCGCGCCGATACCGGCGAGCCGCAATGCGCGCGGTGCGAAGTCATAGCGGTAGGTATAGGTCGGGGCGTAGCGACTGTGGCCCGCCGCGACGGCGACCGAGGGGCGCCAGAAGACATAATCGCCACCGGCGCGAACGGCGACCCTCGCATCGGGATAGCCGGGATAGGCCGCGATCACCCGGGATTCGAGTTCCGCGCCGCCCGCGCGCGTCAGTAGGGCGTGCATGCGGGACGGAGTGGTCGGCAGCTCATCGGCGAATTTCGCGAACAGCGTGCCCTCATCGCGATTCGTGCCGATGATCAGCGGAACCTGGTGTGCGGCACCGCTGGTGATGGCGTCGATCGGCGACTGTGTCAGATATTCGCCGTCGACGACCGGCGCGATCGGGAACAGCCCGGGGCGTTCCCGCAACACTTTCCCGCTCGTCATGTCGACCGCGCGGCGAATATCGTTGGCACCGGCCGTGATCAGCGCCTCGGCCGCGGTATCGGGGGTGGCGCCGAGCGCTTCGACGCACCGGCGGGCGAAGGCGCGTGCATCCTCGGCCGACATACCCCAATCGGCCGGTGGGCTCTGCGCGATGCCGCGATGGAACAGCCCCTTGGCCGCGGGCGTCGCCAGCAGCGACAGCACCGCATGTGCGCCCGCCGATTCGCCGAAAATGGTGACATTGTTCGGATCTCCGCCGAATGCGGGGATATTGCGCTGCACCCATTCCAGCGCCGCGACCTGGTCGCGCAGCCCGAGGTTGGCCTCGAAAGGCCGCTCGGGCGTGCCGAATTCACCGAAATCGACATATCCGAACGCACCGAGCCGGTAGTTCAGCGACACCACGATCACATCGCCGCGCACCGCGAGCCGGCCACCGGAGTACAGGCTCAGCGCCGAGGTGCCGATCTGATAGCCGCCGCCGTGAATGAACACCATGACCGGCCGCGGCGCGGCGGACGGTTCGATCGGTGCGACGACATTCAGTGTCAGGGCGTCTTCGCTGGTCGGCTGGTACCGGCGCGGTCCGATCCGCGCACCGGTGCGGTGCTGCATGGCGGCGAATCCGAAGGTGGTCGCCTCGCGCACACCGGTCCACGGCCGCATCGGCTGAGGCGCCCGAAATCGCAGGTCACCCACCGGTGCAGCGGCATAGGGCAGTGAGCGCCAGCGCAGTACGCGGCGGCCGCGGTAACCGCGGACAACTCCGTCGGCGGTCGTGATATCGGACATCTTTCCGATGGTAACTAGGAGCGGCGGGCCTCCAACAGGCGTAACCAGAGCTCGCTCACCGTCGGGTAGGCGGGCACCGCGTGCCACAGGGTGGCCAGCGGCACCTTGCCGACCACGGCGATGGTCGCCGCGTGGATCAGCTCACCGACTTCCGGACCGACGAAGGTGGCGCCGAGCAGCGTGTCGGTCGCGGTATCGATGACGATCTTCGCCCGCCCCGAGTAGCCATCGCGAGCCAGCGCGGATCCGGCGACCGCGATATCGATCTCCACGGTGTCGACCGCGTAGCCCGCTTTACGCGCCGCGGCCTCGGTGCGCCCGACCGAGGCGACCTCCGGCGCGGTGAACACCACCTGCGGCACCTGCCCGTGATCGGCGGTCGCGGCGTAGCGCACATCCGACAGCGCGCGCCCCTCGGCCCGTGCCGCGATGACATCCCCGCACACCCTGGCCTGGTATTTGCCCATATGGGTCAGCGCGGCACGATGATTCACATCGCCGACCGCGTACAGCCACTCGCCATCGATGCCGCGCACCGTCAGCCGGTCGTCCACCTCGATATAGCCGTCCGCGAGCCCGACCGTGTCCAAGCCGAGTTCCGCCGTCGCCGGTCCGCGCCCGGCGGCGACCAGGATCTCATCGGCCTCGATCACGGTCTCGCCGATCCGAACGGTGACGGCTCCGCCGTGGATCCACCCCTCGCCGGTGTCCTTCGCCTCGGCGCGCTCCACGCGTGTGGGTTGGGTGCCGAAGCGGATCTGCACACCGGCATCGGACAGCGCCGCGGCCACCCGTTCGCGTGCGAACGGTTCGGCATTGCCCAGCAGCGCGTCACCGCGCACCAGCATGGTGATCTCGCTCGCACCGAGTGCGGCCAGCCAGGTCGCCGCCTCACAGGCGACAACACCGCCGCCGATGATCACCACCCGGCGCGGGACCTCGTGCAGATTGGTGGCATCCCGGGAAATCCATGGCAGCGCGTCACGCAGTCCTGGGATATCGGGCACCGCGGCCTTGGTCCCGGCGGCCAGCACCACCGCGTGCCGGGCGCGCAGCAGTCGTCCGCCGACCTCGACCAGTCGCTCGCCCGCGAGCCGCCCGGTTCCGCGCACCACATCGATACCGTTGTTCGCGGCCCAGTCGACCTGCGAGCTGTCATCGTGCTTGTGCGTGAAGGCGTCGCGCCGTTTCAGCACCGCGTCGACATCGAGTCCGCTCGCCGCGATCCCGGCCATGGCCTCGGCGCCGGACAGCACATGCGCCGGCCGCAGTAGCGCCTTGCTCGGCATACAGGCCCAATACGAGCATTCACCGCCGACCAATTCCCGCTCCACGATCGCGGCGGTGCGCTCGGTCCCCGCGATGGCGTAGGCGGCGGCGTTCTCGCCCGCGGGCCCACCGCCGATCACGATCACGTCATAGTCGGCGGCGGTATCCGGGGTCACTGCAGATAACCCTCGACCTGACGGGCCGGATTCTCCTGCGCTTCCTCGGGGACGCCACCCGCCTCGATCCGCGCCCGGCGCTGCCGTAGCAGATCCCAGGCCTGATCGAGCATTACTTCCAGTTCGGCGAGCTGCTGCCGCTCGGTTACCGGGTCGACCGCACCGGCCGTCGCCTTGGACCGCAAATCATGCTCACGATCGACCAGATTCTTGATACGCGCCAGGATGTCCTGTTCGGTCATGGGGACCATGCTACGACCGCGCCAGAAATTCCCCGGTGATCCGAACGGTTCAGTGCGGCCCGGTATCGGCTGCTGGCACATCGATTCCTTGCTGCAATGCGGCCACGATGCTGTCCAGGATTTCGTACAGCGCCGCGATCGAATGGTCGGCGCCGAGCATCCAGGTGTCGAGGCCGACGCCGAAGGCGGCGAAGCAGGTGGCGGCGACGAGTTGTGGGCGCAGATCGGTTTCGGGGAGACCGGAACGCTCGGCGAGGAACTGGGCGAGGGCATGCTTGCGGCTCATGGCTCCGGTGAAATTCTCCTGGCGCAGTTCGGGATTGCTGACCAGCAGGTGGCGGGCGCGGCGCGCGGTATCGGCCTGATGGCGGCGCAGCGCCGCCTCGGATTCGTCGAGCAGTAGGTCCTGGATCGCCGAACGCAGTGCGGTGAGTGCGGATTCGGTGTCCGGTCGGCGCTCGAGTGCCGAAAGCAGTTGCGCCATCAGATCTTCCTCGTGCGCGAATACCACGGCCATCTTGGACGGGAAGTGACGGTGGAAGGTGCGCCGGGAAACCTGCACGGCATCGGCGATCTGCTGCACCGTGGTCTGCTCGAAACCCTGCCGCTCGAACAGACGCAGCGCGGTATCGATCAGCTCCCGGCGCACCCGCGCCTTCTCCTTCTCGCGCAGACCGCTCTGTTCCATGCGTCCTCCAGAACCCATCTGTCTCAAAGTGACACTTTTGAGCTTAGTCCGGCTAATGTGTCTCAATGAGACAGCAACTCTGAATGAGAGGAAAGTGTCGATGCGTCGCACACTGATCACCCTGGCCACGGTGGCCATCCTGGCCGGACCCGTGGCTGCGACCGCGCAGGCGGATCCGGCCCAACCGGCGCCGGGAACGGTCGTGCGCGACGAGGTGCTGTCATCGGACCTGTGGCTCGCGGGCGCCGGATCCGCGCGCCGACTCACCTACTGGACCAGCGACTCCGACGATCGCCCCGCCCAGTCGACCGGCGCGATCTTCATCCCGGCCGGGACGCCCCCACCCGGCGGCTGGCCGGTGCTGTCATGGGAACACGGGACCGTCGGCGTCGGCGACGATTGCGCCCCGTCGACGGCGGGTCGCTCCGACCGCGACAAGAACTATCTGGCCACTTGGCTTCGGCAGGGCTATGCCGTCGTGGCCACCGATTACATCGGCCTCGGCACACCTGGCGTGCATGCCTATCTCGATGGCCGTGCCGAGGCGCATGCCGCGATCGATATGGTTCGCGCCGCCCGTGCCGTCGACGACTCGCTCTCGTCGAAATGGGTGGCCATCGGTCAGTCCCAGGGCGGCGGGGCGGCGGTGTTCACCGCGTCGCTGGCCACGAAGTACGGTCCTGAGCTCGACTACCGCGGTACGGTCGCCACCGGACCGGCCTCGAATATCGTTGACGCGTTCACGCTGGTCGGCCCGTCCACACCAGCGATCCAGTCGTCGCACCTGACCGCCTACGCGACATATGTGATGAACGGCTTGAAGGCGGCACGTCCGGACTTCGATCTGGACAGCTACCTCACCCCCGTCGGCAAGGAATTGGTCGACGCGGCCCGGACGCTGTGCTTCACACCCCTGGCCCAGCGCGCCGAGGGCGTCACCCTGAATCAGCTGTTCTCCCGGCCACTTTCGGACGGCGACTTCGCCGCGACCGCGCGTCCGATAATGGATGTGCCGATGACCGGATACGACCGCCCGCTGTTCATCGGCCAGGGCACCAATGACACCGATGTGCCCGCGCCGTTGACTGCGAAACTGATCGCCGACTTGCAGGCCAACGGCGTCCGGCCCGAGGTCCACATCTACCCCGGCTTGGATCACAGCGCGACCGTCGCGGGTTCACTACCGGACAGCATGCCCTTCGTTGCCCGACTGTTCGGCTGAACCCAAGCCTGCGTAAGGCATTCTCCGGCGATCGGAACGGCGGTGGTCAGCTCGGTCCAGCTCAGTGCGGTATAGCCGAGTGCGATGCCGAAGGTGTGCGGGCCAGCTGCCGTGGCGAGCGGATGGTGTTGTGCCGCAAGGTGGTGGCGGGACAGTCCGTCGAGCGCCACACCGCGCGCTCGGCCCGCTGCCACGGCCCGCTGTTCGGTTTCGGCCGAATCCAGTGGCACCACCACGTGTGAACCAGCGTCGTCGCCGAGTACGTCGAGTCCGCGGCGGCGAAGCTCGTCCACGACCAGGGCTCGGCGCGGGGGCACCGCGCGGCGCAGTCGGCGCAGGTGTCTGGCGAGATCGCCGTGGTGTGCGAATGCGGCGAGCACTCGCTGGCCAGCGGGGCTCGGGCCGGTGCCGGTTCGTTCGCGGTGCGCGACAATGGCTTCGGTGATATCGGGGGCGGCGACGAGCCAGCCGATGCCCAAGGTCGGCGAGAGGATCTTGCTAGTGGTGCCGAGATGGACGACCACGTCTGGAGCCATCGCGGCCAGCAGCGGCAAAGGGGCGGTGTCGTAGCGCAATTCGCCGTCGTAGTCGTCCTCGATGATGAGCAAGCCCGCGCGCCTGGCGAATTCGACGAGTTGCACGCGGCGGGCCGCCTGCATGCGGGTGCCGAGTGGAAATTGATGTGCCGGGGTGCAATACACGGCCTTGATGCCGTCGGGCAATCGGTCGACTCGCAGGCCGTCGGCATCGATCGGCACCGGGATCACCCGGACACCGGCCGCGACAAATGCACCTGCGGCACGCTGGTAGCCAGGGTCTTCCATGGCAATGGCGTCGCCGGGACGCAGGAGGGCGGCCGCGAGTTCGCCTACGGCCGAACTGGTTCCGGCCGTCGCGAGCACCACGGTCCTGCTGCCCGCACCGAGGCCCCGGTGGCGCAGCAGGTGTTCGGCGACCGCGGCGCGGAATTCCGGTTCGCCGCCGCGATCCTTGCGGATGATCGGGGAGTTGTCGGCCGCCGCGCGCCAGGCGCGTCGCCAGGCCGCCTGGTCGATGGCTTCGATGCAGGGCGCGCCAGGGCCGAGATCCAGCAGTTCCGGCGGATGCTCGGCGGTGCTGCGGAAACTCGGTCGGGCGGGCGCTTCGGCGGGGGCGGTGGTCAGGAAGGTGCCCGAGCCGCGGCGGCTCGCGATCCAGCCCTCGGCGTGCAGTTGGTCGTAGGCGGCGGCGACCACCGTGCGGCTCACACCGAGGCGCTGGGCCAGCGCTCGCGACGAGGGGAGCCGATCATCCGCGCGCAGGAGTCCGTTGCTCGCCGCGGCGCGCAGGCCTTCCGCGACTTGAACCGACAATGGCTCGTCAGCATCACGGTCGAGGACCAGTGGCAGCTCATCCAGCATCGCTCACCTCCGGAAATTGGACTGTTAGAATTTGCGTGAATTGGCTATTTCAGAATGCCACTTCTCCCGCCACGCTAGAGGTATGACCAAGTCGATCAGCTCTCGACCGCCGCTTTCGCCGACCCCACGCACCACCCTGACCCGCTCCAAGGAGCGCGGCCGGACCGACCGGGCCGAACTGGATGCCGTTCTCGATGCCGGTCTGGTCTGCCACCTCGGCGTGCTGCTCGGCGACAGCCCGGTGGTGCTCCCGACCATCTACGGCCGCGACGGCGACACCCTCTACCTGCACGGCTCGACCGGTGCCGGAAACCTGCGCGCGGCGCTGACCGGCGACATCTGCATCGCCGTCACCCTGGTCGACGGCATCGTCTACGCCCGCTCGGCCATGCACTTCTCCGCGAACTTCCGCTCGGCGGTGGTGCGCGGCCGAGCGGTCGAACTCACCGACGCCGATGAGAGCATGCACGCGCTGCGGGTGATCGTCGAACACACCGCGCCCGGGGCGTGGGATCGGGTGCGCTGGCCGAACAAAAAGGAAATGGCCGCCACTATGGTGCTCGCGCTCGACCTGACCGAGGCCTCGGTGAAGGTGCGGACCGGCGGTCCGAAGGACGATGCCGCGGATATCGAGACCGGGGGTGTGTGGGCGGGCGTATTGCCCATGCGTCAGGTCTGGGACGCCCCGATCTCCTCAGATGATCTGGAGCCGGGCATCGAGGTGCCACAGGATGTGCTCGATCGACTCGACATCGCGTCGGTCACCACATCGTGATCGTTCCGACCACCCTGGGCGGATACGAAAAGGCCCGATCCGAACGAACGGATCGGGCCTGATCCTCTGTCCTCGCGGAGACTAGCTCGCCGAGCGTAGTGATATGGCGGTCGAATACGGGGGTGTGTGACCACCATTCGACTACGTTCAACGGAACTCTCCGGCCGCAAGGCGCGGTACAGCAGTAGCTATCTGGACGCGGCACTACGGACGGTTGAACTCGCCGTCGGTCACGCCTGCGGTGAAGGCGTCCCATTCGCTGGGGGTGAAGACCAGTGCCGGACCGGTCGGGTTCTTCGAATCACGCACGCCGACAAAGCCGCCGCTCAGGTGCGCAACCTCGACACATTCTTTCCCGCCTGCGCTGCGACTGCTCTTGAACCACTTCGCCCCGGTCAGGTCGATCTTCACGGCATGAACTCCTTCGCTCCTGGTAGACGGGCTTTACCTCCGGTCGAACTCACCGTCGCGAGCGCCGCCGATGAACGCATTCCATTCGCCGGGAGTGAAGACAAGTGCGGGGCCAGCTGGATTCTTCGAATCCCGAATCCCCACCATGCCCCCATCGAGGAACGCGACCTCCACACACTCCGAGTCGCCGGAGCTGTGGGTGCTCTTGAACCACTGTGCCCCGGCTAGGTAGTCATCGTTCATTGTCATCAGTCCCTTCTTGCTAACTGCCGCAGTAGGTTCCTGCTGGCCACTGCATCCAGCGCGGCATACTGGATCGTCGCGTACGCCACCCGGTACTTCTCTACGTCCGACGTTCCTTCAAGGTACATATCACCTGTGAAATTCTCGATAAAGATCACCGTCGGTTGAGCCACGCCCTTCATGTCCGGCGTGAAGTCAAGCTTTATGAACGGGCCGACAGGGGTCCCGAGTGGGAATCCGGCTTTGAACGGCAGTATCTGGATCGTGATGTTCGGCCGGGTGCTCAGGTCGGCAAGGCGACGCAGCTGTGCCGACATGACCGCTTGGTCACTGACGATCGAATGAAGCGCCGACTCGTGCAGCACCAAATCGACTGTGACAGGAGACTTCTTACGAGTGATGATCGTCTGGCGCTGCAACTTCAGCTCGATACGTCGGTTGTGCTCCTCCTCGGAGTCCTTCGGGAAGTAGATCCGATTGAGTGCGTGGGCATAATCAGCTGTCTGGAATAACCCGGGGATAAGATCCGGGCGGTAGATCGCCATGGCGTGTGCGTCTGTCTCCAGCCGCATGTACACATCGAAGTTCCTGCGGATGAGGTCATCGAAGGTGTAATACCAAGTCTTCTCAGCAACTTGATGCGCCAGGTCGATCATGACTGCGATCTTGTCGTCAGGGATTTCGAGGATCTTGCCGAGTTCGGTTAGGTCCCGGTCAAGGACCTTGCCCGGCTCGCCACGTTCGAGGCGTGAGTACTTGCTGTGGCTCCACTGCATCTGAATCGCCACCTCCGCCTGCGTAAGTAAGGTGTTCTCCTCGCGTTGCCTGCGGATGAACCGCCCCAACTGGCGGCGCGGCAGTGAGGCTCGGGGTGGATCTGCGGTCACATCAGCTCCTCGGCACTCTCGAAATGGCAGTGATCGCCTGCCAGGATGACATCTGCCGTGGGGGTTCTCGTGAGTTTTGTGGGATTGTCGGAATGACAGTGCCATTCTCGGATGCCGATGGTCTGCTAGAAGCGCGACCGGAGAGACGAATCTCCTTCCCACTCAGGAGCTTTGTTCAGGGGCCGGGCGCACCTCAAGCCATCGACTCACGGAGGTCGGTACATGCCGAGCCGAGAACTTCCAAAGCGAGCCGCGTTCCTGGGACCACAGCACAGGGTTTACTGCGATGTGCCAACCGAGGTGATCGAGCGCTACCTCGAAGCCCTCCGAGCGTGGGCACCTCCCGAACGGCCTAGCGCCGAGATGCCCTGTCCCACATCGGGTTCGGCAACTCCGATCGTGAGGCACCGATGAGGTCGAATCCGTTGCGTACCACGCAGATACCAGCTGGGAAGGTCGCGGTGTGGCAGCTGGTCGACCGCGCTGCTCGCATACTGCGTGTTCAGCTCACCGGCCAGGCATTCACCGCGTACCGCCTGCCGTCGCGAACGCCGCTCCCCGGAGCGCAGCCCGGAACGATTATGTTCGACACCTATCCCGATCTGGTCGACGCCCGCGAACTGCTGCCCCAGCACAGCGACCTGTGGGACGCGGTCCGCGAGGATTACTGGGCCGCGCTGCTGAATATGTCCGACCGCCCGGCCTCGCAAGCGGGGACGTGAACACGATGTTCGGACTCCGGCCATGGTGTGGCGAAATAGCTTGCTCGGTAAGGGATCTCCTTGCGATATTCCACGAGGACACCATGCGAAAGCTCGATCTGGCCCCGACCGACAGCGCTCCGAAACTTCACACATCGGACGGCAAGGTGATCGAGATCGGCGAAGACGGTTGGCCCAGCGACTAAGGGTTCCGGACTGGCGGGCTCGCGTATTGAAGTGTTGCGAATCCTCGACGTTCGGTCGGATGTCGCTCGCACGATATCGTTTGCCACCGTTGCGGGTTCTGGCGCAAACAGTGTGATCGTCATCGGGAGAGATGCGATCGCTAAGTAGCCGATTAGCGGAAGACGCCACTGGCACGGCCCCGGAATCCTGACTCGCGTCGGGCAGAACGGATCAGCCGGTTGGCGTGAACGACGATCAGAAGACCTGGAACGCGTCGACGAATGCGTTGAACGCGGCAACGCCGTCACTCGGACTCGCTCCCCAACTTGCCCTTGTGGCTACCCGCAACGCGAATACCCGATCGTCGACAGTGAAAATGAGAGCTTTGGCGTACCCAGGCACCTGGTCCTTGTCGAGAAACTCGCCAGTCACTGAAGGGTGCCCACGAAAGGTTCCGTACTGGATGCTGCTGGTCTCCATGCCATCCGAGGTAAGGAAGTCGGCGACAGACGAAATGCCCTGGTGCAGATCGTACGTAGCACCTGCAGGCATACGCCAATACGCCAATCGGAGCGCCACGCCTTCCGTGGTGGGAGCGAGCACACTGGTTTCAGTGGAGGTGAGCCCCTCGCGCCCTTCTCCAGGAATCTGCTCTACTTTCGGTTGTGCCGGAAACATGGCGAAACACGCACATCCAGGATCGTCATACGCTGATGTCAGTGATGGCACCCCCGCCTGCGCTACTCCCCCACTCAGCACAGCCGCCAGAACAACCGTGGCCATGCTGGAAATTGCCATAAACCCCCAGCGCATCGCGCGAACCCCCTCATTGAGCGTGTGACTACAAGCAGCAAGCTACCGTGGGACCGCAGCGCTGCCAGATCGAGACGGCACAGGCCCATCGGAAACCGAAAGAAACTGCACAGGTTCGCATTCCATGGTACGGGGCCGTGTGCCGAGCCGCCCGCTTGACGAAGATATTCTCCTGGCTCCCCTTTATGTCAAGGGGCAGTTCGGAGTCCGGCGTTAGGCTGTGTGGAGGTAGGTCCGGGTTGTGGCTTGTCCGAAGGATCGGTGTGCGGGGTCGGGCCGGTCACGCTGGAGTCAGTTGTCGTTCCCGAATGCCCTCCCGGGCCTGCCGCATCCCGTCGGTGCTGGTCAGCAACCATCCGGTTGTAGACCACGTTCGACAGGCGACGCTTGAGCGCCCGTGTCGCTTCCATCGAGGTTTTCCCGGCGGCGCGTTTGCCGTCGTAGTAGACCCGGCCGGCAGTCTGGTGACGCAGTTGGACGATCGCCATGATGTGCAGGACACGGTTGATCTTGCGGTTCCCGGCGCGGGATAGCCTATGCCGCTGCTGCTGGCCGGAGGACGCATCCAGCGGGGCGGTGCCGTTCCAGGACGCGAACCGGTCCCGCGAAGCGAAGCGGTGGACGTCCTCGGTATCTGCAAGCAGCCGGGCAGCGCCGGACGGGCCGATGCCGGGCAGGTCCATCAACGTGGAACCACGGTCCAGGACCAGCTGCTTGAGCTCCTTGTCCGCCGCTTTGGTTCTCCGGTCGACTACCTCGAGATCGTCGATCAGTTCCAGCACCAGACGCAGACGGACCCGCGCCGCGGGATCAGCCGGTGTGACCGTGTCGGCCAGCACGCGGGCCTGCATGGCGGACAGGAACCTCTTGGTGCCGCCCGGCACCAACTCCGTGAGCAACCGGTGGATCCGGTTCAACAGCTCGGTGCGGGCCCGGCCGAGTTCGTCTCGCCGATCGACCAGCAGCCCCAACGCCACCACTTCCGGATCTGCTTGCACCCGCCGCAGATTCGGCGACCGCAGCGCAGCCAGCGCGACCGAATGGGCATCGACCGGGTCGGTCTTGCGGCCGTTGCCGGTAGCGAATACCCGCACCTGCGCCGACAATTTCGCCGGGACATCGATCACGGTTTCGCCGTCGTTGATCAGCCGATGCGCCACATGACGGCCCACACCGTTGCAGCCCTCGACCGCCCACACACGGTCCGGGAATTGTTGTGCCGCGGTCATCATCTCGCCGTAGCCGGCAGCATCGGTGCTGTAGCGGCCAGTTGTCAGCACTGTGGCGGACTTGTCGATGATTTCGATGGTGGCCGAGCGTTTGTGCGGGTCCATCCCGATGATGACTCTCACCAGCGTCCTTCCTCGATCCGAACGAGCAGGTGTCCGTGCAGGAAGGCACCGCTACTTCGAGCCAGGGCAGACCCCTTTCCAGCCACGCCCGCACGGTAACCCGGTGGGACGCAAGCCATGAGTGAGCCACACCCTACGATCGGCGGGCAGCCGCATACGGAGCCTCCCACCGGGTACCTGGGACTCGATCCTGGCCGGGATCAAGCCCTGACACCAGTCTTAAGTAGCCGCATACCGATCGTTCGGAAACGCGGCGGACCAATCGACAGTGCGATAATCCGTTCCACTTCTTCGCTATCGTCGGTGGTCCCACAACTGGCAGGACGGTGGTCCCTCGACGGGGACCGCCACGTTGCCAGTGGCGGGACCGCCGAAGACAGCGCCGTCCGAACCGGCCACGGCGCTGCAGAACTCGGCCGGTCGGCCCGGGATGACTTGCCCCATGCACGGGCCGACCCTGATGGCACCAGCTCAGGCCGGGTCCGGCAGGTGGATCGATGCGAGTTTGGCCGGGTCGACAACGATGTGGATAGCAGTGATCCGGCCTTCGGCGACGGTAAAGGCGATGACCGACAGCGGGGTTCCGTCGGGGCGCCAGGATATGTGGCCGGGGATGCCGTTGACCAGCACGGGCCGGTGGCGGGCGACCTCGCCGGAGAACATGCGGGCGCCAGCGGCGACCTCGGTGGCGCCGAGAGTGACTACCACGCCGTCGGGGGTGTCGACAGTCAGCTTCACGTTCGGGTCGAGGACGCGCAGGAGCGCTTGGAAATCGCCGCCGAGGGCAGCGGCCGAGCCTTGGGTCCGAGGAGTTATGTCGAGCTAGTCGAATGGTGGTCGCACACGCTGCATTCAACCGCCCTATCACTACGCTCGGCGAGCTGCTGGCAAGCATTCGCCAGAGGGCGGTTGTCGTCGTGTGGGCCAGATTTCCAGCGCAGTGTTCACCACAGGGTTATCGGTAGCCAGAGGGCGGTTGTGGTCTCGTGGACCAGGTTGCGCAGGGTCTCGGGTGCGGCGATGCGGTCGGGGTCGAGGCTGACGATGGCGAGGGTGTAGGTGTCGGCGATACGGCACAGGTAGCCGGATAGGCGGGTGCGGGGGAGGTGGTCCGCGGTGAGTCCGGGGTGGATGGCGCGGGCGGCGACGCCGGTGCAGCGGTGCGGGCCGAGGGCGCACAGGGAGTCAGGGAGGGTTCCGATGTTGGAGCACAGGATGTCTCGCTCACCCGCGCCCTTGGATAGTGCGTAGGCGCAGCGGTCCGGAATCACCTGCAGCAGTTCCTCCGGTATCCCGCCGGGGCTGGACATGCGGCGCTCGTAGGCGATTCGGGACTTCTGAAGGATCGTGGCCGGAGTATCGGCGCGATCGATACTGATCTCGGTCATCGCGAGATCGTTATCGACGCGCGGCTCGTCGCGGGTATCGACCGGGAGGCTGGCAGCGATGGTCGCGCCGGGAAATCCGCTGGCCCACAGCATTTTCGCGATCAGCGCGATGAACAGGCTATTGGCCGTGCCGCCGTATGCCGTGGCGGCCAGCTCCCAGTCGGCCGCCGGACATTGCACGATGACGCTGTGCGTCGGCGCGGCCTGCACCCGCGTGCGCGCATCGATCGACGGCCCGCGTCCGCGAGCCGGACGGTCCGGGATCCCGTGACGCAGCGCGCGGACAGTGCCGCGCACCACGATCGACCACTGCCGCCACGCATCGGACCAATCCGAATCCGGAGCGCGAACGTCGGCTGCCCGGTCCAACCGGGCAGGTTTGTGCGCGCTATCGACCCGGTCTGATTCCCGCGCAGCGGATGTCGCTGACCATGAGCTGCGCCGCGACGGTTGCCCCAATTCCTGCGCAGCGGATGTCGCCGCGTCGGCGTTGGACGTCAGTATCGGGTCGCTTGCACTCGATACGCCCCGCGCACCACCGGTCGTCTGTGTGGTGCCGGAGTTATCTGGTTCTGGTGCAGTCGATTTCGCAAACGAACGTGTGCTCCGCGCCGTCGGTGCGGTCAGGCTTGCGCCGCCCAGCGCGTCGTCCACGGCGAGCACGAGCGCCCTGCCGTCCGCGAGCGCATGCGAACAGGTCAGCGACACAATCGATCCGCCGTCATCGAGCGCGGCGACCGATAATCGCCAACCCGGACCGTATTCGGGATCGAGGTCGGCGCCCTGCCGATCGGCCCACTGGAGTAGATCCCGGTCAGCGATGGTGCCCGCGGTGAACTCGAGCGGATATGCCCGAGTATTCGGCCGCCAGCTACGACGCGCACCCGGTACGCGCGGCCGAATCACCCTGCGCCCCAACGGGCCGACGCGCAGCGCCGCGTGCACCTGCCGCAGCAGCTCCGGATCGACTCGATCGGCGGTTCGCCACAAGCCCTGTAGTGCGATAGGAGTGCCGAGCCCGCGATGGGTGCGCAGGAAGATCTCGTCGACAACGCTCAGCCGCCCCGTCACCGTCGGGTTCGCTCCCTCAGCTCCGCGTGCCGTGGCGACCCGCACCGGCCGCGAATCGCTGGGCACCGTCCAAAGCTCCGTCGGAGAGGGCGCGCAGACCGTGCCGGTACTCGTTGTGCAGGGCCGTCTGCTCGTCCATACCGTCCTGTTCCAGCAGCGACATCCGGTCCGAGCGCAGACAGGTCTGCGGCAGTGCGGCCAGTTCGGCGGCGAGTTGTTCGGCGGCGCTGCGTGCTTCGCCATTCGGCACCACCCGATTGACCAGCCCGATCTGCAGTGCCTCGGTCGCGGCGACGGCGCGGCCGGTGAGCACCATATCCATGGCGCGGCCGGTGCCGATGATGCGTGGCAACCGGATGGTGCCGCCGTCGATCAGCGGCACACCCCAGCGGCGGCAGAACACGCCGAATGTGCTGTCCTGCTCGGCAACTCGCATATCGCACCACAGCGCCAGCTCCAGCCCGCCCGCGACCGCATATCCGGAGATCGCGGCGATCACCGGCTTGGAAAGCCGCATGCGGGTCGGTCCCATCGGGCCGTCGCCCTCCTCGGTGACCTGATTGGAGCGTTCGGTCCCCAGCCCCTTCAGGTCCGCGCCCGCGCAGAAGGTGCCGCCCTCGCCCCACAGCACGGCGACCGCCGCGGCCGGGTCGGCATCGAATTCGCGGAATGCGTCGGCGAGGGCCGCGGCGGTCGGGCCGTCGACCGCATTGCGTGCCTCGGGTCGGTGCAGGATCACGGTGGTCACGGATCCGTTGCGTTCGATTCGCACACTCACGAGCACGACCATACGCCGTGGAGGGTGGTCTTGTGTCAAGAAATGAATTTATGGTTCACTTCTTGTATGGCCTACCGCAGAACCCCCGCTGTCCAGGCCCGCCTCGATGCGCAGGCGGGGCTGATCGTGCAGGCCGCGACCAAGGTGCTGTCCCGAGAAGGCTACGCCGGACTGTCCATGGCGGCGGTCGCCGCCGAGGCCGGATTGGCCACCGGAACGGTCTACAAGAACTTCAGCGGCAAGGCCGACCTGGTCAGCGCGGTATTCCGGAAGGTGGTCGCGCACGAGGTGACCGCGGTGGCGACCGCCGCCGCCACCGGAACCGCCGTCGAGCGGGTCAGTGCCGCGGTGGAGACCTTCGCGGGCCGGGCGCTGAAGAATCCGAAACTCGCCTACGTCCTGCTCGTCGAACCCGTCGATGCCGTGGTCGACACCGAGCGCCTGCACTTCCGCCGCGCCTTCGCCGAGGCCTTCGAATCCGCGGTGGCGGACGGGGTTTCGTGCGGCGAACTGCCGGCACAGGATGCCAGGACCAGCGCGGCCGCACTGGTCGGCGCCATCGGCGAGGTCCTGGTCGGCCCGCTGGCCGACGCACCGCACAGCGAATCCGTTGTGCCCGAAGTCATCAGGTTCGCGCTACGCGCGCTGGGTGCGCGCGATGAATCCCACTCAGGAGTGTCCGATGCCGACGCATGAAGTCTTCAACCAGGTTCCGAACATCGTGCCCTTCGATGTCTCGAAGAACCCGGCCCTGCTGGAGGGGCTGCACCGGGAAGGCGCGGCCTGGGCCGAGCGGGAAGTGCGTGAACTCGGCACGCTCGCCGGCGGATTCGAAGCGCAGGAGTGGGGTCGTCTCGCCAACGAATATCCGCCGGTCCTGCACACCCACGACCGCTACGGCAACCGCATCGACGAGGTCGAATTCCATCCGTACTGGCACGAACTCATGAAGGTCGCGGTGGCGCACGGACTGCACGGCGCGCCCTGGCTCGACGACCGGCCGGGCGCGCACGCCGCCCGGGCCGCCAAGTTCTACACCTGGGGCGCGGCCGACGCTGGACATATGTGCCCGATCTCGATGACCTACGCCGTGGTGCCCGCGCTGCGGAACAATAGCGAACTCGCCGCCAAGTACGAACCGCTACTGGGTTCCCGCACTTACGATTTCGGCCTGCGTGAACCGTCGACCAAGGCCGGTCTCATCGCGGGCATGTCGATGACCGAGAAGCAGGGCGGCTCCGATGTCCGCGCCAACACCACCACCGCGACACCGCAACCCGATGGCAGCTACCGCATCGTCGGTCACAAGTGGTTCACCTCGGCGCCCATGTCGGATATGTTCCTCACCCTGGCCCAAGCCCCCGGCGGCCTGTCCTGTTTCCTGCTGCCGCGCGTCCTGCCGGACGACGCCCGCAATCCCATCCGGATCCAGCGGCTCAAGGACAAGCTCGGCAATAAGTCCAATGCCTCCTCGGAGATCGAATACGAGAATGCCACCGGCTGGCTGGTCGGCGCGGAGGGCGCGGGCGTCAAGACCATTATCGAAATGGTCAATATGACCCGCCTGGACTGCGTCATCGGCTCCGCCACCGGCATGCGCATCGGCGCCGTCTACGCAGCCCACCACGCGCGGTACCGAGAAGCGTTCGGGGCCAAGCTGATCGATCAGCCCGCGATGCGCAATGTCCTGGCCGATCTCATTATCGAATCCGACGCCGCGACCACGGTCATGATGCGCCTGGCCGGTGCCACCGACCGGGCGAGCACCGATCCCGCCGAGGCCGCGCTGCGTCGAATCGCCCTGGCGGTCACCAAGTACTGGGTCTGCAAGCGTGCCCCGTCGCATGCGGCCGAGGCCCTGGAATGCTTCGGCGGCAACGGCTATGCCGAGGAATCCGGTATGCCGCGGCTCTATCGCGAGGCTCCGCTCATGTCGATCTGGGAAGGCTCCGGCAATGTGGCCGCGCTGGATGCCTTGCGCGCCATGGGCCGCCAGCCCGAAACCGTGGAGGCATTCTTCAACGAGGTCTCGCTCGCGGCGGGTGCCGACCCCCGGCTCGACGACGCTATCGCCCGGATCGGCAAGGAACTGTCCGATCTCGACGAGATCGAATATCGCGCCCGCCGCGTCGTCGAACTCATGGCCCTGGTGCTACAGGGGGCGCAACTGGTCCGCCACGGCCATCCGGCAGTGGCCGATGCCTTCTGCGCCACCCGCCTCGGTGACGACTGGGGCATCGCCTTCGGCACCCTGCCCACCGGCGTGGACACCGCGGCCATCATCGACCGCGCCCTCGTCTAAGGGGACGAGGCCCGGAGGAGGCAGCGGATGCGTAACCACGCAGGGCCTCCCCATCAGGCACATGCAACACCGTCTAACCGGACCGGACCGGCGCGGGTCGGTCGCGCCACTGCCGGGGCGATAGACCGTGGTTGCGCCGGAACAATCGGGTGAAATAGCCCGGATCGGGCAGGCCGACGCGACGGGCGATGTCGCCGACCGGCAGATCGGTATCGGCCAGCAGGCGGCGCGCCTCGGCCATGCGCCGCTCGGTGATCCACGCCTGCACGGTGCGTCCGGTGCGCCGGCGCACCACGGTGGTGAGGTGTCCCGGCGTCATGCCGACCGCGTGCGCCACATCGCGTAGCGATAGCGGTGCGGTATGCCGCTGGTCGATCACCTCGAATACCTCGGCGAGCAGCGGTTCGCCGCTGCGTCGCAGATCACCCACCACATCGGCGGCCAGTCGCGCGAGGTCGATGAGCAGCAGCGTCAGATGTGCGGTCGCGGCCTCGCGGTACCCCTCCTGCCGCTGCGTCAGTTCGGTGTCGATGGCCGCGATCGCGCTGTCCCATAACGGCCTGCGTGCCACCGGTACCGATAGCTCCAGCACTCCACCCGAACGTTGGTGCAGGAAGGGGAACAGCAGCGGATGCGCGCGCCAGGCCGGCCAGGGCGTCCGTCCGGCATCGCCGAGCATCGCGGGATCGAAGAACACTCCGACAGCGCCGTCGAACTCACCCACAGTGGCGGCCTTGATCACCTGACCCGCCGCGACCACGTACACCGCACCGGTGGGCCGGACATACACCAGCACCGGAAATTCGTGAATATGCGGACTGCTATTTCCGGGCGCGTGGTGTGCGTCGAACCGCAGCAGCGATATCGGCGGCGTGACATGGTCGGTCCGGTAGTCGTACACCGGAACGCCGTCGCGGTGCCTGATCACCCGGGTGGCCTCGGTCATGATACCGAAAATAGTCCTAATTCCGCCGATAATCACCCAATTCTGTAGCTGTATCTGCGGGCACCATGAGAACCATGACCAAAGATCATCCACATTCCGTTATCCACGCCATGGGCAACCGACACGACTACCTGCCCGCGGCGGGCCGTGACGCACTGCTGCCCGGCTACGATCTGCTCACCCGACTGCTCGGCATGTACAAACTCCACGAAACTGTTGTCGCGCAGGCCGAACTCGCACCCGGCCACCGCGTCCTGGAAATCGGCTGCGGCACCGGAAATCTGACGATTCGCGCCAAACGCGCCCAACCCGCCGCCGAGCTGATCGGCTCCGATCCCGATCCGCTCGCACTGGCGCGGGCCGAACGAAAAGCCCACGGGCTGAGCGGAATTCGCTTCGAACGTGCCTATGCCCAGGAATTGCCCTATGCGGAGGGGGAATTCGACCGGCTGCTGTCGGCGATGATGCTGCACCACCTGGACACCGACATCAAGAAAGCGGCGCTGGCCGAGGCGCTGCGCGTGCTGCGTCCCGGCGGCAGTCTGCACATTGTTGATGTCGGCGGTGCCGTCACGCCGGAAGACGGCCTGGTCGCCCGGCTCATGCTGCACAACGAGCACGCGGCCGACAATCTCGGCGATAGCATCCCCCAACTGCTGCGCTCCGTCGGCTTCGACAGTGCCGTGGTCGCCTCTCAGCGCCACCGCCGCCTGGGCCGCGTCACCTTCTACCGCGCGATCCGCCCGATCTAGCTGGTGCCGGGCGTGAGCGGTTGGAGCACCCGCTCGACGAGCGCGGTGTCGCAGTGCTCGATCACCTCGGTGAGACGACCGTCGGCGACCCGGAAAACGAAGCAGTAGGTCTGCTCGTACGGCTCACCATCGGTGGTCATGCCATGGCCGCGCACCTGGGCCACCACGCGGTCGTCCTCGGCAATGATGAATTCGGCCGCGCTGCGGTATTCGGCGAACTGGGTCATCAGCGGCCGCAGGAGTTCGTCCAGCACAACTGCCTTCGGTTCCCAGGTGTGCGACCAGGACCAGTTTCCCGGGAAGATCCAGCGGAAGTCGTCGGCCATGGCCTCGGCCATCGCCCGGGTATTGCCCCGGGACATCTCGTCGAAGATCCGCTCGACCAGTTTCTTGTTCTCGGTTGCGCTCATACCTGCGACGCTAGGTAGCCTCGAGGCATGCGACAAGCGATAGTCTTGCATGGTTGATATGAGCAAACCGCATGGGTGAGTTCACGATCGTCGGGTTGCGTGTGGTGCGCGAGGCCGCGAGGTGCGGATCGTTCTCGACCGCAGCGGAGAATCTGGGATATACGCAGTCGGCGGTGTCCCGGCAGATCGCACTGATGGAACAGGCCGCGGGCCGGGCACTGTTCGAGCGGCATGCGCGGGGTGTGCAGGCGACCGAGGCCGGACGGATCGTGCTGCGCCATGCCGAAACGGTGCTCGGCGGTCTCGGATCCGTTCGTCAGGAACTCGATGACCTGGCCGCGCGTCCGCCCGCCACCCTTCGGGTCGGCGCGTTCTCGACCGCCATGGCGGCACTGGTGCCAAGGGCCATTGCCGCCACCGCGCCCCGGCTCGCGCGGGTGCCGCTGCGCGAAGGGACCAGTCCGCGGCTGCTGTCCGCGCTCGCGCGCGGGCGGCTGGACCTGGCGGTGGTGACCGAGACTCGGAATCTGCCCGCGGATACCGAGATCGAACCACTGCTGGACGACCCTCTGCTGATAGCGGTCGCACCGGACCATGAGTTGGCGAATCGGGTGAGCGTTACGCCCGAGCAGCTGCGCGGTGCACGCTGGATCGCGGGCAGCGCCGAGCTGAGCAGCACCCTGCTCGGGGCGTGGACCGACGCCACCCGGGAGCCGGAGATCGCCTTCGTCGCACGCGACTGGTTCGCCAAACTCGGCCTGGTCGCTGCGAGTATGGGCATTACCGTGGTCCCCGGAATCGCGGTACCGGTACTGCCGCAGGGCATCGCCCTGGTCCGCATCGATCATCCCGCCGCGGTACGAACCACATACGTCGTCCATGGCTCGAAGGCTCGGCCCGGTGTTCAGCACAACGACCAGCGCGACACCCCGCACGACCGCGACACCGAGCCGCGACAGATCTTCATCGAAGCCCTGCGCGATGCCGCCGCCGATCTCGCCGCCGAAGTCCGACAGCGACTTCGATAGCCGACTTACATAGCCACACGCCGAAATTCACGGCGGGCGGCCGCAGCCTGAGTAGGGTTGTTTCGATGACACGGACTTCCGTCGAAATGCCGCTGCGCTCGCTCGTCGCGCATCTGCGGATCCGGGCGGCGGGGTGCGCCCGACGGTATGTGCTCGGCATCGCGGGGCCGCCGGGCGCGGGTAAATCCACCCTGTCCAAGTCGATTCGCGACGAATTGAACAAGCGCGTCGGTCGAGTGTGCGCCGAGATCGCGCCGATGGACGGCTTCCACCTACCCAATGCCGTGCTGCGCGCGACGAATGATCTGGAGCGCAAGGGCGAACCGCACACCTTCGATGTCACCGCCTATCTGGAAGCCCTGCGCCGCCTGCGCGATACCCCCATCGGGGAGCCGGTGCCGTGGCCGACCTTCGACCGCGCCATCGAGGAACCGACCCCGGCCGGTGTCGTCTTCGACCAGCACGAGATCGCCATTACCGAGGGCAATTACCTGCTGCTGGTGGAGGGTGCCTGGTCGGGCGTGCGCGAACTGCTCGACGAGGTCTGGTACCTGGACGTGGCCCGCGAGGTCATCGAACAACGCCTGCTGCGCCGCCACATCCGCGGCGGCCGGAGCGCGGATGCCGCGAAAATCAAGGTGTACGACAGCGATCTACGCAATGCCGACCTGATCGCGGGCACCCGGGACAGCGCCGACCTGGTACTGCGCCAGCGCGGCGGCCGCTATTACGCCGCCGAGGGCTGATGTCCGCGGCACCGACTCCGCGTCGCCGAATCCCGCTGTGAGTGACATGATCTCGCTCGATAGATCGTGTCGACGTATCTGGGAGCAAGCGGGATGTGGGAGTACGAATACAGCGCTGAAACTGCGGTCGCACCGGAGGCGCTGTGGCGGTGCTGGTCGGATATGGAGGCCTGGCCCGAGTGGAACGACGGTCTCGATGAGATCGAGATCGACGGCCCGTTCGAGGTCGGCACCAAGTTCACGATGACGCTGCCCGGCGGCGATACGGTGCGGCTGCGCCTGGTGGAGATCGAGCCGGGCGAGCTGTTCACCGATGAGATGGACGGCGGCGACTTCACCGTCGTCACCGAACACCGCCTCGAGCCCGCGGGCGAGGGCTTTACCCGCGTCGTCTACCGGACCGAGATCATCGGCGACGCCGCCGACACCATCGGCCCCGAAATCGGCCCGGATATCACCGCCGACTTCCCAGATGTCGTCGCCGCCCTGATCAAGACGGCGCAGGCCCTGGGCTGAGCGGGCGGTGGCCGACCGGTCCGGTCGGCCACCATGACATCAGCGGTGGTCGCGGTACCAGCCGATGAGGGAGTCGGTGGACGAGTCGCCCTGCGGCTGCGGCTCTTCCGGGGAGGTCAGCAAGGGCGCCAGGGCGAGCGCCTGCTGTTTGCCGAGTTCCACGCCCCACTGGTCGAAGCTATCGATACCCCAGATGGTGCCCTCGACGAAGACCTGATGTTCGTAGAGGGCGATCAACTGGCCGATGACCGACGGAGTCAGCTGCGGCGCGAGAATGGTTGTGCTCGGCCGATTCCCCGGCATCACCTTGTGCGGTACCACCTTCGGGTCGGTGCCCTCGGCCGCGATCTCCTCGGCGGTCTTGCCGAAGGCGAGCACCTTGGTCTGGGCGAACAGATTGCTCATCAGGATGTCGTGCATGCTGCCGGTGCCGTCGAGGGTCGGCAGATCGGCGGTGGGGCGGGCGAATCCGATGAAATCGGCGGGGATCAGCCGGGTGCCCTGGTGCAGCAGTTGATAGAACGCGTGCTGGCCATTGGTTCCCGGTTCGCCCCAGAAGATTTCGCCGGTCGAAGTGGTCACCGGCGTACCGTCGGCGTGCACCGACTTGCCGTTGGATTCCATCGTGAGCTGCTGGAGGTAGGCCGGAAAGCGCGCCAGATCGTTCGAATACGGCAGTACGGCACGCGATTCCGCGCCGAAGAAGTTCGAATACCAGATGCCGAGCAGACCGAGCAGCACCGGTCCGTTCTCGGCCAGCGGCGCGGTCGCGAAGTGCCGGTCCACGGTATGCATTCCGGCCAGGAATTCGGCGAAGCGCTCCTTGCCGATGGTCGCCATCACCGACAGGCCGATGGCCGAATCCACCGAGTAGCGCCCGCCCACCCAATCCCAGAAGCCGAACATATTCGCGGTGTCGATGCCGAATTCCGCGACGCGCTCGGCATTGGTGGAGACGGCGACGAAATGCTTGGCGACGGCCTCCGCGCCGAGCGCGGCGACCAGCCAGCGCCGGGCGGCGGTGGCATTGGTCAATGTCTCCAGTGTCGAGAACGTTTTGGAGGCAACGATGAACAGCGTTGTGGCCGGGTCGAGTCCGTCGAGTTTCGCGAGCAGATCGGTGGGGTCGACATTGGAGACGAATCGGGCGCCGATCCCGGCATCGGCGTAGTGCCGCAGTGCCCGGTGCACCATATCCGGGCCGAGGTCCGAGCCGCCGATGCCGATATTCACCACGGTGTGGATGCGTTCGCCGGTGGCGCCACGCCATGCGCCCGAGCGCACCGCGTCGGTGAATTCACCCATCCGCCGCAGCACCTCGTGCACCTCGGCGCCCGCGTCGGCGCCGTCCACGATGACCGACTCGCCCGCGGGCAGCCGCAGCGCGATATGTTCGACCGCGCGGTCCTCGGAGGTATTGATGTGGTCGCCACGGAACATCGCGTCGCGCCGCTCGGCCACACCGGCCTCGTCCGCCAATTCGACCAGCAGATGCAGGGTTTCCCGCGTGACGCGATGCTTGCTGTAGTCGATGTGCAGATCGCCGACCTGCACGATCAGCTCGCGGCCGCGGTCGGGATCCTCGGCGAAGAATTCGCGCAGGTGTCGTCCTGCGACGGCGCTGTGATGCTCGTGCAGTTTCCGCCAGGCCGCCGATGCGGTGATGTCGCTGCTCACGTCCGCGAGGTTACAAGCACTCGATCGGGTCCGCAGGCAAGGACCGCATACTTTCCGCCGATGTCGCCCTATCGGCCGGCCGTGGTGATCGCCTGCGGGTCGCTCGAAAGGGCTGTGGTGATCGCTTGTGGGTCATTTGAGGAGCGCTGTGGTGATCGCTTGTGGGTCGTTCGAGGAGCGCTGTGGTGATCGCTTGTGGGTCGTTCGAGGAGCGCTGTGGTGATCGCTTGTGGGTCGTTCGAGGAGCGCTGTGGTGATCGCTTGTGGGTCGTTCGAGGAGCGCTGTGGTGATCGCTTGTGGGTCGTTCGAGAAGGGCTGTGGTGATCGCTTGTGGGTCGTTCGAGGAGCGCTGTGGTGATCGCTTGTGGGTCGTTCGAGAAGGGCTGTGGTGATCGCTTGTGGGTCGTTCGAGAAGGGCTGTGGTGATCGCTTGCGGGTCGGTCGAAAGGTCAGTGATTCGCATCGATGAGTCCCGGGTGAGGCGCGGGCGCGCGGCCTAGGCTGTGGTTCATGGTGTCCGAACGTGAAGTACTCCAATCCGTACCGACGCAGTTGTGGATCGGCGGTCCCGTCGACGCCACCGGAGGCGGCACCTTCGCGGTGCACAATCCGGCGGATGGGCAGGTGCTGACCCAGGTCGCCGACGCGACGCCGGAAGACGCGGTGCGCGCGCTGGATGCCGCCGTCGCGGTGCAGGCCGAGTGGGCGGCGACGTCATCGCGTGCGCGCGGCGAGATCCTGCGCACCGTCTTCGAACAGCTGACCGCGCGCGCCGAGGAATTCGCGCTGCTGATGACCCTGGAAATGGGTAAGGCGCTGCCGGAGAGCCGCAATGAGGTGCGCTACGGCGCCGAATTCTTCCGCTGGTTCAGCGAAGAGGCGGTCCGCGTGCACGGGCGCTACCTGCACGCGCCGTCCGGCACCGGGCGGATCATGGTGCACAAGCAGCCGGTCGGGCCGTGTCTGGCCATCACACCGTGGAACTTCCCACTGGCCATGGGCACTCGCAAGATCGGCCCCGCGCTGGCCGCTGGCTGCACGATGATCGTCAAACCCGCCTCGGCGACGCCGTTGACCATGCTGGCGCTGGCCAAGCTGTGCAGTGACGCGGGGCTGCCGGACGGGGTGCTCTCGGTGATCACCTCCAGCCGTTCCGGTGCCGTGACGAAGCCGCTGCTGGAGGATCCGCGCCTGCGCAAGCTCACCTTCACCGGCTCGACCGAGGTCGGCAAGAAGCTGGTGCAGCAGTCGGCGAACGGGCTGCTGCGCACCTCGATGGAGCTCGGCGGCAATGCGCCGTTCGTGGTCTTCGACGATGCCGATATCGATGCCGCGGTGCAGGGCGCGATGCTGGCCAAATTGCGCAACGGCGGCGAGGCGTGCACCGCGGCCAACCGCTTCCACGTGCAGAACGGCGTGCAGGAGGAGTTCACGACGAAACTCGTCGAGGCGATGTCGAGCAGCGTGACGCTCGGTCCCGGCACCGATCCGAACACCACTCTCGGCCCGCTGATCAACGAGGAACAGCTCAATACGGTCAGCGAACTGGTCGACGATGCGGTAGCGGTCGGCGCACAGGTCCGGCTCGGCGGCAAGGCGCCCGGCGGTCCCGGCTGGTTCTACCCCGCGACGATCCTCAGCGAGATTCCCGCGAATGCCAGAATCCTGCGCGAGGAGGTCTTCGGCCCCGTCGCCCCGATCGTCGGCTTCGAGACCGAGGAAGAAGGTCTGGCCGCCGCCAACAACACCGAATTCGGCCTGGTGAGCTACGTCTACACCCGCGATCTGGACCGCGCCCTGCGCATCGCCGAGGGCCTGGAATCCGGCATGGTCGGCGTCAACCGCGGCGTAATCTCCGATCCGGCAGCACCTTTCGGCGGCGTCAAGGCATCCGGCTTCGGCCGCGAGGGCGGCATCGAGGGCATCGAAGAGTACCTGTCCACCAAGTACATCGCCCTCACCTGACCCGGATATGAAACGACCGCCCCGGGGGTGAACACCCGGGGCGGCCATGGGGGAGGCGACGGTCTTGCGAGCGCCGCGTGGTCGGTCGGGCCGCGTCGCGGCCCGCAGACGCGGCTAGTGGCCGAGGCGGCCGCGGCCGAGGCGAAGCAGCAGCATGGCGAGGGTGTGGCCTTCCTGGCCGAGTTCACTGAAGCGCTCGAGCACCTTCATCTCACGACTGTGTACGAGGCGGGGGCCGCCGGAGGCCATGCGCGTGCGACCGATGATTCTGGAGATCTCGGTGCGGCGCTTGATGGCGGCCAGGATTTCCGCGTCGAGCTGGTCGATCTCCTTGCGGAGCTTGTCGATCTCGGCCTCGGTATGGGGCAGAGCCGAATCGGACCCGGTCGTCGTGGCAGGGGTGCTCATCATTCATCTCCTCGTGTCAGAACATGGATCGGCTGGTGAGCCCAGCTCGTTACCCGGTTCTTTCACCGTGCAAAACAAACCCGGTAGGCCTTGCAATCCTCCCCCCAGGCGGCGCGTTCAGGTACCAAGTCCGCGATCACGATATCCGGCCATTAGCCGAATCGGGTGCATCACGGTCGCGCAGATCATGCCGCCAGTCTGCCACGGGCCCGTAGCAATGCAAAACACTTCGTTTTGCGAATCTGGTGAGAAGGCAGTCGGGGTAGCGGTGGCCATGCTGACGGGGGCAGTTCATCGACCGTTCGTCGCACCGCCGCCGAATCGACACCGATGCCGACGGGGACTTCATCTCTGTCGGTGCCCGCCGGTAGCGTGGATGGGCGATGGACATCACGGTGGCTCCCAAGACGCAGGCCGGGCTGACTCGGCACCAGGACCCAACCCAGAAACCGCAGGTCGACACTGCTCGTGCCGAGGAGTTGGGTGACGCTGCCGTGCCGACTGCGGCGGGGGTGCCGGAACCGGCCGACGATGACCCAGCACGGCGTGTCATCGAGGACAAGCACCGTGTCGAACAAGAAAAGCGCCGCGCCGAACGCGAACAGCGCCGCGCGGAGGAAGCCGAGCGACTGCTCGACGGCCTCAATCCGCAGCAGCGCGCGGCGGTCGTGCACACCGGGTCGCCACTGCTGATCGTCGCGGGCGCGGGTTCGGGCAAGACGGCGGTACTGACCAGGCGCATCGCCTATTTGCTCGCCGCCCGCGGTGTGACGCCCGGTCAGGTGCTGGCCATCACCTTCACCAATAAGGCCGCCGCCGAAATGCGCGAGCGGGTCGGCGGGCTGGTCGGACCGCGCGCGAACAACATGTGGGTCTCGACCTTCCATTCGAGTTGCGTCCGCATCCTGCGCATGCAGGCGGCCCTGGTGCCGGGCCTGAATTCGAATTTCTCCATCTACGACGCCGACGATTCCCGGCGACTGCTCACCATGATCAGCCGCGACTTCGATATCGACGTCAAGAAATATTCGGCGCGCCTGCTGGCCACCGCCATCTCGAATTTGAAGAACGAGCTCATCGGCCCGGAACAGGCCACCGCCGATGCCGAAACCGACGACACCGAACTGCCCGCGCTCGTCGCCCGCGTGTATACCGAATATCAGCGCCGGTTGCGTTCGGCGAACGCGCTCGACTTCGATGATCTGATCGGCGAGACGGTGGCGCTGCTGCAGCACCATCCGCAGGTCGCCGAGTACTACCGGCGCCGGTTCCGGCATGTGCTGGTCGACGAGTACCAGGACACCAACCACGCCCAGTACATCCTGGTCCGCGAGCTGGTCGGTCATCACGCCGAGGACCGGTCCGACGATGCGGTCGCGCCGAGCGAACTGTGTGTCGTGGGTGATGCCGACCAGTCCATCTACGCCTTCCGCGGCGCCACCATCCGCAATATCGAGGAATTCGAACGCGACTTCCCGGATGCCGAAACCATTCTGCTGGAACAGAACTACCGCTCCACCCAGCACATCCTCTCCGCCGCCAATGCGGTGATATCGCGCAACGAGAACCGTCGGGACAAGCGGCTGTGGACCGATTCCGGTGAGGGCGATCTGATCACCGGCTACGTCGCCGACAATGAGCACGACGAGGCATCGTTCGTCGCCAGGGAGATCGACCGGCTGGTGGACGCGGGCGATGCGAACTACAGCGATGTCGCGGTGTTCTACCGCACCAACAACAACTCCCGCGCGCTGGAAGAGATCTTCATTCGGATGGGGCTGCCGTACAAGGTGGTCGGCGGCGTGCGCTTCTACGAGCGCAAGGAGGTGCGCGATATCGTCGCGTACCTGCGGGTGCTCGACAATCCCGAAGATACGGTGAGCCTGCGCCGCATCCTCAATACCCCGCGCCGGGGTATCGGCGATCGAGCCGAGGCCTGTGTCGCGGTGCACGCCGAACAGCGGGGGATCGGTTTCGCCGAGGCGCTGCGTGATGCCGCCGATGGCAAAGTGGCGCTGCTGAATACCCGTTCGCAGCGCGCCATCGCCGGATTCCTCGATCTGCTGGAGGAGGTCAGGGCGGCCGGTGCGCAGGCCGATCAGGACTTTCCAGATCTCGGCAATATGGTCGAGGCGGTGCTCGACCGCACCGGCTACCGCGCCGAGCTGGAGGGCTCCGATGATCCGCAGGACGGCGCCCGGCTCGACAATCTGAACGAATTGGTCAGCGTCGCACGGGAATTCAGCTCCGAGGCGTACAACAACGCGGAGGCCGCCCGGCAGGAGGGCCTGGTCCCCGAGGTCGCCGAGGGCGAGCCCGACCCGGGTTCGCTGGCCGCCTTCCTGGAACGGGTCTCGCTGGTGGCCGATAGTGACCAGTTGCCCGATGAGGGCACCGGCGTGGTCACGATGATGACGCTGCACACCGCCAAGGGGCTGGAATTTCCGGTCGTCTTCGTCACCGGTTGGGAGGACGGCCAGTTCCCGCATATGCGCGCGCTCGGCGATCCGACCGAACTGGCCGAGGAACGCCGCCTCGCCTACGTCGGCATCACCCGGGCCAGGCAGCGGCTCTACGTCAGCCGCGCGGTGGTCCGCTCCGGCTGGGGCCAGCCGGTCTCGAATCCGGAATCGCGCTTCCTGCAGGAGATTCCGGCCCACCTCATCGACTGGAAGCGGTTGGAGCCCAAGGGCTCGCCGTTGACGCGCGGCATCCGCCGCCGCGGCGACGACGACGGCCTGGAACACGACTGGACCCGCGACGGCTGGAACCAGCAGCGCCCGGGCGTCAGCGACCGCGCCCCGCGCCGCCCCGCCCCCGGTGGCGCAACCCGCAACAACGCCAATCTCGTACTGGCCGTCGGCGACCGAGTCAGCGATGACAAATACGGCCTGGGCCGCGTGGTCGCCGCCGAAGGCTTCGGCCCCTTGGCCACGGTCACCATCGACTTCGGTACCGCGGGCAAAATCCGCCTGATCCCCCAATACAGCCGCACCCTGGTCAAACTCTGACCGGCCTTGGGAATAGGGGCCATTGGCCCTGATCTACCCGGGGGTGATGTCGGTAGCGTGCGCGATATGGAAGCGGTCGCACAACACCTGCTGTGGTTCCTGCCGATGCTGTGGCTCGGCATGGTGCTGGCCATCTCGTTTCTGGAAGCACCGCTGAAGTTCCGTGCACCGGGGATAACCGTGCCACTCGGCCTCGGCATCGGACGGCTGGTGTTCCGGGCACTGAACATCACGGAGACCGTCCTTGCGGCCCTGTTGATCGTGGCGACCGCGGTGGTCGCCCCCAGCAGCGCTGTTCGGATCTGGCTCGGCGTCACCATCGCGGTTCTCGCCATACAACTTCTCGTTGTCCGGCCACTGCTGACCCGCCGCTCGGACCGCGTGCTTGCCGGTGCGGAGCTACCGCGCTCCCGCGCCCACTACTGGTACATCGGTTTGGAAGCGACGAAGGTCGTGACCTTGATCGGCCTGGCAATCGCCGCGGCACCATAGCCACTGCTGTGGGGGATGCGCATCGCTCGGCGTGAGTGCGGCAGCAGGTCGGTCACGGCGTCGTGGAGGGGGCTTCAGGGGTGTAGATCCTGAGGGGGTGAAGTCTCCTGCGCGATCACCGTGGGGCGATGTGGTCAGTCGCGTTCCGTGCCGAGGCTGATGCCGCGCGTGGCAAGCCAAGGGACCGGGTCGATGCGGTCGGTGCCGTTGAGCCAGACTTCGAAATGGCAGTGCGGGCCGGTGGATTCGCCGCGATTGCCGACCGTGGCGATTTCGTCACCCGCGAGGACGTGCTCGCCCACCGAGACCACGGCGGTATTGATGTGGCCGTACACGGTCACGGTGCCGTCGTCGCCGCGCACCCGCACCCACATCCCGAATCCGGCGGCGGGTCCCGCATCGATGACGGTGCCGTCCTCGACCGCGTAGATCGGCGTTCCGATGGGCGCGGCGATGTCGACACCGCCGTGCAGCACACCCCAGCGCTGGCCGAATCCGGACGTGAAAGTGCCCGAGGTGAATTTGGTGAACAGCGGTCGCAGCTTCGCATCCGCCGCTGCCGCCATCTCCTCGGCGAACTTACTGCCGTGCTGCAACATATCGCCGTACTGGTCGAGATCCATCGGCGTCGCGATATCGAGAAGTTCCGGTGCCGTGGGAAGGTCCGCGCTGAATGGCGCGACGGCCCGCTGCTGTCCGACGGCCTGGAGTTCGGCTGTGGCCGGTGCCTTCGCGGGGGTCGCCAGATTCTGTCCCGCAGCGACGATCGCCCCCGCGGCAACCGCGATAACCGCCGCCCGCCCCCGGAGCCCATTCGGCGGCGCGGGCAGCCGATGAGCCCCGCTCCGACGCTTCCCGCGCACCGGCCGGTTCGTTGGGGCAGCAGGGATGTCCGCGCGCTCCACTGTGGCCCGCGCGTCGCCCTCCCACGCATTGCCGTCGTTTCGGTTACTCCATGTGTTGTGGGTGTTTCCGGGGTCGGTGTCCCATGTGTTGTGGGTGTTTGCGGGGTCGGGGTACCACGCGTCTGGTGTGTTTCCGGAGTGGGTGTCCCGTGCGTTGTGGGTGTTTGCGGGGTCGGGGTACCACGCGTCTGGTGTGTTTCCGGAGTGGGTGTCCCATGTGTTGTGGGTGTTTGCGGGGTCGGGGTACCACGCGTCTGGTGTGTTTCCGGAGTGGGTGTCCCATGTGTTGTGAGTGATTGCGGGGTCGGCGTACCAGGCGTCTGGCGCGCTTCCGTAGTCGGCGGCCCACACCTTGTCGGCGCTTCCGAAATCGCCGTCGCTCCAAGCAGTGTCGTGGTGCGCGTTGGCATTGTGATTCCGGTCCACGTCATCGTCGCGGCCGTGATTGCTGCCATACCAGCTGTTGTAGCCCTCGTTGTAGCCCTGGCTCATGTGGTATCCCCGGCTGTCGCCGAGACCCTGGCCTAGACCACCGCCGTCGTACCCCAGACGCCTGTCGTAGCTCTCGGCGCCACCGTCGAACGGCGAGACCGCTTGCGGCCAAGGCTCTCCCACTCGCCAGAATTCGACACCACGGGTCCCGCGCGAGATTTGCTGAGAATTGTCTAGATAATGCTGAATCGGTATTCCGCGCCCCTCGGAACCGCCCGGATATCCCTGCCTCATCACTGCGACTGCATCACACCGCTATGCGTCCGAAATGTTCCGAACATGGAGAAGATTCGAGAAATTCCTGATCTTCGGGTGTCGAGCCATGCGTTCAGGATGTTCGCAACGCGCATTCAGACTTTCATCCTCCGTCGCACTTATTGAGGTCCACCGACGGTAGCGAATCGATTGCAGCCTCGCAAGGTATTCGATGAATCCCATTGCCCCGGAATAGGTTCGGCTCCATCGCGGGGATACGGACCAGAACGGGCGGCACACGTGGTGCGCCGCCCGTATCGCATGTGCCGCTGGATTTCTAGTCCCGCTGCGGACCCAAGCTGATGCCCCGCGTCGCCAGCCAAGGCAACGGGTCGACCTTGTCGACGCCGTTCAACCAGACCTCGAAATGGCAGTGCGGGCCGGTCGAGAAACCGCGGTTGCCGATGGTGGCGATCTGGTCGCCGGCCAGGACGCGCTGTCCCTGCGACACGGTGGCGGTGTCGATATGTCCGTAGATGGTGACGGTGCCGTCATCGTGCAGCAGTCGGACCCACATGCCGAAGCCCGAGGCGGGTCCCGCTTCGATCACGGTGGCGTCGGCGACGGCGTAGATCGGGGTGCCGATCGGGCCCGCGATATCGACGCCGAGATGCTGTACGCCCCAGCGGGCGCCGAAGCCGGAGGTGAAATTGCCCGCGGCGAACTTGGTGAACAACGGGCGGAGTTTGGACGCCTCCTGTGCCGCCATATCATCGGCGAACTTCTGGCCCTTTTGCAGCATGTCGCCGAACTGCCCGAGATTGTTCGGGGCCGAGACATTGAGCACCTGCGGCGAATCCGGCGCGGAGTTGGGGTCGGCCACGCTGACCGACTGTGCGGCGATCTCGTGGATCTGGCCCGCGGCCTCGTAATCGACGGCCTGCGAGGGCTGTTCGGGCGAGGCGAAGGCGGCCTGTCCGGCGGCAACCACCGCACCGGCGGCGACGGCGACGACCGCGGCGCGGCCCTTGAGTGAGGCGGGCGGTGCGGGCATCCGA
Organism: Nocardia sp. CA-119907; assembly: GCF_050955995.1. Taxonomy (NCBI): domain Bacteria; kingdom Bacillati; phylum Actinomycetota; class Actinomycetes; order Mycobacteriales; family Nocardiaceae; genus Nocardia; species Nocardia sp. CA-119907. The sequence continues at coordinate 1,236,580 of NZ_CP192091.1, forward strand.
TGCGCGCCACCGCTACCGCGATTCGCGCGACGGGCCGGTATGACGGTGGGACCGGCCGGAGATTCCGGATCCTCGGACTCCCACGCGGAGTCCTCGCCATCCCAGGATTCATCGGCATCCCAGGATCCGTCCGCCTCCGGCGTCCACGACGCCTCGGAGTCGGGGGCCCAGGAATTGTCACCCTCGGGCGTCCAAGAATCCTCGGACGCCCACGCGCCGCCGTCGGACCAGGAGTCGGCTTGCGCCCAGGACTGCGACTGCGCCCACGAGTCGGACTGCTGCTGCGGTTCGGCCTGCGACCACGAATCAGCCTGCGACCACGCATCGTTCGCGCCCCAGGAGTTGTCATCGTGCTCGTAACCGGCTGCGGCAGGCGCGGCGTACCTGTGACCGGAGTCTCGCGAAGCGGTACCGAACGGGTCTACCGCCGCATTGGAATGTCCGCCATATGCCTCATCGTCATCGGAGCGATAACGATGTCCGGAGCGAGCGCGATTATCGGAAGCGAAGGTCGAGCGATGGTTCATCGGTAGTGCCACATCATCCAGCGAGAGATCACGGTGTCGAACTGCCTGCCATGAGGCGTGATGGAACGGCTCTCCGTCTGCGGAGTGCTGTGCTGCGTCAAGCTTGCCGTCCTCCTAGTCGTGACCGTGTTGTGACATCGACCGCAATGACGGTAACGAAACGATTGCGAGCTCCGCAAGCGCTACGTGCGATCAATCCAAACATGTGAGATTGATCACGGTAACGCACCGGAATATCTCACTGCGATAGGGGCACGCGGGTGAGGCTCGGCGACGACGAAACGTAGTAGAAGGCCGTCGGTCAACCGGTTCGGCGGCTCTACCTGGCGCGCCGTCAGCAACCTACTCGCGAGTAGCCTTGGCCAGGCATTTTCCCGCCCTGGGCGGCACCCCGTGACCTGCGCCACTTAGGATGAATGTGGCCGTTTGGCCCTCCATGTGACTGGTTAAAGTCCGACCCGACCCGCTTCCGACGTCGGGCCGCCAACAAAGACGTTGTCATCACAACGCAGACGAGACGGTGAGTACATGGATCTCTTCGAATATCAGGCGAAGGAGCTCTTCGTTAAGCACGGAGTGCCTTCGTCCGAGGGCCGCGTCACGGACACGGCCGAGGACGCCCGCGCTATCGCGGCGGAAATCGGCAAGCCGGTGATGATCAAGGCCCAGGTGAAGGCCGGTGGCCGTGGCAAGGCGGGTGGCGTCAAGTTCGCCGCCACCCCGGACGACGCGTTCACGCACGCGCAGAACATCATCGGCCTGGATATCAAGGGCCACATCACCAAGAAGATCCTGGTCGCCGAGGCCAAGGACATCGCGGAGGAGTACTACATCTCCTTCCTGCTCGACCGCTCCAACCGCACCTACCTGGCCATGTGCTCGGTGGAAGGCGGTATGGAGATCGAAGAGGTCGCCGCGACCAAGCCGGAGCGCCTGGCCAAGGTTCCGGTCGATGCCGTCAAGGGTGTCGACCTCGCGTTCGCCCGCTCGATCGCCGAGCAGGGCCACCTGCCCGCCGATGTCCTCGACGCGGCGGCCATCACCATCCAGAAGCTCTGGGAGGTGTTCGTCGGCGAAGACGCCACCCTGGTGGAGGTCAACCCGCTGGTCCGCACCCCCGACAACGAGATCCTCGCGCTCGACGGCAAGGTGACCCTCGACGAGAACGCCGAGTTCCGGCAGCCGGGTCACGCGGCCTTCGCGGACAAGGACGCGACCGATCCCCTGGAGCTCAAGGCCAAGGAGAACGACCTCAACTACGTCAAGCTCGACGGTGAGGTCGGCATCATCGGCAATGGCGCCGGTCTGGTCATGTCCACCCTGGACGTCGTCGCGTACGCGGGCGAGAACCACGGTGGCGTCAAGCCCGCCAACTTCCTCGACATCGGCGGTGGCGCATCGGCCGAGGTCATGGCCGCCGGTCTGGACGTCATCCTGGGCGACGCGCAGGTCAAGAGCGTGTTCGTGAACGTCTTCGGTGGTATCACCGCGTGTGACGCGGTCGCCAACGGCATCGTGAAGGCGCTGGAGATCCTCGGCGACGAGGCGAACAAGCCGCTGGTCGTCCGTCTCGACGGCAACAAGGTCGACGAGGGCCGCAAGATCCTCGTCGATGCCGCGCACCCGCTGATCACGCTCGCGCAGACAATGGACGAAGGCGCCGACAAGGCCGCCGAACTGGCAGCGGCCAAGTAAAGGAAACCGGAAATGTCTATCTTCCTCAACAAGGATTCCAAGGTCATCGTCCAGGGCATCACCGGCGGTGAGGGCACCAAGCACACCGCGCTGATGCTGAAGGCCGGCACCCAGGTCGTGGGCGGTGTCAACGCGCGCAAGGCGGGCACCACCGTCGCGCACACCGACAAGGACGGCAACCCGGTCGACCTGCCGGTCTTCGGCACCGTCGAAGAGGCCATCAAGGCGACCGGCGCCGACGTGTCCATCGCGTTCGTGCCGCCGAAGTTCTCGAAGGACGCCATCATCGAGGCCATCGACGCGGAGATCCCGCTGCTCGTGGTCATCACCGAGGGCATCCCGGTGCAGGACACCGCCTACGCGTGGGCCTACAACGTGGAGAAGGGCAACAAGACCCGGATCATCGGCCCGAACTGCCCCGGCATCATCACCCCCGGCGAGTCGCTGGTCGGCATCACCCCGGCCAACATCACCGGCAAGGGCCCGGTCGGCCTGGTGTCGAAGTCCGGCACCCTGACCTACCAGATGATGTACGAGCTGCGTGATTTCGGCTTCTCCACCGCCATCGGCATCGGCGGCGACCCGGTCATCGGCACCACCCACATCGACGCCATCGAGGCGTTCGAGAAGGATCCGGAGACCAAGCTGATCGTGATGATCGGTGAGATCGGCGGCGACGCCGAGGAGCGGGCCGCGGCCTACATCAAGGCCAATGTCACCAAGCCGGTCGTCGGCTACGTCGCGGGCTTCACCGCCCCCGAGGGCAAGACCATGGGCCACGCCGGCGCCATTGTCTCCGGTTCGGCCGGTACGGCACAGGCGAAGAAGGACGCGCTCGAGGCCGCCGGTGTCAAGGTCGGCAAGACGCCGTCCGAGACCGCCGCACTGGCGCGCGAGATCCTGGAGAACGCAAGCGTCACCGCCTGATCCATCGCATTCGCACAAAGGCCGCCTGCCGTTCCGGAAGGCGGCCTTTGTCGTCGGCTCAGAGGAAGTGGACCACCGAGGCGATGCCGAAGGCGAGGCTGTACACCGCGAACGGCAGCAGCGAATTCGATTTGAAGTAGCGTTCCAGGAAGCGGACCGCCAGATACGCCGCGCCGCCCGCGACAACCGATCCGACCAGCACCTGCCCGAGGATGCCGTCGCCCTGCGGACCGGCCAGCGTCGGCAGCTTCAGCACGCCCGCGGCCAGAATTACCGGAGTGGCGAGCAGGAAGGCGAATTTCGCCGCGTCCTCATGGTCCAAACCACGCAGCAGGCCGCCGACCATTGTCATGCCGGAGCGGCTGATGCCCGCGAACAGTGCACCGGTCTGCGAGACACCGATGATCAGCGCGTCCTTGATCGACAGATCGCCGAGGCCGGCCGACTCTTCCTCCACCGTCGCCACGAAGTATCCCTCTTCGATGGCCTTGGCCCGCGCCTCTGCCTCGGCGAAACGGCGGCCGTAGTCGGCGAGCGTCGGCTGGCTGCGGCGGCGCAGTACCTCGCCGGTGATCAGTACGACGCCGTTGAGCGTCAGGAACAGACCCGCGGCAAGGGGTTTCGCGAACAAGGTGCGCAGCGGATGTTCCAGCAGCAGCCCGAGGATGCCGACCGGCACGGTCGCCAGGACTACGAGCCAGGCCAGGCGCTGGGTCGAGGTTTCGATCCGCCGGGTGCGCAGTGTGGTGAGAAAGCCGGTGACGATATCGACCCAGTCGCGCCAATAGAACACCAGCAGTGCGATCGCCGTCGCCACATGCAGCCCGACCACGAAGGCGAGATACGGCGTACCGGAATCGGAATCGCCCTGGGTGACCAGCTCGCTCCACGACCCACCCAGCCATGCGGGCACCAAAACGGAATGACCCAGGCTGGAAATCGGGAACAGTTCGGTTATGCCTTGCAATGCGCCGATCACAATGGCTTGGGTATACGTGAGCATCGCCTGACAGCTTGGCACGCCCAACCCACCACGGCCCGCCCAGAATCAGACCTGTGTCCGTTTTGAAATGCTTGTCCGAGTTGAAGTTTCAGTCGATGTTCGGACGTGCTCCGGCCACCTCGGCCGATCCGCTTCCGCTATCGCCTCGTGGCCCGGACAGCATAGCGAGATCAATGGTGAGCGGAAACGGATCCTCTAGCCGCACGACACCGGTGACTCGTGGTGCGATTCCGTATTTACCGGTGTCATTGTTCAAGCGATACACGGTCATGTCGATCGATTCGAGATCGACGATGTCGATCACCCAGTAGTGCGGAATGCCATTGGGGGCGGCGTACTCGCCTGCTCTGGTCGAACAGTCGCGGACCGCGGACTCGTCGGACGATGTGACCCCGCTGGCCAGCGCAATCTGATTACTGCGGATCCGTGCCTGCGAGTCGATGTCGGCTGCGTCACCACGACATCGGGCGCTCGACGCTGGCAGCGTCCCACGGGCAGCTCCGCCTCTATTTCGGCGAACGCTTCCCATCCCGTGGGCAACTGGCGTTCGAGTTGAAAGACCAGCCGCGTGATGGCGCGGCGATGTGAAGGTGCTGGGCAGGCGCTTACGAGTAAGTGGCCATTTTCGATCTCGTAGCGATGGCTGGTGCCGATCGGCAGAGCGTCGAACTCTTGCACGCTGATCGGCTGCCCGTGCGGAATCGGCACAATCTCGACTTTCATCGGTCCGCTCTTCGCCCAGACGTCTTGTGCTGTGGGAAGGTGCCCAAATCTCGGCATCGACACAATATTCGCATCCGTGTGGGGCGATGATCCGCTGGATGAACTCGGCTGGATGGCGATTGCGGGCCCGTGCGGAGCGCGGCGAGAGTGTGCTGCTGCTGCCGCCGCTGTTGGTTGGTGCGCCGATCGGCATCGATCCGGCCGCGACACCGTCTGGCATCGGCGTGGTCGCCACTCCGTTCGGCAGTGGTGTGGCCGGTTCCCCGTTCGGCACCGACCCAGGCGCTGCAGCATTCGGTGGTGACCCAGCCGCTGCACAGTTCGGTGCCGGGCCTGCCACGCCACTCGGCGCTGACGTGACAGTTGCGTCGCATGGCACCGACGTGGCTGCATCCATCGAAACAGCAACCGCACACCGCGCCCTGGCCATCTCTGCCTCGTCGACCAGCTTCGTCGGTCGCAGCCGCGAATTCGCCACCCTTGGCACCCGCCTCGCCGAACCTGGGCTGACCACCCTGGTCGGCGTCGCGGGCAGTGGAAAGTCCCGCCTCGCCGCCGAACTCGCCCGTGCCGCCGACAACTCCGGTCGAGCGGTGGTATTCGTCGAACTGGCTCCGCTGGCCAAGGCCGAGGATGTGCTACCTGCGGTCGTCGCGGTGCTGGACGCGAATGGGCTTACCTCCGATAGCGCGATCGATCCCGACGATCCGCTGCCAGGGATCATTGCGGCGCTGGGCGGTTCGAGCGTCGCCGCCGATGGCTCCGACGCGCGCAGCGATTCGCGCGCGCCGAGCGATTCAGGTGCGTTGATCGATTCGGGTGCGGCCAGCGATTCGGGTGTCCGCGGTGATTCGGATGCGTTGATCGATTCGGGTGCGGCCAGCGATTCGGGTGCGGCCAGCAATTCGGGTGCGCGTAGCAGCAGGACTACGACTGCGTGGGCAGCTACGGCGCCTGGTACGTCGTGCCCCGCTAGTGCCGCAAGGTTTATCGCATCGAGGGGTGTTCGGCCCGGGGCGTCCGACGCTCCGGGCCGAATCGCGTTCCCATCGGAGGTGGTAGCGCAGAATTGTTATCGGCGGGCGCGGATTTGCGGAGGACCAGCGTAGACGGTGTTTTTCGGTTGCCCGGCCAGTTCGACCCGGGTGACCCGGGCCAACGAGTGCAGTAGCGTCAGAAGAGATCCAAGCCGTCAAGACACGTACGACTCGACCTAGGAGACGACGACCATGTCATACCCGACCGGGGGCTCCGGGTACAACGCACCCGCGACGCCACCCGCACCTTCCAGCGCCGGCCAGACGGCCGGTACCGGCACCGCGTCCACCGCCAAGGGCCTGCCGTATTTCCTGGTGGTCGGCGTCGCTGGGCTCGGTGTGATCAATTTCCTGCTCGGCTTCCTGCCGTTCTTCGGCCAGAAGGCGAGTAGCCGGGGCACGGTCAAGAGTGACGAAACACTAAGCCTCTTCCAGTACTTCGGTGCGGCGGGACTGCTGGCGATCCTGCTGCTCGGCGGCCTGCTCGCCGGACTGTCGTTGCTGCCCAAGCAGAATTGGACCGGCGCCGCGGCCGCGGCATCGACGGCTGGCTTCTTCGGCACGCTGTTTCTGGCCTTCACCACGTCCGACGATCTTCTGAACGTCGAGCTGAAGTGGGGCGCCTACCTGCTGCTATTCCTGGCCTTCGTACAGGCCGCCGTCGCGATCGTCGCGGTGCTGTTCGAATCCGGCATCCTGACCCCGCCCGCGCCCAAGCCCGCCACCCCGCAGAGTCCGCCGGGCGGTTTCGGCACCGGTGGCTACGGCCAGCAAGGCGCGTTCGGCCAGGGCCAGCAGCCCGCCGCCTTCGGCCAGAGCCCGAGCCCGTACGGCCAGGGCCAGCCGAGCCAGCCGTCGTACGGTCAGCCGGGATACGGTCAGAGCGCTCCGCAGTACCAGGCACAGCAGCCCTATGGTCAGGGCCAGCCGGGCCAGCCGTCTTACGGCCAGGGCCAGCAGCAGCCGTCCTACGGTCAGCAGCCCTCCTATGGCCAGCAGCCCGGATACGGTGCGGCGCAGCAGGGTTCGCCCTACGGTGCCGCGCCCGCCGCGCAGCCGCGCCCGGATGACAGTGCCACCCAGCACTTCGGTGCCCAACAGCCCGGCCAGCAGTACGGCGCACCGGGTTTCGGCCAGAGCCAGCCGGGTCAGCAGAGCCAGCCCTTCGGCGGTGAGACCGGTTCGGACCCGTCCTCGGACGCCACCCACGCGTTCCGTCCCTCCGAGGACGACAACAAGTAATTCCCCGGCTCTCTCGGCGCGGCACCGGACCGGGTCGGCGCGCCTGACCCGCTCGCGCCGGGGGAGCTGCCACGCTGAATTTCCATGAGCTCCCCGAGATCCTCTCTTGTTCGCCGGACCGCCGAGTCCCGCGGCGCGGCGGAACCCGCGGCGCGCAGCGACCGAGCACCGCGCGGTTCCCACACCGATGGTCTCGACGAGGCCGGGTTCCTATCGCTGACCCCCGAGCGCGCCCGCGTGCTGCTGCTGGTCGCCGCCCGCCCGACGACCTACGCGCTGGTCGCCATCACGATCCTGGCCCTGGCCACCCTGCTCTCCTCGGGCAGCAGCCTGGCGGGCACCTCGGGTGCGATCGCCGCAGGATGGTTTGCAATACACCAGGTTCCGCTGCTGATCGGCAAGACCTCGCTCGGACTGTTGCCGCTGCTGCCGACCGGACTGCTGATCTGGGTGTCCGGCCGGGACTGTGCCCGCGCGGTCGAGCCGGACAGCTCACGCGCCGATCTCGGCTGGATTGTCGGTGCGGCGCTGGCCGGGCCGCTGCTGGTCACGGCCGTCTGTCTGGCGGTCGCCGAGGACGCCTCCGGTGTTGTCGCGCTGCAGCCGCCGAATACCCTCGCCGCCTTCGGCTGGGTGGGCACGGTGTACTCGGTCGCGGCGGTGGGCGGTATCGCGAGCCGGAACCGGCGCAGGCTTTGCACGCTGCTGCGCCTGCCCGACTGGGCGATCGCGGGCGTCTTCGGCGCGGGCCGGTCGGTGCTGCGCCTGCTGGCCTGCGCGACCGTGGTGGTCATCGTGTCGTTCCTCATGCATTGGTCGCGCATCGGCGACACCTATCAGACCGCGGGCAATGCGGCGGGCGTGATCGGGCTGAGCGTGCTCGCACTGGCATATCTGCCGAATGTGGTGCTCGCGGCCGTCGGGGTAATCGTCGGCTCCGGCGCGCATCTCGGCGATGCGTCGATCGGAGTGTTCTCCGTTGTCGGCGGGCCGATTCCGGCCGTTCCGGTCATGGCGGCGGTGCCGACCGGGCCCGCCGACGGTTGGTGGCCGGTGCTGCTGCTGATCCCGGCGGCCATCGGTGTGCTCGGGGGTGTGGATATCGGACGGACCTCGCATGACCGGGCCGCCGCACCCTGGGCGACTCTGACCTCGGCCGGGGTGGCCACCGTGGCCTTGGTGCTGCTCGGCGCGGCGGCGGGTGGTGATCTCGGCACATTCGGTCATATGGGCCTGGACTTGCCGATCTTCGCGGCGGTGATCTTCGGCTGGCTGGCCGTCGCCGGCTACGTGGGCCTGATGTTCGCGCGCTGGCTCGTCGTTCCGATCGGCGCGCCGGTCATCGATCGCCACGACGATTACGACGACGACTACGACGACGACCACTACGAAGACGACCACTACGACGATCATTACGACGACTACGACGATGATCGCCATGAGCGCGATCACTACGACGACGATGACGACGACTACGACGACCCCGACTTCGAGGTAGAACTCGACGGTGAACTGGTCGAGGAACAGATTTCCATCGCCACTACGCGTGCCCCGGGCAGCAATACCGTCCCCGACATCGTCGATGCCGAAGTCGTCGAGGCGGACCTGCTGGAAAGTGACCAGGTGGACGGTCGTTAGGCTTTACTCGGTGGCACCGCCGCCGCCGTTCCGACCGATACCAGGAGTAGAGCGCTGAGCTTGCCCACCCCGCCGACTCCGTCGGCTGCCACCCCCCAGCCGTCCCCGAATGCCCCGAGTGTGCCCCCCACGGCACCGGCAACCGTCGTCGTGCTGGCCTCTGGCACCGGGTCATTGCTGCGCGCCCTCATCGAGGCCGCGGCCGAGCCGGACTACCCGGCGACCATCGTCGCCGTCGGAGTCGACCGGGTCTGCCAGGCCACCGAACACGCGGCCGCCGCGGGGATCCCGAACTTCCGGATGGTGTTGCGGGACTTTCCCGATCGCGCCGCCTGGGATGTCGCGCTGACCGACGCGGTCGCGGCCTACGAACCCGATCTGGTGGTCTCGGCCGGATTCATGAAGCTCCTCGGCCCGGCATTCATGACCCGGTTCGGCGGCCGGATCATCAATACCCACCCCGCGCTGTTGCCCGCGTTCCCGGGCGCGCACGGGGTCCGCGAGGCCCTCGCCTACGGGGTGAAGGTCACCGGTTCGACCGTGCATCTGGTCGATTCCGGTATCGATACGGGCCCGATTCTCGCGCAGGAGGCGGTTCCGGTGCTGGACGGCGACGACGAGGCCACATTGCACGAGCGCATCAAGGTTGTCGAGCGACGGTTGCTGGCGGAGGTTGTCGCCGCCGTCGCGACCAGAGGCATTGTCTCCGACGGACGAAAGGCAGTAATTCCAGATGAGCGGGTACTTCGGTGAGTGAGCGTAAGGGGATTTCCAGGGCGCTCATCAGCGTCTACGACAAGACGGGGCTGATCGAGCTGGCGAGCGGACTGCACGCCGCCGGTGTCGAACTGGTCTCGACCGGTTCGACCGCGGGCAAGATCGCCGACGCGGGCATTCCGGTGACCAAGGTCGAGGATCTGACCGGATTCCCGGAGACACTGGACGGCCGGGTCAAGACCCTGCACCCGCGGGTGCACGCGGGCATCCTCGCCGATACCCGCAAGGCCGAACACGTCGACCAGCTGGTCGAACTCGGTGTCGAGGCGTTCCAGCTCGTCGTGGTGAATCTGTACCCGTTCACCCAGACCGTGGCCAGCGGCGCCAGCAATGACGAATGCGTCGAGCAGATCGATATCGGCGGTCCGTCCATGGTGCGCGCCGCCGCCAAGAACCACCCGTCGGTCGCGGTGGTCGTCGACAGCGGCGACTACGACGATGTGCTCGCCGCGGTGCGGTCGGGCGGCTTCACCCTCGCCGAGCGCACCGTATTGGCGGCCAAGGCATTTCAGCACACCGCAAGCTATGACGTCGCGGTCGCGAGCTGGATGTCCAGCGTGCTCGCCCCCGATGCCGAGCCGAATGAGGCTGCCGCGTCGCAGTTCCCGGGCTGGATCGGTGGCACCTGGGATCGCGCATCGGTGCTGCGCTACGGCGAGAACCCGCATCAGGCCGCGGCGCTCTACACCCAGAACGACGGCAGCACCGGGCTGGCGCAGGCAAAGCAGTTGCACGGCAAGGAAATGTCGTACAACAACTACACCGATGCCGATGCCGCCTGGCGCGCCGCCTACGACCACGCGGCGCCCGCGGTCGCGATCATCAAGCACGCCAATCCGTGTGGCATCGCGATCGGCGCCGATCTCGCCGAGGCACACCGTAAGGCGCACGCGTGCGATCCGGTGAGCGCCTATGGCGGCGTGATCGCGGCCAATGGTGAGGTCACCGTGGAGATGGCCGAGCAGGTCGCCGAGATCTTCACCGAGGTGATCGTCGCACCGTCCTACGCCGACGGTGCCGTCGAGGTGCTGCAGCGCAAGAAGAATGTGCGCATCCTGGTCGCCGAGCCGCCGCGCCGCGGTGGCGCCGAGCTGCGCCCGATCAGCGGCGGCGCGCTGCTGCAGGTGCGCGATATCCTCGACGCCCCTGGCGACGACCCGGAGAACTGGACCCTGGTCGCGGGCGAGGCGGCCGATGCGGAAACCCTCGCCGACCTCGAATTCGCTTGGCGCGCCTGCCGTGCCGTGAAGTCCAATGCGATTCTGCTCGCCCACGACGGTGCCTCGGTCGGCGTCGGGATGGGCCAGGTCAACCGGGTCGACGCGGTCGGTCTCGCGGTGCAGCGCGCCGGTGACCGCGCCAAGGGTTCGGTGGCCGCCTCGGACGCGTTCTTCCCGTTCTCCGACGGCCCGCAGCAGCTCATCCAGGCCGGAATCCGGGCGATCGTGCAGCCCGGCGGCTCGGTCCGCGACCAGGACACCATCGACCTGGCCAGGGAAGCGGGAGTCACCCTGTACCTCACGGGTTCTCGCCACTTCGCACACTGAGTTCCCTCTAGAGGGCGGGCGCCATCCGGCTCCCGCCCTCTTCGCGTGGCGAAGCACCCTCGAATAGTGACGGCGGGTTCGGGTAGCGATGCGACAAATCCGATGAAAGCCGGGGTGCTGCGTGGTTCAACAGGGGCGACGCCGCGGGCTTCGGGTTGCGGCGCGCGGCCGCAACAAGGCGAGCGCAGCGCTTCTGGTTTCGTAGAGTGGCCGCATGTCGAATCGTGCGGTGCTAATTCTCCGGCCGCTACTGGCATCTCGGCGCGGACGAGTTCCTGCTGAACGGCACCCGGGTCATGTCCTTCGACGAATATCCGCAGCTGGGAACGTATGCCCGGGCCGCCTACGGACCACAGGCCCAGCCGGTCGACGCCTATCTCGGCCTGATCAACTGGGGCGCCGATATCGTGCGCGCGCACGGCAAACGCCCGCGCATCTGGAATGACGGACTGCACACCGGTGCGGGCACGATCACCCCCGACCGCGATATCGTCATCGACTTCTGGAGCCGCGCGGGCATTCCGCAGCTGCCGCTGCCGTTCTTCGGAATCGCCCGCACCGCACCGGATCTCATCGCGGCGGGCCACCAGGTGAAGAATGCCGCCTTCACGCCCACCTACTACGTGACCGGTGGACCGACCACTGTCGGCAATGCTCGGCCGCCGCTGGCCTACGAGCTCTGGGACCCAACGCTTTTCGTGGACGGCATCCGACTGACTCCGCAACAGAACGCGAGTAGTCTCGGCTCCGGCCTGTACGTCTGGTGCGACGACCCGACCGTGCAGACACCCGCACAGATCGCCGCATCGATCACCATGCCCTTGCGCGTCATGGCGCAAAAGACCTGGGGCCCAGCCAAATCCGGCAGCTATCCCGAATTCGCCGCCCTATCGGACGCGATCGCCGAACCCGTGTCGTGATCCTCGGCGCTTGCTTCCCCGCTAGACGGCGCTGAGCACCTGTCGGCTGCCCAAAGGCGCCTTCAGCGGCACCTCGAGAGTCCCGAAAACCGCGATCATCGTGCACATTCGCCCGACCGCATCGGCGCGTGTTCCGGTGCGCAACTCGATGGTGACCGTCGAATTCGTCTCGGTCACAGTCGCATCCATTCCGTAGCACTCGGGCGATCCGGTCTCGAAGTTGACCGCGATCCGATCGTCGGCCACCCGCGACCACGAGGTGAACGAAATCGGATGCCCGCCGACAATGCTCGGATCAGCGACGAATATCCGGCCAGCGTCGGCGGGTTTGCCTTCGGTCGGCGTGGACCTCGCCGCACTGGTCGCCGTCTTCTCTTGTGCGCCACCACGATCGGAGCCACCGCATCCGGTGACGGCGAGGCCGACGAACAAAGCGACGGCGACTGTGGCGGGCCCAATCGACATCCGATACATGCCGAACACCCTAATCGACCCGCCAACGTGCCGGGATGCGGCCACCCAGCAACCCGCGAGAACCGTCGCGTCGGTTTGCGCGACAAGATGATAGAGCGATGCGGCCGGCACAGTGAACGTTTGGCTAAGGCTGCGCGTAATACCTCCGTACGGCCCTCGCGCACAGTACATTCGGGGCCGATGCGCGCCAATCAGGGTTCGCGGCGCGTATCGAGTCGGATGCTCTGCAAGTTAAACCTTCGAAAGGAACAACGTGGGCGACACGCTGCGCGTAGGTGAAGAACTCGGGCTCGGCCAGGCGCTGGTCGGCGGTGCGTACACCCTCACCCTGCAGGCCGATGGCAACCTGGTGCTGTCGGAACCGGACGGAAATGTCGTGTGGTCCACCCTGACTCACGATCAGGGGGTCGAGCGGGCCGTCTTGCAGGAGGACGGCAACTTCGTGCTCTACAAGGGTGAGGGCGCCGCTTGGGCCACCGAGACCAACGGCAGCGAGCCGGACCGGCTGACGGTGCAGGCCGACCGCAATGTGGTGCTGTACGGCAAGGACGGCAGCGCGCTGTGGGCGTCGGGCACCCAGACCGACAACCCGCTGCCCGCCCCGGAGCAGCCGGCCGCCGAGCCGGTCGCCGAGGAGGTCGCCGCGCCCGCCGAAGAGGTTCCGCCCCCGCCGCCCGCTGCGCAGACCTACACGGTCGAGCCGGGCGACACTCTGTGGGCCATTGCCGAGCGCTTCTACGGCGACGGCAACCGCTACCAGGAGATCGCCAATGCCAGCGGCATCGACAACCCCGATCTGATCAACCCGGGCCAGGTGCTGACCATCCCGTAGGGAGCACCGAACGACGAGGGCCCCCGGAGCTTCGCAACGGGGGCCCTGATTCGTCGGCCGGTGTCTACCGGCTGGTGAACGGCAACAGTGCCATTTCGCGGGCGTTCTTCACCGCGACGGCGACTTGGCGCTGCTGCTGCGGGGTGAGTCCGGTGACCCGGCGGCTGCGGATCTTGCCGCGGTCGGAGATGAAGGTGCGCAGCAGGTTGATGTCCTTGTAGTCGACCGTCTCGACGCCCGCCGCGATCAGCGGGTTCTTCTTCGGGCGACGGGCCTGCTCGGCGCGAACCTTCTTCGAGGGTGCTCGCTTGACTGCCATGTGACGGGTTTCCTTCTCGAGATCAGTGGTTGTCTACCAGCTCGATTTGTGTACACCGGGGAGTTCACCCCGATGGGCCATCTCGCGCACGCGTACGCGGGAGAGTCCGAACTTCCGGAGATGACCCCGCGGTCGTCCGTCCGCGGCGTCCCGATTGCGCAATCGTACCGGACTCGCGTCGCGGGGCAGCCGCTGTAGCGCCGACTGTGCTATAGCGCGGTCTTGTGTGGAAGTGGTCGGCTTGCGGATCAGCTCCTTCAGTTCGGCGCGGCGCGGCGCGTTGCGGATGACGATCTGTGTGCGCCGCTCATTGCGGGCGATCTTCGACGTCTTGGCCATCAGCGCTCCTCGCGGAAGTCGACGTGCCCGCGCAGCACCGGATCGTATTTGCGCAGCACCATCCGGTCCGGATCATTGCGCCGGTTCTTCCGCGTGACGTAGGTATATCCCGTTCCCGCAGTGGATTTCAGCTTGATGATCGGCCGGATCTCGGTCGATTTCGAGGCCATGGTTCTCCCGTCAGATCTTGTCGCCGCTCAGACGGATCCGGGCCACCACGGCCTGGATCCCGTCCCGATCGATGGTCTTGATGCCCTTGGCGGAGACGGTCAGCGTGATGCGGCGATCCTCGCTGGGCAGGTAGTAGGTCTTGCGCTGGATATTGGGATTCCAGCGGCGGCTGGTCCGTTTGTGCGAGTGCGATACGGACTTGCCGAATCCGGGCTTGCGCCCGGTGACCTGGCAGTGCGCCGACATTGGGCTCCCTCCATTCGGGTATGACGGCCGACGGAGTCGGCGGGGCGGTCAGGCAGTTGATAATCATTTTCGACAACAGCTGACGGACAATGTACCGTTGCTCGACAGTAAATGAAAATCATTATCGAAAGGAGCGCTGTGGTGGTGGATCCCGCCCTACTCCCACCCGGGAGGCGGTCCGACCGGAGAACGCCCGTCGTGGTGGTCACCGGATGCTCCGGACCGGCCGCGGCGGGTGTGGAACGGCTGGCCGCGGTGTTGCGTGCGACGCCGGGCACCGTCACCGTTCGGCACGATCCGAGCGGGCTCGGCGAGGGCATCGTGCACCGCACGGTGCACATCGGCGAGCAGCGGACCTCGACCGTGCTCGAGCTCGCACACGGCTGCGTCTCCTGCACCCTGCGCACCGATCTGCTGCCGCTGCTGTGCGCACTCGCCGCCCGCGATTCGGTGAATCGTATTGTGCTGGAACTGGATCCGGCCTTCGAGGTGGAGACGGTATGTCGGGCGATCGAGAATGTCGCCGTCACCGGAGTGGTCGGCCGGGTCGATGGTCCGGCCGGTCGCGATGTGCGGGTCGAGGCCGTGCTCACCTGCGTGGACGCGCCGACCTGGTTGGCCGACGCCACCGGAGGGGACACCCTCGCCGAGCGCGGGGCGGCGACCGTGGACGACGACCGGACGGTGGCCCAGGTGGCAGTCGGTCAGGTCGACTTCGCGGATGCCGTTGTGGTGCTCGGCGATAGCGGCGAGGCCGTCGATCGGGCTCGGCTCGGCGCGGTGCTGTCCCGGCTCGCACCCGAGGCGCCGGTGGCCTGGGTCGACGATATCGATCTGCGCGCCACCGCCGAGGTCGAAGCACTGCTCGCGCACATTTCGCCGCACCCCCGGCGCGGCCGCAGATTCGACGCGCATGCGCCGCTGTTGCGCGGTCAACCGCCGCTGGGCACCGAATATGGTGTGGCCCTTGTCGAATTCGCCGCGAGTCGGCCGTTCCATCCGGCCCGCCTACACGAAGCCCTCGATGTGCTCTTCGACGGCGTCGTGACCGCGCGCGGACGGATCTGGCTGGCCACCCAGCCGAATGAAGTGGTGTGGCTGGAGTCCGCGGGCGGCGGATTGCGGATCGGCGGTGCCGGACCATGGTTGGCCGCGATGAGCCCGGCCGAGCGGGAACAGGCCGATCCCATGCGCCGGGCCATGGCCGCGCTGCGCTGGGACGAGCAGTTCGGCGACCGGGATATATCGCTGGTCATCCTGGTCCACGACGCGGACCCGGGCGAGATCCGCGAGGCCCTGCACTGGGCGCTGGTCGAGGATGACGAACTGCGTCTGGTGGAATGCGCGCCCGAGCAGGTCGCGCACTGGGAGGACCCGTTCGGCGAGTGGCACGCCGATCCCTGTGCGACCGGCGAACCCACCGGCCTGCCGATGGACGGACAGGCCAAAAGTCCGAGAGGAGAGGTGAAGTGAAGAGTGGGATACATCCGGACTACCACTCCGTGGTGTTCGAGGATTCGAGCACCGGAAAGCAGTTCCTGACCAGATCCACCGCCACCAGCACCCGCACCGTCGAGTGGACCGACGGCAACACCTACCCGCTGCTGGTCGTGGACGTGACCGCCGATTCACATCCGTTCTGGACCGGCGCGCACCGCGTGCTGGACACTCAGGGCCGGGTGGAGAGGTTCGAGCGGAAATACGGCAGGCGGACGAAGGCGACGTCCCAGCCCGGACGAGGGGCGGGCTGATATGGCGGTGCCCAAGCGCAGAATGTCGCGGTCGAACACCCGCAGCCGCCGCTCGCAGTGGAAGGCCACCCCACCCGACCCGGTGCCGGTCAGCGTCGGTGGGGTGGTGCACAGGGTGCCGCGCCGTCTGGCGCGGGCGGTCGAACGCGGACTCGTCGATCCCGCGCGACTCTGACGCCGCGATGGTTCTCGTATTCCCTGTCGAGCATCACGTTTACGGCCACGCGACCTCCTTCGAGGGAACCGGGATGTGCCAGCCGACGATGACTCGCGCGCTGCTGTCATCGGACGCGAACGCGTGAGGCCGGTGATCGATCGACCGGATCCGCTGGATGAGATCTCCGCGTCGGTTTTGGTTAGGAGCCCGGTCTCGCCTGTGGCAATCTGATAGCTAACGAAGTGATCCACGCCACATGGTGATCTTTTCGCTATCTCGATTGCGTCCCGGTAGCTAGCAGGTCAATTACGTACTGAGAGTTGGTTTTTCGTATCCGTAAAAGTCCTGGCGCAGTGATGCTTTCGTGCTCTCGCGCCGGTACCCTCATCCGGGAGGGCGGGTTCTCGGAACCCCGGTTCGCCGGATCACCGAGAACCCGCTCATCGCCAAACTTCTGGCTCCTCGGTCGATTTCTCCGTCTCCCGGCCGGGCAAACCCGGCAACTCCGGCAACAGCGATTCCAGGCGGGCCAGCTGCTCACCTACGAAGTCGGCCGGACCCTCGATCAGCGACAACGGCCACGGCCAGTGCCGTCCGTCCAACCGTTTGACCTCCTCGACCAGATCTGCCGTGGTGGCCTCGAGTTCGCTGACCTCCGTACGCAATTCGCCGATCTGCCTGCGCAGATCGGTCGATTCGGCCTCCAACTCCTGGATCCGCTGCAGCGCCGCCGCCACCCCGTCCACCAGGGTGCGGTTGTGGCCCTCCGCATCGGTGCCGAGCTGCGGCCAGCCGGACAGGCCGGGACCGCGCAGCTGGATCTGGATATCGCGCAGTACCGCGTCTTGTTCCGGCGTCACGTCCGGTTCCTCCTGTACAAAGTCCCACTGGCCGAAATCTATTGTCTCGGCCTCGTTTACATCGCAGAGCACACCGCCGACAACCACCTGGCGCAATGTCTGATGAATATTGCGCCTGGGCTCGACATTGGTGCCGGACCAGGCATCGGTCTGCCACGACCACGTGGCGACACCCGCGTCCAGCGCCCGGCTGATCGACCAGAACCCGCCGTAGATACCGACATTCGCGAAGCCGAGTACGGTGGCCGCGCCCTCGAGATAGGCGTTGATCGCGAGCTGATCCTGCGGCGTCGAGTCGAAATCCGCGGAGAAGTAGATCGGCCGATCCGACCGGCCGCCACAGCGCAGCACCTGTGCCAAACCGGCACGGGCATCGACGATTCCGGCGTCATAGCCGTCCAACATCCTGGTCGCGGTGGTTTCCCAGTTCGACACGATGGAAATGCCGTGGGCGCGTAGGTCGTCGGCCTCGGCGGGAGTCAGCTGTTTGCCGGGCAGTGTGGGACCGCCATCGGAGAGGTAGCGCACCACGAAGTCGAATCCGGCCGCTTGGATGGCCGCGCCGCCGGGACGTCCCGCGGCGTAGTCCAGACCGAAACGCATATCTCCCACTGTAGGTGGGTCCTTGGTCGAAATCGGCGGCATTGCCGAACCCGCCCGAACCGACACGGCGTGTTTCGAACTGGCGGCAAAGTCCTGCAACCGATCTCGGATTCACCCACCGGGCGTTCGGCCGTCATCGCCGGTCCGCGGGGTGCGGCGGTCGGCATCATCGACCCGAGGAAGAGCTCAGCGCACCGACTCGAGCTTGGATCGGCGTCCGTCGAACTCGGACTGGCGCGCGGCCGCGATGACCGCCGCGGTCTCGCGCCGGTCGGGCGCGATGAGCACCGCGGTGATCGGCACTGTCAGGGCCAGCGAGCCGATGACGAACATGGGAAATACGAATTCGAACAGCGTGAGCCCGTCCGGCGCCTTGCCGGCCGTGTCGATGGCCGTGTCGATGGCCGCGATGCCCGCGTAGTACATGCCCGCCACACCGACGGCGAACAACAGCACCGTGGCCGCACGCGCGAGCGGATGGCGCAGCGCCTGGAACGACCACAGCGTCCCCACCCCGGTCACCAGCGCGATGACGAGCACCACGGCCGAAAGCCACGGGGAGATCTCGACCGAACCCTGAATGCGAATGGACCCGAGCCCGAGATAGAGACTCGAAGCGCACCCGATGCCCATGATCAGTCCGCCCGGAATCAACCGGGCCAGCAGCAGGCGGCGGCCGATGACGAGCAGCGCGACGAATACCGCACCGAACGCCGTCACCATGGACGCGATCATGCGGCCGCCGTCGAAGCGCACCGCGGTGCCGGATATGTCGAGGCCGAGCAGTGCCACCGAGGTGGCCAGCCAGACGCCGACGCCGCCGATCGATACCGCGGCCGAGGTCACCCACACCAACCGGAACCGGGACGAACGCGCTGCGTGTAGTACACAGGCCAGCCCGACCACGGCGCCGAGCACCGAAACACCGAAGGAGAGTGCGGCGACCCAGTACCCCATGGAGAACTGGTCCACCACAGCGCCGCTGTTCGCCGCAGCGAACAACCGGACGTCATGCATGTCGCGCGGATCCTTCCAATTCGAGCGCCTTCAGCTGGGCGATCGCATATTCGGTGACGGCCGCCAGCGCCTGGCGGACCTCCATGGCATTACGCGCGTCGATATCCACGATGGGCACCCCTTCACGCACCGAAAGCGCTTCGCGCAGTTCGGCGATCGGGAAGCGGGGTGCGTCGGGGAAGCGATTGACGGCGATCAGGAACGGCAGCTTGCGCGCCTCGAAGAAGTCGACCGCGGCGAAGCTGTCCTCGAGCCGCCGGGTGTCGATGAGCACCACCGCGCCGATGGCGCCGCGGATCAGGTCGTCCCACATGAACCAGAACCGGCGCTGGCCGGGGGTGCCGAACAGGTAGAGCACCAGGTTGCCCGGCAGGATGATGCGGCCGAAATCCATGGCGACCGTGGTCGTTTCCTTATCCGGGGTATCGGCGAGATCGTCGATACCGTCGGAGAAGCGGGTCACCATGGCCTCGGTGCGTAGCGGGACGATCTCCGAGACCGCGCCCACGAAGGTCGTCTTGCCCGCGCCGAAGCCACCGGCGACAACGATTTTGGTCGAGGCGACACGGGTGTCGGCCTCACCGGGTGCTGGGTTGCCGGGTTGTCCGGCGTGCCCGTAATTTCCGGCGGTCCCGGCAGTCTTATAGGGCACGGAGTCCACGCAAAGTCCTCTCCATCAGGGAACGACGCTCGTCGAAGCTCGCCTCTTCGGTCAGGGTCGAGTGCACGCGCAGGGCGCCGTCGACGACCAAGTCGCCGACCATGACCCGGACCATGCCCAGCGGCCGATCCATGTGGGCGGCGATCTCGGCGACCGAGAGCCGATGCGTGCCCAAGCGCAGGATCTCGGTGCGCAGATCGCCCGCTGGCCATTCGAGATGCGCAGTGTACGACAGTGTTTCGATAACCGCTTCGAGCGGTAGGTCGACCGCGGGTTCGGTGCGCCCGGAGGTCAGGGCATAGGGTCTGACACGGGTTGTCGGCCGGTTGGGCCCTTGGCCGAGTGGACTCGACATCGTTGGATCAGACTGCTGTCCGGGCGGTGGCCGTGACCACCGCGCCAACACGATCGGCGAGCAGGGCCATTTCATAGCCGATGCGGCCGATGTCGTGCGACTTATTGGCGAGCACGGCCAGATGTGATCCGTTGCCGACGCTCATCACCAGCAGATAGCCGCGCTGCATCTCCACGATCGACTGCATCACCTTGCCACCGTCGAACAGCGAGGCCGCGCCGGTGGCTAGGCTCGCGAGACCGGCGGTGACCGCGGAAAGCTGTTCGGCCCGGTCGGCGGGTAGATGCGGACTGGTCGCCTGCAGCAGGCCGTCCGCCGTCACCAGCACCGCATGCGACACACCGGGCACATCCTTGGTGAAGCGGGCGACCAGCCAGTTCAGGTTCTCGTCCGTGGTGCTGTTGGGGTTGGTCATACAAGCCCTCCGTCGTTGTACTGCGCTTCGGCCCGCCCGCTGCGGACTCCACTGAGATGCCTGGTCAGGTTGTTCCGGATCTCCTCCGGATCACGTACGCCGGGTTCTTCCGCCGGTGCGAGGCCACCGGGCACCAGCTGTGCTCCCGGTCGGCGGATCGGCAGTCCGCCGACGGTGCGGGATTCAGGGGTCGGATGACTGGCCTGTTCGGCGGCTGTCCAGCCCGCGTCGGCGGGTGAGGTCCATGCCGACGGCGAGGGCGCCGCCGTCGCGGGCTCGACCAACCACTCCGAGACCATCCGCTGGTAGATCGGAGTGGGCGATTCGCCCTGGACCGGCTGTAGTCGGGTCGAGGTGGTCGTGCTGGATTCGGCCGGTACCGGTTGTAGTCGAGTCGAGGTCGTCGTCGCGGGTTCCGCTGCGGCGGGGGGCCTTCGGGTCGGCAGCGACGGCCGGACGGCCTGCGGCGTGATGGGCTGTGGACCGGTGAGATACGCGGTGGCCTGCGGTTCGGCCGGTTCGCGGGAGACGGTCGGCGTCGGTCCGGTCGTGGCGGGGTCGTCGGGCTGTTCGGCCCATAGGTCGGTGACGGCGCCGAGGGGCACCTGCGGTTCCACGTCGATCACCGAGTTCGGCCCGGTGGCGAACTCATTCGTCGAGGTCGGCGGTCCGAACGGGGTCAGGCGCTGCCGGTCGGTCTCGCCCCGGCCAACCGGATGCTCGGCGAATACGTCGACCGAGGTTTCGGTCTGATCGTCCCCGGGTACTGGTACCTCGGGTGCGTCAGCAACGCGCATGGCGGGGCGACGTTGCGGCAGCCCGGAACTGGTGACGGCGAACCGCGACGGCTCGCGCTGCGGCAGGCTCGGCACCGGCACCAGCGTGCGCGGTTGCTGCGGCGGTGCGGGCAGTGCGGCCATCATCGGCGCCTCGATGGCCCGCTGGTTCGGATCGGTCGCGTCGAGCGGCGGTGCGACCAGCGCGCCCGGCAGGTGCACGCTGGCGGTGATGCCGGGCTGCTGTGCCATGGTCGAGGTGCGGCGCAGGCTCACCGTGATGGTGTGCCGCTTGGCGAGTCGGCCGACGACGAAAAGGCCCATGCGGCGGGCGGTTTCGACGGTCACCTCACCACCGGAGGCGAGCCGGTCATTGGTGAGCTGCAGATCCTCGAGTGACATGCCGAGGCCGCGGTCGGTGATCTCGATCAGGTAGCCGCCGTCGACCGCGCGCGCCACCATCACCGCGACCGGTGTGGTCGGCGGGGAGTAGCGCAGCGCGTTATCGATGAGTTCGGCGAGCAGATGCTCGATATCGACGGCGGGTTCACCGGCGACGATGCCGTCGGGCACCGCGCCGATCTCGACGCGCTGGTAGTCCTCCACCTGGGAGACCGCACTCCAGAGCATGTCCGACAGCGGCACCGGATGCAGCTGGCCACGGCGCAGCGCGGTACCGGCGAGCACCAGCAGGTTGTCGCCGTTGCGGCGCATGCGGGTGGCGAGGTGGTCCAGGCGGAACAGACTCTGCAGCCGCTCGGCGTTGTCCTCGTCGTGCTCCAGATCCTCGATCAGCGCCAGCTGCTGCTCGACGAGGGATTGGCTGCGGCGGGACAGGGTTTCGAACATGTTCCCGATCTGCAGTCGCAGTCGGGCCTGGTCGGCGGCGAGATTCAGCGCCTGCTCGTGGATTTCGTCGACGGCGCGGGCCAGCTGGCCGACCTCGTCGGTGGTGTGCACGGCGACCGGGGTGATCTCCGGGGTGGCGCCACCGCTGCGTACGACGGCGAGTTCGTCGGGCAGTTTGACGTGTGCGACTTCGAGGGCATCGCGCCGCAGCCTGCGCACCGGGACGACCAGGGCGCGCGCGACGGCCAGGGCCAGGGCCAGGCCGGCGAGCAGCATGCCGATGACGATCGTGGTTTCGCGCAGCGCACCGGTCTGCGCCTCGGTGGTCCGATCGGCCAGCGCCCTATCGATGGTGTCGGCGAGAGCGTTGGTGGTCTTCTCGTAGGTGTCCGCGCTCACCTGCAGCGATTCCAGCACGGCCGGATTGGATGTCGGATCGCCCGCGTTCTGGCTGAACGCCCCGAGCCGAATGCCGACCGCGTCCAGCAGTGGACGCATATTGGGCGCGTTGTCCGGCAGGATGATGCCGTAGGTATTGACCATGGTCATCTCGGCACCCGCCGAGGTGAGCACCTTCGCCCGCACGCTCGGATTGTGACTCGCGTCGGGGGAGCTGATCATCATCCGCTGCTGGGTCAGCACGCGCCGCGCGTTCTGGATCGCGCCGATCTGCAGGAAGTACCGCTGGATGACGAGGTCCTCGACCGAGGGCGAGAGCGCGAAGGCGTTGCCGATGCGGACCGCGATCTCATCGGCCTGTTCGCCGACCATCATCGGCGAACCGTTGCGCAGGCTATTGCGCATGGTGGTGCCGGTGGCGACGGCCGAGGCCAATTCGGAGGTGACCCTGGTGCTCGCCTTGGTGGTGCGCATTCCGGCCTCGAGATCGGCGAGCGCCTGATCGAATTTCGTCAACGCCGCGTCGGTGGCCGGATCCGCGGTGTTACCCCACGAGGATGTCGCCGCGACCGCGAGTTGTTCGGTGGCGGTACCGAACTTGACGATCGGGCGAATGATGATGACCTGTTCGGTCGCCGCGTCCAACTGCGACATGGTGCGCAGTTCGTTGTTGATCCGGAGCACGGCGAACACGGTGGCCAGCAGTACGGGCAGCACCAGCACGATGCCAACCTTGCGAGTGACCGACCAGTTGGACAGACTGAATTGCCAGGACCGCGGTGCAGCTTCCATCCGCTTCCGTTGCCTCCGCTTCACGAGCTTGCACGAGTGCCCCCGGATGGCGCGTGGCTGTTCGGTTTTGATTCAACCCGCTGAGAACCAACTAGAGGTCTTCTTTTTACCGCACGGAACATACCGCGCAAAGTGACCAACGGCAATCTGGGGCACACACTCTGTAATTCACTCGAATATGGCTACTCAGAACGGGTTTCGCCGTCCAAAACGGTTGCGTTTTGCACCGAGATCTGTACGTGATCACAAACCTGCTGGTCACTCGACCACCCCCTAGCGGGGCTGATCCTTTCGGGTGAACCGCAGGCGGCGTCGGCGTGTCGAACGTCTCCCTCTCAGTCGACTCTCAGTCGATGCGGTCAAACTGGTGGCATGCGCATTCTGGTAGTCGACGACGATCGCGCCGTCCGGGAATCGCTGCGCCGGTCACTGACCTTCAACGGCTACGCCGTCGATCTCGCGGTCGATGGCGTGGACGCGCTGGAGAAGGCAACCGTGCAGCGACCCGACGCACTCGTACTCGATGTGATGATGCCGCGGATGGATGGGCTCGAAGTTTGCCGACGGTTGCGTAGTACCGGAGACGATCTGCCGATTCTGGTTTTGACGGCGCGCGATTCGGTATCGGAACGGGTAGCCGGACTCGATGCCGGTGCCGACGACTATTTGCCGAAACCATTCGCGCTGGAGGAATTGCTGGCGCGATTGCGCGCGTTGTTGCGCCGCAGGGCCGCCGATCCCGGCGAGGTTTCCGAGACCATGACGTTCGCCGATCTGTCGCTGGACCCGGTCACCCGAGAGGTGACCCGGCGCGACCGCTCGATCAGCCTCACCCGCACCGAGTTCTCACTGCTGGAAATGCTGATGGCGAATCCGCGCCGGGTGCTGACCCGCAGCCGCATCCTCGAGGAGGTCTGGGGCTACGACTTCCCGACCTCCGGTAACGCACTCGAGGTCTATATCGGCTACCTGCGCCGCAAGACCGAGGCCGAGGGCGAGGCCCGGCTCATCCACACCGTGCGCGGCGTCGGCTACGTCCTGCGCGAGACACCTCCGTAGGCGGTCATGGCACGCGCGATCCCCAAGCGACAACTGGTCGCCACGCTCGGTCAGCCGGATTCGGCGGAGATGCGTCCGCCCATGCCCCTGACCAGATCGGTCTCGCTGCGCTGGCGGGTGACGCTACTGGCCGCGTCGGTGGTGGCCGTGGCCGTCGCGGTGACTTCCATCGCGGCGTACGCGATGGTGGCGCGTTCGTTGTACGACGATGTCGACTCGCAGCTGAAGGCCCGTGCGGCCACCATGATCAATAACAACTTCGACAGCCTGGGATTCCAGTCGATCGTGATCGCCGGCCTGTACTCCAATGATGTCGGGGTCGCATTGATATACGCCAATCACAAGGCGTATATGCCGCCGCAGCAGACGATTCCGCCGGTGGGCACCCAAGAGCTCGCGGTCGCCGACGGCGAGTTGGCCTCGTCCCTGCGCACCGTGAGTAATCAGCGTGTGCTCGCCATGCCGACACATTCCGGTGCGACGCTGATCGTTTCGCAGCGGTTGCAACCGACCAGGGAGGTGCTGGACCGGCTGGCGTGGTTGCTGTTCGTGGTCGGCGGTTGCGGTGTCGTGCTGGCGGCGGGCGCCGGTACCGCGGTCGGGCGCACCGGGCTGCGACCGATCGGGCGGCTGACGGCCGCGACCGAGCGGGTTGCCCGCACCGACGATCTGACGCCGATTCCGGTTACCGGCGACGATGAACTCGCAAGGCTTACAGAGAGTTTCAACACAATGTTGCGCGCACTCGCCGAATCGCGGGATCGCCAACGCAGATTGGTCGCGGACGCCGGACATGAATTGCGGACGCCGCTGACATCTTTGCGCACCAATATGGAACTGCTTATCGCGTCCAGTCGCCCTGGCGCACCGCAGATTCCGGAACAGGATATGGCCGAACTGCGCTCGGATGTCATGGCCCAGATCGAAGAGCTGTCCACCCTGGTCGGCGATCTGGTCGATCTGGCCCGCGAGGACGCGCCCGAAACCGTCTACGACCGAATCGATCTCGGTGAGGTGGCCGAGCGCGCGCTGGAGCGGGCCCGGCGCCGCCGCGGTTCGAGCGAGTTCGTCGCCGAGTTGCGCCCGTGGTTCGTCTACGGGCACGAGGCGGGTCTGGAGCGCGCGATCCTCAATGTCCTGGACAACGCCGCCAAATGGAGTCCGGCCGGGGCACAGGTGAAGGTGACCATGCGCGAAACCGGACGCGGGCTGCTCGAACTGGATGTCGATGATGCCGGACCCGGCATTCCGTCCAATGAGCGCGAGCTGGTCTTCGAGCGGTTCTATCGGACAACGGCCTCGCGCTCGATGCCCGGTTCCGGACTCGGCCTGGCCATCGTCAAACAGGTGGTGACCAAACATGGCGGCACCATCACCATCGATACCTCACCGCGCGGCGGCGCGTTGATCCGTATCGTATTGCCGGGTGAAGGTGATGGCGGGCCGGTACCGGAGACGCCCACCGATATCTCGGAAAACTGAAAGCGCGGTCTCAGTCCGCTCTCAGTCGTCGACGCCAAGCTGGTCGAAGACGTAAGGAGATACGAGAAACATGACCGAGGATTCGAAGGAAGGCGCGACGCCGCAGCCGGATAACCGCCATGCTGCCGCCGGCCCGCATCCCACCCAGCAGATCCCGGCCGTGCAACCGGGCCAGCCGGATCAGGCGTACCCGCACTCCGGATATGTGCCTCAGCAACCACCGAAGCCTCCGTCGATTTGGCAGCAGCGGGTGTCATCCAACCCGACCCAGCCGTTTCCCGGCCCCGAATCGGGCCCGGAATACACCCAGCCGTCCTTCGCGCCGCCGGTGCCGCCCGGCGGGCCGTATCCGGGTGCCGCCTTCGGTGCGCAACCGCAGCCGGAACCCGCGCGCCGCCCGGTCCGCACCGGTCTCGTCGTCGGCGCGGTCGCGCTCGCACTCGTCAGCGGTGGAGTCGGCGGCGCGGTCGGCTCGCTGGTGACCCGCTCCGATAACGGCCGCGCCGTGGTGACCAATGCCCTGGACGCGCCCAAACCCAACGTCAGCAATGTCACGAACGCGCCAGCCGGTTCCACCCAGGCGGTGGCGCAGAAGGTGTTGCCGAGCGTGGTGATGATCAAGGTCGCCAGTAGTCGTGCCCAGGGTGAGGGTTCGGGTGTGGTGCTGTCCTCGGACGGGCTGATCCTCACCAATAACCATGTCGCCTCCGGCGGTGGCGCCAATGCCAGGATGGAGGTCGCCTTCGCCGACGGCACCACCGCGCCCGCCACGCTGGTCGGCGCCGATCCGGTCTCGGATCTGGCCGTCATCAAGGTCCAGGGCAAGGACGGTTTGACCCCGATCGAACTGGGCACCTCGTCGAATCTCGCGGTCGGCCAGTCGGTTATCGCGATCGGCTCGCCGCTCGGTCTGGCGGGCACGGTGACCACAGGCATCGTCTCCGCGCTCAATCGTCCGGTCTCCACCAACGGTGAGGGCACGCCGAGCCAGGTGCAGCCGGTCATCGACGCGATCCAGACCGATGCCGCGATCAACCCGGGCAACTCCGGCGGCGCGCTGGTCGACGGCAACGGCAAGCTCATCGGCATCAATACCGCTATCGCCAGCCTCGGCGGCGAGGCGACCGGTCAGCAGAGCGGTTCGATCGGCCTCGGCTTCGCCATCCCGGTCGACCAGGCCCGCCGGGTCGCCGACGAACTGATCAAGACCGGCCACGCCACCTACGCCCAGATCGGCATCAAACTGCGCCCGCAGGACACCGCCGCCCGGGTGCTCGAGGCGACTCCGGATGGCCCCGCGTCCAAGGCGGGCATCCCGGCCGGGTCCATCATCACCAAGGTGGACAGCCGGACCATCGACTCCGGCGACGCGCTCATCGCCGCGGTCCGCTCACATCAGCCAGGAGACAAGGTGAAGATCACCTACACCGATGAACAAGGCAATAACCCCAAGACCGTCGAGGTGACCCTCTCTGGCGCGCCTGCGGACGGCGGCCGATGATGCGGGTCCTGCCGGGCGGATTGACGGCGCGACCGGGAGCCGACGCCCACCTCGTCGGCCTGGACGCTACGGTTACCACCATGGAAATCGATGCTCCTGTGGCGGGGCGTGCACTGGTGGTGGTCGTCGACGATCGAACGGCGCATGGAGGTGTGGACTCACTCGGACCGCTGGTCACCGAGCTGCTCACCGAGGCGGGTTTCCTGGTGGACGCTTCGGTGTCCGTACAGGCCGATGAGGTGGAGATCCGCAACGCGCTCAACACCGCGGTGATCGGCGGTGTCGATCTGGTCATCTCGGTCGGCGGCACCGGCATGTCCCCGCGCGATGTCACGCCGGAGGCCACCTCGCAGGTGCTGGACCGGGAACTGCCCGGGATCAGCGAGGCGCTGCGTTCCTCGGGCCGGGTCGCCGGCTCGCTCGACGCCGGTCTCTCGCGCGGTCTGGCCGGCGTCTCCGGCTCCACGTTGGTGGTGAACCTGCCGGGCAGCCGGGCGGCGGTCCGCGACGGCATGGCAACCCTGAGTCCGCTTGCCAGCCGTGTGATCGGCGAATTGTCCGGATTGGCCGAATAATCTCCGCCACGGACTCCTCGGACGACCCTCGCCCGGCGGCGCGCCGGGCGAGGGATGCCGCGCGTCTGGCAAAAATTTTCGGCGACGTTCTCCCGGAGACGACGGGCGACGAGCGCGGTGATGGTTCCGATACCGAACCGTCATCCGACGACTGGCTCCGCTCGCAGGTGCCGCCCCATCACGGCTGATGACTCATCTACGGTCCAGCCACGTATCGCGGTTCGATACCGCCGCTTCTTCCACTGTGAATTCCTCACCCTGAAATTTGCTTCGACTTTAACTACGATGCTGTCCCGTAGTTGCCTTCGGCATTGATGTGACTGCTGACACCTTTTGTGCCGGTTCGGCTGGAGCTTCTTCCTCGTTTATGCACGTCAAGCAATATGAGCATTTGAGATAGTGTGATCTAGATCACATTGATCTTAACAGAAACTTACGTTGCCAGACCGTTACTGGTCGGTTTAATCTCGCCACGAGCCACCCACGCCGCTGGACCACGCAGGCCCGGGTACGGCACGTACGTTTGCCGACTCGGCGGAACCTGGCTCGGTTCCGTTGCCAGCACTGACCGTTGCGCCGAAATAACAGCCGGTTACACATCGGCAACAAACGGGGCACAAACTGAGCTGGGCCTGAGAGGACCACCGTCCAGCCTCGATGGTCGAGGCTGACTAGTTAGAACCTGATGAGGGGAAGTATGAGCGAGAACCGCACCCTGCGCAGCGGTGCCCGGATTGCGGGCGTCGGCGCTGCCGCGGCCGTGGCCTTGGGCCTGCTTTCGACCGGTGCTGCCAATGCCGATACCTTCGTGCCGTTGCCGGACGGCCAGAAGGCTGGGCCCGATGTGACCCTCACCCGCACTGGTGAGCACGCCCTGATCTCGCCGTCGCTGGCGGCCAATGGCGCCGGTCGCGTGGTCTGGGTTTCGGGCAATGCCATTGCCGATGTGGCCGTCACGCCGGAAGGCACGGTCGGCCCGAACAATGGCGCCTCCGGTGCGCCGGGTACCAATAACTCCTCGACGCACGGCGCCTCGCAGCTGAGCACCGGCTACATCGTCGGCTGCCAGGTCAGCATCGCCAGCGATGCCATCTCCGCCGGTGTCTCCGGCAGTATCAACCTCTCGGGCGGTTCGCTCGGTGGTTCGATCGGCATCAATCTCGGCCCGGGCGAGGTCAAGTTCGTTCAGATCGATTACAAGGACATCCTGAAGCCGGGGGTCTACTCGGTCGAGTACCAGGATGCGGAGATCGAGATCCAGGGCTGCGCGGGCTACGCCCAGGCGCGTTCCTACACCGTCGTCGAGATCATCGGTGACCACTACTCGAAGACCACCCTCTACGGGCAGCCGTTCAGCATCGGCTGACGTCGGTCGAATCCAACGAACATTCTTCTCGCTCAAGCGAATCAACCCTCGAGGGAAATAGCATGATCAACCGTAAGAACGTGGCACGGGTGGCCGGTGTCGGCGCCGCTGCCACCGTCGCCCTTGGCCTGTTCTCCACCGGCGCCGCGAACGCCGATACCTTCGTTCCGCTGCCGGGTGGCTCGATCACCAAGACGCTGTCCGACGGCACCGTCGTCACCATCAGCCTGACCGGCGAATCCGCCAACATCAACCCGTCCATGGGCTCCACCCCGCTGCACCGCAACGCGTGGGTATCGGGTAGCGCTCAGGTCACGGTGTCCGGTGACGGCGGCGGCTCGATCTTCCCGGGCTACACCGTCGGCTGCCAGGTCAACATCTCCGGTGGCGGCGCCACCGGTGGTGTCGAGGGCACCGCGGACTGGAGTGGGGACACCGTTACCGGAGGTGTCGGCGCCTCCAGCGGTGGCAACCTCACCCTCGGCCCCGGCCAGTCGCAGTCGTTCTACGTGCTCGATCTCGAGCAGGCCGACGACTTCGGCAATGAGGCGCACAAGAAGCGCAACAAGTTCAAGAACGGCAGCGGCTCGGTCACCTGGGCCGATGAGACCATCGGCCTGACCGGCTGCGCCGGTTACGCGCAGGCGCGGGCCTTCGTCAGCGTCGAGGTGGAGACCGACAACGTCATCACCTGGACCACCCTGTGGGGCCAGCCGTTCAGCCTCGGCTGATCGGCAGGGGCATCGCACCCTGAAAACCCGAGCGGGCTCGTCGCATTCGCGGCGGGCCCGCTTTTTCGTTGTGAAACCCCCTGATACCCACCGCAATTCGCGGATCGTAGCGGATCGAACGGTAACATGTGCGAAATCTCACAGAGATTCGGCGGAAACCACTAACATTGTGCGCACCCAAGATCGTCCACCGACGAGATTGTTGGCAATCCGCTTGATGGCCAAGGTATTTCCATCGAGCGGTGTCCGCATGAAAGGGTCTTCGGCCTCGGTACCCCGAGGTCGTCCGCTAGAACCTGATGAGGGGAAGTATGAGCAAGAACCGCTTCAGCGGTCTGCGTCGAGGTGTTCGCATCGCGGGCGCCGGCGTCGTCGCCGCTGTGGGAATGGGCCTGCTTTCGACCGGCGCTGCCAACGCCGATGTCTTCGTGCCGTTGCCGGACGGCCAGAAGCTGGGCCCGGGCGTGACCGTTAGCCGGACGGGAGAACACGCCTTGATTTCGCCGTCATTGGCCGCGAATGGTGCGGGCCGAGTCGTCTGGGTTTCGGGCAATGCCATTGCCGATGTATCCGTAACGCCCGAGGGCACCATCGGTCCGAATAATGGCGCCTCCGGAGCGCCGGGCACCAATAACTCCTCGACGCACGGTGCTTCGCAGTTGAGCACCGGCTATATCGTCGGATGTCAGGTGAGCATCGCCGATAACGCGATCTCGGCGGGCGTTTCCGGCAGTATCAACCTCTCGGGCGGTTCGCTCGGTGGTTCGATCGGCATCAATCTCGGCCCGGGCGAGGTCAAGTTCGTTCAGATCGATTACAAGGACATCCTGAAGCCGGGGGTCTACTCGGTCGAGTACCAGGATGCGGAGATCCAGATCCAGGGCTGCGCAGGTTATGCCCAGGCGCGTTCCTACACCGTTGTCGAGATCATCGGCAACAACTACTCCAAGGTCACCCTCTACGGAGCACCGTTCAGCATTGGCTGACCGCGGTGGGAACTCGAAATCTCCATTCGCCGAATCGAACTCATCGAACTCAATCCGCTAGGGGTAGTAACTATCATGATCGATCGTAAGTTTGCGGTGCGCGCGGCCGGGCTCGGTGGCGCCGCCGCCATGGCACTGGGCCTGCTGTCCACCGGTGCGGCCAATGCCGACACCTTCATTCCGCTGCCGGGCGGAGAAATCGTCAAGACACTGTCCGACGGCACCGTTCTCACCATCCGGCTGGTCGGCGAATCGGCCAATATCAACCCGTCCATGGGATCCACGCCGGTGCACCGCAACGCATGGGTCTCCGGTAGCGCGCAGGTCGAGGTCACCGATGGCTGGAATGGTGCGATCTTCCCGGGCTATGTCGTCGGCTGCCAGGCGAATATCGACGGCGGCGGTGCGGAGGGCGGCGTCACCGGTGGTCTCGACTGGAGTGGCGAGAACGTCAAGCCGAAGGTCGGCGCCAGCAGCGGTGCCAACCTGAGTCTCGGTCCGGGGCAGGCACAGTCGTTCTATGTGCTCGATCTCGAGCAGGCCGACGACTTCGGCAATGAGGCGCACAAGAAGCGCAATAAGTTCAAGGGCGGCAGCGGTTCGGTCACCTGGTCCGATGAGACCATCGGTCTGACCGGCTGCGGTGGCTATGCGCAGGCACGGGCGTTCGTCAGCGTCGAAGTGGAAACCGACAATGTCATCACCTGGACGACATTGTGGGGCAAGCCGTTCAGCCTCGGCTGAATATTCCGCTCGGATATGTGAACGGGCCCGTCGCGACTGCGACGGGCCCGTTTGCCTTGTGGCACAATCAAATCACGGTATTTGATTATGGTCGTGCCGCATTCGGCTCGAGTTGTCGTGCGGGGGAGGTGGTCAGAACTCGTGTCGTCCGCCCCCGCTGCGCTGCCCATCGGTGAGCAGATCGCGGATCTCGACCAGCACCTCCAAATCGGTGGGGGTGGCGTCCTTGGTGCCGAATCGTTTCTTCACATGCGTCGCGGGCAGCACGAGCACGAAATACAACACCGTGGCGATGATCAAGAAGTTGATGGCCGCGGTAATGATCGGGCCGACCTGTACAAAGGTCGCCGGTTTATCGGCAACCAGTCGGAAACCGAGGCCGAGTTCATTGTTGCCGTCGAAGACGGCGAGTATCGGATTGACGATGCCGTTGGTGAACGCGGTGACGATTGCGACGAACGCGGTACCGATCACCACGGCCACCGCTAGGTCGACGACGTTTCCGCGGAGTAGAAATTCCTTGAAACCCTTGAGCATTGCCGATATCTCCTCTTCGGATGGGAGCTGAATAGCTGTGCTCGGCGGTCCGGGCTGCCGTATTCGACCGATGCTAGTTGACCTTGATGGCAAATGCCCGGCTATTGATTGTCAATGAAAAACGACGGTCAGGGCGGTGCGCAGTAGCAGCCGAGCGGGTCGGCTGCTCTGCGGGCTCTGTTCCTCCGCGGCGACGACGTCCACCCGGTCGCCTGCCCGCAGGATCTCCGCGACCGCGGTATCGGCCAGCCGAATGGGCACGATGCGGGCGTCCGCGGCGCCGGTGGCGACCGCCGCCAGCCTGGGACCGACGATGCGCAGATCGGTGAACACCTCGCCGGTGCGCATGGCGCCGGTCAGCGTCGCGCCGACCAGGATGGCCATATCGTCGACCGCGCCCGCGGGCAGTGTCCCGGATTCGTGGGGTGTCGAGCGCAGATCGGCCGCCTCCAATAGGTGCCCTGGCGGCAGATCGCGTCCGGCGACCACGACGGCGGTGCGTTCACTACCGGGATCGCCGCGCAGGAAGAGGATGACCGCGAGTGCGGTGAGCGCCGCCGCGAGCAGGCGTCGGGCGAGCAGACCGTCCGCCCACGGCGGCCGATTGCCGAATGCGCAGCGCAGGGAGTTGCCACGGCCGAGTTCGGCGAAGGAGCGGGTCGCGCCCAGCGGGATGATGCCCAGGAGAGCCATGTCCGCAGCCTATGGCCACAATCACAGCGACTCGCCCGGCCAACAGCGGCGCCTGTGGACAACAACAGCCCTGGGGATAACTCCCGCAGGGCTGCTTCTACTTGGTGAAACTCAGCTGGCGACGGCCGTGCTCGCGGTGCTGGAGCTGGCCGAGGAGGCAGAATCCGAACTCGATCCGGAGCTGCCGGAACCACTGTCCGACTTCGCCGGCTCGCTCGCGGTCGACGCGCCGCCGCGGCTGTCGGTGCGGTAGAAACCGCTGCCCTTGAACACAATGCCCACAGAGTTGAACAGCTTGCGCAGCTTCCCGGAGCACTCCGAGCAGACGCTCAGCGCCTCATCGGCAAAGGACTGAACGATGTCGAAGCGGTTGTCACACTGGGTGCACGCATATGAATAAGTTGGCACTGGATCCTCCGCAGGGTTCGTCAATCTGGCACTCTACAGCCGACAGTGCCAACACCGCCAATCGGCATTTCATTCCGCATCCCCTTCGCGACCCAATCGATGCAGGCCGCCATGCGGTGTGAGCGCCCAGCCCATGCGCAGATCGTGCGGTTCCTCGGGCAGCCGATCGAGCAGTTCGTCATCGCGGACCACCGCGATCAAGCGCGCCGTCGGCCGGGCCGCGGCCAGCGTCCGGTCGTAATATCCGGCGCCACGGCCGAGCCGGACGCCGCGGCGGTCCACCGCCAGCGCCGGGACCAGGATCAATTCCGCCAGCGCTATCGCATCGGCGAGCACCTCGCCCGCGGGCTCGAGCAGCCCGAACCGGGCGTGCCGCAAGTCGTCGGTGCCGGTGAATTCGGCCCACCGCAGCGGTCCCGGCGGTCCGGTGACCGGCAGCAGCACCCGGGCGCCCGCCGCGCGCAGCGCCGTCAACAGTGCCGTCGATCCGGGTTCCCCGCGGACCGGCACATACGCGCAGACCCATTCGGGAACATCCAGTGCGGCGACGTTGTGGGCCAGCTCACGTGCCTCGGTTTCGTGCTCGGCGGCGGTCAGCGCGGCCCGTCGAGCGTTAATTTCCACACGCCAGGCATGTTTGTCACGCTCGCCGGGCATCTCCACGGTGATCACCTTAAGCTCACCGGGACCCGGGTCGGCGTGATGGCCGCCTCGGGCCGGTGATGGATGGATAGGGTAGGCGTATGACAGCAATGGCGGGACAATCCGCGAATGGCGCGGTCGTTTCGTGTTTCCGCACGGCCGTGGTGCCCGCGGCCGGGCTCGGGACGCGGTTCCTGCCCGCGACCAAGACCGTGCCCAAGGAACTGCTGCCGGTGGTGGACACTCCCGGCATCGAGTTGGTCGCGACGGAGGCCGCCGACTCCGGTGCCGAGCGACTGGTCATCGTGACCTCGCCGGGTAAGGACGGTGTGGTCGCGCACTTCGTCGAGGATCTGGTGCTGGAGGGCACGCTCGCCGAGCGCGGCAAATTCCATCTGCTGGAGAAGGTGCGCAAGGCGCCCGCGCTGCTGGATGTCACCTCGGTGGTCCAGGAGGAGCCGCTCGGCCTCGGACACGCCGTCGCGCAGGCCGAGGGTGTCCTCGATGACGACGAGGACGCCATCGCCGTGCTGCTGCCCGACGATCTGGTGCTGCCGTGCGGGGTGCTCGATGTGATGAGCCGGGTCCGGCGCAAGCGCGGCGGAACGGTGTTGTGCGCCATCGACGTTCCCAAGGACGAGGTCAGCGCCTACGGCGTCTTCGATGTCGCGCCGGTGCCCGATGCGGTGAACCCGAATGTGCTGCGGGTCAACGGAATGGTGGAGAAGCCGGCGCTGGCGGACGCACCGTCGACGTACGCGGCCGCGGGCCGATACCTGTTGGACCGCGCCATCTTCGACGCGCTGCGCCGGATCGAACCGGGCGCGGGCGGCGAACTCCAACTCACCGATGCGATCGCACTGCTCATCGAGGAGGGCCACCCGGTCCATGTGGTGGTCCACCGTGGGTCGCGCCACGATTTGGGCAACCCGGGCGGCTATCTTCGTGCTGCGGTCGATTTTGCTTTGGAACGAGAGGAATACGGCCCCGCCCTGCGGGAGTGGCTGCAGCATCGGCTCAGTTCGGACTGGGACCCACAGCTGACCACCGACGACTGATAGCGGCGGGCGTCGGGTTTCGCCGATAGTGGACCGTCGGGTACGAATGATGGTTCACCTCGCGCACGGAACGTGGTTGCGCGGGTTGCGGAATCGGGTCGGTGCGGAGAGATCAGGAAGGGCTGGATGCGCTCGGTTGAGGATCAGCAGATCAAGGTGACTGCTGCGGCGGTCGCGCCCCGGCCGGTCCGGGTCGCGATCTCCGAGGCCCAGGGCCTGCTGTGCGCCGAGGATGTCGTCACCGAGCGACCGCTGCCCGGATTCGATCAGGCCGCCATCGACGGCTACGCGGTGCGCAGTGTCGATGTCGCCGCCGCCGGTACCGATATCCGCAACGAGGACGGCGAACTTGTCGATCTGACGCTGCCGGTGGTCGGCGAGGTGGTCGCCGGTTCCAAACAGCCGATCCGATTGCAGCCGCGCCAGACCGTGCGGGTCGATACCGGTGCGCCGCTGCCGACACTCGCCGATGCCGTGCTGCCCCTGGATTTCACCGATGGCGGCCGGGCCAGGATCAAGGTGTACGAGCCGGTGCGGTCCGGCGACTATGTCCGGCGCATCGGCGACGATGTGCAGCCCGGCGATGTGGCGGTGCGCGCGGGCACCATTATCGGTGCGGCGCAGGTCGGTCTGCTCGCCGCGGTCGGCCAGGACAAGGTGCTCGTGCATCCGCGGCCGCGGTTGTCGGTGATCTCGGTGGGTGGCGAGCTGATCGATATCGATCGCACGCCCGGCCCCGGTCAGGTCTACGACGTCAACTCCTATGCGCTGGCCGCCGCCGCACGCGATGCCGGCGCGGATGTGAACCGCGTCGGCATCGTGAGTTCGGATCCGCGGCGGCTGCGCGATGTGGTGGAGGGGCAGCTGGTGCGCTCGGAGGTCGTGGTGATCGCGGGCGCGATCGGCGGCTGGGCCTCGGAGCAGGTGCGGGAGGCGCTCGAAGGGCTGGGCGATCTCGAAATCGCCCGGGTGGCAATGCATCCCGGCTCGGTACAGGGTTTCGGACGGCTCGGGCGCGATGAAGTGCCGACGTTCCTGTTGCCGTCGAATCCCGTTGGCGCACTGGTGGTTTTCGAGGTCATGGTGCGACCGTTGATCC
Organism: Nocardia sp. CA-119907; assembly: GCF_050955995.1. NCBI lineage: Bacteria > Bacillati > Actinomycetota > Actinomycetes > Mycobacteriales > Nocardiaceae > Nocardia > Nocardia sp. CA-119907. Next base: position 1,272,513 of record NZ_CP192091.1, read on the forward strand.
GAATTGCCTTGGGGCGCCGCCATCCGATGCGCCGAATCATTCGAGCCAGGACGATCACGCCGATCACCTCGATCGCCGGGCGCAAGGGTTACCTGCGGGCCCAACTCATGCGCGACGAGGCCACCGGCGACTATCTGGTGCAGCCGCTCGGCGGCGGCGCTGGCGGTTCGTCGCATCTGCTCGCCACGCTGGCCGAGGCGAACAGTCTGATCGTGATCGACCCGGACGACACCGAGATCAGGACCGGTGACGAGGTTCGTGTCGCATTTCTCGCACAGCGTGGCTGAGGCGTGGAGGCGATGAACGTGTTCCGGGGCACGCAGCATCCCGGATGGCCCGCGCATCTGGGACCGGTGCGGGTCGCGGCGGGTGCGGTGAGTTTGCGTCCGGTGCGGTTGCGCGACGCGGCGGCGTGGAGCCGGATCCGGTTGCGCGACAGAGCGCATCTGGAGCCGTGGGAGCCGACCGGGCGCGGTGCCTGGGAGGCGCGCAACCATGCGTCGAACTGGCCGTCGCTGTGGTCGAGTCTGAAGGCCGAGGCCAGACGCGGCGCGATGATTCCGCTCGTGATCGAGGTCGACGGTGCCTTCAGCGGCCAGCTGACCGTCGGCAATATCGTGCGTGGTGCACTGCGTTCGGCGTGGATCGGCTATTGGGTGGCCAAGGATTTGGGTGGTCAGGGGGTGGCGACGGCCGCGTTGGCGCTCGGGCTCGACCACTGCTTCGGACCCGTCGGCTTGCATCGGGTGGAGGCGACGGTGCGGCCGGAAAACCTGGCCAGCCAAGCGGTTCTGCGCAATGTCGGCTTCCGCGAGGAGGGTCTGCTGAAGCGCTACCTCGATGTGGACGGGGCCTGGCGCGACCACCTGCTGGTCGGCATCACCGTCGAGGAGGTGGCGGGCACCGTCGTGGACCGGCTGGTGCGCGACGGACGGGCCACCCTGCCCTGAATGCCAAATGACGGCACGTCCGTACCGTTTTCGACACGCCCGGCCGTCACGACGCGCGGTAATAATGGTGGGAATGTGACAGGTGTGGCGTATGTGCACGGCGCGCCTGACCGAACTTGGTGCGACACGGAATTAACCTACGGACGTCGGAGGTGCGTCCTGCGCCATCGGCAGTGACCGTAGCGATTGCTTGCAGGTCGCTCGAAAGGATGAGCTGTGGGGCGCTCGGTGACCAGTGCCGAATACGCCTCGCGGCGACCGGACGTCCGTCCGTCCGAGGCGTTTTGCAGCGAGCGAACGCACCGCGACGGGGCGCGGTGCGGCCCGGTCGAACAGACGATGCGGCGGGGACGGAGGTGCTGAGGCGAGATGCCGAATTCGATCCTATGGATTGGCCTGGTCGTGCTCTGGGTCTTCGTGCTGTTCCCGATCCTCGCCGACCGGCATCCCAGGATCAGGCAGACTACCGACGCGGCGTTGGCGACCCGCGTATTGCACCGCGGCGGTTCCAAGCGGCGCACGAAGAGCGGACCCGCCGCCGGACATGACAGCGATCCGGATTACCGGCCGACCCGAGTGCAGAGAAAGCTATCCCACAGCGATGATGCGGAGGACCGGATGACGACACCGGCCGACGAGCAGGTCACCGAGGACGACGATTCCGCGGACAGCCCGCCCGAAGCCAGGTCGGCGGTATCCGATACCGAAATCGACGACAGGGAAGGCGAAGTCGACGAGGTCGACCCGGCCGATGACGAAAACGACGATGCGGAAGCGGAATTCGACGGCGCTGCCGGCGAAGTCGACCGTATCGATTCCGACGATGACGAGATCGCAACGGCCCGAACGGCTGCGAAGCAACGTGCGACGGCCGATGATGACCTGGTGGCGGCAGAGCACACCGAAACGACCGGTGCCCGGATCCCCTCGGCCCGGACGGCGCCACCCGCTCGTCTCGACGAATCCGATTCCGACGATTCGGATTTCGTGCCCACGCGGCGCGGCCGCGGCGGCTTCGACCCCGAGGCCGACGCCATCGCGCGCGCGGCCCGCTACACTTTCCGCCAGCGCGCGGTACTCGGCCTCATCCTGGCCGCCGTCACCTTCGGCGGACTTTCGGTGGCACTCAGCCCACTGTTCTGGTGGGGCTGTGGCGGCTCCGCGCTCGTCCTGGTGACCTATCTCGCGTACCTACGCAAGCAGGTGCGCATGGAAGAGGAGATCCGCCGCCGTCGCCTCGCCCGGCTGGCCCGCAGCCGCGGCGAGCACGTCGAGGAGGAACGCGAAGCCGAGCGGCGCGCTCAACAGCGCGTCATGGACCGCGACACCGCCCGCGCCCTGCGCCGCCGTTCCGCCCTCATCGAGCCCGATGACGAAGACCCCATGTTCGAACACCTGGAAACCTTCGACGCCGCCACCGCCCGCGCCCTGCGCCGCGGCCACGGCGGCGATATGCGTCGCGCCGCAGGTGCCTGATCATCTGAACGCCACGTCCGCTCGAGCACCCCAGCCTTGCATCTGCCCAGCTCAGCCTCACGATTCGGAGTCTGCCCACCTCGCCTGATACAGTGTCACAGCGCGGTTCCCCGGAGCCGCACGGGGCTATAGCGCAGTTGGTAGCGCGTCTCGTTCGCATCGAGAAGGTCAGGGGTTCGATTCCCCTTAGCTCCACCCGGTATATGCAGGTCAGACCCAGTATTCTTACTGGGTCTGTTTTTCCTTTCGAGGATCAGTGTGCCACGACTGTGCCAACGGGCGGGCGGGTCGATCAGACGACGTTTTCGGTGCTGTCGAACATCGCCGACGCGGCGGCGGTCAGACTTTCGTCATAGGCCCGGTTGTAGGCGCCCGTGATCATCCGAACGTCGTGCCCGTGCCAGGCGGCGACGGTGGATGCCGGAATACCGGCGTGCAGCATGACGGACACCGAGGTGTGCCGCAGGTTCCGCATGGTGATCCGGGGGGAGTTCGGCCGCGATTCCGAATGTGGTGGAACCATCCGGTGTAGGTCCGGGGTTCGACCGCCTCGACGGCCACACCGTCGATGGTCCCCGGGGCACCCAGCCGGCGGTTGGCCGGGCGTCGGTGACAACGAAATCGGCGACACCCTCGAGACCCTGTGGGGCACCGAGGCGGCCAATACCTGGACGAGACGCTGTGGCGGATGCTGTCTGCCGGGCCTGATCAGCCTCCTCGGAGCCGCAGACACCATGCTGGTTCGTCCGCCTGAGCATCCGAAAGCCCTAGGGTAGGCGATTTCGGTGACGCTCGGAATCATCGCGGTTGCGAGGTGGCTCAGTCATTGCTCCGATTCGTACTTGGAGACAACATCCTGGAATCTTCGCCTATACGCTTCGCGGAGCGCATCCGATTCCGTCATCAGCCAGTCCAGCTGGTCCACGCCGATCGGATCGCGCAGGCCGGTAACCGCTCGCAGGTCGGCGATCTGCCTGGTGACCTCGAGCTCGCCGAGGTCCTGGGCGCCGGGTTGAACTGCATCGTCGTTCACCATTCCCGCTAGGGAATAGGAGGCGACAAGGACATTGAAGCACCGAGAATCGCTCAGGTCGGGCTCGCTCCACGTCCGGATCACATAGTCCGCGATCGACACCACGTCGATGAGCCAGGCCGCGAGACCGTCGGGTTCGTCGCCAGGCCAATCGTCGGGGCCGAGAACCTCGCGGAATCGTGCGTCCAGGAGATCCGGCCCAGTCCGGGGCCGACCGCCGAGTGCTCGGGCCCGACAGAATTCCGTTGAGTCATCGATGAGTTGACGGAATCCAGCGACCTCACGGTCGGCCCACTCGTCGTACGTGAGGGCGACCGCTCGGTTCAAGCACAAAGTGGCGACAAGCGCCCGCTGGAACGTGGTGGCCCGGTCCACCAGACTTTGTGCGAGGTCATCATCGAACATGCCAGCTGTCTCCTTGTCGTGTCTGACCATTCAGGCGGTGTGGGCGGGGTCCGGGTGTCCGACGACGCCGACTTCGAATTCCATGATGGGCTCACAGTCAGGAATTCGACAGGGCGCAGTAAAGCCATTTAGCTACAACGTCTTTCGTCGTATCACTCGGCGACGGTTGGCTCTCCCGTAGCGCCCGCCGCGATCAGCCTGTCGAGATCTGTCTGGAGGATCTGTTCCAGGCGCAGAAACGGGTCCCGGAATTCTGGGTGTGCTGTCCGGCGGGAAATCGTCAGCGGGCCGTGGAGTGCCTGAGAGTTCCTGTGGTGGTTCACGTCTGCGAATGACACGGCCGCGACTGTCATAGGCGACTCCGGCTCAAATCATCCCTCGTGGTCCGATGCCCGTGGCGGTGAAGGTGCGGGCAAGGTCGCGACATTGCGTCAGCACAGGGCATTGCTGGCAGGTGTCGATCGCTTGTTGCCATCGATCTGGTCCGCGGGCGTCCGGGTCCCAGTCGTTGGGCTGAGCAGGGCACGCGCAGTCTGGTCCTGCGTATCGGTGCGGGGGTTTCGATCTCGACATGGCTTTCCAGCCGCCCCGGTTGTTCCCGTGCCACCAGACCGACGCCGACAGCGACGTCCGGCGGCTGAGTTCGGGATGGTTCGCCGCGGCTTCGAACTGCTGGGGTTGCGTGTGGCCCTGATCCAAGGCTGCCTCAGCGAAGCCGCCTTCCGGGCCGCGGTGTCGCCCGGGTGCTCGTGCCCGTACTCGCACCGCTGGCCTACCGCGCCGCGACCGATGCGGCAATCGACGACCTCCGAAAACTCGGTCCCGACGCCGTGCCCAAAGTACTCAAAAAGGTGCTCCTGCTGCTGGACTCACCTTGAGTCGGCTATCCACTCGGCGGCGAACTGACCGGGTTCCGCAAGCTTGTCGTCGGCCGCAACACCTGGCGGATCGTGTACCGTGCCGTCGATCAGCAGACCATCGAGATCTGCGAGATCTGGGCAATCGGAGCACGCGCCGACGCCGAGGTCTACACGGAAGCAACTGCCCGCATCGTCGCGGCGGCCAGTCGGCTACCGGAATTCAGCAAGCTCGGTGAAGTGGTCGGGCGACTCGGCGGCAGTGCCGCTCGGCATTCCACCGACACCGATTCGCGAACCTGTCCCCGATCGGCTCGCACAGCGATTGATCCACACGGTCGGCATGGCTCCTGCGGAGGTCGCGGCACTCTGTCTCGAACAGGCTGTCGACCGCTGGGCCGAATACACCTCGCGGCCATCAACGTAACCGGCTGAACACGACCTGCTCTACCTCTGCAAGCCGTTGCCCAGAGACACCCCCGTCACCGCGTCCTAGTGGCTGTTCGCCTGCCGACTGGTTCGATCTGCACTTCTGGCCCGATTGCCGTCAACGTGTTCGGGTTGTGGAGCGTTAGCTCCACTTCACGGACAGAGGTCCTCTTGTTGGAGGGCACCGGATTCCGGGGGCGATTTCAACGAGCTCCCGGGATTTTCCTTTATTTCCGCTCCACCGCCGCCCGCCAAGAGCGGCCGGTAACGTCTGGCTCCCCATCGGGACTCCATGTCGGTGCAGCCCATATCGGTCCCGACCTCCCGTTCTCGCTGCGAAACACTTACTGCCACAGCAGATTCCGTCGAGAAGAAGCGCACTGAGCGTCTTGCTTTCGGGGGAAGCGACTAGTTCAGCACCTTCAGCAATTCCTGGGCCAGCGGCTCGGCGGACGCGGGGTTCTGTCCGGTGTACAGGTTGCGATCCACGACCGTGTAAGGCTTCCAGATCTCGCCGCGGGTGAAGTGGACGCCAAGGGTGACCAGTTCGTCCTCCAGCAACCACCGGGCTTTGGCGGCCAACCCAACGGCGTCCTCTTCGTCATTGGTGAAGCCGGTGACCTGGTAGCCGGCGAAGGGTGAAACACCTCTCCAGCGGGTGGCCAGCAGTGCGGCGGGCCCGTGGCAGACGATGGCCAAGGGCTGGCCGGAGGAAAGGGCCGCGATCAGCAGTCGGCCCGAATCGGCATCGTTGCACAGGTCCTCCATCGGACCGTGGCCACCGGGGTAGTAGACGGCCTCATAGTCCTCCAGCCGAGCGTTCGCCAGCTCGATCGGCCGCCGCAACTCCTCGGCAGACCGCAGGATCTCCTCCTGCTCGAGGGCAATCTGTTCACCGCCGGCCATCGAGGGACGCAGACTCATCGCGTCGACGTACGGCACTACGCCGCCGGGCGTGGCCACCACAATCTCATGGTCGGCCCCGATGAGCGCGGTATACGGGGCCGTGAACTCTTCGGCCCAGTAACCAGTCGGATGTCGGGTGCCGTCCTCGAGCGTCCAAAAACTTGCGCCGGTCATTACGAAGAGGATCTTGGCCATGGGAACCCGCCTCCCTCTGATGGTGCGATCGGTATGCCTGGGGTGCGTAAACCAGTTCGTCCTGGATTGCCTGGTGGACTTGTCCCTGACGTTGATCCCGCGGACCGCGCCGTTGTCCTTGGCTAGTGCCCGCGTCGGTCATCGGGGCGAGGGGCTGCTCGCATCGGCAATCACGTGTGCCTCGCTTTCGCTGACAGGCAAGAAAGCGACACAGACCGTGCGGCGTGCGGCGGGTTCTGACGTCGGCCGCTGCTTCCGGTCACCATTTTCGCATGTCCGCAGCTGGCCTGGAAGGTATGGCTCCCGATCGGGATGCCGCTTCCTACCTCCAGCGCCGCGAAGGTTTGAGCCACTCGATCCAGTGCGGATCGGGCTATTGGTTCTGGTCGGCGGGGGATTGCGGGCTCCCGGACAGGATCCGGACGGCTTCGGCGTTGATGGCCTGCTGCAGTTGAGCATTCGGGATGTTGTCGAGCCCGGCGGCTTTGCGCAGGAAGGGTTCGAACAGTTGCCAGCCGAGTACGAACGCCGCTGCGTGTGCGACGGAGAGGGCGGCGTCGTGGTCGTCGGCTCGTTGTAGGCGGGTCTGCTCGATCAGGGCCGTGATGACAGGAAATCGGCTCTGCATCTGTCCGACCGGGTAGCCGTCGAGGATGCAGCGTGCCAGTACGACCCAGTGTCGGCGCAGTCGGGGGTCGTCCGGCGACAAAATGCCGGTATCGACTAGTGCGGCGGTCTCGGCGGAGAGGTGATCGAGTACGGCCGTCACCAGCTTGTCCTTGGCGCCGAAGTGCCGGAATACCAGTCCGTGGTTCACCCCCGCCCGCTCGGCGATGTCCCGGATCGACGTCGCGGCCGGACCGCGCTCGGCGAACAGATCCGCGGCGTGGGTGAGCACCGCGGACACGACGGCGTCGCGACCGAGCGGGTTGCTGTCGTCGGAAGGCGTCCTTGCACCCTCTGTAGTCATGCGACTACAGTAGCTCATGCAACTGTAGTCAATTGACTACACCCTCACTCCTACGAGAAAGAAGGTCGCCATGTCCGTGATCACCGATAAGGACCCGGCCGCCGGCATCACGCCCCGCACCGTTCAGCTCCCCGGATACCCGGTCCGGTCCGGCCCTTTCACGCATATCGCCGCCGAGCGTGACCGGCTCGCCCAGCTGAGCTGGCAGCATTTCGAAGCCCGCCAGGCCGGCGCAACCCTCGGCGCGGAGATCTCCGGGGTGGACCTGACCACCGAAGTGCCGAACGCGGTGATCGTCGAACTGCGGCAGGCGCTGCACGAGTACAAGGTGCTGTTCTTCCGCGACCAGCCGCTCACCCCGGAACGGCACGTGGCCTTCGCGCGCCGGTTCGGCACGCTCGAGGTCCACCCGTTCATCCCCTCCAACACCGACCAGCCGGAACTCGTGCGATTCGAAAAGAGCGCCCAGGTCGGCGGTTTCGAGAACGCCTGGCACCACGACGTCACTTGGCGCGAGCAGCCATCGATGGGCGCTGTCCTGCATGCGATTTCGGTGCCCTCGATCGGCGGGGACACGCTGTTCGCCGACATGTACGCCGCCTACGACGCCATCGACGAGGACACCCGCGCTCGGATCGGAAACCTCGACGCCGTCCATGATTTCACTCGCGCGTTCGGGCACATGCTCAACGATGAGCAGCGGGAGAAGATGCGCGCCGAGCATCCGGCGGTGGCCCACCCGCTGGTGTGCACGCACGCCGTCACCGGCCGCAAGCACCTCTACGTCAACCGGGTCTTCGCCGACCGCATCCACGGCTTGGACCTCGAGGAGGGGCGTGCGCTGATCGACCGGTTGTGCCGGACGGCCGATGCTCCCGAGCATCAGGTTCGGCTGCGGTGGGAGCCCGACACCGTCGCGTTCTGGGACAACCGCGCCGTTCAGCACTACGCCGCCAGTGACTACTGGCCCCATGTGCGCATCATGGAACGCGCCTCCATCGTCGGCCCCCGGCCCGCCCGTTGACCGAAATGACATTCGACGACAGCCGGTCCGCGACCCCGCACGACTCCGCGCGAGCACGGCCGGCCGCCCGGGTGCTCGGGCAGGCCGTCATCGCGCACGGCGGCGTTCGGCACCTCGTCGACGCCGTCACGCCGGTCGCGGTATTCCTGGTCGGATATCAACTGTTCGGGACCGGTCCGGCGGTCGCGGCCGCATTGACGGCGGCGGCCCTGCTCGCCGGATGGCGGCTGCGGCGCGGTGATTCACCGAAGGTCGTCATGGTCGCCCTGGCTGCTGTCGCCGCCTATTCGGCGCTGGTGCTGTTCACCGGTGAGGGCCGTGCCTTCTTCCTGCCCGAGATCGTCGGCTGTGCGGTCTTGACTGTCGCCTTCGGCGCCACCCTGATCCGCGGCCGTCCGTTGAGTCTGCTTGTGTGCCAACGCATCCGGATCGAGCCCGCCGATATCGACCAGCCCCGGATCCGCAAGCACCGGCGCCTGACCGCGGCCTGGGCCCTGATGTGGGCAGTACATGTGCTGATACTCCTGCCGCTGTATGCCGCCGATCAGATCACCGCCCTGGCATTGGGGACCATGCTGCTCGGCAAGCCCTCGGTACTCATCGCCGTCGCCACCTCATGGTTGTGGGTCCGCAAGCGATAACCGACGGCACGCACGCCGAGGGCACGAACGTGGAACGTGGCCGCTACGTTGGCACCCGCAGGCCGTCAATCCTCGGGCGGGACTATCCGATAGCCGAGGGTCAGGACCGCCTTGATGGTTTCGGTGGCGAGTTCCCGGTCGTAGTCCTTCTCCTGCTCGGGCAGGTCCGGATAGGGAACCAGGGAGGGGTGTGTCAGCAGGTCGTCGCTGCGGGACGGGCCGAAGCGCCAGCCTTCCGACATTCGGCGCGCCGCCCAGCGGTCGTGTGCGTTCTCGGCCAACCGTTCCACGAGCTTCTGAATATTCGGCGGCAGCCGCACCGAGCTGGTGTCGACAGGCGCTGGTGTCCACTCCATGCTTCATGCTCCGAGGAAAAGACGGTCCATATCGGCGATGATGCGGGCGACTCGATCCGCGATACCGAGATCGGCGATGTCGACGCCCTGTTCGGCGATCACCTCACCCTGGCTGCCGTCGAGGAAGTACGGAACAATGGTGAGCTGTCCGTCGGCGCTGAGCCGTTGTGCGGTGGTCAATTCTTGTCTGCACCATTCGCTGTGCCAGTAGGCCTCGCTTACCAGCGGTACGAAAACCCGGCTTGCTGTGATCAGACTCTCCAGCCGCTGCTGCCACTGCTGTCCCAACGGGATCGTGTTGTTGTAGACGTAGTGGAAGAACGAGAAGTTCAACAGTTTGAGCGCGCGTCCCAGCTCACCGGCCAGCGCGGCGTCCGAGCGTGCGGTGCTGAGGAAGATGGTGCCCGCGGTGCGCCCGATGCTGCGGAGGTAGCCGACGCCCTCCTCGACTGACCGGAACTGCTGGCGCGGCAGATCGAAGCGGCTCAGCTGCTGATCGAGCTGAACGACGAGATGATCGGCGTCGTGCCATCGCAGCACCAGATCGTCCTGCGCCGCCGCGGCGCGCAACGCACCGCCGGCGACCAGCGGCGGTATGGGAGTCCTTGTGCCCGAGTCGGTTTCGTGGATGAGGTCGAGGGTGGGGACGAACCGCCCGACCAAGGTCGGATAGAACCACGCGGGCACCGCGCGCGATGCCACATCGACGACGACGAACTCGAACCGATCGAGGCGAAAGGCGATATCGGCGGGATCCTTCAGGTGCCAGGGAGCCTCCGCGACCGCATAGCCGTAGCGTTCCAGCAGCGCGATGATCACCGGCCGGATCTCGCGGTACGCGGGATTGTTCGGCAATGCCAGACCGACCTCACCACGCAATTGGTCGGCCGCCGCCGAGTAGGCCTGGCTCTCCAACAGCAACCGGTGAAACGATTGTTCGAAATCGTCTCCGTAACTGGCGAGTTCGTCGCGGTCGAAGACATGAACCTCGTCCACGTCGAGAAAATGCCTGCGTGAGATGCCCTTTTCGGCGAAGACGAGCCTCGGCTTGCGCGCCCGCACCGCGAGTCCGTACTCGTGCACCATGAACGGCGAGCATCGGTAGGTCTGTTCGCTCGGCCGCAGCGGAATCACCGCGACGAAGCAGGCGCTGCGACGCATCACCATTTCCAGATGACAGGTGGACAGGGCACCCGACTGTGGATCCACGGTGAAGCCGAAGCCGTGTGGTTCCAGTTTGCGCCAGAAGAACTCCGACGCGTCGCGGTCCTCGGCTCGGTAGCTGTGGCTGAAGTAGGTGGGTATCCGGCGTCGCGCGCTCATCGCGCCTCGCGGGTCCGGCCCGGTGTCGCGATCTTCAGCCAAGCGCTCATTTCCTTCTGTTCGATGGTGGTGACGGCGCTCGCCAACACCGCGTCCCTCGTATCGGGGTCGGCGTAGGGGCCGGACTGGGTGTGGTAGAGCCGACGCTCCGCCTCGACGGCCTCGCGGGCCTGGCTGAACCGCAAATAGTTGTCGTGCCAGTGGAATTGCGCACGGAGTCCGCCGATGACGACGAGGACCGATCCGAGCACCGCCGGGATATCGGTATTTCCCCGCAGCAGCACGGCCGCGACGGGAATCGCGGCGGACACGAGGAGTTGCAGCACCTCGGTGACGCGGTGGTATCGGCGCGCCTTGATCGCGGCGTGCCGATACCACTCGTATGACCCGTCGGCCACGGTCAGTGCGTAGTCTTTCGCATCCCCTGGTTCCGCCGCGCTCCCGCCCATCCCCACCTCCGTCTTCGCCTGCCCACATGGTAGGAGTCGGATGACGTGACAGTCGGAGGAATTCGGTAACCGGACCAACACCGACGGTGAATATCGGACAGGACAGCGCCAGGCGCGTCGATGCGGTGCGCGCGCGGGGCGTTCGTCGCCGATCTCGCCGCGGAACTCACAGGTCGAACAGGGTTCGCAGGATCATGAAGATGGCGGTTATGCCGAAGCAGGCCAGGCCGATTACCCATACCGGGAACATCTGCCGCAGTAGGAGTAGGTGGCCTGCTCGGCCGATGTCCAGGTCTGCGGTGGCTTGGTGGGCCTCGAAGACTGCGCCATTTGTGCCCCAGGGGCCGGATGGAGTTCTTGCTGTTCGAAGCGCTCGAGCCATTTCGCGTCTTTCGTTCGGCGAGGCAGTGGCTGGCCATGAGCATGATCGATACGATCAGGTTGGGCGAACTACGGGGTGAGGGCTCGTCCATGAGGGTACTGCGGCACAGCATCAATCGTGCTGGGTGCGTTGTCGTTCGGTGAGTCCGGAGCGGGTCAGGATAAGGCAGCTGACCACGAGCACCCAGGCAGGGAATACCAGTTCCGCCCACTTGCTCATCTCGCTGACGATGAGCAGTGTCAGGGCTACCAAATAGCTGAGGATGGCGAGCCAGCGGGGCATCAGCCTGGTCTTGAACCAAATCGTCGCGAGCGAGATCATGAATACGGCCGCCATGCGAAGCGCATAAGTCTGGCTCGCCGAAACCAAGACGTGTCTGCCGAAGTTGATCACCTCGGCGCGGGCGGCCGGATTGGTGACGTCGGTGTTGCTCGCCACCAAACCAGCGGCGACGGCGGTGGCGACGAACATCATCGCCAGAAATAGCAGCCCACTGCCGATGAATATGGATAGGAAGAATCGGTCTTCGTAGCGCCCGAATCCGTCGCGCACGACGCCGATGAACCATAGAAAGCAGATTCCGGCGAAGGGCATCAGCACCGTCGCCGTCGTGATCGCGCTCTGTTGGCTCTTCAACCACTGGGTTGAATCCTCAAGGCCTGCAGGCATTTTGATGCGGATCACGATGAGCGTGGTACCGAACAACACCGCGAAGGCGATGCCGGCCAGTGCGGCGGCTCGCGGCGTAGACAAAGGGCGCGGTGTCGGCGCCGAGTTGGTGTTCTGCGGCGGTGTTGACATGAGGTAATCCTGTCAAACCGGGGCGCCGGTGGCGGGGATTCGGAGTTTCCGAAATTATCTCGGATGTCCAGTACGGCGGAGATAGCCGAACCTTTGCGGCAGTATCGGCCCGCTGCGTACCATGCTTGATATCCATACTGCGACGGTAAAGGCAGGTGACGCCATGCCAGCGACCGATCAGGACTGGAGTAGGCCGGCGGCGATGGCCATCCCCAGGGAGGGTTATTTCGAGCTGGAGCGGGGTCGGTACGGCCCGATTTATCCACGGACGCCCGCCTGCTACGGGTTCTCGATCATCGCAAAGGTGAAACCGGGTCGAGAAGAGGCAGTTCGCGCATACGGTAAGCAGATCGAAGAGGCGGTAGCGGGTAGTCCAGATGTGCTGGCACCACTGCGGTTGCATTATCTGCGGTGGGTGTTGTTCGATGTCGGCTCGGGACTGCATTTCCAGTACCAGGGCATCTTCGACACCGATTTCGACAAGTACACCGAGGACGCCGTCGCACTCTTCAGCCAGACCGGTATCACGACCGTCTTCACCAATCTCGAAGGGTTTCCGGAGGATTGGCAGGAGAATCCGGCGGCCTTCGTGAAATTCGTTCGGGACCACCAGTGTTCGAGCTTCCTCGAATACGGCGAGTACCCCTACGTCACCGCCGACGAGATCAAAAAGGCGCTGCGGCTCAAGGCGGCGTTCTCCGACATGCTCGATCAGATGCAGTAGATCGTCCGGGCCGATGCTCGAACTCGACGATATTCAGCACATCCTGCTGACCCGCACCCCGGCGATGACCGGGCGCTACGAGTTCCTGTCCTTCGACGATCCCGCCGGGGGCCGGGCCTGGTTGACCGAGCTGCTGGGCCGGGTGCAGTCGGCCGCGGACGTGCGCGCCACGATGGACAGCTCCGAGCGCTGGATCACGCTCGCCTTCACCTGGCGCGGGCTGCGGGCGCTCGGGGTGTCGGGGGAAGCGCTCGCCACCTTCCCCGACGAGTTCCGCGAAGGCATGGCCGCCCGCGCCGACATCCTGGGCGATACGGGTGCGAATCACCCCGATAACTGGGTCGGCGGGCTGGCCGGTGATGACCTGCACGCCATCGGGATCCTGTTCGCCCGCACCGATGCCGAACACCAGCGGTGCACCGCCGAGCATCAGAAGCTGGTGGCGCGCTGCCCGGGTGTGCGCGTGTTGTCGTTCTTGGATCTGAACGCGACGCCGCCATTCGACCACGCCCACGACCACTTCGGTTTCCGAGACCGGTTGTCCCAGCCCGTGATCGAGGGATCCGGTGAGGAACCGACGCCGGGGTCGGGCGCTCCGCTGAAACCCGGCGAATTCATCCTCGGCTACCCGGATGAGGAGGGGCCGGTCCACAGGCTGCCGCAGCCGGAGGTGTTGTCCCGCAACGGCAGCTACATGGCCTACCGGCGGCTGCAAGAACACGTCGGCGCGTTTCGGAGCTATCTGCGCGAGCGCGCCGACACCCCGGACGGGCAGCAGCTGCTCGCCGCGAAGCTCATGGGCCGCTGGCCGAGCGGCGCCCCCTTGACGCTGGCCCCCGACCACGACGATCCAGAGCTGGGCGCGGATCCCATGCGCAACAACGACTTCAACTACGAACAGATGGACCCGCACGGTTACGCGATACCGCTCGGCTCGCACGTGCGGCGGCTCAACCCCCGCGATACCGCACCGAATATGAACCGCCGCAGGATGATTCGCCGCGGTGCCACCTATGGCCCGGCGCTGCCGGAGAACGCGCCCGATGACGGGGTGGATCGAGGCATTGCCGCGTTCATCATCTGCGCGAGCCTGGTTCGCCAGTTCGAGTTCGCCCAGAACGTCTGGATCAATGACAAGGCATTCCATGAACTCGGCAATGAGCGCGACCCCATCTGCGGCACCCAGGACGGCACCCTGGAGTTCACGATCCCCAAGCGGCCCATCCGCAAGGTGCTCACGGGGCTACCGGCATTCACCACGCTCAAGGGCGGCGCGTACTTCTTCCTGCCGGGTATCCGCGCACTGCGATACCTGGCCTCGCTCGACAGTTGAGAGGTGACAGCATGAGCACCCTGCCGCGGGCACGCACCTACAACCAGGACCACATTCCGCGCAAGCACGACGGGCGGCGGCGGATGAGCATCTATTGGACGTGGAGTTATCCGTGGGAGGCGCAACGCGATCCCGCCGAAATGTACAACCGCTTCTCCACGATGACCGAGGTCCGCAATGTCTCGTGGCCGAGTTACGAGACCGTCGAGTACGACGCGGCGCACTTCCTGCAGGGTATCGCGGGCACATTGGAGCTTTTCCATCGTTCGACACTCGCGTTCCAGCGACTGGCCGGGGAGGCGACCGGTCATCCCGTCGCGGTATTCCAGCGCATCGACCAGGCCGGTTACACCTTGCCGATCGACGAGCGGATCCTCGCGGATACCGACACCCTCATGGTGTTCGGGCTCGATCACGTCCTGTCCGAGCAGCAGGCCGCACCCGAGGAGTGCGCCGCGATCCGGGAGTGGCTGCAACGCGAAGGCACCTGCCTGTTGCTCGCGCCGCACCACGACGTCGGCTTCACCGACGACTTCACACAGCGACAGGTCGAATACGAGCATCACGGCGACCCGCTGGTCCCCCGTCAGCAGCGCTTCGGCCAGTACACCCGCTCATTGATGAAAGCGCTCGACGTGCCCGTGCACAACAAGTGGGGCCTGCGCCCCGCGGTCGTGGACGGCACCGATGAGATCGCCCCCCTGACCGGATTCCGAGATCTGGACGCACTCCACCTGCTCGACAACGTCACCACCTTCAACTTCCACCCCCACCTGCCGCACTACGAACTCGCCGCCCCGGAAACCGACTCACTACGAGTCCTCGGCCGCCAACGCGTAGACCCCGATCGCCCCCACCCCTTCACCGCCGCCGGCAACACCGAATTCAACACCCTGCTCTGGATGCCCCCCGCCACCCCCCGCGCCGGCGACATCATCCTCCTCGACTCCACCAACTTCACCACCCTCTTCGGCGGCACCGACAGCCTCGAAAACCTCTGGCACAACCTATCCACCATGCGATGACCCCCGAGATGTGTCTTGGACGTGCGATCACCATGCACTGATGCAGGTAAACGTCGAGAGGCACCTGCGTGAGCGCATTCTCGGCTGATGGTTGCGCTGGGCAGCGTCGAGGCCGTGCATGGTCGAGCGTTGGGCTCGGTGTTCTGTCGACGCCCGACCGATTGCCTTGCGCAGGTGGCCGTGCCAGCCTGGTGCACAGGGAAGTCCCGCTGAGCGAGTCGTTTGGGCGGGTCCGGGCATCGAGGAGGGCGCGGTGAGGTATCGGGCCGGGCCTGAGGGGGCGGCGACGCTGCGGGTGGCCATCGAGTTCAGCGATGCCGGGTGTCGGTCGCTCGATATCGAGTGGTCGCCCCTTGCATCGGGCGCTCATAAGAAGCTCGAGTATGCGCGGATCTTCTTGGTGCCGTTGGGTAGTGAAGGGCGGGTGTATCTGGGCATAGTCGACGGGCGGGCCTCGACGTCGGTGCGGTTGCCCGAGGGGCTGGCCGAGGGCGAGTACGCGATAGAGGTGGATGGTTATGGCAGTGCGAGCTGGGGTGACGGGCGGCTGGACGCGCGCGGGCGCAGCGCCACGTTCGTAGTCGGTGCGGGCGGGTTACCCTGCGGCACAGGGGGTTAGGTCTCGGCCCTCGTGTCGGCCGGGTTTCAGGATTTTCGCTGCTTGCTGGGTGGATGGGATTGCGCCCATTCCGCCCACTCGCCTAGTGCGTCGGTCAGGCGGATGCCTGCTTCGGCGGCGATGCGGATCGATTGGGTTTGTGGGTCGGTGCCGTAATCGCCGCGGTCCTTGGCCGCGGCGATTTCGCGGTAGTAGTCGGCGAGGCCGCGGTAGTACGCGGCCTCGCGGTCGAGATACTCGGCGAGTTTGTCGGGATCCATCAGCCAGAAGAACATCGATCGCAGCAGCGGTTCCAGCCGGAAGGTGTGGTCGACTTCGACCTCGGTCAGCCAGCGGCGCACCTCGGTCAGTCCGGCTTCGGTGATGCGGTATTCCTTGCGCCCACGCGGCCCTTCGGCCTCGGTGGCGATGAACTCGTCGTCCTGTAGTTTGCGCAGCTCACCGTAGATCTGCGGATGCTTGGCGGGCCAGACCGAACCGAGCAGATCCTCGAATCGGCGGCTCAGATCCCAGCCGCTAGCCGGCGCCTCGGCCAGTAGGCCGAGCAGGGCATGCCTCAGTGACATGGGTAATCACCGCCCTTCATGTACTTGTTTACATGTAGGCATTGACATGTTCATCCAAGCATGTAAATGTGAGTGCACCTGTTCAAGGTAACATGTCAATGTTTACGCATGGAGGACCCATGTCCGAGGACATGAAGGGCAATGTGTTCATCACCGGCTCCGCTGGCGGCATCGGTGCGGCCATCACCGATCTGCTTGTCCGCCAGGGCTATACCGTTTACGCGGGTGTGCACTCCGATCGGCGCTCCGGATCCGGTAGCCGGGCGGTACCGATCGATGTGACCGACCCCGACAGCGTCGCCGCTGCGGCCGAACAAGTGGCGTCCGAGGTGGGCCCGGCGGGTCTGCGCGCGGTGATCAACAATGCCGGGATCATCGTGCAGGGACCACTGGAACTGGTCTCGCCCGATCAGCTGCGACTTCAGTTCGCGGTCAACACTTTCGGCCCCGCTTACGTCACCCAGGCATTCCTTCCGCTGCTGCGCGCAGGGGGCGGGCGGGTGATCAATATCAGCGCCCCGACGGCCCGGTTGCCGATACCGTTCCTGGCCCCGATTTCCGCGAGCAAGGCGGCGCTGTCATCGCTGTCGGATGCATTGCGACTGGAGTTGCGGGCGTGGCGAATTCCGGTGGTCGTCGTCGAACCGAGCGCCACGCAGACCGAGATCTTCACCAAGGCGGAGCAATCCGCACAGGCCGCACTGGTCGCTGCCGATCCCACGCGGACAGCGCTGTACCAGCACCAACTCGCCGCGGTCGCGAAAACGTCGGCCGCGACCAAGATGGAACCGGTGGCTCCGGTGGCGAAGACGGTCGCCGCCGCGGTCTCGGCACGCGCGCCGAAGCGTCGCTACTCGGTCGGCGGTGGAGCCCGCATGCTCGGCCTGCTCACCCACCTACCGCCGGCGCTGCGCGAGCGAGCGCTCATCGCCGCCGCTGGCCTCGGCGCCGCGGCCCGTGCCGACGGTGCGCGATGAGTCAGCGCACGATCGTGCTGGTCGGCGCGACATCGGGAATCGGGCGGGAAGCCGCGGGCGCATTCGCCGCCGCCGGTCACCGGCTGATATTGATCGGACGGGATCCACAGCGGGTGCGCGACCTGCGGGCGGCGTTGCCGACCGCGACGGTGATCGCTGCCGATGTCGCGACCAAGGCCGGAATCGACAGTGCCGCACAGCAAATCGCCGAAGCTGTCGACCGGATCGATACCCTGATCAACAATGCGGGTGTCATGTCGCAACAGCGGACGGTCACCCCGGAGGGAATCGAACAGAACTTCGCCGTCCATCATCTCGCCCCGTATTCGATGACGAGTGCGCTACTGCCATTGCTGCGGCAGGGCGGCGGCCGGGTCGTCAATGTCAATTCCGAGGGCCATCGGGCGGCGCTGCTGCGCTCGGACCCCATCGATATCGAGTTCGAAGATCTCTACAGCACAAGGGATTACCACATCTTCGTCGCCTACAGCCGCAGCAAGCTCGCCAATCTCCACTTCAGCTACGAATTGCACCGCCGATATCCCGAACTCGAGGTCGTCGCGGTGCACCCGGGGATGGTTCGCACCGATCTGGTGCGGGGCTTCTCCGGGCCGCGGATGTTGGCGATGCGCACGCTCTCGCGCGCGATTTCGTTGCCGACCAGCGAAGGTGCGGGTCCGATCGTCCACTTGGCCACCGAATCCGAGATTCGACGCGGCGCCTATTACAACCGGTACAGCCCGGAGCAGTCCTCGCCCGCCTCTTATGATCTCGACACCTCGCGACGGCTGTGGGAGGTCACCGAACAGTTGCGCGGCCTGTTCTCCTGACTGAAACCGCCTGCTGTAATGCCGCTGCAGCCCGGCCGGGACGCCACCGCCAGCTGGACGCCGACGACCAGCAGCACGCACAAAGTCTGCATGCGCGGCAACTCGGGCGGGTTCGGCCATCCGCATCGGCCCGACATCCGTCGATGTCGTCGACCAAGCGCCAGATGGTGCGAGCGTCGAGACTGTTGCCGAGATAGGTCGATCGACCGATGTGGGGGATCGGGGCCGAGATTCACCATTGGCGACACCGACTCGAAAGTCGGGTGTAGCCAACGAAAGAAAACTCATGACCCGATCAACTCGACGCGGCGTGCGGCGCCGTGCCGTCGGCGCCTTGGCGGCCGTCGGAATCATTGTGCTCAGCGGGACAGTGGGTGGCCTCGGAGTGCCGTTCGCCGGTGCCTCCAGCCATCGCGAGGCCCCGCTGATCGCTGGCGATCCAGCGGTGGACAACACCGACGTATATGCGTTCGTCAGCCCCGATAAGCCCGATACGGTGACGATCATCGCCAACTGGTTCGGGCTGCAGGAACCCAATGGCGGTCCGAATTTCTATCCCTGGGCCACCGAGGCAAATTACGACATCAATATCGACAACGACGGCAACGGGAAACCGGATATCAGCTACCGGGTTACCTTCACCAACGACGATCGTCGCGGCGCTGGCACCTTCCTGTACAACAACGGGCCGGTCACCGACCTGAACGATGAGAACCTGCTCTTCCGGCAGAACTACACGCTATCGGTCAGCCATGGTGCCAACGACTGGCGTCCGATCGTGCACGGCCAAGCGGCGCCGTCGTATACCGGTTCGGCCTCGATACCCGATTACGCGCCGCTGCGTCAGCAGGCGACCCATGCGCTGCCAGGTGGCGGCTCGGTGTACGTCGGCGCCGCGGAGGATCCGTTCTTCCTCGATCTGCGGGTGTTCGACCTGCTCTACGGTGGCAATCTGTCCGAGGTCGGTACCGATACGCTCGCCGGTTACAACGTCAATACCGTTGTACTGCAGGTGCCGAGGCGCGATCTCGCACTGCGCGGTGACCCGGTGCGCAACCCCGTGATCGGGGTGTGGAGCGATACCGAGCGCCGCTCATTGCAGCTCAGCCCCGGTGCCGCGACCGCGGTCGGCGAGGCGGTGCAGGTATCGCGGCTCGGCAATCCGCTGGTGAACGAGGTGGTCATGCCGGTCGGGCTGAAGGACGCGTTCAACGGGTTGTCGCCGAGTAAGGACGCGACGATTCCCGAGGTGGTCGCTCGGGTCACCGATCCCGAGCTGGCGAAACTGATCCAGTCGGTCTATCAGGTGCCCGCACCCGCCGCCCCGCGCAACGACCTGGTGGAGATCTTCCTGACCGGGATCGCGAAGAAGGCGCCGACGCTGGACGGCAGCGCGCCGCCCATTCAGGCGGATCTGAACTCGCAGGTCCTCAATGCCGATGTCGATCCCAAGGCATTCCAGCCATCGGAGATGCTGCGGTTGAACATGTCGGTGCCGCCGACGCCACAGCCGAACCGGCTCGGCGTGCTCGGCGCTGATCTGCAGGGATTCCCCAATGGCCGGCGACTGGCCGACGATGTGGTCGATATCGCGGTGCAGGCCATGGAGGGTGCGGCGCAGACCGGCAAACTGGTGGACGCGCTGGCCGCCGGGGACAAGGTCGATGCCAACGATGTGGCGTTTTCCAATGTCTTCCCGTATGTCGCGCTGCCATCGCGGGGGAAGGCCGGATCGTCGGTGGCTGGCGCCGGGCCGTCCAATAACGCCGGGCCGGCGGCGGGCGGCACCAAACCCGCTGCGGCACAACAGGACGACGGCGGGGTGCCGGTGCTGCCGATCGCCGCTGGCGGGGTCGGTGCCAGTGCGGCGCTGGTCGCCGGTGGCTGGCTGTGGTTGCGCCGCAGGCGAGCCGCTGGGCTCAACACACCGCTGAGCGGGCTCGATACGCCACCGAGCGAATGACATCCGCACCCGGGTAGCGGGACACCGCTACCCGGGTGATCACCCACCCCGCACCATCCGAGGTCCGAACATGTCCGAAATCCCTTCCCGCCTGCGCCGCAAGCCCGCGCTCGGCACGCTCGTGGTGATCCTGTTGATCACCGCCGTCCTCGGGACGGCCGCGGCATTCACCGGCGGGTCATCGCAGACCGCCGCGCAGTCCACCCAACCCATCGAACCGTTGGCCGTGCAGATCGACCAGAAGCGGCGACAACTGGACCGGGTGCCCGGCTATGCGGCGGGCTGGGCCGCGCTGGGCGCCTCCTACGTCGAATTGGCCCGGATCACCGGCGATCCAAGGAATTACGGTGAGGCGCAGCGGGCGCTGGACCGATCGATGGAGTTGCAACCCGACAACAATGCCGAGGCGCTGACCGGGCTCGGTGTGCTCGCCAACGCACGGCACGAATTCACCGCCGCGCGCCGTTATGCGGAGCAGGCCGTCGTACTGCGGCCGGACAGCGCCGAGGTATACGGCGTCCTCGTCGACGCGCTGACCCAACTCGGCGATACCGACGCCGCGACGGCGGCCGTCCAGCGGATGCTCGACCTGCGTCCCGGTGTACCGTCCTTCACCCGCGCCGCCTACGACCTCGAACTGCACGGTCGCACCGAGGATGCGATGAACGCATTGCGGATGGCACTCGGCGCGGCGAATACCGCCGATCAGATCGCCTTCTGCCGCTACCATCTCGGCGAGCTCGCATTCAATAGCGGGCAGCTCGACGACGCCGAAAGTCAGTATCGCTCCGGCCTTTTGGCAAATCCGGACAGTGCGGCGCTGCAGCAGGGGCAGGCCAAGGTATTCGCGGCACGTGGCGACCTCGAACGGGGGATCGCGCAGTACGCGGCACTGACCACCCGTGCGCCGCTGCCGGAGTACCTGATCGAATTCGGCGAACTGCTCGACGCCGCGGGCCGACCCGAGCAGGCCGCTGTCGAGTACCGCCAGGTCGCCGAGCAGTTCCGGGCACTGGCGGCACAAGGCACGACCGACTACGTGGACGCCGCCCTGCTCGCCGCCGAGCACGGCGACCCAGCCGAGGCAGTGCGGCTGGCGCAGTTGGAATACGGCCGCCGCCAGAGCATTATCACCACCGACGTACTCGCCTGGTCACTGCACAAGGCCGGACGCGATGAGGAGGCGATCGGCTACGCCGACCGTACCGTCGCCCTCGGCTGGCGCAGCGCCACCCTCGCCTACCACCGCGGCATGATCCTCGCGGCGCTCGGCCGCGCCGATGCGGCGGCCAGCGCGCTGTCGGAGGCATTGCGGATAAATCCGGACTTCTCCCCGCTGCATGCTCCCCGGGCTCGGCAAGCGCTCGATTCGCTCGGCGGCCCGCGATGATCCGGTGTATGCCGACTCCCGCCCGCTGCCACACCGCGAGCTGTCCGGTAGTCAACAGGGCGCAACTCGGCCGCGCGGCACGAGGTGCCGAGGCGCCACCGGCGCGGCCGAGTTGCTCGACGGCACCGTCGGCGATGACGGCACCGCCACGTGGTTACACCAATTCGGGTACGCGCAGGTGGGCGAGTGCCAATTCGAACTCGCCGATGTCGGTCACCTCCATACCGGCTTGCCCAGCGATTCGGTCCCGCATGGCGGTCGCCTGGTCGCGGTTGCGGTCCATCGCATCGGCGTTGTCGAAGGTGACAGACGAAACGCCCCGCCCGGATGCCCGGTCGACCAGCAGACTGGCGCTGCAGAACCCCTCGAGGCCTTCCATGGCGGGCAGGGCTTGGGACTTATAGGTGTCGATCGCCGAGTCGGCCCGAGACGGGTCCATCTTGCTCCAGACCACGCGAGCACACGCGCCCTCCCGCGAGCGGTGGTCCCGATGCAATGCGGCAATCTCCCAGTGTTCGATCATTGCGCCGCCGCGGAACGTCTCGGCGGCACGATCGCGGATCGCGCGAACGCGGTCCGCGCTTTCGCGCATCGCGTCCTCGGTTTCCCATGCGGTCGTCGCGATGCACCGGCCGGATTTCCGGTCGACCAGCAGCGACAGTCCGATACAGCCGGGGATGTCTTCCAGAGCGGGCATTGTTACGTCGCGAACGTGCGCAATCCCGGCGTCGATAGCGGAGGGTTGCGCCTGAATAGTGGTAGAACGTGCGTACACGATCCACCCCCTCGGGGTGTTCAGGGCAGCGCCCCGATGGCGCCACCGGTACGTTCACACTGCTCCGACACGCCCGCAATGGCAATAGCGGATTGCCTTCCAGCACACTCTCCGCAACTTGCCGCGATCGACAGCGGGATGCGCATCTTCGTACTGTAGAACATATGAGCGAACAGGAGTTGGTCGGCCGATCCGGCTTACCTGCGGGGGTGCGGGAGTTTCGGGGCGACTTCGAAGGGCATATCACCGTGCGGGCCGGGGCAACATGGGTGGATGCGCTCGAAAGGTATGCGGGGCAGCGGAATATGAAGTTCACCCATATCGTGCTGGCGCGGGGACGGGTATGCGATCAGCCCATGGTGACGGTGCGGCGGTCCGGAACGCTTGCGGCGGTGCGGGATTCGATATCCGAACTGGTCGAGGACATGCGCGACGCCGGGTTCGCCGTTGTGCGGGTGAAGCTCGAGGCTTCGCCGTGGGCCGAGGGGGTGCCCGAAAACGATATTGCGGCCAGGGAACTGGGCGCGGGGTATTACTTCGAGCATCACATCAAGCTGGTGCTCGATGCCGAGGACGACCTCGCTCGACTGTCCGCGATATTTCCTCGCGGCGGCCAATGGCGTCGACTGGCGCGAATTCGTCGAGCAGCACCCGCATTTGGCCTATGCGCACCAGGAATTCGTCTGGCGGTTCGCGGCCGGTCTCATCCCGACACTGCCGTACGAGACGCGGGCGCTGTACCGCACACTGCTCACCGACCGCGCGGAGGAGGTGTCCGAACTGCGCGCCGCGCTGGCCTCGGGCGGCTTGTCCGCGGTTGCCGAACGGATCGCCGAATCCGATTGGTCAGCCTTCGAACAGGTGGTGCTGGTTCGCAAACTGCTCGGCCGCGCAGAATGCTCGCTGCATCAGGCCGCTGATCTGGTGGCCGCGATACAGCCCAGGCTGGTGCGAGATGCGGGCGACTATCGCGGGCTCGGCGATCCGCATCGAATCGCGACGGCGCTGGCTCCCTACATCTCCGCACCTCGTCCACCGACCGGAACAACGGTCGGTGGACGATGGGCAGATCGAAGGTCTGTCGAATCTGATGGGGGAGATGCGCACGCGTCTGTTCGCCCGTGACGATGCGGCGCCCCACCTCGGCCCCAGCCCGGATATTCACCCGGAAAGTCGCCGTGGGCCGGGAGGGCGAGAATGTTGTTCCATCGCCGAACTGTGCATGCCCCCTCGCCGAGCTCAGCGCCGACGCCGATGACCCGGCGATCCCGCACGCCGCTGCGCGCATCGGCGTTGGCGCGAAAGTTGCAGCGATAAAGGCTATTTCGTGGCTGCCGCGAGTTCGATCAGGCGGGCGCGGATGATATCGGGGCGCTCATCGGCGACGAAATGTCCACAGCCGGTGACGGGTTCGAAGGTGTAGTCGTCGGCTTTGGCGGTATCGGCGGCGGCGAGGGAAGGGTGCACGGCGACGTCGTCGACGCCGAAGACCGCACGAATCGGGATGGCGATGCGGCGGCGTTCCGGATTGCGTGCGGCATCGGGGACTTCGCGCAGCCAGAAGGTTCGGTAGGTGTCGGTGGCGGCGCGGGCGCAGACCGGATCGCGGAAGCGGTCGGCGAAGACGCGCACCGCCTCGGGGCCGAAGGCGCTGTGGTCGGTGATCGCGGCGCCGATGACCCGTTCGAGGAATTTGGTGCGCTGTTGCAATGGCACACCCACGGTGGCGACCAGCGGTTGATAGGTGAGGAAGCGCCAGAGATGGCGCAATACCGTCGGTACCGGAACCCACGGATGCGCCATATTCAGCACGAGATAGCCGTCGAAGCGCTCGGGTTCGCGCAGCACCATGCGATATCCGACGTAACCGCCCCAGTCGTGGCCGACCAGCAGCGCGCGGTCCAGGCCGAGCGCATCGAGGAGTGCGAGCACATCGGAGGCGACGTCCTCCTTCGCCCACCGATGCGGCGCGGGGCCCGACCAGCCGTAGCCCGGCAGATCGGGCGCGATGATCCGGAGCCCATCGGGTGGGTCGGCGAGCAAGTGTCGGTAGGCGTAATGGTGCTCCGGCCAGCCGTGCAGCAGCACGACCGGCCGACCGTCGACAGGTCCGGCCTCGGTGACGTGGAATCGGACATCGCGGGCGGTGATGAACGACCGGCGCACACCGGGGATGACTGGCGGTTCGGAGACAGCGGTACCGTCGGTAACGGGCATACGGTCACCATAGTTCGCTGGGGGTCTGCCGAACACCTTCCACGGTCGGATACGAACACCTCCCGTGGGCGGATGGCGAACTCTTCGCGCCGCTGGACCACGCTCGACCGGAGGATCACACTGGAGATGTGTTCCAGCGGATCGTGGTGGGATACGACGACTCGCCCGGCGCCCGCAAGGCTCTTCGGATCGCGCTCGAGTTGGCCGCCGCGCACAAATCCGCGCTCACCGTCGTCGCCGTGGAGGAGCATCGGCCGCTCTACCGGCCGGTGATCGGTGAGATCGAGGAGGAGCGCTCGGTCGAGGAGGAGACCAGCCGCCGTTGGCTGGCCGCGGCCACCGCGACGGCAGCCGAACGCGGCATCGCCATCGAAGCCGAGATCCGCGCCGGACACCCCGCACATGAACTCGCCATCGCCGCAACGCATCACGAAGCGGATCTGCTCGTCCTGGGCCGCAGCGGACATTCGGCGATCTGGGGTCGCTTCATCGGTGCGACCGCCGAGAAGGCCGCCCGACACGCCGATTGCTCGGTGCTCATCGCCCAGGACGGGCATGCGCCGAAGTGAGTCGCTGCGCGGCGTGACGTTCGACGCCGCGATCCGGCCGCGAACGGTAGATTGCCGCCATGGCACTGCCCCGGGAATTTCTCGATATCGCTGCGCGGGTGAACAACTGGGGACGCTGGGGCGATGACGACGAGATCGGCACACTCAATCTGATCACCGACGAGGTCGTCCGGAATGCCGCGGCCACGGTGCGCACCGGGCGGCGGGTCGCATTGGCGGTTCCGTTGCAGCAGAACGGAATACAGACCGGACTGATACCGGGCCGGGTCGATCCGCTGCATTCGATGATCGCGCTGAACTGGGAGATGTTCGGCCCCGAACTGGTCGCCACCAGCGACGACGTTGTGACAATGGGACTGCAGGCCGCCACCCACTGGGATGCGCTGACCCATGTCTCGCATTCGGGCCGGATCTACAACGGACGTCCGGCCGACACCATCACCGCGCACGGCGGCGCCGCCTTCAGCGGAATCGATAAGGCCCGCCCTATCGTCTCGCGCGGTGTCCTGCTCGATATCGCGGCGGCCCACGGTGTCGGTCGCCTCCCCGGCGATCACGCCGTCGGACCCGAGGACCTGCTGGCCGCCGAGGAATTGGCGCGCACCCGGGTCCGTGCCGGGGATGTGGTGCTGGTGCGGACCGGCCAGATGCGGTTGTATCTGGCGGGCGACAAACAGGGGTATGCCGTTCCCGCACCGGGACTTTCGGTGCGCAGTCCGGAATGGTTCCACGCCCGCGATGTCGCGGCCGTCGCGAACGACACCCTGACATTCGAGATCTTCCCGCCGGAGTTCGAGAACGGGTGGCTGGCGGTGCATGCACTGCACCTGGTCGAGATGGGCATGCTGCAGGGGCAGAACTGGAATCTCGAGGAGCTGTCGCGGATCTGTGCCGCGGAGGGGCGCTACGAATTCCTGCTCAGCGCCATGCCCGAGCCGTTCGTCGGCGCCACTGGGACACCGGTCGCACCGGTCGCGATCTTCTGACCAACGGTGCCGACCCGCACCACTGGGACACGCCGAGCCAGCTCGGCGACGGAAAACCAGGTGAATCGAGCACTGCCGGCGGGGTAGGAATTGCTCATGCCGTCTGACTTCGCCGCCGGTTTGTTCGCAGGACAGGATCTCGCAGCGCGCGTCGAGCACGCCGAATGCACCCTGATCGCGGAAGGTGCCCGCGCGGCCGCGCGCCGGGACCCGCGGGAGCGAGTGCTGCTGCACCCCATCGGCAGCGGCGTCGCGGTGTGGGCGGGTGCGGGATCGCCGCTCGACAAGGTTGTCGGCGTCGGTATGGGCGGTGCGTTCGACGACGCCGACATGGATGCCGTCGAACAGGCCTTCGCCGAGCGCGACGCACCGGTGCAGTTCGAGGTGTCGACCCTCGCCGATCCCGCCGTCGTCGAATGCCTCACTCGTCGTGGCTATGTGCTGTTCGGATTCGAGAACGTCCTCGGTCTGCGACTCGACCCCGACCGGCGTGCACAGCTGGCCGATGGCGTGGAGATCCGCGATGTCGGCCACGAGGAATTCGATACCTGGGTGAATGTCGTTGTGGACGGCTTCGCCACGCCGGATACCCAGGGCGTCGCCTCGCACGAGGAGTTCCCGCGCGAGGCGATCGAGCGCGCCGAGCGGGACCTCACCGCGACAACCGGTTTCGTCGGTTCGCTGGCCTGGATCGACGGCGTGCCCGCCGGAGGCGCGAGCCTGCGCCTCACCGACGGCATTGCCCAACTGTGTGGTGCGGCGACCCTGCCCGAATTCCGCCGACGCGGGGTACAGGCATCATTGCTGTCGATGCGCCTCGCCGCCGCCGCGGCCGCGGGCTGTGACCTCGCGGTGGTGACCACACTGCCCGGTTCGAAATCCCAGCAGAACGTGCAGAAGCTGGGCTTCCAGCTGCTCTTTCCGCGCGCCATCCTGGTCCGCTAGTACCGGCCGAAGGCGAGCGCGACATTGTGCCCGCCGAATCCGAACGAATTGTTGATCGCGTACTCGATCTCCTGGTGGCGCGCCTCACCGTGTACCACATCGAGATCGATCTCGGGATCGAGGTTTTCCAGGTTCAGGGTCGGCGGCACGACGCCGTCGCGGATGCTGAGCACGGTCAGGATCGATTCGAGTGCGCCCACCGCGCCGATGGAATGTCCCAGTGCGGATTTCGGTGCGTAGACCGAGGCATGGTTGCCGACCGCCTTGTTGATGGCGCGGGCCTCGGCGACATCGCCGATCGGTGTCGCGGTGGCGTGCGCGTTGATGTGGGTGATGTCCTTCGCCGTCAGACCCGCGGTCTGCATCGCCCGGGTCATCGCGCGGGCGGCGCCATCGCCATCCGGCGCCGGAGCCACCAAATGGTAGCCATCGGAGGTGATTCCGGCGCCGAGCAGCCGCGCGTGAATGGTCGCGCCGCGCGCCTTGGCGTGCTCCTCGGTTTCCAGCACCATCAGCGCACCGGCCTCGCCGAAGACGAAGCCGTCGCGATCCTTGTCGAACGGACGTGAGGCGCCCTTCGGGTCATCGTTGCGGGTGCTCATGGCGCGCATCATGGTGAATGCCGCGATCGGCAGGACATCGATGTAGCCTTCGACACCGCCGGTGACGACCATATCGGCGTCACCCATCGCGATCATGCGCCACGCGTTGGCGATCGCCTCCGAACCGGACGAGCACGCCGAAACCGGGGTGATCACTCCGGCCCTGGCCTTCAGTTCCAGACCGACGACGGCCGACGGGCCATTGGGCATGATCATCTGCACGGCCAGCGGCGAGATCTTGCGATAGCCACCGTTCTTCAATTTGCTGTTCGCATCGGTGATCGCATCCGCGCCACCGATGCCGGTACCGATCGCCACCCCGAGTCGCTCGGGATCCACCTCCGGACTGCCGGCATTGCGCCATACCTCCCGACCGAGGACGGTCGCGAGCTGTTCGACATAGGCCATGCGGCGCTGCTCGACCCGGGTCAGCAGAGTGTCCGGCCGCACCTTCAGGTGCCCGCCGATGCGCACCGGAAGTTCGTACTCCTCGATGAACGGATCGTCCAGCTCCTCGATTCCGCTCTCGCCGTTGAGGAGTCCCTTCCACGTGGCATCGACATCGCCAGCGATCGAGGTGGTCGCCGCGAGGCTCGTCACGACGACGTTCGGGAATCGTCCATCGGCGGCAAAGAGGTTACGCACGAGCGTCACTCCTGATTTCTCTTCCGGTAACTCGGTTTCGGTGTCCTGACGAGTGCCTTATGCGAAGCGAACAGGCGTACAGCCTTGCCGCCGCAACCCGACATCATTGTCGAGCGGTATCGTCGTTGGCGTTTCCCGGTGCTGGGCAGGGTGTCGAAACACATTGCTGAGCAGGCGTTTTCGTCGGACATCGTTTCGGAAAGAGCTTACCGGCGCGGTTTGATCACGGTATGCCCGTATTTACGAACCTTCGGCCCGGCTCTTGTGGGAACCCTCCAAAGTTGCCGAAATCGGACGCGTCCGCGGCCGGATCGGGCATACTCTGCCGGTCCGCCGACCGGCGCGCGCTGGCCGATTCGGTCGCCATTACTCGGGCGGATGTGCAATCTTGTTATTGCACAACGGCATTGATAGGGCTGCTGGCCCGGCAAATTTTGAAGGTCGCCCGAGCGGCACCGGCAAAGGGGTGTGGCGAGATCATGGTGTCGTCGAACGCAGCTGATCCCGGCGGCAATACCGCCGCGCTTCGCACCGGCATGCGCCGAAGCCGGAACCGTTCGGCCGCTCCACTATGGCCTGGGATGATCCCGCCCGGATCGGCGCCACGGGTCCTACCGGGGCCGCGCCGACCACGCCGGAAACGACGCCCGCGGCACCGGCCCTGGCTGGTCGGCAGCGCGGCCTTCTTCGGGACGCTGGCGGCGGTGGCGCTGGTGCTGGTGTACACGGCCGAGGCGAGCAATACCCGGCAGTCGACGGCGACGATCACCGATCCGGTGCTCGGCGGCGGCCCGAACTGCGAACCGACCCGCACCGAACAGTTGGTGCGCGGCAATGGCACCGGTTCGACGAAATCGGGTCCGGACGTGATCCTCGCCTTCCAATACGCCTACTACGTAACCCGGTCCGGCTCGGACGCCCGATCGCTGACCAGCCCGGACGCCGGGGTGTCGGCCATCCAACTGATCGATGCCGGGATCAAATCCGTTCCGCTCGGCACCCAGCACTGCGTACTGATCACGCCGATGCTCGACGGACGCTTCGATGTCGTGATCACCGAGGTCCGGCCCGACTCGACGGTGCGCACGTACCGGCAGTTCGTGAGTGTCGCACCGCGCGAGGGCAGCACCGTCATCACCAAGATCACGCCGCCGTCCTGATCCACGGTGCGGTTCGCCGAGCGGGCGCGCCGGTTCTCCGCGAAGGATCAGCTGCTGCCGGCAGGTAGGCCAGCGGCGCTCGCCGCGGCGGCGAGCACCGATTCGAGCATCTCGGGCGTGAGCCGGCCGGTGAAGGTGTTCTGCTGGCTGACGTGGTAGCAGCCGAACAGGTGCAGTGGCGCGCGACCGGCGGCGCTCGGCGCGAATACGACATGGGCGCCGTGCCCGAATTTGGGATGTGGGCGCGGCACGGTCCAGCCCGACGACGCGAGTGCGGGAAGCAGGGCCTGCCAGCCGAACGCACCGAGTGCCACCACCGCCCGCAATGTCGGTGCGAGCAGGCCCAATTCGGTTTCCAGCCAGTGTCTGCAGCGGTCGCGCTCGTCGGGGGTCGGCTTATTGTCCGGCGGTGCGCAGTGCACCGGTGCGGTGACGCGCGCTCCGATGAGCCGCAGCCCGTCGTCGCGGTGCACCGCCGTCGGCTGATTGGTCAGCCCGACGTTGTACATGGCGGCATAGAGGAAATCTCCACTGCGGTCGCCGGTGAACATCCGGCCGGTCCGGTTGCCGCCGTGCGCGGCCGGGGCCAGGCCGACGATGAGCAACCGAGCGTCATCCGGACCGTAGCCGGGAACTGCCCTGCCCCAGTAGGTCTCGTCGCGGTAGGCCGCGCGCTTCTCCCTGGCCGCCCGCTCCCGCCAGGCGACCAGCCGCGGACAGGCGAAGCAGTCGGCGACCGCGGCGTCGAGTTCGGCGATGGTCTCGCACACGATGGTTATTCGATCACACGGTGCGGGTGGTCACGTGGGTGACAGCGCGCCGCTGAGATGGTCATATGCGATGTGCGCATGTAGCCGACCCCCGGTGACCAGTGGCCCGTCATCGGCATAGAAGTGCGGATTGTGGTTCATCGCCATACCCCGGCCACCGGGAACGGGGACGGGCCTACCGGTTTTCGGGTCCAGTTCGCAATCCTGCACGCCGAGCGTCACGTAGAGACCGCCGAATTTGTCGACGAACTCGGAGACGTCGTCATACCCCAGTGTCGGAATGGTCGGGGTGACCTTATCGGCCCCGGCGACGCGCCGGAATGTCGGCAGTCCCGCCTCGATCCACTCCTCGGAGTTGTGCACGGCGGGCACATCCTGGAGGTATTCGACTGTCGCCGAACAGTTATAGGCCTGCGCCGAATGCGCAGCGAGAGTGTCGAGGCGCTTCTGGATATCGACCATATCGGTCTCGACGGCGCAGCGGATGGTGCCCCACAGCGTGACGGTCTGCCCGATGATGTTGAACCGGCCCACATCCTGCACGTGGCCGATGCTGACGGTGCAGGGATCGAATGCATTGATCTGCCGGTAGAGCTGGCCGATGCCGGTGATGACCGCGCCAGCGGCGGGCATCGGGTCCACGCCCATCCACGGTGTCGACCCGTGCACCTGGTGGCCCGTGATGGTGATCTGCACCAGACAGGAGGCGCCGAACTGGTTGCCGATCCGATATCCGATGTAGCCCTTGGGATATGGCGTGACATGGAAGCCGAATGCCATGGTCGGGGCCGGATCGTCGAGTGCGCCTTCGGCGAGCATCTGCTTCGCGCCGCCCTTCTCGTCCACCGGCGGCCCCTCCTCGGCGGGTTGGAAGACGAACAGCACTGTCCCCGGCAGCTGATCGCGCACGCCGGTCAGTACCGAGGCCGCGCCCATCAGCATCGCGGTATGGCAGTCGTGGCCGCAGGCGTGCGAGACCGGGAACGGTCCGCCGGGATAGTCGTTGTCCACCACCGTCGATGCGAAATCGACACCGCACAGATCGGGTACCGGCAGCGCGTCGATATCGGCGCGCAGCGCGATCGTCCGGTCGCCGCCCGCGCCGCCGCGCAACACGCCGACAATGCCGTGTCCGGCGATGCCGGTGCGCACCTCGTCCAGGTCGAGCGAGCGCAGGTGGTCGGCGATGAGTGCGGCGGTATTCGACTCCCGGTTGGACAGCTCGGGATGTTGGTGCAGGTGGTGTCGCCACTGGATGACCTGATCGGCCACTTGCGCCGCGCGCCTGTCCAATTCGTCGTAGATCGCGTCCGCGGTCATCTGAACTCCGTTCGTTGTGTTTGGAAGCCACACGATCAGCGATAGACGAAACGGTCATGTCCACTATGCATCGATTGCCGATCGTTTGCGTACAGGTCGTGCGACCAGTTCGACTGGCCGTGCGCGGCGGGTAACGACCCGGACATGTGAGCCTGGCCACCGGGGGCGAGTTGATAGCATGGCCTTTCTGACCGACCGGATGCGGGCAACGCCCCCGGATTCACCTCGAAAGAGTCTCTTCATGCAGTTTGAAATCGTCGAGCGAGACGAGACGTGGGTGGCCGGCTTGCCGGTGCGCAGCCCAAAACGTGCGCTCGGGGAACTGCGTGACCACGATTTAGAGGCCGCGTGGGCGGCGGTACTGCATCAGGAACTCGGCGGCCCGCTGGCCAGCGCCTACACCGACTACAGCGGTGAACTCGGCACCTATAACACCCAGATCGTCGGCTATGAGTGCGCGGCTTTCGGCGATGTCACCCGCGGTCACCTGGTGGCGCGGCTGCCGCGCGGCACCTATGCCCGATTCTCCTCGGTCGGTAACTTTCCGCAGGTGATGACCGACCTGTGGACGCAGATCGCCTATGCCGAAGAGCACAACCAGATCAAACGCACCTACACCGGTGATTTCGAGTGTTATCCGCATGCGTACAAGATCGATCTCTACCTGGCGGTCGATGCGCGGTGAGTGAGCGCAGCGAACCGACCATGGCACAGGGCATCTCGCGGCGGAGCGGCAGCGAGGCGCGGTCATGACCTACGCGATCGTGGTGCGCCGCGAGGCCATCTACGGCGGCCTCGTGGTGCCGCGGGTCCGTCCGAGCTTCAAGGTCAGCAATAGCGATCTGATCGAATTCCTCAAGGATCGGCTGCGCGACCGCGCGGGCGCCGACCAGCTGATGTATACGGTCTATGTGCCGGATCCGGCCGGGAATTACAACGCTGTCGTGTGTTTCGAATACTCGGATCCGAGTGCGGTTCCGGTGGGTGACGTGCTGGTCAAGGTGCCCAAGGGTGTCTACGCTCGGTTCGAGCCGAACGGGGACTATCACGATCCGGTCGAGGATGTTTGGGCCCAGGTCGATGATGCGACGGCCTCCGCTGAGATCACTCGTGCCTACCGTGAAGAGATCGAGATTTGGCGCGGGCCGGAGTCGGTCGAACTGTTCATCTCCATCCTGGTTTGAGTTGCTGAACATTAGCTTCATCAGTACCGACTGGTCTCTACGTTCCATTCGATGGCTTGTTCGAGCGCTCTGACCTGCGGTGATTTCGGTTCGGCCGATCAGTTTTCGGAAGATTAACCAGACATCTGGTCAATTCTTGTCGGATGACGGATACTGCCCTAGGCAAACTCACCTGATCGGCGAGTCGTCTGGTGAGTCGGCCGGACCGGCTCGGTGACCGCGCGGATGCGCGGTAGCAAATGGAGTAGGAACACCATGACTGTCGAAACAATCGCAGTCGGCCCCGGGGGCACACGCGATGCCGAGGTGTTGCGGTTTCGGGACATGCATTCCGGTTATGTCTTTCATGTCGCTACTCCGCAGGCCCATCCTGATCTGTGGCGCCGTTATCTGCGCGGTGCGCTGCAGGTTTACCGGCACTACGACGTTGATCACGCTTTGGAATACGACAGGGTTGTCGATGGCCGTTCGACATCGTTGTTCTTCGCCGCCGTCGACGCGACCGGCGCGGTCGTCGCGGGATTGCGGGCACAGGGTCGCTACGGCAGCGCCGACGAGGTACGCGCCCTCGGCGCCTGGGCCGGTCGACCCGGTGCCGCCGAGTTGCGAGCGGTGATTGCTGGCCGGATACCAGAGGGGGTTGTCGAGGTGAAAGCGGTCTGGGTCGCGCGGGCGGCCGAGCAGCGTGCCGCGCTCGCCGCCGCAGTGTCGCGCTGCGTCGTGCACGCCGCGCGGCTGCTCGATGCCCGGTTCAGTTTCGTTACCACTGCCACGCGGAATATCGGTCTATACCGCTCGAGTGGTGGATACGTCGCCGATCGGATACCGTCTGTGCCCTATCCCGACGACCGCTATCGGACCATTCCGATGTGGTGGGATACCCGGACATATCGGTCATTAGCCACAAAATTGCAGAGTTCGTTGATCGCGTTAGAGCGTGCGGCGCTGGAGGCTTGGCTGTCACCGCACGGTCGGGCTCCCTCGGGTGGATCAGGGATCGGAGGACTGGCGCAGGCATGAACGGCGACCTCACCGCGGAGCACCGCCCGTTGATTCTCGACGAGATGGCCGTAGCCGACGCGCAGATCCTCGTGCAATTGCGGAAATCACCGGTGGTCCGCATTCTCGACCTCCGTGATGTGCTGCGCGCCGAACTCGCCAAGGTGCGCAGGCCTCCGGCGGATCTCGGCGGCCCGGAAACCGACCGGTGGGTTTACTATCCGTGGCGGCGCACGCTGGTCGGGCTGCCCGGCGAAAAGGTTTATCGGGCAATCCGATTGGACCGCAATCAGAACAAGCTCACCCGCGCCGAACAGCTGCGCTGTGCCGGTCAGACGATCGGTGTGGTCGGGCAGAGTGTCGGCCACGCGGTTGCCTACGCGCTGGCCCTGGAGGGCAGCTGCGGCGGGCTGCGCCTGGCCGATTTCGACGATATCGAACTGTCGAATCTGAATCGGGTGCCGGCCGGAATCTTCGATATCGGGGTGAACAAGTCGATCGTGACCGCGCGCCGGATCGCCGAACTCGATCCGTATCTGCCGGTCGAGGTCTACACCGCGGGCGTGGACGAGGACACCGTCGACGAATTCATGCAGGGACTATCGATCGTCGTCGAGGAATGTGATTCGCTCGATATCAAGTTCGCGGTCCGGGAAGGCGCACGGCGCCACCGCATTCCGCTGCTGATGGATACCAGCGATCGCGGGCTGTTCGACGTCGAGCGCTATGACCTCGAACCGGACCGTCCGCCGTTCCACGGTCTGCTCGGCGCGACCGTCGGGGCCGATCTGCGCGGGCTGTCCACCAAGGACAAGGCGCCGCACGTCATGCGGATCCTGGATCCGAAGGAGCTCTCGGCCCGGATGGCGGCGAGTCTGGTCGAGATCGACGAAACCGTCACGACCTGGCCGCAGCTCGGCGGCGATGTGCAATTGGGTGCCGCCATCGTGGCGGCGGCGGTGCGCCGGATCGGGCTCGGACAGAAGCTGTCCTCGGGGCGGACCCGATTCGATCTGGAGCGCGGCCTCGACGAACTGGCCGAGCCGGAGCCCGGCTGCGAGAAGGTATCCGACGAATATCCGGCTCTGGAAGGTGTTGCGCCGGAATCGAATGGAACCGCCTTCGACATGGTGTTGGAATGCGCGCAGCGTGCCCCGTCGGGCGGCAATTCCCAACCGTGGTCGCTGCGAGCCGAGCGGAACGACCTGCGCATCGAGCTCGCTCGAACCCGTTCGTCGGCACTGGATATCGGCTACCGCGGTAGCGCGGTATCGATCGGTGCCGCGCTCTACAACGCCCGTACCGCGGCGGCCGCGCACGGCATACTCGGCGATTTCGAGTTCATCGAGGACAACGCCACCGCGCTGACCGCGGTGCTACACCTCGGCGACGGCACCGATGCGGCACTGGCCAGCGACTATCCGGACGCGCTCACCCGCGAGACGAACCGGCGTCTCGGCACGGCCGCGCCGCTGGCCGACCACATCCTGCCCGCGCTGCGGGCGGCGGCCGCCGACGCGGACGGGATGGTCCGTGCCGTCACCGCACCCGACCAACTCGCGGCCGCGGCCGCGCTACTGTCCGAATCCGATCGCATCCGCTACCTGACCCCGCGCCTGCATCAGGAGCTGTTCGGCGAACTGCGTTGGCCCGGCGAGGATCCGCGCACCGGGATCGATATCCGGAGTATGGAATTGGCCGCCGACGAGCAGGCCAAGATCCGGATCGGCGTGCGCTCGGATGTCATGGATCGGCTCCGCGAATGGTCGGCGGGGACCGCGCTCGGCGAGTACACCCGGGACCGAGTGCGGTCGAGTTCGGCGCTGCTGGCGGTCACTTTCCCGCGTCGATCCGGATCCGCATCGGTTTCACTGGCCGACTACGCGCGCGGTGGCGCGGCCGTGCAGCGGGTCTGGATCGAGGCGCAACGGCTCGGTCTCGCGGTGCAACCGGTCTCGCCGTTATTCCTCTATTCGCGGCACCCCGACGAGCTGAAAGGGATTTCCGAGGATTTCGCGGATACACTAACGTCACTTCAGGGCCGTTTCCTGGACCTGCTGGGAGTGCCTGGGCATGAGATCATGGCATTGGTGCTTCGCCTGAGCTATGCGGCAGCAGCCACGGTCCGCAGCAGGCGGCTTCCAGTGCCGGGCGCGGGCAACCGCAGCTAGCGCGATCGGAGAATAGGTGCCTCGGCGAACGCTCGACTCACTGGTGACCCAGGTCGCCTCGGAGTTGATGGGCGTCGACGCCACGACCATGGTGGCGGCGAGTGAACGTGTGCTGGCCAGATTGGTCGATCACTTCGACGTCGATTTCAGCTACCTACGCCATACCGATAGAGAGCAGCGGGCTACCGTACTCATCGCGGAGTGGCCGCACCGCGGTGATGTACCGGATCCGGATCCGCTGAAGATCGTGCATTTCGAGCACGCGGATTCGGTGTTCCGCGAATTGGAACACGCCACCGAACCGATCATTGTGCGCCCATCCCAGCAATCCGCCGACTATCAGGAGACCATCCGGCGCTCCTCCGGCATTCCGCAGGTCGCCATGGCCGCCGTACCGCTGCTCTCCCGCGGCGAGTCGACCGGCGTGCTCGGATTCATCAAACAGGGCGATCGCGACTGGAGCACCAGGGAACTGAACGTACTCAAGGCGATCGCCGCACTGTTCGCCCAGTTACAGGCGCGCGTGGTGGCCGAGGAGCGATTACGTTATATCGCCCTGCACGACGATCTGACCGGATTGGCGAACCGGCGGGCGCTGCTCGAGCATATGGAGGAGCGGCTGCGGCAGGGCAGTCCCGGCCCGGTGGCCGCATTCTTTCTCGATCTCGACCGGCTCAAAGCGCTCAACGATTTTCTGGGGCATACCGCGGGGGACAACTTCATTCGCACACTCTCCTCGCGGCTGCGCGAGAATCTCGATCCCAATGACATGATCGCCCGGCTCGGCGGCGACGAATTCGTCATCGTGCCCGCCAAACCGATGGACGCGGTGGCGGCCGAGTTGGAGGCGACGCGCATCCAGCAGCTCATCGGACGGCGGGTCACCGTTGGCGGGGAATCGGTCAGCCGCGGCGCCAGTGTCGGTGTCGCGGTGGGCATTCCGGGTGAGACCACGGTCGCCGATGTGCTGCGCCGGGCCGATCACGCG
Source organism: Nocardia sp. CA-119907 (assembly GCF_050955995.1). Classification (NCBI taxonomy): domain Bacteria; kingdom Bacillati; phylum Actinomycetota; class Actinomycetes; order Mycobacteriales; family Nocardiaceae; genus Nocardia; species Nocardia sp. CA-119907. The sequence goes on from NZ_CP192091.1 coordinate 1,309,468, forward strand.
CTGCTTTCGGCGAAGTCGGGTGGCGGCAACGGCGTCGCGGTCTTCACCGACGCCATGCGCGCGCAGTTCGAACTGCAGGACGATGTGGAGCTGAATCTGCGCGGCGCGGTCTCCGACGGATCGCTGCTGCTGCACTATCAGCCCGAGGTCGATCTACGCACCGGCCGGGTCGTCGCGCTGGAGGCGCTGGTGCGCTGGTTGCATCCGACCAGGGGGTTGTTGCCGCCCGGCGCGTTCGTCACGGTCGCGGAGGCCACCAATCTCGCCGGTGAACTCGGGCGCTGGGTGATCCGCTCGGCGTGCGCGCAGTTCGCCGAATGGCGTAGGCGCGGCCTGGCGGCGAATGTGGTCATGCGGATCAATGTTTCGCCGGTTCAGCTGGTCAGCCTGGACTTCGTGGAACGGATCGAGGACATGCTGCGGCTGTTCGGCATCGATGGCAGTTCGGTCTGCTTGGAGATCACCGAACATGTGGTGGTGCAGGATCTGGCGCGCACCCAGGTCACGTTGCGCGGGCTCAAGCGAATGGGTGTGCAGATCGCCATCGACGATTTCGGCACCGGCTACAGTTCGCTCTCGCATCTCAAGGCACTGCCGGTGGACGCGGTGAAGATCGACCGCGGGTTCGTACAGCGTCTCGGCGCGAGCACCGACGATCTGGCGATTGTGAAGTCGATTATCGGGCTGGCCGGGTCGTTCGGGCTCGGCGTGGTCGGGGAGGGCGTCGAGACGCCGGTGGCCGCGCGCACCCTGGTCGGATTGGGTTGCTATCGGGCCCAGGGGTTCCTGATCGCGCGGCCGATGCCCGCCGATGAGGTCGAGGCGCATCTGGCCGTCGGCCGGATCCAGTTGGATCTCGATCTGCCCCGGGCGGGCCGGGGTACGACGCGGGCGTGACCGGCTCGCTGTAGCCGCGGATAGCCGAGTATCGGATTGCGCCGGGGCGTGGCCGTTAGCGGGGTCTTTCACGGGTGTTCATGCGCCGTTGGGCGCATGGGTTCCGGGGGGAACCCGATTCGCTGCACGATCGGCGATGTGCGCATCGTGCAACTGGCGAACTTCTACGGTCCGCGGTCGGGTGGGCTGCGCACCGCATTGCATCATCTGGGTGAGGGTTATGTGGCCGCCGGGCACGAAGTGGTGCTCATTGTGCCGGGACCGCGTCGGGCGGAGGAGATTCTGCCGACCGGTGCGGTGCGGATAACCCTGCCCGCCTTGGCGATTCCGTGGACCGGCGGATATCGGGCGGCGGATCCACGGCGGGTGGCCGATGTGCTGGCCGGGCTGCGGCCGGATGTGCTCGAGGTATCGGATCGGCTGACGCTGCGTGGCTTCGGGCGCTGGGCGCGCTCCCGCGACGTGGCCAGCGTCATGATCTCCCACGAGCGCCTGGACCGACTACTGGGCCAGATGATGCCGAGGCCGGTGGCGCGCCGCTGCGCCGATATCGCCAACCGCCGCACCGCCGATGACTACGACATCGTGGTCTGCACAACGGAATTCGCACGAGCGGAGTTCCTGCGCATCGATGCGCCCAATGTCGAACTGGTGCCGCTCGGGGTGGATCTGGAGCTGTTCAGTCCGCGCCGCCGCGATTACCGACTACGTGCCGATCTCGGCGTGCCGGGACATCCGCTGCTGGTGCACTGCGGCAGATTGTCGGTGGAGAAACGGGTGGATCGCAGTATCGAGGCCATCGGCGCGCTGCGTAAGGCCGGCGTGGAGGCTCGGCTGGTCGTCGCCGGAGAGGGCCCGCGGCGGGAGGCTTTGGAGCGCCGGGCGCGCGCGCTGCCGCCGCTGCCGGGCGGACTGCCCGCCGTGCATTTCACGGGCTTCATCACCGATCGGGCGATGGTGGCGAAGCTGCTCGCCACCGCCGATGTTTCACTGGCGCCCGGTCCGCACGAGACATTCGGGCTGGCCGCGCTGGAGGCGCTCGCCGCGGGCACGCCGGTGGTCGCGAGCCGGTCCTCGGCGCTGGCCGATATCGTGACCGCCGAATGCGGCGCGGTCGCCGCCGATCGGCCGTCCGCCTTCGCCCAGGCGGTCACCGATGTGCTCGCGCTGCCGACCGCTGGGCGGCGGAAGGCAGCGCGCACCCGGGCCGAGCAGTTCACCTGGCCGCGAGCCGTCGCGGGGATGCTGGCGGTGCTCGGGCGGTAGTCCGATATCCCGCTGTGCGGACGGGGCGGTTCCGAATTCTGAAACTTGTTCACCCGGGCTTCTTGGCCCTCGCGGACGCCGCGTACCCTGCGGAGAACCGATTCATGATATTCGAGATGGGATCCGGTGTGCTTGGCTCTGGTCGCGGGAAGACGGTGCGGGACGCGAAGGTGCTCGTTACCGGGGCGGCGAGCGGAATCGGCCGGGCGACCGCACTGGCGTCGGCGACGGCCGGAGCCGAACTGGTGCTCACCGATATCAACGCCGAAGGGCTCGAGGATACGGTGCGCACCATCAAGGAAGCGGGCGGTGTGGTCCTCATATCGCGCGCCCTCGATATCACCGACTATGACGCGGTCACCGCTTTCGCGACCGATGTGCACGCCGAATTCGGCAGCCTCGATATCGTGATGAATATCGCGGGCACGTCCACCTGGGGCACGGTCGAGAATCTCGAGCACCGGCATTGGCGAAAGATGGTGGACGTCAACCTGATGGGCCCGATCCACGTGATCGAGAATTTCGTGCCGCCGATGGTCCGCGCGAAACGCGGTGGGGCACTGGTGAATGTCTCCTCGGCGGCCGGAATCCTGGCGCTGCCATGGCATGCCGCCTACAGTGCGGCCAAGTACGGCATCCGCGGCGTCTCCGAGGTTTTGCGATTCGACTTACAGCGCCACGGCATTTCGGTGCATCTGGTGGTGCCGGGCGCGGTGAATACGCCTTTGGTGCAGACCTACGAACTCGTCGGTGTGGACAAGAACGATCGCCGGATCCAGCGACTCACCACCGCGTTCACCAAACACGCCGTTACGCCGGAACATGTTGCGGCGGTGATACTTCGCGGTATCGAGCGCAATCAGTTCCTGGTCTACACCTCTACCGATATCCGTTTCGCCTATTGGTGGGCACGCAAATTCGCCTACCCCTACGAATTCGTCATGCGCCGCATCGGCGATCGATTCAACAGGCTGCTGGTTTCGAAGGGCAGTTGAGCGTCACATCGAGTACTCGGGCACCGGGACCCTGCTCGCCGAGGCGGTCGTGTTCATTGACCAGTCGGCAGCTGCCGAGTGAGAGGCAGCCGCAGCCGATGCAGCCGGTCAGGTTGTCGCGCAGGCGGGTCAGCTGGGTGATGCGGTCGTCGAGATCGGCGCGCCAGGTGGTGGACAGGGTTTCCCAGTCGCGTCGGGTCGGTGTACGGCCCTCGGGGAGTTTGTCCAGCGCGGCGCGGATTTCGCTCAACGGAATGCCGACCCGCTGCGAGATGCGGATGAAGGCGACGCGGCGCAGCGTTTCGCGCGCGTATCTGCGCTGATTTCCACTTGTGCGACGACTCGTGATGAGACCCTCGCGTTCGTAGAAGTGCAACGCGGAGACCGCAACTCCGCTACGCTCGGACAGCTGCCCGGGGGTCAGCTCCTTCGCCCGCCAATCGGTTGTCGACATCACGCTCCTCCATTCACCTGAACAATACTTCAGGTTAGGGTGTGCTGGGGTGAGAATCGGCCACACCCAATTGCGTGCTCTTACGCCCTCGGCGAACTACGGTCGGATCATGGGAGCAGACGCGGTGCGGGCGGGGCACGAAGGCGGTGCGGACGAAGCGGGCAGTGGGCTGGATGGTGTCGGTGAACCGGGCGGGCGGCTGGCGGTCACCTCCGAGGTCGGCACCCTGCGTACGGTGTTGTTGCATCGGCCCGGCGACGAGCTGCGGAGGTTGACTCCGCGCAATAACGATCAACTGCTCTTCGACGGCATCCCCTGGGTCGAGCGGGCCCAGCAGGAGCACGACACCTTCAGCAGCGTGCTGCGCGAGCGCGGCGTCGAGGTGCTGCTGCTCGCGGATCTGCTCGCCGAAACCCTCTCGGTCAGCGGCGCCGCCCGCATCCAGGGCATCTCCGGGGCCGTCGACGCGCGCAAACTCGGGCATACCCTGGCCGACGAACTCGCGGCCTTCCTCCGCGGCGTGCGGGCCAGGGATCTGGCCAACATCCTGATGGCCGGTATGACCTTCGACGAACTGCCCTTCGGCGGTGACAACACCTCGCTGGTGCGGCGCATGCACCACGGCGCGGACTTCGTCATCGACCCGCTGCCGAATCTGCTGTTCACCAGGGACTCGTCCTTCTGGGTCGGCCCGCGGGTGGCGATCACCTCACTCGCCCTGCCCGCCCGGATGCGCGAGACCTCGCTGACCGATCTGATCTATGCGTTCCATCCGCGCTTCCTCGGGGTGCGGCGGGCCTATGAATCGCATACCGCCCCGATCGAGGGCGGTGATGTGCTGCTGCTCGCACCGGGTGTGGTGGCGGTGGGCGTCGGTGAGCGCACCTCGCCCGCGGGCGCGGAAGCGTTGGCGCGCAGCCTGTTCGACGACGATCTCGCGCACACCGTGCTGGTCGTCCCGATCGCGCAGAATCGGGCGACCATGCACCTGGACACCGTCTGCACCATGGTCGATACCGATGCCGTCGTGATGTATCCGGCGGTTCGGGATTCGCTGTGCGCGTTCACGATTCATCGCGAGGACGACTATGGCGGGCGCAACGACCAGGCCAGGGTGAGCATGCGCGGTCCCGATCCGTTCCTGCCGGCGGCCGCCGATGCGATGGGCATCGGCAAGCTGCGGGTCATCGATACCGGACTCGATGTCATCACCGCCGAACGCGAGCAGTGGGACGACGGGAACAACACCCTGGCGCTCGCGCCCGGCGTGGTTGTCGCCTACGAGCGCAACGATATGACCAATACCCGGCTGGCGGATGCGGGCATCGAGGTGCTGCGGATCCCGGGCTCGGAGTTGGGTTCCGGACGCGGCGGACCGCGCTGCATGTCCTGCCCACTGTCGCGAGATGATGTGTGAGCCTGCGATGTTCACCATTACCGTTACCCATGATTCGTCGATTCCGCCCTATGAGCAGTTGCGGCTCGGTGTCATCGCACAGGTGCGCTCGGGAGAGTTGACGGCGGGCACGAAGATACCGACCGTACGCGCCCTCGCCGCACAGCTCGGGCTCGCGCCGAATACCGTCGCGCGCGCCTATCGGGAGCTCGAGGCCGACGGGGTGGTCGAAACCCGGGGCAGGCAGGGCTCTTTCATCGCATCCTCGGGCGATCCGACCAAGGATCTGGCGGGCCGTGCCGCGACCGATTACGTCGCCACCATGCGACGACTCGGCCTCGATGACGAAGCGGCGCTGCGGTACGTCAAGTCGGCTCTGGAGGGGTAGCCCTACCTGCTGCGGGGCTTGTCGTCGATCGAGACGGCAGCCTCAGCGCCAGCTGGGCAGCCAGAGATGGTCGTGCCAGTTGCCCGGGGTGATCGGGAGCGCGGTCAGGATCGGCCAGAGCCAGATGAAGTTGGCGATCACGAGCCCGAGATAGATGCAGACCGCGAGGAGTCCGAGGCTGCGCCGCTCGCTCGGTACCGCGGGCAGATAGGTGCCCGCGGGACTTCGCGGTATCGGTGTCGAGCGGGCGGGGCCGAGAATATCGCCGCAGATCAGCGCGATCCCCATCACCAGGAACGGGGCCAGCGGCACGGCGTAGAAGTAGTACATCTGCCGATCGAGGGTGAAGAACCAGGGCAGCAGTCCGGCGCCGTAGCCGGTGAGGATCGCGGCGTAGCGCCAGTCCCGGCGGACCACACTGCGCCACAGCATCCAGGCCAGCACCGGGAAGGCGATCCACCAGATCGCCGGGGTGCCGATCAGCATGACGGCCTTCACGCACTGGGTTTGGCCGCAGCCGGTGACGCCGTTGTCGGCGTAGTAGTAGAGCATCGGCCGCAGCCCCATCGGCCAGGTCCACGGCTTGGATTCCCAGGGATGATGGTTGCCCGCGGAATTGGTCAGGCCCTCGTGGAAGCGCAGCGTCTCGCCGCTGTAGTACCACAGCGAGCGCAGGGCGTTCGGGAGGAACGACCACGGTCCGTCGCGCCCGACCTGATTGCCGACCGCATACCGGAACACCCCGTCCTCACTGGCGAACCAGGCCGAGTAGCTGGCCAGATACACCCCGAGCGGGATCAAGACCAGCGCGTACAGCGCGGGCCCGATATCGCGCACCGCGGTGCCGACCCACGGGCGGCGCACACCGTAGGTGCGCCGCGCCGACGCGTCGAAACACACGCTCATGAGGCCGAACGCGAGGATGAAGTACATGCCGGACCACTTTGTGCCGCAGGAGAGTCCGAGCAGCACCCCGGCGCCGAAGCGCCACCAGCGCACCCCCAGCCGCGGACCCCATTCGCTCGCGTCGATCCGACCCTGATAGTCCACCAGGGCGATTCGGGCCCTGACCTCGTCGCGGTCCACGATGAGGCAGCCGAATGCGGCGGTGACCAGCACCGCCATGAAGATGTCGAGCATGCCGATGCGCGAGGAGACGAAGGTGAGTCCGTCGGCGATCAGCAGAATTCCCGCGATCGCGCCGATCATGGTGGAACGCGCCATCCGCCGCACGATCCGGATGACCAGCAGCACTAGCACCGTGCCCGCCAGCGCCGCGCTGAACCGCCAGCCCCAGCCGTTGTAGCCGAACATCCACTCGCCGATCGCGATCAGCTGTTTGCCGATCGGGGGATGCACCACCAGCCCGTATGCGGGATTGTCCTCGATACCGCCGCCGGTGAGGATCTGCCAGGCCTGCGGCGCGTAGTGCTTCTCGTCGAAGACCGGCGTGTACGCGTCGGTCGGATAGTCCAGCATGATGAACCGGGTCAGCGCCGCGATCACGGTGAGGACCGCGGTGACCACCCACCCCTGCATCGTGTCGAGCGGCCCGAAATCGGGCGATGGCCGCAGTGGCGCGGGGCTCGACCAAGAGGGCACGGCCTTGGCTACGGTCGCGCGCTGGTCGGTCACCTGGGTCACGCCCCGATCGTATGCTGTGCGCGCCATCGAGACCCGCACCGGTTTGCGCGCCGCTACCCGAATCACACTCCCAGCCGCGGTCGAGGGGCCGCGCGAGCACGACCCGCAGATTCCGGTGCGGCGCGTCCGCCTGCGTGTCGGCATCGGTTGTGATTACCCGACACGGGATCGGTTTTCGCATGATGACAGAATCTCGACCGGTGAAGGCAGCGAAGGCCGGGGGACGCGGAGGACTGAGGTGACTGCGGGTCGGTTGGTACTCGCGGCGACGCCGATGGGGGATATCGGCGATGCGTCGCAGCGGCTGCGCGACGCGCTGGGATCCGCCGATATCGTCGCGGCCGAGGACACCCGGCGCACCCGCAGCCTGGCGAAGGCGCTCGGGGTGGAGATCACCGGACGAGTGGTGCGTTTCGACGATCATGTGGAAGCCGCGAAGATTCCGGCGCTGCTCGATGAGATCGAGAACGGTCGCACGGTGCTCTTGGTGACCGATGCCGGCATGCCGTCGGTGAGCGATCCGGGCTATCGCATGGTGGTCGCCTGCGTGCAGCGCGCGCTCCCGGTCACCTGCTTGCCGGGCCCATCGGCGGTGACCACCGCACTGGCACTGTCCGCGCTTCCGGTGGAGCGCTTCTGCTTCGACGGATTCGCGCCACGCAAATCCGGCCAGCGCCGGGAGTGGTTGCGCACCTTGCGCACCGAGCCGCGGGCCTGCGTATTCTTCGAGGCGCCGCACCGGCTGGCCGAGTGCCTGGCCGATGCGGTCGAGGTGCTCGGCCCGGACCGGCGCGCCGCGGTCTGCCGGGAGCTGACCAAGACCTACGAGGAGGTCGTCCGCGGCACCCTCGGTGAACTCGCCGCCTGGGCGGTCGACGGGGCGCGCGGCGAGATCACCGTCGTCCTCGAAGGCGCGCAGCCGACCTCGGCCGATCCCGCCGACTTGGTCGAGGAGGTCGAATCGCTGACCGCCGAAGGCATTCGCCTCAAGGACGCCTGCGCGCAGGTGGCGGCGGAAACCGGGGTCTCGCGGCGCGAACTCTACGACGCCGTCCTGATTTCCCGCCGCAATGGCGGCGACAGTTCGTAGCGCGACGCGCCATCGCCGACACTCCCGGGCGACCGGATGGGGAGTGTCATAGTGCCATCGATCACGGTCGAGACGATGATCGGTGTCATGACCACTTTGGAAAGCAAGGCGAAGGCGTTTCTCGAATTGCATATCCCCGGCGATCCCGGCGTCTTTCCGACGGTATGGGACGCATGGTCGGCGAATGTTGCTGTGTCGGCGGGATTTTCGGCGCTGACCCTGGGGAGTCATCCGGTCGCCGATTCGATCGGGCGCAGCGATAAGGAAGGTATGGCGTTCGCGGAGCTGCTGACCCGCGTCCGGCAGATCACCGATGCCGTCGAAGTTCCGGTCTCGGTCGATATCGAATCCGGTTACGGCCTCGAGCCCGCGCAGTTGATCGAGGGTCTGCTGGAGGCGGGCGCGATCGGTCTCAATATCGAGGACACGGTGCACAGTGAGGGCGGTCGGCTGCGCACCCCCGAGGAACATGCCGATCTGGTGCACGGATTGCGGCAGTTCGCCGATGCCGCGGGTGTGCACGTGGTCATCAATGCCCGCACCGACCTGTTCATGCGCCAGGACGGTGCCGACAGCGACCGCGTCGACCGGGCCATCGCTCGTCTGCGGCTGGCCGCCGAGGCGGGCGCCGACTCGCTGTTCCCGGCGGGTGTGCGCGCCGACGCCGATATCCGGCGGCTGACCGGTGAACTGCCGCGGCCGATCAGCATGGTCGGCGTGCCCGGCGAATCCGATCGGGCCGTGCTCGCCGATCAGGGCGTCGGCCGAATCAGCTTCGGGCCCCTGCTCCAGTGGGCGCTGACCACCGAGATAAACCGCCTGCTCGATCGCTGGAAGTAAGCGAATGCGAAGAGCCCCCGACCTTCTGGTGAAGTTCGGGGGCTCTGTCGTGCTCCGGCGGGGTTACTTCGGTTCGACGTAGCGCGGGTAGACCGCCACCGGCTCCGGCAGCGGAGTGCCTGGGACCAGCGGCGTCGCGATGTCGGCGAACGTCCGGTTCGGCGTGGCGAGCAGATCGAGGATCTTGTCCGCGGATTCGGGCATGACGGGCTGAACCAGGATGGCCACGATGCGCAGCAGTTCGATGGTCACATACAGCACCGTGGCCTCGCGGGCCAGCGATTCCTCGGTGCCGGTCTTGGCCAGCGCCCACGGGGCCTCGGCGGAGAAGTACTTGTTCGCCTCGCCGAGGGTCAGCCAGATCGCCTCCAGCGCCAGATGCATTTGCTGGCTGTCGAATTCGGTGCGGCAGCGGTCCAACAGCTCGTTCGCGCGGTCGAGCAGGGCACGGTCGGCGTCGGTGAATTCACCCGGCGTCGGCACCACGCCGCCGCAGTCGCGTGCGACCAGCTTCAGGCTGCGCTGCACCAGATTTCCGAATTCATTGGCCAGATCGGTATTGATCCGCCCGACGATCGCCTCGTGGCTGTAGCTGCCGTCCTGACCATAGGAGATCTCGCGCAGCAGGAAGAAGCGCAGCGCGTCGACGCCGTATTCGTCGACGAGTGCGAGCGGATCGACCACATTGCCGACCGACTTGGACATCTTCTCGCCCTTGTTGTACAGGAACCCGTGCACGAAAACGCGTTTCGGCAACTCGATCCCGGCCGACATCAGGAACGCGGGCCAGTACACGGTGTGGAACCGGGTGATGTCCTTGCCGATGATGTGCACGTCGGCGGGCCAGAACTTCTGGAACGCAGCCGATTCGGTATCCGGGAAGCCGACGCCGGTGATGTAGTTGGTGAGCGCGTCCACCCATACGTACATCACGTGATCGGGATGGCCGGGCACCGGCACGCCCCAGTCGAAGGTTGTGCGCGAGATGGACAGGTCCTTCAGACCCGCCTTCACATAACTCACCATCTCGTTGCGAGCCGTTGTGGGCGCGATGAATTCGGGATGTTCGTCGTAGAGCGCGAGCAGCTTGTCCTGGTAGTTCGACAGGCGGAAGAAGTAGTTCGACTCCTCGGTCCAGGTGACCGGCGTCTTCGACTCGGTCGAGATCCGGGTGCCGTCCTCGAGCAGCGTCGTCTCTTCCTCGGTGTAGAACGCCTCGTCGCGCACCGAATACCAACCCGAGTAGTTGTCGAGGTAGATATCGCCGTTGGCGAGCATCCGCTCCCAGATCGCGGCGCTGGCCACCTGGTGATCGTCGTCGGTGGTACGGATGAAGCGGTCGAAGGACACATCGAGCGTCTTGTCCATCGCCTCGAACACGTCGGAGTTGCGCGCGGCGAGTTCCTCCACCGGCACGCCCTCGGCGACCGCGGTCTGCTGCATCTTCTGCCCGTGCTCGTCGGTGCCGGTCATGAAGAACACGTCATATCCGTCGAGCCGCTTGAAGCGGGCGAGGGCGTCGGACGAGATGTACTCGTACGCATGCCCGATATGCGGCGCACCGTTCGGGTAGGCGATGGCCGTGGTGATGTAGAAGGCGGGGGCAGCTGCGCTCATGGTGCATCTACTGTAGTGCGCGTGGATTCCGACGCTCACGTGAATATCCCCGGAGACGATGACCGCCGCTCGGCGTCGGTGTACTACCGTGCCGGAGCCCGCCGATGAGTGCCAAGCGCGCCGCGCCGGAATTGCCGGAACCGCTCGCGCCGCTGGTGGACGCGCACACGCATCTGGATGCCTGCGGGGCGACCGATGCGGAGTCGACGGCCGTGGTCGTGGACCGTGCGGCCGCAGTCGGTGTCGGCCAGGTGGTCACCGTCGCCGACGATCTGGCCGCCGCGCAGTGGGCCGTACAGGCCGCGAACTGGGACCGCCGGGTGTTCGCCGCCGTCGCGCTGCATCCGACGCGGGCGAATGTGCTCGATGACCCGACCAAGGCCGAGCTGGAACGGTTGGCCGCCGATCCGCGCGTCGTCGCGATCGGGGAGACCGGACTCGATTACTACTGGCCGGGCAAGCTCGAGGGCTGCGCCGATATCGAGGATCAGGTCGAGGGCTTCCGCTGGCATATCGACCTGGCCAAACGCCTGCGCAAACCGCTGATGATCCACAACCGCGAGGCCGACCACGATCTGCTGACGGTGCTGCTGGACGAGGGCGCGCCGGAAACCGTGATCTTCCATTGCTTTTCCTCCGACGCGAATATGGCGATGTCGTGCGTGGCCGAGGGCTACATCCTCAGCTTCTCCGGCACGGTGAGTTTCAAGAACGCCCATGAATTGCGTGAGGCCGCCAAGGTGGTGCCCGACGACCAGATTCTGGTGGAGACCGATGCGCCGTATCTGACCCCGCATCCGTTCCGCGGTGCGCCCAATGAACCGTATTGCCTGCCGTACACCGTGCGCGCCCTCGCGGAATTGCGTGAACAGGACCCGGTGGAGCTCGCGAAAATAACCACCGCGAACGCCCGCCGCATTTACGGTATCTGAATCATTTGCATTTCTGTTCGGGGTCGAACGGGAGTTCTGGCGGCATCGCTCGAGCAGTTGTTTCCGCGATCTTGTTCCGACACCGCCATTCGAAGCCTCTGTCAATGTGCAAGGGGACTGGATGGACGTGTGTGTTCTAGGTCACTCCGCTCAGTGCGTTTTGTGATTTACCTGCGGCGTCGATATTGATTTGTGATATTGAAACCCGCCGCTCGTAAGTCTGCGGTTGTCGACCCCTGACCGCTTCGTTATCGTACTGTGACCATGTCTCCATTCACGAGGATCAACCAGTCCCGCTCGCCGCTGCTGTACGCGGCGGTCGCGGCCCTGCTGGTGACACTGATCGTCGGTGCCGCGATGGCGATCGTGAACCGCAAGACGGTCACGGTCGTCGTGGATGGCGAACAGATGACACAGACCACCATGTCGCCCAATGTCGGCGGAGTGTTGAAGGCCGCGGGGTTCGATGTGAACGATCGCGACCTGGTCCGGCCCGCGCTGGCCGCGGCGATTACCGATGGCGCCACCATCACGCTGAACCGGGCCCGTGAGGTCGCGCTGTCGCTGGACGGCAAGGTCGAGAAGGTGTGGTCCACCGGACTGACCGCGGGCGATGTGGTCGATCAGCTGCATCTGCCGCGCGAGGTGTTCGTTTCCCCGGCCCGCACCGAGCGGCTGCCGCTGGCGGGCGCGGCATTGCAGGTCGCCAGCCCGCGCTCGGTATCGTTGCTCGATGGCATCGGCAATTACATCGATGTCCGACTGGCCGCGCCGACCGTCGGTGACTTCCTTGCCGTCGCCGGGATTCCGCTGATCCAGCAGGACAGTGTCGAGCCCGCGCCGACCACCCCGCTCACCGATGGTCTGCGCATCGTGGTGACCCGCAAGCGCATCGAGAACAGGGTCGAGACGATGCCGCTGGATCCGCCGGAGAACGTGATCGAGGATCCGACCATGAACATGAGCCGGTCGGTGGTCGAGAGTCCGGGCGAGCCCGGCGTGCAGGACGTCACCTTCGCGGTCACCATGGTCAACGGCCAGGAGGTGAGCAGGCAGCCGGTCTCCGCCAATGTCACGGTGACCGCGCAGCCCAAGACCGTCCGCAAGGGCGCCAAGCCCGGCACCGAGGTACCGCCCGTGCGCGACGGCGCGATCTGGGATGCGCTTGCCCGCTGCGAATCCACCGGCAACTGGGCCATCAATACCGGCAACGGCTACTTCGGCGGTATCCAATTCGACCAGGGCACCTGGGAGCGTCAGGGCGGACTGAAATACGCCCCCCGCGCCGACCTCGCCACCCGCGAAGAGCAGATCGCCATCGCCGAAGTCACCCGCGCCCGCCAAGGCTGGGGCGCCTGGCCCGCCTGCACCAGCCGCCTCGGCATCGGCTGAGTCCCGCTCGCAACGGGTTGATACGTTGTCGGACGTGTCCGAACCCGATATTTCCGCTCGTGGAAGCGCTGCGCTACTCGGGCCCGCCGAGGTGCGGGCACTGGCGGAACGGCTCGGCGTGCGCCCGACCAAGCAACTCGGGCAGAACTTCGTGCACGATGCCAATACGGTCCGGCGCATTGTCGCGGCCGCGGGGGTCGGGCGCGGGGATACGGTGCTCGAGGTCGGGCCCGGGCTCGGCTCGTTGACATTGGCACTGCTCGATGTGGTGGATTCGGTCGTCGCGGTCGAGATCGATCCGGTTCTCGCGCGGCATCTTCCGGTGACCGTCGCGGACCGTGCGCCGGAATTGACCGGGCAGCTGACCGTCGTCGAGGCCGATGCGCTGCGGGTGCGCGCGCGGGACCTGCCGGTTTCACCGTCCGCGCTGGTCGCGAACCTGCCCTATAACGTGGCCGTGCCGGTGCTGCTGCATCTCCTGGCCGAATTGCCCAGCATCACAACCTCATTGGTGATGGTGCAGGCGGAGGTGGCCGATCGCCTGGCTGCCGAGCCGGGCAGCCGCGTCTACGGCGTCCCCAGCGTCAAGGCGGGCTTCTTCGGCACCGTGCGCCGCGCGGGTGCGGTCGGCACCCAGGTCTTCTGGCCGGTGCCGCGCGTCGAATCCGGTCTGGTCCGCATCGAGCGCTACGCCGAACCGCCGTGGCCGATGGACGAGGCGCACCGCCGCCGCGTCTTCCAGGTCATCGACGCCGCCTTCGCCCAACGCCGCAAAACCCTACGCGCCGCACTCGGCACCTGGGCGGGCTCACCCGCCGAGGCCGAACGCCGCCTGCTGGCCGCCGGGATCCCCCCGACCGCTCGCGGCGAAACCCTCGACACCGCAGCCTTCGTCCGCCTCGCCGCGCAGGTGTAACCCCGTCCCGAGGCCGCGGCCCCAGCTCGACATCGGTACTACTCGGATGACCCACATGTGCTTGGAACCCACGTAGTGCAATGGTGCTGAGGACGGCAGGCGATATCCGTGCTCGAACTGCGCAAGGGCCGGACCGGTCGGTTTCTGTTGCGATGGAGCGGCGGCTCCAAGCGTGACCAGCACTTCCATCCGCACAATCGGCTGCCATCTCGAAACGGATTGTGGATACCAAACTTTTGTCTTCGTCGGCGTGAACGTGATTGTCGCCATGGCCTGCTCGAATTCGGCCGGGCCGCCGGGCAGTACGCGCCGCACAGATTGCGCAGGTCATCGCGGCGATTTCCGGGTCGATCGAGCGCCGGTCAGCGGCTGCGGTCAGGGATGACCGGCATCCGAGTGGTGTGCGCCATGGGATGTGGATGGTGCTGTGGATGATTCGGCGCGCACAGTGAATTGCGCGGTGTGCACGAAACCGCCGTGGAAGAAGTCTAGATACAGCCGATATGCGCCCGCACTCGGGGCCTGTGCATGGAAGGTGACCTCCGGACCGGCTGGCGTGCGGCCGATTTCGCCTTGCGGATGGACGTGCAGGTAGGCGAGGTCGTTGGCGCGCAATGCGACCAGATGCGCGTACGCGCCGAGGTACGGTTCGAGATCGGTCACCGGTGCGCCGTCGCGCGTCACGGTGAAACGCAGTTCGCTGCCCGCGGTGCTCAGCTCGCCGGTCATGCGCACCTGGTAGCCGTCCACCGTGGCGGACCGCGATTCGGGCGGAAGCGGTTGTGTCGTAGCCGTTCCCGCGACGGTGACGGTGCGGCTCAGGACCAGATCGCCCGGACCTTTTTCCGGGACGAAATCGGCGAAGACGCGATAGGAGCCGGGCGCCGCCCAGGTCCAATCGATCGACCAGGTGCCCGTATCGTCCATGGTCGGATGCACGTGCCGGTATCCGGTGGTGTCCGACCGGACCACGATCAGGTGCAACTTCTTATCGTGCTGGGTGGTGAATCGGGTGACCGGCGTCGCATCCGGTCCGGTGATCCGAAAACGCAGGGCCCCGGCTTGATTCGGCTCCGCGGGCGCGGCCAGGTCGGCCAGGGTGTAGCCGGATCGTGAATCCGACAGCCCGGTGTCCTGTTCGGTGTGCGCCATCGCGCCGTGGTCCGGCGCCGACCCGGTCGGCTCGCCCACCAGGGCGCCGATTCCGAGTGCGACACCGAACAACGCGACCAGTCCGCCACCGACCGCGGCGAACTTCAGCCGGTCCTGCATCAGACGGCGACCTCGTACCCCGCCTCGTCCACGGCGGCGACGATATCGGCATCGGCGAGCGGTGCGGCGCTGTCCACCCGGACGGCACCGGTGGCGAGGTCGACATCCACGCTGGTCACGCCATCGATCTTGCCGATCTCCGTCTTGACCGAGTTGACGCAGTGTCCGCAGGTCATCCCCGTGACGGTGTAGGTGTTGGTGGCCATGTCCGACTCCTTCGCTCGCATTCGATCATACGGTGCGGGGGTATCCCCGACGCAAAATGAAACATACCCCCCATGGGTATCGGACGCAAGTGTGGATTCCCCGGTCTGTCGACTGGTCGTTCCGGAAGCTCGGATAGTTCCCGTCGCCCAGTTGTTTTCGGATGTGTCCGCGACTCCGGTCGGTGCCGATCCGTCGGTTGATCTCCTGCGCCGACCGCGTGTTCACGCGGGAACGTCGGAAGGCCAACCGTGCATGGCCATTTCGGCGACCCGCCCCAACTGGGCGGGACTCGCGCCATCTCGGGCCGCCTGTGACATGCCCTGCATAATCGTGCCCACATAGCGTGCGAGCGTGGCCGCATCGACCTCCCGCGGCAGTAAACCCGCATCGATATCGGCTTGGATGCGCGTGGCGAAGCCCTCCATATTTCGATTGCGGATCGTGCGCAGCATTTCGGCGATCTCGGTGCTGGTGGTGTTGACTCCCGCACTCATCACCAGGCAGCCGTGCGGGCAATCGGCCCGGGTGTATTCCGTCGCCGCCTCGCACAGCATGCGGCGCACCGCCGCCTCGGCGGTCGGCTCCTCGGCGAGGGCGCGCGGGATGAATCCGCCGTAGCGCGTGCCGAAGACCTGCACGACCTCGTTGAACAGCGTCGCCTTATCGCCGAATGCGGCGTACAGGCTCGGCGCTCCGATGCCCATCGCCGCGGTCAGATCGCCGATCGAGGTCGCCTCGTAGCCGCGTGCCCAGAACAGTCGCAGCGCCCTTTCCAGCGCGGCATCCCGGTCGAACGAGCGGGGGCGTCCCCGGGGCGGTGCACTCATCCGACCATTCTATAGCGGTCGCTAGATAATGTGCTAACGTCCATTCTGTAGTGATCGCTAGAGAAAGGTCTGATGATGGGTGCACAGCGGCAAACCGGTCGGCTCGACGGCAAGACGGCACTGGTCACCGGTGGCAGTCGCGGTATCGGCCGGGCCATTGCGCAACGGCTGGGCCAAGCGGGTGCGCGGGTCGCCGTGCACTACAACGGCAATGAGCAGGCGGCGAAGGAGACCGTCGCCGCCATCGAGACGGCGGGCGGTTCGGCATTCGCGATCCGGGCCGAACTCGGCGTGCCCGGTGACGCCGCGGCACTGTGGTCCGCATTCGACGCACATGCCGACGGTGTCGACATCATCGTCAACAACGCGGGCATCGACGGCATCCGCGAACCGATCGGCGGTACCGATGAGGCGGCCTTCGACCGGCTCTTCGCCGTCAATGCGAAGGCACCGTTCTTCGTTACCAGGCTGGGCCTGGACCGGCTGCGCAGCGGCGGCCGCATCATCAATATCTCCACCGGCCTCACCCACGGGGCGAGAATGCCGCAGCTGATCGCCTACACCATGACCAAGGGCGCCATCGACACGTTCACCCAAACGCTGGCAAAGGAACTCGGCGCGCGCGGCATCACCGTGAATGCCGTCGGGCCCGGCGTGATCGACACCGATATGAACGCGAGCTGGCTGCGCGATGACGAGACCGAGGCATTGGTCGCCGGATGGTCGCCGTTGAACCGGGTCGGCCAGGCCGAAGACGTCGCCGATATCACGGCCTTTCTCGCCTCCGAAGACTCGCGCTGGGTTACCGGACAGTGGATCGATGCCACCGGCGGGGCGCTGTTGTAACCGTCCGACACATGGCGGGTGAATGTCTCATCTCGAGCTGAGCACCTGTCGGACCCACCCGATAGGCTTGAGCACCGTGCTGTCAGTAGTGCCAAGTCCCGTCATCGTGCGCGCCCCGTCGAAGGTGAATCTGCATCTCGGCGTCGGCGACGTGCGTGCGGACGGCTATCACGATCTGACCACGGTGTTCCAAGCGCTCTCGCTCAGCGACGATCTGGAGCTCGCGCCCGCCGCCGCACTGTCGGTCCGGGTCAGCGGCGAGGGTGCCGCCGATGTGCCGACCGATCGCACCAATCTGGTCTGGAAGGCCGCGGTGCGCGTCGCGCATCTGGCCGGACGCGCGCCACTGGTGGAAATCGCCATCAACAAGGGCATTCCGGTCGCCGGTGGGATGGCGGGCGGCAGCGCCGACGCCGCGGCCGCACTCGTCGGCCTGAACGAGCTGTGGGACGTCGGGATGACTCGCGACGAATTGTTCGCGGTCGCCGCCGAACTCGGCAGTGATGTGCCGTTCGCGCTGCACGGTGGCACCGCGCTCGGCACCGGTCGTGGTGAACGGCTGCTTCCGGTATTGTCCCGCAACACTTTTCACTGGGTGCTCGCGCTGGCCAAGGGCGGATTGTCCACGCCCGCCGTCTTCGCCGAACTCGACCGACTACGCGAGCACGGGAACCCGCCCCGGCTCGGCGAGCCGCAGGCCTTGATGCAGGCCCTGGCCTCCGGTGATCCGAAACAGCTTGCGCTCCTGCTGGGTAACGACCTGCAGGCGGCGGCCCTCTCGCTGAAACCGGAGCTGCGCAGGACGTTGCGTGCTGGCGTCGGTGCGGGTGCGCTTGCCGGGTTGGTCTCCGGTTCCGGTCCGACCTGTGCGTTCCTGTGTGACAGCGAGGACGGCGCCGTGGCGGTCGCGGCCGAACTCGCCGGTGCGGGTGTATGCCGCAGCGTGCGCACCGCCAGTGGACCGGTGCCCGGTGCGCGAGTCATCAGCAGTGGCACGCCTGGGAAGCGTTGATGTCTGTGGGAGGAGCGTGCACTTCCCGCTGAACCCGGCGATTTCGCCGAACTCGGATGAAGAGTGCACGCTCGGTTGGCTGGCGCGGGGTTATGCGATGATCTCGGCGAGCCGGTCGACCTGGTCGGCGTCGCGGCCGTAGCAGTAGAGCATGACCTCGTCCGCGCCGAGATCTTCGAATTGGCTGATGGCTGTGCGGATCTCGTCAGGTGTGGTGAGCATGCCCGCGAGCATGTAATCGGCGCGACCGCTGAATTCGTAGTAGTTGCCCATCGAGGTGCGGGCGTCTTCGATCAGGTCGGGCGCACCGAGTGCGACATTGACCTGGGCGACGATACGCGGTTCGCCGTCGCGGCCGTATTCCTTCCATGAGCGACGGGCGGCTTCGAAGAGACCACCGGCCCAGGACGGTGCGGCGGCGGCGAGAAATCCACCGCCCCAGCGTCCGACGCGATCGATGGCGGCGGGCTGGAAGCCGCCGAAGAGAACCTCGGGGCCTTCGGGACGCAGCGGCGCGGGGCCGATCGGTCCGCAGTCGGCGCTGTGCGGCTGACCGGACCACAGGCGGCGCATGATCGCCATCTGTTCGTCCAGGCGGCGACCGCGGGTACGCAGGTCGGTGCCGGAGGCGATGTGATCGTCCGCGCGACCGCCGACGCCGAGGCCGAGCACGAAACGGCCACCGGACATTCGGTCGAGGGTGGCGGCCTGTTTGGCGAGCAGCGTCGGCTCGCGCAGCGGTGCGATGAGCACCTCGGTCTGCACCTTGATGCGGTCGGTGGCGCCCGCGATCATGCCGAGCGCGATCAGCGGTTCGGGATTGTCATAGACGAGCCGGTCGAGCAGGCCGAGGGTGGAGAACGGGCCCGCATCGGCACGGCGGGCCCAGTCGAGCAGTGCGGTGGGATCGGAAATGGGCAGACCGAGACCGATGTGCATGAGAAACCTCCGATGAGAGTGGTGAATCGTGCCGCCCCACTCACCTCGGCTCGAGGTGGGGCTCCCATCCTGCGGCTGTACTCCGGGAGCGCCTAAACGTTGTTCGTGACGAACGCGGTTCGTTACGCCGACTCTAAACGAACGTTGTTCGTCGTGCAAGTCCCTCGGAATCGCTCGGTTCGCCGGTCGAATCGGCGACCGGGGAGGGCCGTTCGTTGCGGCCACAAGTCGTCGGGTCAGCGGCCGATGGCCGAGCGCCCGAGGCGGGGCTCGGGACTCGGCGGGGGAATGGGTGGTTCGGGGTGCTCGGTACGCTTGCGCAGGGCGAGTACTCGCCCTGCGCACGACTCGGAAGGATCCATGTCCAACCTGATCAACCTCGAGCAGGTCTCCAAGAGTTTCGGTATCAAACCGCTCCTGGACAACGTGTCGCTCGGTATCCACGCGGGCGAGCGGATCGGTGTCGTCGGCCTCAACGGCGGCGGTAAGACCACCCTGTTGGAGGTGCTGACCGGTCTCGAACCGCCCGACAGCGGCCGGGTGAGCCGTGTCGGCGGGCTGCGGATGGCGGTGGTCACCCAGCGCGGTGTGCTGCCCCCGGGCGCGACCGTCGGATCCGTGGTGCTGGCCGGACTGGCCGATGACGCGATGACCGACGACGTCGCCGAACATGAGTGGGCTGCGAATCCGCGCATCCGCTCGGTGATGGCGGGTATCGGAATCGAAGGCCTCGGCCTGGACACGTCGGTCGACAATCTGTCCGGCGGCGAGCGCCGCCGCGTCGCACTGGCCGCCGCGCTGGTGCGTGAACTCGATCTGCTCGTTCTCGACGAGCCGACCAACCACCTCGATGTCGAGGGTGTGCAGTGGCTGGCCGAACATCTGCTCAACCGCCGCAGCGCGCTGGTGGTCGTGACCCACGATCGCTGGTTCCTCGACACCGTCGCCACCGATACCTGGGAGGTTGTCGGCGGCAGGGTCGAGAGCTACGAGGGCGGTTACGGCGATTGGATTTTCGCGCGCGCCGAGCGGGCCAGGCAGGCCGACGCCGCCGAGGCCCGGCGCGCGAACCTGGCGCGCAAAGAGTTGGCCTGGCTGCGGCGCGGCGCGAAGGCGCGCACCTCCAAGCCGCGTTATCGGGTGGAGGCGGCCGAGGCATTGATCGCCGATGTGCCGCCGCCGCGCGATAGCGTCTCACTCGCCGCCTTCGCGCGAAAGCGCCTGGGCCGCGTCGTCATCGAGCTCGAGGACACTACCCTCACCACACCGGACGGCCGAGAGTTGGTGCGCGACTTGACCTGGCGGCTCGCGCCGGGCGAGCGGGTCGGCCTGGTCGGGGTGAACGGCTCCGGCAAGACGACCCTGCTGCGCACCTTGGCCGGTGCGGTTGAACCCGCTGCGGGTAAACGCATTCAGGGGCAGACGGTCCAGATCGGCTGGCTGCGTCAGGAACTCGACGATCTGCCGACCGATCTGCGGGTACTGGAGGCCGTCCAGCAGATCGCGCAGCGAATCATGCTGGGCGACAAGGAGATCTCCGCTGGTCAGCTGGCCGAGCGGCTCGGCTTCACCCCCGCCCGCCAGCGCACCCCGGTCGGCGACCTATCCGGCGGTGAACGGCGCAGGCTGCAGCTGACCCGCATCCTGATGGCCGAGCCGAATGTGCTGCTCCTCGACGAGCCGACCAATGACCTGGATATCGATACCCTGCAACAGCTCGAGGACCTGCTCGACAACTGGGCGGGCACCCTGGTCGTGATCAGTCACGACCGCTACCTGATCGAGCGCATCTGTGACTCCACCTGGGCCCTGTTCGGCGACGGCAAACTCACCAACCTGCCCGGTGGCATCGATGAATACCTGAACAAGCGCGCCGTATCGAGTTCCGCCACAACACGTTCCGGTACCGACACCAAAGCCGCCGAAACCCCCGCCACCGATTCCGCCGCCTACCGCGCCGCCCGCAAGGAACTGGCCAAACTGGAACGCGCCATCGATAAACTCACCGAACGCGAGCAGCGCCTGCACACCGCCTTGGCCGACGCCGCCACCGATCCGGAAAAGCTCATCACTCTTGGCGCTGAGCTGAAACAGGTACTGGCCGAAAAGGAAACCGCCGAGGAGCGCTGGCTCGAACTGGCCGATGGCGCCTGACACGTGGGCAACGGCGCCTGATCCCTGGGCGACGGCGCTTTAGGCTTGGGCCGATGGTGTCTGCCCTCAGTCGGGGGCTGCCCCTAGCCGACGGGAGCCTGCCCGCTGGCCGACCCCGCCTCGGCCTCGCAGACCGTCCGGTGCCGGCGAACCATTAAGGAGCGCACCCGATTCGGTGTGCGCCGCACCACGCGCGACGGATTGTTCGCCGGATGGAGCGGAGTCGAATGGCGCCTCGATCATGGGGACAGTCGGTGCAAGAGACTCGGCCGTTCGATGGGCGCTGCACCACGCGCGGCCGCTGTGGCGCCGGATGGAGCGGAGTTGAATGGCGTCTCGATCATGGGGACAGTCGGTGCAAGAGATTCGGCCGTTCGATGGGCGCTGCACCACGCGCGGCCGCTGTGGCGCCGGATGGAGCGGAGTTGAATGGCGTCTCGATCATGGGGACAGTCGGTGCAAGAGATTCGGCCGTTTGGGTGGGCGCTGCACCGCGCGCGGCCGACGTGGCGCCGCATCGAGCGAGTCGAATGGCACCCCGATCGGGAGTTAGCTGGTGCCGGAGACTCGGCCGTCCTGGACGACAACAGGCAGGCAGGTCTGCACGAAGTCGGCGCCGAAGCCGGTGAGGGTGATGCTGCGGTAGTAGACCTTGGTGCCGAAGCCGGAGCGCTTCAATACTTCTCGGACCGGGGACTGGGCCTCGAGGATTTGGTAGCGGTTCGGGTTGCCGACGGGTTCCTTGACGAATTCGATGAGCCCGAGGCGACGCAGGTTGGGCAGGTATTGCTGGACGCGGTTCGGGAAGCGCAGGCCCGCGTGTTCGCCGATCAGGTTGAGGCCGGAGATGATCCGCTCGACACCGAGGCCGCGTGGGCGTCCGGTGCGGATGTCGATCGAGGGCTGGGGGCCGTCGAGGTGCAGAAAGCGCAGGATGCGTGCCTCGTCGGGGGTGAGTTCGGCCAGCATGCGGGCGAAGGCGGGGTGGGTTTCGGCATGTTCGCCCTGCGTGCTCGCCGACAGGCGCAGCAGCGCGGCACCCTGTTCGCGCAGCGTGGGAACGGCGTCGGAGGTGGGCTGTTCGGGTGTGGCGGGCAGCCGCAGTGCGCGGCGCACCGCGTCGCGGACCTCCGCCTCGGCCTCGGCCAGCACCTCGCGCGGTGGATTCCCGGCGATACTGCCGCGCACCACGGTCGCGCCGACACCGAGTGCGGTATCGATGCCCCAGGCTGTCACCTCGGCGGCAGCGGTCACCGCGACCCGGGCGACTCCGGTGGTCGCGCGGACGGTCTTGCGCACCGATCCGGGCTCGCGCTTGCGGGATCCGACTTCGACCGAGCTGATCGGCAGCCGCGCGATTTCCGTTGAGAGCTGGGGTGTTTCGGCCACCTCGGAGTACTCCACCGACGCAGAGTCCTGCCCGGCGGCCCGCTGATCGTCGCCGCCAGATTCCGTCATAGCCATGATGTCGCCACTCCCGTTCCGAAGATCAGGATGTGAGCGTATCCGGCGAAGAGCCCCAACACGCCGCCATGCAGAAAAAGGAGCCATTCGTCCTGTTTGATGGCCGATCGCAGCATATCCACGAAGTCCGGAGGCTTCAGCGCCGACATCTGTTTGGCGATGTAGTCGTTGATTTGCCTGCCCTGCTGGACATTGAAGTCCGGATCGGCGAAGGCGATCGGTGCGATGGACATGGCCTCGGTGGTCAGCGTCGACTGCAGCGAGTCGTACTCCCGGCTGCCGAGCATGAACTTCACCGCGGGTCTCGCGGGTCCGAGCGCGCGGTCCGCGGCCGGGCGCAAGGTGTCCTCGAGCATCTGCATGGTCCGGTCCGAGCGCGGGCCGTTGAGTAGTTCGTCGCCGATATTGGCGACGGTCATCACCTGGCTGGAGACCAATTCGGCGTAGCCATCGGTGATCTCGGACTGCCGCTTGATCAGCAGACCCTGCCGCCACGGGCACCACCACTTCGGGTAGGCGGGCGCGAAGATCATATTCAGGCCGATCCAGTTGACCACCCAGCCGATGACGACGCCGCCGATCGGCAGCACCACCAGCGTCGACCAGCCGGTCGCGTGCAGAATCCCGACCAGCACCACACCCATCGGCGCGCCGAAGTAGAAACCGAAGTTCTGCATGAAACGCAGTTCCTTGGCGCCGAGCACCTGGAAAAGGGTGTTGAGCAGGTGCGGGCGCGCCTGGAAATAGCGGATGACCATCTGCTTGACGTCGAGCAGTTGATCGATATTGGCGCCCAATTCCTCGGTCAGCTCGCGCAGAATATCGGGCAGCTGCTGGCGGACCCGCGCGTGAATCATCTCCCGCACGCCGGTCGGCAGGTTGTACCAGAGTTGCGGGTGCTCGCGGCGCAGGATTTCTTCGACGATGTCCTTGATCTGCGCGTCGGCGATATTGGCGAGGTGTTCGGCGAGCTTGTCCGGTTCCAGCTCGCGATAGAAGTCGGCGACGCTGCCGAGTTTCGCCAGCCCCTTGTCGACGGCGATGCTCGCCATTTTGTCGGCGCGCGAGGGCACGATGCCCTGCCAGCCGATTCGGCCGTCGTAACTCAGTAGCGGAAGCACCTGAATTCGCTTGGGCAGGAAGGGAAACAGTGCGCGCAGTCCGGGTAAATGCACACCATGGAAGGCGACCGGCTTGAACAGCATGAGGATGCCGGTCCAGTTGGTGATGTAGCCGATGATTCCAGTGAAAAGCGGGATAGTCACTAACTCGAGGAGGATCGTCGGGTGTATCCCGAAAACACTCTCCAACACGACACCCTCCTGCCGATACACCGGTGACCGCCGCCTCACCGGCATCCCAAACTAGCACCCAGTCGGCAGACGGACCCTACTGTGAGATCGCGAGTGTCCCGGGCCACAGCGGATTGTCTGAGACATCAGTCACACTGTGTGTCCAGAATGTCGTACTGTCAACTGGCGCCGGAGACAATGACGACCACCACACGTTCGACAGCAGGGGTCGACGTGAGTGCTGGCCCACTCGGCTCACGGTTACGCATACCTGGAAAGCTCGGGGGCAATAATCTGTGGGCGTATTCGTTCACTTGGCAATACATCGGAGTAGACGTGACAGACGACAGGACCGGACAGGACCTGGCCCGGGCCGGTTCCCGCTCGGTGGAGCGCAGCTCGGATGTCGAACAGCGGCAGATCAGCAATGAGGCGAGGCTGATTCGCGGCGTGTTCCGGGCGGCGGGACTTGCCGCGGGCACCGTGGTGCGCGGCAGTCAGTGGGCCGTCGAGACGACCTATGAGGTGACCAAGGAGATCACCCAGGCCGCGCTCGACGGTGAGTCGTCGGCCGATATCGCCGAGCGCACCGGCAATGCCCTGCGCTCCATCGCGCGCAGTGCGCTGGGCGTCACCGAGGGGTCGGTGCGCGAAATCGTCAGCTATGTACCGGCTTCCAACGGTGTGTCGCAGCCGCAGGCGATCGGCATCGGCGCGCCGCTGCACTCGGCGAGCAGCGAGGAGTTGCGCCGCCGCGGCGATGCG
This sequence comes from Nocardia sp. CA-119907, assembly GCF_050955995.1. Classification (NCBI taxonomy): domain Bacteria; kingdom Bacillati; phylum Actinomycetota; class Actinomycetes; order Mycobacteriales; family Nocardiaceae; genus Nocardia; species Nocardia sp. CA-119907. Next base: position 1,334,073 of record NZ_CP192091.1, read on the forward strand.
CTGCTGGCCCGCTCGGCCGATGTCTACTTCACCGAGGATGTGCACCCCGCCTATGACCGGATCCTGGATGAGTTGGCGCCGGACGAGGCGCGCATTCTGCGATTCATGGCATTGAACGGTCCGCAGCCGACGGTCGATGTGCGGACCAATCGTCCGCTCGGCATCGGCTCGGAGTTGGTGACCGGTGATCTGACCTCGGTGCCGGAACAGGCCGGAGTCCGCTATCCGGACCGCTCCCGTACCTATCTGATCAACCTGAACCGCCTGGGGCTGACCCAGGTTTCCGACGATCCGGTGGTGCTCAGCCGGTACATGGTGCTCGAGGTGCAGCCGGTGGTCGAGGCGGCGCTGAAGAAGGCGGGGCGCGCGCCCAAGATCGTGCGCAAGAGTCTGCGGTTGACGGAGTTCGGCAGCGACTTCTGCAACACCTGCTTCACCATCGGCAACTGACCGTCGCTTGTCGGGGCGGATTATCGGCCAACGGTGATAGCAATCTGATACAAATCTCCCAATTCGTGTAGCACGACGGCTTCGAATGGGATTGTTGAGGTTATGGATCAGGATGCTGTGTCAGCGATCAGTCGCCTGAAGTTCCGGTATCTGCGCGCCCTCGATACCAAGTCGTGGGAGGAATTCGCGGATACGATGATTCCCGAGGCGACCGCCACCTACAGCGAGTACCTGCAGTTCGAGTCGCGGGACGCGTTCTTGGCTTTCATGCGCAACACCCTCGGTCCACATGTCATCACCGAGCACCGATGTGATCATCCGGAGATCGATGTCGTCGGCGATACCGCCACCGGCACTTGGTATCTCGCCGATACCGTGCTCATACCGGCGCACAATATGCTGCTGCGCGGCGCGGCGTTCTACTCCGATCGCTACGTGCGCTGTCAGGACGGCCTCTGGCGCATCGCGCACACCGGCTACGAGCGGACCTATGAGGTGGTGCTCTCGCTCAGCGATCTGCCCAGCCTGCGGCTGACATCGAGTCGCTGGGGGCTGATCGCGCGCGAAGACGGCATCGCGGCGGTCGAACGCGAGCCCACTACTCCGCTGCGCCGCGAGCCCGAACCGGCGACGGAAGCCGAACCCGAAGCCGGATAAGGGCCGGCGTTCAGTCCGCGGCCGCCACCAATGGCTCGAGCGTGAGCTTCGGATGCTCCTTCTCGATGTACTGCAGCCGCCACTTGTCGCCGAACAGCGCGAGCAGCGCCCCGTCGGAGCGGGTGAACACCTCGACTCCGCGCTGCCGGTCGAGTTCGGCCATCGACTCCGCATCGGTACGCCGGGCCAGCGTGTACGGCAGGTGTTCCAGATGGGTTTCGACGTTGAACTCCGCCAGCATTCGCGCGGTGACCACCTCGAACTGCATCGGGCCGACCGCCGCGAGCACGGGGGAGGCATCGCCGCGCGCGTCATTGCGCAGCACCTGCACCACGCCTTCGGAATCGAGCTGATCGATGGCCTTGCGGAACTGCTTGTACTTGCCCGCACTCTGCGCGCGCAGCACCGCGAAATGCTCCGGCGCGAAGGACGGGATGGGCGGGAACTCCACCTTCTTGTCCACGAACAATGTGTGCCCCGGCGCCAGCGCGGTCGCGTTGACCAGGCCGACCACATCACCCGGGTAGGCGGTGTCGACGGTCGAGCGCTCCCGGCCGAAGACGGTGAGCGCGTATTTGGTCGCGAACGGCCGACCGGTCTGGGCGTGCGTGACGACCATGCCGCGCTCGAATTCGCCGGAGACGATCCGCATGAACGCGAGCCGATCCCGGTGTGCCGCATCCATTCCCGCCTGCACCTTGAACACGACCGCGCTGAACGGATCGGTGGTGTCGCGCGGCGTGCCGCCGACATCGGCACGCGAACCGGGCGCGGGCGCCAGCGCGACCAAGGTCTCGAGCAACTGCCGCACACCGAAATTCAGCATCGCCGAGGCATAGATGACGGGGGAGGTCTGCCCGGCCAGGAACATTTCCTGATCGTGGTCCTGTCCGGTGGCCGAGAGCAGTTCGCTCTCCTCGGCGGCGGTCGTCCACGCCTCACCCTCGCGCGCCTCGGCGGCTTCGGGGTCGATCGATTCCTCCGGCGCGATGGTCGCGCCGCCCGCGGTGCGGGTGAAGTGGATGTATTCGACGGCCTCGCCCTCGGGGCCGCGACGCAGCAGCCCGCGGAAGTCACCGGCGATGCCGACCGGCAGGAACAGCGGCGTCGGGGTGAGTCCGATCCGCTCGTTGATCTCGTCGAGCAATTCCAGCGGCGCTCGGCCGGGGCGGTCCCATTTGTTGATCACCGTGATGACCGGGATGCCGCGGTGGCGACATACCTGGAACAGCTTCAGCGTCTGCGGCTCGAGACCCTTGGCGGCGTCGATCAGCATCACCGCGGCGTCGACGGCGGTGAGTACGCGGTAGGTGTCCTCGGAGAAATCCGAGTGACCCGGGGTGTCGACCAGGTTGATGACGTTATCGATATCGGAGCCCGCGGCGCGGTAGTTGAACTGGAGTGCGGTCGAGCTCACGGAGATACCGCGCGCCTTCTCCATTTCCATCCAGTCCGATACGGTCGATCGGCGCCCGGCCTTGCCGTGGATAGCGCCCGCCTCGGAGATCATCTTGGCGTGCAGCGCGAGCGCCTCGGTGAGCGTCGACTTGCCCGCGTCGGGGTGGGAGATCACCGCGAATGTGCGCCGTCGAGCGACCTCGGCGGGCAACCCACGCGGGGCGGGCGCGACGACACCCTCAGTGGAGGCGGTCAACTTCAAACAACCTTTCAGACGGCCGATCGGCAACCGCTCCAGCGTACGCGACCCGGGTGACGGACATTCGGCGAGTACGACGACCCGATTCAGGGGGAGATAGACAGTTGCGCTATGGTGTTCAGGTTGTCTCGGCGAGGGTGACCGCAGACTTGATGCGTTCACCGTGATCGACGCGGCTCGGCTCTCTGCCGTCCTCGTTCGGTCTTCGCCCGACGAATAGACCAACCTTTTGCCAGGGCGGATCACAGTCCCTGGCGCACTGTTGACAGCCCGGAAGAGCCGTAGGGAGTAGATCCAGTCATGTCCGACGCCAACCTTCTCGAAGCCGCCGTCCGCACGGAGTTCGGCAAGGGCGCGGCCCGCCGCACCCGCCGCGCGGGCAACGTCCCCGCCGTGCTGTACGGCCACGCCGCCGACCCGCAGCACCTCTCGCTCAACGCCCAGGCCTTCGCCGCCATTCTGCGCGAGCACGGCACCAATGCGGTGCTGAACCTCGTCATCGACGGCAAGAAGCAGCTGGCGCTGACCAAATCCGTTGTGGTGCACCCGATTCGCCGTTACATCGAGCACGCCGACCTGCTGATCGTCAAGCGCGGCGAGAAGGTCACCGCCGATGTGAACATCGCGCTGACCGGCGAGGCCGGTCCGGCCACCCTGGTCACCCAGGACGTCACCTCGCTGTCCATCGAGGCCGACGCGCTGAACATTCCGGAGTCCATCGAGGTCTCGATCGAGGGCGTCGAGGCGGGCACTCAGATCACCGCGGGCGAGATCTCGCTGCCCAAGGGTGTCACCCTGGCCGGTGACCCGGAGGCCCTGATCGTCAACATCATCGCGGCTCCGGCCTCCGCACAGGAGACCGAGGAGGCCGCCGCGGCCGCCGCCGAGGCCGAGAGCGCCGAGTAAGAACTCCCCGGGTCGGTTATCCGCATGACCGAATCCTCGACCGGGCCCGCGCTCGTGGTCGGACTTGGCAATCCAGGTCCGGAGTACGAGCGCACCCGGCACAATATCGGCTTTCTGGTCGCCGACGTGCTCGCGCAGCGCGTCGGCGGCCGTTTTGCCGTGCACAAGAAGTCCGGTGCCGATCTGCTGCAGGCCCGGCTGGACGGACGTCAGGTGCTGATCGCCAAGCCGCGCTCGTTCATGAATCTGTCCGGGCGTCCGGTCGCGGCGCTGGCGAAATTCTTCTCGGTGCCGCCGACCGAGGTGATCGTCGTGCACGACGAACTGGATCTGCCGTTCGGCCAGGTTCGGCTCAAGCGCGGCGGCGGTGAGGGCGGGCACAATGGGTTGCGCTCGGTCTCCAGTGCCTTGACCACCAAGGACTATCTGCGCACCCGCATCGGCATCGGCCGCCCGCCCGGGCGCCAGGATCCGGCGGACTATGTGCTCAAACCGTTTTCGTCGGTGGAGCGCAAGGAAGTTCCGGTCATCGTCGAACAGGCCGCGGACGCAGTCGAATTGCTGCTGCGCGTCGGACTCGAACCGGCGCAGAACCAGCTGCACTGATCGGGCACCGATTGTGCGAAGCCGTGGACCACGAAACCACCACCGTCCGACGGCGGCGGATCTCTGCTCGGACGCGCGGTCGCGGTGTGCAAAGACCCTGCGCCCGAGCGCAATTCAATAGTTCAGCGCAGGTGGATGGCGGTGGCGGAGCGGCGGAGTTTGCCGGAGGAGGTTTTCGGGAGGGCGCCGGGACCGAGCACCGCGACGGTGCGGGGACGGACGCCGACTTCGGAGAACACCGAGTGCACGATCTCGCGTTCGATCCGCTTGACCTCATTGGCGTTCTGGTGGTCATTGCTTTCCACCACCACGGCGAAGCTTTCGCGCTTTTCCCCCGCGTCCAAACGGACCGCGACGGCGTTGCCGGGGCGCACACCCGCCACCCGCATCGCGGCGCGTTCGATATCGGTGGGATAGATATTGCGGCCGCCCATGATGATGACGTCCTTGATCCGGCCGCACACCACGATCAGACCCTCGTCGGTGAAGTAGCCGATATCGCCGGTGTCGAGCCAGCCGTCCGGATCCTGCGCGGTACGGAATCCATTGACCGTGACATAGCCCGAAGTCACCGCGGGACCGCGCAATTCGATTACGCCGACGGAACGGGTGGGCAGCGGTTGGCGCTCCGAGTCGACGACCCGGCCCTCCAGATTGTCGACCAGATAGCCGAGCGTGGGCAGGCGGCGGAGATTGCCGTGGCCGCCGTGCGGATCGTGCACCGGCACCGCCTTGCCGAGGGCCTCCAGCAGGTCGGCATCGATGACGTCGAGCACCTGCCCGAGTCCGGGATCCGGAATCGATACCGCCAGTGTGGTTTCGGCCATGCCGTAGACGGGGGTCAGCGCCATCGGACTGAGCCGGAAGCGTTTTCCGGCGGCGGCGAGGGCCTCCATGGTGTCCGGGTCCACGGGTTCGGCACCGTTCCACATGTACCGGACGCTGCTGAGGTCGTAGGCGCCGTCCTCGGCCTGCTTGAGCCTGCGGGCCAGCAGCGAGTACGCGAAATTCGGTGCCGCCGTGACGGTTCCGCGATATTTGTCGATCAGCTCGGCCCACAGCAGCGGGCGCATGAGGAAGTCGATCGGCGTCACGCAGACCACTTCGGCGCCGAATTGCATAGGGACGCTGAGGAAGCCGACCATGCCCATATCGTGGAACAGGGGCAGCCAGCTGATCATCACATCCTCGTCGAGCTGGAACTTCACCCGATCGAACATGGCGTAGGCATTGACGTAGAAGTTGCCGTGCGTGATCCGCACCGCCTTCGGCGATCCGGTCGATCCCGAGGTCAATTGCTGCAGTGCGATATCGGTCTCGACGGTCGGCACCGGATCGGCCTCCGGGCCATCGCGGAGCTGGTCGATGCGCACCACGGTGATGCCGCGTTCGCGCAGCAGTGGTTCGGCGGCTTCGAAGGGCGCGCCGAGCACCACCGCGCGCGCATCGATCATCGACAGGACGGTCTCGGTATCGCGGGCCCAGATGACCAGATCGGTGCGCGGTGTCGGCTGATGCAGCATGGTGATCGATGCGCCGCGCATCCAGATGCCCTGACAGGCCGGTGCGATATCGACCGGCATCCCGGCCAGCACTCCGACCGCGTCGCCGTGTCCGATTCCGGCGGCCGCGAGGCCGCCCGCCATTCGGCGCGCGATGCGATGGATCTCGCCCCACGACTGCCGTAGCGGCGCATTCGGCTCCCCGGTCACCAGCCCGCGAACCGAGGTTTGTGCCGTCGCGTACATCTCATCGGTGAACCTGCTCAAGTCCAACTCCCTGATCACCACGGTGCGGTGGCCGGACGTTGTGCCGGCCTGCTTCCAACTATCCCGCCAATTCCGCGTCGCGTTAACGCTTCCGCGCGGTAGTCCGCGGACTTGCCGATCTGGACGGCGAATTAGGGGCGGAAAGCTACGAGCGGTTCGAACCGAAAGTGGTGGCGTAGCGGTCGACGTAATCGCGGCCGGACCGGGCGGCCAACTCCCGCATCAGCTCGTCGGTGGCGGCGCGGACCGGGGAGGCGGCCGGAGTGTCGGTCGCGGTGTGGGTCGCGCGGCTCGGGGGGACATGCGGGTAGTAGCGCGGCGTGCCGAAGCTGATGCGCACCTTGCCGAAACGCGGCAATTTGGTACCGCGCGGATTCACCTTGTCGGTACCGGAGAGCACCACGGGAATCACCGGCGCGCCGGTCGCCATGGCGACGCGCAGTGCACCGGTACGCCCGCGGTAGACGCAGCCGTCGGGGGAGCGGGTGCCCTCCGGGTGGATCGCCCAGATATCACCCGATTCCAGGATCTTGGTGGCGGCGTCCAGTGCGTCCGCAGCGGCGGTGCCGCCGGTGCGGTTCACCGGGACCTGACCCAGGACGGTGAAGAACCAGCGCAGGAACCGTCCCTCGAGTCCGGTGCCGGTGAAGTACTCCTGCTTGGCCAGGAAGGTGACGCGGCGGGGCAGGACCAGCGCGAGGTAAAGGGAATCGAGCACGGCGAGGTGGTTGGCGGCGATGATCACCGGTCCGGTACGTGGCACGTGTCGCCGACCTTCCACCGCGGGCCGACCGAGCAGTCGCAATAGCGGGCCGACCAGCACGTACTTGAAAAACCGGTACCACACATGAGCCTCCGAGAAAGTTGCCGTAGACACTGTCTACTAGGCGAGTGTAGACAATGTCTACTATTGTGGGTAGAGGATTTCTACTTGTGTGACGCAGTCGGTATACCGGTGAGGAGCGATTCGATGGCTGACGTAGACAATGTCTCCAAGGTCGGAAATGAGCCCCTGCGGGAACGGCTGGTCGGCGCGGGGGTCGACATGCTCGAAGAGGTGGGCGTCGGGCAGCTCGGTCTGCGGGCGATCACCCGCGCGGCCGGGGTCTCCCATGGTGCGCCCCGCCGTCACTTTCCCACCCACCGTGCGCTGTTGGCCGCCATCGCCGCCCAGGGTTTCGCCGATCTCATCGATCGGTTCGCGAAGGCACGGGAGGGCGCGACCACGCCGCGCGAGCATATGCAGCGCATGTCGGTGGAGTACGTCGAGTTCGCGGGTGAGCGCCCTGAGATGTTCACCCTGATGTTCCGTCACGACCTGCTCGAGGGTTCCGGCGAGAATCTGCGCTCGATCACCCTGCCGCTGTTCGAGGGCTTCGCCGCGCTGGTCGCCGAGGCCGCGCCGACCGCCGACGACCCGAGGGCCACCGCGATTGCCCTGTGGACCAATCTGCACGGCATCGCCGCCCTCCAGGCCAACCGCAGTCTGCGCCTCGTCATCCCGACAGCCAGCGCCCCCGCCCTGGTCGCCCAGGTCCTCGCATTGCACCTGACCTGACAGTCGCACCCCGCTCGGGATCCGAGCCTGTGCACGGCCGGGTGTGACGAGCTGCTCCGCCCGCCACCATGGAGCTAACGGCGTTGGGGGAGTGGGATTCTCGCGAGATCGGTGGCGATGACGATCTCGCCGGTGAAGTATTCGGACGCCTCGTCGAGATGGCCGTCGAGGTCGCGGTAGCGCTGGGAGAAGTGGGTCAGCACCAGGGTGCGCACACCCGCCTCGGCGGCGACCCGGGCCGCCTGCCCCGCCGTGAGATGGCCGTATTCCTCGGCGAGGTGGGCGTCGGCATCCAGGAATGTCGCCTCGATCACCAGCATGTCCACGCCGGAGGCGAGTGTCTCGACGCCGGGGCACAGTCTGGTGTCCATCACGAAGGCCAGGCTCTGGCCCGGTCGCGGCTCGCTGATATCCGCCAGAGTGATTGTGCGCCCGTCGTATTCGATGCTGCCCGCGCGTTGCAACTGCCCGATCGCGGGGCCGTGCAGGCCGAGCTCGGCGAGCCGTTCGGGCAGGATGCGCACACCGCTCGGCTCGGTGAGCCGGTAGCCGAAGGCCTCGACCGGATGCGATAGCGCGGCCGCTTCGAGGACGAACGGTGCGCCGGGCGCGTCCAGCGCACCGGGATCGGCGATCGGATGCGCCCGAAGGTCGATGGTGCGGTAGAACGCGCTGGCATTGCTCAGTCGTTCGAAGAACTGCTCGCCCGACGCGGGGTAGTACACGTCCACCGGATGGGCGACCTTGTCCAGGTTGATCCGCTGGATGATGCCGGGCAGTCCGAGGCAGTGGTCGCCGTGGAAATGCGTCACCGCGATGCGGGTGATATCGGTGACCGAAACGCCCGCGTAGGTCATTTGGCGCTGGGTGCCCTCGCCCGGATCGAAGAGAATGCCCTCCTCGCCCCAGCGCAGCAGATAGCCATTGTGGCTGCGCTGCTTGGTCGGAACCTGACTCGCGGTGCCGAGGACGACCAGTTCCCTGGGGGACATCACAGCGCCGCGACCGCGGCCACGAACCGGTCCAGTTCCTCGAAGCCGACGAAGCAGTGCGGTGAGGCACGCACCACCGAATCGAGTCCGCGCGCGGTCATATCGAGCAGGGTGGAGCTGGCGTGGCTGGCGGTCACCGTAATGTTCTGTGCCGCAAGACGATCGCGCACCTCGACGGCGGAAATTCCATCGACGGTGAAGGATACGATGCCGCTGTGCCGAATGCCGATGTCGCGCAACGTGACTCCGGAGGTTTCCGGCAGTGCTTTGCGCAGGTGTTCGGCACGGGCCGCGATCGCGGCATAGACATCCTCGGGTCCGAGGTCGAGCAGGTAGCGCACGGCCGCGCCGAGACCGAGTCGGGCGGCGACATCGCATTCCCAGAATTCGAAGCGGCTCGCGTCGGGCAGCACGGTGTACGCGTCGGGGCCGGTCCACTGGGCACTGTGCAGGTCCAGCCGCTGCGGTTCCATCGACGCGGCCAATTCCGGTCGCACATAGAGGAATCCGGTGCCGCGCGGCCCGCGCAGCCATTTGCGGCCGGTGACCGAGAGTGCGTCGACGCCCAATTCGGCCACATCGATCGGCAGCTGTCCGGCCGACTGACAGGCATCGAGCAGGACGAGCGCGCCGACCGAATGCGCGATCCTGGTGGCCTCGGCGGCCGGGTTGACCAGGCCGCCATTGGTCGGGGCGTGCAGCACCGATACCAGTTTGACGCGTTCGTCGACCAGCTCCGCGAGTGCGTCGAGATCGATCTGACCGCTGCTGTCGCTGGGAATCGGCTCGACCACCGCACCGGTGGCCTTGGCGCGTTGCAGGGCGGCGATCGCATTGCTGGCGTAGTCGGCGCCCGAGATGAGAATGCGGTCGCCGGGCGCGAGCTGGACCGAGTAGAAGAAGTCGGACCACGCGCGGGTGGCGCTGTCGCTGAGCGCGATGCTGGTCGGATCGGCATTGATGAGCGCGCCGATATCGGACTTCACGGCGGCGAGGTCGTCGAGTCGCTCGTTCGCCGCGCGGTAGCCGCCGACTTCGGCCTCGCGCCGCAGATGGCCGATGACGGTATCGAGCACGATCCGCGGCGGCAGCGACGAACCCGCGCTATCGAGGAAGACCAGGTCGGATCCGGACTCGTAGCCCGGGGTGTCGGCACGTACGCGATTCTCGTCCAGCATGTCGACGACAGTATCGCCGAAACCGGCCCGTCGCGCCGTCGCTCGGCGTCGGTGCAGCTCGACGGCCGGGCCACGCGTGCGGGCCGGGCGTGACCACGAATTCAGATTCTCGTCACATCTTTTGTCGGTGCCCCTCGTTACCCTGGGTTGGGTCGGCGCACTGGAATACGACGAGCAATCGCGGCGATACAGAACTACCGAGACAACTACCGGCAGACGAACCCCGACTACGGGTATCCGGTTCACATGGTGGAGGTTGGTATGGCGGTTACGCTCGAGCACCCGGAGCGGGTCATCGCGCTGGAGCACGGTGAACTGTCCTCACGTGCCGCGGCCGAGGCCTATATCGAAAAGATCTGTTTCAAGTTGGGGCCACCGACGCTCATCGGCGCCGAACTGGAATGGCTCACCGTGCAGGGTGAGTGTTCGCCGTCGGGCCCATTGGCCGCCCCCCGCCCGCAGCTGACTGCACTCGCAGATGCACTCGGACCCTACGCACCGCGGTCCATCGCCCCCGATTCACCGGCACTCTCACTGCCCGGGGGCAGCCGGGTCACCATCGAACCCGGCGGTCAGATCGAACTCTCCAGCGCCCCGTTCGCCGCTGCCGCGCAGCTGTGCGAGGGATTGACCGCTGATGCCAGGATGCTGCGGGATCTGCTCGAATCCCGATCCATCCGCACCGTGTCCGCCGCCGCCGATGCGGACCGCCGCCCCAAGCGGGTATTGCGGTTACCGCGCTATCGCGCCATGGAAGAGTCCTTCGGCGGCATCGGCCCCTTCGGCAAATTGATGATGTGCAATACGGCCGCGACCCAGGTCAGCGTCGATGCCGGTACCGATCGCGGCGAAGTCACCGCCCGATGGAATGCGCTCTACACCATCGGTCCCGCGCTGGTCGCCGCCTTCGCCTGCTCGCCGGAACTGCGCGGTGCGCCCGTCGGCGCGTGGGCATCCCAGCGCATGCGCACCTGGTTGCGCCTCGACTATGCGCGCACCCGTCCCGCGGCGGAGTCCTGGCCGGATCCGGTCGCGGGCTATGCGCGCTGGGCCCTGGATGTCCCGCTGCTGTGCGTTCGTCGCCCCGATGGCGTAGACGACGGCGAGACCGGCTGGGCCGCGCCACCGGGCGCGACCTTCGCGGACTGGCTGTCCGGTGCGCTCGACGACGAGATCGGACGCCGTCCCGAGCTCGGCGATCTCGACTACCACCTGACCACGCTGTTCCCGCCGGTGCGCGCCTCGGGACATCTGGAGATCCGCTATCTGGACGCCCAGCCGCACAACGACTGGACCGTCCCGATCCACGTATTCGATGCCCTGCTGTCGTCCCCTGCTGTCGTCGCCGAGGCGACCGCGGTCGCAGCGCCGATCGCGGGCCGCTGGCTCGACGCGGCCCGCTGTGGGCTGGCCGATCCGGAGATCCGGGCGGTAGCGGTGGAGCTGCTGACCCTGGCCGCCGCTCATGCGGCGAGTCCGGCGGCCGCCCGCGAGATCGAGTCCGCGGCCGAGCGATGTCGCAGCGGTCGCACCCCGACCGCAGAACTCGCTTCGCAGCCCGCGGATCAGCAGGAGGACCGCCCGTGACCGGGGCATCGCGGCTCAGTCCGCCGCTTCGAGTCCCTGGCAAGAACGAGTTCCGGAGATGTTCATCGTGACCACTCACTACCCCGCAACAGATAATTCCGGCACCGAGCGTTTGCGTGACCAGATCGCCGAAGTGCTCACCCGCGCACGGGACCGCACCGTCGGACTCACGAATCTCGACGAGGCGGACCTGGTCGCACAGCATTCGCGACTCATGAGCCCGCTCGTCTGGGACCTCGCCCATATCGGCAACCAGGAAGAGCTGTGGCTGGTACGCGATGTCGGCGGGCGCGAAGCGGTGCGCGCCGATATCGATGAGCTGTACGACGCGTTCAAACACGCCCGCGTCAATCGTCCCGAGCTTCCGCTGCTCAACCCGACCCAGGCCCGTGGCTATGTCGGCACCGTGCGCGACAAGGTCTGGGATGTACTGGACACCAGCGCTTTACGCGGTGGTCCGCTGGTCGACGGCGGATTCGCCTTCGGCATGATCGCCCAGCACGAGCAGCAGCACGACGAAACCATGCTGGCGACCCACCAGTTGCGCACCGGCCCCGCCGTACTGTCTGCACCGGCGGCGCCGACGGCGCCGAATCCGGTCGGTGGCGAAGTCATCATTCCCGCAGGCGAATTCACCATGGGCACCTCGACCGACCCGTGGGCACTGGACAATGAGCGTCCGGCGCATCCGGTGCACGTGCCCGCCTTCGCCATCGACACCGCGCCCATCACCAATGCGCAGTACCTGGCCTTCATCGCCGACGGCGGCTATGACCGGCCGGAACTGTGGTCCGAACGCGGCTGGGCGCACCGGCAGCAGGCGGACCTGGTCGCGCCGCAGTTCTGGGAGCGCGATCCGGCCGGGCACTGGTGGCGTCGGGTATTCGGCGTGATGACCCCGGTGCGCCCGCAGCAGCCGGTGCTGCACGTCTGCTGGTTCGAGGCCGAGGCATACGCCACCTGGGCGGGCAAGCGCCTGCCCACCGAGGCGGAATGGGAGAAGGCGGCCCGGTTCGATCCGGAGACCGGAACGTCGCGCCGATACCCATGGGGTGATACCGAACCGGACCAGGCCACCGCGAATCTCGGTCAGCGCCACCTGGAGCCGGCCGATGTCGGTGCGTACCCGGCGGGTGCCTCCCCGGCCGGAGTGCACCAGCTCATCGGTGACGTATGGGAATGGACCGCATCGGGATTCGAGGCCTATCCGGGCTTCCGTGCGTTCCCCTACGCCGAATACTCCGATGTCTTCTTCGGCGGTGACTACCGGGTCCTGCGCGGCGGCTCCTTCGGCACCGATCCGGTCGCCTGCCGCGGCACCTTCCGCAACTGGGACCATCCCATCCGCCGCCAGATCTTCTCCGGTTTCCGCCTGGCTCGCGATCTGCGAAAAGGCGAGGGCGAGTGAGGGCATCGATGGAGGCCACGCCGAATTCGATCGGCGGGCCGTCGGCCGCGGTGCCACAACGGCCGACCGGCGCTCCAGCCCGAGGAGTCCGCGTCCGATTCGTGCTGGTGGGAGGTGCGCGCTGATGTGTCGTCAACTCGGTTACGTCGGTCCGCCCGTGCGGGTGGGCGATATGTTGACCCTCGGGTCACATTCCCTGCAGACCCAGGCGTGGGCACCCGAGGACATGCGCGGTGGCGGGACGATCAATGCGGATGGGTTCGGGGTGGCCTGGTGGCGTGACGACGATGGTGTGACCGTCAGTCGGTATCGCAATTCGGCACCCATCTGGACCGATCCGGCGGTGCAAGAGGTACTGCCGCAGCTGGAGTCGTGGGCGGTATTGGCGGCGGTTCGCTCGGCCACCATCGGCATGCCGGTCGAGCGGAATGCTTGTGCGCCGTTCACGCACGGTCGGTGGGCGTTCAGCCATAACGGCGTGGTGCCCGATTGGCGGCGGGCTCTCAGCGCGGTCGCCGAGGAATTCGGCTCCACCGCATCCGAACTCGACGCGGGTCAGCTGTTCGACCCGGCGCAGTTGCTGGAGGCCGAATCCGCGACCGATTCGGCGACGCTCTGGGTGATCCTGCGTAGCCTGCTCTCGACCGACACTCCCGATGGCTCGTGGGCTGCGGCACCGGCGGCATTGAGTCTGCTGGTCGCGGCCGTACTGGACCGATCCCCGGGCGCCAGACTGAATTTGCTGCTCGGTGACGGTCAGCAGCTGTGGGCGACCACCGTGTACCACTCGCTGTCGGCCTTGGTCACCGACGATTTCGCCATTCTCTCTTCCGAACCCTTCGACGACGATCCACGCTGGCAGCCGATTCCGGATCGGCAGCTGGTCAGCGCCCGCCCCGGCGCGCTGACGGTGGCACCCCTGCTCGCTGTCCCAAGCACGAAAGGCTCACTCCCATGACCGCACCGACGTTGGAGATCCACCTATCCGATGACGACCTCACCTCGGCGTTGCGCGCGGATGCCAGGCTCGGCCTGACCGCGGACCCGAAGTGGCTGCCGCCCAAGTGGTTCTACGACGCCCGCGGCAGCGAGCTGTTCGAGCAGATCACCGAACTCCCCGAGTACTACCCGACCCGCACCGAACGCGCACTGCTGGAGCGGGTGGTCGGCGAGATCGCCCGCACCGCGCAGGCCGAGGTCCTGGTCGAACTGGGCTCGGGTTCGGCGGCCAAGACGAGGTTGTTGCTTTCCGCGCTGACCGCCGAGGGACCGCTGAAAACCTATGTTCCGCAGGATGTCTCGTCCGCGGCGCTGCGGGCCGCCGCGGCCGAGATCGCGGCCGAGTTTCCCGGTCTCGCGGTGCACGGCGTGGTCAGCGATTTCACCGACACCCTGCACAATCTGCCGGGCGGCGGCCGCCGCATGATCGCCTTCCTCGGCGGCACCATCGGCAATCTGGTTCCGGCCGAACGCGCCGAATTCCTGTCCAGCATCTACGACGTGCTGGAGCCGGGCGAGCGATTGCTGCTCGGTGCCGGCCTGGTCATCGATCCCGCCGTACTGGTACCGGCCTATGACGATGCGGCCGGTGTCACCGCCGAGTTCAACCGAAATGTGCTGCATGTCTTGAACAATCGGCTCGACGCCGATTTCGAGCCCGATAAGTTCGCCCACGTCGCCCTCTGGGATGCCGAGCACGAGTGGATCGAAATGCGCTTGGAGGCATCCGAAGATATGACCGTGACCGTCCGGGATCTGGATCTCACCGTCCAGTTCGCCCGCGGCGAGCAGATGCGCACCGAGATCTCGGCCAAGTTCGGCATCGACGGACTCGATGCCGAACTGGCCGCCGCCGGTTTCAAGACCGAACAGGTCTGGACCGACCCGGATGACCGCTTCGCCCTGGTGCTCGCGGCGCGCAGCTAGAACCGGTCGGGCGCGCCGCCGACCACCGCGCCCAGCCATTCGATGAAGGGCCGCATCGTCTCCCAGGCGGTGCGGACCTCCTTGGCGGCACGGGGTCTGTCCAGCCAGGCCGGTGCGCCGAATTCCTTACTGCAGGTGAGCGATTTGTGCCGCAGCAGATCGATGCGCGGATGGTCGGCGTCGTAGCCCTTCGGCTTGGTCTTGAGCTGCTCGCCGCCGATGGTGAACTTCGCCTTGGTGAGCTTCGCCAGGATCGCCTCCAGTTCCGCGCCGCGCACCTCGTCATCGATGGTGGCGCGCAACTGAGCGATCTGGGCGGGGGAGCCCGCATAGAATCCGCCGCCGACGTACAGTCCGGCCGCGCTGATCTGCACATACCAGCCGGTACCCGGTGCGACGCTGACGACCGCGCCCTGGGCCGTCTTGTAGGGCACCTTGTCCTTGGCGAAGCGCACGTCCCGGTACGGCCGGAAGATCTTGGCGGTGCCGAAGTCCGCCTCCAACTCCGCGGTCAGCGCGACCATCGGTGTCTTGACCGCCTCCTCGTACACATCCTTGTGGGCGGTCCAGAAGGCCTTCGAGTTATCGGCCTCCAGATCCTCGTAGAAGTCGAGTCCAGCCAGCGGGAAACCAGTGAATCCGCTCATGCGCACAACCTAGCGCTAGAGCGCAGTCCAGACCTCGGACTGTGCGGTTCCGATGCGAGATCCTCGTAGAAGTCCAGGCCCGCGAGCGGGAATCCACCGAATCGACTCATGGGACAACGCTACGACGCGCGCCCGCCCCATCGCGACGGTGGTCGGTCAGTCGGTTTCTGGGATCATGCTGCCGCTGAAGAGGACGTAGCTGACGATGAGTCCGACGATCAGGGCGATCGCCGATGCGACGGCGGCCCACTTGCCGAGGGATTCGCCCTTTCTGTGGCCGATGACGCCGAGAACGATGCCCGCCGGACCGAACAGGTACGGACAGAACAGCAACGAGATGCCCGCGCAGACGAAGCCGATGATCGACAGGGTCTGACCATCGGACCGTGCGTCCGCCTTGCGGTACGGCTGATAGGGCTGCTGGGGGTAGGCGGGATAGCCGCCGGACGGGGATTCGGGCGCGGTGTCCCTGATCGGCGGATAGACGGTGCCCGGTGGATACGGCTGCTGGTCGTATGGTGCTTCGGGCGCGGTGCCCCACGGTTCCGGGGGTGTCGGTGATTGGTTCGGTGCGCCCGTGCTGTCCGAGGGTTGGGCCTGCTGAGCGCTCTGCCCCGACTGTTGGCGGGTGGGATCCGCTGTATCCGCGGGGCCTGCTGGCTGAGGCTGCGAGAGATCATCAGCCTCCGGGCTCGACGGCTGCGGTCGCGTCACCAGATCGGGTGCGGTCTCGGCGGCCGCGCGCTGAGCCGGTGTCTGCGCTTCGGGTCCCTCGCTCCCCGGTTGGGCCGCGAAACCCGGTGCGTCGGATCGGGGCGGATGCGGTGCGGCGGGCTCGACATGCGGTGACTCCCACGGTCCGCTGGCCGCTGGTGCCGCCCACTCTGTGCCGGCGGACTCGAGCGGCTCAGGTTCACCGGATGCGGATTTGTGGTCGTCCGGTTGCTCGGGCGACGCATCGCCGCGTTCGGGATCCTGCGGAGTGGTCATCGAACTCTCCTCGTGTCGGCGGCTGCGTGGTGCCACGCCGGGGCGGTGCGCTACAGGTCGATGTCGCGGATGATCTCGATCGCTGCTGCCTCGGCGGGCCGTTCGTCCTCCTCGGCGAGTTCGACGGCCTGCTGCTGCGCGGTCCACTCCTGTTCGAGTTCTTCGCCGATGCCGAGCCAGCCGTCATCGTCATTTTCACGATAGCGAATGTGCAGGTCATCGGGCGGATCCTCGATATTGCGCCGATACGCGCGGATATCGTCTTCCTGCCTGTCGTCCCCCATATCCAGGTCGAGAGGGTCGCGGTCCATACCCCCAGTATCCCCCTTGACCTCGGTGGCGAACGGGATCCGATGGTTGCGAGCGGCGATCGGCACGTCGAAGCGGGCCCGACGATCAGAATCCCGCACTGCGCGTGGTTGCCCCCGACTTGCCCATACAAAAAGGTCGCGGCCCGGACGGGAGTCCGAGCCGCGACGAAGTATGCGAACGCTACGCGTTGCCGTTGAAAAGTCCGGTGACCGAACCGTTCTCGAAGACCTCGCGGATGGTGCGCGCCAGCAGCGGCGCGATCGACAGCACGGTCAGCTGCGGGAACTTCTTCTCCTCGCTGATCGGCAGCGTATTGGTGACCACGACCTCCTTGGCGCCGCAGCTGGCCAAGCGCTCGGCGGCCGGATCGCTCAGCACACCGTGCGTCGCGGCGATGACCACGTCACCGGCGCCGGCCGCCTTGAGCACGTTGACCGCGCCCGCGATGGTGCCACCGGTGTCGATCATGTCGTCGATCAGGATACAGGTGCGGCCCTCCACCTCACCGACCACGCGATTGGCCTTGATCTGGTTGGGCACCAGCGGGTCGCGCGTCTTGTGGATGAACGCCAGCGGCGAGCCGCCCAGCGAGTCGGCCCACTTCTCCGCGACGCGCACGCGACCGGAGTCGGGGGAGACCACGGTGATGTGCTCGAGGCTGTAGTTGTTGCGCACGTATTCGGCCAGCTGCAGCTGGGCGTGCATGTGATCGACCGGGCCGTCGAAGAAGCCCTGGATCTGATCGGTGTGCAGGTCGACGGTGATGATGCGGTCCGCGCCAGCGGTCTTCAGCAGATCGGCGACGAGGCGGGCGGAGATGGGCTCGCGGCCGCGGTGCTTCTTGTCCTGACGCGCGTACGGGTAGAACGGCAGCACCGCGGTGATGCGCTTGGCCGAACCGCGCTTGAGCGCGTCGATCATGATGAGCTGTTCCATCAGCCACTGGTTCAGCGGCGCCGGAAAGCTCTGCAGCACAAAGGCATCCGAGCCACGGACGGATTCCTCGAAGCGGACGAAGATCTCGCCGTTGGCGAAGTCGCGCGCGGTCTGCGGAGTGACGTGGACGTCGAGTTCCTTGGCGACCTGCTCGGCCAGCTCAGGATGAGCGCGTCCCGAGAAGAGCATCAGGTTCTTCTGGTTGTCGATCCATGACGCGGTCACTGCTGTTTGCCATCCTTTTGCTCGATTGCCTGACCCGACATCTCTTTGGCCGCGATGGCTTCCGCCGCCGCGCGCGCCGCGTCCGTCCCTGGACGGTGTCGCTGCACCCAGCCCTCAATGTTCTTCTGCGGTCCGCCCGACACCGCCAGAGCCCCCGGCGGAACGCTTCTACGCAGCACAGTACCCGCCGCCGTATACGCGCCATCACCCACGGTCACCGGTGCGACGAACATGGTGTCGCTGCCGGTCCGCACATGCGAGCCGACCACGGTGTGATGCTTTTTCACACCGTCGTAATTGACGAAAACGCTCGAGGCACCGATGTTGCTGTGCTCGCCGATGGTGGCATCGCCGACATAAGTGAGGTGCGGCACTTTCGAGTGCGCGCCGATCGAGGCGTTCTTCGTTTCGACGAATGCGCCGAGCTTTCCGGAATCGCCGACCACGGTGCCCGGACGCAGATAGCTGAACGGCCCGATATTCGCGCCGGGACCGATCACGGCCTGATCACCGTGGGTGCGAACAACGCGCGCGCCGTCGCCGACGACCACATCGGTGAGCGTGGAATCCGGTCCGATTACCGCATCCTCACCGATTACCGTGCCGCCGAGCAATTGCACGCCCGGCCGGATTTCGGCGTCCCTGGCGATCTTCACGCCGGCGTCCACCCAGGTGGTCGCGGGATCGATAATGGTGACCCCGGCGCGCATATGCCGTTCCAGGATGTAGCGGTTGAGGGTGCGCGCCGCCTCCGACATCTGCACCCGGTCGTTGACGCCGGTGACCTTGGCCGCGTCCAGCAGTCGGGCGCCGTGCACCGGGTGTCCGGCCTCGCGGGCCAGCCGCAGCACGTCGGTCAGGTACAGCTCGTGCTGGGCATTGGCGGTGGACAGGCGTCCGATCATGGTGCGCAGCACCGCCGCGTCGAAGGCGTAGACACCCGAGTTGACCTCGGTGATCGCCGACTGCTCAGGGGTGGCGTCGGCGTGTTCGACGATCTCGATGACCTGGCCCTTGGCATTGCGGACGATGCGGCCGTAGCCGTTCGGGTCGTCCGGTACGAAGGTCAGCACCGTGACCGCGGAGCGTTCTGGATAACTGCGGTGCTCGTCGAGCAGCGCGGACAGGGTGTGCCCGTCCAGCAGCGGCACGTCCGCGGAGGTGACCAGCAGGTCACCGGTGAAATCCGCCGGAACCGACGCCAGCGCGCACTGCACCGCGTGGCCGGTGCCGAGCTGTTCTTCCTGGATGGCGGTGGTGATGTCGCGGCCCAGTTCGGCGCCGACATCGGCGACCGCTGCGCCGACTTGTTCGCGGTCGTGCCCCACCACGGTAATGAGGAACGCGGGGTCGATCTCGTTGGCCGCATGCAGCGCGTGCGCGAGCATGCTTCGACCGGCCAGCGAATGCAGCACTTTAGGAGTCTTCGACCGCATTCGCGTCCCGGCACCGGCTGCGAGAACGACGACGGCGGTCTGCTGTGGCATGGATCTCCCTCGGCTGCCTGTCATCGTGCCAGTGATGTGCGCGGCCAACGATAAGCCATCGTGCCGATGTGCTCCGCCGCCAGGACTCGAACCTGAACTATCTGAACCAAAATCAGAGGTGCTGCCATTACACTACGGCGGATTGTCACACCGGCGGATCTTGCGAAACCCGCCGCTGCGCCAGCGGCACGGCATGAATCCTCGCATGAAGACCTCCGGTTAGTCGAACTGCTGCGCCGAATCGTGCGTACCCGTCGCCGCGATCTGTCCCCACCGATCGCGTTATCAGGGCGAATGACGGGATCGGCGGCCGCGGCGCGGTGTTGGGCGGGGTGACGCACGGCGGCGCGATGCTGTCTGGAACAGTTGAGGCCGACGACTATTGGCATGCGCGAGGAGGCGGGACGGTGTCTTCGGGTGAGCCGCCCAAGGTGTCCCGACCGCGGATGACGGGAACGCAGCGGCGGCAGCAGTTGATCGAGATCGGTCGCGCGTTGTTCGCCGAGCGGGGGTACGACGCGACATCGATCGAGGAGATCGCGCAGCGGGCCCAGGTCTCCAAACCCGTGGTGTACGAACATTTCGGCGGCAAAGAGGGGCTCTACGCGGTGGTCGTCGACCGCGAGATGTCGATGTTGCTGGATATGATCACCTCCTCGCTGACCCAGAATCGTTCCCGGATCCGGCTCGAACAGGTCGCGCTCGCGCTGCTGACCTATATCGAGGAACGCACCGACGGATTCCGAATCCTGGTGCGCGACCAGCCCGCAGCCACCGCCGAGGGGCGCTACTCGAGTCTGCTCAATGAGGCCACCAATCAGGTCGCGCATATTCTCGGCGGGGATTTCGAGCGCCGCGGATTCGATACCAGTCTGACCGGTCTGTACGCGCAGGCATTGGTCGGCATGGTGTCGACCGCCGCGACCTGGTGGTTGGACGAGCGCAAACCGTCGAAAGAGGTTGTGGCGGCACATCTGGTCAACCTGTGCTGGAACGGACTCAGTCATTTGGAAGCCGATCCGCAGCTCAGCTCGGAATGGCGCGCCGGTACGGGAGACTGACCGCATTGGTAGCCAGTGAATTGCGCAGTATGCCCGTCCGAATGCTCGAATTCGCTGGCGGGCGCCCACCTGGTGGTACGGTTCACCCATCCTCTGGGTGCTGTTCGGGCGGTAAGTCGGTCTACTTCGGGATGTCGGTCTACTTCAGGATGGCTGGTTTTAGGGATGACAGGCGGATCTGATGGCTAGGCAAGCGCGCGCGGAGATCACCCGCGATTCCGTCCTTGCGGGTGCTGCCGATGTCTTTCTGCGCTTGGGATATGCGAATGCGAGCCTGAGCGAGATCATCGCGCAGTCGAACGTGACCAAGGGCGCCTTGTACTTTCACTTCGGTTCGAAGGAAGAGCTGGCGCGCGCCGTGGTCGACCAGGGCAATGAGCGTCTGGTCAGTTCCTGCCAGGGCTTCTTCGATCCGAGAGTGCCCGCACTCGAGGCATGTATCGGGATCACCTATGTCGTCGCCGACCTATCCATGAACGATCCGATGGTTGGCGCGATGCTCAAGCTGACCCATCAGATCGGCGACTATCGCGGCGCCCAGGGCGACAATATCGCCAAGACCTGGGGCGATACCTACCGAGTTCTGGCCGAGCGGGCCATTGCCCAGGGCGATCTCGAGGCCGACCTGGACGCCGAGGTGATCGGCCTGCTGCTCCAGGAGATGACCGCGGGCGTGCACATCACCGCGGTCGGCACCGATTCCATGGATCAGATGGCGACCCGAATGGAACGGGCCTGGTACTTCCTGCTGCCCTCGATCGTGCCGCAGGAGAAGCTCTCTTACTTCCGCGAATTCGCGGCCCGCCGCCTACGCCGCTACGTCCCGTAGGTCGGTCCGCACCGATCCATGCCGAGAACGGTGTCACCGTGCATTGGTAGGTTGTCCGGTGCCGACTGATTTTGTGAGCACATGGGTAACTCGTCGGGTACGCCCAGAACTCGACCACTCGCGCGACCGCGGCCGGGACGATGCTGACGTGGCACCCAGCACCGGCAAGAGGCTCGGGGAGGCGGGGGAGCGGTGCTGACTAGACTCGGTTGGCCATCCGGAAAACCCACCTGAGCTCAGGGAGTGTTTGATGCCCACCCACCGTCCACCTCTCGCGGGACTGGCCGCGGTGGCCGGGGCCGATTCCGCCATGCGAACCGTCGCTGACCTGGTCGGCAAGTCGCCGGTCGAGTTGGTCGGCCCGGCGGCGGTGCGACCGTTCGTCGCGGCGACCATCGCGGCCCAGCGGCCGCTGGTGGTGGTGACGGCGACCGGGCGAGAGGCCGATGATCTGACGGTCGAACTCGAGGAGATACTCGGCGCGGCGGTCGCGCAGTTCCCGTCCTGGGAGACGCTGCCGCATGAACGGCTGTCGCCGGGTGCGGACACCGTGGGTCGCAGGCTGGAGGTTTTGCGGCGGCTCGCACATCCCGCAGATTCGGTGTTCCCGGTTCAGCTGCGCGTCGTGGTGACCACCGTTCGTTCCCTGATGCAGCCGATGGCGGCGGGCCTCGGCGATATCGAGCCCATCGTGCTGCGCGTCGGCGCCGAATTCGACTTCGACGAATTGCTCATGCGCCTGGTCGAATTCGCCTATACCCGCGTCGACATGGTCGGCAAGCGCGGTGAGTTCGCGGTGCGCGGCGGCATCCTCGACATCTTCCCGCCGACCGCGGATCACCCGGTGCGCGTGGAGTTCTGGGGCGATGAGGTGACCGAGCTGCGGCCCTTCGCGGTGGCCGACCAGCGGTCGCTGATCGATGTGACGGCGGATGTGGTCGTCGCGACGCCGTGTCGAGAACTGTTGCTCACCTCGGCCGTGCGCGAGCGCGCCGCCGAGGTCGCGGTGGCGAATGCGGCCGATGCCGCGCTGGTCGAGATGTTGGAGAAGCTGGCCCAGGGTATTCCGGTCGAGGGGATGGAGGCACTGCTGCCGGTGCTCCAGCCCGGCACATTGCAGCTGCTCACCGAGGTTTTGCCGGACGGCACCCAGGTGCTGCTGTGCGATCCGGAAAAGATCCGTACGCGCGCGGCGGATTTGGTGCGCACCGGCGAGGAGTTCCTGGAGGCCTCGTGGACCGCCGCTTCCTTCGGCGGCGCGGCTCCGCTCGGCGGACACGGGCTCGATCTGGCCGCCTCCGGCTATCGCGCGCTGCCCGAAATCCATGACAGCGCAAACCGGCACGGCCTGCCCTGGTGGAGTCTGAGCCCGCTGACATCCGGCGATCCCGCCGAGGTGGTATTGCCGGTGCAGGCCGGTCCGGCGGCGCGCGGTTCCGATGAACTGGTGGCGACGATCTTCGCGTCACTGCGCGCGCATGTGCTCACCGGCGGACGCGCGGTGGTGGTCGTGGCGGGTCACGGTACGGCGCAACGCATTCTGGAACGGCTCGCCGATGCCGAGGTGCCCGCCACGGCATTGGCGGTCGGCGCCGAGCCGAGACCCGGACTGGTCGGTGTGCTGTGCGGTTCGCTGCACGACGGGTTGATCTTCGACGACGCCGGGCTGGTCGTGGTCGCCGAATCCGACCTCACCGGCAACCGCGTCACCGCACCGGCGGAGGGTAAGCGGCTTCCGGCCAAGCGCCGCAACCAAGTCGACCCGCTGGCGCTGAGCGCGGGCGATATGGTCGTGCACGATCAGCACGGCATCGGCCGGTTCGTGGAGATGATCGAGCGCACCGTCGGCGGGGCCCGGCGCGAATACCTCGTCATCGAATATGCACCCGGCAAACGCGGCCAGCCCGGCGACCGGCTGTTCGTGCCGATGGAATCGCTCGATCAGCTCTCGCGCTATGTCGGCGGAGAGATGCCGAGCCTGTCCAAACTCGGCGGCTCCGACTGGGCGAATACCAAACGCAAGGCGCGCAAGGCGGTTCGCGAGATCGCCGGTGAACTGGTGCAGCTCTATGCCGCGCGCCAGGCCGCGCCCGGGCATGCGTTCGGGCCGGATAGTCCGTGGCAGAAGGAGATGGAGGACGCGTTCGCGTTCACCGAAACCGTCGACCAGATGACCGCCATCGCCGAGGTGAAGTCGGATATGGAGAAGGCGGTCCCGATGGACCGCGTGGTCTGCGGTGATGTCGGCTACGGCAAGACTGAAATCGCCGTGCGCGCCGCCTTCAAGGCGGTGCAGGACGGTAAGCAGGTCGTCGTGCTGGTGCCGACAACCCTACTGGCGCAACAGCATTTGCAGACCTTCACCGAACGCGTCGCCGGATTCCCGGTGACGGTGAAGGGACTGTCGCGCTTCACCGATCCGGCCGAATCCCGTGCGGTGCTGGAGGGGATGGCGGAGGGCTCGGTCGATATCGTGGTCGGCACCCACCGCCTGCTGCAGACCGGCGTGCGGTGGAAGGATCTCGGCCTGGTCGTCGTCGACGAGGAACAGCGCTTCGGTGTCGAGCACAAGGAGCACATCAAGGCGCTGCGCACCCACGTGGACGTGCTGACCATGTCGGCCACTCCGATTCCGCGCACCCTGGAGATGAGTCTGGCCGGCATCCGCGAGATGTCGACCATTCTCACCCCGCCGGAGGAGCGTCATCCGGTGCTCACCTACGTCGGCGGCTACAACGACAAGCAGGTCACCGCGGCCATTCGGCGCGAACTGCTGCGGGACGGCCAGGTCTTCTATGTGCACAATCGGGTGTCCTCGATCGACAAGGCGGCCAAGCGGATTCGGGATCTGGTGCCCGAGGCGCGGGTGGTGGTCGCGCACGGCCAGATGCACGAGGACATGCTCGAACAGACCGTGCAGGGTTTCTGGGAGCGTGAATTCGATGTGCTGGTCTGCACGACCATTATCGAAACCGGTCTCGATATCTCGAATGCGAACACCTTGATCGTGGAACGCGCCGACGCCCTCGGTCTTTCACAGCTGCACCAGTTGCGTGGCCGGGTCGGCCGCAGCCGGGAGCGCGGGTACGCGTATTTCCTCTACCCGCCGGAGAAGCCGCTCACCGAGACGGCCTACGACCGGCTCGCCACCATTTCACAGAACTCCGATCTCGGTGCGGGTATGGCTGTTGCCATGAAGGACCTCGAAATTCGCGGTGCCGGAAATGTGCTCGGCGCGGAGCAGTCCGGTCACGTGGCCGGTGTCGGGTTCGATCTGTACGTGCGACTGGTCGGTGAGGCGGTGGAGGCGTATCGGGCCGCCGCCGATGGCAAGCCGATCACTACCGAGGAGGTCAAGGAGGTGCGCATCGACCTCCCGGTGGACGCGCATATTCCGCCCGACTACATCACCAGCGACCGACTCCGGCTGGAGGCCTATCGGAAGCTGGCTGCCGCACAAGATCATCCGACGCTGGAGTCGGTTGTCGAGGAGCTCGTGGACCGCTACGGACCGCTGCCGGTCGAGGTCGGCAGGCTGGTCTCGGTGGCGAAGCTGCGGCTGCTCGCCCGCGAGTACGAGGTCACCGAAATCGCGGTCACCGGAACCACATTGAAGGTTTCACCGCTGAGTCTGCCCGATTCCAAGCAGATGCGTTTGAAGCGTCTGTATCCCAGTGCGGGCTATCGCGCCGCCAGTGGTGTCGTGCAGTTGCCGCTGCCCCGGGTGGAGGACAGTGTCGGTGCGGACCGGGTCCGCGATCTGGTGCTGTTGCAATTCGTGGCCGACCTGCTGCTCCAGTTGGACGGAAAGCCGAAGGGGTTCGTCGAACTCCGGGTTGCCACCGAGGCCGCGGCTCGATGAGTTCGGATCGTGATGAGGCCGTGCTGCGCGCCGCCCGACATGCCGCCGCGGCGGGTAAGGCGAACGGCGTCAATCACCGGGAGTCCAACGGCAACGGTTCCGCCGACGCCGACGCCGACTCCGGACGAACGGACCACGGGGGTCGGGGCGCAGGATCGGCCCCCGATGAATCCGGCCGCACCGATACCGCTGTGGTGGCGGCCGGTTTGGCCGGAGCCGTCGAGGTCATGGACCGCCTGTGGAAGTTCGGCGGCTGGGAGGTAACCCAGACCCACGACTCACTGCGCCCCTACCTGCTCGAGGAAACCTACGAACTCCTCGACGCCATCCAGCACAACGACGCCGAAACCATCAAGGAGGAACTCGGCGACCTGCTGCTGCAGGTATTGTTCCACTCCCGAATCGCCCAGGCCGCAGGCGAATTCACCGTCGACGATGTCGCCGCCGCACTTGTCGCCAAACTCGTCAACCGCAGCCCCCACCTCGCCGACGAGCCGATCGATCCGTCGGCCACCGTCGCCGAAAAGATCGCCGCCCAGGAAAAGGCCTGGGAAGAACGCAAATCCGCCGAAAAGTCCCGCCGCTCCTGCCTCGACGGCATAGCCATGGCCCAACCGGCCCTCGCCCTTGCCGAAAAGATCCGCTCCCGCAGCCTCAAGGCGGGCCTCCCCGAAGACCTCATCCCCGCCGAACTGCGCGTCATCCACCTCGGCGGCACGGACAGCGCCGAAGAACGCCTCCGCAAGGCGACACTGACCTTCGCCTCGGAAATCCGCGCGGCGGAAGATGCCGCCGAGGCCGCGCGGGGCGAACGTGCCCCGCTGTCCGACGCGGACTGGCGCAACTATTGGCCGCGATAGGCGGGGCTGACGCGCTCGGCTAGGTCAGGCTCGGCCTCCAGTGTGTCGATGACTGTGCCGCTGTTTCATGGCTCAACCCAGGCCAGAGCGGATGTCGTGCGCGTAGCGTTGCCCGTACGAGCAGCTGTCGGGCAGCGGTGGTGTGCGGGCGATTCGGCGCTATCGACGGTGCCCCGGATCGGGAGGTGGCTAGATGCTGAGTGTGTTTTCCTCGCCGGGGCACTACGTGCAGGGGCGGGATGCGACCGCGGCGCTCGGGGCGGAGATGACGAGGTTGGGGATCGGGGGGCCGGTGACGATTGTGGCGGGGGGTAGTGCGTATCGGTTGTTGGCGGATACGTGGCGGGAGTCGCTTACCGAGGCGAAGATCGAGTACTCGGTGCATCGGTCCGGGGGTGAGTGCAGTCGGGTGGAGATCGCGCGGGTGACCGCGGCGGTGCAGGAGCGTGGGAGCACCGTGGTGTTGGGGGCGGGAGGCGGCAAGGTGCTCGATACGGCGCGGGCGGTGGCCGATGATCTGGATCTGCCGATGATCAGCTGTCCGACGGCGGCGTCGAGCGATGCGCCGTGCAGTGCGCTGTCGGTGATCTACACCGACAGTGGGGAATTCGAGGCGTATCAGCTGGTCCGGCGGAATCCGGCGATGGTGCTGGTGGATACCTCCGCCATTGCACAGGCTCCGGCTCGGCTGCTCACCGCGGGGATGGGTGATGCGCTGGCTACCTGGTTCGAGGCGCGGACCTGCAGTGCCGCACGGGTGCGGAATATGCGCGGCGGTGCCTCCACCCGCAGCGCCACCGCATTGGCCGAACTCTGCTACCGCACCTTGCTCGCCGACGGATCCCAAGCCCTGACCGCGGTCCGCAACCACACCGTCACTCCGGCACTCGAGCGCATCGTCGAGGCGAATACCCTGCTCTCCGGGCTTGGCTTCGAATCCTCCGGCCTCGCCGCCGCCCACGCCATCCACAATGGCCTCACCGCCGCGCCGCAAACCCACCCCTACCTGCACGGCGAAAAGGTCGCCTTCGGCGTACTCACCCAATTGGTGCTGGAAGGCGCACCCGCCGAAGAGATTTCAACGGTGCTCGAGTTCTGCACAGCGGTCGGCCTGCCGACCACCTTCGCCGCACTCGGCCTGGCCGACGCCGACCCCCGCATCCTGACCGCGATCGCCGAACGCGCCATCGCCCCCGGCGAAACCATCCACAACGAGCCCTTCACCGTCGACACGCCAATGGTCCTCGACGCCCTCCGCGCGGCCGACGCCCTCGGCACGGGTTGAGGCATGTCGGCCGCGCGGCGACCTGCATGTCGTCTTCGATGAGATGACCCGGATGCTAGCGGGGCCCTCGGGAGAGGGCGACTACGAGCGAAAATTAAGGTAGCCTTGCCTTACTCGACTTGCCCGGTGAGAGGAGTCAGGAAGTGCGGGTCGTCATTCTGTTCGGTTCGGAGATGGGCACGGCCGAGGCTGCCGCGCAGTGTGTGGCGGATGAGCTGGCGGCTGCCCACGACGTCTCGGTCCACGATATGACCGACTTCGATATCGACGATCTGGACACCGGTGACTTCTACGTCGTCATCTGCTCGACCTATGGCGACGGCGACTTGCCGACCGGCGCGGAACCCTTCTTCGACGCGCTCGCGGCCCGCAAGCCGGACCTCACGGGCCTCGAGTTCGCGGTCTTCGGCCTCGGTGACTCGGTCTACGGCGACACCTTCAATCGCGGCGGTGAGATCGCCGCCGAACTGCTCACGGCCCGCGGAGCCGCCCAGATCGGCGCGCACGGTCGACATGACGCGTCATCGGAGATCCGCGTCAGGGATATGGCCCGTCACTGGGCCAAGGCCCTGCCCATCCCCAGCGCTGCCGCACTGGCGTCCTGAGAGGTGCCTGAGAGCACTTCGGACAAAGGTCGCAGCGCCAGCGGACAAGGGACACAGCACCTTAGACTTGCAATCGACGCGGCACAGCCCGCCGCGTTGCCGCGATCCATGAGGTGACGAAGATGGCAGCCGGAGCCAGCCCCGTGCAACGTCAGGACCACTCGACCGATCATCCCGAACTGGACGTGCTCCCGGAATGGCCCCAGGAGACGATCGCGGTGTTGGTCACCACCGATCCAGCGCCACATGCGATTCCGGTCTCGTGGCCGGTGCGCGCGGGTGACCGGCGCATTCTGATCAGCCTCAAATTCGATCGCGGTTCGCTGGCCCGGTTGCGGGAGCGGCCCGATGTCGCTCTGCTGATTCTCGGCGGCGGCAATGTCGCGCTGTGCGCTCGGGGTCGGGCGAAGGTCATCGCCGAGGAAATGCCCGGCGCGACAGACTATGTGGCGGTGCGGATCGATGTCGAGGTGATCGACGATCACCGGCAGTCGGCATTCGCGGTGGCGAACGGTATCGAGCGCACCGTGCTCGATACGAGCGAACTGCATGCGCTCGAAGGGCGTGTGCAGACGCTGCGTGCGTGGACTGATTAGCGACCGCTCGCGGGTCGCTCGAAAAGGTGCCGCTGGCGCCTGCTCGTAGTCATTCGACCAGGCCGCTAGCGACTGTTTGCAGGTCGCTCGAAACAATCGGTCCACCAGAACTGAACCGGCGCAACATGTCCGGAAGAGTAATAATCGTGAAGGTGAAAGGCGGCGCGAACGCGTCGAATGGAAGGGGATCATGAGCGTCACATTGGCCAAAGGCGGAAATGTCTCGCTGTCGAAGCAGGCGGCCAACCTCACCAAGGTAGCGGTGGGGCTGGGCTGGGATGTGCGAACGACCACCGGGGCCGACTACGACCTCGATGCGAGTGCGCTCGCCACCGGGCCGAATCAGCGGGTGCTTTCCGATCAGCACTTCGTGTTCTACAACAATCTGCGCTCGCCCGAGGGCACGATCGAGCACACCGGTGACAATCTCACCGGCGAGGGCGAAGGCGATGACGAGGTGATCAATGTCGACCTGGCGGCGACGCCCCCGACGATCACCAATATCTTCTTTCCGGTTTCCATTCACGACGCCGATGCGCGGGGACAGTCGTTCGGGCAGATCCGCAATGCGTACATTCGCGTGGTGGACGCGACCACGGGCGCCGAGCTGGCCCGGTACGACCTCACCGAGGATGCGTCCACCGAGACCGCCATGGTGTTCGGGGAGTTGTACCGGTACGGCAACGAGTGGAAGTTCCGCGCCATCGGTCAGGGATATGCCTCCGGGCTCGCGGGTATCGCCCGCGATTACGGCGTCAACGTCTGATAGGCCTGCGGGTGGTCGGGATCGGAACCGGCCGCCCGCTCGGCCTCGAACACCGCGATCGCGGCGCGGGTCTTGCGCTTGATCGCTTGCAGCACATCCAGATCCGGCAGCTCCGCGAACTGGTCACCCAGCAGTTCGGGGAGGTCGGAGTAGTGCAGTACGCATTCGTCGACGCCGAGGTTGGCACAGGCCGCGACCAGGTCCGGATGCAGATAGCCCGCCACCGCGGTCCGCACGTCCGCGGCCGCGGCCACCATGGTGACCCGTTCGATCGCGCGCAGCAGCGGCGGAACGGGGCGCACCGGTCGCAGGGTGGCGCGGTCTTGGCCGAGTAGCAGCGAGGACAGATCGTTGCAGCCGATCACCACGCGTGACACCCCGGTGGTGACCACGCGATCGACCTCGAGCAGCAGTGACGGGATCTCGATCATGGTGGCCATCGGGCACTCGCCGATAACGGCCTTGGTTTGCTCGATGGCCCACTGCAATTCGTCGACATAGGTGACGAAGGGGAACAGCACGCCGATATCCGCGCCCTCGTCGCGCACCTGCGCGATGCCCTCGAGTTCCGCGACGAATGCCTCGGGAAAGCGGCGGGCCCGGCGAATGCCGCGGAGGCCGAGAAGTTTGTTCGGCTCGATGATGATCTCTTCGACGCCGTCGAGGATGTTGCATTCGGCGGTATCGGCCTCCATGGTGCGATACCAGATGGTTCCGGTCGCGCGTTTGGCGATATGGCGCAGATAGGGCACCAGATAACCCGAAACGGATTCGGGCGTCGGGTATTTCCCGGCGGCGCGGAATACGTACTCGCCGCGCACCATGCCGACGCCGTCGAAATGGTCCAGCAGTTCAGCGGAGACCCGCTCACAACTCAATGCCAGGCTCTGCCGCATTCCGGCACGCTATCAGGTTGCTGCACAACACTTTCCGCCGCCCGCCCAAAAGCCCCGGAGCGGCACTCTTTGTCGGGATCCGCACCGCATCGAGACCGCTGCAAGCGGTGCGAACTCCGAGAAAAGTGTGGTATTTCGCGCGATCGTGAGGGCGTGCGGTGGCGCGCCGGGTGGTGGATGGTCGAGAGTCGCACCCTTGTCGGGATTCGGGGGTGCCCGCAGGTGCCACGGACCTCGAGGACGGTGCGAGCGGTCAGGTGGGGGTGGGGAGAGACTGCGGGAGGGGATGGGGGCGGGCTTGTTCGGCGCTGTCCAGCAGGGTGAAGTAGCGGCGGAGCATGAGGGCGGCGGTAGTGGCCAGGCCCGCGGTGAGGCCCCACCAGACCCCAGCGGCGCCGAGGCCGAGTGGGAAGGCGAGCAGGAGGGCGGTGGGCAGGCCGACAAGCCAGTAGCCGACCAGGGACAGCCGGAAGCCCGCCTTGGTCTCCTTCAGGCCGCGCAGCAGGCCGGTGCCGATGTTCTGTGCGGCATCGAAGAATTGGAGCACGATGCCGATGAGCAGCAGTGAGCGGGCCAATTCGATCGTCGCGGTGTCACCGGGTTCGAGGAAGGGGCTCAGCACGAGCTTCGGCGCGACGATGTAGACGACGCCGGTGACCGCGGCGACAATGCCCGCGTGCTGCAGTGCCAGCCAGGCCAGTGCGCGGGCGTGGCCGAATTCGTCGCGGGCGACGGCATGGCTGACCAGGATGGACGCGCCGTGGGACAGACCGATCGCGATCTGGAAGACGATGTAGATGATCTGGTAGACGACGTTGTGCGCGGCCAGGGCGGCCGGCCCGATACTGCCCATCACCAGGGCGAGCACCGAGAACATGCCCGCCTCCGAACCGTAGGTGAGCGCGATCGGCGTGCCCAGCTTCAATTCGGCCCGGATGGTCGGGACGTGTACCGGCCATGGCCGCAGCGGCAGGGTGGTGCCGAGTTCGGCATCGGCGCGCACCATCGCCAGGAAGCTGCCGAAGGTGAGTAGGAAGACCAGCGAGGTCGCGATGCCGATACCGGTCAGTCCCAGCGCGGGCAGTCCGGCCCAGCCGTGGATGAAGGCAAGGGCCAGTACGAGATTCAGCGCCACCGAGCCGAGGGTGACCAAAAGCAGCGCCTGTGGGCGTTGCATGCCGACGGTGTACTGGCGCAGCACCTGGAACCACAGGCAGGGCAGCAGTCCCGGCGCGAGTGCGATCATCAGCGGTCGCGCATCGGCCAGCACCCCGGCGTCCTGACCGAGCCATCGCAGCGCCCAGCCGAGTCCGACGAGCACCGCACCACCGATGATTCCAGCGACGGTGGCGATCAGGAAGCTCGACCGCACGATGTCGCGAACCTCCCGATCCGCGGACTCGCCACGCTTACCCGCCGCACTCACCGAGCCCGCGATCTGATTGCCGGTCCCGGTGATCAGCCCGACGCACATGGTGCGAATCTGGTTGAACAGCACCATCGCCAGCCCACCCGCCGCGACCGCACGCACACCGAGCGTGCCCATCAACGCGATATTCGTGGTGGACACGGCGATCTGCGCCAACTGCGTCAGCGCGATCGGCGCCGCCAACGCCGTGAGCTGCCGTCCGTCGGCACGGAAGGCGGACAGATTCACCATTCGAACTCCATCGGTCGAATCTCGGAACCGATCGTCACGGGTTGCATCCCGACTCTTCCCTTCGCGGCGCGCGTGTCCGTCATCGCACCTCGACCAGTTGCCCTCGGCGCGCGGCCGGAGCGTAGCGGTGGAGCATCTCGAGCACTTCGCGTTCGGTGGCGGCGTCGAGGAGGTCGCGGTCGCTCATCCAGTCGTCGTCGAACACGGTGTCCAGGTACTTCTCGCCGCCGTCGCAGACCAGGGTGACCACGGTCGAGCCGGGCGGGAAGTCTTCGAGACGGGTCAGCGCGGCGTGCACGGAGCCGCCCGCGGAGCCGCCGATCATCAGTCCGAGTTCGGCCGCGACGGCGCGGGCGGTGGCGAAGGCCGCGATATCGGAAACCTTGACGCCCTCGTCGAGCAGCGAGTAGTCGACGGCGGTACCGATGGTGGCACCGGGCGGGGTGCCGGTGCCGGACTGCCAGTAGGGGCCGCCCGGCCCGCCGAACGCGATGGAGCCGACGGGTTCCACGCCGATCACCCGCGGCGTGCAGCCGAGTTGACGCAGCCGGGTCGCGGTGCCGAACAGCGAACCTCCGGTACCCACCGCGGAGAGCAGGATATCGACGCGTTCCACATCCTTCAGCAACTCTTCGGCGACCGCGTAGTAGCCGACCGCGTTGGCGTCATTGTTGTGCTGTTCGGTGAAGTACGCGTCCGACTGCGCGGCGGCCATCGCCTCGGCCAGGTCCTCCCGCGCCGAGGTGGCCAGGTTGTCGTCGCCCTCATCGGCGACGAATACCAGTTCCGCACCCATTGCCCGCATCGCGCGCAGCTTGTCCTTACATGCGTGGTGATCGACCACGGCAGTGAAGCGATACCCACGTTCGGCAGCTACTACCGCGAGGCCGAGGCCGGTATTCCCAGATGTCGACTCGATAATATGCCCGCCAACGCTCAGCAAACCTCGACGCTCGGCATCGTCCACCATGGCGCGCGCCATCCTGATCTTGGCCGCACCCGTCGGATTGAACTGCTCGAGCTTGAGCAGCAGCCGGGTGCCGGTCGCGGTGGTCGCCAGTTCGAACAGCGGGGTGCGGCCGATCAGATCCGTCACGCGCGTGACGAGCGGCATGGAGGTCTCCTCGTTCGGGGCTGTAAGGGTGTGGGTTGACAGGGGTGCCGGATCATCCGGCGTCGAGCGTCCAGCGGAGCCGATCGCCGGTGTCGTGCAGGACCACCTTCGGCGGAATCGGCAGTTCGTGAAATGCCGACTCATTCGAATCCATCTGGTAACCAGCGGTATTCGGATAGATCAGCAGATCGCCGACCTCGGCCCGCCGCGGCAGCGGGATGCGCCGCCAGCTGAGCATGTCGGATTCCAGACAGCTGGCCGCGCCGACGCAGGTCGGGGTGGGCTCGCCAGGGCGCGGCGGCCACAGTATCGGATCGGGCAGATACTCGCTGTCGAACCACTGCTCGGACAGGCTCAGACTGGTGCCGTCCACGGTGAGCAATTGGTAGGGGTGCTCGTCGGCGTGGCGGGTTTTGCTGCCCTGTACCCGGAACACGGTGGATCCGGCCTGGTCGAGCAGTGCTCGGCCGGGCTCGATAGCGAGCCGGATGTCGTTGTCGCGCAACCGAGTTGCCAAAGCGTTGTGCTCGAGTATCGCGGTCAGCATGGCCGGGCCGGGCGCGGGGAAGTGGTAGGGGTAGTACGAGTCGAAGGACTTGCCCGCGTGGAACCATTGCCGGTTCGCGCATTCGGTGAATTCGGACCAGGCCGTGGCCGCGACATAGTCGACGCCGAATCCGCCACCGATGGAGATGGTGTCGGCCGGATGTCCGAGGGTACGCGCGTCCAGGCAGCGGGCGATCAGCTCGTCGGCCTGTTCGGCGCGGGCGATCGCGTCGTAGCCGGAGAGATGGAAGCTGAAGCCGTGCAGGTGAATCGATTCGTGACCCACCGTGCCGGAAGCGCCGATCACCGAGATCGCGCGGTCCAGTTCGTCCGCGGTCATGCCGAATCGGCTGGCCGATCCATTGGGCAGCACCCGGAGCAGCACGCGGGCCGCCGCGGTCGGAGTAGTGAGTGCGGCCAATCGTTCGAGCTCGCCGAGACCGTCCATCGCGATCAATGCGCCGTGCCGGACCGCCAGCCACAGCAGATCATCGGATTTGGCGGGTCCGGTCACCATCAGCTCGTCACCGCGAATACCCTGCGACAGCGCCGCCGTCAGTTCACCGATGCTCGAAACATCCACGCCCGCACCATTTTCGGCGCAGGCACGGGCAACGCAGGGCGCCTTGTTCGCCTTCTTGCCGTAGTAGATCGCGCCATCCACCCCGGCCCGCTCGAACGCCTGCCGGAATCCGTTGATATTCACCGCGACTCGCGCCGGATACATGACGTGGAACGGTCCGCCGATCGCAAAGGCGATATCGCCGAGCAGATTCGGATCGGCGAGCAACCGGCGCTCCCAGTCATCGGCGTGCGCGGGCAGCGGCGTCGCGCAGATGTTCAGCAGTGCCCGCACCGTCGCGAGCACGGCCGGATCCGCGGATCCGTTTGTCCCCGCGGGGTGATCGCCCAGCTTGATCTTGTCGCGAGTCGAGCCGTCATCGAACAGCAGCGTGCCGTCGGGTTCGGCGGTGCCGAGGGTGGGCACCGTCTTGTCGAACTCGACGGCGCTGATGTCTAGTCCCACAGGGGCACCTCCGTGCCGCGTCCCTCGGCGATGGCCCGTTCGGCGAGTGCGTGCGCGACGGCGATATCGGTGAGCACCAACCCGCTGTTGTAGACGAAGATCCGTTCGTCGTCGGAGCGCCGGGCGACCGCGCGGCGGGTAAGGATCTGTGGAAGCTCGGCATCGACCGGTCGCAGCCTGCCGTCGGGGCCGACCATATCGGTGCCGGTGAGCGCCATTTGCTCAGCGCTGGTCGCGACTACGCGATCGGCGTCGACCAGCGTGGAGGGCGCCAGTCCGTAGCCGACGAGCACGACCGTCGATCCCGGTGCGAGATCCTCGGATTCGATCGCGACCTCGGTGCCCGGCCCCGCAGTCGCCAGCACCACATCGGCGGCGCCGGCCGCCGCGCGCGGATCCTCGACGGTCTCCAGCAACGCGTGCGGGTTGTATGCGGCCAGATAGTCGCGCACCGCCGTCAGGCCCTCGGGATGCGTGCCATAGAGCATCAGCTTGCGCAGCTGGGGATTGGCGGCGAGCAAGTGCGGCAAGGCATTCCGACCCTGGGTGCCGGTACCGATGAGCAGTACGCTCTCCGCGCCTCGGCGCGCGGTCTCGCGCACGAGCAGCGCCGAAACCGCCGGGGTGCGCAGCGCGCCGACCCTGGCGCAGTCCATCATCGCGATCGGCGCGCCGGTGGTGTCGTCGTAGAGCGTGATGGTCGTGTAGTAGCGCTTGGTGCTCCGGTCGTGGCCGGGATCGAATTTGTAGGAGGTCTTCATCGCGACCACGCGGCGGCGGCCGTCGCGCCCGAGCATGGCGTAGGCCACCGACCAGCCATCCGGATTCGCCACGCTGAGTTTGCGCGGATTATCCGAATCACCCGCGGCGAAGGCGAGATACGCCTCCTCCACCGCGCGCACCACATCGGCGGGCGTGATGGGCACGTCCGCGAGGTCGCTGCGGCTCAGCACGCGCAGTGGTGTGCTCCGGTCACGAGTGCTCAACGGTTCCTCGATCATGTTGTGTCGTATCCAGCCTCACTGCGGTCCGGGCGGTGGCCCGGGCCGGTACACCAGCGCTCGCGGGCGGGTTGCTCACCGCTCGGAACGGGGCGACGATCCGTTGCCCATAACCATCTTCGTCGGCCTCGGCGGCCCGCCGTTGTCGTTCGGGCAGGCGGATATTGACGCGCTTGAGCCAGCGGTCGGTGCCGTCGTAGCGCGCGGTGAACGGCACCCGACCGTGCACCGCGACGTCGTTGTCCACCAAGAGGAGTTCGCCAGGGGCGAGCGCGGCGGTTACGCAGACGCGCTCGAGCTCCGCGGTGAGGCGCGCGTAGGCCAGCCGGAACTCCGCGTCGGCATCGTCGAGCGGGGTGTATGCCGGATCGTAGCGCAGCGTCAAATCCCCTGTGTCATCGGTCGATTCGGCGCTCCACAAGGTTGGCAGCGGGGTGGCGCGGTAGCGCTCGTGGCCGGTGCCGTAGGAGACGTCGGGCAGGATCGGCAGCGTCGGTGCGCGCAGTAGTCGGCGCTCGTCGGCGGAGAGTTCGGTCCGGCGCACCGAGGAGACGGTGGTGCCGACCTGGTCCGGGTTGCGCAGGCACGCCAGCATCAGCAGATTGGCCCGGTCCGGGTGGAATGCGTCCTCGGTATGCGGGCTGAGCAGGGTTCTACTGCTCGCACCCGACTGTTCGTGCTCGTGGCCGGGGGAGGGCAGGATGTTGTTGACCAGACGTCCGCCCTGCTGGCCCTGCCAGCCGAACGGTTCACCCGCGCTGCGGGCGAGCAGCAGCATGACGACATCGAGTTCGAATGAGCTCGCGCGACGTTCGGCGTCACCGCTCCAGCGGGCCGCCTCGACCCAACTCGGCGGTGTCGGGCCGAATTCGGCATCGGTCAAAGGCACCGTGCCGACGATGGTGGCACCGGCGGCGGTGGCGGGCGGGCGCATGGCGACGCGCACCGCATCGGGCAACTCGCCGACGCGGGCATCGATGTGCTCCAGCAATGCCGGATCGGTCAGCGTGCGCGCGGTATCCGCCGCGGCATCGGGCCGGAAGTCGAGTGTGATACATATCTCACGGGCGAGCGCGCGCACCGCATATCCGGCGGCGGTCGGCAGCTCACGGCGTTCGATTTCCAGTGGGTGAAGCGTCTTACGTTCGGAGAGAACGCCTTTCACCAGGAATCCCTTCTTCGCATCGGTCGAAAAGCGGGGTTGTGACGATTCGATCTGCGAAGCTAGTGCCTCTGGATTACTTAAGCAAGCCTTACCTAAGCGGGTCGTGAAAAATAGCAGGGGCGCATGACTGAGATTAAGACTCGGTGTTGCTGGTTGTAGCTAATTTGCGGCATCGATCTCGGGGTGGTGCCCGAGTCTTGCGGCGGAGCAAAGTCCAACGACTGGAACGCTCTTAGGCTAGCCTGTCCTAGCTCGATTGGCTACGGTTTCGCGATCGCGCGCTGGTAACTCGAATGCTCGAGGAGGGCGGCACCATGGAATGGAATCGACGACAACTCCTGCGATCGGGATTGGGCGTCGGCGCGGTGCTGTTGGTCGCGGCGTGCTCGGACGGCGGCGATTCCGGCGGGTCCGCGCGTCGCGGTGGCACCCTGCGGGTCGGTGCGCTCGGCAGTGCGGCGCGCATCGAACGCGATCCGCACGCGAATCTCAGTAATGACAGCGACTTCCTTATCACCTCGCTGGTGTACGACGCACTCACGGTACCGGGCACTGACCCGAATGTTGCTGCGCGCCTTTCCAACCGGTGGGAATCCGATGCGCAGCGTCGCCGCTGGAGCTTCAGCATTGCCGACGGTGCGACCTTCCATGACGGAACCCCGGTCACCTCCGAGGATGTGGTGTGGTCGCTGCGCAGGCTGCGCAGCGTCGGTGGTGCGTCGAAAATGCCTGCCGCCGTGGAGGACATCACCGCCGACGGCCCGAACCGGGTGGTGATCGCATTGCCCGAGTCGAATTCCCAACTGCCGCTGCTGGTTCGGCTGATGACCTTCACCGTCAAGAAGGACACCACCGATTTCACCAAGGCCATCGGCACCGGCCCGTTCCGGTTGGAGTCCTATCAGGACGGCAATGCCCGCCTGGTGCGCAATGATCGCTGGCACGGTCCGGTCCCGCTGCTGGATGCCATCGAGGTGACCATGTTCGACAGCGTGACGTCGCTGGGGAATGCGGTGCTCGGCGGGCAGATCGATCTGGCCTCCAATGTCGGTGCGATCGCCGGACGTACCGCCGACGGGCGCGGCGATCTGCGGGTGGTGCGGCGGCCGAACGACACCATGGTCGGGGTCGCGATGCGGACCTCCGACGGGCCGTTCGCCGACGCGCGGGTGCGCGAGGCGGTTCGGTTGGGCGTCGATCGCAAGGCCCTGGTCGATCAGGTGCATTCCGGTTACGGCACGATCGCCAACGACATCCTCGGCACCGGTGATCCGTTGTACGACAACACTATTGCGCAGCGGACCCGCGATGTGGATCGGGCGAAGACGCTGCTGCGCGATGCCGGGTTCGATACCGGTCGCGGCTACCAGCTGCTCACCAAGGCCGAGGCGCCGGGGGAGGTCGAATCGGCGAAGGTGATCGCCACCCAGTTGGCCGATATCGGACTGCGGCTCGGTGTCGTGACCCAGGAGCCGAACACCTTCTACGACCAGACCTGGTTGAAGGCACCGCTGTACACGGTCTCCTGGGGCACCAATGATTCCGCGCTGTTCTTCGCGACCAAGCTGATGTCCTCGGGCTCCAATCGCAACGAAACGGCTTTCAAGGATTCCGAATTCGACGCGGCGACAACTAAAGCCCTGGCCGCGCCCGGTGATTCGGAGTACGCGACGGCTTGTCGCGAGGTGCAGCGGATCGAATACACGCGCGGTGGCTACCTGGTCTGGGGCATGGCCGACGGTATCGATATCGCCGCGTCCCGGGTGCGCGATGTGCCCACGCTCGGCGGCTTCGCCAGGGTCCAGTTGGAACGGGCCTGGCTCGCGCAGTGATGTCCTTCGCCCGACTGCTCCTCCGGCGCGTCATCCTGTTGATCGCGCTGCTGGCAACGGTGTTCGTGGCCGTCGACCTGCTACCGGGTAATACCGCTCGCGCGGTGCTGGGCCGTGACGCCACCGCGGAGCGGATCTCGGCGAAGGAACACGAACTGGGATTGGATCGTCCGCTGCCCGTGCGGTTCGTCGAGTGGCTATCCGGTGTGGCGACCGGCGATTTCGGCCGGACGGCGCGTGGGCGATCGATCAATGAGCTACTGGCCGACAAGTTCCCGCCCACGCTGCTGCTCGGTGGGATCGCCTTCCTGGTGACGGTGGTGGCATCGCTGCTGCTCGGCGGCTGGTGGGCGGCCCGGCAGGGCGCGTCGACCCGGTTCCTGCAGCCGACTACCACTGCGGCCGCTGCGATTCCGGAGTTCGTCATCGCGACGTTGTTGATCCTGGTGTTCTCCTTGGGTGCGGGATGGCTGCCCGCCGTCACCATTACCGGCCGCTCGGGCTTCCCGGCCAGCCCCGACATGCTGGTGCTGCCGGTGCTCGCGCTGGCGATACCGCAGATCGGCTGGAACACCAGGGTGGTGCGCGCGGCCCTGCTGGACGCGGCGCGTGCACCGCATGTGGAAAGTGCTGTGCTGGACGGACTTTCGACCACGATGGTACTGACGCGGCATGTGCTGCCGTTCGCGCTGCCGACCATTGTGGCGAGTTTCGCGACCACGGTCGGCATGCTGCTCGGCGGTGCGCTGGTGGTCGAGACCATCTTCAACTATCCGGGACTCGGTGCGGTGCTGGCGAGTTCGGTGGCCGATCGCGATACCTCGCTGATCGCCGCGGTGGTCGCGCTGGCCGGCGTGGTCATCATGGCGATGTTGGCGGCGGCGGACGGTATTCGGACTCGGGCATCGCGAGGGCGGATATGACGAAAATTCGGCTGCTCACCGTGCTGCCCGCGCTGCTGGTGGTGGTTACCGCCGCGCTCGGGCCGACCCTGGCGACTCGGCCCGCCGAGCAGGCGGCCGGCATTCCGTTCGCCAGGCCCGGTGCGGATGCCCCGCTGGGGACGGATCGAATCGGACGCGATGTCCTCACCCAATTGCTCTATGGCGGTTGGGGTCTGCTGTTGCTGGCCGCCGTGATCGCGGTGGCCGTGACGGCACTGTCCTGCGTGCTCGGCACCGTCGCGGCGCTGCGCCCTCGGGTCGGGGCGGTGATCGAAGGTGCCGCCGACTTCGCGATCCTGCTCCCGGCCGTCCTCGGCATCCTGCTGGTGCTGACCTCTTGGCCGGACGCGGGCGTGTATGGCTTGCTCGTGGTGGCGCTGCTTTTCGGAACCCCGTACTGCGCAAGGGTTTTCGCGGCTGCCGCAGCGGGCGTAGCCGCCAGCGGCTATGTCGAAGCCGCGCAAGCCAGCGGCGAAACCCTGCCGCATGTGGTATTCCGCGAGGTGATCCCGAATCTGCGCGAAGTGCTGGCCGCTCAACTCGGCCTGCGGTTCGTCGAGGGTGTTTATGTGGTCAGCACCGCTTCATTTCTGCAACTGCCGACCACGCTCGGCGCGAGCAACTGGGCGGTCATGGTGCGCGAGAACGCCGCCGGCATGCTTCTCAACCCCTGGTCGGTGCTGGCCCCGAGCCTGGCGATCGCGGTGGTCGCGGTCAGCGTGAATATCGCGGTCACGAGCTTCGAGCACCGACGGCCGGGCGCACCGCGACGATGGGCGACTCGCCGGACGCGCAGAGAAGACGCCGTCCTCGATGCACTGGAGGGATGAGGATGAGTGACCCGGTCGTCGTCGACGCGCTGACGGTGCGCGGTTCGAATGGGCAGGAGTTGTTCGGGCCCACCACATTCCGTATCGCCGCGGGCACGGTCACCGCACTGACCGGTCCCTCCGGATCGGGCAAGACCACGTTGATGCGCGCATTGCTCGGGCGCCTGCCGGCGGGAGCTACTCGCGCCGCGGGTTCGGCAACCGTCGCGGGGCGCGATGTGTTCGCACTGAATCCCGCTGCACTGCAACGGTTTCGGCGCGCGAACATCGCCTATGTCGGACAGGATCCCGGCTCCGCCCTCAACCCGTTGATGCGAGTGCGTACCCTGCTCGATGAGGTGAGCCATCCGGAGGCGGCCGTATCCGAAACCCTGGAGCTGGTCGGCCTGTCCGCCGAACACCTGCGCCGCCGCCCCGGCGAACTCTCCGGCGGTCAGCAGCGCCGAGTCGCGCTAGCCCGTGCCCTGGTCCGCCGCACCGGAATACTCATCCTCGATGAACCGCTCGCCGGTCTGCACGGCGCCCTGCGCACCGAAATCGCCCACCTGCTGGCCGATATCGCCGCCGAGCACGCAGCGGCTGTCCTGCTCTCCGGACATGACACGGCGGCCGTTCACGCGATCGCGGATAACGTGGTCGAACTCGGTGCGACCGGCGTCGCTGGTCCGATCCGTTCGGCAGCGTCGAACTCGCCGCAGCCGAACGGGATCGGCGCTTCGTCGGACGATCGTGTCGAGCTGTCGGCGGCACGACGCCCGGTGCTCGATACCTCGCTGGAGCTGCCCGCCGACCTTGCGGAGCGTATCGGGGACGCGGTGCTCACCGCCGCCTCGACTGCGGTTCACAGGCCAGTTGGTTCGCCGAGTCAGGTGGATGCGGCGGCGCAGCGGTACCCGATGTGCGACACGAAGGCGGAGTGCGAGTCGGTGGCATCGGCCGGATCTGACGTCGCAGTGGTTCGGTCGGGCGCCGTCGAAGTGCTCGAGCGGCTCGATCCGGATGCACAGGATGCGGCGATACTGCGGTCCGCAGATAGTCCGGAACCCCTACTGCGCGCTCGGGATATCGGCGCATCGATCGACGGGCAACAGGTGCTGGCGGGTATCGATCTCGTCCTGTCCCGCGGCTCGGCGCTCGCGGTTGCCGGGGCTTCCGGCGCGGGCAAGACCACTCTCGCGCGGGTGATCGCCGGTCTGCACCATGCGGCGACCGGCTCACTGGAACTCGACGGTGCGCAGATCCCGGTCGGTCCTCGCCGTCGAGCTAGCCATGGCCGCAATGGCATTCAACTGGTCACGCAGAATCCACGGTCCGCGCTCAATCCACGCCGAACCGTCGCGCAGACGCTCGGCCGCCCACTGCGCCGCATCGGCGGTGTGCCGAAACGGGCACTGGCGCAACGCGTCATCGATCTGCTCGACTCGGTCGAACTCGCGCCGGAATTGGCGACCCGCTATCCCCACGAACTCTCCGGCGGCCAGCGTCAGCGGGTG
The DNA here is from genome assembly GCF_050955995.1 of Nocardia sp. CA-119907. NCBI lineage: Bacteria > Bacillati > Actinomycetota > Actinomycetes > Mycobacteriales > Nocardiaceae > Nocardia > Nocardia sp. CA-119907. The sequence continues at coordinate 1,375,736 of NZ_CP192091.1, forward strand.
GCACTGGCCAGGGCGCTCGCGGCCGAGCCGGCGGTTCTGGTCTGCGATGAGATCACCGCCGCCCTCGACCACAACACCGCCGTCGCCATCATGACGCTGCTGGACCGCATCCGCGCCGAACACGGCACCGGCCTACTCGTCATCACTCACGATATGGCCCTGGTCACCGGCCACTGTTCGGACGTCATCGTCCTCGATCACGGCCGCATCGTCGAATTCGGTCCGGCGACAACGGTACTCACCACTCCGGCGCATACCGCGACCCGTGAACTTCTCGGTTAGGAGCGGCCCGCCGCACAGCATATGCGTGATACGCCTTAGGTATGCGAGGACATTTCGCGACCACTCCAACGGCGATTTGCTCGGTACTCTCGGATCACGAAGCGCGTGACAGCTGGGGCATGCGCCATCGGAGGGGGAGGCGATATGATGCTCGGCTTGCCGCGACGCTTGTTCCGCGGGGGTGGTCGTTCGGATCTGGATGATGGAGGGGTGCTCGCGAAGCTGACCGGCGTATCGGCCGCCGCAATGGTGACCCTCGTGCTCGCCGGTTGCGGCGCCGAACGCGCGCTGCCGCCCATTCCCGAGGGCATCCCGCCCGGTCCTGGTACGCCGCTGCCGATGATCGACCTGGATGCCCCCGGCCGCACCGCCGTGCAATTGCGCGACTGGGCCGAGGAGCAATCCGACGAACTCGGCATTCCGAGCGTCGCGCTGGAGGCCTACGGCTATGCCGCGGCGATCATGGGCAGGTCCCGGCCCGATTGCGGGATCGCGTGGACCACCATCGCGGGAATCGCCAGCGTGGAGAGTAAACACGGCACCCATCGGGGTTCGGCGGTCGATGCCAACGGCACCGTGCGCCCGCCGATCATCGGCATACCGCTGGACGGCTCGCCGGGTGTGGCTCTGGTCAAGGACACCGATGGCGGCAAGCTCGACGGCGATCCGGACTACGACAGGGCCCTGGGCCCACTGCAATTCATTCCGGAGACATGGAAGCGCTGGGGCGTCGACGCCAACGGCGACGGCATCGCCGACCCGCAGAATATCGATGACGCCGCCCTCACCGCGGCCCGATACCTGTGTGCGAGCGGCGGCGACCTGACTTCCGAGCGCGGCTGGCAGCAAGCACTGTTGACCTATAACCAATCCAATGCGTATCTGCTGACGGTCCGTGATCGCGCCGCCGCGTACAGCGTCGGACGCCGGGCATGATCACCCGTTGGATGAAACGACGGGCGATCCCTACGACGATCCGACGGGATTCGTCGGAGTGCCGGTTACCTCGCAATCGGCGAGGACGCTAGGCTCGCAAGCGCACGGCCCTTCCCGTCAGACCTACCGTGCCAGCAGCCGAAGGAGTGTCGTTTTCGTGGCCATCATCGAACAGGTCGGAGCTCGCGAGATCCTGGATTCTCGTGGAAACCCCACCGTCGAGGTCGAGATCGCCCTCGACGACGGCACCCTGACCCGGGCTGCCGTGCCTTCGGGCGCCTCCACCGGCGAGCACGAGGCCGTCGAACTGCGCGACGGCGGTGAGCGCTACGGCGGTAAGGGTGTGCGCAAGGCCGTCGAGGGTGTTCTCGACGAGATCGCGCCCGCCGTCATCGGACTCGACGCGGTCGAGCAGCGCACCGTCGACCAGGTCCTGCTGGATCTGGACGGCACCCCGGACAAGTCCCGCCTCGGCGCCAACGCTCTGCTCGGTGTCTCGCTCGCGGTGGCCCGCGCCGCCGCCGAATCCTCGGGCCTCGAGTTGTTCCGCTACCTGGGTGGCCCGAACGCGCATGTGCTTCCGGTGCCGATGATGAACATCCTCAACGGTGGCGCGCACGCGGACAGCGGCGTCGACGTCCAGGAGTTCATGGTCGCCCCGATCGGCGCACCGACCTTCAAGGAATCGCTGCGCTGGGGCGCCGAGGTGTACCACGCGCTCAAGTCGGTGCTGAAGGCCAAGGGCCTGTCCACCGGCCTCGGTGACGAGGGTGGCTTCGCGCCGTCCGTCGGCGGCACCAAGGAAGCCCTGGACCTGATCGGCGTCGCCATCGCGAAGACCGGTCTGAAGCTCGGCACCGATGTCGCGCTCGCGCTCGATGTCGCCGCGACCGAGTTCTACACCGCGGGTAGCGGTTACAAATTCGAGGGCAGCGTGCGCTCGGCCGCCGATATGGCGCAGTTCTACGCCGAACTCCTCGCCGCCTACCCGCTGGTCTCCATCGAGGACCCGCTGTCGGAGGACGACTGGGACGGCTGGATCGCGCTGACCGATCAGATCGGCGACAAGGTGCAGCTCGTCGGTGACGACCTGTTCGTCACCAACCCGGAGCGCTTGGAGGAGGGCATCGCCAAGGGTGCGGCCAATGCGCTGCTGGTGAAGGTCAACCAGATCGGCACGCTCACCGAGACCCTTGACGCCGTCGAGCTCGCGCACCGCAACGGCTACAAGACGATGATGAGCCACCGGTCCGGCGAGACCGAGGACACCACCATCGCCGATCTCGCCGTAGCGGTGGGCAGCGGCCAGATCAAGACCGGTGCTCCCGCGCGCAGCGAGCGCGTCGCCAAGTACAACCAGCTGCTGCGCATCGAGGACGCGCTCGGCGATTCCGCACGGTACGCGGGCGATGTCGCGTTCCCGCGGTTCGCGTTCGAGGGCTAGTCGATCGCGGTGCGCGCGACGGGCCCGGAGGCGGCAACCCGCGTAATCGCGAGGGGCCCCGGGAGCACCGCAATGGGCTACAGGTAGATACAGGGTGACGGTATGACAGAGCGACGTGCGCGTGGATCCAGTCCGGCCGGACGTGGGAACCGCCGCACGTCGCGCTCTGCCAGATCGCGCCCGGCGGCCGAATCTCCGGCGGCCGCGCCGAAGCGGACGACCCGCAGGCGCTCCGAACCCGCTGAGAAGAAGGCCGAGTCGCGACGAACAAAACCGCGTGCGGCCGAGCACGATCGGACCATCCTCGGTCTCTCGACCGGTAAGGCGGTCATCCTGGCCATTGTGGTGTGCGCCCTGGCGCTGACCCTGGCCGTGCCGCTGCGCACCTACTTCACCCAGCGCGCAGAGGCCGCGCACCTCGCGCAAGAGCGCATCGAACTCGAGGCCGATCTCGCCAAGTTGCGCGATCGCCGGGCCCAGCAACAGGATCCGGCCTACGTCCGGTCCGAGGCCAGGGACCGGTTGCGGCTGGTCATGCCGGGTGAGACGCCCTATATCGTGCAGGTGCCCGGAATCGAAGCGCCGGCACCACCCGCCGCGCCGACCCAGTCGAAGGCGCCTGAGCCCTGGTACACCGAGCTGTGGCGCAGTATCTCCCAACCGCAGCAGGCCCCGGCGCCGCCCGCGGCCGCACCGGCCGGGCCGCCTGCCGCGCCGACTCCAGCACCGGAAGGACCGAGGTGACCGCACCGACCGACCGCGATCTCGAGATCATCGCCGAACAGCTCGGGCGCGCACCGCGCGGCGTACTCGCCGTCGCCTACCGCACCCCGGACGGGCTGCCGGCGGTGGTGAAGACCGCGCCGCGCCTGCCCGACGGCACCCCCTTCCCGACCCTGTACTACCTGACCGATCCGCGGCTCACCGCCGAGGCGAGTCGTCAGGAATCCGCTGGCGTCATGCGGGAAATGACCGAACGCCTCGCCACCGACCAGGAATTGGCCGCCGCCTACCGCGCCGCGCACGAGAGCTATCTGGCCGAACGCGATGCCATCGAATCGCTCGGCACCGATTTCACCGGTGGCGGGATGCCGGAGCGGGTGAAATGCTTGCATGTGCTGATCGCGCACGCGCTGGCGAAGGGCCCCGGCGTCAATCCGTTCGGCGATGAAGCGGTAGCGATGGCGGCCGATCATGGCTTGCGCGGCACCGCGATTCCCGCCGACTGGCCGAAGTACCAGCGGCCCTACCCGCCAGCCGACGGGCACGAAAACGAGCGGAGCGACAATGAGTGACCGGGTAGCGGCCGTGGATTGCGGCACCAACTCCATCCGACTATTGATCGCCGATGTGCTCGGTGACGGCCGACTGGCGGACGTGCACCGCGAGATGCGCATCGTGCGGCTCGGCCAGGGTGTGGACGCGACCGGTGCGCTCGCACCGGAGGCCATCGAGCGCACCAGGATCGCGCTCGCCGACTATGTCGTGATGATGCGGGAGGCGGGCGTCAGCCGGGTGCGGATGGTCGCGACCTCGGCCACCCGCGATGCCGCGAACCGTGAGGACTTCTTCGCCATGGCCCGTGCCGAACTCGGCACCGTGGTGCCGGGGGCGGAGGCCGAGGTGATCACCGGCGACGAAGAGGCGCGGCTGTCGTTCACCGGCGCCGTCGGCGAATTGGCCAGCGACGCGGGACCTTTCGTCGTCGTCGATCTGGGTGGCGGTTCCACCGAACTGGTGGTCGGCGATAGCGATGGCGTGTGGGCCGCGTTCTCCGCCGATATCGGCTGTGTCCGGATTACCGAGCGGTGCCTGCCCGGAAATCCGCCGACCGCCGAACAGGTCGCCGCCGCACGGGAATTCGCCACCGAACGACTATCCGAGGCCTTCGACAAGGTGCCCGTCGACGGCGCGCACACCTGGGTCGGTGTCGCAGGCACCATGACCACGCTCGCCGCCGTCGCCCTCGATCTGCCCGAATACGATTCGGAGCGGGTCCATCTCACCAGCCTGACCCTGGACCAGGTCCGCGAGGTCTGCGACCGCCTGATCGGCATGAACCACGACGAGCGTGCGGCCCTCGGCCCCATGCATCCGGGCCGCGTCGACGTGATCGGCGGCGGCGCCGTCATCACCGAGGTGCTCGCCTACGAATTGTCCCGTCGCACCGACATATCCGCCCTCATCGTCAGCGAACACGACATCCTCGACGGCATCGCCATGTCGATCGCCTGAGACATTACCGGCGACCCGTGCGGTCGATCGGATTCGTTCACTCCACCTCGTCCTGCGTTGCCGCCCAGGTATTGCACGACGCGGTCGAGGCGCTGCGGTAGCCGGTTTCGACCCAGCGCCTGCTGTTCGTGCCGGTGCCGTGGGCCGGATCCTCCGCGACATCGGATTGGATATCGATCAGCTCGGCGGCCGCGCTCGGCGTCATCATGCCGCCGGATTGCGCCGCCGCCAACATCACCCCGGCCAGGCACTGGGCCTGTAGTTCGATGCGTCGGCTGAGTTCGAGTCCGACCGGTGACCGCTCGCCCGCGGTATCGATATCCCGGTCGGCCGTGCGCAGGATGCCGGTGGAGGACTGCAGATGGTGGCCGTATTCGTGCATCACCACGAACAGCAGGTAGTGCTCGAGCAGCGAGCCCCAGCCCTGATGGATCGGATCGTCGGCGGGCCAGTACACACTGCCGCCGCAGTAGAACGCGGCATCGGTCGGTCGGACCTGCTTCGAGCAGCCGGATATCACGCTATCCACTAGGACGAGCTCCAGCGGCGCGACGGACATACCGGCGGAACGCAGGGGCGAGTCCCAGACCGTGGCAAGGCAGTTCAGCGCGGTCTGCACGAATTGCCGCTGGCCGGCCGCGCTCATCTCGACCGGCGGCAGCTCACACTGCAGCGGTGCCAGCCGCAGATCGGCGTGCAGGGTATTGGCCGTGAGCGGGGGCTCCTGCGCCCACTCGACGACGAGATCGCTTCGCTCGTCGTCCACCGCGGATACCGGCGCGCATCCGGTGCCGAGCAGCGACACCAGCGTGACGATCGCGGCGAGGAACAGTGCCGCGTACGCGCTCGAGTGCTTCATCAGGTTCCCCCGTCCAGCCAACAAACGAGGGTTCCCCGTCCAGCGAGGCGCACTTTACCGGGAAGTTCCGGTGGCTTCTCGTCGAGCGTTGTCGATAATGAGTGAGGTCACGGAACCGGGCCGACGAATATTCGACATTGCCTCGAATTCGCTAGCTGAACCCTGTTGTCGGGTAGTTCCACGATGTTCCGGCCCGGCAGCGATTTGCTATGACCCGCACTACAGGCGGGTTGAGTGGCATCGCGCATGAACAGGGAAACTTTGTTCAGGATGCCGGAAATTCTCTGCCCATATGGGATGGTCTCAGCATGTCCGACGCAGCAATGATGGAGCAACCGATCAGGGAGCGGACCCTGTTCGGTCACCCCATCGGCTTGACCAACCTGTTCGGAGTCGAGCTCTGGGAACGCTTCTCGTTCTACGGGATGCTCACCATCCTCGGGTACTACCTCTATTACTCGACGACCGACGGTGGACTCGGTCTGCCGCAGAGCACCGGGGTCGGGATCGTCGGCGCCTACGGCGGGCTGGTGTATCTGTCCACGGTGCTCGGTGGGTGGGTCGCCGACCGGCTGATCGGCATGGAGCGCACCGTCTTCTACGGCGGCGTCGTGGTGATGGCCGGACATCTCGCGCTGGCGATCCTGCCGGGACTGACCGGTGTCGGGGTCGGGTTGGTCCTGGTCGCTCTCGGCAGCGGCGGACTGAAGGCCAATGCGTCCTCGCTGCTCGGCACCCTGTATCGGCGGGGTGATCCGCGCTTCGACGGCGGGTTCACGCTGTTCTATCTCGGCATCAACCTCGGCGCGTTCACCGGACCGCTGCTGACCGGTCTGCTGCAGCGGCATTGGGGCTTCCACTACGGCTTCGGCGCGGCCGCGGTCGGTATGGCGGTCGGGCTCACCCAGTACGTGGTGTTCCGGCGCAACCTCGGCACCGCGGGCCGACATGTGCCCAATCCGCTGCCGCGCGCCGCCGCTGGGCCGGTCGCCGGGATCGTGGCCGGTGCGGCCATCGTGATCGCGCTGGCACTGATCAGCGGGCTGGTGAATCTGGACAACCTCTCCGAGGTCACCACCGGTGTCATCATCGCGGCCGCGCTCGCCTACTTCGTGATCATGCTGACCAGCGCCAAGGTGACGCCGATCGAGCGCAGCCGGGTCCGCGCGTTCATTCCCCTGTTCGTCGCGAACGCGGTCTTCTGGTCGCTGTTCCAGCAGATCTTCACCGTGCTCGCGGTCTATTCCGACGAGCGGATGAACTGGCGCATCTTCGGCTGGACCGCGCCGTCGAACTGGGTCGGCTCGGCCGAGCCGGTATGGATCATCTGCCTGTCGCCGCTGTTCGCACTGATGTGGACCAAACTCGGCAACCGCGCGCCGAGCACACCGCGCAAATTCGCCCTCGGTGTCATCGGCATGGGCCTGGCGTTCTGGTTGTTCGTGCTGTTCTCGGGCAGCAGCGGAAAGTCCGTCCCGGCTATTGCGGTGCTGCTCATCATGGGTGCTTTCGCGGTTTCGGAGCTGCTGCTCTCACCGATCGGCCTCTCGGTGACCACCCAGCTGGCCCCCGAGGCGTTTCGCGCGCAGATGATGGCCCTGTACTTCTTCTCTGTTGGCATCGGCACGTCGATGTCCGGTACCTTGGCTCGGTTCTATGACGCGGAACACGAATTCGCTTACTTCGGTATCACCGGAGCGGTGGCGATCTGTGCCGGTTCGATCGTCGTCGCACTCACACCATGGGTGAGCCGACATATGGCCGGTGTGCACTGAATAAATCGGCGGAGAACCCGTCATTCGATAGCAAGGAGATAGTGTGGCGACCCCAGGAACTCGATGGGGCGGTCTGTTTCGCACCAAATCGGTCGAGCAGTCCATCCGGGACACCGACGAACCCGATTCGAAACTGCGCAAGGACCTGACCGCCTGGGACCTCACCATCTTCGGTGTCGCCGTGGTCGTCGGTGCTGGCATCTTCACGCTCACCGCGCGCACCGCGGGCAATGTGGCCGGACCCTCGGTCTCCCTCGCCTTCGTCTTCGCCGCCATCGCCTGCGGTTTGACCGCGCTGTGCTACGCCGAATTCGCCTCGACCGTGCCGGTCGCGGGCAGCGCGTACACCTTCTCCTATGCCACCTTCGGTGAACTCGTCGCCTGGATCATCGGCTGGGACCTGATCCTGGAGTTCGCGCTCGCGGTTTCAGTGGTCGCCAAGGGCTGGTCGCAATACCTCGGTGAGGTGATGGGGTCGCATTCGCCGATCCTGCATCTAGGGCCGATCGACTTCGACTGGGGTGCGGTACTACTCATCGCCGTGCTCGCGGTGCTGCTCGCGGTCGGCACCAAGGTGTCTTCGCGTGTTTCGGCGGTGGCCGTTGCCATCAAGCTGAGCGTTATCGCATTGGTGCTCGTGGTCGGCGCCACCTATTTCGACAAGTCGAATCTGACGCCATACATCCCGCCGTCGCAGCAGGGTGCGGAAGACGAGGGGCTGCGGCAGTCGCTGCTGTCCTACTTCACCGGCGCCGGGCACAGCACCTTCGGCTGGTACGGCCTGCTCGCCGCGGCCAGCCTGGTGTTCTTCGCGTTCATCGGCTTCGATGTGGTCGCGACCACCGCGGAGGAGACCAAGGATCCGCAGCGCGCACTGCCCCGCGGCATCCTCGGCTCACTGCTCATCGTCACCATTCTCTATGTCGCCGTATCCCTGATCCTCACCGGCATGGTGCCCTATACCGCACTGTCGGGCGATAAGGCAACGCTGGCAACGGCTTTCGCGCAGCACGGCGCCACCTGGACCAAGAACATCATCTCCGTCGGCGCGCTCGCCGGACTCACCACGGTCGTCATGGTGATGTTCCTCGGGCAGACCCGCGTGCTGTTCGCGATGTCGCGCGACGGGCTGCTGCCGCGCCGCCTCGCGCACACCGGTAAGAAGGGCACACCGGTCCGGCTCACCGTGCTCGTCGGGATTGTGTGCGCCCTGCTCGCCGGTTTCGTGGACTTCGGCACCCTCGAAGAGATGGTCAATATCGGCACCCTCTTCGCCTTCGTACTGGTCGCCATCGGCGTGCTGATCCTGCGCCGCACCCGCCCCGAACTCCCCCGCGGCTTCCGCGTTCCACTGGTCCCGCTGATCCCGATCCTCGGCGTCCTGGCATGCCTCTGGCTGATGCTCAACCTCTCGGTCGAGACCTGGCTGCGCTTCGTGGTCTGGATGGGACTGGGCCTGGTCGTCTACTTCGCCTATAGCCGCCGACACTCCGTCCTCGGCAACGCCGCGGAGCCGGACTCGGCCGACGGCCCGCCGGAGTCCACCCAGATCACCGCGCGAGAGTAGCTGCCTCCCAACAGAACTGCGCCCCGAGCGGCCGCAGCCCCATCCAACGATCCGCCCCGCCGCGAACACTCTGATGACACCGGATACGGACTTGCCTGCAGCGGGAATTCCGGTACGCCAGTACGAGTCGGTACGCTAGCCGGGCGCCCCTATAGCCCAATTGGCAGAGGCAGCAGACTTAAAATCTGCAAAGTGTCGGTTCGAGTCCGACTGGGGGCACGAGTGACTGCGGCACAGGACGAGCTCGGGAGGGGTTTCGGCTGTGCATTCGGGATTGCCGAGCCACTCTGCATCGACCGGTGCGTAGCGAGGCTTCCGTTCGGTAGTTGCCATCGCGTGCTCGAATGGTCGGGCCCGAGGTGGGCCAAGGCAGACTGGGCAACTCACACCCCGGCTCGGCGGCCACCCCAGCGACCGCCCTGGCGATCATGACGCAGGCGATGGGCGGATCCTGTCGCGGGATCGGCGCGTTGCCGATCGGACCGTCGATAGTGAGCTCGCTGTCGAGCCAGCGAATTGCGATCGTTCGGCTATTTCCAGTGCGGACCGCCACCGGCTCGCCCATGGGCGTAGACATGGATTTCGAAGCGCAAATTCACCGGCTTCTGGTGTCTTGCCGATCCTGCTGTAACAGGGTAACTTCAGCGGCCCAATACACGATCCAGTTAACTGTGAGCATTCTGTTGATCGAGAGATCCTATCGGCGGGTGGAGGCCCTGGATCTCCCGCGGGATTCGATGTCTGCCGGGTGTTGGAGTATTCGAAACAGGTCGCACAGTTGTTCGGGATTCCGAGGCTGACCGTGGGTGGTGGAACTGTCGGCGGCCTATCCTCACTGATCATGGTGATTATTAGCCAACTCATTGCTATTCTGTCAGTCTGAACTGCTCCTACGTGCTCACACAGCCTAGATGCCACGTTATAGCTACCTTGATGGCGCGGCACGTGTCTGCGCTGTATTTGCTGCTGGATGCCGAATCGTGCTCGAAACTGGTGACTTTAGTCCCTGTGATTGTGCTGCGGGCGACCTCACGATGGACGGATGGCCGAGACATCCGACCGGTTGGATCGCCGTGCACGCTCGGCGGAATCGGGTACCGATCGCCATGACGGTGCTCCCCGAGCGTGTGATCCGGTTGTCGTCACTGTGTTGCAAAGCTTCAACAAGCTGATATTGGCAACTGCACAGCAATATTTGAGCTTCTGCGATGAACGGTTCGGCGGAGGTCGAAATGGACCAATTGAAGAGCGGCATCGATGACAATTCGGACTCGTCATTCGTTCTTCCACTGACCGCTGCACAGCGAGGAATCTGGTTTGCCCAGCATCTCGCGGAGTCGTCGCCGATATCTGTGGCCCAATACGTCGAGATCGCAGGCGAGTTGGACACGGAATTGCTTGCCGAGGCCTGCAGAACCGCCGGTCGCGAGTTCGGTTCCGGACATCTGCGCCTGATCGAGGTCGACGGCGAGCCACGTCAGTTCGTCGACGAGGACCACGGCGGTCAGGTGTCGATCGTGGACTTGCGCGGGCACACCGAGCCGGTTGCGACTGCGCACAGACTTATGGTGCAGGATTATTCTGCTCCGCTGGACCTGCTGAACGACGACCTCATGACGAGCATTGTGTTCCAGGTCGGTGAGGGCCATTTCCTGTGGTACCAGCGCGCGCACCATATCGCGCTCGACGGATTTGCCGCGGTAACGATGCTGCACCGGATAACCGAGTTGTACAACGCTCGGGTGAGATCCGAGGACGCGGCGCCGTGCGTGGCGCAGGACCTGGCGGACGTCGTCCAGCAGGATCTGGCGTACCGAGGTTCCGAGCGTTTCGACAACGACCGCAAGTACTGGCTGGAGCACCTGGCAGGCGCGCCTCCCGTCGTCAGCCTGGCCGGTCGTGTGGGCAAGCCGACCATTCATCCGGCGCTGGTCAGCGCGGCGCTCCCCGACGACACCGCGCAGCTGCTGGAAAGCGTCGCGCTCGAGCACAGCACCAGCGTGACTCCGATCATCGTCGCGGCGTTCGCCGCTTATCTCGCGCGGATGACCGGAAGCGATGAAGTATTGCTGAGCCTGCCGGTTTCGGGCCGGCACTCTGCCGTGCTGCGCCGTTCCGGGGGCATGGTGGCAAATGTGGTCCCGCTGCGAGTACGGGTCGCCGGCCGAAACGTCGATGAACTGATCGCCGCTGTGCTCAGCGAGTTGACGAGTGCCCTTCGGCGGCAGCGCTACCGCCAAGAGGACATATTCCATGACATGGGGATTGCGCGCGATGAGGCGGCATCCTTCGGGCCGGCCCTGAACCTCATGATGATCGAGAACGAGGTTGTGCTCGGCGACACGACAGGCAGCCTGCACGTCCTCACTTCAGGCCCTACCGCCGACCTTTTCGTCAATATCTACCCGGGCGCAGGCAAGGACAGCACACAGATCGACTTCCAGGGCAATCCGAATGCCTACAGCCCGGAGGAACTCGCCGGTCACCACCGCCGGTTCCTCATGTTCCTGCATGAGTTCCTCGCCGGGGGGCAGGGCTGTCCGGTCAGCAGACTGCCGCTGCTCGAAGCGCAGGAACGTTCCGCGCTGCTGCCAGTGCGCGGGCCGAGCGGGGTCGAAACACGGCTGCTTCCGGAGATTCTGACCGAGAGCGCGCGCCGGAATCGCAGTGCGTGCGCGATCGCCTCGGCCGGGCAGACGATGACCTATGGCGAGCTGGACACCAGATCCTCCCAGCTGGCGCGGCATCTGATAGCTCTGGGTTGCGGGCCGGACACGGCAGTGGCGATCATGCTGCGCCGATCGGTCGAATCGGTCGTGGCGACGTGGGCGGTCGCGAAATGCGGTGCCGCCTTCGTGCAGCTGTCCCCCGAGTATCCGTCGAAGCGGATAGACCACGTGATCGCCGATAGCGGCGCAACCGTGGCGATCACGGTCGATGCCCTGCGCGGGCGGCTCCCGCACGAAATACACAGTGTGGTTCTCGACGCCCCCGCGCCCGGGTGGGAATCCGATACCGCGGGCGGACCGATTTCCGACGATGACCGTATTCACCCACTACGGCCGTCCAACGTCGCCTACATCACCTATACCTCCGGATCCACCGGAACGCCGAAAGGTGTCCAGGTCACCCACACCGGCCTCGCGAATCTGGTTGCCGACCGCGCCGCCACCTATGGCATCGACACGACATCCCGCGTGTCCTATGCCCTCTCGCCCAGTTTCGACGCCTCCCTGGAACAGTTTCTGACCTGCTTCGCGAACGGATCCACGCTGGTGATCGTGCCGCCCGAGGTGACCGGCGGTGAGCCGCTCACGCAACTGCTGGCCGACGAGCACGTGACCCACCTGACGCTGACGCCCACGATGCTGGCAACCATGGACCCGCGTCCGACGACCGATCTGCGGGTGGTCGTGGTCGGTGGCGACGTATGTCCGCCGCACGTCATCGAGCGGTGGACACATTCGTTGTCCATGTACAACGAATACGGTCCCACCGAAACCACCGTGACCGCCGTCGGCGCGATGCTGACACCCGGCCACGCCCACACGGTCGGTGGCCCGATTCGTGGCGTCTCGGCGATGGTGCTGGACCGAACGCTGCAGCCGGTGCCCAAGGGCACCGCCGGCGAGTTGTATCTCGCCGGGCCGGGATTGGCCCGTGGATACAGCCATCTGTCCGTCGAAACCGCCGCCCGGTTCGTCGCCGATCCCTACGGCGGCACCGGTGAGCGGATGTACCGCACCGGCGATATCGCGCGCTGGACCGGCGACAACGCCGAGATGACGCTGGAATTGCTGGGGCGCAGCGACTTCCAGGTCAAGATCCGCGGATACCGGATCGAACCGGGTGAAATCGACGCCGTGCTCACCACACACGAGGACGTGGACATTTCCGTCACGGTGCCGGTGCGGAACAACGCCGACACGACGGTGCTGGCGTCCTATGTCGTCCCGGTCAGCGGCCGTCGGATCGATCCGCTCGAACTCCACCGCTTCGCCCGCGATTCGCTGCCGCCGCATATGGTCCCGGCGGTGATCCTGTCGTTGGACAGCCTGCCGATGAACACCTTCGGCAAGCTCGATCGCAGCGCTTTGCCGAAGCCCGAATTCGGGACCGCGCCGGTCGGTCGGGCGCCGGCCACAGCCCGGGAAAAGACGGTCGCCAAGCTGTTCGCCGAGGTGCTCGGCGTGCCTCGGGTCGGAGCGGACGACAGCTTCTTCGCCCTCGGCGGTGACAGCATTCTGTCGATCCGGCTGGTGGCGCGGGCCAAGGCCGAGGGCCTGAGTTTCTCCACCCAGGATGTGTTCGTGCACAAGACCGTCGCGGGCCTGGCGGCCACGGCGACGGAAGCCCGCGATACCCCCGAGCTGGCCGAGTTGCCCGGTGCCGGCGTCGGGCCGATGCCGTTGTCGCCGATTATGCGCGCAATGCTCGATCGGGGTCATTGCGACCGATTTGCGCAGGCCGCGCTCGTGCAGCTGCCCGAGGGGGTTGATCGAGCGGGTCTCGTGCGCGCATTGGGGTCCCTGCTGGACCGCCACGATATGCTGCGCGCGGTACTGCGCGGCGATTCGGCTGATCGGTACGTCGAGGTACTCGATCGGGAAGCGGTCGACCCGGACACCGCGCTCGTCGATGTTCGGCTCGATCGAGGGGATGCCGCCGAAGTCGACCGGCACCTGCAGCAGGCCGCGGATCGGTTGAAACCGGGCAACGGCGTGCTCGTTCAGGCCGTCTGGATTCGGGATCGCAAGGGCTCGGAACCCGACCTGATGTGGCTGGTGATCCACCATCTGGCCGTCGACGCGGTGTCATGGCGCATCATCCTCGCCGACCTCGCGCAGGCCTGGTCGCAGATTTCCGATGGCGGCGAACCGCATTTCGGTCCGGTCACCACCTCGTTCCGGCGGTGGGTGCACGGCCTGGTCGAGGCGGCGCCGGGCCGGCGGTCGGCGGAGCTCGGCCGGTGGAAAGACGTACTGGAGCGAGGCGATCAGCTGCTCGGATCGCGTCGTCTGATTCCGGACCGTGACGTGCGGGCCACCGTGGGCCGGGTACATCAGCGCATCCCGGCAGCGGTTGCCGATGCGGTGCTCACCACCATTCCGGACCGCTTCCACTGCAGCGCCAACGATCCGCTGCTGGCGGCCCTGGTACTGGCACTCGGTGAGTGGCGGCGCAGGCGCGGTACGGCGGCGGCCGCCGGCGAGCTGATCTCGCTGGAGGGACACGGCCGCGAGGAGCGGGCCGTCCCCGGCGCCGATCTCAGCGCCACCGTGGGCTGGTTCACCACACGCTTCCCGGTCCGGATCGAATGCGGGAATATCGACCTCGATGATGCGCTGGCCGGCGGCACGAGTGCGGGACTGGCGATAAAGCAGGTGAAGGAGCAGTTGCGCGCGGTGCCCGGCAACGGCATCGGCTATCAGATGCTGCGTCACCTCGACGCACGGGGCAGCGCCGAGCTCGCGGACCTGCCCGAACCTCAGATCAGCTTCAACTACCTCGGGCGGGTGGGTGTTGGTGAACACTCGGGTCCCTGGGCACCCACCACCGAATTCCCCGCGCTGACCGCGACCAGCGATCCGGCGATGGCGCTGGCCGCCGTGCTCGACATCAATGCGATCGCCGAGGCAGGTCGCGACGGGCTCGAACTCGACGTGACCTGGGAGTTCGCCTCGCAGGTTTTGAGTGGTGCAGAGGTCGACGAGCTCGCCGGACTGTGGGTTCGCGCCCTGGGGGCGCTGGCCGATCACGTCCGATCCGACACCACCCCCGGCTTCACCCCATCCGACTTTCCGCTCGTCGCGGTAGCGCAGGACGATGTCGACAACTGGCTGCGGGAATACCCGTCGATGACCGATGTGTGGCCACTCACCGCCCTGCAGTCGGGGCTGCTGTTCCACACGATCTACGACCGGGACGGCGACGACGGCTACATCGTGCAGGCGGCGTTGACGTTCGCCGGGCAGGTGGATGGGGACCGGATGCGGCGGGCCGCGCAGGTGCTCATCGACCGGCACGACAGCCTGCGGACCGCATTCGTCGAAAGTGCCGATGGGCCACGTCAGATCGTATTGCGCGACATCAGGGTCGATTGGGGCGACTCGAGTGTCACCGACATCAGCGATGCCGGTCGGCAGACGCAAGCGCTTCGGCGACTCGCGGCGGCCGCCTCGGCTCCATTCGACCCGGCCCGCCCGCCGCTGGTGCGTTTCCACCTCGTGCGCACCGGCGTCGATAGGTTCCAGTTGCTGGTCACCAACCACCACCTCGTGCTGGACGGCTGGTCGATGCCCCTGCTGATCCACGAACTGCTCTCGCTGTACACATCCGATGGCGATACCGCCGAGCTCGCGCCCCCTCGTTCGTATCGAGAGTATCTGCGGTGGCTGCAGGTTCAGGATCGCGACGCCGCGACCGCCGCGTGGCGGGAGATGCTCGCCGGAATCGACAGTCCGACGCGGGTCACCAGCGGGTCCGATCGGACGGTTACCGCGGACGCCGGTGCAGTCGGCCTGGACCTCGACGCCGCGACCACCGCCGCGATCGTCGATCTGGGCCGCTCGCACGGCGTCACCGCCAACACGGCCCTGCAGGTGGCGTGGGCATTGCTGGTGGCCGTCCTGACCGGACGGTCGGACGTAGTGTTCGGCAATACGATCTCGCACCGCCCGCCGCAGATTCCGGATGTCGAGCGCATGGTCGGGCTCTTGGTCAACACGCTGCCCGTCCGAGTCCGGCTCCAACCCGACGAAACCGTCGGCGACCTGCTCGTCCGCGTGCAATCCGAACAGGCGGCGATGCTGGGCCACCAGCACATCGGCTTGGCGGAGCTGCAACGGGCCATCGGTATCACCGATATGTTCGACACCGCGACGGTGCTCGAGTCCTATCCGCTCGACCGGGAACTGTTGGCGCGCAATCTCTCCGACGCCGGATTGCGGTTCGTCGAGATCGACGCACACGATGCCACGCCGTATCCGCTGAGTTTGCAGGTGACCCCGCCGCGGTCGAGTCGCGACCGGCGACCGGACGCCGACGAGCCCGGCACCTACACGGTGACGCTGAAATTCGCCACCGACCGATTCGATTCGGACACTGCCCGCACGCTGCTCGAACGATTCGAGCTGCTGCTCACGCAGATCGTCACGGATCCCGCCCGGCCGGTCGCCGCGATCTCGTCCTGCTGGGATTCCGAACGCGCGGAACTACTGTCGGTCGGCGGCGCGGAGCCGGCCGCGGAACTCGTACTGCGCGACATCCTGTGGGGCACCGCACGCGGGTATCCGGATGCCGTGGCCGTCCGGTGTGGTGACATCACGTGGACCTATCGTGAGCTGGAGCGTCGCGCCGACGGGTTCGCTCGACTGCTGGTCGGCCACGGTGCTCGCGCCGAGTCGATCGTCGCATTGGCGGTGCCCCGTTCGGCCGAACTGGTCGTCGCGATCTGGGCGGTGGCGAAGACGGGTGCCGCCTTCCTGCCGTTGGATCCCGCCAATCCCGCCGCGCGGATCGCGGAGTTGTTGTCCGACTCGCGGACCGGTCTGGGCGTGACGACCAGCGCTGTGGCACCGCGGCTTCCGGATACCGTCGACTGGTTGGTCCTGGACGCTTCGGAGTCCGACGCTCCGGAGGGGCTACGTAGTCTGTCCGATGTCCCGACCGGCGCCGACCGGCTCTCGGCGGACAATGCGGCATACGTGATCTATACGTCCGGATCGACCGGCAAACCAAAGGCGGTCCACCTCAGCCATCGAGGTCTGGCCGATCTGGTCGCGGCGCAAGTCGACGCGTTCGGTGTGGGTACGGATTCGGTGGTATTGCAGGTCGCTTCACCGGGATTCGACGCCTGCTTGTCGGAGTTGCTGATGGCGCACGGCAGTGGCGCCTGTCTCGTGGTGGCGCCACCGGAGGTGTACGCCGGGGCCGACCTCGAGGAATTGCTTCGGGCGCAGCAGGTTTCGCACGCGATCATCACCCCGTCCGTGCTGAACACCCTGGATCCGTCCCGGACGCCGTCGTTGACATCGCTCGCGGTCGTCGGCGAAGCGACCGGGCCGGACACCGTGAACCGGTGGGGCCGTGGGCGACGGCTCATGAATCATTACGGACCGACCGAGTGCACGATCTGGGCGACGGGGTCGGATGCCCTGGTACCCGGCGAGCCGGTGACGATCGGTGGCCCGATCCGAGGCGCGTCCGCGATGGTTCTCGACACATGGCTGCGACCGGTGCCGATCGGTGTCGCGGGCGAACTCTATATCGGTGGGCCCGGACTTGCCCGCGGGTACGTCGATCGACCGGGCGTGACCGCGTCGCGCTTGGTCGCGGATCCGCGATCCACCCGCGGCGAGCGGATCTACCGCACCGGCGATTCCGTGCGCTGGGTGCGCGGACGCGCCGGGTTGGCCCTGGAATACTTGGGTCGCTGCGATCAGCAGGTCAAGATTCACGGCTTGCGGATCGAGCCGGGGGAGATCGATGCCCACATCACCCGACACCCGGACGTGGCGAGCGTTGCCACCGTTGCGATGCAAGGGCCTGCCGGCGAACCGGTTCTGGTGTCCTATGTCGTCTCCGCACCGGGCGCTGCCGTGGATGTGGCGGCACTCGGCGACGACCTCGCGGTCAGGCTACCCCGCTACATGAATCCCGCGGCGATCGTGCGGCTCGAGGAGATGCCGCGCACGCCGACGGGAAAGATCGATCGGAAAGCATTGCAGCGGCGCGCCTTCGAATCCGACGCCGCAGCCGGCAGACCGCCGTCGACGCAGCTGGAGCAGGTCGTGGCGAAGCTCTTCGCCGATGTGCTCCATATCGACACCGTATCCGCCGATAGCAACTTCTTCGCGCTCGGCGGGGACAGCATCGTCTCGATGCGGCTGGTGGCGCTGGCCAGATCCGCCGGGCTCACGCTCACACCGCGAGATGTATTCGAAGGCAAGACAGTTGCCGCCCTCGCCGCCATGGCGGGCGGCAATGCGCCTCCCGCGACAGTCGAGGAACCCCGTCGACTACCGACAGCGGATCGCACCTCGGATTCTCCGCTCGTCGCGCTCACGCAACAGGACATCGATCGGCTGGAGCGGCAGTACCGCGGCCTGTCCGACGTATGGCCGTTGTCGCCCACGCAATCCGGGATGCACTTCCACTCGACGTTCGACCCGGATGCCGGGGACAACTACACCGTCCAGACGATGATCGGATTTTCCGGCGCGGTCGACAGTGAGCGCCTACGACGTGCCGCTCAGGCCGTGGTCGACCGGCACGATATCTTGCGGGCCGCCTTTGTGCAGACGTCGACCGGACCGTGCCAGATCGTGCTGGACCATGCCGAGATCCCGTTCCGGGAGATCGATCTCGCCGGTGGTGGCGATGCGGAATCTCCGGCCGACCCGGAAGCGATTGCCGCAGCGGACGCGGCGGCGGGGTTCGACCTGTCGGCGCCTCCGCTCCTGCGCTTCACGCTGATCCGTCTCGATGCGCGGTCCTTCCGGTTGCTCGTCACGAATCACCATGTGATCCTGGATGGCTGGTCGATGCCGCTGCTGATGCGAGAACTGCTCGACTACTACGGATCTCCCGCACACATCGACTCCGCCGGACCTGCTCCCTCCTACCGCGACTATCTGTCCTGGCTGGGTCGGCAGGACAGTCCCGCATCCAAAGCGGCATGGGCGCAAGCCTTTTCGGATGTCGACGCACCCACCCGGGTTTCCCGCGCCGCTGGCGCAGCGGGCTCGGTATCCGCCGCCGAGGTCGTGGCCGAGCTGCTCACGGATCATTTCGGCGAACTCCGTCGAGTGGCGGCGGAGTCCGCCGTCACCATCAACACCGCGGTCGCCGCGGCCTGGGCCCTGAATCTGCGTCTGCTGACCGGGGAGACCGATGTGATCTTCGGCTCCTCGGTGTCGGGCCGGCCCCCGGAGTTGCCGCTGGTCGATCAGACGCTCGGCATGTTCCTGAATACGATTCCCGTGCGAGTCCCGCTCGACCCCACGATGACGGTCCGCGAGTTGCTGACCGGCATTCAGGCGCGGCACGCCCGCATGCTGGAGCATCACCATATCGGCCTACCCGAGATTCACCGCAGCGTCGGCCTGTCCGAACTCTTCGACACCGCCATCACTTTCCAGTCGTTCCCCGTCGACCGGATGGCATTGCAGCAACTCGTCGATTCGGCGGGTCTGCGGGTGGACGAACTCAGCGGTGTCGACGCGACGCCGTACCCGCTGAGCCTGGCCGTGGAACCGAAGCAGTCCGAGGACGGCGAGGCACAGGGATTGCGGATCACCCTCCGATTCCACGACCAGGTATTCGACACCGCGTCGGCGCGCCGCATCCTCGACCGCTTCGTCGAGTTGCTGTGCCGCATCGCCGCGAACGCCGACGTGCGGCTGGTCGAGCTGGCGCTCGACGAGGAACCGGGGCCGGCGTGGCCGGTTTCGGGTGCGCGAGCCGCGATCCCGGACACGTTGGACCGGATACTCGCCGCTTCCGCTCATACCGAACCCGATGCGATCGCCGTGCGGTGCGGTACGGCCGCCATGACCTACCGGCAGCTCGACGAGCGATCCGCTCGGCTGGCTCGGGTCCTGCTGCGGCACGGCGCCCGGCCGGGACAGGTCGTCGCCTCCGTGCTTCCGCGATCCCTGGCGGCGACGGTCACCGTATGGGCCGTGGCGAAGACCGGTGCCGCATTCCTGCCGATCGATCCGACCCTGCCATCGGAGCGGATCGAATTTCTGCTGTCGGATTCGGACACCGTGCTCGGGCTGACCGACACGTCCACCTGGAAGCATCTTCCCGACGGCGTCGACTGGCTGGTCCTCGACCAGGAGCGGACGCTCGGCGCCGTGGACTCGGTTCCCGCCACGCCGATCACCGATGCCGAACGCGGCGGACCGATTCGGCGGGATCAGACCGCGTACGTCAGCTACACCTCCGGGTCGACCGGAACGCCCAAGGGCGTACTCGTCAGCCATCGGGGCTTGGCCGATCTCGTCGCGGCACAGCGGCGAGTACTCGATGTCGACCTGATGTCGGTGGTGTTGCAGGTCGCCTCGCCCAGCTTCGACGCCTCGGTGTTCGAGTTGTTGATGGCGCACGGCTCGGGCGGTCGACTGGTCGTATCGCCGGCCGATGTCTACGCCGGACCCGAGTTGGCGGATCTGATCGGGCGCGAACGTATTTCGCATGCCGTAGTGACCCCCTCGGCGCTGGCGACAGTTCCGTGCGACGGTCTCGATGGGCTGCGCGTGCTGGCAACAGCCGGTGAGCCGGTCGGGCCGGAACTGGTCGATCGGTGGGCGCCGGATCGCACCATGGTCAATCTGTACGGGCCGAGCGAAAGCACTATCTGGGCTACCGCCAGTGATGCACTGGCTTCCGGTGTCGCGATCACGATCGGCAGGCCGGTCGGCCCCGTCGCGGCCGCCGTCCTGGATACCTGGTTGCGTCCCGTGCCAGACGGTGTCGCGGGTGAGCTGTACCTGTTCGGTGCCGGCCTGGCCGATGGGTACGTCGCCAGGACGGCGTTGACCGCGGCGCGGTTCGTCGCCTGCCCGTTCGGGGAGCCGGGGCGGCGCATGTACCGCACCGGTGACGTGGTGCGCCGCAGCGCCGATGGCGCGATGGAGTTCTTGGGGCGCAACGATTTTCAGGTGAAGGTGCGTGGCACCAGGATCGAGCTGGGGGAGATCGACGCGGTGCTGGGTGCGCGGGCGGATGTGGCATATGCGGTCACGGTGCCGCGCCGCGATGACGGGCGACCGGTGCTGCTCGTCTCCTATGTCGTGCCCGCGACCGGGACGGAGGTATCGGGCGAGGAGTTGCGTGCGGCGCTGACCGAGGCGCTGCCCCGGTACATGGTGCCGTCCGCGGTGATGGTGCTGGACGAGGTGCCGCTGACCGCCAACGGGAAGCTGGATCGCGAGCGGTTGCCCGAACCGGTTGCCGTCGCGCGCGAATTCCGGGCGCCCTCGCCCGGGTTGGAAGAGTTGGTCGCGCGGACATTCGAGCAGGTGCTCCATGTGGACCGGGTGGGAGTCGACGACGACTTCTTCGCGCTGGGCGGTGATTCGCTGAGCGCCGCGCTGGCGGTGGCGCGCATAGGCGCGGCCCTGAACGTGCGAGTGCCGGTGCGGTCGGTATTCGAGGCGCCGACCGTCGGCGGATTGGCCGCGCGCGCAGCGACACTCAACGGTGGGGGCCGGGTGCCCCTGCTGCCGGGAGTGCACCCCGACCCCGTACCGCTGTCGCTGGCACAGCAGCGGATGTGGTTCCTGAACCGGTTCGAGCCGGACTCTGCGGCATACAACATTCCGGTGATGCTGCGGTTGTCGGGACGGCTGGACACCGAGGCGCTGGCGGCCGCGCTCGCCGATGTGGTCGGACGACACGAGGTATTGCGGACGATATATCCGGAAACCTCCGGCGAGCCGCGGCAGGTCGTTCTCGACGAGCCCGCGGTGCCGGTGCAGCCGGTGCGGGTGCCGGCGGATTCGGTCCCGGATGTGGTGGGCGAGTTCGTGCGGCGCGGATTCGATGTGACCGCCGAGGTGCCGCTGCGAGTGGGATTGTTCGAGCTCGACAGCGACACAGGAGAATTCCTGCTGGTGCTGGTCGTCCATCACATCGCCGGCGATGGTCAGTCGATGGGGCCACTGGCTCGTGACGTGATGGCGGCCTATGTCGCGCGACTGGCCGGACACGCGCCGCAATGGGAGCCGCTCGATGTGCAGTACGCGGATTTCGCGTGGTGGCAGCGGCAGATGCTGGGGGCCGCGGACGATCCGGCATCGTTGCTGTCCACGCAGCTGGAGTTCTGGCGCTCGACGCTCGCGGGCGCGCCGGACCGGCTGGAACTGCCGGGCGATCGACCGCGCCCGGCCGTCGCCTCGATGTCGGGCGGCCGGGTGCCGGTGCAGATCGGCGTGAGGCTGCACGAGCGGCTGCTCACGCTGGCACGGTCGCGGGGGTCGTCGCTGTTCATGGTGATTCATGCGGCGCTGGCAACGGTATTGGGGCGGCTCAGTGGCAGCGATGACGTAGTGATCGGCACCCCGGTCGCGGGGCGCGGCGAGCCCGGTCTGGACGATCTGGTGGGGATGTTCGTCAACACCCTCGCATTGCGTACCCGGGTGGATACGGGCGAGCCGTTCGCCGAGTTGCTGATGCGCACCCGGGAGACGGACCTGCTGGCGTTCGAGCACGCGGACGTGCCGTTCGAGCGGGTCGTGGAGGAGTTGAACCCGGAGCGGTCGGCGGCGCGGCATCCGTTGTTCCAGGTCGCCTTGGCGTTCCAGAATGTGTCGACGGTCGATGTGGCGCTGCCCGACGTCCGGGTTGCCCGGGCGGATGTGGATACCGGGGCGAGCCAGTTCGACCTGCAACTGGTGCTGTCCGATTCATCCGGCAATGCCGGTGTGTCGCAAGGCATCTCGGGAATAATGACCTATGCGCGGGATCTGTTCGACGAGGCGACCGCGGCGGGAATTGTCCGACGGCTGGTGCGGGTACTGGAAGCCGTCGCCGACGATCCTGCCGTCGTGGTCGGGGATATCGACTGGCTGGAAGCCGACGAGCGCTCGGCGCTCATCTCGCGAGTGGGCACACGCACCGTGGCGGCGCTGGAGCCGTCCGGATTGCTGCCGGAGGTGTTCGCCTCGGCTGTCCGCGACAACGGCGACGGTATCGCCGTTGTCGCGGGGGATGCCATCTTGTCGTATGCACAGCTGGACGAAAGATCGAGCCGGCTGGCGAGACTACTGATCCGCCGTGGTGCCGGACCGGAGAATGCGGTGCTGGTCGCGGCGGCGCGGTCGATGGAGTCCGTCGTCGCGTGGTGGGCGGTGGTGAAGTCGGGTGCGGCATACGTGCCGGTGGACCCCGGCTATCCCGCGGGCCGGATCGAGCAGATGGTGTCGGATTCCGATGCGACGCTGGGGATTACGGTGTCGTCGTCGCGTGCCCAGGTGCCCGATTCGGTGGACTGGATCGTGCTCGACGACCCGGCCGTCGCCGCGCAGATCGACGCGTCGGCGAGCGGCCCGGTCGGCGATGACGAGCGGCCGCGGCCGCTGCGGGCCTCGGATGTCGCCTACGTGGTCTTCACCTCCGGATCCACCGGGGTGCCGAAGGGCGTCGCCATTACCCATTCCGGCATTGCCGACTTCGTCTCGGGGTGGCGCGCCGACCGCGAGCTGCGGCGCATGTCCAGGGTGTTGCATTTCGCCTCGCCGTCGTTCGACGCCGCACTGATGGAGATCCTGATCGCGGTCAGCGGGGCCGGCGCACTGGTCGTGGCGCCGACGGGCATCTACGGCGGCGGTGAGCTGGCCGAGTTCCTGCGCGTGCGGCGGGTCACCCATGCCTTCATGACCCCGGCGGCGCTCGCGTCGGTGGATCCGGCCGGGCTGGACGATTTGCGGCTGGTGATGTCCGGTGGTGAGGAGGTCCCGGCGGATCTGGTGAGCCGATGGGCGGGCACCGACATTGCCCGCGCCCGGAAGTTCCAGGTGCTGTACGGGCCGACCGAGGCGACGATTGTCGCCACGGCGACGGGTGCGCTGCAACCGGATGACCGGCCGACGATCGGTGCCCCGGTCCCCGGAATGCAGGCGCTGGTCCTGGATACCCGGCTGCGGCCGGTGCCGGTGGGGGTGGCCGGAGAGCTGTATCTGGCGGGGCCGGCGCTGGCGCGCGGATATCTGAACAAGGCCGCTACCAATGCGGCGTGGTTCGTCGCGCATCCGTTCGGGGAACCGGGACGCCGCATGTACCGCACCGGTGATGTGGTGCGCTGGAATCCCGACGGTGCCCTGGAGTTCTTGGGGCGCAACGATTTCCAGGTGAAGATCCGTGGCTACCGGGTCGAGCTGGGCGAGATCGACGCGGTGTTGAGCGCGCGGGCGGAGGTGGCATACGCGGTCACGATGCCATGGCGTGCGGGCACGGGTCCGGCGCAGTTGGTGTCCTATGTGGTGCCCGAAAACAAGGCGAGTCTGTCCGGCGAACAGTTGCGGGCCGCGTTGGCCGAGGCGTTGCCGTCATACCTGGTGCCTGCCGCGGTAATGATCCTCGACAGCATCCCCCTGTTGCCGAATGGCAAGCTCGACCGCGCGGCCCTGCCCGCACCCGTCGTCCAGGCCAAGCGATTCCGGGCCCCGGCGTCGCCGGTGGAGGAAATAGTGGCCGGCGTATTCGCCGACCTCCTCGACATCGACGGTCCCGTAGGCGCCGACGACGACTTCTTCGAACTCGGTGGCAACAGCCTGGTGGCCACCCGCGTAGCCGCGCGGATCGGCGCGGCGCTCGACGCGACCATCCCGGCGTCGATGATCTTCGAGGCGCCGACGGTCGCGAGGTTGGCCGCGCGCGCCGAATCGCAGGCCGACACCGGTCGGGTGGCGCTCACGGCACAGCCACGGCCGCAGCGAATTCCCCTGTCGTTCGCACAGCAGCGAATGTGGTTCCTGAACCGGCTCGAGCCCGACTCGGCCGCCTACAGCATTCCGATCGTGCTGCGGCTATCCGGAAAGCTGAATCTCGACGCGCTGCGCGCGGCCTTCGAGGATGTGCTGAACCGGCACGAGGTACTGCGAACCGTCTATCCGTATGCCGAGGGCGAGCCGGCACAGGTTGTCCTTCCGGTCGCCGAGGCAATGGCGCCGATAGTGGCGACCTCGGTCACGGAATCGGAACTGGCCGAAACGTTGTCGGCGTTCGTCTCGACGGTGTTCGACGTGACGGTCGAGGCGCCGGTGCGGATACGGTTGTTCGAACTCGGGCCGAACGAGTGGGTCCTGGCCGCGGTCGTGCACCACATTTCCTGCGACGGCTCGTCGCTCGGCCCGCTGGCACGGGACATGATGGCCGCGTACACAGCGCACCTGCTCGGGGAGACACCGAGCTGGCCGCTGCTGCCGGTGCAGTACGCCGACTTCGCGATCTGGCAGCGGACCGTGCTGGGAACCGAAGACGATCCGGAATCGCTGCTCCGCGCTCAGATCGACTACTGGACACGCGAATTGGCGGAGCTCCCGGCTTTGCTGGAGCTGCCGACCGACCGACCGCGTCCGCCCGTGCAGAGCTATGCGGGCGCGAGCATACCGATAACCGTCGATGCCGATCTGCACGCGGGATTGCAGCGGGTCGCGCGAGCACACAACACGACGCTGTTCATGGTCTTCCACGCTGCGCTGGCGGCCACGCTGGCCCGGCTGGCCGATACGGACGATATAGCGATCGGCACACCATATGCGGGACGCGGCCAACCCGAACTCGACGATCTGGTCGGGATGTTCGTCAACACGCTGGTGCTGCGGACCAGGTTGACCCCGGGAATGACCTTCACACAGCTGCTGGAGCAGGTGCGCGGGACCGATCTGGCCGCGTTCGGACATGCGGATGTTCCGTTCGAGCGGCTGGTGCAGGAGATGAATCCGGTGCGGTCGCAGGCACACCATCCACTGTTCCAGGTGATGTTGGCATTCCAGAACGTCGGCGGGGCCGAGTTCGAACTTCCGGAGCTCTCGGCGTCGGCTGTGACGGCCGACACCGACACCGCGCTGTTCGATCTGCAGCTCGCGGTGTCGGATTCCTACGACTCCACCGGTGCCGCGGCCGGCATCAGCGGCGGGTTGACCTACGCGAGCGACCTCTTCGACGCGACGACGGTGACCACGATCGGCGATCGTCTGCTGCGGTTGCTCGGCGCACTGGTGACCGATGCGGCACAGCCGGTGCACGAGGTGGATCTGCTGGCCGCCGATGAACGGGAAGCGGTTCTGACGCAGTGGAATTCGACCGATCAGATGCTCCCTACCGGCGAGACGCTCACCTCGGTCTTCGCCCACTCCGTGCAGTCGTGTGCGGACCGGACCGCGCTGATATTCGGCGAACAGTCGCTGACCTATGCGGAATTCGCGTCTCGCGTTTATCGGTTGGCGCGGTGGTTGATCTCCCGCGGAGTGGGTCCGGAGTCGTTGGTGGCGCTGCGGATGCGGCGTTCAGTGGACCAGGTCACCGCCATGTACGCGGTGCACGCCGCCGGCGGTGGGTACGTGCCGGTCGATCCGGACCTGCCGGCCGACCGCATCGCGTACATGCTGTCGATCGCCGCACCGGTGCTGGAGCTGTCGTCCCTCGACGGGCTCGAGCTGTCCGGATTCGATGACGCGCCGGTCACCGACGCCGACCGGCTCGCACCGCTGCGACCGCACAACGTCGCATACGTGCTGTTCACTTCGGGGTCGACGGGTCGACCGAAAGGTGTTGCGGTATCGCATTATTCGGTGATCAACCAGTTGCGGTGGGTCATCGAGACCTACTCGATGACGTCGAATGACGTGGTGCTGCTGAAGTCCCCGGCCACGTTCGATATGTCGGTGTGGGAGCTGTTCGCGACACTGGCGGTGGGCGCGCGGCTGGTGATCGTGCGGGCCGACGGGCATACCGACCCGGCCCATCTCGCCGAAACCATTGCCACCCAGCGGGTCACGATCACCGCGTTCGTGCCGTCGATGCTGGCGGTATTCGCGGACGCGGCGCCCGCGGAGTCGCTGGCGTCGGTGCGGACGTTCCTGGTCGGCGGTGAGGCCTTCGGTCCCGACGTGGTGGCCGCGGTGCGGCGACTGGTGCCCGGGGTCGAGTTGCACAATCTGTACGGGCCGACCGAGTTCACCGTGTGCGCGGCCGCACACCGGGTGACCGAAGCCGACACCGGGAACATGCCGATGGGCACGCCGGTATGGAACACGCGAGCCTACGTACTCGACAACCGGTTACATCCGGTGCCGCCCGGTGTCGCCGGCGAGTTGTACTTGGGGGGCACCCAACTCGCACGCGGCTATCGGTCACGTCCGGGCCTCACCGCGGAACGGTTCGTGCCCGACCCCTACGGCGACGGCCTGCGCCTGTACCGCACCGGCGACTTGGTGCGCTGGCGCCACACCGGCGAATTGGAATACCTGGGCCGCACCGATCTCCAGGTGAAGCTGCGCGGCCTGCGTATCGAACTCGGTGAAATCGAGGCGGTACTCGCCGAGCACCCCAGCATTGCCCGGGCGATCGCTGTGGTGCGCTCCACCGGTGCGGTGGACCACCTGGTCGGCTACCTCGTGCCTGCCGCGGGCGCCACGGTCGACACCGCGGCGGTCTCGGCACACGCGGCGACCAAACTGCCCGACTACATGGTGCCCACCACGATGATGGTGCTCGACACCGTGCCCCTCACCGCGTCGGGCAAGCTGGACCGCACGCGGCTGCCGGAGGCGGTACTCGCGGTCGGGGAGTTCAGGGCGCCCTCGTCGTGGCTGGAAGGGGAGGTCGCACGGGCCTTCGGAGCGGTACTCGGTGTGGATCGGGTCGGCGTCGATGACGACTTCTACGCATTGGGTGGTAACTCGCTGAAGTCGGTGCAGGTGGTGAGCGAGTTGCGCAAGGAACTCGACTACGAGATTCCGATCAGCTGGATGCTGTCGGATCATTGTCCGGCCGACCTGGCAAAGCGGATCGAATCCGGAATGCGCTCGGGTCCCGCCGTCGACCGGACCGATGACGGCTTCGACGTGCTGCTACCGATCCGGACCGGCGGTGAGCTACCGCCACTGTTCTGTATCCACCCGGCGGTGGGCCTGTCGTGGTGTTACCGCACACTCGACCGATACCTGTCCGACGGTCGACCGATCTACGGCCTGCAGGCGCCACAGATCGGCGGCGAGATCCCCGGTCCGACGTCGATCGAAGAAATGGCCGAACGCTACTTCGACGAGATTCGCGCGGTTCAGCCACACGGCCCCTATCACCTCCTCGGCTGGTCGCTGGGCGGTGTCATCGCCCATGCCATCGCCGTCCAGATGCGCGCCGCCGGTGCAGAGGTTGCGCTACTGGCGCTGTTGGACGCCGAAGTAGACGGTGTCGATGAGGCGACGCTGCGCGCCGTCACGGCCGGAGAACTGATCAGCAATCTCGGCCCGGTCATGGGTGTCGACTTCGTGAACCCCGATGCGACCGCCGAGGAGGCCGCCGAACTGATCGAGCGGCACCTGGGCGGCAGCTTCGGTATCGACGCCGCACGGATCGAGCGCCTGACCGACGCCTACAACCTGGCGATCCTGGCGGCCAGTGAGTGGCGGCCCGCGGTCTTGGACAGCGACGTGCTCTACTTCGCCGCGGCGCGGGAAAGGCGATCCGATGCCGCGGGTCACGAGGGATGGGCGCGGGTGGTCCGCGGGCAGATGTCGATCTTCGACATCGACGCGAGCCATCTCGCAATGACCGAACCCGGTGCGATCGCCCAGATCGCCCGGATTCTCAATGCCCGACTGGATCGATGACGGGGGCTATCTCGCCGAGGTCGTGGGCGCCGGATCCATCGGTTCGGCCGTCCGCTTACGGGAGGGGCGTGGTAATGCCCACTACCGCCCCGACCGACGCCCCGAGTGCGCCACCGAGCACGGCGGCGGGTCCGGCAATGGCAGCGGCACCGACGGCCGCGCCGAGCAGCGGGCCGGCAACCAAGCCGGTCGGCATGAACGGGATACCGGCAACGAACCCGGCGGCCGCGCCGACCGCGCCGGCGGCTACCGCGACGGGCGCGGACATCCCCGCGGCGAGGCCCGCACCGATTGCCGCACCGACGCCCGCGTCCACGGCGGTGATGGAGCATCGGCGGGGATCTACGGGGAACTGCACGCAGAACGCCTGGATCGCATCCTGATCCACGGCCGACGGCGCCTCCGGCGCGTCCACCGTCCCGACCAGGATCCGTCGGTAGGCGGCGAGCGGATTCGCTGGGCCGACAGTTCGATCGGCGCGGTGCGTGTCGACCGGCGACTGGCCGAGTAGCGCGAGAAGGGTCGGCGACGGGGAAGGGCTGTGCCCCTGCTCATGGCGCGTCAGCGATAGCCAGTCCGCTGTCGCCGACGGCATGGCAGGTGCCTGTGCGGTGTCATCCGGGGCTGGGTTGGCTACTCCGGTGCCGAGGAAAACCGCAAGCGGCAACATGCTCGCAATCAATAGTGGACGTGATCGGCGCCAACGAACGGCTTCCGGCATTCCGCACCTCCTGGACGTCTACCTCTCGAGTATTTGTCGCACGTTGCGGCGCCTCAGTGTAAGCGGCCGGCGCGGCCGTAGCGGGGAGAACTGTCGAATCCCGTGTACGCGTGGCAAATCTGTGGCTATGTCAAGCCTGTCGCGCCATCCGAATGCACCGGATCGGTATCCCGCTGTGTTTGCCGGCCCGCCGAGCGCTGACGTCAACCCGCCGAGTGCGCAGCAGCCGGAGTCCCAGTCCTGTCGGCGCAAGAAGACGTCGGCGATGGACCAGCGAGCGCGCGTAGACCTCTACGGGCGTCGACGATGATGTCGTCGAGCTGCTGCCTGCCGGGGCTGGGTCGCGATTGTCGACCCCATCGTTGTCAACCATTACGCAACTTCGAGATCGGTTGTGGGCCAAGCTATCCCGCAGACTGTGTACATCCAGTGGCCAACGCAGTGCGGATGTCGTGGTTATGCTCGGCGTTGAACTTCTGGGCAGCCCGGATCGGGCGCACGGTCGCTTCGCTTCTATTGACTATTGCAATTCGCTTTATTATTTCCACATCCATCGCCGTTCGGCGAATCGCACGCAACTGCCTTATTGTTAACATTTATTGCGACGGTTTCCATGATCGTTTGCGACGAAAGTCGTTGAAATATAATCCACCGTCGGGTGCCACCTTGGTGTTGTTTATGTCAACCTGAAGGTGCTGGGTATTGCACATCAAGGGGTATGGATTACCGCCCGGCTTCGCCAATAAAGTTCATGGCACGCCCGATACAGTCCGGCGTCGAGCCCATTTCTAACCATGAACCTGGACAGGAGAAGCTCTATGGTCATCCAATATTGTAGCAACTGCGCCGCAATGGCGCGTTTGCCCGAGCGAATCGTTTTCGGCAGGCGCGGGGTCGTGCAATGAATCGTTCGTTGATCGTCGCTCGAATACTTCCGCACGCCGCTTCTCGCGTTGCCGAGATCTTCGCCGAATCCGATGCGACAGCTCTGCCGGAGATCGCGGGCGTCGCCCGGCGAGAACTCTATGTCCTGGGTGATCTCTATGTGCACTTGCTGGAGACCGCGGAACCCGGCGCGGCCGCGATCGGTACAGCTCAGCAGCATCCGGAGTTCGCGCGCGTGAGCTCCCGGCTGGGTGAATTCATTTCACCCTATCTCGCGACATGGCAATCCCCGGCGGACGCGCGCGCCCACATGTTCTACAGCTGGACACCGCAGACCGGTCCCACGCTGGAAATTCCGAGCCGATCGGCGTCGGATGTCGACACAAAATGGAATGAGGAGAAGTAAAGTGTCCGCACCATTCACCATGGAAACCCTCCGCGCGATCCTGGACAAGCACGTCGGGGTCGATATCAGCCCGGACGAGTTGCAGTCGGTTGACAGTTCGACAATGGCGGAACTCGGCGTAGATTCGCTTGCCGTCTTCGAGATCCAGAGTGTTGTGGAACGCGACTTCGACGTCAGGTTGCCCGCTCAGCTGATCGAGATGACCGGTGCCGAATTGGTCCGGCACGTCGAGCGCGCAATGAGCGTGGAGGTCGCATGATGTCCGGTCACACAGAAAACACGATCCACATCGACGCACCCCTCGACGTGGTGTGGAATGCGACCAACGACGTGCGAAGCTGGCCGGATCTGTTCTCCGAATACGCCGCCGTCGACGTTCTCGCACAATACGGTGACACCGTCCGATTCCGGCTCACGATGCACCCGGACGAGGCCGGTCGAGTATGGAGCTGGGTCAGCGAACGAACCGTTGATCCGATCAACCGAACCGTTGACGCACATCGCGTGGAGACCGGACCGTTCGAGTACATGCGCATCCACTGGCACTATGCCGAGTCCGGAGCGGGCACCCAAATGACCTGGGTCCAGGACTTTCACATGCACCCGAATGCACCGCTCGACGACGCTGGCATGACCGACCGAATCAACACCAACAGCGTGATTCAGATGCAGCTCATCAAGGAAAAGGTCGAACGGCGCCACACCCTGGAATCCGGCGCCCAAGCTACGCCGACGCATCAGCCATCGAGCGAATCTGTGCCGAGCATTCGACCGGGCCGCATCGATGCTTCCGACCTTCCCGCTGACCGCCGCCGGGGAGGTGAGATCAGGACTGTGCTGAGCCCGAAAACCGTCGGCAGCACGTCCGGGTTCACCGGCGTTGCCACGTTGGAGGCGGGCGAGCGCATCGCCGAGCACTACCACCCGTATTCGGAGGAGTTCCTGTTCTGCGTACAGGGGGAACTCGTCGTCGACCTCGACGATGAGGAGTGGCCGGTGGCAGCGGGGCAGGGACTGTTCATCCCGATCGGTGTCCGGCACCGGTTGCGCAATGTCGGGACCGAGACCGCGAGCGTCGTCTTCCATCTCGGACCACTCGCCCCACGACCCGAACTCGGCCACGTGGACACCGAACCGTCGGACAGTGCCGCGGAGAGAGCTCGATGACCCGGGTCGCCGTCACCGGGATCGGGGTCGTTGCTCCAGGCGGAATCGGACGCAGGTCGTTCTGGGACTGTTTGTCGTCCGGGCGCACCGCGACCCGTCGGATCAGTTCGTTTGATCCGACGGGGTTTCGCTCGCAGGTGGCGGCGGAGTGCGATTTCGATCCGCAGGCATATGGGTTGTCGCCCAGGCAGGCGCGCCGCTGTGATCGGATGACGCAGTTCGCGCTCGTTGCCGCCCGCGAGGCGATGCAGGACAGTGGTCTGGAGTTGTCCGACGCCGCGCGTGACGTTTTCGGGGTGTCGCTGGGCTCGGCGGTCGGAGCGACCATCACCCTGGAGAACGAGTACGTCATCGCCAGTGACGGTGGCCGGGAATGGCTGGTCGACGAGGGTTCCGTGCTGCCTCACATGTATCAGGCCCTCGTCCCCAGCAGCATGGCCGCCGAGGTTTCGGCGTTGTACGAGTTGCACGGTCCGGCAGCGGTCATCTCGACGGGCTGCACATCCGGGATCGACTCGATCGGTTACGGACTTCACATGATCGAAGACGGTGACGCCGACTTCGTTCTTGCCGGCGCATCGGACGCGCCCATCTCACCGATCTCCGTCGCCGCGTTCGACGCGATCCGGGCGACCACCGATGACAACGACGATCCCGCGCACGCGTCCCGACCCTTCGATATGACGCGGGCCGGATTCGTGCTGGGGGAAGGTGCGGCGGTGCTGATGTTGGAGAAGCTCGAACACGCACTGGATCGGGGTGCCCACATCTACTGCGAGATCGGCGGGTATGCCTCGCGCTGCAACGGCTTCCACATGACCGGACTCCGCCCGGACGGACTCGAGATGAGCATTGCCATCCGGGCCGCGATGGACCAAGCCCGGATCGATCCCAGCGCGATCGGATACATCAGCGCCCACGGCTCGGGCACGAAGCAAAATGACCGCCACGAAACGGCCGCCTTCAAAAAGGCGCTCGGTGCGGCCGCGTACGAGGTGCCGGTCAGCTCGATCAAGTCGATGGTCGGGCATTCGCTCGGGGCGATCGGCTCTATCGAAATGGCGGCCTGCGCGTTGGCGATCGACACCGGCGTGATACCGCCGACCGCCAACTGGAGTAACCGAGATCCTGAGTGCGACCTGGACTACGTCCCGAACATCGCGCGCGACGCCACCGTCGATACGGCGTTGTCGGTCGGGAGTGGGTTCGGCGGTTTCCAGTCCGCGATGGTCTTCACCCGTCCGGAGGAATTGCGATGACCCGCCGAGCAGTGATCACCGGGATAGGCGTTGTCGCCCCGAGCGGCACGTCGGCGAGCGAGCACTGGAAAACCGTTGTGGCAGGTGAGAACCGGATCGCACCGATCACCCACTTCGACGCCTCCGGGTATTCGACGACGCTGGCCGGAGAGGTCCGCGACTTCGTGCCGGAACTGCACATGGACCGCCGTCTGATCGTGCAGACCGACCGATGGACGTGGATGTCGATGGCGGCGACAACGCAGGCCCTGGCGGATGCGGAGCTCGATCCGTCCAGCCTGGATCCATACCAGATGTCGGTCGCGTTGGCGAGCTCGTCGGGCGGAAATCACTTCGGCCAGCAGGAGCTGCAGCGGCTGTGGTCAGGAGAGAAACGCACCGTGGGCACCTATCAATCGATCGCCTGGTTCTATGCGGCAAGCGTTGGGCAAACCTCGATTCTGCATCAGATGAAAGGTCCGTCGAGCGTCCTCGTCGCCGAAGCGGCCGGCGGCCTGGACAGCCTCGGATACGCAGTCCGTGCCATCCGTCGCGGCACCGACGTCGTCCTGGCCGGTGGCACCGAGGCGCCACTCGGCCCCTACGCGCTGACCTGCTTGCAGCGCAGCGGATGGCTGAGCCGGCACAAGGACCCCGCACGCGGATATCTCCCCTTCGATGTCGATGCCGCCGGATATGTCCCCGGCGAGGGCGGCGCGATCTTCGTTGTGGAGGAAGAGCAGCACGCGCTGCGGCGCGGCGCGCCGTATGCGTACGCGGAGGTCGCGGGGTACGCCGCCAACCACGATGGACGCACCTCCCACCCCTGCGGCGACGTGACCGGTGAGCAGCCATCGAATTACCTTGCCGCTGCACTACGAGGAGCGCTGCGGCGTGCGCAGATCTCGCCGGGGCAAACAGATGTCCTGTTCGCCGACTCAGCCGGCGTGCCGGCTGCCGACCGGGCCGAAGCCAACGCGATCCGCACCGTCTTCCCCGACGGAGTACCGGTCACCGGTCAGAAAGGGCTGCTGGGCAGAGCCGCCCACGGCAGTTCCGCGCTCGACGTTGCGACCGCCGTGCTGGCAATGCGGGAGCAAACCTTGCCTGCGTTCGGGGCGCTGGTCAACCCGGCCCCGGGCTGCGAACTCGATTTCATCGCTGCTCCGCAACGAGCGGCCGTCCATGTCGCCGCCGTCGCCGCACGCGGATACGACGGCTTCAACAGCGCGTTGATTCTGCGCCGACCCGAAGGAGTCCGACAGTGAACGACAACGAGAACACCCTCGCCAGCCGGCTCGGATGCCCTGCTGTGCGACAGCGCGAGCATCCGACAACCGACAATCCCCCCGGCGTGCAACAGGCGCAGCTGAACCTGCGACTGACCGGCAAGACCGCGATCGTCACCGGCGGCACCCGCGGCATCGGCCTGGGCATCGTCCGCGCCTTGGCCGCGCAAGGCGCGCACGTGACAGCGATCGGCAGCAAACCCAGCGCCGCCGCCACCGACCTCGCCCGCGAACTGGACAAGGCCACCGCACCCGGCCGCGTGTGCTTCGCGAACGTCGCCGACCCCGCGGAAGTCGCCACCATCGTCGAGACTGCCCCGGCCACCGTCGACATCGTCGTCAACAACGCAGGGGTCGTGTCGAATACGCCACTGCTGCAGATGGATCCGGCCGAATGGCACCGCGTCGTCGACACCAATTTGACCGGGATGTACCTGATGGTGCGCGCGCTGCTGCCTCGCCTGGGCGAGTCCGCGTCGATCATCAACATCTCCTCCGCCGTCGCGAATGTCGGAATGCCCAACCGGACGCACTACACCGCGTCCAAGGCCGGCGTGCACGGCCTGACTCGCTCGCTGTGCAAGGAATTGGGGCCACAGGGCATCCGCGTCAACACCGTCGCCCCGGGAATCATCGAAACCGACCAGATCATCGGTCTGGCCGAAGATCAGAGACAGCGCTACGCGGCCCTGGCGGCCCTCGGCCGTCTCGGCCGCCCCGGCGACGTCGCCGGCGCCGTGCTCTTCCTCGCCAGCGAACTCGCACAGTTCGTCAACGGTGTCTGCCTCAACGTCGACGGAGGAATCTGACCATGACCGCCTTGCGCGCCACCCTGACCATGACCGTCGCCAGACGCGACGCTGCCCGCCTGCTCGAGGGCCTGCGGGCGGTGTTCACCTTGGCCGCACAGTCCCCGGGTTTCCTCCAGCAGCGCATCACCCGCGCCGTATCCGCGGACCCGGATATGCGCACTTTCGTCATCACCAGCGACTGGGCCGACGAGGGCTGCTTCCACGCCTTCGAACGCAGCCGCAAACAGGACGCCGCAACCGCTGCCTTGCGGGCCGTCCGCACCAGCAACGACATGCAACTGAGCACGGTGAATGGACCGGGCCAGGTGATCGCATGACCGCGCGAGTGATGGTCCGAGCCCGCATACGGGCCGGCGAGGAAGCAGCATTCGAAGCCGCATATGCGCAGGTCACTGCGCAGGTCGCGGGTACGCCAGGCCATATTCGTGACGAGTTGCTGCGGCCGTGCGCCGACGACGACCACTACATCCTGCTGTCGGAATGGACCGACGAAGCGGCGTTCCTCGCCTGGGAAGACGCCCCGATCCACCGGCAGACCACCACCCCCATGCGTCCGTACTGGGCGGGGCGAGTCCGCCGCGACATCCACATCGTCGCGCACTCCAGCACCGCAAACACTCGCTTGCCGACGCCGGAAGGAGAACTCCCGTGACCGCGAACGCCCCACCCGACACGCCCGTCGAATCCGCCGACCCGGACTCGTCCGACCCCCGCCCGTCGACCTGCACTGGGCCGCTCATCCTCGTCCGCGCCCTGCGGTGGTTTCTCGAAGGTATCTGCATTTACGGGCTCTCGCTGCACGGCTACAGCCTCGAGCAGGTCCGGGCCGCCGACCACGGCACCGAGTCGCGTGGTCCTTGTGACCACGGTCCCGGTGGCACGCCATGACGAGTTCCTCGCCGCCTACGACAACATCCCCCGCCCATCGCACCAGTGACCCGACCCTTATTGGAGAAAAAGTGAGCATTACGCGCAACGACAACGATTCCTGGGACATCAAGACGAGCGTCGGCGCCACGGCGCTGTTCGTCGCGGCAGCCCGCGGCCTGGCAGCTCGGCAGCCGCAGGCGCTGGCCGTCGACGAGTTCGCCGAAGTGTTCTGTCGCGCCGCGGGCGACGAATGGGCCGTGCTGTTCACCGCCGACCCGGAACTGACGAAGCAACATCCGCTGCGCTCGGCCGACTTCGGATCGCTGTTCCAAGCTTTCCAAGCCGGACGCACCCGGTACTTCGACGACTATCTGCGCTCCGCCACCGAGGCGGGTGTGCGTCAAGTGGTCGTCCTCGCCGCCGGACTCGACGCCCGCGCGTATCGCTTGCCCTGGCCGGACGGCACGGTCATCTACGAACTCGACCGCCAGCCGGTACTCGAATTCAAACGCGCCGTGCTCGACGACGTCGGCGCGACGACGACCGCCGAACGTCACGAAGTCGCCGTCGATCTGCGCGACGACTGGGCAACTGCCCTGCGCGACAACGGCTTCGATCCATCGCGACCGACAGCGTGGCTGGTCGAAGGTCTCGTTATCTACCTCACCCCCGCCGCCCAGGATCAACTGTTCGACACCCTGAACGCACTGTCCGCCCCCGGCAGCTGGCTGGGCATCGAGGAAATGGCCGCGATCGATTCCGACGTCTTTTCCGCCATGACCACGCCGTCCGCCGATCCGGACAGCTACGACCGCGGTGAGGGCGCACGCTGGGCCGGGCTCATCTACAACGATCGCAAAACCCAAGCGGTGCAATCGTTCACACCGCAGGGCTGGACCGGCGCCGCGATCGGCCTGGTCGACTACCTGCAATCCCACGGCCGTGCCGTCCCCGGCGGCGGTGCGGCGGTGGGGCACTTCAACCCGTCCCTGATGAGCCTCGCGACCATGCGGAAGCCGACGTCGGCCAACGCTCGGCTCTGACCGAAACCGTCTGGGTTACCGCACTTTCAACGATGGGAGGGCCATAGATGGTGTGGCAGTGGAGTTGTACTGTCACCGAACGGGCCGCAGCCGCCGTGTCGACCAGCGGGCAGGTCGACACGGTGCGGCCGTCGATTCGCGATGCGGAGGCTCGCGACGTCTGCCCGGCCGTCGCGAGCGCGCCGGTATCCCGGCGGTGTTCGACGCCGCCGGAGCGCAGACGCTGGATCGCGCTCGTAGTCGTCCTCGTCGCCGGGTTCATGGACCTGCTCGACACCACCATCGTCAACATCGCTGTACCGAGCATCCAACGCGATCTTCAGGCGCAGTATGCGCAGCTCGAGTGGATCGTCGCAGCATACGTGCTGGCGTTCGCCGTGGTCCTCATCACCAGTGGCAGGCTCGGCGATATCTACGGCCGCCGCCGGTTGTTCCTGACCGGAGTCGCAGGGTTCACCGTCGCCTCGGCGCTGTGCGGCATCGCCAGCAGCCCAGGCATGCTCATCGTCTCGCGGTTTCTGCACGGCGGCACCGCCGGATTGATGGTGCCGCAGATCCTCGCGATCATCCATGTCACCTTCCCGCCCAACGAGCGGGGCAGGGTACTCGGCATGTTCGGCGCCATCGTCGGATCGGCGGCGGTCGTCGGGCCGACCTTCGGTGGTGTCCTCGTCGACTGGAATGTGTTCGGCCTCGACTGGCGGCCGATCTTTCTGGTCAATGTCCCGGTCGGTGTCGCCGCTATCGCCGCGGCCCTGTTCGTGATGTGCGAATCGAAGTCCGCCACCGCTGCGAAGCTCGACCTCGTCGGCGCCGGGCTCGTCACGGCCGCGATTGCGATGCTGGTCTACCCGCTCATGGAAGGCCGCCGATTCGGTTGGCCGGCATGGACTTTCGCGATGATGGCCGGTGCGATCGCAGTGCTTGCGGTCCTTGTGGTCTACGAACATCGACGTGCCAGGACAATCGGTTCACCGCTGGTAGTCCTCGGATTGTTCCGGGCGCGATCATTCACGATCGGCACCGTGCTCTGGCTGATCTTCTGGATCGCGCTCGGCGGATTCTTCCTCGTCTGGACGCTCTACATGCAGCTCGGCCTCGGCTGGTCGCCACTGCGGGCCGGTCTGACCGCTGGCGCCTTCGCCGTCGGCGCTGCCGCGGCGGCCGCAATATCTGTGGAGGTGCTCGTACCCCGGTACGGGCGGCGAGTGCTGATGGCCGGAGCACTGCTCAACGCCACGGGCGTCGCCGGCTGCGTGTGGGCCGCCGGGCGGTATGGCCCGGCGATCACATCGTGGCAGTTGATCGCACCGCTCGTCATTTCGGGACTCGGCTTCGGCCTGATCGTCTCGCCGACCATCGACTTCGTGCTGGCCGCGGTCCCCAAGGACGATGCGGGTTCGGCGTCCGGCCTGGTGAACACCGCTCAGCAACTCGGCGTCGCACTCGGCGTCGCGCTCGCCGGGGTGATTTTCTTCGCCCAGCTCGACAGCGGTTCCGACCGCAGCGTCGATACGGTCATACCCCGGGTCCGCACCGAACTCGCCGTGGCGGGCTTGGACGAGCAGGCGCAGGCGCGGATCATCTCCGACTTCCGAGTGTGCGTGCAGGACAGATCGGCCAGCACCAACCCCACCGAGACGCCTATGAGTTGCCGGGGGATCGAGGGACAGGCCACCCAACCCGGCAGGCCTGATCGGGTGACCGAAATCCTCAGCGAAGCGGGTGAAATGGCCAACGCGGAGAATTTCTCCCGCACTTTCGGGCTCACGCTGTGGTGGGCCGTGGGAATTCTCGCTGCCGTCTTTGCGGGATTGTTCGCGGTCCCTCGACACGCAGGACAGCACAGTCCGATTCGACCCGAGGTCGATGCGCACCGTGATGCCGCTCCAGTTGACCAGAGCATCCGCGGGGTCGCACGCGTCGATGCTCGGTCAGGGCGGATGTTCTCCTAACTGGAGCCGCACCGGGGGCACTTGCCAAATGCATGCCGCTACCTGCGGCTACTCCGTCGTCGGTGGTCGGCATCGATCACGATGTGTTCGTGGACCAGGCCGGTCCTGGATTCGTCGGAAGGCGGGTTTCGGTTACGTATCGCTCGGGGGGAACGGAGTCCGGCGATAGCCGGGGTGTACGCCCGGTTTCAGGCGCTGTTGGTCGGCGACGCGGTTGAGCAGGGTTGCCAATTGCTCGTATTCGGCGTCGTTCAGGC
The DNA here is from genome assembly GCF_050955995.1 of Nocardia sp. CA-119907. Lineage (NCBI taxonomy): Bacteria > Bacillati > Actinomycetota > Actinomycetes > Mycobacteriales > Nocardiaceae > Nocardia > Nocardia sp. CA-119907. The sequence continues at coordinate 1,414,823 of NZ_CP192091.1, forward strand.
TTGCGCAGATATCGGCCTCGTGCGTTGTGGCGAGTTGCCATACCTGGCCCATCAGCTGTTGTGCCTTGGGGGTGAGGTGCAGTTCGTGGTTGCGGCGGTCGGTGGCGCTGCGGCGGCGTTCGACGAGGCCCTTGCGGTCGAGGTGGTCGATCAGGGTGACGATGCGGCTCGGGACGACGCCTAGTTCGGCGGACAGTGACCGCTGACTGCGTCCGGGCTGGGTGGCGATCATGCGCAGCAGTCCGATATCGGGCGGGGAGAGGTCCAGATCGCTGATGAGTTCGGCGAATCGCTGTGCCGCGTGCGCGCCTATCTGTGTGAGCAGGTAGGTCACTGCCCGTGTGCGTGGCGGGTGCTGCGCATCCCCTTGCTCGGCTTCGCTCACCACGCTATCGTACACACCGCAGTATCGTTCACTGCGGTGAACGATTCACCTGAGAGAATTGAGTTGATCGTGCATGCCGAGTTGATCGAGAAGCTGATCCGGTTCCATTGGCCCGAGCGGGCGCTGCCCTATGTGAACGGGCTCGACGACATCCGCGCCGCGGGCCTGTTCGGACTGGATCCGGCCGAATACCAGCGCTTGCTCGCCGGATTCGACGACCAGACCCGAGCCGCGGCCACCGAACTCCTGGCCGATGCCGAAGTGGCCGACGCGGTGGACCAGCTCCCGTTCGAGCCGGGACAGCACGTCGTCGCCATCGGGGAGAGCACGACGGCGGATCGGCTGTCCTGGTTCGAGATACTGCGGGTGCTGCTGGCCGTGCGCCGTCCGGATGACGGCATCCGACTCAGCAATCTGGCCGTATCCGGTTGCACCACCACACAGGCGCTCACCGCACTGGCCACGCTGGTCGGTCAGCGGCCCGACTGGGTGCTGTGCCAACTCGGCGCGAACGATGCCCAGCGCCTGGGCGGGCTGGACGGACCTCGGCTGGTGAGCATGTCGGAAACGACCCGCAATCTGCTGATGCTGCGCGAATCGACGGTGCGGGCCACCGGCGCGCGCTGGGTGTGGCTGACACCGGCCGCGGTGGACGAGGGCAGGGCGGCAGCGTTCCCACACTTCCAGCGGGCCGGAATCGGTTGGCGCACGACCGATATGGCCCAGACCGCCCGGGTGCTGATCGATCAGCCGGAACCGACCGTGGATGTGTTCGCGATAACCGCCCCCGCCTCGGGCTTCGACGGGCACCTCGATGACGGTGTGCACCTGAGCATCTCCGGCCAACAGGAGATCGGTGCGGCGGTCATCGTCACTCTCGCCCAACTGTCCTGAACCGATTCCTCGGTGTTCGCATCACACTCGAAAAGGTCAAGCATGCGCGTCATTACCTTCATCCTCACCTGCACACTCGCCGCCGCCACTGCCGTGGGCACCGCCGCCGCCCAAACCCCGGAAGAGATCGATGGCGTTGCCTTCACCGCACGCGCGGTCGACGGCGCCAGTGTGATCGATATCGACTCGGGCACACTGTCATCGGACAACGATGTCTTCGAGATCAGGGCCGCCGACGGCACGGTGGTCGCCGCTATGCCATTGCGGCTGCGGCTCGACGATTTCGAATTCCCCATCGCGGCAGCGATTTCCGAGCACAGCGCGACCCTGGTACCGCAATTCGATATGGCGCGCGCGGTCTATCGGCCGGTGGCGCTGCCCTTCGAGGATCAGGCGCCGTTTCGATCGGAATACGAGCGCGAGGTCGCGGCGTGGAATCGGATGAGCAGCACCATCGCCATGGGGGCCCTCGTCGGCACGGTGGTCGGCGGCCTCGGCGGCGCGGCCGTGGGCTGTGTGCTCGGCGGTGCGGCCGGTGCCGCGGCCGCCACCGCCACCATCATCGGGCTGTTCGGTCCGATCCTGCCCGCCGCCGCGGTCGGCTGTTTCGGTGGCGTCATGGCGGTCGGCGCGCTGGGCACCATCGCGGGTCAGCTCTTGGTCACCGCCCCGGTGATCGTCGCGGCCGCGATCCAGTACTTCACCACGGTCAGTTCCCCGCTCCCGGGGCGATGATCGGGTGTCGCGGGTCGGTCGCCGACCCTCTGCATGTCGACGGAACCGCGGCTGGTCGCATGACACGGGTCGGCTTTGTCGAGGACCCAGGTGCCTGTCAAGGATTTGATGAGGTCGGGGCCCGCATCGGACCGGAACAACTCCCAATGGAACGTCGCATTGGTGACCGGTTCGTCCGATTCCGTATGGCACGTGTACGGCTCCGTGTAGACGCTCCGCCATGCCCCGCCTTCGAGCATGAACGGCGGAAAATTGCTGGCACCAGGTGCTGGGGATGTCGTTGCCACGCAGCGATCTCCGTTGCGCGTACAGATGGTGTCGTATGGTTGTCGGACTTTCTCCTGTGGTGGTGGATTGGGAAAGTCCGGTGTCGGAAGGTAAGGGAGGGTCAACTCGTAGGTTCCGCGGATCGGCGCGATGGGCATGGTATCGACGCGGGCGGGGATGGTGTCCGGCGCGACGACGGTGACCGCCGGGTCGATCTCGCCGACACGACGGAGCGTCATCGCAAACTCCCAGACATGCGTACAAGATTCGGTGCCGTAAGGGGAGACGGTGCCGGTCCACGACCCAGCCGCGAATCGGACTACGACCCGCTCCCACGCCCGGGACTCGATGGGCGCCTTGTTGACCGTACTCGTGCAATTCGCCGCGGGCGGTAGCTCTCTTGTGCTGATCCGTGCGCCGTCGCGATAGTCAGCGACCATCGCGGCTTTCTCCCCGGTGGACGGGTCCTGGGTAGTTATCGAGGCTACGCAGCGTTCGCTGTGCGGCGGGCAGTACGACCGGACCGACCACACCCGGGTGTACGGGGTCGCGGATTCGACCGGCTTTCCATCGAAGGTTCGGGGCGTGCGGATGGCCTCGTATTTGCCGTCGAGGGCGACCCCGGGGTTCGGAGGTCGGCTGGTATGTGCCGCGCTGGTGTGGTTCAGCCCCCACGTTCCGACCACGGCCCCGACGACGATCAGCACGGCAGCCAAGGCCGACCTCACGAAGATGACGGGCCGTTTGCGCCGCGGCGGTGCGGGATGGTCTCGGAGGATCTCCGCTTCGGACTGTGCGGCGGGGATCGTAGGCGCTGGCTCCGGGTGTAAGGCGGCTGTAGGTGGGAGGGCGAGTTGAGCATCCCGGTGGTGCGAGTCGCAGATGCGGGCAAATGGCCAGCACCGCGTACCGCTCGGAAAAGCTGGTGGTGAGATCGACGAATGCCGTTGTAGCGCTATCATTTACAGATTCGCGTTGCCCGCACCGGTCGAACGAGGCTGGGGCGGGGGACATCCCATATCGCCAACATTTTTCCGCCGGACGGCAGGAAAGGCTTGTTACGATGATCGAGGATATCGAGGGAGGTGCGGTGTCGGACGTCAAGCGGGTACCGGCGGGCGTCGATCCATCGAAGCCGAACTCGGCTCGGGTGTACAACTACCTGCTGGGTGGCAAGGACAATTACGAAGTGGACCAGATGCTGGCCCACCGCATGTTGCAGATAGCACCGGATACCAAAACCCTGGCCTGGCTGGTCCGCAAGTTCATGATCCAGAGCGCGCAGCTCGCGGCCGACGCGGGCGTGCGTCAGTTCATCGATATCGGTGCCGGGATTCCGGCCTCGCCCAGCCTGCACGAGGCGGTGCAGCAGATCGATGCGTCGTCGAAGGTGGTGGCCGTCGACTACGACGCGGTCGTATTCGCGCACAACACCGCGCTGCTGGCCCAGCTGCCCCGGGTGACTCCGATGCTGGCCGATGTGCGCCGTCCGGACGACATCATCGAGCGGGTGCAGACCGAGGCGCAGATCGATTTCTCGCAGCCGGTCGCGATCGTGCTGGTCGGCGTGCTGCACTACATCATGGACGACGAACGTCCGGCCGAGATCATCGCGCGCTTCCACGAGAAACTGGCGCCGGGTAGCTATTTCATCTTCACCCATGGGTCCGACGAAAGCGATCCGGACTTCATCGCGCAGTCGACCGCGCAGGCCGCCGGCAGCACGGCGCAGGTCATTTTCCGGTCGCGGGTCGAAGTGGCCAAGTACTTCGACGGTTTCGAAATGCTCGAGCCCGGCCTGGTGCCGGTACAGCAGTGGCTCGACGGTGATACGCCGAAAACCGGGTTGGTGCTCATCGGCGGCGTCGGCCGCAAGAACTAGTCCGGAATATCCAGGACCGCAACGATATTTGGGGCGAGCGGTTCACTCCGCCCCGGCGATGGCATCGGCGCGTGCCGCCAGGGCGTCGGCGATCTCGCGGGGTCTGCGGCCGAGTCCGCAGGCAGTGGCGACGCCGTCGACCGATCGGCCGAGCGCGCTTTCGACCATGTGCAATGTCTGCACCTGCTGCGCCTCGGTCGGAATGTCGTGCACCAGACCGGCATAGAAGGCCGTGCCATCGCCCAGCCGCAGATCCTGCAGTGGCGCATAGAATTCCGGCAGTGTCGGGGGAGGCACGTCTCCCGCCGCGAGTGGTCCGTGCACGTACTCCAATACACGCCCCGACGGCCAGTGCCGCGCAATGGAATTGGCCAGATCCACCAGCGGCCGGGTGTCGCGCATTCTGGCGCGGGACTTGTTGTTCATGCTGCCCAGGCACAGGTGTACCCCGAATCGGGTGCCCGCCGGTGCCGCGGCGGCCAGCGCGGCAATGCCGCGGCCGAGCCCGAGTGCCGCCTCCACCTGCCGGTGTGCCGGTTGGGTTTTCGCCAGCAGCACCAATTCGGCAGTCGCCTCCAACTGGATGACCACATCGTCGCCGACCAGTTCGCGGATCGCCGCGATATCGCGCACGGAGGCATCGGTGAACGCCTGCTTATGTGATCGCAGGCCGGTTGGACCGAGGGCGATGAACGTCAGCGTGAAATCGGTGGGCATGCCCATCTGCAGCGAGAGGTCGGGCAGATCGCGTGCCTCGCGCAACTTCTGGAAGACCGGCAACGCCTCCCGTGTCTCGCGGAGGTAGCCGAGATCCATCATGTCGCCGGTGAGTTCGGCGCCGTGGGCGACGCGGTGGATGGTGCGTTCCTGGCTGGTCCGCCAGCTGCCGGGCCTGCGCACCTCCAATGCCCCCTGGGTCACCAGGTCCGCGATGATCGGCTGGATATAGAACTCATAGCGGCTGGTCTCGCCGGTGGGCAGCGTACGTAGCCGGGCTCCCGCTCCGTCCAACATCGCCCGCATCGCGTCGTCGGCACTCTCCGCCGGGTAGCTTCCAACAAAATGCACAGCTCGCGCGCTCACGTCCGGATTGTAGATCGCAAACGTCCCGCATTCGGGCTTACGCCCGGCATGTCCTTTGCGCCGGATCTGTCGCCGACGCCGGATTCCGTCTTCTCGCAGCAAACGAATCGCCCTGCGCGGTAGTGTGATTCGCCAGAAAGTGGCGCGAGTATGGCACGGTCCTCTCGATCACCATCGACGACACTGGCCATCGCCACGCACGATGCCGACAGTGAATGCCGTTATGCCAGCTCGGGTGCGCACCGCTCCACGCACGGGGTACTCGAGGTGTTGGCGGGGCGGTCGGTTCCGATCTTGTGCCGCAAGGGAATCGGAGTGCGGGCCTTTCCATGACGCATGCAGCAATTCTTGCGCGGCGACGAACTCCCGCTATAGCCTGCCTAACTGAACGGCTGATCAGGATGCCAGCCTGGCGATTTTCATACATCAGCAAGAGGGAGCGCCTCCCGTGCGAAGCTCGGTTCGGTCCATTGCCGCATTCGCGGCCACAGCACTGCTCTGCCTCGCGCCGGGGGTAGCCCATGCCGACGATACCGCGGCGCCGGACAGTTGCCAGGCCGTCTCGTTCCCTGTGCCGCAGGGCAATCTGGCCGGGACGCTGTGCCTGCCGCAACAGCCGACCGATGTCGTGATGGTGCTGATGTCGGGCTCCAACTACAACGCCACCTATTGGGACTTCGCTTACCAGCCGGAGACCTACAGCTTCCGGCGGGCAATGAACCGTGCCGGTTTCGCGACGCTGACCATGGACCGGCTCGGCAACGGCGACAGCAGCCACCCGCCGGCCATGACACTGACCGCCACCGCCACCGCGGATGCCCTGCACGAGATCGTCCAATCGCTGCGGCGCGGATTCGCCGGCGCGCAGCCCTTCGGCAAGGTCGTCACCGTCGGTCACTCGCTGACCTCGGGCACCTCCGTCATCGAGGCGACCGCGCACAACGATGTCGACGGTGTACTGCTCACCGGCTATTCGCACACCCTCAATATCCCCGAGGTGCTGGGCGTCATCGCCACCTACTACCAGGCCATCAACGATCCCGTATTCGCCGGTCACGCACTGGATTCGGGCTATCTCACGACCCGGCCCGGCACCCGGGCCAAGGATTTCTTCGGCCCGGACGCCGACCCCAGGGTGGTCGAACTGGACGAGAAGACCAAGGAGGTCTTCTCGCTCACCGAATATCCGGACGGCCTGACCTCCACACTGCCGGGCATGTCCAGCCTCATCAAGGCGCCCGTGATGATCGCCAATGGCAGTCTGGACCGATTGTCCTGCGGCCCCGCGTATTCGATCTGCCGGGACGCCGCCACCCTGCTGGCCGCGGAGACCCCGTTCTTCGCCCCGGCCGCGAAGTTGCAGACCTTCGTACTGCCCGGCAGCGGACATTCGGTGAATCTCGCACCGAATACCGCCGCCTATCAGCGGGCTGTTGTCGACTGGGTGAATACGACCGTCAAGTGATGGTCGGCCCGAGTCGGGTTGTCAGGCAGCGATCTTCGCGCGATACGGCCGCTGCGTCGCGATCACGCGCAGTGCGCTGATCGGCTGTTTGCGCAGCCCCATAGCAGCGGCGGCCAGCGCGGCGCCGAATGCGGAGACGGCACTGAGCGTAGCGCCGAGATCGATTCCGGCACTGGCGATTCGATGCTCACCCACCCCCAGGTTCGAGGTCACGTCATTGCCGAATAGCCAGCTGAAAAGTCCGGCGTGAGTGGCGGATTCGGTAAGTTCGCGCAGTTCCGGCGCCTTGCTGTCGAGGTACAGCAGGGTGATGAGCACGAAGAGCGCGGCCGCACCGCTCGTGACCATGACCAGGCGGGACAGCGCCCGGCTGCGCACCCGGAAGTAGAGCACGACCGAGAAAACCGTGCCGGCGACCGCCATGGTGGTGAGGACGGCCCAGGCGCCACTGATGCTCACCACGTCCGAGCCGCCCGATTGCCAATTGCTGCTGGTGAATCCGTCGATGCGACCGAAGGCATTGGCGCTGACCGTGCCGTTCGGTCCCGTCGCCGAAACCCAGGGCTGGAACAGTAGTAGGAAGGTGAGCAGACTCAGGCCCGCCGCGCACAGGTAGCCCCAGTCGGATCGTAAATCGAAACGTTGCGCGGTCAGTTCGCGAATGCGGTAGCCACCGTTCTCGGACCGGCCGAGCTGAACTTCATTGACTTGCCAAGGCGTTGCGTATGCCATTTCTAACCACACCTGCTGCGCCGCTTCCTGATCGAGGGAGCGGGCACTGCGGGGCATGTCCTCCTGCGGGACCGAATAAAGGAATTGGTCAGGACGACATCGTCCTGTTAACGGGACGTTACGTTATGCCCCTGAGCTCCGAAGGAGCAACGTGATCCCATGCACAGACAACGGCGCGAACTCGGCATCAAAAGCCCCGGTCCGGGCGCGGATCGGCCGCCTGGTTCCGGTGAATCCCGCTCTCTCGTAGGCGTTTTCGTGGTCATTGTGCGACCGCGTAAAACGAGCCGGTGCGGCGCTGGCTACTACCGCCGCGGCGCACCGGTTGTGACCCGATCAACAGCTCCGGCAAGGGATTCCGCTACTGACTACTGAGTAGTAACTGGTATCGGCCCTCGAGTCCGTCCAATAGCGATTCGAGACCCACCTCGAATGCGACCTGATCGATGCGCTGCTGCCGATCGGCGAGTAGGTGCGCCTCGTTCAGGTGTGGATAGTCGTCGGCGTAAACCTCGGCGTCGGCGGGGAAGCCGGCGGCGAATGAGCCGAGGGACGAGCCGGTGAGGAAGTAGCGCATCAGCGTGCCGACGGTTGTCGCCTCCCGGCGCGGCCAGTTCGCTGCCACCAGCCCACCGAAGACGGCATCGGCCATGCGTAGCGCATTGGGCCGATGGCCGGGTCCGCTCGCCAATGCCGGGACGATATGCGGATGCGCGGCAACGGCGTTCCGATACGAATGGGCCCAGCGTCGCAATGCCGACCGCCATGCCGGATTGTCGGCCGACAGCTCGCCGAACATCGACGTGTCCACCTCGCCGAGTACGGAATCGACCACGGCGTCGATGAGTTCGTCCTTGGTGCCGACATGGTTGTACAGCGAGGGTCCCTGTACGCCGAGTTCGGCGGCGAGGCGGCGGGTCGAGACGGCCGCCAGTCCTTCCGCGTCGACAAGGGCCAGCGCGGTCTCGACGATGCGCTCGTGGCTGAGCAGTGGTCGGCGGGGTCGGGCCATGTATCGCCTCCTCTAGGTGCTCGCATTCTTCCAGGAGCCGCCAAAAACTTGCGCCGCTAGTTTCGGTGCCCTACGGTTGATTGAAACTTGCGCTGCTAGTTTTTGGAGAGCGATGACGAGATTCACCGGGCGGGCGTTATGAACGCGACACTGTCCCTGGCGAGCATCCTGGCCGAACAAGCGAGACGGCGACCGGACCGGATCGCGCTGATCGAGGGCACGGCGCGGATCACCTTCGCCGAACTGTGGGAACGGGCGCGGCGTCAGGCCGCGGCCCTGATCGAGCTGGGTGTGCGCCCCGGCGACCGCGTCGCGCTCATGTGCCCCAATACCGCCGACTTTCCGGCCGCCTACTACGCGATTCTCGCCGCCGGGGCGGTGGCGGTTCCGGTGCATCTGCTGCTGACGGCGGGTGAGGCCGAACACGTGCTGCGCGACAGCGATGCTCGCCTGCTGGTGTGCCATCCGTGGTTCGCGGAGGTGGGCGGGACCGCCGCGGAGGCGGTGCGGATACCGTGTGTCGAACCGGATTCCCTTGCCGGACAACCCATTGCGACCTTCGTGACGCGGCGCCCCGACGATCCAGCGGTGGTGTTCTATACGAGTGGGACGACCGGTCGGCCGAAGGGTGCCGAGCTGAGTCACCTGAATATGGTGATGAACGCGACGGTGAATGCCTTCGACGCCAACGATGTGCGCAGCGATGATGTCGCGCTCGGCGCGCTGCCGCTGTTCCACGTCTTCGGTCAGACCGTCTCGATGAACGCCACCTGGCGTGCCGGAGCGGCCCTCGTGCTGTTGCCCCGATTCGACGCGGCCGAGGCGCTACGGCTGATGAAGGCCAAGGGCGTCAATACATTTCACGGCGTGCCGACGATGTATGTCGGGCTGATCGCCGCCGCTCGCGAGTTGGCGGAACCGCCGCGACTGCGGCTGTGCATCTCGGGTGGTGTATCGCTGCCGCAGCCGGTGCTGGAGGCGTTCGAGGAGGTCTTCGGTACGCCGGTCCTGGAAGGCTATGGGCTGTCGGAGACCTCGCCGACGGCGGCGGTGAACCAGCCCGATTTCGGTCCGCGGCCGGGTACGGTCGGACATTCGGTCTGGGGTGTCGAGGTGGAGATCGCCGATCCGTCCGAATCGCAACGGATTACGCTGCTGCCCACCGGTGAACTCGGCGAGGTGGTCATTCGCGGCCACAACGTCTTCAACGGGTATCTCGGGAAGCCCGAGGCCACGGCCGCCGCCGTGGTCGACGGCTGGTTTCGCACGGCTGACCTGGGGGTCAAGGATGCCGACGGCTACCTGACGCTCGTCGACCGGATCAAGGACATGATCATCCGCGGCGGGTTCAATGTGTACCCGACCGAGGTCGAAGAGGCGCTGCTGCGGCATCCGGATATTGCCGCGGTCGCGGTCATCGGTTTGCCGCACGACACCTATGGTGAAGAGGTCTGCGCCGTCGTCGTGCCCGCGCGGCCGGTGACCGCCGAAGCGGTGATCGCCTACGGGCGTGCGCACTTGGCCAAGCACAAGTATCCGCGGCGCGTCGAATTCGTCACCGAACTTCCGCTCGGTCCCAGCCATAAGGTCCTCAAGCGAGAGCTCAAAAAGCGGTTCAGCTGAGGACCGTCCCGCGCATTATGTCCAACCGCTGTGAGGTGAGAATTCCCGGCGCCACATAATTCGATATGTGCCGAGCGGTTCGACCGTTCGTGATTTTGTGATCGCGAAATCTTTTGGCACTGCCCAAATCTCTCCTATTTATAGTTTTCCGCGACAGTCTGTCGACCGGCTTCTTGTTCCGAGAGCGCAGTGACATCGACAGATCGGGCAGTGATGATGAATTGGCCGCTTTATTACGATTTGATCACGAAGCGGCAGGAAAGGTTTTGCAATGAAGCACAGAATTGGCCGAAGAATGCTCGCGGCAGCCATTGTTTCGGGCGTTGCCGCGCTCGCCATGAATTTCGGCGTCGGCGTATCGGCCGCGGATTCGGCTCCGCAGTTCACCCAGCAGGAACTCACCGATTATCTCGATGCTGGCTTGCGGCCCGCGGCCAATGGCGACCAGCCGAAGGCGATCGTCGACACCGGCAGCAGCTCCGGATCCGCCGCGCGCAGCCACGCCACCGCCGCCGTCGGCGAAGGCCCCGAAGTATCCGCCTATCTGGCGGCCTTCGGTTACGGCCTGACCCATCCGGATGCCGCCCCACCCGGTGCGAACCGGGCCGACTGCACCCCGTCCGCGGCACATCCGCGGCCGGTCGTACTGGTGCACGGCACCTGGCTCAACGCCTATGACACCTTCGCGTACCTGTCGCCGCAGCTCGCGCGGGCCGGATACTGCGTCTTCGCCTTCAACTACGGTCGATCGAATCTGCTGGAGGGCGGCGGCATCGGTCCCATACTGCCGGGCCGCTACGGTGTCGGGCCGATGGAGGATTCCGCGCGGCAATTGGGCGAATTCATCGATCGAGTGCGCACCGCCACCGGTTCGGATCGGGTCGATATTGTGGCGCATTCCCAGGGCGGACCGGTATCGAGCCAGTACCTCAAATTCGAGGGCGGCGCAGACAAGGTCGGCAAGGTGATCAGCTTCGGCGCCACCAATCACGGCACCTCCCTGATGGGAATGGCGACACTGGGCCGGTTGATCACCAATCTCGGCGTGAACATTCTCGGCTTCTACGAACCGATCATCGGCGTCGCCAATATTCAGCAGGCCGTGGGTTCACGGTTCTACGCCACGCTGAGCGAACACGGTGACACCGTTCCCGGCATCGAATATACGGCCGTCGGCACCAGCCACGATGAGGTATCGAACCCCTTCGAGTGGACATTCCTGCAGGCCGGCCCGGATGCCACGGTGCACAACATCACGCTCCAGGACGGCTGCGTCCAGGATATGTCCGACCATCTGACGATCATGTATTCGCCGCGGTCGGCCTCGATCGCATTGCACGCACTCGACCCGGATGCCGCGCCGAATCTGGCATGCACCTTCAATCCCTGGATGATCGGCGGCGGCGGAAAGCTCTAGCCCGCGATGCGATTCGCCCCGGACGCGGAGGCGGCGCGGCAGCTGCCGCGCCGCCTGCCGTTGAAAGGTGGTGTGCGGCAACGTCACACCTCGAGATCCTCTTCGATGCCCTTGAGGCGGTGTCGCGCCAACGCGAGGTTCGCCCGGCCGCGGTCCAGTGCGATATAGAGGAACAGGCCCTTGGACTTGCGGCCGGTCATCGGGCGAATGATGTGGTACTGGCCGCTCAGCGTGATGAGAACATCCTCGATATCGTCCTTGAGCTGGAGTTGCTCGATGGTCCGCAGCTTGGCCCGCACCACCTCGGTATTGCCCGCCGCGGCGATCTGGAGGTCCAGGCTCTTGGAACTGCCGAGCATGCCGAGCGCCATGCCGCTGCCGTAATCGACGACGGCGGCGCCGATCGCGCCATCGATTCCCATCATGTCCTTCAGCGCCAGATCCATATTTGTCATACTCGTTCCTTTCGATCGGTTTTCTGGGTCCGGTCTTTTCCGGAGTCGGTGGCGGTCAGGTGATCGGCGATGGCGCGGGCCACCGGGCGCGACTCCAGATGCAGGCGGCCGACATTCACCTCGGGTCCGGCGAGCACCATCAGCGAGGACCAGCCCGCGGCGTAGATCACCACGTGTCCGCCGGAGCCGTGCACCACGACCTCATGGAATCCGCCGCCGTGCGCGGTGGCGGCCAGCTGGTACGACAGCGACAGCTGCGCCGACGCCAGCGCGGCCATTCTGGTCGGCTCGATATCGGGTGGCAGATCGTGCGCGACGAGCAGTCCGTCGCTGGAGGCGACCAGTGAGCCGGTCACGCGGGGCAGGCGATCGCGTAGCGCCTTCAGCTCCGCCAGCACCACCGCATTCGGTTCGGGTCCGGTCATCGCCACCTTCGTAAACCTTCCCATCAGTTCGCCGAGCAGTTTCTTCCGCGCGGTCACGCAAGCTCCTCCAACGCCGCACGGAGACGGATGAGCAGGTCGCGGTCGACGGGCTCCCAGCTGTCGGGGGCCGGGCCCGGGGCCGGGGCCGATACCGGCTGGCGCACCCGGCGCGGCAGGAACTGCCGCGGCTCGGTGACCGCGACGGCGGTCGCCGCGTGCGCTATCGGTGGCGACCATCCGGCCGGGACCGGCACCAGGTCGGGCGGCTCGATCAGCCCCGCCGCGGTCAGCTCGCGCACCGCGACCAGCGCGCCGTAGCTGGTGCGGCCGAGGTCGCGGGCGATCCCGGCCACGCTGCGCCGACCATCGGCGGCGGCGATCACCTCGGTCTGGCCGCCGGTGAGTGCGACGCGTCGGCGGCGGACCCGTCGCACCGGCACCACGGGGGCGCGGTCGACCAGATCGGCGGGCCATGGTTCGGCCTCCGGATCACCCCGCCGCGCGCATTCGTGCAGCAGTACCCGCGGCGGGATATGGCAGACCGAGGCCAGCCAGTGCGGCGGCGCCGGTCGGAATTCGGGAACGACGGGTGTGGCGAGCAGGAAGTAGGCGGCGTCGAAGACCGACAGCAATGCCAGGGTTTCCAGCCGTGGCCGGGTCAGCACACCGTGTGGATCCCCGGCCGCGGCCCTTCGTAATTCCTCCGTGGTCGCCACCCCCGCTGCGACGACGAGTAGGTCCAGATTGGTTGTGCGCAGACAGTCGGCGGCGGTTATCGCACCATCCGCGAGATGAAATGCGCCGTCGCCCGCGCACAACACTCCGGTACTTCTTTCCTCTTCCAATCGCCGCAGTTCGGCCGCGACGTCAACGCCCATGTGCGCCCTCGGCCAATTCGGCGAGAATTGCTCGGAGCCGGAATCTCGCGATGGCCAGATTTCCGGTGTCGTCATCGAACAGCACATGGACGAAAAGCCGACCGTCGAAGTCGCCGTTCACCAGATTCAAGAGGTGATAGCCGCGGGTGCCGCAGGCGATGATCTCGGTGAGGTCGTCATCGCGGCCGGTCGCCAGTGCTGGGCAGCCGAGTACGGCGCGGACCACGTCGGTGGTGGTCGCTGCGTCCTCATGTTCGTCGACGAGGTCGTGCCTGCCCGCTGCGGCGATCGCCAGACCGCTCGCGCCGTCCACCATCGTCACGCTGCGCGCACCGGGAATGTCCATGATGTGTTTCAAGCAGTCGTCGATTCCGATCACCGCGGCCCGGCCTGTCATTCGGGGATTCCAGCGAACCCGACGCTACACAGTGTGGACGGGTGACGGAAGGTGAATTCCGCGCAAATTTGGGCGATGGGTGCATTTCCCCCGGATGCGGCGCTAAGAATACCCTTCGGTATCAATACCTTTCGGTATCCAACAGGCCACCCAACGTGAATCTGATTCGAAATCAGAGGCTTTCGACACTGGATGATCGAATACCATTCGGTATTAATCGCTTTCGATGCCAGAAGGCGATGGGGCGCCCGGATCGCGCGACTCCGGCATTCCGATCAGCAAACGGGTATATCCAGCACGGCTATCAGCTGGCGAATCTTCCGGGATCAGGCGGCCCAGCTGTGCGGGACCACGAAGGCGGGGCGGCGTTCGGGGCGTAGCCACTGCACCGATGCCGGGCCGGACGCGGGGGTGGGGCGGCTGGCTCCGGCGATGACGGACAGCAGGACGGTGGTCAGAGCGGCAAGTTCCTCATCGGTCGGGTTGCCGCGCTCGATTTTCAGGAAGGTGGTCATCCGGGCTGCTCCTACTGCGGTGGATTGCCGTGCTTGCGCATCGGGAGATCGGCGTGCTTGCTGCTGAGCACGGCCAGTGCGGCGATCAGTGCGGGGCGGGTATCGGCGGGGTCGATGACGTCGTCGACGAGACCGCGTTCGGCCGCGTAGTACGGATGGATCAATTCGGTGCGGTATTCCTTGATCTTCTGACGGCGGGCGGCGTCGGGATCGTCGGCGGCCGCGATCTCGCGCCGGAAAATGACATTCGCCGCGCCCTCGGCACCCATGACCGCGATCTCATTGGTCGGCCAGGCCAGTGCCAGGTCGGCGCCGATCGAGCGCGAGTCCATGACGATGTACGCGCCGCCGTACGCCTTGCGCAGCACCACCGAGATCCGGGTGACGGTGGCATTGCAGTACGCGTATAACAACTTCGCGCCGTGCCGGATGATGCCCTCGTGCTCCTGTGCGACGCCGGGCAGGAAGCCGGGCACGTCCACCAGCGTGACGATCGGGATATTGAAGGCATCGCACAGTTGCACGAATCGGGCCGCCTTCTCCGATGCTTCGATATCGAGCACACCGGCCAGGACGCTGGGCTGGTTGGCCACGATCCCGACCACCCGTCCGTCCAAGCGCGCCAGCGCGCAGACGATATTGGCCGCCCAGTGCTCGTGCACCTCGAATAGCACGCCGTCGTCGACGATTTCCTCGATCACCGCGCGCATGTCGTAGGGCCGGTTGCTATCGGTCGGCACCAGGTCGTAGAGCGATTCGCCGCGCCGGTCGGCCGGATCGGTACTGGCGTGCACCGGTGGCTGTTCGCGATTGTTCGACGGCAGCAGCGATAACAGGAATCGCACGTCGTGCAGGCAGTTCGCCTCGTCGTCGTACAGGAAATGCGCGACCCCGGAGGTCTGCGCGTGCACGTCGGCACCGCCGAGGTCCTCCATAGTGATGGTCTCGCCGGTCACCGCGGTAACCACCTCGGGTCCGGTGATGAACATCTGGGCGGTGCCGCGCACCATGAAGACGAAATCGGTCAGCGCCGGACTGTAGGCGGCACCGCCCGCACACGGTCCGAGCATCACACTGATCTGCGGGATGACGCCAGATGCGCGGGTATTGCGCAGGAAGATACCGCCGTATCCGGCCAGCGCGGTCACCCCCTCCTGGATGCGCGCGCCCGCACCGTCATTGAGGCTGACCAGCGGCGCGCCCGCCGTGGCGGCCAGATCCATCACCTTGTGGATCTTGTGCGCGTGCGCCTCGCCGAGTGATCCGCCGAAGATCCGGAAGTCGTGCGCGTAGACGAAGACTCGGCGTCCCTCGACGGTGCCCCACCCGGTGACGACACCGTCACCGGGTGGGTGTTTGCGGTCCATGCCGAAGCCGGTGGCCTGGTGCGTGCGCAGGCCCTCGATTTCGACGAAGGAACCCGGATCGAGCAGCATCTCGATCCGCTCATGGGCGGTCCGCTTACCGCGCGCGTGCTGGCGTTCGGTGGCCGCCGGATCGGGTCCGATCGCGGCGGCACGTTTGCGTTCGACGAGTTCGGCGACGTGAGCGCGCATCGAGGCCGGACCGGGCATCGGATCGATGCTCGGTGCTGAAGCGGGGTCGGCGTCCGGTGCGTCGTTGTCGGCCTGCGGTCGTTCGGGGATCATCAGCTGCTCTCGCCTGGTCGGTGCGGCTTGTGCATTTGATAATCGCCATCGGGCGCCGAAATGTTTGCTGCGCCGATCGACCGAGGTCGAAATTCAGGGCCGGGCGAGACTCTGCAGGGCCAGCGCGATCAATCGCGGCATGACCGTAGCCGGTAGTGGTCCGGCCGTTCCCTCGCGCGGGGTTCGGCCAGACTTCGTCGACGATGTGCTCACCCGGGGCCGGCATGCGATCGCGGTGCTGGAGCGAGGATCCGGCGACTATCCCCGAGACGCGGGTCCGCGATCGGGAGATCACGGAACCGGCGCAGGGCCTCGAGCACGAGGTTGACAGCGGCGCGCGGGGGCGCGCCGCGGCGGATGACGGCGGTGATCGTGCGGGTGACGGGGGTGGCGAGTTCCCGGGTGGTGACGCGATAGCGCGGGTCGACGGCCAGACCGGGCAGCAGGGCGATCGAGAGTCCGGCTTCGACATGTTGCAGCGTCATCATGTAGTTGCTGAAGCGGCACACCACGCGCGGTTCGAAACCTGATTCGCGGCAGAGTCGAGTCGCCAGGTTCGCCATATAGGACTTCGGCATATCGAAGGCCCACGGTTCGTTTGCGTAGGCGGCGAGGTCGGCGGGGCCGCGGGCGGCCCGGCCGGGTGGTAGCACGAGCACGATCGGGTCGGTGGCCAGCGGCACGATATCGACATCCGCGCCGAGCGGATGTTCGACGAAATCGGTTGTCGTAATGATGATGTCGGCATCACCGACCCGCAGTGCCGGCATGCTCGCATGCGGTTCCAGCTCGACCAGTTCGATATCGAGGTTCGGATGCGTATGCGCCAGCTGAGTCACCGCGGGCACACACAGCGAGTGGATGGCGCTCTGGAACGCGCCGAGCCGTACCTGTCCGACCGGTTCGTCACCGAGGCTGCGCAGTTCGGCCTCGACGCCGTCCATTTGATCGAGGATCGCCCTGGCTCGGCGGGCCAGCATCAGCCCGGCGGGGGTGAGCCGGACCCGGCGGCCCGTGCGTTCCAGCAGCCGGGTCTTGGTTTCGGCCTCGAGCACGGCGAGTTGCTGCGACACGCTGGACGCGCTGAGGTTGGCCGCCTGCGCGACCGCGCGGACGGTGCCGAGGGAGTCGAGCTGGCTGAGTAGGCGCAGCCGCCAGGGGTTCAGCATGTCTCCATTGTTGTGCGGCTCGGCCGAACAGCACGGCCGGAATTGTGAGATGGACGTGATGCTCGGACCCGCCTTACCGTCGCAGATATGGCTGCTCCCACCTCCGCATCACTGTCCACCGACGACTTCTGGGGCGACGTCGACCGCCATCTCGTGCGCTACGCGGGCACGGGCGAGTTCACCCGCGAGATCATCGCCCGCGCCGAGGGCAGTTTTCTGTACACCGAAAGCGGCAGGGAGATACTGGATTTCACCTCGGGTCAGATGAGTTCGATTCTCGGACACAGACATCCGGATATCGTCGCCACCGTGCGCCGCCAGATCGGTGAGCTGGACCATCTGTTCAGCGGTATGCTCAGCCGCCCGGTCGTCGACCTCGCCCGCCGCTTGGCCGAGACCCTGCCCGAACCGCTCGCGAAGGTTCTGCTGCTGACCACCGGAGCCGAGTCGAATGAGGCCGCGATCCGAATGGCCAAGCTGGTCACCGGAAAACACGAGATCGTCTCGTTCGCCCGCTCCTGGCACGGTATGACCCAGGCGGCCGCCAGTGCCACCTACAGCGCGGGCCGCAGGGGCTACGGGCCCGCCGCACCGGGCAATTTCGCCATCCCGGTACCCAATTCCTATCGCCCCGACTTCACCACGGCCGATGGCGAACTCGGCTGGCGTCGCCAACTCGATTTCGCCTTCGCCCTGATCGATGCCCAGTCGGTCGGCAGCCTGGCCGCCTGCCTGGTCGAACCGATCCTCAGCTCCGGCGGCGTCGTCGAACCGCCGCCGGGCTATTTCGCCGCGCTGCGGGACAAGTGTCGCGAACGCGGCATGCTGCTCATCCTCGACGAGGCGCAGACCGGCCTGTGCCGCACCGGATCCTGGTACGCCTTCGAGCGCGACGGCGTGGTGCCCGACATCCTCACCCTGTCCAAGACGCTCGGCGCGGGACTGCCGCTCGCGGCGGTGATCACCAGCGCCGAGATCGAGCGGCGGGCACACGAGCGTGGCTTCCTCTTCTTCACCACCCACGTATCGGACCCGCTGGTCGCCGCGGTCGGTAATACGGTGCTGGATGTGCTCATCCGCGACGGTCTCGCCGAGCGTGCCGCCGCACTCGGTGCGTACCTGCGGGGTGGTCTCGAGCGAATCGGCCAGCGGCACAGCGTCGTCGGCGATATCCGAGGGCGTGGCCTACTCGTCGGACTGGAACTCGTCCTCGATCGCGAAACCAAGGAGGGCTCCGATGAACTCGGAGCGCTCGTCACCCGCCGCTGCCTGGAGCTCGGCCTGCACATGAATATCGTCCAGCTCCCCGGCATGGGCGGCGTCTTCCGCATCGCCCCGCCACTGACCGCCACCGAGGACGAACTCGCTCTCGGCCTGTCCATCCTCGACACGGCGATCGGTGACGTCGTCGCTCAGGGCTGATACCGGATCAGCTGGCGTTGACGCCGGTGGTGAGCCGGACCACGACCTTGTCATCGGTGATCTCCTGCACCGTCGCGCGGAGACCGTCGGCGGGTTGGGTCTGCCCGGCCGGGATGCTGACCTCTTGGCCGCCCACCTTCAGCGTGACCGTGTTGCCGTTCACCGCGACGAGTTCGGCATCGATGCCGAGCACAGTGGCCTTGGCATTGACGCCGCGGGTGAAGGTGACCGTGCAACCGCTGACCTCGCACTCGGACTTGTAGCCGGGCCCCGAGGATGAGCACGCCGCCGCTGCGAGGGGCGTGAGCAGGGCGAACGCGGACAGAGCGAGCATCCGTTGCACAGGCATGCGGCCCAGTGTAGGGGGCGTCACCTCGATGGCACGTCGCTCACGGTTGCTGTGGGACGGCGCGAATCATGGCGCGGACTATCGTGGAGACGTGGGCGTTATCGGTGAACTGTTCCCGGGGCAGAAGCTGACCGATGAGGGGAGCGAGGACAGCGATGGTCAGACGCACCGGCCGCGCGTCGAGATCGACTTCGACGCGGGTGTCGTGCGCCTCGGACCCATCGCGCCCTCGACCACGGACACACCGAGTGAATAGCGCTGTCCCGCAGCTCAATCGCGCGCGGGCAGCGCACATCCGTCCGGACCGCAGACCTCGGCCCCGCCGATCGTCGCGATAACGGGTTCGCGATCCGCCCAGGCCTTGTCCAGCACTTGGGTGAACATCTCGGACGGCTGGGCACCCGAGACGCCGTATTTGCGATCGAAGACGAAGAACGGAACGCCGGTCGCCCCGAGTTGTGCGGCCTCCCGCTCGTCGGCGCGTACCGCATCGGCGTAGGCATGCGGGTCGGCGAGCACGGCGCGCACCGCCGATTCATCGAATCCGGCCGCGACGGCGATCCGCACCAGGCGCTCGTGATCGGCGAACAGCGACTGCTCTTCGGCGAAATTCGCACGGTAGAGGGCATCGAGCAGCTCGTCCTGCTTGCCCTCGGCCAGCGCGAAATGCAGTAGCCGGTGCATATCGAAGGAGTTGCCGTAGTCACGGCCTTCGGTCAGATAGGGCAGTCCGATCGCGGCCGCCTGCGCGCCGATGCCGCGCTCATTGGCCGCCGCCTGCGCCTCGCTGATGCCGTATTTGCGGGCGATCTTCGCGATGACCGGACCGGATTCATCGGCGGGCAAGGTCGGATCCAATTCGAACGAGCGGTGCACCACCTCGACCTCGGCGCGGTGCGGGAAGTCGGCCAACGCCTGCTCGAACCGCTGCTTGCCCAGGTAGCAGAAGGGGCAATTGATATCGGTCCAGATCTCGACCCGCACGGTCATCCTCGCTCTCATTCGAACCCCCGGGTTTGGCAACACCTCGGCTACTGGATCTGTTCCCGGTCAGCGGGTCACCGACGCCTGCCAGGTGCCAACGATCGCATCGATGACTCCGATGCCATAGTCGAACGGCGGTGGTCACCGCCGACCGAGGTTCCCACTGGAGGTGAGTTCGCGCCGAGTCTCAGTGTTCTTCGACACCTAAGCTGAGCTCATGGAGCAGCCGAACTCCTCCAGAGCCATCGCATCTCGACGCGCGACCGCTCCGGTGAGACCGATGCAAAGCCGCGCCGCGGAGCTGGCTGAGCTCCGGGCGCAGCTGAGACCGTTCCGATGTTATTGGGGCTACATAGTCGCCGCGATCGGCAGCATGGCGACCCTTATCCTGCTGTTCCAGTCGTGGATCACCGCACAGGGACCCGACGGCACGGTCGCCGCCAACGCCTTCGGCCGGCTCGAAATAACCACCAATTACCTGAACGTCTGGTCGCAAGCGAAGCCCAAAACCCCGCCGCTCACCGGCCTTTGGGCCATCCTCGCCAGCGCCGCCATCATCGTCGCGCTCTGCGCCATCGTGCTGAACATCCGCCTTCGCAACGAGATTCTCGCCCGCCTGACGACGTTTTCCCTGGCGTGTGCCGCACTTTTCGTGATCCTGACTCTGATCTACCTCAATAGCAAAGGCGCTGAACTCAAGGCCATGACCGGTCGGACCTATGACCTGGGCGGCAGCATCGGACAGATAGTCAACTGGGCTACCGGTAGAGGCAAGCTCGTCATCCCGGGCACCGGTACCTCCAACTACGCATCCGCCGGGCTCACGCACTGGGGATTTCTCGCGGTAGTGACCTCGCTCGGATCGACTATGGCGGCTGTCGGCCAATGGCTGCTCGTGCGTCGCGCGGCCGACAATCCGGTCCGTCTGTCGTGGCGGATGCCCATTGTCATTTCGCGAGCACAATCGAACCGCGACATCACCCCATGACGCAATTCGCTACCGAGTGAATGCCTTCCGCAGCGCGGTCGCGGCATCGAGTCGGGCTCGCTGGCTGGCGTCGAAGGGGTGCCGGACGAATTCGTGGATCATCCCCGGATAGCGGGTGACAATGACCGGGACTCCGGCCTCGTCGAGCCGCTCACCGTACTGTTCGCCCTCATCGCGCAGCGCGTCGTATTCGGCGGTGATGATGAGCGCCGCGGGGAGGTCGGCCAGGTCGGTGGCCAGCAGTGGGGAGACCCTCGGGTCGAGTTTCTCCGCATCGCTGTTCAGGTAGTTGTCCATGAACCACGACTGGGCATCGCGACTGATATTGCCGTACTTGCCCGCGTACTCGCGGATGCTGAAATTCGTTCTGCGGAAGTCGAGATCGGGATAGATCAGCAGTTGGAAGACCAGTGCCGGACCGCTGTCGCGTGCCATCCGCGCGACGACGGCCGCCAGATTTCCCCCGGCGCTATCGCCGCCGACGGCGATCCGGGTGGCATCGACACCGATGCTCGCCGCCCGTTCGGCGACCCACTGGGTCGCGCCTAAGCACGCATCGGGTGCCGCGGGAAACTTGTGTTCGGGCGCCCGTGGATAGTCGACGGACACCACGACGCATTCGGCGCCATTGGCCAGACTGCGGCACAGGCCGTCGTGGGTGTCCAGATCGCCGAGCATGAAGCCGCCGCCGTGGAAGAACACCAATGCCGGGAAGGGGCCGTCACCCTCCGGGGTGTAGACGCGGATCGGTATCGGTCCGTCCGCGCTCGGGATCGTCCGGTCCTCGACCTGGGCGATGGGTTCCGGTTCGCCGAGTAGGGCGATCTGCCGGCGCCACCCTTCGCGCGCCTGCTCCGGGGTGAAGGTGTGCACCGAGCCGAAATCGGCGCGGGCGAGACGGTCCAAATAGGCCTGAACCTGGGGATCCAAGGAGATTTGCTCTTCTTTTGTTTCGCTCATGCGTCTATCGTCTGACTTGAAGTCGACTTCAAGTCAAGGAGTAGATGCGATGGAGCTCGATATCGGAGAAGTGGCCGCGCGATCTGGGTTGGCGGCGTCGGCACTGCGGTACTACGAGAAGCGCGGTCTCATCGAATCCGCGGGCCGAAACGGTCTGCGGCGCACCTACCGCCCCGAGGTGCTCGACCGGTTGGCGCTCGTATCCTGCGCTCGCGCAGCGGGTTTCACGCTCGCGCAGATCGCGCGATTTCTCGTTGCCACGCCCGCGGACACCGAGCTGCGCGGCTATATGGCCGCGAAGGCCATGGAGCTGGATGCCGATATCGCCCGCCTCACCCGCATGCGCGACAGCCTCCGCCACGCCGCCACCTGCACGCATCGACCGTTGGTCGAGTGTCCCGACTTCAAGCAGACCTTCGGCGACACCCGATCCGAACCGGCCCTGGCCAGCCGCGGGGTCGGGTCGAAAGCCAGCCTCCACCAGGCACTTTCGGCTTCTCGCGGATGAGAACAGGGTCCGGCGAGTGGTACTCGCCGGACCCTGTGTCGGCGCGACGTCAGGTGGCGCCGACCCCTCCGCGGCGCCAACTGCCGTTACGCGGCCGGTGTGGTCGGTACCGCGATGCGGCAGTTGGCGCCGGACTGACGCCGGTCGCGTTCGAGGATGCGGGCGTGCAGCAGCACGACCGCTCGGGCCAGTTCGAGGCCGAGATCGGCGGCGCGCATGGCCGCGATTTCCATGGCCAGCAGGTAATCATCGGGATCCGGATCGCTCAGGGTCTCGTCGAGCACCATGCCGGTAATGGCCTGCTCACGGGTGAGCAGTCGGCCCGGCAGCCAGCTGAGGATCCAGCCGTCGCCGGTGTAGTGGGCGGTCTCGGGGGTGATGTCACTGGTGATCAACCAGTCGGTCGGTTCGAGCGTCATGACCCCTCCCTTGGTCGATCGAAACCACCTGTCCCGGAAGCGGTTCCGAATCACATGTGGCGCTGACGACAATGCTATGGATCGCCACTTCGGGATGTCAACTAAGCATAGATGTTATCCGATGATATCTTTCAGTCAATATTGCTTAGAGTTAAGCATATTGAGTGAAGAATGTCCGAAATGTGTTCTATGCGGGCGAGGTTGAGTGGCGTCATGCCATTGCGAATGAAATTGCACCGACGATACCGGCGCTGCTATACGCAATATCCGCCCGCGCGTACGGTTTCCAGCGATCGTCCAGGAAACATCCACTGCTCGAATCGGCGGCCGGCATCGTAACGTGACTATGATGACGACGGATGACACATCGTGAGCATTAGGATCCGAGCGCAGGATGGAGGCGCGGCATGGCTGGCTCAGGGCCGGACGGTGAGCAGGTAGGAGATCTGGTCCGTCGGCTCCGCACCGAACGCGGGTTCACCCAGGCCGCACTCGCGGCCAAGGCGGGTTGTTCGCGCAGTCTGATCCAGCAGATCGAGAACGGCACCCGGGTGCCGCCGCTACCGCTGCGTGAACGTCTGAGCCTCGCGCTCGGCCAGGAATTGCCGACCGCCGACGGTGTCGCCGATGATCTCGCTGGCGGCGCGTACCACGATCTGCGCATGCGATTCAATGTGCTGCTCGGCAAGGACCCTGAACTGGTCGAGCGGGCAATCGGCATCGCGGGCAGCCTGATCGATGCGACAGGTGCGCGCGAGGAGATCGAACCGCTGCGCATGATCGCGGATCGGCAGTTGGAGCGGGCCGAGGAGATCTTGGCGCAGATCCCCTCGCGCAGCGCGACGGTGTGGGAATGGAATACCGTCAGTGACTGGTTGATGATCCTCGAACAGGCCAAGCAGTCCGTTCGCGCGATCCACACCGCCGACCTCGGCACCATCGGCGGCGATGTCGGCGATGACTATCACGCCGCGATCCTGCGGCTGGCCGACAATACCCATCCGCCCCGAATCGATGTGAGACGCATGTATGTCCTCGACACGATCGACGACGTATGGCCCTATGACGACAAACTATGGAAACAGGCGCGTTCCGGAGTGGAGAGTGTGCTGGTCAAGCGCGAGCACGCGCGTAATGCGCAGAGCATGCTCGTAGTGGACGAAAAGTACGTCGCCGTAGGTGAATACGACTATTCCCGACAGGCGCGCGTCGCGACCCGGTTCTCGGCCTTGAAGCACGATGTCGCGTTCGCGGTGCGCCGGTTCGAGCGCCTCTACGAACTCAAACTCGCCGGTTCGGGCATCGTCGTCAACGATCTCGTCGCCGCACCCGCGCTGGCCGGTTTCGAACGCCTGGCCGATGGCGACTGCCGCAGGGTGTTTCGCGCGGCGCTGGAACAGAGTTGGCGCGAGATGGCCGCGCCGGGGGAGTCGCCCGTCGAAGGTGAGGTGCCGTGACTCGGCAGGCTGCCGTTAATGGGCTGCCATGGCAGCACCCGGCGCCGAGTCTCGCGGCCCGCGCCAACCGCTCGGAGGTGCGCAAGCGGGAAGTGCGTCGACACCTGGGCGCCCGGCCACAGTTCGCGGGTGCGGGCGACCGGATGTATTCGGATGTCATCGACGCCTATCACGGCGAGACCGGTCTCGCATTGGCCGAAAGCGCCGTCGCCGCACTGGATCTGGCCTGGCGCGAGCTGCTGCACACCGAGCGGCCCGATGAGTACACCGACGGCGCGCTGTATCACAAGCGGCAACCGCTGATACTGCGCGAGTTGGCGGCGCACAAGCTGTTCGGGCGGTTGTCCGAGCCGGTCGCCGGGGTGCGCGGAGTGCGGGTATCGCCCGAGGAGGTCATCGTCTGCGCGTACTCGAGCACCATGCTGCTCGAGGAGGCGGTCGCGACGCTTGCTCGTCCCGGTGGTGTCATTGTGTATCCGGAAGGCCTGTACAAGAGTTCGGGCATCCACGTGGAGAAGTACGGTCTGCGGATGCAGGCATGCCCGGTCGCACCGGACGACTCCTTCAAGATCGATCCGGAGCTGCTGGCATCCTGCCTCGGCTACTTCGCCGAGCGTGGCGAACTGTGCGGGGTGCTGCTCACCCTGCCCGGAAATCCGGTATTCACCGAGTATTCGGCCGAGGAGCTGCTGGCGATCGGCCGCGTGCTGGTGGCACATGGAGTGCCGGTGATCTGCGATATGG
This sequence comes from Nocardia sp. CA-119907, assembly GCF_050955995.1. Taxonomy (NCBI): domain Bacteria; kingdom Bacillati; phylum Actinomycetota; class Actinomycetes; order Mycobacteriales; family Nocardiaceae; genus Nocardia; species Nocardia sp. CA-119907. The sequence continues at coordinate 1,439,637 of NZ_CP192091.1, forward strand.
CCTTCGACTGCATGGTGGCGCAGCACATTCCGATCGCCGCACTGGAGATCCCCACCGCCGAGGGCGTGCGGCGGCTGTACGACCAGGTGCTGACCATCACGGGGAACTCGAAGGGCTACAACGCTTTCGGGCCGTGCAAATTGGGCGCGGCGTGCTCGGGCAATGCCGAATGGCTTGCCGAGGTTCGGGAGCGGCTCACCATTTCCTTCCAGCGCGAGTCCACCCATCTGGCGCGAGCCATCGTCGAGCACACGCCAGCGGACTACTTCGCGCACAATCGCGTGCGCATGCTCGAACAACTCGACCGAGCGCATGGCCGCATTGCCGCCATCAATGCTCGATTCGGTGCGAAAGTCGTACGGCCACTGGGCAGTCGGCAGGGTATGTTCCTGACCGTGGTCTTCGACGACGCGCTCCTCGGCCGGGCGTGTGTCGCGACCAGCGCGGAGCTGGAGGATCTGCTGCTCGCCGGTGCCGGGATCGACACCGTCGCGCTGGACCGGACCGGATCCGAGCGACTCGGCGTGCGATTCAATGTACTGGCGCCGCGCAAGGCGCCGGGCCGCGAGTCGGCCGATCTGGTCGATGAGGTCTTCGAGCGGCTCGAACGGTTGATCCAGCAGATCCGGGAGGGGCTGACCTATCCCAAGGTACTGGCCGAGCGTGGTCTGCCAGTGCTGGAAAACGCTGTCGCACAATGATTATCGGAGTGCTCCGCGAGACGGCGGTCGATGAGCGACGCGTCGCGCTGATCCCCGACGATGTGCGCGGGCTCGCGCGTGTGGATGTCATCGTGGAGCGCGATGCGGGCCGGTCGATCGGGTTCGGTGATGCGGACTACCGCGCGTCCGGCGCGCGGGTAGCCGAGCGTGCGGAGGTTTTCGCGCGCTCCGACATTGTGGTGTGGGTGAAACCTCCAACGTATCCACTGGATTCGGTGCGCCCCGGTACAGTCTTGATCGGGTTCCAGGACCCTCTGCATCGTCATGATGTGATCGCGGGATTGCGTGCCCGCGGCATCGAATCCATCGGCTACGAAACCGTTCCGCTGGAGGCGAGCACCGCATACAGCGCCGCCACCACCGCCCTGCTGAAGACCATGGGTGAAAAGCCCTAGTAGATAGAGGTTTTTCAGCGTGGCACTGTGGGCATAGTAGTTAGCGCTGAACGCGGTCAGCGGCGGGGGTGACGTGCGCGGCGTCCCCGACCAGGGGAAGGCTCGATGCGATAGGCATTTGCCAGTGGCTGAACTCGCCACGGAAGGCGCTGTCACGCGGTTGGTTTCGGTTACCACGAACGGATTACATTCCGACGTGCGGTGATCCATGGTCATGGTCGTGACCGGTGTGCTCTTGCCGAGTGTGATCGTGCTCGGCGTCGGGTGAACCACCCATCATGCGCAGCATCGGAATTCCGCCGGTGCGTAGGAAAATCGTGACCAGCAGTGCGGCGAGAATGAGGAAGGCGATATTGAGCCAGGTGGTGTAGTTCCACCTGATTCCTTCCGTCATCACCATGGCATTGCGTTCTTTCGGAATGAGATCGGCTGTGCCGAAAAGTATTTCGACCAGGTATCCCGCGCCGACCATTGCGGCATAGAAGGTGCCGAGCAGGGTCAGCATCATCCGGGTGCCGTAGTACTTGCGGTAGATATTCAGGATCGGCAAGATCAGCAGGTCGGCGTAGATGAAGGCGATCACACCGCCGAAGCTGATGCCGCCATTCCACAGCACCGCGGCCAGCGGCACATTGCCGATCGAGCAGACGAACGACAGGATTGCCACCAGCGGTCCGACGATCGGTCCCCAAATGGCCGACAGCAGTGGATGATCGGTGAGGAAGAAGTTCTGCCAGAACGTCTCCGGCACCCATGCGCCGATCGCACCCGCGATGAGCAGACCGAGGACGAGGTCGCGCAGGATCGCGGCCCATTCCATGACGAATCCATGTGAGACCGCGGTCAGCCCCGATCGTGACAGCAGCCGGTGCGCGAAGGAGCCGTCGGCCGCTACCGACATATCCATGGCGGCATGGCCTTCCATCGATCCGGCGAGACCGCGGTCGGCTTGCCGACGGGCCTCGTCGACCAGCTTGGACCGCACGAAGAGGCGGAACAGCACCGCGAGCAGCACGATCATAATCGGACCGCCAACGAATTCGGCCGCGGTGAACTGCCAGCCCATCAGCAGCGCGAGAATGACGCCGAGTTCGATGACGAGATTGGTCGAACCGATCTCGAAGGCCATTGCCGCGGTGAAATTCGCGCCCTTGCGGAACAGTGAACGCGCCAATGCCACCGCCGCATACGAACACGACGACGAGGCCGCGCCCAGCCCGGCCGCGATGGCGAGGGTGCGCGGGCGATCATCGCCCATCAGCCGCAGGATGGTCGACTTGCGCACCACCGCCTGCACCACGGCCGAGAGCGCGAAGCCGAGGATCAACGCCCAGAGGATCTCCCAGGTCATCGACCCGGCCAGCGACAGCGCATGCCCGATAGCGTTCACCACAACCTCGTCTCGGTGGGGATCCGGGCGACCGCTCGACCGCCCTGCGCGGCAAGCTATACCCCCACTGGGTAATGGTCAAGCCGCCGCTCGGGTCGGCGGGCCGAGTCGTACGCCCCGCCGGCCGAATCCGCTCAGGCGCTACGCAATACGAGGACGGTGATTTCGCTGGGTGCGAAGACGCGCAGCTGTGGACCCCAGAAACCGGTACCGCGGCTGGTGTAGAGCTGGGTGTCGCCGTGCCGGGACAGACCGGCCACGACGGGTTGTTCGAGGCGGACCAGATAGTGGAACGGCCAGATCTGGCCGCCGTGGGTGTGGCCGGAGATCTGCAGGGCGACACCGGCGGCGGCGGCCTCGGTGACCTGCCTGGGTTGGTGGGCCAACAGGACGACCGGTGCGTCCGGATCCGCGCCCGCGAGCGCGGCGGGCAGGTCGGGGCCGTGGCCGGGCAGGCCGACGCCGGTGGGATCGTCGATACCGGCCAGCACCAGCCGATCATCGCCGCGGGTGATCGTCTCGTGCTGGTTGTGCAGCGGCTGCCAGCCGATCGAGGTCATATGGTCGATCCAGCCCGGCGCGTCGCCGAAGTATTCGTGGTTGCCGGTGATGTAGAACCGGCCGAGCGGGGCCTCGATCTTGCCGAGCGGGTCGACCTGCGGATGCCGCTTCGCCACCGAACCATCCGCGAGATCGCCTGCGTGGCAGGCGATATCGGGCTGCTGGGCATTGACGACGTCGACCACCTGCTCCGACCAGCGCAACCGGTCGAGCGCGGCGTAGTGGGTGTCGGTGATGACCACCATGCGCAGTCCGTCGAGCGCGGGGCCGAGCCCACGGATCGCGATATCGAGGGTGCGGACCCGAGGCACCCGGCGCGCTTCGATCACCCCCCATACCGTCAGCGCGGCCGCGATCGCCAGTACGCCGGCGGCGACAATTCTGGAGCGGGCCGGATCATCCATCCCGCCGAGCGCCAATCCGAGCCCGACGATATTGCCGATCACCGACCAGCTGAACAATACCCACATCACGCCGAGCAGCGTGTCGCCCACAATGGACGCCGGATCCGACTGCCGCGGTCCATGGCCGAGAAACATCGAGGCGGGCAAACATACGAATCCGGCCAGGAAAACCGCCGAGCCGAACCAGAACAGCGGGCCCTCGGTCGCGGCACCGATCAAGGTCCACCACGGCAGCAGGAACAATATGGCGGGAATCGCCAGAAACAGCGCGATGCGCGGAACGTATTTCACGGAAGATCATTTCTCGCGGGGTGCGGTGCAGCGCCCGGTCCCACCACCCGGCGCCATGGGCGCTATCGACGATAACAGCGTTAACGCAACCGCGTCGGCGACGACCATCCGCGCACGTCAGTCCGGGCAGGGTCGTCCGATATAGGACGGATCGAGTGCTTTCTGCACGACAAAGCCAACGGTGGGCGATTCCGGCAGCGCGCCATGGTTGAAGTCATCGTCCGGGCACAGATCCTGCACCCAGATATTGTCGACCGTGGCACCGAGACCAGCGGTGAGAAAGGTGGCCTCGGGCGGGGTGACGACCCGGTCGAGATGGCTGGCGATCACCGTGTATTTGATGCCGGGTTCGGTATCGCCCCCGGCATTGAGGCTGTGCAGGAATTCACTGTCGATCAGTTGTTGTAGCGCGGCCGTGCCGAGATATTGGGTGACGAGGTCGAGGACGGGCGCCTGTGCGCTGCCGGTCGGTAGTAGGTAACCGAGCCCCTCCGCGGTGGTGCCGTGATTGGTCGCGGCAATGGTGATCAGATGGTCCACCTTGTTCTGCGCGGGATCGCGATGGTTCGCGCCGCCCTCGAAGCGCAGGAATTGCCGCACCAGCGGACCGCCCTGCGAATGCGCGACGATATCCACCTTCGGTACACCGGTCGCCGCGCGCACCAGGTCGACGAATCCGCCGACTTCCCGGGCCGAACTGCGAATGTCCTCGGTGCCGTATACGCCCGGTTCCGCACCGCGGACACTGGAGGCCGCACGACCGTAGCTGAGCGAAAATACGCAATAGCCTTCCGCTTTCAGTTGCGGTGCGAGCACGTCCCAGGAATTCTGATTACCCCAGGTGCCATGCACCAGGACCACCGGTTCCGGATGCGCCGCCGACGGTCGGCACTCCCAATCATTGGCCCCGGCCGGTGGCATGCTCCCATCCGGGGGGCTGTCGTCGGCGTGCGCCGTAGTGATCACGCCCGAGAATGCGCCGATGAGCAGAGCGGGCAGGATCAACGATCGCCGAACAGGCGAACTCTTCGCGAACAGCGCAACGCTCCCTTCGCTCACAAATCAGGACCTGCAAACGAAACCCGCCATCGGCTCGGTGATCGAGGCCGATATGGCTGTCGACCTCCTGCTTCATAACATGACAGCGAATTCAGGGCAAACATGTTTGCCAGCGTGGCGAGTCGCGGAAATGCGGTGCCACGATGGAGTTGAGCACCGCTGTCGGTCGGTGTGGCCGTTGGAGAGGAATCCGAATTCATGCCCAGCACGCCGCGTTCGGCTATCGCAGTGTTCGTCGCGGCAGTGCTGGTTTCGGTGCTGACCGCCTGTGGTTCCGATAACAAACCCGCCCCGGCGATACCGCGCGGCGAGGTGGTCTCCACCTCCCCGGTCGAGCAGCTGTCGCCCCAGCAGACCACGGCGTATCTGGCCGATGCGAATATCGGTACGCCGGTGCGCAATGGCGTCGACGCCTACCGCGTCGTCTATCGCACCATCACCCCGGAGGGCGGCGCGACAACGGCGAGCGGACTTATCGCCTTGCCGCGCACCGATTCCCGGCGACTGCGCGTGGTCAGCTACGAGCACGGCACGCTGGTGCTCAAGAGTGACGCGCCCTCGGTCAATGGCACGACCCGCCCGGAACGTGCGCGCACCATTATGTTCGCCGCGGCGGGCTACGCGGCCGTCGCGCCGGACTACCTCGGACTCGGCGAAGGTCCGGGCTTTCATCCCTACACCCACGCCCCCTCGGAGGTCAGCGCCTCGGTCGACCTGTTGCGCGCCGCCCGCACCATGGCCGCCGAACGGCAGCGCGATCTGGACCCGGACATCCTCGTCACCGGCTTCTCCCAGGGCGGACAGGCCGCGACGGCACTGGGCAAGGCGCTACAGGGCGGTGACGCCCCCGGCTTCGGCCTGTCCGCGCTCGCGCCGATCAGCGGTCCCTACGACGTCGCGCAGGTCGAGACGCACGGCGCCATCGACGGACGGGTCCCCCCGGCGATCGCAGTCTTCTACCTGGCCTACTGGATCACCTCGATGAACCGCATCTACCACCTCTACGATCGGCCCGCCGACGCATTCTCCGAACCCATCGCCGACCGCATCGACCAACTCTTCGACGGAGAGCAGAACGAGATCACCATCGGCAACGCCCTCCCCGCGCGCCCGGAACTGCTGCTGACACCGAAATTCCTGGCCCAGGCCCAACATCCGACCGGAACCTCGCAATCGGCGGTGGCCGCCAGCGACGGTACCTGCGACTGGACGCCACGCGTCCCGGTGCACCTCTACGCCGCAACCGGCGACCGAAATGTGCTCTACGCCAATGCCGAACACTGCGTGCAAGCGATGCGCACCGACCGCGCCACTCTTACCGACCTCGGCGATATCGACCACTCCGCCACTGCCCGCGTCGCGCTCCCACAGATTCTCGATTGGTTCCAACGCGAAATTCCGGCCACCTGAACGGGTTCAGCGGATGCCGGGAGTCGGGGCGGGGCCGACGCAGCCGAGGATGAAGCAGCCGGATGGCCAATCCGCGAACGGTGCGGCCGGGGCCTTGCCGAGGCAGAGCAGCGGGCCGCAGCCCGGATAGGCGGTGGGGCCGATGCCGAGGGCGTCGAGGACCGCGTCGGGGTTGGTGATCATCGGATCGTCCAGGCTCACGCCCTCTTGTGGCACATAGGGTCCCGGATCTGGTAGCCGCGGTTCCCGGAAGGCCGCATTGATGGCGCGCAGCGCGTCGTTCTGGAAGGTCCCGGCAGCACCCGGAACGGTGACGCCGGTCCAGCTGACCACCAGGTCGAGGCTCGGCACAATGTAGCTGTCCTGGCGCATCATGCCCGACATCTTGACGGCATCGGCGGGCAGACCGGGGAATTCGGCGGCGCATTCGGGTCCGTTGACGACGAAGAGGAAGCCGTAGCACGGGCTGGTCTGCGACGGTTGACTCGCCTGCGCGAGGTAGTCGGCCGAAATGACCTGGATGCCATGCCAGTTCCCGCGATTGGCGACCAGCAGGCCGAGCTTGACGAAATCGTCGGGAGGGAGCACGAGATGGGCGTAGCCATAGGTGTTTCCGCTGCGGTCGCGGCCCCAGTAGTAGTCGGTGCTCCGGATGCCCAATGGGTCGAACAGCTTTCGCTGCGCATACTCCTGGAAGTCCGAGCCCACCGCCCGCTGTACCACATAGGCGATCAGGTCGACGGCGCGCTGGCTGTAGCGCCAGACCGTGCCCTGCGGATGCTCGACCGGTCGCGCCATGGCCTGCGCCACCACATTCGGATCGAGTTGTGCCAGCCCTGTGACACCCTCGGAGAGTACCGAGACCTCGAGACCCGAGGATTCGGTGAGCAGATTGCGCACGGTGATCGCGCGGTGCTCGGCATCGCCGACGCCCGGCGGCAGATAGGCGTCGATCGGATCATCGATCCGCAGCCGCCCCTCGTCGACAGCGATGCCGGTGATCAGCGAGACCACGCTCTTGGTCGCACTCCACAGATTCCACGGCACACCGCCGGTCTGTGCGTTGTTCGGCCCGGTCGCGATCAGACAGTTATTGCGGAACACCTGGATATTGCGGCGTGTCGGATCGGCGGCGAAGCCGATGGCCGTGCGTAGCACGGGCGAATCGAGGCCCACCTCTTCGGGCGTCGCCGTTTGCGGCGTGCGTCCATCGGTGAGTTCACAATGTTTCAGCTCCGCTGGCGCGGCATCGGCGACCGCACCCGACAGACCGGCCAACAGCACAATGGCCATGGTGATCGCAGACACCACAGCACTCTTCGAACGACGACGCACTCGACCCTCCACGCACCCACGGTTACGGTGGTGAGATCGAGCGGTATCGCCCCGTGTTACGGCATCGAACGCCCCAAATCCCATGGTCACAGGGGTTAGGGGCAGGCTCACAGCGGACTGACAGCAAACGCCAAGGCGGTCCACCGGTACGGCTGTGATACTCCCCAGGTGACAGTGACCAGTGCCCCGGCGTCCCTGCCGGACACGACCCCACCCGACCCGACTCCGCCCGTCTCGGCGACGGCGCTGCCACCCATCCGGCGGTGGGAGCTTATCGGCCTGGTGGTCCTGCTGATCGCGACGGCGGCCGCCTATCTGTGGAATATCACCGTCAATGCCATGGGCAATGGCTTCTATGCCGCCGCGGCTTGGTCGGGCTCGCGGGACTGGAAGGCGGTGCTGTTCGGCTCGCTGGATCCGGAAAACTTCATTACGGTCGACAAGCCGCCGGTATCGCAGTGGGTAATGGGACTTTCCGGTCAGCTGTTCGGCTTCAGCAGCGCGAGCATGCTCATACCGCAGGCACTGATGGCGGTCGTGACGGTCGCGCTGATGTACGGGGCGCTGACCCGGGCGACCGCGAGCCGCGGCGCGGGACTGCTCGCCGGTGCCGTCTTCGCGGTGACGCCGGTGGTGGCGCTGATGTTCCGGTTCAACAATCCGGACGCGGTCATGGTGCTGCTGATGACGGCCGGTGCGTACTGCACCATCCGCGCGCTGCGGCAGGCGAGTGTGCGCTGGCTGATGCTGGCTGGCGTCGCGCTGGGGTTCGCCTTCCTGGCGAAGATGCTCGAGGGCCTGATGGTGCTGCCCGCATTGGGCATTGCGTATCTGATCGTCGCGCCCACCGCACTGCGGACCCGGCTGTGGCACCTGCTTGCCGCGGCCGGGGCGTTGATCGTCTCGTCCGGCTGGTTCGTGCTGCTGACCATGCTGTGGCCGGAGTCCTCGCGACCGTATCTGGCCGGTTCGACGAACAACACCTTCATGGATCTGGTGCTCGGCTATAACGGCTTCGCGCGCTTCCTCGGCCGCAACCACAAGGGCGGCAACCGCTTCGAGCTGCCACCCGGTTACGAAATGCCGCACAATGCCGGACCGGGACAGGGCTTCGGCGGCTTCGGTTCGGGGCCGGACCGATTGTTCACCGGCGAAATCGGTTATGAGATCTCCTGGCTGCTGCCCGCGGCGATCCTCGCCTTCGGATTGGTGCTCGCGGCACGGTGGCGGGCGCCGCGCACCGATCTGGTGCGTGGTGCGGCGCTGACCTTCGGGCTGTGGCTGATCATCGATGGCGTCGCCTTCTCCACCATGAAGGGCGGCATGCACGCCTACTACACCCTGGCGATCGGACCCGCTGTGGCGGGAATGTTCGCGCTCGGGGTACACGAAATGTGGCGTCGCCGCGACGGTGCATTCGGCCGAATCGGCTCCGCCGCACTCATTCTGACCGCCGGCATCTGGGCATTCATTGTCCTACAGCGGAATTCGGACTGGCAGCCCTGGCTGCGGTGGACCATCCTCGTGATCTCGGTGCTCGCGGCCGTCGGTCTGCTCATCGCATCGCTTCCGGCGGCCGGGCGTCGCCGGGCGCGCGATCGGGTGACCTCGGTACTGGTGGTCGCGGGTGTGTTGGCCGGTCTCGGCGGATCGACGGCGTATGCCGTGACGACGCTGCCGCAGTCGCACACTGGCGGCAGTCCGACGGTCGGCCCGGGCCGCAAGCAGAAGCCCGGCCCCGAGAACGAGGCCCAACAGCAGATGCGCCGGTTCATGAGCGGCGATTTCGCGGAGCCGCGATTGGTGAGCATGCTCAGCGATACGGCGACGCGGTGGTCGGCCGCCGTGGATCGCTCCTCGACCGCGGCCACCCTCGAATTGGCCAGTCGCACACCGATTATCGCGATCGGCGGCTTCACCTCCGACGATCCGGTGCCGACGCTGCACCAGTTCCAGGAACTGGTGCGCACCCATCAGGTCACCTATTACCTCGCGCAGGAGGTGAAGCTGCCCGATTCCTGGCGGGTCCCGAATCAAGGCAATGCCCCGGCAGCGGAGCCCGACGATGAGCTGTGGCGGCCGGTCGGCCACAAGGACATCGGCGACTGGGTGGCCGAGCATTATCAAGCGGTCCACATCGGCAATGTCGCGGTCTACGACCTGACGGTGTCGCCGAGCTGAGGGTTTCGCACCGGAAAGCGCCGGGCCCAGGGTTCGAATTCGATACGGGCACTGGTGATCACGGTGCTGAGCAAGCGATACCAGCCCGCGATGATGATCAGTTCCAGGATCTGGTCCGCGCCGTAGCGGTCGGCCAGCCGGGTCCAGACATCATCGGAGATATCCCCGGTGTCGTGGAGTTCATCGGCCATGCGCACCAGCACGCTGTCCGCGGCGGTCCACGCCGGATCGTCGGCCGGACCGACGGCGGCGGCGTCGATCTGGGCGGTGGTCAGGCCGACCTGCGGACCCTGGACCACCGCGTGCACACCCCATTCGTACTCGGCGCCCGCCCGGGCGCAGGTGCGATGGATGACGATCTCGCGGTCGCGCGGCGGCACTCGGCCGTGGCCGAGAATTCCCGCGCCGAGCGGACGCATGCGCGCGAAGAGTTCGTCGTGCAGGGCCAGCGTGCGGAACAGCGCCAGTGGTTCGACCGCGGCTTCCGGTGGCATCCACTTCTTCAGTTGGGCGTCGGTATCGGGTGCGTAGGGCGGGCGCAGCGGGGCGATGCGGGGTGTGGATTCGGTGGTCATCGATCGAACCTCGTTAGACTGGTCTTCATGCTTCGAAAAACAGAGCAAGGACGGTCTCGATGGTAGCTTCGGAATCCGAAGCAGACAAGACTCCGGTGGTCGGCCACCCCGTGCGGGGATCGCGCACCGGCCGCCCGATCATGGCGCTGCTGGATCTGCTCGGACGTCGCTGGACGCTGCGGGTGCTGTGGGAATTGCGCGACGGCGCCAGCGTCACCTTCCGCGAATTGCAGAGTCTGACCGGCGGGGTGTCGGCCAGCGTGCTGAACGATCGGCTGCGCGAGCTGCGCGAGGTGGCGATCGTGGAGACGGATGCGAAGGGGTACCGCCTCACCGCCGATGGCCTCGACCTGGTCGCGGCCCTCGGACCGCTACAGGTTTGGGTCGAGCGCTGGGCCGACGACGCCTAGCGACGCGTTCGGCGCCGGAGCGGCGGTTCGATAAACGCGTGGACAGTGCGTGCGCTGCCCGGCCAACCGGTTGGCGCCGCTCGCCGAGCGACGGCTGCGAGTCGGTCGCGGTCTTCGGCACTGCAGGTTTGGGTTGAGCGTTGGGTCGACCGCGCCTGGGTGCGGTCGAGTCGGACGCCCGGGTCAAGTGCTCGACAAGGCGACCGACAGTGCGCGGGCGGCCATGGTCAGTCGGCTGGCACCGCCGCGCCGCAGCACCGCATCGAGTCCGAGGAGGTCACCCTGGGCACCAGATTTACGGGCGCAATCGGCCGCCACCGCAACCAAGTCGGGCAGGCCGGGCGTTGGGTTGTTCGCGAACAGCACGGGCAGGATGGCCGCGAGCAAAGGCCAGGTGCGGTGTGCGCCCAGTGCATGTCGGGTGTCGCGCAGTGAACTCGCGAGTCGTCCGGTCGGGGCGCGCACGGGTAGTGCGCGCGCCAGCAGATCCGGTCGGAGTTCGTCTGTGGCTGCCAGCGTGACCAGTGCGTCGACGCCCACCGCGCGGTCGCGGGCGTCCTCGCTGACGAGTGCGGTCATGACCGCTCGATGCACCTGCGGCCCCTTTGCGCCCGGCAGACTCACGATGCGCGACAACCGATCTCGGTCCACCCACGACATCCATGCGGCCTGCGACTCCGGGATGGGGAGCTGATATGCGGGTAGCGGACTGGAGTACCCACGCCCATTCGGGGGCGGGCCGCGCAATGCCGCGCTCAGGTACTTCGGTAACGCGTCGATCTCCGTATCGGACTGTTCGCCGCGCAGCCAGGCGGCCAGGCGTGTCCCCTCGGGTGAGTGCAGCGCATCGGCCATCAATGGCACCTCGGGGTGCGATGTGGGCATGACCCGCACCAGCGCCTGGGCGAAATCGGCCGAACCGGGCCGCAGGCCCAACTCCGCGTATTCGCGCAGCCGTCCAACGAGTTCGGCGGCATCTATCCCGCCATTGTCGAAGGTAGGTGTCGCCAGTGAGAACGGCGGCAGCACAGCGCCTTCCAGCGCCAGGGTGCCCCACTCGGCCATGCGGTCGGTCAATGGGGTGGACCGGGACGGCCCGCGCGGCGGATACCGCAGTGCGCCGGTGGCGATCGCGGCGAGGGTACGGATCGACCACGGCTGTCCAGCACACCATCGACGCTGTCGTTGGCGCTGCCACCACGATGAATCCTGTTGCGCCGCAGGAACTTCATGGTCGACAGCCGGGCCGAGCGCCACCGCCAACCCGTCCCGATCCCGGTAGGTGAACCGGATGACGGCGTCGAGGAATCGCTCATCCAGCGACCAGTCGTCGTGATGTCGCGCGGTCACCCGGCGGTACAGCGCCACCGTTTCCGAAGCCGTGCTCGCCACGGTGAATCGAGCGAGCGGAGCCCGAGGTGGCAGTGGAAACCGCTCTTCGAGCTCCCACGCCCGCGCGGCATCGGCGCATTCGACCCGCGTCGGCTCGTCCGCCGCTCGCAGCTGCCGGGTGATGATCCGCGCCATTCGCGCGCGCAGCGCGATATCCGCGGTCGTTTCCATGGCTTCCGCCAGCACCCGCACGGACGCCGAAGCGCACCCCGGCTCACCCCTAACCGCCCGATCCAACCAGCTCAACTGTGTGCGGACCAGCTTCTTCTCCGGCCGCGCGAGCACCGACCGCGAAAGCGATACGACATCCGTGCTGGCGAGCGCACCCTCGGTATGCAATTCGGCGAGCACACTCTGCGCATGAGCGGCGGCGGTGGACCGCCCTTCGGCCAACATCCGCGAGTAGTACTCCACCCGCCCGGCGCATTCGGCAACACTGGCCTGCATCCGCGTGAGTTCTACCAGCCGCCAACGGATCTCGGACGGAGGCGCGTCCGCACGCAGCAGATCACTGAGCAACTGCCCGTGCCTGACCGCGCGCTCGGTATCCGCCATGGGCACACCGTAGAGGCAGGGTCCGACAATCCGGGGGTTGACGGCGAGCGGGTGAGTGAGTGTATAGTCACTCACATGGACAGACGCGGTATCGCACTTTCCACCTCGGAGATCCGGCGCGAGGCAGTGGTCGATGCCGCGATCGCCGAATTCGCACAGGCCGGATATCACGGCACGCCGATCAATACCGTTGCGGCGCGGGCGAATATCTCGCCGGCCTATGTGTTCAAGCTGTTTCCCGGCAAGGTCGCACTGTTCGTCGCCGCGCTGGATCGGTGCTACGAACTGGTCGAGCGCGCGTTGTCGGCGGGCGCTGCGCGGGTCGACGGCGCGGCTCCCGACGAGATCCTGTACGAGATGGGTGCGGCGTACGCGGAACTGATCGCCGACCGAAACCTGTTGCTGCTGCAGGTGCACGCACAATCGGCGGTCGATATCCCGGAGGTCGCCGAGGCGGTGCGGCGCGGGCTCGAGCGCGTGACGACCTTCGCGAAGACGCGATCCGGAGCCGCCGATGACGCGGTGCAGCGCTTCATCGCCTACGGCCAACTCTGCCATCTGATCACCACGCTCGGATTGGACAGTCTCGAAAGCGATTGGGCGCGCATGCTGAGCGCCGGTATCCGTCACGTCGATCCGAAGCACTGAGGAAACTTGTCGCCCCTTCGTGGGGCACTCTTTTTGGCCATCTAGTGACTGTTCAGTCACTCACTCGATAAACCATCAACTGAGAGGACACCGAAAATGAACACCCTGGCGACCCAGATCCTGCTGCCCGGCCCCGTCGAACCGTCGGGTCTGCAGATCACCCACCGCGAGCTGCCCGCACCGGCCGCTGGCCAAGCCATGGTGGCCGTCGAGGCCACCGGCATCTCCTTCGCCGAACAGCAGATGCGGCGCGCGAAGTACTACGACCAGCCGCCGTTCCCGTTCGTCCCCGGCTACGACCTGGTCGGCACGGTGACCGCGATCGGGGCGAATGTCGATTCGACGCTGCTCGGCCGCCGCGTCGCCGTACTGACCAAGGTGGGCGGCTGGGCCAGCCATATCGTCCTCGACGCCGCCGACCTGGTCCCGGTTCCCGATGGCCTCGATGCCGCCGAGGCCGAAACCTTCGTTGTGAACGGCATCACCGCATGGCAGATGCTGCATCGCATCGCCAAGGTGCGCAGCGGTGCAACAATTCTCGTACACGGTGCCAATGGCGGCGTCGGCTCGACCCTGGTCCAGCTCGCGCGCCATGCCGGAATCCGGGTGCTCGGCACGGCCTCCGCCCGGCATGCCGAAGCCGTTACCGCACTGGGCGCCGAGGCCATCGACTACCGCGGCGATGTGGTGGCGCAGGTTCGCGCGCTGGCGCCGGGCGGAGTCGACGCGGTCTTCGATCATGTCGGCGGTCCCGGGATCGTCGATTCGTTCCGCCTGCTCGCGCCGCACGGCACGCTGGTTTCCTATGGCTCCGCGGCCACCAAGGACGATCCCGGCAACTCACGTCTCCCGGTGCTCGCCCTGGTGGGCCGCCTGATCTGGTGGAATCTGCTGCCCAACAAGCGGAATGCGCATTTCTTCAACATCTGGGCGGGAAAGCGCAACCGCGCCCGGTTCCGCACCGAGATCGCAGCGGATCTCACCGCGGTATTCGACCTGGCCGCGGCCGGAATCCTGCGGGCGCAGGTGGCCGCTCGTATCCCGCTGGCCGAGGCTGCCCGCGCCATGGAACTCGCCGAATCCGGCACCGTCACCGGCAAGGTCGTCCTCGTCCCCTGACATTGTTGCCCCGGCTCACGCCCCCGTCGTGGAGCCGGGGCGGACGACCATCAGCACCGTGACGACGGTCCAGAGGAGATTGAAGATGCCGGTGAACATGGCCAGCTGGCCGGTGCTCGGGACGGGCTGGGATGTTGTGCCGGACAGCGCGGCGAGGAAGCGGGTTTGATCGGGCAGTATTGCCAGGGCGAGGATTCCGGCGGCCGCCCCGGTCAGGGCGATGGAGATGGTGAGCCAAATATCGGTCAGGACACCGAGACTCGCCGCGGTGGCCAGGCCGAAGACCGGGACGGCGAGGCCGATGGCCGCGTAGACGCGGCAGATGCGGTGCAGGGTGCGGGCGGTGGTCAGGTGGTGTTGGTCGGCCGGGGTGGCGAATGCCCGGCGAGCGGTGGCGGGAAACATGCTGGCCGCCACCGTCACCGGTCCGATGGCGATAATGGCGGCCAGGACGTGCAGGGAGAGTAGAAGTTTCGTCACGGGCGGCGGCTCAGAGGGCGACGGTGGGGTTGCGGCCCGCATTGCGCCAGACGGTGCCGCGCCGCTCGTGTGCGAACAGTTTCTCCACGGCATTGGCGATGCGCGGGCCCAGTTCGCGCTCAACGAGATACAGGCCGAGATCGAGGCCGGAGGTGACGCTGGCACCGGAGATCAGGTCGCCATCATCGACCACGCGGGCATCGATGGCAGTGACCCCGGTCGCGGTGAGGGTGTCCATTCCGCTGAGATGTGTTGTGGCGCAACGTCCTTTGATCAGACCCGCCATCGCGAGCACCAGCGAGCCGCCGCAGACGGTGGCCACGGTCGTATCCTGGCTGTCGAGTGCTTCTCGCAGCAGCGCGGGCAGTTCGGTGCCGAGGCTGCGGGCAATGATCATCGGAATGGTGTCCGCCCGTTGGTCATCCGGTCCCTCGGCCAGTCTGCCGACCGCGCCGGGGACGACGATCAGGTCCGCGCGGTCCGGATCGAGACGGGCGGCGGCATCGAGCGAAATGGCGGGGATGCCGCTGGGCACCCGGCGCGCGCCCTCGGCGGAGACCAGTTCGACGGTCACTCCGCCGCCGGTCACCAGACGTCCGGCATCGAGCACCTCGAGCGGTGCGATGACATCCAGCGGGTCGAATCCGTCGAACAGTACGAACTGGGCGAACACCCGAATCAGCTCCTTCTCATTGTCGGTGCTGCCGACGCTAGTGATCGGGGAGCGGCGCGGGAACTGGCGGAATTGCCATATACCAACGGATTCTCGCCAGGACGACTGAACTGCAAATACGGCGAATTAGCCTGGTCAGACCTCTTGGCGGAAATCTGATGACCACCTACGGTATCGGCATGCATACCGTGGCCGTCCTCGCGCTGGACCAGGTCCTGCCCTTCGACCTCTCCACGCCGATCGAATCCTTCACCCGCTGTCGGCTGCCCGACGGCCGCCCGGCCTACCGGGTCCGCGTCTGCGCGGCCGGACCGACCGTCGATACCGAACTGTTCACCATCCGAGCCCGCTGGGGACTCGAGGCATTGGCCGAGGCCGATACGATCATCCTCCCCGGCTGCGCGGATCCCACCGCGCCGGTCCCCGCCGATATCGTCGCGGCCCTGCGCACGGCCGCGGCGAACGGCATCCGCATCGCTTCGATCTGCGTCGGCGCGTTCATCCTGGCCGCTACCGGACTGCTCGATGGGTTGCGCGCCACCACACACTGGCTGGCCGCCCCGACGCTCGCCGCCCGCTACCCCGCCATCGATGTCGACCCGGATGTGCTCTACGTCGATAATGGCCAGTTGCTGACCTCCGCGGGCGCCGCTGCCGGAATCGACCTGTGCCTGCACATGATTCGCCGCGATCACGGTTCGGCGGTGGCCGCCGATGCCGCCCGCCTCGCGGTGATGCCGCTGGAACGCGAAGGGGGACAGGCCCAGTTCATCGTGCACGACCAGCCGCCGACGCCGCAGGGCGCGTCGATGGAACCGCTCCTGCGCTGGCTGGAGGAAAATGCCGCGCGGCCCCTCACGCTGGACGACGTCGCGGCCCAGGCCGGTATGAGCCAGCGGACCCTCAATCGCCGCTTCCGCGAACAGACCGGCACCACCCCGCTACAGTGGTTGCACCGAGCCCGCGTGCGTCAGGCCCAATATCTGCTCGAAGCCACCAACCATCCGGTCGATCGCATCGCCGTCCAGGTCGGATTCGGTTCCCCCACCGCCTTTCGCGACCGCTTCAAACGAGTCGTCGGCACCAGTCCGCACGCCTACCGCACCGCCTTCCAGAGCCTCGCCCGCTGACTCAGCACACGAACTGACGGTTCCAACAGGACTGCAAGACAGTCTCTCGCCGGTGGGCCGCCGCCGGGCCATCGTGGAACAGCGTCGGATCGTGGTCGAGCACGCGGCGTTCGAGCTTGCGGCGCACACCGGTCCCGGCTCGAGGCCGATCTCGTCGACCAGCGACCGCGTGGACTCGCCGCAATAGCGCCAGGCAGGTAATCAGTCGATCCGGGCGGCGATCCCGTCGAGTATGCACCCGAGGCCGAAGTCGAAGCGCTGGTCCGCGTCCGCATCGGCGGCGTCGCGCACCCGACGGGCGAAGTGGGGATAGTCCTCGCTCGCGATCACCTCGCGGATATAGGGTGCGACGGTCTCGCGCCACTGGTCCTCGGTCAGACCGGTGCGACGTTGCGCCTGTTCCTCCGCGAGTTGGGCGGCGGTGGCGCCGAAAACGTAGGCGTGCACGGTATCGACAATGGCGGCCGCGCTCGTGATATCCGGCGTCAGCTCGGTCGCGGCGGCGAGTGAAGTGTCGTGCAGGCGAAGGGAATTCGCGCCGAGGGTGGGTCGGCCGGTCAGTTCGGAGGCCAGCCACGGGTGCCGGATCATGGTGTCACGCAGGTGCTGCGCGACGGCGGTGAGGTCGGTGCGCCAGTCGCCGACGAGGGCGGGCGGCGCCACTTCGCCGCGGACCGCATCGATCATCAGATCGAGCAGATCGTCGCGACTGGCGATGTAGCGGTACAGCGATGCCGTGCCGGATTCGAGTTCGGTGGCAATGCGGCGCATGGACACCGCGTCGGGTCCTTCGCTGTCGGCCAAGCCGATGGCGGTGCGAACGATCTGCTCCACGCCGGGAGCCTGCCGTCGCGGCATGCGCCGCTCCTTGCTCCAGACCAGCGCGGGGGTCTTCGCCGAATTCGTCACTACCTGCTCCTCGACTGCTTTCGTTGCGAACATCGTAGCAGTATGGATACGGTGTATCCGTTACGGAAACGCTGTATCCATAAGGGAGTTGTCATGTTGCGCACACCGATATTGATCGTCGGAGGCGGCTCGGTCGGCCTGTTCACGGCCCTATTTCTGGCCCGGCACGGGGTCGAGGCGCAGCTGGTCGAGGCACAGCCGGAGCCGTCGGTACATCCGCGGGCGACCGGGCTCGGCCCGCGCACCCTGGAATTCCTGCGCGAGGCCGAGGTGTTGGACGCGGTTGATGCGGTGGCCGTCGATATGTCGGTGGGCAATCTCGGCAAACTCACCGCGACAACCCTCATCGCGGCGAATCCGGCCGGGCTGCCCGATGCCGCGCCCGCACGTTCGGGATGGCGCTCGGACTTGGTGACACCGGCCGCGATTCGCGGCACCTGCCCACAGCACCGACTCGATTCGGTGCTGCTGCCCGCGGCTACACAGCGCGGTGCCGCCGTCCGCTACGGGACCCGGCTGCTGTCCTTCGACCAGGACGCCGATGGCGTTACCGCCCATCTCGACGACGGGCAGACGATCCGCGCCGACTACCTGGTGGCCGCAGACGGCGTGCACAGCGGGGTGCGCAAGGCGCTCGGCATCGGCACGAACGGACCTGGGGCGCTCGGCAATCCGAAGATGAACATCCTCTTCCACGCCGACCTACGCCCGTACACCCAGGGTCGGCAGTTCGTCGCATGCGATATCACCACCCCGAGCGCGCCGGGCATCTTGATGACCATCGATGGCGCGAAAGAGTGGGTCTTCCACAGTGATTACGATCCTGAGCGCGGCGAATCGGCCGAGGATTTCACCGTCGACCGGTGCGTCGAATTGATCCGCGCCGCGGTCGGCGATCCCGATCTGGATCCGCAGGTGATCAGCAGATTGCCCTGGCGGGCAAGGGGATCGGTCGCCGAACGGTTCCGGGATGGGCGGGTGTTCCTGGTCGGTGACGCGGCGCACGCGGTGCCCCCGCTCGGCGCCTTCGGGTTGAATACCGGCGCGGCCGATGCGCACAATCTGGCCTGGAAACTGGCCGCGGTGCTGGCCGGGCATGCCGGTCCGGCGCTGCTCGACAGCTATGACGCCGAGCGGCGTCCGGTCGCGACCACCACCATGGCGCAGGCGCTGCTTCGCTTGAAGGCCCCACGGCTGCACTGGGATTCCAGCTCGGCCGCCGCCGCCGAGCGCGCGGCACTCGGCATCATCAACGCTCCCGTCGTGCATATGGGCTATCGATACGATTCGGCGGCGGTAATCGCACCGGAGCCCGCGCTGCCATCGACCGAGGACATCGAACTGGTGCTCGACGGTACACCGGGATCCCGGCTTCCGCACGCCTGGGTGGAGCGTGACGGCACCCGAGTCTCCACCCTCGACCTCGTGGCATCCCATTTCACGCTGCTGGTCGGTCCGGACGGTGCGACGTGGCTGGGTGCCGCACGTGCGGTTGCCGACCGTCTGCTCGTACCCCTGCGGACGATGGTGATCGATACGCCGGAATGGTTGCGGCAGGTCGGAATTCCCGAGCAGGGCGCTCTTCTCGTGCGACCCGATCAGATGATCGCCTGGCGCGCGCCGACCACGCCGCCCGATCCGGCCGATGCGCTCGGCCGAGTGCTCGCGCGCATCCTCGCCCGCACTCGGGGCTAGCCCACCTGGCTGTTTCGGATCGGCGCGTGGGGGAAACCTCAGAGATGTCAGGCACCGAGCACCCAGCCTGAGATCGAAATGTGAGGTACCACTATGACAGCGGAAGGGCCGTGGGAAATTCCCCCGCTCGACGACGCGCCGGATATCGCTCGCGCGACCGAGCCGGAGCCGCGAATAACGTTGGCGGACGCTAGAAATTGGCCCGGATTCGTCCTGCTGATCATCGGCGGACTCGTCGCGATCGCCGCCGCGGTGATCGGAGTGGTCGGCTTCCCTGGCGCGGCATTCATTTTCGCGCTCGTCGCCATCGCCGCATCGCTCAGCGGCGTGGCGCTCGTATTGTTCGAGCGTCGCGGCCACCGCCCGCAGCCACGCGGGCCGGAGTCATCGCCGTGGCAGTCGACCATCCCGCCGGGGGCCTGATCACCCCGGTATTCGACCATTAGCTTCTTGGGGCGACACCACAGGTGGGCTCGTCTCGCTGTGTGCCGCCGCGCTGCGCCCGGAGCACGTCCGATCGCTGACGATCGTCGAAGCGCCGCTGTTCTCGTCGCGTAGGGGCACCGGATGTCGATGCGACCAGCGCCGCCACCCGCGCGATCATCGAGGACACGTCCGCATCGCCCGCGGACGGCCTCGGCCGCTCTGCCCGGTATGGGACATCTGGTGCCCGATAGCGGTGCGTCGTTCGACTACCTGCTCGAAGAGTTCTTTCGGCGCGCCGACGAGGATGCGAAATGAGCTGTGTCAGTGGCCTTTACAGGCATCCTCGGCAATGTTCTTGGTGGCGTTGAACTTATCGATCGCGGCATTGAGAGTATCGGTCGGCGCGCGCCGATCGAGGGTGTCGGCGAGTGCGTTGGTGTCGTCGCGGTAGCTGCGCAGCGGGGTCGCGACGGTCAAAGGCACCTCGGAGGTCACCTTCGAATCGATGGTGCGCGCGTTATTGCGCAGCGTCGTGACGGCGTCATTGGCCTTGGAATTGGTCTCCGGATCGTTGACGCCCTTGCTATTGCTCGCATCGATGTAGTCGTTGAAGGAGTGGATCGAGCTGGTGTTCGCGGTGGTGAAGGTGTCGCAAGCGCTTCCGGTCGCCCGTTCGGCCGCCGCCGCGCGCGAGGAGGATGCGGCCACCGACGACGCCGTGACCTCGGAGGCCCATGCGGCGAGTTCGGTCTGGTTGACCTGCGCGCTGCCGGTGATCTGCTTCGAGCACGCGCCGATGGTCAGGACACCCGCTGCGGCCGCGGCCGCGGCGGCGACGAGGCCCACACGTTCTAGACGTCGCATGTCGGTTTCCCCTCTCTCCCCTCCGAACACCCGGCCGCTGGAGGCACGAAGGAGGCCGGACGTAAAGACCGTACTTGCTCGCGCCCGTCGACGTCAGCCGACCGCACCCAGATCGATGACCAACCGATATCCGCCGGGATCTAACGTCCAGGTCAGGGCCACAAGATCGGCACCGGGGCACACCGGGACGGGCCGTCCCGGTGTGCCCCGGTTGCGCTGGGGTCAGCGCTGTCCGAGCAGGCCGCGCATGGTGTCGATTTCGGACTGCTGGGCGGCGACGATGGCGGTGGCGAGCCCCTTCGCGTCCGGATTTACGCCGTTGGCGAGTTCGGTATTCGCCATGGTGATCGCGCCGGCGTGGTGCTCGATCATCAGTTCCATCCACTTCCGGTCGAAGTCGGCTCCCGATGCCGCCGCGAGCGCGTTCATCTGCTCGTTCGACATGATGCCCGGCATTGCCGAGGTGCTGGGCATGGTGGTCATACCAGGCATGGTGGTCGGCATCTCCATGCTGTGTCCGCCGTGTCCGGTGCTGCTCGGCGCGGGCTTGCCGAAGCTCTCGAGCAATGTGGTGATCTGCTCCATTTCGGGGGACTGTGCCTGCTCGATATTCGCGGCGAGCGCGCGCACCTGCTCGTTCTGGGTGCGGCTCGGGACCAGCCGCGCCATCTCGACCGCCTGCGCGTGATGCGGGTACATCATCTGCAGGAAGGTCACATCCGCGTCATTGAAATCGGTTCGGGCAGCGGGCTTGCCGGAGCTGGCCTGGCTCGATGATGCGCCCTGGTCCGTGCTCGGCGATTCGCTATTGCTACACCCCGCGGCGAAAAGCGCTGCGGCGGTGCTGGTTACGGCGATGGCAAGGGTGATTCGGCTACGGGTGATGAACATGTCTGTGCTCCTGAGGAATTGCTAATGAACGGTTTCGGACAGGCAGAAGCCGCGACCGTGGTTGCGGGCGCGGTGGGCCTGTCAGATCCGCAGAATCGACAATTCGGCCAGGGACAGCACGGTCCACGGTGGTGCGCGTTCGCGCATCGGCCACCACTGGCGCGGTTTCGACACACCGCCGCCCGGTCGATCGAGGGTGATCCAGTAGAGCAGGACGAGCATCAGGGCCAATGCCACGGCCGTCAGGATGAAGACGCAGGCGTGCATGCCGAAATGCGCATCGCCGCAACCGTCGTCGGTGCAGTCCGATCCGGTGGTCGCATCGTGCCCGGCGGGCATCGCCATTGTCATCGTGCCGTGGTGGTCGGCGGGGGTGGGGGCGACGGTGAAAACCCCCGCGTGCATGGCCACGATCCCCGCGAGCAGCGCCAGCACACCGAGCGCCCGGACGAGTCCGGTGGCGCGCGGAGGCAGATGCTGTTCGACCACGCCGTCATTCTAGAGCGGCCCGGACGGGCGACCTTTGATACCCCCTGGCCGTATCGACACCGGCTATGCGGTCGCGATATCGATGATCAGCCGGGTGGGGTTCGTCAGCGTGCTGACCGCGAAGTTCGGGCGATCGGCGTTGACCCCGATGAACGACTGGGTGGTGCCCTCGAAGACGGTGGTCCGGTAGACGCCCGCGATCGCGGGCGCGCTGGGGTCGGTGGCCGGATCGGGACCGGAGTACGGCGTCACACCGCTGTCGAACGGATAGGCCGAGCCCGTGATCTGGACCTCGAGAATCGAGTGGCCCGCGACATCGATGACCTTGCCGCTGCCGTCCTGGATGGCCTGCTCGGTGTACTGCACGATCCAGCCGGGCGTGCCAGCGCCGCCGAATTCGTAGACCACGCGGTCGAACCCGGGATGATGTCCGATCCGCAGGTCGGTCACGGTCACGCCCGCGGCATTGGACGGGGCCCCGCGCTTGGGCAGGGCATCGCGCGGTGCGCTCTCCGGTGCGTCGCTGAATGTGCCGGTCGTGGTCGGCGCGGTCGTGGCGTTCGAGCTGGATCCACCGTCGCCGCAGCCAACGAGCACCATCGCCGCGGCGGCGGCCATCAGCACCATCCTGTTACGCATGTGGCTGATGGTATTGGCCATCGCCCGCGCTGCCCGGGATTTGCGATAACCCGGCGTCCGGCACCGGGGTGTCGCCGATATGGCGGGGCGGACGCGATGTATCGGCAACGATCTAGCACACTTGAGGTGTGGAAAATGTCGAGGATGTACTTGGCCGATTGCGGCGGTACCCGGATGTGGAGGCGCGCAACCTCTATGCCGTCGATGCCGCCGACCGGCTGATCCTCGACGTCGCCGCGGACGCCATCGATGCCGCTGGCAGCGGCCGGATCACGGTGATCGGCGACGCCTACGGCGCGCTCACCCTCGGCGCGATCGCCGGGCACGACCTGCGCGCCGTCCGGGTCCATCAGGACCTGCTCACCGGCGAACTCGCGCTGGCCAACAATGCCCGAGCGCTCGGCCTGACGGATCGCTATGCCGCGCACGCGCTTTCCGAAGAGTTGCTCGCCGGCGCCGAGGTCGTCCTGCTGCGCCTGCCGCGCATGCTCGCCGGACTGGCCGAGGTCGCCGACGCCATCGCCCGCTACGCGGACCCCGAGGTGGTCGTTGTCGCGGGCGGGCGCGATAAATACCTGACCAAATCCATGAACGACGTACTGGCGGACTCTTTCTCGCAGGTGCGCGCGAGCCGAGGTCGGCAGAAATCACGCACGCTATTGGTGAGCGGTCCGAAACCCGTTGCCGCGCCGCCATTTCCGGTGCGCGAGCGGATCGACGATATTGATATCGATGTGGTCGCGCACGGTGCCGCATTCTCCGGCGCCACATTGGATATCGGAACCCGATTCCTGTTGCAGCACCTCAAGTGGATGAAACCCGATGCCCGCGATGCCATCGATCTCGGTTGCGGCACCGGCATTCTGGCCGTCGCGCTGGCCAAGGCCCGGCCCGGCATCCGCGTCGTCGGCACCGACCAATCGGCCGCCGCGGTGGCCTCGGCGCGGGCGACCGCCGAGGTCAACCAGGTCGCCGATCGGGTGACGGTGGTGCGCGACGATGCCATGTCCTCGGCCGCGGACAACAGCGCCGATCTGGTGCTCTGCAATCCGCCGTTCCATGTCGGCGCGGCCGTGCACACCGGATCGGCGATCAAGATGTTCGCCGAGACCGGCCGGGTATTGCGCCCCGGTGGTGAGCTGTGGACGGTGTACAACTCACATTTGAACTATCGCGGTGTGGTTCAGCGCATGGTGGGCCAGACCGAGGTGATCGGCCGCAATCGGAAATTCACGGTCACGCGATCCGTGTGTGGACTGCGCGACGTCCAGCGGTAGTAGAGTCCGATTTGTCCGTACCGAAGGGTTGCTCGGGGAACTCGAGCGGGCCGACACACGTTGGACAACCTAGTTGGATATCGAGCGACCGGCTCGAACGACACGGCTCGGGACCGATCTTCGAGCGACCGGCAATTAGGCGCTGGCGATCGGCCACGGCGACGTGGACCACGACTCCAGAAAGGCATTCACGGTGCGCACCACTAGCAATCCGGTATTCCGTCAACTTCCTCGGCAAGAGGGCGGTGGCTATGCCAACTTCGGATCAGGGGTGACGGGCGCGGGCCAGATGAGCCAGCAGTACGGCCAATACCCGCAGTACCCCCAGTATCAGCAGCCGTATCAGCAGGCCCCCACCACCCGGGCCATGACCATCGACGATGTGGTCACCAAGACCGCCATCACCCTCGGTGTGCTCGCGCTGTCGGCGATCGTCTCCTACGGCCTCACCAATGCCAATACCGCGCTGGCCCCGCTGTTCGTCATCGGCGGCGGTCTGATCGGCTTCGTGCTGGTGCTGGTCGCGACCTTCGCGAGGAAGATGGACAACCCGGTCGTCGTGCTCTCGTACGCGGTCTTCGAGGGTCTGTTCGTCGGCGCGCTGTCGTTCATGTTCACCAATATCGAATTCGGCGGCGTCGGTGGCAGCGCGATGATCGCGCAGGCCGTGCTGGGTACCTTCGGTGTCTTCGCGGGCATGCTGGTGGTCTACAAGACCGGCGCGATCCGGGTCACCCCGCGCTTCACCCGCATGATCTTCGGCGCGATGATCGGCATCCTGGTGCTCATCCTCGGCAATGTGATCGCCAGCTTCTTCATCGACGGCGGTCTCGGCCTGCGTGACGGCGGCCCGCTCGCCATTGTCTTCAGCCTGGTCGTCATCGCGGTCGCCGCATTCAGCTTCCTGCTCGACTTCGACGCCGCCGACCAGCTGATCCGCGCCCAGGCTCCGGAGAAGGCCGCCTGGGGCGTGGCCCTCGGCCTGACCGTCACCCTGGTCTGGCTCTACGTCGAAATCCTGCGCCTGCTCAGCTACTTCAACAACGACTGATCCGGCCACCCGGGTCCGCCGCTGACGATACGGCCCCAGTTGCCTCGAGAATCCAGGCAACTGGGGCCGTTCTCTGATCCGCGAGCGGACTCGGATTCTCCGGGCCGATCGACACCACGGCGAGCAGGGGCCCCTGATATGCCAACGGCTCCCCATCCACCGGGATGGGGAGCCGCTGTAGCGATTTGGCGAGTTACCCGATCAGCTCAGGCGCTCGATGACCATCGCCATGCCCTGGCCGCCGCCGACGCACATGGTCTCCACACCGAACTGCTTGTCGTATGTCTGCAGGTTGTTGAGCAGCGTGGTGGTGATGCGGGCGCCGGTCATACCGAACGGGTGGCCGAGCGCGATCGCGCCGCCGGAGACGTTCAGCTTGTCCTCATCGATCTTCAGCGCGCGGGCCGAGCCGAGCACCTGCACCGCGAAGGCCTCGTTGATCTCGAACAGGTCGATATCGTCGACGGACTTGCCCGCCAGCGCGAGTGCACGCTTGACCGCCTCGATCGGGCCGAGGCCCATGATCTCGGGGGACAGACCGGAGACACCGGTCGACACGATGCGCGCCAGCGGGGTGAGGCCGAGTTCCTTGGCCTTGGTGTCGCTCATGATGACCAGCGCGGCCGCACCGTCGTTGAGCGGGCAGCAGTTACCGGCGGTGACGGTGCCGTCCGGACGGAACACCGGCTTCAGCTGGCTGACCGCCTCGTAGGTGACTCCGGCGCGCGGGCCGTCGTCCTTGGAGATCACGGTGCCGTCGGGCAGCGTGATCGGGGTGATCTCGCGCTCGAAGAAGCCCGCCTTGATGGCCTCCTCCGCGCGGTTCTGCGAGCGCACGCCCCAGCGGTCCTGCTCCTCGCGGGTGATGCCGGTGAACGACGCGACATTCTCGGCGGTCTGGCCCATGGCGATGTAGGCGTCCGGGATCAGGCCGTCCTCGCGCGGGTCGTGCCAGATGCCAGCGCCGCCCTCCGCGGTCTTCGCGGTCCGGGCCTCGGCCTCGGCGAACAGCGAGTTCTTGGTGTTCGGCCAGCTGTCGGCGGAGCCGTTCTTGTAGCGGGACACGGTCTCCACACCCGCGGAGATGAACACATCGCCCTCGCCGGCCTTGATGGCGTGGAAGGCCATCCGGGTGGACTGCAGCGACGAGGCGCAGTAGCGGTGCACGGTAGTGCCGGGCACGAAGTCGTAGCCCAACTGCACCGCGACGATGCGGGCGATATTGAAGCCCTGCTCACCGCCGGGCGAGCCGCAGCCGAGGATCAGGTCGTCGATCTGGGCCGGATCCAGGGCAGGCACCTTGTCGAGCGCCGCGCGCACGATCTGGGTGGTCAGATCGTCAGGCCGAATATCGACCAGCGAACCCTTTGCTGCCCGGCCGATGGGGGAGCGGGCGGTCGAAACGATAACTGCCTCAGGCATGAGGGCTCCTTATGTACTCGCGCTCAGTTCTGTACTGGCACCTCTATGTGTACCGAATCCGCTGAACGGGACAGTCGCCACCCCGGTGATTCGATGAGTCCGCGCAGCCGAGCGGTGATGCCGCGACGTTCGGCAGCGCAGGCCTGTGGCGAATCCGAGCGCCGCTGTGCGAGTGCCGTCACCAGGATCGGCAGCAGATGCGCGGCGGCCAATGCGTAGCCGTCGGCAGAAGGATGGAAGCCGTCGTCAGCGAAGAGCCGGTGTGGCGCGGTGAGGAATTCGGGCCCGAGATCGCCCATCGGCACGGGGCTGCCGCCCGCGGTGTGGGTGACCGCGAACTGCGCCTTGGCCAGCCTGACGCTCCAGTTGTGCACGATGGTGCGCAGCGGCTGCGGAATGGCGCCGACGGTGCCCAGATCCGGGCAGGTGCCGACAACCACGACACTCCCGGCCGCATGCAGCCGCGCGACGGCCGCGCCCAACCGGCGCGCCGACGCGGATATCGAATGCTTCTTGGTGATGTCGTTCGCGCCGATGAAGATGACCGCGGCATCCGGCGGCGGCCCCGCCACGAACATCGCGTCGACCTGTCCGGCCAGCCCCTTGGAAGTCGCGCCGGAGATCGCCTTGGTGCTCAACCGGATCCGCATGCCGGTGGCCTCGGCCAGTCCGCGGGCGATGCGCACCCCCGGTACCTCTTCGGCGGTCACGCAGCCCACGCCCGCGGCGGTGGAGTCGCCGAAGACCATCAGGTGGACGTCGACCGGCCGACCGGGACGCCACGGCTCAGGGACGTCACATCCGGTCGAATAGATACCGTCGGCCTCCGGCGGTTTGCTGGTATCGCGCCCGATCACACCGCGCGCTACCCCCGCCTGCGCCATGAGAAGTCGGTACGCGGCCCAAGACGCGGTGCCCGCGCTGGATCCGGCCAGCACGGTCGCCATACCAGTCACCGCGGCGGTCCGCCAACTGATTCGAGGTGCCACGACTAGAAATAGTACGGGTTGATCGGCACCCCGCGGTTGGTTGAACTGCGCCGTTGGCTCATCCGAGGTGCGGCCCCGGCACCGTATCGGCGCTCGTCGCCAAACCGCACGCCGGGCCCCGCTTCGCCGAAGTGGCGGTCCGGCGGGATCAGGCGGGAACGTCGAAGGTGCCGTGTGCCGGGACGCTCGCGGTGTCGGTAGTGACGGTGACCTCGACGCGACCCGGACCGGTGTCCTGGAACAGCGCGTACTGGATGCTGCCGTAGAGGCCGGTGACCACGTTGTTCTCGTAGACACCCGTCGCGCCGGTGCTCAGATTGCGCCACGCGACGGTGGTGCGGACCTCGCACAGCGGGGCCAGCGGATAGTCGCCGGGGCCGAGACCCGTCGCCGGAAGCGCGCGCACATTGAGAATGGCCCGGCCCGGCCACTCCGAACTGGTGTCTGCCCAGGTGCGGATGCTCGTCCAGCAGATGCCGCCGTGGGCCAGCGTCGGCACCTGCGGGAATTCGATGGTCGCGGCATCGGCTTGTGCCGCGCCAACTCCCGCGGCGAGTGCCGCGCCGACGAGAACTGTTGCGGCGCGAGCGATGTTCGGCTGCCTCATGGTCGCGATCCTAGGCAAGTGATCGCCCTCAGGTGCGTTTGTCACGCGAAACCGTCCGAGGTGACGTGCGCGAACTCACAGTGTCGGATCCGCGACACTCGCAGTGCGCTGCGTGTTGTGCCGTGCGTCCGCCAGCGTGCCTGCTGCGAACGCCGTGGGACGGATCTGTGTGACGTTCGTGGTCCTGCTTCCTTCAGGCCCTTTGTGACCGCCGTCGAGGCTGACCTGTGACGGTGCCCTGCGCGGATACGCTGCGCTTTCGCCTGCGGGCTCGTTGTGAAGGCCGCGAGACCGGTCGTGGTGCCCTGCATGGTTTCGCTGTGCTGCTGCCTGCGGGTCCGTTGAGCAGACCGCGGAGTCGGATCTGTGACATTCGCGGTGCCCGACGCGCCGTACGCTGCGCGTCCGCCTCCGGGACCGTCGCGAACGCCCTGGAAAGCCTTCTGCAACGATAGGGGGCATGCGCATCGCTGATCATGTCGTTGACCTCATCGGCAATACGCCGCTGGTTCGGTTGAACTCGGTGGTGGGGCCCAACGCCGGCGTCGTCGCGGCCAAGATCGAATATCTGAATCCGGGCGGCAGCGCCAAGGACCGCATCGCGGTGAAGATGATCGAGGCGGCGGAGGCCTCCGGTGCCCTGCGGCCCGGCGGCACCATTGTCGAGCCGACCTCGGGTAATACCGGTGTCGGGCTCGCGCTGGTCGCGCAGCAGCGCGGCTACAAGTGCGTATTCGTCTGCCCGGACAAGGTCAGCGAGGACAAGCGCAATGTGCTGCGCGCCTACGGCGCCGAGGTCGTGGTGTGTCCGACCGCGGTGCCGCCGGACCACCCGGACAGCTACTACAGCGTCTCCGACCGGCTGGTCCGCGAGATCGACGGTGCGTGGAAGCCGGATCAGTACTCCAACCCGGGCGGCCCGGACAGCCACTACGAGACCACCGGTCCGGAGGTCTGGCGCGATACCGACGGTAAGGTCACCCACTTCGTGGCGGGCGTCGGCACCGGCGGCACCATCACCGGCACCGGCCGGTATCTGAAGGAGGTGTCCGGCGGCAAGGTGAAGATCGTCGGCGCGGATCCGGAGGGTTCGGTGTACTCCGGTGGCACCGGTCGGCCGTATCTGGTCGAGGGCGTCGGCGAGGACTTCTGGCCCTCGGCCTACGACCCGGCCGTCCCCGACGAGATCATCGCCGTCTCCGACGCCGACTCCTTCGATATGACCCGCCGCCTCGCACGCGAGGAGGGTCTGCTGGTCGGCGGCTCCTGCGGAATGGCGGTGGTCGCGGCCATCGAGGTCGCGCGCCGCGATCCCGACGCGCTGGTGGTCGTATTGCTGCCCGACGGCGGCCGCGGCTACCTGTCGAAGATCTTCAACGACGAGTGGATGAGCTCCTACGGCTTCCTGCGCGAACGTCTGGACGGCACCGCGGAACCGCTGGTCGGTGATGTGCTGCGCGGCAAGTCGGGCGCGCTGCCCGATCTGGTGCACACCCATCCGTCGGAGACCCTGCGCGATGCGATCGAGATCCTGCGCGAATACGGGGTTTCGCAGATGCCGGTCGTCGGCGCCGAACCGCCGGTAATGGCCGGTGAGGTCGCGGGCAGCGTCACCGAGCGCGATCTGCTCTCCGCGGTCTTCGAGGGCCGTGCGCACCTGACGGATTCGGTGGCCCAGCACATGAGTCCGTCGTTCCCGCTGATCGGTTCGGGCGAACCCATTTCGGCCGCGACCAAGGCGCTGTCGGATACCGACGCGTTGATGGTGGTCGAGGACGGCAAGCCGGTCGGCGTGATCACCCGGCACGATCTGCTCGGGTTCCTCAGCACCTGATCCATCTGAAGTCGTCGGTAGCCCGGCCGTGCTGAGTCGTCCGTCGACGTGACGGATCCGTGGCATCGGCCGGGCACACGTCGGCGGCCGCGTTTCGGCCACGGCCGTGGCACTGTTCGACTCGGCGCTGTTCGTCGATCTGGCGCTGCCGGATCTGTACCAGGCATCGACACCAAGCCATATCAACGTCTTGCTGGCCAGGCTCGAGGGCATGGGACCTCGGCTGCCAGCGCGTCCAGAGCCTGGACCCGCTCTGGACGATGTCCAGCGGCGACTGCCGCCAGTGCTCCGTTACTATGCGGACCGACGCGTGCGCGAGTTGTCTTGTGCGGCACCGATAATGAGGTCGCTCCACTGGTCGGCGAGCAGCGCGAGGCGGTACCAGGCGGCGTGCACGCGATCGTCGGAGACCTTTTCGGCGGTGTGCAGCAGATGGCTGGCGTGGGTGTAGGCGGCGGCCATCCGATCCAATGTCGCGCCGATGGATTCGGCCCGGATATGTGCCGTCGATCGCCGCTGCGGCACCCGGGTGATCACCCAGGTGTCGATCGCCGAGACGAGTTCGGCTCGGCGGCAATCGATTCCGGCGGTGGCGAGCGGATCGTCGTGCCGCTTCCTGTGCAGATCGGCGAGCACGCGCGCCAGCGGAATAAGCGGATGTTCCGAACCCGGTTCGGGCGGATGCCCACCGAATGCGGCGATCAATTCTCGTTGGTCCGGCAGTGTTTTCGCGCCCTCGATGATCGGCGCGCGGTCACGGACGAACATACTGGGCCCCCAGATCTTGCGACGGCATGGACATGGTGCACCTCCGAATAAGCGGTCGGTGCACTCGGATTCGCCGCGTTGATCCGGGACGCTGTACGGCTCCGATGCTGTGAGGCCTTCCCGAAACCGAGTGCCGTTACAGCTTGGCTATTCGCCTTGGCGAACCGGTGACATGAAGATGGCACAGCGATGACAGGTAGTAACAATGTTCTCCGCTTGGTGCGAGCGACACTGTGAATTAGGCCGACCAGTTCGGACTACGCCGAATTTGCCGGTTCCCCAGCATAATTCGGCCGCTCAGCGCTCGAATGCCGCCAGCATGGGATGCCAGCGCCGGCTGATCCGGTCCGACGAAAGCGGAAGGGTTCGGCGCGACCGCGGCGGTGTGCTAGCCGGGCAGCAGGTTGTGCTCCATGGCGAAAACCGCTGCGCCAGCTCGGGTGCGGCGTCCGATCTTGTCGTAGATGTGGGCCAGGTGATGGCCGACGGTACGTTCGGAGACGACGAGGTCCGCGGCTATTTGGCGGTTCGACATGCCGCGGGCGGCCAGGCGCAGGACGTCGACCTCGCGGTCGGTGAGGCCGCAGGGCCATTCGGTGCGGGGCGGGCGCAGACCGGCGGCCTCGATGACGGCCGCGCAGGCGTCGCGGTCGAGGGTGCCCGCCGCGGCTTCGGCGGTGAGTTGTGCGGCCGCCTCGCTGAGTTCGGCCGCGCGGCGGTAGGGGCGCGGTTCGGTCATGGCCGCGAAAACATCCGCGGCGGCCAGCAATCGGGCCGAGAGCGACAGGTCGTGCACCCGCACGCCGCGGTGGTAGCCGCTGCCGTCGAGGCGTTCGTGATGGCCCGCCGCGACGTCGGCCAGATCGGTGAGCCCGGGGCATCGGCGCAGTACCCGATCGGTCCAATAGCTGTGCAGCCGAACGCGTTCCCAATCGCCCGTGCCGAGCGGGCCGGGGCGATCCCAGATCGCGCTGGAGACACCGGCGCGGCCGATGTCGTGCAGCAGTGCCGCCGCCCGCAGCGTGGCCCGGTCGCCCGCATCCATGCCCGACAGTGCCGCGGCCGCATCGCAGAGCTGTGCGACATGTGCCGAATGACCGAGCAGATAGCGGCCTTTCAGGTCGACAACGATCGCCAGGGCCAGACATAACCGGTCCCGTTCGGCGGGCCGGATCACCGTCGGCAGCCCCGGTTCGGTCGCCACGACCGCGGCCAGCAGATCCGGTACATCCAGGGCGCCCCATACCGCGTCCGGATCGGCATCGAAGACCGAGACCAGCTCGGGGTCGAGATGTCCGCCGGCCCGGCGGCGCAGTTCGGTGAGCACCGCGCGCTGGTCCCTGCGGCCGGAAGCGATCACGGTGCCCGCCTCGGTCGCACCCGCGGCGGCCGCGCCGGATCCGATCGCGTTGGGGCCCAAGGACAATACCGTCTGCTCGGCCAGGTGCAGAATGCGTCCGGCCAGCGATATGGTCTCCCCGTGCAGCCGGTCCGGCGCACCGAGTCCGTCCCAGCGCTCCTTCACTTCCGTGAGAGCGCGCACCGAACCCTCGGGCAGGCCGAGGCGCGGACCCAGCGCCCTGCTGACCTCGCAGACCGACCGCACCGCGACCGGCGCGCCCTTCGGCGCCGTGGTCACGAAACGGTCCCGCAGCACGGTCTGGGCACCCGCCGCCCAGGATCCGAAATTCCGCATCTGACCAGCGAAGACGGCGCTGTCACCGGGGTCGAGCGTGTGGTACGCGCGCTGGAATTCGATGTCATCGGCATAGGAATCGGCGTTCTCCGACGCCCGGCTGGTACAGCCGACGGCGCCGAGCAGCGCGGCGTGGAAGACGACTCGCCGGTCCGCCTCGTCCAACCCGATCCGATCGGCCAGTGCCGTCGCGACAAGGCAAGTGGCCAAACCCTTTTCGAACGGCATTCCGGTCGCCAGGTCGGTGGTCAATGACAGCGCGGCGAGCACCTCGGTGACCCGGATCGACGACACCCTTCGACAGTAATGTTCCGCCCGCCCCCGTGCAGGTCCAATCCACTTCAGGCCCGGCCGGCCGAGCCCTCTGCGTCAACGCATTCTCGTCGGATGCGGGGTTAGCGGAAGGCGTTGGAGTCGGTGAGGGCTTTGCCGAGGACCAGTTGGTGGACTTCGGCGGTGCCCTCGTAGGTGAGGACCGATTCGAGGTTGTTTGCGTGGCGTAGTACCGGATAGTCGAGGGTGATGCCGTTTGCGCCGAGGATGGTGCGGCATTCGCGGGCGATGGCGATGGCTTCCCTTGTGCTGTTCAGTTTGCCCGCGCTGATTTGCTCGGGGAGGACTTCGCCGCGGTCTTTCAGTCTGCTGATCTGTAGTGCGAGCAGTTGGCCCTTGCCGTATTCGAGGGCCATATCGGCCAGCTTGGCCTGGGTGAGTTGGTAGGCGGCGAGGGGCTTGTCGAAGACCTCCCTGGTCCGCGCGTAGTCGATGGTTGCGGCCAGGCAGTCGCGGGCGGCGCCCAGTGCGCCGAAGATGATGCCGAAACGGGCCTCGCTGAGGCAGCCGAGGGGGGAGCTCAGGCCGCGGGATTGCGGGAGGACCGCGTCCGCGGGCAGTCGCACATCGTCGAGGTCCAGTTCCGCGGTCACCGATGCGCGCAATGAGAGTTTGTGATGCATCTCGCGGGCGGTGAATCCCGGTGTGCCCGCGGGTACCAGGAATCCGCGCACCACCTGCTTGCCCTCATCCTCGGTCTGCGCCCACACCACCGCGATATCGGCCACCGAGCCATTGGTGATCCACATCTTCGAGCCATTGAGCATCCAGTCGGAGCCGTCGCGCTTTGCCCTGGTCCGCATGCCGCCCGGATTGGAGCCGAAGTCCGGTTCGGTCAGGCCGAAACAGCCGAGCGCGCGCCCGGCCGCCATGTCCGGCAGCCAGCGCTGTTTCTGCTCCTCGGAGCCGTATTTGTGGATCGCGGTCATGGCGAGGGAGCCCTGCACCGAGACCATGCTGCGCACGCCCGAATCGACCGCCTCGAGCTCCTGGCAGGCCAGACCGTAGTCGGTCGCCGAGAGGCCAGCACACCCGTAGCCGTCCAAGTGCATGCCGAGCAATCCGATATTGCCGAGTTCCGGCGCGATCTCGCGGGCCGGGAACGTACCCGCCTCGAACCAGTCCGCGATATGCGGTCGCAACCGCTGGTTGGCGAACGTGCGGACGGTATCGCGGATCTCCCGCTCGTCCTCGCTCAACAGGGCATCGATCGCGAACAGTTCATCAACGCTCAGCATGAGCTCAACCTACCGCCGCACCCGCGGCGAAAGTCCGGATCGGCGCACAACGCTGATCCGGTCGATAGCCCACCGATCGCCCGACGCTAGGCTGACCCCATGAGTGAGCTGGGATTCTCCACCAGAGCCGTGCACGCCGGATACGACCCCGAAGCGCGGACCGGTGCGGTGAACGTGCCCATCTACGCGAGTTCGACGTTTGCCCAGGACGGGGTGGGCGGGCTGCGCGACGGCTACGAATACGGCCGCACCGGCAACCCGACCAGGACCGCACTGGAAGCGAACCTCGCCGCGCTCGAATCGGGCCGCTACGGACGAGCATTCGCCTCCGGCATGGCCGCCACCGACTGTGCGCTGCGGGCGACGCTGCGTCCCGGAGACCACATCGTCATCCCGGATGACGCCTACGGCGGCACCTTCCGGCTGATCGACAAGGTCTTCAGCCAGTGGGGCATCGAACATTCGCCCGCCCACGTGTTCAACGTCGACGAAATGCGCGCCGCGATCCGGCCCAATACCAAGCTGATCTGGATCGAGACCCCGACCAACCCGCTGCTGAGCATCGGCGATATCCCGGCGCTCGCCGATATCGCGCATACCGCGGGCGCGAAACTGGTGGTGGACAACACCTTTGCCACCCCGTACCTGCAGCAGCCGCTGCTGCTCGGCGCCGATATCGTCACCCATTCGACCACCAAATATCTGGGCGGGCATTCCGATGTCGTCGGTGGCGCGCTGATCACCAATGATCCGGAGCTCGACGCGGCATTCGCCTTCCTGCAGAACGGCGCCGGCGCGGTGCCCGGTCCGTTCGACGCCTTCCTCACCCTGCGCGGCACCAAAACCCTCGCCGTGCGGATGGATCGGCACTGTGACAATGCCGAGACCATCGCCGAATTCCTGACCAGGCATCCGGCGATTTCGCAGGTCATCTACCCCGGCCTGGCCGAACATCCCGGCCACTTCATCGCCGATAAGCAGATGAAGCGATTCGGCGGCATGATCTCGGTCCGGCTCAATGGCGGCAAGGACGCGGCGCACGAGTTCTGCTCGCGCACCAAGATATTCACCCTCGCCGAATCGCTCGGCGGTGTGGAATCGCTGATCGAACATCCGGCCGCGATGACACACGCCTCCACCGCTGGCTCGCAGCTCGAGGTGCCGGACGATCTGGTGCGGCTCTCGGTCGGCATCGAGGATGTCAGCGATCTGCTGGCCGATATCGAGCAGGCGCTGGCGAACTAGGTATGCATTTCTCGAACGGCGGCCGCATCCGGATCTCCCGGATGCGGCCGTTCGTTTCGGGTCTGGTGTCGGGATGCCGCGGCCGAGCCGGTCCCGAACCCAGATCAGCTGTGGTAGGGCTCCGCGCTGACCAGCGTCACCTTCATGGTCTTGCCGTTGGGCAGCGTGTACTCACGGGTGTCGCCGACCTTGGCGTCGATGAGCGCGCCGCCGAGCGGCGAATTCGGCGAGTAGGTCTCGAGCTTGGAATCATTGAGGCCCTCTTCGCGGGTCGCGATGAGGAAGGTCTCGGTGTCGGACTCGTCGCCGTCGTAATAGACCTTGACGACCGAACCCGGCAGCGCGACGCCGGACTTGGTGGGCGCAACGCCGACCTTGGCGTTGTTCAGCAGCTCCTGCAGCTGCCGGATGCGCGCCTCTTGCTGACCCTGCTCCTCGCGCGCGGCGTGGTATCCGCCGTTTTCCTTGAGGTCGCCCTCTTCGCGGCGTTCGTTGATCTCGGCAGCGATGACCGGACGATTGGCGATGAGCGCGTCGAGTTCACCCTTGAGCCTGTCGTGCGACTCCGGGGTCAGCCAAGTCACTTGCGTCTCAGTCATCTCGATCACTCCCTAGTAGTTGTTCCCGGCCGAGACCGGGTTCCCTGATCCGCTGCAGTGCCCACAGGGGGCGGGCACGCACCAGCCGACGGCTATTGCCCTCCTGGGGAAGTTCATCGAACCCCGACAGGCCTCAGGTCCGGCGAACTCACACACCCGGAACTGACAGCGCTGGCCGTCAATGCAGCAAACACGGCTCCGGGCCCCGGAACCGTGCATCACGCTATTTTAGCATGAATCATAAACACGCAGGTCGGCGTTCGTTTTGTGGACGCCGTGATGGGATACTGCCCGGAATCAGCCCGCCCGCAGGTACTGGGGGACGTCATCGCTGCAGCCGTAGATGCTGCTCGAGACCGGCCGCGCGGAGGCGCGCACGGTGGTCGTCAGCTCGATGGTGCCGCTGCCGGACGGTTCGATCAGCACCTCGCGCCGGCCCAATTCGGACCCGTCCCTGGCCATCGCCCGCACGAAACACACCACCGGCCGCTGCGGATCCTTGCGGGTGACCTTGAGGTGTACCGAGATCGTGGAATCGTCGACGACGGTGTAGCCGAGCTGTTCGGCGTCGATATCGTCCGGGCCGTACTTCTGGAAACCGAGATAGGCGACCCCGAGACCCGCGGCGAGCACGACCGCGCCGAGTGCGAAAGGAATCCAGCGTCGCCTCGGGCGTGGCGTCGTACCGTACCGGTCGGCACGTCGATCGGCGGGCGCCGAAGCGGCGGCACCGGGTGTATCGCTCATGGTGCATCGCTCCCGGGGGGTACGTCGGAACAAAAGTCTGTCGAATGGAACTATAGGGACAGGCAGATCGGACCCCGGCGGCGGAGATACGAGGTATGACGGTGAGTTCTGAGGTGAACGAGACGTGAGTGGCTTTCGCCTCATGGCGGTTCACGCCCACCCCGACGACGAATCCAGCAAGGGGGCCGCGACGACCGCGCGCTACGCCGACGAGGGCCATGACGTCCTCATCGTGACGCTGACCGGCGGCGAACGGGGCAGCATCCTCAATCCCGCGATGGACACGCCGGGGGTGCTGGAGCGGATCGATGAGATCCGGCGCGAGGAGATGGATGCCGCGGCCGCCGCGCTCGGGGTGCAACAGACCTGGCTCGGTTTCGTCGACTCCGGCCTGCCCGAGGGCGATCCGCCGCCGCCGCTGCCGGAGGGCTGCTTCGCGCTGGTCCCGTTGGATGAGGCCGTCGAGGCGCTGGTCCGGGTGGTGCGCGAGTTCAAACCGCATGTGATGACCACCTATGACGAGAACGGCGGCTACCCGCATCCGGATCACATCCGCTGCCATGAGGTGTCGATGGCCGCATTCGAGGCGGCGGGCGATCCGGAGCGGTTCCCGGACGCGGGCGAGCCGTGGCAGCCGCTGAAGATCTACTACGACCACGGCTTCACCATGGCCCGCCTGGATGTCTTCGCCGCGGAGTACGAGCGGATCGGCGAGCCGTTCCCATTGCGGGAGTGGCTGGAGCGGATGCGCACCTACCGGCAGGGCCGCCCGGACGGAATGACCCGGGTGACCACGCAGATCGAATGCGCCAAATACTTCCCGCAGCGTGACGACGCCCTGCGTGCCCACGCCACGCAGATCGATCCCAACGGCGCGTTCTTCGCGATTCCGATGGAGATGCAGCAGCGGCTGTGGCCGACCGAGGAGTTCGAACTGGCCAAGTCACGGGTGTCGAGCTCGCTCCCGGAGACCGACCTGTTCGCCGGTATCGAAGACGAGCACCGGTGATGCTGGCTCTACTCGCCCAAGCGCCGGGCACGCCGACCGGACCGGAGTTCGGCAAGGCGTCGCCGCTGGGTCTGGTGATCATTCTGGTGCTGCTCGCCGGGACAGTGCTGTTGGTGCGGTCGATGAACCGGCATATCAAGGGGCTGCCCGCGACCTTCGAGCCCGACCATCCGGAGCCGGATCAGGAGGCCGACGAGGGCACTGAACCGGGCATCACCCGGCTCGAGAAGGACGAGGGCGACTCGGGCGATCGACCCGACAAAACCTGATAGCGCCCGCTGCGACACCGGCCGCCCGATGAATTCGGGCGGCCGGTGTTACGTTTGCCGGCCGTATTTCGTCGATGGAGTAGTCGCGGCACGATCCACGGGCCGCAGGTGCTTTCGGGCACGGCTGCGAAGTGAGGAAATACCAATGACATTCGAGGATCTGCGTGCTGCCCTGCCCGGCCGGGTGCTGGTGCCGGGGGAAGACGGCTTCGACGTGGCGGCGCGGCCGTGGTCGACCGCGGTCACGCAGCCGGTGGCCGCGGCGGTGCGCGCGGCCCGGTCACCGAGCCGTACCTGCTCTACGCACTCGGCCTCGGACTGCCGCATCTGACGGCCGCGGTCACCGCCCGACGGGCCGAGGTCGTCGATGCGATCGGCGCGCACATCAGCGGCCGCAAGCCGTACACATTCCTCACTCCGGAGGAGACGGCCGCCGCGGCGTTCGACGAGACCACGCTCGCGCGGTTGCGGGAGATCAAGCGTGCGCGCGACCCGCGGTCGGTGATCCGCTCCAACTATCCGGTTCTCGGATAACGCATTTCGGCCGCTGCCGACCGCCGGTTCGCCGACCGCCGGTCGGCCGCAGCTGTCCGAAGTCCTCGTGCGGATATCGCGGGCTTGCGGAACTCGTTGACATTTCGTTTTCGGAGACCTACGTGTCGCCGGAAGTGCGGCAGCGCAATCCTTTTGGGTCCTTGCCGTGCTGGATTCCGTGATCCGGGCGGCGTTGGATCGAGTTTGGATGTCACCCCGTCGTGCTACCTATTCTGCGAACTCTTCGAGCGAAGGATGCCCATGGACAATGTGATCGGACAGATCGACCGCGCTCTGGATATGACGGGCGCGATCGTGGTCGCCGCCGTCGACAGCGACCGGCTCGCGGCGCCGACGCCGTGTCCGGAGTGGGATGTGCACGCCGTGCTCAACCATGCCGTGGGCGGTATGCACCTGTTCGCCGCCGAGCTGAG
Source organism: Nocardia sp. CA-119907 (assembly GCF_050955995.1). NCBI lineage: Bacteria > Bacillati > Actinomycetota > Actinomycetes > Mycobacteriales > Nocardiaceae > Nocardia > Nocardia sp. CA-119907. Next base: position 1,478,332 of record NZ_CP192091.1, read on the forward strand.
CGGCACCGACGCGGGCGCCGGACACGATGACGACTGGCTCGGCATCGATCCGCAGGGCGCCTTCGCCGCGGCGTCCGAGGTCGACCGCGCGGCCTGGCATCGTCCCGACGCACTGACCGGCACCGTTCACTTCTCGCTCGGTGAGCTGCCCGGCCCGGCCGCCGCCATGATCCACCTCACCGAGGTCGTCGCACACGGCGTCGATATCGCGGTGGCCATCGACCGCCCCGATCTCGCCGACGATGAGCTGTGCGCCGAACTGCTGACCACCATGCACGCGATGGGCGGCCTCGACGGCTTCCGCAAACCGGGCGTGTTCGGCGCGGAGGTCGCCGTGCCCGCCGACGCGCCAGCGCACCGCCGGCTGCTCGGCTATCTCGGACGGGCGTGCTGATCGCGTAACCACTTGCCGCGCAGCCGAGTTCGTGCGCTGTTTGACGAAGCTGGCGTCGCCGGATCAGGCGCGGCGGACGGGATGACGCAGGATGGTCCGGGTCTTCGCGTCGGGGGATTTGCGCGGATCCGAGAGGTAGATCTCATGATGGCGGCCGTTCATGACCAGATCCTGCTCGGCCATGAACGCCTCCATGCGAGCCAACGTCTCCGGTTCCGTCGCGTACGGTCCGATGTGCATGACCTGGATCGCTTCCCCCTCGGTCAGCCGCTCGAATGTGGCACCGGAGACCATCTCGGCGCTGACGGTATCGGGCATCCGGATCATCAGCTTCCACTGCCACTGTTCGCGCGGTACCGACAGCGGCGGCTCATCGGAATTCACCCACCACTGGCCCTCCAGCTTGGGCACCACGAAATCCTGTCCGTCCGCCTTGGCGAGCTTCTTGGCGCCGTAGGCGGTTCGGTACAGCGTCTGCACCGCCTCGATGTACACCTCGCCGCCGGGCGCGCCGGCGCCGGTGACCGTGAGATAGCCGTAGGTGTCGAAGGTGCGCAGCTGTGGTTGCGTGGTGGCGTCGTAGTAGTGCCTATCGGTCTTGGCCAGATCGAGTTTCATCGCGGGTCCTCCCGGTCGAATGCGGACGCTGACGAGCGTGAACCCTCCATCGGGGGGAGAGTCAAGATGACTCGGATCGCCCCCGTATGGAAGCTTGGCGGGCGTGGAGGAAATCTTCCGTAAGGTCGGCGTGCGCGGCTGGGTGCATGCCCGATGTTTCGATTGCGACGGCGCGGCCGGGCTGGGTGCCGACGAACCGGTGGTGCTGGCATCGGTGGTCAAGGTGCCATTGGTGCTGGAGTTCGCGCGCCAGGTCGTGGCCGGTCAGCTCGATCCGACCGACCGGGTGCGGGCGAGCGCGGCGGACCGGCTCGGTGGCGTCGGCACCGCGGGCTGTTCGGACGATGTCGAATTCAGCCTGCGCGATGCCGCGTTCTTCGCGCTGTCGGTGAGCGATAACACTGCCGCCGACCTGCTGTTCGATCGCGTCGGCCTGGACAATGTGCGCTCGTTGGTCCGCGAATTGGGCCTGACCGGCACCCGGATCGTCGGCTCGCCCAGGTACGTCGTGCAGACCATGGCCGAGGATATCGGCGCACGCGATACCGTCGATTTCGCGCGCCGCTTCCCGACGCTGAGCGTGTCCGAAGTGCTCGCCACCCGTGCCATGGACCCGCACCGCACCACCGCGAGCACGCCGCGCGATATGACCCGCCTGCTCACCCTGCTCGGCCAGGAGCGCGCTGGCGCCGCCGAGGCCTGCCGGTGGGTACGCGGGCTCATGGCACAGCAGGTCAACTGGCACCGGCTCGCCGCGGCCTTCCCGCCCGAGGTGTCGGTGTGGGGCAAGACCGGTTCACTGCCCGCGATTCGCAATGAGATCGGCGTGGTGGAATACCCCGGCGGAAGTCGCTATGCCGTCGCGGTTTTCACCAGGGCCGATACCCTCGTACAACGATTGCCCGATGTCGATCACGCGATCGGCGCGGCCGCGCGGCTGGCGATCGAGCGCATCCGTCACGATCTGCCGAATACGACATTCCACGGCCGCTGCGCCACCTCCTGAGCGGGTGCGGGTCGTGACGAGCCGTCGCCCTCGATCACTTCGACGATGAGGTCGGCGAGCTCGCGTACCAGGGGATGCGGTGCCGCCGCGGGCCAGGCCAGCGACAGCCGCCAGCTCAAGTGGTCGGTCAGCGGGCGCCACACGACCCGCGGCTCCTTCTGCGCCACCATGCCCTGGTCGAAGGCGACGCCGCGGCCGGAAAGCACCATGCCCAGCACGAATTCGGGGTTGCGGGCGTGCTGGACCCGGCTGGGGCGGAAGCCGTGCTCCCAGCAGGTGCGCAGGGTGGCGTCGTAGAGTCCGGGCGCGGCGGCCCGCGGAAAGATCACCAGACCGAGTCCGGCCAGCTCGGCCAGGGTGAGCGAGGAGCGAACGGCAAGCGGCGAGTCGCGCGGCAGCACCACGCCGAGCGGTGTCTCGACTTCGGGGCCGAGTTCGAGGCCGACCACATCGATCGGATGCTGTAGCAGCCCGGCATCGAGTTGGCGGTCGGCGAGCAGCCGGATCTGTTCCGCAGTGGTCAGCTCCTGCAGATCGACCCGGACGTCACGACTTTCGAATGCGGTGAGGATCGCCGCAAGCACCCGCCCGGCCAGCTCGGGCGGAACCCCGACCCGCAGCGCATCGATCTCACCCCGATGTGCCTTGCCCACCAGCCGCTGCGCCCGATCCCAGCGGGCCAGCAGATCACGGGATTCGGCGAGCAGGATCTGGCCTGCCTCGGTCAGTTCGACCCGTCGGCTGTCCCGATCGAACAGACGGGCACCGAGATCCTGCTCGAGTTTGCGGATGCGCTGGCTCAGCGGCGGCTGCGCAATGCCCAGCCGCTCCGCCGCCCGTCCGAAATGCAGTTCTTCGGCGACGGCGACGAAGTACCGCAACTGGCGCAGGGAGTCCACGCTGCGACGATAGCGTGGTCGTGTTTCTCGGCTGATGGCTTGCGATGACGTAGATGATGGGTGATCCCCGCGACCTGTGGGCTGTCCGCTGGTCACGCCGGGTCGGCACTCGTTGGCCGTTAGCTGGTTGTTCCTGGCGTGCGACCGGGCCGGATGCTGCTCGCCAGTCCTTCGCGGAGTTGGCCGGGCGTGGTGTCGAAGCGTCGACGGAAGGCCTTACTGAAGCTGCTCGTCGAACCGAAGCCCAGGTCCGATGCGATATCGGTGATACTTCGATGCCGGTAGGCGGGGCTGCGCAGGCGATCGTGCGCCAGTTGCAGGCGTTCCTCCCGGATGACTTCGCTGGGCGTGGTGCCGACCGCGTTGAACGCCAGTTGAATTTGACGCAGCGACCAGCCGAGCGCACCGGCGACGGATGTGCCGGTGAGGTCCGGATCTCCGGCATGGCTGTGGATATACCGACGGGCGGTCGCTTCCACATGGGCGAGCCGGGTGGGTGAGCTCCCCGGGTCGCCGAGGATCTGCATGCAGATCAGATCCACCAGCCGTTCGGCGACGGCGTCGAATTGCAGGTCGGTGAGTGCGGCGCATTCGGTGGACAGTGCACTGACGATCCCGTCGGTCACCCGCCCGAGCCCGCTCGTGAGATCCAGCGGGTGGGTGGGCGGCGTGACGCGGTTGAGGCGATGCTGTATTTCCCTGCGCGGAATGGTGATGATCAGCCCTCGCGTGCCGTCGGACATGGACATCGCGTAGGGCCGGTCGACGGCCACCAGGCTCATCGTTCCCGGTGTGAGGATCCCGTTCCCGTCGGCGGTGCGGAAGGACAGTTGCCCGACGAGCGGAACGATCAGCCGGTAATCGTCGTCGGGGTCGGCACGGATGTGCGCTGGGTTGCGCAGGTAGGTGACAGCATCCGATTTCCACCCGACGAGCTGGTAGGCGTCGGTGCGGCGCAGTTGAGTGTGCCCCTGGAAGTCGGTGTGGCTCGGGAATCGGTAGCCCAGCCGACAGTGGTACGTGCTGATCAGATGGGCCCAGTAGTCGGCTCGCTCATGTGGATCCACCACACTCGTCGTGGCGGAGTCGGCGATGGCCGCTCGATCCATGAATACCGCCTTCCGATCGACGGTCATCGGTGCCCAGGCGTCGACCCCAATTCTGGAAGCAGCCTACGGCAGAACCGCGCGGATCACCGCCGCAGCGGCAGCGTGGGTATTTCGAGTTCTGCGCATTCGGACAGTGCTCGTGCGTACTGGGACAAGTGGGGATGCGCGGGCCGCGGCTACGGTCCGAATAGCTCGGATCGGCCCGATGCGGCTATCGGTGCCGACCCGATTCAGCTGGTCGCGGAAGACAATCGGGAGTTCACATGCGCAGAATCGTGGTCGGCGACGACGGAACCGGACAGGGACGGGTGCTGGCGGACGACAGTATCGACCCGCTGACATTGGCGCTGCTGCCCGGCGCCGAGATCTATCGGATGTGGGAGCTCGACGAGCTACCCGATCTGCCGGTCTACCGGATGCCTCCCCGGACCGACACCCGCTATTTCCCGGGCCCGGGCGGGCTGCGTTTCGGGTACATCTCCGTACCGCCGGGTCTGACCTATGAGCCCGACGCCGACCCGCCCGAGGAAGTAATGGCGGCCGTCACCGCGGAAGCGGAGGCGAAACTGCCAGGGATGATGGCGGCGTTCGACCCCGCCGCGCCCGGCATGCACAGCACTGCGAGTATCGATTTCGTCGTCGTGCTCAGCGGCCAGGGCCGCATGCGCCTCGGCGACGGTGTCGATGTGTCGCTGCGGTCGGGCGATTGCGTGATCCAGCACGGCGCGCCGCACGCATGGTTCAACGACGGTGCGGTGCCGTTCGTCTTCTGTTACGCCCTCTGCGGCGTCGCCGACCGGCCATGACGCACCCGCAGCCGCGCTCGCGGCGGAGGTCCGTTGCATGAGGGGCGTCGGAAGTCGTTGGCGCAGTGTCGAATACACCCTGATGTCGGCAGGTCCGTGCGCCGTGGCCGTCGACCTGTCGACGGTGGGCATGGCGCAGATGTTCTTCGATTGCCTGGTGGTGCGAGTCGATGTCGAACCGGGCGATTGTCCCTTGACCGCCGAGGCCGCGCGCGCGATCCGGTACCTGTGCCTCGTCAGCGAGGCTGCCCACATCGTTATCGCTGGGGTTCCGCACTGCGCGACTGCGGGTAGTGGATCGACGCCAGCCGCCGATCCACTGGATGTCCTCACCCAGGTCGCCGACACTCTCGACGTGCTTTCGGATCTCGCCGAACGACTGGGGAGATATGGGGAACGCGTCCACCTGCTGCCATTCGGATGGAAGATCGCCTGGCGCGCCGAAGCATCGACACGACAATGGAATTTGCCGTCCGTCACCGTATCCGCCTCCGGGTACGTCGACGTGGTGCCGGATTCCATCCGCAGGTCGTCGGGCTCGAGCGTGCCCTATTCCTACATGTCGTGACCGCCACGCTCCAGCACGCCGATCGCGCAGCCGATCACCGTTGGCTATTTCCTGTTCACCGACCACCGAAAGCAATTCGAGCTGTTCAACGGCCCGCGAGCCCGGCACGGGGGTGAACCAGAGCAGTCGTTGGGTGCCGTCCTCGCTGAGCAGGCTCAGGCAGTTGAGTTCGAGCTCGCCTACGACCGGGTGGATCAGTCGCTTCCGGTCTGCGCGACGGACGCCGACGTCGCGCTGGCCCCAGAGCTCTGCGAATTCTGCACTGATACGCAAGAGTTTCCGGGTGAGTCCAATGACTTCGGGATCTTTCCCGCCGCGTGCGGCGACCGCCTGCATATCCGCGACGAATACCCGGGATTGTCGTGCGTGTTCGTCGGGGTGATAGCGCTCACGGACGGAGAGGTCCGCAAACCATTGATAGATGAAGCTCGCCTCGATGCCTTTTCCGCCCTGCGGCGGGCCCAGCAGCGCTCTTGCGAGCTGGTTTTGGACCAGGGGCGCGCTCAGATCGGTGATCACTTGCGCCGGGGTATTCGGAAGCCGGTCGAGGAGATCGAGCATGCCCGGATGAACATGTGCGGCGATGCCGTGCACCGGGGGGAGTGGACGTCCGGCCAGGTGGTAGAGGTGATCTCGCTCGTCGGAGCTGAGGCGCAGTGTCCGTGACAGTACGGCCAGCATCTGTTCGGACGGCTGGACTCCGCGCCCCTGCTCCAACTCCACGTAGTAGTCGGTGGATACCCCGGCGACTGTAGCCACCTCGTCACGACGCAAACCGGGTACGCGTCGACGGGGTCCGGTGGGAAGCCCGATGTCGGCCGGTCGCACCCGGTCCCGCCGGGATTTCAGGAAAGCGCCGAGCTCCGAGAGATCCATACGCTCAGTATGTGTATCCGGTCCCGCCGCCTACCAGGGGTTGACGGCACCAGTCTCGGCGACGTGACAGCGGCCGCTCTCAGACGACGTTGTCGGGGACGAGGACGACCTTGCCCTTGGCCTTGCCTTCGGCGAGATAGCTCAGGGCTGCGGGCGCTTCGCCGAGCGGCAGTACGCGGTCGAGCAGGATGTGCGTGCCGGAATCGATCTTCTCGGCCACGGTCGCGAGCCGGGGCGCATCCGAGCTGTGAAAGACGAATTCGGCGCGCACGCCCCGGGTGGCGGCACGCTCGGCGTCGGGCGGGGCAGGCGTCGCGACCAGGATTCCACCACGCCGTCGGCTGCTCGGCACGACAGCCCGAGGGGCCACAACCCCTCGGGCGACGTCATCTGGCTGCCGCTTCCCGGATGACGCCCAGCTCGCTGGGTAAACCCATGACGGCCGCAGTTCCAGGCGTTCGTGCTCGGCAGACACAGCGCGCACCGCACCAGCCACCGTGTTCGGGACGCCGAATCAGGCGCGGCGGCCGTGTGCCGCTCGCGACGAACGTGAGAGGGTGGAGTTGTGAACCTGCTGGGTAGCGCGACCTCACCGTATTTGCGGCAGCATGCGGAGAATCCGGTGCATTGGCGAGAGTGGGATGCGGCGGCGCTGGCGGCGGCGCGTGCGCGTGATGTGCCCATTCTGCTTTCGGTGGGATATGCGAGCTGCCACTGGTGCCATGTGATGGCGCACGAATCGTTCGAGGATGCGCAGACGGCCGCGTTGATGAATGACAACTTCGTGTGCGTCAAGGTGGATCGCGAGGAACGGCCGGATCTGGATGCGGTCTATATGAACGCCACGGTGGCGATGACCGGTCAGGGCGGCTGGCCGATGACGTGCTTCCTCACCCCGGACGGCGAACCGTTCTATTGCGGCACCTACTACCCGAAGCTGCCGCGCGGCGGGATGCCGTCGTTCACCCAGTTGCTCGCCGCCATCACCGATACCTGGAAGTCCCGGCGCGACGAAGTGGACCAGGCATCCGCCCAGGTGACCGAGGCGTTGCGAGCACAAACCGCCGGGCTGCCCGATGCCGGGGTGGCGATCTCGGCCGACCTGCTCGCGCACGCCGTCGCCGCGGTCGTTCGCGATGAGGACACCGAACACGGCGGATTCGGTGGCGCACCGAAGTTTCCGCCATCGGCGCTGCTGGAGGGGCTGCTGCGCAGTTGGGAACGCACCGGCGATGCGGCCGTCTTCGATGTGGTGAACCGCACCGCCGAAGCCATGGCGCGCGGCGGCATCTACGACCAGTTGCGCGGCGGTTTCGCACGCTACTCCGTCGATGCCGCGTGGGTGGTGCCGCATTTCGAGAAGATGCTCTACGACAATGCGCAATTGCTGCGCGCCTATGCGCATCTCGCTCGGCGTACTCTCGGGCAGGGCCGGGAGTCCTTGGCACACAGGGTTACTCGCGAGACCGTGCAGTTCATCATCGACGATCTCGGCACCGACAGTGGCGGGTTCGCCTCCGCGCTCGACGCCGATACGCATCTGGAATCCGGCGGTCCCGGCGTCGAGGGCGCGACGTACGTATGGACTCCCGCCGACCTGATCGGCGAACTCGGTTCCATCGACGGCGCATGGGCCGCCGAGGTTTTCGGGGTCACCACCGCCGGTAACTTCGAACAGGGCACCTCGGTCCTCACCCGCTACTCCGACCCCGATGCCCTATCCGACTCGGCCACCGCGGCCGCCGCCAGCGAGCGCTTCGAGCGGATTCGGGCGACGCTGCGTGCGGCCCGTGGCCGACGCCCACAGCCGGACCGCGACGACAAGGTCGTGACCGCATGGAACGGTATGGCCATTACCGCCCTCGCCGAAGCGGGTTCCGCACTGCGGCAAGATGATTGGGTCGACGTCGCGGTCCGCTGCGCCCGCTTCCTGCTGGCCGAGCATGTGGTCGACGGCCGGGTGCGCCGCGCCTCCCTCGGCGGTGCCGTCGGTGCGTCTCCCGGTGTCCTGGAGGACTATGCCTGGCTGGTCACCGGTCTGCTCGCCCTACATCAGGCCACCGGCCGACTGGACTGGCTCGAACACGCACAACGCCTGCTCGACAAGGCGATTGAGCACTTCGCCGATCCCGCGGCCCCCGGCAGCTGGTTCGACACCGCCGACGATGCCGAAACCCTCGTCACCCGTCCGCGCGACCCCATCGACGGCGCCACCCCCGCGGGCGCCTCCGCACTGGCCGAAGCCCTCCTCACCGCCGCTGCCGCCAGCGCACCGGAACCCGCCCTGCGCTACCGCGAGCTGGCCGATCGGACGCTCGCCCGCGGTGCCGTCGTCCTCGCCCGCGCCCCGCGCTCGGCGGGCCAATGGCTGACCGTCGCCGAAGCCGCTCTCCGCGGCCCGCTGCAGGTCGCGATCGCGGCCGACAGCTCCACCGCGGCAACGGAATTGATCGCCACTGCCCGCACCGAAGCCCCCGGCGGCACGGTCATTGTCGCCGCGCCCACCGACTCGGTTCCCCTCCTGGCCGACCGACCCCAGAAGAACGGCGCACCGGCCGCCTACGTCTGCCGCGGCTCGGTCTGCGACCTCCCGGTGACGACTTCCGTCGACCTGAGCACATCTCTGAAACGCCCCTAGCCTGCACCGGCGGTTGCCCACTGTCTGCTCGGCACCGTTTGGATCGTGCGCTGGCAGGGAAGGGGCGGGCGAACAGGTCGGCGGCGTGGAGGTTCGGCTCCGCCTTGCGGATTCGGGCGTCGTCGACCTGCTCACAAGGACAGGTGTCCGAGCCTGATCGTCAGCAGGTTCGCGACCAGGACGGCGACGAAGACCACCGCGACCGATCGGTAGCCCGTGGCCCACAGTCCGACCGCGGCGCCGCCGAAAACCGCGACCTTGGTGACGACCGCTAGCAGTGGGTAGTCGAATGTCGCATTCGGCGCCGCGAAGAGGCCCCAGGCCAGCGCCGCGAGGAGGGGGATGCCCACGGCCAGTACGAGCTTGAGCGGAGTCGCATTGGCGGTCTTCCAGCCCCACAGCGCCAGCGCCGCGAACGCGACCAACTCCATCACGAATGCCAGCGTGAGATTGGCCCACTTCCAGGCTTCCAACATGTCTGTTCTCCCTCAGATTGGCGAGAGCGACGCTCTCTAATGAGAGCAGTGTGCACGCATAGTTCGTTCTCGTCAAGTTGCCGCCTGGCACCGGCCGTGGCGGCGAGCGGGAGAAGATGCCGTGATGCGAGCGCCGTAATCCCGCTGACAGTTCCCGGCGGGTCGCGGTCGGCACGGTCGGGCCCGGCACCGTGGCCGATGCGGCACAGTGGTTGGGTGACCGTGCGCAGTCAGGCACTTTTCATCGGCGGTAGGGCCGGGGTCGGGAAGACGACCGTGGCTTTCGAGGTGCACGCGCGGCTTTCGGCAGCGCGGGTGCGGCACTGTTTGATCGAGGGCGACAATCTGGATCAGGCCTATCCGGCGCCGTGGGAGCACGGACTCGCGGAGCGGAATCTCGCTGCGATGTGGGCGAATTACCGTGCGCTCGGATATCGGCGGATCGTGTACACGAACACCGCCAGTGTCTTCGAGAATGTGCTCGGCGAGCTCGTCGCGGCATTGGGGGAACAGCCCGAGATCACCGCGGTCCTGTTGACCTGTGCGGATGCGGCGGCGGCCGAGCGGCTCGCGGGTCGGGAGATCGGCACCGCACTGGACGAGCACATCGAGCGCGGCAAGGTGACGGCCGCGAAGCTGGATGCCGAGGCCCCGGACTGGGTGCATCGGGTCGGCACCGATGGCCGCCGAGTATCGGATATCGCGGCGGAGGTCGTCGGCCTGACCCGCTGGTTGCCCTGATCTCAGCGGTAGGGGTGACTCGTCGAAAGCGGTTGGCGCACAAGGTTTCTTGGTGAGCTCACCGACGAGGAAGGGCAAGATCGACCTCGTATCGCATTCGTGCGGTACGAGGAACACCAACTCAATTCTGGGACGGAGATTCGGTCGCCGCGGTGCGCACTTCGGTGATCGCGCTGACGGCGGTCCGGTCATCGGCCGGGGCGGTGTCGGGCGCCGTGCCACCGGATGTCTCGGCGGTCTCGACATCGGTCCAGCAGGCGGTGGGCTCGGGCATGCCGCGCAGCAGAATATGGTCGTAGAGAGTCCATTTGGCGCGCTCGTGCGCGGCCGCGGCCTCGGTGACCGCGCCGCTCACCAGAATTCGGCGCGGCACCTCTTTCGCCTCGGTGGTCAACCGGGCCGCCTCATTGACCGCATCGCCGATCACCGTGTACTCCAAGCGGGTATCGGAGCCGACATCACCGGCGAACACCGGTCCGCGCGCCACACCGATACCGATATCGAGTTCGCCGGTGGCGATGACCTCGTCCCGGATGCGCCTGGCTGCCCGCAGCGCCGGTGTCGCATTGTCCGGCAAGGCGATCGGTGCGCCGAAGATGCACAGTGCCGCATCACCCTCGAACTTGTTGACCAGACCGTTGTTCTCCTCGGTCGCCGCGACGACGATCGCGAGCAGTCGATTGAGCTTGGCGACGAACTCCTGCGGACGCAGACCGCTGGACAGTTCGACGGATCCGGTGACGTCGACGAACAGCGCCGACACCTCGCGTACGTCGCCGGTCAGATCGAATCCGCCGGCCAGCGCCCGCTCGGCGACCTCGGCGCCGACATGGCGGCCGAATACATCCCGCATCCGCTCACGCTCGCGCAGGTTGGCGGCGAGTTCGTTGACCGAATGCTCCAGCCGCCCGATCTCGCTGGTACTGCCGACCGGTACCCGGACATCCAACTCGCCCTTGGTGATCAGGTCCAGCGCCCGGCGCAGTGTGCGCATCGGCGTGGCCACCGAACGGGCCAGGAAGGCGGTGGCCAGTGCGCCGACACCGAATCCGACTCCGGAGAGGTAGATGGCGGTGCGGATGCGGTTCGGCGCACCGGAGGCCGGATCGGCGAGCACCACGATCAGCATGAGCAGCGGCATGGCACCCGCCACCGCCCAGGTCATGACGACCCGGACGAGCACCGAGGAACTCCAGTGCATCGTGCCGCCGAGGACCCCCGCCACCACCGGGATGGTCGGGCGGATCAGCCGGTCGACGATCAGGAAGGTGAATCCGGCGGATTCGAGGGCGCCGAGGGTGAACAGCGCCGCCGTCACCGCCGCGCTGTTGTGCGCGGTGAGATGGGAGAACATCGAGGCCGCGACGATCACACCGGGCAGCCAGATGGCCAGCGCTCGGATGGTGATGGCGATCGGCAGGCGCAGCAGTCGCTGGGCCTCGTCGACCGTCGGCTTGCGGCCGTCATCGAGCCAGGCGAAGTAGACGGTGCGATCGCGCACGGCGAGCCCGACCCCGACCAGAAAACCCACCACCGGATAGATCGACACCAGTCCGATGATGCGGTGCCAGTCGTCGCCGATCCGGCCGAGAAATCCACTGAGCCACAGCTCGGTGACGATCACCGCGAGCCCGCTGAGATTCGCGGTGATCACCACCGCCGCCAAACCCCATCGCGCCTTCAGCGCCCAGATGACGAGCTTGGTGATCACGGTGCCTCTGCGTCCGCACGCACCGTAACCCGCACCGGCACGCCCGCTCGCGTCGAACCCGGCAGCCACCAATTCCAGGTCCCGAACATCTTCATCAGCGCGGGCACCAGCACCAACCGCACCAATGCCGCATCGATCGCGACGGCCACCGCCAGCGCGAGCCCGATCTGTTTCAGCTCGAGCACGCTCGCGGTGAGGAAGCTGCCGAAGATCGCCACCATGATGGCCGCCGCCGCACTGATCGGGCGGGCGGTGTGCTGCAGTCCCGCCGCCACCGCGTACTCGTTATCGGCCGCGGTGCGCGCGGAACCCTCCCAGAACTCCTTGACCCGCCGGATCAGGAACACCTCATAGTCCATCGACAACCCGAACAGGATGGCGAACACCATGGTCGGCAGGAATACCTGGATGAATCCGGTGCTGTGGAAGTCGAGCAGCGACTCGCCGATGCCCCACTGGAACACCGCGACAGTGATGCCCAGGGCCGCGCCGGTGGCCAGCAGATTCATCACGATTGCCTTGATCGGCAGCGCGATGCTGCGGAAGGCGGCGATGAGGAACACGAACGAGCAGCATAGAACCAGTGCGATCACCAGTGGCAGTTTCCCGGTGATCTCATCGGACATATCGGCGAACTCGGCCGTCACGCCGCCGACCAGGACCTGCGCCGCGGGCAATACGGCGGCCCGGTCGCGGATCTCCCGGACGAGTCGATCGGCGTCGGTGGAATCGAATGACGTCTTCGCCACCACCATGGCGAAGATCCGTCCGTCGCGTTGGATCGGCAGCACCTGTTCGATGCGCGGGTCCGAGCGGAGCGCGGACAGGTAGTCCTGTACCGCGGTGGCCGAGGTGGAACTCAGTGGGGAATCGCCGGGACCGGTCGCGACCAGCGTGATCGGTGCGAGCAGTCCGGGCGCGAAATTCTCCGAGGCGACCTTGCCCGCCTTGCCGGAGGCGGTCTCGGTCATCGCCGCGGTGCCCATATCCATCCCGTAGCGCACGCCGGCCAGCGGTGCGGCCGCCAGGAGCAGCACCACGGTGGCCGCGATACCGAACACCGCGGGTCGAGCCATGACGATCCGGCTCCAGCGCGCCCACCGTCCGCTCGTCGGATCGGTGGCCTCGGCGCCCGGTCGGGTCTCCAGCGGCTGCCACCGCGCGGGCAGCGCACCGCGATTGACCCGCGTCCCGAGCATCGCCAGTACCGCTGGCAGCAGTGTCAATGCCACCGCCAGCGTGGCGACCACCGCGATCGCGACGCCGACCGCGATACCCCGGAACACCGGCGCCCGCACCACGACCAGCGAGCACAGCGAGATCATCACGATGAAGCCCGAGGCGACGATGGTCTTGCCGGCCGTGGCGATGGCGATCCCGCAGGCATGGGCGACACCGGCCGGGGAACTGCCGCCGGGCTTCGCCAACTCCTCCCGAAAGCGACTGACCACGAACATCGCATAGTCCAGTCCGATACCGGTGCCGATCATGGTCGCGACGGCAAGCAGTAGCGAACTCGTGCCCATCACATGCGACAGCAGAAACAGTCCGCCGAATGCGAGCAGTAGCCCGCTCACCGCGACCATCACCGGCACCAGTGCGGCGACCACCGTGCCGAGCGCGAGGATGAGCAGCACGAATGCCACCGGTAGGCCGAGTGCCTCGGCCTGGCCGGAATCGGCCACCTCGATCTGCATCAGATCGTGCAATACCGGCGAGAATCCGGTGATGCCGACGCTCACTCCGTCACCGGAATAGTGGCCCGCGCGTTCCTGCAGTTCACCGGCCAACTGCGCGCGCGCCGGAATCGCGCCATCGATCCCGATGACCGCCATCGCCGCATGTCTGTTCGCCGAGATCTGCGACTTCTGATCACCCTGGAACGGCCCGACCGCGATCCGCACCCCCGGCACACCGCGCAGCTCCGCGACCGCTGGCTCCACGATGGCCCGGTAGGCCGGATCGTCGACGGTCCGCTCGCGCGAATCGAAGACCAGCGCCAGCTGTTCGGCGCCCAGATCGGGATAGTGCGCGGCGAGCAGTTCGGTGATCCGTGTCGAATCCGCCCGGTCGGCGTGGAATTCCATGGCCTCGAGGCGGCCGTTGAGCTGTGGGTAGGCGACCGCGCACGCGGCGATGAGTATCAGCCAGAGCGTGACGACGATGCGCCGGTGCTGTGCCATCGCGACGCCCCAGCGGTAGCCGATCCTCCGATCGCTGTCCGTGTGCCGTCTGCCGGTCTCGATCGTCCGCTGTGCCATATTGCCCCGCCGTCTATCCGTCCCTCGTCCCCAACTCTATTGCCGCAATGGGCAATTCGGCACACCCACGATGGTCCCGGGGGCGGCTCAGCGCAGTACGACCAGCCAGATCGCGGCGTAGTGGCACAGTGCGGCGAGGACCGTCGCGGCATGGAAGAACTCGTGATGGCCGAAGACAGTGGGCCAGGGGTTGGGCCATTTGGTCGCGTAGAGGATCGCGCCGCCGCTGTAGACCAGACCGCCGATGAGCAGCAGGATCAGTGGAGCGATGCCGATATTCGTGTTCAGCTCTCCGGCGACCGGCACGATCGCCCAGCCCAGCAGCAGATACAGCGGCACCCCGACCCAGCGGGGTGCGGTGGGCCACAGCAGTTTCAACGCCACACCGGCCAACGCGCCGAGCCAGACCACCAGCAGCAGCGTCTGCCCGGTCCGTCCCGGCAGCCCGAGCAGTGCGAACGGGGTATAGCTGCCCGCGATGAACAGGAAGATCATCGAATGGTCGGCGCGCTTCATCTGAACGCGCGCATTTGCGGTTGCCCAGGTCACCCGGTGGTAGACGGCGCTGATGCCGAACAGTCCACAGACCGTGAGCCCGTAGACCAGGGTGGACCAGCCTGCCGTCGCCGAAATCGTCGCGGCCGTGGCCACCAGGACGAGCCCCGCGATTGCCGCGATGCCGACCGCCCAGGTGTGGATCCAGCCGCGCATGCGCGGTTTTGTCGGTATAGCCGTGTGCGTGATCATGTCGGGTATCGCATCGGCTGTGCCGATCATTTCGGACACGAGCTACCTCCTAGAAATACCCGCCGGTAACCTACGGTGCCGTAAGTTGTGGGTCATCGGCCACTGTACCGGGTCACCCGCGGTGCGGGCGAGGGCCAGAAGGCATCTGGTGCGGGCCGTCGAGGCGATACGCCGCAGGGAATGCGCGCTCACGGAGGGCGCCGGGAACGCGGCGAATCCAACACGGCGGCGGGAATGACGGGTCCAGAGGTGGTAGCGCGGCGTAACGATGGAGCGCACCGCGAACGCCGCGAATCCGACACAGCCGGTGCCGGGATCGAAGCGGTTGGGCGTAGGGTTGGTCGCCGTGGAGCTTCCGAGTCAGGTGCGTGGTTTGCCCTACCGCATCTACGAGGCCCGGCTGTCCAAGCAGCTGGCGGGCAAACAACATCCCCGGCACGTCGCGGTGATGTGTGATGGTAATCGGCGCTGGGCGAGAGAGAACGGCTTCACCGATGTGAGCCACGGGCACCGGGTCGGCGCGCTGAAGATCGCCGAACTCGTCGGCTGGTGCGCGGACGAGGGCATCGAGATGGTGACCGTCTACCTGCTCTCCACCGAGAACCTGCAGCGCGATCCGGACGAACTGGAGACGCTGTTCGAGGTGATCACCGATGTCGTCGAGGAGCTGTCCGCACCGGAGCAGAACTGGAGCGTGCGCATCGTCGGTTCGCTGGACGGCTTTCCGGAACTGGTCGCCAAGCGACTGCGCACCGCGGCCGAGCGCACCAGCGGACGCGATGGCGTACACGTGAACGTGGCGGTCGGCTACGGCGGTCGGCAGGAGATCGCGGACGCGGTCCGCAAACTGGTCCGCCAGGAGATGGCCGCGGGGGAGACCGGCGAGGATCTGGTCCAGTCGATCACCGTGAACTCCATCGGCCAGCACCTCTACACCTCCGGCCAGCCGGATCCCGATCTGGTCATCCGAACCTCCGGTGAGCAGCGACTTTCCGGATTCCTACTGTGGCAGAGCGCATACTCGGAAATATGGTTCACCGAGGCGTACTGGCCGGAATTCCGCCGGGTGGACTTCCTGCGCGCATTGCGCGACTACGCCGCCCGACATCGCCGTTTCGGTGTTTGATTTGTGGCGCCTGCGGCGCCGCGTGTTCGCGGCCCCCTGGTGTCTCGCGTCCGAGCCGTCGAGACTCGCGACTTCGTCGCATACGCTTCGACGACTCGGACGCGAGACGGGCCGCGAACGTCGCTCGTAAGACTCGCTCCGCTGTGGTTGGGTCGGCGACCTCAGCTGAGGACGAAAAGTGAACCCGCCGTGGGGGGATGGGCTGACGCCTTACATCGACTATGAGCAGTTCGGTCGGCGGTTCCTGGAGTACGCGGCCTCCGAGCAGCGCATTTCCGGCGCATTCGCCCAGTTGACCGGGGCCGCCTTCGATTTCGGGCCGATCGGCGTCGGGCCGGGCAAGCTGGCCAAGGTCGCCGCGCAGGTGCGACTCGGCGAGCCGAAGCTGCATCGGCATGTCGACGACATCATCTCCTTCGAGCTGATCATCCCGCTCGATGTCGATCTGCTGCTCGATCTCGCCGTGGACCGGCATCGCTTCCACGTCCACGGCAATGTCCACCTGCACTTGGCCGTGCGCACCGCCGAACCACTGCGGGTCGTCATCGATATCGCCGAGCCCCGCCCGAGCGATGTCCGCATCAATGTGGCCACCGCCACCAAGCGCGGGCAGCTGCTGCGCATCCTGGCCAGCGTCGACCACGAGATCCGGCGGTTCGTGGCGCGCTATATCGCCACCGAAATCCGCAAACCGCATATCGCGGCGGTCCGGGATATCGATGTCGCGGCTCGGCTGGACGCGGCCTGGAAGCTGTAGTCTCCTCGAGCGGCCGCAAGCGTTCGCCGCGGCTAGAGCTTGCGCAGCCGCAGCCGGTTGATGGTGTGGTCGGCATCCTTGCGCAACACCAGCGTGGCGCGCGGACGGGTGGGCAGGATGTTATCCACCAGGTTGGGCCGGTTGGTGTTGTTCCAGATCTCCTGTGCGGCGGCCGTCGCCTGGTCATCGGTGAAACCGGCGTAGTGGTGGAAATGCGCGTTCGGATCGGCGAAGGCGGTCTGGCGCAGGGTGAGAAACCTTTGCACATACCACTTTTCGATGTCCTCGATGCGCGCGTCGACGTAGATCGAGAAGTCGAATAGGTCCGAGACCATCAACCGCGGACCGGTCTGCAGCACATTGAGACCCTCCACGATGAGAATGTCGGGCTGAGTCACGCAGTGGAACTTGCCCGGCACGATGTCATAGGAGATATGCGAATACACCGGCGCACATACTTCGGCCGCACCGGATTTCACCTCGGTGACGAAGCGCAGCAGTTTTCGCCGGTCGTAACTTTCCGGAAATCCCTTGCGGTGCATGATGCCGCGCCGGGTCAGTTCCGCGGTCGGATAAAGGAATCCGTCGGTTGTGACCAAATCCACACGCGGATGGTGATCCCACCGCGCGAGCAAGGCCTGCAGTACGCGAGCCGTGGTGGATTTTCCGACCGCGACACTGCCCGCGACACCGATCACGAATGGCACCTGTTGATCGGGATGCTTCTCCCCGAGAAAGGTCGCGGTCGCCGCGAACAGCCGTTGACGTGCGGCGACCTGCAGATGGATGAGACGAGCGAGCGGGAGATAGACCTCGGCGACCTCTTCCAGATCGATCTGTTCGCCGAGGCCGCGAAGTCCGATCAGTTCTTCCTCGGTGAGTACCAGCGGAGTCGACTTACGCAGGGTGCGCCACTGTTTCCGGTCGAATTCCACATAGGGACTCGGCTCGCTCATTCGTGCCACTTACCCGACACTCCGTTCCGGCAAACACGCATACGTGATGCGCCGACGGTATGAGATTCGGTCCAGCTCTCGCATAGCCGAATTCTGCTCTGCGTCAACATCGTGTGAAACGCGGGGTGCCCTACCGGGTGGTAACCGGTCGATACGCAGGCCCATTGCGGCTAATGTCGGCGGGCATGGAAGCGCATCCCCTCGTGACCGAGTACCTGCGACTCGGCTTGGCATTCGACCGGCTGGAGGAAGGGTTCGTCGACGCGTATACCGGCGATCCGGCGTTGCGTCGCGAGGTCGAGAACGCGCCGGCACCGCAGCCGCGCGAGCTGGCCAGGCGGGCCGCGGCACTGCGTGCGGCACTGCCCGCCGCCGGGTTGGCACCGGAGCGGACGGAATTCCTCGATGTGCACCTGCGGGCGCTGGAATGTTCGGGACGCAAGTTCGCCGGGGACGATATCGGCTTCGTCGACGAGGTGCGGGCGTACTTCGATGTCGAGATCGCACCGGGGGATGTCGAGGACTATCGCGATGCGCACCGGCAGATGGACGAGGTGCTGACCGGCGACGGTCCGCTCGCCGAGCGGATGACGGCGTTCCGCAAGGCCGATGAGATTCCGCCGGAGCGGTTGCACGTCTGCGTCGAGGCATTCTCGGGTGCGCTGCGGGAACTGGTGCGCGAGCGTTATCCGCTGCCCGACCACGAGCACGTCACCTATGAGGTGGTCGGGGACAAGCCCTGGTCCGGCTTCAACTACTACCTGGGCAACTACCACTCCAGGGTGGCGATCAACTCCGACCTCAAACAGCATATGGCGCATCTGCCCACCCTCATCGCGCACGAGTCCTATCCCGGACATCACACCGAGCACTGCCGCAAGGAGGCCGGGCTGGTCGAAAATGGGCAGGCCGAGCAGACGCTGTTCCTGGTGAACACCCCGCAGTGTCTGATGGCGGAGGGGCTGGCGGATCTGGCGCTGCGCTCGATCGTCGGACCCGGCTGGGGTAAATGGGCGCAGGAGATCTACGCCGATCTGGGGCTGCGCTTCGAAGGTGAACGCGCGGAACAGCTTTCGAACGCATCGGCCAAATTGCTCGGGGTCAGGCAGGACGCCGCACTGCTGCTGCACGATCAGCACCGCGATGCCGACGAGGTCGCCGGATTCCTGCAGCGCTGGAACCTGACCACCCCCGAACGCGCCCGCCAGTCCCTGCGCTTCCTGTCCTCACCGCTGTGGCGCGCCTACATCAGCACCTATGTCGAGGGCTACCGCCTGCTCGGCGGCTGGCTGGACCGCGCGGCCGACGCCGACGATCGCGCCGACCGCTTCCGCCGCCTCCTCGACGAACCCCTCACCCCCGGCGGTCTGCGCGCCAGATGAGCCCGATACCCGCTCAGCTGTGGCGACCTACGCCGTGGTGAATGTGATGCGCACCGAAATCGGATCCGATTCCAGTGCTTTGATCGTCCATGCCGTGGCTTGGGCGGGGATGCGGCCCTTGGCGAAGCTGCGTGCCCGGGCGACCACGTTGTCATCGGGGACGAAGGCGGCGGTGCCGGTGTACCAGCGCTCGCCGTGACGCAGCCGGACCTGCGGGTTCGCGGCGATATTGCGGGCCCAGCCCGCGCGGTGGCCGTGCTGGGAGATGAGCCAGGCGCCCTCGTCGTCGATCGAAACGGTCACCGGAACGCGGCGTGGCTGACCGGATTTCGCGCCGGTGGTCTCCAGTTCGGCGAGCAACGCGGAGCGGATGCCGATCCGATCCAGCAGTCCGACAGCGGGATTGACGAAATAGCGGCCGATGAGGCGTTCGCGCCGGAACTTGCGCACGGTCGCTGCGGTGCTGCGCTCACTCATGGTGTTCTCCTTCGTCGGCCTGCGGGTCCGCTCAGCGGAAGATGACGCAGGTGGTGGTGCCGTGTGCGACCAGACGGTCCTGGTCGTCGACGATTCGGCCTTCGGCGGTGGCGGTGGTGCGGCCGACGTGGATGGTGGTCCCGGTCGCGATCAGGCGACTGCCGGCGGTCGGCACCGCGCGGATGTAGTTGATCTTCAGTTCCAGCGTGGTGTAGCCGACGCCGGCGTCCAGGGTGGTGTGCACGGCGCAGCCCATGACCGAATCGAGCAGGGTCGCGCAGATGCCGCCGTGCGTGGTGCCGAGCGGATTGGCGAAATCCGGGCGGGTCCGCAGCCCGAAGACCACCTCGCCGTGCTCGAGCTGCTCGATCTCCATGCCGAGCAGATCGCCGATGAACGGCGGCCGCCCTTGCGCCGTCATCGCGGTGCGCAGCAGTTCGAGTCCGGACAGCTGGGCCAGGTCGGTCGGTGCCCATGACTGCGCCTCGCCAGCGCTCGGCTCCGTCATGACCACCGATGTGGCTGTGTTGGATGTTCGCTCGCTGCGCTCGCTCATAAAATCCCGTCCTTTCGATGAACCGATCGGTCCACATCTGTCATGATTGGAGCATGAACCGATCGGTTCACGCAACCATGAGTGCGCGAACAATGAGCACAGCCCAGGGAGGACGCCGATGACCGCGGGCCCGCGCGACCGACTGATCGAAAGCGCCATCGAGCTGGTTCGCGAGCAGGGTGTGCACGCCGCCGGGCTCGCCGCCCTGCTCGAGCGCAGCAGTGCCTCCCGGAATTCGCTCTACCAGCACTTTCCATCCGGTAAGAGCCAACTGGTCGAGGTCGCGACCAAGACGGCGGGCGCGCGCCTGGCCGTCGTGATGGACAAGGTCACCGCGAAGGGCGCGCCCGCGCAATGGGCGAGCGCGCTCACCGACTGGTGGCAGCGCGCCCTCACGCGCAGCTCGTTCAGCACGGGCTGCCCCATCGTCGGTGCCGCCCTCGCCGAATCCGAACCGGGTGTGCAGGCGGCGGCGGGCGCCGCCTTCACCGACTGGACCGACCGGCTCGCGAGCGCATTGTGCGATAACGGTCTATCGGTCGAGCAGGCGCGGTCACTGGCCGGATTCGTGATCAGCGCACTGGAGGGTGCCATCATTCAATCCCGGGCGCTGAAATCCACTCGGCCCCTCGACGACGCGCAGATCCACCTCACCGCGCTGTTGCGGTCCGCCGTGCCCGATGCCTGACGCGCGGGCCGGCAGAGGCGTATCGGCACGTCGCGTACCCACGGATAAGATGGTCGGACGCGACTGGCGCACTCGAGGTGGAAGCAACCACCGGGAAGCACCCTCGCCCCGCACCGCGCGCCTGGGTGCCGGGCTCAAGGGCTTCGGGGTGCGCACCCCGGGGCATCCGGACCACGGAGGTTGCGATGCACACCGAGACACAGAACCCCCTGATCGACGCGGCGCGGACGGCCAATAGACTCGATCAGGTGACGCAGACGACCGCCTCTGTCAATACCCAATCTCTCGGTGAGCTCGATCCCGAGGTCGCGGCCGCGATGGCAGGCGAACTCGCCCGCGAACGCGACACCCTCGAGATGATCGCCTCGGAGAACTTCGTGCCGCGCGCGGTGCTGCAGGCGCAGGGCAGCGTGCTCACCAATAAATACGCCGAGGGCTATCCGGGCCGCCGCTACTACGGTGGCTGCGAGCACGTCGACGTCGTCGAGACCCTCGCCCGCGACCGCGCCAAGGAACTCTTCGGCGCCGAATTCGCCAATGTGCAGCCGCATTCCGGCGCACAGGCCAACGCCGCGGTGCTGATGGCGCTGATGGAGCCGGGCGACCGGCTGCTCGGCCTCGACCTCGCGCACGGCGGTCACCTCACCCACGGCATGCGCCTGAACTTCTCCGGCAAGCTCTACGAAGTGCACTCCTACGGGGTCAGCAAGGAAGACCACCGCATCGATATGGAGGAGCTGCGCAAGACCGCGCTCGCCGCACGTCCGAAGGTGATCGTCGCGGGCTGGTCGGCCTACCCGCGGCACCAGGACTTCGCCGCGTTCCGGGAGATCGCCGACGAGGTCGGCGCCAAGCTGTGGGTCGATATGGCCCACTTCGCCGGTCTGGTCGCCGCCGGTCTGCATCCCTCGCCGGTGCCCTACGCCGATGTGGTGTCCTCCACCGTGCACAAGACCCTCGGCGGTCCACGCTCCGGCCTGATCCTGGCCAAGCAGGAGTACGCCAAGAAGCTGAACAGCTCGGTATTCCCGGGGCAGCAGGGCGGCCCGCTCATGCATGTGATCGCCGCCAAGGCCGTGGCGTTCAAGATCGCCGCGAGTGCCGAATTCAAGGAGCGTCAGGAGCGCACCCTGTCCGGTGCGAAGATCCTGGCCGAGCGGCTCGGCGGCGCCGATGTCAAGGACAAGGGCATCAGCGTCCTCACCGGCGGCACCGACGTCCATCTGGTGCTCGTCGACCTGCGCAACTCCGAACTCGATGGCCAGCAGGGTGAGGATCTGCTGCACGAAATCGGAATCACCGTGAACCGCAATGCCGTTCCGTTCGACCCGCGTCCGCCGATGGTCACCTCGGGCCTGCGCATCGGCACCGCCGCGCTGGCCACCCGTGGCTTCGGCGATGCCGAGTTCACCGAGGTCGCCGACATCATCGCCACCGCGCTCGCGGGTGGTGCCGATGTCGACGCGCTGCGCGCCCGGGTCAGCAAGCTGGCGCGGGAGCTGCCGCTCTACAACGGTCTCGAGGACTGGCGTCTGCTCGGCTGATCACAGTTCGTTTCGACTCGCCTGGGAATTCGGCTCCGCGCCAATAGCAAACCTGCGGTTGTGTGCGCGCTGACCGGGTTTCCAGGCGAATTCGTTCGGTGCGTGCCCGGTCGCGGGGACGTATGTCGCAGCAGTTGTGTCAAGGGCGGATTGCGCTTACCTTTGTCGGTGAATATCCGGCAATGGGGTTGAATGGTGAAGCGTCAGTACGTATTCGGTGTGGGTATCGCGGTGTTCGCGGCGGCGATGCTCGGGGTCGGTGCTCCGGTGGCAAGCGCCAAGGAGGTAGCGCCGGGCGTCAGTTGCAGTGCCGACCTGTGCGACAACGACACCGATGAGGTGTACCGCGTGACCGGCTACGGATATTGCGATGGTGAGTTGAACGCACTGACCCAGTCACTCCAGCCGCACTCCACCGAGCGGATCACCTGCCTCGGTGGCGACGTGGTGGAAGGTTTCTCGGCCACCGGCGCATACGTCTCCAACTTCCCCGGGTAGACCAGGCCCTCGAGAGCGCTGGTTCCCGGCCGCGTCGGCTTCGTGAACTCCGTTGGCGCAGCCGACGCTGATTCAGTGCTACAGAGTTAGCGTGCGGCCGGGGTCGAGAATGTGCACGGTCGTATCTGGGGCGACGTCTGCGCTGGCGTCGCGGTAGAGGTCGGGGCGGTTGCGCGTGGCTTTGGTCATCAGCCGGTCGCCGAGTGGGCCGCTGCTGAACGCGTAGTGGATGGGGACGGCGAGGCGGGGGCGCAGCGCGCGCGTCAGATCGGCGGCCTCGGCGGCATCCATCACAACCTGGTGATTGAACGCCGGGCGGATACGCAGGCCATTGATGGGGAGCAGGGCCAGATCCAATTCCTTGAAGCGGTTCGCGATTTCGTCGAGTTCGGCGATGCGGAGGGTATCGGCGCCGAAGAAGACGGTGTGGCCGTCGGCGCGCAGTACGAAGGTGACCTCGGGTATGCCGTGACCAGCAGGCGTTGCGGTCACCTCGACAGGGCCGAGATGTGTTGTCTGCCAGGGATCCAACTCGACGACATTGCGAAATCCGGCCGCCCGCACCCGTTTCGCGAGGCCGCGCACGACGGCGAACGGCACATTCTTGTCCGGGTAACTCTGTAGCGCGCCCAGGTCGCAGTGGTCGTAGTGGGCGTGGCTGATCGCGATGCCGGCCAGTTCCGGGAGGTCGGCGGCGGTGGCGATGCTGCGCGGCTCGCCCTGGTAGTAGAAGCGGCGTTCGGACAGCCACGGATCGGTGAGGATGCGGGCGCCGCCGAAATCGAGCAGCACGCTGGCGTGGACGACACGAGTCGCGGTGACGGACATGGCGTTTCCTAACAAGACGGGTGTCTGCTTACGTTGTCAGTTGACACCCGTCTTGTTAGCCTGTCAAGGTGACGGCGAAGAAGAGCACCGTTAGGGATCGCAACCCCCGCGGCGCGGGCGGGCGTCTGCGCGCGGAACTGGTGGCGGCGGCGAGTCGCCTGCTGGAAACATTGGACGGCCAGGAATCGCTATCGCTGCGCGCGGTCGCGCGGGCCGCGGGTATCGCGCCGCAGAGTGTGTACCTGCACTTCGCCGATCGGCGGGAACTGCTGACCGCGGTATACGAGGTCCGATTCGCCGAACTGCGCGCCGCGCTGTCGGCCGCGTCGTCGGCGGACGGCCCCACCCGCCTCACCGAAATATGCCGCGCCTATTGCGAATACGGCCTGCGGAATCCGGGCCACTATCGGGTGCTGTTCGGCACGGCGGGCACCCCGGGATGGGAACCCACCGATGCCCAGATGCCCGGCCTACCGCTGTTCCGCCTACTGGCCGATACGGCCGAGGCATGTGGCAGCGTCGACCCGACCGCCACCGCCAGCTGCCTCTGGGCCGCCATGCACGGCCTGATCACCCTGCGTCAAGACCGGCCCAGCTTTCCTTGGCTCGACCTGGATGTTCTCATCGACACACTGGTGGCGGCCCATCTGGCTGCCGCTCGAAAGTAGCCATCGAAGCAGCTGGGACGGAACAGGTCCGGGCAATGCCCGCCCGCCGCGATTCCGTGGCGGGCGTGTTGTCATCGGTCCTGGATTCGGTTCGACGAATTCAGGATGGCAGTTGAATGCCCTTGGCGGCGGCCAACTTCGCGATCTTCTCCATCTCGTCGATGGCGACCGCGACATAGGCGCGCAGCTGGCCATCGTCATCGCGGCGCAGCAGGTATTCGTAATCGCTGTCGGTCAGCAGATTGCCTTCGACGTCGTAGAAGTGCCAGCGGACATGCAGGCGGGTGATGCGGTCGGTGAGATCGACATGCTCGAGCACTGTGTGATCGACGCTGGCCAGGCCGAGCGCCTGATAGAGCGGATAGGACTGCTCGAGGCCCTTCGCCATCTCGGCGGTGGTGGCGACGGATCCCACGAAAGCGTCGGTGACCATGGTTCCCGGCGCACCCCACTGCGCGACCGAACGCTGCGCGTCGAACGCGCTCAACGCCTCCTGATACTCGACTAGATAGGATTCGATTTCCTCGGCGGTTGTCATCCCATAAACCTATCGAGCGCCCAACTTGCCATGAACCACATGGGTATTCCCACCGCGGTGCGGGCCATCGGGCACGCGGATCCTATTGGTCCATGCGGGCTTTCGCGCGGACGATGGACTCGTCGAGATACCGCGTGATGTCGGCGCTGCTGGCTGGGCGAATCATCAGGGCGCGGTTGGCGGGGACCTCGCAGTAGCGGCCGTCCCCGGTGTCGATCCACCGGATTTTGCCGGTGCGCAATGGCTCGGCATTGCGGGCACCGACCAGGACGGTCGCGATGCCGCTGGTATCGCAGGGTTGGCGCCAGAAGCGGCGGTAGCGGTCTTGGATGGCGCGGGCGGGGGCGTTGCCGAAGAGGTCGGGGCGGTCGTCGTTGAGATCGTCCAGGAGGTAGCTTTTTTCGGCCGCGGTGCCGGGTGTCGGATCGGGGAGCAGGCGGATCAGTTCGGTGGCGAGCTGGTCGGCGCGGACGCGGCGCAGCCGCACCCGGCCGCCGTCCGGTGCGGGGGCCTGCAGGGCAATGACGCCGGGTCCGCTGCGGGTGGCGCAGCCGATGGCGCGCATCTCGACCGCGCCGCGCGTGTTATCGATGCCGAACAGTTCGATGCGCCACTCGGGTCGGGCGAGCACCTGCAGGGCGCGCTGTAGCGGCGCGTGGTCGGCATGAGCCAGTTCAGCCAGGAATTTTCGCTGGTAGGCACGATATTCGTGGAGTCCGGGGAAACGGCTGGTGAAGCGAAACGGAAAGGGCATGCGATCCAGGCCGGTACCGAACCAGGCCGCCGCGAACTGCTCGGCGGACAAGGTCCATTGCGTCATCATTGCGCCCCGAGCACGGGCGGTACGGTCTTTTCCACTTCGCCGATGAGCTCCTCGCCGTGCTCCTCGGTGCGCAGGTACGCCGCCGCCTTGTGCTCGCCGTCCTCTCCGCGTCGGGCACGGGCCCCTGGCGGAAACATCCCGGAGTACCCGGCGGCCCCTGGCGCGCCCACCCGACTCGGCGTACCGGTTGTGGGTTGTGTGGTTGCCGCTCCCGGAGTGGTGGTTCCCGGGACCGACTTGCCGGGACTCGGTGTTGTCGCGCCGCTCCCGGATGCGCCGCTGGGATTCGGGGAAGTAGCGGAGGGACTCGGACTCGCGGTGCCCGGCGTGACTCCGGCCGAAGTGACGGTGATCGGCGAGGTCGGCTGCGCACCGATCGTCGTTGGCGTGGTCGTGGTCGTGGCGGTATGTGTGGTAGCGGGTGTGGTCTGCCAACCGCTCTGCTGCGTCGGTGAAACCGATTGTGGAGCAACGGCTTCGGTCTTTCCCGTGTCGGCCGTCTTACCGGGCTCCTCCGCCGTACCGGACTCCTCCGTCTTGGCGGGCTCCTGCGTCTTACCTGTGTCCTCGGATCTGCTCGGATTCCCCGCTTTGCTCGTATCCTCGGTTTTCCCCGGCTCGGTCGTCTTACCCGAGTCCTCCGTCTTACCGGGCCGACCCGACCCGGTATCGGTTGGCGATATCCCGGGAACGACTCCGGGCACCACCCCCGGCACGGAGATCGGATCGACCGGCGGCGGCAGCGTCGGAATCGTCGGAGCGGTATTCCCGTACGGCTGGATGTACAGGGTGCTCATATCGTCGCGAGCCTGTTCCTCCTGCGTATTCCGCAGTTCGGGCCCACGCGGATTGTTCGAGGTCGGCACCACCGACGGCACCGCCACCTTGAACCGCGCCGCCGCACTCGCGGCCGACGACAGCGGTGCCGACTGCTGATCCAGCGACTCACCGAGCTCGGCGACCCGTGTGGCGTAATCCCGGATGGCGCGAACCGCCCGGTCCGCGGCGGCGCCCTCCCAATGCTGTTCCACCGCTTGCTGAATCGCGGTTTCGAACTGCTGACCCGCCTTGGTCACCGCCGTCGCGATGGCCGACCAGGCGTCGAACGCGCCGTCCAGTCCGTCCGGATTCATCTGGTCGGCCGCCTGTTTGATCTCCGCGTGCGAAAAGTTCTGCGCGTTCTCGGGATTGGTGATCGCGCGGCCGTCCGTCTGTGCTGTCATGGCCGACCCAGCCCCTTCCGTCAGTGCCGTCTGACCTTATAGACGCACCCGACCCCGCCCCGGTTCCATCGAAACACAGCCGATCTCGCCGCGCCAGACCGTACGGTCCGCCGAAGGTCGGGTGGTGCCGGTGTCAGTTCGCATCCGCGGCCGCGACCAGCGCCGGGTAGTCCGGAAGCTCGATGGTCTTGACGTTCTCGGTCATTTTCAGCATCTTGTCGAACATCCACGAGTGCAGGAACCAGTTGCGGAACTTGATGCCGAGCGCGGTCTTCGGCGCGAAGAAACGCCCCGCATTGCTGTAATCCGCGAGCTTGGTGAGCGAGCGCATGCGCTCGTCGTAGCGTGCGAAGGCCGTCGGGTAGTCGCCGTCGGCGAGTGCGAGTTCTCCGGCGATGATGTAGGCGCCCTGCACCGCGAGTCCGGTTCCGAAGCCGCCCAGGGTGTTTCCGTAGCCCGAATCGCCGACCAGCGCGACCCGGCCCCGGCTGTAGCTCTTCATCTTGCGCACCATGCTGATCGAGTCCAGGAAGAAGTCGTCGAACTCGGCCATTTCGGCGAGCATGCGCGGCGCCTCCCAGCCGACGTCGGCGAAGGTCTCTTTGATGATGCGGCGCTGCGCCTCGGTGTCGTCACGGGAGTAATCGAGTTCGGGCGAGGCGAAGATGTAGAGCTGCTGGGCCTTCGAGCCGCCGGTGATGACGCATTTGCCCGGCTCGTTGTAGCCGTAGGCGGTCATCCGCTCGGGGGTGCCCTCGGACTTGGTCGCCCACGGGCTCGCGCCCGCGACGCAGTAGTAATGGCCGAGGTGCTTGACGAATTCCGGCTCCGGCCCGAACGCCAGACGCCGTACCCGCGAATGGATTCCGTCGGCGCCGAAGACCAGATCGAAGGAGCGCGGCGCGCCCTTCTCGAATTCGACCCACACACCGTCGTCGGTCTCGGTCAGTGCGCTGATCGAGTCGCCGAATACGTATTCGCAGTCCTGGTAGGTCTTTTCGTACATGATCCGGGCCAGATCACCGCGCAGGATCTCCACATCGCCGCCGGTGAAATCCCCGGAGATGAGGGCCTGCTGTTCGCCCGCGGCGTCGACGATCGCGATATCGGTGGTGCCGGTTCGGTGCGCGTAGATCTCGTCCAGAATGCCCATCCGCTCGAGTACCCGGTGGTGCGTCTCGCCGGTGAAGTCGACGGCCTGACCGCCGGGCCGCAACTGCGGCGCGCGCTCGACCACGGTTACCTCGAATCCGTAGCGGTTCAGCCAGTAGGCGAGGGCGGGGCCCGCGATGCTCGCGCCGGAGATGAGAACGGACTGGTTACGCATGGTGTCTCCTGATGTCGGTATCTGCGTCCGGCGGAATCTGTATCCGTAGGACACGAATTAGAGTATGGTAGACACAGTTACTTGTCAACGCGCTTTCCGGAAGGATGTGCAGATGCCGTCACCGACCACCGTCGAGCTGCTCTGGGGCACCCAGCAGCGACCCAAACGCGGGCCGAAGCCCGCGCTATCTCTGGAGGGGATCGTCGCGGAGGCCATCGCCCTCGCCGATGCCGAAGGTCTGGCGAATCTGTCGATGCAGCGCCTGGCCGAACGCCTCGGCTTCACCAAGATGTCGCTGTACCGGTATGTCCCCGGCAAGGAGCAGCTCACCGCGCTGATGTTCGACACCGCCATGGGGCCGCCGCCGGATATGGCCGCGGCGCAGGCGGATTCGACCGAAGAACCGTGGCGCGGCGCGCTGCGCAGCTGGGCCCGGACGATATTCGAGCGCTACATCGCCCATCCCTGGGCGATCGAACTCACCACCGGACTGCGTCCCATCGGACCCAATGAGATGGGCTGGACCGAGGCCGCGCTGGTGGCGCTCAAGGACAGCGGACTGAACGGATCCGAGCGACTGGACACCATCGTGCTGCTCAACGGGCATGTCCGCAGCCTGGCCCAGCAGGTCGACTCAACCGGCGGCGGCGATGCGGTGGCGCAGTTCAACGAGCAGTTCGCCGAGATGCTGACCGCGGCGGGCGACCGCTATCCCGAGGTCGTCGCGGCCTTCGCCGAGGAGGCGTCCGCGACATCCGCGCCGCCCTACGCCGGGGGTCCCAACGACGCGTTGAATTTCGGTATCGCCCGTGTGCTCGACGGCCTGGCCGTGCTCATCGATCAGCGCCGACACGAATCCCGGTGAGCTGCGATGGGCACTGTCGAGCGCCACGGCGGCGGCCTACGCTCGGAATATGAGCGAAGAACTCGAGCTGGAGCAGGACGCGATCACCACCGTGCGGGAGTTCTTCGCCGCGCTGGAGCTCGGCGCCGTCGAGGAGGCGCTCGACCTCCTGCACCCCGACGTCGTCTGGAAGAACACCTCGCTGCCGACCGTCGGCGGCGGTCTCACCCGCCGCATTCTGCGCGGCCTGAATCGCGACACCATCGGCTTCGCGGCCGAGATGCGTCACATCGCCGCCGACGGTGACATCGTGCTGACCGACCGCACCGATATCCTGCGCGTCGGCTCGGTGCGGATCGCGTTCTGGGTCTGCGGCACCTTCGAACTGCGCGACGGCCGAATCATCCTGTGGCACGACCACTTCAGCTGGGAGAACTTCCTGCGCGGGACCGTCGTCGGACTGGTCCGCGCCGCGCTGCCCAACCGGTGACGCGGCGTCGCGGCGAGCCGAATGGCGGCTGCTCGGAGCGCGCGTTCGACTCGTCGCGCGGTCAGGAGTGCTCGGCCAGGTAGTCGAGGTAGTACGGCCGCAGCACCTCGGCGATCCTGCCGTCGCCCGCATGGATGTAGTCATCGATCATCGGGACGACGTACTTGATATCGGCCTCGCTCTCGCCGAGATCGCCCGCGGCGGCCTCGGCGGCCGGGATCGATTTCAGCAGCCGCCACAGGTATTTGATGTCCGCGCGCCGCACCGCGAGCCGGACCGCCCGGTCGTGCAGCTCCTTGGACGACAGCTTCTCCAACTCCTCGTTACCGGCCATACCTGCGACTCTATCCGGTTCCCCAATCAGGGGTTAACGACAAATTCACGGACACGCCTACCTGTGCCCGAGCGGAGACCGGGCAGTCGGCGGTAGCGTCGGTGGTGCGGGCCGCGTCGGTGTGGCTCGTACGGGAGGTCCTGAACCGTGACTGAGCTATTCAGTACGAGAGGGCCGGCACCCGGCCCTCTGGGCATCTGACGCAAGTCGGATCCCATCGGGACGGACCGGTCCAGCGAGATCGTTCGTGCGGGTGCCGCGCGAACACAAAGGAGCCCACCGTGACTGCTGCACGCTCCGTTCCCGCTCCCTCGGCGCACTCCAGCTCCGCGAAAGGCGAAGCCGCCGCGAAGGGGGCCCGCCCCTCGCATTCCCAGAAATACGGTGCCAAGTCCTTCGTCATCGACACCTCGGTTCTACTGTCCGATCCCTGGGCTTTCACCAGGTTCGGCGAACACGACGTCGTATTACCGCTGGTCGTGATCAGCGAACTCGAAGGCAAGCGCCATCACCACGAATTGGGCTGGTTCGCGCGGGAAGCCCTGCGCAACCTCGATGATCTTCGTCTGCAGTACGGCAGGCTGGATCAGCAGGTGCCGATCGGCACCGAGGGCGGAACGCTGCAGGTGGAACTCAATCACACCGATCCCGCGGTACTTCCGGTCGGATTCCGCACCGACACCAATGACTCCCGCATCCTGGCCTGTGCGCTCAATCTGGCGGCCGAGGGCCGCGAGGTATTGCTCGTGTCCAAGGACATTCCCTTGCGCGTCAAGGCGAGTGCGGTGGGTTTGCACGCCGACGAGTACCACGCCCAGGACGTGGTGACCTCCGGCTGGGCCGGAATGGTGGAGATCGATGTCTCCAAGAACCAGATCGATCAGCTCTACACCGAAAGCGTGATCGATCTGGACGAGGCGCGGGAACTGCCGTGCCACACCGGGATCCGGTTGCTCGGCTCCAGTTCCAGCGCGCTCGGCCGGGTCACGCCGGACAAGCGGGTGCAGCTGGTGCGCGAGCGCGAGGCGTTCGGACTACACGGCCGCTCGGCCGAACAGCGCATCGCCCTGGATCTGCTATTGGACGAGAGCGTCGGCATCGTCTCGCTCGGCGGCCGGGCCGGCACCGGCAAGTCGGCGCTGGCGTTGACCGCGGGATTGGAGGCGGTGCTCGAGCGCCGCACGCAGCGCAAGGTGGTGGTGTTCCGTCCGCTGTACGCGGTCGGTGGGCAGGATCTCGGCTATCTGCCGGGATCGGAGAGCGAGAAGATGGGCCCGTGGGCGCAGGCGGTCTTCGACACGCTCGACGGGTTGGCCAGTCGCGAGGTGATGGAGGAGGTGCTCAGCCGCGATATGTTGGAAGTCTTGCCGCTCACCCACATTCGCGGTCGCTCGCTGCACGATTCGTTCGTGATCGTGGACGAGGCGCAGTCGCTGGAACGCAATGTGCTGCTGACGGTGCTGAGCCGACTCGGCACCGGATCGCGGGTCGTGCTCACCCATGATGTGGCCCAGCGCGACAACCTGCGGGTCGGTCGGCACGACGGTGTCGCCGCGGTGATCGAAAAGCTCAAGGGGCATCCGCTTTTCGCGCACATCACGCTGACCCGTAGCGAACGCTCGCCGATCGCGGCACTGGTGACCGAGATGTTGGAGGAGTACGGCCCCAACGCCTAGCAGCACGAAACCGTACCGGCAAAGAGCAAATGCTCAGCGTGTGTTTCACCTCACAACCGAGCGGGTAATATCCGCGCGATAACCTGTTCAGCACCGGCCCGGCGATTCCCGTGTGGATTCGCCGGGCCGTTGCCGGACATCGGCCTAGGTTACGCGCGATCTCACCGCGCCGCGGTGGCATCGGTAGCCACTTTCGGGAGGATGGAAATGCACCACTTCGCTCGACGAACGGCTGGGTTCACCGTGGTCATCGCGGCGGCGGCACTGCTGCTGTCCGCAGGCTGCAGCAAAGACGGCGACAAGGACAAGAACACCGCCGAGTCCATGACGACCACCTCGGCGGCCGTCGGCCACGGCGAAGAGCACATATCCGGCGCCGCGGGCGAAACGAAGATCGCCACCCAGGGCGGCGACATCGCGGTCACCGGCATGATCTTCGACAAGTACGTACAGTCCGGCGGCCCGACCGGTCCGCTCGGCGCTCCGTTGCGGGCGCAGGAGGACGGCCCGAACGACGGCAAGTGGCAGGACTTCACCGGCGGCGCGATCGTCTGGGACAAGGACACCGGCGCGCACATCGTCTGGGGCGAAATCCGCAAGGCGTGGGAGGACAACGGCGGCCCCGGCGGCATGCTCGGCTACCCGACCAGTGATGAGAAGGACATCCCCGGCGGTAAGCAGACCGATTTCGTCAGTGGCACCATCACCTGGGTGGATGGAAATACCACCGTCACGCCGAAGTACTGATTCCGGCACGGCGTCCGGGCACCGGTGTTTCACCGATGGATATGCTGGGGGCTCGTCCGAAAGGGCCGGCACTTGTACGCTCGGACGCCGGTACCAATTCCTATTCGTAGATCCCCGCACCGCGGGGCCCCAGCCGCTAGGTTGTGTTAGTGCAAACTCTCTTGACCGATCGCGAACTACTCGCGTCCCTCGCCGATGAGGTGGAGCTGAATCTGCGCCGCCATATCGCCGCCGCCGACGGCTGGCAGCCGCACGACTACGTCCCGTGGGACGACGGCCGCAATTTCGGCTTTCTCGGCGGAATCGATTGGGAGCCGGAGCAATCCACACTGAGCGAGACCGCCAAGCTGGCGTTGACGGTCAGCGTGCTCATCGCCGACAACCTGCCCTCGTACCACCGCGAGGTCGGCAAATATCTCCGCATCGGATCGTGGTGGCGCTGGGTCGGCCGGTGGACGGCCGAGGAGAACCGCCACGAGATCATGATCCGCAACTACCTCATGGTCACCCGGTCGGTCGACCCGGTGGAGTTGGAGCGGTTGCGGATGGAACATATGACCAAGGGATTCCGGCGTCCCCCACTGCACCTGCTCGACGTGCTCGCCACCTGCGCGTTCGAGGAAGCGGCCGCGGCCATCCGGCATCGCAATACCGCGGCACTCGGGGAGAACCGGATGGTCACCGCCATGGCCGAGCGCATCGCGGCCGACGATGAGCTGCAGTCGGTGTTCTTCGCCGAATTGATCACGGCGGCGTTCGGCCTCGCGCCGGATCAGACGATGCGGGCCATCGCCGACAGTGTGGCGAACTTCCATGTGCCGTCGGTGACGCTTGCCGACGGGCGCAGCAGCGATGAGGTACTCGCCGAGGCGGGCATCTACGACCGCGCCAAGGAGGGCGAGCTGGTCTTCGCGCCGCTGCTGCAGCGGTGGGAGATCTTCACCCGGACCGACCTCGGTGAAGAGGGTGAGAAGGCGCGCGCGGAACTCGGGCATCTGCGGTTCTGATCGCTGACCTGGTTCACGGTTCGACCAGTTGTGCGGGTATGGCCGCAGCGGCCATACCCGCACATTTGCTTACTCCTCGTTCTCTACCTTCGCCATCGACAGCACATTCAGACGGCGGTCGAGTTCTTCGATGGTCAGCTTCTCGTCGAGCAAACCGCGATCGATCACGGTCTGGCGAATGGTCTTCTTTTCCTTCAGAGCCTCTTTGGCGACCGCGGCCGCTTCTTCGTAACCGATCACGGAATTCAGCGGCGTCACAATGGACGGTGACGATTCCGCGAGGGTGCGCAGATGATCCTCATTGGCGATCAGACCACGAATGCACTTATCGGCGAACAGTCGCGAAACGTTGGCGAGCAGTCGAATCGACTCCAGCAGATTGCGTGCCATGACCGGGATATAGACATTCAACTCGAACGCGCCGCTGGCACCCGAGAACGCGATGGCCGCGTCATTGCCGATCACCTGCGCGGCGACCTGCGTAACTGCTTCCGGCAGTACCGGATTCACCTTGCCGGGCATGATCGAACTGCCCGGCTGCAGATCGGGCAGTCGCAGTTCGCCGAGACCGGTCAGCGGGCCCGACCCCATCCAGCGGATGTCATTGGCGATCTTGGTGAGGCTCACCGCGACGGTGCGCAGCGCGCCCGACGCCTCGACCAGACCGTCACGGGCGGCCTGCGCCTCGAAGTGATCGGTCGCTTCGGTGAGCGCATCGAGATCGGTCGACTGCACCAGTTCGGCAACGACTTTCGCGCCGAAGCCGGCCGGCGCGTTGAGGCCCGTACCGACCGCGGTGCCGCCGATCGGCAGCTCGCCCAGCCGGGGCAGCGTCGCCATGATGCGCTCGATACCCGCCGCGACCTGACGGGTGTAGCCGCCGAACTCCTGGCCGAGGGTCACCGGCACCGCGTCCATCAAATGGGTGCGGCCGGACTTCACCACGGTGCGCCATTCGGTCGACTTGTCCAGCAGTGCCAGCCGCAGGTGGTCCAGCGCGGGGATCAGATCCTTGATCGCGGCCTCGGTGGCGGCCAGATGGGTTGCGGTGGGGAAGGTGTCATTGGACGACTGCGACATATTCACATCGTCGTTCGGGTGCACGGTCACGCCCTTCGCCTTCGCGATGGAGGCGATCACCTCATTGGCGTTCATATTCGAGCTGGTGCCGGAGCCGGTCTGGAAGACATCGATCGGGAACTGGTCATCGTGCAGGCCGTCGGCGATCTCATTGGCGGCGGCGATGATCGCATCCGCCTTCGCCGGATCGAGCAGTCCGAGATCCTTGTTCACCTGGGCGCACGCGGCCTTGAGCAGACCGAGCGCGCGGATCTGGGCCCGCTCCAGCCCCCGCCCGCTGATCGGAAAGTTCTCCACCGCACGCTGGGTCTGCGCCCGCCACAACGCGTGCAGGGGTACCCGAACCTCGCCCATGGTGTCGTGTTCGATGCGGTACTGCGTCTCCTCGGTCGTCATGATTTCGACCCTATGCCCGAGACGACCCGCGCGGGGCTGCCACACCTGAGGCGATTCGCACACCGCGCGCCGGGCCGCGCCGGGAATACGCGTCAGCCCTCGAGGACTTCGCGGAGTTTGCGGGCGAAGGCCTCGGGTTGGCCGGGATAGCCGTACTCGCCGCCGAGGAATCCGCCGTGGTGGCTGGGGAATACCGTTGCCGGCTGGCCGAGCAGTGCGGCGGCGGCCTCGGAGGTGCGTCCGGTGAAGGTGCCCGCGGACTCCTCGCCGACGGCAATGACGATGCGGGTCGGCGCGGCGGCGAGGGCGGCGACGTCGGGGCGATAGCCGCTGACCGCCCAGGAACGGTCGGACAGCAGCGGGTCGTCACGGGATCCGTCGTCCTCGGTCGGCATGCCGAACTGGGCCGGATCGGCCACGGGCTGGGCGAAGTAGTCGTCGGTGAATTCGCCCTGCCACGAGGTCATGGCGATGAAGCTCGCCATGCCAGCACCGGCCCCCTTGGCCTCGTACACATCGCGAACCTGGGCGCGGGCATGCTCGGCGGCAGCGGCGTCGGGAAGTACCGGGATGAGCGGCGGCTCATGGGCGACCAGCGTGGTCACATCGTCCGGGTGGGCTGCGACCAGCGCCAGCGCGGTCACCGCGCCCCCGCTGCTGCCGAACAACTCGACCCGCCCGGCGCCGAGCGCCCCGATGATCGCGTGCACATCGTCGGCTTGGACGGTGGGCGAATTATCGACACGCCCGTCCTTGCGGAGGCTGCGGCCGAGGCCGCGCGGATCGTAGGTGACCACCGTGCGATCGGGAAAGTACGAGGTCAACGTGCGGAAACCAGTGGCGTCCATGGGCTGTCCGATCATGAACAGCGGCGGGCGCCCGTCGGCGGTGGGCAGCGGTCCGTGAACGTCA
The DNA here is from genome assembly GCF_050955995.1 of Nocardia sp. CA-119907. Lineage (NCBI taxonomy): Bacteria > Bacillati > Actinomycetota > Actinomycetes > Mycobacteriales > Nocardiaceae > Nocardia > Nocardia sp. CA-119907. The sequence goes on from NZ_CP192091.1 coordinate 1,514,059, forward strand.
TAGACGATATCGGCTTCGGCGGTTTCGAGAGTGTGCTCGGTCATACCAGTGTGGACGAACCGAGCGGCGCGAATTCATCGCTGCCGCAGAGCCGTCATGTCGGGCTCGCACCTTGGTGGTGATCCGCTCCACCTTGGGGGACCGACCCCAGCACTCGGGGGCCTGATACCGGCGGCGAATCCGGTGGAAAGTTGGACAGGTCACCGCACACGCCGAACTGGAGCCTCCGATGTCGAACTCGAGCACACTCGCCCACTCGGCGGAACGTCGTGCCACGGTCGTGACCAAAGACGGTGTGGCGCTGGCGGTTCGCGAAGACGGCCCGCGAAATGCGGACCTCACCGTCGTTCTGCTGCACGGACATTGCCTGGGCACCGCGTCCTGGACCTACGTCCGCGACGCCCTGCTGCGCCGGTACGTCGGCGCCCGGGTCGTCTGCTACGACCACCGCGGCCACGGCGACTCCGCCGCGGCGTCACCACAGACCTACAGCCTCGAGCAGCTCGGCTACGACCTGCGCGACGTCCTCGACGCTGTCGCCCCCACCGGTCCGGTCGTTCTCGTCGGTCACTCGATGGGTGGCATGACCGTACTGACCTATGCCAGCCAGCACCCGCACGAGATCGGCACGCGCATCGTCGGTGTCGCGCTCATCGCGACCGCGGCGAGCGGACTCGCCGACGCCGGGTTCGGCCGCCTGCTGCGCACCCCGGCCGTTTCGGCATTCCAGGCCGCCGTCCGATGTGCTCCCGGCCTGATCAACCACGCAAAGCTCATGGCCTGCAAGGCTTTCGCTCCGATCATCCATACCGCCGAATTCGGCGATCGCAAGGTCAGCCGCCGGGTGCTGAACCTGGCCAACACGATGCACAACTCGACGCCGATCGTGACGATGGCGAGCTTCTTGAGCGCCTTCATGACCTACGACCAAACCGATGCGCTCGCGGTGCTCTCGAATATCCCCACCTTGGTGCTGTGCGGCAGCGCCGACCTGATGACGCCGCCGTCGCATTCCGTCGCAATGGCGGCTGCCGTCGTGTACTCGGATTGCGTGCTGGTCGACGGCGCCGGTCATTCGGTGATTCTCGAGCAGCCGACCCGGGTCGCCGAGGCCATTGCCCGCCTGCTGACGCGCGCGGGCGGGCCCGACAATGTCGAGGCCGAGCACCTCACCCTCGTCGCGTAGTCAGTGCGGCGTGAGCCGGATCGGCAGGTATTCCTTATCGGATTTGCGCTGGTACTTCGCGTAGCGAGGTTGGGCGGCGATGATGCGCTGCCATTCCCTGTGCGCGGTCGGCGCCGTCGAGCTGGTGCGGCGTCACCGGCATCGTGTCGTGGCCGGGCAATTCGATCGCTGTCAGGTCTGGATGCGCTATTTCTCGAGAGCCGTATCCGCAGCTCCTGACGGAATCTGTGCCCTAGCGCCAGGTGTGTGAAGCCGGGTGCTTCTCGATTCGGGATCGGAAGTCGGCGGGCGCGAACATGCACGCGAGACGGGTCGAGCCCGATCCGAATCGTTCGGATCGGGCTCGACCGGTGGACGCATCGCTCAGGGGAGCGGCGGCACCGCGTGCTCGTCGCCGATGAAATCGACGGAAGAGTACTCGCGGAGCTTGGTGAGGCGGTGGTAGGCGTCGATCATGCGGACCGTGCCGGACTTGGAGCGCATGACGATGGACTGGGTCGATGCGCCGCCGCCGTAGTAGCGCACGCCACGTAGTAGGTCGCCGTCGGTGACGCCAGTGGCACAGAAGAAGACGTTGTCGCCCGCGACCAGATCCTCGGTGGTGAGTACGCGGCTCAGGTCGTGGCCCGCGTCGATCGCCTTCTGGCGTTCTTCATCGTCCTTCGGGGCGAGCATGCCCTGCAGTTCGCCGCCCATACAGCGCATAGCGGCGGCGGCGATGATGCCCTCCGGGGTGCCGCCGATGCCGACCAGGATGTCGGTGCCGGAATCCGGTCGGGCGCAGGCGATGGCGCCCGCGACGTCACCGTCGGAGATCAGCCGGATGCGCGCGCCCGCGTTGCGCACGTGCTGGATCAGCTCGGCATGCCGGGGCCGGTCCAGGATGCAGACGGTGAGATCGGATTTCGAGACATTCTTGGCCTTGGCGACCCGGGCGATGTTCTCGGCGATCGGCGCGGAGATATCGATCACACCCGCGGCATCCGGGCCGACCGCGATCTTGTGCATGTAGAACACCGCGGACGGATCGAACATGGCACCGCGCTCGGCGACCGCGAGCACCGCGATGGCGCCCGGCGAACCCTTCGACATCAGCGTGGTCCCGTCGATCGGGTCGACCGCGAAGTCGACCTCGGGACCGGTGCCGTCGCCGACCAGCTCACCGTTGTAGAGCATGGGCGCTTCGTCCTTCTCGCCCTCACCGATGACCACGATGCCGCGCATGGAAACCGAGCTGACCAGCTGCCGCATGGCGTCGACGGCCGCACCGTCGCCGCCTTCCTTATCGCCGCGGCCGACCCAGCGGCCCGCGGCCATCGCACCGGCCTCGGTGACCCGGACAAGTTCGAGCGCGAGGTTGCGGTCCGGCGCCTCGCGGCGGCTGGGTGCGGGCGAAGATGCCGTCATTACGGTGTGCCTCCTACGGTCGTTGCTACGGCTGATTGTCTCAGAAGCGCGACCGTTCCCGATCAGGTACTACCGTTCCAGATCGCGGAGCACCTCTGGTTCAGCCGGTCCGGTCGAGCGTGGATACTGGGGGCGTGTCGTACCAAAAACCACGCATCCTCAACGACTACCGGGATCTGTTCTGGTCACTGATCCCGTTGGTGCTGATCGCCGTGGTCTTCGCCGGGCTCGCCAGTCAGTGCAGCTTCGCCGCGAAGGGGCCGACCCAGGGCCAGATACCGCACTTCGACGTGAACGCGGCGCTGTCGGTGGACGCGAAGTCGATGCCGTTCCCGATCCGCAATCCGAGCCTGCCCGAGGGCTGGACGCCCAACTCCGGTAGCCGCGACACCATCACCACCAGTGGCGGAGGTCCGGTCAGCACCGTCGGCTACATCACACCGCAGGGCACCTACATGCGGATGAGCCAGAGCAGCGCTACCGAGGAAGCGCTGTCCCGCTTCGTCCTCGGTTCCCGCTACGGCACCGGCACCGAACAGGTCGGTGACCAGAAGTGGGTGGTGTACGCCGAGCAGGGCTCCGAGACGGCATGGATCGGCGACTTCGGCCGGTCCAGGGTGCTGATTACCGGCGCGGGCAATCACGCCGCCTTCACCACACTGGCCGCCGCCGTCACCGCGGCCCAGCCGCTACCGAAGTAGCGCGCCACTCAGGGTTATTCGTCGGCTTCGAGATCGGTGCGGGACAGCGCGTTCTCGACGCGTTGGCGCGCACCCGCGAGATGTTCCTCACAGCGGGTGGCCAGTGCTTCGCCGCGCTCCCACAGTGCCAGCGAGTCGTCCAGGTCGAGGCCGCCCTGTTCGAGCATTTTCACGACGTTGACCAGTTCGTCGCGGGCGCGTTCGTAGCCGAAGGTGGAGATCTCGGCCAGCTCGTCGTCCTTGCCGGAGTCGGCCAAGGTCAGTTCCTCCCTGTGTCGGTGTTGTTCGGTGCGAGTACGGGATTGCCCAGGGCCTGGGTTCCGAGCGCGGCGGCGGTGACCGCGCCGTCGGCGACCCGGATCCGCAGCTGACTGCCCGCGGGCGCGTCCTCGATGGACCGGACCACATGCCGTTCCTTACCGGTGACGCGTTGCACGACAGCGTAGCCACGGGCCAGAGTGGCGGCCGGTCCCACCGCGGTGAGTTTTTCGCGCAGATGGCGGGTCGCGGTGGTTTCGGTGCGGATCAGCTGTTCGGCGGTGCGGCGGGTGGCCGAGCGCAGGCGCTCGATCTCGTCGTAGCGGCGGTCCAGCTCGCGCAGCGGGTCGGCGAGCACCGGCCGGGAACGCAGCTGTGCCAATGCCCTGGTCTCGCGGTCGACCCAGCCGCGCAGCGCGGCCGCGGCGCGGGCGCGCATATCGCGGACCCCGGCCAGTTCGGCGGCCGCGTCGGGCACGATGCGCTTGGCGGCATCGGTGGGGGTGGCGGCGCGCAGATCGGCGACCAGATCGCAGAGCGGGTTATCGGGTTCGTGACCGATCGCGCTCACGATCGGGGTGGTCGCCGCGACGATCGCGCGGCACAGCGCCTCATCGGAGAACGGCAGCAGATCCTCGACGCTGCCGCCGCCGCGGGCGAGCACGATGACCTCGACCGCCGGATCGCGGTCGAGCCCGGCCAGCGCCTGCAGCATCTGCGGCACGGCGGTCGGGCCCTGCACGGCGGTATTGCGAATTTCGAAACGCACTGCGGGCCAGCGGTTTCGGGCAACGGTCAGGACGTCGCGTTCGGCGGCGCTCGCCCGACCGGTGATCAGTCCGATTGTCTTGGGCAGGAACGGGATCGGCCGCTTCAGCCGGGGATCGAATAATCCCTCCGCGGCGAGCAGTGCCTTCAACCGTTCGATGCGGGCCAGCAGTTCACCGATGCCGACCGGTCGAATCTCCATGGCGCGCAACGAAATCGTGCCGCGACCGGTGAAGAACGCGAGTTTGCCGTAGACCACCACCCGGCTGCCTTCCTGCAGCGGTACCGCGGATCGGCGGATGAGGTCCGGATGACAGGTCACCGATAGCGACATATCGGCGGAGGTATCGCGCAATACCAGGAATGCGGTGCTGGTGCCCGGCCGCAGATTGATCTGGGTGATCTGCCCCTCCACCCAGATGCTGCCGAGCCGATCGATCCATTGCGCGACCTTGATGGATACCGAGCGCACCGGCATCGGGTGCTCGGCGGAATTGGCGGGGGCGGCCGTTCGGTCGGGTTGGCCGGAAGATTCCCGGCCAACCGTCGACGATGCGGCGGCGGGTTCGCCCCCCTCCGTCGAATCGCTGCGCGATGCTGAATTCACTGGGCCCGCACGGTGGCGATCCGATTCGTCAGCATGGTCACGAACGGCGCCCTGGCGCGGGTGCCCTGCTCGTAGTCGAGCAGGGCGGTCAGGTCCTCGACGGTCAGCATGCGCAGGCGTGCGCGCAACTGAGCCAAGGTCATATTGGCGTAGTCGTACCGGGTGGCCACCTCGGGCTCGACGACCTCGGGTTCGGGTTCGGACTCGGGCTCGGGTTCGGGTTCGGCGGCCGTTGCGGCCCCTGGGCCCGCGACCTCGGTTTCCGGCTCCGCGATGGTCTGGATCGAGGCGGTGTGGCCATTGCGCTCACCGGCGCGGGCGGCGGCTTCGACGGTCAGGGTGTCCTGCGGGGCGAATTCGGCTTCGGGGGCGTACAGGTCGAAGCGGCTCTCGCGCGCGGTGGCGGTGAACTCGGGCTCCGCGTCTTCATCGAAGGTGGCCCACTCGGGCTGTTCGACGGAGGAGCTGGTGAGACGGTCGAAGACGCCGTCGCCCTTGAGGGCGAGGCTGGTCACGAACTGCTGGACGTGCATGGTGGTCTGCAGCATCTGGCTGATCGCGGTGATCGGGAAATTCATTGCGGCAGTGGGTAACCGACGTGTTTCTTCGATGGCGTATACGGCGGCTCCGGCAGCGACCCGGGCCAGGAACGGTGGTCGAAACATGCTCCTAGCCTGCCCGATACGGGATGTTATGCAAAGCACTGGTGTCACAGACACACAATCTATCCGGCGCGTGCGGCCCGACGTGGTTCCCCGGTCTGCCTTCCTGATCAGACGCGCCGGGGTTCTGCATCATCATTGGGCTGCCTGCCGACTCCATGCCGGTGTGTCGAGAATGACCTCGCCGAGGCGGTGACCGGCCGTCCGGCAGGTACCGGGCGCACGTAAGCTGAGTGGCATGTCTTCGGCCATCCCCTTGAACGTCGGAATCGCCCGCTCGGCCGATTCCGGATCCGCCGATGCCGACGGTGGCAAGCGTGTGCTGCTAGCCGAGCCGCGTGGGTACTGCGCCGGTGTGGATCGTGCCGTGGAGACGGTGGAGAAGGCGCTGGAGAAGCACGGTGCGCCGATCTATGTGCGCAAGGAGATCGTGCACAACCGCCACGTGGTGGAGACGCTGCGCGAGCGCGGCGTGATCTTCGTCGACGAGACCGATGAGGTGCCCGAGGGCGCGCTGGTCGTCTTCTCCGCGCACGGTGTCTCACCTGCGGTGCACGCGTCGGCGGCCGCACGCAATCTGCGCACCATCGACGCGACCTGCCCGCTGGTGACCAAGGTGCATCAGGAGGCCAAGCGCTTCGCCCGCGACGACTATGACATTCTGCTGATCGGCCATGAGGGACACGAGGAGGTCGAGGGCACCGCGGGGGAGGCGCCCGACCATGTCCAGCTCGTCGACGGTCCCGATTCGGTCGACCGGGTCACCGTGCGCGACGAGTCCAAGGTGATCTGGCTCTCACAGACCACGCTCAGCGTCGACGAGACCATGGAGACGGTGCACCGGCTGCGCGAGCGGTTCCCGGCGCTGCAGGATCCGCCGAGTGATGACATCTGCTACGCCACCTCGAACCGCCAGGTCGCGGTGAAGGCGATGGCACCGGAATGCGATCTGGTGATCGTGGTCGGCTCGCGCAACTCGTCCAATTCCGTGCGGCTGGTCGAGGTCGCACTCGGTGCGGGCGCCAAGGCCGCCCACCTGGTCGACTTCGCCCGCGAGGTGGATCTGGCATGGCTGGACGGGGTGCGCACGATCGGCATCACCTCCGGTGCGTCGGTGCCCGACATCCTGGTGCGCGGCGTGCTGGATCTGCTGGCCGAGCACGGGTTCGGGGATGTGCAGCCGGTCACAACGGCCAACGAGACGCTTGTTTTCGCGCTGCCAAGGGAATTGCGTACGTCGCGTCGCTGAGCCAGCGGCGATCCGGCTAGAGGTTTTCCGGCCGCTGTCGCTCGGTCCGGCTCGGATCACGTTCGCGATAGCGGACATTGGGCTGCGGATGCGGCGGCGGTGCGTCGCCGCGCCGTCGTGCCGTGGCGGCTCGGTTCGAATCGCCCTCGGCCCGAGTGGATGCCGCCGCCGGTCGGGCGGCTCGGTTCGAATCGCCATCGCCCCGTGGCGCTGCCGCCGCCGGTCGGGCGACGCGGGCGGTGCCCGGTCGGCGCTCGGGGGCCGGGCGTTCTCCACCCCGACCGCCCTTCGCGGTGCCGCCGACGCGCGGCGGCGTCTCCGCCACTTCCGAATTCGCGCGCCGATTCGGTCGCGGCAGATGCAGATCGGTATCGAGGTCGGCCGGATCGGCCTGCGGGCGGCGGGTCCGGCGGCGCGCGGCATCGGCCAGTGAACCGCCCCTGGTGCGTTCGGACCGCGCAGCCTTCGGCGCATTGCTGCGGCCCCAACTGGTGCCCCTGCGGGATTCGTCGGCGCGTTCGGTGGCCTCGCCGCGCCGGTGTAGCAGGATCCGACCCCCGCCGATCGCCAGCACCAGCACGGTGGCCAGCGCCATGACCGGGAAACGGTTCACCAACGGGATCGCCAGATTCAGCAGGATGTCCTTGAGCCCGGTCGAGGCGTGACCGGTCAGCTGCTGATAGGCGAGCGGCACCGCGATGAACAGCAGTAGTGGCGGCAGCACCATCGTCGTGAAGATGCCGCGATAGCGAACGGCAAGCACAGCCGCGACGCAGCCGAGGACGTACAACGTGTTGAACGTCCCGGTCAGCTCGTTGTTCTCGCCGCGGGCATCGATCAGGAACCCCAGAAAGGTGCACGCCACCGCAATCCCGACCGCTGCCCCGGCCGGGATTCCCGGCACCGAGGGCAGGATCGAACTATGCGGCGCGGGCACCCGGGTTCGCACACGTTGGGAAGCAGCCACACTATGACACTAACTGCCGCCGCGTCGGGGGGTGTTACGGCACGGCGGTCACCCGGGCTAATCGTCGGCGTCGGCGAAGCCGACTGCCCTCGGCCACGAATCGACGCGCTGGATTGCTGGCGCCTCCTGTTCGGCTATCTCCAGGTCGTGAAGTTTGCGCGCGGTGACCATCACCCGCGATTCCACCGACGCGACGGTGTAGTTGAAAGCGTCTACCGCCTTACCGAGTTGCGTGCCGAGCCGGTCCAGATGCCGGCCGGTCATTCCGAGCCGGTTGTAGAGTTCGCGACCCAATTGCTGAACGGTTGCCATATCGCGGGACAGTGCCTCCTGGCGCCAGCCGAAGGCGACCGTGCGCAGTAACGCGATCAGTGTCGTCGGGGTAGCGAGTATCACGTTGCGGCCGAAGGCATATTCGAGTAGTGCGGAGTCGGTCGTCACTGCGGCGTCGAGGAATGGATCGCCCGGCACGAACAGCACCACGAACTCCGGTGTCGGGTCGAAGGCCAGCCAATATGCCTTATCGGCCAGTTGATCGATATGGGCACGCAGATGTTTGGCATGGCGGGCGAGCAGTTCGGCGCGCTCGTCCGGATCATCGGCCATGGTGGCGTCGAGATAGGCGGTGAACGGCACCTTGGCATCCACCACGATCTGCCTGCCGCCCGCCAGCTTGACCACGAGGTCCGGTCGGACCATGCCGGTGCGCTCGGTGCCGCCGTCGCCGCGCGCGGCTCTGGTCACCTGGGTGTCGAAATCACAGTGCCTGGTCATCCCCGCCAGTTCCACCACGCGCTCCAACTGGATCTCGCCCCAGCGCCCGCGCACCTGCGGCGCGCGCAGCGCGGCGACCAGCTGACCGGTCTGGCTGGTCAGCTGATGTGAGGTGCGCTGCATGCCTGCGACCTGTTCGCGCAGACTGGAATAGGCGTTGATGCGATGGTGCTCGACCTGCTGGATGTGCTGGTTCAGCGCGCCGACGGCCTCGCGCAGCGGATCGATCATGGCGCCGATGGCGTGCGAATGTCGGCGTGCCGCATCCTCATTCGCCACGGTGAGCGACTGCCGCAGTAACCGCTCGTTATCGGTGGCGGCGGCGAGTCTCGCCTCCGCGGCCGTTGCCCGCTGCCCGGCGCGCGCGGCATGTCCGAGCCAGCCGAGCCCTACCCCCGCGATGAACACCAGCATCAGTGCGACGAGCATCGGTGCGGTCATAGTGCAGATAGTGCCGCATGGCACCGACAAGTTCCGAACCCGCGAGCTATCGGACAGCAGCGCGTCGGAAAATGCGCAGACCCGTTGGAACAGACCATGGAGTCCGTTGTATGGGCCGTCCAGCAAATCTCGCCCGTCGCCCGACCACCACCCCTCATCGAATCGCTACGCGATGCTGACATTCGGGGCCGCGAACACGCCGCGCTGGCGCGGCAAATTCAACAGCGCAATTGAAGTGTGTCGGTGTCATCGCCTACGGTTTCGCGGCATGCGGATGCTGCACACCTCGGACTGGCACATCGGGCGCACATTCCATGGGGTCGATCTGCTCGCCGATCAGGCCGCCGCGCTCGCGGCCATTGCCGAATTGGTGGCCGCGGAATCCGTTGACGTCGTAGTGCTGCCGGGAGACGTGTACGACCGGTCCATTCCCAGTGCCGACGCGATCGCGGTGTGCATCCAGGGTTTCGAGGCCATTCGCGCGGCCGGGGCGCAGATCATCGCGACCTCCGGCAATCACGATTCACCGACGCGGCTCGGTGCGGGTGCGAGTTTCGCGGCCGCGGGTGGCCTGCATCTGCGCACAACTGTCGCCGATGCCGATCGGCCGGTGCTGCTATCCGATGCGCACGGTGCGATCGCCTTTTACGGCATCCCCTATCTGGAGCCGGAGATCACCCGTGCCGAACTCGGTGTGCCGCAAGCGCGTTCGCATGCGCAGATCCTGGATGCGGCGATGAGCCGGATCCGGGCCGATATCGCCGAACGGCCGGACACTCGCACGGTGGTGCTCGCGCACGCATTCGTGGTCGGTGGCGAGGCGACCGGTTCGGAGCGTTCGATCTCGGTCGGCGGCGTGCAGACGGTGCCGCTGTCGGCGTTCGACGGCATCGACTATGTGGCGCTCGGGCATTTGCATTCGCCGCAGACGCTGTCGGGGTCGGTGCGCTATTCGGGCTCCCCGCTGCCGTATTCGTTCGCCGAGACCTCACATCGCAAGGCGGTATGGCTGGTCGATCTGGATGCCACCGGCCTGTGCTCGGTGCAGCGCCGCGATCTGCCGCTCGTGCGCGGCCTGAGTCGCCTCACCGGCACCCTCGACGAATTGCTCACTGCCGCCGCCCACTCCGAGGCGGAACAGCACTACGTCTCGGCGACGCTGACCGACTACGCCCGCCCCGTCGACGCCATGCGCAAACTGCGCGAACGCTTCCCCCATGCGGTACACGTGGAATGGTCACGCCCGGAAGGCAATCCGGAACTGCGCTACCGTGAGCGCGTGCACGGACGCCGCGATACCGAGGTAGCGCAGAGCTTCCTCACCGATGTCCGCGGCGAACCCACCGCGGGCGAAGTGGCCTGGCTGGAACGGGCACTCGCCGCGGCTGTCGCCGAACCGGACCGGGTCGTTGCCGCGGTGGAAACCCTGGCCGGGGAACTGTCCGCATGAGCGGCCGTCAGGCGCGGCGGGGCGCTGAATGAGGCTGCACCGGCTGGAGATGACCGCGTTCGGGCCGTTCGCCGAGACCACGGTTGTCGACTTCGACGCGCTCGGTGCGGATGGGCTGTTTCTGCTGCACGGGCAGACGGGGGCGGGCAAGACGACCGTGCTCGACGCGATCGCGTTCGCGCTGTACGGCAGTGTGCCGGGTGCGCGCGGCGAGAGTAAGCGGCTGCATTCCGATCATGCCGATGCGCAGACGCCGCCGCGCGTGGTGCTGGAAGCGACACTGGGCGGCCGACGCGTGCGGTTGACCCGGTCGCCGGAATTCCAGCGGCCGAGCAAGCGGGCCAAGAGCGGCTGGGTGAAGGAGAATGCCGCCGCGACGTTGGAATGGTTGGACGGGCGCGGCACGAACCTGGCTCGTCTGTCCGATATCGGGGACGAGGTCATCCGGCTGCTCGGCATGAGCGCGGACCAGTTCTTCCAAGTAGTGCTGCTGCCGCAGGGTGATTTCGCGCGGTTCCTGCGCGCGGAGAACGAGGATCGGGAGAAGCTGCTCGAAAAGCTCTTCGACACCGAGCGATTCGGCGGTGCCGAGCAGTGGCTGGCCGATAAGCGGCGGGCCTCGGCCGCCGATATCGAATCGCGCAAGCAGGGCATCGATCGGTTGGTCGCGCAGGTCGCGGTGGCGGCGGGGGAGACGGCGGCGGAATCCGTCGGGCCGCTGGAGGCGGTCGGCTGGTCCCAGGATCTGCTCGCGACCGCGCGCGCCGCCCTCAGCACGGCGGCCGCGGAAGCCGAACGCTGCCAACAGGAATCGGTACGCACCAGATCCCTCGCCGAGGAACAGCGCCGCCTGCACGAACTGCGCCGCCGGATGGCCGCCGCCCGCGAGCGGCTCGACGAATACGCGGCCGCCGCCGACCACCGCGCCGACCTGCAGGCCGAACTCGAACTGGCGAGTCGGGCCGCGCCGGTCGCCGAGGCGATCGATGCGGCGCGCACCGCGGTCATGCAGGCCAGGCGCAAGGCGGACGAAACACAGCGCATCGCGGCACGATTGGCCGCACTGCTCGCCGAACCCGCTGGTGCCGATATCGCGGGCATCGAACTGATCTCGGTCGAGCCAGGTTCGGACGGAAGGCCGACCGTCGCCGCGACCGCCGATGTCGATGCGGCCATCCGACGGTGGAGCGCCCAGATCGGCGCGCTCGACGAGGTGCGTGCCGACGCGACCACCGCGACCCGGCTCACATCCGAACTGGCAACGCTGCGCGACGAGGATGTCGCACTGACCGGTCGGGTGGACAAACTGAACCGGCTGCGTCAGCAACTGCCCGACTCGATCGCCACCATCGAAGCCCGGCTGCGCGAAACCACCGCGGCCGCGGCCGCGCTGCCCACGCTGACCGCCGAATGCGAACGGCTGCAAACCGCTGCCGCTGCCGCCGTCGAACTCGCCAGTCGCAGTACAACTCTCGACCACGCCCGGATCGAATTCGAATCGGCTCGGGCCGCACACCTCGATGCCAAGGAGCGGGTGCTCGAACTGCGCGAGCGCAGGCTGGCCGGTATGGCCGCCGAACTCGCGGGTCAATTGACCGATGGGGTGCCCTGCGCGGTGTGCGGATCCGCCGATCACCCCGCACCGGCCCGCCCGACACAGAGCGCGGTATCGAAGGAGGCCGAGGACGCGGCCGCCGCCAGCGAACGCGCGGCCGAGGACGCCCGCGACCGGGTGCTCGCCCGCATTACCGGGCTGGAACGCGAAATCGAAGCGCTCATCGCCCGCGGCGGCGATGCCGACCGCGTCGACCTGGCCGCCGCCCTGCGCACCGCGACCGACCGCTACCAGGACGCCGCCGAACTCGCCGCCCTCTCGGACAGTCTCACCGCCGAACTGACCCGCCTGCGCACCGACGAAACCCGCCTGCACGACGAATTGCGCGAATCCGATACTCGCCGCAGCACCGTCACGACGCGCATCGCCGCGGCGACCACCCGTCTCAGCGAGCTCACCGACCGCCTGCGCGCCGCCGCGGGCGCCGACGAAACCATCGACCGCCGCCGCGGCCGACTCGAGACGTTGATCGGCGACGCGACCGCCTTGCGCGATGCCCGCAACGACGCGTCGGCCGCCGCCGAACAAGTCACCGTCATTGCCGACCGCGTCGAAAGTCTCGCGCTGGCCGCGGGTTTCATCGCCGAGCAGGTCAATGGCGAAGCCGATGCGTCACCGCGTGACGATGTCGCCCTGTTGACCGCCTACGCCCGAGTGGTCACCGCCGCATCGCGAACCCCGCAGCGGCAGCATGATATCGAGGCGGAACTGGTCGCCGATGACCGCGCCCGCGCACATGCCGAGGCCGTCCTCGCCGAACCGGAGATTCAGGCCGCGGCGTCGACCGAACCCGGCGATCTCGACGAGCTGGCGGCGGCGGTGACTGCCGCACAGGTCCAGTTGAACACCGCGGTCGCCGCCAATGCCGAGGCAACTCGCCGGGTGAACCTGCTGGAGGACTTGGGCGGACAGCTGTGGGCCGCGGTCGACCGCATTGCCCCGGTGCAGCGCGCCCACGAAGAGCTGGCCGGGCTCGCGGAGGTGGTGGCGGGGCGCGGCGAGAACAACCGCCGAATGTCGCTGCGCTCTTATGTGCTCGCCGCTCGGCTGGAGGAGGTGGCGCTGGCGGGTTCGGCTCGGTTGCGCCGAATGTCGGGCGGGCGCTACGAATTCGTGCACTCCGACAAGGCGGGTCCACGCGGCCGACGCGGCGGTCTCGGGCTCGATATCCGCGACGACTACACCGGTGCCGTCCGGCCCGCCAAAACCCTCTCCGGCGGCGAAACCTTCATGGCCGCACTGTCATTGGCCCTCGGCCTCGCCGACACCGTAGCGGCCGAATCCGGCGGCGTGGTCCTCGACACCATCTTCATCGACGAGGGCTTCGGTGGTCTGGATGCCGATACCCTCGACGCGGTCATGGGCGTCCTCGACGAACTCCGCGCGGGCGGGCGAGTGGTCGGGCTGGTCAGCCATGTCGATGAAATGCGCCAGCGCATCCCGAGCCGCCTGCACGTCATCCGCGGTCGAGCGGGCTCCCAACTGCGCACCACTGTCGCCTGAGCCGACCGTACGCGCTGGCAGCTGCGGAGCGAGAACACGTTGTCGGGCAGCGTCTTCGGAGGGACCCGGTCGCGTGTGCTTCCGCGGGTACCCCGGCGGCGCCGAGCACGCCCCCTCGACCGCTCGCCGGGAGATCGCTGTCGGTGCGCATCCCGGTACACCGTGGCGGCCCTGGTTGTACGGCGGAATCGCCGCCGCGGGCATCGGCACAGCCGCGGCACTTTCATCGCGCGTCCTCGACGGAGAGCCGAATGAGGTCAGGAGCCGTCGACTAGTTGGAGATCGCGGGGCACCAGGGTGGTCGCTGGATCAGCTCCTGCAGCAGATTGTGGTTGAGCATATTGCCGATGGGTTCGGTGAGTTGGTCCCTGGTCAGTCCGGGGACCGGGTCGTGGCCGCAGGCGCGGGCGTACTTCTCGTCCGACAGGCGCGCACGGCCGCGCCCGATCACATTCGCGACATGCCGCTCGGTCCAGCCCGAATCCGGTTGCAGCGCATGCAGCAGGGCGGCGGTCTCCTGCCAGGTCCACGGCTGTGGCCAGCGCTCCTGGTAGAGGGCGCACGGGTCGGCCGACAGCGGATCGCCGACTGCTCTCGATCATGGTGCCCAGGTGTCCTGGCCGATTGCCGCCAGCGCCGTCCGCGCATACCATGGGGGTTTATGGCGGATTTCCGCTAGCGTCAGGCGCGGGTTACTGACATTGTGGATTGGGTGACGATCACGGCTTTGGATTTCGAGCGCTGCTATCGGGCGGTGTCGACCCGGGATTCCCGATTCGACGGCCAGTTCTTCACCGCCGTGCGGACTACCGGGATCTATTGCCGCCCTTCATGTCCGGCGATCACGCCGAAGCCGACGAATGTGACGTTCCTGCCGACGGCCGCGGCCGCACAGCAGGCCGGATACCGCGCCTGCCGCCGCTGTCTGCCCGATGCCGCACCCGGGTCACCGCTGTGGAATACCCGCGCCGATCTGGCCGCGCGCGCCATGCGGCTCATCGGCGACGGCGTCATCGAGCGCGGCGGCGTGCCCGCATTGGCCGCCACCCTCGGCTATTCACAGCGCCAGTTGACCAGGGTGCTCACCACCGAACTCGGCGCCGGTCCACTCGCGCTGGCCCGGGCGCATCGCGCGCACACCGCGCGGCTGCTCATCCAGACCACGAATATGCCGATGTCCGATATCGCCTTCGCGGCGGGATTCGCCAGCATTCGCCAGTTCAACGACACCGTCCGCGAGGTATTCGCGGTGAGCCCCACCACCATGCGCACCGAGGCACAGCGGGTGCACCGCTCGGGAAATCCCGCCGTGGCCGCCGCCAACGGTTCGCTGACGCTGCGCCTGCCATTTCGGGAACCGCTGGATCGGGGCTGGCTGGAGTGGTTTCTCTCCGCGCACGTTTCGCCGGGCATGGAGCTGTGGGAGGACCGCGCCTACACCCGCAGTCTGCGCACCCCGCACGGGCATGCGCTGGCGCGACTGAGCTTCCAGCGCGATCACGTGCGCGCCGAACTGTCCCTGCACGATATGCGCGATCTCGCGCCGACCGTCGCGCGATTGCGGCACCTGCTGGATCTGGACGCCGACCCGGTCGGCATCGATGAGGCGCTCGGGGTGGTGCCGGCCGATACCGATGTCGTCGTCGCATCGGCGCGCGATCTCCCGGATGCCGGTGCGGCACCGGCCAACCACCCCTTCAATGTCGGTGCGACCACCGCCCGCCGTGCTGGCGCACGTCCGCCGTTCACCCCCGGCATCCGGGTGCCCGGCTGCCTCGACGGCCCGGAGCTCTTATTGCGCACCATGATCGGACAGCAGATCTCGGTATCGGCGGCCGCGACCCATACCGCCCGGCTGGTCGAGGCCCTCGGTGAGCCGATCGACGGACCGGTATCGCGGCTGTTCCCCACCCCGGCCGTGATCGCCGAACGCGGGGCCGAGGTGCTGACCGGTCCGGCGCGCCGGATCCGTTCGATTGTCGGCGTCGCCTCGACCCTCGCCTCCGGCGATCTGGTACTGCACCAGGGCCGCACCGCCGCCGACTTGCGCCGCGAACTGCTGGCCCTGGACGGCGTCGGACCGTGGACCGCCGACTACGTGACCATGCGGCTGCTGGCCGATCCGGATGTCCTGCTCGATACCGATCTCGTTGTCCGCCAAGGCGCCACCCTGCTCGGTGTCGACCTGTCCGATACCGCGCGCTGGGCGCCGTGGCGCTCGTATCTGTCTATGCAACTGTGGAAGGCCGCGCTCGCCGGTCGCAAGACCGCTCCGCCGAAGTCACCCGCGACGAAGTCTGTCGCCGCAGCGAAAGCGAAGACCGAATTGTGAATGCGCCCACCGATTTCGCAACCTCGGACACGCTGATCGGCCCGTTCACCGCACTGGTCGACGCCGAGGGTGCCGTGCTGGCCTCCGGCTGGACCGCCGATGCCGAGTGCCTGCGGCAGCTCATCCACCCGAGCCTGCGTCCGGCCCAGTTGCGCCGACGCGACGAACTCGGCGCGGTAACCCGTGCGATCGCCGCGTATCACCGCGGTGAGCTGACCGCGATCGATCCGATCGCGGTGCGCCAGCGATCCGGCGAATTCCTCATGCACGCATGGGAAGTGCTGCGCAAGATCCCCGCGGGCGATCCGGTCACCTATACCGAATACGCCGCCATCTCCGGCCGTCCCGATGCCACCCGCGCCGCAGCCAATGCCTGCGCCCGCAATGCCGCGGCGCTATTCGTACCGTGCCACCGGGTCCTGCGCATCGGCGGTGCGCTCGGCGGCTTCCGCTGGGGGCTGCCGGTCAAACGCTGGCTATTGGATCACGAAGGCGGCAACGCTCAGTTGACCATCGAATAGTCCCGCGCCGGAACGGGTTCGGGTCGGCAGCGCTCAGCAGCACCGATTCTGCGGATTGCTATCGGCGTCGGCATGGCGTCGACGCCAGTACTCGCGTTCGGACGGGATTTCGCATCCGGGATGGTTGCGCTGCAGATGGTCCACGTAGCGCTGGTAGTCCTGGCCGCCGAGGACCGCGTTGAACCACGATCCGACCGCGCGAACCGTTGTCGCACCGGCACTTCCGGCGGTCCGCAGACGCCGAATGACGGCCGGTCGAGGCGACCGGCCGTCACTGGGCTGCGCTGCTGCGGTCAATGTACCGCTGGCCCCGCCGGTTCCGCCGCGGCGCCCTTGGCGTGCGCGGCGCCCGGTGCGCGGACCTGCCCCGATTCGATCAGGGCATCCCATTCCTTCTGCACCGCCTTCTCCTCCGCAGTGGCGATGAAGCCGCGCGGTGCGAAGATCTTCGACGGTTCGTCCGGTGATTCGCTGCTCGGTCCGCCGCCCGCGCGCCAGGCACGCAAGCAGACCACGGCACCGACCACCGCGACGATCAGTACCAACACCGCGAAGATGACCGACAGGCTGCCCTGGATGAACGTGTTGCGCACGATCTTGTCCATATCGTCGGCATTCTTGGCGGGCGCCAACAACTTTCCGGCGTCGCGTGCGGCGCTGTAGTTGCTGTGCTGCTTCCAGTATCCGAGCTTCGGATCGGCGGAGAAGATCTTCTGCCAGGATGCGGTCATAGTCACCGTCAGATCCCAGATCAGCGGCAGCGCCGGAATCCAGGCCCACTTCACCAGGCCCTTCTTGATCAGAATGGTCAGCACGACGGTGAGCGCGATCGCGGCGAGCAACTGGTTGGAGATGCCGAACAGCGGGTACAGCGTGTAGATGCCGCCCAGCGGATCGGTCACACCCATCAGCAGGACCGAACCCCAGGCCGCGACCACAATGGCCGAGCACAGCCAGGCACCGGGCCGCCACGACGGATCCTTGAACTTCTTCGCCGGACCGCCGAGGTTGCCGAGCGAATCCGAGAGCATGAAGCGGGCGACGCGGGTACCCGCATCGATGGTGGTGAGGATGAACAGCGCCTCGAACATGATCGCGAAGTGGTACCAGAACGCCTTCAACCCGGAGCCGCCGAGGAAGTCCGACATCACCTGGGACATGCCTATCGCCAGCGTCGGCGCGCCACCGGTGCGCGAGATGATGCTGGTCTCGCCGACATCCTTGGCGGTCTGGGTGAGTTCACCCGCCGTAATCGGATCACCGCTCAGGCCGAGGGAATTGGTGTAGGCGGCGGCCTTCTCGGCGGTGCCGCCGGTGAGTCCGGCGCCCGCGTTCATCGCGAAATACAGGTGCTGGTCGATGATGCTCGCGGTAATGATCGCCATGACCGCGACGAACGACTCCATCAGCATGCCGCCGTAGCCGATCATCCGCGCATGCGACTGCTTCTCCAGCAGTTTGGGTGTGGTGCCGGAGGAAACGAGGGAGTGGAATCCCGACAGCGCACCGCACGCGATGGTGATGAACAGGAACGGGAACAGGCTGCCCGCGAAGGACGGACCGTTGCTGTTGTGCGCGAACTGCGATACCGCCGGCGCCTTCAGCACCGGCATGGTGAAGACGATGCCGAGGGCGAGCAGCCCGATGGTGCCGATCTTCATGAAGGTCGACAGGTAGTCGCGCGGTGCCAGCAGCAGCCAGACCGGCAGCACCGACGCGATGAAACCGTAGATGATCAGCAGCCAGGCGATGGTGGTGCCGGACAGCGTGAACAGGTCACGGCCCCAACCGGATTCGGACACCCAGCGTCCGGAGATGATCACGAACAGCAGCAGTGCGAAGCCGACCACCGAAACCTCGCCGACCCGGCCCGGCCGCAGGAACCGCAGATACAGGCCCATGAACAGCGCGATCGGGATGGTCATGCCGATGGAGAACACACCCCAGGGGCTGCCGCCGTGCAGCGCACCGTCGGGCCCCTTCACCGCGGCCAGCGCCTGCACGACAACGATGCCGAGCACCGCGAGCAGGATCATCATGATCACCAGCACGGCAATGATCGCGGCGACGCCGCCGATCGGGCCGAGTTCATCGCGGGCCATCTGCCCGAGGCTGCGACCGCGACGTTTGGACGAGGCCCAGAGCACGAGGTAGTCCTGCACCGCACCGGCCAGGACCACGCCGACGATGATCCAGATCGTGCCTGGCAGATAACCCATTTGGGCGGCCAGAACCGGTCCGACCAGCGGACCGGCACCGGCGATGGCGGCGAAGTGGTGTCCGAAGAGCACCCGCCGATCCATCGGCATGTAGTCCTTGCCGTTCTCCATGGCCTCAGCGGGCGTGGCCACATCATCGCGCGGCTTGACGATCTTGTACTCGATCAGCCTGGCGTAGAACTGGTACGCGGTCACATATGTGCAGACCGCCGCGACCACGATCCATACCGCGTTGACATTCTCACCGCGCGAGATGGCGAGGACGGCCCAGGCGATCGCGCCGATGACCGCGATGGCCCCGAAGATCGCCTTCTTCCGTGGTGTGATCGGTGATCGATCGATCACACCGACGGGCGGCAGATCGGGATCCGTCCGCAAATATTCGATTGTCGCCATCGGTCTACTCTCCTGTAAAACGCGCAGGATGCTGCTCGAACTCGTGACAACGTATCCGATTGGTGACGCCGATCGCGGCCGTTTTCCTTCGGCTTTGGACAACGTTAAGTTTTGTTCGTGTGTCGGCCGTCACCTCGGTGTTGCCGAACGTATGCTGCCATGCGATTCCGCCAAGCTCCACATCCGCCTGGAGGAGGGCCTTTTTGCGCAGGCGCACGCTGCTCGGCTCGGTGCTCGCCGCGCCGCTGCTCGCCGCCACCGGCTGCGGATCCGATGACGACGCGCTGACCTTCTTCTTCCAGGCCCGGCCGGAGGAGGCGCGGGTCCGGCTGAGGATCATCGACGAATTTCAGAAGCGGCACCCGGACATCCGGATTCGCACCATCATGTCCGGACCCGACCCACTGCAGCAGATGCTCACCTACTGCGCGGGCGGCAAATGTCCGGACGTCATGATGGCGTGGGAGTTGCTCTACGCCGGACTCGCCGAGCGCGGGGTGCTGCTGGATTTGCGCACCCTGCTCGATCGGGAGCCCGAATACGCCGCGGCACTGCGGGCCGACAGTTACCCGACGCTGTACGACACCTTCACCTATGCCGGTGGGCAGTACGCGCTGCCGGAGCAGTGGTCGGGGGTATTCCTCTACTACAACCGGGAGTTGTTCGCCCGAGCCGGGCTCAGTGCACCGACTCGGTGGTCGCAGGCCTGGTCGTTCGCCGAATTCCTCGATGCCACAAAGGCACTCACACACCGCGATCCCTCCGGCCGGACGCGGCAGTGGGGCTTCGCCGACGCGTGGGTGCCGTACTTCTCGGCCGCCTGCTTCGGGATGAACAACGGGGCGGAGTGGTTCACGCCATCGGTGGACCCGACCAGAACCAATCTCGGCGATCCCCGGTTCGCCGAGGGGTTCCAGTTCTATGCGGATCTGGCGGTGCGCCATGGGGTTGCGCCGAAAGTCGCGGACCAGCAGTCGGTTTCGGCGCCCGATCTGTTCCGGCGCGGCCGTGCTGCCATGGCGATGGGTGGGCACTGGCTGTATTCCGAATTCGCCGGACAAGATGATCTGCCCATCGATGTCACGGTGTTGCCGGTCGGGCCACACGGCGGCCCCGGGGCGATCACCGATGTCGGCAGCACGGGATTGTCGATCGCTGCGAATAGTCCGCGCATCGAACAGGCTTGGGAATTCGTCAAGTTCGCGACCGGTCCGGTGGGGCAGGCCATAATCGCGGCCTCCGGACTATTCGTGCCCGTGCTGAAATCGGCGATGGGGTCACCCGGATTTGCGGCCGTGCACCGCGAGATACGCAACCTCCAGGTTTTCACAGAGGGACCGCAGAATTCGCGCCCGCTGCCGGTTACCCCCGTCTGGGGAAAGGTTTCCGCATTGCTGGAGCGCGGCGGTAACCGTGTGCTGCGCGGCGCCGCCACCGCCGATTCCATCAGCGCATCACTGACCGCCGACATCGACACTCTCCTGGATCCCTCATGACCCCAACACCATCGCGTGTTTCGATCGGCACACGGCGGCGGACCGCACCAAGGCCCCGCCGCGCCGTGTCGCATGAGCAGGGGCGGCTGGCGCGGCGTCGGGAGCGGGCGGGATGGGCGTTCGTGGCGCCGAATGTGGTCGCGGTGCTGGTGTTCTTGCTGTTTCCGCTCGCGGTTTCGCTGTATCTGAGTCTGCACTCGTGGGATCTGTTCAGTGCGCCGCGCTTCGTCGGGGTGGCGAACTATCGGCGGCTGTTCACATCGGATCCGTTGTTCCTCATCGCATTACGCAACACCGCGGTGTTCACCGTGTTGACATTGGTGCCGACGGTGGTGATCGGGCTGGCGGTCGCGGCGGTGCTCAATCGGAAGTTGGCCGGTATCGGCATCTTTCGGACCATCGCGTTCCTGCCATTGGTCGCCTCGACCGTCGCCATGGCGGTGGTCTGGCGCTTCATGTTCACCACCGATGACGGGCTGCTCAACGTCATGCTGGGCTGGGTCGGCATCGATCCGGTGCCGTGGCTGACCGATCCGGATCGGGCGCTGATATCGCTGAGCATCGTGACAGTATGGAAGGGCGTGCCTTTCGCGACAGTGATCCTGCTCGCGGCGATGCAGGGGGTGCCCGAGACGCTGTACGAGGCAGCGCGCATCGATGGGGCGGGGGCGCTGCGCCGGTTCTGGTCGGTCACGCTGCCCTTGATCCGCGGGCCGCTATCGTTCGTCTTCGTCATCACCATTATCAATTCGGTGCAGGCCTTCGATCAGGCCTATGCGCTGACCGGTGGCAATGGCGGGCCGGAGACGGGGACCTATCTGCTCGGAATCATGTTGTTCCAGAACGCCTTCGGTTTCTACGAGGTCGGCTACGCGGCGGCGCTGGCGTGGGTGATCTTCGCGATTCTGCTGGTGCTGACGGTGTTGCAGTTGCGGTTCGCGCGGCGGGCGGAGGTGGAGTTGTGAGTACGTCGGAAATGGTGCGGCGATCGCTTCCGGTGCGGCGCATCGGTAGTACGCCCGCTCCGATCGGCGCGCGGGCAGGTCGTGGACGGGTGGAGCGGGCCATTGTGCGCCGCACGGTGCGTGGTGTTCTCATCTACGTGGCACTCATCGGCATCGCCTGGTGCGCAGTCGGGCCGATCCTGTGGGCGCTGTCGGGTTCGTTGAAGCGCGATGGCGAGATCACCGAGCCGACACTGATTCCCGCGCGCCCACAGTGGTCCAACTACGGGAAGGTTTTCGAACTATTGCCGCTGGGGCGGATGCTGGCCAATACCGCTTGCTACGCACTGTGTGTCACGGCTGGGCAGGTGTTCTTCTGCTCGCTGGCCGGGTATGCGTTCGCGCGCTTGCGATTTCGCGGACGAGAGGTGCTGTTCCTGGCCTATCTCGGCACGCTGATGGTGCCGCTGACCGTGACCGTGATTCCGCAATTCCTGCTCATGCGCGCATTCGGCTGGGTGGACACGCCGTGGGCGATGATCGTTCCTGGCCTGTTCGGCAGCGCATTCGGCACCTATCTGATGCGCCAGTTCTTCCGGACGCTGCCCGCCGAGCTCGAGGAGGCGGCGATCGTGGACGGCTGCACCACCTGGCAGGTGTTCTGGCGAGTGTTACTGCCGCACACCCGTCCTGCGCTGATGGTGCTCGGTGTGCTGACCTGGATCACCGTCTGGAACGACTTCCTGTGGCCGCTGATCATGATCCAACGCAACGACATTGCCACCGCCACCTTGGGTTTGGTTCGGCTGCAAGGTCAGTACCACACGCAATGGCCGATCCTCATGGCCGCGGCCATGGTCGTTCTGCTGCCGCTGGTGGTGGTCTACGCGATCGCGCAACGTGCGTTCGTGCGCGGCATCGCGGCGTCCGGTCTCGGTGGTCGTTGACGTCACGTCGGCCTCGGCCGCGGCCTATCGCCGTTTCCGCGACCGAAAGCCGACGCTCGGCTACTCGCCCCAATAGGTGCCGAAGCTCCAGAGATTGCCCTCCGGATCGCGGACGGTGAAGCCGCGCGATCCGTAGTCCTCATCGCGCAGTCCGCGCACTACCTCCGCGCCTGCGGCGACGACGCGGTCGTGCAGGGCATCGGGGTCCTCGCAGACGAGATAGATCGAGTCGGTGCCCGGCCCCCGCTCACAGAACGGATTATCGCCCTTGCCGATGGAACTGAACATAATGCCGCCGCCGAGCGGCCAGCGCAGCTGACCGTGCTCGATGAACGACGGATCGTCATCCCTGGCGTAGAGCGCGGTCTCTTCGAAGCCGAATGCGCCGGTCAGAAAGCCGACCGCGGCGCGGGCGTCGGTGAAATTGAGGCACGGCCAGACGGCGGTGCGGGTCGCTGTGGTCGGTGCGGAATTCGTTGGTGTCGTCATGGATCCAGCCTCACTCGCCGGACCCCTCCGGGTCTTGGACGGATGGAATCTCCTCGGCCAGCCATACGGTGGGGCTGCAACCGGCCAGTTCCGTGAAATCGCGATTCAGATGGGCTTGGTCGTAGTATCCGCAGGTGGCGGCCACCTGGGCGATTGTCACGTAGGACGGTGTGTGTCCGATCATCCGCCTGGCTCGTTCGAATCGGGCGATCCGGGCGGCGAGCTTCGGGCTGAGGCCGAACTCCGCGCCGAAGCGGCGGGCCAGATGCTGGCGGCTCCAGCCGATATCCTCGGCCAGCGAACCGATCTGCGCCGCACCGTCGGTTTCGACCAAAGTCCGCCAGGCCCAAGTCAATTCGGGTGTCACCAAGCGATCGTGGCAGGCCAGTGCGGTCAGGATCCGGTCGCAGGCGGCGAAGCGATCCGGCCAGGTGCTCAGCTCCTGCAGTTGCTCCCACAGCTGACGCCCAACGGGCCCCGTCACCTCGGCACATTCCACCGAGGTGTTCCACAGCGCACTCGCGGGCATCCCGAACAGGGCCCGGCTCCCGAGCGGCGTCAGCTCGATGCCGATCCCCTCCTGGTACCCGTTGTGTGCGATGACCGCCGAACTGGCCTGCAACCCGCTCAGCACACACCGGTAGTCCGCTGGCGACTGCCGCGAGTCGGTCTGTGCGACAACGTCGATGCTCGGCCCGATGGACACGATGAACGTCATATGCCGCGACGGCAGCCCCCGATGCAGTCCGGGCGCGAATCCGCACAGTCGATACCCGACGTAGCCATCGATGAACGCCGCGAGCGCCGGTGCCGGACGTGCCGTCACCACTTCGGTGGTCGGCTCCACATCCGGAACGGTACGCCGCCCGGCCGCTATCGCAAGGCGAGTCGGATGCGGCGGTTGTCACCGTTGTGACGACCGCCGCCACCGGACGGTGAGATATCGCACTCGGGTCGGTGACGTGCTGTGAGATGGCGTCGTGGCCGGTTACCGTTACCGCTTCTAACGTTCTTGGAGGTGTGATGCGGCGGGTGCAATACCAGCGCAGCGGTGGTCCGGAAGTTCTCGAGGTCGTATCGGCCGAGGTGCCGACGCCCGGCCCGGGTGAACTGCTGGTCCGGGTCGATGCGGTTGGTGTGACCCTGCCGGTGGTCCGCAAGGTGCGCGAACCGCGGGAGCCGATCGCGCTCGGTGGCGAGATCGCGGGTGAGGTGGTTGCGGTCGGGGATGGCGTCACCAGCTGCATGCCCGGCTACCGGGTGACCGGTATGGTCTTCGGCCACGGCTACGCCGACTACGCCCTGCTCTCCGCGGCGATGGCCTCGCCGATTCCGGACGGCGCCTCGGCCGTCGATGCCGTCGCACTTGTCCGCAGCGGTCTGGTCGCGCTCGGCGCACTCGACGCCGCGAACCCGAAGCCGGGCGAATCGGCCCTGATCACCGCCGCGGCCAGCGGTGTCGGCCACCTCGCCCTGCAGTTGGCGCGCGTGCGCGGCGCCGCGCGGGTGGTCGCCGCGGTCTCCGATATCGCCAAGGCCGACTTCCTGCGCGACCTCGGCGCCGACGAAGTGGTCGCCTACGACGACGAATCCTGGGGCGACCCAGTCGATTACGTCCTCGACGCGGTCGGCGGCGACCTCCTCACTCCGGCCATCGCCGCCGTTGTCCCCGGCGGCCGTCTCGTCGCCTACAGCTCCGGTGGCGGCACCATTCAGGCCTACGACCTGCTCGTCGGCGCCAAATCGGTCATCGGCTTCCAAATGGCCCGCATCGCCCGAAACTCACCGGACCTGTACGAACACTGGCGCCAAGAACTGTGGCAATACTTCGCCTCCGGCCAACTCCGCCCCGCTGTCCACGCGGAGTTCCCCTTGGAAGCAGTTGCCGAGGCACACGCCGTCATCGAGAACCGCGCCAACCTCGGCAAGGTCATCCTGATCCCCTGACGCCGATGCCGCTCGCCGGGCAGGGGCCGCGCAAGCGACCCCACCGGCCAGCGGGTTATCCGCGCCGACCCGGCGGTTGGCGGCCGACGGCCTGCGGGCAGAACGAATGGGCGCGCCGCGTAGACTCTGTTCCTCGTGAGTGAGCGTGCGAGCGAACCATCCAACACAGCGTCTGAGACGTACGCGATTGCCGAGCGAAGCGAGGCAGTCGCGTGAGTCTCACCCTCGGAATCGTCGGCCTGCCCAACGTCGGAAAGTCGACGCTGTTCAATGCGCTGACCAAGAACGACGTGCTGGCGGCGAACTACCCGTTCGCGACCATCGAGCCGAACGTCGGGGTGGTGCCGCTGCCCGACCCGCGCCTGGACAAGCTGGCCGAGATCTTCGGCTCCCAGCGCATCCTGCCCGCGGTGGTGTCGTTCGTCGATATCGCGGGCATCGTCAAGGGCGCATCCGAGGGCGCCGGACTCGGCAATAAATTCCTCGCCAATATCCGCGAAGCCGATGCCATCTGCCAGGTGGTTCGGGTCTTCGCCGACGATGACGTGGTGCACGTCGACGGGCGGGTCGACCCGCTCGCCGATATCGAGGTAATCGAGACCGAGCTGATCATCGCCGATATGCAGACCCTGGAGAAGGCCATCCCGCGCCTCGAGAAGGAAGCCAAGGTCAAGAAGGACCGCAAGCCGCTGCTCGACGCGGCCAAGGCCGCCCAGGAAGTCCTCGACAGCGGCAAGACCCTCTTTTCCGCGCGCGCCCAGCTGGACGGTGAACTGCTGAAAGAACTTTCGCTGCTCACCACCAAGCCGTTCCTCTACGTCTTCAATGCCGACGAATCGGTGCTCACCGACGACGCGAAGGTCGCCGAGCTGAAAGCCGCTGTCGCACCCGCGGATTCGGTCTTCCTCGACGCCAAGGTCGAAGCCGAACTCCTGGAACTCGATGACGAATCCGCCCTGGAACTCCTCGAATCCATCGGCCAATCCGAACCCGGCCTGCACGCCCTGGCCCGCACCGGCTTCCATACCCTCGGCCTGCAGACCTACCTCACCGCCGGTCCAAAAGAGGCCCGCGCCTGGACGATCCACCAGGGCGACACCGCCCCCAAGGCCGCCGGCGTAATCCACACCGACTTCGAACGCGGCTTCATCAAGGCCGAAGTAGTGGCCTACGACGACCTGATAACCGCAGGTTCGATGGCAGCCGCCAAAGCCGCCGGCAAGGTCCGCATGGAAGGCAAGGACTACGTCATGGCCGACGGCGACGTAGTCGAATTCCGCTTCAACGTATAGCGCGTCCGAGGCGGTGGCCTACGGCTCGGCCGACGAGTTGCTCGGCGGTCCGGGCGGGGCTCCGGAGTCCGGCACCCCTGCGTAGTCGGGCAGCTCGACGCCGTTGATCGCGCGCTCGATCAGTTCGGTGAACCCTTCGCTCTCGAAATCGATGCTCGGCTCGGCATCCGGCCCGGAGACGTCGCGGCTGCGCACGTGCAATCTGCCGATCTCCTGGTTGGCCTCGACGAACGAGCGCATCCGCTGCTCGTAGCAGGCGAACCCGGCCTCCGGGTCCCACCCGGCGGCGGCCAGCTCTCCGGCCAGCAGGTAGGCGCCGACCAGGGCCAGCCCGGTGCCCGCCCCGGACATCGGCGACGCGCTGAACGCCGCGTCCCCGAGCAGCACCACCCGTCCGCTCGACCAGCGGTCCATCACCACCTGGGCGACCTGGTCGAGGTAGAAGTCCGGGGTGTCGTCCAGGTGCGCGAGGATGTCCGGGGTCAACCAGCCCAGGCCGGCCATCCGCTCGCGCAGCAAGCGCTTCTGCGCCTCGACGTCGCGGTAGTCGACGTCGAAGTCGGCCGAGGGGAAGGAGAACATGGCCATCGCCCGGGTGGCGTCCTGAATGGGCCGCAGACCGGCGGAGCGCCCGGATTCCTGGAAGTCGATCAGCCAGCGATCCAGCCCGAACTCGTTCGGCACGCTGTAGAAGGCCAGCACCAGCCCGAGGTGGCGGACGAACCGCTCGCGCGGTCCGAAGACCATCGCTCGCAGCGCCGAGTGCAGCCCGTCTGCCCCGACCACCAGGTCGAAGCGCCGCCGATCGCCACCCGCCAAGACCACGTCGACCCCGTCCGCGTCCTGGGTGAGTTCGGCGATCCGGTCGCCGAAGATGTACTCGACACCGTCGCAGGTGTCGTCGTACAGCACCTGGGACAGGTCCCCGCGCAGGATCTCGATCTCCGCGATGTACCCGTCGCCGCCGTGGTCGTCCGCGCGATAGGTCTCCAGCACGTTCCCGTCCACGTCCACGGTGTGCGCGCCGGCGGTCTCGGTGCAGGCCGCGCGCACCGCCGCGTCCAGCCCCATTCGCCGGATGACCTCCTTGGCCACCCCGCGCGCGTCCACCGCCTGCCCACCGGGACGCAGCTCGGGAGCCCGCTCCACCACGGTCACCTCGGCACCGCGCCGACGCAGCCAATGGGCCAGCGCGGGCCCCGCGATGCTCGCCCCCGCCACCAATACTCTGGTACCGCTCACTTCGCCTCCTGCTCACCCGTCCGGATCACTGTCCGGATCGTTTGCTCCTGCTCAGGGTTGCCGACGCTCATCATGACGTCCCGGATTCCGTTGTCCGCGTCAGCGCTTTGCCGTCGAGCGGGACGTAAAAGCCCATAGTCAACTTCCGCACCCCAATGCCTGCCTGTGTTTCTTCCCGCGCTGGGACGGTCCCGGCGCAGGCCCACCGCCGTCGGTGTATCCAGAGGTATCGACGACGGATCCACCCGAAATTCATCGGTGCGGCCGAGATCGCCTCCACGCTCCTGCGAACACCCCGAACTCGGCATTATGGGACGTTCGGCATCAGGCGCGGCCTCGGACATTTTGACGTGTCGCGTCACAGTCCAACCTATGGCAGGTTGGCGCTGCTCGTCCCGGGCACAGCGAACTGCGGGGCGTGATCGGTTGTGCAGCAGTGGTTTTGCAGCTCGGACGAGTTGTTTGCCGACCGCCGTTCGCGCGGATGGTGATTCGTACCTCACGGAAATGGCCGAGTGGTGTGGCCTCTGGACTGCGCCTTCGATCGGTGGTTACGATCACTCGGGTAGATCATTTAGGGGGGATCATGGCCGAAGTCATGGGTCGGGCCGGTGTTGTCGGAGGCGGTATCGGAGGTCTCGCGACCGCAATCGCACTGCGCGCCGCCGGATGGGACGTCACCGTCTACGAGCAGTCGCCGCAGTTCACCGAGGTCGGCGCGGGAATCACCCTCGCCGCCAACGCCTTGACCGCCTTGGACGCACTCGGTGTCGGGGATGCTGTACGGTCCGCGGCCATCGAAGACCGCCGCGGTTTCGCTCGCAATCAACGCGGACGAGTGTTGATCGACGCCTACATCAGCGATTTCGTCGGCGGCCTGGTGACCGTGCACCGTGCCGATCTGATCGCGATTCTGGCCGCCGCCGTGCCCGCGCAGTGTGTCCGCTCGGGCACCCGGGTCGTTGCTGTCCACGCCGACGCCAGGATCGAAACAGACACCGACACAACCCGATACGACCTCGTCATCGGTGCCGACGGCGTCAACAGCGTGGTCCGGCAGCAGTTGTGGCCTCATGGAAGCGCGGTGCGTCGGACGGGGATAACCGCGTGGCGGTGGGTCCTCGACGTGCCCGCGCCCGACCCGGTGGGAGTGATCTTGGGCCGCAGCGCCGAGAGCGGCGTGGTGCCGATGGCCGGCGACCGAACTTACGTCTTCGCCGCGGCCCGACCAGGAATCACCAGCCTGGACTACTTCACGGACTGGCCAGACCCGCTTCCGGAACTCATTGCCGCCACCGACCCCTCCCGCATCGTCATCGACGAGCTGCTCGAAATCCGAGTGCCCCGACGACTGTGGAACGACCGTGTCGTCCTCGTCGGCGATGCCGCTCACGCCATGCGGCCGACCCTCGGCCAGGGCGCCGGCATGGCACTCGAGGACGCCGTAACGCTGGCCGCCTGCGCCCCGGACCTGGCCCGATACTCCGCCGCCCGCCGTCGCAGGGTCGCGACGATGAGCTTTCTGTCCCGGCACGGAATGCGCATGACCTCACCGGGATCGGCTACCCTCGCCGCTCTCCGCGACGCCGCGATCCTGGCCACGCCCAATGCCCTCAATGTCGGCATGTTCCGCTACACCAACAATCGGGCTTTCCGCAGCTGGCGACCACCTGCTACACACCCCTCCGAACACGTGTAGCTCAGATCGCCTGTCCAGCAACATGACCGGGCAGTCATGCTTGTCCGTGCCGGGCGCGAGCATGTGCACATCCCATAATCGGCACGATCGCGCGTGACGTCCGGCGGCCGATGCGGTCGTGCTTCCACACTGGTTTCCGTCTGGTCAGGTGGTCGTTCGTAAGGCATCGAGCATGAGGTCGAGTAGCCGTTTCGTTTGTTCGGAGGAATCGCCCGCCGTGGTGAGCAGAATTCCGAGGAGCATCACCGTGATGTCCTCCGGTTCGATATCGCCACGCAGTGAGCCGGTTTCGGCTCCACGGGCCAGCATTGTGGCAATGGCCGTGAGTACGAGATCCCCTCGCTGCACCTGAAGCAGGGACTGGAGCCCGCGGGCCGCATGGGTTTCGGGCTGCATGTGCGCGGCTGACCGCCGGTGTCACACCGCGACGCTACGGCGACTTTGCCAGGCCGCGGACGTGTGGCCATGCCTTGGCCAGTGTGAGTAGCTGGCGCAGCTCCGCGTCGAGGTCCCGTGCCCCCGGTTGGATTTGATGCCGGAGCGTGAACCGGCTCGCGCTCGGGGGGTGCCCGGCAGCTTTGTTGGCAATGGCCTCGGCGATGCGGCGGGCATAGATGCGTGGGTCACTGCTGGTGGCGGTCAGATCGTCGGGGCTGTCGCTGTAGCGCTTGAGATGCAGCAGGCTGTCGCGGATCTCGACCGTCATGCGGTGCAGACGGACGGCCGGGTCTGCTCGGCCGTTGTGGTCGCGCCGCATCTCCAGGACGATTTCGGGTGCGGCTGCGGTGACATCGGCCCACATCGGCTGCAGGCGGCGGCAGTATCGGCCGGTGCGGTCCCATCCGATATGGGTGAGCAGGGTGCTGATCAGCGGCACCGTGACCACGGCGGGAGCGCCGACGGCCGAGAGAAGGAAGCCGCTCCATGCTTCCCAGTGCATCTCGGGATCGAATGACGGTCGGCCTGTCATGAGGCTGATGACGGTCCCGAGCGGGTATACGACCGCGATTGCCCCCAGGCCCACTATGGTGCCCAGGACCGCTGTGTACAGTGCACGTTCCTGCCAGGTGGTAGCGCCTACGGCGCGCATTTCGCGCACACTTACCCGGCCGAGGAGCAGGGCTGTAGCGCCGAGCGGCAGGGAAAATGCGAAGCAGACCACGACAGCCGGCCAGCCGAGGGCTTGGTCGATCAACTGGTCGGCGCGGCGGGCGGGCGTCCCTGCGATCAGGATGACGGCGGTGGCGGTGATCGTGACGAGGTAATAGCGCCGCTGCCTGCGCCACGTCTGGGCGGGATCGGCGCCTGCCCACAACTTGGCAAAGCCGTAGATATTCGAGATGCCCAACAGGGTTGCGCCCAGCGAGAGCTGGCGGGCGATGTTCACCACATCGCTGTCGTCGCCGGGCAGCAGCCAGGCCAGTGACTGTTCGAACCATGCGTCCCGTAACAGGTTTTCGCAGAGAGCGGCGGCGAGCGCGCGGTTGATGAGTCGGTCGACGAAGCTGTCCCGCAACAGCCACCACCGACCGGCGAGCACCAACGTGAGACCGGTCAGGACGGGCCAGGTGATCAGAGCAGGGATCGGGGAGGTCATCTCATCGATGCCGGTTCCGGAAGAACGTCGAGCGGAACCGGCTCGCCGACCGCTTCGGCAGCATCGCTTCGACCAGCAGCAGGTCGGCGAAGGTTTCGGCGGCGCGCTCGCGCGCACTGCCGTAGTCCTGGCGGCGCAGTACGCTGCGGATGGTTTCCAGCGACAGCGAGGGCATCAATTCGCGCAACGGCAGATCAGCCGCGGCACCACCGGGACCGCTCGCGGTCCCGCCGTGGCCGAGCAGCATGTGACCGATCTCATGGGCGATGATGTGATCGGCATGCCATTCGGAGTCGGCCCCGTACATGATCACGTCATCGCCTTCCCGGGCAATCCACAGGCCACTTCCGGTGCCGCATCCGTTCCCCGAGAGTGCGCCGACGTCGATCGGGCACAACGTGATCGGCCGTCCCCGGTACTCTGCCACCCGCGCGATGTATTCCGTTATGTCCCATGGGTAGGGGATCGGTACCAGGCGACTCAGCTCCTCGAATCGCGCGGCGAGATCCTCCATTACGCCTTCCCCTCGTTGATCACGTGACCTATGCCGATATTGCGGGTGAGCGTAGTCGCCTACAGTGCGTTGTCGCGGATGTGGCCTGTCGCGCAAGCTTTCTCGCATCCGCCTCCGGCGCATGGGCGGCAACGTCATCGGCGTCTGGCGGCCCGCGATGACACAGCAATCCGGGTCGACGATGTGGTCCGCGAAAGCACTGAGCCCCACCCTCGGTTCTGGGTGGGGCTCAGTCGTTCGGGGCAGCTGGCCGTTCTGAGGTGGCATGCGGCAGTTCTGGATGTTCGCCACCCGCGGCAGTAGGTTGCGCTGGTTCTGTGAGTATTTCGGTGGACCGGACGGGTGGTCAGTTGGTGCCGAGTGGCTGGCGGTGTAGGACGAGTTTGGTGGTGTGGGCGCGGTAGGCGTCGGGGGCGTCGTCCCAGTCCGCGAGCAGGGTGGTGACGTTTTCGGCGGGGAAGTTGGTGTGGGCGACGAAGTCGAGTAGATCCGGAAGTATCGGACGTACGTGGGACACACCGATTTTCAATGTCGCGTCGTTCGCGTACATGTGCATCAGTGGCACCTTGGTGCCGGGTGGGAGGTAGTAGCCGACCGGTGTGCAGATACCGCCCGGTTGTAGTGCGCGCAGTCCGGCGTCGACACCGGTGGCGGTGGAGGTGCCTTCGACGACGATGTCGTAGCGGCGGGACGGCAGGTCCGCGCGGCGGAGTTTTCCCTTCTTGACCGGATGTGCTCGGGCACCGAGCTTTTCGGCGATCGCGAGGCGTTCGGTCCGGTGATCGACGTAGTCCACGACCTCGGCGCCGTGTGCGACCGCCAGGCCGGCGGCGTAGAGCCCGATGCTCTGGGCCGCACCGGCGAGAACGAGTACGGATCCGCCGGGACGTTCGGCCAGCGGGCCGACGATGCAGCGCCAGGCATCGGCGAGATTGTCGCTGGCGGCGGCCACCCGCAGCGGGTCGAGTCCGGCGGGCAGGCGCACGAGCATGTGGTCGGCGTAGGGGATGCGCAGCCGGTCGGCGACCATGCCACCCCATGGGCCGCTGGCGGGTCCGAATCCGAATGCGGCCAGCGTGCCGGTCCGGGTGGTCGCGCATTTGGCGGTGAGCCCGCGCTCGCATTCACGGCACTCGCCGCAGGACACCGCCCACGGCACGACCACGAAATCGCCGCGGGCCAGGCCGGTGACCTCGGCGCCGATCTCGATGACCTCCGCGATGCATTCGTGCCCGATGCCGAACGGTCCTTGGAACGGAACATCCCCGCAGATGCTCGCGACCACCGGGTCGATCAGCCCGGTCCGGATACCGAGCTGCATGGCGCGGGAAACGTGCCGGTGGATGGGGAGGGTGTCCCCGTCGCAGCGCCCCGCGACGAACGGGCGGACGATCGCATCCCGCGGTCCCCGCAGCACCGGGTCGGGCCGTTCGCGCCATTCGAGGTGGCGGGCGCGGACGAGTTGCAGTTCCCGCATCAGGCGCGTGCCCCGGCCGCCAGCGCCTTCAGTTCGGCGAAGCGGACGATATTGCCCGCGGCGCCCCAGGTGCCCTCGGGCTGTTCGTGGATGAGCACCCAGACCCGCAGTCCGTCCGCATCGGTGAGCCCCGCGGCGGCGAGCACATCGGCGGTGACCTGCTGGATCAGGCCCGCCTTGCGCCGTTCGGACAGCGCTCCATCGGGCACGGTGGCATCCACCCGGAAGCGCGGCAGATCGTCCTCGGCGG
The DNA here is from genome assembly GCF_050955995.1 of Nocardia sp. CA-119907. Lineage (NCBI taxonomy): Bacteria > Bacillati > Actinomycetota > Actinomycetes > Mycobacteriales > Nocardiaceae > Nocardia > Nocardia sp. CA-119907. The sequence continues at coordinate 1,547,009 of NZ_CP192091.1, forward strand.
TGCCGAACGCGCCCTCGGGAACCTCGTCGATCCGGCACCAGGCCTGCGCGCGGAAGAACGCGGTGTCCGGTGCGCCTTCCCAAGTGAGCAAGGTGGTCGCGAGGGTCTTCTGCAATGCGCTGCGGGCATCGGCGGACAGCACGCCTGCGGGCAGGGTGAGCTGGATCATCGGCATGGGAACACCTCCGTTATAACGACTGTTATAGGTCGGGGACGGTACGCTATGACAGTCGTTATGGTCAAGGAGGTGCTCGATGGCGCAGTCGGACGCGCGTGATCGGATGGTGGCCGGTGCGGCCGATATGCTGCGGCGGCGCGGGCTGAACGCGACCAGTGTGCGGGAGCTGGCCAAGCACTCCGGCGCCCCACTCGGCTCGACCTACCACTACTTCCCCGGCGGAAAGTCCGAGCTGGCCGCCGAGGCGGTCCGCTTCGCCGACGGCTTGGCCGCGCGCAAGCTGGTCAAGGAGCTGCCCGCCGGCCCGGTTGCCGGGCTACGCGCGTTCGTGGCGATGTGGCGAAAGGTAGTGGTGGACAGCGACTTTCGGGCCGGTTGCCCGGTGCTGGCGGTCTCCGTGGAGGACCAGCCCGACGACGACGATGAACCCCGGCGCGCAGCCGCCGCCGCCTTCGACCATTGGACCGCGCTACTCGCCGAATCCCTACGCACCCACGGCGCAACAGAATCCGCCGCCGACCGGACCGCAACCCTCATCGTCGCCGCCATCGAAGGCACCGTCGCGATGTGCCGAGCCCAGCGCAGCACCCACCCCCTCGACCAAACCGCAGACGCCCTCGAAAATGTAGTCCGCGCGGTCACCGACCGAACCGAAAACTAGTCCGGTAACAGTAGGGACCTGATCGTAATCGTCCAGCGGAACGCCCCAGCGCCCGAAACGCCGCACAAACCAGGGGACCAGCCCCTTGGACAAGCGATCGCCATGCGCTCATGCAGGTAAACGTCGAGAGCGCATCTGCACCAGCACATTCTCGCCGGGGAATTGGCTTTGTGGGTGTTCGGGTGTGGGCAATTGGGGGGCTCGGGAGTATGATCTTGCAGGTCGGGGTGGGTTCTCGGTTGATGGGGCCTATGGGTGATTCTGGGGGTGTTAATAGAAGCAATCAGTGTGCGTAATTTGGTTTGGAGGATTTGTCATGCTCCGTTTTTCGCATTTTCTTGCTATCGCTGCTTCTGGATTTGGGGTGGTGTTGGGGGCTGGGGGTGTGCTGGCCGCGGCGGATGATCCTGGTACGCCGTGTGGGGACAATATGGTTATGAATACCAATCAGGAGTGTGTTGCTGTTGGTAGCTTCTGCACGATGACGGATGGGATGGTTATCGGGACTATTGGGGTCGATGGGCGGTGTGTTCTTCCTGGTATGAATACCTGACGTTGTCCGGCTCCGCTGTGGCACCCAATTTTGGTTGGGTGCCTGGGATTTCGTGTAACCAGGGTGAAAGTTGGTGGAGTTGAGCAGGTTCCGGATTTGGGTGGGGGTTACCGGCCTCGGGGGTACATCGTTACTACGGAGCCGTCGGTGTTGGCGGCTAGGTAGGCGCCGCCGTAGTCGTCGGTGAGGTAGACCATGACCGTCGGCTGGTCGTTGTTGAAGGTCCAGGATGGGTCGACGATGACGTAGCGCAGGGTGGGGGTGGGGATGCCGAGGCTTTCCTCGGCGGTGCGGAGCAGGGGCGGGAGGATGTCCCAGTTGATCGAGTTCAGTTTGACCGTGGCGTGGCCGGAGAGCGGGCCGCCTGCTCCCTTTCGAGTAGCGGTTCCGTCACGGTAGACGAAGAGGTCGAAGAGGGTGGGTTTGTCCTTGACCGGTGCGCCGACGTTGGCATAGGTCGGGTAGAAGGTCGCCTCGTTGAATTCCTCACTGCCGGAAGCCTTTTCGAGTGCGGCGATGGCCTGGCGGATACCGCTCGGGGTGAGGAGGTCGACGGAGTTTCCGGTCACGGGTGCCGACGTCGGGCCTGCGGATCGGGTCGTGGGCGGAAGGCTACCGGTGGTTGGCGGTGTACTCGAAATGGCTTGGCTTGTGGTCGCATCGGGTCGCAGCGCCACGATCGCAATGGTGGCGACTACGGCAGCGACTGCAACGGCGGCGGCGACCCCGATCGCCACCCCGCGCGAGAATGGTTTGCGCGCAGGATGCTTCGTGGCCACATGGGGCGTGGAAGCCGAGTTGCGCAGGCCGCCGTGCGCATGGGGCGTGCCGACCGGGCCGTGCGAGCTGATTGCACCACGCGTGTTGAACGCCCCAGGGGTATCGAACGCGCCCGGTCTAGCTGCGCCCAGAGAGTGGACCGCGCCGGGTGTGTTGAACGCACCCGCTGAACTGGCTGAGCCCGAAAAGTTGACTGCGCCGGGTGGGTTGAATGCACTCGGTGCGTGGGCTGCGCCGGGTGAATTGAATGCAGCCGGTGGACTGGCTGCGCCTGAAAAGTTGACTGGGCCAGGTGTGTTGAACGCACCTGATACATCGGCTGCGCCGGGTGTGTCGAACACGGTCGGTGAACTGGCTGCGCCCGAGAAGTTGACTGCCCCAGGTGTGTTGAACGCACCTGGCACATCGGCTGCGGCAGGTGTGTCGAAGACAGTCGGTGAACTGGCTGCTCCCGGAGCATTGCCCGCACCGGGTGTATTGAAGTCGCCCGATGCGCTGACAGGGCTGGGAGTGTTGATCATAGGCGGCGAATCGCCCGGCCCGGAAGTATGGAATGAACCAGGTAGATCAGCTGCCCCAGCCCTATTCAACGCGCCAGCAGCGCCGGGAGTATCGAACGCGGCCGCGCCCGGAGCATTGCCCGCACCGGGAGTGTGGAAATCGCCCGGTGCGGGTGTATCGAAGGCTCCCGGCGCACCGAATGCCCCTCCCGAACCAACCGCCTGCGCAAGCATCCGGTCGACCTGCTCCGCGGTCGGCCGACGACTCGGATCGGGCACGAGCACCGCCGTGAGCACGGCGGTCAAAGCCTCGGCACGCTGCGGCGGCGGCACCTCGCCTCTGATGACGGCAGCCAGCGTGGCGACGGTCGACTCGCGCCGCATCGGGTGGAATCCCTCCACCGCGACATACAGCAACAGACCCAGCGACCACAGGTCCGAGGCCGGATGTCCCTCCTGACCGCTGAGTCGTTCCGGCGCAACATAGTCCAGCGAGCCGACCACACTGCCGGTGGAGGTCAATGCGGTCATGCCATTGATCGCGGCGATGCCGAAATCGGTCAATACCGGTGAACCGTCTTCGCGCAGTAGCACATTCGCGGGTTTGATATCGCGGTGCAGCACACCCACCTGGTGTGCGGCGCGCAGGGCGGCGAGTATGCCGCGGCCGAGGTGCGCCACTCGGGTGGGCGGCAGCGGTCCATTGGCCAGATGGTCGGCGAGACTCTGTCCGCGAACCAGTTCCATGACGATCCACGGATGTGCCACCGCGGCCGAATCCACGATGTGGTGAATGGCAACGACGTTCGGATGGCCGATTCGGGCCAGCGCCCTGGCCTCCCGCAGCACCCGCTCACGGTGCACGCCGGGCGAGCGGCTCGAATCGTCGGCCTCTGCCCGTACCTCTTTCAGCGCGACCTCACGATGCAGCGCGAGGTCGTACGCGCGCCACACCGTGCCCATCCCGCCACTGCCGAGCGGCTCGAGCAACTCGAAACGCCCGTCGACCACTGTCCGCCCGGAAATCACTGCGCAAGCCTATGTGCATTGCCGCACCCACGCGACATGCCTGTTTCACATGGGGCGCAGCATTATCGATCGGCGGGGACCAGGCGGTCCGGCCCGGTATGCGTGCTGTCGGCCTGCCCGGCTTCGGGAGTGCGGGTATTGAGCCAAGCGCCGATGAACATCAGCGCCGCACCGAGGCCCTGAACAGCGGAGATGGATTCCCCGAGCAGCATCCACGCACAGCTGAGCCCGAACGCGGGGACGAGGAATATCGCCGCGGACGCGGTGGCCGCACCGACCTGACGCACCGCCTGGTAATAGAGGACATAGGCGAGAGCGGTGGGCAGCATCCCGAGATATGCCTGGTTGAGCCAGAATTCGAAATCCAATTCGGACCACGCGACGTCGGAGAGATCCGGCGCGGCAGCGAACCCGAGCGCGAGCGTGCCCGCAGCGGTGGCATACACCGTGACAGTCGGGGCCGAGAGCCTGGACAACAACGGCGCCCCGAAAATCGTATAGCTCGCCCAGCAGGCCGCCGCGGCGAGAAAGACGAGATCGCCGAGCAGCCGATGGGATCCGCTCGCCGGAATCCCGAGGAAGAACACACCCGCGCCAGCGATGGCGACGGTCAGCCCGACCATCCGGATAAGCGGCAGCCGGGTACGCCCGAACAATGCCGTCACGGCAACCGTGAAAATCGGCGCGGCCATCGGCACGATCACGCTCCCATCGGCCGCGGGCGCCAGCGAAAGCCCGAGGAAGAAGAGGAAGTTGTAGCCGAACACACCGATGAGCCCGAGCCCGGCGGCGCGCGCGGCGTCGGCGACGGGCAGCCGCGGTGCGCGCAGCACGATGAGCAGCACGATCGTGCCGATCAGGAATCGCAGGAATCCCGCGACCGCGTGCGGTACCTCGTGCACCGCGAGCTTCGAGGAGGCGAACGCACTGCCCCACAACGCCATGACCAGGACCAAAAGCAATCGGATACGCACGGATCAATACTCGGCGGGGGCCGCGAGCGAGTCTTGAACGCTGGTGCGGCGACAATGGATCGGTGACCGAGCACGAATGGGTCCAGTACCGGCGGATGACCGATCGGCCCGTCGAGGTCATGCACGCGCATTTCGAACGCCACGTCTACGACCCGCACAGTCACGAAACGTATTCCTTCGGCCTGACCGAATTCGGCGCGCAGACCTTCCACTGCCGCGGCGCGACGCGCACCAGCACGGCGGGCATGGTGATGGCCTTCAATCCGGACGAGCCACACGACGGCCACAGCACGACCGAACTCGGATTCACCTACTGGATCGCCCATATCGGATCCGAGTTGATCACCGATCTGCTCACCGACCGGGCGGGCCGTGCGACCGGTCTGCCGCTGTTCGCCGATCCGGTCCTGCCTGATCCGCTGCTGTCGCTCGCGCTCGGCAGGCTGTGCGCGAGTCTGATCGGGCCAGCCACCGAACTCGCCGCCGACGAGGCACTCGCCGCATCGGTCGCCGCATTGGTGCAGCGTGGCACCACCACGCCAACGAAAGCATCGGTTGTGCAATCCGGTTCGGCAGCCGATATCGCGCGGCGGGTCCGTGCCGTACTCCACGATCGCTATCTCGATCCCATTTCCATGGATGATCTGGCCGAGGCGACCGAATGCAGCAGATTCGCTATGTACCGCGCCTTCCGCGCCAATTATGGTCTGGCGCCGAGCGAATACCAACGACTGCTCCGACTACGTGCCGCCCGTCGGTTGATCGCCGCCGGCCAACCGATCAGCGAGGCGGCGGTAGCCGCCGGATTCGCCGATCAAGCGCATCTGACCCGCTGGTTCCGGCGCTGTTATGGCATCACACCGGGCGTCTACCTCGCGGCCGGATGAATTCAGTAGCCGACGGGTTCGAGCGTCGCGTTGACGAACGTCACGAAATCCGGCCCCTCGGTGAAGCTGTCGGAGTTCTCCTCGCCGACGTAGACGTCCAGATGGCGCGGCCCGCCGAGACCCGGCGTGAATTCGTCGCCGATCGTCCAGGTGGCGGCGCTGAATCTGCTACACGCGCTTTCGGATTCGAAATCGACGGTCCCACAACCGGTGAGCCGCAGTCGAGTTCCGGGCTCGAGTTCGTCCGCCGCCGCACTCTCGAACGGGTGCAGCGCCTCGCCGCTGGTATCGCGCGGTTCGGTATCGAGCCAGAAGCCGACATCGTAGGACCAGTTCAGATATGCGCCGGCATGGTCGCCGCTGGTGATCCGGCCCGCGCCCTCTTCGCGCACCACATCGACGAAAGCCTCTGGTAGCGGGCCGATTTCGATATTGGCGTCGGTGCATTCGAGATCGCTGCAGCCGCGCACGGTTTCGGTCGGTCCGGAGTGATAGGACTCGACCGCCGTGTAATAGACCGTCACCGTCCAGCCGTCCCATTCGTCGGTCTCGGTGCTGAGTCCGCAGCCGGAGGCGAGCGGGGACGCCAAGAGCAGCGCTATCGCGGTCATCCCGAACCCGAACCTCACCGCAGCGATATTGCCCGACCGTGCGGGCCGCGCGCTACCTGGCATGTGGCGGGCGTGGCCACGGGTTGTCTTCGATGTGCTCGATCGACTCGTTGAACCGGGAGACCAGCAGGCTCAGTTGCACGATATCGGCGGTATTCCAGTCGGCGACGACGGCGCCGATGCCGTCGTGGCTCTGCTCCCGATCGGCGGCGACCAATTCCAGGCCCTTGGCGCTGGCTCGGATCTTGCGGGCGATACCGCCCTCCGGATCGGGCACCCGCTCGACCAGACCCTGCTTCAACATGGCGCCGACCTGGCGGTTGATGGTGGAGATATCGAGTTGGAAGGCCTCCGACAGCTCACGCAGGCTGAGCGGGGAATCGATCTCCAGTCTGGTCAGGATCAGATAGGCCGACCGATCGAGCTGGAATCCCGGCCGCCGCAGCAGTGAGGCGGGGAAGTGCCGGGACAGCAGGGTCAACTCGAAGACGAGGCGGGTGAGCGCATCGTTATCCGTGGGACCTGGTTCGGGCATGGCCCACACTATGTCGCCTGAATCACGTCGATAGCAAATTGTGCACGATACATATGCTGTGTACCTTACACATTTATGACTGTTGCAGCCGACGCGTCTCCGACCGTCACCGCGGACGACGCCCGGCGTCGTCCCGCATCCGGCCTGCTCATCGCGACCCTCGGCATGGTGGGTGTGGTCGTATCGCTGATGCAGACGCTGGTCATTCCGATCATTCCCACGCTGCCGACGCTGCTGAGCACCTCGGCGTCGAATGCGTCCTGGGTGATCACCGCCACCCTGCTCGCCGGTGCGGTCGCGACCCCGATCAGCGGCCGCCTCGGCGATATGTTCGGCAAGCGCCGAGTGCTGTTCGCCAATCTGGTGTCGCTGGTCGCCGGTTCGGTGGTCTGCGCGCTGTTCTCCTCGCTGGTTCCCGAGATCATCGGGCGCTCGCTGCAGGGTGCGGCCGTCGGTGCGATCCCGCTCGGCATCAGCATCATGCGCGACGAACTGCCCGCCGAGAAGGTGGGTTCGGCGATGGCGATCATGAGTGCGACGCTCGGCGTCGGCGGTGCGCTCGGCCTGCCGCTGGCGGCGGCGATCGCGCAGAACGCGGACTGGCACATGCTGTTCTGGACCGCGGCCGGACTCGGTGTCGTCTGTGCCGCACTGGTTTTCGTCTTCGTGCCGGAGTCGCCGGTGCGGACCCCCGCGCGGTTCGATTTCGGTGGTGCGGTCGGACTGTCGATCGCCTTGCTGGCCTTGCTGATTCCGATCACCAAGGGTGCGGACTGGGGCTGGGGCAGTGCGAGCACTCTCGGCCTGTTCGCGCTGTCGGTGGTGGTGTTCCTGATCTGGGGCTTCTTCGAACTGAAGCAGCGCTCGCCGCTGGTCGACCTGCGGGTCTCGGCGCGGCCGCGGGTACTGTTCACCAACGCCGCCTCCATCGCGGTCGGATTCGCGCTCTACGGCATGTCGCTGACCTTCCCGCAGCTGATGATGGCGCCGGAGCAGACCGGATACGGTTTCGGCCTGTCCATGGTCAATGCCGGATTGGCCCTGGCCCCAACCGGATTCGTGATGATTCTGCTGTCGCCGGTCTCCGCGCGACTGTCCGCGGCGCGCGGCCCGAAGGTCACGCTGGCGCTGGGCTCGGCGGTGATCGCGGTCGGCTACCTGTGCGCCGTGGTGCTGATGAACAGCGTCTGGGAGCTCATGGTGGCGGCGATGATCGTCGCGGGTGGTGTCGGCCTGGCCTACGCCGCGATGCCCGCGCTGATCATGGGCGCGGTCCCGGTTACCGAGACCGCGGCGGCCAATGGCCTCAATTCGCTGATGCGCTCGATCGGCACCTCCACCTCCTCGGCCGTGATGAGTGTGGTGCTGGCGCATATGACGATGCAGCTCGGTCCGCACGTGCTCCCGTCGCGCGACGGCTTCCACACCACCTTCCTCATCGCCACGGCGGCTGCCCTGGTCGCCATCGTGCTCACGCTGGTCATTCCGATGCGCAAGGCCGCCGATGCCGCCGATAAGGCGGGGCACGCCTGATCTTCGGGCGAGTGCGCCCGAACGGCCCTCGGGACCGATCCTCAACGGCGAGGATCGGTCCCGTTGTCGTCGGGGCGACCCTGGGCGCTCGGTCGGTTCAGTCGATCGGCACCAGGGTGTACATCCACCACGGCCGCCGCGGAAATTCGAACATGAAGACGTTCAATGTCATTCGGCGCAGTTCGCCACGCGCCGGATCGCGCACGTGGATCCACGGCCTGGCGATGTCGGCCGGTGCCACATCGGTGAGCCACAGTTGCTCCCACTCCGGCGCCGACCGGCACGCCGAGATGATCTTGTCCAGCCGCTCGCGCGGCACCAGGCCCGGCGCCATTATCCGCAGCGCGTAGATCATCAGATGCGCTTCCTTGTGCCACTCGTGCACGGCCTGTCTGGCCTGCGGATTCAGCATTGTCCACTCGAGGATATTCCCGCCGGGCTCGAGCCCGGGACATAGCCGCAGGTAAGCGGAGTTCGCGGCAACCAGATCGAAGGAGGGCACGATCTGGAACCAGGCGGGCTGGGCGATGCTGCGCAAGGTGCGCAGATCGGTCGGCAGCGGCACGCTGGGCACAGGGCCGAAGGTGTCCGGAAACTGGCTCGCCTGAGTGAGGCTCACGATGTGGTCACGGAAGAACACCGGTACGCCCAGCGCGTCGAACAACCGACCCAGCGTTGCCGACGTTGGCACGGCCGCGCCCTGTTCGAAATCCTGGATCACCGTTTGTGGGAGTCCGGTGGCCACCGCCATCGCGGCCTGGGACAGACCGGCCATTTCACGGCGCTCGGTCAGATAGCTGGCGATCGAAGGGCGGGTATCCGTCATGGTGATGTACCTCCTGATTCCCTCGGGATCAAGAGCTGATCCCCCCGTTCAGATACACGCACCAACCTGACTTCGACCCAAAAGTCGCCACGACGTTCGAAAACCTTAGGGCGCCAGTGCCACCGACTCGGTGTATCGCCGCGCGAGCGTGCGCAGATGCGCGACCAGCTCGGGCGGGCCGTCGACCCGGAAATCCATCATCAGCATGCTCAGGTAGATGGCAATGGTCTCCAGCGCGTCCGCACCGGTCAGCAGGACGCAGGTTTCGGCATCGACGGCCTCCACCACGCCGACGGCCGGGTTGATGCGCGCGATCACCGTTTCGGCGGGGGCCAGCACCGTGACCCTGGCCTGCACCTTCCAGCCGGTGGTCGCGATATGGCGCATGACGAAGGCGACCAGGTCCTCATCGGGCAGCGACCGGGCGGCGAAGCGGCGCGAGCCCGCCACCGCACGCCGCACCTGGGCGACGGGAATCGCCCGCCAGGAATGGGTTTCGAGATCATAGGCGACCAGATACCAGCGGCGCTGCCAGTTGATCAGCCGGTAGGGCTCGATTTCCTTGTCCGCGTTGGTATCCAAGCCGACCAGCACGGTGGCGCCATCGCGGATGGCACCCGCGAGAGCGGTGAGCACGGCGGCGGGGACGGGGGCATCCGGTTCGCGTGAGCCGGTGGTCGCCGGTCCGATCGCGGTGGCGTTGCGCAACGCGGTGACCTTGCGCTGCAAGCGCTTCGGCAGGATCTGTTCGAGTTTCGCCAGCGCGCGGGCGGCATTGTCGGTGATATCGGCGATGCCGGTGGAACCGTCCTCGGCCAGGCCGATCGCCACGGCCACCGCGACCGCCTCATCGTCATCGAGCAGTAGCGGTGGCATGGTGCTGCCACGGCCGAGTCGGTAGCCGCCGATCGCGCCGCGTTCGGCATGCACCGGATAACCGAGTTCGCGCAGTCGCTGGATGTCGTTGCGCAGCGTGCGATCCGTGATACCCAGCCGTTCGGCCAGCTCACGGCCGCTATGGGCGCGGTCCTGCAGCAGGGATAGCAAGCGCAGGACTCGCATTGTGGTGGCCGCCACCGTCGCCTCCCGAAAATTATTTTGCACGAAGCGGATGTATTAGGAACGAAACTAGCCTAATAGCCCCATAGGCTTGGTGACATCAGCAAGAAGCACACAGCACAGCCCGAAAGGCCCATCATGAGCATCAGCACCACCGCCGCCGTCGACGCCACCGCGACCCTGCGCCCCGTCTGGCGCGATGTCCTCGCCACCTCGTACCGCGCGCTGACCGAGGTCGTCGCCGGCACCCGCGACGATCAGTGGCAGCTGTCGACCCCGTGCTCGGAATGGGATGTCACGCAGGTGATTCAGCACGCCGCGGGTGATCAGCTCGCCTTCGCCAGGGCGCTCGGCATCGGAAACGGGCCCGCGTACAACCCCTTCGCCCCCTCCGGCGCGCTCGAAGGCACCGCCGCCGCTCTGGTGCGGGATGCGATCGAGCAGACCGAAGCCGCCTGGGCCACGGTCACCGACGAGACCGAGACCGTCCCCACCCCGCTGCCGCACGGCGCGCTGCCGACTCCGGTGGCCGCGGTCATGTGCGCACTGGACGCCGCCGTGCACGCCTGGGATATCGCCATCGCGACCGGGCAGGCGTCCCCGTTGAACGATGAACTCGCCGGCCACCTGCTCACCGCGGCGCGGACCCTGAACCCGGCCCCGGGTGGCGGTCCGGAGGCGGAAATCATTGAGCCGCTGCGTCAGTGGGGTGCGTACGCCGCGATCGTCGACCGTGAGTCGGGCGACACGGTGGTCGATGAGCTGCTGCGCTACCTGGGTCGCGACCCGCGGGCATAGTCCCGCCACCGAATCGGGCCTGAGCGTGCACAGCTTCGCCGAAGCGGGCAATATCTGCCGCATTCACGCGAAGCGTGCCCGCTCAGGCCGGTTCGCTCGGTCAGCGAGCGGTGACGAAGCCCTCGGCGACCATCCAATCCCGTGCCACTTCGGCAGGTTCGCGCCCCTCGACATCGACCTGCCGGTTCAATTCGGTGATCGCCGCATTGGTCAGCTTCTTGGAGATCGGCTCCATGATGACCGCGACCTGCGGGTGGGCGTCGGCGAAGGATTTCCGCATGACCAGCGCCGCATTGTATTTCGGGAAGAAGCCGAGATCGTCCTTCAGCAGTACCAGCCCGAGGGCCGGGATGCGGCCATCGGTTGCCGCGACCGAACCGAACCGACACTGCCTGGCATCCGCGGTTGCCTGATAGACCACCGCGTCCTGCACGATCTGCTTGTGCACCCTGCCGACATCGATCCCGTACTTGCGCGCCATTCCCGGATAACCGTCTTGGCGCACATTGAATTCGGTGCCGACGCAGGTCGCGGCGGCATCGGGATCGGTGCTGATCAGCCGGGCATAGTCGGACAGCGTGACAACTCCGGTCTGCTTCGCGGTGTTGGCGCTCATCACCAGCGCGTAGGTATTGTTCATCGGCGCCATATCCGTCCATACGATGCCGTGCGCGACCAGATCGGCGTCGCGAACCGCCTCGAACTGACCGACCTCATCCGGGACCGGTTTCTCATTGCCCAGATAGTTGATCCAGCCGGTGCCGGTGTACTCGTAGGAGATATCGATCTGTCCGTGCAACTGCGCGTCGCGAACACTATTGGAGCCCTGGATATTCGTCAGATCGCGGACCTGCGCACCGGCCGCGGACAGTGCGAATTCGATGATGTAGCCGAGGATGTTCTGCTCGGTGAAATCCTTGGAGCCCACCGTGATCGCCACACCGTCGAGTTCCGGTACCGGACGGATACTGCCCGGACCCACCCGAAGCGGTACCGAGCTGCCGGACTGTAATCCGCAGGCGCCCACGATGAATACCGCCGCGATGGCCAGTACCCCTGCCCTCACTTCAACCCCCTCGGCCCCAGATACTGTTCGGCCAATGCCCCCAGCCAGTCGACGAGCAGTGCCAGCGCGACCGCCAGTACGGCCCCGACCACCAGCGTGACGTTATCGCGCAGCTTGTAGCCCGTATCGATCAGAATGCCGAGACCACCCGCGCTCACCAGGAACGACAGCGTCGCGGTACCGACGGCCAGCACGAGCGAGGTGCGCAGCCCGGCCAGAATGTAGGGAATGGCGAGCGGAAATTCGATGCGGCGCAATACCGTCAGCGCCGACATGCCCTGGCCGCGACCCGCATCGATGACGGCGCTGTCCACCTGCTGGTAGCCCAGGATCGTATTGCGCAGCACCGGAAGCAGCGAATAGAACGCGATCGGGGCGACTCCGATCCAGAACCCGGTGGTGCGGGTGGCGAGGTAGAACAGCACGATCAGCCCGATGGCCGGCGCGGCCGCACCGATATTGGCGATGCCGACGAAAAGCGGTGCCAGACGGCGATATCCGGGCCGCGTGAGCAGCGTGCCCAGCGGTACCGCTACCGCGACGACGATCACCACCACCGTCGCGGTGATCAGCACGTGCTGCCAGGTGACGCTCGCGATATTGGATACGCTGATGCTGGCCTGCTGGGTGACGGTGAGATCGCGCCGAAACGCCCACACCAGCACGGCCGCGGTGAGCACCAGCACGAGCGCCGGTTGGACGAGCAGCCGAATCCGTTCGGCCCGACGCAGTGTCGTCGGTGAGGTGCTGGGCGGTGCGGTGATTGCCGTGGTCATATCGGCGCATCCGTCTCCGCGCCCGCATGCGTTGCGCGCATAGCCGACAGATGACCGACGAGCGTATCGATCGTGATCAGCCCCGCGTACTCGCCGCGGCGGCCGGTGACCACCGCCGTCGCGGTCTGCTCCGCGAGTAGAGCCTCCAGCGCATCCTGCAATGTCGACTGCAACGACAGTTGCTCGCCGACCGGTGATCCGCTGTCGCGCAGTGAATTCGCCTGCGCCAGTTGCTCGCTCGACACCCAGCGCAGTGGCCGCTGCTGCGCGTCGAGAATCAGTGCCCATGGCCAATCGCGTCCGGCCAGCGCGGCGCGGACGCTATCGACCGAATCGGTCTCGACGGCCGTCGGGCAATCGCCGAGTTCGACGTCGCGCACCCGGGTGAGGGTGAGCTGTTTGAGTGAGGCGTCCGCGCCGACGAAACCGGCCACCGTCTCATCCGCGGGATCGGCGAGGATCGCCGCCGGGGTGTCGTACTGCAGAATGCGGGATCCGTTGCCCAGCACCGCGATTCGGTCGCCGAGCTTGACCGCCTCATTGAAATCGTGGGTGACGAAGACAATGGTCTTGCCCAGTTCGGATTGCAGGCGCAGCAGTTCGTCCTGCAGCAGTCCGCGGGTGATCGGATCGACCGCGCCGAACGGCTCGTCCATCAGCAGCACCGGCGGATCGGCCGCCAGCGCGCGGGCCACGCCGACGCGCTGTTGCTGACCGCCCGATAGCTGCCTGGGATAGCGGTGGCGGTAGGTATCGGGATCCAGGCCGACCAGATCGAGCATTTCATCGGTCCGCGCGGCGACCTTCTCGCGGTCCCAGCCGATCAGGCCCGGCACCGTCGCAACGTTTTTCGCGACGGTCATATGCGGAAACAGCCCGGCCTGCTGGATCGAATAGCCGATGCCCCTGCGCAATTGGTCCGGATTCACACCGGTGACGTCGCGACCGCCGATCGTAATGGTGCCCGAAGTCGGTTCGATCAGTCGGTTGATCATCCGCATGGTGGTGGTCTTACCGCAGCCGGACGGCCCGACGAGGACGACGATTTCGCCCGCCGGAATGGTCAGCGAAACGCTGTCGACCGCCGGATCACGTTGGCCCGGATAGTGTTTGGTGACCGCGTCGAGCACGATCTCGACGCCGGATACCGCCGATGCCCTACTGTCGCCGCGGGTTTCGGTATCAGTCACGGATTCCCCTAGAGGTGGTGAGACGGCCGACGATGACGAAGACCCCGTCGAGTAGCAGCGCGAGCACGACGATCAAAATCGTGCCGACCAGCGCCTGTGGCACCGCGTTGGGGCTGCCGAGCCGGGCCAGGCCGGAGAAGATCAGGTTGCCGAGTCCGGGCCCCTTGGCATAGGCGGCGATGGCGAGGATGCCCATGATCATCTGGGTGCTGACGCGCATACCGGTCAGAATCGATGGCCAGGCCAGCGGCAGTTCGATGCGCGCGAGCACCCGCAGCCGATTCATGCCGACCCCGCGTGCGGCGTCGACGATCGCCGGATCCACCGAGGCCAGCCCGATAATGGTGTTGCGCAGAATCGGCAGCAGCGCATAGAGCACCAGTGCGGTGATGGTCGGGCCGACACCGAGTCCGAGGAACGGAATCAGCAACCCGAGCAGCGCGAACGACGGCACGGTGAGAATGGCGCTGGCCAGCGCGGTCGCCACCGCGGAACCGATCGGGCTGCGATAGACCAGCACCCCGATCAGGACGGCGACGATCGTCGCGAGCAGCAGTGACTGCACCACCGCCGAGACGTGCAGATACGAGTCGGTGATCAGCTGTGTGCGCCGATGCACCATGAACGTCCACAGTGTGTCCAGGGCCGTACCTCCCCGTCGCCCGGTGTCCTCGCAGACTATCGCGTCGGCCGCTCGACCGCGACGAGAATCGGCTAGCGCGGCTCCGACGGCAATGGCCAAGTGCCGCTATGCCTTCGACGAGACTGCCCCGCACTCGACCCGTTGAAACAACCATTCGGCGCGGCGGCGCGGGTTCGATCCGTTGCCTGCTCGAGAAACGATCGGCACATCCGGGAAGCCGCGTTGTCGCGGGAACCGGGAGGCACCCCCGTTCGTCCTGCTGAGCAAGGGGCGGTAGTCGGCGCCGCGTTCGGGAGGAGCGGCGGAGTCACGTCGGAGCGGAACATGGCGGTGCGGGGCGCGCACCATTTCGTGCCGATCGGTTCGGTATATCGGCTACACACCGGTGACGTGCTGCTTTACAGTAAATAGAGCCCCTTTGGTCAGTACGCGAATATCGTCCTCGCGGCCGATCAGACCACCGTGACGACCATCGGCGGCAACGAGTTCGGCGAGGTCTCGATCCACCGCTTCCCACTGGCCGAGGCACCCGGGGTGGTCGGATTCGGCCGTTTGTGAATAGTGTTGCGGCTGAGCCGGTCCGCCCGGTGTGTGTGCACTGTCGGCGGGTCCTGCGCCAGCACTTACCATTGACTCGGCGGCGCCCGGCAGCGCCGTCGTTCGGTCCCTGTCCTGCTACCCCCTCATCAGCAGGACAGGGACCCCTGGATCGGGCGCATCGGCCCCACCTCCCCGAAATCCGCGTCGCGTACCGTGTCGGGTGTCCGTTGAAAGGTAAGGGTTTCGGAAACTCTGATGCTGCCGACCGAGGAAACGATCGACGATCCGGAGTGGATCGACTATGCCGATTTCGGGGAACGATTCGTCACCCACGCGGTGACGGCGGAGCGGATCGAGGCGGCGGTCTCGGCGATGACCGGACGCGGCGTGACCATCGGACCATTTTCCCTCGGGCCGGCGGGGCTGGCCGGATTCGTCGCCGAGGGCAAGGTGGGCAAACCGGCCATTCTGCGCAATGGCCCGCACGTCACATTCGAGGTCACCGTGCCGCTGTCGATGGCGGTGAAGGTCATCCTCGGCGGCCGCAAGATGCGGCTGGAGGCGGTCGCCGAAATCGACCTCATCCTGCACGCGCGCACCGCCGCCCCGCTGCTCATCGTGATCGATATCCCGCCGATCACCGCCCGCGACGTCAGCTTTGTGCTGCGCGCCCGGGCCATCGATGCCGCCTGGGAGTGGTTGCTCGATCCGATCGCCGGGGTGGTGCAGCGCGAGGTCGCCAATCGGGTGAATGTGATGCTGGCCGATCCGCAGGCCCGGCGCGGCCGGGTCTTCGACGTCGAGGCCATGATCAACGGCGTCCGCTCCGCGTATGCGACGCGGGCCGCTTTCGACTGGATCGGCTACGACGAGTTCGGACATCAGTTCTTCTCGCGCATCGTGACCCGCGATCGGGTCTTCGAATTCGTCGAGCCGATAGCGGGCCGTCCGATCGAGATCGGACCGCTGCGCACCGGGCCGCGCAACTCCGCGACGGTGACAGTGCAGGGCAATGTCCGACAGCCACAGCTGGCGGTGCGCTCCGACGAGCCGGTGGCCTTCGACCTGACGCTGCCGGTGAGCCTGGACATCACCATCGATGTGCTCAAGGCCAACCGCTATCGCGCGGATGTGGAGATTCCGCTGGTGCTGACCGCGCGGGCGGCCGATCCACTGCTGATCGTCGTTGATGTGCCGCCGCCCGCACCGGATGACCTGCGACTGGAGTTCAAGGCGCACGGCATGCGGGCCGCGACGCTCGGTGCGCTCGCCGGCATCAAAAAGCAGGTCATCGCGCAGGTGACGGGGGTGGTGCGCGAGGAGCTCACGGACACTTCGGGCCGGACCATCGACGTGGCCGCACGGATCGACGGCATCGCCTAGACCGGCTCACTTAACGCATGTGGCGAATGTGATTCATGTTTCCATTGGGCCTGGCGGTTCCAATGTGAATATGGTGAAATTAGTGCACGTTCGAGGCTCCCGGCGCGCAAATTGACCTTGGGGAAGGTGCGCCGGGCACGCTACCTGTCCTGTCCATGGTTGGGGTTGCGCGTAAGGAGTCCTGCGATGCGTTCCATCTCTGTGTCTCGCCGCCAGCTATTCGCCTATACCGCCGCGGCCGCCGCCGTCGGCATCGCCGCACCCCGCGCCGCGGCCGCCGGTGTGCTGGGCACGCTCGTCGACTACGCCGGCGGCATACCCGCCGCCAGCGCCATTCGAGACGACGGTCACCTCGGCGTCATCCGCTACGTGTCGGATCGCCGCCCCGGTGCGGAATGGATGGCGGGTAAGCCATTGCGCGCCGACGAGGTCGACCAGCTACATGCCGCGGGTCTGACGATCGTGTCGAACTACCAGTTCGGCAAGGGGGCGACCGCCGACTGGCGCGGTGGCATGGAGGCGGGCAAGAAGCACGCGACACGCGGTCTGGAACTGCACCTCGCCGCGGGCGGCCCGGAGAACCACCCGATCTACGCCTCCATCGACGACAATCCGACACCGGTCGATTTCGCCACCATGATCGCGCCGTACATCCTGGGCTGGGAGTCGGTGATCGGCAAGCAGAACGTCGGTATCTACGCGAACTCACCGACCATCGAGCTGGCTCGGGCCGCGGACCTGGGTTCCTGGTACTGGCAGCACAATTGGGGCACACCGAAGGGCTTCGTACACCCATCCGCCCATCTGCACCAGATCGAGATCGACAAGCGCGCCATCGATGGCATCGGCGTCGACGTGAACAACATCCTGGCCGCCGAATACGGCCAGTGGTGAACTGGACCGAGATCAGGTGGAACCGCGGGCCTACCCGGGCCGATGCGATTCCACCTGGTCTCGATCGAACTACGTCTGGCAGTGGCCGGTAGCTGCGACGCGGAGTTCGGGTTCGTCGTCGGGGACGACGCGCAGGGTGGGGCGGTTATCGGGGGCCTCGTGGTCGCCGCGCCAGGAGAACAGCGACCAGCGGGAGATGCCGGAGAAGGCGGAGCCGAGGCTGCCGATCGAGAACGACGAGATCACCGAGCCGAACGAGCCGACAGCGCCGATGGACAGGATCGAGCCCACGCTACCGATCGAGAGGATCGAGTAGGCGGAGCCGATGGACAGGATCGAGCCTTCCGAGCGGAAGGACAGGATCGAACGGCGCGAACGCCTGCTCCGGATCGAATGACCCGGGTGGATCGCGGAACGGGACCGAAGCGAGTTATCGACAGTCGCCATGGCTTTGGTCTACCACAGTCCTTTCCCGACGGCGCGCTATCGCGACGATTCATACGATGTGTCGATAGCAGCGAAGCCCGGTGGCCTTGTTCGGGCCACCGGGCTTCGCGGGAAGAATCAGGCGACGGTGAAGAAACCCAGCATCGGCAGGAACGAGCAGGTTCGCGGGTCGGCGTCCTCGGCCTTGGTGGTCAGCGAACCACCGACGACCGCGACAACCCGGCCCGAGCCGGTGTTGACGATCGCCGAGAGCGTGGCCGGACCGTCCGGGTTGATCTTCGCCTCATCGGTCAGCGGCTGGACGCCGGACTGACGGGTGTCGAGGTTCAGCCACTGGACCGTCATCGGCGGATTCTGGTCCGGCGTCGGTCCCTTGGTGCCGAGTGCGGTGAACACGAATCCGGTCTGTCCGGCCTGCGGTCCCGGCGGCGGCAGCGTGGCCGGGCCGGGGACGGCGAGTGCGGTGCCGACCGAGTCGGCGCCGGGGCCGATGCAGCCCTTGCCGATGCTCGGGTACAAGAACTGGGCGATGGCCGGGCCACCCTGCGGGACCTCCGGGCCGCCGCCACCGCTGCCGTCCAGGAAGGTGATGATCCGTTCCAGCGTGGACTTGATCTGCGGTGGCAGGTTCAGCGTCGCCAGCAGGGCACGCGCCTGATCGAGAATGGCGCTCTTCGGCGAATCCGCCGTCGGCTTGGCATCGGCGACCGGCTTGGCATCGGCCGGTCCGGCGATGGCGCCGACAATGGCCGGGGCCAAGGCGGCGAGCACATCGATCGGGACGCCCTCGGGAACCATGGGAATGGCGTTCCTCGATGCGACGGGTGCGGGGGCCGGTGCCGCGACTGCCGTCGACGGCGCGGCGAGCGAAGCGCTCGCTGCGATGGCGAGCGCGGACAACATTATCCGCGATCCTCGGGTGCGAAGCACTGGTCTAGCCGTCCTTAACCTCGGGTACATCACAGGAGCGATGCAAAAAGCCATCGTTTCGGGGTCACTCTAGGGACATGATCGCCATCTTGTACAGCCGACAAGCCCCTACTTCTGTTGTGGACGATCAGTGTTATCGAACGGTAATGCCGTCTGCTGTTACCAGAGCGAAAGGTGATGCAAATGTTATCAGTGTTCATTGGTATGTAGGGCGCGCTGTGGCTACGCAAACTACCGCATTTCGGCTCGGCCGCACGCTCGGTGGCATGAGACGCAGGTCGGTTCGGCCGGTCGCGTCGGAGTCCAGGGGATTGGTGGGATCTCTCGAGACGACGGTTAATGTAGTCACAGCCTCCAGCTCTCCGACGCCGAATGCCCGAACCTCGCGGGACCAGGCCGACGACCCGGAACCGACTCGAAAGCCTGCGAATTGAACCGAAGCCTCCGATTGGCTGTACCGGTGCTCGGTCTGTCCGTGTTGGCCAGGCTGCTGTGGATGCTGCTGTCGAAGAACGGGATGAATCTCGTCGACCTGCACGTCTATGTCGACGGTTCGGCGGATCTGCTGACCGACCGGCTCTACGACTTCACCTACGCCGAGAAGACCCCGGACTTCCCGCTGCCGTTCACCTATCCGCCGTTCGCGGCGCTGGTCTTCTTCCCACTGCACTATCTGCCGTTCACGGTGATCGCGGTGCTCTGGCTGCTGGCCATTGTCGCCGCGCTCTTCGTCGTGGTGTGGATCGCCTTCGAATTGATCCTCGGCAAGGACCGGATGCGCGAGCCGAAGTGGCGCACCGCCGCCGTCTGGTGGACCGCGATCGGCATCTGGATGGAGCCGGTGCGGACCACGATCGACTACGGCCAGGTCAATGTTTTCCTGGTGCTCGGGGCCATGCTCGCGGTGCGCAGTTCGCGCTGGTGGCTATCCGGCGGGCTGATCGGCGTGATCGCGGGAATCAAACTGACGCCGGCGATTTCGGGTCTGTACTTCGTGGCCCGGCGACGCTGGGGCACCGCGCTGTGGTCGGCTCTGGTGTTCGGCGCGACGGTCGGGGTCAGCTTCCTGATCAACCACAAGGAGGCGAAGCGGTACTTCGGCACCCTGCTCGGCGACGCCGACCGGATCGGTCCGGTCGGCTCGGTCTGGAACCAGTCGCTGCGCGGTGCGTTGAGTCGTCTGCTCGGCCATGACGTCCAATCCGGACCATGGTGGCTGGCGGCCGTCGCGGTGGTCGCCGTACTGGCCTTCTTCGCTTGGCGCGCGCTGGGTCCCGATGACCGGTTGGGCACCCTCATCATCGTGCAGCTGTTCGGGCTGATGGTGTCGCCCATCTCGTGGTCGCATCACTTCGTATGGCTGCTACCCACGGTGCTGTGGCTGGTGTACGGGCCGCTGCGGCAGGCGCCCGGCGCGCGGATACTCGCGGGCTATTGGTTGGTCACCACAGTGATCGGGGTGCCATGGGTGCTGTCGTTCGCCCAGCCGTCGATCTGGACGATCTCGCGGCCCGGGGTGCTGTCCTGGCTCGGCACCGTCGATGTGCTCGGCGTACTGGTCTTCTATGTCTGGGTGACGTGGGCCGGGCGTCTGGTCAATCGGATTGCGCCGCAAGCCGATCGATCTCGCGAGCCAGCGACACGTCCAGCGCGGTGAGTCCGCCCGAGTCGTGGGTGGACAGCGTGAAGGTCACCCGACGCCAGCGGATATCGATATCGGGATGATGGTTCGCCGCCTCGGCGACTTCGGCGACCTGCCGGACGAGTTCGATGCCCGCGGGGAAGGTCTTTGCCTCGACGGTGCGGGTGATGGTGTCGCCGGAGTGGGTCCAGTCCGGCAGTTGGGTCAAAGCTTCGGTGAGTTCTGCCTCAGTTAGTTTGGGAGCGCTCATATCCGAGTTGTACCCCGGGCACGACGAAAGCACCCGGAAATCCCAGGGGCGTGGCGAAATCGTCGATTCAGGCGGCGCGGGCCTTCTTCAGGCCCTTCTTCAGTTCCTTACCGCAGCAACCGGCCGCTTCCAGGCGTTTCATCCGCATGATGACAACGGGGCACTTCAAGCAGCGCGTCTTCTTGCGACAGCACTTCTTCTTGGGTTTGAGGCTCGAAACCTTCTTAGCCTTTACCTTGCCCATGATTGGTTAGCATACCCTTAGCGGAACTCCTGGTCGGCGGTGCACCCGGATACCGGTACTGTGTGTAGCTGGCCGCAATGCTCGGTGAGTATCGATTCTCCACCTGTTTGCAGGGGTCGGCCGGAATCTACACCCAACAGCAGGAGGATTGAGGCGTGTCGTCTGCACGCGATTTTCGCAACGTCGCCATCGTGGCCCACGTCGACCACGGTAAGACGACGCTGGTCGACGCCATGCTGCGCCAGTCCGGCGCATTCGCCGAGCGAGCCGAGCCGGTCGACCGGGTGATGGACTCCGGTGACCTGGAGCGCGAGAAGGGCATCACCATTCTCGCCAAGAACACCGCGGTGCACCGGCATCACCAGGACGGTTCGGTCACCGTGATCAATGTCATCGACACCCCCGGCCACGCCGATTTCGGTGGTGAGGTCGAGCGCGGTCTGTCCATGGTCGACGGTGTCGTGCTGCTGGTCGACGCGTCCGAGGGACCGCTGCCGCAGACCCGCTTCGTGCTGCGCAAGGCGCTGGCCGCGAAACTGCCGGTCATCCTGGTGGTGAACAAGACCGACCGTCCCGACGCGCGCATCGAAGAGGTCGTCGAGGAGAGCCACGATCTGCTGCTCGACCTCGCCTCCGACCTGGACGACGAGGCCGCGGAGGCCGCCGAACTCGCGCTGGACCTGCCGGTCCTCTACGCCTCCGGTCGGGAGGGCAAGGCGTCCAAGGAACGTCCCGAGAACGGCAGCGCGCCGGATGCGGAGAATCTGGACGCGCTGTTCGACGTGCTGATGGAGAACATCCCGGCGCCCAAGGGCGATCCGGCCGCGCCGCTGCAGGCGCATGTCACCAACCTCGACGCCTCGGCCTTCCTCGGCCGTCTCGCGCTGGTCCGCATCTACAGCGGTGAGCTGCGCAAGGGGCAGAACGTCTCCTGGATGCACGCCGACGGCATCAAGCAGGTCAAGATCACCGAATTGCTGCAGACCATCGGTGTCGAGCGTCAGCCCGGCGAGGTCGCGGTGGCCGGTGACATCGTCGCCATCGCGGGCATTCCGGACATCATGATCGGCGATACCCTCGCCGACCTCGACAATCCCGTGGCGCTGCCGCGCATCACCGTCGATGAGCCCGCCATCTCGGTCACCATCGGCACCAATACCTCGCCGCTGGTCGGCCGGGTGCAGGGGCACAAGCTGACCGCCCGCATGGTGAAGTCGCGCCTGGATTCCGAACTGGTCGGCAATGTCTCGCTGCGCGTGCTGGATATCGGCCGCCCGGACGCCTGGGAGGTGCAGGGTCGCGGTGAGCTGGCACTGGCCATCCTGGTCGAGCAGATGCGCCGCGAGGGCTTCGAGTTGACCGTCGGCAAGCCGCAGGTGGTCACCAAGCAGGTCGACGGCAAGGTGCACGAGCCCTATGAAGAGCTCACCATCGACTGCCCCGACGAGTACCTCGGTGCGATCACCCAGTTGCTCGCGGCGCGCAAGGGCAAGATGGTGCAGATGAACAACCACGCCGCCGGTTGGGTGCGGATGGAGTTCATCGTTCCCTCGCGGGGCCTGATCGGCTTCCGCACCGACTTCCTCACCGAAACCCGCGGCACCGGTATCGCCAACGCGGTCTCGCACGGCTACGCGCCATGGGCCGGGGAGATCCGGGCCCGCCACACCGGTTCGCTGGTCTCCGACCGCGCCGGTTCGGTGACCCCGTTCGCCATGATCCAGCTGGCCGATCGCGGTCAGTTCTTCGTGGAGCCGGGTGCGGACACCTACGAGGGGCATGTCGTCGGCATCAACCCGCGCGCCGAGGATCTCGATATCAATGTCACCCGCGAGAAGAAGCTGACCAATATGCGCAGCTCGACCGCCGATGTGATGGAGACGCTGGCCAAGCCGCTGCAACTCGACCTGGAGGCGGCGATGGAGTTCTGCGCCGCCGATGAATGTGTCGAGGTCACGCCCGAGATCGTCCGGGTGCGCAAGGTCATCCTGGGCGCCACCGAACGTGGGCGCGAGCTGTCGCGACGGAAGGCTCGGGACCGGGCCGCGCTGTAAAGGCATGGGCCTCTATCGGATCGGTCTGCTTGGCCGCGCGTCCGCGCGGCCAAGTAGAGTGCGGCACGTGAGCACGGGGGCTATACGACGCGTGACGATGCGCGCGATGCTGATCATGATGGCCGCCTCGACGACGGTGCTCGCCGGATGCACCGCGAATCCGCCACCGCCGATCGAGAGCACCGACAGCCCCAAGACGACACCGGCCAAACCGGGGAAGAACACCGTCGTGGTGGCCATCGATGACATCGGCATCGGGTTCAATCCGCACCTGCGTTCCGATCAGTCACCGGCCACCGCTGCGGTGAGTTCGATGGTGTTGCCGAGCCCGTTCCGGCCGGTGCCGAATCCGGCGGTGCCCGGCGCCACCGAGTGGGTGCCCGATACGGCGCTGGTCGTATCGGCCGATATCACCGCGCAGGAACCGTTCACCATCACCTACACGCTGCGCAACCAGGCGAACTGGTCCGATGGCGCGCCGATCGCCGCGGAGGACTTCCGGTTCCTGTGGCAGCAGATGATCACCCAGCCGGGTGTCGTCGATCCGGCGGGCTATCGGCGCATCGCCGATATCAGCTCCTCCGGCGGCGGTAAGACGGTCACCGTCACGATGACCGAGCCCTATCCGGCCTGGCGTGAGCTGTTCACGAATCTGCTGCCCTCACATCTGATCAAGGACCAGCCCGGCGGTTTCGCCACCGGTCTGGTCGAGGGAGTTCAGGTCTCGGGCGGCAACTTCCGCATCAAATCGACCGATCGCGGGCGCGACGAGATTCTGCTCGAACGCAACGATCGCTATTGGGGCACACCCGCGGCGCCGGACCAGATTCTGCTGCGCCGCGGCGGAACTCCCGCGCAGCTGGCCGATTCGCTGCGCACCGGCGATGCCCAGATGGCCCTGGTGCACGGCGGTGTCGCGACCCAGGCGCAGCTGGCGGCGATCCCGTCGGTGCGCACCGCGATCATGCCGCAATCGCGTGAGCTGCAGTTCGTGATCAATGGCCGCAGCGGCGATCTCAGCGATCCGCGGGTGCGCCGCGGGGTGACCGCGCTGATCGATCCGACGCTGCTGGCCACCGTCGCCGGGCAGACCGGTGGCTGGGTCGAGCCGGTGCGCGCGCAGATCCTGACGCCGTCCGATCCCGGTTACGCACCCACCGCGCCGCCGCGCCCATCCGCGGACGAGGCGTTCGCGCTGCTCGCCGAGGCCGGGTACGGCCGTGCGCCGGAGACGCCGCCGGTGCAGTCGCCGACCTCACCCGCGCCCCGGCCCCGCTCGGTCGCGAAAAACGGTAAGGGGCTGGCGATTCGGATCGGCGCGGTGCAGGGTGACGCCACCGCGCTCGCGGTCGCCAATACCGCCGCGGACCAATTGCGCAGTGCCGGAATCGATGCCAGTGTGCGCAGCCTCACCGCGGATACGCTCTACGGCAAGGAGCTCACCGAGGGCGGCGTCGACGCCATTGTCGGCTGGGAGGTCGCCGGTTCGGATCCGGCCACCGTGCTCGCCTCCCGGTACAGCTGCCCGCCGGTGGAAGCCGGTGCCAGCAATGGGAATTCGCAGACCGCCATCGAGGCGGCCAAGAAGGCGCCGAGCAATCTGTCCGGTGTCTGCGATCCCGGACTGCAGCCCTCGATCGACGAGGCGTTGCGCGGTACCGAGCTCGGCCGGGCGCTGGCCGATGCCGAACCGCGGCTGTGGGCGCTGGCGACGGTGCTGCCGATCGTGCAGGACAATGTCGTGGCCGCATCCGGACCGCGGGTCGACGGCGCGTCGTTGAGCGGGGCCATCCAGGTCGGCATCTTCGGTGACGCCGCGATGTGGCGCAGGATCCCATGACGGGCGGACTG
This sequence comes from Nocardia sp. CA-119907, assembly GCF_050955995.1. Lineage (NCBI taxonomy): Bacteria > Bacillati > Actinomycetota > Actinomycetes > Mycobacteriales > Nocardiaceae > Nocardia > Nocardia sp. CA-119907. The sequence goes on from NZ_CP192091.1 coordinate 1,571,843, forward strand.
CTGCTGGTGCACGCGCACCCGGACGACGAGTCCATCACCACCGGGGGCACCATCGCGCACTACCGCCGCCGTGGCGTACCGGTGACCGTGGTGACCTGCACCCTCGGCGAAGAGGGTGAGGTGATCGGGGACGAGTGGGCGCAGTTGACCGCCGAGCACGCCGATCAGCTGGGCGGGTATCGGATATCCGAACTCACCAGGGCGCTGGCCGCGCTGAAGGCCGGACCGCCGTGCTTCCTCGGCGGTGCGGGCCGCTGGCGTGACTCCGGCATGGTGGGCACCCCGGCCGCCGACCATCCGCGGGCCTTCGTGCATTCCGGCGCCGCCGCGGTGGACGCGCTCACCGCGATCGTGCTGGAACTGCGGCCCTCGGTGGTGATCGGTTACGACCCGCGCGGCGGCTACGGACATCCGGACCATATCCGGGCGCACTGGGTCACCTCGGCGGCGGTCACCGCGGCGGCCGAGCAGGGCTGGGACACCCCGAAGTTCTATTGGACGGTCACCGACGGCGACATGCTGCGCCTGCACACCGAGGCGCTGGCCCGGCGCACCGTGGAGGGGCTGCCGGGCGGATTGCCGGTCGGCTGGCGGCTGCCCGCCGCGGGGGAACTCGCGAGCGTGCCGAGTCATACGGTGACGACCACCGTCGATGTATCCGATTCGCTGGCCGCCAAGCGGGCGGCGCTGCGCGCGCATGCCACTCAGGTGACCGTCGCGCCGTCGGGGCGGGAGTTCGCGCTCTCCAATAACGTTGCGCAGCCGGTCCTTCCGGAGGAGCACTTCGTGCTGGTTCGCGGCACGCGGGGGCCGGTGGGGCCGGATGGACGCGAGCACGATCTGTTCGCGGGGCTGCAGCACCTGAACGTTTCACCCCTGACACCTCGGAGTTCCTGACTGTTGCCTGAGGGTTGCTGTCGTGGCTGCTCACAACGGCAGGTACCGTCTGTGTGATCTCGGACATCGATGTGGAGGGCATAGCGGTATATGACAGCGGTCGGCGACAAGACTCACCTCAGCATCGAGGACCACGGGTACCACAAGAGTCTCAAACCGCGTCAGCTCCAGATGATCGCCATGGGCGGTGCCATCGGAACCGGTCTGTTCCTCGGTGCGGGCGGTCGGCTGGCGAGCGCGGGACCAGGACTTTTCGTTGTCTACGCGGTGTGCGGTGTCTTCGTCTTCTTCATCCTGCGCGCGCTCGGCGAACTGGTGCTGCACCGGCCGTCATCCGGTTCGTTCGTCTCCTACGCCCGCGAATTCTTCGGTGAGAAGGCCGCATTCGTCGCCGGTTGGATGTACTTCCTGAACTGGTCGATGACCGGAATCGCCGATACCACCGCGATTGCTCAGTATTTCCACTACTGGGCCGGATTCAGCCATATTCCGCAGTGGCTGCTCGCGCTCATCGCGTTGGTGATCGTGCTCGGGGTCAATCTGGTCTCGGTCAAATGGTTCGGCGAGATGGAGTTCTGGGCCGCGCTGGTGAAGGTGACGGCGCTGAGCGCATTCCTGATCATCGGCACCGTATTCCTGATCGGCCGATTCACCGTGCAGGGTGCGGCAACCGGTCCGAGCGTTGTCACCGATCACGGCGGACTGTTCCCGACCGGGATCCTGCCGCTGGTCGTGGTCACCTCCGGTGTCGTATTCGCCTATGCCGCAGTCGAACTGGTGGGCACCGCGGCGGGGGAGACGGAGCATCCGGCCAAGATCATGCCGCGCGCGATCAATTCGGTCATCCTGCGGATCGCGGTCTTCTATGTCGGCTCGCTCGTACTGCTCGGGCTGCTGCTGCCCTACACCAGCTACAAATCCGGTGAGAGTCCGTTCGTCACCTTCTTCACCATGCTCGGTGTGCCGGGTATCGGCAGCATCATGAACGTCGTGGTGCTCACCGCCGCCTTCTCCAGCCTCAACGCCGGTCTGTACTCCACCGGACGCATTCTGCGGTCGATGTCGATGAACGGCAGCGCGCCCAAGTTCACCGGGGTCATGGGCGGCAACGGTGTGCCCTACGGCGGCATCGTGCTCACCAGTCTGATCGCGCTGTGCGGCATCGCGCTCAATGGCGTCGTTCCCGAGCGTGCCTTCGAGATCGTGCTGAATATGGCCTCGCTCGGCATTATCGCCTCGTGGGCCACCATCGTGCTGTGCCAGTTGCAGCTGTGGCGCTGGTGGAAGCGGGGCAAGCTGAAGCGGCCCGAGTTCCGCATGTGGGGCGCACCGTGGACCGGCCTGCTCACACTGGCCTTCCTGTTCTTCGTGGTGGTGCTCACCGGCGTCGACTATCCGGTCGGCACCTGGACCGTCGCCTCGCTGGTGGTGATCGTTCCGGCGCTGATCATCGGCTGGTACGCCGCCCGCAAACGGGTACTCGCCATCGCGGCGATGCGCGGGGGCTACACCGGCGAATTCCCAGTTGTCGCGAACATCCCCATTGAAGGTGACTGATCTCGGAATAGACTCCGGTCATGTACAACTGGGATCTGCAGAACGCCATCGCTGCCTTCGTGGACAGCCTGCGCCCTGGCGCGCAGCAACAGCACGACATCTATATGTCGGTGCTGTACGCGTTCGTCGATATGCAGAGCCATCTGCTCACCCTCCTCGGTTTCCCCCCGGTCGCGTGAGGGTAGACGTCGAGAAGGCAACGGATCGCGGGTACAGCGCCCCCGATCCCCTCCGACTGGGCGCGGTGATCATCGGCGTCCTGGTCTTGGACGCCCTGATCACCCTGGCTCTGGAAGTCCTCTACCTGCCCACCTATATCGATACCGTCGCCTTCCCGCTGTCCGCGGTAGTGGCCGGTGTGGTGAATGTCCTGCTGGTCATGGGGGTCCGCTCGGTGACCCACCACGTCGGCGTGGCGCTACTGCCCCTGGGTGTGTGGACCCTCGGCTTTCTCGCCTGCTCGGTCACCGGACCCGGCGGCGACATCATGCTGGGAACCGATTGGCGCACGCTGCTTCTGCTGATCTGCGGCCTGGCCCCGCCTTTGCTGTACCTCTACTTCCGCATGAACGCCGGGCTGTTCGGTCGCTGAGCGATCCCGAATTTCTACGGCCGGGCCATCGGTATCGCGATATACCGTCAGAGCGCAACCCGGTGGTCAGTCCAGCCGGACCGCCAGTGAGGCGATGACGGCATCGGTGCGGGCGCGCATGGCAGCGGCCAGGACGGGTCCGCGCGGGTTGTGCAGGAGGCGGTGCCACCAGCGATTGGCTTCGACCTGGGCCAGGAGGACGGTGACCTGGCGACCCTTTCGGGTTTGGTTGCGGACATAGCCGACGAGGGTGGCGACGAGGCTGCGGCGGGGACTGGGGAGAACCATCAGCGGGACGCCGGGATCCCATTCCTTCCACTGGGCGCTCAGGCGACGCGTGGCGGCGGGGTCGATTTCGGCTGCCACGGCGACGATTTCACCGCCGAAGGCTCGTGCGGTGTGCAGGGCGCGGGCGGCGACCTCGCTGACCGCGACCACCGGGACCACGATGAGCATCGGTTCTTGATCCGGGGATTCCGGTGGCAGGAACGGGATTCGGCCCAGGCCGAGTTGTTCGGCCACGCTGCGGTAGTAGTTCTCGGTGCGCGCGGACAGGATGACCAATGCGGGCACGATGATCAGCAGCAGCCAGGCGCCCTCGGTGAATTTCTCGATGAGCAGGACCACGGCGGCGACCGCGGTGAGCACCGCGCCGAAGCCATTGAGCGCGGCGCGCGGGAGCCAGCCGGGTCCACGCTCTTCGCGCCAGTGCCGTACCAGACCGGTCTGGCTGATGGTGAAGCCGATGAAGACGCCGACCGCGTAAACCGGTAGCAGCCGGTGGGTTTCGGCATGGACCACAAGTAGCACGGTAGCCGCCAGGACGGCGAGGGCCGCGACGCCGTAGCGGAACACCGGGCGTTCGGAGCGCAATGCGAACAGGTGCGCGACGCGGTGGTCCTTGGCCAGCAGTGACAGCAGCACCGGCAGCCCACCGAAGCTGGTATTGGCGGCCAGGCACAGGGCGAGGGTGACGGCCAGGCTGGTGACGTAGAACGCCCAGCCCGTGCCGAATGCCGCCGCCGACAGTTGGGCGAGCAGGGTTACGTCACCGCGCGGCACCGCGTGATGACGACGAATCAGGAAGGCCAGACCGAGCAGCATCGTGCACAGCAATACGCCCAGGGCGATCTCGGTGTGCTGCGCCCGCCGTACCGCGGGAGTTCGGAACGACGGCACCGCATTGGCGATTGCCTCGACACCGGTCAGCGCCGAGCAGCCCGCGGAAAATGCCTTGAGCAGCAATAGGATTCCGACGGTATCGTACGGCACGAACGGGCCGAGATCGGTGCCGATCACCGCGACGGGTGTCGGGCGGAACAACCCGACCGCGATCACCGCGAGTATCGCGACAATGAACAGAAATGTCGGCCCCATCAGCACTTTCGCCGATTCGGCCACCCCGATCAGATTGATCACGGTCAGCAATGCGAGTCCGGTCAGCGTGAGCAACAGCAGATGATCGGCCAGTACCGGAAACGCGCTGGCCAAACTGGCCGCACCGGCGGCGAGACTCACCGCCACGGTCAGCACGTAGTCGACCACCAGACTCGCCGCCGCGAGCAGACTGGCGCCGCGGCCGAGATCCTTCTTCGCCACCGCATAGGACCCGCCGCCGTCCGGATGTACGGCGATAACCTGCCGATACGACAGCACCAACACCAGCAACAGCGCCGCGATCGCCAGCGACACGGGCAGGGTCCAGGACACCGCCGCCGCACCCGCCGCGACGAGCACCAGCACGATCGCCTCGGGCCCATACGCCACGCTGGATAGCGCATCCAGCGACAACGCCGCCAAACCGCCGATTGCGGTCAGTCGATATCTGTCGCCCCGCTGCATTCGCCGTACCCGGCGATCGGCTATGGGTAACTCCCGGGTCGGCGATATCGGGGTCTGGACCACGTCAACCATTGAACTCGGCGTGGTGCTGGCAATCGATCAGCGACACAATGTGAGTCGGGCCGAACAGACGGATCGGCTGCGTCGCGCCTTATTCTCGAAGTGAACAGTCTCAGACACCGAGGTACGGAGCAGTAATGGAACGGCGCATGATCGGCGAACTCGTCCAGGTGCCAGCCGGGGCGATACACGTTCGACAGGACGGTCCTGCCGATGGCAAACCCATTGTCTTGCTGCACGGATTCGAGGGTTCGGTGCACTGGTGGGATGGACTGACCCCGCTACTGGCCGACACCTACCGGGTGATCCGGATCGACCTGCTCGGATTCGGTTGCACCACAGCCGAACCCGGATTCGATCAGCGCTCACAGAGCGAAATGCTCACCGCGGTGCTGGAGCGGCTCGATGTCGCCGACGCCACCGTGATCGGACATTCGTGGGGCGCCGACAGCGCGCTCGGGCTCGCGGAACTGTCCGGTCGGGTCAGCGAGGTGGTCGTCGTCGATCAGGCCCCGGACTGCGCAGAACTCCGGATTCTGCGGATTCTGCGTCCGGTGCTGCGGCTGCTCGGCTGGGCGCCGGTCGGGCGCTGCGCGCATGCGCTGCTGAACAACAACTGGATTCTGCGGCGCGCGCTCGGTGCCGGATTCGCACCCGGATTCGATCCGGCTGCCGCCGCGCCGGGCTGGGACCAACTGCGCTCGGATCACCGCGCCATGTCCTGGCGCGCCAACCGAGCGGTCCTGGTGGAACGCCCACAGGAGCTGGCGGCATGGCCGCTCGATGCGCAGATCCGCGCTCTCGGCCTGCCCGCCTTGGTGATTCACGGTCGACACGACAGCCTCTATGGTTGGCGCAATACCGTCGACCGATACGCCGCCGCGGGCGCGCACATCGAGCTGATCGACACCGCGGGCCATTCCCCCAATGTGGAAACCCCCGACCAGGTCGCCGCCGCACTGCGCGCCTTCCTCGTCGATCCGACCGTATCGCGTTCGGCCGCAAGCTGATTCAGCGCGTGCCGAGGCGCCCGGGCGTCGCGGATTCGATGAGTTCCCAGGCCTGTTCGAGCGGAATATCGACGACGTGGTAGCGCTTCTTGCCCGCCGCGGTGGCGGCCACCACGGTGGCGATGCCGGAGCGGCGCTGCCAGAAGGATTGGCGGACGGTCCAGCCGATAATGCCGGGAGCCTCCAAACAGTCGCGATCGCGGTCGAGGGAGCCGGAGCGGGTGATCAGCCAGGCCGGGCTGTGCTCGGTCGCGGGCAGAACGGCGTGGCCGAGTCCGCGGTAGCGGTCCGCAGCCAGCGCCGCGGCGATCAGGGCCGTGAGCGCGGGTAGCAGCCACCACCACGGTGAAAAGTCCACTCCGGTCAGGGAAAAGATCAGCATCGCGGCCGCGCCGATCAGGATCGGGCTCAGCGCGCGGGTGTACCGGCGGCGGCGGGCGACCGGACCGTGCGCGACCAGCGGTGCGGTGCTCACCGTCGCGCCCTGGCCGGTCACTGATTCTCGTGGTAGCGCACGGTCTTTCGTAGTACTGGCCGGCGGGAATTCGGTAGTCGAAATGTCACCGGTTGCGCGGTCCGGCGATGCAATGCCCGCTCGGGCGATTCGCGACGCCGCGATATCGGGCGACTCGGCACCTCGGGGCACGAGCAATTCCGCAAGGGTGCGTTCGATGGCGGCACGCGGTGCCTGCGGCAGGATCTTCTGGCGTGGGCTCTGACCGGTCATGATGGCCTCGAGTTCGGCGGCACCGGCCAAGCGCAGCAGCAGCGGTTCGTTGACGGTCGCGCCGCGGAAGCGGGCCAGATCCAAAGTGATCTGCCGGGTCGTGAACAGGCCGTGGCGCAGGTGCAGGGTGCGGTCGTTATCGAGCACCCGCAGCCCGAAATACGTTGCCAGATAACGCGCGCAGGCCGCCAGGCTGACGATCACCACGATGGCGAGGATGAGCAGCGCGATGGCGACGGCGATGAGCGCGGCACTGCCGTCCTCGATGCTGTGCACCGCGTCCGAACTGAAAAGTACCTGGCCGAATCCGTATTGGAAGGTGACACCGACAATCGGTGCGATGATCGCGAAACCGGTCAGCGACAGCGGCGCGTAACGCACCCAGCTCGCCTGCCAGTGACCGATCTCGCGGACGTTCCCGGACGCGTATTCCGGCAGACCTTTTCGCAGCGGATCCACGCTCTCCTGCGCTGCGGACGACACCCTGGCCGAGGTATGTGCGAGCAAAGCCGCCCGCAACGGTGGCACCGCATCCGCGTCCAACGCGTCCAACTTGAACTTCTCGCTCGAATCCGCGTGCTGCCCGGTGCCTATCGCCAGCACGGCGAGTCCGAGCACCCGATGCAGCAGATCGGCTTCGATATCCACCGACCGGATCCGCGACCGCGGCACCGACAGCTTCTTGCGCTGGATCAATCCGGTGCGCAACTCCACATGCGTCGGCCCGACCCGGTAGGTGGTGGTGAACCAGCGCGTCAGCGCGAAGCCGACGATCAGCGCCAATGCGATGAGGCCCCACAAGTGGTTGCCGGTATTGGTACCGAGGATCACCGATCCGATCAGCACCGGGATGAACTTCACCACCTCGGTAACGGGGTGTACCAACAACATTCGCTTATCCAGCCGCAGCCACGGCTGATCCGCGCCCGGTCCGATGCCGTTGTCCGGCATGCTCATGCCTGCGCCTCGCTGACGCTCGGCTCCGGCACGAGCGTGCGCTCGGCTGTGTCTGATGTTCGCTCGCTCATGTCGCATCCCCGCGGTGCTGTGCGGCAATCGCGGTCAGCCGCGTGACGGTCTGTTCGGCGACCGGCAGATCCAATGCCGAGATCCGCACCGCTCCGGCCGATGACGCCGTCGTCACGGTCACCGTCGCCAGCCCGAGCAACCGCTCCAGTGGCCCGCGCTCGGTATCTACGGTCTGCACCCTGGAGATCGGCGCCACCCGGCTCTCCACCGCCAACCACCCGACCCGGGTATACACCGCCTCATCGGTCACCTCCCACCGATGCACCGCGTACCGCCACAGCGGCACTACCCCGATGCTCAGCCCCGCCAGCAGCACCGCCGCCGCGAAGACGACCAGTTGCGCACCCCGGTGACCGGCATCGACCAGCGTCCAGACGATCAGCGCCACGAAGGGAACCATCCACCCCATCGCGGCCTGAACAGACCACAGGAGCTTGGCCTTGGTGCTCGGACGCCAGGCCGGATCGGCCATGATCGTGCGCGACTGCGACATGCCTGCCATGGTTGCACGCGCAAGCAGGGTTTCCCACCCTCGCACCGAGCGGGCCGGCCGCCGCCGATGCGATCATGAACCACCGCAAAACCGCCTCGGCCAGGGCGGGAATACATTGGCTCGGGAATTCGGAATAGTGCGCGCAACCCGGGAGTTGGCAACGGTCACGAGCACTGGAGGGAGACAGCCCAGGATGTGTAGCGCATGATCGAGGGCGTGACCGAGCTAGCGACCCCGAGCGTCCCGCCCGCACCGCCAACGCCATCGGCAATGCGCCGTGCGCTGCGGCGGGCCCGCGATGGCGTGACACTGAACGTGGACGAGGCGGCCGTGCTGCTGCACGCGCGCGGTGACGACCTCGTCGACCTGTGTCGCAGCGCCGCCCGGGTGCGTGATGCCGGACTGGAATCGGCGGGGCGGCCGAAGACGATCAGTTATTCGCGCAATGTCTTCATCCCGTTGACCAGGCTGTGTCGGGACAAATGCCACTACTGCACCTTCGTCACGGTGCCGGGCAAATTGCGCGCCGAGGGCAAGGGCATGTTCCTGGAGCCCGACGAGGTGCTCGATATCGCGCGCCGCGGTGCGGCGCTGGGCTGCAAGGAGGCGCTGTTCACCCTCGGTGACCGGCCCGAGGACCGCTGGCCGGAGGCCGCGCAGTGGCTCGACGAGCGCGGCTACGACTCCACGCTGGACTACCTGCGCGCGGTCTCGATCATGGTGCTCGAGGAGACCGGCCTGCTGCCGCATCTGAATCCGGGCGTCATGAGCTGGGCGGAGATCTCCCGGCTCAAGCCGGTCGCGCAGTCGATGGGCATGATGCTCGAGACGACCGCGACCCGGCTGTTCACCGAGAAGGGCAACTGCCACTACGGAAGTCCGGATAAGGATCCGGCGCTGCGGCTGCGCGCCATCACCGACGCGGGTCGGCTGTCGGTGCCCTACACCACCGGCATTCTGGTCGGCATCGGCGAGACGCTGACCGAGCGGGCCGAGTCGATCATGGCGATCCGCAAGCAGCACAAGGCATTCGGACACATCCAGGAAGTGATCATCCAGAACTTCCGCGCCAAGGACGACACCGCCATGCGCGACGTTCCGGACGCGGGTATGGAGGAATTCCGCGCCACCATCGCGGTCACCCGACTGCTGCTCGGACCCGATGTGCCGGTGCAGGCGCCGCCGAATCTGGTGTCGCACGGGGAATGTCGCGCCCTGATCGACGCGGGCATCGATGACTGGGGCGGTGTCTCGCCGGTCACCCCCGACCATGTGAATCCGGAACGGCCCTGGCCGAATCTGGATACGCTGCGCGAGATCACCGAGGCCGCGGGCTATCAGCTGGTCGAACGCACCTCCGCGCATCCGAAATATGTGCGCGCGGGCAATCCGTGGGTCGATCCGCGCATCGGCGCGCATGTCGCGGCGCTCACCGATCCGAAGACCGGTCTGGCGAATCCGGATGCGATTCCGGTGGGCCTGCCCTGGCAGGAACCGGACGAGTCATGGGAGTCGGCGGGCCGCGTCGATCTGAACACCTCGATCGACACCGAGGGCCGAAATACCGAGAGCCGCAGTGACTCCGCGCTCGGCCAGGATGTGGTCGGCGCCTTCGGCGACTGGGACACCATCCGCGAACAGGCCCGCGATCTCGCGGTGGCGGCACCCGAGCGGCTCGACTCCGATGTGCTCGCCGCGCTGCGGGCCGCCGAAAGCGATCCGGCTGGCCTCACCGACGCGGAATACCTCGCGCTGGCAACGGCGGAGGGGCCGGCACTGGAAGCCGTCGCGGCACTGGCCGACCAACTGCGCCGCGATGTCAACGGCGATGAGGTCACCTATGTGGTGAACCGGAACATCAACTTCACCAATATCTGCTACACCGGTTGCCGCTTCTGCGCATTCGCCCAGCGCAAGGGCGATGCCGACGCGTTCACCCTGAGCATGGACGAGGTCGCCGACCGCGCCTGGGAGGCGCATGTCGACGGCGCGACCGAAATCTGCATGCAGGGCGGTATCGACCCGGATCTGCCGGTCACCGGCTATGCCGATCTGGTGCGCGCGATCAAGCAGCGGGTGCCCTCGATGCATGTGCACGCGTTCAGCCCGATGGAGATCGTGAACGGTGCCTCGCGCGGCGGCCAGAGCATCCGCGATTGGCTGGTCGCGCTGAAGGAAGCCGGACTGGACACGATTCCGGGCACGGCCGCGGAGATCCTCGACGACGAGGTCCGCTGGGTGCTCACCAAGGGCAAACTGCCGACCTCGGCCTGGATCGAGGTGATCACCACCGCGCATCAGGTCGGGCTGCGCTCCAGTTCCACGATGATGTACGGCCACGTGGACAATCCGAAGCACTGGGTCGGACATCTGCGGGTGCTGCGCGGAATCCAGGACGAGACGGGCGGTTTCACCGAATTCGTGTTGCTGCCGTTCGTGCATCAGAGTTCGCCGCTGTATCTAGCGGGTGCGGCGCGACCGGGACCGACCATCCGGGACAACCGGGCGGCGCACGCCCTGGCGCGGATCATGCTGCACGGCCGTATCGACAACATCCAGACCAGCTGGGTGAAACTCGGTACCGCGGGTACTCGGACCATGCTCAACGGCGGCGCCAACGATCTGGGCGGTACGTTGATGGAGGAGACCATCTCCCGCATGGCCGGGTCCCAACACGGGTCCGCCAAGACCGTCGCCGAACTCACCGAGATCGCCGATGGCATCGGCCGTCCGGTGCGCGAGCGCACCACCACCTACGGGGTGCCGCAACGGAAGATCTCCGCGGCGCTGCCACTGTCGGTGGGCTAGCGGCACCGGGGCCGTACCGGACTCGCGGTCGTCGCGCAGCGTCGATTCGCAAAGACGCGGATGCAAGGGGTGTTTCGTATCCACCGAGTGGCGTGCGGAACAAAGTTAGTTAGGGCAGGCTGACCAGGAGTAGCCTGAGCTGCCGGGATAGTGTGACGCCGGGCGGAGTATCCCCGTGAGGACAGACTAGGAGAGCGGCAGTGCCGTACATCATCGCTGAACCGTGCGTTGACGTGAAGGACAAGGCATGCATCGAAGAATGCCCCGTGGACTGCATCTACGAGGGCGGTCGCATGCTGTACATCCATCCCGACGAGTGCGTGGACTGTGGTGCATGTGAGCCGGTGTGCCCGGTGGAGGCGATCTTCTACGAAGACGACACCCCGGATCAGTGGAGCGGATACGTGAACGCCAATGTCGACTTCTTCGACGAGCTGGGTTCGCCCGGCGGCGCGACGAAGGTCGGCAAGGTGGATTACGATCCGCCGTTCATCAAAGAGCTGCCGCCGATGGCGAGTGAATGAGCTCTGAGGTGTCACCGCGTCACCGCGACGGGAGCGACGGCCGCGGAGGAGGCAGCCTGCGTAAGGTCAGTGCTCTGCTGCCCGACTTTCCCTGGGACACCATCGCGGCGGTGAAGGCCAAGGCCGCCGCGCATCCGGACGGAATCGTCGACCTGTCGGTCGGCACTCCGGTCGATCCGGTGGACCCGCTGATCCGTGCAGCATTGAGTTCGGTCGCCGAGGTACCCGGCTATCCGACCACGCACGGCACCCCGGAGTTGCGCGCCGCGGCGGTCGATGCGCTGAAGCGGCGGTACGGGATCACCGGTCTGGACCCGGCCGCGGTATTGCCGGTGATCGGCACCAAGGAACTCATCGCCGGGCTGCCGCGGCTGCTCGGCCTCGGCGCGGGCGATCTGGTCGTTATCCCCGAGGTCGCCTACCCGACCTACGAGGTGGGCGCGCTGCTGGCCGGTGCGCAGGTGGTGCGGGCCGACGGGCTGACCCAGTTGGGTCCGCGCTCGCCCGCCCTTATCTACGTGAACTCACCGTCGAATCCGACGGGGCGGGTGCTGGGCGTCGAGCATCTGCGCAAGGTGGTGCAGTTCGCGCGCGAGCGTGGTGCGGTGGTCGCCTCCGACGAGTGCTACCTGGGCCTGTCCTGGGAGGGGCATGCCGTCTCGATCCTGGATCCCGAGGTGTGCGACGGCGACCACACCGGCCTGCTCGCGGTGCACTCGCTGTCGAAGACCTCGAATCTGGCCAGCTACCGCGCCGGTTTCGTGTTCGGCGATCCGGAACTCGTCGCCGAAATGCTCGAGGTGCGCAAGCATTCCGGGATGATGGTGCCGTTCCCGGTCCAGGCGGCCATGGCCGCCGCACTCGGTGACGACAACCATGAGGCGCAGCAGCGTGAGCGCTACCGTGCGCGTCGTGAGGTACTGCGAAAGGCCTTGCAACAAGCCGGTTTTCGCATCGATCACTCGGAAGCGGGCCTGTACCTGTGGTCCACCAGGGGCGAGCCGTGTCGCACCACCCTGGAGTGGCTGGCCGAGCGCGGCATTCTGGCCGCCCCCGGCGACTTCTACGGACCGGGCGCGGGCGAGTACGTGCGCATCGCACTCACCGCCACCGATGAGCGCATTCGGGCCGCGGCACAGCGGCTGAGCTGAGTCCCGCCGACACGGCCGGCGATCGCGCCCGACGACCCAGGAACGGCGATAGCCTGGTGTATGGACTCTGTCACGGTAGTCCCTATCCCTGGTAACGAGCCGGTGCATTCCTACGCGCCGGGCAGTCGTGAGCGGGCGCTGCTGATCGCCAAGCTCACCGAGATCGCCGCCGAATCCATCGATATTCCGCTGGTCATCGGTGGTAAGCACCGGCCGGGCATCGGGGCTCGGCACGATATCGTCGCCCCGCATCGGCATCGGCAGGTGCTCGGCACCTACACCGATACCACCCACTCCGAAGCCCACGGCGCCATCGAGGCCGCTATCGCGGCGGCACCCGGCTGGCGGAACATGGCCTTCGACGAGCGGGCGGCCATCTTCCTGCGGGCAGCCGATCTGCTGTCCGGGCCGTGGCGCGAGACGCTCGCCGCCGCGACCATGCTCGGCCAATCCAAGACGGTCCAGCAGGCCGAGATCGACGCTCCGTGCGAACTGGTCGACTTCTGGCGCTTCAATGTGTCCTTCGCGCGCCAGATCCTGCAGCAGCAACCGCAGTCGAGTGCCGGGGTGTGGAACCAGATGGACTATCGCCCGCTGGAGGGGTTCGTCTACGCGATCACGCCGTTCAACTTCACCGCGATCGCCGGGAATCTGCCCACCGCGCCCGCACTGATGGGCAACACCGTCGTGTGGAAACCCTCGCCCACCCAGACGCTCTCGGCGTTCTATACGATGCGGCTGCTCGATGCGGCCGGATTGCCGCCCGGTGTCATCAATATGGTGACCGGCGACGGTGTCGAGCTATCGGAGGTCGCACTCGTCGATCCGCGACTGGCTGGCATCCACTTCACCGGATCCACCAGGACATTTCAGTTCCTGTGGTCGCAGGTCGGCACGAATATCGGCCGCTACCATTCCTATCCTCGGTTGGTCGGTGAGACCGGCGGCAAGGACTTCATCGTGGCGCATCCGTCCGCGGATCCGGACGCCCTGCGTACCGCGCTGATTCGCGGCGCCTACGAATATCAGGGCCAGAAGTGCTCGGCGGCTTCGCGCGCCTATATCGCGCGCTCGGTGTGGCGCACGATCGGTGACGACTTCCTCCAGCTGGCCAGGGAACTCACCTACGGTGACGTGGCGGATCTGACGAATTTCGGTGGGGCGCTGATCGATCGGCGCGCCTACGACAAGAATGTCGCCGCCATCGAACGGGCCAGGTCGGCGGGTATCGCCATTGCGGCGGGCGGCGAATACGACGACAGCGAGGGCTGGTTCGTCCGGCCGACCGTTCTGCTGGTGGACGATCCACGCGATGACGCCTTCGCCACGGAATACTTCGGCCCGATCCTCGCGGTGCACGTCTACGACGACGCCGAACCCGGCTCCTACGCCGCGGTGCTCGCCGAGGTGGAATCGGCCGCGCCCTACGCACTGACCGGCGCGGTCTTCGCCCAGGATCGCAATGCCATCGAACAGGCTTCGGCCGCACTGCGATTCGCCGCGGGCAACTTCTATGTCAACGATAAGCCGACCGGTGCGGTGGTCGGTCAGCAGCCCTTCGGCGGTGCGCGCGCCTCGGGCACCGACGATAAGGCGGGCTCACCGCTGAATCTGCTGCGCTGGGTCGCGCCACGCACGATCAAGGAGACCTTCGTGCCGCCGGGTGATCACCGGTATCCGCACATGGAGTCGGAATGAATCCACCAGTGGTACGGCTTATCTGACCCGTCGTCTGGCCGAACGTCCGGCTGATCTCACGTTCTTTCCGCGCGCTGGTCAGCAAGTCCTAGACCAGCGGCTTGCCGAGCCGATGCCGCCTGCGCATATCCCAGAGGTAGAGATTCATCGGAAAGAGCCTGGCCTGCTTCGGAAGTCGACGGTGTACGGCGCCGATGACCCGCAGCAGCCGGTTCGCGAAGCGTTCCTGACGGGCACTCCAACGCATCCGCATCTGGCTGCGCAGGTGCGGCGGCAACAGGCTGGTCACGAAGAGTCGCTGCAGCGGTGCGAATATCCGCAACGGCCGGGACACCATCTTCAGATCGATGAGATCGTCGAGGTATGCGCGGGTGCGCGTATCGATGGTCTTGGTCGCCAGATTGGTATCCCAATACTCCTGGAACGCCTTTCGGTCGGCGGGCCACATCTCCGGCCGCATCTGCAGGGTGGTGCCGAGTCGAGCCGCATACTGGTAGAACACCTCCGCGGTGTCCTCGTCCATCGGTCCGTGTAGTCGCTCCTCCAGATCGACTACGCCCCAATACAAACAGGCGGCGACCCACAGTTGCAGCTTGGGGTCGAAGGCGTTGTATTCGACCGCGGCACCGGGCTTGGAATGCACCGCACGATGCGAGCCGTTGACGGCTTCACGGTAGATCGCGCGGTCGTATTCGGTGCCCATCAACGCGACGGCGAGATAGGTCAGCGTGGTGCGCATCCGCTTCCACGGGTGCACATCGATCCGGCCGGATTCGACCGTGCTCTCCATGACGCCGTAGCCGACGGGTCGCAGGCTCAGCTGCATGATGACATTGGCCGTCCCGCCGAGGAAGGCCGCTACGCCGCTCCAGAACCGGTCCATGGCGAAGTCGTCGACGGTGCCATAGCGGCAGGTTGCGACGGGATCTGGTGGCTCGGCGCGCAGGGGCAAGGTCATCGTTGGCCTCGGCTTTCCGGGTCGATCAGCGGCAAGAGAAATCGATGAGAAGGTTGAATAACAACCTTCTCATCGACTCGATAGCCTGTCAAACGATCCCGCTACACGAGCGGTTTACCCAATCGGATGCGCCGGCGAACGTCGAACAGGTAGGCGTTGATCGGGAACATCCGCAGCTGCCGCGGCAGCCGGGTGTGCACCGCCGAGATCGCCCGCAGCAGCCGATCGAATCGGCGCTGATCCCGCTCGGTCCAGGTCATCCGCATTTCATTGCGCACATGCGGTGGCAGCAGGCCGGTTACGAGGAACCGCTGGAGACGGGCGAAGGTGAACCGAATCGGCCGCGGCAGCATCTTCAGGTCGATGAGATCGTTGAAGTAGTCGCGCAGGTCGGGCTCGATGCCGCGCTCGGGCAGGTTCTCATCCCAATACCGTTGGAACTGTGCGCGATCGGCGGGCCACATCTCCGGACGCATCTGCAGTGTGGTGCCGAGCCGGGCGCAGTACTGGTAAAAGGCTTCGGCCACAGCGGGATCCATCGGACCATGCATGCGGGTGTAGAGATCGTCGATGCCCCAGTAGAGACAGGCGGCCACCCAGAGTTGCAGGGTGGGATCGAAGGCGTTGTATTTCACGGGGCTCGTCGAGGTCGAGCGGACCGGGCGATGCGACTCGTTGACCGCGTCCCGGTACTGCGCGCGCTCCTGTTCCGAGCCCAGCAGCGCGACCGCGAGATAGCTGAGTGTGGTACGCAGTCGTTTGATCGGGTGCAGTGTGACCTTGCCGCTGTCGACGGTGCTCTCCAGTACGCCGCGCCCGACGGGGCGCAGGCTCAGCTGCATGATCACATTGGCGGTGCCGCCCAGGAACGCCGCGAGTCCGTCGATATATTCGACAACGGTCTCCGAAGTGATGGGTGCGACGGCAGTGGGGCCGGAAGTCGTCAGGTAATCGGTGCGGAGTGGTTCGGTCATCGTTGACCTCGCCTTTCTGTGGCCGCCCCGGTGACGGACAGCGATGAGAAGGTTCGGCATAGACCTTCTCATCGCGTCGACGTGCTGTCAATCACGCTTTCCCGGTGTTCGGGGGCGGCGGCGGCTGATGGCATGCGATGCTGACGGTGTCATCGTGTCAGGGGATAGGAATAGGGTGGGAAATTATGGCGAGTCTGACCAGACTGCTGGCCCTAGTGCGCAGCACCGGCCCGGAGGACCGCAATCAGTCGCGGGTACTGGACGCCGCCCTGCTGGCGTTCCTGGATTTCGGTATCAAGCGGACCAGCATGGTGGAGGTCGCGCGGCGGTGCGGCCTTTCGCTGGCCACGCTCTATCGGCGCTTCGCCAGCAAATCCGATCTGATTCAGGCGGTCGGGATGCGGCAGGCGCGCCAGTTCGTCGAGGAGGTGGACGCGGCGCAGCAGCGGCAGGTCGATCGCGATGCCGGCGCCGAGGCACAGATCGTGGAACTGTTCGTCGCGTTCCTGAACGGATTGCGCGGCAATAAGCTGCTCGAACGATTGTTGAAGACCGAGCCGGAGGTCGTGCTGCCGTATCTCACGGTCAAGGGTGCGCCGATCCTCGAGCTCGGGCGCGACTACCTGGCCGAATTCATTACCCGGCTGCAGGACGAGGGCAAACTGCCCGATTACGACCCGGAGCCGCTCGCCGAGATGATCGCCCGGACGGCGCTGTCATTGGCGCTGACGCCACAGACGGTGCTCCCGCTCGACGATGACGCGGCGATCCGGAAGTTCGCCCGCGACCATGTGGTCGTTTCGTTCCGGCTGTAGCTCACCCACCCCGTCGGCTCCGTGATCACACCAGGCGCAGTCCGAACCGTCTGCGCACGCGCATGTCCCACAGGTAGGCATTGATCGGAAACATCCTGGCCTGCTTCGGCATTCGCGCGGTTACCGCACCTATGGTGTGCAGGATCGCGGCCAGGATCCGATCGTCGCGCGCGGTCCAGGTCATACCCATCTCGTCGCGCAGATGTTCGGGCAGCAGGCCGGTGACCACGAATCGGTGGAATCGAGCGAAGGGCAGGCGGGCGGGCAGCGGGAGCATCTTCAGGTCGATGAGTTCGTTGAAGTAGTCGCGGATCGCGGGATCGATCGTGGTTTTCGCGAGCTGCTCGGTCCAGTACTCGTCGAACGCGGCGCGGTCGCTCGGCCACAGCCCCGGAGGCATCTGCAGGGTGGTGCCCAGTCGGGCGCTGTAGTAGTAGAACGCCTCGGCATCGGTGTCGCACATCGGGCCGTGCATGCGCTCGTAGATATCGCGGGCGCCCCAGTACAGACAGGCCGCGACCCAGAGCTGCAGCTTCGGATCGAAGGCGTTGTACTGCACCGGACTCGACGCGGTCGATTTGACGGTGCGATGCGAGGAGTTCACGGCGTCGCGGTAGGCGGTGCGTTCGTCTTCGGTGCCGAGCGTGGCGACCGAGAGGTAGGTGAGGGTGGTGCGCAACCGCTTGACCGGATGCAGCATGACCTTGCCGCTGTCGACGGTGCTCTCCAGCACGCCATAGCCGACCGGCAGCGTGCTGAGCTGCATGATGACATTCGCCGTGCCGCCGAAGAAGGCGGCGGCACCGTCGATGTACTGCTCGATATCGAAGCTGTTCCGGGCGTTCGGCGCTGGCTTTCGATGCGGACTGGTCATTACCGACCCCGTTCTCATCGTTGAGAAGGATATGGGTTAACACTCTCACCGCCTCACGGGTGTGTCAACCGTCATCAGGGCCGTCATGCGGCTCTCGAGGGGCAGCGTCGTGCGGTGCGGTCGCGCCGAAGTAGCGTGAGCGAATGTCGTTCGGTCCGCAGTTGCTGCTTCGTTCGCTCAACCCGCTCGCGGTCGCCGCGGGGGCGGACATCCCGGATGCCGTAACCATCGACGGGGTCACCTTGTCGCGCAGCGATTTGCTCGGCGCCGCGACATCGGTCGCCGAGCGCATCGCGCGCGCGGATCGGGTGGCGGTACTGGCCCGGCCGACCGTGACCACGGTGCTCGCGGTCGTCGGCTGCCTCATCGCGGGCGTGACAGTGGTGCCGGTACCGCCGGATTCGGGGACCGCCGAACTCGCGCATATCCTCACCGACTCGGGTGCGCAGGCCTGGCTCGGTGACGCGCCCGAGGGCTCGGAACTGCCGAAGGTGCCGGTGCGTGTGCACGCCCGCTCCTGGCATTCCTATCCCGAACCCGATCCGGCCACACCGGCATTCGTGCTCTACACCTCGGGAACCACCGGTCTGCCCAAGGGAGTCGTGCTCAACCGCGGCGCCATCGCCGCTGGGCTGGACGCGCTCGCCGACGCATGGGCCTGGACGCCGAATGATGTACTGGTGCACGGGCTTCCGCTATTCCACGTGCACGGGCTGATCCTCGGCCTGCTGGGGCCGCTGCGGGTGGGCAGCCCGCTGATCCACACCGGTAAGCCGACACCGCAGGCGTATGCGCAAGCTCGCGGCACGCTCTACTTCGGCGTGCCGACCGTGTGGTCGCGTGTGGTCGAAGATCCCGATGCCGCAAGGCGATTGGCTGACGCGCGACTGCTCGTCTCGGGCAGTGCGCCGCTACCGGTGCCGGTCTTCGAGCGGCTGCGTGAACTCACCGGACAGGCACCGATCGAGCGGTACGGGATGAGCGAAACGATGATCACGCTGTCCACCCGCGCCGACGGGGAACGCCGCCCGGGTTGGGTCGGTACTCCGGTCGCCGGCGTCGAGACCCGGCTCCGGGATGAGGCCGGCGCGGACGTTCCGCATGACGGTGAGAGCATCGGTGGTCTGCAGGTCCGCGGTCCGATGCTCTTCGACGGCTACTACAACCGGGCCGAGGCGACCGCCGAATGCTGGACCGACGACGGCTGGTTCAGGACCGGTGACGTCGCGGCCATCGATGCCGACGGCTTCCATCGCATTGTCGGCCGGGAATCGGTGGATCTCATCAAATCCGGTGGATACCGCATCGGCGCGGGGGAGGTCGAGACCGTACTGCTCGGGCATCCGCAGGTCGCCGAGGTGGCTGTGGTCGGGCTCCCCGATGCCGATCTGGGGCAGCGCATAGTCGCCTATGTGGTATTGCGCGGTGCCGCATCGGATTCCATCGAGAAGGACCTCATCGAACATGTGGCCGAGCAACTTTCGGTGCACAAGCGCCCGCGCGAGGTGCGCGTAGTGGATGCGTTGCCGCGCAATGCCATGGGGAAGGTGCAGAAGAAGCTGCTGGGCTGAGCGGCAGCGTCTTGACCTCAACATCAGTTCAGGTCCTACGGTCGCGACATGAGCGAAGCACTGACCTCCGAACAGATCGACTATCTGCACACGCAGCGACTCGGCCGATTGGCGACCGTGCGCCCCGATGGTTCGCCGCAGAACAGCCCCGTCGGCTTCCGCTATAACGCGGAACTCGGCACCATCGATATCGCGGGCTGGAATATGGGTAACTCCTGGAAATTCCGCAATATCGCCACCAATAACCGCGTCGCCTTCGTCGTCGACGATATCGCCTCGGTCCAACCCTGGCGCGTGCGCTGCCTCGAAATCCGCGGCACCGCAGAACAATTGACCGATGTGGACCCCTACATCCAGGGCGTCTCCCGCGAAATGATCCGCATCCACCCCACCCGAATCATCGCCTTCGGCTTAGAAGCTGGCGTCACCCACGCTTAGCGGTCTGTTTCGGAGCAACATTCGGCCCGGACTTCCGCTGACATGGTGGTCCGGATCGATCGAGCAACTGATCTCGAGTTATCCAGGCCAACTTGCCGCCCGCCCCGCCGCCTGGCCGCCGATGTCACTCTTGTCGCGCCTGAGTCCAGCGCCTACAGATTAGGAGAGGCGGACGAGCCGAGCTCAGTCGTTGGCGTGCAGGTCGGCGTTGAGTTCGATGCCGGTGCCCTTGCGGGGGACGACCTCGACGGCGCCGGTGGTGGAGTTGCGGCGGAAGAGCAGGTTGTTCTGGCCGCTGAGGGTGGCGGCCTTGACCACCGTGCCGTCAGGGGTGGTGACCTTGGTGCCGGCGGTCAGGTAGAGACCCGCTTCCAGCACGCAGTCGTCGCCGAGCGGGATGCCGAGGCCGGAGTTGGCGCCGAGCAGGGAGCGCTCGCCGATCGAAATGATGGTGGTGCCGCCGCCGGACAGCGTGCCCATGGTGGAGGCGCCCCCGCCGATGTCGGAGCCGTCGCCGACCACGACGCCCGCGGAGATGCGACCCTCGACCATCGAGGCGCCGAGGGTGCCGGCGTTGAAGTTCACGAAGCCCTCGTGCATGACGGTCGTGCCCGAGGCGAGATGCGCGCCGAGGCGAACCCGGTCGGCGTCACCGATGCGCACACCCGACGGCACGACATAGTCGACCATCCGCGGGAACTTGTCGATGCTGTAGACGGTGACCGGCCCGCGGGCGCGCAGCTTGGCGCGGGTCGCCTCGAAGCCCTCCACCGCGGCCGGGCCGTGGTTGGTCCACACCACATTGCTGAGCAGCCCGAACTGCCCGTCCAAACTCACCTCGTGCGGCTTGACCAGCCGATGCGAGAGCAGATGCAGCCGCAGGTACACATCGTGCGCGTCGATCGGCGCCGCGGACAGATCGGCGATCGTGGTCCGCACCGCGATCACATCCACCCCGCGCGCCTCGTCGAACCCGAGCAGTGCGGTGAATTCAGCAGGTGCCTCATCCAGCCGCTTCGTCCCCGTGTCACCGAACGCGCCCAACTCCGGATTCGGATACCAGGTATCCAATACGGTCCCGTCCGCGGTCACATTGGCGATACCGACTGCTGCTGCTCCCTGAATGCTCACGTCAACAGAGGTTACTCACCCGCCGTCGTCCGTGGTGAGCCACGTCGGCCAGCGCCCAGCCGATGCCAACCTCGCGGTGCCGGACTCTGGGACCATGGCTCGCCCGGCAAGGCCCGAACTCGCAGGGGTACAGCCACGCTCCGCGCGCTGGGCCCGATGCGGGTCCCGAGGCCGATCATCGGCGCAGGTGCCGAGCCGCACGAATGGCGCCGCGATGGCGGTGGGCGCAACCGGAGACCAACCTTGCGGTCGTAGGCTGGCCTGCGTGACCATCGACTTGCGCGCCGACCCCATTGCCCTCACCGCTGCCCTGGTCGATATCCCGAGCGTCTCGCGAGACGAAGCGGCGATCGCCGACGTCGTAGAGCGGGCGCTGCGTGAGCAGACAACGAGGTTCGAGGTGCTGCGGCACGGCAATGTCGTATTGGCCCGCACCGATCTGGGGCGACCGTCCCGGGTCATTCTCGCCGGCCACCTGGACACCGTGCCCATTGCCGACAATGTCCCGAGCAGGTTCGTGGACGAGGCGGGCGAGCGCCGGCTCTATGGCTGCGGCACCGTCGATATGAAATCCGGTGACGCGGTATTCCTGCATCTGGCCGCGACCGTCGCCGAACCCGTGCACGATCTGACGCTGATGTTCTACGACTGCGAGGAAATCGCCGCCACGTACAACGGCCTCAATCACATCGAGCGCGAACTGCCGGACTGGCTGGTCGGTGATCTGGCGATCCTCGGTGAACCCTCCGGCGGCGTCATCGAGGCCGGTTGTCAAGGCACCCTTCGCGTCCGCCTCACGACCAAGGGGGTGCGGGCCCATTCGGCGCGATCCTGGAAGGGCGACAATGCGATTCACCGGCTGGCCCCGGCGCTGCAGCGGCTTGCCGATTACAAGGCCCGCGAGGTCGACATCGACGGCTGCGTCTATCGCGAGGGCCTATCCGCGGTCCACATCGGAGGTGGGGTGGCGGGCAATGTGATTCCGGACGAGGCCGAGGTGGTCGTGAACTTCCGCTTCGCCCCGGACCGCACGGTCGAGCAGGCGGCCGATCATGTGCGCGCGGTATTCGACGGACTCGAACTCGACTTCGAGCTCACCGACTCCGCCGCGGGCGCGCTGCCGGGCCTTTCCGCGCCCGCCGCCAAGGATCTCATCGCCGTGGTCGGCGCCGACAGCGTGCGCGCCAAATACGGCTGGACCGATGTCGCGCGCTTCGCCGCCCGCGGCATCCCGGCGGTGAACTTCGGGCCGGGCGATCCCAATCTCGCGCATAAGCGCGACGAACACGTTCCGGTTGCCCAGATCACCTCGGTCGCCGAGGTATTGCGCGGCTACCTCTCGGGGGCGGTCGGCTGAACTCCGGCACGGGACGCCGTGCACCGGGCCAGCCCGGTAGCCTGTGCGCCATGTCCACCGAAGCCGCCGACAACGAGATCGCAAGCACGCCGAAGTCGACACCCAAATTCCGCGGACCGATCATGTTCCGCCGCGATCGCAAGCCGGGCGGTACCGCCGACCAGAACCTCCTCGACAAGCACGGCCCCAGTGATTGGGTGCATACCGATCCGTGGCGGGTGCTGCGCATCCAGGCCGAATTCGTCGAGGGCTTCGGTGCGCTCGCCGAAGTGCCGCGCGCGGTCACGGTCTTCGGTTCGGCCCGCACTCCGGCGGGTCATCCGGAGTATCAGGCCGCCATGGCCATCGGCGGCGCGCTGGCACAGGCCGGATTCGCGGTGATCACCGGCGGTGGTCCCGGCGTTATGGAGGCCACGAACCGCGGCGCATCGGAGGCGGGCGGCTATTCGATCGGACTCGGCATCGAGCTGCCCTTCGAGCAGAGCCTCAACGAGTGGGTCGATCTCGGCATCAACTTCCGCTACTTCTTCGCCCGCAAAACCATGTTCGTGAAGTACTCGCAGGCATTCATCTGCCTGCCGGGCGGTTTCGGCACCTTGGACGAGCTGTTCGAGGCATTGACCCTGGTGCAGACCCGCAAGATCACCCGCTTCCCGATCATCCTGTTCGGCAGCAAGTACTGGGCCGGACTCGTCGACTGGCTGCGTGATTCGCTCGGCGGCTCCGGCAAGATCTCACCCGGTGATCTCGGTTTGCTGCATGTGACCGACAGTGTCGAGGAGGTCGTGCAGATCATCCTGTCGGCCGCGGAGTCGAATAATGGCGGCGAAGCCATCGGTACGGAGGACCAGTGGTGAGTGAACGCGGGTACGCGGTGTGCGTCTACTGCTCGGCCAGCACCGGGGAACCCGAACTGCTCGCACTCGCCGCTCGGGTGGGTACCGAAATCGCTAGGCGCGGTTGGCAATTGGTCTCCGGTGGTGGTCACGTCTCGATGATGGGCGCGGTCGCGACCGGTGCCCGCGCCGGTGGCGCGCACACCATCGGGGTGATCCCGAAACATCTGGTGCACAAGGAAGTGGCCGATGTCGACGCCGACGAGCTGATCGTCACCGACACCATGCGCCAGCGCAAGCAGGTCATGGAGGATCGCGCCGACGCCTTCCTCACCCTGCCCGGCGGCATCGGCACACTCGAGGAATTCTTCGAAACCTGGACCGGCGGCTATCTGGGCCAGCACGATAAGCCAGTGGTCGTGCTCGATCCGAACGGTTTCTTTCGAGGTCTGTTCGACTGGCTGGACGAGCTCTACGCTCGCAAGTTCGTATCCGAATCGGCCAAGGCCAGGATCACCGTGGTCGAGGATCTGCCAACGGCCTTCGCGGCCCTTCGACCCGATGTGCCACAAGACCCGGCACCGGAGCACGCCACTACGCTCTACGAGGAGATGTGACGCAGTGAGCACCGAAGCCCACGCCACCGTCAGCCTGTTCGATATCGCAAAACAGTTGCCGCGCATGGCATTCGATGCGCCGTCGATGCTGCGTGGCGCACTCGGCATGCTGGTGCAGCCGGATACCGAATCCTCGGTCGGGCTGTACTTCCAACGCAACGCGCATCGGTATCCGGACCGGACGTTCCTGAAGTTCGAGGGTCGGACCTTCCGCTACGGCGCGGCCAACGCACAGGTCAACCGGTACGCGCGGGTACTCGCCGACCGGGGTGTGCGGCGCGGTGACGTGGTCGGCGTGCTGATGACCAACCGCCCCGAGACCCTGTTCGTGGTGCTGGCCACCGTGAAGCTCGGTGCCACGGTCGGCCTGCTGAACCACCACCAGCGCGACCACGTGCTCGCCCACAGCTTCGGACTGCTCGACAGCGTGCTGAACGTTGTCGGTGAGGAATGCCGCGAGGCATTGGACTCGCTCGCCGAACCCCTTGCCAATGTGCTCTTTTCGCAGGATCTGCACAAAACGGCCGAGGACGCCGACCCAGCCGACCCGCCGATCTGTGCGCGGATCACCGCGAAGGAACGCGCCTTCCTGATCTTCACCTCCGGCACCACCGGACTGCCCAAGGCCAGTGTGATGACGCATCTGCGCTGGACCAAGAGTATGGCCGGACTCGGCGGACTCGGAATTCGCCTGCGCGGCAACGACACGCTGTACTGCTGCCTGCCGCTCTACCACAACAACGCGCTCACGGTCGCGCTGTCTGCGGTCCTCGGCGCGGGCGGCACCTACGCACTCGGCAGGCAGTTCTCCGCCTCCCGCTTCTGGGACGAGATCATTCGCGAGCAGGCGACCGCATTCATCTATATCGGCGAACTTTGCCGCTACCTGCTCAATCAGCCGGTCAAGCCGACCGATCGACAGCATCGGGTCCGACTCGCCGTCGGCAATGGTCTGCGCCCAGAGCTGTGGGACGAGTTCAAGACCCGTTTCGGGATCGGCCGGATCGTCGAGTTCTACGGCGCGAGTGAGGTGAATATCGCCTTCATCAACGCCTTCGGGGTGGATCGCACCGCGGGCTTCGGGCCGTTGCCCTATGCCATCGTCGAATACGACGACGCGACCGGAAAGGCCAAGCGTGATAGGGACGGTCGGCTGCTTCGGGTAACGGGCGGCGGCGTGGGCCTGCTGCTGGCCAAGGTGACCGACCGTTCGCCGGCCGACGGCTATACCGACAAGGCCGCCTCCGAGGCGAAGTTGGTGCGCGACGGTTTCGAGGACGGCGATGTCTGGTTCGACACCGGGGATCTGGTCCGCGATCAGGGGTGGCACCACATCGCCTTCGTCGATCGGCTCGGCGACACCTTCCGCTGGAAGGGCGAGAATGTGGCCACTACCGAGGTCGAGGGCGCATTGACCGCATCCGATGCGATCTCGCAGGCGGTCGTCTTCGGCGTGGATATTCCGGGCACCGACGGTAAGGCGGGTATGGCGGCGGTGACCCTGTATCCGGGCGCCGAATTCGACGGCCGCGCACTCGCCGAACTGGCCTATTCACGGTTGCCCGGCTATGCGGTGCCGCTGTTCATCCGGGTCGTCGCCGAACTCGAACAGACCTCGACCTTCAAGAGCCGCAAGGTCGAACTCCGCAAACAGGGCTATGCCAGCGACCCCGACAGCACGCTGTATGTCCTGGCTGGTCGTGCCGACGGCTACGTTCCCGCTTATGACGGATACGCCGCGGACGTCGCGGCAGCCCGTGCGCCCAAAAGCTAGACAGTCGGTGGTCGCACCTGGCCAGCTACCCAAGCGTGGGCGTAATCGGTTGTTGCCTGTCCCAAGAATCCATCGTCCACAACCCGTTGCCGAGGGCCGGGTTACATGACTAGGTACAGTCGGAGCCATGTTCAGCTCCACCGCAGCGCCGCTTCCCACTCTGTGCGGCAAGCCGGTGGCGACGGATCGGGCGCTGGTGATGGCCATCGTCAACCGCACTCCCGATTCCTTTTACGACCAGGGCGCCACTTTCACCGATGCGGCCGCCATGGACGCCGTCGCGCGGGCGGTTGACGAGGGCGCCGACCTGGTCGATATCGGTGGGGTGAAGGCCGGTCCCGGCACCCTGGTCGATGCGGCGGAAGAGACCCGCCGGGTGGTCCCGTTCGTTGCGGCAATCAGGGAGAAATATCCGGAGCTATTGATCAGCATCGATACCTGGCGTGCCGAGGTGGCCGACGCCGCGGTGACCGCGGGTGCGGATCTGATCAACGACACCTGGGCGGGCGCCGATCCGGATCTGGTCCGGGTGGCCGCCGATCGCGGCGTCGGCATCGTGTGCAGCCACACCGGCGGCGCGGTCCCGCGCACCCGTCCGCATCGGGTGCGCTACGCCGATGTGGTGGCAGAAGTAGCGCAAACCGTGGTGCGCGCCGCAGAAGATGCGGTCGCGGCCGGGGTTCGGCGGGATTCGATTCTGATCGATCCGACCCATGATTTCGGCAAAAACACTTATCACGGGCTCGAGTTGTTGCGGGGAATGGACGTTCTTGTAAATACCGGATGGCCAGTCTTGATGGCGCTGAGCAACAAGGATTTTATCGGGGAGACTTTAGGTGTCGGTCTATCCGAACGGTTGGAGGGCACATTGGCAGCAACAGCATGGTCGACGGCCGCCGGCGCCCGAGTCTTCCGAGTGCACGAGGTTGCCCAGACGCGGCGCGTCGTGGACATGATCGCCGCGATACAGGGCATCCGGCCCCCCGCACGAACCCTGCGAGGTCTGGTATGAATTTCCATCACCCACAGAGCCCCGTCTGGGCGACGACCAATACCTGGGACGCCCCCGATTGGACGGTCGACGAACTCGTCGCCGCCAAGCGTGGACGCACCGTTTCGGTGGTGCTGCCCGCACTGAACGAAGAGAACACCGTCGCCGATGTGGTGGCCAGCATTCGGCCGCTGCTGGGCACCCTGGTCGATGAGCTGATCGTGCTCGATTCCGGTTCGACGGACGCCACCGCCGAACGCGCGCTGGCCGCTGGCGCCGAGGTGATCACTCGCGAACAGGCCGTCCCCGAACTCGAGCCGATGCCGGGCAAGGGTGAGGTGCTGTGGCGGTCGCTGGCTGTGACCAGCGGCGATCTCATCGCCTTCGTCGACTCCGATCTCATCGACCCGGATCCGGCCTTCGTGCCGAAACTGCTCGGCCCGCTGCTGCTGGTCGACGATATGCATCTGGCCAAGGCCTACTACCGCAGGCCGCTGCGGCAGGCGGGTGCGGTGGACGCGCACGGTGGCGGTCGCGTTACCGAACTCGTCGCCCGTCCGCTGCTGGCCGCATTGCGTCCGGAACTCTCGCAGGTGCTGCAGCCGCTCGGCGGCGAGTACGCGGGCACTCGCGAATTGCTGACCTCGGTGCCGTTCGCCCCCGGCTACGGCGTGGAGATCGGTCTGCTCCTCGACACCTACGACCGCCGCGGCCTCTCCGCGATCGGTCAGGTGAATCTGGGCGTGCGCACCCACCGCAACCGCCCGCTCGCCGATCTCGGGGTGATGAGCCGTCAGATCCTCGGCACCGTGCTCGGTCGCAGCGGGGTGCAGGACTCCGGTGCGGCGCTGACTCAGTTCCCGCTGATCGGCGATGCCTTCACCGCGCACAGCACGGAGGTATCGCTCGTCGACCGGCCGCCGATGAATACGCTGCGCCCGGCCTGGGCCGCGGCCTGAAGCATCGAGGATGAGCCCCGGTGCTCGCGGGGTTCATCCGTTGCGGTCACCGTGCAGGAGATCAGCTCGGTGCGGCCGGGCCCATTGCGCGCCAGTGAGATCGATGGTCACTGGTCGTATCTCCTTGCTGGTGTGGGCGTTGAGGTCCAGGCCGAGCGGGCTTTTCACGCGAGCCAACTGATCGTCGGTGACACCGGCCGTGCGGAGGCGCACGACGCGTTCGCCATGTGTGCGTCGGCAGCCGAGCGCGCCGATGAAACCGATGTTCTCGATTCCCAACGCCGCCACCAGCATCGGCACATCGAATTCGGTGCATTCATCCGAGCCGATCACGCCGCCGTGTCCGGCGGCGAGTAGTGCTCGCGCATCGCGGTCGACGCCATGCCACGGATCGGCACCGAACCGAATGCTGACCCGACGTGAACGACAGCAGTGCCGTCCAGCACTAGCTACCGACCAGTTCCTATGCGCTGCGGCCGAGCGTGCGGTACGGCGTCGGCGTCGGATTCGGCTGCTGGACCGTTCGGAAGCAGTCGTTCGGCCTCCTCGTCCAAACGCGCCTGCAGATCGGCGACGGTCAGATGGGTGTGCTCGGTGCGCCGCCGCTGCAGCCTGGTGACCACCGCGGCGGTCACGATGATGACCAGCACCACACTCACGATCACGATTGCGTTCATCGTCATACCTTCCGGACAGTGCGGGTGCTGTTGCGCGTGACCGTCATTCGACGACCTCGCGCAGTTGGAAGCCCGTCGGGATATCGCCGGTGTGGAAGTAGGTCGCGAATACCTGCGCGGCAATTTCGGCGTCGAAGACCTCGTCGGGGTACACGCGCAGCAGATCGGGCCCATTCGGCACATCGACGCCCGGATGGCCGAGGCGATCGCCGGGCAGGCCGAGCAGGTACCGGCGCGGCGTCCCGTCGGCGGTGGTGCGCAGTTCGATGGCGAGCACCTCGGCCGAGCCGACGCAATGCACGGAGTCCGAACCCGGTGCGGCGCTGATCGTCGCGGTGATCTCCCCGGCGGGCATGGGGGACGGCAGGCGGGTCAGGTTCACCGAATACGAGTCGCAGCCGTCCAGTCTGCGCAGCGGGCGCAGGAAGTCGATCACGGTGTCGTCGGGGCCGATGAAGACCTTGAGTCGATTGCTGTAGGTCACGCGGTGGGTGGTGATCATCGGTCGCTCCGTCGGGACGCCCGAGTCGAGATCCGAGCCCGATCCTCGTTCCGGCCG
This sequence comes from Nocardia sp. CA-119907, assembly GCF_050955995.1. NCBI lineage: Bacteria > Bacillati > Actinomycetota > Actinomycetes > Mycobacteriales > Nocardiaceae > Nocardia > Nocardia sp. CA-119907. Next base: position 1,600,762 of record NZ_CP192091.1, read on the forward strand.
GGCAGCTATGGGCGCGGAACCCGCTCGCGCCGGACGTGGAACATTCATTCGGACCTACCTGCCACCGTTGGTTATCGACTAGCTAACTCAGCATTGCGGGTGTCGAGCCGAGATGGAAGGTATTGGTGATGTGTGACACATCACGGTTTCATTGCGAATTGGTGTGGGCCACCTGGGTTCTTTGGGTGCGATCGAATATATGGCGGCCCAGCGCGACTCGCCGCCGCGCATCGGCCGCCTCTGCAATTTGATTGCCAAAAGGTGTCCGGAAGTCGAACGACTCAGCGTCTGAGGCCCGGAATCGGTCGGGGTTCGGCGTCGTGTCGGTACACCGGGGTGAGCAGATCAGCATCGACCGGTTCCCCGGTGGCACGGTCGTAGCGCACCGCGACGAGCACCGAAAACAGATGTGTGGCAGCACGTTCGTGCAGCGTGGCCAATCTGGTTGCGAGCAAACGGATCGCACCGAGGGACCCGGGCGGATGCAACCCGTCGATGATCAGGGCGGTACCGCGGCCGTCGGGGCGCGGGAGGCGGGCGATATAGGCGATGTCATGCGGTTCCGGGCCGCCCGGCCGGTATACCCTTCTGGCCGCGCGATCCTCGATGCCGCGCCGCGCGTCCCCGGCCCTGGCCACCGCACGCCGCAACCGCGGATCCGCCGCGATGAGCTGACGCACGCTGGGGGACAGTTCGGGCCCGCCGAGCACGATCAATCCGTCGCGATTCAGATCGACGGGTCGGCCCGGCAGGAAGTGCTCGACGGCCGCGGTGAAGCCGAGCTCGCGCAGCAACTCCACCAGTCGCTGCGCCGCGCTCGGATCCGGAGCGCCTAGCACTCGGCCACCACGGACCTCGGGAGCGATCACCGTGAGCGACCCGTGCCCGAAGAACAGACCTTCCGGTGCCGGACCCTGGGTACTCACCTGATGGATCCGCGCGCGGGAAAGTCCTGCCGCTGCACCAATTCTGGCGAAGGTCCAGCCCTCGGCATGTAGTTCCCTGATCACCGCTCTGCGGATACGGGTCAGTTCGTTGATGGTCTGTTGGGCCGCCGCCACCCCATCGGTGGCCGCCTTGAGTCGCTCGACTTTATCTTCGATCGCGAAAACGCGCGCCACGTCATCGGCCGACATGTGCGAAGTCTAGACATCTCGACACCGTGATGCGTCTAGTCTTCTTGACTTAGTTCAGCTTTCCAGGTTTGGCAACCGCAACGGAGCGAGTCTTACGAGCGACGTTCGCTGCCCGTCTCGCGTCCGAGTCGTCGAAGCGCATGCGCCGCAGGCGCGAGTCTCGACGGCTCGGACGCGAGACACCAGGGGGCCGCGAACACGCAGCGCCGCAGGCGCCGCAAATCGAACACAGCCAATTCAGGTCGCGTCGGTGTCGATCGGCGGACGTTCGTTGCGCTCCAACGGCTTTTCGAGCTTGGGCATCGGGTAGTCCGGCATGCCACTGCTGGTGCCGAGCAGGTCCTGCTTATCCGGGATCGCCTTCTCGAAATCCCGGAAAACCGAATCGTCGCCATTCAGAAGGTGTTTGGTGACCATCTGACGAGGCGACATCTGGCGCAGCTCGTTCAGATCCGCCAGCGGCTTGCGCAGATCCTCGAACTCCGGGCCGAGTTCCTGCTGCAACTGCTGGGTCGCACCGCTGGCGTAGTCGCGAACCTTGCGCAGGCTCTGCGTGGTCCAGCGAATCGCCCCGGGCAGTCGCTCCGGGCCGAGGATCACGAGGGCGGCGACGAGGAGGATGACCATCTCGCCCCAGCTGATGTTGCTGAACACGAGTCCAGGCTACCTGGGCATAGTTCCCCGGGCCGCGTCGGATTCCCGCGCGCGCTCAGTCCGATTCCAGCGTGACCGGCACGTCCACCTGCCTGCCATCGCGGATCAACTGCACGTTCACCGTATCGCCGATCTTGCGCTGCTGTACCGCGACCACCAGCTCATCGGGTCCGGTCACCTCGCGGTCGCCGATCTTGACGATGACGTCGTTCTCCACGATCCCGGCCTTGGCCGCCGGACCGCCGGGTTCCACGTCGGCGACGGCTGCACCGCTCATCACCTCGTTGGCCACCTGCTTGCTGCGGGCGCTGAGGCCGATCTTCGGGTGGTGCACCTGTCCGTTGTGGATCAGCGTCTGCGCGATGGAGGTGACCATATCGACCGGAATCGCGAAGCCGAGGCCGACCGAACCGCCGGTCTCACTGCGGATCGCGGTATTGATGCCGATGACCCGGCCCTCCATATCGACCAGCGCGCCACCGGAGTTGCCCGGGTTGATCGAGGCATCGGTCTGCACCGCGTCGATGACGGCCTTGGTGTCGCTGCCCTCACCGGAGAGCGCGACCGGGCGGTGCAGCGCGCTGACGATGCCGGAGGTGACGGTCTTGCTCAGGCCGAGCGGTGAACCGATGGCCAGCACGTCGTCACCCACCTGGACGTCCTTGGACTTGCCCAGATTGGCGACAGTGAGATTCTTCACATCGACCTTCAGCACCGCGAGGTCGGTCTTCGGATCGCGTCCGACGATATGCGCGGGCACCCGGCTGCCGTCGGAGAAGGTCACCTGAATCGCGGCCCGGTTCGACTTGTCCTGTGCCGCCATCGAAATCACGTGATTGTTGGTCGCGATATAGCCCTCGCCGTCGATGACGACACCGGAGCCGGTCGCACCGTTGTCACCGACTGTGACCCGGATCGAGACCACCGCGGGCAGCACCGCATTGGCGACCTTGGCGATCAGGCCGTGCGGGCGTTCGATTTCGCTGGATTGGTCCAAGGTGACCTTGCGCGAGGTCAACGGGGAGGTCGCCTCGGCGGTCAACCTGCCGACCAAGCCGCCGAGTACGCCGATGGCCAGTGCGACAACGGCCAGCAGGACCAGCGCCTTGGGCGCCACCCGGGAGCCGAACAGCACCTCCCTGGCCGAGAGCTGCCGCGCCTGCGGCAGCGGTGCGGGCCGCGGCGTCGGCACGGCGGGCGCGCCGAGGCGGGCGGCCGCATCGGGATCGCGCCACGGATCGCCCGGACCGGCGACCGGCGCGGACTGATCGGCGGCGTCCGGATCACGTTGCAGCAGTTCGGTGGAGCCCGCCGGACGTCCGAAGGCCTCGGCCAGTACGGCATCGGGCGGGCTGTTGTGCAGTTCCGGACCGACCTGCGGGGGCTGTGAACCCGACGTGGCCGTCGGCTGCTCGGAGAACGAACCGGCCTGGCCGGAGGGGCGGCGGAACGCGCGCGCCGTGTGACTGTCCACATGCGGCCGGTAGACCGGGCGCGGTCCGAGTACCGGGGCGTCGGACGGCCGCAGGGGGCTGGCAGTCGGCGAAGCCGACGGGGTGGATGAACCCGGCGTCCCCTTCTTGGCCGCCGAATCGGTGGCATCGCCTGCGGTGGGCCGCGATTCCGACGGCCCGGAATTCGTCGATTCGGTGGTCACTCGGAAAACTCTACTTGCGCCACCACGTGGTCCACCGGGTCGCGGTGAACGAATCGGTCAGAAAACCGAAAACCGCCTCGTTGCGAGGGCTGCCGTTGGTCGGGCGCGAGGTCGCGCTCGAAGCGCCGCCGGGGAGTTCGGCCAAGGGAATGCGGGTGAGACTGTCGTGCAGATCGGTGGGAATCGAGACCTGACCGGCCCGGCGCAGCGCGATGCGCGCCTGCTGCTGTGCCTCGACCTCCGCCGCACACTCCGGGCAGACGGAAAGGTGCTGGGCGGCACGCAGATAGGCGTTCATCCGTAGTTCGCCGTCCACATAGGCCGCGATCGCCTCGCTGGCCAGATGTTCGGTAGGACGGAAACGGGGACGACCTGACGTGCTGGCGTCGCCACTCATTCGGTGCTCACCCTTCCACCCGACAGCATCCGTAGCGCACGACCGGACGGATATCCGGCCGCCGGGTGCGGCCCGGCTCCCGCCGGGTCACCCGATGTTCGCGTCAGCGGTGAACCGCTGCTCACTTCCATTATGCGCAAGGTAGTCGCGCAATGCCTGACGGCCGCGGTGGATCCGGCTGCGGACGGTGCCGAGTTTGACACCGAGGGTCGCACCGATCTCCTCATAGGACAGACCCTCGATATCACAGAGCACGACTGCGGCGCGGAACTCCGGGGCCAGCGAATCCAGTGCGGACTGCAGGTCCGGATCGAGCCGGGCGTCGTGGTAGGCCTGTTCCGGGCTCGGCCCGTCGGCGGGCACCCGGTCGTAATCCTCGGGCAGCGCCTCCATCCGGATCCGGTTGCGACGGCGCACCATATCCAGGAACAGGTTCGTGGTGATGCGGTGCAGCCAGCCCTCGAAGGTGCCCGGCTGATAATTCGACAGCGAGCGGAACACCCGGATGAAGGTCTCTTGGGTCAGATCATCGGCGTCCTGCGCGTCGCCGGAAAGACGGTAGGCCAGCCGGTACACCCGGTCGGCATGTTCGCGGACCAATTCGTCCCAGGACGGCATCGTCGAACGGTCGCCCGTAGCATCGAAGGCCGCGGTGCCGGTCAGCTCGACATCGGTGGCATCGTCGTTCATATCGGCCTCCATCGGCAAGGCATGCGCTGGCAGGGTGGCGAACTCGAGCGCCGCCCCGGCGTGAGCCGGCAGGGTGCCAGCTTGCGAAACCTCGGAGGCAACCGGGAGCGCCGAAAATGACCCTCTATCCATGTGGACGGTGATACCTCCTACTCGGGACCGTGGTTGCGGACCTGATAGCGATCCGGGTCTCGAATCGCCACGTACGGATACAACCGACGAACGGTATGTCGTTGTTCCCGCGTCCCCGCCCCAGGCGGTCGGCTGGTCTTGCTTGCCCATACTCTTTCTTGCCTCGATATGCCGCGGGTATGGAGATCCTGAGGGACACCTGAGAATCTGTGCCCGCCGCCACTGATCAATTAATCGTGCGAGCCCGGGATAACGCTTCACTGATGAGCCAAACTTGCGACTTCGTGCCCTAGCCTCATAGGCGTGGCATCGAATCTGGAGCGAAATCTCTCCTACGTGGAGGAATCCGTCGTGGAAGACGAGGTCCTCATCGGCGCGCGTGAGCGTGCCACCGAACTCGGTGCGGTACCCGTACCACCCTCGGTCGGCGCACTGCTGAGCATGTATGCCCAGCTCCTCGGCGCGCGAGCGGTGGTCGAGGTGGGGACGGGCGCGGGGATCAGCGGGCTGTGGCTACTGGATGGCATGCGCGAGGACGGGACCCTGACCACCATCGATTCCGAGCCCGAGCATCAGCGCGCGGCCAAGGAGGCGTTCCGCACCGCGGAGATTCCGCCCGCGCGCACCCGGCTGATCAACGGCCGCGCCCTCGATGTGCTGCCCAGGCTCGCCGACGGTGCCTATGACCTGGTCTTCATCGACGCGGCCCCGCTCGAGCATCCGCAATACGTCGCCCACGCGGTGCGCCTGCTGCGCGCGGGCGGTGCCATCCTGCTGCACAACGCCCTGCTCGGCGGCCGGGTTCCGGATCCGGCGCAGCGCGATCCGGCGACCCAGGCGGTGCGCGCGGCCACTCGGGCGATCGCCGAGGACCCCGAGCTCACCAGCGTGTTGATCCCGGTCGGCGACGGTCTGCTCTGCGCATCGCGCGGCTAGTAATCGACGGGCTACCGATAGACGCTGGGCGCGTGGGGATTTCGTGCACCGCATGCTGATTCCGCCACCGTGCGACGGGTATCCGTATTGATGCCAGATTCGACGACGGCAAGGTATGCCCATGGTGTGGGAACGCGGATCCGAGATCCTCGAAATCGGCCATATCGGCCACACGATCAATGAGGGACGATTACGCGGTGGCTGTCTGCTGCCCGCACTCGGCTTTCTGATTTTCATCATGGTGCTCGCCGTGGCGGTGCTGGTGTGGATCAGCAATGCCGATTTCGGCACCGAACGGACAAAAGTCCCGCTGACTCCAGGACCCTGCGAACCGTTCTGCACGGCCACCGTGGCACCGCCGCAACCAGCCCCCTGATAACCGTCGAAAATTGCCGCGCAAAACCTCCGCCGACTGGGTATCAAGGAGGAGAGGATGTCCCGGTGTGGACACCGGGGAGAGGTTCGGATGTTCGGCAATGACGACGATTATGGACGACCGCGCCCGATCAACTGGGGTCGGTCCGCCGTGGTTCTCGTTCTCGTGCTCGGACTCGCGGTAATTCTGATGTTGCTGGTCGCCACCGCCGATTTCGGTGATAAGTCGCCGTCGACGACCGTGCCGAAAACTCCGGGGCAGTGCGCGCCTTTCTGCCCGACGAATGCGCGGTAGCCGGTACTAGACCCACACGCCCTTGCCGACAGTGACGACGCCGCCGTTGCTGACCGCGAAGCGATCCCGGTCCCGGTCCAGATCGACACCGATGATCTCGCCCTCGCCGACGACCACGTTCTTGTCCAGAATCGCGCGGCGCACCACCGCGCCGCGTCCGATCCGTACCCCCGGCATGAGCACACTGCCCTCGACGGTCGCGCCGTCGTCGACCATGACATTGGAGCTGAGCACCGAATTGCGCACGGTCGCGGCCGAGAGAATGCAGCCCGCCCCGACCACGCATTCCTGCGCGAGCCCGCCCTGCGCGAATTTGGCGGGCGGCAGATTCTCCGCCGCCCCGCGGATGGGCCAGTGCTTGTTGTAGAGATTGAAGACCGGATGCACCGAGACGAGGTCCATATGCGCCTCGTAGAAGGCGTCGATGGTGCCGACGTCGCGCCAGTAGCCGCGGTCGCGTTCGGTCGCGCCGGGGACCTCGTTGTCAGCGAAGTCGTATACCGAGGCCTCACCCGCCGCGACCAGTGCGGGGATGATGTCGCCGCCCATATCGTGATCGGAATCGGAGTTGTCGGAGTCGGCGCGAATCGAATCCACCAGCACCTTGGTGGTGAAGACGTAATTGCCCATGGAGGCGAAGGTGACATTCGGATCGTCCGGTGTGCCCGGCGGATGCGCGGGCTTTTCCAGGAACTGGGTGATCCGCCCGGATTCGTCGGAGTCGATGCAGCCGAATGCGCTCGCCTCGCTGCGCGGCACCCGGATGCCGGCGACGGTGACACCGGCACCGGAGTTGATGTGGTGCTGGACCATCTGCTCCGGATCCATCCGGTACACGTGATCGGCGCCGAAGACCACGATGTAGTCCGGATCCTCGTCGTAGATCAGGTTCAGCGATTGCATGATCGCGTCGGCGCTGCCGGTGTACCAGCGCGGTCCGAGGCGCTGCTGCGCGGGCACCGGCGTGATGTACTCACCGGCGAAACCCGACAGCCGCCAGGTCTGCGAGATGTGCCGGTCCAGCGAGTGCGACTTGTACTGGGTGAGCACGCACAGGCGTAGATAGCCCGCGTTGACCAGATTGCTGAGTACGAAGTCGATCAGACGGTAGGCGCCGCCGAAGGGGACGGCTGGCTTGGCTCGATCCGCGGTGAGTGGGAACAGGCGCTTGCCCTCGCCACCGGCGAGCACGATCCCGAGTACGTGCGGCTGGCTCCTCACATCTGCCAAACTACCGCGCCACCCGGGTACAGGTGGCCCATGCCAAAGTGAACGTCTAGTTTGAAGCAGTGAGTTTCGGCACGGGCGGCGGGGGTGCGGGGGCGGTAGCCGGCGATCGCGACCGGCTCAGCGTGGCGATGTTGACGCGGGAATTTCCCCCCGAGGTGTACGGCGGGGCTGGCGTGCACGTCACCCAGTTGGCCGCGCAGTTGCGGCAGCTGTGCGAGGTGACGGTGCACTGCATGGGGGTGGCGCGTACGGATGCCATAGTGCACCAGCCGGATCCGATGCTCTACGCCGCCAACGCCGCGCTGCAGATGATGTCGGCACAGCTGCGCATGGCCGATGCCGCGGGGCAGGTGGATGTGGTGCACTCGCATACCTGGTACACCGGGCTGGCCGGACACCTCGCCGCGACGCTCTATGGGATCCCGCATGTGCTCACGGCACATTCGCTGGAGCCGCGGCGACCGTGGAAGGCCGAACAGCTCGGCGGCGGCTACCGCTTGTCGTCGTGGTCGGAGCGCAACGCCGTGGAATACGCCGACGCGATCATCGCGGTGAGCGAGGGCATGCGCCACGATGTGCTCGCCGCCTATCCGACGATCGATCCGGACCGGGTCCACGTGGTGCACAACGGCATCGACGCGACCGTCTGGCATCCGGGACCGCCGCTGGTGGGATCTCGGTGGATCCTGAGCGAATTGGGTGTGCGCGCCGACCATCCGATCGTGGCCTTCGTCGGTCGCATCACCCGGCAGAAGGGGGTCGGGCATCTGCTCGCCGCGGCCCGCGACTTCGATCCGGAAATCCAGCTGGTGCTGTGCGCGGGCGCGCCGGATACTCGTGAACTGGAGGCCGAGATTTCCGCGGCGGTCGCCGAACTCGACAGTGTGCGCGGCAATGTGTTCTGGGTGCGCGAAATGCTGCCGACCGAGCAGATCCGCCAGATCCTGGCCGCCGCAACGGTCTTCGTCTGCCCCTCGGTCTACGAGCCGCTCGGCATCGTGAATCTGGAGGCGATGGCGTGCGCGACCGCGGTGGTCGCCTCGGATGTCGGCGGCATTCCCGAGGTGGTGGCGGACGGGCAGACGGGTCGCCTGGTGCACTACGACGGGAATGCGGTGCGGCAGTACGAACAGGATCTGGCCGCGGCCGTCAATGAGGTCGCCGGTGATCCGGAGCTCGCCGCCGAATTCGGCGCGGCCGGACGCCATCGCGCCATCGCCGAATTCGACTGGCTCCGCATCGCATCCCAAACCGTCGCGATCTACGACCGAGTCCGCAAGCTCTGACCCGGCCGATCGCGCGGCCGTTCGCTCGCGCTCAGGGGAGTGGTCGGTAGGTCGCGATCTGCACCGAGGCGGTGACCTCGACGGTGTCCGGAAGGGCATCGACGTGCGGGGTCGCGTGATGGGCGGATGGACCCATCGCCACCACATCGCGGATCTCGGTGCGGGAGAGTTTCATCGAGTACTCGACCAAGGTGTGGTCGACGGGGGCGAAGTGGCCGGACATGGCCTCGGTGAGTCGCCGGTCCTTATCCGGGTCGACCGTCACCATGCCGAGTGGGCCGATCAGCTCGGCCAGATGGCGTGGGGTTGGGGTGGCGACGACGAATCGGCCGTGCGTGGTGAGGGCCCTGGCGACCTCGCTCGGATTGCGCGGCGCGAATACCGAGAGCACGCGGCGCAGCGCACCGTCGCGAACGGGCAGACCGCGCCAGGCGTCGGCGAGTACCGAGGCGGCGCGCGGATGGGCGCGGGCGCAGCGTCTGGCCGCCGGTTTGGCCACGTCCAACGCGATCCCGCGGGCCGGGATGGCATCGAGCGCGGCGGCCAGGTAATAACCGGTTCCGGCACCGACTTCCAGTACCGCATCGTCGTTGAGCACCGGGCCGGATGAGTCGTCGGCCGCGACGGCCGCGGCCACCGCATCGGCGATCGGCGCGAAATGTCCCCCAACCTGGAATGCGGCGCGCGCATCCAGCATCGCTGCGGTATCGCCGGTCATCTTCGTCGACGCGCCGGTCAACAGACTGACGTAACCCTGCTTGGCGATGTCGAAACTGTGCCCGTGTCCGCAGCGCAGCGTCCGATCCCGCGACTCCATACCAGAGCCGCATTCCGGACAGGCCAGCAGACCGGCCACTTCAGCGAGTGGGGAATTAGCTGGTGACACTCTTCAGTTCGTCACCGAGCGCTGCCGCTTCATCCGGCGTGAGCTCAACGACCAGACGCCCGCCACCCTCGAGTGGAACCCGCATCACGATTCCACGCCCTTCCTTGGTTGCCTCGAGGGGACCGTCCCCGGTGCGGGGCTTCATGGCCGCCATCCTCTGCTCCCTCCAGATCTGCGCGATATGCTGCGCACTTTCTTGGAACTCCAGTTGTCACCAACCAGCGAGCTCACCGGCATTTGGCGAGCTACACCCGTCCCATTCTTCCCTATCGCCGGAGTGGACGGATACCTGAGTTCGAAATGTGACCGCTCGGCCTGTGTTGGGCCGCCCACCGCCGACCATTTCGAGCGACCCGCGAGCAGTCGCTACCGGACCCAACAATCGGCCAGATGGTCGTCGACCATTCCGGTCGCCTGCATCAGCGCATAGGCTGTGGTCGGACCGACGAAACGGAACCCGCGCCGCTTCAATTCTTTTGCCAGAGCTACGGATTCGGGAGTCGTCGCGGGTACCTCGGCGAGCGTGCGCGGGCGCGGCCGAGGCGCCGGGGCGAAGGACCAGATCAGTTCGTCGAGTCCGATATCGAGGTCCGCGGCGACGCGCGCATTGGCGATCGCCGCATCGATTTTGGCCCGGTTGCGGACGATGCCGGGATCGGCGAGCAGCCGCGCCGCGTCGTCGTCGCCGAAGGCGGCCACCCGGTCGATCGCGAACCCGGCAAACGCTGCACGGAAGGCCGGTCGCTTGCGCAGGATGGTGATCCACGCCAGACCCGACTGGAACGCCTCGAGACACATGCGCTCGAACATGGCGTCATCGCCGTGCAGCGGCCTACCCCATTCATGATCGTGATAGTCGCGGTAGAGCTGAGACCCCTCCGACCACGGGCAGCGGAGCTTGCCATCGGATTCGGCCGCCAGCGCGGCCGCGGCGATCTCGGCGGTCATTGCTGCTCCAACCCGAACTGCACCCCGGGATGGACGGCGGGTTGATTCGGTTGGGCGAATGAAGCTTCCGGCCGAGCGATGGGTGCCTGCGGCCGCGCAATCGGAATGTGCGGCTCGGTGGCTGGTGTCGGCGGAGTGACCGGTGTGTACGAACGGGCGATCGGGTCGTGCGGCTGGCCGGTCGGTGCCTGCGGATGGGTGGCGGCCGTGTACGGCTGGACGGCTGTGCCGTTGGGCGACACGGTCGGCGGCTGCCGATGGGCGATCGCGCCATGCGGTTGGCCGGTCGGTGTCGATGGTTGAGTGGTCGGGGTGTCCGGCTGGGTGACCGGTGCGTGCCACTGGGCGGTCGGGTCGTGCGGTTGGGCGGATGGCGGCTGCGCTATGGCGCCGTTGGCTGGAGCGGGTGGTGTCTGCGGCTCGGTGATCGGTGCTTGCGGTTGGGCGGCCGTCTGGGTGGCTGGTGTGTGCGGCTGTGCGGTCGGGCCGTTGGGCGTGGGCTGCTGGTGACCGGTCGATGCCTGTGTCTGTGTGTTCGGCTGCTGCTGCGGGTTCGGCTTCTGGAGGTTCGGGCTCTGGGCGGCGCGCGCCTCGGCCAGTTGGAGCTGCAGCTCGTCGATTCTGGCCGCGAGTCGGGTCAGCGCCCAGTCCACTTCGCCCGCCTTATAACCGCGCACCACCTGCTGGAACCGTAGTGCGCGCACATCGGCGCCGCTGATGCCCTCGGCGGGCAGGACGGTGGCGGTCGTGCCCTCGGGCAGCGGTCCGAGTTCCTCGGCGCGCCCGAATACCGCACTGGCGAGCAGGAACAGGACCGCGGCGACCAAGCCGACGATCAGCACGTACAACAGCAGCGTGAGCATGTCACGAGCTTATTGGCCGACACCGACACCTGGCATCCGCCCGCCCTGCGGAAATCGGACGTCGAATTGCCGGTGGCCAGCTGACCGGACGACCACGTGTGCTTTCGCCTCGTAGATCCGCGTTGGCACGGCAACGCCGCGGCCCGAAGTTGGTGGGCGATCGGTTGAGCCGCCCGGTGCGTCGCGCCGCTACAGGTGACGCGTCGTATCGATCCCGAGGGACATGCCCGCGAGGCCGCGACGGCGGACCGCGAGTTTGTCGGCGACCTCGAGCAATGCCTTGGCGGCCGGATTCTCCGGATCCCGCAGCACGATCGGCGTGCCCTCGTCACCAGACTCGCGCAAGGCCTGTTCGATCGGAATCTGGCCCAGCAGTGGCACATTGGCGCCCACCGCGCGGGTGAGGCGTTCGGCGACGGACTGGCCGCCACCGGAGCCGTAGAGCTCCATCCGGCTGCCATCGGGCAGATCGAGCCAGGACATGTTCTCGATGACACCCGCGATCCGCTGCCGCGTCTGCAGCGCGATCGCACCGGCACGCTCGGCGACCTCGGCGGCCGCGGGCTGAGGCGTGGTGACGACCAGGATCTCCGCATTCGGGATCAGCTGCGCGATGGAGATCGCGACATCGCCGGTGCCGGGCGGCAGATCGAGCAGCAGCACGTCCAGGTCGCCCCAGAACACATCGGCGAGGAACTGCTGCAGCGCCCGGTGCAGCATCGGACCGCGCCACACTACCGGCGTATTGCCCTGGGTGAACTGCGCGATGGAGATCAACTTCACATTGTGTGACTGCGGCGGCATGATCATCCGCTCGACCTGCGTCGGCCGCGCGTCGGTGCCGAGCATCCGCGGTACCGAGTGGCCGTAGATATCCGCGTCCAGCACACCGACCGACAGACCGCGTGCGGCCATGGCGGCGGCGAGATTGACTGTGACACTGGACTTTCCGACGCCGCCCTTACCCGAGGCCACCGCGTACACGCGGGTCAGCGAACCGGGCTGAGCGAAGGGGATCACCGGATCGGCGGAGTCGCCGCGCAGCTGCTTGCGCAGGTTGGTGCGCTGCTCGTCGTTCATGATGTCGAGCTCGACCGTCACGGCGCCCACCCCAGCGACATCGGCCACCGCCTTGGTGACCCGCTGGGTGATCTCGGTGCGCAGCGGGCAGCCCGCCGTCGTCAGGTAGACCTCGATATGGACATTGCTATCGGCACCGATCGCGATGCTCTTCACCATGCCCAGTTCGGTGATCGGTTTGCGGATCTCCGGGTCGTCGACCTTCGCGAGGGCTCCCCGCACATCCGCTTCCGTTACCACTGGCATGGCAGAAATTTTACGTTGTGTCAGATTCGCGGCAGGTCACCGGGCTTGGGTGCGATGCCGGAGGCGTAGGAACCGGCCCATGCCATCACATTGGCGACGTAGGCCATGGAGTTGTTGTAGCGCAGAATCGCCCGCGTCTGCTGGGTGAGGTCGCGCATGTTCAACCCGCCGTCGCACAGGTACTTGCCCGCGGTCAGCGCCGCGTCGAACAGGTTCTGTGGATCGGCGATGCCGTCGCCATTGCCGTCGGCGCCGTAGCGCTTCCAGGTCTCCGGCAGGAATTGCATGGGCCCGATGGCGCGGTCGTATCCGCTGAGTCCGTCCAGCGCGCCGCCGTCGGTATCCCCGACGACGTGATTGCCCGCGAGGCTGCCGTCGAGAACCGGTCCGTAGACCGGTGTCAGCGGATTGCCGTCGGCATCGGCCTTGCCGAAGGCGTGGGTCGATTCGACCCGGCCGATTCCGGCGAGCAGGTACCAGGGGATTCCGCAGACGGGATTCTCGGCGGCGATCGTGCGTTCGGCATTCTGGTAGGCCGCGACGGCGACGCCGGGAATGCCGAGCGGGCCGGGCGGCAGCGCGGCCGGTTGCCTACCATCCGGCAGCGCAACGGTTTTCACGATCGCTGGCGCACTCGGCGCCGCCTTTGCCATTGCGTGAGCGGCGAATTCGGCCGTCCCCGCTGGTTCCGCGGCGGCAGCGAGTCCGAGCGCCTGGTCGTCTTGATCGTCGCCCGGAACATGTTCCAGGACAGCCGATGCGGTCGGATCGAGAGTGCCCGCGGACGCGGCGACGGCCACGAACCCAGCGGGAACCAATCCGGTCAATGCGATAACGGAGCTGCGCTTGATTGTCGCAGGCGACTGTTTACGATGACGCCCCACTGTGCGGTGACCCTCCATTGACTCGGCCGCGAGTCCTTCGTGACGGACGAAGTAGAGGCTACCGCATTCGAGACCTTTTTGTTACTGCTTCGTTATCGGGTCCGAGTGTGGCGTCACGGTTCGGCTATCTGTCCTGGTATCAGCGTTGCGGGGCCGGTGCGGGCAGCGGGATGACGATGCCGAACGGCAGCGTGATGCCCGGTGCGGGCGGCGTTGCGGCTTCTGTCTGTGTCGGCTCCGCTGCGTCGGGCGCGCCGGGCTCCGGCGTCTGCTCCGGCGTCGTCTGCGTCGATTCACCCGGCGACTGCGGGGGAGTCTGCGCATTGGGCGCGGGCTGTGCCGCACCCGGCCCCGGCTGAGCGGCACCGGGTTGGGCCGGAGTGCAGTTGGCGGCTTGCGGCGGCTGTTGCTGCGGCTGTGCCGCGGGTTGATCCGGGTGCTCGGGATCCTTCGGCTCACCCTTCGGCTCGCCATTGCCGGCACCGAAGGTCTGCGCCGGTGCGATGGGCGACTGGGCCGGATCGCCGGGTGTGGGCAGCTGCGCTGGGGCCACCTGCCGCAGATCGCACGGCGGTTTGGGCGCGGGCGGGCAGAAGATGCCGCACGGGATCGGCGGCAGACCGGGGATGGTGATCATCACCTGGGTCGGCGTCGGGGTGGTCACCGTATTCGGCGGCGGCTCGGTGGTCGTGGTGGTGGTCGGCGATGTGGTGGATACGGCCAGCATGTCCGTGCCCGCCGTGATCGGCCCGCTGCCCGGCGGAATGAGATCGGGGGAGATCTTCACCTGGCTCGGGGTGCCGCCGGTGCGGTAGGCCGCCGACCAGCTCAGCACATTGGCGGCGTAGGCGAGCGAGTTGTTGTAGCGCAGCACCGCGCGCAGTTCCTGTTGCGGGTCGCGCAGGTCCAACCCGCCCGAGCAGAGGTATTTGCCCGCGGCGAGGGCGGCGTCGAAGACATTGTGCGGATCGGAAATACCGTCACCATTGCCGTCGGCGGCGTACAGACTCCAGGTGCCCGGCAGGAACTGCATCGGACCGATGGCGCGCACCGCCGTGCCGTCGGCGGCCCTGATCACCTGGTTACCCGGCAGTGTGCCGTCGAGGGCGGGGCCGAAGATCGGGGTCACCGTGGTGCCTGCGGCGTCGGTGCGACCGCCGCCCGCATGCCCCGATTCGATCCGGCCGATACCGGCCAGCAGGCTCCAGGACAGACCGCAGCCGGGCATCGAGGATTCCAGCGCGAGTTCGGCATTGCGATATGCCGCGAGCACGATTTCCGGGATGCCGAGGGCACCGCCCGTGGCCGGGAGCGAGATGTCGTGCAACGGCACCGAACCCGCGAACAGCGGTGTGCCGTCCGCAAGCGGAGTCATTGCTCGAAGTTTGCGGGGAGCCTCCGGCGTGACCGAAAGGAGACCGACTGTCCGAGACAATGGCGCCCCGCTGGCACTGCCGGATGTCCCGTCGGTGCCGGTCGGAGCGGTCGATGCGGCGAGCAGAGCCTCGGGGGCTGTGCCGGGAGTACTGGACTGGGTGGCGTTGGTTGCCGAGCCGGTGGCGACCAGACCAGCGACGACCAGGGCCGAGACGGTAATCGGAGCGGATATTCGCATTCGGCCACACCATTCCTCGACGTCGTGGGAGCTGCTGTCCGGGACATCCCCTCCCGGCGGCTCGGGACAACGTCGTCCAGGTTACCCGTGGGTCAGAACGATGTTGACCATTTCCTGTCAATCGTCAGCAACTGGCGGTGAAACCGGGACCGCACCCTGCTTTCTGCCGGAGCTTTTCTTGCGATTACCCTTTGCGGGTTTATCCGACTGCGACTCGCGAACCGGGGCATCGGCGGCCTCGATCCGGTCCAGCACCTCTCGCATTTCCTCCAGTTCGCGGCGGACATAGTCGCGCGTAGCAACCTCGCCGATCGCGATCCGCAGCGAAGCAAGTTCGCGGGCAAGGAATTCGGTGTCGGCCTTGGTCTGGGCGGCCCGGCTCCGGTCCTCCTCCAGCGATACGCGGTCGCGGTTGTCCTGTCGGTTCTGCGCCAACAGGATCAGCGGCGCAGCATAGGCGGCCTGGGTGGAGAACGCGAGGTTGAGCAGGATGAACGGATACGGGTCCCAGCGCAGCGTGATCACGAAGATGTTCAGCAGGATCCAGACGACCACCACGATGGTCTGGATCGCCAAATAGCGGCCGGTGCCGAGGAATCGGGCAACCCGCTCGCTGGAGCGGGCCAGCGCCTCGGCGTCGTAGTCGAAGCGGAACCGCGATTCCATCGGCGTCTCGAGGCGCTGACGCGCCGGAGTCTTCTCACTCACCGTCGGCTGTCCCCTCATGCCCCGCGGCCGCCTCGTGCGCCATATCGTGCGTATCCTCCTGCTCGCGCCAATCCTCCGGCAGCAGATGGTCGAGCACATCGTCCACGCTGACCGCGCCGAGCAGGTGGTTCTCCTCGTCCACGACCGGTCCGCAAACCAGGTTGTACGTCGCGAAGTAGCGGGTCACCGCGCCGAGTGGGACATCGGGGCGCAACGGGGCCAGATCGGTGTCGAGGATGCCGCCGACCAGGTGTGCGGGAGGTTCGCGCAACAGTCGCTGCAAGTGGACCGAGCCGAGAAACCGGCCGGTCGGTGTGGCGGTCGGTGGGCGCACTACGAACACCATGGAGGCCAGCGCGGGTGTCAGATCCGGATTGCGCACTCGGGCCAGCGCTTCGGCGACGGTGGTGGCCGGGGTGAGGATCACCGGTTTCGGGGTCATCAGACCGCCCGCGGTGTCCGGCGAGTGTTGCAGCAGTCGGCGGACCGGTTCGGATTCCTCCGGATCCATCAGCGCCAGTAGCGATTCCCGCTCGCCCGTCGGCAGCTCGCCGAGCAGGTCGGCGGCATCGTCGGGGTCCATGGCCTCGAGCACGTCGGCGGCTCGGCCCACCTCGAGGTGGCCGAGCAGATCGACCTGATCGTCATCGGGAAGCTCCTGCACCACGTCGGCCAGGCGCTCGTCGTCGAGCGCGATCGCCACGTCGATGCGCCGCTTCTCCGGCAGTTCGCGTAGTAGATGTGCGACGTCGGCGGGGCGCAGGCCCTCGAACTGTTCGAGCAGTTGGGTGACGTCCTGGCCCGGCCTGCCGATTTCGTATGGGGTCAGCCCGCTGACCTGGGTCCAGTCCACCACGTGCACGGTGCGGCGGCGCCCGAGTCTGCGATGTCCGCGCACCGCGACCCTGGTCACCCGCCAGTCTCTGGTCCGGGTCTGTTCGATGCCGAGATCGACAACCAGCACATCGACATCCGCGACATCCGGCAGATCCGGATCGTCCACGCGCACCGAGGAATCGACGATCTGCGCGAGGGCGAGCATTTCGCCGGGCCGCTGGGTGAAGCGGCGCAGGCTCACCGTGCCGGTATTGAGCGCGACGACACCGGGTTCGATGGTGGTGACCCGCAGCATCGGCACGAAAATCCGTCGCCGGGACGGCAATTCGACGACGAGACCGTGCACCCGGGGCTGCTGTCGGTCGTAGCGGATGGCCACGACGACGTCGCGGATGCGGCCGATAGACTCGCCGTCCGGGCCGAGTACCACCAGCCCGGCGAGTCTGGCGACGTACACCCTGGTTGCTGCCATGGTTGTCAGGTTAGAGGGTGCGCGGACCGGTATTCGCACCATGCCCACGATCGACGGGAGTGATCATGAAGCCGCGCCGCTCGGTGCTCGCCTGCCCCGGTAGCAGCAAGAAGATGATCGATAAGGCCAAGGGGCTACCGGTCGACGAGGTATTCCTCGATCTGGAGGACGCGGTCGCGCCCGCGGCCAAGGCCGAGGCCCGCGCGAATATCGTGGCGGCGCTGAACGACTCCGGTTGGGGTAGCCAGCTGCGGGTGGTGCGGGTCAACGACTGGACCACCGAATGGACCTACACGGACGTGATCACGGTGGTCGAGGGCGCGGGTGCGGCCCTGGACGCGATCCTGCTGCCGAAGGTGACCGATGCCGGTCAGGTGCGGGCGCTGGATCTGCTGCTCACCCAGTTGGAGAAGGCCAGCGGGCTCGAGGTCGGCCGGATCGGCATCGAACCGCAGATCGAGAACGCGCTGGGGTTGCGCAATATCGACGCGATCGCCACCGCCAGTCCTCGGGTGCAGGCCCTGGTGTTCGGTCCGGCCGACTTCATGGCGAGTATCAATATGCGCACATTGGTGGTCGGTGAACAGCCGGAGGGTTATGACACCGGTGATGCCTACCACCACATTCTGATGACCATCCTGCTCACCGCCCGCGCGCACGGACTGCAGGCAATCGACGGCCCCTACCTGCAAATTCGGGATATCGATGGGTTCCGCAGGGCGGCCGGGCGCACCGCCGCACTCGGTTTCGACGGCAAATGGGTGCTGCATCCCGGACAGATCGAGGCCGCGAACGAGATCTTCAGTCCGCGCCAGGCCGATTACGATCGCGCCGAGCTGATTCTGGATGCCTACACCTTCCACACCTCCGAAAAGGGCGGTGCGCGCGGTGCGGTAATGCTCGGCGACGAAATGATCGATGAAGCCAGCGCCAAGATGGCTCAGGTAATCGCTGATAAGGGCCGGGCGGCCGGGATGACGCGCACCACGCGTTTCACACCCCCCAACATCGGTTCGGAATAGCAGAATAGAGATATGACGAATCCCTTGGGGAACTCGAATCGCGCGCGCCAGGGCCTGCCGACGCCGCCATCGGGCTGGCCGGTCGGCTCGTATCCGACCTATGCCGAGGCGCAGAAGGCGGTCGATTTCCTGGCCGACAACCAGTTCCCTGTGCAAGACGTGACCATCGTCGGCGTCGACCTCATGCAGGTAGAACGCGTGCTGTACCGACTGACCTGGGGCAAGGTGATCGGGGGCGGGGTGGTTTCGGGCGCGTGGCTCGGCCTGTTCCTCGGCCTGCTGCTGAGTCTGTTCACCACCAGCGGCGGTTTCGCGCCGGTGCTGGTCGGCCTGGTCGGCGGCATCATCTTCGGCGTGATCTCCACCTCGATCCCGTACGCGGCGACCAAGGGACAGCGTGACTTCGCCTCCACCATGCAGTTGGTGGCGGGCCGCTATGACGTGCTGTGCGACCCGAAGTCGGCCGAGCAGGCTCGGGACATGCTGGCGCGGTTGGCGATCTGAGCGCATGGAAGTAGTGGACAAGGTCCGCACCGAGGTGTTGGACCACTTCGGTGTGGCATCGACGGGTGTCGACTCCGCGTCGGTGACCTTCCTCGGGTTGGAGCCCATCGAGATCCTGCGCATTCCGGGCGAGGAGTTGGTGCACTACGTAACTCTCGGTGGCTCCCGCCATCCCATGGGCGATCCCGGTGACCTGCACGCCGATCCGGTGCGCGGCCCGCGCGCCGAACTGGTGCTGACGCTGCGCGCCGGAGTCGGCGCGAGTTCGGGGCTGGCCCGCACGCTCGGTGTGCTGGTCGCGGCGCCCGCCGTGGAAGGTGTTGTGCTGCAAGCCGATGCGCTACTCGACCTCGGGGAGCCGATGTGGCGCAATGCGCCGTTCACCGCGGTGTTATTGGGCGAGAGCGATATTCCCGAGGTGGTATTGCCCGCGCCCGCCGAGCCGGTGCGGTATTTCGCGGTAGTTCCGGTGACCGCGACCGAGGCGGCCTGGGTGCGGGTACGCGGTGCGCAGGCGTTGCGCGAGGCCTGGGCGGAGGCGGGTATCGATGTGCGCGATCCCGCGAGAGGTGCTGCGGCACTGTAGTTTCGGGCGTCAGAGCCAATTGTTGCGGTGGAAGTTGACGTACAGCACGGTGCAGACCGCCGTGATGAGGAGTAGCACGGCCGGATAGCCCCAGACCTGTTTCAGCTCCGGCATATGCTCGAAGTTCATGCCGTAGATCCCGGCGATCATCGTCGGCACCGCGGCGATCGCGACCCACGCGGAGATCTTGCGCATATCGGTGTTCTGCTGGACACCGACCTTGGCGAGCGCGGCAGTGATCAGTGCGCTGAGCGCCTCGTCGAAATCGTTGATCCGCTCGGCCACCGCCGTGTGATGATCGGCGACATCGCGCATATAGCGCCGAATCTCCTTGGGCAACGGCATTCCGGTGTTGCGGCCGAGTGCTTCGAGCGCGATTCCGAGCGGATTCACCGCGCGCCGTAGCTCCACGACCTCACGCTTGAGCTGATAGATCGATTCGACGGCCACCTTGCTGCGCGGCGTAAAGATCTCTTCCTCCATCTCGTCGATATCGTTCTCGACCGACTGCGCGACCTCGACGTAGGAATCCACCACGTGGTCGGCGACCGCGTGCAGCACCGCGCCGGGGCCGTACACGAGCTGCTCGGGTTGGCACTCCAATTCCTTTCGAACACCGGCCAATCCGGTGTGCTCGCCGTGCCGGACGGTGACGGCGAAATTGGGCCCGGTGAAGACCATGATGTCGCCGGTCTCGACGATCTCGCTGATCGTGTGGATTTCGTGCGGGACGTAGCTGACGGTGCGGAGTACGAGGAACAGGGTGTCGTCGTAGCGTTCCAGCTTCGGCCGCTGATGGGCGTGGACGACGTCTTCCACGGCCAGCGGATGCAGATCGAAGGTCTTGGCGATATCGGCCATCTGGTACTCGTCCGGATCGTGCAGTCCGACCCACACGAATCCGGTTCCACGGTTGCTGACCTCGGCCATCGCGTCGGCATGACTGAAGTGGCCGGGCAGTCGCCTGCCGTCGATGTAAACAGCGCAATCGACCACCGCACGAGCGGTGGGGACCGGGATATGGGGCAGCGGCGTGTGCGCTCGGCCCTGGCCGCGGAACGACGGTAGCGGCGGAATAGATGGCACCGCTCGATGCTACGTCGCCTGCGCTTTCCGCTCGCGACGAGCGGCACGGTATGAAAGAAGGCGTGCGCATCGACCTGCATACCCATTCGACCGCGTCCGACGGCACCGATACCCCGGCCGAACTCGTCCGGAACGCGGCGGCGGCGGGACTGGACGTCATCGCGATCACCGACCACGACACCACCGCTGGGTGGAGCGAGGCGGTCGACGCGCTGCCGAAGGGGTTGACACTCGTCCGCGGCATGGAGATGTCGTGTATCGGCCTGGGCGAGGACGGGTGGCCGGTTCCGGTGCACCTACTCGCGTATCTCTTCGATCCGACCGATCGGTCTTTCGCCGATGAGCGTGAGCGCCTGCGCGCCGAGCGGGTCGAGCGTCTGCGCGCGATGGCCGAGCGGATGCGGGCCGACGGACTACCCATCGATCCGGACGCGGTGCTGGCCTCGGCGGGACCGTCCGCGGGCCGCCCGCACCTGGCCCGTGCTCTCGTCGCGGCCGGAGTGGTGCCGAGCGTGGACGCGGCGTTCACCGAATTGCTGGCCCCGCACGGCCGCTACTACGCCGAGAAGGCCGATACCCCGGTGCGCCGCGCCGTCGAGATGATCGCGACCGCCGGTGGCGTCAGCGTGCTCGCGCACACCAGGGCGCGCAAGCGCGGCCGGTTGCTCGCACTCGACGAGATTCGCGAACTCGCCACCCTCGGACTCGGCGGGCTGGAGATCGCGCATCCGGATCATTCCGCGGCCGACCGGGCCCTGCTGGTCGATCTGTCCGCCGAACTCGGTCTCATCACGACCGGATCGTCGGACTATCACGGCGCGAACAAAACCATCCGGCTCGGTGAATTCACCACCGATCCGGCGCAATTCGAGGAACTGGCCGGCAAAGCCACGGGAGTGCCGGTGATCGCCTCGTGAGAGTGCTGCGCGGACTCAGCGGAATTGTCGCCGGTGGGATGTTCGTGCTCGCCCTCGTCGTTGTCGGAACCGCGGTCATCGCTGCTCGGCGCGATTTTCCCGGACCCGGTGGGGAATCGGTGACATGGCATGTCACCGCATCCATGGTCGGCGTCGGCGCACAGATTTTTTCGGATCGACATCGGGGTTTCGCTGCTTTTTCCGGATCGATGGTCGTATTCATCGTCGCCGGATTATTGCTCTGGACCCAGTGGTGGAGCTGATATCTCGGTAATGGTTGCGGCCAAGTGAATTGTGGTCGAACATTTTTCTTTGTGACTGAATGCGAGACGGATGTGCTCGTCCTCGGCGGCGGTCCCGCCGGGGTTTGGGCTGCCGTCTCCGCCGCCACTGCGGGCGCTCGGGTGGTACTCGTCGACAAAGCGCGCTGCGGTGCCAGCGGACCCACCCCATGCGGGACGACATCGCTGTGGAATATCCCGCCGGGATCCGCCAGGGACGATGCGGTGCGGCGCGCCTACGCGCACGGCGGCGGACTCGCCGAACCGGAGTGGATGCTGCGGGTGCTCGACGAGACGCATCGGCGGGTCGAACTGCTGGCCCAGTGGGGTTATCGGTTTCCGGGGCAGGGCAGTGGACCCGATGCCAGGGGGCCATCGTTGCGGGTATGCCTCGACGGCGTGAGCTATCTGCGCCGGATGCGCCGCCGCGCGCTCGAGGCGGGAGTGCGCGTCCTCGATCATCATCCCGCGCTGCAAATGCTCGTCGATCGCGACGGTGCGGTCGCCGGTGCGGCCGGTGTGCAGCAGCTCAATGGTTTTCGCCCGTGGATCATCCGGGCCGGGGCCGTTGTCGTCGCTACCGGTGGCTGCGCCTTCCTGTCCGGGGGTGCCGGCACCGATGTCGACACCGGCGACGGACTGCTGCTGGCCGTCGAGGCGGGCGCGGAATTGTCCGGGATGGAATTCTCCAGCGCCTACGGACTCACGCCGGTTATGTCGGGACCCCGTGATGCGGCGTCCGCACCAGGGCTGGCATTGCATTCAGCGACGCTCTACGACGAATCCGGCGCGAAGATCACTGGTCATCGTGCCGCGGCATTCGCCGCGATCGCCGATGGCCACCGGATCTACGCCGCACTGGACGATGTGCCGTACCAGGTCCGGCGCTGGCTGGCCCGTCAGGGCCTGGTCGATCGCACCCGCCGGGTGCCGCTGCGCGCGGTGCTCGAGGGCACCGTGCGCGGAACCGGCGGATTGCGCATCGCCGGGGTGGACTGTGCGACCACGGTGGCCGGACTCTATGGCGCGGGCGATGTGATGACGCGCGAGCCGATCACCGGTGCGGTCAGTGGCTTCGGCGGTCAGGGCGGAGCCTGGGCCATCGCTTCGGGGGTATGGGCGGGTAAGGGCGCGGCGCGGTTCGCGCGCGGCCGCGGCCGGACCGGGCCGGTGCGCGAGCTGGCGGGTGCCGGACTGAACCCGGTGGCCCGCATCGATCCGCGCGCGGTGGTCGGGCTGGTGCAGGAGCACACGCTGCCGCTGCGCCGCAGCTTCTGGCGCAGCGCGGGGAGTCTGCGCGACAGCATCGCCGAACTTGACGCCATGTGGCCGGGCGCCGAATTCGATCTGGGCGGATTCGGGGTGGATCGGCTGCGGGCCAGGCAGGCGGCGGCGCTACTGGCGGTGGCGCGCTGGACCAAATACAGTGCACTGGCGCGCACCGAGAGCCGCGGCATGCACCGGCGCACCGATCATCCCGGCGCCGCGGCCGATTGGCGGGTGCGGTTGACTTCGGGCGGGCTCGACACGGTGTGGGTGCGATCGGACACACGCCAGCCCGCACCGCAACTCGCCGCCGCGGTGCCCGAAGTCGCTGCGGTTCTGCCCGAACCCACTGCCGGTCCGGACCTCACCGCCGCCGATCCGATCGCGTTGTGACAGCTCACGGGATACCGCTACCGAACTGCGAGTTTCTGCTTACCCCCTGGTAATTCCGACGACCTATCCTCGAAAGATGACGCTCGGCCGGGACACGACACGCCGGTTTGGCAATGCGTCGTCCCAGCTGGCAGAATGTTGCGGATTCCCGCCCACGCCACCGCCGGGTTCGGGAACATCGGCGATCTCCGCCTCGCGACGCACCGTCGCGTCCCGAGGATCCCCCCGCACGTTCTATCCGGACACACCCGTTCGGCCCTCGCTCTGCGGATCAGTGCCGCGCCACATTTCGGTATTGGACCGTCGGCTCTTCCACGCCTTCGGCCCCACTCGAAACGTCCCGGTCAGCGCACTCGATGAGCGTATGAATCAGCCAATACCCATTACCCGGCGGTAACCCGTCCCCCGGTTTGTCCGACCCGAGCAGGAGTGAAATCGTGTCATCTGTGACTGACGCACCGAATGCCACTGCAAGCCTTTCTGAAATCACGCACGACGAGATTTTCGCGGGACATCTCGGTGGCAAACTATCGGTCGAACTCACCGCACCGCTGGACACCCAGCGCGACCTTTCCATCGCCTACACCCCGGGTGTGGCGAAGGTCAGCCTGGCCATCGCGGAGGATGAGGCGCTGTGCAAGCGCTACACCTGGACCGACCGTCTGGTCGTCGTGGTGAGTGATGGCACCGCGGTGCTCGGTCTCGGAGATATCGGCCCGCGCGGCTCGCTGCCGGTGATGGAGGGCAAGGCGGCGCTGTTCAAGAAGTTCGCCGGACTGAACTCGATTCCGATCGTGCTCGACACCAAGGATGTCGACGAGATCGTGGAGACGATCGTCCGGCTGCGTCCGAGCTTCGGTGCGGTGAACCTGGAGGACATCTCGGCGCCGCGCTGCTTCGAGATCGAACAGCGGCTCATCGAGGCGCTCGACTGCCCGGTCATGCACGATGACCAGCACGGCACCGCCATCGTGGTGCTCGCCGCCCTCAACGGTGCGGCCAAGGTGCAGGGCCGTGCCATCGACGATATGAAGGTCGTGGTGTCCGGTGCCGGTGCCGCCGGCGTGGCGTGCACGAACATCCTGCTCGCCGCGGGCGTCAAGGACGTGACCGTGCTCGATTCGAAGGGCATCGTCAGCCGGGACCGCGGCGACCTCAACGAGGTGAAGGTCGAACTGGCGCAGCGCACCAACCCGCGTGGGTTGACCGGTGGTGCCGCCGAGGCGCTGGCCGGTTCCGATGTGTTCCTCGGCCTTTCCGCGGGCACCATCGCCGAGGAACTGATCGCCTCGATGGCGCCGGAGTCGATCGTGTTCGCCATGTCGAACCCGAATCCGGAGATCCACCCCGATGTCGCGCACAAGTACGCCGCGATCGTGGCCACCGGGCGCAGCGACTTCCCGAACCAGATCAACAATGTGCTGGCCTTCCCCGGCGTCTTCAAGGGCGCGCTGGACGCGGGCGCACGCCGGATCACCGAGGGCATGAAGATCGCCGCCGCGGACGCCATCCTCAGCGTGGTCGCCGACGAACTCAGCCCCGACAAGATCGTGCCGAGCCCGCTGGACCCGCGCGTCGCCCCGGCCGTTGCCCAGGCCGTCGCCGCTGCGGCCCGCGCGGAGGGTGTCGCGTAGCCCGATCTCGCGAATACGGGGCCGTCCACGGTGGTGGGCGGCCCCGTATTTCGTTACGGGTCAGTGCGGTACGGATACGGCCGAGACGAATTTTGCGACTTCGGCGTCGGTCAGGTTCTTGGCGATATCCGATTCGCAGATCATGCCGACCAGGCGCTTGTTGGCATTGACCACCGGTATCCGCTTGATCTGCTCCCGCTCCATCGTGTCGAGCACCTCGCGGACGTCGGCGTCGTCGGACACCCAGCGCGGCGTGCCCTCCGCCAGATCACCGGCCCGGACCTTGCTCGGATCATGGCCCATCGCAACACATTTCACAACGATGTCGCGATCGGTCAGCATGCCGACCAGCCGATCATTGTTGCCGATCGGCAGGCCGCCGACATCCAGCCTGCGCATCATCTGCGCGGCCCGGTCCAGCGTCTCGTCGGCGGGAATCCATTCCG
This sequence comes from Nocardia sp. CA-119907, assembly GCF_050955995.1. Lineage (NCBI taxonomy): Bacteria > Bacillati > Actinomycetota > Actinomycetes > Mycobacteriales > Nocardiaceae > Nocardia > Nocardia sp. CA-119907. The sequence continues at coordinate 1,626,224 of NZ_CP192091.1, forward strand.
CATCGGCGTGCATGATGTCGCGAGCCTTCATGGAGCGACTGTTCACAGCAACCTCCTCGTCTCGGATGAATGAACCATGGGGTAACGACGACTCTGTCTCGTCACATAGTGACCCCGATCACAGTGTTGGTCAACGCGGAGTTGCTGGCGGTGTGCTGATGGTGCACCAAGATCGCGGCATATCGGCCTGAAATGCGTTCATCGTGGATTATCGACGGACGCCGCCATATCGCTTTCGCACGCCGGCCTGCGTGCCTCGCTCGCGGCATCCGAGGTGGAGCTTCTGGCGAGGTCGTAGTAGATGCTCGGCCGCGATGACACCGTGGTGCCGGTGTCGAGTGTGCCGATGACCACTACCTGCCCGTTGTTCACCGCGAGGTTTGCACGATGGCTGCCGGTGTGACTGTCGCCCGGCTCGTGCGGCGTAGGCGGCCGGTACCGGGGGTGCTGGCCCAGACCACGAAGGCGAGCAGGCCGTCCATGAGCATGGCGAGGGCGGCAACCAGGAGGGCGCCGACCAGGACGCGGTCGTAGCGGTAGACCGCGATGCCGTCGAAGATGTAGCGGCCGAGTCCGCCCAGGTTGACGAAGGCCGCGATGGTCGCGGTGGCGATGACCTGGAGGGTGGCTCCACGCAGTCCGGTGAGCAGGATCGGCAGTGCGTTGGGGACTTCCACGCGGAACAGGATCTGGCGCTCGGTCATGCCCATGGCGCGTGAGGCGTCGACGACGTCGGCTGGGACATTGGCGATGCCGGCGTAGGCACCGGCCAGCAGCGGCGGAATGCCGACCGTGACCAGCGCGAGCAACGGCGGGATCAGTCCGAGGCCGAGCAGCAGCACCAGGAAGGTGAGCAGGCCGAGGGTCGGCAGGGCGCGCATGGCATTGGCGAATCCGACGAGTACCGCGGCACCACGGCGGGTGTGCCCGATGACAAGGCCGAGCGGTACCGCGACCGTCGCGGAGAAGACGATGGTCAGGAAGCTGTACCAGAGGTGCTCGCCGATGCGGTGTTCGATGCCCGCCGGGCCGCTCCAGTTCGCGCCACTGGTGAGGTAGTGCCAGGCGTCGATGAAAAGGTTCATGCGGCGGCGCCTTTCGCCTTCACGGTCCTGGCGTCGGCGCGCACCCACGGGGTCGACCAGCGGCCGAGGGCATAGACGAGCCGGTCGAAGATCAGCGCCAGCGCGAGCGTCACGATGATGCCGGCGATGATCTCGTCCGGATAGTCGCGCTGATAGCCCTGGGTGAAGAGTTTGCCGAGCCCGCCGACGCCGATCAGCGCGCCGACCGAAACCATGGCGATATTGGTGACCACCACGACCCGCAGACTGGATACGAAAACCGGTATGGCCAAAGGCATATCGACAGTCAGCGTGCGGCGCAGCGAACTGAAGCCGACGGCATCGGCGGCATCGATGACGGCGGGCGATACCGAATCCAGCGCCGTCGGCACCGCGATCACCAGCAGCGCGGTCGAGTACACGGTGAGCGCGATGATCACATTCAGCGGGTCGATGGTCGTGATTCCGGCCAGCGGCGGAATGATCACGAACAGCGCCAGCGACGGAATGGTATAGGACAGGCTGGCCACCGTCACCGAGATCCGCCGCAGCCAGGACACGCGCCGAACCAGTGCCCCCACCGGAATCGCGATGATCAGACCGAATACGAGCGGCACCAACGCCAGATACAGATGGGTCCTGGTGAAACCCATGATCTCGGCGAAGTTGTCGATCAGATACCTCATGCGTTCTCGGTTTCGAAGAAGTGCCGATTGCGCTCGTCGTCCTCCGCCGTGCGCTGCCCGGCGAGCTGCTCGAGTACCTCGGGAGCCAGGATGCCGCCGCTTGCGGCACCCGAATCATCCACGGCAACACCGATTCCCGACGGAGACGAGATGGCCGCGTCCAAGGCCTGCCTGAGGTCACCGCCCGGTGGGAACAGCGAGCCACCCGCCGCGATGCTGTCGTGCAACGCCCGGCCCGCCCGAATGCCCTCGACGCCGGTGACATCGATCCAGCCGCGCGGTACTCCGGAATCGGTAACCACCAGTACCCATTCGCCGCGTTCCAGCCGCAGTTCGGCGAGTTCGGGTTCGGTCGCGGTGTGAATCTCGTGCAGTACCAAGCTGTCCGCGCTGCGGAACGACAGTGCTCGATAGCCGCGGTCGCGCCCGACGAATCCGGCGACGAAATCGGTTGCGGGCGCGGCGAGTACGCGTTGTGGTTCGTCGTATTGCTGCAGAATGCCGCCGGGGCCGAAGACCGCGATCCGGTCGCCGAGTTTGACCGCCTCATCGATATCGTGGGTGACGAAGACGATGGTCTTGTGCAATTCCGCTTGCAGCCGGAGCATTTCGGCCTGCAACTCCTCGCGCACCACCGGATCGACCGCGCTGAACGGTTCGTCCATCAGCAGCACCGGCGGATCGGCGGCCAGTGCCCTGGCCACCCCGACTCGCTGCTGCTGGCCGCCGGAGAGCTGGGCCGGATACCGGTTGGCCAGCGAGCGGTCCAGCCCGACCCGGTCCAGCACCTCGAGTGCGGCCGCTCGGGCCGCGCGGCGCCGAACCCCTTGCAGCACCGGCACGGTCGCGACATTGTCGATGACGGTGCGGTGCGGCAGGAGTCCGGCGCTCTGGATCACGTAGCCGATACCGAGCCGCAGCTCGACCGGATTCACCGTCGAAATATCTTCGCCGCCAACGGTGATGGTGCCCGAACTGGGCGTGATCATCCGATTGATCATTCGCATCGAGGTGGTCTTGCCACAGCCCGACGGTCCGACGAAGACGGTGAACGAACCGGATTCGATGCGCAGATCGAGTTCGGAGACGGCGTGTGTGCCATCCGGATAGGTCTTGCTGATCCGGCTGAATTCGATATCGGACACGCTGGCTCCTACTTGATCGGCGTGTTCAGCCCCTGGGCGGTGACCCATTGCTGTGCCGCGGCCTTGGGTTCGGTCTTGCTGTTCCCGGAGACCGCCTCATTGAGCTTGATCAGCTCGTCGGTGGTGAGTTTCGCGGAGACGGCATTGAGCGCGGCGAGCGCCTTATCGGTCTTCTTGCTGGCATTGAACAGCGGCACCACATTCTGGGCCGGGAAGTTGTGCTTCGGATCCTCGAGCACCACCAGGTTGTTCTGCACGATCGCGGGGGAGGTGGTGAAGATATCGGCCGCGGTCACCGTGCCGTCTACCAGCGCGCGCACGGTCGCCGGGCCGCCGCCGTCGGCGATCGGCACGAAGTTGTTCGCGGCGATATCGAGGTTGTAGTTCTTCTTCAGACCGGGCAGACCGCCTGCACGCTCCTGGAATTCGGCGGGCGCGCCGAATTTCACCTCGGCCGAATGCGCGGCCAGATCGGCGATGCTGTGCAGGTTCCAGCGCTCCGCGGTGGCCTTGGTGACCACGACCGCATCGGAGTCCTGACCGGGTGCCGGAGTGCCGATGGCCAGGTCGGAGCCGACCGCCTTGGCGAGTGCGGCGTCGACGTCGGCGGAGCTGGTCGCGGTGGCGTTCTTGTCCAGATACTGCAGCAGGTTGCCGTTGTAGTCCGGGATCACCGAGATCGCGCACTGGCGCAGCGCCGGGATATAGGCCTCGCGGCTGCCGATATTGAGCTTGGTGTCGACCTTGAATCCATTGACGCGCAACACTTCCGCGTAGATATTCGCGACCGTCTCGGACTCCGGGAAGTTCGCCGAACCGACGGTCAGCCCGTCGCCGTCACAATTGCCCTTGGCCGCAAGCGGATCGGAGTTGCCGCAGGCGGACAGGATCATGGCGGCGGCCAGCGCCGCGGCAGCGACGAGAACGCGGGCGGTGCGCAGCGTCAGCCGCAGCGCGAACCGCCCGTGCCTCGCGGCATCGGGGGTGATCGTGGATTTCACTGGAGTCCTTCCGGCATGGACGGGCGGTGCAAGGAGCCGTGTACGCACGGCCACCCGGTACATTCTGGTGGTTCATACTGCCCGTTGCATGGTGTTCCTGTTCGCTACGGAGAGTTGGTGTCGCCGGATGGTATTGGCCGCGTCGAGGCGGATGCTGGCACGACTGATGGTCGTGACGGCCGTCGCGCTGGCCGTTTCCTGTGGAAACGACGATCCGGGACCGACGATAGCGGTCGGCGCGGGCGATTCGATGGAATCAAATCTGCTTGCGCAAATTTATGCGGGGGCGCTCGCACGGACCGGTGCGCGCACCTCGGTGGCCGCCGATCTCGGTCGCCGCGCGGACTATCTGGCCGCATTGGACGCGGGCACCGTGACGGTGGTCGGTGAACACAGTGGCGAACTGCTCACCTTTCTCAACCCGGGCGCGCAGGCCCGCAAGCCGGAGGTGACCACCGATGTGGCGGACAAGTCGGTGCCGGTACGGCTGTCGGTGACCGAGGAGTTGAACCGGTCGCTGCCGGAGGGGCTCGCGGTGTCCGATCCGGCCGACGGTACCGATATGCGATCCCGGGTGCTGTTGACCGAAGCCGTGGCGATCCGCGATAACGTGCGATCGATCGGCGCGCTGGCGCCGCGGTGCGGTGCGATCGAAGCCGGGGTGGCACCGGTACCGGATGTGCTGTCAGCGGTGGGTCCCGTGCGGATCGCCGGTTGCGATTTTGCCGGGACCAGGCCCTATCCGGATGTGGCGGCGCTGCGAAAAGCGTTGTTGGACGGCGAGATCCAGGCCGGAATCCTGACCGGGCCGACCGGTCTCGTCCCCGGCGCGACCGACGGGCTGACGATCCTCACCGATGCCGACTACGCCGTGCGTGCCGAGAATGTGCTGGCGGTCTACCGCAAGGGGCTGCTCGACGATCGGGAGATCCGGAAGCTGAATTACGTCGCGGGTGAGCTCACGACCGATGAGTTGGCGCAGATGATCCGCAAGGTGCGCGATGGCGCGAATGCCGCTGAGGTGGCTCGTGCCTGGTTGGACACCCACGCGCTCTAGCCGGCCCTCCGTCGGAAACCCTGGTCACGACGACCCGAGCGGTTCGCGCTCGGGTCGTTTGCTATGTCGCCCATCACATTTCCGTGAGATCCCGCCGTCTTGTGGTTCGACTGATCCGCGCCGTATATTCCACGTGGAGTATTTGATGCGGAGTATGTCGTAGGCCGCGGCTAGCGTGCATGCTCGCCGGAATCGATATGCGGGAGGTGACCGAAATGGGGCAGCACGCGCGCCCAACGGTGACGCCATTGGCGATCGCCGTGCTCGCGCTGCTCGACGAGCGGCCCATGCACCCCTACGAGGCGTTTCAGCTCTTGATCGCCCGTCGTGAGGACATGCTGGTGAAGGTGCGGCCGGGCTCGCTCTATCACACGGTGGCGCGATTGGCCGATCAGGGATTGGTGTGCGCCGAAGGCGTCGACCGGGACGGGAACCGGCCGGAACGCACCATCTACCGGATCACCGACAGTGGCCGGGAGACATTGCGTTCCCGGATTACCGAAATCCTGCGCAATCCCGCGCGGGAGTATCCGGTGTTCCCGCTCGCGCTCGGGGAGGCACACAACCTGCCCGCGCAGGAGGTACTCGCGTTATTGCGGGAGCGTGTGGAGCGGCTGGCGCATGATCTCGCGGACGTGGAGATGATGAGTCAGTGGGCGGGTGTGCATGCCGTGCCGCGTCGCTACTGGATCGTGCTCCCGTACCTGCACGCCACCATCGCCGCCGAGATCGCCTGGGTCAACAATCTGATCTCCGAACTGGACAGCGGCGAGATGGAGTGGGACGAATTCGATGCCGCCACCGGCGTTCGGATCACCGAGCACCAGCACCCCTGGTCCGCTGCCGAAAATCCCGAACCGCCCCCGGTGCCGCGCAGTTGGTCCGAGACCAGCACGTCACCGCCCTGATGCGCGAGGCCGATGGCCGCACGCCTGGCCGATCCGACTTGTCCTGCGTCGTCGGGAACAGACATCCGAGATAGGAACCGAATTCATGACCACCCAACGCAATCCGTGGCTAGCGCTGTTCGCGCTGGTCGTCGGCTTCTTCATGATCCTGCTGGATATGACCATCGTCGCGGTCGCCAATCCGGCGATCATGAAGGATCTGCAGGCCGACATCTCCCAGGTGATCTGGGTGACCAGTGCCTACCTGCTGACCTACGCGGTACCGCTGCTGGTGACCGGCAGGCTCGGCGACCGTTACGGGCCCAAGAACCTGTACCTGATCGGCCTGGCCGTATTCACCGCGGCCTCGCTGTGGTGTGGTCTGTCCGGATCGATCAGCATGCTGATCGCCGCGCGGGCCGTCCAGGGACTCGGCGCCGCGATGATGACGCCGCAGACCATGGCGGTCATCACCAGGACCTTCCCGCCGGATAAGCGCGGTGCGGCTATGGGGCTGTGGGGTGGCGTCGCCGGTCTCGCCACGCTGGTCGGTCCGATCCTCGGCGGTGTGCTGGTCGACGGGCTCGGCTGGGAGTGGATCTTCATCGTCAATGTTCCGGTCGGCATCGTCGCCTTCGCGCTGGCGGTATGGCTGGTGCCGTCGCTGCCCACCAATGAGCACAAGTTCGACATCCCGGGTGTCGTGCTCAGCGGTATCGGTCTGTTCCTGCTGGTATTCGGTATCCAGGAGGGCAATACCTACGACTGGTCGCTGCGCATCTGGTTGATGATCGGCGCCGGCCTGGTTGTGCTCGCGGTGTTCCTGGTGAACCAGTCGCGCAACGCCGGCGAGCCGCTGCTGCCGCTGGGGCTGTTCCGTGACCGCAACTTCGCGCTGTCGAATGTGGGCATCGCGGCAATGGGTGCGGCCATCACCTCGATGATGGTGCCGGCGTACTTCTACCTGCAGGCCGTGCGGGAGATGTCGCCCACCAGGTCGGCCCTGGTATTCGCGCCGATGGCGATCGTCACCGGCGTCTGCGCGCCGATCATCGGCAAGATCTCCGACAGGTTCCACCCGCGGATCGTGCCGACGATCGGATTCATCGGATTCTCGGCCTCGATCTTCTGGTTCGCGGCCGTGATGACACCGCATTCCTCGATCGTGTGGTTCCTGCTCTCGGCCGCGCTGGCCGGTATCGCCAACGCCTGCATCTGGGCGCCGCTGGCCTCCACCGCCACCCACAACCTGCCGATCCAGCAGGCCGGTGCGGGTGCGGGCATCTACAACACCACCCGCCAGGTGGGTTCGGTACTCGGCAGTGCCGCGATCAGTGCCCTGGTCGCGGCTCGGATGACCGCCAATGGCCTCGGCGGCGGCAAGATCTCCGAAGGCGGTGCGGGACAGGGCCCGATCCCGGAATTCGTCAAGGACGGCTTCAGCACCGCCCTCAGCCAATCCATCCTGCTGCCGGCGGGCATCCTCCTGATCGGCGTCATCGCCTCGGCGCTGTTCGTCCGGCACGGTCAGTCCGCCGCGCCCGGCCCGAAGACAGACCTGGCCAAGGCCGACTCCGTCGCCGCCTGAGTTATCGGTGCTGCGCCCCGCTGGCCGATCGGCCAGCGGGGCGCACGCGATTCTGGCGGGGAGTCGACGCAGGTCCCATTGGCGGGCAGGCGATTTCGGATCAGCCGACGGTGACCGTGGTGGTCGGATATCCGGTGGCGCCGTCGGGGACTACGGGGCGGCGTTCTTCGGTCTGGGTTTCGCCGGTGCCGTCGGTGGCGCGGGCGCGGATGGTATGCGTGCCGGTGGTGGCGTTCCAGTCGTAGACCCATTGGCGCCAGGTGTCGATGGATTGTTCGGTGGACAGCCGGGCGGGTTGCCATGGGCCGTTATCGATTTGGACTTCGACAGCTCGGATGCCGCGGTGCTGGGCCCAGGCGACGCCGGCGATGGCGGTGCTGCCCGGTTGCACCTTGGCGCGGGCGCGGGGGGTGTCGATGCGGGTGCCGGTTTTGATGGGGCCGTAGGCCGACCAGCCGCGGCGGGTCCAGTAGGCGGTCGCGTGGTCGAAGCGGGTGATCTCCAATTCGGTGACCCATTTGGTAGCGGAGACATAACCGTAGAGGCCGGGCACGACCAGGCGGGCCGGGTACCCGTGCGCGACCGGGAGGGGTTCGCCGTTCATGCCGACTGCCAGCAGTGCGTCGCGGCCGTCGGTGAGTACGGCCAGTGGGCTGCCCGCGGTGAAGCCGTCGATGCTGTGCGACAGGACCATATCGGCATCCGGGTGTGGTCCCGCCTCGGCGAGCAGTTCGTCCAAGCGGTAGCCGCGCCAGCGTGCGTTGCCGATCAGATCGCCGCCGACCGGATTCGATACACACGCCAGCGTCACCAAGGTCTCGACGGGAGTGCGCTTGGCGAGATCGGCCCAGCTGATCTGGATTTCGTGATCCACCATCCCATGAATCCGCAATGACCAATCGTCGATGGAGACCTGCGGCACGATGAGTGCGGTATCGATGCGATAGAAGTCGCTATTGGACGTCAGGTACGGCGTCAGTCCCGGCAGTTTCAGATCCGCGTCGGGTGCGAGCGAAACCGTGGGTCCGCTCGGCTCCGGGAGCTGAATCGCCGCCCGCTCACCGGACACATCCCGGCGCCGCACCCCGATCAGCCGTCCACCCACCCCGCTGAGCAACGCCAAACCACCCGTAATGGCAATGCCCTGCAACACCTGTCGCCGCTGCGGCTTTGCCGTGGTCCCGGTCGTCGAACTCGCTGTCCCGGCGGGTTCCGGCTCGGTCGCCTCGGCGCCAGCACGGGAGGCTTGTGGCGCACGCGCATCGGGGGAATCATCTTGATCCGCACCGATTCTCGGTTCCGCCGCGGCAGCAGGTGCGGCGGTGCCGGACGCGGCAATGTCGGTTGCCGCGTGCGGGGCCGAGGCGTCATCGGCTGCCTGGTTCTCGGAACCGGAGGCCCGCGGCTCGGCCGCGCGGGATGCGGCGGGTCGTCCGGCTTCCTTCGCGTCGTCGATGTAGGCGGTCAGGACACGGAGGGCATAAATACCTGCGGCCACGCCGATTACGGTGGGCCAAGCGGCGGAGAAACTGTTGCGGCCGACGGCGATGGCGGCGGTGAGCAGGCCGAGGGCAGTCAGCAGCCAGGATCCTCGGGGGTGCGCTGTTCGCTCGATGGCGCCGATGAATCCGGCGACGAGTACGGCCACGAGTGCCATACAGGCGAAGAGCAGGGTCTTATCGTTGGTGCCGAAGTTCTGGATGACCCATTCGCGCAGGCCGTCGGGGGTGTGGTCGATAACGGTCGAGCCGAGAGCGTTGGCGGGCGCGCTGTCGGGTCCGGTGAAGGCGGCGACGAGTTCGGCGACGCCGAGTGCCAGACCGGCGGCGACGATGCCTGCCGTCACCCGTAAGCGCAGTTCAGCCATGGTCCGAGCGTACTGCCGGGTGTGATCGGGGAGTATGACCATTCGGTGACGTGAATATCAACCGGCCTTGTGCCGCTGGTAGTAGCGGGCGACGCGGACCCGGTTGCCGCAGCGGTCGGGTGAGCACCAGCGTCGCCGCGGGTGTGCGGGCAGGAACAGCAGGACGCAGTCGTCGGCCTCGCAGCGCCTCAGCTTGCCGATCGCTGGGTCGGTGAGCAGGTCGATGGCGGCTTCGGCCAGCACGGCTGCCAGCTTTTCGGCCGAGGTGCCGTTACGGCGCACGGTTGCGGTGACCGCACTGCCATCCCACGCCAGTTGCTGGATGGCGGGTGCGTCGGCCTGTGCGGCATTGAGTCGGTGCAGTGCGTCGGCGGGCGGGCGGCGATTGTGCAGCAGTGCGTCGAGCGTGGAGCCGATATGGTCGCGCACCGCGTGGACCGCGGCGAGGTCGGCGGCGGTGGGATGCGCCACGGCCAGCTCCGGAAACCGTGCGGCTTGCAGCGCAAGCCAATTCGCGAGGTGCTCGGGGGTACCCAGCAGATCGGTGCCGGTCGGCCGGGTGTTGACCAGGTCGAGTGCCAGCGGCTCGCCGATCAGCGGGGCTTCGTTCATATCACTAATGGTACATCTGCGGATTGACACATTAGGTGAAGATCGGCTAGAACTAATGCATCATCACGGATAGAAAGCATGTGGAGCCATGATCGAGCTGCCAGTCGTCCAGCACCGCCGCATCGATGTCGACGGTGTCGAGGTCTTCTACCGCGAATCGGTCCCGCATCGCGCCGACGCGCCGGTGCTGTTGCTGCTGCACGGTTTCCCGTCGGCCTCGCACCAGTTCCGCCGGCTGTTCGATGTGCTCGGCGCGCAGTACCGGCTGATCGCCCCGGACTACCCGGGCTTCGGAAATACCACCGCACCAGCCGATTTCGAGTACTCCTTCGACCGATTGGCCGATGTGGTCGAGGGTTTCGTGCAGCGGCTCGAACTGCGCGAATTCGCGATGTACATCTTCGACTTCGGCGCTCCGATCGGCTTGCGCATCGCGCTGCGCCACCCCGAGTGGATCAACGGTCTCATCGTCCAGAACGGCAACGCCTACGAAGCGGGACTGTCGGATCTCGCCCGCGACTTCGCCGCACTGCGGCCCGAACAGGAAGGGGCCGAGGACACCATCCGCGGCCTGCTCACGCTGGAAGGCACCCGCGGTCAGTACGAGCAGGGCGTCCCCGCCCCGACCGTGCTCACCCCCGAATCATGGATCCTCGACCAGTACTTCCTCGACCTCCCCGGCCGCAAGGAGGCCCAGGTGGCCCTGGCCTTCGACTACAAGTCGAATGTCGCCGCATACCCGCAATGGCAGCAGTGGCTGCGCAAGTACACCCCGTCCACCCTCATCGTGTGGGGCTCGAACGACCTCTTCTTCCCCGAGCCCGGCGCCCACGCGTACCTCGCGGATCTCCCCGACGCCGAACTGCACGTCTTCGATACCGGCCACTTCGCCCTGGAGACGCACCTACCCGAAATCGCATCGCTGATCGCCGATTTCCTGGACCGGCTCCCGGCGCGCTGACCGTATCCACCGACCCATCGTTGTCGTGTGGGCCGCGATGACTCGGGCTCTGGATCGCGGGATGCCACGTGATCGGCCACGGGATGGCCACTGTGCCCGGGGTCGCCCGCACGGCCGGAACTCTGGCGGACAGGTCGGTGTGCAGCGGTCAAAACGAAGGCGCCGCCCGCAATTGGCGGACGGCGCCTTCGAAACCACTCGGCGTCAGCCGTAGATCTTCTCCACTTCGGACGCGTACTGCTTCATCACCACGGCCCGCTTCAGCGACATCTTCGGCGTCAGCTCGCCGGTCTCCTGCGTCCAGTCGACGGTCAGGATGCGGATCTTCTTGATCGCCTCGGCATGCGAGACCTTCTTATTGGTCTCGGCGACCGCGGCATTGATCTCCGCCACCAGCGCCGGGTTCTCGATCACCTGCTCGATCGGGGTCTCGGCGGACAGATTGTTGCGTTCCTTCCAGCCGGGCAGCGCCTCCGGGTCGAGGGTGATCAGCGCGCCGACGAAGGGCTGTCCGTCGCCGACCACCATGACCTGGCTGATCAGCGGGTGCGCGCGCAGCGAATCCTCCATCAGACCGGGGGAGACGTTCTTGCCGCCCGCGGTAACGATGATTTCCTTCTTGCGGCCGGTAATGGTGACGTATCCGTCGCCATCGATGGCGCCCAGGTCGCCGGTCTTGAACCAGCCATCGGCGAAGGCCTCCTCGGTGGCCTCGGCATTGCCCCAGTAGCCGTTGAAGACCACCGATCCGCGCAGCAGCAGTTCGCCGTCCTCGGCGATCTTGACCGCGTGGCCCTCGATGGGCTTGCCGACGGAGCCGACGCGAATATTTTCGGGGGTGTTCACGGTGATGGCTGCGGTGGTCTCGGTGAGGCCGTAGCCCTCGTAGATGGTCACGCCGACGCCGCGGAAGAAGTGGCCGAGGCGCGCGCCGAGCGGTCCGCCGCCGGAGACCGCGGCCTCGCACTGGCCGCCGAGCGCGACGCGCAGCTTGCCGTAGACGAGCTTGTCGAACAGGGTGTGCTTGAGCTTGAGCACCAGGCCCGGCCCGCCGTTGTCGAGTGCCTCGCTGTAGGCGATGGCGGTTTCGGCGGCCGCGTCGAAGATCTTGCCCTTGCCGCCGTCGTGTGCCTTCTGCTTGGCGCTGTTGAAGACCTTCTCGAATACGCGCGGCACCGCGAGGATGAAGTGCGGGCGGTAGCTGCCGAACTGTTCGACCAGGGTGGACCAGTCGGAGCTGAACGCGACGATCACCTTGGCGTCGAATGCGGCCAGCGTGACCGCCCGCGCGAAGACGTGCGCCAGCGGCAGGAACATCAGCGTCTTCTTGCCCTCGGTGACGTACTTCTTCAGGGCGAGCCGGTCGGACTTGGACTCCGCGTAGAGGTTCGAATGCGAGAGCATGACGCCCTTGGGCCGGCCGGTGGTGCCCGAGGTGTAGATCAGGGTGGCCGGGGACTTGGCGTTGACCTCGGCCCGACGCGCGTGCACGACCGCGTCGTCGAGGTCGGCGCCGCGCGCGATCAGCTCATCGACGGCGCCCTTGTCGATCTGCAGGGTCTCCTTCAGATCCGGCAGCGCACCCGCCTCGATCTCGTCGATGACCTTGCGGTGCTTATCGCTGTCGACCACCAGCAGTTTGGTGGCGGAGTCCTGCAGGATCCACTTGGCCTGTTCGGCGGCCGAGCTGTCATAGATCGCGACGGTGCAGCCACCGGCGGCCCAGACGGCGAAGTCGAGCAGCACCCATTCGTAGCGGGTTGGGGCCATGATGGCGACGCGGTCGCCGAGTTCGAGACCCGAGGCGATGAGGCCCTTGGCCACCCCGGTGACCGCCTTCGCGAATTCCGCCGCCTTGATTTCCCGCCAGCCGCCACCGCTGGTGACGTTGAACAGCACCGCGCCGGGCGACTGCTCGGCGTGCCGGAAGACGTTATCGGAATTATTCGCGTCTTCCGGGATGGTGTAGGAAGCCGGGACTTCGAACTCTCGCATCAGTGCCCTTCCACGTGGGTTTACTCGTCAGTAATTTACGACACCTGTGACCGGGACGTCACTCCGGCCACCGAAACTCCGGTCCGGTTCGGCATCGACGGGCCGGTCGAGGTCCGGTCGGACCCGGTGAGACGGAGTCGGTCTTGCGTTTCGTGCGTTTGAACGAGCGCAGGTGAGCCACTGTCTATCCTAGGTCGCGCATGGCGACCGGCTGGATGGCTTCCCGCAGGAAATCGGCCAGTTCGGTCAGCGCCGCCGCAGCCGGTCCAACGAGCGCGGCCTGCAGTTGCGCGACGTGCCATAGCCCCTTGCTCTCGGTGAACCGGGTATACACGCCCGCCGCCCGCAGCGCCGCAACGAATTCGACGCATTGGGCATGCAGCAATTCGCTGATATCGACCTGCACGTAGGTCGGCGGCAATCCGGGCAGCACACCGTGCAGCGGCGCGTAGCCGGTGTCCTTGCCATCGCCGTCGCCGAGATAGGCGGCGGCACAGGCGCGCGACCACGGCCGGTTGATGACCAGATCGCGCGACTTCTCGGGGACCTGATTCGGGTCGACCCACGGCGCGATCAGGCCGAGCGCGGCCGGGGTGTACCCGTGCCCGGCGATCAGCCGCTGCGCGGTGGCCAGCGATAGTCCGCCGCCCGCCGAATCACCCGATAGCGCGATCTGTTCGGGTCGGTAGCCGATATTGCCGACCAATTCCAGGAAGGCCGCTTCGGCGTCGTCGAGGCCGGCCGGGAACGGGTGTTCCGGTGCCAGCCGGTAGTCGAGAACATAGACGTCGCAACCGGTTTCGTGGGCCAGCCGGGCGGCAAGCGAGCGGTGCGTGGCGAGCGATCCGATCGCGTAGCCGCCGCCGTGCAGGTAGAGCACGGCACCCCTGGTGAGATCGGGCTGCTGCGAACCCGCGGTGATCCGCTCAGCGGGCCTGCCGCCGAGCCGGAGCCGGTGCACGGTCGTATCGGAGGGGAGGAACTGCGCGCGCGAACCGATATCGAGCAGTAGACGCTGCATCTGCCAGGGCAGCCGCGCGTTTAGCGTGATACGGAAGATCGGATTCAGCAGCGTCCGCGCGATGGGCAGCGGAATATTGATGTCACGCATGGGTTTTCCTCGATTCCCGGCGCCCGCGTCCGGACGCCGGGGCAGCAGGGCTCAGGGCAGGATGCGACGGTGGACGACGGCGGCGATGCGCTGATATCCGGAGGCGGTGATCCGGACGAACAGATCCAGCGCCTTGGCCTCCCAGCCGATCAGCACTCGGCCGTGCCCCTTGCCGACGCCCTCGGTGATGGTCTGGGCGGCCATCTCCGGCGTGTGGATGGCCAGCTTCTTGTCGAACATCGATGCCGCGCTGGTGCCGTCGATGCCATCGGCGTAGGTGGCATTGCGGGCGACGGCGGTCTTGATACCGCCGGGATGCACACAGGTCACCTTGACCGGATGCTTGCCGACCAGCATCTCCTGGCGCAGCGATTCGGTGAAGCCGCGCACCGCGAACTTGGCCGCGTTGTAAGCGCTCTGGCCCGGTATGGCGATGAGGCCGAACAGGCTGGAGACGTTGACGACGTGGCCATCACCGGATTCGATCAGCAGCGGCAGGAACGCCTTGGTGCCATTGACGACGCCCCAGAAGTCGACGTCCATAACGCGCTCGATGTCCTTGAACTCCGAGCGGATGACCTCACCGTGGTAGGCGATGCCCGCATTGTTGTAGATCTGGTGCACCGTGCCGAAATGCGCCTTGACGGCGTCGGCGTAGAGCAGCACCGCTTCGCGCTCGACCACATTCAGCCGATCGGACTTGATCTCGGCCCCGTACACCTCGCAGCGGCGCACGGTCTCGGCCAGGCCGTCGGTGTCGATATCGGAGAGCGCGAGCTTGGCGCCGCGCTCGGCCAGATTCTCGGCGAGGGCGCGGCCGATGCCGGAGCCCGCCCCGGTGATCACACAGACCTTGCCCTTGAAGTAAGCGTCATTGCGCCCTCCCGTCGCCCGACCGCCACCCCCCATGGAATCGCTTCGCGATGCTGTATTCACTGTGCTGCCACCACCTTCAGGTTGTTACTGGATGTTTCGACGGTCGTGGTCTCGTAGGCGGAGACGTCGAAATTCTTGGTGAGCCGACGGAATTCGAAGGTGAAGTCCGGCCACAGCGTGGTGTTGTTGCCGTGCTTGTCCAGGTACCAGCTGGCGCAGCCGCCGGTGCTCCAGACGCTCTTCACCAGTTTGCGCTGCAAGTCCTTGTTGTAGGAGTCCTGTACCTCGCGCTTCACCTCGACAGTACGCAGGCCGAGGCGATCGACAGTGGACAATGCGTCGGCGATGTAGTTGATCTGCGATTCGATCATGTACACCATCGAGGTGTGGCCGAGGCCGACATTCGGGCCGAGCAGGAAGAACATATTCGGGAAGTTGGCGACCGTCGAGCCCTTGTAGCCCTGCTGGCCGATCTCGTCGAACACCTCGGCCAGGGTGCGGCCGTCCTTGCCCGAAATGGTGTTGTAGGTCGGTGAATCGGTGACGTGGAAGCCGGTCGCCACGATCAGGGCGTCGATTTCGCGCTCGGTGCCGTCCTTGGTGACGATGGAGTTCGCGCGCACCTCTTTGATGCCGTCGGTCACGACGTCGACATTCGAGCGGCTCAGCGCCGGGTAGTAGTCGTTGGAGATCAGCATGCGCTTGCAGCCGATCCGGAAGTTCGGGGTGACCTTCTCGCGCAGCTGCGGATCGCGGATCTCGAGCTGGAGCTTGGCCTTGGCGATCAGTTCGAAGGCTTGCATCAGTGCGGGAACCTTGGCGAGGCCGACGACCTGGGTCTCGCGCGCGGCGTAGATGGCGGCGCGGGATAGGCGCTGGAAGCCGGGAATGTGCCGGAATGCGAGGCGCTCGGGCATGGTGTAGGGGCGGTCGAAACGGGGGAGCAGCCAGGGGGCGGTGCGCTGGTAGACGTCCAGGTGGGCGACATCCGGCGCGATGGACGGCACGATCTGGATGGCGGAGGCGCCGGTGCCGATAATGGCGACGCGCTTGCCCTTCAGGTCCGCATCGTGGTCCCAGCGGGCCGAGTGGAAGATCTCGCCCTCGAAACCATTGATGCCCTTGATGTCCGGCAGTGCCGGTTCGCAGAGCGCGCCGACCGCGGAGACCACGGTGTCCGCGGTGAAGCTGCCCTGAGTGGATTCGATATGCCACAGGTTGGTGGCATTGTTCCAGCGCGCGCCGGTGACATCGCAGTCGAACAGGTGCTTGTCGAGCACGTTGTACTCGCGCGCGACGCCCTGGATGTACCGCTGGATCTCGCCCTGCTTGGAGAACGAGCGCGACCAGTTCGGATTCAGTGCGAACGAGTACGAGTACAGGTGTGAAGGCACATCGCAGGCGGCACCCGGGTAGGTGTTGTCGCGCCAGGTGCCGCCGACATCGCTGCCGCGTTCCAGCACGAGATAGTCGTTGCGGCCCTGCTGGCTCAGCCGGATCGCCAGGCCCAGACCGGCGAAACCGCTGCCGATGATGATGGTCTTGACGTGGCGGGCTGGCCGGTTGCCGACAGCTTTGTCTGTAACCTTGCGACTCATATAAGCGAGCGTACGGTCTTATTGAGCATGAGTCAACAGTATTGACCATCGTTCAGTAAGATGTCCGTGTGAGTAGCAAAAGTGCCGGCGAAGTGGTGAAGCGAACCCGCCTCAGCCCGGAAGAACGTCGCACGCAGCTGATCACCTTGGGCGCGAAGATGCTTGGTGACCGTGCCATCGAGGACATCTCGATCACCGAGATCGCCGAGGCGGCCGGAATCTCCCGCGGCCTGCTCTTCCACTACTTCCCGACGAAACAGGACTTCCAGCTGGCGATCGTCCGCCACGCCAATGCCGAACTACTCGAGCACGTCGCCCCCGACCGCTCGCTCGGTGTATTCGAGATGTTGCGCGATTCGATCGAGAGGTACATCGAATATGTCAGCGAGAACCGCAACTCCTATGTCTCGCTGCTGCGCGGGCCCGCCAGCGTCACCCCCGAGCTGGTCCCGCTCGTGGACCAGACCCGCGACGCCATTATCGGCATCATTCTCACCGAGGTGCCCGTGTCGATCGATGAGGCCGACCGTCCACGCCTGACCCTCGCCATGCGCGGTTGGATCGCCTTCGTGGAGGAGGCCACCCTGACCTGGCTCCGCAACGCCACGATCACCCGCGAGCAGCTGGTCGACTTGCTGGTGGAATCCCTACTGGCCATTGCCCTCTCGCTGAATCCGGCGCTCGCCGCCGCCCTCCGCGGCTAGGCGCTTGCGGGTGGCCTCCGCTTGTCTCGGGCGTGGTCGATATCCTGACGTATGGGTCTGTCTCGTCGGCAGCTGTTGAGGGTGGGGACGGCTGGGTCGGTTGCGATGCTGGTGGGGGCGTCTGCGGCGAGTAGTGCGCGGTTTCGGGTGCCGCGGTGGTTGGGGGATCCGTTCACGTTGGGGGTGGCGTCGGGGGATCCACTGCCGGATGGGGTGGTGTTGTGGACGCGGCTGGCGCCGGATCCGTTCGCACCGGATGGACTGGGCGGTATGGCGCAGCATCCGGTGAGCGTGGACTACGAAGTCGCGCACGATGAGCAGTTTCGGCAGGTGGTGGCACGGGGTACAGCGGTGGCGACCCGCGAACTCGCGCATTCCGTGCACCCTGAAGTCGGCGGGTTGGAGCCGAATCGCTGGTACTTCTACCGATTTCGCGCGGGCTCGGCGATCTCGCCGATCGGCCGGACCCGCACCGCCCCCGCGTTGGGGCAGCCCACGGCGCGCATGCGTTTCGCCTTCGCCTCCTGCCAATCGTGGAGTTCGGGCTACTACACCGCCTATGAGCACATGAGTGCCGAAGATCTCGATCTGGTTGTGCATCTTGGTGATTACATCTACGAACGGGGTTGGACGCGCGGTCGCGTCGGCATGTCGGTGGAGCCGCAATTCCAAGCCGAAGCGGTCGATCTGCCCGGCTACCGACTGCGTTATGCCCAGGCCAAGGCCGAGCGGCCGTTGCGCGCCGCCCATGCCGCCTTTCCCTGGCTCGTCACCTTCGACGATCACGAGGTCGACAACAATTGGGCGGGGGACTCACCCGGTATCGGATTCGATATCTACCGCATTCCCAAGCTCTTTCGCGGCCGCCGCGCCGCCGCCTTCCAGGCGATGTACGAACATCAGCCCTTGCGCATCGCGGCCCTGCCCTCCGGTTCGACCATGCGCATCCACCGCCGATACAGCTTCGGCGACCTCGCCGACATCACCATGCTCGACACCCGCCAGTACCGCACGGCGCAGGCCTGCGGCGACGGTGGTCTGGTCGCGGACTGCCCCGACCGCTTCGCCTCGGACCGCACGATCCTCGGTGCGCAGCAACGCGATTGGTTGATCGATGGCTTCAGCAGGTCCACCGCCTGCTGGCAGATCCTCGGCAACCAGGTCTCCATGGGGCAATCCGACTATGACCTCGGCCCCGGCGTCGCGACCGGCACCGACTCCTGGGACGGCTATGTCTCCGACCGCAACACCATCCTCGGCGCCGCTGCCGACCGCGACGTCCACAACCTGGTAGTGATCACCGGCGACCGCCACCAGAACCACGCCGCCAACATCCGCGCGGACTACTCGAACCCCGAATCTCCGGTCGTGGCCTCCGAATTCATCGGCACCTCCATCACCACCAATGGCAACGGAAAGGATATGACGCCGACCGGCCTCACTCTCTTGGCCGCCAACCCCGACCTGAAGTTCTTCAACTCCCAACGCGGGTACTCCCGCGTCTCGCTGGACCACGGATTGTGGCGCAACGACTTCCGAGTAGTCCCGTATGTCGATCGCCCCGGCGCACCGATTCACACCCGCGCCGCTTTTGCTGTGGAGAACAGGGTTCCCGGTGTCACCGAGGTGTCGCGCTCCGACAGCCGGACCGGGCAACATCCCGGAGCCGGAAGCGCGGGCTCGCCGCCGCGCTGAGGCCGATGACCGCGAGGTAGTTCAACGCGTGGCGGCGGCGCGTGGCGGATTGGCCAAACCCAGGGCGGAGTTGAGGCGATACGCGCCGCCGAGCCCGTGGAACACCGCCATGAGCAGCGCCCCGGCGACCGCGCCGCCGATACCGGCAAGGGCATGGGCGGGCAGATCGGCCCAGTAGCCGATCAGCACCGCGAGGGCGAGACCCAAGGTGCCGGCCACGGCATTGCGCAGCGAATCGTTGCCCCACACATTCGGAAACTGTTCGCCGACCATGCCTTTGACGAAATGCGGGACGGCATTGGCGCCCATCACACCGGCGAGCGCGGACAGCAGGACTGTATGCCACATATCGGCCACCTATTTTCAGTCAACAATCGTTGACTGAATGCTAGCGGCTCATCCACGTTCGGTCAACGATCGTAGACTGAAAGCATGAGTTCCCATCCCACCCGCCGCGCCGAACAACGCGACCGCACCCAAGCCCGGATCTTGGACGCGGCGCGGCAGCTGTTCGCGGAGGTCGGCTATGACCGGGCCACCATCCGCGCGATCGCGGCGGCGGCCGACACCGATCCGGGCCTGGTGATGCGCTACTTCGGATCCAAGGACAATTTGTTCGCCCAGGTCGCACAATTCGAACCGGACGAACTGATCACCGGGCCGCCGCCGGAGGCGGCCGAACAGCTACTGGCCGCACTCGAACAGAAACTCGCCGAGCAGCCCACCGACGCACTGACCGCGATCCGCTCCATGCTGACCCACCCCGATGCCGCCGCCGAAGTCCGATCCGCCATGGTCGCCCGCCAACAACAGGCCGCCCAGCATCTGGCCCCCGACGATGCGACGCTCCGCGCCGGCCTGATCGGAGCCCTCACCATCGGCACCGTCATCGGCCGACACCTCCTCCAACTCGACGCTCTCCACGACGCCCCACCGGACCGAATCACCGCCCTCCTCCGCCGCGCCATCCACGAAATCGCCCACGGCACCTCGGAACCCGTCCCCGACCAACCCGCCACCTCGTGACCGCCGATCCGGACATGACAACTTTTCAACTCCCAACGCGGATACGTCCGAGTCGACCTCGATCATTTCCCGGGGCACACCGACTTTCGCGCTGACGGATGTCCTCGCCGAACTCGACGCGCTGAGCGCCGCAATCGGAAAGCGCGCCAACACATCTCGATAGTTCGGTAGCGCCGGGGCCCGACCGGGCCCACGGTAATGGCTGGGCAGCGCGAAGGTCTCCACGGCGTCGGGCAGGTGCAGCCGTTCATACCTGGTTGACGCCCTTGAGAATGCGATCGAAAACCTCACGGGCATCCTCGGATTCGGGTCCGTCGAGCAGGGCATCGAGAACTTCGGCACTGTCCAACGTGGCGCGAAACGACTGCAAGCGTGCGCTGGCGATCACCGTATGGATCACTGCGGCGTAGAGCCGAGAACGCGGTGCATGCAAGTGAGCGCCCCTCCGTTCAACTCCGCGCAGATGTGCTTCGACCGCATCGATCACATCCTGAATGACCTGAATCTCGACTTCTTCGAAGCTCCGCTCGTCCTCCACGATCAGAATCCGAACTTCGGTTGCTCGGCGGGGTTCAGGTGACCATGTCGAACGAGCACGGTTTTGGCGTGCAGTTTGATCCGGCAGATGGTGATCGGGCAATCGATGTGCGACTGCATGACAACGTGGGCGGCTTGGACAGTCAAGCCGTCGGTCGGAACATCGTGGTCTATCGGTGGCAGAACGGGTTCGAAAATCATGCTGGGACCTCCCGTATGAACGACGTTGGGACGAACCAGCATCCGGTAGATCCGGTGTCATCGCGGCTGCGGCTCGGGGCCAGGTCGGAGGGGGTGCACTGTGCGCCCCGAGTCACCGGGGCAGGCCGACACTCCCGGCCAGCGACCGCGCCCTACGGCTGATGAGCGCACCACCGCGGTCGACCGAATCGGCGATCATCTGTCTCGCTGAGGGGGAGTAATGCACCGAATCGCGAGAGGTCTGATAGGCCTGCTCGAGCCAGTGCAACATGGCTGAATAGTCGCGACGCTGATGGTAGCTGCGTGCGATCTCGACGCCGAGTCGCCCGCGCCGCTCTCTGCTGGGGATTTGTTCCGGGTCGATGTACTCGGCACGATGACGAGGATCCGATGGTTTGGCAAGATCGGCCGCGATCGTCACGCCGTGCAGTTCGACGTTGGCGCTACCGAACATCGTCCACGGATGGTGATAACCCTTGCCGAGCCGCTTCGCTGTTGTGTCGGCTTCATCCCAATACCGCCATGCGTCGCCTTCGCGACCGGCTTGCGCGGCGGTTATCGCTGCGTGCAACTGGAGCGCGCCGTACATCCCCCGAATATCGTTGTCCGCGTTCTCTAGTCCGGGTTTCAGCAGTCCGGCTGCATCCTGTGCCAGGGTCAACGCCCCGTCGGCGTCCCCAACCGAACGCTGCACCATGCCGAGCGTCCAAGCGGCACCTGCCAACGCATTCGGAACGTCCGCTTCCTGCGCCGCAATCATCGCCCGGTCAGCTACCGTCCACAGCAGTTCCGACTCACTCGCCCAAACAATTTCGTGTTGCACCAGGGCATATACATCCGCCAAAACCGCATAGGCCGTTCGCCGATCCGCGCCCTCCGCGACCCGAGCCCCGATCCGGGCATCCCTGACGAGCTGCGGCAATATCCGACCGACGTCGGTCCGATGCGTCCTGGACTGATGCCAGAGCCGCCATGCGTCAGCAGTCCGCACCGCCAATGCGGCGACGTCTACCGGCCCATTCGGAACAACCAATAATGGGTCCCGAACCGCCTCACGAATAGCCGGCACCGCATCATGCGGCACCCGCGCAAATGACCCGACCGGCACCGAAGTCGATCCGCCGAGATCCATATCAATACCCGCGAGCACCGCCACATCGCCAACGGCGAGAGCCTCTGCCAACTTCACCAATAATGGCAGCCGCGGCGGTAGCCGCGTCCCCCGCTCGATCCCCTTCAACCACGACGCGGACATGCCAACCAGCCCGGCCAACACGGGCCGACTGAGCCCCTTGCGTTCCCGCAAGACCTGAATCCGCTCCCCGGTCCGCTTCCCGGCCAGATCATCGAGCATCAGCCCACCTCGGATCCCGTTCCGCTACTTGGCTCTCGATGCACGCCAGGATATGCCTCCCGATGAGGCGACGCTGTATGACGCCTGGCGCGTCAGACCTGCGCAAGCAATCTCTGGAGGTTGAACACGAGAATCATGTGATAACCCCCGATGTGTTGTAGTGCTTCGAAGATGGACCGCGCGGCAGACTCTTCCGATATCTTGTTCGAGTCGATATTTCTGATGGTCACCAGAATTGGATAAGATTCGAACTGCAGGTCCTGCTCGTCTTCGAAATCATGTGACATCTCAACTTCGACTATCGTTCCTCCGGCCTTCCCGCCGAAAGAGATGTCGTTGTGTTTCTCCGCTAGGCGCTCCAGTGGAGCGCCCGAAGCTGACGTTATATCATCGACGATTTCGCCTTCCGCCTTTGTGGTTCGAATGAATATCTGGTGATATGCGCTCAAGACTTCTCCTCTACGGCCAATTTATCTCCCAGCCGTCTCCGACTATTCGAATTTCGCTCATCGTATCTGGACTGGCGCCGAGGTATCGGCTGACGCCACGTTGGGCCTCTTCTTGTGTCAAACCGCTACCGCGAGCGTCGATGATCGTGTGGTCAGCTTGGCCCTGTGCGCTGTTGAGTGCGTTCTTGACGGTTGCATTGGTTGCTCCCGGGTCCATATGTTTGAACTCAGTGGGCACTCCATCGACCGTGGAATCTGCGGTCCGTTCGCCTGGGACGGTGCTTTCCTTGACCGCCTTGACATTCTTTCCTTCGTCTGCCAGCAGGTCTGCAAGTTTTCTTTCGTTGGGGTCGAATTGCTTTTCGCTCTCGTCTATCTTTCCCTTTGATTGAGGTTTGCCGGGGTCCGAGCGACTTCCGTCGTCGTCGATGTGCGCCTTCAATGCGATGATCTCGACGAGGCTTGTCGAGATGGCGAATAGGCTGGGGACATGGTCGAAGGATTTGATGACTCCGACGGCGGTCGAAGTGGCTGCGACGAGACCCAGGGCCTTGAAAAGGTTGCTGGCCGTGTAGAGGGTGCGGATGGTGGTGATGGTTTCCTCGGCTGCAAGGCCTACACCTCCGGCGCCTGCGAGGAGTGAGCCGCCGAAGGTGAGTAGGGCAAGGCCGACGGCACCCGCAACGATGACTCCGGCCGTAATCTCGGCCGTGGTGATCGCTGATTTGATCGCATTACTGGCCTCGATGGTTCCGGTTTGATACTCGGCGACTGGTGTAGCGATGTTGAGCGAGGCAGTGGCAACGTTCTCGGCGCCGGTGCGAAGTGCGCCGAAATGGTCCTGGATAAGTTGCCGATTAGTTTCGTCATCCATGCCGTCGAACAATGCGGAGATCCCGCTGATGGTGGCGGCCGCGCCGGTGATGGTGGCGTGATTTGCGAAGGTCTGCCACGTTGTCGACGCTTTGGCGAGCTTGTCGACATCGCCGTTCGGGAGTTTGCCGAATTCGCTGATGATTAGTTTGACGAGTTCGTCGAAAAAAGCCTTTACGCCGCCATCGCCGTTGTGTTTGACACCGTTTCCGTTATCGGCCGCCGACTTCGGGATCGTGACTTTGTACTCCGTCATCGTATGCACGTCCGGACGTGGGGGTGATGGATTGCTCTTGTTGCGAATGCCGTAGTTGTAGCCGTTTGCATACAGGACGTAGCCGTAGTTGGTGAGCGCGTCCGCTAGATTGGTGCACGTCTGCATTGTTTGACGCGCAGTCTCATCATATTTTTCGCCCCACTGCTTACAACCGGGTGCGTCACCTGCCATGCCCGCGCATGCACCTTTGACGGCATCGTGCACGGGCTTGTCGGCGCGGCGCAGTTCGGCTGCGAGATCATGGCATTTCTTGGCGGCGTCGTAGTAGACCTGCCAGTCGACCTTCACTGCTCATCCCCCTCGCAGCATCTTGCGATTGACCTCGATTGCGCTGGTGTAGTCGGCGTGTGCGCGTTTGGCAGCGTCGCTCATATCGCGGACACCTTCGGCGAATTCGCGTGCGCCGATGGCCCATTGGCTGTGGGCGTCGACGTAGGCCTGGGCGGCGACGCCCTCCCAGCCGCTGCCTTGGAGCGTGGCGACCTTGTCATCGATTTCGTCGAGGTGGTCGGTGAGGAAGCCTGCGAGCCCGGCGAGACGGGACACGATTTCGTCAAGGTGGTCGAGGTCGACGGAGAATTCGGAACTCATGGCAGGTCCAGGCTGGAGGTGTTCAGTGCGGACGCGTTGTTCGTGTCGGTGGATTGGTAGGTGTCGGCGGTGACGCCGAGCTTTTCTGCCATGCCGTTCAGCGCGGTGAGGATCTGGACGCCGCCGTCGTGGACTTCGGTCCAGCCTTTGGCGAATTCGTCGGCGTAGTCGCCGGTCCAGGTCCCACCTGCCACCGCTGACACATCCTTGGCTGCGGAATCCAGTGCTGACCGCAGCGCGTCGGCCAAGTCGTAGACGTATTTGCCGACCTCACGGACCTTCTCGGGTACTACCGAAACGCTTTGAGAATTCGGCGACCCCCCACTTTCGCTCATGGTTGCGGATGGTACCGACAGCCGGCGAACGCTGTCGAGCCCGAACCAAGGCGGAAATGACTACGCCGGGCCGAATCACTCTGCGGGAGAGTAGATTCGGCCCGGCGATGGGTCAGCCAAAAACTACGCGGTCGGCTCGAAGGCCTCGGCGACGATCTCGGCCTGCTCCACGGCGTGCACCTTCGACGAACCCGAGGAAGGAGCCGACATGGCGCGGCGGGAGATGCGGCGCAGCTTGGTGAACCGCTCCGGAAGGAGTTCCGGGAGGTTCAGGCCGAAGAACGGCCACGCGCCCTGGTTGGCGGGTTCTTCCTGGACCCAGGCGATATCGGTCGCATTCGGGTAACCGGCCAGCGCCTCGTTCAAGCGGAACTTGGGCAGCGGGTAGAGCTGCTCGATGCGGACGATGGCGACGTCTTCGCGCTTCTGCTTGGCCTTCTCGGCGACCAGCTCGTAGTAGAGCTTGCCACTGGTGAGCAGGACGCGCTTGACCTTATTGCGGTCGCCGATGCCCTGTTCGTAGGTGGGCTCGTCGAAGACCGAGCGGAACTTCGATTCGGTGAAGTCCTTCAGGTCCGAGACCACGGCCTTATTGCGCAGCATCGACTTCGGGGTGAAGACGATCAGCGGACGGCGGATGCCGTCGAGCGCGTGGCGGCGCAGCAGATGGAAGTAGTTCGCCGGGGTGGACGGCACGGCGACCGTCATCGAGCCCTCGGCGCACAGCTGCAGGAAGCGCTCGATGCGACCGGAGGTGTGGTCCGGGCCCTGACCCTCGTGACCGTGCGGCAGCAGCAGCACGACCTCCGAGAGCTGACCCCACTTGGCCTCACCGGAGGAGATGAACTCGTCGATGATGGACTGCGCGCCGTTGACGAAGTCACCGAACTGCGCCTCCCACAACACGAGTGCGTCCGGGTTGCCCAGCGAGTAGCCGTATTCGAAGCCGACGGCGGCGTATTCGCTCAGCGCCGAGTCGTGCACCGCGAACCAACCCGGAGTGGTGCTGCCGATGTTGTGCAGCGGGGTGTACTCCTCGGCCGTCTTGCGGTCGATGATCACCGAATGCCGCTGGGTGAACGTGCCACGACGCGAGTCCTGGCCGGTCAGGCGGACCGCACGACCCTCGTCTATCAGCGTGCCGAAGGCGAGCAGTTCGGCGAAGGCCCAGTCGACCTTGCCCTCGTAGGCCATCTCACGCCGCTTCTCCAGCACCGGCTTGACGCGCGGGTGCACGTTGAAACCGTCGGGCACATTGAGGAATGCGTCGCCGATGCGCTGCAACACCGTCTTGTCGACGGCGGTCAGGATGGTGGTCGGCACCTGCTGGTCGTCCTCGACCGATTCGCTCGGCTCCGGGACGTACTTCTCCAGCTCGCGAACCTCGTTGAACACCCGCTCCAGCTGACCCTGGTAGTCACGCAGCGCGTCCTCGGCCTCTTTGAGCGAGATATCGCCACGGCCGATCAGGCTCTCGGTGTAGGCCTTGCGCACCGAGCGCTTGGTGTCGATGACGTCGTACATGTACGGCTGGGTCATCGACGGGTCGTCGCCCTCGTTGTGGCCGCGACGCCGGTAGCAGATCATGTCGATCACGACGTCCTTGCGGAACTTCTGGCGGAAGTCCACCGCCAGACGCGCCACCCAGTCACAGGCCTCCGGATCGTCACCGTTCACGTGGAAGATCGGCGCGCCGATGAACTTCGCGATATCGGTGGAGTATTCGGTGGAGCGGCTGTTCTCCGGTGCGGTGGTGAAGCCGATCTGGTTGTTCACCACGATGTGGATGGTGCCGCCGACGCGGTAACCGCGCAGCCCCGACAGGTTCAGCGTCTCCGCGACCACGCCCTGACCCGCGAACGCGGCGTCACCGTGCAGCATCAGCGGCATGACGGAGAAGCCCTCCGGCCCGTCGCCCTTGTTCAAAAGGTCTTGCTTCGCACGTACCAGCCCCTCGAGCACCGGGTCGACCGCCTCCAGGTGCGAGGGGTTGGCGGTGAGCGAGACCTCGATCTCGTTGTCGCCGAACATCTGCAGGTAGGTGCCGCGCGCGCCGAGGTGGTACTTCACATCGCCGGAGCCGTGGGTGGCCGCCGGGTTCATATTGCCCTCGAACTCGGTGAAGATCTTCGAGTACGGCTTGCCGACGATATTGGCGAGCACATTGAGGCGACCGCGGTGCGGCATACCGATGACGACCTCGTCGAGGGAATGCTCGGCGCACTGGTCGATGGTGGCGTCCATCATCGGGATGACGGCCTCGGCGCCCTCGAGCGAGAAGCGCTTCTGACCGACATATTTGGTCTGCAGGAAGGTTTCGAAGGCCTCCGCCGCATTCAACCGGTTCAGGATGTACTTCTGTTGCGCGACAGTCGGTTTGACGTGCTTCTGCTCGACCCGCTCCTGAATCCACTGCAGTTGCTCGGTTTCCAGGATGTGGGTGTACTCCACACCGACATGGCGGCAGTACGCATCGCGCAGCACCGAGAGCACATCGCGCAGCTTCATCCGCTCCTGGCCGTGGAAGCCTGCGACATCGAAGGTGCGGTCCAGGTCCCACAGGGTGAGGCCGTGCTGTGTGACATCGAGGTCGGGGTGGCTGCGGAACTTGTCCTTGACCAGCCGCAGCGGATCGGTGTCGGCCATCAGGTGGCCGCGGTTGCGGTAGGCCGCGATCATCTCGAGCACGCGGGTGCTCTTGTCGACGCCGCGCTCCTTGATGTCCTTGCGCCAGCGCACGGGCTCGTAGGGCACGCCGAGGCCGTGGAAGATCTCGTCGTAGAACTCGTCGTTGATCAGCAGGTTGTGGATGGTCCGGAGGAAGTCGCCGGATTCCGCGCCCTGGATGATGCGGTGGTCGTAGGTCGAGGTCAGGGTCATCAGCTTGCCGACGCCGAGTTCATTGATGCGCTCGTCGCTCATGCCCTGGAATTCGGCGGGGTACTCCATCGCGCCGGCGCCGATGATCGCGCCCTGGCCCGGCATCAGCCGCGGCACCGAGTGCACGGTGCCGATGGTGCCCGGGTTGGTCAGCGAGATGGTGACGCCGGTGAAGTCGTCGATACCGAGCTTGCCGTCGCGGGCGCGGCGCACGATGTCCTCGTAGGCGGTGTGGAACTGCCCGAAGGTCATGGTCTCGCAGCCCTTGATGGCCGCGACGACCAGCGAGCGGTTGCCATCCTTGCCCTGCAGGTCGATGGCCAGACCGAGGTTGGTGTGCGCGGGGGTGATCGCGTTGGGCTTGCCGTCGATCTCGGCGAAGTGCCGGTTCAGATTCGGGAACGACTTGACCGCCTGCACGATCGCGTAGCCGAGCAGGTGGGTGAAGGAGATCTTGCCGCCGCGGGTGCGGGCGAGGTGGTTGTTGATGACCAGGCGGTTGTCGATCATCAGCTTCGCCGGAATGGCGCGCACGCTGGTCGCGGTCGGGATGGCCAGCGACGCGGACATGTTCTTCACCACGGCGGCGGCCGGGCCGCGCAGGACCTTCGCCTCGTCGGTCGCGGTGTCGGCGGGCTTCGGCGCGCCGGAGGTGGGCGCGGCATTCGAGGTCGGCGCGGGAGTCGTCTGCCGCGCGCGGGTGGTGACCGGCGCGGGCGCGGGAGGCTTGGGGGCCGCCGGGGCAGGTGCTGGCGGGGCGGGTGCCGCGGGAGCGGGGGCGGGGGTCGCGGGCGCCGCGTTCACCGGCGCGGGGGCCGCGGCCGGGGTGGCCACCTGCGCGGGCGCGGCCGTGGTCGCGGCGGCCTGACTGTTACCAGAATCACCCGCGACTTCGGGCGTGTAATCGGCGAGGAACTCGTGCCAACTCTCGTCTACTGAAGATGGATCCTGTTTGTACTTCTGATACATCTCATCGACTAGCCACTGGTTCTGTCCGAACTGGGAAGTTGAGCTGCTCACAGCAGGTGTTCGCCTCATTTCGTTCTTCGCGCTGCGACGTTTGTGACGTGCCCGGCACGGGGATCAGCGGATGCGCGCCGATGCGCCCTCTCTGAGGATAGGCCCAGCAGCAAATCAGCGGACCGACTGACCACCGGACAAATCCGATCCCAAAGATGACGACCCGTCCTCGCTCGAGAATATTCCCCCCGTCTCGCTGGCCGCCGCCCAGAGTTGGGCATAGGGCCCGCCGGCCGCCAGCAGTAACTCGTGCGGCCCGATTTCAGCGATGCGTCCGTGTTCGACCACGGCGATCCGATCGGCGCGCGCGGCGGTGCCGAGCCGGTGCGCGACGACGACGGTGGTGCGATCCCGAGTCAGCGATCGGCTCGCTACCAGGACCGATGCCTCGGTCTCCGGGTCGAGGGTCGCGGTGGCCTCATCGAGCAGCAGCAGATCGGGGCGAACGAGTTCGGCACGGGCCAGTGCGATCAATTGGCGCTGGCCCGCCGAGAGGCCGCGGCCGCGCTCGCCGACCGGGTGGCGCATGCCATGCGGCAGTGCCGCGATCATGTCGGCCGCACCGACCGCGGTGGCGGCGGCCGCGATCTCCGCCTCGGTCGCGGATGGTTTCCCGAATGCAATGTTGCTGGCGACGTCGCCGGTGAAGAGGTGAGCTTCCTGGGGGACTATGCCGAGCCGGGAGCGGTAGTCGGCCAGGCGGTAG
Source organism: Nocardia sp. CA-119907 (assembly GCF_050955995.1). Classification (NCBI taxonomy): domain Bacteria; kingdom Bacillati; phylum Actinomycetota; class Actinomycetes; order Mycobacteriales; family Nocardiaceae; genus Nocardia; species Nocardia sp. CA-119907. The sequence goes on from NZ_CP192091.1 coordinate 1,655,320, forward strand.
TGCCGTATATCGATGCCGTCGACCTGGATGGTCCCGGTTGGCTCGGCGTTGTCGGGTAGGTCGTAGAGCCGGGCCAGCAGTTTGACAATGGTCGACTTGCCCGCACCGGTCGGGCCGACCAGCGCCAGCGTCGATCCCGGCGGGATGCGCAGGGATACCCCGTCGAGTGCGGGTTTTTCGGTGCCCGGGTAGTGGAAGTGGATGTCGTCGAGGACTACCTCGCCCCGCAGGCCGTGGTCGATCGCGACCGCGTCCGGTGGATCGGCTGCGATCGAGGACGGAGTCCGGAGCAGATCGCCGATGCGGCGCAGACCGACGCGCGCCTGCTGATAGCCGTCGAAGACCTGGGACAACTGCAGGATCGGTCCGAAGAGCAACTGTAGATACAGCACGAAGGCGATGAGGGTGCCCGCGGTGGTCGCGTCCTCGGCGACCTCGCGGGCGCCGAAGTACACGACCGCGGCCAATGCCAGATCGGCCCAGGCGATGACGAAGGCGAAGTACATCGCGATGGCCCGCTGGGCTCGCATCCGGCTGGTGCGGTAGCGGTCCGAGTATTCGGCGAAGCGGCGGGCGGCGACCGGTTCGTGCCGGTTGGCCTGCACGGCGCGCAGGCCGGAGACGTTCTCCTGGAAGTCGGCGTTGACGGCCGAGACATGTTCACGCGAGACGGTGTACGCCGTGGATGAGACCCGACGGAACAGCACTGTCGCCACCAGCAGCGGCGGCAGCGCGATCAGCACCACCGCGGCCAGCGAGGCATCGATGACCAGCAGTGCCACCGCGATCCCGACCAGGGTGAGCACGCCGATCAGCGTGGACGCCACGCCGGTCTGCAGGAAGGTCGACAGCGCGTCCACGTCGGTGGTCATCCGGGTCATGATGCGACCGGACAGCTCGCGTTCGTAGTAGTCCAGACCGAGCCGCTGCAGGTGCGCGTAGCTGCGCACGCGCAGACCGTAGAGCACGCGTTCACCCGTGCGCGCGGTGAGTACGGTGGTCGCCGCGCCGACCGCCAGGCCGAGGACCACCAATACCGCGCCGAGCATCCCGGCGCGGGCGAGCGCAGCCGAATCGTGGCCGGTCACACCGGTATCTATGGCGTAGCGCACGATCGGTGGGAAGGCGACGCCGATCAGTGTGTCGAGTGCGAGCAGGGTGATGACGCTCAGCACCAGCCAGCGCACCGGCCGCAGCAGCCGAGCGAGGCGGAACTCGGGATCGGGGCGGCGCAGTCGCTCATCGTCGAGGCCGGGTTGTTCGGTGGCGGGTGGTAGACGCTCGATCGTGCGGCGCAATTCGGGAGTTTCGCTGAGATCGGCTGCCGTGCCGGTGAATCCGCCTGGTCCGCTGATGGCGGGCGCGGCGCGGCCGAATCCGGTGGTGCCGTATCCGAGACCGGCCGGCCCGACCGCGGTGGCTGCGTCGGCGGGGTATGTGGCCGGGCCGGGGAGCCGGATCACCCGGTCCGCGTGGGCGAGTGTGGATTCCCGATGCGCCAGGATCAGTGTCGTGCGGTCGCCCGCATCGGGCAGCTTGTCGAAGATGGCCGCCTCGGTGACCGCGTCGACCGCGGAGGTCGCGTCATCGAGCACCAGAATTCGTGGCCGCGCCAATAGCGCTCTGGCCAGCGCGATTCGCTGCCGCTGCCCGCCGGACAGGGTCAACCCACGCTCGCCGACCACGGTGTCATAGCCGTCGGGCAGTTCGGTGATGAATTCGTCGGCCGCGGCGAGCTTCGCGGCATACCGGATTTCGGCATCGGTGGCCTCGGGGCGGCCGAGGGCGATATTCGCGGCGATGGTATCGCTGAACAGGAACGGATCGTCGAAGACCACGCCGATCGCCGCGCGCAGGTCGACCGCGCGCAGGTCGGCGATATCCACACCCCTGGCGTCTGCCCGATCGGCCGTCGGATCGTCGGTCGTCGAGCGGGCGGGCCCCGCACTCGAAATGGCGAATTCGCCCGCAGCGGTGACGGATTCGGCTCCGAACAGACGAATGCTGCCGGAGTCGGGGGCGTAGAAGCGGGGGAGCAGTAACGAGAGCGTTGACTTTCCGGAGCCCGCGGGGCCGATGACGGCCACGGTTTCGCCGGGGCGCACGGTGAGGTCGAGGTCGCGCAGGATCGGCTGGGTGGGATCGAATCCGAAAGTGAGGGCGTCGATTTCGATGCCGAGAGGTCCGTCGGGAAGGTCGGCGGGGGCAGGTGGGTCGGCGATTTCGGGGGCGGCATCGATGACCTGGTAGACGCGTTCGGCCGCGGCTCTGGTCAGCTGAGCCATGATGACCACCGAGGACAGGGTGCGGGTGGTGACCGTCATGGTGGTGACGTAGGCGGAGAAGGCGAGGAAGGTGCCGATGCCGATGGACCCGTGCAGCGCGAGCAGACCGCCGACGACGATCACCGCGACCAGCCCGGCCTGCGGAATGGTGGTGACCACGGGCGCGAACCGCGCATTGATCGCGGCGGCCCGCATGCGTTCGGCGTAGAGCGTGCGTCCGTGCTGTTCCAGTACCCGCACCATCCGGGCCTCCTGGCCGAAGCCCTTCACCACGCGGACGCCGGTGACCGTCTCTTCGACATGCTGGGCGACCTCGGCGGCCCGCTGCTGTGCCGACCAGGTCGCGGCGTACAGCCGCGGCCGCATCCGGTACACCAGCAGCGCGATCGCCGGGACGACCAGCAGTGCGACGGCTGCCAGCGGCGGTGACAGCCACACCATGACAGCGGCGGCGAGCAGGAATTCCAGCAGCGCCAAACCGGACAGCGGGACCATCGCCAGCAGACCCTGCACCAGTTGGAGATCGGTGATCGAGCGGGATACCACCTGACCGGTGCGCAGTGCGTCCTGTCCGACCCCGTCCAGGCGTTGCAGTGAGCCGAGCAGGTTGATCCGCAGTGCGTGCTGGACATCGAGGGAGAGTCGCCCGGCCAGCATGCGTCGTCCGAAGGCGGCCGAGAAGCGGCCGACCGCGACGAGGGCGAGCAATCCGGCGACCGTGCCGATGACGGCGGTATCACCGTGTCCCGCCGCGTCGACGGCGCGTTTCGTCAGCAGTGGTGCGGAGATTTCGACCAGTGCTCCGGCGATCAACGCGACCGCGATGCCCGCGACCGTTCCCCGGTGCGACCGGCACTCGGTCCACAGTCTGCGTATCCAGCCCGGTTCATTCAATTGCGCTGCTCACCCGTCTTTGTCGGCTATCACCGACGGTAACGACGCAGATCGCCATCGGATTTGTTCCCTGCGGCACCGACAATTCAGGGTTGCCGGTCCGATGGGTGACCGGGTGCGGCGTCAGATATCGCGTTTGCGGAGCAACCACCAGGCGCCGCCGCCGATGCCGAGTGTCCACAGCAGCAGGACCACCAGCGCGGCGGGAGTTGGAGCCAGGAAGTCGCTGTCGGTGAAGGAGTCGACCGCGACCGTGCTGATGGTGGCGGAGCCGGGGAGCACGGTGACCACTCCGGCGAAGCCGATGGCCTTGGTGACGATCCACAGCAATGGCTCGATGATCACCAGCCAGCCGAGCATTGTGGCGATCGCACCCGTGGAGGTACGCAGCAGCAGGCCCAGGCCCGCGCCGATCACCGACCAGCAGGCCGCCGCGAGCAATCCACCGCCGAAGACCGCGAGCAGGCGCAGGCCGAAGTCGAATTTGCCGCGGCCGAAGGCGAGCAGGCACGCGAACGCCAGTAGCTCGACCGCGAATGTCGTCGCCAGTGCGAATCCGGCAGTGACCAGGAATTTCGCGGCGGCGAGCCGGTCGCGGTCCGAGGTGAACAGCGCCGTGGACGGCATTGTCGCGTACCGGTATTCGGCCCCGGCCCCGGCCGCGCCGAAGGCCCCCGCGAGCACGATCGCGATCGTCAGGCCGATATAGAGCCCGATGGTCGCGGCACCGGTCGCCGGATCGGATTTGGGGTCGGCCGGTCCGGCTAGCAACGCGGTGACCGTGCTCGCGACGAGGGCGATCGCGGGGATCAGCGCGGCCAGGATCCGGCTGGCGCGCAGCGTGGTGACCTTGCGGACCTCGGAATTGACGGCCGGAACGAGGTCCGGGGGCAGAACGGCGATCATCGTGGAATCCCCTGGGGCGTCGGTTGGGGCGGTGCGATCCCGGCGTAGGGGGCGGGCGGTGCTGGGCGGGCCGGTTTGACCAATGCTGCGAGCACCCGGTCGGGGTGGATCTGGTCGGCGATGATGCCGTCCACCCGCACACCGGCCGCCGTCGCCGCCGCGCGGATCTGCGCCTCGGTCGCCTCGGCCACCGCGAGCCGTCCATCGGGCCGGATCACCGCATCGGTGAATCCCTGTGCGGCCAGCATGGTGGCCAGCGCGATCGGCGGGGACGCGGCGACGACCAGGCGATCGGGGTGGCCGCGCCGCAGCCGGGCGGGGGTGCCCTGATAGACCACCGAACCCTCGCTCAGCACGATGATGTTGTCCGCGATCGGAATCACGGTCGCCAGGCTTTCGCTCGACAGCAGGACGGTGCCGCCGCGGCGGGCATGCCGCCGCAGGAAATCCTGTAGCCACGCCCGTTCGGCCGCGTCGAGATCGGCCATCGGTTCATCGAGGATCAAGAGTTGCGGATCGCCGAGTAGCGCGGTCGCCAGCGCCAGCCGGGTCTGTGATCCGGCCGGTAGCGCGCCTGCCCGCGTGCGCGCCCAAGCGCCGAGGCCGACCACCTGGATCACCTCGTCGACGCGCGCGTCCTCGATACCCGCGGCCGCCGCGTACACCAGCAGGTGATCGCGCGCCGTGCGCGCCGGATGCAGCCCGCGCGGCACCAGCATGCCGCCGATGACGGCCGCGGGACCGCGCTGCGGCTCGCCGCGCCGTCGCGAGCCCGGCCCGCCGACCGCTGCGGTACCCGTGGTCGGTTCGAGTAGGCCGAGCAGGATGCGCAGAGTCGTCGACTTACCCGCGCCCGCCGACCCGACCAGGGCCGCGACCGTCCCGGACGGGACGGTGAAGCTGACGTTCTCGATCGCGGTGACCAGGTCGTAGCGCTTGCTCAGGCCGCGGACAGAGAACGCGAGCGGTCGGCCCGCGCTCATCGTGGCGTGGTCGGGGGTTGCGGCTTGACCGGATCCAGTGCGGGCAGCGGATCGGCGTCGATGATCAGCTGGCGGTCGGCGGGCCAAGCCACCGGTGCGGGCCCGAAGGCCTTGCGCGCGTTGCCGATCGTGGTCTTGCCCAGCGCCCGGTTGCCGACACTGCCGATCACCGCGCCGATGCCAGCGGGCACCACCTTGCCCGCCATCAGCGCGGCACGCTTGGTGATGAAGCGGATGATGAATCGTTTGAGCAGCGAATCGTTCATGCTCGACAGGCCGGGAATCCTATTGGCGAACAGCGTGCCCCAGTTCTTCGCCGAATGACCGACGGTCTTCTCGACGATCTCCATCCCGCTCTCGCCGAGTACGACCGCGAGCACGAGGGCCCGCCGCGTCTCCTTGTCCTCGGGGGAGATGCCGTGCACGGCCGCGACGGCCAGTGTGAACACCGCGGACGCCTCCATGAAGAAGGTGGTCTCGGCACTCACCGCGGCGATCGCCGCGACGGTACCGACCCCGGGCACCGCGGCCGTCGCGCCGACCGCACCGCCGCTGCCGGTCACCGCGAGCAGGTACTGGTTCTCCAGCCGCTCGATGATCTGCGCGGGACTCTCCGACGGATGCGAACGCCGCAGCCGGTCCACGTACTTGGCGACGGCCGGCGCCTGCAGGCGTGACCCGGTATCGAGTAGCTGGACCACCGTCTTCTCGAACGTGCCTTTGAACACGGCGATATCCTCCTCTTCCGCCTGTACGGGATGAACCTTATGGCACCGACCGCCATCAACTCGTCATGACAACGATGTACCCGGTCGACCTGGTTCCCCGCATGTCGGTTCCGTCACTCCGGTTCGCGCAGGGCAGCGACCCTTTCCGGGAGCGGTGGCGGTGGCGGCGGGGTGCCGTCGCCGAATGGTCTGCCGCCCAGCGCTTCTCGCCCGTGCGGGGTCAGCCAGTCGGTCAGCTCCGGGCCCTTCGGCACGATCCGCGTCGGGTTGATATCGGCGTGCACGACGTAGTAGTGCACCTTGATCTGCTCGAAATCGACGGTGTCGCCGAAGCCCGGCGTCTGATAGAGGTCGCGCGCATAGGCCCACAGCACCGGCATTTCGGTCAGCTTGCTGCGGTTGGTCTTGAAGTGGCCGTGATAGACCGGATCGAATCGGACCAGCGTGGTGAACAGCCGCACGTCGGCCTCGGTAATGGTGTCGCCCACCAGATACCGCTGGGTGGCCAGCCGATCGGACAGCCAGTCCAACCGGGCGAACAGCCGGTCGTAGGCCGCCTCGTAGGCCTCCTGTGTCCCCGCGAATCCGCACCGGTAGACGCCATTGTTGACATCCCGGAATACCGCCAGGTTCACCTCGTCGATCTCGTCGCGCAGCTGTGCCGGATACAGCTGCGGCGCACCCGGTCGATGGAATTCGGTCCATTCGGTGGCGAAGTCGAGGGTGATCTGCGGGTAGTCATTGGTTACCACCTGTCCGGTGGCGACCTCGACGATCGCCGGAACCGTGATGCCGCGCGCGTAGTCCGGGAACCGCGCCAGGTACGCCTCGCGCAGTCGCGGGATGCCGAGTACCGGATCCACGCCGCCGGGATCCAGATCGAAGGTCCAGCTGAGCCGGTCGTGGGTTGGGCCGCACAGCCCCAGTGAGATCGCGTCCTCCAGACCCAGCAGCCTGCGCACGATCAGCGTCCGGTTCGCCCATGGGCAGGCGCGCGCGGCGATCAGGCGGTAGCGGCCGGCCTCGACCGGATATCCGTCGCGTCCGTCTGCGGTGATGCGGGTGGTGATGTAGTTCGTATCTCGCTTGAACTCGCCAGACTCGACGTAAGAGGCAATTTCCGATACCGACTTGGTCACTCGAATAGTCTCGCAGAATCGAGGTCCTAGGGGGTGGCAGCCAGCGGAGCAGGCGGGATGGGTGGGATTAGTCTTGCCCAATGAGTGATACGAAGGCCACCCGGCTGATCCGGGAAACCACCGATGGCGGTGCCGAGGTCGCGATCCTCACCTTGGCCAATCCGCCGCTGAACCTCTTCGACCAGTCGATGTTCGACGCGCTCATCGAGGATCTCGCCGAGCTGTCGGCGAATCCGCCGCGCGCGGTGCTGCTGCGGGCCGAGGGCAAGCTGGTCTCCGGCGGTGTCGACGTGCACGTCTTCGACCGGCTCCTCCCGCCCACCCCGCCGACGCCGTCGGCGGCCGTCCCCCGTGCCGTCGAGCAGGGCGCCGAACTGTGGCGCACCCTGTTCGCGCAGATCATCCATCCGCTGGAGGCGCTGCCGTGTCCGGTGGTCTTCGCCGCGCACGGCCTGACCCTGACCGCCGCCTTCGAAATGGCGCTGGCCTGCGACATCATCTTGGCGGCGCCGACGGCGAAATTCGGTCTGGTGGAGACGGTCGTCGGCCTGACGCCGTCGATGGGCGGTCCGCAGCGGCTGGCCGAACGCGCCGGATCGGGCCGGGCCCGTGAATTCGTGATGACCGGTGAGCTCTACGACGCCGCGACCATGGCCGAATGGGGCGTGGTGAACGCCATCCACGACGATGTCGACGCCGCCGCACGGGATTTGACGAATCGGCTGGCCAAGGGCCCGACCAGGGCACATGCCGCGACCAAGCAGATCATCGAGGCATGGCGCTCGGGCGGTGTCGCCCATGCGGATTCGGTGACGCCGCAGGTGTCCGGCGCGCTGTTCGACACCGCGGATCTGCGCGGCGCGGTGCGCAGCTTCCTGGAGGTCGGACCGGGGAAGGCCACCTACACCGGCCGATGACAGCCAGGACACGTTCCTCGCCTATCCCCACGAAAATGTGACTCGCGTCATATAGTCGCAAGAGCCTGCAAGCTCGAGGCGTGTGCGGAGGACCCATGTCGCAGTTCTTGGTCGAGTACCCACCGAATCACCCGCATGCCCGCGATGCTCCGCTGGCTCGTGGCGCCGACGGGGTGCTGCGCTACGGCAATCTCACCCCCGCGCTGACCGAACTATTGGATCTACAGGTGCACGCCTTCTCGACCAGGGAGGCGGTGGTGGAGATAGGCGGCCCCCGGCTGACCTATCGGGAGCTGTGGCACTCCGCCTCCCGTATCGCGGGCGGCCTGCAGGAACACGGCATCGGCTACGGCGACCGGGTCGCCATCCGCATGCCGGCGGGTGCGCGCTGGGTGCAGGCGTTCCTCGGCGCGCTGTTGAGCGGCGCGGTCCCGGTGCTGGTGCACGATGGACTGCCCGATGCGGTGGCCGAGCGGGTGATCGCGGACAGCAGTACCGATTTCGTACTCGGTGGCGGTAGCGAGGAACTGCCCGACGGCGCCGCCTTCATCGATGACGGTGCGGCACTGAGTGATCTGGCGCTGCTGTGCTACACCAGCGGCACCGGGGTGTGCCCGGCCAATACCACCGTCGCGCCCAAGGGCGTCGAGCTGACCAACGAAAACCTGCTCTCGGCCGTTCGTTCCGTTGTCGCGGCGCTGGACCTGCCGACCGACGGCCTGCGCAATCTGGTGCTGCTACCGCTGGCGCATGCGAGTGGCTGCGTGGACCAGATGCTGCCGACCTTCGCGGTCGGCGGCACCGTCGTGCTCGCGCCGGATCGCCGAAGACTCGCCGAAACCATTGTCTCCGAACGGATCGATATGGTTTCCGCGACACCACGTATCTTCGCCCGGCTGCTGCCCGAGCTGGCGGCGCTGCGCACCGAAGGGCTGTGCACCGAGGGCATCGTCCGAGTCAGTAATGCGGGCCATCGCGGCGAACGCGTCGCCGATGCCACCGATCCCGCGGATCTGGCCGCCACACTGCGGGATATGTTCCCCGCCGCGCGGCGGTGGTCGGTCTGGGGCGCGACCGAAACCAGCGGCATCGGCCTGGTCGTCGACGATGAAACCGATACGGCACCCGGTGCCGACCCGATACTCGGCTTCCCCTTCGGCGGTACCGAATTGGCGCTGTGGGGGCCGCAAGCGCAGGCCGGACACGGCGAATTGCTCTGTCGCGGGCCGAATGTCACCCGCCGCTACTGGAACGATCCGGAGACCACCGCGGACCGCTTCACCGGAACCTGGTTCCATACCGGCGATCAGGTCAGCATCGATGCCGACGGTTTGGTCCGGCGCGAACGGGCGCAGGCCGGGTAGCTCACTCGAGCAGGCGTTCGCGCAGACGTTCGCGCAGCTGGGTGGTGAATCCGATGGCGGCCAGATAGGACTCGACATCGCCGTGCTGTGCGCGCACCGAATCCGTCGCGACCCGCAGGTAGTCCTCGCGGACGCCCAGGATATCGATGGAGAGTTCCACTCCCGCAGTAAGTTTCGGTGCCATCATGGCGCGCAGTGCGGGGACGGCGTCATTGCTGGCCAGGAAGTCGGCGAGCACGTCGGCCTCGCTGACCGCGACCGCGCGCAGCAGGGTGGCGATGGCCCAGCCGGTGCGGTCCTTACCGGCCGCGCAGTGCACGAGCACCGCACCGTCGTCGCCGCTGGCGATCGTCTCGGCGATGGCGATGATCGCGGTATTCGCCTCGGGCAGGGTCGGGAAATGCCGGTAGACCTCGAGCATGTGCGCGAGCGCGGAATTGGTCTGCGCGTCGTGCGGCGGCGCCTCGGCCATCCGGGAGTCGAACGGGGTGACGTTCAGTCGCACGCCGTCGGGCAGGTTGTCGTGGCCGATGTGCTCGATCTCGCGCAGCCCGCGCAGGTCGTAGACGTCGGTGACGCCGAGTTCGCGCAGGATGGTGTGCCCGGGCAGATCCAGGCCGCTCAGCTGAGCCGAGCGCAGCAGCACGCCGGGGCGGATCCGCGCGCCGTCGATGGTGCGCAGACCGCCGAGATCGCGGTAGTTGAAGGTGCCGGTCAGGTAGAACTGGTCGGCCGAGGGCGAGAGAGTCACCGATCAAGGCTAACCAGACAATGGGGTCGCCGAGGTGTCGAACGCGGAACCGCTGGCTGTCCGGTTTGCGGAGCTTTTTGTGTGGGATCCGCCACACCTTGGCGGGTGGGGAACAAGCCGACCCGTAGTCTGGTCAATGGTGTCGCTCGGTCGGGCAGACGTGAGAGTGACACCCGGGGAAGCGATTCCGGCGGATACCTGATCGGTCGCAGCGGCATTCCGTTTGGGTAACAAAACATTCTTCCAGTCTGGAAATACCCAACGAACCCGTTCTTAAACCCCGGAAACCCTCTACCATTGATGAATGTTGGACTGGGCATCCAGGGAATTCCCGATCGGCGGATTTCATGATCGCGGTTCGCGATGTTCAGCGAGCCGTGCCGATGAGGGCGCGCGAGTTCTTTCCCCGAGGGAGTCGGCGTTGAGCGTACGTGGAGAAATAGCGGCGGTTCGGTTGCGGCCGACCATCTGTGAGGCCGTCGAGAAGGCGGCCTCCTCGCTAGATTTCACCGGAGTGCGAGCACTTCGGGTGCTTCTGCATGCCGGTGTCAGCGCCTACTGGCCCCTGGTCAAGGCCGCGCCCGCCAAACGGGCACGGGCCTACGAAGCGACGGCGCATCAGTTGGCCGAGCGCTGGGAGGGGCAGACCGAGTGCGTCGCCGATCCGAAGGCCTCGGCCCTGTTCCAGGAGATGGACTCCGAGGTCGCGACGTTCCTCGCGCTCTGTGCCGACCGGTCGGGTACGCAGTGGTTGGAGCCGGTGGACGCCATCGCGACCTATGCGGTCTCGGTACTGCAGGGCACGGTGCTGCGCTGGCTCGCCGACTGCAATGACGAGACGACGCTCGTGGTGCTCGACGACCTGGTCAGCAGCCTGGCCACCAGGGCGGTCGAAGTCTGATCCACGCGGTACTGGACGTTCGACCAGTTAAATGGTTGAGTTGTTCCGGTGACCGAAACGTCGCCGATTGCCGGACTGCACGCGGCCACGGCCGAGCTGGACCCGCCGCTGGCCGCCCTCGACCTCGCCGCGCTGCGTGCGAATGCCGCTGACCTGGTCCGTCGCGCGGGTGGGGTGTCCATTCGGGTGGCGAGCAAATCGGTGCGCTGCCGCGCGGTACTCGAGCAGGTGCTCGGCACCGGGCTCACCGCGGCCGGCGGTTTCGCGGGCATCATGTCGTATTCCCTGGCCGAGGCCATCTGGCTGGTCCGGCTCGGCGCCCGCGATGTGCTGCTCGGCTATCCGACCGTCGACCGTGCGGCCCTGGCCGAACTAGCCGCCGATGACACCCTGCGCGAATCCATCACATTGATGATCGACGATGTCGCGCAGCTGGAACTGATCCGCGCCGCGGTCGGCACCGATCTGGTGCGGCCGCGAATCTGCCTCGATGTGGACGCATCGCTGCGCATCGGGCCGCTGCACCTGGGCGTTCGGCGCTCGCCGATCCGGACCCCCGACCAGGCCGCCGCGCTCGCGCGGGCAGCGCTGAGTCGCGGTTTCGATGTGGTCGGCGTGATGACCTATGAGGCGCAGATCGCCGGATTGCCCGACTCCAATATCGCTGTGCGCCTGGTGAAGCGGGCCTCGGCGGCCGAAATCGCCAAGCGCCGCGGGCAGGTACTCGACGCGGTGCGCTCGGTGGTCGGCAAGCTGGAGATCGTCAATAGCGGCGGCTCCGGATCCATCGAGGTCAGCACTGCCGATTCGGATGTCACCGAGGTGACCGCGGGCTCCGGGCTGTATGTGCCGACCCTCTTCGATCACTATCGGGCCTTCACCCCGCGCCCCGCGCTGTTCTTCGCGACATCGGTACTGCGCAAGCCGACCCCGTCCATCGCAACGGTTTTCGCGGGCGGTTACATCGCCTCCGGTCCGACCGGACCGTCCCGGGTGCCGAAGCCGGTGTGGCCCACCGCGTTGAAGCTGCTGGGCACCGAGGGGGCGGGCGAGGTGCAGACCCCGCTGTCCGGGGCAGCCGAACTGCGGGTCGGCGATCGGGTGTGGTTCCGGCATGCCAAGGCCGGTGAGCTGTGCGAGCGGTTCAACGAGGTGCATCTGGTCGACGGCGATGGCACGCGCACGACGGTGCCCACCTACCGCGGTGAGGGCAGCTGTTTCGGCTGAGCCGGTGCCAATTGCGAATTCCCCTTGGTCGCGCTGGCGAATTTCAAGATCGAATGCGGATGCCGCGGGAGTGCACCGAATTGCGAATAAAAGAACCAACCGGTCCGAATGAATATTTCGATCATGCGCCGACTGACTTCTGAAAGAAATATTCAGCGCATCTCGGTCAGCTGAGTCGCAGGAATGTCGCGAGATCCGCGAGGTCGTCGGGGGTATTCGGCAGATATTCGGTGAGCAGCGGTGACCGGATAATGACGGCCTTCCACATGGCTCGGCATAGAGTGGCTTGAACCATGCTGCGCGACAACAGGAACCGCATGCCGTAGGGGGCATCATCGGGGCTGGATGAGGTCATCGACAGCAGGACCACCGCGGCCTCCCGGCCGCGGAAGCGCTCGGCGGTGCCGACCAGCACATCCTCGATCTTGGCCCGCGCCAGCAGCGTCCGGATCAGGCCGACCTGGGCACTGTAGGGCGCGACCACGAGTATGTCGTGTGGATGCAGCCGCCGCGTCATCGCGCCGGTTGTCCACGAGACTCCGAGCAGGGCGCGCACCCGGCGGACCACCTCGCGGGCCTCGGCCATCGATTCGGTCGCGGCGCCGCTGTGCTCGACCAGCACCGTCTCCACCCCGGGCTCGACACCCTCCAATTGCCGTGCGAGCGTGACGGTCTCATTGGAGCGCAGGCGGTTGTCGTAGTACAGCCGGGAGATCGGGTCGCAGACGCGCGGGTGCATCCGCCAGGTCCGATCGAGGAAGTAGCCGCGATCGGCGGGCAGGGTATCGCGGCCCTCGGTGAGCCAGCCGAGCACCGATTCCTCGACCGGCTCCGGATGTGTGCCGCGCGCCTCGGCGGGTGCCGGATCGCCGAGGAGTAGCAGATTGCGCGCGCTCACCGCGACCGCGATGGTATCGGCGAGCGGGAAGCGGCCAGCATCGGCGATCACCAGCAGATCGAGACCAGCGCCCGGCACCACCTCGTCGTCGGCGAAATCGGCCGGGACGCCGCCGATGACGCAGCCGTTGACCGCATTGTCCAGGAATCGCGGATAGCGGGCGCCGTCGATCACCGACCACTCCGGCGCCAGCGCCTCGACGTCCTTCTTGGCCACCAGTTCGGGCAGCACGCCCATGGCGACGATCATGTCGAGCAGGCTCTCCACCGTCGAATGCGATTGCGCGACAACGCCGACGCGCCACTTGTACCGGGTGACCAGACGTTCGATCGACCTGGCGGCGGTGGAGGTCTTACCGGTGCCGGACGGCCCCTGGACCGCGAGGTAGGAGTCATCGAGATCGCGCAGCGCGGCGGTGATGGCCGCGGCGTGGTCACCGTGCACATCCGGTAGCCGGACGGCCCGGCGCAGCCGCGGCGGTCGGCGCGCCAGGATATCGAAGACCGCGCTCGCGGGGATCTCGGGTAGCGCCATCAGCAACTGCTGGGCCGCGAATTCGACCGCGGTCTCGATATTCTCGTCCCAGGCGGGCAGTCCCGGCGCGATCGCGGTCGGCAGCTCGTCATAGGGTTCGCAGCCGTCGGGCAGCAGTTCCTCCAGCCGGACGGTGTCGTCGAAGTTCGCGTCCACCGAACAGCCGAGCACGGTCGCGGAGGCGGTTGCGCGCCGACCGACGGCGGTGATCATTCCGGCGGCGACCGGCTGATCGTAGAAGGTGTATACCGTGGTGCCCGGTGTCAGCACCGTGCTGGTCACGGCGCCGCCTGCGGCATCGGCGCCGCCCCAGCCGATGCCGATCCGTCCGGTCAGTGTGAGATATCTGCGCATCGTCGGCTGGTGCGGGCCGCGATGCCATTTGGTGTCCACCGTGCCCCAGTCGGCCACGAGTACCCCTGGCGCGTCGGACCATTCGTCGACCGGATGACTGAGCCGGTCGGCATGTGCCAACCACAGTGGCTGGCGTTCGCGTCGGTGATAGCCGAGGGCTGCCGCCATCAGCGCGGCGGGGTGGCCCGGTTCGCCCTGTGCCGCCGCGAATTCCGCGAGTGCGGCCTCGATCGAGGAGGGCCGCGACGGCGGCGCCGGGTCGGGCTCGTCCGGACTCGGTACCAGGCACCACGAACTCGCCTGGTCCAGGAGTGCCGCATCCGGATCGACGCGCTGTTCGGCCGCTCGATCCTGCAGCCAGTCGCGCAGGCGCAATACGGTGACGCAATCGCGTTCCGTATCACCGGAATGCGCCGCGCCGGGCAGCAGCCGCCGCATTCGGCTCAGGCGGTAGGAGCGCTCTCCGATCAGCAGGGCATTGCGCACGATCGGATATAGGTCGACCAGCACACCCGCCTGCAGCAGATCCTCGACGATCTCCTCGCCGACTCCGTAACGGCCGGTCCACCGCAGCAGCGCCGACCGCACATCTGAGGTGTAGTGGTACACGCGCATATCCGGATACATCCGCAGCCGTTGGGCGACATAGTCGAGCGCCTCGCCCAGCGCGCGCCGCTGCCCCGCCTGCTCATCGGTCATCGCGGCAGACGGTGCGGCCGCCGCGCCGAACGGGGCGCGGAAGGCCAGATGGACCGCGGCCGGGCCGCCCACCTCGATACCGATCAGCTGCCCCGATGGTCCCTCCTCGATGGTGAGTGAGAGATCGCCCGGAGACGGCGGCGGCAGGGCGCCCAGCGCGATCGCGTCGACCAGGGTGTGCGTCGGCTGTCCGGAATACTCGCGGTGCAGCTGGATTTCGGCCTGGCGGCGCAGTGCGGCGAAGGTGCGCGGTGGCAGGCCTGGTACGGCGGCGGCGGTACTCGCCAGCCGGTCGATGGTGGTCACGCCCGCTTCGCGCAGCCTGGCCCGCGCGGTGCGCGGTATCCCGGCGACCAGTAGCAGATCACGTGCCGCCGACAGCGCCGCGGTGCAGGTCGGGCAGTGCCCGCAGGCGAGATAGCGCGGATCGCCCCACTGCACCGGGAGCAGTTCGCTCAGTTTGTCTTCCAGGATTCGCTCGACGCGCCCGCGCCGGGCGAGATACACCGGCACCAGATCGGTGAGCGGGTAGGTCCGGCTGTCCTCCCGAAGGTGCAATCGAACCAGGGGGGCGGTCAGCGCACCGCTGCTGTCCAATGCGTCGGCACAGGCGGCGAGTTCGAGTGCCGCCCGGATGCGATCCGGTGGGTCCGCCGCGGTGCCGTGCACGGTGTAGCGGACCCGGTGGCCGGCGCGCACCAGGAAATCGCTGGCGCAGATGAATTCACCATCGAAGAAGGTGGCACCGTGGATCACGCGCGCTCCCGCGCGCAGTGCGGCGATGGTCTCGGCATTGGCGGCCTGTAGCGCGGCGAGATGGGCCTTGGCATCGGTCACCGGATCGTGCTCGGCCGCCTCGTTGTGGATCTCGACCATCTGGCTGCCGAACCGGTCGCGGAAGTCCGCGAGTCTGCGTTCGCGCGAATCGTCGAATCCGGTGCGCGGCACCGGATCGGGCACCACATCCGCCGCACCCGCGATGGTGCCCAGTTCGGTATCGAGGGCACGCAGCAAAGCGAATTCACACTGCGCCGCGCGCACGAGGTCGACGGCGGAGCAGACGACACGATCACCGAACACGATCAAACGCGGCCCTCCTGTGTCTTCGCCGGACACGGACGGCAACACTGTAGCTAGCCGCTACCACCGCGTTGAATTCGGTGTCGGCGGGTCGCTACGGCTGGTCGTTTCGAGCGACCTGCAAGCAGTCGCTACGACCGGCCGTGCACCTTGTCCGGTTCAGGAGCGCGGCTTACGCCGTTCCGGTCGCTTGCCGCCATCGCGATCGCGACGCGGTCCGGCGCGGAACGGACGCCCGCCGGGCGGGCCCTGATCGAGCTGCAGCTGGATCAGCTGGCCGCTGATCCTGGTGCGCCGCAATGCTTCCAGGGTTTCCGAGGACAGGTCCGCCGGTAGCTCGACGAGACTGTGGTCCGGGCGGATGCTGATATGACCGAAGTCGCTGCGGCGCAGTCCGCCCTCATTGGCGATGGCGCCGACGATCGCGCCGGGCACCACGCGGTGCCGCTTGCCGACGCTGATCCGGTAGGTCGCCAATTCGGCCCCGGTGCCGCGGTGATGCGACGGGCCACGATCTTCGCCCTCGAACCGGCGGGCGGGGCGATCCGTGCGCGGCATGCGTTCGCGCTGCGGCCGTTCGATCGGCTCCGGCTCGGGCTCCATGAAGAAGTTGTCGCCGTCGTAGCCACTGACCGCGAGCGCCGCCGCGATATCGACCAGCGGAATGTTGTGCTCGCGCTCGTAATCCTCGATGAGCTTGCGGAACAGCGCCAGATTCGACGAGCTGAGGTTCTCGGTAATGGAATCGCCGAACTTGGCCACGCGCTGGGTGTTCACATCATCGACGCTCGGCAACTGCATTTCGGTCAGCGGATGCCGGGTGGCACGCTCGATCGACTTGAGCAGGTGGCGCTCGCGCGGTGCCACGAACAGCAGCGCCTGACCGCTGCGCCCGGCGCGGCCGGTGCGGCCGATGCGGTGCACATAGGACTCGGTGTCGTGCGGGATGTCGTAGTTGACCACATGCGAGATGCGATCCACGTCGAGACCACGCGCGGCGACATCGGTGGCGACCAGAATGTCGAGCGCACCGGACTTCAGCTGCCCGATGGTGCGCTCACGCTGGTTCTGCGCGATATCACCGTTGATCGCCGCCGCGGAGAAGCCGCGCGAGCGCAGCTTTTCGGCCAACTCCTCGGTGGCCTGTTTGGTGCGCACGAAGAGGATCATCGCCTCGAACGACTCGACCTCGAGGATCCGGGTCAGGGCGTCGAGTTTGCGCTGATGCGAGACCTGCACCCAGCGCTGGGTGATGTTGGTGTTGGTCGAGGTCTTCGACTTGACCGTGATCTCGACCGGTTCGCGCAGGTACTTCTTGGAGATGCTGCGGATCGCCGAGGGCATGGTCGCGGAGAACAGCGCGACCTGCTTCTCGCGCGGGGTGTCGGCGAGAATGCGCTCGACATCCTCCTGAAACCCCATCTTCAGCATCTCGTCGGCCTCGTCGAGCACCAGATACTGCAGCTGCGACAGGTCGAGCGTGCCCTTCTCCAGGTGATCGATCACCCGGCCCGGCGTGCCGACGACGACATGCGCGCCGCGGCGCAGACCGGAGAGCTGGACGCCATAGGCCTGGCCGCCGTAGATCGGCAGCACATGCAGTCCGGGAATGTGGGTGGCGTAGCGGCCGAACGCCTCGGCGACCTGGATCGCGAGTTCGCGCGTCGGGGCCAGCACGAGGGCGCGCGGAAGTTTGCCGGTCGCCTCGATGCCCATCAGGATCGGGATGGCGAATGCCGCGGTTTTGCCGGTGCCGGTCTGGGCCAGCCCGACCACATCGGCGCCGTCGAGCAGTGGTGGAATCGTCGCCGCCTGGATGGGCGAGGGCGACTCATAGCCCACATCGGCGATGGCCGCGAGGACGCGCTCATCGATGCCGAGATCGGCGAAGGTCGGGCCGTCATCGTCCCTGTCGTTGTCGCCAGGAACGCTGTCGACCTGATTGGTACTCATTGACCAGGAGTTTACTGCCTGGTGGTGGTCGCCCCGGCCACCGGGCCAATACGGTGAGACGTATGCAACCCGAAACCGTGCCCACGCATCACGACCCGGCACCATCCCCGGTGGTTGTGGCGGTGGTCCAATTCGCCGCGGGAACCGATCCGTCCGCCAATCTCGCCGCCCTGCGCGAGCACGTCCGCACCGCCGTCGAACGCGGTGCGCGGGTGGTCGTCGCACCCGAATACTCGATGTTTGCCGTCGCCCGGCTCGACGAGCGGGTCGTGGCCATCGCCGAACCGCTGACCGGGTCGTTCGTCACCGGCCTCGGCGAAATCGCACGCGAATTCGGGGTGCATCTGGTCGCCGGAATCGTCGAACAGGTGGCGCCGGAGGCGAAGCACATCCGCAATACGCTCGTCGTCTTGGGACCCGATGCGAAGCTGGTGGCGAAGTACCGGAAGGTGCATCTGTACGACGCGTTCGGATATCTCGAATCCGATGTCGTCGAGGCGGGGGCGATCGAGACGCCGGCCACCTTCACCGTCGATACTGTGACATTCGGCATGCAGACCTGTTTCGATCTTCGCTTTCCGGAAGG
Source organism: Nocardia sp. CA-119907 (assembly GCF_050955995.1). Lineage (NCBI taxonomy): Bacteria > Bacillati > Actinomycetota > Actinomycetes > Mycobacteriales > Nocardiaceae > Nocardia > Nocardia sp. CA-119907. The sequence goes on from NZ_CP192091.1 coordinate 1,673,519, forward strand.
CTGCCGTCGCGTCGCGGCGGCGGGGGCGCAGGTGTTGGTGCTGCCCGCCCAGTGGATTCCCGGTCCGGCGAAGGTGGATCAGTGGACGACGCTGCTGCGCGCCCGCGCCATCGAGAACACCGTGTACGTCGCGGCCGCCGATCAATGCGCGCCGCGCGGCGCGGGCGCCTCGATGATCATCGATCCCACCGGCGTGGTGCTCACCGAACTCGGTGACGAACCCGGCGTGCTCACCGCGACCATGGACCTCGATCAGCTCGCCGCGGTCCGCCGCACCAACCCCAGCCTGGCATTGCGTCGATTCGCGATCGCCGAGCGCGTACCGGAGTAGCGTTGATTTCGGGATGATCTATACCGATCGGACAGCTGCCGGTCGCGCGCTGGGTCTGGAACTCGGCCACCTGCACGCGGCGCAACCGTTGGTGCTCGGACTGCCCCGCGGTGGGGTTCCGGTGGCGGCCGCGGTACGTGAGGTCATCGGGGGCGATCTCGACATCATGCTGGTCCGCAAGCTCGGTGTGCCATGGCAGCCGGAGCTGGCGATGGGCGCGATCGGCGAGGAAGGTATCCGGGTGCTCAATCAGGATGTGTTGTCGCACACCGGGATAACGCCAGATCAGATTGCCGAGATCGAGGATGTGGAACGCGTCGAACTGGAGCGCCGCCGTGAGGTGTGGCGCGGTGACGCCAAGCCGATCCCGATCGGGGGCCGCACCACGGTGATCGTGGACGACGGCATGGCGACCGGGGCGACGGTGGTCGCCGCATGCCGGGTCGCTCAACTGCACCAGCCGTTGCGCATCGTGGTCGCGGTGCCGGTGTCCTCGTCCGAGGCATTGCACCGGGCGGCCGCCGAGGCGGATGAGGTGGTCTGTCCGTGGGTTCCGCATTCGCTCGGCGGTGTCGGGATGGCCTATCGCGACTTTCATCAGTTGGATGACGACGAAGTTACCGAGCTGCTGGTCTGAGCTGCCGCCGAACCCGGTGCCCGAGGTCAGGGCTGGACTTCGCTGATGCCGTCGCGGTGGCGCTGGGCCAGTTCGGCGTAGAAGCCGGGGTTGAGTTTGACCCAGCCCTCGGCCTGAGTGCCCTCGATGGACTTCTTGACCTCGGCTGGGGCGCCCGCGGCGAGTACGCCCGCCGGGATCTTGGCATGCGGCGGAACCAGCGAATGTGCGGCGATCATTGTGCCCGCGCCGATTTCGGCCAGGTCCAGGACCGTGGTGCCATTGCCGACAATGGCCTCGGCGCCGACCGACGCGCCATGGAAGACGACACTGTGTGCGATGGTCGCGCCCGGACCGATTTCCATCGGCACATCCGGCGGCACGTGCAGGACCGCATTGTCCTGGACATTGGCGCTTTCCCGAATGGTGATCGGCGCTAGGTCCGCGCGCAGCACCGCGCCGTACCAGATGGAGGCGCCTGCCTCGACGCGCACGTCACCGATCAGGGTCGCGGTGGGTGCGATGAACGCCGTCGGATCGACCTGGGGCCGTTTGCCTTCGAATTCGTAAAGTGGCACAGGGTCACGGTAACCCAGTGGTGCCTCACCACCGCTCGGCGAAGGCCAGGGTGCGTTCGGCGGCGGTGACCATGGGACGCAGTACCGAGGTGAACCGTTGTGCGGTGACCGGCATGATGTCGACGTCGACCCCGGTGCGCACCGTGTATCTGCCGTCACCGACCACATCGATCCAGCACAGCACTCCGAACGGACGCAGCTCGCCGTCGGGCCGTCGCACCGACACCACGATCTGGCCGATACCGTCGCGAGATTGCCGCAGTAGCTTGCGAATTCGCGTGGGCGTCGCGGGTCCGGCCACCGGTACGGTCACCAGATCCCGGCTGTCCTCACTGACCCGGGCCAGGGGCGCGGTCAGCTGTGCCATTGTGCCGGGCGTATTCTCCGGCAGCACCGAAATCACCCGTGCAGATAGGTTTTTCACCCGATCGACGAACAGTCGGATATCGCCGCCACGGTCTGCGCTCGCACCCGAGCGCTGTGCCGCGACCACCGCGATATCCCCGGCGATCGCACCGAGTACGCGCACCGGACGCGTCTCGGCGGCGATATCCGGCGCGGCGGTGACCGGGTCGCTCTGCCCGAGCAGACCCGTCGGTTCGATCGCCTCGTCGTGCCCGGAGCCCGATCGGTCACCAGTACTTCCCGGTTCCTGCGCGGCGGCATCGCGCTGCCCGAAGACCTCGATGCGCACAGCGGGGCGGGCCAGCACGCGCAGTGCCCCTTCCAGGTCCGCGTCGAGAGTTTGCTCGCACCAACGGTTCAGGGCGGGCAGTTGGGCGTCGCGTTCCGAGGTATCGCGAGCCGAGAGGCGCACGGCGAGGGGATAGGGCATGCGGTCGCCGTCGGTGCGGGCCCAGGCCATGGCGAACTGGTCCGGGGTCAGCGTCCAGTTCACTCCAGTTCGGTCCATTCGCCGACGACCGGTGGTGTCGTCGGATCCATATCGCCGATCAGCTCACCGCCGTCGTCGGCCGGTTCCAGGAAGGTCAGATCGTCGTCGAAGAAGTGGTAATCGTCGTCGTAGTCGTCCTCATCGCGGGCCTGAGCCGCGCGCACGGCGGCCGCGCCGGTGCTCAGGCCGGAGCGTGGGGTCTCGCCCGCGACCATGGCACCGCCCATGAGTCCGCCGACCGCACCCGCGCCGACGCCGTTGATCGCGTCGCCACTGGTATCGCGTTTGCGCTCATCGCGTTTGCGTTCGTCGTCCGAGCTGGCGGTGCCCGCGCCGGGGACCGTCGGAGCGACCACCGGCGCGGCCGCGGCGGCGACCACCGGTGCGCCGGTTCCGGGGCGAATGCTTCGATCGGGTGCGGCCGTTGGCGCAGTGGCCGCGGTGGTGGCCGCGGCTGGGGAATCCGCGATCGGCACAACGGGTTTGGCTGCGGCGGGGGTGGTGCTGTCGGTGGTGGCCGCCGGGGTGATGGCGGTCGGTGTCGTCGCGGGTGGGGTCGTCGCCGCGGCGGGTTCGACGGTGGTGTGCGATGTGGTCGTCACCGGAGCGATCGCCGAAACCGTTGGGGTGGTGGAGGTTTGTGTTCCGGTGTCCAGGCTGGTCGTCGCGGGAACCTGCGCGGCGGGCGTGGTGTCGGGCGTCGGTGCCGTATCGCCGGTCACCGCATCGGGGAAGGCGGGGATGCCGGATCCCGTGGGGATGAAGACCTTGGTGTAGATGGTGTCCATCGCCTGCACCACGTCCTGGCGGGTGCCATCGGCGGACTTCTGGATGGCGGTGTTCTCGGTGGCGCGTGTCGGATCCAGCAGCGCGCCAGCGAGATCCGGTGTGGTGTCGGACGGCGCGACGACGGCGCCGCGCAATGCCTCGGCGGCATCGCCGGCCTGGCCGAGCCGCTGACCGACGGCGGCCATCACATCGGCGAGTTGCTGTCCCTGCCTTTCGAATTCGCGCACCGCGTCGACGGCCGAGTCCGCCGCGGCACCGCGCCAGCCATCGGCGATCGCGGCCCGAATTTCGGTATGCGCCTGCTCGACCGCGCTGGCGAGGCCGGTCGAACTGCCCTGCCACGCCTGCTGTCCGCCCGCGAGCACGACCGGATTCATCAGTTGCACACCGTCGTGGATCTGCTGATGGGACAGGTTGTCGAAGATCTCGACGGTCCGGGTGTAGTCGGGGTCGACGTACTTGATGGGCGTCTTCTCACCGGTGTGCGGCATCTTACGCATGCGCCGCTCCCGCCACCTCGACCTGACCGACCGCCGATGCGAGATCCTCATCGGCTCGGCTGTACGCCGCTCCGGCCGCGCGGAAGGTCTGTGCGAGTGCCCTTGCGGCATTGGCGTATTCGCGCAACCGGGTCATCGCGCCCTCGGCCTTGTTCTCGAAGCCGCTGCGCAATGCCGCACCCGAATCGAATCCGCCGAAGCCGGGTAATGAAGCGGCCCCGCTCAATACGGCGATCTGGGCCTCGACCTCATCGGCGAGTTGTTCGTAGCGCTCGGCGCAGTGTTCGTGTGCGCCCTCGCCGACCAGTACGCCATCGATCCAGAGCTGGCCATCGTCGATCGCCTGATTCAGCGCAGTCACATCCGACATCTCGCCGCCCCCTTCCTCGTCGTGCTGCCCGCGCAGCCGTGATCAACTCACCGATGTCGTGCCAACCCCACGACGACACCCTGCATCCAGTCCGCGATGTCGGCAGCGACCCGCGCGTGCACCGGCTCGTGCAACAGGTCGTGCCCGGCGTCGGCGTACTCCCGCAAACTTACCCAATCGTGGCGTCGAGTCCAGACCCTCATCGCATCGATCGGAGCCCGCCGGTCCTCGACGCCGTGCACGGCGAGGATCGGCAGGGTGGTCGGCAACGGTGTGCCGGGTGCGCCGGGCACACCGCCGCCGAGCGCGCGCTCGGGCACGCCGGACAAGACCAGCCCGGCCAACCCGCTCGGCGGCAGGCTCGGCCGGAGCGGATACTTCGCCTCCAGCCCGCTCAGATCGTCGGCCGCACCGGCGCGATTCGGCACCGCCGCGCCGAGAATGCCGAGGGTGGTGACCGCGCCGAGCGAGTGGCCCATCAGCATCAGCGGAGTGTCCGGGAGTTCGGCGCGAACCAGGTCGATCAGCCGCAGCGCGTCGGCGACCAATTCCACCAGCGTGCCCGGATTGCCCGGATCACCCTCGCTCAATCCGTGTCCCGAGGTGTCCAGCGCCCACACTTCGATGCCGACCGACGTCGGTGTCCGAGCGAAGCGGTGGTAGTGGCCACTGTGCTGCCCCATTCCGGGCAACAACACCACCACCGCGGCCCTGTTCTCGACCGGCCACCGCCGATAGTGCATTCGGCCGCGCGCGCCGTCGAAGAAAGGCATCCGTGGATACTGCCAAACCTTCTGCGATCCAGTCGAGTTCATGACATAACTCGCATGCACGGCATAAGCGGCAAAGGTGACTAGACTGCCGGGCAAGTCAACGGGTCGGGCAGCAGAGTCGAGGTTCGCGTTGAAGAAGCTCCGTCGAGCAGGTGCTCGGGTATGGCCGGTTGCCGCTGTGCTCACCTTGGGCTGCGCGGGTATCGGTGTACCCAGCTTCCGTGTGCCCAGTGCGGTGGCAGAGCCGGTTGCGGTGGCCGTGTGCTCGTCCGCCCAGGCGGCCACCGCGGTGCCCGCCGGTCTGCCCATACTCGACTGGTCGGAGAATGTGGGGTACGACGCGCAGGGCAATCTGTGGGTGTCGCGGCTGTATCGCAATGAGGTGCAGCGCTACGACGGTGCCGGACGGTTGACCGCGACGGTGCCGGTCGAATTTCCCGGCGCGGTCCGGCTCGGGCCGGACGGACTGCTCTATGTCGTCTACGGCGACTCGCCGACGAGCGTTTTGCGCCCCGGTGGTGTGGTGCGTTTCGATCCCAGCGATCCCCGACCGGCGGTACTCGCCTCCGGGTTCACCATGCCCAACGGTGCCGCCTTCGATGCGAAGGGCAATCTGTACGTCGCCTCCAGTGTCGGTGTGATCCGGATCGGTCCGGATGGCGTCGTCGACGCGGACTGGACGGCGCGGGCGAAGTTCACCGGCGCCAATGGCATTGTGGTGCGAGATGATTCGATCTATCTCAGCATGAACGGCAATCCGCTCGGCCGCATCGTGCGCTTCCCGATCGAAGATCCGGGCGCCGTGACGGTGATCGCCGATGTGGCCGTGTCGCCCGGGATCCCGGACTTCGCCGATGACTTCCTCATCGACGATGCGGGCGTGCTCTATGTGACCACATTGACCGGTCAGCTGGTTCGAATCGATCCGAGCACGAATACCGCATGCGCGGTGCTGACCGGCCAGCCACTGACATCGGTGGTCGCCGTGCCGGGCCATCCCGATGAACTCTTGGCCGGGACGGAGGGCGGCGCGATCCTTCGGATTCGGCTGTCGCACTGACCGACCGGTTCACCCGACCGGTGTCCACGGCGGCGCGGGATGCTCCGCGCCCGGCCCCGGCCGCACCTCGATGTCATGCGGCCGCAACTCCGCGCCACAGCATTCGCACACCACCTTGGCGTGGGTGACCTTGCCGCAGGTCTGATGCACCAATTCGGTGGGCGCGCCGTTGATCAGGCCGGTGTGCTTCTCGCCCCACGCCAGGATCGCCGCGATGACGGGATACAGGTCGATACCGGCCGAGGTCAGGCGGTATTCGTGCAGTGTGCGCGACGGTCCGGAGGCGTATTCGCGGCGCTCCAGGATGCCGTAGTCGACTAGTCGGTTGAGCCGCTCGGTCAGGATATTGCGCGCGATACCGGTCTTGCGCTGATAGTCCTCGAAGGTGCGGGCGCGGAAGTAGGCGGCGCGCAGGATCGCGATCACCCAGCGCTCGCCGAGTACGGCGCCGGAGCGCTCGATCGCACAGTTACTCGCCAGCAGATCGTCGTGTTTCATTGATTCCACGATAGCCGTTGCAATTCGCAACTACGTCGCCTAGGTTCTAGTTGCATGTTGCAACGACGCACATTGGCGCTGCTGGCCATCTGTGGGAGCGCGTTCCTCGCCTTCCTGGACACCTCGATCGTCAATGTGAGCTTTCCGGATATCGCGGCGTCCTTCCCGCAGGCCTCTCGTGCGCAGCTGAGCTGGGTACTCGACGCGTACTTCATCGCCATGGCCGCACTGCTGGTCCCGGCCGGTGGACTCGCCGACCGGCTCGGTCACAAGCGTCTGTTGCTCTGGGGCACCGGCCTTTTCGTGCTCACCTCGATCGCCTGCGCGGCAGCGCCGAACTGGCAGCTGCTCGTTGGCGCACGCTCGTTGCAGGGGGTGGCCGCGGCCATTATCGCGCCGGTCTCGCTCGCCCTGCTGCTGCCCGAATTCCCGAATGAGCGGCGTGCCGCGGCGGTGGGCATCTGGGGCGCGGCCGCGGCGCTGGCCGCTGGAACCGGACCGCCGCTGGGCGGATTCCTCGTCGAGATCGCTGACTGGCGCTGGATCTTCCTGATCAACATTCCGGTCGGGCTGCTGATCATCGTGGTGGGCCGGGCCGGACTCCGTGAGACCAAGGAGGACGGCGCGACGGGGCTGCCCGATCTGCTCGGCGCGGCACTATCCGCGGCCGGACTCGGACTCCTGGCGCTGGCGATCATTCAGGGCGGCAGTTGGGGCTGGCGCAGCCTCGACACCATCGCCTGTTTCCTTGCCGCCGCCGTGCTCATCGCCTGGCTGGTGCGCCGCTGCCTGGTGCATCCGCAGCCGGTGGTCGAGCCCGCCCTGATGCGCATCCCGAGCTTCGCCATCGGCAATCTCGGCACCCTGCTGTTCGCCCTCGCCTTCTTCTCGATGATCCTCGGCAATATCCTTTTCCTCACGGGCGTATGGCAATACAGCATCCTGAAAGCCGGTTCGGCCGTGCTGCCCGGACCGCTGCTGACAACGGTGGTCGCCATTCCCGCTGGCCGCATCGCCGACCGCTTCGGCCATCGCATGGTGATCGTCCCCGGCACCATCGTGTACGCCGTCGGCCTGCTCGTGCTGCGCAGTAGTGGAGCCGAACCCGACTTCCTCACCACCTGGCTCCCCGGACAGTCCCTGGTCGGCATCGGTATCGGACTGGCCTTCCCGGCGCTCGGCGCGGCCTCGGTCGCGGATGTTCCGGCGGATCGCTACGGATCGGCGAGTGCTGTCGGGGCTGCCTTCCGCCAGTTCGGCGCGGTATTGGGCACCGCGCTGCTGATCGCCATTATCGGCACCCCGACCACGTTGTCTGCCGCCCTGGATGCTTCCGACCGGGCCTTCTTTCTCGGTATCGCGGCCGCTCTCGCCGCGGGCCTGGTGGCGTTGGCGCTACGCCCGGTCCGCGCGCCCGCCCTGTCTGTCGCCGCCGTGCACCCTACCGCCCCGACCGAACCGGTGACACCATGAGCAATCACACCGAAATTCTCACCACCGCAACGGAATCCCTGCTGTCCGCCATCCGCGCTACGGTCCGCGCACTGCAAGCGCTGGCACCTTCCGGTCGCCGCCGACTCGCCCTGGAGCTATACGTGGCAGTCAACCGCGCCCTATCCGATCCCGCTCTGCACACCCCGGAGGCCTTCCGCGTCCGCACACCGGAAATCCCTTGGGAACTCTGGCATTACGTCCCAGCCGACCCTCGGGTGTGATCACTCCTCGATGAGGTCGGCGGGCGCGGCCTGCCGCCACGAGTCCAGCAGGATATCGCGCAATTCGTTGCTGTCTTCGAGTGCGGACAGCCGGGCTCGGACCCACGAGGACGAGGCCTCGTGCGGCGGAACCCAGAATTTGTGCGGTTCGGCGGCGATGAGTTCGGTGCGGTCGTGTTTGGGGCAGCGGACCGCGAACGAGGTCTGATCGTCGGGGAGGGTGACGAACATCTTGCCCGCCACATCGAAGGTCGGATGGTGCCAGCGTTCCTTCTCCACGGTCTTGGGAAAGGACAACGCGATGCGGCGCACGTCGTCAGCGTCGAGCACGATTCGGGCCTCCGGTTCGGAAATCGGACCTCTATCGTGCAACACCGCGACCGTGGGTGATCCGGCTAGGTGAGGGCGTTGGTGATGCGGCTCGCGAGCATGCGCAGCCGGTCGGCCAGCACGGGCGGTTCGTGCACCTGGAAGTCCGCGCCGAGATCGATGAGCCGGCACGCCAGCCAGGTCGGATCGTCGTCGCGGGTGACGTCCAGCAGACAGGAATCGTCATCGATCGCGGCGATATCGCCGGGCGAATCGCCGAGGCGGCCCACGACACGGCTTACCGGAGCCTGGATGGTGACGCGGACGCGGAACGACGGTGTGCCCCAATTGGTCCGGCGGCCAGCGACATAGGCGGCCGGATCCGCGGCGGGCAGCGATCGCGGAGTGCAGCGGGCGCCGGTGGGCTGGGGCCGTTCGATACGGTCGACCCGGAAGATGCGCCAGTCGTCGCGGTCCATATCGTGGCCGACGAGGTACCAGCGGCGCCGGGACGGGACGAGGCCGACGGGTTCGATGTGACGACGGGTTTCCGCGCCGGATTCGCCTCGGTACCCGAAACGCACACGCTCCCTATTGGTTACGGCCGCGGCCAGCGTCGTCAGTACCTCCGGATCGACGGCGGGGCCATCGTCGGTGGGCGGCACGAGTGCGGTGCCGAGCACCCGCACCCGGCGGCGCAATTTCGCGGGCAGCACCTGTTCCAACTTGGCGAGTGCGCGGACCGAGGCCTCCTCGATGCCCGCAATGGCCGATCCGGCGGCGGCGCGCAGTCCGACCGCGATGGCGACCGCCTCCTCATCGTCGACCAGCAGCGGTGGCATCGCGGCACCGGCCACCAGTCGATAGCCGCCGCTCGCGCCCATCGTCGCCTCGACCGGATAGCCGAGTTCGCGCAGGCGCTCGATATCGCGGCGCACGGTGCGGTCGGTGACGCCGAGGCGGTCGGCGAGTTCGCTGCCCGGCCATTCACGTGGTGTCTGCAGCAGTGACAGCAGACGCAGCAGGCGGGCGGGGGTGTCGTTCATGATTTTCAGGATTCTAGACAACTAGGACATAGATGGTCCTAGATGCCTCCTAACGTATTCGTTGTACCGAGATCAGCAAGGAGATACAGATGAATGCAGCAGTGCGTAGCGATTCCGTGCGGGGCGGCGGTCGGGCGACGGATGGGCATGCAGCGCCCAGCGATTCGATCCGCGGTGGCGATCAGGTGACCGGTGGGCACGCCATTCGCCCGTTCCGCATCGACATTCCGCAGGCCGATGTCGACGATCTGATCGATCGGCTGGCGCGCATCCGCTGGTCGGCACAGCTGCCAGGGCGGGGCTGGGAGCGTGGTGTTCCGGTCGCGTATCTGAAGGAACTGGCCGAGTACTGGCGCACCGGGTACGACTGGCGCGCGCAAGAGGCGGCGTTGAACGAGTTCCCGCAGTTCATCACCGAAATCGACGGTCTGGATGTGCATTTCCTGCATGTGCGTTCACCCGAGCCGGATGCGCTGCCGCTGATCCTGACCCACGGCTGGCCCAATTCATTTGTCGAATTCACCAAAACCATTGGCCCGCTGACGAATCCGCGCGCATACGGGCTGGATCCGGCGCAGGCATTCCATGTCGTCGTCCCGTCGGTTCCCGGTTTCGCCTTCTCCGAAGGGCCGCGGGATACCGGGATGACCGTGCGCCGGGTGGCCGAGATGTGGGTCGAGCTGATGGACCGGCTCGGCTACACCAGCTATGGCGTCCAGGGCGGCGACCTCGGGGCTTATGTGTCACCCGAAATGGCTCTCGTCGCACCGGATCGCGTGGTCGGTGTGCATATCGACGGCGGCATCGGCATGCCGACCGAGGCCGATGTGCCGACCATGACGCCGGACGAACGCGCCGAATGGGATCAGATGCAGGGCTGGATGAGCGGCGGCGTGAACCACCACACGCTACTGCGCGCCGCGCCACAGACTTTCGCGCACGCCTGGACCGACTCCCCGGTCGGCCTGCTCGCCTGGCTGATGCAGAAGTTCAACGAATTCACCCCGCTGGCCGAACTGGCCGAGGACGTCATGGACCGCGACCACCTGCTGACCAATATCAGCCTGTACTGGTTCACCCATACCGCTGGCACCTCGTCCTGGCCGATGTACGACGGCCTCGGCGACGGCGGATTCGTCTGGCCCACCGGCCAAAAGCTGGTGCCGACCGGCGTCTACGCGGGTGGCTCGGCACTCATGCGGCGACTCGCCGAGCGCGACAACATCATCGCGCACTGGCCCAAGGGCAATACCGGAAACCATTTCGTACCAATGGAACTGCCGGATATGCACGTGGCCGACGTTCGCGCATTCTTCGGCAAGATTCGCTGAGCGATCGGCTGATCTGGGCGCCCAGTTGAGCTGAGCATCCAGTCGGGGTGAGTGTCCGGTAGAGCCGGTGTTCTGTCGGGCTGGGCTGGACGTTCGGCTCGGACGGGCTGGGGCGGTCAGTTGTTCTGGTGTGCGATCTCGGTGCGTGCTACTGGCCCTGCCTGGTTTGGGGCGGCGGGGGCGACGGGTACCTGGGCGCCGTCGGGGGCGGGGAGCGCCTGCGGCTTATCGGCTGCGCCAGCGGCGGGGGGCGGTGCTGGGGCATCGGGTGCCGGGGGCGGCGGCGCCACCACTGGACGGTCCGGCACGTAGAACATTCCGACCGTCGGTGTCATCACACAGTGCGCGAACGGGTAGTCGATGATGCCCCACATCGAGGCGATGATCGTGCCGGGACCGCTGGCCACGGTCTTGGACAGGGTCGGGCCGTATTCGGTCCGGTCGTCGAGGGGGCTGAGTCCGCTCGCGCCGGTATTGACGTTCAGCCAGGCCACGACCAGGCCCGAAGCCAGCGGCGAGCCCGAATGCGCGGGTGTCGCACTGAACCGCAGAGTGCCCGGCAGCGGGTCGACCGCGCCGTTGGGGGTGGCGCCGTCGGTGGAACCGGCCGCGATGATCGTGGTGACGGGGCCGGTGCTGCCGCAGCCGAAGGTCGGCGCGGCATAGGCGAACGGGGTGAAAGCTGCCGAGACATTGCGCAATTCGGCGATATCCACCAGCTTGGTGAACTGGTTGAGCGCGCCGACACCCGCCTGCGCGGCCGGATCGGGTCCGGCGGCGGTGGTGAGCTGTTCGAGTCCGGTGTCGATGGGTGAGGGCTCGGCGACCGCCGTGCCGGTGAGGGCCACAACCGCTCCGACGCCGAGAGATGTCACTGCCGCGGCGGCACGTGCGATGGATCTGCCGTTCACTCGTTCTCCTCGATACCGAACACGGGGATAGCCCCGACCCACGTGCAGCAACGTACCAGTTCGCCGCTACCGCCGCCCAAGGAGTCGCGATCCCCGGGGCTGGCCGCCGGCCGAATCGCGACACGGTGGCGGTACCTGCGCGACCTACCTCTGTGACCCACTCGGCAGTGCGAGATTACCGGGGGGTAGGTTTGACGCGGATGTACGAGACACACCGGGAGATGTGTATGAAACTAAGTCTGACGCCCGACGAGGTGAGCTTCCGCGACGAACTGCGGAACTTCTACCGGACCGAGATTCCCGCCGACATCCGTGACCGCGTCAAATACGGTCACGAGCTGACTCGCGAGGACATCGTCACGGCACACAAAATCCTCAACGACCACGGTCTGGCCGTGCCGAACTGGCCGGTCGAGTGGGGCGGGAAGGACTGGACGCCGATTCAGCGCCACATCTGGCAGGACGAGATGCAGCTGGCCTCGGTGCCCGAGCCGCTGACGTTCAATGCCCAGATGGTCGGCCCGGTGATCGCTCATTTCGGTTCGCAGGAGATCAAGGAACGCTTCCTGCCGCCGACGGCCGCGCTGGATATCTGGTGGTGCCAGGGCTTCTCCGAACCCGACGCCGGATCCGATCTGGCCTCGCTGCGCACCACCGCGGTGCGCGACGGTGACTCCTACATCGTCAACGGCCAGAAGATCTGGACCACGCTCGGTCAGTACGCCGACTGGATCTTCTGCCTGGTCCGCACCGATCCGAGCGCGAAGAAGCAGGCGGGCATCTCCTTCCTGCTGTTCGACGTGAAGTCTCCCGGTGTCACGATCCGCCCGATCAAGCTCATCGACGGCGGTTACGAGGTCAACGAGGTCTTCTTCGAGAATGTGCGGGTGCCCGCCGATCAGCTGGTCGGCGAGGAGAACCAGGGCTGGACCTACGCCAAGTTCCTGCTCGGCAACGAGCGCACCGGCATCACCGGTGTCGGCCGCACCAAGGTCAAACTCGGTGTCGCCAAGGAGTATGCGCGCCAGACCAAGTCGGGGGCCGGCACGCTGCTCGAGGATCCGCTGTTCGCCGCCCGGTTCGCGGAACTGGAGAACGAACTGCTCGCACTGGAACTCACCCAGCTGCGCGTGGTCTCGAATTCCTCGGACGGTAAGCCGAATCCGGCCTCGTCGGTGCTCAAGCTGCGCGGTTCCGAACTCCAGCAGGCCGCCACCGAACTGCTACTCGATATCGCTGGCCCGGACGCTCTCCCGGTCGATGCCGCCGACATCGCCTCGCCCGGTTGGGCGCAGCGCAGCGGCCCCAGCTACCTGAACTACCGCAAGACCACCATCTACGGAGGCTCCAGCGAGGTGCAGCGCACCATCATCGCCTCCACGATCCTCGGATTGTGAGGCACCGCCATGGATTTCGAACTCACCGATGAACAGGTCATGCTGCGCGACACGGTTCGCGACCTGCTGGCCCGCAACTATGATCCCGAGACCCGCCTGAAGGTCACCGACACCGAACTCGGCTGGAGCCGCGATGTCTGGAACCAGCTGGCCGAACTCGGCGTGCTCGGCCTGAGCTTCACCGAAGAGGACGGCGGCATGGGCGCCGGTCCGGTGGAGACGATGGTCGTACTCGAGGAGATCGGGCGTCGGCTCGCACCGGAGCCGCTGGTGGACGCGGTGCTGGTGCCGGGTGGCCTGGTCGCGCAGGTCGGCAGTGCCGAACAGCGGCAGCGGATTCTGCCCGAGGTCGCCGGCGGCACCAAGCTGCTGGCATTCGCGCATGCCGAACCCGGCATCCGTTGGCCGTCCACCGAACTCACGACCACCGCTGTGCAGCAGGGGGATTCGTGGGTGCTGACGGGTCTGAAGAATCCGGTTCCGCACGGTGACAGCGCCGATGAACTGGTGGTCAGCGCGGTGCTGCCCAGTGGCGGCACCGGGCTGTTCCTGGTCGGTCCGGATGCCGCCGGTGTGCAGCGCAAGCCGTTTCGGACGGTCGACGGTCAGCGCGGTGCGCAGATCGCATTCGACAAGGCCCCAGGCGAATTGCTCGGTGACACTATCGACGCCGCCGAGGCGGTGCAGGTGGCCATCGGCTATGCGCAGGCCGCGCTCTGTGCGGAGTCCATCGGTGCGATGGAGGAGGCGCTGCGGCTGACGACGGACTACCTGAAGACGCGCAAGCAGTTCGGCGTCACGCTGTCGAAGTTCCAGACGCTGACCCAGCGGGCGGCGAATATGTACGTCTCGCTGGAACTGGCGCGCAGCATGAGCCTCTACGCCAACGCCGCACTCGCCGACGGCGCCAACGATCCAGTGGTCGCGTCGCGGGCGCGGCTGCAGGTGGGCCGCTCGGCTCGGCACATCGGCCAGGAGGCGATCCAGATGCACGGCGGTATCGGTGTGACCGCGGAGTATCCGGTGAGCCACTACGTCGCCCGCCTCACCGCGATCGAGCGCACGCTCGGCGGTGGGCTCGAGCATCTGCGCGTGCTCAGCGCCAGGGTCGGTGATTACGACCTGCCGGAGCTGTAGAAGCGCGGTAACTCCGAACGGCGGCGTATGCGGTTGCATGCGCCGCCGTTTCGCTTATCCGTCGGAGTCGCCGTACAAACCCGGGGCGGTCGCCGGGCGGCGCGTCGTGGTCGGCGGCTCTTCGGCCGGCTCGACGACGGCCGGACGCTGGGTGATGGTCGGCGCCGACTCGAATTCGGTTGTGGCGATCGGCGGCGAACCGGTTGGCGCGGAGGAGGTCTGCGACGACCGAGGCGTCAACTCGGGTGAGGTCGAGGGATCGGTGAATCCGACCGGCTTGCGCGGCGGTCCGGGCGGCGCGACCTGCCAGCTCGGCGACGGCGGGATGTACACCTTCGGCACCGCCGAGGTGGTACCGGCGCGCACGACCGGGGCCGCGTCGTTCGCGGATTTGATCGGTGGGGGTGCGACGTAGGTATCGTGCTTACCGAGCCCGCAGGCGCCGATAAGTACGAGCCCGAGAGAGACCGCGCCCACGGCGATCGCCGGACCCGCGATCTTGGCCCTGCTGCTCTCCATCGGTGACACTCCTCGTAGTTCGAGTGGGGCTCACAATAATCGAGGCCGGTCGCCCCGGCCAGATGAGAAGACGCTGGGCACATGCGACGCCAGCGCATATTAAACATCGTTAATTCAGATATCGAATTGATCTCTTCGGCGTGTCGCGGGCACGTGTCGTAGTCGAACCACGTCCCGTGGCCGTAGCGTGTGTGATCAAAGTTACGCGTGAGACGCCAGTACCTAGATGAGAGACGCGCGGTGCAATTTGCGCGAGGGCAATACTCTGATCGGCGTCATCGAGGAGTTGATGATGGGAGCTTACTCGACAACTCCGTTGCGAGCCTCCGGCGCGGCCGACGAATCGGCGGCCACGGAAAACTCGCAGCAAGTCGTGTCGAACCCGCCAGAACGCACGTTGTCCGCGCTCCTGTCGCGAATAGCGGCCTGGCTGATTTTCGTCGGCGGCATCGTCGGAGCAGTACTCGGCATCGCCGGACTGCATGTCGAAATCACCGTCGCCGGACTGATTCTCGCGTGCACCGCCGGATTGGTCCTGCTCAAGCTGCGCGCCGACGGAGCGAGTCGAACCGGCTGAAGCGGACGTCGCCGCGGCGCGCTGGCGTGGGAAAATCGCGAGCGGGCAGGGCTTTCGGGCTCTAGCGTGTTTCGGTATGAGGATCGAGATCACCGCCGATGCCGCGCGGTACCGGGCGGTCACCGAGGCCTTGCTGCTGCGTGATCCACTGCGGCACACGGTGATCACCACGGCCATCGCCAATCACCTCGCCGGCATGCAGGCCGATGCCGAACGGTCGCGGTTCCTGTCCGTGCACGATGACGAGGCGGCGGTGATCGGCGCCGCCATGCGCGCGGCCGGACGCGGGGTGTATCTCGGTGAGTTGCCCGCGGGAAGTGTTGCGGCCGTTGCCGATGCGATGGCCGAGGTCGCGCGCGATGTGGGTGGGGTCGAAGGTGCGATCGACGATGCCACCGAATTCGCCCAGCGCTGGGGGTGCCGACACGGCGTGGATTTCGTCGAGGCGTATTCCACCCGCCTCTACCGGCTCGCCGAACTGAGTTTCCCCGAGACCGCCGGAACACCCCGGCGTGCAACCGAATCCGATGTGGCGCTGTGCGTCGGCTGGACCGAGGCCATGCGGGTGGAATCCGGGATGCCATCGCCGACCCTGAACGCCATCGCCGTCCGGAACCGGATCGCGACCGGACGCTGGTGGCTGTGGGAACGCGACGGCCGTCCCGTCTCCCTTGCCGCGCATCAGATTCCGGTTTTCGGGTGGTCCAGGATCGGCCCGGTCTACACCCCGCCCGAGGAGCGCGGACACGGCTACGCCAGCATCCTCACCGCCCATGTGGCCCGCACCCTGCGCTGGCAGGGGCTGAACGTCTGCCTGTTCGCCGATCTCGCCAACCCCACCTCGAACAAGATCTACCGCGCCATCGGTTTCGAGCCCGTCCGCGATTTCCGCCACTACCAGTTCACCCCGCCCCCCACCGAGCGGTAAAGCGGTCCGCGCCGTCGGCTCTGGCCAACTCCCTCTGCCACGACTGATCGCCACTTGGTGCCGCACAAGCATTGGAGACCTCACAGAGCGTATATAGCTTGTGCGGCATTCACATTGCGTGTGCAGCGGCACTGGTTACCGGGTGATGACCCATTCGAAGGCGGGGGCTTTGGAGCGGGCGCCTTCGGCGGTGCGGGAGCGGTTGGGTTCGCCCAGTTCGGTGAGTAGGGCTTCGGTGAGGGTGACCAGTTCGGCCAGGACGGGTGGGGTGAACCAAGTGGGGCGGGTGGCGAAGAGGATGTCCTCGGTGGAGGTGTTGCCGCTGGCGCCGGGGGCGAAGGGGCAGCCGCCGAGGCCGCCGAGGGAGCCGTCCACCATGGTGGCACCGGCCTGCAGGGCGGCGAGGGTGTTCGCGACGCCCATGCCCCAGGTGTCGTGACCGTGGAAGACGATGCGGCGGTGCGGCGTTCGGTCGCGTACGGCCGAGATCAGTGCCGATACCTGGGTCGGGTGGGCTTGGCCGAGGGTGTCGGCGATGACGATATCGGTGGCGCCCTCGGTGCGCGGGTCGTTGGCGATGGCCAGGACGCGCTCCGGGTCGACGGG
Organism: Nocardia sp. CA-119907; assembly: GCF_050955995.1. Taxonomy (NCBI): domain Bacteria; kingdom Bacillati; phylum Actinomycetota; class Actinomycetes; order Mycobacteriales; family Nocardiaceae; genus Nocardia; species Nocardia sp. CA-119907. Next base: position 1,690,405 of record NZ_CP192091.1, read on the forward strand.
GCCGTCGAACGGGCAGGTGAAGCTGGTGGCGAGGCAGAGTTGGATTTCGCCGCCCGCCGCCTCGGCCAGGCGGACCGCGTCCGGCATGGCGGCGACGCTGTCCTCGGTGCTGCGGCCGATATTGGCCTTATTGTGCGCGTCCGAGGCGGAGAAGCAGTATTGGAAGTTGCGCACGCCGGCGGCGGCGGCCTTCTCGATATGGCGCGGCGTCGCCACCCAGACCCAACAGCGTTGCAGCTCCTCCGGAGTCAGTGCGGCAATGAGCTCCATGGTGTTGGCCATCGGCGGCACCAGATCGGCGCGGGCCATCGAGCCGATCTCCAACGCGGGCACGCCGAGGGCGAGCAGGCGGCGCACGATCTCCACCTTGCGCTCGACCGGCAGCACCTTTCCGGTCAGCTGCAATCCGTCGCGCAGCGTCACATCGCGCAGGATGGAGTCGGGCCCGCCCGTCGCGCGATCATCGCCCCTCGTCGAATCGCTGCGCGTTGCGGAGCTCATCACTCTTCCTCCTGCGCATCCCGAACCGGCGGCGCCTGACGCACATGGGGTGGGACGCACATCACGCCACCGCACGGCTTTTCGTTGCTGGCCGGGGTGGGGTGGATCGTCGGGCGCGCGTGGCCGGGCGCAGAAATTTCGCGCGCGTTGCGCCCCGGCGGCCGACGTCTGCCGTAAACCCGTCGCGTCATGCCGCCTCCACCGCCTCGATACCGGCGCGCATCACGCCTCCAGCCCGTCGATATCGGCCTCGCTCATGCCGAGCAGTTCCGAAAGCACCTCGCGAGTGTGCGCACCCAGATCCGGGCCGACAGTGCGAATGGGCAGCGACTTCTCGCCGATCACCGGCACGATGCCGGGGAAGCCGACCGTCTTCGGCTGCGGCGCACCGACATCCACCGGGAACGGCTGAATCATATTGCGCGCCCGGTACTGCTCGTCGGCGACGATATCGGCGGCGGTGTAGATGGGGCCGCAGGGGATGGCCGCCGCCTCCAGGATCTTCAGCGCCTCGTCGCGGGTGTGCCGCGCCGTCCATTCGGCGATGCCCGCGTCGAGCCGCTCGCGGTTGCGCCAGCGTCCGGCATTGTCCTGCAGCTCCGGATCGGCGGCCAGGTCCGGGCGGCCGATCACCTCCATATAGCGCTGGAAGATGGCGTCACCGTTGCCGCCGATAATGATGCTCGCGCCGTCACTGGTCGGGTAGGCATTGCTCGGTGCGATGCCCTCCATCCGGCCGCCGACGCGCTCGCGGTTGATGCCGTACGCGAGATAGTCGGGGACCAGCGATTCCATCACCGACAGAATCGCCTCGTTCAAAGCCACATCGATAACGCGTTCACCGAGCGGAATCGATGCGGTCGTACGCTCGCGCTGGAACAGCGCCATGACCGTCCCGAAGGCCGCGTAGATCCCCGCGATCGAATCGCCGATGGATACACCGACCCGTACCGGCGGCCGATCCGGATCGCCGACGAGTTCCCGCAGACCGCCAACGGCCTCCGCGACCGCGGCGAAACCGGGGCGTGCGGCCAGCGGCCCGGTTTGCCCGTAGGCGGAGATCCGGGTGATCACCAGATCCGGATTGACCTCATTGAGCACCTCGGGGCCGAGACCCCACTTCTCGAGCATGCCCGGACGGAAGTTCTCCAGCAGCACGTCGCAGTGCCGCAGCAGGTCCAGCACGATGCCGCGGCCCGCCTCGGTGCGCAGATCCAGCGTGATCGACTTCTTGTTCCGGTTGATGGTGCGGTACAGCATCGAGGTATCGCCGCCGTAGAGCCGCCAATTGCGCAGCTCGTCTCCGGCCTTCGGCCGCTCCACTTTGATCACCTCGGCACCGAAATCGCCGAGGATGCGACCAGCGGTCGGCGCGGCGATGTAATTGCCGAGTTCCAGGACGCGAACCCCGTCCAGCGGGCTGATGCTCATGGGTTCAGTCTGTACTATGGCGCCGCTGGCGACTGCCTGCAGGTCGGTCGAAGGGGCCAGCCCGGCAGCGGCCCGACCTCGTGCTCGGCCACCGCCCGGTATGTGGACCGCACGGCCCCTCAACTGCCGCAGCACAATCGGCAGGACTGCGGCAGCCGTGCGGTCGCCGTCACGATGCGAGCGGCGAGACTTCCTCGATGATCGAGTAGTGCTCGGCATTGCCGTGGCGCACCGTGCTCTTGATGCCGTCGACACCGACCGGGATATCGCCGGCGAGGGTGATCCGGGTCAGCTTGCGTGGCTGGTTGTCGTAGTCGTCGATGGCGTAGTGCTGGGTGGCGCGGTTGTCCCAGATGGCGACGTCACCGGGCTGCCAGTTCCAGCGGGTGGTGTTCTCCAGCCGGGTCACCCGGTCCTGGAACAGGCGGAACAGGGCCTGGGACTCGCTGGTGGAGACGCCGACGAAATGCTTGACGAAGTGTCCGACCAGCAGGGCCCGCTCGCCGGTCTCCGGGTGCACCCGCACCACCGGATGTTCGGTCTCGTAGAAGTCGGACTGGAACTCGGCGCGGTAGGCCTCGGTGTTCGGGGTGCTGCGGTCGACATTGGTGGCGGCGTAGTCGTAGATATTGGTGTGCACGGCTCGCAGGCTCTCGGCCAGGCGCTTGAGCGGCTCGGGCAGCGACTCGTATGCGGCGACGGTGGATGCCCAGGTGGTGGATCCACCGTAGGACGGCAGCGTGACCGCGCGCAGGATGGAGGCCTTCGGGATCCGGTCGACGAAGGTGACGTCGGTATGCCAGCTATTGGCCCGGCCGTATTCGGAGTCGATGGCCAGGCTCTTGACGCCGTGCGAGGTGACCGTCGGGTGCGGTGTCGTCGGGGTGCCGAGCAGCTGCGCGAACTCGTACTGCCCGTCCTCGGTCAGATGGTCCTGCCCGCGGAAGAAGATGACCTTGTGCTCGACAAGGGCGCGCCGGATCACCTCGACGGTGGCCGCGTCCAGATCGCCACCGAGTCGGACATTGTCGACCTGGGCACCGATACGAGCGCCGAGTTTGGTCACGGTGGCGGTGGATTGGGCGTATTCGACCGTCATAGGGATCACCTTCGCTGGTTGAAATCGGTTGATGCGCGATTGAGCACACCACCGAAATAGGCACGCCAACCAGGGTTTTCGTCGCGGTGATCCCAACGGTACCGACCCCACGCCCGGCTCATTGCGCCATCGCACCGACGTTTCTGCGCTGTCGTTCCCGCCGCCCGGCCCACGGTCCGAGTTGCTGGTGCCGGTCTACCCGCTCTGCCCGACTACCCGCCGGTCTGTTCAGCCCATCGGACGGCCCGGCCGGGGCCGAGGACGGAATCAGCCGACGTGCTCTCGCAGGTAGGCCAGGTCATCGGCGACGCCCTCGGCGGGGGTCTCCAGGATGATCGGAGCGTCCGCGGTGCGGCATACCTCTGCGAGCAGTTGTGGATCGATGGTGCCGTCGGCGAAGTTGGCGTGCCGGTCCGCGCCGGAATTGAACTCGTCGCGTGAGGAATTCAGGTGCACCAGGTCGATGCGGCCGGTGATGGCCTTGATCCGCTCGACGACGCCGACCAGATCCTCACCGCCCGCCCAGGCATGGCAGGTGTCGAGGCAGAAGCCAGCGCCGAAATCGCCGACCGCGTCCCAGAGCCGGGCGATCGAATCGAAATGCCGGGCCATGGCGTGATTGCCGCCCGCGGTGTTCTCGATCAGGATCGGCACCGCGAAGCCGCCCTTGTCCTGCTGGCGTTCGAACAGCTTGCGCCAGTTGTCGATTCCGGTGTCCAGTTCGCTGTCCGAGCGGACATGTCCACCGTGCACGACCAGGCCGAACGCGCCGAGATCGGCGGCAGCCTCGGCCTGCTGCGCGACCGCGTTGCGCGATGGCATGCGCAGGCGGTTGTTCAGGCTGGCCACATTGATCTGATAGGACGAGTGCACCACCACATCGATCGGACTGGCGAGGATCTCCTCGGTCCGCGGATGCGGGGTCGGCTTGTCCCAGCTCTGCGGGTCGACGACGAACAGCTGGATGACATCGGCGCCGAGTTTTTCACCGAAGCCGATCGGATCGCTGTCGAGCCGGACGTGTGCTCCAATGCGCATGGGGCCGAGCCTATCGACTGCCACCGACAACGTCTCCGACACGGCGGTCAAAGGCCCGTCGAAGGCCTGCAGCGGACGGCAACGAACATGTTGCGCAGGGGCCACTCGAACAGATACATCGGTAGGATCCAGGTGCTCGACCCGAATATGGGGGGTGAATCCACTGTGCTGCGAACTGGCGACGTTTTCGCTGGCTACACCATCAAACGTGTACTCGGCCAGGGCGGTATGGGCACCGTATACCTGGCCCAGCATCCACGCCTGCCGCGTTTGACCGCGCTGAAACTGCTGAAGCGCGAACTGTATACCGATGCCGAGATCCGGCGCCGTTTCGAGCGGGAGGCCGATCTGGTCGCCACCCTCGACCATCCGAATATCGTCACCGTCTACGACCGCGGCGCCGAGGATCAACAACTCTGGATCTCGATGCAATTCGTGCCGGGTGCCGATGCCTCCTGCGCGGATGTCAATGTGCTCGCGCCGGGTCGCGCGGTGCAGATCATCGCCGATACCGCGGCCGCCCTGGATTTCGCACACGCCAACGGGGTGCTGCACCGCGATGTGAAACCGGCCAATATCCTGCTGGCCAAGGCGCCGATCGGGCAGCCGGAACGGGTGCTGCTCACCGATTTCGGCATTGCGGGCATGCGCGGCACCGAGTCCACGCTGAGCTCGCCAGGAACCATTACCGCCACCCTGGCCTACGCGGCGCCGGAGCAGCTGACCGGGACGCCGGACTATCTGGCCGATCAGTACTCACTGGCCTGCTCGCTGTTCTGGATGCTGACCGGGGTCGGGCCGTTCCACGGGGCGAATCCCATGGCCGTCATCAACGGACATCTGTACGGGGCGATACCGTCGCTGCGCCGATATCGCCCCGATGTGCCGCCCGGGTTGGACGCGGTGCTGGGGCGGGCCATGGCCAAACAGCCCGCGGACCGGTTCGGCAGCTGTACCGAATTCGCCGTGGCGGCTCGGCGGTCGTTGGTGTCGTTCGGGCCGCACCCGCATACACAGAACGGGAACGGGCAGCGCGGTCCGTATCGCCCACCATCAGGCCACGATTCGCGTACTGGCACCGAACCGCCGCACCATACCGGTCCGCCGCGTAATCCGGTGCCGCCTGGAAGCGCGGGGTCGTCTGGAAGCGCGGTGCCGTCTGGAAACGCGGGGTCGTCTGAAAACGCTGGGTCGTCCGGAGACTCGGTGCGGTCTAGAAACCCGGTGCCCCCCAACACTTCTGAGCGAGTCGGGAGCAGCCGAAGTGCCCGGCCGACGGAGCCGACCAACCGCGGCGCGCCCGAGTCGCCGAGGCCCCCTCAGCCGCGGCTGCCACTGCCGCCGCGACGGTCGGTGCGACCCAATACCATCGCGCTACCCGACATCCCGCGTCGCCCCGGGCGGACCCCGCCGGGCCCCACACCGCGGCCTCCGCCCTAGCAGTGCGTTATCGGCATCGCATGCGATATCTATAAGTCGACGATAACCAGGGCTTAAGCGAATCCTGCTAAGGTTTCGATGTTTTCCGTGGTCAGGTGGTCCTGATCGCGCATTCTTATGCTGTACGCCTGTGCATCGGTGGGTCCCGGTGCGCGGCGGGAAGTGGAGCAGACATGCTGGCCAGCGGTGAGGTATTCGCCGGTTATGTCATCGATCGGCAATTGGGCCGCGGTGGCATGGGTTCGGTGTACCTGGCGAAGCATCCGCGACTGCCGAGGATGACGGCGCTGAAGCTGCTGAATCGGGAGATGTTCTTCGATAAGGAGGTGCGGGCGCGGTTCGAGCGGGAGGCGGATCTGGTCGCGCAGCTCGATCACCCGAATATCGTCACCGTCTACGACCGCGGCCTCGAGGACGAGCAGCTGTGGATCTCGATGCAGTACATCGATGGCATCGACGCCGCATCGGTCGATCCGAAGTCGCTGCCGCCGGAGCGCGCGGTGCAGATCGTCAAGGAGACCGCGGACGCGCTCGACTACGCGCACGGCATGGGCGTGCTGCACCGCGATGTGAAACCCGCGAATATCCTGCTGGCCCGCTCCGGCGGTGGGCGCGGTGAGCGGGTCTATCTGACCGACTTCGGCATCGCGCGCCTGCGCGACGACACCGGGCATCTCACCCAGACCGGCACCTTCACCGCCACCCTCGCCTATGCCTCGCCCGAACAACTGACCGGCGCTTCGCTGGATCACCGCTCGGACCAGTATTCGCTGGCGTGCTCGCTGTTCTGGCTGTTCACCGGGTCCGGTCCGTTTGCGGCGACCAATCCTGCGGCGGTGATCCAGGGGCATTTGCAGGGCACGCCCCCGGCATTGAGCAGTGTCCGTCCCGGCCTGCCGTACCAACTGGACGCGGTACTGGCGAAGGCCATGGCCAAGCGGCCCGATGACCGCTTCGCCTCCTGCTCGGAGTTCGCGCTGGCGGCCAAGCAGGCATTCGCCAACCCGAGCGCCCCGGCGATGCCGGTGGTCGGCGGCCCGCGTCCGGGTACCGGACCGGCGATTCCGGTGACGGGTGCGCCACGGCCGGTCACCGGGCAGCCGATGCCCATGACCGGTACCCCACTGGTGACGAACGGGCCGTACCCGCAGACCGCCGGGCCCTACCCACAGACCAGCGGCCCGTACCCGCAGACAAGCGGCCCGCACACCATGCAGCCACAGCAGTTGGCGCCGACGACCGTCAATCCCGCGCAGGGCGCCCAGCGCCCGCAGCCGGTGCAGACCGCGCCGACGCAGCAGCAATCGCATCCGAGCAATCCCTACAACCAGCAGCCGCACAACCAGCAGCCGCTCGGTTTCGCGACGCCGCCCGGTGCGCCCCGTCCGCCGATGGGCGGAGCTCGCCCGGTCCAACCGCCGCGTAAGTCGAATGTCGGGCTCATCGTGGCGTTGTGCGTCGGTCTGGTCGTGCTCCTGGTGATCGTGCTCGCGATCATCGGCGTGGTGTCCAAAGGTGGTTCGTCGACGACCAGTGGCGGTGGCAGTACCACCTCGTCTTCCTCGTCCAGTGGTGGCGGCGGCTCGGTCGACGCCACGGCGGCCTCGATCAGCAAAGAGTTCCCGCGCATGGTGCCCGCCAGCGATTCGGATTCGGTCGGCTACAACGGCGCGAAATGCAATGCCCACAAGACCGGCGATCTGACCCTGCCCACCCCGGGCACCCCGGACTTCGGGGCCTGGGCCGCGCAGTGGGATTGCTACGGCGGCGGCGACAACGACGACCCGTTCTACACCATCTACGTCTACAAGAACGCCTCCGATGTGCAGAAGGTATTGAGCAATCTGCCCTCGGACGCCACCAAGTCGACCGATACCAATGGCGGAAAGTCCTACACCAACTACAAATTCGTCAATGACGGTCCGAAGATCGTCACCGCCTTCACCGGTGACAGCAAGCGCGCCCAATTCCTGATGTACGCAGATGGTTTGGCGGGTGCACAGGACAAGGTGCTGCGCTGGTGGCGTTCGGCTCCGCTGAACTGATGCCGTCGCACTGACACCGCCGAACCGGGCGCGAGCGAAAAATCGCTCGCGCCCGGGTCTTTTCGGCCCGTACAGTGCACCACATGTTCGGCCACACCATCGCTCTGGAGTCCGCGGTCGCGGGCGCGATGGCGGCTGCCCTGGCAACGTCCGCAGCAGTGACTGCGGCGCACTTCGACGGCGCCCGAAGCTGACCTTCCCCGGGATGTCCCGGGACCTCTGACGGGGAAGGTGGCCCGTCTCAGAGAGGTCCCCCGGTGTGTCGCCGGAAATCATTCCTAGTCAGGGAAAGTCATGTCCAAGAAGACGTATGTGCGGACCAAGCCGCATCTCAATATCGGCACCATGGGTCATGTCGATCACGGGAAGACCACATTGACCGCCGCCATTACCAAGGTGCTCGCCGAGCGCGGTGGCGGCAGCTTCGTGCCGTTCGAGCGGATCGACCGGGCGCCGGAGGAGGCGCTGCGCGGGATAACCATCAATATCGCGCACGTCGAATACGAAACCGCCACAAGGCATTACGCGCATATCGATATGCCGGGGCACGCCGACTTCGTGAAGAATATGATCACCGGCGCGTCCCAGCTCGACGGGGCCATTCTGGTGGTCTCGGCGCAGGATGGCGTGATGCCGCAGACGGCCGAGCATGTGCTGCTCGCGCGTCAGGTCGGGGTGCAGCACATCGTGGTGGCGCTGAACAAGGCCGATGCGGGTGATCCGGAACTGCTCGACCTGATCGAGTTGGAGGTGCGTGAGCTGCTCAGCGCCCAGGGGTATCCGGGGGACGAGCTGCCGGTCGTGCGGGTCTCGGGGCTGCGTGCGCTGGAAGGGGATTCGCGGTGGACCGCCGCGCTGCTCGACCTGCTGGACGCCGTGGACACCCACGTGCCGACACCGGTCCGGTACACCGACGCGCCGTTCCTGCTGCCGGTGGAGAACGTCCTGACCATTACCGGTCGGGGCACGGTCATCACCGGTGCGGTGGAGCGTGGTCGGATCCGGCTCGGCGATCGGGTGCAGCTGTTCGGCGGCGAGGACCTGGCCTGCGTTGTCACCGGCGTCGAAACCTTCGGCCGGACAATGGAGTTCGCGGAGGCGGGCGACAATGTCGCATTGCTGCTGCGCGGCGTGCAGCGCGGTCAGGTGCGTCGCGGTCAGGTCGCGGCGGCGCCGGACAGCATTGCGGTACACAGCCGGTTCACGGCGCGGGTATACCTGCTCGGTACGGCGGAGGGTGGTCGGCGCACCCCGATCAGCACCGGCTACCGTCCGCAGTTCTACGTGCGCACCGGTGATGTCGTCGGCAATGTCACGTTGCCCGACGACATCGCGGTCGCCCGCCCCGGCGAAACCATCGACCTGACAGTCGAATTGGGCCGCCCGGTTCCGCTGGAGCCGGACCTCGGGTTCGCGATCCGCGAAGGCGGTCGGACAGTCGGCGCAGGCACCGTCCTGACCGTCGGCTAGCCCAAGGTGGGGCGCTGGGTAACCGCCCGGCGCCCCACTCGCTGGTGTCGCGCGCCGCCTTTTGGTCACTTCCCGTCGATGGGATCAGCTGGCTCTCCGCGTCATTAGGCTGTCCGGCGTGAGCGTGTACAACGAACGGCTCCAACACCTGGGCCAGCGGGCGGCGCAACTCATCGACCATGCCGAGGATCTCGACGAATCAACACGTGACCTGGTTTACCTCGCCGTCCTGGCTGCGGACTTCGACTACCAGGTGAAGAACGGTGGCTTCGGCCAGCTGATCTACAACTGGGGACGTGAGCGATTGGAGCAATGCGACGGCATGCTGCGCGCGGTGGGTGCGCCGGTCGCACTGTCCTTTTATGTACGCGCGGTAACCCGCTGTGCCGAGGACTTGGTGGACTACAACCAATTCATGGCCGACTTCACCACGCCAACCAAGATCGGCCAAGACCTGACACTACTCAGCGTCGAGTATCTCCGTAGCGACACCAGCTTCGACGACGAGATCGCCGAATTCCTCGACGATGCGGATTCCCGACTCTAGCCCCCTCGGTTCGCCCACCCGCACACGCCGCCAGGCACCACGTTCAGACTCCGCAGCCACTGCCGCATAGGCAGTGTGCATTTCGCAATAGGTATATCGTCTGCGAGGTCATAACTGCGTGTGCGGCAACTCCATTCGCTTGCCTGCCAAGCGCATCACGCTGGCCGCGACTGGGGGGCAGGTGCTCTCCATGGTGCTGTGATGACAAGTGCTCACGAGGCCGGTTGTGTTGACGTCGCGACGAATCCGCTGAGGATCGCTACCCATCGCCGTGTGGCCGGCTTCGTTCCCGTCGGCGGCAGACCATGATGCCGAATCCCGCTGCCGCAGAGGCAGTGTGTATTTCGCAGAGGCTATGCCGTCTGCGAGGTCACCAATGCTTGTGCGGAAGTCCAATTCGTTTGGCTATCAGTGCGTCGCTGGGGTTGCTCAGGTGCGGGCCGTGGTGAATGCCCAGCGAGTGGGTGGGCGTAGGGCGGGTCGTGGCATCGAGCGGTGGGTTGGGGCGGGCGGAGATCGGATTACTGTGCCTGGAGTTTCGCGATGCGGGCGCCGACGAGGAGGGCGGTTACCGCGACGACGCCGACCACTGTGATCAATCGGTTGATATCGATTGCGGGCTGCCAGTGCACCTTGCCGTCTTTGATGACATAGGCGCCGACCGGTTTGGCGCCCATTCCGAAGCCGCCGCCGGATCCTTCCTGGCCTTCTTCATTGGTGCCGACTCCGCCGCCACTGCCACCGATGATCGCGGCTGCTGCGATCACGGTTGTGCCGTCGCGTTCGACAGGGTCGGCGAATACTCGCTTCGCCGTCATCGAATCTTTCGCGGTAGCGAGGACGTCGGTGACGTTCATGGCATTGCCTCCGTGATGCTGTCGATCCCAATGGCCGATCTGTCGGTCCGCACTCCAGTGTCGACCGGTGTCACTGGATGAGTGGAGGGCCGATGGACCCGGGGTGATGGGTAGAACGGCACGCAAGGTGTCCTTGCCTGGTCGCACCGACTCGTAGTACTGTCCAGACACGTGTCCATCACATGTGTGGACAGCTATCCCAGGAGGATTTCCAATGACCCTGGTCAAGCCGGTGCGGGTGTCCGGAGGCGATCACGAGCATGGGCATCTCGATGAATTTCGGGTCGATCCGCTGGCACTGATGCGGCGGGTGCGGGCGGAATGCGGGGATGTCGGGGCATTCGATCTCGCGGGAAAGCATGTGATCCTGCTGTCCGGTGCGGAGGCCAATGAATTCTTCTTCCGGTCCGGGGACGAGGATCTCGATCAGGCGGCGGCCTACCCGTTCATGAAGCCGATCTTCGGTGCGGGCGTGGTGTTCGACGCGAGTCCGGAGCGGCGCAAGGAGATGCTGCACAACCAGGCGCTGCGGGCCGAACAGATGCGCGGACATGCGGCCACCATCGGGCACGAGGTCGAGCGGATGCTGGCGGTCTGGGGTGACGAGGGCGAGATCGACCTGCTCGACTTCTTCGCCGAGCTGACCATCTACACTTCCTCGGCCTGCTTGATCGGCAAGCGTTTTCGCGATGAACTCGACGAGCGCTTCGCGCACCTCTACCACGATCTGGAGCGCGGCACCGACGCACTGGCCTATGTGGACCCGTACGCGCCGATCGAAAGCTTCCGCCGCCGCGACGAGGCCCGCCACGAACTGGTCGAACTGGTGCAGGGCATCATGGACGGCCGCGCCGCGAATCCGCCCGCGAACAAGGAAGATCGGGACATGCTCGACATCCTGATCTCGATCAAGGACGAGCAGGGCCGGCCGCGGTTCAGCGCCAGTGAGATCACCGGGATGTTCATCTCGATGATGTTCGCAGGCCATCACACCACCTCCGGTACCGCGGCCTGGTCGGTGATCGAATTGCTCAGGCATCCCGAGGAATTGCGCCGCGTCGTCGACGAACTAGATGAGCTCTACGCCGACGGTTCCGATATCAGTTTCGGTGCGCTGCGCCGGATTCCGAATCTGGAGGCGGTGGTCAAGGAGACGCTGCGACTGCATCCGCCGCTGATCATTCTGATGCGGGTGGCCCAGGGCGAATTCGAGGTGTGCGGACATCGCATCGAGCCGGGCGATCTCGTCGCGGCGACTCCGGCCATCTCCAACCGGATCCCGGAGGACTTCCCGAACCCGGACCACTTCGATCCCGAGCGCTATATCGACCCGAATCAGGAAGATATCGTCAACCGCTGGACCTGGATTCCGTTCGGCGCCGGGCGGCATCGATGTGTCGGAGCGGCATTCGCGCTCATGCAGCTCAAGGCCATATTCTCGATACTGCTGCGGGACTGGGAATTCGAGATGGCCCAACCATCCGACAGCTACCGCAATGATCACAGCAAGATGGTCGTGCAGCTGCAGCAGCCGTGCGCGGTCCGCTATCGCAGGCGGCGAAAGGTCTAGAAGAACCATCAGTTACGCGAGCGTGAGCGGAAAAATTCTGCGCCCCTTGGTGTTCCGGATGCACTTGTAGGGTGAAGACATGATCACGCTCAAAAAGGAAGATGGCGCCGCGGATCTCAACGGCATCACCAAACTGACGGTCGGGGTGAGCTGGGACCCGTCGGGGGGCACCAGCGGCGGCGCGCTCGGGATGCTGCGCCGCAAGCGCGGTGTGGATCTGGATCTGATCGCCATTCTCATGCAGGGCTCGGAGCCGGTGCGTTTCGCAGGTCTCGACTCCCTCGACCCGCTGGGGAACGGCTCGGTCCAGCACACCGGCGACGAACAGACCGGCGCCGCCTCCGGCGACGACGAATCGGTGCACGTCACCTTCGCGAATGTGCCCGAGGCCATCGACGCGATCATTTTCGTGGCCGCGGCATTCAAAAAGGGCAGCTCTTTCGAGAAGGCCAACAACATCAGTTTCAAGGTCTACGACGCGACCGGCGGCAGCGCCCAGCAGGTGGCCGATATCTGGCCGTCGCTACTGGGCACGGATAATGCCAATGCGGTGGCCAAGGCGTTCCGCAACGGTGGGAGCTGGCAGCTCGAGGTGCTCAATCGCAAGGGCAAGATCAAGCAGGGCGATAAGCAGGCCCTGTTGCACTTCGCCATGGCCTAGGCACGCGGCGCGGGCCGGAGCTCGGGCGAGCTCCGGCCGCTAGTGCCAGAGTTCGATCTAGAGAACGGATTCGACCGCGGTCACGATGGCCGCCTCATCGGGCGCGGTCCGCGGCCGGAACCGGCCGACCACCGCACCGTCACGATCGATCAGGAACTTCTCGAAGTTCCACTGGATATCGCCGGCCGTGCCCTCGGCATCCGCGGTTTCCACCAGTGCGGCGTAGAGCGGGTGGCGCTCATCGCCATTGACATCGGTCTTTTCCAGCAGCGGAAAATCCACGCCATAGGTGGCCGAACAGAACTCCGCGATCTCCTCCGCGGTACCCGGCTCCTGGCCCATGAACTGGTTACACGGGACCCCGACCACGCTGAAGCCGCGGTCGCCATAGGTCTTGTGCAGTTCGACCAGTTCGGTGTACTGCGGCGTCAGCCCACATTTGGAGGCCACATTGACCAGCAGTACGGCCTTGTCGCCGACCAGTTCGCCCAGCGTGGCCGGGTCGCCGGAGAGGGTACGTAGTGGAATGTTGCGGATATTCATTCGTATCGGACCTGCCAGTTCTTGATTCCGTTGATCCACCCCGAACGCAACCGTACCGGATCGGCGACCTGGCTGATCTTGGGCATCGCATCGGCAATGGCATTGAACATCAGGTCGATCTCCAGCCGCGCCAGATTCGCCCCGACGCAGTAATGCGCACCGGTACCACCGAATCCGACATGCGGATTCGGGTCGCGCAATACATCGAAGGTGAAGGGATCTTCGAAGGCGTCCTCATCGAAGTTGGCCGAGCTGTAGAAGATGCCCAGCCGCTGCCCCTTCTTGATCTGTTGCCCGCCGAGTTCGGTGTCCTCGGTCGCCGTGCGCTGGAAGGCATTGACCGGGGTGGCCCAGCGGACGATCTCATCGGGTGCGGTGCGCGGGCGCTGTTCCCGATACAGCTCCCACTGCTCCGGATGGTCCACGAAGGCCTTCATGCCGTGGGTGATGGCGTTGCGAGTGGTCTCGTTGCCCGCGATGGCCAGCAGGATGACGAAGAATCCGAACTCATCCGAGCCGAGCGCCTCGCCGTCGACATCGGCGTGCACCAACTGACTGACGATGTCATCGACTGGGCAGGCGCGGCGCTGTTCGGCCATATTCCAGGCGTAGCCGAGGATTTCGGCGAAGGCGGTATTGGCGTCGCCGTATTCCGGATCGTCGTAGTTCAGTGTCTGATTGGACCATTCGAACAGCTTGTGCCGGTCGTCATTCGGCACGCCGAGCAGTTCCGCGATGGCCTGCAGCGGCAGTTCGCAGGCCACCTGCTCGACGAAGTCGCCGCCGCCGGTGCGCTTGGCCTCGTGCACGATTCGCGCCGCGCGGTCGGTCAGCGCGGCGCGCAGGCCCTCCACCGCACGCGGTGTGAATCCCTTGGAGACGATCCGGCGGATCTTGGCGTGTTTGGGCGCATCCATATTGACCAGCAGGGCGCCGGTGAGTTCGATCTGTTCCGGCGTGACATCGTCGGGCAGTCGGATGATGGCGCCCTTCTGGGCGGAGGAGTAGAGCTCCGGACTGCGCGAAATCTCCTTCACATCTTCGTGCTTGCTGACCACCCAGTACCCGCCATCGCGGAAGCCACCCGAGGTTTCATCCGGCTGCGCGCACCACCACACCGGCGCGGTGCGGCGCAGGGTCGCGAATTCCTCGACCGGCATGCGGTTTTGCCACAGCGCGGGATCGGTGAAATCGAATCCTGCCGGGAAAGCGGGCGCTGCCATGGCTACCTCCTGGATGAAAATTGTTTCAGCGCAGCCTGAGTCGGCGCATGAGTCGTAGGGTCGTCAGCGTTGTCTTCAGCTGCTTTTCGTAGGGGAGTCCGGCACGCGCCGCCATCACCTGGCGCTTCTGCACGCCGATATTCACGGTGTCGGTGTACTTGAGCAGGCCCTGATCCCCGTGCCTGGTGCCGACGCCGGACTGCTTCACGCCACCCGACGGTGTGGATTTGGCGGCGTAGGTGGTCACGAAGCCGTCGTTGATATTGATATTCCCGGCCTCGAGCTGGGCGCCGACTCGGTTGGCGCGGGCCAGGTCCCGGCCCCAGACGCTGGCATTCAAGCCGTAGGCGGTGTCATTGGCGAGCCGGATCGCCTCCTGCTCGTCGGTGAACCGGTAGACGCTCACCACCGGGCCGAACGTCTCCATGGTCGCGTGTTTCATTTCGGCGGTGACATCGGTGAGCACCGTCGGTTCGTAGAACGCCGGGCCGATATCCGGTCGTGCCTTGCCGCCGGTCAGTACGTTCGCGCCCTTTGTACGCGCGTCCTCGACGTGTGCCGCGACCCGCTCCAGATGCTGCACCGATACCAGCGAACCGAATTCCGGTGTGTAGTCGTAGGCCGCGCCGATCTTTGCGTTCAATTCGTCTGCCGCCGTGACCAATCGGCGCACGAATTCGTCATAGAGCCGGTCCTGCACATAGATCCGTTCGATATGCATGCAGGCCTGGCCGGAATTCGCGAAGACCGCGAATGCCGCACCGGGGATGACCTCGTCGAGATTCGCATCGTCCAGGACGATCATCGGGTTCTTGCCGCCGAGTTCGAGGCTGCAGCCGATCAGATTGCGGCCCGCGCCCTCGCCGACTATCCGGCCGGTCGCGGTCGAGCCGGTGAACATGACGAAGTCGGCATTGTCGATCAAGGACGGACCCACGTCCGGGCCTTCCCCGCACACGACCTGGAACAGCCCCTTCGGCAGCCCCGCCCGATACAGCAGTTCCACCCCGAACAGCGCGCAGAGCGCGGTCTTGTTATCGGGCTTGAGCACGACGCCATTGCCCGCCATCAGCGCGGGCATCGAATCCGACAGCGCGATGGCGAACGGGAAGTTCCACGGCGCGATGACCGCGACGACGCCCTTGGGGCGGTGCTCCTCGGTCGAGGTGGTGATCAGCGGCACCGGACCACCGCGCCGCTTGGGCTTCAGTACCCGGCGCGCGGTCTTGAGGTAGTGGCTGATGACCATCGGGACGTCACAGGACTCCTCGAAGGCCATTCGGCGGGTCTTACCGCAGCCGATCTGGATCAGATCCGCGATGGTTTCGTGCTCGGCGAGGATCAGATCGTGTGCTCGTTCGAATACCTGCAAGCGGCGCTGTAGTGGCCAGCTGGCCCATTCCTTCTGCGCCGCGCGTGCGGTCGCATAGGCGGCGGCGACGTCCTCGGGTGTCGACTGCGGGAGCGCGCCGACCACGGCCCCGGTGTAGACCTCGATCATCGAATACGGGTCGGCGGTGCCGGCGGCCGCGACCATCCCGATCAGCCGGCCGATCAGCTCCTCGGTGATCCGGGCGGGCAGTGCCGGTGCGGCATCCTTCTTGGCTTCGGTAGTGCTCATGCCTGCGCCTCGCTGACGCTCGGCTCCGGCATGCGCACGGCGCGCTGGCACATGATTCGTTCACTTCGTTCACTCATCGGGACCTTCTTCGCGACGACGGCGTATATCCTCGAATTAGAACACGTTCTCATTGTGGCTGCCAGGGTCTTCGCGGGTATGACCTGTATGAATACGGACCGGAACATGCTCAATCCGCCCGATGGTCCGGTGTTCGGCCCGCCGCGAACTCCTCGGCCCAGCGGTAGTCGGGCTTACCGCTCGGGGCGCGCGTGATCATCTCCGCGACCCAGATCTGCCTCGGCACCTTGTAGCCAGCGAGATACGCGCGCACATGGCGCTCCAGCGCGGCGAAATCCACCGGTTGCGAGCCCACGACCGAGACGACCGCCGCGACCTGCTGACCCCAGCGCTCATGCGGTACCCCGATCACCACCGCGTCGTAGATGGCCTCGTGGGCCTTCACCACGCTCTCGACCTCTTCGACGTAGACCTTCTCGCCGCCGGTATTGACGACCATATTGCCGCGGCCGATCAGGGTCACCGAGCCGTCGGCCTCGACCCTGGCGCGATCGTCGGTCACCACGATCCGCGCGCCGTCGACCGTTTTGAACAGCCGCTCGGTCTTGTCCGGATCCTTGTAGTAGCCGATCGGCACCGCACCGGTCTTGGCGAGCCAGCCTTCGGTACCCGGTGCGACCGGATGTCCGGTGTCATCGACGACGATCGCGCCTCGGCCGCTCTGTACCCGGGGACCGCGTCCGGGATCGTCGTCCTTCTGCGCGAAACCGATACCGCCGAAACCGGTTTCGGAGGAGCCGATGGCATCGGAGACCACCGACGACGGAAACAGTTCCAGCAGTGTGTTCTTCACCGGCTGTGACAGCAGCGCGGCGCCGGAGGCGATGGCGACCAGGGAGCTGGCGTCCACCGGTGCGGTGCGGTAGGCGTCGATCAGTGGGCGCGCCATGGCATCTCCGGTGATCACCATGATCTGCGGGCGGCGTTGTTCGACCACTCGCCACACCCGGTGCGCATCGAATTTCGGCTCGAAGATCACGGCATTGCCGGACCAGAGGGCGGTGAAGGTCGGCATCATCGCGGCGGCGTGGATGAGCGGCGGGAGGATGAACCAGGTGCCGGGTTCGCCCTGTGCGCCGACGCGGGACTGCTGGTATTCATCGGAAACCGGAACGCCAGTGTAGAAGTCGATGCCGCCGCCGAGGACGCGCCATATATCCTCCTGCCGCCACATGACGCCCTTCGGGCGACCGGTGGTGCCGCCGGTGTACATGATGAACAGGTCGTCCGGACTGCGGGCGACGGTGCGGCGGGTGGGCGAGCCCGAGAGCAGTGCCTGCTCGAAGGACGCGGACAGCGCTGCCGGAGTAATAGCGTCGGTGTGGATGGGGGCGGGTGGTTCGTCGTCGACGATCAGGACGTGGATCGCCGACGGCACATCGGCGAGTGCCTCCAGCGCCGCGTCGGCGTAGGTCTCATGGCACACCAGCACTTCGAGATCTGCGTTGTCGTATAGGTAGCGCAGCTCATCGACGCCGTAGCGGTAGTTGATATTGATCGGAACGGCTCGCACCTTGAAACAGGCGATAAGCGTGGTCATGGTCTCGATGCCGTTGTGCATCTGGAAACCCACATGGGTGCCGGGACCGACACCGATCGAGCCGAGATGGTCGGCCAGTCGATTCGCGCGTGCGTCGAGTTCGGCATAGGTGAGTGCGAAATCGCCCTCGATCAGGGCGGTGCGCTCCGGCATCGCGTCGACCGCATGCTCGAACAGGTCGGCGAAATTGTTGGACATGGCGATTCACTCTCAGCGAATGACGGTGAGCGGCAGTGGAATGCCGCGATCGGTGAAGGTGAAGGCGGCGCCGGTGCTGATCCGGGTGATGGCCACCTCGGTTGCCTCCTTGAACGGCGTTGCGGCGAGCGCTATTTCGGCGATCCAGTGGTCCGCGCCGGTGGTGGTCGAGCGCACGTGGAACCGCGGATTCACCCCGCGCACCATGGCCTCCAGGGGTGCGAGGTGATCGGGATCGAGCATCGATGGCCAGGTGCGATCGGTGCAGGCGTCGCTGTTGCGCGGTACCCGCAGTCGTACGGTCTCGTCGGTGCTCGCTATGTCGATGCCGGTGTAGGACAGCGGGTTCCATGCGGGATGCAGCCGCAGGGCCTCGGCCAGTGCGGCCGGATCGTCACCGAGTCCCAGTGCGGTGCGAATTCGCTCGGAGGTGAGTCCGGCGATACCGGTGAACTGTTTGCGGCCGATATCGGTTGCGGCATCGGCGGCCCTGGCGCGCACGGCGGTCATGAATCCGATGGTGAGCAGATGGTGCTGTAGGCAGATCTCGTCGGCCATTCGCACCAGCGCCGATGTGGAGAAGTCGGCAAAGCGCAGATCGCTGAGCAGCGGACCCGCGTAATCGCTTGCGCCCGGATCGTCCCTATTGATCGGGGACAGCTCCAGCAGTGCGGCCCGGGAGTTCGCCACCACCTCGGCGTGTGGCGGGGTCGGTGGCGGGATATGGGCCGGGTCGATGATGACCGTCCACGCGCACACCGGTTTTCGGTCGGCGGGGTGGCGCGGCGGCCGGTGGATCGGCCGGACCTGGGCATGCGGATTGGTGGCGAGTGCGGTCGCATCGAAGGTCGGATCCTCGATGTCGTGGCACATCGACACCACGAAGTCCTCGCCGAGCGGCTCCACATCCGCCAGCGCGCCGCAGTGATCGAGCCAGAACTCGCCGTGATCGCGATCGTCGACGCGGAAGCGGAAGTCCATGAATTGCGGCGGTGCGCCGATATCGAGTTGCAGGCCCTTGAAGATCGTCGGCACGTCATCGCCGTCGAATCCGAGCGCGGTGCGCATCCGGCGGGTGTAGACCGGACTGGCGAGCTGCCACTCCTCGATGGCGACCGCCGTCATGCCCTCGCGGCCGAATGCCGCAATGGAGTGCGCCATTCCGGACCGGTCGATCAGATGCCCGCACAGCAGCAGTTCGGGCACCAGCTTGGCCAGCTGCGCCCGCGACAGTCGCTCGAAGCTCGACATCACCACAGTGGAACCGGTGCTTCGCCGATCCGATACCAGCCCGCCAGCGGCTTCCCGGAGACCGAACGCTGGATGCGTTTTTGCATGCCGGGTGTCAGTGCGTTGTTCTGGATCATCTCCACGAACAGCTGCGAGACATTGCCGAAGTCGAAAAAATCGCGCTGCCATGACCATTGGTAGTTGCCGCCGTAGCGGAACCAGCTGCCGCCGATGCCCTCGGGACTGTAGTTGCGGCCGTCCGAGCGCTTGTTATCGCTGACCTGCTTCCAGAAGCCGATGACATCGCCGCTGCGCTCATCGATGACGAACTGCTGATACGGATACGACCAGCCCTCCAGCCCCTCCATCTCCTGACCGAGTGCGAGTTCCCGGATCTCCGCCCGGCCGACCGCCATGAATTCCTGGGTCGGACCGTAATTCCAGCCATAGGTGGCGTCCTCGGTGTACATCTCGGCGAGCGGCTTCCAATCGCCCTTTTCCTCGCAGCGCTGGTTCTCCAGGATCCAGCGCCGGACCATCTCATCGAGTTCGGCGCGGTCGAAATCTGGCATTACCGTGTTCCTTTCGCCGGTTCGTCCTCGCGGATCGACAGCGCTTGGGTGGGGCAGTAGCGCACGGCGCGCTCGATATCCGCGCGTGCGTCTGGACCCGGTGTCGGGTCGAGGATTTCGACCTTGCCGCGCTTGGGCACGGTGAAGGTCGACGGCGCTTCGTCCTGGCACACGGCGTGGCCCTGGCACAGATCCAGATCGACGACGATCCTCATGGTCGGCTCCTGTCCTGATCATTCGAATCCGGTAGTGGCCGCAGCGGTGCCTCGGGCTGGACCTCGATCAGCACCAGATGCGCACCGCGCGGGGCCGAGACGACGGCGATCACCGCGGCGGCCAGGTCGGAGGCGCGCAGCATGTACGGGTGGCGGGCGAAGCCCCAGGTCTTCCAGGCCTCCAGCATGGGGCCGACCACCTCGGGGGTGGAATTCATGCCCATACCGGTCAGCGTCGGACCCGGCCGCACCAGCGAGGCGCGAACGCCGGTGCCCTCCAGCTCCATTCGCATCTGCTGGACCATGGCTTCCAGCCCGGCCTTGGCCGCACTGTAGGCGCCGGTCCGCGGGCGCGGCTCCTCGGCGCAGTCGGAGCTGATCAGGACGAAATCACCACGCTGCCTTCGGACCATGTCGGGTAGCACGCGGTGCACCAGCCGTTGCGCGCCCACCAGATGCACCTGCACCTGCTGCAGGAACCGCTCCGGTTCCATTTCGTGTACCGGTGAGAATTCGATATCGCCCGCGCCGGAGACCAGGATCTCGATCGGCCCAATGGCAGTTTCGGCCGCGCTCACGAAAGCGTCGATGGATGCCGCGTCGGTGACATCGAGCTGGTGGGCAAAGGCCTCGCCGCCATTGGCGCGAATCTTGGCGGCCAGTGCCTCGCACTGATCCACCCGGCGCGCGCCCAGTGCGACCGGGTGCCCGAGTTCGGCGAGCGCTTCCGCCGTGGCGGCGCCGATCCCGGAGGAGGCTCCGGCCACGATCGCCGGTCGGCGCGGGGGATTGGGTTCGAAGCGTGGCATTTACCCGGCCTCCACGACGATGGGGAGTTTGGCGAAACCGCGGACATTGGTCGAATGCACCCGCACGATGCCCGAATGCTCGACCTCGTAGGACCGCACCCGCGAGACGAATTCGCGCAGTGCGACACCGGCCTCCAGCCGGGCCAGATGCGCACCGAGACAAAAGTGCACGCCCGCACCGAAACTGGCCAGTCCACCCTTATCGGCACGTCCGATGCGGTAGCTGTCGCCGTCGGCGAATACCTCCGGATCCCGATTGGCCGAACCGATCAGCAGGAGCACTTTCGCGCCGGTCGGGATGGTGTGGCCGTACTGGTCGATATCCACCGCGGCGCAGCGCGCGACGATCTGGCTGGACGTGTCGTAACGCAGTGTCTCTTCGACCCAGTCGGTGACCAGCTCGGGTTCCGCGACGACCTTGGCGTATTCACTCGGATGCCGCGCGCTCCAATACAGCGCGTTGCCGAGGAGTTTGGTGGTGGTCTCATTGCCGGCCACCACCATCAGGAACATGAAGCCGATGATCTCCTCATCGGTCAGTGTGTCGCCGTCGATCTCGGCATCCAGCAGCGCCGAGGTGAGATCCGCTGTGCGGGAGCGCCTGCGCTCGGCGACCATCTCGGCGTAGTAGGTGATGAGGGTGATCGATGCCTGCGCGGCGGCCATCGGGACATCGAGGACGCCGTCCTCGCGATGCACCACCAGATCGGCCAGCCTGCGGATCTCCGCGCGGTCGGCCGCAGGCACGCCCAGGAGTTCGGAGATGACATCCATCGGGAGTTTGCCGGCGACCTCATCGATCCAGTCGAACGATCCGGTCGCGACGGCCGGTTCGAGATAGGACCGCGTCAGCTCCCTGATCCGGTCTTCCATCTCGGCCACCCGCTTGGGGGTGAAGCCCTTGTAGACGAGTCGGCGCATGCGCAGATGCCGCGGATCGTCCATGGCCAGGAACGACATCACCCGGTGCGCGTGCGGTCCCCAGGCCGCCGGATCCAGCGAGACACCGTTGGCGCTGGAGAGTCGGACATTGTCGCGGAAGCCCGCGGTCACATCCGCGTGCCGGGACAGCGCCCAGAAATCCAGGTCGGCGTTGTAGTAGAGCGGCGCCTCGGTGCGCAGCCGTGCGTAGGTGGGGTACGGGTCCTCGTGGAACGCGTAGTCGTAGGGGTCGAAGGTCAGCGGCTCCAGTGAGGCGGCCGTCATCGCGTCGACCCGGAATTCGAGAACCGGTTCTCATCGATGACCGGTACCGCGTCCTCGATGGGAGACACATAGCTGGACATGTGTCTGGACGGTACCATCAGGTTGCCTGAATCGACAGTGGTTTCGCAGAACAATCTCCCGTTGTCGCGGTCGGTGCATGGGTTCGGCGCGAATGATCGGAGGTCGTTGTTTCGGTGCGATACGCCTAGCTTCGACGCTTCGTTTTGGAACGAGTTCTTGCGTCGAATCGGCAGGCGAGACTATATTCCGTACACCTGTCCAGACAGCATCGGAGCATCATGAAGGAAGCATCGACCAGCGATTCGACGAGGAGTGATGGTCGGGCGACGGGCGGGCCGAGTCTGCTGCCCGCCGACGGTTCGCGGCTGCTGATCGGCGGCAAACTGGTCACCGGCGGGGACGGCGTCTTCGCGACGGTGAACCCGGCGACCGAGGAAGTCATCGGTCAGGCCGCGAATGCGAACGGCGCGGATATGGATGCGGCCATCGCGGCCGCGCGCACCGCATTCGACGACACCGACTGGTCCCGCGATCACGCCTTCCGTGCCCGCTGCCTCGAACAGTTGCGCACCGCGTTGCAGGCCAATATTGATGAGCTGCGCGAGATCACCATCGCCGAGGCAGGCGCACCGACCATGCTGACCAGGGGGCCACAGCTGGAAGGTCCGGTCGCGGATCTGTCGTTCGCCGCATCGCTGGCCGAAACCTACAGCTGGGAAACCGATCTCGGCACCGCGACGCCCATGGGCATCGCGAGCCATCGGGTGCTGCGCCGCGAGGCGATCGGTGTGGTCGGTGCCATTACACCGTGGAACTTCCCGCACCAGATCAATTTCGCCAAGCTCGGTCCCGCGCTCGCGGCCGGAAATACCGTGGTGCTCAAGCCCGCACCGGATACCCCGTGGTGCGCGGCGGCCGTTGGCGCGATCATTGCCGAGCAGACCGATATCCCGCCCGGCGTGGTCAATATCGTGACCTCCACCGATCACGGCCTCGGCGCGCAGCTCACCGCGGATCCGCGGGTCGATATGGTCAGCTTCACCGGCTCCACGCAGACCGGCAAGGCGGTAATGGCCGGTGCGGCAACGACATTGAAGAAGGCGTTCCTCGAACTCGGCGGCAAATCCGCGTTCATCGTGCTCGACGACGCGAATATCGCGGGAGCCTGTGCGGTGGCGGCGTTTTCGGTAGCCGTGCACGCGGGTCAGGGGTGTGCGCTGACCACCCGGCTCCTGGTGCCGTGCTCGGCATATGACGAGGCGGTCCAGGCTGCCGCGGGCACGCTGTCGGGCATTGTGCCCGGTGATCCGGCCGATCCGGGCACCGTCTGCGGGCCGCTGATCTCCGAACGGCAGCGGGCCAGGGTCGAGCGGTATCTCGAGATCGCGCGCACCGAGGGCGGGCGGATCGTGGTCGGCGGCGGCCGCCCGGCGGGTCATGAGCGCGGCTACTTCGTGGAACCGACATTGATCGCGGATGTGCCGAATACCGCGACCGTGGCCCGCGAAGAAATCTTCGGACCCGTCTTGGTGGTGATCCCGTACGACGGTGATGACGATGCGATCCGGATCGCCAACGATTCCCCGTACGGGCTCTCCGGGGCGGTATGGGGCACCGATCCGGACCGAATCCGGCACGTCACCAATGGTGTTCGCACCGGCACGCTCAGCGTCAACGGCGGTGTCTGGTATTCGGCCGACGCGCCGTTCGGCGGCTACAAGCAATCCGGGATCGGCCGCGAGATGGGCGTCGCCGGATTCGAGGAATACCTGGAAACCAAACTCATCGCCACCGCCGGATAGACCCGAGTACAGCCGCAGAGGAGCTGATTTCATGACCCGCTTTTCGGGAAAGACCGCGATCGTCACCGGCGCCGCCCAAGGCATCGGCGCGGCATATGCCAAGGCACTGGCCCATGAGGGCGCGAATGTCGTAGTCGCCGACCTGAATACCGACCGCGGCAAGGAGGTGGCGGCCGAGATCACCGCCGCGGGCGATACCGCCGTCTTCGGCGAGGTCGATGTCGCCGATCCGGAATCGGCGACCGCGCTGGCCGATTTGACCGTCCGCGAATTCGGTGCGATCGACCATCTGGTGAACAATGCCGCCATCTACGGCGATATGAAGCTCAACCTGCTGCTCACCGTGCCATGGGACTACTACAAGAAGTTCATGGGCGTGAATATGGACGGTGCGCTGAATATGACCCGTGCGGTGTGGCAGCACATGGTCAAGGCGGGCGGCGGGTCGATCGTCAACCAATCCTCCACCGCCGCATGGACATATTCCAGTTTCTACGGTTTGGCCAAGGTCGGCATAAATGGCCTGACCCAGCAGCTCGCATTCGAACTGGGCGGTTCCAAGATCCGCATCAATGCCATTGCCCCCGGCCCCATCGACACCGAAGCCACCAAGACTGTGACGCCGAGCGTCATCGTCGAGGATATGGTGAAACGCCTGCCGCTCAAGCGGATGGGTACGCCGGATGATCTGGTCGGCGCCTGCCTGTATCTGCTCTCCGACGAGGCGAGCTGGGTCACCGGGCAGATCTTCAATATCGACGGCGGACAAGTGTTCCGGTCATGAGCGAGCGAACAGTCGGCACAGTTGACCAATTGCCGGTCGGGTTCATCGGATTGGGCAATATGGGCGCACCGATGGCCAGGAGTCTGCTGGCCTGGCCGGGCGGGCTCACCGTCTGCGATATGCGTCCGGATGCAGTGCAGCCGTTCACCGAGGCCGGTGCGGCCGCCGCGGATTCGGCCGCGGAGATCGCCGAGAAGGCGGCCGTCATTTCGGTCACCGTGCTGAACGACGAGCAGGTTCGTGCGGTCGTCACAGGGCCCGAGGGCCTGTTGCACACGGCCGCGCCGGGCACGGTGATCGCCGTGCACTCCACCATCAGCGACCGGACCGCCCAGGAACTGGCCGCCGAATGTGCCGAGCACGGCGTCGAATTGGTGGACGCCCCGGTGAGCGGCGGTGCGCCGGGTGCCGCGCGCGGCAAACTCGCGGTCATGGTCGGCGGCACCGACACCGCCTTCGAGCGGGTACGCGGGCCCTTCGGATGTTTCGCCGATCTGGTCGTGCACGCCGGACCGGTCGGTGCCGGCACCCGAATGAAGTTGGCGCGCAATCTCTTGCACTTCGTCGCGTTCACCGCCGCCACCGAGGCGCAGCGGCTGGCTGAGGCCGCGGATATCGATATCACCGTGCTCGGGAAGGTTGTCCGACACTCTGACGCGGTGACCGGCGGGCCCGGCGCAATCATGTTGCGCGATCGCACCGCACCGATCGAATCGAATGATTTCTGGCTGCCGATTCTGAGCCATGTGCGCGATCTCGGCGAGAAGGATCTCGGCCTGGCCCTGGAACTCGGCGCACGACTCGGTGTCGAGCTGCCGCTGGCCGAACTGGCGCTCGACCGCCTCGGGTCCGGACTCGGCGTACCACGTGAAAGGGAGAACAATGAGTGAAGCATCGAGTAGCGATTCGATGGGGGGTGGTGGCCGGGTGACGGGCGGGGGTGACAACGGATCTGCCGATGCCGTGCGCCAGCGCGGGTTGGCCAAAATGGCCGAGGTCTATGGCACCGAATTCCAGAACTATCCCGGCGATCACTTCGCCGTGACGGCCGACCATCTCTTCGCCGAGATCTGGTCGCGTCCCGGACTCAGCATCCGCGATCGCCGCCTGATCCTGCTCGGCGCCCTCACCGCCCAGGGGCTGATGGATACGGCGGGTATCCAGATCGGCGCGGCGCTGCGCAATAAAGAGTTGACCGAGGCGCAATTGCACGAGATCGCGCTGTTCCTCTGTTACTACGTCGGGTGGCCCAGTGGCACCAAACTCGATCTGCTGGTGGGAACGATTGTCGCCCAACAGAAAAAGGCCGCGCGCAAGCAGTCCGAAACGGCGGGGGAGACCGAATCGTCTGTGTTGTCCGAAGACCGGACACCGTCCGGGGATGCGGTGCAGTCTGATGCAGTCCTCTCCGAGTAGAGCAGTAAGGAACGCGAAATATGTCTGATGCCGCAAAGATTCGGCCGCTGCGGGCCAGCGCGATCTCCACATGGGATTTCGAGGCCGATGTCGTCGTCGCCGGATATGGCATTGCCGGTGTCTGCGCCGCCATCGAGGCCGCGCGTGCGGGCGCCGACGTGCTGATCCTGGAGCGCACCGGCGGCTGGGGCGGTGCCGCGGCGATGGCGGGCGGATTCATCTACCTCGGTGGCGGCACGCCCCTGCAGCGCGCCCTCGGTTTCGAGGACACACCGGAGAATATGGAGACGTTCCTGCAGGCCGCGCTCGGGCCGGGACAGGATACGGCCAAGATCGCGGACTACTGCCAGAACAGCGTCGAGCACTACAACTGGCTGGTCTCCTGCGGTGTGCCGTTCAAGGAGGCGTTCTGGGGTGAGCCCGGCTGGGAGCCGCCGCACGACGAGGGGCTGATGTACTCCGGCGGCGAGAATGCCGCGCCGTTCAACGCCATCGCGAAACCCGCTCCGCGCGGGCATGTTCCGCAGATGGCCGATAAGAAGATCGGTGCCAAGAGCGGTGGCTACATGCTGATGAAGCCGCTGGCCGAGACGGCCGAAAGCCTCGGCGTGCGTGTCGAATACGACACCAGGATCCGACGGCTGGTCATCGACGACACCGATCGCGTGGTCGGACTCGTCGCGACGCACTTCGGCAAGGAGGTCGCGATCCGCGCCGAGCGCGGGGTGGTGCTCGCCACCGGCAGCTTCGCGTATCACAAGCAGATGATCGAGACCTATGCGCCGCGGCTGATCGGACGCCCCGCCGCCGCCATCGAGGAACACGACGGCATCGGCATCCTGGTCGCCCAGGCGCTCGGTGCGGAACTGGCGCATATGGATGCCACCGAGGTAGCGTTCTTCGGCGATCCGCAGATGTTGTCGCGCGGCATTCTGGTCAACGGCCGCGGCCAGCGCTATATCCCGGAGGACACCTATCCGGGGCGGATCGGGCAGGCGACGCTGATCCAGCAGGAGAATCAGGCGTATCTGGTCATCGACGAGCAAGCGCTCGAGGCCGCGTTGGCGACCGTCACGTCGACGCCGTTCTTCCGGCAGCCGCCGACCTGGGCGGCGGAGACGGTCGCGGAGTTGGAATCCGATATGGGCCTGCCGGAGAAGGCGCTGCAGGGCACCGTCGATTGCTACAACCTGCACGCCGCCGATGGCAAGGATCCGTTGCTCGGTAAGAAGCCGGAGTGGGTCAAGCCGATCGGCACGCCGCTCGCGGCCTTCGATATGCGGGGATTCACCGCGGGTTTCACCCTCGGCGGACTGCGGACCGACCTCGATTCCCGGGTACTGCACGTCTCGGGTGAACCGATTCCCGGCCTGTTCGCCGCGGGCCGCTGCACCTCCGGACTGTGTGCCGGTGGTTATGTCAGCGGTGCGTCCCTCGGCGACGGCAGCTTCTATGGCCGACGTGCCGGTCGCGCGGCCGCAAAGTAGGATCTAGACACATGTCCGAAGGCGAGTCCATCATCCTGGAGGCGACCCGGCGTCGCCTCACCGAGAAGCAGGCCGACACCGTCGACAAGCTCACCAAGGCGGCCGTGGAAGTGCTTGCGCGCGAAGGCTTCGCGGGGATGACCATCCGCATGGTCGCCGCGGCGGCCGGTGTCGGCACCGCCACGGCATACACCTACTTCTCGTCGAAGGAACACCTCGTCGCGGAGATCTTCTGGCGCCGTCTGTTCGCCAATTCGGCTCCGGTGAGCGACGATCCGGACCCCACCGTCCGGGTCGTCGCCGAACTCCGCAATATCGCCATGCTCGTCGCCGACGAACAGGAACTCTCCGGCGCGGTGACCAGCGCCCTGCTCGGCCGCGATCCGGATGTGGCGCACCTGCGGGCGCGGATCGGGATGGAGATCCGCAAACGGCTGATGCGCGCGCTGGGCCCCGAGGCCGATCCGGACGTGATCGAATCCCTGGAACTCGTCTACGCGGGTGCTCTGGTCCGCGCTGGCATGGGCTATGCCTCGTACTCCGAAATCGCCGACCGCATCGAGAAGTCGGCGCTGCTCATCCTGAAGTAGTGCACTTACCCGAGAGGTAATCGACTTCATTATCAGAACCCGCAATGATGGTGGGGCACCTGATGATTGGAGAAACCGATGCCCTACTTCGAATCACACGACGGCACCACCCTGCACTACCAGGACTGGGGTTCCGGGCAACCGGTGCTGTTCATGGCCGGTGGCTGGTTGAGCAGCAGTTCGTGGGAGCTGCAGATGCTGCCGCTGTCCAAGCAGGGGCTGCGGTGCCTGTCCTACGACCGGCGCGGACACGGCAAGTCGGACTGGGTCGGGCACGGGTACGACTACGACACCCTGGCCGAGGATCTGGCCGCCTTCCTCGAACATCTCGATCTGCGCGAGGTGACGGTGATCGCGCATTCGATGGCGGGCGGTGAACTCATCCGCTACCTGACCCGGCACGGCAACGACCGGATCAGCCGAATCGCGCTGATCTCGGTGACCATGCCGTACTTCGCGCAGGCCGAGGACAACCCGAACGGTGTGCCGCGGGCCGTCTTCGATGCGGTGGGCGCGGCCCGTGCCGCGGACCGGCCGCTGTGGATGGAGCAGAACGCGCAGGCGTTCTTCGCGACGCATCTGGGCAACCAGGTGTCCTCCGCGCGGATCGCGTGGATGGTCCAGAAGTGCATGGACTGCTCGCTGCTGGCGGCGGACGAGATCATGAATACGATCTACACCTCCGATTTCCGCGACGAGCTGCGCGCGATCACACTGCCCACGTTGGTAATTCACGGCGATGCCGACGCCTCCGCGCCGATCGAGCTGTGCGGGCGGGTGATCAAGGAGCTGATTCCGAGCAACACCTACAAGGAATACCCGGCCACCGGGCACGGCATCATGATCTCGCACGCCGAGCAGCTCAACGCCGACATCGTCGAGTTCATCAAGGCGTGAGCTCACCGACAGCAGCGGCGGATTCTTGTCGGACCCCGCCGCTACCGTACGCCCATGGCGTTCGCTCTCCCTATCACCGTCTCGCCCGAGGACATCGATGGCAACGGGCATATGAATATGGCCGTCTATCTGCAATACGCGGAACGCGCGCGCTGGGCCTGTCTGCAACAGGGCGGCTTGACCCAGGAGAAGCTGCAGGCCGCCGGGGTCGGGCCGATCGCGCTGCAGGCGACGATCACCTTCGAACAGGAATTGTTCGTCGGCGACGAGGTCACGGTCACATGCGCTTTCGTATGGGACGGCAAGACCCACCAGACCCGACAGGAGATTCGTAAGACCGATGGCACGGTCTCCGCGGAGATCGTCGGCGTCGGCGGTCTGCTCGATCTGACCGAACGGCGGTTGGTGCCGGACGCGGCGCGCTACTTCCGCGACCTCGCGGCGGACCCGACGGTCTTCGGTCTCGACCGGGGGGAGTAGTTCTAAGGGTTCATTGAGACCTCGAGACTTGGGGGAGGTCCCTGATGGCGCGGGCCCGCGATGGCAGACAGACTGAACGCATGACTTCGCACGCCCTAGGCGCCGACCTCGAGAAATCGGCTGCCGCCACCGAGGTGGCGGCCCGCGCCATCGACCTGGTCAAGGTCTATGGATCCGGAGATACACAGGTCAGGGCACTGGATGGGGTATCCGCCGAATTCGCGAAGGGGGAGTTCACCGCGATCATGGGGCCCTCCGGATCGGGTAAGTCGACCCTGATGCACTGCCTGGCAGGCCTGGACAGCTCCACCACCGGCACCGTGCGGATCGGCGATACCGATCTGGCCGGGCTCTCGGACAAGCAGATGACCCGGCTGCGGCGTGACCGCATCGGCTTCGTCTTCCAGGCGTTCAACCTGGTTCCGACGCTGACCGCGCAGGAGAACATCACATTGCCGCTGGATATCGCCGGCCGCAAGCCCGACCAGGACTGGCTGGACACGGTGATCAAGCGCCTCGGGCTGACCGACCGGCTCACTCACCGCCCGAGCGAACTCTCCGGCGGACAGCAGCAGCGCGTGGCCTGTGCGCGCGCGCTGGCCGGAAAGCCGGAGATCATCTTCGGCGATGAGCCGACCGGCAACCTCGACTCCCGCGCCTCGGAGGAGGTGCTCACTATCCTGCGCGCGGCGGTGGACGAATTCGGGCAGACGGTCGTCATCGTCACGCACGAGCCGCATGCCGCGGGATACGCCGACCGGGTGGTGTTCCTCGCCGACGGTCGCATCGTCGACGAACTGCGCGATCCGACCGCCGAATCGGTGCTCGACAAGATGAAGTCGCTGGAGCAGGCGTAATGAGTGGCAAACCGATGCGCAAGGTGGTCTTGCGCAATCTCGCCGCGCACAAGGTGCGACTAGCGCTGACCCTGCTCTCGGTGGTGCTCGGAACCGCCTTCATCGCTGGCTCATTCGTCTTCACCGACACTTTGCAGCGCACCTTCGACGGCATTTTCGCCAATCAGGCCAAGGGCGTCGATGTGCGGGTGAGCCCGCAGAAGCAACAGGCCCAGGGCATTCCGCTGAGCGTGGTCGACGATATCGCGAAGATGGACGGGGTGCGGGCGGTCGCACCGAGTGTCAACGGCCCGCTGGTGCTGCTCTATCCGGACGGCAAGAAGGCCGTACAGACCGGTGGCGCACCGACTTTCGGTCAGTCCTACATCCCGGCGGATAAAGCGGTCGCCGAACCGGACAAGTTCGTCCAGGGCGTGCCACCGGCCCGCGAAGGCGAGATCGCGCTCAATACCGGCGGCGCGGAACGGGCCGGCCTGCATGTCGGGGACAAGACCAAGGTGCTGATCCCCTCGCACGGCGGCCCGATCGATGTCACCCTCACCGGCATCTACGAAGTCCCCTCGGATACCGGCGGCTTCATCGGCGTGCTGTTCGATGACGCGCAGGCGCGCACGCTGTTCACCGACGGCTCGCATGTCGCCTACGTCGATATCGCGGCCACCGGTATGCCCGGCGACGAACTGCGCGACAAGATCGCCAATGTACTGCCGGATTACAAGGTGCAGAACGGCGATCAGGTGCGCGCCGATCTGAAGAAGGAAGTCTCCAACGCGCTCAACTTCATCAACTACTTCCTGCTCGCCTTCGGCGCGATCGCGCTGATCGTCGGCACCTTCATCATCTACAACACCTTCTCGATGATCGTGGCCCAGCGGTTGCGCGAGCTGGCCCTGCTGCGCGCGGTGGGCGCCAGCCGACAGCAGGTCGGCACCTCGGTGGTCGCCGAGGCCTTTGTCATCGGATTGATCGGCAGCGCAATCGGTTTGGCGTGCGGCATCGGTCTGGCCTTCGGGCTCTCGGCCCTGCTCAACGCATTCGATCTCGGATTGCCGACCGGTTCGCTCACCGTGCTGCCGCGCACCGTGATCATCGGACTGCTGGTCGGATTGCTGGTGACGGTGGTCAGCGCCTATGCGCCCGCCCGCCGTGCCGCCAAGATTCCGCCGGTGGAGGCCATGCGCGAGGAATTCGCCTCGGCCGGAGAGTCGCTGCGGGTCCGGACCGGGGTCGGCACCTTGCTCGCCATCGCGGGGGCGGTGCTCGTCGTGCTCGGTGCGCAGAAGACCGGCGGCCACGCCGCTCTGACGGTCGGGATCGGCGCGCTCGGCTTGATCTTCGCGGTCCTGCTCGCCGCGCCCGCGCTATCGCGGCCGGTGGTCGGCGTGCTCGGTACGCTGCTGCGGCCGTTCGGACCGATCGGACGGATGTCGCGCAACAATGCCGCGCGCAATCCGCGGCGCACTGCGGCAACGGCTTTCGCGCTTACCCTCGGTCTGATGCTGGTGACCGCGATCGGCATGCTGGGCGCGTCGGCGAAGGCGAGCGTCGGCGTCCTTGTCGACAAGGGTGTGAAGGCCGACTACGTGCTGTCCGGGCCGCAGCTGATCGGTGTGCCGCTCGGTGCCGGTGACGCGGTGCGCAAGTCGGTGCCCGGCGTTGCCGAGGTGGTCGGGCTGCGCGGTGTCGCCTTCAAGATCGGCGATGACCAGATCGGCGGCACCGAATTCGACGGCGCGGTCGACAGCGTCCTGAACTACGACATGATCAAGGGCACCAGCACGCTGGGCGATCACGATGTCATAGTGTCGCAGGACGAGGCCGATAAGCGCGGCTGGAAGGTCGGCGACCAGGTCACCGTGACCAGCCTCGGGTTCAAGAAGATCGCGGTCAAGGTGGTCGGCATCTACAAGAAGACGCCGCTGCTCGGCTCGATGGTGGTGTCGCCGGTCATGTACGACGAGGTGATGCCGGTCAACTTCCGGACCAACCTGTTGATGTTCGTGAAGGCCGAGTCGGGCGCGGATCTGCCCCAGATGCGCACCGACCTGGAGAACGCCACCGAACAGTTCGTCGTGGTCCAGGTGCTGGACCGGGAGGAGTTCAAGGGTGCGCAGGGCAAGCAGATCAATACGCTGCTGGCCATCCTCTACGGACTGCTCGCGCTGGCGGTGGTGATCGCCATCCTCGGCATCGTCAATACCCTGGCGCTGTCGGTGGTGGAGCGGCGCAGGGAGATCGGCATGCTCCGGGCGGTGGGTATGCAACGGGCGCAGGTCCGCCGGACCATCTATCTGGAATCCATGCTGATCGCGGTGTTCGGGGCGATCGTCGGGATGCTGCTCGGCTTGGGCCTCGGTGTCGGCTTCCTGCGCACGCTACGTGACCTCGGGCTCGATGAGATCGCCATTCCGTGGAGCCAACTGGTGCTGGTGCTGATCAGCTCGGCGGTGGTCGGTGTGCTCGCCGCACTGTGGCCCGGTATCCGGGCCGCCCGGACACCACCGCTGGCCGCCATCGCAGATCTGTAGGCCGTTCCCGAGCGCTCGATGCCGACCCGGCGTCGAGCGCTGGGGTGGGATGGCGTTGCGGCCATTGCTGATGCCAGGCCATAGCGCATGTCGTGAACGGGCTCCGTTGATTCGCTGTCGCAGAAGTAGGTGACAACGACTCAACGGAGCCCGTTTTGCGTTGTGCTGCTGGCCTCCTCGGCGGAGCCCGACCGGTCGCGGTTTGCTGCAGGCGCCCGCGAACGACAAGCCACGGACGCTGTTCGAGGGGCCGGTGCTCGCCGCACTGGCCGCGGCCATCGCACCGGATCCGGCCTGCTCCGGTGAGTCGAAGTCACGCGGCCGTGCTCGCGATGCGACGCGTTGTGTCTCTCGGATCACAATGTGCTGAGCCTGCCTAACGATCGGTGCTACGGTAACCGGAGGTTATTACTCCGTTTAACGCGCCTGATACGGCCTGGGGTTCGATGGGTAAGGAGGCCGCTGGCGATGGTGGCAGCGGGTCTCGGTGGACCGGGTGTGGGCTTTTCGCCCGCGTTCGGCGGTATCGCCGAGAAGATGAGGGCGGCGGTGCACGGCCGCGGCGGCGAGGCGGTTCGACAGCTCGCGCTGATAACTGTGCTGTATCTGGCCTATCGGGTCGGGCGGATGGCCACCGCCGACGACACCGTGCGCGCACTCGGGAATGCCAGGAGCATGCTGAGCATCGAGGATGCGCTCGGGCTGCCGGAGGAGACCACGGTGCAGGGCGTGTTCCTGCATCGGGATCTTCTCGCGGTAGGGGCCAACTTCTATTACGCCACCGCGCATTTCACGGTCGCGGTCGGTGTACTGCTGTGGTTGTGGGTCTTTCGGCCCGAGCACTATCGATGGACCCGAAACCTGATGGTGGCATTGACCGCGGCCGCACTGGCGGTGCATATGCTGATGCCGCTGGCGCCGCCGCGCATGCTGCCCGAGTACGGATTCGTCGACCTCGCCGCGAGACACGGCCAATCGGTCTACGGCTCACCGGAATCCGGCGGGCTTTCCAACCAGTTCGCGGCCATGCCCTCACTGCACGTCGGATGGGCCCTGCTGCTCGCCTTCGCCGTGGTGGCCGCGACCCGTGGCAGCTGGCGATGGCTGGCGCTGGCGCATCCGGTGCTCACGACGGTGGTCGTGGTCGGCACCGGCAATCACTATTGGCTCGACGCGGTCGTCGCGGTCGTCCTGCTCGGATCGGCGTCGCTATTGCATCCGCTGGTCGTGCCCGCGTCGGACACCGCGTGGGGTGCCATGGGCCCGGTCGGTCCGGAATTACTCCCGACGCGCTGACCATGGCAAACGAGCTGAACAAGATCAACTCGGGCGTACCATCGACGGGCTGATTTGTTTGCCCGGCTCAGACAAGGAGTCCGAACATGGCTTTCATCACCGCGATCGACACGATTCTGGATGTGGGCGTTAAATTCCTGTCGATGCTCCAAAGTGTGGTCAGCCTGTCATCAGGTAGTTGAGTCCGTTCAGGTGTTTCGGTTGGCCCAGGCCTGGACGTCACCACGGTCCAGGGCCAGTGCGAGTAGATCCGGGAACTTGTCCGGGGTGCAGGCGAACGCGGGAATGCCGAGGGCGGCAAGGGCGGCGGCATTGTCGTGGTCGAAGGCGGGAGCGCCATCGTCGGAGAGCGCGAGCAGGACGACCACTTGGACGCCGGATTCCCGCATGGAGTTCATCCGCCGCAGCATCTCTTCGCGAATGCCGCCCTCGTAGAGGTCGGATATGAGGACGAACAGGGTGTCAGCGGGGCGGGTGATCAGCGATTGGGAGTAGGCGATGGCGCGGTTGATATCGGTGCCGCCGCCGAGTTGGGTGCCGAAGAGCACCTCGACCGGATCGGTGAGTTGTTCGGTCAGGTCGACGACTTCGGTGTCGAAGACGACCAGCGAGGTTTTCAGCGAGCGCATGGAGGCGAGCACCGCGCCGAAGACCGAGGCGTAGACGACGCTGGAGGCCATCGAACCGGATTGATCGATGGCCAGCACCACGTCGCGGCGCACCGCCTGCGCCTTGCGGCCGTAGCCGATCAGGCGCTCGGGGACGACGGTGCGATATTCGGGCAGATAGTTGGCGAGATTCGTGCGGATGGTGCGGTCCCAGTCGATATCGCGCAGTCGAGGCCGGGTGACGCGGGCGGCGCGGTTCAGAGCGCCGGAGACCGCGGCGACGGTATGTGCGGCGATGCGCTGTTCGATCTCGCGGACCACCTTCTCGACCACCATTCGCGCTGTCGCCTTGGTGGTTTCGGGCATCACCCGATTGAGGCTGAGCAGGGTGCCGACCAGGTGCACATCGGGTTCCACCGCTTCGAGCAGTTCCGGCTCCAGTAGGAGCTGGGTCAGGTTCAGGCGATCGACCGCGTCGCGCTGCATGACCTCGACGACAGTGGACGGGAAGTAGGTGCGAATATCGCCGAGCCAGCGGGCCACCTTGGGGGCGGAACCGCCGAGGCCGGCGGAGCGCTTACCCGAGTTCTGGTCGTCGCCGGTGTTGTAGAGGGCCGACAGCGCGCGGTCCATTGCCTCGTCGTCGGCGGATCCGAGACCGCCGAGCGGCTGCTCGGCGGCGGTGCCGAGGACCAAACGCCAACGCCTGGCCTGGGTTTCATCGATCGCGGTCATCCGGCCACTCCGGGAAGGTCGGTGACGGCGCAATGCCGCCACATGGTGTGCTGGTCGAGAACATTCGGGTGGGCAGACCGTTGCGCCGCGTCGGGTCTCGGGGAGATCAGGGGCACGAGCCCACCGGATGCGGTCCGGCTCATACCGGCACGCCCAAGATGTCTGCGACAGTGCGCATTGCGACGAGTCCACGCTCGATGTCGAAAGCCGTGCCGTCGTCGGTGCGCGCCACGCGGACGCCGCCGTCGCGCACGGCCTGCCCGATGGCGCGGCGTTCCCCGGATTCGAAGGCGCCGAAGGTACGGCGGAGCAGGGGCAGGATTTCGACGAACATATCGTCGCCGAGGCCGCGCAGCCAATCGTCGATGAGGCGCAACAACTCTCGGTCGTGGACGAGCAGCAGTCCGCGACCACCCAGGAAGCCGTCGATCCAGGCGGCCTTGGCGGCGGCGGTATTGCCGATCGACAGTGCGGCGGAAAGCCTCCGCGCGGAATCGGATTCGTCGATGCGACCGGCATCGGCGAGCAATCGCACGGCGCGGCCGACGAGAGCGCCGTGTACGTCGTCGCGGTCGGCGAGACGGCGCAGGGCGGCCAGCCATTCACCGGTGGCCCAGTCGTCGTCGCGAGTGTGGATGGCGGTGTGCGCGGCATCGATCTGGGCGCGGAGTTGTTCGGCGGCTTCGGTATCGAGGCCGGTGACCGCGCCGGGCAGGCCCGCGCAGATGCGCACGAGCAGGCCGTCGGCGACGTGGGCGAGCGCCTTGGTGTCGGTGCCGCGCACATCGCCGTAGCGCAGTGTGCGGGTCAGGCCGGGGAGGGCGGCGAGCAGGTGGGTCACGTCGTGGTCGAGGGCCGCCGCGGACTCCAGGCGGGTGATCAGGCCGTCGGTGGCGCCGCCGAGATCAGCGAGCAGCGCCACCTCCAGTGCGGCGGTGAGATCGCCGACGGTGGCCTCCGCGCGACTCGCGGTATCGAGGATCTTGGCCTCCGCCGCGGTGCCGATGGTGGTGCCCCAGCGTGAGGCCTCGATGATCGAGACCGCGAATTCGGGTCGCCACTGCAGCGTCCAGCTCTCCCGGAAGGTGCCGGTACTGCGGACTTCGCCGGTTGTCTGTGTGCCCCAGTCGATGCCGAGCACCCGCAGCCGGTGCAGCAGCCGCGAGCGTTCGACCTCGCGTTCCTTGCGCAGGTCGAGATCGAGGTTGCGGGACAGCGCTTCCTGTTTGAGGCGAAGTGTGCGAATCCGGGCGCGTAGATCGGCATCCAGTGGGACGGTCGGCGTGCCCTCGGGGACGCCGCCGAGCGCCTCGCCGACCACCAGTTCGGTCGCGACCAGTCGCAGCATGGTTTCGTCGCCCGCGCACATCACCGACCGCACCGCCTCGGTGACCTCCGAGAGCCCGGCCAGCGGACGGGCCCGCAGCACCGCGAGGGTATCGGCGAGCCGAACGGATTCGATGATGTGCGCGCTGGAGACCGGTAGATCGTGGGCGCGCAGCACCCCGGCCACCTTGGTCAGCCAGCGCGCGATCGGCTGCTCGGTCTCGGTGAACAGGTGGTGATACCAGCCCGGCGAGGTGATGCCAGCGCCGTATCCGGAGGTGCTCGCCAGCCGCGAATGCGTCCACGGCACCCACGTCACCGTCGCCTTGACCTTCGGAAGTCCCTTCAGCAGCTTGGTATCCGCCGTCGCAGGCCCCAGCTTTCCGGTCAATGCCGGTGCGTGCCAGGCCCCACACACCACGGCGAGTCGCTGTGCCCCCTCCTTCAACGCTTTGCGCATCGTCTGTCGCATGTACGCCTCCCGCCGCAGCGTGTAGGCGTCGATGCCGTCGAACCTTATCGGTTCGCGCACAATGTCTTCGGGTCCGATTGCTTCGCCGACCGTGTCGCCTGCAGTCGTGCGGTCATGCGCATTGTCCAGCGAAGCATCCGCGGTTGTGCGGGTGCCTTCGGGCGTTATCGGTTCGCGCGCAGCGTCTTCTGCGCCGTCTGAGTCGCCTGCGGTTGCGTCGTCATGCGTTTGGAAGCCAGGCGCGTCGTCCGGCGAAGCGCCTGCGCTTGTGCCCGCGCCTTCGGGCGTTATCGGTTCGCGCACAGTGACTTCGCGGCCGATCGCTTCGACTGCGTCATCCGCGGCCGAGCTCTCACGCGTCTGGACGCCAGGCGCAACGTCTCGTCCGCGAGCAGGGGGTGTCAGGCGCCGGTCGTCAGGCGCATGGTCTTCGCCTGTGCCTGTGGCAGTTCCGATCGCGAACCGGCCTTGTTCGGCGGCTTCCCGGAGCGCGCCCATTGCCTCGGTGATCGCGTCGAAAGCGTCGGCGTCGGCAACGGATTCGACCACCGCGTCCCACCAGCGCTCGGCATCGTCGTAGCCACCCGCGGCCGCCAGTTCGGCCAGCGGATCGATGCGGTCACCCGGTTCGTCCTCGGTGGCTAGTGCGGCGGTCGCGGGCAGATCGCAGAACCGCACCGGCACACCGTTTTCGACGGCGTACCGCAGTGCCTGCCATTCCGGCGAGAACACCGCGTACGGCCAGAAGGCGGCCTTGGCTGGCGCATCCGGCACATAGGCCAGCAGCGCGACCGGCGGCGACATCCCCTCGGCCGCAACATAACCGACGAGCGGGTCCGCGTCGGCGGGGCCCTCGATCAGAATCGCATCCGGCCGGAATCTCTCCAGCGCGGTGCGCAGCGATCTGGCCGAACCAGGGCCGTGGTGGCGGATGCCGAATACCCTGGTCACCGGACCGCGCTGCGTGGTGTCGTAGCCGATGTCCGTAGCCGAATCGTCGGCTTCGGTGTGTGTCTCTGTCACCCTGTTACCCCCGGGCTGAACATGCGGTGTCGTGGGATCGTGTTGCGGCAGCTGATTCGCCTCGGGCGCAACCTCATCCGGTGACCTCGCGGCAGGCGCGGTAGAAGTCGGCCCAGTCGGGCCGTTCGCGGACGACGGCTTCCAGATATTCGGTCCAGATGACGGCGTCGGCCACCGGATCCTTGATGACCGAGCCGAGCACCGCACCCGCGATATCGGCGGCACGCAGCGTGCCGTCACCGAAATGGGCCGACAGGGCGATGCCATTGGTGATCACCGAGATCGCTTCGGCGGTGGACAGGGTGCCGGAGGGCGATTTGAGTTTGGTGCGGCCGTCGGCAGTCATCCCGGAGCGCAGCTCCCGGAACACGCGCACTACGCGGCGCACCTCCTCGGCCGCGGCGGG
Source organism: Nocardia sp. CA-119907 (assembly GCF_050955995.1). Taxonomy (NCBI): domain Bacteria; kingdom Bacillati; phylum Actinomycetota; class Actinomycetes; order Mycobacteriales; family Nocardiaceae; genus Nocardia; species Nocardia sp. CA-119907. Next base: position 1,729,027 of record NZ_CP192091.1, read on the forward strand.
GACGGTCGGCAGTTCGAGTGCCGAGCCGAGCTGCTCGACGCGGCGGGTGACAATGGCGACCTCCTCGTCCTCGCTGGCGGGCAGCGGCAGCACCACCGTGTTGAAGCGGCGGCGCAGCGCGGAGGAGAGATCGTTGACGCCGCGGTCGCGGTCATTGGCGGTGGCGATGACATTGAAGCCCTTGGCGGCCTGCACCTCCATGCCGAGTTCCGGTACCGGCAGCGTCTTCTCCGACAGCACGGTGATCAGCGCGTCCTGCACGTCGGACGGGATGCGGGTGAGCTCCTCGATACGGGCGATCGCGCCGCGGCTCATCGCGGTCATGACCGGTGAGGGCACCAGCGCACCCTCACTCGGGCCCTCGGCGAGCAGCCGTGCGTAATTCCAGCCGTAGCGGATCGCCTCCTCGGCCGTGCCCGATGTGCCCTGTACGAGCAGCGTCGACGCACCGCTGATGGCGGCCGAAAGATGTTCCGATACCCAGGTTTTCGCAGTGCCGGGAACGCCGAGCAGCAGCAGCGCCCGATCGGTCGCCAGGGTCGCCACCGCGACCTCCATGAGCCTGCGCGGCCCGACATATTTGGGGCTGATCACCGTGCCGTCGTCGAGCGTGCCGCCGAGCAGATAGGTGACCACCGCCCACGGCGACAGCTGCCAGGACGGTGGACGCGGCCGATCGTCGAGCGCCGCAAGTGCCCGCAGTTCGTCGGCAAAGGCCTGTTCGGCATGCGGGCGCAACAGCTCCGGCGTGGTGTCGGCGGTGGTAGTGGTCGTCACTGCAACTCCTCGAGCATCATCGAGCGGTGGTTGAGGTCATGGGCGAGCTGATCGAAGGCTCGTTCCCAGTTCGGGTCGGCGCACTTGCGAGCCACCGCGGTGGCCGCGCGTGCCGCGCCGACGGGTAGGTGCACGGCCGCCGCGCTGAGCAGCGACCGGTGTGCGCTCGGGCCGGTGCCATGCGCCTCGGGGCGTTTGGCCGCGGCACGCGCGCGTTCGAACAACAACAGCAGCAGGTGTTGGGCAAGGGGTTTCGGCCACGGATGACCCATGGCGGGCAGCAGGGCCTCCAGCTCGGAGAGCCATGCGCCGTCGAGTTGAAGCAGATGCCGGGTGCGATCGGACAGCGGCAGCAGTGCGAACAGTTCGCGTCGCCGCAGCATCGCCAGATCGGTCGGCACCCCGGCATCGAACAGCGCCCGCGCCCAGGTCGGATCATGTTGTGCCAGTGCGGCATCCACCCAACCGTCGAACAGCGGCTGCCGGAACCGATCGACGATCTTGGCCTGAGTGGCCTTATCCGGTGCGCCGAGCGCGGACTCCCAGTGCGCCAGCGGTGTCGCGGTGATGAGTTGGCGCAGCCGCCCGGCGCGCAGGTCCGGTGCGCCATCCCAGCGATAGGTGAACTCCACAGTGCGATCGGTGATGCCGTCCCTGCGGTCGGCGTCGGCGAGTTCCTCTGGAACGCGAACAACCAGATTCGGATGCAGCAGTTGGTGTTCGACTGTCACCCAGTCCCCAGCCCGTCGCATCATGCGCTCGGCGTATGCCGAATTCGGCAGCAGCGGTAGCAGTCCCGCCGCGATTCGCCGGACGTCCGATCGCCGATCGTCCAGCGCCGTTTCCAGCAATGATTCGTCGGCGGCCGAAAGCCCGTCGGCGAGTACGGCGAGCAGCTCCGCCTTCAGCGGACCGGATTCCTTCGGCCAGGATGCGGCCAGTGCGCCCCGCGCCGCATCGGCATCGCGACGGCGCAGCTCGGCCAGCCATTCTCGGCGTTCGGGTGGTTGACCGAACTGCCAGCTCTGCTCGGTCGGCGCGGCGGAGTGCCCGTGCCGCACCAGGTCTCGCCATGCCGGAGACCGGTCGGCCAGCCATCGACCGCGGGTGCCGGCCAGGCGCAGCAGTGGCTCGCGCAGCTCGGTATTCGCCTTCGCCTGCTCGAGCAGCAGGCTGCACAGCGCATCCGGCGCGCGGTAGTCGAATGGTCTTGCGGCGGCGAACCATTCGGGCAGGAAGGCGGACCGGTCGCGCAGCAGCCGGGACAGTCGGGCGGCGGCGGCCCGTGGCATGAGTCGGCGAGCGTCATCCTCGGCGGGTTCAGGCCTGGTCGCCCTGGCGACGGAGGTGCCGCCGCGGGCGAAGGCGCCGCGCAGCGCCGCCGATTCGAGCAGTGTCAGCGCGGGGTCGCTGCGCAGTCGGGTCGCCGCCGCTGCGACCGGCGCGTCCAGCCGTGCGGTATCCAACGCTCTGCGTGCCGTGCCGAGCAAGGCCACCGAGGTCAGATCCTCCGACAGCGGCGCGGCGGGGGAATTCGACGTGCCGCGTGTCGGGTACTCCGTGCTGCCGACATCGATGATCTCCCCTGCGATGAAGGCCGATATCGGGACCAATCCGGCGGCACTCCACTCGGCGGCCAGCGTCACCGGATGCCCGCCCGATACCCCGAGTAGCCGCCAGGGTTGTTCGGTGGCCGCGACGGGCAGTGCGGTCCCGTCGGATTCGGTAACGTACCAGCCGTTTTCGGTCCACACCGGTACGACGTAGGTGAGCAGCACCGGCCGCGACCGCAGCCAGGGGTCACCACCCAATGCCCTGGCATGCTCATCCAGCGCGGCGGCGATCGTCCCGTCGAGCACCGGCAGTGTGGTGAACGGTTCGGCCGCACCGTGTCGCTCACCCCACAGCGCGCGCAGCGGCGCACCGCCCGGGTAGTAGTGCAGCTCCGCATCGGCCATCATGCCGGGCAGCGGCACCTCCGTCGAGAAGTTCGGCGCACCGAAGGAGTGCTCCAGCAGCATGGCCCAACGCCGAGTCTGCCTGCCGTACAACCAGGTTCGGCGACTATAGAGCCGCTCCTCCGCACTGGTGCGGATGCCGAGGACCTGCCATTGGTCCCGCACCGCCGGTTCGGCGCGCACGGTCTCGGCGGGCATCGGATAGCCGATATGGGTCCGGATGCCGGCCTGCAGTTCCGGGGACAGCTCGTCGAGGCGACGGTGCGCGGCGATCAGCAGATGCAGCCTGGCGTATTCGGCCAGCACGACGTCCGGCCAGTCCGCCCGGTTCACCACCGTGGTCGGCAGCTGTCGCAGCGCGGCCGCGACGCCCGGCGCTTGTGCGTCGACCATCCGGGCCGCGATCGCCTCGAAGGCCCGAAACGAGCGATCGGTCTGCGCCAGCCCGGTGCGCACCTGATCGCCGAGCCAGATGTCGAGCTCCTCCAGTCCAGCGGTCACGCGCACGCGCCGCTGTTCGGCGGTCGCCGGGTTCGCCGTGCGGGTCTGTGCGTCCTTGGCGGGCTGGGCGGCGCGAGCCGCGCGTGCGTTGATCCATTCCGCCGCGAAGTCCGCGATCGGCGCGGTATCCGCGACCGCGCCATCCGACCAGTTCAGCATGAGCGATAGGGCGTGCTTGCACGGGAACTTGCGGCTGGGACACGAGCATTTGTACGCGGGCCCCGCCAGATCGACGATCGTCTGATAAGGCTTGGCGCCGCTGCCTTTGCACAGGCCCCACAGCGCGGTGTCCGACTGGCCGGTGCTCTGCCAGCGTCCGGCGAGCTTGCGCGCGGCGGCGAATGAGCTCGCATCGGGCGCCAATGCGTTGACCTGGTCTTCGGTCCATGGCGCGGTCATTTGACTGCTCCCGCCTGGTTCATCCGGCGGCTCCGGATCGAGTGTGCATCATATTTCCCCCGTTTGTCGGTTGACGGATTTCTACCGCAGCCCACCGACAAGTTGGGTGGTGAACGGGTATTTTTACTGGAAGACGCTGCGCGAACGCCATATTCGGTGGCATTGTCACCTTGCGCTGGTTGTCCGATTCTGGCATTCTGTCCTGTTCGGCTCCGACCGAGCCACCCAAATCGGGTGACACACCATCGAGCTGCCCGCCGGGGTTGGCGAGGGGTGGACATCGAGCGGGGCCCAGCCTGTTCGATGGCCATACCATCCCCGCGGGCAGATTCGCCCCCACTCTTCGATCTCACTCGAACCGGCACTGCTGTGGGCGAATTCGACCCCATCGGGTAGCGTTTCGCTCAGCTTTCGACAGTGATACCCGGTTCGGGGTTGGAGGACTTGCCGCGGTTCGGTGGTATAGGGGGTTGCCTATGCGTTCAGATCCGGGAACAGATCCTGCGACGACGGTGCCGCGCTTGACCGAGGTGGTATCCCGGCGGCTCGCCGCTGATCCGGCCGTCACCCCCGATGTCGCACATGCCGTGCTCCGCTCCCTCGGCGGCGGCGAATCCGATGATCTGGCAACAGAATTCGACGGCTCCGGCATCTTCCTGCGCGCGATTCGGGTGCGCGGCTTCCGTGGCATCGGCCCCGAGGCGACCCTCGAGCTGCCGCCCGGCCCCGGTCTCACCCTGGTGGTCGGGCGCAATGGAAGTGGTAAGTCCAGTTTCGCCGAGGCCGCCGAACTGGTGCTCACCGGCAGCAATCGCCGTTGGGACGGCCGGTCGGCGGCCTGGCGCGAGGGCTGGCGGAATCTGCACGACGGCGCATCGGCGCGGATCGAACTCGAATTGCTCACCACCGGAGCGGTTCCCGAGCTGACCATCGCCAAAGAATGGGCGCCGCAGGCGGAACTGAGTCAGGCGCATTGGACCGAACAGCGACCCGATACCGCGCCAACGGATTTCGATGGTGCGCGCTGGGCCGGTCTGCTGGAGCTGTACCGCCCCTTTCTGTCCTACAGCGAACTCGGCGCACTCGTCGACGGTAAGCCGAGCGACCTGTTCGACGCGCTGCATCGGCTGCTCGGCCTAGACGAACTGACCGTGGCGCAGGAGCGAATCCGCACACGTCGGCTGGAACTCGAACGCGCCGTGCGGGATTCGCGCCAGGCGCGTATCGAACTGGTCGCCGCATTGGAGACGGTGGCCGACGATCGCGCGGTCCGGATGGCGGCGCTGCTGCGCCCGGATCGGCCCGATCTCACCGCGATCGGCCGTGAAGTGCTCGGCACGGCCGAACATCCGGTCGGTCCGGACGGGTTGCGCGCGATCGTGCGCCTCGCCTTGCCCACCGGTGCCGAGGTCGAAGCCATCGCCGCGCGCCTCGAACAGTGCCGTGCGGTGCTCGCACGCGATTCGACCGCGGACGCCGAGGCCGATCTGCGGGTGCTGGAGTTGCTGCGCCGGGCGCGCGATCACGTTGCCGCCAGCGGGGAATGCGCATGTCCGGTGTGCGGGCGCGGGGAGCTCGACGCGGCGTGGTTGCGCGGTGCCGAGGCGGCGATGGTCGAGCTGACCTCCCGGGTCGACGCGCTCGCGACCGCACGCGACGCGCTGCGGCAGGCCGTCCGCGACGCTCGCGCACTGCCCGAACATATTCCGCCGGAGCTGGATTTCGATCCGCGCAATCCGCCCACCGTCGACACCACCGCGGTACGCCGAGCCTGGACGGACTGGGCGGCGCTGACCGGCGCCGACTACACCCCGGACCTGCCCGATCGACTGCGCGGTGCGCACGCGCGCCTGGTCGACGAGCTGGAACTATTGCAGCAGGGCACCCGCAAGGAATTGAACCGCCTCGACGAGGTGTGGTCGCCACTGGTGCCGCGCATCAACGCCTGGCTGGACGGGGCACGCGCGATCGTCGCGAACGGCGGTGAACTGCGCACTCTCAAACGCGCCGAGGACTGGCTGAAGTCCGCGACGGCCGGTTTGCGCGGTGAGCGAATGGCGCCGCTGGAGACCACGGCGCGCTGGGTCTGGCGCACGCTGCGTCAGCAGAGCAATGTCGAACTCGGCGCGATTCGGTTGCAGGGCAATGCCGGAACCGCGCGCCGGGTGCTGCTGGATGTCACCGTGGACGAGGTGGACGGGGCCGCGCTCGGCGTGATGAGTCAGGGTGAGCTGCACGCCCTCGGACTTTCCCTGTTCCTGCCGCGAGCGACCGTGGAGGACAGTCCCTTTCGCTTCGTCATGATCGATGATCCGGTGCAGGCAATGGATCCGGCGAAGGTGGACGGGCTGGCCAGGGTGCTCGAGGTAATGGCGTGGACGCGGCAGGTGATCGTGTTCACCCATGACGAGCGGCTGGCCGAGGCGGTGCGGCGGATGCAGCTCGACGCCAGCGTGCTCGAGGTGCAGCGGCGCGAGCGCTCGGTGGTGGAAGTGCGGATGTCCAGCGACCCCATCCGCCGCTACCTCGACGATGCGCGCTCACTGGTGCGCACACCACAGCTGCCCCCGGCGATCGCCGACGAACTGGTGGCCACCTGCTGCCGCTCGGCCGTGGAAGCGGCGAGCCTGGCCAGGGCGCGCCGAAATCTATTGGCCGCTGGCATGGACCACCGCGACGTCGAGCGCCATATCGAAGGTGCGCAGACGACCCGCGCGATGGTCGCCCTGGCGGTGATGGGTATCGGCGGCCGCGTCGACGACCTCAACAAACACCTTGCCCGCGAAGGCAAATGGGTTGTCGACGCTTTGCGCGACGCCACCGCGGGCGCCCACGTGCCGATCGGCCGTGGCATGCGCGACCTGATCGCGGACACCGAAAAGTTCGTCGGATGGTTGCGGCAATGAACGGCTGCTGTGTCGTGATCTCGGCCCGGGGACCGCGCTGGTGACCGGGCCGGATGGTGACGGTGCAGGCAGGCCGCGCGGTGGTGTGGACGAGCCGGGTGTCGGGAGTGTGGGTGGGCGGGGGGGTGGTGCAGGTGGGCCGCGTGACGGTGTGAGCGGACCTGGTGGAGGTGCTGGCGGGCCGCGTGATGGTGTGAGCGGGCCGGGTGTCGGGAGTGTGGATGAGCCGGGTGATGGTGCGGGTGAGCTCGGTAGTGCGGGCGGACCGGATGGTCGTACAGGTAGGCCGGGGGGCGGCGCAGGCGAGCCGGGTGGTGGTGTGGGCGGGCCGGGTGTCGGGAGTGTGGATGAGCCGGGTGATGGTGCGGGCGAGCTCGGTAGTGCGGGCGGACCGGATGGTGGTATGGGTAGGCCGGGGCGCGGTGCAGGCGAGCCATGCGTTGGTGTGGACGCGCCGCGCGGTGGTGGTGATGTAGGCGGGCGGGGTGGTGGTGCTGGTGGATCGCGCGGTGGTGTGAGTGGGTCGGGCGTTGTCGGTGTGAGTGGGACAAGTAGTGGTGCTGGTCGGCCCCGCGGTGGTGACGGTGCGGGTGGGCTTGGTGGTGCTGCGGGCGGGTCGCGCGGTGGTGCACGTGGTTCGGGCGGCGGTGCAGGCGGACCCGGTAGTGCGGAGGCAGGGGATGGACGGGGCGCGGAGGGTTCGCGACGGAAGACGGGGCGGCGGGGTGGAACTGGAAGGCGGGGCGGGGGCCGTCGACAGGGCGAGGCAGGTCGGCGGGCCGAAGCGGGTCGGAAGGGTGGCGGGCGCAGGCAGGGCGCGGCGGCGCGGCCGACTCCGCCGCGGCCGACCGTGGCCGAGCGGTTCGATGCCGTGGATCGGCTGCTCGACGGGTCGGTGACCGATGCCGACGGGCTGTGGTCGCGAGCAACGGTATGGATCCTGCGGCTCGCGCTCGAGCAGTCCGTCGACGAGCTGTGGTTACAGGTGGCACCGGAATTGGCGCGCTGCCCGATGCGCGCACAACTGCTCGCCCTACGCGTCTTCGCAGGTCACGACACCGCCGCCCAAGTAGCCACCGTATGGTCGGCACTGTCGCGCGCCGCGCACCACCACGACTACGAACTCGCCCCGAGTGTCACCGAACTGCGCCGCTGGCGCGACCAAACCGCCGCCATCGCCACATCTCTGGCCGCCTCCGCGGTCCGGTAACCGCATCGGCGCGCCGATACGTTCACGCGATGGCAACCGCGCATGGGCCCGCCCGAGCGCGCCGCGCGCCAGCAGCCGGGCATTGGCGCGCACGCACCGGCAGCTTTGGGGCAAGAGCGGGTCGCGCACTGGCTGCTTGTGCAAGAGCGGGTCGCGCACTGGCTGCTTGTGCAAGAGCGGGTCGCGCACTGGCTGCTTGTGCAAGAGCGGGTCGCGCATCGGCTGCTTGTGCAAGAGCGGGTCGCGCATCGGCTGCTTGTGCAAGAGCGGGTCGCGCATCAGCAGCCTGGGCAGGAGGGGTCACGCATCGGCAGCTTGCGCAAGAGCAGATCACGCACAGGCTAATTGCGTAACACGCAGTGGCACATCAGTATTCGCGCGTCGGCAACCTGCTCGATGGCACCGTCGTGCATGGCAGACCGCCCGATGGCACCGCCGTGCATCCCAGGGCCGTGTGAAGGCATAGCCATGCATCGAAAGACCACAACAGTGCGACCGCGTATCAGCAGGTCGCGAGTTGGCGTTGCCGCGCATCGGCAGGCCTGGCGGTGCTCGCCCATGTGACGGTGTGGTCGTCGATCGCGGATCGACGTGCGGTTGGATCTGTCGATGCTGTTGTGCCGCAAGGCATTCGCATCGCGAGGTGGGGCTGGTTCAGGAAAGAGAGAACAGGCCGAGGATGCTGGCCACCAGCGAGAGGCTGGTCGCGGCGATGGACGAACCGGTGCTCAAGATGTTCAACACATTCAGCATTCCCATGGTGGGCTCCTTGATCGGTGCCGACACTTGCGTTTATACGCACGGTGATTCGTCGCCTCGAAGTTGCCGGATCGCCGATCTCGCCACCCTATCCAGCGACACTCCGAGCGACACGCCGAAATTGTCTGTATAGCCCCAAGAACATCCAAGTCGCCGAACCATTGCCGAGCACCCGCCATCGAAATCCCTTCGCGCTCAGGCGGCTCGGTCGAACCTCAAGGGTCAAGATCAGCTAGCGGGCGGCGCCATCGCCAGAGTGTCGGCTTTGCCTGATCTTGGCCGGCTCGGTGATTCTGGTCGGCGGTTATCGAGGGCGCGCGACTCTGCCGCAGTACCCCCCTGTGCGCCGCGGTCCGCGCGGCGAGCAAGATTCGGGATATGGACGAGTCCCGGCCGTGTCCGTGTAAGCGTGGAGAACCGTTCGGTCTGTGCTGCGGACCGGTGTTGGCGGGGGAGCGGCCCGCGGCGACGGCCGAGGCGCTGATGCGTTCGCGCTATACCGCATTCGTGGTCGGCGATGCCGAATACCTGCTGCGGTCCTGGCATCCGCGTACCCGGCCGCAGGCGCTCGAGCTGGATCCGGACCAGCGCTGGCTGTTTCTGGAGATCCTGCGCACCGAGCGCGGCGGGCCATTCGACGATGCGGGCACTGTCGAGTTCATCGCCCACTTCCGCGCCGACGGACGCCGCGGCTCGCTGCACGAGGTCAGCAGATTCACCCGCCTGGACGGCGCCTGGGTCTACCTCGACGGCGTCATCGAACCATGAACGGTAGCGTGCCACCCATGCCACGTGTCGCGATCGAGTACTGCACGCAATGTCGCTGGTTGCTGCGCGCGAGCTGGATGGCGCAAGAATTGCTGAGCACCTTCGCCACCGAACTCGGCGAGGTGGCCTTGATCCCGGGCACCGGCGGCGTCTTCCGCATCACCGTCGACGGCGACCAGGTCTGGGAACGCAAGGCGGACGGCGGTTTTCCCGATATCGCCGTACTCAAACAGCGGGTACGCGACCGAGTGGCCCCCGACCGTGACCTCGGCCACGCCGATAAGCGCGACTGATCACCATGCATGACGCTCACGAACCCCGGGTCGTGAACGTCGTGGGCTGGCGCGACGTCCACAATCAGGTCGCAAATGTGATCTAGGTCACACGAATCACTTTGTCCGGATCAACGGCGGATCAGCAGCCGCACCCACCGCCACAGCATCCACCGCCAGCGGGCCGCGGCGCCGGCGCGGGCGACGGTGCACCACCGCTACCCCTGCTGACCGTGGCAAATGTGGTCAGCAGCTTGACCGTGTCGTCGTGGCCATTGGGGCAGGCCGCCGGATTCGACGCCTCCGCCATCGGGCGGTTGACATCGAAGGTGTCGCCACAGCTGCGGCATCGGAAGCTATAACTCGGCATCGGCCCAGCGTAGCGCCCGGGTGCTGTGATGCGACTTACCCGTCCAACCGTCCGGGTGGACGTACTCTCGAATGAGAGATCGCTAGGCGCTGGACCCGGCCGGAGCAAACTCGCAGCGCACTGCCCGGGTCGTGGGCAGGAGGTGCGGGAAGATGACCACTCAGTTCGATGCCGAACCGGACTCCGAGGTCGGCGACACCGAGCCGGTAGCGCAAACGACCTGGGGCCGCGTGCGCGGACGGTGGGACGGACCGGTCGCGGTGTGGCGCAGCATCCCGTACGCCTCCGCACCGGCGGGGCCGAATCGGTTCCGGCCACCGCTGCCGCCGCGGCCATGGGATGGGATCCGCGAGTGCACGACCTTCGGCGAAATCGCGCCGCAGACGATGGGCAATATGGTTCCGGTCGACTCCGGTCTGCGGATGGGAGAGGACTGCCTGTGGCTCAACGTCTTCTCACCCCGCAGTTCCGCCGATACCGGTGCGCCGCGGCCGGTGCTGGTGTGGCTGCACGGCGGCGCCTACTGCCTCGGCACCGCGGCCCAGGGCATCTACGACGGCCGCAGGCTGGCCGAAGCCGGCGACGTCGTGGTGGTGACGGTCAACTACCGGCTCGGCGCGCTCGGCTTCCTCGATTTGTCGTCGCTGTCCAGCGAGTTCACGCCCAATCTCGGTCTGCACGACCAGCTCGCCGCGCTGGAGTGGGTGCGTGACAATATCGCCGCATTCGGCGGCGATCCGGGAAATGTGACCCTCTTCGGTGAATCATCCGGCGCCGGATGCGTGACCGCATTGCTGACTTCGCCGCCGGCGGCCGGGCTTTTCCACCGGGCTATCGCGCAAAGCCCGCCTGCGACAACGGTTTTCGGCCAGGAGCGGGCCGCTGGTGTGGCGCGGCGCTTGCTGGAACTGATGGAACTGCCGTTCGCCCGCGCGAATGAACTGCTGGAATGCCCGATCGAACGGATCGTGACCGCGGCGGGCGTACTGCTCGATGAGATCCCATTGCGGGAGCCGGGCAGGCTGGCCGCCGCGCCGGTCGTCGACGGCGACCTGGTTCCGACCTATCCGATCGACCGCTTCCAGCGTGGCCGATCACATCGCGTGCCACTGATCATCGGCACCAACAAAGACGAGGCATCCCTGTTCCGCGTGCTGCGTTCGCCGATCATGCCGGTGACCCCGGACGCGGTCAACGCGATGCTGCGCGATGTGGCCGCCAACCACCCGGATATGTCACCCGAGCGTATCGCCGAGATCACCTCCGCATACCCGGATCTCGCGAAAACCCGTGGCGCGCTGGCCATGTCGACCGATGCGGCCTTCCGGATGCCGGCCCACTGGGTCGCCGACGGCCACGCCGCGCACTCACCGACCTGGATGTACCGCTTCGACCATGCCACCCCGATGCTGAAGGCGGCTCGCGTCGGCGCGGGCCATGCCACCGAATTGCCTTATGTCTTCGGCAATTTCGGCACTCTGAACCACGACCCCACGTTCTGGCTGGGCGGCCGCAAGGTAGCCATGGAGGTCTCCGGCCGCATGCAGCGCCGCTGGCTCGCCTTCGCCACCCACGGCGTCCCCGCTGCCATCGACGGCTCCAAACACTGGCCGCCGTACCGGCCCAACACCCGCACCACCCTCCTAATCGACAATATCGACCGGGTAGTCGACAATCCGGACCGCGACCTGCACACCGCCTGGGGTGAACAAGCCGTCGGCTTCAGCTGAGCAGTCAACGCATGTCTCCCGGGCACCTGGGATCGCACCGGACCGGGGAACGGCCGCACTGTGTGCGGAGTGCCGTCGCTAACGGGATTTCGGCTTGGGGCTGGTGCGCAGGTGGGCGCGCTCACCCTGTTTGCCGAAGAGACTGAGGAATTCGACCGGTTCGGAGTCGGCGGTGCCGAACCAGTGTGGAACACGGGTATCGAATTCGGCGGCCTCGCCGGGGGTGAGGATGACATCGTGTTCGCCGAGGACGAGGCGCAGGCGTCCGTTGAGGACGTAGAGCCATTCGTAGCCCTCATGGGTTTTCGGATCGGGCTCCTTGCGGCTGCTGGCGGGAATGACGAGTTTGTATGCCTGAATGCCGCCCGCGCGGCGGGTGAGCGGCAGCATGGTCATGCCGTGGCGGGTGATCGGGCGCAGGTGGATGCGCGGGTCGCCGGTGGGCGGCGCGTCGACGAGTTCGTCGAGGGTGACGCCGTGTGCCCTGGCCAGCGGCAGCAGTAGTTCGAGGGTTGGACGGCGGGTACCGGATTCGAGACGGGACAGGGTGCTGACCGAGATGCCGGTCGCCGCCGACAGGTCGGCCAATGTGGTTTCGCGCTGGCGGCGCAGCGTGCGCAGCCGAGGTCCGACCGCGTCGAGCGCATTGCCGAGGTCGTCGTCCATGTCATCAGTTTGCCATATCGGCAAGTATGTTTGCCAAGTTCGCCGCCGGTCCCGCATGGTCGTCGTGAGGAGGTGGTCATGGTGACGGATCAGCTGAAAGATGACTACGACGTGGTGGTGATCGGCGGCGGCGCCGCGGGATTGAGCGGTGCGCTGATGCTGGCTCGGATGCGACGTTCGGTGGTCGTGCTCGATGCGGGCCATCCGCGCAATGCCCCGGCCGAGGGTGTGCACGGACTACTCGCCCGCGACGGGACCCCGCCCGGCGAGCTATTGGAGCGCGGTCGCGCCGAGGTCCACGGCTACGGCGGACAGGTGGTCGGCGGGGAGGTCACCGCCGTGGTGCGCGACGGCGAGGGCTTCGCGGTGACCGTGGACGGCCGATCGGTGCGGGCGCGCCGACTGTTGGTGACCACCGGACTGGCCGATGAGCTACCAGAGGTGCCGGGGTTGCGCGAGCGATGGGGCCGGGATGTGATCCACTGCCCGTACTGCCATGGCTGGGAGGTGCGCGATCAGGCTATCGGCGTGCTCGGGACCGGGCCGATGGCGGTGCACCAGGCATTGCTCTTTCGGCAGTTGAGTGCCGATGTCATCTACTTCGCGCACATGAATCCGCCGTTGACCGCCGAGCAATCGGAGCAGTTGGCCGCCCGCGGTATTCGCGTAGTAGACAGTCTGGTGACCGCTCTGCGCATCGTCGACGACCGTCTCACCGGAGTTCGATTGAGCGACGACACCGTGGTCGCCCGCGATGTGGTGGTGGTTGGGTCGCGAATGGTGGCCCGCGCGCAGTTCCTCGATACCCTCGGACTGCGCCCGACCGAACACCCGGCCGGGGTCGGCGAGTACATCCCCACCGACCCGGCCGGCCGAACCGATATCCCCGGCGTCTGGGCCGCGGGCAATGTCACCGATCTGATGGCCCAGGTCGGCGCGGCCGCAGCGGCGGGCGCAGCCGCGGCAGCCCAGATCAACGCGGACCTGGTCGCCGAGGAGACCAACCGAGCGGTCGCGGCGTACCGGGAACCGGTCTCGGCGGAAACCGAAGCACAGCTGTGCGAAGCGCTACCGGGCGACCGCCGCCACGGCATCTGACACCAACCGGCCGCGCTGCGCGGACCCGGTCGCCGAGACTCCCGGTCGGCGGTTGTCGCCTACCGGGTCTCGGTCAGAGCCGAAGCGGTGCGAAATGGCCGCAGGCGATCGTCGCCCCGGCTCGTACCGCCGCAACGCTGCATGTGCTCGCGGCCTCCGACACCAGGCGCAGCTCAGACCGCAGTAGGTTCGGGGGCAGCCGCGCGGTGGCCGAGGCGGACCGGCATCCGCTCGTATCCATGCAGCGTGAACAACTTTCGGCGTTGCGGCGTCCCGTCGAGCCGCAGGTCGGGGAAGCCTTCGAACAGCGACTGCAACGCGAAGGTGGCTTCCATGCGGGCCAGGCTGGCACCGAGACACGCGTGTATGCCGCTGCTGAATGTCAAGTGCTCCTTGGCATTCGCGCGGCCGACGTCGAAAACATCGGGATCGGCGAAGACCGCGGGGTCTCGATTCGCACCCGCCAGCGACAGCACGATCGTGCTGCCCTTGTGTAGCTGGATACCTTCGAATTCGAAGTCGGTCGATGCGATTCGCGCCGTCGTCTGCACCGGGGCGTCGATCCGCAGCACCTCTTCGACCGCATTCGGCCAGAGGTCCGGTTCGGCGCGCAACCGATCCAATTGTTCGGGATGCGCGACCAATTGAGCGACACCATTGCCGATCAGGTTGACCGTCGTCTCGAATCCCGCACCCATCAGCAGACTCGCGGTCGCCTTCAGTGCGAAGTCATCGAGTTCACCGGCGGTGACCAGGCTGCTGAGGATATCGTCGCCCGGTTCGCGGCGCAGTCGCGCGATATGCCCGTCGAGGTAGCGGTTCATCACCTCCATCGCCCCGAGCGCACGCCGGAACGCCCGCCAAGAGATCCCGACATCGAGCAGCGGGGTCATGCGATCGCCCCAGTCCAGGAATACCTGTCGGTCCTCTTCCGGGAAGCCGAGCATTTCCGAGATGATCGCGATCGGCACCTGCGCGGCGTACGACTCGATCAGATCGGCCGAGCCGCCCGACGGCAGCGCGTCGAGCAGTTCCTCGGTGACCGTCTCGACTCGGTCCCGCAATCTGCCGACCGCCCGCGGAGTGAAGGCCGAGGCGACCGGCTTGCGCATCCGCGTATGCGCCGGTGGGTCGATGACCAGCATCGACGGCGGCTCGACCGGATTGGGCGGCAGCGGAAGCCGTTCGGCGAGCAGTTGCAGCGGCTTCGGAATATTGAAGGTATCGGTGGTGCGCACACCGAACCGGTTGTCCCGCAGCACACTTCGGCACAGATCGTAGTCGAAGCTGGCCCACGCGATGGGGGTGCGCAGCAGCCGACCCTGCCCGCGCAGTAGCTCGATCAGCGGGTAGGGATCGGCCAGGCCGTCCGGTCCGCCCATGAGCTGGGCGAACGGATCACCGCGCCGCGCCTGCGTGCGCAGGGCCAACCGAGGCGCACCCTGCGTCGACAACCAACGGAACCAATATTGCGGCTTCATCTCACCAACCCCATCGTTGTGCGATAGCTCCACCGTACTAACCGCCCGGCCTGAGTGGAACGTCCTATGGTCGGACGCCCGCCTATACCGGGGTAGGAGGTCAGCCGCGCTGCGCGGTGACCCGCTCGGATTCGATGCGCCGCTGGCGCAGCGCTGGATCGGGATTGACCACCTGCACCAGCGCGGCCCCCGCGACCAGCACCGAGACGAATCCGTCGATCAGTTCGGCGGCGGTATCCCAGGGTGTGCTCGACAGCACCCGGTCGCCCTCGCCGAACCCCTGCCGCAATGCGGATTTCCTGGCCTCGGCCAGTACCTCGGAGACCGGCATACCATCCAGCGCCACCCCGGTACCGCCCGGCAGGAAGTGGTCCCCGTGCACCCGCACGGATGTGGCGAAATCGGTGATACCGATCGGTAGGTCGCGCACCGGCATCCCGAAGGCGTCCAGCGAGAGCGCGGCGACCTCGGCGATACCGTCGGTCTCCGCCAGCCGCTCGGCGGTGGTCAGCGCCAGATCGGCGTCCGGATCGGGTCCGAGCACCACCTCGGTCCCGGCCCACCAGCAGCCGAGCAGGACCGCGGCGGTCTGCCAGTGTGCCGGCAGCAGCACCGCGACCCTGGCTCCCGGGCTCAGCCCGAATTCGTCGCGAATCAGATTGGCGGTCTTGGCCGCCCAGTTCGCCAGCGTCAGCCCGGATAGCTCGATCCGGGCGCCGGTGGCATCGTCGTAGTAGGTGACGCGCGGACCCGCTGGATCGCGTTCGAGGATCGGATCCAGCACCGCCTCGGTGAGGGTCAGTTTCTGGTCTTGGTCACGCATCGTTCAATTCACGCATGGTCAATTCACGCATTTCGGTCCGTTCTGGCCTGCGTCGATCGGTGGGGCGGGCGGCACGGGCGTTGCGGTGCTCGACGTTCCGGAGAAGTCGAACATGCGGCTCACGGCCGAGCCCGGACCAGAATAGTCGCTTGCCAGTACGACGCTGACCGAATCGGGCGACATCGAGGCATCGGAGACGATGGTCAGCCCGCCGAGTGCCTGTGCGACCGCCTTCGCCTTCGGATTCGAGGTATTCACCGCGAGCACTCGGCTGCCGGTGACGGCGGGCCCGGTGTAGTTACCGACCAGTCCCTCCTGGAAACCCTTGGCCCGCAAAGCCTGTGCCACCTGACCGGCCAGTCCGCCGACCCCGCTCGCATTGAACACACTGACGCTCACCGAGGCCGGATCGATCGTCGGCTCGCCATGATCGGCGGACCTGCCATCGACCAGCCCCGCCACATACGCCTCGACCGCCTTCGGATCGACTCGGACGACCGATTCACCGTCGCTGGTCGTGTCATTGAGATCGGCGACCGGCACCGTCTCGAAACTGACCTGACCGCCCGTCAGATCCTTCAGCTGATGCAGGAACGCCAGCACATCCCAATGATCGTCCAGCACAACGGTGCGCCCGACCGCATCACTGAGATTCTTCAATTTGCCCGGATTGCCGAGCGTTTTGGCACTGAGCACCTGGCCGACCAGCTGCGCCATGAAGACCTGCTGGCGCACGATCCGGTCCAGATCACCGCGCGGCAGATCGTGGCGCTGACGCACGAAGCTCAAAGCCTCTGGGCCGTTGAGCTTCTGGCGGCCCGCGCGGAAGTCGGCGCCGGACATCCATTCGTCGACGGGGTTGTTCAGGCAGACATCGACGCCGCCGACCGCATCGGTCAGCAGTACGAAGCCGAGCAGACTGACCTCGGCGTAGTGGTCGACGGTGATGCCGGTGAGATTGGCGACGGTCTTGATCAGCGCCTGACGGCCCGCTTGGGTGGACTGCTTTTCCGCGTCGGCCTCCGAGAGGCCCTGCTTGGTCAGTTTCAGCCGCTGGGCTTCCTTGGTCGCGCCGTAGGCCGAGTTGATCTTGCCCTTGCCCATGCCGGGAATATCGACATAGGAGTCGCGGGGAATGGAAATGGCAGTGGCGGAGCGGCCGTCGTTCGGGACGCGGATCAGCACGATGGTGTCGGTATTGGTGCCGACCTCATCGCCCGCGTGCAGCATGGCGCGCTCGTTATTGCTGAGCGGATTGCCGTGCGCGTCGGTGCGGCTGTCCACGCCGACCAGCAGGATGTCGACGGCGCCGTCGCGGCCACCGCCGAGCCCGAGGCCGCCGATGCGTTCGATATTCGAGATCAGCGAGTCCACACTGTGCCAGGCGAATCCGGTGATGAGCAGGATCAGCACCGCCCCGACCGCGATGAACGCGCGCAGCGGTCCGAAGCCGCCCTCGGCCCCGGATGGCCGCGACGACGCTGTCGCCCTGTCCATCTGCCGCACCACTGCATCCTCTCGCCGAACCCGGGTATCAATCCTGAGCTGTGCTCGCCGAGCGCTTCCAGCTGATGTTCTGCCTGCGCAGCGCCGGTTTCATCGCAGTCGACGCGTTGCTGACTCGACCGCCCCGCCCCCGGTACCCCCGTTTCCGTTGCCTCAAGGCTAACCAACGGTTATCCGAGCGGACCTCAACCGCTGGTGTCCCGGCGTGCCAGACTCGTGCCCGTGACCGCGATATCGCCCTCCCCGACCGTAGCCGCGCGCCTTGTCGTGACCGGGGCGGGCGGGCAGTTGGGCCGCGAACTCCTGCGCCGCGCTCCCGCCGCCCGTGCCCTCGGTCACGGTGAGTTGGACATCACTGACGTCGATGCCGTTGGTGCCGTGCTCGAACCGGGCGATGTGGTGCTGAACTGCGCCGCCTACACCGCCGTCGACCAGGCCGAAGCCGATGCCGAAGCCGCCTTCGCCGGGAACGCGACCGGACCGGCCGTACTCGCCGCGGCCTGTGCCCGGGTTGGCGCCCGGCTGATCCATATTTCGACCGACTATGTGTTCGCGGGTACCAGCGACAAGCCGTACGAAACCGATGACCCGGCCGATCCGGCGACCGTCTACGGCCGATCCAAATCGGCGGGCGAGCAGGCCGTGCTGGAACTGGCGCCACAGGCTCACGTGGTGCGCACGGCGTGGGTATACACCGGGCGCGGAAGCGATTTCGTTGCCACCATGGTGCGGCTGGAACGCGAACGCGACACCGTCGACGTGGTCAGCGATCAACTCGGCTCCCCGACCTACGCCGCCGACCTGGCCGCGGGACTACTGGAATTGGCCGGCCGGCCGGACGCGCCCCGGGTGCTGCACGCGACCAACTCCGGCCAGGCCAGCTGGTTCGACTTCGCGCGGGCGGTATTCACGGGCATCGGCGCGGATCCGACTCGGGTCCGTCCGTGTGATTCGACCGCATTTCCGAGACCCGCACGGCGCCCGGCATATTCGGTGTTGTCCAATCGCTCCTGGGCCGATGCCGGACTGACTCCGCTGCGGCCGTGGGAGGCCGCACTCGGGGACGCGCTGTCGAGGTTGTCCCGCTAGGCTGGGCGGCCGTGAGTGAATCTGTGGCCCCCGGTGGGCTTGTCGTCGTCACGGTGACCTATTCACCTGGCGAGCACCTCGAGCACTTCATCACTACCCTGGCCGCTGCCACCAGCGAGAAGCCACAGGTGATCCTTGCCGACAATGGGTCGGTGGACGGGACGCCGGAGCTGGCGGCGGAGGCGAACTCGCACGTGCGACTGCTGCGGACCGGCGGCAATATCGGCTATGGCGGCGCGATCAACCGGGCGGTCGCGGAGATCGATCCGAGCGTCGAATTCATTGTCATCGCCAATCCGGATATCCGCTGGGGTGCCGATTCCATCGACAAGCTGCTCGCCGCCGCGAAGCGCTGGCCGCGCGCGGGTGCGCTCGGGCCGATGGTGCGCGAACCGGACGGCAGCGTCTACCCCTCCGCGCGCTCGGTTCCTGGTCTGCTCGACGGCGCCGGTCATGCCATTCTCGGCACGGTGTGGCCGTCGAACCCGTGGACGCTGCGCTACCGCCAGGACAATGAGGAGATCTCCGAGCGGGCCGTCGGCTGGCTGTCCGGTTCGTGCCTGCTGGTGCGGCGTGCGGCCTTCGATTCGATCGACGGCTTCGACTCCCGCTACTTCATGTACATGGAGGACGTGGACTTCGGCGACCGGATGGGCAAGGCGGGCTGGCACAACGTCTTCGTGCCCGACGCCGAGGTCACCCATGCCAAGGGACATGCGGCCGGACGCCATCCCGAGGTGATGCTGCCCGCCCATCACGCGAGCGCGTACCGATTCCAGGCCGATCGGCATCCGCACTGGTGGCAGGCCCCGTTGCGGCTGGCGTTGCGGGCCGGACTTGCGATCCGTTCCCGAATTGCGGTTCGATCTGCGCTGCGTCAACAGGCGCAGGAAGCTCAGGGCTAGCGTCACAACTACGGCACGCGACGGTGCCCGGCGCATGTCGCCGGGTACTGAACTGGTGTCGAAGGTGTCGAGTGCACCAGCGAGGACGATCCACTGTGAACAGGGGAGCATGATGGCAGGAAATGCAGGCACCGACGCCGTGATTCTGGTCGGCGGTCAGGGCACGCGGTTACGGCCGCTGACCCTGTCGGCGCCCAAGCCGATGCTGCCCACGGCCGGACTGCCGTTCCTCACCCACCTGCTGGCCCGCATCGCCGATGCCGGTATCAGCCATGTGGTGCTCGGCACCTCGTTCAAGGCGGAGGTCTTCGAGGAGCACTTCGGCGATGGCGCCGAACTCGGTCTGGAGCTCGAGTACGTCACCGAGACCGAGCCGTTGGGTACCGGCGGTGGGATTCGCAATGTGCTGCCCAAGCTGCGCGCGGACAACATCATGGTGTTCAACGGTGACGTGCTCGGCGGCACCGATCTCGGCGCGATCCTCGACACGCACGAGTCCACCAACGCGGATGTGACGCTGCACCTGGTGCGGGTGAGCGATCCGCGCGCGTTCGGCTGCGTGCCCACGGACGAGAACGGCCGGGTCACCGCCTTCCTGGAGAAGACCCAGGACCCGCCGACCGACCAGATCAACGCCGGTTGTTACGTCTTCCGGCGCGAATACATCGAGAAGATTCCGGCGGGCCGCCCGGTCTCGGTGGAGCGGGAAGTCTTCCCGGCACTGCTCGCCGAGGGCGCCCGCGTCCAAGGTCATGTCGACTCGTCCTACTGGCGCGATATGGGCACCCCCGAGGACTTCGTCCGCGGCTCTGCCGACCTGGTCCGCGGCATCGCCCCCTCCCCGGCCCTGCCCGGTCAGCGCGGCGAATCCTTGGTCCACGAGGGCGCCGGTGTTGCCCCCGGCGCCGTACTGATCGGCGGCACCGTGGTCGGTCGCGGCGCGGAGGTCGGCGCCGGAGCCCGTCTCGACGGCGCGGTCCTGTTCGACGGCGCCCGCATCGAAGCCGGCGCCACTGTAGAACGCTCCATCATCGGCTTCGGCGCCCGCATCGGCCCCCGTGCCCTCGTACGCGACGCCGTCATCGGCGACGGCGCCAATGTCGGCGCCCGCTGTGAACTACTACGCGGCGCCCGAGTCTGGCCCGGCGTCCAAATCCCCGACGGCGGCATCCGCTTCTCCACCGACGTCTGAGCCCCAAGCGCCTACTCCGGGCGGATTTTCCAGATGTAGCGGGTTTTGGGGCGGCCTGCTCGGCCGTAGTCGGATTTGCGGTCGACCAGGCCGTCGTCGGCGAGCTTTTCGAGGTAGCGCCAGGCGGTGATGCGGGAGACGCCGACGGTGGTGGCGGTGTCGGCGGCGGTGACTCCGCCGGGGGCGTCGCGGACGGTGCGGGAGATTTCGTCGAGCGTCTGGGGGGCGACGCCTTTGGGCGCGGTGGCGCGTTGGTCGGAGGTGCGCAGGGCGCTGAGGGCGCGGTCGATGTCCTGTTGGGAGATGGCGGTTTCGCCTGCGGGTAGGGCGGTGCGGAATTCGCGGTAGCGTTCGAGTTTGTCGCGGAAGGCGGCGAAGGTGAACGGTTTGAGCAGATACAGGACCACGCCGTAGGAGACGGCGGTGCGCACCATGGCCAGGTCCCGGGCCGAGGTGATGGCGATGACGTCGGGGCGGGGCGCGAGGCCGGTGAGCGCGGCGGCGACGTCGAGGCCGCTGGCGTCGGGCAGGCCGATATCCATGAGCACCAGGTCGATCGGCGCGCTCTCGGCGGCGGCATCGGCGGCGGCGCGCATGGCCTCGCGGCCGGTGTGCGCGACGGCGACCGGGGTGAAGCCGGGAATGCGTTCGACGTACGCGCGGTGCGCCTCGGCGATCAATGGCTCATCCTCGACGATCAACACTCGGATCATCGCGCGTCCTTTCGCGGAATCGTCACGGTCACGGCGCTTTCCGGATCTCGTTCGGTACCGATCACACCGTCGTGGCGGTCGACCAGTCGGTGTACCAGCGCCAGGCCGAGGCCCTGGTGGTCGGCTTTGGTGGAATAGCCGCGTTCGGCGGCGCGGGCGAAGGTCTCGGCGGACATTCCGGGTCCACTGTCGGCGACCCGGACGAATAGCGCCGAATCCCCGTTCTCCGCTCGCACCGCATCGAACGCCGCGGCCAGCTCGATCGCGAGCGCCGGATCGGCCGCCGTCGCCGGATCGCAGCCGTGGTCCGAATCCTGTTGGCGCACAGTAACTTCCACCCATCCATCGGCGCCCTCGGTGGCCGCGTCGATGGCATTGTCGATCAGATTGCCCACCAGCGTCACGGTCTCCTGTGCCGACAGCGGCGCGGTCGAATCGAGCGCCGTATCCTCGGTGATCGTCAGCTCGATGCCGCGTTCGGCGGCCTGGTTCACCTTACCGAGCAGCAGCGCCGCCAATGCCGGGTCACCGACCGAGGTCAGCAGCCGATCGATAAGGGCTTGGGACAGTTGGAGTTCCGCGGTCGCGAACTCCACCGCCTCCCGGTAGCGGCCGAGCTCCACCATGGTGATCACGGTGTGCAGCCGATTGGCCGATTCGTGTGCCTGCGCGCGCAGCGATTCCGCGAAACCGCGCACCGAATCGAGTTCGCCCATCACAGTGCGCAGTTCGGTGTGGTCGCGAATGGTGATCACGGTGCCGATCGGCCGCCGCTCCCAGGTGACGACATCCTGGTTGACCAGCAGAATCCGATCCGTGGTCACATGCATCTCGTCACGGACCACACCCCAGCTCATGCGCTGCATCGAGATCGGCAGATCGCCGCGCACGACCATGCCGTCGGGCAGATCGAGCAACCTGCGCGCCTCATCGTTGACCACCTCCGCGCGTTCACCGGTCGGCCCGAAAACCACCAGCCCCTCGTGGATCGAATGCAACACCGCGTCGTGCTGCTCGTACAACGTGCGCAGCTCAGCGGGCGCGAGACCGTGCGTCTGTCGGCGAATCCGGCGACTCAACAGGAACGAACCCGCCGCCGCGACCGCGAGGCCAGCGGCGGCGACGCCGAGGATCAGCGGCAGCTGCGTGCCGACCTGATCGCCGATCCGCGCCCGGGTCACACCCGCCGAGACCAACGCGATGATGCGCCCGTTGTCATAGACCGGAGTAACCGCCCGGATCGAGGGACCGAGTGTGCCGGTGAAGGTCTCGGTGAAGGTCTCCCCGGCCAGTGCGCGGTCGATATTGCCACTGAACGGCTGCCCGATGCGCTCGGGCATGGTGTGGGTGTACCTGGTGCGGTCCGGCGCCATCACCACGATGAAGTCCATGCCGGTCTCGAGGCGGGTCCGCTCGGTCACCGGTTGCAGCAGCGCGGTCGGGTTGGGGGTGTGCAGCGCCTCGACGGTGGAGGGCGCCTGCGCGACGGTCACCGCGACATCGGTGACCTCCCGCGAGGTGGTGACATCGCTGTCGTGCCGGGCGTCGAGCACCGCGAGCACCGCTCCGATGCCGATGACCAGCCCGAGCACCACGAGCTGGAGTACGAAGGCCTGTCCGGCCAGCGATAGCCGACCACGTCCCCCGTACTGCTCACCGCGCAACACTGTCTTTCCTCTAGCCATTGAACGTAATGCACCAAAGCGTGACCGCCGTCACCTCCAGAGCCAACATTGTGCACGTGATGGCGTGAGCCACCTCACCCCGGTACCAATGAAGAGGACTTTCCCCGCTATGAGCGATGTGCAGAAACGGCAGCCGCGCGACCGCACCCACTGGCTGTATCTCGGCGTGATCATCGCCGTAATCGCGGGAATTCTGGTCGGCTGGCTGGCACCCGAATTCGGTCAGGACGTCGCGCCGCTGGGCACCATGTTCGTCAATCTGATCAAGATGATGATCGCGCCGGTCATCTTCTGCACGATCGTGCTCGGCATCGGATCGGTGCGCTCGGCGGCCAATGTCGGCAAGGTCGGCGGGCTCGCGCTCGGGTACTTCCTGGTCATGTCGACGGTGGCGCTCGCCATCGGAATGGTGGTCGGCAATCTGCTCGAGCCGGGCTCCGGCATGAATATCGCCAAGACCGCCAAACAAGGCGCGAAGCTGGCCGATCAGGCCCATGCCGCGGGTGGCACCTGGGACTTCATCCAGAGCATCATCCCGACCACCCTGGTCTCCTCGTTGACCACGGGCAGCGTGCTGCAGGCGCTGTTCATCGCCCTGCTGGTCGGATTCGCGCTGCAGGCCATGGGCGCGGCCGGGGAGCCGATCCTGCGCGGTGTCGCGTCGCTGCAGAAGTTGGTGTTCCGGATCCTGTCGATGATTCTGTGGCTGGCCCCGATCGGCGCGTTCGGCGCGATCGCGAATGTGGTCGGCAAGACCGGCCTGGACGCGGTGAAGCAGTTGGCGCTGTTGATGGTCGCGTTCTACCTGACCTGTCTGGTGTTCATCTTCGGCGTGCTCGGCGTGCTGCTGTGGGCGGTATCGCGGGTGTCGATCTTCAAACTGGTCCGGTACCTGGCTCGCGAGTACCTGCTGATCCTGGGCACCTCGTCCTCGGAGTCCGCGCTGCCGCGGCTGATCGCGAAGATGGAGCATCTCGGCGTCGAGCGCACCACCGTGGGTGTGGTTGTGCCGACCGGATATTCGTTCAACCTGGACGGCACCGCCATCTACCTGACCATGGCGTCGCTGTTCATCGCCGACGCGATGGGCAAACCGCTCAATATCGGTGAGCAGATCGGCCTGCTGCTGTTCATGATCGTCGCGTCCAAGGGCGCGGCCGGGGTGACCGGCGCGGGTCTGGCCACGCTGGCGGGCGGACTGCAGAGCCATCGCCCCGAACTGCTCGACGGCGTCGGTCTGATCGTCGGCATCGACCGGTTCATGTCCGAAGCCCGTGCGCTGACCAACTTCTCGGGCAATGCCGTCGCCACCGTGCTGGTGGGCACCTGGACCAAGACCATCGATATGGAGTGGGTCCAGTCGGTCCTCGACCGCAAACTGCCCTTCGACGAGCGGACCATGGTCGACGATGGCCACGGGCTGCGGACACCACAGGAGCCGGACGCCGTCGATATGGTGAAGGCGTAGGGCCTCGTCCGAACGAGGAGATAGACCGTGACCGCCGAACGATGGTTCCCGACCGAAGGTGATCTGCACCTTCGGATCTGGATGGCCGGTGTGGTCTTCGACTACGCCGCCACCGCGGCGGCGGTCCGTAATCTGATCCACGACTGGCGGCGAAAGCACTGGTGCACAATCGAATTGATTCGCGAAACCGTTGAAGACGGTCGACTGCTGCCGCGCCTGCCCTGCGAACGCTTGTTCCTCGGGTCGTGACCAGCAGCGCGAAGGGGCCCGCAGATCAGATCTGCGGGCCCCTTCGTGGTGTGCGGCTCAGCTGGCCCACTTCTCCGGGTTCAGGTGGTGCTGGGTGATCGCGGTGGCGTGCCCATGTCCGAAGCCGTGCTCGGATTTCAGCCACTCCACGAGTTCCTTGTGCGAGTTCAGGTTCGAGGCGACCATGGCGGTCTTCCACTCGTCGATGGTGCGGCCGTATTTGGCCTCGATCGACGGGAAGTAGGACGCGGGGCCGTGCGGTTTGGTCGCCATGGTGTTGATCTCCTGTATTCGTCGTGCGCTCATCGGTTTGGACGAAGCCGTCGTCGGAAACTCATCGCGCACACCGCAATTGTGCGCCGGATCACACACGGCGGCGCCGACCCGCGGTGTGGGTCGGCGCCGTGCTGTGCGATCCGGCTGGAATGCCGTCGTATCGGGATCGACCGGGTCGATCAGGCGTTGACCGCGACGGCCGTGGTCGACCGGGTGGCCACGCTGCGCTCGCGGAGCAGCAGGATGCCGGTCGCGATGACGAAGACCGCCGTCAGGCCGTGCACCAGCAGCGCGGTGGCGGTGGAGCCGTGCCAGCTGAGGACGGTGACCATGTCGCCGATCGGGACCAGCGCGATCACCAGGGTCACGATGCCGAGGGCGTAGCGCTGCCTTGTGGCGAGCAGCACCAGGATGATCAGGCCGGAGACGGTATCGCGCACCCCCTTGAGGTTCATGAACGCGACCGCGTCACCCGAGGGCCATTCCGGCAGGCCGAATCCGGTGGCGGTGGTTTCCGGGGTGACCAGGTAACTGATGCCGATGTAGAGGATGAAGGCCGCGCCGATGAGGGAAAAGGCGGTGGCGATGCGCGAGATGGTCATGGCGTGCTCCTCGATGTGGCGCTCGTGCCGCTGCTCTTGTTTCTAGCGTTGCTAGATATGAGAGCAACGATACTGAAGCTTCGTTAGTTTGTCTAGCGCTGCTAGAATTTTGCTATGACCACGCAGAACCGCAAAGAGCGCGAACGCGCCGAACGCCATCAGCGCATCATCGACACCGCCCGCGAGCTCGCCGAAACCTCGGGCTGGGAGGCGGTGACCGTGCGCCGCCTCGCCGAGAAGATCGAATACAGCCAGCCCGTGCTCTACAGCCACTTCGCGGGCAAGGCGGCGATCGTCTCGGCCGTCGCCGAAGAAGGCATCGTCGATCTCACCGCACAGTTGCGCGCGCGGCGGGCCCGCGCGAAAACGCCGGTCGAGGCGCTCGAGGCCATGGTGCGCGGCTACCTGGACTTCGCGACCGAGAATCCGGCCCGCTACGACGCGATGTTCGTCCTCAACACCGAACTCACCTTCGGCAACGATGCCCCGCAGGCGCTGAAGGACGCGTTCGGCGAGATCCAGAGCGCCTACGCGCCGTTCGCGGGCGAGTTCGATCTGCAGGCGGGCACCGAGGTGCTCTGGAGCACGTTGCACGGCATAGCCACCCTGGATCGCAGCGGCCGCCTGGTCGATGACCTGCGCGAAGAGCGCATTCGGGTGCTACTCGGCCAATGGACGCAGCAGAGCGCGAATAGGTGATCGATACCTCTCGCGGGTGACGGCACGGGCCCGGGGCGGCGCGGCAGAATCGAGGTATGCCAGATGTCGTTGTCGTCGGTTCCGGTCCCAACGGTCTCGCCGCGGCGGTGATCCTGGCCCGTGCCGGACTCGACGTCGAGGTGCACGAGGCGGAGACCACCGTGGGCGGCGGATCTCGCACGCTCGAGCTGACGCTGCCCGGATACCGGCACGATTGCTGCGCCGGAGCGCATCCGATGGCCTTGGCCTCGCCCGTCTTTCGTGCCTTCGACCTGGCCGCACACGGTGTCGACCTGCTCACACCCGAGGTGTCCTACGCCCATCCGCTCGACGGCGGCAGAGCCGGACTGGCTTGGCGGGATCTCGACCGCACGGTGGCCGGTCTCGGCCGCGACGGCGCGACCTGGCGATCGCTGTACGGGCCGATGGTTCGACATTGGCAGTCGATTGTCGACTTCGCCATGTCTGATCTGCGCCGCCTGCCCCGGGATCCGCTGAGCGGACTGCGCTTCGGGCTGCGGGTACTGGAACAGGGATCACCCCTGTGGAATACGCGCTTTCGGGATGACACCGCTCCCGCGCTGCTGACCGGCGTTGCCACGCACGCGATCACACCGCCGCGTGCCATCCCCACCGCGGGCGCCGCCATGCTGCTCGGCACTCTCGCCCATGTCGGCGGTTGGGTGCTGCCACGCGGCGGCAGCCAGGCCATTCCGGATGCGCTGATCGCCGAACTCGAACGTCTCGGCGGCAAGGTCAGCACCGGACACCGAGTCGACACACTCGACGAATTCGCCGGTGCGCGAGCGGTCGTGCTGGATACCGCGCCCGCCGAGCTGCTCCGCATCGCGGGGGACCGGCTGCCAGCGCGCTATGCGAAGGGGCTGCGCCGCTTCCGTTATGGCGGCGCGGCATGCAAAGTCGACTTCGCGCTGTCCGGACCGGTGCCGTGGCAGGCGGAGGGCTGTGCGCTCGCGGGGACCTTGCATCTGATCGGTACCCGTGCCGAAGCGATGGCGGCCGAAAGAGCCATCGCCGCAGGACAACACGCGGAGCGCCCGTACGTACTCGCCATCCAGCCCGGCGTTGTCGATGCGACCCGAGCCCCGGCGGGTGGGCACACCTTCTACACCTACGCGCACGTTCCGAACGGCTCCACCCGCGATATCAGCGACGATGTGATCGCCCAGGTGGAACGATTCGCCCCCGGTTTCCGCGACCTGATCCTCGCCAAGAATGTCGTCACCGGTGCCGAAATGCCCACTCACAATGCCAACTACATCGGCGGCGATATCTCGGCGGGCGCGATGACCCTGCCCCAGTTCGCCTTCCGCCCCGTCCCGCGCTGGAACCCTTATGCCACACCGCTACCCGGCGTCTACCTCTGCTCTGCTTCGACCCCGCCCGGTCCGGGGGTCCATGGAATGTCGGGATTGCACGCCGTTGGACATGTGCTACGTCGGGAGTTCGGAATTCGCACCGACCCACTGGATCTGCTGCGCACACCGCAACCGGCCTGAGCCCACACCTCAGCATTCGAAGCCGGGCGAAACGCGACAGCCACCCGGCACCCGGGGCCGGGCGGCTGCGGTGACGTGCCCGTCAGACAGTCTGCCTGCGGTAGAGGTCCGGCTCGAGATACATCACCCGTGCGGCGGGTACGGCGGTCCGGACCCGTGCCTCGGCATCGTCGATGGCCGCGGCGATATCGGCGATATCCAGATCGGGCACGATCGAGATCTTCGCCGCGACCAGGATCTCCTCGGGACCGAGATACTGGGTCTTGAGGTGGATCACCCGGTCGATGCGTTTGCCGTCGACCAGGTTGGCGCGGATCGCCCTGTCCTCCTCCGGAGTCGCGCCCTCACCGATCAGCAGGCTCTGCATTTCCACGATCAGGATCAGCGCGATGACGCCGAGCAGTCCGCCGATGGCCAGCGTGCCGATGCCATCCCAGACCGGATCATCGGTGAGCATGGTCAGCCCGACCGCGCCGAAGGCGAAGACCAGACCGACCAGGGCACCGGTGTCCTCGAGCAGCACCACCGGCAGTTCGGGACTGCGTGAGTTGCGGATGAACCGCCACCAGCTCGCATTTCCCTTGAGCGGGATGGATTCCCGCATCGCGGTGGTGAAGCTGTAACCCTCCAGGCAGATAGCGATGAACAGGATGACGATCGCGACGATCGGATTGCTCAGCTCCTCAGGATGCTGGATCTTGTGCACGCCTTCGTAGATGGCGTAGATCGAGCCGAGGGTGAACAGCACCAGCGCCACGATGAACGAGTAGAAGTAGCGATTGCGTCCGTATCCGAACGGATGCAGTTCGTCGGCATCCTGTGCGGCGCGGCGCTGACCGAGCAGCAGCAGACCCTGGTTGGCGGTATCGGCGACCGAGTGCACCGCCTCGGCCAGCATGGATCCCGAACCGGTGATGAATGCGCCGACGAACTTGGCCGCCGCGATCCCCGCGTTCGCCGACAACGCGGCGAGAATCGCCTTCTTGCCACCACCAGCCGACATGTGTGGACTTCCTCCTGTGTTGGATTTGCAGCACCTGCGGCGCTGCGTGTTCGCGGTCCCGAGTATCTCGGACGCGAGACGGGCCGCGAACGTCGCTCGTAAGACTCGCTCCGTTGTGGTTGCGTAGGCGTGCCGTCGAACGATCAGCCTAACGAGCTGGCTGTGCGATAGGTCAGGCGGCGCCACCTACACAAGCGCAGAACAACTGCGCGTCGCCCTCCACGGCCTGCGCGCGAATCTCGCTGTCGGCAGCCGATATCCACGCCGCCGCACCGCGCCCCAATACCAGCGAGGTCCCACCCTGCAGCAGCCGCGCCGTCCCCGCCGTGCACAGCACGATTCCGGGACCCGCCGAGGTCAGCGGCACCTGTCCGGACCCGGCGGTCAGATCGAACCGCCGCAGCGCGAATTCCGGTGCGGGTGTCCGATAGCGCACCGACCCGTCGCCCGCCGGTTCCGGCAGTACTACCGGCAGATCGATCGGTTCGAAATCCAGCACCCGCAATAGCTCTGGCACATCGACGTGCTTGGGCGTCAGACCGCCGCGCAGCACATTGTCGGAGTTGGCCATGATCTCCACACCGAGCCCGCGCAGATACGCGTGCAGATTGCCCGCCGCCAGGAACAACCCCTGTCCCGGCTCCAAGGTCAACCGGTTGAGCAGCAGCGCGGCCAGCACCCCGGCATCGCCCGGATAGGCCTCGGCGAGTTCGAGTGCGGTGCGCGCCTCGGCGGTGAACTCGCGACTGCCCTTGACCGACAGATAGCGCACGCAGCCATCGAGCACCTGGGGCAGCAGCGTGGCCAGCACGTGCTGCGGCAGCGTGATCCAGGTCGTGAACAGGGTCCGCAGTCCGGCCGAATCGGGTTGGGCGGCAAGCAGATCCGCGTAGGAGCGCAGCCCGGGCACATCCAGTGCGCGCAGCAGTGCGACCGTGCGATGTGGATCCCGGAATCCGGCCAGCGCCTCGAACCGGTCCAGCGCCACCACCAATTCGGGCTTGTGATTCTCATCGCGGTAGTTGCGCATCGGTGAATCCAGTGGCACCCGTGCATTGTTTTCCCGCTCGAATCCGGCACGCGCCTGCGCCGAACTCGGATGCGCCTGCAGCGACAGCGGTTCCTCGGCGGCGAGGATCTTCAACAGGAACGGCAGTCGCCCGCCGAATTCCGGTGCGGCGGGGCCGAGTTCGTGCTCCGGATCGGCCGCGACCAACTCCAGCAGGGAGCGGGTGCTGTTCTCGATGCGGACATACGCCGGATCGGCGGGATGGGCGCCGAACCACAGTTCCGCCTCCGGATGCGCGGAGGGGACCGGTCGGCCGCACAACCGAGCGAGTGCGGTGCGAGAACCCCAGGCATAGGAACGCAGCGCACCAACGAGTTCGTGCACTAGTAGCGTCCCCCGTCGAGCTGGTCCGTGGCCGGGTTCGCATCGCCGCGCGCGCCGATCAGCCGCAGATAGGCCGCGGCCATCTCCAAGCGCAGCGCGAGCACCGCGAGTTGTTCGAGTTCACTGGCATGGCCGATGGTGCCGGGCAGGGGTGCGCCCGATTCATCCACCCTGGCCGGTGCGGGCGCGGTGGGATCGGTGAGCGAGGTGTGCAGCACCTCCACATCCGCGCTCACCAGATCGGCGTCGACCAGACCCGATCCGGCACCGCCGAAGACGGCCAGCCTGCGCCGCGCCGCCGCCTGATCGAGATCCGCGCTGAGCACGAAGATCCGGATCCGCTCCACCGGTGCGGGTCCGTCGAGTTCTTCGTCGTGGAACAGCGGATCGAAGTTCGGCGCGGTTTGCCCGGCGGCCTCGACCATCCGGGGATTGGCGGCGACGGCCTCGGCCAGCGCCACCGCAGTGGCCACTTTGCCCGCCGACTGCAACAGCACCTCGGCACCGTGCTCGGCCAGCTCGTTGGCGGCAGGGGAGTCCCCGGCCAGCACGATGCCGCGCTGCTGCATGCGCGCGGCCAGCGTCTTGGCCGGATTGTGGAAGACCTCGTTGTGCGGACCATCGCGCAACGCCTCGGCGTCGAGCACGTCGGCCAGTTCGGTCAGATCGGGTACGACCGCACCCGAACGGGCCGGATCGACGATGCGCAGCACCGCGATACAGGCCGCGAGGAAGCGCAGCAGACGGTTGTGGTCGAGGACCGGAATCCGTGGCACCAGCAGCGACGTACGCCCGGCCGCCGCGGCACGCAGCGGTCCTTCGTGCGGCGCGGCGACCACGACCTCGGCGCCCCGGCGCTGCGCGCGGTCGACCGCGTCGATCAGCCGGGGATCACCGGCGTCGTCGCCCGCGACGAGCACCACGTCCAACGGTCCCACCCACGGCGGAAGCGCGGCGACCGGCACCACGGGCAGGCCCGCGCGATCGCCGAGCGCGGCGACGATGAGGCTGGCGGCGCGTGCGGCCCGGCCCGCGCCGGAGACCAGCACCACGCTGCGTGGTCGCAGATCGGCGAGGCGCGCGAGCGCGTCCTCACCGACGGCTGCCGCGGTCGCGCGCACCTGCGCGCCACCGGATGCGGCGGAGCGCAGGGCGCCGCCGACATCGGCCGCCTCGAGTGAAGCGGCATCGTCGAGGTCGAGCACCGGTGTTCCAGCGATCATCGGGCGTCCCACCTCCCCTCATCGCGCAGTGTGCGGTCCCGCCCTGCTCCCACCTGGGCTGTCGACTCCGAGAGATCGACACGGGCGCCCAGGTCGGGCGAATCCATCGTCTGTGATTCCACTATTCCAGTCAGGAGCGGACGATGCTCAGGATCTCGGCATAGGGCTGAGCCGTCTACTTCCCCAGTCGTCGAATCCTGAGCATGTGATTCCATTCCGACGTAATTCCACTATCCCAGTCAGGAGCGGACGATGCTCAGGATCTCGGTTACGAGTGCGTCTACTTCCTCCGCTGACCGGGCCTCGACGTTCAGTCGCAGCAACGGTTCGGTATTCGACGCGCGCAGATTGAACCAGGCGTCATCGGCGAGCTGAACGGTGACCCCGTCCAACCGGTCCACCGAGACGGCCCGATCCCCGAATGCCTCCACCACAGCCATCGTCCGCTCCTTCGCGTCCGCCACCGTCGAGTTGATCTCGCCGGACGCCGCATACGTTTCGTACGACGACATGAGTTCCGAGATCGGCCGATCGTTCTCGCCGAGCGCGGCAAGCACGTGCAATGCCGCGAGCATGCCGGAGTCGGCGCCCCAGAAATCGCGGAAGTAGTAGTGCGCGGAGTGCTCACCGCCGAATACCGCGCCGGTGGCCGCCATCTCCTGCTTGATGAACGAGTGGCCGACCCGGGTGCGCACCGGAGTGCCGCCGAGTTCGTGCACGAGCTCGGGGACCGCGTGCGAGGTGATGAGGTTGTGGATGATGACCGCGCCGGGCTCCTTGGCCAGCTCCCGCTCGGCGACCAGTGCGGTGATCGCCGATGGCGAAATCGGGTCGCCGTTCTCGTCGACCACGAAGCAGCGGTCGGCGTCGCCGTCGAAGGCCAGGCCGATATCGGCGCCGGACTTGCGGACCAGATCCTGCAGATCGACCAGATTCTTCGGATCGAGCGGATTGGCCTCGTGGTTGGGGAACGAGCCGTCCAGTTCGAAGTAGAGCGGCACCACCTTCAGTTGTGCCACGGTGCCGAGCACCTCGGGCACGGTGTGTCCGCCCATGCCGTTGCCAGCGTCCACCGCGATCGTGAGCGGGCGAACATCATCGAGATCGACCAGCCCGCGCAGGAACTTCGCGTAGTCGGTCAGCAGCTCCAGCTTCGTGGCGCTGCCCGGCGTGCCGTCGTAGCTGGGGACACCGTTGATCACCTCGTCCTTGATGGTCGCCAGGCCGGTGTCCTGGCCAACCGGAAGCGCTTTCGCGCGGCAGAGCTTGATGCCGTTGTAGCGGGCCGGGTTGTGGCTGGCGGTGAACATCGCGCCGGGACAGTCCAGGCGACCGGAGGCGAAGTACAACTGATCGGTCGAGGCGAGGCCGATATGCACCACATCCAGGCCCTGGCCGAGTGCGCCGTCGGCGAAGGCGGCGGCGAGTTCCGGTGAGGATTCACGCATGTCGTGTCCGATGACCACGCGGGTCGCGCCCTCGGCGCGCATCAACCGCGCGAACGCGGCACCGACATCCTTGACGAATTCACCGTCGATCTGTTCACCGACGACACCGCGAACGTCATACGCCTTGATCACCGCGTTCACGAATTCGGCAGAGCGGGCCACTGTCATGGTGACCACACTAGTGGCTCCCACCGACGCCGCTGACACGGTCCCGCCCCGACCTCAGTTGGGCGGGTCCGGCAGGACTCGAAGGTGCCCGCGGCGGCCGGTGCGGGTGGCCCGCGGCGGAGGCGGAGCGTAGTCGGAGTAGCCACGCTGGTCGTGCTCCGGGGGACGGCGGCGCAATCCGGCCTCGCGGACCGCTTCGGCCAATGCCGTCAGATCGTCGTCATCCGGTGTGGTGGAAGAGAATCCGCCCTCGTGGCGCACCATCTCCCAACCCTTTGGCGCGGTGATGCGGGAAGCATGTGTTTCACACAGATCCCAGGAATGCGGTTCGGCCACCGTTGCCAGTGGCCCGACCACCGCGGTCGAATCGGAGTAGACGTAGGTGAGCGTCGCAACAGCGGGATTCTTGCAACCTGGTCGGCAGCAACGACGCATGGGGATCACGCCGATGAGAGTAACCCCCTCGACGCCGCGATGTGCTCAGACACGCTAAGGATTCGGCGTTTTCGGGCGCGAGTTCTCGGCGTGGTTACGCGCCCTCGGGATCGATGATGTCCGGATCGACGCCGAGATAGGTGGCGATCTGCTGGACGAGCACCTCGCGCAGGAGGTCGACGAGATCGTCCGGATCGCCCGCGCGCAATTCGAGTGGCTTGCGGAACAACACGATTCGGGCCCGGGTGGCCACGCCGTGCCGGTCCACACCGGCCGGTATGAGCCGCGACAGTGGCACCGGTCCGTCGGCCACCACCTCATCCGGCCAGGTGACCGAATCTGGGTGCAGCGGACGGATTTTCGGCACATCGTCGACCGCGATATCGAGTTTGGTCAGCCGATCGTGCCAGCGGGTGTCCAGCGGTGCGAAGGCCTCGAGGACCAGTCGGTCGAACTGCTGCCCCCTGGTGCGCCACGCGGGCACGGTCGGTGGGAGCATCGGCCCGCGCACCCCGCGCCCACGGCGGATCACCGAACGTGCGGTCGGTGGACGACGGTTGCGTGAACGGGCCATGATTAAAACTTAGGCCAATTCGCCGCCCCGCACCTTCGCCGCCCCACTGGCGCGTCGGCGGCGGACGGTGCGGTACGGGGTTCGACGTCTGGGCGTGTCCCGGAGTCACCCATGCGCCAGCGAAGCAGCTGTCGGGTCGACGACGCGCTGTACTCGCGGGCAACTCCGGGGCATGCCCCAGGTCTCTAGCCGATGCCGCGCTTCAGGCGGCGCCGCTCCCGTTCGGAGAGGCCGCCCCAGATGCCGAAGCGTTCATCGTGTGCGAGTGCGTATTCCAGGCACTCGTCGCGTACCTCACAGCCCATGCAGATCCGTTTGGCCTCACGGGTCGAGCCGCCCTTCTCGGGGAAGAACGCCTCCGGATCGGTCTGTGCGCACAGGGCACGTTCCTGCCACTGCTCCTCGATGGATTCGAACATCTCATCGAAGCCCGTCACGACCACACTGAGCCGGGGTGCTGTCACTCCGTCGGTCATCTCGGGCTCGATCCGATCCGGTTCGATCCGACCGATCTCTGCGCAGACGCCACGTGCTGCGCCTGCTGTGGAATCGGTTTGCGATACGCCGCCCGGCATGCCCGAAGGGGCCAGCTCATTGGCCATCGCTCCGCCTCCTCACTGTGTGTTAGCGCAGATTGATTCTTTCCGTCGGACCAACACGCACACCGACGGCCGTACCCCGCGACGTTGTCCCGCGGACATCCCCGAGCTTGCCACCCCGGTGCGAACACCTGTTCGAAAAGCCGTCCGCGCCTTGAACTCTCGCGCGAACCCGAAATGACATGACTGTGATTAGACACGCCGGACGTGTCGATGGTCAAGCCGCCGTCGCAATTCCGTTACTATCCGCAACCGCATTCCATAGCTGATCTTGAACGCGGAATAGCAAATAAGCAGCAAATACGGGATGAACCGCGGCCGCTCCGGCAGCGCATAGGCTGTGTCGATGTGACTCCACAACAAGCGGACACCGCACCCGCCAGTGGCCCCAAGATCGCCGTCCTGGTGGGCGGGGTCGGCGGCGCGCGCTTCCTTCAGGGCGTCCGGGAACTGCTGCCCGATGCGGACGTTTCCGCCATCGTCAATGTCGGTGACGACGTCTGGATGCACGGCCTCCGGATCTGCCCCGACCTCGATACCTGCATGTACACCCTCGGCGGTGGCATCGATACCGAACGCGGCTGGGGCCGGGTCGCGGAAACC
The DNA here is from genome assembly GCF_050955995.1 of Nocardia sp. CA-119907. Classification (NCBI taxonomy): domain Bacteria; kingdom Bacillati; phylum Actinomycetota; class Actinomycetes; order Mycobacteriales; family Nocardiaceae; genus Nocardia; species Nocardia sp. CA-119907. The sequence goes on from NZ_CP192091.1 coordinate 1,764,095, forward strand.
TGGCATGCCAAGGAAGAACTCGCCAAATATCACGCCCAGCCGGATTGGTTCGGTTTGGGGGACCGCGATATCGCCACACACTTGGTTCGGACCGAAATGTTGCGCGCCGGATACCCGCTCTCCGCGGTCACCGAGGCGTTGTGCAACCGGTGGCAGCCGGGCGTAAAACTCATCCCGGCAACCGACGATCGCTGCGAAACCCACGTTGTTGTCAGTGACCCCGACAACCCTGGCGAACGCCGCGCGATCCATTTCCAGGAGTGGTGGGTTCGCTACCGCGCGGACATCGAGACGCACGGATTCGCCACAATTGGGGCAGATGAGGCCAAACCGGCCCCAAATGTGACGCAGATCATAGCGGAGGCCGACGCCGTGCTGCTGGCCCCGTCCAACCCGGTGGTGAGCATCGGCGCCATCCTCGCGGTTCCCGGTATTCGCGGTGCGCTGCGCACCACCGAGGCCAAGGTGATCGGCATCTCCGGCGTGATCGACGGGAAGCCGTTGCGCGGCATGGCCGATGAATGCCTCTCGGTGATCGGCGTCGAGACCACCGCCGAGGCGATCGGGCGCTACTATGGCGCGCGCTCGGCCACCGGCATCCTGGACGGGTGGCTGATCCACACCACCGATACCGCGGATGTGCCCGGTGTGGAGGTGCGCAGCGTGCCACTGCTGATGACCGATCCTCCGACCACCGCTGAAATGGTCCGGGAGGCATTGGATCTGGCGGGAGTCAAGCCGTGAGTCAGGAAGGTGACGGTATGACCGAGCGGACCGTCGACGCGAACGGACCGGTCGACCACGCGGCGGGGGAGTTGCGCATCCTGCCGATCGCCGGACTGCCGGAGTTCCGGCCGGGTGATGACATCGGCGAGCACATCGCCGCCTGCGCGCCATGGCTCGCCGATGGCGACATCCTGGTCGTCACGAGCAAGATCGTCGCCAAGGCGGAGGGGCGCATCGTCGAGGCGCCGCTGGATCCCGAGGAGCGCGACAGCGCCCGGCGCGCGCTGGTCGAACAGGAGGCGGTGCGCGTGCTCGCGCGCAAGGGCCGCACACTGATCACCGAGAACAAGCTCGGCATCGTGCAGGCCGCCTCCGGGGTGGACGGATCCAATGTCGAGCAGGGTGAACTCGTCCTGCTGCCCGCCGATCCGGACGGGAGCGCCAAGGCGCTGCGGACAGCGCTGTCGGAGCGGCTCGGCGTGCGGGTCGCGGTGCTCATCACCGACACCATGGGCCGGGCCTGGCGCAATGGCCAGACCGATACCGCCATCGGCGCATCGGGTCTGCGGGTGCTGCACGACTACGCGGGCGCGGTCGACGGACAGGGCAATGAACTGCACGTCACCCAGGTCGCGGTGGCCGACGAGCTGGCCGCCGCCGCGGATCTGGTGAAGGGCAAACTCGGCGGCGTCCCGGTCGCGGTGGTGCGCGGACTGCCGGTCACCGATGACGGATCCTCCGCCGCGGACCTGTTGCGCGGCGGCATCGATGACCTGTTCTGGCTCGGTACGGCCGAGGCGATCGAGCGGGGGCGCGCCGAGGCGCTGCTGCTGCGCCGTTCGGTCCGGCAATTCGCCGACACCCCGGTCGATCCGGAAAGCATCCGCGCCGCGGTCGCCAAGGCGCTCACCGCGCCGGCGCCGCATCACACCCGCCCGGTGCGCTTCGTCTGGGTCCGCAAGCCCGGACTGCGCGTCCAACTGCTGGAGGCCATGGCCGAGCGGTGGCGGGCCGATCTGACCGCCGACGGGCTCGACCCGGAGCGGGTGGAACGCCGAATCGCGCGCGGCCGAATCCTTTTCGACGCACCCGAGGTGATCATCCCGTTCTGCGTGCCCGACGGTGCGCACGACTATCCGGATGAGCGTCGGCGCGGTAATGAACGGACCATGTTCACCGTCGCGGTGGGCGCGGCCGTGCAGGGGCTGCTCGTCGCGCTGGCCACCGAGGGCATCGGCAGCTGCTGGATCGGGTCGACCATCTTCGCCCCGGAAATCACCCGCGACGTGCTCGGCCTCGCCGACGACTGGAATCCCCTCGGCGCCATCGCCATCGGTCATCCCGTGGAGGAACTGACCCCCCGCCCGGTCTTCGGCCCCGGCCCCGGTCTGGTCGAGCTGTGAGCGTTCGGGAATTCGCTCTCGGAGTGGACGAGTGAGCGCCAGTTCGCTACACGCCTCGGCGACGGCGCTGCTCGAATCGTGGCGGCCCGCGACGGGCACCGACGCATCGCTGCGGGAGGCGATGCTGGCATTCCTCGGATCCGCGCCGCGCGGATGTCTGCGTGAGCACGCACCCGGTCACATCACCGCCTCGGCCGTGGTCTTCTCCCATGACGAACGCGAGGTCCTGCTGACCCTGCATCCGCGCGTCGGCCGCTGGATCCAACTCGGCGGGCACTGCGAGGAAGGGGATGAGACGGTGGCCGCCGCCGCGCTGCGCGAGGCCACCGAGGAGTCCGGTATGACGGGCCTGCGCATGGATCCGGAACTGTACGGCGCGCAAGCGCATCCGATCACTTGCTCGCTCGGCCGCCCGACCAGGCACCTCGATCTGCTGTTCCGCGTCGTGGCACCGGCCGGCGCCGTCCCGATCCGCAGCCACGAGTCCACCGACCTGCGCTGGTGGCCGGTCGACGCGCTGCCCGACAACGCCGACGTCCTGCTGCGCTGAGCGGCCGAACCGCTCTAGATACCGCACCCGATCGCCGCGTGATCCCGCCTTCGCCGGGGTGACGTGGCGATTGTCGTATCGGGCGTGCCGCGCTCGCGCGATGTCCGGTTTGCCGTATCCGCCAGTCTTTACAAATTGTCCGATTTGTCTAGACGAGAGACAGATTGATCTCTATTGTAAATCTTAAGTGGTACTGCACATCACATGTGATGTGCCGCTTTGATGAGGAGACAACGATGTCCACGGAAACTCATGCGTCCGGCCCTCGGGTCGAGGCAACCGACTGGCGCGACCGCAAGCGCTATCTGTGGCTGTGGGGGCTGTTCGCGCCGACCGGCCTCTTCACCATCGGCCTGCCGCTGATCTGGGCGTTCAATGAATTCGGCTGGCACGGACTGGCCCAGGTGCCGTTCTGGCTGGGCCCGGTGCTGGTCTATGTGGTGATCCCGCTGGCCGATATCTTCTTCGGCCCGGACGGTGACAATCCGCCCGATGAGGTCATGGAGTACCTGGAGAACGACAAGTACTACCGCTACCTCACCTACCTCTACCTGCCGTTCCAGTACGCGACGCTGCTCATGGGCGCCTACCTGATCACGGCGGACAACCTCAGCTGGCTCGGCATCGACGGCGGACTGCACATTGTCGACAAGATCGGCCTGGCCATCACCGTCGGCATGATCGGCGGTATCGGCATCAATACCGCGCACGAACTCGGCCACAAGAAGGTCGATCTGGAGCGCTGGCTGTCGCGGATCGCCCTGGCCCAGTCGTTCTACGGCCACTTCTACATCGAGCACAACCGCGGCCATCACGTGCGCGTCGCGACGCCGGAGGATCCGGCGAGTTCCCGGGTGGGCGAAACATTCTGGGCCTTCTGGCCGCGCACGGTCTGGGGCAGCCTGATCTCATCGTGGCGCCTGGAGCGGACCCGGCTCGAGCGCCTCGGCAAGAAGCCGTGGAGCCTGCAGAACGAAGTTGTCAGCGCCTGGCTGATGTCGGTGGCGCTGTACGCGGTGCTGCTCGCGGTATTCGGAATCGGCCTGCTGCCGTATCTGATCCTGCAGGCGATCGTCGGCTTCAGCCTGCTGGAGGCGGTGAACTATCTGGAGCATTACGGCCTGGTCCGCCAGCGCACCGCATCCGGCCGGTACGAGCGGCCCGCCCCGGTGCACAGCTGGAACAGCGACCACATCGTCACCAATATCTTCCTGTACCACCTGCAGCGGCACAGCGATCATCACGCGTACCCGACCCGGCGCTACCAGACGCTGCGCAGTTGGGACGGTGCGCCGAATCTGCCGAGCGGCTACGCCAGCATGATCCTGCTCGCCTACTTCCCGCCGCTGTGGCGGCGCGTGATGGACAAGCGGGTGATCGCGCACTATGGCGGCGACATCACCCGTGCCAATATCCATCCGGGCAAGCGGGACAAGGTGATCGCGCGCTACGGTACGCCCGGCGCGGAGGCGTGATCATGAGCAGATTTCGTTGCCCCGTCTGCGATTACGTCTACGACGAGCTGAAAGGCGCACCGCACGAAGGGTTTCCGGCGGGCACAGCATGGGAAACGGTTCCCGATGACTGGTGCTGCCCCGATTGCGGTGTGCGCGAGAAGATCGACTTCGAACCCTTGGGAGTTCCGAAATGACCGAATACAAGCTGTTCCAATGCATCCAGTGCGGTTTCGAGTACGACGAGGCCAAGGGCTGGCCGGAGGACGGAATCGAGCCGGGCACCCGCTGGGACGATATTCCGGACGACTGGACCTGTCCGGACTGCGGTGCGGCCAAGGCCGACTTCTACATGGTCGAGATCGAACGGTCGTGAATTTTGACTGCGGCAACCACCCGTGACAACCTCGCGGGTATGCCGCGCACCGGACCGAGGGTTTCCTATCAGGAGGCGGCGCGGGAACTCCTGCGCACCTCTGTCCTGGATTCGATGCGCGAGCTGCTGACCGAACGGGACTGGTCGAAGATCACCCTGGGCGATGTGGCCACCAGGGCCGGGGTCAGCAGACAGACCCTCTACAACGAATTCGGTTCGCGCGCCGGGCTGGCGCAGTCCTACGCGCTGCGCCTTGCCGACGATCTGGTCGATCATGTCGGCTCCGCGATCGACGGCAATATTCACGATCCGCGCGCCGCATTCGAGGAGGGCCTGCGTGATTTCTTCGAGGCGGCCGCCGCCGATCCGCTGGTGCGGTCGCTGGTCGCCGGTGAGGTGAAGCTGGATCTGTTGCGGCTCATCACCCTTGATGCCGAGCCGTTGCTCGAACATGCCACCGCACGGCTGTCCATCGCCTTCCAGCACAGCTGGGTGCAGGCGACGGCCACCGAATCCGATGTGCTGGCCCAGGCTTTGGTGCGGATCGCGCTGAGCTATATCCCGACGCCGCCCGCGCCCGGGCGCAATGCGCCCGCCGAATTGAGTGCCGTTTTCAGTCCGTACGTCGAGGCGATTCTGGCGTCGCAAGAACAGCGCTGACCCCACTCGTGGGAAATTGACTGTTTGCGGTGGGTGTGCCGTGAGCGCGGTCGCATGTGAAGGTGCTTAAAAACCAACCGGCAGGGATGTAACTGCTGACATCTTTCGACGGCGAGCCGCTGTGTAACGGTCGTAAAGTCTGTATGTATTGTCATGCGTCGGAGTTAGGGTACTTATTTAGCGGGGCAAACGTGCAAACGGCGGGCAAACCGGCGGGGTCTCCCGACCCTAAACGCCACCTGTGGGTCCTCGGACTGGTCGCTCCTGCGATCGCATTGTTGCCATCACAGCTGGTCTTGCATACCGGTGCGCCGGTCTTCTGGTGGATCGGGCCGATCATCGTGCTGATCGTCATCCCCGTGCTGGACTGGGCCGTCGGTGTGGACGGCACCAATCCGCGCGACGAGGATTACGAGTTGCTGTCCAACGACCGGTACTACCGCTGGTGCACCTACCTGTTCCTGCCGGTCCAGTTGATCGGCCTACTCATCGCCAGCTATATGTGGGCGGGCGAGGACTTGACCGTACTCGACAAGCTCGGGCTCGCGGCGACTCTCGGGTTCGTCAGCGGTATCGGCATCAACGCGGCGCACGAACTCGGGCATCGGGTCGAACATCTGGAGCGCTGGCTGGCCAAGATCTCGCTCGCGCAGTCCGGATACGGACACTTCTTCGTCGAGCACAACCGCGGTCATCACGCGCGGGTGGCGACGCCGGAGGATCCGGCCAGCGCCAGGCTGGGCGAATCGCTCTGGGAGTTCTTGCCGCGCAGCATTTCCGGCGGATACCGCTCTGCCATCCGGCTCGAACGCGAGCGCCTCACCCGCAAGGGCAAACGCTGGTTCAGTCTGGACAACCACATCCTGCAGGCGTGGGCGATGAGCGTGGTGCTGTTCGGCACGCTGCTGGCGGTCTTCGGCTGGCGCGTGCTGCCGTATCTGGCACTGCAGGCGGTGATCGGCGTCATGCTGCTGGAGACGGTGAACTACATCGAGCACTACGGACTGCTGCGGGCGCGCCGCCCCAATGGCCTCTACGTGCGCTGCTCGCCGCGAGACAGCTGGAACAGTGACCACCTGGTCACCAATATCTTCCTGTTCCACCTGCAGCGGCACAGCGACCACCACGCCAATCCTGGGCGCCGCTATCAGACCCTGCGCAGTTCGATGCAGGCGCCGCAGCTGCCCGCGGGATACCTGTCCATGATCGTGTTCGCGGCCATCCCGCCGCTCTGGCGCGCCATCATGGATCACCGCGTGCTGGCCCATTACGGCGGCGACGTCACCCTGGCGAATATTCAGCCGCGCAAGCGCCGCCGGATCCTGACGACATACGGCGTGACCGCGTAGTTCCCCTGGTCCGGCAGCGGCTAGCCTTAGGTCGGTACTGACGAACCAGGAGAGGCTGATAGAGGCAGATGACGACCTCAGAACTTCCCGCACGCACGTCCCTGACCGCCGATGTCCGCAACGGCATCGATTACAAGGTGGCGGACCTGTCGCTGGCCGACTTCGGCCGCAAGGAGATCCGCCTCGCCGAACACGAGATGCCCGGCTTGATGGCACTGCGTCGCGAGTACGCGGAGGTGCTGCCGCTCAAGGGTGCCCGCATCTCCGGTTCGCTGCACATGACCATCCAGACCGCGGTGCTGATCGAGACCCTGACCGCGCTCGGCGCCGAGGTCCGGTGGGCCTCGTGCAACATTTTCTCCACCCAGGACCACGCCGCGGCGGCCGTCGTCGTCGGCCCGCACGGCACCGTGGACGAGCCCAAGGGCACCCCGGTCTTCGCCTGGAAGGGCGAGACCCTGGAGGAGTACTGGTGGGCCGCCGAGCAGATGCTGACCTGGCCGGGTGAGCCCGCGAATATGATCCTCGACGACGGCGGTGACGCCACCATGCTCGTGCTGCGCGGCGCGCAGTTCGAGAAGGCGGGTGTGGTGCCGCCGGAGGACGAGGACCACTCGACCGAGTTCAAGGTCTTCCTGAACCTGCTGCGTGAGCGCTTCGACACCGATAAGACCAAGTGGGGCAAGATCGCCGAATCGGTGCAGGGCGTCACCGAGGAGACCACCACCGGCGTACTGCGGCTGTATCAGTTCGCGGCGGCGGGTGAGCTGGTGTTCCCGGCGATCAATGTCAACGACTCGGTCACCAAGTCCAAGTTCGACAACAAGTACGGCACCCGCCATTCGCTCATCGACGGCATCAACCGTGGCACCGATGTGCTGATCGGTGGCAAGAAGATATTGATCTGCGGCTATGGCGATGTCGGCAAGGGCTGCGCGGAATCGCTTGCGGGACAGGGTGCCCGGGTGCAGGTCACCGAGATCGATCCGATCAACGCGTTGCAGGCGCTGATGGACGGCTACGACGTTGTCACCGTCGAGCAGGCGATCGGCCAGGCCGATATCGTCATCACCTCGACCGGCAATAAGGACATCATCACCCTCGACCACATGAAGGCGATGAAGGACCAGGCCATCCTCGGCAATATCGGTCACTTCGACAACGAGATCGATATGGCGGCGCTGGAGCGTTCCGGCGCAACGAAATTGAATATCAAGCCGCAGGTCGACCTGTGGACCTTCAAGGAGTCCGGCAAGTCGATCATCGTACTGTCCGAGGGGCGGCTGCTGAATCTCGGCAATGCGACCGGACATCCGTCGTTCGTGATGTCGAACAGCTTCTCCAACCAGGTGATCGCCCAGATCGAGCTGTGGACCAAGCCGGACGAATACGATAACGAGGTCTACCGTCTGCCCAAGCATCTGGACGAGAAGGTCGCGCGTATCCACGTCGAGGCGCTGGGCGGCACGCTGACCAAGCTCACCAAGGATCAGGCCGAGTACATCGGCGTCGATGTCGAGGGCCCGTACAAGCCCGACCACTACCGCTACTGAGTAGGGTTACCCGTCGGCCCGATATGGGCCGACGGGCCGAGGCGGCAACTGATTTGGCGGAGGATTCGTGCTGATTGCGGTGGAGGGTCTCGACGGCGCCGGGAAGCGGACGCTGATCGATGGCGTTGCCGCGGAGCTGCGCGCGAAGGGCCTGCGCGTGGAAACGCTCGCCTTTCCACGTTACGAGCGGTCGATCCACGCGGATCTCGCGGCCGAGGCATTGCGTGGTGGCCACGGCGATCTCGCCGATTCGGTACACGGGATGGCGCTGATGTTCGCGCTGGATCGGGCGGACGCCCGTGATGAGTTGTCGAAGCTGTTGGCCGACAATGACATCGTGATCCTGGACCGCTACGTGGCCTCCAACGCCGCCTATTCGGCCGCCCGCATGCAGCAGTCGGCCGACGGTGAAATCGTCCGTTGGGTGGGCGAATTGGAGTTCGGTCGCTTGGATTTGCCGGTGCCGACGCTGCAGCTGTTGCTGGACGTGCCGACCGAGGTCGCGGCCGAGCGTGCCCGGCTGCGTGGCGAACTCGATCGGACCCGTGCCCTCGATGCCTACGAGCGCGACGGCGGTCTGCAGCGGCGTACCGGCGAGGTGTACCGTGAGCTGGCCGAACGGGACTGGTACGGGCCGTGGTGGAGATACCGATCCGGTGACGATCCGGCGACGCTGGCTGCCCGAGTGGCCGAAATTGTTGCCGGATAAGGTTGGATGTGCGGCGGGATTGCACCAGTGTTGGCGTGGCGGCCCGTTCCGAGCCCGAGAGATGACAACATAGTAGTTATGAAGCCGAAGATTCTGGTCGTCGACGACGATATGGCACTCGCTGAGATGCTCACGATCGTCTTGCGCGGGGAAGGGTTCGACCCGCATGTGGTCGGCGACGGCACGCAGGCGCTGGCGGCGGTTCGTGAGCTCCGCCCCGATCTGGTGCTGCTGGACCTGATGCTGCCCGGCATGAACGGCATCGATGTATGCCGGGTGCTGCGGGCCGACTCGGGAGTTCCGATCGTCATGCTGACGGCGAAGACCGATACGGTCGACGTCGTGCTCGGTCTGGAGTCCGGGGCCGACGATTACATCGTCAAGCCCTTCAAACCGAAGGAGCTCGTCGCCCGCGTGCGTGCCCGCCTGCGCCGCACCGAGGAGGAGCCCGCCGAACTGCTCTCCATCGCCGATATCGTCATCGATGTGCCCGCACACAAGGTGACCCGCGGTGGCGCGCAGATCTCACTGACGCCGCTCGAGTTCGATCTGCTCGTCGCGCTGGCCCGCAAGCCGCGCCAGGTCTTCACCCGTGAGGTGCTGCTCGAGCAGGTCTGGGGCTACCGGCACGCCGCCGATACCCGTCTGGTGAACGTCCACGTGCAGCGGCTGCGGGCGAAGGTCGAGAAGGATCCCGAGAATCCGGAGATCGTGCTGACCGTCCGCGGCGTCGGTTACAAGGCCGGACCCCCGTGATCGGAGGCGACGCGGATCGTTCGACCGCCTCGCCCACGGTGGTGCAGCGTATCGAACGATCCCTCGCGCCGGTGGTGGCCTGGCTCAAGGAAGTCGGCAGCGCACTCGGCCATGTATGGCGGCGTTCGCTGCAATTGCGCGTCATCGTGTCCACACTCACCCTGTCGCTGATCGTCATCACGATCCTCGGCGTGGTGCTGACCAGTCAGATCACCGACAGGCTGATCGACGCGAAGATCAACGGCGCGGTCGAGGAGATGGATCGTGCCCGCAATACGGTGGAGAGCCAGCTGGCCGGTGTGCACGATATCGGCACCCAGCAGCAGCGTCTCATCGATGCGCGCAATGCGCTGTCCAACCGCGGCGGGACCGGTCAATCCACCGGGGTCGCAGGCAGTTTCGACTCGGCGCTGAGTCTGGTCGGCGGTACTCCGCAGCAGCTGATCTCGACCGGGCCGATCCAGGAGGTGCCCGAGGAGTTGCGCCGATTCGTCGCGCGCAACCAGGTCAGCTACCAGTTCGCCACGGTCTCGGATCCGGACGGCTATCACGGCCGGTCGCTGATCATCGGCAGCCCGAGCGCGGAGATTCCGACGCTGCAGATCTATCTGATCTTCCCGCTGGCCAACGAGGAGCGCAGCCTCTCGCTGATGCGCGGCACCATGATGATCGGTGGCGTCGTACTACTGGTGCTGCTGGCCGCGATCACGGCGCTGGTCACCCGGCAGGTGGTGCTGCCGATCCGCTCGGCCGCCCGGATCGCCGGCCGCTTCGCCGACGGCAGGCTCAAGGAACGCATGCTGGTGCGCGGCGAGGACGATATGGCGCGGCTGGCCCAAGCCTTCAATGAAATGGCCGAAAGTCTGTCCAACCAGATCAGCGAGTTGGCGGAGTTCGGAAATCTGCAGCGCCGCTTCACCTCCGATGTCAGCCATGAACTGCGGACCCCGCTGACCACCGTCCGCATGGCCGCGGACCTCATCCACGGCAGCAGCGACGATCTGGATCCGGCCCTGGCGCGCAGCTCCGAACTGCTGGTCACCGAACTCGACCGGTTCGAGGGGCTGCTCAACGATCTGCTCGAGATCAGTCGCCACGATGCCGGTGTGGCCGAATTGCAGGTCGAATCGCTCGACGTGCGGATGTGCGCGCGGGCCGCGATCTCCACCGTGCGGCATCTGGCCAAGGAGTCCGGTGTCGAGGTCGTCATCGATATGCCGGAGGAGCCGCTGGTCGCCGAGGTCGACCCGCGCCGGGTGGAACGGGTGCTGCGCAATCTGCTCGCCAATGCGATCGACCACAGCGAGGGCAAGCCGGTGCTGATTCGGATGCGTGGCGATGTCGAGGCCAATGCGGTCGCGGTGATCGTGCGCGACCAGGGTGTCGGTCTGCGGCCCGGTGAGGAGAAGCTGGTCTTCAACCGGTTCTGGCGCTCGGACCCATCCCGGATGCGGCGTTCCGGCGGCACCGGACTCGGTCTGTCGATCAGCGTCGAGGATGCGAATCTGCACGAGGGCAAGCTCGAGGCATGGGGCGAGATCGGCATCGGCGCGAGCTTCCGGCTGACCCTGCCGCTGGTGCGCGGGAAGAAGATGGGCGCGAGCCCGCTGCCGCTGGAACCGGTGCTGCGCAAGGCATTGCCCGCGCCGCGAGTCGATCCCGAACCGGTCGATCCGCAACCGGCCACCGAGGGCAACGTCACGGACCTGGCTTCGGTGATCCGAGTCGAGACGAACGGGGCCGACGCGACCCCGACCGCCGCCCCGGATTCGACGGACACCGATTCGGAATCGAACGGTGTCGCGCCGAGCGCCAGCAGTGGCGTGGGATCAGTGCCCGATACGGCCACCTCCGACGGCGACAGCGCCGAACCGCGGCAGGCCGGGCACAGCGTGCCCGGTGACGGCGGAGACGTACAGTCATGAGGATGCGCAGCTGGTATCCGAGGCGCACTTCGCTGCGGCTGTCCGCGCTCGGCGCGGCGGCGGCCGCGGCGTTGCTGGTGCTCACCGGATGCGCGAGCCTGCCGGAATCCTCCGCACCCCAGGCGCTGGGCACCATCAATCGCCAGCCCACCTCCGACGGGCCGCCGCCGCCCATCGCCGGTCGCGATCCGGACCTGCTGCTGCGCGACTTCCTGCAGGCCACCGCGGATCCGGCCAATCGGCACCTGGCCGCGAGGCAGTACATGACCCCGTCGGCGTCGGCGCAGTGGGACGACGCCGCTGGCACCTTGATCGTGGACAAGGCCGATACGCTGCGCGAATCGCGCTCCGGCGATAAGGCGACCTACGTGATCCGGGCGCACAAGGTCGGCGAGCTGGCCGCCGACGGCGCCTACCGTGCCATCGACGCGCCGTTGGAAAACAAGATCGAGATGACCAAGGTCGACGGCGAGTGGCGCATCGATGAGCTGCCCGACGGCGTGGTGATGGAGCAGACCGCGTTCGCCAAGTCCTACCGCCGCTACGTGCTGTACTTCGTGGACCCGTCCAGCACCTCGGTCGTCCCGGATCTGCGCTGGATCTCGGTGGCCAAGAACCAATTGGCCCAGCGGCTGCTCAGCCTGCTCACCGAGGGCACCCAGCCCGCACTCGCCTCGGTGGTCCGCAATGAACTCGCGCCACCGGTGACCCTGCGCGGCCCGATCACCAAACCCAATAGCGACGACAACAACGTCGGGGTGGGACTCGGCGGGGTGCGCATCGATTTCGCGGGCGCGTCCGGACTGTCTCCGCGCGATAAGGAGCTACTGGCCGGACAGGTGGTGCTCACGCTGGCGGGCGCCGAAATCCTCGGCCCGTACATGCTGCTCGCCGACGGTAAACCGTTCGACGATCGCTTCGCCGCCAACGGCTGGTCGGTCGCCGACGTCGAACAGCTCAGCCCGGCCGTGTACGGGCGCAACCAGATCGGGCTGCACGCCCTGCGCAACGGTTCGCTGGTACAGGTCACCGACAGCGGCATGATCACCCCGCCCGGCTACTTCGGCGCGGTGAACAATCTGCAGTCGGTCGGGCTCTCGCCGGACGGACAACTGGTCGCCGCGGTCGCCGACGCCGGACGGCCCCCGCCGGGACCGCCGCGCACGCTGATGGTCGGCAGCTACGGCGGCAATGCCTTCCCGGTCGCCGAGGGTTCGACGATCAGCCGACCGTCTTGGAATGTCGATGGCACCGCGGCCTGGGCCGTCATCGATGGGGAGCGGGTCATCCGGGCGGTCACCGATCGCGGCACCGGGACGGTCTCGGTGCAGGAGGTCGATATCTCGGCGTTGACGGCCTCGACGCAGGGGTCGGCGCTGCGACTGCCGATTACCGAATTGCGGATCTCCCGCACCGGCGTGCGTGCGGCGCTCATCGCCGACGGCAAGGTCTATGTCGCGGTGGTCGAACGGCGCCCGGACGGCAAGTACGCGCTCACCTCGCCGCTGCAACTAGCGCTCACCCTCAGCACACGGGCGGTGTCGTTGAGCTGGCTTACCGAAGAAACCATCGTGATCGCGAGGGAGGGCAATGTCGATCCGCTGACAACTGTGTCGATCGACGGATCGCAGCCGACCCCGCAGATCAGCCAGAATCTGACCGCTCCCGTTCGAGTGGTCAGTGCCTCGCCGGAAGCCGAGTACGTGGGAGATTCGCGCGCGGTGCTCCAGCTCCAGTACAGCGATCAGACCGCGGACCGCTTCTGGCGCGAGGTGCCCGGCCTCAATGGCGAGAACTCGGTCCCGGTACTGCCCGGCTGACCGGCGGCCGCGAAATGAGCGCGGCGACAGGGCATTCGGCCGGTGTGAACCTGTCGGTGGGTGGGCGCAGACTCATGCGATGCGGACACTGCTCGATCTGATCCTGCCGATGGACTGCGCCGGATGCGGTGCGGTCGGGGTCGGCTGGTGTGCCGACTGCGCGGCGACGCTGGCCCGGCCGCCGGTGCGGGTGCGACCGCGCACCGATCCCGGTGTGCCGTGCTGGGCGCTCGGCCCGTACGCGGGTCCGGCGCGACGGGCGGTGCTCGCGGTGAAGGAGCGCGGGCGACGCGATCTCGCGGAGCCGTTGGGCCTGGCGCTGGCGACCGGTCTGACGCGGCTGCGCGCCGGTTCGCGGCCGCTGGTACTGATCCCGGCCCCGAGCCGGCGGGTGGCCGCACGACGCCGCGGCGGGGATCCGGTGGTCCGGACCGCGCGGGCGGCGGCGGGGTGGCTGCCGGATTGCCGGGTGGTACCGATGTTGCGGGTGTGGTGGGGTGTGCGGGATTCGGTGGGCTTGACAGTCAGTCAGCGCCAACACAATATGCGCGGTCACGTGGTGGCCGTGCCAGGTGCCGGCGCCGTACCGGAAATCCCGGCGAATGCCGAGGTCGTGTTGGTCGACGATGTGCTGACGACCGGCGCGACGGCCCGCGAATCGGTCCGTGTGCTCGGCCGGACAGGGGTGCCGGTATGTGCCGTGCTGGTGACGTGTTCGGCTTGACTCCGGGAAATTTGCGTGAACACTGGCGGACCGCCCGTTGGCGTACTAGCGTCGCGATCACACACCCGAACCGGGAGTTTGGAGGTGGCGCCTCGGACATCATGTGCCGAGAGAGTGTCTATCGGCACGGCTAATCCCGCCGCACGCACGTAGGTCTGTGCGGCCATATCCGGGAGGTACGCGTGACGACTTCTTCACGACCTTCAGTGAAAGTTGCCCCCTCTGTTAAAGAGGCCCAGTCGTCGGTGCTGGCTGACAGCACCTTGGAGGAGACAGCCGAACCCGTAGCGGACCGACCTCGAGCGCCTCGCGGCGATGTCGTGGTGAAGGGCCGCAATGTCGAGGTTCCCGACCATTTTCGAATTTACGTCGCGGAGAAACTCTCCCGTCTCGAGCGCTTCGATCCGTCGATCTTCCTTTTCGATGTGGAGTTGTTCCACGAACGCAACCGTCGTCAGCGCAAGGCCTGCCAGCGCGTCGAGATCACCGCGCGCGGCAAGGGCCCGGTCGTCCGGGCAGAGGCCTGTGCGGACAGCTTCTACGCTGCCCTCGAATCGGTGACCGGGAAGCTGGAGAGTCGTTTGCGCCGAACGAAGGATCGGCGCCGGGTGCACTATGGGGACAAGACCCCCGTATCGGTGGCCGAGGCTACCGCTGATCTGATCGACGATTCGCTGTTCGCACCGCTGCACGAGACCGCCGCGGCACACGAACATCCTGAGGTCGAGGGCCGTCGGCCCGCCGAAACCGAAGCCGAGGATTACGCGGCCGGTCCCGGCCACATCGTGCGGACCAAGGTGCACAGTGCGACCCCGATGTCGGTCGACGATGCGCTCTACCAGATGGAGCTCGTCGGCCACGACTTCTTCCTATTCCAGGATAAAGAGACCGACCGACCGTCGGTCGTCTATCGTCGCCACGCATTCGACTACGGCCTGATCCGGCTCGCGTAGGCTCCCCCGCTTCTCCGGGCATTCAGCCGATGAGCTGGGTGCCCGGAGATTTTTCGTTGCGGGAGCCGCTGTCCGGATCGGGATGGCGTCCGGCGCGGTTGCCGTGTGGACGATCAGCGTCGTCGGTCTCGGAAAAAGGTTCTGTGCAGCAAGGAATCTCGGCGTTGCGGGCGCATGGCCGCCAGCATGACCAGGTCGGCGAAGGTCTCCGCATCGCGTTCGCGCGCGGATTCATAATCGCTGCGCCCCAGCACATATGCGATGGACTCCGGGGAGATCGATGGCAGCAGTTCGGCGATGGCCGACAGCGGTCGCGGGGTCGGCGCGGATGTCTCGGTCGCCGATTCCGGTCCGTGGCCGAGCAGCATATGGCCCAGTTCGTGCACGATGATGTGCTCGGCATGCCATTCGGTGGTATCGGCGCCGTAGACGATGATGTCGCTGTCGCGCTTGGCAATCCACAGACCGCTGCCGGTGCCGCAGCCGGTGCCGGCGAGCAGTGCGGTGTCCACCGGTTGCAGGGTGATGGTGCGGCCTCGATGGTCGGCGACGGCATCGAGGTAGGTGCTCAGATTCCAGGGGGACGGTATCGGTACGTCCCGGGATACCTCCCGGAACCGGTTCTCCATACCGGGCATTCGTGGCGATCTCCTACAGCGCTGCGGGTAGCTCACGATGCTAACCCAGCCGTCGGAAACTGCCCGGTCCGCGGTCACCGTGCGGGTTGGTCCGTACTTTCGATGAGGGTGGCCAATGCGGTGAGATCGACATCGGAGCCGCGCAACGCGATGCTGGCGACATTGGCGTCCCGCATGGTGGCCAGCAGTTCGAGTTCGCGATCGATCGCGGCCGCCACCGCACCGGTGGTGGTCAGATAGTCCGCGCTCACCCCGAAGCAGTGGGCGATCGCGGCGAGCAGGTCGGATTTGACTGGTGTGGAGTCGAATTCACCTCGGCGCAACCGGTCGAGCTGGGCCGCCGGGATGGTGCGGCCCAGCTGGGTGCCGACCTGTTCGGCGACCGAGGCGGTCGTGCGCTCTGGCTCCGAACGTGGGTGCACGGTCGCGAAAAGTCGATTCACCTTGTGGCTGAGCGTCAGTCGCGCTCGATTCGTCGCATCGTCGGTCATCTGCGTCGCCCTCTACTGCTTGCCGTTTCGAATCGCTGCCGCACCCGGATTGGCTGCCAGCCAGCGCGCGCGGAATCTGGCCTCGGTGCTGGCGTCCACATCCTCCACGCGCCCGGCCAGCCAGCGACGATAGCGGCGTTCCAGTAGTTCGGCGGGATCGCTCGATTCGGCTGGCACGTCCAGCAAGTGGGAGAACGCCATGGCGACCAAGGGGTGCAGGGGGCGCCCCGGGCCGCCGTTGCGTTCCAGCATTGCGGTGGCATAGCGCGCGGACAGTCGAGAGACGACGTCGTTCAGCTCCGAAATGGCCAACAGCAGTTGGGGTTCGGTGGTCCGGACGCGTTCGACCGCGTCGTTGAGCCGACCGGAAGCCGCGAGCAGCCCGGTCAGATCCGATATTTCGAAGCGGATCGAATCGGGTCCGGAGACGATCGACTCGTCGGTGCTCGCGGTATGCGCCGCGCCCTCGCGCGCGGTCGGGTCGCCGCCTGCGTAGGTGCGTGCCGCACTGCCGGGTAGCCAGCGCAGGGGCGCGTCGAGTTTGTTCAGAGTGTGCGTGCTGATCGCCGCGTCGCCATCTTCGATCTTGCGGATCGTCGGCGCCGAGGGCCCTCCCAGATCACCGATCTGCATCTGTGTCAGGCCGAGTTCGTCTCGGCGCTCCTTGATGATTCGGCCGAAGCGCTTATGTCGCGACAGCTCCGAAGGGCTCTGCATAGTGAGGCTCATGCTAGAGCGCTTTCGGGTGAAAAGACAACTTCATAGAAAAGATTTGAAAAACTAATGGAAAGATTGCTATCGTTTCCTTGCGCCGGAAGAGTGTCGACGTCGGCCTTGCAGGTTCCGGAACGAGCAGGGGCGTTCGCCGGGACGGGCGCTCCCGGTCTGTTGCGCAACGGCGCGCCGCAGGCCGGGACCGGTTGAGCGCAGGCTCGTTTCGGGTGTACCGGCGTCCCGGCTCAGCGGCATTTGGAGGGGATCGCTGAGCCGGGTACGTCGGGCCTGGACCTTGAACTTACTTCCGAGTAAGTTTGTGGGGTAGGTCTCTCGAGGAGGACAACCCCATGGCTACCGATGCTGCTCGCCGTGCCGTCATCGTCTCCGGTGCGCGTACGCCGTTCCTCAAGGCGTTCACCGATTACACGCGGATGGATTCGATCGCGCTGGCCGATGCCGCGGTGCGCGGGCTGTTGGAGCGGACCGGGCTGCCCGGCGCGCAGGTGCAGGCCATTGTCTGGGGCGGGGTGATCCTGCCGAGTGCGGCGCCGAATATCGCGCGCGAGATCGCCTTGGATCTCGGTCTCGACGCCGGGTGCGAGGGGTACACGGTGACGCGGGCATGCGCCTCCGGACTCCAGGCGATCACCTCGGCCGTCGCGGCGATCGAGCGCGGCGAATACGACATCATGATCGCCGGCGGCAGCGATTCGACCAGCAATGCCGAGGTGAAGTTGCCGCAGAAGCTGGTGCACGCCGGGGCGCCGCTGGCGCTGGGCAAGCCGAAGCCGAAGGACTACCTCGCGGCCGCGCGTCAGCTCGCGCCGTTCACCGACCTGCTGCCGAGCCGACCGAAGATCGCCGAACGCACCACCGGTGAGGTGATGGGGGAATCGGCGGAGAAGATGGCCCGCATCCACGGGATCAGCCGCGCGGATCAGGACGAATTCGCGGCGCGTTCGCATCACCGTGCCGCCGCGGCCATCGATTCGGGTCGCTTCGATGACGAGGTGCTGCGGGTGCGTACGCCGGACGGCGCGGATATCACCCGCGATGGATTGGTGCGCGCGGGTACCAGCGTCGAGAAGTTGGCACGGCTGCAGCCGGTCTTCGCCCGCGACGGCAGCGTCACCGCGGGCAATGCCAGCCCGCTGACCGACGGTGCGTCGGCGGTGCTGCTGATGAGTGAGGAGACCGCGCATGCCCTCGGCTATCGCCCGCTGGCCGCGTTCCGGTCGTGGAGCTATGTCAGCGTCGACCCGACCGACCAGGTGTTGATCGGTCCGGCCATCTCCATGCCGCGTGCCCTCGATAAGGCCGGAATGTCGCTGGGCGATATCGATTTCGTCGATATCCACGAGGCCTTCGCCGCCCAGACGCTGTCGGTGCTGGCCGCACTGAACAGCGACGAGTGGGCCAAGAACCGCCTCGATCGCGATAGCGCCGTCGGCGAGGTCGATATCGACAAGCTCAATGTGCACGGCGGCTCGGTCGCACTCGGCCATCCATTCGGTGCGACCGGCGCGCGCATGGTTACCACAATGGCCACCGAGTTGGCCCGCACCGGCAAAAGCGCCGCCCTCCTCGGCATCTGCGCCGCAGGCGGCATCGGCGCATCGGCGGTGCTGGAGCGCGTCTGACGTAGGACCTGAACGCGACGTGCGCGGCACCCAACTCGTATGACCTAAAGGCGCGGAGAGGCGGGCGAGTAGGTTTCTCGGTGGACAGCGTCGGTCAGGGGGCGGCCGGTGCGCCAGCCGAAGCGTTCGAGGTCGGGTACGCGCTGGAATTCGTGTACCGGGCCGATGCACAGCCAGGCGACGGGGCGGATGCCTTCGGGTAGGGCGACCAGGTCGGCCAGGAATTCGCTGTCGTAGAACGAAACCCACCCGACGCCGACCTGCTCCGCGGTGGCGGCCAGCCAGAGGTTCTGGATGGCCAGGACCGCCGAGTAGATGCCGGTTTCGGGGACGGTGGCGCGTCCGAGGACCTGCGGGCCGCCGCGGTGATGGTCGTAGGTGACGACGATGCCGGTGCCGCTCTCGGTAATACCCTCGATCTTGATCGGTTCGAAGGTCGCCGCCCGCTCCGGCGGCAGCGCATCCCGGAATTCGATCCGCTTCTGCGCGACATGCTCCGCGAACTTCCGCAGCGTCGCATCCTCGCGCACCACCACGAAGTCCCACGGCTGCGAATTGCCGACACTGGGCGCGCGGTGTGCGGCATCGAGTATCCGCCACAGCGTCGCATCATCGACGAGGTCACCGGTGAATTCGGCCCGCACATCCCGCCGCATCCGGATGGCCTCGTAAACGCTCAGATCTTCCGCACACACGCCCTCAGTCAACCAGCCGCAACCCGCGCTTCCGTCGAGGCCCAGGGAGATGCTGCGAGCGCATCGGCCGCGAGCCGATATGCCCATCGAAAGGCGAAGGCGCCCACGGGCTTCCGTGGGCGCCTTCGTTGCGACTGTGCGTCAGCCGATCGGCAGGGCCCGCCGCGCGATCCGGCGACGGCCCTGCTTCAGCGCGGTGCGCAGGCCGCGGCGCTTGCCGGTCACCGGGTCGAAGCTGGGGGCGGTAGCACCCTCGAACTTGCGCTCCGAGGCGGTTTCGGGGGCATCGTCGGCGGTGGCGCGCAGGTACTTGTTCGGCAGCGAGAGCTTCAGAATGGTGCGCCAGGACTTGAAGTACTGCACCGGAAGGGAGCCGGTGGTGTAGGGCAGGTCGTACTTATCGGCCAGCTGCCGCACCCGCACCGCGATCTCGGCGTAGCGGTTGCTCGGCAGGTCCGGGAACAGGTGGTGTTCGATCTGGTGGCTCAGGTTGCCGGTCATGAAGTGCATGAACGGGCCGCCGGAAATATTGGCGCTGCCCAACATTTGGCGCAGGTACCACTGGCCCTTCGATTCGCCATCGATATCGGCCTTGGTGAACTTCTCCGCACCGTCGGGAAAGTGGCCGCAGAAGATCACGGCATTGGTCCAGACATTGCGAATGATATTGGCGGTGAGGTTCGCGGTGAGCGTCGAGACGAATGCGGGCCCGGTCAGCAGCGGGAACAGCAGGTAGTCCTTGCCGATCTGCTTGCCGATCTTGACCAGCACTTCCTTGCGCTTGACCTCGAATTCGGCTCGCTCGGGCGAGTCCGGCTTGTACCGGCCGACCTTGCCCAGCTCGAGATGCTGCACCGCGACGCCGAATTCGAAGAACATCTGCAGCAGCAGGTTGTAGACCGGGTTGCCGATATTGAACGGCTTCCAGCGCTGGTCGCGGGTGACGCGCAGCAGGCCGTAGCCGATGTCGTCGTCCATGCCGAGCACATTGGTGTACTTGTGGTGCAAGTAGTTGTGCGTGTGCTTCCAGTGCTTGGACGGGCCGGTGTTATCCCATTCCCAGGAGCTGGAGTGGACCTCGGGATCGTTCATCCAGTCCCACTGCCCGTGCATGACGTTGTGCCCGATCTCCATGTTCTCGATGATCTTGGCGGCACTGAGCAGGGCGACACCGGTGAACCAGGCGGGCGGCAGGAAGCTGGCGAACAGCACCGCGCGGCCGCTGATCTCGAGCGCGCGCTGCAGCCGGATGACATTGCGGATGTACCGCGCGTCGCGAGCACCGCGCGAGGCCTCGATATCACGGCGGATCGCGTCGAATTCCGCGCCTAGTGCCTCCACATCGGCCGCTGTGAGGTGCGCGTATTCCTTGACATCCGAGATCGCCATGGCGGTTACAGTACCGTAAGTTACGAGACCGTAGGTTACAGGGAACGTCTCCGTGTTGTGGTTTATCCCCCATTGCAAATGGGAACGGCGGATGCTATCTCATTTGCGGCGTCGGATCCGGCGGATCGCCCGCTCACGCGCGGCTTTCCGCTGCAATGTCGCCTTTTCCTGACGTGCCTTCTCCTGCAGCGCCAGCTTCGCCTCGCGCAATACTTCCTTCTCGTGCCGGGCCTTCTCCCGCAGCGCCACCTTGGCCTCGGTCAGTGCCGAACGCAGTCCGCGGCGCTGACCGGTCTCCGGGTCGACGGGCAGCCAATGCGTCTCGTGCCACTTATCGGCCCAGCGTTCGGCATTGGGCATCGAGGGCATGGCGGGCAGCGAGATGCCGGCGAACTTGCGCTCCGAAGAGGTCTCCGGCGCGTCATCGGCGGTGCGCTTGAGGAAGCGGTCCGGCAGCGCCAGCTTGTGGATGGTCCGGAAGGCGAGCAGATACTGCTTGCCGAGTGAGCCGGTGGTGTAGGGCAGGTCGTACTTATCGCACAGCTCGCGGACCCGCACCGCGATCTCCGGGTAGCGGTTGCTCGGCAGATCGGGGAACAGGTGATGTTCGATCTGGTAGCAGAGGTTGCCGCTCATGAAGGCCATCGCGGGCCCGGCCTTGAAGTTGGCGCTGCCCAGCATCTGGCGCAGATACCATTCGCCGCTCGTCTCGCCCTCGAGCTGTTCGATGGTGAATTTCTCGGCGCCGTCGGGGAAGTGGCCGCAGAAGATCACCGCATAGGCCCACAGGTTGCGTACCAGGTTCGCGGTGGCGTTCGCCTTGAGTGTCGACCAGAACGCGGGGCCGGTGAGCGCGGGGTAGAACAGGAAGTCCTTGGCCACCTGGCGGGTGATCTTGCGGGCGAACTCCTTGTTCGGCTCCGACATCAGCTCCTTGGGCGGTACGCCGGACAGTTCCTTCTCGATGCTCCAGTCGTGCAGCGCGATGCCCCATTCGAAGGTGGCCGCGAGCAGGATATTCGCCAGCGGCTGGACCAGGTGGATCGGCCGCCACTGCTCGTCGCGGGTCATCCGCAGGATGCCGAAGCCGAGGTCCTCGTCCTTGCCGAGCACATTGGTGTAGGTGTGGTGGGAGTAGTTGTGCGCGCGGCGCCACTGCGCCGACGGCCCGGTCATATCCCATTCCCAAGTGCCGGAGTGGATCTCCGGATCGTTCATCCAGTCCCACTGCCCGTGGCTGATGTTGTGCCCGAGCTCCATATTCTCGATGATCTTGGCGACCGACAGCATGGCCGTTCCGGTCAGCCAGGCCCAGCGGTTGCGGCTGCCGAACAGCACGGCGCGCGCGAGCACTTCGAGGCCGCGCTGCGCGGCGATAGTGCGCCGGATGTACTTCGCGTCACGTTCGCCGCGGGACAGCTCGACGGAACGTCGAATCGAATCGAGTTCCTGCCCCAGTGTTTCGATGTCGCTCGCCGTGAGATGAGCGAACGCCTTGATATCGGTGATGGCCACCGGGGTCCTTTCCCCTGACTGGATGTACCTCGAGGGTACCTGCCGGATCCTCCCGGCGGGTGGGCAGAGTGCTAGCTGTCTCAGACGTCGAGCGTGCAGTCGCCCGCCGCGGCCGAGATACAGGTCTGCACCTTGTCGCCCTCGCGGCGCTCGTCACCGTTGCGCAGATCGCGGGTGTGTCCGGAAGCCAATGTCACGACACAGGTTTGGCAGATGCCCATCCGGCAGCCGAACGGCATCTGCACACCGGCGGCCTCGCCCGCCTCCAGCAGACTGGTCGCGCCGTCGACCTCCGCGGTGCGCCCGGTCTTGGCGAAGGTGACGGTGCCGCCCTCGCCGATGGCGGAGCGTTCGATCTCGAATCGCTCGACATTCAGGCGATCGCTGATGCCCGCCTCGCGCCAGTGGTGCTCGATCTCGTCCAACATGGCGGCCGGGCCGCAGGCCCAGGTCTGGCGCTCGCGCCAATCCGGAAACCGCTCATCGAGTGTGCTGAGCGAGAACCGGCCCTGCTCGTCGGTGAGGTGCAGATGCGAGGAAAAGCCGGGGTGCCGGTCGGCCAGGTCGCGCAGGTCGGCGCCGAACATCACATCATCGAGGCTCCGCGCGGAGTGCACATGCACAACATCGGTGACCACATCGCGGCGATCCAGCGCCCGCAGCATGGCCATGACCGGGGTGATGCCGCTGCCCGCGGTCAGGAACAGCACCTTCTCCGGCGGCGGCGACGGCAGCACGAAACCGCCCTGCGGCGCGGCCAGCCGGACGACGGTGCCTTCGGCGACACCGCTGACAAGGTGGCTCGACAGGAAGCCCTCCGGCATCGCCTTCACCGCGATCGAGATGGTGCGCTTGCCGCGGTGTTCCGGATCGGTCCAGTTCGGCGGGCAGGTCAGCGAGTACGAGCGCCAGTGCCAGCGGCCGTCGACCAAAATGCCGATGCCGATGTACTGACCCGGTTCGTATTTCCAGTCGAAGCCCCATCCCGGCTTGATGACCAGGGTGGCCGAATCGGCGGTTTCCTTGCGCACCTCGACAATTCGGCCGCGCAACTCCCGCGCGGACCACAGCGGATTCGCGAGGTGCAGATAGTCGTCGGGCAGGAGTGGCGTGGTCACACGTGCGACGGCGCCGCGCAACACGTTCAGCCGTCCGCCGCGCTCGGCGACCTCGGCCGCCGGAGCCTCCAGCCACTCCCGGACCGTGCGCACCGAGGATGCCGCTTTTTTCAAGACCATTGCCGCAGTTCGTCTCCCTGTCGTGCGGCCACCAGCAGGGCCGCCTCGCTGTCAGGTTACGGCATCGTAGGTTAGCGTGGCATGCGCAGGTGCGGGCTCACCGTGATTCGGCCCGGATCACAGCAATTCGAGCAGGAACGGCAGTTCCTGCGCGGCGTACCAGGCGAGCTGATGATCCTCGGCGTCGCCGAGCACGAACTCGGCGTCCGTATCGCCGAGATCGGCCGCGTCCACCACATCGACCGCCTTGGCCACCTCGGGTTCGGCCTCGGCCAGATCGACATGCACCGACGCGATCCGGTCGTAACCGATCGGTCCGGCCAGCCGGACCACCGCGTCATCGAGGTCGGGGCGCAGCTTCGCACCCGTCACATCGGCGGCGATGACCGCGCGCCGGTAGACCGGACTGTGGTAAGTGACGGGGCCGTCGGCGTCCTCGGAATCGTCATCGTCGGCGCTGTCCCCGGCCGCCTCCTCGCGCTCGGCGGCCAGTAGCCGCAGCGCGGCCCGCGCGGCCTCGGCCATCGCGACCTCGGCCAACTCCTCGTCGTCACCGGAGGCGTAGGCCTCGCGCAGGGTCGGAGTGACCGCGAACGCGGTACCGCCGACCGCGCGCAGTTCCCGGTTCGCGACGAGCTCACGCAGCATCGGCACGGTGGCGGGTATGTAGACCCGCAGAGTGTTCTGATCAGACGCAGGCACCGAGCATCTCCTCCATGGACTCGTGCACCGACGCGGCCAGCACACCGATATCGGCCATCGCGTCGCGGTCGGCGTTGAGTCCGTAGAAGACGCGTCCGTCATAGGACGTGATCCCGATGCTCGAGGCCTGGTTGCGCAGCAGCGGCGACACCGGATACATCTCCAGCATCCGCGCGCCGCCGATATACATCGGGGTCTGCGGACCCGGTGCGTTGGTGATCACCAGATTGAACGTGTGCTCTGCGAACGTACTCGCCGCCCGCACGCTCATCGCATGCAGGCTGGCCGGAGCGAATCCGGCCAGGTGCACCAGGGTGCGTGCCCGAACCCCGCGCCGGTGTTTGCCATTGGCCTCGGTGGCATGGGAGATGTGCGAGAGCCGCATTACCGGATTCGGTTCGCCCACCGGCAGATCGATCAGGAACGAGGACACCTCGCTGACCGGTTTCAGCTGGTCGTCGATGCCCTCCACATAAACCGACATCGGCACCACCGCGCGCAGCACGGCCGATTCGGTGAGCGCCTCACCCCGCGAGAGCAGCCAGTTGCGCAGCGCGCCGGTGACGACGGCCAGGATCGCGTCGTTGATCGAGCAGTTGAAGCGCTTGCGGATCTTGCGGTAGTCCTCCAGATCCGTGCGCACCACATCGAAGCGGCGATTGCGCGAGGTCTTGGCGTTCAACGGGCTGTCCGGTGCGCCGATGGCCGCCGCGCGCACCGCCGAGACCACCGAGTCCACCGCCTTGCCCGCGGCCTCGACCACCGAGAACGCCTGGGCGCTGGCGTCGCGGGCGACCTCGAGCACCTCGCGCGGCTGCCCGGCCAGGTGGGTGAGAGCACCGACCAGCAGCTCCGCCTCATTGGGTTCGCGCGGCGCGACCCACGAGTCGTCGGCGATGCCGCGCGGAGAGGGGCTGGTATCGAGGATCACGTGCCCGATCTCGAGCGCGGTATCCCCGTCGACCAGTGCCGAATGGGTCTTGGTGAAGATCGCGGACCGGCCCTCGGTGAGTCCCTCGATCAGATACATCTCCCACAGTGGGCGGCTCTGATCCAGTGGACGCGACGCCAGCCGAGCCACCAGATCGTGCAGCTGACCGTCGCTGCCCGGAGCGGGCAGTGCGGAGCGGCGGATGTGATAGGTGATATCGAAATGGCTGTCCTCGACCCAGACCGGACGGCCGAGCGCGAAGGGGATCTCGCGCACCTTCCTGCGATAGCGGGGGACCAAGGAGAGCCTGCTCTCCACCAGGTCGACCAGCCGGTCGTAGTCCAGTGCCGGTTCCCCCTGCGCGGAGTCGCTGCCTCGGACGATCGCAAGGGAGCCGATGTGGATCGGATTGCTACTCGACTCGAGCCGATAGAACGACGCGTCCTGCGGCGTCAATCTCGTGATCACGCTGCCCGGTGCTCCTTCCGATGTGGCTCCCACCCGAGCCGTCTGCATCGCCTATTGTGGTCGCCCACAACGATCCGTCCTGCCTCCTGTGGCATATCCAGCGATATCCGCGCACCCCTTTACCTGAACCCCAGATCCGTGGGAGGGTTCATCGGTTCGGTTCCGGGGTACTCGATTCGATCACAGCGAGCGGGGGTACCGCGCGGGACATGCCCAAGAGCCGCGCTGCCCTACGTCATCGCATGCCGCCCGACCTCAGCAGATGGGGGTCGATGCGGTCGGCGCCACGGACGACTTACATCGTATGACACCGACAGTGAAACAGGTTCGACTCCCATTCGATTGATCGAAGTTCCCATCGGTCCGCGCTATCGGACACCGCGAGCCGCCATTTCTCGCCCGCTCTTGCGCGCAACAGACGGGTACGGTGAGAAGAAACGGCTGCCGCCTCGGTGGTAGCGGCGGGTGCGGCGCCGGGGCGCTGGTTACCGGCTGGCTCTTTCGAGCGACCTCCAAGCAGTCGCTACGGAACTAGCATGGTGGCCGCATTACCATGAACGGTGCAGCGGATTCCGCCATGCTCGGCGGGGGCCCTGAGCACACTGCCCGACCCGGGTGACGGCCGAACATTTGACACACCGACCAGAGGACTGACGAGACCCGTGCCTGCGCTGACACTGACGAGGTTGCTACGGATTGGTGAGGGACGCACGGTCAAGCGGCTCGCCCACCTCGCGGATGAGGTCCTCGCGCTCGGGCCCGAGTTCGAGGAGCTCACCGACCACGAGCTGCGTGCCAAGACCGACGAGTTCAAGGAGCGCTACGCGGACGGCGAATCGCTGGACGATCTGCTCCTCGAGGCGTTCGCGGTGGCCCGTGAGGCGTCCTGGCGCGTGCTCAACCAGAAGCACTACAAGGTGCAGATCATGGGCGGCGCGGCACTGCACCTGGGCAATATCGCCGAGATGAAGACCGGTGAGGGCAAGACCCTGACCTGTGTGCTGCCCGCCTACCTCAACGCCATCTCCGGTGACGGTGTGCACGTGGTCACGGTGAACGACTACCTGGCCAAGCGTGACGCGGAGTGGATGGGCCGGGTGCACCGCTTCCTCGGGCTCAGTGTCGGCGTGATCCTGTCGGGGATGACCCCGGCCGAGCGTCGCGACTCCTACAACTCCGACATCACCTACGGCACGAACAACGAGTTCGGCTTCGACTACCTGCGCGACAATATGACCCACTCACTCGACGATCTGGTCCAGCGCGGGCACAACTTCGCCGTGGTCGACGAGGTCGACTCCATCCTCATCGACGAGGCCCGTACCCCGCTGATCATCTCGGGTCCGGCCGATGCCTCCTCGAAGTGGTACGCCGAATTCGCGCGCATCGCACCGCTGCTGAAGAAGGACCTGCACTACGAGGTCGATATCAAGAAGCGCACCATCGGCGTGCACGAGGCGGGCGTGGAGTTCGTCGAGGATCAGCTCGGCATCGACAACCTCTATGAGGCCGCCAACTCGCCGCTGGTCAGCTACCTGAACAACGCCATCAAGGCCAAGGAGCTCTACAACCGGGACAAGGACTACATCGTCCGCGACGGCGAGGTCATCATCGTCGACGAGTTCACCGGCCGCATCCTGGTCGGGCGCCGCTACAACGAGGGCATGCACCAGGCGATCGAGGCCAAGGAAGGCGTCGAGATCCAGCCGGAGAACCAGACCCTGGCCACGATCACGCTGCAGAACTACTTCCGCCTCTACGACAAGCTCTCCGGTATGACCGGTACCGCCGAGACCGAGGCCGCCGAGCTGCACCAGATCTACAGCCTCGGTGTCGTGCCGATCCCGACCAATAAGCCGATGGTTCGCGCGGACCAGTCCGACCTGATCTACAAGACCGAAGAGGCCAAGTTCTCGGCCGTGGTCGACGATGTCGTCGAACGGCACCAAAAGGGTCAGCCGGTGCTGATCGGTACCACCAGCGTCGAGCGCTCGGAGTACCTGTCCAAGCAGTTCACCAAGCGCGGTATCGCGCACAACGTGCTCAACGCGAAGTTCCACGAGAAGGAAGCCGAGATCATCGCCGAGGCGGGCCGACCGGGTGCGGTCACCGTCGCGACGAATATGGCCGGTCGTGGTACCGACGTCGTGCTCGGCGGCAATCCGGACATCATCACCGACATCATCCTGCGCAGGGAGGGGCTGGATCCGGTGGAGACGCCGGAGGAGTACCAGGCCGCCTGGTTGCCGACGTTGGAGCGGGTCAAGGCGCAGACCGCCGAGGACGCCGACGCGGTGCGCGATGCCGGTGGCCTGTATGTGCTGGGCACCGAGCGGCACGAGTCGCGGCGCATCGACAACCAGCTGCGCGGTCGTTCCGGTCGTCAGGGTGACCCGGGTGAGTCCCGGTTCTATCTGTCGCTGGGTGACGAGCTGATGCGGCGCTTCAACGGCGCCGCGCTGGAAGCCATCATGACCCGGCTGAATCTGCCCGATGACGTGCCGATCGAGGCGAAGATGGTCTCCAAGGCCATCAAGAGCGCGCAGACCCAGGTCGAGCAGCAGAACTTCGAGATCCGCAAGAACGTGCTCAAGTACGACGAGGTGATGAACCAGCAGCGCACCGTCATCTACGGCGAGCGCAACCGGATCCTGCGCGGTGAGGATATGGAGGGCCAGGTGCAGGAGATGATCACCGACGTGATCACCGCCTACGCCGATGGCGCCACCGCCGATGGCTACGTCGAGGACTGGGATCTGGACAAGCTGTGGACGGCCCTGAAGACGCTGTACCCGGTGAGCCTGGATTACCGGGAGCTGACCGGCGAGACCGGCGTCGGCGAGGCGGGCGACCTGACCAAGGACGAACTGATCGAGGCGCTGCTCGACGATGCGCACGACGCGTACGAGAAGCGCGAACAGCAGATCGACGGCCTGGCGGGCGAGGGTTCGATGCGCAATCTCGAACGCCAGGTACTGCTTTCGGTGCTGGACCGCAAGTGGCGCGAACACCTCTACGAGATGGACTACCTCAAGGAGGGCATCGGCCTGCGTGCCATGGCGCAGCGCGATCCGCTGGTCGAATACCAGCGCGAAGGTTTCGATATGTTCGCCGCGATGCTCGAAGGCCTCAAGGAGGAGTCGGTCGGCTTCCTGTTCAACCTGCAGGTCGAGGTGCAGCAGCCACAGCCGGAGAGCGTTTCGGTTGACCAGGGCCTGCGTTCCCCGGTCGGCGCGATGTCCGCGCCGCGTCCGCTGCCCACCCAGGAAGCCGCTCCCATTGCCAACGGAGCTCCGGCGGCGTTGCGCGCCAAGGGCATCGACGACCGTGGCTTGCGCGGCTTCAGCTACTCGGGCCCGGACGAGGGCGGTCACGCCGCCGTGCACAACGACGCCGAGGAGTACGGCGACGGCGAATTCGGTGGTACCACCCGCCGCGAACGCCGCGAGGCCGCCCGCGCCGAATCGAAGGGTAAGCGCGCACCGAAGTCGCGTCGTCGACACTGATTCGCCGATCACGAAGGCGCCCATGGACCGTGCGTCCATGGGCGCCTTCGCGTCTGTGCGGCCGACCCTTTCGAGCGACCTGCGAGCATTCGCTAACGGCCACGAGGGCCGGTGCGGCGGAGTAGCTTCGAGGCGTGGACCGGGACGGTGTCGAGAAATGGGTCGGTGGTTACGAACGGGCCTGGCGTTCGCCGGGCACCGGACTGCTCGGCGAGCTGTTCACCGAGGATGTCGAATATCTGGTATCGCCGTGGGCGGATCCCATTGTCGGTCTCGAACCGCTCGGGGTGTTCTGGGAGGCCGAGCGCAGCGGACCCGACGAGTCGTTCACGATGGCCTCGGAGATTGTCGCGGTGCAGGATTCGACCGCCGTTGTCCGGGTGAGCGTGGAGTATCGGTGGGATACGCTCTCGCGCTGGCGTGATCTGTGGGTGTTGCGGTTCGACTCCGACGGTCGGTGCACCCGCTTCGAGGAATGGCCTTTCGCCCCGGAACAGCCCGACGGGCATTAGAGATTTCGGCGACTACCAGGAGTCGTTGGCGTTGAGCGCGGTCAGCAGGAGCCGGATGGCCGCCACGCGACGTTCCTTGCCGGGCAGTGCGTCCAATGCGCATTCCGGATCCGCGGGCGGACCGAGATGGGTGCAGCCGCGCGGACAGTCCTCGATGGCGGCGGCCAGATCGGTGAAGGCGGCGATGACGTCGTCGGGGGTGATATGGGCCAGGCCGAAGGAGCGGACGCCGGGCGTATCGATGACCCAGCCGCCCCGGGGCAGTGCCAGGGCGACGGATTGGGTGGAGGTGTGCTTGCCCTTGCCCACGCCGGAGACCTCGCCGACGGCTCGATCCGCGTCGGGGACAAGGCGATTCACCAGCGTCGACTTGCCGACGCCGGAGTGGCCGATGAAGGCCGTGAGACGGTCGGTGAGCAGCTCGAGGACCGGATCGAGTGGGTCGTCGATGCCGCCGTAGATAATGGTGAGGTCGAGATCGTCGAAGGCGGCGGCGAATTCGGATTCGGCCGCCAGATCGTGTTTGGTGAGGCACAGAATCGGTTGCAGCCCACCGGCATATGCGGCCACCATGGCCCGTTCGACAAAACCGGTGCGTGGCGGCGGGTCGGCGAGGGCGACCACGATGAAGAGCTGTTCGGCATTGCCGACGACGATCCGCTCGAAGGGATCGGTGTCATCGGCGGTGCGACGCAATACCGTTCGGCGTTCGGCGACGCGGACGATGCGCGCGAGCGTATCGGGTCTTCCGGAGAGATCGCCGACCACGTCGACCTGGTCGCCGACGACGATCGGGGTGCGGCCGAGTTCCCTGGCCCGCATGGCGACGATCAGTTTGTCCCGATCGCCGTCGAGCACACAACCCCAGCGGCCGCGGTCCACCGAAACGACCATGGCCGACTCCGCATCATTGTGCTGCGGACGGGTTTTCGTGCGTGGACGCGACGATCTGCCCGGGCGTACCCGGACATCCGACTCGTCGTACTCGCGTTTTCTCAGCGGGCCGCTCCCTGATTCGAGAGCGTCGGATCGAGCATCCGCTCCCACAGTCCGACGAATCCGGGCAGCGTCTTGGCCGTGGTGCCGATATCCTCGATCGCCACGCCCGGCACCTTCAGTCCGAGAATCGCACCGGCGGTTGCCATTCGGTGGTCGGCGTAGGAGTGCCAGTTGCCGCCGTGCAGCGGGGCCGGGGTGATCTCCAGTCCGTCCTCGGTTTCGGTGACATTGCCGCCGAGCCGGTTGATCTCGGTGGAGAGGGCCGCGAGCCGATCGGTCTCGTGCCCGCGCAAATGTGCGATGCCACGCAGCCAGGACGGCGAATCCGCCAGTGCCGCAAGGGCGGCCACGGTCGGGGTCAGCTCGCCCACATCGTGCAGATCGATATCGATACCGGCGAGCCGCTCCGGGCCGCGCACGGTCAGCAGACCGTCGAAGCGGGTCACCTCGGCGCCCATGCGCACCAGGATCTCCCGGATCACATCACCGGGCTGGGTGGTCAGGCGCGGCCAATGCGGGATGCGGACCTCGCCGCCGGTAACGGCGGCCGCCGCGAGGAAGGGCGTGGCATTGGACAGATCCGGCTCCACATCCCAGTTCACCGCGCGGATCGGGCCGGGGGCGACGGTCCAGGTCTGGGCCTTGCGGCTGTCGGTGGGTGCCTCGACCGCGACTTCGGCGAGCCGCAGCATCTCCACCGTCATCTCGATATGCGGCATGGAGGGCAGCGCCTTGCCGTCGTGGTGCACCACGATGCCCTCGTCGAAGCGGGCCGCCGACAACAGCAGACCGGAGACGAACTGCGACGATCCGGAGGCATCGATGGTGACCGCGCCGCCGCGCAGCGCACCCTTGCCGTGCACGGTGAACGGCAGCGCGTTGCCCTCGATATCCGCGCCGATGCGGCGCAGCGCGTCCAGGATGGTGGCGAGCGGGCGGACCCGGGCCTGCTCGTCACCGTCGAAGGCGACATCGCCGGTGGCCAGGGCCGCGACCGGTGGCAGGAACCGCATC
The DNA here is from genome assembly GCF_050955995.1 of Nocardia sp. CA-119907. NCBI lineage: Bacteria > Bacillati > Actinomycetota > Actinomycetes > Mycobacteriales > Nocardiaceae > Nocardia > Nocardia sp. CA-119907. Next base: position 1,795,508 of record NZ_CP192091.1, read on the forward strand.
ACGGTGCCCGCCAACCCGCAGTCGACGGTGCCGCTGTGCAGCGGCGCCGGCGTCACGGTCAACGTATCCTCGTCGCCCTCGATCCGCGCGCCCAGTGCCCGCAGCGCGCCGATCATGAGTTCGGTATCGCGGCTGCGCAGCGCGCCGGAGATGGTCGAAGGGCCCTCGGCGAGCGTGGCCAGGATCAAGGCCCGGTTCGTGATCGATTTCGATCCGGGCAGGGTCACGGTCGCGTGCACGGGGACATCGACATGGGGCGCTGGCCAGAAACTCACCCGTCCATCTTCACCCATCGCGTACCCGGACACGCGGGCGGTGTTGGATTTGCCGCGCCTGCTCTGTCTAATTGCAGCGCCTGCGGCGCATGCGCTTCGACGACTCGGACGCGAGACGGGCCGCGAACGGTCGCTCGTAAGACTCGCTCCCTTGTGGTCGCCTCGAGTGAGCAGTTCGGCGCTCGAGGTGCACCGGCCAGTGATCGGATTCGCGCCTGCGGCGCACGCGCTTCGGCGGGTTCGGCTGAGTTCGATGGCCGCGCCTTTGCGGAGACGCAACGGACTGCGAACTCGTGAGATTCGCTCGGTGGTGGTCAACGGTGGGGGTGGGCTCGCCAGGAAAGACGAGCCCGACGCGCAAACCTACTTGTGGCGTCCGTGCAGGACCGGGACCAAGCGGCGCAGGAGTTTCATGGTGGACTGGGTTCGCGAGTAGCTGAGCAGCGCCATGCCGGGAATCGCGAAGCGCTGCACCGCGATCGAATGCGGACGGGCGAATTCGCGCAGACCGGGCTCGCCGTGGATGCGGCCGATACCGGAATCGCCGACACCGCCGAAGGGCAGGCCCGCGATGGCGGCGAAGGCGAGCACGGAGTTCACCGAGGTGGCGCCGACGCGTAGTCGACGGGCGATATCCAGGCCGTTCTTCTTCGAGTAGACCGCCGAGGACAGGCCGTACTTGGACTTGTTCGCCAGCTCGACCGCCTCGTCGATGCTGTCCACCGTCCGGATGGTGACGGTCGGGCCGAAGGTCTCCTCGGCGACCGCCTCGGAGCTCTCGTCCACATCGACGAGCACGACAGGCTCGATGAACGGCCCCTTGACCGATTCCGGTCCGCCGAGCACCGCGGTGCCGCCGTTCTTCAGCGCATCGTCGATATGGCGGCGCACGATATCGATTTGGCTGGGCATGGTCATCGGACCATAGGCGGCATCGGAGCCCGAGCCCGGTTTGATGTCGGTCAGGATGCGCTTGACCTCCGCGACGAAGTCATCGCGTACCGAGCGATCCACGTACACCCGCTCCACCCCGGCGCAGGTCTGGCCGCTATTGGCGGTGGCGCCCCAGGCGACGGCGTCGGCGGCGGCCTTGATATCGGCATCACCCGCGACGATCACCGCGTCCTTGCCGCCGCATTCCAGCAGTACCGGGGTCAAGGATTCGGCGGCCGCGGCCATGATCTTCTTACCGGTGGCGGTCGAGCCGGTGAACGCGATCTTGTCCACGCCGGACTTGACCAGCTCGGCGCCGGTCGCGCCGTAGCCGTTGATGGTTTCGAAGATCCCTTCCGGCAGTTCCGGATTGGCCTTCTTGAACGCGTCGGAGAGGAAATTGCCGATGCTGGTGGAGAATTCGCTCGGCTTGAAGACCACGGCGTTGCCCGCGGCGAGGGCGTAGGCGATGGAGCCGTTCGGGGTGTAGACCGGGTAGTTCCACGGGCCGATGACGCCGATGACGCCGAGCGGGCGCTGCTCCAGCCGGGCCGAGAAGTTCGCCATGAACGCCCCGGGGGCGACTTTCTTGGGCGAGAGGACTTTCTTGGCATTCTTGGCCGCCCAGGCGATGTGCTCGAGCGCGAGCATCAATTCCAGGAACGCGTCGTCGAGCGGTTTGCCGTTCTCCTTGTGGATCAGCGCGGTGAATTCCTCGGAGTCCGCGACCAGCTGGCTCGACCAGCGCAGCAGGTGTTTGCGCCGCTCGTCGAAGCTCAGTCCGCCCCAGGTCGCGGCGGCACTGCGGGCCTTGGCGACGGCTGCGTGCACCGCGTCCGCATCGGCGATGGTATGCGTGCCGATGACCTCTCCGGTGGCCGGATCGACCGATGTCAGCGCCGTCTCCGGTGCCGCTGGGGTGGTCTCGATGGTTGTCACGGTGGGTCTCTCCTCTTGCCGAGATAAGTTAACGGCCATTCCCTTGAGATGATGCTATGTCACAACTCTCACCAGGTCACCATCTACCATCAATTCTTCCCGAGTCTGTCGGCACCTAGTGGAAGTATCGAGGTATGTGTGGCAGATATGCGACAACTACCGATCCCGGTCGGCTCGCCGTCGAGCTCGATGCCATCGACGAAACCCCGACCGGTGACGGCGGCGGGTTCACCAACTACAACGTCGCGCCGACCACCCAGGTGCTCACCGTGGTCGAGCGGCACGAACACGACCATCCGGACGATGAGGCCGAACTGCGCATCCGGCGGATGCGGTGGGGCCTGATCCCGGTGTGGACCAAGGCCGCCGAACCCGGTGTGCCGGTGAAGGGTAAGCCGCTGTTCAACGCCCGCGCCGATAAGGCCACGACCACGGCGTCGTTCCGAGACGCGGTGAAGTACCGCCGCTGCCTGGTGCCGATGGACGGCTGGTACGAGTGGCTGGTCGAACCGGATGCCGCAGCCAAGGGCAAGGTCGCCAAACATCCCTATTTCATGGCGAATGCCGATGGATCGCGGCTGTATATGGCCGGGCTGTGGTCGGTATGGCGGGACCGTTCGCTGCAGGCGAGCGAACCGCTGCTGTCCTGCGCCATCCTGACCACCGACGCCGTCGGCGAACTCACCCACATCCACGACCGGATGCCGCTGCCGATGCCGCGCGAGCATTGGGATGCCTGGCTGGATCCGGACCATCCGGCACCGGCCGCGCTGCTCGAGACCCCGAGCGTCGAGTCGGTGGCGGGCATTGTGGCGCGGCCGGTTTCGTCGCTGGTCAACAGCGTGCGCAATAACGGCCCGGAGTTGCTGGCGCCCTTGGACATTCAGGCGGGTACGGAAAAGGCCGGGCAGATCAGCTTGTTGTGATCGCCCGGCCCACCGTGCATCGACTCAGAGCTGGCACTTCACGCTGTTCGTCACGATATTCAGCGCACACTTGACGATATTGCCGGCCAGGATGGCCATACCGCCGGCCATGTCGATGACCTTGCCCGCGACACCGCCGCCCAGCTTCTCGGCCTTGTCGACCCTCTCATCCTTCTTCGGGGGGCCGTCTTTCTTCGGCCCGTCGTCAACGACATGCTCGTTGAACGGGAAGTCGTTGACCTCGATCACCAGGGGACCGCCGGGTGCGGCGGTGGCCGTCGGCGCCGACAGCGCGACCGGGCCGAGGGCGAGTAGGAGAACTCCGAACAGGGTGACGATCACGGTGCACAATCGCTGGCGCGCGGGCATTTCGCATCACATCCTCGAGTCGGACGATCTTGGCCCGTTCAGTAACGCACAAATGTTGCTGGCTCGGTGCTGCTTTATCCCGTTTATCCCGATATGACCGGTGCGGTGACCGCATCGGTGAGTCGGACCAGATCCGCTGGCGCCAGTTCGATCTCCAATCCGCGCCGTCCCGCACTGCACAACATGCGGTCATAGGCCAGCGCCGAGGCATCGACGACGGTCGGCAGCAGCTTGCGCTGGCCGAGCGGGGAGATGCCGCCGAGTACGTAACCGGTGATTCGCTCGGCCTTCGCCTTATCCGCCATCGCCGCCTTGGGCGCGCCGAGCGCGGCGGCGGCCGCCTTGAGCGACAAGGTATTCGGCACCGGCAGCACCGCGACCGCGAGTGCGCCGGTCGACAATTCGAGCACCAGCGTCTTGAAAATCTGTGCCGCCGACACACCGACCTCGGCCGCGAGGGCGTCGACGGCCTCGGCGCCATAGGACTCGGCACGCGGATCGTGTCTATAGCTGTGCACGCGATGGGCGACACCGGCCTTGGCCAGGGTGCGGATCGCCGGGGTCGAGGCTCCTGCCATGCGGCCACCCTAGTCGCGACGTAAACCCGCTCGGCAAACCGTTTTCGGTGCGGAGAGTTCGCCGCGGGAACACAGTCGAGCACCCGCATGTTGCATGCGAATACAGAAACCCAACGGCGGTACGACGTGAAGGAGAGGTCGGTGCCCGTTCTGCTCGAAGAGCGCCCGGTGGCGTCAGCTGTGCTGGATATGCGGCACATTCGGCCCCCGGCATTGTCGCGCTCTGTTGCCGCCTTCGGGCACGTAGATGGTGCCGCGGGGGACGCTCGGTTCCCACTCGATCCGACCGCGCCTGTAGATTTGGCAGGTACGGCGATCGAAGGGATTGGTGTGACGAGCGACGATGACGTGGTGACCGACGGTGCGGTCGGCGCCGCGGTCGACGATACCGAGCTGGTGCAGCGGTTCGAGCGCGATGCGCTCCCGTTGCTCGACCAGCTCTACGGTGCCGCGCTGCGCATGACCCGGAATCCGGCCGATGCCGAGGATCTGGTTCAGGAAACCTACGTCAAGGCGTTCCAGGGCTTCAAATCCTTCAAGGAGGGCACCAATCTGCGTGCCTGGCTCTACCGGATCCTGACCAACACCTACATCAACTCCTACCGCAAGAAGCAGCGTCAGCCCGCGCAGTACCCGACCGACGAGATCACCGACTGGCAGCTCGCGGCCACCGCCGAGCACACCTCGACCGGCCTGCGTTCGGCCGAGGTCGAGGCGCTGGACGCGCTGCCCGACGACGACATCAAGGCGGCGCTGCAAGAGCTGCCGGAGGAGTTCCGGATGGCGGTGTACTACGCCGATGTCGAGGGCTTCCCGTATAAGGAAATCGCCGACATCATGGGCACTCCCATCGGTACGGTGATGTCCCGGCTGCATCGCGGCCGCAAGCAGCTCAAGGGTTTGCTCGCCGATGTGGCGCGCGAACGTGGATTCAACCGCAACGGCGCGGAACGCCAGGAGGTCAAGCAGTGAGTACAGAGCGTGACCCCGATATGGAGTTGGACTGCACGGCGGTATTGGCCGATGTCTGGCTGTTGCTCGACAACGAGTGCGACCAGGCCACCCGCGAGCGGCTGCAGCACCACATGGAGCACTGCTCGCCGTGCATCGAGGCCTATGGCATCGAGGAGAAGATCAAGAGCCTGCTCAGTCGCAAGTGCGGCGGCGACCGAGCACCGGATACGCTGCGCGATCGGCTGAGCGTGGAGATCCGTCGCTCCGTCACGGTGACCCGGGTCGAGACCACCGAGTAGTTCCGCCTGATTCCGCTCAGCGCCCTGGACACAGAAAAAACACCGAGTGGCACTTCTTCCTGTTGGAAGACTATGGCCCTCGGTGTTTTTCGTATCCGTTACGGCTCAGGCGTTCGGACGCTTGCCGTGGTTGGCGGCGCTGCCCTTGCGGCTGCGCTTCTTACGACCACGCTTACCCATCGGTAGTCTCCCTTCTGCGGATCACCCCCGCGTCCGCGGGGAGCACATCTGATCGAAGGACATTGTTTCATGTGTGGTTGGCTGTAGCTTCAGCGGATACAGGCCGAACGAATGAATGAGGTGTCATGGCTGAGGAAGTGCTCTCGGAACTGGTGTCGGTCGTGCAGGAGATCGTCGTTGCCGAGGGCGACGAGGTGCGCGAGGGTGACACGCTGGTGATCCTCGAGTCGATGAAGATGGAGATCCCGGTGGTGGCCGAGAGCGACGGCACGGTGACCTCGATCGGCGTCAAGGCGGGCGATGCGATCAAGGCCGGGCACCTAATCGCTGTCATCTCTTAGTATCTGGAGCGGGTAGACCGAATATGGCGACACTGAGTGAGCTGCTGGCCGAACACACCGACCTACCCGGTGTCGCCGTTGACCATCTGCAGCGGGTGGTCGGAGATTGGCAACTGCTCGCCGATCTGTCCTTCGCGGATCTGCTGCTGTGGGTCGGTGCTGGCCCCATTGCCGATGGCGCGGATATCGTCTGCGTCGCGCAGTGCCGCCCGACGACGGCGCCCACTGTTCATCCGGAGGACCGGGTGGGTGGCATCGCCTCACAGGCCGATCACCCACAGGTTTTCGATGCGTTGATGACCGGCAAGATCGTGCGCGCGGATAGCGAAGTCGAGGCCGAGGGTGTCTACCATCCGCATCCGGTGCACGCGATCCGCGAGGCCATTCCGGTGCGCTGCGGTGACGATGTCATCGCGGTGCTCAGCCGCGACACCGATCTGCAGCGTTCGCGGGTGCGCAGCGCGCTGGAAGTCGCCTATGTCGCCTGCGCCGACGATCTGTGTCAGATGATCGCCGACGGCACCTTCCCGACCACCGAGGACCGCGCCGCGACGCATTCCAGCCCGCGCGCCGGCGACGGTTTCATCCGCCTCGATACCGACGGCATCGTCGTCTACGCCAGTCCGAACGCGCTGTCCGCCTACCACCGGATGGGTCTGCAGTCCGATCTCGCGGGCCAGGATCTGGCTGTCACCACGCGCTCGCTGATCACCGATCCGTTCGACGCACAGGAGGTCGTCGGGGATATCCAGGCCGCGCTGGCCGGACGCACCGGACGCCGGATGGAGGTCGAGGCGCGCGGCGCCACCGTGCTGCTGCGCACCCTGGTGCTGCGCCCGCACGGCGAACTGGCGGGCGCGGCGGTGCTGGTTCGTGACGTCACCGAGGTCAAGCGCCGTGATCGCGCGCTGCTCAGCAAGGACGCGACCATCCGGGAGATCCACCACCGGGTGAAGAACAATCTGCAGACCGTCGCCGCGCTGCTGCGGCTGCAGGCGCGGCGCACCGAGAACGAGGAGGCGCAGGTCGCGCTGACCGAATCGGTGCGCCGGGTCACCTCCATCGCCTCGGTGCACGAGATGCTGTCGATGTCGGTGGACGAAGAGGTCGATCTCGACGAGGTCGTGGATCGGCTGCTGCCGATCATGGCCGATGTGGCGACCGTGCACACCGCCAGAATCAAAGTTCGCCGGGCGGGTTCGCTCGGCGTCTTCTCCGCCGAACGCGCCACCCCGCTGGTGATGGTGCTGACCGAATTGGTGCAGAACGCCATCGAGCACGCCTTCGATTCGGGCGAAAACGGCACGGTGACAATCCGTTCCGAGCGTTCGGCACGCTGGCTGGACGTGATCATCAGCGATGACGGCCGCGGCCTGCCACCGGGTTTCAGCTTGGAATCCTCCGACCGCCTGGGCCTGCAGATCGTGCGCACCCTGGTGACCGCCGAACTCGGCGGCTCCATCGGATTACATCCCGGCGCCGATATCGGTACGGATGCGGTGTTGCGGGTACCGCTGGGACGTCGCTCGGGGCGCTGAGGCAATCACGAACTTTGCTGTTGGACAATAAGATTCAGCTTCCGTACGTAGGTCACCCCCCACGGAGCGAGTCTTACGAGCGACCGTTCGCGGCCCGTCTCGCGTCCGAGTCGTCGAAGCGCATGCGACGAGGTCGCGAGTCTCGACGGCTCGGACGCGAGACACCAGGGGGCCGCGAACACGCAGCGCCGAAGGCGCTGCAATTAGACAGAGCAAATCACATACAGGCACAAAATAGCCCGGCACCTTGGTGCCGGGCTTGACCGCGTTACCGGGCCGGGCTGGAAGGTCCGGTAACGCTTGTCGTCCTACTAGACGACGGTGCGGGTCCGCGTGCGGGCGTTGCGACGCTTGAGCGCGCGACGCTCGTCCTCGCTCATTCCACCCCACACGCCCGCATCCTGCCCGGACTTCAGGGCCCAGGACAGGCAATCGGCGGTAACGGGGCAGCGAGCGCAGACCAGCTTGGCATCGGCAATCTGCGCGAGCGCAGGACCGCTGTTACCCACCGGGAAGAACAGCTCGGGGTCCTCGTCGCGACAGATGGCCTTGTGGCGCCAGTCCATTCCTCTGCTCCTTTGCTGGGCGCCGCAAAGGGCGCCGACGGTTTGTGGATCGTTCACTTGTGCGACTCGAATGTTTCCGCACGGTTGCTTGTGAATGCTTTCACGAACACCGTAGATGTCAATAGGTATCTGGTGCACCGTGGGGAAGCTCACGCTCTCAAGGTCCCCTACCGGGAACCTGCCCGGTCCTTTGTACTCGCTCTACCTGGTTTTCGCAGCACAACACCGAGTTTTTTCGCGCGTTTCGCGCTCATTCCGGACGTGGAGCGACGACCTCGAGCACGTTCGGCACAGCTGTGAAATCCACCATGTTGCGTTTTCCAATAAAGTCGCCATCGATTTGCAGACCGATGGGTTCGCTGGCCTCGATTCGCACGGTCGGCACATCGTCCTCGCGAAATAGCTTGCGGGACTTGGGATTTCCACCGGCGGCCAGCAGCTGGCGAGCGAGCAGCAGGGTGGAGACCACCGACATCGACCGCACGGCAAACACGCCGAGACCCGTTTCGAAGGCCGTACCCGGGTTCGTATGCACCGGGGTGTCGTTCAGATAGGTCCACGGACTCGCGTTCGTCACGAAGGCGTAATGGACGCCCTCGACGGGTTCATATCCCGGAATTTCGAGCCGGACGGTCGGTTCCCTGCGCTTCGCTTTGAAAAATTGTCGCACAGTTGTTCGAACATAGCGACCGGGGGTGGCCGCGTGACCATTGGCGCGACTGTTGTCGATCGCCTCACACACGTCGGCGTCGAGGCCGACGCCGGCGCTGAAGCCGAACCAGCGGTCATCGGCCAGTCCGAGGCCGATTTTGCGGTCGCGGTCGAGGGTGAGCAGATCGATGAGCTGGTTGGTCGCGGTCACCGGATCGGGGGAGATGCCCAATGCCCGCGCGAACACATTCGCCGACCCGCCGGGGATCACGCCGAGCCGCGGCAGCCAGGCCTGTCCGTCGTTCAGTTCGGGTAGCGGCAGGAAACCGTTGATGGTCTCGTTGACCGTCCCATCGCCGCCGTGTACGACGATCAGATCCATCTCGTTGGTCGACGCCCACTGCGCCAATTCCGCCGCGTGGCCGCGATGCTGGGTGTGCGCGACGGTCAGCTGGGTCCGACTCTCCAACGCGTGCGCGAGCAGATCCCGAGTCGCCGGTGTAGTCGAGGTGGCATTCGGGTTCACGATCAGCAGCGTCCGCACCTTCGGAAGCCTAATCGGCCGACGGCCCGGTCCGAAAAGCCGGCAAGTGCGTTCTAGGCTTGGCCCGTGGCGGACAGCGGCAAGGACGAGGTTGACAGCGGTGCGGGGGCCGGGGGCGCGCCGGCAACGGTGCGTGGCGCGGGCGGGTTGGTCGCGCTGGAGGGTGCGGTCGCGGTGATCGTGGCGATCGTGCTGATCGTGCGCGGACTGCTCGGGCACGATCAGAGTGCCACCAGCGGCTACGGCACGGCCGCGTGGTTCGGCATTCTCGGCGGTGCGGTGCTCGCGGCCGGAATCGGTCTGGTCCTCGGACACCGGTGGGGGCGGGCCATCGCCGTGATCGCGCAGGTGCTGTTGCTTCCGGTGACCTGGTCGCTGCTGACCGATTCGCATCAGCCGGTGTTCGGCGCGCTGCTCGGCATTGTGGTGATCGGCGCACTGGTCCTGTTGTTCGCACCAGCGTCGAATCGCTGGATGGCGCAGGTGTACGGCATCGACTCCGACGCGCCCGAATCGAAGTAGCCGGGCTCAGGCGGTCGCGGCGCGCAGTGCCCGACGGCACAGGTGATCGGCCTGCCGGGTGGTCTCGGGCTGGCGGTAGCGCGGGGTGAGCGCGAGCACCTGGGCGCACGCGGTGTCGAGGTCGATGAGATGTCCCACCGAGACGAATACCGGTTTGATGGCGCGCTGGGTGCGCAGGGCGCGTCCGACGAGCTGACCGTCCATGGTGATATCGCTGGCCGAGCCACGTTCCGGATCGGGCGGCCGATAGTCGCCCCACGGTGTCTTGGCGACGCCGATCGTCGGTGTGTCCGTGAGGATTCCGACATGGCAGGCCAGGCCGAAGCGGCGCGGGTGGGCCAGCCCCTGGCCGTCGCAGATCAGCAGATCCGGTGTGGTGTCGAGCTTTTCGAGCGCGGCGAGGGTGGTCGGCAGCTCGCGGAAGGAGAGCAGGCCCGGCACGTAAGGGAAGGTGACGGTACCGTGCGCTACCGCGGATTCGACGGGTTCCAGTGTGTCACTGTCCAATACGACCACGGCCGTGGCGACGATGCCGGTTTCGTCGTCATAGGCCGAGTCGACTCCGGCGATGGTGCGGAACCGTGCTGGGCGCGGGTCGGCCGCAATCACCAACGGTCGCAACGCATCCTGGACCGCTATCGCTTCGTCCGCGGTGGTCGGCCATTCGGCAGGTGTGTCAACCTTCATTGCTGTACTCGAAATCCGTATTGCGCCGGGTTGATTCGCTACCGAGCGGATTCGGTCACCAGGCTTGGGCGGCGAGTTTGTCGATGGCCGCGCCGGTGAGGCGGTAGCCGACCCATTCGTCCTGGGGGTTGGCACCGATGGATTTGTAGAAGTCGATGGAGGGTGTGTTCCAGGTCAGCACGGACCAGTCGACCCGGCTGTAGCCATTGGCGGCGGCCTCCTTGGCGAGCGCGGCGAGCAGCGCCTTGCCGTACCCCTTGCCGCGGGTCTCCGGCTTGACGTAGAGGTCCTCCAGGTAGATGCCGTGCACACCGGTCCAGGTGGAGTAGTTCAGGAACCAGATCGCACAGCCGACCACGCCCGCCTCGTCCGCGGCGACGTGGGCGAAGACCGCGGGCGACGGTCCGAATAGGGCGGTGTGCAGCTGTTCGGCGGTGAGTGTGCACTCGTCGCGGGCCTTCTCGTATTCGGCGAGGTCTTCGACCAGACCGACGAGCGCGGGTACATCGGCGGGGACGGCACGGCGGATCTGGCCGGGGCGGGTCATAGTGCGGCTCCATCGTCGGCGGGAACTAGGTTGTGCGCCAGGATGGTTCGTTCCTCGTGTTCGTACCCGAGGACGGTTATCGCAGCGGTGGACATGGCGAAGCGCCGCCCCTCCCGGATATCGAGTTCGGCCCAGCGGGCGATCAGTGCCCGGGAGAAGTGACCGTGCCCGACCAGCACGATATCCCGGTCCGGCAGTGCGGGCTCGACCGATGCGAGCACGCGGTCGGCGCGGGCGCTGACCTGTGCGGCCGTCTCGCCGCCCGGCACGGTTCCGGTCCAGATGGTCCATCCTGGATCGTGCTCGCGGATCTCGACGCTGGTCCGGCCCTCGTAGTCGCCGTAATCCCATTCGGCCAGTTCGTCATCGACCACGGCATCGGTGAGGCCGGCGAGCGCCGCGGTGTGCACGGCACGCTGGCGCGGGCTGGTGAGCGCCAACGGATCGCGCAGCTTCAGCTCGCTCAGCAGTCCGCCCGCGGCGCGGGCCTGGGCCGCACCGCGTTCGGTGAGCGGCAGATCGGTGCGGCCGGTGTGGCGCCGCTGGCTCGACCAGGTGGTTTCTCCGTGCCGGAGCAGGACCAGGCGGGCGGCATCGAGTGCGGACATGGCTTCCATCATGGGGCACGGGTCCGACGGCGCCCGTGACGGGCGGGTCCTAGCCGAGTGCGAAGAGTTCGGCGCCGCGCTTTTCCAGCACCGTCGTGCCGAGTACGGCCAGTGAGATGGGGGAGCCGTCGTAGCCGGGCCGGGACACCGGAATCCGGGACACCTCGGTGCCCGAGGTGGGGTCGAGGACGGCGATCGCGCCGTCCACCGGCATGAGTAGTCGGCCCGCCATGAAGACCGGGCTGCCGAGTGCGCCGGGGGCGGCCCAGATCGGATCGAAAGTGCTGGCGTTCAAGGCGATCAGGCTATTGCCGGTGAATACCAGGAACAGCGAGCTGATCCGGGTGGTTGTCGTCCTATCGCTCAGCGGTGCGGAAAGTTGGTGCACCGTCAGCGCATTTCCGGTGCTATCGAAGACCTCGAGTCGCGGTGCGGTCGCCTCGGCGCCAGCGGTCGCCGCCGCACCGGGCAGGTACAGCACGATTCGGTTGTCGGCCACCGCGATCACGCGCGCATCGGGGGAGTCCGCGCCGGGTCCGCTGAGTATGTGCGAGCCGTACTCTTCGGGCACCGTGTTGTCCTTCGGTGCCGGATTGAGGATGGTCAGCCGGTTGGTGGGGTCTTCGGGGCAGCGTTCGAGTACGGCGAGCCGGGTGGAGCTCGAACTCGACGAGAGCAGTTTGCAGCCCTTGCGCGGCTGGGTCTTCACATTGACCGGTGCGTCGACGTAGCCGTATTCGATGGTGCGCACCAGATCCGAGCGCCACATTTCCAGCCGCCGCGGTCCCTGGGCCAGCACGTAGGTGCCGTCTACGGATAGCTGCACCGCAGGATCCATATAGCTGCTGCGCGCGGTCCGCCGCGAACCGTCCTCACCGGCCAGCAGGGTGGCCTGGCTGCAGCCGCGCTGATCCTTGTACACCGCGATCACCGTGCCGAATTGCGATTCGACGCCGCACAGCGGCAGGTCGCGCCGGTAGTGCCACAGGTCGGCGCCGGTGCGTGGATCGTGACCGGTGACCGTGCCGTCCTCCCCGGTGACCACCGTGCCGGCGGCCACCAACGCCCGGTTCGCGCCGGGGTCGGCGGCATGCCAGAGCTCGTGCAGACCGGTCGGCACCTGATCCGCGGCCGCCGGAGTGGAAACCGGATGTTCGGCCGTCACCGACTCGGTACCCCTGGCATCACTGCGCGCCCACACCACTACTGCCGCGATCACCACGACCACGGCGATCGCGACTGCGGAGATGATGTCGGCGCGCGTTCGCCGCTCGGGTGCGAGCACGTTTGCGAGACTACAACGTGTCGGCCGACCGATGTGATCGGCTCTCGTCCGGATTGTTCGGTACCGGCGCGCCCGTCCGCGACGGACGCGCCCGGGTATCGACTATGCCGATGCGGTAACCGTCGCAGGGGCGTTATCCGCCGCGGGGGCGGTATCCGCGGCAGCTTCGTCCGCGGGCTTGCGACGACGGCGCCGACGGCGCGCGGGCTGATCGGAGGTGTCGGCTTCGTCGGAGCTGGTGTCCGCTGCGGCGGTCGCACCGTTCTCGTTGTCGCCGTTGCCATTCGACTCGGTGCCGGGCTCGGTGTCTCCGCCGGACCTGCGGCGACGGCGACGGCGACGGGCGGGCTTATCCGCCGTATCGTCGGCGTCGACGTTCGGCGCGGTGTCGGATGGGGCTGCGGCGGTATCGGTTTCGGCGCTGTCGGTCGCATCGCTGTCGGTGCCGTTGACCGCGCCGTCGATCGGCTGGCCGCCACGAGTGCGTCTGCGATTGCGCTTGCGTGGCGTGCGGGCGGGGCGCTCGACCACTTCGGCGTCCTCGTCGCGGACCGGCTTGGCCTTGCGGATCGTGCCGGTGACGCCCTCGGGGATGCCGAGGTCCGAGAACAGGTGCGGAGAGCGCGAATACGTCTCGACCGGGTCCGGGATGCCGAGGCCGAGCGCGGTGTCGATGGCGGCCCAGCGGTTCAGTTCGTCCCAGTCGATCAGCGTCACCGCGACACCGGTGCGTCCGGCCCGGCCGGTGCGCCCGATCCGGTGCACGTAGGTCTTCTCATCCTCCGGGCACTGGTAGTTGATGACGTGGGTGACGTCGTCGATATCGATACCGCGCGCGGCGACATCGGTCGCGACCAGCACGTCGATGGTGCCCTTGCGGAATTTGGTGAGCGCCTTCTCCCTGGCGATCTGCCCGAGGTCACCGTGTACCGCACCGACGGCGAAGCCGCGCTCGGCGAGTTCGTCGGCGACCTTCTGCGCGGTGCGCTTGGTCCGGGTGAAGACCATGGTCGCGCCGCGGCTCTCGGCCTGCAGCACCTTGGCGATCAGCTCGCTCTTGTCCAGTGCGTGCGCTCGGTAGACGAACTGCGCGGTGCGATCGTGCACGGCGGAGTCGTGTGGCTCCTCGGCGCGGATATGGGTCGGCCGGGTCAGGAAGGTGCGGGCCAGGGTGATGATCGGGCCCGGCATGGTGGCCGAGAACAGCATGGTCTGGCGCTGCGCCGGAACCATGCCGAGAATGCGCTCGATATCGGGTAGGAAGCCCAGATCCAGCATTTCATCGGCCTCGTCCAGGACGAGCACGCCGATCTTGCCGAGGATCAGATGGCCCTGATCAGCCAGATCCATGAGTCGGCCAGGAGTTCCGACGACGACATCGACCCCCGCGCGCAGTGCGGCGATCTGGGATTCGTAAGGGCGGCCGCCGTAGATCGAGAGCACGCGCAGCTGACCCTGGTGGTTCTTCAGGTGCTTGCTCGCGTTCTCCAGATCCTGGGTGACCTGGATGCAGAGTTCGCGCGTCGGCACGATGATCAGTGCCCGCGGGGTGCCGTCCAGCGGGGTCGTCCCGGAGTCGGCGGTGGTGATCCGGTGCAGCAGCGGTACGCCGAATCCGAAGGTCTTTCCCATACCGGTGCGGGCCTGGCCGATGAGGTCTTCACCGGCGAGTGCCAACGGCAGGGTCAGTTCCTGAATTGCGAAAGTTCGTTCGATTCCGATCTCACCGAGTGCTCGCACGATTTCATCGCGAACCCCCAATTCGGCGAATGACGGGGCGAGGTGGGATTCGTCCAGTTCGGCGGTCAGCAGCGTATCCGCCAGACCCGGTTCCTGTTCGACAGTGATCTTGCTCAGGTTCGTGCCTTTCCTCGTTATCGCGTCACGCGCGCACGAGGCGTGGGGCGGACCGGTCGGTCCGCGACGACCACGTATCCGCCTGTGATACTCACCTCGGCCACTGGCCCTGATGTCGGCGGGAGCTCGTCGTTGTGGCGGCTACCTCGGGAGACATCGGCGCGGCGCAAGGGTGATGCGGATCTGGTGCGCGCACATATTCCTGAACGTCGAAAACCTCGCCGCCGGAACTCTGGCGCCCAGGTGATCGGCGCCTCGATGGGACGAAAATTTCCGTTGTCCGCAGAGATTGTAGCGTGATATTGTGCACGGCTCGAATTGCCACCACCGTAGCGACCGTATGCGGGTCGATCGAAATGGTCGGCATTTTCCGTGCCAAAAGTCCGGTTTCCTCGGATGGTTCTTCGACGTACGCTGCGCGACATGGTAATTCACTTGGCGCGCCGAATCTGGACCACGCTCGAACCGCTACATGATGTGGTGTATTTCGGTGCGGGTGTCAAGGAGGCAGGACTGGCGCTCGGGTTGCGCGGATTCTGGCAGACCTACTTCGCGTTCCGGGCCGCTCCGCTCGGCGCGGTAGGCGCGGGCGCGGTATCGGCGACCTTCGCCGGATTCCATCCCGATATGGTCGGCAAGGCGGTGCCGGACGCGTGGGCCAGGACGACGCCGGACGAATGTCTGGCGGCCCGTCTCGATTTTTCCACCGGTCTGTTGCGTGGGGCCGGAGCCGGTGACGCCGAATGCGCCCGCGCGGTCGATCTGCTCGAACCGGTATCGCGCGCGGCCGACGCGACCGGCCGGGCGTTGTACGCGGCGAATGCGGAATTGCCCCTGGCCGCCGATCCGGTGGCCGCGCTGTGGCAGCTCGCCACCACACTGCGCGAGCATCGCGGTGACGGACATGTGGCGGCGCTGATCAGCTACGGGTTGACCGGATCGCAGGCGCTGGTGCTGCAGGTGGCGGCGGGCAAGGCGCCGGAATCGGTGATGCGACCCGCGCGCGGCTGGTCGGAGCCGGAATGGTCCGATATCGCCGACGAGTTGCGGACACGGGGGTTGATCGAAGGTGAGCCGACCAGTCCGGCGCTGACCGGCGCTGGCGCCGAATTGCTCGATCGGGTGGAGGCGATTACCGACGAGGCCGCCTGGAACGGCGCACTATCGGCGCTGTCGCAGGACGCGATCGCCGAGCTGACCGATACGCTCGCGCCCTTGGTGCGGCGCGTTCAGGAAAGCCTGGTGCCGCCGATCAACCCGATCGGCATGGCGCAGAGCTGAATCGGCGGAGCATCGGCTGAATCGGGAGGCTGTGGGGCTGAATATGCGGCGGTGCTCACAAACCGGACTTGCCTGTTACCGCCGGTACCAATATATGAGAGATTCTTGGGTGTGAGTTTCACCGACACCGTCACCATCGCCGCGCGCAATGCCTGGGCGCTGACCTTCGGCCAAGGCGTCGAAACACCGGATCCCGCCCCGTCGACGGTGCTGTGGGATGAACCGCACCGGCAGCTGCGCCGCTTCGAGGCAGGTGAATCCGCCACTGCCACAACCGATTCGGCGGTGCTGCTGGTACCGCCGCTGGCCGCTCCCGCCAGTTGCTTCGATCTGCGCCCCGATCAGAGCGTGGCCAGATTCCTGCTCGAGACCGGCCGCACGCCCTATGTCGTCGACTATGGCGAGATCACCTTCGCCGACCGGCGGATGGGGTTCGAAGCCTGGATCGACGACATCCTGCCGGAGTCTATTCTGCGCACCTCGGCAGATCGCGACGGTAAGCCCGTCGATCTGGTCGGCTGGTCCATCGGCGGCACCCTGGCGCTGCTGACCGCGGCGGCGCACGCCGAACTGCCGATCCGCTCCATCACCGCGATCGGCGCGCCGCTGGACTACGACAAGATGACCGGCATTCCGCAGGTGCGCGCGGTCGCCAAATTGACCGGCGGCATCGCTACCTCGACCGCGGTGCGCGCGGCGGGCGGCATTCCGGCCACGCTGACCCGGATCGCCTACCGGGTCACCGCATGGGATCGCGAACTCACCCGACCGTGGTTCGTCGCGAGCAATATCGCCCGCACCGAAACCCTGGCCAAAATGGAGTCCATCGACCGCTTCATGGCGCAGATGCCCGGCTATCCCGGTCGCTTCTACGGCCAGCTGTGGGGCCGCCTGATCCTCAACAACGACATCGGCCGCGGCGTCGTGCGGCTCGGCGCGCGCCGCATCGAGTTGGCCGAAGTGACCGCGCCGGTGCTGCTGGTCGGCGGACCCGCCGATGTCATCACCCCGGCCGCTGCCGTGGCGGGCGGGCAACGCACCCTCACCGGTGCCCGGTTCGTCCGCTACGAGACCGCCCCCGGCAGCCACCTGGGCATCCTCACCGGCGAAACCGCGCGCGAGACCACCTGGACCTACCTCGACAAGTTCCTGGCCGAGCTGTCCTGAGCCACCATTGGTTCCGCGCGTTCGCCGCCACGACTCCGACATGTACCGGGATGACGCTGACATGTAACGGACCGGGGCTAGGCTGTCTCGACATGGGAGCACAGTCATCCGCAGCGCTAGGAACATGGCAAGCTGCCGCGCAGGGGGTTTCATTGTCCGGCTCATCTTTCACAGCCGATGATCCCGGTGTGGTCGACCTGTTCGCGGTGCTCGCTTACGGTGAGATCTCCGCGTTCTACCGGCTGGCCGAGGAGGCCAAGCTATCGCCGACGCTGCGCGGCAAGGTGGCCGTCGCGAAGATGGCCGCTGCCGAGATGCGGCACTTCGAAACCCTGGAGTCCGCACTGGCCGAACGCGGCATCGACATCTTCGACGCGATGGCGCCGTTCGTGCGTGCCCTGGACGCTTACCACGACTCCACCGACCCCTCGACCTGGCTCGAGTCGATGGTGAAGTTCTACGTCGGCGACGGTATCGCCGCCGACTTCTACACCGAGATCGCCGGTGCCCTTTCTCCCGAGGTCGCCGCCGTCGTCCGGGATGTGCTCGCCGAGACCAGCCACTCCGAATTCGTGGTCGAGGAGGTGCGCCGCGCGGTCGCGACGAGCCGCTCCGAGCGCGACCGGCTGACCCTGTGGGGCCGACGGCTGCTCGGTGAGGCGATCACCCAGGCGCAGTACGTGATGGCCCAGCGCGATGAACTCACCGAGCTGGTGCTGAGCGCGACCGGTGATCTCAACGGCATCGCCGCGCTGTTCGAGCGCATGCAGGCCAGCCATGCCGAGCGCATGGCCGTGCTGGGCATCTGATCAGTCGTTCACCGCACGGACCAGTCGCAGGCCAGGGGATTGCGCCTGCGTCTGATCGGTGAGGCAGACGACGATGCTCTGATCGTGGTCGCCGTTGAGCGTTTCGAACGGGATATCGATATGGCCGTGCTCGGGATGGTCGAAGCGCAGCGTCCCGGAGATCAGATCATCGACATGCTGCGGCTGCCAACGGCTTTCGAATTCCGGATATTCTCGCAGAGCGGTGATCAGTTCGAGCAGCCGGCCCTCGCCCGGCCAGCGCACGGTCGCGCGGCGCAGTGCGGCCGAGAAGGTGTCGGCCACCTCGTCCCAGTTGCGCAGCACCTGCGCGGCGCGCGGATCGGTGAAGGTGAACCAGGCCAGATTCGAGGTTTCCGGATCATCGAGCAGCCCAAGGGGTTTCGCGATGTCCTCCCACGCCGGATTCCAGCCGAGCACATTCAGCCGTCGCCCGAGCACGAAGGCCGGGGTCGGCTGCAGTGCGCGCAGGATGGTCTCCATCGCGGGCGTCGGATGCTCGGCAACGGATTCGGTAGCGGGGCAGCGGGATTCGTTACTCGAGGTGACGGCGAGCCAGCCGAAGTGGTGGCGATCCTTCCCTTCGATCAGCAGCGCCTGCGCGAGCCCATCGATGACCGCGCCCGAGGGGTTGGTATCGCGGCCCTGCTCCAGCCGGGCCAGATAGTCGGCGCTCACTCCGGCGCGCACCGCGACCTCTTCGCGGCGGAGGCCCGGGGTCCGGCGGCGGCGACCCTCGGGTAGACCCACATCCGATGGCCGCAGTTGGGCGCGGCGCGCCACGAGGTACTCCGCGAATGGGTTCGGTGCCATGCGTTTCATCGTGCCCTGTCCTGGGATGGTTAGCCGCGCCCTGCGGGGTCCAGGATAACGGCGGTCTGGTTAACGGACCACGGTCCGGTCATGGTGTATCACATGACATCTTCTACCGAATCCAGCACCGCCACCGCGCTCGTCCCGGGTTCCTGGGCCCTGGACGCCATGCACTCCCAGGTCGAATTCACCATCCGCCACCTCGGTATTTCCAAGGTCCGCGGCCGTTTCAACAAGTTCGAGACCGAGTTCGTCGTCGACGACAAGGGCTTTGCCACCCTCGGCGCCACCATCTACCTCGACTCCTTCGATACCGGCAATGCCGATCGCGACAACCACGTCCGGACCGCCGACTTCCTCGACGTCGCCAACCGCCCCACCCTGAGCTTCCGCGCCATCGAGCCGGTGCAGATCGCCGAATCGTTCGTGGTCGAGGGCGAGGCCACCCTCGGCGGGATCACCAAGCCGGTCACCCTCGATGTGGAGTGGGGCGGTGTGCAGGTATTCGCCGGAACCGGCGACCGGCATGCGGGGTTCTCCGCGACCGGCACCATCAAGCGCACCGACTTCGGCGTCGGCGGCCCGCTGCCCGGCATGCTCAGCGACACCGTCAAAATCGAGCTGGAAGTCCAGCTCATCGAGCCCAAGTAGTTATCTGTTCGCTCTTAGCGCAGGCGGGCATGGTACCGGCGCCGGGGTGCTGCATTAGCCTTGATTTCGACAGCACACAGGACTCTAGGTTCGGAGGTTGGCCGTGGAGGTCAAGATCGGTATTTCGGATAGCCCGCGCGAGCTCGTGATCAATAGCGGGCAGACCCCGGACGAGGTCGAGGCGCTGGTGTCCGGTGCGCTGAGCGGCGAGGGCGGCGTCGTCGCGCTCACCGATGAGAAGGGCCGCAAGTTCCTGATCCAGGCCTCGAAGGTCGCCTACGTCGAGATCGGCGCCGCCACCGGCGGTCGGGTCGGCTTCGCCGCCGTCTGAGCCGAACCGCGACGCCACAGACGAGAGCCCCCGCACTCGGGTGAGTGCGGGGGCTCTGGTGTCTTGTCCGAGTTGTCGGCTCAGTTGATCGGGTGCAGCGGCACGTGCGACAGCCCGCCCCAGGCCAGTGCGACGGTGGTATCGACCGCCTCTTCCTTCGGGATCGGCCGGTCCGCCTCCAGCCAGTACCGCGCGGTGAACTGGCTGGTACCGACCAGCCCGACCGCGAGGATCCTGGCCCGGTAGGGATCCAGGCCGGAATCGTGGGCGACCAGATCGAAGACCGCGTCCACACAGGCCTCGGTGGCCTGCTCGACCCGGCGCTGCACCTGCGGCTCGCTGATCAGATCGGATTCGAAAACCAGTCGGAAGCCCTGCATTTCATTGTCGACGAAGTCGAAGTAGGCCTGCACGGCGGCGCGGACGCGTTGGCGGTTGTCGGTGGTCGAGCGCAGCGCCTGGCGCACACTCGACACCAGCATGTCGACGTAGTTCTGTAGCACCGCCAGGTAGAGCTCGAGCTTGCTGGCGAAGTGCTGATACAGCACCGGCTTGCTGACTCCGGCGCACTGCGAGATCTCGTCCATGCCAGCGGCGTGGTAGCCGCGTTGCACGAAGACCTCACTGGCCGCCAGGAGTAGCTGTTGACGACGCTCGTCGCGCGGAAGCCGGGTACCGCGCTTTGTCGGCGCCATGGCGTCGGACGACGTTCTGCGCGACGTCATCCGGTCCACGAGGTCAGTCATTTCGGCTCTCCCAGTCGATGCCCCGGCTATATGGGGTGTACACCGGGTATCCAATGAACGATACCCGGTCGTAGCTCACATGCGGCTCGGGGCCGGAGATCGAGCCCACTCGGTGAGATATGTCGCACCCGTTCCGGCCCGTATCCGGCTCGGCGCAGCCGCATCGCCCCCTGTGAGACGCTGGTGAATGTGACCGACCGCGCGGAAAGATCCTCCGGCGGCGGGCGAGATGCGCACCGCCCCGCTGGCTCCCCGGCGTCCGGTTCCGTAGTCTCGGGCTCTGTGGAAAGGCCGGACCCCGAGGTGCGCACGGGGGCAGCCGCTAGAAATGGTGCTGCTGCCCGAGCCCGCGTCGAGGTCGGCACCGACCGATCGTCCAGACCCGGGGCGGCGCAGCGGGATAAGAACGATGTCGAGATCTACGATCCGTTCGGTCTGTACGAACCGCCCGTCGATCGCTCCCATCAGCCGCTGCGGGCGCGCTGGGATCCCACCGCCGCCGACGAGAATCGTTCGCGCCCACCGAGACCGGAGCGCGATGCCAAGAAACAGAGTGCACTCGGTCGTTTCATCCGCACCTACGGTTGGCGTGCCTACGCCCTGCCCGTGCTGTTCGTGGTCACCGTGCTGGTGATCGTGGACGCGGTGCGCGGAGGCACCGATCCCGCGAATATCGCAGGCGGCGCACCCGGATTCGGGCGGCTCAGTCCGCACACGGCCTCCGCTGGCATCATCGGCGCACCGCCCGGCGACGGCCACTTCCCGACCAACCTGCCGACCGGCGCGCTGCCGGACGGCGGACCGTTCACCGAAATCGGTACGGGCACATGGCATGTGGTGCCGGGCAGCACGGTGCAGGTGGGCACGGGAACGGAATTCCAGTTCAAGTACACCGTCGAAATCGAGGACGGCGTAGACACTTCCGGATTCGGCGGGGACGAATCCGTCGCCAAGATGGTCGACAGCACACTGAACAATCCGAAGAGCTGGGCGCACGACAGCAAATTCGCTTTCCGGCGCATCGATCACGGCGAAGCGGACTTCCGCATTTCGCTCGCCTCCCGCGAATCCTCGCGCAAGGCATGCGGTTTCGATATTCCGATCGACTCCTCCTGTTTCAATGCCGGCCTGCGCCGGGTGGTGCTGTCGGAGGTGCGCTGGGTGCGCGGTGCGCTGGCCTTCGAGGGCGATATCGGCTCCTACCGGCAGTACCAGGTCAACCACGAGGTCGGCCACGCCATCGGCTACCACCAGCATCAGCCGTGTGAGACCGACGGCGGGCTGGCGCCGGTGATGATGCAGCAGACCTTCGGCACCAAGAACAACGACATCGCCGCGCTCGACCCCGACGGCGTGGTCCCGATGGACGGCAAACGCTGTCGGTTCAACCCCTGGCCCTATCCCCGCGGGTGAGCTGTGTTGGATTTGCAGCGCCTGCGGCGCCGCGAACGGTCGCTCGTAAGACTCGCTCCGTGGTGGTCACCTCGGGCGGGTAGTTCAGTGCCCGAGGTGCACTGTCCAGTGGTCGAGACTCGCGACTGCGGCGCATGCGCTTCCACGGCTCGGACGCGAGACGGGCCGCGAACGTCGCTCGTAAGACTCGCTCCGAGGTGGTCAGGGTTGTGCGGGGCGGTTGCAGGGGGCGGTTGGTGATACGAGACCATAGTCGGGAAGAACGGTCCGGTTGTCGGTGTTGACTAGTAAGCGCTAGCCACCACAGTGCGATCGGCCAATTGATTCGAGGAGTCCAGGACGTGTCATCACCGAAGTCCCTGCCGCCGCTGGTCGAACCGGCCGCGGAGCTGACCAAGGACGAGATCGCCCGCTATAGCCGTCATTTGATCATTCCGGATCTGGGCGTCGACGGGCAGAAACGTCTGAAGAACGCCAAGGTGCTGGTGATCGGTGCTGGCGGCCTCGGCTCCCCGGCGCTGCTCTACCTCGCGGCCGCTGGTGTCGGTACGCTGGGCATTGTCGAATTCGACGAGGTCGACGCCTCCAATCTGCAGCGCCAGATCATCCACGGCGAATCCGATATCGGCCGCCCGAAGGCCGATAGCGCGCGCGATTCCATCCTCGAGATCAACTCCGGTATCGACGTCCGGCTGCACAAGCTCCGCCTGGAGCCGGAGAACGCCGTCGAACTGTTCGCCGAATACGACCTGATTGTCGACGGCACCGATAACTTCGCCACCCGCTACCTGGTCAACGATGCGGCGGTGCTGGCGGGCAAGCCCTACGTCTGGGGCTCCATCTACCGTTTCGAGGGCCAGGTCTCGGTCTTCTGGGAGGACGCGCCCGACGGCCGCGGCATCAACTACCGCGATCTCTACCCGGAGGCCCCGCCGCCCGGCATGGTGCCCTCCTGCGCCGAGGGCGGCGTACTCGGCGTGCTGTGCGCCTCCATCGGTTCGATCATGGTGACCGAGGCGATCAAGCTGATCACCGGCATCGGTGAGCCGCTGCTCGGCCGTCTCATGGTCTACGACGCACTGGATATGAACTACCGGACCATCAAGCTGCGCCGCGATCCGGAGCGTCAGCCGATCACCGAACTGATCGACTACGAGGCGTTCTGCGGTGTGGTCTCCGAAGAGGGCCAGGCCGCGGCCGCGGGCTCGACGATCACCGCGCGCGAACTCAAGGAGCTCATCGACGCGGGCAAGGAAATCGAGCTCATCGACGTGCGCGAACCCGTCGAATGGGACATCGTGCACATCGACGGCGCCAAACTGATCCCGAAGGATCGGTTCCTCTCCGGTGAGGCGCTCGCGGATCTGCCGCAGAACCGGCCGATCGTCTTGCACTGCAAGACGGGTATCCGCTCGGCCGAGGTGCTCGCGGTGCTCAAGAACGCGGGTTTTTCCGACGCCACACACGTCCAGGGCGGCATCGTCGCCTGGGCAAACCAGGTGGACAAGTCACTGCCGGTGTACTGAGTTCGACCGCGCCGACCTGCTCGGCGCGGCGTCTCTGCCCACGTTGATCCCCAGCGGTACCGTACGGCCGTGACTTCTGTGGAACCCCCCGAGCACGTGCGCGCCACGTTCGGTCTGCGCGAAGTGACCCCGGTTTCCCTGGGAGACTGGGACGGCGGCTGGCGTCTCGGTGATGTGGTGCTGAGCCCGGTCGCCGACCATGCCAGGGCGGCATGGTCGGCGAAGACCCGCGAAACCCTGAAGGTGGACGGCCTGCGCCTGGCCCGCCCTGTGCGGGCCACCGACGGCCGCTATGTCGTATCCGGTTGGCGCGCAGACACATATCTGGAGGGTGTGCCGGAGCCGCGCCACGACGAAGTCGTCTCGGTATCGCTGCGACTACATCAGGCCACCGCCCAACTCGAACGCCCCCGCTTCCTGGTCCAGCTGCCGACCGCGCCCTGGGTGGATGTGGATGTCTTCGTCGCCGCCGACCGCGCCGCCTGGGAGGCGGTACCGCTGCGCAGTCTGCAGGCGGGCGGGACGCCGCCCGCGACCTCGCCGGACGGTCAGCGCAGTATGGAACTCATCGGCCAATTGGCGACGCTGCGCAAACCGGTCCGAACACCTCCCCAGCTGGTCCACGGGGATCTGTTCGGCACCGTTCTGTTCGCCGGAGTGTTCACTCCCGGTCTCACCGACATCACGCCGTACTGGCGACCGGCGCCCTGGGCCGCCGGTGTCATCGTCGTCGACGCACTCGCGTGGGGCGGCGCGGACGACGGTCTGCTCGAGCGCTGGTCCGATCTCCCCGAATGGCCGCAGATGTTGTTGCGCGCGGTCATGTTTCGGCTCGCGGTGCATGCGTTGCATCCGCGATCCACCCCGGAGGCATTTCCGGGGTTGGCGCGCACCGCGGATATGGTTCGACTGATGCTATGACGACCGCTGAACTCTGGCAACTGTCCAGTGATCCGATTCCGGCCAAGTGCCGAACAGGTTGTTCTATGCTCTGACAACCGCCATTGGATTCGGCGGTCACTGCAAGCTCTGCGGGCTGCCGAATGCTCCGTGGTTGCCCGAGTTCCGAAAATTAGTTGTTCTATTTCGGAAATACCGGGCAGTTGGTTTGGGGATACCGGAATGGGACTTTTGTGGGGCCGCATTGCGGTGGTGTCCGTGTTATTTTGACGTTCGCAGCAGCGAGGTGGATGAGCGCCGCCTGCGACATGGGGTGAGGACGGCGGCAGGTGAGAATCCAACCGAGGCAACAGATTCTGGATGTGTGGCGGGCGCTGGTCGATGCGTGCTGGGATGAGAAGTCCTGGCGCTGGGACGGTGTGATGTCGGCCAATTCCATCAGCGATTCCGAGCAGTTGCTCTGCCTGCTCTATCCCGCAACCGAGATCGAGACCTTCGCTCTCGATGAGCCGGATCGCATGGAGGAAGACGTCATTTCGGTGCTCGGCGGCAAGCTGGGCGATCCGAAGCAAATCGGCACCTTCATAGTGTCGCTGCTCGAGGAGTACATCGAGCACAATACGCGCGAGGACGGACAGCCGAACTTTTCGGCGGGTAGTTATCTGCGTTCCGGTGAAAAGCGCGAACCCACAGAGGAACAGCGCAAGATCGAGGTTGTCGACTCGTATTCGATGTCGCTGACCGTCTGCATGGCGGGTCTGCGTTTCCTTCGCTCCTTCGAGCGTACCGCGCGCGGGCGGCTGAAAGACCGGATCAAGGAGCTGTCCGGCCAGCTGAGCACGCGACTGACCGCCGCCATGACGGGCCTGGTCCGTAGTTTCGTCGTCAATACGGTGCGGCCGAAATCCCCTGAGGGACAAGTGATGCTCGGCATGTTGAATCAGACCGGCATGTCCGAGGATGCCCTGCTCCAGGGTGTGCGCACCAGCCTGTCGCGGGTCAGGGCGCGACTGCGCAGCGATGTCACCCTCGGCCAGGAAGAGACGGTCAAGGAGCTCGAGGACGAGAACCTACTGTTCGAATGCGGCTGGAGCTGGGGGATCGCCCGCGACGCCAGCCCCGTCAAGTTCGTCACCGAAAACATCGGAGCCCAAACGGGAATCGCCGATCCGCGCCCCTACCTCTACTTTACGATCGTCGCGCTGGACGGCATCAATGACCTGGTCTCGCCGCGAACCGGTGAGCTCGGTCTGCTGGACGAGACCCAGCATCGGTTGGCCCAGGCCTTGCGGACCCGCTGGGAGCTGACCCAGCGCTATTGGTCCACGATCGCGCGATTCGGCTCGGGCGGTTGGCCATTGGAGGACATTCCATGGCGGACTTCCGACGGTGAGCAGTCGGACTACTTCAGTCTCATCGTGTCGGCCGTGCTGATCCAGGACCTCGTTGCCCGCACCGCTTCCGACGACGATCTGACAAGGGCGGTGGCCATTTTCGACGAATTGGCCGGGCGCGGTCGAATCATCCGTCGAGCCGCCGGGGACGATCCGGCTGTTCAGCTGCACACACCAGGGGTGCGGCTGACGCTGCGGGGCAGTGAATCGGTCGATAGCGGTCCGGTGCTGCAGTGGGAGGTGTCGGATTTCTCGGCCGTGCTGCTCAAGCGAATGCTGCAGGCGGCCCGGTTGTCCAACAATGTCGCGGCCCGCGACAAACTGATGGAATTGTCCAAATTGGCGATGGAGCATCTCGATCGACGCATGCTCCGGGCGGGCGCGGCGGGGCTGTGGGACGATCCGGCGGGCGTATTCGGCGTCAATGACGACCCGACGGTGACCGAACCTTCTTGGTATATGACCGAGCGAGTGGTCGAGTGCCTGGTGGCCGCGGATCGGACCTATCGGGAACCTCCGCCCAATTGGACCGAATTGCAGACGGTGGCGCGGGTCACCCTGAATACCGCCGAGCACCGGTTCCATCAGGAAATGCTCGGTATCAGCATCGATGACAAATCGCCCCGGCGTAAGACGCTCAACCGCGTCGAGGAACATATCGACGAGGCCAGGCAGCAGATTCGCGAGGATGCCGCGACGACGCTCGTACATACCCTCGATGCCCTGCGCGAACTCGACGGTCTGGCGACCGGACGCCGCGACGCGACCAGGAACGTCTGAGCACATGATCGTGTTCGCGACTTCGGACAAGGGCGGCACCGGCCGTTCGGTAACCAGCTGCAATCTGGGCTACCGCATGTGCGTCAAGGGTAAGCGAGTCGCGTATCTGGACTTCGACTTCGGTTCGCCGACCGCGGGTGCGTTGTTCGAGATCAGTGGCGCGGAGCGGGGCGTCCCCGACAATGCTGGGCTGCATTCGTATCTGCAGGGGAAGACCGGGGTCGCCACCCGAATCGACGTGCGGGACAGCACCGATCGTCACCAGCTGCGCAAATTGCGAACCAGGACAGGCAAGCTGGTCTTATTGCCCGGTGATTCCGGTGGCGCGGAGTTCAAGCAGATCGACAACGGCATCGTTGCGAAATGCGCCCAGCTGCTGCTGGAGGTGGATCAGAGTTTCGATGTGTGCCTCGTCGACCTCAGCGCGGGTCGTTCGGTGGCCATGGAGCTCGCACTGAAGGCGACCGCGCTACCGCAGCTCGCCGAACGGATGGTGCGCTGGTTGGTATTTCATCGATGGACCCGCCAGCACATCATCGCGGCGCACGGATTGGTGCGCGGCGAGCATGGCTTGTTGGACGGCGGCAAGAGGGTCGGGCACGATCCGGATGCCTTACTGGACCGGGTCCGATACATACGCACGGCGGTGCCCGTTCTGAACGATGAGACCGAGGGATCAGGGCCGCAGGCCGCGTGGCTGCACGAGCAGCACACCGAACTGAAGCGCCTGGCACTGACGAACAAGGTCGGCGCGAGCGCGCTGCTCGGCGAGACACCGGTCGAACCGATCCTGCAATGGCGCGAGCAGCTGATTCTGGATATCGATGTGGATAGGAAAATCGCCAACAGGGCGACCGTCGAGGCTTTCGAAAAGCTAGCCGATCGCGTGCTCGACCCCGCGAGCTGGAAGCCAGTCTGAACCGGCGGCTCTCGAGAACAACATCCTGGAAAGGGATTTCGAGCACAGTGGATAATGTCCCGGGCTACATCGAGGCGACCGAGCGCACGCGGGTCGCCAAGGTACCGCTGTCCCATTTATCCATCGAGGTGGGACATTTCTACATGAACGACCTCAGCAATGGCGAGGAAAGGATTCGGGCGCAGTTTCGCCGGATCGTTCCGCTGGTCCGGGCATTCACCGAGGCCGCGAAGGACGAATTCGGACCGCGGGCCAGGGTCAGCACCTGCTTTCTGGTCGACGACTATTTTCGCTCCGACACCGACCCCGCCGAGATTCTGGACAAGTTGCTGCGCAACGCGGATGAGTGCGGCCTGACCATCGACTATCTCGCCCGCGAGGCGGGGTGCTGGGAGGTCCCGGAAACAGGTGACAGTGCTGCGAGCACCCCGCGCATCAAGTTGGCCGAGATGGTCCGGTCGCGCATCGTGGCCGAGCCGCCCGAGGGCTCGAACGGTCGCAGGCCGCCCACCGCTGAATCCGGTTGGTTGTGCAATGGTCGCCGTGCCTCCGATGACTCCGGCGGGCAAGCGTTGCACGACGAACCCTATGTGCCACCCGAGGAGTTCGGTCGTCGCGAGCATTCTATTTTTCTGGATGTCCAGATGTGGAGTTCGTACGTTCGGAAGGTGAACGGGCGCGACGAGGTATCCATCAAATGGTCCTGTCCGTACCTCGCCTCGATCTGGCAATTGCTGCGCCTGGGCATGCTGCGCTTCAACGGACAGCCGGTGGTCGAACCACAGCTGTGGCAGCCGAGCGACGGGTGGCCGACCCGGTGGTGGGAGATGCCTGCGGTGCTGCAGCTGAATCCGCGGGCGAAACCCTTCGCCGCCTACCGGTCCTTATCGCTGCTGCCGCAGCGATATTTGGGTATCGAGCATGCTGTGCGGGTAATCCTGGACCATGTCCAGCTCGACGCCGAGGTGATCGAGCAGATCGTCGAGCGGGGCCTGGAAGAGGGAATCATCGTGCCGCCCAAGGTGACCGAGCGCCTCACCCATTTCCTGCTGGATGGGTCCTGAGGTGACCGAATCGAATACGACGGCCGCACGCCGGATCCGTGCGGTTCGCGCGACGCCACTCGATCGGGAGCGGCGGCGCGGGCGGGCCGTGCGGCTACTCGTCCGCGCCGCCGAGGCGCAGCCGCGCATGCCGGTGCTCCCCTCGGGCCCGCTGATCGCGCTGGGGCAGATCGACACCTGTCTCCTGCCCGCCGCCACTCCTTGGTCGCGCGATGACCTGGAGGGGCTGCTCGAGCTGATGCCGGGTCGCCCGATGCTGTGGCGGGAGCGGCCGATGTCGCTGGCCGTCTCGCCGACCACCGCGGAGGGAGTGGATTGCCTGCTGGCCGCTCCGGCGCACCCCAGCGTGCGCGGAATCGGGACGGTCGCGACCCGCGCGGTCGTCGTCGGTGGGCGGGTGCTGCAGAGTTCGGCATGGTCCAGTGTGGTGCGGGCCGGGAACGATCAGCGCCGGAACTGGTCTCATTATCTGAGCAAGCCCGGAGTGATAGAGGTGATCTCCAAGGTCAACGCCGAGACCGGTGCCCGGCTGGCCGAGGGCTTCCTGGCCGCCGGCGCGGCACCGGCGGGCACGCTCGATCTGGCGTCGATCGTCAACCGGCTGCTCGGCCGTGTCCGCATGAACCCTCATCTCGATCAGAACGTACCCCTGCAGACGGGGACGACCCAGCTGCGCTGGGCGGTACGGATCGATGCCGTCCAACGGCCGCGGGTGGCCTTCCGGTTGCAGAACGATACGGTTCGCACGGTGCTGCTCACCGTGCGAAACGAGGATGAGCTGGCGCAGGCGCAGTGGTTCTGTGAGGATCTCGCGGTGCACGACTGGCTGCTGACCGTCATAGCGGCAGCCCTGGTGCAATCCGATCTATTCGACCCGCGCAGCGACGAGTCGGTGGCGGTGCTGGCGCCCGTGCTACACCATTTGGCACACCTGTGGGTGCCCGGCGCGCATACTCCCCGGCCCCTGCGGATGCTGTGGGCGCAGTTGCAGGAAGACCCCGACTTCACCGCGGACCGACAGGGGCTGATCGACCAGGTGCGCAACCGGGTACTGGTGGCGGCCCTGGATGCGGCGCAGCGCAGAGCCGAGACCAAGGACTACTCCCCCGACTAGGGCAGGGGCGGTGTCAGATACGGAACCATCGCCGCACCAGTAGTGCGAAGAACAGCGAGTTGAAGACGAGCCCGCAGTAGGCCTCGACGATCAGCAGGGTGCGCCCGGCACCCTTGACGTCGTCGAGGTCGCCCCGGCCCAGCGGGTTGAGGTAGTTGATCAGGCACATGTGCAGCGTCGTCGCGATCGGCAGGCTATCGGTCAGGCGCAGCACCACCGTGCCGACCAGCAGGATCGCAGCGATCCAGCAGAGCAGTCGGAACGGCCGAAAACCATAGCCGCACAACACTTCCAAAGTCCAATACGGGATTCGCCGCCAGGTCGGGGAGATGCAGCGGCAGCGGGCCTGCGCCAGCGCGAGCCCGCAGCGGTCCTGTGCGTCGAAATCCTCCTCCAGCCGGTGCAGGCCCACGGCGCGCTTGAATGCCAGCGCGGCGTGTTCGGGCAGATCCGATGCGATCAGGCTTCGGCCGAGGTCCTCGTATGTTTCGGCGAGACGCATGTTCTGAATCCGGCTCAGTCGCCGCGGGCCGCGGAATTCGAATTCGGCCGCCAGCAGCGCGGTCAGCACTGCGATCGGTGGGTGTTCCGAATCGTCGCCGTCAGCCGTGGGCCGTTCGGCCGCCGTGTAGATGTGGGCGAACACCAGACTGTCCCGGCGCTGTGGAATCTTCTTGGCCTCCTCATAGTCGAGCAACTTTTCGACGTGGTCGTTGAAGAGGTCGAGGAGAAATTGTTCGGAAGGTCGTTCGGATTCGGGCCTGGTCCGGTCGAAGTGTTCGGCGAGTTCTTCCGCATAGTAGCGGTCGGCGTGCCGGTCGATCAGTGTCGTGATCGACATGATCGCAGGTGGAAGCTGTGACAGGCCGGCGTATTCGGTCATGTGGTAATTCCCCCGGGGTGCTGCCGTCGAGAGCGACGTGATATCCACCATACCAACGGAATTCGCCTATCAATCCGGCGCGCGGCCGCCCTTGAGCCAGCGCTTGTCGTCGGGTCCGGGGAACGGTGCGCCGAGTGGCTGGCGTTCGATGGTGTGCACCAGCACATCGCGCGGTTCGCCGTCACCGAAGTATCGTCCTTCGTGCCCGGCCCAGTGGAATCCTGAAGTCTTGTACAGGTTTACCGCGCGTTGATCGGTCGGCCGCACGGTGAGATACACCGAATCCGCCAGGGCGCTGCGACAGCTGGATACGGCTCGTTCCAGTAACGCCCGCCCGACGCCGCGGTGTCGGTATTTCGGGGCGACCGCCAGGCCGATTACCCAGCCGCGCCGGCGGTTACCGACTCCGACGAGCGCGTATCCACAGACTCTGCCGCCGATCTCCGCCACCACCCACTCCGATCCGTGTAGATCGAACAATTGGCGCAGTACGACGTACTGGTAGCACAGGTCACCGAAGTGTTCTCGTTCGAGCTGAGCGATATGGTCGAGATCCGCCAGCCTCGCGGCCCGGAACACCGGTTCCCCCAGCCCCTTGGAAATATCCAATCCGCAGTGCCCCCTTACGCCGCATGCTCGCTCGGCGTGATACCCACCATAGCAATGGGATTCGCGGACCGAGCCCGACTCGGGATCGAACAAGTCGAATGCCGTGCTGGCGAACTCGATCCAGCGCGGCATTCGGGGTTTTATCGGGTGGCGTCGTTGCCTACCCGGGAAACTCTGTGCCGCAAGGCCTCCAGCGTTGCCACCGCGATCTTGTCGCGCAGTCCGGCGACCAGCGTGGTCCACTGGCGGGAGAAGCCGGCCTCGGCCTGCAACTCCTTCCACAGCGCACGCAACTCCGCGGGAGTATGTGCGCCCGGCATCCACAATCCCGCGAGGTGTTCGAGTACCGGCGCAAGGGTGTTCATCCGCTCACGGCTGTGCGAGGGGAATCGGTCCGCCTCGTCGAGGGCCTCGGCGAGCACGGTCAGCAGCCAGTCGTGTGCCGCCAGATCCTCGCAGAATCGTTGTGCCGCATCGAGGTCTGCCTCTTGGCGCACAATCAGCCGGATCGAGCGGACACTGTCGTCGTCCAAGTGCAACTCCGCCGCGGGACCAGCATTGCCGCCGATGCGCGCGGTCCAGCGCAGCCGGGTGGTGCGCGTCCGCACGGGCGGATCCTGGTCCAGCCGGGCGTCGGCGCGGATGCGGGCCAGCAGGCGCTCGCTGATCGAGGCCAAGTCCAGGGTGTCGCCGTCGACCGGTCCGGTGAGATACCCCTCGGCCAAAGCGATTCCGGCCGTCGCTCTATCCGGGATACGGCTGATGACCTCCGTGACGCCCTTCTGGCCGACGTAGTACGACCACGTCCTTCGCCGCCTCTCCTCGGCCCGCACCACCCGGGTGCGGGCCGAGGACTGCAGCACGCGGCCGCCCACCAGCACGACGCTGGTCGCCACCGTGCCGACAATGCGCGCGACCTGATCGCCCAGGGCCAGGTCGCAGTCGACGCCGACCGCGATGGTCGGCGAAACGGCAAGTCTGCCCGGCCGCTCCCGCCGGCGCACGCCGCTGCCCGGCATCAGGGCCAGCAATTCACCGGCCTGCGCCTGGGTGAGTGCGGTCGCGGACGGTAGCAGGCACGTGCGAATCTCGCCGAGCACCACCAACGGGACGGCCATCTCAGGACCCGTCCAGGAGCAGGTGGGACAAACGGTCGCTGATTTTGCGTGACACCGTCACCGGTACCTGATCGTCGGCCGCGCTGTCGATGATCTGGGTGACCACGTCGTCGTCCAGATCCAGATGATCGAGCACCAGTCGGACCGAGTGCTCGATGCCGATGTAGAGCTTGGGCAGCATCGACAGCGTCCGGTAGGCCGCGAACGGTTGGGCAGCCGGATTGACCTGCACTACGGGCGGTATCTCGGGCCAGCGCCGCGGCCATGGTTCGCCACGCCAGGGTTGCGGATCCACCACGGGCTCACCGTGATAGCGCAGCATGCCCAGCCGCAGCAGTTGCCAGACGGCGACCAGGAACGGGCACGACCATCGGGTCTCGGCGACCCCGTCGACGATCTGCCTACTCCACAGTTGCACGTCGAGGAAGATGGAGTGTTCGCGGCGTCCGAACTCCTCCGGCGGCCGGTAGGGCCGCCCGCGCATGGCCTGCACAGGTTCGTGCTCCGAGGATCGGCGGCCGTTGCACAGCCAGCCCGACTCGGCCGTGGGCGGGCGGCGGCCGGTGTCCGGCGGCACGGGCTCGGCGATGATGCGTGCGGCCACCATCTCGGCCACCGGAATCGGCTCGCCCGACGGCACGCCGGCGAGGAACCGCGAGGTCTGCCAGCAGCCGGATTCGCGCGCCAGATAGTCGATGGTCAAACCGGTTTCGTCGGCAGCGGCCAGGAGCTTTCCGAGGATGTCGGCGGGGTCGGTGTCGGGCTGGAAGTAGTCGTCGATCAGATGGCAGGTGCTGACCCGTGCGTCGGGGCCGAACTGGACCCGTGCCGATTCGTTGAACGCCGTCACCAGCGGGACGAGGCGGCGGAACTCCGCCTTCACCCGGTCGATATCGCCGGCGATATCGTAGGGATCGAAGTGCCCGACCTCGATCGACAAGTGCGACAATGGGATCCGCGTGATGTGCGGCCGATCGGTTGCTTCGCTGTATCCTCGCGCTACACGCATCTAGAGTCTCTCCCAGGTGGCGATGTCGATCAGGCGGCGGGCGAGTTCGATATATGCCTGCGCGGTCTCGATGTTGGCGATATGGGTATTGACGTCGCTGTCGAGTATGAGCTGTTCGCGGTACTGCAGCACCGGCTCTATCGGGCTTTCACCGAGGACCGCGGTCGTGCCGAGACGGTTGGCGGTGGCGAGGCGGCGCAGCGCGGCGTCGTGCTCCTGCAGCCACGCCGCCTGAGCGGCGCGCTGGGTGCTGAGGTGCGAGTTGGTGTCGGGTACGGCCGTGCGCACGTAGCGCAGCGAGCCGAGCAGTTCGTCGCTGTCGTGGCCGTACGAGGCACCGGTCTGCAGCAGCCCGTGCTGGCCGTACACCAACCCCGAGGCGGCCAGAATGTGCTGGCGAGTCCAGCGGTGGAAGATCAGCCAGCGTGCGGTGTGCCGCCGCAACTGCGGCAGAGCCGTTGCCTGCAAGACGATGTCGAGCGCGATCGACCGACCCGCGCTGAGATCTACGACCACTACCGGGAATTCCTGGTCCAGCGTCGCCAGTAGCTCTACGCAGCGCGTCACTATTGCGTCATCACAGGCGAGGAATTCGGCACCGCCCTCGTCGCCGGGAAACAGCACCAGTCGGCCGGACCGGGGACCGACGCGCTTCAGCTCCGTCCGGTCTGTGGCTGTGCCGACGTCGACGCTGGCGGCGGTGTCGCACTCGCCGAGCAGATAGGAATGTGTGCCGCCGACCGCCGTACCGCGTTCCATGGCACTGATCTCGAACAGCGCGCCAGCTGTCGGGGAGCCGAAATCGAAATCGACATAGGCGACATCGCGCCCGGAAAGACATAGCCGGTAGGCGATGTTGCAGCTGGTCACCGAGCGTCCGGTGCCGCCCTTGTCGGAGGTGGAGAACACCAGCACGATTCCGCCCTCACCGCGTCGCGTCGTCGCGCGCGTATGCCAGTTCGTCGAGCTCGGTCAGCGCCTGGGTGGCCAGCCCGTATGCGGTTCCGGGGCGCTCGTTCAGCACCCGGCGGGCGCGGTCGAGTGATTGCCGAATTCGGTTGACCGCCATTTGCCTCGGGGACAGGTCATCGCCTTCGACCTCGAGCTCCTCCTGGTTGAGCAGGTGTTCGGCCTCGCTGAGCAGATCCACCGCGCGCGAGACCATGGACTTCGGTGCCAGCGGGGGTCTGCTGAAGGTGCCGTGCGCGATGACCAGGCATTCCATCACCCGCTCGGTGACGAACCAGGACGGGCCTTCGGGTTTCGCGGCATCGAGCAGCCAGCCGGGGTCGTCCCACAGCCCCTGGGCATGGGTGTCTCGCAAGATGCGGCTGTCGAGGTGGTCCATGGCCGATTCGGCCAGCGCCATCAGCTGGTCGCGAGTGTCGACGTCGGTGCGCAGGCGTGCGGCCTGCAGACAGCGCTTGAGCATCATCGTCACGAAATCCGGTACGTACCACTCCAATTGGGGCCCGCCGCCGACGTGCTCGCTACCGGCCAAGCGCATCCGCACGCCCGGATAGTGCAGGGTTGCGGCCGGGTCGCCAGAGGTGAGCCGACTGGTGATCCGGCCGCGGCGGGCCAGCTGATCGAACACGGCCACGGTGCGTGCCAGATCCTGGGTGCTTTCGCGGTATACCAGGTCCTGAATGAGCATGGCGCTGACCGCGAGGCTGAAGTAGTCCGATTCCTCGCCGTCGGAGGTGCGCCAGGGAATGTCCTCCAATGGCCAACGGCCGCTACCGAAGCGGGCCACGGTAGACCAGTATTCGCGGGTGAGTTCGAAGCGCAGTGCCAACGCGTCGGCGAGCTTGCGCTGCTCGTCGGTGAGCAGGTCCAGTTCCCGGATGCGCTGGGACGACAGATCGACGATGCCGTCCAGGGCCACCGCGGTGAAGTACAGGTGGGGGCGGGGTTGCGCGAGGCCGGTCACGGCGCCCATGTGGCCGGGTACGAAGTCGATCGGCTCGGCGGTGTGGACGATGCCCCAGCCCCATCCGCATTCGAACAGCCGCCTGTCGTCGGCGATATCGATCCAGGCGATGTCGCGCTCGGTGGGCTGACCGAGCCTGACCTCGCTGGCAGCCCTTACCCGCAGTTGCTCCAGCTGAGCCGACAGCAGTGCGAGGGCATCCTCGGCCGGTGCGTGGCTCTGATTGATCATGTCCAGGATCTCCTGCCCCGCAGCTCTTTTCGACTCCGGGGTGTGAATCACGAAGCTGCGCACCAGGCCCGCCATCGCGGCGGTGAGTCGAGTGCTGACCTTGTCGATCACGAGGGGGATCCGCTCGCGGAGCTGCCTGGCCTCCATCCGCACCTCACCGCGGACGAATCGGTCGAAGCCGCGCAAGAAGCGCATCGATGCGATGCACAGGCTCAGCGACATCGAATAGGAGTCGACGACTTCCAGCGCCAGCTGAGCATCACTGGGCGGGTTTTCGTCGACAGAATGCAGGTAGCCGCCTGCGGCGAAGGTCGGTTGGCCGTCGGCGCCGGTGTAGCGGTCGAGATAGTCCTCGAGCAGTCCCACCAGGACGCTACCGATGCGGGTCTCCTCGCCGAACCGGGCGAGGGCTGTCTTCGCGTCGGCGGCCATCTCGTCGGGCTGGTGGAGCGCGAAAGCATCGATCTCGGTCGCCGGATACAGCAGACACAGCAGCTGCTCGGCGTCGCTGATCGAATTGGCGCCGTCGCGCCCGCCCCAGATCCACTTCTCGTCCCGATAGGAATAGGCGAGCACGGCCCGCCACAGGTCCAGCAGCTGCTGCCTCGGCCGAATTCTCAATATTGTCCCCTGCCCTCGCCCCTGCGTTCGACCCCGCGGGGGCCGAACGTCGTTGCTACACAAAGTGTGCCTCGGCAAAGGTTCGCCAGTCCACGGATCGGCTCGGCTTCGCCGTGCAGGTGCGGGGTTCGCGAAATGCCGAATGCCGCGCCGGGGGACCTTTCCCGGCGCGGCATTCGGATCTATCGGTGGCGCGGCTGCCGGCCCGGAGGGGGTTCGGGGGCAACCATGCCTGGCCTGCCGATCGGGGGTTCGGGCCGAAAGGCAGGCGGCGCAGGCGGTTACACGTTGGCGTAGGCCAGCGAGGGCACGCGGGACGTGGCGAACGAGGACCGCAGGTAGAAGAACCAGGTGACCGCGGCCATCACCAGGAAGGCGCCGGTGTAGGCCCAGAATGCGGGGTTCATGCTGTGGAAGTTGATGTTGGACAAGCGAAGAGCCTGCTGGAGCAGGTAGCCGCCGGAGGCGCCGATCGCACCGATGACGCCGATCGCGGCACCGGCTTGACGCTTGGCCGAGGCCGCGGCGTCGGTGATGTCGAGGCCGTGCTCGGAGGCGTACTTCTTGGCTTCGGCGCTGAAGATGGACGGGATCATCCGATATGTCGAACCGTTGCCGATGCCGGTCAGGACGAACAGCAGCAAGAATGCAGCCAGGTAGAGCGGGAAGCTCTTCGCCTTCAGTCCGGCCATGATCAGCACAGAGGCGACCGCCATACCGCTGAAGACATAGATGGTGATCTTGGCGCCGCCGACCTTATCGGAGATCCAGCCGCCGAACGGACGGCTGAACGACCCGACCAGCGCGCCGAGGAAGGCGAGGTTGCCGAGCGTGGTGATCCAGCCGATCTTGGCCAGATCCGGGAAGTTGGCCTTGATCAGGGTCGGGAAGGCGAAGGAGAAGCCGATGAACGAACCGAAGGTGCCGATGTAGAGGAACGACATCACCCAGGTGTGCTTATTGGTCAGCGCCAGCTTGTAGGACTTGCCGTCGGCTTTGGCCGTGCTGATGCTGTCCATGTAGCGCAGTGCCCCGACCAGGGCGACCAGTATGAACGGGATCCAGACCAGCACCGACAGCGTGATGCCGAAGCGGTAGCCCGCCGCATCCTTGGCCATGATGTGCGTGCCGAGCGTGATCAGCAGCGGCAGCACCAGCTGGGTCTGCGCGACGCCGAGGTTGCCACCGGCGGCGTTGATGCCAAGGGCCGCACCCTTTTTCCCTTCCGGGAAGAAGAACGAGATATTGGCCATCGAGGACGAGAAGTTACCGCCGCCGAAGCCGGCCAGGGCGGCCAGGATCATGAACACCCACATCGGGGTGCCCGGGTGGTTGACGAAGTAGGCCAGGCCCAGCGTCGGGATGAGCAGCATGGCCGCACTGAACGCGGTGAACGCGCGCCCGCCGAACTTCGGAATCGCGAAGGTGTACGGAATGCGCAGTGCCGCACCGACAAGCGTCGGGGTGGAGGTCAGCAGCAGGGCGTTGCTGACCGCGGTCGGGTTGCCCTTGCCGAGTCCGGCGAGGAAGTCGAATCCCGCCAGGCCCATACTGGTCACCACGGTGCCCCAGATGACCCATACGCTGAAGCCGAGATTCTCGGCGAAGACGGAGAAGATCAGGTTCTTGCGAGCGGTGAGTTTGCCGCCCGATTCCCAGAATTCGGTGTTGTCGGGCTCCCAGTGATCCAACCAGCGCCCCTTTTTCTGGTGTGTGAATGCTGGGGTGTCGGACTGCTGGCCGGTGGCAGCTACTGCGGCGGTCATCGGCTTCCTCTCGATCTGGCTCGGTGGGTTGCCGAGCTACGGTCGAGACAAAGGTAGGAGCCGGTTGTTGCGTGTGAATGGCGCTCGGTGACGTTCGCGGCAAATCCGACTCACACACCGGGATGTCGGTTGGTGACCAGTTGGTTACCTGGCACCCGGCGGCGGAACCGGCCGGATTGTTCGGTCATCCGACCAGGATTCTACCGGTCCGGATATTCCGCGATGAGCGAGCCGAGGAAGCAGCGCGCGGCCTGGGCGGCCTGCTCCGGATCCCCATCGATGACGGCCTGCACCAATTCATTGTGCTCGGCATCGTAGGCGTCATCGGATTTCGCGGTCCGGGCCCGGATCACCTGCTCGATAATGGGCAGCAGCGAATCGTAGAACTCCAGATATACCGCGTTGTGACTGGCGACCACGATCGCGCGGTGCAATTCCACATCGGCTTCGATGGCCGCGAGATTGTCCACGTCCCAAGGCTGTTGGCTGCGTTCCTCCAGCAGCCGTCGCAGATTCGCGATATCGCTCTCGTCGCGGCGGCGCGCGGCCAGTGCGGCGGCATTGGTGTCCAGTGCCATGCGCAGCTCGAGGACATCGCGTTCCTCCGCATCGGCGAAGTACTTCGCGAGCGTGCCACCGACCTCCGACGCCGCGATGACGTAGGTGCCCGAGCCTTGGCGACGTTCCAGCATCCCGGCATGGACGAGGGCCTGGACCGCCTCGCGAACCGTATTTCGACCGGTTCCGGTGAGCTCGGTGAGCTCCGGTTCGGTGGGGATGCGGGAGCCGATCGGCCAACGGCCGGAACGAATTTCGGCACGCAGCTGCTCGGTTACCTGGGCAATGAGGCTGGTCCGCCGGACGGGTTGCACGGCAACAGAGTACCGCCCATCACAAATTCTTGCCTCCTATCATGGGGTCATCCTATGATTTCGCGGTGACTGCGACTCTCTCGGAAACTGCGACTCGCCCGGAATACGCCCGGGTCGAGCGGCGCAAACGCGCCCTGACGGAAGGGCGAGTGCTCGTTCTCGCCGCCATTGTGATGTCCGCGCTCACCCTCCGGGTCGCCGTCACCGCATTCTCTCCGCTCGCCGAGCGCATCGGCGCCGATATCGGGTACTCGACGGCCGTCGTCGGTGTCTTCGGCATGATCCCGACCCTGATGTTCGCGGTTTCGGGTCTGCTCACCCCGGTGTTCGTGCGCCGACTCGGACTGGAGCGCACCGCGCTGGTCGCGATGTTGCTGGCCGGATTCGGCATGCTGGTCCGGGCGCTGGTCGGCGGCACCGCCGAACTGCTCATCTTCTCCGCACTTGCCCTCGGCGGCATGGGCATCGGCAATGTGGTGATCCCGCCATTGGTCAAGCGGTACTTTCCGGACCGGCTCGCGGTGGTCAGTTCGCTGTACATCACCATGGTCCAGCTCGGCACCGTGGTGCCCGCGCTGATCGCGGTGCCCGTTGCCGAGGCGCACGGCTGGCGGATCTCACTCGGGCTGTGGGCGGTGCTCGGCTTCGCGGCCGCACTGCCGTGGATCGGTGTGCTGCGCGACCGTCGGGGCCACGACCGGGTCGATAACACCGCGCTGCCGCCGCGGACCCAGGAGCCCAAGGGCCAGGTGTGGCGTTCGCCGTTGGCCTGGGGCATGGCGGGCATGTTCGGTATGACCTCGCTGACCACCTACGCGATATTCACCTGGCTGCCGAAGATCCTGTCCGAGGCGGGCGCGAGCGCCGCGTACGGCGGGACCATGGTCGGGCTGTTCGCGCTGGTCGGTCTGGTGTCGGCATTCACCGCACCGACGATCGTCGCGCGGTTCCGCAATCCCTTTCCCTTTGTGGTTGGTTGCGCCGTCTTCTTTTTCACCGCGTTCGCCGGACTGCTGATCGCGCCGATGACCGCGACCCTGCTGTGGGTCGTCCTGCTCGGACTCGGTCCGAGCACCTTCCCGATGGCGCTGACGCTGATCAATATGCGCACCAGGACCCCGCAGGGCTCGGCCGCCCTTTCGGGCTTCACCCAGGGCGTCGGGTACGCGGTGGCCTGCATCGGTCCGGTGCTCTTCGGCATGCTGCACAGCGCCACCGACGGCTGGGGCGCGCCGTTCGCGATGCTCGTCGTCGCGGTGCTGGTGCTGCTGGCCGGTGCCTGGCAGGCCTGCAAACCGCGGATGCTCGAAGACACCTGGAAATAGCGGCGCGAAGATATCGCCGTTCGAGTTGCGAGGTGGTGTGACGGCGCGCATGCTGTGCGCGTCACACCTCACCGGCTGCTGATCGACAAGTCGGCCGTTCGTGACGCGCGGAAACCGCTGTGTCACACGCCCGAAACATTTCATTGAAACTCACCCGGGATCCCCGGCAATCGTGAGCAACCGTTGATTTGACGGTCATTTGGGGCAGCATTTCGGCAATACCCGTTTCTTACCGTGGGGCTAACCGATTTTGGGAGGCCCCTGTTGAGCACGCTGACGCGTAACCACAACATCGAGCATTGGGATGCCGAAGATGTCGCGGCCTGGGAGGCCGGTGGCAAGGACGTCGCCAAGCGCAATCTGATCTGGTCTGTTTTCGCAGAGCATGTCGGTTTCTCGGTGTGGTCCATCTGGTCGGTCATGGTGCTGTTCATGCCCACCGATAAGTTCGGCATCGATCCGGCGGGCAAGTTCTTCCTCGTCGCCATGCCGACCCTGGTCGGCGCGGTGCTGCGGATTCCGTACACCGTCGCCACGGCGCGTTTCGGCGGCCGCAACTGGACCATCTTCAGTGCGCTGCTGCTGCTCGTTCCGACGCTGCTCACGCTGTACTTCATCAACCAGCCGGGCACCTCGTACACGACCTTCCTGGTCGTCGCGGCCTTTGCCGGATTCGGTGGCGGCAACTTCGCCTCCTCGATGACCAATATCAATGCCTTCTACCCGCAGCGGTTGAAGGGTTGGGCGCTGGGTCTGAACGCGGGCGGCGGAAATATCGGCGTACCCGTCATCCAGCTGCTCGGCCTGCTGGTCATCGCCACCCTCGGCAATACCCACGCCTCGGTGATCTGCGCGATCTACCTCGTGCTCGTGGCGCTGGCCGGTGTCGGCGCCGCGCTCTACATGGACAACCTGAAGAACCAGAAGGCCGATCTGTCCTACATGATCACGGCGCTCAAGG
This sequence comes from Nocardia sp. CA-119907, assembly GCF_050955995.1. NCBI lineage: Bacteria > Bacillati > Actinomycetota > Actinomycetes > Mycobacteriales > Nocardiaceae > Nocardia > Nocardia sp. CA-119907. The sequence continues at coordinate 1,836,361 of NZ_CP192091.1, forward strand.
TGCCGCAGTCCTGGGCGATCGCCTTCCTCTACATCGGCACCTTCGGTTCGTTCATCGGCTACAGCTTCGCCTTCGGCCAAGTGCTGCAGATCAGCTTCAAGGCCGGTGGTGACACCGTCGCGCAGGCCGCACTGCACGCCGCGCAGATCGCGTTCATCGGTCCGCTCCTGGGTTCCCTGGCCCGCCCGTACGGCGGCAAGTGGGCCGACCGGATCGGCGGCAGCCGGGTCGCCATGTACACCTTCGCCGCGATGACCGTGGCCGCGGTGCTGGTGGCCGTGGCGAGCGCCGCGGGTGACCGCAGCGGCGGTGTGCCGAGCGGTACCGCGATGGTCGCGCTGGTGATCGGATTCATCGCGCTGTTCGTCGTATCGGGCATCGGCAACGGGGCGGTCACCAAGATCATCCCGTCCGTCTTCGACGCCAAATCCAAGAGCCTGGACGCGAGTCCGGCCGCCCGGGCCGCATGGTCGCAGAACACCTCCGGCGCGCTCATCGGTTTCGTCGGCGCGATCGGTGCGCTCGGCGGCGTCGGGATCAACCTGATGCTGCGCTCGTCCTACGCCTCGACCAAATCGGCGACCACCGCGTTCTGGGTCTTCATGGCCTTCTACGTGGCCTGCGCCGCGGTGACCTATGTGGTGTTCCTGCGCCGCCCGCGCGTCGCCATCGACTCCGAGGTCGTCGCCGAGGCCGAGGCACTCGTACTCGAAGCCGAATCCGTCGGCACCACATCCCAGTCCACCAGCCCGTCGGCCCGAGCCTGACGCCGAACCATCAACGGAGGACAGTCATGAACTCGACAGTCGACCCCACCCTGCGCAAGACCGCCGTGGTCGTCGGCCACGGCATGGTCGGGCACCGATTCGTGGAGGCGCTGCGATCCCGGGATGAGGCCGGTCAGTGGCAGGTGGTCATCCTCAGCGAGGAAAAGCTGCCCGCCTACGACCGCGTCGGACTCTCGTCCTACGTCGGCAACTGGGAAGCCAGCGCGCTCGCCCTGCCCGGCAACGAGTACGCCGGTGACGACCTGGTCGAGCTCCGGCTGGGCCAGGCCGCGCAGAGCATCGACCGGGAGGCCCGCAAGGTCACCACGTCGGCGGGCGACACCATCGCCTACGACGCGCTGGTGCTGGCGACCGGCTCGTACCCGTTCGTGCCGCCGGTGCCCGGCCACGATCAGCCCGAATGCTTCGTCTACCGGACCATCGATGACCTCGACGGCATCCGCGCGGCGGCCGCCGCGGCCGGACCCGGTGCTGCCGGCGTGGTCGTCGGCGGTGGTCTGCTCGGACTGGAGGCGGCCAACGCGCTGCGCCTGCTCGGCATGACACCGCATGTCGTCGAGTTCAACGGCCGCCTGATGCCCGCCCAGGTCGACGAGGGCGGCGGCGCCATCCTGGAGAAGCTGGTCACCGACCTCGGACTGCATGTGCACACCGGTGTCGGCACCGCGTCGATCGAAGCCGATCCGGCCGCGGAATCGGCTGAGCGCCTGACGATTACGCTCTCCGACGAGTCGGTGATCAAGGCCGGTCTCGTGGTCTTCTCCGCCGGTGTCCGCCCGCGCGACCAGATCGCCCGCGACAGCGGCATCGAGGTCGGTCCGCGCGGCGGCATCATCACCGATCTGGGTCTGCGGACCTCGGATCCGAACATCTACGCGATCGGCGAATGCGCCGCGGTGGAAGGCGTTTGCTACGGCCTGGTCGCTCCGGGCTACACCACCGCCGAGATCGTCGCGGACCGATTGCTCGGTGGCGCCGGTGAATTCCCGGGCGCGGATATGTCGACCAAGCTGAAGCTGCTCGGCGTCGACGTGGCCAGCTTCGGTGACGCGCACGGCACCACCGAGGGCGCCCTATCGGTGGTGCTGCACGATGCCGCCAAGGGCACCTACGCGAAACTCGTTGTCTCCGATGACGCGCAGACCCTGCTGGGCGGCATCCTGGTCGGCGATGCCACCGCGTACTCGGCGCTGCGTCCGCTGGTCGGGCGTCCGCTGCCCGCCGAGCCCGCCGCGCTGATCTCCCCGGCGGGTGCGGAACTCGGGGCCGACGCGCTGCCCGACGACGCCCAGATCTGCTCCTGCAATAACGTTTCCAAGGGCGCGATCTGCGGGGCCATCGAAGAGGGCGCCTGCGATATCGCGGGCATCAAGAAATGCACGTCCGCGGGTACCTCCTGCGGTGGTTGCGTGCCCATGCTCAAGAAACTGCTCGAGCAGTCCGGTGTGGAGATGTCCAAGGCGCTGTGCGAGCACTTCTCGCAGTCGCGCGCCGAGTTGTTCCAGATCGTCCAGGTCACCGGCATTCGCACCTTCTCCGGCCTGATCGCCAAGCACGGCAAGGGCACCGGCTGCGATATCTGCAAGCCGACCGTCGCCTCCATCCTGGCCTCGACCTCGAGCGAGCACATCCTCGACGGTGAACAGGCCGCGCTGCAGGACACCAACGACCACTTCCTGGCGAATATGCAGAAGAACGGCACCTACTCGGTGGTGCCGCGGATGCCCGGCGGTGAGGTCACCCCGGATCAGCTGATCACCATCGGCCAGATCGCCAAGGAATTCGACCTCTATGTCAAGGTCACCGGCGGTCAGCGGATCGACCTGTTCGGCGCGCGGGTCGAACAGCTGCCGCTGATCTGGAAGCGACTGGTGGATGTCGGCATGGAGTCCGGCCACGCCTACGGCAAGTCGCTGCGCACCGTGAAGAGCTGCGTCGGTTCCACCTGGTGCCGCTATGGTCAGCAGGATTCGGTCGGCATGGCGGTGCTGCTGGAGAAGCGCTACCGCGGATTGCGCTCGCCGCACAAGCTGAAGCTGGCCGTTTCGGGCTGCGCCCGGGAATGCGCCGAGGCCCGCGGCAAGGACGTCGGCGTCATCGCGACCGAGCACGGCTGGAACCTGTACGTCGGCGGCAACGGCGGTCTGACCCCGAAGCACGCGGTGCTGCTCGCCGGTGATCTCGACGACGAGACGCTGATCAAGTACATCGACCGGTACCTGATGTTCTACGTCCGCACCGCCGACCGGTTGCAGCGCACCGCGCCGTGGCAGGAGGCACTCGAGGGCGGTCTCGACTACCTCAAGCAGGTCATCTGCGAGGACAGCCTCGGCATCGCCGACGATCTGGAGGCGGCGATGGCCCAGCATGTCGCTGGCTACCGCGACGAATGGGCCGCGGTGCTCGACGACGAGGAGAAGTTGTCGCGCTTCGTCTCCTTTGTCAATGCCCCAGAAGAGGCCGATCCGACCATTTCGTTCGATGAGAGCGGGGAACGGAAGGTGCCTGTGCTGTTGGGCATGCCAGAAATCCCGGTCGCCACACGCGGGCAATAGCCGCTTAACCCCGAAGAAACAGGACGCCGGTACCAATGGGTAAGGCGTTTGGAGGATGACACCGATGACCGTGATGGATACCCCCGGCATTGCCACAGCTACCACCACGGGTTGGACGCAGGCGTGCCGACTCGACTACTTGATTCCCGGCCGCGGCGCTGCGGTGTTGCTGAGAGGTGGCCGTCAGGCCGCCCTGTTCCTGCTGACCGACGGCACCCTGTACGCCGTCGGCAATATCGATCCGATCGGCAGGGCGGCAGTGATGTCGCGTGGGATCGTCGGTGACCGCGGCGGTATCCCCGTCGTGGCGTCGCCGCTGCTGAAGCAGGCCTTCTCGCTGTTGGACGGGCGTTGCCTGGACGACGATTCGGCAGCGCTGCCGGTATACGCGGTGCGCGTCGACGACGGCATCGTTTCGGTATCCAATGAGCCGGTCGACACCGGACTCGACGCCACGGACGGTGGATCGGCATGACAACAATCGATACGGGCGCCTGTCTGGCCGGTTTCACGGTCGGCATCACCGCGGCCAGGCGGGCCGAAGAGTTCGCCACGCTGCTCACCCGACGGGGTGCCGGTATCGTCGCGGCTCCCGCGATCCGGATCATTCCGCTGGCCGATGACAACGAGCTGGAGCGGGTGACCCGCGAGATCGTCGCGGATCCACCGCAGTTGGTGGTCGCCACCACCGGCATCGGCTTCCGCGGTTGGATGGAGGCGGCCGAGGGCTGGGGCATCGCCGAGGATCTGCGCACGACGCTGGCCTCGACCAGGATGCTGGCGCGTGGGCCGAAGGCGAAGGGCGCCATCCGCGCCGCCGAACTGCGCGAGGAGTGGTCCCCGGCCTCGGAATCCTCCGCGGAGGTGCTCGACCATCTGCTCGCCGAGGGCGTGGAGGGCGTGCGGATCGCGGTCCAATTGCACGGCGCGACAACGGAATGGGAGCCGGTCCCGGATTTCTGCGAGGTATTGCGGTGCGCGGGTGCGGATGTCGTTCCGGTGCCGGTGTATCGCTGGGTGCCGCCGGATGACCAGGGGCCGATGGATCAGCTCATCGAGGCCATCATCACCTCCAGCCTGGACTGTGTGACCTTCACCAGTGCGCCCGCCGTGGCGTCGATGTTGATGCGCGCCAAGGAAACCGGGCTGCTGGAAGGCGTGCTGCACGCCCTGCGCGGTCGGGTGCTGCCCGCCTGCGTCGGACCGATCACCGCGGCTCCGCTGGAGGAGCTCGGCGTGCCGACCTCGATGCCGGGACGAGCCCGGCTCGGTGCGCTGGCCCGGCACGTCGCCGAGGAATTGCCGCGGCGCGCCAATCGTATTCAGGCCGCCGGACATACGATCAGCGTGCGCGGTGCCTGCGTGGTGGTCGACGGTTCGGTGCGCCAGCTCGCACCGGCGCCGATGGCGCTGATGCGGTCGCTGGCACGTCAGCCCGGCCGGGTCGTCTCCCGGGAGGATCTGCTCGCGGCGCTGCCCGGCGGCGGTGACGACACCCACGCCGTGGAGACCGCGATCGCGCGGCTGCGCGCGGGACTCGGTACGCCGAAAGCCATTCAGACCGTGGTCAAACGGGGCTACCGACTCGCGCTGGACGCCGTGGAATGCGCCGACGACTATCCGCGCACCGTGGCTGACGGACGTCCGCCGGTGGCCGGTATCGGTACCCCGGCGCGCGCGCCGAGGTACGCCCAGACTGCGGGGAGCTGGTGACGGCTCCGGCCCTGGTCCTGGTCGCACACGGCACCAGGAGTACCAGGGGTGTGCAGATGATCGCCGCGCTCGCCGAGGCGGTGGGACGGGAGCTCGACGTCGCGATTTCGGGGCGCGACGGCGAGGCTTCCGCGATGACGGCTACGGTTTGTGAACATCGCGCCGTCGTTCGCGAACCGGAGACTTCCGAGAAGCCCTGGGTGCGTACCGCATTCGTGGACGTGCTCGGTCCTTCGCCATCCGAGGTGCTGCGCGACCTGACCGATGCGGGGGAATCCGTTCCCGCCGTGGTGGTTCCGGCGTTCCTCGCCTCCGGATATCACGTGTACCAGGATGTGCCGCGCGAGGTGGCCGAGAGCGGTCATCCCGAGGTCGCGGTCACACCCGCGATGGGGCCGGACCCGGCATTGGCCCGCATCATGGCCATGCGGTTGCGTTCCGCCGGATGGCGGCCGGGTGACGCGGTGGTCTTCGCGGCCGCCGGATCCTCGGATGCCCGTGCGCGCCAAGATGTTCGGCGCGCGGCGGCCATGCTGGCCGAACATCTCGGCGTCGCGGTCCGCATCGGCTATGTCGCCACCGGAGCCCCGCGTGTCCCGGAAGTTGTCGCCGAACTTCGTGAGTCGGGTGCGCAGCGCGTCTTCATCGCGTCGTATCTGCTGGCCCACGGCCTGTTCCAGCAGCGCCTGCACGACGCTGGAGCCGATGGTGTGGCCGAGCCGATCGGTGTGCACCCGGCGGTCGTCCGTCTGATCGCCGACCGTTACCGCACCGCCGCCCGAGAACTGATGCGGCCCAACACTTTGCCTGTGGAAGTCACAGGGACGTAGCGGACGCGCGACGCCGCACGACCGCAAGTCTGCGACGAACCGCGCCCTAACCAGATCGATCAGGTTGGGGCGCGTTCGTCGTCATTGGAGACCCGTGCTCATGGGCGGCCGATCCAAGAACCGCCGCAGCACGGCGGAAGGCCAGTCCTCCAGCAGCAGCCGTGCACCGGCGATGATGGCGACGGTCCGCACCACCTCCCGCACAAACTGTCACTACCTCGCACAACCTCTACCGTCTGCGAGGTCGTCATCTGCTATGCGACGTGCTCGAGCCTGTGCGACGCGGGGCACCAGCGAAGTCATTGTGAACGAGGGGCCGGGCGCGGGTCTTCTGCGCGGATCGGCCGCTTGGCGGTGCTGGATGCGGGATCAGTTTGCTGATGATGGGGTGCGGGTGAAGGAGGCGCGGTAGGCGCTCGGGGGGAGGCCTACGTGGCGGATCATGTGTTGACGCAGGGATTCTGCGGAGCCGATGCCGCTGTGGCGGGCGACCTGGTCCATGGGCAGCGTGGTGGATTCCAGGAGTTCGCGGGCGCGCTGAATGCGTTGGTGCAGTAGCCATTTCTGCGGGCTGAGGCCGGTTTCCTCGTGGAAGCGGCGGGTGAGGGTGCGCACGCTGGTGCGGGCGTGGGTGGCTAGATCGTCCAGGGATAGGGGAGTGTCGAGGCGTTCCAGGGCCCAGGTGCGGGTGGCCGAGAGTGACAGGCCGTTCTCGGGCGGCAGCGGTGAGTCGACGAATTGGGCTTGGCCACCGGGACGTACCGGGGTTACGACGGCGGCGCGGGCCGCGGCATTGGCGACCGTCGCACCGTAGTCGGTGCGAATCAGGTGCAGGCACAGGTCGATTCCGGCGGCGGCACCGGCGGCGGTGGTCACCGGTCCGTCCTCGATGAACAGTGCGTCGGAACGCACGGTCACGTCCGGGTACATCGCGGCGAGTTCGTCGGCCAGACCCCAGTGCGTGGTGGCCGTGCGTCCGGATAACAGCCCCGCCTGGGCCAATACGAATGCGCCACTGCAGATCGAGGTGACTCGTTTGCCTTGTTCGACGGCTTTGCGCAGTGCCGCGATGGTGGTCGCATCGGCGGTGCCGCGACTGCCGGTGCTCGGCACGATGACGGTATCCGCCTCGTCGAGCGCATCCAGTCCGCGTGGCACCACGACATCGAAGCCGCCCAGCGCACCGGGAACCACACCGGGTTCGGCGGTGCACACCACCATCCGATAACACGGCTCACCGTCCACCGTCACCGTGCCGAGCATGGTTCCGGGCATGGCGAGTTCGAACGGCTTCACCGGCGCGACGGCGACGACGGCCACGGTTTTCATGGCTGGATCCTTGGGATAGATGGCTAACCGGCCACTAGTCTAGCGCTTCCACGCCCGGCAATGTTGATGGCACGCGATCGGCAACCGCCTCCGAAGCGCCCGCCGATTGTGTGAATTAGCTTGTCTCAGAAGGGAAGTCGCATGCCTTCGCATGTCATCATCGGCCGTGGCGCCACCGCCTCGGCAACCGCCGTCCGGCTGGCCGAATCCGGTGACCGGGTGCGGATGATCAGCCGCAGCGGCGCGGGTCCGGAGCACTCGAATATCGAGCGCATCGCGGGCGATGCCGTCGACGCGGCCGCGCTCGCCGATCTCGCCAAGGGGGCCGATACCGTCATCAATGCCGCCATGCCCGCGTATCACACCTGGCCGGAGGCGGTGCCGCCGCTGTTCGGCGCCGTACTGTCGGCCGCCGAGCAGATCGGTGCGAACTACGTGATGCTCGGCAACCTGTACGGCTACGGGCCGGTGGACGGTGTTGTCACCGACGAAACGCCCTTGGCCGCTACCGGACACAAAGGACGGGTGCGCGCCCGGATGTGGCTCGAGGCCAAGGCGGCTCACGAGGCGGGCCGGGTGCGGGTCACCGAGGTCAGGGCCGGTCAGTTCCTCGGCGCCGGTGCGATATCGGTGTTCTCGCTGCTCGTGCAGCCGAAAGTGACTGCGGACCAACTCGCTCTGGTCCCGCAGGACCTGGACCTGCCGCACGCCTACACCGCGATCGGCGATGCCGCCGACGCCGTGGTCGCGGTCGCGCGCAGCGAAAACGCCTGGGGCCGTGCTTGGCTCGCCCCGACCATTACCACCACCTTGCGCGAAGCCGCCGAACGCTTCGCCGCCGCGGCGGCTGCCCCGAGTCCGCGCTTGGCGGAGATGTCCGACCGCGAACTGACCCTGCTCGGCCTCACCGATCCGTTCTGGGTCGAGTTGTTCGAGACCTATCACATGTCGCACCGGAAGTTCACCGTTGACGATGCGGCAATCCGGGAGACCTTCGGGGTCACCGCCAGTGACCTCGACACGGTCTTCGCGGAGGTGGTTTCGGCGTCCTGATCGCTACGGATCGCCGCGGCCTTCGCCGGCCGCGGCGACATCCGGACGGGCCCGCAATGCCACGGTCCGCGGCAGGTGATGCCGTAGGTTTGCCCGAGGGAACTTCAGCGGCAGGCTTTCCGAATTCCGGGGAGGCGTTGTGACGGAATCCGACGGCGGCACCGTGCGAGCAGCGCTGGGCAATGGCGCTTCGCCGCCGTTGTCGACTGCCCAGCTGCGGTGGTGGGTGGACCAGCAGTTGCATCCGGACCTGCCGATCAGGGGTGCGATGTACCAGGACATCTCTGGGCCGGTGGATATCGGATTGCTGCGCGAGTGCTCGCCACCCGCGGCCCGCGAACTCGAACCGCTAAAGCGGTCGTTCCAGGTGCTGGCCGGGCAGCCGCGACAGTATCTCGCCGCCGAAGCCGACTGCCGAATAGGGACCTTGGACCCGCCGACCGGCAGTCCGACGGTGCTACTGCCCGAACTGCTTCGGGCAGGTCCCGTCCCGGACGCGGTCGCCCTGCGCGACGGCGGGCGCACGATGACCTACCGGGAGTTGGACGAGGAGTCGTCGCGGTGGGCGCGCGAGTTGCTGGCCGGTGGTGCCGGACCAGGGGAGTTCTTGGTGGTGGCGGTGCCGCGCTCAGTCGAATCCGTGCTGGCATTGTGGGCTGTCGCCAAGACGGGCGCGTGCTTCGTTCCGATCGACCCCGCCGAACCTGCCCGGCGTATCGCGAGGGTCATCGCGGATTCCGGTGCGCGACAAGGGATCACCGTCTCGGCCGCAATGCCGGATTTGCCGCGGTCCGGGATCGAGTGGCTGCTCCTCGATGATGCCGCCGCGGCCGGACGCGCCGCGCGCCGGGCTGCGGATCCGGTGGACAATGTCGACCGGGCGCGTGCGTTGCGGCCTGGTCATCCGGCCTATCTGGTCTACACGTCGGCAACGACGGGCACACCGAAGGGTGTGGTCGTCACCCACCGCGGGCTTGCCCCGCTCACCGGCTATATCGCCGATCACTATGGTGTGCACCGTGATTCGGTGATCCTGCGAGAACACGCGCCTTCATTCGACGCGCATCTGCTCGAGCTGTTTTCGGCATTCGCCGTCGGCGCACCGCTGGTGGTGGAGCCGCCGTCGGTCATGCCCGGCCGCTGACGGCCGACGCCGGTATCGCACCCGGTAATCTCGTCTGCGTGCGAGCCGACGAGTCCGACGCGGCGACCATTGTCGACTTGCGTGTCCACTCGCCGGGCGAGATTGCGCTGACATTCCGTCGCTGTGCACCGGGCACCCCTCGAGTCGAGGTAGACGGGTGCCCGGTGCGCGGAGTCGAGTCTCAGGCCTGGTCGTAGGCGTCCTGGAGAACCTTCAGGTCGAGTTTGGACATGGACCGCAGGGCGGTGGCGACCGCTGCGGTTTTAGTGGGGTTCCCACCGTTCATAAGGGTGACCAGGGTGGCGGGAACCACCTGCCAGGACAGTCCGTAGCGGTCGGTCAGCCAGCCGCACGGGCCGGGTTCGCCGCCCTCGACCAGGGCGTCCCAGAGTTGGTCGACCTCGGCCTGGGTTTCGACTACGACCTGGATCGAGGCGGCATCGGTGAAGGGATGACCGGGTCCGCCGTTCATCAGGGTGTAGGGGTGGCCGTCGAGTTCGATGGCCACGATGAAGGCCGAACCGTCGGGGTGGCGGGTGACCTCGGCGATGCGGGAGTTGGGGATCAGCGCGGTATAGCGGGCGGCGGCTTCTTCGGCGTCGCTGTCGAACCAGAGGAAGGTGTTGACCGACATGGTGGGCTCCTTGGGTTGTCGATGACCTACTGTCACCGTTTGGTCGGAGCCGATCGGACGCCTTCGACGTATCGCTACGGATTTCTCGAGATTTTTTCGCCACGACCTCAGACGCTCGCGATGGCGACGAACAGATCGGGTGTAATGGTGATCAGCACCCGCGCGCGATCCTGCTGATCCAGCGCCGATCCGCCGTACTTCTCCCAGATGCGTTGGGTCCAGACACCGTCCGGGTCGATGGTCAACTCGGCGTCACCGATAATTCGGATCTGCCGGTTCGGCCGCTGACCGTCCGCGCGCCGGCCGACCTCGCGGTCGATCACCAACCCGACCCGCGGATTCGCCCGTATCCGCCGCAGATGCGGACGCCCGGCCCAACTGGTGAGCCGGAAAGCATGCTGATCCCACAGAAACCAGATGGGCGTGACATGCGGATATCCGGCCGCGTCAATGGTGGCCAGGTGCGCGACGATATCGCTGGCCAGCAATCCGGCGATCTCGGCAGGACGTAGCGTCCGCATCTCCAACCCCTTGATTCGAACTTATGTTCGAGTCTACCTCGGTTGAAGATTCCGGTCGAAGGAGCTGTACAGGTTCCGGTCGCGCACGAAGATCGCGTCCGCCGTGCGGAGTGTCCCCTCGTAAATAAGCGGCCGGTGGACGGAGCGACTTGCGATTCCCGCGGTTGGTAACAACAGCGGATCATCCAACGACTACGCAGGGGTACCGTCCATCGGTCAAATTTCACCAGACCCATTGCGCGTCTGTCTTTTTCGTGCAGGGCGGCAGGCTCGGGAGGAGAGTTCGTGCGGATCATGCAGATGTTGGGGAGGGGCCGCCGATGGCGCGTCGGCACCGGACTGGTGCTGGGCGTCGTGGCGCCCGTGCTGATCGTGACCGCGTGCACGGCTGATAAGCACGATTCCGCCGCGCCGGGCTCTGGCACTGTGACGGTCACCTCGATCAGTGCATCGCGGACAACGCCCCCGGCCACCACCACCGCGCCCCCGGGCAACCCTGGCGAGACCGGCGGACAGCCGGGCAGTGCGGGTGGAGCAGGCACTGGACCGACGGCCGCCGGGCAGCCTGTCACCTCGGGTGGCGTCGACAACTGCGGAATCGCCTACTGCGGCGCACCCACCGAATCTCAGCCGGCACCAGGTGGCACGGACACCTGTGGCGTGACCTTCTGCGGCACAACGAGCAATCCCGCTCCGGCGCCCGACGGCACCGATGTCAAGTGCACCGACAAGATCAACTACGCGGGCGATCCGCGGTCCAACGCCGAGATCAACAGCATCGGCGAACGAGACGGCAAGTGTCCCGAGCCGATTCAACCGACGACAACCAGCAGTGCGGCACCCACGCTCACGACCACGTTGGCGCCAACGACTGCTCCGTCGCCGACTACGACCGTTACGACGACAACGGCAACGCAGTAGTAAGAGGGCGGGTCCGGTGCCCACTGTGCGGGCACCGGACACCAGACCGGTGACGATTACGCGCACTCCGGCGCGTCGGCATCCTCGAACAGCGGCTTGCCGGTGGGTGGGGCGTAGACGACGTCGAGTACGAGCGGGTCGGGGCCGAGATTGCGGCCGATGTGCACGTTCCAGGCGCCCTCGGGTTCGTAGATGAACTCGCCGGTGTGGAAGACCGGAGCCACGCAGTCGGGGCCGGGGTGGGTGAGGGTGCCCGAGCGGACGAAGCCGAAGACCGGACCGTAGTGAAAGTGCCAGCCGGTGGAACCGCCTGGGGCAATGGTGATTTCGCGGACGACGAGATCGGTGCCCGCGACGAAGGGCAGCAGTCCGGCCGGGATCTGGGCCTGGCCGAGGGTGACCGCGGTGATATCGGTGCCGGGCGTCGCGTTAGCGGTCGTCGCGCCGAGAATCGAACCGACCGACACGAGCGCCGCGATGGCCCCGCGCGCAAATGGCGTCATTGCGGCAGCTTATCCAGCGCGACGCGGTCAGAAAAGGGCCTTGCGCCGCTGCCGGTTCGAGATCGCCGCGGCCGCTGTGGCATTCGTTCGTTTTGTACTGATTGTCCGGGTCGGTGCGCTTACCTGGACCCGGGCTCGGACCGGAGTTCATGAATTGTTCGCGTCTGGGAAGCAGTGTCGAGTTGCGGGATGCGCTGTGGCCGTAGAGCATCGGATGCCGTGCCGTCCAATGCGCTGAACCCAGCTGGCGATCTACCCGACACCGGAATTCCCGCCGCCCTGGCCGCCCAGATGACCATGGCCGAGCAGCACGAGTGGCACCGGAACTATCTACGCCGCCATGCCGTCTCGCGGCGCAATGTCCTGCGCGGTGCGGCTGCGGCCGCGGCGGTCGCCGCGGTCGGAACCTCGCCGTTCGGCCGGCGCGCCTACGCCGAGGACGCGCAGCTCGCGGTCGGCGGTCGGCATGTCGGATACGGACCGGACGCGGCCAGTCAGCTCCGGTTCGCCGGTCAGCTCTCCCGGCCGCCGGCCGGTACCAAGGTCTATCTGGACCACGGCCCGACACCCGCGCTCGGCGGCACCATCGAGGCCGAGGTGCGCAATCTGCTGACCCAGGTGCCCGCCGCCGACGGTGGAGTGCTCGCCGCCGAACAGTTCTACGTGCACGCCCCGGTCGACGGTCTGCCCGGGCGACTGCCGCACTTCTATCGGTGGCGCAGCTCCGACGGATTCACCGGCGACATCCGCGCCGCCGCCCCGGCGATGCCGAGCGCGCGCAGCGCGATCCTGCCCTTCCGATTCACCATGATGGGCGATCAGGGCACCGACGACACCCCGGCACTGCCGCAGGGCACCGTGCCCGGCGACTACGACGACAAGTACTACAAGGCCGATAACGATCCGACCGCACCGCATGCGACCAATGTGCTGCGCCAGATCGCCGCCGCCAAACCGGATTTCCACATCCTCGCCGGTGATATCGCCTACGCCGATCCGTCCGGTGCCGGTAAGCCCGGCGAATTCGTCGCACACGACGCGAAGGTCGCCTCCGGCTTCGACAAGTACAACCCGTATGTCTGGGATGTCTACTTCGGCGCCATCGAAGTCAGCGCCGCCCAGACGCCGTGGATGTTCGCCACCGGCAACCACGATATGGAAGCGACCTACGGCCAGCACGGCTACGGCGGACATCTGGCGCGGCTGGACTTCCCTGGCAACGGGCCCGCCGGCTGCCCCTCGGCGTACTCGTTCACCTACGGCAATGTCGCGGTGCTCTCGCTCGACGCCAATGACGTCAGCTATGAGATCAAGGCCAATACCGGGTATTCCGGTGGGGCACAGACGAGTTGGGTGGAGCGCACCCTCGCCGCCTATCGCGCGGATCCGGACATCGACTTCCTGGTGTGCTTTTTCCACCACTGCGCGTATTCGACCACGGACGCGCATGCCAGCGACGGCGGCCTGCGCGATGCCTGGGCCGCGCTGTTCGACAGGTATCAGGTGGATCTGGTGCTGCAGGGGCACAATCACGTCTTCGAGCGCACGGATCCGATCCGCGCCGGCGCCGCGAGCAGGGTCGCCGGTGACAATTCGATCGTCTACCCGGAGACCGACGGCACCGTCTACTACACCGTCGGCGGTGGTGGTCGCCCGCGCTACGACTTCCAGCCCGGTTCGCAGGAATCGTTCCGCGGCCACGAATTACCCGACACCACGGTCCCGAACAGCTATGTCTGGACCTCCTCCGGTGAGAAGCAGGATGAGGCCGCGCCGTGGTCGCGAGTGCGGTTCCGCAACTACTCGTTCCTGCGCGTCGATGTCCGCCCCGGCATCTTCGCCAGCGAAATGGATGTGGTGGCGGTGGACGAATACGGCCGGGAATTCGACAAACTCACCTTCCGTCGCCTCGTCCGCTGAACCGCTACTTCTGCTTCGGCGGGAGCGAGCGCGCGTAGCTCACCCCGCGGTCGATCCATTCGTCGAGTGCGTCATCGTCGGCGACCGCCGCGCCGTCGACGCGCAGCCAGTTGTTCATTTCCCGACCGCCCATGACCATCGTGCCGACGTAGTCGCGGGCGAGCAGCGCGGTGCTCTCCTGCGGGTCGACGCGCACCAGAAGACCGCCCTTACCGCTGGCCGCGACCGCCATATTGCCGCCGACCAGGAAGGCCAGACCGCCGAACATCTTCTTCTCGACCACATCGGGTGCGGGTTCGATCAGCTCCCGGATCCGATCGGCGAGCTCCTTGTCATACGCCATACCGCATTGTCGACCAGGGCACCGACAAGTTCGCGGTGAACGGCCGCTACGCGCCGATCGCGGCGGCGAACAGCGGCCAGGATTCGTGCACGTCGTCCTGCCAATAGGCCCAGGCGTGGGTGCCCTGACGCAATTTCACGGTGGCGGGCACGCCCGCGGCGGCCAGCCGGTCCAGGAACGGGTGGGTGCAGTTGCCGATGACGGTCTCCATGACGCCGCCGACCGCTATGCGATCGAGCAGGCGCACCGGGCTGCCTTCGATGTCGAGATCGCCGAGGGTTTCGTGCGCGCCCGGCACGCCATTGCCCGCCGAGATATAGAGCGCGATGCCGCGCAGCCGATCCGCGTGCAGCATCGGATCGTGTTCGGCCCAGGCCGGATTGTCCGGGGCGCCCCACATATTGTCCGCATTCGCACCGAACACCGCGAGTTCGGAGTGCACATAGGCATTGGCGGCGGGGTCGCTGGTGCGCGGACAGCCGCTATAGGAACCCACCGCCTGATAGCGGCCGGGTGCGCCGATCGCCAGATTCAGTGCCGAGGTCGCCGACATCGACAGGCCCGCAACGGCATTGCGCCCGGTCATCTCGAAACGAGATTCCAGCAGCGGCGGCAGTTCCCGGGTCAGGAAGGTCGTCCACTTATTGCGGCCCAAGATCGGATCGTCATTGAGCCAATCGGTGTAATAACTCGCGCGCCCGCCCATCGGCACGATCACATTGACGTGCTTGTCCGCGAAGAAGTCCGCGATATCGGTGCGGCGTGTCCACGGCCCGCCGTCCTCGCCGCCGTCGACCGCATTGAGCAGATAGAGCGCGGGCGCGCCCGCTCCGGGGTGTGACATCCACAGCGTGATCGGCCGATCCATCGCCGCCGAACGCACCACCACCTCGAATTGCCGCCCGCCCAATGGCCGAACTTCGAGGATCTGCGAGCCGGGTTCGGCTCCGGCGGTGGGAATGGTCGCGGCGCAGACCGCGAACAGGAAGACCAGGCATCGAACGAGGGAGCGCAGCGAGCGAACCATCGGCACGGTCCCCATCGGGCGGGTCGAGGCCGAGCGTGCGCGAGGCGTGGGCACGAGCCGGTACATGGGTCGAATTCCTATCACGGCCGCAGCCGTGGTCTCGGGATACGACGGGCGTGTTTGCTGGGAAATGACACGGCCCCGTCCTCCCGGTGTGGGGAGGACGGGGCCGCCGGGCATCGGGTGAGAGGACCCGAATTCGGGGTCAGCGCCAGGTTTCGGGCGTGACGGGGGCATCCCAGGCGCGGGCGTAGCGGCGCTTGTCCGGGGCGTTGGATTCCTTGGCGCGGTACACGATGTACGGGCGGGTCAGATAGCCGACGGGGGCACTGAACATGTGGACCAGGCGGGTGTATGGCCAGATCGCGATGAGGGTCAGCACGACCAGGCCGTGGACCTGGAAGGTCCATGGCGTGCCCACCATCAGCTCGGGCTGCGGGTGCAGAGTGAAAAGGCTACGGAACCATGGGGATACGGTTTCACGGTAGTTGTAGGTGCCCCAGAGCAGGTTGCTGCCCCAGGTATTGAGCAGGCCGGTGATCAAGGCGGCGGCCAGCAGTGCGTACATGAGCTGGTCGTTGCGGGTGGTGGCCTTGCGGACGGCGGGGACGGTGATGCGGCGGTAGAGCAGGATGCCGACGCCGAGGATGACCGCGAGTCCGGCGACCGAACCCGCCGCCACCGCGACCAGGTGGTAGGTGTGTTCGGAGATGCCGACCGCGGTGGTCCAGGATTCCGGGATCAGCACGCCGAGCACGTGGCCGCCGATGACACCGAGCATGCCGAAGTGGAACAGCGGGCTGCCCAGGCGCAGCAGGCGGCTCTCGTAGATCTGCGATGACCGTGTGGTCCAACCGAATTGGTCGTTGCGGTAGCGCCACAGGTGACCGAGCACGAACGAGGTGAAGGCCACGTAGGGCAGGGTCATCCAGAAAGTGGTGGTCATCGGCGGGCTTCCGATCCGTCGAAGAGGGCGGGGTCCATGGCGAAGGGGTCCAGGCCGACCTCTTCCTCGGGCGGGCCCTGCGCGGCGAGTTCGGCGATCCGGCGGCGGTCCGCGGTGGTCAGCGGCGGCAGTGTGGCGACCACCGCGGCGACCACACCGGCGTAGGGAGATCCGTTGTCCGCTAACGACAGTCGCAGCAGCTCGAGCACCGGGACGTGTTCGCCCAGCAGGCGTTCGCCGCCGATCGGGTCGACGGTGGCGGCGAATTCCAGCAGCACCGGCAGGTGGTCGGGCAACTCCTCGTCGCCGAGTTCGACGCCGGCGTGCCGGTAGGCGTGCTTGAACCGCAGCAGTGCCATGCCGCGCTTGCGGGTGTCGCCGTAGGCGTAGAACGTCAGGTGCATGCTGGAACGCCGCCGCATATCGAAGGTTTCGACATACTGCTGGGCCAGCGTGATCGGCGGGGTGGCGCGCAGATGATGGATGAATTCCAGCAGGTGCGCACCCACCTCTTCCGGCAATTGCGTTGCGGCATCATCGATCTGGTCGATGGTCGCGAGCGTCTGCTCGTTCGGATAGTCGAGCAGCAGGGCCGCTATCCGCCACACCAGACGGCAATCGCGCTCGGACAGCCGGGCGACGGGCTCCGGCCTACGGCGTACCTTCAGCAGTGCCATCACGCGTCTCCGACCGCTGGTCGACCGATGGCGTTCATTGGGTTGCTCCGGTCGGCGTCGGCGCGGCGGAACCGTTCGTCGCCGCCGAGCCATTGGTCGAACCATTCGAGCCATTGGCCGAGCCACTCTCGGCCGCACCGTTTTTCGCCGAACCGTTGGTCGCGTGCCCGTTGGCGCCATTGCCATTGGTCGCGGCGGGCACCAACCCATCGGTATTGCGCCCATCCCAGTTCAACAGGTTGATCCGCGTCGACTTCTGCTCCGGCGCGGCATCATTGGCGTCGGTGAGATGGAACTTCTCCACCATCGTGTCGAACGCCGTCATACCCGGCCCGCCATCGGTATCGAGACTGCATCCGGTGGCGAGCGAATCCAGTTCGTGCGCCTGGGATGTCGCGCCGTGCGGAATCACATACCGGTGTTCGTATTTCGCGATGGCCAGCAGCCGGTACATCGCCTCGATCTCCTCGGGCTCCAAACGCACCGACGGCGCGATCGAGGGATCGGGCTCCATACCGAGATTCACCGACCGCATGAACGACCGCATCGCCGCAAGCCGCTGCAGCGCCGCTCGCACCGGTCCGATCTCACCGGCGGTGAACAGTTCGGCCAGGTACTCGACCGGAATGCGCAGTGCGTCGATGGCGCCGAACAGATTCGACGCGTCCTCGGCATCGTGGCCGGTCTCCGAGAGCACATCCACCACCGGCGACAGCGGCGGCACGTACCAGACCATCGGCATGGTGCGGTATTCCGGATGCAGCGGCAGCGCGATCTGGTAGTCGACGATCAGCTTGTAGACCGGCGAGTTCTGCGCGGCCTCGATCCACTCCGGCGAGATACCGGCGCGCTCGGCCTCCGCGATCACCCGGGGATCATGCGGATTGAGGAACACGCCGAGCTGTGATGGATACAGATCCTTGGTGTCGGTGACCGAGGCCGCCGCCTGCACCGCATCCGCGTCGTAGAGCATGACGCCGATGTAGCGCAGCCGCCCGACGCAGGTTTCCGAACAGACCGTCGGGATGCCGACCTCCACGCGCGGGTAGCAGAACGTGCACTTCTCCGCCTTGCCCGTCTTGTGGTTGAAGTAGATCTTCTTGTACGGGCAGCCGCTGACGCACTGCCGCCAGCCGCGGCATTTGTCCTGGTCGACGAGCACGATGCCGTCCTCGGAGCGCTTGTAGATCGCACCCGACGGGCACGAGGCCACACACGACGGATTCAGGCAGTGCTCGCAGATGCGCGGCAGGTAGAACATGAAGGTCTGCTCGAATTCCAGCTTCACCTGATCGGAGAGCTTGGCCAGCAGCGGATCCTTGCCGACCTGCTCCGGTCCGGAGCCCAGGTCGTCATCCCAGTTGGCGCCCCAGGTGATCTTCGTATCCTGGCCGGTGATCAGCGATTTCGGCCGCGCCACCGGGCTGGTGTCCATCGCGGGCGCCGACAGCAGATTGTCGTAGTCGTAGCTCCACGGCTCGTAGTAATCCGAGACCGTCGGCAGATCCGGATTGGCGAAGATGTTGAGCAGCCGCTTCAGCCGCGAACCGGACTTCAGGGTGAGCTTGCCGCGCTTGGTGAGCGTCCAGCCGCCCTTCCATTTGTCCTGATCCTGGTACTGGCGCGGATACCCCTGCCCCGGCCGGGTTTCCACATTGTTGAACCACATGTACTCGGTGCCGCCGCGGTTGGTCCACGCCTGCTTACAGGTGACGCTGCAGGTGTGACAGCCGATGCACTTGTCCAGGTTCATCACCATGGCCATCTGTGCCATGACACGCATGTCAGTACTCCACTTCCTGCGAGCGACGACGAATGGTGGTGACCTCGTCGCGCTGATTTCCGGTGGGCCCGTGGTAGTTCAGTGCGAAGGACTGCTGCGCATAACCGCCGATGAGATGCGATGGCTTGATCATGATGCGGGTGAGCGCATTGTGGATACCGCCGCGCTTGCCCTTACCGGGCTGGGTTTCCGGTGCGGCCCAGTCGAAGCCGTTCCCGTTGCCGTTCGACTTCGGCAGGCCCTCGATGCGCGGCACATCCACCGCCCGGTCCTGGGCGTGGTACATGAATACCGTGCCCTCGGGCATCCGGTGGCTGACGATGGCCCGCGCGACGACCACACCGTTGCGGTTGACCGCCTCGATCCAATCGTTATCCGCCACACCGATCTTCGCCGCGTCCCGATCCGACATCCAGATCGACTGCCCGCCGCGCGAGAGCGTCAGCATGTGCAGGTTGTCCTGGTACGCCGAGTGGATCGACCACTTCGAATGCGGTGTGAGGTACCGAACGGTGACGCCGTTGTCACCGACGGCCCCCACCCCTGGTTCGCTGAACAGCGCGCTCATATCGAGCGGCGGCCGGAAGATCGGCAGCTGCTCTCCGAGTTCGGCCATCCAGTCGTGGTCGAGGTAGAAGTGTTGGCGCCCGGTGAGGGTGTGCCAGGGCTTGAGTCGTTCGGTATTGATGGTGAACGGGGAGTACCGCCGTCCGCCGGTCTCGCTGCCCGACCACTCCGGCGAGGTGATCACCGGAACCGGCCGGGATTGGGTGTCGGCGAAGGTGATTCGCTTGCCCTCGTGCTCGGCGGCGAGATCGGCGAGCTGGGTGCCGGTGCGTCGCTCCAGCGCATGGAACCCTTCGACCGCGAGCCTGCCGTTGGTGGTGCCCGAGAGCGCCAGGATCGCCTCGGCCGCGTGGGTGTCCTTGGCCAGCGACGGACGTCCCTGGGCCACACCGGAAACCACGGTGCCGTTCACACCGGCGAGGTAGGCCACCTCCTCGTCCGGATGGGTGGTGACGCCCTTGGTGGTGACGCCGAGCGTATCGATCAGCGGACCGAGCGCGGCCATCTTCTCCGCGAGCTTGGGGTAGTCCCGCTCGACCACCACCAACTTCGGCATGGTCTTGCCCGGAATCGGTTCGCACTCACCGGCTTTCCAGTCGAGTACGCGTCCACCGGCCTGCGCCAGCGCATCCGGCGAATCGTGCTGCAGCGGAACCGCGACAATGTCCTTGCGCTTGCCGAGATGCTTCTCGGCCATCCAGGAGAATCCGCGCGCGATCCGGTGGAACGCCTCGAAATCGGTCTTGGCCTCCCACGGCGGGGAGATGGCGGGGGAGAAGGCGTGCACGAACGGGTGCATATCGGTGGAGGACAGATCGTGCTTCTCGTACCAGGTGGCGGCGGGCAGCACGATATCGGAGAACAGCGTGGTGCTGGTCATCCGGAAGTCCAGTGATAGCAGCAGATCCAGCTTTCCGGTCGGTGCGTCCTCGCGCCAGACCAGCTCCTGCGGCCGCACCCCCTCGGCATCGGTGGTCTGCAGATTGGAATCCGCGCCGAGCAGATGCTTGTGGAAGTATTCGTTGCCCTTACCGGAGGACCCGAGCAGATTCGCCCGCCAGACGGTCAGGCAGCGCGGAAAGTTCTCCGGCGCATCCGGATCTTCACAGGCGAAGCGCAGGTCACCGGATTTGAGCCCGTCCACCACATGTTCGGGCGCGGTCTTGCCCGCCGCCTCGGCCTCGTCCACCAGATCCAGCGGATTGCGGTCGAACGTCGGATAGCTCGGCATCCAGCCGAGGCGACTGGCCAGCGCGATATTGTCGGCGGCGGTGCGCCCCGCGAATTTGCCACGGCCCAGCGGGGAGGCGAACGACTGTGCGGTGAAAGGGTCGTAGCGCCACTGGTCATTGCTGAGGTACCAGAACACCGTGCCCTGCATCTGGCGCGGCGGTCGCTGCCAGTCCAGCCCGAAGGCCAATGTCGACCAACCGGTTACCGGGCGGCATTTCTCCTGGCCGACGTAATGCGCCCAGCCGCCGCCATTGACGCCCTGGCAGCCGGTGAGCAGCGTCAGGGTGAAGAAGGCGCGGTAGATCTGGTCGGAGTGGAACCAGTGGTTGGTGCCGGCACCCATCAGGATCATCGACCGGCCGCCGGATTTATCGGCATTATCGGCGAATTCGCGGGCGATGCGCTGAGCCTGTGCGGCGGGTACGCCGGTAATGGCCTCCTGCCAGGCCGGGGTGTAGGGCTCGGACGCGTCGTCGTAGCCGCTCGGCCAGGTGCCCGGCAGGCCATCGCGTCCCACACCGTACTGCGCGAGCAGCAGGTCGAAGACCGTGGTGACCCGCTTGCCCGCGACGGTGATCGTCGGCACGCCGCGCACCACCACGCCCGCGGTATCGGTGTCGAAGCGCGGCAGCTGTACCGCGATCGGGCGCTGATCGGCCCGGTCGTGCAGGGTCAGCAGCGGATCGACGCCCTCGAGATCCAGATTCCACTTGCCGGCATCGCCCGCGGTAAAGCGGTGGCCGAGTGAGCCATTGGGCACCACCGGATTGCCGGCGGCGTCGAGCAGCACCATCTTGTGCGCGGCGGTCTCATCGGTGTGGCCGAGGTCGGCCGCGGTGAGGAATTTGCCGGGCAGCGCGCCGTCGTGGTGGTAGACGCCGTCGGAGTCCCAGCCCTGCGGATCGTCGAGGCAGACCAGGAAGGGCAGATCGGTGTAGCGCTTGACGTAGTCCAGGAATCGGGGCGTCGCGCGGTCGACGAAGAATTCCTTCAGGACCACATGACCCATCGACATGGCAAGGGCCGCATCGGTTCCCGGCCGCGCCGGCACCCATTCATCGGCGAATTTGGTGTTGTCCGCGTAGTCGGGGGAGACCACGACGACCTTCTGACCGCGGTAGCGGGCCTCGGTCATATAGTGCGCGTCCGGGGTTCGGGTCACCGGGACATTCGATCCCCACATGATGAGGTAGCCCGCGTCGAACCAGTCGGCCGATTCCGGCACATCGGTCTGATCGCCGAAGACCTGCGGTGAGGCCACCGGCAGGTCGGCGTACCAGTCGTAGAACGACAGCATCGAGCCGCCGAGCATCGAAATGAACCGGGCGCCAACGGCATGGCTGACCATCGACATGGCCGGAATGGGGGAGAATCCGGCCACCCGGTCGGGGCCGTACTTCTTGATCGTGTGCACGTGCGCGGCGGCCGCGATCTCGGCGGCCTCCCACCACTCCGCGCGGACGAATCCGCCCTTGCCGCGAGCGGACTTGTAGCGCTTGGCCTTTTCCGGATCCTCGACGATCGCTTCCCAGGCCAGCACCGGATCCTTGAGCCGCTCCTTGGCCTCCCGGTACAGCTCGAGCAGGACACCGCGCACATACGGATAGCGCACGCGCGCGGGCGAATAGGTGTACCAGGAGAACGACGCGCCACGCGGGCAGCCGCGCGGTTCGTACTCGGGCTTGTCCGCGCCGACCGACGGATAATCCGTCTGCTGCGACTCCCAGGTGATCACGCCGTCCTTGACGTAGATCTTCCAGGAGCAGGATCCGGTGCAGTTCACCCCGTGCGTGGAGCGCACCACTTTGTCGTGTGACCAGCGGTCGCGGTAGAACTCGTCGGCACTGCGCCCGCCGACCTGATGCAGGCTGCGCTGGTCGGTCGACACCTCGCCGCGGTGGAAATATTTGCCGAGACGCAGCAGTGCGTCGCTCGCGTCGCCGGATTGCCGATCGACCGAATCGGAGGACGCGGAACCCTGAATGCGCGAATTAACCACGACGTCCCCTTCGAGCTGTGAAACCGGGCTGTTGCACCGACTGTAAGGAGGTCACGACGCACGTCCAAACGAATCTCTCACAGCGCGCGCTGGCCGGTGGTGAGTTGTGAGGTCGGCGCAACGTGGTGGTCACCGCGCGATTGCCCCCAAACGCCGACGGTATCGAGGTGACCTGGGCGGATCCGCCCTGACCGGCCGAAATGCGGCTTCCGGCGGGTGTTTCGGGGACTTGCCGGTGATGCTTTGGAAACCGCTGGTTCTCAGGTGGTTTACATTTGTTAACACACTTCGAGAGGCCCGCTGCGGTCCAGTTCACATCCGCGCGGAGTGGTCCAACGGCTGCGTGCACACCATTTTCACGACCCGCTTCGCTATTAGCTACAGATTTGCCAATAGTTTCGGCGATTACCGCATCCGCGGATTATTGTTCGGCGCATGCACAGATTCGAAGCGACCATCGAGCCCGCCGCCCGGGGCGGTGCCTACGTCGCGGTGCCCGCCGAGGTCATCGCGGCGCTCGGAGGCGGCGGCCGGATACCCGTCCGCGCCGGTTTCGACGGTATCTCCTACACCGGATCCATCACGACCATGGGCGCGGGACCGTGCCTCGGCATGCTCAAAGCGATCCGCACCGAACTGGGTAAGCAGCCCGGCGATACGGTCGAGGTCACCGTGGAACGCGACGACGTCGAGCGCACGGTCGAAGTCCCCGCGGACCTGGCCGCCGCACTGGAGGACGCCGGAGTGCGCGCGGCATTCGACGCACTGTCGTTCACGGCGCGCCGCGAATTCGTCACCGGTGTCATCGCGGCGAAGCGGCCGGACACTCGGTCCCGACGGATCCAGCAGGCGGTGGCGGCGGCCAGCTAGCCGTCAAAGTGTCAGCGCGGCAGGCGAATACCTCAGGGCAGGGTCAGCTCCGCGAAAGAGGCGATCCAATGATGCGGGGGCCGTGCGGGATTCGGCTCGCCGGGACGGTGGACGCCGGTGGCCGACCAGCTCGCGGCGACCGCGGCATCGAGTTCGTCCGGATGGTCGGACAGGAACAGGATGCGGTCGACGGATATGCCGATGGCACCGGCGATCTTCGCATACGACGCAGCTTCGCGCTTCGGTCCCGCGCTGGACAGGTCGAAGTAGCCGCTGATAAGCGATGCCAGCTCGCCGCCGCGGGCGAAGGTGAACCAATCCTGTTGGTTGCGTACCGATCCCGAGGAGTAGACGTAGAGCGCCAGGCCAGCGGCGTGCCAGGCGGCGAGGGCGGGCGCGACATCCGGGAAGAATTCGCCGTGCAGCGCGCCATTGCGGAAGCCCTCGGCGCAGATGATGCCCTGCGCCGCCTTGAGCGGTTCGGCCTTCACATCCGAGCCGAGCCAGTCGCGCAGGATCGCGGCCACCTCGTCGGTATCGGCATCGGGGCGTTCGGCGAGTTCCTGGGTGGCCGTGATAATGGAAGCGGCCGCGCCCGTCCGGTTTTCGGCCAGCCACTCGGGCAGGCGCGCTCGAGTGTAGCCGTACAGGTCCTCGCGCACCGAGCTGGTCGGGCTGGTGGTGCCCTCGATATCGACGACGACGGCGGCGATCACGAGGCGGTCAGCAGTTGGTCGAGGGTGGGGAAACCCGCGCTGATGGGGTCACCGGTGAAATCGCCGACCCAGCCGTCGGCCTCCTCGAAGAATCGGATGGCGATGAAGTCGGGGCGGGTGCCCATATCGAACCAGTGCAGCGTGCCCGCTGGCACCGAGAGCAGGTCGCCGCCTTCGCAGACCGCCGCCACGACCTCGTCGCCGAGATGCAGATAGAAGCAGCCGCGTCCGGCGGCGAAGAAGCGCACCTCGTCCTCGGCGTGCCGATGCTCGTTGAGGAACTTCTCCCGAGCGCCCTTGGCGATCTGCGGCCACTCCGGGTTCGCGTCGTCGGGGTGGATCCGGGCGATATCGATATGCTTGTACCGGCCGGAGGCGTTGAGTTCGGTGACCCGGTCGTCATATTCGGCCAGCAGCTGCTCCGATGCCGTTTCGGTGGCGTTGTCCAGCACCGGCCAACGGTCGAAAGTGATTCCCCGGGTGGCCAATTCGGCGGCGATCACCGCATCGTCGGTGGTGCGCAGCAGGACCTTATCGGCATTGTCGGCGGCCATAACCTGCAGCAGCGTCATGATGTCAGTCCAATCTCGGTGATCTCGTTCGGATTGCGTGAGACGAAGGCCTGTCGACGGCCGGTGCCGGCCACCAGCTCACACAGGGCCTCGAGGCATTCGGCGCGGTCGCGTGCCTGAGAGAGATTGTCCCCCCAGGTGGTGATTCCGTGCCCCGCGATGGCCAATACCGGTGCCGCGGTGGGGTTCTCGCGCAGATATCGCTCGATATCGGTGCCGATGCGCGCGACGTCGGGCCAGTTCGGGAAGACGGGGAGATCCAGCACGGTCGGGTAGCTGCCGTCCGGCTGCTTGGCCACCAGGCCCTTGATGAGTTCGTAGTCGGCGATGCGCAGGGTGGTCACCGCATCGGGGGAGCCCGAGCGGGTCGCGGCGGTCGTCGCGTACGGCGGATGGATGTGTACGACGGCGGTGGCCTCGGTGGTTCGGTACACCGCCGTGTGAATCGTGGTCTCCGCCGAGGGTTTGCGCTGCTGGTCCGACACCGGCGCGGAGTCCGCGATGCGGACGGTCACCATGTCCCGCGCGGTCAGTTCGCCCTTCGACAGACCGCTGCCGGTGATGACCGCGGTGTCGTCGGTGCGCACCGAGATATTGCCCGCGGTGCCCGGCATCCAGCCGCGGCCGTACAGCTCGCGCGCGATATCGGCGATGGCCGCACCCGGATCACCTTCGGCCGGTGCGGCATTCGCGCCGTGCACGACACCGAGTTCGGTGACGACCGCGGTCACCAATTCCGCCGGCGTCACATCGAAGGCCGGATTGAAGGCCTCGGTATCGGTGGGAGCCGTTGCGACACTACCGAATCCGGTCACCTCCGCCGCCGCCCGCTGCTCGACGACGATATCGGCGCCGGTCGCCGTCTTCGGATCACGCGTGGACTCCGGCGCCACCACGATGAACGGAATGCCGTGGTGGCGGGCCGCGATCGCGAGCCCATAGGTGCCGATCTTGTTCGCGACATCGCCATTGGCGGTCACCCGGTCCGCGCCGACCAGCACACAGTCGACCTGACCGGTCGCCATCGCCCAGGCGGCGGCCGAATCGATGGTGAGCCGATGCGGTATGCCCGCTTCGGCGAGCTCCCAGGCCGTCAGCCGCGCGCCCTGCAATAGCGGACGGGTCTCGTCGACCAGGACGTTCTCGATCGCCCCGCGGTCGGCCAGCACCCGCATCGCCCCGATCGCGGTGCCGAAGGCGCTGGTCGCCAGTCGCCCGGTATTGCAGTGGGTGAGTACCCGCAGCGGCCGGTCCGGGCACAGTTGCTGCACGAGATCGGCGGCATGGGTGGCGGCGGTCCGATTGACCCGACCGTCCTCGGCCAGCATGGCCAGGGTTTCGGCGAGTACCGCGTCCGCGCCGAGTGGCACCTTGGGCACCACCCGCCGCACCGCCCAGGCGAGATTGACCGCGGTGGGCCTGGCCTCGGCGATCCGCGCGGCCTCGGCCTCGGCCCGCGCTACATCGACGACGCCGCCGGTCGTATGCGCGGCGGTGGCGATGACCACCCCGAACGCACCGGCGATACCGATGGCGGGCGCGCCGCGGATGGCCAGCGTCTTGATCGCGTCGACGACCTCATCGACGGTGGTCAACCGCAGCTCGCGCACCGTGTGCGGCAGTTCACGCTGGTCGATGGTGATCAGCGCACCGTCGTCCCAGATCAGGGAACTGTCGTCCATCAGGCGCATCCTTCGGTCCGGCGGGTTGGGGTGTTGTCCCTGGTCAACGGTATCGGACAGCCGGTGGCGGCGGAAATCCGGCCGACGGGGGCTGCCGGCGTCATTCCGAGGAGTTGAGTCGCTCCAGCGAGCCGTAGTAGCGGTCGATGCCGCGCTGGGTGGGCCACGAATCCCGGTGTGCCGCCGGATTCATCGTGGCATCGCGGACCAGATGCCATTTGCCGACCGCATAGGTGGCATAGCCGTTGTCGCGCAGGATTTCCGGCAGCGTCAGCACATCGTCGGCGAGTTCGAGTCGCAGATCGGGATATCCGGAGTCCGCATTCGCGACGAAGCCGAAACCCGCACGGTGGGCATTGATTCCGGTCAGCAGCGAGGCGCGCGATGGTGAGCACAGCGGGGCGGCGTCACCTGCCTGTTCATCAGCCACGACCCGCGGTCGTGCACCAGATCGCCGAGCGGGTGGTGGTCCTGCGCCAGGGTTCCGTCGTCGAGATCGGCCCCGTCGCGGAGGTCTTCGCCACGCCGCGGGCGGACTACACTCGCCGTCTCCTCGATGCCGTCCCCACTCCCGATCCGGCCTGCCGCGCCTCGAGTCCTGATGCCCCGGAGCTGCTGCGCCTCGGTTGTAATTCCCACACGGCGGCCCGCAATGTATTTCGTATTTTCGACGACGAAAAGCGGCGCTGGCGCGTGGCCGTGCGTAATTCGAACGGCGCGCAGTGCATTCGCGAGTACACGTCGAACGTTTATGGGATGATCGGCCGAAATACAGTGCAGTATTCAGAGTCCGGAGCCGGAAAGAACCGGCGCGGAGCGGGGTGCGCACAAACAGGCCGCCGGTCCGTGCAGGATCCGGCGGCCCGTTTCAGATCAGTGCTGTCCGGGTCGGCGCTGTTCAGAGCTGCGCCGTTCCGAGCCCTGGTCCTGACGCTGCTGTTCCATCCGGTCGCGATCGCTCAACGAGCCGGATCGGTTCATGCCCTCCTGGCGCTGCTGTTGCTGCTGCCGCTCCATCTGCTTGGGCATTTTCTTAGGCGTCTTCTTCGACTTTTCAGCCATCTCCACTCGGTCCTTTCCGAAGTGATTTGGATTCGCCTAACAACGCCACAATAGCGAGCGGACATCAGCAGTGGAAGAAGAAATGTCGATTCTTTACACACGCAGTGGGAGGAATTCGACCAGATCGTCGTCGGTGGCCTGAGCCGCGACGATGACCAAGCCGTCACGGTCGACGAGGCCGCCCAGATGGGTGGTGCGGACCTGCGGATCGCCCAGCCAGCCGCCGTCGGGGGCAATGCGGGCCGGGACGATGCGGGTGACGGGTCCGGAGATCGCGCTCGCGTTGTGCAGCGGTCCGACCAGCGGACGCAGCGGATGGCCGCCGGTCCGGCCTTCGACGAGGGCGGGGGACAGGGCCATGAGTACGGCCAGGGCCGCGAAGGGGTTGCCGGGCAGACCGAGAACCGTTGTGCCAGTGGCCAGTTCGGCGACAATAGAGGATCCGCCGGGACGGATGGCCAAGCGGTGCACCAGGATTCGAGCCCGGGCGCGCGCGATGGCGCCGCGCAGTTGATCCGCCGCCCCACCGCCGGTGGCGCCGACGATCACGAGCAGATCGCATTCGTCGGCGGCGCCGAGCACCTCGTCGAAACCGCGCGGAGTATCGCGCAGGTGCACCCGATCGATGGTGCGAATTCCGTACCAGGACAGCACATCCGGCAGGATGGGCCCGATCGAGTCGCGGGTCTGGCCGGTCTGGAGCGGGCCGGTACTGCGGATCTCGTCGCCGGTCATGATGATCCGGGCCCGGACCGGACCGCGCACGAGCGCCTCGGTCACCTCGACACTGGCCGCGGCGGAGATCAGCGCCGCGGTGACGGCGGTGCCTTCGGGGGCGACCAGATCGCCGCGGTCGCGGTCCTCGCCACGGCGGCGAATATCCTCGCGCAGCGGGGAATCCGGTAGTCGGTGCAGTGTTCGGTCCTCGTCGATCCGCGCGAATTCGTCACGGAGCACCCGGGTGGTGCCATCGGGCACATGGGCGCCGGTGGCGATCCGCACCGCCTCACCGGAGAGCAATCCGACCGGCCGCCGCCCGCCCGCGAAGCCGATATCGCGGCGCAATTGCCACGGACCGTCACCGGAGACGGCGTAGCCGTCCATTGCCGAGACGTCGAAGCGCGGCAGCGGCCCGACCGCGGTCAGCGGCGCGGCCAGCGTGGCACCGCGCACCGAGCCCAGCTCGGCCCGATAATCGGTGAGTCGAGAGATGGTGGTGCGCAGGATATTCCGTGCTTCATCGAGGGGCAGCGGGGTACCGGCGACGGTCTTCGAGGGTGTGGGACGAGCACTCGGCGCCGTAACACCGGCATCCCAGGCCAGCCGGGCTCGGCGCACCTGCTCTTCGGTATCGCAATCGGCGATACCCGCCATGGTGACGGTGATCGTATCGGCCGGAATCAACGCCTTCATCGGCTGGTTGATCAGCGACTCCAGCCGCGCCAGCGCGCCCGCCAGTGCCGTGCGCCGCCATACGCCGATCAGATACTGCGGCCGGCCGGATTCATCGGCCGCGAAGACCGCGTCCGCACCGGATTCAGTGCCGTGCCGAATCAGTTCCGGCACTGTCGTTTTCGAGAGGAACGGCAGATCCGCCGCGAGCACCACCACCAGCGGGGCGGCGGTCGGACCGAGCGCGCGCAGCCCGGCTCCCACCGCGGCGACCGGACCCGAGCCGGGCGGAACCTCACGCACCTGAATGATCTCCGGGTCCAGTTCGGGCCGATGCGGTCCGACCACAACTGTCCGCCGACAGGACGTCACCGCCGCCAGCGCCGCATCGAGCATGGTCCGGCCGCCGATGACAATGGCGGGTTTGTCGACGCCGCCCATCCGGCTGGCGCGCCCGCCCGCCAGCACAATCGCGTCCGCGGCGGTCACCGGCCGGCGCCCGGCGCGATGGCCCGCGGCATCGTGTCGCGATTCGATGCGGGATGGCGGTCGGGCAACGGGTGGGCAAGCATGGCCGACATGCTAATTCGTCGCCGGCACGGATCCGGGGCGGGCCGGGTGCCGCGGGCGACCAGCGGGCCGTCGCACCCGCTACACCGCCGAATAGTCGGGGGCCAGCCGGAGCAGCCGGAATTCATTGGTCTCCGGATCGGCCAGCACCCGCCCTGATGCGCCGCCGATGACCTCCGGGCCGATCTCGGTGGCGCCCGCCGCGCGTAGCCGGGCCAACTCCGCGGCCGGATCGTCGGCCGGGAAGAACGCCAGGTCGAGATGGACGCGATTGCGGCCGCGCTCGGTATCGGGCGTGCGGATGAATTCCAGCCAGCAGCCGAGTCCGGTGGCCGAACGCAGCCCTGCCACCTGCGCGCCGCCGTGGGCGACCGGCCAGCCGGAGGCGGTGGACCAGAACTCGGCCAGCCGCACCGGGTCGTCGGTGTCGACCACGATGGCGGCCACCGCACCGGTGTCCACGTACTCCTCCCGAGGTTCCAGCACGCAGAATTCGTTGCCCTCCGGATCGGCGAGCACCACCCACGGCACCGTGCCCTGGCCGATATCGATGCGGCGGGCCCCCAGCGCGAGCGCGCGGTCGACCTGCACCCGCTGGTGATCGAGTGAGCGACTGGCCAGATCCAGATGGATGCGGTTCTTGCTGCCCTTGGCACGCGTCGTCGGCCGGAAGGTCAGGGTCAGGTCGAGGCCGTCCGGATCGGGCGCCGCCACGTCGACCGCGTCGGGGCGCTCGATCGTCACCGCCCAGCCCAGCAACTCGGCCCAGAAGTCCGCGACGGACCGGGGCCGGTCCGCATCGAATGCGACACACGCCAGGCGGGTGGACATGACTCAACGGTAACCGCCGCTCGACGGCGGCGGAACCGTTTACGGGAGCGGGAAACGCGCGGTGCGCAGGTCCACTCGACCGTCGCGGATCGGGACGCCCTCGGCGGCCAGCAAGCGCAGCTGGCGATCGGCCAGATGGGCGGCGGGGCGGCCGCTCGCGCCGATCACCCGATGCCATGGCAGATCCGCGGAGTCGGTGCGCATGATCCAGCCGACCGTGCGCGGGGTGGACAATCCGGCGGCCGCGGCGATATCGCCGTAGGTGACCACTCGGCCGGTCGGCACCGTCGCGACCAGTGCGCGCACCCGCTCGACCTCGGCATCGGTGGTGGCCATCCGAGTCACAGTACCGATCGGATCAGCGCCGCGGTCTCGGCCGGACGGGCCTGGGCGACCATATGATCGCAGTCCCATTCGAGCATGGTCAGATTCGCGCCGAGGTGTTCGGTGAGCGCGGCCCGGAACTCCGGCGTCACGAAGGGCGGCACCACCTTCATGGCCTGCACCAGGACCGTCGGCAGGTCCGCGGGAGGCAGCACATAGTGCCGGGCCAGCTGGCCCCAGTAGGAATTGATGGCGGGCAGGCTGATCCGCCAGCCGACGCGGCCGTCGGCGGTCGGCATCAGATGTTCGGTGAGTTCGGCGTCGAGCAGGCGCGGCTCCACCTCGCCCCAGCCGGTGGAGATCTTGTCCTGACGCGCGTGCTCGATGGTGTCGTAGTCCGGTGAGGCCAGACTGGACAGGGCGATATCCATCAGGCGCTCCGCCTCGAGCGCGATGGCCGAATCGAGCAGGATCAGTTTGCGCACCAGGTGCGGATGGTGATGAACCAGGTGCAGTGCGCAAGCTCCGCCGAACGAATGCGCGACCACCACCACCGGCTCGTCGGCCTCTGCGGCCAGCAGCTCGACCAGATCCTCGACGATGGCCTCGAAGTTCCACGGCGGCAGCGCGGGCGAGCGGCCGTGTCCGCGCAGGTCGGGGGCGATGATCCGGATATCGGGCAGATGTCGGGTCGCCAGTTCCTCCCACCGCTTGCCGTGACCGGTCACACCATGCAGGGCCAGGACTTTCGGCCCGTCGATGGGTCCGTACCGATACACATGAAGAGGCGACACAGGACCTATATTGACGTATATCGAAACCCATCGCAGAGCGAGGCGTGTGTTCGACCTCACCGAGGCGTGAATCGGCCGCGTGGCGTGTCGGGGGTGTCTGTTGCAATAGCCCGCGTGGTGCGATCGGATAGCGCGGTGCGACTTGTTCGCCGAAATGTGGCGGCACCCCCGGCTCTGGTCTGGGGTGCCGATGTCCGTGCGCTGTTCGACGCCGCCGCCCTCGTCGGCCCGATTCGGCCGGGCTGGCGGCCCTGGCAGGTGCTCGGCGGCCCCGGCACCGGTAAGACGGCGCTGCTGATCGATCTGGCCGCCGAGCGCATCGCCGCGGGCGCCGATCCGGAATCGGTGCTGGTGCTGACCCATTCGAAGCAGGCGGCGAGTGCGGTGCGCGACGCGATCACCGCGCGGCTGAGCGGTCCGGACACCGCGGAGGGCGGTGTGCCCGGTGCCACCAGGGAGCCGCTGGTGCGCACGCTGCACTCCTACGCGTTCTCGGTATTGCGCAGACATGCCAGCGCACACGGAAATCCGCCGCCGCGTTTGCTGACCGGTGCCGAGCAGGATGCCGTCGTGCGCGAAATGCTGCGCGGCGATCTGACCGATATCGCGGCCGGGGCCGGCAACCTCTGGCCGGAAAGGTTGCAGCCCGCGCTCGGCCTCGGCGGCTTCGCCGAACAGTTGCGCGATCTCATGCTGCGGGCCACCGAACGCGGACTCGGTCCCGAGGATCTGGTGCGGCTGGGCCGCGAGCACGGTAGGCCGGAGTGGGTGGCGGCGGGCAAATTCGCGGTCCGATACGAACAGTCGATGCTGCTGCGCTGGTCGGTCGGGGTGGAGGCGCCCGAGGCGACCGCACCGGCATTGGACGCGGCCGAACTCGTCGGTGCGGCATTGGACGCGCTGGCCGGTGACGCCGATCTGCTCGCGGCCGAACGGAATCGGATCCGATATCTGCTGGTCGACGATGCGCAGCATATGGATCCGCAGGCGGCGCTATTGGTCGAGGTGATGGGCACCGCCGCGCACACCGCGGTCGTCGCGGGCGATCCGGATCAGGGTGTGTTCGCCTTCCGCGGTGCGGACGCGCGCTTCATCGCCGATCTGGCGGCGCCGGACGGACAGCGAATCATCCTGCGGGACAACCACCGATCGGGCGGCCAGGTACAACTGGCCGTCGCGCGGATCGCCGCGAAATTGCCCGGCAGTGCGCCACAGCGCTTTTCGGCACCCGGTCATACGGTCGAGCCAACCGATGACGGCACCGAGGTACGGGTGCGGGTGCTGGCCACCCCGGCCAAGGAGGCCGCCCTGATCGCCGACCATTTGCGCCGCGCCCACCTCACCGACGGCGTCGCCTGGTCGCGGATGGCGGTGATCGTCCGCTCGGTGCCGCTGTCGCTGGCACCGCTGCGCCGCGCCCTGCTCGCGGCCGGAGTGCCGGTGCAGCAGCCCGCGTTGGACGCGCCACTGGCTCGACGGCGCGGTGCGGCCTGGATGCTGCTCGCGCTGCGGGCGGTGTTGGCCGAGGAAGCACAGCGGCGTGGGCGACGGCGCTCGGCCGAGGCGATGTTCTCGGCGGAGGACGCCTTGGATCTCTTGGCCGGACCGCTCGGCGGAGCCGATCAGATCACCCTGCGTCGATTGCGTCGCGGTATCCGGCGCAGTGTGCTGGAGTCCGCACGCAGTGAGATCAAGACCGCCGCGGGGTCCGCGGGTTCCGTGTTCGACCGTGAACCTGATTGGGCCGCTGCGGATTTCCCACCGGACGCTGCCGGAGACTTCCCGCCCGACGAGGCGGATCTGCCGCCGGACGAGGCCCATGTCGCGTTCGGGGAGCCCGGCGATGACGACGTCCGGCGCAACGTGGCGACGGCTGAACGGAGCATCAGTGAAGCCGACCGGATTGCCGATGCGGAGGGCGCGTTCGGGGAGCCCGGCGGAAGCGACGTCCGGCGCAACGTGGCGACGGCCGAGCGGAGCATCGGCGAAGCCGAACGGATCGCCGACGATGCGGATTGGTACGGCATCGAGCCGGAATGGAGTCTGCGCGAGTCCGAATGGCAGGGCGAGCGTCCAGAATCAGACGCCGATGAGTACGAATCGGACAGCGCGACAACAGCGGACATTGGCGCCGTCGACCGCGATGCCGAAGAGGCCCTCGATGGCGCGGACCGCGTGGACGAGCCCAACGGTGGCGCGACTGCCCATCGGAATGCGGCCGAATCGCGTACGGAGGACGCCGAACGGGTCGGGCGGCGAGCCGATCAGAGAGGCGCGGGGCCGCAATATAGTGGCGGACCTACCGGATCGGACGAGGCTGAGTCGAGTCCCGATGACGTCGAAGGGGTCGGGCGGCGAGCCGATCTGGGTGGCGCGGGGCCGCAATATAGTGGCGGACCTACCGGATCGGACGAGGCTGAGTCGAGTCCCGATGACGTCGAAGGGGTCGGGCGGCGTGCCGATCTGGGTGGCGCGGGGCCGCGATTTAGTGACGGACCTACGGGATCAGATGAGGCTGAATCGCTTCCGGACGATGTCGAAGGGGTCGGGCGGCGAGCCGATCAGAGTGGCGCGCAGCCGCGAAATGGCGGGCAAACCGGATCGGCCGGGCCCGAATCCGACCCGGCCGACACTTGGCGCTCCTATGTCGACAAATCCTCCGCCGAGGTGCTGCGTGATCTGCTGGTCGGGCGTGCGGACCGCCGAATCATGCAGCGGCTCACCGATGTCGAGGCCGCACCGCTGAAGCGGGTGTTCGACGCACTCGACCGGGCCGCCAAGACCCGGCGCCGCGGTGCCGGTCTGGAGGATGTGCTCTGGGCGCTGTGGACCGGATCGCGGCTGGAGCGGCGCTGGGTCGCGCAGTCCGAGCGCGGCGGGGCAGCGGGCATGCAGGCAGATCGCGACCTCGATGCCGCGGTCGGATTGTTCGACGCCGCGGCCGCCTATGTGGACCGGCTACCGCGCGCGAGTATCGAGGGCTTCGTCGAATACCTTGTGCAGCAGGAGATTCCGCACGACACCCGGTCGCTGACCGCGCCGGGGGATGCGGTCGCGCTGCTCAGCGCACACGCGTCGGCGGGCCGGGAATGGGATGTGGTCGCGGTGGCCGCGGTACAGGAAGGTATTTGGCCGAATCCGCGCCCGCGCGGCACCCTGCTGCAGACCGAGGATCTGGTCGACCTCACCGCGGGCATTGTCGACGCGGGTGATGTGGTCAGCCGTGCGGCCCCGATCATGGCCGAGGAGCGCAGGCTGTTGCTGGTCGCGTGCAGCCGGGCCCGGCGCTCACTGCTGGTCACCGCGGTGGAATCGGTATCGGGCGAACGTGATCTGGTGCCGTCCCGATTCCTCGCCGAACTCCTCGGCCACGACGATGACAGCGAACCCGGCGCACTGCCGATCGCCGATCCGGGGCGGGCCCTGGTCATGCATGCGCTGGTGGCCGAATTGCGCGGTGTGGTCTGCGATTCCGAGGCCGATCCGGCGCGTAGGCGCCGCGCCGCGCATCAACTGGCCCGGCTGGCGCACGCGGGTGTGCCCGGTACGCATCCGGACGAGTGGTACGGCACCGCCGATCTCAGCTCCTCACGTTCGCTCTGGAACGAGGACGACACCGCGGTCGCCCTCTCCCCGTCCACCGTTGAGCTGCTGCGCACCTGCCCGCTGCGCTGGGCGCTGGAACGTCACGGCGGCACCGATGGCGACAACCCGCACGCCGTCAAGGGCAATCTGGTGCACACGCTCGTACAGGCGCTGGCGGGCAAGGTGCCCGAATCGCAGGTCCGCGCGGCATTGGACCGGGCCTGGCAGGCCATCGATCCCGGCACCGGCTGGCATTCGCGCCAGGAACTGCGCCGCACCGAGGCCATGTTGGAGACGTTCATGGCCTGGGTGCACAATACCCGCGGTGAGCTGACCCAGGCCGGAGTCGAGGTACCGGTCGACTGTGTGCTGCCCCCGCGCACCGAAGATGAACGCGCCGTGCGGATTCGGGGGCGGGTCGACCGGCTCGAGCGCGACGCCTTCGGACGGTTCGTCATCGTCGATGTCAAGACCGGCAAGTCGCCGGTCACCAAGCAGGCCGCCGCCGACCATGCCCAACTCGCGACCTATCAGGTAGCCGCCGCCGCTGGCGCACTCGACATCGCGGTGGAGTCGGATCGTGCGCGCGATGAATCGGATCGTGCGCGCGATGAATCCGGCTCGGGGCGCAATGAATCCGACACTGTCGCAGGTGCATCCGCGGCCGAACCCGGTGGCGCGCGACTGGTCTACGTCGCCAAACCGAGCAGCAAGGAGGGTGCCACCCAACGCATGCAACCCGCCCTCGACGCCGAGGCGCTCGAGAAATGGCGTGGCACAATTCACGATGCCGCGGCCGCCACCCAGGGCCCGAGCTACCTCGCCATGCGCAATGACGGCTGCAGGCACTGCTCGGTGGCGGGCTGTTGCCCCGTCCAGGACACCGGAAGACAGGTGACCGACGAGTGAGCGAACGCAGTGAGCGAACCATGTGCCAGCGCGCGTCGCGCCTGCCGGAGCCGAGCGTCAGCGAGGCGCAGGCATGAGCGGCACCGTCTCGCCGAACCGGCTCGCGGAGGCGCTCGGCCTCCCGCCGCCCACCGACGAGCAGGCCGCCGTGATCGCGGCCGCACCCGGGCCGACGCTGGTGGTGGCCGGTGCGGGCGCGGGCAAAACCGAGACCATGGCCGCCCGCGTGGTGTGGATGGTCGCGAACCGCCTGGTGCTGCCCGATGAGGTACTCGGTCTGACCTTCACCCGAAAAGCCGCCCAGCAGTTGACCTCCCGCATCCGCACCCGGCTGGCCCGGCTGGCCGGTTCGCCACTGCTGCGCGAACTCGACACCGGCGGTGAGCTGCGCACTCAACTCTCCGGGGCCGAACCCGAGATCAGCACCTACCACTCGTATGCGGGGCGACTGCTCACCCAACACGGCCTGCTGCTGCCGGTGGAACCCTCGGCGACCTTGCTGACCGAAACCCAGCTCTGGCAACTCGCGCACCAGGTGGTCCGCAACTGGGACGGTGACCTCGATACCGAACGCACCCCGGTCTCGGTCACCGAGGCGGTGCTGGCCCTGTCCGGTCAGCTCGCCGAACACCTGGTGGAGCCCGAACAACTCGCCGAGGCCCATACCGAACTCGAAAAACTGGTGCACACCCTGCCCGCGGGGCCGCGCCAACGCGGCGGACCGAGCCAGGCACTACAGAACATCGTCCAGGTGCAGCGCGAACGCGTCGCGCTGCTGCCCCTGGTCAAGCAGCTGGCCGAGGCATTGCGCCGCCGCGGCGCACTGGATTTCGGCGCCCAGATGTCCCTGGCCGCCCGCCTCGCCGCCGAACATCCCGAGGTCGCCGCCGCCGAACGCGCCCGCTTCCGCCTGGTCCTACTCGACGAATACCAGGACACCGGCCACGCCCAACGCATCCTGCTCGCAGCACTGTTCGGCGGATCGCCACCGCAACCGCACACCAAACGGTCGCGAAAGGCCACCGCCCCATCCAAGTCCACCGCCGACACCGAGGCTGATCGTCCCTCGTCGTCAGATGCGCCGAAAGACCGGGACGTTCGCCCCGGCGGCCCTGGCTCCGACGGGGGTGAGTTCAACGCTGGTGGGGGTGGCTCCGGCTCCACCCGAGGTGAGTTCAACGCTGGTGAAGGCGGCTCCGGCTCGCACCGGAGTGTGTCCGACGCCGGCGGAGGCGACTCCGGCTCCCACCAGGCCGACCCCGCCGTTCGCCGGAGTGACGGCGGTGCGATGCGGGAGCATCGGTCGGATGCGGAGCAACGGGCAACCGGTCGTGGCGAACAGCGACTGGCGGTGACAGCTGTTGGTGATCCGATGCAGTCGATCTACGGCTGGCGCGGTGCGTCCGCCGCGAACCTGCCCAGATTCGCCACCGACTTCCCCAGTGCCCCTGGCATTCCCGCGCCGATTCTGCCACTGCTGACCAGCTGGCGGAATCCGCCGGAAGCGCTGGCCCTGGCGAATCTGGTCGCCGAACCACTGCGCCGCAATGCCATCGACAGCGGCGGTGTCACCGTCGACGCGCTGCGCGCGAAACCCGACGCCGCGGCGGGTGTCGTCGCCATGGCGCTCACCGAAACCGTTGCCGACGAACGCAACTGGGTGGCGGGCCGGATCGCGGCCGAATGGGCGACCAAGCGTGCAGCGGGAGCGGCTCCGCCGACCTCGGCCGTACTGGTGCGTCGCAATGCCGATGCCGCTCCGCTCGCGGAAGCCCTACGCGAACAAGGACTTCCGGTGGAGATCGTCGGTCTCGGCGGTTTGCTGGCCACTCCGGAGGTGGCCGATATCGTCGCCACCCTGCGGCTCATCGCCGAACCCGGTGCGGGCAGCGCCGCGCTGCGCATCCTCACCGGCGCCCGCTGGCGCATCGGCGTCGCCGACCTCGCCGCACTCGCCCGCCGCGCCAGGGATCTGTCGATCAGCCGCCTGCACGGCAATGAGGTCGATGAGATCACCGACTCCACCGCCCTCGCTGAAGCGTTGCGCGAGGTGGCGCCGGAACCGGCCGAACAGGCCGGTCTGGCCGATGCGATCGCCGATCCCGGTCCGCGGGAACAGTATTCGGAATCCGGTTTCCTGCGCATCGTGGCACTGGGCCGGGAACTCGCGGCACTGCGGGAACGCAGCGGCCAACCACTCGCCGAACTCGTCGCGGATGTGGAACGCACCATCGGCGTCGGCGTGGAGACGCAGGCCCGTCGCGCGATGGTCGGCGCCGGTGCC
This sequence comes from Nocardia sp. CA-119907, assembly GCF_050955995.1. Lineage (NCBI taxonomy): Bacteria > Bacillati > Actinomycetota > Actinomycetes > Mycobacteriales > Nocardiaceae > Nocardia > Nocardia sp. CA-119907. Next base: position 1,874,438 of record NZ_CP192091.1, read on the forward strand.
GGACGCGAACATCTGGACGCCTTCGCCGAGGTGGTCGCCGGATATGCCAGCGATTCCGGCGCATCGCTCGGTGGCCTGCTCGCCTTCCTCGCCGCCGCCGAGTCGGTCGAGAACGGTTTGGAGCCGGGCGAGGTCGAGGTCGCCCGGGATCGAGTCCAGGTATTGACCGTGCACGCGGCCAAGGGACTGGAATGGGAGATCGTCGCGGTTCCGCACGTCACCCGCGGGGTCTTCCCCTCCGGCGCGGCCTCGGGCACCTGGCTCGGCGCGCTCGCCGAACTCCCCACCGCGCTGCGCGGCGACCGCCAACAGGACGATGCCGCCGAGGGCGTCCCCGTCCTCGACCTGTCGGACCTCTACGACCGCGCGGACCTGGAGCGAGCGATCAAGTCGCACAAGGAATCACTGGATCGCCGCCGCATCGACGAAGACCGCCGCCTGTTCTACGTCGCCCTCACCAGAACCGAGCGCGTCCTGCTCGTCTCCGCCCACCACTGGGCCGAAACCGGCACCGCCCCGAAAGGGCCATCGGATTTCCTCCTGGAACTCAAACATGCCAGCGAAGCGCCGGATAGCCCGGCGCATGGCGCGGTCACCATCGACCGCTGGGACGATGCCCCCGACGTCGACGCCGTCAACCCCTTCACCGATAACCCCGCGACCGCCGAATGGCCCCGCGACCCCCTCGGCAACCGCCGCGACCCCATCGAACAGGGTGCCTCCCTCGTTCGCGCCGCGCTCGCCGAACTTGCGGCACAACCGGCCGCAGGTGTCACTGCGACGAACCGTACGGTCCAGCCCGCAACCCGCGACAAAGCAACTGCCTCAGCCGATTTCGTGGACCCTGTGCCCCATGACATCGACATGGCACCGACTGTAGCCCCTGCCACCGACAACTTTGCCGACCCGAAAACAACGGCCGCCCGCCCCGACGGTCCCGCCGCGGTCGTACTGTCAGCCGACCCTTACGCCGACGTTCCCCCGCCCGACTTTCCCGATGCGCCCGCTCCGTTCGACGATCCCTACCAACCACCCGCGAGCGTCCCTGATGCGCCGGATCCGCACGGCCACGACGAATTCCCGCTGCCCCCACCCGACTTCGAACCGCATCCCGACAAGCCCGAGCCGCCCCTCAGCGACTACGAACCGCCTTTCGACGAATTCGAGCCACCCCCGGACGAGCTCGGCTCATCGACCTCCGAACCCACACCGCCCCACGACCGGTCCGCTGGACACGCGGCCGATCCCGACGACCCCGACGGCTGGGCCGCCGACGTCGACGCGCTACTCGCCGAATTCGAAGCCGACCAAGCCATCGCGGAGGAAGTCGAACTCCCCGGCCAGATCGCCGCCACCGCCCTGGTCGAAATGCGCGCCGACCCAGCCAAACTCGCCGCCCGCCTGCGCCGCCCCCTGCCGTTCCCGCCGAATCCGCTGGCTCGCCGCGGTACCGCCTTCCACGCCTGGGTGCAGCGCTGGTTCGCCGCCGACCGCCTGCTCGGCTTCGACGAACTCCCCGGCGCGGACAGCAGCGCCGCCGATGCGGGCGTGGACACCGAACTGGTCACCATGCAGGAGTCGTTCCTGAACTCGCCGTGGGCCCATCGCAGTCCGCTCGAGGTGGAGATCCCCTTCGAAACCTCCATCGCCGGCACGGTGATCCGCGGCCGGATGGATGCCGTCTTCGCCGAACCCGGCGGCGGCTGGATCGTGGTCGACTGGAAGACAGGCGCCGAACCCGCACCCGCCGACGAGCCAGCGGTCGCCATGCAGCTGGCGGTCTACCGACTGGCCTGGGCCAGATTGATGGCCGCGCGCGATCACGGCACCGAGGCACAAATGCTCGAACGCATCAGCGCCGCATTTCATTACGTGCGCACCGGACGCACCATCGCGCCCGCCGCACTGCCCGGCCCGGACGAATTGGCCGAACTGATCAGGAATGCCGCGCCGAATGATCCGCGACCATAGGTTCACCGACTGTTCGTGTGGGTGCGGTGTGGGGTGGCCGATACCCGGTAGGCTCCGGTGCGTGCCGGAGAGACAGATAACGCCGGAGGTAGTCGACTCGGCCAGGGCGGGTGAGTCCGGTGTTCGGTGATCGCGCACGCAGTGTCGGATTGTCGAGTCGCCCGGATTTCGCGCTGGTCGGTGTGCTGCGCATTCCCGAGATCCAGTCCAGTCCAGGGGCTTCGCTGGTGCGCCGGGTGCTCTTCGCGATCGGGTTGCTGTTCGCCGCGGCGCTGGTGGTGTACGTGGGTCGCGATGGGTACCACGACAATTCCGGGAACGAGCTGTCGTTCCTCGACGCCCTTTACTATGCGACGGTATCGCTGTCGACCACCGGCTACGGCGATATCGCGCCGGTGACCCCCGAGGCCAGGCTCGTCAATATCGTCATCATCACCCCGCTGCGCATTCTCTTCCTCATCGTGCTCGTCGGTACCACCATCGGCGTACTCACCGAGCGTTCCCGGCAGGCATTCAAGATTCAGCGTTGGAGGCGCAGCGTGCGTAATCACACCGTCGTGGTCGGATACGGGACGAAAGGCCGCACCGCGGTCGACGCCATGCTCGGCGATGGCATACAGCCCGCCGATATCGTCGTGGTCGATACCGATTCCGTGGCACTGGAGGCCGCGGCGAATGCGGGCCTGGTGACGGTGCACGGTTCGGCCACCCAATCCGATGTGCTCCGGCTGGCCGGTGTGCAGCGCGCGGCCTCGGTCATCGTCGCCGCCAACCGTGACGACACTGCCGTGCTGGTCAGCCTGACGGCCCGCGAACTCAACAAGAGCGCCAAGATCGTCGTCGCCATCCGGGAGGCCGAGAACACCCATCTGCTGCGCCAATCCGGCGCGGATTCGGTGGTGGTCTCCTCCGAGACCGCCGGCCGTTTGCTCGGCATCGCCACCACCACCCCGACTGTGGTCGAGATGATCGAGGATCTGCTGACCCCCGAGGAGGGCTTCGCGGTCGCCGAACGCGATGTGGAACCGTCCGAGGTCGGCGGCTCGCCCCGGCATCTCGGCGATATCGTGCTCGGCGTGGTGCGCGGCGGTGTGCTGATCCGGGTGGGCCAGGCCGAGGTGGACGCGCTGGAGGCGACCGACAAGCTGCTGTACATCCGGCACGCGGGCCGGTGATACCGGCGCGACGGCTGGCGTTCGCGGCGGCGCGATAGTCTCGAACCGTGGCCTCAGGATTTCAGCTCAATGGTGTTCCGCTGCTTTCGCGTTCAGTGCTCGACCGGGCCGAGGAGATCCGGACCGATGAACAGGCGCTGAAGGAGGGCTGGGCCGAGGCCGAACTACTCCGGGTCAACAAGCGCGGGCAGTTCCGTTTCGACAACGGCGCGCTGGTGCTGGAACCGGCGATCGAGCTGTCCGCCGAACCGAATCCGGCCGCGGTATTTCTCGGCGTCAGCGACGGCAAACACGTCTGGGCGGTGCGCGATCCCGAACTGCAGGGCACGCTGACCGATCTGCGGGCGATGGCGGGCGGCGTCGACGATCTCACCGCCGGTCTGCTCACCGCCGCCATGGCCCTGCTGAACTGGCACGACAAGGCCGGGTTCCATGCCGCCGACGGCACCGCGACCGTCGCGACCAAGGGCGGTTGGTCGCGGATCACCGAGGGCGGCTACGAGGAGTTCCCCCGCATCGATCCGGCCGTCATCTGCTTGATCCACGATGGCGGCGACCGGGTACTGCTGGCCCGCCAGCACACCTGGCCCAAGACGCTGTTCTCCCTGCTCGCCGGATTCGTCGAGGCCGGGGAGTCGCTGGAGCGCTGCGTCGAGCGCGAGATGCTCGAGGAAGTCGGAGTCCAGGTCCGTGACATCACCTACCTGGGCAGTCAGCCGTGGCCGTTCCCGCGTTCGCTGATGCTCGGATTCTCCGCCGTCGCCGATCCCGATCAGCCGCTCACCTTTTCCGACGGCGAGATCGCCGAGGCCTACTGGTTCACCCGCGCCGAGGTGCGCGAGGCGCTGGCGGTCGGCGATTGGTCCGCGCAGAACCAGGGCGCGCGGCTGCTGCTGCCGGGGTCGATCTCCATCGCGCGCACGATCGTGGAGTCCTGGGCGGCGCTGGAGAGCTGATCGCGGCACAGAAAAGTTCCGTGCGGGCCGCGAGGTCCGCACGGATTCGGTGGCCGGCCCGATCAGGCCAGCGTGGCCAGCGTCTGCTTGACCGCGGCCAGCGACGGGTTGGTCGCCGTTGAACCGTCCCCGAACTTCACCGTCGGCACCACATGGTTGCCGCCGTTCACGCTGCCGACGAACTCGGCCGATGCCGGATCCTGTTCGATATCGATCTCGACATAGCTGATACCGGACTCGTCCAACTGCTTCTTGAGCCTGCGGCAGTAGCCGCACCAGGTGGTCGAGTACATCGTCAAGGCGGGAGTCAAGTCAGTCACGGATCGTTCAACATTCCACGGTCCGATCCTGTTCCGCCCTCGGACTTGCGCTGGATTTAATATGCGCGCATACTAAATCCATGACAACAATCGCCACCGCACAGGCCACCTCGACCGCCGCACCCGCCGCCTTCTTCGCCAAGTGGGCCGATATGTCCACCTGGCCGGAGTGGAACAACGACACCGAGTGGGTCCGCCTCGACGGTCCGTTCACCCCGGGCGCGACCGGCACCTTGAAACCGAAGGGCGGCCCCAAGGTTCGGTTCCTCGTCGAACGGCTCTCCGATACCGAATTCGTCGACGTCTCCGAGCTCATCGGCGCCCGCCTGACCTTCGACCACCAGGTCGCGACCGGTCCGGAGGGCACGACGGTGACGGTGACCGTCTCGATCGACGGGCCGCTGCGCTGGTTCTGGATCAAGGTGATGGGCGGCGATATCGCCAAGTCCGTCGCGCCCGATCTCGATGCCCTCGTCGCGGCGGCCGAGGCGGTGCTCGTATGAATACGGCATCGCGCAGCGATTCGATGAGGGGCGGTGGGTGGGCGATGGGTGGGCATACGGCATCGCGCAGCGATTCGATGACGGGTGATCGGACGACCCCCGGGCAGCGGTATTGGCTCGGCGTGGTGTCGCGTGAGCACGTGCTGCGTGGTGTCGAACTCGGCATCGCGCAGGTCAACCACGGCAAGCGGACACCGCTGGAACGGATGCGTCCCGGCGACGGCTTCCTCTATTACTCACCGCGCGAGGGGATGCGATCCGGCGCCCCGATCCGTTCCTTCACCGCCATCGGCACCATCGCCGACCGCCCGGTCTGGCAGGCGGATCCGCAGGACGGCGGCTGCTTTCAGCCGTGGCGGCGCGCGGTGCACTATCGCACCGACGCGCGTGCGATCCCCATCGAGGAACTGCGCGGCGAACTGGATCTCACCGGTGCGCCGAATTGGGGCATGGTGCTGCGCCGCGGGCTGGTCGAACTGACCGCGCACGACTTCGCGGTCATCGCACAGGCGATGATCGACGAACCAGAGGTAAGGGAGGCATATGAGTGAGGACCGGGGTCTGCGCTCCCAATTCGCCGAGGCCGACGAAAGTCCCGGGCTCTTGCTCTGGCAGGTGACCAATCGCTGGCAGGCCGCCCAGCGGGCGGCGCTGGCCCCGTTCGATCTGACCCATGTGCAGTTCGTCCTGCTGGCCGCGCTGACCTATCTGGCCGCACGTCGCGACGAGCCGGTGATGCAACGCGATCTGGCCGCGTACGCCGCCACCGATCCGATGATGACCTCCCAGGTCTTGCGCGCGCTCGAGCAGAAGGGTCTGCTCGAGCGGCGCGACCACCCGCACGACCGCAGGGCCAAGGCTCTCGTCCCCACCGAAGACGGTGTGGCACTGGCGAATCGGGCGCTGGTGGTGGTCGAGAACTGCGATCACGAGTTCTTCGGCCCGCTCGGCGGCCAGGCGCGGACGTTCGCAGGCGCGCTGCGGCAATTGCGCGATCGCTAGGCCCTCGTCTCATCGTCCGTGGCGCTATCCGCCTCGTGAAACACCGCGACCCGTCGCGTGGCGGCTGCTGGCCGGGCGGCACGACTTGTCGGCGGGCACTGCCATGATGGGTGTCGTGTCGGCAACCAGTACGAGCGAGCCCCTGCGCCCAGCACTGGACTCGCTGGACCCCGAACAAGCCGCCGCCGTGCGCGCGCCGCGCGGGCCGGTATGTGTGCTCGCGGGCGCGGGGACCGGCAAGACCAGGACCATTACCCATCGCATCGCGCATCTGGTCGCCGCCGGACATGTGAAGGCCGACCAGGTGCTCGCGGTGACATTCACCGCGCGCGCGGCGGGGGAGATGCGCGCCCGCCTGCGCGCGCTCGGACTCGGCGGCGAGGCCAACCAGGTGCAGGCGCGCACCTTCCACGCGGCCGCGCTGCGGCAGCTGAAGTACTTCTGGCCGCAGGTCGTCGGGGATGTGCCCTGGCAGTTGATCGATCGCAAATACCCGATCGTGGCGCAGGCGGCACATCAGGCCGGATTGTCCTCACATACCGAAGCCGTTCGCGATCTGCTCACCGAAATCGAATGGGCCAAGGCTACTCTCATCGCGCCGGAGGACTATCCGGCCGCCGTGGCCCGACATCGGCGCGAACCACCGTACGACCCGATGCGTGTCGCCGCGGTCTATAGCGGCTACGAAAAGCTCAAGGCCACGCCGGACGGTCTACTGCTCGACTTCGACGATCTGCTGCTGCACACCGCCGCCGCGCTGGAGGACTATCCCGCGGTGGCCGACGAATTCCGCGGGCGCTACCGCAGTTTCGTGGTCGATGAATATCAGGACGTCACGCCCCTGCAGCAGCGGGTGCTCGATGCCTGGCTCGGCGAGCGCGACGATCTGACCGTGGTCGGCGATGCGAACCAGACGATCTATTCGTTCACCGGCGCCACCCCCGGCTATCTGCTCGACTTCTCCCGGCGCTTTCCGGAGGCGACGGTGATCCGGCTGGAACGTGACTATCGCTCGACGCCGCAGGTGGTCTCGCTGGCCAATCGGGTCATCGGCGCCGCGCGCGGGCGCATCGCCGGCACCCGGCTGCAACTGATCGGCCAGCGTGACGACGGGCCGGAACCGGCCTTCGCCGAATTCGACGATGGTCCCGCCGAGGCCACCGCGGTCGCCCGGTCCATCAAGAAGCTGATCGCCGCGGGCACACCGGCCGCCGAAATCGCGGTGCTCTATCGGATCAACGCGCAATCCGAGGCCTATGAACAGGCATTGACCGAACAAGGCATCCCTTATCAGGTCCGCGGTGGTGAAGGCTTCTTCGCCCGCGCTGAGGTAAGGCAAGCCATATCCGCGCTGCGTCAGGTCGCAGCCCGCGACGATCTGCCCGACCGGTCCCGCAGCGGTAAGGCCCTGGTCACTTTGGTGCGCGCCGCCCTCGCGCCGGTCGGCCTCACCGCCACCGAACCGGCGGGCACCCAGGCCCGCGAGCGCTGGGAATCGCTGGTGGCGCTGGTGCGGCTGACCGAGGAGTTGGTCGACCACGACGACGCACTCGATCTACTCGGCCTGTTGCGTGAACTCGCCGCCCGCGCCGAGGCCAGGCATCCACCGACCGTGCAGGGTGTCACCCTCGCCTCATTGCACGCGGCGAAGGGGCTGGAGTGGGATGCGGTATTCCTGGTCGGCGTCGCCGACGGCACCCTGCCGATCGCGCATGTGCTCGGCGACGACGGTTCGGTCGCCGATCAGGCCGCGCTCGAGGAGGAGCGGCGACTGCTCTATGTCGGCGTGACCAGGGCCCGCGAACACCTGCAGCTGTCCTGGGCGCTGGCCCGCGGCGAGGGCGGCAGGCGCACCCGGCGGCGCTCCCGATTCCTCAATGGTTTGGTGCCCGACGACTCGCCCGCCTCGCGAATCGCCGCGCCGGTCGCCGACGCCGCCGCGAACGGGGTGCGCCCGACCTGCCGGATCTGTGCCAAACCATTGATCGGCACCTACGCGACCATGCTCGGTCGCTGCCGCCGCTGTCCGGCCGAACTGGACGCCGAGCTACTGGCCGCGCTGCAGGCGTGGCGCGAGGAGAAGGCGCAGGATCTGCGGGTGCGCGAGTTCGTGATCTTCACCGACACCACACTCACCGCGATCGCCGAGCAACTGCCCGCCGATGACAACGCACTGGCCGCCATCCCCGGAATCGGGGCCAAGAAGCTCGAGCAATACGGGGCCGAGGTGTTGAAGATAGTGGCATCGCGACTGCGGTCAAGCCCACAAAACCGCAGGTAGAAAATAGGTTGTCGCGATGCGCGCCAACACATATGGTGGGATGACGCACCGGGAGGTCATCCCGGCGCGCACAGTTACCGACACGAGTACAGGAGGGAGGCAGAACGATGAATGACAACACGAACTTCAGCGCCAGCGGCGTTGCGGTGAATGCTGCACCCGTCATGTCGGCCTCCCGGGGGATCCTCGCTGCTTTGCAGGGGATCGGTCTGTCCGGCGTCGACGTATTCGGGATTCAGGCGCAATCCATGCCTACGCATTCCCCGATTTGCGTCAACGAGCAGGACAAGCCCAGCGCGGGCTGGCACCCGGCATTTGCCACCGAGGCAGAAGTCGGCGCAGTCGCAGTTGAGGCCGGATACGCACCGGCAGATCTGCGGGCAGCACGCCTCCGCCGCACCACCCACCCAGCGACCGTGATCAGGATTCGACAGAGATGTCGAACTAGGTAGGGAACACTCCCCGACCTCCTGGCCACGGATCGCCCGAAGCGAAACCGTGGCCAGTATTTTCTACCGGCCCTTCAGCCACAACCGGCCTCGGTTTCGCGGAACGAACGAAACGTACCGCTGCAAACGAGCTGAAGGAGAACGACGTGTTCACCGCAGAGAGCTGGCCACAAGCCACTACTGACGTGACATGCCGAACCGTGGCACGGCCCACCCGCCCCCGGGAGGTCACAAAGGTCCTGCCTTGTCGAGCCGGAGATCCCGATCTCTGGTTCGCCGAGAGCCCGGTCCAGCTGGAGCAGGCCAAGGCGCTGTGCGCGTCTTGCCCTATCCGCAAGGGCTGCCTGAGCGCGGCCATGGATCGGCGTGAGCCGTGGGGTGTCTGGGGCGGTGAGATCTTCGACCAGGGTGTCGTGATCGCCCGCAAGCGCCCGCGTGGTCGTCCACGCAAGGTCGCGATCTCGGCATGAGATCCCTGACCTCCCTCCCTCCGGTCGCTGAGGCCTATCCGGCCGTTTCGGATCCGGGCCGGGCCCAGGAACGAGAAAGCAAACAAGCCGCTCACCGTGAGATCCGGTGGGCGGCTCGTTTGCGTTCTGGCTCAATATCTTTCGGTCGGGGACCGTCAGCTGGCCGAGCGCTCCTCGCGGAAGCCGGGCATCCAGGTCCGCACCAACTGCATGAACGGCAGTTCCGCATCGAGCTGGGCCAGGATGCCGACCGAACCGCCGAGCACCCGGAAGATCATCACGAACTGCGCGGGCAACTGCAGGGCGCGCGCGGTCTTCATATCCGCGCTGGTGATATCGGAGGCCTTGCCCGCCACCCGCTGCATCCACTTGCGGGTGAAGTGGAACGAATCGGTCTGGATCGGGTCGGTGAACGGCCGCAGGTAGTCGGCGATCTCCTTATCGGTGACCGTCCGGCCCGGAATCACCCAGCCGTTGTCGTACATGAGCTCGACCAGTTCGTCGAAGCGTTCGTCGATTTCGAGCGCGAGCATGCGCCCCAGGATTTCCGGAAAGCCGTCCGGCATGGGTGCGCAGGCGCCGAAGTCGATGACGGCCAGTTTGCCGTCGGACAGCATCATGAAGTTGCCCGGATGTGGGTCGGCGTGTAGCAGGCCGACGGTCTCCGGTGCGGAGAAATGGAACTTGCCCATCAATCCGGCGACTCGATTGCGCAGCGCGCGAGTGCCTTCCGGATCCTCGGCGCCCTGTTTGATGATCGCCGAGACCGCGGTGCCGTCGAGCCATTCGGTCACGATCACCTTCGGCGCGCTGGCCACCACCTTCGGCACCACGATCTCCGGATGCCCGTCGTAACCCTTCGCGAAGGCGCGCTGGTTGGCGGCCTCATTGCGATAGTCGAGTTCTTCCTCGGTGCGCTCGGTGATCTCGGCCAGGATCGGCTTGATATCGGCGCCCGGAATTACCGAGGCGATCAGGCCGGTCATCCGCGACAGTGTCTTGAGATCGGCGCGCAGTGCCTCATCGGCGCCCGGATACTGCACCTTCACCGCGACATCCCGGCCGTCGGACCAGACCGCCCGGTGCACCTGGCCGATGCTCGCTGATGCGGCCGGAGTGTCGTCGAAGGATCGAAAGCGTTGCCGCCATTGGGTTCCGAGTTGTTGGTCGAGGACCCGGTGCACGGTGTCGGCTGGCATCGGCGGCGCGGCCGCCTGCAGTTTGGTGAGTGCCTCGCGATAGTGCTCGCCGAACTCCTCGGGAACCGCGGCCTCCATCACGCTCAGCGCCTGGCCGAATTTCATCGCGCCACCCTTGAGCTCACCCAGCACGGTGAACAATTGCTCGGCGGCCTTCTGGTTCAACTGGGCGTTGATCTCCGACTTATCGCCACCGGCCAGTTTCTTGCCGAACCCGACGGCGGCCCGTCCGGCGATTCCCAGCGGAATCTTGGCTAACTTGGCATTGCGGGTTGAGCGACGACGCACAATCTCAGACACGTACCCATCATGGCGGACGGACCCGTGGCTTTGCCATGCCAATATTGATGTCTTTCCTTGGCGGAGTGTAAAAATCGCCCCTCTCATCGGGGCGGACCAGCGAAAACCGCCCGGCATCCGCACCCTTCGTGCTGCGGCCATTCGCGGCGCGAGATCCGGTAGGTATCCAGTTCGAGCTCGATCGTGGTGTTCATGGTGTCGAGCGGCCGCTCCGGTGAACAGCGCATGATCGCTTCGAGTTCGCCGAGCAGCAATGCCGCGGTGGCCAGGATGCCGGCCGGTGAGGCGTGCCCGACCCGGCCGAGCAGCTGGCTCGCGAGTTGTGGCCATTCCGGGTCGTATTCACATCGGGTGAGGTCGAGGCAGCGCAGACAACTCGTCAGGCCGGGGAATACCAGCGGTCCGACGATCCCCTTATTGCCATCGCGAATACGGACCTGCAGATGCGGGATCCCGTGCAGCACCAGCTCATTGGCCAATCGCGGGTCGATGACCAAGGCATCGGCCAGCACCACGAGTTCGCCACGCCAGGCGAGCACTGAGCTATCGGGGCGGTACCCACGCGACCGGATCGCACGGAGTCCGAGCCGCCGCAGCCCGGTCGCGACCGCATCCGAGAGCGGCCCGAGCCCGTGCACCCGCACCGCCCGCACCTGACCGAGCCGCTGGTCCGGTTGCAGGAGCAGCCCGGCGTCATCGATCCGGTTCAGCAGTTCGGCCGCGGCCTCGGGGTCGATCCCGCATTCCCCGGCCCGCCAGATGAGCTGCGGTCGACTCTGCATCCCATCCAGCAGCCGCAGAAACGCCAGCACCGTCTCGGTGTCCAATGCGGTCCGATCCAGCAGCAACGCCGCCTCGGGATCCCATCCCAACTGCACGACCCCGGACGGTCGCACCAGGACCGTCACCCGCGGCGCCAGCATCGGCCCGCACATCCGCCTCGTCATGTCAGCAGTATGCGGATGGCGCGACCGGTGAATCAGCGCGAATCCCGCGGTAGTCCACAGGGATTCGCACTTATCAACAGGACATTGTCAGGACGGGTCGGTGTCCTTGCCGAGGTTGGGACCGTCCTCGGCGGCCTCGCGCTCGGCCTTCTCACGGGCCTCGGTTTCGGCGAGTTGGGCCAGCGGATCATCGAATGCGTCCGTGCCGCCGCCGATTACCGAGTCGATGAAGGCGGCGGGGGAGTCCAGATCGTTGGAATCCGGTAGCAGGTCCGGATGCGCCCAGACGGCGTCTCTGGCGTCGACGCCCGCATCGGTGGTGAGTCGCCGCCACAGCGCCGCCGCCTCACGCAGCTTGCGGGGACGCAGCTCGAGTCCGACCAGGGTCGCGAAGGTCTGCTCGGCGGGGCCGCCGGTGGCGCGGCGGCGGATCAGGGTTTCGGCGAGCGCACCGGCGCCGGGCAGGCGATCACCGACCGCGTCGGTGACCACGACCTGGACCCAGCCCTCGATCAGGGCGAGCAGCGTCTCCAGTCGTTCCAGCGCCTGCTTCTGCTCCGGAGTGGTCTGCGGTTCGAAGGCGCCCTGGGACAGGATCTCCTCGAGCTTCGAGGGATCGGTCAGCGACATCGGGTCGATGCCCTGGGCCGCCGACTCCAGTGCCGAGAAGTCCATCTTGATGCCGCGGGCGTAGTCCTCGACCGCGCCGAGCACCTGCTGACGCAGCCACGGCACATGTCCGAACAGCCGCTGATGCGCGGCCTCGCGGGCCGCGAGAAAGACCAGGATCTCGCTCTCCGGCTGTTCCAGTCCGGCGCTGAACTCGGAAATGGCCGCGGGCAGCAGCGCCGCGGTGCCGGTCGGGCCGAGCGGCAGCCCGATATCGGTGGAGGTCAGCACCTCCTTGGCGAGCTGACCGAGGGCCTGGCCGAGCTGCGAGCCGAAGGCCAGCCCGCCCATCTGCCCGAGCATGCCGACCATCGGGCCGGCGAATTCGCGCGCCTCCTCCGGCAGCTGTGCGGTCCACATTCCGGAGATCTGTTCGGCCACCGGATCACACAGCCGCTTCCAGGTCGGCAGCGTCTCCTCGATCCAGTCGTTGGCGGTCCACGCCGCGGTCTTGTTCGCGCCGGCGGGCAGGGTGGTCGCACTGTCGAGCCACAGTTCGGCCAGGTGCGCGGCATCGGCGACGGCGCTGACGGTGCCCGAGGCGACCGGCGTCACACTCGCGCCGAGTTGCTGGCGTGCCAGTCGCTTGGCCACGTCGTAGTTGACCGGACCGGCCTGTGCCGACCCCGGCTGCCCCATCCCACTGAGCATCTGGCCGAGCGAGGTGAGCATCTGTCCGAGCTGTGTCGGATCGAAACCGCCCGCCCCTGCCCCGCCGAAGCCGAACGGATCGTTCGCCCCGGGACCGCTCGGCTCGTCGCCGCGCTTGCGGTCGTCGTCATCGCGGTTCGAGAATCCGAAGGGGAGGTCACTCATACCCCAAACATACGCGTGCGGCGTCGGGGTTCGATGTTCGCGCGGCGCGAAATCGGGACACGCGCGCGGGGAGTAAATATGCGCCTCGCCCGTCCGGCCGCGCGGGCGATCATTACTGTGGTCCAGGTGAATCGTCGGATCCTGACCCTGGTGGCCGCCCTGATCCCGGTGCTCGTCCTCGGTGCGGTGGGCAGTGTGCTCACTGTGCCGTTCGTCGCACTCGGTCCCGGACCCACGTTCAATACCCTCGGCGCGGTGGACGGCAAGCAGGTTGTCGACGTGCGTGGCGCCGAGGTGGACCCGGTGACCGGGCACCTGAATATGACCACGGTCTCGGTGCGCGATGGGCTGAACATCTTCGAGGCGTTCGGATTCTGGGTCAGCGGCGAGCACGGGTTGGTACCGCGCTCCGAGGTTTATCCGCCCGGTGTCCCGCGCGAGGAGATCGATAAGTCCAATCAGCAGGACTTCAAGGACTCCGAGGGCAATGCCGAGGTGGCCGCGCTGCACTTCTTGAACCTGCCGACGGTGGTGCTGGTGCGCAAGGTCTCCGACGACGGCCCGGCCAAGCAGACGCTGCGCGCGGGCGATGAACTGGTCAACATCAACGGCGCAGCGATCGCCACGCCGAAGGATGTCGTGACCGCGGTCTCCTCGCAGGCGCCGGGCAGTGAGATCACCGTGGTCTACCGCCGCGAGAATGCCGAACAGACCGCGACGATCACACTGGCTGCTCGCCCCGATGACGCGAACAAGGGCTATCTCGGTCTGACCCCGACCGAGGGCGCCCGCCCGCCGCTGGAGGTCTCGTTCAACCTCGCCGATATCGGCGGCCCATCGGCGGGGCTGATGTTCAGCCTCGCCTTGATCGATAAGCTCTCGCCCGGCGAACTCGACGGCGGCAAGTTCGTCGCCGGCACCGGCACCATCGATCAGGACGGCAAGGTCGGCCCGATCGGCGGCATCCAGTACAAGATGATGGCCGCGCGCGATGCCGGTGCGGAGACCTTCCTGGTCCCGGCGGCCAACTGCAATGAGGCCGAGCAGCGCACGCCGGACGGCCTGCGGCTGGTGAAGGTCGAAAACCTCAGCGGCGCAGTGCAATCGCTCAATGACATCAACGCGGGCCGGGAGACCGTCTCCTGCGGCTGATTCACTCCATCGTGTGGTGCAGTGCCTCGATGAGGTTGGGCGCCAGGTTCGGGTAGGTGCGCAGGTCGAGATCGCCGAAATCGCCGGCATCGTCCTCCGGCTTCAGCTGCAGCAGGCACAGTTCCGCGCCGGAGCGCAGCACCGCGGCGAGCAGTCGTGCCGTGCGCCGTTCCGGATGTGTCTCGGCGGCGGCGCGGGCGGCGGCGTCGGCGGCCTCGTGATCGGCGAGCAGCGGGGTGAGTGCGTCGTCCAGGGTGCTCTCGGCATCCGGCGGTAGCACCACGATCTCCTGGACCAGCACACAGCCGCTGACCGCCTCGGGCCAGCTGGTGGTGGCGAGGAATTCGTCGAGCGCCATCGATCCACCGGTGATGTCGTCCGGGAACGATTCCTGGGCGATCGGAGTCAGCTCGCTGCCCTGGTCGAGCTGATCGAGCAACCCGGGCTCGGCCGCGACCAGATCGGCCGTCGGCACCAGCGCGAACATCTGCGGCGGTCTGCCCCAACCCTCGGCGTCGACGAATTCCGCCACCTCACGGACGGAACGGGCGAGGACGAGTTCGGCGTGCAGATCTGCGGTCACACGCCCATCCTTACACCATCGGAGTCGTTGAAGCGCAGGCACTGCACGCACGAGTCCCAGCTGCGGGTGGGTACACCTCCCCAGCCGAGCCGACCACCACGGAGCGAGTCTTACGAGCGACCGTTCGCGGCCCGTCTTGCGTCCGAGTCGTTGAAGCGCAGGCACTGCACGCACGAGTCCCAGCTGCGGGTGGGTACACCTCCCCAGCCGAGCCGACCACCACGGAGCGAGTCTTACGAGCGATCGTTCGCGGCCCGTCTTGCGTCCGAGTCGTTGAAGCGCATGCGACGCAGTCGCGAGTCTCGACGGCTCGGACGCGAGACACCAGGGGGCCGCGAACACGCGGTGCCGCAGGCGCCGCAAATTCAACACAGCGCCCGCGCGGCCGACGTCACAGATTACGTAGAGTGGGCGCGAGACGGTCCGGAACGGACCACCTGCAAAATCGGACTGCGGTGCGACAACCGAGTGATCGGTACGAGCGCCGCCGGACCTTGGAGAGTGGCATCGTGGGCATGCGGCCCCCCACCGGCTTACCTTCGTTGTCCCGACGCAGCCGAGTGCTGCTGGTGGCGGCCATCATCCTGGCGGCGCTGCTGCTGCTGGGACCGCGGCTTACCGACACCTATACGAACTGGTTGTGGTTCGGCGAGGTCGGCTTCCGCAGTGTCTATATCACCGTCTTGCGTACGCGGATCCTGTTGTTCCTCGTCGTCGCGCTGTTCGTGGGTCTTGTCGTCTGGTTGGCGCTGCTGCTGGCCTACCGGACCAGGCCGGTATTCGTGCCTGTCGCCGGTCCGAACGATCCGATCGCGCGCTACCGCACCACCGTGATGAGTCGGCTCAAGCTGTTCGGCATCGGCATCCCGCTGCTGCTCGGTGCGCTGTCCGGACTGGTGGCGCAGTCGAATTGGGTCACCGTGCAGCTGTACCTCCACGGCGGCTCGTTCGGCCAGACGGATCCGCAGTTCGGCCTGGACGTCGGCTTCTACGCCTTCGATCTGCCCTTCTACCGGATGGTGCTGAACTGGCTGTTCGTCGCGTCGGTCATCGCGTTCTTCGCCAGCCTGGTGACGCATTACGTCTTCGGCGGCCTGCGCCTGAGCGGACGCGAGGGCACGCTGACCCGGCCCGCGCGCATCCAGTTGGCTGTGATCGCCGGAATCTTCGTGCTGCTCAAGGCCGTCGCGTACTGGTTCGACCGCTATGAACTGCTCTCCAGCAGCCGCAAGGAGCCGATATTCACCGGCGGTTCCTACACCGATATCAACGCCGTGCTGCCCGCGAAGCTGATCCTGTTGTCCATCGCGGTGATCTGCGCGATCGCCTTCTTCGCCGGGATCGTGCTGCGCGATCTGCGGGTGCCAGCCATGGCCGCCGCGCTGCTCGTGCTCTCCTCGGTCCTGGTCGGCGCGGTGTGGCCGCTGGTGGTCGAGCAGTTCTCGGTGCGCCCGAACGCCGCCGAAAAGGAGAGCACCTATATCGAACGCAATATCGCCGCCACCAGGCAGGCGTACGGCATCACCTCCGACAAGATCGAGTACAAGGACTACAAGGGCGACAGTAAGAAGAGCCCGCTGGAGGTGCCGGTCGACGCGGCCACCATCGGCAACGCGCGACTGCTCGACCCGAATATCCTCTCGCCCACCTTCACTCAGCTCAAGCAGCTGAAGAACTTCTACGGCTTCCCGGATTCGCTGGACATCGATCGCTACAACCTCGGCGGCGATGTGCAGGACTACATCGTGGCCGCGCGCGAGCTGCATCCGTCGGCGCTGAGCGGCAACCAGACGAACTGGATCAACAAGCACACCGTCTTCACCCACGGCAACGGCTTCGTGGCAGCGCCGGCCAACCGGGTCAACAAGCCGCAATACGAGGATCCGAGCGCGGCCGGTGGCAGCAGCGACAGCGGCTATCCGATCTTCCTGGTCAGCGACCTGTTCAATACCACCGACCAGCAGCAGATCAAGGTCGACCAGCCGCGCATCTACTACGGCGAGCTGATCTCGCAGTCCAACCCGGATTACGCGATCGTCGGCGCGGTCAGCGGCAGCCAGCCGCGCGAATACGACTCCGATACTGCGCAATTCACCTATAACGGCAAGGGTGGCGTCTCGATCGGCAACTGGTTCAACCGGCTGGCCTTCGCCGCGAAGTACACCGAGCGCAATATCCTGTTCAACTCCGACATCGGTGGCAACTCCAAGATCATCTTCAATCGCAGTCCGCGCGAGCGGGTGCAGAAGGTGGCGCCGTGGCTGACCACCGACGGCAATGCCTATCCGGCGGTTGTCGACGGCCGGATCCAGTGGATCGTCGACGCGTACACCACGCTCGACAACTATCCGTACGCGCAGACCACCTCGCTGGAGGGCGCGGTCGAGGACAGCATCGATAAGAAGACCGGAAGGCTGTTGCCGCGCAAGGAGGTCAGCTACATCCGCAACTCCGTGAAGGCCACCGTGGACGCCTACGACGGCACGGTGACCCTCTACGAGGTGGACTCCACCGACCCGGTGCTCAAGGCCTGGCGCGGCGTGTTCCCCGGCGCCGTCAAGCCGGAGAGCGAGATCACCCCGGAGCTGCGGGCGCACTTCCGCTATCCCGAGGATCTGTTCAAGGTGCAGCGCGAGATGCTGACCAAGTATCACGTGGACAATCCGCGAGAGTTCTTCACCAACAACGCCTTCTGGTCGGTGCCGAGCGATCCGACCACCGAGGGCGGTACGTTCAACCAGCCGCCGTACTACGTGCTGCTCGGTGATCCGGCGACGAATAAGCCGGTGTTCAACCTGACCAGTGCCATGGTCGGCTACAACCGCCAGTTCCTCTCCGCCTATATCTCGGTGCGGTCGGATCCGGACGGCTACGGCAAATTCACGATCTTGCAATTGCCGACCGATACCCAAACTCAGGGTCCGCAGCAGACGCAGAACAGTATGACGACGGCGCCCGAAGTCTCCAGTCAGAAAACGCTGCTGTCTAATTCGAACAAGATCAGATATGGCAATCTGCTGACTTTGCCGATCGCGGATGGCGGAATCCTTTATGTGGAGCCGTTTTACAACGAGCGAAATACCGGGGCGGGCAGCGCCACCTTCCCGCAGCTGCTGCGCGTGCTGGTGAGTTATCGCGATGTGGCGGGCAGTGTGAAGGTCGGCTTCGCCTCCACCCTGGCCGATGCGCTGAATCAGGTGCTGCCGGGTACGGGTTCGCTGGCCACGCCGTTCGGCGGTGATCCGACCAGCAGGCCGAAACCGGGCACCACACCGCCGCCGGCACAGGGCGCCACCCCGCCGACGCAGGGCACCACCCCGCCGACGCAGGGCACAACACCGCCGCCCGCGACCGGATCCACCGCCAAGGACGCGGCGGCCGCGGAGCTGAACAAGAAGATCGAGAATGTCCGAAATGCCATGAAGTCCGGCAACTTCCAGGACTTCGGCAAGGCGCTGGAGGAACTGGAGGCCGCGGTGAAGGCCTATCAGGACGCCGGTCGCTGATCCCGGAAAGCGAGAACGGCCCCGTCACCCGGAAGTGGGTGACGGGGCCGTTCCAGTTGACGTCGGACCAGCCGATGTCACCTTCGGCGCCGTTGCCGAGTGACGTCGGCTTCGTACGTCAGCGACCGAACGAGTCGATCAGCGCGCTGTTCTGGTCCAGGAGCTGCTTGTACGGGCCCTCCAGGCCGTTCTGCTCGGCCAGCTCGAAACCGGCGGACTTCGCCTTCTCGATGGCGGATGCGACGCTGGAGGGCGGGGTCGGGGCGACCACGGCGGGGGCGGGCTCCGGCTCGACGACGGCCGGGCTCGGCTCGGACTCACCGGCGCGCAGGTACTGGCCGCAGACCGGCCAGGCTCCGGCGCCCTGGGTGGCGAGCACGTTCTCGGCGACCCGGATCTGCTCTTCCTTGCTGGCGTGGTTGGCGGAACCGGCGCCACCGTTGGCGGCCCAGGTGCTCTGCGAGAACTGCAGACCGCCGTAGTAGCCGTTTCCGGTGTTGATACCCCAGTTGCCACCGCTTTCGCACTGGGCGACGCCGTCCCAGTTGTGGGTGGGGGCGGCCGCGGCGGTGCCGGTGGAAAGACCGAACGGGACGGCAACGATTGCGCCGGTGACAGCGGCATAGCCGAGGGCGCGGGTGCTGAGCTTCCGGTGTTTCGACATGATGTTTTCCCTCCCTGCGCCCACCGCCCCCGGTAAACAAAATGCCGAGTCCCTGCCCCCAGGTGTGTCGGGGATCCTCGAACCGCGGGACAGGGTCGCCGGTGTTCGGCGGTTCGAGTTCGAGCCCATCACGTTTGATCCGGGCCGTGGATCGACGGTAACCAAGAAATCTCCGCAGATCACATCTTGATAACTTCGCGAGTGCATGATGCGAATAGCGTGTATATCAGTGTTTGCGCAGGTCGCAAATGCCGTAAGAATGGATTCTGGACGGTCTGTTATAGCAACGTTATGTGTTCGGGATCACTAAGAAATAGTGGCCCAGGTCACGTTTGAATGCGATGACCGACCGGTCCGATTGCGCTCGGGGGTGGTTCTTATGCGTCTGCCGTTGTTCGCGCGATGGCCCCGGACCTTTGCCATGGCCGACTGTTGGGCTTACTCCGGGGCGGTCTGTGCGCCGCGTCACCGGTCATCTCTTCCGTCTCTCCTTCAATCCGCTGACCAGCGAAAATGTCCTGCGAAGTCAGCGATTTGCCTTCCCTGCGTAGACGTGTGTAATGTTGTGTTTACCGACGCGGGGTGGAGCAGCTCGGTAGCTCGCTGGGCTCATAACCCAGAGGTCGCAGGTTCAAATCCTGTCCCCGCTACTAGGGAAACGGCCCGGAACACACAGTTCCGGGTCGTTTTTCATTGGTGTGGGGGAACATATTCGGGAACGTCGGCCAGGTCGGGATTCTCGAGCCGGTTCGGTCGAAGTAGCGGCCCGGCAACGGCGACTCTCCCTCATCCGCTGCCAGTGTGGGATTCGCGCGTTCACGAAGGTGGTCGTATGGCTGCTGAGACCTGAGACTCCTCCCGTGCGGAACTGTAGGGGTGGTCTGGCGGACTCGTCCGCTCAACGGGTTGCTCTCCTGGACCCGCGATCGGTGGTTCCCCGTGATGAGGCCAGCGCGGTCGTCGCGATTGCTGGCCAGGAGCGGCAGCTCGACACTCGACCGTCGGGTGGGCCGTCGAGCAGGCACGGATCGGCCTTGTCGGTCGGCTGTAAGCAACGCTGTCGCGGTCTGGCTCACCTTCCCATATTTGGAAAATTCGCTCGGACGACGTCTGCTATTTCTGATGCAGTGACGCTACGAGGAGGCCCAACGATGTGTACGTCCAATGCGATACGTCCATGGCTTTACACCGCACAATCGCACCGGAGCCGACTGGTGGTCACCGCCTCGATCGAGTGTGCGGCTCATCCTCGGCCGGAGTAGCCATCAGGAAGCTACTGGCCGGTTGACAAGCTCAAGATCGTCAAATTACTGTTCAGTACGATGAATGTTGTTCCGCTGTTCGACAATCCGAGGGATCATCGTGTCGATCCGTATCGCTGTAGCGGAGGTGCTATGTACGCACTTCACGGCGGGCGTTTCGGTCACTACCCCCTCTTACGTGCGCCTCGATCCTCTGGCGTGCCCACGTAGCGCCTCGGCCTTCAGCGGCGTTCGCTGATTATTTGCCGTATTGGCGCCGGGCGGCACGGTCAGGTCCAATCTGGGCCCCGCCTACACCATCTCCCGAAGCCTCGGACTGCCTGCGGAAGACGCTCCGCATCAGTCGGGGCTCTTTGCTGAGCCTCGACCGCGTCGAAAACCGATATGCCGCAGCAGGAGTCGGCCAAATCGAAATTTACAAAAACTTTAGTTAGACCTACGAATTGATGGTGGCATGATCTGCTCTGCGATCCGGATGGATGTCGCGGCAGGCGACGTCATCCACCCAGCGCCGTCATCCAGGGGCGCGACGGGAATGCCCAATCGCGAACGCCCTGCCGGCGGGGCGCTCGGCAAACGTCTCCGGAAACGGTGACCGGCAACAAACACACACGTCAGATGCTTACGGGGGGTCACAGCATGCCTTGAGGAAGGATGGTCAGAGGTGACCGGATCGGCGTTTGCCGTCGCTATCGTTGGCATGTCCTGCAGAATGCCGGGCGCGGCCGATCTCGACAGTTTCTGGCAGCTCCTCAGGGAGGGACGCGGCGCGATCGGCACAGCTCCCCCTGGGCGGGGGAGCGTCACTGAGCAGGCCGGATTCGTCGATACCGTAGGGGAATTCGACGCGGACTTCTTCGGGGTCTCGCCCAATGAGGCGCGCGCAATCGATCCGCAGCAGCTGCTGGCACTGGAGTTGAGCTGGGAGGCGCTCGAGGACGCTGGCCTGGCCGCCACGGGGCGCGATGCTCGGCGGTGTGGTGTGTTCCTCGGCTGCAGCGGAAGCGAATTCGCCGAAGTCCTGGCCTCTCGGGGTGGCCCGGGCGTCAGCCGCCACTCGCTGTGGGGTGTCGGACGCGGCATCATCGCCAACCGCGTCTCGAACCACTTCGGTTTCAGCGGCCCGAGCATCGTGGTCGACAGCGCCCAGGCGTCCTCGCTGGTTGCGGTTCATCTGGCCTGCGAGAGCCTGCGCAGCGGCGAGAGCGACATGGCCCTGGCCGGTGGCCTGAACCTGATCCTGTCGCCGACGAGCAGTGAGCGTATCGAGCAGTTCGGTGCACAGTCGGCGCTCGGCGCCTGCTACACCTTCGATGCGCGGGCCGACGGGTTCGTGCGCGGCGAGGGTGGCGGCGTGGTGGTGCTGAAACCACTGCCGCGGGCGGTCGCCGACGGCGACCGGATTCATGCGGTGATCCGCGGCAGTGCGGTCAACACCGGGAACGAACGCCGGGTGCTGACCGCCCCGAGTCGGGATGCGCAGGCGGCGGCGATCCACTCCGCGCTGACCGCGGCAGGCGTCGAGGCGTCGTCGGTGCAGTACGTCGAACTGCACGGCACCGGAACACCCGCCGGTGATCCGGTGGAGGCCGCCGCGCTCGGCGACAGCTACGGGGTGGGCCGGGCGCAGGAAGCGCCGCTGGCCGTCGGATCGGTCAAGACGAATATCGGGCATCTGGAAGGTGCTTCCGGCATCGCGGGCCTCATCAAGACCGTGCTCTGCCTGACCCACCGAGAAGTGGTGGCCAGCCTGAACTTCGAAACCCCGAATCCCCGAATTCCGCTCGCGGACCTGGGGCTACGGGTGGTGACGGGCGCCGAGAGCTGGCCCGTGGCCAACGTGCGCAGGGCGGGCGTGTCGTCGTTCGGTATGGGGGGATCGAATGCCCACGTGATCGTGGAGGAGGCGCCCGCCGTCGGATCCGCCGCGTCCACGGTGGACGGCGCGGTCGGCGCGGTTCCGTGGGTGGTGTCGGCCCGCAGCGAGAGCGGCATAGGCGCGCAAGCGGCCCGGCTGCTGGAGTGGCTACAGCGCCATCCGGAGCTGGATGCGGTCGATGTGGCGCACTCGCTGCTGGCCACGCGAGCCCAAATGGAGTGGCGCGGCAGCGTCGTCGGGAGGAATCGAGCGGACCTGCTGGCCGGGTTGGCCGCCCTGGCCGACCCGACCGCGCCCACCGCGGCGGTCGAGCCGACCATCGGACGGGCCGAGCAGCGGCGGATCGCGTTCGTCTTCCCGGGGAACGGCAGCCAGTGGGAGGGTATGGCGCTGGGGCTGCTGGATTCGGGTGGGGCGTTCGCGGAGTCGATCGCCGAATGCGAAGCGGCGCTCGCACCGTATGTGGATTGGTCGCTGACGGCGGTGCTGCGTGGCAGCAGTGCCGCGCCTCGGCTGGATCGTGTGGATGTGGTGCAGCCGGCGCTGTTCGCGGTGATGGTCTCACTGGCCCGGATGTGGCAAGCGGCCGGCGTGGAGCCGGACGTGGTGATCGGCCACTCGCATGGCGAGATCGCCGCCGCCTACATTGCCGGTGGACTGTCGCTGTCCGACGCGGCGCGCGTGGTGGCGCTCCGGTCCCGGGCGCTCGCCGATGAGCTGGCCGGACACGGCGGTATGGTCTCGATCGGACTCAGCGCGGATGCGGTCCGAGAACGTCTTTCGGCGTACGGGGATCGGCTGTCGTTGGCGGCGGTGAACGGCCCGGCGCAAAGTGTTGTGTCCGGTGACGTTTCGGCGGTGGCGGACTTCCTCGCGGACTGCGCCCGCGACGGTGTGTGGGCCCGCCGGGTGCCGATCGATTACGCGTCGCATTCGAAGGCGATCGAGCGGATCCGTGCTCGGCTGCTCGCGGAGCTGGAGCCGGTCCGTCCACGATCCGGGTCGGTGCCGTTCTTCTCCACGGTATTCGCCGACCGGTTGGATACGGCGGAACTGGACGCCGAATATTGGTATCGGTCGGAGCGGGAACCGATTCGATTCGCCGATGCTGTTACGGCGCTGCTCGCGGACGGTATCACCGGATTCATCGAGGCCAGTCCGCATCCGGTGCTCATGATGGGTATCGGCCTGACCGCCGAGGCGGCCGGTGCGGCCGAGGGCGTAGCTGTTGTCGGATCGTTGCGGCGTGGTGCGGGCGGCCCGCAACGATTCCTGGCGTCACTGGCACAGGCCTACTGCGCCGGTATGCGGGTGGATCCGCGCGCGCTGGTCTCCGGTGGAGCCCGGGTCGACCTGCCGCCGTATGCGTTCCAGCGCCGCAACTTCTGGGACGCTGCGCCGACCGCTTCCGGTGGCTTCCCGGTCATATCCGATGTCGATACGGCAATCCAGGAGCAAACCGCCGAGGGTGGCGAGCATACCGGAGCCTGGCACGACGGCCCGCTGGCACGCACATTGCTGGCCACCCCCGAATATCAGCGCGACACAGTCGTGCTCGATATCGTGCGCGAGCATGCTGCTGCCGTACTCGGCCACGAGTCGGCCCAGTCGATTCGGCCCGACCTGCCGTTCACTGAGCTCGGCTTCGACTCCATGAGTGGGGTGGAGCTGCAGAACCGACTGAAGCGGGCCACCGGTGTACCGCTGTCGGCGTCGCTCATCTTCGACCACCCGACCGCTCATGCGGTTGCGACACTGCTGCGCGCCCGGGTCACCGGCACGGACCGGGGCAAGCACCGGGTATCGCGGCGCACGACAACGGACGAACCCATTGCCATCGTCGGCATCGGCGCCCGATTCCCCGGAGGTGTGCGGTCCGCCGAGGACCTGTGGGACCTGATGGACGCGGGCCGGGACGTGATCGGCGAATTCCCCACCGACCGCGGTTGGGACCTGGACCGGCTATTCGACCCCGACCCCGATAAACCGGGCACGGTCTACACGCGCCACGGTGGATTCCTCAGCAGCGCAGGCGATTTCGATCCCGGCTTCTTCGGCATCAGCCCCCGTGAAGCATTGGCGATGGATCCGCAGCAGCGACTGCTGTTGGAGACCTCATGGGAGGCTTTGGAAGACGCGGGCATCGACCCGATGTCTCTGCGGGGCAGCGATACCGGCGTCATCGTCGGTGCCTGCTCGTCGGGTTACTCGCGACGTGTGACCGGTGAGCTGGAGGGTTTCCGTCTGACCGGCACATCGCACAGCGTCATTTCGGGCCGTGTCGCATACCTGTTCGGGCTGGAAGGCCCGGCGGTGACGGTGGATACGGCGTGCTCATCGTCGCTGGTGGCGTTGCATCTGGCGTGCCAGGCACTGCGGCAGGGTGACAGCTCGCTGGTTCTCGCCGGCGGCGTGACCGTCGCGGCCAGTCCGTATCTGTACGTGGACTTCTCCCGCCAGCGTGGCCTGTCACGTGACGGTCGTTGCAAGGCCTTCTCTGCTGCGGCTGACGGTGTGGCATGGTCGGAGGGCTCGGGTGTTCTTGTCCTGGAGCGACTTTCGGATGCGCAGCGGCTCGGCCACGACATCCTGGCCGTTATTCGTGGTAGTGCGGTGAACCAGGACGGCGCGAGTAATGGTCTGACCGCACCGAACGGTCCGTCGCAGGAGCGGATGATCGCGCAGGCCCTCGCCAATGCGGGGATCTCGGCGGTCGATGTGGACGCGGTGGAGGCGCACGGGACCGGCACGACGCTGGGTGATCCGATCGAAGCGCAGGCCTTGATCGCTGCCTACGGACAAGATCGCGGCGATCGGGGACCGCTGCGGATCGGTTCCTTGAAATCGAATATCGGCCACACCGTGGCCGCCGCCGGTGTGGCCGGTGTGATCAAGATGGTGCAGGCTATGCGGCACGAGCGGTTGCCGCGGACGCTGCACGCCGAAACGCCGTCGCCGCACGTGGATTGGGCCGCGGGCGCGGTGCGTCTGCTGACCGAAGCCGAACCGTGGATCGCCGGAGATCGGGTGCGCCGGGCGGGTGTTTCGTCGTTCGGAATCAGCGGCACCAACGCGCATGTGATCCTCGAAGAAGCACCTGCCGCACCGGTAGCGGTTGCGATTGGCGACATCGGAGACGATGCGGAGCGGCAGTCGAATCGCACCGTGCCGGTCATCCCGTTAGTGGTGTCGGGTAAGGGCGAGGCAGGTCTGCGCGCGCAGGCCGCCCGGCTGCGTGCGTGGTTGTCGGAGCGGCCGGACGTGGACGTCGCGGATGCGGCCTATTCGCTGGTGACGTCGCGGGCGCAGCTGGATTCGCGGAGTGTGGTACTCGGTCGCGATCGGGACGAGTTGCTCGAACGGTTGGCCGATCTTGCCGAATCGGAAACCGGCCCCGGTGTGATCGCCGGTGCCATCGGTTCGGGGCAGACGGCATTCTTGTTCACCGGTCAGGGTGCACAGCGAGTCGGTATGGGCGCCGGTTTGTACGAGGCGTTCCCGGTATTCGCAGACGTGTTGGACTCGGTGTGCGCCCAGTTCGATCCGGTCTTGGGGTGCTCGCTCAAAGAGGTGATGTTCGGCGGCGATGGTCTGGATCGGACGGAGTTCACGCAGCCCGCGTTGTTCGCGTTCGAGGTGGCGCTTTTCCGGTTGATCGAGTCGTTCGGTGTGGTGCCGGATGTGTTGATCGGGCATTCGGTGGGGGAGTTGGCTGCTGCGTACGTGGCGGGGGTGTGGTCGCTGTCGGACGCCTGCACGCTGGTGGCGGCACGTGGCCGGTTGATGGGTGCGTTGCCCGTGGGGGGCGCGATGCTCGCCGTGGCGATCGGTGAGGAGCAAGCGGTCGAGAGTGTCGCCGATTTCGGTGATCGGGTATCGATCGCGGCGGTGAACGGTCCGTCGTCGACGGTGTTGTCGGGTGATGTCGACGCTATCGAGGTGATCGAGCGGCAGCTGTCGGCTGTTGGGGTCAAGACGAGTCGGTTGCGGGTCAGCCACGCTTTTCATTCGGCGCGGATGGATCCGATGTTGGCCGAGTTCCGTTCGGTGGCTGAGGGTGTCGCGTATCGGTCGCCGAGTGTGCCGGTTGTGTCGAATGTGTCGGGTGAGGTTGCCGGGGATGCGGTGACCGATCCGGAGTATTGGGTGCGGCAGGTGCGCGCCGGGGTGCGTTTCGCGCCTGGTGTCGCGACGTTGGTGGCGTCGGGTGTGCGGCGTTTCCTCGAGGTCGGTCCGGATGCGGTGCTGGCGGCGTTGACTCGTGGGTGTCTGGCCGAGAACCCGGAGGGCAAGTCGGCTTCGTCGGTTGCGGCGGCCTCACGTCGGTCGGTTGACGAGGTGATGCAGTTCGTCACGTCGTTGGCGCAGGTTCATGTTGCGGGTGTGGGGGTGGATTGGCGTCGGTGGTTCGTGGGTCGTGAGGTGCGTCGGGTTCCGTTGCCGACGTACGCATTCCAGCACCGGCGGTACTGGCTGGCAGCCGTCGCGGGTATCGGAGATGTTCGGATGTCGGGCCTGGACAGTACCGAGCATCCGCTGGTGGGTGCGGCGGTGTGGTTGCCGGATTCCGACGGGGTGGCGTTGACGGGCCGGTTGTCGTTGTCGAGTCATCCGTGGTTGGGCGATCACGTGATCGGTGGGTCGGTGTTGTTGCCGGGTACGGCATTCGTGGAGTTGGCGTTGCATGCCGGGGCGCTGGTCGACAGTCCGCGGCTGGCCGAGCTGGTCGTGACCGCCCCGTTGATCGTGCCGACGACGGGCGCTGTCGAGCTGCGGGTGATGGTCGCCGGCCCCGATGAGGTGGGTTCACGATCGGTGTCGGTGTATTCGCGTCCACAACAGGACGGCGAATCGGATCGGGCCGAGTGGATTCGCCATGCCACGGGAACTCTGGTGGCACCTGCGCCGTCGTCCCAGACCTGGCGCACCGAGAGTTGGCCGCCGGTCGCAGCGTTGCCTATGGCGATCGGGGACGCCTACGCCGAGTTGGCCGAGCGCGGTTATGGCTATGGACCGGCTTTCCGCGGGCTGACCGCGCTGTGGCGGCACGACGGCGAGGTCTTCGCCGAGGTGAACCTGCCGGAACAGGCGCCCGGCACTGCGGGGCAGGCTTCGGCAGGCCGGTTCGGGGTGCACCCCGCGCTGTTGGATGCGGTCCTGCACGCGATTCTCCTCGGCGGGCTGGCCGACTCCGTCGCGCCGGGTGAGATTCTGGTGCCCTATTCGTGGGAGAACATCGACGTCCATGCTGTGGGCGCCACCTCGGTGCGGGTCCGCATGGCATCGGCCGGGGCAGAGGCGGGAAATCGGCGGATCACGTTGTCGCTCAGTGATTCTCATGGTGCTCCCGTGGTCGAGGTCGCTGCCGTGACCCTGCGACCGATCGCCATCGGAGCCCTCGGCGCGCAGTCCGCGGACCGGGCAGGCTTGTATCGGGCTCATTGGGAGTCGATGCGGCCGGATGCGGCGGACCGGTCCGCACCGGCCATGGCCGCGCTGTCGGGCACCAGCGTGGCGGGGATCGATGAGACTTACGCCTCGGTTTCCGATGTTGTTGCGGCCGAATATGTTCCGGGTGTGGTTGTCTGGCGGGCACCCACACAGGCCACCGATGATCCCGTGGCGGTCGACCCGAGCATGGTGCGGGCCGGAGTGCACGGCACGTTGGCAATGCTGAGATCATGGCTTGCCGAAGAACGTCTGTCCGATGTTCGGCTGGTGGTGGTCACCACGGGCGGGGCCGGGCTGATCGGTGAGACTCCGGAACTGACCGCTGCTTCGGTGTGGGGATTGGTGCGCAGTGCGCAGTCGGAGCATCCGGAGCGGTTCGTACTGGTCGACGAGGATCCCGCGGAGCCGCTGACTGTCGATCGGATCGCGGCGGTGTTGCACTCGGGTGAGCCACAGGTCGCGGTGCGGACCGGGGAGATGCTGGTTCCTCGGCTGACGCGGGTGTCCGCGTCGGCGGAAGCCGTGCCGGTGCCATTCGGAGACGGGACGGTGTTGATCACCGGCGGCACGGGTGGGCTCGGTGCGTTGTTCGCCCGCCACCTCGTCGCAGAGCACGGCGCGCGCCGGTTGGTATTGACGTCGCGGCGGGGACTCGAAGCGCCCGGTGCCGCAGCGCTGGTTGCCGAATTGGCACAGGCCGGCGCCGACGCCCGGGTCGTCGCGTGCGATGTCACCGACCGCGACGCGGTACGAAACCTGCTGGACACCATTGACTCTGACGGTGGGTTGGCTGTCGTACATACCGCGGGGGTGCTGGATGACGGCACGGTGGAGTCGCTGACCGCCGAACAGGTGGATCGGGTGCTGGCACCGAAAGTGGATGGGGCGTGGCATCTGCACGAGCTGACTCGTGACCGGGATGTGTCGGCGTTCGTGCTGTTTTCGTCGATCGCGGGCGTGGTCGGCTCGGCCGGGCAGAGTAACTATGCCGCGGCGAATGGCTTCCTGGATGGGCTGGCGCAGCAGCGGCGGGCAACGGGACTGGCCGCGACAGCGCTGGCGTGGGGGCCGTGGAATCAGGGCAGCGGGATGACCGGCGAGCTGGACCGCACCGCCGTGGCGCGCTGGGAACGGATGGGACTCGGGCAACTCGACGATGCCGAGGGCGTGCGTCTGTTCGACGAGGCGGTCGCTCGCTCCGACGCGCACCTGGCTCCGATCCGGTTCGATGCGAGTGTGGTGCGTCGCGCGTCCGATGCCGCCGCGGTTCCCGCGGTGCTGCGCGGATTCGTGCGGCATGCACCGCGCTCGGCGCAGCCGGCGGCAGGTTCGTTGGGTGCCCGGTTGGCCGCTGTGCCGGAGGATCGACGCGGTGAGCTGGTGCTCGCGGTTGTGCGGGAGCAAGCGGCCGCGGTACTGGGGCATGCCTCGCCGGGCCTGATCGATGTCGAAAAGCCTTTCAACGAAATGGGTTTCGACTCGCTGGGCGGTGTGGAGTTCCGCAACAAGTTGGCCAAGGCGACGGGGGTGCGGTTGCCGTCGACCTTGGTGTTCGATCACCCGACCCCGGCGGCGGTGGCGAAGTTCGTGCAGTCGCGCACCGAGCCGAAGACGGTGGACGAATCGATCGAGAAGACGGTGCGCCGGGTCCGCACGGACGAGCCGATCGCGATCGTGGGTATGGCCTGCCGGTATCCGGGTGGTG
This sequence comes from Nocardia sp. CA-119907, assembly GCF_050955995.1. Lineage (NCBI taxonomy): Bacteria > Bacillati > Actinomycetota > Actinomycetes > Mycobacteriales > Nocardiaceae > Nocardia > Nocardia sp. CA-119907. The sequence goes on from NZ_CP192091.1 coordinate 1,903,698, forward strand.
TCGCATCGCCGGACGAACTCTGGGATCTGGTGTTGTCGGAAACCGATGCGATCAGCGAGTTTCCGTCGGATCGGGGTTGGGATCTGGAGCGGCTGTTCGATCCGGATCCGGAGCATTCGGGGACGTCCTACATCCGGGAGGGTGGGTTCCTGCGGGATGCGGCCGATTTCGATGCGGGGTTCTTCGGGATCGGGCCGCGGGAGGCGTCCGCGATGGATCCGCAGCAGCGGCTGCTGCTCGAGGTGTCGTGGGAGGCGTTGGAGCATGCGGGGATCGACCCGATCTCGTTGCGGGGCAGCGATACCGGTGTCTATACCGGCGTGATGTACCAGGACTATGAGGCCGTGACCCGCAAGGCCGGGCCCCAGGTCGAGGGGTACGCCGTGACGGGAGTCATGGGCAGTGTGGTGTCGGGGCGGGTGTCGTATGCGTTGGGTTTGGAGGGGCCCGCGTTGACGGTGGACACGGCGTGCTCGTCGTCACTGGTGGCGTTGCATACGGCGTGCCGGGCGCTGCGCCAGGGGGAGAGCTCACTGGCGCTGGTGGGTGGCGCGACGGTGATGGCGACACCGATGGTGTTCGTGGAGTTTTCGCGGCAGCGTGGTTTGGCTCGGGATGCTCGGTGCAAGTCGTTTTCGGCGGCGGCCGACGGGATCACCTGGGCGGAGGGGGCGGCGATGCTGGTGGTGGAGCGGTTGTCGGACGCACAGCGCTTGGGCCACAACGTTCTTGCCGTTGTGCGTGGTTCGGCGGTGAATCAGGATGGTGCGTCGAATGGTCTGACCGCGCCGAATGGCCCGTCGCAGGAGCGGGTGATCGCGGCGGCGTTGGCCGATGCCGGTTTGACACCGTCGGATGTGGACGCGGTGGAAGCGCACGGCACAGGGACGCCGTTGGGTGATCCGATCGAGGCGAATGCGCTGCTGGCCACCTATGGGCAGGACCGGTCGGAGCCGCTGCTGCTCGGGTCGTTGAAGTCGAATATCGGGCATTCGCAGGCGGCCGCCGGTGTCGGCGGGGTGATCAAGATGGTGCAGGCATTGCAGCACGAGATGTTGCCGAAGACCCTGCATGTGGATGAGCCGAGCCCGCACGTGGATTGGTCGGTGGGTGCCGTCGAGTTGTTGACGCAGGCTCGGCCGTGGCGGCGCAATGGGCGTGTTCGTCGTGCGGGGGTGTCGTCGTTCGGAATCAGCGGCACCAACGCGCATGTGATCCTCGAGGAAGCGCCTGCGGTGGGTGGGCGGTCGGGCTTCCAGCCCGACAGCCCGACGTCGACGTGGGTGTTGTCCGGGCAGAGCCGGGAGGGGTTGCGGGAGCAGGCGGTTCGGCTCGGGGAGTGGCTGGAGTCGCATATGGAGGCGAATCCGGCGGATATCGCGCATTCGTTGGTGCGGCACCGCTCGCAGATGGAATGGCGTGGTGCGGTGGTCGGCCGGGGCCCGGCGGATCTGAAGGCCGGTTTGGCGAGGTTGGCCGAGTCGGCGACACAGCCCGTCGAGGAGCGCGGTGTGGTGTCGGGCCGTGCTGTGTCGCGCCGGGTGGTGTTCGTGTTTCCTGGTCAGGGGAGCCAGTGGTTGGGGATGGCCGCTGAGTTGTTGGCCGGGGGTGGGGTATTCGCCGATGCGATCGCGGAGTGCGAGGCCGCGCTGGCGCCGTTCGTCGACTGGTCGTTGACCGCAGTGCTGCGCGGGGAGCCGGGCGCGGCGTCACTGGAACGGGTGGATGTGGTCCAGCCGGTGCTGTTCGCGGTGATGGTGTCGTTGGCGCGCGTATGGCGCGCCAGCGGGGTCGAACCCGCTGCGGTACTGGGACATTCGCAGGGCGAGATTGCGGCGGCCGTGGTCGCGGGCGGACTGTCGCTGTCGGATGGTGCACGGGTGGTCGCCCTTCGTTCCCAGGTCGTCGCCGAGGAACTCGCGGGCGACGGCGGCATGGCATCGGTGCGGTTGACCACCGACGCGGTTGTGGAGCGGTTGGCCGGGTTCGGTGACCAGATTTCGGTTGCGGCGGTGAATGGTCCGGACCAGACGGTGGTGTCCGGGGAGGCGTCGGCTCTGGACGAGTTCTTGACGGCGTGTGCGGCCGACGGTGTGTGGGTGCGGCGGATTCCGGTGGACTATGCGTCGCATTCGAAGGCAGTGGAGTCCATCCGGGATCGGGTGTTGGCGGAGTTGGCTGCCGTTGTGCCGGTGTCGGGTACGGTGCCGTTCTTCTCGACGGTGTTCGCGGACTATGTGGATACCGCGGTGTTGGATGCGGGGTATTGGTATCGGGGGTTGCGCGAGCGGGTGCGGTTCGCGGAGTCGGTGGAGGTGTTGGCGCGGTCGGGGGTGAATGCGTTCATCGAGGTGAGTCCGCATCCGGTGTTGACGGTGGGTGTCGAGCTAACCGCGGAGGCGATCGGGTTGGCCGATCGGGTGGCTGTTTTCGGCACGTTGAAGCGTGATCAAGGGGGGCCGGAGCAGGTTGCTGCGGCGTTGGCGCAGGCCCACTGCGTCGGAGTCGAGGTAGCGGCGCAGGCGTTGGCCCCGACTGCCGCGCGGGTGGACCTGCCGACGTACGCGTTCCAGCACAAGCGCCATTGGCTGCAGCCCAGTGGCACACCGGACCTGCGGCAGTCGGGTTTGGCCGAAGCCGGACATCCGCTGCTGGGCGCGATGCTGCGACTGCCGGATTCGCAAGATGTGGTGTTCACGGGTCGGCTTTCGCTGGCCGGTCATCCGTGGCTGGCCGACCATGCCGTCGCGGGAGTCGCTTTGCTGCCGGGCGCCGCCCTCGTAGAGCTGGCGCTGCACGCGGGAACGCTGGTGGGGTACCCGCGGGTGGCGGAATTGGTGCTCGAGGCGCCGCTGCCGGTGCCTGCCACCGGAGCGGTCGAGTTGCGGGTCATGGTAGGCGGACCGGATGAGACCGACGCGCGGTCGGTGTCGGTGTACTCCCGTGCCTTCGGCGCCGAGGAATCCGACGAGTGGGTCCGCCATGCGGTCGGATCGGTCACCGCCCAGGTGGATGCACCGCCGGTCGACCAGGGGATGACCAGCTGGCCGCCCGCAGGTGCGACGGCGTTGCGGGTCGACGGTGCCTATGCGGATCTGGCGGAGCGGGGGTACGAGTACGGGCCGGTCTTCCGGGGACTGACGGCGCTGTGGCGGCGCGACGGTGAGGTGTTCGCCGAGGTTGCGCTGCCGGAGCAGGCCGGATCGCACAGTTCGGAGTTCGGTATGCATCCGGCCTTGTTGGATGCCGCACTGCACGCGATCCTGCTGGGTGAGTTGCTTCCCGACACGCACCCCGGTCAGGTGGCCGTCCCCTTCTCGTGGGAGAACGTCGAGCTGTATGCGACCGGGGCAACGTCGCTGCGGGTGCGAGCGGTTCTGTCCGGGAGTGATCGGATCGCGGTGACCGTCGCCGACGGCGCGGGTATGACCGTGGCCGAGGTGGCGGCGCTGACGCTGCGGCAGCTCTCGACCGACACACTTCTGGGTACTGCCCGCCGTAGCGACGGTGTCGGTTACCGGGTGGAGTGGGTGGCACTGCCCGCTCCCGAGAATGAGTTCAGCGCAGCTGATATCTGGACTCCCGCGCAGGACGATGAAGCCGTCACGATCGCGGGACAGAGCGCGACGGTGGTGCGGCTCGACCAACAGGTCCGCGGCGATCTCCCGGTGGCGGTGCGGAATTCGGTCACCGAGCTGACCGTGCGACTGCAGCAACTGCTGGCGCGGGACGGGCTGATCGTGGTGGTGACCCGCCACGCGGTGGCGACGCATCCCGGAGAGTCGGTGGACCTGTTCGCCGCGGCGGTGTGGGGTTTGCTGCGCACGGCGCAGAGCGAGCACACGGACCGGATTCTCGTTGTCGATGTCGATGTCGATGACTGGGCCGATTATCGGCGTGCGGTGGCCGTGGCTGTGACCATGGGTGGCGAACCCCAACTGGCGTTCCGGCGCGGGGCGGTGCATGCGCCCCGATTGAGCCGCGGTGGCGGCGACATCGTGGGTGCGAGTGACCTGGTGCAGTCGCAGGCGTGGGCGTTGACCCATTTCGGCAAGGGCACATTGACCGGAGACAACCTCGCTCTGGTGCAGACGCCGGACGAGTTGCGGGCGCTGGAGCCCGGTCAGGTTCGGATAGCGCTGCGTGCGGCGGGGGTGAACTTCCGCGATGTGCTGATCACCTTGGGCATGGTGTCGGATGCGAATGCCGCATCCCAATCAATCAGCGCGACCATCTGTGTCGAAGGTGCGGGCGTCGTGCTGGAAGCGGCGCCGGATGTGACCGAATTCGCGCCCGGTGACCGGGTTTTCGGATTCACCTCGGGGGCCGGCTCGGTGACGGTGACCGATCGGCGACTGATTGCCCGGATGCCGCATGGCTGGTCGTTCGCCCAGGCCGCCGCAGTACCGGTGGTGTACGCGACCGCCTACTACGGCCTCGTCGATCTGGCTGGGGCACAACCGGGTCAGACACTGCTGCTGCACGCGGCCACCGGCGGTGTCGGCATAGCGACAATCCACTTGGCTCGGCATTTGGGGTTGCGGCTGTTGCCGACGGCGAGTCGACCCAAATGGGACGTGCTGCGCGAGCTGGGCTTCGACGACTCCGAGATCGGTGACTCGCGCACTCTGGATTTCGAGCAGACGGTCTTCGACGCCACCGACGGTCGCGGCGTGGATATCGTATTGAATTCGCTGACGCTCGAATTCGTGGACGCGTCGTTGCGGTTGCTGCCGCGCGGCGGCAAGTTCATCGAAATGGGTCACCTCGACGAGCGTGATCCGGTGCAGGTGGCCGCTGATCATCCCGGGGTGGACTACCACCACTTCATGCTGCTGGACGTGCCGCCGGATCGACTCGGACAGATCCTGACGACTGTTGTCGAGCTATTCGAAGCCGGAGCGCTGGCGCCCTCGCAGGTCACCGCATGGGACCTGCGCCACGCGCCGGAAGCGTTCCGGTATATGAGTCAGGCTCGGCATATCGGCAAGAACGTGCTCACCGTGCCGACCCCGCTGCGGCCCGAAGGCACCGTGCTGATCACCGGCGGTACCGGCGGATTGGGTGCCGTGGTCGCACGGCAGCTCATCACCGAGCACGGTGTGCGTCGACTGGTGTTGGCCGGTAGGCGTGGCCCGGAGGCACCCGGTGCGGCCGAGCTGCGGGACGAGCTCGTCGCGCTCGGCGCGGAGGTGGATGTGGTCGCCTGTGATGCGGCCGATCGAGCCGCGCTGGATGGCGCGTTGGCGGCGATACCGGCGGAGCATCCGTTGACCGGTGTTGTGCATGCGGCGGGTGTGCTCTCCGACGGCTTGCTGGCGACGATGACGCCGGAGCGGATCGCTGAGGTGTTGCGTCCGAAGGTAGACGCCGCGTGGAATCTGCACGAGGCGACCAAAGACCTGGATCTGTCGATGTTCGTGCTGTATTCGTCGATTGCGGGGGTGATCGGCAACCCGGGTCAGGCGAACTATGCCGCCGCCAATGTCTTCCTCGATGCGTTGGCGCAGTATCGGCACGTCAATGGTTTGCCCGCGACGTCGATGGCGTGGGGGTTGTGGGCCGAGAGCACCAGGATGACCAGTGGTCTCGGTGCGGCCGATATCGCCCGGTTGCGCCGGGATGGTTTCCCGCCGCTGGGCGTCGAGGACGGTATGGCGCTGTTCGATGCGGCCCTGGCGGGTGGCAGTGCGGATGTGGTGGCTGTCCGGATCGACCAGTCCGCGCTCGCCGAGGATGGTCGCTCGATTCTGCGTGGTTTGGTGCGGCCGTCGCGTCGTCGAGTGACCAGTGCGGTGAGCGAGTCTTCGACGTTGGCGGCGCTGGTGGCGGGTCGGTCGCCTGCCGAGCGGGAAAGTGTTGTGCTCGAGGTGATTCGTGCTCAGGCGGCGGCGGTGTTGGGTCATGACGGCGTCGAGTCGATCGCACCGGATATGCCGTTCAAGGACATTGGTTTCGATTCGCTCAGTGTCATGGAATTCCGCAACCAGTTGGTGAAGGCGACCGGTCTCCAGTTGCCCGCGACGCTGGTATTCGACTATCCCACCGCGGAAGCACTGACCGGCTTCGTATACCAACAGATCGCCCCCGCCGATGACCCCGTGGAACGGATTGCGGCCGAGATCGATTCGCTGACGCGCAGCTGCGCCACGGCCGAGCTGTCACCCGAGGACCGTTCGGATATGGCGCGCAGGTTGACCGTGCTGCTACGCCAGCTCGAAGGCAAGGACGCCGCCGTCGAGCTGGACTCCGACAGTCTCGACGCCGCGGACGATCGTGAGCTTTTCGACTTCATCGACAACCTCAGCTGAGCTGACGCATTCAGACGCATTTAGGAGCCCCACCGATGGCCGACAACGACGAGCTGCGGCAGTATCTCAAGAAGACCGCGAAGGAGCTGTACGAGACCAAACAAAAACTCCGCGAGCTCACCGATCGGTCGACCGAGCCCATCGCCATTGTCGGCATGTCCTGTCGGTACCCCGGCGGCGTGCGGTCACCCGAGGATTTGTGGCGCGTGACCGCGAACGGTGTGGACGCGGTCGGCGACTTTCCAGCCGACCGAGGGTGGGATCTGGAGCGGCTGTACAACCAGGATCCGGATGTGCCGGGCACGGTTTATACCCGTGAAGGCGGATATCTCGACTCCATCGGCGACTTCGATGCGAGCTTTTTCGGGATCAGCCCACGTGAGGCCGCGGCGATGGATCCGCAGCAGCGCCTGATGCTCGAGGTGTCCTGGGAAGCGTTGGAGGATGCCGGTATCGACCCGGTATCGCTGCGCGGCACCGGCACCGGCGTCTTCGCCGGCGTCATCCACCAGAACTACGGTCCCCGCATCGGCTCTCCGACGACCACCGGCGAGACGGAAGGCCACGCCTACTTCGGTGTCGCGAACAGTGTGCTGTCCGGTCGGATCGCGTATACCTTGGGCTTCAAAGGTCCAGCGATTTCGGTCGACACCGCGTGCTCGTCGTCACTGGTGGCCATGCACCTCGCCTGCCAGGCGCTGCGCAACGGCGACGCCACACTGGCCCTGGCGGGCGGCGTCACGGTGATGTCGGATCCCTCCCTGCTGATCTCGTTTGCGCGCCAGCGGGGGCTGTCCTCCGATGCCCGCTGCAAGGCGTTCGCGGCGGCGGCCGACGGTACCGGCTTCTCCGAAGGTCTCGGGATGCTGGTGCTGGAGCGGTTGTCGGATGCCCGGCGGCTCGGTCACACCGTCCTGGCGGTGGTGCGCGGGAGCGCGGTGAATCAGGACGGCGCGAGCAACGGCTTGACCGCGCCGAGCGGTCTGTCACAGGAACGGGTCGTCGCGCAGGCATTGGCGAATGCCGGTCTGGTTGCCTCGGATGTCGACGTGGTGGAGGCGCACGGCACCGGCACGAAGTTGGGGGATCCGATCGAAGCGTCGGCACTGATCAGTGTCTATGGGAAGGGGCGGGAGAGCGGACCGCTGCGTCTGGGTTCGCTGAAGTCGAATATCGGGCACACCCAGGCGGCCGCGGGGGTCGGTGGGGTGATCAAGATGGTGCAGGCGATGCGGCACGAGATGTTGCCGAAGACGTTGCATGTGGATGCCCCGTCGCCGCACGTGGATTGGTCCGCGGGGACAGTGCGGCTGCTCCAGAACAGTGAACCGTGGCCCGCGGGGGAACGGGTGCGTCGGGCGGGTGTGTCGTCGTTCGGGGCCAGCGGCACCAACGCCCACCTCATTCTGGAGGAGGCGCCCGCCGCTCCGGTCGCCGCCCAGGCGGCAGGCGACGCCGAGCGGGTGACGATTGCGGAGTCCATCGCATCCGATGTTGTCCCGCTGGTGATCTCGGCCAAGTCCGAGGACGCGCTACGGGCGCAGGCGGATCGGTTGCGGCAGTGGTTGATCGGTGATCCCGATGCCGGTATGTGGGATGTGGCGCATTCGTTGGCGACCTCGCGGGCGCTGTTGGACTGGCGCGGTGTGGTCGTGGGACGTGACCGGGATGAACTATTGGCTGGTCTGGCCGAGTTGGCGGAGGGTGCGCCGAACACCGTCGAGTCGAAGGCAAATTCCGGCAAAACGGCTTTCTTGTTCACCGGTCAAGGTGCGCAGCGGGTCGGTATGGGCGCGGATCTGTATCGCGTGTTTCCGGTGTTCGCGGCGTCCTTGGACGAGGTATGCGCGGAGTTCGATCCGCTGCTGGGTCGTTCGCTGAAGGATCTGATGTTCACCGATACCGGTGGGGTGTTGGATCGGACGGAGTTCACCCAGCCCGCGTTGTTCGCGTTCGAGGTGGCGCTTTTCCGGTTGATCGAGTCGTTCGGTGTGGTGCCGGATGTGTTGATCGGGCATTCGGTGGGGGAGTTGGCTGCTGCGTACGTGGCGGGGGTGTGGTCGCTGTCGGACGCCTGCACGCTGGTGGCGGCACGTGGCCGGTTGATGGGTGCGTTGCCCGTGGGGGGCGCGATGCTCGCCGTGGCGATCGGTGAGGAGCAAGCGGTCGAGAGTGTCGCCGATTTCGGTGATCGGGTATCGATCGCGGCGGTGAACGGTCCGTCGTCGACGGTGTTGTCGGGTGATGGCGACGCTATCGAGGTGATCGAGCGGCAGCTGTCGGCTGTTGGGGTCAAGACGAGTCGGTTGCGGGTCAGCCACGCTTTTCATTCGGCGCGGATGGATCCGATGCTGGCCGAGTTCCGTTCGGTGGCCGAAGGTATCGCATACGAATCGCCGAGTTTGCCGATCGTGTCGAATGTGTCCGGTGAACTCGCCGGGAACGCGGTGACCGATCCGGAGTACTGGGTGCGGCAGGTGCGGGCGTGTGTGCGGTTCGCGCCGGGCGTAAAGACTCTCGTCGCGGCGGGTGTTCGACGTTTTGTCGAGGTGGGCCCGGATGCGGTGCTGGCCGCATTGACTCGTGGGTGTCTGGCCGAGGATCAGGAGGTCGAGTCGGCCTCGTTGGTGGTCGCGGCGGCCCGCCGGTCGACCGATGAGGTGACACAGTTCGTTACCGCCTTGGCGCAGGCCCACGTTGCGGGTGTGCGGGTGGATTGGCGTCGGTGGTTCGCGGGTCGTGAGGTGCGTCGGGTTCCGTTGCCGACGTATGCGTTCCAGCACCGCCGGTACTGGTTGCAGCCCGACAGCGACGCGTCGCCGTCTTCCTCGGATCATCCGATTTTGACGGGTGTGGTCGGGTTGGCGGGTACCGATGAGTGGTTGTTCACCGGCCGGTTGTCGTTGCGTACTCATCCGTGGATCGTCGATCACACGACCTACGGTGTTGTGGTTGTACCGAGCGCGACGTTGATCGAGTTTCTTCTTGTCGCGGGGGCCCGGATCGGTTGCGGGGTGGTTGAGGAACTCACGCTGCAGGCGCCGATTCTGCCGACCGCAGATGATGAGGTCGAACTGCAGGTGTTGGTGCAAGCACCCGACGAATCCGGGCGTCGGCAGTTCGAGTTCTTTTTCCGGAACTCGCCGGATGACGAATGGGTGCACAACGCGACCGGTGCGCTTGCGGCGCGGTGGGATGACGATTCGGCGTTGCTGTCGCGGTTGCGGGACGAGGAATGGCCGCCGGCCGACGCCGAATTCGTGGACAGTACCGGTCTTGCGGAGCGGATCGCATATGGCACCGGGCTCGAGTACGGTCCGGCGTTCATCGGAGTTCGGGCCGCGTGGCAACGTGGCGACGCGGTCTTCTCGGAGATCGCCCTGGATACCGACGCGGCGCCGGCACCCGGTCGGTACTCTCTGCATCCGGCGCTGCTGGACCTGGTGATGCACGCTGGCTTCTTCCGGTTGATGTGGCGTGACGCGGATTTCGCCCCGGATACCGGCCGGTTGCTGTTCCGGTGGGGTGGTGCGCGATTCTATAAATCGGCGACCGACGGCGAATGGCCTGCGGAGGTGACGTCGCTTCGGGTCATCGCGACCGCGACTGGCGCAGAGACCATTTCCGTCGCTGCCGTCGATTCGGATGGCACTCCGATTGTGTCGGTCGATGCGGTGGTGATGCGCACGTATGACGTCAAGAAATTCCGGAGCGCTTTGTCCGTTGACGATGCGAGCCTGTACGAGGTGCAGTGGGAGCGCACCGCGGCAGGGCCAACCGACCGATCCGCGTTGTCGATGGCGGTGCTCGCGGAGACGACGGTGCCGGGAATCGATGCGTCCTATGGATCGGTCGCCGATGTTGTTGCAGCCGAACATGTTCCGGATGTGGTTGTGTGGCGGGCGACCGAACGCTCCGCTGATGATGCGGCCGATGTTCCGCCAGTGGTGCGGGCGGGGGTGCACGGCACGCTGGCGTTGCTGAAGGCTTGGCTCGCGCAGGAACGTTTGTCCGATGCCCGGTTGCTGGTGGTCACGGCGGGCGGTGCGGGGTTGCCCGGCGAGGTTCCGGACTTGGTCGCCGCTTCGGTGTGCGGGCTGGTGCGAAGTGCGCAGTCGGAGAATCCGGAGCGCATCATCCTCATCGACGAGGACCCTGCCGGGCCGTTGGATGCCGCTCGGATCGGGGCGGTGTTGCGGTCGGGTGAGCCGCAGGTCGCGGTGCGTGGTGGGGAGGTTCTGGTGCCCCGGCTGACGCGCGCGTCCGCGTCGGCGGACACCGGTGCGCTGTCGTCGTTCGGGGACGGGACGGTGTTGGTTACCGGTGGCACGGGCGGGCTGGGTGTGTTGTTCGCCCGCCATCTCGTGGCCGAACACGGCGTGCGCAGGCTGGTGCTGACATCGCGCCGGGGATCCGAGGCGCCCGGTGCCGCCGAGCTGGTCGCCGAACTGGCGCAGTCGGGAGCCGATGCTCGGGTAGTCGCGTGCGACATCGCGAACCGCGATGCGGTGCGCAAGCTATTGGACACCATTGATCCGACCGCCATCGTCCATACCGCCGGGGTGCTCGACGACGGCACTGTCGAGTCGTTGACCGGTGCGCAGGTGGATCGGGTGTTGGCACCGAAGGTCGACGGGGCGTGGCATTTGCACGAGCTGACGCGCGATCGTGACTTGTCGGCGTTCGTGATGTTCTCGTCGGTCGCCGGTGTGCTCGGGTCGGCCGGGCAGGGCAATTATGCTGCGGCGAACGGTTTCCTGGATGCGTTGGCGCAACAGCGGCGAGCGGCGGGGTTGGCTGCGACGTCGTTGGCATGGGGGCCGTGGAATCAGGGCAGCGGGATGACCGGCGAGCTGGACCGCACCGCTGTGGTGCGTTGGGAGCGGCTGGGGCTGGGACAGCTCGCCGATGTTCAAGGCCTGCGCCTGTTCGATGAGGCCGTCGCGCATACGGCCGCGCGGCTGGCGCCGATCCGGTTCGACGCGAGTGTCTTGCGCCGTGCCTCCGATGCGGCGGTGGTTCCCGCGGTGCTGCGTGGATTCGTGCGGCGCTCAGCGCATCCGGCGCAGACCACGGCAGAACACGTCGCGGGTTCATTGGGCGCGAGGTTGGCCGGGGTGCCGGAGGCGCAACGTGGCGAGGTAGTGCTGGAGCTGGTGCGCGACCAGGCCGCCGCCGTGCTCGGGCACGACTCGGGGGCCGATATCAGGCCCGATCAGCCCTTCGACGAGATCGGTTTCGATTCGCTGGGTGCGGTGGAGTTCCGTAACCGGCTGGCCAAGGCCACCGGTGTGCAGTTGCCGTCGACCTTGGTGTTCGACCATCCGACCCCCGCGGCCGTGGCGAAGCTGGTGCAGTCGCGCGTCGAGCCGGCGACGGTGGGCGAGCCCGTCAAGAAGACTGTGCGCCGGGTGCGAGCCGACGAGCCGATCGCGATCGTGGGGATGGCCTGCCGTTTCCCCGGCGGTGTCGAATCACCGGATGAGCTGTGGGATCTCGTTGCCTCCGGAACCGACGCGACCGGCGATTTCCCCTCGGATCGCAGCTGGGATCTCGCGCGACTGTTCGATTCGGATCCGGACAAGCCCGGTACCGTCTACACCCACCGCGGCGGATTCCTCTATGACGCAGGCCATTTCGATCCGGGATTCTTCGGGATCAGCCCGCGGGAGGCGTCCGCGATGGATCCGCAGCAGCGATTGTTGCTGGAGGTGTCGTGGGAGGCGCTTGAGCACGCGGGGATCGATCCGGTGTCGTTGCGCGGCAGTGACACCGGCGTGTTCGTCGGAGCGGGGTACTCGGGCTACGTCGATCGCGTAGTCGGCGATCTGGAGGGCTACCGGCTCACCGGTACCACGAGCAGCGTGATGTCCGGGCGGGTGGCCTATGTCCTCGGTCTCGAGGGGCCCGCGGTCACCGTGGACACCGCGTGCTCGTCATCGCTGGTCTCGCTGCATCTGGCCTGCCAAGCGCTGCGCCAAGGGGAGAGTTCGATGGTGCTGGCGAGCGGTGTGACCGTCGCGGCAAGTCCTTACCTCTATGTCGATTTCGCGCGGCAGCGCGGTCTGTCGCCCGATGGACGTTGCAAGGCGTTCTCCGCCGCGGCCGATGGCGTCGCGTTCTCCGAGGGCGTCGGTGTGCTGGTGCTGGAGCGGCTCTCCGACGCCCGGCGCCTGGGACACAACGTTCTCGCCCTGGTGCGCGGGACGGCGGTGAACCAGGACGGTGCGAGCAACGGTTTGACCGCGCCGAACGGTCCGTCGCAGGAGCGAGTGATCGCGCAGGCCCTCGCGAATGCCGGGCTCACCCCCGCTGACGTGGATGCGGTGGAAGCTCACGGGACCGGCACCACCCTGGGGGATCCCATCGAAGCCAACGCGTTGATCGCGGCATACGGGCAGGATCGTGGGGACCGGGAGCCGCTGCGAATCGGATCGATCAAATCGAATATCGGTCACACCGTCGCCGCGGCCGGTGTCGGTGGCGTGATCAAGATGGTGCAGGCGCTGCGATACGAAACCCTGCCAGCGACCTTGCACGCGGAAGAACCGTCCCCGCACGTGGATTGGTCCGCCGGTGCGGTGCGCCTGCTGACCGAGCCGGAACCGTGGCGCGCAGGGGGGACGGTTCGCCGGGCCGGTGTGTCGTCGTTCGGAGTCAGCGGCACCAACGCCCACGCGATCATCGAGGAAGCGCCCACCCCACGGTCGGTCGTCTCACCACCGGTTCCCGACCGGCCGCGCGCAGTGGTGCCATGGCTGGTGTCGGCCAAGAACCGGACCGCGATCCAGGCACAGGCGGCGAAACTGCACACGTGGCTGATCGATCACCCCGACGCCGATCCGGCGGATGTGGCGTTTTCGCTCGCGACGACACGTGCGCAGCACGAGTGGCGCGCCGCGGTCATCGGCGGCGATCGCGACGAACTGCTGACGCGGCTGGCGAAGTTGGCCGCCGGTTCCGCCTCGGCCGGAGTGGTTTCCGGCACGGTGGGCTCCGGGAAGACCGCCTTCCTGTTCACCGGTCAGGGCGCGCAGCGGGTCGGTATGGGCGCCGGCCTGTCCGAGGCCTTCCCGGTCTTCGCCGCAGCGCTGGACGAGGTGTGTGCCCAGTTCGATCCGCTGCTGGGATGTTCCCTGAAGCAAGCGATGTTCACCGGACACCTGATCGACGATCAGGGAGTCGCCGCGGAGACCGGGATTCTGGATCGGACGCGGTTGACCCAGCCCGCTTTGTTCGCGTTCGAAGTGGCGCTGTATCGGCTGTTGGAGTCGTTCGGACTCGTCCCGGATATGTTGATCGGGCACTCTGTCGGTGAACTGGCCGCGGCGTATGTGGCCGGTGTGTGGTCACTGGAGGACGCCTGCGAGCTGGTCGCGGCACGCGGGCGGCTGATGGCGGCGCTGCCGGCGGGCGGTGCGATGCTCGCGGTCGCCGCGTCCGAGACCGAAGTCGGTGCGACGATAGCCGGATTCGGTGATCGGGTGTCGGTGGCGGCGGTGAATGCGCCTGCGGCCGTGGTGGTCTCGGGTGACGAGGAGGCCGTTGCCGAGATCGATCGGCTGTTCGCCGAGCAGGGGCGCAAGACCAGCCGATTGCGGGTGTCGCATGCGTTCCATTCACATCGGATGGAGCCGATGCTGGCCGAGTTCGCGACCGTGGCGGCCGGAGTGACCTTCAACGCCCCGCGGATTCCGTTGGTGTCGAACATCTCTGGCCAGATCGGCGGCGACGAGATCGTGGATCCGGGGTACTGGGCGTCACAGGTGCGCGCCGCGGTCCGTTTCGCGCCCGGTGTCGAGACGCTGGTGGCGTCGGGCGTGCGTCGGTTCCTCGAAGTCGGGCCCGACGCGGTGCTGGCGGCGCTGACCCGGCAATCCCTTACCGCGGATATCGAGGCTCGATCGCTGGTCGCCGCGGCGGCCCGTCGGGATCACGACGAGGTCGAGCAGTTCCTGACGATGCTCGGCCAAGCCCACACCGCTGGGGTGGCGGTCGACTGGGATGCGCTGTTCACCGCCCGCCAGGTGTCACGAGTTGCCTTGCCCACCTACGCCTTCGAACATCGGCGCTACTGGCTCGAACCCAGCCTCGGGGAGCCCCGGAACGCGACCTCGGAACACCCGCTGCTCACCGATGCGGTGCGCGTGGCCGACCGCGACGAGTGGTTGTTCACGGGGCGGCTTTCGCTGCGAACCCATCCATGGATCGCCGACCACACTACTTACGGTGTGGTGCTCGTCCCCAGTGCCGCGCTCATGGAGATGCTGCTGGTCGCGGCTCGGCGGATCGGATGCAGCGCCGTGGACGAGCTCACCCTCGAGGCGCCGATCCTCCCGCCGGCAGACGGCGATGTCGAACTCCAGGTACTGGTGCGGGAACCGGATCCCGCGGGACGTCGATCGTTCACGTTCCACTACCGCCGTACCGGCGTCGCGGACGGTGAGTGGACGCGAAACGCCAGTGGCGTGTTGAGCGGTCGACAGCTGATCGATATCGGACTTGTGGACATGCTGCGAAACGAGCCGTGGCCGCCGGTCGACGCCGAACCGGTGGACACCGACTGGATTCCGGCCCAGGCGGCGCGTGTCGCCGGACTGGAATACGGTGCTTCGTTCATCGGCATCGATGCCGCATGGCGCAGTGGTGCCACGGTGTTCTCCGAGGTCACCCTGAACCAGGAAGTCCCGGCCGAACGGTTCCAGCTGCATCCGGCGCTGTTCGACATGGTGATGCATGCCGGAATGGCCTGTTTGATCTGGCCCGACCACAAGAGCAATCCCGCTGAGGGCAAACTCTTGTTCCGTTGGGGCGGAACGCAATTCCACACCACGTCCAAGGTCAGGACGTTGCGGGTGATGGCCGTCCAGCGCAGCAGTGAGGCGATCACCGTCGTGGCCGTCGACCAGGACGGAACCCTGGTGGTTTCCATCGACGAAGTGGTCATGCGCTCCTATGACGTCCAGCAGTTCCGCGCCACGCTGGCGGGTGGACGTGCGGCACGGTATGGGTTGCGCTGGGCGGCGGTCGGGATGCCCGATGGACTCACCCCGACCATGAGCGCAGCCGTGCTCGGAGCCGCGCAAGTGGCCGGAATCGACGAGCGGTATCCGGATCTGGAGACGCTCGCTTCGGCTGCGACCGTCCCGGACGTCGTGGTCTGGTCCGAAGCCGCTGCGCTGCACCATGATTCGCAGCCGTCCGCGCGCGATCGGGTGCACGCCGCCTTGCGCATGGTCGGCGGCTGGTTGGCCGACGAGCGGTTCGCACAGTCGCAGTTGGTCGTGGTGACCAGGCGTGCGGCAGCCCTGCCCGATGAGGCGCCGGATACCGCATCGGCTGCGGTATGGGGGCTGATACGTAGCGCTCAGACCGAGTATCCGGAGCGGATTGTGCTGCTCGACGCGGACGGATCCGATGGTGCGCACGTTTCGGCCGACTCGATCCGAGCGGCGATGTCGACCGGAGAGACACAGGTGGCATTGCGGGGCGACCGCGTCCTGGCACCGCGACTGGAGGCGGTGACCTCCCCGGCTGTCGAGAACGCATCGTTCGGGTCCGGCACCGTTCTGATCACCGGCGGGACAGGGGGATTGGGCGCGCTGCTGGCCCAGCATCTGGTAACCGCGCATGGTGTGCGACGACTGCTGCTGGTATCTCGCCGTGGAGAGCTGGCGGACGGTGCGCCGGAACTCGCGGCGGAACTGTCCCGACTCGGCGCCGAGGTGCGGGTCGCCGCCTGCGATGTCACCGACCGCGACGCGCTTCGAGATCTGCTGTTCAGCCTTCCCACCGAGCACCCGCTCACCGGTATCGTGCACGCCGCTGGCGTGCTCGATGACGGCACGTTCCACACGCTCACCAGCGACCAGGTCGATCGGGTGTTCGCGCCTAAAGCCGATGCGGCGTGGCATCTGCACGAGCTCACTCGGGACATGAACCTGTCGGCGTTCGTGATGTTCTCCTCGATTGCCGGAATGATCGGTTCCGCGGGGCAAGCGAATTACGCTGCCGCGAACAGCTTCCTGGACGCCCTCGCTGTGCAACGCCGCGCCGGAGGACTACCGGCGCTCTCACTCGCCTGGGGGCCGTGGCAGCAGGACATCGGCATGACCGGCGCTTTGGATCGCACCGCCATGAGCCGACTGGACCGCATGGGCCTGGCTCCGCTGGACCGGACCGACGGCCTGCGGCTGTTCGATGAATCGCTGACCACGGCGGAACCGGTATCAGCGCTGGTGCACCTGGATACCGACAAACTGCGCCTGGAAGCGCACACCGGTCCGGTACCGGCAGTGCTGCGTGGATTCGTTCGCGCCCGCGGCCGGTCGGCTACGACATCGAATGGTGAAGCCTCGCTCGGGGAGCGTCTGCACGGTGTGGCGGAGACGAAGCGGCGTGGGGTCGTCCTCGACCTGGTGCGCGATAACGTGGCGGCGGTGCTGGGTTACGGCTCGGCCGACGACATCGGGCCCGATCGTGGCTTCGATGAACTCGGCTTCGATTCCCTCGGCGGCGTCGAGTTCCGGAACCGGCTCACGAAGGTAACGGGGCTGTCGCTGCCCTCGACGTTGGTGTTCGACTACCCGACTGCGGGAGATATCGCCGACTACCTGCTGGCGCAGACGACGGTTGCGGCGCCCGCGCAACCGTCGTCGGCGGCGCCCGATGACATCGCGCGGCTCGAGGCCCTGCTCGAGCGGATTATCGCCAACGGCAGCGACAACGACGAGACCGTCGCCGGATTGCGGGGCGTCAACGAGCGCCTCCGCACCTTCCTGGGGGGCAAGTGGTCGGACCGCGAGTACGACGATCTCGAATTTTCTTCCGACAGTGAGCTCTTGGATCTGATCGACGAGGAGTTTGGCCCAGCATGAGCAACCCCGACACCAGCAACGAGGAACGGCTCAGTCGGTATCTGAGGAAGCTCACCGGAGATCTCCGCGCCGCCAAGAAGCACATCCAGCACCTGGAAGAACGTGCCAGCGAACCGATCGCGATCGTAGGCATGAGCTGTCGATACCCGGGCGGCGTCGAAACTCCCGCGCAACTGTGGGAGTTGGTCGCCTCCGGCACCGACGCCGTCGGTCCTTTTCCGACCGACCGGGGCTGGGACCTCGAGCGTCTGTTCGACACCGACCCCGATACGCCCGGGACCATCTACACTCGGGAAGGCGGATTCCTCGCTGCGGCAGGCGATTTCGATCCGGGATTCTTCGGAATAGGTCCGCGCGAGGCCGCGGCGATGGATCCGCAGCAGCGTCTGTTCCTGGAAGCGGCCTGGGAGGCATTGGAGGACGCCGGCATTGATCCGGCGTCGCTGCGCGGCGGCGACACCGGTGTGTTCGCCGGCGTGATGCATCAGGACTACGGCCCGCGCGTGGGTTCGCTGGGCCTGGCCGCTGAGTCGGAAGGCCATGCCTACCCGGGTGTTTCGGCGGCCGTCCTCTCCGGGCGCGTCGCCTTCATCTTCGGATTCAAAGGTCCGGCGCTGTCGGTGGACACCGCGTGCTCGTCGTCGCTGGTCGCCCTGCACCTCGCCTGTCAGGCATTGCGTCAGGGCGAGACCTCCCTCGCCCTGGTCGGTGGGGTCACCGTGATGTCCGACCCCACCCTGCTGATCGCCTTCGCCCGGCAGCGGGCGCTGTCCCCCGATGCACGGTGTAAGGCCTTCGCGGCAGCGGCGGACGGGACAGGATTCTCCGAGGGCCTCGGCATGCTCGCGGTCGAGCGGCTGTCCGATGCACGCCGTCATGGCCACCAGGTCCTCGCGGTCATCCGCGGCAGCGCGGTCAACCAGGACGGCGCCAGCAACCGTATGACCGCGCCGAATGGTCCTTCGCAGGAAAAGGTGATCGCGCAGGCCCTCGCCAATGCCGGTCTGACGCCCGCCGACGTCGATGTGGTCGAGGCGCACGGCACCGGCACCACCCTCGGAGACCCGATCGAGGCGCAGGCGTTGATCGGTGCCTACGGTCGCGATCGCGCCGGCGATCCGCTGCGTATCGGCTCGCTCAAGTCGAATATCGGACACACCTCCGCCGCAGCCGGTGTCGGCGGTGTGATCAAGATGGTCCAGGCGTTGCGACACGAAATGCTGCCCGCGACACTGCATGTCGATGCGCCGACCCCGCATGTGGATTGGTCGGCGGGAACGGTGCGGCTGCTCACCACGCCGGAACCGTGGCCAGCAGGAGAGCGGGTGCGTCGCGTCGGCGTGTCCTCCTTCGGCGCCAGCGGTACCAACGCTCACGTGATTCTGGAAGAGGCCCCTGTTCCGGTTGAGGCCCCTGCCGAACCGGCGGACGATGCCGCCGATCGCGGTGCGAAGGCAGTGGCGTCCGGAGTCTCTCCCTGGCTGGTTTCGGCGAAAACCGAGGACGGCCTGCGTGCGCAGGCGGCCAAACTGCTGCACTGGGTGACCGAACACCCCGACCTGACAGTCGACGATATCGGCTATTCACTGTTGACGACCCGCGCCCAGCTGGACTGGCGGGGCACGGTGGTGGGCGGCAACCGGGACACGATGCTCGCCGGACTGGCGGCGCTGGCCGAACACGGGTCGGCGAGCTCCGGCAATGGCGTGACGACGGGGCAGGCGGTTACGCGTAAGGCAGCCTTCCTGTGCACCGGGCAGGGCGCGCAGCGGGTCGGGATGGGACGCGAACTGTATGAAGCGTTCCCGGTGTTCGCTTCGGCGTTGGATGAGATCTGCGCGCAGTTCGATCCACTACTGGGCGGTTCGCTCGAGCAGTTGATGTTCACCGGTCAGCTGGTCGATGCCAGCCCTGACAATGCTGATGCCGGTGTGCTGGATCGGACGGAGTTCACCCAACCCGCGCTGTTCGCATACGAAGTCGCGCTGTGCCGGCTCTTGGACTCGTTCGGTGTGACACCGGATGTCCTGATCGGACATTCGATCGGTGAGCTGGCCGCGGCGTACATCGCCGGTGTGTGGTCGCTACCGGACGCGTGCCGACTGGTCGCGGCGCGTGGTCGCCTCATGGGGCAGCTGCCGGAAGGCGGCGCAATGCTCGCCATCGCGGCGAGCGAGCTCGAGGTATCCGAGGCGCTCGTCGACGATGCGCACCGAGTGTCCATTGCCGCGGTGAATTCGCCGGTAGCCGTTGTTGTTTCCGGTGACGAGGACGCGGTGACGGCGCTCGAGCGGTGGTTCGCCGACCGCGGGCGGAAGACATCGCGCTTGAATGTGTCGCATGCGTTCCATTCACACCGGATGGAACCGATGCTGGCCGAGTTCGAGTCTGTCGCACGGGATGTGACCTATCACCGCCCGCAGATTCCACTGGTATCGAATCTATCCGGCCGCATTGCGGGAGATGAAGTGCTGGAACCCGCTTACTGGGTCCAGCAGGTGCGGGCGGCCGTTCGGTTCGCCCAGGGCGTGGACACTCTGGTGGCCGCGGGCGTGCGTCGATTCCTGGAGATCGGTCCGGATGCGGTGCTGACGGCGATGGCCCGTCAATGCTTGCCCGAAGATATCGAATCGCAGTCGGCGGTGGTTGCCGGAGCACGTCGAGGGCGGGCCGAGGTCGAGCAGTTCGTGAACGGCCTGGCACACGCGCACGCGGTTGGCGTCGACGTCGACTGGACGGTGTTCTTCGCCGCTCGCTCGGTCTCGCGAGTGTCGTTGCCCACCTATGCCTTCGAGCGACGTCGCTATTGGCTCGCGCCGGATGGAGTCGAATCCCTTGGCTTGGGTGTGGTCGAGCGTCTGAACGCGGACCCGGTGTCGGAGTCGCTGTTCGGTGTGGATTGGGTTGCTGTTCGGCAGTCGGTGGTGGCTGTTGAGCCGGAACGTGTTGCGGTGTTGGGTGCTGGTCAGGGTTTTGGGGGTGTGCCGCGTTTTGGTGATCTTGCGGCGTTGATTTCTGATCTGGATGCGGTCGAGGGTCGGGTTGTTCCCGAGGTCGTGTTGTTGGAGTGCCCCGATGGTGTGGGTGCGCCGCCGGAGGCGGCACGGCATGTTGTGGCCGGTGTGCTCGACACTGTTCGACTGTGGTTGAGCGATGCTCGCTTTGCTGATTCTCGTTTGGTTGTGGTGACCGAACATGCTGTGTCCGTTGATGTTTCTGAACGTGTGGATTTGGCTCAGGCTCCGGTGTGGGGTTTGTTGCGTGCTGCGCAGGCTGAGCATCCGGGTCGGTTCCAGCTTCTCGACGTGGATCGGGACGACTGGGATCAGGACCCGGTCGCTGTCGCGGCCGTGGCAGCGGCTGCTGTGATGGAACCGGAAGCCGCGTTGCGTGGTGGGGCTGTGTTGGTTCCGCGGTTGAGTCGTCACGCAGCTGGCGAGGTTGTTCGGCTGGCAGAGCCCGGCACCGTGCTGATTACCGGTGGTACGGGTGGTTTGGGTGCGTTGATCGCTCGGCATCTTGTTACCGAGCATGGTGTGGCTCATCTGCTTTTGACGTCTCGGCGTGGTTTGGATGCTCCTGGTGCTGTGGCGTTGCGTGATGAGTTGGTGGAGTTGGGTGCGCAGGTGACCGTCACCGCGTGTGATGTGTCCGATCGGGATGCATTGGCCGTCTTGATCGACAGCGTCCCAGATGAGGCTCCCCTCGTTGGGGTGGTTCATGCTGCGGGGACTGTTGATAACGGTCTGGTCGAGTCGATCACACCGGACCGGATCGACTATGTCTTCGGGCCGAAGGTCGATGCGGCGTGGCATCTGCACGAGCTCACTCGTGATCATTCGTTGTCGTTGTTCGTGTTGTTGTCTTCGGCCGGTGGGCTTGTTCTGGCGGCTGGTCAGGCGAATTATGCTGCGGCGAATGTTTTTCTGGATGCCTTAGCGGCGTATCGCCGCAGTTCGGGGTTGCCTGCGACGTCGGTGGATTATGGGTTGTGGGCGCGGTCGAGCGGGCTCGGTATGGAGTTGTCCGAGGCTGATTTCGAGCGGATGCGCAGGCAGGGTCTTCCTGCTCTGACCGAGGCCGAGGGTCTGGCGCTGTTCGATTCGGCGATAGCCACCGATACCGCTCAGCTGGTGGCGTTGCGGGTTGATCCGGCGGTGCTTCGAACCCGGGGCGAGCAGGTTCCGGCATTGCTGCGTGCGATTGCTCCGGTCTCTGCGCGTCGTCATCCGACAGCCTCAGCAGTGGGTCAAGGTTTTCTGGATGATCTGGTCGGTTTGTCGGATGCTGATCGTCGTATCGCTGTGCTGGAGTTGGTTCGATCGGTAGCCGCCGGGGTTCTCGGGCATGCTTCTATGGATGCTGTTGAGCCGCAGCGGGCTTTCCAGCAGTTGGGGTTCGATTCTCTCGGTGCTGTCGAGTTCCGCAACAAACTCAATGCCGCGACCGGCCTACAGTTACCGGCCACCCTTACTTTCGATTATCCGAATCCGCAGGTTGTTGCCGAGTTCATTGGTTCGGAGCTCGGTGGCGCGGTGGCTGTTGATGAGGGTGTGGTCGGTCGGGTTCGGGTCGATGATGATCCGATCGCGATTGTTGCGATGAGTTGTCGGTATCCGGGTGGGGTTGCCTCGCCGGAGGACCTGTGGCGGTTGGTTGCCGACGGGATCGATACCACCGGCGAGTTGCCGGTGGATCGTGGCTGGGATATCGAAGGCATCTACGATCCGGAGCCCGGCAAGGTAGGCAAGACCTACACCCGTCAGGGTGGATTCCTTTATTCGGCAGCCGATTTCGATGCGGATTTCTTCGGGATCAGTCCCAACGAGGCGACGATGATGGATCCGCAGCAGCGGTTGCTGTTGGAGACCTCGTGGGAGGCATTGGAACGGTCCGGTGTCGATCTGGTTTCGTTGCGCGGCAGCTCGACCGGGGTCTTCACCGGCATGACATTCCACGACTATCCGGCCAACGCGAATTCGGGATCTATTGCATCCGGTCGAGTGTCGTATGTTTTCGGTTTCGAGGGGCCGTCGGTCACGGTGGATACGGCGTGCTCGTCGTCGCTGGTCGCGATGCATCTGGCTGCGCAGTCGTTGCGGTCGGGGGAGTGTGATCTGGCGTTGGCCGGGGGTGTGGCAGTGATGGCGACACCCGAAACCTTTGTGGAGTTCAGCCGTCAGCGGGGATTATCGCCGGACGGTCGGTGTAAACCCTTCGCCGACGCCGCCGATGGTGTCGGGTGGTCCGAGGGTGTCGGCGTCCTGGTGTTGGAGCGACTTTCCGATGCCCGGCGCAATGGTCATGAGGTGTTGGCCGTTATTGCTGGTTCGGCGGTGAATCAGGATGGTGCGTCGAATGGTTTGACTGCCCCGAACGGTCCGTCGCAGCGTCGGGTGATCCGGCAGGCGTTGGCGAATGCCGGGGTGTCTGCGGGTGAGGTGGATGTGGTCGAGGCCCATGGGACGGGTACGACGTTGGGTGATCCGATCGAGGCGCAGGCGTTGTTGGCGACGTATGGGCAGGACCGTGAGCCGGATCGTCCGTTGTGGTTGGGGTCGTTGAAGTCGAATATCGGTCATGCTCAGGCTGCGGCGGGTGTGGGTGGTGTGATCAAGATGGTGATGGCGATGCGTCATGGCGTGTTGCCTCGAACACTGCATGTTGATCGGCCGAGTACGAAAGTTGATTGGTCCCAGGGCAGTATCGAGTTGTTGACCGAGTCGCAGTCGTGGCCGGTGACGGGTCGGCCGCGTCGTGCTGGTGTGTCGTCGTTCGGTATCAGTGGCACGAATGCTCACCTCATCCTCGAGCAGGCTCAGGTCGTGGAGGCTGTGCCGGTGGCGGAGCAGGCCCCGGTGGCCGAATCGGTGCCGGTAATCGAGACGGCTCCGCTGGGTGGGGTGTTGCCGTGGGTGGTTTCGGCGCGCAGTGGTGAGGCGCTTGCTGATCAGGCCCGGCGTCTGGCTTCGCGTATCGCCGATGATGACCAGGATCCGATCGACATCGGTTTTTCGCTGGTGACGAGGGTGTTGTTCGATCATCGGGCCGTGGTGTTGTCGGCTCAGCGTGATGGTCTGCGGGCCGGTACGCAGGCGTTGGGTCGCGGCGAATCTGTTCCTGGTGTGGTGTCGGGTCGTGTGGTGTCGGGTTCGACGGGTGTGGTGTTCTCGGGTCAGGGTGCGCAGTGGGCGGGTATGGCCGCTGAGTTGCGCGGTGCGTATCCGGTGTTCGCGGAGCATTTCGACACGATCGTCGCTGAGTTGGATCCGCTTCTGGGGCAATCGGTTCAGCTGGGTGCGGCTCTGTCGTCCGACGATCTGGTCGATGCGACGGTGTTTGCGCAGGCGGGGTTGTTCGCGTTCGAGGTGGCGTTGTTCCGGCTGCTCGAGTCGTGGGGTGTTCGCCCGGATGTGGTGGCGGGTCATTCGATTGGTGAGGTGGCTGCTGCGCATGTCGCGGGTGTGTTGTCGTTGTCGGATGCGTGTGTGTTGGTGGCTGCGCGTGGCCGGTTGATGCAAGCACTGCCCGCGGGTGGGGCGATGGTCGCGGTGGGTGCCTCGGAGGCCGACGTGCTGCCGCTACTGGCTGGTGGGGTGTCGATTGCGGCGGTGAACGGGCCGTCGTCGGTGGTGCTCTCCGGAGTCGAGAGCGCTGTCGCCGCTGTTGTCGAGGTATGTGTTGAGCGTGGTTGGCGGACGAAGCGTTTGCGGGTTTCGCATGCTTTCCATTCGGTGTTGATGGAGCCGATGCTGGACGAGTTCGCCACGGTGATCGAGGGTTTGGTGTTCGCTCGTCCGAGCTTGCCGCTGGTGTCGACGGTGACCGGCGCGAAGGTCGTCGATGAGATGTGTGATCCGTCCTATTGGGTGGGTCAGGTCCGTGAGACGGTGCGATTCGCTGATGCTGTTCGAACGGCCAGGGACTTGGGTGTGGTGCGGTTCGCCGAGGTCGGACCGGATGCCGTGCTGTTTCCGATGGTCAACCAGATCATCGATGGCGGGCAGACAACCGCACCTACGGGCGCGGCTCCAACGGTGGTGGCGTTGGCGCGCCGGGATCGGGCTGATGCTTCTACCTTGTTGGGTGGGGTCGCCGGTTTGTTCGTCTCGGGTGCCGATGTGGACTGGGCCGGTTTCTACGCTGGCTCCGGAGCCCAACGAATCGACCTGCCCACCTACGCTTTCCAGCGTCGGCGGTATTGGATGGCCGAAGGGTCCGCTGCTGCCAATGGTGGGGCTCGGGCGATGGGTTTTGTGGCTACCGGGCATCCATTGGTTTCGACGATGGTGTCGCAACCGGATTCCGACGGCGTCGCTCTGAGCGGTCGTTTGTCGGTGCAGACGCATCCGTGGCTGGCCGATCACAAGGTGATGGACACGGTGTTGTTCCCCGGGACCGGCTTTGTCGAACTCGTTTTGCATGCCGGGGAACAGGTCGGCTGCTCCATGCTCGAGGAGTTGGTACTGCAAGCTCCCTTGGTGTTGCCGGAGTCCGGTGGTGTTGCGGTGCGTGTCGTGATCGGTGACCAGGACGAGGCGGGTCATCGGCCAGTGCGGGTCTTCTCCTGCCCGGACGGCGATGTCGATACGAGACCATCGTGGACATTGCACGCTGAAGGCGTACTTGCCGTGGGTCAGACGGAGGCTGATTTCGATCTGTCTTCGTGGCCGCCGGTTGGCGCCACTGCTGTTGATATCGATGGTGTTTACGACTCGCTCGACGCGCAGGGCTATCAGTACGGTCCGGTGTTTCAGGCATTGACATCGGTGTGGCGTGGGACCGAGGGAATCTATGCCGAGGTCGCTTTGCCCGAACAAGCCCGCTCTGACGCAGGTGGGTTCGGTGTGCACCCCGCGTTGCTCGATGCGGCTTTGCATGCTTTGCGTTCAGCAGCAGTGGATATGCCTGCGGATGAAGTTGCCCTGCCGTTCGAGTGGTCAGGTGTCAGCGTGTATGCGGCTGGGGCCGATGCGTTGCGTGTTCGACTCACTCGGGTGGGTGAGAACGGTGTCGTGCTGGATCTCGCGGATTCGACCGGTGTCCCGGTGGCATCCGTGCGGCATTTCGCGTCTCGACCGATAGATCCCGCGCAACTCACTGCTGGTGGGTCGCCTGCCAGGAATGCGTTGTTCCGGATCGGCTGGACACCGATCTCGGTGCCCGAAGCCGAGGTGACCGCAGTGGGGTGGGGGGATCTAGGTGATGATGTCCCCGCAGTGGTGGTGTTGGACTGTCCGACAGGTAATGATCCGGCTGCTGTTCATTCCGCGACCCACGATGTTCTGCAGGTACTTCAGGCCTGGACGACAGCGCCTCGGTTCGCCGATTCGATGTTGGTGGTCCGGACCAGCGGTGCGGTATCGGTAGTCGGGGAAGACATTACAAACCTTGCCGGTGCCGCGGTGTGTGGTCTGGTTCGGTCCGCACAGACCGAACATCCTGGCCGGATCGTGTTGATCGATACCGACTCCGACGATGCCGGCTTGCTGGGTGGGGTGGTGGCTACTGCCGAACCTCAGGTGGCTGTGCGGGATGGGCAAGTACACGCTGTGCGGTTGGGCCGAGCGGTTTCCACTGCGGACACCGCTGCCGTGGAAACCGCTTTCGGTCCGGACGATACTGTTCTGGTCACCGGTGCGGGTGGGTTGCTCGGTGGGTTGTTCGCCCGGCATCTGGTTGCCACCCGCGGCGTCCGCCGCTTGCTGCTGTTGAGCCGTCGCGGTGGATCCGCCCCCGGCGCCACCGAGCTGCGAGCGGAGTTGCAGCATCTCGGTGCGGAGGTCGAGTTCGTCTCGTGCGATGCCGCTGATCGCAGTGCGTTGGCTGCGGTGCTGGCCAATGTTCCTGCCGGTCATCCACTTACGGGTGTGTTCCATCTGGCCGGCGTGCTCGATGACGGTGCGATCGGTTCGCTTACCCCGGACCGGTTGGACACGGTATTGGGACCCAAGGTCGATGCCGCCCTGCACCTGCATGAATTGACTCAGGACCTCCCGTTGAAGGCGTTCGTGTTGTTCAGTTCGGTGGCAGGCACGTTCGGCAACGCCGGGCAAGGTAACTATGCGGCGGCCAACGCGTGTTTGGATGCGTTGGCGGCGCATCGCAGGGTGTCCGGTCGGTGTGGGCAGTCCCTTGCGTGGGGTTTGTGGGGCATGGACGGCGGGATGGCCGGTGAACTCGATGCTGTTGACCGCCAGCGGATATCTCGCTCCGGTGTGCTGCCGCTATCGGAGGAACAAGGCCTCGCACTGTTCGACGTGGCGACTCGGATCGATGCGGCGATGCTGGTCCCGGCCCGTTTGGATCTGGACAGCATTCGCGCCGCGGGGTCGGCCTCGCCATTATTCGCTGATCTGATCCCGCAGCGTCGTAAAGCAGCCTCGAGCGCGGCTGCGGCGTTGCGTGCTCGTTTGGCCGATACCCCGGAGAACGAGCGTTTCGGTGTGTTGGTGGAGATTGTTCGCGGCCAGGTCGCGGTGATTCTGGGGCATCAGAACACGAATGCGATAGAGGTGGACAAGGCGTTCAGTGAGTTGGGCTTCGATTCGGTCACTGCGGTCGAGTTCCGTAATGCCCTGAAAGCTGTGACGGGTTTACAACTGCCCGCGACTCTGGTGTTCGACTATCCGACACCGAAGGCCCTGGCCGACCACCTCGGCGAGGAACTCACCGACCACAGGCCCGGCGCGTCGGCAGATCTACCGGAAAACGATATTCGTCGAGCCCTTCAAACAATTCCGCTCGCCCGTCTCCGCGACGCGGGTCTGCTGGATGCGCTTATGAAGCTTGCGCAGGGTCAGGAAAGATATGACGAGATAGATCAGAGCATCGCCGATGAATCAATTGACGCGCTGGATATCGACGACCTGATCGATCTGGCTTACAACAGCTCATTAGAGGACTGATTCCGATATGTGCGACGTTGATGGAAGCCCATCGTGATTCCGTAATGCATCGAATTTTGGCCTCATAGACGAAACTTCACCGGCTGGTCACGGTGACCGTAGGAAGAGCTAGAACAACAATGACGAAGCCCGACGACAATACTCAGAAGCTAGCGCAGGCGTTGCGTGTCTCACTCAAAGAGACCGAGCGATTGCGTGCTCGAAACCGCAAGCTCGATGCGGCCCTTCGTGAGCCGATTGCGATTGTCGGTATGGCGTGTCGGTATCCGGGTGGGGTGGGCTCGCCGGAGGACCTGTGGCGGTTGGTTGCCGAGGGCACCGATGCAACGTCGGAGTTTCCGGTAAATCGAGGTTGGGATGTAGAGCGCCTTTACGATCGGACCGGTGAAACGCCGGGCAGCACTTACACCCGTGAGGGTGGTTTCCTGCATTCGGCTGGCGAATTCGATCCTGCTTTCTTCGGTATCAGTCCCAATGAGGCTGCGATTATGGATCCGCAGCAGTTTTTGCTGTTGGAGACCTCGTGGGAGGCGTTGGAGCGGTCCGGTGTCGACACGGGTTCGTTGCGGGGCAGTTCGACCGGTGTGTTTACCGGCATGATGTATCACGACTATCCGGCCAACGCGAATTCGGGAGCTATTGCATCCGGTCGGGTGTCGTATGTTTTTGGTTTCGAGGGGCCGTCGGTCACGGTGGATACGGCGTGCTCGTCGTCGCTGGTCGCGATGCATCTGGCTGCGGGATCGTTGCGGTCGGGGGAGTGTGATCTGGCGTTGGCCGGTGGTGTGACGGTAATGGCCACCCCGGAAACGTTTGTCGAGTTCAGTCGTCAGCGGGGTTTGTCCCCGGATGGTCGGTGTCGGTCCTTTGCCGACGCGGCTGATGGTGTCGGGTGGTCCGAGGGCGTGGGTGTCCTGGTGCTGGAGCGTTTGTCCGATGCTCGGCGCAACGGCCATCAGGTTCTTGCGGTGATTGCTGGTTCGGCGGTGAATCAGGATGGTGCGTCCAATGGTTTGACCGCGCCGAATGGTCCGTCCCAGCGTCGGGTGATCCGTCAGGCGTTGGCCAATGCCGGGGTGTCCGCGGGTGAGGTGGATGTGGTCGAAGCCCATGGCACGGGGACGTCTTTGGGTGATCCGATCGAGGCGCAGGCGTTGTTGGCGACGTATGGGCGGGATCGTGATCGTCCGCTGTGGTTGGGGTCGTTGAAGTCCAACATCGGTCACGCTCAGGCTGCTGCTGGTGTGGGTGGTGTGATCAAGATGGTGATGGCCATGCGACACGGGGTCATACCGAAGACGCTGCATGTCGATCAGCCGAGTACGAAAGTTGATTGGTCCCAGGGCAGTATCGAGTTGTTGACCGAGTCGCAGTCGTGGCCGGTGACAGGTCGGCCGCGTCGTGCTGGTGTGTCGTCGTTCGGTATCAGTGGCACGAATGCTCATGTCATCGTGGAGCAGGCCCCGGTGACCGAGCCGGTGGTGGACCCGGCGGTGAAGACAGCTCCGGCTGCTGGCTTGCTGCCGTGGGTGGTTTCGGCGCGAAATGGTGAGGCCCTTGCCAGTCAAGCTACTCGTTTGGCAGGACATATCGGCAACCCGGAATTGCCTGTGGGTGAGACGGATTCGGTCGATATCGGTTTTTCGTTGGCGTCGACGCGTGCTGTTTTCGAGCATCGTGCTGTTGTCGTGGCTGACAGCCGTGTTGGTCTGTTGGCGGGTGTGCGGGCGTTGGCTGCTGGTGAGCAGGTGCCTGGTGTGGTGTCCGGTCGTGTGGTGTCGGGTTCGACGGGGTTGGTGTTTTCCGGTCAGGGTGCGCAGTGGGCGGGTATGGCTGCCGAGTTGCGTGGGGCGTATCCGGTGTTCGCGGAGGTTTTCGACGGGATCGTTGCTGAGTTGGATCCGCTGCTGGGGCAGTCGGTTTCGTTGAGTGTGGCGTTGGCGTCCGAGGATCTGGTTGATCGGACGGTGTTTGCGCAGGCGGGGTTGTTCGCGTTCGAGGTGGCGTTGTTCCGGCTGCTGGAATCGTGGGGAGTCCGCGCGGATGTGGTGGCTGGTCATTCGATTGGTGAGGTGGCTGCTGCGCATGTGGCTGGGGTGTTGTCGTTGGTGGATGCGTGTGTGTTGGTGGCGGCGCGTGGTCGGTTGATGCAGGCTCTGCCTTCGGGTGGGGTGATGGTGGCTGTGGGTGCGTCGGAGGCGGATGTGTTGCCGCTGCTGCTGGACGGTGGGGTGTCGATTGCGGCGGTGAATGGTCCGGCAGCGGTGGTGCTTTCCGGTGTGGAGGATGCGGTTTCGGTTGTGGTCGAGGCGTGCGTCGAGCGTGGTTGGCGTACACACAGGTTGCGGGTTTCGCATGCTTTCCATTCGGCGTTGATGGAGCCGATGCTGGTCGAGTTCGCCACGGTGATCGAGGGTTTGGCGTTTGCTCGTCCGAGTATTGCGTTGGTGTCGACGGTGACCGGCGCGAAGGTTGTCGATGAGATGTCGGATCCGTCGTATTGGGTGGGTCAGGTCCGTGAGACGGTGCGGTTCGCTGATGCGGTTGCCGTGATGGCGGGGATGGGTGTGTCGAGGTTCGCTGAGGTCGGGCCGGATGCCGTGCTGACCCCGATGATCACCCAGACACTCGACGACGGGCAGGTGAGTGCGGGGGCTGCGGTCGTGGCTCCTGTTGTGGTGGCTTTGGCGCGCCGGGGTCAGGCGGAT
This sequence comes from Nocardia sp. CA-119907, assembly GCF_050955995.1. Classification (NCBI taxonomy): domain Bacteria; kingdom Bacillati; phylum Actinomycetota; class Actinomycetes; order Mycobacteriales; family Nocardiaceae; genus Nocardia; species Nocardia sp. CA-119907. The sequence continues at coordinate 1,933,502 of NZ_CP192091.1, forward strand.
GTGTCGGCCGTTTTGGGCGGGCTGGCCGGGTTGTTCGTCTCTGGTGCCGATGTGGACTGGGCAGGTCTGTACTCCGGTACGGGAGCCAAGCGAATTGATTTGCCCACCTACGCCTTCCAACACGAACGCTTCTGGCTCGATGCCAGGCAGGTCTTGGCCCAGTCATGGCTGGGAGCCGAGTTGGGAGGGGTCACTTCTGTCGGCCTCGATGCCGTGGAGCATCCTCTGCTCGGTGCTGTAGTGCCGCACCCCGAATCGGGTGGAGTGAGCTTCACCGGCCGTTGGTCGATGGACTCCGTGGAATGGTTGGCAGACCACAGTGTATTCGGGGTCGTGTTGCTGCCGGGCACCGGATTTGTCGAGCTGGCCAGCTATGTCGGCGGTCTGATGGGCTGCGATGTGGTGGAAGAGCTCGTGCTGCACACCCCGTTGACACTTCCGGCCGAGGGCAGTGTGTCGGTGCAGGTAGTGGTGGCTGCCGCCGACGATACTGGTCGTCGACGACTGAGTGTCCATTCTCGCCAGGCGCCGGAGCGTCCGTGGGTGATCCACGCCGAAGGTGTTCTTGCTTCGGATGGGGTGGTGGCTGATTTCGATTTGGTTCCATGGCCTCCGGTTGGTGCGCGGCCGTTGGACATTGACGGTGTCTATGACGAGTTGCTCGATCTCGGGTACGGTTATGGTCCCTTCTTTCAGGGCTTGCGGGCGGCATGGCAGCGTGGGGATGAGTTGTTCGCCGAGGTCGCTTTACCCGACTCGGGGGATGCCGAAGGTTTCGGGATCCACCCGGCGTTGTTCGATGCGGCTTTGCATGTCCGGATAGTTCATGGTCTTCGCAGCGGAGGTGGAGATTCCCCGGCGTTGCCGTTTACCTGGAACAGGGTCGCTTTGCATTCGGTCGGTGCCGCCGTGGTGCGGGTCCGGATCGTGGTTGACGGCGACAAGTTCGGGGTTCAGATAGCTGATGAGCAGGGTGAACCGGTGTTGTCGGTGGCTGCTCTGGTTTCTCGATCGGTGTCGGCCGAGCGTCTGAACGCGAATCCGGTGTCGGAGTCGTTGTTCGGTGTGGATTGGGTTTCTGTTCGGCGGTCATCGGTGGTTGTTGAGCCGGGTCGTGTTGTGGTGTTGGGTGCTGGTCAGGATTCCGGTGATGTGCGGTGTTTTCGTGATCTCGGGGCGTTGATTTCTGATCTGGATGCGGTCGAGGGTTCGGTTGTTCCTGAGGTCGTGTTGTTGGGGTGCCCGGATGGTGTGGGTGCGCCGCCGGAGGCGGCACGGCATGTTGTCACCGGTGTGCTCGATGCTGTGCGGCTGTGGTTGAGCGATGCTCGTTTTGTTGACTCTCGTTTGGTTGTGGTGACCGAACATGCTGTGTCTGTTGATGTTTCCGATCATGTGGATCTGGGTCAGGCGCCGGTGTGGGGTTTGTTGCGTGCGGCGCAGGCTGAGCATCCGGGTCGGTTCCAGCTTCTCGATGTGGATCAGGACGGCTTGGGTCAGGATCCGGTCGCTGTTGCGGCGCTGGCAGTGGGTGTTGCGGCGGAGCCGGAAGCCGCGCAACGTGGTGCGGCTGTGTTGGTTCCGCGGTTGGGTCGTCATGCGCCTGGTGTGGTTGTTCGACCGATGCTTTCGGGCACTGTGTTGGTGACCGGTGGTACGGGTGGTTTGGGTGCGGTGATCGCTCGCCATCTTGTGACCGAACATGGTGTGGGTCATCTGTTTTTGACGTCTCGGCGTGGTCTGGATGCTCCTGGCGCTGTGGAGTTGCGTGATGAGTTGGTCGAGTTGGGTGCGCGGGTGACTGTCACCGCGTGTGATGTGTCCGATCGGGACGCACTGGCGGCACTGCTGGACACCATCCCGGCACAGCATCCACTGGTGGGTGTCGTGCACGCCGCCGGAACCGCCGACCACGGTGTGATCGAGTCGATCACACCGGACCGGGTCGACTATGTCTTCCGGCCCAAACTCGATGCGGCGTGGCACCTTCACGAGCTCACTCGTGATCATTCGCTGTCGTTGTTCGTGCTGGTGTCCTCTGCCGGTGGGCTCGTTCTAGCGGCTGGTCAGGCGAATTATGCTGCCGCGAACGTTTTCCTCGATGCCCTCGCCGCGCATCGTCACAGCCTGGGACTGCCGGCGACCTCTCTCGATTACGGCCTGTGGGCGCGGTCGAGTGGGCTCGGCACCGAGCTGTCCGAGGACGACTTCGACCGGATGCGCAGGCAGGGCTTCCCCCCGCTGACCGAGGCCGACGGTCTGGCGCTGTTCGATTCGGCGATAGCCACCGACACCGCCCAGTTGGTGGCGCTACGGGTCGACCCGGCTGTGCTGCGAGACCGGGGCGAGCAGATTCCCGCCCTTGTCCGCGCGATCGCGCCGATCACTGTGCGCCGCAACAATCGAAGCCCAGCAGGTCGGTCATTTGGCCACAAGCTGGCCGGTCTGTCCGATGCCGACCGCAAGAGCACCCTGCTCGACATTGTCCGATCGGTGGCTGCCGAGGTCCTCGGTCACGCTTCTGTCGATGCTGTGGAACCCCAGCAGGCTTTCCAGCAGCTCGGTTTCGACTCCTTGAGTGCTATCGAGTTCCGCAACAAGCTCAATGCCGCGACCGGTCTGCAATTGCCGGCCACTCTCGTTTTCGATCAGCCCAACCCGCAGATCGTCGCTGAGTTCATCGATTCCCAACTCACCGGCATCAGCCAGGACATCGAGATCACTGCCAGCAGAGTTGTCGGCGACGATCCGATCGCGATTGTTGCGATGAGTTGTCGGTATCCGGGTGGGGTGGCCTCGCCGGAGGACCTGTGGCGGTTGGTCGTAGAGGGGATCGATACCACCGGCGAGTTGCCGGTGGATCGTGGCTGGGATGTCGACGGTATCTACGATCCTGAGCCGGGTAAGGCGGGTAAGACATATACCCGGCGTGGTGGGTTCTTGTATTCGGCGGCTGATTTCGATGCGGACTTCTTCGGTATCAGTCCCAATGAGGCGACGATGATGGATCCGCAGCAGCGGTTGCTGCTGGAGACGTCATGGGAGGCGTTGGAGCGCGCTGGTATTGATCCGGCGGTATTGCGGGGTAGTTCGACCGGGGTGTTCACCGGTGTGATGTACCACGACTACGCGCAGGGCAACGACAGCGGCAATAGCGCTGGTGGGAGCCTGGTGTCGGGTCGGGTGGCGTACACCCTGGGGTTGGAAGGCCCGGCGGTGTCGGTGGATACGGCGTGTTCGTCATCGCTGGTCGCGATGCATCTGGCTGCGGGATCGCTGCGGTCGGGGGAGTGTGATCTGGCGTTGGCCGGTGGTGTGGCGGTGATGGCCACCCCGGAAATGTTCCTGGAGTTCAGTCGGCAGCGGGGTTTGTCGCCGGATGGTCGGTGTAGGTCCTTCGCCGACGCCGCCGACGGTGTCGGGTGGTCCGAGGGCGTGGGCGTCCTAGTGCTGGAGCGTTTGTCCGATGCTCGGCGCAACGGCCATCAGGTTCTTGCGGTGATTGCCGGTTCGGCAGTGAATCAGGATGGTGCGTCCAATGGTTTGACCGCCCCGAATGGTCCGTCCCAGCGTCGGGTCATCCGTCAGGCGTTGGCCAATGCCGGGGTGTCCGCGGGTGAGGTGGATGTGGTCGAAGCCCACGGCACCGGTACGACTTTGGGTGATCCGATCGAGGCCCAAGCGCTACTGGACACCTACGGCCAGGACCGCGATCCGGACCGTCCTGTGTGGTTGGGGTCGTTGAAGTCCAACATCGGTCATGCTCAGGCCGCGGCCGGCGTGGGTGGTGTGATCAAGATGGTGATGGCGATGCGTCATGGCGTGTTGCCTCGAACACTGCATGTTGATCAACCGAGTACCAAGGTCGATTGGACCCAAGGCGATATCCGATTGCTGACCGAGCCGGTTGAGTGGCCGGTGACCGGTCGACCGCGTCGTGCCGGGGTGTCCTCGTTCGGTATCAGCGGCACGAATGCTCACCTCATCGTCGAGCAGGCTCCGGTGACCGAGCCGGTGGTGGATCAGGCTCCGCTGCCGGGAGCGCATACTGCCTCGGCTGGTGGGTTGCTGCCGTGGGTGGTTACGGCGCGTGGTGGTGAGGCTCTTGCGGGTCAGGCTGTCCGCTTGGCGTCTCATCTGGGTGATCATGACCTGGATCCGGTGGATGTGGGTTTCTCGCTGGCGTCGACGCGTGCCGTTTTCGAGCATCGGGCCGTTGTCATGGCCGAGGGGCGTGATGGTCTGCTGGCGGGAGTTCGGGCGCTGGGGCAGGGCGAAACCATTCCTGGTGTGGTGTCCGGTCGTGTGGTGTCGGGTTCGACGGGGTTGGTGTTTTCCGGTCAGGGTGCGCAGTGGGCGGGTATGGCTACCGAGTTGCGCGCGGTATATCCGGTATTCGCCGAGGTTTTCGACGGGATCATTGACGAACTGGATCCGCTGCTGGGGCAGTCGGTTTCGTTGAGTGTGGCGTTGGCGTCCGAGGATTTGGTTGATCGGACGGTGTTTGCGCAGGCGGGGTTGTTTGCGTTCGAGGTGGCGTTGTTTCGGCTGTTGGAGTCGTGGGGAGTCCGCGCGGATGTGGTGGCTGGTCATTCGATTGGTGAGGTGGCTGCTGCGCATGTGGCTGGGGTGTTGTCGTTGGTGGATGCGTGTGTGTTGGTGGCTGCGCGTGGTCGGTTGATGCAGGCTCTGCCTTCGGGTGGGGTGATGGTGGCTGTGGGTGCGTCGGAGGCGGATGTGTTGCCGCTGCTGGTGGAGGGCCGGGTGTCGATTGCGGCGGTGAATGGTCCGTCGTCGGTGGTGCTCTCCGGTGTCGAATCCGATGTCGTGGCCGTCGCTGATCGGTGTGCCGAGATTGGTTGGCGCACGCATCGGTTGCGTGTTTCGCATGCTTTCCATTCGGCGTTGATGGAGCCGATGCTGGTCGAGTTCGCCACGGTGATCGAGGGTTTGGTGTTTGCTCGTCCGAGTATTGCGTTGGTGTCGACGGTGACCGGCGCGAAGGTTGTCGATGAGATGTCGGATCCGTCGTATTGGGTGGGTCAGGTCCGTGAGACGGTGCGGTTCGCGGATGCGGTTGCCGTGATGGCGGGGATGGGTGTGTCGAGGTTCGCTGAGGTCGGGCCGGATGCGGTGTTGACCCCGATGATCACCCAGACACTCGAGGATGGGGCGACACCAGTACCTACGGTCTCGGTGCCAACGGTGGTGGCGTTGGCTCGTCGGGATCGGGCTGATGCTTCTACCTTGTTGGGTGGGGTGGCCGGATTGTTCGTCTCGGGCACCGAGGTGGATTGGGCTGGCCTGTACTCCGGTACGGGGGCCGAACGAATTGATTTGCCCACCTACGCCTTCCAGCGTCGGCGCTATTGGTTGGGATCTACTGCTGGTGGTGGTGATGTTCGGGCGATAGGCCTGGTGGCTACCGGGCATCCTTTGGTTTCTGCGGTGGTGTCGCAACCGGACTCCGATGCGGTAACGCTGACCGGTCGCCTGTCGGTGCAGACGCATCCGTGGCTGGCCGATCACATGGTGATGGACACGGTGTTATTCCCCGGTACCGGCTTTGTCGAGCTTGCCCTGCATGCCGGGGAACGGGTCGGCTGCTCGACGCTGGAGGAGTTGGTTCTGCAAGCTCCGCTGGTGTTGTCGGAGACCGGTGGGGTTGCGGTACGCGTGGTAGTCGGTGACCAGGACGAGACGGGTCATCGGCCAGTGCGGGTCTTCTCCTGCCCGGACGGAGATTTCGATACGAGACCATCGTGGACGTTGCACGCCGAGGGTGTTCTCGCTTCGGGTGAGACGGAGGCTGATTTCGATCTGGATTCGTGGCCTCCAGTTGGCGCCACTGCTGTCGATGTCGATGGTGTCTATGACGAGTTGCTCGATGTCGGGTATGGGTACGGGCCCTTCTTCCAGGGCTTGCGGGCGGCATGGCAGCGTGGGGATGAGTTGTTCGCCGAGGTCGCTTTGCCCGACCCGGGAACAGCTGAAGGTTTCGGGATCCACCCGGCGTTGTTCGATGCGGCTTTGCATGTGCGGATAGTTCAAGGTTTCCGCAGTGGCGGTATTGGAGATTCCCCGGCGTTGCCGTTTTCGTGGAGCAGGGTCGCCCTGCACTCGGTCGGTGCCGCCGTGGTGCGGGTCCGGATTTCGCTGGTAGGCGACGCTTTTGGGGTTCAGATAGCTGATGAGCAGGGTGAACCGGTGTTGTCGGTGGCTGCTCTGGTTTCTCGATCGGTGTCGGCCGAGCGTCTGAACGCGAACCCGGTGTCGGATTCGCTGTTCGGTGTGGATTGGGTCGCTGTTCAGCAATCGTCGGTTGATATTGAGCCGGAACGTGTTGCGGTGTTGGGTGCTGGTCAGGATTCCGGTGATGTGCCGCATTATCGTGATCTCGCGGCGTTGATCTCTGATCTGGATGCGGCCGAGGGTTCGGTTGTTCCTGAGGTCGTGTTGTTGGCGTGCCCGGATGGTGTGGGTGCGCCGCCGGAGGCGGCAAGAAATGTTGTCACCGGTGTGCTCGACACTGTGCAACTGTGGTTGAGCGATGCTCGCTTTGCTGACTCTCGTTTGGTTGTGGTGACCGAACATGCTGTGTCTGTTGATGTTTCCGAGCATGTGAACTTGGCTCAGGCGCCGGTGTGGGGTTTGTTGCGTGCGGCGCAGGCTGAGCATCCGGGTCGGCTCCAACTTCTCGACCTGGATCACGACCACGACCCCATATCTGTGGCGACCGCATCAGCTGTCGCCGTGGCCGAGCCGGAGGTTGCCTTACGCGATGCGGCTCTGCTGGTTCCACGGTTGAGTCGTCACGCAGCTGGCGAGGTTGTTCGGCTGTCCGAGCCCGGCACCGTGCTGGTTACTGGTGGTACGGGTGGTCTGGGTGCGTTGATCGCTCGGCATCTTGTGACCGAATATGGTGTGGGCCACCTGCTTTTGACGTCTCGGCGTGGTCTGGATGCTCCTGGCGCTGTGGAGTTGCGTGATGAGCTGGTCGAGCTCGGTGCGCAGGTGACTGTCACCGCGTGTGATGTGTCCGACCGGGACGCATTGGCTGCATTGATCGACAGCATCCCGGACGAGGCTCCCCTCATTGGGGTGGTTCATGCTGCGGGGACTGGTGATAACGGTCTGATCGAGTCGATCACCGCTGACCAGATCGTGCAGGTGTTCCGACCGAAGGTCGACGCTGGTTGGCATCTTCACGAGCTCACTCGTGATCATTCGCTGTCGTTGTTCGTGCTGGTGTCCTCTGCCGGTGGGCTTGTTCTGGCGGCTGGTCAGGCGAATTATGCTGCGGCGAATGTCTTTCTGGATGCTTTAGCGGCGTATCGGCACAGTGTGGGATTGCCTGCGACATCTGTGGATTACGGGTTGTGGGCGACAGCTACCGGTCTCGGGTCCATGCTGTCCGAAGTTGATGTGGAGCGGATACGTCGGCAGGGATTGCCACCCCTGACCGAGGCCGAGGGTCTGGCGCTGTTCGATTCGGCGATAGCGACCGACACCGCTCAGCTGGTGGCGCTACGGGTCGATCCGGCTGTGCTGCGAACCCGGGGCGAGCAGGTTCCGGCGTTGCTCCGTGCGATTGCACCGATCCCGGTGCGTCGCCGGACGCGAACTCCGGGGGTGGATCACGCATTCGCCCACAAGGTGGCTGGTTTGTCGGATGTCGATCGTCACATTGCTCTGCTGGAGTTGGTTCGATCGGTAGCCGCTGGGGTTCTCGGGCATGCTTCTATGGATGCTGTTGAGCCGCAGCGGGCTTTCCAGCAGTTGGGGTTCGATTCTCTCGGTGCTGTCGAGTTCCGCAACAGGCTCAATGCCGCGACTGGTCTGAAACTGCCGGCCACGCTTATTTTCGATTATCCGAATCCGCAGGTTGTTGCCGAGTTCATTGATTCGGAACTCGCTGGCACGGTGGCTGTTGATGAGGGTGTGGTCGGTCGGGTTCGGGTCGATGATGATCCGATCGCGATTGTTGCGATGAGTTGTCGGTATCCGGGTGGGGTTGCCTCGCCGGAGGACCTGTGGCGGTTGGTTGCTGGCGGGATCGATACCACCGGCGAGTTGCCGGTTGACCGAGGCTGGGATGTCGACGGTATCTACGATCCTGAGCCGGGTAAGGCCGGTAAGACGTACGCGCGCAATGGTGGATTCCTTTATTCGGCAGCCGATTTCGATGCGGACTTCTTCGGGATCAGTCCCAATGAGGCGACGATGATGGATCCGCAGCAGCGGTTGCTGCTGGAGACCTCATGGGAGGCGTTGGAGCGCGCTGGCATTGATCCAGCGGTGCTGCGTGGCACGCCAACCGGGGTGTTCACCGGTGTGATGTACCACGACTACGCCCAGGGAACCGATAGCGGCAATAGCGCTGGAGGGAGCTTGGTCTCGGGTCGGGTTGCGTACACGTTGGGGCTGGAGGGCCCGGCGCTGTCGGTGGATACAGCGTGTTCGTCGTCGCTGGTCGCGATGCATCTGGCCGCGCAGTCGCTGCGGTCGGGGGAGTGTGATCTGGCGTTGGCCGGTGGTGTGGCAGTGATGGCCACCCCGGACATGTTCCTGGACTTCAGTCGGCAGCGCGGTTTGTCGCCGGACGGTCGGTGCAAGTCCTTCGCCGACGCCGCCGACGGCGTGGGTTGGTCCGAAGGTGTCGGCGTCCTGGTGTTGGAACGGCTTTCCGATGCCCGGCGCAATGGTCATGAGGTGTTGGCGGTTATTGCTGGTTCGGCAGTGAATCAGGATGGTGCGTCCAATGGTTTGACCGCGCCGAATGGTCCGTCCCAGCGTCGAGTGATCCGTCAAGCCCTGGCCAATGCCGGGGTGTCCGCGGGTGATGTGGATGTGGTCGAAGCCCACGGCACCGGCACCACTTTGGGTGACCCGATCGAAGCCCAAGCGCTGCTGGCCACCTACGGCCAGGACCGTGATGCTGGTCGTCCGTTGTGGTTGGGGTCGTTGAAGTCGAACATCGGTCACTCCCAGGCCGCCGCGGGTGTTGGCGGTGTGATCAAAATGGTGATGGCGATGCGGCACGGGTTGCTGCCCAAAACGCTGCATGTTGATCAACCCAGCACCAAAGTCGATTGGACCCAAGGCGATATCCGATTGCTGACCGAGCCGGTTGAGTGGCCGGTGACCGGTCGACCGCGCCGGGCCGGGGTGTCCTCGTTCGGCCTCAGCGGCACCAATGCTCACCTCATCGTGGAACAGGCCCCGATAGCGGACCCGGCTCCCGGGCCGGTGGTCAAGACCGCCCCGGCTGTGTTGCCGTGGGTGGTTTCGGCGCGCAGTGGTGCGGCGCTTGCTGAGCAGGCCCGGCGCTTGGCTTCGCATATCGACGATGGCCAGGATCCGATTGATATCGGTTTTTCGCTGGTGACTTCTAGGGTGTTGTTCGAGCATCGGGCCGTGGTGTTGTCGGCTCGGCGTGATGGTTTGCGGGCTGGTACACAGGCGTTGGGTCGTGGCGAAACCATTGCTGGTGTGGTGTCCGGTCGTGTGGTGGCCGGTTCAACCGGTGTGGTGTTTTCCGGTCAGGGTGCGCAGTGGGCGGGTATGGCTACCGAGTTGCGCACGGTATATCCGGTGTTCGCGGAGGTTTTCGACGGGATCGTTGCTGAGTTGGATCCGCTGCTGGGGCAGTCGGTTTCGTTGAGTGTGGCGTTGGCGTCCGAGGATTTGGTTGATCGGACGGTGTTTGCGCAGGCGGGGTTGTTTGCGTTCGAGGTGGCGTTGTTTCGGCTGTTGGAGTCGTGGGGAGTCCGCGCGGATGTGGTGGCTGGTCATTCGATTGGTGAGGTGGCTGCTGCGCATGTGGCTGGGGTGTTGTCGTTGGTGGATGCGTGTGTGTTGGTGGCGGCGCGTGGTCGGTTGATGCAGGCTCTGCCTTCGGGTGGGGTGATGGTGGCTGTGGGTGCCTCGGAGGCGGACGTGTTGCCGCTGCTGGTGGAGGGCCGGGTGTCGATTGCGGCGGTGAATGGTCCGTCGTCGGTGGTGCTCTCCGGTGTCGAGAGCGCCGTCGCCGCTGTTGTCGAGGTATGCGTCGAGCGTGGGTGGCGGACGAAGCGTTTGCGGGTTTCGCATGCTTTCCATTCGGTGTTGATGGAGCCGATGCTGGTCGAGTTCGCTACGGCTATTAAGGGTTTGGTGTTTGCTCGTCCGAGTATTGGGTTGGTGTCGACGGTGACCGGCGCGAAGGTTGTCGATGAGATGTCGGATCCGTCGTATTGGGTGGGTCAGGTCCGGGACACGGTGCGGTTCGCTGATGCGGTTGTCGTGATGGCGGGGATGGGTGTGTCGAGGTTCGCTGAGGTCGGGCCGGATGCGGTGTTGACCCCGATGATCGCCCAGACACTCGACGACGGCCAGGCGGGCGATAACGCGCAGGCAGGCACGGTTTCTACGATGGTCGCGTTGGTTCGTCGAGATCGGGCTGATGCTTCTACCTTGTTGGGTGGGGTGGCCGGATTGTTCGTCTCGGGCGCCGAGGTGGACTGGGCCGGTTTCTACGCTGGCTCCGGAGCCCAACGAATCGACTTGCCCACCTACGCTTTTCAGCGTCGGCGGTATTGGACGGCCGAGGGGGCGGCTGGCAGCGCTGGCGCTCGGGCGATGGGGCTGGTGGCTACCGGGCATCCTTTGGTTTCTGCGGTGGTGTCGCAACCGGACTCCGATGCGGTAACGCTGACCGGTCGCCTGTCGGTGCAGACACATCCGTGGCTGGCCGATCACATGGTGATGGACACGGTGTTGTTCCCCGGTACCGGCTTCGTCGAACTCGCCCTCCACGCCGGGGAGCAGGTCGGCTGCTCGACGTTGGAAGAGTTGGTCCTGCAGGCTCCGCTGGTGCTGTCGGAGACCGGCGGCGTTGCGGCGCGCATCGTGGTCGATAGCGCAGATGAGACGGGGCGTCGCGCGGTGCGGATCTTCTCCTGCCCCGATGATGATGTCGATCCGGCTGGGTCGTGGAGACTGAACGCCGAAGGCGTGCTCGCCCCGGGACTCGATAGTGCGCCGGTGGATCTGGTGCAGTGGCCGCCCGCGGGCGCCACCACTGTCGATATCGATGGTGTGTACGACTCACTCGATGTGCAGGGCTACCAGTACGGTCCGGTGTTCCAGGCGCTGCGGTCGGTCTGGCGCGGATCCGACGGGCTGTTCTATGCCGAGGTCGAATTGCCTGAGCAGGCCCGAACCGAGGCAGAACGCTTCGGTCTGCATCCGGCGCTGCTCGATGCCGCTCTGCACGCGCTGCGCGTGGCCGACCACATGCCTGCGGACGGGACTGGACTCGCATTGCCGTTCGAGTGGTCCGGCGTCGCTGTGCACGCGACCGGAGCAGGCGCACTGCGTGTTCGGCTCACTCGCGTCGGTGCGCACGCGGTAGCGCTGGATCTGGCGGATCCGTCGGGTGCCGCGGTGGCGACGGTGCGGCATCTGGCTTCCCGGCCGATCGATCCCGGGCAGCTCACGGCCGGTGCGTCCACTGTCGGCAATGCGTTGTTCCAGGTCGGGTGGACACCGACCGCGGTGCTCGACGCTGAGGTGACCACCGTGCGATGGGCGGATCTCGGTGACGAGGTCCCGGCAGCGGTGGTGCTGGAGTGCCCGACGGGTAACGATCCCACCGCCGTCCATGCCGCGACCCATGAGGTGCTGCAGGTGCTGCAGACCTGGATTGCCGATCATCGGTTCAGCGAGTCGGTGCTGGTGGTCCGGACCAGTGGTGCGGTATCGGTTGCCGGGGAAGACCTTACGAACCTGGCCGGTGCTGCCGTGTGTGGTCTGGTTCGCTCGGCGCAGGCGGAAAGTCCTGGTCGGATCGTGTTGATCGACACCGATCGCGAAATCGAGGGGCTGCTGGGCGGGATTCTGGCTGCGGGCGAACCACAGGTTGCCGTGCGTGCTGGGCAAGTACACATCGCGCGGCTGGCCCGCATCGATTCCACCGCGCCCGCTTCCGCCGAAACCGCTTCGGCGACTACCTCTTTCGGTCCGGACGACACGGTTCTGATCACCGGTGCGGGTGGTTTGCTCGGTGGGTTGTTCGCCCGGCACCTGGTCGACGCATGCGGTGTCCGTCACCTGGTGTTGTTGAGCAGGCGCGGTGAGTCGGCTCCCGGCGCCACCGAGTTGCGGGAGCAGTTGCAGCGTCTCGGTGCCGAGACCGAGTTCGTCGCTTGTGATGTCGCCGATCGTGGGGCGCTCGCCAAGGTGCTGGCCAATGTGCCTGCCGGTCACCCGCTGACCGGTGTGTTCCATATGGCTGGCGTGCTCGATGATGGCGCTATCGGTTCGCTGACCGCGGATCGGATGGATACGGTGTTGGGGCCCAAGGTCGATGCTGCCCTGCATCTGCATGAACTGACCGCCGGGCTGCCGTTGCAGGCGTTCGTGTTGTTCAGTTCGGTGGCCGGTGCGTTCGGAAACGCCGGCCAGGGTAACTATGCCGCGGCCAACGCCTGCCTGGATGCGCTGGCGGCGCACCGCAGGGCTTCGGGCCTTTGCGGTAAGTCTTTGGCCTGGGGTCTGTGGGACGGGGGTATGGCCGGGGAACTCAGCGACGTGGACCGCCAGCGGATGTCTCGTTCGGGCGTGCTGCCACTCTCGGAGGAACAAGGACTCGCGCTCTTCGACGCCGCTACCGAGATCGACGCGGCGGCGCCCATCCTCGCCCGTCTCGATCTGGATAGCATTCGCAGCGCGGGAATCGCCGCGCCGGCACTGTTGGCCGGTCTGCTCCCTGCGCGCCGCAAAGCGGCCTCGGGCGCCTTCACGGCGCTCCGTGCTCGTTTGGCGAATACTCCCGACAGTGAACGCTTCGGCGTGCTCGTGGAGATCGTCCGTGGCCAGGTCGCCACCATCCTCGGTCACCAGAACGCGAGTGCGATCGCAGCGGATAGGGCCTTCAACGAACTGGGCTTCGATTCGATCACTGCTATCGAGTTCCGCAACGCCCTCAAAGCCGTCACGGGTCTGCAGTTGCCCGCGACTTTGGTGTTCGATTACCCGACGCCCCAGGCCCTGGCGAAGTATCTGGACGACGAATTCGTTGGCACCAGCCGGGACATCGAGGTCACTGCCAGCAGAGCTGTCGACGACGATCCGATCGCCGTGGTCGGAATGGCCTGCCGTTATCCCGGCGGGATCACTTCCCCTGAGGAACTCTGGGAACTGGTCCGTATCGGCGGGGATGCGGTAACGACGCTCCCGGTCGACCGAGGCTGGGACATCAATGGCATCTACGATCCGGAGCCTGGCCGTGCGGGCAAGTCCTACACCCGGGAAGGCGGGTTCCTGCACTCTGCTGCCGACTTCGATCCGGACTTCTTCGGGATCGGCCCCAACGAGGCCACGATGATGGATCCCCAGCAGCGGCAACTATTGGAAACGACATGGGAGGCGTTGGAGCGCGCCGGTGTCGACCCGGCGGTGCTGCGTGGCAGCTCGACCGGTGTCTTTGCCGGTGTGATGTACCACGACTACGCCCAGGGAACCGGGAACAGCGCGGCCGGCAGTTTGGTCTCCGGCCGCATCGCCTACACGCTGGGATTGGAAGGCCCAGCGGTATCGGTGGATACTGCGTGCTCGTCGTCGCTGGTCGCGATGCATCTGGCCGCGCAGTCGTTGCGGTCGGGGGAGTGTGATCTGGCGTTGGCCGGTGGTGTGACGGTAATGGCCACCCCGGAAACGTTTGTCGAGTTCAGCCGCCAGCGAGGATTGGCACCGGATGGACGGTGTAAGTCGTTCGCCGATGCGGCTGATGGGGTGGGTTGGTCCGAGGGTGCCGGTGTGCTGGTGTTGGAGCGTTTGTCCGATGCTCGTCGCAATGGGCATGAAGTTCTTGCGGTGGTTGCCGGTTCGGCGGTGAATCAGGATGGTGCGTCCAATGGTTTGACCGCGCCGAATGGTCCGTCCCAGCGTCGGGTGATTCGTCAGGCGTTGGCCAATGCCGGGGTGTCCGCGGGTGATGTGGATGTGGTCGAAGCCCACGGCACGGGGACGACTTTGGGTGATCCGATCGAGGCGCAGGCGTTGTTGGCCACTTACGGCCAGGACCGTGAGCCGGATCGTCCGTTGTGGTTGGGGTCGTTGAAGTCGAATATCGGTCATGCTCAGGCTGCGGCGGGTGTGGGTGGTGTGATCAAGATGGTGATGGCGATGCGCCATGGCGTATTGCCGAAGACGCTGCACGTCGATGCACCCAGCACCAAGGTCGACTGGAGCGAAGGCCATATCCGGCTGTTGACCGAATCGGTGCCGTGGCCGGACACGGAGCGGCCGCGTCGCGCTGGTGTGTCGTCCTTCGGTATCAGTGGCACGAATGCTCACCTCATCGTCGAGCAGGCTCCGCTAGCGGACCCGGCTCCGGTGCCGGTGGTGAAGACCGTCCCGGCCGGTGGAGTGCTGCCGTGGGTGGTTTCGGCGCGTAGTGGCGAGGCTCTTGCCGGTCAGGCTGCCCGCCTGGCATCGCATGTGGGTGATCACGACGATGTGGATGCGGTGGATGTCGGTTTTTCGTTGGCGTCGACGCGTGCTGTTTTCGAGCATCGTTCTGTTGTCGTGGCCGACAGCCGTGTTGGTCTGTTGGCGGGTGTGCGGGCGTTGGCTGCTGGTGAGCGGGTGCCTGGTGTGGTGTCCGGTCGTGTGGTGGCCGGTTCGACGGGGTTGGTGTTTTCCGGTCAGGGTGCGCAGTGGGCGGGTATGGCTGCCGAGTTGCGTGCTACGTATCCGGTGTTCGCGGAGGTTTTCGACGGGATCGTTGCTGAGTTGGATCCGCTGCTGGGGCAGTCGGTTTCGTTGAGTGTGGCGTTGGCGTCCGAGGATTTGGTTGATCGGACGGTGTTTGCGCAGGCGGGGTTGTTTGCGTTCGAGGTGGCGTTGTTTCGGCTGCTGGAGTCGTGGGGAGTCCGCGCGGATGTGGTGGCTGGTCATTCGATTGGTGAGGTGGCTGCTGCGCATGTGGCTGGGGTGTTGTCGTTGGTGGATGCGTGTGTGTTGGTGGCTGCGCGTGGTCGGTTGATGCAGGCTCTGCCTTCGGGTGGGGTGATGGTGGCTGTGGGTGCGTCGGAGGCGGATGTGTTGCCGCTGCTGGTGGAGGGCCGGGTGTCGATTGCGGCGGTGAATGGTCCGTCGTCGGTGGTGCTCTCCGGTGTCGAATCCGATGTCGTGGCCGTCGCTGATCGGTGTGCCGAGATTGGTTGGCGCACGCATCGGTTGCGTGTTTCGCATGCTTTCCATTCGGCGTTGATGGAGCCGATGCTGGTCGAGTTCGCCACGGTGATCGAGGGTTTGGTGTTCGCTCGTCCGAGTATTGCGTTGGTGTCGACGGTGACCGGCGCGAAGGTTGTCGATGAGATGTCGGATCCGTCGTATTGGGTGGGTCAGGTCCGTGAGACGGTGCGGTTCGCGGATGCGGTTGCCGTGATGGCGGGGATGGGTGTGTCGAGGTTCGCTGAGGTCGGGCCGGATGCGGTGTTGACCCCGATGATCACCCAAACTCTTGACACCGCAACCACAATCGCTCTGACCAGACGAGACAACGCGGACCCCGCGACCGTGCTGACGGGCCTCGCCCGATTGCACGTCACAGGTGCGACGGTGGATTGGACGAGCTACTACGCCGGCGCCGGCGCGACGAAGGTAGCTCTGCCGACATACAGCTTCCAGCACCGCCGCTTCTGGGCCACGGGGCCACTGCACACAGGAGAGGCATCCGCGCTCGGTCTGCGGTCTACCGAACATCCCATGCTGGGTGCATTGGTGGCGCAGCCGGAGGGCGGGGGCGTCCGACTGACCGGCCGCCTATCTACGGTCACCCATCCCTGGTTGGCTGATCATGACGTGCTCGGCACGGTGCTGCTGCCCGGCACGGGATTCGTCGAGCTGGCCATGCACGCCGGAGACCAGGTCGACTGCCCAGAACTGGAGGAACTCACTCTTCGGGCGCCGCTGGTGTTCGAAGGGCATGGCGGAGTACAGATCCAAGTGATCGTCGGTGACAGCGATGAGACCGGTCGCCGGCGGCTGGACATCTACTCACGTAAGGACGAGGACGATCCGACAGCCTCCTGGACGCACCATGCGCAAGGCAGAATGAGCTCGGGCAGGGAGACCGACGAGCCACAAGACTGGGCCGACTTTGTTCAGTGGCCGCCGTTAGGCGCCACGAATGTGGAATTGGACGGCGCTTACGATGAACTCGCCGACAACGGGTACAATTACGGGCCCGCCTTCCAAGGTCTGGTAGCCCTATGGCGCCGCGGCGAGGAGCTCTACGCTGAGGTTGCGCTGCCCGAGCAGACCGCTACTCGAGGCTATGGCGTACATCCGGCGCTGCTCGATGCCGCCCTGCACGCACTGACCGTCGGCCGTCCGCAGAGCGCGGACGAGCCTGCCGAGCGGCAGACCCTCGTGCCGTTCAGCTGGTCTTCGGTGCGTTTGTACGCCGACGGCGCTCGGCGGGTGCGGGTTCGGTTGACCAGGCTGAATCAGGGCGAAGCCACCCTGGCGATGGCCGATTCCGGTGGCGCGCCATTGCTGTCCGTACGGTCCCTCGCATTGCGCCCGATGTCCGTCGCAGTGCTCTCGGCCGCAACCCGGTCCGCGCACGACGCGCTGTACGAGCTCATGTGGCGGCCCGGTCCGGAGCTGCGATCCGCGGCGGGAGTTGCCTGGGCCGAGTTCGGCGCGGCGGAGTCGGCCTCGGTCTACCTCTTCCGACCTCCGGTCGACGGCGTGGACGTGCCGGTCCGGCTGCGCACGGCTTTGCACCGCACGCTGGGCGCCGTTCAGCAGTTCCTGAGCGAAGGACGGTACGCCGCAAGCACTTTGGCTGTGATCACTGGCAGCACGTCCGACCCGGCTCCGGCTGCGGTCCGGGGTCTGGTGCGCGCGGCGCAGGCGGAGAACCCGGGGCGGATCGTGCTCGTCGAGACCCACGAAGGGGCAATGACGGATCGTCTTGTGGCCGCGGCGATGACGGGCGAGCCGGAACTGGCTGTCCATGCGGATGGGACGCGGGTGCCGCGGCTCATTCGCGCCGAGTCGCCCGAAGCGGAGCGGCGGACAGGCTGGGATCCCGAACGGACGGTATTGATTACCGGTGGTACCGGCGGGATCGGTCGCCGCATCGCCGAGCACTTGGTGAGCGAGCACGGTGTACGGCACCTGCTGTTGGCCGGCCGCCGCGGACCAGACGCCGCCGGGGATCTCATCGAGGAACTCAGCGCTCTCGGCGCCCAGGTTCGCGTAGCTGCCTGCGATGTCACAGATCGTGACGCGTTGCGAGACCTTCTTGCCTCGATACCCGCGCAGCATCCGTTGGGTGCGGTCGTCCATGCGGCGGGCGTTGCCTACAACGGCCTGGTGGATACCTTGACGCCGGAGCAGATCGACCACTCCCTCGGCGCCAAGGCCGACGCCGCTTGGTACTTGCACGAGCTCACCCGCGAAGCCGAGCTGTCGGCCTTCGTAATGATCTCCTCGGTGGCAGGTTCGATACTGCCTGCAGGCCAGGGCGGTTATGCAGCGGCCAACGTGTTCCTCGACGCGCTCGCGAGTCACCGGCACGCCGAAGGCTTGCCGGCCACTTCGCTCGCCTATGGCATGTGGGACATCGAAACCGGACTTTCGCAGTGGCTCAGCGAGACCGACCGGCAGCGTATGCGCCGCCAAGGGTTTTCGCCGCTGGCCGCCGATGAAGCACTCGAATTGTTCGATGCGGCATTGGCCACCGAGCGTCCGGTGCACGTACCGGTTGAGATCGACCTAGCTGTACTGCGTGCTCGGGACTCGGTGCCTTCGCTGCTCAGCGATTTGGCCAAGAAGCCCGGGCGTCGGCAGAGCGGCAAAACGCAGGACGTGGCGGCGCTTCGCAGGCATCTGACGCAACTGTCGGAGTCCGAACAGGTGCAGTGGCTCCAGATGCACATACTCGACACCGCTGCCCGCCTGCTGGGGCATGAAAGCGCCGATGCTCTCGACCCCGAGCGGGACTTCCTCGAATCCGGGTTCGACTCACTGGCTGCCATGGAGTTGCGAAGCACCCTCAATGCTTCCACCGGGCTGACGCTGTCGACCGCTGCGATCTTCGATCACAAGACGCCGCTGGCACTGGCCCGATACCTGCGGAAGGAACTCGATACAGGCTCACAGAGGGGCAATGATCGAGTCGGCGAAGACGACTCGCTCTACGGGATGTTCCGCGGCGCGGTAGAGAACGGTCGGGCTCGTAAGGGCTTTGCCTTGCTGAGGGCGGCGGCGGAACTACGTGACGAGTTCTCCTCGGCTGACGAACTGGACCGGTTGCCGGTGCCGTCACGACTCGCCGAGGGCTCCACCCTTCCCCGGATCATCTGCCTCAATCCGCCACTGGCTACCGGCGGCGCGCATCAGTACGCCCGGGTCGCATCGCATCTGGGAACTGCCCGCGACGTCCTGGTGCTGCCGCTGATCGGCTTCGGTGCGGGCGAGCCGCTGCCCGCGACGCCTACGACGGCATGGGAAGGAATGGCGCGCTGCGTCCTCGAGGCCGCGCAGGGAGAGCCGTTCGTGCTACTCGGCTATTCCTCGGGCGGCCTGCTGGCCTACCTCGTCACCGAGTACCTGGAAGCGACCGGCCGCCCAGTGCCTGCCGGCCTGGTCATGTTGGACACCTACCGGGTGCACGATGACGGCGATTGGCTGCTTCAGGAGATGGCAGAACACATGGTGTCGAACGAAGCGGTGTTCGGTCGCTTCGACCGGGCCCGGTTGACCGGTATGGGCCGGTACGTGCAGTTGCTCCACGAGGTGGTGCCCGGCTCCATTGTCACGCCGACGTTGTTCGTCCAGTGTGCCCGGTCATTCCTGGGGAGTTCGTCGGATCGGGTGGACTGGCAGGCGCATCCGTGGGATTCGACGCAAACCGTTGTGTCGGTGCCGGCCGATCATTTCACGATGCTGGAGGACGGCTCAGTGGATGTCGCTGAAGCGATCGAGGGTTGGCTCGACTCAGGTGCGTAAGGAGTGTTCACGCCACTGCTGACTTCCTGAACGGCTACGACCGGGTGAGCGCATGCTCACCCGGTCGTAGCTCCACAGGTCAGAAGCCGCTCGATATGCTCCGCGACGATTCTCGCCTAGCTCAACAGCGCTTGTGAGCTGTGCTCGCGGATCAGCTGCCCTACCGGGCGGCAATTCGAATCGATGAAGAAATGGCCGCCAGGAAATGATTTCGCGAAGAAGCTTCCGGAGGTGTGTGCGCTCCACGCCCCGATTTCCGCGAAACTTGCATCGGGGTCACGATCGCCGACAATTGCGACTATCGGGCACTTGACCATCGCGTCCGTATCGCACCGGTAAGTCTCGATAGCTCGGTAGTCATTTCTGACGATCGACAGGATTATTTGTCGAAATTCGGGATCCTCGAGCAATGCCGATGGTGTGCCGCCGACGCGCAGTAATAGATCACCTAGTTCTCGATCGCTCAGCAGGTGCACTTGCTCGCGGTGCGTCGACGAAGGGGCGCGCCGACCTGAGGCGAACAGGACGCGCGCGGTCGCTCCTGATTCCTGCTCGAGCCGCCGACCGGCCTCGAAGGCTACGACAGATCCCATGCTGTGGCCGAACAAGGAAAAATTCTCGGCATCCTCGACCGTCGCGATCAGCTCGGGCAGCAGGCCATCGACGAGGTCGGGAATGTTGTCCACGAGCGGTTCATGTCTTCTGTCCTGTCGTCCCGGATACTGGACGGCAAGAACGTCGTACTCTGATCCCGTGCACTCGGTCAATGGGCCGAAAGATATGGCGGAGCCGCCGGCGTGAGGAAAGCAGATCAATTTATGGGATCCATTCCCCGAAGAGGGGGACAGGCTACGCAGCCAGCTATTACCCATTGGGTGGAGAGCCTTTCGTTAGATCAACGTTGGGACGCTAGTTGACGGTCAGTTGACTGTCAAGTTGGCATTACCCATGGGTGAGATGTCGATTCGCCTCATCTGCTAACGGCATACGGGTCGGTGCGGAGGCGTGGGTGGCAAACAAAATCCGATAATCCGCGCAAGATCGTTGCCGGGGATGTGATTCCGAGCACATTCGGTGCAATCCATCGGAATTTCGATGTCTCAAATAGCCAATTCTATTGGTCGAGCTTGATCGGGCGGGGCTACGTTCGACGCTGTCGCTGCTGACGAATCGAGCACACAGTGTCAGCCCATCCACTGGACGAGGGCGCTCGGGCCAGCGCGACGCAACTCGATGAGCGAGCTCGCAACCGGGCTCCGACCTACGGAGGCAACCCATGTCGAAGATTCTTTTCGTGATGACCGGCGTCGATTACTGGACGTTGGCCGATGGCAGCAAGCACCCCACCGGCTACTGGGCCGAGGAGTTCGTGGTGCCTTTCCAGGCACTGAAGGCCGCGGGCCACGAGATCGTGGTGGCCACCCCGGGCGGTGTGGTGCCGACCGTGGACAAGGGCAGCCTCGCGCCCGAGGTCAATGGCGGCCAGGAGACCGCCGACCAGCGGGCCGGCGTGGTCGCGACCAGCACCGAGCTGAACAACCCGATCGCGCTGGAGCGGGCCGACCTCGCCGACTACGACGCGGTGTTCTACCCGGGCGGCCACGGCCCGATGGAAGATCTCGCGGTAGACGCCACCTCGGGCGAACTGCTCAGCACCACACTGGATTCCGGCAAGCCGCTGGCCGTGGTGTGCCACGCGCCCGCCGCGCTGCTCGCCGCGACCAAGGCCGACGGCAGCAATGCCTTCGCCGGTTACGCCCTGACCGGATTCACCAATGTCGAAGAGACGCAGGCGGGTTTCGCCGACAGGGCCAAGTGGCTGCTGCAGGACCGGCTGGTCGCGATCGGCGCCGACTTCCGCGAGGCCGATCCGTGGACCCCGAATGTGGTGGTCGACCGCAACCTGATCACCGGCCAGAATCCGGCGTCCTCGGCCGGTGTCGCCGAAGAACTGCTGAAGAAGCTGTCCTGATCATGGCCCCCGACCGGCTCGCGGAGGTGCTGGACGCGACCTATGAGTGCCTGACCCGCTACGGCGTGCGGCGCACCACGGTCGATGACATCGCCGCCACCATGGGGGTGTCCCGGTCGGCGGTCTATCAATACGTCCGCAGCAAGGATGATGCCGTCCGGCGGCTCGCCGAACGCCTGCACACTCGGGCGCTCGCGCGAGCCCAGGCGGCGGCCATCGCGGAAAGCCCTGCGGCCCACCGTATTCACGGGGTACTGGCGGCCAAACTCGACCTGGTGCTGCACCTGAAGGGCGATTCTCCGCACGGAACCGAATTGCTCGACCACAAGGCACGCCTGTTCGGCGATATCTGCACGGCATTCACCAGCGACCTGCGCGAACTGCTGGTCGGACTGTTCACCGCGGCGGGCACGGCCGAGCAGGTGTCGCCCGCGGCGGCCGCCGATATCTGTATCGCCATGGTGATCGGCTTGGAATCCGCGCCCCAGGCCCGCCAACTGTTCGACCCCGCCGTTACCGCACTGCTCAGCGGGCTGCTCGCCGCGGCACCCTATCGTGATTAGCGTCGACGTCCTGTTCGCCGCGGCATGAGCGTCGCTGCCGACGGCTCGAGCGGCCGTCGGCAGCATCCGGCGAATGGGGTCAGAGATCTACTTCGACGTCGGTGAGGGGGTAGGCGACGCAGGAATGGGTGTAGCCGAACCGGCTGTCGGACAAGCGCAGTCGCGCTTCCTCGGCATTGTGGACCTCGCCCTTGCAGATCCGGACGCGGCACAGGCTGCACTCGCCGGATCGGCAGGCGGCCTCGGGCCGGATGCCCTGATCTTCCAACGCGTCCAGCAGCGGTCGGTTGCGTGGTGTGCGGAACGAGGTGGCGCCCACGGTGACGGTCACCTCTTCGGTCGCATCGAGTCCCGCGGGCCAGTGCGGTTGTGCGGTGGGGTCGGCGGGCGCCCCGTTGGCCTCGAAGCGGATCCGGCGGCGTCGCTGACCGAGCGACGTGAGTTGTTGCAGCGCATAGGGATACAGCGCCTGCGGACCGCATACGTACACCATCCGACCGCGCAGTTCATCGACCAGCGCGGTGATCGTCTCGGCGGTCAGGAATCCGGTCGGTCCGTGCCAGCCGGGATTCGGTTCGGCGATCACGTAATCGACGCGGATATTCGGATGTGCGGCGGCGATCGCGTCGAGTTCGTCGCGGAAGATGATGTCATCGGCCGACCGTGAGCCGTAGACGAGGTGGAAGCCACGCTCCAGCTCATTGTCGACGATATCGCGAATCATGCTCAGCGCCGGGGCGACTCCCGACCCACCCGCCAGGAACACCACGTCATCGCCGTGGAAGAGCGGATTGTGGTGGAAGGTGCCCATCGGACCGGTGGTGGTGAGATGGTGCCCGACCTCGACGGTGTCGATGAGCAGATTGCTGATCCGACCGCCGGGTACCCGGCGCACGGTCAGGTCGTAGTGGTCGAGTCGGGCCGGGCTGGAGGAAATCGCGAACGGCCTGCTGGTGCCGTCGATGAAGACGTTGACGTACTGTCCGGCCAGGAATGGCGGGAGTGGAACCGAATCGGCCGCCGCGATCCGGAACGTCTTGCTGGTGGCGGTCTCCCCGATCACGTCGGTGACCACCACCCGCAACCGCTTGGGGTGGTATGCGTCGATGGTCCTGTGGGTTTCGCGGTGATAGTCGCGGGTGTCGGGTGTGCGTGCGGCGATCTCGGCGAGGATTTCGGCGGTGCCGTCGAAGCGGTCGGCGAGTGGATGAGTCACGAAAGATGCTCCGTTCAGGCGGCTTTGGTGCGAAGCAGGCGGCGGGCGACGCGGGCGCCCGCCTCGAGGGTGGGCTGGAAGCCGCCGATACCGGCCCAGGATCCGGCCAGATGCAGTCCGGGGACATGGGTTCGGCGCTCGCTGTTGCGGAACAGCCAGCCCTCGGCGGCATCCTGGTCATAGCCGTAGATGGCGCCGCCGGGGTGGCCGAGGTAGCGCATCATCGTCAAAGGCGTTGCGACATCGACCTCTTCGATGGCGTCGCGAATGCCGGGTGTGATGTGTTCGACCACATCGAGCAGGGTCTCGGCATAGGCGAATTTGGTGCGCGCGTAGTCCCGCGGCGCGATGGTGTCCCAGGCGTCGGCGTACTGCAGGGTCATCAGGCTGATATGGGTCGCGCCGGACGGGGCGAAGCCGATGGGAGCGACATCGTAGGAGGAGACGCAGACCCCGCGCGCCGGTTCGAGCGAGTGCCAGGAGGCGTGGGTGCGGTCGTCATCGGCGTCCAGGTTGATGAAGCTCGTGCTGGTGGTGAAGCCCAATTCCGCTGGGGTGGCGTCCAATCCCATATGCAGTACGAAGCCGGAGACGCCGATGCGGCGGGTGGCGAGATCATCGCGGACGGCCGTGGGCACGATATCGCCGAGCATCCCGTAGGTGACCGGCAGCGAAGCATTCGAGACGATATCGGGCGCGGTGACCTCCTGCCCGTCCTCGAGCCGGACGCCGATCGCGCGCCCCGCCTCGGTGAGGATGGCGTCGACGGCGGTATTGAACCGGACCTCACCGCCCGCCCGCAGGAACGAATCCAGAATGGCGGTCGACATGGCCTGGGATCCTCCGCGCACATGCCACGGCTTGAATTCGAAATAGGCGAACAGCGTCAGCGCCAGATCCTGGAAGGGCAGCTTCGACGGCGGCTGGCCGAGGTAGGTCCAATAGATACCGAGCGCGCACTTGAGCGCTTCGTCTTCGAAGTACTCATCGAGCACCGCGCGAAGGGGCCGCAGCGCATGCTCGAACAGCGCGGGATCGATCTCCTCGGCGGGCATGCCGCGCTTGGCCGCGATGTGCCAGAAGGCGACCGCCTTGATCAGATCGAAGAAGGCCCGCGCCCGAGATCCATTGCCGGGGAACGCTTCTTCGATCGCGGTGATGGCGCCCTCCCAGTCCGCGGGCAGGGTCAGGTCGAGCTGCCCGGGAATCACCGCCCGGTACAGGTCGTGCTCCTGCACGAATTCCAGCTTGTCGGCGATATCGAGCTGCTGGAACAGGCCCTCGCGCAGGGAGACCGGCTGTCCCTCGACACCTACTCCGGACAGCTGGTGCAGTGCGACCTCGAATTCGAAGCGCCCGCGCCGAAACGAAGTGCCGCAGCCGCCCGGGATATTGTGGCGCTCCACCAGGAGTGTGCGCGCGCCCGCCCGTTGCAGGGTGGCGGCCGCGGTCAGGCCGGCATTGCCGGCGCCGATCACGATCGCGTCGAAATCGCTCATGCGTCAGCGCCTTTCGACTCGGCAGCGGCGAGCGCTTCGGTTTGGATCTGCTCGAACTGTGCGCCCATCGCCTCGGCCAGTGCGGTCGCCGCCGAGAGCGGGCGCACCATCACCATGAAGTCGTCGATCTTGCCGTCGGCGTCGAAGTGCAGGAAGTCGCAGCCTGTGAGCTGTTTGCCATTGACCTTCGCCTCGAAGACGAACGCGTGATCGCGCCCGCCCGGATCGGCGATCTCGCGCACGTAGTGGAAGTCCTCGAATACTCGCATGACGCCGCGCAGGATCGCGGCGGTGATCGCCTTGCCCGGATAGGGCTTGAACGCGACCGGGCTGGTGAATACGACATTGTCGGCCAGCAGCGCCTCGATGGCGGCGGCATCGCGGGTCTCGACGGCCGTGCGGAAGGGGTGCATCTTCTCACCTTCATACTCAATTTGTTGACTATGTAACTCGAAGGTTAGCGAGCATCAGATGCTGGTGTCCATAGCTGAGTAGACAATTTTTTGAATAATCGCCAAGGTGATAGCCTGACCCGATGGCATTACGCAATGCGGTGCTGGCCGCGCTCATCGAAGGCGAGGCCTCCGGTTACGACCTGGCCAAGGGCTTCGACGCGTCGGTGGCCAACTTCTGGATGGCCACTCCACAGCAGCTGTATCGCGAACTCGACCGGATGGCCGAGGAAGGGCTGATCCGGACGCGGGTGGTGCAGCAGGAGCGCAGGCCGAACAAACGATTGCACTCGCTCACCGAGGCGGGATGGGAAGCGTTGCGCGCGTTCACCGCCGAGGAACCGAAACCCACGGCGATCCGCGACGAACTGCTGGTCAAGGTGCAGGCAGTGGATGTCGGCGACGGGCCGGCCGTGCGCGCCGCTGTCGCTGAGCGCAAACAGTGGGCCGAGGCGAAATTGGCCCGCTACGAACGACTCCGGACGCGGCTGCTCGACGGCCGCAGCGAACAGGCGTATCTGCTGGAGGCCGAGCACGTCGGCCCTTACCTCACCCTGATGCGCGGGGTGTCCTTCGAGCAGGAGAACATCCGCTGGGCGGAACTGGCGCTCGCCGTCATCGATCGCCGACTGGGCGCGGCCAAGTCCTAGTCCGGCGGGCTCGAATCTCGTTGGCGTGCTCGGTCCGCGTGTGCCATCCGGCGCAACATCGTTCTGGGAACGCCGTGGTCTGCATCGCCGGGCGGCTGTGCCGGAGCTGGTGCAGCCCGCCTGAGGCGGGGTGGTTGGTGCCGCGATCGGATCGCCCTCGCGCGGATTCGGGTCAGTTGCCGGGGCGGGTCGGCGGGCCGTCCATGGGCCGGCCCATACCGGATCCGTTCAGACCGTTGGTGCTGCCGCCCTGTGGCCCGGGGCCACCGTTCACACCGTTGGTAGTCGTGCCGACGGTGGTCGCGGTATTGGTGCCATCGCTCCGGGTGCCCCGAATCGCCACGGTGTCACCGACTTTCACGCTGGTCGCGCCGGTGGTCGTTGCGGTGATGGTGTAGGTCTCGGTGTAGTCGTCGGCGCTCTTGGCGGTGACGGATGTGCTGGACAGCGCGGTAATGGTGCCGGTTTGGGTCAGTTCGGTGCGGTAGCCGCCATTGCCGTCGGAGACGACGAATTGGCCGTGCAGCGGCGGCCCGCTCATCGTGCCGCCGGGACCGGCGCCGGGCTGGCCGTTCCCGCCGCTCATGCTCATCCCCGGTCCGCCCGGTCCGCCGGAGCCGTGGTTGCCACCGTTGTCACTGGAAGACGCCGCGAAGACGATGCCGCCGCCGGTCGCGGCGATCACACCGGCGATACCCACGGCTGCCAGGGTCTTTCGGGTCGACCAGCCGGTCGAGGCCGGGGGAGTCGGTGCGCCCGAGGCCGGGTCCTGGCCGGACGGGGGCTGGTGGGTGGGGATGGTCATGTTGGGTGCTCCTCTGCGGTGACGGCCGGTGAGCGCGCCGGTCCGGGTAGTCCTGTTCGGGTCAACCGTCGTCGGCGCAGTTAGGTGCGAGCTGTGGGCGACGTCAGGATCGGCTATGTCCGACTCGCGCACAGCAAGTTCACAGCCAGGGCATAGCTACTGCCGAGCCACCGCCCGGAGTATGAGGCCCATGTCCACGATGACCTCTGGAAACAGCCCGGCCAACCGAGCTGCCATGCGGCGCGCCGATGGCAGTCCGATCACTGTGCTCGTCGTCGATGACGAACCGGTCCTGGCCGAGATGTTGTCGATGGCGCTGCGGTACGAAGGCTGGGAGGTCGGCACGGCCGGTGACGGGCGTACGGCGGTGACCAGGGCGCGCGAGACCAGGCCGGATGTGGCGGTGCTCGATGTGATGCTGCCCGATATGACCGGCCTCGAGGTGCTCGGCAAACTGCGCGCGCAGGTTCCGCAGCTGCCGGTGCTCTTGCTGACCGCGAAGGATTCGGTGGAGGACCGGATCGCGGGGCTCACCGCGGGCGGTGACGACTATGTCACCAAGCCGTTCAGCATCGAAGAGGTGGTGCTGCGGCTGCGGGCGCTGCTGCGCCGCACCGGGGTGGCGAGCGAGGACGGCGGCGCGCAGATCGTGGTCGGCGATCTGGTGCTCGACGAGGACAGCTATGAGGTCACCCGGGCGGGTACGCCGATTGTATTGACGGCCACCGAATTCGAACTGCTGCGGTTCTTCATGCGCAATCCGCGGCGGGTGTTGAGCAAGGCGCAGATTCTGGACCGGGTCTGGAGTTACGACTTCGGCGGCCGGTCCAATATCGTCGAGCTGTACGTGTCGTACCTGCGCAAGAAGATCGATAGCGGTCGGGCGCCGATGATCCACACCCTGCGCGGAGCCGGATATGTCCTCAAGCCCGCGGGCTGAGGTGCGCCGTATGCGGTCCCCACGACGGTGGTCGCTGCGGGCTCGGCTGCTGGTCGGGCAGGTGCTGCTGCTGGTGACCGTGGTGGTCGGCATCGGCGCCGCGACCGAGTTCGCGCTGCAACAGTTCTTGGTGCACCAACTCGATACCCAGCTCATCGATGCGCAGAAGCGCTCACTCGCCGATTCCGGTGGCGGTCCCAGCCTGGGGCCGCCACCCGGCGAGTCTTCCGGTAACCAGTCCGTACCGCCGCCCCCGCCGCCGCATCCGCAGAGCACCGGACCGGGGCCGGAATTCCTCGACCGGCGTGGCATCCAGCCCGATGCGGTGGGTGCGATCGTCGATCGGGGCACGGTCACCGCCGCGGGCCGGATCGGCGGCGACGGCATGCAGGCCGCGCTATCGGGTGCCGCCCGTCGACAGCTCGCCGCGGTGGCGGCCAACGGCAGGGCGACCACCGTGAATATCGATGGCGAGGGCCGCTATCGCGTGATCGCGGACCGGACCTGGCAGGGCACAACGGTGGTCACCGGGCTGCCGTTGGCGGCCGTGGACGAGACGCTCATGCGGGTGTTGTGGGTGCTGGTGATCGTTACCGTCATCGTGCTGGCGTTCGCGGTCACGGTGGGTATCTGGCTGATTCGCCGCGCGCTGGCGCCGCTGGATCGGGTCGCGGCCACGGCCGCGCGCGTGGCCGATCTCCAGTTGGATCGTGGGGAGGTCACATTGCCCGTGCGGGTTCCGCAGGACGATGCCGATCCGCATACCGAGGTGGGGCAGCTCGGCTCGGCCGTCAACCGGATGCTGGACCACATCACCGGCGCGCTCTCGGCCCGACACGCCAGTGAGACCCGGGTCCGGCAATTCCTCGCCGACGCCAGCCATGAACTGCGCACTCCGCTCGCCGCCATCCGCGGCTATGCCGAACTGGCGCAACGCAAACGGGCGGAGGTGCCCGGTGAGGTGGCCAATGCGATGGGCCGGGTGGACTCCGAGGCCCGGCGGATGTCGGCGCTGGTCGAGGACATGCTGTTGCTCGCCCGGCTGGATTCCGGCCGCCCGCTCGAACACGAGTCGGTCGACCTGACCCAGCTCACCGTGGACGCGGTGAGCGACGCGCATATCGCCGGACCCGAGCAGCAGTGGGATCTCGATCTGCCCGACGAACCCGTGGTAACCGTCGGCGATGCCGCCCGATTGCATCAGGTGCTGACCAACCTGCTGGCCAATGCCCGGGTCCATACCGGTCCGGGCACCACGGTCGTCACGGCGTTGGCCTTCGATGGTGACGGCGGTGCGGTGTGGCGCGTCACCGACGACGGGCCCGGCATTCCCGAAGCGTTGCAGCCGGAGATCTTTCAGCGATTCGCCCGCGGCGATTCGTCGCGCTCGCGGCGCGCGGGGAGTTCCGGACTCGGTCTGGCGATCGTGGCCGCGGTGGTGAAGGCGCACGGCGGCGAGATCACGGTGGACAGCACACCCGGCCGCACCGAATTCACCGTGCGATTGCCCGTGGATCCGGCGGTGACCAGCACCTGACGATCCCATCGGTCGGCTCACAGCGAACCCACAGCCGCGGCAGAGGTCGGCACGACATCGCGTCGTCACGCTCGAAGGGTGACTACGACTTGCTGGGGTCTCCTGACGTCATCGACGCGGCGCCGCGCCGAATGTCGTTCGGGCGCACCCGGCCGTGGCAGCGGCTGTCGCTGCCGATGCCGTTGCTCGGTACCGCGATGCTGTACCTGTGGGATCTCGGCGCCAGCGGGTGGGACGCGAGCACCTACACCGGGGTCGCCGCCGCGGTCGGTTCGAATAACGCCGCTGGCTACCAGCCTGGCCATCCGTGCACCGGTTATGGCCGTAGGCGGCTTCAACGGAACCGATCCCGCACCCACCCTGGCCGCATTCAAACAGTATGTGGCGCAACGCGAGATCCACTACATCATCGGCGCAGGCGGCATGGGCGGAATGCGTGGCGCATACAGCGGCGGCAGCCAGGACGCCACTGAGATAGCCGCCTGGGTCGAGGCGAATTTCACCGCCCGCCGGACCGACGGCGTCACCGTCTACGACCTCACGGGCAATAGCTCCTAACCCCCACAGACACTGCACAGCAATCGCAAATTTCGGACCCACGTCCGCAGAACAGGATCGGAATATGACTACCGCTACCGAAGCGCCCGTATGGCGTGCCGAACGCGCCGAGCCGGATGGCTCGATACGGCAGCAAACCCGATGGACTCGACTGCTGTTCGGCTCCCGCGACCAGCCCCGCTGGGCCCGTCCCGGCCTGTGGACACTGCTCGCGGTGACCGCCGTCCTCTATCTGTGGGGGCTGAGCCGGTCGGGCTGGGCCAACGAGTTCTACGCGGCAGCCGTGCAGGCGGGCACACAGAGCTGGAAGGCGCTGATCTTCGGTTCGCTCGACGCCGGTAATGCCATCACCGTGGACAAGCCGCCCGCCGCGCTGTGGGTCATGGGACTATCGGGGCGCTTGCTCGGCTTCAGCTCGTTCTCGATGCTGCTGCCGCAGGCGCTGATGGGCGTGACATCGGTCGGGCTGCTGTACGGTGCGGTCCGGCGCTGGAGCGGTCCGGCGGCAGGTCTGCTGGCCGGGGCCACACTGGCACTGACTCCTGTTGCGGCACTGATGTTCCGATTCAACAATCCGGACGCATTTCTGGTGCTGCTGCTGGTCGCCGCGGGCTATTGCACGGTGCGCGCCACCGAGAACGGCAGCGGGCGATGGCTCGCAGTCGCGGGTGTCGCGGTGGGATTCGGCTTTCTCGCCAAGATGATGCAGGCGTTCCTGGTGTTACCAGCATTCGGTCTGGTGTTCCTCGTCGCCGCGCCGATCACCTGCCGGCGCCGAATCGGCAAGCTGCTCGGCGCTTTCGCGGCCATGGTGATCTCGGGCGGCTGGTTCGTCGCACTGGTCAGCTTGTGGCCGAGTGATTCTCGGCCCTATATCGGTGGATCGACCGACAACAGCCTGGTCGAACTCGCGCTGGGCTACAACGGTCTCGGCCGGGTCCTCGGCGGATCCGGCAACGGTGGCGGCCCTGGCGGCGGTGGTGGTTTCGGTGGCAACACCGGTTTCGGTGGCAGCACCGGCCTTACGCGGTTGTTCGGTGATTCTATGGGAACCGAGATCTCCTGGCTGCTGCCCGCCGCGCTGATCGGTCTGGTCGCGGGCCTGTGGTTCACCCGCCGCGCGCCGCACACCGGGCGGACCCGTGCCGCCCTGCTGCTCTGGGGTGGGTGGCTGCTGGTGACCGGTGTCGTATTCAGCTACATGCAGGGCACGATGCACCCCTACTACACCGTGGCACTGGCGCCCGCGATCGCCGCACTGGTGGCGGTTTCGGTGACGGAGTTGTGGCGCGGCAGGCGATTCCGGACGGCGCGCATCGCGCTCGGCGTCATACTCGCGACGACCGGCGTCTGGAACTTCATCCTGCTCGACCGCACACCCGACTGGTATCCGGCATTGCGCTGGATCGTGCTGATCGGATCGATCGTGATCGCCGCGATCGTCATTGTCGGCACCCATCGGCTCGGCAGGCTGACCGCGGTGGTCGCCATCGCCGGCCTGCTGTTCGGACTGGCCGGGACCGCGGCGTACGCCATCGAGACCGCGGCGACACCGCACAACGGTTCGATTCCGACCTCGGGGCCGAACAGCGGTCGCGGTATGGGTGGCGGACCGGGCGGCCCCGTGGGCGGCGACATGGCGCCCGACGGAGCCGAATCACCCACGGCTGGACCAACTTCCGATGCAGCGACACCCGGACGCGGCGATGCCGACGGGTTCCGCCCGGGTGACGGCGGCGGACCGGGCGGCGCGAGGGCGAACAACACGGCGCTGCAACAGCTGCTGAAGAACACCGACAACCGTTGGGCCGCGGCAACAATGGGTGCCCAATCGGCGGGCAGCCTCGAATTATCCACCGGCACTTCGGTCATGGCCATCGGCGGCTTCACTGGCGGCGACAACTCGCCGACATTGGCACAATTCCAGCAGTACGTCGCCAATGGCGAGGTCCACTACTTCATCGCGGGCGGCGGCATGGGCGGTCCCGGCGGCGGATCGGGCAATGGCAGCGAAATCACCGCATGGGTCGAGGCCAACTTCACGGCGATAACCGTCGGCACGACCACGGTCTACGACCTCGCCCTGCCGCTAACGTCCTGATCATCGGCCGTATTTTACTGCAGCACAACCACTTCCGCCGATATCCCTTCTCGATGATGGGAAATCGGCGGAAGTGGACGTTAGGTGAACAATTGGTTTCTCAGAAGTGTTGCCGCGCAACAATAGTTGCGTCATGCTGAGGGTATGGCCAGACGGTCGAAGAGGCGGCCGAGCCGGCCGAGGTGGGGATCAGAGGATCCATGGGGGTGCTGTTCGCGCCCCGTTCTATTGTTGCGTCGGTTCGGTGCGAGTCCTTGGCGGCGGCGCGTCGGGTGGTTTATGGCAGTCATCTTCGTGCTGTTCGTCTTCCCCGGCATCGTCGGCGCGGTGGCCAGTGCGCAGTACCAGGCCGCGGCCACCGGCAGCGGTGTCTCCGAAATCGACGGGCTCAGTTGGATGCACATCCGGGACTCTTCCGGGGTGCCGCTGGCCAACTATGCGTTCGCGACCGACCACGGCGGGGTGCTGAACCCGGGCGCGACCATACTCTGGGCCATTCTCGGCTTCGAATTCATCGGCTATATCGCGATCGTGACGACCGCGATCTGGTTGATCGGGAACGCCTTGAGCTTCCAGTGGCTCAATATGTTCAGCTCGGCGTTGACCGGGGTCGCGGACCGGCTGACCGGTCAGATCGCGACACCCGTGCTGCTGATCACCGCGGCGACGATCGGTGCGTTCTGCGTCGCCTGGTTCTGGCTGCGCGGCTATCACGCCAAGGCGGTGCTGCAGATCGTGACGATGCTCGGCGTGGCGATCCTGGGCCCGGTGTTCCTGGCCGAACCGCTCGCCGATGTGCTGTCCCCGGACGGATTGCTCGCCAAGGGTAGGGATTTGGGCATTTCGGTCGCCGCCGGATTGAACGGCAATAACAATCCGAATCCGAATCAACTGGTCACCACCATGCAGCGCGACCTGGCGGATAACTTCGCGCGCCGCCCGGTCCAGGTGTGGAACTTCGGGCATGTGGTCGACGAGCAACCGGCATGTCGTTCGGCGTGGTCTACGGGGATGGCCGCCGGTGACGACGATCGGGTCCGCAAGGGCATGCAGTCCTGCGGCGACTCCGCCGCCTACAACAAGGCCCAGAATCCGAGCATGGGTCAGGTCGGCACCGGACTGATGCTGTTGATCTGCGGCGGCATCCTGCTGGCCTTCGCGGTGGTGCTCGGGATCAGGGTGATCAAGGCCGCTCTGGACACGATCTATCACGGCTTCATGTCGATATTCGGCTTCGCCGCAGGCGGATTCGTCTACGGACCGACACAGACCTTCCTGGTCCGCAATATCGTCGACAGCATCGTCGGGGCCGCCAAGATGACGGCCTACACCATCTTCCTCGGCATCTATGTGCTGTTCATGGGCAATCTGTTCGCGCAGGCCAAGGGCGAGACCATGGCGGTGATCGTGATCGCGGGCACCGCGGAGTTGGTGGCCGTCTCGCAGCTGAAACGCCTGAGCCGCAGTCTGAATCGGGGCAATGACTGGATCGCCAACCGCTTCGCGCTGGCTATCCAGGGTGGGCGTGCGCCCGCCGCGGGCGGTGGCGGCGGCACGGCCTTGGGGATGGGAACCATGCAGGCCAGGGGCGGTGGGTCGGGGTCGGGACTGATGTCCGGCCTGGCCGCGATCAACACCGCCAACACCTCTCCGGTGGTGGCCTGGTTGGCGATGCGGACGAACAGACCGTTCGATCCCAATGCGCGACTGCGGAAAGAGGCCGAGCTGGTCAATATGCGCATCGCGGCATCGCATATGACGCTCGAACAGCAGGAGGAACTGCGGGCCGCGCGCAATGTCCTCGACGCCAAGGCGACAGCGCGAGCGGAACCCCACGGCGGAGTCCACACCATTCGGGGCCTCGCTCACGCGTGGGACGGCCTCGGCGATATGGACGCGAGTTACCAGGGCAAGATGGGCTCGCTGACCCGGCTCGGCGTCGATCCGACAACCATCGCCAATATGGCTTCGGCCCACGCGATTCAGAAGGCGACTACCCCGCCGAACCTGTTCGAGTACATGCCAAGGGCGAAGGCGCACGCGGCATTGGAATCGGCGGTGTCCACAGACGGTCGCAGCACCGGCGAAATCGCCCCCCAACTGCGTGGTCAGGCGCATGCCGCGGCCGACAACTTCCGTAATAACGCGCCGAGGCCTGCGCCCGGCGCCGTGATCGACGACGACCTCGTCGCAGCGGCAACGGCCGCGTGGCAGGCGAACGTTCCGCTCGATCAGGCCATCAGCACAGACCGGTGGGAGGCCGCCAACAAGGCAACGTTGCAACAGATCGGCAAGGACCTCGCCGACGACTACGTCGCCGCATTGGAACCGTGGGTGGACACGCCCAGCGATCAAAATCTCGCGCGCGCCAGGGCCATGGCCGAACATGCATACACGTTCGACGGCATCACCGATCTTCTGGTCAACGATCCGTGGGCCGGTATGCGGGTACGGAATCTGCCCCCCCAGCAAGGTGGCCGGACGCAGAGTCCGCCCACTCAGCAAGGTGGCCAGATTCCGTAGTGAGAAGACTGGGACAAACCTGTGGGTTGAACGCGATTACCGTTGGGCACTTGAACCAGACGGGTCGTCAGTTATGGTGACGACCTATCGTTCGAGTACCCCGAATGATCGTGAGGCTCACTGTGCAGGACAGGGCACCTACCACTTTTCAGGAACTACGTGCCCTACTACAGCAGCGGTTGCCCGAATTAGCCGACGGTCAACAGCGCATAGCCAGGCTGGTTCTGGACGATCCGGAGGGTACCGCCTTCCGGAGCATCGGCCGCAGCGCCGAACTCGCGGGCGTGCATCGCTCCTCACTGGTGCGGTTCGCGACCATGCTCGGACTACCCGGTTATCCGGCCCTGGTCGAGCTATGCCGCAGGCAACTGGCGGCGGAGGCGTATCTGGTGCGTAGGCCCGCCGGCGCGCCGCCGCCCTCCTCGAACGACGAATTCTTCACTGCGATCACCGAATACGATACGAACAATCTGACCCGCACCTTCGCGCGGATCGATCGCGACGACTGGGATCGGGCGGTCGAGACGCTGGCGAGCGCGTCGTCCGTCCACATCATCGGTCTGCGGCGCTGTCTGTCCGTCGCCTATCTGGCCGACCATCTGCTGCGGATGATCCGGCCACGGGTCCGGCAGTTGGGAGCCTCCGCCCGCCTGCTGACCGACGAATTGCGCGATATCGAACCCGGCGATGCGTTCGTCGCGGTGTCGATCCGCCGGTACAGCAGCGATACCGTGCGCGCGGTCGAGTACGCGCGCCGCCGCGGTGCCACCACGATCGCACTCACCGACGATCCGTCCTCCCCGCTGGCCCGCATCGCGGATCTGACCTTCTATGTCGAAACCGGCTCGGTCACGGTGCTGCGTTCGCTCACCGCATTCACCGGACTCGTGCACGCACTGGTCACCGCCGTCGGGCTGCGTTTGGAATCCGTCGGCGCCGATACCGATATCCTCGACGACCAATTGTTCGAATAGTGCGGCGATCGACGATATCGTCGCCGTCACCATCTCGAATGTCATCGCAGCTCAGCACCGAGTTTGCCGCTCCGGCTCCCGGGTACCGCTGTGATATGACGCCCATCCATGACCTCCGGGGACTGGGTTTACCCGAGTCGATCTCGGTGGCGCTATTCGATCTCGACGGCGTGCTCACTGACACCGTGGCGGTGCACCGGCGGGCGTGGAAGTTGGTATTCGACGAATTGCTGGCCGGTCGCGTTCATGGCGCGTTCCGGCCGTTCTCCGATGCGGACTATCTGGGCTATGTGGACGGCCGGTCGCGGGCGGACGGTATCCGGGAGTTCCTGAAGTCGCGGGGAATCACAGTGCCCGAAGGCGAGCCCGATGCGTCGGAGGGGGAGCCGAGCGTCGCGGGGCTCGGCAATCGGAAGAATCGGCTGTTGCTGTCGTTCCTCGAACGTGACGGTGTCCATACCTATCCGGGGTCGGTGCAGTATCTGTCCGAGGTGCGCGCGGCCGGGGTGAAGACGGGGGTGGTGACCGCATCGGCGAATGCCGCCGCGGTGCTGTCGGCCGCGGATCTGGGCCGGTTCGTCGATGTCTGCATCGACGGGCTGGAGATCGCGCGCCGCGGATTGCGCGGCATACCCGCACCGGACGCATTTCTCGCGGCCGTACAAGCCCTGGCAGCGAAGCCGGAACAGGGCGCGGTGTTCGAGGACAGCAGCGCCGGGGTGACGTCCGGTCGAGCCGGTGGTTTCGGATACGTCGTCGGCGTCGATCGAGACCGCGATACCGCACATGCCGACGCCTTGCGCCGGGCCGGGGCGGATGTGGTCGTCTCCGATTTGGCCGAACTCGGGAAAGTAGCGATGAGTACGGACCGAGCCGAGTCACAGCTGACCGATGGGCGGGCACCACACCCTCGGAGGTAGCGGTACGAAGGAGCGGGCATGGCGTTCACCGAATCCGAGTACTGGTTGGGCAGACTGGTTTTTCAGCACGGCCTCGCGGTGATCTACCTGATCGCGTTCTCGGCG
The DNA here is from genome assembly GCF_050955995.1 of Nocardia sp. CA-119907. Classification (NCBI taxonomy): domain Bacteria; kingdom Bacillati; phylum Actinomycetota; class Actinomycetes; order Mycobacteriales; family Nocardiaceae; genus Nocardia; species Nocardia sp. CA-119907. The sequence goes on from NZ_CP192091.1 coordinate 1,969,331, forward strand.
GCGGCGCGGCAATTTCGAGCGCTCATCGGTGCGCGGGGGATGTTGCCGGTGCCCCGGTTCGTCCGGCGGGTTTCCTTCCGCCGCGCGCCGAGCATCTTTCAGTGGCACTACTCGGATCGATACTTCGCTGCCGTCGCCTGGTCTGGTGCGGCGCTGTCGGCCGCGGTGGCGGCCGGTGCGCTGCATCTGGTGCCGCTGTGGGGCGCGATGCTGATGTGGGCGGTGCTGTGGGTGCTGTATCTGTCGATCGTCAATGTCGGGCAGGCGTGGTACGCGTTCGGGTGGGAGTCGCTGCTGCTGGAGGCCGGATTCCTGGCGATTTTCCTGGGCAACGATCGGGTGGCGCCGCCGGTGCTGGTGTTGTGGCTGATGCGTTGGCTGGTGTTCCGGGTGGAGTTCGGCGCGGGGTTGATCAAGATGCGCGGGGATTCCTGCTGGCGGGATCTGACCTGCCTGTACTACCACCATGAGACTCAGCCGATGCCCGGTCCGCTGAGCTGGTTCTTCCACCGCCTGCCGAGGCCGCTGCATCGAGTTGAGGTGGCGGCCAACCACTTTGCCCAGCTCGTCGTGCCCTGGGGGCTCTTCGCACCGCAGCCGGTGGCGAGTGTGGCCGCGTCGCTCATTATCGTCACCCAGCTCTGGCTGGTGCTCTCCGGGAACTTCGCCTGGTTGAACTGGGTGACGATCTTATTGGCCGCCACCGCGATCGACGGATCCTCGGCCGCCGCGGTATTGCCGGTGCCGGATCCGCCGTCGTTGGCCGCCGCACCGGCGTGGTTCGCCGGCCTGGTGATCGCGTGCACCGTCGCGGTGGTGATCTTGAGCTACTGGCCGGTGCGCAATCTGATATCCCGGCAGCAGCGAATGAATGCTTCCTTCAACCCGGTGCACCTCGTCAATACCTACGGTGCGTTCGGCAGTATCGGGCGGACCCGCGAGGAGGTGGTGTTCGAAGGCACCGACGATGCGGAGATCACCGAGCGAACGCACTGGCGGGAGTACGAATTCAAAGGTAAGCCGGGGGATCCGCACCGACTGCCACGGCAATGGGCCCCTTACCATTTGCGGCTGGACTGGTTGATGTGGTTCGCCGCGATCTCCCCGACCTACGCTCGCGGCTGGCTGCTCGGCTTCGTCGAGCGGCTGTTGCGCAATGATCCGGCAACGCTGCGGCTGCTGCGCCGCTGTCCCTTCCCCGACGCGCCACCGACCTATGTGCGGGCGCGAATCTACCTGTACCGCTTCGCGACTCCCGCCGAGCTACGGCACGAGCGAAATTGGTGGCACCGCACCCTGATCGGTGATTACCTCCCCCCGATGACCCTCGCTCAGTAGAAACTGCGTCCGGCGGGACCGCCGGAGACCGACCAGACCTCGGTGATGACCCCCGCGACGGTGCGCAGAATATCGGTGCCGCTGATGGCGATGGCCGCCCCATCGGGACCGGTCGACTCCGCGCCGTACGGCCGTGCGATCAATCCGGTTCGGGTGTCATCCATTTCGACGACCGGCTCACCCTGGGGTGCGAATCGGATGCCGGGACGCTGCTCCCGAAATTCGGCGACCTGGGCGGCGAGGGCCTGTGGATCGGCGATGTTGTCGTATTCGCTGCCATTCGGCTGGGCGTAGCGGAGGGTGAATTCAGGGGCCATGATCTGCTCCGCGAGCGCCAGATCGCCGTTCCACATCGCGGTCCACTGGTCGAACAGGGTGATGCCGAAATCGCGCATCGTCACTCCTCAATAGTCTCATTGATACGGTCTCGATGGCACTAACATATAGTCTCAGTGAGACGGTGTCAATGGGATGGAGGAGGCATGCCGAATCTCGGGCCGCAGGACCACATCGTGCTGGGGTTGATCGCCAGGCACGGGCCGCTCACGCCCTACGAGTTGAAGGCCAGACTCGAAGAGAGCGTCGACTACTTCTGGCCGGTGCCGCATGCTCAGCTGTACCGGATTCCGGTGCGCTTGGCCGAGCGCGGTCTGCTCGACGAGGAAGCCGAGCAGGGTGGCCGACGGCGCAGACTCTTCCACGTGACCGATAAGGGCCGGGCCGAACTGCGGCGCTGGCTCGCCGACCCGCGGAACCCGCCCGCCGAGACCCGCGATCCGGCACAGCTGAAACTCTTCTTCGCCGATCTGGGCGCACCCGGCGATGTGGTCGCATTGGCGAACAGCCAAGCCGCGGAACATCGTCGGCTGCTCGAGCTGTATCGATCACTACACGCCGATATCGACCCGGCCGATAAGGTTCGCGCGGTTTCCCGCGCCCGCATCATCCGGCTCGGCATCCTGCACGAGCAGGCCTACGTCGAATTCTGGGAAGACCTCGCCGCCGACCCCGAAAATCGGGGCCGACGGCACGGATAGGACGCTCAGGCGCGGCGGGCGCGCTTGACGAAGCGGACGCTCAGGGCGATCAGCGGGGCGAAGAAGATGATCGACAGCACCGGCGACAACCAGGCCATGGTGTGGACCGGGAGTTGGTAGGCGAGCAGGATCCGGACGACGGCCTCGGACAGCAGGCCGACGCCCCAGGCCGCGGACAGCGTGCTGAAGCCGCGGCGCTTGGCCGGATTGTCGCGGTAGGACTCCTCGAATTCGGCGAGTTCGGCCGGTCCGACGGCCGAGAGCGCCTTGCGGGCGGACAGGTAGGTCAGTGGTTTGCCGATCACCGTGCTGATCAGGAAGGTGATGCCGACGATCCCGGTGCCCGCGGAATCCTTGACGATCATCATCCGGGGGTCGCCGCTGATCAGCGAGCCGACCAGGCCGAAGACGAAGACGCCGAGCATGATCGCGGCGAAGGGTTCGAGGCGGCGCGACCGGATGGTCTCGATGATCAGGACCGCACCGGAGAACAGGGTGCCGGCGAGCAGTCCGGTGAAGTCGCTGTAACCGAGGCCGGTCAGCAGGAAGTAGGCGCCGATGGGCACCGCGATATCCCGCGCGATCGGGGCGAGTACGCGGATCGGGTTGAAGCGCGGGGCCGAGGTCTGAGCCGGTTCGATCGGCTCGGCCACGGGCGCGGCGGGTGCGGTGGGCGTCATCTCGGGTGCTCCTGGCTGGTGAATTCGGCTGTGCACTACGAGAAATGACGTTACGGTCAGGCGCGGAGCGGCGAATCTGCCAACCATCACGGGTCGGGCATGACAACTGTCACGCCCCGCGCCGGCTTCGCCGAGTGCGGTGTGCGACCGGGCTATCGGGGTTTGCAACGCGACCGGGCGTGGACGAGGTCGACGCGGTGCTCGCGGTGCCGCGCTACTGAGGCGCCGTTCGTCTGCGATCGACTGCGCCCAGGATCAACGCGCGGGCAATATCGCCGGTGACGGACAACTCGGCGAGCATGTCGAACGTTCGCCCATATGTCGCGATCTCGCGTGGCTGGGTCACGGTCAGCTCGGCCGTGATGGTTTCCACGGTGGTCATGCGGTCGTCGAACATCACGAAATTAGTTGTCTGCTGCGGAATCTCGGCCATGGCCGGGACGATGCCGAGGGTGACGCGCGGGAGGCCAGCGGCGACGAGCAGGCGGTCGAGCTGGCCTATCATCACCGAATTATTGCCGACGGTGGTCAGCAGCGCCTGCTCGGCTACCAGGATGTGAAAGCGGCGGTCGCGGTGGTAGAGGAATTGCTGACGTTCCATGCGCTTGGCGATGCCTGCGTCGATATCGTCCGGAAGTCGGTGCCGCGTGATGGACCGCTCGAGGATCGCTCGCGCATACTCGGAAGTCTGCAAAATTCCTGGGATCAGGACGTTCTGATAGATACGCGTCAGCCGGGTCCTCTCAGCCAGCTTGACCAGTTCATCTTGGCCGCGCCCGGTCCCAGTGCTGAGCAGGCGCCGCATTTCCATGTAGGCGGCGTCGATGTTGTGCAGGGTGGCGAGCAGGTCCGCGAGTTCATCCTCGGCGCCAGCATGGGTGCAGTAGACACGGACGTCGGCGTCGGAGGCGCGCAGCTTGCCGTATTCGAGTTTGGATATCTTCGATTCGTGCCAGCTTGCCAGCGCGGCGAGCTGGCGCCCGGAAAGCCCTGCCCTACGCCGGATCTCGCGCAAGCGTTGGCCGAGGGCCTCCCGAGCATCTTGGGCGGTATTCGTCATCTGGTGTCGACGGAATTCAGGTAGTCGGCGTACGGCGTTGCGAGCGCCCACAACCGGTCTCGTACACCCCGGCACAGGTCGGCGATCTCCGGGTCGGAAGTAACCGCCATCCCCGCGGGCCGCCCGTCCCGGTCGACGAGATTGAACGCGACGAGCTCGTCGTCGAACAGCCACCAGTCATCCGGCGGAACGTCCCCGGCATGGTGCCGGGGGACATACCGGATGTCTTCGCCGGCGGCGACGTTGCTCGCCGTGATCGACAGCAACCACCGTTGATAGTCGGAGTGCGGAACGGTCACGACACGCACCCTACGCACTGTGATGCCGCGTCCGACCGTCTCCCGCATGAATTGCGCCCACGGCCGTTGGTGGTAGTCGGTCGGGTCAGGCTCGCCCGCGAGGAACCGTCTCAAGCTTTCCGATTCCGACGCCACCGCGTAGGAGTCGCGCACCTCGAGATGAAATGCCTTGCGCCGACACCCGCGGAACAGGTCATCAGCGGCGGGTCCGTGGACTAGCAGCACCGTAGAACGTCCTCTCTAGCTTCGGCACCTCGATGGCGGTCTCGTCGACGGCCAGTGTGAGCCGACCGAGTGTTTGGTCGTCGGTGACGGGGCGGCCCGACAGGCGGAAGGTGCCGCGGCCGGTGTCGGTCATCGTCGCACCGATGAACGTATCCGGATCGGCGAATCCTGGTAGCAGGTGGGGGATTTCGATGGTGCCAGCCTGTTCGGTTCGCCATCCCTGGACAAGAAAACTGTCCTGGTCGGTGGCGTACAGGGTCGGGCAGTCGCGATCTCCGGACCCGCCCTTGCCAAGAAATGTCAGCCGCATGTCGGCCCCCTCAGTTGTGAAACGCGCGGTGATTCCGCGCCTTCCAATCATCCGCCCCGGTGCAAGAAATCGGTTGGTCAATCGCGAATTCTTCCAAGTTTTTGCAAACTCATGGATCGGGTGATGGCGGGGTTCGTACCGTCCGAGGTGGGCGCTCGGGGCCGGTGCTAGTCATCCTGGTCCTGAGTTGCCTCACCATCGACGACGGAGGGTGAGATGGCGCTCACTGAGCCACAGGCCAAAGTGTTGGCCGCACTGGCGATTCTGGAACCCGCACACGTGCTGACCGTGCGCGAACTGTGTGGCCACGCTGGCCGCGCCGAGGCTGCCACGCGTGCAGCGCTGCAAGGGCTCGCCGATTCCGGTCTCGCTCATGGTTCCCGCACAGTCCCTGTCCGATGGCGGATCACCGACCGCGGGCGGTCGCTGATCAATGCACGGCCATACCGAGAATTCCTGCCGCGCAACGACGCTGCCACCGTGAGCACGAACGGGGCAAGCCGGTGAGGGCAACACCTACCGCGATCGGTTACCTGCGCAAAGACATCTCGGGAGTCTCCCAAGACTGGGACGAGATCCAGATCCGCAGCCGCGCAAAACGTCTCGGCTACGACCTCGCCAAGACCGTGACATTCACTGCTGAGACCGACGACCCAGAAGGACGGCTGGTGAACGTGGTCCAGGCCCTCGATGTCGACGCAGTGATCGCGCCGGGCCTCGAACACTTCGGCGGCCGAGTGCCGCAACGGCTTGTACGGCAGTGCGAGCTGAACACTGTGAACCCCGAAGCGACCTACGCACCTCACGCCCCGTTGCAGTTTGTCGACGCGGGCGGTGCTGAAACCCCTGTCAAGCCAACGACGCTAGAAGGGGGATGACCAACAGATGGTGGCACGAGTTGCGGGCCCAGGGCCCGACGGCAACAACCATGACAACTGGAATCAAGACCCCCGTGAAGATCGCGGCGACGACACGATTCGGCCGTGGCGAGTGGGATTCGGTTATCCGGCCGGGACTGCGACGCGGCGGTGACGCACCCATCCGCGAACGCCGACGGCCAGGGGTACGAGGACGGTGAGGAACCCGGACACGGGCTCGAAGGCGAGGCCGAACGCGGTGAGAACGGCGATTGCGGCGAGGACGGGCACCGGCACGTAGCCGCGGGTTCGCTCCGTCTCGATCACTGCGATCCCGAAGCATACGGCGGCGACTCCGAATGCGGTGAACCAGAACGAGAGGTCGGTCTGCTCCTTGCCGGCCACCCATATCGCAGCGCCGAGCACGGTGTGGGCCGATCCGATGAAGGCGAGCAGACTGCCCGTGAGCGGGAACCCAGTTTTTGAATCCACATTCCGAAATGTTGCCCTAGGCTGTCCCGCGTGGCAAGACCCCGGCGATTCACCGATGACCAGATCCTCGACGCGGCACGCGATCTGCTCGCCGATCCGACGACGACCCGGCCGAGCATCGCCGCGATCAGCGCCGCCTCCTGCGTCCCCACGGGGTCGATCTACGTGCGCTTCGCCTCCCGCGAAGAGTTGCTCGCCCGACTGTGGCTGCGCTCGATCCGACGCTTCCAGATCGGGATAGTCGCCGCCCTGTCCGGGGCCGACCCGCTGCTTGCCGCCGCGATCTACCTGCCGCGGTACTGCCGTGAGAACCCCACCGAAGCCCGTGCGATGAAAATGTTCCGGCGCGACGAACTGCTCGAAGTAGGCCCCGATGAACTGCGCGCTGATATCACCGCGGTCAACGACCGAATGAACGACGCGCTGCGCACCGCCGTCATCGCGGAGTTCGGCGACGCCGACGAGCACCGCATGGCGATCGCAGTGGCCGCCGTCAAGGCCATTCCTTACGGACTGGTCCGTGAGTACATCGCGTGCGCGGCACCCATTCCGGACTGGGTCGACGAGGTTACCGCCACCGCGACGGCTGCCGTTGTCCACAAGTTACGTCCGACCCGCACCGCCCACTAGGCCAAGTGCCCCGTCCAGATCGGTTGCCGCGCTATCAGGTCCGGCTCACTCGCCGAGCGCAGTCGAAACGCGGCACGACACGCCCCGCCGCCCCGCCCTATGACTGCGCTCGACGGATCTCAGTTCCCTCAGAAGCTATCCGGACACGGCAGTAGCACCGAGTGCCGTTGCGGTATCAGGCGCAGCGACGGAACTGTCGGATCGGCCTGCTGGTGAGCATGCGTGCCATCAATCCGGCAAAACGTAAGTGGCCCAGCGCCTCTCGCTTCGTGAATGCGACCGACCACACCGTTTCGGTGCCCGCCGCGGGCAGGGGGCGCTGGTCGAATCGGTCCGCTAGCCAGTTCATGGTGACGGGTGCGCCGATGAACAGCAGCGGCATATGCAGGCTCAGGCGGTCGCGCAGGTAGCGCACGTGCGCACCGCGGATCGCGTACCGGGCCACATGCTGGTCGACATCGGCGACGGCGATGAGCTCGTCATTGACCCCCTGGATGACGAGCAACGGCATGGCGGGCGCTTGCACACCGGGCCGGATATCGTCCAGGATCTGCTGCAGGTCGGGTTCGGCGAGTAGTTCGGCGAAGGTGCGGTGGCTGTAGTTGTCGATGTTCTTGCCCATCAACCGGAACAACAAGTGCAGTGTGGTGCGCGATTCGGCATCCGCGATCATCTCGAGGAATTCGGATTTGAGATGCGCGCGTAGGATGCGATCCAGATCGGCGTAGGCCCGCCGCAGCCCGGCTACGGCCATCGTCGAGAAGGCCGCGAAGAAGGTGCCGTTCAAACGCGCGAAGGCCGAGCCGAGATCGCCGACCGGCGAACCGGCGACCGCGCCGACGATATCGAGCTCCGGTGCGTATTCGGCGGCCAACTCCGCGGTCCAGGCGGTGGCGAGTCCGCCGCCCGAATAACCCCACAGCGCAACGGGAGTCGATTCGGGCAGGCCGAGCGGTGCGAAACTCAGACTCGCCCGGATCGCGTCGAGGGACCGATAGCCGGGTTCGCGTGGCACCCCGAAATGTCCGGCCATCCCGCCGTGGTCCGGAATCGATACCGCCCAGCCCTGAGCCAGTGCGTAGGCGATGACCGGCAGTTCGACCTGCGGGATCGAGCCGAGTGCCCGCGCGCCGCGGCGCAGAGCGTAGGAGGGCAGACACTTGGAACTGACGCCGTCGATGGCGCACTGGAACGAGACCAGCGGCCGTGGCTGATGCGGATCGGCGCCCCAGGGCAGCAGGACCGTCGTTACGGCCGTCTCCGCGCTGCCGTGCAGATTGCTGGTCCGGTAGAGCAGCTGCCAGGCCGAAACCTTTTGTGGCACACGCCCGAACAGTGCCAGTTCGACCCTGCGGGTGCGCAGCACGGTGCCGGGGGCGAAGCGTGCGAATCCGGCGGGCGCGAGATAGAACCGATCCAGCTCCGGCGGCAGCGGTCGCTCCGATGGGAATATTTCGACAATCGGACGCGCCGGGTCCATCCCGGTGTCGGCATGCAGGGTCATTCCTGTACATCCTTTCGAACGGCACACCGGCACGGTGTTTATTTGAAATGACGCCGGAATCCTGTTCTCAAGGTAGCAACGGCGGTGGCGGAAATTAATTGTCCCGAAACACAATTGAGTCGGGTGTTTTTCTCCCGTGGACGGAGTTGACGGTGACGGACGTCACCCGGTAGCGCGTGGAACGCGCTGGTGAACAGGGTCATTCGAGTCACGTTGTCACTGCACGCGGGCGAGAAGAATCCGCGGAAATTTTGTGTTCGAAGACAACCGGCCGGTGGTTACGAGATTTATTGGTAAATGGCATCGTTGGGTACCGTGCAAGTCATGCCCGTTGCCCTACCCCCGTTGTCCGGAGACGCCCCGATAATCGCCCGACTGGTCCGTCGGCTACCCGAAATCGCCGAGCGCATGCTCGCCGCGGGCCTCGGATCGACGCCACCGGCCGCCGATCTGCCGGACGGGCATTTCACCGATGAGGTGCTGCCCGCGATCGCCGGATGCGGCCGCGCCTTCCTGCGCGCGCTACAGGAGCAGCGCACGTTCACCGGGGCCGAGGTGGTCGAATTCGTCGGCCCGGTGGCCGAGCGGCATGCCGAGGACCGCATCCCGCTCGGGCTGCTGATGCATGCGGTACACGGCTCCGGTCAGGCGATCCTGCAGGAGGCGGCGGCGATGGCCGAACCCGAGGATATGAACGATCTGATCGCCTTCGGTGGTCGGCTGCTCGACCTGCTGCGCGATATCAATGTCGCGGTGGTCGAGGCGTATACCGATGTCGAGCAGTCGATCTATCACGCCGAACGCGAGGCGCGCCGGGCACTGTGTTCGGCCCTGTTGCGTGGCCAGCCCGCCGAGGAACTGGCCGCGCGCGCGGATGTCGTTCTCGCGGAACGCTATACGGTGCTCGCCATCCACATCCGCCCGGACGATCATCCGATCGTGGTCGCCGATCTGCTCACCCGCCGCCGCATCCGGGTGCTGCAGCGGGCATTGGACGGGATCGCCGGAACCAAGGCGCTGAGCACCTTCGACGGCACGACCGGAATCGCGCTGCTGCCGAGCGGATCCGATTCCACGGAGTATCGGCGGCTGGCCGCCGAACTCACCGAACAGTTCGGCGTCGATGTCTTCCTCGCCGAACGCCGCGCGGTGGAACGGGATCTGCTCCCGCACGCGGTTCAGGAGGCATCCGATCTAGCCGAACTCGCCCGGCTGCTCAACCGGCCGAGCGGACTGTACGACCTCGACGATCTGCTGCTCGAGTATCAGCTGACCCGCCCGGGTCCGGCCCGGGATCGCCTGGCCGACCGCATCGCGCCACTGCTCTTGCGGGCGCACCTGTTCGAGGCCCTGGAGGCGCACCTACGGCACGGATCCGATCGCAAGGCGGCCGCCGCCGAGGTCCATGTGCACCCCAATACCTTCAGCTATCGGCTCAAGCGCATCGCCGAACTCACCGGCATAGATCCGAGCGAACCCAATGGCTCCCGGCTGCTCGCCGCGGCGCTCACCGTGCACCGCTTCTATCCGGTGGCCGAGGTGGCGGAGGTCGTCGAGGCGGACTGACTTCACGATCCCTTGATGCGCCCGGTGCGATTGTGGGCGCATGGTGAGCACAGGTCCGGTTGCGCCTGCCACTGAGCAATACCGGTACCGCCTGACCTTCGCATTCCGATGCTCGATCCGGTGCGGTCGACCGATGGAACCCGGCGCCGCACCGGCTGCATCCCGCCGTGGACACATCGCCGCGGCGGACGTCCGGACATCCGTGAAATGAACCTGTCGGCGCGGTGGAACGTGAGGTGAGGGAAATACTTGGGCCGGAACTGCTCAGGCGGTCGAGAACTTCAGGAGTGCACCTCATGTCGACGATCAACGGTCTACCCGCGCATGTGCTGCTGGTCCATATCATTGTCGTTTTCGTCCCGCTGACCGCGGTCCTGCTGATCCTGTCCGCCCTCTGGCCCGCCGCCCGCCGCCGCCTGATCTGGCTGATCACCGCCCTGGCCGCGATCACCGTCGCACTGACCCCCATCACAACCGACGCAGGCGAGTGGCTTCAACACAAACTGGGCGGCTCCCCCGCAATCGATAAGCACGCAGACCTCGGCAACACGATGATCTACTTCGTCCTCGGGCTCCTACTGGTCACGGCCCTGCTGATCATCGTCCACCTCCGCGACGAACGCGGAAAACCGCTAGGCCGCCCGCTCACCGCACTGGTCGCCGCACTAGCAATATTCGCAGGCAGTGCCGCACTCGTACAGATCTACCGAGTAGGCGACTCCGGCGCCCACGCCGTATGGGGAGCCCAGTAATCACCCCGCGAGAATGCGCTGGTGCAGGTCGCTACTCGACGTTTACCTGCACCAGAGCATTCTCGTGAGCGCTTCGGGGGCTCAGCTACGGGTGTCTTCAGGGGGACTTGGTCAGGTTGAAGATGCGGGTGGCGTTGGTGGAGAGGAACAGGTCGCGGGACTCGGCGTCCAGGTCCAGGTCATCCAGCCCTGCGAGGGCTTGTCGGGGCGGGATCATGGGGTAGTTGGTGCCGAAGAGGACCTTGGTGCGGCCGTGGGATTTCAGGTAGGACACCAATTCTGGCGGGTATCTGCGGATCGTGTAGGCGGAGGTGTCGATGTAGATGTTCTCGTATTTTGTTGCCATCGCGATCATTTCGGTGGTCCAGGGGTAGCCGATGTGGCCGCCGACAATGACCAGTTCGGGGAAGTCCAGGGCGACATCGTCGAGGTAGGGTATGGGGCGGCCGGTTTCGGAGGTGCGTAGGGGGCCGGTGTGGCCGACCTGGGTGCAGAACGGGATGCCGAGCTCGACGCATTCGGCGTAGAGCGGGTAGTAGTGGCGGTCGTTCGGGGGCAGTCCCCAGAGCCACGGCACGATGCGCAGTGCCTTCATACCCAATTCGGTTACCGCGCGGCGCAGTTCGCGCACCGCGACCATCGGTTTGCGGAGGTCGACCGAGGCCACGCCGACCAGCCTGCCGTTGGATTCGGCGACGAAACCGGCCACCTCGTCATTGGAGATCAGCGCGCCTTCGGGGCCGTACCAGGCACTGATCAAGGCGGTGTCGACGCCGCCCGCGTCCATGGCCGCCAGCGTTGTCGAGACCGGCGGCGGTTGGGTCGGAATCGTGTCACCGGTCCAGCGGCGCAGGGAGTCGAGCATTTCGTGCTGGAGTAGCCGCACCGTCGGATGCTGGGCCCACGCATCGATGATCGCCATCACGCCACTGTATGACTCCTCAGCAGACGAAGGGGATCAATGCCTTTCGATCGGCCGGATAGTCGGGGAACTTCTCCCGGTACCACCTGTGGGTGGCGAAGGCTCGGGGGACCAGATTGCCCGCGGTGATCAAGAAGATGACCACACCCGCCAGCGACCAGGTGAGCAGTGCGAATCCGGCCCAGGCGATCAGTTCGGCGAGATAGGCGGGGCTGGTGACGAACCGGAAGCCCGCGCCGTGCGGAATCCGGTACTCGGTCGCGCCCGGATCGTCCTTATCGCGCAGATTGCGCACGATCGACTCGGAGCGGACCAGCAGTGCGAAGCCGCCGAGGTAGATGACCAGACCGACCAGGAACCGCGGATCGGTCAGCCAGTCGGTGCCGTACTGGTGCAGGTAGTCGTGGCTGAAGAGGGCGCCGTTGAGGTAGCCGTGCAGCGCGGTGACGAACATGCCCGCGGCGATCACCGACACATTGAAGCTGCTGCGCTTGCCCGGGACCTGGCGGATGGCCAAGGGGAAGAACCAGCCGCGGTTGCCGTAGTGCAGCACCCAGATCGCGGCCAGCACCAGCGAGGTCGGTTCGAAGCGGTCCGGGCCGGTCAGGTAGAACACCGCGAAGACCACCGTCGCCGGAATCTCCATCAACCACCAGCCGAGCTTCGGGTTGAGGTTGAAGCCTATCTTGGTGGTACCGAAGCGGCCGTAGGGGCTTTGGGCGAATAGGCCGCCGATCAGCACGAACGCCGCGAAGGCGAAGGCGATCGTCAGCACGGTGTCGTAGGCGGTATTGCCGGTGTACCAATCCATAGGAGTCCTTGTCGGGCGGGACGCCGGGCGGTTCTGCGGAACCCGCGGCGCCAAAATTAGAACATGTTCTACCATGTGACGCAGCAACTAGGAGGAACTGTCATGCCGCTGGATTCCACCGCCAAAGACCTGCTCGCGGCCGTCGAGGCGTCGCCGCGCGCGGTGGCGGCACACGATAAGGCGGCCTGGGTCGACCTGTTCGCCGCCGACGCGACCGTCAACGATCCGGTCGGATCGAGCCCGCATATCGGCCGCGCCGCGATCGAACGGTTCTACGACACCTTCATCGGCCCGAACACCATCGCATTCCAGATCGACCACGACTTCATCGGCCCGTCGACGGTGGTTCGCGACCTGCTGATCCGGACCACCATGTCGACCGGCGCCACCGTGGCCGTCCCGATGCATCTGCGCTACGACCTCATCGAGGAAGACGGCGTCTGGAAGATCGCCCGGCTGGCCGCGCATTGGGAATTGGCCGCGATGATCGTGCAGTTGCTGCGCACCGGCCTGCCCGGACTGGGTGCGGCACTGAAGTTGGGTCCACAGCTGATCGCCAACCAAGGCTTCGGCGGCATGCTCGGCATGATGCGGGCGCTGCGCGGGGTCGGCCGAGCGGGCAAACGCACTGCGGCCGAGCTGTTCTCGGCCGCGGCGTCCACCGATATCGCGCGGGTGCGGCGACTGCTCGGTGAGCGCACCATTATCGAACTGCCCGCGGGAACCAGGATCTCACTCGAGGAATTCACCAACCGCACCCGAAATATGCAGTGGGACAAGCTGATCGCCGCCGGTCGAACGGTGAGTGCGAGCGTCCGGCTCGATTCGGCCCATGGCGTCGCCTTCGTCGAATTCGCCACCGATACCCGGCGCATCACCGCGATCCGCATGTTCACCCACTCGAGCTGAGACCGCGTCTCACGTGGCTGATTCCAGCGCGGGCGCACTGTCGGCCTGCGTGTTCTCGGACCATCCGGGCGGACCGAAGATGTAGCCGAGACGGCCCTTCCACGTATTCGCGTGGCGCACATCGCTGATCAGTGCACCGAGTTCGTGATAGTTGATCTTCAGCGGGTTATCGGTGCCGATGTTCTTGGTGAGGCCGTAGCGAATGGGTTCGCTCTGCGCGGCGAAACTGCCGAACATGCGGTCCCAGATGATGAAGACCCCGCCGTAGTTCTTATCGATATAGGGCTGATTCGAACCGTGGTGGATCCGGTGGTGGGCCGGGGTATTGAACAGGAACTCGATCGGGCGTGGCAGGGTATCGATGCGCTGGGTGTGGATCGGGAACTGATAGAGCAGCCCGATGGCCTGCAGCAGGAAGATCATCCACGCCGGGAGACCGATCAAAGCCGCTGGCACCCAGGCGAATCCGCGTACCACGCTGGCCACCGGATGCACCCATGGCAGGCGGATGGCGGTGGAGAGGTTGAAGTACTCGCTGGAGTGATGAACGCTGTGCGAGGTCCACAGCAGCCGGACCCGATGATCGGCGCGATGCGCCCAGTAGTAGCAGAAATCGGTGACCACCAGCCCGAGCACCCACACCCACCAGCTGTGCGACGAAAGATGCAGCGGTGTGATCGCGGCGGCGAGCACCACCGCAGAGAACGGAATCAGATACTGAGCCACCGGCTTCAGGAATCGGCCGAGCAGGTAGGTGGTGATATTGGCGGCCATATCCCGCCCGGAGTGGCCATTGGCCGGGCGATCCGGATCGCGGCGATATTCGATCCACTCCACGAACATGAGTACGGCGAACGCCGGTATGGCGTAGATGAATAACTGCCCACTGATCACAATGTCTCCTCCGCTCGCTGCTCACCGCCACGTTACGGTCGCTGGCCTGCGCAAACATCGCGCTGACGAGGGATCGGCCGTCCCTCGCGCGGGGGATGCGTCGCGCCGCGCATGCGGGCAGAGTGCGGTCCAGAGCGCCGGGGCGAATGCTGGGTAGGATCGCCCGCGGACGGCTCGACCCGGACTTCTCGGATAGTGCGAAGGTGGTGGCGAACTGTTGGATGTGAGCAGGTCGCTGGCGCGCCAGTCGCTGGTGGTCGCGGTGGTTGCCGCGGCCGTCGATGCCTCGATGCTGGTGCTGAACGGGATCTTCTCGGTGGCGCCGTGGCAGGCGAGCGCGGTGCTGATCGGGATCGTCGCGGCGGATCTCGCGCTGGCGGCGCCGCCGCGCACCGCCGGTGTGGTGGCCATTGTCCAGGTGGCGCTGCGGCTGGTCGAGGCCGTGATGCTGCACCGGCACGGTTTCACCGCCCGATTCGCCGATGTCGGATTCCTGGTGGCCGGATATCGGGCCGGCGCCTGGATGACCGGCCCGAAATCGGTGGCGACCGTCATCACCATGTGCACCGGCTGCGCGGCCGCGCATCTGCTGGTCGGCAGCAGTACCTCGCACGATTGGCGGCTGTTGCTGGCATCGGCGGTGTCGGTCGGGGTGGTGCCGTGGCTGGTCGGGCGGTACACGGCGGCACGCGGTGCCTATATCGCCGATCTCGAGCAGCAGGCCAAACTGCGCGAACAGGAGCAGCGGACCGCGCTCGCCCGCGCGCTCACCGAGGAACGCGCCGCCATTGCCCGGGATCTGCACGATGTGATCTCCCATCACGTCAGCGCCATCGGCATCCACGCCGGTGCTGCCCGAATCGCCATGGCCGACCGCGGCAATGCCGCCGCCACCCGCTCGCTGTCCGCGGTGGAATCGAGCAGCCGCGCGGCCATGGTCGACCTGCGCCGCCAGCTCGACCTGCTGCACGGACGCGAGGAAGACGGTCAGCGTCAGCCCGGCCTGGCCGATATCGATGACCTGCTGGAACGGGTGCGCGCGGCCGGTTTGGCCGTCGAATTCACCGTGCGCGGTGCCGCGGTCGAGCTGCCGGATTCGCTGAACCTGACGCTGTATCGCATCGTGCAGGAGATGCTGACCAACGCCCTGCGCCACGGCGACGGCGCGCACGCGGAACTGCTCGTCGACTACCAGCCGAACCGCGTGGTGCTGGAGACGGTCAACCCGCTCGCCGCGACCGTCGACGTGGACGACGCGACCGCGCACCGCGGTCTCGGCGGGATCCGCCAGCGTGCCGAATTATTCGGCGGCGAACTGGAATTCGGCCCGGACAAAGCCGAAACCCGGTGGCACACCTGGGTCGCCCTACCGATCGGAGGATCGTGAACGCACCGGTGCGCGTGCTGATCGCCGACGACCACAGCATGTTCCGCTCCGGACTGCGCGCCGTGGTCGACAGTCAGGCCGATCTCGAATGTGTCGCCGAGGTCGGCGACGGCCGCGCCGCCATCGCCGAAACCGCCCGGCTGCGACCGGATGTCGCGATTCTGGATGTGCGGATGCCGAAGCTGGACGGACTCGCGGCGACCGCGGCCATTGTCGCGGCGGGCGGCACCCGCGTCCTGGTGCTCACCACCTACGACAGCGAGGCCAACCTCTACCGCGCGCTCCAGTCGGGAGCCAGCGGGTTCCTGCTGAAAAGTCTGCCGCCGGAAGAACTGGTGGCCGCCATTCGCATCGCGGCCCGCGGCGATGCCCTGATCGATCCGTCGATGACACGGCGGCTGATATCGCGCTTCGCTGGCACCCTCGCGCCGCCGCGCACCCCGCCGGAGGTGGAACAACTCACCGCGCGGGAGCGAGAAGTGTTGCTGCTCTTGGCCGATGCGCGCAGCAATGCCGAGATCGCGGCGGCCCTCGGGGTCGGCGAGGAAACGGTGAAGACCCATGTTTCCCGGATACTCGCGAAACTCGGTGTGCGCGATCGCATTCACGCGGTCGTCTACGCACACCAGCACGGTCTGGTCGCCCCCATACACGGCCGTTAGGGCGGCATTACGGCACGAGGAGATTGAGCAGTGGTGCCTGGCGCAGTAGTTCGGCGGGACCGCCGGCCAGGCCCGCGGTGAGGCAGACCCGTGCGGGCGCGTCGATTCCGGCCAGCAGCGTGTAGTCGTGTCCACCGGCCTGGTCGAGCACTTCGTCGGGGAGGAATCCGGCCAGCCGGGCGCTGCCGCCCAGTGCGATGACGCCGAGGATGCACAGGATGTGCGCGTAGCCGAAGGACAGCGGCACCGGCAGTGGATGCAGCCCGCCTCCGGCGAACATGCGCTGGAAGCAGGACAGGACCGACCAGACCGAACTGCGTTGGGTCGCGACCACTTCCGCGGGTCGAGCGTGGGTGCGACGGGAATAGAGAATCCACGCCGGATCGTCGATGCCGTAGTCGTCGCGGGGCAGCGCGGTGGGCTCGGTGCTGGCCAGATCCTCGAAGTGCGCGCACCACCCCGGAATTGATGTCGTGCTGCCGTCTTCGGGGACGACTACCGTCAAAGGCGCTCGCGGCCGGTGTGCGTGTAGGAGTCCCTCGGACAGGGAGGTGGCGAAGACGGCGGTGGGCCGGTTCTGCCCGATGAGCCACCGCAGTTCGGCATCGCCGAGATTCGGGCTCACCGGGATGCCGACGCACCCCGCGCGGGTCACCGCGATGGTGGTTTCCACCGATTCGACCCGATTGCCGAGACAGACCACAACACGATCGCCGGGACGCAGCCCCGCCGCGATCAGATGACCCGCCATTCGTGCCGTGCGGGCCTCCAGTGTGCGATAGTCGACGGCCCTTAATCGGTCCTCGAATGCGATCTCGGCACCGGAATGTAGTGCCCGTTGCGCCAACAACATCGGGACCGGGCGAAGTAGTTGAGTCCGAAACATTTCACCCCCGGTTGATCGCCGATTAATTGCTTTATATCGCTTATCTTTTGGATACGACTCGGCGCGCGTCGAAATAGCAGGTTCCTGCTAGCTCAGCGCAGGAACCACTCGCGGATCACCAGTGCCGGTCGCCGGTTAATGTAGATGCGATAACAGCGGGCGCACACCGCATCGCTGGTGCGGCCGTAGAACAGCAGTTGCCGATACGACTCCGACGATGTGGTCTGCAGTGCGCCGCCGATGCCCGCCGATTCGGTCTCCAGTGCGGCCGAGAATGCCGCGGGCAAGCGGCCGAGTGCGATCAGGGATTCCGCTCTGGCGTATCGGGTTCCGGTGCGCGCGCCGATCAGGTCGACCTTGCGTACCAGCACTTTCTCCTCGGGCGGGACATCGAGCCAGCCGTCGCGATCGGCGGCGGCGGTGGTTTCCCGCTGGGCGGTGCACCGCGCCTCGACCGGTTCGAGCACATGCGCCTCCAGCGTGCGGGTCACGGTGCCGTCGGTCAGGAGCACGCTGCGGTGATAGGAGCTCAGGGTCGCGGCGGAGACGTCGTGCCAACCGGACGGGCGCGCGGATGGTGCGTGAAAATGCCTGCGCACCAGCACATCGGCCGCGAAATCGGTCAGCATTGTGGTGCTGCTCGGTCGGCCCGGTGCGGAAGACCCGCCGGGGTGCGTTTGTGTCTCATGTGGTGAGTTTGGCGAAAGACGCTGTGGCGCAGAAACCCCTAAAGCGTCCCCTATTACGAGCTGTCTGCTGATTCACTATGCCTTGACAGCAATCTCGGGGTGAGGTTTCCTTGGGTGTTGAATGATGTAGCGACAGTTGATGATCTGCTACTAATGTGTGTGTTGAGTTGCGACAGAGCCGCCGTGACGTTGCCATGCAATTCGCCTGCGATTCTGGGACATAATATGGGAGAACTCGATCCGCCCGCGCGGAAGCAGCCCTCGCCGCCCGCCTGGAAGAATCCGAGCCCCGTTGTCGGCAATCCCGTTCCGGTGCTGAACAGGGCGACGGGTCTGTCCGCGGCGCTGGCCGACGATATTTTCACCGAGGTCTGCGAAGGTCCGATTCGGACGGGTGCGCGTGCCGCGCTGCGCGAGGAGGTCGGCCGACACGCGGTCAGCGATATCGGTGAGGCGGTCGTGCACCGCCTGCGGCGCGGCGGCGTGGAGCATATGCGGGTCGGTGAGGCCATCGCGGTGCTCGGTGCGGCGAGTGCGCCCGAGACCATAGCCACTGTGCTGCACCAGGATCCGGCGGCGGTGGATCGGATCATCGCGCAGCTGACGGTGAACGGGCTGGTCGAGGCGGGCCGCTTTCGGCATCGGGAGGTCGGTCGGTGCGTACTGCGCGGCATGCGGGTCGATGCCCGCAGACAGTTGCACCATCGGGCCGCGGCAGCGCTGTACGACCTGGACGCGCCCGCGGCGACGGTCGCCGAACATCTGGTGCGATCCGGGGAGACGCGGCATTCATGGGCGCCCGCGATTCTGCGCGCCGCCGCCGACGAGGCATTGGCATTGGATGAAATCGACCGCGCGGTGCAGTGTTTGGAGCTGGCTTACCGCACCGCCGTCGCTCCGGCCGAACGGGCCGAGATCGCGGCCGTGCTCGCCTCGATCGAATGGCGGGTCAATCCATCGACCGCCACCAGGAATTTCGCCAGACTGCATGCCGCCGTGCGCGCGGGCACGTTGTCGGCGCCCGCGCTGCACGCCGCGGTGCGATATCTGCTCTGGCACGGGCGAATGGACGACGCGCGCACGGCATGGTTACTGCTGGAACGTGATTCGCGACCCGACCACGCCGATGGCGGGGCGCAAGACCGCGACGAACTCACCTTCCTACGGTCCTGGATCGCCTACACCTACCCCGAACTGCCACTGCGCCAACCGATCCCGAGCCGGCCCGTTCCGGTGCCGCCCGCGGGCAGCGCCGACGCGACGTCCTCGGTCCATCTGCTCGCCGCGAACCTGCTGACCGCCATTGCCTCCGACGCCGGACGCGCGGCGACGGTGCCGATGGCACATCAGCTACTGTCGCGACATCGGTTGGACTCCGCCACCGTCGAGGCCCTCACAACGGCGTTGGAGGGCCTCATCTACGCCGACAAGTTGGAAGTCGCGACCGCGTGGTGCGATGCCCTGCTCGCCGAATCGGTGGCCCGCTCCTCGCCGACCTGGCAGGCGATCTTCGCGGGGCTGCGCGCGGAGATCGCGCTGCGCCAGGGCAGATTGGACGATGCCGCCGATTACGCGGTGCAGGCGTTGAACCAGGTGCCCGCGGGCAATCTGGGCACTGTGGTCGGCCGGCCGCTGTGGTGTTACGTGCGTGCGCTCACCGCGGCGGGCCGCTTCGCCGAGGCGCAGGCCCAGCTGGATCGGGAGGTGCCATTGAGCCTGTTCGACTCCCGGCTCGCGCTGCCCTATCTGCACGCCCGCGGCCATCTCGCCTTGGCGACCGAGCGGGTCGAGGACGCGCTGCTGGACTTCCAGCTCTGCGGTTCCCTGATGCGGCGCTGGAATATGGATCTGCCCGCCCTGGTGCCCTGGCGCAACGATGTCGCGCTCGGCTATCTGGTGGCCGGTGACCTGATTCGGGCGCGTGGTTTCGCCGAGCGGCACCTGGTTCGCCTCGGTGATGCGCGCAGGCACGGCACCGGCGCGGTATCGCTGCGGCTGATCGCGGCCACCGTCGACCCGTCGGACCGGGTCGCGCTGCTGCGCCAGGCCGAGACGATCGCCCGGCACAGTGACGATCGGCTCGAATTGGCCACGGTGCTCGCGGATCTCGGCCGGACCTACGAATTGCTCGGCGAGGTGGACCGCTCCCGGTCGCTGCGTCGTTCGGCGCTGCGCCTAGCCGTGCACTGCGGGGCGGAGCCGCTGTCACGGCGACTGTCCGGTGACCAATCGGATGCGGCAGTACCGGTGCGCACTACCGAGGCACTGGATATCGGATCGTTGAGCGCGGCCGAACACCGGGTGGCGGAGATGGCGGCAAAAGGGTTGCGCAACAGAGAGATCGCCGAGGAATTGGAGATCACCACCAGCACCGTCGAACAGCATCTGACCCGGGTGTACCGGAAGTTGAAGGTACGCAGGCGAACCGAGCTGCGCTTCATGTTGAGCACCAAATGCTGAACCGGCCGCGCCGATGACCGAACCGAGGGTGCACGAGCGCTGGCTCCAGCGGATACGGCCGCATCCGCGCCCGCTGGTACGGATGATCTGTTTCGCGCACGCCGGTGGTTCGGCGAGCTCGTTCGCGACGCTGGCGCGGGCCATCGACGGACCGATCGAGGTGTTCGCGGTGCAGAGTCCCGGCCGGCAGGACCGGCGCGGGGAGCCGTGCCTGGAGACGGTTGCGGAGTTGGCCGCGGGCGCGCTGCCCGCGGTGCTCGCGCGCACCGATGTGCCGATCGCACTGTTCGGACACAGTCTGGGGGCGGTGGTCGCCTTCGAGGTCGGTCGGTTGTTGACGACCGAAGATGCTGTGCCACAACATCTTTTCGCCTCAGGGCGCCGGGCGCCGTCGAGGGTGCGGACCGAATCGGTCCATCGGCGTTCGGATGCGGGAATTCTGACCGAACTGCGCCTGCTCGGCGGTCCCGGTATCGAACTGCTCGACGATCCCGAGATCGCCGCGGCCTTCCTGCCCGCGATCCGCAGCGACTACCGGGCCGTGGAGACCTATCGGTGCGCGCCGGGCGCTCGGGTGGCGTGCCCGGTGACGGTATTGGTCGGCGATCGCGATCCCCGGGTGAGCCGGGCGGAGGCCGAGGCCTGGCAGTCGCATACCTCGGCGGCGTTCGACCTGCAGGCTTTCCGCGGCGGGCATTTCTACCTGTGGGATCGACCCGAAGAGGTCGCGGCCGTGGTTCAGCGGGAGTTGGTCGCGGGCTGAGGGTCGTCGTCGCGAGTGGCGTCCCGTACCGCACGGATGAGTTCCTGGTACGGATCGGTGCCGGGCAGTACGGCCGCCACGAACGCGTCGGGTCGCAGCAGTACCGCGGTGGCACCGCTGAGCCCGTATGCGGCCGATATCTTGCCGGAGGGGTCCGCGAGCGTGCCGTCGGCGTGCTCGCGGTCACGCGAGACCGCCACCGCCGAGAGGGGAGTGGTGTCCATCATGCGTACGTAGCCGACGGCGTCGAGCCACGTCGGTTGGCTCTCGGCGTCGAAGAGCAACACGTACTCGTCCTTGCACAGCTCCAGCACTCGAGGATCGGCCGCCTCGTGTTCGCGTGCTGTGGACGGTGGATCGGTGACTTGCCGCAGCTCGGTGATGTCCGCCAAGGTCTTGTCGATGGCCCGATCGATGCGCCGATGCATCGGCAATGCGAGCAGTGCGCCGAGCGGCATCAGGGCCAGCGAGCTGCCGAGCCAGAGGACGAATGCCGTCAAGGTCGCGGCGCGCAATGCCGGACCCCGTCGGGACGCCGCGCGAATCAATCGGCCCCAGCGCCGGAAGATTCGACCCGCCAGTAGGTCCGCTCCCGCGATCGGATAGACGACTTTGGTGCCGGAGATATCGGAAGCGCCTGCCGCCCAAGCGATCCCGCAGTCCCGAACGCGATCGAGTTCGCCTTGGTCGATACCGGCCCTGCCGAAAACCCCTCGCGCTTCCCGCTTGCCGCCCAACAGCCAGCGCAATGTGGTGACCAGCGTGACGAACTGGGGTCGGGTATCGGTCGCCACCACCGCGCCGAGATGCCGGGCACCGAGCGCGCGCAGGCGCCGGTCGACCTCCACCGCGGCGGAATACCACATATTCCGGCAGGCGATCACCGACACCACATCGCGATCGGCGAAGACCTCGGGATGGGCATTGAGCAGCGTGCGCATCGGCAGCGACGGCGCGAGGAACCACACCTGATAGGCCAGTACGACCAGCTCGTCCGGATCCGAGCGCGGCTGCGAAACCGAGGTGTCGAGCGCGATGCGGGCCTGTTCGTCGACGCTGTCGGGAAAGACGCCGAAGAACTTCGCGATCGGCCACGGGAACGGATACGGCCGGGCCGGTGTGACGGGGACATGGCGAATGCGCCAGCCCGCCGCGAGCAACGGTTCGGTGAATGCCCGCACGGTATCGGTCAATTGGCCGGTCTGCGAGTACGAGAATATGACCGCACGCTTGTTGTGCTGATCCATGACCATGGTGCTGCCCACTTTCGCCGGGCGAATTCGAAGAATTAGCGATGCCGGAAACTGTATCGGCGTGCGCACCGGCCGGTCAAGGCGCGAATTCTGCCGATAGGGGTTGCGAAATAGGGGTTGACGCAATCGAATTGTACTGTCGGACAATATCTTTCGAAATGATCATCTTGACGGTGGTAGGGGCTGGTGTAAGACTTGGTGCAGGTCGTTCACCCGGCTCCGGGGGCAGGCCCATCGCATCAGAATGGGGTAGCGCATGTCGATAGTAGACGAAATTCAAAAGGACATATTCGACTATCTGGATTCGCATTACGGTATCGAGCAGGACGAAATCAAGAGTCATTCGGCGTTGAACGAACTCGGGGTCGATTCGCTGGGCCTGCTCGCCATTGCCGATATTGTGCGGAAGAAGTACGGCATCGTCCTGGACGACGAGCGGATCGCCTCGGTGCGCACCTTCGGGGACTTCACCGATCTGCTGGAGCGGAAGGTGGCCGCGCGGGAGAGTGCGATCGGAGCGGAGAGGTGAGCGCCTACATCACCGCGACCGGTCGCTATCTGCCCGGCGATCCGGTGCCCAATGACGAAATCGAGGACTACATCGGCAAGGCCGGTCTCGCATCGGCGGATCTGCGCGAGATGATCCTCGGCAATAGCGGCATCAAGACCCGCCACTACGCGATCGATAAGAATCAGCAGACGGTGATGTCGAATGCGGCGATGGCGGCACAGGCGGTGCGCGCGGCCGTCGCGCGGGCGGGTCTCGGCCCGGACGAGGTGGAAATGCTCGCCGCCGCGACCACCATGCCCGATCTGCTCGGGCCGGGGCACGCCAGCATGATTCACGGCGAACTCGGCTACGCGCCGATGGAGGTCATGACCGCGCACGGGATCTGCAGCTCCGGGATGATGGCATTGAAGGACGCCTATCTCCAGGTCGCCATCGGCGAGAAGCGCAATGCCGTCGCGGTGGCCAGTGAATTCGCCTCGCGTGGCTTCAAGAGTTCCCGATATGCCGAGATGAAGTCGGTGATCGAAGAGGGCACGCTGCCCATGGAGACGGCATTTCTGCGGTACATGCTCTCCGACGGCGCCGGTGCGGCGGTACTGCGGTCCGAGCCGGAGCCGGGCAAGATCAGTCTGCGCATCGACTGGATCTCGCTGACCTCCTACGCCAATACCGAACAGGCGTGCATGTACCTGGGCAGCAATGACAATGCCTGCACCAAGAGCTGGGGCGACTACCCGACCACCACGGCCGCCGCGCACGATGGGGCGCTGGCGATTCGGCAGAAGCTGTCGCTGCTCCCGCATTTGGTCGAAGTCGGCATCCAGGAGTACCAAAAGCTCGTCGCCGCCGGAAAATTCGATCCGGAGAAGGTCACCTGGTATCCGGTGCACTACTCGAGTGAGCGGATGAAGGAGCTGATGATCGGCGAGTTCAAGCGCCGCGACATCACTCGGGGCGAGATGGTGAACTGGTACAGCAACCTCACCAGGGTCGGCAATATCGGCAGCGCCAGCATCTACATCATTCTCGATGAAATGCTGTCCGAGGGGTTGATCAAGGAGGGCGACACCCTGGTGTGCATGGTGCCCGAATCCGGCCGCTTCATCATCTCGTTCATGCATCTCACGGCGGTGGCCGCGGACCGGGTCTGAGGTGTCCGGCCATGGCTGAGGAACAGCGGCTGCGCGAATATCTGCGCACCGCGGCCGGTGAATTGCAGCGCACCCGGGATCGGGTGCGGCAGTTGGAGGCTCGCATCTACGAGCCGGTGGCGATCGTATCGATGGGCTGTCGCTATCCCGGCGGCGTGCTCGGTCCCGACGATCTGTGGGACATGGTCGCGGCGGGACGCGATGTCGTCTCCGGGTGGCCCACCGATCGCGGCTGGGACTTCGCGGGCGTCACCGATCCCGATCCGAGCCGGACCAGGATGGTGGAACAGGGCGGATTCATCGAGGGCGCGGGCGATTTCGATGCGCGCTTCTTCGGGATCAGTCCCCGTGAGGCGCTGGCCATCGACCCGCAGCAACGTCAGCTGCTCGAGGTGGCGTGGGAGACCTTCGAGCGGGCGGGTATGGATCCGACCGGCTTGCGCGGCAGTCGAACCGGGGTGTTCGTCGGTCTGATCGGGCAGTCCTACGGAACCGTCGACGGCGCGTATCGCGCGTTGACGACAGAGCAGATCAGCGGTCTGTCCGGCTTCCTGCTGACCGGCAAGGCGGCAGGCGCCGGATCGGGGCGGATCTCCTATGTGTTCGGTTTGGAAGGTCCGGCCGTGACGGTGGATACCGCGTGCTCGTCCTCGCTGGTGGCACTGCATCAGGCCATGGCGTCGGTGCGGTCGGGGGAGTCCACCCTCGCGCTGGTCGGTGGCGTCACGGTGATGGCGACGCCGGATATGTTCGCATCCTCGAGTGAGCGTGGCACCGCCTCCGATGGGCGCTGCCGCTCATATGCCGCCGCCGCCGACGGAACCGTGTGGTCCGAAGGCGTGGGAATGCTACTGCTGGAACGGCTTTCGGATGCCCAGCGCAACGGCCATCCGGTACTCGCGGTGCTGCGCGGTTCGGCGGTGAACCAGGACGGCGCGTCCAATGGCTTCACCGCGCCGAACGGTTCGGCGCAGCGGCGGGTGATCCGCGCGGCGCTGGCCAATGCCCAGCTGTCCGGCGCGGACGTGGATGTCATCGAGGGCCACGGCACCGCGACCGTGCTCGGCGATCCCATCGAGGTGCAGGCGCTGCTCGCCACCTACGGACAGGAGCGGGACCGTCCGGCGCTGCTCGGGTCGATCAAATCGAATATGGGCCACTGCCTGGCCGCCGCCGGGGTGGCCGGGGTGATCAAGATGGTCATGGCCATGCGCCACGGCGTGGTCCCGCCGACGCTGCATGTGGACGAGCCGACGCCGCACGTCGACTGGACGGCCGGGCAACTGGAGCTGGTCACCGAGACTCGGCCGTGGCCGGATACCGGGCGACCACGGCGGGCGGCCGTATCGTCGTTCGGCATCACCGGCACCAATTCCCACGTGGTGCTCGAGCAGGCCCCGACACAGGAGCCCGCGCCTGCATCCGACGGTGCGCCGCCGGTGCTGGCCTGGGTGGTGTCGGCGCGGTCGCCGCGGGCGCTGACGGGTCAGACGGAACGGCTCGCGGGCCAGCTGCGCGCGCAGCCGAATCTCGATCCGGTGGATATCGGTCATGCACTGGCGGTTTCGCGTGCGCGGCTGCCGCACCGGGCGGTGCTGATCGGTCGCAAATACGATGATTTGCTGGCCGGGCTGGAAGCGCTTGCGGCCGGACAGGATTCGCCGACTGTGCTGCGTGCGGTGGCGTCACCGGTGGCCAAGACGGTGGTGTTGTTTCCCGATGCGGGGCTCGCCGGTGCCGGGCGTGGGCTGTATGCCGATTTTCCGGTCTTCCGCTCGGCCTATGACGAAGTGGATGCGGCGTTCGCGGATCTGGGACGTCCGCTGCGCGATCTTGTGACAGGTGAGCCCGATTCGGCCGCTGGATTGTGGGATCGTCCAGAGTTCGCGCGGGCGGGAGTCTTCGGCATCGAGGTGGGGTTGTCTGCGTTACTGGCCTCGTTCGGGGTGCGGGCCGACTATCTGGTCGGACAGGGCATCGGCGAGGTCGCGGTCGGATATGTGGCGGGAGTGTTGTCGTTGACGTCGGCGGTCGAGTTCATCAGGGCCGGAAGCGATCCGGCGGAAATCGCGCGGGTATGCGCGAACGCGAGTTTCGCGGATACGAAGGTCGCCATTGTGTCCGCCCGGACCGGCCGACTGGTCGTTCGGGACGAGCTGTGCTCGGCCGAGTATTGGACGGCGGAGCCTCGTACGGAGGATGCACCCTGGGAGGCGATCCGGTGGGCGGCCGCGCATGCCGGATCGATCGTCATGGAATTGGGTTGCGGTGTATGGACGCAGCGCGCGCGAGAAATCGTCGGCGCGACCGTCACCGGGGATACCGATGTGGTCGTCACGCCGATGCTCGGCACCGGGGAATACGGTCCATCGGACGAGGCGATCGCCTTCACGGCCGGCCTGGCCCGTGCGCATACCGCCGGAACGCCGGTGGACTGGTCGGCGCTGTATGCGACGACCGGGGCGCGGCGAATCGACCTGCCCACCTATGCCTTTCAGCATCGCACCTACTGGCTGGGTAGGTGAGGCGTGCGGGATGGCCAGCACATCGCGGTGGTCGGTGCGGGTATTTCGGGACTGGCGGCCGCCCATCGCCTCCAGCAGGCGGGGCACCGGGTCGAACTGATCGAACGCGAACCGGAGCCGGGTGGCCGGTGCGGTGCCAGCCTGCTCGGTGACCGGCCGATCATGGCGGGCGGGCGCCTCATCGGCCGCAAGTACACCGCACTGCGCGAATTCCTGACGGAACTGGGCCCGTTCGGCCTCGAGCGCTATCCGCTGCGGATGTCGCGGATCGTGGACGGTGCGCTGTTCACCATCGACCATCGCGATCGCTCCGGCGGCCTGCGGCATCTCATCGAAGCGGGTGCCCCCGCACCGGATGTCGCGAAGTTCTCCTACCTCGCCACCCGCGCAATGACCGCCGACGGCCTCCTCGAACCCGGCTATTACGCCAGACTCGCCGCGCACAGCGACCACAAACCGCTCAGCGAACACTTCGGCCCGGCCCTCACCGAAATACTGTTGCGCCCCATGACCGTATGGACCCACGGTGCCGAGCCCGAGGAGGTCTACCTCGGCTCCTTCGGCGCGACGCTGGCGACCGTGCTCGATGACTTCGACCGCCTGACCGACGGTATCCAGCCGGTCTTCGACGCCCTGTCCCGACAGGTTGTGCTGCGCACCGGCGCCACGGCGTCGCGCTTACTGGTGCGCAATGGCCGGGTCCGCGGCCTGGTCATCGCCGAAAAGGGCGCTCCGCCCATCGAACACCGCTATGACGCGGTTCTGGTGGCGACTCCGGCGCTGGCGGCCGCCGATCTGGTGATCGACGAATTCCCCGCCGTCGGCAAGCTGCTCTCGCAGATCAGGTACCTCCCGGCCGCGGCGGCGGTCGTCGAATACGACCGCGATATCTTCGCACCCGATGTCTGGGGTATCACCTTCGACGACGGACCGTGTCGCGCCGTCGGCCCGGAGAGTCCGAGCCGCCGCGATATCGTCCGCTATATCTTCGCGGGCCGCGACGCGCGTCCGCTCCCATCGGCCAAAGGCTTCGAAACCTGGCTCGCCCGAGCCGAACGCGCCGTGCTCGAACACTGCGCCGCCACCGGTGCCGCCCGCCGCCATCGGGTAACCCGCACCTGGGATACCGCCTACTGTGCCTACCTGCCCGACCACGGCGATTTCACCGCCAAACTGCGCCACGAGATCACCACCTGCACCGGCCTCGCCGTAGCGGGCGACTACCTCATCGGCACCTCCCTCGAGGCCTGCTTCCGCTCCGGCACCAGCGCCGCCGATGACCTACTGGCCCAACTGGTGTGACCGTCATTGCACACTGTTAACTCGGCGGCCGCTGCGCACGATAAACCTCGTGAAGCCCCGGGCCATCCCCTTCGGTCCGGGGCTTCGCTGCACTCTGCGTCCGTGTCCATCGCATGGCACGCTGTATCCATGGTGGAATCGCCGAACCGCACCGGGCAGGGCAGAGCCGCGTCGGGCCTGCGATTTGCGATCGAGCTCATCGCCTGGATCACGACACCATGGGCGCTCGCCGGGCATTCGGCCTTGCTCGCGGTGCTGTCGGTGGTGGTGTTGATCGGTCTGCCGACGGTGTTCGCCACGCCGGGTGACAAGCAGCAGATTCTTGTCCCGGTGCCGGGGTGGGTCACGATCGCCCTGGTTGTGCTGCAGGTGGTCGCGGCCGTCATCAGCACCTGGGTCCTCTTGCCGACCTGGATCGCCGTCCTGGTCCAAGTGCTCGCGGTGCTCACGGTGATCGCGGAGTTGCCGCGCTGGCGCTGGCTCTGGCGCGCTGGCGGAGGGCCTATCCGGTGATGGTGGCGCGGACGAAATTGTGGTCCGAGAGACCGTCGACGGCGACCACCGCCGCATCGGTCACGGTGGCGCCCCGCACGACCACGTGGTCGATGAACTGAGATTTCGTGCCCGAGGTGCGCGGGCGTGTCGGCACCGAATCGGCGGGCAGATCGGCGATGGCGAAGTCGGCGCCGAGTGCGGATGCCACGGTGTCGCGGTCGATGTTGAAGTCGCCGAGCAGGACGGTCGCCCGGCCCGGTGCGGCGAGTTCGGCCAACCGCGCGAGCTGACGGGTGCGCCGCGGGTCGCCGGTCACATGGGTTGCCAGGAAAACCATTCCGGCCGTTTCGACGGCCAATGCGCCATTGCCCGGATCGTTGTCGAAGGATTCGGCCGCGACCTCGCGGCCGGATCCGTCGATCAGGAGCACGAGGTGTTCGGTGCGGTCGCGCAGCGGACTGGTGCCGCTGCGCGGATGCGGGACGCGCGGATAGCGCAGCGCGTGAATATCCCTGCCGGGCAATGTCGATCGCAGACTTGCCAGCTGATCGCCGCTGACCTCCTGTAGGGCGATGACCTGTTCGGGGCGCGCGGCCAACCAGTCGGTCACCGCCGCGATGCGTGCCGCTTCATCGGGCCAGCGCGCCGCGATATCGGAGCCCCAGTTCTCCGCGTGTACGCGATGCAGAACGTTCCAACTGGCCACTGTGATCACAGGGCACGATGCTAGTGGTCACCGGCCGGGAAGTTTGCCGATGAATTCGGCCATGGGCACCTGCAACCGCTGCCACCGTTCGGCGGACATGCGCGGTGGCGCATCGAGATCGACGACCAGTGCGGTGGCGACGGTCTGCGGCTCGGTGTATTTGAGCAGTCCCTCCGGACCGTGTCTGCGGCCGAGTCCGGAGCTGCCCATACCGCCCATCGGCGCACTCGGGCTGGCCGCGGCGACCGCATAGCCTTCATCGACATTCACCGCACCCGAGCGCAATCGGACCGCGATGGCCTCGCCCTCGGCCGGGGTCGCGGCCCATACGCTGGCGCTGAGGCCGTACTCGGTGTCATTGGCGAGCCGGACGGCCGCATCGATATCGGCGACCGGGTAGATCGAGACCAGAGGGCCGAAGGTTTCCGCACGGGCACAGTCCATGTCGGATGTCACCCCGGTCAGCACCGTCGGCTCGAAGAACAGTGGACCGAGGTCGGGCCGGGCCTTGCCGCCGGTAACGACCGTCGCGCCCTTGGATTTCGCGTCGGCGAGGTGTTTGGCGACGGTGGCGAGTTGGTCGGCGGAGCTGAGACTGCCCATCGCGGTGGTGAAGTCGTAGCCGGCGCCGAGTGGCATCGCCTCGATCGCGGCGACGAATTTCGCCGTGAACTCCTCGGCGATCGATTGCTCGACATAGATGCGCTCGATGGACAGACACAGCTGACCGGCATTCGAGAAGCACGCGCGCAGTGCGGCCTTCGCGACCTTGTCGAGATCGGCGCCCGCGGTCACGATCATCGGATTCTTGCCACCCAATTCGGCGGAGAATCCGATCAACCGGTCGGCGCACTGCCGGGCGAGCACCCGCCCGGTGGTCGAGGAGCCGGTGAACATGAGGTAGTCGCAGTCCGCGACGATGGCGCGTCCGACCGTCGAACCCGGACCGGGAACCACCGCGAGCAGGTCGCGGGGCAGCCCGGCCGCGTAGAGCAATTCGGCATTGGCCAAGGCGGCGAAGGGCGTTCGGGACGCGGGTTTCAGCACCACCGCATTACCCGCGAGCAGTGCCGGAATGGAATCGCCGATGGCCAGGAACATGGGGTAATTCCACGGCGCGATGACACCGACGACGCCCTTCGGTTGCGCGTGTACGTGCACCCGGGTCAGACCGGGCAGCGGCCCGGGAACTCGCTTCGGCTTCAATAACTCCGGCGCCAGCCGCGCGTAATACTGTGTTCCGGCGAGGATTCCGAGTATTTCCTCCTGCGCGGTCCAGCGGGCCTTTCCGGTCTCGGCCTGGATGATATCGAGCAGCAGGTCGCGGCGTTCGAGTACCAGTGCGCGATAGCGCTTGATGACATCGACGCGGGCGCGTACCGGTAGCGCGGCCCAATCACGCTGCGCGACTGAGGCTTTCGTGAAGGCGGCGTGTACGTCATCGGCATCGGCCCGCGGAACCGGGCCGAGCGGTTGGCCGGTGAACACCTCGTCGATCGTGGTGGTCGGTCGACCGTCGTGGTCGGTGACCGAGGCGAGCCGACACAATCGCTGGAAAACAGTGGATTCCGGAACCGGCATTGTCGTACTCCCGCCTCGCATGGAATGTCGAATAGAAAACTACCGCCGAATTAGACGAATCGGGACCAGCGGTTGCCGACCGATTACCGGACGGTGGACGGGCGCAGACCGGCCACTAATTAGGCTCGGAATATCGGCGAAAGTCGAAGGTTTCCGGTGCAGCGCAACCACATTCGAGGAGTCCAGATGTCACAGTCGAATGGCGACCGCAGCGCGGTGCTCGAACGCGATGAGCTCAGCCGCCGCGCCCCCGAGGAGCAGCGGCGGCTGCTGCGCGAGCTGGTGGTCGAGCAGGTGACCGATGTGCTCGGCGGGATCGCGCCCGAGGTGATCGACGTATCGGCCTCGTTCCGGGACCTGGGCTTCGACTCTCGGTCCGCGGTCGAACTGCGCGACCGGCTGCGCCGGGTCAGCGGCGTGGAGCTCACGGCCGCGGTCGCCTTCGACTATCCGACCATCGACCGGCTCGCCGAACTGCTGCGCACCAGGCTGATCGGTGCCGACGCGCCCGAGGGCAGCGGATTCGTCGCATCCGCCACCGATCCTGAGGAACCGATCGCCATCGTGGGCATGGCCTGCCGCTATCCCGGCGGCATCGCCTCGCCGGAGGACATGTGGCGCATGCTGATGGCCGGTCGCGAGGTGACCTCGGAGTTCCCGCCCGAACGCGGTTGGGACGATTGCTACGATCCGGAGCCGGGCGCCGAGGGAAAGACCTACGTCCGTTCCGGCGGATTCCTGGACGGCGCCGCGGCATTCGACGCGGGCTTCTTCGGCATCTCACCGCGCGAGGCGCTGGCCACCGATCCACAGCAGCGCCTGTTGCTCGAGGTCTCGTGGGAGGCGCTCGAGCACGCGCGCATCGACCCGAGTTCCATGCACGGCAGTCGCACCGGCGTCTACGCCGGAATGTTCTACAACGACTACGCCGATGACACCGCACCCGCGGACCTCGCCGGATATCTGATGACCGGTATGACGGGAAGTGTCGCGTCCGGGCGCATCTCCTACGCGCTCGGGCTGGAGGGTCCGGCGCTCACCATCGATACGGCCTGCTCGTCGTCGCTGGTGACCGTGCATCTGGCCGCCCAGGCGCTGCGGCGCGGCGAATGCGATACCGCGCTGGCCGGCGGTGTCACGGTCATGGCGAAGGCCGCGCCGTTCATCTCGTTCAGCATGCAGCGCGGGCTGGCGCCGGACGGACGGTGCAAGTCCTATGGCGAGGGTGCCGACGGCACCGTGTGGTCCGAGGGCGTCGGTGTGCTGGTGCTGGAGCGATTGTCGCGGGCCCGGGCGCAGGGCCGCCGGATTCTGGCATTGGTGCGCGGTTCGGCGGTGAATCAGGACGGCGCGTCCAATGGGCTGGCCGCACCGAACGGTCCGGCGCAGCAGCGGGTCATCCGGGACGCCCTGGCCGATGCGAAGATCACCGCCGCCGATGTCGATATGGTCGAAGGGCACGGCACCGGAACGGTTCTGGGTGATCCCATCGAGGTGCAGGCGCTGCTGTCCACCTATGGCCAGCAGCGGCCGAGTCCGGACGATCCGCTGTGGCTGGGTTCGATCAAATCGAATATGGGACACACCCAGGCCGCCGCCGGTGTCGCCGGAATCGTCAAGACGGTGCTGTCCATGCGGCACGAAATGCTGCCGCGCACACTGAATTCCGAGGACCCGACCGAACATGTGGATTGGACCGAGGGCAATGTTCGGCTGCTCGCCGAATCACGGCCGTGGCCGCGCCGGGCCACGCCGCGACGCGCCGGAATCTCCTCGTTCGGCATCAGCGGCACCAATGCGCACCTGATCATCGAGGAGCCGCCGATCGATGAGCCGAATGACAGTGCACCACAACGGAACAAGCCGCTGATCACGCCGTGGGTACTGTCCGGGCGCACCGAGGCGGCAGTGCCCGCGATGGCGCGGCGGTTGTCGCAGTACCTGACGGCATATCCGGACACCGATCCCACCGATATCGGGCACTCGCTGATCGCGACCCGCTCGGAATTCGAGCACCGGGCGGTACTGCTCGGTGCCGATCGCGATGAGCTGCTGGCCGCACTGGAAGCACTGACGGCAGAACAGGATTCGCCGCAGGTGGTCCGCGGCGTCGCCGGACGTGATGTCCGCACCGCGGTGCTGTTCCCGGGCCAGGGTGCGCAGCGCGCGGGCATGGGCACCCAGCTGTACCGGGCCTATCCGCTGTTCGCCGAGATCTTCGACGAGGTGTGCGCACAGGTCGATGCCGCCACCCCGGACTGGACCGTGGGACTGCGCGAGGTGATCTTCGCCGAACCGGACACCGCGGCGGCCGCGCTGCTGGACCGGACCGAATACACCCAACCCGCCCTGTTCGCGATCGAGGTCGCGCTGTTCCGGCTGCTGCAGTCCTGGGGCGTCAGCCCCGACTATCTGGTCGGGCACTCCATCGGTGAAATCGCGGCGGCGTTCGTGGCCGGGGTGTGGTCGCTCTCGGACGCCTGCGCGCTCGTCGCCGCGCGCGGACGACTGATGCAGGCGCTGCCCGAGGGCGGCACCATGGTCTCGGTCACCGCTGATGAGGACGAAGTGGCCGCGCTCATCGGCGATCGCGCGGACCGGGTCGGCATCGCGGCGGTCAACGGGCCGCGCTCGCTGGTGCTCTCCGGCGACGACGATGCCGTCGGCGAGATCGCGGCGATCCTGACCGAGCGCGGCCGCAAGACCAAACGCCTGGTGGTGAGTCACGCCTTCCATTCGCCGCGGATGGAGCCGATGCTCGCCGATTTCGAAAAGGTCTGTGCCGGACTGACCTACCACAAGGCGACCATTCCGATCATCTCCACGGTGACCGGCGAACCGGCCAGCGATGACGAATTGCGTTCCCCGGCCTACTGGGTCGGTCAGGTGCGCCGACCGGTGCGGTTCATGGCGGCCGCTCAGCGGCTGAGCGATGCCCGAGTCGGCGTCGCGTGGGAGGCCGGACCCGGTGCGGCGCTGACCACGCTGGTGGTGCAGACCGCCGCCGCGGCCGAGCAACCGGTGCCGACGACCAAACCGGTGCTGCGCACGCCCGGTGCGGACGGCGAGGTGTCCGGACTCATTGCCGCGCTGGCCACCGGATATTGCGCTGGTGCGCAGGTGAATTGGGCGGAGTTGTTCGCCGGTAGCGGTGCGACGGCGGTCGACCTGCCGACTTATCCCTTCCAATGGCAGCCGTTCTGGCTGCAATCCGCGGGTGTCGGTGATGTGCGGCAGTCGGGGCTGGAGGATGCCGCGCATCCGCTGCTCGGCGCGCTGGTGCGGCTGCCGGAATCCGATGAGATCGTCTGCACCGGACGGCTTTCGCTGCGCAGCCATCCGTGGTTGGCCGATCACGATATCGCGGGTACCGTGCTGCTGCCCGGCACCGCCTTCGTCGAAATGGCCCTGCACGTGGGCAGTCTGGTGGACTGCACCCGACTGGCCGAGCTGGTGCTGCAGGCGCCGCTGCCGCTGTCCGGTACCGGCGCGATCGAATTGCGCGTCGTCGCGGCCGCACCGCAGGACACCGGCGCTCGGGCGCTCACGGTGTACTCGCGCCCACAGGCCGAATCCGAGACCGGTGAACAGATCGAATGGACGTGCCACGCCGTGGGTGTCGTCGAACCGGCCCCGCAGGATGAATCGGCCACGGTGAGTGCGGATTTCGCGACGTGGCCGCCGTCGGGTGCGGAGCCGGTCGCGCTCGACGGCGGCTACGACGATCTGGCCGAGGCCGGATATCGCTACGGCCCGCTGTTCCGCGGGCTCACCGCACTCTGGCGGCGCGGCGACGATCTGTTCGGCGAGGTGGATCTGCCGGAACAGGCGCGCTCCTCGGCCGAACGGTTCGGCGTGCACCCCGCACTGCTGGATGCCGCGTTGCACGCCATCGCCCTGGGCGGCGGCGCCGCGGGTGCGGACGGCGAGGTATCGGTGCCGTTCTCCTGGGAGGGCGTCTCGCTGCACGCGGTGGGTGCGTCGTCGCTGCGGGTGCGGCTGACCGCACCGGCGCCGGACCGGATCTCACTCGCATTGGCCGATGCGGGCGGCGCTCCGGTCGCCGAGGTGGCCGCGCTGGCATTGCGCGCGCTGCCGCGCGAAGCGCTGGTCGTGAAGTCGACCGTGAACGCGGATCTGCTCGGTACGACCTGGATTACCGTGCCGCGCACCGAGGACGTGACCGTCGACGAGCCGTGGGCGCGGCTGGGCGAGAGCCTGGAATCGGCGACCGTGGCCGGGCAACGGGCCGCGGTGCTCGCCGCCGATGCCGTCGAATCGGATAGCAGCGCACCCGAATCGGTACGCGACTGGGTGACCGACCTGATGACGACCGTGCAGCGGCTGGTAACCGAGGAGGATGCCGCCGAACGGATCCTGGTGGTAGTGACCCGCAACGCGGTGGCCGTGCACGGCGCGGAACAGGCCGAGCTGGCGGGCGCGGCGGCCTGGGGCCTGCTGCGCAGCGCGCAGAACGAGAACCCGGGGCGGATGCTGCTCGTCGATGTCGACGATTGGGCGCACTACCGCGACGCCGTCGAACAGGCCGTCACCGTCGCCGACGAACCACAGCTGGCGCTGCGGCGCGGTGGATTGCACGCGGTCCGGGTGAGCCGCTCCGGCGCCGACACGGTCGATGCGAGTACGTCAGCGGACGCGGGCGACTGGCGGCTGCTCCCACTCGGCAAGGGCACCTTGACCGGCGATAACCTCGCGCTCACACCGGATCCCGACGCCACCGCACCGCTGGCGTCCGGTCAGGTCCGGGTCGCGGTGCGGGCGGCGGGTGTGAACTTCCGTGACGTGCTGATCGTGCTCGGCATGTATCCGGATCCGGACGCGCCGATCGGCGGTGAGGGCGCGGGCGTCGTGCTCGAAGTCGCCCCGGACGTCACCGATTTCGCGCCGGGCGATCGGGTATTCGGCTTCCTGCCGGTGGTCGGCTCCACCGCCGTGGTGGATCGGCGGCTGGTGGTCGCGATGCCGCGCGGCTGGTCCTTCGCACAGGCGGCCGCCGCACCGGTGGTCTTCGCCACGGCGTACTTCGGCCTGGTCGATCTGGCCGGATTGCAGCCGGGGGAGACGCTACTGTTGCATGCCGCCACCGGCGGCGTCGGCATGGCCGCCGTGCAGCTGGCCCGGCATCTCGGCGCGGAACTCTATGTCACCGCGAGCAAGCCGAAGTGGGATGTGCTGCGCGGCATGGGATTCGACGACGCGCATATCGGCGACACCCGCACCCTCGATTTCGAACAGCGATTCCTCGACGCCACCGACGGACGCGGCGTCGATGTCGTGCTCGACTCACTGGCCAACGAATTCGTCGACGCCTCCCTGCGCTTGCTGCCGCGCGGTGGCCGCTTCATCGAAATGGGCATGACCGACCGACGTGAGCCGGACAAGGTGGCGGCCGAACATCCCGGCGTCTACTACCGGGCCTTCCACCTGATGGAAGCGGGCCCGGACCGGCTGCGCGAGATCATGACCGAACTGGTCGAACTGTTCGACTCCGGTGTGCTGCGGCCGATTCAGGTGACGTCCTGGGATGTGCGGGAGGCGCCGGAGGTTTTCCGGTTCATGAGCCAGGCCCGCCATATCGGCAAGAATGTGCTGACGGTGCCGCAGCGGTGGAATCCCGTGGGCACGGTCCTGGTGACCGGCGGCACCGGCGGACTCGGTGCCGTGCTCGCCCGGCATCTGGTCGGTGCGCGCGGCGTGCGCAGGCTGCTGCTGGCCAGCCGCCGCGGTCCGGCCGCCGATGGCGCGACCGAACTGGTGGCCGAATTGACGGCCCACGGTGCCGATGTCGATATCGTCGCCGCCGATGTGGCAGATCCGGCCGCGATATCGGCACTGCTCGAGGCCATTCCGCCGGAGCATCCACTGACGGCGGTGGTGCATACCGCCGGTGTGATCGACGACGGCATGTTCGATTCCATGACGGCCGAGCAGGTGGCAACGGTCTTCACCCCCAAAGTCGATGCCGCGCACCATCTGCACGAGGCCACCAAGGATCTCGACCTGGCCGCCTTCGTGCTCTACTCCTCCATCGCGGGCGTGCTAGGCGGACCGGGCCAGGCCAATTACGCCGCGGCGAACGCCTATTTGGACGCGCTGGCCCGCCGCCGCCAGCTCGCTGGACTGCCCGCCACCGCGCTGGCCTGGGGCGCCTGGCGCAGTGCCAGCGGTATGACGGCCGAACTGGGCGATCAGGACTGGGCGCGGATGCGTCGCGAGGGCATGCTGCCCATCGACGATGACCACGGCATGGCGCTCTTCGACGCCGCGCTCGCGAGCGGCCGGGCCACCGCGGTGGCCGCGCGCCTGGATGTGTCGGTGCTCTCGGCGATGGATCCGGCCGATATGCCCGCCATGCTGCGCGGTCTGGCGCGGTCCTCGCGGCGGGCCGCGGCGGCCAGGTCGAGTGAATCCGCGAAATTCGCGGCCGGTCTGATCGGCCTGGATCCGGCCGAACAGGAGCGGGTCATCGTGGACGCGATTCGCGCACAGGCGGCCGCCGTCCTGGGCCATCAGTCGCCGGATGCGATCGACGTCGAACGCCCGTTCCAGGAACTGGGTTTCGATTCGCTCGGCGTGATGGAGTTCCGCAACCGGGTCAAGTCCGCGGTCGGCATCAATCTCGGCACCACGGTGGTCTTCGACCATCCGACCCCGGCCGCACTGGCCGGATACATCCGTCAGGAGATCGCACCGGTCGATGACGCACCCGCCCGGATCAGGTCCGAGGTGGCGGCGCTGGCGAAGAGTTGCACCGCGGCCTCGCTCGATCCCGACGATCGACGCGATATCGCCACCCGGCTGCGGGCCGTGCTGCGCGAACTCGACGGCGGCGCGGAGCGCGAGAGCATCGCTGATCTCGCGGTGGCCGAGGACAGCGAATTGTTCGAATTCATCGACCAACTGGACTGATTCGAGGCCGAAGGGAGATGCGGCACCATGGCCGATGACGAGCAGTTGCGCGAATATCTGCGCCGCGCCGTGCACGAGTTGCAGGAGACCAGGCAGCGGTTGCGCGAGGTGCGGGCCGAGCAGACCGAGCCGATCGCGATCATCGGAATGGCCTGCCGGTTTCCCGGTGGCGTCCGGTCGCCGGAAGCACTGTGGGATCTGGTCGCCGAACAGCGGTCGGTGGTTATGGAATTCCCGACCGATCGGGGCTGGCGTCCGGCGGCGGCGCATGACGAACCCGGTATGACAACCGTCGGTCTCGGTGGATTCCTCGACGGCATAGCGGATTTCGACGCGGGATTCTTCGGCGTGTCCGAACGCGAGGCCGGGGCAATGGATCCGCAGCAGCGGTTGCTGCTGGAGGTGGCGTGGGAGGCCATCGAGCGGGCGCGCATCGACCCGACCACCTTGCGCGGCACCGATACCGGGGTATTCGCGGCGGTCAGCGATCAGATCTACTCGGATTGGTCGCCGGACTGGGACGGATTCGAGACGTACTACGTGCTCGGCACCCAGGCCAGCCTCGCCACCGGACGGATCAACTATCTACTCGGGCTGGAAGGCCCCGCCGTCACGGTCGATACGGCCTGCTCGGGTGCACTGGTCGCACTGCATCAGGCCGTCGAATCGCTGCGTGGCGGCGGGTGTTCGCTGGCATTGACCGGCGGCATCACCGTGATGTCGCTGCCATCGCCGTTCATCGCGTTCTCCCGGCAACGTGCCCTGGCGCCCGACGGCCGGTGCAAACCGTACGCACAGGCCGCCGACGGCACCGCATGGGCCGAGGGCGTCGGCATGTTCGTGGTGGAGCGCCTGTCCGATGCCCGGCGCAACGGACATCCGGTGCTCGCCGTGATCCGTGGCAGTGCCATCAATTCCGATGGCGCGTCCAATGGTTTGACCGCACCCAATGGTCGAGCCCAGCAGCGCGTTATCCGGCAGGCGCTGGTGAATTCGCAGGTGTCGGCCGCCGATGTGGATGTGGTCGAGGGGCACGGCACGGGGACGCCGCTCGGCGACCCGATCGAGGCGCAGGCATTGCTCGCGGCCTACGGGCGCGACCGCGATCCCGAGCGGCCACTGTGGCTCGGCTCGATCAAATCCAATATCGGGCATACCCAATCCGCTGCGGGCACAGCGGCATTGATGAAGATGGTGCTGGCCATGCAGCACGGGGTGGTGCCCGCGACATTGCATGTCGATCGGCCCTCCGAACACATCGACTGGTCGGTGGGCGGGGTCCGCCTGGCCAGCGAGGCGCGACCGTGGCCGGAGACCGGACGGCCCCGACGGGCGGGCGTGTCGGCATTCGGATTCAGTGGCACCAATGCACACGTCATCGTCGAGTACGACCCGGCGCAGACCGATGCGGAGCCGGGCATTCCGGACGAACCGCGAGCCGTCCGGCAATATCCGGTGTACCCCTGTGTGCTCTCGGGCCGGACGGCACCGGCGCTGCGGGATCAAGCCGCGCGCCTGAGCGCCCTGCCGCCCGCGGATATCGCGGATATCGGTTTCTCGTTGGCGACCACCCGCACCGTCTTCGATCACCGGGCCGTACTGCTCGCCGCCGACCATGATGGTCTGCGGGATGCGGCATCGGCGGCGGCGCGCGGTGCGATCGACCGAGCCGTGGTCTCCGGTGTCGCCGCGTCCGGCCGCAAACTCGGCCTGCTGCTACCCGGTCAGGGCAGTCAGCGCACCGGCATGGGTCGGCAACTGTACGAGGCGTTTCCGGCTTTCCGCGCGGCCTTCGACGAGCTGTGCACCGCCTTCGACACCCATCTCGACCGGCCGCTGCGCACCGTGATGTTCGAACCGCAGGCCGCGGCTGAGTTGGACCGCACCGAGTTCACCCAGCCCGCACTGTTCACCGTCGAGGTAGCGACCTACCGATTGCTCGAATCCTGGGGACTGACCGCGGATTTCCTGCTCGGCCACTCGATCGGTGAACTCGCCGCGGCATATATCGGCGGTGTGTTCTCCCGTGCCGATGCCGTGGCCGTGGTGGCGGCCCGGGGACGGTTGATGCAGCGGCTCGGTCCCGGGGCCATGCTCGCGGTGCGCGCGTCGCTCGATGAGGTCACCGAATCGCTTGCCGGATATGACGACCGGGTGTCGGCCGCCGCGAGCAACGGTCCCAACGCGACCGTCATCTCCGGTGACGAGGACGCGATCGGCGCATTGGCGAAGTTCTGGCGGGCGCGGGGCAGGCGGATCCGGCGACTGCGGGTCGAACGTGCCTTCCACTCCCCACATTTGGACGGCCTGCTCGAGGAATTCGGCGCCATTGTGGCGGCCGCCGAATTGAAGCCGCCGTCGATTACCTTGCTGTCCAATGTCACAGGTAAACCGGTCACGGCCGAAGAGATGTGCGCACCGGAATACTGGGTCCGTCAGGCCCGCGGCACCGTGCTCTTCCACGACTGCATGCGCTATCTGCTCGACGCGGAGGTCGATACCTTCGTCGAGATCGGCCCCGGTGACGTGCTGTCCGGTATGGCGTATGAATGTGCCGCCGATCGTGCGTGCGTCACATTTCCGACACTGCGTACCGCCGAATCCGAGCCGCACGACCTGATGCGGGCCGTGGCCGGGGCGTGGGTGCGCGGTATCGGGGTGGACTGGGCGGCGATCTTCACCGATACCGGGGCGCGGACGGTAGACCTGCCCACCTACGCATTCCAGCACCGCCGGTATTGGCGTGGCACACAGCACTATTGGTGCGACAGCACCGAGCCCGTCGCGCCTCTGCATCCTGACGAGCCCGCCGAAGCAGCCGCATTGCCGACCGCGGACCCGAACGCCGAATTCCGGGCACGCGCGCGGGCGCTATCCGAACCGCAGCGATCCGACCTCGTCCTCACGACGGTATGCACCCAGATCGCCGCGATCCTGGTCGACCGGGCCGACGGCGAGATCGACCCGGATACCGGCATTCTCGCCACCGGGCTGACCTCCCTGTCGGTACTGGAACTGCGCAACCGCATGAATGCGCTCGCGGGCGCGTGCATCCCGGTCGAGGGCTTTCTCGACAACCCAACCCCACGGGCTCTCGCCGGGCTGGTTCTCGCCGAACTCGTGGACGACGCGGTGCGCGTCGGTATCTGAGGAGGACACCCATGCCGAAGGAACTGCTCGCTCCGCCGACCACACATACCAGCGGGCTGAGTTTCGAGCAGACCGTGCCGTGCTCGCTGGCCCACCGGCGCTGTCTCGGTGAGGTTTTCGTCGCCGATACCGCGGCCGCCGGTCCGGGGGAGTATCTGGCGGCGATACAGATTCCGCGCGCGCATTCGCTGTGGTCGGATCGCGTCACGGACTTCCACGACCCGCTCGCGGCGGTGGAGGCGATCCGGCAGGCCATGACCGTGCTCGGGCACCGCTACCTCGGGCTGCCGCTCGGTACCGCGCTCAGCCTGCAGCGGATGACCGCCGAGATCGAGGATCACAGCACGCTGCGCGATACCGGAAACGATCCGCTGGAGGGCATCGTGCGGATCCGCACCGACCTCGGATCCGGCGCCAGCTATCTCGCCGAGCATTCCTTCGACGCCACCCTGACCATCGGCACCGCCGCGGCACTGACGGTGCGCGGCGGTGGCATCGCCTTCCCACCGGAGACCTACGCCGAATTCCGCACGCACCAGCGACGCAACCGTCCGGAGCAAGCGGCTGTCAACGCCCCCGCACCGGTGCCGCCGAATCGCGTCGGTAGGCGCGACTCTCGCAATGTCGTCGTCGGCGGTGATCTCGAACTGCTC
The DNA here is from genome assembly GCF_050955995.1 of Nocardia sp. CA-119907. Lineage (NCBI taxonomy): Bacteria > Bacillati > Actinomycetota > Actinomycetes > Mycobacteriales > Nocardiaceae > Nocardia > Nocardia sp. CA-119907. The sequence goes on from NZ_CP192091.1 coordinate 2,010,721, forward strand.
GTGGATCGCACACATCCGTCCTTCTTCGACCACCCCTACGACCACGTCCCCGGGCCGCTGATGTTGGAGGGCTTCCGACAGGCCGCTCTAGTGGCCGCGGGCGAGCCGTACGCACTCGCCGGGCTGGAAGCCACCTTCACCGGTTTCGCCGAACTGGACGGCCCACTGACCTTCACCCACCGGGTCGATGCGGATCCGGACTTCGGCGCCGATATCGAGTTGGCGCTGTCCCAGTTCGGCGTCCGGATCGCCGAATGCCGAATCGAACTCATTCCGTATCCGTCCGAAGCGCACTCATCCGACGCGCAGAACTGAGGAGACCGCGATGGAAAATCCGAGACATGCCGACCGGCGGCTCGCAGTCGTCGGCGCCGGTATCGCAGGCATGACGGCCGCGCTGCAGCTGCACAAGGCCGGTTACGAGGTGGAACTGATCGAGCAGATGGAGGTGCTCGGCGGACGCTTCGGTGTCGACCGGCTCGGCGATCGCCCGGTCATGACCGGCGGTAAGAACCTGGGCCGCAAATACAGTGCGCTGCGGGAATTCCTAGCCGAATTCGGCGACCCCGAATACGAGGAGTTCGGCATCAACACCTCGCGGGTACTCGACGGCAAGATACTCACCCTCGACAGCAAACAGAGCGCCTGGGACAAGATCAGCCGCCTGCGCCGCCTCGGTCCGGTGCGAGATCTGCTGAAACTTGCCTATCTGGGTTTTCTGGTGCGCCGCAAGGAGGAGAACCGCTTCCTCGGTTCGGCGGCCTTCACCAGGATCGCCGACCGCAACGACGACCGACCGCTGAGCGCGCACTTCAGCCCGCGCATCGTCCGAAATATGTTCCGTCCCATGAACGTCCGCATGAACGGCGCCGAACCCGACGAGGTCTATCTCGGCACCTTCGGCACCAACCTCAACATGATCATGGACACCTACGACCAACTGACCCACGGCATTTCGCCGATCATCGATGAGCTGTCCGAGCTGGTACGCGTGCGCACGAATACCAAGGTCGAGCAGGTCCTCACCGCGGACGGCCGAGTGATCGGCCTCGGCATCTCCGAACACGACGGCCCGGTGACCGACCACTACTACGACGGGGTCGTACTCGCCTCGCCCGCCCACGCCACCGCCGAGATCGTCAAATCCGAACTGCCCGCCCTGAGCGATCTACTGCGCGAGGTCAAATACTTCCCCGCCGCGGTGGTGCTGGTCGAGTACGACCGCCCGGTCTTCGGCACCGAGGTCCGTGCCATCGTCCTCGACGACGGCCCGTGCAGCAACGCCGGCGTCTACGGCATCAACGACCTCCACATCGTCCGCTACACCTTCAGCGGCCGCCACGCCCGCCCCACCCCGAGCGACGAGGTCCTCGACCAGTGGATCGACAACGCCGAGCGCGAACTCACCAACCTACTCGGCGTAGCCCACGTCGAGCGCGTCCACACCGTCAAGCGCATCTGGGACGCCGCCTACTGCGCCTACGTCCCATTCCACGGAAAGTTCCTATCACAGGTACACACCGAAGTCGCCGCAACCCCCGGCCTCGAACTAGCGGGAGACTACCTCCGCGGCGCTCCCCTCGAAGCATCCTGCCGCTCCGGCATCGAAGCCGCCAACAAGCTACTGAACCAACTGAATTCGGCCGTGCCGGCGTGAACTGGTTCTCGTCGGCCGTCTTGCGGGATACCGTTCGGCTCCGGCTACAACACCACGCCGAGCAGCGCGGCCAGCCCTATCTGGGGTAGGCCCATAAAAGCCCACAGCTGATCCACTTTTACAGACTAGCGCAGCGACCAATTACAGGAGTCGCTCGGAGGTGATGGGGGTCGCGGTGGGAGCAGCGGTCTGCTGCATACCAATTGGCTACCTCGCATAGCCTGTGTTCTATGCGAGGGTTCTAAATGGTTTGCGCCAGTGCCAGGCGTGGACTCCAGCGCTCGGGTCTGGCGACGCTGGCGGCTAGTATTCGAGCTGAATCCCGTCCACCAGCTCGCGCGTCGCTGATGTCAACGTGCGCCTCCCGGCCAGGATCTCACCGAGGATGTCGCGCTGATAACGTTGCTGTACAAGCCATTCCGGTGCCGTTTGCTGCAGCGGCTTCCGTCGTTCCAGGCCCCCCAACTGCTTGCGCCGCGTCCAGATAGCATCTGCTGTATCGAGCCTTCGGGGTCCGAAGAGTTCCGTCGAGCGTAGTCGAATGGTGGTCGCACACGCTGCATTCAACCGCCACATCAGTACGTTCGGCGTGCTGCTGGAGCGGGTAGTGCAGCGAGCTATTTGGACGCGGCACTAGTGCGGAGCGCGACTGGCAAATGCGCAGCGGCTGAGGAGTAGGAAGGCTTGGTTGTGCCGATCATTGGCCGAAACCTGTCATCCGACCGAACGCCGGGATCATTTATGCCGGAGCCTGATAGGCCCTCGGCCGCAGCGAGGAATCCTGAGTCAGGATCAGGTGGTGCAGGCGTTGCAATTCGTGTCCTGGCTCGATGCCCAAGGTGTCGACCAATGTGGTGCGGGAGCGGTGGTAGACGTTCAGGGCGTCGGCTTGGCGGCCGCTGCGGTAGAGGGCGAGCATGTATTGGCGGTGGAAGCTTTCGCGCAATGGTGCTGTGGTGGTGAGTAATTCGAGTTCGGGGGTGATTTCGCGGTGTCGTCCGCAGGCCAGTTCGGCGTCGAAGCAGTCCTCGTAGGCGTTGAGGCGTTCGTCCTCGATGGCGGTCAATTCGCTCCAGAGGATGCCGTTTTCGACCAGATCGGCCAGTGCGTTGCCGGACCACATGCCGATCGCCTCGCGCAGGTGCAGGCGTCCGCGCGCCGGTGCGCCCGCATCGAGTTCGGCGCGGCCGAGCCGGGCCAGCTTGCGAAAGCGGTAGAGGTCGACCGCTTCCGGGTCGACGCGGAGGCGATAGCCCGGGACCTGGGTCAATAACGCCGTGGCCGATTCGCCGTCCGCGTGCGCGAAAACCTTGCGGATCGCGGAGACCGCGTTCTGCACGATCTTGCGCGCCGTCGGCGGTGGATCCCCGTGCCACAGCGCATCACGGATGCGGCTGGTCGGGACGACCTGATTGTCGTGTAGGAGCAGATAGCCGAGCACCGCCCGGCGGGTCACCCCGCCGAGATCGATCTCGGCACCGTAGGCGCTGATATCCAACGCGCCGAGGACACGGAATTCCATTGTGCCGCCTCCCGATTGAGCCACTGTCGCGGTATCAACCAGGTGTATCAGGGGCGATGGTCGGCGAGGTACCCCTACCCGCGGCACCCTTACTAGTTGACGGCGCGTTCGCGCCCCTGCCAGAACTGGTCGCGCAACTCGCGCCGCAGGATCTTGCCGCTCGCATTGCGGGGCAGGAAGTCGATGAAGGCGAAGTGCTGCGGCCGTTTGAAACTGGCCAGCCTGTCGCGCAGGAACAGGGTGAGCTCGTGCGGGGTCACGGTCTGTCCGGGGACAAGCGCGATGAACGCGTGCACCGTTTCACCCCACCGGTCATCGGGGGCGCCGACGACCGCGGCCTCGCGCACGGCCGGATGCGCGACGATGACGTTCTCCACTTCGGCGGGATAGACGTTCTCACCCGCGACAATGATCATGTCCTTGATCCGGTCGCTGATATACAGATAACCGTCCTGATCCAGATATCCGGCATCGCCGGTGTGGATCCAGCCGTCGACGAGGGTGGCCGCGGTGGCATCGGGCCGGTGCCAGTACTCCAGCATCGGCGCGGGCCCGTGCACCACCACCTCGCCGACCTCACCCGGCGGCAACCGGTTTCCGTCCCGATCCAGCACCTCGATCCGCGCGCCCCGATAGGGGAATCCGGCCGAGCGCAGCCGCGGATTGCCCACCCAGTGGTCCTCGGGCGGCAGAAACGTCATGGGCGTCGCGGTTTCGGTCATTCCGTAGAACTGCAGGAACTGGCAGCCGAATTGCGCCATGCACTGGGCGAGCATGTCCTCGGGTATCGGGGATCCGCCATAGGCGACCAACCGCAGCTTGCCGAAATCGGCCGCACTCACCCCGGGTTCGACGAGGATCAGCGCCAGCATGATCGGCACCGCGTAGACGGCGGTTACTCCGCGCGTCCGGATGGCCTCCAGCGATAGTCCCGGCGTGTACTCGGGCAGGACCACCGTGACGATGCCATCGATCAATCCCTGCACCACCCAGGCCAGGCCCGCGATATGGAATCCGGGAATCACCACCAGCGCTACATCGTCCTCGGGCACCTCCAGCCACGCCAACTCCGATTCATGGCGTACATCGCGCACCGCGAACAGACTCTGCTGGGCGATGACGACACCCTTCGACTTCCCGGTCGTACCGCTGGTGTACATCTGCAGCAGCGGGTCGAACCGCGAAACCGCGCTCTCCGGCGGCGAATCCGGCTGGTCGCCGTACCATGCGACGAATCCCGCCCCGGCGAGCCCGGCGCGATCCATCCGATGCAGCGTGACCTCCACAGGCACCTCGACCAATGCGCTCTCGGCAGCGGCCTCGCGGCCCGCGTCGACGAAGAGCACCTTGCAGCCGGAATCGCCCAGCACATGTGCGATTTCGGCGACGGTGAGCCGCCAATTGATCGGCACCAGCACGATTCCGGTATGCGCGGCCGCGATCACCAGCTCGTAGAACCGTGCGCTGTCGTGTCCGAGATAGCCGATCCGGTCGCCAGCGACAAGCCCCTCCGCCAGCAGGGCGTTCGCCGCCCGGCAGGAATTCCGGTGCAGGGCGGCGTAAGTCGTCTCCTGCGCGCCGCAGATCAGGGCCACCGCGTCCGGCCGATGCAGCGCATGTTCGCCGATCACCGTCGGGAGTCCGATCGTGCTCGATTCCATAGTGGACTGCGACATCATGTGCTCCTGAATTCCGAATGCGGGCCACGGTGGTTGTCGACGAACCCGCCAATGACGCTATCGACGTGCGGTAATCGCGCAGTAACCGCGAAAAGCGTGCGCGCGGTGCATTTTCGGATACACGTACACGCGCGACGCATAGGGGGCAGCGATAGGGGTTGGCCCGCCGAAGCCGCTGCGGTGCAGTGGTCGCGGAACCGAACCGGGTGTTCGGGGGAGGTGCGAACACGAAGCTCGAGGAGACCGATGATGCACTCGCCCACTGTTGTTCCGCCACCACGCCTCGCACATGCCGTCGAAGGCCTGCGTGTGCGCCTGCGACGGCTGGTCCAACGCCTCGCGCCAGCACCGATCGCGGTGCTCGAACTGGCCGAGGGCTGGATGATGACCCAGGCGCTCTACACCGCCGCCGAGCTCGGCATCGCTGACGTGCTCGCCGACGGCCCGTGCTCGGCACAGCGAATCGCGGCCGCGGTGGACGCCGATCCGGACGCGACCTACCGCTTGCTGCGGGCACTTGCCAGCGGAGGTGTCTTCGCCGAACTGCCCGGACGCCGCTTCGCGCTCACTCCGATGGCCGAGAGCATGCGCACGGACTCGCCGAGAACCGTGCGGCCGGTGCTGTTGATGCTCGGCCATCCCGTGGTCTGGGCCTCGCGCGGGCAACTGGTCCACGCGGTCGAGACCGGTCGATCGGGTCATGAATTGGCCCACGGCACAACAGGGTTCGAATATCTGGGGATGAATCCCGAATTCGCCAACGGCTTCCACGAGGCGATGAAGGCGACCACCCAGCTCGCGGTGGGGGCGATCCTGGCCGCCTACGACTTCACCCGATTCGACCGGATCGTCGATGTCGGCGGCGGCAGCGGATATCTGCTCGCCGCCATCCTACGCGCCGCTCCGCGCGCCAAAGGTATTGTCTACGATCTGGATTCGGCCACCGCAACCACCGCGGACATCTTCGACCGCGCCGGGGTGGCCGAACGCGGCGCGATCGAGAACGGCTCATTCTTCGATGCCGCACCGCCCGGCGCGGATGCCTACGTGCTCAAGCACATCATTCACGACTGGCCCGACGAGGCGGCCCTGAAAATCCTGCGTACGGTGCGCACGGCGATCACCGCGCACGGCAGGTTGCTACTGATCGAATGTGTCGTCCCGCCGCGCAACCGGGCGCACTTCAGTCTCTGGCTCGACCTGGAGGTGCTGCTGTCCATCGGCGGCCGGGAACGCACCGCGGCCGAATACCGCGACCTGCTCGCGCGCGGCGGCTTCCGGCTGCGTCGGGTGGTGGCGACGGCCGGGCCGCATTCGATTGTCGAGGCGGTGCCGGAGGTAGGGGAGGGTTAGAACTCGCCGGCGGTCGCGGGATCCGGTAGCGCGCCCTCGGCGGTCCGTAGTCGGTCGGTGAGGGCCGTGAGCAGGTCCATGGACTCCGTGGACAGGCCCAGCGCCAGATGTACCAGGTGGCGTAGTGGGCTACTCATGATCTGATTCGCCAGCAGCAGGTCGTGGTCACAGGATCTGGGCAGGTAGTCGAGATTCACGGCGCGGTTCTCACAATCTGTCATCTGTTCCGGATTACCAGTCGCTACGGCGATTACTCGCGCTACAGCAGGTACGGCCGTCGGACCCGATGCGCAGGTCATCCGGTGCGAACCACTCCGGCATTGTGACGCACATCGCACAGACTCCTTCGCTGTGCCGTGGTCGAATGTTTCGCGGTTCGTCCGGACTCGATCATGGACATTAGCGTCTAATATTCGGGCAACCGGAGACCACCCCTCCGATCGACCCCTACCGAAGGGCAGAACAGTGGCGTTCGCCGATTACCAGAACGAGATCTACTTCGCCGCACTCGGTGGACACGCACCGGAATTTCCGATGGACTACGCGACGCTCGAGGCGAAGGCCGCCGCCGCGCTGCCCGCATCGCTGCACTCCTATATCGCCGGCGGTGCCGGGGACGAGCTGACCCAGCGGCGCAATGTCGAGGCCTTCGCGGACTGGGGTGTGGTGCCGCGGATGCTCGTCGGCGCGACGCAGCGCGACCTGTCGGTCAGCGCGTGGGGACTCACCTTCCCGAGTCCGATCTTCATGGCCCCGGTCGGGGTGATCGGGTTGGTCGGAGACAAGCACGGTGATATCGCGGTCGCCCAGGCCGCCGCGAAAACCGGTGTGCCCGCGCTCTTCTCGACGCTGATGGAGGATCCGCTGGAGGAGGTCATCGGGCATGCGGGCAGCACGCCGAGCTTCTTCCAGCTGTACACCCCCAAGGACCGCGACCTCGCCGCGAGCCTGGTGAGCCGGGCCGAGCAGGCCGGATATCGCGGCATCACCGTCACCTTGGACACCTGGGTGCCGGGCTGGCGTCCGCGCGATCTGTCCAGCGGCAACTTTCCGCAGCTGCGCGGGCACGTCCTGAAGAACTACACCGCCGATCCCGTCTTTCAGAAGATGGTCGGTTCGAACGACCCACAGTCCATCGTGCTGCACTGGGTTCAGACCTTCGGCAATCCGCTCACCTGGGACGATCTGGTCTGGCTTCGGTCACTGACCGAACTGCCGATCATTCTCAAGGGCATCTCCCATCCCGATGACGCGCGCCGGGCGATCGATGCGGGCGTCGACGGCATCTACTGCTCCAATCACGGTGGGCGCCAAGCCAATGGCGGTCTCAGCGCGCTCGCGACACTGCCCGGGGTGGTCGAAGCCTGTGACGATCAGGTGCCGGTGCTCTTCGACTCCGGTGTGCGCTCGGGCACCGATGTGATCAAGGCGCTCGGGTTGGGTGCGACCATGGTCGGCATCGGCCGTCCGTACGTGTACGGCCTTGCGCTGGGCGGGGTTTCGGGTCTGGTGCATGTGCTCCGGATGCTGCTGGCGGAGGCCGATCTGCTGATGGCGGTGAACGGATATCCGGATATCGCCGCGGTCCGGGAGAATATCCGGCCGAGTCGCTGAATCAGGGCGTCATCAGGCAGACCAGGAAACGGGTCAGTACCTCGGTGATCCCGGCGAGGTCGGTGCGCGGATCTCCGGTACTCCACTGCTGCACCAGGGCGAGCAGCGCACCGAGATATCCGGTCACTGCGGCATCGAACCCACCGGGCGGCACGAAATCCGGTCCGAGCGCCCGCCGGATCTGGTCTTCGAAGAATGCCATCCACAGCCCGCGCTGCTCGAGCCTGCGCCGCTCGACTCGCTCGCTGACCCCGACGACCTCGATATGTGCGATCCGGGCCCGGCGCGGGTCGCGACCGATCGACTCCGCATAGGCCCGCACCGCCGCCTGGGCCCGGCCGACCGCATCACCCGGTGCGGTCGCGGCCGTCGCGGCGGTGACCGCCTGCCTGGTCTCGACCTGGATCATGTCGTAGACCGCGATCAGCAGATCTTCGCGATTGTCGAAATGCTCGTAGAACTGGCTGCGCGCCAACCCGGCCGCCCGGCACAGCGCGGTGATCGAACTGCCCTGATACCCCTGCTCTCCGAATACCGCCACCCCGGCGGCCAGGAATTCCTGGCGACGTTGGGCCCGCCGGTCCGCGACGGGTCGTCCGTCGTACATCCGCGGTGTTGGGCCAGCAGTCACCCGAGGACAATATCGGTCCCGCACGGGCCACGGCGCGGCTGCGGTGTGCGGCCCGCGACGAGTGCCACTACCGTGGGGCGGCGAATCCGGACCCGATCGCTGGGAGATGAGCGTGCCATTATCGACGATCGAGAATGCGGCGGTGCCGTCCGCGGCAATCTCCGCGCCGCAGCGCCGCACCATCCCCGCACCGGCCTTCTTGGCGATCTCGGTGCTCGGCACGGCCGCCGGTATCTGCTATCTCGTGCAGGTTCTCGAAACGCCGCAGGTGATGATGCATCTGATGGATCTCAGCGTCTACCAGATCGCCGGGAACCGGGTGGTCGACGGCGTTTCCGTCTATGACACCCCATTGCTCGGCCACACCCGCGGCGTCTGGGAGTTCGTCTACACACCGTTCGCCGCCCTGCTGTTCGTGCCGCTGGCCGGCCTCCATGGCGACCTGTACACCTATGTCGGCGCGTTGGGGAACTTCGCGATGCTGACCGGGTCGGTCTGGGCGGCATTGTCGATGCTCGGCTACCGGCGCGACCGGCGGCTGGTGCTGGTGGGCCTGCCGATCACCGGATTGTTGATGTGGTGCGAGCCGGTGCGCGAAACCATGGCCTTCGGTCAGATCAATATCTTCCTGCTGTTGCTGGTGCTCGCGGATATGGCACTGCCCGATTCATCGCGCTGGAAGGGTGTGCTGACCGGGATCGCGGCCGGAATCAAACTGACCCCCGCGTTCTTCGTGCTGTATCTATTGGTCACGCGCAGGTACCGCGCCGCCGTGACGGCGATCGGCGCATGTGTGGCGACCGTCCTGATCGGTCTCGCGGCCATGCCCAAGGATTCGCTGACATTCTGGAGCGGCGCCTTCGCCGATCCCACCCGCGTCGGCGTGCCGGAGAACCCACGCAACGAATCGCTGCGCGGCCTGCTCGCCCGCACCATCGGTGTCGACGGAGTACACCAATTGCTCTGGCTGGCAGTTGCTTTCGTCATCGCGGCAAGCTGCCTGCTGCTGGCGCGGCGGCTGTCGCTGACCGGATACGAACTGCCCGCCGTCGTACTGTGCGGACTCACCACCACCGCGGTATCCCCGTACAGCTGGGTACATCACTGGGTCTGGCTCGCACCACTGCTGGTGTATCTGGCCGACCTGGCATTGCGCCGGGGCGGGGTGGCCGCACCGCTCGGATTTCTGGTGGCGCTGGCGGCCGCATCGGGCGGTGTGATATCCCTGTTCGATCCCGGGGTGGTCAGCATTTTCGACTATCCCCCGGGCAGCCACCTCACGACGTTCTTCCACAACGGGTACATCTGGCTGACCTTCGCGCTGTTCGCGGCCGCCGCGGTGAAGTTGCCTCGCACGGTGGACCAGCCGATCGACGACCGCGTCACAACGGTCCACTGACCCGCCCCAGGGTGCGTAGGCCTGCTACCTGATCGGGTCCGCGGGAACCCGCGCGCGAGCCGAGCCGAGCGAAGGCCGTTCGACTGGTCATCTGCTGCCACCCGCTGTGGTCAGCGACCTGTTCGGCGTGTGCCTGACCACCGCGCACACCCGGCTGGCCCGAACCAACTGGGCCGCCTACCTCGCCGCCCGCACCACACCAACGACGCGCCAGCTACCGATCGCCCGATCACAAGTCCCGGCGACGCATCACGACGACGACGGCGAGATCGGCCGCAGCTGTCGATGCGGTCATGGCCGCTCGCCGATCGGCGTCGGTCTTTCGACTGCGCGTGGTGTGGCATGCGGTGTGGCGGCCATCTTCATGAGTACGAGCCCGAAGACGAGGGCGAGTGGCAATTGGATCACGGTGTACACCGCCGGCGGAAGCGCCATCTGCTCGCTGCCGATCACAGTGCGCGCGATGACGATCGCCATCACCGCATTGTGCAGACCGATTTCGAACGAACACGCCACCGCCTGCGCATGGACCACGCTGACCAGCCGAGGAAGCGAGTAACCCAACGCGAGGTTCACCGCGCCGAATGTCGCGGTAGCCCCGGCAAGGTGACCGAAGTTGTCGGCAAGGATCTCCCAATTCTGCACCAGCGCGGCGACGATGAGGACAACAACCAGAGCCAGCGACGTGATGCGGACCGGCCGGTCCAAGCGCCGCGCGATCGTTGCGCGCCGTTGGCGAATGAACATCCCGATGGCCACCGGAACCAGCACGATGGCGAAGACCTCGACGGCCTTGCCGAACTGTAGGCCGAGCGCCCCGTCACCGGCGGCGTAATGGAGGACCGCGAAGTTGTAGATGACGGGCATCGTCACAATGGCCAGCACCGAGTTGATCGCGGTCAAACTGACGTTGAGGGCAACGTCACCACCGAACAAGTGGCTGTAGAGATTCGCGATCGGCCCTCCGGGGGATGCTGCCAGCAGCATCATGCCGACAGCGAGGATCGGGGAGAGCCCGAACAGGTAGATCAGGCCAACGCACACGGCCGGAAGCACAAGAAGCTGAGTCAGCAGCGCCGCCAAGACCGCCCGCGGCCGGTGAGCGATGCGTGCGAAGTCGCCGACGGTCAGACCAAGGCCCAGGCCGAGCATGACCATGCCCATCCCCACCGGCAGAGCGGTACTCACCAGGTCCATGTCGCACCTCCCGCAGGTGCAGGGGTCGGTCGGTTCCACGCCGCGTCGGGTAGCCGCTCTCGCATCGTTGATACGCCTTTGCTTTCATGCGGCATCTTTGTGATGCCGGATATACAAAATGCGGACAAACGCTACGCGCGGCCACTCGACTTGCACATAGTGAAAACTCGACTTCAGTCGCGGCGTCGGACTGTCACATCGAGGCCCCGTCGGCCACGCGCTGCCCCCGGCCCGATCAGTGCGGCGATCCGAGGGCCGAGTTCGGCGCAACTGCTGAGCAGAATCGGGGCCAACTCGGTGATCTCGGTCGCGTCGGTCGCGTCGGCGCGGGAGGCGATCGAAAGGGAACCCAGGGGCGTGCCGGACTCCGGATTCAGCAGGGGAGCCGAGATCCCTGTCATAGACGCATGATTCTGGCTGTGGCTCACCGAATAACCGGCGCGACGGATGCGCTCGAGTTCTTCGCGGCTCGGCCGCCGCTCCGATGCGGGGCAATTGGCCAGGATGGCGTCGGCCTCCTCCGGCGGCAAGTGAGCCAGGATGGCCAATCCGCTCGCGCCGGAGGTCAACGGCGACCGTTCACCTACGACGACCTGGTCGCGCAAGGGGTGTGATGGCGAGGGCACGCCGACGGTCAGCACCCGGTGGCTGCCGGAGCGCAGATGCATGGCGGCGGAGTGGCCGGTAACCGTCACCAAGCGGGTGACCACCGGGTAGGTGGCGCGCAATAACGGCGGGTCCGGCCCGACCAGCACTGCCAACGCCACCGACCTGCTGCCAAGTCGGTATCCGACGCGTGCCGCGTGATCGACATAGCCCTCCGCCTCCAGGCGTCGCAGGGTGCGGTAGGTCGCCGTCTCGTTCAGTCCCGAGCGGGCGGCGATGCGTGCCAGGGTGGCGGGCTGCTCGAGCCCCGCCAGTGCTTCCAGGATTTCCAGACCGCGCAGAACGCCCTGAGCTCCGGACCTGGTCGGGGACATGTCTTCTCCTTCGAAACCTTTATCTGCACATTGTGCAGTCTGTGTTGTCGGTCACATGGCATGGCTTGTGACATTGCTGCACTCAACCGATCACAGGCAAGGACGAGGTATCTGTCCGCCGCGCGACAGCGGCAGGCACGCGGCGCGGTCTCGTGTCCGCATTCTTGGAAATCGAGAGGAAACAACAATGATGAGGAAAATCGTCGCGGCGGCCGCTGCTCTGGTCGCCGGAGTCGGGATTGCCTCCGGCTCGGCCAGCGCGCGGCCCGCTCCGGATGGGACGGTCGACTTCACGGCTTACGCCACCGATGCCCAGTCCATTATTACGACCGATGCCGGCTCCATGGTCGTCGAGGACGGGGTATTCAAGGTCAAGGCGGTCGACGGCACGGTGCTCACCGGAATGCCGCTGAAGTTCCGGGTCGATGACTTCGAGTTCCCGATCGTGGCCGAAATCGCCGGGCGCACAGCGAGGTTGACGCCTCAGCTCGAAATGGCTCACGCGGTGTACAAGCCGGCGGCTCTGCCGTTCGAGGACAAGGCGCCGTGGAAGAACGAGTACGACCGTGAGCAGGCCGCGTGGTCCCGGATGACCAGCACCATCACCACGGGTGCGATTGTCGGCACCCTGGTCGGTGGTATCGGCGGCGCGGCGGTCGGTTGTGTGCTGGGTGGCGTCGCCGGCGCGACGGTCGCTTCGGCGGCGATCGTCGGGCTGTTCGGCGCGTTCATCCCGGCTGCGGCCGTTGGCTGCCTCGGCGGGATCGTCGCGGTCGGCGCTCTCGGCACCGTCGTGGGTCAGTTGCTGGTGACCGCACCGATCACGATCGGGGCCGCCGTCCAGTACCTCACCACGATCAGCCAACCGCCGGTCCAGGCCAAGTAGACAACCCCGGAGGACTCGACGAACGCGGGGGACACCGGCCCCGCCCGGCAACTGCGCCGGGCGGGGCTTTCCGAACGGACGCGTCGAACGTGTGATGTTTTGCCGAATCGGTTGTGCGGCGCAACCGCGGCAATGGGTCAAAGCAGGCATGTCGGTGATCGAAAAGGCGCATAATTCGGGCAAGGCTGCTCGGCGATCGGAAGGTGGCGACGGCCGTGACCACAACTCAGTTGGAAGTTGTTCGGCCCTATCCACGGCGGGTCGGGCCCAAGGGCTCCTATTTCTGGAAAATGATCACGACCACCGATCCGAAGGTGCTCGGGGTCATGTACTTGACCACCGCGATGACCTTCTTCTTCATCGGTGGTCTCATCGCGTTGTTGATGCGCGGTGAGCTGGCCCGTCCGGGGATGCAGTTCCTGTCGACCGAGCAGTTCAACCAGCTGTTCACCATGCACGGCACGATCATGCTGCTGTTCTACGCGACGCCGATCCTGTTCGGTTTCGCCAATTGCGTCCTACCGCTGCAGATCGGCGCGCCGGATGTGGCCTTCCCCCGGCTCAATGCCCTCAGCTACTGGCTGTATCTATTCGGCGCGACGATCGCCACGGCGGGCTTCGTCACCCCCGGCGGCGCGGCCGACTTCGGCTGGACCGGCTATGTCCCGCTGAGCACCATCGAGCATGCGCCGGGTGCGGGTGCGGATCTGTGGATCATGGGCCTCGCGGTCTCCGGTGTCGGAACCATTCTCGGCGGCGTCAATATGATCACCACGGTGATCTGCCTGCGGTGTCCGGGCATGACCATGTTCCGGATGCCCATCTTCACCTGGAACATCCTGGTCACCAGCATCCTCATCCTGCTCGCCTTCCCGATTCTGACCGCGGCGCTGATGGCGCTGGCCTTCGACCGGCATCTCGGCGGACATATCTACGATCCGGGCACCGGTGGAGTCCTGTTGTGGCAGCACCTGTTCTGGTTCTTCGGCCACCCCGAGGTGTACATCGTCGCGCTGCCGTTCTTCGGGATCGTCACCGAAATCTTCCCGGTGTTCAGCCGCAAGCCGCTGTTCGGCTACACCACCCTGGTGTACGCGACGCTGTCCATCGGCGCGCTGTCGATCGCGGTGTGGGCGCACCACATGTACGCCACCGGCGCCGTGCTGCTGCCGTACTTCTCGTTCATGACCTTCCTGATCGCGGTCCCCACAGGTGTGAAGTTCTTCAACTGGATCGGCACCATGTGGCGCGGACAGCTGACCTTCGAAACCCCCATGCTGTTCTCGGTCGGCTTCCTGGTGACCTTCCTGTTCGGCGGTCTCTCCGGTGTCATCCTGGCGAGCCCGCCACTCGATTTCCATGTCACCGATAGCTATTTCGTGGTCGCACACTTCCACTATGTGCTCTTCGGCACCATCGTCTTCGCGACATTCGCCGGCATCTACTTCTGGTTCCCCAAGATGACCGGCAGGCTGCTCGATGAACGCCTCGGCAAGTGGCACTTCTGGACCACCTTCGTGGGCTTCCACACCACGTTCCTGGTGCAGCACTGGCTGGGTGCGGAGGGCATGCCGCGTCGTTATGCCGACTACCTGCCCAGCGACGGATTCACCACGCTGAACACCATTTCCACGATCGGCGCCTTCATCCTGGGCGCGTCGATGCTGCCGTTCATCTGGAACGTCTTCAAGAGCTACCGCTACGGCGAGGTGGTGACCGTGGACGATCCGTGGGGCTACGGCAACTCGCTGGAGTGGGCCACCACCTGCCCGCCGCCGCGGCACAACTTCTACGAGCTGCCGCGGATCCGCTCCGAACGTCCCGCCTTCGAGCTGCACTACCCGCATATGGTCGATCGCATGCGCTCGGAATTGCATGTCGGCTGGGGCTCGGGCGCCAAACACGCCGCGGCGGTCGCCGAACACGCCGAAGCCGAGACCGAAGCTCCTCGGGCAGAACCGTAGTCAGCGCCCTGAGGGCCATAACCCGCACCCCGATGGCCGCGTAGATCGGGGAATTCGAGTAGTCGGTACGCAAGAGTTCGGGCGTCGGCCGAGTGAGAATCGGGTCGTAATCGATAAGTCGGTCGGGGCCTGATAGTGGATCGGTGTGTCATGACCACCCTACGTATCGCCACGTTCAATGTGGAGAATTTCGACGAGACGGTGCCGAATGCGAGCACGCCGTCGTTGGCGGATCGGATCGCGGTAATGCGGCCGCAGATCGAGCGGTTGCGGGCCGATATCTTATGTCTGCAAGAGGTGCACGGACAGGAACGGCCCGGCCAGCCACGGGCACTACTCGCCCTGGCCGAACTGCTCTCCGGCACGAAATTGGCTGGGGCGAATATCGTTTCGACGCAAACCGCCAATGGAGAAGTATTCGATCAGCGCAATCTGGTGCTGGTCACCTCGCTGCCGGTGACCGGGCACACGCAATTGCTCAATACGCTCGTAGCCGCGCCGGTCTATCGGATGCTGACCGCGGATCCACCCGCCGTCGCACCGCAGGCGATTCGAGTCGAGCGGCCGATTCTGCATGTGGAGCTGAATATCGACGGCGCACCGCTGCATGTGATCGTGGTGCATCTGAAGTCGAAGCTGCCCACCGACATTCCCGGGCAGAAGCTCAATACCTTCACCTGGCGCAGTGCCGGTGCGGCCGCCGAGGGTTCGTTCATCTCCTCGATGAAGCGGATGAGCCAGGCGCTGGAGGTCCGGCGGCTGGTCGATCAGATCCTGGACCAGGATCCGGACGCGCGCGTCGTGGTCGGCGGCGACTTCAATGCCACCGCCGAGGAGGTGCCGCTGATCGCCATTCGCGGCGATGTCGAGGACACCGGCAATGGCGCGCTGGCGGGACGGGTGCTGGTGCCGCTGGAGAACACCATCCCCGAATCCGCGCGGTACTCGCTGTTCCATCAGGGCAAGGGGCAGATGCTCGACCACATCCTGGTCACCCGCAATCTGCTGGCCCACTACCGCGGCGCGGAGATCCACAATGAGGTGCTGCACGACGAATCCGGTGCTTTCGCCACCGATGTCAAATACCCGGAATCCGATCACGCCCCGGTCGTGGTCACCTTCGACTTCGCCTGAGCGATCCGCCAAGATTTTGATGATGTCGCGACAGGGAAAAATGGACCGGAGATCGGAATAAAAAGGACATAACCGGGTAATCGTTGGTTCCTCATACTCGAATTAGATCGAATATCGACCGGAAAACCCGGCCTTCCCCCAACTTCTCGACACTGCGAAGGGGGCCGAAAGTCCCTAGTAGACTACGTGAATCGCAGAGATGATAGTTGCACGGCAAATCATATATTGGATGAAACGCTTCTTTCTCGCGTTTCGTGCTCGAGCACCAATGTGGTGCAAGGTTCAAGTGAGAAGGCAAGAAGATGCACACCAAGATCGCAAGCTCCGTTGCCGCAACTGCAATCGCACTATCCCTTGGCGTTGGCTCCATTGTGGCTCCCGCCGCTTCCGCGACCGAGGCTCCAGCTCCAGTAACGCCTGCCCAGGGGTCGATTGCCATATGCTTCCCCATCTGGCTGGGATCGGTGACCTGGGTCCTGTGTCTGTAGATCTTCCAAGGAACTGAAATAGGCTGGGGTATAGACGAATTCGGTGCGTTCGCCATCGACGTCGACGATCCGGAATTCGATCAGGCCCCGGTCGCGGTCACCTTCGGCTTGCCTGAGCGATCCGCCATGTGACGCTCGTCGCACCGCCTGCGGCCCGGGAACCAGCACCGGGCCACAGTCGACTTATGTGCGAGGGCTGGCACATCCGCTGCCCGTCACACATCTTCGGTTACCCGGATTGGCGGAAAAACGTGCAGGTGAAGCGCTCGCCCGACCACCTCATCTGGCTGATCGCGGCGGTCGCCGCCGGTGCCGTCGTCCTCATCTCCGTCATCGCGGCCGGAGATATGCCCTACCGCCGGGCCGGGCTCGCATATCCGGGCTTCCCCGATGTCCTGATCTATGTCGCGCTGCGAGTGGTGGCGGCGCTGGCGGGCGCGGTCACTGTCGGCGCGCTGATCTATGCGCTGTGCTGCACCGTGGTCACCGCGCGCGGGCGCGTCGATGTGGACGGATATGCCGGGGTCCGGGTGGCCGAGCGCGCGAGTCTGGTGTGGCTGGCCTCGGCGCTGATCTTGATTCCGGTGAGCGCCGCCAATGTGGGCGGACTGTCGATGAGCGCCGCACTGGAGCGGGGTGCGATCGGCGCGCTGGTCGATGCGAGTGAGAAGCCCAAGGCCTGGATCGTCGTCGCGGTGCTGGCCGGTGTCGTCGCGCTGGTGACGCGGCTGACCCTGGCCTGGACCGGTCTTGTGGTACCGACAGTGTTCGCGCTGCTGGCGGTGCTGCCGCCCGCGCTGGTCGGCAATGCGGGTGAGGGACCGAATCACGACTTCGGGACCGGCGCGATGATCATCTTCCAACTGGCGGTCTCGGTGCTGCCGGGTGCGGCGTGGTGTGTCGCGGCGCAGGTGGGACGCGCGGGTTCCCATGTGGCGACCGCGGTTCGACGCTTCGCACGCATCGGCCTGTTGTGTCTGGCCGCGGCCACCGCCAGCGGTCTGGTGCTCGGCGCGGTCCTGTTGCCGTGGTCGGCGCTGTTCGGAACCGGCTATGGACGGCTCGCGCTGCTCGTGGTCGCGGCGGCCATCGGCATCGGGCTGATATTGAGAAGGATTGCAGCCGAATCGCATTCGCTGCCCCGCACGCGACAGTTGATCGCCGGTACCGGTGCGCTGTCGGTGCTGGCGATGGCCGCATCGGTGGCGATGGCGGTACAACCCGCCCCGGCCTTCGCCGATCGGTCGTTCACGGCCCAGGAGGTCTTCCTCGGTTTCGATCTGCCGGGTCGGGCCGACCTCTGGCGGCTGATGACCATGTGGCGCTTCGATATCGTGCTCGGCACCGCCGCGTTGGCTGGCATCGGTTTGTACTTTGCGGGTGTGCTGCGACTGCGGCGGCGCGGCGATACCTGGTCGCCCTGGCGCACCCTGTCGTGGACGAGCGGCTGTGTGGCCCTGCTGATTTCGACATCATCGGGCATCGGCACCTACGGCTACGCCATGTTCAGCGTGCACATGATCACGCATATGGCCCTGAATATGTTCGTGCCGGTGCTGCTGGTGCTCGGCGCACCGGTGACCCTGGTGCTGCGCACCGTGCCCGCGGCCCCGAAGGATGCGGTTCCCGGCATGCGCGAATGGGTGTTGTGGATCCTGCATTCGCGCCCGACCGCGTTTCTGGCCCATCCCGGCACCGCGATCACCGCCTTCGTGCTCTCGCTCTACGTCCTGTACTTCACGCCGCTGTTCGAGAATCTGATCCGCTATCACTGGGGGCACGTGCTGATGAACGTGCACTTCCTGATCATCGGCTACCTGTTCTACTGGGCGATCATCGGTATCGATCCCGGTCCGCGCCGCCTGCCGCATCTGGGCAGGCTCGGCATGTTGTTCGCCATCATGCCTTTTCACGCCTTCTTCGGTGTCGCGGTGATGTCGATGAACACCACCATCGGCGAGCGGTTCTATCAACAGCTGCGATTGCCATGGCACCTGGACCTGATGGCCGATCAGCGGGTCGGCGGCGGCATCGCCTGGGTCTCCGGTGAAATCCCGATCCTGCTCGTGGTCGGCGCACTGCTGACCCAGTGGGTGGCCCAGGATCGTCGCACCGCCGTGCGCACCGACCGCAAGGACGACGAGTACGGGGACTCCGAACTCGCCGCCTATAACGCGATGCTGGAGCAGTTGGCGCGGTCGCGCCGCTGACTCAGCGCGCCAGCCGAACGCGACGCAGTCGCAGGCTATTGGAGACCACGAAGAACGACGAGAACGCCATGGCCGCACCGGCGATCAGCGGGTTCAGGAATCCGAGCACGGCCACCGGAATGGCGATCACGTTATAGCCGAAGGCCCACACCAGATTTCCCCTGATGGTGCGCAGCGTGGCGTGCGCGAGCTCGATGGCATCGGCGACGGCCCCGAGGTCATCGCGGACCAGGATCACATCGGCCGCCGCGATCGCGACATCGGTGCCGGCCCCGATCGCCATGCCGAAGTCGGCGGTGGCCAGCGCCGCCCCGTCATTGATGCCGTCGCCGACCATCACGATGCGGCGGCCCTGCTCCTGCATGCGGGCGATGAGTTCGACCTTGCCCTCCGGAAGCAGTTCGGCGACAACTTCATCGATGCCGATCTCGTCCGCGACCGACTGGGCGGCATAGGCGTTGTCACCGGTGAACATCATGACGCGCAGGCCGAGGGCGTGCAGTCGGGCGATGGCGTCGACGGCGGAGTCCTTCACGGTATCGGCGACCGCGATCACCGCGCTGGCCGCACCGTCGATCACGACGAGCACCACGGTGCGTCCGGCCCGTTCCTCTCGGCGCACGGCGCGACTCAGCGGCCGCGGCACATCGATACCGCGATCGTGCAGCAGGCGCGGGCGTCCGACCAGCACCTCGTGGCCCGCGACACTGCCACACGCGCCCAATCCCGGTAGCGCCGCGAAGGACTCGACCTGCGGCAGCTCGTCCAACATTGCGGTCGCGTGCCGGGTGATGGCCGCGGCAATGGCGTGTTCGGATGCCGCCTCCACCGCACCGACCAGCCGCAGCACCTCGGCTTCGGTCAGCGCGTCGGTCACGGTCACCCCGACGACGCTCATGACCCCATTGGTGACGGTTCCGGTCTTGTCGAGTACCACCGTGTCCACATCGCGGGTGGCCTCGAGCGCCTGATGGCCCTTGATGAATATGCCCAGTTGCGCACCGCGTCCGGAGGCCACCATCAGCGCGGTCGGAATCGCCAGTCCCAGCGCGCACGGGCATGCGATCACCAGCACCGCCAAGGCGGCCGCGGCGGCGCGGTCGGCTCCGGAACCGAGCAGCCACCAGCTGAGGAAGGTGCCGGCCGCCACGGCGAAGACGAACGGGACGAATACCGCCGAGACCCGGTCGGCGATGCGCTGCATGCGCGCCTTCCCGGTCTGCGCCTGCTCGACCAGCCGGATCATGCCGGATAGCTTGGTATCCGCGCCCACCGCGGCCGCCTCCACGATCAGGCGGCCGGTGAGTGCGGTGGTGCCGCCGATCACCGCCATGCCCTCGGTCACATCGACCGGTATGGATTCGCCGGTCGTGGCACTGGCATCGACACTCGACGCACCCGAGACGACCAGGCCGTCGGTCGCGATGGTTTCGCCCGGCCGCACCACGAAGCGCTGTCCCTCGACGAGTTCGCCGATGGGGATGCGTATTTCGCGATTGTCGCGGGTCAGCACCGTGACCTCGCGGGCGCCGAGCGCGGCCAGTGCCCGCAGCGCGCTGCCCGCCGACCGCTTGGCCTTCGCCTCGAAATACCGTCCGGCGAGCACGAAGGTGGTGACGCCGGCGGCGGCTTCGAGGTAGATCGAATCACCGGACCAGAACGCGTCCCATACGCCGTCGGGAGTTGCGGTCCGCTCCGCGTGCAGGAACATGGTGTCCAGTGACCACAGCGTCGCGGTCGTCACACCGACCGATACCAGGGTGTCCATGCTCGCGGTGAAATTCTTCGCCCCTGCCAGCGCCTTTCGGTGCAGCGGCGCGGCCGCCCACACCACCACCGGCAGTGCGAGCACGGTCAGAATGACCTGCCAGCCGGTGATCCTGGCCGCGGGCACCATCGCGAACATGACCGAAAGATCGGCGAGGGGAAAGAACAGCAGTAGCGCGACGACCAAGCGGCGGAACAGATCTCGGACCGCGGCCTCCTCGGGGGCCGAGGAGATCGGGCCGGTGCCCTCGGTGATCGGCTCCGCGCCGTAGCCCGCCGCGACCACCTCGGTGCAGAGCCGTTCGGCCGAAATGTCCGCGGCCGCATCGACGGTGGCGACGGCGGTCGCGTAGTTCACCGATGCCAGCACGCCCTCGACCTTGTTGAGTTTGCGCTCCACCCGGTTCGCGCAGGCGGCGCAGGTCATGCCGGAAACCGCGAGCGAGATGCGAACGGTGCTGCGCTGCGCCGCGGCGGCGAGGTCGGGCTCGTCCGTCGCGCGACCGCGCTCGGTCAATGCTGTGTGCCCACCCGTCGCGCGACCGCCACCTCTCATCGAATCGCTGTGCGATGCTGTGTCCATTTGCTTCCGTTCGGTCAGGTGGCGGGTCGGTCAGGCGGCGGGATCTTGGGTCGAGCGATCCGGGGCCGAGCGCAGATGGCCGGTGCGGCGGCCGAATCGGGCGCCGGCTGGCAGGACGAGGTCGGTGGGCGCCGGATTGCTCGTGCGGGTCGGCGGTGCGGTCTCCGGTCGGCGGGTGCGATGCACCACCACGACGAGCACCAGCGCGACGACCAGGATGCCGTGCGAGAGCACCCGGGAGACCGGCACCACTCCGGAATACAGATCACCGATGACGAACGCGGTGAGCGTCGCGACCAGCACGCCGAGCACCGGCAGCACGCCCGAGGTCGCGTACGGCCGCACCGCGCAGCAGATGAATCCGATACCGATCGCCAGACTCCACGCGGTGGATTCGTTCATCAGATGCCGGGTCGGCTCGACGCCGTGGTGGTGGGTCATGCCGAAGTCGAGTCCGGCGAACTGGCCGACCGCCAGCGCGCACTGCACGCCACCGAGCAGGCCGAGCAGCAGCCGGATCCATTCGAACCAGCCGACGCCGGACAGTGCTGTGCGCCACCGCGGTCCGCGCGGGCGCTCCAGGTCGGCGGCGGCGAAGATGGCGTCGGCGAGGTCGGGGGCGTAGGACGAACCGCCGCGCAGCAGGCGCGAGGTCGCTACGGCGGCGGCGTACCAGGAACAGCACTCCGGGCACTGTTCCAGGTGTTCGTCCACGCGCGCCGCGGGCACGGTTTCGCGTTCGCCATCGATCCGGGCCGATAGCGCGGTCCGGGATACCTTGCACTCCACATCCAAAATTGTCGGCTCGGCGCACAACAAAGTTCCCGCGGGTTGTATCCGATGCCCGGCTTCCTCGCAGCTTGCCTCCGTCCCTCGCGCCGTCGGCCGCCGGTTATTCTCGACGTCGTGCCGACGCCCGCCGAGGATGACGTGACGACCCAGCTGGCACTGCGCCTCACCTTCAAGGGGGGCGCACGTGTGCACCACCGTTGGTGCCCGATCGAGTGCGGAGCCTGACAGTCGGTGCAGCACCCGAGCTGGCACTCACTCGACGGCCAAAGGCTTTGCGGCGTAATATAATCGGACGATTCCGTCGTCGTGTTGCTCGGCGCGCGCATTGACGCCGAAGACAGTGCGCAGCAGCTCGGGCGTCATCACCTCGAGCACCGTCCCCGCCGCGACGACCCTGCCGTGATCGAGCACGACCAAACGATCACAACACCGGACCGCGAGGTCGAGTTCGTGCAACACCGCGAGCGTGGTGATCCCGGTCGAGCGAACCAGGTCGAGCAGTTCGAATCGGGCGCGCACATCCAGATGGTTGGTCAGCTCGTCGAGGACGAGCAGACGCGGATGCTGTGCCAGCGCCCTGGCCAGCAGCACGCGCTGGCGCTCGCCGCCGGACAGAGAGCCGATGGTGCGACCGGCGTAGGCGGTGACACCCGTGCGCGCCATGGCCTTTTCGACGGCCGCATGGTCGGCGGCGGTATCGCGGCTGAAGAGCGCGTGATGTGGATTGCGGCCGAGGCCGACCATTTCCGCGACGGTGAGCTCGGGTGATCCGGCCCCGTTCTGCAGGACCGCAGCGGTGGTCTTGGCCGCGCCCCGCACGGACATTCCGGTGATATCCGCGCCGTCGACCAGCACCATGCCCTGATCCGGCCGCAACGACCGGTAGATTGTCCGCAGCAGCGTCGTCTTGCCGCTGCCATTCGGCCCGACCACACCCACCACGCCGCCCGGCGGCGCCTGCAAGGTCACCGCATCCAATATCCGCGCACCCCCGAGCCCCACGCTGACGCCGACAACCGATAGCTCGGCGGTCCCCGGGCTGCCCGATTCATGGACGGCACGGCCGGTCATGCGATGCCTCCGTCGCGGCGCAGCAGCCAGAGGAAGAAGGGTGCGCCGAAAGCGGCGGTGAAGATGCCGAGCGGAAGTTCGTTCGGGGCGTCGACGGTGCGCGAAAGCAGATCCACCGCAACCAGATACGCGGCGCCGAGCAGGCTCGCCAGCGGCAGTACCCGGCGATGGGCCATGCCGAATGTCAGGCGCACCAGATGCGGAATCATCAAGCCGACGAAGCCGATTCCGCCCGCCACCGCGATCAGTACACCGGTCAGCAGGGAGGCGAGCACGAGCAGAACTATTCGGGTGGTGCGGACATCGACGCCCAGCGCGGTCGCCTGCTCATCACCCGTGCCGAGCACATCGAGGCGGCGGCCGAAGGCGAGCACGACCGCGATGACCACGAGAACCACCAGCGTGATCGGACCGAGTCGCGACCAGCTCGCGCCGGAGACACTGCCCATGGTCCAGAACATCACCGCGCGCAGCTCATTCGGCGTGGCGCGCAGTTGCAGGTAATTGGTCGCCGCCAGCAGCAGATATCCGACGGCGACACCGGCCAGTACGAGGCGGGTCGGGGCGAGCGTGCCGCGCCGCTGTCCGAGTGCGAAAACCACTGCGGCGGTGCCGATCGCGCCGAGGAAGGCGGCGGCGGACACACCGATACCGCCGAGCGCCGCACCGGCGGTGACGATGACCGTCACCGCACCGAGCGAAGCGCCGGAGGACAGGCCGAGCACATAGGGATCGGCGAGCGGATTGTTCACCAGTGCCTGCAGAATCACGCCGGAGACCGCGAGCCCGCAGCCGCACAGCGCGGCCAGCATGACCCTGGGCAGCCGATAGTTCCAGACGATCTGGTCGACGGTGAATCCGACATCCGGTGTCCTACCCGATAAGTGGGCGAGGATGACCCGGGCGGTATCGGCGATCGAGACGGTGACCGATCCCGCGCCGATGGATACCAGCATTACCGCGCACAGGACTGCCAGTGCGACGGTGATCGCGATGGGCAGGGGTGTGGTGGCCAGCGGCCGCTGCTGTCGAAGGGTGCGCGTCATCGATCAGAACTGTTCTGGGTGAACGAGTCTGGCGACTTTCGCCACCGCGATGTCATTGCTCGGGCCGAGGTAGATCGAATCCGAGAGCACCGTGTAGTTGGTGTTCTTGCTCGCATTCCACTGCGGGAACTGTTCGAGGATCCGCTTTGCTGTTCCGTCGATATCGGGATTGCGGTAGTTGACCACGATCAGGCCGTCGATCGAAGTGACGGCGAGTTGCTCCTTGCTGATCGTCACGAAAGTCGTGCCGTCCGTGCGGTTGAACGGGTTCACCGCACCGGCCCGCTCGATGATGTCGTTCCAGATGCCACCCGCCGCGATGGCCGAGAAGTCGCCCGCACCACCCATGTCCATACCCGGGAAGATGAGCAGCACATTCTTCTCGGGCTGTGCGGCGACCCGCGCGGCGGTCTCGGCGATCTTGCCTGCGATGTCGTTGATGAGTCGCTCGGCGCGGCCGGGTACATCGAAGATCGTCCCGAAATCGCGCAGCATGGCGTAGCTGTCCTCGATGGTAGGTGTGCCGGTGACCGCGCCGGTCACACCGCAGTTCGCGCGGGGCACATAGGTATTGGCGCCCGCGCTGGACAGCTCCGCGCGGGTGGCGAAGCCCTGGTCGGCCGAGAAGCCGCCACCCCCGGTGGAGATGACGAGATCGGGTCGCTGGGCGAGCATGGCCTCGCGGGGGATGTCCTGCAGTTTGTTCGGGGTGATGCCGCCGGTCGGCAGCGCGGCGATGGCCGCGGCGCGGCCGGGCACCTCGGAGGTGCCGTAGGACTGGGCGTTGGCGATCACGCGGTCGCCGACGCCGAGGGCGATCAGGGACGAGACTTCGCCGATGGAGCCGCCGTTCATCACCACGACCCGCTTCGGAGCCTCGGTGAATGTGTAGCTCCTACCGCAGTTCTCGATGGTGACCGGATATTTGGTGACGCCCTCGGTCGCGGCGGCGGGTGCGGTGGTCGCTGATTCGGTGACCGTGGTCGAACATCCGGTGACGGCAACGGCGCCGATGGCCAAGGCCAGCACAGCGGCGCGTTTCGTGGGCAGGGTCGGTCTTTCGATGCCTCCGGCGCGATCGCCATTGGCCGCGGGCCGACGCGCTGCCAGTGCGGTGTGATGCATGATCACTCAGTCGTCCGGTACGGCGCTCCGGTTCCCGGGAATCGCGGCACGCGCCGTCTCTGTACAGACCCGGCGGACCCTGCTTCACTGGTGTGACCAGGTCTGCACCCGGACCGCAGGAGCCAGCGCATGTCCACCCACTTCGCTTATCCGGCAGGGCGACCCGCTGACCGTGACGGCCCGAAACACGGTGAGAGCGTCACTATTTCGGCCGCGCCCGGACCTCGGATCATCCAGTTCTCGGTGAGCCACCCACGCTGCGATGTGACGCTGGTGGTCGTCGCCGGCGAAGTCGATCTGTGCACCGCCCCCTGGCTGCGGGATAAGCTTTTGCGCGCCTGCGGTTCTCAGGAATCGACCATCGTCGTCGATCTCTCACCGGTCACCTTTTTCGCCGCCGCCGGGCTCACGACACTGGTCGAGGCCCAAGCGGCGGCCGAAAAGACCGATCGCCGAATGGTGTTGATCACCACCGCACGCTGTGTCGACCGCGTCATCGAAATCACCGGGTTGTCCACGACGTTCCGTCGCGCCGCTTCGCTGGCCGCGGCCCTCGCCGAGACCACGCCGGGATGTGCGGCCCCGGTGTAGTTCCGGTGATCTCGTTGGCGCGACTCAGTGGTGCCGCCGTTCGACTCGGTTCGCTGGCGGCCCTCGCCGAGACCACGCCGGGGTGTGCGGCCCCGGTGTAGTTCCGGTGATCTCGTTGGCGCGACTTAGTGGCGCCGCCCTACGACTCGGATCGCTGGCGGCCCTCGCCGAGACCACGCCGGGGTGTGCGGCCCCGGTGTAGTTCCGGTGATCTCGTTGGCGCGACTCAGCCGTGCCGCCCTACGACTCGGATCGCTGGCCGCAGCGCTCGCGCACACCACGCCAGGATGTGCGGCCTCGATGTAGTTCGGGTGATCGCGCCCGACGCAAATCAGTGGCGCCGCCCCTCGACGCGTTCCCTGGCCTGCGCAATCCGCTCCTGTGCCAGTGCCATTCGCTCCTGGGCTTTGTCGAGACGGCGCAGGGCCCTATTGATCCTTGGCTGCGCCTTCTGGGCCCGGCGCTCGGCCTTCACGGCCAGCCGCGCACCACGCTTCTGCGCCTTCGCCGACAGCCCGGCGCCGCGCGTACGCGCCGTCGAAGCCAATTCGGGCCCACGCTCTTTGGCGAGTTCGGCGAGTTCGGCCCCGCGGTGCTGGGCTCTTTCGGCGAGTTCGGCCCCACGGTGCTGGGCCTTTTCGGCCAGTTCGGCCCCGCGGTGCTGAGCGATCTCGGCCAGCACCGTGCCGCGTTCGCGTGCGACCGAGGCGATTTCGGGCCCGCGTTCCTTGGCGAGCTCGGCGAGTTCAGCGGCCTTCTCGGCCAGCTTCGCGCGGCGCTCCCTGGCCAGCTCGGCCCATTCTGGTCCGTGCTCCTTGACCGTATCGGCGATCTCGGAGCCCCGCTCCTGCGCGACCGCGGCAACCTTCGCCGCGGCGACATCGCCGAATTCCCTCGCTCGCACCGCGGCGTCGTGCGCATGTCGACGCAGCGCCTCGCCGGTCGGCGAATCCGCCGTCGCGAAGGGCAATGCGGCCGAGACCGCCGCGCTGGCATTGCTCGCGGCCCGGCGGCCACGCCAGCCGAGCGAGGGTTTCCCACCGGTATCGGCGCTGGCGATCATCAACCCGCCGAGCAGGCTCACATCCTTGAGAAAGGCGTTGCGCTTGGCCAGCCTGCGATCCGGATCCTTCTCCGCCCAGAAGTCCTGTTCGGTGACCGTCGCGGGAATCACCGTCGCGGCCAGGGTGAGCGAGGCGAGCCGCGGCATTTTGCCGAGAGCCAGCAACGCACCGGCCGAGACCTGCGCGATCGCATTGATCCTCACGAACGTTCCCGGATCCGACGGCAGTTTGGCAGCGACATTATCGGGCAGTGATTGCTGGCCCTGCTGTACCAGCGCAGCGGCGGCCTGGGTGCGCTGCTCAGGGTGGGCAAGTGCGTCGACACCATCGGCGACGAATGCGGTCGCCAGCAGTGGACGGGCAAATCGGCGTAGCAACATGACGTCCCTTTCCTCCGTGTTTGAGGTTCGGTTTCCCGCGCTTCGCTTCGCCAAACAACCATATCAACACCCCTGAATCAGGGGTTGACCTGGCGATTCTCCGCTAGGTACGGCCGCACCTCCGGCGCGGCGAGGAAGGTGGTGATGGCATTCGTCACGGTCTGCGGCTCCTCCACCATCGGCAGATGTCCGCATTCGGTTAGCTGGATCCGAGTGTGCGTCCGTAGCGTCTCGTCGAGTTCGGCGCCCGCGCGCGCCGAGAGGATGCGGTTCTGCTGACCCCAGATGGTGCAGATCGGCGGGAACCCGGGCCCGGGGGTGAAAACATCGAGCTCGGCATAGGTCGGGAAGTCCTGCACCAGGCCGTGCAGCGCCTGCAACCGCCCCTTATCGCCCCAGCGCGCCGTCAGGCGCGGCGAGTGGTGAAGATTCCGGCGCCGCCCGTCCGCACCCAACTGGTCGCCAACGATTCGGGAGACGACCGCATCCGGCAGCGCGAGCCTGCGCGCCACCGGTGCGAGCGGGAGCCTGGCATCGACCCAGGCCAGTCCGGCTTGGCGTCCGGCGCGGACGGTATGCCAGGTCAGCGGGTTGCACAGCACCAGAGCCCGGACGTTGTCCGGATGCGCCATCGCGTACCGCAACGAGGTGGCGGCGCCGAGGCAATTGCCGATCAGCACCACATCGGTGAGATCCTGCGCGGCGAGGAAGGCCGCCAGCATCTGCACATAGTCGGCGAGCCGATACCCGTCGGCCGGCTGGTCGGATTCACCGTAACCGGGCAGATCGAGTGCGAAAACCTCATAGTGATGCCGCAATTCGCCGACCTGATCGTCCCAGATATGACGTTGGGTGCCGGCGTTGTGCAGCAGCACGACGGGTGGCCCGCTGCCGACCCGGTCGTAGACCACATTCCGACCCCGGTGCGCGAATATCGCCACATCGCCTCCTTGCGAGTGGATAGGCGAACACCTGTGTTCGCCAGTAACAGATAAGGTAGCGCGTATCGGGCGGCGAAGCGAATCGTCGAGCGGCCGGTCGGTATGGCGGTGCGGAGCTACTCCGTACCCGCCCGCAGGAACCGGCCTGTGCGCTGAGCGCCGAGGACCGGCGCCGCCACGCCGTTGCCGAAGACGTATTCACCCCCGACGAGCACCGCGCTCACGGTCGCATCATTGCGGTTGACCATGCGGGGGAGGTTGTCGAATACCTCGACCGGATGTTCGGCGTAGGCCTCGACGGACTCGTCGAGGTGTGCGGGATCGATGACGACCAGGTCGGCGCGGCCACCCGGGCGCAGGTGGCCCGCGTCGATGCCGTACCAGTCGGCGAGTTCGCCGGTGATCCGGTGCACGGCCCGTTCCAGGGCGAGGAACGGTCGGCCCGCGCGCTCGGCGTCGTGCACCCGGCGCAGGAACCGCAGCCCGAAGTTGTAGAAGGCCATATTGCGCAGGTGCGCACCGGCATCGGAAAAGCCCAGCTGCACACCGGGATCGGCCGCGAACTTGTCCAGCACCTGCGGCCGGTGATTGGAAATGGTTGTCCGCCACCGTACTTTGCCGCCGTATTCGACGACCAGATCCAGGAACGCGTCCACCGGATGCAGTCCACCGCGATCGAGCCCGACCTGACCGAAGGTCTTGCCGAGCACCGATTGATCCGGGCACGCCACGATTTCGGCATCGAAGAAATCGCGATGCCAGACCCGCGGCCCGAACTTCTTGTCGTAGTCCTTGCGGAACCGGCGTCGATAGCCTTCGTCGCGCAGCAGTTCCCTGCGCTGTTCCAGTTGATCGGACAGGTGCAGGGCAGCGGCGCCCGAACCGAATTCCTCGAAGACCGGCAGATCGATACCGTCGGAGTACACCTCGAACGGCACCGGCAGATGTTGCCAGCGGAAGTCGCCGCCCAGCCGGTTGAGAATGCGCGCG
This sequence comes from Nocardia sp. CA-119907, assembly GCF_050955995.1. Taxonomy (NCBI): domain Bacteria; kingdom Bacillati; phylum Actinomycetota; class Actinomycetes; order Mycobacteriales; family Nocardiaceae; genus Nocardia; species Nocardia sp. CA-119907. The sequence continues at coordinate 2,039,785 of NZ_CP192091.1, forward strand.
ATCAGCGGAAAGATCTGGGCGACCGCGGGAATGGCCTTGATATCGGCCGCCGAGAGCAGGCTGACCTTGAGCGGCTTGCGGAAGATGCCGAGGCTGCTCGCCGCCATCGCGACCAGACTCTGCGGCCGGGCCACATCCGGACCGCCCTGCAGCGCCCGGCCGCGGCGGCGCAGAATCGCATTGAGCCTGCGGCGTTCCCGCGTGGTGGCATAGGTCGACGGCAGGGTGCGCGAGCGACACACCTCACCGTCGAGTTTGTCGAATAACAGCTGCTGGGAGGACATGCCGACGAAACCGGCGTCCAGCGCCTCATCGAGTTTCGCCGCCATGGCCGCCAATTCGGCCTCGGTGGGGCGAACCTCGCTGCGGGTGGCGCGATCCAGTCCCATCTCGGCGGCCCGAATATCGGAATGTCCGATGAAGGCGGCGAGATTCGGACCGAGCGGCAGCGCCTCCAACGCCGCCACATATTCGCGCGCCGACGTCCACGACTTGGTTTCGGTCATCGCCGCGACCACATGTTTGCGCGGGATGGCCTCGACCCGCCCGAACAGATCACCGGCGTCGGATGCACCGACATGCACCGTCGACAGCGAGCACGAGCCCAGCAGTACGGTGGTGATGCCGTGCCGGATGGATTCGGCGAGTGCGGGACTCTGCAGTACCTCGACGTCGTAATGGGTGTGGATATCGATCATGCCGGGAATCACCCACTTCCCGGCGGCATCGATGACATTCGGGCAGTCGGTCTCATCGAGCGGTTCGGCCGAGACCGCGGCGATGACGCCGTCGCGGATGCCGAGGTGACGGATGGCCGAGGGGGAACCGGCGCCGTCGAACCAGCGCCCGCCGCTAATGATCGTGTCGTACATGATTTCTCATATCTCAGTGCTGATCCGAGGCCGCGTCGGCGGACAGGGCTTCGGCGATTCCGGCGCGCACGACCTTTCCGGTCGCATTGCGGGTCAACGGTGTGGTGGTGAGCCGCAAGCGCGCGGGGACCTTGTAGTAGGCGATGCGCTGTTTCGCGAACTCGATGAGTTCCTGTTCGGTTGTGGCGGAATGGCTTTCGACGACAACGAGGGCGGCGACCTGTTGACCCAGATCGTCGTCGGGCAGGCCGACGACGGCGCATTCGCGGACCGCGGGATGTTCGTCCAGGCACTGCTCGACCTCGGTCGGGTAGACGTTCTCGCCCCCGCGCAGGATGAGATCCGAACGTCTGCCGGACAAGTGGAGTCGGCCCTGTTCGAGTACGCCGATATCGCCCGTGCGCAGCCAGCGGTCGGCGGTGATGGCGGCGGCGGTCGCGGCATCATCGGCCCAGTAGCCGAGCATGACGTACGGGCTGCGCACCCAGATCTCGCCCTCCACCCCCTCGTCGACCGGCTCGCCGAGCCCATCGTGGATCTGCAGCTCGACTCCGACTACCGGGCGGCCCACGGTATCCGGGAAGGCGGCGAGTTCGGCCGGTGCCGCGATGGTCGCCGCGGTACTGCATTCGGTCATGCCGTAACTGGTCACCAGCGCGGTCTTGGCGACCGGAAGTTGTTCGCGCAGTTGCTGTTGCAGCGCGGCCGAGGACGGTGCGGAGTTGAGCGAGAAGGCGGCCAGCGATGACACGTCGTACTTCGACAGATCGACCTCGAGCAGTCGACTCGCCATGGTCGGCATGGCGCCCCAGTTGGTGATCCGCTCGCGCTCGATCAGCCGCAGTATCCGCTCCGCGTCGAACGCGCCCTGGTAGATGACGGCGGTATCGCCGGTCGCCATGCGCGGCAGCACCAGGTTGTGCAGGCTGGCGATGTGGAACAGCGGGGAGGTGAGCAGGAAGCGCCGGCCCTTCGGCCCGCCGTCGTCGACACCGCCCTGGAAGGCGGCGGCGAGTGCGTCGTTGAACCGGTGATAGTCGATGACCGCCACCAGGTTTCGATGGGTGTGCACCGCGCCCTTGGGGCGACCGCTGGTGCCGCTGGTGTAGAGGATGACCGCGGGATCGTCCTCGTCCACCGGGGCGTGCGGCGCCTCGCCGTCGCCGAATTCGGCGATCAGCGCGGGCAGATCGTGCTCCATGGTGAGCACGGGCACCTGGATATCGAGCTGCGCCACCTGCGCCGCGCGTTTCGCGTCGACGATCAGCACGGCGGGGCCGGTGTGGTCGAGGCCATAGGCGATTTCGCGCGGCATCCACCAGGCGTTGTAGCCGACCGCGATCGCCCCGAGCGTCTGCGCGGCCCAGAACGTCACCACCCATTCGGGAGTATTGGCCGCGAGAATGCCGATCCGGTCACCCTTTCCGACGCCGTAGCGCTCCCGCAGCGCCCGAGCCAGCGCATATACGGCATTCGCATGCTCGGCATACGACATCCGCCGGTCCTCGGTCACCAGGTAATCGCGATCACCCAGCGCCACCGAATTCGCGAGTACATCGCCCAGCGCACGCACCCGATCCTTGATCACCGGAATCGGTGCGCCGAGGACATCCTCGACCGTCATCTCGAACTGACCACCCGGCCCGGTCAGCTTCGCCACGGCTGCGGCCGCCATTGCTTGTGGGTCGAAAGGCTTTGTCATGGGTAGCTCTTCCTCATGGGTGCGTAGGAAATCCGGTCATCGGACTCTGTCGTCAATGCGTCGGAACGACGAGATGGGTTGGGCATCATCGTCGCCTAGGGAACGAGGACCGCGCGGCCGGTGATCAGACCGCGCTCCAGTCGATCCAAGGCTTCACGGCCGTCCGCGAGATCGAAGCGTTCGACCTCGACGGTGAGCCTGCCCGACCGGGCCAGGGCCACGGAGTTGATCAGATCGGATTTGGTGCCGCCGTAGGACTTTCGAACCGACGCACCCCACGGCCAGCCGGGTCCGCCCGCCGGTCCCGCGGTGATCTCCGGTGCGCCGCCGCCGAGTCCGATCATCCGGTACGCGCCATTGGGGGCGACCGATTCCACGGCCAGGGTCGCGGTCGCATCGACGCCGACGAAGTCGAAGACGGCATCGGCGCCGCGACCGTCGGTGCGGTCCAGGATTTCGCGTGCGGTGTCGGCACCGCCGAGCAGCCCCTCGGCCGCGCCGCACCGGGCGGCGAGGGCGAGTTTGTCCTCGCTGATATCGACCGCGATCACCTGTGCCGCGCTGGTCGCGGTGAGAATCTGCACCGCGACATGGCCGAGCCCGCCGATGCCGATGACGACCGCGACCGACCCCGGTCGCAGCTGTGCCCGAGCCCCCTCGATGGCGTGATAGCTCGACAGGGCCGCGTCGGCCAGCGGTGCGGCCTGTAGGAAATCCAGGTCGCCGATGGGCACGAAAGAGCTTGCGGGAATGCGGATGTACTCCGCCATGCCACCGTCGGGACCGAGTCCGGGACACGGCGGCATGGCGGTACGACCGGCGGCCAGACAGACATTCTCATTGCCGCTCACACACTCTCGGCACACCCCGCAGGACCAGCACAGATAGACGATGCCCCGTTCACCGGCCACCCGCCCATCGACATCGCTGCCGACCGCCTCGATGGTGCCCGCGACCTCGTGCCCGAGCGTCAGCGGTTCCTCGCGCATCTTGAACGGGATATGCAGCACATGCAGATCCGAATGGCAGATTCCGGCCGCGCCGACGCGCAGCAGCAGATCCGTCGGCCCGATCTCGGGCACCGCCACCTTGCGCAGCTCGAGCACACCCGGATCGGTGAGCTGCAATGCCCGCATCATGACCGCACCACCGAAAACACCGCGCGCAGATAGGCATTCGCGCGGTCGGAGCCGATGAGTCCCGGTGCCATCTTGTTCATGGTGTAGGCGAAGGTGACCCGGTGCTCCAGGTCGTTGACCACGATGGCGCCGCCGAATCCGGCCCACCAGCAGACCCGGCCGCCGGGGACCTCCGGTGCGGTCTGCGGCTGGGGGAGTCCGTACCCGAGTCCGAAGCGCAGCGGCAGCAGCAGCGCCAGATCCGCACCGTCGGACTGCTGTTCGAAGATCAGGTCGATGGTCTTCTCCGATAACAACCTGCGGCCGTTCAGCTCGCCACCACAGGACACCAGCGATTGCACGCGGGCCACCGAACGGGCATTGCCGTGTCCGTTCACCGCCCCGATCTCGGCCATCCGCCACGCGGCGCTATTGGCCTCCGGAATATCGAGCAACGGGCTGGTGAGCGTTTTGACCAGGATGCTCTCCTGATCGAGCGCCGCCATATCGAATTCCAGCAGCGGCGGTGGGACCAGCGGCGCGATCCGATGGTGATGTTCGGGGCCGGTGCCGATATGGAAGTCGGCGTCCAGCGGTCCCGCGAGTTCCTCGGCGAAGAACTGCCCGAGCGTGCGGCCGGTGATGCGGCGGATCACCTCGCCGACCAGATGTCCGTAGTTCAGCGCGTGATATCCGGATGCGGTGCCCGGCTCCCACCACGGCGGCTGTGCGGCGAGCCGGGCGCTGGCCGCTTCGGTGTCGTAGATATCGGCCAGCTCGATCGGCCGTGCCCAGCCCGAGACACCGGAGGTATGCCCGAGCAGGTGGCGGATCTCGATATCGGCCTTGCCGTTCGCGGCGAATTCCGGCCAGTAGTGCGCGACCTTTTGCTGGACATCCAGCTCACCGCGGTCGACCAGCAGCAGCGCGGACAGCGCGGTCATGGTTTTGCTGATGGAGAAGACATTGACCAAGGTGTCCTCGGTCCACGGCACCGTGCGCTCGAGATCCTGATGTCCGCCCCAGATATCGACGACCGGTTCGCCGTCCACCAGCACACAGACCGCCGCGCCGAGTTCCTCGCCCGAGGCGATCTGGTTCGCCAATTCCGTTCGCACACTGTGGAATTCGTCAGCGCAGAATCCTGATGTCGTCATGATGAACGGCCCCTCACGCATTCTCGAGCGCCCGGGCGGGCACCGGCAGGGCATTGCCGGCGGCGGCGGCGCGCTTTGCGCCCCTGGCCAGTTCCCGGTTCATATCGCGCACGTAGGGCTCGAATTCGACCTGGATCGTGTGCCGGGGCGAGTTGTAATACCGCCCGCTGCGGCGCTTTTCGGCCGCATCGATCTCCGCGTTCATCTGCGCCTCCGACGGCGGCAGGTACTTTCCGGTCAGATATGCCGCGACCAGCTTGCTCTGCTGTTCGGCGAAATTCACCAGGGTCGGCAGCGGTTGGGCCAGGCCGAGATAGAACAGATTGTCCACGCCCGGCTTCAGCATCTGCTTGAACAGCGGAATGCGATTCTGCTCGTCGGGCACCAGGTTCGGATCCGAGAAGAACGGGAAGCTGATGTGATAGCCGGTGGCGCAGACGATCACATCGACCTCCTCGGTGCTGCCGTCGGCGAAGCGCACCCGCGGTCCCTCCAGCGCGGTAATGGCCGGTTTGAAGGCGATATCACCGCATCCGGCGCGATGCAGGAACTCCTCGCTGGCCGAGGGATGCGCCTCGAACGGCTTGTGATCCGGCTTCGGCAGTCCGTAGAACTCCATATCGCCGCGGAACTTGCGCACGAAGCGCTGTTTGAGCTTCATGCTGACCTTGCGCGGAATCCACGGCGGCACACTCTGTTTGTCACCGACCGTGCCGTGCACATATTTCGGCAGTACCCACACCCCGCGCCGGGCCGAGACGGTCAGCTTGTCGGCGATGAAGCGCTGCGAGAGCTCGGAGGCGATATCCAGCCCGGAATTGCCCATGCCGACCACCACGACCCTCTTACCGCGCATATCGACCGGATCGAACGGATCGTTGTAGGCATGGCTGTGGATCAGCACGCCGTCGAATTCGCCGGGATAGTCGGGTGTGCGCGGATCCCAGTGGTGGCCGTTGCAGACGATCAGCGCGTCGTAGCCGCGGGTGCGGCCGTCGCTCGCGGTGACCAGCCAGCTGCCGTCTGCCTGCCGTTCGGCCGCGGTGACCTTGGTATCGAAGAGGATCTTGTCGCGGAAGCCGAAATGGTCGACATAATCGCGGAAGTACTGGAACAGCTGCGAATGATGCGGGAAATCCGGCCATTCCTCCGGGGCCGGATAATCCTCGAACGCCAACCGGAACTTACTGGTGTCGATGTGCAGCGACTGGTAGCAGGCCGACATGCCATTGGGATTCTTGAAGTACCAGTTGCCGCCGACCTCATCACTGGCCTCGAAGACATCGAAGGGAATATCGAAGTCCTGCAGGCGTTTTGCGGCGGTGATACCGGAGGGGCCCGCGCCGATGACGCAAACCCGGGGCAGATTGTGTTGAGTCAATTCAGTGGTCCTCGTCTGAAGGATTGCCGTCACCTATCGGCGGCACCGGATGCGGTGCCCGAACCATTCGCCGGCCGCCTGCGACCGCGGAGTGACGTAGGCAACAAAGTAGCACTGACTAGACTTGGTGTCTAGTGAATGGCATGATGTCTAGCGAAGCCCGTGTTCTTGGTTTTTCCGACGACCGACCCGAGGTGGCCGCACCCATGCCGACCAAGTCGAATCCGCTGAGTCTGCGCGATGAGCAGAAGTTGCAGACCCGCGCGAAATTGCTGGATGGCGCGAAAGCGCTGTTCACCGAGCGCGGCTATGCGGCGGTCCGGGTGGACGACATCGTCGCCGTCGTCGGCTGCAGCCGCGCCACCTTCTACCTGCATTTCGCCAGTAAGCAGGAGTTGCTGCGGGCCATCGCCGAACAGGGCACCGCGCCGACCGCACTGCACTTCTATGAGGATCTGGACCGGGTGCTCGATACCGGCTCGCGCGCGGAGTTCGTGGACTGGGTGACCCGGGCTATCGCGTGGTTCCAGGAATACAAGGATCTGCTGCCCGCCTGGGACGAGGCCACCGCGCTGGAGCCGGAGTTCCGCGAACTCGCCCGGCAAGGCATCCTCGCCCTGCCCAATGCCATGACCTCCTACCTCGCCCGCTGGCCCGCCGACCGTCAGGACGAGGCCCGGCTGCGCGTGGAACTGCTTGTCGCCCAACTGGAACGCTTCTTCACCCGCTGGGCCATGCAGGGCACCATCGATGTCACCGCCGACCAGGCCGCCGAGGTCCTCACCGAAATCTGGTTCCCCGCTCTACAGGCGCCCGCGACGTAGCAGCGGGTCCGGGTATCCGAGAACAAGCCCTGGCCGCGCTGATAGCTCGACGTTCGCTGGGGTTCGGAATCTTGCCTGATCCTGGGCGGATTCGGTGGTGGCCTGTGTATCTGTCGGTGGTGTGCGGCATCATCTGTGCACGCAGCCATCCACGAATACCGCTCGGAGTGCACCATGCCGTCCCCAAGAACGAAACCACAGCCGTTGTCGGACACTGAAATTCAGCAGATCGCCACGGATATCGCGGGTGGTCGCCCGCCGATGGTGTGGTTCACCGCGGCCGCGGTTGGCGTGCCGGAGGGACGGTCCGGCAAGGTGGTCGAGATCGGTGATCGATCCGAAAGCGACTTCCTGCGGGTCAAGCCGACCGGATCGAAGGATGTACTGTCCTTTTCTCCGACCGAAGTCACGTTGACCAAGCCGCCGCGGGACAAGGCGGCGACCGCTAGTCCTGCCCAGCCGAAGTCGACAACCAGGAAGGAATCCACTGTGACCCAGCCGTCGACCTTGACGACGCCCACCCCGCCGAGCCCGGCGGCGAGCCCGACCCCCGTCATACCGAAACCCGTTGCCCCCGCTGCCGAACCGGCCAAACCGGCCGCCTCAACAGGTGCCGCCAAGCCCGCGACCAAGGCAACCGCCGCCGCTCGCAGCAAGGCCAAGGCGCCGGAGGTCACGGTGACGCTCACCGGAACCGCGGACGGCGAATGGTCGGTCGATGTGGTCAGCGGCAAGAAGAAGTCCGTGCGCGGGCTGCCGGTGACCAGCTCGGCGGTGGCGCAGGCGGCCAAGGTGCTGCACCCGGAGGTGGCCGAGGTGGTGGCCGGAATCCTGGAGGCGGCCCGCGTGGTGCAGGAGTCCAAGGTGCAGCAGTTACAGGCGGAGTTAGCCGAAGCGAAGCGGCTGCTCGAGGAGCTGTCGGACTAGCCCGCGGTGCTGGCCGGAACGGATGGTGGTGCGGGCTGACCGGACCGCGATGCTGGCTGATCAAACCGCGGTGCTGGGCTGATCAAACCGCGGTGCTGGCAGACTTGCCGCTGGCATTGTGCGACCTGCCACTCGGGCGCCAGATCCGGCGACCCGAGTCGGCGGCGCCGTGGCGGGTGTCGCTGCCATGGCGCGCGTCGGCACAGTGGCGCAGATCGTCGTGGAATGCGTAGCCGAGCGAGTACTCCTTCGCGTGGTACATCGCCGAATCCGCATCCCGGATGAGGTCGTAGAGGGTGTCCTCGGGGCTGCGCGGGCTGCCGCAGGCCAGCCCGACGCTCGCGGTAATGGGGATTTCGCCCGCGCTCAGCTCGAATGGCCGAACGAAGGCGCCGAGTAGTCGTTCCGCGAGCATGGCCGCCTCCTGCCGCTCGAGTGGCGCGAGCACCACGAATTCGTCGCCGCCGTAGCGGGCCACCACATCGCCGCGCCGAATGACGCGCCGGATCCGGGATGCCGCATTCGCGATCAGCTCATCACCGACCGCATGGCCATAGCTGTCATTGACCATCTTGAAGCCGTCGAGATCGATGAACAGCAGACACAATGGCTGCTCGATCCAGTGCTCGTGGTTGCGATTCAGCGCGCGCAGCAGGGCGGACCGGTTGAGCAATCCGGTGAGCATATCGTGATCGGCCTGGTACTGAGCGCGCCGCTCACTGCGCGCACTGCGCACGATGGCCCGTTCGCTGCGCACCAGCACGCCGATGAGCAGCAGCGCGCACAGCGAGGAGACCACAGCCCGATCCAGGGTGTCCAGGCTGGTGCCGACCACCGGAACCAGTGAGGCAACGATCAACGCGACCGCGATGAAACTGGCCCGCTGCCGCGAGTGATGCGGGTGGATGCGCCGGGGCGCACCGAGGGTCGCCATGGTCGGATGCAGGGCCGCGACACCGACGATCAGGTAGGCGAGCAGCAGTGGTGCCAGCAGCATCTCGTGTCCGAAGGGTGCGTTGCCGACGGTGTCGAGGCTGTAGCCGAGATCGCCGATGAGCACCGCGATCAGGCCGACGTGCAAGAGGCGCAGCGAGGTCTCCGACCGGGTCGCGGTCGCCATCGAATGTGCGACCAGGGTCAGCAGCAATGCGTCCAGTACCGGATAGGTCGCGGCAACCAGGGTGTTCACGGTGGTGTCGTGCGATTGCAGGATCGGTGAGATCAGGAAGGTCCACGAGGCCAGCAGTGCGCCGAGCCCGATGAGTGCGGAGTCGAGCAGCAGGTCGTAGTCGGCCCGGACCTGACGCGGGCGCAGCCACAGCGTCGCGGCCACACCGAGGCCGAAATAGCCTGCGAGAGTGAACAGGTCGTCGATCGGGTGCATCCCGTGATAGTCGATCTCGCGGGTGGTCGTGCCCATGGCGAACAGCACCGCCGAGGCCGAGAGCAGATACCAGGGCAGCGGCCGCTCGGGTCGGTGCCGCCGCAGGCCGATGCCGATCATGGTGAGCGCACCGATCACCACGGCGGCCATGGTCAGCAGCGACAGCGGCCGCTGATCGGCGAGGAGCAGTACCGCGAGCCCGATCGCGATAACCACGAGAAGTACTGTGCACCACCACATTTCGCTGCGGTGCCGGGTGGTTGTCGACTGCTCTTCGCTGACTGTCATCAGCCCCCCTTGGTCGCTCCATCCCCAGTGAACCGCGCCGCGTAGTAGGTCTGCGAATCCTCCACCGCGACTTCGACGTTCGCCTGTTGCTCATCGAGCACCGCTCGAATGCTGTCGGCGAAGGAAAACCGAGTGTTGTTGTACGAGCAGATGTCCCAACCGACCGCAGCGCGCTCGGCCACCAGTACCTGGACAACTGATTTGATCATGGCATGGAACGCGGCGCCTTGTCGGGCACTTGGCGCAACAAGGGTGAAACCCGCGTAGTAGATCGCATCGCGCGCCGCGTACTCGGGATAGCGGGCGGCGAAGTACTCCGGACTGATCCACGGCACGGTCTCGAGATGTTTGGTCAGCGTCGTCACCCCGATGGGTTCGCCGGTCGCGGCGCGCGCGACATGTTTGGCGACCCGCGGATCGACCATCTCCGCGCGGAATTCGGAACGGTGCAGGACCTGTCTGGCAATGGCCTTGCTCCGCAGCGGGCCGAAGGCCTCCTCGTAGAGCCGGTGGAACATCTCGATTCGGTCGTCCGGAATGCGCGATTCGATGGTGACGTGCAGCCCACCCGCCCCCCGACCACCACCTCCGATCGAATCGCTGCGCGCTACCGCCGTCATCGCTGCCCCCACGGGGTGGTGTGGTACGCGGCGAGCACCAGCGCGCAGGTCGGCATGCCATCGGAGCGGGCTTCGGTGGTGCACAGTTGGATCGGGCCGAATCGCGCCGGCCGGTTGCGGGTCATATCGGTCAGACTGGATCGGATCAGTCGCGCGACCTCCGCCGCGGTTTCGGCCTCGTGTTCGACGAAAAGTCCGGCGCCGGAACCGTCGTCGCGCAGTACCCAGCCGATGCCAGCGCTGGCCCGCTCACCCGCCGCATGCGCGTGCTGCGCGGCGTAGACACAGTAGAGCCGATCTCCCCAGGGGATCGGCTTGCGCACCCGACCGGTGCGGGCCAAGGTCGCACGCGGCGGAATGACCGATGACAGGCGAATCAAGTTGGCATCACCTACTCCCAGGTCACGCAGTGCCGCATCGAAGGCCGACATAGCCGTCGGGCCCGCCCCGGTCGCCGCGCCGATCTCGATCGTCAGTGGAGCTCCGGAGTCACGCTGATCGTCGCGATCCGGCCTGCCCATGGGCGGGAGTAGTCGATCGATCCACTGCAGCCCGAGTAGGCCGCTGCGTGGGGTCGTGTGAATCATAATGCCCTCCCGAAACCGTCGGCCGATTTTTTAGGCCGGTATTGCGTCAAATTCGACTGTGCGTCAAGAAGATCGATCGCGCATCCGCGTCGACCGAAGGCCGTGCTCGCGCGGCGTGTCTCGTAGGGTGTGGTTCCGGTGGTTGCTGGGATGACAGGCGTGGGCACTGGCGAGATGGCGAAGTGAGGAATTTCGTGCCGAAGTGGGTGGCGCCCGGGCGGGTCAATATCATCGGTGAGCACACCGATTACAACGACGGATTCGTGCTGCCCATCGCATTACCGCTGGTAGTCGAGTGTGCGGCCGAGGTCCGCAGAGACGGACTGGTGCGGGTGGCATCGCGGCAGCGCCCCGGTGAGGTGGTGCTCATCGAGCCGGGTGACCTTGGCGCGGAACGGGATCGGCTGCCGCCGTGGGCGCGGTATCCGCTGGGCGTTGTGTCCGAATTCGGGCGGCACGGGTATCCGGTCGACGGGGTCGATCTCGAACTGGACGGCGCGGTGCCGATCGGTGCGGGCCTGTCCTCCTCGGCCGCGTTGTCGTGTGCGGTGGCGGTCGCCCTGCGAGAGCTGTTCGCGCCCAGCGTCACCGATCGTGAGTTGATCGATATCGCGCGTACCGCCGAGAACGACTACGCGGGAGTGCCGACGGGGGTGCTCGATCAGTCCGCCTCGATCCTGTGCCGGGAGGGGCACGCGCTCTTCCTCGACGTTCGTGATTTTCGCAATGCGGCGAGCCGTGGCGGTGGCTACGAACAGATTCCGTTCGACCTGAACCGGTTCGGTTTGGAACTGCTCGTGATCGATACGGGGCAGCCGCACGCGTTGGTCGACAGTGGTTACGCCACCCGGCGCGCCGAGTGCGAGGCGGCGGCCGCGGAACTCGGCGTATCCGCATTGCGCGATGTCGATTCGATCGCGGCGCTCGATCGGATCGCCGACCCGGTACTGCGGCATCGGGCTCGACACGTCGTCACCGAGAACGCGCGAGTACTGGCGGTTGCCGAAAAATTGCGGGCTGGTGCGGATCCACGCGAGATCGGACCGATTCTCACCGCGGCGCACGAATCGCTGCGTGCTGATTTCGCCGTGTCCACACCAGCTCTGGACACGGCTGTCGCGGCGGCGCTGGCCACCGGGGCGCACGGTGCGCGCATGGTCGGCGGCGGGTTCGGCGGCAGTGTCATCGCGCTCGTCGATCGCGATGACACCGCGACGGTCGCCGAAGCGGTGCGAAACCGGTTCGCGCGATCGGGTTTCGACGCACCACGTACCTTCGTGGTGCTGCCGGGCGCTGGCGCCCACCGCCTCGACTGAGCAACCGATCGGACGATACATCCGACCTTTGTGCGTGATTGTGCCGCGCGGGTGCGGCACAATCACGCACAGTAGAACGCACGACTGGCTCGACGCCCGGTTTCACGCCTGGAGGGACGACGCTGTGCTGCTTGCCGATTCAACCGTTTTCACAGCAGCGCCGGATACCGTCTCGGTGCAGGCCTCGTCGACGCTGCGCCTGGACGCGCAGCCCGTGGACTATGCGCTGGTCGCGCTGTATTTCCTCTTCGTACTCGGCATCGGTCTGCTGGCCAGGCGGCGGGTCTCGTCGAGTATCGACTTCTTCCTGTCCGGCCGATCGCTGCCCGCGTGGGTGACCGGACTGGCCTTCATCTCCGCCAATCTCGGCGCGGTCGAGATCATGGGCATGTCGGCCAACGGCGCCGAATACGGCTTCCCGACCTTCCACTACTTCTGGATCGGCGCGGTGCCCGCCATGCTGTTCCTCGGTGTGGTGATGATGCCGTTCTACTACGGCTCCAAGGTGCGCAGTGTGCCGGAGTTCATGCGGCGGCGCTTCGGCACCGGCGCACATCTGGTCAACGCGCTGAGCTTCGCGATCGCGCAGGTGCTCATCGCCGGGGTGAATCTGTACCTGCTCGGTTCCATCCTGAATGTGCTGCTCGGCTGGCCACTGTGGGTCTCGGTGATCGTCGCGGCCGTGATCGTGCTCTCCTACATCACCCTCGGCGGATTGTCCGCGGCGATCTACAACGAGGTGCTGCAGTTCTTCGTCATCGTCGCCGCGCTGCTGCCGCTGACCCTGGTCGGCCTGCACAAGGCGGGTGGCTGGCCAGGGTTTCGGGACAAGGTGACCGCATCGCCGGGCGGTGCCGAACAGTTGGAGTCCTGGCCGGGCACCGCGCTCAGTGGGTTCTCCAATAACTTCCTCTCCGTGGTCGGCATTGTGTTCGGCCTCGGATTCGTGCTCTCGTTCGGATACTGGACCACCAACTTCGTCGAGGTGCAGCGCGCGCTGGCCACGCATTCCATTTCCGCCGCCCGGCGCACCCCGATCATCGGCGCGTATCCGAAGATGTTCATTCCATTGATCGTGGTGATTCCCGGCATGATCAGCGCGGTGCTGGTGCCGCAGATGCGCGAGTACAAGGCGGCGGTGACGGCCGATCCGAACTTCTCCGGTGATGATGTCACCTACAACCAGGCGCTGCTGTATTTGATGAAGGATGTGCTGCCCAACGGGCTGCTCGGTGTCGGGCTCGCCGGATTGCTCGCGGCGTTCATGGCCGGGATGGCCGCCAATATCTCCGCCTTCAATACGGTGTTCAGCTATGACCTCTGGCAGCAGTATGTGCGCCGGGATCGGCCGGACGGCTACTACCTGACCGTGGGCCGGCTGGCCACGGTCGGTGCGACCGTCGCGGCGATCGGAACCGCCTTCATCGCGGGCAATTTCAGCAATATGATGGACTACCTGCAGACGCTGTTCAGCTTCTTCAACGCGCCCTTGTTCGCGACCTTCATCCTGGGCATGTTCTGGAAACGGATGACGCCGACGGCGGGTTGGATGGGGCTGGTCTTCGGAACCCTCTCGGCCATTGTGGTTTTCATCCTGCACAAGACCGATGTGTTCGAAATGTCGGGCCAGGGGTCGAGTTTCGTCGCGGCCGGTGTCGCCTTCGTCGTCGATATCGCCGTCAGCGTCGCGGTCACTCAGGTGACCACATCGAAGCCGGATGCCGAACTCGTCGGGCTCGTCTATTCGGAGACGCCGAAACAATTGCGCCACGATCCGGACGAGGCCGGCCTGCCCTGGTATCAGCGTCCGGTGCTGCTCGCGGGCATTGCCCTGGTTCTGGTCATCGCCCTCAATATCATCGTCGGATAAGGAGGCCAGCCGATGCTTTTCGATATCCGCACCATCGTCGGCGCACTGCTCGGCAGTTACGCCGTCATCTTGATCGTGACCGGGCTGGTGCACAATACCGCCGCCGAGCAGGCCAAGACCGGCGGCGTGAATGTGAACGTCTGGGCCGGCGTCGGCATGGGGGCGGTGGCGCTCGCCTTCCTGGTCTGGGTGCTGTTGCGGCCGGTGTCCGTCCCGGCCGAGACCGGTGCGCCTGCCGCCGACGGGGATTCGCCACCCGAGTCCTGACCGGCGCGGATCGGTGATCTTGGAGTGCTACGGTCGAAACATCCGTGATGCCGCGCAGGAGATGGTCATTGAGTCACGAAACCAACGGATCCGACCGCGCCGGGAATCGGCCGTTTCCATTGCCGGCGACGCCGATCCATGTGCCCGATGAGGTGCTCACCGATCTCCGCCAGCGACTCGCCCTGACCCGCTGGCCCGACGACGCGGGCAATGACGACGGATACTACGGCGTCGATCGCCGCTACCTGCAGGAACTCGTCGAGTACTGGCACAGCGAATACGACTGGCGCAAGGCCGAAGCCGCGATCAACGCCTACGAGCACTATCGCGTCGAAGTCGACGGTGTCCCGGTGCACTTCATGCGCAAGCCCGGCGTCGGCCCGAATCCGATACCGCTGATCCTCACCCACGGCTGGCCGTGGACGTTCTGGCACTGGTCCAAGGTCATCGACCCGCTCGCCGATCCGGGCGCCTACGGCGCCGACCCCGCCGAAGCCTTCGACGTGATCGTCCCGTCGTTCCCCGGTTTCGGCTTCTCCACCCCGCTGCCGAACAACCCGGATATGAATTTCTGGAAGGTGGCCGATCTCTGGCACACCTTGATGACCGAAACCCTCGGCTACGACAGGTACGCCGCGGCAGGCTGTGATGTCGGCGCACTGGTCACCGGCCAACTCGGCCACAAGTACGCCGATGAGCTCTACGCCATCCACATCGGCTCCGGCCAGAAACTGACCCTGTTCAACGGCGACCGGGCCTGGGATCTCACCGGCGGCCGCCCCATCCCGGACGGCCTGCCCGCCGACGTCTACGCCCGAATTATCGAATTGGAGCACCGCTTCGGCGTCCATCTCGCCGCCCATGTGCTCGAATCGAGCACCCTGGCCTTCGGCCTGTCCGACTCACCCGCCGGCATGCTCGCCTGGATACTCCAGCGCTGGATGAAGTGGAGCGACGACGGCGGCGATATCGAAACCGTCTTCCCCAGGGACGATCTGCTCACCCACGCCATGATCTTCTGGGCCACCAACTCGATCGGCACCTCGATCCGTACCTACGCCAATAACAACCGCTACCCCTGGACCCCGTCGCACAACCGCCACCCGGTCATCGAGGCCCCTACCGGCATCACCTTCGTCGGCTACGAAAACCCACCCGGCGTCACCACCGACCAACGGGTCGACAACTTCGTCGCCAGCGACCGCGGCCCCTGGTACAACCACGTCAACCTCACCGCCCACGACCGGGGCGGCCACTTCATCCCCTGGGAGATTCCGGACCTCTGGACCGAAGACCTCCGCCGCACCTTCCGCGGCCGCCGCTGACAACCCGAATACCCTGCGACAGAGCGTATTTCACCCGTATCGCCGATCTGCGGTCATAATCCGATGGAATCGGCCCGGCTTGGCGCCCCGCTGGGCAAGGTAAGACGGGTCGTCGATGCATACACCTATCGCTGAGTCGTCGGCAGCATCAGCGCCACCCGATCGCCGTACCGGATACCCCCGTCCGCGCAGCAGCGCCGCCACCCCCGCCGTCCGATTCGCCAGTTCGGTGTAGGTCATCGTTGCCGTACTGAAGCGCAGCGCGGGCCGATGCGGGTGGCGTTGTCCAGAATTCAGCAGATTCGCGGTCAGCATCGGTCATCGCCGATACCGTGCGAACGTGCGCTCGATCACGCCGAAATCGTCGCATCGGCGGGCGCGGTAACCCATGGGTGCACGGGACAAGGCCGCGGTCGTCGCGGGCGGCAGCGTGTCTCGAGCGCATGCCCCCGCCCAATTGTCTTGGGTTCCAGGAGTCGTCGAGACGGCAGTATCCTCCGACGGGCATGAGTTCCGGACCGAGAGGGTGCATCGATGTCGTCACCGATATCGGGAATCGTGGCCTGGGCGGTGATCGGCTACCTCGCGGTGGGGCTGGCGGGTTGGTTATGGGTCGTCCGCGGCACCGATGCCGATCGGTTCGACAACCAGATGGGCCGGCTGGTAATCCACATGGGCCTGTGGTGCATCGTGGCCCTGCTGATGTACCGGTGCGCGTCGACGCCGACCATCGATGACCCGGCGAATCAGCTTGCCCTGGGCTGCGTTCTGATGACCACCACGCACCTGTACAGCATCGGTCGGCTCGTCAGCGCCGATCCCGAGCCGGATATCGTATGGCGCAACCAGCGCAACGCCGGTCTCGTCGCCTTGGCCGCGACGGCCTCGATAGTCCTGACCGCGGCGTCGACCAGATACTCGGGACGAACGGTCGACCTGCGCCGCACGGGGGATGCACTGGGCATCGGTTGCGCCTTCGCCGTACCACTCACCTACAACACGTTCGTCTTCGCCCGCAGCTGCCTCGGTGCAGTCCGCGATATCGATACGCCGCGCGCGGCGCGGATCGTGTCTTTCGGCATGATCGGCACAACTGCGGTTATCTGGGGCGCGCAGGCACTCTCGCTTTCCCAGCTGGCCACCGGATGGCCCGACGGACCACAACTGTCGCTGGTCCCGGCTGCGTTCACGCTGTTCGTCGCGACCGGTTCGACGCTGCTCGCGGTACCGCTGGTCGCGGAGCTGGTGCTGCGAGCGGGTATGGATCGCGCCACCAGAACCTGCCGTCGGCTGCTGCCGCTGTGGCGTGATCTCACCGCGGCCGTCCCGGAGATCGTCATGCCCGCCGACGCGCGGCACGGCTCGGATCCGGCCACCCGGCTACTGCGGATGACTGTGGAGATCCGCGACGCAATGCTCCACCTGGGCGCTTACCTCCCAGCCGAAGCCGATGAAACGCAACGCGATACCGTGCCAGAGCCCGAATGGAACCGGGGGATCACCGATTACGCCCATCGGCTGAGTCGGGCGGCGCAGGCCAGAAAGGCGGGCCTGCCGCCCGCTGGCACCGGTGCACCACCACCCTTGCCCTTGGGCGCGCACGATTTCGACGCCGAACTCGCACTCCTGATCGACCTGGCCCGCATCTGGCCGCAGGCCAAGGCCGCGGTGGAATGAGCCGATCGCGCAGCGCGCGCGGGTGGATCGCCGGTCGCCATCGGGGGGTATCCCATGACGTTTCGGACGCACCGTCTGGGGCCGCCGCTAGCGTGCTCAATGAGTGCACCGCCCGATCGCTATCGGGCGGTGCACTGTCTTTCGTTGTGCCGCAGACTACTTCGCCGGTGCGTTGAAGGGCTGGCCGAGCGTGGTGAAGTACTGGATCGCGGCACCGATCGCGACCGGTGCGGTCACCAGGATCTGACCCGCGAGCACACCGAGCGCGCCGATCGCGACGATGCCGCCGACGCAGCCGACCGCGGCGGCCGGAATGAACGGACCGAAGAGGCCGACGATGGTGGCCGACGCGACCGTCGCACCGGCGATACCGCCGAGCACGCAGCCGACAGCGCCGCCGCCGATGCCGCCCACCAGGGTGCCGATGGTGGCGCCCATGCTGATGGTGCTGGTCATGCGAGACCAGGCGGCCTGTTCACGGTCGTACTCGGTCTTCCACGGCGCCTTGTCCTCGAAGGGCAACGCGACCGGCTTGTAAGTCGCGTGCGCCATATCGAACTGCGGCGTGAGAGTCGCTGTGCGGTCGGTGATATCGGCCGCTATCGGGAATTCGAAGTCGTCGACCCGGAAAATCAGCGGCGTGCCCGCGACGGTAGTTCCATTGGCGGCCTTGATCTTCAGCGCGCCTTCCTCGATGACCAGCGAGCCACCATCAGTGGTAATGATCGACTGGGTGTCGGTGGTGTCGGCGGTGAAGTTGATCGGGGCGTCCTCGATCGGCGCGGCGTAGCTCGCACCGGCGGACATACCCACCGCGGTTGTCATGAACGCGGCGGCCAGGGCGAACTTGGTGATCTTCATGAGATGGGTGAATCCTTTGTCTTGAACAGCTCGAGGCATGGCGATACAGCGGCCGTACCTCTGACGTTCGGTAGGTCGAATTGGTAACTGCCGGAGCCCCTCACGCCCCGGCGGTATTCGGCTATGCCGTGGCGCGGCCGCGTGCGATCAGGCCGACGATGACATCGACGGCGAGGAAGGCGAGCAGGCTCAGCCCCACCAGTGGGACGAACCACCCGACGACCAGCGCGGCCGCCACAATCGGCAGCGCCAGCCACGGCGAGGTTCGGCGCAATGCGCCGCGCCGGGGTGCACGTCCGATGGCCGGGCGCGACGAACCACGGGTCGGCCGCCGCTTCCACCACATCAGGTAGCCGAGCACCAGCACGGCGATCAGCCCGATCATCACGACCAGCAGCAGCAACTGATTGAGCAGCCCGAACATCAGGCCCATGTGGAACTGGATGCCCCAGTTGGTGAGCTTGGCCATCAGCGGCCACTCGGCGTAGGGCAATGTGCCGGTGATCGAGCCGGTGGCGCCATCGACGGCGACCGCGTCGACGGTGTAGGTGCCGGACATGCGCCGCTCCTTCACCGCGAAAGCCACACCGGGCTCGGCCGGAATGCTGATCTCCGCGCCCTGGGTTATGCCGTTGGCGCGGGCCGCCGCATATACCGCGTCGAGTTGCGCGATCCGGGTCGGCGTGTCGACCGGCGCGTGCGCGTGTTCGCCGCCACCGTGGTGATCGCCCCCGGAGTGTTCGGTGGCAGTCGCGCCCGGCAGCGCGGTGCTCACCGCGGGGGTGGTCCAGCTCAGCTGCTGGCGCAGTTCGGTGATGTTCTCACCCGCATGGGTCGACCAGGTCATGCCGGTCGCCGAGAGCAGCAGGATCACCGGCATGATCCAAACTCCGACGACGCCATGCCAATTCATCAACCGGCCGCGACCCTTCTGGGCGCTGTCCGGTGCCAGCAGCCAGGCCGCCGAGTTCCGGTTGCGACGGTTGCGGACCCTGCGGATCCACAACACCAGACCGGCCAGGGCGACAACCCACAGCCAGGAGGCGGCGAGTTCGCTGTAGATGCGTCCCGGCTCACCGAGGTGCAGATCCCGGTGCAGCCTATCGATCCAGGTGCGCAGCGGAAGCGCACCCGAGCTGCCATAGACGACATCGGTGCCGACCGGCTGCGCGGTATACGGATCCACGAAGACGGCGCGACGTTCGGATTCGCCGAGTGACGGATCATCGAACAGCACGCGAGTGGTGTCATCGGCCTCGGGTGCCGGAGCCACCGCGACCAGCCTCAGCGTGGGCTGGGTGGCGACTGCCGCGGTGACCTGTTCGGACAGCGGCCGCATCGGACCAGTCGGCTCGACCTTCAACAGATCGTGCGAGGTTATCGATTCCAAGGTCGGGGAGATCGCATAGAGCGCTCCGGTGACCGCTGCGATAAGGATGAACGGTGCGATGAAAATGCCCGCGTAGAAATGCAGCCGCATGGCCAGGGGATAGAGGCCAGTGCGCGGCCGATTGGTCGTTTCCTTTGCCGGATCCGCTGATTCGGCATCCGGTGGACTGATGTCCGTAATGCTCATGGTGATTCGTTTCTGGAGTTCGGAGGCACCCGGAATCGGCCGTCGTCGACGAGGGCCGTCGGAATCCACCGAACGCCGTCATCGCGGCGATTCGCCGGAATTCATGACGGGCAGCGGATCCCGGCGTTTCGCCGGGCGCGAAGAGCGCCGCGCAACAACGGATGCGATCGATAGCAGTGCTGATCGGTGCACCGTTGAACAACGGAATCGATGTCACACGGTGATGTGAGATCTCGTCCGCGGAAAGGTATGTGCGCGGGTGACGGCGACGCACGAGCGGAGCCCGTGCACCGGGTAAAGGAGAATCAGTAACCGAACACCAGCGGCGGGCCACGCGTGCGCAGCGAGTCCGCCGCGAAAATCCGCAGAATGACGCGATCGCGATGGGGCAGGCGCAGCGGCACCGGCCCCGGAATCGCGGGCGGGTGATAGCGCAGCGGCAGCACTCGGGACAGCACGGCACAGCCGATCCGATACGCGGCTTCCGCGCCTCGGATCACCATTGCCGCAACGATGGCCGCGAGAATGTGCGCGGCCAACATCCCGGGACTGAGCTGGACATCGCCGTGCTGCATATGCCCCGAGCTCCACCCCATGGTGAGGTGGCCGTGCAGCTGACCGATGGCCAGCACCATGACCAGCCCGATCGAGCTGTGGCGCAGCGATGCGATACCGGCGACGAGCGCACCGACGACGGCCGCGGTGGCAGCGAGCAGTGCCAGGGTGGTACCGCTCGGCGCCATACCGCCGGACGCCCACCCATGTGCGGCAACGGATATGGCCCCGGAGATCGAACCGGCACATGCGCCGCGCACCCGCGCGACGGCGCTGCGTTGCCCCGCAGCGGCCGGGCCGAACTCGATACTCACGCGCTGATGATAGCTGACGAATTACCGGCCGATCGCCACCCCGGCCGATCGCCGAAATCCATGGGATGCATCGAGTTTCCAGGTGGAAGAAATGCGAAAGCCGCACACCTCCGGATATCCGTACGAATTCCGCGGCCGGGAAATCGAAGGTGTGCGGCCCCGAGTTCGAATCAGCTTGCGTCGATTTCCATTTCGATCAGCGGCTTGCGCAGCAGCTTGCCGGTCGCATTGCGGGGCAGTTCGTCGAGGAAGATCACCTCGCGCGGCACCTTGTAACGCGCCAGATTCGCCTTGACGTAATCCTTGATCTCCTGCGCGTCGCGCTTGGAGTCCGGACCGGGAACGACGAAGGCACGCAACCGCTTTCCGAATTCGCGATCGTCCACGCCGACCACGGCCGCCTCGAAGATATCGTCGCGGCCCGCGATGAGGTTTTCCACCTCGAGTGGGAAGACGTTCTCGCCACCGGAGACGATCATGTCGTCGTCACGGCCATCGATGTAGAGCAGGCCCTCGGCATCGAAATGTCCGACGTCACCGCTGGACATCATGCCGTCCACGATCTCCTTGGTGCGGCCGTCGGTGTAGCCGGTGAAGGCGAAACCGTTGTCGACGAAGATGGTGCCGGTCACATTGGGCTCGGTGATCGGCTTGCGGTTCTCATCGAGCAGCACGATCCGGATGCCGACCGGCGCCTTGCCCGCGGTGGTCGGGGCCTTGCGCAGATCCTGCGGGGTCGCGACGGTCATGACCGCGCATTCGGTGGAGCCGTACAGGTTGTAGAGACTGTCACCGAAGTAGTCGAGGGTGCGGGTGACGACATCGGGTGCGATGGCCGAGCCCGCCGCGAAGATCACCTTGATACTGCTCGGGTCGTACTTGGCCAGCACCTCGTCGCCGAGATCGAGGATGCGCTGCAACATGGTCGGGACCACGACCAGCGAATCCGCCTTGTACTCGGTGATATTCGCGAGGGTGCGTTCGGGATCGAAGCGGCGCTGCTGGAAGATCACCCGGTTGCCGAGCGCCAGACCGAGGGTGAACTGCGAGAGGCCGGTGCCGTGGAAGATCGGCGCGGCCATGATCATGGTGCCGTTGTTCGGCAGCGGCACCCGGTCGACGAACTGGGCCGAGGCGAACGGGCTGACCCGATCGCGCGGCGCGCCCTTCGGGGTGCCGGTGGTGCCGCTGGTCAGGATGACCATGCCACCCGGCTTGGCGGGCGCGGGCATCGGTTCGGTCGAGCGGCCCGCGATCAGCGATTCGATGGTCGGCACCGATGGATCGACATTGTCCTTCTCGTCGACCCAGGTGAGCACGCGGGGGATATCGGCGGGAATCGCGCTCATCAGATCGAGGAATTCGCTGTCGTGCAGTACGGCCTTGACGCGCTCGCGCTCGGCCACATCAGCGAACTGGGGCTTGGCGAAGCCGGTATTCATCAGCACGGTGCGGACGCCGAGTTTGCCGGTCGCGAGCAGGCTCAACACCATGCCGCGGTGATCGCGGGCCAGCAGGGCGACCACGTCACCAGGCTCGAGGCCCTGCGCTGCGAGCCCACGCGCGAGCGCGCTCGATTGCTCGTTGAGTTGGCCGAAGGTCACCTCGCCGCGTTCGTCGACAATGGCGGCCGCGCCCGGCCTGGTCTGTGCCGCATGCATGACGACACCGGCGAACGGGCCGAACTTCAGCACGTTGAATGCGGACCGGGCCGCATGATCGGGCCGCAGCGGATTGAACAGCCGCCGCTTGACCATGACGTTCACGCCTTGGGCTAAATCGCCCGCCTTCCGAACGGAGTCATTCAACGCAGGCAGAGATAGAGACATTCGACAACGCCTTCCGCAGTCCGCCCACCGGGACCGGGGGTGGTGTGGACCGCAACTTCGAGATCCAGTGCTGTCGCTAACAATAGCAAGCATCTGTGACCTGGTGTGTCATGTATCTCATCGGCCCGGGCGCGCCCGGGCTCATCTTCCGTCGGAAGCGTGAAACGCGCCGGTACGCCCCGGTTTTCGCCGGGGCGGCCGCGTTCGGCTAAGCCTTGACGTCGTACTCGACGAGGACCCGGCGCAGCAGTTTGCCCGTGGGGTTGCGCGGAAGATCGTCGAGGAAGATGACCTCGCGGGGCGCCTTGTAGCGGGCCAGATTCTCCTTGACGTAGGTCTTGATCTCCTCACCATCGGGGGAGTGCCCCGGCTCGGGGACCACGAAGGCGCGCAGGCGCTTACCGAACTCGACATCGTCGACGCCTACCACCGCCGCGTCGAAGACGTCCGGACGCTCCAGCAGCAGGTTCTCCACCTCCTGCGGGAAGACGTTCTCACCGCCGGAGACGATCATGTCGTCATCGCGGCCGTCCACCATCAGCAGGCCGTGCTCGTCGAAGTGACCGACATCGCCGCTGGACATATAGCCGTCGATGATCTGCTTATGCCTGCCGTCGGTATAGCCCTCGAAGGGCGCGCCGCTGCGGACAAAGATGCGCGCGGTGGTGTTGATCGCGCTGACCTGCTTGTCGTTATCGTCGTAGAGCCGGACCTCGCAGGTGATCGGCGCGCGGCCCACGGTGCCGGGTGCCAGCGCCAGATCCTCCGGATTCGCGACGGTGGCGACGGCGCATTCGGTCGATCCGTACAGGTTGTACAGGACCGGGCCGAAGACCTGGGTCGCCTTGATACACAGCTCCGGTGCGAGCGCCGAACCCGCGAGCAGAATGCATTTCAGCGAGGTGGTGTCGTATTTGGCGCGGATCTCCGGTGCCAGTTCGGTCAT
Source organism: Nocardia sp. CA-119907 (assembly GCF_050955995.1). NCBI lineage: Bacteria > Bacillati > Actinomycetota > Actinomycetes > Mycobacteriales > Nocardiaceae > Nocardia > Nocardia sp. CA-119907. Next base: position 2,063,181 of record NZ_CP192091.1, read on the forward strand.
CCGGTGCAGCATGGTCGGCACCGCGACCAGCATCTCGGCCTTGTGATCGGCCACCATCTTCAGTGTGGCCTCGGCGTCGAAGCGACGGCGCACCACCACTTTGTTGCTCATCGCGGAGGCGACCAGGTACGTGCCTAGTCCGGTGCTGTGGAAGATCGGCGAGACGATGACCTGAGTTCCCCGGATCGGGAACGGGATTCGGTCCACCATCTGCGCGGTGGCCAGCGGGGTGACCTTGCTGCGCGGTGCGCCCTTGGGCAGGCCGGTGGTGCCGCTGGTGAGGATGACGAAGCCGCCCGGCTTGGACGGCGCGGGCAGGTCCGCGGTCGAGTTGGCGGCGATCAGATCATCGAGAGTCTTGGCGCCCTCGGGCAATTCGGTGCCCTCGTCGACCCAGGTGAGGTAGCGCGGGAGATCGGTGGGCAGCGCGTCGAGCAGGCCGAGGAACTCGCTGTCGTGCAGGACCGCCTTGACCTTCTCGCGCTCGCAGACCTCGGCGAACTGCGGCTTGGCGAATCCGGTGTTCATCAGTGCGACCCGCACGCCGAGTTTTCCCGCGGCGGCCATGGCCAGGATCAGGCCGCGGTGGTCGCGCGCCAGCACACCGACCACGGACCCCTCGGTCAAATTCGCCTGCCGCAGCCCGCGCGCGATCGCGGTCGACTGCTCGTCCAGCTGCCGATAGGTCAGTTCGCCGCCCTCGTCCACCAGTGCGGGGGCATCGGGCGCGACCCGGGCCGAATGCCGGATCAGCGTCGCCTGCGGCCCATAGACCTGCGATTCCTTCGCCGTCCGCAGCGTTTCCAGCGGTTTCGTGGGATCGCTGACCCCGCGTGACCGCAGCACTCCCAGCGCCTTCACAACCTCGAGCGCATGCGCCAACTTCATCGTCGAACACCTCCACAAGGAACTCGCGTCGGCCCTCGACCTAGCGATATCGAACGGGCGTTTATGTCGCACCAACCGTATCAGTGGCTGTGTCGGGCATCACAGATTGCGGTCGAATCGCACTCGTCCGCCAGATCTCGATCGTCATCGGCGCGCGGTCGCCAATGCGACCAACAGTGGCACCACGCGGTTCGGGGGAACTTCGAAGCGGCCGTTGCCCACGGTGTGCAGCCAGCCGGTGGCGGCCAGTTGGCGCAGGTGATGGTAGATCTGACCGGAGGAGCCGGACTCGTCGAGGTCGGTGAGCTCGGCCGCGGTTCTGCTGCCGCGAAGGATCTCCCGCAGAATGCGCAGGCGGACCGGACTGCCGAGGGCGGCAAGGCATTCGGCGGCATCGTCCCAGTCGTAGGCAACGATGTCATCGGTGCCGAACTGGACCTGCCAGTCGAACTGTTCCGCACTGGGTAGTCGGCCCGAACCGGCGAACATCACCCCGCCATTGCTCTCGTCTGCATCCGCGAACTCTTGATGAAGCCGCCGCAGCGCCCACCCGCCCTGTGGGGCGGACCCGATCGCCTGTCTGTTGCCATCCCGGACAAGGTCCTTGGCCGCGCGTCGGCGTTCGAGTTTCGCTAGTCGGTCTTCCACGCTCACGAGGGCAAACTAACGGAGTCATTAATTGCTGGCAATGGCTGAGCACAGACCGGTGTGAAGCAAGAGCCCGGCACGGAAGTCCATGCCGGGCTCGAGTGCCGGGGTCAGTTGTAGACGGCCCCGAAGGACGGGATGGAGATGGTGGCCAGCTTGTACTGGAAACCGTCCGGGTTGGCATCGCTGACCGGAACGGGCCAACGATGCCACAGTGTTCCGTAGACCGCGGCGACGACCAAGCCGCTACCGATGTCGAGGGTGCGGGTGCGGATGGTCGTGTCGACCGTGGCGTCATTGTGCTCGGTGAGCGTCTCGGTGCCGCTGCGGCCGTTGGACAGGTTGATCCACATCACCTGAAGCTTGGCGCCATCTTGGATCGGGGAGATCGTGCCCGGGCCGCCGAAGAATCCGAATCGGAACCCGTCGTACCCGAGGGCGATACCGGACCCGTAGACGCCCGGTCCGTCACCGCGCCCGATATCGGATTGCGCTGGCATCTGGAACGGCTGCGCCGGCAATGCCACCTGCGTGACAACCTGTCCGGTGGCCAGCAGCCGGTCCACGGCCTGCTCGGCCGCAGGATTGCCGCGGGCCGCCGACCGCAGCTGCTGTACACCCGCGTTCCAGTCGATCGCCACCGGTTCGGCAGCGGCATGACCACAGAAAACAGTTGCGAATGCGGTGGCGGCCGCGAGTGCGGCGGTGAAGCGACGTATCAAACCCAGTCTGTGCATAACCAGTCTCCTTGCGGGGTCTTGGTACAGCTCGATGGCAGTCGTCCGCTGAACGATCGCAGCCAAGATACCGGTCGCTACTTTGCGGGCGATCTGTGGCACCCGATATCTGGGCGGTCCGGCGATCGTGTTGGCGCAGCACGATGACGATCTGATCCCGATGCACTGCGACCGGGGAAACCAAAAACCGGTGCCGGTCCACCAACGGACCGACACCGGTTTCCTTGTCCGACTTCCTATTTCAGCTCGGCGCTGGTCTTGCCGAGTACTCGGCGCGCGACGATGAGCTGCTGGATCTGCTGGGTGCCTTCGAAGATGTCGAGGATCTTCGAGTCACGGCCCCACTTTTCGAGCAGGGTGCGCTGGGAATAGCCGATGGCACCGGCCAATTCGACGGCCTTCAGGGTGACATCGGTGCCGGTGCGACCCGCCTTGGCCTTGGACATGGAGGCCTCCAGCGAATTCGGCTTCTTATTGTCGGCCATCCAGGCCGCGCGCAGGGCGAGCAGATAGGCGGACTCGTAATCGGCTTCCATGCGCAGGAATTCGGCAGCCGCGGCGTGCTGGTTATTGGCCGGGATGTCATAGGAGATCTCGACACCGGCTTCGGTCAGGATGGTGCGCAGTTCCTCGAGCGCCGCCCGTGCGACACCGATCGCCATGGCCGCGACCAAGGGACGGGTGTTGTCGAAGGTCTGCATGACCCCGGCAAAACCCTTCTCCACATTGACTTCCGGGCTGCCGAGGATGTTGTCCTTCGGAATCCGGCAGTCCTGCAACAGCAGTACCGCGGTATCGGAGGCCTTGATGCCGAGCTTGTGCTCGAGCCGGGCCACCGAAAGACCCGGAGCGTCGCGGGGCACGACGAACGACTTGATCGCGGCGCGGCCGAGGCTGCGGTCCACCGACGCCCACACCACGATGTGGGTGGAGCGCTGGCCCGCTGTCACGAAGATCTTCTCGCCGTTGAGCACCCACTCGTCGCCATCGAGCACGGCGGTGGTGGTGACGGCGGCCGAGTCGGAGCCGAAGGACGGTTCGGTGATCGCCATCGAGGCCCACACCTTGCCGAAACGCTTCAGCTGCTCGTCGGTGGCGACGGCCGCGATGGCCGCGTTGCCGAGACCCTGATAGGGGATGGAGAGCATCAGGCCGACATCGCCCCAGGAGGTCTCCAGCGCGTTCAGCAGCGCGGACATATTGCCGCCGTTGGTATTTCCGAGCAGTTCGGTGGCGTGCTCGTCGGTATCGGAGCGGCCACCGGCCGCGCCGCCGATCTTCTGGGTGCCGGAGTCGGCCAGCCCCTCGACCATGGCGGCCATGGTGTCGAGTTCGACCGGGTACTCGTGCTCGCCGAGGTCGTACTTGCGCGAGATCGGCCGGAAGATCTCCTGGGCGACCTGATGGGCCTGATTGGCGCTGGCCCGCAGCTTCTTCGGGAGTTCGAGATTGATCATGGAATATCTCCTGGAAGTTGAGGAACCAGCCGGTTAGATGAGCACGACACCTTCGGCGACGCCGATGGCCCGCAGATCGCGGTACCAGCGCTCGACCGGGTGTTCCTTGGTGAAGCCGTGGCCGCCGAGCAGCTGCACGCCGTCCAGACCGATCTGCATGCCCTTATCGGTGGCGAGCTTGCGGGCCAGCCCCGCCTCGCGGGCGTAGGACAGACCCTGCTCCGCGCGTGACGCACCCCGCAGGGTCACGAGCCGCAGGCCGTCCAGTTCGATTGCCATGTTCGCGACCATGAACGCGACCGCTTGGCGGTGCGAGATCGGCTCGCCGAACGCCTCGCGCTCGTTGACGTACGGAATCACGTAGTCGAGCACGGCCTGACCGGTGCCGATGGCGAGCGAGGCCCAGCCGAGTCGAGCCAGGCGCACCGCGTCCGCGTACTCCTCGGCGCGGGTCATGGCGTCGCTGTCGCCGAGGATGGCATCCGCGCCGACCGCGACATTGTCGAGCAGTAGGCGGCCGAGGCCGGCGGCCCGCAGCCCCATGCTCGGATCGGCCTCCACGACCAGACCCTGGGCGTCGGACGGCACGATGAACAGGGCCGGGCGGCCGTCGAGTTCGGCGGCGATAATGAACAGCTCGGCGTCACCGGCGGCCGGGACCAGGCTCTTCACACCGTTGAGCCGGAAGCCGCTCGGCGAGCGGGTGGCCTTGGTCTGCAGTGCGAACGGGTCGAACAGGGCGCGCGGCTCGCTGATCACGACCGCGGACTGCGGCACATTCTCGCCGGTGAAGGCGGGCAGGTAGGTCTGCTGCTGTGCATCGGTGCCCCACTGGGACAGGGCGACCGCGACACCGCTGGGCGCGAGAATCGGCAGGGCCAGCCCCATATCGCCGTGCGCGAGCGCCTCGGCGACCATCGAGTTGGTGACCGCGCCGCGCTCGGCGGCCGCGCCTTCCAGCTCCTCGGGCACATTGATCAGGGTGATGCCGAGTTCGGCGGCGCGCTCGAGCAGGTCGCGCGGCGCCTTGGCGGCATTGTCGGCCTCGTAGGCGGCCGGGCGCAGGATCTCGGCGGCGAATTCCTTCACCGTCTCCACGATCATCTGCTGCTCGTCGCTCGGGGTCAGGTCGAAGTAGCCCTTGTTCTTGGACTCGTTGTCGGCCAGGCGCTTCGGAGCGCCACCGCCGGCAACCTTGCCGAATGCGCGAGTTGCGGCACCGAGGGTGCGGAAACCGGTCTTGGTGCCTTCGTAGGTGACTCGCTCGATCGGCTTGCGCAGGTTGTACTTCTCGGCGAGATCCGAACCGGTAAGGGTCGTCATGACCCGCATGGCCGCGCCCATCCAGTCCCGCTTGGGGTGGTTCAGGCCGACCGCGGACGTGTCTGGACGTCGCGTCGTTGCGCTGTCTCGAGTACTCATCATCACCTGTTTTCTCGGGTGGGTGTGGTGCGGTCTTGTCCCAGCTATCTTACTCCTGAGTAAGGCTATCTTACTCCTGAGTAAGAAGCGCGTCGAGGTGCAGCATACGCGGCCGAACTGTGTCAGGCTGGACGAGTGCCCAAAATCGCGGCGCGACAGCTGATCGCCGTCGCCGTTGTCTTTGCCGCGCTACTGGCCGCCTTCGCCGACCGCTATGGCTATCACCGGGATGAGCTGTACTTTCTCGCCGCCGGCCGACACCTCGATTGGGGCTATCCGGATCAGCCACCACTGACCCCGCTACTCGCCCGCGCAATGGCGGCAATCGATGCCGATTCGTTACTGCTGCTGCGTATTCCGTCGATCGCGGCCGCGACGTCGGTCGTCGTTGCCGCCGGGCTGATGGCGCGCGAACTCGGCGGTGGTCGCGGGGCGCAGGTGCTGGCGTCGGCCGCGGTCGCGAGCGCCGCGATGGTGCTGGGTGTCGGTCATCTACTGACCACGACGTCCTTCGATATGGCGGCGTTCGGATTGGTCTGCCTGCTGGTGTTGCGGCTGCTGCGCGATCCAGATGTGCTGGCTGCGGGGAGCGGCGGGCGCGGAAGGCTGGCGGGTGCGCGTGTGGGTGCGGTGCACCGCGCCAGTGTGGGTGCGGAGCGTGACGGTGTGGGGCGTGGGTGTGCCCGCGTGGGCATCGAGCGTGCGGGTAGGGGCGTGGGGCGCGAGGGTGCGGAGCGTGTGGGTGTCGAGTCGGGGAGTGCCGGTGTGGGTGTGAAGCGTGCGGGTGCGGAGTGCGCAGGTGCGGAGCGTGTGGGTGCGGAGTGCGCAGGTGCGGAGCGTGTGGGTGCGGAGCGTGTGGGTGCGGAGTGCGCAGGTGCGGAGCGTGTGGGTGCGGAGTGTGTGGGTGTCGAGTGTGAGGGTGCGCCCGTGGGCGTGGAGCGTGCGGGCGTGCAGCGTGAAGGTGCGGAGCGTGCGGTTGTCGAGTGTGGGGGTGCGCGCGTGGGCGTCGAGCGTGGCGGTGCGGGTGTGGGCGTGGAGCGCAAGGGTGCGGAGTGTGAGGGCGCGCCCGTGGGCGGGGAGTGTGCGTCTGCGGTCGGGGATGCGGGTGGATGGCGAAGGACGACGGCCCAGCGGTGGTGGCTCGGGGTGGGGCTCGTAGTCGGGATCGGATTGCTGAACAAGGCGCTGTTGGTCTTTCCGGTCGGTGCGCTGGTATTGGCACTGGTCCTGGTCGGTCCGCGAAAGATATTCGCGACGAGGTACTTTCCGATGGCGATCGGGCTCGCCGCGGTGCTCTGGCTGCCATATCTGTGGTGGCAGGCGCACCACGGGTGGCCGCAGTGGGGGCTGAGCCGGGCGATCGCGGGTGGCTCCTCCGGCACCTCGGACTCACCGGTGGCGTTCGTAGTTCTGCAACTCGGGCTGATGGGTCCGCTATTGGTGCCGCTGTGGATTTTCGGGCTCTGGCGTCTGTGGCGGGATCCGCGCCGCCGGGCCTTCGCGGTCGCGTATGCGTTGCTGTTCGTGGGCTTCGCCGTCGTCGGCGGCAAGGCGTACTACCTGGGCGGGATGTATCCGGTGCTGCTCGCGGCCGGTGCCGTACCGGTCGTCGAGTGGCTTGCGAACCGGCGAAACCGTTGGGTGGCAGTGGGTTCGGCTATCACGGTGAACGCGGCCGTGTCGGCGGTACTGTTCCTGCCGGTATTGCCCATAGCGGAGCTGAAGGATTCGCCGGTGCTCGCGATCAACTACGACGCGGGCGAAACCATCGGTTGGCCGCAGTTCGTGCGCCGAATCGCCGAGGTGCGCGCGACGCTCGGCTCCGATATCGCCATCCTCACCGCCAACTACGGCGAGGCGGGCGCGATCGAGCATTTCGGCGGTGAATACGGACTGCCCACACCGCACAGCGGCCACAACTCCTACTGGTGGTGGGGGCCCACCCGGTGATACGGCCACCGCGGTCATCGCCGTCGGCCTCGACCACGACCAGCTGACGCGGTACTTCGCCGACGTCGAACCCGTCGGTCGCATCGACAACGGTCTCGGCATCGACAATGACGAACAGGGCCGGCCGCTGTTCGTCTGCCGCGAACCGCGAGTGCCCTGGTCCGAACTGTGGCCACAGGCCGAACATCTGGGCTGACGGGCCACCTCGAATGATCTTGGTTGCCAAGAAAAAAATTTGGAGCCATCCAAGCACCCCACCGGCTACGAAGACCGATCGACGCCTGTCGAATAAGGTGCCGTCCGCAGCCTCGGTCGCGCTCTGTGCCGAGACTGTCTTCCATCGCAGAAGTGAAGGAGATGTCGTGGTGATTCGCATGTTCGATCAGTTCGCCTCCGGGATCGTCAGCTTGATGGGCATGTTGTTCACTCCATAAGCCGAGTCGCCCGGGACGGGATGTTCGTCCCGGGCGATATGCCCGCCCGGCTGTTAGGTTGTGCCGCATGGCAAGACGGCCGCGGCGGCGGCGACTAAGGGCAACGGTGCTGACAGCGGCCGTTGCGGCAGGCATCGTTACCGGAGGTTCGGCCGGGGCGCAGACGCCCGCCGGATCGTGTGCGGATGGCTGGGACGTATCGACGATCGTCAGCGGAGTCGGGAATCTGGAGAATCTCGATACCGACGGTGCTGGCGGTTTCTACGTCACCGGGATCATGGACGGGTACCTCGCTCATATCGATGCCGCTGGCAATTTCGAGAAGCTGGTCACCGGGCTGGATCATCCGGCCGGAGTGCGCGTCGTCGGCCGTTCCGTCTACTTCCTCACCGGCGATGGTTTGGCCGAGGCGCCGGGCACCTTGCGACGCTATGACATGGACACCGGTGCGGTGACGATCCTGCTCACGGAGCTGTCCGGTCCGAACGGACTCTTGGAACTACCCGACGGGGACCTGTTGTTCGCCACGATCGGGATCTCCGGCCCGGCGACCGGTATCTCGCGGTATCGGCCATCGACAGGGGAGTACACGAAGGGCTGGTCCAGCCTGCCGTGGACGAACGGACTCGCGCTCGCCCCCGACGGAAAGTCGATCTACACCGACAATATGACCCTGCGCGTCTTCCGCGTCCCACTCGACGACCCCAACAACCCAACCGTTGTCGCCGCTGCCCCCACGATGATCGCGCTCCCCGACGATATGGAAGCCACCCGAGCGAACCAACTCTTCGTCGCCGACCACATCCAGGGCGCCGTCTACCAGATCGATCCCGCCACCGGCACCGCCTGCACGATCATCACCGGCCTGATCAAACCCGCCCCCCTCCGCAACCCCCCCGACGGCGCCACCTCCGTACGAATAGCCCGCGACGCCGACACCTGGGCCCTCTACGTCACCAGCATGGACGGCACCCTGCGCCGCCTCCGCCCACCCCCCGGAATCGACCTGACCCCCGCCGACCCGAGACGCTAGAAATCGACGAGCATGCGCTGGTGCTGGTGGGCACTCGACGTTTACCCGCACCAGCGCGTTCTCGACGGATCAGGGGTGGAGGTGGGATAGGGCTTGGGGGTGGAGGAGGGTATTGGTGGCCAGGGCGTTGCCGTTGTGGGGGCCGGGGGTGCCGGTTAGGGAGGTGAAGTGGCCGCCTGCTTCTCGGATGAGGATGTCGAGGGCGGCCAGGTCCCAGAGGGAGACTTCGGGTTCGGTGGCTATGTCGACTGCGCCCTCGGCCAGTAGGCAGTAGCTGAAGAAGTCGCCGTAGCCGCGGACGCGCCAGACATTGTCGGTGAGGTCGAGGAATTTTTCGCGGAGGCCGCGTTCGTGCCAGCCGGAGAGGCTGGAGAAGGCCAGGCTGGCGGAGCCGAGGTCGCTGACGGCGGAGACCGAAATGGGTTTCGGCGCATCGGAATCGAAGCTGGCGAAGGCGCCGGAACCCGCCGCGGCCCACCAGCGCCGGGTCAGCGCGGGCGCGCTCACTACGCCGACCACCGGCACACCGTCTTCGAGCAGTGAGATCAATGTCGCCCAGATCGGCACCCGGCGCACGAAGTTCTTGGTGCCATCGATCGGATCGATCACCCACTGCCGTCCGCTGAACTCGACATCGCCGCCGAACTCCTCGCCGAGCACCGAATCCTCGGGCCGCTCCTGTGCGAGCACCTCCCGAATCGCCTGCTCCACCGCCAGATCCGCATCCGAAACCGGCGTCAGATCCGGCTTCGAATCCACCTTCAGATCCAGCGCACCGAACCGCGCCCGGGTAATCCCGTCGGCCACATCGGCCAAGCGCAGGGCGAGTTCGAGATCGGAGGAGTAGTCAGCCACCCCCGAACCCTATCCCCAGCCCGCCATCTCTCCGGACAGGACGTCCCTCCGGACTGGACGCCCCTCCGGACTGACCGTCCCTCCGGACTGGACGTCCCTCCGGACAGGACGTCCCCCAGCGCGGACGACCGTCGATCGGCACTTCCGCGACGCCTCGGTCGTTCGGCCAGCCAGCGCATTGCGCGTGCTCCAGGCCCGCTCCTCGGCACTTGTCGCATATCTAATGACTACCTCGCATAGGCCGTACCCCTGTGCGAGGTAGTCACGAGCTATGCGTCAACTCTGCCCGCCATGTTCGGCTCGCCGACTCCGGCCGACTGGCCGCCATTTCACTGGGGACGGTCGGTGGGCGATGCCGGTGGTCAGCCTCGAGGGTGTGTGGGGTTGGTCAGGCGGCGATTGCGGGGCGGGTTAGGCCGCGGTGGAGCGGGCGGCGGTGAGGGCGGTTGCCCACCAGTGCAATTGGTCGAGCATGGATGTTGCGGCTGCGGCGGGTTCCTCTGGTTCGAGGAGCTTGCCTTCGGCGTCGAAGAGCAGGTAGTAGCGGGGGAAGGTGACGTAGTTGCGGATGGTGTGGGCGTTGAGTTCGTTGAAGACCTGGCGCAGGTGTTCGATGGCGAGCAGGCCGCCGCTGGCGCCGCTGTAACCGACGAAACCGATTGCCTTGCGGTCCCATTGGGTGAAGTGCCAGTCGATGGCCGCTTTCAGTGAGGCAGGGTAGCTGCGGTTGTAGTCGGGGGTGAGGATGACGAATGCGTCGGCTTCGCCGAGTCGCCTGGTGAGGTCGGTCATTCCGGCCGGCCGCTCCGGATCGGGCTCCATCAAGGGAGGGACCGCGGGCAGTGCCAATGGCAGTTCGGCCTCGGCCAGGTCGATGAGGTCGATTTCGAACGCGCCGTGGCGGGCGGCCTGCTCGACGAACCAGGAGGCGACGGCCGGTGCGAAGCGTCCTTCCCGAACGCTGCCGATGATCACCGCGAGCTTCAACGTGGACATTGGTGTTCTCCTTCGATCACGAGGTTGTTCGCGTCCAAATCTGCTGCCCGACGTCGCGACCAGGAAGACCGCGCGAAGAGTGGTAGTGGCAGGGACACCCTCCGCGCCGACCGCACTTGTACCGTCGAGTCGTGAGCGATAACGAGTTGGGCTTGTTCCTGCGCAACCGCCGTGAAGCGGTGACGCCAGCCCAGGTGGGGCTGCCCACCGGACCGCGCCGCCGCACCCCCGGCCTGCGCCGCGCCGAACTGGCCACCCTGGCCGGAGTGAGCGTCGAATACATCACGCGACTCGAACAGGGCCGTGATCGCCGCCCGTCCCCTTCGGTGGTGTCCGCACTCGCCGACGCACTCGGCTTGGCGCCGAGCGAACGCGTCCACCTGCACCGGCTCATCAAGGGGGCCGACCCCGGATTCAGCTGCATGGGCGGCGCGCGGCCGCCGCGCGAGGTGCGCGCCACGGTCCGCGCCGTCCTCGATCGCCTCGAACCCGCGCCCGCGCTGATCGTCAACCGGCTGCGGGACGTGCTCGCCTGGACCGAGGGCTATGAGCGCCTGATGGCACCGATCGGGCTGCTCGACGATGCGGACCGCGCCAATCTCGCGCTCTTCGTCTTCACCGACCCACGCGCCCGCACCTCCTATTCCAATTGGGACCACATTGCCGACGAACTGGTCGCCGCACTGAAGCAGGGTCCGTTCCGCGCTGATCCGCATATCGCGGCCTTGGCCGACGAACTGACCATCGCCGCCGGTGCCGAGTTCACCCGCCGCGTCGAATCCGTACCCAGCCTCGCCGCCGCCACCGGCACCACCCGCCTGAATCACCCCGCGGCGGGTGCACTGCGCCTCACCTACGAAACCCTCGAACTCTCTGCCGACGACGATCAGCAACTGATCGTCTACCTGCCCGCGGACGATGTGACCGCCGCCGCGCTGGATTCGCTCGCCGGTCGCCGTCCGGGTGGGCTCCGCGCCGTTTCCGGCTGACAACGGGTCCGTAGACCCGAAGTCGATGGGTCTGAGCAGGCATTTTCCCGTCGAATCGGGCCATCTCTGCCGTGTTCGCGCGAAAAGCGCGTGCTCCATCCGTCGGCCGGGGGCAGGTGTCGCCAGCGTCACCGGCACCCGAGCACCGCCGCGCACGTGCCCGTGTGTTTCACCGTCTCAACCGCGCCCAGTAGGCTTGAGCATCGTGCATCCTGACGTTTCCGCTGATATCGCCGAACTCGACGCAACCCTCAAGACCGTCGAGTCGGTCCTCGATGTCGAGGAGCTGCGTCGACGGATCGATGAGCTCGAGCATCAGGCCGCCGATCCCGATCTGTGGAACAACCAGGAGCACGCGCAGCGGGTCACCAGTGAGCTGTCGCACGCTCAGAGCGAGTTGCGTCGAGTCGAGGAGCTGCGGCAGCGGCTCGACGATCTAGCGGTGCTCTATGAATTGGCCGAGGAAGAGGAGGGCGAGGCCAGGGTGGCCGCGCTCGCCGATGCCGACGCCGAACGGGCCGCACTGCACGGTGATGTGGAGGCCATGGAGGTCCGCACCCTGCTCTCGGGCGAATACGACAAGCGCGAGGCGCTGGTCAACATTCGCTCCGGCGCGGGTGGTGTGGATGCCGCCGACTGGGCCGAGATGCTGATGCGCATGTACATCCGCTGGGCCGACCGGCACAAGTACTCCGTCGAGGTCTACGACACCTCCTACGCCGAAGAAGCAGGTATCAAGAGCGCCACCTTCGCGGTGAAGTCGCCCTATGCCTACGGCACCCTCTCGGTGGAGATGGGCACGCACCGGCTGGTCCGGATCAGCCCATTCGACAACCAGGGGCGCCGCCAGACCTCCTTCGCCGAGGTCGAGGTGTTGCCAGTGGTCGAGACCACCGACCACATCGAGATTCCGGAGGGCGAGGTCCGCGTCGACGTGTACCGCTCATCGGGTCCGGGTGGTCAGAGCGTCAACACCACCGACTCGGCCGTGCGGCTCACGCATATTCCCACCGGCATCGTGGTGACCTGTCAGAACGAGAAATCCCAGCTGCAGAACAAGATTTCGGCCATGCGCGTGCTGCAGGCCAAACTGCTGGAGCGCAAGCGGCAGGAGGAGCGCGCCGAGATGGACGCGCTCAAGACCAACGAGGGTGCGTCCTGGGGCAACCAGATGCGCTCCTATGTGCTGCACCCGTACCAGATGGTCAAGGATCTGCGCACCAACTACGAAGTCAACAATCCGAGTGCCGTGCTCGACGGTGATATCGATGGTTTCATCGAATCCGGAATTCGTTGGCGAATGCGAGAGCAGGCGAGCTAGTTGGACGTACCCCAGGCTTTCTCCACGTCCACCGACTTCACCACCTGGCTGCGGTCCTCCGGTCTAGAGATCGTCCTGTACATCCTCGGGGCGATGTTGTTCAGCCGGTTCGCCACCTTCGTCAGAGACCGGATCACCCGCCGGATCGACGCGGGCTTCCGCAGCAGCGACGCCCTGGTGCGTTCCGAGGCGGCCAAGCATCGGCATGCGCTGGCACAGGTCGTCACCTGGGTGATCCTGACGATCGTCTACGTCCTGGTCGGCATCGAGGTGTTGCGCCGGTTCGGCTTCGGTGTCACTGGCCTGGTTGCGCCAGCGGCCGTACTCGGCGCCGCGCTGGGTTTCGGCGCGCAGCGCATTGTGCAGGACATTCTTGCCGGATTCTTCTTGATCACCGAGCGGCAGTACGGATTCGGTGATGTGGTTCGCATCGCCGTCACTGGATCCGCGGAGCAGGCCGAGGGTACGGTCGAGGACGTCACGTTGCGGATCACCACACTGCGCAATGCCGATGGTGAGGTGATCACCGTGCCCAACGGCCAGATTGTGAAAGTCACAAATCTGTCGAAGGATTGGGCGCGCGCCGCCATCGATGTACCGGTTGCGGCCAGCGCCGATATCACCAGGGTCAACGAGATCCTGCACGAGGTCGGTACAAGGGCGTACGAGGACCGAAAGTTGAAGCCGTTGCTGCTCGACGAGCCCACCGTGATGGGCGTCGAAGATCTGACAGTGGACCAGATGAACATCCGAATGGTTGCCCGAACGTTGCCAGGTAAACAATTCGAAGTCGGTCGCGAGTTGCGGGTGCGAGTCGCCGCGGCGTTGCGCCGGGAGGGAATCAGTGAGACCACGTAGATCCACGGCGATCCTGCTGGCAACTTGGATCGCCACGTTCGTGTTGTATCTGTTCGTCAAGCCCGATCAACCGATCGTGCAATCACCCGAGAAACTCAACGTCGTTCCTGCAGTGCTGAATACAGCTACCCCCGGGCATTGACCATGATGTAGCTGGTGGCTGCGCGGCGGTTGCTGGTTACACTGGCTAGCCGTGATCGCTATGCGGAACGTGACCAAGTCTTATCAGACCTCGACGCGACCCGCGCTGGACAACATCACCGTCGATGTGGGTAAAGGCGAGTTCGTCTTCATCATCGGCCCGTCCGGTTCGGGCAAGTCGACCTTCATGCGACTGCTGCTCAAGGAGGAGGCCCCGACCGCGGGCGAGATTCGGGTTGCCGATTTCCGGGTCGACCGGCTGCCCGGGCGGAAGGTGCCGAAGTTGCGTCAGCGCATGGGGTGCGTCTTCCAGGACTTCCGGCTGCTGCAGCAGAAGACCGTCGCGCAGAATGTCGCGTTCGCACTGGAAGTGATCGGCAAGCGGCGCCAGTTCATCGACCGGACCGTGCCCGAGGTGCTCGATATGGTCGGGCTCGGCGGCAAGGCCGACCGGCTGCCGCATGAACTGTCCGGCGGTGAGCAGCAGCGCGTGGCGATCGCCAGGGCGTTTGTGAACCGGCCGCTGGTCCTGCTGGCCGACGAGCCGACCGGCAATCTCGATCCGGACACCAGCGGCGACATCATGCTGCTGCTGGAGCGGATCAACCGGATCGGCACCACCGTGGTGATGGCGACCCACGACAATCACATCGTCGACGCGATGCGCAAGCGGGTGGTGGAGTTGGACCGCGGCCGGCTGATTCGCGATGACGCGATCGGCGTCTACGGGGTGGGTCGATAATGCGCGCTGGATTCCTTTTCAACGAGGTCATCACCGGCCTGCGTCGCAATGTCACCATGACCATCGCGATGATCCTGACCACCGCGGTATCGCTGACGATGCTCGGCGGCGGTCTGCTGGCCTTGCGGATCGCGGATAAGACCCAGAACTACTTCATGGACCGGGTCGAGATCCGGCTCTACCTCTCCGACCTGGTCTCGGCGACCGATACGGACTGTTCGCGGGAACCGTGTCAGCTGCTGATGCGGGATCTGAAGAAGACCGACGGCGTGGTCTCGGTCCAGTTCGTCAACAGCGATGAGGCGATGAAGGAAGCCACCGAGGTGACCTTCAAGGATCAGCCCGAAATGCTGGACATGATCAAGGACACCCGACTGCCCGCGTCATTGCGCGTGAAGATGACCGATGCCGACCAGTATCCGCGGATCTACCAGACCTTCCGTGATAAGCCCGGCATCCAGAGCGTGCTCAACGATAAGGACACCGTGGACCGGCTGGTCGGGGTGTTCGACGGATTGCGGAACGCGGCATTCGCTTTGGCGGGGCTGCAGGCATTGGCCGCGCTGCTGTTGATCGCGAATATGGTCCAGATCGCGGCGTTCAGCCGGCGAGAAGAGGTCGGCATCATGCGGATGGTCGGCGCGACGCGCTGGTATACCCAGTTGCCGTTCCTCTTGGAGGCGGTGGTCGCGGCGCTGGCGGGGTCGATTCTGGCGGTCCTCGGCCTGTTCCTCGCGCAGCCCCTGGTAGTGAATCGCGGGCTGGGCGCGCTGTTCAACAGCAATGTCTTTCCGCACATCACCAGCGAAGACATCGCCCTGGTTTCGCTGACCGTCGCGCCACTGGGCATCGTATTCGCCGCGATAACGGCCTACGGCACCCTGCGGTACTACGTCCGCGACTAGGAAGTTTCGGTTATCCACAGGTGGAGAACTCGGCGCGGCACCTGCGATCCGCGCCGAGCTAGGGGTTCGGTTGTCCCACCGCGCTCGTAGGATGGGCCGCGTGGAATCCCCCGATGCTTTCGCGGCTGTTCTGACCGATGGCGACCCGGTCGCCGAATCCGGTGCGGCACAAGAGGTTCTACGCCGGGTATTCGGCTACGACAGCTTCCGTGGCGATCAGCGGGAGATCGTCGAGCATGTGATCGGCGGCGGGGACGCACTGGTGCTGATGCCGACCGGCGGCGGTAAGTCGCTGTGCTACCAGGTGCCGGCGCTGGTGCGTCCCGGTGTCGGTGTGGTGGTGTCGCCGCTGATCGCATTGATGCAAGATCAGGTGGACGCGCTCAGCGCGCTCGGCGTGCGCGCCGGATTCCTGAACTCCACCCAGTTCCCGGATGAGCGGCGGATGGTGGAGGCGCAATTCGTCGCGGGGGAGTTGGACCTGCTCTACCTCGCGCCGGAGCGGCTGCGCCTGGAATCGACCGCTGCCCTGCTGGATCGCGGCAAGGTGGCGTTGTTCGCCATCGACGAGGCGCACTGCGTCTCGCAGTGGGGTCACGACTTCCGCCCCGACTATCTGGCTCTGTCGATGCTGCACGAGCGCTGGCCGGACGTGCCGCGCATCGCGCTCACCGCGACCGCGACGGCCAAGACCAGCGACGAGATCGTCGAGCGGCTCGACCTCGGCTCCGCCCGGCGCTTCGTCGCCAGCTTCGACCGGCCGAATATCCAGTACCGGATCGAGCCCAAGAACCGGCCGGATCAGCAGCTGCTGGAATTCATCAAGGCCGAACATGCCGGGGACGCGGGCATTGTCTACTGCCTGTCGCGCAATTCGGTCGAGAAGACCGCGGCCTTCCTCACCGATAACGGCATCGACGCGGTGCCGTATCACGCGGGCCTGGATTCCCGCACCCGCACCGCCAACCAGGCGCGATTCCTGCGCGAAGACGGCCTCATCGTGGTCGCCACCATCGCCTTCGGCATGGGCATCGACAAGCCGGATGTGCGCTTCGTCGCCCATCTCGATCTGCCCAAATCGGTGGAGGGCTACTACCAGGAGACCGGGCGCGCGGGTCGTGACGGACTGCCCTCGACCGCCTGGATGGTCTACGGGCTCGCCGATGTGGTGCAGCAGCGCAAGATGATCGACTCCTCCGATGGCGATGCCGCGCATCGCAGACTGCTCCAGTTGCATCTGGACGCGATGCTCGCACTGTGTGAAACGGTGTCCTGCAGGCGGACTCAGCTGCTGGCGTACTTCGGACAGCCGGGACAGGCCTGCGGTAACTGCGACACCTGCCTGACTCCGCCGCAGTCCTGGGACGGTACGGTGCCCGCGCAGAAGGTGCTCTCCACGGTGCTCCGCCTGAAACGTGAACGCGGACAGAGCTTCGGCGCGGGGCATATCGTCGACATCCTGCTCGGCAAATCGAATCCCAAGGTGCTGCAACACGATCACCATGAGCTGAAGGTCTTCGGGATCGGCACCGATCTGCGCGATGTCGAATGGCGCGGTGTCGTAAGGCAATTGCTCGCACAGGGCCTGCTGGCCGTGCACGGTGACTACGGCGTGCTCACTCTCACCGAGGCGAGCAATGAGGTGCTGTTCGACGGTAGGGAAGTGTTGCTGCGCCGCGAGCCCGAGCGCGCGGTGAAACCGGCCAGGGCGGTCAAGACGGCGAAGGGTAAGTCACCGGCCGCCGATCTGGCGCCTGCGGATGTGCCGGTCTTCGAGAAGTTGCGTGCGTGGCGGGCCGCGACGGCCAAGGAACAGGGTGTGCCCGCCTACGTCGTCTTCCATGACGCGACGCTGCGGGAGATCGTCGCCCGCAAGCCCGCGAACCTGTCCGAACTCGGAACGGTCGGCGGCGTCGGTGAGAACAAGCTGGCGAAATACGGTGAAGGTGTGCTGGCCGTCCTGGCCGGAGAGGCCGGGGCATGAACGACAATCCGATCGGGCGGCGTGGATTTCTAGCGGGCGCCGCCGCCGCGGCGGGCGCCTCGCTGGTCGGTCTATCGCCCGCCGACGCGGTTCCGGTCGCGCCGGGCGTCACCAAATTCGACTTTCCGACCGACCGGAGCGTGCGCCTGCTGATCACCGGCGATGCGGGCACCGGCACCCGCACCCAATGGGCCGTCGCCGACGCCATGCGGGATTACCATCGCCGCCAACCGTTTTCACTTGCCCTCGGGCTCGGTGACAATATCTACGAGAGCGGCCCGACCAGCGCGGTCGACGTCCAGTTCGCCGAGAAATTCGAAAACCCCAATGCGGGACTGGATTTCCCGTGGCTGATGGTGCTCGGCAATCACGACAACAGTTCGGTCCTCGGCGGCGACGGTGGCTGGCTGCTGCGCGGCAACAATGAGGTCGAGTACCACGCGAATTCGCCGCGCTGGTGGATGCCGAGCCGGTACTACTCGGTTCGGGTGCCCGAGCAGCAGCCGGTGGTCGAGTTCTTCGTCCTCGACGTGAATCCGCTCGCCTCGTACGTGCCGCCGATCTTCGCTCCGTACTGGGAGGTCGACGGCCAGTTCATGAACGAGCAGCGCGCGTGGCTCGATCGCGCCATCGCCGAATCACCCGCCGAGTGGAAGATCGCCTGCACCCACCACCCCTATCTCAACAATGGTCCGCACGGTGACGCTGGCCGCTACGAGGGACTGTCCGCGGCACCCATCAATGGCATCCACGCGAAACGGTTCTTCGACGACCATATCGTCGGCAACTGCCACTTCATCCTGTCCGGGCACGATCACTCGCTCCAGGTGCTCGAGCCGACCCCCGCGTCGAAGGGCACCCGCCAGTTGGTCTCCGGCGCGGCTGCCAAAACCGTGGCCGCTGAACCGAAGCTGAATCCCGGCGGCTCCGGCAATGCCGCGCTCTTCGAGAACTATCACGAGCTCGGCTTCATGATCATGGACCTCACCGCGCGCAGCGTCGACCTGACCGTGGTCACCGTCGATCTCGCCAGCGCCGCCGCCACCGAGGCGTTCGCGCGCCGACTTGCCTGAATCGCAACGGAATTGCGCGGCATCGGACCGCTGCGGCGGCTACCGTGCACGCTATGGCATCCGGTGATCACCGCCCCGCCGACGACGGGCCCGACCTCGGCGGCTCCCCGCCGAGCGACCCCGGCGATACGCCGCCCTATCGGCGTGGCACCCACGACCCCGCGGTGGATTCGATCTGGCTGCGCCATCGCCCGCCGCCGCCACCGCGTCCACGCGGTCTGCCGCGTGTGACCACGCTATTGCTGGTCGCGGCCTTCATCGTGGTGCTCGTGCTGTACCTCCTGGTCCGGCCAGGGGGCTAGTGGAAGCGGGCGCGGAATAATCCGGTTGCCGAGTCACTTAAAGTTGACCGTTATGAAGGAGAAGGGGCGCAAGGTCATCGCGACCAACCGCCGGGCGCGGCACAACTACACGATCCTGGACACCTACGAGGCCGGGATCGCGCTGGTCGGTACCGAGGTCAAGAGTCTGCGCGAGGGTAAGGCCTCGTTGGTGGACGCCTTCGCGACCGTCGACAACGGCGAGGTGTGGCTGCGAGGCCTGCACATTCCCGAGTTCAGCCACGGCACCTGGACCAACCACTCACCGCGACGGGTGCGCAAGCTGCTGCTGCACAAGCGCGAAATCGAGCGGCTGGTCGGCAAATCGCGTGAGGGCAACCAGACGCTGGTGCCGCTATCGATGTACTTCTCCGACGGGAAGGTCAAGGTCGAGCTGGCGCTGGCCAAGGGTAAGCAGGACTACGACAAGCGGCAGGATATGGCCAGGCGCACCGCTGAGCGCGAGGTCACCCGCGAGCTGGGACGGCGCATCAAAGGCATGCGTTGACCGCTGTTCTACTGGCGCTGGTGGCCGCGGTCGGCTACGGCGTGAGTGATTTCTTCGGTGGTGTGGCGTCGCGGCGGGTGACCGCCCTGCGCGTCGTGATCGTCTCCTATCCGATGTCGACGCTGTTCGTCCTCGTGCTGCTACCACTGACCGGTGGAACACCGGACACCGCGTCGATGCTGTGGGGACTGGCTGCCGGTGTGGCGAGCGGCTTCGCGGTGTGGTGGTTCTACGCCGCGCTGGCCAGCGGCCCGATGGCGGTGGTGTCACCGCTGACAGCGCTGTTGGTCGCGGGTATTCCAGTGCTGGTCGGTCTGGTGATCGGCGAGCGCCCCGGCCCGCTCGCCGTCGCTGGCATCGTATTCGCACTCGGCGCGGTGTACCTGGTGAGCCGCGAGTCGCCCGATGACGTCACCGAGGAGATCACCGGCGGGCGTGAGCTGCGCTTCACCAGGAAAGTCGCGCTGCTCACCATCGGTTCGGGCGCGGCCTTCGGACTCGCCTTCGTCTTCCTGCACGAAACCCACGCGAGCGCCGGCGTCTGGCCCCTGCTGGCCCAACGAGGCGCGGCGAGTCCGATGGTCTGGCTGATCGCGTTATCGGCCGGGGAGTTCCGGCCGCTGCGCGGTGAACCACTGCGGTTGGCGGCCTACATCGCGGTGCTGGACACCATCGCGAATGCCGCACTGCTCTACGCCTTCCACGGTTCGATGCTGTCGCTGGTCAGCGTGATCGGTTCGCTGTACCCGGCCGCGACCGTGCTGTTGGCGATGGTCCTGCTCGGTGAGCGGGTCGGCCGACAGCAGCAGGTCGGGATGATGCTGGCGCTCGGGTCGGTCGGGTTGATCGCGGCGGCCTGATCGGTTCGCCGGAGTCCTGAGCGCGGGATGCAGGAGCGACTGATGGGGCTGGATGGGCGGCAGTGACATCGCGGAATAGTGCGCTCGACTCTGTTACCGCGCAGGTCAGAGGCCTGAAACCAGCTATGGGGATAATGGAATGAACCCGGCATGGCCGAGTGTTAACATAACTAGCCCGACAAGGTGTCGGGACGTACGGGGCTGAACGGTTTCGACTGCGTACGTTGATTCAGGGGAAGCGTGTCGGTGCAGGCAAGAGACCACCGTAAGCGTCGCTGCAACCAATTAAGCGCCGATTCCAATCAGCGCGAGTACGCCCTCGCTGCCTAAGTAGCAGGCGTCTCTGTCAGTCCGGGTTCGTCCCTCGACCCGGGTACTGGCATCAGCTAGAGGGAATTACCGTCCGACTCGGTCGCGGAGCCGGACGGGACATCCAACAGCGACTGGGATCGTCATCCGAGCTTGTTCGCGAGACCCGGAGATCCGAGCAGAGACCTAGCGAACTGCACACGGAGAAGCCCTGAAGACGCGGCGGAGGACCCGGGTTCGATTCCCGGCAGCTCCACTAGGGAAAGTGCCCTCGTGGCCAGCGGTAATGCTGGGAGCGGGGGCATTTTTCGTTGTTCAGCTGTTGACGGGTACCGGGAGTCTTCCCGCATTCGCTGCCCCGTTGGTTGAGTTCGCCCATGACGAGCGGATCTCTGCAGTTGTGGGTCTGCGGTCGTTTTGACGACCGGCGCGGCGGCTCCAGGGAGGCGCTCTCAATGACTTGGGATTCATCGAGCGGTATGACTTGATGTAGATTCGCAGTGTCTTTGGTTGGGGGAGGTTATGTGGCGCAATCGAATTCCTGGGATGGAACGTTCGATGTCGTTCCAGCCGAGGTCACCGACGCTGGTCGTTACGTGCAACTGACAGCTGAGGAGCTGGTGAACGGGCTCCGCTCCATCGACGCTGATGTCAGCAAGTTGCTGGAGAGCTGGACCGGAAACTCCGCTACCTCCTATCGCTCCGGATGGGAGGAGACGCGCAAGGGCGCGGAAACCGTCCTGGAGGCGTTGGCGACGTTGGCTGAACTTCTCGGCGTGGTCGCTGAGACCCACATCACGCTCGACACACAGCGCGCCGCCGGCACGAGTTCGTTGGATTTGCCGTAAGGCGTTGGGGGAGGGAGAAATTCATGGCTGATTCGTTCCGGGTGGATCTGACCGAGCTCGACGACATCGCCACGCAGCTCAAGGGGTTCGTCGGGTTCCTCACCGAAAGCGTCACCGGCATCCAGCAACGCACAGCCGCATTGCAGTCCAGCTGGACCGGCCCCTCCGCAACTGCCGCCAACGAGGCATTCACCAAGTGGGTGACCGGCGCCCAAGAGGTCGCCGAGGGCATCGAGACCATGCGCACCGCAGCCACGGCCGCGCGGGACCGCTACCAGGCCGCGATCACCACGAACCTGCAGATGCTCGGCCGTAGTTCGAGCAGTCGGTCGTGACGGTCCTCGACGTCTCGGCCCAGACCTATTACGACGCCGCCGACATCTGCGCCAAAGCCTCCTCGGGCTACTTCGAGGCGTTCAAGGCCGCGATGAGGTCTTTCGGCGACACCGCCAACATGGCCGGCAGCGTCGGCGACGGTAAGAAGTGGGCCGAGTCCTATGACCAGCAATGCAAAGACATCTACACGATGTCCATCGACATGGTGCTGGCGCTCGACGGCTACGCCCAGGTACTCAAACAGGCCGGCTACAACCATGCACTTGCCGACCACGACCCGAACAGCGGGCAACCCGAGCCCACCGCTCCCAACCTGACCCCCTCGTTCACCCTCTCCCCGCAAGAACTCGTCTCGCTGCTGGTGCCCCCTTCTGCGGGCGGACCCGGCCGCGGACTCGTCGACGACGGCCTCGACCTGGCCGTGAAGGTCGGCATTCCTATTCCTGATGGCGACACGGCCAAGCTGTCACACTCCGGCGATGTCTGGAACAACCTCGCCACCAACGGCACCGTTACCGCCACTCCGGGTGAACTCGAACGCGCGGCTGCCCTGTTCGAACAAGTCACCTCCCCGGACGCGAACTTCATCGATGAAGACCTCCGCGAACTGAAAACCGCCGCAAGCGATCTCGCGGGCGCCTACGGCGAACTCGCCCAAGCCTGCCGGGACCAGAAACAAGCCCACGACGACATGCGCGACGCGCTCGTGCAACTGGTCAAAGACCTCGCCACAGAGCTCGCCACAGAAGTCGCCGTTGACCTCGTCTTCGCGGCAGTCACTTCCTGCGTCAGCTTCGGCGTCGGCGCCGCGGCGGTGGCCGCCAAAACCGCGGTCAAAGTAGCCAAGATCATCGAAAAGTTCGCCGACCTGATCAAGAGGGCCGTACAAGCGGCGAAACTCCGGGTTGCGGTCAAGATCGAGCGGGCCACCACCAAAACCAAAGAATCCATCCAGCGCATAAAAGACCTCACGACCAAACTCGCCGAAAAACTGAAGACTAAAGTTCCGAAGAAGTCGCTGAAGGACGAGCTGACTAATGCGCAGACCTGGAAGGATGGTAACCTTCCGACGTTGAATGGGCCAAAGAACGGTTACCTGGTCAAAAGAGATGCGGAGGGTCTGTCCAGTGAACGGTGTAACTCGGTTTGATTTGGTTACTTTCGTCCAGCGGACAGGCGTCCGTCGAAGGTGATGTCGAAGGCGTTCAACGCTGCTTTCCATCGGGTGACCCAGCGTTTCTGTCCGGCGCCGGTGGGGTCGAGGGCCATGATCGCCAGGTAGACGCATTTCAGGGCGGCTTGCTCGTTGGGGAAGTGGCCGCGAGCGCGCACGGCGCGGCGGATGCGGGCGTTGACGCTTTCGATGGCGTTGGTCGAGCACACGACTCGGCGGATCTCGGTGTCGAAGGCCAGGAACGGCACGAACTCCGACCAGGAGTTCTCCCACAGTTTCACGATGGCCGGGTATTTCGTGCCCCAGGTCTCGCTGAACTCGTAGAACCGTTCCAACGCCGCGGATTCGGTGGGGGCGGTGTAGATCGGTTTCAACGCTTTGGCGATGGCGTCCCAGTGCTGGCGGGCCGCGTAGCGGAACGAGGCCCGCAGCAGATGCACCACGCAGGTCTGCACGACTGCGGCCGGCCAGACCTGCTCGATGGCCTCGGGCAAGCCTTTGAGGCCGTCGCAGACGAGCATGCACACATCTCCGGCACCACGATTACGCAGCTCGGTGAGGATCTGCAGCCAAAACTTCGCGCCCTCACCACCGTCTCCGGCCCACAACCCGAGGATGTCACGGGTGCCATCGACCGTGACCGCCAACGCAACGTAGATGGGTCGGTTGGCGACCTTGCCGTCGCGGATCTTCACATGGATCGCATCGAGGAAGATCACCGGATACACCGCATCCAGGGGACGGTTCTGCCATTCGGCCATCCCGTCGAGCACCTTGTCGGTGATTACCGAGATCGTCTGCTTGGAGACCTCGGCGCCATAGACCTCCCGCAGGTGCGCCGAGATCTCCCCATGCGTGAGCCCTTTTGCCGACAACGACAGCACCATGTTCTCCACACCGTTCAACCGGCGCTGGCGTTTACGCACGATCTGCGGCTCGAAGCTGGCATCCCGGTCACGAGGGACGTCGATCTCGACTGGACCAACGTCGGTGACCACCGTTTTCGAGCGAGTTCCATTGCGAGAGTTCGGTGTTCCACGTCCAGCCGGGTCGCCGTGGTCATAGCCCAGATGATCGGTGATCTCACCGTCGAGGGCCGACTCGACCACCATCTTCGTCAGCTGCGCCAGCAGCCCACCCTCACCAGTCAACTGCAGACCGTTGGCCCGAGCCGACGCCACCAACTGACCGACCAACTCGGCATCCACCGCCGAGGCCTTCGCGTCCTTACGCTTCGCCACCGCAGCAGTATCGACCACATCGGCCGCCACCACATCAGACATCAAGTGCCACTCCTTAATTGGGAGTTACACCGTTGTATTTACAGTCCCGATGCGGACGGAAACATTACCAACTATTCGTATTATGACGCAGATGGGGTTGCGACCAAACGAGTGGATTTGACCGGCAAGCCACACTTGGATAAGTCGACGGGTGAGTATGTTCCCACTCCGCATGTTGTAGACGTGCAGAAGAATGTAAATCCGAAGACTGGTGAAATATTTGCCCGAACGAATAGTGACAGTGTGAGACCAGCGACAGCGGAGGAGATTCCCTGATGGACCCAGCAGCGGGTAACAGCCGATTGGAAGATATTCTTGCGCGCTCGCGCAGCAGCGATGGTTTGACGCGCGTGAATGCGATCCCTGAGTTGGGTGACTTCGTGGACGATGTCAGAGCGAGGGACAGGTTGACGGAGCTGCTCGATGACGAAGTCGTCACGATGGAGGTCGATGCGGCGGAGGTGCTGGCGAGGAAGGGCGGTGCAGCTGGCATCGTCGCGGTCCTCGAAGTACTCGGCCGTCGCTGCGATGATCCCGATGCCGACTATATTGCGTACCGGCTGAATGAGCTCGACGCCGGTGGTGAGGTGCCGGTCGTCGAGATCGTAGAGTCCTCAGGGCGGGAGATGTCGGACAACGCTGCGGTGGCGCTTCGAAATCTCAAAGCGCTTCGTGGCCATTGATCGGTCGATTGCGGCCGACGGGCCGATGACAACGGCGGCGCTCGCCTCGCCTGGAGTGCCGATCTGGTTGATTCCAACGATGTGACGCCGACCCGGCTGATGGGGGCGTTTGGGTGGGGCATTTCTGCCCGAGGCGGCGTGGTGTGGGGTTATGGTGGCTGCGCGTTACATAGCCACGTTCCAGCAAACCTTGGGCGGAGAGTTATGGGACATCGGATGGGTGTCGTTGCGTGTGTTGCGGTTGCGGGTCTGTTGGTGGTGGGCTGCGGGACTTCTACGGATTCCGGTGGGAGTTCCGGGAGTACGCATTCGACTGTGTCGGGAGGGGCGCATGCTGAGCCCGCGTATGTCGCGGGTCTGCGATCGGCGATAACCACGGCGATGAAGGACAACGTTGTTCCGGGGGCGGTAGTGGTTGTCAGGTCGGGGAAGCAAGGGGATTGGGCAGAGGCATTTGGTAGTCGGAGTGTCGATGCCAGTGAGCCGATGTCGGTCGGTGACTACTTCCGGGTGGGCAGCAATACCAAGACCATGACGTCGACGGTGATTCTGCGGTTGGTGCAGGAGGGCAAGCTCGCGCTCGATGATCCCATCGACAAATACTGGCCGGGGGTGCCGAACGGTGATCGGATCACCATTGCGCAGCTCTCCGAAATGCGAAGTGGTCTATACAGTTACACGTTCGATCCGCAGTTCAATGGCACGCTCGACAGCGATCCGCAGAAGGTGTGGACGCCGGAGGAGTTGCTGGCGATCGCCTTCGCGCATCCGGTCAACTTCCAGCCCGGGGAGAAGTTCGAGTACAGCAATACCAATACGATCCTGCTCGGGCTGGTCATCGAGAAGGTCACGAAAATGACTGCTGCCGAGAGTTTTCGGCAGCACATCTTCGAACCGCTCGGGCTGAAGCACACGTCGCTGCCCGCGGCCGCGGACTCCTCGATTCCGGATCCGCACCCGCAGGGCTATTCCTTCGGTACCAATGTGTCCACCATCGAAACGTTCGCACTTCCGGCCGCGGAACAAGCGGCGGCGGTCGCGGGCACCCTGAAACCCAACAATGAGACGAACGCGAGCCCGTCCTGGGCGTGGACCGCTGGCGGTGCGATTTCGACGGCCGAAGATCTGGCCACCTATGTGAAGGCGTTGGTCGGCGGCGGGCTGCTGGACGCGACGATGCAGAAGACTCGGCTGGAAAGTATTCAGCCGATCGATCCCGCCAACCCGGAGAATGCCGGATACGGTCTCGGTATCGCACGATTCGGTCCGCATCTCATCGGTCACGACGGTCAGATTCCGGGATTCATGACGTTCATGGGCCACGACCCGACGTCGGATCTCACGATCGTGATCTGCACCAACCTCGCGACGGTGCCGTCGGGTGAGGGGTCGGCGCTGATACTGCTGAAAGCTATGCTGCCGGTCTTCTATGGTGCCGATGCCGTACCAGGGCGAGATCCGGCCGCGGCGAATACGAGTACGACTGCGCCGCCGAGCGGTTCCGCGGAAACCGCAACCCCCGGTCGATGATGCCGGATGGACAGCGCCGAGGTAATCGTCGCGGGCGCCGGGAGATCGAGTTCGGCCATTGTGCCGCGGACGGCCTTCCCGATCCGCGCGGCTTCTGGGCTATCCGTTCGCGGGGCAGCCGATTGCGCTCCGGCTCCACCATTGCGCTCAGCTGAATTTGCGCCCCGCCGATACGGCCTCGGCCGATATCGCGACGTGAATGGCACACGTGTCGGCTGCCGAAGTATGGGCGACGACCTGCGAGTGAGGTCGCTCCGTGGCCGGTACGGACTGCCCCGACACAACTTCTGGATCAGGCCAGGATGGCTTCGGGCGGATCGGCGACAACGGCCCGCGTGGCCAATTGTTTGGCGTAGAGGCGGTGGATTTCGAGCATTCTGTAGTGGCGGGGGTGGGTCGTGTCGGGGGAGGGGACCACGGAGATCAAATGGGCGGCGAGTAGTTCGTCGAGGGCGGATATGTCGGTACCGGTGGGGAGGGCTACCGCGGTGACGAGTTCGCGGGGGGCAGGACGGTGCCGAGGTGGTGGTAGACGGCGGTGGCGGCGGGGGTCAGGCGGTTCACCGTTGTCGCAAGGGTGCGGCGGATGTCATAGGGGCCGTAGGTGAATTCGTTGAGGCGCTGTTCTTCGTCGGACATTCGGCCGAGTTGTTCGACGATGGTCCAGTGGGGGCGGGCAGTTAGTCGGGCGGCGACGGCGCGCAGGGCCAGGGGGATGCCGGAGCAGCAGCGGGTCAGGGCGCTGACGGCCCATTCCTCGGCGCGGACCCGGTCGGGGCCGAGGATGGCTTCCAGGACCTCGATGCTTTCGGCCATGGTCAGTTCGTTCAGCACCATGCGGTGAATATTGGCTGGGCCCAACGAGATTCGGCTGGTGATGAAAATCGCGCTCTGCGGGCCAACCGGGAGTAAGGGGGTGAGTTGCGAGTCGGTGGCGGCGTCGTCGAGGACGACCAGCATGCGCCGTTCGGATAGGGCAGCACGGTAGCGAGCGCTGCGGGCGGCGAGATCGATTGGGATGTCGGTGATTTCGAGTTGACCCAGCAGCTGTTCGAGTACGTCCGCCGGGGGTGGTGGCACCGCCCAGATCCGCGCGCAGCACACCGTCTGGGAAGCGGTCACGCAATAGGATTGCCAGGTGATCTGCCAAGGCGGACTTGCCGATTCCGGGGCCGCCGGTGATCAAGACGTCGGTGTGCTCGGCTCCGCGAGTAGCCGTTGCATGCGGGCGATTTCGACGGTGCGGCCACGAAAAGCGTTCGCGGGAGACGGCGGCTCGGCGCGGCGGGGCGAAACCGGGATCACCGCAATGGTATTGGGCTCCTGCTTGCCCAGTAGCAATTCGTGTAGTTCGCGCAGCCGTTGGCCGGGGTCGACGCCGAGTTCGGCAGCGAAGCGACGGCGCATGCGGTCGTAGTGCGAAAGCGCTTCTGCGCCACGGTTATCCAGGTAGTAGGAGGTCAGTAGGCGCTGATGTAGATCCTCGGCGAGCGGACTTTCCAGCAGCGCCTTGCGTAGTTCGGTGGCCACCACTTTCAGCTGGCCGAGGCGCAGACTGGCGTCCGCCCATTCGACGAGCGCCTCATGGCGGAGCTGACGCAGGCTTTCCCGAAAGCGCAGTGCCCAATCACTGTCCAGACCGGCCAGCGGTTCGCCGCGCCACATGCCGAGTGCCAGTGTCAGCAGGCCGGCGCGATCGGGATGGTCGGCGTCCATTGCGCGCGATCGGTTCAGCAGTCGGCGGAATCCGAAAAGATCTATCCGATGGGGATCGACGTCGAGTCGGTAGCCGCCGACGGTCCGGCCGATCGCCGCCGTTTCCTCGGAATGCGCGGTCGCCGTGCGCAATATCCGGCGCAGCCGCGTCATATAGGTGTACACCGAATGCCGGACGGTATCCGGTGGATCGTCCCACACCCGGTCCACGAGGGCTTCGGTAGAGATCGGGCGTTCCGGCTCCGCGAGCATCGCCGCGATAATGCCCCGCTGTTCGGACGGCCCCAGATCGATGGTCATGCCGTCTACCACGAGCTCCACCCCCAATAGTCTGAATTCGATCATTTCCTCCACCGAGACCGAGAAATCAGATCCGTGAACGCTGCTGTTCATTTTGACTGTGCCGCGTAACACGCATCACCTCGGTCCGCAGTGGGCCGAATGGCAACGGGCCGACCCCGCCGCGGTCCGTTAGCTGTGTTCAGAGTTCGGCACCCACCTCCCTCGACGCGGCCGGGTCGTTGTCCCGTGCCGCGAGCCGATGCGCCAGATCGATCAGAGTGCCGACGGTGACCAACTCGAGCACCTGATCACTGCGCAGCGGGCGGGTGAGCGAGTCACGGTCGAACTGCGGCAGTACCCGCTCAATGAGCTGGGCCAACCCGACCTCGCTGACCATCTCGCCACTGAACTCATCGTCGGGAAGATCTCCCCGCAACAGCGCGGCTACATCGGCGCCGGGGATCTCGACTCCGGAGTCGCGGTGGATGCGGAACCACATATCCAGCAGGTCGATCGATTCAGCGCCGAGCTCGCCGATCAGCGTCGACTCCGGTTTGATCCGGGTCTTGTCCAGGCGGATGGCGTCCGCGACGGACGTGATGGCCACCGCCGTAAGATCTTCGGCTCGCATGGGTCGACTCTGGCTCCTGCACCTGGGCGTGTACCTCGAGCAGATCCAAGCAGCCTGGTAGCCGAGCCAGTGCGGCCCATCGGCAACTCGCGAGCAACATTTCGGTCGGTGCGGTAGCTCGCGCATCGGATTGCTTGTGAATCAACATAATTCGTGGGATCAACCGCTACCATTGAGCAATGACCGCGATGCGGCTGGGCAAGGGGACGGGACCGATTCTGCGCGCCGCCTGTGTGCGTGCCGGAGTCAATGCCGCGGGTGCGCAACTGGGTCGAGTCACCGAAGAGGTCGACTACCGGTTGCCCAACGGCGTGATGGTACGGATCGGCACGCCGGGGCAGGAGGGCGCGGCCAGACGCGTGGTCGATGTCGCCCGGTGGTTGGCATCGGCCGGAATCCCGGTGGTGCAGGCCGTTGCCGATATTCGGCAGCCGGTGGTGGTGGACGGCCGCGCGGTGACTTTCTGGCATGCGCTGCCACACCATCGGGCAGGCACACCGGCGGAGGTGGCCGCGGCACTGACACGGTTGCACGGACTTTCGCCGCCGACCGATCTGGAGCTCGGGCAGGTCGCGCCCTTCGTCGGACTCGATGAACGCATTGCCGCGGCACACACCATGAGCGCCGACGATAGGTCGTGGTTGCGTAGGCATTTGGCGGAACTGCGCGGGCGGTGGGCGGCGCTGCCGACCGGGCGCCCCTGGGGCGTTATCCATGGCGCCGCGTGGAGCGGCAATGTCGTTGTCGCCGAGGACGGCACCGTGATCCTGCTCGATCCGGGCCAGCTGTCGATCGGTCCGCCGGAATGGGATCTGGTGCACGCGGCAATCGAGTGTGCGTCATTCGGCTGGATCACCGGCGCGCAGTACGCGCAGTACTGCTGTGGCTACGGCAGCGATGTGATGCGCTGGGACGGCTACTACCTATTGCGCGATATTCGGGAGTTCCGGATGGCCACGATGGCGGCGCAGGCGGCCGCCGCGAATTCCGCCTATCAGGAGCAGGCGGAACTGCGGTTGGCCTGTATCCGTGGCGATATCGGTCCACGGCCGTGGAGCGGCTGGACGGCGCTGTCATAAGGCGGCGACACTACGGCCGAAGTCACCGCACTGCCCACCGTGCTCCGGCTCGGTGAAATCCTGGCAATCGCAAAATCATCCGGTGATCGGTGGATTTCGGGACAACGCCGGTTCGAATGGCTACTGTCCAAAGGCATTCCACAGTGGAACATGGGAGAATGCGTTGAGATTCAACAGAGCTACAGCGTTGACCGCGGCGGTACTGCTGGCCACAAGCCTCGGACTGACCGCATGCTCGTCGAGTGACAGTACCGATGCCGATATCGTCACCACCAATGGCGGTGAGCCGCAGAATCCGCTGGTGCCGACCAATACCAATGAGAATATGGGCGGCCGGGTCGTGGACCGGCTGTTCGCGGGACTGAAGTACTACGACGCGAACGGTATCGCGCACGACGAAATGGCCGAGTCGATCAAGACGACCGACCGCAAGACCTACACGATCACCATCAAACCGGATTGGAAATTCTCCGACGGCACCACGGTAACGGCGAAGTCGTTCGTCGACGCCTGGAATTACGGCGCCCTCGGTACCAATGCGCAGTTGCAGAACTATGTTTTCGCGCCCATCGTCGGATTCGACGAGGTCTCGGCGGAAAAGCCGACGGCGCAGGCCCTGTCGGGACTGCAGGTGGTCGACGACCGGACCTTTACGGTGGCGTTGAAGCAGCCGTCCATCGATTTCGAGACCGAGTTGGGCTTCGCACCGTTCTATCCGCTGCCCGAGGCCGCCTTCAAGGATATGAAGGCCTTCG
This sequence comes from Nocardia sp. CA-119907, assembly GCF_050955995.1. Classification (NCBI taxonomy): domain Bacteria; kingdom Bacillati; phylum Actinomycetota; class Actinomycetes; order Mycobacteriales; family Nocardiaceae; genus Nocardia; species Nocardia sp. CA-119907. The sequence continues at coordinate 2,093,928 of NZ_CP192091.1, forward strand.
GCGAGAATCCGATCGGCAATGGCCCGTACCAGTTCGCGCGCCCGGGCGCGTGGGAGCACAACGTCAAGATCGATCTGGTGCCCAATCCGTACTACCGGGGCGGACGCCCGCCGAAGAACAAGGGCCTGCGCTTCGTGATGTACCAGTCCTATGACACGGCGTACTCGGATCTGCAGGCGGGCAATCTCGATACCCTCGATATCGTGCCCGACAGCGCCATGTCGACCTATAAGAAGGACCTGGGCGACCGCGCGATCACCAAGCCGATCGCCTATAAGCAGGCCGTCGGCATCCAGACCAATGTCGCGCACTTCGGCGGCGAGGAGGGACTGCTGCGGCGCCGGGCGCTGTCGATGGCGATCAATCGGGAACAGATCTGCGAGAACATCTTCCACGGCATCCGTAAGCCGGCCCGCGATTTCACCGCGCGCACCCTGCCGGGATTCGATGAAAACTTGCCCGGCGTCGAGGTTCTGAACTACAACCCGGAGGAGGCCAAGAAGCTGTGGGCGCAGGCCAATGCCATTTCACCGTGGTCGGGCCGCTACGAGATCGCCTACAACTCCGATGGCGGCCACCAGGGCTGGGTCGAGGCCGTGGCCAATAGCGTGAAAAACGTGCTCGGCATCGACGCGGTCGGTGTGCCCTATCCGACCTTCAAGAACATCCGCGATCTGATCAACGCCAAGACGATCGGTAAGGCGTTCCGATACGGCTGGCAAGGTGATTACCCGACCATGCTGCAGTTCCTGACCTCGCAGTACTACAGCTTCTCCGAGACCAACAACGTCAACTACAACAACCCCGAATTCGACCATCTGCTCGACGCCGCGCTCGCCGCGCCGACGCTGGAGGAGTCGTACAAAATCGTGGGGCGAGCACAGGCGTTGCTGCTCAAAGATATGGCCGATATCCCGCTCTTCGACTACGTCGCCGCCGCCGGTCGATCCGAGAAGGTGAGGAAGGCCGATCTCGCGTGGAACGGCCTGTTCGATTTCGAGGGCATCGAGAAGTAGGTGCGGATGGGCCTGCGGCGGGCGCGGCTGAAGTGCGCCCGCCGCAACGGTTTTCAGCCCTGTTGCGTCGGCACGACAATGAGTTCGGCCACGTTCATCCGCGGCGGCGCTGCCACAGCATAGGCGATCGCATCGGCGATATCGTCGGGTCGCAGGATCTCCAATTCGTTGCGCCACTGGTGAGCCCGGCCCGCTGCTGCTCATCGCGCATGCCAGCGCCGAGTTCGGTCCCGACGACGCCGGGTTCGATATTCTTCACCCGGACTCCGCGCGGGCCGAATTCCGCACGCAGATTGCGGGTCAGGTGGGCGACGGCGGCCTTCGTGGCGGTGTAGACACCGAAGTTGGGGAAGACCGTGTGCCCGCCGATCGAGCCGACATGGACCAGATCGGCCCGGCGGCCGTCGCCCGCCGCGGCCAGCAGGTCATCGATGAAAGCTCTTCCGGTGTAGAGCAATCCATTGATATTGGTACCGACCATCTGATCCCATTCCTCGGTGTGCGCGGATTCGAACGGCCCGGCGAGCATGACGCCCGCGTTCGCGACCACGACATCGACCGGACCGAATGCCGCGCGCACCGTGGCCGCGGCATCACGCACCGACTGCTGATCGGCCACATCGGCGACCACCGCGATGGCCGCCGCGCCGATCTCGGCCGCGAGTTCTTCGATCCGATCCTTGCGCCTGCCGAGCAGCGCGACCCGGGCGCCGTGCTGTGCGAGCTGTCGGGCGGTGGCGGCGCCGATACCACTCGATGCTCCGGTGACTACCGCGGTGCGGCCTTCGAGGTTGTATGTCATGACCACCACGTTCGTAGCCGCCGCCGGGCCCCGCCAGGCTGCGGACTTCCTGGTAGCGGCAGGGCCACCCGGGCCCGGTGCGGTTGGCCTACGCTCGGGTGGATGGACTCCGAGAACCGATTGGGCGTATTCCTGCGCGCACGCCGCGAGCTGGCGCGCCCGGAGGAGTTCGGAATTCCCGGCGGTGGGCAGCGGCGAGTCGCCGGGCTGCGCCGTGAGGAAGTGGCGATGCTCGCCGGTATGAGCGCCGACTACTACGTGCGGCTGGAACAGGGGCGCGATAAGCATCCGTCCGAACAGGTCGTCGAGGCACTGGCCCGGGTTTTCGCGCTCGACGACGAGGGGCTCGCGCACCTGCGAGAGTTGGCACGACCCGGTATGCGGCGCAAACGGACCCCGCGACGGCCCGAGCGGGTCGCTCCCGGCCTGCTCCGGCTCATGGCTTCCTGGCCGAATACGCCGGCGCTGGTGCTGGGCCGCCATCTGGACGTACTCGCCGCGAATCCCCTGGCGACCGCGCTCAATTCCTGTTCCGCCCAGGGGGTCAATTTGGTGCGGGCCGTCTTTCTCGATCCGGCGGCTCGCGACTGCTATCGCGATTGGCCGACCGTCGCCGCCGATACCGTCGCCAGCCTGCGCGCCACCGCGGGCACGGACCTCGATGATCCGCGCCTGACCGAACTGGTCGGCGAATTGTCGTTGAAGAGTGAGGACTTCCGGCGGTTATGGGCCCGCCACGACGTTCGCGTGAAAACCGCTGGCGTCAAAGAGTTTCGCAATCCGCTCGTCGGCGACCTCGCGCTGTCCTACGAAACCTTCACTGTCAATGGCGCTGCGGGCCAGATGCTCATCGCCTACCACGCCGAGCCGGGGTCGGCGTCCGAACGCGCACTCACCCTGCTCGGCATGATCGCCGCGGGTGCGGTACCCGAATCCGCCTCCGTACCGGTCGATTTCGAGAAATAGACCTCAGTTGCCGTACTGCTTCGTCTCGGGCCGCTCGACGAGTACGACATGCGCCGGTGTGTCCGCCACGGGACGATGCCGAATTCCCTTGGGCACCACGTAGATATCACCGGCGTCGAGGCTCACCGGTTGCTGTCCTTCGAGTTCGATGCGGAAGGTGCCGTCCCAGCAGAGGAACAGTTCGTCCTCATCGTGGTGGTGCCACGGGAACGCGCCCTCGAGGCGGGCGACCTTGACAACGGTGTCGTTGACCCGTGCCAGCAGGGATTGCTGAAAGGGGCCGGGCAGTGCCGCGACGGCGCGATCGATGGAGACCGCCTGCGTGGTGGTCGTTTCTTCGGTCATGGGAATGATCCTCGATGGGGCCGGTGCGCGCGGACAGGGCCAATCCGGCAGAATTGGTTTGGAGATGGAGCCAATTGCTGTGACAGAACGACTCGGCCGCTGGTCGTCGGGTCGCGGACCGCTCTATGTGCTGCTCGCGGCCCGGCTGCGGCAGCTGATCGACGACGGTGAACTGCAGCCGGGCGCCGCACTGCCGCCGGACCGGGTATTCGCCGCGCAACTCGCCGTGGGACGCAGCACGGTGGTCGCGGCCTATGACCTGCTGGAGTCGGAGGCGCGCATCGTCCGGCGTCGGGGGAGCGGCACCCGGGTGGCCGGTGCGACGACGGTGGCCACACCGGAAACGACCGGTGCGCCCATGTTCCTGCATCTGCTCGAGCCGCGACCCGATGTCATATCGCTGGCCTGCGCCGCGCCGGAGAGTCCGCCGCCGGAGGTGGCCGAGGCGTATGCGCGGATCCTGCCCGAATTGTCCTCGACCACAGCCGATATCGGCTATTACCCGGGCGGCCATCCGGCACTGCGCGCGGCCATTGCCGAGCGTTATCTGCGGCAGGGTGTGCCGACGCGGCCGGACGAGGTGCTGGTGACCAATGGCGGTCAACAGGCGCTATCGCTGCTGGCCCGCGCATTCCTGCGGCCGGGTGATCGCGTGCTGACGGAAACCCCGACGTACCCAGGCGCTCTGGAGGCGTTTCGCGAGGCGGGTGCGCTGCTACATCCGCTGCCGCTCGGGCTCGACGGATTCGAAGCGGCCGCGCGCACGCACCGATCCGCGCTCGCCTATGTGACTCCGACATTCCAGAACCCGACTGGCGCAGTTCTTTCCGCGCTGGTGCGGCGGCGCCTGGTGGAAGTGGCCGCCGCCGTGGACGTTCCGTTGGTCGCCGACGAAATCGTGGCCGAGCTCGGCTTTCCCGGGCAGGACCTGCCGCCGCCGCTGGCCGCTGACGCCGCCACCGTCATCACGATCGGTTCGCTGAGCAAGAACATCTGGGGTGGGCTGCGCGTCGGCTGGGTGCGTGCGTCGGCAGCGACCATTGCCCGGCTGACACGCCTGCGGGCGGTACACGACCTCGGCGGCAACCTCCCGGCTCAGCTGGCCGCCGCCCACCTGGTGCGGCGGATCGATGCCCTGTGCGCGGCCCGTGCCGCGCAACGCGAGTCGTGTCACGATCTCGTACTGGCCGCCCTGTCCCGGAAGTTGCCCGACTGGTCCGTGACACCGGTCCGCGGTGGTCAGACGCTGTGGATCCGCTTGCCGTACGGCGACGGAAGTTCCTTCGCACAGACCGCGCTGCGCCATGGTGTCGCGATACTGGCTGGCAGCGGCCTCGACGTGTCGGGACGCAGCGACGACTACGTCCGCATCCACTTCCGGCATCCACCGCAGACGCTCACCGAGGCGGTCGATCGCCTCGCCATCGCATGGCGCGCCTACCACCCACCGAGTCGGACCACGCTGGCGCCACCGGCTTTGGCGGTGTAGCCGATGCCCCCGAGTTCTACGGTGTCTGCCGGGCGGTAGTCGCGTGGGGGGCGAGGAGGAATTCGATTGCGGCAGTCGGGGTCGAGGCGGCTGTGCTGTCGAAGGCCGCCGTGAACGCTTCGGGGCCAAGTGCTGCACGGTCCTGCTCGGCAGGCGCGACATCGACGGGATCGATGACCAGCCGATAACCCGGCGCCTGCCACTCGACGCGCGCCGTGCCGATCGCACGCCGAACCCGAGAGACCAAGGCCTGCAAGGCATTTGCGCCATTCTCCGGTGGGCGTCCAGCCCAGATCGCGTCGGCGAACACATCGGCGGGGGCCACTCGGCCGGGTTCCATGGCGAGCCGGGCCAGAAATGCGCGCACTTTGACTCCGGCGATCCGAATCGGTCGGTCCTCAGCCACGCGGACCTCGAACGGACCCAGCAGCAAAACACGCACGGCGATAAGCCTGCCGTACCGGCAAGGAGAGTCGGATCTCTGGTGGGTGGCTAACGACTGTGCGGCAGGATACCGAGTGACACGGCTAGTCCGGCCGCGATGCATGCGGCCGCAGCTGCGGCGGTCGAGAGGGATCGGGTGATGGTGGCGATGCCAGCCACGAAAATCAGGCAGGTAATCGAGGCCAGCAGCGCGGTTCCGCGATCAACACCGGTGTGGCGGTGCAGTCGCTTTCGCGTCGCTGTCATAGGTGGGGAGTACCCGATCCTCGAGTTATCAAACTGTTACCGACAGCGACCGCCCATGTTCAGGCCGGCGCGCACATTCGGCCGCACCTACCGGCTATGACCGATCTCAGGTGGTGTACTGGGCAGATGAGCACTGACGACACGGATCCGGAACTGCTCGAACTCGCCACCAAGATCTTCGATCTGGCGCGCCAGGGCAACGCCGAGCGCCTGACGGCGTATCTGGACGCCGGTGTCCCGGTGAACCTCACCAATGACCACGGTGACAGCCTGCTCATGCTGGCCGCCTACCACGGTCATCAGGACGCCGTACGGGTCCTGCTGGCGCGCGACGCCGACCCGAATCGAGCCAATGACAAGGGGCAGACGCCGCTGGCGGGCGCGGTGTTCAAGGGCGAGGTCGAGATCCTGCGCGCGCTGCTCGCCGCGGGTGCCGATCCGGATGCCGGAACCCCGTCCGCGCGCGCCGCGGCCGCCATGTTCGGTAAGAACGACCTGCTGCGCCTGTTCGAGGCGCCCTGAGCCACCGAATTGTCACTGGCCGGAACGCCGATTCGGACGCGTTCGCGCGGGTCGGTATAGTCGCCGCGGATGAGTAATGTCACCACCCGAGATAGGTCCAAGCCCGTGAACCGACGATTCGGGCGCGTGGTGTGGCTAGTGCCGGTGTTGCTCATTGCCTTCGCCACGTGGTGCCTGACCGAACCGCTTTGGCCCTTCCATCGGATCACCGGCGGTTTCATCGACCTGCAGGTGTACCGGCTCGGCATCGAGGCGCTGCGTGACGGCGCGGATATGTACGGCCAGCTGCCGCAGACCACCATTGGTATCGGCCTGCCGTTCATCTACCCGCCGTTCGCCGCATTGGTGCTGAGCCCCTTCGCGCTGCTGCCCTGGGATGCCGCGGCCTTCACCTTCTTCGTTTCCTCGACGCTCGCGCTGGCCGTCACGCTGTATCTGGTCGCGCGGCGGCGCTGGCCCGAACGCAGTGGGTTGCGGCTGGCACTGCTGGCCACCTCGTGCGCGACGCCGCTGGCCATGCTGTTGGAGCCGATTCGCTCGACACTGGACTTCGGGCAGGTCAACCTGCTGCTCATGGTGCTGGTAGCCGCCGACGCGCTGACCGAGAAGCCGAAGTGGCGGCGCGGCATGCTGGTCGGCGTGGCGGCCGCGATCAAGCTGACCCCGGCCGCGTTCGTGCTGTACTTCCTGGTGCGCCGGGACTATCGCGCGGCAGTGACGGCAGCCGTCACCGGTGCGGTGGCGACGGCGCTCAGCTTCGCGGTGCTGCCCAAGGAGTCGGTCACCTACTGGTTCGGCGGACTCGGCAATGTCTCGGGATTGAGCGGCTCGTCGTTCCACACCAACCAGTCGATTCAGGCCGTGCTGGCCCGGTTCGGTGTGGAGAAGCCGCTGTTCACCGTGCTCTGGCTGGTGCTGAGCGCGGCGCTGCTCGTCCTGGTGGTCGCGGCCATGCGACAGGCGGAACAGGCTCCCGCGCTGGCGCTGGGGATCAATGCGGTCTTCACATTGCTGGTATCGCCGATCTCCTGGTCGCATCACTGGGTGATGATCGCGCCCGCGCTGTTCGGGATGGTCTGTTATGCGACGACGATGCCGCGGGGTCGGGCGATCGGGTGGTATGTGGCCATCGTGGTGACCGCGGCGGCATTCGTCTACGGGCCGCAGAACTGGATGCCCGGTGACAATCGACGCGAATTGTCGTGGACGCCTTGGCAACACGTGTGGGGCAACACCTACGTGTGGTTGAGCGTACTGCTGGTCGCGGTGTACCTCGTGGGCAGTAAGCGCGCGAAGGCGCTTGCGGCCGAGGCGGATTCGGCGCCGCAGGATGGCGATCTCGTCGATCTGGCAGGTCCGCGACCCGCCGCCTGACTCCCACGCGGGTCACGCCATCCGTTGACAGTACGCGGATGATGGAAGGTCCGGGGTTTGTGGATGGAGGGCACCGCGTGGTCGCGATCGATGTCGAACGGAATGTGAAGTCGGCGCGACCGCTGACGGCCATGCGCGCGGTGAGTCAGCGTGGGCTCGGCGGGGTGCCGCCGACGGCCTTGGTGCTGATCGGGATCGTGAGCGTGCAGGTCGGCGCGGCACTGGCCAAACAGCTGTTCAGCGCCACCGGGGCCGCGGGCGCGGTGACGCTGCGGCTGTTCTTCGCCGGGATCGTGCTGTTGGTCGTCTGGCGGTCCGGGCTGCGGATCGAGCGGCGCGCGCTGCCGGTGGTGCTCGGCTACGGCGCGGTGCTCGCCTGCATGAATCTATGCTTCTACCAGGCCATCGACCGAATTCCGCTCGGTATGGCGGTGACCCTCGAATTCCTCGGGCCGCTCAGCGTCGCACTGGCGGGCTCGCGGCGGTGGGCCGATCCGGTGTGGGCGGTGCTCGCTGCCGCCGGGGTGTTGCTGTTGACCAGGGCGGGCGGACAGGCGGGGTGGTCCGGAGTGCTGTTCGCCCTGGCGGCCGGAGCGTGCTGGGCGGGCTACATCCTGCTCAGCGCCGCACTCGGTGACCGCACCAGCGGCGGCGGGGGTCTGGCCATCGCGATGGCCTTCGGCGGTGTGCTCATGGTCCCGGTCGGCATCGCCGAGGCGGGTACCACGCTGTTCCACCCCACCGTCCTGGCCGCCGGATTCGCGGTCGCGATGCTCTCGTCGGTGCTGCCGTATTCGGTGGAACTCGAAGCGCTGCGGCGCATTCCACCGCGTGTCTTCGGCGTACTGATGAGCCTCGAACCCGCCGCTGCCGCACTCGCCGGACTGATCGTCCTCGGCCAGATCATGAATCCGGGGCAATGGGCGGGCGTGATCTGCGTGGTGGCCGCCTCCATCGGAGCGACCCGAACCGCTCGGCGAAAGTAGCCGTCAGCAGCCCGCGCTTCCCGGGGCGAAGATCGGTACCTCACACCACCACGGTTTGATCACCGGCGGCGTTGCCGGTGCGCCCGCCACGATCCAGTCGCCCTGTACCGATACCTCACGGCGAGACAGCGGTTCGCTGGCCGGGCCGGTGGCGACGGATCCGTCGAGATTGAATTTGCTGCCGTGACAAGGGCAGTTGATGGTGCCGCCCGCGATTTCGTTGAGGGCACAGCCCTGATGCGTGCAGATCACCGAGAAGCCCTGGTAGTTACCGGGATTCGGTTGGGTAAGCACGGTATCGCCGAGAATGAGCCCGGAGCCGACCGGTACATCGGAGGCGCGGGCCAGAGCGTTCTCGGGTGCGCCCGGTTCGACGACCTGCTGGGCCGGTGCGGGTTGCTCCTGGACCTGCTGCTCGGCGGCGGGCAACGGGGCGAACGCGCCCGCGACGATCCATTCCCCCTGTACGGAGATGGTGCGTGTGGCCAGCGGCCGGGTGGCCGGACCGGTGGCGACGGATCCGTCGAGGTTGAATCTGCTGCCGTGACAAGGGCAATTGATGGTGCCACCGCTGATCGCGTTGACAGCACAGCCCGCATGCGGACAGATCACCGAAAAAGCCTGGTAATTACCGGGACTCGGCTGGGTGACGACGGTATCGCCGAGCAGTACGCCGGAGCCGATCGGCACATCGGAGGTGCGTGTGAGCGCGGTGCCCGGCGCCGGTTCGGGGCCCGCCTGCACCTGCTCGGTCGGCGGTGGTGGTGGCTCGGTGGCGGGAGCGGCGGCAACCGAACTCGATGTCGTCGCTGACGTCGCGGTGGAAGTGGTTGTCGGCGTTGACGAGCGCTCGCTCGTCGAGCAGGCCGCGACGAATGCCGCGGCCCCTGCTCCGATGACGATTGTTCGACGGTTGAAGTGTTCGACACTCATTGCGACCTCAGCGTTCTCGACACATTTGTGCTATGTGTTACGAGATGGCCGTCGGTTCGGTTCGAGGTCGTTTCGCATTGGCGCTGCCTACCGCCCGGCTGAGACTGGAACCGGGCGGGGCAGCTACCGGTTATTGAACGGAACACTCCTGAGACCAGGGCTGGTGTTCCATGAGACTCTGCTGAGAAAACCCCTGATGCTGCGCCTAAGCTGACGCGATGCGGGCGATTGCGTACTACGAACACGGTGGGCCGGAGGTACTGCAGGTTGTCGACATCCCGATTCCGGAACCGGGCGCTGGTCAGATCCGGGTCGCGGTGCGCGCCACCGCGGTGAATCCGGCCGATTGGAAGATTCGTTCCGGCGAGTACTCATCATGAGTTGAGCGACGCAGAACGCCTTGTTGCGAACGACAATGGGCGTAGCATCTTCTCTTGCCGTGTTGTGCCGACGTGCGGCCGCGGTGCGGAGGAAGGCGGGGCGATGGCCGGGAGTCCATCGGCTGACGGAGCGGGCCGTGGGGTGCTCGATGCCGGTTTCCAGATACTGGAAGCAATTTCGGCGGCGCCGGAGGGCTGTGGGCTATCGCAGCTGGCCAGGTCCACCGGGTTGGCCAAGGCCACCGCATACCGGTTGGCCGAGCAGTTGGTCGTGCTCGGCGCGGTGCAGCGGGTGGAGCAACGGTATTTCGTCGGCGAGCGGATGGCGGAGCTGGGGCGGCACTGGCAGGCCGCACCGCTGCTGCGCCGGGCCGCGCAGCGACCGGCCCGGGTATTGGCGGCCGTGACGAATTCGACTGTCGCGGTTTGTATTCTCGAAGCGGGTGAGGTCCGGATGGTGGCCGGTGTCAAGGGCGCGGAATTCTTCCTCAACACCACTGCGGACCCCGACGTGGTGTATCGGACCGCGCTGGCGCAGGTCCTCTTCGCGGGACGTACCGACAATACCGTCCCGCCACCGACCTATTCGGCCGCCGAATGGCATCGTGTGCGCACCGGAATCGCCGATGCCGGAATGGTTTCCGTCGACCACCACGAGCTGATCGCCGGAATATGTTGTGCCGCAGCGGCGATCCGCCAACCCCATGGCTGCGATGCGGCCGCTATCGCTTGTATGTCACTGTCGCAACAGTTTCCGCCGAATCTGCCGGGTCTGGTCGCACGCGCCGCACGCGAAATCGAGAAGAATCTGCGCTGATCGGTTCGCTCAGTGGACCGGGTCATTTCAGCCCGATGGGGGCGGCAATCAGGATAGGTGTGCCGTCGTCCGCCGTGAGTAAGGGCTGATCCACCACATGACATTGTCGCGTAGCGATTCGATGAGGGGTGGTGGTCGGGTGACGCGTGGGCCATTATCGCGTAGCGATTCGACGAGGGGCGGTGCTCGGGCAATGGGTGGGCACGACTGCGAACTGTGGGGTCACCGCTATGTCTCCTCGTCGGTAACCGAGAGCGGCCGACCACGATTTCTGGTCCGCGGCACCCGGATCACCCTGTGGTTCGTCGAGGAAACCCAGCGCCTGTCCGCCCACGCGGGCGGCAATACCGTGATGTTCGAGGTGGATGTCGATGACGGCGTCCTGAAAACCCGTTCCCCGTTCAGCACCGTCCTGTCCTATCCGCGGGAAGTCACCACCCAGGACACCTGGCTGACCGAATTCCTCCTGCTCGCCCCCACCTGGACCACCATTGACGGCACCCTGATCCTCAGTGACGACCGAATCCGCATCGAGTTGGAGCGAACCGCCGACCGTCCCTGATCGGCGGTTCATGCCGGTGGGGTCAGAAAGCCCTCGACCACCCGGCGGGCCTTGCCCACCACATCGGTGTCACCGAGCCGGAGGGCGGTATTGGCCGCGCACAGGACGGCGTCGATCTGGAAGGCGGCGAAATCGGCATCCAGGTCCACGATTTCGCCCGCATCGACGGCATATCGGAGTTCGCGGACGATGGTGGCCAACCAGTCCCGCTGGTCGCGAACCAGGGCGTCGCGGACCGGTCCTGGACGGCTGTCGAAATCCGCCATATTGGCGACGCGGTAGCAGCCGCCCGCGAACAGCGGTGCCGCGGCGTAGTCGATCCAGTGCTCGATCAGCGCGCGAAGGCGTTGCACCCCATGGGGTTGTGCCCGTGCGGGGCGGACGACGGCGTCGATGAACATCTCGCGGGCCATCTCGAGCGCAGCCAGCTGCAGGGCTTCCTTGGTCTTGAACAGCGTCTGCACGCCCGCCTTGCTCAGGCCGGTATCGGTCGCCAGTTTGCCGAAGCTCAAGCCGTCGAGACCATCGAGGGAGGCGGTGTCGACGGCCTGACGAAGCACGAGCTGTCGACTGCGCGCGCCGCGCTGCAGACGCTTGTCCTCGGGCCCACCCGCCACCGGGCCGCCACCTCTCATCGAATCGCTTCGCGATGCTGTCATCACGTGGACACTCGCTTACCGGTCGGGAGCATCGCCGTCGTCATAGTCAAAGAATACGTCCGGACGTATGTTTAAACAAGGGGTCGGGCGACACCATTGCATGCAGCAGATCGCGCAGCGTCTCCTGCTGGGAGGCGGTGAGCGAGGTCAAGGGCGACTGGGCGCCGAGCAGGTCCAGGGCCTCGGCGGTGTTCAGCCTGACGACCGGTGAGTTCGTAATCGCCGGAATCCTGCCCGATGTGGCGGGTGATCTCGCGGTTTCGGTGCCTGCGGCGGGTCTGCTGGTGAGTGTGTACGCGCTCGGCATGATCGTCGGCGGGCCGGTCGTGACCGTGGCGACCGCACGGCTGCCGCGCAGGCCGCTCGTCCTCGGCTTGGTCGCGGTAGCGGTCGTCGCGAATCTGGGTTCGGCTCTCGCGCCGAACTATTCGATCCTGCTGCTGGCCAGGTTCGTCGCCGGGCTCGTTGTCGCAACGTTTTTCGCGGTCGCGATCGCCATGGTCATCTCGATCGCCGAACCCGGCCGGGAGGCGTCGGCGGTGGCGCGGGTGGCGCTCGGCATGAATCTGGGCATTATCGGTGGCGCGCCGATCGGTACCGCCGTCGGCCAATACTTCGGCTGGCGTGCGACATTCGCGTCGGTGGCGCTCTGCGCGGCCGTCGCGCTGGTGCTGGTCCTGCGTTTTCTGCCGATGATGCCCGTGGCTTCGCGTGGATCAATTCTGGGAGAGTTGCGTGTATTCGCCGATCGCGGTGTGCAATTGGCGATCGCGCTCACCGCGCTCGGCAATGTCGGTGTGGTGACGGTCTTTCCGTACTTCACCCCGCTGCTCACCGATATCGGTGGATTCGCGGCGGGCGCGGTGCCGGTGCTACTGCTGGCGTGCGGGGCCGGTGTGGTGCTCGGTAATCACCTCGGTGGTCGGCTGGCCGATAAGGCGCTGATGCCGTCGCTGGCGGGTCTGCTGACGGCCTCGGCGAGCACGCTGACGCTGTTCTGGGCGGTTGCCGAGATCCAATTGCTCGCGGTGGCACTGGTTTTCGTGCTCGGCGCGCTGGCCTTCGCGATCATTCCCGGCATGCAGACGCGGGTCGTCGGCGCGGCAGGTGCGGCCCCAACGCTGGCCGTCGCGGTCAATGCCTCCGGCTTCCAACTCGCCGCCGTGTTCGCGGGCCGGATCGGCGGCTGGGTCATCGATGACGGACCCGGACTGCGTTCGATCTATCCGATCGCCGCCGTCCTCACGGTATCGGGTCTGCTGCTCGCGCTGCACATGCTGCGGCACGATCGCGAACCGGTGCGGAAATCCAGCTGACCGGTATGTCGTTGAATCCGGTTGCTGCACAATCTGTCTCGAGTCGAGAGGCTATTATCTGGCTAGGGCGCTCTACGGCGTCGCCGATATCAGAAGAGGGGTTCGACTGTGAGCATGATTCTCGCCGCGGCACATGACACCTATGGAGCAGTCCTGGCCCAACTCGGCAACCCGACACCGGAGGCGCCGCCCGTCGCGGACAAAATCCTGCAGATGGTGCGCTATTTCACCTGGTTCATTCTGCTGGCCGGCATCACCGCCATCACCTACGCGGGCGGTCGGTTCGCCTGGGAGAAGTGGTCCGGCGGCGGCTTGCAGTCACCGAAGATGGTGGCGGGAGCCATGATCGGCGGCGTCGTCGCGACCAGTGCGGGCACGATCATGAATGCGGTGATCGGTACCTAGGCCCGCCATTTGATGGAGCAGCCCATGCTCGGCCGATGCGGTTCGGGCACGGGTGTTCTGGCGAGCACATTCTCGATCGCGGCGCGTAACTCATTGCCGGTCACCAGTTTACCGTTGCCCGGCGTGGATTCGTCGAATGCGCCGCGGTAGGCGAGTTCGAGGCGCGCGTCGTAGAGGAAGAAGTCCGGTGTGCACGCGGCACTGAAGGCTCGACCCACCTGCTGGGATTCGTCGATCAGGTAGGGGAATTTCCACCCGGCGCGGTCGGCCTGGGCGCGCAGTCCTTCCGGTGCGTCGTCCGGGTAGGCGTCGGCGTCATTGGTGCAGACCGCGATCGTCGGGATCGTCAGCGTGCCGAGTACCTCGCCGAGCTTCGACTCGATATGCCGCACGTACGGGCAGTGGTTACAGGCGAAGATGACCAGGAGGCCGGGTCCGGCCGTGTAGTCGGCCCTGGCGTGGGTGTGACCGTCGAGATCGGGCAGTGCGAAGTCCGGCGCGGGCGTTCCGACCGGGACCATGAGGGATTGAACCGACATGAGGTGCCTCCATCCGAGTCGATATCGAGCTTAGTGCCCTCGGCCCGAGCTCGACCCGAATTACTGTGCCAGGTCCGTCGGATCGGTATTCGCACCGCACAGCACGACACAGATCCGCTCGCCGGGTTCGGCACGGTAGGCACTGGTCAGGGCGGCGAGCGCGGTCGCGGCGGCGTGTTCCACCGCCAGGCGGCGGTCGTGCCACAGTTTTCTGCGGGTCGCGATGATGTCGCGATCGGGGACGAGGATCGAGGTGACGTCGTAGTTTTGCGCCGCGCGCAGTGCCAGCTCGGTGGCGCGGCGGGCGCCGAGGGAATCGGCGGCGATCGAGTCGACGGGTGCGTCGACGATCTGCCCGGCCGCGATCGCGGCGTGCAAGGCCCGGCAGTTCTCCGGTTCCACCGCGATCGTCCGCACGCCATAGTGCGCCGCGGCCGTGGCTATTCCGGCGAACAGCCCGCCGCCGCCGACCGCGACGACGACGGTGTCCAACCTGGGGAGTTGGCGGTGGATCTCCATCATCAAGGTGCCCGCACCGGCCGCGATATACGGATTGTCATAGGCATGGGAGCGCAGCGCGCTGCTGGTGTCGGCGAATTCGTGACAGGCGGCGAGCGCGTCGGCGTACTCGGTACCGACCAGGCGCACATCCGCGCCGTAGCCGCGCAGCCGCTCTACCTTCACGGCCGGGGCGGTGGTCGGCAGGAAAACCGTCGCCCGAACACCCTGCCCGCGTGCCGCCCACGCGCACGCGAGCCCCGCGTTCCCGCCTGAGGCGATGGTCACGCCCGCATCGGGTAGCGTCCCGTTATCGCGGTGCGCCTGGATGAAGTTCTGCGCCCCACGGGCTTTGAACGATCCGGTGTGCTGCATGAACTCCAGCGCCAGCGATAACTCACACGATCCGGATCCGGTCGGCGCGATCGCGTGACCGTCCCCGGGGACGACGGCAACCGGCCGCACCCGACCGGCGATCCGATCGGCGGCAGCTTTGACATCCGCGTAGCTCAACTCCATCGGTACTCCTCCGCGCTCGTCCCATCATTTTGCCCGCTGGGCCCGCCGCAGCAGCGCGAGGAGATCCGCGAGGTGGCGGTCGTAGGCCGCCTGATCGAAGGCAGGAGTGTCACGCATGGTGAAGCCGTGGCGGGTATTCGGGTAGACCACCGAGGTGTAATGCACCTGCGCGGCGTCGAGCGCCTGGTCGAGGCGGGTGATCTGCTCGGGTGGCATCGAATCATCCTGGCTCGCGTGCGCGATCAACAGTTCGGCGGTAATGCCGGCGGCGCCATGGTGCGGACTGTCGGGTTGTTCGTCCACGGCAAGCCGGCCGCCGTGGAAACTCGCCGCCGCGGCAATACGATTCCCGAATGCGCTCGCGGTCCGCAAGGCGAGTTTGCCGCCCATGCAGTATCCGGTCACGGCCACCGGACCCGGCGCAACGAACTCGGCGGCGCCGAGCCAATCGAGATAGGTTTGTGCGTCCTGCAACGCTTTCTCGGGCGTGAACGCGGCGCGCATCGGGCCCAGTGCGGCAAAGAATTTCGCGTGCGCCGCGGGGTCGGCGGATTCGGGCATCGGCAGCACCGGGGCGCGCCCGGATCGGTAGAAAACATTGGGCGCCAACACGGTGAACCCATTGGCCGCTATGGCTTCCATCATTTCGCGCAGCCACGGGCGCAGACCGTAAGCGTCCATGTAGAACAGCATGCCGGGATGCGGTGCGCCGTCATCGGGTCGGGCCAGGTAGGCGTCGGCATTGCCATCGGCGGTGCGGACATCGAGCGTGCTGAATGCGACGGGCATCGTCATGGAGTTCCTTCGAGACGAATGGCGGCGAGAGCGACGCCGATCAGTATCGCGCCATCCGGATTTCCGATATCGGCCGAGTCATCTTATTTGCGAACAAAAGGCCGATTTTTGCGCCATGTAGTCTGCGTCCATCTGGAAGTTGTAGTCATGCTCTGTCGAAGAGAGGTTGACCTGTGAAACTGATCTGGATGGCGGTGACGGCATCGCTGGCCGTCGCCGTGGCGGGGTGTTCGGATGACAAGTCCGCGACGGTCGCATCGCAATCGCCAACCGCGTCGGACTCGAGTTCGGTGAGCGCGATGCCCGCCGCCGAACCCGAGGAACCCAGCGGCGGTGCGCGAATTCCGCTGGGGGAGACCAAGAAAGTGCCCATTCCCGCCGATGCCGTGATGGATATCAGGGTGCCCGTCGACTGGAGCGCCGCGACAACGAGTCTGCGCTGCACCGTTACCGACAGCACCGGCCGCAACGAAGACCTACGTTCGACCAATACGAACAAACAGGAAAATATCGGTGGGAAAGAGTGGATGACGCTGTGGACCTTTTCCTCGCCACCGGGCGCCGAGGTCACCGTGGGATGCAAGGATCCGGAGTCGAAAATCGCCGCGGGTGACAATCCGGTGATCCGGGTCGTCCCGCGCGGGATCACTCCGCACTGACGGGTGATTCGACACACCGGCGCCGTGCTGGCGCGGAAACTCGAGTCCGCTGGACATGACGATCGGGCGGCCGAGAATTCATCGAATGTCACCGTCGGTTGGTGACCAAACCCAATAGGCGCAGGGCGATTTCGGTGTTACCGGCTACCTGCACCCGATCGACGACATCCGCCGGATCGAGTTCGCGGGTGCCGATGCGGCCCAGGGTGCGTAGGTCGGTGGTGATGGTGGCGTCCGCGTTGCCGATTTCGCCGGGGATCACGCTCGCCTGTCCGTCGCTGATCCGGATGGCCCCCGCGGAACCGTCGATGTGGAACTGGATCGTCGCGCGCATATCCGTGGGCGGGTCGATGAGCGTGGCGAGGAAGACAAGCGTCCATTCGGCGCGGTAGCTCTCCTCGGCCTTACGCGGTTCGTCGAACTGGTGCCGGATGCCCCACATGGCAAGGGGGACAAGCGCTGTCGCGAGTTCTCGACCGGCCGAGGTGAGCTCGTACACCTGCGACGCGGCCGGTGGCGGCAGTGTGTACCGGGTGATCAGGCCGTCATCGTCGAGCTGCTTGATGCGCGCGGCCAGCAGGCTGGTGCCGATGCCGTCGAGCGCATCGGCCAGATCGGTGTAGCGCTTCGGTCCCGACATCAGTTCGCGGACGATCAGCAGCGTCCACCGTTCACCGACGAGATCGAGGCTGCGGGACAGGCCGCAGTACTGGTTGTAGGTGCGCCGCGCCATCGCCATTCCTCTCGTTCTAAAACATGGTGTCCTTACTTCTAAATCTTATGTTAGCGGAGCCGTCGCGGTGGTTGGCCGACCGCTGCTGGCCTTCTTCGACTGAGGCGCGACCTTCGGCGCGAGCGGCGCAGGTAGCCTCGGATCCGTGGTAGAGGTGGCGTCGAGGTATCGGGAGCGGCCGTCGCGGCTCACCGATGCCGTGGTGTGGACGAACACCAACGCCACCGGGGCACCGGCGCTGCCGGTGCTGCCGGACGGCTGTATGGATCTGCTGTGGAGCGAAGGCAGATTGCTGGTCGCCGGGCCGGATACCCGGGCGTATACGGCCGATGGCGCGGTCGGCCGGCGGTGGGTGGGGATTCGGTTCGCACCGGGGACCGCACCCTCGTTGCTCGGCGTGCCCGCGCACGAGTTGCGCGATAGGCGCGTCGAGTTGGCCGATCTGTGGTCCGCGGCGACGGCGCGACGGCTCGCGGAACAGGTGGGGGCGGCGCGGGATCAGCCCGCCGCGCTGGAGGCGATCGCATTGCGCCGGGCATACGAGGCCGAGCCGCCCGATCCGATATTGCGGCGGATCGTCGGTGCACTGGATGCCGGATGGTCGGTCGCGGAGACCGCCGACGCCGCCGGGCTCGGTGCCCGGGTGCTGCATCGGCGATCGCTCGCGGCATTCGGCTACGGGCCTAAAACCTTGGCGCGCATTCTGCGGCTGCAGCGGGCGCTCGCGGTGGCCCGCAGCGGCGTGCCGCTCGCGGACACCGCATTTCGCACCGGATTCGCCGACCAGGCCCATCTCGCGCGCGATGTGCGCGAACTGGCCGGAATGCGGTTGAGCGAGTTGCTGACTCGCGCGTAGCGCCCGGTTACCGGATCAACTGGGCAGCGGCGCGTACAGATCGACGCTATTGCCGTCCGGATCCAGGATCGTGGCATAGCGCTGGCCCCAGAAGGCGTCCCATGGCTTCAACTCGCCGTGGTAGCCCGCGCCGATGAGTTCGTCGTAGACCGCATCGACTTCGGCCGGGTCCGCGCACTGGAACGCCAATCCGATCCGGCCCGCCGTCGTCGGCCGCTGCCAGTCGGCGTGGAAGGACTTGACGACCGCCTCGGTATCCAGCGTGACGCGCACGTCGCCCGGCAGTGCGGCTTCGACGTGGCCCTCGCTCTCCGACCCCTCCGGGAACTCGAGACCCAAGCGTCGGTAGAAGGCGAGCGAGGCGGTCATATCGCTGACGACAATGCCGATGACGTTCAGTTGTGGAGTCATATCCGCAGCGTATGCCGCACTTCGGCGGGTGTATTGAACAAATCGGACTCAGCAGGCGGTGGCCGGAATCAATTCGGCGATCAGGTTCTCCACCAGGATGCGGATCCGGTCGCGGATCGAGCGCACGATGGCGATGTCCTCGCCGGTCGGATCGGGCAGCATCCAGTCGCGATAGCTGATGCCGGGGAAGAACGGGCATACGTCGCCACAGCCCATGGTGACGACGACATCGGACATGGCCACCGCGTCAACGGTCAGCGCTTTGGGCGCTTGGGCGGAGATGTCGATATCGAGTTCGGCCATGACCGCGACGGCTGCCGGGTTGAGTTCGTCGGCGGGCACGCTGCCCGCGGAACGCACATCGATGCGGTCAGCGGCGAGCGTGTCGAGGAATCCGGCGGCCATTTGCGACCGGCCCGCATTGTGGACACAGACGAACAGCACGATGGGCTTGTGAGCCATACGCGGGAAAACCTTTCAGGCTGGTGTATCGGAGCTGTGCTGGGCGCGATGTCGGAAATGTCGGGCACAGTGTGCACCGGGTCTGCGTCGTAGGGTGCGTGATACGTATACCAGGGCGGGGCGAGTGCGTTTCGCGACGAGGGGGCCGACTTTGTCCGCCAAGGTATCTCGAGGCCGCTCGCTCGAGAGTTGTTGCGGCGCGCGGGATATCGGCCAAGAAGAAACCGGTCGGTCATACATTCTGTATTTTGCCTGCATACAGCGGGGCCCGCGGTGCCGAATCGGCAACCGCGGGCCCTTCGTGATGGCGCTCGTCGCAGTCGAGCGCGCCATAACTCACAGGGGACGCAGATCGATGACCTTGCGCAGTCGGGCGCGATCGCGCTCCAGCCGACGCGCCTCGTACGCGATCGGGAAGTAGCGCACACGCTCCGGCAGCAGCGGCACCGCGCGGGCGATGAACCAGCCCACCGCCTTCAGTTTGCGTTCATCGGATGCGGTCCAGGTCAGTCCGAGCTTGCGGCGCGCGGGCTCCGGGGTGGTGCCGACGGTGACGAAGTACTGCAGCCGTCCCACCGGCGACACCACGCGCTTCCACACCGGCCGCAATGCGCGCGGCAGCTGCCGCGGCGGCGCGACGGACCGGATCACCTTCAGGTAGTCGTGTGCGGTGCTGGTCTCCTGCAGGTGGTTCTCGACCATATCCGCGAAGAACTTCTCGAATTCGGCGTAGTTCGCCGGAACCTCCTTGGGAGCCACCGAGAAATTGCGCATGAGCTGCACCGTCTCCTGGTAGTACGCCTCCTTCTCGGCCGCGGTGAGCGGGCGGCGGGAGAAGTACTCCGCGTTCTCGGTGAAGGCGAAGGTGCCGGTGTGCAGGACCCACGCCCACGGGCCGGAGGCCAGTGCCGTGTGCCGCACGCCGTCCGGAGTGGTGGTGTTGAGCGAGGCGTGCATCTTGCGCAGCCGATCCGCCTCGGCGATCGCCTCGTCGCCGCCGTAGATCCACATCATTACCGAACCGATGCTGCGCACCGCGCGCCCGAGCGGATCGGTCCGGAAGGTGGAGTGCGCATCGACCACGGCGGAGATGGTCGGCTCCATGGTCTGCAGCAGGAACGCCGAACCGGCCGTCAGGGAGAAGGTGATCAACCCGGTCTCGTCCCACATCCGCGTACCCGGTGCGAATGGGCGGCGCTGCGGTCCGGTCCCTGAACTGCTGTCGAATGCGACGGCGGCGGTCATTGCGATCTCCTTTGATCGGCCCTTCCAAGAACATGAGAGACTTAGTGTAACAATCTCTCATGAACTTGGCTCGTCGTAGCGGCCGACCGATCGCTGTGGGCATGGATCGCGCAGCGCCCTAGGCTGATTCGATATGACGACCGACTGGCGCAATCGTGACGGGCGGATCGGCGTGCTCACCGGTGCGGGCATCTCCACCGATTCCGGCATACCGGACTTCCGTGGCCCGCGCGGGGTGTGGACGAAGGATCCCATCGCCGAACTGCTGTCGACCTATGACGCCTACCTCGCCGATCCGGAGCTGCGTAAACGGTCCTGGCTTGCGCGCCGCGACAATCCGGCCTGGCAGGCCGAGCCGAATGCCGCGCACACCGCACTCGCCGACCTGGAGCGCGCCGGACGCACCATCACGATCATCACTCAGAACATCGACCGGCTGCACCAGCGCGCCGGATCCTCGCCGGGCCGGGTGATCGAGATCCACGGCAATATGTTCGAAGTCGTCTGCGTCGGCTGCGATTACCAGACGACCATGGCCGCCACCCTGGCTCGCGTGGCGGCAGGTGAGGCGGATCCGCCGTGCCCGGCCTGCGGCGGCATCCTGAAATCGGCGACCATCATGTTCGGCCAGCAGATGGACCGGCGCACCATGACCAAGGCCGCGCTGACCGCCGAGGCCAGCGATATCTTCCTGGCCATCGGCTCCTCGCTGCAGGTGGAGCCCGCCGCGTCGATGTGCGCGATCGCCGTTGACGGCGGCGCGGATCTGGTCATCGTCAACGCCGAGCCCACGCCCTACGACGGCATCGCCACCGAGGTCATCCGCGAACCCATCGGCACCGCGCTACCGCGCCTGGTATCCGAAATACTGGCCAGCTGACTACCTGACTCGGCCAGCATGGAGCGAGTCCTACGAGCGACTGTTCGCGCGTCTCGCGTCCGAGTCGTCGAAGCGCATGCGCCGCAGGCGCGAGTCTCGACCACTGGGCTCGAACTGCCCGCTCGGGGTGACGACAAGGGAGCGAGTCTTACGAGCGACGTTCGCGGCCCGTCTCGCGTCCGAGTCGTCGAAGCGCATGCGCCGCAGGCGCGAGTCTCGACGGCTCGGACGCGAGACACCAGGGGGCCGCGAACACGCAGCGCCGCAGGCGCTGCAAATCAAACAGAGCCGAGGACTCGTTCGATGTACCGGTTCGCGAAGCGGCCCTTCGGGTCGAAACGGCGGCGCACCTCGGCGAAGCGGTCCCAGTCCGGGTACCGCGGCCGGAGCGTCTCGGCGGTCTGGAAGTGGCGCTTGCCCCAGTGCGGGCGGCCGTTGTACTTGTCGAAAACCGCTTCGCAGGCGCGGAAATACGGTTCGAAGTCCATCCCGCGATATTGGTGCACGGCGATGTAGCAGGTGTCGCGGCCACTGGCGGGGGACAGGAATGCGTCATCGGGTGCGACCCAGCGCACCTCGATCGGCATGGGGGTATCGAACTTCGTCGAGAGTTCCTTGATCTCGCGGATGGCGGCGGCGGAATGCTCGCGCGGGATCGCGTACTCCATTTCGGTGAAGCGAATCAGGCGGGGCGAGGCGAAGACTCGATAGGAGCGGTCGACCTGGCGACGGTAGCTGCCCGCGTACGCCGCACCGCGATGGATCCACGGCACCAGCCGCGGCTGCCGCTTGCCCAGCCGACACAGCGCGTCGAAGGCGTAGTTGGACATCAGGATGTCGGCGAACCAGTCGGCGGCCTTACCGCGCGGTTGCTCCGGCAGGTCGACGGGGTTGTTGCGCTTGGTCATCGCGAGCGGACTGTGTCCGAACAAGTAGAACTCGAAATGCTGGTTGCCGTCGACATAGGAGTCCAGATCCGCGAGGATCTCCTCGACCGGTACCGGCCGCTCGATCCCCTCGAGCACGAACGAGGGCACCAACTGCAAGGTGACCGCACTGACCACGCCCAGCGCGCCGACGCTGACCCGCGCCGCCCGCCAGCCGTCCGGATCGGTCTGCTCGTTCACCTCGACCCGGCTGCCGTCGGCGAGTACCAACTCGATGGATTGCAGTGCGGCCGAGAGGTTCTGCAGGGTCGAGCCAGTGCCATGGGTGCCCGTGGCGGTGGCGCCGGCGACGGTCTGCACATCGATATCGCCCAGATTGGGGAACGCCAGGCCGAGCGGATGCAGTGCGGTACTAGCGGCATTGAGGGTGATGCCCGCCTCGACTCGAACCCGGCCGGTCTCCCGGTCCACGGTGAGGATGCGGTTCATCTTCGCGAGGTTCACCAGGATGCCGTCGGTCAGCACGGCATCGGTGAAGGAATGGCCCGCTCCGGCGACGCGTACAGTCTGTCCGGTGCTGGCGGCGCGGCCGATGATCGCGGCCAATTCTTCGGAATTGCGAGGGGCGGCAA
This sequence comes from Nocardia sp. CA-119907, assembly GCF_050955995.1. NCBI lineage: Bacteria > Bacillati > Actinomycetota > Actinomycetes > Mycobacteriales > Nocardiaceae > Nocardia > Nocardia sp. CA-119907. Next base: position 2,116,306 of record NZ_CP192091.1, read on the forward strand.
TGGCGGCCGGAGCGCACTGCTGATCGCCGGCCCAGTTCCCCCACGAGTTGGTCATATGTCCAACTTTAGGGGAACGGTCATATATGCGCTAGATATGTCCGATTTTTGCGCTAGCGCTTTCTGCCCGCGCAGACGAACGTCTTGGCCTGTTCGACTTCCTCATCCGTCAATGGAGGTACCGGAAGCGGTCGGCGCGGCGCGGTATCGCTGCGTACGCCATTGAGTGCGATGGCCATATAGCGCTGCCAGGTGGTCGGGTTCACCGGCTTGGAGAACTCGGCGAGTGCGTCGACCATGTGGATCAGCGCGAAGAAGTCCGAGGGCTCGATATCGGGCTGCAGTGCGCCCGCTTCGCGCGCGCGATCGATGACCGCGGCCACCGTCGGCTTGATCCGGTCGCGCAACTGGGCGAAGCGGTCCATATCCTCCTCGAGTTCGAGCATCACCTCGCTGAAGCCACGATTGGTAGCCAGGTGGGTGCAGGCGTACTCGAAGAACTGAACCAGCCCCAGCCAGGGGTCCGGATGCTGCGCGGCGGCTTCGGCGGCGACGGCGAACTCGCCGACGTTCTGTTCGAAGACCTCGGCGATCAATTCCTTCTTGTTGGCAAAACGTCGGTAGACGGTGCCGACGCCGACCCCGGCGCGTTCGGCCACATCGTCGAGGGTGATCTCGAGTCCGTGATCGGCGAAGAGCTGGCGGGCCGCCTCGACGATCCGCTGCTGATTGCGAGCAGCGTCGGCACGCAGACGCCGAGGTGGAGGCACGGTAGTGGCGTGATTCACAGGAACATCCTAGCAATAAGCGGGATTAAGCGGAGGTGTTGTCTCCGTTATTGTGTTAGCTTAGTCCGGTAAGCGGAGGAATCACCTCCGGATAAGACTCGAGACATAAGGGGACACATGACTACCACGTTGGACCGTGGGGCACCCGCCCCCGAGAAATCTGACTCGGGCCGCCGCGGCTCGCATGCCCTGCGCTGGTGGGTGCTCGCCGTACTCGGCGTGGCTCAGCTCATGGTGGTGCTCGACGCGACCGTCGTGAATATCGCGCTGCCCGCAGCGCAACTGGACCTCGGTTTCAGCGACGGCGACCGGCAGTGGGTCGTCACCGGTTACGCCCTTGCCTTCGGCAGCCTGTTGCTGCTCGGTGGCCGACTCAGTGACCTGTTCGGCCGACGCAACACCTTCATTATCGGCCTGGTCGGATTCGCCGTCGCCTCCGCGGTCGGCGGCGCGGCGACCAGCTTCGAGATGTTGGTCGCGGCCCGAGTCGGGCAGGGCGTCTTCGGCGCATTGCTGGCACCGGCCGCATTGTCGCTGCTGACGGTCACCTTCACCGAACCATCCGAGCGGGCCAAGGCCTTCGGCATCTTCGGTGCGGTCGCCGGTGCCGGCGGCGCGATCGGCCTGCTGCTCGGCGGCATGCTCACCGAATGGGCGTCGTGGCGCTGGGTGATGTTCGTCAACCTCGGCTTCGCCGCGGTCGCGTTGGTCGGTGCGGTGCTGCTGCTGGCACGGCATGTGGTGACCGAGCGGCCCAAGCTCGACATCCCCGGCACCGTCGTGGTGACCGCCGCGCTGTTCGGCATCGTCTACGGTTTCTCGCACGCCGAATCGACCAGCTGGACCAATCCGGTCACCCTCGGCTTCCTGATCGGCGGCGCGGCGCTGCTCGCGGTGTTCGTGGCGATCGAGACGCGAGTGGCATATCCGCTGCTGCCGCTGCGCATCGTCATGGATCGCACCCGCGGCGGTTCGTTCATGACGGTATTCGTCATGGGCATCGGGATGTTCGCGATCTTCCTGTTCCTGACCTACTACATGCAGCTGAGCATGGGCTACTCGCCGATCAAGACCGGTCTGGCCTTCCTGCCGCTGGTGGCGGGCATGATCGCCTCCTCGACCACGGTGCCCTCGCTGCTGCTGCCGAGGGTCGGTCCGAAGGTAGCGGTCGCCGGTGGCTTCCTGGTCGCCGCGCTCGGCATGGCATGGCTGACCCAGATCGGCCTGGACAGCAGCTATGTCGGGAATATCCTGCCCGCGCTGATCCTGATGGGTCTGGGCCTCGGTGGCGCGATGTCGACCGCCTTCCAGGGCGCGACGGCCGGTGTGCACCACGAGGACGCGGGTGTGGCCTCGGCGATGATCAACACCAGCCAGCAGGTCGGCGGTTCGATCGGCACGGCGCTGCTGAGCACCATCGCCGCCTCGGCCGCGACGGACTACCTGTCCACGCATCAGCCGGGTCCACTGGCAATGGCACAGGCGCAGATCGAGAGCTACACGACCAGCTTCTGGTGGGCCACTGCGATTTTCGTGGCCGGTGCGGTCATCACTGCATTCCTGATGCCGAATACGGTGCCAGCGCCATCCGAGGGTGAGCCGGTCATCGTGCACTGAACTGTTCCGCTCGAACAGCACAGCGCCCGCGTCAATGATGACGCGGGCGTTGTGTTTTCGGTGTACCGGCAATCCGGTATCAGCAGTTGCTGGGGGCCGGGAGGCCCGCGAAACGATCGGACAGATAGCTGAATGCCCGTGGCGCGCCGATGAAGATCGCCGAGTTGTGGTCGGCGCCCGGGATCAGATCGAGCAGCACCGGGGTGCCCGCCGCGCAGTAGCGGCTCATCACATCCCGGGCCAGCCAGGGGTCGACATCGTGGTCATTGGTGCCGTGCCATTCGTACAACGGCGCGCGCGGTACGCCGGAATAGGTCTCCAGGCTGTTCTCGTCCATCACCCTGATCGCGTTCGCGTCCGCGTCGAACACCGAGCCGGTGAAGACATCGTCGAAGTCCTTGTTCGCGCCCGCCGCGATGATCTCGCTGGTGCAGGCGTTGGCGACCTGGTCGCGCAGTGCCCATCCCGCCGGATTGAGGACCCGTTCCATCGCCAGCTGGGTCGGGTATTCGCGCTCCAACCCCATTCCGGCGGCAAAACCGAGGCCGAACAACCGGTTCGGCGCCTGGCCTACCTCGCGGGCGAGTTTGCCGATATTCACCGGCACGCCGCCCTGTGCCACTCCGACGATCGGCAGTTCCGGCGCGTACTCCGGGGCGAGGGCCGCCGCGAATCCGGTCGCCATGCCGCCGCCGGAGTATCCGGTCATGCCGACCGGGCTGCCCGCGAGATCGGCTGGTGGGAAACGTTTTACCGCCCGGATACCGTCGAGTGTCAGCATGCCGCCGAGGCGGGCCGTGCCGTAGGCGCTGGTCGGGCCGAGATGGTCCGGAACGGCCACCGCCCAGCCGCGGGCCAGCAGCACATTGAGCATGGGCGCCTCCTGCATTCCGCCGTCGAAGAGGCTGTGCGAGGGTGCGCACTGCAGGCCGAGCGAATTGATGGCCGGTTGATAAGACACCAGCGGCCGACTGAGTCCGCCACCCACTGGTAGCAGCACCGTGGTCACCGCGGCGATGGGATCGCCCGCCGAATTGGTCGACCGGTACAGCAGCTGCCATGCCGTCGCGCCGGGGAAGCCCGTCGCGGCCACCGGCCTGCTGCGGATCACATCGCCGGGCTGGAAGTTACCCACATCCGGTGGCGCCCAATAGAAACCGTCCGGATCCGGAATCGGATAGGTCGGCTGTGCGATCGCGGGCGGTGCACCACCGAGTCCGGCCAGCGCGGCCGCCGAGATCGCGACACCGAGTCGCCGGACCGACAGTCGCCATATCCGTATCCGACGAATCGATCTGCCGAACAGTTGCTGACACCCGGTCCGGCGGCCTTCCGCCGTATTCCGAGGCGCGTTGGATACTCCCCGTCGTGCCGCCATCATCGCTCCCGACCTGTCTCTGTAGGGGTAGGTGGGAACTTCGGCCAAACCTTCCAGGCATTCGTACGTGCTAGGGGCTGCCATGTCAACGAACAGCGCTGCTCATAGCGTGCGCCGGCGTCCCGGATATGCGGATCATCCGGTGACCGTTAGCATTGCGCCGGTGGTGCTCATCGTGATCTCCCTCGGCGGTGGTCTCGGCGCGCTGCTGCGCTGTGCCATCGGCCTCTGGTGGCCGGCGCAACCACATCAGGTCCCCTGGTCGACGTTCACGATCAACGTCATGGGATGCTTTGCGATCGGAATTCTGATGGTTCTGATCACCGAAGTGTGGGTAGCCCACAGACTGCTGCGCCCCTTCCTCGGTATCGGATTCCTCGGCGGCTTCACCACTTTTTCCACCTACAGCGTCGAGGTTCGTAGACTGCTCGAATCGGGTGCCGCGGTCCGGCGCTCGGTTATCTCGGGGGGACGATGGTGGCGGTATCGGGGGCGGTCGTGCTCGGCATGACTGTGGCACGGTGGGCGGCTGGTACGGCACGACGAACGAGTTGAACAGTGGAGAGCACGACGGAAGGGGGTCAGGCGATGGATGATTCACCGGCGGGCGCTGGTCCGGCTGCGGGACAGTGGCAGTCGGCCGCGCGACTGACGATCCTGCTCGACGAGGACGACAAGTCGCGGCACGGACCCGTGTACCCCGAGATCGTGCGGCGTGCCCGCGACGCCGGACTGGCGGGCGCCAGCGTGTGGCGCGGAGTGGAGGGCGACGGCGCGTCCGCGCGCATCCACACCAGCCGGATCCTGGCGGCGGTTGCCGCGCGATTCGAATCTCTGCTGCCGCCGGGCACATTGACCGTTAACATTGTCGGTTCGGCGCTGCTCGGTGGACTGATCGGCGCCAGCGCGAACAGCTGGCTGTTGGCCGCCGCGGGAACAGGCTTCTGTGGCGTGCTCACCACATTCAGCACCTTCGGCTACGAGACGATCCGCCTCGCTGTCGAGGGCGCCCACGCGTATGCGGTGGGCAATGTGGTGCTCAGCGTCGTGACCAGCCTGACCGCGGTGTACGCCGCCGCGGCCACGACCCGGTGGTTGTGGCCATGATTTTGATGACGAGCCGGGCGCAGCCGACACGGAAGGGAGACCCGAGCATGGCCCATGATCGAGCCGGGCGACCCGCGCGCCCCTCCGACCTGGAGGACATCGCGCGTCTGGTGACGGCCTATTACAGCCGCATCCCGGATCCGGCCGATCCCGCACAGCAGGTCGCCTTCGGTACCTCGGGGCATCGTGGTTCGAGTCTGGACTGCGCGTTCAACGAGGCGCACATTCTGGCGATCACCCAGTCGATCGTGGAATACCGTGCCACGCGCGGCATTACCGGTCCGGTCTATCTGGCCCGCGACACCCACGCGCTATCCGAGCCCGCATGGACCACCGCACTCGAGGTGCTCGCCGCCAACGATGTGACCACGATGATCGATGCCCGCGACCGCTACACCCCGACGCCCGCCCTGAGCCATGCGGTGCTGCGCCACAATCGCGGCGGCGCCAGACATCAGGCCGACGGCATCGTCGTCACGCCCTCGCACAATCCGCCGCGCGACGGCGGCTTCAAATACAATCCGCCGCACGGTGGTCCGGCCGATACCAAGGCCACCGATGCCATCGCCACCCGCGCCAACGAACTGTTGCGCGGCGGATTGGCCGGTGTGCGGCGGACCACGCTGCGGCATGCGCTGGAGAACGGCGTCGAGCGCTACGACTATCTCGACCACTACATCGCCGATCTGCCGAATGTGTTGAACCTGGACGCCATTCGCGGTGCCGGGATCCGGCTCGGCGCGGATCCGATGGGCGGGGCCAGTGTCGACTACTGGGAGGAGATCGGGCAGCGCTACGACCTCGAGCTCGAGGTCGTCAACCCGTTCGTCGATCCGACCTGGCGGTTCATGACCCTGGATTCCGACGGCAAGATCCGGATGGATCCGTCCTCGCGCTATGCGATGGCCTCACTGATCGCCATCAAGGATGACTACGACATCTCCACCGGCAACGATGCCGACGCGGACCGGCACGGCATCGTCACCCCCGACGGTGGTCTGATGAATCCGAACCATTTCCTCGCGGTCGCCATCGAATATCTCGTCGCGAACCGGATGGGCTGGGACGCGCTGACCAAGATCGGCAAGACGGCGGTGAGTTCGTCGATGATCGACCGGGTGGTCAGCGTACTCGGTCGCGATGTGTACGAGGTGCCGGTCGGCTTCAAATTCTTCGTACCCGGATTGTTCAGCGGCAGTCTGGCTTTCGGCGGTGAGGAGAGTGCGGGCGCGTCGTTCCTGCGGATGGACGGCACCGTGTGGACCACCGATAAGGACGGCATCCTGCTCGCCCTGCTGGCCACCGAGGTCGCCGCGGTCACCGGTCAGAGTCCGTCGGCGCGCTACGTCGAACTCGAGAAGCGCTACGGCAGTCCGGCCTATGCGCGGATCGATGCCGCCGCGACCCCGGAACAGAAAGCACTGCTCGCGAGGTTGACACCGGACATGATCACCACAAAGGAGATCGCCGGTGAGCCGATCACGGCGGTGCTCACCCGGGCGCGCGGCAATGGCGCCCCGCTGGGCGGATTGAAGGTCACCACGGAGAACGCGTGGTTCGCGGCGCGGCCGTCGGGAACCGAGGACAAGTACAAGATCTACGCGGAATCGTTCCAAGGACCCGAGCATTTGGCACAGGTGCAGGCGGCCGCGGAGGAAGTGGTGGGGCAGGCGCTGTCCGGTGAGTGATAGATCGGCTACGGGGTCGTCGGGGTCGGCAGATTTGGCGGGTTCGCTCGGTGCGGGTGCGTCGGCGGATTCGGCGCTGCCGGGGGGATCGGCGCGGATAGTGGGGTCGACGGTGGCGTCGGGTTCGGCGGATTTGGTGGGTTCGCTCGGTTCGCCAGGGACAGCGGGTGCGCCCGGTTCAGTGGTGCCGAGGGGATCGACGACATGGGGTGCGGTGCAGACAAGGGGACCGGCGAGGGCATTGGGGTCGGCGGTGGCGTCGGATTCGGTTGGAGGGCGGGCCGGGGCTGCTGCTGGATCGAGTGGGGCGGGTTCCTTGCCGGTCGAGATCTGGGTGTTGGTTGGCGCATCGTTTGTCATCGCCGTCGGATTCGGTCTGGTGGCACCGGTGTTGCCGCAGTTCGCACGTGGGTTCGGGGTCGGTGTCGCCGCCGCGTCGGCGATCGTCAGTGCTTTCGCCCTGATGCGGCTGCTGTTCGCGCCGGTCAGTGGTCGATTGGTGCAGCGGTTGGGGGAGCGGTCGGTCTATCTGGGTGGACTGCTGATCGTCGCGGTCTCGACCGGGGCGAGTGCGTTCGCGCAGAGCTATTGGCAGCTGCTGGTGCTGCGATCGGCCGGCGGTGTCGGGTCGACCATGTTCACCGTATCGTCGCTGGCGCTGGTCATCCGGATGTCACCGCCCGCGCAGCGCGGCCGGGTGTCCGGGCTGTGGTCGACGAGCTTTTTGATCGGATCGGTGAGCGGGCCATTGGTCGGCGGTGCGCTCGCCGGGCTCGGGCTGCGGGCGCCGTTCCTGATCTACGCGGCGGCGCTGCTGCTCGCCACCGCGGTGGTCTATGTGAACCTGCGGCATTCGACCTTGGCCGCCCCCGAACCCGTTGACGGACTGCGGTTGATGTCGTTCCGCGAGGGCCTGTCCCGGTCGGAGTACCGCGCGGTGCTGCTGTCGAATTTCGCCAATGGCGCTGCCGTATTCGGTGTGCGCATGGCGTTGGTGCCGCTGCTCGTGGTCGAAGTGCTGCATCAGAAACCGGGTATGGCCGGTGTGACACTGACGGTGTTCGCGGCGGGCAATGTTGCGGTGCTGTTCGCCTCCGGCAGGCTCTCCGACCGATTCGGCCGCAAGCCGTTCCTGATCGCCGGATCCCTGATCTGCGCGATCGGCACCGCAGGACTCGGTATCGCCGCGGACCTGCCCTGGCTGTTGGCGACCTCATTCGTCGCCGGACTCGGATCGGGCATGTTCACCCCCGCCCAGCAGGCGGCCGTCGCGGATGTCATCGGACCGAAGGCCCGCGGTGGCCCGGTGCTCGCCGGATTCCAGATGGCCGCCGATCTCGGCACGGTCATCGGCCCGGTCGCGGTAGGCGCCGTAGCCCAGAACTTCTCCTACGGCCTCGCACTCGCCCTCACCGGCGCCCTACTCGCGGTCGCCGCCGCAGTCTGGACCCTAGTCCCCGAACCCCTACACAAACGCCCCGCACTCGACAAGCCCCCCACCCCCCGCCCCTAACCCAGCCCGAGGAGTTGGACATGCGCTGATGCGGGACCGTTCCCGACGTTTACCTGCATGAGCGCATGATGATCATGGTCCAGGACCCCTCGGGGTGGAGGTGGGGGCGGGGTGGGGCAGAGTGTGGGGGTGACCGAATCGGGTTCGAAGTACACGCCGCGGCCGGTGTCCAATGTGACCACGTATGCGCTGGGGGGCGTGGCACTTGTGCTCATTGCGTTGATCGTGATTCTTGCTGTTAGGTGGGGGCGGGATGATGCCTCGATCCGTAATGACGGGTACGGGGCGGTTCATGATGCGGGGGTGACCGCGGTGTTGGACCAGAAGAGCGGTGCGATTCTGCTGGGGCGGGGGGATGCGTCGAAGACGATCGACGTGTACGAGGATCCGTTGTGTCCGTCCTGTGGTGCGCTGGAGCGGCTCTACGGTCAGGAGATCGCGCAGAAGATGGACGAGGGCAGGCTCGCGGTGCGCTATCACCTGGTGACATTCCTCGACTCCAAGTCCAAGAGCAAGGACTACTCGACCCGGGCGGTCGCGGCGAACGAATGCATCGCGGAGACCGGCTCCGGTCCGGTGTACTCGAAGTTCCACGCCCTGCTGTTCACCTCGAAGCAGCCGAAGGAAGGCGGCGCGGATCTCAGCAATGAGGATCTGGCCAATGTCGCGAAGGAGGCGGGCGCGTCGCTGGAGACGGTGCAGTGCATCAGTTCCGGCGCGAAGCTCGACGCGGCGAAGATCCACGCCCAGATGGCGCGTGCCGCGCTGACCGATGCGAACGGTGAGGTTGCTACGCCCGCCGTTTTCGATGGCAAGGACAAGGTCGACGTGAACAACCACGAATGGGTGGTCGACCTCACCAAGTGACCGGTTCGTGCCGGGCGATGCCGCTGCAGCGCCCGGCACGACGCACTACCCGGCTGGTTCCGGTTCCGGTTCTTCCTTGATCGCGGCGAGTTCGCGCTCGACACGCTCGTCGTGCGCCTTCGCCTCCGCGGCGGCCTTCTTCGGGCTCCAATGTCCGGACATCAGGAAGACGAACGGCAGGAATACCACCTGCGCGATCAGGCAGATCCACCACCAGCGCTTCCACTGTCCCGGCGAATCCTTGGCCGCCTGCTGCACCTCGGTGGCGTGGGCGGCGAGATAGGCCTGGTCATCGGCGGGGATGGTGCCGACCGACTGCAGCTGCGCTGTCGCCTGTGTGAGCTTGGGGCCCACCTTGGCGGCGACCGCGAGATCGGCGGCCGGGAGCTGCTGGGTCGCCTGCAGGCGTGCGATGGCCTGGTCCACCGGGATGCCGAACTTCTTCGCGACCTGGCCGACCGCCGCGAGCCCTGCTGCGGCATCGGCCGGATTGGTGGACAGCGTCGCCAACGTGGCCGGGTCGATGGCCTGCAGTGTCGCCAGCTCCTGCGGATAGCGGGTATTGAGCCCGACGGTCGTCTGGATCTCGGCGGGTGACGCACCGGTCAGCTTGGTGAGCGCCGCGACCTGTGCGGCCTGATCATTGGGGTTCTGCTGTAGTGCCGCGAGAGTATCCGTGCCGACCGTCTGAATGGTCGCGAGCTGTGGACCGTACTTGTGCTGGATCTCGGCGAGCCGAGGACCGTAGTTGACCAGCGTGCCAGCTGTATTGATCACGATCAGCAAGCCGAACAGCACAATGGTGACGACGCCGCGCAGCGTGCCGCCCCAGACCGCGAGACCAACCGCGGTCGCGGCCGGATTCCGGTTCTCCACGGTCTCGGTGAAGCTGGCCATCCACGTGGCGTAGGCGATGCCCGCGCCGACCGCAATGACGCTCAACCACAATGCGAACGTGTAGTACCCGGTGTCGGGCTTCTCGGTGTAGCCGAGGAATACGAACAATCCGACAATGCTGATGAGTGCGCCGACGATCATGAACGGCTTGCGCACCTTGACGTAGTCCGAAACGATACCTGCCAGCACCAGCGCGATCGCATTGGCGATCCAATACCAATTTCCGAGGGCATTGGCCTTGGCCGAACTGAACCCGAAAATGGTTGCCATATAAACGGGTAGGAAAGACACGATGGTGTAGAAGTAGGCGAGGAACAGGCTGATCGCCAGCGCCGATCCGACGATATTGACGCGCAGCATCTGCCGCCATTGCCCGTGCTCGAGCGTGCTGACGTCCAATCCGCGCGCCCGCGCTTCGATCAGCGCGCGGTCGCGCATCGACACCATGATCTGGTCACGCAGCGCCGGACTGAGCTCACGCAAGCCGATCACCGCGAATACCGCGATGACCATGCTGATCACACCGCACAGCCGATAGTGGTACTGCCAATCGGGATGGGCACCGAGGGTGTGTGTGGAGATTTCGGTGGTGATCAAGGCGCCGAGCACCGGCCCGAGGGTCCAGAAGCCCATGGCCGAAGCCCGGCCCAACTGCGGGGAGAAGTCGCGAATCAATGCCGGTGTGGCCACCAGCACCGCGCCCTCGACAATGCTCACCACGCAGTAGACGACGAGGTAGGCCTCCTTGCTGGTGGTCGCGGGCACGGCGAACAGGGTGAGCAGGGAGCAGATCACCACGCCGTAGGCGACGATATTGGCTCGTCCCCAGCGGTCGAGCAGACCGGCGAGCACCGAGGCGGCCGCGCCGAATGCGGCGCCCGCGATGAAGATCCCGACGAAGTACCGGAAGGATAGGTGGAAGTAGGCGATCAGCTCATTTCCCACCGCTCCGGTGACGAATAGTTGGTAGTACAGCGCCACTGATGTGATGACCACCAGGGCCAGATACCAGGAGCGGGCGGGAGTATCGGGATAGTGCGGTAGCTTGCGCTGCCACAGCCCCGTGAGCAGGGTCGGCGGCTCTGCGGTCTGGGTCGAGCTCATGGTCGAGATGCCTTTCTAGCCACGGCATTTCGTAAAGGAACCTGAACCGTCCGCGGGCCAGGACGAGTTGCCGGGTGGAAACAGGGTAGTGATATGAATCACTTACCGCAGGTGTTTCGGGCCATGAGACCGATTGATTGCGTAACCGAAATGGGCGGTACCGCTGAGCGGGACTGGTGGTTGACCGTGCGGACGGGCGCGGGAATCGCGAATTCCACCGTCGCGGAGGGGTTTTCGATTCCACTGTGCCGCAGGTGGTCGGCTGGCGTAGGCGGAAATCTTTGCTGAGTCGCCGAATAGTTGCTGGAATGGTTTCCGGTGCTATCCGACTTCGGTGGTTCGAGTCTGGTGGCGGGACCGACGACAACGGGGTCCGTGCCGCTGGCACGGACCCCGTTGGGAAGATCTGGGCTTACAGGTAAGCGCCGCACACGGGCCAAGCGCCGGGGCCCTGGGTGGCGAGAACATTCTCGGCCACGCGGATCTGCTCTTCACGGCTGGCGCCGCTCGGGCTGCCCGAACCGCCATTGGCGGACCAGGTGCTCTGCGTGAACTGCAGGCCGCCGGAGAAGCCGTTACCGGTGTCGGTGCCCCAGTTGCCGCTGCTCTCGCACTGGGCAACAGCGTCCCAGTTGTGGCCGGCGGCCGACGCGGTGGCGGTGGACAGACCGAACGGAACTGCGGCGATGGCACCGGCGACGGCGGCGATACCGAGGGCGCGGGTGAACTTGCGGTTCTGAGTCATGTGTTTTCCTGGCTGCGCCCGCTCGGCTCCGGCGAACTTCCCGCCGTGTCCCTGCCCCCAGCGATGTCGGGGATCCTCGGAACCGCGGGGCAGGGTTACCGGCGTTCGGCGGTTCGCGTTCGAGCCCGTCTCGTTGATCAGGGCTGTCGACGACGGTAGCGAAGAATTCGCGGCAGATCACGTAGAGATAACGTCCGAATTGCCTGAAGCCTGGCGCCAGAGTTTTGATATTCCCGCAGTTCGAATGGGTGAAAATGTATATCTGCGGCAAGGCGTGATAGTTACGTTATGTGTTCGGGATCACTGCGAAATAGTGACCTGCATCGCCCGCTCCCGGCGAATCCTGGGATGAATGTCCGGTTCGGCAGCGGTTTCGGCATGCCTGCCAGCTGTTACGCATGGTGCAGCAGTTATCTGTCGGGGTAATTGTGAATCCGATCGGCTTCACGGGATCGAACAAATCGAGCCATCCGACATGGCGATTGGTTTGGCAACGCCTGATAGAAGCGGCGGAGCTGATACGGGAATTTGGGCCCGTAGCGGGCTTATGGGGACCGGATGCCCGATAAGGTCCGACGATGACGAGCGCACATGGCTCCTGCAATTGGGTGTGCGTTGTCGCTAACGGCGATGTGAGGTTTGTGGCACCGCCTGGGTGGTCCCGTGATCAGCCGTACATCGTCCCAGGCATCCGTGCGCGATTGGGAACGGCCGCGCTCCATTGCCGACATAGTTCTCGACGTTTACCTGCATCCGGCTGCCCGCTGGTCGCACCCAGCTACCCGGTGGTCGCCGCTGCGGCTGGTGATTGCTGTCGGACTGGAAGGCGGCTTGGTCAGTCGCTGGGGGCTCGGGCTGGGGGCGGTGTGTCTTCGGGGATCTCGTCTTCGGGGTGGATTCGGCGTAGTTGGCCGTGTACGACGATGTAGCCGTCGAGGGGGTAGGCGATGTCTTCGGCGGTTGGGCGATCGGCGGGGCGGACGGGGATCGGTGCGGGTGCTTCGATCGGCTCGGATCGGTGGTGGCCGGTGTATGGGGCGACGGGGGCGTCGGTGTCGGTGCGCGGGAAGAGGTAGCGGGCGCCTTCGCGGACCGTGGTGTGGATGTCGCCGGTCGGTGCGGTCCATTGCAGGCGGTCCAGGTCGGCGCGCCAGGTGCGCCAGGGGAGTCTCTCGTTGTCCGCCAATGTCTTCAGGCGACGGTGGCGGGTGCACAGTACGGCCAGGTTGGTGCGAATGGTTCGTCCGCTGCGGTCCGACCGCCGGTCGTTGGCGTGATTGTGGTCCAGTTCGGATTCTGCGGCGGGCATGACGCAACCTGGGAAGCGGCACATGCCGTCGACCGCGCGCACCTCACGTTCCAGTCGCGGCGACGGCAACCATTTTGCCGCCTCCTCGGCGGCGGGCCGGGCGTCGTCGGTGGCCGATCGTTCCGGAATCACCTGGAAGCGAGCATGTTCGGCCAGAATCCTGGCCAGCGCCGCGTCGATCGGCCCATATCCGGCCAGAAAAGCCGGTGCCTCCTGAATGCCGAGCAGGGTATCCGCCGGGATCCCGATCTGGATCAAGGGCCTGCGCGGCTTCTCGATCGGTATCCCGAACTTCGAACACCGCGCACCGCGCGCGCACTGGCACCGCAGCCGCCCCGACCCATCCGCCAGCGCCACCAGGGCGTCGGCCCGCCGCTGCGGCATGCTCCGTGGATCCGACGCGCACACCTGCAGACTCATCTCCCGCAACCGCATCGCAACCGTCTGCGCACCCGGCGCGGGTAGCAACCCGTCGAACACCGCCATGCCGTCCTGCACCGCCCGCAGCCGCACATCCCGCTCGTCCTGGCGCAACTCCCGCCGCCGCTGCGCCCCGCCGGGATCCAATCGCGCCGCCCACCGCCGCGCCGCCTGCCGCAGCCGCACCGAATTGTTCCGCCCCGCCGCCTCGAGCAGCCGTGGTTCGAGAACGTCCAGCACCTCCCTTGCGACCGCTCGGGTGTTGTCCACGATCACCCGCACCTTCGCCAGATCGATCCGCCCCGCGGCAAACGCCGCCCGCGTCTGCGGCAATGAATCCTCCAGTGCCAGACCGATATCGATCAACGCCCCCGCCGTGCCCTCGTCGATCTGCAATGCCACGGCGGCCTCGCTGGCCGCGAACTCCCCGGCCCGCACCCCGCCTGGCCCCGGCTCCGCAGAATCGGCCCGATGCCGCCGATACAACTCCCGCACCGCGAATACCTCAGCGGCCTGCGCCACCGCCGCCCGCCCATGCGCCGCCCGAAGGGCATCGATCAGCCTCTCGTCACTCATGGACCCGAAGTCCACGGATGAGAGATCGTCGCTATCGAACATATGTTCGATTCTACGGTTCTGCAACCCCCTCCGCCACCCCTGAATCAAGGCGATTTGGTTGCCGACACGCCAGTGGTGTAACTTCGTTCAGGCAGTCAGGGAAACCTGAAAGCAACCACTCGGGGCTATGGCGCAGCTGGTAGCGCACCACACTGGCAGTGTGGGGGTCAGGGGTTCGAGTCCCCTTAGCTCCACAGAAACACCAGGTCAGGCCCGGTTTTTAACCGGGCCTGACCTGTTTTATTCGGCCCTACCCACGGTTTGCATCGGATTCTGGATGGGCCGGTGGGGTGGTGATCGAGGGCATCCGAAAGCGCAGAGCCGAGTTTCGGTGCGCCCGATATGCGGCAATACAGGGCGATTCCTAGATCTACTGGCACCTCAGCGGATACGGGCCGCCCGAGCGCCCGGCTGCATGTGCGGATGCCCGGTTGGCGTAACTCTCGTTCAGCCGCTCAATTCGTCGGCGGCGTGGGGGTACCCCATCCACGCCGGGAGTCCTGGCGAGCGCGGTCCTTTGTACAACGCGATCTGACGCGGAGTAACGGGATCCACGCCTCCAGTGCGGAGCCAAGCGAACCTGCCGCTAAGTCATTCAGGGCCGGGTCAGTCCTGTCCGGTAGGCGATTACAACCAGTTGTGCGCGGTCGCGCGTGCCCAGTTTCCGCATCGCGTTACCGACATGGGTGCGGGCGGTGGCAGGGCTGAGATGCAGTGCGGTACCGATCTCGGCGTTGCTCATGCCTTGGCCGACCAGCGCCAGCACTTCGCGCTCGCGCTGGGTCAGCACGGCCAGCGTCTCTTCGGCGGCCTGGGTGGCGGTTTGCTGCGCGGTGAACTGGCTGATGAGGCGTCGGGTGATGCGCGGCGCGAGGAGCGCGTCTCCGGCTGCGATCACCCGGATGGCGTGTAGCAGCTCGGCCGGTCCGGCGTCCTTGAGGAGGAAACCGCTGGCACCGGCCTGGAGTGCTTCGAAGACATTCGCGTCGGTGTCGTAGGTGGTGAGGATGAGGATGCGGGTCCGCTCGAGCCCGTGGGTGCGGGCGATGTGGGCGGTGGCCTGGATGCCGTCGAGCTTGGGCATGCGGATGTCCATAAGGACGACGTCGGGGCGGGTCGCGCGGGCTTGCTCGATGGCTTCCGCGCCGGTGGTGGCTTCGCCCACCACGGTGATGTCGTCTTCGAGGTCGAGCAGCACCCTGAAGCCGGATCGCACGAGCCCTTCGTCGTCGGCGAGCAGCACCCTGATGGTCGCTGCGTTCACAGTCGCGACCCGGCGGGTGCGAAGGGCAATCGTGCCGTGACCTCGAATCCGCCGCCGATGCGTGGCCGGGCGTCGAGCTCTCCGCCCAGCAGCTGACAGCGCTCACGCATCCCGAGGATCCCACGGCTGGCGGCCGCGCCGGTGCCGGTCGGGAACCGCGCTCGCGGGTGCGGGTCCGCTGACGCCGGCCGCCCCGCATCGGTCACGCGGATCTGCACCGCGTCGGCATCGTGGTCGAGCGCGATCGTCACCCGGGTCGGGCCGACATGGCGGATCACGTTCGTAATCGATTCCTGCAGAATGCGATACGTGGCATAGCCCACCGCACTCGGCAGGGCGGCGGGCAGGTTTTCCTCGACAGTGATGTCGAGTCCGGCGTCGCGGGCCCCGATGACCAGTTCGTGGACCTGTCCGAGCCCGGGATAGGGTGCGCGCCCGTCATCGTTGTCGTCACCGCGAAGAACGCCGAGCACGGCCCGCATCTCACTCAGTGCCCGTGAGCTGGTCTGTTCGATGGTGCGCAGGGACTCGCGGGCCTGTTCCGGTTTCTTGTCGAGTACATGCGCGGTGACACCGGCCTGAACATTGATGATGGCTATGGCGTGCGCGACGGTGTCATGGACCTCGCGCGCGATCCGCAGCCGTTCGGCGTCGACCCGCGCCCGCGCGACCTCCTCTCGAGTGCGTTCGGCCAGTTCGGCGCGTTCCTGAGCGTCTGTGGCGATAACCCGCCGGGATCGGACGGACTCGCCGAGGGCCGCGCTCATCACCGACACACCGATGCGGAAATACACCCAGCCGATCGCAGCGCGAGGCTCGATGTCGGCGGAAGCGATCAGCCAGAAAACCGCGAGCACGAGGATGCCCACCCCTGCCGTCAGCAGCGACCGGCGCCCGTCGCCGTACGCCGCGAGGGTGTACAGGGCGACGAAGAGCGCGAGCCACGTGGGGCCGTCCGGAAAACCGACGAAGTAATACACCAGGCTGGCGAGCGCGGTGATGACGAACACCAGTAGCGGCCATCGGCGGCGGACGGCAACGGCTAGACCGCTCACGATCAGCAGGATGTATCCGAGGTATCCGAGGTCGCTCAGCGGACGCGACACCACCTCACCGGCATTGCGGACCATAGTGCCCTGCACCTGCATCACGGTGATGAAGAGCGTGAGCAACAGATTCTGCACCGCCGCAGGCAGGCGCAGCGTTGCCAGACGATGCTCTTCCATGTCGCGATCCTATGGTGCGCGGGTGAGGAAACACTCCCCACCGCCGCGCGGCCGTCTACGCCAACGGGCGTAGGTGGGAGCGAAATGGATACGGGGAATGGCGTATTCCCTGTCGATCGGAGGTGGAGGCCGGCGCCGCCAACGCGACGCATGATCTCTCTTGTGAATGTCGAAGCGTTGAGCCCCCACCGGCTCGGCCCCGTGCGCCCCGCATCGCCGTCACCGCGTTTCGACGCCTCTGCCGCTCGTCCTGGGCTCGAAGGAGAATCGCCATGTTCATCCATCACCTGTCCGCCGCACCCGCAGCCGCACACGTCTGGGTCGCGGTCGGTGGCTACGGTCCTAGCTCGGGGAGGTTCGGGGCCATGGTGGCCGCCGTCGTCGCTCTGACCAGCGTGGCCGTCGGCGTGCTTGCCGTGGTCCGCTCCCGCCGCGGCACCGGGCGCATTGAAGCAATCCTGGCCCAGGCTTTGGGGCTGACCGGTGTTGCGCTCGGCGTATGGCATTGGGCTCGGTCTGCAGCCGGCTTCGGAACAGGCAACGGGCGAGCCGGAGCGATCGTTGCCGTCGTGATAGCACTTGCCGGGATCGTCCTCGGCGGGCTGACGCTGGCCCGTGCTCACCGCACCGTCGCGCCCTCGACCGATCCGAAGATCAACTGACAGAAGTCATTAGAGCCGTCGGCTGCGAGTGACGGACCGCCTGGGTCCGCTATTCGTGGGAGCGAATCCGACGTGTGGCGCCGGCGTGAATCGTGGTCGTTACGACGCCGCGGCGACCGCTTGAATGGCGTGCAGCGGAGGCGTCGGTGAGGTTGTCGGCCCGCTGTCGGAAGTCGGACACGAAGGCGTGCAGTCCGAGCAGGCCGGGAGGCTGTGCGAGCACGGTTCGCATCGTTGCCCCGCTAGGGCACCAGCAGATACCACTCCGCGAACGGGCCCTGGATCGGCCAAGTGTCGGCCATGATCTTGGCCGGACCCATCCCCACCCACAGGTCCACGGTCACGGTGTCGCCCGGCGCCGCATCGGTGTGCACATACACATCTCGCGCCCGCGCACCCGCTGAGCCCACCCATCCCAGCATCACGTGATTGCCGCACGGCCCGCGCTGATAACCCAGTGGTGTCACGTGGCCGGGCAGCTACGGTGCGGCCTCCACCGCCACGCCGATCGTCCCAGCACAGAAATTCGCATCCCCGAAGGTGTAGAGCGTGGTGCCGAACGGCGCCCATTACGGTAGCGGATCCGCCTGCGCCGGCGTCGCGTGTATTCCACACATCAACGCACCGATCCCTGCCGACACCACGACCCCTGCCGCTGCTCGCCGCACTGTCATCAGTCGATGTCCTTCCTGCGTAACAACACTCGCGGCCGTACTATCCGCTCCAGCAATATAGCCCCGACGGATCCGCATGGCATCGCGGCGTATGACCGAAAGTCGTTCCGCCAGTTAGCATATCGAACCAGTTCGACCGCGTGGGAGTTCAAGCTTTCTCGTAGCCGCCGGGAGCATGGCATTCGCTGGCCGAGATCCCTTGGTCGGTATCAGTTCTGCCCGATTCCGGCGGGCTCGTAGGGACCGGCCATGTAGCTCGGAAGGGGCGTTTCGCTCTCGAACTCGGGTGATTGGTGTCGCGGATCCTCGGCTTTGCTGGATTGCTCCATAACTGTTCCTGCGATGCTAAGCGTTTATCAGTCGGCGAACTGCGGCAGCGACTTGCTCGGGTCGCTCGGCGGGGATGATGTGCTCGGAGACGGCGTCCTCGTATTGAGCGCCGACCTGTTCGGCGTATCTGTGCTGGTATTCGCGCATGAGGTCGAGATTGCGGGCCTGGTAGCGGGCGGCGTGGATCGCCGAGATGACGATGACGGCGGATTTCGGCGGTTCTGGTGGGCGGCGGCGGAATTCGTCGATCGCCCCCGCGACGGCCCTTATTTCATGCCGGGTTGTGGCGAGCCCGGCGGGGGTGAAGTCCTCGGACAGCATGGTCGCGTAGCTATCGGCGGGGAACTTGCGCCCATAGGAGCGGGTCAGCATCCGCATCAGCGGTGGGACGTGGCTGAGCGCCTGCTGCACGGCGAGGATTCGGTCGGTCTTCTTGGCGGTCGGCGCCCAATTGTCGTAGTTCGGAGCGGCTTCCGGTGTCGGGTCGATGAGGACGAGCCCGGACGGGGAGAGCGTTTCGGCGGCGCGACGGACGATCAGCCCGCCCATGCTGTGGCCTACCAGGATTAACCGGCGCGACGCGTGCGCCCGGACCAATGCCACCAGGGTGGCTGCCATGTCGTCGATGCTCTGCGGTTCGGCGGGGCTGCCACTGCGGCCGCGACCGGCCCTGTCATAGGCGACCATATGCGCGATGTCGCCGAGTAACGGCACCACCCGATCCCAGAGCGTCCGCCCGGCGCCACCACCGGATTCGAACACCACCAGGGTGTCCCCGGTGCCGGACTCTTCGAAGTAGATCTCGTTGCCGTTCACCGTCATTCGACGACCAGGAACATCCCGCATCGGGGTCACCCTTCCGTTTAATCCCAACTTTGGGAATGGTACCAGATATGGGATAGTTGAGGAATGGACCCGACCGAGTTGGTGCTGCACCCGGTGCGATTGCGCATCATCCACGCACTGTCCGGCGGCCGTTTGCGCATTGCAGGAGAGTTGTGCGACCGCATGCCCGATGTGCCCCGAACCAGCGTCTACCGGCAGCTCGGCCTGCTCACGGAGGGCGGAATGCTCGAGATCCGTGACGAGCGACGCGTGCACGGCGCGGCGGAACGCTCCTACCGATTGCGCCCCGACCGCCCGACCGTCTCCCCCGAGGTGAGCAGCGCGATGACACCGCACGATCAACTCGTAGTTACCCCACTCTTTCGTCATCGATGTGACGTCGACGTCGGGTGCCTACAGGGGGAGGACTGCTCGCGGAGCCGAAGGGGCATCGTCGGTCGCGTAGCCTTTTCCCTGCTCAGTCGTCTGCTCGGCGTCACGGACCGTCTCGGGCTCAGTGGCCGGGAGGCTGCGTTGCCGCCGGTCGACTTGACGTTCCGACGAGCGGCTCATTGAGGTTGAGTATTCGTTGTGGGGGGTGCGTTCGGGGTAGCCCGGTGGGGAGGCCGTGCAGTTCGATCCTGACGGGAGTTCCTCGCTGTGCGCTGTATTTCCTTTGTGGCCGAACGTAATTCGTTAGTATCGGAGCCGGGCCGGTGCGGCCACTTCCGTTGCCGTCGTGGGGGCGATCGTTGGTGTCGGTGCAGAACGTCGATGCCTCGCCGGACCGATGAGCCTCATGAACCTCTTTGTGGGGGTCAGGGGTTCGAGTCCCCTTAGCTCCACAAGAGCGGTCTTACTCGAACCAGTGACCTTTAGGGCACTGGGGAGAGTAGGGCCGCTTTTCACGTTTCGGCCGCTTCTGTGCCCCTGAGCCTGCCGTGTCCCTTGGTGGCATATCTGCCTTGCGTTCGCCACCTCATGGAGATCAGCGAACGGTTGCCTGAGTTCGTCAGATCGCACGCCGTCGACGTCCAGGTACATCTTCTCGTAGAACGCCTCGTTGAGGTGACGCCGAACGTCATCCACGCTGGTTTCGTAGAGCGAGCGAGGGTTCGTGATCAGCGTGAGTGCCTGCTTCAGTACCTCAGCACCGACCGCCAGCTCCGCGGTCGTCGCGGACAGTTGCTCCTCGATACCGGCGCGGTCTGTCCGGATGCGCCGCAGCCGTTCCTTGATCTTGGTTTTCGGCATCGCGTCGTCCACTGCCAGATCCACCAGGCGTTCTTCCTGTGCGTCCAACTCCTTGAGCCGTCGTTTCAGCCCAGCGTGTACCTCGCGGGTGCTGGCGGTTTCGTCCGCCAAGATTCCATCCAGGAGCGTTTGGGCTTCGGTGACGAAGTCCGCCGGTAGTTGCAAGCTGGCGTAGTGGTCGACGATGGCCTGTTCGACAACTTCGGCAGGCAGATACGGCAGATCGCATTCGCCGTCCTGGCGACCACGGCACAGGAAGTACTCGTAACGGTTGCCGCTCCTTCCTCTGGCCTCTGTGTAGATCAGGCGGGCGGTTCGTCCAACCGACTGGCACCGATCGCAGAACAGCCCACCCTTCAGGTAGTGCTGCAATACGCGGTCACGTTGACCTGGCCGACTCCGGAAGTTCATGACGTCCTGCACGCGGTCGAACAGCTCCTGTGTCACGATCGGTTCGTGGCGGCCTGGGTACAGTTCGCCGTCGACCTCGATCCAACCGGCGTAGTAAGGGTTCTGGAGCAGTTTGTGCCACAGCTGGAATGACACTGGCCGCTCGGGAATCTTCCCGCGCTGACGGGCGGTCAGGCCGAGATCGGCCATAGTGGCTTCCAACCGATCCAGGCTGTAGTCACCGGTGGCATACAGCTCAAAGGCTTTGCGGACCAACGGGGCGCGGTTCTCATCAAGCGCGACGGTGTTGATCTGCTTGCCCTCGAACTCGACCCGCACATTGAGGTAGCCGACCTTGGCGAACCCGAGCGTGCCGCCGTTGACAGCCTTGGTGCGCATCTTCTCCTGGATGTCCAAGCCTTGCAGCTTGTTCATCAGGTCGTTCATCACGTCGAGCATGCCTTCCATGGCCTCGGCGTGCGGACCCTCGCCGAAGTCCTCTTTGGTACTGATCAGCCGTACGCCCATTGCCTTCAGCTGGGTTTCGATGATCGCGGCATCGAACCGATTGCGGAAGGCACGCGACCGCATGTAGACGATGACGTACTTGACCTCAGGATGTTCGGCCAAGTAGCGCAGGAGCTTTCGGAAGACGGGGCGTTTGTCGATCGTCTTGGCGGATTGTCCAGGTTCGATGAACTCCTCGATGATCTCGGCGTTGATCGACTCGGCCTTCCTCTGCCCCCATTCGCGCTGGGTGAAGATGGACAGGCCGTCAGGGTCGATGTCGACGGCGGTTTCCAGCTGCCGTTTGGTGGAGACACGAAGCAGCAGAACGGCTTTCCCAGGTTGGACTGGGCCGCGAGCATGGCGTGTGGTCACGGAGGTCTCCTAACGACGCTGGTTGAGGAACGGAATAGTGATCGGCGTAAGGGCAGTGCGCAGTGGAATCCACTCCCACACAACACAATTAAGCTGGTCCGGATTGACGGCTAAGTTGACGGCAACGGAGCCAATCACATGTACGCGTATGTGGGTCCGTAGTTGTCCAATAACAGAGGTCAGTGATGGGTCCTTTACTAGCCTCGGGATTACTTTTAAGCAGGGTGTCGTGGGTTCAAGCCCCACTGGTCCCTCCATGGAAAGAAGTCGACTAAAACTGAGGTCGACTTTTTTCTTTGGCAAGATCTCTGTTGCACTTTCAGCAACGATTTCAACGCTTGACGGCTGAGTTTGACGGCTACGTGAGCCGTCAAACGCATCCATCAGCATCCGACCAACACGGTCGAGTGCCACTTGTTGAGTGGGCAGATCGGCGTGTTGGTAGATCTGCTGCGTGGTCGAGATATGAGAGTGACCGAGGATCAATTGCGCATCGCGCGCTGGCGCGCCCGTATCTTTCATCAGGGTGGCTGCACCATGCCGCAGGTGATGTAACTTGATCCGACGGACGCCAGCCTTCTCACACAGCAAGTGGAAGGCGCGAACGAAATTGCGTGGCCACAGCGGCATCCCGTTCCTGCCACGGATTATGATGTCCGCGATCTCCTCATCACTCAGACGCGTAGCTACAGCGTCATGGTTAAAGGATGATCCGCCGTGACTATCCAAGACTTGGATATCTCCTGGTACACCATCGGCATTCGCTACTTCATCAGGCAGTGCGCCGCGCTGCGCGTGTTCCTGATATTGTCGAAGTGCTTGCCGGACAACATCTAACAGCGGCAGATCGCGCTGACCGGCGATCGTCTTGACTGGACCAACTTCGAGATGATTTCCGATTTGTTGCAACTGCTGCCGAATGTGGATGACGTTGTGATCCCAGTCGATATCTTGCCAACGCAACCCCAAGACTTCACCGCGGCGGAGCCCATATACTCCGAGCATCAGGAAGGCTGGATATAGCGGATGGGATTGTGCGTAGCTGAGAAATCGGCTGCCTTCTTCGGCTGTCCACGGAGTGATCTCCTTGCGAGGAGCTTGCTCCAACTCTACGAGCCGCGCGACGTTGCGTGTCACCAGTTCCTCACGCATTGCTCGCGTGAGGGCGGCACTCAGAACTGTACGAATGAGTCGAACTGTCCTGATCGTTTTCCCATCGACCAGTGCCTGATTCAGTATCTGCTGCAACGTCGCGACGGTCAGTCGGTCCAGGGCATACGACCCGACCATCGGCTTGAGGTAGAGCCTGATCGTTGCCGAATACTGCTCCATCGTCTTCGGTCGGCGTGTGGTTGGTGCGATATCGCGAAGCCAATAGTCGAGATAGGTACCTACCGTCCAGGATTGATCAGGAATCGGGATGCCACGCTGGGCGTCGGCCAAGCGGACAGTGAGCTTGTTGTTCGCCTCCGCACGTGTTTTGCCGTACACACGAAGGCGACGAACCTTGCCGTTGATGGTTCCCAGGTAAGCAGCACCTTCCCAACGGCCATCCTTACGGCGGTAAACCGTGCCTTCGCCAGAGATCCGACGCCCGCTCACTGCTGGCCTCCGATACGAATGAGCTGCTGTATGTACCGATCTGTTTCGCCAGCAGGCACGAACCGACGTCGCCCGATCTTGACTGTGGCTAGCTCTCGCTGATGGATCAGGTTGTAGAGGTTGGACCTGCTAATCCGTAGGCGTGCACAAGCTTCCGCGACTGTGAGCAACTTCCCCGTACTACCGCCCGCCCGATTGTCTGCGAACTGCTCAATCAGCCAGTCCTTTTCGACCGACTGGCCCTCTGCCAGCCGAAGTGCCACCTGTCCGAGCACTTGGAGGGTGGCCTTCGTTCCTTCGTCGAGCCCCGTCATGCCGCGACTCCTACTGGAAGGCCGCTGAGCAGATGGCGACGTTCGCCGGATTCATTGGTGATGGAAAGCCCCGCCTGATCGAGCCGTTCCCGGATAAGGGATTCACTCACAACAAACAGGCGGGCTAATTCCTTCGTGGTGTGAACGCCGTTCCTCCAGGCTTGTTTCAGTAGTTCGGTCGGCACCAACAGGCACGCAGCGAAATAGTCCGCAGCCCGATCGGCAAGGCTTGCAGGGCATTCTGTTGGGCTACCGCGGTACAGTCGATCTACGTTGTCATAATCTAAGATGTGCTTGAACTCGCATGCAAGCGTGAAGCGTTGGGCTGCAATATCTGTGCGCGCCAGTTGGATCTCGAAGCGTCCTGAATGGCGATCCCACATCGACACGCCGGGGATCTCCTGATCAGTCTCGATAACCAGAAGGCGCTTAATTTCGGTGATGACCGTCGCCGGGATCGGCAGTAAGGGACTCCCGCTGAGCTTGTGGCGCCACACCAAGGCATCGGCTTGCTGTTCCGCCACCTGCATAGCGGTGGCAACCGATATGCGAGTGCGCCTTGGTATCAGGGAACGCAGCTCCGTAATGGTCAAGCCGTACTGCGCTTTGGTTGTTGGTGACGGTATTTGGGTTTTTCGGTTGATGGACAAGATTTTTGTCTGGAGCATGGCAGTTTCTCCTTCCGGGTGTCATTAGTCGTAGTGGGGCATTTCCTTTCGGTGTGTATGTTGGCGTGAGATGAATGTCATTATTTACACTTTAGGTAATCTCTCCTTTCGTTTTGATCGTAGGAAAGCGAGCTGAGATCCTGCTTAGAGTGAATCAGGCTGGCTGGCGCGGGGTGCGGAATTCTCCGCAGTCAAACCGTATTTGTCGGCGACATACTTGAGTTCGGCTTCCATCTCGCGCAGCACTTCATCGGTCGCGTGAGGGTAACTCTTGCGCAGACTCTGCTTGATCGTCGGAATAGTCATCCATCCTGCGGCGATAAATAGGTCAACGGTTGGAATTCCCAAGACGCGCCCGAGAGCACGCAAGGCATCCGGTGTTGGCTTGCTTACTGTACTTTGTTCGATGCGGCTTACGGTGGTGGTGGTCAAGCCGGAACGTCGAGCAACCTCGCGCACGGTAAGAGAGAGATGCTTGCGCTTGTCGGCAATTAAAATGCCTAAAGTGTCAGAGTTTCTGATGTTCTCCTTATTCATGGTGAAAGTCTCCGTTTATTCGCGTGTCTTTTACCATAACTCGCGTGTAGCTTTGAAGCAACACTTTTAGTCTAAAATTACAACGTTAAATAATTATTAACTATTGCAATTCGCCCATTTGTGTTTCATAGCGTTTTTTTACGTGGGGCCGATTGGTGGCGAAGAGTTCTGATACTCGATTCGCGTTCCTCCCGGCCCCACTTGATGGCATCGACAACGCTGTCGATGCCATCAACACCATGCAGGTGCCTTACGCCTCGTCTGCTCCCTCGTCTGCCTTTACGGTTCGGCGGGACTTCGGACGATTCGTGGGCTGTTCGCCGTCGTCAGCCGTCGGCGGTTCCGACGTGGCGAACAAGTTGGCAAGAGCAGCCTGCTTGGCTTGCACCTCCCGTTCCATCTCGGCCCGCAGCTGATCGGCCTTGGCTTGCAGTGCCGGATCGCGCTTGGCAGCCTCCAGGTGAGCGTCGACTGCATTCATCACCTCCTGGGCGATGCCATTGCCGCGCAACTGGCTGATCCAGGTCATCTGCGTATGCCGGTTGGGGTCGAGGTCAATCGCCACTCGCTTCTTCTGGCCTTCGGGGGACGAGTCATGGGGTGCGGACATTGCAACCTCCTCGGGTGCAAGCGGCCGGTAAGCGTTGTTCGCTTACGACGACGGCCGCACAGCACCGACGAGGTCAATGGTCGGCATCAAGGGGACGGGCCTGCGCGTGCCTTTGATCCCATCAGGCCGCCCTCACGTCTGTGTTGTGATCCGACGGCACCGGGTAGCCGGGGATGCTTATCGCTGAGTCGATTTCATTCCCCCAGGCGTCCCAGCCAGGCCACGGCCGGCGCGCGAACAACTCCAGGTACGGTCCATCGGAGATGCGCTCAATAACGGAATAGAACTCCTCCGGTTTCCTCGAATGCTCCTGTTGCACAGCGAACATCCATGTTGGCTGGCCTCGGAAGTTCACCGACACGTGACCACGGGTGCCGAGAATGACGTGCTCGGACATATTTCTGAGCCACTGGCCCAAGCCAAGTCGGGGCTTGATCCACGTGAGGGGCGACCGCGGAGTGAAACCCCATGCCTCCATGACGTCGTAGCCAGCGCGAAGGGTGCCGTTGGTCACCCAAAGCCACAGGAACGCATCGTCTTCGGCCAGCTCGGCGACCGGCAAAGCCTTGATCCGCTCGATGGTCATCAAGTCGTAGTGCTGACTGGCGCCCCAGCTGCCTTTCTGATTCGTCGGCCACGGTGGGTCCGCGAGCAGCGTCCGATACCTCCTCACCTGCTTGGTTGGGCTGGTCCTATCAATCTTCTTGTCTCCGTTCATACGTCACCTCCTCTCTGCATTAGTGGTATGAGTTCCTCCGGCGCGATGACATGGAACAGTTCGCTCGGCAGCTCACGATCCCGCTCGATGGCATCCCGTAGGGCCACCCGCCGCCGTTCGGCCTTGGCTGGGTCCTTGGCCGTCAGGCTCCAAATGATCTGGGGGAAGGCGCCATCGCTTCGCTCCTGCTCGATGCCCATCCGCCGGTACGCTTCGTAATCCCGGCACTTCTTGATCAACCGGGGGATGGTCTCGGTGCCGAGGTCAATCTCGATGAACCAGCTGTCTTCGTACTCGCTGTCTGCCGAAGCAACGGTTTCGGCGTACAGGTCCGGTTTGACAACAAGCCGGGCACCACCCATACCGACGTACGGCCGCCAGGCGGCTGGCTCCACTTGGCAAGCCAGCAGTTCCGAGTTGCCTGCCCGATGTGCCTGCACCAGTGAGACGTGTGTATCGGCGACGGCCAGCGTGTGCTTCAGGAACGTTTCACTCGGGTCGGTCATGTGCCGCCGCACCGGCCTGCCGGATTCGGCCTTGAGCAGACGTTCACCGTTGGTGTCGATGTAATGCACCATGCCTTGCGACCCGGCCCGGACACCACCAACGCGGCGATCCAACGCGCCCAGCAGCCGAAGCTCACGCAGACGGGAAAGCACCCGCTGAGTGATGCGGAGGCCCGAACCGGGCGTGAGTTCACCGAAGTGAAGCGCATGGATCTGGGCCACGGTGAGGAACCGATGCTCGGCCACAGAACGCAGGATTACCCAGTCCCTTTCGCTGATCGAATCGCCGATGGACCAGACGTCTCGCCGCACGCTGATACGCCGTTTGGGCCGCCCTGCTGGGAGTGTGGTGCCCGAATGGGCACCATCAGTCGTTACGGGAACGACGGGCGAATGGGAGCTGAGCGGGGAGGATGGGAGGGAGTGAGTCGACGTGAGATGGTGAGCGAAAAGGTGGTTGCCTTGGGCTCCCGTGGGACGGATTTCCACTCGAACCTCCAATCCGATCTCGTTACCGACGCTTCTCATGGCTGCCTCCGTCGCCGTCGCGGGGCCGTGGGTGCGTCGGAGGTCGGATCGAGCAGTTCAGCAAAACCCGCCTCTATTTCGTCCAGCGGCTGGCCATAGCGCTTACGGCTCAGACGGCGGATTTCGTTCGGGTCGCTGGTCTTCGGCGGCGGCGGGATGGTTGCCCCAGAGGCCCACGGCTGAACGCTGTTGTCCCTCACCACGCTGGTGTACACCGAATAGGCGGGCAGGTGGGTGAAGTCTTCGATGCTGAGCTTCGACTGTCCGGCAACCGCAATCTTGGCATCGTCCGGCTGAAGCTGGAAAAATACCTTTGACCTGGCATTATTCTTGAACGCCTCCAGCATGGACTTCGGCAGCTGGGCAATATGCTGGTGCGCCAGGTGGAAGCCAGCGCGCAACGACCGGGCAAGGGCCAACGCTTCGGCAAGATCATCCGAGAAGCGCAGGAATTCGGATACCTCGTCGACGTACACCATGACCGGCGTTCTTGAGTTTTCCGGTGTGCCAGCGCGTTCCAGGATGGATTGCCACAGCTCGTACAGCACGGCAGCCGCGAGCAACTGGGCCGACTCTGGACCGATGACACCCTTCTGCAAGGGCACCAGCAGGATCTTGTTCTCGTTCAGCACCTGCCGGATGTTGAACTTCGGGTTCCTCTGGGCCAGCACGGCGCGAAGTTGCTTGGTCATCAGCGGACGCAACTTGTTCGACAATGGCGCGATGATGCTGGCCGATGCTTCCGGAGACAGCGAGTCGTACCAGGCCCAGAACGGTCCTGCCGCGTACGGATCTTCGCGGATGACCTGCTGGGTCAAAGACCGCCGAAACCCAGAATTCGTGAGCAACAACGGCAGCATCACCAGGGAGGCATCATCGCGACGGGCCAGGACTTCCAGTGAGTTTCGCAGGATGTCGGCCGAACGGTGCCCCAGGCTGTCGCCGTAGATCGCCTTAAACATGCTGAACAGCGAATCGGCTACCACCTGCGGCGTGCGCCCGCCACGGTGGCTGCCATCGAGGGGATTTATCCCGATCGGGGCGCTATCCAGCGGATCGAGCAGCACCACGTCGTTCTTGCGATGTTCCGGAATCCGCGCCAGCACATCGGCCACAAGGTCTTTGGGTTCGATCACGACGACAGGACGGCCAGCTTCCATGTCGTTGACGATGAGGTTCAGGAACAGCGACGATTTGCCCACTCCTGACGGCCCCATGGTCCATAAATGCCTCATCGAGTCGACCACGCTGTACCCGATGGTTCCCTGTGCTCCAGGCGCGTTGGCGGTGGCCAGGATGCGCTCCCCGGTTTGAACGGCAGGTGTCGGCCGGACGGGTTTCGGGTGCTGTGGGGGTTGTCCGGGGAAGGAGGTTTCCTGATCGGAAATCGGCCACGCCACCAAGTGACTGATCTCAGGGACGCTGAGCCGCTGCGACGGCATGAAAAGGGGCCAATGTGACCGTGGCTGGTTGATCCGCCCGGCCTTCTCGTTGGTCAGACGGAGGTGAACACCGGCGCCCTCCACCGTCCCAACGGCGGCGGCCAGCCCGAGCAGCAGCACCTTTCGGCGTTCGGCTGACGGTGCATCAACCCCTATACGCAGGCTGGCCTGGAAGCCGAATTGGCCTAGTTTCCGTGTCAGCGCCTGGCGGGCATCCGGTCGACGCTCGGACTGAATGCCAGTGAACACCTTGGAGATGACCGTCTGTCGGCCGTTCGTTGGTTCGAGTGGTGGCAGGGTTGGTTGACGGCGCGGGCCAAGGATCACCTGAAGGACCAAGCGCTCGTGTCCACGCGGTGCCGTCATCGCCCCGAGGATCGAACGTTCGGAGGCAACACGGTCCGCAGGTTCGATCGGCCAATCCGTGGCAGTCAGCTTCAGTCGGCGGGCAGTCGTGATATCGGCGCGGTCCGTGCCGTCGAAATTGACGACGACCGAACCGGGAACTAGTTGCTCGACGGATCGGCGAACCGCCGTGGCGTGGCGCAGCTGGCTGCCCACCAGATACTCGATGCCGCGATTGTCGCTACGGGCTTCCAGAATCAATTGCGGGGCATGTTGTTCGGCCGCCCATTTTGTCAGGAGCCCGAGAGCAGTGGCTTCACGAAAAGGGCTGGGCCACAGAATGTATTGCCAGACGAGCGTGTCGGCGGCGAGGGGGAGAGGCAGCTGTTCATCGGTCATCCCGAACCTCCTTGCCCTCATCGGTCGTAGCAATATCGGTGTCGGTTTCTTCTGCGGCAGAAACTTTTTCGGCTTCCATCTCCGCCAGACCCATCGCGATGACCGCACGACCGAGTTTGCGCAGGTCCGGCGGATTGTGCTTGACGCTGCGGACTCGGATGTTGACCTGTGGCCGATTCGGCCGATTGCGCCCCTTGGCGGGACGACGGGGGTTGAACTTTCCTGATTTAGACATACCTCTCCTCCTATTCGAATTACGTTGATTAAGCGAATGAACGCGAATTACCCGGCGTTCGATGTGTAGCTTTCATGCAACACCTACAGTTCACTATGTGTTGCATTGAAGCTACAGTCAATGATGTTTGTAATTACTACGACACCGATATGGTGACCTCTGACAGAGGTGAAAACTTCGGTATTTCACCAACCTTGACGAAAGCGGCGGATCAGCATAATGACGCCCACAACGAGACCCGCGATGCCCAGGACACCGAAAATGATGAGAAGCACCGGCCAGATAGATTCCAGGACCGTCAACGCTCCGTAGATCGCGATCATGCCGACAAAAATCGCGATACACCCTCGTTTGAAAGACTCGGCCATACCTTCCGGTTCGCTGCTCACTGGCCCCACCGCCGTACCCACGTCACGGTTTCGCTGGCGATGACGCCGGCCAACTCGATCGTTCGCTGGCTGGTGGATGGTGCCTCGTTCAGGCGCAGATTCGCGTAGCGGTACAGCGCATCGGTCAGTTCCAGACAGCGGTCCAGCACGAAGTTGATCAGGTCACCCGCGGCGGCGACATCATCGCCATCGAGCGGTGCGGGCCGTGGGTGTTTGATCAGTTCGGCTCGTTGTTCGCGAAAGTGGTTGGTGGTCACATGGACTCCTCTCGGTCGATGGGCTTTGAATCAGTGCGCAGCTTGGCGATGAGGCGATCCAGCGCCGAGGTATCTACCACTGGACGCGGCGACAGGAACGAATGCGGCGGCTGCCCATCAGGAGCGAGGAGGTCCGCACTCCAGCCGCACCCCTGGTGGTAGCTCCGAGATAGCAGCATCAGCTGATTCGCCCCTTGGATCGGGGCGCTCATCTTGGTGCGGGTGGTGTCGTAGATGGCTTCACCCTTCTGGCGAAGGACGTCCAACTCGGGGGTCAACCGGTCGATTCGTTCGTGCAACTGCTGCTTCCGCGCGGCCACATCGCCCAACTGTCCTGCGAGCAGGTCAATTTCATCGGTCAGCCGCGAACCGTCCCGGAATTTGCTGGCGAAAACTACGACGTCCAGCGCCAGCACGATCACGCAGAAGAACATCCCCAAGACCCAGGCGCCAATGGCGTCACCACCAGCACCGATGCTGTCGTGAACGATCCTGTAAGCCATCAGGATTCCCGCGCAAACAGTCACGAGAATCGCCAGAACCAGGAAGCACAGCGGGATACTGCGCGCTTGCCCCTTCGGTATCGCCAAGTGCCCGTTGTGATCCTTATAGTCGCGCAAGTCGTTGGCGAAGAAGTGGAGCGCGATGGAGACAACCGCCGTTGCGAGAACAGCGAACGCTACGCTGGTGAGCAAGGGAATGATGGACTGCCCGATGGCCGCCCCGTCGCCACTGGACACGCCCGCCAGGTCAACATTCATGATCATCGCGATGAAGTAGAAGATCACTGGGAAGTCGGCGAACGGCATCCACGGCACCAACCGACGCAGCCAGTCCTCCGCTCGCTGATGCTTGATGCTGCCCCTTGCTGTTTCGGCTACTACCAAGGCAGACGCTTCCGCCATCCTTTCGTCGGCCTCGGCAACGGTCATGAGTTCGCCGTCCTGGCCGACAATCTTCTGCTGATCGGCTCGCTGGACGTCGAGGCGCAGACCGGCCACCTTCGCCTGAACCTGCATGTACCGATCGACCACCTCGCTAAGCTGCTGAACCCCGCGGTCACGCAGGTGTTCGGCGGCGGCAATGCCTTTGCTGACGTACAGCGCTTCCAGGTTGGTCAGAGGGGCCGATGAACGCGGAACCCCGATGCGCCACTGCTCTCGCACCAGCGCCAATGCTGGCGTGATACTTCGGCGGACGATGGGTTGAGCGGTCAGGGCCGACGTGGCGATATGGCGGAGGGGCACCTTCTTCTTGGTGTAGATCGCCGACGCTCCGGCCGGTCTGGCTGGTGGCTTGGGACGGCGTTTCAGTGTTCGAACAGCCATGCATGCACTCCTTTCCTGCTGGTAGTTGCGGGAATGATCCGGCTCACCGGCTGCCCGCCCGGTGATACGTCAACTCGCATCTGCGGTTGAACCGTGCTTTGCTCTCGTCGAACTGGCCATCGGTGAAATTGATGACAACCGGTTCACGATTGCCGCGGCCGGTGACACTGCCGAGGGCATCCTTGGGAAGGCCAAGTGCTACAAGGCGATCGGCAACGGCGCGAGCACGCTGGCCGGAGATATCGCCGATTTCGTTACCCTGGCCGAGGTCTGCCACGTGGCCCGCGATGTCGATAGATCGCACGTTGCATCGCCTGGCAGCTTCCACGACCGGGCGCAAGGTGTTGTCGGCGTCGTCGGGCAGAACGGCACTGCGGGGGGCGAACTGCAGCACTTCATCGCTGAGGCTGGCCCACACGGGACAACCGCCGTCCGTCACGCTGGTCGACAGGGGTACGACCGGCACTGGCAGTTTGGCGATAGGGGCATCCATCCCCGATGCATCCGTGACGGCCGTACAGGTGGCACCAGCACGAGCACACATCGCCAACCACAGTCCCGTGACCGCATCACGAGATGCCGGCGAAAGCCGCAGCTGGCTTCCTGCGGCAGCGCCGAGGTTATGGAATGTCACGTGACGGCCGGACAGGTTCGGAAGCAGCCCTTGCGCGTCAACGGCATCCACCACTGCGGCTGGCTTGAAGTTCCAGCCGAGTGCCCTCATGTCCACCGGATCTTCTGTCGATATGCCGGATGACACAACATGAATGTTGTTGCTCGGCAGCTCGCTGGCCCGGTCGAGAAGAGTCAACAGATCCAGGCCGGGACGGTCGGCGGTCACGTCGGCTATCTGACGGGCAAGGTCATCCAGCGCTGCCACGATCTTCCGATCACGTTCGGCCGGAGCGTGTTCGATTTGGTTGCCGCGCATCGGGGCCAAGTCCTTTGCGAGGATGGCACCGGCCCCCGAGCTGATGACATGAACGGTGGCGTCGCCTGCATTTTTCGCCTGCGCTGCCTGTTCCGAGAGGCTGGATCGGACCGAGGCCGGAAGCGATGGCCGGGGTTCAGCGCTGGTGGCGGTCAGGACAAATGTCACGGATTGCGTTGATGCCGAGGGGTTTGCGGGGGCGCAGGCGGTCAGCAGGCCGATGGACAGGATGAGAAGGACCAACACCAGAACGAGCCTGGGTGGAATAGGGGGAGGGCTGATCAAGCGACAGTTCGGTGGTTTATGGGAACGGTTCAAAGTGGGCTCCTTTGCTGTAGGTAGGACAAAAGGAATTACGAGACGGAGCATTGCCGGAACGGTGGGCGGCACCAGCCCCAGCTGATGCCGCCCACCGCAAAGGGATTTAGGCATCACCCCCGCTGGCGTCATGACCGCAGGCTGCACATCGGTAGACCACTGGCCTGCTGTGTCGTCCATGACGCGGTTGGGCGAGCCGCAGCTTGACGGTCGCTTCCAAGGAAACGAGCAAGTACGACGCCATGAACAGTGCCCAAGCGGTGACCGTTGGTTCCATCGTCGTTTTCCTTTCAGCTCTCCGGTCGGAGAAGCTGAATCATTTCTAAACGCTGACCGTTTGGACCGAAAGATACGTTTTTGGTCCAAACGTTTGGGCCAGGCGGAGGGTGTCGGTCCAAACTATTTACATAGCACCCAAAAAGCCCATAATGGTACCTAGATGAATAATCATGAATTCAATCCGCCGTCAGCTGAACGGGAGCGATCGCCGCCAGACACCTATTTCGACCTTGAGCCGATGCAGGATGATGAGATAATTTTTCTGCAGCGAGCTATTACTATGAATATGCATATGGGCTGGCGTCCAGGCGAACGTTTTGATTCGTTCGAGATCGGCGACGATCTCAGCTATCACGTATACCGCGCTATGCGCGGACTTGCCGCCAACGATCCTGAGCGTGCGCGGAATATCATTCATCGCTGCGCAACAAGTGACATCGACGATGATTGGCGCTTCGCTGCCGAGACTGTCGGATATCTCGTGAACTATAATTATGAGTTCGTGAAGGAAACTCTTCTGAGGTTTATCTCTGATAGCGAGAAGTACCAGCACGAACTCGCGGTACAAATAGCACGCGAGAATACCATTCCCCGCCTGATGCATGAAAGTCTTACTCCCGAGCAAATCGAGGATTTCAACCGCAGCCTGGAGGATGCGGGAGACGACGCAGTCTCGCCGTTCGAGATCGCGCAGTGGGCTAACTCGGATTACCACCAGTGGGGCTGAGGCTAGCGGCATAATGGTGGAGTGCCATCACAGCCTCCTCCCCAGGACCTGGCGTCTCTCACGGATCTTCGGAAGCAGCTCGCGCAAGCAGCGAGGCAGGGTCTCGATGATGCCTTCACTCATGCCAACGATCACGTGAAGTACCGTGCCTTGGCGCAGGTGCTAGAGATCATCGCGGGGGCAGAAAGATGGAAGGTCAAGCCGGACAAGCAAGCCCGGAGAATTGTTCACAGGGCGATAGTGACCGGTATGCCAGAGAAGATGTCTGGGCTCAATCCTGAAAGACCCATGTCGACGGCGGACGACAATCAGTGGAAGAACGCACCAGAGCGAGAGCTTGCCAATTTATTGTGTGGATTCGGTGATCCAGCAGTGTACTCAAAGTATGGACCGGAACCGCTAAGATATTCCACTCACTATCTGCCTGCCGCGTTGGACCTTGCTGATCTAAAGACAAAGGACGGACGTCGGATAGAAGCCGGAGGAACGGCAGTAAAAAGAATGCTAGACATCGTTTGGATGGATCTTGCCAAGATTCTCCTGAAGATAGCGGAAGAACTTCCCGGGCCTGGACCTGAGCCTGTCGAGAGAGTTGAAAACCAGGGTTTTGTCGTAAATCGACCCGAAATAAGTCGTGCGATACGAAATGCAATAGAGTACAACGAGCGGCCACTAGTTTGGGTGTTCGGGCCACCAGGCGCAGGTAAAACCGTTGCCGTAAACGCAGCGTTGGGTCGAATAGATGACTTTGTGGTTGAAATAGATTGCGCCGCCAACGGCAATCCTTTTGATGATAGAACTGTACACGGGCACATCCGCAAAGCGCTTGAATTGTTCGGAGAACCAAGTGATGGTGATCCAGAGTTAGTGAGGCACAGATTCATACAGCTGCTTTGCCGCGACGGAGGTCCTCGATATGTAAAGATAGAGAACCATGAAGCCGGTACATTCCCGGAGATTGCCGAGGATCACCGGTTTCAGTCGCACATTATTGTGCTGTCAAGGAATCGCCCACCTTCACATCTTGCCGACGAAGACAGTATTCACGTCGGTGACTTGTCCAGAGACGAGTCTGCTATCGTTATTCGGCAGTTTATCCCTGAAGCGGCTGACAGTGAGTGCGAGCAACTAGCAGCGGCTACGTTTCACAGAATACTAATACTTGTCCAAGCGTGCCGGACAATCAGCAGCTCAAGGGGCAGATTTTGCATAGCCGATTACTTGGATCAGATTGCCCATCCCAGCGATTTCATCCGCTTAGTTGAAAGTCAAAGCGGAGATAACCGTCGAGGCTTTGTCAGTCACTATCAGTTCATGATCGAAGCTCTTCCGCGACTGAATTCACATGCGCTGTCCTTTTTGGACCTACTGATAGATCTGCATGGAGTACATGAGATCGGATTTCTAAAAATTCTATGGTCAGACATGTATCCGATGGTTCGGAAGCATAAAGGAATTTCGGGAAGCTTTGCGGCAAGCAACGAGGTTGAAAGCGCCTGGAAATGCCTCCATCGGCACGCATTAATCGAGATTACGAAGAGTGCCGACGAGAATGTCGAAACTGATAGCTACGAAATATCGGTGCACCCCTTAACAAGGCTATGCTTACTCGAACTCCGGAAACCCTCACTGATAGCTGGTCGTAGGAGGTTCTTCAGCGCTCTCAAATTACGACTTCAGTGTGAATTGTGGAAGCCGGGGCACGCCCTTTCAAAGCATATGATATCGGTCGCATGGGCCTCCATGGACCTGCTTCTTCGCAAGGCGCCGCAGGAAGAGGTGCAGGGTATTCCAACAGATGATATTCAGCTGGCAGTTGCTGTTCTCGCTCGGGCACTGCGCCAGATTGATGTCGTATTCAGCAATCTAAGTAGTCGGTGCTTCGATTACCTCATCTGGTCACTGTCCATTGATGAGCGTCGCTTGATTGTGGTTCAACCGAACGAAGTATTGACATTGCGGCCAGCGAATCCCGGCGACCTTCCTATCGAAATCCGAGATGCTTCGGCAGAGAGTAAACAAGGATGTACAGCCGTCTTGACCGAATTGCTTATCCGGCTCGAAATAGGCACGGGTGATAGATGGACTATCGAGGGTATTACGGCACCGTGTAGACAATTAAACGTCCTGGTTCCGAGCCTTTCAAGGAGGGGGGTGTTGAACGCGTGCCTCGATCTCGGATTCCATGAATATTTGACAGGGAACGATTTGGCTAGTGGCCGCGAGTCGCTGTTGTTTGTATCGAATCCATCTATGCCGGTAATGAATCATGAAGATCGCATGAGCCTTCTCATTTATGGGCGTTTCATGGCTTCAATCGGAAATATATCGGCAGCCGTGACCATTTTGAGTATGAACGCTCGTATTGATGTCTCTCATATTATAGATACCGCCGGATGGTGGATAGTTCTTGAGAGCATGCGAACACTCTCCGATATCCTGTTGCGTGCAGGGCGTATCGTAGAATCAAGCGTAGTCTACAAAGAGATACTAGAAATATCCAAGGGTTGGGATTCTAGAGACGACCCGCCGCATGATATGGTATTTCAGTTCAGGATGCACTTGCTTACTCACGATATCTCGGCGTCCGAGAGTTTTCAGAGTCTAGCCGCCGATGGCGTAGACGAACATCTGGAGATGATGACATACTACACTGAGTACTGCTATCGCTTGTTGATGGAGTGCCAGCTGTGTGGAGACGGCGAGCTCATTTTGGAAGTCGTTGATCAGCTCGCTAGATTCTTTTTCTGTGTTGCGATCAAATTTGGCGCGGTCGATGTGAGGTTTGACGTCACATCTATCCGCTCTATATTTGCAGAATCGCCGTTGATAGAATCGTTTGAACATCGTATGATCTTTGATTTTCCCTGGACAGTATTCGAGGTCTACAAGGCCCTAAAAGACCCGGACCTCTCTCGTCGAAGCGACTTGGCGGAAACTTTGAATGAGTTCGCCGAAATCCTTATTTTTTCCGACGCTCACTGGTATGCGATAGCTCGTTACAGAGTCCTGGTGGCTTGTCTGGTGATTGGCTCTGAATCCGCTGTGGATATTTTGAAAGTCGAGCATGCACTAGACATTGCGGCTTCTTGTGGCCGCGAAGATTGGGGAGACGTCATACGGGGTGTTTGTGCGGACCCAAAGAAAATCGTGGGACTGCTCTATAAATAGGTCTGTAAGAGACTCGCTGGTCGTTGATGTGACGTCCTTATTATGGTTGGGTTAAGAGGGGCTAGAGAAGTCGGGGAACGAAAGAGGCAACGACCTGAGCCCGAATCTAACGCTTGGTCGATAACCTCAGTACATGTTGTATGCAAGAAAATGCAGTAACCCTTCGGGTGTTCTGTTTGTCGATCATGACAAAATAGCTGGAACTGGGCACCTCATCGGCAACGTTCTGCACTTGTTCACTGGTAGTTGAGATTTCAGCGCACTGGATTCATATCCCAATGACGCTTGATCATTCCCTGGACCCGCTCAATCTCCGGATACACCAACCAATCCCACCCACCTGGTTCAGCGCCCAACCATGCAGCAAGGTGTCGCCGGAAGAACTGTGACCGTGCCTGCCGTGAGTTCCCGATGTAGTCGTGCCCGTCTGTACGCATCGCCAGGTACGACCGTTCCTGCCGCTGAACGCTGTCGACGGCTGCGGACAGCCAATCGTCGCACCGATGAAGAACCACGTCTTCCGCAACGGATTTCACGAACGCTTCCGGTTGGGCATCGGCGGCGATGAGGTGGATGTGGGCATGGTCGTAGCAGGCACCGCCCTTATCGCGGAAGTCGTAGCTGCCGTGCTCGAACAGCACGACGCTGTTACCGGCCGAGCCGAGCCGGCCGGTCCAACGATCGATCAGCTGTCGGAGGTCAGCTTGTTCCTCGTCGTTGAACCAGCCTGCCGACAACGTGTGCCGCTTGCTGACGATCAGGACGTAGTCCGGCACCAGCGCCCCGATGCAGGGGAAAATGACGAAATGCGGTGTCTCATCGAGGATGTAGTCGCGGCTGTCCTCCGGGGAGATGCCAAGGTCGTAGAACAGATTAGAGCTGGTTCCGCCGCTCACCTCGCAGCAGAAGGTGCAGATATCCGCCAGTGCGCTCACTGGATACTCCTTTGAACGAAGGTCAGAACAGGCTGGCCTGAGCCGAGCTTGGTTTGTTTTCGATGGTGTCGTCCAGTTCGATCAGGTGGCCGACGAACTTGGATTCGTTCTGCAGCACCAGATCTGACGACCCGTCGCCGTCATGGCACAGGATGGTGTGCCCTAACGCGTCGACCCCGTCGATGACGTACTCGCCAGCGCCGTCGAATGATGGCGCAGCCTCCAGGAATCGGCCGTAATCCAGCAGCTTGTTGTAGAACCACTCACCGCCAGTCCATGTGTCGTACAGGAGCTTGGCGTCAGGAGGCAGGCTTTCGACGGCCTTGGCGGCTGCGGTCGCGAGTGAACCTTCGAGAGTCGACCATTTATCCAGCGTGCCGGTAAGGGCGTTCGTTTTGGCGCTGCTGGTCATCGCCTGCTTGAATCCGGCCGCGGACACAATCCGTTCGAGATGGCGGACATGGAGGCCATCCGGCGAGCTGGCAACGACTCGCGCCAGGATCGCCCCCTGTTCATACAGACGAGAGTTCTTCCGCGACAGCGCAGCGGTTCCCACCTTGCATTGCCCGGTTCCGAAACAGGCGATGTAGAGCAGGTGCGGCTGGCCGATGTAATCCCGTATCTGCACGGGCAATCCGTCAATAGCGCCCTGATGCTGATGGACAGTCGAGAAACCTTCGAGAAAGCGGCACCGGTCGCATTGCTTGCCGGTCTTCACCGCAGCGCGCTCTGCGCATGGCTGTCTGGTGCCGATCCCATTGTCGAAGGTGAAATAACCCAAGCAGTAGCGACTTTCATCAGTCACTCGAAATGCCAGTCGCTTGTTCGGACCCGGCCAGTATTCAACCGCGCCGTCGGGTGAAATGGCTTCATGGAACCACTGGCCATCTTCACGCCAGCTCAATCCGCAATACAAAAATGGTCCCCTCAGCATGTTTGAATTATACCCCTTCGTATCATTTGTTCCGCTTCCAAAAGCAGCGATTTCCGTTGCGATGCAACATGTTTGGAACGCTCGTCGTACAGTCCCTGGTCGAAATCCTTGACGAGGTTATCCGTCACGAGATGCAGGTAGTCGAACGACGCGCCAGCCTTGACGGCTGCCCGTCCCATCTGCCCAATTTCGGGATCAACCACTTGACATGATTGCGATGCTTCGACCGCCCACTCTCGGGTCTCGTCGATCACCGAGGGCATAGTCACGTGACAAATATCTCGAAGCATCCGCCCTGTCGGCCGGACGTACTGGAGACGGCCCCGCCAGGTAAACGGCACGCCATCGACCACCGAACTCTGACCGGTCGCCAGCCACTGGTTCGGGGCCAGGCTGGGATCGAGCGATCCCAACTTGCCGACGTACAGTACCCACGAGGTGATCTCCCGGCGCAGGATGGCGGCAGTCAGGCTCCCGGCCAGATCGCCCCAGTAACTGAACTCGCAGCCGAGTAGTAGCACCGATGCCCCTGCCACGTCGATGTGCTTCCAGCCGAAGCCATGGCAGTGGTTCCAGGGCACGCCCTCAGCCTCGCGGCCGAACAGCTGCTGGACGTATCCGAAGACGACCACATCGGCATCCGGCAGCGAATGGGGTAGCCAGCGGTCGATGAACCAATCCATCTCGTAGCGCTTCGGTTGGGTCAGCAGCACCGGCCGCTGCTCACCCCTGATGAGGCCCGCGGTGGCGATCAGCTTGGCGTAGTGCCAGGTGTAGTCCCGGCCTGGCGACGTGACGCAGTGGAGGAAGCTGCCGAGGCGGATGAACTCCGGTCGGCGCCAATTGAATAGCTTCGTATCCAGCGGCTTGGCATTGAGTAGCAATGCCAGCGAGGGCGAGCCGTACACCTTGATGGCCTGCACGTCGCTCAGATCCAACTCAGGCACCTTGGGCAGGACGTAGCGATGCAACTGCTCACCCATGGTGTGATCCGCGGGCGGCGTCGGAGGAACAAGGCGCGTCGCCATCAGCTGACCTCGACAATCCGCAAGAAGGAGGCAGCATCCGGTATCTCGCCATCTGGCGCGTAGCGGACGTCGGTCAGTTCGTCGTCGATCTCTTCGGCCAACTCCCGCATCTGCACCCACGTGGCCTGCTGGTAGGTATCAAACTTCGTTGTACCGCCTGGCTGGAACGCGCCGAGTTCCGAGGGTTTCAGCTGCTTCGTTGGTCCATCTCCGGCAACGGTTCCCGGAGGCAGCAGGACGGTTCGATCGGGCCACGGCAGCTCGCGAAACACTTGGTCAGCTGCATCACGGATGGCCGGTGATTCATGCATCCGAAAGCGGGCCCAGTGCTTGATCGCCCAGCCGTCTGTGATGACGAACGACGACACCCGACCTGCCGGGATGACGACGGTTTCGTAGTACAGCCAGAACCAGCTGGCGAGGCTGTGCAGCCAGTAGCGGGTGCCATACTCCCAGACGCTCTCCTTGGGGTCGTAGTCCCAGACCAGTTCGCGCAGAGCGATCAGGCGCTTGCTGACGAAGAGCGAATTGTCCAGTGCCTGTTCAGGTTTGTCGTCGCGGACCAGGATGCGGGTTCGCTTGAGGTCGAGCGCTTGGAGTTGACGGGCAAGGGTGGTTTTGCCTGCGCCGTCCACACCGTCGATAGATATCCAGTACATCACCATCGCCTTACGTCAAAACCCTGCTGCCGCAGAGTGATTGCCATGTGGGACAGCAGGCCAGAGCGGACATACACCGTTGTGATTCCCGCTGCCTGCAACTTGGTCGCGAACGTCAATAGCTCCCCGTAGCGCTCCCGGCCGATGCCGACTGCCAGCCGGACCGCTGGCGTTTGGGGCGGTCCCTGTTGAATGGACGTGATCAAGGGAAGGTGTGTCAGCGCCGACGATTGGACGTCGGTCGGAATCGACAGACCCTTGGTGTGGATGTTCTGCGGCGATAGGCCATACCGGCGGGCGTAGTGCAGCTTGATGCCCACAACATCGGTGCCGACCGCAGTCCGTAGCTGTTGCAGTTCGCCGGCGTTTTCGCCGACCCAGCACATGACATCGCTCAGCTGCCAATCTTCGACGCGGGCATATTGCGCCACGTAGCCAGTTGCAATCGTCCAGAACTTGGCAGGTTGAGCACTCATCGGACCGCGCAGTCGGACACCGATCTCCTCGGCGGGCGTCAGCGTCATGGTGGTGGGTTCGGCCAGGTTGTCGAGTTCCCAGATGCCGGGGATTACTTCGGCGACGTATGCCTGTTCGGCCACAGCCAGTTCCACTGAGAAGAGCAGATCATCGTAGGGCTGCACCACCACCGTGCTGACGCCATCCTCTTCGGCTTCACGTAACCACTGCTCGGCGTCGCCGAGGTCGCAGCCGACGATCCGCGGCAGATTCTGATTCTCATCATCACCGCACACCCGGAGGGTGAACCGTGAAGCATTCGGCAGCTGGGTGCGAATGGCGTCGATCGGATCGGGCGACGGCAGATGCAGCAGGAAGGCAGGCAGCCCGTCCAGGTGGAAACGCTGGAACAGTTCGACGGCCTGGGCTTTGGTGATCGTCACGCCTGGGCCTCGCTCGTCAGCGGGGCTGTTACCGGCCGGGCCTGGACGACGAAGACGCTCCGGCCGTCGAACATCCACTCCATATCCACTGGCGTCCGCATAACGGTGTGAACACGGGTGGCCAGATCTTCGATCTGAGCCGCAAGCCGCTGGTACTGCACGCTGTCGTGGTCGATGAACTCCCATTCGCGAACCCCGTCCCGGCAAACCAATCTCAGCTGAGGCACCTCGCCGCCCGTCGTGGCCAGCGGTGTGTCATAGCAGCCTTCCACCACAAGGGATTCCGGCGTCTTGAAGGCGACACCGCCCAGTACACAGGGAATTTGCTCCTGGAGGATGCAGCAGCGTCCACCCTCGTAGCGGCTCAGATCCGGTTCAATCTCCTGTTCGATCACCCGGATGAGATGTTCGGTTGAGGGTGGCAGATCTGTGAGCGACACGGTTTTGCCGGCCCCGGCGTCATCTCTCCGATCGTCCGCTTGGGTTGATGAACGCAGCACCACGCGATCGGAGGTCAGCGCTGCCAGCCAGTGGCCCAGGATGCTTCCTCGCCACAGGCCGGTGACGGCACCGGGCTGTAGGCACAATGCAGGCGGAATCGGCAATCCTTCGGTTGCGAGCTTACTGAGCCGCGCTGCTTTGTTGCCCCAAAGATCCGGTGGCAGAGGCGCATTGGCGAGATCAACGATCATGGAGTTGCTCCTTCGTTTGGTGGCGGGCAGATCTGGTCATGAGGTCGATCAGGGTGTTGAGGTCGGTGAAGCCGAAGACACGAGCGACAATTTCCAGATCACGCATCGTCAGCTCGTTTCGTGCTGCCGCCGGTGTGGCAGCCTTGCGACGGATGTGAGTGGCGCGGGTCATGGCCACCGCCAGAGCCGTGCGCAAGGTAAGAGCGGCAAGTCATCTCGCACGTCGTCATCGGTGGAGGCGACCGCTCCCACGGATGGTGCAGCGCGGACGAAGTTCAGGGCGGTATCCCGCTCGGCGCGGAAGTCGAGCGGTGGGAATCCCTGGAGCTGAACCCGGATGTGGTACTCAGGCACGGCGAACCCTCCTGGGAGACAAGGAGCCATCGCGCTCGTCCGGCCTGGAGAGAGTCGATGGCACTGGGACGATGAACCAGGTCGCCTTGCCGGTCGTCAGCCTTGTCCGGTCCCACCGGACGGCTGGATACAACGTGGCGATGGATGGGGTTGGGATGTCCACATCGGTCGGGTCCTCAACCGCGAAACCGACGACGCCACCGCGCTGCCACAGCACGCAGCGAATAAGCGGGATGTCGTCGCCAGGCTCAGGCCGGTCCCGCTTAGGGGAACCGATGGTGTGAACCACGCTGGCAACGAGATCTGTTGTCAGCGTTTCCATCACCGAGGAGATATGCGACAGCCCCCAGTGGGACAGCCTGATCAGCACCAGATTGCACGCACACCGAACAGCGGTCGGTTGCGCGATCAGCAGTAGTTCCGTCTCCATGTGGGCAACCCCTGGGCAGATTGGCAAGGGGCACCTGACATTCAGCGAAAGTGGGGAGGGTTGGCCAACCCCGGAATTGTCAAGCGCCGATTTGAGAGTCGCCCCGACGGGCGAACGTCGGTAGGCCCACCACCGACCCCCGTTTAGAACCGCGCTAAACGGGGGGTTCCGGGGCCGTAAAAGGGGGGTCTACCGGGGGTTTCTCGTCACGAAACCCCCACCGGGCGTACCCTTCCCACTAATCCGTACCCACGGCACCGCAAGGGGAGGCGGCGATGACCAAACAGCTGGTGCCCAACATGAA
The DNA here is from genome assembly GCF_050955995.1 of Nocardia sp. CA-119907. Lineage (NCBI taxonomy): Bacteria > Bacillati > Actinomycetota > Actinomycetes > Mycobacteriales > Nocardiaceae > Nocardia > Nocardia sp. CA-119907. The sequence continues at coordinate 2,159,400 of NZ_CP192091.1, forward strand.
GCTGCAGAGCCTCATGAGTGAGGCGAATATGACGCAGCAGCGGCTGGCGGATCTGCTGAACGCCCGCGTCGAACAGCTTGGCGGCAAACCCGGCCGCTATACCGATGAAACGATTCGCCGCTACTTGCGCGGCGAACGAACCTGGCCGAACCCCCGCTACCGTGCGGCTTTCCGCCATGTCTTCAAGGTCGAATCTGACCATGACGTGGGGTTCCACGACCAGCGCTCACCAGTTGTGCTGGCTTCCGATCTACCCGAGGAGGAACCTGTGCGCCGTTCAGACTTTTTCCGTGTAGCTCTCGGGACCGCAGCTGCATTCGCGGCGTCGGTGCCACTGCGGGAACTGGCGGTCGTCACGCAACCTACGCCGGTCCCATCCTTGGTCGGCAGAACCGAGATCCAGCAGGTACTGAATACCGCCCAGGTCTTTTCGTCATGGGACAACACCTACGGCGGTGGCTTGGTCCGTGAAGCCGTTGCCGCGCAACTGAGCTACGCCGTGGAGCTGCTGAATGCCCGGTGCTCAGCCAGTAACCGAGCGGATTTGTTTACCGCGGTCGGTTTCCTTGGGCATACCTCAGCCTGGATGGCGTTCGATGCCTTCGCTCACGACGACGCACGGCGCATGATGCGACTTGCCCTTACCTGTGCCGAACAAGCGGGCGACCCCCACCTCCGGGCGGAGGTTTTGACGCGGATGGCTCGCCAGGCCATCTGGTGCGGCGATCCCGATACCGGACTGACGTTCGCTGAATTGGCGCTGGTACGGGCCGACATGCTGACGGCCACCGAACGCGCCAACATCCATACGGTTCGGGCACGAGCACTGGCCACGTTGCAACGGGTTGATGATGCCGTCCGGGCCGTTGGCGAAGCCGACGACGAATTCAGTAATAGCCAGCCCGAGAACGATCCGGTCTGGATGGGCTATTACGACGCTGCCCAACATGGCGGCGACACCGGCCATGCTCTGTACGATCTGGCGATGCACGGCAGGTTTGTTTCCGAGGCCCGGCGCCGTCTCCAGACAGCCGTTGACGGGCATGGCGACAACTACGTTCGGTCCCGTGCCTTCGCGAACCTCAAGCTGGCGTCGCTGGTGATGGCAACTGGCGAACCGGAAGAGGCCGCCGTGATCGGGCAGGCCGCGGTGAACGACGTTTCCCATGTTCGTTCGCAACGGGCCGGGTGGTATCTCCGTGAGCTGAACGGCCTGGCCGCACCCCACCGCAGGTTGGATGGTGTGGCCGACCTTCGGCAGCGTCTTGGTGGTATAGCTGCTGTATGAGCCGTGAAGCAGCAACCCGCTCGGTCCTCGAATCTGCCTCCGCGGCCGTTGGTTATTCCGCTACTGGAGCGGAGGTGATCAGCATGAACGAGAACGCCGTGTACCGGCTGCCCGGTGGCGTGGTTGCGCGAATCTCTCGGCCTGGGCAGTTGGAAACGGCCCGCCGTGAGGTAGTGGTATCCCGCTGGTTGGAGGATTCCGGCATCCGTGCTGTTCGCGTGATTCGGGAACTTCAGCAGCCGATCGAGGTCGAGGCGCAACCGGTTGTCTTCTGGCACGAACTGCCGCCGCATGACATCAGCCGGCCAGCCCAAGTTGGGCGCATGCTGCGGCAATTGCATGACGTACCTGCACCGACAGACATTGGCCTTGGTCGAGTCCAGCCGTTCGTTCGGCTTGATCAGCGGATTGAGGCAGCTCCCAGCCTGACCGACGACGACCGGGTGTGGATGCACGAGCACCTGGCCTCACTGGAACAGCGGTGGGCGGATCTGCCAGATGGCTTGCCGTGGTGCGCAATCCACGGTGATGCCCACGAGGGAAATATCGTGACGGCTGACGACGGTGGAGCGATCCTGCTGGATTTGGAACGGTTCTGTATCGGTCCGCCGGAGTGGGACACCGTGCAGACGGCCGTCAACTGGGCGACCTGTGGATGGATCACCGAGGCCGAGTACAAGGAGTTCGTCACGGCCTACGGCCACGACATCATGGGGTGGGACGGTTTCGAACTGCTCCGCGATGTGCGCGAGTTCCGGATGACCAGCTGGCTGGCGCAACTGGCGGCCGAGAACCCCAGCCTGCATGAGCAAGCGGCTCACCGAGTGGCATGCCTCCGCGGGAAAGAGGGCGAACGTCCGTGGAGGGGCTGGACAGCAAAATACTAGGGTTTTGCTGGGCAGCAACACCGTACCGTGAAGCGGGCGTATTGCGACCGTAGTTGTCCCTGGTCTGCCGTATCCTCGTCTCGTGCCCAAACGCACCAACCTCTTCCAGCAGGTCGTCACGGTGATCTACGAGCATCTCGCCGATGGCGCTTCCATGGAGTCGTCCGCAGAGTTGCTAAACCGGTTCACCGGCAAGAAGCGTGAAGTCGACGTGGTCCTCCGTACCAAGGCAGCTGGTCACGAACTTGTCATCGGTATCGAGGCCACTTCCCGACAGTCCAAACCTGCCTCAGTCGAGTGGGTCGAGGATATGGTCGGCAAGCATAAGAACCTCCCGACAGACAAGGTGATCCTTATATCGGAGAGCGGTTTCACCGAGCAGGCCCGCGATCTCGCGATCAAGGAATATATGGTCCCTATTTCGCCGGAGATCCTCGGCGCAGGAGATCCAACCTTCAAAATCGTGAATGCGGTCCGCTCTCTGTGGCCGAAACAGGTCAATTTGACCCCGGAGCGCTACCGCGTATTGGTCGATTTCCCGGGAGAAGGAGTGATCGCCTTCTTAGCTCCTGACAATCTCGATGTATTCGCAGAGGATGGCTCATTTGTGCCGCTTAAGCCAATTGTTCAGGCGCTCATAGAGGGCCACTGGCCACAGATAATCCAGCAGATTGACCTTGTAAATATCGAGGAAGATTTTGACGGGTTCGCCGTTATAGGGGTCGGGCCAGACTGGACGATCAAGGTGGATGGCGAGCAACATTACCTCTATGTCCGTTACGTCGAGGGTGAAAAGACAGAGCTGCAAAGGATTGATGGCCTAGAAATTACCGCCAAGGCGGAAATTCGCGTCGCCGAGATAGCCATGCATCATCGGCGGCTGGCTGAGATCGGTGTCAGCTACTCCTACGGTGAAGGGTATATTGGGAGCACGCCTGCTTTGATTGTGGCGACGGAAAGTTCGGATGGCAGCCGGGTGTCACTGCAATTGAACCCGAAGCACATCAAAAAGAAGTCAGCATCATGACGTGGGGTGTACCTTTAGCGTTAGAGCCTACCGGTGACAATTAGGCGTTTCTAATAGCACAGTCCCGTGGTGTCAGAGATCAACAGTGCTGCCGCAACGACACATGTTGCACCGCCGGCATTAATTAGAAGAGTCTTGTTAACTTCGTGGTAGATGCAAGCCGGTAAGCGTCCGCACGCCGCATGACGTTGTCGAAAACATGTCCAGCATCCTCTTTCGCCTTATCTCTGCACGCTTCTGCCATACTGTGCAAGTGCGTATACCCCTGCGCTTGTAGTTGTGTTTCGAAGTCGCCCCATACGTCGAGTATGCCCTTGGCAAAGTCAACGGGCATTTGATTCAGATCCTTCAAAGTGCCGTCATAGCCGACGAGTTGTACTGGATTATCCCTGTCTTTAAGATGTATGGAGCCTACATGCAGGACATCTTTCCAGCTAAAGTTGGTGATCGAACTGGGGTTGGCGTATTTGGCGCAAGAAAGCTGGCTATTAAGTCCGAAAAGGCATTCCGCATGGCAATAGTTCCTGCCCGTGCCAAGAAAGAACTCGAACAGAGACCGGGCACGCAAGAATACGGAATCCATGGCATAGACTGGTGCCGGATAGCCAACAACTTCCAGTTGGAGATCTGTCTGCAATTGCCACTCCTGCGCGGCTTGTAGCAGATACGACAGGCCATCGAAAAGATGGCCGACCTGGCCTGTGCTTGCCAACCATTTATTGGGTGTGAAACTTGCGATGGCGAGATCGCAAGTATTGCCACCCCCATGGCGACAATATGATGTTGTCGGATTCATATACTCAACATAACATACATTCGAGGTATCCGGTGCGGAGAGTTTGCTATGGGGTAAGCGTACGGAAAAAATCCATCAACTGGAGATGGATGAGATTATATGGATTCTCTCCAGTGTCGACCAGCCGTGCCATCTCGATGACGTCGCTATCGTTAAGGAAAACAACCATCTTCTCGTCGTCTAACCATGCGCGCCTCCGCGCGGCGATGGCCTGGTCGTTCGGTCCTCTTCGTGAAACTACGATGCCGAACATGCGAAATGCTTTCGGCCACAGATACTCGACGAGCTGTCTTACCGCTTTTGGGTCGATATTGCCAGTGTAATTCTTAAACTCGGCGATGACAAAGTGAGTCTTGTATGTAGAGCGGGCTTGCGACCAGGATGAGTCCGTATGGGGTATGTCGAAGATGGCATCCATTATATCGAGGCCATCGTCTGTACGGTTCTGGATCTTGGGAGGATCTAAGTGTTGCAAGAAGATCTCCGTGAGAAGCTTTGCAGCGGCCTCTTCGTACGCCTTCCAGCCGGTTTGTCCAGGCGGAATGCTAGCGAGTTCCGCCATGACGCGACTCTCTAAGGTGGTATGCGATGGCTCTTCATGTTCGCGAAATAAGTCATTCAGATCCCGTTCTTCGGCCTTCTTCTGGATCGCATCCGCAATATCGGTGTTTGCCGATAGAAGATGTTCGATTGTTGTGCGATCCCATGTAACTATCCCGTTTTCATCCAGGAGGGCACGGGCCTCGTGGGTGAGGTCACTGGAGACGATATAGAGAATGTTCGATTCGGGGAACTGAGCACGAAGTCGGACAGTGACGCTAATTGTGCGTTTGGCCTGCACGGAGGACGTCCGTAATTTTCCGCGCAAATGCTTGACTATTGCGAATGTTTGCCTTCCGTCGGGTGCGATAGCTATAGCGTCCACGCCGCTATCGGGAGCCCGGTTGAACGGCACTGGCGACGAGGTTAACTCGTAGGATTCGCGCCGTAGCAGCAGAATCGCAAGAGCTTCGAAGGTTTGCCAATCCAACGAATCGAGATCAAGCAAAGTCGATCCTCCGCATTCTTTCGCCTGGCTCGTCGTTGGCTGGGAGCGGAACGCCAGTCGACGAAACGTCCCCGAGAGCCTACGGCGCGGGCGCGCGATTGACGAAACATGCGCGGGAGCTTGGTATGTGCCTGACTCCCACCCGCCGACCTCATCTTCACTCCTATCTTGATTAACGCCCGTCGTACCGTCGCCGGCCACATGCCGCTGGTGCGTTCGAACCGATCGGGTGGTCGCGGTCCAGTCAGCGGATGTGTTATCGGCGAAGACTCCACCTCATCGGGCAAACTGTCCACCTCTCGGCCTGATCGTCACCCCGGCCTCCCGCAGTATCTTCAACACCGTCCCCTTCGCCACCTGGTGATCGACCATCAGCTGGCTCGAGGGCATACCCGCTTCGTACCCGGCCACGATCCTGGCGGCCGTCGCCTCATCAACACGCCATGTCTTGCGTTGCCCAGCACTGTCGTTAAGAGTTGGCCGCGGCTGGCGCCGACCACCCTGCTCGATGCGTTTGCCCAAGTCGGCGAACCCGTCGCGAAGGTCCACGCGGTTCGAGTAAGTTCCCCGTAGGTCCACAGAACGGCAAAGCCGCAGGTCAATGGCTTACGGTTTTGTCACGTTTGTGTAGTAATCCGAACCATTTCCATGCTGTAGCGTGCACGGCCTGGGGCTGAGCGGCATGTTATGTACAGCTTCCGGATGGGCTCGGGCTGTCTGCTCGCGGTCGATGATGTCGGCGTCGGCGCAACCGGCGCAGAGGGGGTGCCGGTGCACCTGCGTCGTCGCGCACTGGCTATATCTGGAATGAGTGAGCGCTCATGCCGATGACAGGGCACTGTTCTGGCGGATTGGTCACAGCGGTCAGGAATCTGCGTTCGTCGATTCCGAGAGGTAATCTGGGGCGCGCGGTACAGCGGGAGGGATGTGGTTTGGCGCAACGCTGGGTGACGATCTGTCTGCCGCCGGATGCGATCGATGACGTGGAAGCCGCGATCACGCGAGCTCTCGCTCCATTCGAGATGCGGCAAGGGTTCCCGGAGCGAGATATGTGGGACACGTGGCAGATTCGGGATGGCGGAGGAGGAGCCGGGTTCTACGTCCGACCGGGTCATGAGGACGATCCTCGGCTGATTCACGACGGCCCCAACCAATTCGGCATCGTGCTGCTCCCCAAGCGAGGCGAGTGCGCGGGCGGCCCGAAGTCCTTGCTGAACGTCGCGGTGCACAACCTGTCAGAGCCCGATGTACTCACCCTGGACGGTTGGTGGGTCGAGTGGAGCGGCATTTGCCGACATAAGGATTGGGGCGAGACCACGTCCCGCGAGGCCGAACCCGACTGTCCGATACCACCGCGCGGCATCGAAAACTACCTGGAGACACTGCCCGACGACACCGTGCTTGTTCGGGTCTGTTGCTACGGCTAGCAACACCCTCTCTTGCCGCATATCGAGTGTTTTCTGCTGGTCACGACCGGGATATCTGTCGAGTCGGGGTATTCGATGCCGCCGATCAGGCGAGTGCGTGAGGAGCGTCGATAACCAGCGAACCCAAATACCGCAGGTCATGCCTTCAATGTCGCCCTACGCGTGCCGACCGGCTTGATCCGGCCCACTTATAGAAGGCCCATGCTCAGAAGAGCATGGGGCTTTCTCGTTTCATTGTGTTTGTGGGGACCCTACCGTCCGCCCGGGCGGCAGTTGGAAGGTGTGCCACATCCTGCGCCAGTGCTGATTGCGGCGGCAATGTCGGGTGGCCGTCACATCGGTCGGCCGGGCGCCACACAGGATCGCGAGCGGCTCCCGCGCAGAGCCCGCCGCAGCCGGGCGCTCCGCACCACTTGAACAGCACACGGCCGGGTGTCGGCATCTGGGTCCTGTTGGTCATCGGACGGTGATGAACCGCCCGAGCTGTGGTACCGCTTCACCGGGGTGTTTGGCTTGGAAGCCTTCGCCGAGTGCCTGCAGCTTCCACTCCCCGCCGACGCGGAAGACCTTGGCCATCGCGATCGCGGTGAATGCCGCGCCCCCGGTCAGTGAGTATCGGGCGAGCTCGACATCGGTGGTGCTGTCCACCAGGCGGCAGAACGCGTTGGTGACCTGTTCGAAGGTTTGGCCCTGGTAGGAGGTCACGACGAACAGCAGGGTGGTGATGTGGGCCGGGATTCGGGTGAGGTCGACCAGGATCACTTCGTCGTCGCCCTCGCCTTCGCCGGTGAGGTTGTCGCCCTGGTGGCGGATGGATCCGTCCTTGGAGGTGAGTTGGCCGTAGTAGGCGACATCGACCAAATGCGCCTCGGCGAACATCGCCACCCAGGCGTCGAGATCGATCTCGATCGTGCGGCCGCCGAACAAGCGGCCCTTCTTGACGGGGTCCCAGCCCAGACCCATCCGGATATAGGTCAGCGCGACACCACCGTCCTTGCGGAGCGTGACGCGCTGCCCCTTCGCCAGGCTGACCGGGCGGTTCTTGGAGAGACTGACCTCGCCTGGCGGTGGTGTCGCAGGCGGACCGGGCGATGGCCGATGGCCGTGGCCCGGACCAACAGAGCCGGGGGATGGTGCCGGAGGGTAACTCCCCTGGGGGTGATTGCCGGGTGAGGCCGGGTGGGCCGCTGCGGGCGGATATTGCGGCGGCCGAGTGGGATACACCGGATCGGCGATCGGCGGCGGATAGCTCGGCGCGGGCTGTGCAGGGTAGGTGGGAGCATTGGGCGACGGCGCCGGCATGTGTGTGGCCGTGGGCCGGGGTGGGTCGTCGACGGTCACGCCGTGGTCGGTGACCAGGGCGGCGAATCCACCCGCATAGCCTTGTCCGACCGCGCGGACCTTCCAACCGCCCTGGCGGCGGTACAGCTCCAGGGCGATCACGACGGATTCGGTGCTCAGACCCTCGATCCGGTACTCGTACAACCGATTACCCGCAGTATCGGAGACGACCGCCGACGGGGCGGCGATGCGACCGAATCGACTGTTCGCATCATCAAGCGTGATCACCGCCCGGATCTGAGCGATATCGGCGGGCACCCGATGCAGTGACACCGCCAACGCGGCGGGTCGGCCGGGTTCTATCGGCTGCAAGCGAACACCGGGACCGGTCGGTTGGTTGAAGAAGACGAAATCGGTGTCCGAGCGAACCTTGCCCGCCTCGGTGACCAGCAGCGCTGACACCTCCGCTGGCGCGGCGACCTGCACCGAGACCACCACATCGGTGACCGTCAACGGGCCGTTCTGGCCCTTCACCAGTGTCGCGGACATCCGGCCCCTTACCCGTCACTGCAGTCTGCTACCAACTCTACGACTGCGGCCGATCACCGGCGATGACACCGAACAACTTTGGCGCACGGCTCGTTCGGGGGGGGGGGCGAGCGCGGTGCGAATCATCGACTGTGAGTGTGGGATTCGGGAGGTCGTGGTCGCCGCAGGACAGGGCCTGGCCGTGGCGCCGCGCGCCGTACATCTCCGGGCCGCGAGCCGGGGCCATCGAATTGGTAAGCCCATCAAAGATACTCGCGAACATCTAGAATCGAGGGCGTGGACTTTCTGTTGACGAGCATTGGGATAGTCGGCGTGCTCGTGCTCGCCGGTGCGGCGTGGATGGCGTTCCTCGTCCTGCAACGTCGCAAGTAGGAATATCGCCACCACACATAACTCGACGCTACCGAAGCCTGCGTAATCGGTTGTCATCCAGCATATTTCGGACGCTGGAGCGGACTCCGGCCAGCGGTGAAAAGAACCGGCTCCCGGCCGAGTACCTTCGGCGAATGGGAGGAGCCGGTAGCGACCTACCCGAGCGAGACCACCTTGGCCTGCCCGGAGACGACAGTGTCGCCGCGATCGACCAGCGCGACCCGCACTTGCACCCGCTGCCCGGCCGACAACGGCGCATCCCGACCAGCGGCTCCGGCGAGGATGATCACAGCGGAATGCTGGGATCCGTCGCATGTGACGGCGGTCTGTGTGCCGGTGGCCGAAGGGCTGTCCGCGTCGGGATCGCCCACCATCGCCTTGATAGCGGTCACTCCTGCCGCGGCGTCGCAGCTGTAGTCGACCCCTATGTTGGTCGGACCGACGCCGGTGACGTCGATGCTGTTGGCGGCGAAAGCGGGAGCAGCGGTCGATATCACGCCCAGCCCCATCACGCCGAAGACGGTCGCGATGAGGGCGGGACGTCCGTAGTTCCGGAAAGTCATCATGGATCTTCGTCCTCCTGCGTAGGTGGAAGTAGATCGCGGAACACACTGAGAAAGACGGCACGGCGCTCACCGCACCGCACTCCATGTTCCCTCACCGCGTCCCGCAGCACAGAACTTCTCGAAGATCTATCCGGCATCGGCTGGGACGAGCCGGTGCGAGCGTTCGAAGATCACCAATCCCGCGCGTCGGCAATTCGCGACCGACAGCAGTTGCGGGTGATCACCGGGCCGCCTGTCCACGTCGTGACAGCAGCGACTGCAGCACGACCAGCGCGCCCAGGACGAGTACGGTCACGCCGATCATCCGCAGACCGTAGTCGGTGCCCGAGACGAACGCGGTGATGACATCGTCGGCACGGTCGGGTGTGGCGGTGGCGAGTGCCCGGGCCACGGTGTGTGGATCGTGGTCGGTGCGGATATCGTGCGGTAGTGCGGAGACGAACCGGGCTGTGAGTATCGTGCCGATGACAGCGACGCCGAGGGCGCTGCCGAATTCGCGGGTCGTGGACTGCAATCCGGCTGCGACCCCGGCTTGTGCGGGTGGGAGCGAACCTGCGATGGCTCCGGAAAGTGTCGGAAGGGCAAGCAGCACACCGACTCCCGTCACGACGAGCCATGCGGCGTAGGCGAGATAGGGCGTCTGCGCGTCGCTCGTGGACAGTCCGAGCATGCCACCACCGACGAAGACGAATGCGATAGCGAGGGTGGCGTCGAGGCCCATGCGCTGTGACAGACGTCCGACGTACTTTGCGCCCAGGATGATCGGGACGGTCAGCGGGATGATTCCGAGACCGGTCCGCAGCACGCCGAATCCCTTGCCGTACTGCAGGAATGACGCGTTGACGTAGAACAGCGCGAACATGCCGAAGAAGACCGCCGTCATGCCGAGGCAGGAGCTGCGCAGAGTGGGGAGGCGGAACAATCGGGGATCGAGCAGCGGGTGTTCTACCCGCAGCTCGACGATCGTCCACAACGCGAAAAGAACAGCGGCACAGGAGAATCCGGTGATGACGATCGTGCTGCCCCAGCCCGCTTCCGGCCCCTGGACGATGCCCAGCAGCAGTGCGACCGACGCGCCGACGAGCAATACCGTGCCGAGCGGATCGAGGCGGCGGTCATGGCGCGGCGAGATCGGTGCGACCCGGGCGACGAGCGCGAGAAGAATCAGCGAGATCGGCACGGCGGCGGCGAACAGCCAACGCCATGATCCGCCCGACAGGACCGCGCCGCCGCCGACATTGCCGACGACTCCGCCGATACCTGTCATCGATGCCCAGACGGCGATCGTCGCGCTCTTGCGTTCGACGGGGACGGCGTGCAGCAGGACGGCGAGCGTATTGGGCAGTATGGCGGCGGCGCCGACACCCGTGATGGCACGGCCGGTGAGCAGCAGTGCCACATTCGGTGCCATCGCCGACAGCAGCGCGCCGACCGCGAACAGCCCGAGGCCGACGAGCAGGATCCCCTTGCGCCCGAAGCGATCTCCCGCCGCCCCGCCCGGAATCACCAGACAGGCGAAGACGATCACGTAGGTGTCGACGATCCAGACCAGCGCCGACGCGGACGGGTGCAATGCGCTGGCGGCCAGCATCGGGACGGCGAGGTTGATGGCGGCGACCATCCCGACAACGAGCACGACACAGGCGCACATGGCTACGAGCAGGCCGCGCTGCGTGACCGGACGGGCCGACGGGGCGCGCGATGGCGGAGCGGTCGAGATGTTGTATGACATGGCTGCGACGCTATGGACCAGGGTGATCTCTGTGCCACGCAACTTTGACAATAGATTCTTGCGTACGATGCAACTATGCCCGAGCAGCTCGATCTGAATCTGCTGCGCGTATTCGACGCGCTGCTCCAGGACGGCAGCGTCACGGCCGCCGCCGAGCGCCTGCATCTGTCCATCCCGGCGACCAGCCGGGCGCTGGGCCGGTTGCGGCGGGCGATGGGTGACCCGATTCTGGTGCGCGCCGGTCGCGGGATGGCCCCGACACCGTTCGCGCTGCGCACCGCGCCGCGGGTGCGGTCACTGCTGGACGAGGCGTCGGCACTGATCAGCGCCGACCGCGAGATCACGGTCGCGGAACTGAAGCGCACCTTCACGATTCGCATCAATGACGGCGTGGCCGCGACCCTTGCGAGCGCCGCGGTCGACGCCACGGCCGCGCTCGCGCCCGGCGTGACACTGCGCTTCGTCACCGAGGGCAGTGAAAGCAACGATGCCCTTCGTGACGGCTCGGTCGATCTGGATATCGGCGCGGGCGAAGCGGCGCCCGACATCCGGACGGCCGTGCTGTACCGCGAACGAATAGTCGGCATCGTCCGCGCCGACAGCCCGCTCGGCCGTCACCGCCGACCGACGCTGGCGCAGCTGTGCCAGCATCCCCACGTTTCGGCCTCCCGCCGTGGCCGCGCTCGCGGACCACTCGACGATGCGCTCGACGCCGCGGGCCTACAACGCCGCGTCGCCGCCGTCGTCCCCACCTTCGCCGTCGCCGCGCTGCTGGTCGCATCGAGCCACTACGTCGGGCTCGTCCCGCAGCGCTTCGCCGAACAGTACGGCCGCGCCCTCGGCCTGCGCTGGTTTCCCATTGCCGCGGCCCTGCCGGAAGTCGAAGTGCGACTGGCCTGGCACGCACGACTCGATGCCGACCCGGCACAGCGCTGGCTACGCGACACGATTCGCGACGCGCTCGGCTCGCCTGGCGATCCGGTGGGCCGCCAGGAGTGATTCAGCGGGTGATCGTGGCGAGGGCTCGGGGGAGGGCGGAGTAGCCGGAAGACCGGTCGGACCAGCGGGCGCCGATGTGGCCGTCGGGCCGGATGAGCAGTGCTCCATGTGGACCGAGGCCGAAGCGATCGGCGTGTTCGGCAGTGAGGAGCTCGATGTGCAGCGGCCACGGTGCGGTGGTCTGTTGCTTCCAGTGGTCGGGGTCCGGGGTGAGCAGCGTGAGCCATTCGCCGATGGCGTCGAGCGTGGAGCGGTCGGGTGTGAGCCACTGGTGTGGCATACGGCGGCCCGGTTCCGTGGTGGGCAGGTAATCCGTGCCTATGTCGGATGATCCGGGTGGGTTGTCATCCTCGCTGTAGACGGCGTCCGAGCGGTAGGTGACCCCGAGCACCAGACCGAGCTGGGCGAAGTACCGCTCCGACCAGGGCAGTTCGATCTGTGCCTGCGCTGCTGCACCGCTTTGCAACTGTTCGCGTCGCCTATTTTGGGCTTGGAGCATGAGCTGGGCGTTGGCCACCGCTTGCCGGAGGGTCTCGTCGGCGACCGGCTGTCGTTCTGTCTCATAGGTTTCCAGCAGGTTCGGTTCGGCCCATCCGTGCAGCACACCCGCCAGTTTCCAGCACAGGTTGTGCACATCGGCGATGCCCGTGTTCATACCGAGGCCACCGACGATGGGGACCGCGTGCGCGGCATCGCCGCTCAGCAGAATCCGGCCGTGTCGAAAGCGTTCGGCGACAAATGCGTTGGCCACCCAGTGCTGAACCCGCAACACATCGACCTTTCCATTGAGGCCGGGGCCGAGGGCGCGCGAGACGAGGTCGCGCCAGTCGATGCGCGCGGCGTCTTCGGGGGTGGGGCCGCACCAGGCCCACCCGCCCTCGGGGTAGAGCGGGAGGAACGATCCGTGCGCGGTGACGTAGAGCCCTGCGGGCTGGTCGGCGCACCAGCGGCGCAGGTCGGCATCGAATACGACGGTAGTGACGTCCCCGATCGCGCCGGGGCCCGTGGTGTCGATTCCGAGCCGTTGCCGGACCGTGGAATTCGCGCCGTCGGCGGCGAGCACATAACGGGCTCGGACGTGAGTGTCGGCACCGCTGTGATGGTCGACGAGTAGGGCCGTCACGCCGTCGGTGTCTTCGGCCAGGTCGATGAACTCCACCTCGAACCGCATCGGTGCACCTGGCGCGGTGAGCAGGGTGGGTTCCAGCCGATCCTGTGAGGTGATCACACCGATCACCGGGCTTTCGGGTATCGGCGCGTTGATCCCGACCATCGTCGCGGTGGCGAAATCGCGGTCCCGCAGGGTGTCGCGGAAGCGGATGCGGCCGTACTCCGGCGCGAATGCGCGAGCCGCGATCGGGGTTGCGAGCCCTAGCTGGCGCAAGATCTCCATCGAGCGCACATTGACCAGCCGGGACCGGGGAAATGGTGACAGCTCGCGGCGCTTCTCGACCAGCATTGCCCGCACACCCCAGCGTTCCAGCAGCGCTCGGGCGGTGAGCCCGACCGGTCCGCCGCCGACGATCAGAACCTCCACATTAGCTGCGGGCATATCGACTCCTCCTGATCACCTGAGAGCTGTGGGGCACTCGATTGGGAAGGCGCGGTCGGATCCTCGGTCCCGGCCAGCGACCGCAACTCTGCGAGATCGCCGTCTCGGGGAAGTCTCACCGGCATTTCACCGGCTCCACATCGATGATGACCGAAACCCGGATGCGGTGCTCACAGCTGGCACAAATCTTGCTCACATTCCGAGCAGAGGTTGGGGCGCAACGATTCTCGCGTCGGTACGAGATATCGGCCGACGGTTTCTGATCGAGATCCACCCTCAGGAGGAATGTATGGGAGTCAAGTCGAAGCTGGTGACGGCTGCCGCGGCGGGTGTCGTGGTATTCGGCGCGCTCGGCGTCGGCGCTGGTATCGCAAGCGCCGACCAGCCCCAGGGACCGGACTCCGGACAGCAGTGTCCGCCGCCGCCGGGTGACCACCAGGGCCCGCCGCCCGGCGACCGCCAGGGTCCGCCGCCGGGTGACCGCCAGGGTCCGCCGCCGGGCGATCAGCAGGGTCCGCCGCCCGGATGCCAGCCGCCCGCACAGTGATCTGAGACCGCAGCCCTATGTCCGGCAAGGACATAGGGCCTTTCTCGCGCTGCATCCGGTTGTGTTCGACACGAGCGGTGAGCTGGCCGGGGAACTATGGTGTGGTCGTGCGGATTCGACGGTGGCGCCGGGTGTATCTGGGCGCCGAGTATGCGGCACTGTTCTTCGGCGGGGCGACCGCGTACAACGCGGTCTTGCGCGGCAGGCCTCCGATTCCCGCATTGCTCGCGCTGGCGCTGGGGGTCTCCGGCTACCTGCGGCGCTCGCCCGATTTCGACCGCGCCGCACTGTGGCGCACCGAGGCGCTACGGCCACAGGCGCGCTCGATGGCCGCGCTCGCGGGTGGGAACGCGCTGGCACTCGCCGCGGCAGTCGCGATGGCGCGGCGCGACGACCTATTCGACCTGCCGCGGCGCAATCCTTGGCTGTGGCTGGCGGTGATGGTGCTGTATCCCGTGCTCAGCGTGTACCCGCAGGAGCTGATATTCCGTTCCTTTCTCTTTCATCGGTACGCGCCGGTCTTCGGCGAGGGCACCGGGTTGGTGGCCGCGAGCGCCGTCGCGTTCGGATACGTGCACATCCTGTTCGGCAATTGGATCTCGGTCGTGCTGAGCGGTGCCGGCGGCTGGATCTTCGCAACTCGATATCTGCGGACACAATCACTGTTCACCGCTTCGGTCGAGCATTCCGTATACGGAATGCTCATTTTCACCATCGGTTTGGGCCGATACTTCTATCACGGTGCCACCGAAATTCGGCAGGGCTCCCAGCTGCCCGTGGAATGAGCGCCGAATTCGGCTACGTTTTCGCCACCAGGATCTGCTCGGCGCTCGGGGGGCGCAGCCCGTCTGTCCGCCCGGCGAAATAGAGCTGGGTCATGGCCGACGTTGAAATATGTTGTGCCGATGGGAAACCCGCGTCCTCGGCCAGTCCGATCAGCTCGTCGGGGTCGAACAGGCTGAGGAACGGGACCCCACTTGCGCGCGCGGCATTCTCGACCGCTCGGCGGATCGGGCGCTCCTCGTCATCGAGCAGCTCCAGCGGCAACTGGAATGTCGTGACGAAGGTCGAGCCGGGGGCGAGCGCCGCGAGATGGCGCAGCGTCTGGATATTCGCCTCCCGGGTGAGGTACATGGAGACGCCTGTCGAGACCACCACCGCGCGCCGCTGCGGATCGAAGCCCGCGGAAATGAGCCGTTCCCACCAGGATTCGGTCTCGAAATCGACCGGCACCAGCCGCAGCCATTCCGGAATTCCGTAACCGAGTTCGAGTAGCCGCTGGCGCTTCCAAGCCTGGGGTCCAGCTTGGTCGACTTCGAAGACCGTGAGGCGGGCGCCGATTTCGGGTCGGCGCTGGGCGAACGTGTCGAGTCCGGCCCCGAGGATGACGTACTGGTCGACACCCTGGCCGGCCTGTTCGACCACCAGATCTTCGACGAAGCGGGCGCGCGCGGTGACGCAGGCGCGGGAGAGCGCGGTCGTCTGGGGATCCATATCCGCTCGGTCGCGCCACCCGGGGGGCGGGTCAGCCAGCCGAAGACCGACCTCGTCCTCGAGGACATGCGGCGATTGATCGAGTTCGATATGCAGGGCGCGCCATAGCGCGACCCGTTCCGCGGTGCTCTCCGGACCAATGATCTGTTGCACGGTGTACTCCCTCAGCCGAGCTTTCCGACCTGCAGACTCCAGATCCGTCCATCGGGGTCGCGGACGGTCATTTCCTTTGTCCCGTAATGGGTTTCCTCGAACGGTGTGACCACCTCGACATCGCTGCCCGGCCGGAACGCATCGGGTTCGGTCACCGTCAGCACGAGTTTGGTCGACGGCGTCTCGCTGGCCGGAATCTCGGCGATGAAGACATAGGGTCCGTCGCCATTGCGGAACAGGCCGGAGTTGTGGTCGGTGGTGAATTCGGGTTCGAAGCCGAGCGCCATGAAGAATCGCGCCGCCTTGCCCCAGTTGTGGGTTTCGATGAAGACGCCCTGAATGCCTTCCGTCGCCATATGGAATCTCCTTCTCGCGATCACGGTTGCTGGTCGTGGGTGTCGTCGAGGTAGCCGCGCAGCGCCTCCGCGACCAGAGCCGACAGCGACATGCCCGACTCGATCGCACGGAACTTCACCTGCTTGATCAGTCCGACCGGCAGGTACACGTTGAACTGCTTCACATCCTCGTCGCCCACATCCCGAGGCTAGCATGCTAGCAAGCTAGCGTCACGCATCGCGCAAACCTTGACGGAGTGAACTCGGGCCAGTAACTTGTTAGTCAACAAGGAAGTTTCTAGGAGGGTTCATGATCGTCGACGTGCAGTGCCGCCGAGCGCTCATCACCGGAATGCCCGCTGCTGGGGGTGCGTGGTGAGCGCGGTCGCGCCGGAGGTCGGCGCGCGGATCGAATGGCTGGCGCCGCTGCACGAACCCGGGTTGGCCCCCGGTGCGGTCCTGGATCGAATCTCTTCGTGCGCAACGGATTTCCGACCGGAACTGCGCGCGACGGGCATGCCCGGCATCTGGGCCGGCAGCGAGAACGCGATCGCCGCGGAATGCCTGGTCCCGAGGCATTCGAAGCTGCCAGGTGTGCGCCGGTGGTCCGAGCAATGGCAGCAGGGGGTCATGGTCAACGCCAATACCGTCGAAATGATTGCCGCCCAGTACAATTCGCTGATTCTGGAACGGTCGATCGTCGATGCCAGCGCCCGGGACAGCCGCTTTCCGCAGTTCTTCCCCTCCAGTGAGTTGACGCGCCGGTGGACGAATCCGCGTACCGCCCCGACCTTCACCTACCAGCGCATCACCCACCGCCGCGGTGCGAAGGGGAGCGCATGAACGATGCCCGAGCCGCGCCGCCATCGGCCCCGCCACCTTGCGAGATACCGTCATGACGACAGGTCGCCGCACGGGAGGAATGGTCATGAGTCGAGGTGACGCGACATCGCGTCGGTCCCAGGAGGAACGCCGCACCGAGGCCGAGCGGCGGCTGCTGGAATCGGCCGCCGAGCTGGTCGGCGAGATCGGCCCCTCGAAGGTGACGCTGGCCGCGATCGGAGATCGCGCTGGCTACAGCCGCGGATTGGTCACCCATCACTTCGGCTCCAAGGGCGCGATGATGGCGCGGCTGGTCGGCGTAGTCGGCGAACGCTTCCAGGATGACCTCATCATTTCGACCGCATCCGCATCGCCCATGGACCAGATGATCGGTTTCGTGCGCACCTACTTCGACATCGTGTCCGATATTCCGCCGATGAATCGAGCCCGGCTGGTGCTGTGGGCCGATGCGGTGGCCACACCGTCGGAGCTGCGTCCGGCCATCGTCGTCGCCGATCGCGAATTCCGCGACGAACTCGCCGAGCGCATCGCGCAGGGGCAGGCCGCAGGGGAGTTCTCCCGCGATATCGACGCGCAAGGGCTCGCCACCACCGCCGTCGGCATGCTGCGCGGCATCGCATTGCAAAAACTGCTCGACCCGGATGTCGACCTCGACGCCTGCCGCCGGGAAGTCGAACAACTATTTCGCACTCGGCTCCGCCCTGCGGAGCACGAGGTGCCACCCGAATAGAAAGAACACGTGCAATGAGTCGAATCTTCGGTCAGATCGCCCAGATCGGTTACGTCGTCCGCGATATCCGCGCCGCGATGGACCAGTTCATCGAAAATGGCATCGGCCCTTGGTTTTACGTCCACAAGGTGGAGACCGACTACTTCACCTACCGCGGCGTCGACTCACCGCTGCGGATGAGCGTGGCCCTGGCCAACTCCGGTGATGTGCAGCTCGAATTGATCCAGCAGCGCAACGACGCGCCGTCGCTCTACAAGGATTTCCTCGACTCCGGTCGCGAAGGCGCGCAGCACATCGCGTACTGGACCACGGATTTCCAGACCCTCTACGACAAGGCGCTGTCGCTGGGCTACGTAGTCGGACAGGAAGGTTCCATCGGGGGTGCGCAGGGGCGCTTCGCCTATCTCGACACCGAGCACACCCAGGGCACGATCATCGAGATCTCCGATATCAGCGGGCCCAAGGGGGAAGTCTTCAAATATATCCGGGAAGTCGCCGCCACCTGGGACGGCACCGATCCCATCCGGGGCGATATCAGCGAGCTCTGACCCCGGCACTACGACTTCCGAGGAACCGCAATGGAATATCCCGATCCCGCCACCCTGCCCGCCGAACTGCGCGCGGCACTGACCACCCACACTGCGAATATCTATCGAATGGTGGCGCATTCGCACGGCATGGGTCGCAGCTTCCTGGACATGGCCGCTGCGATGCTGCAAACCAATTCGGTGCCGTTCCCGTTGCGGGAGTTGGCGATTCTGCGTGTCGGGCACGTCTACGAATCGCCCTACGAGCTGCACCATCACGAAAGGTTCGCGCGCGCGGCGGGTCTCAGCGAGGATGTCATCGCCGCCGCGGCCACGGGCGCCGCGGCGGGTGTGTCCACCGAGGAGGCGTCGATTCTGCGGTGGACCGATCACTTACTCGCTGAGCACACCCTCGGCGAGGCCGAACGCAAGGAAGCCCTGGAACTCTTCAGCGCGACGCAGCTGGCCGATTTCGTGCTCACCGTCGGCTTCTACCAACTGGTCTGCAATTTCCTCAATACCTTCGAGGTCACCACCGAAGGCGAAGCCTGAGCGGCCAACCGAAAATGTCGGGGCCCGGATGCGCATCGCTGCCATCAGGGCTGTTCTCGATTCGCTGTGCCGATCAACAGATGCCAGCCCTGCAGGTCAGCGGGTTCCGCTGATTAAAACTTACTTGTTGACTATCAAGTTGGATCCGTCGCGATGCTCCGTCAAAGTCTTGATGCATCCGGTCTCTATGTGTTGTGCCCGCCATCGAACCCGATCGGACGGCGCGCCGCATTCGATGTGCGGTCGCACAACTTTGCGGGCTCGAGCAAGGCCATGTCGCCGGGGCGGTGTGACACCCCACATTTGGCGGCGGGTCATTGGGTGGATCGAGGGGTGGCGCGATAACTTGGTCGGGTGATCGAGAGTTCTGTATCCACGACGGCTGGGGCTTGGCGGGTAGGTGACGGCGACCCGGTGTCATTGCGGGAGGCGACGGTCGCGTGGGCGATTGCCGCACATGCCGAGCTGGCCGAGATCGCCACGGGATATGGACATTTCATCACCGTCGGGGAGTTGGCCGAGCGGGTGCAGGACGTGTCGGGGGTGCAGACTGGGGCGCCGACGCGGACCTGGATGGCGGCCATTCTGCGTAAGGTCGCGCGGCGCTGTCACAAGGCGGGCGAGCCGCCGCTGACCTCGCTGTGTGTACAAGACAACCACACTGTCGGCGACACCTACAAATATGTGCTCGAGCTCGCGGGGCTACCGATCCCGAACGACCTCGAATTGCATGCGTCCTACGCCCGGTGGCAGTGCTATGAGCACTACGGAGCCGCCATGCCCGCCGATCTGACCGCCCCGCCATTGCTTCCCAAGGTGGCGGGGCGGCGTCGATCGGCGGGTGCGACCGCGCAGGAGGCCAAGCCGCAGCCGACCCGCCCGGCGGTATGCGCGCAGTGTTTCATCCAACTCCCCGCCAGCGGGACTTGCCAATACTGCGTGTGACGAGCAGCCTCAGTTGTCCGGCGGGAACTGCCCGTTCGCGTGGACCGCGGTGCCGTTCAAGCTGAACGTCACCACACTGGGTCCGCCCTGCGGGCAGCACAGCGCGTCGTCGGGCTTGGCCCATCGGTACTGGACCGAGACGGTGTCCTTGGTCTTGCCGAGAATCTCGGTGTAGCCGTAGGGCTTTGAGGTGGCGGTGCCGAGGTAGGTGCCGTTGGTGAAGAACAGGATGTGGCTTCCGGGATGAATTCCCTGCCATTCCACCTGCATCCACGACAGCACGCCCGAGCATCCCGCCTGAATCGGATCACCGCTTCCGCCCTGTACGACCCAGCCGCTACCGGCCGGTGGCGGCGCCAACTGAGCGACCGCGGAGGCCGCGAGCGCTGAGTTCACATCGAAGCACAGACCGTGTCCGCTGCCGTAGGGCCCGGCTTCCGCGGGCGCGGAGGTCGTTCCCGTTTGTGGACCGGCTGCGGGCTCGGGTGCGGCCGAAGGCTCCTGTGTCGCTACGGGTTTCGGACTCGCTGCAGGCTCGGCTGCCGGTACTGCCGGTGTCGCCTCGGGTTTCGGATCGGCTGCGGGTTGCGAATGATCGGTGGAGCCTGCACGCACCACATTCGGCGAACTCGCCGACGGGGCGGATGTTGCGGTAGCGGCAGTCGGCGATGAGCTCGTGCCGCACCCAGCAGTGCCGATCGCAATGCTCACCGCGAGCATGACGAACGCCGTTGACCTGATTCCCATGGCTTCCCCTCGAACTGATCGCCAACGCGAATTTCCCTGTGCCGCAACCAATTTGCGTACAGCAGGCACATCGGACGAATTGCGATCGGTGTTACAGGGGTAGCCGGAGAAACGTGCCCCGAATTATCGGGGCGCTCGATGAGCGACTCAGTACCAGTGGTGCGCTTGCCAGAACACCCAGGCGCTTTCGGGGCTGCCGTAGCGCTGGATCATGTAGTCGTAGGTCCAGCGGATCTGGGTGAGCGGATTGAAGCGCCAGTCCATGCCGTGGGTGGCCATCTTTTCCGGCGGCAGGGCTTGGCCGAGGCCGTATGCGCCTGTGCTCGGGTTGGTGGCGAAGGGGTCCCAACCGCTTTCGCGCGTGACGACTTTGTCGAACGAATCGAACTGATGGGCGGGGACAACCGTCAATGCCATGACCTTGCTGCTTGCGCGGACCAGCGAGAACGCGAACCCGGCCGACGACGAACCGGAGATCTCATCGCTGTCGGTGGTGGCTGCCGCGGGAGCGACGCAGATGAACGACATGCAGACAGTGGCCAGAACGGCGCTGATGATGCGTGACATCGACGATCTACTCCCTCCACATTCGGGACAGATGCGATAGTCAGCAAAGCATTAGTTACCGTGACTGTGTCGCAGCCGCTCCGGCGTGTCCGGGAATGTGGCGGGCACCGCTCCTGCGGATTTCGTCAATGACGCACGCTCAGCCAGCCATCCATGAGCGCGAAATACTTGCAGTAGAAGGGGTGTGACCCGATGTCATCGGGTGCGGTGAAGGTGATGATCTGGCCGGGACCGATTTCACTGTCGAAGAGGCCGGGCCGTCTGCTGGTGATGCTGTGTTTCAGCAGATCGTGGTTGATCACCGTGATGACCGCGCCCGGCGTGATCGGGGGCGTGTCGCTGTAGGTCTGCTTTTCGATCGTGATGGTGACCGCGGATATCGGGGCCGGGCCAGGTGGCGCCGGCGCGGCCTGCTCCTCCCTGGATGTGGAGCACCCCGCCGTCCAGGCGATGGCGAGCATGCCGACCGCGACCGCCACCCGGTGCCGCCGCGCGGGGATGGTTCGAGTGCTGTTCACACAGATCGGCTTCCCAAAATTCGCGCCGTCATGCCGGTATCCGTCGACCGCATCCGGAATAGGCGCACCGCTGGTGGCGACCCGCCGCCTACCGGCACTTCGTCGCGGCGGATGGACTGCACGATCGGATGGTCGCGGCTTCGCGGAGGACGGCAGGGGCTGCCGAGTGATAGCTGGCTCGACCGGTATCTCGATTGGCTGCGCTGGGGGGCCCATTCGACGGTGTTTAGGCCACCGCCGAAACATGGTGAGGATCCGGGCCGCTGATTTCTAGGCTCCTGAACAGTGACGATGCAGGAGTTGGAGATGTTGAAGGATGTTGCGGTGCGGCCGGGCGGCGGTTTCGCGCTGGCGATCGGTCGACTGGCCGACAGCGCGATGGTGGCTGGGCGCAGGCGGCTGTGGCCGATGCGGTTGCGCTGGGTGGTGACGTTCTCGCTGCCGTCGGCCGCTGATCAGCAGTTGGTGCGGCTGGATCCGGTGCTCGCCGTGATGGTGCGAGGTCCGCGGTGATCGCGGGTACCGTGGTGCGATACCTGGGCACGGCGATGCGGGGCAGCGTATGAAGCGGATCTACTGCACACCCGAGGATCTGACGCGCATCAGGATCGGACCACCGCTCGGCGCGATGGGGGAAACCGTGCTGGCCACCAGGGTGCTGCAACGCACCGACGCGCCGCTGTACGACGGGTGGCGCAGTCAGGTGCGGCGTGCGATACCGCAGGACTTCGGCATGCTCGCCGATCTGATCCCCGGCGTCGATCCCTTCGTCGACCTGATCACGCCCACCCGCGCCGCGCGGTCGATCTCCGCCGGAGTCGAGGCGCTGCATCTGGCCTCCCGCGATGAACTCCGTCGGGAGGTGGAGCATACCGATCGCAGCCGGGCGCGGACCGAGCGTCCGCTGCCCACGTGGGCGCGCGGCCTGTCCGACCGCGATAGTGCGGTGCGGCGCGATGTCGCGGCCGCCGTCCAGGCGTTTCATTCGGCGGCGTTCGCCGGTCGGTGGGTGCATCTGCAGTCCTATCTCGAGGTGGCCGCCGAACGGATGGCCCGCACCCTTGCCGCCGAGGGGGTGGAACGGCTCTTCGCCGCGCTCGCGCCGCTCGCGCGGTGGCGCGCGCCGGTGCTGGAGGTGCTGGCCAAGACCGGCTGCCACGACGAACACCTCGACGGCCGTGGACTGATCATTATTCCGTCGCTGTTCGCCTGGCCCGGGCCGCTCTTGCTGAAATCCACCATCGACAAGGATTCGCCCATGACGCTGGTGGTTCCGATGCTGCGCGATATCGCCGATTTCGCATCGGCGTGGGGTCCGCGGGCGACCAATGAGGCGCTGACCGCGCTGCTCGGCCGGACGCGCGCCGCCGCGCTGCAGGTGATCGCCGAGGGCTGCTCGACGACCGAACTCGCACGCCGACTTGGTATTTCACCCGCGACGGCCAGCGAACACGCATCGATCCTGCGGGCGGCCGGGCTGATCGAGAGTTGGCGGCACCGCAATGCGATGCGGCATCAGGCGACGACGCTCGGCATCGCGCTGCTCGACGGTGATCTCGACAGTGGTGTGCGCATCGCTTGATGCCGCGCCAGTATGGTCGGGCCCGTGCAGTGCATAACCGACTGGAAGAGTTCGGCGTGGTAGAGCAGGGCGGACCGGCACGGATGCTGTGGGCAGGGGTCGGGCTGGTCGCCGGAGCTGTGTTGGTCGTCGCCGGGGCCAATCTCCGGTTGTGGCTGGTGTCGTCCGGACATCGGTCCGGACCCGCGGCCGCGCCGAGGGTTCCCGTAGCGATCGTGCCCGGGGCGAAGGTCGGGCCGGATGGAGCGCCGATGGCGTATCTGCGCGGGCGACTCGATGTGGCGATCGAATTGCTGCGGGCCGGAAAAGTGCACGAGATCCTGGTATCCGGTGATGCCGCTGGCATCTCGGGGGATGAGATCGCCGCGATGACAAAGTATCTCGTCGACCATGACGTCGATCCGGCGGTCGTGCGCTCCGACGGCGAAGGACTATCGACCCGCGCGACCTGCGCGCGAGCCAAGAGCCTATTCGGCATCGACCGTGCGATCATCGTCACCCAATACCAGCATCTGCCACGGGCGGTCGCCCTGTGCCGCGCCGCAGGCATCGATGCCGACGGGGTCATCGCGTATTGCGACTGCAGGCGAATAACGAAGGTGCGCAACACTATTCGCGAATGGCTCGCCGCGCCGAAAGCGGTTGCCGCAGTGATCTGGCGCTGACCACACTGCTCCGTGGTCTCCGCCGCCGTCGGCGATGGCGGCGGCGGTGCGTTGCTCAGGGATATCGCGCTGTTCTACGCGTTCGGAATCAACGCGGATCCGGCAGTGCGGGATCCATCGGATCGATCGGTCCGCCGGGGTTCGGGATAGGTGGCGGTCGGTTCGGATCCGGGTGTGGTGCCGGGTCGGGAATCGGCGGCGTCGGCGTCGGGCCTGGTTCCGGAGGTGGTGTGGGCTGGGGGCCGGGGCCGGGTGTCG
Source organism: Nocardia sp. CA-119907 (assembly GCF_050955995.1). NCBI lineage: Bacteria > Bacillati > Actinomycetota > Actinomycetes > Mycobacteriales > Nocardiaceae > Nocardia > Nocardia sp. CA-119907. Next base: position 2,183,387 of record NZ_CP192091.1, read on the forward strand.
GTGGTGTGGGCTGCGGATCGGGGGTGGGTGCGGGCCGGGGGAAGGGATCGGGGCCGGGCGCGGGTTCGGGTTCAGGGAACGGCTCGGGGCCCGGGACCGGCTCAGGGCCGGGAACCGGCTCGGGGCCGGGACCCGGCGGGACCGGATCCGGGATCGGCATCGGCGGGACCGGGTCGGGGATCGGCGTCGGCGGGATAGGGCTCGGATTCGGTGGCACTGGACGCGTCATGTGCGTTCCTCCTCACCGGAGCGGTACCCATCCGGTCGCGGGTGAATCAGTGCAACACCAGCTGACCCGGGTCGGGCTCATGTCGTCCAGGCGGCGACGTCGGCGGGGGATGTAAGAACGCATCGGTGAAGCATTGGGGTACCAACTGTTCGGAGCATCTCGGGATCGGCCCCACAGAGCGGCTCGCGGCCTGCTAGGTTCGCGGGCATGCCCGCTCGCGATGAGAAGACCGTCGGTCTCGTCCTCGTCACCTACCAGAGCGCAGAGGACCTGCCGCCCTTCTTGAAATCGCTACCCGCGGCTGTCGAGCCACTGGCGCTCGAGGTGATCGGCATCGACAACACCTCGACCGACAACAGCGCCGATATCGTCGACGATTTCGGCGGGACGGTGATCCGCAACCGCAAGAACGTCGGCCTGGCCGCCGCGATCAACCAGGGCGCGGCCGCGACGAATGCCGAATGGATCCTGGTCGCCAACCCGGATACCCACCTCGCACCGGGTTCGATAGCGGCACTCGTCGAGACCGCCGGCACCGACAAGACGATCGGCATGATCGGACCGCGGATAGCCCGGCTGGACGGAACGCCCTACCCGAGTGGCCGTCGGTTCCCGTCGCTCGCGGTGGGGATCGCCCACGCCGTGCTCGGTGGTGTGTGGCCCGGCAATCCCGCCACCCGCGCGTATTTCGGCGATCCGGTGACCATGGTCAGTGATGTCGACTGGATCTCCGGCTGCTGCATGCTGTTCCGCCGCGAGGCCTTCGATGCCGTCGGCGGGTTCGATGCCAGGTACTTCCTGTACTTCGAGGAAACCAAGATGGCGCTGGATATGCACCGCGCCGGATGGCGGGTCGTGCTCGATCCGGGCGTCGAGATCCGTCATCGCGAGGGCGGCAGCATGCGGTCGGCGCCCTTCCGCAAGATCCGCAGCCACCACCGCAGCGCCTTGCGGTTCTACTGCGACTACCACCAGGGCTCACCGTGGCTGCTGTTCGCACCGCTGGTCGCGGCGGGCCTGATAGTCCGAGGCGCGCTGTCGGTGCTGCGGACCGCGATAACCCAGCGTCTACGGCGCTAGGCAATGCCTGACGATCAGTTGGACTGCACGGCGTATCCCGGCGGCAGTTTGTGCGGTGGACAGTTGATCACCGTGTCGTCGTCGATACCCCGGGATTCCAGGAAGGTGATGCGCCCGGTCGCGGAGACCAGCGTCAGCGGATAGGTCGGTCCCTTGTCGCGGTCGGCGACAATCGCGTCGAGATTGTGTTCGTAGCGGGTGAGCGTGCTCTCGGGGTAGTCGAGCATCCACTGCGGATAGGAGATCGTGGTGTGCACGCGGCGGTCCCCGAGCCAGATGATGATCACGGTGGTGGTGCCGGTCTCCTCCACCCAGGCGAGTTTGTACATATCGCCGCTGAGCTGGACCAGCTTCACGGTCTGATGCTTGGACCAGCGCCCGAACATCGGTCCCATCAGGCAGCGCGAATCGATGGTGTGCCAATCGCGCACGTAGATCTCATATTTCCAGCCGTTGTCATAGGCGTAGATCAGGTGCTTTCCGACAATGCCGGACAGATCACCGGTCAGGGCTGAGGCCGTCCAGGCTGGCTGCCGCACGCTCATCACTGACTCCTCTCGGTCGACCTACGCCGTCGGGACCAGGGCTTTGTCGTCAGCCTAATCACTTGGACCGACATTGCGGCCGGTTTGCCGGGAACGTCGTCATCACGGCCGGGCGGCGGCGTAGAGGATCTCGCGCATTCCGGGCAGGGATTCCTGATCCGCCCGCCACACCAGCCGCAGCCTGAGATCGGGCACCGGAAAGTCCAGTCGGATCAGCGTGCCGTGTGCGAGACCGTCGGCGACCGCGAATTCCGGCAGTAGGGATATGCCGAGTCCGTGCTCGGCCCAGGCCCGCATGACCGGAACCGCACCGGCCCTGACCCGCCGCGGACCCGAGCCGAGAAGCCGCTCCCCGGCCATCCAGAACGAGCATTCGGGCACATTGACCAGCAGCCGCTCATCGATCAGATCGGCCGGTGTCAGGGCTGACTTATCCGTCAGCGGATGGGTGGGCGCCGCGACCAGGGCCAGCGGCACCGGGTCCAGATCGAGGAAGGCCAGTGGTTCGGCCGGTGCAGGGAACCCGAGATCCCCCACGGCACCACCGGAATCCAGTAGCAGTGCCGCATCGAGTTCGCCGCCGACCACATCGGCGAGCAGTCCGTCGCGGGCCCGATCCGAGCGCACCTCGACCTCGAGATCCGGCCGTCGCTCGGCCAGCCGCGCCAGCACCTGCGGCACATAGGTGCCCGCGAGTGTTTCCAGTGCGCCGAGCCGCAGCAGCGGCCGCTGCGCCCGCACATCGCGGGTGGCCCGTTCGGCCAGGTCGAGCAGCCGCCGTGCCCACCCGGTCAGGCGCTGGCCCGCGGGGGTCAGCCGCATGCCTTTGGGGTCGCGCACGAAAAGCTCGGCTCCGAGTGCGGACTCCAGCGTGCGGATCTGCTGCGACACCGATGACGGTGCGAGGTCGAGCGCCACCGCCGCATCGGTGACGGTGCGATGGCGTACCACGGCCTCGAAGGTCCGCAGCTGACGTAACTCCATGGCGTGGCCAACAGCGCCGGAGCATTCGGATATTCCGAATGCCCCGTGCGCCGCGGCCGGTGGAGTGGCCGTGCCCACCCGACCAGAGTCGATCGCGTCATCATTCGAGTCGACTGATCGGGAGCTGTTGCACCAGATGAGCATTCTGCAATCGCGGGCGCGCACGTCCGCCGCGTCGAGCGGGCGGACCCGCGCCCTGCTCGGAATATCCCTCGGGTACTTCATGGTGTTGTTGGATATGACGGTGCTCTCGGTCGCCGAACCGGATCTGGCGGCGTCACTGCACACCTCGGTCGCCGGACTGCAGTGGGCGACCACCGGCTATACCGTCGCGTTCGCCGCGCTGCTGCTCTCCGCGGGCGCGGTCGCCGATCGCTATGGTGCGCATCGGGTATTCCGTTGTGGTACAGCAGCTTTCGGTGTGGTGTCGCTGTTGAGCGCGGCCGCGCCGAGCCTGTGGGCCTTGGTCGCGCTGCGGGTGCTGCTCGGAGTGGCCGCGGCGGCGTGTGTGCCCGCTTCGATGGCGATGATCAGCCGGCTCTACCCGGATCCGGCGCGGCGCGCCAGCGCGATCTCGACCTGGGCGGCGATCAGCGGCGCGGCGGTCGCGGCGGGGCCGATCGCGGGCGGCGCACTGGTCGGGCTGGCCGGTTGGCGTTCGATCTTCCTCGTCAATGTGCCCATCGCGATAATCGTGCTGGCGCTGAGCGCGGGCTCGGCGGTGCACTGCGCCCGTGGCGAGCGCCGGATCGACTGGCCGGCGCAGCTGATCGCGGCCGTCGCCCTCGCGCTGTGCACCGACGCGCTGATCGCGGCGGGTGCGCAGTCGTTGCGGCATGCCGCGTGGTCGCTCGGTGGCACCGTGCTCGCGACGGTTGCTTTCGTATTCTTCGAACGACGCAGTGCCGCACCGGTATTGAATCGGGAACTACTGCGCGCGGGTCGGGTGCGGGCCGGGCTGTTCGCGGGTGCGGCGGTCAACTTCGCGCTCACCGGCGCACTGTTCGTCCTGCCACTGCTGCTGCAACAGCAACGGCACCTGAGCCCGCTGCAGACCGGACTGGCATTCCTGCCGCTGACCGTTCCCTTCGCCGTGATCCCACCGCTGGCTGGCAAGGTCGTCGCCCGCGTCGGCGCGCGCCGCCCGATCCTGACCGGACTCGGCCTGCTCGCTGCGGGCGGTGCGGTGCTGGCCGTCGCGGTCTTCGCCAGCCTCGCCTACCCGGTGCTGGCGTTTGGTCTGCTGTTGTCGGGATTCGGTGTGGCCTTTGCCCTTCCGGCATTGGTCACCGCCATCGTCAACGCGGCTCCATCGGGTACCGCCGGTGCGGTCGGCGGTCTGCTGAACGCCGTCCGCCAAGTCGGTGCGACCCTCGGCGTCGCCGTCATGGGCGGGCTCGTCACGCCGGGCATCGGCTGGGCACTGCTGACCTCCGCGGCGGCCTGCGCGCTCGCCTTCGTCGTCTTCGGTTCCCACCGCGCAGTCGAATCCTGAAGGTGATTCACCCGATCCGCCGCACCTGGCAACGACCGTTGATGGTTGACCGTGTCCCGGGCCGCGGGGCATGGTTGGCCGATGAATGCCGCATCGCACAGCGATTCGACGAGGGGTGGTGGCCGGGTGGCGGGTGGACGCGAGGCAGAGGTCCGTGCGGGTGTCGAGCTGACCAATCTCGACGCACCGCTGTTCGACGGTGCGCAGGCGACGAAGCGTGACCTGATCGACTATCTCGAATTCGCCGGCGATCGGCTGGTTCGGCAGTTGCGGGACCGCCCGCTCTCGGTGGTGCGCATCCGGCCGGGGCAGGAACCGTTCATGCAGAAGAACCTGCCGAAGTACACCCCGGACTGGGTGCGGCGGGTGACCGTGTGGGCCGAGACCTCCAAACGCGAAGTGACCTACGCACTCTGCGATGATGTGCGCACGCTGCTGTGGTTCGGCAATCAGCGCGCGGTCGAATATCACCCGACGCTGCTGCTCGCCGATCACGCCCAGGGGCCGACGCATCTCATCCTGGATCTCGATCCACCAGAGGGCGGACCGTTCCAACACGTCGTACTGGCCGCCGAACTGATCAGACAGGCGCTGGCGAACGACGGACTCGCGGGCGCGGTGAAAACCAGCGGCGCCAAGGGTGTTCACGTCTTCGTACCGATCGAATCCGGTGTCCCGATCGAGGACGTCGCGGCCGCCACCCGGGCGATCGCGGCCAGGGCCGAACGCATCGACCCGGCCCTGGCCACCACCGCGTTCATCCGCGAGGACCGTGCGGGCAAGGTCTTCCTGGATTCGACGCGCGCGGGCGGCGCGACCGTGGTGGCCGCCTATAGCCCGCGCGTGCGTCCCGGTGTGCCGGTGTCGTTCCCCGTCGAATGGGCCCAGCTCGCCGATATCAGCCCGGCCGACTTCACCGTGCGAACCGCACCGAAACTCCTGGGCGAGCACGACCCGTGGACTCGGGAGATGCCCGCGCCACAGGCCTTGCCCGCCGATCTCATCGCCGAGGGCCACACCATCCCGGTGGCCCGGGTCCAGGCCATGCACGAGGGCAAGCGCCGGGCCCGGGCGCGCAGGCAGACTTAGCTTTTCAGTGCTGCTGTTCGATATCGGTGCGGAAGTGCGCGGACCCGTCGGTGATCGCGTCGACGGTGACCCGGGCCCGGTACTCGTCGCTGTCATCGGTGACCGCGCAGACCTCGGTCGCGCCGATCTCGGCGTCCAGGCCGTTGGGGCAGTTCACGTGCTTGGGCGCGTGCCCGATGTCGCCGATGAAGTCGATGGCGACCTGGGCGGCGAGCTGTGCGCTGGAGATCGAATCGGTGTCATTGTCGTTGTTGCCCCAGCTCGTCCTGGTCTGGAACCCGCTGCCGAAGATGCCGAGGATGAGTATGACGATCAGCAAGGCGCGGCCACCGCCGGAGAGCAGCAGCGGTCGGGTCGGGGATGGCGGTGGCGGTTCCGTCATCGGCGGTGCCTGTTTGTTCAGTGGTGCACCCGGGGGCATGGGAGCCGCAGCCGCGGCCTTATCGCCGAATACGCCCTTCAGATAGGCGGGCGTCAGCAGATACACATAGGTCGACACCCGCATTTCGATGCGCAGCACCGCCGCGGTGGCCTCGAAGACCGCAGCGGGCATTCGCCCAGTGATCAGGACGATCAGCCACAGGAAGAACGAGACGATGACCCAGCCGGTGCTGAACCAGTTCGACAGCACCAGAATCGGCACGGCGAGGATGATCCGGAAGAACACCGCCGCTCGATTCAACGGCGTCGGTGCCGGGAAGAGCAGGCGCACCGGATAATCCGGTGCGGTCCATGCGAAGGGCGGATAGCGGTCGACCAGCAGCATCAGGTAGCCGTACACCCGCACGGTGTAGCCGAAATACCCCCGCAGGAACTCACCGCACCAGTCCGGCAATCGGCCGAGCGCCAATGCGCCGAACCAGCCGCAGACCACCACCACGAATGCGGCGATGCTCAGCGCCCACAACACGATCAGCTGCGGGACGGCCAGCAGCAGCCGCAGCAGTACCGTCCAGCGGCGGTGTCGTTCGGGCGGGAAGACATCCAATTCGACCAATGCTTCGCCACTGGTCGGCGATCCCTGGTTGATTACCATGGCGACCCACTCACTCCCTTCGTCCAGCGTATGTCCAGAACTCGGATGAGCGAAACGAATGTAGCTCGCAGATCGCTGATCAATGAGTTAACCGGGCCAAGATCTCTATATGCGCTGGCCTTGGTTCTGAAAATGGGAATGCTAGCCAGTGGCTGAAACGGCGGTATCGGTTGATCCGGTACGGCCGGTCGGGAGGACGAAGGACAGCTCGCCGCGGCGGGCGACACCGAGTTTGCGGTAGACGCGGGTGAGGTGCTGTTCGACGGTGCTGGTGGTGATGGCGAGTTTGTCGGCGATCTCGCGATTGGCCTTGCCGCGGGCGGCCAGCTGCGCGACGCGGCGCTCGGCGGGGCTCAGTGTCGCGAGCCCACCCGGGATCGGGGTGAGTGCGGGCACGGGTTGGGTTGGTTGCGCTGCCGTTCGGTGTCTGCCGTCGAGCAGATCGCGCAGCAGCACCTCGGCGCCGCAGGCCTCGGCGATGCGCACGGCATCACGCAGCAGCGCGCGGGAGCGGTCGTGATCACCGACGGCGCGATGCGCCTTGCCGAGTTCGCCGAGGACCGTGGCCAATTCGACGTCGTCACCGCCGGTACGGGCGATGGCGGCGGACTCGCGAAGTAATCGGAAGCCCTGATAGCGATCGCTGGTGGCGGCGAGCAGCCGCAGCGAGACGCCACCGGAGCGGTGCCGATCGGCGGCGCCGAGCAGTTCCAGATGTCTGGTCGCGAACTCGCGCGCCTGCCGCTGCTCGCCGAGTGCGAGATGGGCGGCGGCAATGTCATTGCGCCACGGCACCAGCCAGGGGAAGTCCATATTCCACCGGTCCATGAGATAGCCGCAGCGGCGGAAGCTGCGCAGCGCCTCGTCGGCCCGCCCGACGGCGAGGTGGTGGTGGCCTTGCGCGTGTAGATACGGCAGGCCGAAGCGTGAGTCGAAAATCGTTCGTGGCAACGGTCTTTCCAGGTGTGCCGCGGCCTCGGCGTGGCGACCGGATAAGGTCAGCGCATGCACCGTCGCGGCGATCGGCGTGCCGCTCCACAGGCCGAGGTGTTCGGCCGGTACGTAATTGAGGGCGAGCGCCGCATCGGTGGTCGCGTCGCGAATATTGCCCTTGCGCAACATGGTTTCCGCGCGAAGACCAGCGAAGATCGACTGCCAGGTCGGCGCGCGGCGGGCCTCGGCCTCGGCCAGCAGTGATCCGCACCAGGCCGCCGCGGTATCGAGCCGATTGCTGTAGATGAGGCAGTGCACCGCCGCGACCAGGGTTTCGATGGTGGTCGAGGTGAGGCGGTGGCTGGTGAGCAGACGCTGTGCGAGCGTGGCGATTTCATCGAGCGGGTGGGTGAACAGGCCGGACAGCAGATCGGCGCCGTGCCGATGCGGCGAATGCTGATCGGTGCGCACCCGCGGCGGCCGCGCGGTAGCCGCGAACAGTCGCGGATGGCGTGGCACATGCGGGGGATAGGAGTACCGCAGCCAGGCGCGCAGGAAGTCGATCTCGGGGGCCGCCACATCGGGATCGCCGCTGTTCAGCTGGCCGAGTGCGTGATCGGCCTGCTGCACCTGTCCGTGCCAGAGCAGGTACATGATGGCGGCGGGCAATTCGCGGTGCGGCACCCGGCCCGCGCGCAGCGCCGCCTTCAACCGCGTGAACTGGCGCGAGCGGGTCGACGGATTGATCCGCCATTCGAGACAGACGAGCCGAATCGCGATCGCGGCACGTTCGCCCGCGTCGCGGGTGGCGCGGTAGGCCAACTCCAGCCGATCGACGGCGAGATCGATCTGGTCATTGGTCGTCGCGTCCTCGGCGGCGCCCAGCAGTACCTCGACCGCCCACGGGTATCCGGCGGCACCGGCCTCGACCAGGTGGTCGGCAATGGTGCACGCCGGAAAACCGTGGTGGTGCAGCAGTTGCGCGGCCCGGCTGTGCAACTGCTGCCGGACCTCCTCGGGAGTGCCGCGCAGGATCCGCTCGCCGACCTCCGGATGCTCGAAGCGTGCCCCGGCGGTTTCGGTGAGCTGCTGGACCACCGCCGCTATCGCGTCCGCATCGGCATCGAGCAGTTCGGCGACCAAGCCGACCGTGCTCGCTGCCCCGAGTACGGCCATGGCCTGACCGACCCGGGATTTGGCGAAGTCGGCCCAGTGCCCGCGATGGGATAGGGGCTCGTGCTGCGCCAGGGGTGCGCGGTGCGGTAGGACAGGCTGACGCATACTCGGAGCCCCTTCGTCGAGGTGGTGTGCCCGACTGTGGGAGCGCACCATCGAAAACGAGCAGCTCGGGTGCACTGAGGATGCGGCATCGTCGCAGCGGGAAGGGCGCGGCGACGCGCCCGCAGATCCAGCCGGTGAACTCAGCCTAATTCGCCGGCCCGATCCTGTCACGACGACGGGTGCCTACTTCGTAATATGAGTTGTTTCAATGCTTTTCGTGTCATCAACTCCCGATGAGCGCCAGTGCGTGCTGGCGGTAGGCGAGGCAGGCGGCCGAGGTGTCGTCGGCAGCCAGGAACAGCACCGTGCGTGCCCCGGCGAGTGCGCCCCTATTGCGCGCGCACAGGTACGCGTGCACCGGAGCCGCGGAATAGGGGTTGTCCACGGAGGGATCGACGCCGACGATCGACTCCGGTGTGAAGCCGAGTGCGTCGGCCAGCCGGGTACGGAAGGCGAGGGTCCAGGTGGGTGCGAGCAGGATGGTGCGTCCCTCGGCGATATCGGCGGCATCGAGCCCCTCGGCGGTGAGGCAGTCGCGCACCACAACGGCGGCCAACTCGACCGGGTCGTCATTACCGCGACGGGTGCTCATGGCCCGCCGACCGTTCGCGCCCGCCTCGCCCATCGCCACCCAGGCGGTCGGGTCTGCGGGGCCCGCGGTGTCGGTGCTGTGCAGCGGGCCGAATCCGCGTGCGGGGCCCGAGCTTCCGAGCAGGATCGCGGCACCGCTTGTGCTGTGGGGGAATCCGTCGACATGACGTTCGGTCGACGGGTGCGTGTCCCCGGCCACGAGCAGCGCGTACTCGACTTCGCCGGTGGTCAGGAAGCAGTCGGCGGCGGAGATCGCGTGCAGCAGTCCGCTCGCGCCGTTCATCAGATCGAAGGAGAAGGCGGGCACCCGGCCCGGGGCATATTCGAGGCCGATGCCGACGCGCTTCTGGATGAGCGCCGATACCGCGGGTTCGGAGATGTTCTGATCACGGAAAACCCCGGCGTTGACGAGCATTCCGACCTCGTCGGCGGCGACGCCGGCCTGTGCCAGGCAGGCGGTGGCCGCCCGGGCCGCGAGTTCGAAGTAGCTGCCGGTATCGAGATCGGCATTGATGGCGGCCGCGAGAATGGTGGTCGGCATGGTTCAGGCCTCCAGACGGGAGATGGTCGCGGCGAGGTGTCCGGAGACGATTCCGGAGGCCTCCGGAATCATCAGCACCTTGGACCCCTTGGGAATCTGCTGCTGCGCGAGATATTCGTGTAGGACGACGAAATGCGAGGTCGACGCGGTATTGCCGAATTCGTGTAGCACATTGAGCGATTGCGGCATGGCGGTGCCGAAGTGCCGTTCGGTCAGGTGTGCGATGTATTCGATGGCGGGCGCGCTGAATTGGTGGTGGATCCAGTAGTCGTATTTCTCGCCCGCCCAGTTGCGCCCGGTCTCCTCCAGGAAGGTGGCGAGTCGGCTGATGCCCTGGAGGTAGCGGCCCTCGTTCTGCATGGCGCGGTTATCGGTGTAGAGCGCGATTCCCGAGGATCGGTCGCTCGGCATGCCGATGCAGTGTTCGGCGCCCTCGGCGGAGGTCATCAGCTCGACGTAGTGGATCTCGTCGTCATCGTCGCCGCGATCGTCGAGCACCACCGCGACCGCCGCATCGCCGACGGTCAGCGCCGCGAACTGCGGATCGTACGGCTTGCTGATCTCGCGGGCCGCGGTCTCGGCGATCGGGGTGATCTGTTCGCCGCTGACCACCAGACCATTGCGCACCACACCGGCCTTGATCATCCGATCCAGCACCAGCACGCCGGTCATCATGCCCGCGCAGGCATTCGAGACATCGAAATGGCGGGCATTGGTCGTACCGATCGCCTTGCCGAGCATGACCGCGAATGACGGTGCGTAGCAGAAGATTTCCCTGCCTCGGGTACGGGTAATGGAGGCCGAGATGACGACATCGATATCGTCGGCCGCGTAATCGGAATGTGCCAGGCAGTCTTCGATGGCGCGCAGGGCCAGATCGAAGGAGGATTCATAGCCCTCGTCGCTGGAATCGTAGACCCGCCGATTCCTGATGCCGGTGATCCGCTCCAGGTCCAGGGATCTGGGGACGGTCAGTCCGGCGATGATCTCCTCGGTGGAACGGACGGTGGATGGTGTGTACGAGCCGATGGACTCGAAACGGGTGCGTAGCATTTCCCCTGCTTTCTGTGTCGCGTGTATTTCCTTGTGTTGCCAGGAGTTTCGACGGCACTGTCGGAGATTGCGTGGTTGCTACCCGGGCAACCCGACCAAAGACGCGCTCACCTCGCACAATCGCTGGCCGATCCGGTCGTCGCGGGCCAAGCGCGAAGGTTCGCGCTCGCGGGTCTTGCGGAAATAGGCTCCGGTGACCTCGGCGACGCTCGGATCCGTCGCCAGGTAGGTGAGCGCGGCGGCGCCCTCGGCCGCGGAGATGAAGAACATGCGTTTGGCCAGCGAGACCACCGGTTGTCCGAACCACGGCAGCGAATTCCAGATACCGGTCGATACCGCGCCGGGATGGAAGGCGTTGACCGTCACCCCGGTGCCGTCGAAACGGCGCGCCAGCGCACGGGCGTAGAGGACATTGGCCAGTTTGGATCGGCTGTAGGCCTTTTCGCCCGAATAGCCGGTGCGGAATCCGAGATCGTCGAAGTCGAGTGTCGCGCCGAAGTGCATTACCGAGGAGGTGAACAGAATGCGCGCCGGAGCGCTGCGGACCAGCAGATCGGTGAGCAGTTCGGTGAGCAGAAAGCCGCCGAGATGGTTGGTTGCGAAGGTCGCCTCGATACCGTCCTCGGTTTCGGTGCGGGTCTGGTGATAGCCGCCCGCGTTATTGGCCAGCACATCGATGCGGTCGTAGGCGGCCGCAATGGCCTTGGCGAGCTGGCGCACCGACGACTGCGATGCGATATCGCATTCCAATGTGTCGACCGCCCCCGCTCCCGCGGCCCGCACCAATTCCGCACTGTCGGAGAGCTTCTGCGGATTCCGGCCGACCAACACCAGCCGATCGCCTCCTGCGGCAAGCTGTTGCGCGGCCTCGAGACCGATGCCCGAGGTGGCCCCCGTAATCAGGATCGTCTTCATGTCCGATCACCCTGCCACCGTTCGAACGGCCGAATTCCGGCCGTCAACCGCCGCTGCCGGGTTGCCCAATGTATGCGAAAGTCCCTGCCGCCGTAGGCCGTTGACTGATCATGCAGATCAGCACGCGCATGCCGAATTCCGGCCAATGATGCTGTGCGCGAGTTGTAGCCGTTGCACATGACCGCCGATAGGGGGCGATAGGGGTCGGTCGTTCCAGTCGGATCGATCGGCTGAACCCGCTACCCGAATTGCCGCCGAAGCGGAGCGGAATCGCACGACAGGTGCTGGCACAAGTCGGTGCGGCGGGCAACCACCGCGGACCGCGGTCCCGCCGAGGTCGAGCCGCCCGAGCCCGCACTGTCCATGCCGGTCATTCCGTGCGGCGGCTGGCGTTCACGGCATCGGTGTAGAGCTCGGTAGTGAGCTGATCGGACGAGACTCCGAGCGCGGTGAGCACCGTGCGGAGATCGGCGAGTGCGTTGCCGAGGTCGCCCTCGGTTTCGACGAGGGTCTCCAGTTCCAGGAACGTTCCTTGGATTTCGGGAACCGTGACTACCGTCGCCAGCATCTCGCGTCCCGCAGCGGTGAACCGGTGGTTCTCGCACTGCTTGGTGAAGGAGATCTTCGGCCGATAGCCCAGTCGCCGGATGATCTGTTCCATAGCGTCCCGCTGAACCACGTCTGTCTCGTACTCGGGTTTGGACGCCGATTCTTCATCGACTGCCGCGTCTTTAAACGTCAGGAGATGGCGCAGGGCGCCCTCCTCGTTACGGATCGTCCGCAACCGGAACTCACGGCCGGTCGCGGTGAAGGACTCACTGGGGTCATCGAAATACATGTCGTGATATGAGACGACGTCGGCCTTCGCGCGCGCCGCCAACTTCTCCCGAACAGCACCAGCGTCCGTGAGACGGGCCTTGTATTCGGCTTCGATCACTGGACCTCGACTGGTCTTCTCAGGGCGGCTAGTTCCTCGATTCTTCTCCGCTTGCGGATGTCCGGGCGATCGGGGGGTACGTACCGGAGCGGGATGCACGGCTCATCCCGGCGAGGGGAATCCGTGAAATAACCTCCCATGAATACGAGTGCTGACGCCGTTCCAACAAGACCATCGCTGCTTCCGCGACTGTCAGGTTCACCTCGCGGATACTTGTGTTCATCTCGGTAACCGCCGTATCTGCCTCGGTTGCGTCGATTCCATTGGAGTTGGAGTAGGCGATAGTGATGTGTGGATTTGATTCGGAAACTTGTATCTGTGCATTTGATGCGACGGATAATGTCGCCGAACGAAGTGTGCCACGAAGATCGTGTACCGGCTGGGCTGGCGAAATATTGAATGCAATTGCGCTTCGGAAGCAGCTCAAGCGGTCAACAGTAATATCAAACGGTTCTATATCTCTGCACGCATGTGTTGCGGCGGATGAGATGGAGCTCAGTTGGTGCTGAGGAATTTTATCGTGGTAAGCAATTCGATCGAGTGTGAGATGCAAACTTTCCGACGGTGTCACGTCATAGTATGGAAAGTCGATCAATGTCTGACATTTATTTACGAGTGAGTGCAGCTCCGGTAACTCCTCGAATGTCAGGAACCAGTAGTAGCCCAGCGGACCAAGGGGTCGTCTCCAGTGATTCCGTAGGACTAGGTGTCTATCAGAGAGGTGCCTGTTCGATGTCGATCTGTCAGCAGCGCTCATCGGTATCCCTCAGACTCGCAAGCGCGTCACGAACGACACTCAGTTGTGGCGAACTTCCCCATCGGGCTGCAACATCCTGGGCGAACTCTGCGGCTCGACGTCGAACCGGGATCATCGGTTTGCCCTCCGAGATGTCGAGTGCATCGAGCATGAGTGCGGTGGCGTAGTCCAGGTCGGCTTGTTCGGAGAGAATCTGCGAGCGCGCGAGATCGATGATCACCAGGGAACGACCCCATGGAGAGTTGGATTTACTCATCTCGGGAAGAGCCCGATTTACGTATTCCTCGACTCTTATCGGCATTGCCAGCGATACATACGCGGTAGCTGCGTTCCCCGCAACCTGTGCCGCACTGTAGCATCCAAGCGAAATGCTGGAGGGAGCCCCGGCTGGTGCGTTATTTTGCTCCATCAGTGCACAGGATTCGTCTATGGCGCGCCGGACTCCGTCCGTATCTCCAAGCTTTCCGAAAGCCCTTGCTGCGCCATTTATTGTGAGGCGTACGCTTTGCGGTCCGGATTTCGCGTAGTTGAGACCGTCTTGTGCGTAGCGCAGCGCCTCATGGTATCGCCCGGCATAGTACTCGCAAAAGCTTTGTAGACCACGCGCCCACGCCTGGATATTCATGTCCTCCGCGAACCCTCCGAGCTGGAATGCCTCGAGACAGTAGGCGCGGGACAAGGGGAAGTTTCCGAGACCGGCAGTGATGAATCCGAGCAACCCTGAGGTTTGACCTGCTATTTCGAACAACTGTCGACGTTGCGATGGATGACTGCATTCGTCAATAAGTTCGTCTATCCATGCTCGTTGCTTTACGAGTCCGCCAACAATGCTGGAGCTGTCGATTGTCTCATATTGCTCGATGGTGAGGTGCGTACTGTTCGTAAGGTGCTCGACAATTGCGGGGTCGATCGACCTGTTCAATTTTTGGATACGCCCCAGTACATCGATCAGTTCTTCAGTGGTTCCTTGGGCGTAGTGCGCCGGTGAGCGAACTTCCGCCGGTGCGGTGCCGTCGGCGGTGGCTGCGATCGTTCCGCGCAGGGGGTGATCTGGATTCGCCGCGTTCCGTGCGGTCTGTTGGTCTGTCTTTGCTTGGGCACGAAGGGCGGTGAGTGTGCCTCTTGCATCGAGTGCGGCGTCGATGGCGGCTACCAGTTCCTGCGACGGGAGGTTAGCGTCCTCCCACTCGGCCATCGAGACGTACTGTCGCGAGTAGCCGATCTTGTTGGCCAACACGCGCTGACTGAGACCCGCGTCGAGCCTGAGCCGTTTGATTTCGCGCGCCAACCGATCGGCAACAGTCGTTGGTTGCCGATCGGGTTCGATGCCCGAGTCGTTCATCTGCGACGCCCCCTGCACATGCGCTCATTCTTACCTATCGCAGAGGTATGGCAACCGGACTTTCCTACGACTTGCCATCTTCCGGGATCCAGGGCTGCGGCGGTTCCCTCGAAGTGGGCAAACGCGAAACCTGCCCCGAAGCGAGGGGAGACCGAGGCTATGTCAACGACCACGCGTCGCGGCGTTCGGCTGTTGGACGCGGCGCAACGAGCGAAAATGCGACCGGAACTGCTGGAGGTGATCAAGTACCGGAAGTCCGGGCTGAGCTTGAACTGGATAGTTGGGTGTCCGCTGGAATGCGGGTACTGCGACCACCAGTTCCGGACTCTCACAGAACATCACGTCGAGGCGGTCTTGCGTGAACTGGCGCTGCCGTCGCTGCCACTGGCTGCCGATGGACACGAGACGGCACTTGCCCTCGCCCTCGACTTCGTCACCGAAAAACTAGGCGACGCGACATCCGACCAGGCGTTGAGGACCAGTGACCAGACCGGGCATCAACGCTTTCGAATCAGCCACGACATCGACCCAAGGTGCACAACGATGACGGATGTAGAAGTACCAGAACCAAATACAGCACCATCTGGTCGCGGCGGAGATGGTCGGCCGAAAGCTGTCGGCTTCGTACGCAGCGATGTGTCGGGGTCACATGCACCACGCCACGCCCTCGCGGTCGTTCGGCACGCCCGCGCGCTGGGCTACCAGCATGTCTACACCGTGCGGCCCCCGCAGGACATTCCCGACCCCATTGGGTACGCCCTCGATATCGCGGCCGGGCTCGATGTGGTGACGATCGTGGCTTACGACCTTGCCCATGTCGACAACCAACCGGCGCGGATATGTGACGACTTCGATCTCGAAACGGTGTGTCCGGCGACCACGTGGGCGCGGGCCGCGAAGTCGGTATCGGCCGAGGCTGGGGCGGCGTAATGCGCGAGAACATCATCGTGACACCGCCAGAGGTGTGCGGTTGTGCCGATATCGAATTGGCGCACGAGCAGATGCGCGAGCACCGTGACTGCCGGGTGAATCGCTGTGTATGGAAAGCGGCGGCGTACTACACGCTGGTCGATGCTGGCCGACTCGCGCCACCTACTCTGAGCCCCCGCGAACGCGCCGCCGCGAGAGGTATCGAGTACCCGGCATCGGCACAGATCGGCGCACCGCCACCCGGCGGCCCCACGATTGGGACGCTACGTGAGGTATTGGACAAGCTGGCTGAGTTGGTGTCACGGGCGCACAACCACGACGATGCGCATACCTGCTAGGGGACAGGGCGGCCGGATGGACGAATATCGCACCGAGGTGGACGGTTGGCTCGCCGAGTGGCGGATCGAACACCTCGGTATTCGAATGATGCTGGTATGCAACGGGTCCGACTCGAAACCTTCGGTCTCGTTCAGTCCGGCTACCGCTCCCGACCTGGCGCAGATGCGCGAGCGGTTCCCTGAGCTGTCGCGGCTTTGGGACGCAATTCGACATGAGTATTGGGCGGAAGTATTGCGCCCTCAGGCTCGGCAGGTGATCTAATCGTCTGCTTTGTCGAGGCTGGTGCAGGCGGTGATGATCGCGTCGTAGATTCGGTCCAGGTCGGCGTCCGTTGTCCGCCAGTTGCTGAAGGCGGCGCGCAAAGCGGGTATTCCGTTGTAAATGGTTGGTGTGAGGAAGGTTTCGCCGCTTTCCGTGATTGCCTGCGTAAGCGCTTGCACGCGCTCGGTGGTGGGGCGGTCGGTGAGGGTGAAGCAGACGACGTTGAGGCGGACGGGTGCGAGGAGTTGTAGGAGGCCGCTGGTGGTGAGGCGTTCGCCGAGTTGTCGGGCGGCGGCGATGTTGCGTTGGACGATGTCTCGATGGCCTGCTCTGCCGTAGGCGGTCAGGGTGAACCAGGCTGTCAGTGCTCGCAGGCGGCGTGAACTCTCCGGGACCAGATGTACGAAATCTGGAGTGCCGGTGGGTGTTCCGAGGTAGGCGGCGGTGTTCTGGAAGACCTGGACCTGTAGGTCACGGCGTCGGGTGAATTGGATTGCCGCGTCGTAGGGGACATTCAACCATTTGTGCAGGTCGACGCAGACCGAATCGGCTGCCGTCAGCCCGTCGACCAAATGCGCGTATTCGGGCGCGAGTGCGGCGTAGGCGCCGAAGGCGCCATCGACGTGCAGCCAGAAGGGGTAGCGCTGCTTCAGTTCTGCGATCGCCCGCAGATCGTCGAAATCCACCGTATTCACGGTGCCCGCATTGGCCACCACGATCGATGCGTGGCCGTCGAGTGCGTCCAGTGCGGCAGTGAGCCGCTCGATATCAATGGCCTCGCGGCCCGATTGCGTTGGTATCAGTTGCAATTGGTCGCGGCCGATGCCGAGCATGGCGAGTCCCTTGTAGATGCTCGCATGTGGCGCACCGGATAGAACGTGTATCGGCCCGAGCGCGCCGACACCGGCCTGCGCGACCGAAATGCCCATGCGTTCGCCCAACCACTCACGGGCCGTCGCCAATCCGACGAAATTCGACATGGTGGCACCGGAGACGAAGGCGCCCGTGTGCTCGGTCAGCCCGAACAGCTGACCCAGCCAACCCACGGTCTCCCGTTCGAGTGCCGACGCTCCCGAATCGACGGTGGTGAAGCTGTTCTGGTCGAACACGCTGGTCAGCCAGTCACCGGCGATCGACGCGGGAGTCGTTCCGCCGGTGACGAATCCGAGATACCGCGGCCCCGCGCTGCCCGAGAGCCGCGACTCCCACCGCTGCTGGAACTCCCGCAGTGCGCCCCGCAGGCCGACTCCGACCTCCGGAGCCGCGCTGCCCGCACCGTTCGCAGTGCTGGGCCGTGCCACTGGCCGGTCGTTCAGCCCCGTCAACACCTGTGCCGCCGCATGACGCGTCTCATCCAGCAGTGCGGGCAGGTCGGCGAGGTCATCGGCGAGTATCGGATCCATTCACCGACCCTAGAGACGGTGGCCCGCCGCTGTCGTGAGCCAGTTCGAATGAACTGGACTCATGACTGACGGTCGATCTGGCGGGCACAGCCGTCGAGATGGTGAGCAACCGGGGCGCGGGCGTCATCCAGCATTTGTGCGAGCAGGTCATGGCCGATCCGCCCGATCTCCGCGGCCCGGACCACCGCCGCCGCGTCCATACCGGCTCATCGCGGGCACGTCCTCCACCAGGCGATTCACCACCAACCGACCATCGGGTTTTGTGTGTCACAGCACGCGGTCGTCCGTTTTGCTCTAGCGTTGGCACGATTGCTGCCGAGAGGGGTCCATGATGCGTACGGGGATGCTGGAGCTGGGGCAGTTGCGCGGGCTCGTCGAGGCGGGGGAGATCGACACGGTGCTGGTCGCGATGACCGATATGCAGGGGCGATTGCAGGGAAAGCGTTGTGCGGCAAGGTTTTTCCTGGACGAGGTGGTCGGCCACGCGACGGAGGCATGCAACTATCTGCTCGCCGTCGATGTCGATATGACAACGGTCGACGGCTATGCGATCTCGTCATGGGGCACCGGATACGGCGACTTCGTCTTGCGCCCGGATCTGAGTACCCTGCGGCTGGTGCCGTGGCAGCCGGGTACCGCGCTCGTGCTCTGCGATGTCGAGCAGGTGGAACCGGCGAACAAGCCGGTCACGGTATCGCCGCGGCAGATATTGCGGGCGCAGTTGGACCGACTGGCCGAGCACGGGCTGCGGGCCTATGTCGGCACCGAACTCGAGTTCCTGGTCTTCGAGGACAGCTACGAGGACGCGTGGAACTCCGGCTATCGTGACCTGCGGCCCGCGAACCAGTACAACGTCGACTATTCGATGTTGGGGACCGCGCGCGTAGAGCCTTTGCTGCGTCGCATTCGCAATGAAATGGCGGGTGCGGGCATGTATGTCGAGTCGGCCAAGGGCGAATGCAATCCCGGGCAGCACGAGATCGCGTTCCGCTATGACGAGGCGCTGGTGACCTGTGACAACCACAGCATCTATAAGAACGGTGCCAAGGAGATCGCCGCCCAGGGCGGGCGCAGTCTCAGCTTCATGGCGAAATACAATGAGCGCGAAGGCAATTCGTGTCATATCCATTTGAGTCTGCGTGCGGATTCGGGGGCGGCGGTCTTCGCGGGTGACGGTCCGCACGGAACCTCTTCGCTCATGCGCCATTTCCTCGCGGGACAGCTGGATTGCCTGCGTGAGTTCACCTACCTGCTCGCGCCGAATATCAACTCCTATAAGCGCTTCGTATCAGGCAGTTTCGCGCCCACCGCGTTGGCCTGGGGACGCGATAACCGAACCTGTGCGCTGCGGGTGGTCGGTGAGGGACAGTCGCTGCGGATGGAGAACCGGATTCCGGGCGGTGATGTGAATCCGTATCTGGCGGTCGCCGCCACCATTGCGGCCGGTTTGCACGGGATCGAGCACAGGCTTGCGCTGGAACCGGAGTTCCATGGCAACGCCTACCTGTCCCAGCGTCCGCGGGTGCCGCGTACCCTGCGGGAAGCGGCGCAATTGTTCGGCGAGAGCAAGGTGGCACGAACAGCGTTCGGCGACGATGTGGTGGACCATTATCGGAATGCGGCACAGGTCGAGCTGGACGCCTTCGACGCCGCGGTCACCGATTGGGAGCGAATCCGTGGTTTCGAACGGCTCTGAGAAGATCCGTCCGGTCATCGGGCTGCCGACCTACGTGGAACAGGCTCGGTTCGGCACCTGGGATGTGGAGAGCGCGGTGCTCGCGCACAGTTATGTGCGGATGGTGGAGCACGCGGGCGGTATTCCGGTGCTGCTGCCACCCGCCGGAGTGGCACGCCCCGAGCTGGTAGAACGGCTCGACGGATTGGTGCTGACCGGCGGTGCCGACGTCGATCCTGCGCGCTATGGCGCGCCACCGGATGCCGCGCTCGGCCCGCTCAAAGCCGACCGTGACGAATCCGAATTCCGGCTGCTCGCGCTGGCGCGTGCGGCCGGTCTGCCGATCCTCGCGATCTGCCGCGGTCTGCAATTGGTCAATGTCGCATTCGGCGGCACCTTGGTCCAGCACCTGCCGGATCTGCTCGGCAACGACGACCATTCCGGTACGCCCGGCGGTTTCCACACCACCAAGGTGTCGACCGTGCCGGGCAGCCGGGTCGCCGCCATTGCCGGACCGGATGTGCAGGCGAGCTGTCACCATCACCAGGCCGTCGCCATCCTGGCCGAGGGCCTGGTCGCAGCCGCGCACGCGCCGGACGGCACCATCGAGGCGGCGGAGACGACGGACGGTTCGTTCCTGGTGGGCGTGCAGTGGCATCCGGAGGCGGACGGCACCGATACCCGCCTGATGCGGGCGCTGGTCGAGGCGGCGGCAAGCTATCGAAGGGAGCGGAATTCATGACGACAACGCAGGTGGTCAATCCGGCGACCGAGCAGGTCGTCACGACGCTCGAACTCGTCGGCGCGGACGAGACCGATGCGGCCATCGAGCGCGCGCAGCGGGCCGCGGTCGGCTGGCGCGAGATCGCGCCGGGTGATCGGGCCCGGTTGCTGCGCCGATTCGCCGAGGCCGTCGACGCGAATCTCGAGCAGCTGGCCCAGTTGGAGGTCGTCAACGCCGGGCACACCATCGGGAATGCGCGCTGGGAGGCGGGCAATGTCCGCGATGTGCTGCATTTCGCCGCCGGAATCCCGGAACGGCTGCTGGGCAACCAGATTCCGGTCGCGGGCGGGGTCGATATCACCTTCCACGAACCACTCGGCGTGGTCGGGGTGATCGTGCCGTGGAACTTCCCGATGCCGATCGCGGCATGGGGCTTCGGACCCGCTCTTGCCGCCGGAAATACCGTCGTGCTCAAGCCCGCCGAACTGACTCCGCTCACCGCTGTCCGACTGGGCGAGCTCGCGCTACAAGCCGGTCTGCCGGAAGGCGTTTTCCAAGTTCTGCCGGGCAAGGGGTCGGTGGTCGGGCAGCGGTTCGTGACCCATCCCGCCGTGCGCAAGGTGGTGTTCACCGGGTCCACCGAGGTGGGCAAGGAGATCATGGCCGGATGCGCGCGCCAGGTGAAGCGCGTCACCCTCGAACTGGGCGGTAAGAGCGCGAATATCGTATTCGCCGATGCCGATCTGGAGCGTGCGGCGGCGACCGCGCCCTATGGTGTGTTCGACAATGCCGGACAGGATTGCTGTGCACGATCACGAATCCTGGTGCAGCGCAGCGTCTTCGACCGATTCCTGGAATTGCTGGAACCGGCGGTGCGCGGAGTGCGGGTCGGCGATCCGGCAGACGAGGCCACCGAAATGGGCCCATTGATCTCGGCGTCGCACCGTGCCAGGGTCGCCTCGTTCATCGAACCGTCGACCAAGGTCGCGTTCACCGGTAGCCAACCTGATGGGCCCGGATTCTGGTATCCGCCAACGGTTGTGCTGCCCGATGCGCCCTCGGATCGCCTGCTCACCGAGGAGGTGTTCGGTCCGGTTGTCGCGGTTGTCGCGTTCGAGGACGAGGCCGATGCGATCCGTATCGCCAATGGCACCGAATACGGCCTGTCCGGATCCATCTGGACCAATGACGTGGGCCGGGCACTGCGGGTGTCCCGCGGCGTGGAGGCCGGGAACCTGTCGGTGAATTCGCATTCCTCGGTGCGGTATTGGACGCCGTTCGGCGGATTCAAACAGTCCGGCCTCGGGCGCGAACTCGGACCCGATGCGGCACTTGCCTTCACTGAGACCAAGAACGTCTTCATCGCCACCTAATTAAGGAGATGTGTTGCAGCGCTTACAGGATCGAGTCGCGGTGGTCACCGGTGGCGGGAGCGGTATCGGCCTCGCCACGGTGCGCCGGTTCGCCGCCGAAGGTGCCAAGGTGGTTGTCGCCGATATCGACACCGCCGCGGGACATGCCGCGGCCACCGAGGTAGGCGGCTTGTTCGTGAAGGTCGACGTCACCGACGAGGCCCAGGTGCGGGAC
The DNA here is from genome assembly GCF_050955995.1 of Nocardia sp. CA-119907. Classification (NCBI taxonomy): domain Bacteria; kingdom Bacillati; phylum Actinomycetota; class Actinomycetes; order Mycobacteriales; family Nocardiaceae; genus Nocardia; species Nocardia sp. CA-119907. Next base: position 2,205,114 of record NZ_CP192091.1, read on the forward strand.
CTGTTCCAGACCGCCGTCGACACCTATGGCGGACTCGATATCGCCTTCAATAATGCGGGAATCTCACCGCCGGAAGACGATTCGATCCTCACCACCGGTATCGAGGCCTGGCGTCGGGTGCAGGAGGTCAATCTGACCTCGGTGTATCTGTGCAGCAAGTACGCCATCGAGCACATGCTCGAGCGTGGGAAGGGCTCGGTGATCAATACCGCGTCCTTCGTCGCCGTCATGGGAGCCGCGACCTCGCAGATCTCCTACACCGCGTCCAAGGGTGGCGTGCTCTCGATGAGCCGGGAACTCGGAGTGCAGTTCGCCCGCAACGGAATTCGGGTCAACGCGCTGTGCCCCGGACCGGTGAATACCCCGCTGCTGCAGGAGTTGTTCGCCAAGGATCCCGAACGCGCCGCGCGCCGCCTGGTGCACATCCCCGTCGGCCGCTTCGCCGAGCCGGAGGAAATCGCCGCAGCCGTGGCATTTCTGGCCAGCGACGACTCCTCGTTCATCACCGCATCGCAGTTCCTGGTGGACGGCGGCATCTCCGGCGCGTATGTCACGCCATTGTGAAGGTACGGTTGACTCGGGCGGACTCCTGAGCAGTAAGCCAGGATTCGCCATTGGTCGCCGATCAGAAGGAGGCTCGTGAGATGAGTACGGAAGATGGGCGATCGCCCGGGCTGTTCAGTCACGACGCCCTGTCGACGGAGCCTTCGGTACAAGCCGAGACCGTCGGCGCGGATTTCCGTCCCGTGTTCAGCCGCTCCGACGGCAGTGCGCCCGGGGCGTATCCGCAGCCGGAGCAAGGGAACTGAGGACGCGTAGCGCCCGATCCATGACGGCGCTACGCTCACAGCGATAGTCGGAGCATGGGTAGCGCCCGGGGCGCTACCCTGCACTCATGGTCGACGACGGGCAGATCCCGAACGCACAACTATCGGGTACCGCCCGGGTGGAAGCTTTCAGCGACGGCGTAATGGCCATCGCAATCACCCTGCTGATCCTGGAAATTCGGGTACCCGAGCACGAGCCGGGCCATCTGCTCGAAGCACTCGGCCACATCTGGCCGTCCTACGTGGCCTACCTGGCTTCATTCCTGACCATCGGCATCATCTGGTTGAACCATCACTCGTTCTTCGGCCGCCTGCGCCACCTCGACCACATAATCCGCTGGTGGAATCTGATGCTGCTGCTCGGCGTCTCTGTATTACCGTTCCCCACCGGTCTTCTCGCCGAATACGTGGTGCACGGCGAACAACGCGACGCCGCCGCGGCCGCCGCCGTCTACGGCATCGCCGGTGTCATCATGACCGTCCCCTGGGCGCCCATGTGGTGGCGCCTGGTCCACCGCCCCGAACTCTTCGAACCCGGCTTCGACGCCGCCTTCGCCCGCCGCGAAGCCACCCGCGCCTACCCGGGCATCCTCATCTACGCCGTCTGCATAGCGATCGGTCTTTTCTGGCCCGTAGTGGCGCTGATCCTCTACCTGCTCGTGGCAATTTTCTACGCCATCACCAGCCAGGGCTGGTCGAAGCAGTCGGCCGACGATTCCGATTAGGTTCGTAGATGCGCATCGACCACGAATATGAAGGATTCCGTGCCCCTGCACGAGGGGGCCTCCGAATGAACACATCGGTAGGAGCGTGCTTCGACGGAATCCGTTGGCAAAGAGCCGATTATGATGTGCAGGACGGCTGATCGGCTGGTCGGCGATGGTCACTGATGTCCGGGTGTGGTGTCTGCGGCACGCGGAATCGGAGAACGTCACCGCCGGTATCGCCGGAGTTGTGCCCCGGGCACCGCTGACCGAGCGTGGTCATTGCCAAGCGGCTGAAGCGGCCCGTGGTTTGGACGGTGAGCCGATCGTGCGGATCTATTCCAGTACGGCACTTCGTGCGCGGCAGACCGCCGCTGCTCTCGCATCGCGTGGGTGCGGCGTCGTTTCGGTAGATGACCTGGCTGAGGTCGGTATCGGCGCGGATGAGGGGGCCACGGATCCGGCGGTGCGAGAGCGGACCGCGGACGTCTTGCGCGCATGGGTTGTCGCGGGCGACCTCGAGCAGCGGGTCGCGGATGGTGAGTCGGGGCGAGAGGTGGTCGCCCGTATGTCAGCTGTCTTCCGGCAGCTCGCCGCTGCTCACCCCGGCGAGACCGTCGCCGTCGTCGGCCATGTGGCCAGCCTGACCGTTGCATTGGCGCACCTGTGCGGTCTCGGCTCACGAGTCTGGGGAAGGCCGCTGCCACATGCCGAGCCGTTTCTCGTGGAATGGGATGGCAGTTCCTGGCGCTGCTCAGCGTGGCCGATGTCCGTGCCGGTTGAGGCCGAGGACGGTGACGGTCTGGGTGATCGCGGCGCCGGTGACTGGTAGGCCTCTGCAGTGTCGAGGCTTGCAACGCCGAAGGCTGTTCCGGTCTGACAGCTGAACCGACTAATTGCACTGGAGTCGTGCCGACCTCTGCCCGCGGTATGCAGTCGCCTCGGACGGGCACGAAGTCGAGCGTCGTCATGTCGCTGTGCGATTTCACCAGGGATCTAAGGGCCGCGTGCAGAGGCTCGCTGTATATCGGGGGCCTCCTGGATTTCCGGCCAGGGCCGCGAACGAGACACCAGCACGAATGCGTAACCGTCCGAAACTCGGGGCCTAGCGGTCGAAGGTGTTGGGTACGAACGGCACACGATTGTGACGCGTGTAACACCGGGCTGGACGCGGCCGACTACCACTGCGTCGCCGCTCGGAGGGCGGCTTCGATGCGTTGGGGGTCAGCATGGGGATCGGCTGGGCCCGGATCTTTCTGTGACTGTGTGTGCCGAACCACCCGAAGGATGAGTGTTGTGACGTCTCCGATCCTGGCCAAGGGCCAGAATGTGCCGCTTCCGGATGATGTGATCCGTATCGACGTAGTGCTCGGGTGGTCCGAGTCGGAGATCGAGGTCGACGCATCCGCGCTGTTGTTGCGGGCCGATGGAAAGGTCGGCTCGGATGGCGATTTCGTCTTCTACAACCAGCCTGAGTCACCGGACGGTTCGGTGCGGTTCCTGGGTACGAGCGCAACCGAAGAGGGCGCACAGGCCAGGATCGCGATCGACTTGTCGGCGGTACCTGAGCACGTCCACACGGTGGCACTCGTCGGCAGCGTTGGTATCGGGACCTTCGGGGACCTCGGCAAATTGGCGCTGCGAGTTGTCGATGCGGCGGGGCATTCGCTGGCGGAGTACACCACGGCCGATGCGACTACGGAATCGGCGTTCGTCTTCGGTGAGGTGTATCGCCGCGGCGATGTCTGGAAGGTTCGTGCGATCGGGCAGGGCTGGGATTCCGGTCTGGCGGGTCTGGCAACGGATTTCGGTGTCGACGTCGACGACGGTGCCGACCCCGAAGCGTCCGATTCGCCGGTTGATGCCGAACCGGCGAGTGAAGCACCGGCCGAACCGGGTTCCGTCGCCGCACCGGATCAAACGTCGGAGCAGCCTAGTGGATCGGATGTGCCAAAGCCCGTGCGGAACCGGGGCGTGCGCACGGCCAAGCGAACCTTGAAGAAAGCCAAGCCGATCGAGTTCAAACTCGCCGAACTCGACGGCTGGCAACCGGCACGGCTGTTTTCGGTGGTAGTTGGCGCAGGGGAGGAGCAGGAACGGCGCGCGACCTCGGCCCTCATCGCGACGATGCAGGCTGTGCGGCCCTTCGCGCGGGCAGTGTGTGCGCGGATGGGAGCTCCGGCAGGCACTTTCGAGGGATATGTCGAGGTGCAGTACGAACTGGGTGAATCGAAAGTCGTTCCGGACGCGGTCCTCAAGATGTCGCGGGGCAGCAGGGTCTGGACCGGTCTGCTCGAGGTCAAGACCGGCACCGGCAAGCTCCGGCGTGATCAGCTCGAAAACTATCTCGATGTGGCGCGCAAGAAGAAGTACGACGTGGTTGTCAGCCTGTCGAACGACATCCCTGCTGGTCCAGGCGAACTTCCCGTCGAGGTCGACCGTCGCAAGCTCACCAAGGTTGCCCTGCGGCATCTGTCCTGGGCCGAGGTAGCGCACGAGGCGCGAATGTTGCTCTCGCACGGTGGTATCGACAACGATCTGCAGGCCTGGATCCTGAGTGAGTTCGTGCGCTACCTCGACCACCCCAGGTCCGGTGTCACGGAGTTCGTCGATATGGGGCGACATTGGGTTGCCATTCGTGATGCGGTGACTGCCGGTATCTTGCGCGCAGGCGACCAGAAGGCCCTGACCGTCGCCGATAAATGGGCGTCGTTGTCCCGGCACCTCGCGCTGCGTCTGACGGCCGAACTCGGCGTGACGGTCAAGCACATCCTGCCTCGTCGGCACCATTCCGATCCCGCCGCCCGCAGCGCCGCATTCGTCGAGCGGCTTGCGGCCGACGGAACGTTCGAGGCCGTGTTGCGGATTCCCGATACCGCGGGCGATCTGGTCGTGGTCGCTGACCTGCGCACCAACAGAATTCGCTGCCGCACTACCCTCGACGCGCCGAACGAGGGAACAGCGGGTCGTCGGCTGTCCTGGTTGCTCAGACAACTCGCGGACGCACCGGGCGACGTCCAGGTCGAGGCGGTGTTCTCGGAGCGCGGCAACGAAGCATGCGAACACCTCGACCGCGTGCGCGCAGATCCAAAAGTGCTGACGGCGGGCCGCACCGGCGCGATCGTGTCCTTCTCCCTGGAACGTGCGTTCCCGATGGGCAATCGTCGGTCCGGTACCGCGGCAAGCTTCATCGCCAGTGTGACCACGGCGACCGACGCGTTCTACGGATCGGTGGTGCAGCCACTGCGCGGATGGGTCCCAGCCGCCCCGAAACAACCCGAACCGGCGACCTCCGACGGTGTGCTCTCCGTCGACGCATGACATCGCGCTGATTTGACCATGAGTGACAAGGGCGACTGTGGTGTCTGCGGAACCGTCTCAATGGTCGGGCATGCGGCCAGCCCGACCATGCCCTGGTGAGTGTGCCTGGGTGACTGCGACGATCGCGACGATGAAGTCGTTCTCCAACGCGATGGCATCATCAAGCGTGATCGGCTCTCCCGGATTCCCGCACTTGTCGACGTCTGCCCACGTCCCGTCGCTGTATTGGAGCCAGCCCGTGTGCAGGCCCGGTTCCTCTTGGCCGTCCCCGTCATCGGACATACCGATCAACGGGAGCGGCGGGCCTGACAAGTCCGGCTTCCACCAGGGTGCGCCACGCGGCGAGCTTGCGTGGGCACTCATCGAGTCCGCACCGGCGGTGGCCCTTCATGGCCGATGGGCTGCGCTGATGGTGAACGGAGTTTCGGGTGCATCTCTTCAGCGATCTCTGGGATGAGCTCATGTAGCTATCCGGCTCGGCCTTGTCGGTAGAGCCTCGGTAAGGTATCTGCGTACCAAGGGGGATGTTCAGGTGAATGGTCGATACGACTACAACGGTGGCGCGCCGGGCGACCGACAGCCCAGTGGTCCGCATTCCGCATATCCCGCTGAGGGGAACCCGACGAGGTATGTGCCATCCAGTGCGGCCACCGCCATTACTGCAGGGGTTTTGGCGGTCGTTACCGGTGTATTGGCAGCTGTCGGCACCGTTGTTTCGATATTGATTGTCGCCGATGTCAGCAACGACGAACACGTGCCCAGCGATCTCCCCGATATCGGCGGGTTGATCATTGTTGTGTTCGTCCTGCTCGCTGCCCTGGCGGGGACGGTGGGCCTGCTGTATCTTCTCGGCGCGGTCTTGCTTTTCGCGCGCAAGACCACCGGTCGGGTCCTCGTCATCATCGCGTCGATAGCAGGGTTGCCGGCGACTTTCCTTGGCTTCGGACAGGTTCCGAACGTGAGTGGGATCGCTGCGCTGGTGCTCTGCATCGCGACTCTCGTGCTTGCGGCTCTTCCGTCCACTGGTCGATGGATCGCTGCCGGAAAGCGGCCACAGTATCCGCAGCACGCGGGCGGTTACCCGCCGTACCCGCACTACTGATTCAACGGGTGAACTAGCCGGACGACTCGTCCGCACTGAGCCCGAGAGTCGTCCACGAAACGTGTCGACCTCCGTCGCTGGTGACTAATGAGGCCTCTGAGTCACAAGGCTTTTCGCATGGCACCGGTCGCGCAGCTGGGCAGGATGGGGAGCGCTGGCTCCGTCGCTGAGCGCATGCGTCCAAGCTCTTGTCCTGCGGGAGGTTCCGCCGAATCTCCAACGCCGCCCGCAAGGCGTACGGATCCACCGGCAGCACACGCTGAGCCGCTTCTCGTGGAATGGGACGGAAGAAGAACCTGGCACTGTGCAACGTGGCCGAGGGTAGTCGAGTCACCTGCCCGTCCGGTGGCACAAACGGAGGCGTGCCTAGACTGGCGGGCGAGAAGGAAGGACCGCTGATGAAGCGAAATCTGAACTGCCCCTGTGGCGAACACATCGTCGGGACGGACGAGGACGACCTGGTCGCGAAGACGCAAGCGCATCTGGCCGAGAAGCATCCGGGACATGAATACTCCCGCGACCAGATCTTGTTCATCGCCTATTGAGTCACCACACACGGCTTTTCGTCGCCGCACACCTGCGTGCCACACTGTGTGATCGGGCAGGTGTTGTGACGAAAAGCCGTGTGGGGTAGATCAGTTCCGACGAATCGGAATACCTCTCACACTTCACGCGCCCAGCGATTACTGGGGCGAGCCCAGGCGCGCGCCGCCGTCGACGCGGACCACGATGCCGGTGGTGAAGCCATTGGTGACCAGGAATTCAATGGCCTGGGCGATATCGTCGGCGCTGCCGATCCGGCCGACCGGGGTCTGCGCGGCGATTCCGGCGAACACCTCGGCGCGGGCGTCATCGGGCAGGAAGTTCCACCATTCGGTATCGATGACACCCGGTGACACGGCGTTCACCCGTACCGGCGCCAATTCGACCGCGAGCACCGGGACGATCGCCTCGACACCAGCATTGACGGCGGCCAGCGCCGCGGTTGTCGGCATCGAGCCGCCCGCGGATGCCGCGGAGACCAATGTGATGGAGCCGCCGGGCGCCAGATGCGGCAGTGCCGCCTGAATCGTGGCGACGTGCGGCAGCAGTTTGCCGGAGACATGGGTCTGCAGGTGGTCCAAGCGGAGTTCGCGGAACGGGGTGGTGCCCGACGGTCCGGTGACCGTCACCACGACATGGTCGACCGGGCCGACCTCCGAAAACAATTGGGCCAGTTCACCTTCGCTCCGTGCGTCCACCACCTTGCCGGTGACTTCGGGGCCCAGTTCCGCCAGTGCGGCGGTGAGTCGTTCTTCGTTGCGTCCGGCGATGACGACTTGCGCGCCGTTCTTGGCCAGTCGGCGAGCGGTCGCCAGGCCGATTCCAGAGGTTCCGCCCACGATGACGACTTTGTTGCTCACAACATCCTCCTGAAAGTTCTGACCACGATGATTTTCGAACCACGGTGCCTCGTTAATATATTCGAGGCACCGTGTCTTGTAAAGTGACGTGCATGACAGGAACCCGGGGGCGACCCCGCAGCGAGGACGCCAGGCGCGCCATCCTGCGCACGGCGCTGGAACTCTGCGAGCGGGACGGCTACCAGGACCTGACCATCAAGGCCATCGCGGACGGGGCCGGGGTGGGCAGGCAGACGGTCTACCGCTGGTGGCCGGACAAGGCGTCGATTCTGATCGAGGCGCTGATCGGCTTGGCCGATGAGCATGCGGAGTTGCGGGTTCCGGACGAGACCGCCGATGTGCTCGGCGCGCTCGAACGGCTGCTGACGGCCACTTTCGAACTCGCGCGCAAGGTGACGGGCCAGGCGCTGGTCGGCCTGATGGCGGACGCGCAGCGCGATGGAAACCTGTCGGATCGACTTCAGGAGGCCGTGATCGGCCCGCGCCGAGCGGCCCTGCGCGCACTGCTCCAGCGGGGTGTCGACGCGGGAACGCTGACCGAGGCGGTCCCGCTGGATCTCGTGGTGGATTTCGCCTTCGGCGCGATGTGGTACCGACTGCTCGGTCATCACGCGCCGGTGAACGCCGCACTTGCGAAGGATGTCACGACCGGCATCGCCACCATGCTCGCGCCGGACACGCCGGGCCGCGCCCCTCGCGAGATCCAGATTTAACGGAGCGTAACCGGAGCGAAACCTCGTGTGATGACACTAGGTGAAGCTAGTGTGACGCGAGACACCTTACGCCACAGACACTTCAGCGCTTGGGCGGGAGCGGTGCGCGCCTGCCTGCGTGCAGATGAGGTAGCGCAGAATCATGTCACCGTACCCTGATTGGCTCAACTCCGGGGACAACACCTGGCAGTTGGTCGCCGCAACACTCGTCGCTCTGATGAGCATCCCGGGTATAGCCATCCTCTACGGCGGAATCGTGCAGCGGAAATGGGCCGTCAATACCATCCTGATGGCCTTCACCGCCTTCTCCGCGGTCCTGGTGGTCTGGGTGCTGTGGGGCTTCAAGATGGGCTTCGGTGAACCGCTGAAGCTCGGGCCGGGCATTCTGCGGGCCGCGGTCGGCGTTCCGCATACGATCCTCGGCAGCGATAACCAGAAACAGGCGGTCATTCCGCTGCTCGACGGCTTGATGCCGAAGCTCCGTTTCTCCGAGACCACCCTGGCCTACTTCCACTTCGCGTTCGCCGCCATTACCCCGCTGCTGTTCCTCGGCAGCGTTATCGGCCGGATCAACTTCAAGGTGTGGCTGCTGTTCGTCCCGCTGTGGACGACCTTCGCCTATACGGTGAACGCCTTCCTGCTGTGGGGCGGCGGCTGGTGGGCCTCGATGGGCGCGCTGGACTACAGCGGTGGCTACGTCATTCACTTGGCCGCTGGCACAACAGGTTTCGTGGCCGCGGCGGTCATCGGCCCGCGCCTGGCCAGGGACCGGGAACGGGCCGTGCCGAACAATCTGCCGATGGCCGCGGCGGGTGCGGGCATTCTGTGGCTCGGCTGGAACGGTTTCAATGGTGGCGATATGTATTTCGGCGGTGCGAACGCCTCGCTCGCCGTTCTCAACACCAACCTGTGCACCGCGGTGGCCGTACTGGTGTGGGTGTTCTGGGATATGGCCGCTGGCCCGCAGCGCAAGCCCAATTTCCTCGGCGCGATCAATGGCATGATCGCCGGACTGGTCGCCATCACCCCGGCCGCCGGGTATGTCAACAGCTTCGGCGCCATGATCATCGGCGTTGTCGCCTCGACACTGGTGTGGTTTTCCTGGAACAAGTTGGGGCGTACCAGATTGTTCCGGAAGGTCGATGACACGCTCGGGGTGTTCCACACCCACGGTGTCGCGGGTTTGGCCGGTGGTCTGTTGGTCGGTGTGCTCGCCGATCCGCACATCATCGTGTATCTGGGCAATGGCAATGATGTTGCGGACGTGGCGGTTTCGGGCTGGCTGTACGGGCACCACCCGAAACAGCTGCTCTGGCAGGCGGGTGCGGCCGCGACGGTGATCGTGTGGGACGCCTTCGTCACCGTCGTGATCCTGAAATTCTTGGGGTTGTTCATGAGTCTGCGCATGCCGGACCATGTATTGGAGACCGGTGATGTCGCGGCCCATGAGGAAGAGGCCTATCCGGACGAGACCCTGGTCTCCGCCCATGTGGGGACGCTCCCCGCAGCGCCCGCCCTGCCCAAGCGCGCGCCGGACAAACCATCGGGTGAGGCGCCCGGGAATCAGGCGACCACGTGAATGCCACCATCCACCTACAGGGCAGTGTCGGGTACGGCATCGATGACCCGATGAGTCCAGGTGACGGCGTCGACGCGAAGCTCATCACCCTGGTGCTGCCCGCGGCCGTCTTCGATCAGATCAAACAGGCGCTGGCCATGTTCGGCGTGCGACGGATGGTGGTCTGCCAGGTCTATCGGGTGGACGACCGGGGCAGCCGGGTCGAACGCTATCGGGGCCAGCAGTTCGTCAGCGATGTCGAGGCAGGTCTGCGCATCGAATTGCTGGCCAGGAATGAGGATGTCGCCGATCTGATCCGGCTGATCGACCGGATCGGTGAGAACGTCGGACCGTCCGGAATCCAGATCTGGATGATCGACGCACGCTCGCTGTGACACCATCTCGCTCGCGAGGATGATGGTCGGGTCATCCGGACGCGGGAGGCGAGCGGGCCCGCACGCGGGAGACACTGGTGCACTATGAGTTCTCGCAGTGTGCTCGATCGGACCACCGGCGTGGTTTCCCGGGCGTCGGAACGGCTGCGCGCGTTGCCGTCGAGTGCGGTCGATATCGTGCTCGCGGTCGCGGTCACGGTGGCCAGCGTGGGACCCGCGATCGTGACGCGGGAGTCGTGGTGGGTGGTTGCCTACTGTGTGCTGGCATCTGCCCCCGTACTGTGGCGGCGGCGCGCGCCGATTCTGGTACTGCTCGTGGTCGGGCCCGCGATCACCGCACTGGCCTGCTTGCACGCGATGCCCGCATTGCCCTACGGCACCATCATCTGCGTCTACACGATCGCCGCCTACAGTCCGCCGCGGCCGCGGCGGTTCGCGCTGATCACCGTGAGCATCGGAATCCTGTTGTCCCTGATCATCCCGAACGAGAGTCCGGACTCCTACGGCTATGCGGCCATGTCCTTCGTCACCGCCTGGGCGCTCGGCACCGGTGTGCGGGCGCGGCGGCTGCAGATCGAGATGTTGGAGGAGCGGGCGCGCCGACTCGATGAGGAGCGGGTCGCGGCCGTCGACCGGGAACGGCTGCGCATCGCGCGGGATATGCACGATATCGTCACCCATTCGGTCGGTCTGATGATCGTGCAGGCCGAGACCGGACCGCTGCTGACCCGCACCGATCCGGATCGCGCCGATGCGGCATTCGCGGGCATCGCGGATACGGGTCGTGCAGCGGTGCAACAGCTTCGGCGCAGTCTCGGGGCATTGCGCGGCTCCGACGATCCGCCGCACCAACCGGGCGTCGAGGCGATACCCGATCTGGTCGAACTGTCGCGGCGCGGTGGGCTGACCGCCTCGTTCGACGAATTCGGCACGCGCCGTGCGGTTTCCGGTGATGTCGGGGTGACCGCGTATCGGGTGGTGCAGGAGGCGTTGACCAATACGATGAAGCATGCCGGGGCGACGACCGCCCGAGTGTCCTTGCGGTGGGACGAGGACCGACTGATCGTGCGAGTGACCGACGATGGTCGCGGGCTGCGGTCGGTGGGGCACGGATCGATCGGCGCAGGCGCTTCGTGCATCGGCGAGGGCGCGCTTGACAGTGGGTTCGCGGTCGGCCGTTCGACCGGGCATGGGCTGATCGGCATGCGGGAGCGCGTCACCACCGCCGGCGGGTGGCTTCGTTACGGGCCCTCGGCGCGCGGTCGGTCGGTCGAAAGCCCGTCGACCAATGGCTTCGAGATCACCGCCGAACTGCCCATCGCGCAAGGGATTTGAGCTTGCGCGTGCTTGTGGTCGATGACCAGGATCTGTTCCGCGCCGGATTCCGGCTGATCCTGGAAACCCAGCCCGATATCACCGTGGTCGGTGAGGCCGCCGATGGGCTCGAGGCGGTTGAGCGGGCGCTGGAATTGACGCCCGATGTCGTGGTCATGGACGTGCGGATGCCACGCATGAACGGTGTCGCCGCGACCGCTCGGATTTGCGCGCAGACCAGCGCAAAGGTGTTGGTGCTGACCATGTTCCACCTGGACGAGTACGTCTACGACGCGCTGCGCGCCGGAGCCAGCGGCTTTCTGTTGAAGGATGTGCGCCGCGAACAACTGGTCGAGGCCGTACGCGTGGTCGCCGCGGGCGAGGCACTGCTCGCACCGGCGGTGACCCGGCGCCTCATCGCCGACCTGGCCCACCGCGGCCAGCCCCGCCCCGACCTCAGGCGGCAACTCGACGAGCTGACCGAACGCGAACGTGACATCCTCCGCAATCTCGCCCGCGGCCTGTCCAACGCCGAACTCGCCGCCGCCCTCGTCGTCAGCGAGCACACGGTGAAATCCCATATCAGCTCGGTCTTCACCAAACTCGGCCTTCGCGACCGCGCACAAGCAGTCGTCTTCGCCTACGAAGCAGGCCTGGTAGTCCCGGGGCGGGACTGAACCACTCTCGCGACGCGTATCCTCGCCCCCGACTGAATTGCGCAGCATTTCGAGGGCGCGGCGAATTCGTCAGTAGCCACTCCATCCGACGAAATGGATCGATCGAACAGTCTGAAAGTCTGAATCCCAGAATTTCTGGCGCTACACAATAGCGGTGCCGTGTCACGCCTGATCACATCACGTAGCTGATCGCCTAATTCGCAGATTTCGGCGATGAGCTCTCCGCCCATTTACTCGTACCGTCGGGTGCATTGAGTGTGTTGATCAGATCCACCGCCGACAGCACCAGAACTGGTCCCCCGGCAGCAATCGTCCCCAGAATGCCGCCGATCCCCGCACCGGCCATCGCGGCGGGTAGGCAGCCCACCGCGAACAGTGGCAAACCCATAATGCATCCGGTAACGCCTCCGGCGACCAGACCGATCATGGTGCCGACGAATGTGCCGATCGTGGCGGCGAGCCCGAATCGGGTCGAGAACTCCGCCAGCGCCGCCTGATTCTCGACGGGCGACGCGACCGGCGTCACGGCCGGTGCGGCAGCGGGGCGCAGCTCACCGGGTGTCAACCGCAGCTCCTTCGCGTCTTTGCTGAGCGAGGAGTCGACCGTCAGCACTTTGTCGCCCACGGTGAATCGCGTCGGCATGACCATCACGGGCGCGCCGCTCTTGTCGAGAATCGTGAACGAGCTGTGGTCGTGGTCGAGAACGAAGGTCCCTCCCGATAGTGTGGTTGTTACCGCGCGTTCCACCGAGGTGACCTTGTACTCGATGTCATGTTCGGCGGAGGGTTCCGCATGGGCGGTTACCGGCGCGATTGCCGCAACGCATGCGATACCGATCGCCGCGATGCGCGAGGTTTCGATCACGAATTGTCCTTTTCTATTTTGTGGGTCAGGAATATGAGACGGACGCGCTGAACCATGCGGCCGCGGCCCGGCCGCAGCGAGCCAACAGACAACCACAGCCGCAAGGCCCTGACCAGCTTCGCCACCAGAAATAGGTGATAGGTGCGAGCAAATGTCGGAGAATCGGGCAACTCGCATACCGAAAGTTTGATTCCTCGCGATCGCCTGCGTGCCACCCTTTCGGCCCCGCCCGATTCGAGCATCGAATTACGACAAGTCGGTCAGGCGTGCCGTGTATCTCAGCTTCGGCAGGTCGGTGTCACCCGGCCGAATCCGCTCGGCGAGATCCGCGAGTATGGACAGCGATGGTGCCGACAGGTCGACGGCCGTCCGCAGCAGCCGCCGTAGTCGGTCGTCGGAAACGGTTGCGATGACGCTGATATCGGTTCGTCGTTCACCGCGAGGCAGTCCGGTGCCGAGCCAGTAGGGGTCGGCACCGAAGAAGTCCGCGAGGGCCTCGATCAACTCGAAACGGGGATGGCATCGATGCCCGTGCCGCAGCATGGATACGTAGGACCCGGATGTCGTCTGACCGCTGCGAGCGAGAGCTTCGGCGAGCGTGCGGTATTGCAGTGGTCGGCCGTGCCCGGTCTCCCATTCGGTGATGAGTCTGTCCAAGCGATCCGCGAATTCGCCATCGCCCGCGGCTGCCGAATGCCCCGCCGATATCTCGGTCCAGGTGTCGCGTTCAGATGCCATCGTGCACATCCGAGAAGTAACAGGGGACGCACCCGCGATCCAGCCGGGCGGGATACGGGTCGCCCAATCGGACCGGCAGGCGGCCCTTTTCGAATGCACGGTCCACGTGAATCTGCGATAGCGGTGCCGACCCGAGTGCGCGGAACTCCCACCGCGTTCCCGTGACATCCGACTGCCAACCATCCGGGTCGATCGCGTATATCCGCTGGACCTGTCGATCGACAACAACGATGGCGTGCTGAGCATTTCGTCTCGCGGCGCTGCTCACCCGCCACCATCGCCGATCTCGCTCGTAGAGCGCTTCGGGAGTCCGCAGGACCGACGGCCCGGCATCCGGCCAGGGCTGCGAGATGATGAGCGCCATACGCTCGCCGACCGAGGTGAGGGCGCCCCAGCGTTCATAGGCATGCGCCCGGTCCAAGCCGGTGGCGGAGGCGACGTCGCCCATCTCGGCCGTATTGTCCAGGGCGGCGGCGGCAGCCTCCGACATCCCGGCATCGATCTCGCAGGCGAGCACACTGTGCACCCGCAGCAGGGCTAGTTGGAACTCACGCACCTCCGCGAACTCCAGCTCACCATCCTCATAGCGGGTCCATGCCTGTGGTCCGAGCCCGCTCAGCTGGCCGGCGAGGCCGACCAAGATAGTCCGCACGGACCGTGACAGCCACAACCTCTCGGTTGCCCACAGATCGCGTGCAAAGGCATACCCGCAGCTGTTTACGTGTCCATCGGTCATAGTCACGGACTCTAGCTAGGAAAGGTGCCCAGGTCACGGATTTACCGGATCGATCTCAAGCAAATCTTTTTTCAGACGAATACGAAATAGCTATCCATTTGCTTATGCCAACCAGTCGGTTCGTAGCTATCTTTTGCTCGATTTCGGAAAACCTCAACCGAAAAGGTCCTTCCGGTCCACGACATCCCACTCGAACAAACCTGGACCCCAGATACCAGACCCCGGGCAAGGCGAATGCCCGATGTGGTCCCCCAATCGATCGACCAGCGTAACGGTGCGTCGTCCCACCGCCGACGTCTGGGCAGATGTGCGTTCCGCGAACCCGGTCGATGCTCGAAAAGGGAGAACACACTGATTACGACACCGCTGAATCCGATGACACCCACGGCATCCCCGGCCGAGCCCGCCACCACGGCCGACCGGTTCGATTGGTCGATCGGCCACGCCGACGACACGATCGTGGTGACGTTCGGCGCGGAACGCGCCGGAATCGAGTTACCCGCTTCGCTGCGAATCGGGGTGGAGTTGTTCTTCCAGGACAACGGCCTGTCGGGCCCCACCATCGCCATCGGTGGTCCCGTCGGGCGCCATATCCGGCTCGTTACCGGCATCAGCAAAGCCGATCGGGCCATCGAGTACCTCCAGCACTGCGGGGCGGTGCTCCATGTCGGCCGCGCCGTATGGCACCTGCCACATGTTTCGGGACCCGGCCTCGCATGGTCGGCGGGCGGCGTACAAGGCCATCGCATACCCCCGCTCGTGGCGGTCGCCGCCGCGGTTCGAGCAGTGCGATTGTGCACCCCCGTTGGACTCGAATAGCTCACGCCGGCGTTCGCTGACCGCTCGGCGGGTGCCGATTCGCCGGTGGCGAAAACGCGGCGGTGCGACGATCGCCGCTCCGCGGGAGTGAGGTGGGGTTCGCTCGTAAGGGCGATGTGGGGCAGCGGTGCGCGCGGGAAGCATCGGAGAGCATCCGATCGAGTGGAGCTTTCGATGAAGCGTTTTCTGATACCGTCCGCCATTCTGGTGTCCGCGGTGCTGTGGTATTTCGGTACCGGTCTGCATCCGTTGCCCGGCTTGGTATTTCTGGCGCCGCTGCCGGTGCTGTTGATTGCGCCGCGAGTCGCGGCTGCGACGGCGTTCTTCGCCGGATTCCTCGCGTGGTGTGGGAGCGGGCTGCGGTTTTGGTCGTATTTCATCGACACCATCGAGCAACCTGTACCCGTTACGGTGCTGCTCCTGGGTGGAACCGCCACGGTTTTCGGCGGATTGGTAGCCATGACGCGTGCTTTGGTGCTGCGGGGGCGACCCGGGTTCGCGGTGCTCGCGCTGCCAGCTGGTTGGGTGACGTTCGAGTTCTCGGTATCGCTCGTCGGGCCGTTCGGGGCGTGGTGGAGTGTCGCGTACACCCAATTCGCCGTGCTGCCGATGATTCAGATCGCGTCGCTGACCGGTCCGTGGGGAATCACCTTCCTCATCCTGCTGGTGCCAGCGGCTATCGCCATGCTGGCGACACCCGAAGTGACTGCCGCCCAACGTCTTCGAGTCGCGAGTGCGACCGCCATGCTGCTCGTCGCGGTGGGGGCGTTCGGCTGGTGGCGGCTTGCTGTCGCGCCGGAGCGGGATATCGTGCGGGTCGGTCTGCTCGCGCTTTCCCAACCGCCGGAATACGTTCCGGTGGACTCGCCGGATGGTCGCGATATGGTCGCGCGTGCGGTGATGGAGATCGACCGGCTCGCCGACCAGGGCGCGCAAGTGGTGGTGCTGCCCGAAAAGGCTTGGACCGCAAATGAATCGACATTACCGATGATGTCGGGCCCGCTGACCGAGGTCGCCACCCGGCGCAATGTTCACGTCGTCGCCGGACTCGTCCTCACCAGAGGCGCAACCAGCGTGAATGCCGCCATCGACTACCCATCGGGTGTCGAGTACGCCAAACATCGGCTGATTCCCGGTCTGGAAGACGACCTCGAGTCGGGGACCGGCTGGCAGCGCGTTCCCGGCGAACCTTGGTCCTTGGCAGTGTGTTTCGATCTGGACGGTCCGGACCTGGTACGCGAAAACCGGCGGCGCGGCGCGACCCTGTTGCTGGTCCCGGCACTGGACTTCACCAGCGACCACTGGCTGCACAGCCGGATGGCCGTCATGCGCGGCATCGAATCCGGCGTCGGCATCGCACGCGCACCGCAACTGGGCGAACTCGTGGCCAGCGACTCCCGTGGCCATGTCCTTGCGTCGGCGCGGACCGACATCACGGTGACCCGTTCGGTGCTCGCGTCGATCCCGCTGTCGTCGGGCACGACCTTCTATGCCCGGTTCGGTGACTGGTTCGGCTGGCTGTCCATTGCGCTGTTCGCCATGACGGCCCTCGGCTCGATCGGGCGGCGATCAGCGACCGGACGCACCCGAGCCCCGGCCGCCAGTTACTCGCAGTAGGCACCCGTCCGCGACGGTAGCCGGTCGATCGCTACGCATCCCTTGGGTGAACGGTGTTCGACGCCCTCGAGCGTCACTGTGACGACAGTCACAAATATCGTCGATGCCGCAGGTGGTGGCCGGCTCGTCCGTGTGCGCACGGGTGGGGCGCTTGTTTGCCCAGTTCGGAACCTGGGTAACGGTTGCTTTCGTGCCCTGTGCCCCGAAAACCGGACCGGGCCGGACGAACGAATCGAGGCCCCGGACCGGGGCCGGTGAGGAGGCGCGCATGACGGACAGCAAACCGGAGGTCATACCCCTGCGCCGATCGGTCGCCGCGTCCGCGATGGGCAATGCCACGGAATGGTTCGACTACGGCGTCTACGCCGCCACCGCCACCTACCTCACCGACGCGTTCTTCCCCGGCGATCTCGGCACCCTCGGCACCATGCTCGGCTTCGCCGTCTCCTTCGTCCTGCGTCCGCTCGGCGGCATGGTCTGGGGACCGCTCGGCGACCGGCTCGGCCGAAAGGTCGTGCTGGCCACCACGATTCTGCTGATGGCCGCCGCGACCGGCTGTATCGGCCTGCTGCCGACCCATGCCCAGGCCGGTTGGCTCGCGCCGGTGCTGCTCATCGCATTGCGGATTGTCCAGGGTTTCTCCACTGGCGGCGAATACGGCGGCGCCGCAACGTACCTGGCCGAATGTGCCAATGACCGCAAGCGCGGATTCCTCGGCAGTTTCCTGGAGTTCGGCACCCTCGGTGGATTCGTCGGCGGTTCGGCGGTGGTGCTGTTGTGCCAGCTCGTCTTCGGATCGGCGGCGATGCACGACTGGGGCTGGCGGGTCCCGTTCCTGTTCGCGGTGCCGCTCGGCCTGATCGGCTGGTACCTGCGCGCGCATCTGGACGAGTCGCCGGTATTCACCGAGGTGGCCGATCAGCCGCATCCGCCGGGCGGCCTGCGCGCGGTGGTGACCACCTATCGCCGCGAGACGCTGACGCTGGTCGGGCTGGTGGTCGCCCTCAATGTGGTGAACTACACCCTGCTCACCTATCAGCCGACCTATCTGCAGAACACCATCGGTGTCGGCGAGTCGACCACCACCGCGATGATGCTGATCGGGCAGTTGGTGATGATGGTCGTGCTGCCGTTCTTCGGCAGGCTTTCCGACCGGGTCGGCCGCCGCCCGCTGTGGCTGGTCTCACTGGTCGGTCTCGCGGTGCTCGCACTGCCCATGTACTGGCTGATGGGTCGGGGAACCGGTTGGGCCATTACGGGATTCATCGTGCTCGGCCTGCTCTACATCCCCCAGTTGGCGACCATCAGCTCGACTTTTCCCGCGATCTTCCCGACGCATGTGCGCTACGCGGGGTTCGCCCTCGGCTACAACGTCTCTACGGCCGCATTCGGCGGCACCGCCCCGCTGGTCAACGAGGCCGCGATCGAATCGACCGGCTGGTCGCTGTTTCCCGCCGCGTATATGGTCGGCGCCAGTCTGATCGGGCTCGTCGCCTGGTCGTTCCTGCGCGAGACCGCGGGAACCTCATTGCGCGGCACCGCTGTTCCGGAGGCGGGCCGCCTGCCGTCGCCGATTGCCGCACAGGCCGCCGTGTGAACCTGGGAATCTGCTGAGTGCGCACCCGCGCGGGTAGTGTCGCTATTGCCGATGGATTGCTGATTCGGCGCAACGAGCCGGGTCGGCGACCGTTGGCGACGGTACGCAGACAGTGCTGTCCGCACCTATCGGATTGGAGACGCTCGTGCAGATTCAGGTCAACACCGGCAGCAATATCCACGGCGGCGCATCGCTGGCCGAGCGCGTGGAGTCGACGATCTCCGCGACACTCGATCGCTTTTCCGATCAGGTCACCCGGCTGGAAGTCCACCTGACCGATCTGAACGCCGATAAGGGTGGACCGGACGATAAGCAGTGTGTGTTGGAGGCCCGGATATCCGGTCAGCCGCCGGTTGCCGTCACCCATCGCGCGGCCACGGTCGCCGATGCCTACACCGGTGCCGCCGACGCCATGGCCAATCTGCTCGACAGCCGCTTCGGCCGCCTGCATCACACCAAGGGCGGCGAATCCATCCGGTATCTGCGCGCCGAATCATAGACAGTGTCGACCATATTCTCACCAGTGGGAATATGGTCACAACAAAGTGCAGCAGAATACCCAACCGACCCTGGTCGTAACCCTTTCATTGGCGAATCGGCCACGCCCCCAGACTTATTGATGCCGAACAGATTAAAAAGGCCACACCGGAACAGAACTGGTGTGTAATACCGATCGGTAACTGGTGAGCCGGGGGGCTGATGAGGGTCCGGTGATGTTTGTGAATGCCGTCGATATCGCACATCGATCGGACGCTCCGATCAACCGTCGGCGTACGGGAGCTTTCTGGTTCGGGTTGGGAGCGACGGTGCTGGGGACTGTCCTGCACCTTCCGATGTATCTCATGGCCCGGGATATGGGCTATCGGATGGCGGGCATGCCCATGGACGGCGCCATGATCGCCGGGATGATCCTGATCGTGATCGGCTTGGCCGTCACCACATACGGACTGTTCCCGCAGCGCGCGGTGCACGACACGGTGTCCGGGCTGCGGGTCCGGGCACTCGACGACGCGCCGATCAACCGGGTGCACGTGCTGCTGCTGCTGATCATGGCCGCCGCGATCACCATCGACGTGATGAAGCCGACCACGCTCGCCTTCGTCGTTCCGGGCGTGGGCGCCGAGTATCACCTGCGCACGCCAGCGAATCCGCACCTGGACGCACTACCGGTGGCGCTGCTGCCACTATCCGGTATCACCGGCACGGTGCTCGGGTCGTTCCTGTGGGGCTGGCTCGGCGACCGCATCGGCCGCAAGGCAGCGATCCTGCTGGCCGGGATCTTCTTCGTCGGCACTGCCATCTGCGGCGCGATGCCCAGCTTCGAGTTGAACGTCGCGATGTGCTTCATCATGGGCCTGAGCGCGGGCGGGATGCTGCCGATCGCCTTCACGCTGCTATCGGAGACCATTCCGGCCCGCCACCGGGGTTGGCTGCTGGTGCTGATCGGCGGCGATATCGCGGGGGCCTATGTCATCACCAGCTGGCTGTCCACGACGATCGGACAGACCTTCGGCTGGCGCAGCATGTGGCTGATCGGCTTGCCCACCGGCCTGCTGCTGGTGCTGCTGGTCCGCTGGATTCCGGAGTCGCCGCGATTCCTGACGGCGATCGGCCGCCACCACGAGGCCGAAAAGGTGCTGCGCACATACCATGCCGAGATCACCACGGTCGAAAAGTCGCACGCCGAGGCCGGAGATGAGCTGCGCGGCGGATTCGGTCAGCTGCTGCGCCGGCCGTTCGCCGGAATGACCATCGTGCTGGCCCTGTTGGGACTCGGGGTCGGACTGGTCACTTACGGTTTCCAGCTCTGGCTGCCGACGAACCTGCGCAGCCTCGGATTCACCGGCGTCACCGCGGACAAGATCCTGCGTGATTCGGCGCTGATCGGCTTCCCGCTGAATTTCCTGGTCGCCTACTGCTACCACCGCTCCACCAAATGGACGCTGATCACGCTCAGCACGCTGCTCGCCGTCGCGCTCGGTGGCTTCGTGATCCTCGGTGACCATGTCGCCGACAACACCGTGCTGCTGTATGCCCTTCTCGTGGTGCCGATCTGGGGTTCGAGCTCGGTGGTCGCGGTCATCGTCGCCTACGGCGCGGAGGTCTACCCGACTCGGATCCGTTCGCGCGGCAGCGGTGTGGCGGCGGGCATGACCAAGGCGGGCGGCGTCCTGGTCATCGCGCTGGTGGTGCTCGCCGTCACCACGCCATCGATCGCCGTGACCGCGTTGATCAGCGCGGTGCCGATCGCACTCGCGGCGGTGGTGGCCGTCGGGTTCATCGTCGAGACCCGGCGCAAGCCGCTCGAGCAGATCACCGCCGATGAGTTGGGGCTGCAGGCGGCGTGATGACGAACCCTGTAGCGGCAGCGGAGCCGGCGCTGGTCGGTTCGATGCGTGATCGCCTGATCGAGGCAACAGTTCAGCTCATTTCGACGGAAGGACTGACCTCGCTGACCGTGCGACGCGTGGCACGGATCTGCGGGGTTTCCACCATGGCCATCTATTCCAACTTCAGTGGTATGCCCGGCCTGATCCAGGCGGTCGGCTCGGAGGGCTTCACCCAGTTGGTCGCGCGGCTGGCGCAATGCCGGGTCGCCGACGACCCGATCGCCGAAATCTTGGTGCTCGGCTTCATCTTTCGGGACGAGGCACTGCGCAAGCCCGAGCTGTTCCGGCTGATGTTCGCCACCGAGTCGCCGAAGGCGGAGGTGAAGGTGCACCGGGGCAACGTGCTCTCCGGCGGCAGTGATTCCGACTTCGAGAACTTCGCCGAGAGCTTCGATTACGTGGTGCGCGCGACGCAGCGGGCGCTGGACGCGGAACTGCTGCGCGGCACCAATGCCCGCGCGGCCGCCGCCCAGTTCTGGACCGGGCTGTACGGGTTCATCCAACTCGATATGGCGGGCCTGTATGGCGATGACGGCCTGTCCGAGGTGCTGTTGCCCTCGATCGTCAACATTCTGATCGGGATGGGCGCCGAACGCGCGATGGTCGAGCGATCGGTGGCCAGCGCCCTCGACCTGGTCATGTCGCCGACCGGCGTCTGCGCGTGATCATGGGCGGAGCTTGACGGCGATGCGCTGCGCGCGGGCCATGGCGCGCTCGGCGAAACCGTTGCGTTTGGGCAGCAATTCGAGTTGCAGCAGCAGTTCGTTCAGATCCCAGGTGGCCTTGCTGCGCCAGATGAGTCCGGCGCGGAACTGCCAGATGTCGACCACGAACAGGTCGAATTTCTTGCCGGTGCCAGCGAATCCGGGCGGGTCGATCGGACCCAGATGGGTGCCGGTCATCCGCCACGGCACGATCGCGGCGCGTGCGTCCGGCGTGATGACCGGCTCGAAGACGGTGGTGTAGTGGACATCTGGGAATGCGCGCTTGGTGTCGTGGACAAACTTGGCCACGCCGGTACGGCCGGTGATCAGCTCGGCCTCTGACGGGTCGAGCCAGCGGGTGTCCTCGGTGACGCAGGCCGCCACCGCGGCGCCGTCGCCGGTGTTCCATCCGGCGATGTAGCGGTCCACGAAGGCGCGCAGCCAATCGGCGTCCGCGATGGGTTCGGCGGCCGGATCGAGGGCGAATTCACCAGAGTTCATGGCGTCACGGTACCCGGATAACAATGTCATCGGTTCGAATAACAATGTCATCGGGACCGATGACATTGTTATTCGGAGTCGGTCGACTGTGAAATAACACTGTTAGGGTTCGCATAACAATGTCAGCCGCACAGGAAAAGATCTTCGGGGTGCCTTGTATAACACTGTAATTGCTCCATATTGCACCCAATTGTCAAGTGCTGCAACAGTTTCTGATGTTTCGAGATTGCGGTTGAGCATTGAAAGTATGCTGCCTATCGTTCATGGATAATCGTTCGTCGCGCAGTGCAGACAGCTTCATCGCTCGGGTAGAAAACGAGGGCCATCGCAATGTCCGATGCGGCAATCGTCGGTATCGGGTGTCGATTTCCGGGTGGAATCGATAGCCCGGGTACCTTTTGGGATTTCCTGGTCCGCAAGGGCGACGGCATCGTGGAGGTGCCGTCGGATCGCTGGAGCCTGGACAAGTTCTATGACCCGGATCCGGAAGCGCCCGGCCGGATGTACACCCGCCGCGGCGGGTTTCTGACCCGATCACTGTGGGAGTTCGACGCCGACTTCTTCGGCATCTCCCAGCGTGAGGCGTCGATCATGGACCCGCAGCAACGGCTGCTGCTGGAGGTCGCGTGGGAGGCGCTCGACGACAGCGGGATGGCCGGGCGGGTGTCGGGCCGCGACGTCGGTGTCTTCGTCGGTGGCTTCATGAACGACAATGCGGTGGGCCGCAACGTGGTTCGGTCCGCGATCAACAGTCATACGCCGACCAGCTCGTCACACACGCTGCTCTCGGCGCGCATCGCCTTCCTGCTGGACCTGCACGGTCCGACCATGACCATCGACACCGCCTGCTCATCCTCGCTGGTGGCACTGCACCAGGCGGTCCAATCTCTGGCGCTCGGCGAATGCAGCTGCGCCATCGTCGGCGGGGCCAACGCCATGCTCCAGCCGGAGACCTTCATCTCCATGTGCAAGGGCCGTTTCCTGTCTGTCGACGGGCGCTGCAAGTCGTTCGACGCATCCGCCGACGGCTACGGCCGTGGCGAGGGTGCGGGCGCGGTGATCCTCAAACCGCTCGACGCGGCGGTGCGCGACGGTGACCGCATCTACGCGGTGGTCCGCGGTAGCGGAGTGAACCAGGACGGCCGCACCTTGGCCGTGCCCGTCCCCAATCCCGTTGCGCAGGAAGAACTCGCCAGGCGGGTACGCACCAAGGCGGGCATCGCACCGCATGAGATCGGCTACGTCGAGGCGCACGGCACCGGGACGCCGGTCGGCGATCCCGCCGAAATGACGGCCCTCGGCGCGGTATACGGCGCGGTCGAGGGCCGAGACGAGCCGCTGCCGGTCGGCTCGGTCAAGGCCAATATCGGTCATACCGAGGCGGCAGCCGGTGTGGCCGGGGTCATCAAGGCCGCGCTGACCGTCCACCATCGGACGATCGCGCCGCAAGCCTGGCTGGACCGGCTCAATCCCGAGATCCCGTTCGACGAGTTGCGACTGCGCGTGCCGATGGAAGCCGAACCACTGGTCCGTCCCGTGGTCGCGGTCAACAGCTTCGGCTACGGCGGAACCAACGCGCACGCACTCATCGGTCCCGCGCCCGATCCGGCAGCGATCGGCGAAACCCGTTCCGGCGCACGAAACGAGCACGGTGCTCGTGCGGCGACACTGCCGATCCTGCCGCTGTCGGCGCGCAGTGAGCAGGCACTGCGCACGCTGGCCGCGGAGCTGATAGCGGCGGTCGATACCGAGCCGATCGAGCGGGTGGTCGAGGCGGCCTGGGTCCGGCGTGCGCATCATCCGCTGCGCAGCGCCTTCCGTACCGACGACAACGTCGAATTGCGTGCCCAGCTTGCGGAATTCGCCGCGGGCGGCGGTCCGGTTCCGGTCCGTGCCATCGCCGAGGGACAGACCGATCCGGTCTTCGTCTACAGCGGAATGGGTCCGCAGTGGTGGGCCATGGGCCGCGGCGTGCTGGCCGCGGCGGGTCCGGCAGCCGAGCTGGCGCGCGAAATCGACCGCGAATTCACGAAACTCGCGGGCTGGTCGATCCTCGAGGAGATGGGCCGCGACGAGTCGGACTCCCGAATCTCGCGCACCGAGATCGCGCAACCCGCCAACTTTCTGCTGCAGGCCGTGCTCACCGCGGAGCTCGCCGAACTCGGTATCCGGCCCGCCGTCGTGGTGGGGCACAGCGTCGGCGAGGTGACCGCGGCCTATGTGTCCGGATCGTTGTCGCTCACGGAGGCGGTGTCGGTCAGCTATCACCGATCCCGCCTGCAGGCCAGCACCGCGGGGACCGGCGGCATGCTCGCGGTGGGGCTGGCCGAGGCCGACGCCCGCGAACTGATCGCCGGTGTCGATGGCGTATGCATCGCCGCGGTCAACAGCCCCTCGGCGGTGACCCTCGCGGGCGAGCAACCGGTGCTCGCGGCTATCACCGAACGCCTTGCTGCCGACGGCGTTTTCGCCAAGGCGCTGCGCGTCGAGGTGCCCTATCACAGCCATCTGATGGACCCGATCCTCGACGACCTCCGCACCGCACTGGCGTCGCTCGCACCGGGCGTCGGCACCGTCACCGCCTACTCGACGGTGACCGGCGGGCAAACCGCACCACAGGATTGGGACGCGCAGTACTGGTGCCGCAATGTCCGTGACCAGGTCCGGTTCGCGGACGCCGTCGGTGCGTTGCTGGCGGCCGGACACCGGGTCTTTCTCGAACTGGGGCCGCACCCGGTGCTGGGCGGCAGTATTCGGGAAATCCTTGTGCAGCAGGGCATTTCCGGTGCGGCGATCAGCACGCTGGTCCGCGGCGGTGATGATCGCGAGAACATCCTCACCGCGGTCGGCGAGCTGTACCGCGCGGGTTCATTGGACGGTGACCGCCTGCCACGCGCCATCGATCCAGCCATCGAGCACGTCGAGCTCCCCCGGTATCCGTGGCAGCGTCGGTTCGCCTGGACTCAGGAACCGGAAACGGAGCTCGATCGGATCGGCACCCCCGACGGCTTCGCGATGTTGGGCGATCGCACCGCATCGGTAGCGCCGGAGTGGGAACTGCAACTGTCGGTATCGAATCTGCCGTGGCTGCGCGATCACGTCGTGGCCGGTGCGGTGGTGCTGCCCGGGGCGGCCTACCTCGACGCCGCCCTCAGTGCCGCCGCGCAGCGCACCGGGCGCGACACCTTCGGACTGGAATCCGTCGAGTTCGTCACCCCGCTCGTCGTCGACGAGCACGATGTGCCGCTCGTCCGAATCAGCGTGGAAGAGAACACACACCGGTTCGTCATCCGCTCCCGGCCCGCTACCGGCGGGGCATGGACCGTCAACGCGTACGGACGACTCATCGAAGCCGACACCGACGCCACTACCGTCGATATCGCGCCGCAGGCGGATGCGGTCGAGGTCGCGGTGGACGAACTTTACGAGAGCATGGTCGAGCACGGACTCGCCTATGGTCCGCAGTTCCGGTTGCTGCGTGCGGTCCGGGTCGGCTCGGACAGCGTTGTCGCGCATCTGCATGCACCGGTATCCGAGCCGACGACGAGGCGGCATCTCGCGCACCCCGCGGTCGTCGATTCGGCCCTGCAGTGCTTCGCTGCGCTGTACGCGAGATCGGTTGCCACACAGCCGAACTCCGGCGAAGACGGCGAGGTGGTGGTGCCTGCCGCGATCGCCGGGATCCGCTGGAACGGACCCATTCCGGCCGACCCGGTCGTGGTCGTCACGCGCGATCCCGGCGATCCGCTGCGCGCCGATATCCGCATCGCATCCGCGAACGGTGTTGTCGCGCTGACGATGTCGGGCGTGCAATTTCGCGCGCTCACGCCACGGCCCGCGCTCTCCGATCAACTCGACCGGCTGTTCTACGAACCGGTGTGGGAAATCGTGGCCGACACAGGCGAATCGACCCCGCCCGCCACGCCCGACGTCCAGGAATTCTTGCTCGTCGTCAACCTCGGTGCGGAGATCTCGCAGCGGGCCAAGGAAATAGCCAACGTGGCTATCCACGCCGAATTGGTGACGGTGGGAGAGCACGCCTCGGCGGCCGACAGCCCGCAGTTGGTCGGGCTGCTCCGGGCCGCATGCGGTCGGCCCGAGGTCGAGCGGCTCCGGGTCGTGGTCGTTGCCGGGGCGGAACTCGACGGCATGCGCAACGTGTACGGCTTGGCCCAGGTCGCTCGCGCGATCAAGGGACTGCTGTCCGATGATTCCGCACCACGCGAGCCCGGTGTCACCGAGGCGCCGTTCGTGATCCACGCGGTCGTGGTCACCGAACACGCACTGTGCCTGCCGATCGATCGTTTCGCCCGGTTGGAGCACTCGGCGCTGACCGGCGCGCGCCGCGAACTGCTCAACGAACTGCCCGCCGGCCAGTGGCGGCTGGTGGACACCGAGCCCGACTCCGCCGCGGCCGACATCCTCGAGCAGGTCTACGCCGACACCGCCATCGACGAGGTGGCGCTGCGGGCCGGTGCGTGCTGGACGATCCGCTGGCGGCACACCCTGGCGACGCATCTGGCCCACTGGGATGTCGCGCAGCCGCTGACCGATCCCGAACAGTCCTTCGAACTGGATATCCCGCGCTCCCGGCTGCTTGCGGAACTCGCACTGCGCACCACCGATCGGATCGCACCGGGGCCCGACGAGATCGAGATCCGGATGCAGGCGGTCGGCCTGAACTACAAGGACACACTGAAGGTGCTCGGTGTGCTCACCGAAAAGGAGCTGGACGGAACCTTTTACGGCACCGAGATCGGCATGGACGGCTACGGCGTCGTGGCGCGGGTCGGCGCCGACATCACCGATATCGCACCGGGAGACGAGATTTCGGTCGTCGCGCCGGGAATCGTGCGACGGTATGTCACGATCCGGCCGGACGCGGGCGCGACCACCCCGATGGATATCTTCCCGCCCGGCGCCTTCGATCCGCTGCACTGCACCTCGGTGATGCCACTGTTCACCGCCGAAATCGGACTGGTCGAGCTGGCCAGGGTGCAGCCGGGTGACACCGTGCTGATCCACGGTGCGGCGGGCGGTATGGGCATGGCCGCGGTCCAGGTCGCACTGCGGATCGGGGCTCGGGTGATCGCCACCGCTGGCACCGAGGAACGCCGCGCCCGAGTGCGCGCGCTCGGCGCGCACGAGGTACTGGGTTCGCGGTCGATCAACTTCGTCGACGAGGTGCTGCGCCTGACCGACGGTGCGGGCGTCGACGTCGTCTACAGCTCAGCGCCGGGGGAGATCCTGCAGCAGAACTTCCGTGTCGCAGGCGAATTCGGCCGCATCGTCGACATCGGCAAGGAAGACATCTATGGTTCGGGCACCATCGACCTGCGTCCGTTCGATCGGAACCTGGCGTTCTTCGCCGTCGATATCGACCGCATCCTGGCGCGACGTCCCGAGCAGGTCCGCCGGGCCGCCCGCCGGGTGGTCGACGCGATGTACCGCGGCGAGTACTCCGCCCTGCCGAATAGCGCGTTCCTACTGGACAGCCTCACCGGTGCGTTCGAAACGGTCGCGCGCTCGGCGCAGATCGGCCGGGTGGTGCTCGACCTGCGCGAGGAGCACCCGGCGGTGCGCCATATTCCGCGCGAGGTCGAATTCGATTCGCAGGCGAGCTATTTGGTGACCGGTGGGTTCGGCGCGTTCGGCCTGGCCACCGCGCGTCAGCTGGTCCGCGCCGGAGTGCGCCACCTGGTGCTCGTCGGGCGCAGTGGTGCCGCCAGCGAGGCGGCCCGCGAACAGCTGGCACAATTCGCCCGCGACGGTGTCGAGGTGCGTGCCGAACGCCTCGACGTCTCCGACTACGACGCGGTCGCCGACCTCATCACACGCATCCAGGCCAGCGCGGCGCCGCTGCGCGGGGTCATCCACGCCGCCGGGGTGGTGAACAATACCGAGATACCCGAGATCACCGCCGAATCGCTGGGTGAGATCTTCGAGCCGAAGGTGAGCGGGGCGATCAACCTCGATCGGGCCACCACGGCCGCCGGTGTCGATCTGGACATGTTCGTGCTGTATTCCTCCGCCAGCGGTATTGCCGGACTCTCACCTCAGTTGGGTTATGCCGCAGCAAATTCCGCGCTCGACGCGCTCGCCTGGACGCGGCGCGCGCAGGGCCGGCCCGCGCTGTCGGTCGACTGGGGATTCATGCGCGGCGACGGCGGCATGGCCGACTCCCGTGCGGTATCGCGGTATGCCGAGATGACCGGATACGGCTCACTGGATATGGATTTCGCCGCCCGGCTGTTGCGCGAATGTCTGCGTTTCGACCTACCGCAGGTCGCTCTGCTCGATATCGACTGGGCACAGTGGGCGCTCGCACACCGATCCTCCGCGCGGGCACCGCGATTCGTCGAGCTGGTCACCGCCGCGGGTGGCGGGGCATCCGGTGCCGGTGCCCTGCGTGCCGCGATCCTGGCGCTGGATCCCGAATACCGCGGCGAAGTGGTCGCCTGCCTGCTGGCCGAACAGCTCGCGATCGTGCTCGCCGTCGACGCGGACACCGTGGATCTGGCGACTCCGACCATGGAGCTCGGGCTGGATTCGCTGATGGCCATGGAATTCGGTGCGCGCGTGGTGAAAAGCCTCGGCGTCAAGATGTCGGTCCTCTCGATCGGGGCCGGACTCTCGCTGGCCGGTCTCGGCGCCAAGATCGCCGCGCAGATCGCGCACGAAGAAGCAAATACCGAACCGGATAGCAGCGTGAGGAAGTGTGGATGACCACTGAGAGCATCGATCCCCGTGCGCTGGCACGGGCACTGATGGCCGAGCACGGTCCCGGCAACGGCGCGAGTGCGGCCTCGGGCACCACGACGGCGCCGACCACATCCGCCCGCGGTGCGTCGAATGGGCGGATAACCCCCAGTTCGACCCGGCAGACGAGCTTTCGCGACCACCCGGGCGTGCTGGCGGCCAACGAGAAGTGGACCGCCTTCGACAGCTGGACCCGCGAGACCGGGGTGCTCAACCCCTATTACCTGCCGCACGAGGGCATCAGTGGACCAGTGACCAGGTTCGCGGACCGAGATATGGTGAACTTCAGCAGTTTCGGCTACCTCGACCTGGCCGCCGAACCGCGCGTGCACGCCGCCGCCACCGCCGCGATCGGCCGCTACGGTACCTCCGCGGCGGCGGTCCGGATGGTGGCGGGGGAGTTACCGCTCTACGGTGAGCTGGAACGCGAGATCGCCCGGATCTACGACACCGACGCCGCCATCGTGACGTCCAGCGGCTTCCTCACCAACGCCGCGGCGGTCGCCTTCCTGCTCGGCAAGCGCGATATCGCGATCTGCGATTCGCTGATCCACAACAGCATCGTCTCCGGCACCGAGTGGGCGGGCTGCAAACGGGTCACCTTCCGGCACAACGATCCCGAATCGCTGGAGGCGATCCTGTCGATGTCCCGGCGCAGCTTCGAACGGGCGCTGGTACTGATCGAGGGCGTCTACAGCATGGACGGCGATGTGGTCCGGCTGCCCGAAATCATCGAGGTGGCACGGAAATACGATTGCTCGATCATGATCGACGAAGCGCATTCGTTCGGTGTCCTCGGCGAACGTGGGCTCGGCGTGCGTGAGCTGTTCGATCTGCCCGGTGACGCGGTCGATGTCTGGATGGGCACGCTGTCCAAGGCGCTCGGCAGCGTCGGCGGATACCTCGCGGCCAACCGCGAGCTCGTCGAGGGGTTCAAATACTCCGCCGCGGGCCTGAGCATGTACACCGCATCTCCCGCACCGTCCGCGGCGGCGGCCGCGCTCGAGGGGCTGGCGGTGCTCCACGACGAGCCGGAACGTGTTGCGGCACTGCGGCACAACGCGCAGTACTTCTATCGCCGGGCCCGTGAGCTCGGTTTCGACACCGGCAACGGACAGGGCACCCCCATCACCCCGATCATGACCGGCGCGAGCGAACCCGCGGTGCGCGCCTCGCTGGAACTGCTGGAGCGCAATGTGATGGCCAATGCCATCGGGCATCCGGTGGTCCCCGAGGGGGAGGCGCGACTGCGGTTCTTCATCAACTGCCGACACACCGAGGCGCAGCTCGATCATGCGTTGGACACCCTGCGTCAGGTGTTCGACCGTCTTACCACGGAAGAGAGTCAGCACTCGTGAAGTCGCCGATCAGTTCCTCGCTACTGCGAAAAGCGTTGGTGCCGTTGGCATCGGTCACCCTCATGGCGGTCCTGTTCGTCCCGGCCCGCTCGGCCATGATCGCCCCGGTCGAGACCGACCCGAACAGTCCGCTGGCGAGCCGGTTCCATTTCACCGAGATGCCGATCGCGCTGCCGCCGGGTCTGCCGGAGCACAAGATTCGCCATATCGAGCCGCGCTACGAACATGTCGTGGCGTGGATGTCCTCGGTCAATTCCGCGGCGGCCATCAACGATATCGACGGCAACGGCCGCGCCGATGATCTGTGCCTGGTCGATTCCCGATCCGATACGGTGATCGTGACGCCGAGTCCGGACAGCGACACCAGCCGCTACGCACCGTTCGTGCTCGACCCCGCGCCGCTGCCGACCGATGACCGGATGGCGCCGACCGGCTGTATCCCCGGCGATTTCGACCATTCCGGGCGGATCGGCCTGCTGGTCTACTACGGCGGCCGCACCCCGATCCTGTTCCTGCCGCGCGCGGGCGCCAAGCAGCTGGACAACAAGGCGTTTCGGCCGGTCGAAATGGTCGAGCCACCGGCCAGCACGGACGGCAGCTATCAGGGCGCGCGCTGGTTCACCCTGGCCGCCTCCGTCGCCGATTTCGACGGTGACGGCAATCCGGACGTCTACCTCGGAAACTACTTTCCGGACAGCGATTTCATCGGTCCCGACGGTGAGCACAGCCTGACGCTCAACGAATCGTTCTCCACCGCGACCAATGGCGCGACCGACCGCATCCTCACCTACCAGCAGAGTTCGGGCGGCGCCGAGCCGACCGCCGTATACCGCGAGGTCTCCAACGCACTTCCGGAGGGCAAGTACAACGGCTGGGCGTTGGCCACGGCCACCCAGGACCTCACCGGCGACCAATTGCCCGAGCTCTACGTCGCCAACGACATGGGGCCCGATCGCCTGTTCGTCAACAAGTCGAAGCCGGGGCATATCGAGTTCGGCCTCGCCGAAGGCCAACGCGGGCCGACCGATCCGAAATCCTTTGTGCTCGGCCATGATTCGTTCAAAGGGATGGGGGCAGATTTCGCCGATCTCAATGGCGACGGCATGCCAGACCTGTTCGTCAGCAATATCGCTCAGCGCTGGGGCATCGTCGAATCCAACTTCGCGTTCTACAACACCGCGGCCGATCCGAAACAAGCCGCGGCCCAGCTCGATTCGGGTGTAGCACCGTTCGAGAACCGCGCGGTGCAGAAGGGCGTCGCCTGGGACGGCTGGTGCTGGGACACCAAGCTCGCCGACTTCGACAACAGCGGCAGGCCGCAGATCGTGCAGTCGAACGGCATGTTCAAGGGCGAGAGCACGCGCTGGCCACAGGTGCAGGAAATGGCCACGATGAACGACGACTTCACCAAATACCCTTGGGCCTGGCCGAAGTTCACCGAGCAATCCGACCTGGCGGGCAGCAACCGGATCGGCTTCTTCGCCCAGGACGACAGCGGCAACTTCACCAATATCTCCCCGGCGCTCGATGTCTTCGCGCCGACGCCGACCCGGGGCATCGCGGTCGGTGACGCGACCGGGACGGGCGCGTTGAGCTTCGCGGTGGCCCGGCAGTGGGCGGCACCGGTCTACTACCGCAACGACGCACCGCACCGCGGGCAGTATCTCGGTCTGCGGCTGTTGACTCCGCCGACCAACGCCGCCCCCGGCGAAACGACGGTGGCGGGCAAACCCGTGCTCGGATCTCCGGCGCTCGGCGCCGAGGTGACGGTGACGACGCCGGACGGCACACCGCATGTGACGCAGGTCGACGGTGGCAGCGGGCACGCCGGAAAGCGCTCCACCGATATCCATATCGGGCTCGGCGATATCGATCCCACGGCGCCGCTGGCGGTGCAGATCGCATGGCGCGACAACAAGGGCGCCACGCACACCCAACAGCTGCAACTGCCGACCGGGCAGCACACCCTCGTTCTCGACTCCGATGCCCGGGAGGTGCACCAGTGAGTGTTCAGGAAAACGGTCATCAGGCCAATGGAAAAGCCGACGTCGTCGCGAGTACGAACGGCAACGGATCGGCCCCCGCCGAGGAGACCGCCGCACCGCCGACACCGGCGCAGGCGTTGCGGCGAAAGTGGCTGGGCGTCAACAAGGAAGGACGGGATCCGCGCTATCTCGCGCTGCGCAACTTCGCGGCCTCGCTGACCTTCTTCAATATTCTGGGATTCCTGTGGTTGGGGTTCGAGCAGCCGTGGCTGTGGCCATTTCTCGGCGCGGCCACCGCGTACACCGTGGAGCTGATCCTGGAAACGCTGGCGGCGTGGGCCTATCGCCGACCGGCGGGCTACCGCGGCAACGGACTCCGCGGCCTGATCGTGTTCCTGCTGCCCGCGCACATCACCGGTGTGGCCTTCAACTTCCTGATGTACGCGGCAGATCAGTTCATGCCGATCATGTTCGGGATCACGGTCGCGGTCGGCACCAAATGGGTACTGCGCGCGAAGATCAACGGGAAAGTGAAGCACTTCATGAACCCGTCGAACTTCGGCATCGTGGTCGCGCTGCTGGCCTTCCCAGCGATCGCCGTCGTCGGTCCGTATCACTTCGTGGAGAACGTCTCGGGTCCGGCCGACGCGTTGATCGTGCTCGCCCTGCTGGCCGCCGGCACCATGTTGAACGCCAAGCTGACCAAGAAGACACCGCTGATCATGGCCTGGCTGGGTGCCTACGTGCTGCAGGCGGTGGTGCGCGGGCTGCTCGACGACCAGATCTCGATCATCGCGGCCCTGCT
Organism: Nocardia sp. CA-119907; assembly: GCF_050955995.1. Lineage (NCBI taxonomy): Bacteria > Bacillati > Actinomycetota > Actinomycetes > Mycobacteriales > Nocardiaceae > Nocardia > Nocardia sp. CA-119907. The sequence continues at coordinate 2,238,002 of NZ_CP192091.1, forward strand.
GCCGATGACCGGCATCGCCTTCGTGCTCTACACCAACTACATGATCACCGACCCGGCGACTACTCCGTTCAAGAAGCGCGATCAGATCATCTTCGGCGCCTCGGTGGGGGTGATGTACGGCGTGCTGATGGCCCTGCACGTTTCGTTCGGATTGTTCTTCGCGCTGGTGATCGTCTGCGCGAGCCGCGGACTGTTCTGGTGGTACCGCAACATTCGCGAGTGGCTGGACAATCGCGCGACCGTCGCGACGGTCGCGCCGCAGCCCGCGGCGGAGGAACCGGCGCTGCCCGAGCCGGAAAAGGAAGTCGTTCGATCCTGATCGCCGGAACCCGCAGCACCGCAACAGAATCGAGGAAATATGCCGTCACTGATCGGACCGTTACGCTCCACCCTGCTCGGTACCCGGATCGAGGAGAACCCGTTGGACCGCCCCGGCTTCGCGATGCCGAGCCCGGCGACCGCCGCCGAACTCCGGCGGGTCGCCACCCACCTGTCCAGCAGCATCCATTTCGCCGTGTGCACCAAGAACAATGACGAGTTGATCGAGCACATCCAGCAGCTGCCCGAGCAGTACCGGGGATTCGCATTCGAAGGCGCCGCGACGGGTCTGGCCGCCGTCGACTCGATCACCCCGTTCAGCCACCGCGCCGCGGATCTGTTCACCGGTCCGGCCGCCGAACACGATCTGACCATGTACGTCGGTGTCGGCCTGGCGATGGGCAAGATACCGAAACCCGTGTGGAAGAAGGTATTTCCGAAGCATCCGGTGTACCGCTGGCTCGCCATCGATGGGTACGGCTTCTACAACGCCTTCTTCCGCACCGAGAAGTACATCGCCCGGCACCATGTCGACAACCGGTACCCGTCCTGGATGGGGGATACCGCACCGTTGAAACGCGCGGCAGACCAGGGGATCGGCCGCGCGCTCTGGTTCATCAGCGGCGGTTCGGTCGACGGTGTCGCCGCCAGGATCGCCGAGTTCGACCCGAGTCGGCACGCCGACCTGTGGAACGGCATAGGCATCGCGACCACCTTCGCCGGCGGCGTGGAAGTCGCTGACCTGGAAGCGATCGTGGCCCTGGTGCCGCAGTTCCGCCAGCAGTTGGCGGCGGGTTCGACCATGGTCGCGAAGATCCGCCAGCAGGCCGATAGCGCCACCCCACACACTGGGGTCGCCGTGCGGACCTACACCGGCCGCTCGATCGACGAGGCCGCCGCCCTGATCGACAAGGCGTTCGTCGGAATACCGGAGGACGGCACCGCGGCCAGCTATCACGCCTGGCGGGACCGTCTCGGTGAACTCGCCGCCGCAACCGAGAGCTGAGTCATGAACTGGACGGATAAGCACGTAATCGTCACCGGCGGCTCGGAAGGCATCGGGGCGGCCGTCGCCAACGCCTTCGCCCAGCGTGGCGCGCGGGCCTCGATCATCGCGCGGCGGGAGGCGCCCCTGCGCGCGACCGCCGAGCGGATCGGCGCCGACTGGTGTGCCGCCGATGTCACCGACCGGCAGGGTCTGGCGAGCGCCATCAAGGAACTCGAGCAGCGCAACGGCGCCTGCGCGGTGATCGCCTGCTGCGCGGGCCTCACGCTGCCCGGTCTGTTCCTCGATGTCGACGGCGACGAGTTCGGTATCCAGAGCGATGCGAACTATCTGGGTTCGGTGCACGCCGTCCGGTGTGTCCTGCCCGGCATGGTGGAACGCGGCAGCGGGCATATCCTGCTGCTCAGTTCGACGGCGGCCTTCCTCGGCATTCCCGGGTATTCGAGCTACGGCCCGACCAAGGCCGGCGTCCGTCAGCTCGGCCTCTGTCTGCGCTACGAGGTCGAGCCCGCCGGGGTGACCGTATCGGTGCTGTATCCGGCCGATACCGACACTCCGGGACTGGCTAGGGAGAACCGGCGCAAGCCGGTCGAGACCAAGGCCATCACCGGTTCGATCAAGCCGATGCCCGTCGACAAGGTGGGCGAAGCGGCGGTGCGCGGGCTGGAGCGGGGCCGCCACCACATCACGATGGATCCGCTCACTACCTTCTTCCTGCGGTGGGCGAATCTCCCGGAGGATTTGTCGCGGCCGTTCTTCCGGCGCAGCATTTCCCGGGCACGTCGGCGTGCACTCTAGGAGCAGACCTGATGTCCACCACGGTCAGCGACGGGGCGGCCTCGCTGCGTGCGCGGTTGCGCCGCATCTTCACCGCGGGTCCCGGCGAACAGGGGCGCCCGCTGCCGCTGCGCACGAAGATCAACTACGCGCTGTGGCTGACCCGGCCGGAGATCGCGCCGATGTCCGGTGCGGTCATGGTGGCCGATGTCCTGTTCAGCGCGCATACCGGAGCCGAGATCTGGTCGGCGCCGATGATCGTGGCCGCGGTCATGCTGGCCGCCGCGATTCAACTGCTGCACGTTGCCAACTGCCTCGCCGATCGCTGGGTGGATGTCGAATACAAATCCAAGTTCTCCCGCATGGTTCGAGATCTCGGCGTGCGATTCGTGGCCTGGCAGATCTATCTCACCACCGCGGGTATCGGCGTCGCGGCGGTCTACCTCGCGGTGGCGACCGGGCATCTCGACCTGCTGTTGATCATTCCCGTCGGCACTGTGCTGCTGCTCGAATATTCGCTGCCGCCATGGCATTTCAAGGCCGCCGGATTCTGGCAGATCCCTTGGACCTACCTCATGACGATGGTCTTCCCCGGTGTGGTCGTGCTGCGGCTGTACGACCGACCGATCGAAATGCCAGCGCTCATCGCCATTCTCGGCCTGGGGCTGACGACCACCGGCGTTTTCGTCGCGAACACCGCCGAAGACATTCCGGAGGACACCGAGCACGGATTCCGGACCTCGGTGGTGGCACTCGGCCTGCGCGTCTCGCTGTTCGAGTCGATGACGCGGGTGACCGTCGGCGCCGCACTCGTGGCCGGTTCCGTCATCGCCATGGTGGGATTCACCTGGACGCTGATCGTGTACGCCGTCCTGGTGCTGATCGTTATCGGCTATCTGGGCCGGACCCAACTCGGCACCTGGGGCAAGCCGCTGGACGACGCCATGCCGCTGGTCCGGTCACAGGCGAAACTGTTCGTGTACATGGTCGCGCTCGTCGCCTGGGCGGCCGTTGTGCCCGCGGCCGCGGTGTTCTGCCAACGGTGAGCGCATCCCCTGAGACCATGGAGCCACGATCATGACCGCCGACATTCGCGCCGATCGCGAGGCTCTGCTCGTCGAACTGGTCGATGAGCACGGCCTCGCGACCGGAGCACGTTCCGTGGCCGAGGCACACCGCCCGCCCGGGCAATTGCACCGCGCCTTTTCGGTGCTGCTGTACGACCTGTCGGGACGGGTCCTGCTGCAGCGGCGGGCGGCCGTCAAAACCCGCTTCCCGCAACGATGGTCGAACACCTGCTGTGGTCATCCCGCCCCGGGCCAGGACCCCGCCGATGCCGCGGTGATCCGGCTGGCGGAGGAGCTGAGCCTGACCGCCGCACAGCTGACCGAGGCGGGCATCTACCGCTATCGGGCCGCCGACCCGTGCGGTGATCAGGTGGAGCACGAATGGGACCACGTGCTGGTCGGTGTCATATCCGACGGCGCTCCCCGCCCCGACCCGGCCGAGGTCTCCGAATGCGCATGGGCCGACCCCGTCGAGTTGCTCGGACACATCTCGGCGGCGCCCGACACCTTCACCCCGTGGTTGCGTGGTGTCCTCGATATCGCCACGCGCACAGCCGATTTCACGGCTTCCGGTTCGTCTGGTGCGGCCAGGTCCGCAGATCCATCGGCTTCGGATGGTCCGCACGCAGAGCCGCGAGATCCAGCGGCTCGTCGGGCCGCTCGTTGAGGTAGCTCGTCAACGGTGTTCGCCCGGCTCGATTTGCCTCATCAACTCGTCCATATCGGCGTGATCCCAGACTTCGGCGAACTTGCCGTCTTCCAGGTGATAAAGAGTGAGCTCGGAAATGATCACCCGACGACCGGTTGCGTCAATTCCGCGGAAAGCGCCCCGGTGGGTGCCGGTTACAGTGAAATGCGCCGCTATATAGTCGCCGTCTACAAGGAGGTTTCGCATCTCCCAGTGCCAGTCGGGAAATGCGGCGAAGAGGTGTGAGAATTGCGTCGTAACGGCGACTGGATCCATAGGGATGTCATTCACTTTGATGGTTGGTGTATAAAATGTCGCCATTCCATCGAAATCGTGATCATTACAGCGTTCGAGATAAGACAGGTACCGGTATCGGTGTTCGTCGCGCTGTGTCACCATGCGTTTCTCACCGCCTCATGTGGTCGGATCGCATACCTTCGCGAACATCTTGGTACTTGAGCGGTCGGTCCATATCCTGCGCAACATTTCGGGCGCAGCAATGGCGGGCCCAAATCGCGGAGCCCGCCTACGTCCGCAGGATGTCGGGTTGCGCGACCACCGCGGAGTGCGCCGGAAGTCAGCGAACCGACACCTGATCGCGATCATCTGCGGGTCCGCGATAATTTAGTCGCGATCGCAGTCCTGGATGAATATTGTGTATATTCGATTAAGTTCATGAAATTTTCTATCAGAAAGTGCGACTCGCATAATTCCGCAGCAACGAACAGGCATCGATGTAGACTGACAGCCATGTCGGCTGATGTCGACGCTGGGCATACTCGGCTACTGGTGGCGGAAGATCACCCTATGGTGGTGATGGCGTTGGATTCCGCCTTCGAGTTCGTCGACGACATCGACGTCGTCGAAATTGCGAGTTCGGTCGAGGACACCATCGGTGCGGCAAGCCGGCACCATCCGCACGTCATCCTGCTCGACCGTCGGCTGCCCGATGGCGATGGAATCGATGCGATCGAGCGGCTGCGCACCGTATCCCCGGAGACCAGGGTCCTGGTCTATACCGGGGATGCGAACCAATCCATGGTCGATCGGGTGATCGCGGCGGGTGGTGCTGGCCTGGTGCTCAAGACCGGAGTGTTCGACGACCTACTGGACGCCATTCGGCAGGTCGCCGCCGGCCAGGACTACTTCGAGGTCGACCTCGGACACTGACCGGCTGCAGAGGCGAAGTTAGGTAGGTACAGCTGATGGTCCAAGAAACCGCCAGCATGGATCGAGCAAGCAGCAACGACGAGCGCCTGCAGCCCCTGTTGGATGGGCTCAAAGCGGTACGCGATGGTGACTTCCGGCGGTCCCTGCCCAAGGTCGGTGATCCGCTGCTGGACGAGATCGCCACCGTGTTCAACGGCATGGTGGACCAGCTCTCACTATTCACCACCGAGGTCACCCGCGTCGCCCGGGAGGTCGGCACCGAGGGCAAGCTCGGTGGCCAGGCGTCGGTGCCCGGGGTCTCGGGCACTTGGAAGGATTTGACCGAGTCGGTGAATGCCATGGCGGACAACCTCACCGCTCAAGTCCGCGACATCGCCGGTGTAGCCACAGCGGTGGCGCGGGGCGACCTGTCGCAGAAGATCACTGTGGATGTCAAAGGAGAGCTGCTGGAGCTGAAGAACACCATCAATACGATGGTGGATCAGCTCTCGGCGTTTGCCGACGAGGTGACCCGTGTTGCCCGAGAGGTGGGCAATGAAGGACGGTTGGGCGGTCAGGCGCAGGTGCCCGGCGTCTCGGGAACATGGCGGGACCTCACCGAATCGGTGAACATCATGGCGGGCAATCTCACCGCTCAGGTTCGGTCGATCGCGGAGGTGACGACCGCGGTGGCGAAGGGCGACCTGTCGCAGAAGATCACCGTGGATGCGCGTGGCGAAATCCTGGAGCTGAAGTCGACCATCAATACGATGGTCGACACCTTGTCTTCGTTCGCCGACGAGGTCACCCGCGTCGCCCGCGAGGTCGGAACCGAAGGTCAACTCGGTGGCCAAGCCCAGGTGCTGGGGGTCTCGGGCACCTGGAAGGGCCTGACGGAGTCGGTGAACTTCATGGCGGACAATCTGACCGACCAGGTGCGGTCTATCGCCCAGGTCGCCACTGCGGTTGCGCGCGGGGATTTGTCGCAGAAGATCCGGGTGGATGCCCGGGGTGAGATCCTCGAGCTGAAGGACACCATCAATACGATGGTCGACACTCTGTCTTCGTTCGCCGACGAGGTCACTCGTGTTGCGCGCGAGGTTGGTACGGAGGGGCGGCTCGGCGGTCAGGCCGACGTGAAAGGTGTATCCGGCACCTGGAAAGGCTTGACCGAGTCCGTGAATGTGATGGCGGACAATCTGACCGACCAGGTGCGGTCTATCGCCCAGGTCACGACTGCGGTTGCGCGCGGGGATTTGTCGCAGAAGATCCGGGTGGATGCCCGGGGTGAGATCCTCGAGCTGAAGGACACCATCAATACGATGGTCGACACTCTGTCTTCGTTCGCCGACGAGGTCACTCGTGTTGCGCGCGAGGTTGGTACGGAGGGGCGGCTCGGCGGTCAGGCCGACGTGAAAGGTGTATCCGGCACCTGGAAAGGCTTGACCGAGTCCGTGAATGTGATGGCGGACAATCTGACCGTTCAGGTGCGGTCTATCGCCCAGGTCGCCACCGCGGTCGCCCGCGGCGACCTGTCGCAGAAGGTCACCGTCGAAGCCAAGGGCGAGGTCGCCGCGCTGGCGCAGACCATCAATACGATGGTCGACACCTTGTCTTCGTTCGCCGACGAGGTCACCCGCGTCGCGCGCGAGGTGGGCACCGAAGGCATCCTCGGCGGGCAGGCGCGGGTGCCCAATGTCGCCGGCACCTGGAAGAGCCTCACCGATAATGTGAACTCGATGGCGGGCAACCTGACCAGTCAGGTTCGATCCATCGCCCAGGTCACCACGGCCGTGGCGCGCGGCAACCTGTCGCAGAAGATCGACGTCGATGCGCGCGGCGAGATCCTGGAGCTCAAGACCACGATCAATACCATGGTCGACACGTTGTCGGCGTTCGCCGCCGAGGTCACCAGGGTGGCACGCGAGGTGGGCAAGGATGGCCGGCTCGGCGGACAAGCCGAGGTCGAGGGCGTATCCGGAACCTGGAAGCGGCTGACGGAGAACGTCAATGAGCTCGCCGGCAACCTGACCCGTCAGGTGCGTGCCATCGCCGAGGTCGCGAGCGCGGTGGCGACCGGAGATCTCACCCGATCGATTTCTGTCGAGGCGCAAGGTGAGGTCGCCGAACTCAAGAACAACATCAACTCGATGGTGCAGTCCCTGCGCGAAACCACCCGCACCAACGAAGAGCAGGCCTGGCTCAACACCAACCTGGCGCGAATGTCCGGACGTCTACAGGGACACCGGGATCTCAGCGCCGTCGCCCAGCTGATCATGAACCAGCTCACCCCGCTCGTCGGCGCTCAGTACGGCGCGTTCTTCTTCATGGAAGCCGAAGCCAACCGTGTCCAGCTGCGGCTGATCGCGGGCTACGGGCGCAATGCCGACAACGTCGTATTCGAACTCGGCCAGTCGCTGGTCGGGCAGGTGGCGCTGACCAAGAAGGCGATTGTGGTCGACCGGACACCGCCGGACTACGTCCGGATCAGCTCCGGTCTCGGTGCCGCGCAACCGGTCAACTTGATCGTGCTGCCGATAGTGTTCGAGGACCAGGTGCTCGGTGTGATCGAACTGGCCTCCTTCAGCCGGTTCACGCTGGTACAGCAAGATTTTCTCGAACAGCTGATGGAGAGCATCGGCGTGAACGCAAACACGATCATGGCCAACGCGCGCACCGATGCCCTACTCGAGGAATCGCAGCGACTTGCCGGCGAGCTGCAGCAGTCCAATGCGGCGCTCGAAGAAAAAGCAGAGCTGCTGGTCCGCCAGAACCGCGATATCGAAATCAAGAACTTCGAAATCGAACAGGCCCGGCGGGAGATCGAGGAACGTGCCCAACAGCTCGCGCTGACGTCGAAGTACAAGTCGGAGTTCCTCGCGAACATGTCGCATGAGCTGCGCACACCGTTGACCAGCCTGCTGATCTTGGCCGGCATATTGTCGCAGAACACAACCCGGAATCTGACCGCGAAGCAGGTCGAATTCGCCAACGTGATCCAGTCCGCCGGCAAGGATCTACAGCAGCTGATCGACGATATTCTCGACCTGTCCAAGGTCGAGGCCGGGAAGATGGATATTCAACGGGAGTTCGTGCCGCTGCGGCAGCTGCTGGAATACGTGCAGACCACGTTCCGGCCACTCATCAGCCAGAAGGGCCTCGAGTTCGACGTCGATGTCGAACCGGGCGTTCCCGCCCACCTCAACACCGATGAGCAGCGGCTGCGGCAGGTGCTGCGCAACCTGCTGTCCAATGCGGTCAAGTTCACCGAGAAAGGCATGATCCGGCTCAGGGTGTGGCGGCGGGACGACCGCATCGCATTCTCCGTCAGCGACACCGGAATCGGCATCGCAGAGCAAAATCTGGAGGCCATCTTCACCGCGTTTCAGCAAGCCGACGGCACCACCAGCCGGCGATACGGCGGTACCGGTCTCGGCCTGTCGATCAGCAGGCAGGTGGCGAACTTGCTCGGTGGCGAGCTTCGTGCCGAAAGCCGACTCGGCGTCGGGAGTACGTTCACGCTCTATATCCCGGTGACACCGCAACTGGAGGTCGTGTCCGAGTCGAGGACGCGGTCGAAGCCGATCGATCGTTCTGTACTCGTCATAGAAGACCAGGAGAACAGGCCGCTGACCCGGCTGGTCCGTGGGGTCGTCGGGGCACTTGCGGACACCGCGGGGACGGTTCGCATCGAGTCCGTCGGTAGCGCCGACAAAGCACTCGCGGCCTTGCCGGCCCACCCATATCGGTGTGTCCTGCTGGATGCGAGCCTGCCGGGCGTCGGCACGGCGGAATTCCTGCGTGGCCTACGCGAGGGCGCGGAGTCGAGAAGTATTCCGCTGCTTGCACATCCGGTCCGTGAGCTCGATCCTGACCAGGAGCGGCTTATCGCGGCGTACGCCAGGGACCATCGGGTCGAACTGGTGGCTTCGCCCGATGAGTTCTGCGAGCGGTTCATCCTGTTGCTGACCCATCCGCACCGGGCCGAGCTCGAAACACCGGCGCGGCGGGCAGGGCAGCCCAGGCTGGCCGGACGCAAGGTCCTGATCATCGATGACGATGCCCGCAATGTCCTGGCGATCGCGGGCGTGCTGGAACTGAACGGGATGTCGGTGGACCATGCGCCCAACGGGCGCAAAGGCATCGAAACACTGCAGGCCAACCCGGGTGTCGATGTCATCGTGATGGACGTGATGATGCCGGAGATGGACGGATACGCAACGACTGCGGCGATACGGAGAATGCCCCGCTTCGACCGACTCCCGATCATCATGGTCACCGCGAAGGCCATGGCAGGCGATCGGGAGAAGAGCTTGGCATCCGGCGCCAGTGACTACATCACCAAGCCCGTCGACCCCGACGAACTGCTGGAGTGCATCGACCGGTGGTTGCAAGCCGTCGACCGGCCGGGCGGCGAACCGGCCCCGGTGGCAGAACTCGATGTCCGTGCATAGGCGATAGCGTTGATCGCAGACGCCTGCGCCACCATCACCGCCCACCTCGCCTAGCCCGCGCCCGCCGAATCCCGCGCTCAGTGGTCTTCGGCGTCGTCGTCTTCCGGCCAGCCGTCCTCGATGATCAGGCGGCCGGATTGCATTGCCCGCGTGTACTGTTCGGCGACCAGATCGGTGGGGTAGGTGGGCCAGTAGGAGACGGCGCCGGTTGGTTTGTCGATGACGCAGACCGAACCACCGATGGCCGGGGGGAGTGGGGGTTTGTGTGGATCGATGCCCGGGTGCGGCGCGAAGATGGCCACAACCGTGAAGCACGAATCGAATTCGGTGAGCAGATTGGTGATACCGCGGTCGACGTCGTCAGCGCTGGACAGGTAGTGGTCGGCGATGCGTTGTGCCTCGGCGAGATCCACCGGGAGGGTGGCCTCGGTCGGGTAGGCATGGATGTCCATGACCAAGAACTTACGGTCGAACATCAACGGGCCGTGGTCATTCGAAGTGGACGGTGGCGACCATGCGGCGGGCCAGGGTTTCCGGGTCCGAGCCGACGGCCAGCGGCGAATCCTGCAGTGCCCCTTCGCGCCAGAGCGCCGCGAAACCGTGTACCAGCGACCAGGCGGCGAGACGGGTGGCTTGTTGCTGTTCCACGGTGTTCTCGGGCTGCATGAGCGCGACACCGGAGCGCAGGGTCGCGCCCGCTTCGGTGCGGGCGGCGATCAGGCGCTCGTCATCGGCGTGCAGGAGTTCGCGCCGGAACATGACATCGAAGTGCCCGGGATGTTCGCGGGCGAAGCGAATGTAGGCGACCGCCACCTCGCGGAAGTCGGGTCCGGCCGCGGCCAGTTGCTCGGCGAGCAGACCGAAGCCTTCGATGGCCAGCGCGGTCAATAGCCCTGCGCGATCACCGAAATGGTGCGCGGGGGCCGCGTGCGAGACATCGGCCCGGCGGGCCAGCCCGCGCAGTGATACCGCGTCGACGCCGTCGGTCGCGATCTGGGCGGCGGCTGCGGCCAGGATGGTGGCCCGCAGATCGCCGTGGTGGTAACCGCTCTTCGCCATGTCTCGATGGTGGCCCAAAATCTAGTCATTGACAAGTTTCCGGCTCGAACCTAATCTAGTCACTGTCAAGATTGGTGCTCGACCCACAGGAGACTCTGATGGCACCGCTGGTTGTTCTCATCGTTATCGCCGGACTGGCTCGGTTCATCGGCTGGGTCGGCAACCTCGGCTGGCTCGACTCCTGGGCGCACGCCGCCGCGCTCGGCCTGGCCGCGATGTTCGCGCTCACCTCCAGCGCGCATTTCCTGGAGCCGAAGCGTGGCGCACTGGTCGCGATGGTGCCGCCGCGGCTGCCGAACCCGGCGGGCTGGGTCACCCTCACCGGTCTGCTCGAAATCGGCGGTGCGATCGGTCTGCTGATCCCGCCCATCGCCAAATTGGCCGCCGCGGGCCTGATTCTGCTGCTGATCGTGATGTTCCCGGCGAACATCCGTGCGGCGCGGGGTGATATCGGTATCAAGACCATGCCGCTGCCGCTGCGCACCGTCGTGCAACTCATCTTCCTCGGGGCAGGCGCACTCGTGCTGCTCGGCTGATCGGCGAAATCCGGTGCCGGCACACCGAATTCCGGTGTGCCGGCAGTTGCGTGTGTCCTCGCCGAGCGCCCGGTGCGTAATCTCCGTCGTGGTTCGGGGCGGTATCCTCCGACCGGCACGAGTTCCGCGGCCGAGAGGGTATCGATGTCGTCACTGATTCCCGAAGCCGTCGCCTGGCTGGTGCTCGGCTACGTCGGTGTCATCGCGGCCGGGCGGCTGCTGCTGTTGCGGGACACGATCATCGATCAGCTCATCAATCGGATGCTGCTGTGGAGCATCGTCGCCATGCTGCTCTACCGCTGCACGCCGACGCCGAGCATCACCAGTCTGCCCATCGCGCTTTCGCTGGGCTGCGTGGTCATGACGACGATGTACCTCTATGTCATGGCGCGATACATCGTGGCCGAGACCGAGCCCGCCGTGGTCTGGCGTCGGCACCGTCGATGCGGTCTCGTCGCCGTGGTGGCGACCCTCGTCATGGTGCTCTCCGGGATGGCGGCCGAGGACAACGGTCGACCGGTCGATCTGGGCGTACACGGGTCCGCGGCGATCTTCGGGTTCGCCTATGCCGCACCGCTGGCGATCAATATGGTCGTATTCCTCTTCGCGGGCATCCGCGAGCTGCGCATCGGCGACCTCAGCGCCAAGACGCGGTTGGTCTGCTGGCTGCTCGGTATCAGCGGCGGCTTCGTCTTGATCAGTCAGGCGTTGTCCCTGGCGCAAGGGCTGACCGGTTGGCCCGACCTCGGCCCGCACTTGCCGCGCGGGGAGCTCGATTTCGTACTCTGCCTGGTATTCGACGTGACCCTGCTCGCCATCCCGCTGGTCAGCGCGCTGCTCGCGCTCGCGGGATGGGATCGGGACGGCCGAATCTGTCGCCGATTGCGGCCGCTGTGGCGCGACCTCACCGCGGCGGTCCCGGAGATCGTGCTGCATGTCGACGCCCGCCGCGGGGCGGATCCGGCCACCCGCCTGTTCCGGATGACCGTCGAGATCCGTGACGCCCTGCTCCACCTCGGCTCCTATCTCCCGGCCGAACCGTACCCGGCGACCGAATCAGACTGGGAGTTAACCGATTACGCCCACCGGCTCGCCCATGCGGCCCGCGCTCGAAAGGATGGCGGCGTGCCGATCGGCGCCGGGGCAGCACCGCGACCACCGCTGGTCGCGCACGACTTCGAGGCCGAGCTCCGGCAGCTACTCGGTCTGGCCCGCGTCTGGCCGCAGGCCAGGACGGCAGCCGGATGAGCCGATTCACAACGCGCGCAGGCGATCACGTCGCGCCCTAGGCTGTACCCCATGACGTACCAGACCATTTCCCAACAATTCGAACTCGACGTCGACGGCTCACCGATGACCGGCTACCTCGCTCGGCCGGAGGGCACGGCGGAATTTCCCGCCGTGCTCGTCGGGGCCGAACTGTGGGGTTTGACCGATGACGTCCGGCATATCGTGGATCGGGTCGCGGCGCTGGGCTATGTGGCCTTCGTGGTGAACGTTTATCACCGTTCCGGTCCGGAGACCGCGGCCGGCCTGGCCGAGACCGACGAAAATCGGACACGTGCGTTCGGCCTGCTCGGCGAGCTGACCCGCGAGGGCGTCGAGGCCGACTTCCGAGCCGCCATTGCCTACGCCCGCGAGCACGGACAGGCCTCCGATAAGACCGGTGTGCTCGGCTTCAGCCTCGGCGGCCATCTGGCCTACTTCGCCGCCACCCGGCTCGACCTCGACGCGGCGGCGATCTTCTACCCCGGCTGGCTGACCACATCGGGCACCGCGCTGAGTCGGCCGGAGCCGCTGCTGGCCGCGACCGAGGGGATCGCCAAGGGCGATGTGCGGCTGCTGATGTTCTTCGCCGAACTCGATCACGTCATCGATGCCGAACAGCGCGAGCAGATCGGCGCGGCGCTGAACGAGGCCGGTGTGCGCCATGAGCTGGTGGTCTATCCCGGTGCGAAGCACGCCTTCTTCTTCCCGGATCGAGAGCCCTACGACGCGGCAGCCGCCGAGGACTCGTGGCGGCGGGCGTCCGAGCTGTTCGCCGCCGAACTGGGCTGATTCCGAGCCGGAAATGCGGAAAGCCCGACCGGCCCTGTCTCCCCCTCCGAAGACAGGCCCGATCGGGCTGTAATAAAGATGCCTCGGAACACTTGACAGGGCCTTAAAGGGGGCTTAAAGGAGACGCGTCAAACGGATCAGGTCCGCTTGCCGCCCAGCTGGGCCAGGAATTCGGCGTTGGTCGGGGCTTTGCGCAAACCCTCCAGCAGCAGGTCGATGGCCTGCTGACCGTCCACCGCGGCGAGGGTGCGACGCAGCAGGTGGTTGGCCGCCAATTCGTCCGGGGCGAGCAGTAATTCGTCCTTGCGGGTGCTGGACTGCGCGATATCGATGGCCGGGAAGACGCGGCGATTCGCGGTCGCGCGATCGAGTTTCAGCTCGGCATTGCCGGTGCCCTTGTACTCCTCGAAGATCACGGTATCGGCCAGCGATCCGGTCTCGACCAGGGCGGTGGCGATGACGGTGAGCGAGCCACCGTGCTCGATATTACGTGCGGCGCCCAGGAATTTCTTGGGTGGCGCGAGCGCGGTGGCGTCCACGCCGCCGGAGAGCACGCGCCCGGAGGCCGGGGCGGCATTGTTGTAGGCGCGGGCCAGGCGGGTCAGCGAATCGAGCAGCACGACCACGTCCCGGCCCATTTCGACCAGGCGTTTGGCGTGTTCGATGGCGAGTTCGGCCACCGCGATATGTTCGCGAGGCGGCTGGTCGAAGGTGGCGGCGGCGACATCGGCGGGTACCGATCTGGCCAGATCCGTCACCTCCTCGGGCCGCTCGCCGACCAGTACGAGCATCAGCTCGCACTCCGGGTGGTTCTTCGCGATACCGTGCGATATCGCTTGCAGCACAGAGGTTTTGCCTGCCTTGGGTGGTGCGACGATGAGTGCGCGCTGCCCCTTGCCGATGGGCATGACCAGGTCGGTGACCCGGGTGGTCATGGCATGGGGTTCGGTCTCCAGGCGCAGCCGCTGGTTGGGGTAGATGGGGACCAGGTCGTCGAACCTCGGGCGAGTCGCGCCGCGGCGGGGATCCTGGCCATTGACGGATTCGATACCGACCAGCGGGTCGAGCTTGTCGCCGCGTGCCGGTTCGGCCGTGCCGGTGATGAAATCGCCACGGCGCAAACCGAATTCGCGGATCAGCCGGGGTGGCACGTGCACGTCACGGGGGCCGGGGAGATAGCCGTCGACACGCAGCGTCGCGGCGCGGTTATCGGGGATCTCGAGGATGCCGCCGACGGATCGTGCGGGGTCGGCCGCGGCGTCCCCATCGGGTGGTGTGGGAAAAGTGTTGTCTTTCATGGTGTTTCCTTTTTCTTGGGTACGGCGAACGGCCGTGAAAGGCAGCGGCGATGCGCTCGCTGCGGTGAATGTCCCTGTGCGCTCTGGGCAGCGGATTCACGGGAGTGTGGAACCGTGGTGGGAAGAGGAGAGATCTCGTGGGAAGCCCGGCTCTGATCGGCCGGAGGACCATCCACAAGGACAGGGGCGAGATTACAGCTTCGAACGATTGTGCGCAATGGCTCGGGTCACAGCTGGGCGACACGGCGGTGACAGGGCACGCTTTGGTATCGATCGTCGCCTGCGGTAAACTCCCCGACGGCGTGTCTCGTATCGGTTCATATCCGGATATTTGGCGTAGGCAAGGAGATACGCATGGCCGATCTCGCCCCGTTCTACCAGCAAGTCCAGTCGCACTACGATGTCTCCGACGAGTTCTACCGGCTGTTTCTCGACCCCTCGATGACCTACAGCTGTGCCTACTTCGAGCGCGATGACATGACCCTCGAACAGGCCCAGCTGGCCAAGATCGACCTCGCGCTCGGCAAGTTGGATCTGCAGCCCGGGATGACCCTGCTCGATATCGGATGTGGCTGGGGCGCAACAATGTTCCGCGCGGTCCAGCGCTATGGCGTCAAGGTCGTCGGACTTACCTTGAGCCGCAACCAATATGAGCACGTCCGTGCCGAGATCGGTCGGCGCGCGGTCGAGGGCGTCGAGATCCGGCTGCAGGGCTGGGAGGAATTCGACGGCACTGCGGACCGGATCGTCAGCATCGGTGCCTTCGAACACTTTCGGCGGGAGCGCTACGCGACCTTCTTCGATCGCTGCCATCGCATACTGCCCGCCAATGGGCGGATGCTGCTGCATACGATCATCGGCCATACGCTCAACGACCTACGGCGCATGAATATTCCGGTGACCCGGGAGAACGCGCTGTTCCACATTTTCGTCAAGCGGGAGATCTTCCCCGGCGGTCAGCTGCCGCAGCCCGCGGAGGTCACCCGGCTGGCCGGGCAGGCCGGATTCGGCACCGAGCAGATCCAGCCGCTGCGCCTGCATTACGCACGCACCCTGGATCAATGGGCCCAGGCCCTGGTGGACCAGCACGACGAGGCGGTTCGGATCGCCTCCGAAGAGGTCTACGCCAGATATCTGAAGTACCTCACCGGATGTGCCGACCACTTCCGCAGCGGGCACCTCGATGTCATGCAGTTCACGTTGGTGAAGTGAGCCCGGCCGCACGAGGCCGGGCATCGGGTCAGAGCACGGCTTGGGTCTGGGTCACCTTGGCGACGAGTTTGTCCGAGTCATCGTGGATTTCGGTTTCCACCACGATGAACGATCGCCCGGCATGCAGCGGCCGCGCCGAGGCGGTCGCATGACCGGACCGCACGGCACGCAGGAAGTTCGATTTGGATTCGACCGTCGTCGTGCCCTGTTTGCCCTCGGGCAGATTCAGGAACGCGCAGACCGCGGCGGTCGCGTCCGCGAGTGACATCAGCACACCGCCGTGCAGCACTCCGCCCAGCGTGCACAGCGATTCGTCCCACGCGATCCGGCTGCGCACCAGTGCGGTGCCGTGTTCGAGCACCTCGACCCCAAGGCGCTCGGTGAACGGCATGGACTGGTGAAAGAGCTTGGTGCCCACCTCATCGATCATGAACTCAGCCTGCCCGACGGACCCGACGCGTGTCGATTACCCCGGAGGTAATCAGCATTACGAGCAGTGCGGTCGCGCCGCCGCACAGCAACACGGTCGAGGGTGAGGTCCGGTCCACGATCACGCCGCCGACCAGTGCGCCGGCACAGAACGTCGCCTGGAACGACGCCGTGAACAGCACCGACGCCACCTCGGGAGCGTCGGGCAGCGCGTTGGCGAACCAGGTCTGCAGGACGACCGGGATACCGCCGTACCCGATACCCCAGACGATCAGCAGTGCGACGGCGCCGAACTCCCATCGGCCGAGCAGCGGCAGCACCAGCATCGCGGCCGCCATGGCGGCCACCGCACAGCCGAGCGCGGTCCGGGGACGGCCGAGCAAGGTGCCGCCCAGGAAGTTTCCGGCAATACCGGCCACGCCGTAGATCAGCAGCAGGACCGTGATGCCCTCCGCGCTGACCTGGGTGACCTGCTCCAGGAACGGCGTCACGTAGGTATAGGTGCCGAACTGTGCGAGCACCACGAAAAGGGTTGCCAGCAGTGCGATCCGGACGGCCGAACCGCGCATTCCGCTGCGCAGCGCGGTGACGTTCACGGCCTGTTCGGCGGGCAGCGACGGCAGCGCGAATGCCAGTAGCGCCAGCACCACGGCCGACACCATGCCCAGGACGACGAATGCGGCTCGCCAGCCCGCCAGATGGCCGACGAAGGTGCCCGCGGGCACACCGAGCACCGAACCGAGTGGGACCGAGGAGAAGATCACCGAGGTAGCCCGGTGTACCGACTCCGGTGGCACCAGCCGACCGGCCAGTCCGGCCGCGATCGACCAGTAGCCGCCGATGGTGATCCCGATCAGCACACGCGAGGTCAGCACCACCCAGAACTGCGGCGCGGTCGCGGCGACCGCATTGGCGATCACCAGCAGCAGCGTGCAGCCGCACAGCAACAGTCGGCGATCGACTCGGGCGGCCGCGACGGTCACCAGGGGAGCGGCGATCGCGGCGAGCAGCCCCGGCATGGTCATCATGAGTCCGGCCATGCCGTCGGAGATCGTGAACTCGGATCCGATCGAGGTCAGCAGGCCGATCGGCAGAATCTCGGTCGTCACGATCGAGAAGATGCCGAGCATGACCGCGACGACGGCGAGCCAGCGGATCAGCGGTGGTCGGGTGACCGCGGTGGGTGCGGGCGCGAGAGCGATGGACATGCGCTCCAGTTCAGCAATCCGCATCGCCGAGTTCCGGCGGGTTTCCGCCGCGAATGCCCCGAATGCCCAATATCAGCCGAGCCGGGCAACCACTGCGCGCGGCAGATGTGGCAGGACCACATCGATGAGCCGCCACGGCCAAGTCGGAACGCATGCGCGAATGCGCTCCCGCTCGATCGCGCGGACCATCGCCGCGACGCCCTTCTCCAGCGGTGCGACCATCCGCGCGTCACCGGCCTTCGCCGCCATATCGGTGGCGATGAATCCCGGCAGCAGGGTGGTGACGGCGATCGGTGACTGCGCGAATTCGACGGTCAGCGCTTCGCCCAAGGCGGCCAGTCCGGCCTTGCTCGCGGAGTAGGCCGCCTTCGTGCCCGGCAATCCGCGCACCGCGCTCATCGAGGACACCAGCACCAGGTGGCCGCCCCGCTGGGCGCGGAAGATCGCCAACGCCGCCTCGGTCTGGGCGAGCGCGCTGACGAAATTGGTGGTGGCCGTGGCGAGATTGGCATCCGCCCGACCGGTGCCGATCGGCGCGCCCTTGCCGATACCGGCATTGACGATCACGCGGTCCAGTCCGCCCAATTCATCGCGCAATTGCGCGAATACCGGTGGTACGGCCGCGTGATCGTCGACATCGAGCGCGCGGACCGCGACCTGGATCCCCGGATGTGCGGCGGTGAGTTCGTCGCGCAACGTTTCGAGCGCGTCGAGCCGGCGGGCGCACAGGGCCAGGTCCCGGCCCTTGGCGGCGAAATCCCGCGCCATCGCAGCGCCGAGTCCGGCGCTCGCACCGGTGATCAGGATCTTGGTCCGCGTCATGGTCGCGACGATAGCGCTGGGCTCAGCCGCCGAACGAACCGGTGCTCACCGGCGGCACCATATGCCAGGCACCACAATTCACCGTCTTGAAGGCCACATCGGTCGGCGCGATCTCGGCACGGACCGGACGATTCCTGGTGAAGTCGTTATTGATGATGTAGTGCTGATCGGTGTTATCGCCCTCGACCTTGCGCAGCCGTCGCCAGTCGCAGCCGACCGCCGGATCGGGAGTGCCGGGGGCCTCCCAGGTACCGGGGAGGATATCGACACCCACCAGGTAGACGCCGTCCTCGGTGATGGTGTTCGCGGGCTGGGCGGCCGCGGTGCCCGCGCCCAGCAGTGTCACGGTGGACGCCATTGCCCCCGCGATCACGAGCGTGCTTGCACGCATACTGCTTGCTCCTAGAGTCGTACTCGCGCCGCCACTGGCGGCTGACCTGCGGAGATCCCCGTATCTCCGGGGCAAAGGTCTACCAGACTCAGCGGTCGATTTCGGCGGAATCGGAGATTCCTGTCACATATCCGGTCGGTTGTGCATTACTGCGATCCAATTTCACTGTGTCGGCGGTGATTCCACTCGCGCGAGTTCCCGCGATACCTCTTATATGAGTGGTATTTGTCCGGTGGTCGATGTCGTGGACACGCGGTCGACCTGTGGGACGGCGTGTGCCGGTCTGTGTACCGACGATGGGATTGCCGCCGTGCTGGCCGCCGACCGGGCACTACTGCACTGGCGTGCGATGCGCGGCCTCGGCGATTCGGGACTGGCCGAACAGGCGGTGCAGGAAACGCTGCTGCGGGCTTGGCGCTCCTGCGCGATGTTCGACGCACGCAAGGGCACGGTCCGCACCTGGCTGCTCGCCATCCAGCGCAACGTCATGATCGATATCGCGCGCGCCCGCGCCATCCGTCCCGCCGATACCGAATGGGACGAGGTCGGGCAACTCAGCGATGTCAGATACGCGCACCCGGACTTCGCCGACCGCCTCGTCGACTGTCTGCTCGTCGCGGACCTGCTGGCCCGCCTGCCCGAATCCCAGCGCACGGCGGTGGTGGAGGTGATCCTGCGGGATCGGGCCTATCAGGAGGTCGCCGATGATTTCGGCATTCCGGTCGGCACCGTGAAAACCCGGGTCCACTACGCCTTGCGTTCGCTGCGTCGCTTGCCGATAGGGGCCTGAGTCGGCCGACGGTCGGGCAACCGTAGTTCTGCCCCGCGGCATTCGAACGGATACCGACGGCCACGAAATTGACCGCATCCGTCTGGCAATCCTCACCCTTCCGGTGATTCGATCGCATTTTGGTCGCCTGATCAGCGGTAATCCCCTTCGTCACCTCGATAACATTTTGATAACGTAGCTTGCTTTGCGGATGCTGACGTTGCCAGAGTAAACCACTGGGTTTGGTGTTACTAGTGGGAAGGGAGGGGTGCCCCGTCCCGGGGCACCGACACCGCACATGAAGCCAAGCATCATCAGGACCGGTATCTGCGGCGCCGTCACGGCCGCCGTGGTGGTGGCGCTGGGCGGGCTGGCCCCGGCCGCGCTCGCCGATCCGGCATCGCCGGAAATGGCCACGAAACTCGCAGGCAAGACAATATTCGTCGACCCGGGTCATCAGGGGCCCAACCACGCCGAAAATCTGGCGCGGCAGGTGAGCAACGGACGCGGCGGCACCAAGGACTGCCAGACCACCGGCATGATCACGGTGAACGGCGTGCAGGAACACACGATCAACTGGAAGGTGGCCGAACTGGTTCGGGCCACCCTGGAAGATCTGGGCGCGAAGGTGGTGCTCAGCCGTCCGGACGACTCCGGGTGGGGCGGCTGCGTCGATGACCGGGCACACGCCGCCAATGCCTCCGGCGCCGACGTCGCGGTGAGCATCCACGCCGACAGCGCTCCGCCGCAGGACCGCGGATTCCACCTGATCGTGCCGCAGCTGCCGATTCCGGATCCGAAGATCGATCAGGTCCAGTCGGGCCCCGGTCTGGCGGCGACGAAGGCGGTGCGCGACGCCTATCTGCAGGCCGGTTTCCAGTCGGCCAACTACGCGGGCGCACAGGACGGTCTGCAGACCCGCGCGGATATCGCCGGTCCGGCACTGACCGCCGTGCCCGATGTGTTCGTCGAGATGGGCAATGGGGCCAATCCCGAGGACGCCGCGCTGCTGGAGAGTCCGGAGGGTCAGGTCAAACATGCCCTGGCCATCGCGACGGGTCTGGTCGGGTTCCTGCTCGGCGCCCCGCAGCAGTCGTCGACGCCCGGGGTCTCGGGTGGGGTGCCCGTGCATACCGGTTCGACGGGCGACCAGCCCGCCTCGGCTCCGACATCCAGTGTGCCGCAGGCCAATGCGGTGCCCTCGGCGCAGCCGGTGCCCCCCGCCGGGGTGGCGCCGCGGCCCGCTGCCGCCCCCGAGCCCGCGGCGACGCCGCAACTCGTGCCAGCGGCCGACGCTGTCCCGCAACCGCCGACCGCGCCCGCATCGCTGAATCCGCCACCGGGTTACGCTCCGGCGCCGGGCTACACGCCACTGCCCGGTTCCCCGGATACGCCCGGCTCGCCGCAGTCCCCCGGTGCTCCGCAGGCTGGTTCGCTGCTCTCACCCAACACCCCCGGTTCGCAACTGTCGCCGAATCAGACCACGCCGAATGCGACGAGCGGGCTGCTGTCCACCCTCGTCAACACCATCATCCAGATGCTGATGCCGTTGGCGATGTCACTCGGCATGGACAACACCGTGGTCACCTCGGAGCTGATCAACCTCGCCTACACCTTGGCCAGCACCCTGCTCGGCCCGACGAAGTAACGCGGTCGTCCGGCTGCGGACACGATCCGCAGCCGGACGACTCTCGGAGAACCGGCCGCGCCCGCGCGGCCGAAAGCGCCGCCAATAGACTCGTCCGGGTGGCCGAGCGGATTCCTGTTCTGATCGTCGCCGGATTCCTGGGATCCGGGAAGACGACGCTGCTCAACCATCTGCTGCGCAATAACCGTGGTACCCGGATCGGCGTGGTGGTCAATGACTTCGGGGCCATCAATATCGACGCCATGCTGGTGGCCGGGCAGGTCGACGCCATGGTGTCGCTGGGCAACGGATGTGTCTGCTGTGCGGTCGATGTCGGCGAACTCGACGAGCTGTTCACCAAGCTGGCGCAGCCGCGCGCCAAAATCGATGTGATCGTGGTGGAAGCCAGTGGTCTGGCCGAACCGCGCAATCTGATCCGGATGGTGCTCGGCAGCGAGAATCCGCGCATCCGCTACGGCGGATTGGTCGAGGTGGTCGATGCCGAACAGTTCCCGGACACGCGGGTCCGCCACCCCGAACTCGCGACGCATCTGCGACTCGCGGATCTGGTGGTGCTGAACAAGGCCGATCGGGTACCACGGGATCGGCTGGAGCTATTGCGGCAGGAGATCACCGAGCTGATCGGGCCGGTTCCGGTGTACGCGACGACTCGCGGACGCATCGACCCGGGCCTGCTGTTCGACGAACCGCTGCGCGAAATGCCGCGGGTCGCCGAACAATTGAGCTTCGACGAACTGCTCGACCAGCACGAGCACGACGACCACCACGACCACGCCGGGCGCCGGCATCTGCACGACGACTACACCAGCGTGTCCTTCACCAGCGAACGGGAATTGGATCCGCGGCGCCTGGTCGAATTCCTCGAAGATCCGCCGCCCGGCCTGTTCCGCGCCAAGGGTTTCGCCGCCTTCGGTGTCGCGGCCGAACGCCGGAAGTTCGTGCTGCATATGGTCGGCCGCCACATTGTCTTCGAACCGGACTCCTGGTCGCGCGGTGAATCACGCACGACCGAGTTGGTATTGATCGGTGCGGGTCTACCCGCCGACGCGGCGCTGCGGCGACTGCACGACACCGTGCACACCGACGCCGAACCGCTGGATCCCGGAGCCATGCTCGGCATCTGGCGCTACGCCCCGCACTGACGCCGCGGCGAACACCGACACTTCGGCAGCGTTGGCGCGTCGCTGAATTGGCGCGTTCTGCTCGAAGCTGGCACATTCGGTACTTGGCGCGGCGACCGCGCACACATAAAACTGACACATTGCCCCGCCGCGCGCGGCATCTGCGCAACGGAGCGAACCTGCTGCGCGCGGTGCGGTTCGGCGCCCGAACCGTGATCGACCGTATTTGTCTCTACGACCGATGGGAGAGTTCCGTGTCAGAGACTTGGGAGAGCGCGACGGCATACGTGGTCGCCGCGTTAGAGGCCAAGGGCACCGCCACGCGCGATGATTTCGATGTGGCCGCCATTGTCGCCGCGTCCCGAGATATGGTCGATAGCTGGGATTTTCGTGCCATCGAGGATTCGACATTCTGGCGTATCGCGGCAACCTTCCTCAAGGTGTGACCGCGTCCGGTGCGGGCACGGGGCGGCGCGGAAGATGCGGCGGATCAGGCCGGGAGGTCCGATCGGTGCATGGGCTGGTTCATGGACCGTCGGCGGGCCGCCCGCCGCATCGACCCCACATCCGAATATCCCAGTAGTTCGGCCTGGCGCGTTCGGCTCAACAGCCCATTCGCATTCGCCTGTGCCAGGCGGGTATTGCGCGCTCGGTCCACTTCCGATCGCCAGGTGGTACCCGCCTCCATCAGCCTGCGTTGCAGCGTGCGCGGGCTGGTGGCGAGTTGTCGGGCCACCCGATCCAGTGATACCGCACCCTCGGCCAGCGCGTCGGTGACCGCGGCGGCGACCCGATCCGGCCATGCGGTTGCCAAGGGCGGCGGTGGCGGGAGCGCATCGGCCAGCGGCTGCAGCACGGCGGCCAGCACCGGATCGCTGGTGGTCAGCGGCAGTTCCATAGCGCTGGCACGGAAGGTCATGGCATCGACCGGTGCGTTGAATTCGATGGCGGGAGTACCGAAGACCTCGACGAAGGTGTCGGTTTTCGCGGGTGCCTGTTGTCGCAGCGCCACCCGCAGCGGGATGAGCGGTTCGCGGACCACCCGCCGCGCCCGGCTGAGCACCGCCGCCAGCCCCCACAGCTGGGTGAGATCGCGGCCGCGGCCCTCGCCATTGATCATGTCGAGATAGAGCGTGACCTCGTGCTCATTCTCGGTGACCAGGTTGAAGCGGTGATTGGTGGTGACCGCGGCGACATAAGGGCCGCAGGTTGCCAGACCCGCGCCGAGCGTCGGTGCGGTGGAGAACAGATAGTCGTAGAGGCCGAGGCTGGTGAGTTCGTAGCGGCTGGCCACATGCAGCGCGACATTCGGGTCGCCGAGTGCCTGTTCACCGAGTTCCCAGAGCCGCGAGAACGTGTGACTCGGCAGGTGCACAACCTCGCCAGCCAGGGTCCATTCGGGTAGTCCGGTCTCGCGGATCAGCCGATCCCGGTCCGCGCCGGCCGCCGTGAGCTGTGAGATGACGAATCTGTGCAGCAATACCTGGTCGGTTCCCAATGCGCCCCTCCTGCCGCGGATCGACGAATCCTCTGCGGGGAGAACGCTATCCCGCGGGTATTGAATCGTCAGTGAATTCACATCACAACGTTGTTTCGGGCAACCCAACCGGCGCTCATGACGAGGTTAACCATTGGCAATGACCCTTTACCCGCAGGCGTTGACCCATTCGGAGAGACCGTCTGCGAACAATTGGCGCTTCCAGATCGGCACTTCGTGTTTGATCCGATCCACCAATTCCGCACAGGTGGTGAAGGCTTCGGCGCGATGCGGTGCGGCGACCGCGACGACGATCGCGAGATCGCCGACGGTCAGCTGACCGACTCGGTGGACGGCCGCGACCGGCAGACCCGAGCGTTCGGCAAGTGCGGCGCAGCAATTGCGCAGAAATCGTTCGGCATCCGGATGCGCGGAATACTCCAGCGCGGAAACCGCCTGTCCGCCATCGTGATCGCGCACCTTGCCGGTGAACACCACGACCGCGCCGTACTCCGGCCCGGTCACCGCGGCCTCCACCACCGCCGGGTCCAGCGGCTGATCGCTGATGCCCGCCAGGCGTACGGCCGCGAATTCACTTGTGGTCATGGTTGCCGCCTCCGGCTACTTGCGCGAGCAGATGATCCAGTAGCGGCTCCAGCACCGCCATACCGTCTTTGACCCCACCGGGGGAGCCGGGCAGATTCACGATCACCGATCGGCCCGCCAGCCCGGCCACGCCGCGACTGAGCGCGGCCAGTGGGAATTTCGCGGTGCCGCGCTGCCGAATCGCCTCGGCGACACCGGGCAATTCGCGATCGAGCACCGCCAGCGTCGCCTCGGGGGTGGCATCGGTGGGGGATGCGCCGGTGCCGCCGGTGCTGATCACCAGCGACGGTGCGAAGCGCAGCGCGTCGGCGAGGCCGATATCGATCTCCGCATCCGCATATACCAGCGGCCCCCGCACCGAGAAGCCGAGTCCGCCGAGCCATTCGGCGAGCACCGGGCCGGTGGTATCGACGCGGGTGCCGACCGCGGCGCCGGTCGAGGCGACCAGCACTACCGCCGAGCGTTCTTCGGAATCCGAGATATCCACCGCCGCAGCGTCTTCCACGGCTTCGGTGTCCGCGGGTTCATCGTCGAGCATCCGAACGGGGGTCTCGGGGGCGGGTTCCTCGGGACGTTCCCAATGTCCGTGTTTGCCCCCCTCTTTGGTGAGCAGCCGGACGCCGTCGAGGGTCGCGGCCGGGTCGACCGCCTTGACCATATCGTGCAGCGTGAGCCCCGCCACCGCGACCGCGGTGAGCGCTTCCATCTCGACGCCGGTGGGGCCCTTGGTCTTCGCGCTCGCCTGGATCGTGATGGCGGTGTCGGTGAAGCCGAATTCGACCTTCACCGACGACAGCGCCAGCTGATGGCACAGCGGAATGAGTTCGGAGGTCTTCTTCGCGCCCGCGATACCGGCGATCCGGGCGGTGGAGAGCACATCGGCCTTCGGCATATCGTCGGCCCGCACCAGTGCGATCACCTCGGCGGTGGTTCGCAGCTCACCGGCCGCGACCGCGATCCGGGTGGTGTCGGACTTCGCGCTCACATCGACCATGCGGGCGCGACCTTCCCGGTCGACATGGGACAACTCACTCATAACAACCACACTCGCACAGGCGCGCCGACCGGCAGCGCGGTGACCGCCGCCGGCACATCGATCAACACATCCGCCCAGGCCATGCCCGCGATGAGATGGGAACCGGGCCCGGAGACGACCTCGACGGCTTCCGGATTCCGGTGCAATCCGGGGGCGGCATTGTCGTCGCGGACGAGCCGGCCGCGCAGGAATTGACGTCGCCCCTCGGGCGAGCGCACCGCATTGCGCAACGGCACCTCGTAGATCTCCACCTCGGGCAGACCGGCCAGGCGGCGCAATATCGGCCGAGCGAACACCTCGAAGGACACCATGGTGCTCACCGGATTTCCGGGAAAGCTCAGCACCGGCACACCGTCGACGACGGTCAGACCCTGCGGCCCACCGGGTTGCACCGCGACCGAGCCGAACTCCCCGCCCATCGGCCCGAGCACATCCTTGACCACCTCGAAGTCGCCCTTGGAGACCCCGCCGGAGGTGACGACGATATCGGCGGATGCCGTTGCTGCGGAAAGCAATGCGCGGAATCTCGCGGGATCGTCGGTGCTGTGCTCGACCGAGACGACGGTAACGCCGTTCGCGCTGAGCGCGGCCGCGAGGGCGATGCCGTTGGAGTTGTAGATCTGGCCGGGGCGCAATGGTGTTCCGGCGGATACGAGTTCGTCACCGGTGGTGATCACCGCCGCGCGAATCGGCTGGCATACCGGCACCGTCGCGAGCCCGACCGCGGCGAGCGCGGCGATATGGCGCGGCGCGAGGGTCGTGCCCGCCCGCACCAGCAATTCGCCGGTGCGCACATCGGTGCCCGGTTCGCGCACGAATTCGCCTGCGGTGCGGCCCAGCTCGACGGTCACCGTCGCGCCATCGCTGTGCACATCCTCGACCGGCACCACACAGTCGGCGCCGGGCGGAATCGGCGCACCGGTCATCACCTTCATCGCGGTGCCGAGCGGTAGTGGTGTCTGCCCGGCGGCGCCCGCCGCGACCACACCGGCCAGCGGCAGCGTCACGGGCGTCAGCACCACCGATTCGGCACGCACCGCATAGCCGTCCATCGCGGAGTTGCGGAACACCGGCAGGTCCACCGGCGCATGGATGTCCTCGGCCAGCTGTCGGCCCAGCGCCACGGGCACCGCGACGGATTCGACCGGCCGAGTCGCCAGTGGTCGCAGCAGCGCTTCGATGGTGTCGCGGTACGCGTCGGCGGACCGGGCCGCGGCGCGGCTCGGTCGGTGGCCACCGGAGGTGGCGGGGCGCGAGGTCATGCGGCCAGCCTAATCGCCGATCGGTAGCGAGTTCTCTCGTCGTTTCGCACGAACGCTCACCTGCTGAACTCGGAGTTTGTGAGGCCAGGATGGTGCGGTCCGCCCATGGGCATGGCGGACGGACCGGTCATAATGGACGTGTGACGCTGGTCGAGATGGGGATTCCCGCCGTACGGTCCAGGGTGCCCTCGCTCGACGGACGCCCCGACACGCCGTATCTGGTGGATCGGTTCGGACGGACCGCACGCGATCTGCGCATATCGATCACCGAGAAATGCTCACTGCGTTGCACCTACTGCATGCCCGAAGAGGGCCTGCCCGCAATCCCACAGCACGAACTGCTGACCGTCGAGGAAATCGTGCGACTGGTCGCGTTGGCGGTGCGGGAGTTGGGGGTGCGCGAGGTCAGGTTCACCGGCGGCGAGCCGCTGATGCGCCGCGATCTCGAGCAGATCATCGCCGGTTGCCACCAGCGGGTGCCCGAGATCCCACTGGCCATGACGACCAATGGCGTCGGACTCGCCCATCGGGCCCGCGCACTCGCGGCCGCCGGGCTCAGCCGGGTGAATGTCTCACTGGATACCGTGGATCGGCTCGGCTTCGCCCGCCTGACCCGCCGCGATCGACTCGATTCGGTGCTCGCGGGCATCCGCGCGGCCCGGGATGCCGGGCTGGCGCCGATGAAGATCAACGCGGTGCTGATGCGCGACACCCTCGCCGATGCACCGGATCTACTGCGCTGGTGTCTGGACGAGGACTGCGAACTGCGGTTCATCGAGGAGATGCCGCTGGACGCCGATCACGAATGGGCGCGCACCAATATGGTGACCGCGGCCGAATTGCTCGATGTCCTCGGCACCCGTTTCACCCTCACCGAGGCGGGCCGGTCCGATCCGTCGGCCCCGGCGGAGAAATGGCTCGTCGACGGCGGTCCGGCGACGGTCGGCATCATCGCGACGGTGACCCGCAAGTTCTGCGATACCTGTGACCGGACCCGGCTCACCGCCGATGGCATGCTGCGTTCCTGTCTGTTCAGCGATGAGGAATTCGATCTGCGCCGAGCACTGCGCACGGGCGCCGACGACGATGAGATCGCCACCATCTGGCGCGGCGCCATGTGGAACAAGTGGGCCGGTCACGGTATCGACGCCGAGGGTTTCGTCCCCCCGGAACGCACTATGGGAGCCATCGGTGGTTGAGATCCGCTACTTCGCCGCGATCGCCGACGCCGTCGGCAAGGATCGGGAAATCCTGGAATTCCCGGCCGATGCCACGGTCGCCGATCTGCGCACCACACTGGCCGCCTCCTACGGCCCCGACCTCGACAAGATGCTGCGGGTCTGCGCCTACCTGGTCGGCGACGAACTCACCCGCGACCCGTCGGTTGCCTTGACCCCGCGCGTCGACGTCCTTCCGCCCTTCGCCGGCGGCTGATCCTCCGCTCCTAGGTGCCGCGCCGCCGACCTGGTCATTCGGCAGCGCGCTGACAGCCCGCAACCACCATCCGATCAACGTCGGCGCGTTAGCATCGGCGCGCCAACGCATTTCGTTGCTCCACCCGGAGGAAGGCCGACCCCATGATCAAGCCGCCGAAGTTGTCGCTGCATCCCGCGCTCCTGAAACAGCAGGAGATACGGGCGGCCAGCTTCCAGCTGCGGCTCGCCGATCAGATCACCAGATTCGCCGGCTCGATGCAGTTCGTCTACATCCATGCGGTGCTGTTCGCGGTCTGGATGCTGTGGTTGGAGCGCAGTCCCTGGCCGACCCTGACGCTGGTCGTCTCGCTGGAAGCGATCTTCCTGTCGACCTTCGTGATGATCGGCCAGAACCGGCAGGCGCAGTACCAGCAGATCAAGGCCGATCACGACTTCACCGAACAGGAGTTGCAGCTCAAGAGCGATCTGGAGCTGACGAAGGCCATCCACCAGATGACCACGGAACTGCACCGCAGGCTGATCGAGGAAGCGGATCAGAAATAGGCTCAGCCGCTACAGGGTTTCAGCGCCACCAGGTATCGAGCGGGGTAACCGGGACAGTGCGCTTGTGCCGGGTGTTGCGGAAGATCGTCTCGAGCTTCGTGGCGACCTCGGGCGTGACGTCCTTGCCCTCGAGGTAGTCATCGATTTCGGTGTAGCGCAGGCCGAGCGCCTCCTCGTCGGGCAGTGCCGGGCGGTCGTCCTCGAGGTCGGCGGTGGGGACCTTCGACCAGATGCTCGACGGTGCGCCGAGCTCCTGCAGCAGGGCCGCGCCCTGGCGCTTGGTGAGTCCGGTCAGCGGGGTGATGTCGACACCGCCGTCACCGAATTTGGTGAAGAAGCCGGTGACCGCCTCGGCGGCATGGTCGGTGCCGACGACGAGCATATTCTCCTGACCGGCGATGGCGTATTGGGTCACCATGCGTTCGCGGGCCTTGACATTGCCCCGCACGAAATCGCGCAGCTTGTCCACCTGCAATGCCGAGGCCACCTCGGCGGCAACGGCATTGGCGCCGGGGCGGATATTCACCACCACCGAGCGGTCGGGCTGGATGAACCGCAGCGCGATGCGGGCGTCGGCCTCGTCGGCCTGCACGCCGTAGGGCAGTCGCACCGCGATGAAGGTGGCATCGGCACCGTCGGCGCGCAGTTCCTCGGCGGCGAGCTGGCACAGTCGGCCGGTCAGCGCGCTGTCCTGGCCGCCGCTGATGCCGAGGACGAAACCCCGGGCGGGACTTGCGCTCAGATAGTCCTTGAGGAAATCGATCCGCCGTCGCACCTCGACCTTCGGTTCGATATTCGACTGGACGCCCAACTCGGCGATGATCTGTTCACGCAGGTTCCCCATGGCGCCTCACTCTACTGGGCGCGACGGGATGACAACCCGTCGAACGAAGGCCTCCCAGTTGTCGCCGATCCGACAGCGGTCGTAGCCGAGCACATGCATCTGGTGCATCACCAGTGCGGCGCCGAGCAGCGCCAGCAGCCCATCGGCGATCAGCACCACATCGCCGTCCACCCGCGCCGCCCGCAGCAGCATCGTCACGTGTGCGCGGAGCAGGCCATAGGGCGGGGCGGTATAGCGCTGGTTCGCCTCGCCGATTTCCGCGGCGCGGTGCAGTTCGCCCGCGACCTCGATATCGAGTAGCCGGGCTCGGCCGAAGGCGACGAGCCGGTCCACCGGCGCCGCGCCCGGCCCCAGCGGCGGCGGTCCGAACATGAACTCTTCCTGGAACTTTCGCTCGGCGTGATCCAACAGCGCGCGCAGCAGTCCCGACCTGCTGCCGAACCGGCGGAACACGGTGCCCTTGCCGACACCGGCCCGCTTGGCCAGCGCGTCCATCGTCAGGCTGTCCACGCCTTGTTCACGCACCAATTGTTGTGCCGCGTCCAGCAGTAGCTGGCGGTTGCGCGCCGCGTCCGCGCGTTCGGTATTGACGGGCAGGGGCGCACCGACGCCGAGCAGCGGACGTTCGGGCATCATGTCGTCCGGCATGGATGTGCTGTAGCTCACAGGCCTCTCGCGGTTCTCCCGGGAATGGAATCGGACCATGGTCCGGTTAGTGTAGGCAAAAGTTCGGACACCACATTCAGTACACCAGGAGTCGTCATGAGTAAGACCCGGATCCTCACTCTCGTTGGCAGCCTCCGCGCCGCGTCGATCAACCGCCAACTCGCCGAGGCCGCGGTGCAGACCGCGCCCGAGGGCGTCGAGATCACCATCTACGAGGGCCTCGCCGATATCCCGTTCTACAACGAAGACCTCGACGTGCCCGGTTCGGTACCGGCCGCCGCGCAGGCGCTGCGCGACGCGGTCGCCGCCTCCAATGGACTGCTGCTGGTCACGCCCGAATACAACGGCAGCATTCCGGCCGTACTCAAGAACGCCATCGACTGGGCCTCGCGGCCCTATGGCGTTGGTGCGCTGAAGGATCGGCCGGTCGCGGTGGTGAGCGGTTCGATCAGTCAGAACGCGGCCAAGTGGGCGCACGGCGATGTGGTCAAGGCGCTGGGTGTCGCGGGTGCTCACGTGGTCGAGGACGCGCACCTGCACTTCGCCGGATTCGGTGACCGGTTCGCGCAGGCGCATCCGCGCGATGACGCCGAGGCGCTGACCCAGCTCGGCGCGACCGTGCACGAACTCGTCCAGGCGATCGGCGAACTGGTGTCCGCCTGAGCGTCGGATCCCGATGCAAGGGCCGCCCCCGCTCCGCTCGCGGAGTCCGGGGGCGGCCCTTTTTCGTTCGCCGAAAGAAGTTTGCTGGGAGGGCGCTATGGTGCGAAATTGTGATCTGCACCACTGTTGTGGCGGGTTGCGTATCGAGCGTCCAGGTACTTACCGCTTGGGAATTTCACCTTTGTGACTCGCAACATGTCGTGTTGGATGAATCTGTCGGCCACTAGGTGTAGTGTCTTCGGTACTGGAAGACGGAATGAGATCGGCCTTGGCCTCGAGTGGCTGAGCAGGGGTTTCGGAACCGATCCAGGAGTTTGCGCAGTGTAGGTCGGATCATGCATCGCTAGCGACTGATTGCAGGTCGCTCGAAACGATCAGCATACGGATCACAGGCTGTGGATCAGGCATAGGAGAGAGGGACTCAATGACCATCACCGTGTACACCAAGCCCGCTTGCGTCCAATGCAATGCCACCTACAAGGCGCTCGACAAGGCCGGGGTGGACTACGAAGTCATCGATATCTCCGAGAACGACGATGCGCGTGACTACGTCATGGCGTTGGGCTACCTGCAGGCGCCGGTCGTCGTCGCCGGTGAGGATCACTGGTCCGGCTTCCGGCCCGACCGCATCAAGTCGCTCGCAACCGTGGCGGCCTGATCGCTTCCAGCTTTCCGGTGCATCCGATGGGAAGGGGAGGTGGCCATGTCCGAAGGAACGGCGCTGGTCTACTTCTCCAGCGCCTCGGAGAATACGCATCGCTTCGTCGAGAAGCTGGGGCTCCCGGCGACTCGCATACCACTGCACACCGCTGACACACTGCGCGTAGACGAACCCTACGTGCTGATCGTCCCCACTTACGGGGGCGGTCGGCACGTCCTGGGGGGAAATAGATCCGATAAGGATTTCGTGCCGCGACAGGTCGCCAAGTTCCTCAACGATCCGCACAACCGCGCACTGCTGCGCGGTGTCGTGGCGGCGGGAAACACGAACTTCGGCGATACCTATTGCTATGCGGGCGAGGTGATCTCACGCAAGTGCGGAGTGCCTTACCTGTATCGCTTCGAACTCATGGGAACCGCTGAGGACGTCGAACGCGTCCGCGAGGGATTGGGATTGTTTTGGCAACAGCAACGACAGCACCGACCGGCAAAACAGCTCGCTTAGAGCAGCCACCGGTCCGTTCCGCCGATGCGGGCGAGGTCATGGACTACCACGCCCTCAACGCGATGCTGAACCTGTACGGCGCCGACGGCAAGATCCAGTTCGACAAGGACCGCGAGGCGGCGCACCAGTACTTCCTACAGCACGTCAACCAGAACACCGTCTTCTTCCACAACCTGGACGAGAAGCTGGACTACCTGGTCGAGGAGAACTATTACGAGGCAGAGGTTCTCGAGCAGTACAGCCGCGCGTTCATCAAGACGCTGTTCCAGCAGGCCTACGCCAAGAAGTTCCGGTTCCCGACCTTCCTCGGCGCGTTCAAGTACTACACCTCCTACACGCTGAAGACCTTCGACGGGAAGCGCTATCTGGAGCGCTTCGAGGACCGGGTGGTCATGGTCGCGCTGACGCTGGCCGCCGGTGACGAGGTACTCGCGGGCCGGCTGGTCGATGAAATCATCGACGGCCGTTTCCAACCCGCCACCCCGACCTTCCTCAACTCGGGCAAGAAGCAGCGCGGCGAACCGGTGTCGTGCTTCCTGTTGCGCATCGAGGACAATATGGAGTCCATCGGGCGCTCCATCAACTCCGCACTGCAGCTGTCCAAGCGCGGTGGCGGTGTCGCATTGCTGCTCAGCAATATTCGCGAGCACGGCGCGCCGATCAAGAAGATCGAGAACCAGAGCTCGGGTGTCATCCCGATCATGAAGCTGCTCGAGGATTCGTTCTCCTACGCCAACCAGCTCGGTGCGCGGCAGGGTGCGGGCGCGGTGTATCTGCATGCGCACCACCCGGATATCTACCGGTTCCTGGATACCAAGCGGGAGAACGCGGACGAGAAGATCCGCATCAAGACGCTCTCGCTGGGTGTGGTGATCCCGGACATCACCTTCGAGCTGGCGAAGAAGAACGAGGACATGTACCTCTTCTCGCCGTACGACGTGGAGCGCATCTACGGCGTGCCGTTCGCCGATATCAATGTCACCGAGAAGTACTACGAGATGGTCGACGACAAGCGCATCCGCAAGTCGAAGATCAAGGCGCGCGAGTTCTTCCAGACCATCGCCGAGCTGCAGTTCGAATCCGGCTACCCGTACATCATGTTCGAGGACACGGTGAACCGGGCCAACCCGATCGCGGGCAAGATCACCCACTCGAATCTGTGCTCGGAGATCCTGCAGGTGTCGACGCCGTCGCTGTTCAACGACGATCTGACCTATGCCAAGGTGGGCAAGGACATCTCGTGCAATCTCGGATCGCTCAACATTGCCAAGACGATGGATTCACCCGATTTCGCGCGGACCATCGACACCGCGATCCGGGCGCTGACCGCGGTCTCGGATCAGACCCACATCTACTCGGTGCCCTCGATCGAACAGGGCAATAACGAATCCCACGCGATCGGCCTCGGCCAGATGAACCTGCACGGGTACCTGGCCCGCGAGCGGGTGCACTACGGGTCCGAAGAGGGTATCGACTTCACCAATATCTACTTCTATACCGTGGTGTACCACGCGATTCGGGCCTCGAACCTGATCGCGAAGGAGCGTGGCACCTACTTCGGCGGCTTCCCCGAATCCAAGTACGCCTCCGGTGAGTACTTCGACAAGTACACCGACCAGGTGTGGGAGCCGAAGACCGACAGGGTCGCGCAACTGTTCGCCGATGCGGGCGTGCACATTCCGACCCAGGCCGACTGGCTCGAGCTGAAGGCCTCGGTCATGGAGCACGGCATCTACAACCAGAACCTGCAGGCCGTCCCGCCGACCGGCTCGATCTCCTACATCAACCACTCGACCAGCTCCATCCATCCGGTGGCGTCGAAGATCGAGATCCGCAAGGAAGGCAAGATCGGCCGCGTCTACTACCCGGCGCCCTACCTCACCAACGACAATCTCGAGTTCTACGAGGACGCCTACGAAATCGGCTACGAGAAGATCATCGACACCTACGCCGCCGCTACCCAGCACGTGGACCAGGGCCTGTCGCTGACCCTCTTCTTCAAGGACACCGCCACCACCCGCGACCTCAACCGCGCCCAGATCTACGCCTGGCGCAAGGGCATCAAGACCCTCTACTACATCCGGCTGCGCCAGATGGCCCTGGAGGGAACCGAAGTCGAGGGCTGCGTGAGCTGCATGCTGTAGTTGTTTCGTCGAAAGGGGCGGTCTCCGTTGGGAGGCCGCCCCTTTCGGCTTTTCGGTCGCCTACCTCCTGGCTAGAGTTATCGGACTACGGTGAGCGTGGGTCGATTGGAGGGGCGACGGACCATGACCGATGTTGTGCTGGTGATCAATTCCGGCGGTCGACGAGATGCCGAGTGGCTCGACGAACTGGCCGATGAGCTACAGACCGATCTGCGCGAGATCCGGGGCCTCGTCGTACGACGTGCGACGGCGGCCGCGGGCGATGGCATGAAATCCGGGGCGCTCGAGCAGATCGGCCAGCTGGTCGCCTCCGGCGGCGCGATCGGCACCGTGGCATGGGCGATACGGGATATCGTGATCAAATTCCTGGACCGCACCAGGGCCGCCTCGGTCACCGTCAAGAATGGCGATCGGGAGGTCACCATCGCGCGGCCGAGCGACGGGCAGGTCGACAAGATCGTCGATCAGCTGCGCGACCTGCTCGATGATGAGTAGTCCGACCGGACGCCGTTTGGCGCTGTTCGTCGCCAACGACACCTACCACTTCGAGGGCCTGCCTCGGCTCTACGCGCCGGTCACCGATGCCGATCAGTTGCGAGAGTTGCTGCGCGACCCGGAGATCGGCGGGTTCCGGCCGACCGAGCTATTGATCAACGAGTCCAAGGCCGAGATCGAGCGCAGCATCGAGCGGTTGTTCCGCGGGGCCGAGCCGGAGGATGTCATCCTCTTCTACTTCTCCGGGCACGGCCTGCGAACCAGACAGAATCTGTATCTGGCGACCAGCAATACCGACCCGCAGTTGATCAGCAGTACGGCGGTGTCCTCGACGTTCATCCGGGAATTGATCAGGGATTCGGCCGCGGCGGCGAAGATCATTCTGCTCGACTGCTGCTACAGTGGCGCGTTCCTCGGCTCGGATGTGGTCAAGTCCGCGCCGAATATCGACGATATCGGTCGTGAACTCTCTGCGGGAGACGGCATTTGCGTGCTGACCGCGTCCAGCGCGATCGAGACCGCCGAGGACGGACGGGCGGGTGCGGATCAGTCCGCCCCGCTGTCGGTCTTCACCTCCGCGCTGGTGAAGGGCATCGGCACGGGCTTGGCCGATAACGGCAGCGGACTCATCGGAGCGCATGATCTGTGGACCTATGTCAGCGCCGATGTGCGCGCCCGCACGAGCAGGCAAACTCCGAATCACTATGGGGTGTTCAAGGACGAGGTGTATATCGCACGGGTCCGGCGGAAGTTCTCCAGCATCCTCGAAGCGGGAGATCGAGTTCAACTCGGCGAACTGCTCGGTCGCATCGAACGTGATCCGGTGGCGGGTCTGCGTGCCGAGAACTGGTGGGGGACAGGCCGACTGAAGGTGCCGATCGGTCAGGAGCGACGCACGGACGGTGCGGAGGGGGAGACGGTCTGGCTCGACCTCGCGGGCACCGACGGAAACCTCCTCGTCATCGGCCGAGCCGGGGCCGGAAAGAGCACACTGCTGCGCACGCTCGCCGGATCACTCGCACTCACCCATACCCCGGATGAAGTGCAGATCTATGTGCTGGAGTCCAGTAACCGCTTGGGTTCGATGCGCGCACTGCCGCACCTGGCCGACGTGGCCAGCGATGACGAACCCGAGCAGGTGCTGATGCTGCTGGAGAAGGTCGCCGCCGATATCCGCGCTCGCAAGAAGCTCTACCGCGACAACAACATCGACTCGCCGGCCAGCTTGCGTGCCGCTCGCCCGCTGCTGACCGACGGACCCGTCGCCGACGTATTCCTGCTGATCGACCGGTGGGGTGACTTCCGCGAGCACATCGCCGAACTCGACAGCCGGATCAGACAGGTGGCGAGCGCGGGGCCGGAATACGGCGTGCACGTGGTCGCGACGGCGCGCGACTGGACCGAGGTACCGGACTGGTTGGCCGATCTGCTGCCCGCGCACATCGAACTTCGGCTGCATCGCCCGGCGGAATCGCGGCTCAATCCGGAACGTGCCGCGCGTCTGCCGGAGGTGCCCGGCTGGGCGCTCTACGGGCAGCGGCCATTTCGCATCGCCATGCCGGATTTGCGTGAATTGCAACCGGATTCGATGGGTATCGTCGAGATGACCGATGGTGCAGGCGAATTGGTGAACCGCATCGTCGGCGCGTGGCCCGACGCGCAAGGTTCGGAGGTGCGGCGTTCGCCGTTCGAGGGTGAGGTCGACTTCGCTGAACTGTTCGGGCTGGATGCGAACGACCGGGTCGATCTCGCCGTGGCATGGCAGCCGCGGACGGAGCGGGAGCGGCTGCGAGTCGCGATCGGTGTGACGCCTACCGGCGAAACCGTCGAGCTGGATCTGAAGCAGGCCGCAGAGGGCGGTATGGGTCCACACGGCCTAGTGGTCGGTGCGACGGGATCCGGCAAGTCGACGTTGCTGAAGAATATTGTCGCCGGTCTCGCCCTCAACCACCCGCCCGATGCGCTCAACTTCCTGCTGATCTCCGCCAAAGGCGGCGATGCGTTCGACGGATTCGCTGGGCTACCGCATGTTTCGGCGATCGTCCCCGATCTGGAGGCCGATCTTCCACTGATCGATCGTCTCGGCGAGACGATCGCGGGTGAGGTGGCGCGACGGCGGGAGTTGTTGCAGTCCGGACATTACGCAAACATCGGCGCATACACGTCTGCGCGGTCGGCGGGCACTGAGCTCGAGCCCCTGCCGCCGTTGCTCATCATCGTGGACGAGTTCGCCGAACTCCTCTCACAGCGACCAGGATTCGCGGACGCATTGGTCCTGATCGGACGGGTCGGTCGTTCGTTGGGGCTGCACCTGATGCTGGCAACGCAACGGCTCGACGGATATCGGATCGGTGGGCTCGAGGCGAACCTGTCCTATCGGATCGCGTTGCGGACGTTTTCGGCCAACGAATCGCGCACGGTGTTGGGCGTGCCGGATGCGTATCAACTGCCGAGCACGCCTGGACATGCGTACTTGAAATATGACTCCGAGTTGGTTCGCATTCGAGCCGCGTACGTATCGCGACCGGAACGTGGCGAATTCGGCAAGGACACCGGCGCAACGGTCCAGCGGACGCTGCTCGAGGCACTGGTCGCACAACTGCAGGGGGGTGCACCACCGGCACGTGCCGTCTGGCTGCCGCCGTTGACCTCGCCGACAACCATCGGCCTGCTGCTGTCGACCCAGAGCTACCAGGAGGGGTCGTCGGCGCCGATCGGCGTTATCGATGATCCTTACTTTCAGCGCCAAGATGTGCTCACGACCATGTCCACGTTCGGGGATCAGGGAAACGTTGCGGTGGTCGGCGGCCGCAAGTCCGGTAAGTCCAGGGCATTGGCGACCATGGTGCTGGCGATTGCCGCGACTCGTCCCCCCGAGCAGGCCCAGTTCTATGTCCTCGATTTCGGTGGTGAATTGCTCACGAACCTTGGGGAGTTGCCGCACGTAGGTTCGATCGCGGACAGGTCGGATCCCGATCTGGTCCGCCGCACGGTAGCCGAGTTGGCGGCGCGGATGCGTGAGCGCGCGGACATCTGCACATCGGCACAGGTCGAGTCGATCGACGAACTCCGCAGGCGTCGGATGGACGACTCGTGGAGCGATCGGCTCGGTGATGTATTTCTCGTCGTCGACGGCTGGCGGGAACTGATCGGGCAGTTCGAATCTCAGGAGTACGAGCTGAATACTCTTGTCGCGCAGGGATTCCGGTTCGGTATGTATGTGATTCTCGCCGCCGACAAGTGGCGCGACATTCGGACTTCGGTGCGGGAGCGGATCCGGATGGGAGTCGAACTGCGGCTCGATGATCCGAATGAGTCCGAACTCAGCAGGAAGGCGGCGGCCCTCGTGCCGGACCTGTCCGGTCGCGGCTTGATCCTCGGGGCCGCCGGTGCCCAGCACATCATGATGGCGCTGCCGCGACTGGACTCGAATAGTGACTTCAGCACGGTGCCTGCCGGCATCCGCGCGGCCGCACAACAGATCGCCGCGGAGTATCCCGGTCGCCGTGCCCCCGAAATTCGGTTGTTGCCCGCGCGAATCACGCGCGCCGAGGTGCTCGCGTCCGCGGATGTGCTGGCAATCGAGCAGAGTTGGGATCGCGTGATCATCGGCCTACGCGAGTCCGATCTGCGACCGGTGGTCCTGGACTTCCGCAGCCAGCCGCACTTTCTCGTCTTCGCCGACTCCGAATCGGGCAAGACGACGCTGCTGCGGAATATTGTCGCGGGGCTGACCGAGAACTCCGCGCCGGAGCAAGCGAGAATCGCGATGATCGACTTTCGGCGGTCGCTGCTCGGTACGGTCGGGGACGCCCACCTCGCGGGATATTCGACCAGCTCGCAGACCGCGTCGGCGATGGTTGCCGGGCTTGTCGAGTTCCTTTCGCGCCGAACCCCCGGACCGGAAGTCACCGCAGAGCAACTGCGCGAGCGCAATTGGTGGAGTGGGCCGGAACTGTTCGTCATCGTCGATGATTACGACCTGGTGGCCACCAGCGTGAGCAATCCACTGCTGCCGCTGGTCGACTATCTCGCGCAGGCAAGAGATCTCGGCTTCCATCTGATCCTGGCCCGGCGCACCGGCGGTGCCGGACGCGCCATCTACGATCCGGTGATCAGCAGGTTGCGCGACCTGAGCGCCGAGGGATTGATCATGAGCGGCTCCCGGGAAGAGGGTGCGCTAATCGGCGACATCCGCCCATCGCCATTACCCCCCGGCCGCGGAATCTTCTTGACCCGTTCGCGCCCTCCAGAATTGGTCCAAATCTGCGAAATCCCGCCGCAGTAAACACCACGCGCCGTATTCGGTGCGGGCCCCGCACACCTTCGTATTTCGAGCTCGGTGTGTCGCGCGGCGAGTCGGTGTGCGTGGTATGCGGAACGTGTGCGAGGAGGGGGTTATCCGAAGAAGTTGTGCCGGCGGTGCGTATCGAAAGCGGCGGGCGCCATGGGGCGCCCGCCGCTGTGGTGGGGGTCAGCGGAGGGCGGGGGCCACTTCGCGTTCGAAGAGTTCGATGCCGGAGGTGTCGTAGGCGGCTTCGGGGAAGTTGAAGATGGCATAGGACAGGCCGAGATCGCGGACCGCGGACAGTCGCTCGACGATCTGTTCCGGGGTGCCGACGGCGGGGGAGGTGCGGAACATGCCGTCGACGTAGGACTTGGCCTGGTTGTCATCGATTACGGTGGCCAACCGCGCCTGGACCGCCGAAAGGCGTTCCTCGACTTCGGCTTCGGTGGATCCGATGACCGCGTTGAAGTTCGAGGAGCGCACGATGGCGTCGAAATCGGTGCCGACATCGGCGCAGTGCGCGCGCAGAATTTCGGACTTGTGCGTGAATTCCTCCGGTGCTCCACTGAAATTGGTGTACCGGGCGTACTTCGCCGCGATGCGCAGCGTCTTCTTCTCACCGCCACCGGCGATCCACAGCGGAATTCCGCCGTCCTGCAATGGAAGTGGCCGCACGATGGCACCGTCGACCTGATAGTGCCTACCGTCCAGCGTGGCCTTGCCCTCGGTCCAGGCCTGGCGGAAGATCTGCACCCCCTCGTCGAGCCGCCCGAGCCGCTCACCCGCCGACGGAAAGCCGTAACCGTAGGCGCGCCACTCGTGTTCGTACCAGCCGCCGCCGATGCCCATCTCGACCCGGCCGCCCGAGATCAGATCCGTCGTCGCGGCGACCTTGGCGAGATACACCGGATTGCGGTAGCTGATCGCGGTACACATCTGCCCGAGCCGAATGCGGGATGTGGCGGCCGCGAACGCCGCCATCAGCGTCCATGCCTCGTGCGTCGCTTCTTCGGTCGGCACCGGCACCGTGTGGAAGTGGTCGTAGACCCACAGCGAGTCCCAGGTATCGCCCGCATCGACACGTTGGGCGAGATCGCGCATCACCCCCCACTGCGCCGCCGGGTCGATACCGACCAAATCCAGCCGCCACCCCTGCGGAATGAAGATGCCGAAGCGCACAGATCTCTCCTTCATGTGTTTGCACCGAACCTAGTCGCAACCGGTTCACTGTTCCCGGCTCGGCGCCACCTGGACAAGGGTTCTACGCCGCATGCGTCCAACTCGGTTGTTAATTCGCTGGCATGTGAGGTCGATTCGGGTCAAGCTGGACCGGAATAGTGATGAATAGTTACGGACAACCTCGACTCGGAGTGGACTTCGGTCGAGTCATTCAGGGGGCCGCCCTGCCGCACAGGGGCGCGGATACCGTCTTTCTCTCAGGGGGTATCGAGGAGGCACTGGCCACGCCGCCGACCGATGGTGCGTTCGATGTACTGGGGCGGCTGGTCGAGCGGTTCGACGGCCGGGTCTGGGTGATCTCCAAATGCGGGCCCCGGGTTCAGGAACGCACCCTGCAATGGCTCGATCATCAGGGGTTCTACCAGCGGACCGGGGTGTCGCGCGATAGCGTGCGTTTCTGTCGCAAGCGGGCGGACAAGGCGATCCACTGCGCCGAATTGGGGATCACGCACATGATCGACGACCGCCTCGAGGTGCATCTGGCGCTGCGCGATCTGGTGCCGCATCTGTATCTGTTCGGTGTGCAGGCCGAACCGGTGCCGGAGTGGATCGAACACACCCCGACGTGGCCCGATGTCGAGAGCGCCGTCGGTGCGACATTGGTGCCCTGACTCCCCGCAGTGGCAACGGTCATAGCCGGACCGGATGTCGTCGGTCTTTACACGATTCGACTGTGAACACCAGCGCCACCGCATGTATCCTTCAACCGGAAGCTGTGCGGCCGGCCCGTTCGGGCGGCGCATTCGAGAATCTGCAGTGCTGACGGCGCTGCGGCGGTGATTAGGAGGTGGGGTTGCCATGCGCAGCGAACCTCCCAGTCGAAGGCCGCGCGGCGCCGCCCCTTCGTGCAGTCGTTAGCGTCCGGGAACCGTAGCTTCTCGGGTTAGCGGTCATGGGGACGGTGCCCCGCGGTGTGACTTCGTATTTTTCGATTCACTCGCTTACTCGCCGTGTGCTGAGGACCTCCCATGTCACAGACCGATCTCATCGAAGCACGTCCGACGCTGTCCGCATCGCTGCAGGACATCGCGGATACCCATCGTGTCGACGCCGCGCTCGACTGGCTCGACGACCATTCGCCGCATGTCATCGCGGACGAACTCGCACGCATGGACGCCGTCCAAGCGGGCGTTGCCTTCCGTCTGCTCGACAAGGATCTGGCGCTTGCCGTCTTCGAGGAGCTCGAACCCGTTGACCAGCAACAGATTCTGGAGGGTCTGCGCGATCAGAGCTTCCGCGAGCTGGTCGAGGGCATGGCCCCCGACGACCGGGCCAGGATGTTGCGCGAGGCGCCCGCCAAGGTCGCCAAAAAGGTGCTCGCCGGACTGAGCGCGCGCGAACGGCGGATGACCGCGGCGTTGCTCGGCTATCCGGAGGGCTCGGTCGGGCTCTATATGACGCCGGAAGTCGTTGCGCTGCCGCGTAATTTGAGCGTCCCCGACGCACTGCAGACGGTGCGGATCAAGGGCATCAATGCCGAGACGGTGTACACGCTGCCCGTCGTGGACTCCGGTCGCCGCCTCACCGGCATTGTCGAGTTGCGCGAACTGGTACTGAGTCGTCCGGACACGATGGTCTCCGATCTCGTCGTCACCGAACCCACATTCGTGCGCGCCACCGATTCCGCGGAGCAGGCGGCGCGGCTGATGCGCGAGACCAATGTCATCAATCTGCCGGTCGTCGACAGTGAGGACCGGCTGGTCGGGCTGCTCACCATCGATGATGCCGTCGAGGTCATCGAGGCCGCCGATAGCGAGGATGTCGCCAAGCAGGCGGGTTCCGCGCCGTGGGAGGGCCACTACATGGCGGCCAAGGTCTTCCAGCTGGCACGCTATCGGGCCCTGTGGTTGCTGCTATTGCTGTTCGCGGCCACCTTGACGGTCAGTGTCACCGATTTCTTCGAGGGCACCCTGCAGCAGGCGGCGCATCTGGCACTGTTCATCCCGCTGCTCATCGGCGCGGGCGGCAATGCGGGTGCCCAGGCGGCGACCGCCTGCGTGCGCGCACTCGCCGTCGGCGAGGTGCGCGGCTCGGACCTGTTCAAGGTGATCTGGCGCGAATGCCGGGTCGGCCTGGTGCTCGGCACCATGCTGGCCACCGCGGGTGTCGCGATCGGCGCACTGTTCGTCGACCCGGGCACCGCCCTGGTCGTCGGCATCACCCTGGTCATCATCTGTGGCTGGGCCGCCACCATCGGCGGCACCATGCCCCTGCTGGCCAAGCGCTTCCGCATCGACCCGGCCGTCGTGTCCGCCCCCATGGTGACCACCCTGGTGGACGCCACCGGCCTGATCATCTACTTCACCACCGCCAAGATCGTCCTCGGCATCTGAGGCGAATACGAGAAATCCGGCTCGATCTGGGGATCGAGCCGGATTTCATGGCACAGCCGGGTCAGAACTCCCAGTCTTCGTCTTCGGTATTGACGGCCTTGCCGATGACGTAGCTGGAGCCGGAGCCGGAGAAGAAGTCGTGGTTCTCATCGGCGTTGGGGGAAAGCGCCGAGAGGATGGCGGGGTTGACGTCGGTTTCGTCCTTGGGGAACAGGCCCTCGTAGCCGAGGTTCATCAGGGCCTTGTTGGCGTTGTAGCGCAGGAACTTCTTGACGTCCTCGGTGAGGCCGACCTCGTCGTAGAGGTCCTGGGTGTATTCGACCTCATTGTCATAGAGCTCGAAAAGCAGCTCGAAGGTGTAGTTCTTGAGGTCGTCGCGTTCGGCCTGGCCGAGCAGTTCCAGACCCTTCTGGTACTTGTAGCCGATGTAGTACCCGTGTACCGCCTCATCGCGGATGATCAGCCGGATCAGGTCTGCGGTGTTGGTGAGCTTGGCCCGCGAGGACCAGTACATCGGCAGGTAGAAGCCGGAGTAGAACAGGAAGCTCTCCAGCAGGGTGGA
This sequence comes from Nocardia sp. CA-119907, assembly GCF_050955995.1. NCBI lineage: Bacteria > Bacillati > Actinomycetota > Actinomycetes > Mycobacteriales > Nocardiaceae > Nocardia > Nocardia sp. CA-119907. Next base: position 2,280,771 of record NZ_CP192091.1, read on the forward strand.
GGCCACCTTGCGCTTGAGCGGATCGTCGCCGCGGTAGTACTCGAGGACGATCTCGGCCTTGCGCTGCAGGTTTCGGTTCTCCTCCGACCAGCGGAACGCGTCATCGATCTCGCGGGTGGAGCACAGGGTGGAGAAGATCGAGCTGTAGCTCTTGGCGTGCACCGACTCCATGAACGCGATATTGGTGAGCACCGCCTCCTCGTGCGGCGTCGCGGCATCCGGGATCAGGCTCACCGCGCCGACCGTGCCCTGGATGGTGTCCAGCAGTGTCAGGCCGGTGAAGACCCGCATGGTCAATTGCTTCTCGTCGGGGGTGAGGGTGTTCCACGACGGAATATCGTTGGAGACCGGCACCTTCTCGGGCAGCCAGAAATTGCCGGTCAGGCGATCCCAGACCTCGGCATCCTTCTCGTCGGGCACCCGATTCCAGTTGATGGCCGACACCCGATCGATCAGTTTCATCCTGCCTCCACACCCTTCCCGAGCACGCTGCCGTCACGGAATTGTCTACCCCTGAACACTACTCCTTGGGGGTGACAAGTCCATGCAGCACAACACCTTGTGTCGCAGCGACGGTTATCACCATGGCGCAGAAAGGCCGGTGACCACCGCGTGCGGCACCTATTGTGCGGCACGCGGCGGGAAATCCGCGCATCGATACCGGTGCCGTCATCGTGGTCGCCCGTGGTTTGCCGATCGGCCGGTCGCGGGCCGGGGCCGCAAGGGACAGCGTGGTCGGCATGCCAGCACCGAGATTGCTGTCGCCGCTGGGGGAATCCCGTCGTGGACCGGGCCTGGTCGGCTGTGGCGCGGAGTGGGCGCAGCATCACATTTCGCTCGCGGATGTCGGAACCCGGCAGTAGCATCGGTGCCAGCCGCTAGCGCCTGCTTGCAGCTGGCTAGCAAAGATCAGTGTGGTGACCGAGGGGGCCCCGATGTCCGCACCGACCGATCCCGATATGACCGACCTGCTCGGCAGACTCGCGCGTGTGCCGAGCGGTCGCCGGAGCAAATGGGTCGTGCTCGGCGTCTGGATCATCGCACTGCTCGCGCTCGGCACCTTCGCCGGAAAGCTCACCGGCGCACAGAAGAACGACAATGTCACCTGGCTGCCGGATAGCGCCGAATCCACGCAGGCATACAAGCTGGCCGAGAAATTCGGCAATAGCGACCAGGTTCCGGTGGTGCTGGTGTACGAGCGCCCCAGCGGAATCACCGAGGCCGACCGGCTCACGGTCGGCGCCGACGCCACCCGGTTCCGGCAGGTCGAGCATGTGGTGGGCGATAAGCTGCTCGGCCCGATTCCGTCGCAGGACGGTCAGGCACTGGAGATTCTGCTGCCGATCTCGATCGGATCCGACGGCTGGAGCCGTCTGACCAGCGTGGTCGCCGCCATCAATGACGCGGCGGGCGAGCGCCCCGACGGATTGTCGTTCTATGCCACTGGACCGGCCGGATACGCCGCCGAATTCGGCAAGGTGTTCGAGGGCATCGACGGATTGCTGCTGTACTCGGCCGCCGCGGTCGTCATCGTCATCCTGGTGGCCACCTATGGTCCGATGCTGTGGGCATTGCCGCTGATCACTGTCGCGTTCGCACTGGCGATTTCGCAGGCCGCGGTATTCGGCGCGACCAAGTTGGGATTGACGGTCAATGCGCAGAGCCAGGCCGTCCTGACCGTGCTGGTATTCGGCGCGGGCACCGACTATGCACTGCTGCTGGTGGCCCGCTATCGCGAGGAACTGCGCCGCCATCCCGATAAGCACGAGGCCATGGCGGTCGCGCTGCACCGGGCCGGGCCCGCGGTACTGGCGAGTGGTTGCACCGTAATGGTCTCGATGCTGGCTCTGCTGGTGGCGGAGATGAATTCGACCAAGGGCATCGGTCCGGTGTGTGCCATCGGCATCGCGGTCGCGCTGCTGGCAATGCTGACGCTGCTGCCCGCGCTCCTGGTGATCGTCGGCCGGTGGATCTTCTGGCCGCGCCACCCGAATTTCGGCACCGTCAACGTGACCGAGTCCGGTATCTGGGCGCGTGTCGGATTCGCGATCGCCCGGCGGCCGCGCACGGTCTGGATCGGCACCGCACTGGCACTCGGCGTCCTCGCGTTCGGCGCCACCGGGTTGGAGTCGAACGGGATCGCGAACAAGGACGCGTTCGTCGGCGCCTCCGATGCGGTCACCGGAACCGAAGTGCTGGAACGACATTTCGACGCGGGCACCGGTCAGCCGGTAATGGTCGTCGCCTCCGCCGCGCGTGCCGACGCCGTCGCAACAGCGCTGGGATCGACGCCGGGCATTACCACGCCGTCGCGGCCGATCACCAAGGATGATCTGGTCTATCTGGAGGGCACGCTCTCGGATCCGCCGGACAGTCGTGCCGCCGACGCGACCATCGACCGGGTGCGCGCGGCCGTGCACGCGGTGGACCCCGAGGCCAGGGTCGGTGGCCAGACCGCCGTCGTGCTCGATATCAGACATGCTGTGGCACATGACAATCAGGTGATCGTGCCGGTTGTGCTCGCCATCGTGATGGTGATCCTGATGGTGCTGCTGCGCGCGGTGCTGGCACCGCTTCTGCTCACCGCGACGGTGGTGCTGTCCTACTTCGCCGCGCTCGGGCTCAGCCACTGGATCTTCGATCTGGCCGGATTCAAGGGCGCCGACGCCGGCCTGCCGCTGCTGACCTTCGTCTTCCTGGTGGCGCTCGGCATCGACTACAACATCTTCCTGATGTCGCGGGTGCACGAGGAGGCGACGAAGCATCGCACCAAGGCGGGCGCACTGATCGGCCTAGCCGCCACCGGCGGGGTGATCACCTCGGCCGGTCTGGTGCTGGCCGGCACCTTCGCGGTGTTCGCGACCATGCCGGTGGTGACCTTCGCCGAGATGGGCATTGTCATCGCCGTCGGCGTGCTGCTCGATACCGTGATCGTGCGTTCGATCCTGGTCACCGCGCTGACATTGGATATCGGTGATCGGATCTGGTGGCCGAGTGCGCTGGCTCGGCCGCGTATTGCCGCGGCTGCCGAACCGGAGGTCAGTCTGAGCAAGTGACCCGCCGAGGTGATCCCTCGTTTCGGGCGTGTCGCGGGTTAGTTTGTGGCGGTTGATTACCACGCGTTTCGAAAGGAGTGTGTGTTATGACCAGTCCCGGCCCGGCCAAGACCGGACCCGCGCTCAATGACATGACGATCTTCGCGGGCGTTCTGATCCTGATCGCCGGTGTGCTGCATCTGCTGGCCGCCATCGCCGCGATCGCGAAGCGCGACTTGTTCGTATTGACCGAAGACCAGGTCTTCCAGGTGAACGTCTCGGTGTGGGGATGGGTCCATCTGGTGATCGCTGTGCTGATCATTACCGCGGGCATCGGCATCGTGACCGGAAAGACCTGGGGTTATTGGGCAGGTATCGTGATGGCCTCGATCAGCCTGATGGACAACTTCCTGTTCGCGCCGATGTATCCGTTCTGGTCGCTGGTGATCATCGCCATCGATGTGTTGATCATCTGGGCGCTGGCGCGCGAGCTCGGATCCGGAGTAGTGCAATAGATTTCGCTTCGACCCCGATCCCTCGAGTACGGGTCGGGGGCCTGGTCCTCGGCTCACTTGATTCGCGGAGGTGGTCCGCCCGTGCCCACACCGGTCCACGCTGGGCCGGTGGCGTCCCGCCGCCGGTGCCGGAATGGGTGTTCTGTGACTTCTCGGCGACGCCGACGGTGATCGAAACGTTCAAGCCCGCGGCCGAGTGCCGGTGACGGTGGCCAATTCGGCATCCCAGCCGTCACCGAAGACATTGTCCGAGGACAGCGAGATCTGGGACAGATTGGTGATGCTCTGCGCATATCCGGAGTCGGCGGCGTAGACGGTATCGCAGATGTCCTGGGGCAGTGCGATCTGTGTGGTGAGCCGCGCGTTCTGCCCGGCAACGGCGGTGGTCAGCGAGTCGTAGACCTCGAAATGGATATGCGGCCAGCGACCGGTGGTCGTCGCCGATGCGCAGCCCGCCGTGACCGTCGCCGTCCCCGCGGCGCCGAAGAAAAGGGCGCGGCGACGCGACATCACCGTCAAGTCGTGGGCGAGGCCGAGATCGTGTTCGTGTACCTCGCCGTCACCGGGGTGCGCGGGATGTGCGCTCACTGCATTGTCCTTCCGTAGTCGAGATCGCGCTGTTCACGGTGACGCTATGGACGGGGGCTAGGTGGCTGGTGTCGAACAGGCTTGTTTCGGCAGTGATGTGGCCTGGTTGGTGCGGTTCGATGGGGTGGGTCCGGTGGTGGCGATGGGGCCAGTGATCGTCGGTGTCCTGTTGTGCGCGTTGCTATTCGGGTATCGGCTACGAACGAATTCTGGACGGACGGGTGGGTCTCAGGCGCGTGCGGCGGTCCAGCCGCTGGTGGTGTGGCCGATCCCGAGGACGGCGAGGCGGGCGAGATTGACCGCGGCGGCGAGCAGGCCGAAGTCGGCACCGATCTTGGCTTGCCCGCGGACGCGGGCGCGACGTCCGCCGTGGCGGCGGCGCATCAGATGCCCGATCTTGCGTTCTACCTTGGGTCGGGTGGCGCGGTATTCGGCCTTCCAAGCCTTATCGTGTTGACGCTCACGGCCGGTGGCCAGGTATTTCTCGTGGGCCCCGATAGTGATCGTGCGCCCACCGGCTGCGGTGGTGCACTGCGCGCGCAGCGGGCAGTCGGTGCACGCGGCGCCGAAGTAGGCGGCACCGGTGTGGCGACCGGTGCGGGCGGCGATGGGAGCAGCGACCCCGGCCGGGCAGGTCACCGTCCGTTGGTCGAGGTCGACCGCGAAGCGGTCTTTGGAGAAATGCCCTTTCACCGACGGTGACGGCTGCACCTTGATTCGGTTGCGAATTCCGTTGTCGTCCAACTGTTTCAGCAACTCTCCCGCCCCGTAGGCGGAATCACCGAACACCGCCGCCCCGCAGGAACTTGCTTCGGCTTCGCAGGCCAGGATGTCGGTGAGCAGCGCCTCGGCGGTGTCGGCGTCACCGGCATTGCCGGGAGTGACCTCGGTGGCGGTGATGATCTCGCTGTCGGGATCGATAGCGATGTGGCCCTTGTAGCCGTCGAACCCGCGAGCGGAGGTCTTGTGCCCGTGGCGGGTCTCGGGCTCGACGGTGGAGATCACCCGGTCGGCCGCGGTGCCACGCACGATCGCGAACACGCCGTCATCGTCTTCGGTGATGTCCTGGCCGAGCACAGTGGCCAGCAACTGCGCGGCCTTGCTGACCCGCTCATCGAGTTCGAGCCCGTCCAACAGCGCGAGCATCGCCATCCCGTCGCGGGCGCGGGAATCGATCAGCTGGGCGCGGGCGGTCTCGTCGTCCCAGTCGATCCCGGGTTTGGCCGCGCTGGCGTAGTCGTCATCGCTGCTGACCTGCGCCCGCATCGCCGCCGTCAGCTCGGTGCCGGCAACGGTGAGCAGGCCGCGGATCGCCGACCGGACCAGGGTGATGGTGTCCATCGTGGCCACCGAGTCATACAGCAGAGTCGAGTCCAGCACCCGCCGCCGGCCGACCAGCCCCGCCTGATACGCCACCTCGAGCACAACGTCGAAGACGCTGTTCGGCCGCTGCGAGCGGGCCAGCCGGGCCCGCATGTCGACCAGCACCGTGTGCACGAACCCCGGATAGTCGAAATCCAGGCCACCAGCAGCATATTCCCAGCGGGCGTCGAACGCGAAGCGTTCCACCGCTTCCCGGTCCGACAAGTCCTCGAGCCGCTGCAGCACCATCACCACCGCCACGATCATCGGCGGCACGCTGCGCCGTCCGACATCGGTGAACAGATCGGCGAACATCTCATCCGGGAACAACCGACTGCATTCCCGGTGCAGCACACCATAAATCGAGTCTTCACCCACCCGGCCGGCGCAGAACTCCACCGTCGACCGCAGCAGATCACCCTGACTCGGCACACGCCCCAACGTCACCCCAGCATTCTGCTCGAGACAGGCATGTCACCGCACGAAAAGCACCAGTCTCCTAGGGGTGGTATCGGTCCTGGCTGTGCGTGCGCTGTGAGCGGGGGAGCCGCCTATCGTTTGCGTGAATTCGTCGGCTGTGGCATTCTTCATCGCAGTTCGGGGGGTTCTCATCGGGGGTATCACCCAACTCTGTTGTTTCCGTACATGATTGGGGATATCCGTGAACCTGGATTTCAGTGTCGACCCGTTGTTCTCGTGGTATGTGATTCTATTGCTGGTCAGCGGAATCGCGTTGATCGCCATGAGTTACTTCAAGACGCAGAGCGCGGGTATGCGCGCATTCGACGCCATCGTCGGCGTCCTCTTCTTCGGATACGGCTTCTACCTGGCCTTCGTCTTCAAGGGCGGCACCTATTTCCTGGTCTTCAAGGCATTCATCCTGCCCGTGATCCTGGTATTCCAGTTCATCAGATCACGGTGGGCGTCGAATGATGCCAGGCGGTCGTAGCAAACGGCTGCACTGATCCGAATTCCGGGCGATCGCCGATAGTTCGGTTGATTCGAATATGGAGTTCAATCGGTGGTGGCGGCTGTCAATTGGTCGTCGAGAACGCGTGCGATGAGCGCGAGCGCATGTGGTGAGGTCAGCTCATTGTGGGTGACGTCGATATCGTGGTTGATGACGCGGCCGGTGGCATAGGGACGCCAGCCGTCGGGGCCGACCATATCGGAGGTATCGACGGTGGCGCTGAAATAGAGCAGGTCGCCGTCGTAGACCGGACGGCGGTATCCGGTGCGGGTCCGCGCGGATGCGTTGTAGGAATTGGCCATTCGCTCGATGATCTCGGCATCGATGACCTCCATGCCCAGCCGAGCCTTGATGAGGTCGGCCGCTTCCTGGGCGGTCGCCTCGGTGGGGACGTCGTCGATGCCGAAGATCGAGCCGAAGGTATTGACGAACGCGCCCGCCGAGAGCCGTTCGATAGTGTCGCTATCGATATCGGCGTGGTCGGAGTCCAATAGCGCCACGACGCCGACGGTTTCGCCCGCCGCCTGCAGTTTCGCCGCCATCGCATGGGCGATGAGACCGCCGAAGGACCAGCCGAGCAGGTGGTACGGCCCGCTCGGTTGGACGGCGCGGATTTCGCGAATGTAGCGGTCGGCGGCCTCCTCGATGGAGCGCGCCGACGGTTCGCCACCGAGATCCGGTGCTTGCAGGCCGTAGATCGGGCGGCCCGGTCGCAGCCTCTCGGCGAACCCCAGGTAGCTCCACGACATTCCGGAGGAGGAGTGAATGCAGAACAGGGCGGGATCGGTGCCGCCGAGCCGGATCGGCAGCAGTACGTCGAGGCCGAGTCCGGCCGGCGCGGTGGCGGTTTCGCGTGCGGCTGCCTGTGCCGCCAAGGCGGCCGTTTCGTCCGCGGCGGCCTGCTGCGCCGCTGGGGTCTGCGCGAAATGGGCGGCCGCGGTGAGCACATCGGACCACAGGGCCGCCAGTTCGGCGACCTCGGCTCGGTCCAGGAGTGTTTCGGGGAAGCGGAGATTCGCGTGCAACCGATCGTCGATGACGACGGCGGTCACATCGATCGCGGACGTGACCGGGACATCCGCATGCTCATCGGGGCGCAGCTCACCGAACTCGTCGGTGGGCGACCAGCCGAGCCCTTCGAGTCCGGCCGGAATGTCGCCAGCCGAGCGCCGACCCAGGTATTCGAAGCCGATCCGTGCCGACGTCCGGGACGGAAACTGTTCTGTCACAGCGTCGTTGAGGTAGCGCAGTTCGCCGAATCCGATGCCATTGTCCGGCACCGCGAGCAGCTGATGTTTGATCGCGCGCATCGTCGCGCCCATGACCGCACCACCGGCGCAGGCGTCGTCGATATCGATCTCGGTCAGATCCAGCCGCACCGGATAGGTAGGGGCGGCCCAGCCCAGCGTCCGTCCCAGGTCGGCGCCCGGAATCGCGCGCACCGGTCGGCCGTCGGCCGCCAGGCGCAGTAAGGCCGTCGGTGCGTCGACATTGTGGTGTGCGCGCCAGCGATTCAGCGCCAGGGCCAGTGTGGCGAGCAGCGTATCGGTGCCAGTGCCGTGCAGGAGCCGAGGCAGGGTGGTGAGCAGCGCCTCCGTCACCACATCGGAGACCTCGAGTTCGACAGTGCGCAGTGTGTGCGCCCGATCGATCGCCGGATCGAGTTCGCGGGCGCCGACCAGCGGGTCGGGACCGGTGAGCACGCGGTGCCAATGGTCGAGTTCGGCGATGCGGCGGTCGGTATGCGCGTCCTCGACGAGGGCGTACGACCACCGGCGCATCGATGTACCGGTCTCGGCCAGCACCGGGCTGTTCCCGACCGATACCTGCGCCCATGCGGCGATCAAGTCCTGCACCAGAATTCGCCACGACGCGGTGTCGATGGCTATCCGGTGCGCCACGATGAGCAGTCGCCCCGATTTCGTCCTGGCTCCGGCGTCGCCGACTGGATCGAGCCAGACACATTGCAGCACAACGCCGTTCGCCGGGGAGAGCCGGTCTGCCGCGGCATCCAATTCGGTCACGGCGTATTCGCGCAGATCGAGCGAGTCGGCGGCGGCATCGAATTCGATGCGGTGCACCAGCGCGTCGACGTCGACCGATCCGGGCTGGTCGACCCGTAGCTGCCAGCCGTCCTCGGCCTGCCACAGCCGCGCGCGCAGCATGTCGTGCCGGTCGACCACGGCGGTGATGGTGGCGACCAGTTGGCTGCGCTCGATGCCGACCGGAAGGTCCAGCACCGTGACCTGCGCACAGCGGTCGAAGTTACCGCCGCGCTCGACCAAGTAGCGCACATTCGGGGTGAGCGGCAGTTCGCCGATACCGCCGCCGGGCAGCTCCTCGAGCGGGACGACCGCCCCCGCGGCATCGACGGCGGCGGCCAGCGCGGCCACGGTGCGATGCTCGAAGACCTGCAGCGGCGTGCACCGGATGCCGCGCAGCTTCGCACGGGAGACCAGCTTGATCGCGAGAATGCTGTCGCCGCCGAGCGCGAAGAACGAATCATCGACGCCGACCTTGTCGCGGTCGAGGAGTTCGGCGTAGATCTGCGCCAGGATCTCCTCGGTCGCGGTCGAGGGGGCGCGGTATTCGGTCTCCTCGACGACGAATTCGGGTTCCGGCAGGGCCTTTCGGTCGAGTTTGCCGACGGCGTTGAGCGGGATGGCGTCCAGGACGACGAAGGCGGCGGGGACCATATACGCGGGCAGTGCATCGGCGGCGACCGCGCGCACCTGCGCGATATCGAGTTCGACACCGGGCTTGCGCACGAGATAGGCCGCCAGCGCGGTCGATCCGGTCGGGCCGGGGACGCCGAGTGTCACGGCGAAGTCGACCCCGTCCGCGCGGCCGAGCACCGCATCGATCTCACCCAGTTCGATGCGCTGGCCGCGCACCTTGACCTGGAAGTCGGTGCGGCCGATGTACTCCAGCTCCAGGGCCTGCCCCGTGGTGCGCGTCCAGCGCACCAGGTCGCCGGTGCGGTACATGAGTTCGCCGGGTTCGCCGAAGGGGTTGGCGATGAACCGCGACGCGGTCAGGCTCGGTCGGGCGTGATAGCAGCGCGCCAGCGCGGGTCCGGCGAGGTACAACTCGCCCGCGACGCCGACGGGCACCGGGCGCAGCCGGTCGTCGAGGACCAGTACGGCGGCACCGCGAATGGGCGCACCGATGGTGACCGGTGCGTCCGCGACCAACGGTGCGGAACCCGTCGCCCAGATGGTGAACTCGGTCGGACCGTACAGGTTCACCATGGTCCGGTCGATGCACCAGCGCTCGACGAGTTCGGCGCCGACCGCCTCGCCCGCCACCGCGAGCATCCGCACACTCGACACCTCGGCCGGATCGATCGTGGCCAAGGCCGACGGCGTGATCACCATATGCGTGACTTGTTCGGCGGCGATCAGTTCGGCGAGCGCGCTGCCGCCGAAGACCTCCGGCGGTGCGACCACCGACGCGCCACCGGACCCGAAGGCCATCAGCGCCTCGAACACCGATGCGTCGAAACTCGGTGAGGCCACCTGCAATATCCGGGAGTTCGCGTCGACGCCGAGTGATTCTCGTTGTGCGGCAATGAGATCGGCGATACCGCGATGGGAGACGGAGACGCCCTTCGGTGTTCCGGTCGACCCCGAGGTGTAGATCATCCAGGCCGGATTGTCGGGTCGGATCGAATTCGGCGACAGGGCGGCATCACTTGCCGCCTGCTGGCGTGCGCCGAGTTCGTTGTCGTCGAGGACGAGCCAGTCGGTGCCGTCGGGCAGCAGTGGCCGGTAGGCGGCGAGGGTGAGCCCGACCCGCGCACCCGAATCCGTGAGCATGTGATCGATGCGGTCTACCGGATGTTTCGGATCGACCGGCAGGAAGGCCGCGCCGACCTTCGCGGCGGCCCACAGGCCGGTGAGCAGTTCCGCGGAGCGCGGGAGACCGAGTGCCACTACGGTTTCCGGGCCGATGTCCGCCTCGAGGAGCAGTCGGGCCAGCTGGTTCGACCGGGCGTCGAGCTCCCGGTAGGTCGTCGTTCGACCGTCGGCGACGACCGCGGGCCGGTCCGGGTACGACGTCGCGGATGCGGCCAGTGCCTCGGCCAGCGTCGTCGTGCCCGCGGTCTCCGGGCCGCGCACCGGAACCAGCTGTGCGCGTTCGGATTCGTCGAGGATATCGATATCGGCCAGACGCACATCGATATCCGAGACGACCGCGGCGAGTACCCGACGCCAGCGGGCGGCGAAGGTCGCCATCGTGCTCGCGTCGAAAAGGTCTGTAGCATACGTCATTACGCCGTCGACGCCGGCCGGGCCGTCGGCGGCGAAACGCTCACGCAAATCGAGCGTCAGGTCGAACTGTGACGCACGGCGATCGAAATCCTCTACCTCGAACCGCAATCCGGGCAGTTCCAGGACCGGTTCGACGAAGTTCTGCAGTGACAGCGACACCTGGAATATCGGGTGGTGTGCGGTCGATCGGGTGGGGTTGAGCACCTGGACAAGTCGCTCGAAGGGCACATCGCTATTGCCGAATGCATCCAGATCCGCGGCCCGCACGGTGGCGAGGAACTGCCGGAACCCGGTCCCCGGATCGACCGGGGTGCGCAGCGCCAGCGTATTGACGAACATGCCGACGAGGTCGTCGAGTGCTTCCTCGCCGCGACCGGCGACCGGCGTTCCGATCACCACGTCGTCGGTGCCGCCGAGCCGCGCCAGCAGCACCGCGAGCGCGGCGTGTACGACCATGAACACGCTGACATTGTTCGCGGCCGCGAATTCGACAATGGCGCTGTGCAATGGCGCGTCGAGGGTGAAGTCGACGTCGGCGCTGCGCATCGATTGCACGGCCGGGCGCGGGCGGTCGGCGGGCAGCTCCAGCAGATCCGGCGCACCGGCGAGGCTGTCGGTCCAGAAGCGGATCTGTCGTGCCGCCAGCGATTCCGGATCCGATTCGCTGCCGAGCAGTTCCCGATGCCAGAGGGCGAAGTCGGCGTATTGCACCGCGAGCGGCACCCGGGCGGTCCCGGCCCCGCTGGCCCGCTCGGAGTACGCGGCGACCAGATCGCCCGCCAGCGGCGCCATCGAGGCGCCATCGGCGCTGATGTGGTGTACGACGAGCACGACGACGTGCACATCGGCCGGCACGTCACCGGTGGCATCCGAGACCAAGGCATCCGTCGCGGTGGAGCTCGAGGACACCGGAGCCAGGCCCGACGAGGGACCCGATCGCACCGGTGGGACGCCAGCGGACGGGCTCGAGCTGACCGGTGCGATGCCGGAGGAGTGCTCCGCCGCCCTCAGCGCGTCGCTGGCGGAATAACTCGGATCGACGATCCGGAACAGCCCGACCCGTACCGGCGGCTCGGTGGCGAGATCGAATCCGGTGCCGGCCAGCTCATTGATCCGAGCACGCAGCGGTGCGCCGTCTTCGGTATCGAGCACCGGCATGGGCGGTGCGGCCACCTCGGTGGCGACGACGACCTGGCGTGGTCCCTCGGTGTCGACGGGATACAGCGTGCGCAAGCTCTCGTGCCTGCCGATCACATCGGCCATCGCGCGGCGCATCGCATCGATATCCAGGTTCCCGGTGAGCCGCAGCGCGACCGCGATGTTGTAGGCCGATGAGGTCGGATCCAGCCGATTGAGCACCCACATGCGTTGTTGGGCCGGGGACAGGGGAATTCGGTCCGGCCTGATCCGTGGTGCGAGGGTGAACCGGCCCGGTTTGCCGTCGGTGGCCGGGATCACCCGCGCGGACAGCTGCGCCACGGTGGGCGCGTCGAACAGATCGCGCAGCGCGATGGTCGAGCCGAGGGTCGAATTGATCCGTGCGACAACCTTGGTGGCGCTGAGCGAGTTGCCGCCGAGTTCGAAGAACGACTGATCGACGCTCACCTGTTCGCTGCCGAGTACATCGCCGAATACCCCGGCGACGGCGTGTTCGACGGGTGTACGCGGGGCGAGGTACGGTCGTTGCGCGACCGAGAAGTCCGGCACCGGAAGGGCTTTGCGATCCAGCTTGCCGACCGGGGTGAGCGGGATCTCGTCGAGCACGACGAGATGGCTGGGCACCATGTAGCCGGGCAACTCGGCCGCCACCTGGTCCCGCAGCCGCTCGGCGTCCAATTCGGTGCCCGCGGTGGGCAGCACATAGGAGACCAGCACGGTCGCGCCGGCCGGTCCCGGCTGGCCGATCGTCACCGCGTACTCGACCTGTTCGTCACGGGAGAGCACGGCGTCGATTTCGCCGAGTTCGATGCGCAACCCGCGGATCTTGACCTGGAAGTCGCTGCGGCCCAAGTACTCCAGTTCGAGCGCGTCGTCGGCTCCGATGACCCATCGGACCATATCGCCGGTGCGATACATCCTTTCACCAGCTGCGCCATACGGATTCGCGATGAAGCGCGCCGCGGTCATCTCGAACCGATTGAAGTAACCACGTGCCAGCGCCGGACCGGCCAGGTACAGCTCACCCGCGATGCCCACCGGTACCGGGCGCAACCAGGTATCGAGCACCAAATTGGACGCGCCGCGGATCGGGCCGCCGATGGTGATCGGTTTCCCCGGCAGCAGTTCGGCAGGGCTGGTCGCACATACGCTGAATTCGGTGGGGCCGTATAGGTTCACCATCCGCCGCCCGACTGCCCACCGGTCGATCAGTTCGGGTGCGGCGGCCTCGCCGCCGACCCCGAGCACCCGCAGGTCGGCCAGATCGGTCGGTTCCATGGTGGCCAGCGCTGACGGCGTGATCACGGCGTGGGTGATCCGCTCGGTGCGCAGCAGATGTTCGAGATCGCTGCCGCCGTAGACATCCGGTGGCGATACCACCAGGCGGCCACCCGTCGAATGCGCCATCAGCAGCTCCATGACCGATGCGTCGAAACTCGGCGAAGCGACCTGTAGCGAACTTATCGAGGGATCGAGTTCGAGGGCATCTTGTTGTGCGGTGGCCATATTCGCGAGGCCACGATGGCTGACCAGGACCGCCTTGGGCTTACCGGTGGAGCCCGAGGTGTAGATCAGGTAGGCGGTCTGGTCGATATTGATGGGGCCGCCGCGCTCTTCATCGGTGATGGGTGCGTCGGAGACGAGCATGACCCGTCGGATCGTGTTCAGGTCGTCGAGCAGCAGCCAGTCGATGGTGCCGGGCAGCGTCTCGCCGGTCGCCGTGACCGTCACCCCGATCGGGGCCTTCGAATCGGTGAGCATGTGCTCGATCCGCTCCACCGGATAGCTCGGATCCAGCGGTAGGAAGGCCGCACCGGACTTGGCGAGCGCCCAGACGGCCACTACGGATTCCAGTGATCGGGTGAGTGCGAGTATGACGAAGATCTCCCGACCGACACCGCGGCCGAGCAGTACCCGGGCGAAGCGGTTGGACCAGGCGTCGAGTTCGCCATAGCTCATGCTGAGATCGCCCGCGGTGATCGCGATGGCATCTGGATCGATGCGCGCGCCCGCCGACAGAATGTCCGCCAGGGTCTGCGGCGGAACCGATTCCGCGCCGCGCACCGGCAGCAGGGTGGCCAGTTCGGCGTCGTCGCAGTATCGCAGCTGGGAGACGAGGGCATTCGGGTTGTCGGCGAGTTGGGTCAGTAACCGGATGAAGCGATCCAGCAGTGGTCGTGCCGCCGTGATATCGAGTTGGTCGGCCATGAATTTCAGTTTGATCTGCAGCGTGTCGTGCCCGTCTTCGCCGCGCAGCGGAATGACCATGAGGCCCAGCGGGTAGGGCGTGGCGTCGGTGCCCTCGATATCGAGCACCCGCATACCCGCGATATCGAGCGCCTGCGACAGCGCCTCCCGGTCGATCGGGTACGACTCGAATACGGTGAGCGTGTCGAAGAGTTCGGCGAGGCCGACGGCCCGGTGGATGGCGGCCAGCCCCACATGCTGGTGGTCCAGCAGACGCGCCTGCTCGGCCTGGACGCGGGTCAGCAGGTCGGCGACCTTCTCCGCGGGATCGAGCTGGACTCGTACCGGGAGCGTATTGATGAACAGCCCGACCATCTCTTCGATACCGGGCAGCTCCGGTGGCCTACCGGACACCGTGCCGCCGAACACCACATCCGTGCGCCCGGTCAACATGGCCAGCAGCATTGCCCATGCGGCCTGCACCATCGTATTGACCGTCGCGCCGGATTCGCGCGCGGTGGTCTCCAGCCGCTCGACCGTGGCGCGGGTCAGGTCGCGCGAGATCATTCCGGCCTCGGTCGATTCGATCCCGGCCAGCGACGGGACCGCGCGCGTCGGGGTATCCACGCCGGCCAGCGATTGCGTCCAGGCCGCGAGCGAGGCCTCGTTGTCCTGCTCATCGAGCCACTTCAGGAATTCCCGGTACGAGTGCGCGGGCGGCAGGACGGAGGTGTCGCCCCTCGTGACGTAGAGCGTCAGCAACTCGCGCACCAACAGCGGCGTCGACCAGCCGTCCAGCAGCAGATGGTGATTGGTCATCACCAGCCGATAGATATCGGCCCCGGTCCGGATGAGGGTGAATCGGATCAGCGGTGGGCGGTCGAGTTCGAATCGGGTGCGGGCATCGAGGGCGATCAGGCGGTCGACTTCGCGGTCGCGTTCGTCGGTGTCGGCGATATCGGTGAGATCGATATCGTGCCAGCGGATTTCGGCATCGGCGACAACGAGCTGGCGCGGACCGTCGTCGGTTTCGGCGAAGGCGACGCGCAGGTTCTCGTGCCGCTCCAGCAAGACCTGTGCCGCATTGCGCAAGCGGGCGCTATCGACGGTGCCCGCCAGCGTGAGCAGTGATTGGACGGTGTAGCCGTCGGCGGTATCGGTGTCGTAGAGCGCGTGGAAGAGCAGACCGTACTGCAGCGGCGAAAGCGGCCAGACGTCGGCGAGATTCGGATAGGCGCGCTCCCAGCTCTCGATCTGCTGTTGCCGCACCGGGACCAGGTCGAAGTCGGACGGGGTGCGTCCGCCCGCGCCCGGCGAGCTGGCGTGTGCCGCCAGCGCCCGCAGCGCCTGCGACCACAGCTCGGCGAGTTGACCGACATCCGCCTCGTCGAGCAGCCGCGAGGCGTAGGCCCAGGTGACCTCCAGACCGACATCGGTGAGCACGGCATTGATATCGACTACCGCGGCCAGCGGCGCCGACTCGTTGTGCGTCGCCGCGAAACGCTGTGGCAGCCATGGCCCCGCGTGCCCGCCGGTGAGCGCACGACCGAGATAGTTGAAGCTGAGCTGCGGGATCGGCGTGTCCGCGAGGGCGGCGGCGGACTCCGGGTGCTGATAGCGCAGCATGCCGTAGCCGATGCCCTTATCCGGCACCGCGCGCAGCTGTTCCTTGATCGTCTTGATCGCGGTGCCCGCCGCGGTGCCACCGGCGAACGCGTCGTCGAGATCGATACCGGTCACATCGATGGCCACCGGGTAGATACTGGTGAACCAGCCGACCGTGCGGGCGATATCGGCGCCGGGCAGGAGTGTCTCGGAGCGGCCGTGGCCTTCCAGGGTGAGCAGCGCGGTTTTGCGATCGCGCCAGCGGCTCACCGCGAGAGCGAGTCCGGTGAGCAGCACATCGTCTGCGCCGCAATGGAATTGGTCGGGCAGCGTGGCCAGTACGGTGTTGGCGATATCCGGGTCGACCGTGGTCCGGTGCTGGCCCATAGTGGCGACGACGTCGACCGCGGGATCCAGTGCCGCCGAGCCGATGACCGGATCCGGGGTGGCCAGCATCTGTTGCCATAGCGGCAGTTCGGCCACCCGCTCGGCCGCCTGTTCCGCTTGACCGTGCGCCCACCGCCGGAAGGAGGTGCCGACGGGCACGAGTGCGCCGCTGGCCGCCGCGATCGCCAGGTCCGGCAGCAGGATTCGCCAGGAGACGCCGTCGGTCACCAGATGGTGCAGCACCAGCCAGCACAGTGGATCGGCCCCCGCCCGCTCGATCAGCACGAAGCGCGCGACGACACCCGCCTCGGGATCGAGCAGATCCGCCGCCTGTTGCAATTCGCGCTCGTAGCTGTCGTCGGCGTCCGCATCGGCGGCGACTACCTCGATCAAGTCATCGGCAGCTATCGAATCACGGTCGGCGACAACCCATTCCCAGCCGTGCTCGGTGCGCCGCAGGGTGGAGCGAAGCACATCGTGATGGTCGACGAGCGCCTGGACCGCGGCGCTGAGCTGGTCGCGGCCGAAACCCTCCGGGAGACCGATCAGGACGGCCTGACCGAAGCGGCTCCAGGTCGGGCCCTGCTCCACCATGGCGTGCACGATCGGCGTGAGCTCGACGGTGCCGACCCCGCCGCCGGGCAGTTCGGTGACCGTCTGCGCGCTGACGTCGGTCGCGATCGCGGCCAGCGCGGCAACGGTCTTGCGCTCGAACACATCTCGTGCGCTGAAGCCGATCCCGGCGGCCTTCGCGCGCGATACCAGCTGGATGGAGACGATACTGTCACCGCCGAGTGCGAAGAAACTATCGTCGACACCGACCGTATCGAGTCCGAGGACATCGGCGAACAGGTCGGCCAGTGCCGCTTCGCGCGGCGTCGACGGCGCCCGGCTCACCACGGCTCGGACACTGAAATCCGGTGCGGGTAGGGCCCTGCGGTCCACCTTGCCGAGCGGTGTCAGCGGAATGCTGTCGAGCACCATGATGACCGAGGGGACCATATAGGCCGGAAGCGTCTCACCGGCAGCGGCTTTCAGCGCCTCGGGGTGGAGCTCGGTGCCGGGCTTGCCGAGCACGTATGCCACCAGCGCGGTCGCTCCGGCGGGGGTCTCGGCGCCGATGGTGAGCGCGAAGTCGACATCGGGCTGCCGTTGCAGCGCGGCATCGATCTCGCCCAGTTCGATGCGGAACCCGCGCACCTTGACCTGGAAGTCGCTGCGGCCCTGATACTCCAGTTCGTCCTCCGCGGTCCACCGCACCAGATCGCCGGTGCGGTACATCCGCTCACCCGGCGCGTACGGGTTGGCGACGAAACGGCTGGCGGTCAGCCCATTGCGCTGGTGATAGCCGCGCGCGACGCCCGCGCCGGCCAGATACAGCTCACCGACCGCGCCGCGGGCCACCGGCCGCAGCCACGGGTCGAGCACGACGGCGGTGACACCTTGAACGATGCTGCCGATGGTTACCGGTCCGCCGGGGCGCAATGGCCCGCTCAAGGTGACGGTGACCGTGGTTTCGGTGGGCCCGTAGCCGTTCAACAGCGTCCGCCCGGACCAGGTGGTGACCAGCTCCGGCGGACACGCGTCACCACCGACGACGATCGTGTGCAGATCCGGCAGCGTCGCCGGGTCCAGCGATCCCACCACCGTCGGGGTGACATTGAGATGGGTGACCCGATGCGTGCGCAGCACTTCGGCCATCTCCTCGCCCGCATACGCCGACGGCGGCACGACGGCGAGCGTCGCACCCGCCGCGAGAGTAACCAGGATCTCCTCGACGGAAATATCGAAACTCGGCGAAACCGCGTGTGCCACTACCGAATCGGCGGTGACACCGAATCCGGCACCGGAACCGGTGACCAAATTCGCCAGGCCGCGATGCGATACCAGCACCCCCTTGGGCAGTCCCGTCGATCCGGAGGTGTAGATGATGTAGGCGATCTGATCCAGGTGCAGCGGCCCGCGGCGTTCGGCATCGGTGATCGCCGCCGAATCCTGTGCTGCCACGCTTTCAACCGTCGCGTCATCGTCGAGCAGCAGCCAATTCACGCGGTCCGGCAGGGACTTTCGCGCCGGGTGCACGGTCAGGCCCGCGACGACCCCGCTGTCGCCGACCATATGCTCGATCCGGTCCGCGGGATAGGTCGGGTCGATGGGGACGAATGCCGCACCGGATTTCGCCACCGCGAGCGTGGCGAGGACGGATTCGGCCGAGCGTGGAATCGAAATCGCCACGGTACGTTCGGGTCCGGCGCCCGCCGCGATCAGCACGCGGGCCAGGCGGTTGGTGTACTCGTCGACCTGGCGGTAGGTCATGCTGATGTCGCCGCTGCGCAGCGCCACCGCCTCCGGGTCGAGTGCGGCACCGGCCGCGATGATTTCGGGGAGGGTGCGCGGTGCGACCGCCTCGGGTCCGCGCGCGGGCACCAGCCGATCCCGCTCCTGTGGAGAGACGACGTGGACGGTAGACAGCTGCGCATCCGGTCCGGCGGCCAGGAACGCGTGCAGGAACATCAGGAAGCGGGCATGGTGTGCCGCCAGTTCCTCTGTGCTGTACAGGTTTCCGTTGCCCTGCAGATCGATGTGGGTGCTCTCGCCGCCCACGCCCGGATACAGGTTGACGAAGATGTCATCGATCAACCCGGAGGTCAGCACGTGCAGTCGTCCGGTGACCGCGCCGAGCTGAATCCTGGTGTCCACCATCATCAGATTGACGGCCGGACCGAACGACGACGCCTCGTCCATCGACCAGCCGAGATCACGGACGATGTCCTCCTGCCGGTACCGCTGCCTGCGCAGCGCCCCGGTCAGCTCGCCTTGCGTGGCCCGGATCACGTCTCCGACCGTGGTGGTGGGTGACAACGTCAGGCGCATCGGAACGACATTGGCGACCATGCCGCCGGAGCGGCGCAGCGCCGCCGTGGTGCGTCCCGAAACCGGCAGGCTCAGTACTACTTCGGGCGCACCGGTCATCGCGGCGAGATAGGCGCCGAAGGCGGCGACGATGGTCGGCGCGGCGCCCGAGCCCGCCGCCTTCGCCACGGCATCGAGCAATTCGGCCGTCGCGGTCGGCAGTGCGCCCGAGACCCGGCTCGGCGGCGCGTCGACATCGGCCTCGCGACCCGCCAGGTTGACCGGGTCGGCCATCCCGGCCAGATGCTCGCGCCAGTACTCGCGGTCGGTGTCGAATCGGTCCGAGCCGCGGTAGGCCAGATCGGCGTCGACGATCTTCTGCAGTGGTTCGGCCTTGGCGGGCGGCGCCTCGCGGCCCTCGATGGCGGCATTGTAGATCTCGCCCGTGCGCTGCACCAGGGCGAGCGCGCCCATGCCGTCCAGCACGATGTGGTGCATGCGCGAATACCAGAACCAGCGGTCCTCGGCCAGCCGCAGCATGGCCACCGCGACCAGCCGGTCCCGCATCAGATCCAGCGGCGCGGAATACTCGGCGCGCATCCACGCATGCGCCGCCGCCTCCGGATCGGGCTGATCGCGCAGGTCGATAATGGTGGGTGCGTCGACAAGGGCGGTGTCGACGAACTGGTACGGCTGACCCTCGACATCGAGCAGCCGGACATATCCGGTCCCGAATTCGCGCCCGGTCTGCTGGGCGGCCGCGGCGAGCGCGTCGAGATCGAGTTCGCCGATCAGTTCGACGTACTGCGCGATCGAGATAGGCGTATCGCCCGCGATGTGCTGGGCGAACCAGATGCCGCGCTGGGCTGCCGACAGCGGAAACGCGCTGTCGGGCGGTGCGGTGCCTATTCTTCTTCCGTTCGAGGATGATGGCTGTTCCATGAGCACACCTGCGTTCTGACGTCTGGCGCGGTTGTGCACCGCTGGTCCCGACCGTCGCGGTAGTAGCAAGTTCATTTTGGACCGGTGTCCGGCCGACCGAAGGCGTATTCACCACACTGTGTTCGATCGTCGGCGTTCCCGGGTCCCTAGCGTGGTTTCGTTGCGCAATTGCCCCCCGGCCCGTCGTTCACGCCGCAGCGCGCCCGAACTTCACCGGTTCGGGCGCGCAGGCGGAATAGCAGGTCAGGCGGACTGCCGGACGTTCAGCCGATCGGCGTCGGTGATCGGCGCATCGGAGCTGACCAGGTACCGCTGCAGCGTCGAGCGGTCGTCCAGGATCAGCCAGTCGATGGCATCGCTGAGCTCGGGACGGCGGGCCTTGGTGGTGATACCGAGGTAGGAGCCGGGGACCGCGTCCTCGGCCACCGCGACCGGAGTCGCGCCGAGCTTCACCACGGCGGATGTGGCGACCGCCGCTTCGATCTGCTGGTCGATCGCCAGCGCGATCCGGGTGTTCACGGCGGCGCCGCGGGCGATCAGCACTCGGGCCAGCCGGTTCGCCCAGCGATCCATCTCGACGTCGGCCAGTGCCCCGGAGTTGGTGGAGACCGCAGACTGATCGAGCTCGGCCGCGTTCCGCAGGCGCGGCTGCATCTGGATGACGTTGTAGGCGGGCGATTCGACCAGGGTGCTTGTCATTGTGTATCCCTCGCAGGTAGGTGCTCTCGGTACCTCTCTAATCTCGCTGTCGGGAGGGGATGGCGACAGCTACCCAAGCGCTGAGCAGCGCACTCCAAGGGTGAGCGAATCCCCACCCAAGGTGTGTGCACTCGATCGGACCGATCAAGCCAACGACTACGGAGTGAGTCTTACGAGCGGCTGTTCGTGGCCTGTCTGGCGTCCGAGTTGTCGAAGTGCGTGCGCCGTAGGCGCGAGTCTCGACGGCTCGGACGCGAGACAAAAGGGGGACGCGAACACGCCGCGCCGCAGGCGCGGCAAATTCAACACCGTCAGTCGGTGACGAACCCGTTCAGGCTGCCGCGCAGATCGGCGAGCAGGGCCCGGGCCGCGGTGAGGCCGTCACCGTGCCAGACGGTGTCATCCACCGCGAACACCCGCTTATCGGCGGCGGCGCCGAGGTCCTTCCAGGCATCGCCGCGCAGCACCGTCCTGCCGTACCGCTCGCCGGACTCGCCAGCGAAGATGACGTAGATGATGTCGCCCTCGACCTTGATCAGGTCTTTGTCGGTCACGTCGAAGGAGGTGCCGCGCTGCGCGGTCGGGCGCTGCACGCCGACATCGGCGAGAACCTGGCCCGCGAAGCTATTACTGCCCTGGACCTGCATCTGGTCCGCGGTGAAGCGCACCACCGAGGCCTGACTCTGGCTGGCGGCCAGCACATTACCCGTTTCCCGGGCCTCGGCGCGGTAGTTCTCCAGTGCGGTGGCCGCGGCCCCGCGGCGGCCGAGACCCGCTGCGAGCGTGGTGAATTCGGTCTGCCAGCCGCTGGCGGAATCGGCGAGGACGGTGGGCGCGATGGCCTGCAGCGCGGTGAAACCGTTTGCGCCAGCGGAGGTATCGCCGATGATCAGATCGGGATGTAGGGCGGCGATCTGGCCGAGATCGGGTTGTGCGGCCGAACCGACGGCGGGAATCTTCAGCACGCCGTAACCGAGATACACCGGCTGTGGGCGCGGTCCGTCGATCGGCACCGCGCCGACGACGCGCTCCCACAGGCCGACCGCGCAGGTGGCGTCCAGTGCCGAGGTGGACAGCACCACAACCCGCTGCGGATCGGCGGGCACCTCCGAGGTACCCGCGGCGTGGGTGACGGTGCGGGTCTTGCCGTTCGACGGATCGGGCACGCTCGGCAGCGGGCACGCCTGCGAGGTGTCGCGGTCGAGCCCGACCACGCCCGCACCCGCGATATTCGTCGTGGTGCGCACGATCGAGCTGGCATCGTCCTTCTGGCTGCAGCCCGCCACGAGCAGCGCGGCGCAGAGTAGGGCGACCGCGGTGCCCCGGTGCCGGACCGCGCGATTCCAGGCGGTGCCGTATCGGGGGGAGGCAGCGCAGTAGTCGCTAGCGGTGCGGTTTCGGGTGCGAACAAGGGCGCTCACCGGCATGCGGGTGAGGGTACCGGGTGCCGCGGGTCCCGGGACGCGAGGCCACCACGGCACGGCCGCTACCTCCGGGCATGCGGCGGCGACCATCCGGAATTCCACTGTTGGGGAGGTGATTCCGCGCGGTCGTCGCCCTAGCTCATTTGCTGTTGCCGCCGATGCTGAAGCGAGCACCGGTGGGGTCGGCGACCTGAGCCGATCGCCCATAGGGGGAATCCTGCGGCGGGGACAGCACGGTGCCGCCCAGTTCGACGACCTCGGCGACCGCCGCGTCGACATCATCGGCGCCGAAGTAGATGGTCCAGCCCGCCGGTACGCCCTCGGGCAGGAAGGCGGAGGCGTCCATCACACCGCCCAGCATCGGGGTGGTGGCGTGAATGGTGGTGTAGCGGAACTCCGGGGTGTCGGAGATGGTGAAGGTGTCGCTCCAGCCGAAGACCTCGCGGTAGAAGGCGAGGGCGCCCGCGTAGTCGCGAGTGTGCAGTTCGAACCAGGACGGGCTGCCCGCATGGTCGCTCCACGTGCCGCCCGAGACGATGCCGATGGTCTGGAAGCCGGCGAATTCGCCCGCTTGCCAAATCCCGACGCCAGCGCCGCCGGCATCGCCGAGCACGGCCATCGCGCCGAGTTCGCCGACATCCATCGGCGGTACGACGATCGTGCCGCCGTGTGCGACGGCCGCGTCGGCGGTGGCCTTGGCGTCGGGCGAGGCGAGGTAGACGGTCCATTGATCAGGGCCTTCGACACTGTCGGCCGTCTTGCCCATGCCGCCCGCGACGGCCTTGCCGTCCTTGTGGAAGGTGATATAGCCGCCGAACTCCTCACCAGCGCGCTCGGCGGTCCAGCCGAACAATCGGCCGTAGAAATCGATGGCCCGATCGGGATCGGAGGTATAGATATCGACCCAGCAGGGGTCGCCGATCTTCGGTGCGGGCCCGCCCGTCGCCCGACCACCACCGCTCATCGAATCGCTGCGCGATGCTGTACTCATACCGGTCTCCTTGGAGGTAGCACAGGTGGAACGCTGTCACCGATAGAGACGTCGGCCGCCCTGGAAAGTCATCGGTCGTGACTGCGCGCAGGTCACGCGAGTGCGTCGGCTCGGGCGGTGCCGATTTCATGATCGCCGGATCCGCGGGCAACGGTGCCCGGACGGGGAAATACGACGCTGAGTAGGACCCGTGCGGAATGCTGCGGCAGCACGGTTTACGATCTCAGGAGCGCAAGCGAACTCCTCGTCTGCTCCCGGTAGTGGGACGGATGCGAGCAGCGGAGCCTGCGGAGCGACCTAAAGGCACCTTTCAGGAGGATCAGTGACTGCCGTAGAGCCAAAGCCAGTCCCTCAGTTGGAAGCGACTCGGCCGTATCCGGCTCGGACCGGGCCGAAGGGCTCGTTCATCGTCAAGATGGTCACCACCACTGACCCCAAGGTCCTCGGTGTCATGTACCTGACCACCTCGATGGCGTTCTTCCTCATCGGTGGTCTGATGGCCCTGCTGATGCGTGGTGAGCTGGCCCGTCCTGGCCTGCAGTTCCTCTCGCCCGAGCAGTTCAACCAGCTGTTCACCATGCACGGCACGATCATGCTGCTGTTCTACGCGACCGCGATCGTGTTCGGCTTCGCCAACATCATCCTGCCGCTGCAGATCGGCGCCCCCGATGTCGCCTTCCCGCGACTGAACGCCTTCAGCTACTGGCTGTACGCCTTCGGCGCGACCATGGCGACCGCGGGCTTCATCACCCCCGGTGGCGCCGCGGACTTCGGCTGGACGGCGTACGTGCCGCTGACCGACATCCTGCACTCGCCGGGCGTCGGCACCGACCTGTGGATCCTGGGCCTCGCGGTTTCCGGTCTGGGCACCATCCTCGGTGGTGTCAACATGCTGACCACCGTCGTCTGCCTGCGCGCACCGGGTATGACCATGTTCCGGATGCCGATCTTCACCTGGAACATCGCCGTCACCAGCGTTCTTGTACTGCTCGCCTTCCCGCTGCTGACCGCCGCGCTGTTCGGCCTGGCCTATGACCGCCACCTCGGCGGCCACATCTACGATCCGGCCACCGGCGGCATCCTGCTCTACCAGCACCTGTTCTGGTTCTTCGGCCACCCCGAGGTGTACATCATCGCGCTGCCGTTCTTCGGCATCGTGTCCGAGATCTTCCCGGTCTTCTCGCGTAAGCCGATCTTCGGTTACACCACCCTGGTCTACGCGACCCTGGGCATCGCGGCGCTGTCGATCGCGGTGTGGGCGCACCACATGTACGCCACCGGCGCCGTGCTGCTGCCGTACTTCTCGTTCATGACCTTCCTGATCGCGGTCCCCACAGGTGTGAAGTTCTTCAACTGGATCGGCACCATGTGGCGCGGACAGCTGACCTTCGAAACCCCCATGCTGTTCTCCATCGGCTTCCTCGTCACCTTCCTCTTCGGCGGTCTCTCCGGCGTCATCCTGGCCTCGCCGCCGCTGGACTTCCAGGTCACCGACTCGTACTTCGTCGTGGCGCACTTCCACTACGTGCTCTTCGGCACCATCGTGTTCGCCACCTACGCCGGTATCTACTTCTGGTTCCCCAAGATGACCGGCCGCATGATGGACGAGCGCCTCGGCAAGTGGCACTTCTGGACCACCTTCGTGGGCTTCCACACCACGTTCCTGGTGCAGCACTGGCTGGGTGCGGAGGGCATGCCGCGTCGTTATGCCGACTACCTGCCCAGCGACGGATTCACCACGCTGAACACCATTTCCACGATCGGCGCCTTCATCCTGGGCGCGTCGATGCTGCCGTTCATCTGGAACGTCTTCAAGAGCTACCGCTACGGCGAGGTGGTGACCGTGGACGATCCGTGGGGCTACGGCAACTCGCTGGAGTGGGCCACCACCTGCCCGCCGCCGCGGCACAACTTCTACGAGCTGCCGCGGATCCGCTCCGAACGTCCCGCCTTCGAATTGCACTACCCGCACATGGTCGAGCGGATGCGGGCCGAGGCGCATGTGGGCTGGGGCTCGGGCAAACATGCCACCGAGGTGCACGAAGGCGCCTTGGCAAAGCACTAGCATTTTCGATCGTCGAGTGTGCACCTGCTGGTCATCAGCGGGTGCACACTCGTTTGTGCAGGAGTACATCGACCGAAGTGTTGCGACATCGGGGTCCAGCACAGCAACGGCAAACGACTAGCTTGGAGCACCTCAGTTGGCCGACACCACCGTCCTCGTCACCGTCACCGGACCCGACCGGCCCGGTGTGACGTCAGTGCTGCTCGCGGCCATGTCGCGACACCATGTGAGCCTGCTGGATGTGGAGCAGGTGGTCATCCGCGGCCGACTGACCCTCGGCGTGCTGGTCACCTGCCCGAGTGATCCCGAGGCGCTGCAGGACGAGCTCGAAGAGGCGATGAATACCGTCGGCATGCACGTCGACGTCGAGGTCGGCGCGCAGATCGGCAGGCAGCCGATGTCCACCCACGCGGTGGTCATCCTCGGCGCACCGGTGACCGCGCGGGCGTTCAGTGCGATCTCGCGTCAGCTCGCCACGCTCGGCGCCAACATCGACACCATCCGCGGTATCGCCGACTATCCGGTGACCGGCATGGAGCTCTTGGTCACCGCGACCGATACCGGACCCGATTCGGATGCGCGGCTGCGCACGGCGCTGGCCGAGGTCGCGGTCGCCGAACAGGTGGATGTCGCGGTGGAGCGGGCCGGACTGGCCCGGCGGGCCAAGCGGCTCATCGTCTTCGACGTGGACTCGACCCTGATCCAGGGTGAGGTCATCGAGATGTTGGCCGCGCACGCGGGGGTGGAGGATCAGGTCCGCGAGGTCACCGAGGCGGCCATGCGCGGCGACATCGACTTCGCCGAATCGCTGCGTCAGCGGGTGGCCACCCTGGAGGGGTTGGACGAGTCGGTGATCGACGAGGTCGCCGACCGGATCGAACTGACCCCGGGCGCGCGCACCACGATTCGGACATTGCGGCGGATCGGATTCCGATGCGGTGTGGTGTCGGGCGGATTCCGTCAGGTGATCGAACCGCTCGCACACGAACTGGAACTGGACTTCGTCCAGGCCAACACCCTGGAGATCGAGGACGGCAAGCTGACCGGCCGCGTGGTCGGCGAGATCGTCGACCGGGCGTTCAAGGCCACGGCGCTGCGGAAGTTCGCGGCGGAGGCCGGCGTGCCGATGGAGCAGACCGTGGCCGTCGGTGACGGTGCCAATGACATCGACATGCTCAATGCCGCCGGCCTCGGCGTCGCCTTCAACGCCAAGCCCGCGCTGCGCGAGGTCGCCGACGCGGCCCTGTCACACCCGTATCTCGACGCGGTGCTGTTCATCCTCGGCGTGACCCGCGATGAGGTGGAAGCCGCTGACGCCCGTGACGGCGGCATCCGTCGCGTACCGCTGATCGGCAGCTGAGTCGGGAATGCGGCGGGCCGCGGGAGGCTTGCACTCGAGTGTGTCCGGTCGTGGAGGCCGGTGTTGAGCCCGCACAGCAGTTTCGTGACGATCGAGGTGGAGTGATGTCGAGTATCCCGGAAAGCGCCGCTGAAATCCGCGGCGGTGATACTGCGGATACCGAATTGTCCACGGACATGGAGGGTTTCCGCATCCGGCATGCGGAACTCGCCCGCGGTTACGGCGGCGTCGGCGATCCCGAGGACCCCGCACTGGTGCAAGCCATGCAAATGGTGCTGCACATTCCCAAGGCCGACCCGCCGCGGCGCAGCGCGCTGCTGGAGGCCGCGGCGGCGGCCACGGTGGCGCTGTGCCTGGACGCGCGGGTCGGGCCCGATGGGGAGTGGGCGCAGCGATTCCTGGACTGGAAGCGGTCGCGGATCCGCAAGGTGGCGCGGCGGGCACGCGGCGCGCAATGGCTGGCCGCCGGTGCGGTCGACGGGGTGACCGTCGAGGTGGACGGCGCGCAGGCGCGGGCATTCGTGCCGGGACCGGTGGGCGCGGTCGATCCGCGGATCAAACGATTGCAGATCAACGGCACCGACCTGGAGCACGACGATCCCGGGCCCGTGGATCCCGAACTGCCGGTGCTGTGGGTGAATGCGAAGCTCGGCATGACGCTCGGCAAGGCTGCCGCGCAGGTCGGTCACGCCAGCATGTTGCTCGCCGGTGCGTTGACGGTGGACGAGGCCCGGTTGTGGTCCGAGCGTGAGTTCCGGTGTGCGGTACGGGAATCCACACCGGAACACTGGGCGACGCTGTGCGAGAAGGTATCTCGTGGCCATGCCGTCGCGGTGCGCGATGCGGGTTTCACCGAGGTCGCGCCCGGCTCGATAACTGTTATTGCGGTACCCGGACAATCGGGACAATACTGACCGCCCCATCGTTGCACCGCGGGAATTCGCCTACTACACGATTCACATTCCCGGCCCCACTAACGAATACATTTCGTAGATATTTCGATGTTCGGCATCAGGGGGATTCACCCAGGGCCGATCTGGGTACGTTCGACGGAACAGGACCGCCCGCACGCTACTCGCTGGAGGCCATGATCATGACGACGCTATTGGTGATACTCGCCGTTTGGGTCGGGTGCTCGATTCCACTGGCACTGATCGTCGCGCGGATGTTCCGCTCCATCGATGAACCGCCGAACAATCCACCGGGTGCCGTGCGCGTGCGGTCCGTTTCCCCGCGTCATCGCGGTCGAATGGTCCAATTCTGGCGACCGGCATGGGCCGGTCGTACAAGCACCGCACATTTGAGCCAAGATGGAGCCCGTGCCGCAACCGGATCCCGATCTGCTCATTGATTTCACCGACGTGACCATCCGACGCTCGGGTCACACCCTCGTCGGCCCGGTCACCTGGCAGGTCGAGCTCGACGAACGCTGGGTGGTCCTCGGACCGAACGGCGCGGGCAAGACCTCGCTGCTCCGCATGGCCGCCGCCGAAGTGCATCCGACCTCGGGCATTGCCCATCTGCTCGGTGAGGTGATCGGCAAAACCGATGTCAGCGAGCTACGCCCGCGCATCGGATTGTCCTCGGCCACGGTGGCCAGCCGGATTCCGCGCGACGAGAAGGTCAGCGATCTGGTGGTCTCCGCGGGTTATGCGGTACTCGGCCGCTGGCGCGAGCGCTATGACGACGTCGATACCGACCGTGCCATCGACATGTTGGAAAGCCTGGGGGCCGAACATCTTTCCGATCGCACCTACGGGACATTGTCCGAGGGTGAGCGCAAGCGAGTCCTGATTGCCCGCGCGATGATGACCGATCCGGAGCTGCTGCTGCTCGATGAGCCCGCGGCCGGTTTGGACCTCGGTGGGCGCGAGGAATTGGTGGAGCGCCTCGGCGATCTGGCCGCGGATCCCGATTCGCCCGCGATGGTTCTGGTGACCCACCATGTCGAGGAGATTCCGCCGGGGTTCACCCACGGCCTGCTGCTGAACGAGGGCTCGGTCGTCGCGCAGGGTTTGCTGCCCGATGTGCTGACCGCCGAGAACCTCAGTGAAGCGTTCCGGCAGTCGATCGCGCTCGATCGCGTCGATGGTCGCTATTTCGCACGTCGCGCACGTCGGCTGGGGCGGCACCGGTCGCGCTGATGGTGGTGGGGATTACGCCGTAAACCAAGCGAGCGTTAGTGTGCAGTTGTGAGTGAGATGAACGCTGCTTCTCAGCCGGTACCGTCGCTGAAGGACGCGTCGACGGTGATGCTGGTGCGTGACGGCGCCACCGGGCCCGAGGTGTTCCTGCAGCGCCGGGTCGGCGCGATGGCCTTCGCCGCCGGGATGACGGTATTCCCCGGCGGCGGTGTCGATCCCTCGGACGGGACCGCCGATATCGAGTGGGCCGGACCCGAACCGGCGTGGTGGGCCGAGAAATTCGGCACCACCGAACCGCGGGCCAAGGCGCTGGTCGCCGCCGCCGTGCGCGAGACCTTCGAGGAATGCGGTGTGCTGCTGGCCGGTCCGGCCGCCGATACCGTGGTCTCCGACACCACCGGCTACCACGATGCCAGGGGCAGGCTGGAGCGGCGCGAGCTATCCCTCGCGGCCTTCCTCGCCGAGGAGAAGCTGGTGCTGCGCGCGGACCTGCTTCGGCCGTGGGCGAATTGGATCACCCCGGTGATCGAGCCGCGGCGTTATGACACCCGGTTCTTCGTCGCGGTGCTGCCGCAGGGACAGTTGGCGGACGGTGCCACCTCCGAGGCGGCCGAGGTGCACTGGCGCACCCCGACAGACGCGCTGGCGCGCTGGCGCGCGGGCACCGACATTCTGCTGCCGCCGACCTGGGCGCAGCTGGCTGCCATCGGCGAATTCGGTTCCACCGCGGAAATTCTGGCCGTCGACAAGGTGATCGAACCGATCATGCCGCTGCTCTCCGGTCCCGACGGGCAGCAGCTACTCGACTTCCCCAACAACCAGCGGTACTTCGCCGATCTCCCGGATGCCAGCAGGCTCAAGGGATCCGCGCGTCCGTGAGGCAGTAGGTTTCCAGCCATGGCCGAATTCGTCACCCTGGAGCTGCCCGAGGATCCCGCCGTGCGCGGCGTCGCTGTCCTCCGGATCGACCGCCCGCCGCTGAATCTGCTGAACGCGCAGGTGGTGCGGGAGGTGGCCGAGGCCGCCGCGGTCGTTGCCGGGCATCCCGGGGTCGCCGCGCTGGTCGTCTACGGCGATGAGCGGGTCTTCTCGGCGGGTGACGATCTCGCCGAACTCTCCGGCCTCACCCGGGATCAGGCCGAGGCGATGGCCGCCGATCTGCAGGCGGCGCTGGGCTGCCTGGCCAAGGTGCCCCAGCCGACCGTCGCCGCGATCAGTGGCTACTGCCTCGGCGGCGGTCTGGAACTCGCCCTGGCCGCCGACCGTCGCATCATCGGCGATAACGTCAAACTCGGCCTGCCCCAGATCAAAGCGGGCCTCATCCCGCTGGCGGGCATCCGCCGGCTGTCGCTGCTGATCGGTCCCGGTCCCGCCAAGGATCTCGTCTACACCGGCCGCTTCGTGGCACCCGACGAGGCGCGCGCCCTCGGCCTGGTCGACGAGGTCGTCGCACCCGACGACGTCTACACCGCCGCCATGCGCTGGGCACAGCAGTTCACCGACGGCCCCGCCCGAGCCCTCGCCGCCGCCAAATCGGTCTTCGAAGCAGGCCCGCACGGCCTCGACCGCGCCCGCACCGAATGGACCGCG
Organism: Nocardia sp. CA-119907; assembly: GCF_050955995.1. Taxonomy (NCBI): domain Bacteria; kingdom Bacillati; phylum Actinomycetota; class Actinomycetes; order Mycobacteriales; family Nocardiaceae; genus Nocardia; species Nocardia sp. CA-119907. The sequence goes on from NZ_CP192091.1 coordinate 2,310,920, forward strand.
CTGTTCGCCACCGAAGACCGCCAGATCGGCACCGAGTCCTACCTGGCCGACGGTCCGGGTTCGGCGGCGTTCGTCGGTCGCTGACGGGGGCCGAACGGTCTCGTTCGCGCGCTCGATGGACCGGCGGTACGCCGTATCGGGTCGTGCCCGGCCGACGGTTGCGGTCGGCGGCGTTCGTCGGACGATCTGCCGGACGGTCCGAGTCGGCAGTGGCGGTCGCTGACGCGGCGGGCTTGATCTTGCTCGGACCGAATCGATATGGAGTTGTGTCCGGACAGTTCGGAATTGGGCCGTGTACTCGTCTTGGTGGGATTCCGGGGTTTTGTGCCGGCCGGACGGGGCGGGGTGGGATCTGGTTGATCCGAGCGCCGGCGAGGACCATAAACGGGAACACGTTCCTGTCTGCCCGGTGGTGCGGGCACGATGATGTTCGGTGATCGTGCGGGTCGCTCGAGCCCCAGCTTGCTAGGCGCATCCGGGGTGCGCGGTGGTGCGTGGGGAGGTCGCCGGGCGGGTTCAGAACCAGAACGAGTCTCGGGGGACGGGGTGGCAATGCGAAATCAGGCCGTACTCACTGGTCCGCTGGAGACGTGCGGCGGCGGGTTGGCTAGGCTAGCCCACCATGACGGTCCACCCCGATGACCCGGCGCCGAACCCGCATGCCACCGAGGCCGAGGTCGAAGCTGCGCTGAAGGATACGAAGCTCGCCCAGGTGCTCTACCACGACTGGGAAGCCGAGACCTATGACGACAAATGGTCGATTTCCTATGACGAGCGCTGTATCGACTATGCCCGCGGCCGGTTCGACGCCGCGGTCGGTCCCGCGCCGCTGCCGTACGAGCGTGCGCTGGAACTGGGCTGTGGCACCGGTTTCTTCCTGCTGAACCTCATGCAGGGTGGCGTCGCGAAGTCCGGTTCGGTCACCGATCTGTCGCCGGGCATGGTGAAGGTCGCACTGCGCAATGCCGAGAACCTCGGACTCGATGTCGACGGCCGGGTCGCCGACGCCGAGACCATCCCGTACGAGGACGACACCTTCGACCTCGTCGTCGGCCACGCGGTGCTGCACCACATCCCGGATGTGGAGTTGGCGCTCAAGGAGTGCCTGCGTGTGCTCAAGCCGGGCGGGCGTTTCGTCTTCGCCGGTGAACCGACCACCGCGGGCAACTTCTACGCGCGCTGGCTCGGTCGCATCACCTGGAAGGTCACCACCACCGTGACCAAGTTGCCCGCACTGTCGGGGTGGCGGCGTCCGCAGGCCGAATTGGACGAATCCTCGCGCGCCGCGGCGCTGGAGGCGGTCGTCGACCTGCACACCTTCGATCCCAGCGAGCTCGAGGCGATGGCCCGCCGTGCGGGCGCCGCCGAGGTCAAGGCGAGCACCGAGGAGTTCGCGGCGGCGCTGTGGGGTTGGCCGGTGCGCACCTTCGAGGCGGCGGTGCCGGATGAGAAGCTGACCATGGGCTACCGGATGGCGATGTACCGCGCGTGGCTGCGGCTGAGCTGGCTGGACGAGAACGTCATGCGCCGGGTGGTGCCGCGTCAGTTCTTCTACAACGCCATGATCACCGGCGTGAAGCCGGGCTCCGCTGCCAAATAACTGGGCTGCCAAGTAGTGGGCTATTCCTTCAGCCGCGAGGACGTCGCCTTCCTCGGCAGCGCGGCGGGTAGTGCCGCGCTGGCCGAGGTGGACCGGCTGGAGCTGACCACCGCGACGCACCTGCGCGATCTGGAGCGGGTGCGTCGCGAGTTCGGTGCGAGTTCGGGTGCGCTCATCGAAACCGTGCGGCTGCGTCGTCGCGCGACGGCCAAGCTGGTCGATACCGGAGGATGGCTGTTCACCGATGACGCGCTGCAACAGGCGACCCCGACGCTGGTGGCCCGCCACCGCGCCGAAAGGCTGTCCGGGCGCACTGTGCACGACGTGACGTGTTCGATCGGTGCCGAGCTCGCCGAACTGACCCGGACCTGCCCGTCGGTAATCGGCAGCGACCTCGATGACGTGCGCCTGTCGATGGCCGCGCACAACCTCGCCGAATCCCGAAATGTTCTGCTGGCCAAGGCCGATGCCTTGGTCCCGTGCAGCACCGGCACCGTCGTCATCGCCGATCCGGCCCGCCGCGCGGACGGCCGCCGCACCCACGATCCGGCGAAACTACAGCCCCCGCTGCCGGATCTGCTCGCCGCCTACCCCGGCCGCGATCTCGCCGTAAAGTGCGCTCCCGGACTGGATTTCGATCGGCTGAACTGGTCCGGCGAGATCGAGCTCGTCTCCCTCGACGGTGCGGTCCGCGAGGCGTGTCTGTGGTCGGCGGGTCTGTCCGAACCCGGCGTCACCCGCCGCGCCACCGTCCTGTCCACCCGGGCCGAACCCGTCACCTTGACCGACGCCGACCCCGACGACATCCCCGAGCGGGACCCCGGCGAGTGGATCATCGACCCCGACGGCGCCATTGTCCGCGCCGGCCTGGTCCGCCACTACGCCGTGAAACACGGCCTGTGGCAACTGGACCCGAGAATCGCCTACCTCACCGGCAACAGCGTCCCCGAAGGCGTCCGCGGCTTCCGCATCGTCGACCGTCTCGACCTCCGCGAAAAGGCCCTCCGCCAAGAACTCACCCGCCGCAACTGCGGCCCCCTGGAAATCCTCACCCGCGGCGTCGATATCGACCCCGACGCCCTCCGCAAACGCCTCAAACCCCGAGGCACCCACCCCTACACCCTCATCCTCACCCGCCTGTCCCGCACCACCGCCGCTTTCCTCTGCACCACCTGATCCCACGAGGATGCGCTGGTGCAGGACCGCTCTCGACGTTGGCCCGCATCAGCGCATGGTGATCGACTGTCCAGTGGCTACTGTTCGGGTTTGAAGGTGAAGATTTCGCCTATGCGGGTGGCCAGGACTACCTCGCCCTTGGCGCCGACGGCGGTGCCGGTGGTGGTGCCTTTGGCGTTGGGGAGGACGTCGGAGTCTACGGTGGTGCCGGTTTTGGTGTCGAAGGTGATGAGGTTGATGCCTTCGCCGATGGCGGCGGCGGTGTAGCCGGTGTCGCCAGCGGTTTGGACGGGGGTGCCGCGCAGGGTGAGATCCTTACGCTCCCAGATGATCTCGGCGGCGTCGCCCTTATCGCGCAGGGCGAGCAGGTAGCCGTCGTCGCCGGAGGGGATGATCAGGCCGTCGCTGGAGACCGAAATGCCGCCGCGCGGAGCCCATTCCAGGGGCTGGACCCATTTGGTGCGACCGTCCGCGGCATCCACCGCGATGAGGCGATGAGTGTTGTCGCCGACGTAGACGGTGCGGCCGTCGGCGGACAGGGTGGGGCTGGTCGCGCTGCCCTCGGCGAGCATATCCGCGCTCCACTCCTGCTGGATCCTATTGTCGGCGTAGCGCAATGCGACCAGGGCGGCGGTCGGCTTGCCGGGCTTCCAGAGCGTGACGAAGAAGCGGCCGCTGGCCGTATCGATCGGCGAGATATTGGCGACCGGGCACTGCGGCCCGCCGCTGGTGCAGTCGTCCATACCCTGACCCGAGGCTGGGCGCGTGAGATCCGGGTAGTCCAGGAGATCGGGCTCGCCGAGCAATTGGGTGGTGGGGACGACGCGTCCGCCGGTCTGGCGGCTCAGCACGTCCACCTGACCGGACTGGGTGATCGTCAGGATGTTCCCGTCGCCGGTGAACTGCGCCGAAACCGGAACGCCCGCAACGGCAGTCCGCCAGCGCGGCTGTCCGATGGAGTTGAACGCACTGAATCCGCCGTCGTCACCGACATAGACGTTGGTGCCGCTGTCGACCACCGTCGGCGCGGAGATCGCATTCGGTCCGAGCGGATTGCAGAAGCGCTTGCGGCCGGTGGGCATCTGCAGCGAGAGAATGGCACAGTTGCCCGCGGTCACGGTTGTCACGAAGAGCTGTCCGTCCGGACCGAGGGTTACGCCCTGCTCGATCGGCCCACCGACCGGTCGTGACCAGCTCAGCGATAGTTTGCGCGATCCGGTGACCGGGCTGACGCCGGTATTGCGGCCATCGTGGTGCGCGGACGTCCAGCCCTTGCCCGACCCGACAGTGATGTCGTCGACATCGGTGCCGCAGCCCGCCAATGCCAGTGTGCCGACCGCGGCCAGCGCCGCCGCCGCCCGCAGCCTGGACAAGATCAGCCCGCGCGCCGGGTTGGCCAGTACGCCGCCGCTTCGCACCTGGTGCACTCCTGTCGTCATGGGCCGCTCGGACGAGACCAAAGTGTGTCGACCCCCAGTACACGCACCACTCAGCTGGAGCCGCCCGGTGTGGAGGTTCGGGCCGCCGTCGGCGGCGCAGCAGTCACTGTACGGGAGGGCTATCCAACGGTGTACGGGTCCCGGCGGTGTTTTCCGAGTGAGTCGATGTGCGGCGGGTTCGGCCGCCACTCGATGGGTAAGGACGCTGGCCGGAGCGCATCGAGCCGCGCCGGATAAGCTCAATCGATCGCGACCGGGTCGGGTCACGATCGAAGAACCACGACAGGAGATGAGTTCGTGACGAGCATGTGGGGCGCACCGTTGCGCTCGCGGTGGCGCGGTTCGCGCCGCCGGGATCCGCAGCAGGCGCGATTTCTGACGCTGGCGTCGCTGCGCTGGGTGCTCGCGAACAAGGCGTACACGCCTTGGTATCTGGTGCGGTATTACCGGCTGTTCAAGTTCAAGGCGGCCAACCCGCATATCGTGCTGCGCGGCATGGTCTTCCTCGGCAAGCGCGTCGAGATCCACGCGACCCCCGAACTGGGCCGGATGGAGATCGGCCGCTGGGTGCATATCGGCGACGGCAATGCCATTCGCTGCCACGAGGGTTCGCTGCGCATCGGCGACAAGGTTGTCTTCGGCAAGGACAACGTGGTCAACACCTATCTCGATATCGAGATAGGCGAGTCCACCCTGGTCGCGGACTGGTGCTACATCTGCGATTTCGACCATCGCATGGATGACATCACCATGCCGATCAAGGATCAGGGCATTGTGAAGAGTCCGGTCCGCATCGGTCCGGACACCTGGATCGCCGCCAAGGTGACGGTGCTGCGCGAGACCCGCATCGGCCGCGGCTGTGTCCTCGGCGCGCACGCGGTGGTCAAGGGCGAGATTCCGGATTACAGCATCGCCGTCGGCGCACCGGCCAAGGTCGTCAAGAACCGCAAGGCGACCTGGGAGGCGGGCGCCGAGGAGCGCGCCAAATACATTGCCGCGCTGGAAGATATCGAGCGTAAGAAGAACGGCGCCACCCAGTCGGCGTAATCGCCGCCGCGCCGTGCCACTGCCACCGAGCCCCGGATCCGTACGACGGACCCGGGGCTCGTGCGATTTCGGACGCCGGACGTACCGCTTCGCGTCGGTGCGAGTCGGTACGGTCAGCGATATGAACAGGTACGCGGCGCTACTGCGCGGGATCATGCCGACCAACCCCAATATGAAGGGGGAGAAACTGCGCGGGGTGTTCGAGGGGCTCGGGTTCGAGCAGGTCGCGACGGTATTGGCCAGCGGCAATGTGGTCTTCCGCAGCGCGGACAGCGATATCGCGAAGCTGGAGGACCGCATTCAGGACGCGCTCAACAGCGAACTCGGGATTCCGGGCGGCACCATCGTGCGCACCTACGATGAGCTGCGCGACCTGCTCGATACCGACCCGTTCCCGGGCCTGACCCACGGCCGCGGAACCTACCTCATCGCGACCTTCCTCAAGCAGGCTCCATCGAACGTCACCAAAGAACTGCGCAAGCACACCGAACCTGGCGTCCAGATCGTCGGCTACGACTCCGCCGCCCGCGCCGTCCTCGCGGTCATCGATAACACCGAACCCCGCACCCCGGACTTCATGGCCTGGCTGGAGAAGACCTACAGCAAGGACATCACCACCCGCACCTGGCTGACCGTGCAGAAGATCGTCAAGAAGCTGGAGTCCTGATCCCGCGCTGCCTACCGCAGCGCGGGATTGCCTGCGCGGCACGCTGATTCGTGAGCCCCGGGCAGCCGGTGCCTACTTCGGATCGCGCTCCGGGAGTGGGCGTTCGATGATGGTCGGTCGGCCGAGCGGATTGCGGACGCGGCGTTTGGCCGAGGAGTAGACCAGGGCGGTTTCGGCGGCGACCACATCCCAGGCGAAGTCGGCGGTGAGGCGTTCGCGGGCCGCGTAGGCGCGGTCCTGGGTGGCGGCCGGATCGTCGAGGGTGGCGCGCACGGCCTCGACAATGCCGTCGACATCCGCGGGTTCGAACGATGCGCCGGTGACGCCGTCGATCACGGCCTCGCCGAGTCCACCGGCGGTGGAGGTGACCAGCGGGGTGCCCGCGGCGGCGGCCTCGAGGGCGACGATGCCGAAGGGTTCGTAGCGGCTGGGCAGCACGATGGCGTCGGCGCCGTGCAGCCAGCCGAGCAGTTCCTCGTGACCGAGCTGCCCGACGAAGTTGACCGCGCGCGCGACCCGGTGCACGCGGGCGCGCTCGCGCAGCCATTCGAACTGGGTGCCGATGCCCGCGATGGTCAGCGTGGTGCCGGGGTGGGCGCGGCGGATGCGCGGCAGCGCGGCGATCGCGTCCTGCACACCCTTCTCGTACTCGAGCCGACCCACATAGAGCAGGCGCGGCGGACCGGTGCGCGGGGCGCGCGGCCGAAAGGTCCACGCGCCGACATCGATTCCATTGCGGATCACCGTCATCGGAATGCGCTCGGGTCCGTAGAGGCGTTCCACCTCGTCCTGCATCGAGGTTGAGCAGGTGATCAGTGCGTCGGATTCATTGGCGAGCCACCACTCGACCGAATGCACCTGCTTATTGACCCGGCCCGAGACCCAGCCGCTGTGCCGCCCGGCCTCGGTGGCGTGGATGGTCGACACGAGTGGCACGTCGTAGTACTCGGCGAGTGCGATCGACGGATGCGCGACCAGCCAGTCGTGCGCGTGCACGACATCCGGAACCCAGCCGTCGCCGATGCCGGGCTTGCCGAGCGCGACACCGGCGCGCACCATCGCGTGGCCCATGGCCAGCGTCCAGGCCAGCATGTCCTCGCCGAAGTCGAAGCACGGCGGATCCTCCGCGACCGCGACAACCAGCACGCCCTCGGCGATGAAGGAGTGGGTGGGGTGGGTCGAGGAGTCGGTGCCGGAGGGGCGGCGGGCGAGCACGACCACTTCATGGCCCGCCGTTGCCAATTCGACCGCCAGGTGATGCACATGGCGGCCCAACCCACCGACCACTACCGGTGGGTACTCCCACGACACCATCAAGATCTTCATGAATGTCCTTCTCGAGCGGAGTCTCGGTCCGCGATCGCCAGCCGCCGTGCGTCCAAACTCGGGAAGAAGCCGTCGGCCGCCCCCCATCCTGCCGCCAACTGGTGCGCTTTGGCGACTTGACCCGCGCCGACGGCGGCCGCGATCTCCCGTACCGCGTGCGCGTGCCGATGCGCGCGATCGCGTGCGTAGCCCGCCGCGGAGTCCTTGCTGACCATAAAGGCCCAGTCGCTGGAGACGGTGAGGATGGCCTCGCGCAACAGCTGATCGGCGACCGGATCGCGCAGTGCGACACCGCCGTCCGCGGCCCGCATCTTGTCCACCGTATCGAGGGTCAGACGCACGATTTCGTCGTTGAGTTCCACCAGGTCCTTGACCTGGTCACCGGCCCAGACCCGCCAGTCCTTACCCGAACCCCAGGACGAATCGGCCAAGGGCACCGGCTCCCCGACGAAGCCGCGCGCGCGTGCATCGGCCAAGGTCCCGACCGTGACACCCGCCTCGGGCAGTGCCCGCAGCACCTGCGCCAGCCACTGCGGACCCTCGTGCCACCAGTGCCCGAACAGTTCGGTGTCGAAGGCGGCGACGACGAGAGCCGGACGGCCGATTCGCGCGGATTCGGCGATCAGGCGCTCGCGCACGGTCCGCACGAAATCCTCGACATCGCGGACCACCGCCGCGGCCGCCAGCTCTGGGTCATAGGGCGCCTTGTCCGGACCGGCCACCGTCTTGCCGGTGACCCGGGACGGTTTGAGACCTGTCGCGTGGTCATAGTGATGAAAGTCACGGTATGCGCTCTGGCCCGGATAGCCGGATTTGGGCGACCAAACCCGGTAGCTCACATGCAGATCCCGCCCGAAGGCCACCACATCCGAGTCGCGGACCGGGCGACCGAGGGTGGTGTCGCCGCGCAGCGCGGGGCCGTCGACCATGAAATGCGTCACACCCGCGGCGGCGTAGCCCAGCTCCATCCCGGGGGTGTAACCGCATTCGGGCGCCCAGATTCCGGTGGGCGTATGGCCCCAGCGATGCTGGGCGTCGGACAGGCCCTCACTCAGCTGGAAGGCGCGCAGTCGCGGATCGAGCAGCGGCTGGAACGGGTGCGCGAGCGGACCGCCGAGCAGTTCGATGGCTTCGGCGTCGATGAGCTGACGCCATACCGGAGCCGCGCCGTGACGCCAGTGCCGTTCGAATTCCGCCAGCGCCGCGGCGGCCAGCCGATGTTCGTGTCTGCCGAGCGCGATATTGCCCGCCAGGGCGGCCTCGTCGGCGCGCAACTGCCAGTTGCCGAGCCAATGGTGCATGCCGGCGAGGCAGTGCGGGTCGTCCAGCTGGGCGGCCAACACCGGCGTGATGCCGAGGCTGAGCAGATGTGAACGGCCTTCCGCGGCAAGGGTTCTCAGCACCTCGACGACGGGAAGGTAAGAGGCGGCCCAGGATTGGTAGAGCCATTCCTCGCCGACCGGCCAGCGGCCGTGGTGCGCCAGCCAGGGCAGATGGGAATGCAGGACCAGGGTGAACTGGCCGGGAACGGCCGTATCGGTCACGGCTTCACCGCGATGGCGACCAGGTCGAGGCTCGCATCGATCTCCTCGGTGCGCAGTGCGAAATCGTCGATGGTGACCGCGGCGACGTCGGCGGTCAGTTCGGCGGGCCACGGCTCACCGGCCAGCGCGCGCTCGATCTGGGCATCGATGAACGAGCCACCGTGCTTGGCGTCCAACGCTTTCAGGGTCGGCCCATGGTGCACACCGGTCATCAGTATGACCCGGAAACCGGCGTCGACCAGCAGTTCGGTGAGTTCGTCGGCATTGAGTTCCCGGGTGTGGAACGGATTGAGCGGGGTATCGCGGCCGGGGGAGAAGGTGATCCGGTTGGGCGTGCTGATCAGCAGTTCGCCGCCGGGGCGCAGCACCCGCAGGCATTCCCGAATGAACTGGCCCTGGTCCCAAAGGTGTTCGATCACTTGGAAATTCACCACCACATCGACCGATTCGGCATCGAGCGGCAGTTCGGCGAGATTGCCCTGGATCATCTCGACGCGCGGGTAGCGCGCGCGCACGTGCGCGACCGCGCTGGTGTCGTAGTCCAGGCCGATCACCCTGGTGGCCACGTCGGCGATCATGTTCGCGCCGTAACCCTCACCGGATCCGGCCTCCAGCACGGTCTTTCCCGCGCAGCGTTCGAGCAGTCGCGCGTAGACGATCTCGTGCCGACGGAACCAGTAGTTCTCCTCGGCGATGCCGGGTACGGTCCGCTCGCCGGTCAGCGGCAACGGCTCCACGGCCGGCTCGGGAGTAATGCCCGGGGTGGTGCCCACTGCGGCAGGGATCACAGCCTCGCTCATCGCTCCGACGTTACTGGTACTGAATCCCTGCGGGACACCCGCACCCGGGGTTCCGCACCTTATCGCCAGGACCACCGTTGTGAGAGAGAAGCAGCTAAGTTACCCATGGGTAACTTAACGTAGGGTAGTGTCACGCCCTGAGCTACAAACAAGGACGTACGGCCGAGTTCGTGCGACCACCACATACGTGTAACCAGAACAGGAGGTCGACGAAGACCGATGCCGAACATCGTCGTACTCATCAAGCAGGTTCCCGACACCTGGTCCGAGCGCAAGCTGACCGACGGTGACTACACCCTCGACCGCGAGGCCGCCGACGCCGTCCTCGACGAGATCAACGAGCGTGCCGTCGAAGAGGCGCTGCTGATCAAGGAGGCCCAGGGCGGCGAAGTCACCGTGCTGGCCGCCGGTCCGGACCGTGCCACCGAGGCCATTCGCAAGGCGCTGTCCATGGGTGCCGACAAGGCCATCCACATCAACGATCCGGCCATCCACGGCTCCGACGCCGTGCAGACCGCGTGGGTGCTGGCCAGCGCGCTCGGCCAGGTCGAGGGTGTCGAGCTGGTCATCGCGGGCAATGAGGCCACCGACGGTCGCTCCGGTGCGGTGCCCGCGATCATCGCCGAGTACCTGGGCCTGCCGCAGTTGACGCACCTGCGCAAGCTGACCGTCGACGGCGGCAAGATCACCGGCGAGCGGGAGACCGACGAGGGCGTGTTCAAGCTGGAGGCCACCCTCCCGGCCATCGTCAGTGTCACCGAGAAGATCAACGAGCCGCGCTTCCCGTCCTTCAAGGGCATCATGGCCGCGAAGAAGAAGGAAGTGCAGACCTTCACGCTGGCCGACCTGGGCGTCGACCCGTCGACCGTCGGTGTCGCCAACGCGGGCACCGCCGTCACCGCGGCCACCCCGAAGCCTCCGCGCACCGCGGGCGAGAAGATCGCCGACGAGGGCGACGGCGGCACCAAGATCGCCGCGTACCTGGTCGGCCAGAAGATCATCTGATCCCGCCCGAGACTGCTGAGGAGAGAACACAAATGGCAGAAGTACTTGTGCTCATCGAGCACGCCGACGGTGCGATCAAGAAGGTCAGCACCGAACTGCTCACCGCCGCGAGCACACTCGGTGAGCCCGCCGCCGTCGTGACCGGCCCGGCCGGTACCGGTGAGAAGCTGGCCGACGCGCTGGCCGCCGCGGGTGCCGCGAAGATCTACATCGCCGAATCCGACGATGTGGAGAATTTCCTGGTGACCCCGAAGGTCGACGTGCTCGCCGGTCTGGTCGAGTCGGTCGCCCCGGCCGCCGTGATCGTCGCCGCCACCGCCGAGGGCAAGGAGGTGTCGGGCCGCCTCGCCGCGCGCATCGGCTCCGGCCTGCTCGTCGACGTCATCGACGTCAAGTCCGACGGCTCGGTCGTGCACTCCATCTTCGGTGGCGCGTTCACCGTCGACGCCAAGGCCACCGGCGATGTGCCGGTGATCTCGGTGCGCCCCGGCGCCATCGAGGCCACGGCCGCGGCAGGTGCGGGTGAGAAGGTGGCCGTCGAGGTGCCCGCGCAGGAAGAGGGCGTCGTGAAGGTGATCTCGCGCGAGCCGGTCGTCGGTGGCGACCGTCCGGAGCTCACCGAGGCGAGCATTGTCGTCTCCGGTGGTCGCGGTGTCGGTTCCGCCGACAACTTCGCGGTCGTCGAGGCGCTGGCCGACTCGCTCGGTGCCGCCGTCGGCGCCTCGCGTGCCGCGGTCGACTCGGGCTACTACCCGGGCCAGTTCCAGGTCGGTCAGACCGGTAAGACGGTCTCCCCGCAGCTCTACATCGCCCTCGGCATCTCCGGCGCTATTCAGCACCGCGCCGGTATGCAGACCTCGAAGACCATCGTCGCGGTCAACAAGGACGAAGAGGCCCCGATCTTCGAGATCGCGGACTACGGCATCGTCGGCGACCTGTTCAATGTCGCCCCGCAGCTGACCGAGGCGGTCAAGGCGCACAAGGGCTAGGCTCCCGCTGAGTTACCCCTGACTCGCCAAATCTGTTGTTGCGTAATGCGGCAACAGATTTGGCGAGTCTTTTGCGTTCTCGGGTGCACGCGAACCGCCGAATGGGTGGGATAACCTGCGAGTATGGCTGTTCCAACGACTCGGATGCTGGTGCTCGCGGTGGTGCGGCTGCTGCAGCCGGTGCACGGTTATGACGTTCGACGCGAGCTGCTGTCCTGGCATGCCGACGATTGGGCGAATGTGAAGCCCGGATCGGTGTACGGGGCGCTGAATACGCTGCAGCGCGAGAAGCTCATCGAGGTGGAGGGCGTCGGGCAGGCGGGGGCACGCCCGGAGCGGACCAGCTACCGCCTGACCGTCGAGGGGGAGAAGGTTTTCGGCGAGATGGTGCGCGAGGCGGTGTGGAGTTCCGAGCAGCCGAAGAACCCGTATTTCGCGGCGGTGTCGCTGCTGCCACATCTGCCGCGCGATGAGGTCATCGCGGCAATGCGCGCGCGCATTCTGAAATTCGAATCGGATCTGGTCTTCCTGGAGCGCGAGGAGCAGCGGATTCTCGCGGGCACCGGCAATCCGGCCGAGACCGAACCGCATCATGTCGCCGATGCCATGCGGCTGGCCGCCGACCACGTCCGCGCGGATCTGACCTGGACGCGCAAAACCCTGGAGCGGATCGAGAGCGGCGAGCTGGATGTGTGGACGAACTGGTCGCGGGTGGACGGTGGGCCGATGACCGTCAAATGACGCCTCGCCACGTTGATCAAGTCTGAATAGTAAAGCTTGACTATTTGGTCGATCGTTCCTACCGTTGTTCAGGTGGAAACGATCGACTCCGTTCGTGTACGCACCAGCACCTCGGTGATCCGGGTGCGCGGGCTGTCGCGAACCTTTGAAACCAAAACCGGCCCCGTACAAGCGGTTACGGGCGTCGACTTCGATGTGTACGAGGGCGAGATCCTGGGTCTGCTCGGCCCCAATGGCGCGGGTAAGAGCACCACGCTGCGAATGCTCAGCACGCTCATCGCCCCGACCGCGGGCGAGGCCGTCATCGCTGGCGCGGATCTGGCGGCCGAGCAGCGGACCGTGCGTTCGCGCATCGGCTATGTCGCGCAGGGCGGCATGACCAATGACGACGCCCTGGTCATCGACGAATTGGTGCTACAGGCCAGGCTTTTCGGGTTGAGCAAGGCGCAGGCCAGGCGCAATGCGGAAGAACTGCTGGTGGCGCTCGACCTGGACGGACTCGGTGGGCGCAAATGCAGCCAGCTCTCCGGTGGCCAGCGCCGCCGCGTGGATATCGCACTCGGCCTGGTGCACGGACCGCATCTGATCTACCTCGACGAGCCGACCAGCGGTCTCGATCCGCAGAGCCGGGCCAATCTGTGGGAGCACATCGAGCGCCTGCGGGCGCGGGGCACCACGGTCGTGCTCACCACCCACTATCTGGACGAGGCCGACGCGCTGTGTGACCGCCTGCTGATCATGGACCACGGCGGCATTGTCGCCGAGGGCTCGCCCGACGAACTCAAGCGGCGCATCTCCGGTGATGTGGTGAGCTTCGAAATCGATAACGGCCATGCCGATCTCGCGCTCGAGGTCGCGCAATCCGTGCTCCAGGTGCGCTCGGTGGTGCGCTCGGAGCACATCGGCGGCGACCGGATCGGTGCGGCGCTGGTGCATCTCACCGTGGATCGCGGCGATACCGCGGTCGTCCCCCTCTTGCGTGCCATGGACGAGCGCGGTCTCGTGCCCGGTGCGCTCACTGTCAAACGTCCCAGCCTCGACGATGTCTTTCTCACCATTACGGGGCGTTCGCTGCGGGAGGCGAGTCACTCATGAGGTTCATGCGCGAGACCGGACTGATCTTCTGGTCCCAGTTGCGGGCCAATCTGCGAAATCCGGTGTGGGTCTTGATCGGCCTGTCCCAGCCGGTGTTGTATCTGGTGCTGTTCGGGCCGCTGGTCAAGGGGATCGCGCCGGCGCTGGGGTCGGATTCCGACCCATGGGAGTTGCTCACACCAGCGCTGGTCATCCAGACCGGACTGTTCGGCGCGATCTATGTCGGATTCGGCATTGTGGCGGAGTTGCGCGCCGGGGTCGTCGAACGACAGCGGGTCACTCCGGCGAGCCGAGGTGCGCTGCTGACCGGGCGCGTGCTCAAGGATATGGTCGTGCTGGTCGTGCAGGCGCTGGTACTGGTGGGAGTTGCGATGGCGGCCTTCGGTGTTCGGCCGGATCCGCTCGGGCTGGTGCTGTCGGTGTTGTTGATCGCGGTGATGGCCGCCGGTCTGGCCGCGGCATCGTATGCGCTCGGACTGTGGGCAAAGTCCGAGGATGTGCTCGCCTCGGTGCTCAATAGCCTGGCGGTGCCGCTGATGCTGCTCTCGGGCATCCTGCTGCCGCTGAGCGTCGGGCCGGGCTGGCTGCGCACCATCGGGAAGGTGAATCCGTTCTCGCACACCGTCGATGCGGCCCGGGCGCTGTTCCGCGGTGACTTCGGTGCCTCCGAGGTGTACCTCGGGACCGGACTCACCCTGGTGGTCGCGGCGGTGGCGATGGTGATCGGCGCGCGCGGCTTCACCCGCGAAAACGCTTGACCTGCGGGCGGCTCGGCCGGTAGGCGCACGAGATCCGTTGCCGCGATACGGCTGCGGATCTCAGCGTCGGTGCAGGCCGGAGAGCAGGGTGGTCAGGATCGGGGAGCGGCGGGTGTCGCTGCGTAGGACCGCCGAGACCGGAATGCGTAGTCGGTGTTCGGCCAGTCGCAGCACCACCAGGCCCTCGGTCGGGCTGTCGGCGTAGAGCACGGTCCAGGCGTCGGGTCGGTTGATCAGCTCCATGGTCGCGGTGTGGTCCGGCGGAATCGGCGGACCGAATGTGGGGCCAGCGGAGAGATCGGCGAAGGCGGCGCGAATCACGGTGTGCAGCAGGACCTGTTCCTGCTCGGGCGGCAGCAGCAGAGGGTAGGGGCTCAGGTCCGCCAGCGTCACCTGCTCGCGGATGGCCAGCGGATGGGCGGCCGAGGTGGCGATGACGAGATCCTCGACCCACAGTTTCTCCACGGCGAGGCCGGGCTCATCGACGCTGCCGCGAATGAGTGCGAGATCGCAGTCGCCATCGGCCACCGCCGTGATCCGCTGACGGAACGGTTTGATGACGAATTCGATCTCGGCGTCCGGATGCGCGGCCCGCGCACCGGCGATCGCGGACAGGGATCGGGTCGCGAAGGACATATTGGCGGCCAGCCGGATCCGGTGGCCGGAGGTGCGCACGGTCGCGCGGATGGCCGATTCCAGGCTCAGCATCTGTTTAGCCAGTGGAAGTAGCCGCATGGTCGCGTCGGTCGGCACGACCGCCCTGGTCGAACGTTCGAAGAGGGCCACGCCGAGGTCGCGCTCCAGCCGGGCGATCTGATGGCTGATCGCCGATTGCGAGATATAACAGCGCGCCGCGGCCCTGCTGAAACTCAGCTCCTCGCATACCGCGACGAAGTAGGCGAGCTGGCGAAGCTCCACGTCATCCTCGATTCATGAGCAATCCAGATAAGAGTCATCTCTATTATGCGCCTGAACACGTGAAATATCTGCGGTTCGAATGACGGTTGGTAATGAGAGAAGGAGGCTGTCATGGAAGACGCAGATGTTGTCATCATTGGATCGGGATTCGGGGGGCTTGCCGCCGCAAAGCAGCTGGCCAAGTCGGGTATCAAGTACGTTCTCATCTCGAGCACTCCGGAGCACCTCTTCCAGCCATTGCTCTATCAGGTCGCGACAGGTGTGCTGGCCTCCGACGAGATCGCGCCGCCGATCGCCTCGGTGCTGCGCAGGCATAGGGAGGCCGACGTCCGGCTCGGCAAGGTGGTCGCCATCGATGCCGACAACGCGGTGATCACCTACGAGCACGAGGGTGAGCGCACGCAGATCCGCTACGGCTCGCTGATCGCCGCCACCGGCGCCTCGCAGTCGTACTTCGGCCGCGACGATTTCGCCGATAAGACGTTCTCGCTCAAGACCATCGACGACGCCAAGCTGTTGCGCGCGCAGATCGAGCGCGTCTTCACCGAGGCCGCCGGCGCGGACGAGGAGACCCGCAAGCGGCTGCTCAGCTTTGTCGTGGTCGGCGCGGGCGCGACCGGTGTCGAGGTCGCCGGTCAGCTGAAGGAACTCGCGAAACGGCATTACCACCAAGAGGTTTCGGTGACGCTGGTCGAGGGTGCGGGCGAGGTGTTGCCGCCCTTCGGTGGCGGACTGTCGGAGTACGCGAAGGGATCGCTGACCAAGAGCGGCGTGGAGGTGCTGCTCGGCACCTTCGTTACCGATATCGAATTCGGCAAGGTGACCGTCAAGGGTAAGGACGGCGTCGAGCGCCGGATCGCCGCCGAGACCGTCGTATGGTCGGCCGGTGTGCAGGCGGGCGGGTTCGCGAAGCTCCTGGCCGAGGCCACCGGCTGCGAAACCGACCGGGCCGGACGGCTTTTGATCAATCCCGACCTGACCGTCGGCGGGCACGCCGATATCTACGCCATCGGCGATATGACCTCGCTCAACGGCTACCCGGGACAGTCGCCGGTCGCCATGCAGGAGGGCAGGCACGCCGCCGATATCATCCGCCGCAAGAAGCTGCCCGGCACCCCGTTCAAGTACTGGGACAAGGGCAGCATGGCGGTGATCAGCCGCTTCAGCGCGGTGGTGAAGCTCAACGAGCACATCACCTTCCGCGGTGTGATCGCCTGGACCATGTGGCTCGCGGTACATCTGCTGTACCTGGTCGGATTCCGCAATCGCTTCGCCGCGGTGGCCTCGTGGTTGGTCGCCTTCATCGGCACGGGTCGTCCCGGCTTCGATGAGGTGGATTCGGTGCGGGAGCCTGCGCGTCTGCCCGAACGCGACGCCGCCTGATCTGCTCGAAAACGCGCCGGGTCGATGCGGCCCGGCGCGGTTTTGTGTCTTCGGGATGGCACCGTAGACGACTGATTTCCTGAGTACATGGGTAACTCACCGGGTACGGGCTAACTCAGCTACCGCTCTACCGTCAGCCGCCAACGTCACGGTTACACGCGCCTGAATCTGGCCTGAAGACTCGGGGAGGCGGACGAGCTCATCATCTCGTTCACCGAACCGGCATCGAGGCGACACTTCGAGGTCGCTCCGGCGCTGTTTCGGACTGGCTTCATCACGGATATGACTATTTCGTCCGTGTTGACAGCCCCGGCTCGACCGACGGACTCCGGGGCGGAACGGTCTCGGTATTCCCTGGTCGTTTCCTCCGATGCGGAGCACCGGCTGGCCGCCCAGCGGCTGCGCTACGGCGTCTTCGCCACTGAGCCCGGCTTCCAGATCGCCGACAACGGAACCGGTCTGGACGCGGACCGGTTCGACGAACATTGCGATCACCTGCTGGTCCGCGATGACCGCACCGAGGAGTTCGTCGGCTGCTACCGAATGTTGCCGCCGGACAAGGTGAATGCCGCGGGCGGCTACTACACGGCCACCGAATTCGATCTGACCCAACTGGATCCGACGGGCAACCGGATCGTGGAGATGGGCCGCGCCTGTGTGGTGCCCGACCACCGCAACGGCTCGGTGCTCACCCTGATGTGGGCGGGCATCCTGCACTACATCCAGCTCACCGGATACGAGTGGGTGATGGGATGCGTATCGGTGCCGATGCAGGACACCCCCGCCGACCCGGCCGGGGTGAATGTGCGCGGTGTGCGGGATATGCTGCTCGGCCGCCACGGATCCGATCCCGAGCGGCGGGTGCGCCCCTACAACCCGGTGGTCGTCGACGGACTGACGCTGGACGAAATGACCCCGCCCGCGCGCCCTAAGCTGCCGCCGCTGCTGCGCGGCTATCTGCGTCTGGGCGCGGAGATCTGCGGCGAACCGGCGCATGATCCGGATTTCGCGGTCGCCGACTTCGTCGCACTGCTCGGCCTGGACACCATCAACACCCGCTACCTCAACCGATTACAAGACGCCGCCAATGCACTCGACGGGGGACGGTGAGGCAGATGGTGTTCGACGCGCCGCCCGCACAGAGCACCGCGCACGCGTGGATGCCGTCGAGTCCATGCGGGCCCGGCTGCATCGATCCGGTGGATGAGATCGGTACCGCACGGGTCATCGGTCGACTACTCGGCGTGGCCGGGCTGCTGGTCAGCTTTCCGGTCGTCAATATCGTCACACCGCGTGGTCGGCGTGAGCGGCTGCAGCGGCGCTATGCGCGAACTGTGCTGAGCTGTCTCGGGATTCGGTTGCGTGTGGTGGACAACCGAGGCCTCGGTCGACCCGATGCCGGTCCGTCGGCGGATGCGCGCTTCGGCGATCCGGGCGAAGGTCTGCTGATCGTGGCCGGACATATCGGCTGGACCGATGTCGTCGTCATGGCCGCGGTGCAGCCGCTCGGTTTCGTGGCGCGCGCCGATATGGTCGATTGGCCGCTGCTCGGTGGTCTGGCCAAGCTGATGCGGGTCATCCCGATCGAACGCGAACGGCTGCGCGAACTGCCCGGCGTGGTGGCGCGCATCGGTGAACGGCTGGCGTCGGGCGATCGGATCGCGGTCTTCCCCGAGGGCACCACCTGGTGCGGCCGCGCCTACGGCACCATGCGGCCCGCGCTCTTCCAAGCCGCCGTGGACACCGCGACGTCGGTGCAGCCGGTGCGGCTGCGCTACCTGGACGCGCACGGTACGCAGTCGACCATTCCGGGATTCGTCGGCGACGATTCCTTCGGCACCTCGGCGAAGCGGGTGCTGCGTTCGCGCGGCATGGTGGCCGAAGTGGTGCTCGCACCGGTGGAGTATCCGGGACTCGATCGCCGCGACCTGGCCCGCCGGTGTGAACAGGCCGTCCGTGGTGCGGACCTGTCGCGCCACGGCGCCATCGAGGCCTCGGAGTGGATCGAGGCAACGGCCACCCGGGTGCAGGATCCGGAGTCGGTCGAGACGGGGGCGACACAGGCCGTGCGGCGGCCGTCGCGATTGCGACCGTTCCGTCGCTCCGGCCGAAAAGGCGCCGGGCACGAGGCTGTCGAGGGGGCGGCGGCTGCCCCGGCCTGATCACGGTTTCCCTGACCTCGGCGTGCTCGATGTCACCGGCTCGCCGAGGTCTTGGCGCTGACCCAACCGCGAAGGCGGCTCGCGGCCGGGCTCCTCACGAAGTGGGGCTTGTGGACCTGGCGTGGCACCGAGGTGTCGAGCGCTTGCTGACGGATATGTGGTTCGACGAGGTCGACGCGGTGTCGACACGTCGATCGCGCCCGGCGCGGTGGACCGGTCCCCGTGAGCAGTGCGACGGTCGGTCTAGGTGCCGTCGAGACGCGGTGCCGGATACGGACCGAACACACGCTGAACACTCCGGCGGCGCAGTCCGTTTCGCTGGGCGCGCCGTCGGTGCGGCGTTAGAGTCGCGCCATGGCGGAGCAGGCCTTGGTCGCGTGGCTATTGGATTCGGATCCGGCGCTGCGCTGGCAGGTGGAACGCGATGTCGTGGGTGCACCGCCCGAGGTTTGGCGAGCGACGCGGGCGCGGATCGCGACCGAAGGGTTCGGCGCGCGTCTGCTGGCGCTCCAGGATTCGGATGGCCAGTGGGCAGGTGGTGCGTTCTTTCCCGCGGACTTCGACTTCCACGGTCCAGAGGCGGCCGAAGGCGCCGGGCAGCCATGGACGGCGACGACGTGGACGCTCAACTCACTGCGGGAATGGGGTCTGGATTCGGCTGTGCTGCGAGCGCGCGGCACCGCGGAATTGCTTGCCGAGAACAGCCGCTGGGAGTACGAGAACCTGCCGTACTGGGGCGGCGAAGTCGACTGCTGCGTCAATGCCTGGACTGTCGCGAACGGTCTGTGGCTCGGCGCCGACAGCATCGGCATCGTCGACTGGTTCCTCGAGCATCAGCTCACTGACGGCGGCTGGAACTGCGAGTGGGTCGAGGGCGCTACGCGATCGTCGTTCCACTCGACGCTCAACTCGCTCAGGGGGCTGCTCGCCTACGACGTCGAGACCGGAGGCACCGATGAGACGCGCGCCGCCCGACGCTCCGGCGAGGAGTACCTCCTGCGGCGCGGGCTCTTCCGTCGGCTGTCGACGGGGGAAGCGGTGGCGCCGTGGGTGGACCGCTTCGCCTACCCGTTCCGCTGGTTCTACAGCGTGCTCAGCGCGACCGAATACTTCCGGGAGGCCGCCCTGTTCGATGGTGCGATACCGGATCCGCGTCTGGCCGAGGCGATCGAGCGCATCCGTGCCGCCAGGCAGCCGGACGGCACCTGGCTCCAGGCTCGCCGACATCCGGGGCGCGTGTGGTTCGAGGTCGACGTACCGGCCGGTGAGCCATCGAAGTGGCTGACTTTGTTCGCGATACGAGTGCTGGCCTGGTGGGACTCCGCGACATCGGATTAGTTCGGTTTTCGGTGCCAGCTGCGATATCAGGAAGCGCAGTCGGACATTCGGCATCGAATACGTCACTCGCCCGAACGGCACGGCCGGCGAGAAAACCTGATGAAGATCCGCGAAGGCAATGGGACACTATCGCTTCCGACCGACGATCCCGACGGCCGACGGAGCAGCTCGCGACCGTCGAGGTCTGCCGGTGGCCGTTGAGAATTGGCGGGACCGATTAGTTATGCGAAGTGGTCCCGTCTGACCTCATGTGGCGCCGCCTCGGCCCGCACATCGTCCTATTTGAATGCCCGGAGGTACCCGATGCCCGCAGACAGTCCCGTCCGTCCGACCGGACGAGGAACCCCGACCGTAGTCCGGCTGCTGGTGCTCGCGACCTTCGTGGTGATTCTGAACGAAACCATCATGATCAACGCGATCCCGCGGCTGATGGCGGACCTCGAGGTGACCGAGCGCACGGCACAGTGGGTGTCGACCGCGTTCATGCTCACCATGGCGGCCGTCATCCCGGTCACCGGATGGTTCCTGCAGCGGGTGACGACTCGCCGGGCCTATGCGATCGCGATGGGTGTGTTCATCGCGGGCACAGCGCTTTCCGCCGTCTCCCCGTCGTTCGAGGTGCTGCTGTTCGGACGGATCGTCCAGGCCGGCGGTACCGCGGTGATGATGCCGTTGCTGATGACCACTCTGATGACGGTGGTCCCCGAACAGGACCGCGGCCGGGTCATGGGCAATGTCACCCTCGCCATCTCGGTCGCCCCGGCCATGGGCCCGGTCCTGTCCGGCGTGGTACTCCAAGTCGGTTCGTGGCGTTGGCTTTTCGGGCTGGTGCTGCCGATCGCTGCCGTGGTCACCTGGCTGGGCCTGCGCAAACTGGACAATATCGGCGAACCGCAGACCGGTGCGATCGACTGGTCCAGCGTGGCATTCGCCGCGGTCGGCTTCGGCGGCCTGGTATACGGGCTCAGCCGATTCGAGACCCACAATGTCGCCACGCCCGCGGTGATCGTCGTCGCCGGACTCGCGTTCATCGTTGTCTTCGCGGCCCGTCAGCTACGACTGCAGCGTACCGGAGCCCCGCTGCTGGATCTGCGCATCCTGCTGTTCGGCACGTACACCAAGGCGCTGATCCTGATGTCGGTCGCGTTCATGGCGATGCTCGGATCGATGATCCTGCTGCCGCTGTACCTGCAGAATCTGCGCGGTCTGTCGGCACTGCAGACCGGACTGCTCGTCATGCCGGGCGGACTGGCGATGGGGCTGCTCGGCCCGACGGTCGGGCGGCTGTTCGACCGGTTCGGCGGACGAGTGCTGGTGATTCCCGGTTCGATCGGTGTCGCGGTCGCACTGGCCGGGTTCACCCGGATATCGATGACCATGCCGTACTGGCAGCTGCTGATCCTGCACGTCCTGATGATGGTGTCGCTGGCCGCGGCCTTCACCCCGGTCTTCACGCTCGGGCTCGGCGCGCTCCCACAGCACCTGTACTCGCACGGCAGCTCCATGCTCGGCACACTGCAGCAGGTGGCCGCGGCCTTCGGCACCGCCCTGGTGGTGACGGTGATGTCGGCCCGCAGCAGTGCGCTGGTAGCGGACGGCACCGATCCGATCACCGCACACCTCGACGGCATGCGCCTGGCATTCGCCATCTCCGCCGCACTGGCGCTGATCGTCATCGTGATGGCAGTGCTGCTCCCGGGCCGATCCAGCGCACCGCAGGACTCGGATGGCACTGAGACGCCGGCCCACGAGCTGGTGCAGAGCTGATCGCCGCGGCGCGCTCACACCGCTGCCGACAGTGCGTCGGCAGCGGTGTCGGTCACGTCGAACACGCCGATAGCGCAGTTTGTTACACCGGGCGCGCCGTCGGCTCGCCGGTCACTGCGATCGGGCGGGAATAACGACGAAAGGCCGACGGCTATCCTTTACTGGTCATGAAGTCGGCTTTTTCGGGTCCGGTCCACGGTGCGCCCAAGACGGTCTACCTCGATCATGCGGCGACCACTCCGATGGTGCCTGCCGCGATCGAGGCGATGACGGCTGCCCTCGGGATGACGGGCAATGCCTCCTCACTGCACGGTTCGGGGCGCACGGCACGGCGGCTGCTGGAGGAGGCGCGCGAATCGATCGCCGCCGATCTGGGCGCCCGGCCGTCGGAGGTGATCTTCACCTCGGGTGGGACCGAGAGCGACAATCTGGCGATCAAGGGCATCTACTGGGCCAGCCGCGCCGCCGATCCGCGCCGGACCAGGATCATCGCGGGTTCGACCGAACACCACGCGGTCATCGACGCGGTCGAATGGCTGGAACAGCACGAGGGCGCCCAGGTGACCTGGCTGCCGGTGGACGCCGACGGTGTCGTATCGCCGCGGGTTTTGCGGGCGGCGCTGGCCGAGTATGTCGACGAGGTCGCGCTGGTGAGCATCATGTGGGCCAATAATGAGGTGGGCACCATCGCCCCGATCGCCGAATTGGCCACGGTGGCACACGAATTCGGCGTGCCGATGCACAGCGATGCGATCCAGGCCGCCGCGCAGCTGCCGATCGACTTCGCGGCGAGCGCGCTGTCGGCGGCGAGTTTCGCCGGTCACAAGGTCGGTGGCCCGCACGGTGTCGGTGTCCTGCTGCTCGGCAGGCAGGTGCCGTGTGTGCCGCTGCTGCACGGCGGCGGGCACGAGCGCGATCTGCGCTCGGGGACCTCCGATACCGCGGCGGCCGTCGGACTGGCCACCGCATTGCATCGCACCGTGGCCGAGTTGCCCACGCGCACACCGGAATTGACCGCGATGCGGGATGACCTGATCGCGGGTATCCGCGCGGCCGTTCCGGATGCGGTACTGAGTGGTCCGGTCGGGGAGCGGCGACTGCCGGGCAATGTGCATTTCACTTTCCCCGGCTGCGAGGGTGATTCGCTGCTGATGCTGCTGGACGCGGCCGGAATCGAATGTTCGACCGGATCGGCCTGCAATGCGGGTGTCGCCGCCCCGAGCCATGTGCTGATCGCCATGGGCGTCGAACCGTGGCAGGCGCGCGGTTCGCTGCGGTTCTCACTGGGGCACACCTCGACGCGGGCCGATGTGGACGCGGTGCTGAATGTATTGCCCCGGATAGTGGAAAGGGCCAGGGCCGCGGGTCTGGCCGGTGCGAAGGGAGGTGTCTGATGCGGGTACTCGCCGCGATGAGTGGTGGTGTGGATTCGGCAGTGGCGGCGGCACGTGCCGTCGACGCGGGTCACGAGGTGGTCGGCGTGCATCTGGCGCTGTCGGCGACACCGGGCACACTGCGCACCGGTTCGCGCGGTTGCTGCTCCAAGGAGGACGCCGGTGACGCCCGGCGGGCCGCCGATGTGCTCGGCATCCCCTTCTATGTCTGGGATTTCGCCGACCGCTTCAAGGAAGACGTGATCGATGATTTCGTCGCCGCGTACGCGGCCGGTGAGACGCCGAATCCGTGTCTGCGCTGCAACGAGAAGATCAAGTTCTCCGCCCTCGCCGATCGCGCCGTGGCACTCGGCTTCGACGCCGTGGTCACCGGCCACTACGCGCGGCTCGAGGACGGTGTGCTGCGCCGGGCCGTCGACGCCGATAAGGACCAGTCCTATGTGCTCGCGGTGCTGACCGCGCAGCAGCTGTCGCGGGCCATGTTCCCGGTGGGCGACACCCCCAAGCCGCAGATCCGGGCGGAGGCCGCCGAGCGCGGGCTCGCGGTGGCGAATAAGCCCGACAGCCATGACATCTGCTTCATCCCCTCCGGTGACACCCGCGCCTTCCTCGGTGCGAAGATCGGCATTCGGCCGGGTGCGGTGGTCGACGCCGACGGCCAGGTGCTCGGAAATCACGAAGGCGTGCACGGATTCACGATCGGCCAGCGCAAGGGACTCGGGCTGCCCGGTCCGGCCGCGGACGGCAAGCCGCGCTACGTCACCGACATCGATCCGGACTCCGGCACCGTTCGCGTCGGCTCCGCCGAGGATCTGCAGGTGTGGACCGTTGCGGCCGACCGCGCGATCTGGACCTCCGGCTCCACGCCCGAGGGGGCGATCGACTGTGTCGCGCAGGTGCGCGCACACGGTGGCACCGCACCGGCCATGGCCGAGGCGGACGGCGACGGACTGATCGTGCGGCTGCGCGAGCCGCTGACCGGTGTGGCCCGCGGTCAGGCCGTGGTGCTGTACCGCCCGGATGCCCTGGGGGATCAGGTGATCGGCAGCGGCACCATTACCGGCACCTCGCGCGACGCGTCCGATTCTGTCGGCGCGGGCGCGAGCACCGCCCAGTGAGCGGTGCCTATATCGGGCGACGCGGCAAGCGAGATCGGTTCACCCTCTGCGTCATCTCGGCGCAGACCGGGATCCATCACACAATGGGGTGTACGCCCCGCATAGGGGCAGCGCAGTGAGCGAAATCGCCAGGGAATCGGGCGAACTCGAGGCGAAGGTACCCGTCCGGATCCCGGGTGGGATCGCGACGGCCGTCGGGTCCTGGCCCGGCACCGATCCGCGCGAGGCCGCGGCCACCATTATCGGTGAGTTGCCGGAACTGCCGCATCTGGTCGAACTGCCAGGACGCGGTACCGGTTCGGACGTGATCGGCCGTGTCTCCGCGCTGCTGGTCGATATGCGATTCGACACCACGACGCGGGGATATCGGCTGGTGTCCCGGCCGGGTGCGGTCTCCCGACGTGCTCGCGATCTGCTCAGGTCGGACCTCGACGCCCTCGAAGAGGCATGGGAGACAGCGGGTTCGGCGAATGCCGGTCGCACGGTCAAACTGCAGGCGGCCGGTCCGCTGACGCTGGCGGCCCAGCTCGAACTGCCCGGCGGTCACCGCGCACTCACCGATTCCGGTGCGGTGCGCGATATTTCGGAATCCCTCGCCGAAGGCCTGAATCGGCATGCGAGCGAGGTGCACAAGCGCCTCGGCGCGGAAGTTGTTCTGCAACTGGATGAACCGTCGCTGACCGAGGTGCTGAACGGCTCGCTACGCGGTGTCAGTGTCCTCGACACCGTGCGCGCCATCCCCGAACCGGAAGCACTCGCCGTGCTGGACGCGGTCATCACCGCGCAATCCGCTCCGGTCCTGGTCCACAGCTGCGCCGAGTCGCCCGCACTGTCCTTCCTGCGCGGTAGCACGGCCGCCGCCATCGGGTTCGATATGGCCACCATCGCCACCCGAGATCTGGACGATATCGGTGAAATCCTCGATACCGGAAAGCAAGTGGCGCTGGGCCTCGTTCCGACAGCCCGGCCCGCCAAACCCCCGACCTGGCGCGATATCGCCGAGCCCGGCGTCCGCCTGATCGACCGCCTCGGCCTGCGCCGCTCGACCCTCGCCACCCAGATCCTCGTCGCCCCCGCCTGCGGTCTTGCCGGTGCGCCACTGGACTGGGCTCGCGCGGCCCTGCGCCTGTCCACCGAGGTGGCACGCGCCTACGCCGAGGAACCCGAATCGCTCGACTTCACCTGAGGCCGGGCGCTGCGATCCGTGCGATGAGTCCGCCGCGACGTGCGGGAATGTGGCGGCTGGATGTCAGTGGGCTCGGCTAATGTGCGATGGGTGAGTGACAGCGACATTGTGGCGGAGCCAGCGACCCCGGAGCAGCGAGTGGAGTGGCAGCGGCTCGCGGACGAGGTTCGGGAGCATCAGTTCCGGTACTACGTCCGGGACGCGCCGATCATCTCCGACGGCGAGTTCGACAAGCTGCTGCGGCAACTGCAGGCACTGGAGGACACGCACCCTGATCTGCGCACACCCGATTCGCCGACGCAGCTGGTCGGCGGCGGATTCGCGACGGACTTCACCGCCGTGGACCACCTGGAGCGGATGCTGTCGCTGGACAATGTGTTCGACTTCGACGAGCTGCGCACCTGGGCGAGTCGGGTGGAGGCGGAGACCGGATCGGATCTGCACTATCTGTGCGAGGTGAAGATCGATGGCGTCGCGCTGAACCTGGTCTATGAGAACGGGCGGCTGGTGCGCGGTGCGACGCGCGGCGACGGACGCACCGGTGAGGACGTCACGCTCAACGCGCGCACCATCGAGGACATCCCGGGCGAGCTGACGCCGTCGGAGGAGTTCCCGATCCCCGAACTGCTCGAGGTGCGTGGCGAGGTCTACTTCCGGCTGGAGGATTTCGCGACGCTCAATGCCGCGATCGTGGCCGAGGGCAAACCGCCGTACGCGAATCCGCGCAATACCGCGGCGGGTTCGCTGCGGCAGAAGGATCCGGCGGTCACCGCGCGGCGTCGGCTGCGGATGATCTGCCACGGCTTCGGTCGCATCGAGGGCTACACCCCGACCTCACAGCACGACGCCTATCGCGCCCTGGCCGCCTGGGGTCTGCCGGTCTCCGAGCATACGAAGCTGGTACAGGGCATCGAAGCGGTGATCGAGCGCGTCAACTACTGGGGCGAGCACCGTCACGATATCGAGCACGAGATCGACGGTCAGGTGATCAAGGTCGACGAGACGGCGCTGCAACGGCGTCTCGGTTCCACCTCGCGCGCCCCGCGCTGGGCGATCGCCTACAAGTACCCGCCGGAGGAGGCGACGACCAAGCTGCTCGGCATCGAGGTGAATGTCGGCCGCACCGGCCGGGTCACCCCGTTCGCGGTGATGGAGCCGGTCTCCATCGCGGGTTCCACGGTCGCGCGGGCCACCCTGCACAACGCCTCCGAGGTGAAGCGCAAGGGTGTGCTGATCGGTGACACCGTCACCATCCGCAAAGCGGGCGATGTCATCCCCGAGGTGCTCGGACCGGTGGTGGACGCGCGCACCGGCGACGAGCGCGAATTCGTCATGCCGACACTGTGTCCCGAATGCGGTGCGGAGCTGGCGCCGGAGAAGGAGAGCGACGCCGATATCCGCTGCCCCAATGGGCAGTTCTGTCCGGGGCAGCGGCGGGAGCGGATGTTCTATATCGCGAGCCGTCGGGTCTTCGATATCGAGGCGCTCGGCTACGAGGGCGCGGTGGACCTGCTGCGCTCGGGCGCGATCACCGATGAGGGCGATCTGTTCGACCTCGACGAGGCGCGGCTGCTGACCACCTCGCTGTACGCGAATATGGACGGCACCTTGTCCGCGAACGGCAAGCGACTGCTGGAGAACCTGCAGGCCGCCAAGGGCCGCCCGCTGTGGCGCGCGCTGGTCGGCCTGTCCATCCGGCACGTCGGTCCGACCGCCGCCCGTGCGCTCGCCGCGGAATTCGCCAGCATGGATCGCATCGAACAAGCATCGGCCGAGGAACTCGGCGCTGCCGACGGGGTCGGTCCGACCATTGCGAACGCGGTGGTGGATTGGTTCACCGTCGACTGGCATCGCGCGATCGTCGACAAGTGGCGTGCGGCGGGCGTGCGCATGGCCGATGAGCGCGACGAGTCCATCGAGCGGACGCTCGAGGGCCTATCGATCGTGGTGACCGGTTCGCTGGAGGGATTTTCCCGCGACGGGGCCAAGGAAGCCATCCTGGTGCGCGGCGGCAAGGCCGCGGGCTCGGTATCCAAGAAGACCGCGTTCGTGGTGATCGGTGAGTCGCCGGGATCCAAGGCCGCGAAGGCGGAGGAACTGGGCGTGCCGATCCTCGATGAGGCCGGCTTCCGGCTCCTGCTCGAGCAGGGCCCAGCGGCGGTGTCATCCGATACCGCCGAAGGAGACGCCGAAGCAGAGGAATAGGCGGCTGCTCGGGGAGCTGGTGATCGGCCGCGTATGCCGTCGGCGAACAGTGCTTGACCTGAACCTAGCTCGAGGTATGACGATCGACTGGTAGCTAACTATCAGGAGATTCGATATGACTCACCGCTCAACCGCTCTGATCACCGGTGCTTCGGCGGGATTCGGTCTGGCTCTTGCGCGTTCGCTGATCGCGCGCGGCTGGCGGGTGATCGGCACCGCCCGCCGCGCCGACCGGCTCGAACGGGTGGAATCCGAACTCGGCGAAGCCTTTCTCGCGTTGCCCGGCGATATCACCGATCCGGCGCATCGCGCCGAACTGGCCGAGATCGCCGGTGGGTTCGGACATCTCGACCTGCTCGTGAACAATGCGAGCAGGCTCGGGCCCAGTCCGCTGCCGCGGCTGGCGGACTATCCGCTCAACGAGCTCGAACTGGTCTACCGCACCAATGTCATTGCCCCGCTCGCGGTTCTGCAATTCGCACTGCCGCTGCTCGGCGCGGACGGGGTCGCGGTGAACATCAGCTCCGACGCGGGCGTCGAACCGTATCCGGATTGGGGCGGTTACGGCTCCTCGAAGGCGGCACTCGACCAGCTCACCGCCATTCTGGGCGCCGAACATCCGGACCAGTCGATCTATGCCTTCGATCCCGGCGATATGCGCACCGAAATGCACCAGGCCGCATTTCCCGGCGACGATATCTCCGATCGCCCGGAGCCCGCGACCGTGGTGCCCGCGCTGTTGCGACTGATCGAGCAGCGACCGAAGAGCGGCCGCTATACCGTGGCCGATTTCACCGCGGGGGTCGCCAGATGACGACAGCATCGCGAAGCGATTCGAAGGGGGGTGGTGGTCGGGCGACGGGTGGGCCGACAGCATCGCGAAGCGATTCGAAGGGGGGTGGTTCTCGGGCGACGGGTGGGCCTGCGGCGCTGAACGAATGGCCCGACATGCTGCCGCCCGAGCGCAATGCCATCGCCCCGCCGGAGGCGCGCGGTCTGGGCCGTGACGAGGTCCGGATGCTGGTGGCGGCGGATCGCCTCACCCACACCGTATTCCGTGAGCTGCCACAGCAGTTACATGCGGGTGACCTGGTGGTGGTGAACAATTCGTCCACCCTGGCCGCCGCGGTCGACGGCGTTCTCGACGGCACACCGATCACACTGCACCTGTCCACCTGGCTCAACGCGTCCGTCGATACGGAGGCGTCGGCCAGCGGTCCACCGGATACCTTCGGTGGCTGCGACGGACTCTGGGTGGTGGAGGTGCGCACCCGCGAACGAACACCGTATGCGGGTGATCTCTACGCGGGCAATGAGATCCGGCTGCCCGATGGCGCCACGGCCACCCTTCGCGAACCCTGGCTACCGGGTGCGCGCCGACTCTGGATCGCCGAACTCAGCGCGGATCCCACCTGGCTGCTGGCGACCCACGGCTATCCGATCACCTATTCGTATGTGCCACAGCGTTGGTCGCCGTCCTACTACACGACGGTATTCGGCCGGATTCCCGGCAGTGCCGAAATGCCGAGCGCGGCGCGCCCGTTCACCCAAGGACTGGTGCTCGATCTGGTGACTTCCGGTGTGGCGATCGCGCCGATCACCCTGCACACCGGGGTCTCCTCGCCCGAGGCGGGCGAACCGCCGAGCCCGGAGCGCTTCGCGGTACCGGCGACGACCGCACGTCTGGTGAACGACACCAGGGCGGCGGGCGGCCGCATCATCGCGGTCGGCACCACGGTGACCCGAGCATTGGAGACCACGGCCGATCACAACGGTGTCGTGCATCCGGCCCGAGGATGGACCGAAGTAGTCCTGGGGCAACAGCGGCCCGCCCGGGTGGTCGACGGCATCATTACCGGCTGGCACGCTCCTGGCGCCTCACATCTGGATCTGCTCGTCGCCGTGGCGGGCGAGGCCCGCGTGCACGAGGCCTATGCCATCGCTCTCGATACCGGCTATCTGTGGCACGAGTTCGGCGACAGCGCGCTGCTGTTCGGACCTAGGAGGGCGTAATGGTCACCGTGGAGTCGAGCTGACCGGCGATCGTGACCCGTCCGCACTGACCGTTGCTGAGATCGAGATGGTCGGTCCTGGTCTTGGTCCGGCTCTTCTGGACGGTGGTATCGACGATGACCTGCACCTTGCCCACCGAGCACACCTTCACGAGCGCGGGCGTGCCGTCGAAACTGTAGGTGCCGCCACCCTGGCAGTTATTGGTCTCGTCGTGGAAGAAGATCCGGGCGGTACCGTCCGGACAGGGCGCCTCGGCGGCGGCCTGCGGCGGGCCGAGTACGACCAGCGGGCCGAGCGCGAGCGCGGCCGCGACGGAGCTTCGGGCCACAAGACGACGAATCGTCGGTTCCATCGTTGAATCCCTCATCAATACATATCCGGCAGGTGCCAGCGGATAGCCGCGGCGCCAGCATGATAACGCGTGACGTGCGCATTTGTCCGGTCGAAGCCCGTGCGAAGGCATCGGGTGGAGATCATCGCGGCGCGCCACGCCGGTGGCAATGTCGCGCACGGCCGGGCGAACCGACAGGATGGCGGGATGCTGCGCAGTTTTCAGGTGACGAATCACAGATCGCTGGCCGAACGGCAGGACTTGCGAT
This sequence comes from Nocardia sp. CA-119907, assembly GCF_050955995.1. Classification (NCBI taxonomy): domain Bacteria; kingdom Bacillati; phylum Actinomycetota; class Actinomycetes; order Mycobacteriales; family Nocardiaceae; genus Nocardia; species Nocardia sp. CA-119907. The sequence continues at coordinate 2,341,190 of NZ_CP192091.1, forward strand.
TGAGCCGGGGGAGTGGTCCGGTCGCGGTGCCGGTGACGGCAGTGCACGGTGCGAGTGCCGCGGGTAAGACGAACCTGATCGACGCGCTGGGGCAGATGCGCGATGCGGTGCTGAATTCGGTGACCGGCTGGGATCCGTATGCCGGGCCGGTGCGCGCGCCGCATCGCGGATTCCCGGATCGCCCTTCGGAATTCGTGGCGGGCTTCGTCGCCGAGGGGGTGCCGTACACCTACGGGTTCCGGTTGGACAATGCGGATGTGACGGCCGAATGGCTCTACACCCATCCCCGCTCGCGCAAGCGAATCGTCTTCGAGCGCAATGGCGAACAGATCAAGATCGGCCCGATGTTCGAGGCCGCGCGCTACGGTATCGCGGCCTTGCTACCGCTGGTGCGCCCGAATGCGTTGCTGCTCAGTCTTGCCGGGCAGATGTACGCCGAGGCGCTGGTGCCCGCGTATCGGTGGTTCTCCGCGATGCTCGAGGTGCAGCACGGTGCCGTCGATGCCGCGGCGGTGGCGCGTCGGCTCGGCAGGCATCTCTCCGCCGCCCCGGATCATGCGGTGCGGCTGCTCATGCTGCTGCGCACCGCCGAACTCGGCATTTCCGATCTGTTGATCGCCGAACCCGATCCGATGTACGCGGACTATCTGCGCGAACTCGACGCCGATATCGCCGGGACGGCCAAGCAGGTGGAGCTCTGTGCCACTTCGCCGGGCCACGCCGACCAGTTGCTGCGGGATAACGGCATCACCGAGGTCATGCTCGAACGCGAGCTCGGCAATCTGAAGGCCGCCCGCGATGCCCTCTACACCAGGATGGTCGAACGCCGCGGCGTCGGGCTCGGCCTGGTGCACACCGGGATCGATGCCGTCTTCGATATCACTGACGAATCCGCCGCGACACTGTCGATGCTGCGGCTGCTGCCGACCATGCTCGACGCGCTGGACTCCGGTCGAGTGCTCGCGGTCGACGATATCGGCGCGCAGCTGCCGGTCGAGGAGACCGACCGGCTGATCCAGCTCTTCCAGAATCCGGAGACGAATTCCCGTGGTGCGCAATTGATCTTCACAACGAACAATCGCGCACTGATCGATCGGGCGAACGGTCGCTCGCAGCGCACCCGCACCGCGGTCTGGCAGATCCGTCGCACCGAACACGGCACCAGCGAGCTCGCCGCGCTGTAGTCCGCCGAAGCGTGTCGTCGGTGTGGCCGGCGCTGCGATCGTCGGACGATCCTGTGGTCGTTCGGCGGTGCTGTGGTCGTTCGATGGTGCTGTGGTCGTTCGATGGTGCTGTGGTCGTTCGGCGGTGGTGTGGTCGTTCGGCGGTGGTGTGGTCGTTCGATGGTGGTGTGGTCGTTCGGCGGTGGTGTGGTCGTTCGATGGTGCTGTGGTCGTTCGGCGGTGGTGTGGTCGTTCGGCGGTGCTGCGGTCGTCCGATGGCCCTGCACATCGGTCACCCGCGATACCCGGAACCTCGGCAGCGCCGACGACGAGCGTGCGAGGACCAATAGCATGGGTGCCATGGTGGAGTTCGCGATGCTGCTGATCGTTGTCGGCGCGCTGGTGGCGCTGGTCATGCTCTTCCTGCGTGGGCGCAACGGGTTCCGATTGGCGAATCCGGAGTCGGGGACGCTGTATGTCACCGGGGTGAGTCCGCGGCCCGATGCGACCGGTGCGCAGTATGTGACGATCACCGGCAATCTGACCGGGCCGTCGGTGCCCGGCGCCGTGGTCTACGGCCGCATGGCCTGGGATGTGAACGATTGGCCTGCGATCGGCGATCTCATCCCGGTCGTCTATCCGTCCGGCAAACCCGAACGCTGGCAGATCTCGCATCCGGGCGCGCGTCCGGGTCTCGGTTTCTGACCTGGTCGCGAGCCCGACCGGCGGTGGCGGACGCGGAGTTGGCGGCCCGGGCAGCGAGTGGGCTCGATCGGGTTGTTGCCGTGCGGCTGCTTGGCCGGTGGGAGGATGCGGGTATGGATGCGAAAGACGCCGAGCTCGTCATTCGAACTGCTCGGCCGGATGAGTACGACGCGGTCGGGGAGCTGACGGTCCAGGTCTACGTCGGTGAAGGCTTCGTGCGCGCGGGCAGCCCCTATGTCACCGAACTCGCCGATATCGCCCGTCGCGCCGACGCGGCCCAAGTGCTCGTCGCGGTGCGCGAGGGTCAGGTGGTCGGCGCGCTGGCGATCGCCCGGCCAGGCACGCCGTATGCCGATATCGCCCGGACGGGTGAGCTGGAGTTCCGCATGCTCGCCGTTTCGAAATCCGCGCGCGGCCTCGGCGCGGGAACGGCATTGATACGCACCGTCATCGAGTTGGCCCGTGCCGAATCCTTTGACGCCGTGGTACTTACCACCATGCCCGCCATGGTCGATGCACGGCGGATCTACGATCGTTTCGGTTTCGTCCCTGCGCCGGAACGGGATTGGACGACCGAGGCGGGAGAGTGGTTGACCGTGCTGCGCTTGGATCTTTCGGCCTGATCCGCGGCGGGCGGGCTCAGCCCAGCACGGTCGCGACGATGCCCGCCAGGTAGCCGAGCCGCGCGACCTCGGACGGACGGAAGTCGGGTCCACCGGGGCGCCCGAGCAGCAGCACCTTGCCGGTATTGCCCAGTGGCGCGGCCGCCAGTTTGGTATCCATATCGCGCCAGATCTGCGGCACCCAATCGGCCTCGGGATCGAGGACGGCGGGCTTCTCCAGTGGCATCCACGGCGCCGAACCGGCCTGTGTCTGCGGCGCGGATTGGCTGCCGACGACGCGGTAGGCGCCCTGCGGGCCCATATCGATAATGGTGCTCCAGCCGACCCGCAGCACCCGCGGCACGCCGTCGACGAGCACCTGCATCCGGTCGTCGCGGGCGCTGGCGACCTGGTCGATCAGCTCGAGTTCGCGATGGGTGTCCAGCACGCCGGAGTACGGGCGGATGGAGTCCACGTGCACATCGCCGATCGATTCCGCGGCGGTGATCAAGGTGTCCGGTAACGCACCCTGCGGCACCTCGACGACGAGGTCGTCGACCGCGAAACCCGCGCCCCGCTCGACCACGTCGAGGGAGAGGATGTCCGCGCCGACGGAGCCCAGTGCGAGTGCGAGCGCACCGAGGCTTCCCGGTCGATCCGGAAGTTGCACGCGGAGCAGGTATGACACGCGCATTCCTTTCCTTGGCGGCCGAGGCTCTGAAACGAATACCCGGGTCACGCAATACTTACACCCCTGAGTCCCGGTTATCGACTCGAAGTACGGCCAGTGACGGATGCCACACCGCGAATTCGTTCGGATGCGGCGTGTCACGCTAGTGGGCGGGGTGTGTCGTCGGATGCCCGGCTCCTGTGAAAATTGTGCGATAGATGGTCGCTAGGCTGTTCGGTGGCCGTTCACGAAGCTCAAATCATGCCGAAAGGGGTCCGCGGTGCCCGCCATCTCCCGCGACGAGGTCGCACACCTCGCCCGGCTGTCCAGGCTCGCCCTGTCCGAAGCCGAACTCGATCAGTTCGCCGGTCAGTTGGATTCGATCCTGAGTCACGTGCGGACCGTCTCCGAGGTCGCCGCCGCCGATGTGCCCGCGACCGCGTCGCCGAATCCGGCGACCAATGTGACGCGTCCGGATCAGGTCGTTCCGTGCCTGACCCCGGAGGAGGCGCTGTCCGGCGCTCCCGCGGTCGAAGACCAGCGGTTCGTGGTTCCGCAGATCCTGGGAGAAGGCGAATGAGTGCAGCATCGCGTAGTGATTCCGTGGGCGGCGGCGGTCGGGAGACGGGTGGGACGGACCTGACGGCATTGTCGGCTGCCGAACTGGCGGCAAAGATCCACGGCCGTGAGGTGACCTCGGTGGAGGTCACCCAGGCGCATCTGGATCGGATCGCCGCCGTCGACGGCGAGTACCACGCATTCCTGCACGTGGCCGGGAACGAGGCGCTCAGCGCGGCCGCCGCGGTGGACGCCGCGCTGGCCGCTGGCGATGCGCCCGCCTCGCCGCTGGCCGGAGTTCCGTTGGCGCTCAAGGACGTTTTCACCACCACCGATATGCCGACCACCTGCGCCTCGAAAATTCTCGAGGGCTGGGTCGCGCCCTACGACGCGACGCTGACCGCCCGGTTGCGCGCCGCGGGCATCCCGATCCTCGGCAAGACCAATATGGACGAGTTCGCCATGGGCTCCTCCACCGAGAACTCGGCCTTCGGCCCGACCCGTAATCCGTGGGATACCACCAGGATTCCGGGTGGCTCCGGCGGTGGTTCGGCGGCCGCGCTGGCCTCGCACCAGGCGCCGTTGGCGATCGGCACCGATACCGGCGGGTCGATTCGTCAGCCCGCCGCGGTGACCGCGACCGTCGGCACCAAGCCGACCTATGGCACCGTTTCCCGGTTCGGTCTGGTCGCCTGCGCGTCATCGCTGGACCAGGGCGGCCCGTGCGGTCGCACCGTGCTCGACACCGCGCTGCTGCACGAGGTGGTCGCCGGATACGATCCACGCGACTCCACCTCCCGCGATGTGCCGGTGCCGCCGGTGGTGGCCGCGGCGCGTCAGGGCGCCACCGGTGATCTGCGCGGCGTGAAAGTCGGTGTGGTGAAGGAACTCCACTCCGACAGCTACCAGCCGGGCGTCATCGCATCCTTCGACGCGGCGGTCGCGGTGCTGAAGGAGTTGGGCGCCGAGGTGGTCGAGGTGTCGTGTCCGCACTTCGAATACGCGCTGGCCTCCTACTACCTGATCCTGCCGAGCGAGGTGTCCTCGAACCTGGCGCGCTTCGACGCCATGCGCTACGGGCTGCGCGTCGCCGATGACGGCAGCCACAGCGCCGAGCAGGTCATGGCCGCTACCCGCGCGGCCGGATTCGGTCCGGAGGTCAAGCGCCGCATCATGATCGGCACCTACGCACTGTCGGCCGGCTACTACGACGAATACTACGGTCAGGCGCTCAAGGTGCGCACGCTGATCGCCCGCGACTTCGACAAGGCCTATGAGCAGGTCGACGTCCTGATCTCCCCGACGAGCCCGTTCACCCCGTGGAAGCTCGGGGAGAAGGTCGATGATCCGCTGGCGATGTACCTCTCGGACCTGTGCACCCTGCCGACGAATCTGGCCGGACATCCGGCCATGTCGGTGCCGTCGGGGTTGAGCAAGGACGACGGCATGCCGGTGGGCCTGCAGATCATGGCACCCGCCCTCGCCGACGATCGGCTGTACCGCGTCGGTGCGGCGTACGAGGCCGCGCGGGGACCGGTCGCCTGACGGCCCATAGTGAGTGGTAGTGGCCCCGAGCCCCGGGTCTCGTCTCGATACCTCGGATCTCGACGGGACCAGGGGCTCAGTGCACGGCTTTCTACCGCTCGATGGTCGCTACGCGGGCCAGATGAACTCCGGATCCGTCAGATAGTCCTGACGCCGCTGATCCAGTGCCATCGCCACCATCTGGTGCGCACCGGGTCCGATCACCTTGCGCAGCGGCGGATTCGGCATGTTCACCAGCGCGATCAACTCCGCCGCGGCCACTTCCGGGGCCGCCTCGACCCACTCGGCAGTGGCGTCCGTTTCGGCTGTGGTCTCGGCCTGGCCTGCCGGGGCGAGATCGGTTGCTTCGTCGGTGACCGGTAGCGGCGCAGTCGGGTCCGGGTAGTCCGGCATGCCGAGGATGCCGCTGCGCAGTTCGTCGTACGCCGGGAGCGCCGTCGCGAACTTCATGCTCGACTTCGCCCAATCGGTGTCGAAGCCGCCCAGCTGTGCCAGCGTGACGTGAATTCCGAAGGGCCGCAGCTCATCCGCGAGTGATGCGCCGAAACCCTCCAGCGCCCATTTGCTCGCGTTGTACATGCTGAACAGCGGCAGGCTGCCCACCGCGCCGACCGTCGAGATCTGCACGATGTGTCCCGATCCCTGTTTGCGCAGGTGCGGTACCGCCGCCTGTGAAACCCACAGCGCGCCATAGAAATTGGTATCCATCTGGGCGCGGATCTCGGCCTCGGTCAGTTCCTCTACCGCGCCGACCAGACCGTATCCGGCGTTGTTCACGATCACGTCGATACTGCCCGCGATCGCGAATGCCTGGCCCACGGTGGCGATCGCGCGGTCACGGTCGCGAACATCCAAGGGCAGCACCGTCAATCGGTCACTGTCGATATCGGCCATGGACCGCGGATCGCGAGCGGTCGCGACAACACCGTCGCCATCGGCGAGCGCGGCGAGGGTGAACGCACGCCCCAGTCCGCGGTTGGCGCCGGTGATGAACCAGGTTCTGGTCATGTCGATCCTTTCGTCGCGAGACGCTCCGTCTCGTTGGACAAAGATGCCAAGCGCGTGAAGCGTTGTCAAGACGAGACGTTTCGTCTCGTTGTTGGTAGAGTCGCGACATGGCCGAAACACCGAGCGCGGCCAGGCGCAGCGAACGCGCCCGCGCCGCGATCCTCACCGCCGCCACCGAACTGATCCGCGAGCTGCCGTATGCGAAGTTGAGCATCGAGGCCATCGCGGCACGGGCCGGAGTCGGTAAGCAGACGATCTACCGCTGGTGGCCATCGAAGGGTGCGGTCGTACTCGACGCGATGCTCGAACTCTATTCGGGCCCGGACGGTCTCGTGCTTCCGGACACCGGCGATATCCGTGCTGACCTGCGTGAGCTGGTCCGTGGCGCGATCGCCGAACTCACCGATCCGAGCTTCGAAGTCTTCCTCCGCGCTATGTACATCGAGATCCAGCAGGATCCGGAACTCGGCGGCGCCTACCGCGAGCGACTGCTGCTCCCGCAACGCGCCGCCATCGCCGAACGCCTCGCCGCAGGCCTCCGGGCGGGCCAACTCCGCGCCGACCTGGACTTCGATTTCGCCATCGATCTGCTCCTCGGCCCGATTCAGAGCCGTTGGGCCCTGGGCCTGCCCGGGCTCACCGAGGACTATGCCGACGCCGCTCTCGATGCCGCCCTGGCCCACCTCGCCCCCTGACCCGCACAGACGCCCGCACCCCCGCTCGGATCCCGAACAGGGGTGCGGCATGGCCTGGCTCAGCGGATGTCGGCCGGATCTACGGTCGCGGCCATGATGCGGTAGCCGGAGTCATTCGGGTGCGGACGATCTCCGCTGTCGAAGGCCGCGGCCAGGCGGCTGCGGTCGGCAGGGTCGGCGAGGACGGCATCGAGATCGACGATGGCGTCGTATTCTCCCGAGGTGCGGATCCATTCGTTGACCGCGAGGGGCTTGGCCTCGGCGGCGTCTGTAGTAGGGCGAACCGCCGAACGGGAGCAGGGTCGCGCCGAGGACGCGGAGTGCGGCGGCTCGGGCCAGCGGATCAGGTCGCGGTAGGAGGCGATGAGCTGTTCGGCGGAGACGTCAACAACCCCCACTGAGACGCCTCCACACCCGCCTCGCTGTTGCTCCCGCATACCTTCGTGTGTGCCACCCGGCGTGTCGTGCGGTGAGTCGTTGTGTGTGAGCGCGGAGGGAATGCGGGAGCGACGTGCGATATGCGTGGGAGGTCAGTGGGAGCGCAGGGATTCGGCTCGGCGCTGGATGCCTTCGGTCATGCCGGCGAAGCCGCGGCGGAGGTTCTTGCCGAGCAGGGCGATGACGAGGGGGTGCAGCCAGCCCGAGAGTTCGAAGTGGGATTCGTAGCGGGTGCGGTCCGGGCCGAGCGGGGTGACCTTGTGCGAGCGCAGGCTGTGCAGGGTACCGAGCGGGACCGGTTTCATCGAGTAGCTGAATTCGGTGCCCGGGGTGTGCGAGACCATCCATTCGCGCTGGCGTCGGGGACCGGAACCGGACAGTGCGACCAGCATGTCGATGGGTTCGCCGGGAACGAGCGTGCTGCGGGCTTCGATGCAGAAGGGGTTCCACTCGCCGTACCGGGGGAGGTCGGTGATCACCTGCCACACCAGTTCGGCGGGGGCGTCGATCTCGACGGTGGCATCGATGACAAAGGACATGATCAGTAAACTAGAACAAGTTCTAAGGGTGATCAAGCCTCCGAGCTGCGCAGTCGCCGATCAGCAGGTGCCCATGGCGGTGCCCTGGTCGGTGCCGTAGCGGTGGCCGTGGCCCGGCGGCGCGTGCAGTGCGGCGAGCAGGTCGGCACTGGTCTGCAGGAAGCTGACCACCGGAAGCCATTGCGGGACAGGGGCATCCACCCGGATATCACGAAGTTCGGGAGCCCGCCACAGCAGCGACGGCGACCAGTGCACCACCGGATCGGAGCTATTGGCCAGCACGGTCGCCCCCGCATGATGCACCTGACCGGCGGGCGGACCCGCCCAGAGGGCGGCGCAGGTACGGCGGTCCTGGTCGGCGTCGTCGGCGAAGATCGAGCTGCCGCCGAGCGCGCCGAGGCTCTGCCCATAGACGTAGAGCCGGGGCCGGTGGTCGAGTGCGCCGATGCGCCGCTCCACGGCGGTGAACAATGCACGCGCCGAGGCGATCGCATCGTCGCGGCCGAAGAGAAAGGTCACCCAGCTCGGGGCGTAGGAGTACTGCATGCCGACCAGGGCGACGTCGCCGCCGAAGCGTTCGTAGAAGCCGCGGACAGCGTTCGCATCGATCCACCCCGACCCGGTCGGTACCGAAAGGACGATATTCGAGCGTTCCAGTCCGCCGGAGCGTTCCAGTTCCCGAATCGCCAGGGCCACCCGGGAATCGAGATCGTACGCGGAGTCGAGTCCGACATACACCCGGACCGGTCCGGCGGGTGATCCGGTGACGAACTTGCGCCCCTCCGCGCCCAGCGACGGCCAGCTGATGGCCGATTCGGCGCTGCCGGATCGGGCATAGGAAACCGGTTGCACCAGTTCGGGATCGATCGTCGCATTGGCGGCGGCGTAGGCGCTGCGCCGCCAGTCCACTACTGCGGGCACGCCGATGAGATAGAGCACCGATGCCGCGACCGCGGTGACCGTGATACCGCGCGTCCAGCCGAGTTGCCGTGCGATCCACCCGGTGGCCCGGGCGATTCCGGCACAAGTGCCGACGATCACCGCCGATATCAGGGCCCAGTGCAGCCAGTACCCCGGGCCGATGAGCGTCGTATCCATCGCCGTACGCAGCTGGTTCTGCCAATGACTCGCGTTCGCGGCCGTGCCGAGAATCGCGATCGCGGTCAGACCGAGCAGTGGTGTCCGAAACCGACTCACGGCATGGTTGATGTCGAAATTCCAGTACCGCAACATAATTCGTAGAATGCCCGCGGTGCCGAGCGCGATGGCGGCCAGTAGTCCGGTCAGCACGGCTTGGGCGCTCGGAGTGCGTGGCAGCAGACCGGGGGCGAGCGATATGACTGTGCCGAGGCCGATTCCGAGCGTCGTACCGATGCGTGGCCGCAGCGCTCGGCGAAACCGATTGGCGACCAATGTCTTCCAACGGCCATATCGAGGTGACCCGCCGTTCGGGCTCGTCGGCCCGGCGGCATTCCGCGCGGTGGCGGCCGGTCTGGTCGATGTCAACGTGCTCACGCCTGAACCCCCTGCACACCAATGTGATTCGAAACGGCTGCCCGAGCTCCGGCCCGTCGTTCGGTGGACGGCAGAACACCAGCCAGCACCACCCCGAGACCGACGACACCAGCAAGCCATGCCAGCCACCCGCCGCCGCGCTCGGAACTCTCCGCGCCGAGTGCGGATTCGAGCACCGGCACCCCGTAGTCCTGCCGTCGCGAATTCAGATCGACGAATGTGTACGCGATACTCGCCATCGCATTGCAGCGAGCGCGGGAGAACGCGTCGTCACGGCTCGCGCACGCCCCGTGCATATGCGTGGCGAGGGTCGCGTCGAGGGCCTGCCGCGCCCAGCCGGCCAGCGGCTCGTCACGCTCGCCCGCGTACCGCAGCAGGTCGTAGCCCAGATCGTGTGCCTTACAAGCGGTTTCGAATTCGGCGGGCAATGTCACCGGTGACGAGCAGTCCCCCTTCGGATTCACCAGCAGCCCGTCGACGACAGTCGGCCGATAGTCGAACCGGTCCGCGAAATCGGCGGGAATCGCGGCGGCCGAACCCGGCCCACCCGAGGTCAGGTCGACGACCGCCGCACCGGCCGCGGCGTTTTCCGCCGGTCGGTGCACGGTGGCGGCGTGCGTCGCGGGCGCCAGCACAATGGTGGCCGCCACGGTGGTCAGCGCGGCCGCCGTCAATGCGGCGCAGCGCCGGGCGATGGGTTGCGCTCGGGCGTCGTGCGCCCCGGCGTCGGCCTGCCTCGCGGTGTTCGGTGTGCTCATGGTGCTCGACGCTAGGAATCCGGTCCGGCGCGCCACCTCACGCCGGGGTGCGGTTTCTCGGCCCGTGCCATCGGGTGAGCGCCTGCGCCGGCTCCCCCCGCGGTACTGGAGCGGATTTCACCCGTGGGTATGAGGACCTGGACCGCTCGGGTTCCTAGTGTCGTAGGCATGGAAAAACGGCGTGCCGGGGTCAAGGGGATGAACGCGCGAATGTGGTTCGACGCGTGCACCGTGCTCGTGGCGGTGATTTTCTTCGCCGTCGCGTGGCCGACGCTGCACCTCACCCACGTCGTTCCGGTCGCGGTGCAGCCGTTCATCGCCGCGCTGGCCGCCTTCCCGGTCCTGCTGATCCGGCTGAACCCGGCGCTCGGCTGGGCGATATCGGCGGGTTCGGCGCTGATCATCGCGCTGGCCATACCGCATCAGCCGGGCAATGAGCTCCCGATCCAGGTCGTGCACATCCTGTGCCTGTTCGCGCTGTTGTTCGCGGTCGCCGTGCGTGCGCCGGTGCCGATCGTCGCCGTCGCCTGGGGCGCGACCTCGCTGCTACTGGCCGCGACGATGTCCGGTGACGGCGGCGGATTCTCCGGAGGTGCGTGGGCCTGGCCGATCGCCTTCGCCGCGGTCGTGCTGTTCGCGATGCTGGTGCGCTGGCTGGTGCAGTCGCGCAAACAGTTGCTGGCCCAGGAGGAGGAGAACGAGCTGGAGCGGGCCCGGCGCGCCATTCTCGAGGAGAAGGCGCGCATCGCCCGCGACCTGCACGATGTGGTCGCCCACCACATGTCCCTGGTGGTGGTGCAGGCCCAGACCGCACCGTATCGGGTCGAGGGGGTGACCCCGGCCGCCCGCGCGGAATTCGAATCCATCGGCGCGACCGCCCGCGAGGCCTTGAACGAGATCCGCGGCATGCTCGGCGTGCTGCGCAGCGACGGTCAACTGCCCGAACACGCGCCGCAGCCGAAGGCCGCCGATGTGCTCGGCCTGTTCGAGGCCGCGCGCCGCGCCGGTGTGCGCATCGACTGGACCATCGACGGGCTACTGGATCTGGTTCCGGAGTCGGTCGGCCTCGCGCTGTACCGGATCGTCCAGGAATCGCTGTCCAATGCCTCCCGGCACGCGCCGGGCGCTCCGGTCCGCGTATCGGTCGTGATCGGCACCGATGCACTGCATCTGAGCGTCGGCAATGATCTCAGCGCCACCGTGGCCCGCCCGGTCGGCAATGGCGGCCACGGCCTGGCCGGAATGCGGGCCCGCGCACTGGCGGTCGGTGGGGAGGTGTCCGCAGGTCCTCGGGCGGACGGCGGATTCGAAGTCCGGGCACGTCTGCCGATCGCCGCGGCATCCGGGGCGGTGCTCGACCCGTCGATGGCCGCCGCGGTCGCTGACGCCACGGACCGGTGAGGGGCATCGCTCCGGCGCGCCCTGAAATGGCTACAGGGCAACCGATTTCGAAGGCCCATACCGGGTACGCCCAGAACTTGCCGCGCACCTGACGTGACGCCTACGTCGCCCGACTCGCATGGCCCGAGTACGCCCAGAGGCGGATAGGCTGTCCTGGTGGCAATAACCGTTCTGATCGCCGACGACCAGGCCATGGTGCGCCAGGGATTCGGTGCCCTGCTCGCCGCCCAATCCGATATCAGCGTGGTCGGTGACGCGCCCGACGGGAAGGTCGCCGTCGCCGAGGCCAAGCGGTTGCGTCCGGATGTGGTGCTGATGGATGTGCGCATGCCGGAGATGAACGGACTCGACGCCGCGCGCGCCATTCTGGCCGCCGGATTCGACCCGCCGGTGCGTGTGCTCATGCTGACCACCTTCGATATCGACGATTACGTCTACGAGGCATTGAGCGTCGGCGCCAGCGGATTCCTGCTCAAGGACGCGCCCGCCGAGGAATTGGTACGGGCCGTGCGCGTGGTCGCCGACGGCCAGGCACTGCTCGCCCCGACGGTCACCCGGCGGCTCATCGCCGATGTCACCCGCCGCCGCACCGCGGCCCGCGCCAAACCCGCACCCGCACTGGCGGCACTGACCCCGCGCGAACGCGAGGTGCTGGAGCTGATCGCCAAGGGCATGTCCAATACCGAGATCGCCGAATCCCTCTACGTCGCCGAGCAGACCGTGAAAACCCATGTCTCCAAGGTGTTTTCGAAGCTGAATCTGCGCGACCGGGCCCAAGCCGTCGTGCTCGCCTACGAATCCGGGCTGGTCACTCCGGGCTAGCGCGGCTTCTGGCATTTACCGCCATTGAGATCGTCGAGATGCCGCGAGAGCAGCCGGGCCAGCCGGTCGAGCAGGGCGGTCGCATCCTCGAAGGTGCCCGAATCCGCCTGCGCGGCAAGGGCGACCGCGACCAGGCCGGATCGGGTCGGCACCAAGCCGAACTGGCGGACCGTATAGACGCCGGTGTCGTCGTCGGGGCCCCAGCCGCCCTTGAATTCGGTGCCCTCGATCGTGCCGAGGCCCCATCGCTGTTCCGGTGTGATCTGCTCCATCAGGCTGACCACGGTGTCGGTCTCGGGCAGGCACGGCAGCTGCGAGGCGAAGCGGGCCTGATTGGCCAGTGTCCATTCGGTCGCGCCGAACGCGGTGTAGTCCAGGCTGGTCTTCGGACCGGACACACTGGTCAGCGCGTCACCGGCCTCGTCCAAGACCTCCTGGACGGCCTGGGCGGCCTCTTCACCGTCGCCGAGGGACTGCCACAGCGCCTCGGCCGCATCGTTGTCCGAGACGGTGATCGCCTCGTGCGCGTACTCGGCGGCGCCAGTCGGATCGTGCCGCAGCGCCGCGATGGCCAGCGGGACCTTGATGGTGGACCAGGCGATGCCGGTGGTCCAGTCGCCGAAGATGGTCATCCGGCCGCCGCCGACCGGCATGATCGCCATCCCGACCTGGCCCGGCAGATTCGGCTGCAACTGGGTGAAATCGGCGGCCAGCGAATCGGGCCGCGAAATCGACCAACCCGGATGCCAGGATCCGGGCCGTTCGACGGGTAGCGTCGGTTCCGCAGGGGCGCTGTGGGTGCCGGGCAACAGCGAACAGGAGGCAAGAGAGAGCAATGCGGTGAGTGCCGCACCGCGCAGCATCACCTGGTAGTTCGCCATCGTTTTCGTAGACCTCACCGCCGTGTCCTCCCCACCACCACAACAAGACACCCGTTGTTCCATCGGCGGTGCAAAAAACATCCTCGTCACACCCGTCCGGTCGGTGACCGGACGTCGGGCCATCAGCGTCGGTCCATCGGGACAACTGACGCGGCGCTGCGGCCCTGTTGATAGTTTCGCCGATTTTCGCGGAGAATTCGAAACAGCGTGGCCAACGGGCTACCCGGTAGGCTCACAACTCTGTTTACGCACTCGGACGACCCATGTCCGAGGGCCGCAGTCACCTGAAGGGGGTCGCGTTGCTGAACAGCGGTGAGGTGTTCGCCGGGTTCACCGTGGAGCGGCTGCTCGGACAGGGCGGAATGGGCTCGGTGTATCTGGCCCGACACCCCCGCCTCGGTAAGCAGACGGCGCTGAAACTGCTGAATCGGGAGCTGTTCGCCGATGCCGAGGTGCGCGCGCGCTTCGAGCGGGAGGCCGATCTGGCGGCGCATCTGGACCATCCGAATATCGTCGCCGTCTACGACCGCGGCTCCGAGGACAACCAGCTCTGGATCTCCATGCAGTACATCGACGGCGTCGACGCGGCGACCGTGGACCCGATGACGCTGCCGCCGGAGCGGGCGGTGCAGATCGTCGAGGGCGTCGCGGCCGCACTGGATTACGCGCACGGTATAGGGGTACTGCATCGGGATGTGAAACCCGCCAACTTCCTGCTGGCCCGTTCCAGCGGTGGGCAGGGCGAGCGGGTCTTCCTCACCGATTTCGGCATCGCCCGGCTGCGCGAGGATTCCACCCACCTGACCCAGACCGGGATGTTCAGCGCGACACTGTCCTACGCCTCGCCGGAGCAGATGACCGGCGCCAAGCTGGACAACCGCACCGACCAGTACTCCCTGGCGTGCGCGCTGTACTGGTTGTTCACCGGCATGGCGCCGTTCGACGCGCCCGATCCCAACGACATCATTCGCGGGCATCTGCAGCATCTCGCCGCGCCGCTGGCGGCCCGGCGGCAAGGTTTGAATCCGGCGCTGGACGGGGTGCTGGCCAAGGCGATGTCCAAGCGTCCCGAGCACCGGTACGCGACCTGTGTCGAATTCGCCGCCGCGGCCCGCAAGGCATTGACCGCGCCGCCGGTCGCCACCGTTGCGGTGCATCCCGGCTATCCCGTCCCCGGGTACCCGGCGAGCCTGCCGAATCCCGTCGGATCCGCTCCGCCCGCACCGGCATTCGGTGCGTCCGTGGACCAGGGAGCGTTCGTACAGTCCACGCAGGCCGTCGGGCCTGCCGGATATGGCGCGCCACCGCAGGCGGGGGGCTATCCGGCGCCGCCACAGGGGGCGCCGCAGGCCGGGGCTTATCCGGCGCCGGCGCCACAGCCGGGTGCGGCGCCACAGCCGGGTGCGGTGCCACAGCCGGGTGCGGTGCCACCGGCTGGGGCTTATCCGGTGGCGGTGCCACCGCAGGCGGCAGCGCAGCCCGGGGCTTATTCGGCAGCACCAGCGCTTCAGGCGTCGCCACAGGTTGGAGCACCTGCGGCACAAGCGGCCCCGCTGCAAGGCGCGCCGGCGCAGGGCCAGCCGTCGCAAATGCCGCCCTTGCCGGCCGTACCCGCGCAGGGCCAGCCCGCTCGAGTGCCGCCGATGCCTGGTCAGCCTTTGCAAGGTGCACCGACTCAGGGCCCACCACCTACCGCGGGTCCACCGATGCCCCCCGGTGCCGTGCCACCGGTTGCGGCGCCATTCGGGCCCAATGGCGGTGGCCCCCATCCGATGCCGGAGCACAGCCGCAGTACTGCGGTGCTGCTCGGCTGGATGGCCTGCGCGATCGTGGTCGCGGTGATCGCTGTCATCGGTACCTTCGTTGCCGTCGGCTGGCGGTCCGACGAGCCGAACAATGCCGCGGTGCCGCCCCCCGCCGCCACCCCCACCGCGACGGCAGCCGTGCCCGATGCCATGGCGAAAAGCCGCAAGCTGTTCCCGAACCTGGTGCCGCAGGGCAAGGACAACCACGGTGAGGCCTACCAAGACGCCCGTTGTTTCGCCGCGAAGCCCGGCGATCAATTGCGGCTCCAGGACGAACCATTGAAATCCAGTCCATGGGTCGGCGCGTGGGAATGCCATCGCGAGACGCAGTCCACCACCCAGATGAGCTACACCATCCTCGAATACTCCTCCGCCGCCGAGGCACGCGCCGTGGTCCAAGCCCTGCCCGCCAATGTCGCGACCGCGGAGAAAAAGGACGGAGTCCCGGTCAACACCCACCGATGGACAGTCGACGATCCGACGGGCCCACTCCAGCCCTACTACCACACCGCAAAACTGGTGGTGAGTTTCGAATCCGACCCCGCGCGCTCGAATTTCCTGGTCTACGTGAGCAATTACGGCACCTCCGGCGCCGCCCCGACCATCCCCCCGACCACCTCGGCCCAGGACGCCCTGACCGCCTGGTGGGCCGCCGCGCCACTGTAATCGCTTGTCGGACAATCGAATCGGGCTCTCGGTACGCGTTACGGCAGTCGAGCCGCCGATGCTCTGCCTTAGTCGTCCGGGGCCAAGGCAGCGCTAATCGCGCGACAAGCGCGACGGTCATTGCCTGTGGGACAACCGAATCGGACCTCAGTGCGCATGCGGCAGTCGAGCGGGCCAATTCTCTGCCGCGGTCGTCCGGGGCCAAGGCAGCGCTCATCGCGCTCCCAGCGCAACGGTAATTGCCTGTCGGACAGCCAAATGGAGGCTGCCGGTGTGCCATTCGGCACACCGGCAGCCCTGATCGAACTCAGTCGACCGCCAATGCCTCCACGATCGGCATTCGGGCGGCGCGCAGTGCCGGGGGAATCGACCCGAGCAGTGCCAACGCCAATGCGGCGGTGCCGTAGACCAGCAGCATCGGGCTCGGCTGGTACACGATGTCGATGGTCAGGGCGTGGCCGGTGGCGACGGTCGCCAGATACTGGATCGCCGCACCGACCACGAGACCTATTGCCGCGCCCATGAATCCGATGCCGACGGCTTCGGCGAGCACCGAGCGCAGCAGAAATCTGCGGCTGGTTCCCATGGCGCGCAGCACGCCCAGTTCGCGACGGCGTTCCAGCACCGAGAGCATCAGGGTGTTCAGCAGTGCCACGGTGGCCACCAACACCACGATCCACAGAATGGCGTAACTGATCGCCGTGCCCTGGCGCAGGCTGGAGGAGATGGCGATGACCGCCTGCGCGCCGGTGTCGACATGGATATCCGCTGGCACCACCCGCCGCACGGCGGCCTGCACCGCCGATTTGTCCACACCCGGTTGGAAATGTACCGCGAGCACGGTTTCACCCGGACGCTGATACCACGCGCGCATCTGGTCGAGATTCATCACGACCACACCCGCGATGGCCGAGATATACGGAATCACATCCAGCACCCGCACGGTGTGGTTGCCGGTCGGGGTCGGCAGGGTCAATTCGGCCCCGGTGCTGACGCCGAGTGATCGTGCGACGTCCCGCGAGATCGCCACACCTTGTCCGGCGGCCAAGTGGGCCATGACTTCTCGACTCACTGAACCGGTCTCGGATTCGTTCGCCTCGCTCGGATAGCCCTGCAGCATCACCCGCCCGGTGCCCAGGGTGGCGAACGCCATCTGCGCGGGGCCGACCTCCGCGACGCCGGGCACCTCGGCGATCTTCTCGCGTAATCCGTTGGGCAGCAGCGGCCCCGTCGGGAACTGCTCCATCGAGCTGGTGCTGACGAACAGATCCGTATCGCCGAACCCAGCGAAGGATGCGGTGGCCGAATCGACCATATTCTGTGAGCCCCCGCCCATCGCGACGGTGGCGGATACGCCGATCATCACCGTCATCGCCGTGGCCCACACCCGCCGCGGTGCGCGTTCGAGGGTGGTGGCCCCGAGCGTGCCCGGTGCGCCGAAGCGTCCGGCGATCGCCGCGGCACCACGCACGATCGGTCCGGTGGCGGCGAAGCACAGTGCCACCGCCCCGGCGAACGACATCGAGATCGCCCCCAGCGATACGCGGCCCAGATCGGCCTCGGCGATGACGATCGCGCCGACGATCAGGCCGACGCCGAGCACGATCGAGGTCCAGCGCAGTGCCGCGCTGGTCGTATCGGTGCGCGCCACCCCCACCGGTGCCAGCGCCTCGATCGGTTCGACCTTGTACACCTGGCGCGCCGCGATGCCGGCCGCCAGCACGCTGGCCAGCACACAGGCGCCGATCGCTACCGGAATCGCATACCAGGGCACCATATATTCGGTGCGCGCCTCCACCGACTGCATGATGGCGGTGGGAAGTTTGTCGATCGCGACGCCGCCCATGACGGCGCCGACCGCCGAGCCACCCACACCGCCGAGCACGCCGAGCAGCGCTGCCTCGACGAGCAGATCACGCACCATCGGCCCGCGCTTGCCGCCGATGGCCCGCAGCATCGATAACACCGGCCTGCGCTGGGCGACGGCCATACTCATCGCGTTGTAGATCAGAAACGCCGAGACGATCAGTGCCGCCGCCGAGGCCATCAGCGTCGAGTACCGCACGATCTGGATGGCGCCACCGGCCTGTGCCGTGCGCAGTCCGGGATCGGCGACCACGGCGCGTCCCTCGATCACCTTGGTCAGCGTCGCCCGCAGTTGGTCGATATCGGTGCCATCGGCCGCGATGATCTGAATCGAGTCCAGCCGCCCGACGCGGTCGGTGAGTTTCTGCGCCAGGCCGAGCGGGGCGGCGATGATATGGCCCCCGTTGAGTTGCTCGGAGGTCTTCTTGTCGAGAACCGCTGCGACGGTGACGGTTCCGGAGCCGAGCGGGAACTGTTCGCCCTCGGCGTGCCCCATTCCGGATCCGACCAGGACGCCGTTCGGCACGGTGAGCAGTTTGCTCGCCTGCGTGGCCATCGGCCCGCCCAATTCACTGCCGAGCGCGGTGATGCTGGCGTCGGCGCCGATCAGCAGCGCCTTATCCGCGCCGGACCCGACCTGCGCGCGCAACATCGGCACCGCCTTGTCGACACCGGGTGTGGTCGCGATCCGTTGCAGTTCCTGCTGATCGAAGCCCGCGTCGGTGATCCCGGTGATCTCGAGTGCGGCCTTGCCGCCGAGGCTGCGGGTCAGCCGGTCGACCGATCCGGTGACCGAGCCGGAGATGCTGAACACCGCGACGAGCAGCGAGGCCGAGATGGCCATCACCGTCAGCGACATGAAGGTGCGGCCACGGTGGGCCAGCAGTTCACCGATATTGAACAGTCGCAGCCGATCCCATGCCGCGCCGATCATGCGCGCACCGCCCGCTTCGCGATATCGACTTCGTCATTGGAACCGATCTGGCCGTCGCGCAACGTGATCACCCGGTCGCAGTATTCGATGGCGCCCATATCGTGGGTCACCATCACCACCGAATTGCCGTTGCCCGCGATATCGCCGAGCAGTTTCAGGATGGACGCACCGGTCTTGGAATCCAGATTGCCGGTCGGTTCGTCGGCCAGGATCAGCGGCGGATCCATGATCAGCGCCCGCGCCACCGCGACCCGCTGCATCTGTCCGCCCGACAGCTCCGCGGGACGATGCGCGGCGCGTTCACCGAGTCCGACCAGGTCGAGCAGTTCCAGCGCCCGCGGTTTGGCCTTGCGCAATCCGGTGCCGTCCAGCAGCTTCGGAATCGCGACGTTCTCCCAGGCGGTGAGGGTGGGCAGCAGGTTGAAGAATTGGAAGATGAAACCGACACGGTGGCGCCGGAATTCGGACTGCCGCTCATCGTCGAGGCCGCCGATCTCCTCGCCCTGGAACCGGATCGACCCGGCGTCGGGGGTATCGAGGGCGCCGAGCAGATGCAGCAGCGTGCTCTTCCCCGAGCCGGACGGTCCGATGATCGAGGTGAATTCACCGGATTCGATGCGCAAGCTGATGCCGTCGAGCGCGCGCACGGTTTGTTCGCCGACGCGGTACTCCTTGGTGACATCCGTTAGTTCCAGCATGGCCTGGTCCGGCATGGCGGTCCCCACCCTCTTTCGTCATGTGTTCGAACTCGGTCGATTGTTGCGCAGGCGGTGCCCCGCCAGCGCGTTATCGTGCCATCGCCTCGGATGCCTGGTCCTGGCGTCGGTACTGCGCATCGAGAACGGCACGCAGCACCGGTTGCTCGGCGGCGAGTTCGAGATATGCCTCGACCGCGGATTGGCCCTGCAGTAGCGCTTGATCCAATTTCGCGTCGAGATGGATATTCCACCGATAGCGCAGCGCGAGCAAGAGGCCTTCCGATCCGCCGAACAGCCGGTCCAGTTCCGGGATGTCCGCGAACAGGTCGGGGCTGGCCGGATCGACGGCCGCGCGGGTGAGCACGGTGCGCACGATCTCGGTCCGGCGGTGCTGGTCCTCCCAGCCATTGCGACTGCTTTGTCGCTCGAATTGATCGGACATGGCGTTCGGCCTTCCGTGATTGGTGAATCCCACGCTACGGACAGGGAAATACGGTGTCGTCGTGCCAGGGACGCGAATCGATCTCCTACCGCGGTAGGAGTCCCGGCCCGTTCCCGGCACGATGCAGCGGGCCCGACCTGGCGGTTAGCCTTACAGGATGGATGTGATCCACGCCATCGGCTCGTCGGCGGGCGCCCAACCGGCGATACCGTTCCGGGAGAGTGGGCGCATCCGGGATCGGTTCGCGGCCTTTCTGCGCAATCCCATCGCGGTCATTCGCCGCAACTTGGAAGAGCTGCCGTTCGACTATCCGCCGTCGGTGATGATCAGCGCGGACGCGGCCCTGCTGCTCGTCAGCATCGGCGCGATCATCCAGCGGCACGAATACTTTCCGACGGTGCTGCCGATCCTGGCCGTGATTCTGGTCTTCGTTTCGGTGCCACTGTTCTGCTTTTTCGGTGTGACTCCGAGTCCGATCCTGCTCGCGGTTTCCGGACTGGCCGCGACGGCGATCCTGCTCACCCAACCGGCATCGGCCGATTTCTCCCCGTTCATCCTGGTGGTGATGGTCGGCGAGGTCGCGGCCATCGTGCGCAAACGCTTCAGTGCGCTCTTCGCGGTGACCGCGGCATTGCAGTTGGCCGCCTTCGACGCGGCCGGGAAACTGATGTGGAGTGTGACCGGCGAGCGGTTGCAGGGGATCCAGATGTACGCGATCGGGATCGCGCTCGGCTGGCTGGTCGGTGTGATGCTGCAGTACCAGCGCAAATTCCTCTATCAGGAACGCCAGAGCCAACAGATCCGGGCCGCCCGCGCCGCCGACGAAGAGCGCCGCCGGATCGCGCGCGAGGTGCACGATGTCATCGCGCACTCGCTGAGCATCACCCTGCTGCATCTGACCGCGGCCCGGCACGCACTGCAGACCGATCGCGATGTGGACGAAGCGGTGGACGCGCTGGTCGACGCGGAGCGACTCGGCAGGCAGGCCATGGCCGATATTCGCCGCACCATCGGCCTGCTGGACGCGCGGCCATCGAAACTGGTGCCCGAGCCCGGCATCCGCGATTTCGATGATCTCGTCGGTGATTTCGCAGGGGCGGGACTCGATGTCCGTTACTCCCGCGTCGAGGATCTGACAGCCGTATCGGCCGCCGTCGGGCTCGCGCTCTATCGGATCGGCCAGGAATCGCTGGCCAATGTGATCAAACACGCGCCCGGCGCGACCGCGACCGTGCTCCTGGAGGTGGACTCGACGGTGGCCCGGCTCATCGTCACGAACACGCTGCCCAAGGGATCGCCGCCGGATCTCGGCGGCGGGATGGGGTTGTCCGGTATGCGGCAGCGTGCCGAATTGCTCGGCGGCCGGATCAAGGCCGGACCGTATGACGACGGGTGGATGGTGCGGGCGGAATTCCCGCTGAGCGGTGCGCGGGGCTGGGCGACGTCATCGTGTCCGGTGCCCGACATGATCCACGGAGCGGCGAACGCGATGCGTGACAAGGCCGAGGCCATTCGACGTGACGGTGTGCTGGGGGAGGGTGCGTGACCTCGGTGTCTGCGGCCGGTGGCGAGGATGCCGTCACCGTTCTGGTGGTCGATGATCAGGAGTTGGTGCGCGGTGGACTGCGCCGGATCCTGCGGCGGCGCGACGGCTTCGTCGTCAACGAATGTGCCGATGGCGACGAGGTGCCCGCCGCCATCGCGGCCGGCCGCCCCGACGTGGTGCTGATGGACCTGCGCATGAAGCGCGTCGGCGGTATCGACGCGACCCGCGCGCTGCGTGCCCGAGACGGCGCGCCACCGGTGCTCGTGCTCACCACCTTCGACGATGACCAGCTGCTTTCCGGTGCGCTGCGCGCCGGGGCGGCCGGGTTCATCCTCAAGGATTCACCCGCCGAGGACCTGATCCGCGCGGTGCGCACGGTCGCTGTCGGCGGGGCCTGGCTGGATCCCTCGGTCACCGGTCGGGTGCTCTCGGCGTACCGGACGGTGCGTCCCGTCGCCATCCGCGACGACAGCAGGCTCGCCGAACTCACCGCGCGCGAGTACGAGGTACTCGAACTGATCGGACGCGGCCGGGTCAACGCGGAGATCGCCCGCGAACTCGGCATCTCCGAAGTCACCGTGAAGAGCCACGTCGGACATATATTCGGCAAACTGGAGCTGCGGGACCGGGCCGCCGCTATTGTGTTTGCGTTTGACCACGGGGTGGTCGCACCAGGACAATCCACAGGTTGACGGGCAGCCCCGATCGCGCACGACTGCCGATGGTGGTGGGTGATCTCGCCCGGGATGTGGAGGATTGACGGGGTGGACGGACCTGGATGGAGAGTCGGTAGTCGGTTCGGGCCGTATGAGCTCAGATCGCTGCTCGGCAAGGGGGGTATGGGCGAGGTCTACGAGGCGTACGACACGGTGAAGGACCGCGTGGTCGCGGTCAAACTGCTGTCCGAGGAACTCGCCAGGGATCCCATCTACCAGGTGCGCTTCCGTCGCGAATCACAGGCCGCCGCCCGGCTGGCCGAGCCGCACATCATCCCGATCCATGACTGGGGCGTGATCGACGGTGTGCTGTTCATCGATATGCGTCTGGTGCCCGGCGTGGACCTGCGCGGCATCCTGCGTGACCAGGGGGCGATGAGCGCCGAGCGCGCGATCGGCATTATCGAGCAGATCGCTGCTGCCCTGGACGCCGCGCATGCCGACGGTCTGGTACACCGCGATGTCAAACCGGCCAATATTCTGGTGACCGACGCGGATTTCGCGTACCTGGTCGATTTCGGTATCGCCCATCTCGAGGGCGACAGTGCCGTGACCCAGGCGGGCACCGCGATCGGCTCCTATGCCTATATGGCGCCGGAGCGCTTCGATTCTGCCCCGGTGACCGGTCGCGCCGATATCTACTCCCTCGCCTGTGTGCTGCACGAATGCCTCACCGGGACAACACCGTTCCGGGCCGGGAGCATGAGTGTGCTGATCCGGTCGCATCTGTCCGATCCGCCGCCGCGGCCGAGCGTGCAGCGACCGGGCATTCCCGCGGCGATGGACGAGGTGATCGCCCGCGGTATGGCCAAGGCGCCCGCCGATCGCTTCCCGACCGCGACCGATCTGGCCCGCGCGGCCAGGGCGGCGCTGGCCGCCGCGCCCGCCGCGAACACCCCGACGCTGATCGTGCGTCCGCCCGATCCGGCCCGCGGTCCGTCGGATCAGGCTGTGGTGCACCGCAATTCGGTACCGGCCGACGCGACCGGGGAGTTGTCGATCACCTCGGTGATCCATCCGACCGGGCCGACGGTGGTCTCGCCCGCCGATCTGCAGTTCACACCATTGCCGCCGCAGCAGCCACCGCGGCCGCCCCACGGCTCGCCCGGGACCGCGCGGCCGGTGCGGCCGTTTCCCGACGCGCATCTGTACGCGGAGTCGCCGCAGCCTCCGGAGTTCCCGGAACCGCTGTATCCGCAGTCCCCGGGCGGTTCTCGGACACCGCCGACCGAGCAGTATCCGGATCAATCGCGATATGCGGGGGCATCGCGGGCCGAGCAGACGATGCGGTATCCGGAGTCGCATTACCCCGAGGCCAGATATCCGGAACAGCACTACCCGGAACAGTTCGGCGCGCAACAGTATTCGCCCGCTCCGGAGACTCGCCGCATCCCGCAACCCTTCTCGAGCGCACCGCCGTTCGAGCCGCCGCCCCGGCCCGCCCACGCGGCGGCACCCAACCGCGCGTCGCAATACCAAGCCGCATCGGAATACCCGCCGCAGAGCGGCTATGCCGAACCCGAGTACGAGGACGACTACGGCCAGGACCCCTATCAGCGGCGCGACCGCTCGATCGTGCTGCCCATCATGGTCGCCATCTTCGTCATCGTCGTACTCGCCGTCGGCGGTGCCATCGGCTGGCAGCTGATGGGTTCCAACGACTCCGGGAATTCCAAGGACGCCCAATCGGGCGGCCAGGTGACGACCACGGCCGCCCGCGCCACCGCCGGTTCGACGACACCACCGACAACCTCGACCACCAAGGCCGCCCCCACCTCGGTCACCCTGCCCGCCGGCGCGACGCAGTGCACGACCGGACAACCGACGTCCGGCACCTTCACCCGATCGGCCACCGGATCCTCGGTCACCAGTTGCGGTTTCGCCGAAGCAGTCCGCCAAGCCTACGCCGACTCCGCCGCCACGAACGTCTCACGCTCATCGCGCTCGGTGGTAGCAACCAGCCCCGTCACCGGCCGCACCTACACAATGAACTGCGTCGCCGACGGCCCACTGGTCACCTGCACGGGCGGTGAGAATGCGGTGGTCTACGTCTATTGACGCAGCAACCGCAGCGAACACGCAACGTGTTGTCCGGGAGCCCATCTCAGAACCTTCGCCGAAGGCCTGTCGTCCAGCCGCCCCGTACGTCGATTGTTGTTGTGGCGCAATGAAGTAGACCGATCGGAGTCTCCGCGATCGATATGGGGAACGTGAACGGGATCGCCCGCATGTCGGTTGGCCGGTCGGATGGACCGAAGAATCCGACAGACAGGCTGAAGTCAGCTGCCGAATGCTGTCGACGATGAGCGGCTTTCAAGAAGGTTGGGATTCATCGGTCAGCACGGCCCGGCGGCCTGTCTTGCGGTCTGCTCCAGCTCGGCTCGATATTGCTGCCACCAGGTCGGGTCGCTGGTAGGCATGTTGTCATTGCCGTCGACCAGGCCTGCGGCGCCGTCGATGAGCTCGCGGATGATGTCGGCGTGTCCGGCGTGCCGGTGGGTTTCGGCGGCTACGTGCACCAGGATTTGGTGCAGAGTGACGGCCCGGCGGTCCTCGGACCACCACGGGACGCAGCCTTCGGCGGTGAGGTCGAGACTGTCGATCGTGGCGGCGGCATGCGCCCAGGCCCGACGGTAGAACTCAACAGCATTCACTCGACAGACGCGGTCTGCTCGGTCAGCTCTGTTCAACGGAGACGATTGATCACACGCATGTCGGCATGTGTGGATGGTTGAGATGTCATGTGGCTGAGGCATGTAGGCGGACTGGATGTAGTGCAGCAGCATCGCTCGAACCGCGTCATCGGTGTCCGGGTCCCGACTCCGTCGTTGACATCTGCTTCACCTCCAATTACCTTTGCCATCAAAGTCAAGTGACTTTGTCATTAAAGGCATTTTTCGGCGCTACTCAGCTGCCCTGTCCGGCACGGCAGGGGCCGTTCACTCACTGCAGGAGGACATCATGTCGTACCCGGCACCCGACGCCGCCGAGGTCATGCAATGGATTCGCGACACGGCCCATCCGCTCGACGTGGTCGAGGCCGACGGGCCACTTGCCGATCTCGAGGTGCTGGCTGATCGCACCGCCGGTGACGTCACCGTCGCCGGTATCGGCATGACCACCCGCGCCGGGCACGAACTGTCCGCAACCGCGCATCGAATACTGCGGATGCTGGTGGAGCAAAAGGGGTTTCGGGCGCTGGCGCTGCTCGACGACGTTGCCGTCATCGCGGCCATCGACGAGTACGCGCGCACGGGTGTCGGCGACCCGCGCACATTGCTCGACGACGTCTGGGTCCCGTGGCGCAACTCCGAGACACTCGCGGTGCTGGAATGGGCGCGCGCCTTCAATCGTGCGCACCCGGACGATCCACTGCGGCTGTTCGGCCTGACGCCGGAGGCCGCGAAGCCTGCACACTATGAGCAAGTGAGGGCGTTCGTCAAAACTGTTGCGCCGGCACGGCTGGGCGAGCTGAGCTCGCATTACGACCCGATTGTCACCGCCCACCGGTTGGGTGAACACATACAGCGCGCCAATGGCACCCACCCCGGGCGCCCGTTCGTCGACTACGCCCGAGATGCGCTGACACTGGTCGAGTCGTTGCCCGGTGCCGCCGATGTGCCCGCCGTGCTGGACGCGGCCCGTCTCATCGTGCGATACCACGAGTTCAGCACCGCCTCTGGGCGCCGTGACTTCGCCGCCGAAACCGCGGACGCGGCCGACCGCATCGCCGACTGGCACGACCGCACCGGGCATCGCATCGTGTACTGGGAAGGGGTATCGAATACCGCGGTCGCAGACCGGCTCACCCTGGCTGCGATGTCGCAGGAGTTCCCGACCACAGGATCTCTGCTCCGGAAACGGTTCGGCACCGGCTACCTGTCGGTGGCGGTCGCCTTCCATCACGGCCAGCTCCGCGCCGACATGGTCATCCCCGCGCCGGCGAAAGATTTCGCCGACACCGTGCTCGACCTGCCCGAACGCGAGAACTATTTGCTCGATTTGCGGAATCCGCCCGCCGACGCGGTACAACGATGGCTGCACGAGCCCGCGAAACTCCGTCTCGTCATCGGAACCTACGACCCGGACCGCGATGCCGACCACTACATCGGTGGTGCCGGCCTGGGTGAATGGTTCGACATCCTGCTCCGGATCCGCTCCGTCACGCCGACGCACTCACTGCTCGGTTCGCAATGACTGTCTGCACGGCATCCGCACATCGGCATTGTGCGGGATGTCCTGTGCGACAGCGGTCTCGGGCGGTGTGATCGTCGGCGGGTCAGCTGGCGTGTTGATGGCCGATCGTGGTGTCAGGTGTGTGTCAGGTCGGTGTCAGTCGGCCCGGCGACAGTGTGTCCATCGAACAAAACGACCGGCACCGACACGGTTCCAGTCGGTGCCACAACCGATTTCGAGGAGTACACGACATGTCGATCACCATCACGCTGACCGATCAGGACAAGAGCACCCTGCGCACCGCCGCCTACGGTGCGGTGTCGTTGATGGCCGCCGCCGGTGCGCCGCACAAGGGCATTACGCACGGCTCGGTCGTGTTGACCTCGGCGACCGGACTGGTCGGGCATGTGCTGGCCGCCAAGTCCAAAGACATCCGCTTGCCGGGCAAGTCGGTCGCCGAACTCGCCGACGAGGTGCTGCCTGCCCTGACCGCGGCCATGAGCCTGCTCGGCAAGCAGTATCCGGAGGAGGTCGACAACTTCCGCGGCACCGTCGTGGTCGCCGTCGAAGCCGCCGCCGGCCCCGGCAAGGGCGAGTCGAACCCCGCCGTGGCGGTGATGGCCCGCAAGGTCACCGCGGCCCTCGACGCCGCCTGACCGGTGCCGGGTCGGCGCAGCACAGCTGGTGGCCGAGTCGGCGGGGTCCTCTGCGAACCCCGCGACTCGGCCACCGACCGTCGAACCTCAGGGTGCGTGCGCGTGGCTGTTGGGAAACGCGCGCCCAGCGGCTTTACCACTCACTCGCGCAGACTATTGCCAGGGTCGTGCGGTTGAACGGACCGGGCTCGACCCGAGGCCTCGTCTTCGGCCATGCCGTCGTGGACGGGACCGTCGGCTACGAGGTCCGGATCCGCGCTCCGGACCCTCGGTCTGCGGTGTGCGTCCGCTATCACACCGCAGTCCGATTCCATGTCATACCAAGGGGTTACATCGAACGAGAATCCGGCCGATAGCTTCGAATCGGCACCACCGCCCGACACACCGAGCAGTTCCCGCTGAAATCAAATCTCCGATCGACGTCGACCGGCCGGCCGGCATCGAGGACGGGCGAAGGTGGCATTTCCGATCCAGCTCTCAGGAAGATCTATGACGACACCGGCCTTGGTTCCAGAGTCATTTCCACGATCATCGCGGCGCGGCGGCGCCGACGGTGATTACGCCCGTCTGTTGCGTCGGATCTCCGACGCGGGACTGATGAACCGGCGTCCCCTTTACTACGCGGTCCGGCTCAGCCTCGTCGGGATCGCGTTCGCGGCCGGCTGGGCGGCGTTCGTCCTCGTCGGGGACTCGTGGTGGACGCTCATGGTCGCGGCGTTCATGGCCGTGACGTGCGCTCAGGTCGCCCTCGTCATGCACGATGTCGCGCACCGCCAAGTTTTCCGGCTGCGACGGCCGACGGAGGTCGTGGGCCGACTCGTCGGCAACGCCGGCATCGGCCTGGCGTACGGCTGGTGGCAGGACAAGCACACCCGGCATCACGCCAACCCGAACCATGAGGAACTCGACCCCGATGTCGCGCCCGACATTCTGGTCTGGTCGCAACGGCAGGCGCGGGCCAGCCGTGGCGTGGCTCGTCTCATCGGGAGGGCGCAGGCATTCCTGTTCTTTCCGCTACTGATGCTGGAGGGCCTGAACCTGCATGCGGCCGGCGCCCGTGCGCTCAGAAATCGATCGATCAAACACCGCGGATTGGAGGGCGCGCTGCTCTTCGGCCACTTCGCCGCCTATCTGGCCGCACTGTTCGCGGTTCTGCCCGCCGACAAAGCCTTCGCGTTCCTCGCTGTCCACCAAGCGCTGTTCGGCCTGTACATGGGCTGCATCTTCGCCCCGAACCACAAGGGCATGCCAACTCTGATCGGCGACGACCGCCCCGACTACTTACGCCGGCAGGTGCTGACCTCCCGCAACGTGCGGGGTGGCGTGTTGACCGACCTCGCCCTCGGCGGGCTCAACTATCAGATCGAGCACCACTTGTTCCCGAGCATGCCGACGCCGAATCTGCGTCACGCCCAAGTGATCGTCCGCGACTACTGCGCCGAAATCGGCGTGCCATACCACGAGACCGGACTGATCTCCTCGTACCGCGAGGCGCTGAAGCATCTGCACCACGTCGGCGCGCCGCTGCGCACCACCGACCGACACCAGGATGCCGGATGAACCCTTCCCCGGCCGGGCTCCGACGTCCGAACCGCGCCTTGAAACGAGAGGATAGCCATATGCGTGCATCCGGCGAAAGCGCTTGTCGCCCAACGGCCGTGGCGCGTGTTCTTGCTCAGCCGATCTGGTCTCGGCTCGCTTGATGTGTCTGGTGAGTCGTTGATCAGGTGATGTACATCGCGACACCGAGTTCGGCATCCGCGGTCTCGGCATAGAAGGCAGTGAGTCTGTCGAGTTCGGCGACGATGATTTCCGGACCTTCATCGGGTGTGATCAGCTCCAGTTCGTAGATTTCGTGCTCGTCGACCAGCTCCTCGAAATCGGCTTGCCTGATAGCGGTTTCGACAGCCATCACGTCAACCGTGGCGAGAAGTGCAGCGAGTTCGGTCGCCTGATCGGGCGACACCACCGAGAAAGCTCCGTTCTCCAGGGTCGAGCAGGCGATGCTTTCGGCACCGCTTATCACGGGCCACAGCTCGTGGTCCTCAGGGCCGGGCCAAGCCTGCCCGGTGAGGAAGTAATTGAGCGCGGCGAAGTAGTGGGTGCGGTAGTGGACGGGCTTGTCGAGTCTGTTGATGCTGATCGGGTCCTGCCGGAGTGCGTGGATCTCCTCGCCACTCACTGCTTGCAGCCAGGTCGCCTGCGCCACGGGGCCCTCCTGTTCCTTCTCTTGTTCGACAGGTGCACAAGGGTCTTCAGGGCCACGCAACCACGCCCGGACGGGGCGCCGAAGACATTTCTCGGACATCGTATGGCCGGTGCTTCGCCCGCCTCGCTGCTCATCAGCCGACAATGATGTCCGGCAGGATCTGAGACATCCCGTGTCTCGACTGCTCCTGATGCATCGCGCGTGGTTGGTCCGGTCGATGGTCGAGGCGGAGCCTCTGCCCGGTCGCGGGCACGACGCGCAGACGCGAGTATGCGATAGTGGGCAATACCGCGCATTGCCGAGACGCAGGAAGCCTTGCCCGGCAAACGATCAGGGGCGCAGTCGCTACCGTCCTGCGGGCCCGTTACTGTCCGGTCCAACGCACGGGTCGCGGCATAAGGGGATGTTGCAGGGGGCGTGGCGTTACTGACTGGCCGGCCGGTCTGCGGGCTTCAGGGTGCCGACACTCAGCGATCCGCTCGCAGCGGTCCGCAGCTTCTCCTCTGCCGCGCGGACATAGCTGACGGGGTCCTTGTCCACGGGCTGGACGCCGGCGTAGTTGCGTGCCTCGTAAGCGGCGAACGCGACGGCCAGTTGATGGCGGCGCGCCAGCCCGGCCAGGCGGCGGAAGTCGGTGAGGCCCTCGCGTTCTTCCTCGGCCATGTGATCGCTGTTGGCCGAGTTCGCTGCCGCGACGGCCGCGTACCAGCCATCGGCGCCGACCTGATGATGCGCCACTTCGGCGATCGCGTCCCTGATCTGGTTGTGGTCGTGGATAGCGTCGAGTGTCTCGTCTTCCACCCCGCCCGCGCGCCGGGCCGCGATACCCGCCTGCAGCAGCGCGGGATAGAAGATCTCCTCCTCCGCCTGCGCGTGCAGTTCGAGGAAGGCAGCCAGCCTGTCCCAGATCGCGGAAAGCACACCGGTCTCCGCGCGATCAATCTGCTCCAGGATCGCGAACAGCCGCCGCTGCTCATGGTGGTCATCCAGGATCAGCTCGGTAATGTCCATAATTCCTTCCTGATACCGCACTTCAGGTCAGTACTGAAAGGGCCGACTTGGCCTCGGGGCAGCCGGCATAATCCCTTAGGGAGCAGACGATAACGCACTGCCGAGCCGCCCCGCCGTCTGTTTCACCGTGGTGGAACGTCAACTTCGTCTGCAACGTGCCGTCGGCGTGGCGAGCATGATGCAGCTCATCAGCGCGAGCAGCCCCGAGACCTTGCCTGTGGGTGGGCCTGGCGAGGTTGTCCTCGATCCGGCCGCCCGAGTTGTTTCCGTTTGCGGTGGATGTCCGACGAGAACCCCGACCACTCCCAGCTCCTGTCCGACAGCGCCGCTGACCTGCTCGCCGTGCTCGCCACGAATATGCGGGATGACCACACGAACCAGCCGTGATCTCGACCCGTGACCGGCGTGTTCGCCTTCGTTGCTCAGGTGAAATCAGTTGGTGGGCTTGCCGAACCAGCGGGTGAGGTGGTCGTTCAGGTCCTGCTGGTGCTCGCCGATCCAGGCGACGTGGCCGTCGGGGCGTAGCAGGATGGCCGGAACATCCAGTGCTGCAGTGGGATCGGTGATGAGATCGACTCGGTCCGACCAGCCTTCGACGGTCAGGAGTTCGGTGCGGTCGAGTACCAGGGGGCGGCCCCGATGGAGTTGGTCGTAGAGGCGGCCCTGTTTCAGGTCGATGTCGCGCAGCCGGCGGCCGAGCAGGTCGAGGCCAGCGCCGAAGTCGTAGCGGATGCCGATCGCGGTGATCTTCTCGATCAGATAGCGGTTCACCTCGTCGAAGTCCATCAGTTCGGTGAGCAGCCTGCGCACGGCCTGCGGGCCCGGTTCGGTGGACAGCAGTTGCATCTGAGCGCGGGTGTTGTCCAGTACGTCTTCGGCGACCGGATGACGTTCGGCCTCGTAGGTGTCCAGCAGTGTCCGGGGTGCCCAGCCATGGATCTGTGCGGCCAGTTTCCAGCCGAGGTTGAATGCGTCCTGAACGCCCAGGTTGAGGCCCTGACCGCCGGTGGGCGGGTGGATGTGCGCCGCATCGCCGGCCAGCAGCACCCGATCGACCCGATAACGCTCGGCCAGCCGGGTGGCATCCCCGAAGCGGGACAGCCAGCGCGGGGAGTGCACACCGAAATCGGTTCCGGCGATGGCGCGCAACCCCTGTTTGAAATCCTCGAGGGTGGGTGGTCGGGCGCGATCCTCGCTGACTCCCGCGGTGGGGACGACGACGCGATAGACCCCTTCGCCGAAGGGCCCGAGACTGAATACCTTATTGGTCTCGCGGATTTCGGTCACCTTGGCGGCGATCTCCTCCTGCGGCACGCCCACCTCCATCTCGCCCATCAGCGTCTCGGTTCGTGCGGGCTCGCCGGGGAAGCCGACGCCGAGCAGTTTGCGCACCGTACTGCGCGCGCCGTCACAGCCGACGAGGTAACGCGAACGCAGCCGCTGCCCGTCGGCCAGCTCGATGGTCACACCCTGTTCGTCCTGCTCGAAACCGACCACCGCACAACCGCGGCGGACCTGCGCACCCAGTTCGATCGCATGTTCTTCGAGCAGATGATCGATGACCGGCTGCGGGATGCCCAGCAGATAGGCGTGCGCGGAATCCAGGCCCTCGGGCGCGGGTTTGGTGATGGCGGCGAAGATACCGCCGACCGGACGCTGTCTCCCGCGTTCGAGACAGCGATCCAGCAGTCCGCGCATCGCCATCAGCTCGATACTGCGAATATGCAGACCGACTATGCGGACGAACGACGACACGGGCTCGGGTTCCTTCTCCACAACGAGTACCCGCACATCGTGCAGCCGCAGTTCGGCGGCCAGCATCGCGCCGGTCGGCCCGCACCCGGCAATGATCACATCGAACATGAACCACCCATCCGCCCAATTCTGGCCCACCCCAGTCGCCGTGCGTCCCCGTCGTCAGGCGCGGCCGCGTGGGCACGCGTCTCGCTGATTCCGGATTTCCGCAGGTCCTGGCATCGGCCGCCTATCGTGCGGCACCCCCGGTTCTTGCCGCAAGCGATATATGTTGACAGGGAGGGGAGTTTGCTCGATTGATTTCGAGGCGTCCAGCGAACGCGGGTCGTGAAAAGTCGCGACCAGAGTTTCCACCAGCCGATAAATCGGTCGTGCTTCGCAGGGCCTGGTTGCTACCGTGCAGCCATGAAGGTCAATTCGCGAATCGCTGCCGCGGCCGCACGAGCTCTCAGCTCGCCGGTCGCTGCCGCCTGACCTCTTTCCTATGCCGGCGACCGGAAACGGTCCGCTGGTGTACGTCGGTCTTGTTGCCGGACTTGCCATGTGCGGTCGTTTCCGGTCGATTTCACATCGATGGAGCAACCACCGTGATCACGACAGACCAGACCGTTCAGACCTTCCTCGACTTCTTCGGCGAACGCGGGCATGAACTCACGCCGGGCGGATCGCTCATTCCCTCGCTGGGGGATCCGGTGCTGTTCACCACCTCCGGGATGCACCCGTTGACCCCATATCTGATGGGCCGACCCCACCCGCTGGGTCAGCGGCTCACCAGCCTGCAGCGATGCCTGCGCACCACCGATCTCGAGGAGGTCGGTGACGACACCCACCTCACCGTGTTCGAAATGCTCGGGTCCTGGTCGCTCGGCGACTACGGCGGCCCGCAGAGTCTGCGTTGGGGATTTGAACTGCTGCGCGATGGCTTCGGCATCGACCCCGGCCGGATATATGTCACGGTATTCGGCGGTGACGAACAGGTCGAGCCCGACCACCAGTCGTGGCGCACATGGGATGAGCTGGGCTTACCGGTCGAACCGACCTCTGACGAGAACTGGTGGTCCAACGGCCCGACCGGACTCTGCGGACCCGATTCTGAGATCTTCGTCTGGACCGGAGACGAAATGCCGCAGGGCACACCGACATCCGATGACCGGTGGGTGGAGGTGTGGAATCACGTCATGATGCGATACATCCGGCATCCCGACGGCAGCCTCGAACCAATGCGCCGGCCCGGCATCGACACCGGCCTGGGTTTGGAACGGCTGGTGCGAATCCTGCGGAACGCGCAGTCCGTCTTCGAGATCGACATTTTCCAGCCCTGGCTGATCACCCTGCCCCGGATCTGGGGCCCGCTGGACGAACGGTCGCTGCGACTGCTGTCGGACCATCTGCGATCCAGCATCGTTGTACTCGGCGACCGGGTCACCCCATCCCCGTCCGGTCGCGGTCATGTGCTCCGCCGTTTGATCCGCCGCACCCTGACCACGCTGTGGCGTGACGATCCGACCCGCACCCTGTCGGACCTGCCGAATGAACTGGTGGAACACACCCTCGGGCACTTCCGGCAATCTGTTCACTCCCACGAGGTGCGCACCATCCTGCTCGATGAGCAACGCAAATTCGATCTGCTGCTCCAGCGCGGACGAAAGGTCTTGTTCCACAGCCGTTTCACTGGGCCCCTGACCGACGATGACTATCACTACCTGCACGACACCCACGGCCTGCCCCGCGATCTCGTGGTGTACCTGAACACCGGAGCCGGTATCAGTTGACATGTCAAGGTTGTGTCAGGCCGTGGCCGATCCGATCAGCGCCGTAAGCGCGGCAGGTCCGGACGCTCGCGGATCGCGCCCCAGCGGCAGGGCAGTGCGTTAGGGCAGTGCGTTAGGGCAGTGCCGCCCTCATCGTCGTTAGAGGATCGCGCACCATCCTAGGAGAATCGCATGGCAGGGCCCGGTTGCAGCGACTCAATCAACGTGCCGGGCCTTCATGGCTTCCTTCTTGGCGCGGTTCCCGCAGGTGTTCATCGAGCACCAGCGTCGGACGCCGGGACGTGAGGTGTCGACAAACAGTGCGCCGCAGTCGGCTCCGGCGCACTGCCGAACCCGCGCGAGCAGTGGCGATGACGTGAGGTCGAGCGCGTCCCTGGCGATCAGCGACAACGTCGCCCCGATCGGATCATCGGCGTGCCAGACCAGTCGTCCGTCGGCGGCCAGCGCCGGGCACGGTGGAGGCAGTGCCGCGGCGGCGTTGACGGCGTAGCGCGCCGATGCCGGCCACCCGCCCCCCTGACGCGCAGAATCGATGAGCGCCCGGATCGACTCCCGCAGCCGCTGGGCGTCCTCGACGCGCCCGCCTTCAGATGGCACGGGCACGGTATCGAACGGGCCGAACTGCTCGGCCCAGGCCGCTACCGCAGCGGCATCGGGTAGTTCCTCCACGGTCCCGTGCCGCAGCGTACGTAGGTAGTCGAGGCACATCCGCCCTGCGCCTTCTCGGAATCGCACACCCTGATCGTACCTCGGAACCTGTTTGACAGGTTCTCTGTGAACCGCTTAAATCGGTTCATGATCGAGGATCCGTACTCCGACCACGCTCTGGCCCGCTCGCTACCGGGTGCATTCCGCAGTGCGACCGCCCAGGTCAACGGCACGCGGCTGCACTACGTCGCGGGCGGTCGTGGATACCCGCTGGTACTGCTGCCGGGATGGCCGCAGACGTGGTGGCACGCTCGCAAGATCATGCCGATACTGGCCGAGCGCTACCGCGTCATCGTGGTCGAGCTACGCGGCATGGGCGGATCAGCTACTCCCGCAACGGGTTACGACAAGAAGACGATGGCCGCCGATGTCGCAGCCCTGATCCGCGAACTGGGATACGACCGGGTGAACCTCGCCGGGCACGACATCGGGTCAATGGTCGCGTTCAGCCTCGCCGCCAACTATCCGACACTGGTACGCAAGCTGGCCATGCTGGAGGAACCGCATCCCGACCGGCACCTCTATGATCTGACGCTGCTGCCCGAGCCCGGTCGAGAGCGGTTGCAGCGCTGGTGGTTCGCGTTCAACCAGGTGGAGCTGCTGCCCGAACAGCTACTGGCCGGCCGCGCCCGGCATCTGATCGACTTCCTGTGCGCACGAAATCTGCGCAATCCCAACGCGATCGGTGACTTCGATCGTGAGATCTACTCCCGCGCCTACTCGCGCCCCGAGGCCATCCGTGCCGCGGGCAGCTGGTATCGCACCTTCGGTCGAGACATCGCGGACCTGGCCACCTATCCGCAGGTGACGACACCGATTGCCGCACTGCATTTCCCCGGCCACACCGACCTATTGACCAGTCTGGCCGACACGGCAACCACCTTCCAGAGCAGTGAGATCCCCGACACCGGCCACTACCTCGCCGAGGAGCAGCCGGAAAGAGTAGCCGAGACCCTCGCTGCCTTCTTCGGATGACCGGACAGCACGGCGATTCCGGTATCAGCGATCGGTGATCGCGCTCAACGGATCCGGAACCGGATTCGGCGTCTGACAAATGCGCGGAATTCGGCATGTGCCGATGATCGAGATGCCATGTGGCTGAGGCACGATCGCGGCCCCGTCACCCGCGCAATACAGTGACCGAGTTCGGCCGTAACCGCGGCAGAGCCATGGCCCGCGGTCAGAACCCCGCGGAGCCGGTTTGTGGGAGGCTCGCGCGCGGGACCGCGCTGTTCTCCCTTTCCGGCCACGTCACTTAGCGCCGGATCCCGGTCGGCAACCACCAAACGTCACTGGGGCTCGTCGGCGCAGCGGGCCCGTGCCGCTTCATTTCACGGGTGGTTTGTGTGATCCGGGAACAGCGGCAGAATCCGCTCCAGGATCAGCTGGCAGGGAACCAGGGATTGGTCGGCGCGGGCCAGCACCATGGCGCCCTCCAGGGCGCCGAGAAGGAGCATGGCCAGACTGCGGGCATCCTCGGCGGGCGTGATCCCGTAGTACGCCAGGCTCTCGGTCAAGGACGCCACAAGTGTTCGGTAGGCCCCGCGGCAGGCTGCGGCGAGCGCGTCGGAACCCGGCACCGAATCAAGGGTCACGGTGGTGATCGGCAGCCCCTCGCTGAAACCGGTCTCCAGCAGGTGGTGGGAGAAATGTTCGGCCATCGCGGTAACCCACGCCCGCGCGGTGGGATGAGCCAGGCGGGTGGCTTCGATCAAACGCACTGAGTCCGCCGCCGCGAGGCGGACAGCTTCGATCCCGATCTCTTCCTTCCCTCCGGGGAACAGGAAGTAGACCGATCCGCGGGGTGCGCCCGCTTCCTCGACGATCTGGGCCAATCCGGTCCCCCGGTATCCCTGTCTGCACAACAGTCGGTGCGCGCTGCTCAGGATCTTCTGGCGTGAGTCGGATTTGGGCCTGGCCATGACTTAAGTATATCGACTCGTATAGCTATACCGATCACTATAGCTATACTGATCAGCATATCTATACCGTTCGACATAGCTATGAAAGGAGCGCAGCATGACGACCGTCTTGGTCACCGGTGGCTCGGGGTTCGTCGGCGGCCGGCTGATCGCCCGCCTGATCGCCGTCGGCCACACCGTCCGTGCCCTGGTCCGCAGCGATGCCGCAGCCCAGAGAGTCCAGGGCCTCGGCGCCATCCCCGTGCGGGCCGATCTCGCAGACCCCGAGGGCCTGCGCGCCGCCGCCGCAGGGGCCGAGTTGGTCTTCCACGCAGCCGCACGCACCGATGGCGGTAGCCGCCAGCAGTTCTGGGCCGACAACGTCACCGGCACCGCCAACATGATCCGTGCCGCGAGGGAAGCCGGGGTGGCGCGATTCGTCCATGTCGGGACCGAAGCGGCCCTCATGAACGGCCAGCCGCTGGTCAACGTGAACGAGACGGTGCCGCTTCGGCCGGACTCCCGCGCCTCCTACTCCGCTTCCAAGGCAGCTGCCGAACAGCTGGTGCGCGAGGCCAACGGAACCGGGATGGAAACCGTCGTCCTGCGGCCGCGGTTCGTCTGGGGTGCGGGGGACACCACGTTGCTTCCCAGACTGGTCGGCATGGTCGATGCGGGTCGCTTCTCGTGGCTCGGCGACGGTCGGCACCTCACCGACACCACCCACGTCGACAACGTGGTGGAAGGCCTGCTGCTCGCGGCCGAGCGCGGCCGACCCGGTCAGGCGTACTTCGTCACCGACGGCTCTCCCGTTGTCTTCCGCGAGTTCGTCACCCAGCTGTTGGCGACCCAGGGGGTCGCCGCCCCGAACCGTTCCCTGCCCTACGGGATCGCCCGCATCGTCGCCGCGACCGGCGAGACCCTGTGGCGGACCCTGCCCCTGACCGCTGCGCCCCCCTTGGACTACATGAGCGTCTGGGTCTCTGGCCGCGAATGCACCATCGACATCACCAAAGCGCGCACGGAACTCGGCTACGAGCCGATCAAGACACGGCAGCAAGGTCTCGCCGAGCTGCGTTCCCCAGCAGGCTGATCGCCGACCGCTGCCGTGCCAGTGCCACCACGCGCGCCCCGGGTCGCGCCACCACGGCCCCCAGCGACCGCCATCCAGCGCCCGCGCTGCTGGCCCGTCGAAACGTCGACGATCGGGCGCCTGTTGTTCTACCCATCTGGTTGAAGAGGAGTAATCACAATGTCGCAGAAGGAAATCGGGGCAACGCGCTGGACGGCAGCGGACATCCCCGACCTCACGGGCCAGACCTGGCTGATCACGGGAGCGACGAGCGGCCTGGGACTGGCCACGGCCCGCGAGGCGGCCGCGAAAGGTGCCCACGTGGTCCTCGCGGTCCGAGACACCTCCCGCGGCGCGACGGTCGCCCGTGAGCTGGGCAACGCCGAAGTCCTCGAACTCGACCTGGCATCGCTCGACAGCGTCCGCAAGGCCGCAGCGCAGGTCGGCGACGTCGACGTGCTCACCAACAACGCCGGGGCCTCCCCGCAAAAGCGACTCGAGACCGTTGACGGGTTCGAGATGCACCTCGGTGTCAACTTCCTCGGCCCGTTCCTGTTCACCAATCTCGCGCTGCCCCGAGTGCGGAAGCGGGTCGTGATCCTCGGCTCGATCGCCCACAAGCGGGCGCAGATCGACTTCGACGACCCCAACTTCCGCACCCACACGTGGACCAAATCCGCGTCCTACGGGCAGTCCAAGCTGGCGGACATGCTGTGGGGCGCCGAACTGTCACGCCGCCTGCAGACGGAAGGCCGCGGCATCGACGTACAGCTCGCACACCCGGGCTGGGCCGCGACCAATATGGGCAACCCCGTGGAGAACCCCGTATTCAAGCGCCTGCTGAACCCCATCGTCCCGCTCATCGCCCAGCCCGCCGACCGAGCCGCGCTGCCGACCCTGTACGCCGCCACTCAGCGCCTGGAACCGGGCAGCTATATCGGTCCGGACGGTCCCGGCGAGGTCCGCGGCTATCCCAGAGCCGTCGGGCGTTCCAAAGCCGCAGCCGACCCAGAGCTGGCGCGACGGCTGTGGGAGTTCGCCGAAGCCGCGACGGCGTCGCGCGCACCATCACAGGACGCGTGAACGCGACGTCCGCATAAGGCACAGCGGAGTGGGTACCGACCGCGCGCCGAGCAGCGCTAGCGGTTGTTCGAATACGTCTCGATGAAACCCGCTTGCGCGGTGAGCAGGCTCCTATGCGGTCATCAGTCGTCGGACTGCTGCGGCCACCTGTTCGGGTTGCTCGGCGGGCACGACGTGCTCGGAATCGGCGTCCTCGAATTGCCCGTGGACCTGCTCGGCGTATCGGCGCTGGTACTCACGCACGGTGTCGAGGTTGCGGGCCTGGAACATGTTGGCCCGCGCCGCCGAGATGATGATGACGTCGCATTCGGGCAGTTGTGGTGGCCGGGCGCGGAATTCTGTGGCTGTTCGGCTCGATCACTGCGCCCGCGGCCGGCGCGATCGTAGGCGACGGTATGGGCGGTGTCTCGCAATAACGGTACGACCGGATCCCACAGCGTCCGCCCGGCACCCGCGCCGGATTCGAACACCACTGTCGTGTCCGCAGAACCGGACTCTTCGAGATAGATCTTGTTGCCGCACAACATCATGCGGCGTCCTGGCTCATCCCGCATAGTGATACCCCTCCGAACGATTCCAACTTTGAGAACGGTACCAGAAATGGGATAGTAAGTGTATGGATCCCATCGACTTGCTGCTTCACCCCGTACGACTACGCATCGTGCATGCGTTGTTCGGTGGGCAGCTGCGCAGCGCAGGCGAGTTGTGCGAGCGTCTGCCCGATGTGCCGAGGACGAGCATTTATCGGCAACTCGGCCTGCTGGTAGACGGTGGAATGCTGGAAATCGGGGATGAGCGGCGGGTGCGTGGTGCAGTGGAGCGCTCCTATCGTCTGCGCGCGGACCGCCGCACGATCGGCCCGGAAGCGGGGAAAACGATGACTACGGACGCTCACCGCCGAGGATTCGCGGCAGCCATGGCCGTCCTGATCGCCGAGTTCAACGCCTATCTCGACCGGCCGGGTGCCGATCCGTACGCAGACTCGGTCGGCTACCGTCAAGGCACCCTCTGGCTCAGCGCCGACGAGCTCGACGTCATGCTCACCGGCCTCCGCGAGATCGTCGCCCCGCTCGCCGAGAACAAGCCAGGACCAGGCCGCAAGCCCTATCTGATCAGCCCGATTCTGTTTCCCAGCGACGAACCGCCTGCGACCAGCTGAGGGAACCCGCTTCCGACGCCCACACCCGAAACTGCACGGAATTCGGCATGTGCGTGTGTTGAGTCATCGTGTGCCCGAGGCCATGTAGGCGGCGTAGTTGGGGTGGCGGTCGAGGTTGATGCGGGCGCGGTCGTAGCCCATGGTGCGGGGGGCGGCGGGGCGGGCGGCGATCTGGACACCGCGGTGGCCGTGTTCTTCGCCGATGTCATCGACGTCGGACTTGCAGGCCTCGACTGGATCTGAGAGTTACGAGAGCGGACCCGGCTCGCGGTCGGCGGATATTCGCTGGCGGTAACTCGCCTGGACGCGGGATCATTGCTCACCTGCATCGCTCGTTGATTCGAGACGAGAGGGGGGAGCATGAGTTCACGCGCAACGGCGGTCAAGCTGGTGCTGCGTTTTTATGGCCGGGAAATGGCCTCTCGCAAGGTCACGACGATTCCGGCGCTGCTGGTGCCGGCACTCGGCAATATCTGCAACCTGTACATCGCACCGCTGATCGTCGCGATGGTGGTCGGCCGCGTCGCGGCGACCGGGGATACGAGTTTCGGGGCCCTGGCTTCGTATATCCTCGCCTTCGGTGGCACCCTGCTGCTCGCGGAACTGTTGTGGCGCATCGGGATTCACTGTCTGAACCGAGTCGACGCGTACGGTATCGAGCACCTTTACGTGCTCGCCATGGACGAGCTGCTCGCCAAGGACGCGGCGTTCTTCCACAACAACTTCGCCGGTTCGCTGACGAAGCGCTCGCTCAGCTTTGCGGCTCGGTTCGAACAGTTCGTGGACACCCTCGCCTTCGAGATTCTGGCGGCACTGGTGCCGCTGATGTTCGCCTCGGTTGTGTTGTGGCGCTACAACCCCGTGCTGGTCGTCGTGCTGATGGGGATGATCGTGGTGACCGCGCTGGTCATCATGCCCTTGATCCGGCGCCGCCAGAAGCTCGTCGACGACCGGGAGGCCGCCATTGCGCAGGTTGCCGGGCATGTGGCCGACAGTCTGGCCAATATGCAGGTGGTGCGCGCCTTCGCTGCCGAACCGCAGGAGGCGGCCGAGCATCGGCGCCGCGTCGCCACGTCGCGGCGAAAGTCGTTGCGCTCCTGGGATTACGCGAATCTGCGGATAGATACGCTGGTGACGCCGCTGTTGGTGCTCACCAACGTGCTGGGCCTGCTGATCGCGCTTGGCCTCAGCGGCGGGAATGCGGGGGTGGAGGCCATCGTGGTGGCATTCACCTACTACTTCAACGCCACCGGGATCATGTTCCGATTCAACCAGATCTACCGGCGGTTGGAGACGGTGCTCACCGA
Organism: Nocardia sp. CA-119907; assembly: GCF_050955995.1. Taxonomy (NCBI): domain Bacteria; kingdom Bacillati; phylum Actinomycetota; class Actinomycetes; order Mycobacteriales; family Nocardiaceae; genus Nocardia; species Nocardia sp. CA-119907. Next base: position 2,381,972 of record NZ_CP192091.1, read on the forward strand.
GGCGGCGCAGTTCACCGAACTGCTGCTCGACGAGCCGAAGGTGCTCGATATCGAACATCCGGAACCACTGCGGCCCAAGGGCTTCGACGTGCGGTTCGAGACCGTGAACTTCACGCACGGGGGTGCGCGCCAGCTGTTCCACGGATTGGATCTGCACGTGCCCAGCGGTGCCAAGGTAGGCCTGGTCGGACGATCCGGTGGTGGCAAGACCACCATCACCCAACTGCTGCTGCGGTTGATGGATATCCAATCCGGAACGATACGCATCGGCGGGCAGGACATCGCCCGGCTGCGGCAGGCGGATCTGCGCAGTCTGATCGCCTACGTGCCACAGGATCCGGCCATGTTTCACCGGACCCTGAGCGAGAACATCCGGTTCGCGCGCCCGGACGCCACCGACGAGGAGATCCTGCGGGCCGCCAAGGCCGCGCACGTCACCGAGTTCGCGGATGCGCTGCCGCAGGGTATGGAAACGCTCATCGGCGAGCGCGGCGTGAAACTGTCCGGCGGCCAGCGTCAGCGGGTCGCGCTGGCTCGGGCCATCCTGCGGGACGCGCCCATCCTGCTCCTGGACGAGGCCACCAGCGCCCTCGACTCGGAAAGCGAATTGCTTGTGCAGCAAGCGCTCTGGGAGTTGATGCAAGGGCGTACGGCGTTGGTCGTCGCGCACCGGCTGAGCACTGTGGCCGGGATGGACCGGCTGGTGGTGCTCGACCACGGGCGAGTCGTCGAGGAGGGGACACACGAGCAGCTGCTATGCGCGCAAGGAACATATGCTCAGCTGTGGCGGCACCAGTCGGGTGGATTCCTCGGCGAGAACGTGGCCGCCCGTTGATCGGAGTTCGTTGGAGCTCGATCCCGATGTAGGTACGTGGGACCTTCGAGACGGTTTGGCGGGCAGCGGCTCCGCTCGAAGGTCGCAGACCCTCAGTAGCGCAGAGCAATCAGCTCGCCGACAATGCCTCGCGCAGAACCGTATCGAAGCCGATCGGCTCGCGGCCGATCAACTTCGCCAATGTCGGGTCGACCGTGGCGAATTCACCGGCTCGGCTGGCGGCGAAGATATCCACCATCAGGTCCGCCTGCTCGGCGGGGACGCCGTAGTCCGCCATCTGTTGCCGGAATTCCTCGTCGGATACGGTGACGCGCTTGATGGTTCGGCCCGTGAGCTCGGCAGCGAGGGCGGTAATCTCGTCGAAGTCGATGGCCTGCGCAGCGGTCAATGGCGGTGTGGGACCGTCGAATCGGCCTTCCTCGGCAAGGATCGCCGCGGCCGCGTCGGCGAGGTCGGCGTGCGCGGTCCAGCTCACCGCCCCATCCGCGGGCAACACGAGCTGTCCGGTCTCGGCGGCCTGTCCGAAGAACCGCAGTGCACTGGCGGCGTAGAACCCGTTGCGGAGCGAGGTGAACGGCACGCCGCAGGCCTGCAGCACCTCTTCGTCGGCGGCGTGGTCGCGGCAGGGCTCGAACTGCGAGGTCGGGCCGGCGCCCATATGGCTGGTGTAGAGGATGCGGCGTGCGCCGGCCGCGACGGCGCCGTCAATGGCCGCCCGGTGCTGTCGGATGGCCTCCGCACCGAGCTTGTCGACCGACACGATGAGCACCTGGCGTGCACCTTCGAAAGCGTGGGACAGGCTGTCCGGGTCGGTGAAGCTGCCCTGCCGCACCCGTACTCCGCGGTCGGCCAGGTCCTGCGCCTTTCGCGGGTCGCGGACGCTCACACCCACTTGGTCGGCGGGCACTCGCATCAGCAGGCTCTCGACAATCCGACGGCCCAGCAGCCCGGTGGCTCCGGTCACGATGATCATGCTGTTTCTCCATCCTGATTCCATTGGAAACATCAATGCGTTAACAATGATACTTTCATTGGAAACAGTCAAGCGTTATCGTTGATTCATGACATCGCACACGCCACGCGGGAGCGGCACGACCACCGTCGAACCCGACGGCACGGCGTCGGGTCGCGAACAGCACCGACAGCGCGTCATCGAAGCCGCCGCCGACCTGCTCGAGCATGCGGGTCGGGACGCGGTGACCACTCGCGCAGTCGCCGACGCAGCAGGGTTGCAACCACCGGCGATCTACCGGCTGTTCGGCGACAAGGACGGGCTGCTGGAAGCGGTGGCGGAGTACGGTTTCGCGAAATTCGTTGCCGGCAAACACGTCGACCCAGACCCGGCCGACCTCATCGACGACCTCCGGGCCGGGTGGGACCTCGCGGTCGAGTTCGGCCTGTCCAACCCCGCGCTCTACACCCTCATGTACAGCGAACCCGCCGGCACCAAGTCGGCCGCATTCCAGGCCGGACTGAAGATCCTGCGCGGACGGGTCCGTCGCCTCGCCGCAGGCGGCTGGCTACGGGTCGACGAGCAACTCGCAGCCGGGATCATTCACGCCACAGGCCGGGGCGCGGTCCTGACCTGGCTGTCCCTCCCGGAAGCCGACCGCGACCCGGCCCTGCTCACCGCCCTGCGAGAGGCCATGGTCACCGCCGTCACCAACGAACACCCGGCCGTCCAGGACACCGGCCCGGCAGGTGCGGCCCGCGCCCTCCGCGCCACCCTCCCCGATGAAACGACACTCACCACCGCCGAGCAGCACCTCCTTCGAGAGTGGCTGGACCGCCTCGCAGCTGACCACTGAGCGCGCCACATAGCCACCGGCGGCTCCCGAACCTGCCGGAACATCAGGTATTCGGCGAGGCGCTGTGCATCGCGAATACTGCGGTCGCTGAACTCGCGACCGCATTTCAACGGTTCGAGGTCTCGTGCGGGTCAGCTCCACACGCCGGTCTCGACGACCCAGATGCCGTGATCGCCCTGGGTCGCGGGCTGGGCGAGGTGCAGGGCGACCTTGCTGCCGTCCTGGTTGGTGACAAAGACGACCGTCGGTGCGTCGGTGCTCGTTTGCACGCTGGTCCAGCCGAATCGCCCTTGCACGAAGGACTTTGCGACCTGGACGCGGTCCAGGCGCCAGGGCTGGTGGCCGCCGTCCACGGACTTTTGCAAGTCCGTGGCCTGCTGGATGGCGAGTCCCTCTCCGGCAAAGGTGGTGCCGGATGCCGGATGGTTTGGCACCGGCTGCTGCGCAGTGTCCGCCGGGACGGAGGTGATCGGCTGCGGGGCCGCGGTCTCCGGGGGAGTTATCGGGCTCTGGGCTTGCGGCTGCGACGGCGCTCCTTGATGGCCGGAGGTGGCGGGCGCGCCCGAGATATCCGACGGGGCAACGGCGACCGGCGTCGTGCCGGAGATCGCCGATGAGCCCGGGGCCGGCGTCGTCGACGAGTTCGAGCATCCGCCGATCACCGCCACACCGGCGAGCACACCGAGCAGGATCACCCCCGCCCGCCGCGAGAGCTTGCCGGGGGTGCGAGAAGTGCGTTCAGGCATGGTGTGGTGCATGGGTCCCCCGGTCGGCTCCGCTACCGCGATCTGCTCAGCTCATTGTCCTGATTTCGCACTACCGGACCGTCTCGTTACTGCGGCGAGCGATAAGGGTGTCGGCCATCGGCCTCCGTCCACGGCATGACCGGAACTCGGTCGGATTCGTTTGCACATCGGCAAGTGTTGCGGTTGAGCTGTCATGTGGCCGAGGCCTGTACTGACCGTCGGCGCACTAGAACCGAAACCGCACGATGCGGGTGGACCGTTTCATGCCCGGTAGCAGGTTCAGGAGGCGGAACATGCGGCGTACGTTCGCGGGCGCCTTGGCCATCAGCACCGGTGAGTCGTTCATCGGCGCCTCGTCGACGTATTCGAGGCGCGGGTGCCAATCGGCCAGCGCGACAGGATCGTTGAAGCCGCAGTCGAACTGGGTGTCGTATTTGCGCAGGGTGGGGTCCCATTTCGAGGTGCGCCACGCCCAGACCGGCACGGTGTCGAGCTGTATTTGTCCGGTGGGGAAGGCGTCGACGATGCTGGTCAGCAGCCGCCGGACGTCGGACTCGGTCAGGTAGGGCACCAGTCCCTCGGCGATCATCAGCATGGGCCGGCCGCGGGGGATATTGTCCAGCCAGGTCAGGTCGGTGACGCTGGAGCCGATCAGGGTGTAGTGCTCTCGCGGCGGCAGGAATTGTTGGCGCAGTTCGATGATGGAGGGGTAGTCCAGGTCGTACCAGTCGACGGTGGCGGGCGGGTCGATCCGGTACACGCGGGCGTCGAGGCCACAGCCCAGATGCAGTACCACCGCGTCGGGGTGATCGGCGAGGAAGCTTCGGGCCCAGTCGTCGTGGGCCTTGGCGCGTACCACGGCGGCCAGGCCCATCTGGCTGGTGCCGAATCTGCGGTTGTCGTAGTCGGGGTCGAGGCGGCGCATCGTCTGCTCGGCGTATCTGTCGCCGAGGATCGGGTCCGACAGCCGGTTGTCCAATGCTTTTGCCCTGAGGACGGGACTGACGGTCTTCTGCACTCCGACGAGTCCGGCGTCTTTCACGCCAGCGACACTACTCACATTTTCACCAGGTCGGTGCTGCCGAGGCTGACGCTGATCACGTTCTGTCATTGGCTGACAGCACCCCTTCCGCGAATGCCGCTGCGAATTGGATAGCGCACCAACAGCTACGAGCTGTCCTCCCCATGTGGCCGATGGTGACCGCTCGGACCAACTTGCATTCGGGTCTGTGTCGGTTCCGGTTGAAGACTGGATCTGGCACAGACTTTCGGGTCGAGGGTGAGTCCCGCTGGTCGACCAACTTCTGCTGGGTCACCTTGCGGCCGGTCGGTGGGCGGATTTACGGCGGGCTGCTCGTCGACGCGCTGCGTCGTGTGCCGTGCGAAGAAAACTGACCGCTAAAGCGTGAGTCTGCGCGTCAGGGTTGACGATCGAGATCCAGCCCTGTGTGCGATACACAGGATGTGGCAGGACGGTGTCGACAGCGGTGAAGTCGACCGCGCCCGAGCTGATCCGGGGGTCCGCACCGATGAGTTCGGTGCAGGCGCTCCTGCCGACGTGAATGTTCAGCCGCCATCGCCCTGGCCGGTCGAGGTCACACGAACTGTCGTCGGGGTAGTTTTTCGTGACAATGGTGGCGTAGGGCTGTTCGCGTTGCGGCACTAGGCCATCGGGGGCGTAGTAGAAGAAGTGGTCGCCCCACGCAATCTCGGGGAACGGGCTGCCTTCGGTCGGCGCAAGCTTGAGGACCCCGTCGAACGCTCGGATCGACTCGAGGAGTTGTTCCATACTCATGGTTCGAGTGTGAGGTTGAAGTGCTTATGGAGGGTTGACTCATGGGCGCGACCATCAGGCGGCGGAGTTGCTGACGGTCTCGGCGGTGGCAGCGGCGACCGGCTACTCGGTCCAGCAGGTCCGTGACTTGGAGAGGCTCGGTGTCATCCCATCCGCGACCCGGGCGGGTAACGGATACCGGCAGTTCTCCGCAGACCACGTCCGCGACCTCCGCGCCTACCGCGATCTCTCCTACGCGGTGGGGCCGGTCGAGGCACGCCGAGCGATGCGGGCAATCCGCTCGCTGCCGACCGATCAGGCGACCGCTCTGGTGTGTTCCTAATCAGTTCGGGGAGTGAGCCATCCGGCAAACTCCTTGGTGGTAGCCGACTGGCAGGTGAGCACTCTGTGTTCCTGGACTTCGAGTCCTGAAGAAAGACCGTGCCTCTGCCAGTAGGTCGGGAGAGTTGATCGCTGCTGGGATGTCGTGCCCGTCCGTGGTGATGTGAGCACTGCTTGATTAGGTCGCTGATGGTTCTCTCGCTGGCTGCTCGACGGTGATCGGCATCGAGAACGGGAGAGCCATTGAGACTGTTCGTAGGAGACGATTGGGCCGAGGACCATCACGATGTGGAGGTGATGGACAGCTCCGGCCGCCGCTTGGCCAAAGCGCGTGTGCCCGAGGGCGTGACCGGAATGGGCAGGTTGCATGCGATCGTCGGTGACCTGGTCGGCGACGACGTCGACGAGATCGAGGTCGTGGTCGGGATCGAAACCGACCGAGGCCCTTGGGTCGCCGCGCTGGTCGCCGCCGGATACACGGTGCTGGCGGTGAATCCGTTGCAGGCGGCCCGGTTTCGTGACCGGCTGGGGGTCTCCGGCGCCAAGAGCGACGCCGGCGACGCGCACGTGCTGGCGGACATGGTCCGCACCCACGCTCACCAATTGCGGCCGGTTGCTGGGGATTCCGCGCGTGCCGAGGCGATCAAGGTCGTGGCCCGCACCCACAAGACGATGATCTGGGAACGCACTCGCCATACCCAGCGATTGCGGCACGCCCTGCGCGACTACTTCCCCGCCGCGCTGGCCGCGTTCGAGGACCTCGACGCCGCCGACACCCTGGAACTGCTCACCAAGGCACCCACACCCGCCCAGGCGGCCCGGCTGACCATCGCGCAGATCAGCGCCGCGTTGAAACGCGCTCGCCGCAAGAACATCGCGGACAAAGCCGCGGTCATCCAGGCCGCGCTGCGCTCGGCCCAACTCGGCCAGCCCGACGTCGTGGCCGATGCCTACGCCGCGTCGGTGCAGGCGCTGCTGGCGGTCCTGACCGTCCTCAACACTCAGATCAAGACGCTGCAAGGGCAGGTCGAGGCCCATTTTGGCAAGCACCCGGCCGCTGAGATCATCATGTCCCAGCCAGGTTTGGGACCGATCCTCGGTGCCCGGGTGCTCGCAGAATTCGGTGACGACCCCACCCGCTACCTCAGCGCCAAAGCCCGCAAGAACTACGCGGGCACCTCCCCGATCACCCGCGCCTCCGGCAAGAAGAAGGTCGCTTTGGCCCGGTTCGTGCACAACGACCGGCTCATCGACGCCCTCACCACACAAGCGTTCTCCGCACTGTTGTGGTCCCCGGGCGCCCGCGCCTACTACGACCACCAGCGAGCCCGCGGCGTCGGCCACAACCCCGCCCTGCGCCAGCTCGCCAACCGACTCGTCGGCATCCTCCACGGATGCCTCAAAACCGGAACCCTCTACGACGAGGGCACCGCCTGGCCTCGACTGGGCGAGAAGGCTACTGCTTGACATTCAAGCCTCCTGGGATGTCTTTCACGGACGGCTCAACCAGGAACGAGAGCAAGCGCTCGCTGCCCGTGAAGCGCTGGAGGCGATACAAGGCGAGGCGGAGACCGACGCCAACCCCGTAGAAGCAGACGCGATGACCATCACCGAACTGTCACAAGCGCTCGAGCTGCGTGCCTCCACCCTCCGCTTCTGGGAGCAGCATGGGCTGGTGAGGCCAGAACGGATCATCACCCGTTCAGGATCGGCCCGGCGCTATCAGCTCGTGGCGATTCGAGAAGCGCGCATTACAGCAGCCCTGCGGGCCGCCGGCTACCGGATTCCCGACGTTCAGAAAGCAATCGCAGCGATCCGCGACCTCGGCGACGCAGGTCACTCACTCGAAGCGCTCGACGCCCGTCTGATCACTATCGCCCAACGCGGACTTGCGCTCATCCGCGCAGGAGCGACGCTGGCCCAGATCATCCAACCTCGGTGATCTCCTCGCCGGTGTAGCCGAGTTCGGCCAGGACTGCCCGGAAGGAGGGCGCTGGGTTTTCCGTTGCGCCAGCGGGCCACGTCGCGGTGTGCGGGAGGCTGCGCGAGGTAGTTGTCCGCGCATCGGGCGGGAACTGTCGAAGGCAGGCAGATGCCGTCGGCAATTCAGGCACCGCTGTGTCGTGGGAATGGTTTGCAGAAGGTGGATCGGGATTTCGCCGTGACAGCTGAGGCAGCGGCCGTAACGGCCGGTGGTGATGAGCGTGAGGGCTTCATCGATGTCGGCCAGCGCGTGTCGTGCTGCCACGGCCAATGTGCTGGTGACTTCCTGCCTGGCCTTATCGGCCGCGTCGATGGGTATGGGCGCGCGGTCGATTTCGGCGTCTAGTTCGGCCAGCTGTTGCAGGCGGAAGCGGCGTTGTTGATTCAGTCCGGCTCGTAGGCCGGGTAGGTGGTCGGAAAGGCGTGCGGGCGAGACGGGCTGGGCGAGGGGCATCTGGGTCTCCAGGGCTGAAGGTTGGGATTGCGGTCATGGGAGAGGGGATGGGCCGCCCTGCCAGCGGGCCTTCGTATGACCACCTCCACGCCATTGGAATATTCGCTGACAACCCCAGGATCGTTTACGCCCCACGGCTGCGCTTGTGCGTCTGTGACATTTGCCGCACCCGGGATGATCGTGTGCGGGGTTACCCGGCCAGGTGCCGGGAAGCGGGGACGCGCCGAGCCCGGTGGCGGCCCGAGCGGAGGCCACCAGCAGCGCGGTGGACTGTTCTTCGGCGAGGTGTGCGCCAGCCGCGATGAGCACGCCGCTGTGCGACCACCCGGGCTGCGACCGCAATGTGTCGGGTCAGTGCGCGGATTCGACCGGTGTGGTCGCGATGGTCGTGGTCCGGATGCCGGGCACTGTGCGAGTCAGGGCGGTGGCGATGCGCCGTTCGGATTCGTCGGCGAAGCGGCCGCGGATGGTTGCGTCGCCTTCATCGAGCGTGACATGCCAGCGTCGTGTGCCGGTGTACTGGTCGAGCAGGTTCTGTGCTTCGCCGGCGAGGGTGTCGTCGGGGGTGAGCATGATTCGTAACGCGTCGCCGCGGCTGAACATGCCGACCACGCGGCCGTCGGCATCGATGACCGGCAGGCTGCGCAGTCCGTGGGTGACCAGCGTGCTCATGACCTCGGCCAGTGCCGCGCTGCCGGGGACCGCCACCGCGGGTGCGGTCATCACCGCGGTGACCGGGTCGCTGAGTTCGCCGGCCCGCAGCAGGTCACCGCTGGTGACTACCCCGATGAGGCGATCGTCCTGGTCGAGAATGGGCAACGCCGCGTAGCCCGATTCGGCGAGCATCAGCGCCGCCTCGCGGGCTGCGTTGTTGTGCCGCACGGCGACGATCGGTCGTTGCATGACCTCGCACATCCGCATGTCCTTCATTCCGTTCAACTCCGTTCAGCTGGGTAAATCGATCCCGCGAAAGAGCGGATCCTTCGCTGGCTTTGCTCGTGTACTCCGGGCGCCGTCGGTCAGCCGTTGTTGGTCATGTGTCTGTCCTCGCTGGGAAAATGTCGTCAGGGGCGGGCCAAGGCGGCGGTGCCGCCCCTGACGACGCGCAGGCCCTGGTATCGGGCCGGGTGCCAGTCGCTCAGACCCACGGTCGTGGTGGTTCTACCTGCAACTGCTCAACTCCCATGATGGGGTGGCGCTCCGAGCGAGGGGTTGCACCGATCCGACAATCGAGGCGCCGAGATTTGTGGTGACGCCACAGCGCAGGTGTGTCAGGCGGTGTCGGTGACGGCGAGTTCGATCATCATGGCGAGTCGTTTGCGGGGATCGTCCAAGCCGAGATTGGTTACCTCTGCCATCTTGCGCAGCCGGTTGCGGATGGTGTTCTCGTGCACGCCGAGCTGTGCGCCTGCCTCGACGGGATCGCCTTGGGCCTGCAACCAGGCGTGCAGCGTTGCCACATATTGGGTGGAGTTCGCGCGGTCGTGGCGCTGCAACTCCGAGACCGGCCCCCGTGCGGGGGTGCGCCCGGATTGCCCTGCGGTGCGTAACCGTTGCAGCAAAATCTCGTCCCATGACTCGTCATAGGCGGGGGGCTCAGCACCTGCTGAGCGGGCCTCGTGCAGTGCCAGGCATTCATCGGCTTCTCGGTGCGCCAACATCAGTTCCGTCGCCCGTGCGACACCGCTGATGCCGGCCGATACCGTCATCTGCGCGGGCAGCGCCGCGTGTAGCTCGCTGATCCAGCGGCGTGCCGTCGCCGCCTGATCAGCGGGCAGCACGGTGTAGATGGTGTCGCCGACAAGGGCGCTGCGGCTCGGACGCGACCAGCCGAATCCGGTTGTTGCTCGCTCGAAGACCACCAGCAGTGCGGCGTGCTGCTCGTCGGCCATCCGACCCCGCAGCGCGATCACCCGCAAACTCTCCGGCGCCAACCCCAGCCTGCTGGCCACGGTTGCCGCGTCCGCTGTGCCCTCCAGCAAACGGATCACCAAGTCGGATTCCACCTGACGTTCCAGATCCGCACTGGCCCGCGACCGCAACAGGTGCAGGGCCACCGTGCGCGCGCCGTCGGTCAAGGCCCTGTGTCGAGCCGCCTGCAACGGTTCCGGGCACGACACCCATACCGAGCCCAGCAGTTGCCGGCCCACGCGCACGGCCACGACCATCCGCCCCGTCAGACCGCGTTCCTCCTGCGCTGGAACGAACAACGGTTCATCCGAGGACGCCAAATGTGCGAAGACACCGTGCACATCGAACAGGGTCCGCAGCCACGCTGGCATCTCCCGGTCCAGGATCGTCTCGACCCGTGCGGGGTCTAGATGCTGCTGTGGCCTCGAGTACGCCAGCACCCGAGACCGCCGGTCCTCGATCGTCACCGCACCTCCGACCGCGTCGGCCAGACGATCGGCCAAGGCGAACAGGTCGGTCGGTCCGCGACCGGCCTCCGTTTCGCGGCCTTCCAGCACCAATCCGTAGACCACGGCGGCCAACTCGCTCCAGGCCACTGCGGGGTCGACCACCAGCACGGCCACACCCTCGATCTGCGGCTCGTCGTCGGCCTGCTCACCCGTGCGGACGAGCGCGACAACAGCCCGCGCCGACACCGCCCAGTCCACTACCTCCGACACCGAGCGCGCCCCGATCCCGAGCAGCACATCACCGGCTTCGGTGGGATCCTGATCGCCCCCGTGGATCACCACACTGCGCAATTCCGCGGACCGGGGAACCGACCCCAACCGCACACGGACCCCATAGCCACCCAGCACGTTCGCCAACCGATCCAATGTCACCATCAGCCGCTCCGATGTCGAACCGACAATGCAGCGCGATCATGCGCCCAACCCAACCCGTGGACGGTCATGAACGAGGAAGCCGGACCTCCGCCCTTCAGCCGGTGCATCCGGATGAACACCGCCGCGAGCCAACGCCGACGATCCGGGCCGCTTCGACCAGATGCGATTCCAGCGCCGTCGCGTTCTCCTGCGACATGGAATCGTGCTGCAGGGGAGTGACAGAAGTGAAGGCGATCGGTTCTGATCCTACTGGGCACTGTGGTCGCCGTAGATCAGGGCGAACTGCTGCAGGGCTCGTTTCCAGCCGGAAGTGTGGCCCACGACGTTGGATCGTTCTTGCGGCTTCTGGTGCCGCGGGTACACCGAAAGGCCATGGAGCGGGCGCCCGTCCCGGCGCACGAACAAGGCGTGCGACGGTAGGCCGTCCTCACGCCATGGGGATCGTCGGGTCGACGATCGCCTCGATGCCCGCCACGCGGTCGCCGCGCATCGTGAGCATGAGCATGCCGTACAGCGCGCGGTTGTGGTACGCCAGGACGCCCACGGTTGCGGGCGCTGGGTGCGACACCAGCGTGGTGCCGGATCCGAAGTAGCTGAGCAGGTTCGACGCCACGGCCGTCGCGCCGTGGGTGTGCTGCGGCGTCGGCAGCGAGCCCGCGACGAAGGTCGCCGATCCCCAGGCGTCCGGGGCCAGCACGGTCAGCAGGGCGTTGAGGTCGCCGCCGGAGCAGGCCGCGATGAACCGGTCCAGGACGGCTCGGTGTGTCGATGCCGTGGCATGGTCGACCGCGTCGATAACCGGGTCGGCCCCGACGACCGCGCGCTCAGCCGCTGCGATCGTGCGACCTGCCGTCGTCCCGGTGATCTTCGTACGCGCCCGCCGCGCCAGCTGTCGGCACGTCCCCGCTGGACGGCCCAAAATCGCCGCGATCTCCTCGAAGGGCAGCGCGAACACATCGTGCAGGATGAACGCCACCCGTTCGGGCGGATTCAGCCGCTGCAGCACCATCGCCAGTGCCGACTGGACGTGATCGTCGAGCGTGACCCGGTCCGCCGGGTCGACGCTCGGGGAGACCATCGAGTTCAGCAGCTCCGGGTCGCCGGGTTGCTCGCGCCGGACCCGGGCGCTGACCATCAGGTCCAGGCACAGGCGGCCGGTCACCACGGTCAGCCAGCCGCGGACGTTGTTCAGTTCGTCCGCGCGGGTGCGTGAGAGGCGCAGGAACGCCTCCTGCGCAACGTCTTCCGCGTCCGCGATGTCACCGAGCATTCGGAACGCCAGGTCCACCATGTAGGCGCGATGCGCATCCCACAGCGCGGTGAACTGGTCGCCATGAGTCTCCATACCGATTACGACGAGCTGGCGGCGCGAAAAGTTACCGATCCGGCGCGGTAACTTTTCCGCCGTCCGCCTCGTCATAGTGCCGACCCGCAAAAAACACGAAGCACCATTCGAGGAGATCTCATGTTGCGCAGTTCGAGCCGACTGACCGCGATCGCAGCCCTGGCGCTGGCCGGCCTCGCGACCGTCCCGGCACCGGCCGGAGCCGATTCGACCGCGTCCGCCGAAACGACCGGATCCGTCGAAAAGTACCTGGGCACATGGAATTACGACCAGCCGGACCACGTCACCAGCACCAACATCGCCACCATGGACCTGTTCGGATACCGGCCCGACATTCCGCAGATCGGCACCATTACCTTCACTCGCGGTGCCGAAAGCGAGGTCCTTGGCCACACCGATCAGGGCTGCACCTGGCATTTCCGGCCCGTGGGGGACGCGCTGGAAATGACCTCCACCACCCAGTACTGCTTCAACCAGGTGATCGGATCCGGCTACAACATAGACCGCTGGCGCGTCACCGTCGATGACGGCATCGAGCGAGAAACCCTGCACGCCAACAGTTATCTCGGCCCGGGGACCTTCGGATTCGATCTGGTCGACGGCCGCCGCACCAACGCCGCCGCGGGCACCCAGGCCGACACCGCGCAGCGTTTCAGCGGTACCTGGACCTTCGACCGCGCGCCCTTCCCCACCAACGCCGCCACCAACTCCTACTTCATTCCGCTGCCGTTCACGCCCGCTCCCATGTCCGGGCCGGTCACCTTCGCCCCGTCGGCGGGCAGCACCGTCACCGCGCATACCGCCGACGGCTGCGACTGGACCTTCGAGGCCCGTGGGAATACCGCCGAGCTGTCTCCGGCCACGCAGACCTGCGGCGCAACCACGCTGGCGTTCTGGTCGATCGCCGACGACGGGCGACATCAAACCGCCATCCTGTCGGGACAGGATCACAGCATCCCGTTCGTAATGACCTCGGGCTCCCTGACCAGGACGAACTGACCGCAGGGGCCGCAGTGATGGCCACGGCGGTGGCGGTCAGCCATGCGTTGGGCTGGACGAGAACGGTCCGACAGGTCTTGTTGAGCACCTAGTCGAGGCGGGTGGCGGTCACGGCCCACGCCGGCAGGTGCACTCGGTTGTTTTTCAGCAACGGCGCAATGGTCTGGAGTTGTTCTTGCATCGGTTTCATCCGGTCGGCCCATCCCGAGTCGTCGCCCATCTGTTTGGTGAGATGGGTGAACGTTTCCGGGCTGAAGGTGGCTTGGTAGGTGGTGGTTCCCAGGTAGTCGATGTGCCACCCGGCCGCGGGAAGGACCCGCTCGAAGTTCTCGGCCGGCAAACCTTCCGGCTGAAGGCCGTTGACGTTGTGGCGTCCGATTTCGAACATGAACAGTCGCGCCCCTGGTCTCGTGGCCCGGTGCAGGGCCTGTGCGTACTGGGTCTGTGTTTGTTCGTCGTCGAGGAACACGTGGTAGAACGCGCTGTCGACGACGGTGTCGAACCGATTCTCCAGGCCGTCGAGTCTGGTGGCATCGGCCACTTGGAAGTCCACCCGCACCCCGGCGCGCTCCGCGTTGCGCTCGGCCCGCTCGATCGCCGTCGGCGAGGCGTCGATCCCGGTGGCCGAGTAGCCCTTGGACGCGTAGTGGATCGCGTGATGTCCCAGGCCGGTTCCTGGGTCGAGCACCTCGCCCCGCAGAGCGCCGTAGGCCACCAACTGCTGCACTACCGGTTGTGGGCCGCCGATGTCCCAGGGGATCAACGCAGCAGTATCCTGCTCCGGCGACGTGTCGCGGTAGAGCGCTTCGAAGTCTGGCTGAGCATTGTGGTTCGGTTCCTCGTCCATGACTCCTCCTTTGATTGCGGACGGGCCACACCTGAAGGGTCGTGCAGGAGATCAGACCAATGGTTCCGTAATTCGGCGGATCACGCAGATCCTTCTGGAAGTAGAACTCGTTCTGCTCGTTTTCGGCGTGATGGTCCTTGCCGGGACGGGACGCTAATCCGATCGTTCGCCGCTCGCGTTGCCAGTGGGATCGTCAAGCGTCAGCCACGGCATCCGGCTGACGAGCCGGTCTCGCAGTTCGGTCAGGCGGGTGATGCGCTGATTCAGCTCGGCCACCCGGGGTGCGCCGACGGCTGCGTATCCGGTGGTGCATCGCGGTTCGAACGGAAAGACGCCGGGCAAATCGCGATCGAGGTAGGGCAGGAACGCACGAACGTCGTCGATGGTGAATCCGATGTCGAGCAGTTCGCGGATATTGCGGACTTGTTTGACCGCTGTCTCGTCGTAGGTGCGGTATCCGGAGGTGGTGCGCTCGCAGGTGAGCAGTCCCTGTTCTTCGTAGAAACGCAGGGCGCGGGTGGTGGTCCCGGTGCGTGTCGCGAGTTCACCGATCAGCATCGTCGTTCCTTTCCTCGGGATGGTTCAACGCGTGAGCTGCACGACTACCTTCCCGGTGTAGCGTCCCCGCACTAGATCGAGCAGTGCCTGCGGTGCGTTTTCCAGTCCGTCGACGACGGTCTCGGTGTGTACGAGTGAACCGTCGGCGAGCCACTGCCGCAGTCGTCGGCCGAATTCCGGGGCCAGGTTCAGATGGTCGAGCATGGTGAACCCGCGCAGGGTGAGCCGCTTGCCGATCACCGGCAGCAGATCTCCGGGACCGCCGTCGGGCACACCGCCGGACCGCTGCCGAGCCAGCGCGCCACAGAGGGCGATCCGCCCGCCGACATTCATGACCTCGACCGCCGCCCGCAATTGGGCGCCACCGACGTTGTCGAAGTACACATCGATCCCAGCCGGTGCGACGGTCCGCAATCGGTCGGTCAGCGGCTCGTCGTGGTAGTCGAAGGCCGCATCGAAGCCGAGCTTGTCGACGACGTGGCGCACCTTTTGCGCCGATCCCGCACTGCCTACGACACGACCTGCACCGAGCAGTCGTGCGATCTGCCCGGCCAGACTGCCTGTAGCGCCGGCCGCGCTGGAAACGAACACGGTCTCGCCCTCGCGCAGCCCGGCGGCCACCGTCAGGCCCGCGTAGGCGACCAGCCCGAACCCCAGATACGCCGACGGCGACGGATACGCGTCCGGATCCACGATCCGCACCGCATCCGCCGCGGCCACGGCATACTCACGCCAACCGAGCCGATGCAGCACCAGCGCCCCCTCCGGGACACCCGGATCGGCGGATGCGACGACCTCGCCGACCGCGTCCCCGGACATCGCGTCCCCGATGACGAAGGGCGGCATGGGAATTCCCGGATAGGCCCCGATCTGCATCAGCATCCCTGGATCGAGCGACATGTACAGATTCCGTACCAGCACCTGCCCCGGCCCGGGTTCGGATACCGGCTGCTCAACCAGCCGAAAGTCGGACAGCGCCGGAAATCCGTCCGGTCGCGCGGCGAGCTGGACCGCTCGGGAGGTTCGTGTCGTCATGGTCATGCCACCGACGCTAAGGATTGACGTATACGTGAAGGTCAAGCTGGCCGTGTGCAGCCGTGTTTGCTATCGGTGTTCACACCGCCCTCTGTTCTGCGAAGCGCAAACGACCGGACCGACGCTATCGGCTGGGTCGTTTGGTGGTCTCGGCATTGCAGGACGCGTTGAGCTACAACAGGTCTCGCGTCGCGATTGCCCACTGTGGGCGATTCGGCCGACGCGGTTTGCTCGAATCCGATCCGGTACGTAGCGGGTTCGGCGTCCTCGCGGCAGTTGGCGAATGCGGGACGCATGCCAGCGTGCCCATGAAAGCAGGGGCGCAACGATTTTCGTTCAGGACGCGAAGTGCTCTGTAGTACAGAGGGGAAGGGCACTTGATGAAAAGGATCATCGGCATCATCGTGGCGGTCGCGGCGGTGACCCTGGCGACGGCATGTCAGGACGGTGTGACGACGCAGACGTCCGGGGGGTCGTCGGTTTCGAGCTCCGCTACCGCTGCCGTGCCGGGGTCGGCTCAGCCTCCCGTCACTGAGCAGTCACCAGGTGCCACGCAGGCTGCGGGTGACAATGCTCCTGCCACTGCCGGAAACGGCAGATGCGTCGATCTGAAGTCGGCGGTGGTCACGGCCGCGCTCGGCGCACTCGGTACCGGTGTCGGCGGCGATGGGTTCTACGCCGACAGCGGCACTGACGCCTCCGTCGGCGCCTGTCCCGCCATCCTTTGGGTGCTCGCTGGGACTCCGCACGGCACCGCTAGCTCACCCTGGCACGTGATGCTGTTCAACCACGCGGGTTATCTGGGCACCGCGACCAAGAAGTCGACTGCTTATACACAGGTGGTCGGCTCGTCCGATCGCAGTGTCCGGGTCCAGTACCGTTGGCTGACGGGTAGAGACGCCAGCTGCTGTCCCTCGGGTGGGCCGGTCATTGTCACGCTCACCTTGGGCGCCGACGATCGCACGGTGACCCCGGACCGTGACTTCCCCACGGAGGTCATCGATCCGAGTTCGGCGAGCTCACCGCCGGTGTGCCCGGTTACCAAGGCCGTTTTGCTCGAAGCGTTGCGAGGCACTGACATCGAGTCGCGGTTGGCGACGCCGATCGAACTCGAGGATCGAATCGATTGTGCGGGTGAGTGGGCGATGGCCCACACGGGAACCCACAGCAATACTGTCAACCGAGCCCAAGTGTTGTTCCACTACGTAGCGGCCGACGGAGGCTGGAAGCCTGTGGGCCTCGGCAGTGCGCTGCACTGCACCGAGATCGGCGTGCCTGCCGATGTCGCGGACAAGATCTGCCGCTGAGCGCCGGTGAGCCGCATCCGCCGATCATTCTCGCTGGCCAGTTCGGTCAGCGAGATATGTGGCATGTGTGGATATTCCGTCGCCGGATGCAGAGCCGATCAACTTCATATGGTCAGAACGCGAAGTCTAGCCGGTTGTTAGCGTGCGCGCGCCACCGATCTCTCATTGTCTGCGCCCACTCCTGCTCGATGTCCGCCGCGAACGCGAATAGCCCTGTGTCGAACGAACCCCGCCACGCACACATCCTCGCCGACCTGAACTCGGTCGCACACGTATGCGCCCTGAACCACTCTCGTTCGGTCACCGACAGCGCAGCCGTAGCCGATCCGGGAACGACCCTCGGGCACGCCGTCCTCGCCCAGTATGGTCGCTCGGGTGGGGATACTTCCTGAGTCCGTAATAGTCGCGTTGAATCGCGCTGTGGCGACCTCGCCTGGACGCGGCGTCGTGGTGGTATGTGGGTTTCCTGGCTCCGGGAAGTCCACGGCCGCAGCGTATCTCGCTGCACGGTCGCATGCGAGTGTGTTGGACAAGGACAGTTTCGCGCCGCGTCTCGAACAGGATGTGATGCGGGCTCTGGGTGGTGATCCGTTCGACCGCGACAGCGATGTCTACCGGTCGGTGGTGTCTCCCGGTATCTATGACGGGCTGGTCCGTACCGGGCTCGGGATCGGCGTCCGGCATCCGGTGGTACTCGATGCACCGTTTCTTTCCGTGATCCGACATTCGGCTGATACTGGCGTTTCACTAGCACAGCATCTGCGGATGAAAGCAGCCGCGCCGGAATCGCTTGCGGTGCATACGGTATGGATGGACAGCTCGGCCGCGCAGATCAGGGAACGCATGATCGCCCGCGGTGCCGAGCGCGACGCACCGAAACTCGCCGCCTGGGAGGGCTATCGGTCGACGGTCCTCGACAGCGATCTGCGCGAGATCGCGCACACCGTGGTGGATGTTGTCATCCCCAACTGAGTCTGGCGGTAATCGGATGCCGACTCCGACTGCCAGGAGATTCGAATCCCGTGCCGCGATTCGGGTGTTATTTCTGATTCGTTGAGCGACTGTCCCAAATCACTCCTCGACGACATGCCCGGTGGGATGATAGGCGGGCACGATGAGCAGAGCCATGACCGCCACAAGGCCGACACTCCGGCCGAGAGGACCGATGTCGATGAGCACTCACGAGCGCACGATCTTCCGGGCGGCGATCATCGCCGCCACTACCGCGGCCGCGGGCGCGGGGGTTCTCACCGCCCCATCCGCTTCGGCCTCGTGGTCCGACACCCCGGGGATGCCGGCCGCGATGGTCAGCGACTGTGGGGGACCCTATGTCGTCGAACCGCCATCACTGACCCTGACCTGCGCCGACGGGAACAACATGATCAACGACATCACCTGGGATATGTGGAGTGGCACCCAGGCCGTCGGTCACGGCACCCAGCATCGGAATGACTGCAGTCCGGACTGCGCCGCGGGGAGGTTCATCGACAGCCCGGCGATGCTTGTGCTGGATGACCCCCACCCGTTCGCCGACGCCCCCGGCGACTACTTTGCCCGCGCAACGGTCATCGGCGCCCAGGGCGTCCGCAGCTTCACCCTTCGCTAGCCTCCGCCATTCGGTTGGCCTCGCGGCGGCTGCCGGAAGGGCCGGCCGGGATCTGTGGGTGTCCACGATCTGCTCGCCATCCATGCCGACTGTGCATCCCGCGCAGAGCTTTTCACCGGTGGCGGGATCGGCAGCATCGAGATATGTCGGTTTGCACCGAATCCTCTGCGGCACATGCCAAGTGCCGCAGAGGATTCCGGTGCGGGTTGGACCAACCTCCTGCCCCGGATTGATCTCACGCCCCCGAGCAGACATCCGATTCAACCCACGACTCCGGTCGCCCAGCGAACGCCCCTACTTCGTTCATAGCCCGCGTCGCCGACGACCTACGCGATCGACGCCACGCGACGCTACTCATTGGACGTCGACGCACCCATCAGGAACCGCACACGGGACACGGTCGCTGCCACGCCGGCGCCACCAACGACGATCGCCGCCAGCCCCCAGTCGGGGATCACTCCGAGAGCCTTTAACACCACGCCACAAGCCACGATGGGGACCCAGACGAGGACCATCGGGCCCATCGGAGTCGGGACAGATGGCCGCAGCGTCGCATCGAAGACGTTGACGCGGCCCAACCGGGACCGTCCTCCCGACCGGACACGAGCGACCGAGACCGCGACCCAGACCATCAGCCAGAAGACCACCGTGATGGCTATCCCCAAAAGCGGTCCGCCTGCGTATTCCCAAAACGTGTTCAAGCCTGCACTCCTCGCCGTCGAACACCGAGCTCAGCCAGGCGGCCGCTGCCCACGTTGCCGCATCTCCTTCCTGACCCGACGCTAGAAGATCCCCCGCGTCCGCACCCGCTGACGCGCCGACACGCTGGTTCGCCGGTCGAGCAGGACCCCGCATCCAGACAGGTCGTCATCAATCGAGGAACGACCCGATGGCACCCGCACCGCCGAGCACAGAGGTGAGGTCCGATGAGCACCGATGAGTTTCGAGCGCGTAGGACGTCTACCCGGTCATGAGGAAACTGATCTATGGGTTCGGCGTGTCCTTGGACGGCTACGTCAACGACCGCGACGGCAGCATCGACTGGACTGACCCGGACGAGGAGTTGCACCAGTTCCACAACGACAGGTACCGCGAGATCGAGGTCTCGCTGCACGGCCGTCGGTTGTACGAGCTGATGGCCGAGTACTGGCCGCACGTGCCCGAGGACGCGTCGCGCATCGAGCGCGAGTTCGGCGGGCTCTGGACGGAGAAGCCCAAGCTTGTCTTCTCCCGGACGCTCACCGAGGTCCATTGGAACAGCACCCTGGTGCGTGAGAACGCGGTCGAGGAGGTCCGCAGGCTCAAGGCCGGAGGCGATGGCGTCATGGAGGTCGGTGGCGCGAGCCTCGCGGCCTCGCTGATGCCCCACGGACTCATCGACGAGTACCAGTTGTTCCTCTCGCCTGTGGTGCTCGGCGGTGGCACACCGCTGTTCCCATCACTGGACAAGCGCGTCCAGCTCCGATTGGTCGAGACGAGGCACTTCAACACTGTGGTGATGCTGCGCTATCTCGCCGACTGAGGTCCGTTCAACCGCAGCAGCATCCGGGCGGCCAGCACCACAACGGCGACAGCGGCAGCGGTAATGATGATCGGAAGAATCATTGTGCCGCCCCGGTCCGCGGCGCGGGCGATCGGGTTGGCGAAACCGAGTCGATCGAATGCCCAGCCGAGGGCGGCGATGATCACCAGGAGTGAGCCGCCGACGCGAAGGACTGGCTGAGCTCGGGTGGTGCCCAGTGCCAGCAGTGGTGGCAGGGCGAGGGTGACCAGCAGCAACTGAATGGCCTCGATGCCGAGATTGAACCCGAGCACACTGAGCGCCAGTTGGCTGGTGGACAACTTCAGTTCGGCAAGGCTGAACGAGAACGCCATACCGTGGATAAGCCCGAATGTCGCGGCGACAACGGCTTCTCGGCCCGGGAACAGCGGCCGGACAGCATGTGCGCCGCCCACCAGGATCGTCGCGGCGATGAGTGTTTCGATCGGGCGCGCTGGGATCTCGAGCCGACTCAGGGCGCTGACCACGAGCGCAGCGGAGTGCCCCACGGTGAATGCGATTGTGACGGTGAGGATGTGGCGCACGGCGCGACGAAAGCGGTTGTCCGGGTGCCAATGACCAGCCTTGGCTATCAGCACAGCCGGTAGTAGGAGGGTGAACAGAAACAGGAGGTGGTCAGTGCCCTCGAGAATGTGATGGCCACCGAGTATCACCATCCCGACGAATCCCCGCCACGCGCTGGCATTGGTCAGATCCACGGATAGGGGTGGCACGGTCATGGACTCGGCGTCCATGTGTACGACGCCGACCTGCCTGGCGTCATTACCGGCATCGACTCGCCCGGCTCGCCAGTCCTGCCGGACCGAGACGATGGCGGTGTGGGTGACAACCTTGTGGATGACGGCGTCGTAGCCCAACACGAATCGGCGCATGTCGACGCCCGTCGGCGGGGTCAACACTGCATGGACGACGAGGTCCTTGTAAGAACCGGTGGCCATCTGGTCTGCATAGTCCAGACGCATGTCGCTGATCTGGACGATCCACGGCACGCCGTCCGGCGTGGCGGGCCGCAAATGGCCGCGCAAATAGCTCACCAGTCCGGCGGTGTCCTCGCCCGACAGGCGCGTGCGCACGTCGACATCGATACCGCTGGCCTCCGCGAGATCGGCTGTGGGTATCAACAATTCGGCATTGATCGCCGTCTCGCACACATCGATCAGAACCTTGGTGCCCGGCATCGGATGTGCTGATGCGGCAATCGGGTTGTACAGCAATACAATCACTGCACAACCCAGCGCGACCAGTGCCCTTCGTAGCGTTCGTGTCACGGGCCAATGGTGTGCGTTTCACGGGCGCGCCTGAATCGGTCGATCTACCTATCTTCGCGATGGCCTGCAAGGTCCGCGTGCGGATAGCCTCTGGGCCCAAGGGGCCGGGCGACAGAGTGGCGGCTGGCCCGGTGATCGTTCTGGTCGAAGCCCGGTGTCGAAGTTTGGTGGCGGCGCTATTCACTGCTTCCGCAGTCGGAGGTTCGAAATGGCCTTCCCGCAAGGGAAACTGCACCTCACGCCGGAAAACGTTCGTCGCAACGACACCATGACCGAGTGGCGAGTAGTGGTGCGCGATGCCGTGCTCTGTGCACCGCCTACCTCATGGCCGCGGCGGGCGCCGTGCCTCGGGCTGGGCGTGGTGCGGCTCGTGTGGTGGTTGGTTCAGTGCCAGAAGGCATGGGTGAGTGCGGTGCCGGTGTAGAAGGCACCGATCCCCGCGAGGATCGTGGCGGCGAGGTTGGCGATCGCGTGGAAGCGTGCGCCGGTTTGGGTCAGGCGCAGGGTTTCGTAGGACAGGGTCGAGTAGGTGGTCAGGGCACCGCAGAAGCCGGTGCCTATCAGCAATTGCAGGTTGGGGCCTACGGCTGCCGCGGTGGCCGCGCCGGTGAGGAGCCCGAGAGTGAGACTGCCTACGAGGTTGACGGTGAGGGTGCCCCAGGGGAAGACGGTGTCGTGGCGGGCTTGGACGAGTCGGTCGGTGAGGTAGCGCACGGGGGCGCCGATCGCGGCCCCGGCGATGACGAGCAGCCAGGTCATGATTGTTCGGTGCGGCCGACGTAGCGGATGACTTCGACGGGGTCGAGGATGACGAGCCCTTCGCTGACGAGTTCGTCGAGGTGGGGTAGGAATGCGCGGATGCGGTCGGCGGAATCGATGATGACGATGGCGACCGGCAGATCCTCGCTCAGCGACAGCAGTCGGGTGGTGTGGACACGTGAGGATGCGCCGAAGCCTTCCACGCCGCGGAACACGCTGGCCCCGGCCAGTCCGGCGTGGTGGGCGCGGTGGACGATCTCGCTGAACAATGGTTTGTGGTGCCAGGTGTCGCTTTCGCCGATGAACACCGTCAGGCGTAGCGCGTCTCCGGTGAGGCGGGTCATCGTGTCCTCCGGTCGATCAGGGTGTGGGTGAGGGTGGCGGTGGTCCAGGTGGCGGTCAGCGCGAGGATCGGTGTGGCGGCGAGGTAGATCAGCCCGGCGGCGGCGTGACGAGTGTCGACGAGGTGGTGGAAGCCGGCGGCGTAGGTGGAGAAGGTGGTGTAGCCGCCGAGGACACCGGTGCCCAGGAATGGGCGCAGCAGCCGTTGTGCGGTCCAGACTTCGACGATCAGAACCATGAGAGCGCCCATCGCGGCGCAGCCGGTGATGTTGACCAGCAGCACGGTCCAGGGGAACGCGCGGGGCGCGGTCGGCCACAGCAGCGAAGCGGCGTAGCGGGCGGTGGCGCCGATCGCGCCGCCGAGGGCGATCACAGCAAGGATGGGGACGTGCTCGCGCAGCCGTGCACGACGCGGTCGGGCAGCGAACGGATCTGATCCGATTGGGGTGGCGGGCGGTGGTGTGGGCACGGTTTCTCCTACTCGTGGCGCGCCCAGGTGTGGGCGCCGGTCATCACAAGTAGGGACCGTTGGCGGTGCGTGACCGCGGTTCGGGTACGGCGAGCCCCACCGCCGCGCGGTTCCGATCAGATGATGGATTCCGCAGACTGCTGAGCCTAGCCCATGCCGCTGCTGCACCGATCGCCGTGCGCTGGTCTCCTGTTCCTCGGCGGCCGGATCAGCGGATCGATCGACACAGCAGATGCTGGCGGCGATCGGTGCCTCGCAAGGCTTCCCGCTGGTGGGCCCCATGGCGCTGACTGAGGACGCCGCTGCGGAGACCGGCGAGATCGTCGACGAGCGATAGACCAGATGCGGGCAGCGTCCCGCAACGCCGGGATGAGGCACGGGCATGGCCGCGAGAATATGTCGAAATACGTCGTGCCTAGTCCGGCGAATTCTTCTGCGCCGCAATCCAGTTCGCGAGGACTGCGGCCTGGCTGTGGTCGATGTCGCGGGTGGCGGTCAATAGCGTCACCGGATGTCGGCTGGCCAGCTCCCGCAGCTGCGCGACCGCGTCCCGATGTCGCGTGTCCCGCAATTCGGCCAGGTATCGGCGACGGAATTCGGCGAACCGCTCCGGCCGATGGCCGTACCACTGGCGCAGTTCGGTCGACGGAGCGATATCGCGCATCCACTCGTCCAGATGCGCATCCGCCTTCCGCATCCCGCGCGGCCACACCCGATCGACGAGTACCCGGGTCCCATCGGAGGGAATGGGCGCTTCATAGATTCTCCGGTAGCCGATGTGCTGACTCATCATGCTCCCTCCTGATCAGGTCGTTTTCGCGGCGCAGTGCGCCATCGGAATCCCTGCCCGCATCGAGGTGGCCCAATGATAGCTCCGGGCCTGTCAATCATCGATTCAATCAATGCTTGAATCGATGATGGAAACCGTGGTTGACTCTGTGCATGACGGAGCGGACAACGGCGACGGGGACTCGGGAGCGGCTACTGCTCGCGGCTGAGCGGCTATTGCTGACCCAGCGGTATGACGACGTCTCGGTGCGGGCGGTGTGTGCGGCGGCGGGGGCGAATTCGGCCGCGGTGCATTATCACTTCGGGTCGAAGGAGGCGCTGGTCGCGGCGCTGCTGGAGGATCGGCTCGGATCGCTGTGGGCCGAACGGCTGACCGAGGTGACCGATGCGCACGGATCGGTGGCGGCGGTCGTGGACGCGGTGATCGAGCCGTTCATCGGGCTGGCGGCCGATCCGGTCGGGCGGCTGCACCTGTGGCTGCTGGCCCAGGTCGTCCTCGGACGGCATCCGACGGTGTGGCATCGCCCCTGGTTCCGAATGGACGACTGGGTCGGTTTGCTGCCGGAGGTGAGTGAGTCCGAGAGTCGGCGGCGATGGGCGTTGGCATTCGAATTGATCATCGTGCAGTTCGGTGGTGTCGGAACGGGGGAGCGTGAGATGTCGGACGAGGCGGTGCGCACGCTGCGCGATTTCGTGGTCGCCGGACTCACCGCGGCGACGGGAGAGCGGAAATGAACGAGGTATTCGCGCCGGCCACGCTGGGCCCGGTCACGTTGCGCAATAGGGTGATCAAGGCGGCGACCTTCGAGGGACGGACACCGGATGCGCTGGTCACGGACGAATTGATCGATTTCCATCGGGAAGTCGCGGCCGGTGGCGTCGGGATGACCACACTCGCCTACTGCGCCACATCACCGGGCGGACGCACCGACCGGCATCAGATCTGGATGCGTCCGGAGGCCGTGCCGGGATTGCGCCGGCTCACCGATGCGGTACATGCCGAAGGTGCGGCGGCCAGTGCCCAACTGGGTCATGCGGGCCCGGTGGCGAATGCCGCATCCAATCGCGCACCAGCGTTGGCGCCGAGTCGAATGTTCAGTCCACTCGGCATGCGCCCCATGCAGGTTCCGGATCTGTCCGAAATCGCCACGGTCATCGCCGATTTCGCGAATGCGGCCCGCCTGGCCGAGCAGGCGGGTTTCGATGCGGTCGAAATCCATTTCGGTCACAACTATTTGGTGAGTTCTTTCCTGAGTCCGCTGCTGAACCGGCGCAAGGACCGATACGGCGGATCTCCGGAGAATCGGGCCCGACTCGCTCGCGAGGTCGCGCGCGCGGTGCGCGATGCGGTGGGCGACCGCTTGGCCGTTACCGCCAAATTGAATATGGAAGACGGTGTGCGCGGTGGGCTTTCGGTTCCGGAGTCGTTGCGGGTGGCGTCGTGGCTGGAGGCGGACGGTGCATTGGACGCCTTGGAGCTGACCGCCGGAAGTTCACTGCTCAACCCGATGCTGCTGTTCCACGGCACCGCGCCGCGCAAGGAATTCGCGAAAGTTCTTCCCGCACCGGCACGGTGGGGCTTTCGCCTGATGGGCCGGGCCTTTCTGCGTGAGTACCCGTATCGGGACGCATATCTGCTCGAGCGCGCTCGTCAGTTCCGTGAGGAGCTATCGATGCCACTCATTCTTCTGGGCGGTATCACCGACTTCGACACGATGCGGCAGGCGATGGGCGAGGGTTTCGATTTCGTCGCGATGGGGCGGGCACTGCTGCGCGAACCGGATCTGCTGCACCGCATTCAAGCCGATCAGCGCACGCGGTCGGCGTGTATCCACTGCAACGAGTGCATGCCGACGATCTACACCCGCACCCGCTGTGTGCTGCGAGTCGATCAGGATCCACCGAGTTTGCGCAGGTAGCAAGTAACGTTGCATTCACACGCCCGACGCCGGGCGTCGACTGCTGTTTCGATGCTGCCCGGAAACGATCGGAGACTGCGGTGCCTGCGTCACGAGACTGGAGCGACGAACTCGCCGGGTCGGCGCGGTGGCTGCTCATTGCCTTCCCGATCGCCGCCGTCGTCTTTCTCCTTGTCACGGTGTTGTTGCTGCGGATCACCGTATGGGGTCGGCATTTCCGGATCGTCACCGGCGGGTTTTTCACCGGTAGTGCGGCGTTGCGCAGTATCCCGATGGTCGGGGTGCTGATGTTGAGTGCCGTTTTATCGGTCCGGGTGCAGGTGCTGCTGTCCTATCAGGGCAATGACATGTTCTCGGCACTGCAGCGTGCCGCCCAGGCGATGGGGCGCCGTGACGGCCACGGGCTCGATGCCGCCGAGAACGCGTTCTGGCATTCGCTGGCCATCTTCGCCTTGCTCGCCATCACCGAAGTGGTGCGCACCCAGCTGGATTTCTATCTCGGTCAGATCTTCGAAATCGGCTGGCGCCGTTGGCTTACCGACAATCTCACCGAAACGTGGATCGGGGATCGAGCCTATTATCGGGCCCGATTCATCAAGGAACCTATCGATAACCCGGATCAGCGCATCCAACAGGATGTCGGAGATATGATCTCGGGTGCACGGTCGCTGTCGCTCGGGGCGGTCACCGCCGTTGTGTCGGTGGTGTCCTTCAGCGAGATCCTGTGGCACCTTTCGGAGCCGCTGAAGATTGCCGGTGTCGAAATCCCACGGGCAATGGTTTTCCTGGTGTTCGTCTACGTGCTGGTGGCCACGGTCGTTGCGTTCTGGCTCGGCCGTCCATTGATCCAGCTCGGCTTCCGATATCAGGCCGTCACGGCCGACTTCCGCTATGCGCTGGTCCGATTGCGCGAGAATGCCGAGCGCATCGCCTTCTATCGCGGCGGGGGCGCGGAAAGTACGGGATTGCGTACGCTATTCGCGGAAGTGCTGCGCGTCTACTATCGCCTGGTCCTGTTCACAACCCGCTTCATCGGCTGGAATTCGGCGGCTACCGAGGTGGCCAAGGTCTTTCCTTGGCTCATCCAGGCGCCGCACTTCTTCGTCGGGACGCTCACACTCGGTGATGTCAATCAGACCGGTTCCGCATTCGGACAGATCCAGGAATCGCTGTCGTTCTTCCGCAACAGCTACAGCCAATTCGCGTCCTTCCGGGCGACCATGCTGCGCCTGTACGGTCTCGTCGAGGCAAGTGAGGAATCGCGCCGACTGCCTACTATCGGCGTGCGCGCGTTGGACGGTTCGGTGGAGTTGACACAGGTCGACGTGTCGAAGCCCGACGGTGCGCTGTTGATCGAGGAGCTGAATCTGCGGCTGCGCAGCGGGGACGCGGTGGTCGTCAAAGGGCTTTCCGGGACCGGCAAGACAACGCTGTTGCGCGCCATCGCGGAGATGTGGCCCTATACCCGTGGTGTCGTCGGCCGACCGGAGGCCAGCGGCACCATGTTCATCTCACAACTGCCGTACCTCCCGCTGGGCGATCTGCGCGCGGCCGTCACCTATCCCGCGACACCGGACAGCGCCTCCGATGCGGAGTTGCGTGCGGTCCTCACGAAGGTGCAACTCGGCCATCTGGCGACCAGATTGGATGATCAGGCCGATTGGGCGAATATCCTTTCGCCCGGTGAACAGCAGCGATTGGCATTCGCTCGGATTATTCTGATCCGCCCTGAGGCGGCATTCCTGGACGAGGCGACATCGGCCGTGGACGAAGGTTTGGAATTCTCCCTCTACACCCTCATCCGCACCGAACTCCCCGACATCATTTTGTTCAGCACCGCGCACCGCACCACCGTCGACCAGCACCACACCGCCCGGCTCGAACTCACCGGCGGTGGCGGTTGGTTGTTCGTGCCTCACTTCGACAAACGGTGAGCCGTCTACAACTTGTACCCGATCTGACGCAGCAACTGTTTGCGGTCGCGCTGATCGTCCGGACCTTCGACGCCCAGCGGCGCAGCACCGTCGACAACGCCGAGAATCCCTCGTCCCAGCTCGGTCTCGGCCATCAAGACCTCGACCGGATTGGCTGTCGCACAATAGATTCCGCAGACCTCGGGAACTTGCCGAACCGCATTGAGCACATTGACCGGATACCCCTCGCGCAGAAAGACGATGAACGAATGTCCCGCGCCCAGCGCGACCGCGTTCTTGGTGGCGAGTTCGGTCAGCTCATCGTCATTACCGGAGGTTCGGACCAATCGCGCCCCCGACGCCTCACAAAATGCCAACCCGAACCGCAGATGCGGACTGATCCCCACCAGTGCCTCGTGCAGATCCTCAACGGTCTTGATGAAGTGAGCCTGCCCGATGATGACATTGAGATCGTCCGGCTTATCGATGTGTACCGAAGTCAGCTCCATTGCCCTATCCTGCGCTGCCCGCGTGCTTGTGCGCCAGGGCGACACGCCCTGCCCGTCGGGACTATCGGGACGGCTACCAGCGAAAAGGTGGTCATCCGGGCTGCGGACGTCGATCCCGGGATGCCGACGCGGCAATGAGAGCCCTTGTCTGCGAGTGGGTTCGGCACAGCCGTGATGCGGTGTCACATTTGCGTCATGCCTGGCGAAAGTGGGATGCGATCGATCCGTCGAGTACGTTCTGAAGGATGAGTTCACGGGTGCGGTCCGCCGCCTGCGGCATGCGGGCATCGCTGCCGATTGCGGCCGACCGACGCCACCCGGGTGCGCGAGTCCCGGTGTTCATGCTGGTCGAGCACGTCGTAAGCCGTTGTCGCTGTGCGCGGTTCGGTGACCTCGGCGCGGTTGCGGTGGGCGGCCAGCAGGAATGCCAAGTACGGTGTCGGGATGCCGTATTGATATCGAAACCCGGGGGAGTTCGAAACGAGAATGTGTCGAAGTATGTATTTTGATCGAACCCGGCGCCTGCGGATGGCGATCGGTGGTGCCGCGTTGACCGGACTGCTCGTCCTGGTCGGATGCGGTGCGGACCACGGTAGGAATTCGGCAGCGGAGACCAGCATCACCGCGGCCGCGGCGCATACCGACCAGCAGCATCTGTCGGTCACCGTGCCGGGCACGCTGGCCGCCGGTTTCCAGGAACTGCAGGTGAGCGTGCGCGGCAAGCTGGGCATGGCGGTTATGCCGGTCGGCGGCGAGAAGATGGTGACCTTCGGCGACTGGACCACCGGACCCGCCTGGTCGACGATGAAGGTTCCGTTGACGATCGCCGCATTCCGCAAGAGTTCGACGAGTTCGAGCTACGCGGCGACCGCGGCCATCACTCAGTCCGACAATGCGGCGGCGGATACCCTCTGGCAGTCGCTCGGCACCGGCCAGGAGGCGGCCAAGGCGGTCGAGGCCGTACTGCGCGAGGGCGGCGATACCAAGACCGCGGTGCCCGCCACCAAGACTCGATCGGATGCCTCGGCCTTCGGTCAGGCGGACTGGTCGCTGACCGAGCAGGTTCGATTCGCCTCCCGACTACCGTGTCTGCCGCAGGCCGCGAATGTGATCGACCTGATGGAGCAGATCACGTCGAGTCAGCGCTGGGGCCTCGGCGGGCTCACCGGCGCGGAATTCAAGGGCGGCTGGGGGCCCGATACCTCCGGCTCCTATTTGGTCCGCCAATTCGGTCTGATCGAGGGACCGGGCGGGCAGATTGCGATCGCCATTGCCGTACAACCCGATTCGGGCTCGTTCTCAGAGGGTATGAACATCCTGGATCGGCTGGCCACGGTGATCTCGCAACATCTCGATGAACTCTCCGGCGGCGCCTGTTCCTGATCGGGCGCGGTGCCATGCGCAGGGGCAACGCCCACGCGGTCCTGATGGCCGCGCAGGCGGCGACCTGAGCGCGCACACTTGACCGGGTAACGGCGGAACCCGAGAATCCCGACCTATCGGGTGAGGTCGCCGGACCACGACTGGGGTCGTGGCCGCGAGGTGGAGGTAAACGGGGTGGACGACACGGAGTCGCGAGCCGGTACGCGATTCGGCCCCTACGAACTGCGCGCCCTGCTGGGCCGCGGTGGAATGGGGGAGGTCTACGAGGCGTACGACACGGTCAAGGACCGGGTGGTCGCGGTCAAACTGCTGCCCGTGGGGCTGGCGGACGATCCACGGTTCCAGCGGCGGTTCCGGCAGGAATCCCGGGTTGCCGCCCGGCTGGCCGAACCGCACGTCATCCCGATCCACGATTGGGGCGAGATCGAGGGTGTCCTTTATATAGATATGCGGCTGGTCCGCGGCAGTGATCTGCGCTCGGTGCTGCGGGCGAAGGGACCGCTGAGCCCCGCCCGCGCGGTCGGCATTATCGAACAGGTCGCGGCCGCGCTCGATGCCGCGCATGCCGAGGGTTTGGTGCATCGCGACGTCAAACCGGCCAATATTCTGGTCACCCCCTCGGATTTCGCATACCTCGCCGATTTCGGCATCGCTCGCTCCGAAAGCGATCCGAGCGTGACCGCGACCGGCCAGGCCATCGGCTCCTATAGCTATATCGCGCCGGAACGATTCGATATCACCCCGATCGGCGGCACCGCCGATGTCTACTCGCTGGCCTGCGTGCTGTTCGAATGCCTCACCGGCGCACAACCTTTTCCATCGGACGGCATGAGTTCGCTGATCCGGGCGCATCTTTCGGCTCCGCCGCCACGGCCGACCACCATGCGCGCCGAACTGCCCGCCGCACTGGACGAGGTGATCTCGCGCGGCATGGCCAAGGAGCCCGCCGATCGCTACCCGACGGCCGGTGCGCTGGCGGCGGCGGCCAGGGCGGCGGTCTCGGGCACATCGTCGGTGCCGAATTCGGAATTGCCGACTGCGCAGCTATCCCCGCGCCCGTCGCGCGCCGCGGCCACCGTCGTATTTCCGGCATTCGGGCCCGAATCAGCGGTGGGGCGCCAGTCGGCGGGCGGGCCACCATCGGCGGGCGGGCCGCAGTCCGTGCCGGGACCGCCATCCACCAGTGGGCCGCGACCGATCGCCGGGCCGCAGCCGACCAGGGGACAACAGTCGACCGGTGGGCCGCAACCGATCGCCGGGCCGCAGCCGACCAGGGGACAACAGTCGACCAGTGGGCCGCGACCGACCTTCGGGCTGCATCCGACCTCCGGGCCGCAGCTGACCAGTGGGTCGCAGTCACCCAGTGCGCCGCCGCCGACCAAGGGACCCCAGGCATCTGGCAGGCCGCATCCAACCGGTGGCCCGCATTCGATCAGTGGCCCCCAGCCGATCACCGGGCTGGAGCCGACGATCGTGCCCCGGCATCCATCGGATCCGATGCGACGACCACTCGACGCCACCACCGAGGCCATCGCGAAAACCTCCGACATGCCGATGCCCCAGTCCGACGCACCGTATCCACCCGATCGGTCACCGACGTCCACGCGCCGATCCTCGCGCGTCGGGTGGATCGTCGCGGCACTGCTGGTCCTCGTGATCGCGGGCGTCGTCGGCTGGTACGTGCGCAACGGTTTCGGTGACCATTCCGCGCAGCCGACCACGACGACCATGCCCGCCCGCTTGCCCGCCGGGGCCAAGCCGTGCGCCCAGCTGTACCCGGCCCTCGGCCGCTTCACCTCATCCGCGATCGGCACCACGGTCACCAGCTGTGCCTTCGCCGAGGAGGTCCGCAAGGCGTACGCCAACGGTGGCGACGCCATCACCGACCGCTCGATCGTTGCGCACAGCCCGATCAGCAATCGCGACTACACAATGAATTGCACCGCTGGTGATCAATTCGCGACCTGTAGCGGCGGCGAGAACGCGATCGTCTATGTGTATTGAGGCATAGCCGTTACCCAAGGTTCATGGGGGTGCGCCCACATGATCGCGCAAAGCGGTGCAAGATATGCGCCATGCGCATCGGAGTCTTGACCGGAGGCGGCGACTGTCCAGGACTGAACGCGGTCATCCGTGCCGTCGTTCGCACCGCGAACGGACGCTACGGCGACGCGATCGTCGGCTTCCAGGACGGCTGGCGCGGCCTATTGGAAGACCGAAAGATCACCATCCAGAACGACGATCGCACCGACCGCCTGCTCACCAAGGGCGGCACCATGCTCGGCACCGCCCGCACCAATCCCGATAAGCTGCGGGCCGGCTTGGAGCAGATCAAACGCACCCTCGACGACAACGGCATCGAGGCGCTGATCCCCATCGGCGGCGAAGGCACACTCACCGCCGCCAGTTGGCTGTCCGACGAGGGCGTCCCGGTGGTCGGCGTCCCGAAGACCATCGATAACGACATCGACTGCACCGACGTCACTTTCGGCCACGACACCGCGCTGTCCATCGCCTCCGAGGCGATCGACCGGCTGCACACCACCGCGGAATCGCATCAGCGCGTCATGCTGGTCGAGGTGATGGGTCGGCACGCGGGCTGGATCGCGATCAACTCGGGTATGGCGGCGGGTGCACACCTCACGCTGGTCCCCGAGGTGCCCTTCGATGTGGACTATGTGTGCTCGATGATCAAGCGACGCTTCCAGCGCGGCGATAAGCATTTCATCTGCGTGGTCGCCGAGGGCGCGCATCCCGCCCCCGATTCCGGATTCGCGCTGCGCGAAGGGGGTATCGACGAATTCGGCCACGAGCGGTTCACCGGTGTCGCCCAGCAACTCGGCGCCGAGATCGAACGCCGCATCGGCAAGGAGGTCCGCACGACGGTGCTCGGCCACGTCCAGCGTGGCGGCAGCCCGACCCCGTATGACCGGGTGCTGGCCACCCGCTTCGGACTGCATGCGGCCGAGGCCGTGCATGCCGGGCACTTCGGTCAAATGGTCGCGCTGCACGGCACTTCCATCGAGTTGGTGCCGTTGTCCGAGGCCACCAAGCAGCTCAAGCGGGTGCCCGAGGATCGATATCGCGAAGCCGAGGCCTTTTTCGGCTAGTTGTTGCACAATCGAGACCTGCCGAATCGGTTGTGGCACAGCTACTCTGGTCACCGTGGCTCAACTCCGGGTATC
The DNA here is from genome assembly GCF_050955995.1 of Nocardia sp. CA-119907. Taxonomy (NCBI): domain Bacteria; kingdom Bacillati; phylum Actinomycetota; class Actinomycetes; order Mycobacteriales; family Nocardiaceae; genus Nocardia; species Nocardia sp. CA-119907. Next base: position 2,414,503 of record NZ_CP192091.1, read on the forward strand.
CGATCTGCCCACCGATGCTGTCGCGGTGTTCCGCCGCCGTGCCCGTGCGGCGGGCATAGCGGTCGAGGATGTCGTTCGTCAGGAACTGATCGCGATGGCGCGCAGGCGAACTTCGGTGGACACGATCGTGGAATTCCTGGAGTCCCAGGGCCGTGATCTGACCCCGGCATTCGACTCCGCCGCGCTGACGCTCATCCAGGTCTACGACCTGCCCGCCGACGTGCTCGGCATGTTCGGCCGCCGGGCTCGGGCCGCCGAATTGCCGCTCGGCGCCTTCGTGCGCCGGGAACTGCTGGCGGTCGCGCGGCGCGGCGGGGTATCGGACGCGATCCTGGAATTCCAGGACGCGCAGGAGGACGACCCCACGCTGGAACTCGATATGGAAGCGATCGCCGCGGCGGTTCGATACGCGCGCGGGGCGTGAGGATCGCGGTGCTGTCGACACTGCGTTTTCGCCGGAACCGATCACAGGGGTCGGTAGTGTTGCGGCATGCGCAGTGGGCGATGGTTCGTCTCGGTTGTGTTCCTGATCGTCACCGTGGTGGCGGGGTGCTCGTCATCCGATAAGGGTGCGCCGCGCTCGCTCACCGGCGACTGGCACGGCGCCATCGAGGTGCCCGGCGCGCCGCTGTCGGTCGGGGTGCGCTTCGCCGATAACGGCAGCGCCACCATCGACATTCCGCTACAGGGCGTGCACGACGCGGAGCTGAAAGATGTTTCCACGCAACCGGATCGGGTGGCATTCGCGATTCCGAACCTGCCGGGCGACCCCGTGTTCAATGGCAAATTCGACAAGGGTTCCGACCGTATCGTCGGCGAGTTCCGGCAAGCGGGCCAGAGCCTGCCGCTGACGCTGCAACCGGGCAAGGTCGAGCAGCCCGCGCACCCACAGGAGCCGAAACCGCCGTATCCCTACCGGCCCGAGGATGTCACCTACCGCGATGGTGATATCACCATCGCGGGCACATTGACCAAGCCCGAGGGCAACGGACCGTTTCCGGCGATCCTGCTGATCTCCGGCAGTGGCGCACAGGACCGCAACGAAGAACTCATGGGCCACAAGCCTTTTCTGCTGCTGGCCGACACCTTCACCCGCGCGGGCTACGCCGTGCTGCGCACCGATGACCGAGGCGTCGGCGGTACCAGCGGAAAACTCGACGACGCCAACTACAACGACCTCGCCGATGACGCGGCGGCCGGTGTGCGCTTCCTGCGCGCCCGTCCGGATATCGATCCGGCCCACATCGGCTTGTTCGGCCACAGCGAGGGCGGCTATCTCGCACCGCTGGTGGCCGCGCGCCCGGACAGCGGCATCGCCTTCGCGATCCTGATGGCCGGTCCGTCGGTACCGGGCTGGGAGGTGCTGATCGAACAGAACCGCGCACTGCTCACCGCAGCCGGCGCACCGCAGTCACGCATCGATGAGCAGGTCGCCTACATCACCGAATGGACCAGCCTGATCCGCTCCGGCGATCTGGCCGCCGCCAAGGATCTGAGCCAACGGCACAACGAGTCCCTCCCGCCGGAGCAGCGCGCGTCCGCCGACGTGCTCAACGCCTACGACACGCCCTATATGGCGGCCTTCATCAGTTACGATCCGGCACCCGCACTCTCGGCCCTGCGCATCCCGGTCCTCGCCTTCTTCGGCACCAAGGACATGCAGGTGCTCGCGACCCAGAACGAACAGCCGATGCGCGATCGCCTCGCCGCCGATCCCGACGCCACTGTGCACGTCTTCCCCGACCTCAACCACCTCATGCAGCCCGCGAACTCCGGCCTGCCCGGCGAGTACACCACCATCCAAACCACCATCTCGCCCGAGGTCCTCGGCTACGTCACCGCGTGGCTGGCTCAGCACGCCTCGACCCGCTGACCAACCGCGTGGCGGGGGCGGTGAGCGGGTCAATAGACTGATCGCTATGAGTGCACCCACCGTCGACTTGATGGACTATGCCGATGTCATCGACCGGTTCGAGCCGGTGCTCGGCATGGAGGTTCACGTCGAGCTGAACACCGCGACCAAGATGTTCTGCGGTTGCCCGACCGAGTTCGGCGCGGCTCCCAACACTCAGGTATGCCCTGTGTGCCTCGGTCTACCCGGCTCGCTGCCGGTGGTGAACCAGCAGGCCGTGGAGTCGGCGATCCGGATCGGGCTGGCGCTGAATTGCTCGATCACCCCGTGGGGCCGCTTCGCGCGCAAGAACTACTTCTACCCGGATCAGCCGAAGAACTACCAGATCAGCCAGTACGACGAGCCGATCGCCACCAACGGACACCTCGACGTGGCGCTCGACGACGGCAGCACCTTCCGCGTCGAGATCGAGCGCGCGCATATGGAGGAGGACACCGGCAAGTCCACCCATATCGGTGGCGCGACCGGCCGCATCCACGGCGCGAGCCATTCGCTGCTGGACTACAACCGGGCCGGAGTGCCGCTCATCGAGATCGTCACCAAGCCGATCACCGGCGCGGGGGAGCGGGCGCCGGAGGTGGCGCGCGCGTACGTGACCGCACTGCGTGAAGTTCTGAAGTCGCTGCAGGTATCCGACGTCAAGATGGAGCAGGGCTCGCTGCGCTGCGATGCCAATGTCTCGCTGATGCCCATCGGCGCAACGGAATTCGGCACCCGCACCGAGACCAAGAACGTCAACTCGCTCAAGAGCGTCGAGGTCGCGGTCCGCTTCGAAATGCGCCGCCAGGCCGCCATTCTCGCCGACGGCGGCTCGATCCTGCAGGAGACCCGGCACTTCCACGAGGCCGACGGCACCACCTCGCCCGGCCGGGTGAAGGAAACCTCGGAGGACTACCGCTACTTCCCCGAGCCGGACCTGGAACCCGTTGCGCCCGCCGAGGATTGGGTGGAGCAGCTGCGCGGCACCATTCCGGAGTACCCGTGGCTGCGCCGCGCGCGCATCCAGTCCGACTGGGAGCTGTCCGATGAGGTCATGCGCGACCTGGTGAACGCGGGTGCGCTGGATCTCATCATCGCCACCGTCGACGCGGGTGCCCCGGTCAACGACGCCAGGTCGTGGTGGGTCGCCTACCTCACCGAAAAGGCCAAGGAGCGTGAGGTTTCGCTGGAGGATCTGCCGATCACGCCGGCCCAGGTGGCCGAGGTGATCAAGCTCGTCGAGTCGAAGACGGTGAACAACAAGGTCGCCAAGCAGGTCGTCGACTTCGTGCTGGCGGGCGAGGGCGATCCGGCGAAGATCGTCGAGGCCAAGGGCCTCGGCATGGTGAGCGACGAGACCGCGCTGCAGGCCGAGGTGCAGAAGGCACTGGAGGCCAATCCCGATATCGCCGAGAAGATCCGCTCGGGCAAGGTGCAGGCCGCCGGCAAGATCGTCGGTGATGTCATGAAGGCCACCCGCGGCCAGGCGGACGCGGCGCGAGTACGCGAACTCGTGCTCGCGGCGTGCGCCTGAGTTCCGACTGCCACCAACGCGACTGGACCGGTCCCTCGGGGCCGGTCCAGTCGCATATGTGCTCGTCAGTCCGGGCCGGTGCTCGACGACGGCGGCGGGATCTTGATCACGCGATCGTCGAAGGGGCCGTGATTGTCGTCATTGTTGACCGTGGTCGCCCAGATGGTGCCGTCACCGCCGGCCGCCGCCCCGCCGAGCCTGCCGTATTTGTCCTGCACGATAAAGGTCGGCGCGGCCGTCACCGCATGGGTGTTCGCATCCGGATTCGCGATGGCCAGTGCCTTCGCCCCCGACATCGCGATGGCCACCACATCCGGACCCGCCGCACAGCCGGCGACACCGGGACGGTCCGGCCAGGTCCAGGCGGTGGTGACGGTTCCGTCCTTGGCCAGGCGCTGTAGCCGGTCCTCGGTCGCGGTGCGGTCGGTGATCCAGACGCTGTCCTTGCCGTCATCGCAGAGATCGCCCGCGGTGCCGAGACCGGAGACCACGACCTCGGCATTGGCCCCGGGTGACGGCGAGTTGATCCGCAGCACCTTGCCGGCCAGCGACGACGGCGCGCTGGCCAGACCGGGATTGCCCGCATTGCCGGTCAGCACCAGCAGCTCGGTCGGCGAGACGAATTCCAGCGCGCCGTGATTGCCGACGGACCCCTTCGGAATGCCGGTCAGGATGTCCTTCGGCGGGCCGTTCTCGGCGATGCGCACCACCCGGTTATCGGACGCGGTGGTGATGTAGGCGTAGATGAGTCCGTCTTCGCGGTAGGTCGGCGAGAGTGCGATATCGGTGATGCCGCCATCACCGGAGCCGTCCACGTCGACCTGGTTGACCAAGATCGGAGGCGACTGCGGATCGCTCGGATCCACCGGGACGGTCTTGTAGATGCGACCGGTGCGCCGCTCGGCGACCAGCGCATCATCACCGAACGCGATGATCCCGCCGGTGGAGTCCAGGCAGGTGGTGATCACATTCGGGTCCGGGTCGATGCACGGACCGGTCGGGCGAGCACGCTGCGAGGGGTTCTGCTGCGGCGATTTGGGTTCGGCGGGGTTGAAGGTCGGTTCGGGTGTGAAGGGGCTGGAGGCGGAATCGTCGAACCGAGCGCAGCCGACCAGCAGTACGGAGCCGAGCGCCAAGCTCAGGGCGATACGCCCCGCGACAACCAAACTCATGGTTCAGACGTTACGGAAACCGCGGCCGATGTGCCGCTCCGGGTCGGGAAACGGACACGCCGTCGCGTGCACACCGCACGCCGGTGCGCGCGGCGGCATAGGGTATCGACCGTGACCGAGAAGCCGAAAGACACATCCGCGCACGGCACCGAGGGCGCGCTGATGGATGAGCAGTCGGCGGTGTCATCCACCGGTCGTGGCGTGACCAGCCCCTACGATTCACCCACCGGCGTGATGCCCAGACTGAACCTGCCCTCCGATACTCCGCCGAGCGGCCGAGGTCCCGATCTGACCAAAGATGTGCCGCGCACGGAAGAGGAGCTCGGCCTCGATCCCGAGATCCCCTCGGTGGGCGAACAAACCAGGGCCAATGACACCGCCAACGCCGCCTACGCCTACGCCAGCATCCCACCCGCGTCGAACGGTCCCGGCGAGCCGAGCCGCCCACTGCGCCGCCGCAATGGCGATGTCCGCCGCGGCACGCTCGATCTCGGCCTGTTCGTGCTGCGCCTGGTGGTCGGCGGCACCTTCATCTACCACGGCCTGCAGAAGCTCACCGGCTGGTTCAACGGACCCGGTCTGGACGGCACTCGCGACATGATGGGCGGTGGCGGCTGGGACCACGCGACGCTGTCCACCATCCTGGTCATCGCCGGTGAACTCGGGGGTGGTGCACTGCTCGTCCTCGGCCTGGCCAGCCCGTTGGCCGCGGGTGCGGTACTGGCGGTGATCATCGACGCGTGGCTGTGGAAGCAGGGCATGGTCCCGGGCTTCCAGTACAAGTCTTCGATCAAGAGCGGCGTCGAACTGGAGTCCGTTCTCGCGGGCACCGCCGTCGTCCTGCTGCTGACCGGCCCGGGCCGCCTATCCTTCGACCGCAACCGCGGCTGGGCCACCCGCCCCGCCTTCGGTTCCTTCGCCGTCCTGATCCTCGCGATCGCCGCCGCCATCGGCACCTGGTACTGGTTGCACGGCGGCAACCCACTGACCGGCATCGGTCCGTTCGACTGACCCTGCCGCACAATGCAATCGGTGCCCCTCGTCGCGGACGAGGGGCACCGATTGCATTGTGCGGCACTCGGATACGGGGACCGGCGTCCCACCCCGATATGAGGTGAGACGCCGCTTATCCGTCAGACCTGGATCAGGGCACCTGGCGAACCGCGCCCTTGTCGGCCGAGGTGGCCAGGGCGGCGTAGGCGCGAAGGGCGGTGGTCACCGGGCGGATCCGGTCGACCGGCTGCCAAGGGCGTTCGGAGGCATCCATTTTCGCGCGCCGCTCGGCCAGGGTCGCCTCGTCCACCAGCACCTCGAGGGTGCGGGTCTTGACGTCGATGCGGATCTGATCCCCGTCCTCGATGAGGCCGACGGCGCCGCCCGCGGCGGCCTCGGGGGACATATGGCCGATCGACAGGCCGGAGGTGCCGCCGGAGAACCGGCCGTCGGTGATCAGCGCGCATTCCTTGCCGAGACCCGCGCCCTTCAGGAATGCGGTGGGGTGCAACATCTCCTGCATTCCGGGCCCACCCTTGGGCCCCTCGTAGCGGACCACGATCACATCGCCCGGCTTGATCTTCTTACCGAGGATCGCCGAGACCGCGGCCTCCTGGGATTCGACCACGACGGCCGGGCCTTGGAAGGAGAACAGCTCCTCATCGATGCCCGCGGTCTTGAGGATCGCGCCATCGGGAGCGATATTGCCGCGCAATACGACCAGACCACCCTCGACGGTGTAGGCGTGCGCCTTATCGCGGATGCAGCCGCCCTCGGCGTCGGTGTCCAGCGACGACCACCGGTTGTTCGTGGAGAACGGCTCGGTGGTGCGCACGCCGCCCGGCGCGGCGTGGAACAGCTCGATGGCTTCCTCGGAGGCCTTGCCGGAGCGAATATCCCAGGTGTCGAGCCATTCGTCGAAGCTGGTGGTGTGCACCGTGGTCACGTCGGTCTCCAGCAGACCGGCGCGGCGCAGCTCGCCGAGGATGGCCGGAATGCCACCGGCGCGGTGCACATCCTCCATGTGGTAGTCGGAATTGGGCGACACCTTGGACAGGCACGGCACTTTGCGAGAAATCTCGTCGATGGTCTGCAGATCGAAGTCGATCTCACCCTCCTGCGCGGCCGCCAGGGTGTGCAGCACGGTATTGGTGGAACCGCCCATCGCCACGTCCAGGGCCATCGCATTACGGAAGGCCTTGGCATTGGCCACATTCCGCGGCAGCACCGATGCGTCGTCCTCGCGGTACCAGCGATTGGCGATATCGACGATCACCGTGCCCGCCCGCTCGAACAGCGCGTGGCGGGCCGCGTGGGTGGCCAGCGTCGACCCGTTACCGGGCAGTGCGAGTCCGAGCGCCTCGGTGAGGCAGTTCATCGAATTGGCGGTGAACATGCCGGAGCAGGATCCACAGGTCGGACAGGCGCTGCGCTCGACCTCGGTGAGTCCGTCCTCGCTGACGTTCATATTGGCGCTGGCCGCGATCGCGGTGATCAGGTCGGTGGGTGCTTGCGCGACACCGCCGACGACCACGGCCTTACCGGCCTCCATCGGCCCACCGGAAACGAATACGGCCGGAATGTTCAGGCGCATAGCGGCATTGAGCATGCCCGGCGTGATCTTGTCGCAGTTGGAGATGCACACCAGCGCGTCGGCGGTGTGCGCATTGGCCATGTATTCGACCGAATCGGCGATGATCTCGCGCGAGGGCAGCGAGTAGAGCATGCCGCCGTGGCCCATCGCAATGCCGTCGTCGACCGCGATGGTGTGGAACTCCCGTGGCACACCGCCTGCGGCGCGCACCGCGTCGGCGACGATCTCACCGACATTCTTCAAATGCACGTGGCCCGGCACGAACTGGGTGTAGGAGTTCGCGATGGCGACGATCGGTTTGCCGAAGTCGGTGTCGGTCATACCGGTGGCGCGCCAGAGTGCGCGCGCGCCTGCGGCATTGCGGCCGATGGTGGTTGTGCGTGAACGAAGCGGTGGCATGTATGGATCCTCGGGAGGTCGCGGGGGCTGATGTGCGACTGCGCGGAGTTCGCTCTGCTGAGCAAATTCTCAACGACCGTCCACGTTACTCCCGCGCGTGGGCGGGCTTTTCGCGGCGGTCGACGGCGCTGATCGCCATCGGTCGGTGTTCGGGATGGTGTCGCCGCGAGGTGGTCGTCGGCGCGGACGGTGTCATCGGCCGTGTCCGTTCCGGCACCGTCGGTATCCACCGGTCCGGTGCGTGCGGGCGGGGATCGTCCGTCCGACGCGGTCACCGGACCGCGCATTCGTCAGCGAGCCTACCGGCGGCGGTCGCTGTTCCCGCCGTCGGTGAACCGCTACGAGTCGGAGTCGCGCGCCTCGGTCTCCGCGGTAGGTGTCTTGGTGTCGGCGGCCGGTGCTTCGGTTTCGGCGGCAGACGCCTCGGCCGTCTTCGCCTCGGCCGTCTTCGCCTCGGCCTCGCGCTCGGCCGCCCGTGCCGCGGCCTCGGCCGCGAACAGATCGGGAATCCGGCCGTTCGACGCCCGGATCAGATCGCGCAGCCGGTCATAGCTGACCGCGGGAAGCTTCACATCCGTGTCGTCGCTGAGATGGGCGCGCACGAACCCGCGCTTGGGAATGCTGACGCCCGCGACCTGTGCCCAGTCGAGATGTCGCGAACCGAAAACCGTGCGCAGATCCAACCCGCCTTCCGACACCGTGGTGCGCGTGCGCGCGATCCACACCGCCGCGGCGACCGGCAGCAGCAGCAGCCACCACAGTCCGATCGGCCAGCCGACGAAGGCGAAGAATACGCAGAACAGCAAGACGACCACACCGAGGTAGGCCATCTGCGTAATGCGGATGACCTGCATCGTCTGCTTCGGCTCGGTCGGTTCCGGCGAGCTACCCGTCTCCGATCCCGCCGCGGGCGTATGGGACGATTTAGCCGGTGGCACGGACTGATGCGGTGATGACACACCACCATCCTCGCATCATGGTGAACGGACTCGAGCACCCGCTCGGTCTCACATAATGAGACCTGTTTGACTGATCGGCTCGCGCACACATACCGTCATGCGCGTGAATCGAAACGAGTTGCTCGTAATCGGCCGGCGCGTCCAGCGTTGAGCCTGACTACCTGAGTCGAATACGTCAGCTCGCGTTGCGACGCGCCACCCTCGAACAGCCCTGCGCTGTCGGGGGCTTTTTTGTGTTCGGGACAAGAGTCCTGGCACGTGGCCGCTTCGCAAGGCACCACGTGCAAGCACAGTTGTCCGGGGTCTAGTACGAACAGTGAGGAACGAAGACGGTGAGTGCACCAACCGCACGGCCCGGGCCCTCGGCCCGCAGGCCAGCGCCTTCGGCGAATCAGCCGGCCGCGGCCGCTGGTAGTCCGACGACCGCGGCGAACCGCCGCCAGGTCCCGCCCGAGCGGGTCACCGGCGCGCAGTCCGTCGTCCGCTCCCTGGAGGAGCTCGGCGTCGACACGGTATTCGGCATTCCCGGCGGCGCGATCCTCCCGGTCTACGACCCGCTCTTCGATTCCACCAAGGTCCGCCACGTCCTCGTCCGGCACGAGCAGGGCGCGGGTCACGCGGCGACCGGTTATGCGCAGGCCACCGGCAAGGTCGGCGTCTGCATGGCCACCTCGGGTCCGGGCGCGACGAACCTGGTCACCCCGATCGCCGACGCGCAGATGGACTCGGTCCCGATCGTCGCCATCACCGGCCAGGTCGGACGCGGGCTGATCGGCACCGACGCGTTCCAAGAAGCCGATATCTCCGGCATCACCATGCCGATCACCAAGCACAACTTCCTCATCACCGAGGGCATCGATATCCCGCGCATCATCGCGGAGGCCTTCTATCTGGCCGCCTCCGGTCGCCCGGGTGCGGTGCTCGTCGATATCCCCAAGGACGTGCTGCAGGCGCAGACCACCTTCAGCTGGCCGCCGGAGATGCGGCTGCCCGGCTACCGTCCGGTGACCAAGCCGCACGGCAAGCAGGTGCGCGAGGCCGCCCGGATGATCTCGGAGGCCAAGCAGCCGGTGCTCTACGTCGGTGGCGGCGTGATCAAGGCCGACGCCTCAGCGCAGCTGCTGGAACTGGCCGAGCTGACCGGAATCCCGGTGGTCACCACCCTCATGGCGCGCGGTGCGTTCCCGGACAGCCACCAGCTGAACATGGGCATGCCCGGTATGCACGGCACCGTCGGCGCGGTTGCCGCGCTGCAGAAGTCCGATCTGCTGATCACCCTCGGCGCGCGCTTCGACGACCGCGTCACCGGTCAGCTGGATTCCTTCGCGCCCGACGCCAAGGTGATCCATGCCGATATCGACCCGGCCGAGATCGGCAAGAACCGGCACGCGGATGTCCCGATCGTCGGCGACTGCCGCGAGGTGATCGTCGAACTGATCGAGACACTCAAGGCCGACCCCTCCGGCGCGCCGAAGCTGGACCTCACCGACTGGTGGCAGTACCTCGACGGCATCCGCAAGGGCTACCCGCTCGGCTGGACGACGCCCAGCGACGGTTCGCTGTCGCCGGAGTTCGTCATCGAGGCGCTGGGCCGCCTGGCCGGACCCGATGCCATCTACTGTGCCGGCGTCGGCCAGCACCAGATGTGGGCCGCGCAGTTCATCAAGTACGAAAAGCCGCGCACCTGGCTCAATTCCGGTGGTCTCGGCACCATGGGCTACGCCGTTCCGGCGGCCATGGGCGCCAAGATGGGCGCACCCGATAAAGAGGTGTGGGCGGTCGACGGTGACGGCTGCTTCCAGATGACCAACCAGGAATTGGCCACCTGTGCCGTCGAGGGCGTGCCGATCAAGGTCGCGCTGATCAACAATGGCAACCTCGGCATGGTCCGCCAGTGGCAGACCCTGTTCTACGAGGAGCGCTACTCCAATACCGATCTCGGCACGCATACCCTGCGCATCCCCGATTTCGTCAAACTCGCCGAAGCCCTCGGCTGCCACGGCATCCGGGTCGAGCGCGAGGAAGACGTCGAGGCCGCCATCCGCGAGGCGCAGTCCATCAACGACCGTCCCGTGGTGATCGACTTCATCGTCGGCAAGGACGCCCAGGTGTGGCCGATGGTCGCCGCGGGCACCAGCAATGACGAGATCATGGCCGCGCGCGGCATCCGCCCGCTCTTCGATGAGGACGAGCAGGCCGCCGAGCCCGCCGTCATCCATGAGGCGATGTCGCACGAGAAGAACAAGGGGACCGATCAGTGAGTACCACTCACACCCTGAGCGTCCTGGTCGAGGACAAGCCGGGCGTGCTGGCCAGGGTCGCGGCGCTGTTCTCCCGCCGTGGCTTCAATATCGAATCGCTGGCGGTCGGCGGCACCGAGATCCCGGAGATCTCGCGGATGACCATCGTCGTCACCGTCGAGGACCTGCCGCTCGAGCAGGTCACCAAGCAGCTCAACAAGCTGGTCAATGTGATCAAGATCGTGGAGCAGGACGCCGACACCTCGGTCGCCCGCGAACTGATCCTGGTGAAGGTGCGTGCGGACGCCAGCGTGCGGACCCAGGTCATCGAGGCGGTTACGCTCTTCCGGGCGAAGGTGATCGACGTCTCGCCGGACGCGCTGACTGTCGAGGCGACCGGAACCAGGTCCAAGCTCGACGCGTTGCTGCGGATGCTCGAGCCGTACGGCATCCGAGAGATCGTGCAGTCCGGTGTGGTGGCTGTGGGCCGTGGTCCCAAGTCGATCACCGCTACGCGCTGACGCGCTTGAAACCAAACAACTTTCGACAAGAAGAACAAGAAGGGAACCTACAGTGGCAGTCGAGATGTTCTACGACGACGACGCCGACCTGTCGATCATCCAGGGCCGCAAGGTCGCTGTCATCGGCTACGGCAGCCAGGGGCACGCGCACTCGCTGAGCCTGCGCGACTCCGGCGTTGAGGTCCGCGTCGGCCTCGCTGAGGGTTCGAAGTCGCGGCCGAAGGCCGAAGAGGCCGGTCTGACCGTCGGCACTCCGGCCGAGGTTGCCGCGTGGGCCGACGTGATCATGGTGCTGGCCCCCGACACCGCCCAGGCGTCGATCTTCACCAACGACATCGAGCCCAACCTGAAGGACGGCGACGCACTGTTCTTCGGCCACGGCCTCAACATCCACTTCGGCCTGATCAAGCCCCCGGCCAATGTGACCATCGGCATGGTCGCGCCGAAGGGCCCCGGCCACCTGGTGCGTCGCCAGTTCGTCGACGGTAAGGGCGTTCCGGCCCTGATCGCCGTCGACCAGGACCCGAAGGGTGAGGGCCAGGCGCTGGCGCTGTCCTACGCCAAGGGCATCGGCGGCACCCGCGCCGGTGTCATCAAGACCACCTTCAAGGAAGAGACCGAGACCGACCTGTTCGGTGAGCAGGCAGTGCTCTGCGGTGGTACCGAAGAGCTGGTCAAGACCGGCTTCGAGGTCATGGTCGAGGCGGGCTACGCGCCGGAGATGGCCTACTTCGAGGTGCTGCACGAGCTCAAGCTCATCGTCGACCTGATGTACGAGGGCGGCATCGCCCGGATGAACTACTCGGTCTCCGACACCGCCGAATTCGGTGGCTACCTGTCGGGCCCGCGGGTCATCGACGCCGACACGAAGAAGCGCATGCAGGACATCCTGCGCGACATCCAGGACGGCAGCTTCGTCAAGCGGCTCGTCGCGAATGTCGAGGGCGGCAACAAGGAGCTCGAGGCGCTGCGCAAGGCGAATGCCGAGCACCCGATCGAGGTCACCGGCGCCAAGCTGCGCGGCCTGATGAGCTGGGTCGACCGGCCGATCACCGAAACCGCGTAATACCCCGCGAACACCACAGTGGCCCATCCCGATTCGTCGGGGTGGGCCACTGTTGTTTCGGCGGTCGGCTACGTCGCAGCCGCAATTGCCGCTACGCACATGGGTAATTTGCCACTACGCACATGGGTAATATCGGCCTCGGCCGAAGCTTGTAATCGAGGAGTCTCACGCGAACCGGACCCCGGTGTTTGCGGGGTTCGACGCCGTCACGGATCGGCGATTCTCGTCGGGATTCACGGAAAACCGCTACTGCTGGAGATACCCTCTCTATCCGATTCTAGATGCCATGGGTACCTCCCAAATTCGCAGGAAGGATCCGAAATCGTGCGCAGCCGGATATTTGGATTGACCGCAGCCTTGACGGGAACCCTCATCGTGGTCGGCGGCGGGAGTATCGCCGCACCTCATACATTGGCGCAACCGGCCGGGGTGCAACCGGTCGCGGAGGCCGGTGATTTCTACCTTCCACCGCCATCGCTCCCGGACGGGCGGGGCACTATCGTTCGCGCCGAACCGGCGGCGGTGGCATTGTCGGCGCCCGGACAGCCGGGAGTGTTCCCCGCGGCGGCGACGCGCATGATGTACGTCAGCAGCGATACCCACGATGCGCCGACGGCGGTGGTTGGCACGTATCTGCAGCCGAGCATGCCGTGGACCGGTCCGGGTGAGCGGCCGCTGATCGCGTACGCGGGCGGTACCAAGGGGCAGGGCGATCAATGCGCGCCCTCGAAGCTGATGTCGCAGATCGTCGATTTCCAGCCTCCATTGGACATAATCTTCGAATACGACCTGGTGGCGATCCGTTCGCTGCTCAACCGCGGGGTGGCGGTAGTGGTGACCGACTATCACGGCCTCGGCACGCCCGACGTGCACGACTATCTCAACCGGAAGTCGCAAGCGTATGCGGTGCTGGACTCCGCGCGCGCTGCCCTGCAGTTGCCCGGCACCGGTCTCAATCCCGGCACGCCGGTCATCCTCTACGGGTATTCGCAGGGCGGTATGGCCTCTGCCGGTGCGGCCGAACTGCAATCGAGCTATGCCCCCGATCTGAATGTGCGCGGCGCCTACGTCGGTGGGCCGGTGGTGGACGACGAGTACTTCATCGGATTCAACGATGGTCGTGCCGATTTCGCACCGTCATTCGCCTGGATACTCAATGGTATTGCCGCCGACTACCCGGAAACTCGACCGGTGCTCGACGCCGAACTCAACGACCTCGGCAAGGCGATCCTGCAGGAATCCCTGGGCAAATGTTCGGTCCCGGCCGGACTTGCCCAGGAGCATGGGCGCACGTCCGAGTGGACAACCAGCGGAGAACCGCTCACCGCCGTTATCGATCGGTCCCCGGTGTTGCAATCGGCATTCGCCGAGCAGCGTATCGGCTCCCGCCCCCCGGCCGTTCCGGTACTTGCCGCGTCGGCCATGAACGACCAGGGAGCGCCCTTTGTGCCGGTGCGCGACGTGGCCGCCGGTTGGTGTGGTAGCGGAGTGCCCGTTCAGTTGGAAGCGAACGCCGAAATTCCTCCCGCATCCGGACTCGTGGGCACCCACGTGATCGCCTTCTTCCCGGCGATGGTGGCCTCGCAGCAGTGGTTGACCGATCGGCTCGCGGGTATGCCCGCTCCGTCCAACTGCGCGGCGCTGCCGTAGCACTGTGATTTTCGTTGCGTAATGCCCGGTGGCGGGCCGAAACCCGCCGCCGGGCACACTGATCGAGTGCCGGATTCGATGTCCGTGCCGCAGCACCACCGGGCGCGGCGAGATTCACCCCGCGGCTGAGGAAAGCCGCCAGGTCAGAATGTGGATTTCGGAAGATCGCTGGCGGACGGCGAAGACACAGCTATTCTGGAGCGACAGTTTTACCGCAACGGATTTCGGCGACCACACTCTCTGTCGGTGTTGTTCTGTTGGATGCCCGAGGCGCCTATGTCGATCTTCGAGAATACGGAAAGACGCGACCCCAAACGGTATCTGTGGATACTGGGGTTGATCGCTCCGAGTTGTTCGGTACTTCCGTCACAACTGGTGGCCCGTACGGGCCTCGAAATGTTCTGGTGGATCGGTCCGATCATTGTGCTCGTAGTGATCCCGCTGCTGGACTGGGCTATCGGTAATGACGGGAGCAATCCGCGCGACGAGGACTACGAGGCCCTGTCCAACGATCGCTACTACCGGTGGTGCACTTACCTTTTCCTGCCGCTGCAGTTCGTCGGCCTGCTCATCGCGGGATTTCTCTGGTCCAGATCCGCACTGAGCATATCCGACAAGCTCGGTTTGGCCGTGACGCTCGGTTTCGTGTCGGGCATCGGAATCAACGCCGCCCACGAACTCGGCCATCGAGTCGAACGCCTCGAACGCTGGCTGGCGAAAATCGCACTGGCGCAATCGGGGTACGGGCACTTCTTCGTCGAGCACAACCGCGGTCATCACGTGCGGGTCGCGACGCCGGAAGATCCGGCCAGTGCCCGATTCGGTGAATCACTGTGGGAGTTCCTGCCGCGCACTATGCTCGGCGGCTTGCGCTCGGCGCTCGCCTTGGAGCGTGAGCGCCTGTCCCGCAAGGGAAAGCGCTGGTTCTGCCTGGACAATAATCTGTTGCAGGCCTGGTCGATGAGCGTCGCGCTGTTCGGCACGCTGATCGTCGCCTTCGGGCCAGTGGTGATCCCGTTCCTGCTGTTGCAGGCGCTGATCGGCGCGGTGCTGCTCGAAACGGTGAACTACGTCGAGCACTACGGGCTGCTTCGCCAGCGCGGTCGCAATGGCAACTATGTGCGCTGCTCCCCGCGTGACAGCTGGAACAGTGACCGTCTGGTCACGAACGTATTCCTGTTCCATCTACAGCGCCACAGCGACCACCACGCGAACCCCGGCCGCCGCTACCAGACCCTGCGCAGTTCCGAGCAGGCGCCGCAGCTACCCGCTGGCTACGCCAGCATGATCCTGCTGGCGATCATTCCTGCGGTCTGGCGGGCGGTCATGGACCATCGCGTCCTGGCCCACTACGGCGGCGATATCAACCTCGCCAACACCAAACCCCGAACCAAACGTCGCAACGAATCCCCTCGCTCCGCCAGATACGTCCACTGACTTTCGGATCGGCGGGGCTGGCTACTCGCCCGTAGCGGCGCGGTTGCCTATCGTCTTCGGGGACAACGCAGTCGGAACCATTGTCTGCCGAACAGATCGCGAGTCGTGAGCACCTCATCCACCACACTTGTCCCCGCTTCCGTACCGAGCCCGGCAGCTGCCGGGCGACGTGCCGAGGCCATCCACCGCTTTCTCGTCAAACCGGCCGATGCGGGCATCGCTGGCTCGGTCGACGGCGGAAAGCTACTCGAATGGATCGACAAGGTCGCCTATGCGGCGGCGGCCCAGTGGAGTGGTTGTTACTGCGTCACTGCCTATGTCGGAAACATTCATCTCGACCGGCCGATCGCGGTCGGTGAGTTGGTCGAATTGCATGCGAATCTCGTGCATACGGGACGCACCAGCATGCATATCCTCGTCAGCGTCTATTCGACCGATCCCACGCGCCGCAAGCCGGTGCAGACGGCGCAATGTCTGACGATTTTCGTCGCGATCGACGACAATCGGCGGACCGTGGAAGTGCCGCAGTGGAATCCGACCACGATTCTCGAGTTACAGCGGCATCGGCAGGCGCGAGCGCGTATTTCGGTGCGCAAGCGGATCGAAGAGGCGATGGCCGCCCAGCAGTACACCTCGGCGGGCACTGCGCCCACCGGCACGCTGCGATTTCTGGCGGCGCCGTCGGATATCAACTGGGGCGGCAAGGTGCACGGTGGCCGCACCATGCAGTGGATCGATGAGGCGGCCTATATCTGCGGCGCCGATTGGGTCGGACAGCATGTCATTACGTCCTACTTCGGCGGGATCCGGTTCTACCGACCGATTGTCATCGGTCATATCGTCGAGGTCAGCGCTCGGCTGATCTATACCGGTCCGCGCAGTATGCACGTCAGCGTGCACGTGACCGCCACGGATACCCACTCCGACGAACCGGCCCTCGCGGCGCATGGGCTCGCCGTCGTCGTCGCGGTCGACGGCAGTGGAAAGGCGCTGCCCGTCCGGCAGTGGGTCCCGGACTCCGAGGAGGACCGCGCGTTAGCGGCGCATGCGCGACACCTCATCGAGTTGCGGGCCGAGGTGGAGCCGTTCACCGTGGCCAGCGCCGTGCCCGCCGACGCCGAACCCAGTCACTTCCGCGCGCCTATGCCGTGAATCGCGGCGAGGATTCGGGCCCGCTCCGGTAGGAGACGGGCCACCGGTGTTCTCGGTTCGCGGTCAGTGCTCGGGGTGGGGCAGATTATTGGGGTTGTGCGGGCTGTTCGGGTTGGCCGGGTTGAGCGGGCTCATAGGGTTGGCCGGATTGTTCAGGCTGTGCTCCCACTGATATTGCGGGTTGGCCGGGTTATTGGGGTTGAGCGGGCTTCGGGGGTTGGCGGGATTGTTCAGGCTGTGCGCCCAGTCATCGTCCCGGTGGCGTCGGGCCAGCTCGTCCCGCCATGCCTGTTCGCACGCGTCTCGATTTTCGGAATTCTCGCAGGCCGGGCCGGATCCGGCGGAGCCCGTCGCTGGCGCGGCCGAGGCCGGAATCGCCAAGGCGGTCAGGGGAACTGCGGCAATGGTGGCGGCCACGGCCACCTGGGCCAGTAACCGGCGAGGCGTCATTGTCATGCTCTCAACTTTGGCGTGTTGTCGCCGAAAAAGCTCCTGCCGCAGGCGGATTCAGGGTTATTTCAGTCGGAAGTATGAGACCGGATGCGACTGGGGTGGGGGTGTTCCCGGAAGTATCAACCCCGGAGTCGGTTGGCGACAAGGGGTCTCGGTGTGGGGTCGGCTACTTCGGCACAGCACTCGGGACCGAACGCAGAACGGCCCGGCACCGATTCGGTGCCGGGCCGCTAGTGCTCGGGATCAGCTGCTGCCGAACGCGCCGCGCGGGAAGAGGTGGCGGGGGAATCGCCAGGGATCGTTCCAGCGACCGGGGAAGTCGCAATCATCCCATCGGCCGGGGTGGTGATCCCAGTCGTCGAAGGAGCCGGGGCGGTCGCAATCCCAATCGTTGTGCGGGTGCCGCGCCTCGGTCACGCCGGGTTCGGTCGCGGTCGGGTCCGCCGAGGCGGGAATCGCCAGGGCGGTCAACGGAACTGCGGCGAGTGCAGCGGCGATGGCCACTCTGGCCACCACGGCCCGGCCTGGAACGGACGTCGTTCTGGAAAACACCGTGAATCCTTTCTATCTGCGGCGAACGGTGCGTTCGCCGTCCCCCGCCGAGGGTCTGCTCGCAGGTGCGCATCGACCGCACGTCCACCCTGTGCCGCTTTCGTCCGAAAGGCCAGAGGTGGACAGGGATTCGAGGGGAGAATCAGCCTTTGGTATGACGATTCCCCTAGCCGCAGATCATTTGGGCTCAGGGTTTGTCCAGCCCCACTGACGCCGCCGCCCCCGACCGATCGACCGCGTACGCACGCCGTAGACTAGTTACTGATGAGTAAGTTCTTTGGCACGGTCGATGAGGTGACGCGGCGGCTCACCGACGCCGGATACCTGCCCTCCACCGACATCGCCACCGCGGTGTTCCTCGCCGGTCACCTGGGCAAGCCGGTGCTGATCGAGGGCCCGGCGGGTGTCGGCAAAACCGAGCTGGCCAAGGCGATCGCCACCGCAACCGGCTCCGACCTGGTGCGCCTGCAGTGCTACGAGGGCATCGATGAGGCCCGCGCGCTCTACGAGTGGAATCACGCCAAGCAGCTACTGCGCATCACCGCCACCGATAACGAAGGCTGGGACAGCACCCGCGACCACGTCTTCACCGAAGAATTCCTGCTGCAACGCCCGTTGCTGGCCGCGATTCGAAACCCGCATCCGACCGTGCTGCTCATCGACGAACTCGACAAGGCCGATATCGAACTCGAAGGACTGCTGCTGGAGGTGCTCGGCGACTATCAGGTCAGCATCCCCGAACTCGGTACCGTCACCGCTGTCCGCAGGCCGTTCGTCATCGTCACCTCCAATGCCAACCGCGACCTGTCCGAGGCGCTGAAACGTCGCTGCCTCTACCTGCACATCGACTACCCGACAGCCGAATTGGAACGTGCCATCCTCCGCCTGAAGGTGCCCGAGCTGGACGATGCGCTGGGGGAGCCGGTGGTCAGAACGGTCGGCGCTCTCCGCGAACTGTCGCTGCGCAAGCCGCCGTCGATCGCCGAAACCCTTGATTGGGCGCGAACTCTGGTCGCTCTCGGTACCCGCAACCTCACTGGCAATATCGTGCGCTCGACCCTCGGCGTGCTGCTCAAATACCGAGCCGACCACCGCATCGCCATCGATCGCCTGGAATTGCCCGCTGTCGAGCCGCACGAACGCGGGTCATCGTGACCGCACCCATCGATACGATGACCGATCGCCTCGTCGAATTCGTCGGACTGTTGCGTGACCACGGAATCTCCGCGGGTCCGAGCGAAACCATCGACGCCGCCGAGGCCATGCTCGCGCTCGGTCTATCCGACCGCAACCGCCTGCGTTCCGGCATGGCCGCCTGTCTGCTGCGCCGCAACGGCCAGCGCGCCGTTTTCGACCAGCTCTTCGATCTCTACTTCCTGACCGCCGAGCAGCCGCAGTCGGCAACCCCGTCGACCTCGGAGTCCATCGACGCACTGCGCGAGCGTTTGGTGGACGCACTCGCCCGAGGTGACCGCGATGCCGTGACCGAACTCGCTCGGCAGGCGCTCACCGAGCTGGGCGGCTATGGCGGCGTCGGCACCGGCGTGACCTCGAGCCCGGTCACCACCGCATCGGGTGCGGGCTGGTCCTCCTATCTGACCATGAAATCCCTACGGCCAGAAGAACTCACCGAACGCATCGTCGCGGGCATGGGCGATGATCTCGACACCACCGTGCGCACCATCGAAGCCGACCGCCGCCTGCGCGAATTCCGTACTGCCGTCCGATCCGAGGCCCGCCTGCGCTCGGCGCAATTGCGCGGCACCGAATACATAGCCCGCCGCGGCGTCGAATCCAGCACCGATCGGATCGACTTCCTCGGCGCCCGCGAACAGGACCTCGCCGAAATGCGGCGGCTGGTCAACCCGTTGGCCCGCAAACTCGCCACCCGCCTCGCCGCCCGTCGCCGCAAGGCGGTTCGCGGCCAGATCGATATGCGTCGCACCCTGCGCCGCTCGATGGCGACCGGGGGAGTGCCGATCGACCCGGTGCTGCGCGCCCGCAAACACGGCCGCCCCGATCTGGTCGTGCTGGCCGACTTGTCCGGCTCCGTAACGGGTTTCGCGGAATTCACCCTGCAACTCGTGCAGGCGCTGCAGGACCAATTCAGCAGGGTCCGCAGCTTCGGCTTCATCGACACCTGCGACGAGATCACGGGCTTCTTCACCCCGGGTGAGCCACCCGCTCCGGGCACCGCCGCCCGAATCGTGCGCGATTCCGAGGTCGCCCGCTTCGGCAGCAGCAACTATGGCGAGGCCCTACAAGGCTTCGTCGACAACTACCTCGACGCCCTCGGCCCGCGCACCTCCCTGCTCATCCTCGGCGACGCCCGCACCAACCGCACCGACCCGAACCTCGCTGCCCTGCAAACAATGTCGGACCGCGCCAAACACGCCTACTGGCTCAACCCCGAACCCGCCCGCTCCTGGTCCACCGGTGATTCGGCGGCACAGATGTATGCCGAGCGCATCACGATGCACGAATGCCGCAATGTGAAACAGCTCGCCGAAGTCATCGGTCGGCTGCTGCCTGCTTGATAACGTTCCCTTTTGCCATTCGGCTGTCGCCGAGTAGGCCCGTGATATCCGAAAGGCCGGCACGGTCGTGCCGACGACGGGTTCAGTTCGGTCGTCCCTGGTCGAGGGTATGCGGGCACGACGCGACTGCCGCGAGTCATTCACCGCTCGTAGCCACTCGGGCGTCTCAGCTGAGGATCGGCATGACCGTGTCCACGATGGATTCGGTTGTGGGCAGCGCCGCAACCACGTCGGGTGGGCTCAGGTGTCGCTGCAGCGCTCGTTGATGCGCCGCGCCGACCAGGAGCAGAGCGGCGGCTCGCAGATCGACCGAGGCGGGTACGCGCTGGTCGGCATGTGGCATCGACAGGTGCGCGACGACAGCGTCGACCGCGCGGTGCGGCCCGATATCCAACTCCCGACTGCGCTCGACATACTTCGCGCGCAACTCCGCATCCGATTGCACCGCGGCCATCACCGGAATGGCATCCAGAAAGAACCCCTCCAGGGCCTCGATGAGCGCCACCAGCCCCGACCGCAATCCGGGCCGTTCCTCGACCTCCCCGAGCACATCCTTCACCGGCCGCAGATGCCGCTGGATCACCGCCTGCAGTAAACCCATTCGATCCCCGAAGTGATAGAAGATGCTCGACTCGGCCACCCCCGCCCGCTTCGCGACCTCCTTCGTGGTCAACCGGGCCACCCCCGCCTCCACCAGGATCTCCTGTGCCGCAACCACAACCGACTCCCGGACCCCCGTCGAGGGCCGTCCCCGCTGCGCCCGAGTCGGCCGCGCGCCATCCGCGGACGCCGCCACCGCAACCTCCTCTCCACACCGAATCAACCCTTGCAGTATGCCCCACGGAGTCGTATTTTCTGAGTATCAACTCAGTAATTAGCTGACCAGCGGAGGCATCATGCCAACCTCGACCAAAGCCCAGACCACCCAATCCCGCACCCAGCGCATCGGCGACACCATCGTCCGCGCCATCCTCCGATCCCGCCTGCACCCCCTACTGAGCAAGAAACTCCTCATCATCACCGTCTCCGGCCGCAAAACCGGCCGCGAATACGCCAACCCCGTCGGCTACGCCGAACACGACGGCCACCTCCTGATCGGCACCGCCGCCAACTGGCGCCGCAACCTCATCCCAGGCACCCCGGTCCGAATCCGCCTCCGCGGCACCGACGTCCAAGCCGACCACGAGGTCATTACCGACGAATCCCGCGCCGCCACCCTCTACCGCGAAATCCTCACCCAAAACCCAACCCACGGCCGCTTCGCCAAGATCCACCTCGACCCCGACGGCACCACCAACCTCCCCGCCCTCCGCACCGCCCTTTCCCACGGCACCGCGGTAGTCCGCCTCCGTCCCTGGTAGCCCGGCCATGATCTTCGCTGTCGCCCCGCAACTGCTCGGCCAGCTCATCCGCATCCATCGCCTCCGCGACGGCCGCGATGACCTTGCCGCTCAGGCGGTGGATCCTCGCGGTGGCGCGTCATCGCCGAGAGTCGAGGCTGTCGTGACCGACTGCGGCCCGAGCGGTGACGCAGTCGGCCGGTGACGAGGGGCCGGATCAGTGCCGGACTTCGGAAACTGCGACGGTGCGGCCTTCTCGGCGGGACAGTTCGCAGGCCTCGGCGATGTAGAACGCTTCCAACGCGTCGGTGGGGGTGCAGGGGTTTTCGAGGTCGCCCTTGATCATGGATAAGAACGCGGCGAGTTCGTCGGTGTAGGCGCGGCGGAAGCGTTCCATGAAGCCGGGGTAGGCGGGGAGAGCGGAGGGGGTGTAATCGGGTTCGACGGAGGTCAAGGGGGCGCGGTCGTCGAGGCCGACGATGGCGTTGCCTCGGGAGCCGAGGACTTCGAGGCGGACGTCGTAGCCTGCGCCGTTGTAGCGGCTGAGGGAGACGGTGGCGAGGGTGGCGTCGTCCAGGCGCAGCACTACCGCGGCGGTGTCGATGTCGCCTGCGTCGGCGAAGAAGGTTTCGCCTCGATTGGCGCCGGTGGCGTAGACCTCGACTACCTCATGTCCGGTTACCCACCGGATGATGTCGAAATCGTGGACGCCGCAGTCGCGGAACAGGCCGCCGGAGCGGGGGATGTATTCGGCGGGTGGGGGTGCGGGGTCGAGGGTGGTGGCGCGCAGGGTGTGCAGCCAGCCGAGTGAGCCGGAGGCGATGGCGGCCCGGGCGGCGCGGTAGCCCGCGTCGAAGCGACGTTGGAAGCCGATTTGGACCGGGACGGTGGAGTTCTCGAGGTGGGTGATGACTTCGAGGGTGCCCTGGATGTCGGCGGCGACGGGCTTTTCACAGAAGACGGGGATGCCCGCGTCCACGGCTCTGGTGATGAGTTCGGGATGGGAGTCGGTGGCGGTCGCGATGACCAGGCCGTCCAGGGGCGAGGCGAGTAGGGCGTCGATATCGGCGACGACTTCGACGCCGAGCTTTCCGGCAGCGGCACGGGCGCGTTCGGCGTCGGCGTCGGCGACGATGACGGTGTCGACACCGGGCAGGTGTTTGAGCGTCTCGGCGTGGGAGGTGCCGATTCTTCCGGTGCCTGCCAGGCCAACGGTGACGGTGTGCGCGGATGTCATCGGCTCTCCTCCTGATGAAATACGAACTGGCGGTGGGGTGATACAGGGACGACAGTCGGACCCGGGTCAGTTGCGTGGAGCGGCGGTTGTCGCACGGACGACCAGTGCAGGTTGCAGGCGGCGGCGCACCGGTTCGGTGCGGCCGCCGCGCAGGCGCTCGATGAGCGCCTCGATTGCCAAGCGGCCCATCTGGATTCGGGGCTGATCGATGGTGGTCAGGGACACATGGCGCAGTGCGGCCAGTGACGAGTTGTCATAGCCGACGATCGAAACATCGTGCGGCACCGAGAGTCCGGCCTCCTCCAGCGCCGACATCGCGCCGACGGCATTGAAGTCATTGCCGCACACCAGCGCGGTGGGAAAACTCTCGTGAGAGAACAGATTCAGCAATTTATGGATCGCGGCGATACCCGCCGAATCGGTGTGCTCGCTCGCGATGATCATGGGCTCCAACCCGTTTCGCGCCATGGCGTCGCGGTAGCCGCGACGGCGGGCGGCCGAGGTGAAGGCACCGCCACCGTCGAGATGCACGATCCGACGGTGGCCGAGCGAGACCAGATGATCCACGGCCAGCGCGGCACCGATCTCGCCGTCGTCATTGACGGTATCGACATCGGCGATGGCCGAACTGCGCGAGACGAGCACCACCGGACACTTTTCGGCGGCTTCGCGGACGGCCGCGATGGGCAGTACGGGGGAGAGCAGGATGATGCCACCGGGTCGGAAGGACAGCAGGCTCTCCAGTGCGGTGCGCTCACGGGCGGCGCTGCGGCGCCCGGTATTGAGGATCAGTTCCAGGCCCGCGTCCTGCGCGGCCGCGTCCATCCCCTCCACTACATCGGCGAAGAACGCATTGCGCAGGTCCGAGACCATGACGCCGACGATATTGGAGGTCCGGCTGGCCAGCGACCGCGCCATGATGTGCGGTTGGTAGCCGAGGTCCTTCGCGGCCTCGAGCACCGCACGACGGCGGTGTTCGCTGACCTTGGGTGAATTGCGCATGACGAGGGACACCAGCGCACGGGATACACCGGCGTGGGCGGCGACGTCCTCCATGGTCGGTCGCGCCATTTCGCCTCCGTTCCGTCTTCTCCGTGCTCGTGCCGTGTCGGACGTTACAAGGTTGGCGCACCCTAGGCAATAGAGCGCTCTAATCCGACATTTTTCCCATCGCCAACTCGCCGGGTTTCCGCTGGAGGACTCAATTTTTGCTGGTAGCAGCGATATCAGAGCAGCCGATGCAGTACTTGACACACTATGACCCACGTTACATAGTTGGAGCGCTCCAATAGTTCGGAGCGCATGTGTCGATCGACGCTGAAGGTCGGAGAGTCCCGATGAGTACTGCATCGCATAGCGATTCGATGACGGGCGGTGACCGGGCGGCGGTTGCGCCCGAACCGCGCCACCCACTACGCATCGCGGCCGCGCCGATCTCCTGGGGCGTCTGTGAAGTCCCCGGTTGGGGTCACGTGCTCGACGCGCGCACCGTGCTGGCCGAGATGGTTGCGCTCGGCATCTCGGCCACCGAACTCGGCCCACCCGGCTATCTACCGCGCGATCCCCTCGAATTGCGTTCGCTGCTCGACGGATTCGGGATCAGCTCGGTCGGTGGCTTCCTCGCCCTCGCACTGCACCGCGACCCGGAGCAGGCGATCGTGGCCGCCCGCGAGAACGCCGCACTGTTCGCCGCGACGGGCGCGGAGGTGATCGTCCTCGCGGCCGCGACCGGCCTCGACGGATATGACACGCGCCCAGCGCTTTCCGACCGAGAGTGGCGGACCCTTATCGAAACAGCCGCCGCCATAAGGGATGTCGCCGCAGAATATGGACTCCGCACCACTGTGCATCCACATGTCGGCACCTACATCGAGAACGAAGCCGAAGTCCACCGCTTCCTTGCCGATTCCGACCTCGACCTGTGCCTGGATACCGGCCATCTGCTCATCGGCGGCACCGATCCGGTCCGCCTCGCGCAGCGCTATCCCGATCGCATCGGACATATCCACCTCAAGGATGTGCGCAATGCGATCGCGGATCGAGTACGCAGCGGTGCATTGGAATACAGCGACGCGGTCCGCCAGGGCATCTACGTCCCGCTCGGCGAGGGCGATGTCGACCTCGATGCCCTGGTGCGCAGTGTGCACGCCGCCGGCTACCGCGGCTGGTATGTCATCGAACAGGACACGGCATTGCGCCCCGAGGATTCGGCGGAGCTGCCGAGCCGAGATGCCGCCCGCAGTCTGATCCACCTCGCGGGCATCGGTTCCGCTCTCGACTCCGCCCGAATCTAGATGGGAAGTGATGACAACGATGTCACTGGAAATACGCACGCCGTGGTGGCGGCGATCGCGCCGCCTGGTGCCGTGGCTGGCCGCGGCCACCATTCTCGCCGCGTGTAGTGGTCCGGGTGCGGATGTTCCCGCGCCGACCCGATCCCCGGTCGCCCAGGGCAAATTGGGCTCGGTCGCGGTGGTGACCCACGGCAGCCCCGGTGACGCCTTCTGGAACGTCGTCAAGAACGGTGCGGAGGCGGCGGGCAAGGATCTCGGCGTCCGTGTCGAGTACAACTCCTCCGGCGATCCCGGACAGCAGGCCAAACTCATCGATAACGCGGTCGCGCAGGGCGTGGACGGTCTGGTCGTATCGATGGCGAATCCGGAGGCGCTGCGCCCCTCGATCGAAAAGGCCGTCGCCGCGGGCATTCCGGTGGTGACCATCAACTCGGGCGAGAGCGAGAGCGCGAAATTCGGCGCCATCGGCCATGTGGGACAAAGTGAGACGCTGGCCGGGCAGGCCGCGGGTAAACGCCTCGCCGACGCGGGCCGGAAGAAGTTGCTGTGCGTCATCCACGAGGCCGGCAATATAGGCGCCAATCAGCGCTGCGACGGCGCGACCAAGGCCTTCGGCAATGGCACAACACTGCAGGTGGATATCAACAACCCCACCGACGCGCAGTCCCGCATCAAAGGTGCGCTGGAGGCGGACAGGTCCATCGACGCGGTGCTGACGCTGAATTCACAGGTCGCCGCCCGCGCGGTCGACGGGGTGAAGGAATCGCAGTCGGCCGCCACGGTCGCCACCTTCGACCTGAATACCGATGTGGTCGAGGCGATTCGGGCGGGCAAGCTGCTGTTCGCGGTGGACCAGCAGCAATACGAACAGGGCTATCTGCCGGTGGTGCTGCTGCAGCTGTATCGGACGAACCTGAACTCGGTCGGTGGTGGCGCACCGGTGCAGACGGGGCCCGCCTTCGTCGACAAGAACAATGTCGAAGCCGTGTCCGCCCGCGTGGCACTGGGCATGCGCTGAAGGAGTGGATGAAATGTCTGTTGCCACCAAAACTTCCGAGGTCACGCCCAGCAGCCCGCCGGAGGGTCCGACGCTGTTCCAGCGCTTGGTCGTGCGACCGGAGGTCGGGGCATTGCTCGGTGCCGCACTGGTTTTCGTATTCTTCTCGGTCATAACCGACCGGTTCCTCAGTCCGCTCGGCGTCGCGACCTGGCTGGACGATTCGTCCACGCTCGGCATCATGGCGGTCGCGGTGGCGCTATTGATGATCGGCGGTGAATTCGATCTGTCCGCCGGTGTCATGACCGCCTCCACCGCGCTGGTCACGGCACTGCTCGCGGTGCACGCGGGCTGGAATGTCTGGCTGGCGCTGCTGGTTTCGCTGCTCTTCGCGCTGACCGTCGGTGCGTTCAACGGGTGGCTGGTGATGCGTACCGGTCTACCGAGCTTCATCGTCACCCTCGGAACTTTCCTCGCGCTACAGGGTCTCAACCTGGGTGTCACCCGGTTGGTCACCGGCACCGTTCAGGTCTCCGGCATTCGCAGCGCCGACGGGTACAACTCGGCCGGATGGGTCTTCGCATCGACACTGGATATCGGCGACACGCATCTGCAGGCATCGGTCGTCTGGTGGGTGGTGCTGACCGCGATCGCCGCACTTGTGCTGGTACGAACCAAATTCGGCAACTGGATCTTCGCGGTGGGCGGTGCGCTGCCCAGTGCGCGGGCCGTCGGCGTCCCGGCCGACCGGACGAAGATCGTGCTCTTCATGACCACCGCCTTCGCGGGCTGGGTCGTCGGTTCCTGCAGCATCCTGCGCTTCTCCAGCGTGCAGGCGAACCAGGGGGTCGGACTGGAACTGCACTACATCATCGCGGCCGTGGTCGGCGGCTGCCTGCTGACCGGCGGCTTCGGTTCGGCGATCGGCGCCGCGATCGGCGCGCTGATCTTCGGCATGGCGCGGCAGGGCATTGTCTTCGCTGGTTGGAACAGTGACTGGTTCATGCTGTTCCTCGGCGTGCTGCTGCTGGCGGCGGTGTTGGTCAACAACATCTTTAAGAAGCGAGCCGAAAGGGTACGCCGATGAGTACAGCACCGCAGAGCGATTCGAGCAGTGGCGGCACGGTGACGAATAGGGCGAGACCACTGATCGAGGCGATCGATATCGGCAAGAGCTACGGCGGTGTCGTCGCCTTGCGTGAGGTTTCGACCGTGGTGAACGCGGGACAGGTCACCTGCATTCTCGGTGATAACGGTGCGGGCAAGTCGACACTGATCAAGATCCTCGCCGGTGTGCATCAGCACGACCGCGGTGAGCTGAAGATCGACGGGCAGACGATCCGTTTTGCCTCGCCCCGAGAGGCTTTGGATCACGGCATCGCGACCGTATACCAGGATCTCGCGGTGGTGCCGCTGATGAGCGTATGGCGCAATTTCGTACTCGGCTCCGAGCCGACCATCGGATATGGTCCGCTGCGACTGCTCGACCGGCGCACGGGCCGCGATATCGCACGACAGGCGCTGGCGGATATGGGGATCGAGATCCGCGATATGGAGCAGCCGGTTGGCACGCTCTCCGGTGGCCAGCGTCAGTGCATCGCGATCGCCAGGGCGGTGCATTACGGGGCCAAGGTGCTCATACTGGACGAGCCGACCGCCGCCCTCGGCGTGAAGCAGGCCGGTGTGGTGCTGAAATACGTGGTGCAGGCGCGAGATCGAGGGCTCGGGGTCATTCTGATCACGCACAACCCGCATCACGCCTTCCCGGTCGGTGACCGCTTCCTCTTGCTCAAACGCGGCGCGATGCTCGGCTCCTATGAGAAGTCGGAAATCGACTTGCCGGAGCTGACAAGGCAAATGGCCGGTGGCGCGGAATTGGACGCACTACAGCACGAATTGCAGCGAGTGGTCACGCCGTGACCGGATTCGAGGTCCACGCGATCGGCGGACCGGCGTCCGATCGGCCCGGTCATCGATCACGAAGCACGATGCGCACGCACCGAGCCGCATCGTCCAACCCACGACTTCTAGGACGGTTCGGATGAAGGTGACGATGGCGCAGGCGTTGGTCGGGTGGTTGGTCGCCCAGCGTTCGGAGACCCTTGATGGTCGTGAAGTCCCTCTCTTCCCAGCCGTTTTCGCGATATTCGGGCACGGCAATGTGCTCGGGCTCGGCACCGCGCTGCAGGAGCGCAGTGCCGAAATACCGGTCTGGCGCGGACATACCGAGCAGGGGATGGCCTTGGCGGCGGTCGGCCTGGCGAAGGCCACCCACCGTCGTCAGGTCGGGATCGCGACCTCCTCGATCGGTCCCGGCGCGCTGAATATGGTGACGGCGGCCGGTGTCGCCCATGCGAATCGCCTACCGCTGCTGCTGCTTCCCGGCGACACCTTCACCAGTCGAGCGCCGGATCCGGTGCTCCAACAGGTCGAGCACTTCGGCGACCCCACCGTCACCGTCAATGACGCGTTTCGCGCGGTCAGTCGATACTTCGACCGCATCACGCGGCCCGAACAATTGATCGCCACCCTGCCCCAAGCGGCTCGGGTGCTGACCGACGCGGCCGATGTGGGACCGGTGACGCTGGCACTGCCCCAGGACGTACAAGCCGAGACCTATGACTTCCCCGAGGCGCTGTTCGAGCCGGTCGTGCACCGAATCACGCGTGCCCGCCCCGACTCTCGGATAGTGGCCGAAGCCGCCGACGCGCTGCGCTCGGCGCGACGTCCGCTGCTGATCCTCGGCGGCGGCGTCCGCTATTCGGGTGCGGGCCGACTGGTACTCGAATTCGCCGAGCGGCACGGCATTCCGATAACGGAGACGACAGCGGGCCGGACCCTCGTCCCCCACGACCACCCGCTGTTCACCGGCCCGCTCGGTGTGACGGGCTCGACATCGGCCAATACCGCTGCCGCGCAGGCGGATCTGGTGCTGGCCATCGGCACCCGACTCCAGGACTTCACCACCGCGTCCTGGACGGTCTTCGCCCCCGACGTCCGGTTGGTCACCATCAATACGGCCCGATTCGACGCGGTGAAGCACGGCGCACTCGCGGTCGTCGGCGATGCCGATGCGACGGTCAGGGAACTGGCTGCGCACCTCGCGAATTGGCGAGTCGACGCCGAATGGTCCGCCCGAGCCGAAGAACTCCGAACCACCTGGGATACGCATATCGATAAGCTGCGCGCCCCCACGCCGGGAACTCCGAGCTATGCCCAAATCGTCGGCGTCGTCAACGAATTGAGCGCTCCGGACGACTATGTGATGACCGCATCGGGCGGTATGCCCGGCGAACTGATCGGCGGCTGGCGCGCCACCGGCACCGTCCCGACGATGGATGTCGAATACGGATTCTCCTGCATGGGTTACGAACTCGCCGGTGCCTGGGGTGCGGCCATGGCGCACGTGCACGGCCTGGTCACCACCATGCTCGGCGATGGCTCCTATCTGATGCTGAACTCCGAACTGTTCTCCGCCGCTTTCGCCGGACACCGGTTCGTCGCGGTGGTCTGCGATAACGACGGGTACGCGGTGATCGCCCGCCTACAGGAGGGGCAGGGCGGCGAGCCGTTCAACAACTTCTATGCCGACTGTCGGACCAACCATCCCCGGCCGCCCCGGGTTGATTTCGTCGGCCACGCTCGATCATTGGGCTGTGCGGTCTTCACCGCGGCCGACCTGGTCGAGTTCCGCGGCGCGTACGCGCGGGCCCGCGCCGCCGCCCTCGGCGAGTCCCGTCCGGCCGTCGTTGTCGTGCGCACCCAGCCGTCGGCCTGGACCGATGCGGGGGCCTGGTGGGAGGTCGGCGTGCCGGAACACCTGTCCGGTCGCGCGGCGTACGACGAGTCGAAGTCGAGGCAGGTGCGCCATCTGAACGGCTGAGCGAGCCTGGGCCAGGGCAGGCGGCGATAAGACCGCCTGGTTTACCCGACGGCGATGTGCTGTCCGTCGCCGAATTCGCGGGCGGCACTGTCGGGACGGACTGTCCGGCGCGACGCTGCCGAAGATCGCGGCGGCATTGCATGTCACGCCCATGTCGCTCTACCGCTATATCGGCTCCAAGGACGAGTTGGTCGTGCTCATGGCCGACCTCGGCTTGGGTCCGGCAACCGGACCGACGGAGTCGCGCGGGGATTGGCGCACACATCTGCGCCGCTGGGCGCTGGCACAGCGAGCGATCTTCCAGCGACGCCCCTGGCTGACCCGGCTGCCGGTCGCCGGTCCGCCGCGCGGCCCGAACGCCATCGGATGGATGGACGCGGGGCTGCGCTGTCTGCGCGATACGGATCTGGACTGGGCGGCACAGGTCGGCGTCATCACGGTAGTCAGCGGCTACGTCCGGCAGGCGTTCGTACTTGCCCGTGAACTCGAAGCGGGCAGCCGTGCGGCAGGTCTCGAACAAACGCAGGTCGAACAGAACTATGGCCACGATCTCGCCGAGTTGGTCGATCCGGTGTGATTTCCCGATGCCGCAAGGCTATTCGCCGCGGATATCTGGGAGACACCGCCCGAGGATCCCGACGCGGATTTCACCTTCGGCCTCGAACTCGTCCTCGATGGCGTCGCCGCCGCGATCGATCGGGCGCGTCCGCAAAACTGAAAACCGACCAGTTAGTGCACGCGAAAGCGCCCCGTCGCGTATTTTCTTTACAACTTCTTAGGATCGGTGCGAAGTGTGTGCCGAGAATGGTTGCTGCGATCGTCGACGCGGCCGCTTCGGTAGCTAAAAGTGTGCGCCGACCGGCTGATCTATGCCCTGAGGTGGTAGCGTGGGCGGGGTAGCCAGCATCGTGGATCCGGCATTGCGGCCGCGGCCACACCCCATCGCCAACGTCGGCTTGCTCACAGTCACCACTGCTGGATGTGGCTGAATTCGTCGGATGATGGCATTGTTGATCTCGAGACCGGGCTCATCGAAGTGATCTGCTCGGCTCACCAACAGGAAGTAAGAAGTAAAGAACATGGCTCAAGGCAGTGTGAAGTGGTTCAACAGCGAGAAGGGCTTCGGCTTTATCGCTCAAGACGGAGGCGGCCCTGACGTCTTCGTGCATTACTCGGCCGTTTCCGGCTCGGGTTTCCGGTCCCTCGAAGAGGGCCAGCGCGTGGAGTTCGAGATCGGCCAGGGCCAGAAGGGTCCGCAGGCCCAGGACGTCCGCGCTATCTGATCAAGCGTGACTTAGGAGGCTCGCACCCGGCAGGGGGTGCGGGCCTCTCGTCGTTTCGGGGATTGTTCATGCGCTCCTGGTGAAGGTGACATGCGTGACGGCGGGGGAGCGCACCACGGAGCTGATCTCATAGCCCGGCAGGGTGCCCAGATCGTCGTAGAGCCGTTCGCCCGCACCGAGCAGGATCGGGACGACCGCGAGGTGCATCTTGTCCACCAGACCGGCGCGCAGGAACTGCCGGACGGCCGATGACCCGCCTGCGAGCCGCACATCCTGACCGTCCGCGGCCTCGAGTGCTCGGCGCAGAACCTCTTCCGGCGTTTCGTTCACGAAATGGAATGTCGTGCCACCCTCCATCGGCAGCGACGGCCGCGGATGGTGGGTCATGACGAAGGTGTCGTGCTGGTAGGGCGGGTTATCGCCCCACCAGCCCCGCCATTCGTGATCGGCCCACGGTCCCCGGATCGGACCGAACATGTTGCGCCCCATGATGGTTGCGCCGATTCCGGCATCGCCCGCCGCCATGAAATCGTTGTCGACGCCGGTATCGCCACCGTGCTCGCCGTTCATCTGCTGTGCGTAGCGCGTAGCCCACACCCAGTCGTGCAGCCGCATCCCGCCCTCGCCGATCGGGTTGTCGGGTCCTTGATTCGGTCCCGCGATGTAGCCGTCGAGGGAAATCGCGATGTTGTGTACGCGCAAGGTGGCCATGAGCATCTCTTTTCTCGATCTGCTTGTATTTTGCAATCGCTTGTGGACAGCGTAGGTGCAACTGGTTGTAGAATGCAAGCAGTAGTTTCGACCGAGGGAGCATCAGATGCGCGACGAGGGACGTTCGGGCTGTCCGATCAATGCCACCATCGAGGTGATCGGCGACCGGTGGACGCTGCTGGTACTGCGCGACGTGATGTTCGGCAACCGCCGTCACTTTCGTGAGCTGCTCGCAGGATCGGAGGAGGGCATCGCATCCAATATCCTGTCCGACCGGCTCAAACGCCTGGTCGCGGCCGGACTGCTCAGCCGCGAGGACACCCGTCCCGGGCAGAAGGCCGAGTATCGGCTGACCGAGCCCGCGATTCAGTTGGTGCCGATCATGGCGCAGCTGGGCGCCTGGGGGTTGCGGCATCGGCCGACAACCAAGCGGCTGCGCGTACGCGCGGAACTGCTGGAGGAGGGCGGGCCGCAGCTGTGGGCCGAGTTCATGGACGAGCTGCGCGAATCGCACCTCGGGATGCCCCGCCCCGATCCGGATGCCCCGACCGCGACCGAGCGGCTGGCGCGCGCCTACGCTGACGCGGCCGCCGAGGGGTGATGCGGGCCTGCGGCCGTGCGTCGGATCCGGCCGCGCCGCCTGTCGACGGCGCGGCCGAGTCCTGATGCGCTACAGCCCATCTCCTGTGGCGAGGACTTCCTTGCGGAAGAAGTCGGCGGTGATCTCGCGGGCGCGCTCCAGATCCCGATCCGCTGTCTTCGGGAAAGCAGCTGTCGCGCGGTCGAATTCGTCGGCGATGAACTCCGCGATCGACACAGGGACGGTGCCGCTGCCCATTTCGCGGGTACGTGATTTGAGCTCGGTCAGCTCGATGATGTCCGTCACCAGCCCGACGGGCAACTCGCACTGCGCCAGCAGCGTCGGCAGATGCATGGGCGCCACCGCCGCATCGGGATGTTCGCGCAGCCAGCGCAATGCCATCGCGGGCCGCAGCGAATAGAACACCTTCTTCAGCGAGCGGTGCCGATCGAACAGTGCCCACTGCCTGCCGCCCAGATGCAGATAGTGCCGGGCCACCTGGTTGCGGTCGGCGACTTGCTCTGCTACGGAACACAATTCGGCACGGAACCGGTCATCGCCCCGGTAGAGATCGGCGACATCAGCCACTCGATGAGCACCGCATTGCCCTTGACCAGCAGCCGCAGCGCCTTGGCCAGATCCCAGCCGTTCACATCGAGGAGGCCGATCAGCGGGGTCTCGATGACATCCCTTGTCCGCCAAGGCGACAGGTAAGTATCCATATGCGCGACATAGACGAACCGGCAGTCGTAATCCGAATCGGGCGAAGGGAATCCCCAAGCCCGACTGCCGCTTTCGATGGCGAGCCGCACCGACACCCGATGCGCGAGCTCGACTCGATCGAGCTCGGCATCGATGGACCCGACCACCATCGGGTCCATCGATGCGGGAATCGCGCGCAGGGACATGGCCGGTGATGCTAGTTCGGCCGGGATACGGTGGGCCATCCGTTTTCACAGTGTCGGGGTAACTGAGGGCACTTGGTGGGCGCAGCCTTCGTCGAGCCGCTGCACGTGTTGACGGCGGCAGTGCTGTTCCCGATGTTCCTGCTCGCGGTGTGGCACAAGCCGACAACGCGGCATTGGACGGTGCCGCCGCAATGTCCGGAACGGGTGCGTCGACGGGCGCTGGTCGGTCAGCTGGTGATGATCGCCACGGGGTGGGCGCATTCATCGGCGGTGTCGTCATCTCGACCGTTGGGCTCATCTTCGTCTTCGTGCCGACCGACCTGCGGTTCATGCACGCCGATGTCGACACGCTGAAGGGCGCCAATGCACACCTGTTGCCGTTCATCGCCCACGGCCGCGCCGGATTCGGCGGTGAGCTGATGGCGACGGCGGTGGCGATCGTGCTGCTCGGCCTGTGGGGCTGGCGGCAGGGCGAGGCATGGGTGTGGTGGACGCTCGGTGCGACCGTCGCAGGGTCCGCCAGCGCACTGGTGATCCACTTCTTCATCCACTCCACCGCGTTCATCCATCTGCTGCCGGTGTATTTCGGTAGCGCCGCGCTTGCTGTCGCGCTGATTTTGGGGCGGCCGTATCTGATGTATTGCGACGACCAATAGCGCTGCCAGGCAATTCGGCGGCGACGCCGATGGATATGTCCTGAATTTGCCGGATCAACGCCGGTGGTCAGTCCTATCTCGGAACGGTCTCAGTCAGTATGAAACATTCTCTCAGAGAGTTCTTAGGGAGCATCTTTTTGCGGAGCAAATTATGGCTCGGAAAAGTGCAGCTGACCTGCAATTGGCGGGATTTGGCCAGCTCAGACCCGTGTTGGACAGTTGTCCAGCTCACAATGAAAAGTGATATGTAGTCTGCGTCACTATCCGGCCGAAATCCGTAACCGCATTTGCGCGAGCCCCGATGTGCCATGTGTCAGCCAGTTCGACTGGGTTTGTTTTCGACGAAGAGGAAATTTCATGATCCCCGTTATCATCGACACCGGTTCTGCTGCCCTGAACGGCCTGCTTTCCACCGGTAGCGCTGCTTTGCACGGTATTCTCAACACCCTGTGGACGGGTTCGTTCGGCGGCTGATAGCGCTGTTGCGGCCGATTGATTTCGGCCGTATCCGCGCCGTTCGATTCGGCGCGAGATGAGTCGAGGCCCCGCACCCGATGGTGCGGGGCCTTCGCCTTTGCCGGATGCGGCGACGGCACTGACGGCGGCTGCCTACCAGGGGGTAGGGCGCTGCGATTTCGCGCCCACTAAGCTGGTCGGCGGTAAATGCCGACCCCTCTTCCTCCCAGGAGTAACCCACAGTGAGCCAAGCAGGCCGTCCTGTTGTTCTGATCGCCGACAAGCTCGCCCAGTCGACCGTCGACGCGCTTGGTGACGGTGTCGAGGTTCGCTGGGTCGATGGCCCCGACCGCCCGGCACTCCTCGCCGCGGTGCCCGAGGCGGACGCGCTACTGGTCCGCTCGGCGACCACCGTCGACGCCGAGGTGCTCGAGGCCGGGAAGAACCTGAAGATCGTCGCCCGTGCCGGTGTCGGCCTCGACAATGTCGACGTGCCCGCGGCCACCGAGCGCGGCGTCATGGTCGTCAACGCGCCCACCTCGAACATCCACACCGCCGCCGAGCACGCCGTCACGCTGCTGCTGGCCGCCGCGCGCCAGATCCCGGCCGCCGACGCCACGCTGCGCGAGCGCACCTGGGCGCGCAGCAAGTTCAACGGTGTCGAGATCTTCGATAAGACCGTCGGTGTGGTCGGCCTCGGCCGCATCGGCCAGCTGTTCGCCGCGCGCCTGGCCGCGTTCGAGACCAAGGTGATCGCCTACGACCCCTACGTCTCCCCGGCCCGCGCCGCCCAGCTCGGCATCGAACTGCTGAGCCTGGACGAACTGCTCGAGCGCGCCGACCTGATCTCGGTGCACCTGCCGAAGACCCCCGAGACCAAGGGCATCATCGGTAAGGAAGCCATCGCCAAGACCAAGCCGGGCGTCATCATCGTCAATGCCGCGCGCGGTGGGCTGGTCGACGAGCAGGCGCTCGCCGACGCCATCAAGTCGGGTCATGTGCGCGCTGCCGGTCTCGACGTGTTCGACACCGAGCCGTGCACCGACAGCCCGCTGTTCGATCTGCCGCAGGTCGTCGTGACCCCGCACCTGGGTGCGTCCACCGCCGAGGCGCAGGACCGCGCGGGCACCGATGTAGCCAAGTCCGTATTGCTGGCCCTGGCCGGTGAATTCGTGCCGGGCGCGGTGAACGTGACCGGTGGCACCGTCAGCGACGATGTCGCGCCGTGGCTGGAGATCGTGCGCAAGCAGGGCCACCTGCTCGGCGCGGTGTCCAACGAGCTCCCGGTCAGTGTCGAGGTGCAGGTGCGCGGCGAGCTGGCCGCCCAGGATGTCGCGGTGCTGGAGCTGTCGGCGCTGCGCGGCATCTTCTCCGCGCTGGTCGAGGACCAGGTCACCTTCGTCAACGCCCCCGCGCTGGCCAAGGACCGTGGCATTACTGCCGAGGTCACCAAGATTTCGGAGAGCCCGAGCCACCGCAGCGTCGTCGACCTGCGCGCGGTCTTCGGCGACGGCCGCACCCTGAATGTGGCCGGCACGCTGACCGAGCCGCAGCTGGTGCAGAAGATCGTCAACATCAACGGCCGTAACTACGATATGCGCGCCGAGGGCCTGAACCTGGCCGTGCTGAACTACGACGACCGGCCGGGCGCGCTGGGCAAGATCGGCACCAAGCTCGGTGAGGCCGAGATCGACATCCTCGCCGCACAGCTGAGCCAGGATGTGGATAAGGAAGGCGCGACCGTGATTCTGCGGGTGGCCCGCGAAGTCCCCGCAGACGTCCAGGCCGCGATCGCGGAATCCGTTGGCGCCGCGAAGATCGTCCTGGTCGACCTGTTCTGACCACCGTCGGCGCCGCGCACATCGACTCGTGCGCGGCGCCGTCACATGTGCCGGGCACGACACGTCACGCTGGGCGCGCGATTGCCGGGCGACGTAGGAAGCGTGCGCTGCGATGCCCGACAGCGGCGGGCAGTGCGCGGCGAAGTACCGTGGCGGTCGGCAATACTGAACGGAGCATTTTGTTATGAAGCTTGCTGTTATCGCCGGTGATGGGATCGGTCCCGAGGTCATCGCGGAGGCCATCAAGGTGCTCGATGTGGTGCAGCCGGGTGTCGAGAAGACCGAATACGACCTGGGTGCCCGTCGCTACCACGCGACCGGGGAGATCCTGCCGGATTCGGTGCTGCCCGAGCTGAAGCAGCATGACGCGATCCTGCTCGGCGCGATCGGCGATCCGTCGGTGCCGAGCGGTGTGCTCGAGCGCGGACTGCTGCTGCGCACCCGCTTCGCGCTGGACCACCACGTGAACCTGCGTCCGTCGAAGCTGTACCCGGGCGTGACCAGTCCGCTGGCCGGCAATCCGGATATCGACTTCGTTGTCGTGCGCGAGGGCACCGAGGGGCCCTACACCGGTACCGGCGGCGCCATCCGGGTGCAGACGCCGCATGAGGTCGCCACCGAGGTCAGCACCAATACCCGCTTCGGCATCGAGCGCGTGGTGCGCTACGCCTTCGCCAAGGCGCAGGCACGCCGCAAGCACCTGACGCTGGTGCACAAGAACAATGTGCTGACCTTCGCCGGTTCGCTGTGGCAGCGCACGGTGAACGAGGTCGCGGTCGAATTCCCGGAGGTGCAGACCGCCTACCAGCACATCGACGCCGCCACCATCCATATGGTCAACGATCCGGGCCGCTTCGATGTGATCGTCACCGATAACCTCTTCGGCGATATCATCACCGACCTCGCGGCGGCGGTCAGCGGTGGTATCGGCCTGGCGGCCAGCGGCAATATCGACGCGTCCGGCGCCAACCCGAGCATGTTCGAGCCGGTGCACGGCAGTGCTCCCGATATCGCTGGTCAGTCCAAGGCCGATCCGACCGCGGCGATCCTTTCGGTTTCCTTGCTGCTCAACCATCTCGGCAACACGGAGGCGGCGGCTCGGATCGAAGCCGCGGTTGCCAAGGATCTCGCGTCGCGCAGCGGTGCGGCCTCGACCGTCGAGGTCGGGGATCGGATCGCCGCGGCGGTCTGACACTTTCCGGAAGGCCCGCGCTCGACTGTTTCGGGCGCGGGCTTTTCGCATTCGTGGACCGCGAGGGGGTTCGGACACACTTGAATTCGGCTCCGCAAGCGCGAACCATCGATGAATGCCCTGCGCTTCGACGTGCCTGACCCCACTCCGGCCACCCGGGCGGTCCGATGAGTGAGCGTCGGGTGCTGCGCGGGCGGGGGTTCGGACCGTATACCGAAGTGGATCTGCACGGCTTACCGGACGGCGGTAAAGGGTTCGAACTCGAGGACGGATGGTTGATCGCGGTCGCGGGCGGCGCGCGACACAACTTCGTGGTGCAGCGGCTCGGCCGGCTCATCGATGCCGGGGCGGTCGGAGCGGCTGTACACGTATGTATGGGCGGCGGTTGGGAAGTCGGCACCCTGAGTGGTGTGCGCAAGCCCGATATCGTGGTGATCCCGAGAGACATTGCGCGAGCGGCGATTGTCGCCGAAACGCCCAGGCTGATTCAGGGTAGAGAAGTGCTGCTCGCTGTGGAGGTTGTCGCACCGGGCAACGGGAGCGAGCGCACCGACCGGGTCAGGAAGGTCCGCGAATACGCGGCCATCGATATCCCGCAATACTGGATCGTCGAGCATCATCCGGAGGTCCGGATCCACCGAATGCTGCTCGCGGACGGCGCCTTTCGCGCGAGTCCGGTAGTGGCGGCGGGAACGGTGTGCACCGCGGAGATCGAGGCGGATCCACCGTTCCGGGTGAGTTTCGACCCGGCTGCCCTGATCGAGATCTGAACTGATCGCGCTCGGCCAGCGCGCCGCCGTCCGCCGTGGCTCGACTCGTAGACGGCACCGGTGATGGCATCGTGCATCCGCGCCACCGGCTCGGCGACCGGCCCGACGGCATCGAACACCTCACCGGCGACGGCCAGATGCCGCCATTCGACGAGAGTGGCTGCCGCACTGACCGATTCGGCGATGGTCGGTCCGCGCCCGGCCAGTTCGGCCAGTTGTTCGGCGGTGGGTGGGAATTGCTCGGGCATGACGTTCTCGCGATGGCGTCTCCGGGCGCCGCAGGGTTGGTGGTGAATCGTTGCGGTGGTGAGGGATTCGTGGATCGGGGACTAGCGGGTGGGCGGAGTTGGCGGGTTGGGCGGCTGCGGCATGTTGGGTGGTATCGGCATGGTGGGTGGTGTGAAGAGCCCGGGCGGGGTTGGGAATTCGGGTGGTGTTGGCGGGGTGGGGGGCATGGGGATGCCGGGCGGCGGCGGGAATCCGGGCGGGGTCGGAGGTGGCGGGAACGGGCCGGTCGGGGGCATCGGGCCGCTGAAGCGTTGGAAGGCCGCTTGGCGTGAGGTGCCGAGCAGATCGCCGATTTCGGCCCAGGTGTGCCCTTCATCGCGGGCTTGCCGGGCCAGGGTGTGCAGGATGTCGTCGACGAGGCGGCTGAGGTTTCGGGTCGCGGTGAGTGCGGCCAGCACCGGCACGCTGGGCCGCCCCTGCTCCGGGCTCAGCACACCCACGACCAGTTCCGCATTGGCGGACAACAACTTTCCGAGCATTGCCCGCTCGTCCTGCGGGTCTACATGCTGCTGTTCTACGGGCATATGTAAAGCCTGACTTGACGCCCACAGCTTGTCAAGGCTGGATTTACATCAATGCGCAATCGTGGTCGAATCCGATCAACTCATGTGCTGCGGAATCCGCAGTGATGCGGGCGCGTGCAGGCGGAGATCGATGTCGACGACATCTCTCGGGTCACTGCACGATTCGGAATCAGCCAGGCTCTTGTCGCGTTGCGGCGGATCTCGACGGTCGACGGTCGCATGTGATCGGCACGCATGGATCGCACCCGCCCCGGCAGATCGGGATGGGCGCGAATGTATAAGGGGCCGTTACTTGGATCGTCGATCCGCTGGAACCAGTGGCACGGCCGCCATCGCCAAACCGGCGGCCAACAGGTACGCCGCCGGGAAGCCGCTGGCGGTGATCAGTGCGCCGAAAACCGGTGGGATGGTGGCTATTGCGAGGTTCTGGCCGGTGTTCTGAATGCCGAGCCCGCGTCCGCTCCAGTAGGGTCCGGCGATTTCGGCGACTGCGGTGAAGGCCAAGCCGTTGTCGGACACCGTAATGACCGATGCGGCGATCAGCAGCGGGATCGCGGCCCACCACGCATGTGCCCATGCGGCCAAAGCCAAGGCGGCCATGGCGATTACGGCGGCAATCGCGACCGTCCGCAGCGGCCCCAGGCGGCTGCCGACGCGATCCGACCACGCACCCGCGCCGATTCGCCCTAGGGCGCCGAGGATTTGGGTGAAGGTAACCAGGGCGCCCGCCACCGGCAGTGACCAGCCGACGTCACGATGCAACCACAACAATGCGAAAGTCCATACGGTGCCCTGTGGAACGCACAGCAGCACCGACACCGCATGTATGCGCCACAGCGTGGAATCGCCGCGATAGGGGTTGGTCCGATCCGCGGCAGTACCGGCGGGGCGAGGCGGATCGACGATCCCGACCAGACAGCCCAGCGCGGCCGCGCCGGCCATGACGGCGGGTACCAGAATGGCCGCCGAGACGCCGTGCGCGGCCGCGACCGCTGGAATGGCCAATGCGCCGACGCCGACACCCAAGGGCTGTGCGGTCTGCCGGATTCCCATGGCCAGCCCGCGTCGATGCGGCGGGAACCAGCCGACGATCACCCGCCCGCTGGCGCCATTGGTGCTCGCCGCGCCGACGCCGCCGAAGAACAGCAGCGCGCCGAGTGCGAGGTGGTTCGACACCGTTGCTGCCGCCGCGCCCGCGACGAACATCAGCAATGGCCCGCCGACCAGCACCTTCTGCTCGCCGATCCGGTCGACGACATACCCCCAAGCGATGAGCGTGCACACCAGCCCGACCGTCGGCATGGCCACCAGCAATCCGGCGGTCGCCAGCGGCATGCCGTCCGCGGTCAGTGCTGGCAGCAGGAATGGGACCCCGTGGATGAAAACGGCACTGGAGGCCTGCGCGAAGACCCCGAGTCCGAGCATGGACCACCGTCGGACCTCGTGTATCTGCGTCACGGTAGTGGCCATCGACCTCACCTCGAAATCTCAAAATATGGGACAGCGTTCTCATTCTGTGAACATTGGGACTTACCGTACACCCGGTGGGCAACCTGATTTCGAGGGTCGGGCTGTCGATCTCCTCACATTTCGACGCCACCCGTGCGTCGATGCCGCCCCCACGGAGTGACTGTTCGAGCGGCCCGTCTCGCGTCGCGCAGGCGCGGCCTTCAACTCGGCCGAGCCGTTGAAGCACATGCGACGAGGTCTCGAGTCTCGACGGCCAGGCTGGTGTACGCCGGGTGCTGACGGTTCGCACATGGGTGACCAGCGCGGAGCGAGTCTTACGAGCGACCGTTCGCGGCCCGTCTCGCGTCCGAGTCGTCGAAGTGCATGCCGCAGGCGCGAGTCTCGACGGCTCGGACGCGAGACAAAAGGGGGCCGCGAACACGCCGCGCCGCAGGCGCGGCAAATCAGATACAGCGTTCGAGCAGGTCGACGGGGGTCGATAGACTGCCGGGCATGCGTCTAGGTCGAATCGCCAGTCCCGATGGAGTCGCTTTCGTCAGTATCGAAGGGGAGGGGGGCGAGAGCGTCGCCAAAGAGATCGCGGAACATCCGTTCGGTACTCCGACATTCACCGGACGGAGTTGGCCGCTGGCCGACGTGCGCCTGCTCGCGCCGATTCTGGCCAGCAAGGTGATCTGCATCGGCAAGAACTACGCCGCGCACGCGGCCGAAATGGGCGGTGTCGCGCCCGCCGATCCGGTGATCTTCATGAAGCCGAGCACCTCGATCGTCGGCCCGAACGCACCGATCATATTGCCGCCCAGCTCTTCCCAGGTCGACTACGAGGGTGAGCTGGCGATAGTCATCGGCCGTCCGTGCAAGGATGTGCCCGCTGCCCGCGCGCTCGATGTGGTGCTCGGCTACACCGTCGCCAACGATGTGACCGCGCGTGACCAGCAGAAGCACGACGGCCAGTGGACCCGGGCCAAAGGCTACGACACCTTCTGCCCGCTCGGCCCGTGGATCGAAACCTCGTTGGACCCTTCGGATCTGGAGATCGTCACCGAAGTCGACGGCGAGGTCCGCCAGCGCAGCCGCACTTCGCTTCTGCTGCACGATATTCCGAAGCTCATCGAGTGGGTGACCACGGTGATGACGCTGCTGCCCGGTGATGTGATCCTCACCGGGACCCCGGAGGGCGTCGGCCCGCTGCAGTCCGGGCAGAACGTGTCCGTGACCGTCGAGGGCATCGGAACCCTCACCAATCCTGTTGCCGCCAAGCGCTAGTCGAAAGAGAGCCATGACTGAAGTACGGGTCCGCTTCTGCCCGTCACCGACCGGGACGCCACACGTCGGCCTGATCCGGACGGCGCTGTTCAACTGGGCGTTCGCCCGTCACACCGGCGGCAAGTTCGTCTTCCGCATCGAAGATACCGATGCCGCACGCGATTCCGAAGACTCCTACCGGGCGCTCCTGGACGCGCTACGCTGGCTCGGCCTCACCTGGGATGAGGGTCCGGAAGTCGGCGGACCCTACGAGCCGTACCGCCAGTCCCTGCGGCGCGAGCTGCACATGGAGGTCGTGCAGAAGTTGCTGGCGGCCGGTGAGGCCTACGAATCCTTCTCCACGCCCGACGAAGTCGAGGAGCGCCACCGCGCCGCGGGCCGTGATCCGAAGCTCGGTTACGACAACTATGACCGCGATCTCACCCCCGAGGCGATCGAGGCATATCGCGCTGCCGGACGTCCGGCGGTAATTCGCTTGCGGATGCCCGATGCGGACATCACTTGGCACGATCTGGTGCGCGGCGAAACCACCTTCAAAGCGGGTACGGTGCCCGACTTCGCACTCACCCGCGGTAATGGCGATCCGCTCTATACGCTGGTAAACCCGGTCGACGATGCATTGATGAAGATCACCCATGTGTTGCGCGGGGAAGACCTTCTTTCCTCAACTCCGCGGCAAATCGCGCTCTATGCGGCGATGCGGCGGATCGGTGTCGCGGAGTTCACTCCGGAGTTCGCTCATCTACCGTTCGTGATGGGGCAGGGCAACAAGAAGTTGTCCAAGCGCGATCCGGAGTCGAATCTGTTCGTCCATCGGGATCGGGGATTCATCCCGGAGGGTTTGCTGAATTACCTGGCGCTACTCGGCTGGGGCATCGCGGATGATCGCGATGTTTTCTCGATGGCGGAGATGGTGGCGGCCTTCGATATCTCGAAGGTAAATTCGAATCCGGCCCGTTTCGATCAGAAGAAGGCGGACTCGCTCAACGCCGAACACATCCGATTGCTGGAGCCGGGTGATTTCACGCACCGCTTACGCGAGTTCCTGACCGAGCACGGCCACATCGGCGCCGACATCGACGACAAGATGTTCGCCGCGGCCGCCGAACTGGTGCAGACCCGGATCGTAGTGTTGTCCGACGCGTGGGATCTGCTGCGTTTCTTGTTCGCGCCAGCGGAAGAGTTCGCGATTGATCCGGCGGCGGGGGCGAAGAACCTCGGCCCCGATGCCACGCCGATATTGGACGCCGCCATTGCCGCGCTGGAGCCGTTGACGGCCTGGACCACCTCCGCCATCGAGGATGCGCTCAAAACCGCGCTCATCGATGATCTGGGGCTCAAGCCGCGCAAGGCGTTCGCGCCAGTGCGAGTGGCGGTCACGGGTTCGCACATCAGCCCGCCGCTGTACGAGTCGCTGGAGTTGCTCGGCCGCGAAACCACGCTGGCTCGGCTGCGTTCGGCGCTGGCGTGGGCCGCGTCCGCGTAAAACCCGGACTTGACCGAAAAACAGGGCGTTGACCAGCCGATTTGTAGTTAACCGTATGCGGTTTGGTACTCTTCTTCTCGGCTCGGAACAGGGCCTCGGGTCAGCCGGACACGAGGTCTGACGTCCTGGTCATTGGGGTATGGTGTAATTGGCAACACAGCTGATTCTGGTTCAGCCATTCTAGGTTCGAGTCCTGGTACCCCAGCGGAGAATGTTGTTCGTCTCTCGGTTCGCGACCGAAAGTTGTTCAGCATCCGGCGATTTGGTCGCCGAGCTTCGGTCCGCTAAGCTAACCGAGCTTCCACTGATCGAAAGATCGAACGGAAAGATCGCCCACAGAAATGTGGGAGGTCGAGTCCTGGCCCCGTCGTCTAGCGGCCTAGGACGCCGCCCTCTCAAGGCGGTAGCGCGGGTTCGAATCCCGTCGGGGCTACAACGAGTGCAAGGCTCATGCTCATG
Source organism: Nocardia sp. CA-119907 (assembly GCF_050955995.1). Classification (NCBI taxonomy): domain Bacteria; kingdom Bacillati; phylum Actinomycetota; class Actinomycetes; order Mycobacteriales; family Nocardiaceae; genus Nocardia; species Nocardia sp. CA-119907. Next base: position 2,458,294 of record NZ_CP192091.1, read on the forward strand.
GAGAGCATGGGCCTTGCTCGTTTTCGCATTGTTTTGTGGGGGTGGAACCCCCACGCCCCTACCCGGAGGGCTTCGCCCCCGGACCCCCGAGTAGAGCCGGAGGGCTTCGCCCCCGGACCAGGGGCGCGGGCTCCTAGGGGTCGGGTACGTAGCTTCCCGTAATGGGGTTGTCTGCCGTGTTGGTGCTGGTCTCGTGGGGTTTCTTCCCAGGGAACCGGACTCGTGGGTTTCGGCTGTGTGGGCGCCGGATTGGTGTTCTTGGTCGCGGGGTCGTGGACTGGTGGTTCTGGTGGCGGGGGTCCCGGACTGGTGATTCTTGGTCGCATCTGTGCCCGGACCGTTGGTTCTTGGCCGCATAGATTCCCCGGACCGGTGGCCTGCGGATGCATTGTTCCTGGGCCTGGCTTCCAGCTGTGCAGCCCGCGTGTTCGGACCGCGGCCTCTCGCGCGCGGCTCACCGCCGCCGAGAAGCCCTGGACAAGTGATCACCATGCGCTGATGCAGGTAAAACGTCGAGAGCACACCTGCATCAGCGCATTCTCGATCGGTGTGGGAGTGGCAAGGGGCGGGGCGGGTGGTTCGTTGTCGGAGGGCTTGCGGCGGGTGTGGGCTTCAACTGGGGCGTTCGCGTGATGTGGGGTCGTTTGGCGGTCTGTACTTGGCGTGGCTGTCGCGGGGGCCGGGAAGTGGGGGAGTTGCAAAAGGCCCTCCAGGTGGGGTGCTGGAGGGCCTTGGGGGTGGGGCTTTATCCGCTCTTGCGGCGGAACTCGCGTTTGTGGCTGGCGTTGCCGTGGGCGGAGGTTGCCTTGGATCGTCCGTCCATATGATCGGTCGACTTGGCGTGGTGCTGGTTCTTGCGCTCCAGGGCTTCCTTGAACTTGCGCTTGACCTCTTCGGCGCTGGATCCCGCGCTGCCGTTGGAACTATCCGCTTCCGCCATCGTCTGCTCCTCGTCGTCGCGACCGCGCACCGCGCCAAGAGGCGTCGTCGCGCTGCCGATTCGGGTCGAACAGGGTTGACGCTACTGCGCGGGGTGCGGTGTGTCAGTCGGATATCGCCCGCGTGCCGCGATCAGTCCAGCGATTGCGCGGTGGTGCCGCCGAGGGGCAGCTGTGGCAGGCCGAGTTTGCGATGGTCCCAGCTGCGCAGGCGATCGGGGACCACCCGGATGGCGACGCGCTTGTGCAGCATCTGTTCGACGAGCGGGCGGACTTCCTCGCTGTAGGGGCCGGTGTAGCGCTCCCAGACGCTCACACCGACGGCGTACAGCTTGTCCGGATCGTCGATGATCTCGGCGTGGCCTTCGATGGAGACCCCGCGCAATTGGTCGTAGGTGTGCCCCGCCTCGACCATGCAGGTGATGCGCGGGTCGCGGCGCAGGTTGACGGCCTTCTGCGATTTCGCTTTCGTTTCGAACCACAGCTCGGGCAGCTTGCGGACCGAGCCATCGGGTGCGACCTCGCCGTCGAGCAGGGCGTACCACATCGCGATGAGATGTGGTGTGCCGTTCGGGCCGATGGTTGCCAGCGTCGCGATGCGGTTGCGCTGCAGGAACTCGGTGATCTCGGCGTCGGACATGACGATCTGCGCCCGTTGGTTTACTCCCATGCGCACCAACCTTAGATGTTCGACTAGAACGTGTTACAGCCTCTTGTGTAATGCGTCCGCGGCGGCGACCAGGTCGGCCGCCCAGCGTGCGCCGGGTCTGCGGCCCATCCGATCGATCGGGCCCGATACCGAGACGGCCGCGATCACATGACCCGCGGCATCGCGCACGGGTGCCGAGACGCTGGCCACACCGGTGGCCCGTTCGGCGGCGCTCTGGGCCCAGCCGCGCTTGCGCACCTCGGCCAGCGCGCGCTCGCCGAATACCGCGTCGGCCAGGATGGTGCGCTGGAATTCCGGATCCGCCCAGGCCAGCAGCACCTTGGCCGCCGATCCGGCGGTGAGCGGCAGCCGCGCGCCGATCGGGACCGTATCGCGCAGGCCGACCGGGGGTTCCAGAGCGGCGATGCAGACCCGCGCATTGCCGTCGCGGCAGTAGATCTGGACACTCTCGCCGGTGATCTCGCGCAGGCGCGGGAGAATGGCCGAGGCGGCCTCGTGCAGCGGATCGGTGGCGCCGGCGGCGAGCTCGGCGAGGGCCGGGCCCGGCCGCCACATGCCGTTGTTGTCGCGGGCCAGCAGCCGGTGTACCTCGAGCCCCACGGCCAGGCGATGGGCGGTGGCGCGGGGCAGTCCGGTGCGGGTGCACAGCTCATTGAGACCGCAGGGGTGCTCCGCGACGGCATACAACACTGACACCGCTTTGTCGAGGACGCCGATACCGCTATGCTGTCTCATAGAACGATATTAGCGTCTCGGATGTTGAGAAAGCCACTTAAGCGCTCTACTCGCTCCCGACGCGCCGGATAGCCAAATTGTGCAGCCGGGAGCCGCGCCTCAGTCCAGATCGCGCGAACCGGTTGCTCGTCGGAAAGGTGATCGAGAATGGCCGAGCGCCGCACACTGGCCGAAAAGGTGTGGGAGCAGCACGTCGTCGCCCGCGGTGAGGGCGAAGGCGCCTCCCGTGAGCCGGATTTGATCTACATCGATTTGCACCTCGTGCACGAGGTGACCAGTCCACAGGCCTTCGACGGGCTCCGCGCCGCCGGTCGCCCCGTGCGCCGTCCCGATCTCACCATCGCGACCGAGGACCACAACGTCCCGACCATCGATATCGATAAGCCGATCGCCGACCCCATTTCGCGCACTCAGGTCGAGACCCTGCGCCACAATTGCGCGGAATTCGGTGTGCGACTGCATCCGATGGGGGATCTGGATCAGGGCATCGTGCACGTCGTCGGGCCGCAGCTCGGTTTGACGCAGCCGGGTATGACGGTGGTGTGCGGCGACAGCCACACCTCGACCCACGGTGCGTTCGGCGCGCTGGCGATGGGTATCGGCACCAGTGAGGTCGAACATGTCCTTGCCACCCAGACGCTCTCACTGCGTCCGTTCAAGACCATGGCGATCACCGTTGACGGCCAATTGCCGCCCGGTGTCACGAGTAAGGATCTGATTCTGGCGGTCATCGCCAAGATCGGTACCGGCGGCGGTCAGGGCTATGTGCTCGAGTATCGCGGCGAGGCCATTCGCGCCATGTCCATGGAGGCGCGAATGACCATCTGCAACATGTCGATCGAAGCGGGTGCGCGGGCCGGAATGATCGCCCCTGACGAAACCACCTATGAATTCCTCAAAGGACGCCCGCACGCGCCGCAGGGAGTCGACTGGGATGCCGCAGTGGCCGCCTGGGAGGCGCTGAAGACCGATGAGGGCGCGGCTTTCGACGCCGAGGTGCACATCGACGCCAATGCGCTGACCCCATTCGTCACCTGGGGCACCAACCCGGGTCAGGGTGCACCACTGGGTGAGACGGTGCCCGATCCCACGCAGATTGCCGACGAGACGGCGCGCGAGTCCGCGGAGAAAGCGCTGCGATACATGGACTTGGAGCCGGGAACCCCGCTTCGGGATGTGTCGGTCGATACCGTATTCGTCGGTTCGTGCACCAACGGGCGCATCGAGGATTTGCGCGCTGTGGCCGGGATTTTGAAGGGACGCCGCATCGCCGACGGTGTGCGAATGTTGGTTGTACCGGGCTCTATGCGGGTGCGCGCACAGGCGGAAAAAGAAGGACTGGGCGAGATTTTCACCGCGGCGGGCGCCGAATGGCGTCAGGCGGGCTGCTCGATGTGCTTGGGAATGAATCCCGATCAGCTCGCGCCCGGTCAGCGTTGCGCTTCGACATCGAACCGCAACTTCGAGGGTCGGCAGGGCAAAGGTGGCCGTACACACCTGGTTTCCCCGCTCGTAGCGGCCGCGACGGCGGTCCGCGGCACGCTGTCCGCACCGGCGGATCTGGACTGATCGGCGTGCGGACGCGTTGCGCCCGCATCGATTCGCACTTCCGGCCATAGTGACCGCCGCAGGTCACTCGAAACGGTCGGCTCAAATCGCCTAACGACCCAGGAGAATCAGCAGAAATGGAAGCCTTCACCGCCCACAAGGGGATCGGAGTGCCGCTGCGCCGATCCAATGTCGACACCGATCAGATCATTCCGGCCGTGTACCTGAAGCGGGTGACGCGCACAGGATTCGAGGATGGACTGTTCGCAGCATGGCGATCCGATCCGGACTTCATTCTGAACACCGAGCCCTATAACCGGGGCAGTGTGCTGGTGGCCGGTCCGGACTTCGGCACCGGATCCTCGCGCGAACACGCCGTTTGGGCGCTGTCGGACTACGGCTTTCGCGTCGTCATCTCATCACGCTTCGCCGACATCTTCCGCGGCAATGCGGGCAAGGGTGGTCTGTTGGCCGCGCAGATGTCACAGAACGATGTCGAAATGCTCTGGAAGTTGCTCGAGGAACAGCCCGGTCTCGAATTGGTTGTTGATCTCGAGGCGCGCACGGTGACGGCCGGAACCGTCGTGTTGCCGTTCGATATTGATGACTACACCAGGTGGCGTCTGCTCGAAGGATTGGACGACATCGGGCTCACCCTCCGGCGCAGTGACGTCATCGATGAGTTCGAAAAGGCAAGGCCAAGTTGGAAACCCACAACCCTTCCGGCACATATTTCGCAGGCGTAATCACCCGGTAGTGATAGCTGTACAACCCTAGGGGCGGTAGCTGGACGTGTGCTAAACCACATGAATTTTGGCGTGGCACATAGACTCTTGCCCAAAGTGGGTTTACCGTGGTACCTAGTCGGTCCGACGACGGGCCATTAGTCTGCGGAGGATTCAATGAACAAGGCGGAACTGATCGACGTTCTGACCGAAAAGTTGGGTACGGACAGGCGCACGGCCACCGCGGCAGTCGAGCATGTGGTCGACACCATCGTGCGTGCGGTGCACAAGGGTCAGAGCGTCACAATCACCGGATTCGGTGTGTTCGAACAGCGTAAGCGTGCGGCTCGAGTTGCCAGGAACCCGCGCACCGGCGAAACCGTCAAGGTGAAGCCCACTTCGGTGCCTGCGTTCCGCCCGGGTGCTCAGTTCAAGGCCGTCATCGCGGGTAAGCAGAAGCTGACCGCGAGCGGCCCCGCCGTAAAGCGCGGCGCGAATGCACCGGTGGCGGCAAAGAAGGCGGCCGCCAAGAAGACGGCGGCGAAGAAGGTCGCCGCGAAGAAGGCGACCGCCACCAAGGCGCCCGCCAAGAAGACCGCGGCGAAGAAGGCCCCGGCAAAGACGACTGCCCGCAAGGCAACTGCTGCCAAGACGGTCGCGAAGAAGGCGGCCGTCAAGAAGGCCGTCGCCAAGAAGGCTCCGGCCAAGAAGGCCACGGCGGCCAAGAAGGCCACCGCCGTGAAGAAGACCGTCGCGAAGAAGGCGCCCGCGAAGAAGACCGCGGCCAAGAAGGCTCCGGCCCGCCGCGCTCGCTGACGCAGAGGTTCGAGGCCGCACATGCGGCTGAAGGTCCAGCGCCATCGAGTGATTCGCTCCGCTGAGCGGAATCACTCCCTGTACCGGCTAAAAACGGCCCTGGGGTTCGCCCCAGGGCCGTTTTAGCTGCCTACGTCCGAATTTTAGGCCCAATAGCGACCGCATGACGGTTGCGGACCCCTATCGTGGTCAGGACTTGACGATGGCGGCCGACAGCGACCGGTCGAGATGGTCGGCGGCAACCAGCCGACCCGAGGCAAAAGACAGCACCCACACGCTGCCCTTGCGGTTGCGCGCGGACGGCAGCGAGATGCCGTCGCGATCGGCCCACCACTGCAGCAGATCGGGAATTACCTTGCCCTGACTGCACAGAACGCGCACCGCGCGATCCGATACCAGGGAAACGGCGCGTTGTCGGGCCTTGTCCGGTGCTGCGGCATAACCGGTTTCGGAGAACAGCGGCTCGATGGTGATTGTCGCGCCGAGTTTCTCGGCCAGCGGCGTCACCGTCTGAACGCAGCGCACCGGATCGGCCGAATAGATCTCGGATGCACCGTAGGCCAGCAGATTCGGGACCAGCGCCTGTGCCCGGGCCTGCCCTTCGCGCTCCAGTGGGCGCTGCTCATCCGGACCGTCGAAGTGGCCCCGGCTGCCCGCCTTGGCGTGTCGAACCAGCAGCAGCGTGCTGGTCGCCGCGGGCAGGCGGATGAAGGCGCGCAGCACCTGTCGGTCCATCGGATACGACAGCTGGTCCATCACCCGGTCCAATGTGTACCAGGACAGCACATCGACCTCGGAATTGGCGGCGAACGCCCCACCCGCGACCTCGGCGGCCCAGTAGTCCACTCGCTTCAATTTCCGGTGTCCCGGAATCGGATACGTGACGTGCCCGAGATAGCGGCCCAGACGGCAGTCCAGGCCGGTTTCCTCGCCGACCTCACGCACCGCGGCGAGCACCGGCGTCTCGCCCGGATCGAGTTTGCCCTTGGGCAGCGACCAATCCTGATATTTGGGGCGATGGACCACCGCGATCTCGATGGCGCCGGAACCGTCGGCGGTCCGGCGCCACAGCACCGCACCGGCGGCGTGAATATTGGCTGTTACCCGGGGATCCCAGAACGGTCCCCCGTCCATGTCGTATCCCGTCGTAGCGCTCACTGCTGATCTGGTCTCCGCAGTCGCATCAAGAATTCTTGGTGGTCACGGACGTGCACACCGTCTCGGTCGGCGCCGTCGGGCGAGGCCTGCCAGCTGCCGTCCGGTTGAAGTATCCAGCAGCGGGTCGTCGGATACAGGGCGGAGTCGAATACCGACCCCAGCTGCTCGCAGAGCCTCGGATCCTTCACCTGCGCCATGACTTCCACGCGCCGGTCCAGATTCCGGTGCATCATGTCGGCGCTGCCGATCCAATATTGGTCCTGGGCCTGGAAGTGCATGATCCGCGAATGTTCCAGGAAGCGACCGAGAATCGAGCGCACCTCGATGTTCTCGCTCATCCCCTCGACACCGGGGCGCAGACCGCAGATGCCGCGCACCACGATCTGTACCGGTACACCGGCCTGAGAAGCTCGGTAGAGCGCGTCGATGACTTGCTCGTCGACAATTGCGTTGGCCTTCATCCGGATTCGTGCCGGGATGCCCTGCTCGGCCAGTTCGGTCTCACGCTGGATGCGGTCGATGATTCCGGCGCGCACACCCTGCGGGGCGACGAGCAGGTTGCGGTAGTTGGCCTTTCGCGAGTAACCGGTGAGCGAATTGAACAGATCGGTCAGGTCGGCGCCGATTTCCGGTGCGGCAGTGAGCAACCCGACGTCCTCGTAGAGCCGCGCGGTCTTCGGGTTGTAGTTGCCGGTGCCGATATGGCAGTAGCGGCGGATGGTCGCGCCCTCGCGGCGCACCACCAGACAGGTCTTGCAGTGCGTCTTGAGGCCGATGAGTCCGTAGACCACGTGCACGCCCGCCTGTTCCAGCGCGCGGGCCCATTTGATGTTGGCCTGTTCGTCGAAGCGTGCCTTGATCTCGACCAGTGCGACGACCTGCTTGCCCGCCTCGGCCGCGTCGATGAGCGCGTTCACGATCGGGGAGTCACCGGAGGTCCGGTACAGGGTCTGCTTGATGGCGAGCACCTGCGGGTCGGCGGCGGCCTGTTCGATGAAGCGCTGCACGCTGGTGGAGAACGAGTCGTAGGGGTGGTGCACCAGGACGTCGCCCTCGCGCAGCGCCTGGAAGACATTGCGCGGGGTTTCGCGCTCGCCGAACGCCGGTGGCGTCGCGGGCACATACGGCGCGTCCTTGAGATTGGGCCGATCGACGCCGTACACCTGCCATAGGCAGGACAGGTCGAGCAGACCCGGTACCTGGATCACATCCCCTGGATCGACCTCGAGCTCGCGCAACAACAGATCGAGCATGTGCTCGGTCATATCGTCGGAGACCTCTAGTCGAACCGGCGAACCGAAGCGGCGGCGGGCCAGTTCGCGCTCCAGCGCCTGCAGCAGATCCTCGTCGCGGTCCTCGTCGACCTCGAAATCGGCATTGCGGGTGATACGGAACGAATGGTGCTCGACCACCTTCATCCCGGGGAACAGCAGATCGAGGTGTGCGGCGATCAACTCTTCCATCGGCAGGAAGGCCGCGACGGGGGATCCCGACTCGTTGCGCCGCACCCGGACGAAGCGATCGACGTTATCGGGCACCTTGACGCGGGCGAAGTGTTCGGCGCCGGTGGAGGCATCCTTCACCGTCACCGCGAGGTTGAGACTCAGGCCGCTGATGTAGGGGAACGGATGCGCTGGATCCACCGCCAGCGGGGTGAGGACGGGGAAGACCTGGTCCTGGAAATAGCCCGAGAGGCGCTGGCGCTCATCGTCGTCCAGATCGGACCAGTCGATGATGGCAATGCCCTCGGCGGTCATCGCGGGCAGTACCGAGTTGAGGAAAACGCGGGCATGCCGGTCGGCGATCTCCTGGGTGCGGGCCGCGATCAGCTCCAATTGCTCAGTGGGCGAACGGCCGTCCGCCGAACGCACCGAAAGTCCGGTCTCCGCACGGCGTTTGAGACCGGCGACGCGGACCATATAGAACTCGTCCAGATTGGAGGCGAAGATCGCCAGGAATTTCGCGCGCTCCAGCAACGGCAACGACGCGTCCTCGGCAAGGGCGAGTACCCGCGCGTTGAAGTCGAGCCAGCTGAGCTCACGGTTCAGGTAGCGATCACGTGGCAACCGCTGCACCACCGACTCCTCGGCCAACGGTGTCGCGGCGGGCAGTGGGTTCGGCAACAGTTGCTGCTTGACAGTCTCGGTCTCGCTCATGCCCATACCTCGCTGGCACGCGGCACTGACATACGCGATGCGCGCTGGTACGGCATTCGCTCGCTTCGCTCACTCACGTCAACGATCATCCCCTACGAACCGGGCCCTGTGCAGCCCGACATCATGATTGCCGTGCGTATCACGCCGGGTGTGGCGACCGGCTAGCACACCCGGCGGACGCCCTCGTGAACGCGAATCGGCCAGCCGATGTCGTGCAGAGCAGCGCACGTCGAATCCCCGGTGCCGAGGTCGACGGCACGATCGAGATCGTCCGCGGTGTCCACGTCCAGCCGCAATCCCGGCCAGTCACCGCGCAGATCGACCGCGCCCGTCGCGATATGCCGGACCGCGGAGCCGGGCCCGAAACGCGGGTCCAGCGCCGCGACGGTGTCGCGGACGAATAACGCGGCGGTGCCGGTGCCCGCGTGGTCGACGACGACCGAGCGCACCCCGACCGGTGCGGTGCTCAGCATGTCCGAGAGTTCGTCCGGGCGCAGGGCGGGCAGATCCGCCTGTAGGGCCAGCAGTTCGACCGGGCCGTGCCGGTGCCGCAGCGCCGTCGCCGCATCGGTGAGCGCGGTGTTCAGACCGTCCGGGTCGGCGGGGTCGAGCACCGCGCGGCGAGGTTCGGGATGGACCGCCGCGCCGAGCGAGCCCGCCAGCTCGGCGACCACCGGATCCGGGGTCACCACGGTGACCGACGCGATCTGCGGCACCGCGAAGGTGGCGGATACGGTGTCGGCGAGCATGGCCAGCACGAGCTGTGCCCGGTGCTCCGGGCGCAGCCGGTCGGCCAGGCGGCTCTTGGCCCGATCGAGGCTCTTGACCGCGATCACGGCGTGCACGGCATGCGGACGCATGGTCCTAATCCTTCCACGACTGCTTCCGTGGCATATTGGGCAGATGACGAGGGCGGCAGTGCTGGGCGCGGGATCGTGGGGGACCGCGTTCGCGAAGGTGTTGGCGGACGCGGGAACCGAGGTCACGATCTGGGCCCGGCGGCCCGAGGTGGCCAAGGCGCTCGCCACCGAACATCGCAATCCGTTTTATCTGCCCGACGTGCGATTACCGGCCGTCGCGGCCACCCACGATCACGTCGAAGCGCTCGACGGGGCCGACATTGTGGTACTTGCGGTTCCGTCTCAATCCTTGCGCGCGAATCTCGAAACGTGGAAGGACTCGATCGGGCCGGACGCGGCGCTGCTCAGTCTCGCCAAGGGCATCGAGACCGGAACGCTACTGCGGATGAGTCAGGTCATCGGTGAGGTCACCGGTGCCGAGGAGGGTCGCATCGCGGTGCTGTCGGGGCCGAATCTGGCCAAGGAGATCGCCGCCGAGCAGCCTGCCGCCACCGTGATCGCGTGCACCGATGCCGCGCGGGCGGTCGCGCTGCAGCAGGCCTGCGCCAACGGATACTTCCGGCCCTACACCAATACCGATGTGATCGGCTGTGAGATCGGCGGTGCCTGCAAGAACGTCATCGCGCTTGCCTGCGGCATCGCGTCGGGAATGGGGTTGGGCGACAACTCGGTCGCCAGTCTGATCACCCGCGGGCTGGCCGAGATCATCCGGCTCGGGGTCGCGCTCGGCGCGGAGCCGGTCACGCTCGCGGGTTTGGCCGGGGTCGGCGATCTGGTCGCCACCTGCACCTCGCCGCTGTCGCGCAATCGGTCGTTCGGGCATGTGCTCGGGGCGGGCGGGTCCATGGAGGCGGCCCAGGAGGCGACCCATGGCCAGGTCGCCGAGGGTGTGAAGTCGTGCACATCCATTCGCGCGCTGGCCGCCGCGCACGATGTGGAGATGCCGCTGACCACATCGGTGCACCTGGTGTGTCATGAGGGAGTTTCGGTGCGTGAGGCGGTCGACAAACTGCTCGGGCGGCGGATCAAACCGGAATAGGGCCGAAGGCTGGCACCGCACGGGCGCGAGGTTGGTTCGCCCCGCATAACGGGTACGGTTCCGTTCATGACGAACCGGATCAGGGTGGCTGTCGTGTTCGGCGGGCGCAGTAACGAGCACGCCGTGTCCTGCGTATCCGCTGGCAGCGTGCTGCGCAACCTGGATCCGCAGCAGTACGAGGCCGTGCCCATCGGCATCACCCGCGACGGCGCCTGGGTGCTGGGCGGCTCCGATGTGGCCGCGCTCGGATTCAAGGACAATGCGCTGCCCGCGGTGGACAGCACCGGCACCGCGCTGACGCTGGCCGCCGACCCGAGCCGGTCCGGAGCATTGGTCGCGCTCGACGATCCGAGTGCGGCGCTGGGTTCGGTGGATGTGGTGTTCCCGATCCTGCACGGCCCGTTCGGCGAGGACGGCACGCTACAGGGCATGCTCGAATTGGCCGGGGTGCCGTATGTCGGGCCGGGCGTGCTGGCCAGCGCGGCGGGTATGGACAAGGAATTCACCAAGAAGCTGCTAGCCGCCGAGGGCCTGCCGATCGGGCGGCAGGTGGTGCTGCGGCACGGAACCGACACGCTCGGCGAGCAGGACCGGGCGCGGCTCGGACTGCCGGTATTCGTCAAACCGGCGCGCGGCGGCTCCTCGATCGGCATTACCAAGGTCACCGACTGGAGTGCGCTGGACGCGGCGATCGCCGCGGCGCGCGAGCACGATCCGAAGGTGATCGTGGAGGCGGGCATTCTCGGACGCGAAGTCGAATGCGGTGTCCTGGAATTCCCGGACGGTCGGGTCGAGGCCAGCGTGGTCGCGGAGATCCGGATGCCGGATGCCGATGCCGCGGCGCCGGAGTTCTACGACTTCGAAACCAAATACCTCGATGACGTCTGCGAATTCGACGTTCCGGCGAAGCTGGACGACGAAGTGTCCGACAGCATAAGGGAACTCGCGGTACGCGCGTTCAAAGCGCTGGACTGCCAGGGACTCGCCCGGGTCGACTTCTTCGTCACCGCCGAGGGGCCGGTCATCAACGAGATCAATACGATGCCCGGCTTCACGTCGATCTCGATGTATCCACGCATGTGGGAGGCGACCGGAATCGACTACCGGACACTGGTTTCCACACTGATCGAGACGGCGCTGGCACGGGGCACCGGCCTGCGGTAGTTGACGGGGCGGACTACCCGAGCGGCCTTTCGGCGGTCAGTTCGGCAGCGGGCCGGGATCGATCGGTTTCGCGGGCAGATTCGCGGTGATGGTATCCGAAACTCCTTGTAGCGGAGTCGGTCCGGAGCCATCGGGAACGGTCAGCGCGATATAGGTTTCGCGGTCGACGGCGAACCAGGTGCTCGCCTTGGCGGCGGCATCGCGGACCTCGAACCACTGCACCCCATTGACGATCTGCAGCGCGGAGGCGCGGTTGAACTCCAGCGGGCGCTCCAGGCCGCAGCGCAGCACAATGGGATCGCCGCCGTCCTTGCGCTGCCAGGCGCGGGTCGCGGGCGGAGCGGGTTCCACCAGGGTGGACTTGGTGTAGTCGCCGAGGTCGACCGGCAGTGCGGGCAGCAGGGCGGTGCAGGTGGGACCGGCCGCGGCGGGCGCGGGGACCGGACCGAGCACCAGAGGTTCGCGTTCGGTCGATGCGCGGCGTGCCAACACGGCGGCGACGAGGACGGCGACCACCAGCACCACCGGCAGTGCGACGGCGGTCGCGATGAGCGCGGGTGGGTAGCCGCGGGTCTCAGGGGCTGACGCGGCGCCATCGGACTCGCCATCGGCGTCCTCCGGGGCGCCATCGGCCGTTTCGGGCTCGGCGTCGTCATCTTCGGAGGGGTCGGGCAGGGGCGCGTTCTCCGCTGCGGCGCGCGGCGCGACGGCGCTGTCGGCAGCCGACTCCGCCGTGTCCGACGACAGTTCGGCGTCCTTCGACTCCGCTGCCTCGGGCGAATCCGCCATCGACGAATCGCGCTCCGACGACTCCGCCGCCATGCTCACCGGTCCTTCCTGTTCGCACCGGTTGGCGGGGATGGATGCCGCGCACCGGCCTGGTAGTACTCGATTGCCCTGGAAAGGGTACCCTCGGTCGGATTCCAGCCAGCACGACGTCGGGAAGGGACCGGTCATCAGCGAGAGCACGTCACCGCGGACAGTGCGTGAGCTGGGGGAGTTCGCACTGATCGAGCGGATCAACGCGGGCCGGGTCCAGGCGCCCGGCGTACTGCTCGGTCCCGGTGACGATGCCGCCGTGGTGGCCGCGCCGGACGGCCGGTTCGTGGTGACAACCGACATGCTGGTTCAGGATCGGCACTTCCGACTCGATTGGTCCGATCCCCGCGATATCGGGCGCAAGGCGATCGCGCAGAACGCGGCCGATATCGTCGCGATGGGCGCGGTGCCGACCGCATTCGTGGTGGCGCTCGGTTGTCCGGCCGATACGCCGGTCGAGGTCATCGACGGTCTGACCGACGGTATGTGGGCCGAGGCGGGTCGGGCCGGTGGTTCGATCGCGGGTGGTGATGTGGTGCGCAGCCCGCAGCTGGTCATCTCGGTCACCGCCTTCGGCGATCTGGACGGCCGCGCGCCGATCACCAGAGCCGGTGCGCGCGTGGGGGATACGGTCGCCGTGGCCGGTCGGCTCGGCTGGTCCGCGGCCGGGTTGGCAGCGTTGGCCGCCGGGGTCGATCGGGGCGACGAGCTCGTCGCCGAAGCGCTTGCGGCCCACCGAGTCCCGCGGCCGCCCTATGCGGCGGTGCTGGCCGCGATCATCGATGCCGCTGCCGGACAGGTTGATTCGGATACCTCGGCTGCGGGCGTGCTCGGGTCGCGGCAGTCCGCGGCGGCGGGCACCGTCGGGTCGTCCGCGGCCGCGATGCCCACCTCGCTGACCGATATCTCGGACGGACTGCTCGCGGATCTGGGGCATATCGCCGAGGCGTCCGCGGTGGCCATCGATATCGGTTCAACGGCATTGCGCGATCCGGAACTGGAGGCGATCGCGCGGCGTCTGGATGCCGATGCGACGCACTGGATTCTGACCGGCGGCGAGGATCACGCCTTCGTCGGAACCTGGTCGGCGCAGCGGGAATTGCCGCCGGGCTGGACGCCGATCGGACGTGTGCTGGCAGGTCACGGCGTCACCGTCGACGGTGCGCGGCGGCCGGGCAGCGGGGGCTGGGAATCATTCAGCGGGGTGGACTCGGCATCCGAGCCCGAGCCACGATAGGTTGTGCGGTCATGGGCGCGAAACCACTGACGGAAATCATGGATCCGGGTTGGGCGAAGGCTCTCGAACCCGTTGCGGAGCAGATCTCGGCCATGGGCGAATTCCTGCGCGCGGAAAACGCCGCGGGCCGCGGTTATCTACCGGCCGGTGAAAATGTACTGCGCGCCTTCCAGCGCCCATTCGACGCGGTGCGCGTGCTGATCGTCGGCCAGGATCCGTATCCGACGCCCGGCCATCCGATGGGGCTGAGTTTCTCTGTCGCCCCCGATGTTTCGCCGGTTCCGCGCAGCCTCGCCAATATCTTCGCCGAATACAGCAAGGACCTCGGCTACACCACACCGTCCAACGGCGATCTGAGTCCGTGGTCGGATCAGGGGGTCCTGTTGCTGAACAGAGTCCTCACGGTCTCGCCGGGACAGCCCGCCTCGCATCGCGGCAAGGGCTGGGAAGCGGTGACCGACCAGGCGATTCGCGCCCTGGTGGCCCGGGATGAGCCGCTGGTCGCGATCCTGTGGGGCCGCGACGCGCAGACACTGAAGCCGCAGCTGGCCGAGGCCGAGGTGCCCTATATCGAATCCGTGCATCCGTCACCACTGTCGGCCTCGCGCGGGTTTTTCGGTTCGCGACCCTTCTCCCGAGTGAATGAACTACTCGACGAATTGGGTGGCGAACCTGTTGACTGGCGCCTGCCCTGATCCCGGGCGCTGAGGTAAAACAAAGTAGAGGAGCACAATTCAATGCACATCAAGACCGTCCGCGGCGCCACCGTCGCGCTGGCGTTCTGCGCGGCCATGGCCGGAGGCGCAGCCACCGCGAGCGCGGCCGGGCTGCCACTGGAGCCCGCTGCGGATACCACCTCGACCGGTACCGCCGCACCGGTCGGTGAGGAATTCACCTCGAACGGCTCCTCCACCATTTCCTCTTCGGTGAATGCGAAGGTCGCCTGCCTGCTGCAGAACACCATCAGCGCGCAAGGTAAGTGGGACTGCTGACGTCCCATTGACCGGGGGTCAACAACGGGCCCCCCGGATGCTGTGCGATCCTCGGATCGTGAGTAATGCGAACAACCTGCTCGATCCGACTCGGCTGCACCTGCGTGGTTCGGATGGGATCGAGCTGGCGGCCGACCAGTTCGGCCCGGCGGACGGCCCGCTCGTGCTGTTCCTCCACGGTGGCGGGCAAACCCGACACTCGTGGAAGCAGACGGGGGCGAAGCTGGCCGCCGCCGGGATGCGGGTCGTCACGCTGGACGCCCGCGGCCACGGCGACAGTCAGTGGGCGCCGGATGCGAATTACCGGCGCGACACGATGGTCGCGGATCTCGTCAATGTGCTCGAACAGTTGGGTGCGCCCGCGGTCGTCGTCGGGGCGAGTATGGGCGGGATCACCGGCCTGCTCACCACGGCGGTGCCGGGTGGCGAGGCGATCAGCGCGCTGGTGCTCGTCGATATCGTCACCCGCCCCGAACCGACCGGTGTCGCGCGGGTGATCGACTTCCTCGGCAAACATCGCGACGGGTTCGACACGCTGGAGCAGGCCGCCGACGCGGTCGCCGAATATATGCCGCACCGCCCGCGACCCAAGAACACCGATGGTCTGCTGCGGAATTTGCGGCAGCGCGACGGCCGCTGGTACTGGCACTGGGATCCGGACATGCTGAAGGATCGCGTGGAGGATCCGAGCGAGATGAGCCAGCAGATGGAGGTCGCGGCGCGTGCCCTGACGCTGCCGGTGCTGCTGGTGCGCGGCATGCAGTCCGATGTGGTGACTCCCGAGGGGGCCGCGGCGTTCCTGGAGATGGTGCCGCATGCGCAGTTGGTCGAGATCGGTGGGGCTGCGCATACCGCGGCCGGTGACGACAACGATGCCTTCACCGACGCGGTCGCCAAATTCGTGCTGGAGACTCGGGCGTTGGAGACCGAATCCGTTGGTGACTAAACGTACTTCGGCTTGCGCTTCGCGATGAACGCGTCGACGCCCTCGATGCCGGCCGGGCTGTTCGCCGCGGCGGCTATCGCATCGCGTTCATAGTCGAGCTGTTCGCTCAACGTCGCCGAATTCGACCGCGCCAGTAGCGATTTGATGCTCGCGTAGGTGGACCGCGGCCCGGTGGTGAAGGTTCGGGCCAGGTTCATGGCCTCGTCGCGCACCTGCTCGTCGTCGACCAGTCGGCTGAGGATTCCGAGCCGCACGGCCTCCTCGGCGGTGAGAATCGCATCGGTGAGCAGGATTTCGCGCGCCCGCCCGGCACCGACGATGCGCGGCAATGTCCACGACATTCCGCCGTCCGGGCTCAGGCCGATGCCCGGATAGGCCGGACGCAACTTGGTGCTCGGCCCGCCGATGGCGATATCGGCGGCACATACCAGGCTCATCCCGGCTCCCGCCGCCCAGCCCTGCACTCCGACCACCACCGGCACCGTCGTCTCGTCCAGCGCCCGCACGAAGTCGTGCAGCAGCGTCGCCAGCCCATGAATATGCCCCGCCCGATCCTCCGCCTCGGCAAACCCCCGCACATTCCCGCCCGCGCAGAAGTTCGCCCCGCTCCCCGTCAACACCACGGCCCCCACCTCACGCCCCGCCGCCCGCAACGCCTCCGTCCCCGCGGTAATCCCCCCGAAGTCCATGGAAGTGCCATTAGCGGCAGTAGCGATCGTGATCTGCAGAACGCCGTCGACAATGGTGACGTACTCGGTTTGCGCAGTGGAGGTCATGTCCAGCACCTTAGCTAGCCCCCGACTCCGCGCACCATGCGGACTTCGGTGGCCGGGGTGAAGGCTTCTATTCGGGTGGTGCCGTCCAGTTCGAAGCCGTGTTTGCGGTAGAAGGCTTGGGCGCGTGGGTTTTTCTCGAAGACCCAGAGGGAGCAGGGGGCGTCGGGGGGTAGGGCGGCGCGGATGAGGGCCTGGGCCACGCCGGCGCCGTACCAGGCGGCGCGGACGTAGAGGGCGTTGAGTTCGGTTGGGGTCACCGGGGATTCGTCGCGGGACGGGCCGACGCTCGCGAAGCCGATGACGTGATCGTCGACCAGGGCGACGTGGGTGCTGTTCGGGTGGCGGACCCGGAGGCGTTCCCATTGCTCCGCCCGGCGGTCCACATCGAAGGCGTCGAGTACGTGGTCCGGGACCAGGCCGCGATAGGCCTCACGCCAGCAGGTGATATGGCATTCGGCCAGGCTGTGGACGTGCTCTGCGGCGAGTGCCGTGATCCGCCACGGTGGGGTCGGCTCGGTCATCTCGGAAAGCTTGACGTCCCAGCAACTGATTTCGCAAGCACAGGGGTAACTCGTCGGGTACGTCCAAGAGTTGACCACGCACCAACTGTCGGCCCGCGAAGTATCGTCAGTCGCAGCTGCGGATCGGCAGAAGATTCGCGGAGGCGGACAAGACTACGCCCCGAGCACCGGATGGTGGTCGGGGCGTATGTCGGTCTCGTTTGGATCGGCTTCGGGGCAGATCAGCCGCGAACGACCTTTCCGGCCTTCAGGCAGGAGGTGCACACGTTCATGCGGCGGGTGTTGCCCGGGGCGACCTGGGCACGCACGGTCTGGATGTTCGGGTTCCAACGACGGTTGGTACGCCGGTGCGAGTGCGAGACCGACTTCCCGAAGCCGGGGCCCTTGGCGCAGACGTCGCAGACGGCAGCCATAGTCGCGAACTCCTTCATGTCATGTGGGGACCGCTGCACATCGGCAGCATGTCCGGAAACGATGTCTTAATGCCCTGCCGACTGACGTCGGCCAGCGCAGACCGGTCTCGGCCGCGCTAGGCAACCCTGCAAGGGTAGCTGGCGGGGTCCGGATCCGCCAAACCGGGTCATGGAGCAACGGCCCGTGGACATCCCTGATCGTAGGGGATCGGTGTCGCCGATCGACTGTCGGTATCGCCAGCTAACCTGGCGAACGGTGGCAGGCCCGTTCGAGCGACCTGCCAGCAGTCGCTAGTGGTGTGGACGATCGCGGAGAGAGGTGGCGGTGCCCGGAGTGCGGGACATGACGAGCGATGGCCGCGGTGACGCAGAACTTCCATCCGCCGTCGGGTCGAATGCGCTGAACGGTCCCGCGTTGCTGCGCTGGGGCCGGGTCTGCCTCGAGGGTCTCGAACAGCGGCGCGAGGAGATCAACGCGCTCAATGTCTTTCCCATCGCCGACGCCGATACCGGCACGAACATGCTGGCAACCATGCGGGCGGCGATGCAGGCCGCCGAGGCCGCGATGGTCGCCGCCCCGTCCGCAGCCGCGGTCCCGTCCACACATGAGGTGGCCGCCGCGATGGCGCGCGGTGCGACCCTCGGTGCGCGCGGCAATTCCGGAATCATCCTTTCGCAGGTGTTGCGGGGGATCGCCGAAGCGGTGCGCGGTGGCCTGCTGACCGCCGATACGCTGCGCGAGGCGCTGGCCACGGCCTCGGCGTTGGTGCGCGAGTCATTGAGTGTGCCGGTCGAGGGGACCATCCTGACCGTGCTGGAGCGGGCGTCCGAATGTGCCGCGGTGTGTCCGGA
The DNA here is from genome assembly GCF_050955995.1 of Nocardia sp. CA-119907. Lineage (NCBI taxonomy): Bacteria > Bacillati > Actinomycetota > Actinomycetes > Mycobacteriales > Nocardiaceae > Nocardia > Nocardia sp. CA-119907. The sequence continues at coordinate 2,476,659 of NZ_CP192091.1, forward strand.
GCCCGTGCTGGCCGAGGTCGCGGTGGCGGCGGCCGACGGTGCCGCCAAGGCGCTCGGTGACACACCCGCCCAGCTCGGGGTGCTGCGTGAGGCCGGGGTGGTGGATGCGGGTGCACGTGGGCTCGTGGTGCTGCTCGACAGTCTGGTCGCTGTCACGCTCGGGGAGACACCCGATCGGCCGCAGTATGTGCGCGGTGAGTCCGCAGTCCCGCAGGCGCAGGTCGAACGTGGCGATATGGACGCCGAGGCGGCACCCGACGACTCGGCGTCGCGAGACGGTGCCGAGTCCCGGACCAGCGTTCAATGCGGCATCGAATCCCGAAACAGTGCCGAACCCCAGAACAGCGCCGAACCGCACTTCGAGGTGATGTACCTCCTCTCCGACACCGACAACCGACGCATAGCCCGCCTCCGCGATCGCCTCGCCGAACTAGGCGACTCCGTCGTGGTGGTCGGGGACGGTGCGGGCTCCTGGTCCGCACACGTACATTGCGCCGACGCCGGAGCCGCCGTCGAAGCGGGCATCGCCACCGGCACCCTGAGCGCCATCCGCATCGAAAGCTTCGCCATCACCGCCCGCGCCGCAACGGCCCCGCCTGTGTGGCCTGAAAACGATGGTCCCGCGGACCGCGGAGTGCTGGCCGTGGTGGCGGGCGATGGGGCGGCGGCGCTCTTCGAGGCCGGAGGTGCGGTAGTGCTCGGCGGTGACGGCACGGTTACCAGCGCCGCACTGCTGGCCGCGATCCGGCAGCTGCCGAATCGCGAAGTGCTGGTGCTGCCGAATGGCGCGCTGCCCGCGCACGAGTTGGTGGCGGTTGGTGTCGCGGCTCGTGACGTGCACCGCGACGTGCTGCTGTTGCCGAGCGGGTCCATGGTGCAGGGATTGGCGGCGCTGGCCGTGCACGATTGTGGGCGGATCGCGGTGGACGATGCCTTCGCGATGTCGGAGGCGGCGGCCGCTACCCGGTGGGGATCGCTGCGCGCCGCCACCGAGCGGGCCCTGACCATGGTCGGCACCTGCGAGGCGGGCGACGGGCTCGGCCTGGTCGGCCACGATGTGGTGGTGATCGACCGGGATGTGCCGACCGCGGGCCGAACCCTGCTCGACCGGATGCTCGCCTTCGGCGGCGAGCTGGTCACTTTGCTCATGGGCGCGGCGGCCCCCGCCGAACTCGCGGCCGAACTCGCCGCGCACATCGCGAACGGTTTTCCCGGCATCGAGGTGAGCGTGTACTCCGGTGGGCAGCACGCGGATCTGGTGCAGATTGGGGTGGAATAGGGATATGGCGACACTCAGTGATCGGCTGGACCACCTGCTCGGCGTGAAGGCGGCCGAGCCGCTGGCCGACGCCTTCGACATGCACACCGTCGAGGATCTGTTGCGGCACTACCCATTACGCTATGCCACCCAGGGCCAGCCGCTCACCCAGGAGCAGCCGGAAGAGGGTGCGCACATCACCGTCATCGGCCGGGTGACGAAAACCGAACTCCGGCCGATGAAGAACCGCAGGGGCAGACTGCTCAAGGTGGCCCTCGATACCGGCTCGGTCGCCCCGATCGATATCACCTTCTTCAATGGCGACAAGGTGAGTTACCTTGTCCGCGAGGGTGTCCGGGCGATGATGTCGGGCACCGTGCACTGGTGGCGGCCGGACCGCTGGAACCTGTCGCATCCCGATTATCTGATCCTGCCCGATAAGGAAGAGGGTTCGATAGAGAACCTCACGTCGGTGCGCGGCGGCGGTGCGCTGCGCGGACTGGCGCAGAGTGCGAAAGGTAAAGAAGGTGTGGATGTCTCGTTCTTCGAACGGGAATTCATTCCGGTGTATCCGGCGACCGCCAAGGTACAGAGCTGGGATCTGCTGGCCTGTGTCCGGCAGGTGCTCGATCAGCTCGATCCGATCGACGATCCGCTGCCGAGCGCGCTGCGCGAGGATCGCGGCCTGATGAAGGTCTCCGATGCGCTGCGGCTGATCCACCTGCCCGAGCACAAATCCGATATCGAACAGGCAAGGGAGCGTTTGCGTTTCGACGAGGCGCTGGCCCTACAGCTGGTACTCGCCGAGCGGCGACACGATGCGGAGGGGCGCACGGCCCGACCGTGTCCGCCGCGATCCGACGGTATCGCAGCGGCTTTCGATACCCGCCTGCCCTTCGAACTGACCGAGGGGCAGCGGCAGGTGATCGCGGAGATCTCCGACGATCTCGCGCGCAGCCATCCGATGCACCGGCTGCTGCAGGGTGAGGTGGGCTCGGGCAAGACGATCGTCGCGCTGCACGCGATGTTGCAGGTGGTCGACGCCGGACAGCAGTGCGCACTGCTTGCGCCGACGGAAGTCCTTGCCGCCCAGCACTATCGGTCCCTGCGCGCGATGCTCGGCGATCTCGGCACCGCCGGTGAACTCGGCGCCGCCGACCAGGCGACCAAGGTCGTGCTGGTGACCGGCTCGATGTCGGCATCGGCGAAGAAGGCCGCACTGCTCTACGCGGTCACCGGCGAGGCGGGCATCGTCATCGGTACGCACGCATTGATCCAGGACGCGGTGGAGTTCTTCGATCTGGGCATGGTGATCGTCGACGAACAGCACCGGTTCGGCGTCGAGCAGCGGGATGCGTTGCGCGCCAAGGCGAAAGCCGGTACCAGCCCGCATCTGCTCGTCATGACCGCGACCCCGATACCCCGGACCATCGCCATGACCACCCTCGGCGATCTGGAGACCTCGACCCTCACCCAGCTGCCCCGGGGCCGCTCACCGATCGTATCGAAGGTGGTACCGCGCAAACAGCATCCGAACTGGGTGGACCGCGCCTGGGAGCGCATCCTGGAGGAGGTCTCGGCCGGGCGGCAGGCCTATGTGGTGTGCTCGCGCATCGGCGACGACGAGGAGAACGGCAAGAGCCGCAACGGCAAGAAATCCGGCAGGTCGAAAGATGGGGCGGAGCAGGAGGGGCCGACCACCGCCGCGGCCGTCGAGGTATTCGACATGCTGCGCACCGGCCCATTGGCGAACGTCCGGGTCGGTCTACTGCACGGCAGGCTGCCGACCGATGAAAAAGACCAGGTGATGCGGGCATTCAACGATGGCGATATCGATGTGCTGGTCTGCACCACCGTCGTCGAGGTCGGCGTCGACGTCCCGAACGCGACCGTCATGGTCATTGTGGACGCGGACCGCTTCGGCGTCAGCCAGCTGCATCAGCTGCGCGGACGGATCGGCCGTGGCAAACATCCCGGCCTGTGCCTGCTCATCACCGACGCCGGTCCCACCGGCACCGCCATGGCCCGCCTCGACGCGGTTGCCGCCACCACCGACGGTTTCGAACTCGCGGTCCTCGACCTGCGCCAACGCCGCGAAGGCGATGTCCTCGGCGCCGCCCAATCCGGCACCGCGCGCTCACTGCGGCTGCTCTCCCTGCTCGATGACCTCGAGGTCATCACCGCCGCACAGGAACTCGCGCGCGAGGTCGTCGAAGCCGACCCCGGTCTGCGGCAGCATTCCGGGTTGGCGAGCATGATGCGCGCCGCCGTCGACTCCGAACGCATCGAATATCTGGCCAAATCCTGATTCCGAGCTCGTCGGTCAGCGTCCGATCCGCGGATAGGGCAGATCCGTACTCATATGTTCGGTGATCGCGAGCGGACTGCCGATCTGCGGGAACGCGCGCTGGGGGCACGAGGGACGCTCGCAGACCTTGCAGCCCGCACCGATCGGCACCGCGGCGCCGGGATTGTCCAGATGCAGGCCGGTGGAATAAGCCAGCCGGTCCGCGTATTCGATATCGCAGCCCAGACCGATCGCGAAGTCCTTTGTGGCCGTGCCGAATCCGTGCGGTGCCGTCAGTGCGGTGCGGGCGATCCACAGGTAGCGGCGGCCGTCGGGCATCGCGGCGATCTGGGTCAGGATGCGGCCGGGATTCGCGAAGGCCTCGTGCACCACCCAGAGCGGGCAGCTGCCGCCGACTCGGGAGAAGTGGAAGGCGGTGGCGGACTGGCGTTTCGAGATATTGCCTGCGCGGTCGGTGCGGACGAGGAAGAACGGAACGCCGCGCTGCCCCTGCCGCTGCAACGTGCTCAACCGGTGGCAGATGGTTTCGAAGCCGACCTCGAAACGCAAACCGAGCAGATCGATGTCGTAGCGCAGTTCCTCGGCCGACCGCAGGAAGCGCCCGTAGGGCAGCACCAGCGCGCCCGCGAAATAGTTGGCCAGCCCGATCCGCGCCAGCGTCCGGGATTCGCCGATGAGCGACGGCGTTTCGGCCAGTACGGCGTCCAGGTCCTTGCCGTACAACAGAAAACCGAGCGTGGTGGCGATCTGGAAGGCGCGCTGCCCGGGACGCAGCCGCCGCGCCAGGGTCAGGGTGCGGCTGTCCGGATCGTAATGCCGTTTCGGGATGGACGGATCCGCGCCATCACCGCGCACCAGCACGGTCACTCCGGCGCGCTCCTCGGCCACTCTGGCGAGTTGCCGATCGAGCGAGCCGATGCTCAGGCCGCACTCCTCGAAGAGCTGTTCGGCCGCGTGATCGAGTTGGGCGATGTGATTGTGGTGGTCATAGAAGAAGTCCCGCACATCCTCGTACGGCATGGGCACACCGGGAGCGCCGGTCGGCGCGGCCACCCGGGCGGAGAGCAGATCGAGTTGATCGGTCGCGGCGCGCAGTCGCCGATGCATCGCGACGACGATCCGGGCGACCTCCGGTAGTCGGGTCGCGAGCTCCTCCACCTCGGTCACCGGCGCGCTGTCGCCGCCCGCCGCGTCCACCAGCACCTCGTGCAGATCCGATACCAAGCGGGCATCGGAGTCGGCGGCGAAAAACTGCACGTCGAGGTCGAAGGTGGAGTTGAGCTTGAGCAACACCGGGATGGTGAGCGGTCGCTGGTCGCGCTCGAGCTGGTTGAGGTAGCTGGGCGATAGATCGAGGGATTTCGCCAGTGCCGCCTGGGTCATCCGCCGCTCTTCGCGCAACCGTCTCAGCCGGGCGCCCGCGTACATCTTGCGCACCGCAAGATGGTAGCCCTCGGAATTTGCAAACATCGCAAAATGCGTGATTCTCGCCCGCAGAAATCTGCTGTTGCAAGGGATTTTGTCGTCGATCAATCCTGCGTAGCGTGCGAAGTGGGCAGTGGCCCGCCGGACGGAACCGGAGGATGGATGAAGATACACATCGTACGCGCCCGTGGCGCCGCGGTGGACTTTCCGCGCTCGGAACATCTGGCCGCCAAGATTGCCGAGGTCGCCGCCGATCCGGTCGAGGTGAGCACCGAGGTGACCGAGATGATCGTGAACCGCATCATCGACAATGCGGCCGTCGCCGCGGCCGCGCTGGTCCGCCGCCCGGTGGCCAGCGCGCGGGCACAGGCACTCGCACAGCCGTACACGCCGCGGCCGGGTCGGGCGGGTGCCACTGTTTTCGGGCTGTCCGCTCCCGACCGGGTGTCGCCGGAGTGGGCCGCGTGGGCCAATGGAGTCGCGGTGCGCGAACTCGACTTTCACGACACCTTCCTCGCCGCCGAGTACTCGCATCCGGGCGATAACATCGCGCCGATTCTCGCCGTCGCCCAGCACACCGGACGCAGTGGCGCCGAGCTGATCCGTGGCCTGGCCACCGGTTATGAGATCCAGATCGACCTGGCACGCGGAATCTGCCTGCACGAGCACAAGATCGATCACGTCGCCCACCTCGGTCCGTCCGCCGCCGCGGGCATCGGGACGCTACTCGGGCTCGGCACCGAGACGATCTATCAGGCGATCGGGCAGGCGCTGCACACCACGACCGCGACCCGGCAATCCCGCAAGGGCGAAATCTCCAGCTGGAAGGCCTATGCCCCTGCATTCGCCGGGAAGATGGCGGTGGAGGCAGTGGATCGCGCCATGCGCGGTGAGGGTGCGCCCGCGCCGATCTGGGAGGGCGCGGACGGCGTCATCGCCTGGCTGCTCGGCGGGCCGGATGCGGAATACCGGGTACCGCTGCCGAGTCCGGGCGAAGCCAAGCGCGCGATCCTGGACAGCTACACCAAGGAGCATTCGGCCGAGTACCAGAGTCAGGCACCCATCGATCTCGCGCGCCGAATGCGTTCGCGCATAGGCGATCTCGATCAGATCGCGACCATCGTTCTGCACACCAGTCAGCACACACATGTGGTGATCGGCACCGGATCCGGTGACCCGCAGAAGTTCGATCCGCGGGCCAGTCGGGAGACGCTCGACCATTCCGTTCCTTATATCTTCGCGGTCGCGCTGCAAGACGGCGGCTGGCATCACGAGCGGTCGTATGCGCCCGAGCGCGCACGTCGGGCGGATACCGTCGCGCTGTGGCGCAAGATCTCGACCGTCGAGGATCCGGAGTGGACCCGCCGCTACCACGCCATTGATCCGAAGGAAAAGGCCTTCGGGGCACGGGCTGTCGTGACCCTCACAAGCGGCGAAACGATCGTCGACGAACTCGCCGTCGCCGATGCGCATCCGCTCGGCGCGCGGCCGTTCGCCCGCGAGCAGTACCTCGCGAAGTTCCGAACGCTCACCGAAGGGGTCATCGATCCCGCGGAGCAGCAGCGCTTCCTCGACGCGGTGCAGCGCACGTCGGCATTGGCCGCCGGTGAGTTGGATCAGCTGACGTTCACCGTGTCGCCCGAGGTGCTCGGGCGTGCGCCGATGGTGCCGGAGGGGATCTTCTGATGCTCGCCTTACTCCTGGCCCCAGACCAGCGCCTGCGCGGCGATCACCTCGGTTCCGTTGAACGTGACGGCGGGCGATCCGTGCAGCCGGTAACCCTGATCGAGCAGGCCACTGATCCGTTCGCAGAAGGTCGCGTCGTCGACGCCGGTGATCAGCCGGTAGCGCAGCGGAAGATCCTCGGGCCCACCCGACCCGCCTTTCATCGAATCGCTCATGAGCCCAGCCTAGGGCGGCGGTCGCGGTGACCGGACCGCTGGCCGCTGCGACGAGTGCGGCCGATAACCGTGCGGCGCTGCGTGCCGGGTTGGCCTCCGGGCGGATCCAGCGCTGGTCCGGGGCATTCAATCCGCTCGTGGCCAAGCTGATTCAGCAGCTCGGCTTCGAGGGCGTCTATGTCTCCGGGCGGTGGTTTCGGCCGAACTCGTGCTCCCGGATATCGGGCTGACCACGCTCACCGAGGTGACCGCGCGCGGCCAGCAGATCGCGCGGGTGACCGATCTGCCGGTGCTGATCGATGCCGATACCGGATTCGGCGAGCCGATGAATGCCGCGCGCACGGTGACCCTGTTGGAAGGTGCCGGGTTGGCTGGCTGCCATATCGAGGATCAGGTGAATCCCAAGCGCTGCGGTCATCTCGACGGCAAGGCGGTGGTGCCGGTTGCCGAGATGGTTCGCCGCTTGCGCGCCGCGGTCGCGGCTCGGTGTGACCCGAACTTCGTCGTCTGCGCGCGCACCGATGCGCGAGGGACCGAAGGGCTGGCCGCGGCGATCGACCGGGCCAGGGCATATGCCGATGCCGGTGCGGATCTGATCTTCACCGAGGCGCTGGCCGATGCCGACGAATTCGCGAAGTTCCGTGCGGCGGTCGATATTCCGTTGCTCGCGAATATGACCGAGTTCGGCAAGTCGGAATTGCTGTCCGCGCGCACGCTGGCCGATCTCGGCTATAACGCCGTTATCTATCCGGTAACCACCTTGCGCTTGGCGATGTACGCGGTCGAGCGGGGTCTACGTGAAATCGCCGACACCGGAACGCAATCCGGGCTGGTTGGGCAGCTGCAGCGCCGGGCGCGGCTCTACGAATTATTGGAGTACCAGCAGTACAACGACTTCGATTCCGGAGTTTTCAATTTCACCGTGAGCGAGTGACCATGACCGATATCAAGAAGGGCTTGGCCGGGGTGGTGGTCGATACCACCAGCATCTCCAAGGTGGTGCCCGAGACCAATTCGCTGATCTATCGCGGCTATGCGGTGCAGGATCTGGCGCGGCACTGCGGTTTCGAGGAGGTCGCGTATCTGCTGTGGTACGGCGAACTGCCCGATGCCGCCCAGCTCCAACTGCTGTGCCAGCGGGAACGGGCACAGCGGCGCGTGGATCGGTCGATCCTGTCGCTGATCGAGAAGCTGCCGGACAACTGTCATCCGATGGATGTGGTCCGGACGGTGGTCGGCTATCTCGGTGCACAGGATCCGGATCTCGATGCCGCGCAAGATGATCGGGCGCTCCTGGCGAAGTCGTTGCGACTGACCGCGGCGCTGCCCACGGTGATCGCCGCTGATATGCGCCGCCGCCGTGGGCTGGATCCTATTGCGCCACACGCACAGCTGGGCTTCGCGGAGAACTTCCTGAATATGTGCTTCGGCAAGGTGCCGGATCCGCGCATCGTGCGCGCCTTCGAGATTTCGCTGATCCTCTACGCGGAGCACAGTTTCAACGCATCCACGTTCGTCGCGCGGGTGGTCACTTCGACTCGCTCGGATATGTACAGCGCGATCACCGCGGCGATCGGCGCGCTCGAGGGTCCACTGCACGGTGGTGCCAATGAGGCCGTCATGCACATGATGCTGGAGATCGGTGAGCCCGAGCGCCGCGGAGTGGTTGCGCGGCAAGCTATCCGCTGGACAGAAGGTGATGGGGTTCGGGCATCGCGTCTATAAGAACGGCGACTCGCGGGTGCCGACAATGCGCGATGCCCTTGCTCGAGTGGCCGAGGTGACCGGCGACCAGCGCTGGCTGCGCATGTATACCGCATTGGAGCAGGCCATGGCCGCGGCCACCGGCATCCAGCCCAATCTCGACTTCCCCGCCGGTCCCGCCTATTACCTGATGGGCTTCGACATCGACATGTTCACGCCCATCTTCGTGATGAGTCGCATTACCGGGTGGACCGCCCACATTATCGAGCAGTCCGCCGCCAATGCCCTTATCCGTCCGCTGTCGGAATACGTCGGGGTGCCGCAGCGCGAACTGCTGGCCTCGGGGGCGGCGCACTGACTCGACGGATGATCGCGCCGAAGCTCTCCTCGACCAAGCGATTGTTTGGTGTAATCGGTGAGATCGAATCGACCGATGTGCCCATCGCATCGGCGCAAGGAAGCGAGCGAACCGTATGCCGAGTCCCGACGATATCGTCACCGCCATGTGCCGCAGCTGGGCCGATCCCGACCCGGACCAGATCAGCGCCTTCTTCGCCGAAGACGCCGTCTACCACAACATTCCGATGGAGCCGATCCACGGCCGCGCCGCCATCCGCGAGTTCATCGCCGGATTCCTCAGCACCTTCGAATCCATCGACTTCGATATCCATCACCAGGTCGCCACCGGCAATATCGTCATGAACGAGCGCACCGACACCCTGCGCGGCCTCGGCAAAGACACCCCGCTGCCGGTAATGGGTGTCTTCGAAGTCGCCGACGGCGCCATCACCGCCTGGCGCGACTACTTCGATATGGCCGCCATCAACCGAGCCTTCGGCGCCGACGACGCATCCGAGTAGCGGCCCCGCCGGGTGTCCGCTCTGGAAGATCTTTGGGGAATCGGGAACCAAACCGGTCGGGCGTGCGTCGAACAGTGCATCGGGGGTGATATCTGATGGCGACGTATGAGGAGGGGTTACCTATGGATCGTTGCTCGGGATGTCATACGGGTTGGCGACGGGGATTGGGCGCTCGGTCGCGGATGCGGCCGATTGTGCGCAATGGTGAGGTTTGTGACAGGTATCCGCCCCGCCGTCGGTTGCGGCCGTTTCCTGGGGCCGAATCACATTGATACCTAGGGTATTTCGTTGATAGTGCGGGTGGTCGCGGTCGACCGCGACCGTGGCCGATACGCCCGCCCTCCTCGCGCACGGGGAGGGCGGGCGCTGTTCAGCTATGCCGAGATATTCAGCGCACCGCGGCCGCGGCGGCGACCAGATTGCGCAGGGACGCCTCGACCTCGACCGGCCCGCGGGTCTTCAGCCCGCAGTCCGGATTGACCCAGAGTCGTTCGGCGGGAACGGCTTTCAACGCCGCGCGCAGCGAAGCGGTGATCTCCTCCACACTCGGCACCCGGGGCGAGTGAATGTCGTACACACCGGGTCCGACGCCGAGATCGAAGCCACGTGCGTTGAGGTCGTCGAGCACTTCCATATGCGAACGCGCCGCCTCGATCGAGGTCACATCGGCATCCAGTCCGGCGATCGCATCGATGACCTCGCCGAACTCCGAATAGCACAGATGGGTGTGGATCTGGGTGGCATCCGATACCCCTGAGGTTGCCAACCGGAACGCCCCGACCGACCACTCCAGGTACTCGCCCTGGTCGGCCGCCCGCAACGGCAACAACTCCCGCAGTGCGGGCTCGTCGACCTGAATGATTCGAATGCCGGCGGCCTGCAGATCGATCGTCTCGTCCCGGATCGCCAATGCCACCTGGCGTGCCGAATCCGCCAATGGCTGATCGTCGCGCACGAACGACCAGGCCAGAATCGTCACTGGACCGGTGAGCATGCCCTTGACCGGCTTATCGGTGAGCGATTGCGCGTAGCCGATCCAGTCGACGGTCATCGGCGCGGGTCGGGCCACATCGCCGAACAGGATCGGCGGCCGCACGCAGCGGGTGCCGTAGGACTGCACCCAGCCCGCTTCGGTGGCGGCGAATCCGTCGAGCTGTTCGGCGAAGTACTGCACCATGTCATTGCGTTCCGGCTCGCCGTGCACCAGCACGTCGAGTCCCAATTTCTCCTGTAGCGCAATGACATCGGCGATCTGCGAGCGCATTTGTCGCACGTACTCGGCCGCATCGATCTCGCCCTTGCGCAGTGCCGCCCGCGCCAGCCGGATCGCCGAGGTCTGCGGGTACGAACCGATCGTCGTGGTCGGCAATGACGGCAGCCGCAGCCGTTCGGCCTGCAGCGCCCGTCGCTGCGTCGCGGGGGCCCGCCGGGTGGCATCCGGACCGAGGGCCGCCAAGCGCGCCCGGACCTGCGGATTGTCCAGCCTCGGATCTGTGCGCCTGGTGTCGAGGGCCGAACGGGCGGCGGCCAATTCGGCGGTGATCGCCTCGGGCCCCGCGCTCAGTGCGGTCGCGAGCGAACGCACCTCGGCGACCTTCTCCGCACCGAATGCCAGCCACGAGCGCAACCGCTCGTCGAGGCCGGTTTCGGGCGCCAGCGCATAGGGCACGTGCAGCAGTGAGCAGGAACTCGACACCGCAACGGATTTCGCGCAACCCAGCAGTGTGCCGAGTGTCGCCAGGGCCCGATCCAAGTCGGCCCGCCAGACATTTCGGCCGTCGACCACGCCGGCGACCAGCAGCTTGTTCGCGAGCGCTGGTGCTCCAGCCACCTCGGAGAGATCGGTAGCAGTGGTGAAATCCACTGCGATGCCTTCGATTTCGGTCTCGGACAGGGCGGTCGAGGCCGGGCCGGGACTGCCGAAATAGGTGGCCACAAGCAGCGCCGGACGATCCGCCGCGGCCGACAGTTCGGCATAGGTGCGCTGTAGCAGGTCGATCTCGTCGGCGGTCAGATCGGTGACCACCACCGGCTCATCGAATTGCACCCATTCCGCGCCCGCGACGGCCAGCAGTCGCAGCAGCTCACGGTAGAGCGGTACCAACTCGTCGAGGCGATCCAGTGCGGTGCCTCCGGTTGCCTTCGCCAGCTTCAGGAAGGTGATCGGGCCGACCACCACCGGCCGCGCGGGCACCCCGAGTGCGAGCGCATCCCGCAGTTCATCCAGCACCTTCGACGGGTGCAGCGAGAAGGTGGTCTCCGGGCCGATCTCGGGCACCAGATAGTGGTAGTTGGTATCGAACCATTTGGTCATTTCCAGCGGCTCGACCGTATCGGTGCCGCGCGCGGCGGCGAAATAGCGATCCAGCGGATCGGCGATTCCGGCCACCCGGGGCGGCAGCGCTCCGAGCAGGACAGCGGTATCGAGCACCTGGTCGTAATAGGAGAAGGTGCCGACCGGAATGGCGTCGAGTCCGGCCGAATGCAATTCGGTCAGCTGGTTGCGCCGCAGGTCGCGTGCGATCGCGTGCAATTGCTCGGCGTCGATGCGCCCGGCCCAGTAGGACTCGGTGGCGCGCTTGAGCTCACGGTGCGGCCCCACCCGCGGGAGACCGAGAACCGTTGCGGTGAACGGGTTATGCGAAACAGTCACGAATTTCTCCAGTGCCGAGATCGAAGACCATCGCCCTACGAGCTCACGGAGACCAAGTGACGTGCCGGAAATCCAACGACTGGAAAACCAACCATGGAGCCCGACAGGTAGCACTGGTGGTCCGCGCGCCCAATCCACGAGGCGGTGGCCGTCGGATACGGCGTATCCGACACGGCTGGCAGGTCTTCGGACTTGCGGGCACGGGCCTTCTGGCCGACCCCTTACGGGGCTCACCTACTGGCCGTCGCTTCCCGGGTGGTTGCCCAGTGCTGATGACGGCGGTCGTTCCTGCATACCGCTGCGGGACAGTCCCGGATTCTCACCGGGTTCCCTCTCGTCCGCACACCGATATTTCGGCGGGCGAACTCGACTCCGTTGACGCGACGTCGGGGCTCCATCTCGTCTGCGCACGGCGAACCAGCTGCAACACCCAGCATAGGCGGGCGCGCAACCGGGTTCGATGGGGTACCTGTGATCATGATGCGTACTGCCCAGCCGACCACCGCGGAGCGAGTCTGACGAGCGACATTCGCGGCCCGTCTCGCGTCCCAGTCGTCGAAGCGCATGCGCCGCAGGCGAGTCTCAACCGCTGGCCAGGCATACCTCCAGCGCCGAACTGCCCGCCCTCAGATGACCACCACGAAGCGAGTCTTACGAGTGACCGTTCGCGGCCCGTCTCGCGTCCGAGTCGTCGAAGCGCATGCGACGCAGTCGCGAGTCTCGACGACTCGGACGCGAGACAAAAGGGGGCCGCGAACCCGCCGCGCCGCAGGCGCGGCAAATTCAACACAGTATGTGTCGGCTGCATGAACAGAACTTCGCAAGGCTGCTAGGTTTGGTTGTGAAGATTCCTGCGAATGGGACTTCCCTGTCAGGGCTGCATTCCGGGCCGGGTACCTTAGGTCAATGTTCTCGAAAGTCTTGGTTGCCAACCGCGGCGAGATCGCGATCCGTGCCTTCCGTGCGGCCTACGAACTCGGCATCGGAACCGTCGCGGTATTCCCGTACGAGGATCGCAATTCGGTCCACCGGTTGAAGGCCGCCGAGTCTTACCAGATCGGCGAGCAGGGTCACCCTGTTCGGGCGTATCTGTCGATCGAGGCGATCGTCGAGGCGGCCAAGTCCGCCGGAGCCGACGCGATCTACCCGGGTTACGGCTTCCTGTCGGAGAACCCGGACCTCGCGGCGGCTTGTGCGCGCGAGGGCATTACCTTCATCGGCCCGTCCGCGGCGGTACTCGAACTCGCGGGTAATAAGGCCCGCGCGATCGAGGCGGCCAAGGCGGCCGGGCTGCCGGTGCTGCGTTCGAGCGCGCCGTCGGCCGATGTCGAGGAGCTGCTGGCCGCGGCGCGGGAGCTGGAGTACCCGATCTTCGTCAAGGCGGTCGCGGGCGGTGGTGGTCGTGGTATGCGGCGGGTCGCGGATCCGGCGCAGTTGCGCGATTCGATCGAGGCCGCCTCTCGCGAGGCGGAGTCGGCGTTCGGCGATCCGACGGTGTTCCTGGAACAGGCCGTGGTGAATCCGCGCCATATCGAGGTGCAGATCTTGGCCGACCAGCACGGCAATGTCATGCATCTGTTCGAGCGTGACTGTTCGGTGCAGCGTCGCCATCAGAAGGTGATCGAGCTGGCCCCGGCGCCCAATCTGGATCCGGCTCTGCGCGAGCGCATCTGCAATGACGCGGTCGCCTTCGCCCGTCAGATCGGCTATAGCTGTGCTGGCACTGTCGAATTCCTGCTCGACGAGCGCGGCAACCACGTTTTCATCGAGATGAATCCGCGTATCCAGGTCGAGCACACGGTGACCGAGGAGATCACCGATGTCGACCTGGTGCAGTCCCAGCTGCGCATCGCGGCGGGGGAGAGTCTGGAACAGCTCGGCCTGAGCCAGGAGAAGGTCACCATTCGCGGTGCTGCCCTGCAGTGCCGGATCACCACCGAGGACCCGGCCAATGGTTTCCGCCCCGATACCGGCCGTATCACCGCCTACCGCACCCCGGGCGGTGCGGGCATCCGCCTCGACGGCGGCGCGAATCTGGGCGCGGAGATCGGCGCCTACTTCGACTCGATGCTGGTCAAGCTGACCTGCCGCGGCCGAGATCTGCCCGCGGCGGTGGCCAGGGCCAGCCGCGCGCTCGCGGAGTTCCGCATCCGCGGCGTCACCACGAATATTCCGTTCCTGCTGGCGGTGCTCGACGATCCGGACTTCAAGGCGGGCCGGGTCACCACCTCGTTCATCGATGAGCGCCCGCAGCTGCTGACCCTGCGCGGCTCGGCCGACCGCGGCACCAAGATCCTGAACTACCTGGCCGATATCACCGTGAACAAGCCGCATGGTGAGCGCCCGACCACGGTGTACCCGCACGATAAGCTGCCCGCCATCGATCTGAGCGTGCCCCCGCCGGACGGTTCCCGGCAACGGCTGCTGCGCCTGGGCCCCGAGGGTTTCGCCCAAGCGTTGCGTGCGCAGAAGGCGGTCGGGCTCACCGACACCACCTTCCGCGACGCGCACCAGTCACTGTTGGCCACGCGGGTGCGTACCAACGGTCTGCTCGGGGTGGCCGGACATGTCGCACGCCTGACACCGGAACTGCTCTCGATCGAGGCGTGGGGCGGCGCGACTTACGATGTGGCGCTGCGCTTCCTGTACGAGGATCCCTGGGAGCGGCTGGCGGCGTTGCGTGAGGCGATCCCGAACATCTGCCTGCAGATGCTGCTGCGCGGCCGCAATACCGTCGGCTACACGCCCTATCCCGAGCAGGTGACGCGCGCGTTCGTCTCGGAGGCCACCGCGACCGGCATCGACATCTTCCGCATCTTCGACGCGCTCAACAATGTCGACCAGATGCGTCCGGCCATCGATGCGGTGCGCGAAACCGGTACGGCCGTAGCGGAAGTCGCGATGAGCTACACCGGCGACCTGAGCAACCCGGACGAGACGCTCTACACCCTCGACTACTACCTGAAGCTGGCCGAGCAGATCGTCGACGCGGGCGCGCATGTGCTCGCCATCAAGGATATGGCGGGTCTGCTGCGCGCCCCCGCGGCGGCGACACTCGTTACCGCGCTGCGCAGTAACTTCGATCTGCCGGTCCACGTGCACACCCACGACACCCCCGGCGGTCAGCTCGCGACCTATCTGGCCGCCTGGCACGCCGGTGCCGACGCGGTCGACGGCGCGAGCGCCGCAATGGCCGGAACCACCAGCCAGCCTGCGCTTTCCGCGATCGTCGCGGCGGCGGCGCACAGTGAATTCGATACCGGCCTGAACCTGCAGAACGTGTGCGATCTGGAGCCGTACTGGGAGGCGCTGCGAAAGGTGTACGCGCCCTTCGAATCCGGGCTGCCCGCGCCGACCGGGCGGGTATACACCCACGAAATCCCCGGTGGTCAGCTGTCGAATCTGCGTCAGCAGGCCATCGCGCTCGGTCTCGGTGACCGTTTCGAAGAGGTCGAGGCGAAATACGCCGCGGCGGACCGACTGCTGGGCCGCTTGGTCAAGGTCACCCCGTCCTCGAAGGTGGTCGGCGACCTCGCACTCGCACTGGTCGGCACCGGTGTCGACATCGAGAGTTTCGCCGCCGATCCGGGCCGCTACGACATCCCGGATTCGGTAGTCGGTTTCCTGCGTGGCGAACTCGGTACCCCGGCCGGTGGCTGGCCCGAACCGTTCCGCAGTCGCGCACTGGCCGGGCGCGGTCCGGCCAAACCGGAGACGCCGCTGACCGCCGAGGACGAAGCCGGACTCAACGGAACCTCCGAACAGCGCCGCGCCACCCTCAACCGGCTGCTCTTCCCCGCCCCGACAGCCGAATTCAACGCTCACCGGGAGAAGTACGGCGACACCATGGGCCTGTCGGCCAACCAGTTCTTCTACGGTCTGCGCCGCGGTGAGGAACACCGCGTGCAACTGGAGAAGGGTGTCACCCTGCTGATCGGCTTGGAGGCCATCTCCGAACCCGACGAGCGCGGTATGCGCACGGTCATGTGCATCATGAACGGCCAGCTGCGCCCGGTCGCGGTGCGCGACCGCTCCGTCGCCAGCGATATCCCGGCCGCGGAGAAGGCGGATAAGAACAACGCGGGCCACATCGCCGCGCCCTTCGCCGGTGTGGTCACTTTGGCTGTGTCCGAAGGCGATTCGATCGCGGCGGGCGACATCATCGGCACCATCGAGGCGATGAAGATGGAGGCCGCGATCACCGCACCACGCGCCGGCATCGTCGGCCGGGTCGCGATCGGCAAGGTGCAGCAGGTCGAAGGTGGTGACCTGCTGGTCGAACTGACCGTGCGCGAGTCCGCGGCCGAATGACCCGAATCGTCGCGGGCACCGCGGGCGGGCGGCGACTGCGCGTCCCGCCCGCCGGTACCCGGCCCACCTCCGATCGGGTGCGCGAGGCGCTGTTCAGCGCGCTCGACGCCCGCATCGATTTCGACGGCGTTCGGGTGCTGGACCTGTACGCCGGATCCGGCGCGCTCGGTCTGGAGGCGCTCTCGCGCGGCGCCACCAGTGCCCTGCTCATCGAATCCGATCGCAAGGCCGCGGCGATCGTGCGCGGCAATATCGCCGATCTCGGGCTGCCCGGCGCCGAACTCCGCATCGGGGCCGTCGCCAGCGTCCTGGCCGGTGGCGGTGCGGGGGCCTACGACGTGGTCTTCTCCGATCCGCCCTACGACGTGGACACCGCGGCGGTTACCGCGGACCTGCGCGCCTTGGTCGAGCACGGCTGGCTGGCGCCCGGCGCATTCATCGCCGTGGAGCGATCCAGCCGCTCACCCGAGATCGTCTGGCCCGCAGGCTATATCCCGGCGAAGCCACGCAAATATGGCGAAACCCGCATCGAACTAGCCGAATTCGCCCCGGAGTAACTCCGTCGTCGCGGCATCCGAGGTGGCCATCGCAGCTCCTGATACCGTCTGTCCATGGCAGGAGCGATGTGCCCGGGCTCGTTCGACCCGGTGACCAATGGACATATCGACGTCTTCGCCCGGGCTGCGGCGCAGTTCGACGAGGTCGTGGTGACCGTCAGCGTCAATCCCAAGAAGCAGGGCATGTTCAGCGTCGAGGAGCGCATGGAGATGCTGCGCGAGGCCACCGCGCACCTGCCCAATGTGCGGGTGGAGTCCTGGCAGGGCCTGCTCGTCGATTTCGCCAAGCAGGAGGGCCTCACCGCGATCGTCAAGGGTCTGCGCGATGCCACCGATTTCGGCTACGAACTGCAGATGGCCCAGATGAACAAGAAGCTCTCCGGCGTGGACACCTTCTTCATCGCCACCAACCCGGCCTTCAGCTACCTGTCCAGCTCACTGGTCAAGGAGGTGGCGGCCTACGGCGGTGATGTCACCGATATGCTCCCGCCCGCCGTTCACAAACGCCTGCTCGATCGCCTGGCAGAACGGAAAGGCTGACCCAGCAACGAAATCCGCCCCGGTTCCGAGGAACCGGGGCGGATTCGTGTCGGCTGTTGGACGAATTGTCAGAAGACCAGGCCGCGCAGGGCGAGGAAGCGCATGCCGCCGACCGCGGCGGTAATGGCGAGGATGGCAGTGGCCTGGAACGTATCGCCCATGCCGGGGGTCCACACCTCGAGCGCGGCCAGCGCGGCGGTGGTGATGCCGAGCCCGACCAGCGCGAGCCCGCCGCCCTCCCACTGTGCGGTGAACCAGCCGACCCGGCCCGCCGCGTGGAAGGTGAGCTGACGGTGCAGTTCATTGGCGATCACGGTGCTCACGATCGAGCCGGCGATATTGGCGACCAGTGGGCCGACGCCGTGCATCGCGAAGAACAACAGCACATAGGCAACATTGCTGGAACCGCCGACCAGGGCGAAGCGGATCAACTGGGCGAGTGCCCGATCGCCACGCAGGTACTGCATGAGCTGCGCGAACCGAACCGCCGTCGCAATACGCAGGACCGGGTACGGCCCCGCCCACGGCGTGTACAAACTGCTCGTCGGCAGTGCCGCCGTCCGCGGTAGTTCCAGTACGGTCATTGTCTTTCCGATCCCACACGAGCCTTCGGTACGGATAACCGCGATGGTCATCGCAACCTTCCCACCGACTTTCGAGACGTTCCTCACGTATTGCATGTTCAGTATGTACTGAACAATCAGAACGAGTCAATCATCGAAGTGAAGGAATCCGCCCGGTTGGCCTCCTCTATCCCCACAGTCCCGGTCGGGGCCTGCGATCCACTTAAGAAGATCTTGCTCTGACCTTCTGGATAAATGTAACACCAAGTGGAGACGGATCCTCCACTTGTTTTTGTGGCGTACGAGACACCCGCACGACACACCGATGGATGACTCGGCACGAGCCGTGACGAGGGGCACACTGGGCCTCGGCGGAAATTTCGCCGTAGGTCTGCAGGAGAGTGGGGTAAGAGCATGTATCGCGTATTCGAAGCACTCGACGAGCTGGTCGCCATTGTCGAGGAAGCGCGCGGCATCCCGCCGACCCGCAGCTGCATCGTGCCGCGCGGCGATGTGCTCGAACTGCTCGACGATGTGCGCGATGCGCTGCCCGGTGAACTCGACGACGCCCAGGACGTGCTCGATCATCGCGACAAGATCGTCTCCGATGCCCGTTCCGCCGCCGAGACCACGGTGACCACCGCGAACGAACAGGCGGAGCAGACCGTCGGATCGGCCCGCGAGGAGGCCGACCGGATTCTCGCCGACGCCAAGGCGCACGCCGACCGGATGGTGGCCGAGGCCAGCGCGCACGCCGATCATCTCGTCAACACCGCCCAGACCGAGGCCGACCGCATTGTCGCCGACGGCAATGCCGAATTCGAGGCCGTCACCGGCCGGGCGCGCGTCGAATCCGAGCGGATGATCGAGGCGGGCAAGGCCTCCTATGGCCGCTCGGTCGCCGAGGGTGAGGCCGAGCGTGATCGACTGGTCACGCAGACCGAGGTGGTGCGTGCCGCCCACGCCGAATCGGCCCGGCTCATCGATGGGGCGCATGAAGAGGTCGATCGGCTGCGCGACGAGTGTGATCACTATGTCGACAGCAGGCTCGCCGACTTCGAAGAGAACCTCAACGCCACCCTGCGGACCGTCCGCGGCGGGCGTCATCAATTGCGTTCCGGTGCTGGCGCTCCGGACTACGCGGCCGACTATCGCCGCTGATATCCAGGGCCGATTCGGCATGACTCAGACGGTTTGGGCGGACACCGTGCTCTCGCGTATTGTGGAGTGGTTGCCCATCTCCCCTCGAATGTGAAGTGAGTTCGTGATGTCCGCCGGTTCCGGTTCCGCGTCGCGTCATCGTACGGCCTCGCACCGTATGCCGGACGCGGGTTTCGTGCTGGATGTCATCAGCCTGGGCCGTCGCCCCGGCACGATGAAAGAGCTGCACCGGGTGGTCACCGCCGATGAGCGGATCGGGCTGGATCTGATCGCCATTCCGGCGGGCGCCGAGGTGGACCTCGATCTGCGGTTGCAGGCGGTATCCGAAGGTGTGCTCGTCACCGGGGCGGTCGCCGCGCCGACGGAGGGGGAGTGCTCGCGCTGCCTCGAACCGTTCACCGGCGCGGTGGAGATCCACCTCACCGAACTGTTCGCCTATCCGGACAGCACCACCGAGCAGACCACCGAGGACGACGAGATCTACCGCATGGTGGACGACAAGATCGACCTGGAACAGGTGATCACGGACCAGATCGGCCTGGAGCTGCCGCTGCAGCCGCTGTGCGCTCCGGACTGTGCGGGTCTGTGTCCGGAATGTGGTGTCCGGATGGCGATTGCGGGTTCCGACCACCGGCATGAGATACTTGACCCTCGCTGGGCCGGATTGGCGAAGTTCGCCACCGAGTCGCCCGGCAATGGCAGCCCCGATGCGGGTGCCGACCCAGACGTTTAGACCAGACCAGTAAGACCGTGCTGCCTAACTGGCGAGCAATAGGACAAGAGGAGAAGTAGTCGTGGCCGTTCCCAAGCGCCGGATGTCCCGTTCCAACACCAGGTCGCGGCGCAGCCAGTGGAAGGCCACCGCGCCGACCCTGATCACGTGCCCGAACCGCGCCTGCGGCGAGAAGACCCTGCCGCACATCGCGTGCCCCTCCTGCGGCACCTACAAGGGCCGCCAGGTCACCGCTGCTGTCTGATCGTTCGACCTGTCGTATCGACGTGACCGCCAGCAAGGACGAACCCGGCCCGTCCGGTGAACATGCGAGCCTACTCGCGGCGCTCGGCGTCGACGTGCGGGCCGATCTGCTGCGGCTGGCGCTGACGCACCGGTCGTACGCATACGAGAACGGCGGGCTGCCGACCAACGAGCGTCTGGAATTCCTAGGCGACTCGGTCCTCGGCCTGAGCATCACCGAGCGGCTCTACCACGAGCACCCGGACAAGTCCGAGGGCGAACTGGCCAAGCTGCGGGCGAGCGTGGTGAATATGCACGCGCTCGCCGAGGTGGCGCGCGGGCTCGGCGAAGGCGGGCTCGGCGTGCACCTGCTGCTCGGTAAGGGCGAAGAGCTCACCGGCGGCCGGGACAAGCCGAGCATTCTCGCCGATGGCATGGAGTCACTGCTCGGCGCGGTGCATCTCGAGCACGGTATCGATGTCGCGCGTGAAGTGGTGCTGCGGCTGTTCGCCGACCTGCTCGAGCGCGGCCCCAGAATGGGCGCGGGACTCGACTGGAAAACCAGTCTGCAGGAGCTCACCGCCGAGCGCGGTCTCGGTGTGCCCAGCTACGAGATCACCTCGACAGGTCCCGACCACGACAAGGAATTCACCGCGACCACCGTGATCGGCGGTCGTCCGTACGGTCAGGGCATCGGCCGCTCCAAGAAGGAAGCCGAGCAGAAGGCCGCGGGCGCCGCCTATCAGTCGCTGACCGACGAAGTCTGACGTGCCCGAACTTCCCGAGGTCGAGGTCGTCCGGCGCGGACTCGCCGAACATGTCGTCGGGAGGGTCATCGAATCCGTCACGGTGACCCATCCCAGATCGGTGCGCCGCCATCTGGAAGGCGCCGACGATCTCACGGCTCGGATGAAGGGTCTGCGGGTCGCGGCTGCCGAGCGTCGTGGCAAATACCTGTGGCTCACCTTCGACGAACCCGACACCTCGCTGGTGGTCCATCTCGGGATGAGCGGGCAGATGCTGGTGCAGCCTGCCGATGCTCCCGTGGAGAAGCACGCGCATATCCTGGCGACCCTCGACGACGGTGGCCAGTTGCGCTTCGTCGACCAGCGCACCTTCGGTGGGTGGGCGCTCGCGCCATTGGTCGAGGTGGACGGCACCTTGGTGCCCGAGCCGGTCGCACATATCGCGCGGGATCCGCTCGATCCGCGCTATGACGGCGAAGTCGTGGTGGCCGCGCTGCGCGCCAAACGGACCGAGATCAAGCGCGTCCTGCTGGACCAGACAGTGATCTCCGGTGTCGGCAATATCTACGCCGACGAATCGTTGTGGCGGGCGAAAATCCACGGCAATCGGCTGGCGTCCGGCTTGACGAGGCCCGCCGTGCGCACCCTGCTCACCGAGGTCGGCGCCGTGATGGGGGAGGCGCTTGCCGCGGGTGGCACCTCGTTCGACGCGCTGTATGTCAATGTCAACGGCCAATCGGGCTACTTCGAACGCGCGCTCGCGGTTTACGGCCGCGAAGACGAACCCTGTCGCCGCTGTGGTGCGCCCATCCTGCGGGAGAAGTTCATGAATCGTTCCTCCTACTCCTGCCCGCGCTGCCAGCCGAAGGCCCGCCGCCGGTCGCATTAGCGAGCTACCGTTCTTCTAGGCGGTTCGGAAACCAGACCGGCCGTGGAGGAAGGACAAATGCGCAAACTCACCTATTACGTCGCTTCGACTATCGATGGGTTCATCGCTACCGAGGAAGGGTCGGTCGACTTCTTTCCGGTCGGTGGCGATCACGGCCCGGCGATCACCGCGCAGTACCCCGAGACCTTGCCGACGAAGGTCCGGGAGGCCCTCGGCATCGATAAGCGCAACCGCTACTTCGACACCGTGCTGATGGGTCGCAAGACCCATGATTTCGGTGTTCGCACCGGGACCTCGAGCCCGTATGCGCATCTGCGCCAGTTCGTGGTGTCGACGACACTGCCGGAGAGCCCGGATCCTTCGGTCGAGCTGATCTCGGCCGATCCGCTGACGAAGGTGCAAGAGCTGAAGCGGGAAAACGGACTCGGGATCTGGCTCTGCGGCGGCGGGGAACTGGCGCAGGTGTTGCTGCCGGAGATCGATCAGATCTTCCTGAAGCTGTATCCGGTTGTACTCGGCCGTGGCCGTTCGCTGTTCGGTTCCTGTTCGCGACTGCCGGAGGCGGCCAGGTTCCGGGTGATCACCAGCCGGGTATTCGAGGACGGGGTGGCCTTCGTCAAGTACAGCAGGATTCGATAACCGCTGTGGTGCAAGACGATTCGGTCGTCGTGCCGGATCCGGGCAATGGTCCGGGTCCGGTGGAGGCGCTGCGCGAGATCGGCTTCTGGCTCGAACGTGGACGGGCGCAATCACATCGGGTGAAGGCCTACCGGCGCGCCGCCGATATCGTGGCGGGCATGCCCGAGGACGAGCGCGCGACCCATCGCGCGGCGCGCAGCTGGCGCGAGCTCGCGGGCATCGGGCCGAAGACCGCCGCCGTCATCGAACAGGCGTATTCCGGTGCGGTACCGGAGTATCTGACCGAATTGCGCAAGGCCGCGCAGCCGATCGGCGCACCGGGGAAGTCGCTGCGGGCTCAGTTGCGCGGTGATCTGCATACGCATTCCGATTGGTCCGATGGCGGCAGTCCGATCGCGGAGATGATGGGCGTCGCCGCCGCGCTCGGCCACGAATACTGTGCGCTGACCGATCATTCGCCGCGACTCACCGTCGCGAACGGACTTTCCGCCGACCGATTGCGGCGGCAGCTGGATGTGGTCGCGGAGCTGAACGAGCGGATGGCGCCGTTTCGAATCCTCACCGGGATCGAGGTGGACATCCTCGATGACGGAACCCTGGATCAGCGGGGAGATCTGCTCGCCGAGCTGGATATCGTTGTCGCCAGCGTACATTCGCATCTGCGCGCCGATAGCGAGACCATGACCAAGCGGATGGTGTACGCGGTCGCGAATCCGAATGTGGATGTGCTCGGGCATTGCACCGGTCGATTGATCACGGGCGAGCGGGGTACGCGGCCGGAGTCGACTTTCGATGCCGAGGTGGTCTTCGAGGCGTGCCGGAGTTACGGCACCGCCGTGGAGATCAACAGCCGTCCGGAACGTCTCGACCCACCGTCGCGGTTGCTGCGGCTGGCCGATGAGATGGGGTGCTATTTCTCGATCGACACCGATGCGCACGCTCCCGGCCAATTGGATTGGCAGGGATATGGTTGCGAGCGGGCCGTCGCGAATGGGGTTGCGGCGGAACGGGTTATCAATACTTGGCCGGTGGAGAAGCTGCTGGCATGGACGGAGTCGGCGACCGCGGACCTGGTTTGATCGCGGCCGCGACAGTCGGCGCTGGCGCATCGAGATAGCCGACACCTGATCGTGCGGCCGGGTTGGCCGCCGAGTTAACTGTTGCCGAACAATCGTGCGGTATTCGGGATCAGGCCGGATGACGCCCGAAAATGGTTGGCATATAGATCTCTTGGGGGTGGCTGCACTGGTGGGCGGATTTCCGATCGAAATCGTGCTTGCGCTCATCGGTATCGTGGTGCCGATCATCGCCTTCCTTTGGGAGTTCGTCTTCGTCGGACGCAAGGAACTCGGCTATCGCGTGCAGATGGATACGCCGGTCACCGGTGAGATCGAATCGGTCTTTCCGGGGGTGCTGCCCCAGTTGCGTCCGGAACACGATGGGGTGAGTCCGCCGCTGAAGGATCTGTCGGTGGTGCTGGTCCGCATCGAAAACAGTGGTGCGACACCGATCGACACGCACGACTACCAGGCGCCCGAGGCGGGCCGGGTCGGCTTGCATCTGAACTTTCCGCAGCGCCGGGTCATCGGTATGGCGGTGACCGAGCTCAGCGATCCGGGGCTGGCCGATTCGCTGGACCGCGATTCGGGCATCGCGGTCCGCGAGGATACGGTCGGGCATATCGGTGCCATTGATCTGCCGAGAGTGCCGCTGAATCGCGCCGATCACTACAAGATCCTGGCGATCCTGCAGCGCTCGGAGGGTGCGGGGGAGTATCCGGCGCCGGTGCTGCGCGGTGGCATCAAGGGTGGGCGGATCATCGAAACCCAGAGTCGCACCGGTATTTCGCGAGTGATAGTGGCACTCGTGGCCTTTCTGGTCGCGGTGATCGTCGTCCAGCTGGTCGTATCCGCGGTGGAGCCCGATCCGACGCCATTGGATTGCGCCGCTGGCAAACTCACGCTGGTCGGCTCTTCGGCCTTCGAACCCGTCATTCGAGATGCGGCGGCAACGTACGGGAAGCGCTGCACCGGAGCGGAATTCGCCTTCGGATTCGAGGGCACCGAACGCGGCCTGGACCGGCTCGCCGAGGAGGGTAAGGCCGATCACGATCTGCTGGCGATCAGCGACGGCCCGAAGGGTGACGGCTATCAACCGCTGCTGGATCGTCCGCTCGCGCTGTCGCTGTTCACCGTGATAGTGCACAAGGACGTCGGCATCACCGGTCTGACCGTGGCGCAGATCCAGGATCTGTACCAGGGCCGGATCACCAACTGGCGTGAACTCGGCGGTCCCGACCTGGCCGTCGTGCTGGTCAATCGGATACCGGGATCTGGCACCCGAAATACGTTGGAGCGCAGGGTACTCGGTGGTCCACAGCCGGATCGCCCGCATGTGAGCTGTGTCGCGATCAAGGATTCGTTGCCTCCGGCGGCCAAATATTGCGATGTGCAGGTCACCAAGGATATGCAGAAGGCGGTCAGCGACATTCCGGGCGCCATCGGCTACAGCGAGTTCTCCGAGGCGGTGAAATCCGGTGCCAAGACCCTGGCCATCGGCGGCGTGACCGCCGACCGCGATGCCGCCGTCAACCGCACCTACCCGTTCTGGGGCGTCGAATACGCCTACAGCTATGGCGAACTCCCCGGCGATTCGCTCGGCGCGAGCTTCCTGCACTTCCTCACCGATCTCACGGGTAAGGATGTGCTGCGCGAGCACGGCAATGAGCCGTGCGGTGAGCTGCCGGATCGCGGTCGCTGTCTGCCGACCTCGTGACGTTGTCACACATTCGGCGGCCATCTCGTCTAGCTCTGGTAAGCGATATCGAGAGAGGACGACCTATATGTCACGCATGCAGCTCGCCGAGGTGGCACCGGAGATCTATCAGGCCTGGTTCGCCGCCGAACAAGCCATCCGCCGCGGACCGCTGGACCCGGTCGTGCGGGAACTGGTCAAGATTCGCGTCTCCCAGATCAACGGCTGTCTGTTCTGCATCGATATGCACACCACCGACGCGCGGATGGCGGGGGAGACCGAACAGCGGATCTATTACCTCAATGCCTGGCGCGAATCGGTGAAATTCACCGAGGCCGAACGGGCCGCGCTCGCCTACGCCGAGGCGGTCACGACGCTGGGCGAGCACGGGGTCGGCGATGAGATCTGGGCCGAGGTCGAGAAGAACTTCGATGAGGGTGCGCGGGCCGGTCTGGTCGCGGTCACCGCGATGATCAACCTGTGGAACCGGATCGGCGTGCCGCTGCGCATGCAGCCCGCAGCCGTCTGATCATTTTGTCGGTGGCGCAAGCCAGAATGGGCGCCATGACGGAACTATCGCGGCGGCAGCTCAACCGCACACTGCTGGTGCGCCAGATGCTGGTGGAACGGGTCGAGCTGACCCCGTTCGAACTCGTCCGGCATCTGGTCGCCGTGCAGGGGCAGGAGCCGAACTGGCCGTATGTCGGGCTGTGGACGCGGCTGAACGGGTTCCGGCACGGCGATCTCGTCGCACTGCTGCGCGATCGAAAGCTGGTGCGCTCCACCATGATCCGTCGCACCGTCCATCTCGCCGACGCCGAGGACTTCCGCTGGTTGCGCCCGACCGTGCGGCCGATGGTACATGCGGTCCTGCAGGCCCCGTACTACCGCGACGAGATCGAGGGCATCGATCTCGACGAGCTCGCCGCTGCGGGCCGGGAGCTGTTGTCCGGTCGGGAAATGTCGCGTGCGCAGCTGGGAAAGCTACTCGCCGAACGCTTTCCGGATCGTCACACCCGCAGACTGGCGGAGTCGGTGGAGGCGATGGTTCCGATGGTGCACGGTCCGGACACGGGGGCCTGGGGTGCGTGGCGCAATCGGTCCGTCACGATCAATATCGCCGAGGAGTGGATCGGCGCACCCATGGCCGAGGCGCAACCCGAGACGCTGATCCTGCGCTATCTGGCGGCCTTCGGTCCGGCGAGCGTGGCCGATGTGCAGGCATGGGCCGGTGTCACCAAACTGGCCGGGGTGATGGACGGCCTGCGCCCGCGCCTGCGCGTCTTTCGCGATGAGTTCGGCAAGGAGCTCTTCGACCTGCCCGGCGCACCACTGGCGGACGGGAATCTCGAAGTGCCCGTGCGCTTTCTGCCCGCCTTCGATAACGCGCTGCTCGGCCACAGGGACCGCCGACGGGTGATCGGTGACGAGGACCGCAACCGGATCGCCAAGGTGGCTTCGGCCGGTGTGCCGATGTATCTGGTCGACGGATTCGTGCACGGCCGCTGGTCGCTGGACGGCGATACCGTGCGCATCCAGCCATGGCATGCGCTCTCGGCCGCGGACGAGGACGCGGTACGCGCCGAGGCGGAGCACCTGCTCGGCTTCATCGCGCCGGCGGCCGCCGGAAAGGTGGTGATCGATGCCTGAGCAGTCGGTCGATGGCATGGTCGGTCGACTGAAGACTTCCTCGAATCGATCGAGTCTCGCGGCCCTCGACGTGGCCGTCCCTGACAAGATCTTTGTGGGACGCCTCCCGATTTTTTACGAAATCAATACGGTTGCTGGCACGGCCGTACCCATCCTGCGGTCTTAGGCTGGCCCATCGTGGCTTCACCGATCGACCTCGTCAAACGTCTCGTTCTGGGGCGACCGTTCCGGAGTGACAGGCTCGGTGAAACGCTTTTGCCGAATCGGCTCGCGCTGCCGATCTTCGCCAGCGACCCACTGTCCTCGGTGGCGTATGCGACTCAGGAAATCCTGCTCATTCTCACCCTCGGCGGGCTGGCATATCTGCATGTGGCGCCGTGGGTCGCCGGTGCGGTGATCGTGCTGCTGGCCGTAGTCGTGCTGTCCTATCGCCAGGTGGTGCAGGCCTACCCGTCCGGCGGTGGTTCCTATGAGGTGGTCGCCAAGAATCTGGGCGCGGTGCCGGGCCTGGTGGTTGCCGCGGCATTGCTTGTCGACTACGTGATGACGGTGGCGGTGTCGGTTGCCGCAGGCGTGGACAACATCATTTCCGCGGTGCCCGATCTGAATGCGCACCGGGTCGCGATCAATATCGGATTCATCGCCTTTCTGACCGCGATGAATCTGCGCGGGGTGCGGGAATCCGGGCGGGCGTTCGCGGTGCCGACCTATGCGTTCGTGGTCGGGGTCATGGTCATGGTTGTCGTCGGACTCGGCCAGACCGCGCTCGGGCGCACGCCGGTCGCCGAGAGCGCGCACTACGAAATCCACGCCGAACAATTCGGACTCGGCGCGGCCGGGTTGGCCTTCCTTGTCCTGCGCGCCTTTTCGTCCGGCTGTACGGCGCTGACCGGCGCGGAGGCCATCTCCAACGGGGTACCCGCATTTCGTAAGCCCAAGGCGCTCAACGCCGCCCGCACGATGACCGCGATGGGTGTCATCTCGATCGCCATGTTCGGTGGTGTCACCGTACTCGCGATGATCACCCACACCAGGGTTGCCGAAAACACCTGCGATCTTGTCGGATTTCCGGGCGACTGCAATACCGATCCGCAACGCACCGTGATCGCGCAGATCGCCGCGGCGGTATTCGGCGGCAACAGTATTCCGTTCTACTTCCTGATGGTGACGACCGCACTGATCCTGATCCTCGCGGCGAACACCGCCTACAACGGCTTCCCACTGCTGAATTCGATTCTGGCGCAACACAGGTACATGCCGCGGCAGTTGCACACCCGCGGAGACCGCCTGGCCTTCTCCAATGGCATCATCCTGCTCGCGGTCATCGCGGGCGTGCTCATCTACGCCTTCGACGGTTCGGCGACCCGCCTGATCCAGCTCTATATTGTCGGCGTCTTCACCTCGTTCACACTGTGTCAGGCCGGTATGGTCCGGCACTGGAACCGCGAACTGGCCACCGCGACAACATCGTCGGAGAAGTTGCGCATCCATCGCGGACGCCTGATCAACGCGTTCGGCGCCTGCTTCACCGGCGTCGTGCTGGTCGTCGTCATGATCACCAAGTTCTCCCACGGCGCATACCTGGTCGTCTTCGCGATGCCGATCCTGGTGGTGCTGATGTATTCGATCCATCGCCACTACACCGCCGTGCGTGCCGAACTCGATGTCGATGACGAGTCGGAGACCCTGCCGGCCCGGGTGCACGCCCTGGTATTGGTATCGGGCTGGCACAAGGCAACTCGGCGCGCAGTTCAGTTCGCGCGCGCCACCAGGCCGGACACCATCACGGCGATCACCGTCAACGTCGATGACGCCGATACCCGTCAGCTGCACCAGGATTGGGAACGCCACGATGTCGCCATACCGCTCAAGGTGATCGAATCGCCGTATCGCGAAATCACCCGTCCGGTCATCGATTACATCAAGCGGATGCGCAAATCCCAACCGCGCGACGTGATCAGCATCTTCATCCCCGAGTATGTGGTCGGGCACTGGTGGGAGAACCTGCTGCACAACCAGAGCTCACTGCGGTTGAAGGCCCGCCTGCTCTTCGAGCCGGGCGTGATGGTGACCAGTGTGCCCTGGCAGCTTCGTTCCTCGGCCGCCCGAGCCGTGCCGCGCACCGAGCACAGCCCCGGCGAGGTCCGGCGCGGCATCGCGGATACGGTCGTACGCTGACCCGATGCCTTCCGGCCGCGCTACCATTTCGATATATGTCGAGACCGTGCAAGGCCCCTTGATTTCGAGGGCGGTCAGCGCGGTCTGAAATCTCACTATGTAAGATTTCGTACCAACTGCGTGGTTTGAAGGGGTCGCGATGAGGTACGTCTTGGTGCGGCCCCCCTGTTCACGCCGATCGGTGTGACCAGGCCAACCGAGCCCTGAAGGACGGCGGTGCAGGCTTTGTCTCCACCTCCGCCGCGGCGGCCAGCTTGTTCGGCGCCCAGCGCACCGAGTCGCTGGGTGGATGTGCACAAGGTTGTCCCTGGAAGGATGGTCATGAGCGCAGGCTTATCCGCGCCGCTTGCGGCGCCCATTGCCTCTTCGGATCTGCTGTCCACTGAGCACGTCGGTGAACGATTCCGCATTGCCATGGTTGTTCCGCCCTACTTCGACGTACCGCCGAAGGCCTACGGGGGCGTCGAGGCGGTTGTCGCCGATTTGGTCGATGCACTGGTTGCCCGCGGACACGACGTGACTTTGTTCGGTGCCGGTGAGGCCGGCACCAAGGCTAAGTTCATCCCGGTCTGGGATCGCGCATTGCCCGAACGGCTCGGCGAGCCGTTTCCCGAAGTCGTCCACGCATTGAAGGTGCGAAGGGCGATCGAGCAGATAGCGAGCACCTCCGGGGTGGATCTGGTGCACGACCACACCTTTGCCGGACCACTGAACGCCCCGGCGTATATGGATCTCGGCCTGCCGACGGTGGTGACCGTGCACGGCCCGGTCGACGAGGGCGATTCCCGCCGGTACTACCGCGAATTGGGCAGGGAAGTGTCGCTGGTGGCCATCAGCGACCGGCAGCGCGAATTGGCTCCGGATCTGAATTGGGTCGGTCGCGTACACAACGCCCTGCATGTCGATCAGTGGCCGTTCCAAGTGGAAAAGGGCGACTACGCACTGTTCCTCGGGCGCTTCACCGAGACCAAGGGGCCGCATCTGGCGTTGCAAGCCGCGCACGAGGCCGGTATCCCGCTGGTGCTCGCCGGCAAGTGCAGTGAACCGCCCGAGCAGGCGTATTTCGAGAAAGAGGTGCGTCCGCTGCTGACCGAACGAGATCATCTGTTCGGCATGGCCGACGCGACGGCCAAGCGCAAACTGCTCGCGAACGCACGCTGCCTGCTGTTCCCCATCAGGTGGGAGGAACCGTTCGGCATGGTGATGATCGAAGCGATGGTCTGCGGCACGCCGGTGGTCGCGTTGCGCGGCGGCGCGGTCGAGGAAGTCGTCATCGACGGTGTCACGGGCCGGATCTGCGATGATCCCGCCGAATTGCCTGCCGCGATAGAGGAAGTGCGCGATGTGGATCCGGCCGTGTGCCGCGCGCATGTCGAGGCGAACTTCGGCGCGGGTCCGCTGGGCCGCGGCTATGAGCAGGTCTATCACCAGCTCTTGCGTTCGCGGCGACAGGCTCGTGCCGCACGATTGCTCGGGGAGACGATGCCGGTCCGGATTGCCGCGAGCGAACGAGTATGACCGCAGAAGTCGGCAGTACGCCGAGTCCCGCGCCGCTGAATGCCGGTGAGCCAACGGGATTCGGCGGCTGCGGGGGGTCGGTGACCTTGGTCGAGGGCGGCACCTTCTGTCTGTCGAATCGGCTCGGCGATGTCGAACCGGGCCGACCGCACGGGCTGTTCTTCCGGGACACCCGCGTCATCTCCCGCTGGGAGTTGCTGGTGGACGGCATGCCTGCCGAATCGCTATCGGTGATCAGCCCGGAGGCGTTCGCCGCCAGATTCGTCCTGCGCCGACCGCCGCATGCGGGAATGGCCGACAGCACACTGCTGGTGGTGCGCGAACGTCTCGTCGCCGACGGCATGCACGAGATACTGAGCCTGCAGAATATGGGCAGGGAGGCCACCGCGGTCGCCTTGGAACTGCATGTCGACGCCGATTTCGTCGACCTGTTCGCGGTCAAGGAAGGCCGCGCCGCACACGGTCGGGCCGAGGTCACGGTGGCCGAAGGGGAATTGCTGCTGCACGACCGCGCCGATCGGACCCGCGGGCTCTCGGTCTCGGCGACCATCGAGCCCGCATTCCTGCCCGGCACGCTGGTCTGGCGGGTTGTCGTCCTGCCCGGCGAAACCTGGCAGACCGAGATCGTGGCCCAGCCGACGGTCGGCAATCAGCGGGTGCAGGCGCCACTGGCGCCGGGGGAGCACCATGGGCTCAGTGCGCCGAGTCGGAAGATGGCGGCCTGGCGGCATACCGCGACGAAGATCACCGCGGCGGATCCGGTGCTGACTCAGGTGTTGCGGCGTTCGGAAAGTGACCTGGGCGCCTTGCAGATTCACGACGAAACCGGCGAGAGTCGTCCGTTCGTCGCGGCGGGGGCGCCGTGGTTCATGACCCTGTTCGGCCGGGACAGTCTGCTCACCGCGTGGATGGCGCTGCCGTTGGAAGCCGATCTCGCGCTGGGCACGCTGCAGCAGCTGGCCGAATTGCAGGGGCAGTGTGTCGATCCGCTCACCGAGGAGGAGCCGGGGCGGATCATGCACGAAATGCGTCGCGGCCCGGCCAGCGGGCATGTGCTCGGCGGCAGCACCTATTACGGAACCGCCGACGCCACCCCACTTTTCGTGATGCTGCTGGCGGAATGTCATCGGTGGGGTACCGATCCGGAGGTCATCAAGGCACTGCTGCCCGCGGCCGACGCCGCGGTGCAGTGGATCACCGAATTCGGCGACCGCGACGGCGACGGCTTCATCGAATACCGTCGCGCCACCGACCGCGGCCTGTCCAATCAGGGCTGGAAGGACAGCTTCGACGGAATCAACGATGCCGCAGGACATCTCGCGGAGGCGCCGATCGCGCTGTGTGAGGTGCAGGGTTACGCGTATGCCGCGCTGCAGGCTCGCGCGGAGTTGGCCGCGGCGTTCGACGACCTGAGTGCCGCGACTCGGTTGCGCGAGCGCGCCGCCGAACTGCGCGGCAAATTCGCCGAACAGTTCTGGCTGCCGGGCCGGGGGTGGTACGCGGTCGCACTGGACGGCCGCAAACAGCACGTCGACGCCCTGACCAGCAATGCGGCGCAGTGTCTCTGGACCGGCATCGTCACCGACGAGCATGCCGCCGAACTCGTCGAGCGGCTCGCGGGCCCGGAAATGGACACCGGATTCGGGCTGCGCACGCTCGCATCGTCGATGGGTGCCTACAACCCGATGAGCTATCACTGCGGTTCGGTCTGGCCGCATGACACCGCGATCGCCGTCGCGGGTCTACTGCGCTACCGGCACATACCGGGCGCGGTCGACCTCGCGACCCGACTCGCGTGCGGATTACTCGATGCGGCGGCGTCTTTCGGCGGTCGGCTACCCGAGCTGTTCTGCGGATTTCCACGCGACCAGTTCGCGGTTCCGGTCCCGTATCCGACCTCCTGCTCACCACAGGCCTGGGCGAGTGCGGCACCGCTGCTACTGGTGCGCGCCTTCTTCGGTTTGGATCCCGACGTACCCGCGCGGACGCTCACCGTGCATCCGCAGCTGCCATCGGTATGGGGCAGGGTTGCGCTGAGCGATCTGAAGTTGGATTCGGTGACCGTCGATCTGGTTGCGGAGGGTGATCAGATCACTGCCGCGCGTGTACCCGATGACTGGCAGTTGATCACCCGGTGAGGATCACTCGCGCGGGATCGGGTATGCCTGCCATGTAAATGGCATGCTTCTCCACTGATACTCGCAGGCTGGAGGTGCACGATGCAGACATCACTGGATATCAGGGATCTGTGGATCACACAGCACCGTGATTGCACCGCGGAGCCCATCATGGATCTCGATCTAGACCGGGCACGGTTCATCTGCAGTACCCATGCGGGGCACGGCCCGCAATGCCGTCAGTATCTCGCCGCCGCGGCGTTTTGTTTCGGTTGCGTCGAGGAGGCCTGACCGGAATACGAGAAGCGCCCATTCCCGCAGTGATCCAGTGGATTCCGTTCGGGAATGGGCGCTCGTGCCGGGGTTGGACCTACCCGCGGAACGGGTAGCGGCGGTCCAGGTCGAGGTTCAGCTCGACCACGTTGACGCGCGGTTCACCGAGGAAGCCCAGGGTGCGGCCGTCGGTGTGGGCGTCGACGATTTCGCGCATCTGATCCGCGGAGATATTGCGCGCCTTGGCGACTCGCGCCACCTGGATGGCCGCGTACTCCGGTGAGATATGCGGGTCGAGGCCGCTACCGCTCGCGGTGACCGCATCGGTGGGGACCGGGGTGTCGGTCGATGCGTTGCCGTAGATCGGGGTGATCCGGCCGACGGAGTAGTCCTCGCCTGGTTTGGCGCATTCGACCTCGACACCCTTGTAGGTGTCGAGGAACGGCGTCGCCGGGCACGCCTCGTTGACGCTGACGACCTGCACCGGATGCGATACCTCGCCGTCGGCATCGCGTGGTCCGATCACCGAGAGCACCGCGCCCACGCCGTCTTTGGTGCAGAACGGACGGCTACCGTCGACCCCCTCACGGTCACCGATCGCCTTGCTGCGCGAGCACACGGTGGACAGCAGGCTCAACTTCACCTTCGCCGGATCTCTGTCCACAGTGTCCACAATGATCTCCGGGCCGAGGTTGGACGCAGCGGTGGACAGCGGGTCGTAGCCGTCACCGGCCGCCGACGGGCGGCTCTGGAAGTACTGCACCAGTGCGTTGCCGTCCTTATCGGTGAACGACTGCCCGATCAGGCTGGAGCCGACGATCTTGCCGTCGACCTCGATCAGCGATCCGTCCGCCTTATCGTGCAGGCCCGGAATCTGGGCGACCGCGAAAACCGCCAGCGGGTAGACGATTCCGGTGATCGCGGTGAGCACCAGCAGCGCACGCAACGCGGCCAGGTGCTGCCGGATCCAAGTTGACATACGCATATCAGGACATCCCGGGGAGGAGTTGGACAACGAGGTCGATGAGCTTGATGCCGATGAACGGTGCGACGATGCCGCCGAGGCCGTAGATCGTCAGATTGCGGGTCAATAGTTTCGACGCGTTGGTCGGCGTGTAGTTCACCCCGCGCAGCGCCAATGGGATCAACGCGATGATGACCAGTGCGTTGAAGATGACCGCCGACAGGATCGCCGACTGCGGGCTCGCAAGACGCATGACGTTGAGCAGGTCGAGGCCGGGGAACAGCGCGACGAACAACGCGGGAATGATCGCGAAGTACTTGGCGATGTCGTTGGCGATCGAGAAGGTGGTCAGCGCACCGCGGGTGATGAGCAGCTGCTTGCCGATCTCCACGATCTCGATGAGCTTGGTCGGATCCGAATCCAGATCGACCATATTTCCGGCCTCTTTGGCCGCCGAGGTGCCGGTGTTCATCGCGACGCCGACATCGGCCTGGGCGAGTGCGGGAGCGTCATTGGTGCCGTCTCCGGTCATGGCGACCAGACGGCCGCCGTCCTGTTCCTTCTTGATCAGCGCCAGTTTGTCCTCTGGTGTGGCCTCCGCCAGGAAGTCGTCGACACCGGCCTCGTCGGCAATTGCCTTGGCGGTCAACGGGTTGTCGCCGGTGATCATCACCGTGCGGATGCCCATGCGGCGCATCTCGTCGAAGCGCTCCCGCATGCCCTGCTTGACAACGTCTTTCAGGTGGATGACGCCGAGCAGCCGGGCCTTGCCGTCGTTGACCTCACCGACGACCAGCGGGGTACCGCCCGAGGCCGAGATGCCGTCGACGATCACGCCGAGATGGCCGGGTACGTCCCCGCCTTGTGCGCGAACCCATTCCGTCACGGCGCTCGCGGCTCCCTTGCGCAGCTGGTGGCCGTCCTGCAGGTTCACGCCCGACATGCGGGTCTGGGCGGTGAATTCCACCCAGGTCGCACCTTTGAGCTCACCGGGTGTGCGTTCGCGTTTGTTGAACGCCTGCTTGGCGTAGACGACGATGGAGCGACCCTCCGGGGTTTCGTCGGCGAGGCTGGAAAGTTGTGCGGCGTCGGCCAATGCGTCATCGGGGACACCGGGCATCGGCACGAATTCCGAGGCTTGGCGGTTGCCGAGGGTGATGGTGCCGGTTTTGTCCAGCAGCAGGGTGTTCACGTCACCGGCGGCCTCGACGGCACGGCCGGACATGGCGAGCACATTGCGCTGCACCAGCCGGTCCATACCGGCGATGCCGATGGCCGACAGCAGGGCGCCGATGGTGGTCGGGATCAGACACACCAGCAGCGAGACCATGACGATTCCGGTGACGCCGTGCACGTCCAGTGCCGAAGTATCGGGCACTCCTGGGTTGTTCGACTTGGAGAAGATCGCCAAGGGCTGCAGGGTGGCGACCGCGAAGACGAAGATGATCGTGAGCGCGGCGAGCAGGATGTTCAGCGCGATCTCGTTCGGCGTCTTCTGCCGCGATGCGCCCTCGACGAGCGCGATCATCTTGTCGATGAAGCTCGCGCCCGGCTCCTGGGTGATCTTGACGATGATCCGGTCGGACAGCACCGTGGTGCCGCCGGTGACCGCCGAGCGGTCGCCGCCGGATTCCCGGATGACCGGGGCCGATTCGCCGGTGATGGCCGACTCGTCCACCGAGGCAATGCCGTCCACGACATCGCCGTCACCCGGAATGACCTGGCCCGCCTCGACGACGACATAGTCGCCGCGTTGCAGCGCGGGTGCGCCGACGCTCTCCTCGACGATCCGCGCGCCGGGCGACCAGTTGACCAGTCGCCGAGCCATGGTGTCGGTCTTGGCTTTACGCAGGGTATCGGCCTGCGCCTTACCCCGTCCCTCGGCGACCGCCTCGGCCAGATTGGCGAATATGACGGTGAGCCAGAGCCATACGACGATCGCCCAGGCGAAGAACGTCGGCTTGGTCAGCGCGAGCACGGTCGACCAGACCGCGCCGATCTCGACGATGAGCATCACCGGATTGCGCCACATGACGCGCGGATCGAGCTTTTTCACCGCATCGGGAATGGATGTCAGCAGCATCTTCGGGTCGAGTACGCCCCGCTGGACGCCACGTTTGCTCTTGGGGACCGATGCGGTGTTCGGTTCGGTTGTCGTAGTGGACATTTCAGTGGATTCCTTCGGCGAGCGGCCCGAGTGCGAGTGCGGGCAGGAAGGTCAGCGCGACCAGGATCACGGTGACGCCGACGACCATGCCGACGAACTGCGGCCGGTGCGTCGGCAGCGTGCCGATCGATTCGGGGGTCTGCCCCTGCTGGGCGAGCGAACCGGCGAGGGCCAGTACGAAGATGATCGGCAGGAAGCGGCCGAAGACCATGGCCAGGCCGAGTGCGGTGTTGTACCACTCGGTATCGCCGGTCAGACCCGCGAAGGCGGAGCCGTTGTTGTTGGCCGCGGAGGTGAAGGCGTAGAGCACCTCCGAGAGCCCGTGCGGTCCGGAATTGAGCATTCCGGCGCGCTGCCCCGGCATGGCCATCGCGGCTGCCGTACCCACCAGCACGATGAGCGGGCTGATCAAGAAATACGAAGCGGCGAGCTTGATTTCGCGGGGTGTGATCTTCTTGCCGAGGTATTCCGGGGTGCGGCCGACCATGAGACCGGCGACGAAAACCGTGATCACCGCGAGGATGAGCATGCCGTACAGACCCGAACCGGTACCGCCGGGGGCGACCTCACCCAGCTGCATGTTGAACATCGTCATCATGCCGCCGAGGCTGGTGTAGGAGTCGTGGAAAGAGTCCACCGCGCCGGTCGAAGTCAGCGTGGTCGCGGACGCGAAGGTCGCGGAATCCGCGACACCGAAGCGGGTTTCCACACCTTCGAGGGATGCGCCGATCGCGGTGGGGACGGTGCCGTGGTGCTGCAGCTGGAACAAATTCTGCAATGTCACGCTGATCAGCGCGATGGTGCCCATCACCGCCACGATCGCATAGCCCTGGCGCTTGCTGCCGACCATGCGGCCGAAGGTGCGCGGCAGCGAGAAGCTGATCACCAACAGCAGGAAGATCTCTACCCAGTTGGTCCAGGTCGTCGGGTTCTCGAACGGGTGGGCAGAGTTCGCGTTGTAGAAGCCACCGCCGTTGGTGCCGAGTTCCTTGATCACTTCCTGGCTGGCCACGGGGCCGCCGGTGATCGATTGCTCGGTGCCGTTGAGTGTCTGCGCGACCTGGTCGTGCAGGTGGAAGTTCTGAATCGCGCCACCGGCGACCAGCACGATCGCGAAAACGAACGCGATCGGCAACAGGATGCGAATGGTGCCGCGGACCAGGTCTACCCAGAAGTTGCCGAGGTCGCCGGTATGCCTGCGGGCGAAGCCGCGCACCAGCGCGACCGCAACGGCCATACCGACCGCCGCGGAGACGAAGTTCTGCACCGCGAGTCCGGCCATCTGGACCAGATGGCCCTGCGTCGACTCACCGGAGTAGTTCTGCCAGTTCGTATTCGTCACGAAGCTGACCGCGGTATTCCAGGCCAGCGCCGGAGTCATCTCGGTGCCGGGATCGTGCAGGTGCAGCGGCAGCTTGCCCTGGATCAGCTGGAGAAAGAACAGGAACAGCACACTGACCGCGGAGAACGCCAGCACACTGCGGGCGTAGACACCCCAGGTCTGCTCCACCTCGGGGTGCACGCCGATGGCCTTGTAGATGACCCGCTCGGCGCGCGAGTGCTTCTTTGCGCTGTAGACCCGGAACATGTAATCGCCGAGCGGCACATGCACCAGGGCGAGCGCGATGATCAGGGCCGCCAGGAACGCGATCCCCGCTGTGGTCGTGTTCACCTAGAACCTCTCGGGGAAAAACAGCGCCGCCACCATGTAGACGGCGATGACAATGGCCAGAGCTAGACCGATCAGGTTCGCGATCACAGCTTCTCCACCCCACGCTGGATCAAGCCCAGCAGCGCGAAGATCGCCACGGTAAGCACCGTGAACACCACGACAGACATTTACACAACCTCCATTGGCGCTCCATGCACAGAGCGCGACAGGGTGAGTCAAGCGGTCATTCGAGCTGGTGCCGAGGGTGTTTACGGGTCCTTAGCGGACCATTGGAGAGCATTGACGGTTCATTTACGCGAACCGTTCGGCCACGGTTGAAAGGATGCCGTCAAGGTCGGCCGACAAGCCGTCAACACACCGTAAAGATCGAGATGGGCGGCCTATATGGGGGTAGAAAGTCAAGGTCCGGCCATGCGGAGCAATCCAGCGCAACCGGGTTCGATATCGGTTGGTGAAAGGGTTGTCATGTCGGCTGTAACGGTCGCGGTGATCATCGGATTTGTGTTGTGCGCGCTGGCCATCCGCGCGCTATCGACGGTCGTGGCGGCGCGCGACGCGGGGGCGTGGCAATCCGTCGCGACAGACCCGGTACGGATCGCCGGCGACACGCCGTGGCGCGCGATGATAAAAGAGTGAAACGCGGCCAACTGCGCATCTACCTCGGTGCGGCCCCGGGAGTCGGTAAGACCTACGCGATGTTGGGCGAGGCCCATCGCCGACTCGAACGTGGCCGCGACGTGGTAGCTGGGGTA
This sequence comes from Nocardia sp. CA-119907, assembly GCF_050955995.1. NCBI lineage: Bacteria > Bacillati > Actinomycetota > Actinomycetes > Mycobacteriales > Nocardiaceae > Nocardia > Nocardia sp. CA-119907. The sequence continues at coordinate 2,515,174 of NZ_CP192091.1, forward strand.
GTGGAGACACACGGTCGGGCCAAGACCGCCGAGCTGTTGGCAGGTATCGAGCGGATTCCACCGCGCATGGTGGCCTACCGCGGCACCACGCTGCCCGAACTCGATGTGGAGGCGGTGCTGCGGCGTCAGCCCACGGTGGTGCTGGTCGACGAACTCGCCCATACCAATGCGCCCGGCAGCAAACACGAGAAGCGCTGGCAGGACGTCGAGGATTTGCTGAACGCGGGGATCGATGTGATCTCGACGGTCAATGTGCAGCATCTGGAGAGCCTCAATGACGTCGTCGAGCAGATCACCGGCATTCAGCAGAAGGAGACGGTGCCCGACGCCGTGGTGCGCAGTGCCGACCAGGTCGAACTGGTCGACATCACACCGGAGGCGTTGCGGCGCAGGCTGTCCCACGGCAATGTCTACGCCGCGGACAGAGTCGACGCGGCCCTGCGCAACTACTTCCGGCCCGGTAACCTCACCGCGCTGCGCGAGTTGGCGCTGCTGTGGCTGGCCGACCAGGTCGACGCGGCCCTGGCGAAATACCGTGCCGATCACAAGATCACGGATCTGTGGGAGGCACGCGAACGCGTCGTCGTCGCGGTGACCGGCGGTCCCGAGTCGGAGACCGTGGTGCGCCGGGCCAGCCGGATCGCGACGAAATCCAGTGCCGAGCTGATGCTGCTGCATGTAGTGCGCGGCGATGGACTGGCGGGTGTGTCGGCGGAGCGGCTGGCCCGATTGCGGGAACTGGCCGCCAGTCTGGACGCTTCGCTGCATACGGTTACCGGCGATGATGTGCCGAATACGCTGCTGGAGTTCGCCCGCGAGGTGAACGCGACGCAGTTGGTGATCGGCACGTCCCGGCGCTCGCGCTGGGCGCGCATGCTCGACGAAGGCATCGGCTCCGCCGTGGTGCAGGCCTCCGGCAAGATCGACGTGCACATGGTCACCCACGAGGAAGCCCATCGTGGCATGCGCCGCTACTCGCTGATGCCGCGGGAGCCGATCCGGGCCTGGCTGGCGGCCTTCCTGGTGCCGATGCTGGTCTCGGTCATCTGCTCCCTGGTCGACGGTTATCTCGAACTCGGCGGTCTCAGCGCGCTGTTCTTCATCGGCGTTGTCGCGGTCGCGCTGCTCGGCGGTGTGGTCCCCGCAGCACTGTCGGCGCTGCTGTCGGGCATGCTGTTGAACTGGTTCTTCGTCGAACCGCGCTACAGCCTCACCATTGCCGAACCGGACAGTTTCGTCACGGTGGTGGTGTTGCTGATCGTCGCGGTGGCGGTCGCGGCGCTGGTGGATGTGGCCGCCAAACAGACCCGCCAGGCACGCCGCGCCTCCCACCAGGCCGAGTTGCTGACCCTGTTCGCCGGTGCCGTGCTGCACGGAGCTGATCTGCCCAATCTGCTGGAACAGGTCCGCGAGACCTATGGCCTGCGCGCGGTCAGCATGCAGTGCGGCGATGAGGTGATCGCCGCGGTCGGTACGAGTCCGCCGCAGCGCGCATCCGAGGCCGAGACCGCCATCCAGGCGGGCGATGCCACGAGCTGGTTGCTGCTGGCGGGACGGCCGCTGGCCGCAACCGACCGACCGGTCCTCAACGCGGTCGCCAACCAGGCGGCCGGACTGGTCCGGCAATCTCGGCTCGCCGAGGAGGCCAGCGCCGCCGCGGCATTGCTCGAGGCCGACCGGTTGCGCCGGGCGCTGTTGTCCGCGGTGAGCCACGACCTGCGCACCCCGCTGGCCGGGGCCAAGGCCGCGGTGTCCAGCCTGCGCAGCGATGACATCGAGTTCTCGCCCGAGGACACCGTCGAACTGCTGGAAACGATCGAGGAGTCGGTGGATCAGCTGACCGCGCTCGTCGGCAATCTGCTCGATTCGTCGCGTCTGGCGGTCGGTGTCATACAGCCGCAGTTCCGCCGGGTGTATATGGACGAGGTGGTGCACCAAGCCCTGGTGAGCGTCGGCATGGGCGCGCGCGGGCTGCGGCGTGCGGCCATGGATCGGGTGAAGGTGGAGGTCGGCGAGGTCTCGGTGCGGGCCGATAGCGGTCTGCTGGAGCGCGTGCTCGCCAATCTGATCGATAACGCGCTGCGGCATTCGACGCGCGACACACCCGTGCGGGTGACCGCGGAACGCGACGGCGACCGCGTGTCTATCGCCGTGATCGATGTCGGCCCCGGTGTGCCGGCAGGGGCCGAGGAGCAATTGTTCGAGCCGTTCCAGCGGCTCGGCGACCGCGACAACACCACCGGTGTCGGGCTCGGCCTGTCGGTGGTGCGCGGATTCGTCGAGGCGATGGGCGGCACTGTGCACGCCGAACCGACACCGGGCGGAGGATTGACCATGATCGTGGACCTGCCTGCCGACGAAACCGCAGTGAGCGGCCGATGATGATCACAACCGATGTGGAAGCACCGTCGCCCCGGACCGCACAGGAAGTCGTGATGACCGACAAGACGCAGGACGCACCGTCGACCAAGGTGCTGGTGGTCGATGACGAACCGCAGATCGTGCGCGCCCTGCGCATCAACCTGTCGGTGCGCGGCTATGAGGTGATCACGGCGGGCACCGGCGCCGCCGCACTGCGCGCGGCCGCCGATAAGCATCCCGATGTGGTCATCTTGGATCTCGGCCTGCCGGATATGGACGGCATCGAGGTTTTGGCCGGACTGCGCGGCTGGTCCGCCGCGCCGGTGATCGTGCTCTCGGCGCGGACCGATTCGACCGACAAGGTGGAGGCGCTGGACGCGGGCGCGGACGACTACGTCACCAAACCGTTCGGTATGGATGAACTGCTGGCGCGGCTGCGGGCCGCGGTCCGGCGCGGGGCCACCGATACCGATACCGCCGATCCGGTGGTGGTGACCTCTTCGTTCACCGTCGACCTGGCCGCGAAGAAGGTCACCAAGAACGGTCAGCCGGTGCATCTGACCCCGACCGAGTGGGGGATGCTCGAGATGCTGGTCCGCAATCGGGGCAAGCTGGTCGGGCGGCGTGAGCTGCTGCGTGAGGTATGGGGGCCGTCGTATGCCACCGAAACCCACTATCTGCGGGTATATCTCGCACAGTTGCGGCGCAAGCTCGAGGTCGATCCGTCGAATCCGAAGCATCTGCTGACCGAGGCGGGTATGGGGTACCGCTTCCAGGAGTGAATCGGGCACTGGTCGGTTGCGCCGGAGGTTCGCGCCATCCGGTCGACGGCTGCTGTCTCGGACGTCACCGTGCGGGGCGGGCGGTCCGTGGAATGGTCTCCGGGGGGCGTGACGTTCCCGGGGGTGAGCTGTTCCGTACCGAGATGGCAGGATCGAAACCATGGCTGACCAGACCACCGCATCCGCGACCCCGACTACCGCGCCCGCCGCGGCCGAGCCGACCGAGCTGTGGGTCGAGCGCACCGGGACCAGGGCGTACACCGGCCGCAGCTCGCGCGGTGCCGAGGTATTGATCGCATCGCAGGGCGTACCGGGCGCGTTCACCCCGGGTGAGCTGCTGAAGATCGCCCTGGCGGGCTGCTCCGGACTGAGTGCGGACTTCCCGCTCTCGCGCAAGTTGGGTGACAGCTTCGACGCGATCATCCGCGTTTCCGGCGACGCCGACCGCGAGAACGAGGTGTACCCCCAGCTCGACGAGGTGTTCGAACTCGACCTCAGCGAGCTGGACGAGCAGGCGCGCGAGCGGTTGCTGGTCACTGTCCAGCGCGCCATCGACAAGGTCTGCACCGTCGGCCGGACGCTGAAGGCGGGTGCCAAGGTGACATTGACCTTCGATATCGAGGCGTGATGGCGCAGCCGCACCCGGAACAGGTCCGGCTGAGCGCGTGGGTGCACGGTTACGTGCAGGGCGTCGGCTTCCGCTGGTGGACTCGTTCGCGGGCGCTGGCGCTCGGTGTGGTCGGACACGCCACCAATTCGCGCGACGGCCGGGTGCATGTGGTGGCCGAGGGGCCACGACCCGCATGCGAAATGTTGCTGGATCTCTTGCGTTCGGGTGATACACCTGGTCGGGTTGACCTGGTTGTGGAAAGCTGGGAACCCGCGCGGGGCGATTTGTCCGGATTCGAGGAGCGTTAGTGGTAGGTGCGACGACCCAGGGACGTGATCGTTGAGTACGGGGGGTCCGGGTACGGGAGACGATGCGGAGCAGTCCGGTGCGCCTGATTCGACGTCGGGCGCTGATGCCGCTGGATCGCGGTCGGCCGCGCCGGAATCCGCACCGGGAGTCCCTTCGGCACCGGCCACTGGTGCATCGCCATCCGGACCGGGATCAGCGCCGGGCCCGGACGAATCCACCGCAGCTCCTGGCTCCGCAGACCACGAATCCGCAACGCCCCCACCGGTTCCGCCGGGCACCGAGCCCCGTCGGTTCGGAACACCGCCGCGCGCGGGCAGCATCCAGCGCCAAGAGCCCGGCGTAACCCAGCCTCGTCCGCCGACGGTGGCCGAGGCGCGGGCGCGGGACAAGGCTCGCAAGCGCGCCGAGGAGGCGCAGCAGGCCGCCGCGGCCGCCGCCGAGCACAAGAAGCGCACCCGCAAGCGCGTGCTCATCGGCGGTGTCGCCATTGTCGGTGTCGCGGGGTTGGTCGGCGGCGGCTACCTCGCCTATAAAGCGCTGACCAAACCCGACGAGGTGACCGCGTACTGCACCGTGATCGATCAGAACGGTCAGGAGATCGTCGAACCCGACGACCAGTGCGAGACGGCCTCGAACGCCGTCGGGTCCGGGGCGGGCGGCGCGCACATGCTCAGCAATGGGATCTTCATCTACAACGGCAGCCAATACCGCTACTACTACGGCGGCAACAACACCGTCGGCAAACCACCGACGGGCGGAACCACGGTGCAGCCCAAGGGCGCTCAGATCACGACCAAGAGCGGCAGCACCGTTACCCGCGGCGGCCTCGGCACCAGTAGCAAGAGCGGCGGCGGTGGTTCGTAATGCGGCGCGTACACGGTACCCCGCGACCGGGGTGGCAGCAGATCATCGAAGGGCAGGGGCTGGTCTACGGCGCGCCGGGCCGGGATGCGAGCGGTCTGCCCCGGCCGTACTGGGACGAATCGGTGCACTACGAATTCGAGATGTCGGAGATCCTCGCGCTGGAGGCCGACGTCGAATTGCTGCATTCGATGTGCCTGAATGCCGTCGAGCATGTCGTGCTGACCGAGCGGTACAAGGATTTCGGTCTGCCCGAATGGAGTTGGGGCCCGATCGCCGAATCGTGGCGGCGCAGTGACCCGCACGTCTACGGGCGCTTCGATCTGAGATACGACGCGCGCCGCCCGGCGAAACTATTGGAGTACAACGCCGATACGCCGACATCACTGCTCGAGGCCGCAATTGTGCAGTGGCACTGGCTGACCGCGCGCTATCCCGACGGCGATCAGTGGAATTCATTGCACGAGAAGCTGGTCGAGCGCTGGACCGAGCTGCGCGACATCCTGCCCTCGGTGCAACTGCACTTCACCTGGTCCGGTGCGGACGCCACCGGCGAGGACAATGTCACCACCGCGTATATGCAGGAGACCGCCGCCGAGGCCGGATTCGACACCATCGCGCTGCCGATCGAGGAGGTCGGATTCGATAGTGAGCTGGAGCGTTTCGTCGATCTGGCCGAGGGCTCGATCGATGCGATCTTCAAGCTCTATCCGTGGGAGTGGGTGCTCGACGACGATTTCGGCAAGCGGGTGGTCGCGAGTCTGCCGCAGACCATGTGGGTCGAGCCGCTGTGGAAGACATTGCTCAGTAATAAGGCGATCCTGGCGGTGCTGTGGGAGATGTACCCCGGACATCCGAATCTGCTGCCCGCCTACCTCGATCAGCCCAATGAGCTCACCGAATACATCCGCAAGCCGAAGCTCGGGCGCGAGGGCGCGAATATGACCATTGTCGGCGCGGGGCTGGAGACCGCGACGGGCGGGGTCTATGGCGAAGAGGGTTTCGTCTACCAATTGCTGGACCCGCTACCGGAATTCGACGATATGCGGCCCGTTCTGGGTGCCTGGATCGTCGGTGACAATGCGGCCGGACTCGGCATTCGCGAGACCGCGGGATTGATCACCGACGACGGCTCCGCCTTTGTCCCGCACCGCATTACGCAATAAGCCAGCACGCGACCTCACCTCGGAAGGATCACGATGACCGCAGTTGCCCTGGAATCGGGTTACTGGAACTCGCTCGGCACCGGCGTTGGAGCCATCATCCTCTACGCCATTGTCGGCTTGGCCCTTATGCTCGTCGGCTTCTACGCCATCGATCTGACCACACCCGGCAAGCTGCGCGCGCTGGTCGCCGCGGGTAAGCCCAATGCCATTATCGTCACCGCCGCGGGCATGGTCAGCATGGCCCTCATCGTGGTGCTCGCGACCTACGCCTCGGCCGGCAAACTCTCCGAGGGGCTCATAGCCGCCAGCGTCTATGGGCTGGTCGGCATTATCGCGCAGGTGATCTCGGTCCGGGTCATCGAGCGGGCACTCGGCATCGATATCGGCGCGGCGCTGGCCGCCGATGCCTACACCACCGAAGTGCTGGTGGTGGCGGCGGCGCATTTCGCGCTCGGTCTGGTCGTCGCCTTCGCCATTCTGTAGTTCGGTTCTCCCGGAATGCCACTGCCGCAGCGGTGGATCGGATCACACGCGGAACCGGCCAAGGACACTCTCGCGGCCATTGAAACCGCTGGCGGACAGGCGGTTTCGTGTATCGGCAGTGTCACCGGCGCCGATCTCGCCGAGCGCTTCGTGCAGCTGCGGCGGCGGTCTCAACATCTGAGGTGGTCAGTTGTCGTAGGAGGCGACGCCTACGGGGCCTACGCCTATGCAGAGGTCGAGGCCGGGGGTGCGGGGGCTGATGCGGAGGGTGGAGCCGCTGCCGGTTACGCGGATGTAGGCGGTGTTCAGGCCGGTTCGGACGGGGGCGGGGACGGGGGCACCGTGTTCGAAGGAGACGGTGATGCGGTCGTCTCGGTTGGCCAGGTAGTTGAGTTGGACGGTCCACTCGTGTTCGAGCATCGGGCCGTCGAGCGGGATGTCGGTCGGTTGGGGGCCTCGAACTCGATAGCCGCAGTTGGGGTCCGGGCCGGGCAGGATGCTGCGGTTCCACCAGACGGCCGCTTCGACGATCGTGCCGCTGTCGGTGATCATGCGCAGATGTGTTGTCGAATCGGCGAAGGTGGCGGGCGAAGCGAGCGGTGCGAGAACCCGGCTGGTCAGATTCTGGGGGTATGCCGTCGGGTTCAGGACGGTCCACGGCACTTCCTGTTCGAGCAGGGGAGCGCCGTCGGAGCGGGCCAGGGCCGACTTCACGTTGGTGACGTAGGTTTTGGTCGGGTTTGTGCGCCATGAGCGCACGAAGGTGGTCGTGGACCACAGGCTGCTCACGAGGAACAGCACCGTCAGTGCTGCGGTGGCGCGTGGACTGAGCCGTAACGCGAAGGTACGGTCGCGCACCACAAGTTCGTCGTCACGCGGGCGAGCTCGCAATATCAGCGCGCCCGCAGCGGTCAGCACCACCGCCATATCGGCGAAGTAGCGTAGGGATTGCAGCAGTTCGCCCGCGGTATTCGGCCCACTGCGGGCCAGCGCCACCGGCAGTTGGGCCACCAGCACATATACCGCCGCCGTCGCCCACACCGGTCCGATACGGAGCCGAGCACGCATCGACAGCGTCACCAGTGCCGACAAACAGACCCACGCCGACACCACCGCCCACCCCGGCGGATCCGCCCATGGCGTCGACGGCAGCCAGCGCTCCCAGCTCCACGGCCCGCCGAACACCGTCGGCACGATGCCCAATGATGTCGCGCGGGGCAGTAACTCACGCAGTTCGGCCGGACTGCTGTGCAGCGCCGAAATATTCACGACCGTGAGGTATCCGGCCAGCCAACAGAGGATCACCACACCCGATCCGGCCCAGAGCGGCGCGCCGCGCCGCGCAACCACGCGGATCGCGGATCCGAGACCGTCGACGTGGCGGGTGAGTGCGGCAACGGCGAAGGCGGCGAACGGGACGATCGCCGCCTTCTCGAAGAACAGCAGCGCCACCACGAGCACCACGACCCCCGACAGCGCGTACCGCCGCCGACCGCTGTCGATCAGGCGCACCGCATCGCCGATCACCCAGGCGAGCGCGAATTGCAGCGGGAGCGCATTGAGGGCGGCGGCCCACCACGCGTACGCCGGAAGCGTCAGCGGGCAGAACAGGTAGAACACGAGCGGGACCAGGATCGTCCAACGCGCGCCGACCAGCACGATCAGCATCCGCAGCACCGCCGCCGACGCCGCGAGTTGCAGGACCAGCAGCGATAGCACCGGCCCCGCCCATGTCAGCGGCGCAATCGCGGTCACCACCCACGCCGTGGCGAAGGCCAGCGGCATGAAATGTCCGTCGTGGTTGTACAGCAGCAGATCCGTCGACCACAGCGGATAGGCCCCCGCCCGGCCGACCAGAATGAGATCGTCCCAGTAGAAGTACCCGCTATCGGCCACCCAGTAGCGAAGTGCCAACTGGAGCAGGATCAGACATCCGGCCGCGACGCCTACCGGCCGGACCGTCCTGATCATTCCCGAGGTCTGCGGGGACGAGACGTCGACGCACTCCGGAACGGCGACGGTGTCCATGGCATCCCACCGTAGCGTCGCCGGGCTGGGATCTCGATCAAACGCCGAGTGCGCGGGCCAGATGCGGCCAGGAATCGTGCAGGTCGGTCTCGAACTGGCCCCAGGTGTGCGACCCCTCGGGGCGGTTGACGTGGACGACCGGCAGCCCGAGCTCGCGGAGCCGGTCGGCGAATGCGTCGGTGCACGAGCTGGCGATCGCCTCGATCGGCGGGAAGCCGAGCCCGCCGTCATCGATCGGGCCCGGTGTGCCGGTGGCGGCCGACAGGTAGATCGTCTTGCCCGTCAGCGCGGCGGCATTGGTGAATGCGTCGTGTACCCGCCAGATTCCCTGACCCAGCTCACCCCACATATTGACCGGATTGGCGCCGCCGCGGATCACCTGGGCACTGATCATCGCCACCCCGAGCGCGTCCGAGGTCCACGGGCAGCCGCTGTAGGCCGCCACCGCGCGGTACACGTCGGGTGACTGAATGGCGAGGTCGACGGCAGATCCCGCGCTCATCGACACGCCGGCGATCGCATTGCGCCCGGTGCTGCCGAGCCGGGGGTCGAGGACTGCGGGGAGTTCCCGGGAGAGGTAGGTCTGCCATCGGTTGCGGCCGACCGCCGGATCGTCGGTGAGCCAGTCGGTGTACATGCTGTAGGCCCCGCCGATCGGCATCACCACATTGACATGCTTATCCGCGAAGAACTGCCGGACATCGGTATCGTCCCACCACGAGATGCCGTCGCTGCCACCGCCGATACCGGTGAGCAGATACAGCGTCGGCGCCGGACCGCCCGAGGCCCGAATCACCCTGTTGCTCACCACCCGATCCATCGCGGGCGAATAGATATCCACCCGCGATACCGATCCATCCAGCGCAGCCTCATCGACCACATGCGGCGCCGCGGCGGCAGGGCGAACGGTCACAACGGAAATCGCGAAACTGGCCACCAGCACACTCACGAGCGAGGCCAAATACTTTGAAGCCCTCACGATTCCGTAATACCACCGCAGATCGATACGCAAACCTGGTGTGCGACACCATCATCCGCGTTGTGCCGACGGTGCACGCCGAAACTACATCGACGCCGCACCGGGGCAAGATCTTCAGCTGGTGTGGCGCCCGAACCGGCCGGATTCGAAACCGGCCAGCATCCGGAAGGCGAGCACCGCGCCCCACGGGCCGATGACCCAGATCGGCCACGGGTAGGTGAATTCGCCGACGCTGATCGAGATCGCTCCCCAGATGGCGAGAACGAGCACGCTGACGCCGAGCCACGAAGTGCCTTCGATCTGCTGCCAGATCGGGAAGCGAGCGGTCGAATTCTTCTGTACCGCGGACTCTTTCGGCAGTTTCGGCAGATCCGACAGCACCAGCTGCAGATCGTCGCGCACCCCGGTCTCATAGACGCGGGCAACGCGCTGGTCGTATTCGGCGAGGTCGATCCGACCATCGGCCATATGCCGCCCGAGCAGCCGCACAACTTTCTCGCGCTCCGCATCGGAGGCCCGAGTACCAGGCGAGATTTCCATGTCAGGTCCTAACAGCTAGATCTATGTTCCACATTGGAAGGTGAAACCAGAATGCATCCTCCATTGTGGAATGTCAAGCTGTTTTCAGGCGTAGCAGGTCAGTGGATGTCAGAACCCGATCGACGGCTGCCCGGCCCGGGTCAAGCACGTTCCCAGGCCGGGGATATCGCGCGGTCTTGGTGGGATTTATCTGCGGCGACGCCGTTCGGGCGGTTCGGTCCATCGCTGGCTCTGCGATTCTGACGTGTGCGGCCAAGGGGATTCGGAGTGGTTGGCGCCGGATAGGGCATGACGGTGTGCGCCGGAGGTTTCGTTTCGGTGGGTGTTCGGCGGCTGGTTGCGTCTTCGTGCTGGGAGTTCGTCGCGGCGCGCGGCGGGTTCGCCCAGGCGGGAATCGGCCGAGGAGGTGGGGCGGCGTTGGTCGGCGGGGGCTCTGCGGCGTGCGTGCGCTGGTTCGTCTTGTTCGGATGGCTCGCGGCGGCGGCCCAACCGTTCGGGCTCGTTCTGGTCTGCGGCGCGGGTTCGTCGGTGCGGTGATGTGGCGCGCCGGGTGCTCGTCAGCCCTTGTGGTCCGGTGTCTTCGCGGGACGGTGGGATGTCCGGATCATGGTGGGTGAGTTCGGCTTCGAACGTGATGACGGGCAGGACGCGGGTGGTGCGGCTGGAGGAGTCGCCGCGTTCGCGGAAGGCGGCGGGGATGCCCTGGCTGTGCAGCCAGGCCCCGGGGTCGTAGCGATCCCGGCGATCCCAGTGCGGAACCGTGCGTTCCAGGAGTTCCAGCAGGTCACCCTCGCCGCCGAGGGCGGCGCGGATGGCGGGGAAGGTGCTGGCGTGGAAAGCCCAGTCCCATTCGTAGGCGGGGTGGGGACCGCTGGAGTCGTGGCCATGGAAGACCAGGTCGCCGGAGCGGGTGATGCGGGCGCGCACTGATATGTCGTCGGATTCGATGAGGAAGCCACGGATGTCGGTGCGGGCGCGGATTGCCGCGTGGTCGGCGGCTCGCACCTCGAACCACGCGGTTATCAGGCCGGTCATGGCGAGCCCGGCCGCGATGGCGACCGGGGTCCACACATCGGACAGATCGCTTTTCCGGCTGACCTCACAGGAGTAGAGAAAGACCAGACTGCCCGCGACCAGCGTGGCGATGCGGGTCAGCCGCAGCGTCGTCGCATGACGGACCAGACCGAGCACGGTGCTGGTCTTGGCCGATGGCATGTGCGGCACCCCCCGGACGAACGTTTCCCTGGCGAATCAGACTGGATCGTATGCGTCCCGGGAGTTCGGCGATAGCGCAAGCGTGATCCGATTGATCCAGCCGGGAATGATCGCCCTCGAGGTTGCGGAACCGGCTGTCGGCAGCGGTGATATTGCGGCAGGAACGTCCGCCAAACCGCCACTGGCCCTGCTCGAGCAAACCAAGAGCAGACTGAAATACTGGATATCGCGGGGCGAGTCGATACCCTACGAGTGTCCAGGGTGGGGCACCGATAGCATGGCTGGTCGCTCCATGGGACGGCGTATGTCCGACCACCGCACAGGGAAGGGTCGTCGAATTTGCACCTGAAGAGTCTGACGTTGAAGGGATTCAAATCCTTCGCGTCCGCGACGACCTTGCGCTTCGAACCGGGCATCACCTGTGTGGTCGGCCCGAACGGTTCGGGCAAATCCAATGTCGTCGACGCACTCACCTGGGTGATGGGCGAACAGGGCGCGAAGGCGCTGCGCGGCGGCAAGATGCAGGACGTCATCTTCGCCGGAACCTCCGGCCGGGCGCCGCTCGGGCGCGCCGAGGTCACGCTGACCATCGACAACTCCGACGGTGCGCTGCCGATCGACTACGCCGAGGTCTCCATCACCCGGCGCATGTTCCGCGACGGCGCGGGTGAATACGAGATCAACGGCAGCTCCTGCCGCCTGATGGATGTGCAGGAACTGCTCAGCGACTCCGGGATCGGCCGGGAAATGCACGTCATCGTCGGACAGGGCCAACTGTCCGCCATCCTGGAATCGCGCCCCGAGGACCGCCGCGCGTTCGTCGAGGAAGCAGCCGGCGTGCTCAAGCACCGCAAGCGCAAGGAGAAGGCGGTCCGCAAACTGGAGGCGATGCAGGCCAACCTGGCCCGCCTCACCGACCTCACCACCGAACTGCGCCGCCAGCTCAAACCGCTCGGTAGACAGGCCGAGGTGGCCCGCCGCGCCCAGACCGTGCAGGCCGACCTGCGTGACGCGCGCCTGCGCCTGGCCGCCGACGATCTGGTCACCCGGCGCAACGAGCTCGAGAGCCAGCAGAGCAAAGAGGCGTACGCCCGCGAGCAGCAGATCACCGTGCAGACCGAACTCGACGCCGCGAATGCCGCACTGGCGCAGCAGGAGTTCCAGCTGTCCCGGCTCACCCCGAGCGCCGAGGCCGCCGCGCAGATCTGGTTCCAGCTGTCCGCACTGGCCGAGCGCGTCAATGCGACCATCCGCATCGCGGGTGACCGGGCCCGCAACCTGCACACCGAACTGCCCGTCGGCAGCGGCCGCGATCCCGAACAGCTCGAGGCCGAGGCCGAACGCGTCGAGGCCGAGGAGGCCGAACTGCGCGAGGCTGTAGAGATCGCGGCCGAAACCCTGGAGGCGGCGCGCGACGCACTCGCCGAACGCGAGCAGGCCGCCAAGGCCGCCGAACAGGCGCATCTGGCCGCGGTGCGCGCCATCGCCGACCGGCGCGAGGGGCTGGCCCGGCTATCGGGTCAGGTCGAGACCCTGCGCACCAGGTCGCAGTCGGTCGATGCGGAGATCACCCGGCTGACCGTCGCGATCGGCGAGGCCCGCCAGCGCGGCGAGGCGGCCCAGGCCGAATTCGATACCGTCCAAGGCGAACTCGGCGAACTCGAGGCCGGTGAGGCCGGTTTGGACGCCCAGCACGAACATGCGGTGCAAGCGCTCGCGCTGGCCGATCAGCGTGTCACCGAACTGCGGGAGCAGGACCGCGACGCCAGCAAGCGGGTCGCCTCGCTGAGCGCCCGCATCGAAGCATTGGGCATGGGGCTGGCCCGCAGGGACGGCGCGGCCTGGCTGGTCGAGAACCGCTCGCAGGGACTGCTCGGTCCGCTTTCCGGGCTGATCCGGGTGCACGGTGGTTTCGAGGCCGCGGTCGCCGCGACCCTCGGCCCACTCGCCGATGCCGTTGCCGCCGACACCGGAGACTCCGCCCATGCCGCGGTGCGCGCGCTGAAGGAGGCCGACGGCGGTCGCGCCGCGCTGGTATTCGATGCTCGAGATGGTTTGCCGAAGTCCGACGGTGCGTTGCCCGGTGCGGCCCGCTGGCTCGCCGACGTGGTGGACGGCCCGGATAACGTGCGCGGCGCCATTGCCGCACTGACCGCCGGCGTCGCCGTGGTCGACGATCTCGCGGCCGCCGCCGAAGTGGTCCGCGCCCGGCCGGATCTGCGTGTGGTCACCCGCGACGGCGATCTCGCCGGAACCGGTTGGGTGCTGGGCGGATCCGATCGCGCACCGAGTCAGCTGGAGATCCAGGCCGATATCGACGCCGCCAAGGCCGATCTGATCGCCGCCCAGCGCCGCGCCGAGGAGTTGGAGGCCGCCCTCTCCGGCGCACTGGACGAACAGGCCGACCGCAAGGATGCCGTCGACCAGGCGTTGCTCGCACTGCACGAATCCGATCAGGCCCTGGTGGTGATCTACGACCGGCTCGGCAGGGTGGGCGAGGTGGCACGCACCGCCCAGGCCGACGTCGACCGGATCACCGGTCAGCGCGCGGAAACCGAGTCGGGTCGGGAAGAGGCGCTGGCGGCGCTGGCCGATCTCGAAGAACGGCTGCGCCGCACCGAACTCGAATCCGATGTCGACGACGGTATGGGCTTGGCGGGCACCGAATCGGCGGGCCGCGACCGGGAGGAGGCCGCCGCCGCACTGGCCGAGGCCCGATCCATGGAGGTCGAGGCCCGCTTGGCGGTGCGCACCTCCGAGGAACGCGCGGAATCGGTTCGCGGCAAAGCGGATTCGCTGCGCCGGGCGGCCCGCGCCGAACGCGAGACCAGGGCCCGTGCCGAACGCGCGCAGGCCGCGCGCAAACAGGCCGCCGCCGTCGCCGCCGCCGTTGCCGAATCCGGTGCGAAGGTCGCCGCCGAACTGGAATCGGTTGTGGCCCAGGCGGGTACGCGCCGCGACGAACTGGTGCGCCGCCGCACCGAATGCGCCGCCCAGGTCGAGCAGATCAAGGAGCGGGTCCGGGCGCTGACCACCCAGCTGGCCCAGCTCACCGACGCCGTGCACCGCGACGAGGTCGCCAAGGCGCAAGCGGCACTGCGGATCGAGCAGATCGAGGCGACCATTGCCGAACAGTTCGGCATCGCGCTGTCGGATCTGATCGCCGAGTACGGTCCGGATGTGCCGCTGCCGCCATCGGATCTGGAGTGGCAGGAATACGAGCAGGCCAAGGAGCGCGGGGAGCAGGTCAGCGCGCCGACGCCGATGCCCTATGACCGCAAGACCCAGGAACGCCGCGCCAAACGCGCCGAGAAGGATCTGACTACCCTGGGCAAGGTGAATCCCCTTGCGCTGGAAGAGTTCGCGGCACTCGAGGAGCGCTACAACTTCCTCGCCACCCAGCTCGAGGACGTCAAGAGCGCGCGCAAGGATCTGCTCGATGTGGTCGCCGAGGTGGACGCGCGCATCCTGCAGGTTTTCACCGAGGCATATGAGGATGTCGAACGCGAATTCGTCGGCGTCTTCGCCAAGCTGTTCCCCGGCGGCGAGGGCAGGCTGGTGCTCACCGATCCGTCGGACATGTTGACCACCGGCATCGAGGTGGAGGCGCGCCCGCCCGGCAAGAAGGTCAAGCGGCTGTCGCTGCTATCGGGTGGTGAGAAGTCGCTGACCGCGGTCGCGCTGCTGGTGGCCATCTTCCGCGCCCGCCCCTCGCCGTTCTACGTGATGGACGAGGTCGAAGCCGCGCTGGACGATACCAACCTTCGCCGCCTCATCGGCCTGTTCGAGCAGCTGCGCGAGAAGAGTCAGCTGATCGTCATCACCCACCAGAAGCCGACCATGGAGATCGCCGACGCCCTCTACGGCGTCAGCATGCGCGGCGATGGCATCACCCAGGTGATCAGCCAACGCCTGCGTGGGGAGAACCTGGCGCCGGTGGGTGCCGCGGCGGGCTGAGCCGGTCACCGCAATCGGGGCACATCCGCGGGGCGGACGTATGGCGTTGCGGGGCCGGCCGTCCGATTGATCGGGCCGAATTGATCACAAAGCCGTTGTGATCGTGGCCTTTTCGATTTCCCGTTGTTGCCCGGGGGCGGGCACGGGCGGAGTAGGTTGCGGAATATGGGCGGGAGGGTGGCGCTGGTAGTCGGCTCGGAGTGCGCAGCGCTGCCCCGGTTGGGTTTCACCGGCGAGCTCGCCACCGGTCTCTACACCGAACTGCGGGGGCTCGGGGGCTGGCAACCGGCCACTCGCAACGGCGGGCCGCTCTTGGATCCGACGATCGACGAATTGGCCAGCGCCGTAGACGATGCCTTCGAGATCGCCTCGAATCAGCAAGCGACGCTGCTCATCAGCTTTATCGGCCACGGCATGACCACCGCCTCGGAGAATTTCTATCTGCTCGCCCACGATTCCCCACAGCTGCCCAAGCTGCGCAACGCTTTTCATCTGACCCAGGAAATCCAGGAACACCTGAACAGCGCCGCCGCGCTGGACGGGTTGATCGTGCTGGTCGACGCCTGCGAGACGGGGGAGGGCGTGCGGGGTGCGGCCCGGCGCTGGCCGGAGGCGTCCGGCCCGAACGGGCGTGTCGAACTGTTGGTCGCCACCGGCAATGGCCCCGCCTATTTCGGGTGCTTCACTCGAACGATCATCACCACGTTCGGCAAGGGGGTGCCGCACGGCGGCGAAAGCCTGCTGCCTTCGGATCTGGTGCGGCCGCTGCGCCGATGTCCGGCGCTGGAGCCGCAGTCGTTCTCCTTCACCTCCGGAATCCGCACGACCAGTAGCGATCCCGGTCTCTGGCTGGTGCCCAATGTCGCCCGACGGGAGGATGCGGTGAGCGGCAGCGCGGCCGCGGGTTTCGTGGACCAGCTGATCAATGGTCTGGTCGTCTCGGAGCCATTGCGCGAGCGGCTGACCCAGGTGGTCGACGCGGGCACGGATCGGTTACGCGGGGTGGTCGGCCCCGCGGGCTGCGGCAAATCCACCTTGCTCGCGACCCTGATCCGTCCGGGCTGGGTGGACACGCTGCCGATCAAGGCCGAATACATCACGGCCGCAGTGATTCTCGATGTGACCAGCTCACTGGAATCGTTCACCGCCGAGTTGGCGCAGCAGCTGGGCAGGCGGCTCGACGGCTTCAAAACGGCAACGCGCATGGTCGAATTCGACCTCGCCGAACAAGACAGCAGCCGACTCGACCAGTTCGATATCAAAATCCTGCGGCCGCTGGCCCGGCTCGACCCGTCGAAGCCGGTGCACATCCTGGTCGACGGACTCGATCATCCGAAGCGCGGCAGTCGCACGCTGCTGTCCTATGCGGTCGCCGAGTTGACCCGCCGTCCGGAACTCGCCCATGTGCATCTCATCGTCGGCATCCGTGACGGAACCGGTATCGAGAATTCGCCGCTGCTGGCCCATATGCGGCGCATCGATGTGCCAGCTCCGACGACGGCGGATATCGCCGATACCGTCGCGGCGGCCCGCGGCCACACCGAGCACACCAATTGGCGCGAGTGGATCGAGGGTCTGCTGCAGCAGACTCCGACCGGTGGGTGGCTGCTGGCCCGGCTGCTGATCGAGATCCACTCCGATATCACGTCCTCGGACCTGGACCGGGGGATCGGTCTCGACGCCCTGGTCTGGCGGCGGGTCCGCGATGTGGTCGACAATGCGGATCCCGCGACGGCACAGGCGGCTTCCGCGCTGCTCGGCATCCTGGTCGCGGCGGGCGCAGGTCCGGTCCTGCCGCTCGAACTGCTGGAACGTGCGCTGGATTTCCTGGATATCGGGTTGAGCACCAACCGGATTCGAGATCTAGTCGTTCGGCTCGGGGTGCTGGTCAGTCGGGGGCATCCGGGCACCTCGGGCGAGATGCTCGGATTGGCGCACAACGCGTTTCGGCGCTCGCTCATCGCCGCGGGGCGCACGGTGGCGCGCCGGGACGCGCATCGGGCGCTGGCGAAGGCACTCGAGCAGGACGCGCGCTCGACCCAACCCGCGCCCCAGATCACCGATTACGGCCGTCGATCGGCCGTGCGGCACTATCTCGGCTACGGTGATTCGGCCGCGGCATTGGCTTTCCTGGAACGGTTGAACACCCAGCGCGCCGCGGATAACCGCGATCTGTGGGCGGCTTGGATTCCGGCGTTCGAGGCGTCGGTCGGTCCGGAGCACGCCGATACCCTGACCGCCCGCAACAATCTCGCGTTCTGGCGCGGGGAGAGCGGCGATCTGGCGACCGCCACCGTCGACCATCAGAACCTACTCGTCGAGAGCACCCGGTTGCTCGGCGCCGATGCCCTCGGCACCCTGACCATTCGCACCAATCTCGCCCGCTGGCACGGCGAAAGCGGTGCTTTCCCCACGGCCATAGCCGAATTCGAGCAGTTGGTCGCCGACCGGACCCGCCTGCTCGGCGCGGATGATCCGGCGACCCTGCGCACCCGAGGTGACCTCGCACATTTCCGTGGCGAGCAGGGCGAGACGGCCGAGGCCATTGCCGAATTCCAGCGACTGTTCATCGATCGACGCGCCGTACTCGGACCGGATCATCCCGACACGCTCACCGCCCGTTACGAACTCGCGTACTGGCGCAGCGAAAGCGGTGATATCGATACCGCCATTATCGAGCTGCATCAGCTGCTCGTCGATCAGCAGCGCATCTCCGGCACCGCCGATCCGGCCTTCTTCAAGACCCGACATCGGGTCACCCAGCTGCACGCCGAGAGCGGCGATCATGTGCGCGCGATCACCGAGTTCCAGCAGTTATTGGCCGAGCAGGAGCGCGTGCTCGGACCCGACCATCCGCACACCCTGATCACCCGCAATGACGTTGCCCGCTGGCGCGGCGTCAGCGGTGACCACGCCACCGCTATCGCGGAATTCCAGCAATTGCTCACCGACCGGACGCGCATTCTCGGACCCGAGCATCCGCGCACGTTGCGCACCCGCAACAACATCGCCTATTGGCGTGGCGAAAGCGGCGATCACCGTCGTGCCATCCAGGAGTTCGTGGCGCTGATAGACGATGAGCGGCGCATCCTCGGCCTCGACCATCCGATTACCCTGCTCTCGCGCCACAACCTGGCCCACCTGTACGGCGAAATCGGTCACTACCTCACGGCCGTCGCCGAATTCGAACAGATACTTCCGGTCCGGATCCGCATCCTGGGGCCCGACAATCCGCATACCCTGCGCACCAGGCACGAACTGGCCTTCTGGCGCGGGGAGAGCGGCAACCCGGCCACCGCGGTCGAGGAGTACCGACAATTGCTCGCCGACCGGCAGCGGGTGCTGCCGATCGACCATCCCGATACCCTGCGCACCCGCCATGCCGTGGCGTACTGGCGTGGGGAAAGTGGTGACCCCGCCACCGCGGTCGCGGAGTACGAGCATCTGCTCCGCGATGAACTCGCGGTCCTCGGTCCGCACCACCCCGAGACCTTCAGCACCCGGCACAGTCTCGCGTTCTTCCGCGGTCAGAGCGGTCAGATCGGCGCCGCTGTCACCGAATACGAGCGGCTGCTCGACGACGAACGCGCGGTCCTCGGGCCGGATCACCCCGAAACCCTGCACACCTGGCACCGCCTCGCACTCTGGCGCGGGGAGAGTGGCGATCTCGCTGCCGCGCTCGCCGCGCTAGAGGAGCTGCTGCCGGTCCGGCTGCGCGTGCTCGGACCCGACCATCCCGACACCCTGCGCACCCGGCACAATCTGGCCAGATGGCGCGGTGAAGCGGGCCATTACGCCACCGCCATAGCCGAATACGAGGAACTGCTGAACGACCGGCGGCGGATACTCGGACCCGACCACCACGACACACTGACCTCACTGCACAATCTCGCGTATTGGCGCGGCGAGAGCGGCGACCCGGCGGCGGCCGTTGTCGAATTCGAGCAACTGCTCCTCGCGCGCGAGCGCGTACTCGGCCCCGACCATCCCGACACCCTGCGCACCAGAGCCAATCTCGCGCAGTACCGCGCCGAAAGCGGCGATATCGCCACTGCCCTCCCGGAATTCGAGTACGTACTCGCCAATCGCATTCGGGTGCACGGCCCCGAGCATCCGAACACCTTCCGCACCCGCCACGATCTCGCGTGTTGGCGTGGCGCGCACGGCGATCCGGCCACCGCCGTGGCGGAGTTGGCCGGACTGCTCACCGATCGCATCCGGGTGCTCGGCGACGATCATCCGGACACACTGCTGAACCGCAATGAATTGGCCCGCTGGCGTTGTGAATCCGGTGATTCCCGTTCCGCCGTCGGTGAGCTCGAGCGGCTACTCGCCGATGAACATCGGATATTCGGCGTCGACCACCCGCGCACCCTCGCCACCCGCTACCACTTGGCCCACGCGCGCCACGGCGCGGGTGACACCGCCACCGCCGCAGTCGAATACGAGCAGCTGCTCGAAGTGCAACTGCGGGTCCTCGGTCCCGACCACCCCGACACCCGCCGCACGCGCGCCGCGTGCCACAACGGAACCGCCAGCAGCACAGGTAGCTTCGGCGTGCGCACCCGGATCCGCCGCCCGCTCGGCCGCGCCAACGGCGATCCCGATTCGCATCCTCCGGATTACTGAGCCGATCGGCCGCCCCGGGGACTCAGGGTGACGACGCCGGAATCGAGGTCGACGAGCGGATCATCGCCGGATTCGCGGTCGTCCACCTCGGCCACCGCCACCCATTCCTTGCGCTCGTGAATGTGCTTGCGCGTGGGTCCGAATATCTCATCGACCTCCGCGCCGACCGGATCGCGGCGCTTGCGGTTGGTCCACCCTTCGAGCAGGTTCACCGCATCGAGCGTACGTCGGAAGCCGTGGCATACAGCCGCACCCGCTTTCGGCCCTGTGCACCCGGGCGCCGCAAAAGGGCCGACAAGGAGTGCGGCTGTTCGGTCAGTGCGCGCCGACGCGGCGGTCGTTGTCGAATTGCGCCTTGATCAGGGCGGCTCCGGTTGTGGTGAGCCAGGATTCGAGGGTGGTGAGGGCGGGATAGATCTCGCGCAGCGCCGGGATGTCGGCGTGCCAGCCGCCGTTCTGCCGGATGAGCCGCCACGTATTGCCGATCTGTTCGCCGAGTTCATCCGCCTCGGCCTCGCTCGCCTCGACGTAGCGCACCGTGAGGCCGGTGGCGCGGTTGATCGCCGCCACCGCCGCGACGGGTGTGATCGCGTCACCGGCCAATTCGAGGGTCCGGCCGTGGAAGCGGTCCGGATCGTGGAAGGCCAGTGCGGCGAAGGCCGCGATATCGGCGATGGCGATCATCTGCAGCGGCCGGTCCGCCTGGAACAGGTGCTTGTGCACGCCGTCGATAATTCCGTCCACTGGACTGCCACGCAGGACGTAGTTCTCCATGAAACGCACCGGGCGCAGCAGGGTGTAGCGCAGACCACTGGCCGCGATCGCATCCTCGATGCGACCCTTTCCGGCCATACCCCAGGAGCGGTCATCGGTCATCGAGGCGACGCCGGTGAAGACGATCTGGTCGACACCGGCGCGTGCGGCCGCGTCGAGTACCGCGATGCCGCGGGTGGCCTCCAACTCCGCGTCCCAACCGTTCGGTCCGAAAGCGGCTGGTGGAACAAGGAATACGGCGCGCACACCGGCGACGGCGGCGTCCAGTGTTGCCGGTGCGTCGAAGTCGCCGGTCACCAATTCGGCGCCCGCGTCGGCGAGTGCCTGCGCCGCGGGCGCGTCGGGATCGCGGACCAGCGCACGCACCGCGACGCCGTCGGCCAGCAGTCGGCGCGCGGTGGCGCCGCCCTGCTTGCCGGTCGCGCCGGTGATCAGTATCGGGTTCTGCTGAGGGGACATGCTCGCCTTCTCATTCGATCGGACTCTGCTCGTACAATCGGGTCGGATAACCCGCATTCGGACGATATGGGCGCGATCACCCGCTTGACCAGGTCCCGGCACGGAAGGCCGTAACGAAATGCCTGCTCCGCAGTCTCCGCCCACACCGCCCGGCGCCGCCGCACGAGCCGATGCCCGCCGCAACCGGGCGCTGGTGCTGGCCGCCGCACAACGCGCCTTCGCCGAACACGGCACTTCGGTCTCGCTGGCCGAGGTCGCGCGCCGTGCCGGGGTGGGCGCAGGCACGGTCTACCGGCATTTCCCCACGAAAACCGATCTGCTGGAAGCGGTTATGCAACACCGCATCGACCGGCTCGCCGCCGTCGCGGCCGCGCATCTCGACGCGCCGGATCCGGGTGCCGCGTTCTTCGCGCTCTGCACCGAGGTGGTCGCCTCGGCTCCGCGCAGCCAGGCGCTCTGCGATATCGTCCAGTCCGACGACGGCTGGCCGAAGGCGCTGCTACGCAGCGCGGGCGACCGGTTCCATCACGCGCTCGGCGCCCTGTTGACGGCCGCGCAGCGCCAGGGCGCGGTCCGCCCCGATATCGAAATGGCCGATGTACTGGACATCTTCACCGGATGTGTTGCGATCCAGCGACGTCAGCGCCCCGACGGCCCGATGATCCGCGCCGCCGCCATCATGCTCGACGCGATGCGCGCGGACCCGAGAATCCGGACCGTAACGAAACCCGACGCAGAGGCCATCCTCCGTAACGGAACAGCTTCACGTAACGAAACGACCGGCGTGCACTGCCCGATCTGCGGTACCGCGATCCGCCCCACCGGAACCGGCCGGCCGGCCCGTTACTGCGGCGCCGCCTGCCGTCAAAAGGCGCACCGCCAACGAACCGCTCGCGCCGCCCTGGCCGGGGCAGTCGCGAGAGGTTGACAGGCGGGTCCTCGGGAGAGTGCTAGAGCAGGTCGCTCACGTCGTCCGGTACGTCGACGGCGTATTTGCGCAAAATATCCATCGAGATCACTTCCAGGGCGTTTTCGTGGGTGGCCGCCAGCACCACGGGTGCGGCGACGCCGTCCTCGTGCGCGTGCAGCCAGCGCACCGCCACCACACACCACCGGTCTCCCGGTTGCAGGCCCGGGAAGTTGTTCTCCGGGCGCGGCGTACTCAAATCGTTGCCGATGGACGCCTGGTGTTCGAGAAACTCAGCCGTGACGACGGTGCACACGGTGTGGCTACCGAGATCCTCCGGCCCGGTGCTGCAGCAGCCGTCCCGGTAGAACCCGGTGAGAGGATCGGCGCCGCACTCTTCCAGCGGCCCCCCAAGCACGTTTCGATCGGTCACGTCGCCGATCCTATTGTCCCTTCGCGAGAAGTTCCGCAGGACAAGAAATCTCGGGGGTTGTGTGTCGGGGCCAGGACGGCGTGGTAATGCGAAGAATCTGGTTCTGCAAGGATGGTCGGCGTGAGTTCCGAAGCCTGGATCCTGATTGCCGCTGTCGCCGCCGTGCTGGTGGTGGCGTTTGTCGCCGGATTCGTCCTGTACAAACGCCGTCGCGTCACGCTGACGTCGCCCACCGCGGAGAAAGAACTGACCGACCGGTCGGGTGGGTACACGGCCTCGGGTGGCTTCAACTTCAGTCAGGGCGGCACGGCCACCGCGACACGCCCGGAACCCGCACCGATCGAGCGAACCGACACCGAGGGGCAGCCGCATATCGGCGATGACGCGGCGATTCCGCGCGACGCGCCGAAGCGCGGCATAACCAATGTGTCGCTGCCCGAGAGCGATGTCGACACCGCGCAGTCCGCTCCGGCCGAGACCGATGGTGCGGTCGAATCCACAACGGCCACGGCTGATTCCGATACCTCGGTCGAGTCGGACGCGGTAGCCACCCAACCCGAGGCCGCTCCAACGGATGCCGACACGGGCGCACCCACGGACACCACCGCGCCGACAACTCCCGCGCCCGGACCAGAAGAAACTTCGGTCGAAGCCGCCCCAGAGCCCACCGCCGCCGACGCCGCGATCGTCCCCGCCCTCGAGGAAATCGAGCCGACCGCGGGCCGCCTGGTCCGCCTGCGCGGGCGCCTGTCCCGTTCGCAGAACGCCGTGGGCAAGAGCCTGCTCGGCCTGCTCGGCGGCGGTGACCTGGATGAGGACTCCTGGGAAGAGGTCGAGGACACCCTGGTCCTCGCCGATCTCGGCACCGCGAGCACCGCGGCGGTGGTCGAGCGCCTCCGCGAGGAAATGGCGGCCCGCAGCGTCCGCAATACCGAACAGGCCCGCGCCGTCCTGCGCGATGTGCTGGTCGAGGCCCTGCGCCCCGAGCTCGACCGCTCGGTCCGTGCGCTCCCGCACGACGATCACCCGTCGATCCTGCTGGTCGTCGGCGTCAACGGCACCGGAAAGACCACCACCACCGGCAAGCTGGCCCGCGTCCTCGTCGCCGATGGCCGCCGCGTGCTGCTCGGTGCGGCCGATACCTTCCGCGCGGCGGCCGCCGATCAGTTGCAGACCTGGGGTGAGCGGGTCGGCGCGGATACGGTCCGCGGCAAGGAGGGCGCGGACCCCGCGGCCGTCGCCTTCGACGCGGTCGGCGCTGGCATCGACCGCGGCGTCGATGTCGTCATGATCGACACCGCGGGCCGCCTGCACACCAAGACCGGTCTGATGGACGAGCTCGGCAAGGTCAAGCGTGTGGTGGAGAAGAAGGCCAAGGTCGACGAGGTCCTGCTCGTCCTCGATGCCACCGTCGGCCAGAACGGTCTCATGCAGGCCAGGGTCTTCGCAGAAGTGGTGGATATCACTGGCGTGGTACTGACCAAACTCGATGGAACGGCCAAGGGCGGAATCGTCTTCCAGGTCCAGCACGAACTCGGCGTGCCGGTGAAACTGGTCGGCCTCGGCGAGGGCGCCGACGATCTGGCCCCGTTCGAACCCGCCGCCTTCGTCGACGCACTGCTCGGCTGAACCGAATAGCCATACCGTCGCGCGGCACGGGTCCGTTCGCGCTCGCTCGACCCCCGCTACCGATCAGGGAGCGGGGGGCGAGTGCCGCGCGCCGGAAGTTTGCCGTACCTACTCCTCGGTAAATACTCCCCGACCTCCGCCGACACCCACCTCACACTGTCCGGGAAACTCGGGGCGAACATTTCGAAACGTGGTAGCAACACAACTGCTCCATCCGTTCACGCAGGTGAAACACGACAGCTCTGTGGATGAAACACCGAATGAGGACCCTTCTGTGCAGGTCCATTTGCCGGAGTCGGCTGGGCCCGAGATGAGGAGGACATTAAGGTGGCTTTTCCCCTTACCGGTGCACCGGACACCGGTGACACCGCCTGGATGCTGGCGAGTTCAGCACTCGTATTGTTGATGACGCCCGGCCTGGCGTTCTTCTACGGCGGCATGGTCCGCTCGAAGAATGTGCTCAACATGATCATGATGAGCATCAGCGCCATGGGACTCGTCGGCGTGCTGTGGTCGCTGTACGGATACTCGGCCGCGTTCGGCGACAACAAATTCGGTGTGGTCGGTGATCCCGCGCAGTTCTTCGGCCTCAAGGGTCTGATCGGCGGCAATTCGGTTGCCGAGGTGAAGGATGCCAGCGGCGCCGTCACCACCGCGGCCGTGAATATCCCGCTCGCGGGCACCATTCCCGCGACCGTATTCGTCGCGTTCCAGCTGATGTTCGCGATCATTACGGTTGCCCTCATCTCGGGTGCGGTCGCCGACCGCCTGAAGTTCGGTTCCTGGCTGCTGTTCGCGGGTATCTGGGCGACGGTCGTCTACTTCCCGGTCGCGCACTGGGTCTTCGACTTCGATGTCAAGGATGCCGACGGCAACGTCGTGCACGAGGGCGGCTGGATCGCGAACAAGCTGCTCGCGGTCGACTTCGCCGGTGGTACCGCGGTCCACATCAACGCCGGTGCGGCGGGCTTGGCCCTGGTGCTCGTGCTCGGCAAGCGCAAGGGTTGGCCGAGCACCCCGTTCCGTCCGCACAACCTGCCGTTCGTGATGCTCGGCGCCGGTCTGCTGTGGTTCGGCTGGTTCGGATTCAACGCCGGTTCCGCGGTCACCTCGGGTGGTCTGGCCGGTTCGACCTTCATCACCACCACCCTCGCGACCTGCGCGGCGATGCTGGCCTGGCTGCTGGTGGAGAAGTTCCGCGACGGCAAGCCCACCTCGCTGGGTGCGGCCTCGGGTGTGGTGGCCGGTCTGGTCGCGATCACCCCGTCCTGTTCCTCGGTGAACGTGGTCGGCGCGCTGGCGATCGGCTTCGTGGCCGGTGCGGTGTGTGCGCTGGCGGTCGGCCTGAAGTTCAAGTTCGGCTTCGACGACTCGCTCGACGTGGTCGGCGTGCACCTCGTCGGCGGCATCATCGGCACCCTGATGGTCGGCCTGGTCGCCGCTCCGGAGGCGGGTGCGGGCAAGACCGGCCTGTTCTACGGCGGCGGTTTCGACCAGCTGTGGCGCCAGGCCGTCGGCGCCGGTGCGGTACTTGCGTTCTCCTTCATCGCGACCCTGATCATTGCCTATATCGTGAAGTTCACCATTGGGCTGCGCGCCAGCGAGGAAGCCGAGTCGGTGGGCATGGACGAGTCCGAGCACGCTGAAACGGCATACGATTTCGCTGCTGTGGGTGGCACGGCACGTTCCGCCGTCAAGGAGGCATGACGACATGAAACTGATCACCGCAATCGTCAAACCGTTCACTCTCGAGGACGTCAAATCCGGTCTCGAGCAGGCGGGTGTGCTGGGCATGACCGTCAGCGAGGTACAGGGCTACGGCCGCCAGAAGGGCCACACCGAGGTCTACCGCGGTGCGGAATACTCCGTGGATTTCGTTCCGAAGGTTCGGGTCGAGGTCGTCGTCGACGATGCCTCGGTCGACAAGGTCGTCGAGGTGATCGTCGAGGCCTCCCGCACGGGCAAGATCGGTGACGGCAAGGTCTGGGTCACCCCGGTGGAGTCGATCATCAGGGTCCGGACCGGGGAACGCGGTACCGACGCTCTGTAGGCAAATATCGAATCGAGCGGCGGCCCCGCTCCCACCGGATTGCCCGGTCGGGGCGGGGCCGTACGCATCTTGATGGGCGGTGGGTTTGTGGGTAGTCACGAGCAAGACAGCGGACAGGTAACCGAGGACGGCGGCACGAATGTCTCCAACGGCGCGGCCGATCTGGTCCGGGCACGTAATCAATTGCTCGAGGGCGGACTGCCCAGAAATCCACGGCTGGATGCCGAATCCCTGCGTTCGGCGCTGGTCGATCTGTTCGAACTGTGGCTGACCACCAAGGGCACCGAACTCGGCATCACCCGCGACAGCGGTCTGGCCGTGGTCGCCGTCGGTGGTCTCGGCCGCAAGGAGATGCTGCCGTATTCCGATCTGGATCTGGTGTTGTTGCACGACGATGTCGATCCGGCGCGGGTGGCCGAGGCGGCCGACCAGCTCTGGTATCCGCTATGGGACGCCCACATCAAACTCGATCACAGCGTGCGCACCGTTCCACAGGCGCTGCGCGTCGCATCCGGCGATCTCATCGCGGCCCTCGGCATGCTCGAGACCCGGCATATCGTCGGTGATATCGAGTTGAGCAATCTGCTCATCGGTGGGGTGCGCCGGGAATGGCGGACCGGGATTCGCTCGCGCTTCGACGAATTGATCGAACAGGCCGAGGCCAGATGGCAGCGCAGCGGCGCGATCGCCCATCGTGCCGAGCCCGATCTGAAGAACGGGCGCGGCGGACTGCGCGATATCCAACTGCTCGACGCACTCGCTATCGCCCAGCTGACCGATGCCATGCCCGGTCTCGGCCCGGACGTGCCGGGCGGCGGTCTGAAACACGCGCATCGGCGGTTGCTAGATGTTCGCACGGAGCTGCATCGGGTGGCGGGCCGGGCGCGCGATCAGCTGCGTGCCCAGGATGCCGACGAGATCGGCGCGGCGCTGCGCATCGGTGACCGCTTCGATCTCGCTCGCACCCTCAGCGATTCCGCGCGGACGGTGAGTTACTCCGTCGATGTCGGTCTGCGTACCGCCGCCAATGCGCTGCCGCGTCGTGGCCTCGCGCGATTGCGCCGCGTGCCGGTGCGTCGACCGCTCGATGAGGGGGTGGTCGAACATGCCGGTGAGGTCGTGCTGGCGCGGGACGCGCGACCGCAGCGCGATCCCGGACTGATCCTGCGGGTGGCCGCGGCCTCGGCGCAGACCGGGCTGCCGATGTCGGCGACGACGCTGAATCGGCTCTCCGAGGACGCGCCGGAACTGCGCGAGCCCTGGCCCAAGGACGCACTCAACGATCTGTTGATCCTGCTCGGCGCGGGACGCGGCGCCATCCACGCGGTCGAGGCACTGGACCGAACGGGCCTGTGGGGCAGGCTGCTTCCGGAATGGGGCGCGGTGCGGGACCTGCCGCCGCGCGATGTGCTGCACACCTGGACCGTGGACCGGCACCTGATGGAGACGGTCGCCTATGCCAGCGCGCTCAGCACTCGCGTCGCCCGTCCGGACCTGCTGATGTTGGGCGCGCTGCTGCACGATATCGGCAAGGGCCGGACGGGCGATCACAGCGTTGTCGGGGCCGAACTGGCCACCCATATCGGGCGGCGGCTCGGGTTGTGGCCGTCGGATGTGCAAACCCTCAGCGCGATCGCGCGGCACCATCTGTTGTTGCCGGACACCGCGACGCGACGTGACCTCGCCGATCCCGACACCGTGCAGTTCGTCGTGGACACCCTCGGCGGTGACGTGCAGCTGCTGGAACTGCTGCACACCCTGGCCGAGGCCGATTCGCTGGCCACCGGCCCCGGCGTCTGGGGCGATTGGAAGGCTTCGCTGATCGGTGAACTGGTGCGGCGCTGCCGCCTAGTGATGGCGGGGGATCAGCTGCCCGAGCCGGAGCCGATTGCGCCCGAGTTGCTGGCCAAGGCGGCGGCGGGTGGCGTGCATGTCGATCTGCGCTCGGGCGAGGGCAAGTACATCTACACCGTCACGGTGATCGCGCCGGACACCCCGGGTCTGCTCTCGGATGCCGCCGGGGTGCTGGCCCTGCACTCACTGCGGGTGCTCTCGGCCACCGTCGGCGGCGAAGGCCATTCGGCCATCAACACCTTCGTCGTCTCGCCCAAATTCGGTGACCCGCCGGATGTCGGGCTGTTGCGGCAGGAGCTGATCCGGGCCACGGCCGGCGATCTGGATCTGCACGCGCTGCTGGCCAAGCGTGAGCGCGAGGCCACCGGCGCCCGGCCGAGCCCGTATGCGCAGGCGCGGCCGCGGGTGATCTGGTCGGCCAACCCGACCGGCCAGTTGGTCCTCGAATTGCGCGCCGAGGACCGGATCGGGCTGCTCAGCAGGTTGGCGGCGGCGTTTGCCGAATGCGGTGCCGACGTGCGGTGGGCGAAGGTGGTGACGATGGGTTCCGCGGTGGTCGATGCCTTCGGTCTCGACCTGGTCGAGGACACCCCGGAGCGCCGCGAGACCGTGGAGAAGGCGATCTTGGCAGTGGTCCCCCGGCCGGCGCCGAAGCCACCCGAGGGCGTAGGTCCGCCCGGCGCGAGCACAGGTGCCTGACTCGAGCTAATTTACGTTTGCACATTATTTGCTGAATGTGTAGGCACTGGCCCCCTCGCGCCCTAGTATCAGAGCGTCTGGCTATCGCGAGCATGAGGGGAGCAGGTCGGTGGCAATTGAAGTCGTTTCGGCGTCGATGATGACGAGTGATGAGACCACGCATATGGCGCGCTGCGTCGGTGGTGACCGCTGGGTCGTCTCCTGGCTGCCCGGCCGGACACTGTCCGGACAACAGGCTGTCACCGCTATGACGATCGCCACCACCGTCGCCACGCACGATGTGCCGACGGGCACCGACTGGGCCATGCTCGACGACCTGGCCCTGGAACTGGGCCTGACCGCCCGCGAGGCGGTATTCATGGTTGCGCTGGAGAACCACGACTACCGCAAAACTGCCAAACCGCGCCGTCGCATACTCGAATAGTCCCTGGAAGGTGCACCGCTTGCGCGAACTGGTGGGCTGTCCCATTACCCTGGGATACCAAGTGACGTCCCACGAGATCAGGAGCGCGATCGGTGTTCGAATCCCTGTCCGACCGGCTTACCGGTGCCCTCAAGGATCTTCGCGGTAAGGGGCGTCTGTCACCGGCCGACATCGACGCCACCTGTCGCGAGATCCGTCTCGCCCTGCTCGAGGCCGACGTCGCGTTGCCCGTGGTCCGCGGTTTCATCGCGAAGATCAAGGAGCGGGCCAAGGGTGCGGAGGTCTCCGCCGCACTCAATCCGGCCCAGCAGGTCGTCAAGATCGTCAACGAGGAACTCGTCGGCATCCTCGGCGGCGAAACCCGCAGGCTGACCCTCGCCAAGAACCCGCCGACGGTGATCATGCTCGCCGGTCTGCAGGGTTCCGGTAAGACGACCCTGGCGGGCAAGCTCGCGAAATGGCTGAAGGGACAGGGCCATCAGCCCCTGCTGGTGGCCTGCGACCTGCAGCGCCCCGGCGCGGTGACCCAGCTCCAAGTGGTCGGTGAGCGCGCGGGTGCGCCGGTCTTCGCGCCGCATCCCGGCACCTCCATCGGTGGCGGCGACAATCCGCTCGGCATCTCGGCGGCCGATCCGGTCGCGGTGGCCGAGGCCGGTGTCGCCGAGGCTCGCAGCAAGCAATACGACGTGGTCATCGTCGACACCGCCGGCCGCCTCGGTATCGACGCCGAGCTGATGGCACAGGCCGCGGGGATCCGCGATGCGGTCGAGCCCGACGAGACGCTGTTCGTGCTCGACGCGATGATCGGTCAGGACGCCGTCAATACCGCGGAGGCATTCCGCGACGGCGTCGGCTTCACCGGTGTCGTGCTCACCAAGCTCGACGGTGACGCCCGCGGTGGCGCGGCGCTGTCGGTCCGCAATGTGACCGGTGCGCCGATCATGTTCGCCTCCACCGGTGAGAAGCTCGAGGACTTCGACGTCTTCCACCCGGACCGGATGGCCTCGCGCATCCTCGGCATGGGTGACGTGCTCAGCCTGATCGAGCAGGCCGAGCAGGTCTACGACCAGCAGCAGGCCGAGGAAGCCGCCCGCAAGATCGGCAGCGGCGAGATGACGCTCGAGGACTTCCTCGATCAGATGCTCGCCATTCGCAAGATGGGCCCCATCGGCAATCTGCTCGGCATGCTGCCCGGCGCGGGCCAGATGAAGGATGTGCTCGCCCAGGTCGACGATAAGCAGCTCGACCGGGTGCAGGCGATCATCCGCGGCATGACCCCGGCCGAACGCGCGAACCCGAAGATCATCAACGCATCCCGCCGCCTGCGCATCGCCAATGGCTCCGGCGTCCAGGTCTCCGAGGTCAACCAGCTGGTGGACCGGTTCTTCGAGGCCAAGAAGATGATGGCCATGATGGGCCGCCAGATGGGCCTGCCCGGCTCGCGGCGGGCCAATGCGAAGAAGGGCAAGAAGGGCAAGAAGGGTGGCCGCGGGCCGACACCGCCGAAGGTGCGCGGTGGCTTCCCGGGGATGCCTGGTATGCCCGCCGGTATGCCCGATCTGTCCGGTATGCCCGCCGGGTTGGACCAGTTGCCGCCCGGGCTCGAGGGTTTCGATATCTCGAAGCTGAACTTCCCCAAGAAGTAGGGCTCGGTCCGCAGCCGATGCTGTTGCGGCGCAGGACAGGTCGTGCCGCGTGCGTTCCGACATCGGACTTGCGCGCGGCCTTTGACGATGAATTCGTCCGGCTCGGCCGGGTGGCCGCTGCCCGGGTGCCCGGCGCGAAGTAAGGGCTGCACGGATGCCTGCGCCGACTGAAGCGTCGGGCGGGCGAACGAGGTGACCGTCAAGGGTGTCGGCACTAGGTTGGAGGCGGCCGACGACGTCGAGGAGGTTGCTTGTGCATCTGCGAGGTGTGGTTCTCCCTGATGCCGAGGTGCGTGACCTGTGGGTGCACGACGGCGTGGTGTCGTTCGAGCCGGTCGCGGGGGCCGAAACCCTGTGCGATGCGGGGTGGATCGTGCCGGGACTGGTCGATGCGCACTGTCATGTCGGAATCCGGTACGGCGGGGGAGACGAGGACCGGGCCGGGGCGATCGCACAGGCCGAAACCGAGCGGGACGCGGGCGCGCTACTGCTGCGTGACGCGGGTTCACCGATCGACACGCACTTCGTCGACGAGCACGAGGAACTGCCGAGGATCATCCGCGCTGGCCGCCATATCGCGCGACCGCGGCGCTATATCCGCGAGCTCGGGATCGAACTCGACGATGAGCGCGATCTGCCGGATATCGTCGCCGAGCAGGCTCGTTTCGGCGATGGCTGGGTGAAGATCGTCGGGGACTGGATCGACCGGTCGGTGGGCGATCTGCGGCCGCTGTGGAGCGATGCGATCCTGAAGGAGGCGATCGACGCCGCCCATGCCAATGGCGCGCGGGTGACGGCGCACGTCTTCGGCGAGGATGCGTTGCCGGGGCTGATCAATGCCGGTATCGACTGCCTCGAGCACGGCACCGGCCTCACCGACGACACCATCGAGATGATGGTCGAGCACGGCACCGCACTGGTGCCGACCCTCATCAATATCGACACCTTCCCCGAAATCGCTGCCGGCGCAGGCAAATTCCCCGTCTACGCCGCGCATATGCGCGATCTGCACGCGCGGGTCCGCCGCACAGTCGCCGATGCGCACGATGCGGGTGTGCCGATTTTCGCGGGCACCGATGCCGGCGGCTCCATCCGGCACGGCCGCATCGCCGACGAGATCGCGGCGCTGTCGGGGGCCGGGCTGTCGAAACACGATGCGCTCGGGGCCGCCTCCTGGAATGCCCGCGGCTGGCTGGGCCGAGCGGGCATCGAAGACGGCGCACCGGCGGATTTCGTTGTCTACCGGGAAGATCCACGTATCAACCCGGACGCTCTCACCGATCCCCAGTACGTCGTCCTGCGGGGCCGGGTCGTCAAAAGCCACAATCCGGTCACCGGCCACCGGTGACCTCTGCCGCGTACTCGGTGGGCGTTTGCGCAAGCTGCAGCTCGTGTGACGGCGGTCCGGGCACGTTGCTGCCCAGGTCAGCGAGTTGATACGAGCAAGAACCGGAAGTCGCGGCGGCGGGCGCGTATGGTCGGTTCGGTGACCATTCGCCTCGGTTATCAGATGCCCAACTTCAGCTATGGCCAGCCCGTCAGCGAACTCTTTCCGACCGTGGTAGCGCAGGCCAGGGAGGCCGAAGCCGCAGGCTTCGACACCGTCTTCGTAATGGACCACTTCTACCAGTTGCCCGGTCTCGGTGCGCCGAGCGATCCGATGCTGGAGTCATACACCGCACTGTCCGGCATCGCCGCGTCTACCGAACGAATTCAGTTGTCGGCGTTGGTAACCGGCAATACCTACCGCAATCCCGCGCTGCTCGCCAAGACCGTCACCACCCTCGATCTGGTGAGCGGTGGCCGGGCCGTGCTCGGTATCGGCGCGGGCTGGTTCGAACTCGAGCATCAGTCCTATGGCTTCGAATTCGGCACCTTTACCGAACGATTCCAGCGCCTCGACGAGGCACTGCAGATCATCACACCGATGCTGCGCGGCGAACATTCGACCTTCGAGGGCAAGTGGTACCACACCGATAACGCCATGAACGAGCCCCGGCTGCGCAACGATCTGCCGATCCTGCTCGGTGGCGGGGGCGAGAAGAAGACCTTCGCGCTGGCGGCCCGGTTCGCCGATCACATCAATATCATCGCCAACGCCTCCGAACTCCCGCGCAAGATCGAGGCGCTGCACCAGCGTTGCGCCGAAATCGGCCGCGACCCGGCGACTTTGGAAACCAGCTTCCTCTGCTTCCTGATGATCGATGAAGACGGCGACCGCGCGCGCAAACAACAGCAGGATCTGCTGCGCGGCATCGGCGTCGACCTGTCCACCCTCTCCGAGGACGAACGCAAGCAGACCATCGCCGACCGCCAATTCGTCGGCAGTCCAGCCGAAGTCGCCGAGCAACTGCAGACCCGGGTGCTCGACACCGGTGTCCAAGGCCTCATCGTCAATATGGTGACCACCGGTCACGAACCCGGTGCTGTCGAGCTCGCGGGCCGCACGCTCGCGCCACTGGTTCGCTAGGGCGGTCTCGACTCGGCCTGCGGATGCTCGGTCGAGCATGGACGCTCGGGCAGTGGCCGCCACCAATCTATGGCGCTCCATCGACCAGTCCGGCAACAGCCAGGAGACCACCGCCGCCGGTGCGATCGACGTCACCATCCGCCCACTCGGGTGGCGAATGTGGTGGGGCAGCCCCTTCATGTCCACGAAGGCAGTCGCCGGCTCAGCACCCCTCTGAACTCGACTCTCCCCGCGGAAAGGGCCGCTCGCGATGCACCCGGGCGGACCCCGACCGACTTGTCCCGCCACCGCTGGGTCCCTGTCGAGCGGGCCGGTTCCGCTCCGGCGTTGTCCTTGCTCCGCTTGCCGCCCAGGCCCCATGAAATCCGAACGTCGACACAGGTTAGTCACCGCGCACGCGATCGCGGGCGCGGTGACGATAGCCGTATGCCTATCCGGTGATTACGATTCCGGCCGATCCGGTCGGTCCGCGCAAAGCTGGGCGTGGCCGCTTGCGGGCGCAACTGATGGCGCGATTTCAGGTGAGAGTGGCCGGTCTGGCAGAATGGACCATCGTCCTTCCTGGACAAGTGTCAGCCCGTCTCCGGTTACGTGCCGCGCGGCGGTCACACACTCCAAGCGCAAAACCGGGCTCGCAGACCGTGCGGGTCGCTGAATTGTGCCGTGACCAACCACTGAAAGGCAGATACAGCACATGGCTGTTCGCATCAAGCTCACCCGCCTCGGCAAGATCCGCAACCCGCAGTACCGCGTGGTCATCGCCGACGCCCGCACCCGTCGTGACGGCCGCGCCATCGAGAACGTCGGCAAGTACCACCCGAAGGAAGAGCCGTCGCTGATCGAGATCAACTCCGAGCGCGTGCAGTACTGGCTGGGTGTCGGCGCGCAGCCGACCGAGGCCGTGCAGCGCCTGCTGGAGATCACCGGCGACTGGCAGAAGTTCAAGGGCCTGCCGGGCGCCGAGGGCACCCTGAAGGTGAAGGCCCCGAAGCCGTCCAAGCTGGACCTGTTCAACGCCGCGCTGGCCGCCGCCGATAACGAGCCGGTCGCCGAGGCCGTCACCCCCAAGAAGAAGGCCGCCAAGAAGGACGAGGCCGCCGAGACCGAGGCTGCCGAGTAATGTCCGCTGTCGTCGCCGATGCTGTGGAACATCTGGTTCGCGGCATTGTCGCCAATCCGGATGACGTCCGGGTCGAGCTGATCACAGGCCGCCGCGGACGCACCGTCGAGGTGCACGTCAATCCCGAGGATCTGGGCAAGGTGATCGGTCGCGGCGGTCGTACCGCGACCGCGCTGCGCACCCTGGTCGCCGGTATCGGCGGCCGGGGCATCCGGGTCGACGTGGTCGATACCGACGCCTAGATGGAACTCGTCGTAGGCCGGGTCGCCAAATCGCACGGTGTGCGCGGCGAACTGGTCGTCGAGGTACGCACCGATGATCCCGACGCGCGCTTCGCACCCGGTGCGCGGCTGCGCGGTCGGGCGGCACGGTCCAACGAAGTCCGTGAGTTCACCGTGGAGTCGGCCCGAGAACATTCGGGCCGACTTCTCGTGCAGCTGGTCGGGGTCTCCGATCGCACTGCCGCCGATGCGCTGCGCGGCACGCTGTTCATCGTGGACAGCGCGGATCTGCCGCCGTCGGAGGATCCGGACGAGTATTACGACCACGAGTTGGAGGGGCTCAGCGTTCAGCTCACCGATGGCACTGTCGTCGGCGAGGTCACCGAGGTGCTGCATTCGGCCGCGGGTGAACTGCTTTCGGTGCGTGCCGCGGACGATGGCCGCGAAATTCTGATTCCGTTCGTCACGGCCATTGTGCCGACGGTCTCGCTGGCCGATCACCTCGTCGTCATCGATCCGCCCGAAGGCCTGCTCGATCCTGA
The DNA here is from genome assembly GCF_050955995.1 of Nocardia sp. CA-119907. Lineage (NCBI taxonomy): Bacteria > Bacillati > Actinomycetota > Actinomycetes > Mycobacteriales > Nocardiaceae > Nocardia > Nocardia sp. CA-119907. The sequence continues at coordinate 2,550,322 of NZ_CP192091.1, forward strand.
GTAGCGGCGTGCGCCTACGCCGATGGGCGCGATCAGTAGGTATCTCCCGCCAGAAGCAGGGGGCAGCATGAAACTCGATGTCGTCACGATCTTTCCGGAGTATCTGGAGCCGCTGCGAACGGCGTTGCTGGGCAAGGCGATCGACAAGGGGCTGATCTCGCTCGACGTACACGATCTGCGTCGCTGGACCCACGACGTGCACAAATCCGTGGACGACTCGCCTTACGGCGGCGGACCGGGCATGGTCATGAAGCCGACCGTCTGGGGTGACGCCCTCGACGAGGTGTGTCCCGATGACGCGCTGCTCGTGGTGCCCACGCCCGCCGGGGTGCCCTTCACCCAGGCCATCGCCCAACGCTGGGCGAGCGAGAAGCACCTCGTATTCGCTTGCGGCCGTTACGAAGGCATCGATCAACGCGTCTTCGACGACGCCGCCCGCCGGGTTCGCGTCGAAGAGGTCAGCATCGGCGACTACGTTCTCATCGGCGGCGAGGCCGCGGTCCTCGTCATGGCCGAGGCCGTGGTTCGACTGCTCCCCGGCGTGCTCGGCAATCAGCAATCCCACCAGGAGGATTCATTCTCCGACGGACTGCTCGAAGGCCCCAGCTACACCCGTCCGGTCTCCTGGCGTGGTCTGGATGTTCCGCCGATCCTGCTGTCCGGAGATCACGCCAAGGTCGCCGCATGGCGGCGCGAACAGTCGCTGGCCCGGACTCGCGAACGGCGTCCGGATCTGCTCGCCGACTACGACGACTGAGCCTCGCTGCGGCCCGGCCTATTCGGGTGTCGTAACCGAAATCTCCGAATGTGCGGATATCAATCCGTCAATGAATGTATCGTTAACTAACGGTACGTTAAACGACGGGTAGGTGGCTGTGCGGACAGTAACGGGGCTCGGGACGGTGCGTCGAGTGGTGGCCTCGACCCTCATCGGCGGCGCGATGATGGTCGTATCGGATCTTGGTGCGCCAGAACTTATTGTGATCAGAGCCGCCGCCGATCGGGACACGTATGACCGCGACTCCGACCGCGAGGGCCAGCGCGGCCGCAGCAGCAACCATGGCCAGTACAAAGGGCGCGGCGAGCGTCCCTGCCAGTACACCCCCGAAGGGTTTTGCACCGGCGGGCGTTGACCACAGTGAGCGCGCGCGATAGCGCCCGTCAGGGCAGTAAACCGTGGCGGCGGGCGGTGACGACGGCCTCGTGGCGCGAGTGTGCGTCCAGTTTGGTCATCGCGTTGCGCAGATAGCTCTTGACCGTCTCCGTGCCGAGGGAAAGGCGTTGGGCGGCTTCCTGATTGGTGCAGCCGAGCGCGATCTGGGAGAGCACGTCCAGTTCGCGGCGAGATAGGCGCGGGGCGTCCGGCGACGAGGCGCCGACCAGGACCCGGGTGAGGCGTTCGCAGATCGAGTGCAGGCGTTCGCGGAGTTGTTCATCCGCGGCCGAGCGGGCCGCGCCGCGGAGTTCGGCGCTGATATCGCGGAGTTCCTCGGCGACGGCGGGGGCGGTATCGGGCGCGGGGATCGTCATTTCCAACAAGCGCAGGCGGCGGTCGACCTCGTCGCGGATGGTGATCTCGGTGGCCAGGCGGCGACTGGCCTCGACGACCAGATCCGCGGTGCGGTCGCCGAGCGGGGTGCCGCCGCGGTTGGCGGCGTAGAGCACCGCGCGGGAGCGGTTGTCGACCACCACGGGGACCGCGACGACCGATCGGATGCGCTCACCGGAGACCGGGCCGTCGTAGTGGTGGGTGATCGAGGAGGCACTGCGGTAGTCGGCGACCGAGGCCGGGCGGCGCATGTCCATGACCCGGCCGCCGAGTCCGGAGGTGCGCAGCACGGTGAGTCCGCGCAGACCGTTGGTAACGGTGCCCACGAATTCGGTGAGCAGCAATGCGTCGTCGTGCACCTCGCCGCCGAATACCACCGGCACACCCGCCTTGGTCGCCACCCAGCGGATCTCGGAGCGCAGCGCGTCGCCGTCGCGCGGGCGCAGCAGGGCGCTGGTGTGGGTCAAAAGACTCACCCCTTTTCGGGGGTAGTGCCGGACGTGATGTGACCCACATCCTATTGGAGATCGAGGTGGCCTGGATCACCGATGAGGAGAGGCGAGATGACTGCGGACCTGAGCGCGCGCGTGCGCGAGTTACTGGAGACCTACGGCCGACCCGACGCCAGTGCGGCGGATCTGCTGTGCGACCGGCACCCCGCCGATCAGGTCGCGTTCACCGTCGTCGATCCCGATCTGACCTCGACCGACCTCACCTACGGTGAGCTGCGCGAACGCTCCCAGCGCTTTGCGGCCGCCCTCGCCGACCTCGGCGTCGAGCCGGGCGCCCGAGTCGCGACGCTGATGTCGAAGTCCGCGGATCTGGTGGTGGCGCTGCTCGGCATCTGGCGTCGCGGCGCGGTGCACGTCCCGCTCTTCACCGCCTTCGCCCCGCCCGCCATCGCCTTCCGCCTCGAGGCCAGCCGTGCCTCGCTCGTCATCGCGGACGCGGATCAGGCGAGCAAGCTGGTCCCCGGTGACGACATCCCGGCCGAGCCGACGTGGCGGGTCATCATCGCGGGGGACGGTCGCGCATCAGCGACCGTCCCAGCCCAGGACTGGGCCGAAATGCCGATAGCGAGCTCGGCTGCCGAGGAGCGAGTCGGTGCCGTTGCGACAGTCACGGAGCATGCCGCCGAGGAGCGGTTGGGTGCTGCTGTGACTGCGGGGCGCCGCGCCGAGGCGCAGACAGGCGACGCTACGCCTACTGCGGGCCGCGACGCCGAGGAACCGGCGGCGACACCGCTGCGGTTCGCGGATTTGCTCGCGCAGTATTCCGCTGATGACCCGCGAGCCGCCGCCGCGACCGTCGGTGGCGACGGGCTGCTGGTCCAGCTGTTCACCAGCGGCACTACGGGCACTCCGAAGGGCGTGCCGATTCCGGTGCGCTCGCTCGCGGCATTCCATGCGTACCAGGAGTTTTCGCTCGACGTGCGCGCGGACGACGTCTACTGGAATGCGGCCGATCCGGGTTGGGCGTACGGCCTGTACTGGGCGATTCTGAGCCCGCTGGCCTCCGGCATCCGCAGTCTGCTGCTGCACGCCGCGTTTTCCGCACCGCTGACCTGGCGGGTACTCGAACGGTTCGGCGTCACCAATTTCACCGCCGCGCCGACGGTCTACCGCGCCTTGCGCGCCGATAGCGCCGCTGCCCCAACAAATCTCCGGCTGCGGCGGGCCTCGTCGGCGGGCGAACCGCTGACCCCCGATGTGGTGACCTGGTCGGTCGATACCCTCGGCGTCGCGGTTCGCGACCACTACGGGCAGACCGAACACGGCATGCTCATCTGCAATTCCTGGCACGATGCGCTGCGGGTGGACGCACCCCCGGGCTCGATGGGGCGCACGATGCCGGGTTGGCATTGTGCGGTACTCGCCGACGATGCCGATATCGAAGCGCCGATCGGCGAGTTGGGCCGGGTCGCCATCGATACCGAACGCAGCCCGCTGCTGTGGTTCATCGGCTATCTCGACGCTCCGGAACGCACCGCACAGCGCTACACCGCGGACGGCCGCTGGTATCTGACCGGTGATGCCGGATCACAGGATGCGGATGGCTTCTTCCACTTCTCGGCCCGCGACGACGATGTCATCATCATGGCCGGATACCGCATCGGCCCATTCGAGGTCGAGAGCGTGCTGGTACTGGACGAGCGGGTGGTAGAGGCCGCAGTGGTCGGCATGCCCGATGAACTGCGTGGCGAGGTGCTGGAGGCATTCGTGGTGCTGCGCAACGGTTTCGAGGGGAATGCCGAACTCGAGGCCGAATTGCAGACCCTGGTGAAACGGAAGTTCGCCGCGCATGCCTACCCACGCAAGGTGCATTTCGTGGACGCGCTGCCCAAGACGCCCAGCGGCAAGGTGCAGCGGTTCATCCTGCGGCAGCAGGGGGTTCGGTGATGTCCACACGTCCGAGTTACGCATCCGGCACCGCGGAAACCCCGCTGCTCGGCGACACCATCGGCGACGACTTCGACCGCATGGCCGCCGCCTACGCGGACCGAGAAGCGTTGGTGGACTGTCCCACCGGTCGTCGCTGGACCTACCGCGAACTCGCCGCCGCGATCGACGCGCTCGCGACCGGGCTATCGATGCATGGCATCGGCAAAGGTGACCGCGTTGGCATCTGGGCGCCGAACTGCGCGGAGTGGTTCCTCACCCAGTACGCCACCGCGAAACTCGGTGCGATCCTGGTCAATATCAACCCGGCCTACCGCACCAGCGAACTGGAGTACGTAGTGCGCCAGGCCGGTGTGCGTCTGCTGATCGCCGCGCCGGAATTCAAGACCTCGGACTACGTCGCCATGATCGAGCAGGTACGCCCGGCGTGTCCGGGGCTGGAACAGGTGCTGGTGCTCGGCACGCCCGAATGGGATGCGGTGGCACGGACCGATATCGATGCCGAGCGACTGGCGGCGATCGCCGCGACGCTGTCCACGGACGACCCCATCAATATCCAATACACCTCCGGCACAACGGGTTTCCCCAAGGGGGCGACGCTCAGTCACCACAACATCCTCAATAACGGCTACTTCGTCGGCGAACTCTGCGGCTACACCGAACAGGACCGGATCTGTGTGCCGGTGCCGTTCTACCACTGCTTCGGCATGGTCATGGGCAACCTGGCGAGCACCAGTCATGGTGCGGCCGTGGTGATTCCGGCACCCTCATTCGATCCGGTCGCAACCTTGGACGCGGTCGTGGCGGAGCGGTGTTCCTCGCTCTACGGTGTGCCGACGATGTTCATCGCGATGCTCGCGGAGCTGGATTCGGGCACCGATGTCGACCTGTCCAGTCTGCGCACCGGCATCATGGCCGGATCACCGTGCCCGGTCGAGGTGATGAAGCGGGTGATCGATCGCATGGGGATGAGCGAGGTGTGCATCTGTTACGGCATGACCGAAACCTCCCCGGTATCGACGCAAACCCGCCGCGATGACAGCATCGACCGCCGCACCGCGACCGTCGGCCGGGTAGGACCGCACCTGGAGGTCAAAATCATCGACCCCGCAACAGGTTTGACGGTGCCGCGTGGTGCACCCGGTGAACTGTGCACCCGGGGCTATTCGGTGATGCTCGGCTACTGGTCCGAAGCGGAGAAGACCGCCGAGGCCATCGACGCCGCCCGCTGGATGCATACCGGCGATATCGGTGTCATGGACCACGACGGATACCTGGCCATCACCGGCCGGATCAAGGACATGGTGATCCGTGGCGGCGAGAATATCTACCCGCGTGAGATCGAGGAGTTCCTCTACACCCATCCGGACATCCTCGACGCCCAGGTGATCGGCGTCCCCGATCCGAAATACGGCGAAGAGCTGATGGCCTGGATCCGAATGAAGGACGGCACAACACCATTGGACGCCGACGCGGTCCGCGCGTTCTGCACCGGCAGGCTCGCGCACTTCAAGATCCCGCGCTATGTCCACGTCGTCGAGGAATTCCCGATGACCGTCACGGGCAAGATCCGCAAGGCTGAAATGCGTGAGCTGGCTGCGGCAATGCTCGCCTCTTCGGACGCGCGCAGACCGAGCGACCGCTGATTTCGTGAGTGAGCTGTCCAGGGCCATGCTCGACCTGCCCGACCGACGGTGACACGGCGGAATTCGGGCATGCCCGTACCGGTTTACCTGGGCGTGGGCCGTTTGTCAGGCGACAACGGTAGTGTCTCGGGCGTGACGACAGCGCCCGAGATCGCCAGTTCAGCGACGAACACCGACACGACCGCCGCCGCACCGGCCGCGACCAGAGTGCTGGCCAGCGTGGGCCAGCGCATCGCCGATGAGCTCGGCGTGCGCGAGAGTCAGGTCCGCGCCGCCGTCGAGCTGCTGGATGCCGGCTCGACCGTGCCCTTCATCGCGCGGTACCGAAAAGAGGTCACCGGTGGCCTCGATGACGCCCAGCTCCGCCAGCTCGACGAGCGCCTGAGCTATCTGCGCGAACTCGACGAGCGCCGCGGCGCCATCATCGAATCCATCAAGGGCCAGGGCAAACTCGACGACGCACTGCTCGGGCAGTTGATGATGGCCGAGACCAAGGCCCGCCTCGAGGACATCTACCTGCCGTACAAGCCGAAGCGGCGCACCAAGGCGCAGATCGCCCGCGAGGCCGGTCACGAGCCGGTCGCCGATGCGCTGATCGGCGATCCGACCACCGATCCGGCGCAGTACACCGCCGAACAGCTCGACGGCGCCCGCGCCATCCTGGTGGAGCGTTTCGCCGAGGACGCCGACCTGGTCGGCGAACTGCGCGAGCTGATGTGGAACCGCGGTCAGGTCAGCTCGAGCGTGCGCGCGGGCAAGGAGGAGGCGGGCGCGAAGTTCGCCGACTACTTCGAGTTCAGTGAGCCGTTCAGCAAGCTGCCCTCACACCGGATCCTCGCGCTGCTGCGCGGCGAGAAGGAAGAAATCCTGCAACTACAGCTCGAGCCGGATACGGAGGAACTCGAACCGGGCGAGCGGTCGGTCTACGAGGGCCGGATCGCGGTGAAGTTCGCTATCGCCGATCGCGGGCGGGCCGCCGACAACTGGCTGCTGGACACGGTGCGCTGGGCGTGGCGCACGAAACTTCAAGTGAGCCTTGGTATCGACACCCGCATGCGGCTGCGTCAGGCGGCCGAGAAGGACGCCGTCGATGTCTTCGCCGCGAACCTGCGTGACCTGCTGCTCGCCGCACCCGCGGGCACCCGCGCCACCATGGGCCTGGATCCGGGCTACCGCACCGGCGTGAAGGTCGCGGTCGTCGATGCGACCGGCAAGGTCGTCGCCACCGAGGTCATCTACCCGCACAAGCCGCAGGGACAGACCGAGAAGTCCCTTGCCGTACTCGGTGCGCTGGTGGCCCGGTTCGGCGTCGAGCTCATCGCCATCGGCAATGGCACCGCCTCGCGCGAGACCGATGCCCTTGCCGCCGAACTGATCTCGCGCATTCCGGAGAACAAGCCGACGAAGATCGTGGTGTCCGAGGCGGGCGCGTCGGTGTACTCCGCATCGGCCTACGCCTCGCAGGAACTACCGGATATGGATGTCTCGCTGCGCGGTGCGGTATCGATCGCCCGCCGTCTGCAGGACCCGCTGGCCGAGCTGGTGAAGATCGACCCGAAGTCCATCGGGGTCGGCCAGTACCAGCACGATGTCTCCGAAACGCTGCTGGCCCGCTCGCTCGGCGCGGTGGTCGAGGATGCGGTGAACGCGGTCGGTGTCGATGTCAATACCGCATCGGTGCCGCTGCTGTCGCGAGTATCGGGCATCGCCAACTCGATCGCCGAGAGCATTGTGGCGCACCGTGATCAGCACGGTCCGTTCCGCAGCCGCACGGCGCTGCTGGACGTGCCGCGCCTCGGCCCGAAGGCCTTCGAACAGTGCGCGGGCTTCCTGCGCATCCGCGGCGGTGACGATCCGCTCGACACCTCCGCCGTGCACCCCGAGGCCTATCCGGTGGTGCGGCGCATCCTGGAATCGACCGGACGCGGCATGTCGGAACTGATCGGCAATACCGCGACACTGCGCGCGCTGAAGCCCGTCGATTTCACCGACGAGAAGTTCGGTATCCCGACCGTCACCGACATCATCACCGAACTCGAGAAGCCGGGCCGCGACCCGCGTCCGGAGTTCAAGACCGCCGAATTCGCGGCGGGCGTGGAGAAGGTCGCCGACCTCGAGCCGGGCATGGTGCTCGAGGGGGTGGTCACCAATGTGGCCGCCTTCGGCGCTTTCGTCGATGTCGGCGTGCACCAGGACGGACTCGTGCACGTCTCGGCCATGTCGCACAACTTCGTCAAGGATCCGCGCGAGGTCGTGAAGTCCGGCGACGTCGTCAAGGTGAAGGTGCTCGAGGTCGATGTCGCGCGCCAGCGCATCGGGCTGTCGCTACGGCTGGACGACGAACCGGGTGCGGCCAAGGCCGACGGCGGTCGGGGCCGTGGCCAGGGTGGTCGGGGTGGAGCCGATCGCGGCGGGCAGCGGCAGAATGGTCAGGGTAAGCAACAGGGTCAGGTGCGCCAGCAGAATCAGGGCCGCAACCAGGGCAACCAGCGTCGCAACGCACCCGCGCCGAGCGGTTCGATGGCGGATGCGCTGCGCCGGGCAGGTTTCGGACAGTAGGGCGATACGGGCGGAGGTTGTAGGCGGCCATGCGACGGTGGCTCGAAGATGATGTGATCGCGCATGGTCGTCTGCCGCTGCTGTGCTTTCTGCTCGGGTTCATCGTCGGGTTCCTGCTGATCCGGCTCAGCGTTCGGTTGATCCGCAAGCAGGTCCGCTGGTGGCCCGGAAATCTGCGCTCCGGCGGCGTGCACATCCACCACATGGTGTTCGGGGTCATCCTCGTGCTGTTGTCCGGCATCGGGTTGGTCACGACGTACCAGAGCGCCGATACGCTCACCGCGAGCCTGCTCGCCGCCGCCTTCGGTGTCGGTGCGGCCCTCACCCTCGACGAATTCGCGCTGATCTTCTATCTGCGCGATGTGTACTGGGAGGAACAGGGGCGCACCTCGGTCGACGCGGTCTTCGTCGCGCTCGCTGTGACCGGACTGCTACTGCTCGGCTTCCACCCACTGTGGTTATTGGATGTCAATGACTTCCGCCGTGACCCCAGCGTCCGGATCTCCATCGTCGTTTTCGCGGTGGTGAACCTCGCGCTCGCGGCCATCGTCATCGCGAAAGGCAAGATCTGGACCGGCCTGTTCGGCATGTACTTCCTACCCCTGCTCGTCGTAGGCGCACTACGCCTGAGCAGACCGGGTGCACCATGGGCCCGCTGGCGCTACCCCGGCAAGCGACGACTGATGTACCGCGCGATCGTCCGCGAACGCCGATACCGCCGCCCGGTAATCCGAGCGAAGATCTTCGTACAAGACCTGGTCGCAGGAAAGCCCGACGTAGTCCACGTCCGCGAGGCCGCCGAAGCCGAACTGGCCCGCACTGTACTCCCAGCCCCACCCGCCCCCGCCCACTGGCACCTCCCCATGCCCGACCACTTCCACCACAACTAAGTGTCTCTACCTGACGAGAATGCGCTGGTACAGGGGCGTTCTCGACGTTTACCCGCACCAGCGCATTCTCACGGGGTGGTTCGGGGGAGGCGGGTGGGGTCGGAGAGGAGGTCGATGGCGGTGATTTTGTTGTTGGTGATGGTGAAGGCCAGGAGCGAGATGGGGGTGGCGTTGATGGTGTTGAGTAGGCCGGGGTGGCCGTTGACGAGGACTGGGTGGGAGAGGGTGGCGTTGGCGGCGCGGTGGAAGGTGTCGAGTTGGCCGGCTATTGCGGTTGCGCCGCGCAAGACGCGCATGCCGGGGAAGAGGGCTCCGGCGTCGGCGCGCAGCACTACGTCGGGGTCGAGGATGGCCAGTAGGGCTTCGAATTCGCCGCCGTGTCGACCCGGGACAGTCGTAACCAGCCCTCCTGTACCGCATCCTCGGCCTCGCTCAGCGAACCGAGCATGCGATAGGCCACCGCGATCAGGTGCGGGCGATGCGCTTCGAATCGGTCGGCCAAATCGTTTTCGTCCACAAAGGTCTCCTCGACGTCGCTCGAAGAGATGACTGAACGAATCCCGCGAATGTGACATCGCAGGCCGTCGGCAGGCGTGGTCGTTACCTTCATGGGCCGCGATACGTCACACAGATATGAACCTTGAAAAGACCTCCCGCCCGGCCCGACTTGCCTACCTGGGCGCCACCGGCGTCCTGTTGACCGAAACGCTGGTCGGCTCCTACTGGGATCTCGCGCGAATCTCCCACGTCCGCGAGGTATTCGAGCGACTCGAGTACCCGATGTACTTCGCGACCATCATGGGCGTCGCGAAGGCCGCCGCAGTCGCCGCGATCGTGGTGCCGGGCTTCCCGCGCGCCGAGGAATGGGCGTACGCGGGACTGACCTTCGTCTACGGCGGCGCGGCCGCCTCCCATATCGCGGTCGGTGACGAGCCGAAGACATGGCTCGGACCGCTGGGCTTCGCCGGCATCACCCTCGCCTCCTGGGCCCTGCGCCCGGCCGCATCGCAGCGGCTGGGACTGCTCCGCCGCCGGTCGGTCGCGTGACCGAGCACCCGAGACGAATTGATCATGGATGGACGCCTATGGCTACACTCGGCGGCGCGCGGCCTTCGGGTTCAGCGCCCCGGAGAACGATCGCCTCGCGGCGGCCGTGCACCGTGCGGCCATCCGCTGAGCCGAGGCAGGGCGGGGGCGATTTCTCCGGTGACCCGCCGATCTGGCACAATGCACAGGTTGCCCTGGGTGCTTTCGGCCCATGGAGCACCCCTTATTCGGAGCATGAACCGGTCGAGTACGCCAGTGCCGCCAGGGTCCTCTGCTCGCGCGAACATCAGAAGGATGAAATGAACACCCTTGACTTCGTCGACGAAAAGTCGCTGCGCAGCGACGTCCCCGACTTCCGGCCGGGTGACACGCTCAACGTGCACGTGAAGGTCATCGAAGGCTCGAAGGAGCGCATCCAGGTCTTCAAGGGCGTCGTGATCCGGCGCCAGGGCGGTGGCATCCGCGAGACCTTCACCGTCCGCAAGGTGTCGTTCGGTGTCGGCGTGGAGCGCACCTTCCCGGTGCACAGCCCGAACATCGACCACATCGATGTCGTGACCCGCGGTGATGTCCGCCGGGCCAAGCTGTACTACCTGCGCGATCTGCGCGGCAAGGCTGCCAAGATCAAGGAAAAGCGCTGACCTTGTAGCACAACGCAGCTCGGCACGATAGTTCTTCAGTAGCCCGGCACCGGACGTGAGTCATGGTGCCGGGCTAATCTGTTCGGCGTGGCAGACGAAAGTGGGTCGATGACTGTGTCCGGTTCGGACGACGAGGGTGCGGGCGGTCGCTCGCGACGCACGAAGCGCAAGCAACGTCCCTTCTGGCAGGAACTGCCGGTCCTCATTGTCATCGCCGCGGTGATCGCGGCCTTGATGGTCAGCTTCGTCGGGCGCCCGTATGTCATTCCGTCGCAGTCGATGGAAGAGACCCTGCTCATCGGCGACCGCATCTATGTAGAGAAGCCGAGCTATTACTGGGGCAATCCCGAACCCGGTGATGTCGTGGTGTTCGTCGGTCCGCCGTCGTGGAATACCCGCTACCAGTCCATCCGGTCGAGCAACGTCGTCGTGCGCGGCGTGCAGAACTTCTTCTCCTTCTTCGGGCTCGTGCCGCCGGATGAGAACGATCTGGTGAAGCGGGTGATCGCCGTCGGCGGCCAGACCGTGCAGTGCTGTGACGCACAGGGCCGGGTCCTGGTGGACGGCAAGCCCTTGGACGAGCCGTATGTCAAGAACGACTACCCGTGGTATCCCGGACAGCAGAATGCGACCTACCCCGCGGGCCGGGTGTTCGGCCCGGTGAAGGTGCCCGAGGGCAACCTGTGGGTGATGGGCGATAACCGGAACCAGTCCGCCGACTCGCGCGCCCACGTCAGTGACAATCTGCAGGGCACCGTCCCGATCGACAATGTCCGCGGTAAAACCGTCTTCAAGATCTGGCCGCCCACCCGCATCGGTCCGGTGAAAGCGCAGGATCCCCAGACGAACTGATCGGTGCGGGCCGCAGGATAATTGGACGGTGGGGCAGGGTCGAGTGGCACAGGTTAAGGGCGCGACTCCGGGCAACGGGTGGCCGCCGCGGGTCGTCATGCGTCGGGCAGGCGGATTGCGCACTCTGGAAGCGGCGCTGATCCGCAGCGGACTAGGACCCGTCGCGGGTGTCGACGAGGCCGGGCGGGGACCCTGCGCCGGACCGCTGGTGGTCGCCGCCTGCCTGCTCGCTCCCAAGGCATACGACAAGCTGGCCGGACTCGACGATTCCAAGAAGCTCACCGAATCGGTGCGCGAGCAGCTGTACCCGGTCATCACCCGGCTGGCGCTGGCCTGGAAGGTCGTGGTCGTTCCGGCCTGGGAGATCGACTCCATCGGCATCCATGTCGCCAATATCGAAGGCATGCGCCGCGCCGTCGCCGGGCTCGGGCGGACGCCGGGGTATGTGCTCACCGACGGATTCCGCGTGCCCGGTATTCCGGTGCCGTCGCTGCCGGTCATCGGCGGTGACGCGGCCGCGGCCTGCATCGCGGCGGCGAGCATTCTGGCCAAGGTGACCAGGGACCGGATAATGGTCGAACTCGATGAGCGCTTTCCCGGCTATGGTTTCGCCGCGCACAAGGGCTACAACACGCCCGAACATACCGCCGCGCTCGAACGGCTCGGACCGAGCAGTGAGCACCGCCGATCCTGGCGCAATGTGCGGGAGGTAGCGGGTTTGCGGCCGGTCGCCGCCGCCGAATACGCCGACGCGGTACTGGCCGATGAGGTTTTGGCCGGTGCGGTTCTGGTCGACGGCGCCGAACCGGATAGCCGAGTGGCTACCGACCCGGCGCATGCGAGATGATGTCAACATACGCAGTGCGGCGAGAAGGAGGACGTCCCACCCGATGAGTGCCGAGGACCTGGAGAAATACGAAACCGAGATGGAGCTCTCGCTATATCGGGAGTACAAGGACATCGTCGGTCAGTTCTCGTACGTGGTGGAGACCGAGCGCCGCTTCTACCTGGCCAACTCCGTCGAATTGCGGCCGCAGAACGCCGACGGCGAGGTGTACTTCGAGGTGCGCATGAGCGACGCCTGGGTATGGGATATGTACCGGCCGGCGCGCTTCGTGAAGCATGTCCGGGTGATCACGTTCAAGGACGTGAACATCGAGGAGTTGGAAAAGCCGGATCTGCGGTTGCCAGAGTAAGCGCCCGCGCTGCCGGGTGGTCGCGTAGGCGCCGATCCGGCTGTATAGCACGGGGCACCGACAAATACGTCGCGTGTGAGTACCGGTTGCTCGGGTTGTCCACAGTTCGGCGGGTATCCACAGGTTTTCTGTCGGCCCAGGTCGCTGCCGCTGACCGGCGCTGCGGTCCGCGCACGATGAGCTGGTGGCAGATAACCAGGCGCTCGGCGCACGAGGGGAAGAACTGGCGGCACGATTCCTGCAGGCCGCCGGGATGGAGATCATCGGCAGGAATTGGCGGTGCAAATACGGCGAACTGGATCTGATCGCCAAGGACGCCGAGGTCACCGCCTTCGTCGAGGTGAAAACGCGGACCGGGGCCAAGTTCGGCACGCCCGCCGAGGCGGTCACCTTCGATAAACAGCAGCGGATACGGCGGCTGGCCCTGGTGTGGTTGGCCGAGCAGGACGGTCCGTGGCGCAATATCCGATTCGATGTCATTTCGGTATTGCTGCATCGCGGCCACCGCCCGATCATCGACCACCTGAAAGCCGTGTTCTGATGGCGCTGGGGGTGGCGTATTCGGTCGCCGTGACCGGGGTGGACGGTCAACTGGTCGAGATCGAAGCGGATATCGGACAGGGCCTGCCCTCGGTGCATCTGGTCGGACTGCCCGACACCGCGCTGCAGGAATCCCGCGATCGAGTGCGCTCGGCGGTGGCGAATACGGGGGAGAAGTGGCCGGACGGCCGGGTGATTCTGGCGTTGTCCCCGGCGACCTTGCCCAAAATCGGCAGCGTCTACGATCTGGCCCTTGCGGTCGCGGTCCTCGACGCGGCGGGCGCGATTCCCTCCGATCGGCTCGGAAAGACCGTACTGCTAGGGGAATTGGCGCTCGATGGCCGGGTCCGCCGCGTGCGCGGCATACTGCCCGCGGTGATCGCGGCGCGCAATGCGGGCTGGTCTCGGGTGATCGTGCCGGAATCCGCGCTGGCCGAAGCCGGGCTGGTGGATGGCATCGAGGTCTTCGGCGCGGCCAGCCTGCGCACCGTCGTCGCGTGGCTGCGTGGCGAGGGCGTCCTCCTCGAACCCCATGGCATCCTGCCCGATACCGTTCGCTGCGGCGGCGATCTGAGCGAGGTGGTCGGCCAGGAAGAGGCTCGGTGGGCGCTGGAGGTGGCCGCGGCGGGCGGTCATCACCTGCTGCTCACCGGGCCGCCCGGAATCGGCAAAACCATGTTGGCGCAACGTCTTCCGGGTCTGCTGCCGCCGCTCACCGAATCCGAAGCCCTCGAGGTGACGGCCATCCACTCGGTCGCCGGCGCGCTCTCCGACGACCATCCCTTGATCACCATGCCGCCCTTCGTCGCGCCCCATCATTCGACCTCGGCCAGCGCCATGGTCGGCGGCGGATCGGGGACCGCACGCCCGGGTGCGGTCAGCCGCGCCCACCGGGGCGTGCTGTTCCTCGACGAATGTGCCGAGATCGGCACCAAGGTGCTGGAAGCGATGCGAACTCCCTTGGAAGAGGGCGAAGTTCGCATCGCCCGCCGCGACGGAGTGGCGCGCTATCCGGCCCGCTTCCAACTGGTGCTCGCCGCGAACCCCTGCCCCTGCGCCCCCGCCCGCGATGTCGACTGCATCTGCCCGCCGCTCGCCCGCCGCCGATACCTCGGCAAACTATCCGGACCGCTGATGGATCGCATAGATATCTGGGTCCAGATGCACGGCCACTCGGGCGCGTCGTTCGCCGCCGAGGAGGCCGAGAGCAGCGAGATCGTACGCGGCCGAGTCGCGGCGGCAAGGCAAGCGGCAGCACACCGTTGGAGGGAGTTCGGCTGGGCCACCAACGCCGAAGTCCCCGGCCACATCCTCCGCCAACGATTCCGACTCCCCCACGAAGCAACCGGCCCCGTAGAGGCCGCCCTCCGCCTCGGCCGCCTCTCCGCCCGCGGCGCCGATCGCGCGATCCGCGTCGCCTGGACAATCTCCGACCTGCGCGGCGCGGACCGTCCCGGAGCGCAGGATGTACTGGCGGCGTTGAACTTTCGACAGCGGGGGGCACAGTGACAGCGGGTTGGGGAGTGGGGTCATCGGAATCTGGGGCCGTGTGCGACAGGGCCGATCCAGCGGTCGTCGCAGTGCGTACGTCCTGCTGCGGCATCGGCCTGGGCTGGTGTGCGGGATGTGTTGGCGGCGTTGAACTTCCGCGGCCGGTGCGCAATGAATGAGGAGTGGACGGTGGGGGCGTCGGTCGCACAAAGGCAGGCGACGGCGGGCCGTGGCGTCCCCGGAGCGGATTGCGGATCGGCGGCGGGAGCCGATGCGGTATTTGCACCTGGGTGGGCGGGTGTGGCATCGATCTGCGTTGCGGCGGGCACTGCGGCCGCTGTCCGGGAGGCGGGCAAATCGATCGATCCGCGTGTGGCGGGAGAGGAGATCGTTACTTCGGGGCAAAGGGAGGCGACGGTGGAGGGTGGCTCGACTGCTTCGGCGCGTGCGGAAATGGCTGGCGCCGATGGTTGTGCGGCGGCGAAGTCGATGGGTGCGGGGCTGGAAGCGGCTCGTATTCTGGCGAGTTGTCGTCACTGCGAGATGTGCGGGCGATCGGGGGCGGGGATTGCCGCCGGGCGGGCGCAGCGAACGCTTCGCGGTGTGTTGGCGCGGCAATGGTCGATCGGTTGGCTGCGGTGCAGGGCTGGGCGATGGCTGCCTGCGGCAGGACTGATCCAGCGGCGGTCGCTGTGTGCATGTTCTGCTGCGGCGTCGGTCGATGGCGCGCGGGATATGTTTGGCGGCGTCGAACTTCCGCGGCGGAGTGCGCGATGAATGAGGACTGGACGGCCAGGGCGTCGGTAGCAGACGAGCATGCGGCGGGCGGCGGCATCCCCGGGGCGGATTGTGGATGGGCGGCAGGTGCTGAGGGGGCGGATGTGGGATATGCACCGGGGGCGGCGAGGTGTGCTGGCGGGCTGGTCGGCGGCGGATCTCCTCGCTCGAGGTATGGGGTTGTGGACTTGGATGGTTGGGGGTCGGCGAATACCGGCGCAGTGGTTGGCGCGGATGGCGCTGATGAGCGGCGGTTGGCGTGGGCGTATCTGTCGCGAGTGGTGGCGGGCCCGTGTGCGGCGCTGTCGTTGTTGATCGAGTCGGTGGGGGTGGTGGAGGCGGCGCGGGCGGTGCGGGAGTGTGCGTTGCCGGAGTCGCTGTTGCGGCCGACTTCGCGGCGGCGGGAGATCGATTGTGCGGCACGGGATCTCGAGGTGATGGAGCGGATCGGCGGACGTTTGGTTACTCCGGACGATCCGGAATGGCCTGCCTGGCGGATGTTGGGCCTCAGCCAGCTCGAGCCGGGACGCGATCGGGACGGAGCAGTGCCGCTGGTGTTGTGGGTGCGTGGGCCGCGGTCGCTGCTGGAGTCCAGTGAGCGCGCCATCGCGGTTGTCGGGGCGCGGTGCAGTACCGGATACGGCGATCGCGTCACCGGTGAGATCGTCGGTGATCTGGCCACACAAGGCTGGACGGTCGTATCCGGTGCCGCCTTCGGTATCGACGGTATGGCCCATCGTGCCGCTCTGGCCATTGGTGCCCCGACCATTGCCGTGCTCGCCTGCGGTGTCGACCGCCCCTATCCCGCCCAGCATGAGCGGCTCCTGGCCGAGATCGCCGAAACCGGCTTGGTGATCAGCGAATACCCGCCCGGCACGGTTGCCCACAAGAACCAATTCCTGGCCCGCAACAGACTGATCGCGGCTCTGGCGGACGGCGTTCTCGTGGTGGAGGCAGGACTGCGCAGCGGTGCACGCAACACCGTCAAATGGGCCCGCCGCCTCGGCCGCCCCGCGCTCGCCATCCCCGGCCCGGTCACCTCCGCATCCTCGGTGGGCTGCCACCGCATGATCCGCGAAGGTGAGGCTCTGCTGGTCACCCGTGCCGAGGAGGTCATCGATGAAGCAGGCCCACTGCGCCTTTCGCTACCGACTCAACAGTCGTCCGAGCCAGGCGACCGCTTGCTCGGCGACGAAGCATCGGTCTTCGCGGTACTCCCGAGAATCGGCTCCCGCCGGCCGAGAGCCATCGCCGAAGACGCCGGTCTCGAACTATCCACCGTCCGCGCCATTCTCCCCGCACTAGAACTGGCCGGACTGGTCGGAATGGACGAAAACGGCTGGTACCGAACCATGCAGAAGCCCAAACCATGAATGCCCCGCGCTTCCCAAACCCGAAGAGCGCGGTCGCCGGGGCATGCCAGTGCGCTCATCGGTGCAGGCCCTCCCGCTCCGCCGACACCGGGTTTCGCCCTCGGAGACTTAGAAGGGCTTGCACTCCGACCCAGCGCCATCGGGACAGATTGGAATTGCTGACGCACATCGGGTGATGGTCGCGCAGAGGGTATAGGGTCTGCGCGACCTTCAATGCTTGTGCGTGACGTTCACTTGCTGGGTGACGTGGTCCGGCGCGCGTTCTTTGGAACAAGGGTGGCTTGTGCTCGGGAACCGCGAAGGTTTGCGTTCTCCGGATCGGGGTGGTTTGTGTTCCGGAATCGTGGGGGTTTGCGCTCAGCGATTATGGGAGGGTGCTGCGGGATCGTGTGGGCTCGCGCTTCGAGGTTCGGCTTGCGGCTTGGATCGGGGAGGCGTGCTTCGGGATCGTCGAAGGTAGGCGCCTTGGTCGGTATCGATGACGTCATAACCCGAGTCGAGCAGAGCGGCTGGAAGATTCCTTGACCCGATCTTGGTTGTCAGCTGCTCGGGGCTAGGTCTGTCCGGTGGGCCGGACCTGGTGGCGAGGGCCCGGGGGGAAGGTAGGTGAACCCGGTGTTGGTGCGGCGTGCTGACTTGCCAATGGGGGGTAGGGCGGTGACGGTGGGGGGATGGAGTTGCCGGAGGATCTCGAGGCGTTGCTGATGGAGTATGGGCGGCATCTGCGGTTGGGGCGGAATCGGTCGGCGCATACGGCGCGGGCGTATGTGGGGGATGCGCGATCGCTATTGGGGCATTTGGTTGCGCGGTCGGCGGATTCGGCAGTGCGGGAGATGGATTTGGCGTTGTTGCGGTCGTGGCTGGCCGCGCAGTCGGCCGGTGGTGCGGCACGCACGACCATGGCGCGGCGGGCGTCCTCGGCAAGGACATTTACGGCGTGGTTGACCAGTACCGGGCGGCTCGCGACCGATCCCGGACTTCGGCTGCGTTCGCCGAAGGCGCATCGGGTGTTGCCCGCGGTGCTCGGTACACAGCAGGCCGTCGCGGCCATGGATGCGGCGGAATCCGGTGCGGTGCAACGTGATCCGATGGCCTTACGGGACCGGATGATCGTGGAGCTGTTGTACGCCACCGGAATCCGGGTCAGTGAATTGTGCGGACTCGATCTCGACGATATCGATCGAGAGCGGCGCCTGGTCCGCGTGCTCGGCAAGGGCAACAGGGAGCGATCGGTGCCCTTCGGCGTTCCGGCCGATGAAGCGATCGCGAACTGGCTGCGGTACGGCCGCCCCGTCTTTGCCACCACCGACTCGGGTCGTGCTCTGCTGCTGGGCCGCCGCGGCAAACGTCTCGATCAACGTCAGGCCAGAACGGTTGTCCACGAGGTCGTTTCGGCGATCCCGGGCGCACCCGATATGGGCCCGCACGGATTGCGACATTCGGCGGCAACCCACCTGCTCGAGGGCGGTGCCGACCTACGTGTCGTGCAGGAACTGCTGGGCCACGCCAGCATGGCCACCACCCAGCTGTATACCCATGTCTCCATCGAGCGCCTGAAGAAAGTCCACGACCAGGCCCATCCCCGCGCCTGACCGGTTGGCTACGGCCGCAGGCACCCGAGTATCAGGTCCGCGATCCGCCCATCGTCGCCGCGGTACCGCTGTGCCGCGAGCGCGGCCACCACGACAGCTCGGACGTCCTCGGCGTTCACATCGCTTCTGACCACTCCCGACTCTTGCGCCGCGCTCAATAGTGCGCCGAGCACGTCCCGCAGCTCTGCCGCCGCCTGCTGCGCCCCGGGGCCGGGCTCCACACCCGCGGCCGCGAGCGCCTCGGTCACGTCCTGCTCGGGCCCCGCACGTCCAACAAGGCCGGTGAGGTATGGGAAGAAACCCCTGTCCTTGTCACCGCCGTCCAGAGCCGCTTGCGCCTCGCGCCGCAGTTCATCGAGATGTAGGGCGACGATCGCGTCGTACAGCTGCTTCTTCGTCGGGAAGTGACGGTGGACCGTCCCCGGTCCCACCCCGGCCCGGCGTGCGATCTCGTCCAGGGAAACCCCAATGCCGTCGATCATGAACGCTTCGCGCGCCGCCTCCACGATCTGTTGCCGGTTCCGCCGCGCGTCGGCTCGCAGTGGTCGCTCCAACGGCTTCATGTCGAATGCCGCCCCACGCGAGGTTGCCGAACGACTCGTTCAGCTCACCGCTCCCGGCCCCAATGGCGACCTGGCCGACCTGTTCGCTGAGGATGCGGTCCTGGAATTCCCCTTCTCCCCGCCTGGCGTTCCGCGGCATGCCCAGGGGCGTGAGACCTTCCGCGCTCACCTGCTCGGCGCGGTCGGCGTGCAGCGCCATGAATCCGCCGACAACGTCAGCATTCGGGAAACCGACGACCCCGGCACCGTCGTCATCGAATACCGCCTGCGCGGCACCGTCATTTCGACTGGCAAGACGTTCGTTTTCGATATCATCGCGCTCGCGCGTGTGCGCGATGGATTGATCACCTGGTTGCGCACGTATTCCAATCCGCTGGATGGTGCGATCGCCTTCGATACCGTCGCGGACCTCGTTGAGGCGTTGTCCACCGCATAGGCCGCGACCAAAGGTGAACATCGGACTGTTCGAAATTATGAAACGTGTTCGCGTGAAAGAAATACATGCGTAAGGGGTGAAATTACCGCTATTCTGACACGAGTTCTAGTTGGGAGGATTCGTGAACGCCGCACGATTCGTTGACCGGCCCGCGGTCGGCTCACGTCGGGCCCCAGGGTGGGTGGTCCGATGAGCACCCACACCGTGTTGGGCAAGGAAGTCCGGATGCCGGTGCGGATCCGGCTCGCGCACGCATTCATGGCGACCTACGCGGTCTCCGCGACAGCCGCGCAGCGGGTGATCGACTACTCCGGGCTGGAGATTCTTCGGCTGCCCGGCGGTCGCGCCATGTGCACGCTCGTCTTCGTCGACTACATCGACGGCGATCTGGGGCCGTACAACGAATTCGGCGTGTCGTTCATGGTCCGCCACCACGCCGCCGGACCCGCCACCGCACTCGGCGATCTCCGGGCGCTGTCCACGGGCGGAGCTGGCGTCTTCATCCATCGTCTCCCGGTCGATGGTGAATTCACTCTCGCGGCAGGTCGCGGGATCTGGGGATTTCCCAAAGAGATCGCGGATTTCGATGCACAGTACGACGGCCGTGTGCGTCGTGGCGTGCTGCACCAGAACGGGCAGCTGATCGTCGATCTCACCATCCGCCCTGGCCTGTCCGTCCCGGGACGCCGTAGTGGTGCCACATCGTTCGACGCCTACTCCCATATCGACGGGATCACCCGGTGCACGCAGTGGCAGATGGAACCGTCCGGTATGCGTGCCCGATTCGGCGGTGCCGAGTTGTCCCTCGGCGACCATGCTTGGGCCGATGAGCTGCGATCCATCGGTCTGCCCAAACGCGCGCTGATGGCCTCGGCCGTGGATCGACTGGCGATGATCTTCCAAGATGCCACACCCCTCTGACGGTGGATCCGCCGCAAGGTCGCATCCGCGGGCAGCGAAACTTCGTGGACGGCCACATCGACGGCGGTAACCTGACGTAGCGGATCGTTTGCTTACGGCAGGAAACCGGCCAGCGATGGAGAGGTGTCCGTGAATCCCGACGAGCGGCATGTTGTGGCCCCTGACCGGCAGCAATATGTAAACGCGATCGCCGAGATCTGGGGCAGGTTCCAGGCGAAGCACGGTCCGCGGCACATCATTGATGGGGCCACACCGGCGATCGGGTTCCTGCTCGGCTATTTCGTGGCGGGCGCCGAAGTGGGTGTCTTCATCGCCATTCTGATCGCCGTCGCAGTGGCGGCCTTCCGGTTGATCAGGGGCGATTCGGTCCGGGTCGTCGCGGCGTCGGCCGTGGTCATCCTGGTCTTCTCGCTCTTCGTCGAGACCACCGGCGACGGCCGAGGCTTCTACCTGCCCGAAGTGGCACTGTGCGTCGTAATGACCGTGCTTTTCGGCGCGACCCAGCTCATCGGCAAGCCGCTGAGCTACACCGTGAGCCGCCGAATCCGGCTCGAACCGGCGGAACCGGCCGATCCCGCGGTCCGGCTGCGCCTGCATCGTCGAATCACCTTGGCGTGGTTCGTGTTCTGGGCCGTCATGTTGCCGCTGTATCTGGCGAACGAGGTGGCTATCCTCGGCACCGTGGCCTTGATTCTCGGCAAGCCCGCACTGGTCATCATGCTCGCGGTGACCTGGCTGTGGGTGCGCGCCAAGGGGCCCCGCCCCGCCGAAACCGAGGGGCCGATAGTCGAAACCGAGGTGACGTGACTCTCCCCAATCCCGCCGAGGAGTCCGAAGAAGGCGAGGAGGAGATCGACTACCGATTCACCCTCGCCAACGAGCGGACCTTCCTGGCCTGGATCCGTACATCGTTCGGGCTGCTCGCCGGTGGTGTCGCGGTACACACATTGGTGCAACCGTTCCGGATGGCGGGCCTGCGGCGGGCACTCGCGATGAGCTGCATCGCGCTCGCGGTAATCGTCGCGGTTGGTGCGTATGGACATTGGCGGCGCGTCGGCGCGGCGATGCGAAACGGCGAACCGCTGCCCAACACCATCATGGTGCCGATCCTGTCGTTGGGCATCGCGATTGTGTCGGCGCTGGCCTGCATCGCGGTTTTGCTGCGATGAGCGAGGGTCTGGCCGCAGAGCGCACCGCGCTGTCTTGGCGGCGCACTGCCACCAGCGCGATGGCGATCGCCGCGCTGCTGCTCAATCATGCGGTGACCAGCGGGTGGCGGCCCACTGCGCTCGCGGCGATCGGTGCGGCCATCGCGATGGCGGCGCTTGCGGGACTGTGTTTTTCGCGTAATCGCACATTGCACGAAGGTCGCTTCGGACACGGCCGGGGCGCGGTTGCCGCGACGACGGTGGCCGTGCTGATCGTCGCTGTCATCGTGGCAGTGATCGCATCGACGGAACCACCGCCCTGAAGCACCGAGGCTCGACATATCGACGGCAGGCCCAACAAAGTTCAGCTGACGAGGAGGGTGGACATGACTACATCGACCGAGCCGAGCGAGTTGATCGTCGAGCGCCAGCGGCATGCGGCCGCGACGCTGCCATTCGCGGACACCGCCGATCTGGCGGACGCGGATCGCGGGTTCATCGCCGCGCTCGAACCGGGCATTGTCACCGCTGCCGACGGAACGGTGGTGTGGGACAACGACTCCTACGACTTCCTGCGCGAGCCGTGCCCGGCGTCGGTGCATCCGAGCCTGTGGCGCCAGTCCGGCGTGGTGGTCAAACAGGGGCTGTACCAGGTCGTCGAAGGGATCTATCAGATACGCGGCCTCGACCTGTCGAATATGACGTTGGTCGAGGGCACCGATGGTGTGATCGTCATCGATCCGCTGATCTGCGCGGAAACCGCCGCCGCTGGGCTGGCCCTCTATCGCGCGCACCGCGGCGACAGACCCGTTACCGGACTCATCTACACCCACTCCCATGTGGACCATTTCGGCGGCGCGCTGGGCGTGACGAGCGCCGAAGACGTTGCGGCGGGCCGCTGTCCGGTGCTGGCTCCGGCCGGATTCCTGGAGCACGCGGTGGCCGAGAATGTCTACGCGGGCACCGCCATGGCACGCCGCGCCGCCTATATGTACGGCGCGGCACTGCCGCGCGGTCCGCTCGGCCAGGTCGGTGCGGGCCTGGGCCAGACCACCTCCTTGGGCACCGTGACGCTGATCGCTCCGACCGTCGATATCACCGCCACCGGTCAGCAGGAAACGGTGGACGGGGTGCGCATCATCTTCCAGATCACCCCGGGCACCGAGGCTCCGGCCGAGATGAACTTCTACTTTCCAGACCATCGGGCGCTGTGCATGGCCGAAAACGCCACGCACACCTTGCACAACCTGCTCACCTTGCGCGGTGCGCTGGTGCGTGACCCGCATGTGTGGGCCGGGTACCTGACCGAGGCGATCAATCTGTATGCCCGCGATTCCGATGTGGTATTCGCCTCGCATCACTGGCCCACCTGGGGCACCGATCGACTGGTGGAATTCCTTGCTCTGCAACGAGATCTGTACGGCTACCTGCACGACCAGACCTTGCGGCTGCTGAATCAGGGCCATGTCGGCAGTGAGATCGCGGAGCTGATCGCGCTGCCGCCCGCCATCGAAAATGCCTGGCACACCCACGGCTACTACGGATCGGTCAGTCACAATGTGAAGGCCATCTACCAGCGTTATATGGGCTGGTTCGATGGCAACCCGGCGCATCTGTGGGAGCATCCCCCGGTCGAATCCGCCAGGCGGCATGTGGAATTCATGGGTGGTGCCGACGAAGTGCTCCGCAAGGCGCAGGCCTCCTACGATGCTGGTGACTACCGATGGGTGGCCCAGGTGGTCAATTACGTCATCTTTGCCGATCCGCACAACCAGGCCGCGAAAGCGTTGCAGGCCAATACCTTCGAACAACTCGGCTTCGGCGCGGAGAATGCCACCTGGCGCAACTTCTACCTCAGCGGTGCGTATGAATTGCGCAACGGCTCGTTCGGCACTCCCACGACGACGAATGCTCCCACCATGCTCGCCGCGCTGACCGTCGAGCAGATCTTCGACGCCATGGCACTGCGCGTCGACGGGCCCAAGGCGTGGGATCTGCGGGTGGTGACCGACTGGCATATCACCGATGAAAACCGCATCCACCGCCTCGAACTGCGCAACGGTCGCCTGACGCATTATGACCGTCCCGACGGTGTCACCCTTCCCGACCCCGACGCCTCGTTCACCTTGACCCGGTCGACGATGATCCGAGTCCTGCTGTCGGGAGGGGACTTCGGTGCACTGGTCTCCTCCGGAGCCATCACGCTCGGCGGCGACCCCACCAAACTCGCCGATATCGTCGGCGTCTTCGACCAGCCGGACCCGGATTTCGCCATCGTCACACCGTGAATGGATCGGAGCCCAACTCGCCGTGACCTCGTGTGTCCAAAATCCCTCGACCCGTGAGGTCCCGGCGCGTACGGTCGGCGACCATGTCCACTGAAGCCATCGACAAATCCGTGCCGTTGCGCGATCGCCTCCGCACCGCCCTGTCCGCCGCGATGAAGTCCCGCGACCGCAGCGCCATCGCTGGTCTGCGATCCGCGCTCGGCGCGATCGACAATGCCGAGGCCATTGATACCGCGGACATCAAGGCCGGTGCCATCGAGACCAGTGCCGTGGGCCTCGGTGCGGCCGAAGTCCGCCGTCGCGACCTCACGGAGTCCGATATCGAAGACATCGTTCGTGCCGAAATCGTCGACCGCCACAAGGCCGCCGACGAGTACGACACCTTGGGCCGCGCCGATCACGGCGACGTACTTCGCGCCGAGGCAGCAGCGCTGACAGCGCAGCTCTGAGCCACGGTCCAGCGGTATCGTCACGGATTCGGTTGTTCAGCAGCCGAATCCGTATGCCCCGCCTGGTAATGCCTAGATCGAGGTCGGGAGGGTGCCGATGTACTTCCCGGCGATGATGTGCTGGATGGCACGGACAACCGGTCCACCGAGGCGGACATACCACGCGCCCGGGCGTGAGAATGCGGTCACCAAGCCATAGACGCTGTCGTCGGTGGGGTCGTATTCGACGGCGAACAGCTCCTCGCCGATTTCCGGGTGGCCGGGCAGTGTGCCGTAGGCGAAGCCGCGCCGGTCGGGTTCGTCGAGGACGTACACGACCCGGCACGGTGCGGTGATCCCGAGCGGGCCGACGCCGAGTCGCACCGTCAGCCGGGTCCCCGGCGCTGCGGTCGGGGTGTCGGCTTCCTGAAATATGCCGGTACCCTTCTGCATTCGGTACCCCAGGAGCTCCGCTCCCGCGCGCTCGAACAGTGCACGTCCGTGCCCGATCCGGCGGCGCAGCCGAAACCGGTGGTAGCCCGCCGGGAGCACATCCTTTGTCGCGCCGACCTCTGTGTAGGTGAACGGCGGATCCCCGAGCGCATATCCCATGGGTCGATCCTCGTCCCGGAACCATCGCGACGGAAGAGCGTGGTCCGACACAGCTGCCGGCACTGCCGTCCACTAGGTCACCGGTTTCAATCGCAGCGGAGTCGGGTGCAGCAGGCCGAGCGGATCGATGTACTCGTGTCTGCTGTGCCCACCCGCTTCCCGTCGGGCGCCCCAGTGCAGGCACGCGGCCGCCCCGCAACCCTCGTGCCCCGCTTCCAAGGTGCCGATTCGCATCCCACGACGGACCCGCAGCCCCACCGCAACCTCCGCTCTGACCGGCTCATATGTGGTCCGAAGCCCACCGGGATGGTCGATGGATACCGCCGGTTTGCCCGCGACCGTCCCCGCGAACACCACGATCCCGTTCCCGGCCGCGAACACCGCCTGTCCGGGTGTCCCCGCCAGATCGACCCCGCGATGCCCGGGCAGCCAGTCCTGCGCCGGTTTGTCGAACCGTCGCTCGACCGCGGGCCGCGGCCGCAAGGGCCAGCTGAACTCTCCCTGCGGAGCAGCTGAAACCGCCTGCTCCGCAACGAATCCCAGTAGAGCGATGACCGCGACGGCGATCGAAACCAGTCGCCGCACCAGCGACCATCGGACCCGGTTGTCGGTATTCATTCGGAGATCAGCGAGGCAGCGGGAGCGGAACTCGGTGCACCAGATCCAACAGCCGCGACAACAGATCATCGACCGCCCGAGGCAAGGAACTCGCCGATCCGGCGCCGTGTCCACGGACGATATCGGTCGGGAGCGAAGCCGTATCTGCCCCAAGAACCGGCGTCGGCGCACTGTCCGCCCAGAGCAGGTTGGCCGCAAGGTCCATCCGCAATGTGTTGGGCGCGACATTCACGTCGAGCACGTCTGGGGTGACGTTCATATGGAGCATGTCGGGTGCGAGGTCGACGTGGAGTGCATCGGGCCCGAGGTCCACAGCTGCCAGATTGGGCGCCACGTCAAAGCGGAGTACATCGGGAGCGACGTTCACGTGGGGCAAATCGGGTGCAAGGTCCACATGGGGTGCGTGGGGTGCGCGATCTACTCGGAGGGCATCAGGCGTGGGGGCTACGGGGAGTGCGTCCAGTGTGACGTTTACGCCGCCTGCGTCAGGTGCAACGTCCAGATGGGGTGCGTGGGGTGCGCGATCCTGTCGGAGTGCATCAGGCGCAGGGGCCACCGGCGTGACGTT
The DNA here is from genome assembly GCF_050955995.1 of Nocardia sp. CA-119907. Taxonomy (NCBI): domain Bacteria; kingdom Bacillati; phylum Actinomycetota; class Actinomycetes; order Mycobacteriales; family Nocardiaceae; genus Nocardia; species Nocardia sp. CA-119907. Next base: position 2,576,456 of record NZ_CP192091.1, read on the forward strand.
CACGCCGCGTCCGTCGAACGCAACGTCCACACGGAGTGCACCAAGCGCGCCATGCACACGCAGCGCGCGGGGCCTGACGTTCACGACAAGCGGTCCCAACCGGAGCGGATCCGGCCCCTGCGCCCGTCCACCACCCGGACACGGCGCGGAACAGGCCGAACCCGTGCACTGCCCGAACACGACTTCCGATGCGTAAGGCCGAATACCGTCAGGCGGAGCGATTGCTCGTGACCCCCATGGCACTGCCACGGTAGTCGCGCCATCCGGCGGCGCGGCCGAAACCGGCTGTGCCACAAGCAGCGACAAAAGGAACAGCGGCGGCAGGATCATGGTTACCGAGATAGCTATGCGATTCATGCATCCAGCCTCGGCGGCGATCGGGCCCCCGCAGTAGCCCCGATCCGGCGAGTGTGGACAACTTCCTAGCTTGTGGACAGCGTCCGTTTACGTCCGTGACAGGGCGATTTAGGAACTGACCCGCTGAGACCGTAGACTGGTCGAGCGGTCTGTGCCTGCACGGATCGACTTCGCGCGCCACCCCGTGCTTGTTCGTAACGGCGCTGTTCGGACGGAGCTCGACTCCGTAATCGGCAGTGCGCATGCGGAGCAGGGAATCATCGGCTGGTCCTGATCCTCGTGATCGGGTCCGATGGTTCGGAGGCGCCAGGGCGGTGGATCACCGATTCGCCGCGTCAACCGGCAACGAAAGAGAGATACGAGAGCCATGGCTGTCGTAACCATGAAGCAGCTGCTCGACAGCGGCGCACACTTCGGACACCAGACCCGGCGCTGGAACCCGAAGATGAAGCGGTTCATCTTCACCGACCGCAACGGCATCTACATCATCGACCTGCAGCAGACGCTGACCTACATCGACAAGGCCTACGAGTTCGTCAAGGAGACCGTCGCCCACGGTGGCACCGTCCTCTTCGTCGGCACCAAGAAGCAGGCCCAGGAGTCGATCGCGGCCGAGGCGACTCGCGTCGGAATGCCCTACGTCAACCAGCGCTGGCTGGGTGGCATGCTCACCAACTTCTCCACCGTGCACAAGCGTCTGCAGCGCCTCAAGGAGCTCGAGGCGATGGAGCAGACCGGTGGCTTCGAGGGGCGCACCAAGAAGGAAATCCTCATGCTCACGCGTGAGATGAACAAGCTCGAGCGCACCCTCGGCGGTATCCGCGACATGGCCAAGGTGCCCTCGGCCATCTGGGTCGTCGACACCAACAAGGAGCACATCGCCGTCGGCGAGGCGCGCAAGCTGAACATTCCGGTCATCGCGATCCTGGACACCAACTGCGATCCCGACCTGGTCGACTACCCGATCCCGGGTAACGACGACGCGATCCGTTCCGCCGCACTGCTGACCAAGGTCGTCGCCTCCGCGGTGGCCGAGGGCGTGCAGGCGCGGGCCGGTCTTTCCTCCGGTGACGAGAAGCCGGAAGCCGGTGCGGGCGAGCCGCTCGCCGAGTGGGAGCAGGAGCTGCTCGCGCAGGCCGCCCCCGCCGCGGCCGAGTCCGAGGCGGCCGACGCCGAGGCTCCCGCCACTCCGGCCGACGCCTGATCGTCGCAGTGTCCGATGGCGGCGGGCTCCCTGGTCACCCAGGCTCCCACCGCCGCGGAGCGTTTGTTCACCTTGCCGACCTCTCCTGGTAGGAGCGGTCGGCAAGGTGGTGTTACCACCCGAAACAACACACAGGAGGATCGCCACCCATGGCGACTTACACCGCCGCTGATGTGAAGCGGCTGCGGGAGCTCACCGGCTCCGGGATGATGGACTGCAAGAACGCGCTGGTCGAGACCGACGGTGATTTCGACAAGGCCGTCGAGGTGCTGCGCATCAAGGGCGCCAAGGACGTCGGCAAGCGTGCCGAGCGCGCGACCGCCGAGGGCCTGGTCGTCGCCAAGGACGGCGTGCTGATCGAGATCAACTCCGAGACCGACTTCGTCGCCAAGAACGACGAGTTCCAGGGCCTCGCGGACAAGATCGTGACCGCCGCCGCGGCTGCCAAGCCCGCCGACCTGGACACGCTGAAGGCGCTGAAGCTCGATGGCCAGACCGTCGAGGAGGCGCTGCAGGCGCTGGCCGCCAAGATCGGCGAGAAGCTCGAGCTGCGCCGCGTCGTCGCCTTCGACGGCCCGGTCGCCGTCTACCTGCACAAGCGTGCCACCGATCTGCCGCCCGCCGTCGGCGTGCTGGTCGAGTACCAGGGCGAGGGTGACGCCGCCGCCGAGGCCGCGCGTGCCGTCGGCATGCAGGTCGCCGCGCTCAAGGCCAAGTACCTGACCCGCGACGAGGTCCCGGCCGAAGTGGTGGAGAACGAGCGCCGCATCGCCGAGCAGACCGCCAAGGAAGAGGGCAAGCCCGAGGCCGCACTGCCCAAGATCACCGAGGGTCGCGTCAACGGCTTCTTCAAGGACGTCGTCCTGCTGGAGCAGGCGTCGGTCACCGACTCGAAGAAGACCGTCAAGGCCCTGCTGGACGAGGCCGGTGTCACCGTGACCCGCTTCGCCCGCTTCGAGGTCGGCCAGGCCTGATAACGTCCGCGAACCCCTCGTGCCCGGATACGGTGTACGAGGGGTTTCGGCTGTCCGGACGCCGCGCGTTCATCCGCAATTCCCGAGCCTGACCGGGCGAGTTCGTTGCGTCCGAGGGGGGTCTTCTACCCACTCCGAAACCGAGTAGGGCAGGATAAGGGCGCTCTGTATGTGAGGGTCTTGGTATCCGAGAGCCTCCGCGTTGCCATCCGGCCCCTGCCGAGACCGAATCCACCGCAGAAGGAGACGAACACCCATGACGGACCCCGGGACAGACCGCCCAGGATATCGCCGGGTGCTTCTCAAACTGGGCGGCGAGATGTTCGGCGGTGGCAAGGTCGGGCTCGATCCTGACGTGGTGCAGACGGTCGCCGAGCAGATCGCCGAGGTGGTGTCCAGCGGCGTTCAGGTGGCCGTGGTGATCGGCGGCGGCAACTTCTTCCGCGGCGCCGAACTCGAGGAGCGCGGTATGGAACGGGCCCGCTCGGACTATATGGGCATGCTCGGCACGGTGATGAACAGCCTTGCGCTGCAAGACTTTCTGCAGCAGCAGGGCATCGACACCCGGGTGCAGACCGCGATCACCATGGGGCAGGTCGCCGAGCCGTATCTGCCGCTGCGCGCCAAGCGGCATTTGGAGAAGGGGCGGGTAGTCATCTTCGGCGCGGGCATGGGCATGCCCTACTTCTCCACCGACACCACCGCCGCCCAGCGCGCGCTGGAGATCGGCGCCGATGTGGTGCTGATGGCGAAGGCAGTCGACGGGGTGTTCACCGCCGATCCCAGGGTCGACGCGAGCGCCACCATGTACACCGAAATTACGCATAAAGAGGTCATCGAGCGTGACTTGAAGGTCGCCGACGCGACGGCCTTCAGCCTGTGTATGGATAACCAGATGCCCATCCTGGTGTTCAATTTGTTGACGAAGGGCAATATCGCCCGTGCGGTCGCCGGTGAGAAGATCGGCACATTGGTTCGGTCCTGACCCCGCGCCCGCGGATCATGACGATGACGACGCTGTGGAGGAAACGGTCGTGATTGAAGAAGCGCTCTTCGACGCCGAGGAGAAGATGGAGAAGGCCGTCTCGGTGGCGAAGGACGATCTGGGGTCCATCCGTACCGGTCGCGCGAATCCGGGAATGTTCCAACGGATCGTCATCGACTACTACGGTTCGCCGACCCCGATCACCCAGGTCTCGAGCATTACCGTGCCGGAACCGCGGATGGTGGTGATCAAGCCGTACGAGCAGTCGACTCTCGGCGCGATCGAAACCGCGATCCGTAATTCCGATCTCGGTGTCAATCCCACCAACAACGGTGACATCATTCGGATCTCGGTCCCGCAGCTCACCGAGGAGCGGCGCCGGGAACTGGCGAAGCAGGCCAAGGGTAAGGGCGAGGACGCCAAGGTCTCGATTCGCAATGTCCGCCGCAAGGCCATGGACGAACTATCGCGCATCCAGAAGGATGGCGAGGCGGGGGAGGACGAGGTCGGGCGCGCCGAAAAAGAGCTCGACAAGACCACCGCCAAATATGTGGGCCAAGTCGATGAACTGGTCAAGCACAAGGAAGCCGAACTGCTCGAGGTCTGAGGCCAGATCCGAGGACCCGCTCGGGCGGGGGACGAACGGAACGACGAGTTGAGCGACGGGACAATCGTGGCCGAGAACGCCGCCGCGACCGGTGCGGCCGAGGAGCCGAGGCCGGTCAACGGCACAGCTGATGATGCGATGGAAGGGCACGCGGTCGATGCCGCGATTCCGGACGCCGCACATTCTGAACCGGCGCTCGATGCACCCGCGAACTCCGGGTATGTGCGTGCTGAATCCGCGACGGCCGAATCATCGATCGATGAATCGGTGAGCGCTACGGCCCCGCACGAGGACTCCGCGGAACCTTCGCCTCCCGCCTCGCGTGCCGGTCGCAATCTGCCCGCCGCGCTGGCCGTCGGTTTCGGCCTCGGTCTGTCGCTCATCGCAATTCTGCTGTTCGTGCCGAAGGTGTTCATCGGAGTCGCGGCCACCGGGGTCGGCGTGGCCACCTGGGAGGTCGCCAAGCGGCTGCGGGAGGCGGATGTCCTGGTACCGCGGATTCCGCTCATCGTGGGCGGTCAGGCGGTGTTCTGGCTCGGCTGGCCATGGGGTGCCAGCGGCGTGGCAGGTGCCTTCGCGGCGACCACGCTGATCTGCATGGTGTGGCGGCTGTTCGATCACGGACTGCAGACCGCGCCGCGAAATTTCCTGCGCGACACCGCGATCGCCATCTTCACGTTGGCCTGGATTCCGCTGCTGGCGTCGTTCGCGACCCTGCTTCTCCTGGAACCCGACGGCAATCTGCGGGTGCTGACCTTCATGATTCTGGTGGTCTGCTCCGATGTCGGCGGTTACGTCGCCGGTGTGCTGTTCGGGCGGCATCCGATGGTGCCCGCGATCAGCCCGAAGAAGTCCTGGGAGGGTTTCTGCGGTTCGCTGGTGTTCAGCGTTATCGGCGGTCTGCTGACGGTCACCCTGCTGCTGGAGGCCAATTCGATGATCGGCGTGGTGCTCGGCGTCGGTCTGGTGCTGGTGGCCACCGTTGGCGATCTGATCGAATCGCAGGTCAAGCGGGAGTTGGGCATCAAGGATATGGGCACGTTGCTGCCCGGACACGGCGGCATCATGGACCGTCTCGATTCGATGCTGCCCTCGGCATTCGTGTCCTGGTTGGTGCTGTCCACGTTGATTTGAGTGAGCTGATTCGGCCCTACCGTGGTGGGGTCGGATCAGCTCGGCGCATTCCAGGGGTGCGGATCAGGACAGCGCTCGAGCCCTGCACCAAGACGATTGCCGGTTGTGTGGACATCGCAGACATCCTTTCCGCATCGTTGATCGGTCGGTACGTTCCGCAGCCACCGTCGAGGCGTCTGTCGATTGCGGCGCCGGTGCTAGCGCTTCACGGCTCGGCGGAGTTGGACGATGCGCACGCCGCCCACCAGAGCCATTACCAGTGCGCCGGCGATCACCGACAGCAGGACCATGATTCCGACCGGCAGGGAAAAGTCCCAGAAGAACAGATCCACCCGCTGCTCTTCCAGGTTCTGCAGAATGAAGATCAGCACCACGATCCCGATCAGCGCCGCGACGATCAGACCGACCCAGGTTTGGCCGGTTCGGGACTTCGCTACCGTCTTGCGGCCGGTCGGCTCGACGGTCGTGCTCCCGGTCGGCTCGACGGTCGTCCTCCCGGTCGGCTCGACGGTCTTGGGTCCGGTCGGCGACGGGGGTGCGACATCCTCCGTGCGCTCCGGCTCCGGCGACTCGGCGTGGCTGGTCATAGTCCGATCATTGTCGATCGCTATGGTCGGTGCAGGCGTTTCAGTGGCGGTTATCGGCATGTTGTGACATCGGATTACGGCCGCTCGCTAGTACTGGTGCCGGTCGATCGAACGTGACCTTCATCGCGTCCGGCGTCGTGATGCTCACCTTCGGTCGGAAGCCGGCGGGCGGGATGGGACACTGGAGGGACTATGACCGTCTCCCTGCCCCTCGTCTTCGATGCTCCGCGCCGTGGTATGCCGCCGCGGCATCTCGCCGACCTCGATGCCGACGGGCGCAAGGCCGTCGTCGAGGAACTCGGTCTGCCGAAGTTCCGCGCCGACCAGATCGCGCGCCAGTACTACGGACGCCTGCAGGCCGATCCGGAGCAGATGACCGACCTGCCCGCCGCGGTGCGCGACAAGATCGGCGAGTCGCTGTTCCCACCACTGATGTCGGTGGTCAAGCACGTCGCCTGTGACGGCGGCGAGACGCGAAAGACCCTGTGGCGCGCCGGCGATGGCACCCTGCTGGAGAGCGTGCTGATGCGCTATCCGGACCGCGCCACCCTCTGCATTTCCAGTCAGGCCGGCTGCGGTATGGCCTGCCCGTTCTGCGCCACCGGCCAGGGCGGCCTCAACCGCAACCTGTCCACCGCCGAGATCGTCGACCAGGTCCGCGCCGCGGCCGCCGCCATGCGTGACGGCGAGGTCGCCGGCGGTCCCGGCCGCCTGTCCAACATCGTTTTCATGGGCATGGGCGAGCCGCTGGCCAACTACAAGCGGGTGGTCGCCGCCGTCCGGCGCATCACCTCGCCCGCCCCCGACGGTTTCGGCATCTCCCAGCGCAATGTGGTCGTCTCGACGGTCGGCTTGGCCCCGGCCATCCGCAAACTGGCCGATGAAGACCTCTCGGTCACCCTGGCGGTGTCGCTGCATACGCCCGACGACGAATTGCGCGACACCCTGGTCCCGGTGAACAACCGCTGGCCGGTCGCCGAGGTGCTCGACGCGGCCCGCTACTACGCCGATAAGACCGGCCGCCGCGTCTCGATCGAGTACGCCCTGATCCGCGATATCAACGATCAACCGTGGCGTGCCGACATGCTCGGGCAGAAACTGCACAAGGCCCTCGGCTCGCGCGTACACGTCAACGTGATCCCGCTGAACCCGACCCCGGGCAGCAAATGGGACGCCAGCCCGAAACCCGTTGAGGCCGAATTCGTCCGGCGCGTCAACGCCCAAGGCGTCCCGTGCACTGTGCGCGACACCCGCGGTCAGGAGATCGCCGCGGCCTGCGGGCAGCTGGCCGCCGAAGGCTAGGCACGACAGCAACGAGACCATCGATCTGGGCGGTCCGATCGGTAAGGACGATCTTCGCGATGCGATGAACCGACCCTCATGCATGGACAAGATAGCTGCGTGGCTGAAGACCGCTCCGCTGAATTGACCCGGTTTCTCGTTGCGGTCAGGGCTGGACGAGGACTTTCAGGGCTTCGCGGTTGTCCATGGCTCGATAGCCGTCGGGGACGGCGTCGAGGCGGATCTCGCGGTCGAATACCTTGCCGGGGTGGACGGCGCCGTCGAGGACGCCGGGCAGCAGAGTGTCGATGTAGGCGCGGACGGGTGCGGGGCCGCCGGTGAGGGTGATGTTGGGGCCGAACAAGGTGCCGAACCCGACCGGTGCGTCCTCGTACTGGGGGACGCCGACGCGGCTGATCACGCCGCCGGGACGCACGACACCGATCGCCTGCTCGTAAGCGGGCAGGTGACCGACGGCTTCGATGACGACGTGGGTGCCGTCGTCGCCGGTGAGTTCGCGGACGGCGGCGATGCCCTCCGCGCCGCGTTCGGCCACGATATCGGTGGCGCCGAATTCGCGGCCGAGGTCGGTGCGGTCCTTGTGCCGACCCATGAGGATGATCCGTGGGGCGCCGAGCTGGTGGGCGGACAGCACGGCCAGCAGACCGACCGCGCCGTCGCCGATGACGGTGACCGTCGTGCGGTTGGTGACCCGGGCTTTGACGGCAGCGTGATAGCCCGTGCCGTAGACGTCCGACAAGGTCAGCAGCGACGGGAGCAGGGGTGAGTCCTCCTCGACAGGGACGGGGACGAGGGTGCCGTCGGCCAACGGGACGCGCACGGCCTCGGCCTGGCCGCCGCCGACATCGCCGGAGTTCCAGAAACCGCCGTGTCGACAGGAAGTCTGCAAACCCTCACGGCAGAAGTCGCAGGTGCCGTCCGACCATGCGAACGGGGCGATCACCAGATCACCCGGCCGGACGGTGTGCACGTCGGCGCCGATATCTTCGACGATGCCGATGAACTCGTGACCCATCGAGCTACCCGCGGGCGTGGGGGTCATGGAGTGGTACGGGTGCAGGTCCGAACCGCAGATGCAGGTGCGGACCACGCGCACGAGCGCGTCGGTGGGGTAGCGGATGGTCGGGTCGGGAACGTCGATGACGCGGACGTCGCCGGGGCCGTACAGGTAGGTCGCTCGCATGAGAATCCTTCGGAGTTCAGAATCCGGCGCGCCAGGACGACCACTGCGTCAGCGCGCCCCCGATGACCAGCCCCGGACTCGCACCGGGACCGGCCGTGGCGCCATACCGAGCGACCGCCCGCGCTCGCTGTCGGCCCTCCGGGAAACTCGCGGTCAGCAGCGATAGCGACGACGGAGCGACGATCGCGGCCCCCGGCGCCCTGCACCGCGCGCGCCGCGATGAGCCACCACGCTGCCGGTGCCGTACCGGACCAGCAGCGACGCCACCGCGAACAGCGCAAGCCCGAATGTCGTGCGCAACGGGAAACGCCGCCATTCGTGCGTTGTCGGCAAGTGAATGCTGGCTGATCAGGTACCAGTGGGCATCCGGTCATCACCGGTCAATGGCCGCCCGGATCGAGCAGTTCGCGGCCTTCGTCGGCTTTTACCCGGCGGTGTTCCGCGACTATGAGACCGCCGCCGCAGATCAGGCACAGTGCGGCGGCGATACCGGCCAGCACGGCCCAGCCCGCGAATCCGTAACCCGCGGCGGTCAGCGTCAGCGCGGCGCCCACGAGACCGACGAATATCAGGATCACACCGGGCCAGTTGCGGGTGTCTTCGATCAGTTCACCAGCGTGATTTCTGGTGGTACGGGCGCGATCAGGGAATTCAGGGCGCCGCGGCGTGTCGCGCGGTCCGGAATCAGGTCCAGAAAACATGGCGCGTCCTCTCTGGTCGGACGGGTCGGGTCGTTGGAGCGGTTACCCGCCGCATTCCGGATCAATCAGCAACGGTTCGGGTGCACCGGCGGCATGGAGCTGGTCTCGACAGATCGGTGTGAGTGTCACGGTCGCGGGTATGGCGGTCGAGAGGAGCCGGGCTGGCTCCCGTCCCCGATGCAGGAGGTGCACCATGGCCACCCGTCAGAAGGAAGACGTCGTCACGCTGCTGCTGGCGCAGCACGAACTGATCAAGGGACTGATCGAAAAGGTAGAGCTGGCGCAGGGGGAGGCCAAGCGCGAACCATTCGAAGATCTGGTCCGCACGCTGGCCGTACACGAGGCCGCCGAGCAGGCGGTGGTGCACCCGGCCTCGCGTCGCGCCTCGGTGCCCGACAGCGTCGTCGACAGCAGACTGCACGAAGAGGAGCGGGCCGAACAAGTGCTCGCCGAGCTGTACGAATTGGGTGTGCGACACGAGGATTTCGATGCGAAATTCCGGACCTTCGCCGCATCGGTGATCGAGCACGCGGAGCTGGAGGAAAAGGAGGAATTCGACCAGCTGCGCCAACAGATCTCCGCCAATGACAGCGCACTGCTCGCCGACGTGGTGCGAGTCGCCGAGGCGGTCGCCCCGACCCGCCCACATCCGCAGGCGGGTGCTTCGGCCCTGGCGAATATCGTTGCCGGACCGCCGCTCGCGATTTTCGACCGGGTTCGCGACGCGGTGCGCGATTGGCGTCGTAAGACCGAGTCATTGTGATCACCTCCGATCATCAATCGAACCGCCTCGCGAATGGCGATGCGAAGGGCTCGGGTGCGGCCGAATTCGTCCCCGCGGGGGCGGATCTGGCGCAGCTTCGCGCGGCGGCCCGCAAGTGTCGCGGCTGTGGGCTCTATCGGGCCGCCACCCAGACCGTATTCGGTACGGGCCCCTCCGACGCGGCGGTCGTGATGGTCGGCGAGCAGCCCGGCGATTACGAGGACCGGCAGGGACAGCCGTTCGTGGGCCCTGCGGGCCGACTTCTGGAACGGGCGCTCGAAGAGGTGGGTATCGATAGGGATGCGGTCTACCTGACGAACGCGGTCAAGCATTTCAAGTTCGTCGAGCGCGGCAAGCGGCGCATTCACAAGCAGCCGGGCCGCACCGAAGTCGTCGCCTGTTCGGCATGGCTGGCGGCGGAACTGCAAGTGGTCGAGCCCGCCCTGGTCGTATGTCTCGGTGCCGTCGCGGCGAAGGCGGTTCTCGGCACGGACTTCAAGGTGAGCGAGCGGCGCGGAGAGATGGTGGCGCTGCCCGCGTATCAGGTGATCGCGACGGTCCATCCATCTGCCGTGTTGCGCGCGCCCGACTTCGAATCCGCCTATTCGGATTTCGTTGCCGATCTGCGGAAGGTGCATGCTGCGATGTGATCCTGGCGGAAGGTTCGCTCGCGGTGAATCCTTTTCGCCGGTCCGCATCTCTCATACTTGTGTCGGCAACACGGTCGGCACGAGATCGGGAGGTTTGTCGTGATCATTGCCGCGATTGTCGTCGGGCTGCTGCTGATTTGCGCGTGCAGCATCACCGTGCTGCGTCGGTGGAGTCGGTCCCGTGGCTGAGGTGTGCTGGCCCGACGAACGTCTCGTCGCCGCGGCGCGGGAGGGCGATATCGAATCGATCACCACGCTGGTGTCCGGATCGCATCCGCATGTGCGGCGGTTCGCCTATTCGCTGTGCGCGTCGCCGGAGGATGCCGAGGATGCCGCGCAGGAGGCGTTGATCATTCTCTATCGCAAGATCGGGACATTGCGGGCGTCGGGGGCGTTGGCGTCGTGGATGTTTCGGATCGTGCGCAACGAATGTCTGCGCCAACTGCGGTTGCGCGTGCGCCGGGCGGAACCGATTCCGGATTCGACCACCGCGTCGGCGGAAGAGGAGGCGATCAATCGCTGGGAGGCCGAGCGGGTGGCCGCGGCGATCGCGGCGCTGCCCGGGGATCAGCGGCGGGTGCTGATCATGCGAGATGTGCAGGGATATAGCGGTCGAATGGTCGCGGATCTGCTCGGACTGAGTACCGCGGCGATGAAGTCGCGGTTGCACCGGGCGCGTTCGGCAGTGCAGGAGAGGCTGGAGGTCGGTAATGCGGACCGCATCGCGTAGCGATTCCATGGAGGCTGGTACTCGGGCGGCGGGTGGGCGCGATCAGTTCGCCAGTGCTTCGGTCTCGCGCCATTTGGCCCGTGGCGCAATCGGATTCGGTGCCGTGATCGGTTCGTTCGCGTTGCTACCGGCATTCGGCCCCGTCAGCCTGCTGCTCCTTCCGGTCGGCCTGGTCGCGCTGCGTGGCTGCCCGACCTGCTGGGCGATCGGATTGATCCAGACCCTCTCGCGGGGCCGGTTGCAGCGCTCGTGCACCGACGGGGCCTGTCAAGTGGTCACCACGAAACCCGGTGGGCCATAAGCACTTGGCAACAGACGCCTACCTGTGGGTGCGACTACGGCGCAGCCGCACCCTTCGTCGGGCTCCTGGGTTTTCTGAACGAGTGCGGAGCCGATAACTCGTGCGACCCTTCGCTGGTTCGTGGCGGATCACTATGTGCTGCTTGCGAATTCGCACGCTGTCTCGCGATCGGCACGCCTTGTGTGTTCACAACGAGTGCCGAGAGGGGATACGTCTGAAGACCGACCGGTCAGCCGCGGTTCTTGGCCGGGCGGTTGGAGGCGGCGCGTCGTTCGGCCTGCTGGGTTTTGATGCGCTCGTTTTCCTTCAGCACCGCCGCGTAGTTTTCGCGTTCGCGGATCAGCCACTCGGGCGGGTCGGCGAGGAGGGCGGCGATTTCCTCGGCGTTCATCGCATCGGAGACCTCGGCACGGGCCAGGCCGGTATTGGAAACGCCGAGTTTGCGGGCCACGATTTCGCGGGGGAAGGGGCCGGTTTTGCGGAGTTCGGTCAGCCAGGCCGGCGGATTGGTGCGCAGTTCTTCGAGTTCGGCGCGGGAGATCGGGGAATTGCGGAATTCCTCGGGCGTCGCCGGAAGGTAGATGCCGAGCTTGTTCGCCGCGGTGAGCGGCTTCATGGTCTGCGGTTTCTTATCCGGGCTCACCGGTACAGCCTAATGGGCGCGGCCGGATGCAGGTCCCCGGCCCCGAGGGCAATACCCTCATACGAATGAACCCCGAGTCCATCGACGTGACCCGCCTGCGCTGGTTTGTCGCGGTCGCCGAGGAACTGCATTTCGCGCGCGCGGCGAAATCGCTGCACATATCCCGGCAGCGGTTGAGCCATACGGTGATCGATTTGGAGCAGGAACTCGGGACCAAACTCTTTGTGCCCGGGGCACAGCCGACTCAGCTGACCGATGCCGGACAGCAATTGCTGCGCGCAGCCAAGGACATCATCGCCCGAGCCGAAGAGACCGAGCCGGTCGCCCAGCAGGAGGTTGTACTGCGGGTCGGCTTCGTGCCGGGTGTCACGGTCTCCAAGTGGACACGGATCTGGGGTGAGCGGTTTCCCGATACCGCGCTGGAGGTCGTTCCGATCCCGATGGCCGAGCAACTCGCGGCGCTGCGCGAGGGTCGGGTCGACGCCTGTTTTGTCCGCCTGCCGATCGATCGCGCTGGCCTGAGCGCGATTCCGCTGTATCGCGAACTGCCCGTCGTCGTGCTGCCCAAGGATCACATGCTGTCACTGTTCGAGCAGGTGGGCATGGGTGATCTGGAGGGCGAACGGATCCAGGACGCCAGCGATATCGATGCCGTCGCGGGCATCATGGAATTGGTGGCGGCCGGCGTCGGCGTCGCCATCGTCCCGCATTCCATCGCCCGCTTGCACGCCCGCCGCGACCTCGTCTATCGCACGATGATGGGGGTCCCGGATACCGAGATCGCACTGGCCTGGCCGAGCGCACTAGCCACCGACCTGATCGAAGAGTTCGTCGGCATCGTGCGCGGCCGGTCCGAGCGCAGCTCGCGCGCCGCGGCACAGCGCAAGAAGACCGAGCCGCCGAAGAAGTCCGGCGCCGAACGCTCGGCGGGCGGGCGCGGCGGTGCCGCCAAGGGGTTCGTCAAGAACCCTGGTGCCAAGAAAAAGCCCGCCAAGCGACGAGGGCGTTAGGCGGGCGAATCCCGAACCGGGTCAAAACCTTTCGGCGTGGACTACCGAGGCTTGCGGCGCAGGATCGAGTCGCGGATCATGACGCCCGCGATCAGGATGGCGAAGCCGATCAGGAACACGTCCTCGATATGGCCCTTGTGGTTGCCGATCGTCATGGCCAGCAGGATGAAGCAGACGATCCAGCCCGCGACGCGGAAGGTGCGGCGCGATTCCCCGCTCCAGCCCCACGCGGCGGACGGAACCTCGGCGGTGTCCACGTGGGTGACGATTGCACGGTCACTAGTGGGTTCGAGTTCCGTGGCGGCCACGATCGCTCCTTAGCTCGGTATGGGTGTTGCTGTCGATATCGTGGCATACGACCGCTCGTCGTAGCCAGCAGGGCTGTGTTTGATCGGTGGTGCTACGCGGTTGCGCAGGCTACCGCCTTCGGGCGCGTCGCTGGCCTCGCTGCCACAATGGGGCCGTGTCCGACATTGTGAGAGTCCTTCTGCTCGGCAGCACCGGTTCCATCGGTACCCAGGCGCTCGAGGTGATTGCCGCCAATCCCGATAAATTCGAGGTGGTCGGCCTGGCCGCGCGCGGCGGCAATACCGAGCTGCTCGCGGCGCAGATGGCCGCCACCGGGACCAGCAATGTCGCCGTCGCCGACCCGGCCGCCGGAACTCGACTCGACCTGGCACTGAGCGGCCCCGGCGCGGTCACCGAGCTGGTGCGCCGCACCGAGGCGGATGTCGTACTCAACGCATTGGTCGGTTCGCTGGGCCTGGAGCCGACCCTGGCCACCCTGCAAGCGGGCACCCGGCTGGCACTGGCGAATAAGGAATCCCTGGTCGCGGGCGGCTCCCTGGTGACCCGCGCCGCCGCACCCGGCCAGATCGTGCCGGTCGATTCCGAACATTCCGCGCTCGCCCAGTGCCTGCGCGGCGGCCGGGCCGAGGAGGTGGATCGGCTGGTCCTGACCGCGTCGGGCGGCCCGTTCCGCGGCTGGACCACCGAAATGCTGGAATCGGTGAATCCGGCCGAGGCGAAGGCGCATCCGACCTGGTCGATGGGGTTGATGAATACCCTGAATTCGGCATCGCTGGTGAACAAGGGCCTCGAACTGATCGAGACGCATCTGCTGTTCGGCGTGCCCTACGACCGCATCGACGTCACCGTGCACCCGCAGTCGATCGTGCATTCCATGGTGACCTTCACCGACGGCTCCACGCTGGCCCAGGCCAGTCCGCCCGATATGAAGCTGCCGATCGCACTGGCACTCGGCTGGCCCGATCGAGTGCCCGGCGCGGCCACGGCCTGCGATTTCAGCACCGCGTCGACCTGGGAATTCGAGCCGGTCGACAATGCGGTGTTCCCGGCCGTCGAATTGGCCAGGCAGGCCGGAACCGCGGGCGGCAGCGTTACCGCGGTCTACAACGCGGCCAATGAGATTGCGGTACAAGCCTTTCTGGACGGACACATCCGCTTCCCGGATATCGTGCGCACGGTCGCACGTGCCGTCGAGGCGGCCGATCAATGGCGCGCCGAACCCGAGACACTGCGAGACGTGCTGGCGGCCGACTCCTGGGCGCGCGACTACGCCCGCGCGCTCGTCGATCGGTGACCGGCAGCCCGCACCGAACGACCTTCGATGTGATCGGACGCGCCGTCGGATGCTGGCCTGGCAGACTTGGCAGCGAGTGGTGCTCGGTGTCCGGTTACTGTGGTCGGGGTGCTCGCGGCGCGGGAACGGATGCGCGTCCGCGGGTAGTCGCGGCCGCTGCGGGCGGCCGCACTTCATTTGAGGCGAGCTGCGCAACGCAGGAGGGCTGTACAGCAAATGGTGTTCGCGTTGGGGTTCGTACTGTTCGCCCTCGGCATCACGATTTCGATCGCGCTGCACGAATGCGGGCATATGTGGGCCGCCCAGGCCACCGGCATGAAGGTGCGGCGGTACTTCATCGGCTTCGGTCCCAAGGTGTTCTCCTTCCGGCGCGGTGAAACCGAATACGGCGTCAAGGCCCTCCCGCTCGGCGGCTTCTGCGATATCGCGGGCATGACCGCGCTGGACGAACTCGCGCCCGAGGATCTCGACCGCGCCATGTACCGGCAGGCCACCTGGAAGCGGCTGGTGGTGATGTTCGGCGGGATCGCGATGAATTTCCTGCTCGGCTTCATTCTGCTGGTCGTACTCGCTGTCGGCTGGGGGCTACCGCGCTTGGACCAGCCGCCCGCCACCACTATTGGCGCGATGAGCTGCGTGCCGCCGCAGAATCCGGATCAGTCGATGGTGCATTGTGACGGCACCGGGCCTGCGCAGCAGGCCGGACTGCAGCGCGGTGACGTGGTCAAGGCGGTCAACGGCGTGAAGGTGGACACCTGGCAGCAGTTCACCGCCGAAACACAGAAACAGACCGGCACGTTCACCTACATCATCGAACGCAACGGCCAGACCAAGACGATCGAGGTCACCCCGCAGCGTGTCACCCGTTACGCGCAGAAGAACGGACCGGGCAAGGAGGTCAGCGCGGTCGGCGTCGGCTCCGAGTACTACGAGCCGCTGCAGTACAACGCGTTGGCCGCGATCCCGGCGGCCGGTGCGTATACCGGGCAGGTATTCACTCGTACCTTCGTATCGCTGGCGCAGATGCCGCAGAAGGTTTCGGCGCTGTGGACCGCGGTGACCGGCGGCGAGCGTGATCCGGAGACGCCGGTCAGTGTGTACGGCGCCAGCAAGATCGGCGGCGAGACCGCGGAGCGCGGCCTGTGGAACGTCTTCATTTTGGTGCTGGCCAGCCTGAATTTCTTCCTCGGCGCGTTCAACCTGCTGCCGCTATTGCCGCTGGACGGTGGGCATATCGCGGTGGTGCTGTACGAGAAGGTGCGTAACACGATTCGCGGTTGGAAGGGGCTGGCGCCGGGCGCGCCGGTCGACTATCTGAAACTGTTGCCCGTCACCTATGTCGCGGTGGTGATAGGTGGCGCCTACATGCTGTTGACGATCGCCGCGGATATCATCAACCCGATCCGACTGTTCTAGGGTTGCGCGGCGACCTCATTGCGCTCACGCCATGGTTAGCATGAGCTGTGCGGAGAGAAGCTGGAGCGAGTCAGTATATCCATGAGGTACGGCTGGAGCCGGATACTCGCTCAGATGAATATCCGTTCTGCCTGCCCGTGGTGACGCACCTCGATCGAGCTAGTGGACTGACATTGGCACCGGGCGTGACCTTCCTGGTGGGCGAGAACGGTAGTGGGAAGTCGACCCTGATCGAAGCCATAGCGGTCGCCGCCGGGATGAATCCGGAAGGTGGCAGCCAGAACTACCGTTTCGCTACTCGTTCGACCGAGTCTTCGCTGGGCGAGCATCTTGTTCTGAGGTGGGGCATAAATAAACCGCGCAGCCGGTTCTTTCTTCGCGCCGAGTCGTTTTACAACGTTGCTACCGCAACCGAAATGCTCGGTCCGGATCAGTTGGCGGTCTTCGGCGGGATG
Source organism: Nocardia sp. CA-119907 (assembly GCF_050955995.1). Lineage (NCBI taxonomy): Bacteria > Bacillati > Actinomycetota > Actinomycetes > Mycobacteriales > Nocardiaceae > Nocardia > Nocardia sp. CA-119907. Next base: position 2,593,061 of record NZ_CP192091.1, read on the forward strand.
TCGTTGCACGAACGTTCTCACGGCGAGTCGTTCGTGGATCTGGTGCGGCATCGTTTCTACCCAGATGGACTGTATCTGCTGGACGAACCTGAGGCGGCATTGTCACCCCGCGGCTGCATGGCGGTGCTGGCTCGACTGTCGGAACTGGTCGCTCAGCGGTGTCAAATCGTCGTGGCGACCCATTCGCCCATATTGCTGGCGTTGCCTGGAGCGACGATTTACGAGATCGCTGATGACGGTGAGATCGAGACGGTTGCCTACGACGACGCCCTACCGGTCCGACTGACAAGGGATTTTCTCGCTCAACCGGACCGATACCTCCGACATCTGCTCTAGCGAGGCCCGGATGTCAGCCGGGAGTCGCATGACGACTCGCCGATTGGGCAAATTGGTCGAACCCTCGGAACGTCTCTGCCTGTCATCGACCGGATCTACCCGAGGCTCGATGAGGCGACGTACCGCTTGACAGAACCCGTTGGCGCAGGCCAAGATTCGAGTTAGCCCTATTGGGGCAGGGGAGTTCATTTGGGAGGGATTCATGATCCGTCAGATCGCCGCCGTTGTCGTCGCGTGCGGCTTGGTTTGCGCCGTAGGTGCTCAATCTGCAGGTGCGACGGCAATCGCTCGAGAATTTCTCGACAGTTCAGGGGGGACGTATTCGGTAGCGGACCCTCATGCGATTGACGACAACTGGGAAGACACTGTAATCCGCCTGTTCAATTCTGCTCAAGAATGTGAGAACGTAAGGGCAAGTGGTGCCTACGGCCCGTATGTGAGGTGCGTCCCCTTGGCGAATGGGGTGACCGCGCTCGTCGGTAATCCGCAGCCGACTACCTGAATATCAAGGAAGCTTTCAGTGGACTGGCCAGACCGAATTATCAGCAGATAGACACTGGCCGTTTGGCCATCGGTGTGTTCGATATCCTGCCGCTGGCGCTCCTAACAGTTGGTCGGCGGCCAAATCGCGCTCCTCGTGTCGTATGGGATCTCGATCCCCGTACGGGCCACAACAGATCAGACATCAGGGGCCTATATCGAGCTGATCGACCATGAGGCCGTCGACTGCTGGCCTCGCTGTACTGGGTCGATATGGTACCGTCGTAGATCGACCGGTGGGCCGGAGGACTGTGCCCCAACGGCGTGTCAGGTGGTGGCCTCGAGCGTGACCCATCTCTGGTAGCGGACATCGTGATCCGATCCAGCTGTTTCGTTGACGCGATAAATCGCGGTAGCCTGTCGCGGGCCCCGGATCAGTGGCAATTCTGGACATTGAGCTGTTATGGCCCATGTCATGGCCGTCACAGGTGGACGCAACCCGCCTACGGCTAAGCTCGGTAGGCGAACGGCCCGATCAGAACGCACGAAAGTAGGCAGCCGAAAGTGACCAGCACAATCGGATTGGGGATGCCGACCGCACCAGCGGCCGTTCTCGCGCCTCGACGCAAGACCCGCCAGTTGATGGTCGGCAGTGTCGGCGTCGGTAGCGATCACCCGATTTCGGTGCAGTCGATGACCACCACCAAGACCCACGATGTCAACGCGACGCTGCAGCAGATCGCCGAGCTGACGGCCTCGGGCTGCGATATCGTGCGCGTCGCCTGCCCGCGCCAGGAGGACGCCGACGCACTGGCGACCATCGCGCGCAAGAGCCAGATCCCGGTCATCGCGGATATCCATTTTCAGCCGCGCTACATCTTCGCCGCGATCGACGCGGGTTGCGCCGCGGTGCGGGTGAACCCCGGCAATATCAAGGAATTCGACGGCCGCGTCGGCGAGGTGGCCAAGGCCGCTGGCGCGGCGGGCATCCCGATTCGCATCGGCGTGAACGCCGGTTCGCTGGACAAGCGGATGCTGGAGAAGTACGGCAAGGCGACTCCCGAGGCGCTGGTCGAATCGGCGCTGTGGGAGGCGAGCCTGTTCGAGGAGCACGGCTTCGGCGATATCAAGATCTCGGTCAAGCACAACGACCCGGTGGTCATGGTCGAGGCGTACCGCCAGCTGGCGGCCCAGTCCGACTACCCGCTGCACCTGGGTGTGACCGAGGCCGGTCCGGCGTTCCAGGGCACGATCAAATCCGCCGTCGCATTCGGCGCGCTGCTGGCCGACGGCATCGGCGACACGATTCGGGTCTCGCTGTCCGCGCCGCCCGCCGAGGAGGTCAAGGTCGGCGGGCAGATCCTGCAGTCGCTGAACCTGCGGCCGCGCAAGCTCGAGATCGTGTCCTGTCCGTCCTGCGGCCGGGCCCAGGTCGACGTGTACACCCTGGCCAATGAGGTGTCCGCGGGCCTGGAGGGCATGGAGGTTCCGCTGCGGGTGGCCGTCATGGGCTGCGTGGTGAACGGACCGGGCGAGGCGCGGGAGGCCGACCTCGGTGTCGCATCGGGCAATGGCAAGGGCCAGATCTTCGTCAAGGGGCAGGTCATCAAGACCGTGCCGGAGGCACAGATCGTGGAGACCCTGATCGAAGAGGCGATGCGCATCGCCGAGGAGATGGGCGAGCAAGTGGGTGCAGGCGAACCCGTCGTCACGGTGTCCAATTAGCCGCGCCCGCGGAGCCGCGAACGGTCGCTGGTAAGACTCGCTCCGTGGTTTGCTCGTACGGATCGACGCATCTCTTCTAGAGATCGACGTACCACTTCGAGTTGATTCATGGCAGGCTGTCGATGTGCGGAGTCTGCTGGAGCCGACGCGACGGGCCAAGGATGCCCCCGCGCGTCAGCTCGCAAACCGGGATCTGGCGCAGGTGCTTCGAGTTCTCGATAGCGATCCGGTCGCCTCGTGCATGGTGGCGGCACGGTTGCAGGAATTCGGGTTGGATACCGGCGCCGGATACGGCGAGCTGTGGAGCCGGGGTGGACCGTCGGAATCGTTGTGCTTCTCCGGTGCGAATCTGGTGCCGTTGCGCGGCAATGAGGATGCGCTGCGCGCGTTCGCGACGCGGGCGATCCGCTGGCCACGGGTGTGCTCGTCGGTGGTCGGACGCCAGGAGCTGACGCTGCCGCTGTGGGAGATGTTGTCCGCGCATTGGGGACCGGCACGGGAACTGCGCGGTGCGCAGCCGCTGCTCGCCCTCGGACAACCCGCATTGGCCACCGCCGATGCGCAGGTCCGCCGGGTCCGGCGGGACGAATTGGAACGCTATCTCAATGCGGCGATCGCCATGTTCATCGAGGAGGTCGGCGTCGACCCGCGCGCGGGCGATGGCGGCCGTGGCTACCGTCGCCGGATCCAGAGCTTGATCGAATCCGGCCGCGCCTGGGCACGTTTCGAGGACGGCGAAGTGGTGTACAAGGCCGAGGTCGGATCGCTGTCGCGGCGCACCGGGCAGATCCAGGGTGTCTGGGTGCATCCCGAACGTCGCGGCGCCGGACTCGGCACGCGCGGCACGGCCGCCGTCGCCAATGCGGTGGTGGCCTCGGGACGCACCGCCAGCCTGTACGTGAACGACTACAACAAGATCGCCCGCCGGGCCTACAGCCGCGTCGGATTCCGGCAGATCGCCACCTTCGCCACCGTTCTGCTCGACTGAATACGGCGTGTCGAACATCGGTGTGCCACAGCCGTTTGCCCGCGATTGGCTATACGATCGGTGCCGATGTCGAGACGTATGTTTCTCACGCTGGCCGTCGTGGCGCTCGTGGCGGCGGGAACCGGTTGTTCGGCCAGCCCGCAGGGACCGGTGCCCGCGGCCGACGCCTTTCTGGCCGCCTTCGCGAACCATGATGTCGCCGCTGCCGCCGAGCTGACCAGTCAGCCCGAGAAGGCAACCGCCGCACTGCGTTCCGCATGGGACGAATTACAGGCCGAGCAACTGAGCGCGCACAGCGGCGCGGCCAGGGTCACCGGCGACACCGCGACCGTCGACTACACCTACCAGTGGCGGCTGCCCAAGGACCGGATCTGGAAATACACCGGCCAGTTACAGATGGGCCGCAGCGATGGCCGCTGGATGGTGCGCTGGACCTCCTCCGATATCCATCCCAAACTCGGCGACACCCAGACCATGGCACTGCGCGCCAACCCGGCCCCGCGCGCCAGGGTAAATGAGCAGTCGGGCAGTGATGTGCTGGTGCCGGGCAAGGTATCCCGGGTCGCGTTCACCGTGGCGTCCGCACCGGATCCCGGGTACACCACGACCGCATTGGCGGCGGCGCTGCACCGCTTCGACGAGCGGCTCACCCCCGACGCGATCCTCAGCGCGGCGTACGGCGCCAAGGGCGCCTACACCGTCGCGCTCTTGAGCGAGAGTGAATTCGGCCAGGTCAGTGCCGATCTCATCGGTCTGCCCGGGGTAACGCTGACCCAGCAGTGGGATCTGGTCCCCACCGACCGCGATTTCGCGCCCGATCTGCTCGCACAGGTGCGCAAGACGGTGATAGCCGAGGTGGACGGCAAGGCGGGCTGGAGCATTGTCACCATGAATGCCAATGGCGCCGACACCGATGTGCTCACCGAGGTGCCCTCGCAACCCGCACCGTCGTTCTCGCTCAGCATCGACCGCAATGTGCAGAACTCCGCGCAGCGCGCCGTCGCGGCCCGCGAGGAGCAGACCATGATGGTGGTGCTGCGGCCATCGACCGGCGCGATTCTCGCTGTCGCACAGAACAGGGCGGCCGATCGCGACGGTCCGGTGGCGACCATCGGCCAGTATCCGCCGGGCTCGGTATTCAAGACGGTGACCGCGGCGGCCGCGATGTCGGCCGGAAAGGCGACGCCGGAAACGGTGCTGCCGTGCCCGAGTCGAATTGTCATCGGGGAGCGGACAATTCCGAACTACAATCTCTTCCAGCTCGGTGATGTGCCGATGGCGACCGCCTACGAGCGGTCCTGCAATACCGCGTTCGCGAAGCTGGCCAGTGAACTGCCGGGCGATGCTCTGCACGATACCGCTGCGAAGTTCGGTGTGGGACAGGGATATACGGTTCCCGGTCTGCCGACGGTATCGGGTTCGGTGCCACCGGCCGACGATTTGATCCAGCGCACCGAGGACGGCATCGGGCAGGGCAAGGTGGTGGTGAGTGCGTTCGGGATGGCGGTGCTCGCCGCGACCGTCGCGCGCGGTTCCGCACCGGTGCCGTATCTGATCGCCGGACGCACCACGGAGATCACGGGTGATCGGCCGGTCATCGGAGCAGAGGTGGTCGACGGGTTGCGCATGATGATGCGCAAAGTGGTCACCGGGGGTACCGCCGAACGCGTTGCCGACCAGGGCGAGGTGTACGGGAAGACGGGGGAGGCCGAGGTCGACGGTGGATCGCATTCCTGGTTCGTCGGCTATCGCGGGGATCTCGCCTTCGCGACCTTGCTCGTCAAGGGCGGCAGTTCGGATCATGCCGTCGCGGTGACGCGTGACATGCTCGCCGCCCTGCCCGCGGGTTACTGACCACGTCGGTGCGTGGTGCGGTGGCCGTGTTACGGCCGCGCTGGCCGCTCCGGCATTTCGTAACGCAGTGTGGTGGAACCGATTCGGATGACATCGCCGTGCGCGAGCGCGGTATCGGCACCGATCGGGACGCCATTGACGTACACGCCGTTCGCCGAATCCCGATCCCGGATGAAGATCCGGTTCTCGCGCGGCACGATGCGCGCGTGTTTGCGGCTGACCCTGGCATCGTCGAGCACGATGTCGTTATCCCATTCGCGGCCGATCCGCAGCCCGGTCGCCGGAATGGCGATCGCCTCACCGTCACCGACCCGCAGCCAGGCCTGGTGCAGCACATCGGGTAGATCCCGCTTGGTCGCACCCGGCGAGGAAATGACCGCCGGCAGCGCCTGCTGGCTGCGGATCGCCTCCTCGAGCGCGAGCGTGCGCGGATCCGGATCGATGCCCTGCTGGTCGGCGAGGTTGCGACGGATGCGCAGACAGGCGGCCAGCGCGTCGGCCTGTCGGCCGGCGCGGTACAGCGCGGAGATCAACAGTCGCCAGAGCCGCTCGTTCACCGCGTGTTCGGTGGTCAGCGCGGTCAGTTCGCCGAGGACAGCACCCTCGCGACCGCATGCGATATCCGCGTCCAGGCGGTCGGCGATGGCATTCAACCGGCGTTCGTCCACATCGGTGGCGAAATTGTCGAAGAAGCGCAGGCCGCGCAGCCCGGTGACGGCCTCGCCGCTCCATTCCGCGAGCGCGGCGGCGAAGCATTCGGCCGCGGTTTCCAGATCACCGGTGGTGAAGGCCAGTGAACCCTGGGTCCGCGACCGCTCGAAGCGGCCGACATCGCACTGGTCATCGGTGATATCGAGGAGATATCCGGCGTGTACGGTGCGCAGGATGGCCCGGTCGTCGACCCCGGCCGAACGCAGAATGGTGCGCAGATTCGAGACATAGGCGTAGAGGCCGTCGAGGGCGCGATTGGGCATCTCGTCATCCCAAATACTGTTCGCCAGTGTGGTTTTCGCGACGGCACTGCGGCGGTTGATGACGAGTATGGCGAGCAGGGCGCGGAGTTTGGCACCGGGTAGTGGTATCGCCTGATCGTCGACCAGCAGGCGCACCGGTCCGAGCACTCGAAGATCGAGCGACGGTCGATTCGAGCTCGCAGAGCCCACTTGATTCCCTCCGAACGCAATTCTGCTTCCGGACCGCCTGTGTCCACGGTTGTTTCGCCGACCGGAAGCGTCACGCGATGGATTCAGCATACGCATCGAAGCAATCCCTTTGGCCGCGTCGGTCCGCGGTGACTACGCCCTCGGCGAAACTGCTAGTCGCCGTGGGTAATTCGGTTCGATACTGTGAATCGTCCACCGCGGCGGTGGACGTCATTGGCGATCTTGCTGGAGTGTTGACCCGGATGGACGATGTACTGCTGACCCCGCCGGATGCGGCTGAAGTCGCACTGCTCGCGAGCGGTGTGGTGGCCGCGGCGGGCGGTGAAGATGGATTGACCCCGCTGCAGCAGTTGCTGATCCCATCGTTGTTTCTGTCGATGACCGGCCATCGCGTCGATCTGGAGACGCTGCGGCCCATCGATGCCGAGACCTTCGCGGTCGGGCTGGCCCGGCGCAACCGGATCTTCCGCGAGCGGATCGTGCAGACCATGTTGCTGTCCGCACTGGTGGTGCGGCCGCTACCGCCCGGGGTCGCGACCAAACTGCGGGAGTTCGCCGATGCGCTCGAGGTCGACGACGACATGATCGCGGTGGCGCAGAAGTACGCCGAGGGCGCGATCGAACTGGCCGCGGTCGACTTCGACCGCAACGGTTACCTCGGCGGACTGGATCCGAGCCGGTTGACCGCGCTGCACACCGAAAGCCTGGATTCGTCCTGGGGGCAGGTCAGCGACGATCCGGCCTTGGCGGCGCGCTGGGCCACCCTGCGCGAGCTGCCGGTCGGCACGCTCGGGCGCGGCGTATCGGATTTCTATGCCGACCGCGGCTTCGTCACCCCGGGTCTGCCGGGTTCGGCGCCGCCGCTGCTGGCCCAGCACGATTGGGTGCATGTGCTCGCGGGATACGGCACCACCCTGGAGAACGAGATCGAGGTGTTCGCGTTCATGGCGCGCGCCAATGACGATCCGCGCGCGTTCAGCCTGCTGGCCATGGTGATTTCGCTGTTCGAGACCGGCTATCTGCATGCGGGTGCGGGGTTGTTCGAGGCCAACGAGGGACATCTGAGCACCGCGGGCATGGCGACCCGCCTCGGCGATGCCATGCGTCGTGGTGCGTTGACCCACGGCAGTTACGACTTCCTGGACCTGGACTGGTTCGCACTGGCCGACCGTCCGATCGCGGTGGTGCGCAATGAGATCGGTTTGGCGCCGAAGGCGGCCGAGGCCATTGCGGCGGGTTCGGTCGGTGCCTGGGAAGCGGGCGGTATCACGCCGTACCAGCTCCATTCGGCCGAGGCCGCCGCGAAGGCCGACGGGCGGCTCTACATTCCCTGGCGCCCCGACCCAGCGCGCGACTGACCTGGCACACCGCTTTGCGACTCGGTCACCGCGCGGACGTGCGGTGACCAACCGGGATCTGCGGGGTCAGGCGCGGTGGAGAGTTGCGGCGAGGTGGTGGGTGAGTGGTTCGCCGACCGCGGCCATCCGCAGCGTGTATTCGATGGTGTCATCGGTCAATACGATCGAACGGCCGAGAGCGGTCACCACTTTCGCGGTGCTGCTGCGGCCGATGCTGGTCGATTCGAACTCCATCTGCAGCGCACCGTCGGCAATGGTGAGGCTGCCCTCACAGATCTCGGTGATACCGGTCGGATGCGCCAGGATCAGCTCGACGTGATCCGGGCGCGGGCAGCGCAGATAACCGGTTTCGGCGTGCATGGGGCGGCTGCCGTCGGCGGCGCGGGTGCGCTGGCGGTAGGTGAGGAACGGTCGGCCGAGATGGCCGAATTTGATTTCCTCGACATAGTCGAAGGATTCGATGGTCGGGTATTCACCGTGCCCCGGGCCGCGCCATGTGCCGAGTAGCGCGGCGAGCGGAGCGATATCGGGATGGGGTGCGACGGAAGGCTGGGGGGCGACCACGGGCGACAGCTTAAACCTGTCGATTCCCGGGTGTTCCCATACTGTCTAAATTCCGCCAAGCTAAGGTTAGCATCGCCTAATCGCCATATGAGGGCAGCGAAGGCTGGAAAGGACGAAGATGTTGAACGGACGCTGGAGTGAATCGCGCCGGAACGGTGCGTGGCGGTCCCGGACCCGCAATGGTCTGCTGCGCGTATCGGTGCTGGGTGCGGCCCTGGTCGTCGCTGCGGCATGCTCGGATTCGAAGTCGTCGAGCGACGATGTGCCCGCCCTGGACGGCAATCACTACGCGCAGACCAACCTCGCCGCCAATAAGGCCGAATACAAGGCGCAGTACACCTTCCCCGACATGGTGAATGCCTGGGGCCTGGCCGATCGCCCCAAGGGTGCGGGCGGGCACTTCTGGGTCGGCGCGGGCGGCAAGTCCTTCCAGTTCGTCGGCGATGTCAGCGCGTCGGCGGATCCCAAAGTGCAGAAGCTGTTCCAGGATCCGCTGAAGATCGTGACGATTCCGGGCGCGGACGCCGACACCTCGGATAAGAGCATCGGCAAGACCACCGGCGTCGTCTTCAACGGCGCGCCGATCACCTCGGATGTGTTCGTCGTGCGTGATCAGCCGGTGGACGCGGATGGCGGCCCGCTGCTGCTGACCGGTTCGTCGCGGTTCATATTCGCCACCGACTCCGGCAAGATCTCGGCGTGGACCGAACTCGGCCCGGAGGGCGCGATCATCCGCCACGACGGTCCCGCGAATCTGGTCTTCGACGGCGAATCGCAGGGTATGGCGTTCTTCGGCATCGCGCTGACGCCGTCCGCCGATAAGCTGCTCGCCGCCGACTTCGGCGAGAACCCGCAGATCCGCACATTCGACAAGGACTGGCAGCTGATTCCGACCGTCGGCTTCGCCAACCCGTTCGCCACCGGCGACCAGATCGATACGGCGGCACCGGAAAAGGGTAAGAAGGCCAAGCCCGGCGATCCGGCCCCGTTCAATGTGACCACCATCGGCAACCGCGTCTTCGTCGCCTACGCCGACACCAAGCCCGACGAGCAGGACGCGACGAAGTTCGACAAGGCCGAAGAGGATTCCCTCGACAAGGACCAGGAGAAGGACGCCAACGGTAAGCCCGCCAAGGGCAAGCTCGCCGAGTTCGACGCCAACGGCAAGCTCGTCCGCATCCTCGACGACGGCGGTCGTCTCAACGCGCCGTGGGGTGTCGCGGTGGCTCCCGCGAACTTCGGTCCGCTCAGCGGCAAGCTGCTCGTCGGCAATTTCGGCGGCCTCGGCCATGTGCTCGCCTACGACGACGCCACCGGCAAGTTCGTCGACTACCTGCGCGATGAGAAGGGTAAGCCGGTCGAGATCCCTGGTCTGTGGGCCCTGATGTTCGGCAATGGTGAGAGCCTCGGCGACGCCGACTCGCTGTACTTCACCGCCGGGCCGGAGGACGAGAAGGAAGGTCTGTTCGGCAAGCTTCGGTTGAAGTAACGCTGCCCCCGAAGGCGGTTCCCGGATGTGCTCCGGGGGCCGCCTTCGTCGTATCCGCCATCCGGAACCGCATGTGAGGTGCGGCTCCCGAGCCGGACCGCGGCTAGTCGGGCAGTGCTGGGGTCCAGCGTTCGGACCAGTCCCAGAGTGGTTGCAGGGCTTGGGTGAGTTCTTGTCCGGCAGGGGTCAGTTCGTAGGTTTTGTCCGGATTCTTGATGATCACGCCCGCGGACTGCAGGTGTTGCAGGCGAGTGGAAAGCATGCTCGATGAGCAGTTGCCCATGCGGCGGCGCAGTTCGAGGAAGCCCAGGCGGCCGGGTTCGAGTTCCCATAGGACGCGCAGGATCCAGCGTTGGCCGATGAGGTCCATGGTCGCCAGCATCGGCGCGTGCGCCGGGTCGGTTCGACCCCTGGACGGTTTCGCTCCGCTTGCACTTCTCATTTCGAACTACCATAGTGATTCTAAATTAGAAGCGTTGCTGTGGGCTGATCGGCGAGAGGGAGACGGTGGGCGACTCGACGGAACGACGGATTGTGCTGATCACCGGTGCTTCGCGAGGGATCGGTGCCGAGACGGCGAAGGTGCTGGCGGCGGGCGGTGACCACGTGATCGTCAACTATCGCGAGAAGCGCAAGCGCGCCGAGGCGATCGCCGAGGAGATCATCGCGGCCGGTGGCAGCGCGTCGATCGCGGGCGCGGATATCGCGGATGCCGAGTCGACCGCCGCACTGATCGCCGGTGTGGTGGCGGCGTACGGGCGGCTGGATGTGCTGGTGCTCAACGCATCCGGCGGACTCGAGCGCAATGCCGGTCCCGACTACGCGATGGCGCTCAACCGCGACGCGCAGGTTCGATTGGTGCGCCAAGCCGCGCCGCATCTGCCTTCCGGCGGCCGGATCGTCTTCGTGACCAGTCATCAGGCGCACTTCCATGGCCGCAAGCCCGTTCCGGCGGACTATGAGCCGATCGCCGCGAGTAAGCGGGCGGGTGAAGACGCGTTGCGGGCCATGGCTCCCGAGCTGACCGCGCGGGGAATCGGGCTGAATGTGGTGTCCGGCGACATGATCGACGGCACGATCATCGTGCGCCTGCTCGAACGTCGCAATCCCGACGCGGTTTCGGCCCGCCGCGACCACGGCGCACTCCCGACCATCGTCGAGTTCGCCGCCGTCGTCGCCGAGGCCGCAAGTGCCGCAACCGAATCCGGGCGCACCTTCTACGTCGGTGGTCCTGACTACCTGGCCGACGGCGCGGAGGGCATACCCGCCTAGTCGACGGCCATGCCGGCAAGCCCCCGCCTCGACTGCTCGCACCCATCTAGGCAGGTAGTGCCGCCCCAGGCCGATCTGTAACAAATTGGTATCGGCGGTTTCTGGTCGTGGACGGGGATCCGGGTCGATAATCGGGATGTTGGGTGCGGTCGGGCGGTGCGGCAACGACATTGCTGGTCGGATGGTGCACCGACGGCGTCGGGCGTCGGTGGGAGGCCGAGATGAGCTATGTCGGAAGCAACCGGATGATGCCGGGGCGGGATCTGTTGCTGTTCGCGTTTCGCGGGCTGCCGCATGAGGATCATCCGATGTTGGAAGCGGCGGGGGAACTGGCGCAGCTACACGAGATTCGCGAGCGGACGCCGGTGAGTGAGATGGCCAAATTGGATCGGCGGCGCGCCCAGTTGGTCCGGTCGATCGACCTCTGGGTAACGCTGGCGATGCCGGTGCCCTGCACCGCCGCGCAGTTGCACACCGAGACCGTCGGCCAGATCGTGGATCGACTGGCCAGAATGACCACGCAGGCCTTCGTACCGCTCGCGCACGCGCCCGAGTCCGTCTTCTATGACGCGTGGGTGCGGCTCAACGAATTGGCCGACGCCTATCAGGATCTCGTCGACGAGCTGCGTGCCGGAACTCGTCGGTTACCCGACGGTCTCTAGCGACCGCGCCCGAACAGCCGAAACGACCGATCCTTGCGGCGCGGCAGGGTCGCGTAGACCATGGTCATATCGGCGAAGACCTCCGCGTCCCGTTCGCGCTCGGCGCCGAATTCATTGCGGCCGAGCACATGTTCGATGGATGCCGGTGAAATGGAAGGTAGTAGTGCGGCCAGCGTCGGCGCGATCGGCGCGGCGGCCGCCGTCTCGCCCCTGCCATGTCCGAAGAGCATGTGGCCGATCTCATGCAGGATGATGTGGTCCACATTGCGCTCGGTGGCGGAGGCGTCGTAGACGATGATGTCGTCGCGGCCGCGCGCCACCCAGAGTCCACTGCCGCGACAGCCGATATCCGCCAGCGCGGACGCGGGGACCGCCTGCAGCGAGATGGAACGGCCGCGGTGCGCGGCGACATTTGCGAGGTAGGCGGACAGATTCCAAGGACTGGGGAGGGGCACGGTCCGTGCGGCGTCACGGAACCGGGCTTCCATGCTGGTCATCGGGGCATACCTTACTCACCCCCTGTGCGCTCGTCACCCCACGATTCGGGCAGTCCGCCGAGAATGATAGCGGCACAGTATAATTCGCGGCCCGCGCCGTGCGGGCGGGATATGACGAAGGTCTCGGTCATACACCTTGGTGGGGATTTCGGGACCCTCGGAGTCGTCGTTGTGACACTCGGGGGCGGTATCGAAACATGCTCTCGTCTACGAAATTTGATGAACGACGCGATGTGGCGGCGCGCCCGGTTTCGGTGGGCAGAGACGAAAGCGGACGAGGGGATTATGCGGTATCGACCGGTGGTATCGGATATCGAAGAAACGTCTCGGCGCGATATGGCGGCCGGAAGGTCTCCATTGTCGACCGCCTGGCACGGTATCCGATTCCCCGAGCGGGTAGCCGGGTCGGCGCCGATCGCCATGGCCCGATATATCGAGATAGTCGGCGATCTGCATCTCGATGTGCTGGCCGAGTTCGGCCTGCGGGCCGGTCGCGAGGTCGGCATCGGCTACCTGCGGGTTTTCGAGACTGCGGTGGTCCGCGACGCTATCGCCATCGATGATGGCCATTCCGGGCGCCTGAGCGGTTCCTCCGACGCGCCGGAACTCTGCGGGTCGGCCGAGTGCGATTCGGGAGTCGCGGGGCGGTGCTGGCGCCCGCACGTCAGAGGCCGCATTTGCGCGGATACGCGGGGCATGGCCGGCGACTCGATGACGGCTGCCGAGGTGCTACAGGAGATTGCGGTGGTACAGGAGCAGCGCGGAAAGCTGGACCGGCCGCGGGTGTGTGCGACATGCTGAGAACAGCTGGTTCCCCACCAACGGGCACGGATGACGCGCAGGATGGGAGCGTGCGGATGAGCATCGGCAGCGACGCTGGATCGATCACCGTCCAGCAGCAACGCGGCGACGGGGAAACCCGCCGCCTGAGCAGCGAGCGGCTGGTGGACGCGCCACCGCCGCGCATGGCGACCGTGGCGCAGTGGTGGGCGCTGACCTGGCGCCTGGTCCGGCCGGCCTGGCGCAATGGCGAACTGATCACCGCACTGCTCGCGCCGGCGGTCTTCACCGTCGGGTTCTATGTGCCGCTGAATCTGGTGATGACAGTCCGCGGGCACGGGCTGAGCAGCTATGCGCAATACCTCACGCCGATGATCGTCATGCAGGCGGTCGCCTTCTGCGCGATCACGGCCGCATTCCGGTCGGCCTCCGATGCCAGGGACGGGCTCAATACCCGGTTCGGATCGATGCCGATGTTTTCGGTGGTGCCGCTCGCGGCGCGGGTCACGACCGCACTGTTCCGGGCGGCGGTCGCACTGGCCGCGGCCCTGGTGTCCGCCCATGTGATCGGCTTTCGCTTCTATGGCAGCTGGTGGGACACAATCGGTTTCCTCGGGTTCGCGATGCTGATAGCACTGGACCTGTGCCTGGGCGCGGATCTGCTCGGCACCGCGACCAAGAGCCCGGAGGCGACCACCCAGGCGCTCATCCTGCCCCAGCTGATCCTCGGCATGGTCTCCACCGGATTCGCACCGGCCCACCAATTTCCGCACTGGATCCAGGGTTTCGCACGCAACCAGCCGATCTCGCACTTCGTGTACGGGCTGCGGGCGCTGGCCGGTGATCCATCGGGCCATGCGGGCGTGGTCGGCTGGTCGATCTTCGGGCCCGCGCTGGCCTGGACGCTCATCCCCGCGATGATGTTCGGCGCCGGGGCGGTATACATGTCGATGCGGAGGTCGTCATGACCGAGGTACTGGATCCTGCCCGCGAACTGCCGAGGGTCAGCGGCCGGACCGAGACCTGGCGTTTGCTGATCCCGCAAACGATGATCCAGACCAAGCGGCTGTTGGTGCGCTGGTGGCGTGACCCGCTGACCGTCGTACAGTCGCTCGTCTTTCCCGCGCTCCTGCTGGTCGTGCTGAATACCATTCTCGGAAACCAGATTTCGGCCTTCTCCGGTGTGAATGCGCTCTACGGTTCGGTGCCGATGGTGGCGCTGGTGGGCGTGATGTCCGGTTCGGTGGCCGGTGCCATCACCCTCGGACGCGAGCGCGATGAGGGCTTGCTGGCCCGCTTCTGGGTGCTGCCGGTGCACCGCGCGTCCGGACTGGCCGCGCGCATCGTCGCGGAGGGGATCCGGATCCTGTTGTGCACCGCTGTGCTGTTCGCAGTGGGGGCGGTACTCGGCTTCCGATTCCAGCAGGGGCTGCTCGCTGGTATCGCGCTGTTCGGGGTGCCGCTGCTGTTCGGTATCGCCTTCGCCACCATGGTCACCGCGGTGGCCGTTTTCAGCGCGAAAGCCGCACTGGTGGAGGCGGTTTCGCTCGGTTCTTCGCTGCTGATGTTCTTCAGTTCCGGGTTCGTACCACTGGTCGCCTATCCGGCGTGGGCCCGGCCGATCGTGCGCCACCAGCCGATGTCCTATGCCATCGACGCCATGCGCGGTCTGTCCCTCGGCGGTCCGGTGCGGGAGCCGCTGCTGGCCACCCTCGCCTGGTGTGTCGGTGCGCTCGTGGTTTTCGCGATACCTGCGGCACTGGGCTATCGGCGGGCCAGTCGCAGCTGATCAGCGCATCTCGTCGGATGCCTTGGCGATCAGCGCCATGGAGTCGCGCGGGCTCAAGGCCATCGCCCGCAGCTGATCGAAAATGATGCCGAAGCGGCGGATCTGCGGATGACCCTCGATCAGCTGATCGCCCGCGATGCCCTCCACATAGACCAGCTCCGGATCGGCGGGATCCTTGAAGTCCAGCAGTGTGAACGCACCGGCCATGCCGGGATGCACGCCTGCGGAGAACGGAAGTATTTGCAGGATAACGTTTTTCATCTGCGAATCGTCCAGCAGCCGCTTCAGCTGCCCCTTCATGACATCCACCCCGCCGACCACGCGCCGGATCGCCGCCTCATCGAGTACGACCCAGAGCTCCAGCGGATCGGTCTTGGTGAGGTGCATGGCCCGATCCATCCGCGCCCGCACATTGTGCTGCACCGTGGCCGCGTCCAGTTTCGGCATATTGGTATCGATGACCGCCTCGGCGTACTCCGAGGTCTGCAATAGCCCTGGGATATAGGAAGTCTGGTAGTGCCGGGCCGAGAGTGCCTCGGATTCGAAGTTGATATAGGCCGCGTGCACCTCGGTCAGCGTCGCCTCGTAGGGCCGTGACATGCCGGGCTTGAGCGCGTCCGACAACAACTCCACCGCATCCGCGCGCTGCTGTTCGGTGACACCATAGAGGTCGAGCATCGCCATCAGTGTGCGGCGCTGCGGCCGCGCCTGCGCCGTCTCGATGCGGTACAGCGTGGTGATATTGATTCCGGTCCTGCCGCTGACCTCTTCTTTGCTGAGGCCCGCATGTTCGCGCATCTCGGTCAGCAGCACCGAGAGCCGCCGCAAACCCGCCGTGAGGACTGTGCGCTTGCCTGCCATAGCGTCAGAGAATACCGCCTTTTACAGCAAGGAAGTTCGGAGTTTTCCTGCGAGAATATGCCGATTTCGGCGGTGCACCCGCATGCCTTCGCAGGTGGAGACCACACCGGACACGAGCCGAACTTCCAGACGTGCCAGCTGCCGCTGCACTGTTGGACGAGTGATCACCATGCGCTCATGTAGGCAATCGTCGAGAGCGCTCCTGCGCCAGCGCATTCTCGGTTGACTATCGGGTGCTTGGTGGTGGTTCGGGTGGGCCAGTGCTGGGCGACCGAAGTTGGTCGCCTTGCCGGCCGCGGATGCGGGTAGGCGCGTTTATTGCGCCTGACCGGTGCGTCCGACCCGTTGGTGCTGAGCGCGTTCTCAGAGCGGTGTCCTCGGGCGAATTTGTGATGCGTCATGTACGCCGCTGATCGGCGTGGCGTTGGAGCCGCGGAGGGGTGTGAGTGAGAGTGGCAAACTCTTGGCCACCGGCGCTGTTCGTCGATGTGTGGCGAGTGTGAAAGGTGTTGTCGCTAGCGGGTTGTGGGGATGGAGCTGGTGATCGGGTCGTGACCGCAGCAATGAGAACGCACTCTTGCGTTCTTGCATTTGTAAGAGCATGATCCAGCTACGCTAGTTGAGAACAACCGATCCGATGACCGGGATAACCGAATCGAGAGCCAATCATGTTGGTACAAAGCGCGTTGGTGTCGGGTGAATTCGGGGTATGGCGATGAGCGCGCCAACGGTAGGGGTGCTGCCGACCGCTCCGCAGATTTTGTGTGCATTTCAGGGGCGTCGTTTCCAAGATCTCGAATTGCTGCGATCCGCGCACGCGCTGGCCGAGCTGCACGCACGCCGTGCTCAGGTGCACGATATGGGCCTAATTGCCGAAATCGACTGCCGCCGCAGCGAACTCGTCGACGACATCAATGAGTGGATCGCGCAGGAGATCCCGCAGCATCGCAACGGTGCTTCGCTACATACCGAGAGCCTCGGGGCGGTGGTGGATCGCATGGCGCGCAGTTGGGTGGATGCGAATACGGCCATCGATGTCGACGGCGCGCGCAGCGACAATACCCATAAACACTGGTACCACCTGGCAGAACTCGTTGACGGCTACACTGATCTGGTAACCGACGTGGCCGGTGGCCGCCGCCGTTTGCCCGAGCAGTGAAGTATTCGACGGCGACTCTCGTCCGCAATAGTGACACTGCCCCGACAGCGTCACTGCAACTCTCGGTGACGTCCCGGGTCCGCGTTATCCGACCAGTGACCCGCCCCGGACGCTGACGTCGCCGAAACAGTGACGGCGGGCGCAACGGGGCGCCCCGCCCGGCGTGCCGCGTGGTCGACTGGCGCGGCACGCCCGCTACCGAATTACCCAGTGCCGGAATTCATTCGGCAACCGTCCAGACCGACGCCGCCGCAGCGCGAATATCGACCGTGTCGTGTGTGCGCAATGCGGTGAGCAGGCCAAGCCACGGTGCCGACCAGCCGAAGTGCTCGCCGCCGTGCCGGATCAGCACCACCGCAGCGAGCGCAGTGGCCAATGCGCTGCCATGGGATAGGCCGGCCGCGATGGTGAGCATTGTTTCCGGCTGCGCGGTGCGCAGTGCGGCCGGCAAGGTCGCGTTCAGTCGCTGTGCCGGATGCTCGACCAGTGCGCCGTCCGCGATTGCGCCCGCCTGTTGAATCAACTGAACGGTCGGTTCGCTTTCTGCCCAGCGGATTTGGGCCAGGTACAGCTCGATAGCGGCCCTGCGCCAGAACGGGTCGGTGGACAATCGGCCGGCGAGCGCACCCGCGGCGGATGCCGCCGCATCAGAGCGCGCGGCCGCCGAAACCAGTGCGTTGCACAGCCCGACCAACCGCTGCACGGCGGGGAGGTCGCGTCCGTCGATGGCGGTATCGCCCGCAGCGAGCAGGCGATCGACGGCGGCCGGCAATGCCGAAGCGTCGGACTCGATATGGTCGACGAGGGCCTGCGCGGCGGACCACCACAGGCCGAGTTCATCGAGGTCGCAGATTCGGTGCGCCAACATCATCGCGGTATCGGGTGGACTCCACCGGTGCCAGCGCGTCAGTACCGGGATGGCCTGGGCGGCGAGTTGGCGGTCGGTCTCGCCCGCGATCCGCCGGATCAGTGCGGCCATGCGATGGCGCTGCGCGACCGGCAGCAGTTCCGGTCGCAGGTTCAGGATTTCCTCGGCCACCGTGGGATCGGCTACGGCATCGGCGAATATCCGCCAGGCCGCATCGTCGTCGAGCAGCCAGCGGCAGGCGAAGACCACGGCGCGTCGCACATCACGGTGCTGATCCGGCTGCTCCCAGAGGGTTCGGATCGCGGTCATCGCATCGGGGGCGTGCAGTTCGGCGAGCAGCCGGACGCCTTCCTTGCGCGAGGTGATCTTGGGGGACCGCACCAGCGGCGCAATCGTGGTCGTGATCTTGTCGGGGGCAATGCTTCTTGCGCAGGCTGCGATGCTGCTGACCGCGACGCGTGCGCGATCGGAATCGACGTGCCCGGCCAGCAGTTCGATTGCCGCCGCTGGTCGGTCGCTGCGACCCAATGCGGTGAGCGCCGCTTCCGCGATAGGGATGTCGGGGTGGTTCGTGTACTCCGCGAGACGCTCCGGGCTGCCCGGGAGGCGGCCCAATATCCTTACGGCCCGGACCTTCTCGTACTGCGACGACATGTTCGAATCGGCGTGGGCGGTCAACAGCTGGGCATACGATTCGACCTGTCGTGGCGTCCATCGATCGAATCCGCCCGGGAAGTCCGGCACCAGGCGCACTTCGGTCGATGCGAAGCGTCCTGGCGTCGCGGAGCCCAGCACCGAATCGAGCAGATCAGTGCGCCGGGTGGCGATCAGCCGCTGCACGATATCCATGGTGATCAGGGAGCGGTCCCGGTTCAGCAGGGCGGTCAGGTGCTGGTCGCGAGTGGCCGGATTGCTCAGCGCCAATCGAACCGCTCGCCGGACCACCGCGTCGTCGCGGGCGCCGCACGCGCGCATCAGGAGTTGTTGCAGGGCAGGAATTTTCCAGGCGCGCCTGTCCAAGCCCTCGGCGAGATCGAGGGTCAGGCGCCACTTGTCGCGGGCGGCGTCGTTGTCGAGCCGTCGGCGCAGCGCCGCGAAGATGCGTTGTTCGGCGCCGTGGGGCAGTGACCGGTCCAGATCGGCCAGGTCGGGTGCGATGGCATGTGCCGCGAGATTCTCGATCAGCCGCAGCGCCGAGTCGGTGAATGCCGGGTCGTCTGCTTCCGCGCCACGGCGCAGCAGCATTCGAGCCAGCCCGGAGATCGTCGCGGTGGTCGCGTAGGAGCAGTCGCGCGCCTGCAATGCGTCGGTGCCGAGTTGTTCGAGGGCGGGGAGGTTGTCGGCGCGCAGCAATGACGGCGGGAGGTGACCGATCGCCTGGAACGCGGCGTAGCGCACCGGATCCTGCTCATTGCGCAGTCGGCGCAGGGATTCGAGCATGGTGGCCAGCACGGCGGGATCGCGAGTGCCCGCGGCGGCGGTGATCAACAGGGGGTATGCCCGGCCGCGCTCCTCCGCGGTGGCGCGCCGAATCGCCTCGGCCAATACCGGTTCGGCCTCGTTCCAGGGCAGTCGAGCCGTCAAGCGCTCGCGGACCTCGCGCACGGCGGAGCCGCCGGGGCGGTCCAGGAGTTCGCGCGCGAGGGCAGTGCGTTCCAGGCGTGGCAGGGCATCGAGTGCCGTCATCGGGATCTGGCCGGGATCGGTTCCGGGGCGTGCGTAGACCTGCCGTACCACGGTGGCGCGGCGAGTCAGCGGAAGTGCGCGCAGGAACCGGTCGCGCTGGAATCCGGAGTAGACGGCGCCCAGTGCCACCAGCCGGTCGTCGGGGAGTTCGCTCAGCGCGCGCCACAGGGCGGTCCCGCCCAGTCCGGTTCCATTGCCGGTCGGATCCAGGATCAGGTCGACCACCCGGGCACGATCGTGCCGGGCGAGTTGTCCCGCCGCCCCGTTCATTCGGTAGATCGAGGTGTGCCGGATCGCCTTGGCGGCCAGGGCGAGCATTCGGTCGGGATCGTGGCGTGCGGCGGGGACCGCTACCGCCGCGATCCACTCCCATAACCCGGGCCAATCCGCCTCACCCGCTTGCGCCGCGAGCCCTTCGACATGATCGAGGACCGCATCGATGTGTCTGCGGCCCAATGCCGTCCAGTTCGCGACGGCGTAGTCGAGCTCCGGCAAATATTTGGCGACCACCGGCGTCGAGCAATTCGGCAGCACCCGCGCGGCCTCGGCATCTCCGAAACGGCGCCGCACTTCCGGCAGCAGGGGATCGGCCAGCCGGGTGCGCTGGCCGTAGCCGAGGGCCCGGTACATGGTGCGCCGGATCCGCTGTGACATCCGAGGGAGTCGCTCGATCAAGACCTCGGGGTCGACCCCGCTGCGCACCAGTGCGACCACCGCCCGCGCGGCGAATTCGGGCTCGACCGAGTCGAGTTCAACAACCAGATGCTCGTGTTCGGCGGCGACCGATGCCATGCGGATGGCGATGACCCGCTCGTAATAGCCCCGCCCCGCGAATTCGGCCAGTAACGGTCCGAACTCGGGCGACCCGGCCAGCCACAGCGCCCCGGCCGCGATTGCACGCTGTCGATCCGGCGCCGCCAGCGGTTCGATATCCCGCAGTAGCTTCGCCGCCTGCGCTGCCATGTCTGGATAGCCCCCTTCGTCGCGCTGCCTGTGCTCCGCTCATCGGATTCGTGCTGCAAGGATATGCCGCCCACACCGGATAACGCCGAACCCGAACGGACCCGGATTCGGAACTACTCGAGGTAAACCCCGTTCGACGATGCTTCGAACGTGTATTCGAATATAGGCCCAACATTCCTGGACTGGAACCCTTTTCGGATTTCGTGGGTGTCCTCGACGGCGGATGCTGCTCAGCTCACCTGGTTGACGATCATGATGAACTCGACGGCAAGTGCGATGGCGGACAGGATCATTGCGGTGACTGCCAGGCCCTTGCCGCGGCGTTGTCCGGTGCAGCCGACGATCCCGAGGACGAGTCCGGCCGTGGCGAACGGGAGGCCGATGAAGGGGCGCACGCCGGTCAGGTCGATCGGCAGGAACGGGAGTAGGCAACCGACGATGCCGAGGATCAGCGCTCCGACAGCGGGCCCCACCCCCCGCCGCTGATCGGTCGGCGGTGGCCCGCCCTGCCATCCGGTGCCGCTGGGATAGGCCCAGGGTTGTTGCTGCTGAGGGGGATTCGGATAGAGCGGATCCGGCGGCGCGAGGGGTGCGTGGTATCCGGCGTTCGGGCCGGGAGTCGCCGTGCCGGGTTGCTCGGCCAGGTTGGTCGGGTCCGGCGGCGGACTGTACGACATCGGTGATCCTCACTGCTGGACCCGTCGGTCTATCTTCGGATACCCGGAGAGAGTACGCACGTCGTCCGACCGAAAGCTGAACACACCGGAGACGACAACCGACCTACCATGGCCGGGTGGTGATGGGTCGGCAGGTTATGTATTCGGTGATCGGTGAATTTCGACGAGCATTCAGCATTCCCGAGGTGCCCGACCATCGACACAGCGCTGTGTCCGGCGACCGGGAGTGTGCTCGATGAGCAAGTTCAACTGGAGTCACAACGCGTACTACCACCGGTTTCTCCTGCGACAGCTGCCCGACCCTTGCACTCGTGTGCTGGATGTAGGTTGTGGGGCAGGAGCTTTCGCGGCCGAACTCGCACGACGTGTCGAGCGGGTCGACGCCATCGATCGATCACCGGCGATGATCGATGCGGCCGAGCAGGCAACGCCGGACAATGTCAACTGCATCCTCGGCGATGTGCGGACCGAGCCGTTACACGAGGGAACCTACGACGCCATCGTGTCGATCAGCACGTTGCACCATATGCCGGTCGACGAGGTGTTGCCGCTGTTGGCGCAGGCATTGCGTCCGGGTGGTGTGCTCGCCGCCGTGGCATTGCCGCATCATGATCTGGTGCGGGAGGCACCCGTTGAGCTGGTTGCGGCGATCGGGCATCGGGTGCTCGGAATGGTGTTTCGGATCCTGCGCGCGCGGGGTCGGGGGAGCTGGTATGCGGTCGAGGCGGCCCATGATGCCATGCCGGTTGTGCTCGATCCGCCGTTGACGACGCGGCAGGTGCGGGAGCAGGTGGCAACGATACTTCCCGGTGCGCGGGTGCGGCGGCTGGTCTTCTGGCGCTACTCATTGGTGTGGCGCAAACCCGCCTGAATCGGCTGAAATCGCCAGCGCCGCGGAAATTTCGGATGGTGACGCTGCGTGGTCAGACGGCGGCTGCGCGTTTGGCCGCACGGCGTTGTCGGCGCCGGATCAGATAGCGGCGGATCCGGCTCGCCAACAGATACACCAGGATCACGCCGATCACCAGCAGCGTGCCAGCACAGCAGGCCGCGACGATCGGATGGAAGATCGCGATGGTGACAATGCCGCCGACGGCCAGATCCTCGACGAGGCTCATGATGATATTGCTGGCCGGCTCCGGTGAGGTGTTGATCGCCATGCGCGTACCGGCCTTGATGAGATGGCTGGCCAGGGCGGTGGTGCCGCCGAGGGCACCGGCCGCGAGTTGGGGCAGCGATCCGTCCTGCCCGGCGAGCAGTGCGGCGACAACGGCGCCGGATGCGGGACGCACGATGGTGTGCACGGCATCCCAAAAGGTGTCCAGGTAGGGGATCTTGTCGGCGACGGCCTCGATGAGGAACAGCACCGCGGCAGCGATCAGCACATCGGTGCGTTGCAGTGCCTCCGGCACATCGTCGGATAGGCCGGTCGCGCCGAAGATGCCGAGCAGCAGGACCACCGCATAGGCGTTGACCCCGCTCGCCCAGCCGGCGGTGAAGATCAAGGGCAGTGCTGACATTGCGTCATCGTATGGTGTTCGCCTCGGGATCAGCGCAGCGCGGCGCGACCGCGCAGCCGACCCAGCACGACCAAGGCGACCAGCGTCACCATGAGCAGCAGACAGGTACTCGCGGCCGCATTGAAGACTTCACCGCGGTCGGTGAGACCGAATATGGTGACCGGCAATGTCTTCCAGGTGGCCGGATACACCATGATGGTCGCACCGAGTTCACCCATGGACAGCGCGAGGGCCAACCCGGCGGCGGCGCCGAGGGCGGGCAGCAGCAGTGGCAGCGTCACTCGCAACAGCACCCGAACCGGCCCTGCCCCAAGGGATTCCGCGGCCTGGCGATAGGCGGGATCGAGTCGATCCAGTGCGGCCGAGACGGCGCTGAAGGCATAGGCCAGTACCAGCACCGAATGTGCCACGATGACAATCCATTTGGTGCCGCCGAGCAGCAGCAGTCGTTCGTTGAAGGCGATCAGCACGCCGAGGCCGATGGCCACCGATGGCACCGCCACCGGCAGGTGGAAGACCGCGTCGGTGATCTTGCGCCACCAGCCGGGCGCCTCGCGGGCGGCGAGTCCGCCCCAGGTGCCCAGGATCAGGGCGATGCCGCCGGACAGCAGTGCGGTCTGCAGGCTGACCGACAGACTCGCGGCATCTTGACCGGACAGCGCCGCTCGGAAGTTGGCGAGGCCGAGATTCGAGGGCAGAGGACCGGTCCAGCTGCCCGCCAGCGCGGCCGCGATCACGGTCGCGATCGGGGCGAGGAACACCACGACCACGACCACCGCGAAGACCGCGAGCACCACCGCACGGCCACGACGGGTCCAGACCAGCATGCTCAGCTCTCCTTTCCGGGCCGCCCGAAGTGGGCGAAGATCAGTCGGTAGCCGACGTACAGGCTCAGCGACAGCAGCACCTGCACCGTGGCGAGGACCGCCGCACCGGGCAGGTCGAAGGTGACGATGCCGCGGGTGTAGATCAGCGCGGGCAGGGTTGTCACGCCCTTCGCGCCGGTGAACAGCACGATGCCGAATTCGTTGAGCGTCAATAGCAGGACGAGACTGCCGCCCGCGGCCAGCGCGGGCCACGCCTCCGGCATGACCACCTGACGCAGCACCCGCCAGGGCGAGGCGCCGAGGCTGGCGGCCACATCCAATTGTTCGCGCGGCAGTTGGGCGAATCCGGCCAGCAGCGGGCGCACCACGAACGGGGTGAAGAAGGTGATCTCGGCGAGGATCACCCCGAGCGGGGTGCTCAGGAAGTCGAGCACCGGCGTTCGATCTCCGGTGATCCGGGCGATCAGGGCGTTCACCGCACCCGCGGTGCCGTAGAGGAAGGTGAAGGCGAGTGTGATCAAGAACGACGGCAGCGTGAGCACCGTATCGATCAATCGGCCGACCAGCGACGAACCGGGGAAGGGCACGAACGCCAGCACGATCGCGAGGAAGGCGCCGAGCACGAGACACCCCGCGGTGGCGCAGACCGCAATGGAAATGGTGCGCCACAACGCATTGCGGAACGATTCGGAGCCGAGCATCTGCGACCAGACCGCAGTACTTCGGCCGTCCTCGGTCTCGGTTGATTCGGCGAGCACCCGCACGATCGGGTACACCGCGATGAATAGGACCACCAGCAGCGGCGGCAGTGTCCACAGCACCGGCCGCCAATTCCGCCGCAGCGCGGTGTCCGCGGTCGGAGCTGCATCGTGGATCGGCGGTTCGAGCAGTGCGGAAGTGCTCATCGTCGGACCCCCGTGCCGGTTGTCATGAGTCCGTCTGTCCCGACGGAGATCAGCGCGGTCCCGGCGGTCGGGCTGCGGTCGCCGCCGGGACAACGGAGACCGCCCCTGGCAACCGGGAACACGGTGCCGGCACACCGAGCAGGATTCGCGCCGCCCCTCATTCCGGCGCGCCCGGCTCGGATGTGGCCGATGTCCTTGCCGCACTGACGCTTTCGGTACCGATCGGCGGCGGAATCAACACACCCGCAGGGTCCGGGAACCGTACTCCGACGACCGCGTCCACCTCGGTATCGAGATGCCCCGGCACATCGGCGGTGATCTCGTCGGTCAATCCGTCGACCGCTAGCCGCAACCGCGTCGAAGCCCCGCGCCACACACTGGATACGACGGTGCCGCGCACCGCATTGCGCTCCGAGGTGGCATCGATCTGCACCGTATGCGTACGCACACACAGCAATCCGGGTGCGTTCACATCCCAACCACCCGGCCCGACATCCGGTGCCTCGGCCCGCAGCGTAAAGGTGCCGGCGGTGACCAGCGCCGAGCTGCCCGATACGCGATTCACGGTGCAGGACAACAGGTTCGCGCCACCGAGGAACGCTGCCGTGAAATCGCTCGGCGGGCGACGCCACAGATTCTCGGCGGTATCGATATCGACCAGACGGGCATCGCGCATCACCGCGATCCGATCCGCCAAGGCCAACGCCTCGGCCTGATCGTGGGTGACATACAGCATCGCCGTATCCGGCAATGCCTTTCGCAACTCCTGCAGCTCACCGAGCATCGACTGCCGCAACTGTGCGTCGAGCGCGGCCAGCGGTTCGTCGAGCAGCAGCACCTTTGGTCGGATCGCCAGCGCACGGGCGATCGCCACCCGCTGCTGTTGACCACCGGACAGTTCGCGCGGCAGCCGCTCGGCATAGGCCGCCATGCCGACCATCGCCAGCGCCTCGGCCACGCGTGCGTCGATCTCCTTGCGCGGCACCCGATGTGCCTTCAGCCCGAAGGCCACATTGTCGTACGCCCGCATATGCGGGAACAGGGCGTATGACTGCACGACAACGCCGATACCGCGCTTGGCGGGGGACAGATCGGTGACATCGCGCCCGGCCAGCCGGACTGCACCCGAGGTGGGACGGACAAAGCCCGCCAGCGCCTTGAGTGCCGTCGACTTGCCCGAGCCGCTCGGTCCGAGGAGCGCCACCGTTTCACCGGCGGTGACGCGCAGATCGAAATCGCGCAGAGCGACCGTGGTCTTGCGGCCGCGGCCGTAGCGGACTCCGACCCGATCGAAGACGATCGCGGGTTCCGTTGCGGCCGTGACTTTTCCGGCCACGGCCGTCGCGATGGCCGATGTCGGATGCGCGTCACCGTCGAACATGATTGCGGCTCCTGAGTTTTCGCGGATTCGGCTACTGACCGGTCGCCTTCTGATAGGCGGACACATCGGCGTCCAGCTCGGAAAGCACCTTGGTCCAGTCGACATTCACGATTTCCACGCCCTCGAGCACCGTGCTCGCCGAAGGACCGGCACCGGTCGCTGGGACATCACGCAGCTCCTTGCGCGCTGGCACCGCGAAGGTGTCGGGCAGCGACTTCTGTGCATCGGCCGACAGCAGGAACTCCATGAGCTGCTTCGCCTCGCCCTGATGCGGTGCGCCCTTGGCCAGTCCCATCACATAGGGCACGGCCACGGTGGAGCGCTTGCCGTCGGCGGCGGCGGGGAAGAAGACGGTGAACTTCGAACCCTTGTCCTTGACCGTGGTCAGATTCATCTGGACATCGCCATTGGCGACCACCAGCTCACCCTTGTCGACCTTGGCCTGCAACTTGCCGGTGGACGAGGACGGACCGACATTATTGGCCTGCAGTTTGGCGAGGTAGTCCAGTGCGCCCTGCTTGCCCAGCAGGTTCTGCAGCAGGATCAGCACCGCGGTGCCGTCACCGGCCTGGCCCGGCGTGGAGTACTGCAGTTTGCCCTTGAATTCCGGCTTCAGCAGGTCGTCCCAGGTGAGCTTGGTGGTGTCGACCGAAGGATTGGCGATGAAGGACAGGTAGTTGCCCGCCAGCGTGACGTACCTGCCGTCGGCATCCTTATCGGTCGCCGCGACGAAGCTGGTGTCGATTCCGCTGTCCTGCAACAGCCCCGAACTCTTCGCCTTCTGGATGAACGGCGGCAGCGTGACGAGCACATCGGCCTGCGGGTTGGACTGCTCCTTGTCCACCCGGTTGACGACCTCACCCGAACCGGCCTCGACCAGGTTGACCGAAATCCCGGTCTTCTTCTTGAATTCGGCGAATTGGGTGGTGTACCAGCTGCCGACGCCGTCGGCGGAGTAGACGGTAATGGTCTTGCCGTCGCCGCTGTCGGTGCCCGTGCCGCCGCAGGCCGCGGTGAGCGCGACGGTGGTGACGGCGGCGACGGCCAGCGCGGTTCGGGAGATGGTGCGTGCCAGACGGCCCTGCGTGTTCGAAGTACGCACGATGACTGCAACTTTCGGTTCGTGTGGGTGTGGAATCGAAGGGGCGGGGGTTTCCGTCATCTCGGCCGACGCCGGGATCCCGGTTCTGGGCCCGGCTTTCGCCGGGAGGCTGTCAGGTTCGGCTGGCGAGGATCAGCTCCGCGAATTCGGTGACCGAGGCCAGCACATGGGTGGCTCCGGCGGCACGCAACTGTGCCGCGTTGTGCGCGCCGGTCAGCGTGCCAGCGACGATGCGGGCACCGGCGGCCAGACCGCTGGCGATATCGCTGGTGGTATCGCCGAGTACCGCGATCTGATCCACGGCATCGACGTCGAGGCGCAGCAGCGCGGTCAGGACCATGTCCGGATAGGGGCGGCCGCGTCCGGCATCCGATGGCGCAAGCGTCAGATCGGCGATCTCGTGCCAGCCCAGCGCATTCAGCAGTCGATCCTGGGTGGTGCGGCTGAAGCCGGTGGTGAGCGCGACCTTGACGCCCGCGGCCCGCAGCGCGGTAATGGCATCGGCCGCACCGGGAATCGGACTGATCTCGACCTCGTCGATCAATGCGTCATAGGCGGCCTCGAAGGCCAGGTTGGCGGCCTGCGCGCGGTCGTCGTCGCCGAGTAGGGCGCGGAAGACCGCGATCTTCGACTGGCCCATGGTGTCGAGCACGTACCGGTGGGCGCTATCGCGTTGCGGCCCTTCGGTTTCGATACCGGCGCTGGTGGCGGCGATATCGAAGGCGCGAAGGACCAGTCCGCCGTCGGCGACCGTGGTGCCCGCCATATCGAGGACGGCGAGGGCAATGTTCTTATCCGACACAGCGCTCCTCAGAGGTTGAGCAGATCGGCGGTTTCCGCGCCGATCGCGGGGCCGAGGGTCATACCGCGGCCACCCGGCCCGGTGACGACCCAGATGTGCGCATCGGCCTTGGCGCGGGTCACGATGGTGGCCGGATCGATGCTCTGGCTGTAGACGCCCGCCCAGCGCCGAACCACCTGCGGCAGTCTGCGTCCGAGCAGTTCCTCGGTGACGGCGGTGAGGTGTTCGAATGGGGCCTCGTCCACGTCGAAGGCGAACGGCTCCTCGTATTCGTGGGTGTCGCCGACGGTCAGGCCACCGTGTAGCCGCTGCACGCACAGCAGTTGCATCTTGTGCTCGGCGGCGATGGCGGTCTGCGACTGTTCGGCGTTCAGCACGTCCAACTCCGGCCCCGCGAAACCCGGGTAGTAGCGGAAGCTGTCGCCGTCGGCGATGGCGGTGGTGAGCGGTTCGCCCAGCGGTGCGGTCTGCATCATCTGCAGCCGGACCCGGCGGACCGGGATGGTGCCGACGAGTTCGCGGGTCAGGCCGGTGTGGGCGGCACCGGGGCAGACCAGCACCAGATCGGCCTCGAAGGTGCGGCCGTGATCATCGAGAACCGTTGCGCCGGAACCGGTATCGGTAACCTTGCGAGCCTCGGTGCGTGCGTGGAAGGTGTAACGCTCCGATGCCGTCATATGGGCGCGCAGCGCGGGCAGTGCCTGACGGGATTCGACGGCGGCATCGGTCCAACAGTGCAGTCCGGCCAGGAATTTGCCGCGCAGCGCCGGATTGATCGCGCGCACCTGTTCGGGTTCGAGCAGTGCGAAGCCGCGCGCCTCGGCATGCGGGCTCGCCGCGGCGGCCTCGGCGATCGCGAGTTCGCTCGGCGTCTTGACCAGTGTCAACGATCCGATGGGCCGGAAACCGACACCGGGAACCTTGCCGCCGATCTCCTCCCAGAGCTGCCGGGAGCGCAGGGTGAAGTCGAGTTCGGTGGCCGAACGTCCGGACACCCACACCAGGCCGAAGTTGCGCACCGTCGCGCCGCGCGCCTCGGGTTCGCGCTCCAGCTGCACGACCTCGTGACCACGGCCGATGGCGGCCATGGCGTGTGCGGTGCCGAGGATGCCGCCGCCGATGATGACCAATCGCATGGGTACATAGTGGGCAATGGTCTAGACCAAGGAGTGTTTCGTGCGCGAACGCCAGGTTAACAATTGGTATAGACCAATACCGGGTAGGCTGTCGGCATGGAGACATCAGGTGCGGCGGGAGCCGATGGCGATGAAATGCGCGGTGGGCGTATCGATTTGGCGCCGCGGCTGCCGAAGTCCTACCTGGTGCGCACCGAACTCGAACAGCTGTTGACCGATCTGGAGGAGGGCGATCCGGTCCCCTCGGAGCGGGATCTGGCCGTTCGGTTCGAGGTTGCCCGCGAAACCGTCCGGCAGGCCCTGCGAGATCTGCTGGTGGAGGGGCGGATCCGCCGCCAAGGCCGCGGCACCGTGGTGTCGCGGCCGAAGATGGTGCAGCCGTTGCAGCTGCGCTCCTACACCGAGGGCGCCATCAGTTACGGCCGGGTGCCGGGGCGGCTGCTCGTCGGCTGGGACGATGTGCCCGCCGACGCCGATACCGCCCGCGACCTCGGGCTCACCATCGGCACTCCGGTCATGCACCTGGAGCGGGTACTGCTCGCGGACGGCGAACGCATCGGGTTGGAGAGCACCTTCATGTCGCTCGCTCGTTTCGGCCACCTGCGCGGCACCTACGACCCGACCACCTCGCTGTACGCGGCCGTGCGCGCCTCCGGTGTAGAGCTCGGCAGCGCCACCGAGCGAATCGAGACGGTGCTGGCCTCACCCCGCGAGGCCGCCCTACTCGAATGCACCACATCGCTGCCGCTGCTGCTGCTGCATCGGCGCAGCGTCGACCGGCACGGCGCGCCGGTCGAACGCGTCCGCTCCCTCTACCGCGGCGACCGCATCGCCTTCGAAGCCCAGCTCAGCAAGTAGGGCGCGAACCTGCCCGAGCGGACCGGTCAGCTCTCGCTGGTCGTCGGCGGGAGTGCGTCGCCGGCGAGGAATTCGGTGCGGCGGGCGTCCTGGTCGAGTAGACCACCTCGTGAAGGTGCGTCAGCCGATCTGCGGAGCGACTTTGGTGCCGAGTAGATCGATGTTGTGCAGCACCTTCTCGTGCGGCAGGGTGCCGACGCTGGTGTGCAGCATGAAGCGGTCCAACCCCAGGGTGTCGCGGATATCGGCGATCTTCTCGGCCACATAGTCGGGCGTGCCGACGAACAGTGAACCGCTTTGCGAGCGCATGGCATCGAACTGCGGGCCGGTCATCGAGCCCCAACCGCGTTCGCGCCCAATGGTGCTCATGGCCACGGCGTACGGCTCATAGAAGTCCGCAACGGCCTGCTCGTCGGTATCGGCGATATAGCCGTGCGCGTGCACCGCCACCGGTTGCTCGTCGTGCCCGCCCTGCTCGAGGGCGCGGTGGTAGAGATCGACCAGCGGCTTGAAGCGCGCGGGTTGCCCGCCGATGATCGCGATCGCCAGCGGTAGGCCGAGCAAACCGGCGCGGACCACGGATTCCGGGCTGCCGCCCACCGCGATCCAGACCGGCAGCGGCCGGCTGTCCGTGCGCGGATAGATCACCGCATCGCGCAAGGGAGCGCGGAACTTGCCGTTCCAGGTCACCGGCTCGTCCTCGCGAATGTGCAGCAGCAATGCCAGCTTCTCCTCGAAGAGCTCGTCATAGTCGCTCAGGTCATAGCCGAACAGCGGAAAGCTCTCGGTGAACGAACCACGCCCGGCCATCAGTTCGGCACGGCCGTTCGAGAGGCCGTCCAGCGTGGCGAAGTCCTGGTACATCCGTACCGGATCATCCGAGCTCAGCACGCTCACCGCGCTGGTCAGCCGAATGCGCTCGGTGCGCGCCGCGATCGCCGCGAGCACGACCGCGGGTGCGGATGCCGCGAAATCCTTGCGGTGGTGTTCGCCGACGCCATAGACGTCGAGTCCGGCGCGTTCGGTAGCGACGGCCTCGTCCACCACCTCGCGCAGCCGTTCGGCCGCGGTGGGCGCCGGTCGGTCGCCGACCGGGTACAGCTCGGCGAAAGTCGTGAGTCCCAGTTCCACAGCTCGAGTCCTGTTCCTGTGTAGTTTCTGTGTCAACCACTAGCCTAAACGGACCGTGGTCCGAAACTATTCCATCGGATGGCCATGGGCTCGCGGCCAGGTCGGGCGCGGGGACGGACGGTGCGCGGTGGGTCGGTGCGGATAGTCTTGTTCCATGTCAGTGCGTACCCGTCAGCCACTTGTTCCCGGCACGCTTTCACCCACTCGTGAAGTTCCACGCTCGATCGAGCGCCCGGAGTACGC
This sequence comes from Nocardia sp. CA-119907, assembly GCF_050955995.1. NCBI lineage: Bacteria > Bacillati > Actinomycetota > Actinomycetes > Mycobacteriales > Nocardiaceae > Nocardia > Nocardia sp. CA-119907. The sequence continues at coordinate 2,624,137 of NZ_CP192091.1, forward strand.
GTGGAAGAAGACCGTGAACGAGGGCCACGAGCCCTGGGTACAGACCGCCGAGACCATCGAAAAGATGCGGCTCGCGGGCAAGATCGCGGCGCAGGCGCTCGAGGAGGCGGGCCGGGCGGTGGCGCCCGGCGTCACCACCGATGAGCTGGACCGGATCGCGCACGAGTACATGTGCGATCACGGCGCGTACCCATCGACATTGGGGTACAAGGGTTTTCCGAAGTCGTGCTGCACCTCGCTGAACGAGGTGATCTGCCACGGCATTCCGGACTCGACGGTGATCCAGGACGGTGACATCGTCAATATCGATGTCACCGCCTATATCGATGGCGTACACGGCGACACCAATAAGACCTTCCTGGCCGGTGATGTCGACGAAGAGGTGCGGCTGCTGGTCGAGCGCACGCACGAGGCGACCATGCGTGCCATCAAGGCGGTTCGGCCCGGCCGTGCGCTCAACGTGATCGGGCGGGTGATCGAGTCCTACGCCAACCGATTCGGCTACGGCGTGGTGCGCGATTTCACCGGCCACGGCGTCGGCCCCACCTTCCACAGCGGCCTGGTCATCCTGCACTACGACCAGCCCGCCGTGGAATCGGTCATCGAGCCCGGTATGACCTTCACCATCGAGCCGATGATCAACCTCGGCGGTATCGATTACGAGATCTGGGACGACGGCTGGACCGTGGTCACCAAGGACCGCAAGTGGACCGCGCAATTCGAACACACGCTGGTCGTGACGGAGACGGGCGCCGAAATCCTGACCTTGCCGTGATGGATGGGCCACGCGGTTCGAAGCGTGCGCTGTTGTGTCGTCACGGCGTCGGGTGCCGAAATTCCGCTCTTGCCGCTGCGAGTGTGGCCGCGCATAACGGGGATGCGGTGAGCACATTCACCGAGCTGCTGTGACCGGCGAGCCGAAGGGCGCGCTGCTGGTCGCCGGAACGACCTCCGACGCCGGGAAAAGCGTTGTGGTGGCCGGACTTTGCCGGATGCTGGCCCGGCGTGGGGTACGCGTCGCGCCGTTCAAGGCACAGAACATGTCCAATAACTCGGTGGTCACGCTCGACGGTGGCGAGATCGGCCGCGCGCAGGCACTGCAGGCGGCGGCGTGCGGGCTGGAGCCGAGCGTGCGGTTCAATCCGGTACTGCTCAAACCCGGTAGCGACCGGCGCTCACAACTGGTGGTGCGCGGCAAGGCCATCGGTACCGTCGGCGCCCGCGACTACTTCCGGCATCGGCAGGATCTGCGCGAAGTCGTTGCCGCTGAACTGAATTCGCTGCGGGCCGAATTCGATGTGGTGATCTGCGAGGGTGCCGGTTCGCCCGCCGAAATCAATCTGCGCGCCACCGATCTGGCGAATATGGGTCTGGCGCGGGCGGCGCGACTGCCGGTGCTCGTGGTCGGCGATATCGACCGCGGCGGCGTGCTCGCGCACCTGTTCGGCACGGTGGCCGTGCTGGAACCCGAAGATCAGCAACTGATCCGCGGCTTCATCATCAACAAGTTCCGCGGTGATGTCGAACTGCTGCGCCCCGGACTCGATCGGCTCACCGAGTTGACCGGCCGCCCCACGCTGGGCGTCATCCCGTACGCGGACGAGCTGTGGATCGATGCGGAGGATTCGCTCGGCACCGTCGCCGACGCACCGGTCGGCCGCCCCCGCCCGCCGCTCGGCGCCGAATGGCTCACCGTCGCCGCCATCCGCCTGCCGCGCATTTCCAACTCCACCGATATCGAAGCCCTGGCCTGCGAACCGGGTGTCGCGGTGCGCTGGGTCAGCGACCCGTCGCGGCTGGCCGATGCCGATCTGGCGGTGCTGCCGGGCAGCAAGGCGACGGTCTCGGATCTGGAATGGTTGCGGCGCACCGGAATCGCCGACGCACTGCGCGCCAGGGCCGCCGCGGGGCGGCCGATCCTCGGCATCTGCGGCGGCTACCAGATGCTCGGCGCTCGCATCGTGGACCGCGTCGAATCCGATGCGGGGATGGTCGCGGGATTGGGGCTGCTCGATCTCGAGATCGAATTCGCCGATCCGAAGATCCTGCGGCGCAGTACCGGACGCGGCATCGCAACCGGAATTCCCGTGCACGGCTACGAAATCCATCATGGTCGGGTCGGGCACAGCGGTGATCCGGCCTGGCTGGAGCTGAACGCGTCCGAACCCGAGGGCAGTGCCTGCGGCGCGATCTGGGGCACGCATCTGCACGGCCTGCTGGAGTCGGATGAGTTCCGCCGCGGCTGGCTGCGCGAGGTCGCCGCACAGGCGCGCCGTCACGATTTCATCGTCGCCGACGACACTTCGGTAGCGGCGATCCGCTCGGCCCAACTCGACCTCCTCGCCGACCTGATCGAAGATCATCTCGATATCGCCGATATCGAGCGCCTGCTCACCGACGGTGCACCGGCCGAGCTGCCCACCATCGTCTCGGGTCTGGGAATTGCCAGCACACCGCTGTGATCGTGCGATTTCGCACCCGTGTGAAACCGCTGGAATGTTTATGTCCCGAACGCGCGGGGTAGGTGACACGCGGTTCCGTTCAATTGAGGCGTGTACCGTACTCCGGCATGAAATCTCGGCGGATCACGGTCGGTGACCGGGCATGGACCGTGCGGGTCGACGGCCCGGAGTCTCGGCACAGCGTGCTGCTGTTGCCCGACGCCGGTGATGCGGTCGACGTCTACGACCAGGTATGTGCGCGTTTGCACACCTCGGACCTGCGCACGATCGCGGTGGAATCGGTGGCGGACCTGGATCCGGCGGGCGTGCACGCCATCCTCGACGAGCTGGGCGTCCCGTGGGTGAACGTCGCCGGACGGGGTGCGGGCGCGACGCTGGCCTGGCAGGTGTGCGCGGGTGGTTTCGGCCGGTTCATCAGCCTCGTGGTGGCCGATCGCGGCCATCCCGCGGTACCCGCCGCCGACGGCACGGTGGTGGACCCGAACTGTCGGCCGGTGGAGGTGGCCGCCACGGTGCTGGTCACCAAGAATCTGGCCCGCTCGGTCGCGGACTCCTCCGGTCGCTACGTCTACGGCGAATTCCGGGTCGTGGAGATCGACGTCGACAATGTGGCGACCGAGGCCGACCACGAATTGGCCACCGAGATCGTGCTACGCACCAGCCTCTGGTGAATCGGCGGTCTTCTTGCGGAAGACCGCCAACCAGTCCAGCCAGCTGTCGAGTTCGGCGAAGGCCTTGGCCAGCGGTTCGGCCGAGGACAGGAACACATCGTGGCGCGCGCCGTCGATGGGGACGATATTGGTCCGATCACCGAGGCAGCCCGACCAACGTTGAATCTGCCTGACGTCGAGCACCGCATCCGCCACGTCGACGGCCGGACCGTACTGGCGCGCGAATTTCGTGATGCGCGAACGCAGAATCAAGGCGGGCACGCCGACCGACAGACCCGCCTGCAGCTCGGCATGCCCATTGCGGATGGCGCGCAGCCAGCCGAGTCGGACCGGGAACCCTGCCAAGGGCTTCCAATCCAGGTTGTAATCCCATTCGCCCGCGACACTGCGGTGCAGGCTGTCGCCATAGGAGCTGATCTTGCCGCCGGGTAGCTCGACCATCGAGCGGAACCGGCCGAGCGCCTTGATCACCGGGGTGCCGATGGTCCGGTAGTACGACGGGCCCTGCAGGTCGAACCAGGGGCTGTTGAGGACCAGGCCGACGATGCCCGACCCGGCGGTGCCCCTTGCCTTGTTGAGCCGATCCAGCCAGAGCGAGGCAACCAGTCCGCCGGTCGAATGCGCGACCACCAGCACGTGCTCGCCCACCTCTTCCTGGACGATCCGCAGCGATTCGTTCAGTTCGGCGTCGTAGAGCGCCAGATCGGTCACGTAGTGCGGCGTCTGGCCATCGCGCAGCGAGCGACCGCACTTGCGCAGATCGAGCGCGTAGAAGCGATGTCCACGCTCGGCGAAGTGTTCGGCGAGGTGCTGCTGGAAGAAGTAGTCGGTGAACCCGTGCAGGTACAGCACCGCGGGTTCGGTGGCGGCGGCAGCGGTATCGGGGGTGTACCGCACCAGGGTCGCCACGGCCTCGCCTTCACCGTCGGGGTCCGGACCGAGGGGCAAGGTTCGCTGCTCATAGCCTGCACCGAGGACATCCGGCTTCCACCGCTCGGCGGCCGGAGCCGTGATATCGGACACGCTGAGCGAGGCTTCGTTCGTCACAAGGACCAATCTAGGCGACGTCTGCGCCGGATCGAAGATCGAACCCGGGAAGGAATCTATGTCACATTCGGCAAGTTCGTTGCCGGTCTTCGAACAGCTGAGGTGCACAATTGGGCGTAGGTGAACGGCGGGTAACCTACATCCGCCGAGTCACGCAGGACTCGCGAACAACCACATAGCGCCCGTGCCCAGCAGGCCCACCGTGGGGGTGGGTGTGCGCAGAAGGACAAGGAAGTCGATCTACCCGTGCCGAACGCTGCCATGACTGAAAAGACCGATGTAGTACTCATCGGTGCCGGGATCATGAGTGCCACCCTCGGCGCACTGCTTCGGCAGTTGCAGCCGGAATGGTCGATCTCCCTGTTCGAGCGGCTCGACGCCGCCGCCGCCGAGAGCAGCGATCCGTGGAACAACGCGGGCACGGGACACTCCGCACTATGTGAACTCAACTACAGCCCGCAGAATGCGGACGGCTCGGTCGATATCAGCAAGGCCATCGACATCAACGAGCGCTTCCAGGTTTCGCGCCAGTTCTGGTCCTACGGCGTGGAGAACGGCGTCCTCGGCGATCCCGGCGCGTTCATCAACCCGATCCCGCACGTCAGCTTCGTGCACGGCGCGGACAATGTGGACTACCTGCGCAAGCGCTACGAGGCGCTGTCGCGGCACCCGCTGTTCGCCACCATGGAGTACATCGACAGCCCGGACGAATTCGCGAAGCGGCTACCGCTGATGGCCAAGGGCCGTGACTTCTCCGATCCGATCGCGCTCAACTGGACCAACGAGGGCACCGATATCGACTTCGGTTCGCTCACCAGCGAACTGCTGGCCTACCTCGGCCGCACCGGGGTCGATCTGGCCTTTGGTCATGAGGTTCGCGACCTCAGCAAGCAGGCCGACGGCTCCTGGCTGGTCACGGTGCGCAACCTGCGTACCCGCCGAACCCGCACGCTCATCAGCAAATTCGTCTTCGTCGGCGCCGGTGGCGGTGCGCTGCCGCTGCTGCAGAAGTCGGGTATCAAGGAGGCCAAGGGTTTTGGTGGCTTCCCGATCAGCGGCCAGTTCATCCGCTGCACCAACCCGGAGCTGATCGCCGAGCACGAGGCCAAGGTCTACGGCAAGGCCGCGGTCGGCGCGCCGCCGATGTCGGTGCCGCACTTGGACACTCGCATCATCAAGGGCAAGCCGGGACTGCTGTTCGGTCCGTACGCCGGGTGGACGCCGAAGTTCCTCAAGGACGGTAAGAACACCGACCTGTTCAAGTCGGTCAAGCCGAACAATATCTTCTCGCTGCTCGGCGTCGGCGTCACCGAGCTCGGCTTGACCAAATACCTGGTCAGCGAGCTGCTCAAGTCCGAGGCGGGCAAGGTGGCCACCCTGACGGAGTTCATGCCGCGCGCGGACGGACACGACTGGGAGCTGATCACCGCGGGACAGCGCGTACAGGTGATCCGGCGCAAGGGTGCGGGCGGTGTGCTCGAGTTCGGTACCGCGGTTATCGCCGCCGAAGACGGCACCATCGCGGGTCTGCTCGGCGCGTCTCCCGGCGCGTCGACCTGTGTGAGCGCCATGATCGACGTGCTGCAGCGGTGCTTCCCGCGTGAGTACGCCGACTGGACGCCCAAGCTGAAGGAAATGGTGCCCTCGCTGGGCGTGAAGCTCTCGGAGAACCAGGCGCTGTTCCAGGAAGTCTGGGATTGGTCGACCAAAACCCTGAACCTGAACGGCGTGTCGGCCAACACGCCCAAGCGGTAGGGGTCGCGCCGATCGCCTAGTTGTGATAGCAAGACGCGATGATGTCAACGGTTGCACTCAAACGGTCCTGGGCGCTCGATCTCGACACCGCCACCCTGTACCAGCTGTTGAAGCTTCGCGTCGAAGTCTTTGTCGTCGAACAGAAATGCGCGTATCCGGAGCTGGACGGTCTCGACCTGCTGCCGGAGACACGCCATTTCTGGCTCGATGACGAGGGTGAAATCATTTCGACGCTCCGCTTGCTCGAGGAGCACGAGAACGGCGTGAAATCATTCCGCATCGGGCGGGTGTGCACCTCGGTTCCGGCGCGCGGGCATGGATACACCACCCGGCTGGTGCAGGCCGCACTCGCCGAGGCGGGGTCGGCGACGGTGCGGCTGAGTGCGCAGACGTACCTCGTCGACATGTACGCCAAGTTCGGGTTCAAGCCCGACGGCGAGGAGTTCGAGGAAGACGGCATTATGCACCTGCCCATGCGCAAGGGCTGAACGCTGGCTGTCGTGTAGATCGTGGGCGCCTCGCGCAATGGTGTCAGCTTGTGCGAGGTGGTCGCTGGGGGAGCGGGGGAGACGCGGGCGTGTGATGGGTCGCTGGGGAGCGCGTGGCGGGCTTGTGAGCTGGTCGCTGGGGAGGCGGGGCTCGTGAGGTGGTCGCTGGAGCGCCTGGTGGGCTCGTGAATTGGTCGCTGGGGAGTACAGAGACGCGGGCATGTCAGCTGGTCGCTAGGAGTGTGGAGGCAGGCTCGCAGTTGGCCTGGGAGCGCGCGATGCGGGCCTGTGCGGTGGTCGTGGGGGGAACCCCGCGGATGCCAGGCTTGCGAAATTGATCGCTGGGGGAGCGTGCTTACGCGGGCCTGTGCGGTGGTCGCCGAGGAGCGCGTGAAGGCGGGCGCGCGAGGTTGGTCGCTGAGAGTTCGAGCGGCGGTGGCGCGTGTGCAGGCGGACGGTTGTGGTGGTCGAAGGGAGCCTGTGAAGGCAGGCTTGCGAGGTTGATCGCTGGGAGCGTGCTTACGCGGGCTTGTGCGGTGGTCGCCGGGGAGCGTGTAGAGGTGGGCTTGTGTGGTGGTCGCTGGGGAGTGCGTGAAGGCGGGTGTGCGAGGTTGGTCGCTGAGAGTTCGAGCGGCGGTGATGTGTGGAAGCGGGCCTGTGCGGTGGTCGCCGGGGGGAGCGCGCGTAGGCGGGACCTTTGAGTGGTCGCCGGGGGGATGTGGAGGCGGCTCCGAGGTGGGGCCGTTGGCTTGTCGAGTGTGGCGCTTTGGTGCGGGCGGTGCGTGTTCGACCGGGCGCATGTGCACATGCTCGACCGGTCGTGTGTTCGAGTTGCTACTTCGCACACGGTGTGACCGTGTGAGGCCATCGCCGGGGCATTGAGGTGGAAACGCCGTATGCGGTCTCGCCGCAAGGGTCCGATCGATGGTGGGCCGGATGCGCGCGGTGCGGCAGTACGGTTCGGGCCGGTGGAGGGTGCTGCTGGGTGGTGGTTCCGGCGCGAATACAGTTGGGGCGTGTCCCTGTCCCATATGGAAACCGCGCCGCATGCCTCTTCGCTGACCGGTTCGCGTCCGGACGCGGACGGTGATGCGGGCTTCCCTTTCTCGGCGGTGGTCGGGCAGGAACGGTTGCAGCTGGCGCTGATCCTGTGCGCGGTGCATCCCGGGATCGGGGGCGTGCTGGTGCGCGGGGAGAAGGGGACCGCGAAATCGACTGTGGTGCGGGCACTCGCGCAGTTGCTGCCGCCCGTTGTCGATGAGACCGGTGCGCGGCCCGCTCGGCTGGTCGAACTGCCCGTGGGCGCCACCGAGGATCGGGTCGTCGGCTCATTGGATCTGGAGCGGGTGCTGCGCGATGGTGAGCAGGCGTTCCGGCCCGGGCTTTTGGCGGCCGCACATCACGGCGTGCTCTACGTCGACGAGGTGAATCTGCTGCACGACCACCTGGTCGACGTCCTGCTCGATGCTGCGGCGATGGGGCGGGTGCACGTCGAGCGCGATGGGGTCTCGCATTCGCATCCCGCCCGATTCGTGTTGGTCGGCACCATGAATCCGGAGGAGGGGGAGCTGCGGCCGCAGCTGCTGGACCGGTTCGGGCTCACCGTCGATGTCGCGGCCTCGCGGAATGTGGACGTCCGCATGGCGGTGGTGCGCCGTCGCCTCGACTACGAGGCGGACCCGGCCGGATTCGCCGGGCGCTATGCCACCGCCGATCGGGAAGTGGCCGAGCGGATTCTCACGGCCCGCGATCGGGTCGCCGCTGTCGCGCTCGACAATGTCGAGCTGCGGCGGATTGCCGCGCTGTGCGCGTCTTTCGATGTCGATGGGATGCGGGCAGATCTGGTGGTGGCCAGAACCGCTACCGCGCATGCGGCTTGGCGTGGGGCGGATGCGGTGGCCGAGGAGGATGTGCGCGTCGCCGCTGAGCTGGCACTGCCGCATCGGCGTCGCCGGGATCCGTTCGATGAGCCGGGGATCAGCGAAGAGCAGCTGGACGAGGCGATGCGCGAGGCGGGGGAAGAGGCCGCGCGAGCCGAAAAGTCCAGTGGGCGTGATGAATTGGAGCGGTCGAGTTCGGTGGACGATGGTGCAGACAGCCATCCGAATGATGCGGCATCAGAAGGCGGCCCTGGCAGCCGGAGCGATGCCGGCCTGAGTGACCATCGGGACGATGTGGCATCCAACGGCCGCCCGAGCGATGCCGATGACACCGGTCTGAGTGATCATCGGGACGATACGGAACGCAACGGTGGCCCGGATGGTGCCGGCCCCGAGGGCGGTCCCGATGACGATGGTCCGGATTCGCCGAGCGGTGGGCCCGGTGGCGGGCAATCGCCGTCCGCGCGCGGGGGGCGCACCGGCGCACCCACGACATCCATTGTGACACCGCCACGTTGGGAGGTGCCCGGCGTCGGTGAGGGCGCGGCGGGTCGCCGTTCGCGCGCACAGACCAGACAGGGCCGCACCGTTCGCTCCAGCACCGACACCTCCGCTGGCCTACATCTGCTCGGCACCGTCTTCGCCGCGGCGGCGCACCAGCGCTCCCGTGGTCGCGCCGATGGGCCGTTGAAGTTGGCCGCCGATGATCTACGCGGCGCGTATCGCGAAGGGCGCGAAGGCAATCTGGTGGTCTTCGTGGTCGACGCCTCCGGATCCATGGCGGCCAGGGACCGACTTTCGGCGGTCACCGGCGCCGTGGTCGCCTTGCTGCGCGATGCGTATCAGCGCCGCGACAAGGTAGCGGTGATCACCGTGCGCGGTCAGGAAGCCGAACTGGTCCTGCCGCCGACGTCCTCGGTGGATATCGCCGTGCGCCGCCTGTCCGACATGCGCACCGGCGGCAAAACCCCCCTCGCCGCAGGACTTTTGAAGGCGCGCGAAGTAGTACACCGCGAGCGCGTCCGCGATCCCCGCCGCCGCCCGATGCTGGTGCTGCTCACCGACGGCCGCGCCACCGGCGGCACCGACCCGGTGCTCCGCGCCCGTGCCGCCGCGAATCTGCTTGCCAACGAGTCGATCACCTCGATCGTCGTCGACTGCGAACGCGGCATGATCCGCCTCGGCCTCGCCGCCGACCTGGCCCGCAACCTCCGCGCCGGATACCTCCAACTCGCCGAACTGACAGGCGATTCGGTCGCGGATGTAGTCCGTGCCGGATCCGGTCGTCCGGGTGTCAGCGCGACCCGAGCCGCATGATCGCGGTGCCACAGGCTGGCCGCCGACTCGGCCTACGGCGTGCGGCCCCGATATCTCTCGCTCGGCGAGCTGACGGGCGATTCGGTGGCGGTTGTCGTTCGCGTCGGATCGGGTCGTCCGGGTGCCGACGCGACTCGAGGGCGGTCAACGATAGGGCCGCGACTCGCGCGGGCGCTCTGATCAATGGATTTCCAAGGAGTTTCGATGCCTAAGGGTGTGCCGGAGACGGTTCCGGATGACGGGCTGACCACGCGGCAGCGGCGCAATCAGCCGGTGCTCGCGGTGCATACCGGGCCGGGTAAGGGGAAGTCGACGGCCGCCTTCGGGATGGCATTGCGGGCGTGGAATCAGGGCTTCGATATCGCGGTATTCCAGTTCGTCAAGAGCGCCAAGTGGAAGGTCGGCGAGGAGGCCGCATTCCGTACCCTCGGCCGCTTACACGAGGAGACCGGCACCGGCGCCCCGGTCGAATGGCACAAGATGGGCGAAGGCTGGTCCTGGACCCGCAAGCAGGGCACCGATGAAGACCACGCCGCCGCGGCCCGAGCAGGCTGGCGCGAAATCGCCCGCAGATTACAAGCTGAACAGCACCGCTTCTACGTCCTCGACGAATTCACCTACCCCCTCAAATGGGGCTGGATCGACCTCAACGAGGTAGTCGACACCCTACGAACCCGGCCAGGCACCCAACACGTAGTCATCACCGGCCGCGACGCCCCCCCACCCTTACTCGACGTCGCCGACCTGGTCACCGAAATGACCAAAATCAAGCACCCCATGGACGCAGGCCGCAAAGGCCAACGAGGCATCGAATGGTAATCCCCCGCGAGAATGCGCTGGTGCAGGCCGGTACTCGACGTTTGCCTGCATCAGTGCATGGTGATCAATTGACCAGCGGGTTGGGGGATGGGGGGTCGGGGTTGTGAGGCGAGTTCCGGCGGTGGTTATTGCGGCTCCGGCTTCGGGGAGTGGGAAGACGACGGTGGCTACGGGGTTGATCGGGGCGCTGCGGAGGGCGGGGCATCGGGTGGCGCCGTTCAAGGTGGGGCCGGATTACATCGATCCGGGCTATCACGGGTTGGCGGCGGGGCGGCCGGGGCGCAATCTCGATCCGGTGTTGGTCGGCGCGGAACGTGTTGTGCCGCTTTATCGCCATGGTGCGAATGGCTGTGATCTGGCGGTGGTCGAAGGTGTGATGGGACTGTTCGACGGGCGCATCGACGAGAACCAGGCCGCACCGATCGCCGAGGGCTCCACCGCCCAGGTTGCCGGATTGCTCGGCGCCCCGGTGATATTGGTCGTCGATGCCCGCGGCCACAGCCAGAGCCTCGCCGCCCTACTGCACGGCTTCGCCACCTTCGACTCCGGAATCCGTTTGGGCGGCGTCATCCTGAATCGCGTCGGCAGCGAACGCCACGAGGAGGTCCTGCGCGCCGCCTGCGACCGAGTAGGCCTCCCCGTCCTCGGCTCCCTGCCCCGCATGACCGAACTCGAGGTCCCGTCCCGCCACCTGGGCCTCATCCCCGCCGTAGAACACGGGCCCGCCGCAACCGCCGCTGTCGAAGCAATGACAGATCTCGTCGCCACCCACGTAGATCTCCTCGCCATAGCCCGCCTGGCCCACACAGCCGTCACCGGCCCCGCATGGGATCCAGCCACCGCAATCCACGCCGCCGCCGAGTCGCTGTCCGAACGAGATGCGCTCGCCGGGCGGAGCGCAGCGCGTCCGGAAGCGGACGCGCAGCACGTGACCGCTGGTCCGCACGATGGGATTGCGGCCGGATCGGGGCGTACCAGAGCTGCCGAGGCAGTGGGAGCTGCGCGAGGCACCGGAGGTGTGGGACTCACGGACGCCGCGGGAGCCTCCGTAGGTGTGGAAGTCGCGAACGCTGCCGAGGCTAGGGGAGCTGCTGGTGGCCCAGGTGTTGCCGGGGGCGTGGACGACGTGACTGTGGTGGGCGCAAGTCGTGGGATTGCGGTAAGCGGTGCGATTGCGGCGGGGGGCGGCGGTGGGGCTTTGGGGGTTGGGCCGGTGATTGCGATGGCTGGTGGGCCTGCGTTTACGTTTGGGTATGCCGAGCATCGGGAGTTGTTGGTGGCGGCGGGGGCTCGCGTTGTGGTTTTTGATCCGATGCGCGATGAACTTCCTACCGGTACAGCGGGATTGGTGCTGCCAGGTGGGTTTCCGGAGGAGCATGCGGCGGAATTGGCAGCGAATACCCGGCTGTTGGCGCAGGTGGGTGCGGGGGCGCGGGCCGGGCTTCCGGTGCATGCCGAATGCGCTGGGCTGCTGTATCTGACCCGTTCGCTCGACGGTCACCCGATGGCGGGTGTGGTCGATGCAACGGCGGAATTCGGCCCCCGCCTTACCCTGGGCTACCGAGATGCCGTGGCGCTCACCGATTCCGCACTGTGGCGAGCGGGTGAGCGTGTACGCGGCCACGAATTCCACCGCACCCGACTGGTGGCCTCCGGCGCCGACACCCCCGCGTGGGGCTGGCACACCGCAGGTGCCCGCATCCGCGAGGGCGCCCTCATCCATCGCGTACACGCCTCCTACCTACACACCCACCCCGCCGGAAACCCCCAAGCCACAAGCCGTTTCGTCGCCGCAGCCGCCCACTACGCCCAAACCCGTGCCGCCGTCCGACACCCCTGAGGTGCGACCCGACGTATCGCCGATCGTGGTCGCATCGCCCAATAGACCAGCGCGATCACGTGAGTTGGCCGTCGGGATCGGGTTTCGGCCGGGGACATCGAGCGAACGCCTGCTGGCTGCGCTGCGAGAAGTATTGGGTGACAAGCCCATTGCCTGTCTCGCGACCATCGACCGGCGCGCTGGGGAGCGTGGCCTGCTCGGTGTCGCGAGCCGGTTGGGTGCTGTGGTCCGTGCTTATGCGGCGGCCGAACTTGCCCAGGTTGATGTTCCCAATCCGTCGGCCCGCACCGGTGACGCGCTCGGAACGACAAGTGTCGCGGAGGCTGCCGCGCTGCTCGCCGCCGGTGGGCCGCTTGTCATCCCCAAGCGGATGGTCGATGGAATCGTGATTGCTGCCGCGCTCGTCGCCGAATCGCCTTCGGCATAACGCGAGTCGATCGGAAGGTTTGCCGAGTTCGATAGGCGGCACGTGTCCGCGCAGACCTGCCCGCGCGGACGCGCCCGCCCGAAAGCCCTACGGCGCCAAGGACCCCCAGTCGGCGAAGCCGGTCGGATCGTGTCGACCGAGACTCGCGTGCTCGAACAGACCCCACCCCTCGGACTCCCCGCAGCGGGCATGCGCGACGTGGTCGATGACGCCGAAGGGGACGCGGCCCGCGATGGCCGGGTCGGTGAGGTCGTAGGTGCTGCTCGAGGACCAGTCGCGGCCCATCCAGCGGCCGTGCAGCCAGTCCGGGTCGCCGCCGTAGCCGCAGCCGACGTGCAGGGCGACATTGGTGACGGTGCGGATCTCGACCTCGAGCGGCTTACCGTCCTGGGTAGTGAGCTCCAACCGAGCGCCTACGGGATGCCTGGTGCCGGAACGGTATTCGATGTGGTAGCGCGGCCATCCCAACTGTTCGGTGCGGCCGTCCGGGAAGATGCGGACGGCGTCGTTGAGGGTGCGCTTGCCGTCGGGCTCCTCCTGCAGAATTACCACGATGGCGAAATCGTCGAAGCGAATCGGCACGTACATCCACCAGAATCCGCCGGAGGGTTCGGCGGCGGCGCGGCCCGGCGGCTCGGGTTCGCCGACCGGGCGGATGCCCCAGGAGCGGTCCCTGGTGCCCATCCAGACGGCCGGGTCGACGGTGAGGTCCGTGCCGTCGACGTGCAGCGTCCCCTCCCAGGAGCCGACCTGCGCGAAGCGGGTCGCCTGGATGATCGGGCGGTTGCCGTTGAGGATCAGATGCGGCTGCTCCTCGACAGTGGGGAACGATCCGTGCCAGGTGAGGTCGAAGCCGAGATCATCGTGCTCGCAGACCACCCGGATGCGCTGCAGCGGTTCCTGCACCTCGATGCGGTAGCCGCCGACCCGCAGGTCGACGCCGCGATCGCCGAGCGCGTCGGAGAAGCGGACCGTGCGCTGGATATCGCCACGCCGGACGCAGGCGTACGCGTCGATCACGCCGAGGTTCGGATAGACGCCGCCGCCGGTGACGAAGAAGGTGCCGCCATCGCGGTCGTGACCGTTGAAGTAGCTTCGGTCGTAGAAGTTCCGGTCGCTGCTGGCGACTCGGGCCATCGACAGGTGGGTCTGGTGGATCGGGTATTCATCAAGGGGCGAAGGCGCGGAGCCTACGGAGCGACCCTCGGATACAGCCATGTTTTCCTCTAATCCCATTCGTAGGTTCCGTCGAGCAATGCCTCCAGGCTTGCCCGGTGCATCACGTAGTCGTCGCGATCGGCAGTGTCGGTGTCCTCGCCGAAATGGATCATCCGGCGCTTGACCCTGGCCATGACGATCGCGTGCCGCAGCGCCGCATAGACGATGTAGAAGTCGAGATCGCGGACCTTATATCCGGTGATCTCTTCGTATTTCGCGACGATATCCGCGCGCCGCAGAAAGTCCGGCAGCCCCGGCTGGTCGAAGCGGGTGGCGATGTCCTGGAAGAAGCGGTGAATGAAGATGAGCCAGGCGATATCCAGCTCACGCGGGCCGAGTCCGGCCATTTCCCAGTCGAGTACGCCGACCGGGGTGAATCCGTCGTACAGCACATTGCCGGGGCGGGAGTCGCCCCAGCTGAGCACGTCGGGGCCGGGATCGGCGGGCCAGTGCGCATCGAGCCAATCGAAGGTCCGCTCGATCAACGGGATCGGGTAACCGTCATCGGCCAACGCCCAGCGATACCAGTCGCGGTGCCATTCGACATGGCGGCGCAGCGCCTGCCCGGGACCGTCCAACATCGGGAATCGCGTTGCCGGGTCCGGGATTTCGTGCACCTTCGCGATGACCTCGACGGTCTTCGCGGTCAGTTCGGCACGTTCCTCGGGACTTGCGTCGAACAGCCAGCCGATGAACACATACGGCGGATTGTCCGAGGGCACCCTGCCCTCGATCCGGCGCATGACGAAAAACTTGGTGCCGAGAGCCTTCTCGTCGGTCTCCAGCCAACACAGTTCGGGTACCGGCACCTCCGAGGCCGCCGCGACCCCCGCCATGATCCGATATTGCAGTTCCAGGTCATAGTTTTCGAAGACCGGGAAGGAATCGGCCTCCGGCGTCATCCTGGCCACGAACGAGCCGTGCTCGGTCCGCCCGCCCACACTCCATTCGGCGTCGAACAGCACCGTCGGACTCGACATCCCGGCGCCCTGCGGCCGCGACAGCGCCGAGATCTTGGGCGGGTGATCCGCGCCGACCCTGCCGCCCAGCCACCGGGACAGGTCCTCGGCGAGGGTGTCGAGGTCCCGCGCGCTGACGGTCAGCTGCCGCCGCGCGGTGGGGTCCGGATCTTCGGCCATTCTCTGTCCTCCTGACGCATGTGCCTGCGGCGACTGTAACGCGTTCTAGTCAGTGCTTACCGCAAAAATTCGAAGAAAACGTACGACCCTCACTGGGTGATATTCGGTATTGACATTCCAGCGCGCCGAGAGCTCGGCGCGCCGGCGGTCATCCTTCCGGCGGACGCGCGTACCCCGATGGGTCGGGGTGGAAATCGGGGTTTTCCTGGAAGCGGGTGGGTGAGCGCGCGGATACCGTCGGCTGACGTGGCGTCGTCGGGTGAGAGTGAGGGGATCGGTGTGAGTGCGGTCGGTACGGAGGTTCTGGATCGGACGGACAGCGTCATACCGCTCGGGGGCCCGGTTCGGTGGAATCCGTTGGCCCGGATAGTGTTTCGGTTCTGCTTCGGCTATTTCGGCTTGTTCTGCCTGCTCTTTTCCCAGATTCCCTTCGCATTCGCCGGACTACTGGTCGATTCTCTGCCCGATAACGCGGCGATCTGGGAACTTCGCGTGATGAGCCCGGTCATCGAATGGGCCGGACGAGGGTTCTTCGATACCGAGGTAGTGCTGCGGGAGGATTCCGGCAGCGGCGATCAGTGGTTCTTCTGGTCATTCGTCTGCTGCCTGCTGATCGTCGCGGTGGTGGCGACGCTCATCTGGACGGTGCTGGACCGGCACCGGCCGAACTATCAGCGGCTGCAGGCCTGGTTCCTGCTCTTCATCCGGATCTGCCTGGGTGGACAGATGCTGCTGTACGGGTTCGCCAAGGCGATTCCGACGCAGATGCCCGAGCCCTCGCTCGCTGAACTGCTGCAACCCTATGGTGAGTTCAGCCCTGCCTCGGTGCTGTGGCATCAGGTCGGGAGTGCACCGATCTACGAGATCTTGCTCGGCTGCGCCGAAGTGCTCGGCGGGCTCTTGCTTTTCCTGCCGCGCACCGCGACGCTCGGCGCGATGTTGAGCCTGGTGAGCTTGGCGCAGGTCTTCGTGCTCAATATGACCTTCGACGTCCCGGTCAAGATCCTGGCCTTCCACCTCATGCTGCTGAGCATGGTCCTGCTGGCGCCGCAGGCGCGGCGGCTGGCGAATGTGCTGGTGCTGAACCGGCCGTCGGAACCCGCTACGCAGCCGGATCCGTTCCGCGGCAACCGAGTTCGATGGTTCGCGATCGCGCTGCAGGTCGCGCTCGGTGTGTGGATGGCGTTGGGTTTCGTGCACACGGGGCTGAAGTACTGGAACGAGGGCGGCGGTGGCAGTCCGAAGCCGCCGCTGTACGGGATCTGGACGGTATCGGAGTTCACCCAGGACGGGGTGCCGGTTCCGCCGCTCACTACCGATGAAACACGCTGGCAGCGAGTTGTTTTCGACGTGCCGGGGATGACCTATCAGAAGATGGACGGCACGCTGGTGCCGGTCGTTCCCACCGTCGATACCGCCGCGCACACGATCGCGGTATCCGCACCGCCGCCGCGGCCGGACGCGCAGCCGAGTTCGGTCGCCACGTTCACCTTCGAACAGCCCGCGCCCGACCGGCTGATGCTGAACGGGCAGTTGAACGGTCGGCCGGTGACCATCTCCCTGCAGCAGGTCGGTCTGAACAGCTTCCCACTGCGCGGCCGTGGCTTCAATTGGGTGCAGGACTATCCGTACTTCCGCTGAAATCCCTTGCCGGAGTACCGGATCAGCCGATGGTGATGGCGTCCAGCCTGGTGCGCAGGAAGGCCGCCGACACCACCGGCTTCAGTCCGCTCACTCGGCCGATCGGCGGGTCCAGCGGGGTGACCACGGCATCGTGATCGAGTTCGTAGAAGTAGATCAGCGAGACCAGATCCTCCTCGGGCGCATCCGGTTGCGGTGGCAGCACCCGATGCCTGCCGGACGGCCAGCGTTCGCCGCTCCAATAGGCGAGCAGGTCACCGATATTCACGGTCAGCGCGGCCGGATCGTAGGGTGCGTCGGCCCAGCCTCCGGCTTCGGTGTAGATCTGCAATCCGCCCGCGCCGGGCTCGCGATCGAGCACGGTGACGGTGCCGAAATCGGTATGCGGGCCGATGCGGTACTGACCGGGTTCGGGTGCGCCGACCGCGCTCAGCGGCGGGTAGTGGTTGATATTACAGGTCCAGGTAGGACGTGCGGCCAGACCCCGGAAAGGGTTGGCGGGCAACTGAAGTGCGGCGGCGAACAGGGCGAGCAGTTCATCGGAGAGGGTGCGCATGGCGGCGGTATAGGCCGTCATCAGCTTGCGCAGTTCGATCACCTCCTCGGGCCAGACATTGGGCAGGAACCAGACCTCGTCGACCTCGGGATCGCCGGTGCGGGTGTCGGGGCCGACGGCGTAGGTCTCCTTGAGATCGGGTGGCGTTTCGGTGCCCTCGGCATAACCGTTGGCCTCCTTACCAGGACCGATCCACCCACGGCCACCGACGGTGACGGCGTAGCGCTGCTTGACCTCGTCCGGCAGCGCGAAGAAGCGGCGGGCCGCCGTACGCACCTGCGCCGGCAGTTCCGCCGGTATGCCGTGCCCGTAGACGAGCAGGAATCCGGCGCGACGCAACCCCTCGTCCACGTCGCGTTCGACTTCTGCCGCGGCCGGTCCGCCCGCCCGCCACCGGGTGAGGTCGATCGAGGTGATCGCGTTCATGCTTCGGTCCCTTCAATACGGCCAGCGTGCCGGAAAGCTCGACGGAGGCGTTCTGCTACTGCGCGTCGACCTGGTCGGACACCCCGATGTCTTCGTGCCAGAGCAGTGGCTGGTCGGCGATGAACGCGGTCATCAGGTCGATACAGCGCTGGTCCTCGAGCACGGTCACCGCGACGCCGTGTTCGGCCAGCCAGTCGTGGCCGCCGTGGAAGGTCTGCGACTCCCCGATGATGACCGCTCCGATGCCGAACTGGCGTACCAGCCCGCTGCAGTACCAGCACGGCGAGAGGGTGGTCACCATGATGGTCGAGCCGTAGTCGCGGCGGCGGCCCGCATTGCGAAACGCGTCGGTTTCGGCGTGGATGCTGGGATCGCCGGATTGCACCCGGCGGTTGTGCCCGCGTCCGAGCAGGGTGCCGTCGGCCGCGAACAGGGCCGCGCCGATCGGGATCCCGCCTTCCGCCAGTCCCCGCAGCGCCTCGTCATAAGCCACCTCTAGCAGTTGCCGTGCCGGTATCGCCTGCGTCATGGCTCCAACCTCCAGGAACCGGGCGGCTATCGCAACGTACAGTTCGTCCGCTCGGATCCGTGGTCGGGATGACAAGATGACCATATGTTGCCCACCGTCCGCGAGCTACTGGCCGACCAGTTCAGTGCGGCCGATCCGCTCGTTCTCGCTGGTCACAGTAGATTGGGGCGGTCGGTTCGCTGGGTGCACTCCAGCGAGATCTACGAGATCAGCCCGCTGCTGTCCGGTGGTGAACTGCTGCTCACCACCGGCCTGGGCTTGGCCGGTGTCGATGCGGGGACGCGGCGGCACTATCTGCGCGAGATAGCGGGTCGCGGGGTGGCCGGGGTGGCGTTCGAGTTGGGGCGCACCTTCGACGCCATGCCGCCGGAGATGGTGGCGGAGGCCTCACGCAATGGGCTGCCGCTGATCGCGCTGCGCGCTGTGGTGCCGTTCATCGACTTGTGCCGGGCGGCCAATACCGAGATCGTGTCGCGGGAGGTGTCGGCGCTGCGGTTGCTCAACGAGCTCGCGCGTGATGTCACCAAGGAACTCGCGGCGGGTAACGGGTTGGCGCATCTGCTCGCCAGGATCGGTGCGGCTACCGGCTGTGCGTTGATCGTGACCAGCGGCAATGGTGCGTTGATCGCGGCGCACGGCGTGGACGATGATCGATCGGCTTGGGCCGCCGTCGAAGCGGCGGTCGCCTCGGCACCGATCCGTGCGCGGGAGAACAACTGGGGAACGCTCACGGCGGGACCGGGATCCGTTCTCGACGAGGCCACGCTGGCGCAGGTGCTGGAGCAATCCGCGCCGAGCCTCGGTTTGGCCCTGACGAATTCGAGTGCGCCGACCGGGCGGCCGCAACTTGCGGCGATGACGCTGCTGGCGGATCTGTTGGACGGCAAGCCGATTCGGCAGGCCGATCTGAAGGTGCGCGGTACCGCAGCCGGAGTTCCCGCGCTGTCGGGACGGATACTGGTCCCGGTCGCGATCGACGCGCCTGATGCGCGTATTGCCGCGCGTCTATTGGATACCGCGGCAAAGGAACTCGGTAGACCGGGGCTCGTCGGTGAGGTTCATGCCACGACGTATGGGCTGCTCACGGTCGAGCGAGGTGGTGCGGATGCGGTCGGTGCGGCAGTGCGCGTACTGCGAAAGTCGTTTGCCACCAATACGGTCGACGGGGTCACGATCGTGGTCGGTGATCCCTGTGAGTTCACCGCGGTCGCGCTCACCGGCTCGCTGCAAGCCACACGTGCCGCACTTCGGCTCGCTACTCTTCACCGCCGGGATCGGCTGGCGGGCAGTCCGATCTCGACCTGCCGCGAGCTGGCTACGGAGTTGGTGGTCGAATCTCTCCCGGAATCCGAACGAACTCGCTTGATAGCCACCACCGTCGCACCCCTGATCGCCTGGGACGCAACCCATCACAGCAATTTGTCCCGCACCCTGGAGGTCTACCTCCGGCACGGCGCCAGCCCGACCCGCAGCGCCACCGCCTTGCATATCGGACGCCAATCTCTCTACCAACGCCTCGACCGCATCCGCGAACTCCTCGGCTACGACCCGAGCGACCCGGCATTAGCCGGAACCTTGCTGCTAGCCCTGTGCGCCCACCGACTCGCCGCAGTGGGCTGACGCGCCGTAGGTGTCGGAAAATCCCAGCAATACAACAGTTTTCGTCGATGGGCTCACGTACGGTGATGCCACCTCTCTTCGAGGGGCGGAGGACTCGGTCCTACTCCGCGCCCAGAAGGGAGGTGGTGGGGATGGCGAAACATCGCCGGAAAAAGAGCAAGGCCCCGGTCGACTACGGCATCTGTCTTGGGTTAGCTGCCGTGGTCGCCGGGGCCCTCGTTCTGGTCCGCTGGTTGCGGGCTGAGTAACCCCACAAGATGGGACGTCGTAGCAGCGGCCTCCCATCGCCAGCATCACTCGCGTGACAGCTCAACTGTACGGCCCGTGCCTGATCAGGTCCCCCGAATCGGCGATCGTCGGCCCATATACCGCCCCGACACGGTCACTCGGTAGACGCGGCGACCGAATCGTCGGCGGAGTTACGCGGACGCGCGAGCACCAAATATGCGACTCCAGCGAGCAGGAAGCCGACGAAGAAGGTGATATCGCCGAGGTCCGGTAGCGCGCGAACCGCGTAGCCGGTGAACTTGGCTTGGTTGGAGAACAACAATACGGAGATGACCAGACCGATCAGGGATGCTGCCACACCACCCCAATTGGTGTAGGAGCGGTTGTACAGCAGACCGTCGAGTTTGCGGCCGCGTCGCAGGTATTGGTCGGCGAACATGATGCCGAGCCAGGGGCCGATCCAGTAGGCGACGACGAGCAGGAACGACTCATAACTCGCAGCCGCGTCGGGCAGTGCCCACCACGCGACCAGAAATCCGATGGCGCCGAACACGATCGATACAACGGCGCGCTGGGTGCGCAGCGGCAACTTGACACCAATGGTCACGAAAGCCATCGCACCCGAATACACATTGAGCGCATTGGCGGCGACGGCCCCGATGGCGATCGCCAACAATGTCAGATCGGCAAGCGCCGTGGGCAGATTCGCGGTGAAGATATCGGTCGGACTGCCGACAACCGTGCTGGCGATGGTCGCCGACGCGGCGCCGAGCACCGACAGCCACAGGCAGGAAACGAACAATCCGGCCGCCGCGTAACCGCCGGTCGCGACCTTCGACACCGCGGCGGGCAGATAGCGAGAGTAGTCCGCCGCGTACGGATTCCAGCCACCCGCGTACCCGAACGCGGTGCCGATGGTGAGCAGGAACCCGCCTATACCGCCCACGCCACCGGACGGCGCCGTGGCACCGAGGTCGGCCTTGGTGAAGATCACGACCGTCACGATCAGGAACACCATGGCCAGCACCGGGAAGACGATCCGCTCGAACGCGTGCACCAGATTGTGACCGAAGACGGCAAAGCCGGTCTGCGCCACCACGATCAGCACCAGCGCGGCGAGTTTGGGCATCCCGGTCAGGGTGCTCAGCGCGAACGCACCGCTGACGCTATTGGTAGCGAACCAGCCGACGCCGCACATGACCGTCATGAACGCCGCGGGCAGCGCGTTGCCGCGATAGCCGAATGCTGTGCGGCCCAACACCATTTGCGGGACACCGAAGAGTGGGCCGCGCGCGGACAGTACGTAATGTGCGGCCGCGCCGAGTCCGACGCCGACTGCCAGCCCGAGTCCGGCTTGCCAGAAGTTCATGCCGAAGGCGGTCACCGACAGCACGCCGATGAAGATGGTGGCGAATTCCAGGTTCGGTGAGGTCCAGGTCCAGAAGAGTTGCCGCGGGGTGCCGTGCCGCGCGTCGTCGGGAATGTATTCGTTGCCGCCCGGTTCCACCGCGATGACGCGATCGGCGTATTCGGATGCCAGCGGCGTGTCATCGGTCAATGCCATCCCTGAACACTGGTTGCTGATCGGGTTCGGGACAACCGACGAATCGTACGCCAGCGCGAGCCGCGCTGCGGACAGTTCGTCGGCCTGTCTGCTGGTCGCGGACCGCCAGCTCGCGGGCGATGCCTTGCCGCACACTTGCTGAGGCGGGTGATTGCTGCGAGCGCGCACGCAGGACGTAGGCTCGAACACTGTGCCGAACACGCCAGTACCCACCGATGACCAGTCGGAACGCGACTCCGATGCCCGTCCAGCCAGCGATCCGAACTACCTGGTCGGCCTCGATCTCCATGGGCGGCGTGTCGTCGTGGTCGGCGGCGGGACGGTGGCGCAGCGCAGGCTCGGGTTGCTGATCGCTTCCGGGGCGGATGTGCATGTGGTCAGTCGCGAAGTCACCCCGGCGGTGGAGGGGATGGCGACATCGGGGCAGCTCACGCTGACGTTGCGCGCCTATGCCGATGGCGATCTGGACGGCGCCTGGTACGCGATCGCCTGCACCGACGAACCGGAGACCAATGCCGCGGTGGTCGAGGAGGCCACCCGGCGCCGGATCTTCTGTGTGCGCGCCGACATTGCCCGGCTCGGCACCGCGGTGACTCCAGCGACCGCCCGGCATGACGGACTCACCCTCGGCGTGCTGGCCGGTGGTCAGCACCGGCGCTCCGCGGCGGTGCGCAATGCGCTGCTGGAGGCGCTGCAATCGGGTGTGGTGTCCGATGATTCGACGCCGATCACCCCGGGTGTCGCGCTGGTCGGCGGTGGTCCCGGCGATCCGGATCTGATCACAGTGCGCGGCCGCCGCCTGCTCGCGCGCGCGAATCTCGTTGTCGCCGACCGGCTCGCACCGCCGGAGCTGCTGGCCGAGCTCGGTTCCGATGTCGAGGTGATCGATGCGGCGAAGATTCCGTATGGGCGGGCGATGGCGCAGGAGGCGATCAATTCCGCGCTGATCGAGGGTGCCAAGGCGGGCAAATTCGTGGTGCGGCTCAAGGGCGGCGACCCGTATGTCTTCGGACGTGGCTACGAGGAACTCGAGGCGTGCGTCGAGGCGGGCGTTCCGGTGACCGTGGTGCCGGGTATCACCAGCCCCATCTCCGTCCCCGCCGCCGCCGGCATCCCGGTGACCCACCGCGGCGTCACCCACGAGTTCGTCGTGGTGAGCGGCCATGTCGCACCCGACCACCCGGATTCGCTGGTCGACTGGCCCGCCCTGGCCCGGCTGCGCGGCACCATCGTGCTGATGATGGCGGTCGAGCGCATCGAACAATTCGCGACGGCCCTGATCGAGGGCGGCCGCCCCGCCGACACCCCGGCCACCGTCATCCAGGAGGGGACCCTGCGCACCCAGCGCATCCTGCGTGCCGAACTCGGCACCGTCGCGGCCCGGGTCCGTGCAGAGGGCATCCGCCCGCCCGCGATCGTCGTCATCGGCCCGACAGCAGGTTTTTCGGCCGATCGGGACGAGCCGCGGGCGGCGTCGTCGGCCGGGTAGCACAGACCATTGGGGCATGTCACAAGGCCCAGTGGCGCTCGCTATGACTGCGCGGATCGCGCCCGCGCGGGCGCGGGGGTGAGATCGGTATCAATTACAGTGGCTCACCGTGCTCGATAATCCCGCGGCGACGATGAAGTATCCGGTGACGGAGCGGGCCTTCGGCCTCGCGATTCTCGTATTGAGCGGGTTGCAGCTGATGGTTGTGCTCGACGGCACGGTGGTGATCTTCGCCCTGCCGCGACTGCAGCAGGAGATGGGGATGACCAGCGCGGGGGCCGCGTGGACGGTGACCTCGTACGGACTGACCTTCGCCGGTCTCATGCTGCTCGGCGGGCGACTCGGCGATGCGTTCGGGCGTAAACGGATGCTGATGCTCGGCGTCGGATTGTTCACGGTCGCATCGCTGCTCTGCGGGCTCGCACAGAGTCAGGGCATGCTGATCGCGGCGCGCGCGGTGCAGGGTGCGGGTGCCGCGATCGCCGCGCCGACGGCCTTCGCGCTGGTGGCAACGACCTTCGCGCCCGGCAAGGCACGCAATCAGGCGGTCGCGATCGTCGGCTCGATGGTCGGTATCGGATCGGTCGGCGGTCTGGTGGTCGGCGGTGCGCTGACCCAGCTGTCCTGGCGCTGGATCTTCCTGATCAATGTGCCGATCGGCACGTTGATCATCATCGGCGCGCTGTTCCAGCTCGCGGACACCGAACACCATCGGTCCGCACTCGATATCCGCGGCGCGGTGCTCGGCACCCTGGCCTGCGCCTCGATAGTGTTCGGCGCGACCGAAGGGCCGGAAATGGGCTGGGGCAGTCCGGCGATCATCGGCGCGCTGGTGGCGGGCGTGGTGCTGCTCATCGTCTTCGTGGTCGTGGAGCGCACCGTCGACGATCCACTGCTGCCGTGGTCGCTGTTCGACAGCCGCGATCGGATCACCACCTTCGCGCTGATCTTCCTGGCCGGTGGTGTGCTCGGCGCGATGACGTTCTTTGTCGCGCAGTTTCTGCAGAATGTGCTCGGCTATGGCCCGCTGGTGGCCGGTGTCGCCTCGATTCCGTTCACGATCGGTATCGGTATCGGCGGCGCGCTGGCCTCCAAGGCGGCGTTGGTCGCCGCACCGCGTTGGCTGCTGTGCGGCTCAGCGTTCGTGTTGTCGGCCGGGCTGCTGGTCGGTTCGCAGCTCGATGGCGGTGTGAGCTACCCGACCATCCTGCTGCCGCTGTTGATCGTGATCGGATTCGGAGTCGGCGTTGCGATGGTGCTCGCGCCGCTGTGCGTGCTGGTCGGTGTGCCGCCGTCGGATATCGGTCCGCTGTCCGCGGTGGGCCAGATGTTCATGAATTTGGCGACGCCGGTATTCATCGGGCTGCTCACTCCGATCGCGGCCTCGCGCACGATGTCCATGGGCGGGCGCACCGGAAAGGCGGCCGATATGAACGAGGCCGAGATCTTCGCACTCGGCAGCGGCTACACGCTGGTTCTCGCGGTCTGCTCACTCGTCGCGGTCGCGGCTGGCTTCATCGCGCTGATGCTGCGTTTCACGCCGAAACAACTGGCCGAGGCACAGCATGCGCAGGAGGAATCGCAGCGGACCGGGTCCATGCCCGTCATTCCGCGGACCGGGCCGATTCCGGTCATCCGTCGGTCCTGACTACAGTGGCTGACTGTGCCAGACAATCCCGCGGCGACGCGTTATCCGGTGACGCGGCGGGCCTTCGGACTCGCGATTCTGGTGCTGAGCGGGCTGCAGCTGATGGTCGTGCTCGACGGCACGGTGGTGATTCTCGCGCTGCCCCGACTACAGGACGAACTGGGATTATCGAGTTCGGGTAGCGCCTGGATGGTCACCGCGTACGGCCTGCCGTTCGCAGGTCTGATGTTGCTCGGTGGCCGGATCGGTGACTCGTTCGGCCGCAAACCCATGTTCATCGCGGGGGTCGCGCTGTTCACAGTGGCCTCACTGCTGTGCGGACTCGCGCAGAACGAGGGAATGCTGATCGCGGCCCGCGCGATCCAGGGCACCGGTGCGGCGCTCGCGGCCCCGACGGCACTGGCCCTGGTGGCGACCACCTTCGCACCCGGCCGGGAGCGCAACAAGGCGATCGCGATCTTCGGCTCCATGATGGCGGTCGGCTCGGTCGGCGGCTTGGTGATCGGCGGTGCGCTGACCGAGGCGAGCTGGCGGTGGATATTCCTGATCAATGTGCCGATCGGGGTGATGATCCTGTGGGGTGCGCTGTTCCAACTGCGCGATACCACCCACCATCGACTACCCCTGGACGTGCGCGGCGCGGTGCTCGGCACGGCGGCGTGCGCGTCCTTGGTATTCGGTGCGACCGAGGGACCCGAATTCGGCTGGGACAGTCCGATCATCATCGGCTCGCTGGTGGCCGGTGTAGTGCTGCTGATCTGCTTCGTCCTCGCCGAGCGGTGGGTCCGCAATCCCCTATTACCCTGGTCGCTGTTCGATCATCGCGACCGCAACGCGACATTCGGTGCCATCCTGCTGGCCAGCGGAGTACTCGGCGCGACAACCTATTTCGCGGGTCTGTTCGTGCAGAATGCCGTCGGATACAGCCCGCTGGTCGCCGGGCTCGCCTTCATTCCGTTCACCATCGGCGCGGGTATGGGTACCGCGCTCGCCTCGAAACTGGCGATGACCGTGGCGCCGCGTTGGCTATTGAGTGGTGCCGCGGCGATCATGGTCGCCGGATTGCTGTTCGGCTCGACCCTGGATCGCGGCGTGCGATATCTGCCGACGCTGCTCGTGCTGTTCATCGTCATCGGATTCGGCATCGGCGTGGCGGTGGTGATGGTCCCGCTGTGCGTGCTGGTCGGTGTGCCGCCGCGGAATATCGGACCGCTGTCGGCGGTCGGCCAGATGTTCATGAATCTGGGCACACCGATCGCGATCGGACTGCTCGCACCGGTCGCCGCCACCCGCACACTGTCACTCGGTGGCACCACCGGCAAACCCTCTGAGATGACCCCGGCTCAGCTCGATGCCCTCGGCAGCGGTTACACGCTGGTGCTTTTCGTCGCCGCGATCGGCGCACTGCTCGTCGGTCTGGTCGCGCTGACCTTGCGATACACCGCCGCCGAGGTGGGGCAGGCGCAGCATGCGCAGGAGGCGGCCAAGCAGGGGTGACCGCCGCTCGGCCGTCGGCTCACAGGCGGCCTGCGACCTTGCGCGGGGTGACGCGGACGATCACGCGGGGTCCGTCATTGACGGAGGCGGGGTTGAATTCGACGTACGGAAGTCCGTGGTAGTGGTCCGACAGCTCGTTCGGGAGGGTCTTGTCCGGATCGGGCGTCAGGGTGGCGGTGCCGCGAATCTCGGCGTACACGTACGGGTTCTCCGGCGGATTGATCATGACGGTGATCCGCGGGTCGCGGGCGAGGTTCTTGCCCTGCTGGCGATCCACGGTGGTGGAGAACAGTAGGTCGTCGCCGTCGCGCTTGAGCCAGATGACGGTCAGATGCGGTTGTCCGTTCGGCCCGATCGTGGCCGCGGTCGCATACACCTTGGCCTCGTCCAGATACTTCTTCAACTCGTCGGAAAGCACAGCACTGGTCATGCGGCAGTGAAACGTCCCGCCGATCAAGAACATTCCCGATCCGATCGGCCGGACGCGCGCCGGCTATTACCGGATCAGGCCGCAGCGGTACGGCCGGGTGGCGTCGAATCTGCTCAGTCCACGTGCCCGTCGGCAATCGTCAGCACCTGGTCGAGGATCGCCAGGCCCTCCTTCGCCTCTGCCTCGCCGATGACACACGGCGGGACCACATGCAGCCGATTGAAATTGACGAAGAGCAGCAGGCCCGCGGCCTTCGCCGCGGCGACCGTCTCCGATATCGCGGCGCTGGTGCCGCCATAGGGGGAGAGCGGTTCGCGAGTTCGCCTGTCCCGCACCAGTTCCAATGCCCAGAACACACCGGTACCGCGCACATCACCGATGCTGGGATGGCGTTCGGCGAGTTCGCGCAGACCCGGACCGAGGATTCGGTCACCGATATCGGCGGCATTTTCCACGATTCGCTCGTCGCGCATCGCGTTGATGGTGGCGACCGCGGCCGCCGTCGCCAGTGGATGGCCCGAATAGGTCAGCCCGCCCGGGTACGGGCGATCATCGAAGCTCGCCGCGATGGCCGGACCGATGGCGACACCGCCGAGCGGCACATAACCGGAGTTCACCCCCTTGGCGAAGGTCACCAGATCGGGGACGACGCCGTCGAAATGCTCTATGGCGAACCACTTTCCGGTGCGACCGAAACCCGACATCACTTCATCGGCGATGAAGACGATGCCGTACTTATCGCACAGTGCCCGCACACCCGCCAGATATCCGGGCGGCGGCACCATGATTCCCGCAGTGCCGGGGATGGATTCGAGCACGATCGCGGCGATCGTGCCGGGCCCCTCGAATGCGATGGTCTGCTCGAGATGCGCCACAGCGCGTTCGGCTTCTTCGGATTCGGTGCTCGCGTGGAATTGCGAGCGGTACAGGAACGGGCCGAAGAAATGGACGACCCCGCTATTGCCGCGGTCATTGGGCCAGCGTCGCGGGTCGCCGGTGAGGTTGATGGCGGTCTCGGTGCCGCCGTGATAGGAGCGGTAGCGCGCGAGCACCTTGTAGCGGCCGGTATGCAGGCGCGCCATCCGGACCGCGTGCTCGACGGCATCGGCGCCGCCATTGGTGAAGAAGATCTTGTCCAGCTCGCCCGGGGTCCGCTCGGCAATGAGCCGGGCGGCCTCGGAGCGGGCGTCGTTGACGTGCTGCGGTGCCACGGTGCACAGCTTGGCGGCCTGCTCCCGCACCGCGGCAACGACTTTCGGATGCTGGTGACCGATATTGGTGTTCACCATCTGCGAGGAGAAATCGAGCAGGCGATTGCCGTCACCGTCCCAGACGTAGCAGCCCTGGGCCGCGGTGATGGTCATCGGGGTGAGCTGCGCTTGCGCGGACCAGGAGTGGAATACGTGGCGACGGTCGAGCTCGTAGGCGCGCGCGGCCGCCCGCCTGGCATCGTCGGCGGTCAATCCATTCGGGAGGGTCATCGGCGAGTTCTCCTGCCTGAGTCGAGGACCGGCTACTTGTTCTGCGGGAATCCGAGTTCGAGCCCGCCGTGGCTCGGATCGAGCCAGCGCGTCGTCACGGCCTTGGCCCTGGTGAAGAAGTGCACGCCCTCGGTGCCATGTGCATGGGAATCGCCGAACAGTGAGTTCTTCCAGCCGCCGAAGCTGTAGTAGGCCATCGGAACCGGGATCGGCACATTGATGCCGACCATCCCGACCTCCACCTCGTTGTGGAAGCGCCGGGCCGCGCCGCCGTCATTGGTGAAGATCGCGGTGCCGTTGCCGTAGGGGTTGTCGTTGATCAGGGCCAGCGCCTCGTCGTAGCTGTCGACACGCACGACCGACAGCACCGGGCCGAAGATCTCGTCGGTGTAGACGCTCATCTCGGTGCCGACGTGATCGAGAATCGTCGGCCCGAGCCAGAATCCGTCCGCCGCCCCGTCGGCCCGAACACCGCGTCCGTCGAGAACGACAGTGGCTCCGGCGGATTCGCCCGCATCGATATAGGCGGCGACGCGATCACGGTGTTCACGGGTCACCAGCGGGCCCATATCGGTATCGCGGACGCCGTCACCGGTCCTGATGGTCTTGGCGCGCTCGGTGATCTTGGCGACCAGTTCGTCGCCGACCGCGCCGACCGCGAGCACCACGCTGATCGCCATACAACGCTCACCCGCGGAGCCGAATCCGGCGTTCACGGCGGCGTCGGCCGCCAGATTCAGATCGGCGTCGGGCAGTACGACCATATGGTTCTTGGCGCCGCCGAGCGCCTGCACACGCTTGCCACTGGCGGTGCCGCGCTGGTAGACGTACTTCGCGATCGGCGTCGAGCCGACGAATGAGACGGCCTTGATACTCGGGCTGTCGAGCAGTTCGTCGACCGCGACCTTATCGCCCTGCAGCACATTGAAAACCCCTGCGGGCAAACCGGCCTCGTGCCACAGCTCGGCCAGCCACAGCGATGAGGACGGATCTTTCTCGCTCGGCTTGAGCACCACGGTATTTCCGGCGGCGATCGCGATCGGGAAGAACCACATCGGCACCATCGCCGGGAAATTGAACGGCGATATCACCGCGACCGGGCCGAGCGGCTGGCGGACCGAGAAGATATCCACCTTCGTCGACGCGTTCTCGGTGAATCCGCCCTTGATCAAATGCGGGACACCGCAGGCGAATTCGACCACCTCGAGGCCGCGGGTCACCTCGCCGAGCGCATCGGAGCGCACCTTGCCGTGCTCGGCGGTGATCAGCTCGGCGAGCTCTTCCTTACGCTCGTTGAGCAGTTCGCGGAACCGGAACAGGATCTGGGTGCGCCGCGCCAGCGAGGTATCGCGCCAGTCCGGGAACGCCGCCTTGGCCGATTCGATCACCGCCCTGGCATCCTCGACACCGGCCAGCGCGACCTGCCCGGTCACCACCCCGGTCGCCGGATTTGTCACCGGCGCGGACGCCGAGCTCGTGCCAGCGAAGGGCTTGCCGTCGAGCCAATGCGCGATTGTCTGCATATCTCCTCGATTCGATTCGTGGGCGTTCGGGGCGTCGACCGCTGAGCTGTTGAGTGCCGATTCACCGTTGTCCCCGGCGGGTCACCGGGATCCGGGATGCGCCGTGGGCGGTGCCGCGCGGATGTTTCGATCGGATCCCAGGATTCGCCGGGTGGGGTCATCTGGTTGTGCCTGCTGGGCCGTTGTCGTTCGGCGGCGTGCCGGTAGTGGCGGTGTGTCGGATGCTGTTGTGGTCCTAACTCTGCACTATGGACCGCCCGTATCGCCCCGACGATCTGTACGCGATTTCGGATTTGGTTTTACAATTCGTAGGTGCTGCTCTCCGTTGCCGATGTGCTGGCCATGCCGGTGGTGCGCGCGGGCGAGCCGCAGGTCGCCGGCGGGGGATCGCTGGATCGGCCGGTGCGATGGGTGCACGTCAGCGACCTGCCGGATGTCGCCGAACTGCTGGTCGGCGGGGAGCTGATGCTGACCACGGGCTTGGCATTGACCGGTGGTGACGAATCGACGGTCGCCTATCTGCGATCGCTCGCCGCGGCGGGAGTGGCCGGGTTGGTCGTGGAACTCGGCGCGGCAGTGCCGGAGTTGCCCCGGGTGGTGGTGGAGCTGGCCGATGAACTCGAGCTGCCGGTGGTCGCCCTGCATCGGGTTACCCGATTCGTGGAGATCACCGAGGCGGTACACCGGGTCATCGTGGCCGACCAGTACGCCGAACTCGAGTTCGCGCGCACCGTGCACGAGACGTTCACGGAGTTGAGCGTGCGCCGAGCCGCGCTGGCCGAGATCGTCAAGACCGCCGCGGACATGCTCGATTCCTCGGTGGTGCTGGAAGATCTGGCGCACCGGGTACTGGCGCTCACCGCCCGGCACACCAGCACCTCGGCGATGCTGGAGAACTGGGAGACCACCTCGCGACTGCTGCCCGACGGGTGGGATGTGGTCGCGGTCGGCCCGCACACCCAGCGGTGGGGTCGACTGATTCTGCGATCGAGCCGGGTCCCGACGCCGCGGGCGCGGATGGTGCTGGAGCGCGCGGCCCAAACGCTGACGCTGCACCGGATGATCGACAAGGACCGCTTCGGCCTGCATCGGCAGGCGCAGACCGGACTCATCGACGATATGGTCAACGGCCGCGTGCTCGACGAGCGCGATGCGCAGGCCAGGGCGGCCGCGCTGGGGCTGCTGACCCGCCGGGTGAACTACGTTCCGCTCGCGGTAGCCGTTGCCGCCCTTGCCGAAGCCGATCAGGTCGCCAGGCAGCGGCGCAGTGCGGGCGTGCTGGACGCGGTGACCCACGGCCTCGGGCTGTCGAAGGCGACCGCATTGACCGCGGCCGAGCACGGCGATCGGGTCGGCATGGTGCTCGCGGTGGCGCGCAGCGCCGATCTCGACGACGCGCTCCGTGCGGTATGCACGGCGATCACCGCCGAGGTGCGGCGGGTCGACGGGGTGCACCGCGTGGTCATCGGCGTTGGTGCCGAGGGGGATTCGCTGCTGGATACCGCGCGCGAGTTGGCGCACGCATCGCATGTCGCCGAGGTCGCGCTATCGCTGGAATCGTCGGTATCCGAGTCGCCGCGCTCGCGAGGCACGGCGTGGGCACGCTCCGCTACCGCCTCCGGGCCGGTCGCTCGGGCGGCAGAGCCGCGGCCGTTCTATCGCAGCGGCGATATCCGATTGCGCGGACTGCTCTCGCTGATCCGCAGTGAACCCGGTGTGCAGAGTTTCGCCGAAACGGAGTTGAGTGCGTTGCTGCACTACGACATTCGGCATGCGGCCGATCTGACGCGCACGCTGCGGCAGTTCCTCGATGTGGCGGGCAATAAGACCGAACTCGCCAAGCGACTCAATATCAGCAGACCCACCCTCTATGACCGGCTCGCTCGCATCGAGCGGATCCTCGACGTCGACCTCGAGGACGGCGAATCCCGCACCTCGCTGCATACCGCATTACTCATTCGCGACCTGTCCGCCGACGCCGACGAGTCCTGACCGGCAACTCGACGAAAGACGTTCTGACGCAAGGGAACCCGAGGGTCTAGCCTACCCTCGGGTTCCTCGGTGCCACCCAGATTCGCGCACCGGATCGTGGGATCGGATCAAGCTCACCGCGACGCGTCCTACGTTTGGACCATCTCCGCATGTGGCGCGGAGAACGGGGGTTGAACCCGCACCTCGTCGCTCCGTGTCCTTTCCTCGTGATCGGGTGATCGGCGGCGAATACTCGAGCTGGAGCGAGAGTCTGAGATTCCGGCTGCCTCTACCGATTGGGCTATCCGGGCCTGTGTCCGGAGCGGGATTCGAACCCGCACTGTCACCGTGTCTTCAGGCTTATCTTCAGTTTGAGTTTGCGCTCTTGCGCTTCCCCCGCACCGGCGGGGGAGTCCGTGGGGTCGAGGGCGACTATTCGCCCCCGACCGGTCTCAGCGGAAGAGGTAACGGAAGATCACATCACCGGTTTTGCGGTCGGTGACCTCGGTTCCATTGGCCTCCTCGCGGGCGAATTTGACCGCCTGCTGGAGCTTTTCGATGCGCTCGACCAGCTCGTTGACCCGTCGGGCGGGCAGCGCGCCGGAGAACTTCACCGTGGTCCAGTAGCCGATCGCGATGTCCTCGTAGTACACCTCGACCTGGGCCGGGTGCTTCTCGGTCGCCTCGGCCTTGACGTGGTTGCGCGGCACCTTCTTGGTGCGAATGGTGCGCACGGCATCGGTGCGCCAGGTGTCGGACGAATCGTCGAACGCCCACGCCTCGGCGGCGTCGAGCACCGGCAGCTTCTTCACGAAGGTGTGCAGATCGGCCAGTTGCTTCTCCAGGAACAGCAGGTAGGAGACCGGTACGGCGGCGAGCAAGGTCTGCTCGTCCACCCGGACGTCGGCCCTGGCCTCGCAGTTCGTCCAGTCCTTGGTCGCGGTCACGTCGAACAGCCGGGTCAGCGTCGCGGCCGTCTGGCGCAACACCTCCTCCGACTTCACCTGCACGCGCGTCGACTCCGGCGGAAGCTGTTCGCCCTCTTCATCTTTCGGCTGATAGGTGCGCGCGATACCGGCCAGCAATCCCGGCTTCTGCAGCTGATTGTGGGTCTCGGCCAATTCGCGCAGCGCGCCGCTCTTGACGCCCTTCTCCACCGCGATGATCTGATTCAGCTTCGTCATCTCTACCTCCCCGAGCGCACTCGTACGCCATCACTTTCCTTGTGCGGCCTCTCTTTTCGGATTTCCCCCGCCGCTCGCGGCAACAGTACAGACCGCTCGTCCGGTGCGCATCCGATTTTCCTTTCCACCCGTAGGGACTGGTCCGCACTCGCCCGCCCATCCGCCGGCGCTAGCCGCCCAAATTAGCCGTCACACACCCAGTAGGCATCGCGCAAAGGCTTATAGCTTGTGCGAGGTCGCGACTGGGTGTGCGGGAGCAATTGGGGGGAGTTGTGCACAACCCCGGAGTTATGCACATTTGGGGGTTTGGGGCTTCTGAGGGCGGGCGAGGGTGGGGAGTATCGGGGGTGTGAAGGTACCAAGGACGATTTCTCGGCATGCCGCGCTCGAGGCGGGGCTGGCCGCGCATGAGTTGAGCGGGCCCGGTTGGCAGCGGATCTGTCGCGGACGGTATGCCCGGGCGGTCGATGTGGGCGGGCTGAGCGCCGAACAGCGGCACCTGTTGCTGATCGGTGCTGTGGCGGCGGGTGCCAGTTCCGCAGCCGTCGTCAGTCATGTTTCGGCGGCGGTCGCGCATGGGCTACCGATATGGTCCCTTCCGTTGACGCGGGTTCATATGACGCGCAACCGCGCATCGGGAGCTCGCATCGGTCCGCGAATCGTGGTGCACGCCACGTCGACCGAGCCGGATGAGGTCGTGCAGGTCGGCGACTTTCGGGTGACGACGATGGCACGCACCGTCATCGATCTGGCGCGGACCGTGCCGTTCGAACAGGCCGTTGTCATCGGCGACGCCGCACTGCGTTTCGAGCGGACCACCCGATCCGAACTGGCGCAACAGCTGTCGCGGTCAGCGGGTCGCCCGGGATGCCCGGCCGCGCGACGCGTGGTCGAGTTCCTCGATGGCCGTGCCGAGAGCCCCGGCGAATCACGAAGTCGAGCCGCGTTGCGCGCCTTCGGATTTCCAGCTCCGGAACTGCAGCCCACGATAGTGGACGCCGAGGGCGCTTTCGTCGCCCGAGTCGACTTTCTGTTCCCAACCCTGGGCGTAGTCGGTGAGTTCGACGGGATGGTCAAGTACCGCAGCAATACTCCATCCGGCACGCCGGAGTCCGCGGTGATCGCCGAGAAGATCCGCGAAGACGCCCTGCGTGCCCTCGGCTGGATCGTGATCCGTTGGATCTGGCGCGACCTGGACACCACGGACCGCTGGCGTACCCGGCTCACCCGAGCCGCCGACCTGGCCCGCCCCTACCCTCGCTCCGGCACCTGGCACCCCACCGCACGCATCTGACCCGCACCAAACCGTCGGCAATGACCCGCAAGCGCCGACAAGACCTCGCCCGCGACTGCCGCTTCGATGGGTGGCTGCCGCTTCGATGGGTGGCTGCCGCTTCGATGGGTGGCTGCCGCTTCGATGGGTGGCTGCCGCTTCGATGGGTGGCTGCCGCTTCGATGGGTGGCTGCCGCTTCGATGGGTGGCTGCCGCTTCGATGGGTGGCTGCCGCTTCGATGGGTGGCTGCCGCTTCGATGGGTGGCTGCCGCTTCGATGGGTGGCTGCCGCTTCGATGGGTGGCTGCCGCTTCGATGGGTGGCTGCCGCTTCGATGGGTGGCTGCCGCTTCGATGGGTGGCTGCCGCTTCGATGGGTGGCTGCCGCTTCGACGGGTGACCGCCCCCTCGACGGGCGACCGCCACCGAGCTGCTGCTCGCCCCCTTCGCTGCACAGCCAGTCGGCATCGCGCAGAGGTTATGAACTATGCGGCATCGGCACACGCTGTGCGACACCGAGTGTGTCAGGTGATGATGAGGAGTTCGGTCGGGGAGGCTATTTCGGTGCGGAGGCCGGATTTGGTGGCGATGCGGGCGACGGCGCGGATGTCGGTGGGGTCGGCGCGGGTGAGGACGAGGGCGCGGGCGAGCAGGCCCTTGTGGTGTTTGTTGAAGTGGCTGACCACGGTTCGCGAGCCGTTGGGGTGTTCGGTGAGGACATTGGCGGTAATGGCGTCGGGGACGCGGCCGAGCTGTTGGTAGGTGCCCGAACGGAGGTCGATGACAAGTTCGCCCGCGGCTTCGGCGTGCAGGGCGTCGGGCAGGACATCGCGCCAGATGGCGGAAAGGGTCGACAGGCCGGGGAGTTTGGAACCGCCGGAGAGCCGGTAGGCGGGGATGAGGTCGTCGGCGCGCACAGCGCCGAACAGTGCCGAGCCGATGCCGAGGCGTGCATAGGCCTTGGCGCGTTGCACCTTGGTAAAGGAGCGGGCATCGAGAGCGTCGTAGAGGACGCCGGTGTAGCGCTCCAGCGCGGGCCGGGTCGCGGAACTGCGCAAGGTCGCATTGCGAGCGATGTCGGTATCGGCCCCTTTACCCAGGCCGAGTACCGCACGCGCGGCGTCCGGGTCGGCGGCCAGCTTGACGACCTCGTCGATGAGCCGGTCGCGCACCACCGTGAGCTGCGGCATCGCCAGCGACTCCAGCTCGAGCGGCCCGTCGGTTCCACCGTCGGATTTGGTTTCGGAAGGAGGCAGCAGGACCAGCACGACCGAATACGGTACCGGCGCGCGAGCGAGTATCAACGAGCGAGCCATGAACTCAGCGTCGGCGCGTGGCGGAGTCGCGTGTGGGCGAGGGCGGTGACGTGAGCGAGTGTGCGACGAACACAGTGCGCGTCCAGGCGGGGCGGTTTCGAGGGTCGGTGAGGAGGAGCCGTGAGCGGTCAGGGCTCGGAGGCGGTAGCCTGCGTAACCGCGGAGCCCCCGCGCGCGCCGAAATGGGCCGATGCCTTGCAGACATCGTTCGGCCAGCGACTACCCTGTCGTCCGTGATCACCCGCCTCTCCCACCTGTTCCTGCGTACCCTGCGCGACGATCCCGCCGACGCCGAGGTGCCCAGTCACAAACTCCTCGTCCGCGCCGGATATGTGCGGCGCATCGCCCCGGGCGTGTACTCGTGGCTACCGCTGGGCCTGCGGGTGCTGCGGCGGGTCGAGGAAGTCGTGCGTGAGGAGATGAACGCCATCGGCGCGCAGGAGATCTCGCTGCCCGCCCTGCTGCCGCGCGATCCGTATGAGACCACCAACCGGTGGACCGAATACGGCGACGGCCTGTTCCGACTGCAGGACCGCAAGGGTGCGGACTATCTGCTCGGCCCCACCCACGAGGAGCTGTTCGCGCTCACCGTGAAGGGTGAATACAGCTCGTACAAGGATCTTCCGGTCACGCTGTACCAGATCCAGACCAAATATCGGGATGAGGAGCGTCCCCGCGCCGGCATCCTGCGCGGGCGCGAATTCATCATGAAGGACTCCTACTCCTTCGATCTGGACGAGGACGGGCTCAAGGCCAGCTACAACGCGCACCGCGAGGCCTACCAGCGCATTTTCAGCCGGCTCGATGTCAAGTACGTCATCGTCGCGGCCACCTCGGGCGCGATGGGCGGCAGTGCGTCGGAGGAATTCCTCGCCGACAGTCCGGTCGGTGAGGACACCTACGTGGTGTGCCGGGAGTCCGGATACGCGGCGAATGTGGAAGCGGTGGTCACGCCCGCTGCCGAATCGCTGCCGATCGAGGGGCTGCCCGCTGCGGTCGTACACGACACCCCGAACACCCCGACCATCGCGACGCTGGTGGATTGGGCCAACGGCGCGGGCATCGCCGACCGTCCCGTCACCGCCGCCGACACCTTGAAGAACATCATGGTGAAGCTGCGGCATCCGGACGGTAAGTCCGAACTGCTCGGCATCGGCATTCCCGGCGACCGCGAGATCGACGACAAGCGCCTCGGCGCTTCGGTCGAGCCCGCCGAGGTGGAACTGCTCACCGAGGCCGATTTCGCCGCCAACCCGTTCCTGGTGAAGGGTTACATCGGCCCGAAGGCGCTGCAGGCCAACGGTGTTCGCTACCTGGTCGACCCGCGCATCGGTACCGGCACCAGCTGGATCACCGGCGCCGACGAGCCGGGTAAACACGTCGTCGGCCTGGTCGCCGGCCGCGACTTCACCCCCGACGGCACCATCGAGGCCGCCGAGGTGCGCGACGGCGATCCCTCGCCCGACGGTCGTGGCGTCCTGGTGTCGGCGCGCGGCATCGAGATCGGCCACATCTTCCAACTCGGCAACAAGTACACCGACGCGTTCGAGGTGGACGTGCTCGGCGAGAACGGCAAGCCGGTGCGACTCACCATGGGCTCCTACGGCATCGGGGTCTCGCGCATGGTCGCGGTCATCGCCGAACAGCAGCACGATGAGAAGGGCCTGCGCTGGCCGCGCGAGGTCGCGCCGTTCGATGTGCACGTGGTCATCGCGAACAAGGACGAGTCCTCGCGTGAGGGCGGCGAACAGGTCGCGGCGCTGCTGGATGCGGCCGGACTCGATGTGGTCCTCGACGACCGCAAGGCCTCGCCCGGTGTGAAGTTCAAGGATTCCGAGCTGATCGGTGTCCCGCTGGTCGTGGTCGTCGGCCGCGGCTGGGCCGAGGGCAAGGTCGAGATCCGCGATCGCTTCACCGGGGAGTCCACCGAGGTCCCCGCCGATGTGGTGGTCGAATCGGTGCTCGCGCAGGTGCGCGGCGAACGATAGGTCGGCCTTCGGCGACCGGTCGCGAAGCCCGGGCGACTACGGCAATGCTGAGAACGACAGCAACCGGGGTCGACCGGGCTTCTCACATCCGCCCTGACCTACGGTTCCGTAGGCACGATTCGTCGCCAGCGGTATTCGTGGACCCGCTCCAGGCTGCTGTTACCCGCTGGTAAGTTAACAGCATGACGAGCACCGACGCGTTGTTGTTCAACCCCGCCACCTACGACCCGAAGCAGTTCGACGCCGAGACGCGACGGCTGCTGAAGGCGACCATCGAATGGTTCGAATCGCGGGGTAAGCGGCAGTTGCTTGCCGACGATGCCGATGCGGTGTGGGTATCGGACTTCCTCGAGTTCGTCAAGAAGGAGAAGCTGTTCGCGACCTTCCTGACGCCCGCCGCCTACGCCGACGGCGACGAGAACCGGCGCTGGGACGGGGCGCGCAATGCGGCGCTGTCGGAGGTCTTCGGGTTCTACGGGTTGGCGTACTGGTACGCCGAACAGGTCACCATCCTGGGCCTGGGCCCGATCTGGCAGAGCGATAACGAGGCCGCCAAGAAGCGCGCCGCCGCCGATCTCGTCGACGGTCAGGTGATGGCGTTCGGTCTGTCCGAGCGCGACCATGGTGCCGACATCTACAACACCGACCTGATCCTGACGCCGACCGAACCCGGCAGCGCGGACGCCGATGCCGGAATTCTGTTCCGCGCCAATGGCGTGAAGTACTACATCGGCAATGGCAATGTCGCATCGATGGTGTCGGTGTTCTCCCGCCGCGCCGATATCGACGGCGCGGACGGCTATGTCTGGTTCGCCGCCGACAGCCGTCACGACAACTACGAACTCATCGACAATGTCATCCACGGCCAGTTGTACGTGAGCACCTTCGCGCTGCACGACTACCCGGTGACCGCCGCCGATATCCTGTCCACCGGTCCCGAGGCCTTCTCCGCCGCGCTGAACACCGTCAACGTGGGCAAGTTCAACCTGTGCCACGGCAGTATCGGTATGGTCGAGCACTCGTTCTACGAGGCCATCACGCACTCCAACAACCGCATTCTCTACGGTAAGGCCGTCACCGAATTCCCGCATGTGCGAACGAATTTCGTGGACGCCTACGCGCGCATCGTCGCGATGAAGCTGTTCAGCGACCGCGCCGTCGACTACTTCCGCAGCGCCAGCCTCGAGGACCGCCGCTATCTGCTGTTCAACCCGATGACGAAGTCCAAGGTGACCTCCGAGGGCGAGACGGTCATGACGCTGCTGCTGGATGTGCTGGCCGCCAAGGGATTCGAGAAGAACACCTACTTCGCCCAGGTCGCCCGCTATATCGGCACGCTGCCCCGGCTGGAGGGCACGGTGCATGTCAATGTCGGCCAGATCCTGAAGTTCATGCCGAACTACCTGTTCAACCCGAAGGACTACCCGGAGATCGGCACCCGGCACGACGCGGCCGACGACGAGTTCTTCTTCCGCCAGGGCCCGGCCCGCGGCGCGGGCAAGGTGCGGTTCGCCGACTGGACCCCGGTGTACGAAAAGCACGCCGACCTGCCGAATGTCGCGCGCTTCTACGAACAGGCCCAGGCCCTGCGCACCCTGCTGACCACGGCCGCACCCGATGCCGACCAGCAGCAGGACCTGGACTTCATGCTGACCATCGGCCACCTGTTCTCCCTGGTGGTCTACGGCCAGCTGATCCTGGAGCAGGCCGCCATCATCGGCCTGGACCGCGACATCATCGAGCAGATCTTCGACTTCCAGATCCGCGACTTCAACGGCTACGCCACGACCCTCTACGGCAAGCCCTCCGCCACCCCCGACCAAGAGGCCTGGGCCGCCTCGTCCCTACGGCCGCCGGTAGCCGACGGCCCCCGCTTCGACCGCATCTGGACCCAGGTCGCCGCCTACGACGGCACCTACGAAATGCGCTCATAGCCCCACATTCCCCGCCCAACTGCGGGCCGCCGCGCCTGGCTCGGTACGCCGTGCCCGGCGCGGCGGGTGGGGTGTGGCAGCCGAGTCCGCGCGCGGCGGGCGAAATAGTGAGCAGCGGAGCGGGTGCTCAATCGTCACCAGGCGCACTGCGCATTCGGTGAGCGTGCCGACGCACATTCGGCGGATGGCACCAGCGAAATGCTGCCGTAGGCACCGCGATCCCGCTGAACGCGAGTCGCCGCCGGGACTTGCTCGTCGCGCACCGATCCGTCAGCGAATCGGTGCGTGGCTCTGGGAAGTGCGAGCGTGAGTCAGGCCTTGCCGGGGAAGGCGGTGGTGGGCGGGTTGGTGCCGAGGATTGATTGCCAGGTGGCGAGGCGGACGGCGCATTCGGTGAGGGCATCGACGCCCATCCGGCGGATGGGGTCGGAAGTGCCGTTCTCGACGACCGAGCGCCAGGCGACGGCGGTGTCGGTTTCCACCGTGACGGCCAGGTTCGCGGCTGGGATCGGGTCGTTCACCGGAAACGGTGTGGTGTAGGCCGCGTCGGGTGGCGGTGCCGCCACTCCGGCCGACTTCAGCGCATCGATGGTGGTGTCGCGGCGGGCACGATGGGCGGCGGTGTCCTCGGCGACCAACCGGGTTCGCTCGGCGGAGGCATAGGCCGCGATCACCCCATAGGCGTATACCGCCGAGTATTCGGCGCGCAATGCGTCGAGCAAGGCATGGCGTTCGGCTTCGGTCATGTGCTCATCCCTGGCTCAGGACGTGGGCCGTGCACACAGCGGGCAGCACGGCTCGGTGGGCGATGTCGGTCGGGGGCGCGTCCCCGGCGTCGGACAAGGCTTGGTGTTCGGCATGATTCATGCGAGCAAGACCCCGGCCTGCGCCGCGCATGCCGCACTGATGGAGGCCAATAGGCCCGCGCGGTAACCGGACTGGGTGCGGGCGAGATCGCCTGCGGACTGCTGTGAGTTGGTGAGGCGCGTGCGCAGCTCGTCGATACTCGGCGGCTGGGTGGGCGTTGTTTCGGTACCGGACGCCGCTGGGGAGGCGGCGGAGCCGGATGGGGCGGGTTGGCGGGTGCGGTGCGCCGGCGTCGTCCCGTCGCCGTAAACGCCGATGACGCGGTTGATTTCGGCGCGCAGCGCGTCGGCGTGTTCGGTGCGTTCGCTGGCGATCGCGGTCAGCGCGGCGTGCCGCTGTGGCGTCACGGCGATCGCCGCGGTCGCCGCCGCGGCGTCGGTGCGCGCCAGAACCTCTTGTGCGGCAAGCGGATCGGGCTCGTACACCTTCTTGTCCGTACATCCGGCCAGCGCGCCGACGGCCAGCACACCCACCGCGCCGCCGCCTGCCAGCCGCAATGCGGTCCGGCGGTCGACGATGTTCGGGCGAACGGCGCCAGCGTCGCTGTGCTGGACTCGGTGCCGGTCTTCGGGGATGCCGGAAGTGCACCCGGCGCGCGGCGGGGCGGGGAGGCGGATGGGCACGGCACCATCGTGCCAGATTCACGAGGCTCCACCGACCAGGCGTGTGCCGCGCCGCCGACCACACATCCGTCGCGCGGCCGGTCGCACGGCTACCGTCCGGTCGGCACGACACCCGCCGCGCCGGGTCGCAGGCGCGTGGCCAGGAAACTTGCTCGAGGCCGCTGGTCCATTACACTCTCGGAGCGCGTTACGCTAGATCTCCGGTAGAGAAATTTTTCCGCCAGTGACTGCCCGCAGTTCGCTGGAAAGATCAGCCGTCTGACAACTGAACCAGGAGCCGCCCCACATGCCCATGCCGACCGAGGAAAGGGTGAGCCAGCTTGTTGCTGGACTCGTCGAGCGCCGAGGATTCGACCTCGAGGGTGTCGAGATCTCGACGGCGGGCACGCATGTGGATGCGCAGGTTCGGGTGCAGGTGATCGTGGACAGCGACGCGGCCTCCGATCTGGACTCCATCGCGAAACTGAGCGCCGAGCTGTCCGAGGTCCTCGATGAGGCGGGCGATTTCGGCGAAACCCCCTACCTGCTCGAGGTGACGAGCCCGGGCATCGACCGTCCGCTCACCGCCGATCGGCACTGGCGCCGCGCGCAGGGCCGCAAGGTGCGGATCACATTGCGCGCTGGTGCGCCATCGCCGGATCCCAAGTCATCGGACAAGTTCGAGGCCAGGGTCGGCATCCTCACCGACGACACGGTGGCGCTGGTGCTCGGCGGCAAGAACAAGCCGCACCGGGTGCACATTCCGGTGGCCGATATCGCCGAGGCCGTCGTCCAGGTGGAGTTCAACCCGCCCGGTGCGCGGGAACTGGAACTCGCGGGCGGAGTCGCGCCCGGCCGTCCGCGGCCGGGACAGGAGGAGGCGGTGGACCTCGCCGCCGATGTCCGAGGAACAACCGATGCACCAACCGAATCATCAGAAGCGTCCGATGCGCCGACCGAAGGGATCGTGGAATGAACATCGAAATCGAAGCCCTGCGCGCGATTGTCGCCGATAAAGGGATCTCGATCGAGACCGTGATCTCCGCGATCGAGTCGGCGCTGCTCACGGCCTACCGCCACACCGAGGGCCACCAGCCCAACGCGCGTATCGATATCAATCAGAAGACCGGCGTGGTCCGGGTAATGGCCCGCGAACTCGACGTCGACGGCAATGTGATCTCCGAATGGGATGACACCCCAGAGGGTTTCGGTCGAATCGCCGCGACCACCGCGCGCCAAGTGGTGCTGCAGCGGCTGCGTGATGCCGAGAACGAGAAATCCTTCGGCGAGTTCTCCACCCATGAGGGCGACATCGTCGGCGGTGTGGTGCAGCGCGACGCCCGCGCCAATGCCCGCGGCACGGTGGTGGTGCGCATCGGCAGCGAACTGCACGGCACCGAGGGGCTGATCCCGCCCGCCGAGCAGGTGCCGGGCGAGAGCTACGAGCACGGCGACCGGATCAAGTGCTACGTCGTCGGCGTATCCCGTGGTCCGCGCGGCCCGCAGATCACCCTCTCGCGCACCCACCCGAATCTGGTGCGCCGCCTGTTCGCACTCGAGGTGCCCGAGATCGCCGACGGTTCGGTGGAGATCGTCGCCGTCGCCCGCGAGGCCGGACACCGCTCCAAGATCGCGGTGCGCACCACCGTGCCCGGTGTCAATGCCAAGGGCGCCTGTATCGGCCCGATGGGACAGCGCGTGCGCAATGTGATGAGCGAGCTGGCCGGGGAGAAGATCGACATCATCGATTACGCGGACGATCCGGCGACCTTCGTCGGCAACGCGCTTTCCCCCTCGAAAGTGGTCTCGGTCACCATCGTCGATCCGGAGGCGCGCGCCGCCCGAGTGGTCGTGCCCGACTTCCAGCTCTCGCTCGCCATTGGCAAGGAAGGGCAGAACGCCAGGTTGGCGGCTCGCCTGACCGGCTGGCGGATCGATATCCGCAGCGATGCGGCACCCGATGCGGGCAGCGGCAGCGTGCGGACGGAGGCGCATCGCAGTTGACCGATTCCCGCCAATCGGGCCCGCCGGATGACAGGTTCGTAACTTCGAAAGGGGCGGGGTTCGGTGTTCCGAGCGGGACAGCGGTAGAGTGGTGTCAGGTTCAGCGCGAGCCTTCGGTTCCTTTGTTCGAACGCACCACCGAGCAAGTCCCGGCGCACCGACGTCGAGAAGCTCCGGTGCGGACGTGTATCGGATGCCGAAAGCGCGAGCTGGCCGTCGATCTGTTGCGGATCGTGGCGCAGGACTGTGAGACCGGTGACGGTTCCGAAGTTGTTGCGATAGTTCCCGATCCGCGGCGCAGACTTCCCGGACGGGGTGCCTGGCTGCACCCCGTTTCGGTTTGTTTGCGCACCGCAGAACGACGCCGAGCATTCGGCAG
Organism: Nocardia sp. CA-119907; assembly: GCF_050955995.1. Lineage (NCBI taxonomy): Bacteria > Bacillati > Actinomycetota > Actinomycetes > Mycobacteriales > Nocardiaceae > Nocardia > Nocardia sp. CA-119907. Next base: position 2,667,349 of record NZ_CP192091.1, read on the forward strand.
AGCACTACGAGTGTCCGGACAACTGGATATCTCAGCCCTGGAGAAGTACCTCGAGAACAGGCACGAGCACTCATGAGCACACCGTGAAGCACCAACGATGAACGTCCATCGGAGATAACCCGAGGTCGTGCGGGCCCGCCTTCCCAAGGCGGAGACACTGCTCGACCTCTCAGTGAGGAGAGCAGTGGCAGGCAAGGCCCGCGTGCACGAGTTGGCCAAAGAACTCGGTGTCACGAGCAAAGAACTACTCGCACGGCTCAAGGAGCAGGGCGAGTTCGTGAAGTCGGCGTCCTCGACGGTGGAAGCACCCGTCGCACGTCGGCTGCGCGAGTCGGTGGCAGGCAAGTCCGCCCCGGCGAACGGCGCTGCGAAGTCCGGGGCGCGCCCCGGTTCCGCACCGTCGAGCACTCCGGCCGCGAAGCCCGCCGCAGGCGGTCCGCGTCCGGGTCCACGTACCCCAGCGCCTGCGCAGGCGGCGACCCCAGCGGCTCCGGCCGCCCGTGAGACGGCGGCTCCGGCTGCCCGCCCGTCCGATGCGGTCCGTCCCGGCCCGGCCGTGCGTCCCGGTCCTGCGGCCAAGCCCGCCCCGCGGGACACCACCCCGGTCCAGGAGACCCCGGCGGCCCCGGCCGCGAAGGCCGCTCCGGCGCCGAGCGCTCCGGCTCAGGGCGGACCCCGCCCGACGCCGGGTGGCGCACGTCCCGGTCAGCACCGTCCGGGTGCACCCGCGCAGGGTGGTCCGCGTCCTGGTGGTCCGGCCGCGGCCGGACCGAAGCCGGGTCCGAAGGCCCCGCGTGTCGGCAACAATCCCTTCTCCTCCGCGCCCGATCGTGAGCGTCCCGCGCCGCGTCCGGCCCCCGGTCAGGGTGGGCCCCGTCCGGGTCCCGGCCAGGGTCCGCGTCCGGGTCCCGGCCAGGGTCCGCGTCCGGGTCCGGCCCAGGGCGGTCCCGGTCCCCGTCCGGGTGGCGCCCAGGGCGAGCGGCGTCCGGGTCCCGGCCAAGGTGGTCCGCGTCCCGGTGGTCCGCGGCCGAGCCCCGGCTCGATGCCGCCGCGCCCGAATCCCGGTGCCATGCCCGCGCGTTCGGCCCGTCCGGGTCCGGGCGGCGGCGCAGGTGCGGGCCGTCCGGGTCGTCCCGGTGGCGGTCCGGGTGGTGGCGGCGGTCGTCCCGGTGGCGGCGGCGGTGGCGGTGGCTACCGCGGTGGCCAGGGCGGCGGCGGCACGGGTGCCCCCGGTGCCGGTGCGGGTGCTCCCGCGGCCGGTGGTTTCCGCGGTCGTCCCGGTGGCGGTGGCGGCGGTCGTCCGGGTGGTCCCGGTGGCCGTGGCGGTGCGGCCGGTGCGTTCGGTCGTCCCGGTGGCGCGCCTCGTCGTGGCCGCAAGTCGAAGCGGGCGAAGCGCGCCGAGTACGAAAGCATGCAAGCGCCCGCCGTCGGCGGCGTTCGTCTGCCACGCGGCAACGGCGAGATCATCCGTCTCGCCCGTGGCGCGTCGCTCTCGGACTTCGCGGAGAAGATCGATGCGAACCCGGCTGCCTTGGTGCAGGCTCTGTTCAACCTCGGTGAGATGGTCACCGCGACCCAGTCGGTGAACGACGAGACCCTCGAGCTGCTCGGCAGCGAGATGAACTACGTCGTGCATGTGGTCAGCCCCGAGGACGAGGACCGCGAGCTGCTGGAATCGTTCGACCTGACCTACGGTGAGGACGAGGGCGGCGAGGAAGACCTCGAACAGCGTCCGCCGGTGGTGACCGTCATGGGTCACGTCGACCACGGTAAGACCCGACTGCTCGACACGATCCGTAAGGCCAACGTCCGTGAGGGCGAGGCCGGTGGCATCACCCAGCACATCGGCGCCTACCAGGTGCTCACCCATCTGGGCGACAACGACCGGCTCATCACCTTCATCGACACCCCGGGTCACGAGGCGTTCACCGCCATGCGTGCCCGTGGTGCGAAGGCCACCGATATCGCGATCCTGGTGGTCGCCGCCGACGACGGCGTCATGCCGCAGACGGTGGAGGCGATCAACCACGCGCAGGCGGCTGATGTGCCGATCGTGGTGGCGGTCAACAAGATCGATAAGGAAGGCGCGAACCCGGACAAGATCCGGCAGCAGCTGACCGAATACAACCTGGTTGCCGAGGAATACGGTGGTGACACCATGTTCGTCGACATCTCCGCCAAGCAGGGCACCAATATCGAGCAGCTGCTCGAGGCGGTGCTGCTGACCGCGGACGCGGCGCTGGACCTGCGGGCCAACCCGGATATGGACGCCCAGGGTGTCGCCATCGAGGCGCACCTCGACCGCGGCCGTGGCCCGGTGGCGACCGTGCTCATCCAGCGCGGCACGCTGCGCGTCGGCGACTCGATTGTGGCGGGCGACGCTTACGGTCGCGTCCGCCGCATGGTCGACGAGCACGGCGACGATGTCGCCGCGGCGCTGCCGTCGCGGCCGGTCCAGGTCATCGGCTTCACGTCGGTGCCGGGCGCCGGTGACAACCTGCTCGTGGTCGATGAGGACCGGATCGCTCGCCAGATCGCCGACCGCCGCAATGCGCGCAAGCGCAACGCACTGGCCGCGCGCAGCCGCAAGCGGATCAGCCTGGAAGATCTGGATGCCGCGCTGAAGGAGACTTCGGAGCTCAACCTGATCCTCAAGGGCGACAACTCCGGTACCGTCGAGGCCCTCGAGGAGGCGCTGCTCGGTATCCAGATTGATGACGAGGTGCGCCTTCGGGTCATCGACCGCGGTGTCGGTGGTGTCACCGAAACCAACGTCAACCTGGCGTCGGCGTCGAACGCGATCATCATCGGGTTCAATGTCCGGGCCGAGGGCAAGGCGACCGAGCTGGCCAACCGCGAAGGCGTGGACATTCGGTACTACTCGGTGATCTACCAGGCCATCGACGAGATCGAGAAGGCCCTCAAGGGCATGCTCAAGCCGATCTACGAAGAGGTCGAGCTGGGCCGGGCGGAGATCCGCGCGATCTTCCGTTCGTCGAAGGTCGGCAATATCGCCGGCTGCATGGTCACCTCGGGTTCGGTCAAGCGCAATGCCAAGGCGCGCTTGCTGCGTGACAACGTGGTGGTCGCCGAGACGGTCACGATCTCCACCTTGAGGCGGGAAAAGGATGACGTCACCGAGGTCCGCGAGGGCTTCGAATGCGGTATGACGTTGACCTACAACGACATCAAGGAAGGCGACGTGATCGAGGCCTACGAGCTGCGCGAGAAGCCGCGCGACTGATTGTGTGCCGGTGGTCCGGCACGGTATCGACGCCGTGCCGGGCCACCGAGACAACCTTTTCGTAGGCACCGATACAGGAGGCTTGGTGTACCTGGGTGCACTGGAGTTCGACATCCTGCTCGGAGATGTGCACTCGCTGAAGCAGAAGCGTTCGGTGATCCGGCCCGTCCTGGCCGAATTGCAGCGCTTCGGTGTGAGTGCCGCTGAGGGTGGGGAACAAGACCGCCATCGTCGCTCATTGCTGGGGGTTGCCATGGTCAGTTCCGGGATGGACCATCTGACCGAGGTGCTCGACAAATGTGAACGACACGTCGCGGCACGTCCGGAGTTAGAGTTGCTGGCAGTGCGCCGCAGGATCTTCGGACCCGAGGACTGACGAGTTCAATAGTTAGTAGTGAGGAGGGTTCAGCCATGGTGGATCAAGCCAGGGCACGCCGACTCGCCAAGCGGATTTCCGCGATCGTGGCGACCGCGATCGAATACGAGGTGAAGGATCCGCGTCTGAATTTCGTGACCATCACCGATGCGAAGGTCACCGGTGATCTGCGCGAGGCGACGGTGTACTACACGGTGATGGGCGAAACCCTCGACGTGGAACCGGATTACGCGGCCGCGGCCGCTGGTCTGGAGAAGGCGAAGGGGGTGCTGCGCTCCAAGGTGGGCGCTGGCACCGGCGTGAAGTTCACCCCGACGTTGGCGTTCGTGCTCGACAAGGTGCCCGACGCCGCGCGGGATATGGAGGAGCTGCTGGCCAGGGCGCGGGCCGCTGATGACGCGGTCGCGAAGGTGGCGGCCACCGCCACCCATGCCGGTGCTGCCGACCCGTACAAGGTCGAACGCGAATCCGACGAGTGACGTGCGGTAGGCGATGACAACGATGCCCGCCGACCCGGGTGCCAGGGGGGTCGATCTCGATGTGGCGGTCCAGCTCGGACCGGCCGTTGCCGCACTGAACGCGGCGCGTTCGGTCACCATCCTGTGTCATGTGCAGCCCGATGCCGACACCATCGGCAGCGGGCTCGCTTTGGCCTTGGTGCTGCACCGTCGGGGCATTCCGGTCTGGGTGTCGTTCGCCGAACCCGCCGAACTGCCCGCCACGATGCGGACATTGCCCGGCGTGCGACATCTGGTGCCGCCCGGCGAGGTACCGGCCGAGGTGGATCTGCTCGTCACCGTGGATTGCGGTAGTGCTGGCCGGCTGGGCGCGCTCGCCGATCGATTGGCCGGAGCCCGAACGACTTTGGTGCTCGACCATCACCGCTCCAATACCCGGTTCGGGACGATCAATGTGATCGACGCGGGCGCGGAGTCGACGACGAGTCTGATCGCCCGAGTGCTCGATGCCTGGCAGGTGCCGATCGATTCCGAAGTGGCACATTGCCTCTACGCCGGGTTGGTCACCGATACCGGGTCGTTCCGCTGGGTGCGTCCAGGCACCCATCAGCTGGCCGAACGGCTGCTGGCCACCGGCATCGACGGTGCGGAAATCACCCGGTCACTGATGGATACGCATCCGTTCGGCTGGTTGCCGATGTTGTCGCGGGTGCTCGGTACGGCGCGGTTGGAGCCGGAGGCGGGCGGCGGGACCGGGCTGGTGTATGCCTTTGTGCGCCGTGAGGATGTCGATGGGGTGCGTTCGGAAGAAGTGGAGAGTGTGGTCGATATCGTCCGCACCACTGCCGAAGCCGGGGTCGCCGCCGTGTTCAAGCAATCGCGCACCGTCGCGGATCGGTGGACCGTCTCGCTGCGTTCGCGCGATAGTGCGCCCGGTGCGCAGGACGGCGTCGATGTCGCTACGGTCGCGGCGTCTTTGGGCGGTGGTGGACATCGGTTCGCCGCTGGGTACACCACGACCGGCACATCGGAGTCGGTAGTCGCGGCACTGCTGGCCGAACTCGGGTGAGCACAGCGGCCGTCGGCTGTCCGGTCGAGCAGTGGGGTGATGGATCGTTCTGTCCGTGCGCGCCGTCGCCGAGCTCTCGCTTCGGGGTGGATGGCACCCCTGGGATCCGGCGGAGTCGGGAACGGTGCATTGATGGGTGAGACACGAGCCGATTCCTCGCCTGGAGCAGTGGGGGATGGCCGCGATTCGGTGGCGGATCGGATATCGGAGTTTGCGGCTGCCTCGGCGGTCAGCGGGGATGCGCCGGATTCGGTTGGCGCGGTTGGCCCCCGACGGATTCTCGGGCTTGCGCTGCCGACTTTGGGCGTGCTGGTGGCCGAACCCATCTACCTGCTGTTCGACCTGGCAGTGGTGGGGCGGCTCGGGGCATTGGCATTGGCTGGTCTCGCGGTTGGTGGATTGATTCTGGCGCAGGTCAGTTCACAGCTGACGTTTCTGTCGTATGGGACTACGGCGCGGGCGGCGCGGCGGCACGGGGCCGGTGATGAGCGCGGTGCGATAGGGGAAGGGGTGCAGGCGACTTGGGTCGCCATATGTGCCGGAACGCTGATTCTTGTTGTGGGACAGGCGGTTGCGGTTCCCCTGACGAATGTGATCGCCGGTGGCGGGGATATCGCCGGGTCGGCGCTGGTCTGGGTGCGGATCGCGTTGTTCGGTGTGCCGTTGATCTTGATCGCGATGGCGGGCAACGGCTGGATGCGTGGGGTGCAGGAGACGCGTAGGCCGCTGCTGTTCGTTATTGCCGGGCTGCTGGTTTCGGGGGTGCTCTGCCCGGCGCTGGTGCACGGGTTGCTGGGTGCGCCGCGATGGGAGTTGGCCGGTTCGGCGGTCGCGAATGCCACCGGCCAAGCCGTGACGGCCGGGCTGTTCCTGAGTGCGCTGGTGCGCGAACGTGTTTCGCTGGCGCCGCACTGGTCGGTGATGCGGGCCCAACTCGTGCTCGGGCGTGACCTGATCGCCCGCAGCCTCGCCTTCCAGGCGAGTTTCGTCTCCGCGGCAGCGGTCGCCGCCCGATTCGGTGCGGCATCGGTGGCCGCACATCAACTGGTTCTGCAGCTCTGGAATTTCCTGGCCCTGACCCTGGATTCGCTGGCGATCGCCGCCCAAACCCTGGTCGGCGCGGCGCTCGGCGCGGGCGACGCATCCGGCGCGCGCGGACTGGCGCGGCGCATCACTCGCTGGTCGGCTGCATTCGCGCTGGCGCTGGCGGCGGTCTTCGCGGCGGGCGCCAGCGTGATCCCTAAGCTGTTCACCGACGACCCCGCCGTTCTGGATCGCACCCATATCGCATGGTGGTTCTTCGTCGCCATCATTCCGATCGCGGGCATCGTCTTCGCCCTCGACGGCGTCCTGCTCGGCGCGGGTGACGCCGCCTACCTCCGCAACACCACCCTCGGTGCCGCCCTGTTCGGCTTCCTGCCCGCCATCTGGCTCGCCCTGATCTTCGATTGGGGCATTGCCGGCATCTGGACCGGGTTGGTCGCATTCATGGTGTTGCGTCTGGTCGCGGTGATCTGGCGCGCCGAATCCGGTCGCTGGGCCAGAGTCGGCACCGAGATTCCGCGTCAGGTCAGCTGACGCGGTCGGCCGCGCCTCGGTTCGACGACGCCAAGAGTGCCGCTACTGCGGACATAGATTGTTCGTGGGATCGAATGCGTCGTTGGGGGAGTGGACAGTCGCCGCTCGGTGCGGCTCCCTAGGCTCCGGACGCCGGAGCCTGGTAGCGGCGGACCACCACACCCGCGGGACGAATGGAGCGACCGGCGACGATCAGGCCGGTCCGGAGGACCGAATCCACGGTGCGATCCAACTCCGGATCATCGGTCTTCGTGGTGTCCGCGGCCTCCATGGTGAGTGCGTCGAAGGCGTCGTCGGCGTGCGGCGTGACCAGACTGCCGCCCCGGCCGACGATGAGTCGTTCGATCCGGGTGATGATGGCCGCGAAAGCGTCTCGCTCGCGGGCCGATTCGGCCGTCGTAGCACAGGCCGTGGTGTCGCCGTGCAGGGCGAAAAGTTCGACGATGAGGGGCAGATCGGCACCGGTGCGGTCCCGTTCGGCACGCGCCTTCGCGTCGTCGGCGAGACGTTCGATGGTCGCGGCTTGGCGGGCGATCACGCGGCCCAGGTCTTCGATCCGTTCTCCGAGCCGCGCCTGGGACTCGACCAAGTGCGCGATGGTGTGCGCCGAGTCGTCGGACACCAGAGGTTGTTCGGCCGAGGGTGCTTCGGGCCGCGCGGAAGCGTCGCTCCGCTGGGCCGCTGATTCGGTCATGATCGCACCATAACCCGAGATCAGGCCGATTGGATTGGGCGTCAGCCGGATTCGCGAATCGACCGATGGTCGGGTGTCGGATCCGGCTGCTACCATCGCGTCTCATGGGGGTCTACGGGATCGACCTGGGCACAACGAACTCGGCAATCGCGCGGATCGACGCCGACGGTCGACCCGAGGTAATGATCGGTTTGAACGGCGAGGCGACCGTGCCGTCGGTTGTCTTGTTCGCCTCCGCATTCGACCATCTGGTCGGCGAGGGTGCGCGGCGGCAGGCCCGGCTCGATCCCGAGCATGTGTGCGCGCTGGTGAAACGGCGGATGGGCGATACCGATTGGCGTTTCGCCGCGCACGGGCAGACCTGGTCGGCACCCGCGGTTTCGGCGCTCATCCTGAAAAGCCTTGCCTCGGATGCGGAATTCGGTGGCGGCGAACCGGTGAACCGCGTGGTCATCACCGTTCCCGCCTATTTCGGTGACGAGGAGCGGCGCGCGACCATCCAGGCGGGCACCTATGCGGGCTTCGATGTCGCCGGTGTGCTGTCCGAACCGATCGCCGCCGCGCTCGCCTACGGTTTCGGCAGACTCGACGGCAGTGTGGATGTCGGCAAGCAAAGGGCGCGCGAGACGGTGCTCGTCTACGACCTGGGCGGCGGTACGTTCGACGCCACTGTCATCGAGTTGGCCGACCGTCGCATTTCGGTGCTCGCGGTCGAGGGCGATCACCAACTCGGCGGTGCGGACTGGGACGAGCGCATCGCGCTGTACCTGTCGCAGAAGTTCTGCGAAGCGAATCCGGATGCCGAAGACCCACTGGATGATTCGGCGGGTTCGCAGATGCTGGTGCTCGCCGCCGAGCGTGCCAAGCGCGAGTTGACCGACGCCGACCGCACCGATGTGGTGATCGCGCACGATGGCGCCCGAGCCGTGATCCCATTGGCGCGCGATGAAGTCGATGCGATGACGTCCTCGCTGATGCGCCGCACCATCGACCTCACCCGTGACTGCCTGGCCGCGGCGAGTAAGCGCGGTGTCGCATCCGTCGACCGATTGCTGCTGGTCGGCGGGTCGTCACGAATGCCGATGGTGGCACGCGAACTGCACAGGGAACTCGGCCTCGCGGGCGAACTGCGCGATCCCGACCTGTCGGTGGCGCGCGGTGCGGCGCTCTACGGCGAAAAGCTCGAGATGGAGCGCCTGATTCTCGCCGACCTCACCACGCGCGGCCGACTGCGTGACGGCGCGGATATCCACGACGCCGCACCCGCCGAGCTGGACCAGTCCATTGCCCGTGTCGCGGCATCCTTCGGCCAGCCGGTCACTACGGTGCGCCGGATGCTCGAAATCCAGGTCGATACCGTCGTGTCGCGCGGCTTCGGCGTGCTTGCGCTGGACTATCAGCACGGGCTGGCGGCGACCTGGCTGGTGCAGCGCAATTCCACTCTGCCGGTGAAGGTGCGCCGGTCCTTCGGCACCGTGCGCGCGGACCAGGACGAGATCGCGCTGACCATTGTCGAGCAGCAGGGCCAAGCGGCATCGCTGCGGCCCGAGGATACGAAGGTGCTGGTGGAGGGCCGCATTCGCGGCATCCCCGCGGGCTATCCCGAGGGCAGCGAGGTGCGGGTGACCTTCGAGATGGGCTTCGACGGCGTCCTGCACGTCACCTGCCATCACGTCGACGCCGATATGCCGCTGACGCTGACCGCGCAGACCGGCGCGACCCTGTCCCAGGCAGATGTGGCACGCGAACTGGATCAGGTCCAGCGCACGCGCCGTCGCGACAGCTGAGCCGCGGCCATGCAGCCGTTCAGCCCGAACGACTACCGCAAGCGAGTGCTCGCCGATGTCGAGCGCCGCGGCGGGATCGAGGAGTCGGATCCCTTCGAGCTCTACGACATTCCACTGGAGGAAGCGGAGTCGCTGAGCGATGCCGAGGTCGCCGCGCGGGTCGAAGAGGTCTGGGGCTTCTGGCAGCGACAGCGCGACCATCCGAAGTATCGGGTGCTCGTTGGACTGCTGGTCGACGCGCATCCAAGGCTGTCGCGCCTGCTGCTGGATTCCGCGGTGCGTCGCGTGGAGACGACGCGGGTCCGAGAGGTCCGCGCGCAGCGGGATGCGGATCGGTACGAGATATTGGACGCGGCGATATCACGCTTGGTGCAGCGGCACGGCGGGGTACCGGCCGGGAAGATTCCCGGACTCGAGGAGATCGGCGCGATGGGCGGGCTCAGCGCCGCCGAGGTCGCGACCAGGCTGCGCAGACATCGGGTCATCGAGGACAAGCCCGTGCCCGTCGCTGTGCTCACTGAGCAACGCAGACAGCAGATTCGGCAGTTGCTCAGTGAATGGGAGCGACTGATCGACGGTGAGCCGACGCCGACACTGTTCGCGCTGCTGCGCGTCGATCCGTCCAAAGCCGCTCAGTCCCACGAGATTCGGCTGCGCGCGGAGGCATTGCGCGCACGGTCACGCGAGCTGCCGCCGGGGCGCATTCGAGTGGTATTGGACGAGTTGCTCATTCACGTCCACGATGTGCTCGAGTCGGGTGCGGCGACACTGCGGGACTATCTTCGCGCGGTGGCCGAGGATGTCGCCGACGAACTGCGGCCGAAGGTCAGGGCGGCCGTGCTGGTGGAGGACGAACTCGTCGGCGACGACTTCCGGTATCTGCTCGATGAGGCGATGCGGTTGGGGCTGGATCGGGCCGATGCGACCCGGGTGCTCACCGAGATCGCCACGCAACTCGGTGCGCGAGTGGACAATTCGCCGACCGGTGTGCCGACGCATCAGGGACGCGAATCACATTCGGGCGCGGCGCCGATACCGCCCCCACCGGCCCCCAGACTCTGGGAAGCCCCATTGAAGGCCGCTCGGGCTGCGTTGCGCGGTGGTCGCCCGCGGGAGGCCGCGCGGCATGTCGAGGAGGCGCGCCGACTTGTCGGCTCCGATGGGGCGGGCCTCACCCCGATTCGTTCGGTAGCCGATGAGGTGGACCGGGTATTGACCGAGGCGGAGGAGTGCTGGCGCGGCGCGACGACCGCCTGTGCGGGCAAGCGGTATGTCGAGGCGCTTGCGCACCTGGAGCAGTTGCGGCGCACTGCATCCGATCTGCTTCCGCCGAACCAGATGCCGAGCATCGATCAGCTGCTCGCCGAAGCCGGACAGGCCATCGCCGAAGCGGATCGGCTCGTCGCCGCGGCGCAGGCCGGACCGGCCGATGCCAGAACGCCCGGGCTGCTCGCTGCGATGGCGGTGTGCGCCGATCATGCCGGTGCGGTCACCGCGCTCGCGGAAACGCCGGTCGAGGCGCCACAGCGGGTCGAGGCCACCCGGCTGGCGAATGGATCGGTACTCGTCGCGTGGTCGCCGTCATCGACGAATAATGTCGCCTACCGGGTGACCAGGCTGCAGCCGGACGGTTCGTGGCGGGTCGTCGGGCGCACCCAGGCGACCGAACTCGAGGACGGTGGTGCGCCCGCTGGTGGACAACCGGTATACGCGGTGGCAGCCGCCGTCGCGGGCCGATACTCCGAGATCACCCGATCCGATACCGGCCCAGCGGTGAAACCCCAAGGTGGACAAGAACAATCGCCACCGGATGACCCCGCGCCGAGCGGCATCCCCGCCGTCAGCGGGCTAGCCGAACAGGCCGGCCTATTGATCTTTACCTGGCCCGTCGGCGTCACCGAGGTCATGGCCGTGGTGCGTTCCGACCAACCGCCGACCACACCGGACGACCCCCGGGCCCGTTCCTGGAAGGTCACGAATATGCGCTACGAAATCGATGGAGGCGTCCGAATTCCGCCCGATATCCCGCGCCCCTGCCATATCGCCATCGCATCCTGCCGCCGCGAACAGAATGGAAAGCTCACTGTCGCGGCGGGTTTCGCGGCGACCGCGAGAATCCGCTGGTTCGGATAGCCGAGCGAGATCGGGTCCGGCTCTGCCGCACGGCGACCACCACCATGAGTACGGCTCCGGTCGCGCGCCATGGCTGTTCCTCGCCGGTCGCCGCACTCCTGCCCATCGCCCCACCGGCCCTGGGCGCGGGCGTGGCGGTGACCAGTTCTAGGTCGCTCCGCGCGATTTACCTGCGGCGCAACCGAAGCTGTGGGCATTCCCGTCGCTGCCGTCGGAGCCCGCACCGACACTTCCGATCGTGGATCTGGTGGAACGGGCGTTACACGACGCCAGCCATTCCCTGGACGGTCGCGAGGTCACCATCAGAGGTTCCGTCATCCGGCCCGAGGACCTCGAACAACAGCATCCGGACGCGCCCGAAGCGGATCTGTCGCGGGTGGTCATCACCCGCTGTGTCGCCGATGCCCGATATGTCCTCGTCCATCTGGCCGGGATGCGGGAGGTGATCGAGGACGACGCCCGGCTCGAGGTTTGCGATGTCGTCGAAACCGGCAGTGCCCAGCGGGATCCGGACCGGACGCCGACCTTCGTGGTCAGCGACGATCGGCGGATCGAGGCCCCGGACCGACCATACGAACGCGGCCGGTAGCCGATCGGCAGCGCCCATGATCATCGAGCCGAACGGCGGCAACTCGCATGGATGTGCCAATGTAGGTGTGGTGATACCCAAGTTGATGGCGGTGAGCGACATTCATGTCGGGCACCAGGGGAATCGGCCGGTTGTCGAGCAGATTCGGGCGGATTCGCCCGAGGACTGGCTCATTGTGGCCGGGGACGTGGCAGAGAAGTCCGACGATATTCGTTGGGCGCTGGAGCTGCTGCGCGGCCGCTTCGCCAAGGTGATCTGGGTACCGGGCAACCACGAGTTGTGGACCACGGCGAAGGATCCGGTGCAGATGCACGGCGTCGCACGCTACGAGTACCTGGTGTCGATCTGCCGGGACCTCGACGTGATCACACCGGAGGATCCGTTCCCGGCGTGGACCGGCGCGGGTTCGGAGCCGTACGGCGGGCAGGTGACGCTGGTCCCGATGTTCCTGCTCTACGACTACTCGTTCCTGCCCAAGGGCACCAAGACCAAGGCCGAGGGACTCGCCCTGGCGCGCGAGCGCAATGTGGTGGCCACCGACGAATACCTGCTCTCGCCGGACCCGTATCTGACACGTGACGCCTGGTGCCATGCCCGGGTCCAGGTGACCAAGCGCAAACTCGACGCGCTGGCACCCGAGACGCCGCTCGTGCTGATCAACCACTTCCCGCTGGTCCGTCAGCCCACCGACGTGCTGTGGTACCCGGAGTTCGCGCTCTGGTGCGGCACCGACCTGACCGCCGACTGGCACACCAGCTACAACGTGGTCTGCTCGGTCTACGGCCACCTGCACATCCCACGCACCTCCTACTACGACGGCGTGCGCTTCGAGGAGGTGTCGCTGGGCTATCCGCGCGAATGGCAGCGGCGCGGGCTGCCGGACCGCCTGCTGCGCCAAATCCTCCCGACGCCGGAGTACCCGCCGGGCTCGCTGAACAAGTGGGGCGGCCACTTTCAGGTCACCCCCGAGATGGAGGCCGCGGCCGCCGAGATGCGCGAAAAGGCCCAACGCCGTCGCGGTGTGTGAGCCCTGACGGCGCGGTTCCGCCGAAAGGTGCGCCGTGCCTCCCGAGGCGACTGTGGGCGGGGCGGCTCGACTAGGCTCGTCGGTGATGATCGAGAAAATTCTTCCCGCGGGTGTCGCCTCGGCGGAACTGTTGGCGTACCCGGAGGATTTGCAGCCGCATCCGGCGGAGGCGCATCTCATCGAGAAGTCGGTGGAGAAGCGTCGCCGCGACTTCATCGGTGCGCGGCACTGCGCCCGGCTGGCACTGCAGGAGCTGGGTGAGCCACCGGTCGCGATCGGCAAGGGCGAGCGCGGTGCGCCGATATGGCCGCGCGGGATCGTCGGCAGCCTGACCCACTGTGACGGCTACCGCGCGGCGGCATTGGGCCACAAGCTGCGGTTCCGCTCGATCGGCATCGATGCCGAACCGCACGGCACCCTGCCCGAGGGCGTATTGGATTCGGTGAGCCTGCCGCCCGAGCGGGACTGGCTGACCACCGCCGCCAGCTCCGGCCTGCACCTGGACCGCTTGCTGTTCTGCGCGAAGGAAGCCACCTACAAGGCGTGGTTCCCGTTGACCGCGCGCTGGCTCGGCTTCGAGGACGCCCACATCACCTTCACCATCGATGAGAGCTCCGACGGTGCGGGCTCCGGCACGTTCCACAGCCAGATCCTGGTACCCGGCCAGGTCAATGACGGTGGCGCGCCGCTGATCTCATTCGACGGCCGCTGGATGATCGGTGACGGGCTCATCCTGACCGCGATCGTGCACACCTGATGGCCGACGCGCGGATCGATGCGCTCGGCGGTCTGCTGATCGTCGATAAGGACGGCGGCTGGACCAGCCACGATGTCGTCGCGAAGTGTCGGAAGCTATTGCACACCAAGAAGGTCGGACATGCCGGGACGCTCGATCCGATGGCCACCGGTGTGCTGGTACTCGGCGTCGAGCGCGCGACCAAACTGCTCGGCCTGCTCACGCTGACCACCAAGGCCTATACCGCGACCATCCGGCTCGGCCAGGCCACCAGCACCGACGATGCCGAGGGCGAGGTACTCGCGACCGCATCGGCGACCCATCTCACCGATGCCGAGATCGCTGCGCACACCGCGAAATTGACCGGTGATATCGAGCAGGTTCCGGCCACGGTCAGCGCCATCAAGGTGAACGGCGAACGCGCGTACGCCCGGCACCGGGCAGGTGAGGAGGTGCGGCTCGCCGCGCGTCCGGTCACCGTCTCTCGCTTCGATATCCTGGCCCGCCGGGATGTTTCGGCATTCGTCGATCTGGATGTGGTCGTCGAATGTTCCTCCGGCACCTACATCCGTGCCCTCGCGCGCGATCTGGGCGCCGCGCTCGGCGTCGGCGGGCATCTGACCGCGCTGCGCCGCACCAGGGTCGGGCCGTTCACCCTCGAACATGCCAGAACCCTGGACGAACTGGCCGCGGCGGCCGAGGCCGAGGAATCGCTGTTGAGCCTGGATATCGACGACGCCATCCGCACCGCGTTCCCGCGCCGCGATATCGACGACGAGCAGACCGAGGATCTGCGCAACGGCCGATGGCTCGAACCGGTCGGCATCTCCGGTGTCTACGCCGCCATCGACCCCGCCGGACGCGCGATCGCGCTACTGCGGGAGAGCGGTAAACGCGCGGCCTCGGTCATGGTCGTGCGTCCGTCGAATCTGTAACCTCGCCACGCGGTTCCGACGCGCCGAGCGGTTCCAAGGCGCCGAGCAGGGCGCCGACACAGATATCGCGGAGTTCGGTGCGTGTGCAGGTGCGGTTTTCCAGCCAGTCGACCGACAGGACGCGGACGAAGGTCAGCCAGCTCGTCAGGATCGATGAGGTGAGTTCGCGGGTAGGTCCTTCGACGCCCATCACGTCGAGCAGGCGCGCGCGAAGTTCACCGAGTTCGCCCGAGATGATCGCCTGGATGGTCGGATCGCCCGCGAGCAGGCGATTGGCGGCGACCACGGTATTGGCGTTGGCCTCGAAATAGTCGAAGTGTTCGTCGAGTCCGGCCGCGAGCTGTTCGGGTAGCGGGGTTTCGGTGTCGAGTTTGGTGGCGACAAGCAGCTGATCCGCGGCCAGTTGGTACACGCCTGCGAAGAGATCGCGTTTGGTCGGGAAATGGCGGTAGAGCAGGGCGCGCGAGACCCCGGCCGCGGCCGCCACATCCTCCATCAGCACCGCGTCGTAGGCGCGTTCGGCGAACAGTTTCGCGCCCGCGTCCAGCAGGAGGCGGCGGCGTTCGTCGGGAGCGAGGCGGCGGCGGGTCACCCCTCGAAGCTTAGTTGACGTATGTCTACTAAGAGTCGTAGGGTCGGGCTTAGTAGACAAACGTCTACTAGCGAGAGGAGGACTTCATGGCCACGGCACTCAAATGGCTGTCCATGGCAATGGGCATCGTCATCGTGGGGATCGGCATCTTCCACATGGCCGCCGGTATCGACGGCATCCCCGACATGGGCTCCTCCGGCGTCACCGCCGACAGCCAGACCCGCTTCTTCGGCGGTATCTTCATCGGATACGGCGTCGCCTGGATCTGGGTCGCGCGCCAAGTCCCCATCTCGGCATCGGCGGTGCGCTGGCTCGCCGGAATCTTTCTGCTCAGCGGCGTCGCCCGCCTGATCTCCGTCGCCGTCTACGGCTGGCCGCACTGGTTCCAAATCGTGCTGACCGCAATCGAATTCGCGCTACCGCCGATCTTCTTCTGGCTCGCCACCGCGGATGAAAACCGCGCTGCGCTCGGTGCCGAGCGCCTCACCGCCGCACGCTGAATCGGAACACGTCGGCTGGAGTCGTTCGCTGGCACGGCAATCCGTACAGTGGGCCGTGGCCGTGCGCAGCCGTGTGCTGCGGCGGCCGCGGTGGACAGTGCGGAGAAGGCAGTAGGGCAATGAGCGAACAACCCGTCGACACGTTCGAACTCTGGGATCGCGACGGCGACGGTCTGGTGTCGGTCGAGGACATCACCACCGGAATCCGTTCACTCGGACTGGAAGTCGATGACGAGGCCGTCGAACGCATGGTCGCCGCCGCCGATACCAACGGTGACTTCCTGGTCTCCCGGGCCGAATTCGACGCCGCGCTGGTCGGCGGGCGTATCGAGGTCACCGATGCCGATGCGGCCTTCCGGGTCTTCGATATCAACGGCGACGGCAAGATCTCCGTCGAAGAACTCGAATCCCTCATCCGCCACGTCGGTGCGGGCCTGATCGACGAGCCCGCCGAATCATTGCTGGCGGCCGCGGACAGGGATGGGGATGGCTACCTGTCTCCGTCCGAATTCCGTGCGCTGCTGGATTTTCTGTCCCGCTGACTTTTCGTCGCGCCCGCGAAGGGGGCAAAGCCTGCCTGCGCCCCGCTTTCTCCTGCCGACCCGTTCAGTCCCGGGTGCTGAGCCAGATGGCCTCGGCCGCCGGGCTGCCCAGATCGATGGTCCGATCCGCGATGCGAATCGCGATGGTGCCCGCGAAGTCTCGGCGCTCCACCACCACGATCGGGGTGTCCAGCGCGATGCCGACGGAATCGAAGTAGCGCAGCATATCCGGGTCCGCATCGGAAATCCGTGCGACATGGCCGGATTCACCCGCGCGGAAGTCGCTGAGCTGGCGGGCCGGTGGGGTGGGCACCGCGCCGTCGGCCGACGGAATGGGATCGCCGTGCGGATCCCGGTCCGGATAGCCGAGTTTCGCGTCGATGCGCGCCATCAGCAGTTCGGACACCGCGTGTTCGAGCACCTCGGCCTCATCGTGCACCTCGTCCCAGCCGTAGCCGAGTTCATTGACGAGGAAGGTTTCGATCAGCCGATGCCGACGCACCATGGCGACGGCGGCGCGGCGGCCGTGTTCGGTCAGGGTGATGGAACCGTACCGGGCGTGTTCGACGAGGCCCTGATCGGCCAGCTTGCGGACCGCCTCGGAGACGGTGGAGGCCGAGACGCCGATCCGTTCGGCGAGCAGCTTCGTCGATACCTTTTCCTGCGACCACTCCTGAGCGGTCCAGATCACTTTCAAATAGTCCTGGGCGACCGAGGTGAGCTCCGGCGCAATCGTTGCGGTGCTGCCGTGGGGGCCTGTGGTCTCGGTCGGCTGCGCTGCGGTGTCGGCCAGCTCGCGTCGGGTTGCGATGTCTCGTTTACCGGGCACATGTTCGAGCTTATGCATATGACGGTCGATTCACACATCACGCCACCCGAGTGCACCCGGCGATTCACCGGGTGTACACGAGCGGCGCGGAATCGTGTGTCGATCGGCACCTCCGAATACTGTTCGACACCTGTTTTGCGTAGGCTGCGGACTGTGCAGAGATGGCGGAGCCTCGACGACGTACCCGCGGACTGGGGGCGGTGCGTGCTCACGATCGGCGTATTCGACGGTGTGCATCGCGGCCACGCGCAGCTGATCAGCAGGGCGGTGAAGTCCGCTGCCGCGCGGGGAGTTCCGGCAGTGTTGATGACCTTCGACCCGCATCCGATGGAAGTGGTGCGTCCCGGCTCGCATCCGGCGCAGCTGACCACCCTGACCCGGCGTGCGGAGTTGGCCGAAGAACTCGGCGTCGACGTGTTCTGCGTGATGCCCTTCACCCAAGAATTCATGAAGCTGACCCCGGCGAGCTACGTGCACGATCTCCTGGTCGAGCGGTTGCATGTGGCCGAGGTCGTGGTGGGTGACAATTTCACCTTCGGCAAGAAGGCCGCTGGCACCATCGACACCATGCGCGAACTGGGTGAGCGCTTCGGCTTCGAGGTCGACGGTGTGAAGTTGCTCAGCGAGCATGCGGTCACCTTCTCCTCGACCTACATCCGCGCCTGCGTGGACGCGGGCGATATGGCGGCGGCCGCCGAGGCGCTCGGTCGCCCGCATCGCGTCGAGGGCGTGGTCGTGCACGGTGACGGCCGCGGCCGCGAGCTCGGATTCCCCACCGCGAATATCGCCCCGCCGATGTATGCCGCCATCCCCGCCGACGGGGTGTACGCGGGTTGGTTCACCGTGCTCGGTCCCGGTCCGACCATCGGCACCGTGACACCGGGGGAGCGGGCCATGGCCGCGATCTCGATCGGCACCAATCCCACCTTCTCCGGGCGGGCTCGCACGGTCGAGGCGTACGTTCTCGACCGGGAGGCCGATCTGTACGGTCAACACGTCGCGGTGGATTTCGTCGAGCACCTACGCGGCATGCGCAAGTTCGACTCCATCGATGAACTACTCGAGGCCATGGGGCGCGACGTGGAAAACGCCCGCAAGGTCCTCGCCGCCATCGACTGACGCTCCCAACAGCGAATTTGCTCGCGCGATCCGGTTCGGCGCACCGGATTCGGTACGGCGAACCGAATCCGGTAAGGTGGATCCTCGGGTTTGCTGCGGTCCGCGGCGGCACCCGGCCGGTTGACCGGAATCCTCGAGCGCGGAACTGAGAAATAGGAGTGGATGCCCCATGGCGCTGACCACCGAGCAGAAGTCGGCGATTCTCGCCGAGTACGGCCTGCACGAGAAGGACACCGGATCCCCGGAGGCGCAGATCGCGCTGCTGTCCAAGCGGATCGCCGACATCACCGAGCACCTGAAGAAGCACAAGCACGACCACCACACCCGCCACGGCCTGATGGCGCTGATCGGTCGTCGCAAGCGGCTGTCGAAGTACCTCGCGGACAAGGACATCCAGCGCTACCGTTCGCTCATCGAGCGCCTCGGCCTGCGGCGGTAACTGTGTTCGCTTTGCCGCGCCTGCGGCGCGGCGTGTTCGCGGCCACTGGTGTCTCGGGCCGCGAACGTCGCTCGTAAGACTGGCTCCGTGATGGCGGGGTCGAGCGCGGAAGCGCTCGACACGCTGCTTACCCGAGGCGGTCGGTCAGGTAGCCAACGGGGAGACGTACAATCTCCCCGTTGGCTATATGTGTATGAGGGGTATACACGCCCCGTTTGCACGACAACATTGCACAGCCGTATGCACCCGCCCGCGTGGCGTCGGTCTTCGGTAGTGGCCTCCCGACAGGCGCGATGCCGTCGGCGGGCTTCGATCGATGACCGCCTCCGCGTCGCCGTTTCCAAGGGGATTCGGCCGGGTGTGCGCGTTGCAGCCAGGAGGGTTGCCGCGCGTCCGTATCCGGTACGGCTGACGACAGCTGGATCGCGCCCCGATGGCGCTCGATCCAGCGAAGACGAGAGGTTGAGAGCAGAAAAATGTCAGAGACAACTACATCGTCGGCCATCGAGGTCGAACCCGGTGTGTTCGAATCCGTCGCGCTGATCGATAACGGCACCTACGGAACCCGCACCGTACGCTTCGAGACCGGCCGCCTGGCTCGTCAGGCCGCCGGTTCGGTCGTCGCCTACCTGGACGACGAGACCATGCTGCTGTCCGCGACCACTGCGGGCAAGCACCCCAAGGACCAGTTCGACTTCTTTCCGCTGACGGTCGACGTCGAAGAGCGCATGTACGCCGCGGGCCGCATTCCGGGTTCGTTCTTCCGTCGGGAGGGCCGCCCCTCCACTGACGCGATCCTGACCTGTCGCCTGATCGACCGTCCGCTGCGTCCGTCCTTCGTCGACGGCCTGCGCAATGAGATCCAGGTCGTGGTCACCGTGCTGAGCCTGGACCCGAACGATCTGTACGACGTCGTGGCCATCAACGCCGCCTCCGCGTCCACCCAGATCGCCGGCCTGCCGTTCTCCGGCCCGGTCGGCGGCGTGCGCGTCGCGCTGATCGACGGTCAATGGGTCGCGTTCCCGACCGTCGAGCAGCTCGAGGGCGCGGTCTTCGACATGGTCGTCGCGGGTCGGGTCGTCGATTCCGGCGACGTGGCCATCATGATGGTCGAGGCCGAGGCCACCGAGAAGGTCATCGAGCTGGTCGAGGGCGGCGCGCAGGCGCCGACCGAGGCCGTGGTGGCGCAGGGCCTCGAGGCCGCCAAGCCGTTCATCGCCCGCCTGTGCAAGGCGCAGCAGGATCTGGCCTCGCTGGCGTCCAAGCCGACCGAGGAGTTCCCGCTCTTCCCGCCCTACGAGGCCGATGTCTACGAGGCCGTCGAGGGCACCGCCAAGCGCGAGCTGGGCGAGGCGCTGTCGATCGCCGACAAGCAGGAGCGCGAGGCGAAGATCGATGAGATCAAGCTCGCCGTGCTGGACCGGCTCGTCGACGATTTCACCGGTCGCGAGAAGGAGCTGGGCGCGGCGTTCCGGTCGGTCACCAAGAAGCTGGTGCGCCAGCGCATTCTGTCCGACGGCTTCCGCATCGACGGCCGCGGTCTGGCCGATATTCGCGCCCTGTCCGCCGAGGTCGCGGTGATTCCGCGGGCCCACGGTTCGGCGCTGTTCGAGCGTGGCGAGACCCAGATCATGGGCGTCACCACCCTCGATATGGTGAAGATGGCCCAGCAGGTCGACTCGCTCGGCCCGGAGACCTCCAAGCGGTACATGCACCACTACAACTTCCCGCCGTTCTCCACCGGTGAGACCGGTCGCGTCGGCTCGCCGAAGCGTCGCGAGATCGGCCACGGCGCGCTGGCCGAGCGCGCCCTCATCCCGGTGCTGCCGAGCCAGGAAGAGTTCCCCTACGCCATCCGTCAGGTCTCGGAGGCGTTGGGCTCCAACGGTTCCACCTCGATGGGTTCGGTCTGCGCCTCGACCCTGTCGTTGCTGAACGCCGGTGTGCCGCTGAAGGCGCCGGTCGCCGGTATCGCCATGGGCCTGGTGTCGGACACCATCACGAACGACAAGGGCGAGGAAGAGGTCCGCTACGTCGCGCTGACCGATATCCTCGGCGCCGAGGATGCCTTCGGCGATATGGACTTCAAGGTCGCCGGCACCCCGGACTTCGTCACCGCGCTGCAGCTGGACACCAAGCTGGACGGCATCCCCTCGCAGGTGCTGGCCGGTGCGCTGAGCCAGGCGCACGACGCCCGCACCACGATCCTGGAGGTCATGGCCGAGGCCATCGCCACCCCGGACGAGATGAGCCCGTACGCACCGCGCGTCACCGCGATCAAGATCCCGGTAGACAAGATCGGTGAGGTCATCGGCCCGAAGGGCAAGGTGATCAACCAGATCACCGAGGAGACCGGCGCCAATATCTCGATCGAAGATGACGGCACCGTCTACGTCGGTGCGACCAACGGCCCGGCGGCGCAGGCGGCGATCGACCAGATCAACGCCATTGCGAACCCGCAGCTGCCGAAGGTCGGCGAGCGCTTCCTCGGCACGGTCGTCAAGACCACTGCCTTCGGCGCGTTCGTCTCGCTGCTGCCCGGCCGCGACGGTCTGGTGCACATCTCCAAGCTGGGCAACGGCAAGCGCGTGGCCAAGGTCGAGGACGTGGTGAACGTCGGCGACAAGCTGCGCGTGGAGATCGCCGATATCGATAACCGCGGCAAGATTTCGCTGGTTCCCGTCGACGAGAACGCCGACGAGCCCGCGGCGGCCGACGCCGTTGATGCGGGCCCGGCGGAGACCGAGTAGTACTTGTCTCTGTGACGAAGAAGAAGACGGCAACCCCTCTGCTCCGCGGCGAGCAGGGGGGTTCGTCTCTGGAGCTGCGGATGGATCAGATGCGGGGCAGCGACTCCGGAGTACGGCGCACCGTGTTGCCCGGCGGGCTTCGCGTGGTCACCGAACATGTGCCCGGCGTGCGTTCGGCATCGATCGGTGTGTGGGTCGGGGTCGGCTCGCGCGATGAGGGACCCAGTGTCGCGGGCGCGGCGCACTTTCTAGAACACTTGCTGTTCAAGGCAACTCCGACTCGCTCGGCGCTGGATATCGCGCAGGCGATGGACGCGGTCGGCGGCGAGCTCAACGCGTTCACCGCGAAGGAGCAGACCTGCTACTACGCCCACGTCCTCGACGAGGATCTGCCGCTGGCTGTCGATATGGTCTCCGATGTCGTACTCAACGGCCTGTGCCGGGCCGAGGATGTGGACGTCGAACGGCAGGTGGTGCTCGAGGAGATCGCCATGCGCGACGACGATCCGGAGGATCTGGTCGGCGACGCATTCCTGTCCGCGCTCTTCGGTGATCATCCGATCGGGCGTCCGGTGATCGGTTCCATCGAAACCATCGAGGCGATGAATGCCGCGCAACTGCGCGGTTTCCATCTGCGTCGCTACCGGCCGGACCGGATGGTCGTCGCGGTCGCGGGCAATGTGGAGCACGACCACACCGTGGAACTGGTGCACCGGGCGTTCGGCCCCCGGCTCGATCCGTCCGCCGAACCCGCCCGCCGGCGGGAGGGCCGGTTTCGACCGCACAGCGCGCCGCAACTGCATTGGAGCCACCGAGATAGCGAGCAGGCGCACTTGGCCTTCGGCGTGCGTGCCTTCGGGCGACACGAGGGGGAGCGGCGCTGGCCGCTGTCGGTGCTCAATACCGTCGTCGGCGGTGGGCTGAGTTCGCGTCTGTTCCAACGCATTCGGGAGGAGCGCGGGCTGGCGTACTCGGTGTACTCCAGCGTGGACACCTTCGCCGATACCGGTGCGTTCTCGGTGTACATCGGCTGCCAGCCGGAGAACCTGGGCAAGGTGGCGTCATTGGCGCGCGGCGTGCTCGAGGAGATCGCGGCCAACGGGATCACCGATGCGGAATGTGCGCGCGCCAAGGGTTCGTTGCGCGGCGGACTGGTACTGGGACTGGAGGATTCGGCGTCGCGCATGAACCGGATCGGTCGCAGCGAACTGAGTTACGGCAATCACCGCAGCGTCTCGGAGACGTTGGCCCGCATTGATGCGGTGACCACCGAGGAGGTTTCGGCAATCGCCCGTACCCTGCTGGCGCGGCCGTTCGCGGCCTCCGTGGCCGGGCCGTACCGGCGGACTCGGGAGTTGCCCGCCGCGGTGCGGCGATTGGTCGAGAGCTGAAGTAGATCCCCCTGGGGGCCGGAGTGATGCGCTCCGGGCTCGATCTGCATATGTGGATCCGTGATCGAGTCTCGACGCCTGTGCGGTTGGCGCGCGGCGCTCAATTGTTCGCCGTGGTGCGAAAGCGACGACCGGCGGTCGGCCGCCCGCGGATCAGTCGCCGCGGGCGCGATTGGCGGCGTCGACGATCGAGGGCAGCAGGCCCGGCAGGGCATTGTCGAGATCCTCGGAGCGCAGGCGCTGGCAGGTCTGGCCGTCGATGATCAGGCGCTCGATGACACCGGCTTCGCGCAGAATCTTGAAGTGGTGGGTGGCGGTGGATTTATTGATCACCTCGTAGAGCGCACCACAGCGCATGGCGGTGCCCGCATTGCTGAGTCGGCGCACCATCTCCAATCGCACCGGATCCTGCAGTGCTCCGAGCACGGCGGGTAACGAGGCAACCGGGGGTGCCTCGGCGGCCGATTCCTTAGTTTCGGTCATGATCTACCTCACAGTGGTTTGATGACCATCGTACCGGCTGTATCGTCCTATAGGTTCGATCATCATCAAACTTACCTGATCGGGGTTCCGATGGCAGCGACAATGACGGTGGCGGCCGACCAGCAGACCTCTCAGCGCTGGGCCTATGCGCTGATTCTGGCGGCGAGTGGCGTGGCGCTCGGCGTCTCGGGGGTGCCCGCGCCGCTGTACGGCATGTACCAGAAGGAATGGCATTTCTCGCCGCTGACGACGACATTCGTCTTCGCGGTCTACGCATTCGCCGCGCTGGCCGCGGTGCTGGTCTCCGGGCGTATCTCCGATGTGGTCGGCCGCAAACCGGTGCTGCTCGGTGCGTTCGCGACCATGATCATCGGGCTGGTGGTCTTCCTGCTGGCCGATAATGTCGCGATGCTGTTGGTGGCGCGAGCGCTGCACGGACTGGCGGTCGGCTCGACCGTGGTGGCGGGTGCCGCGGCGCTGCTCGATCTGCGTCCGAAGCACGGTGCGCGATCGGGGCAGCTCAGCGGCGTTGCCTTCAATGTCGGTATGGCCGTGGCGATTCTGGGATCGGCGGTGCTGGCGCAATACGCACCGCATCCGCTGCGCATGCCCTACGTCGTGATCACCGTGGTGTGTCTGCTCATCGGCCTCGGCGTCGTCGCATTGCGCGAACCGCATACCGCGCGGGTAGCCGGTCGCATCCGGATCGCGAAACCGGCGGTGCCGCAGGAGATTCGCGGTGACTTCTGGTTCTCGGCACTGGGCGTCATGGCGGCCTGGTCGGTGCTCGGTGTGCTGTTGTCGCTGTATCCCTCGCTCGCTTCGGCGGAGACGGGCATTCACAATCTGGTCTTCGGTGGCGCGGTCGTCGCCTCGACCGCGGTGGCCGGTGCCACGGCTCAGCTGTTCGCGACCGGAATTCCGGCGCGGCGCGCGGCGATCGGCGGCGATACCGGTATGGCGGTGGCGCTGGTGTTGACGGTGCCCGCCTTGCACACCGGCAACTGGGGCGTGGTGCTGCTGGCCGGAGTGTTGCTCGGTGCGACCTTCGGGCTCGGATTCGGTGGTTCGCTGCGGCATCTGTCCGAGGTTGTGCCGCAACACAAGCGGGGCGAGACCATGTCGGCGTACTACCTGCTCGCCTACACGGCCATGGCACTGCCGACCATCCTGGCCGGATGGGCGGCGACCGAGTGGGGGCTGAGCGAGGTGTTCCCGTGGTTCGTCGGCGCGGTCGCCTTCGCCTGCCTGGTGGCGGCGGGGCTGGGGCTGCGGCGCAGTCGATAGTCGAAAACTCAAGGGGCACAGACTCGGCCGGTCCTATCCGGTAGTGGGCGAGCGACAATCCGGCTACCATGCGGTGATGCGATGGGGGCGGTTGGGCGACCGACTACACCGCGCGGCATTGTTGCTCGCGGTGTTCGGTGCGGTGGTCGGCGGATTGGTGATCGCCGGGCTGACCTGGTGGTTGTTGTGGTGGCTATTGGGTGCGAAGGCCGAGACCCCGAATCAGTTGGACCTCACCAAGATCGCGCTATCGGTGGTGGCCGGAGTTGGCGGGGCGGTCGCGCTGGTGGTGGCGTATCGGCGGCAGCGGGATCTGGAGCGGGGTCGGTTCGCGGAGTTGTTCGGGGCGGCGGCCCGGCAGCTGGGGGATGCGGATGCGGCGGTTCGGATCGCCGGGGTCTATGCGATGGCGGGGGTGGCGGACGAATTCTCGGCGCCGAGTCGAAGACAGCAGTGCATCGATGTGTTGTGCGGGTATCTGCAGCTGCCGTACGAACCGGCCGATGGGTCGAATCATCTTGTCTCACGGGCCGAGTCGGCGGAGGAAGCCGGGGTCAAGGTAGAGCGGGTCTACGAATTCCGGCGCAATGATCGGGAGGTGCGTCGCGCGATCGTGCGAGTGATCGCACAGCACCTGAAGCCGTCGGCGGAGATCTCGTGGTCGGCGTGCACACTTACCTTCAATAACGCGGTCATCGAGAAGGCCGACTTTCGGTACGCGGTGTTCCTGGGACGGCATACGTCCTTTGCTGGAGCGACCTTCATCGGACCGACCACCTTCGAGTTCGCGAGCTTCGCCGGTCTGCATCTGACCTTCCGCGGCGCGACCTTTCGGGATGGTCCGGCGCTGTTCGATCGAGCGGCGTTCGGATCGGATCGCCTGGAGAAGAGTGAACCGGCAGGTGTCGGCACCACCTTCGCCGAGGTCACCTTCGAAGATCCGGCATCGTTCGAGGGCGCGACCTTCCGCGGTCCGCGCACCGACTTCAGCGGCACACGCTTCCTCGGCGCTCGGACCTCGTTCCAGGACGCGCAGTTCCGGGCCGAGCTGACCTCGTTCGAGAGGGCCGCCTTCGATGGTGACCACATCGCCTTCGACCGCGCCGAATTCACCAGTCCCCGTATCACGTTCAAAAGCGCACAGTTCTACGCCACCCTCACCGCTTTCGACGACGCCAGAGTGGGCGCGTCGAATCGATTACGGAACCGAGGCACCCGCGAAACGGTCTTTTCGCGGGCGGAGTTCCACGGTGGTATCAGGTTCCCGCGGACCGTGTTCGGCGGCCGCATGATCGATTTCACCGAAGGCGACTTCTTCGGCGATATCTCGTTTCTCGGCACCCGTTTCGCCGCCCAGGAAATCCACTTCGATCGCCCGAAGGCCTGGGTGGGTACGCATTTCGATTGGGACGACGTGCCCACCCGCAAACCGACCAGCGTCAAACCCAATCCGTGGCCGCCGACCGCCGCGGGGTGATGTTCGCCCGGTGCGCCGGACATATTCGTGCCCTCGGCGCATTCGGCGGTCACGATAGCCGCGCGCGCCCGCCTTCGGCTTCCAGTCGGATGTGGCGATCGCACCGCCCTCGACGTAATTCGCATAGCGCAGAGGCGTTGTCGCGTTGGTGTCGGTGCGCAGCAGACCGAAGCCAACCCGTCGGGGCAGCTGCGTTGGCGGCTGCCCCGATGTGCACACTATGTCGGCCAACCGCCGTACGGGACGGTGATCAGCTCCAAGAAGTGACCATTGGGGTCGAGGAAGTAGACGCCGCGACCGCCATCGTTGTGGTTGATCTCGTTGACGCCCTGTTGCCGTGGATCGGCCCAGTGTTCCAGTTTGTAGCGCTGGATCTTGGCGTAGGCCGCGTCGAACTCGGCCTCGGAGCTCAGGAATGCGTAATGCTGGGGCTGGATTTCGGTGATGTGCGGTGGCACGTTCGCGAAGTCGAAGGTGACTCCATTACCCGTGGGAAGCGGGATGAACGGGCCCCATTCTTTGCCCAGTTCCAAACCCAGGATATCCGACCAGAATTCGGCGGATACCCGATGATCGTGACAACCGACGATGGTGTGATTGAACTGTACTGACAGGGGATTTCTCCTTGTGTCGTGACGGTCCCGACCCCGGGCTCGGTACAAGGCGGCCAACGGGAGCACCGTCACGGGCGTCGAGGCTAGCGAATCGGTTCCCACCGTGCCACCCCCGAGTGATCGAGACCATCATTCGTCGACCGCGTTTCCGGCTGTGACCCACTTCGCTGGCTGTGACGCCGCGCGGTAGCGTCGGGGAATGAAGATTCGAGGGGCGGTCCTGGAGCGGATCGCAGCGCCCGTGCCGTTCGCCGAGTCGGCGCCGATCACCGTCTGTGAACTGGACCTCGGCGAGCCGGGGCCGGGGGAGCTGCTGGTGCGGATCGAGGCCGCCGGACTGTGTCATTCGGACCTGTCGGTGGTGGACGGAAACCGGGTGCGACCGGTGCCGATGCTGCTCGGGCACGAGGCGGCCGGCATTGTCGAGGCGGTGGGGCCCGGCGGCAGTGATCTCGCGGTGGGCCAGCGTGTGGTGATGACCTTCCTGCCGCGCTGTGGGGAGTGCGCGGGCTGTGCCAGCGAGGGACGCACGCCGTGTGGGCCGGGCAGTGCGGCCAATAATGCGGGTGAGCTATTGAACGGTGGGCGGCGGCTGCACCGTGCCGGTGCCGAGGTGCACCATCATCTCGGGGTGTCCGCCTTCGCCACGCATGCCGTCGTCGACCGCCGATCGGTGGTTCCGGTCGATGCCGATGTGCCGCCGGAGGTCGCGGCGGTGCTCGGGTGCGCGGTGCTGACCGGTGGCGGAGCGCTGCTCAATTCCGCGAAACCCGGTCCGGCCGATCGAATCATGGTGGTCGGGCTCGGTGGCGTGGGGATGGCAGCGGTGCTCGTCGCGGTGTCGCTGGGCGAGCACGAGGTGATCGCCGTCGACACCGTCCCGGAAAAGCTCGCTCTCGCAAAGGAACTCGGTGCGACCGCCGGCTACACCCCGGCCGAACTCGCGGAACAGGGCATCCAGGCCGATATCGTTGTCGAGGCTGCGGGCAATGTCCGTGCCTTCGAAACCGCTATCGCCGCAACGGGACCCGGCGGTACGACCGTCACCGTCGGTCTGCCCGCCCCCGATGCCCGTGCGAGCATTTCACCTCTCGCATTGGTCGCCCAGGGGCGCACCATTATCGGGAGCTACCTCGGCTCGGCAGTCCCGTCCCGCGATATCCCCGAATATGTCCGCATGTGGCGCGCAGGTCGGCTGCCCGTCGAGAAGCTGGTGTCCTCCCACGTCGGATTGGACGAAATCAACCATGCCATGGATGAATTGGCAGCGGGGCATGCGCTGCGGCAAGTGATCGTGTTCGAGTAATCCACCCGCAGTACCCTTTCGCGACGCCCGCGGCACGGCGCTGCGCACTGTGTTGCGGGCGGCCTCGGGATGCTCACGGTTCCCGCTTGTCGAGTGCGTCGACGAATCGCCCCAGCAGGCGGGCGAATTCGGTGCGCTCATGGTCGGTCCAGTCCGACATCGCGGCCGCCATGGCGGCGCGGCGGCCATCGCGGGCCGCGGTCACAAGGGCACGCCCGGCCGGCGTCAATCGTAGGACGGCTCGCCTGCCGTCCTGTTGATCCGCGACGCGCTCGAGATGCCCGGATGAAACCGCCTGGGCGACAAGGCGACTCGCGCGCGGCTGATCGACACCCAGGGCGGGGGCCAGCGTTCCGACGGTTCCCGCGCCGGTTCCGGCCACCGCGTCCAGCACCCGGAAGACCGCGACGGGCACCGGCGAATCCTTGCCGAGTGCCCCCCGCGTCTGGCGTCGCCGGATTCGGACCATTGCCGCCTCGACGGCCTCGGTGACTACATCGTGCTCTTCCACTCGCTTCACTTTCATGTCATATTACATGTAGTTGTAATCTTACATGCACCGGAGGAATCATGGCCGCACAACGCCCGATCGGTTACTGGCTCAAGGAACTCGATCGCCTGATCAATGCCCGCTTCGAGGACGACCTGGCCGCCGCCGGGCTTACTCGTCGGCACTGGCAGATGCTCAACTCACTCGCCGAAGGTCCCCGCCCCTCGGCCGATGTTCGCGAGGGTCTCGCACCATTCTGGAACGACCTGTCGGAGTGGGACATTCAGCTCGCGTACCTGGTGGATCGCGGTGACATCACCGACGATTCGGGGACCCTCGCCCTCACCGAGGCGGGCCGCACCACCCATCAGGAAGCCTTCGCTCTGATCGGCAAGCGCCGCCGCGCCATGCTCGACGGTATTACCGACGAGCAGTACGGCGAGACGGTCCGTCTGCTCGAAAAAATGGCCGCGAATATGGCGGCCTAGCCGTGCGAAGCAGATATGCGCACCGGGGGATCAGCCCGGCGGGAGGTCAGCGGAGGGGGATGTGAGCAGGGCCGATAGGCTTGCGGGGACAGCAGGCGAATGAGGAGGTGCGGTGACCATTCGGGTCGGAGTGCTCGGTGCGCGCGGGAAAGTCGGGCAGGCTATCTGCGAGGCGGTGCAGGCGGCGGGCGATCTGGAGTTGGTCGCGACCGTCGATAAGGACGATTCGCTGGAGGCGTTCACCGAGTCCGGGACGCAGGTGGTTGTCGACTTCACCAATCCCGATGTGGTGATGGGGAATCTGAAGTTCCTGGTGGAACGCGGGATTCACGCGGTCGTCGGCACCACCGGATTCGATGCGGCCCGCCTGGACGAGGTGCGCGGCTGGCTGGCCGGGCAACCGGAGACCGGTGTGCTGATCGCCCCGAACTTCGCTATCGGCGCGGTGCTGTCCATGCGCTTCGCCGAACAGGCGGCCCGATTCTTCGATTCGGTCGAGGTCATCGAACTGCATCATCCGAATAAGCTCGACGCCCCCTCGGGCACCGCTTACCGCACCGCGGGTCTGATCGCCGCGGCCCGGGACAAGGCCGGCGTCGGCCGCAGCCCCGACGCCACCACCCAGGAACTCGACGGTGCGCGCGGCGCCGATGTCGACGGCGTGCGGGTGCATTCGGTGCGCCTGGCCGGACTCGTCGCACACCAGGAGGTGCTGTTCGGCACTCAGGGCGAAACCCTCACCATCCGCCACGATTCCATCGATCGCTCCTCTTTCGCGCCCGGGGTGCTGCTCGGCGTGCGCCAGATCGCGAACCGCCCCGGCCTGACCGTCGGGCTCGACCCGTTCCTGGATCTGTGAGCGAGCGCAGCGAGGTGGAGTCATGAACGCCCCGGAACCGGTCGAGGCGGGTCGCGCAACCGAGGTCCGCAAGGTCGTCGCGTTCATCGCGGCCCTGGTCGTCGCGCTGGGCTTCTACTTTCTGCTGCTCGGCCGCATCTCGATCAGCCTGATCGGTTCCGGTGACGCGCCCGCCGTGATCATCGGCATCGGTGTGCTCATCCTGCCGCTGCTCGGCGTCTGGATCGTCGTCGCCACCGTCCGCGCCGCCCTTGCCCACCAGCATCTGGCTCGCCGGATCCACGAGGAGGGCCTGGAACTCGACACCTCTGAGCTGCCCCGGCGTCCCTCCGGCCGCATCGAGCGCGAAGCCGCCGACCAGCTGTTCAACCAGGTCAAACAGGAATGGGAGGCCGATCCCGACAACTGGCGCGTCTCCTACCGCCTGGCCCGCGCCTACGACTACGCCGGTGACCGCAGCCGCGCCCGCGAAACCATGCGCCGCGCAGTCGCACTGGAGAAACTCGAGCGCGACTCCCACAGCAACTGACCGCCCCGCCCACTGCGAATCCGGTCAAGCGATCATCATGCAACGGTGCAGGCAAACCTCGTGGGAAGCACCTGCATCAGCGCGTACTCGTGGGCTCGATCCCCTGGGGTGCCGGTTTGGATGTCAGGCATCTGGTGCAGTCGGGATCGGAAGATCTGGGATTGAAAGACCCCCGAACAGAGCAGTCCCCGGTAGTCTTCATCGAATTCGTGAGTCTCAACCGTCGTTGATTTCTCCGATATTCGACTGACTTGCCGGGGGCCTGGCCGAATCCTGGAAAGTGTCTCCGATGTCTACGAACGTCTTCGTCCGACAGTTCGGCACTTTCCGGTATTCCGGTGTAACCCTTAATTTTCCTCTACTTTTGTCGCCAGTCAATAGCTAGCTGGCCTGGAATATGCCCGATTTTTGGCTCAGTGGCGCACTGGCGTCCCACCCTTAACTCGTGCCGCAGTACGCTGCTCGATGTGTCTCGGCTGCTGATCATTCATCACACGCCCTCACCGCATATGCAGGCGATGTTCGAAGCTGTGGTGTCCGGTGCGACAGATCCGGAGATCGAGGGTGTCGAGGTGCAACGCCGTGCGGCGCTGGCGGTTACCGCCAGCGATGTGCTGGCCGCGGATGGTTATCTGCTCGGTAGCCCGGCGAATCTGGGCTACATGTCCGGCGCGCTCAAGCATGCGTTCGACACGTTCTATTACCCGTGTCTGGACTCGACGCGGGGTCGGCCGTTCGGTTTCTACCTGCACGGCAATGAGGGCACCGAAGGGGCCGAACGCGGGGTGGTCAGCGTGACCAATGGGCTCGGCTGGGAGAAGGTCGCGGCGCCGGTCATTGTGATGGGCGCACCGTCCAAGGACGATATTCAGCGCTGCTGGGAGCTCGGGGCGACTGTCGCGGCGCAGCTCATGGCGTAACGGTCCCCCGAATTTTGGTGTCTGACCGATGGCCGTGGCCACCGGGCATACTACGAGGCGACGTTGTAACGGTGGGGATGTGGACGAGTTTGCTCGGGAACGGAGTGTCGGTGTGATGTGGGCCGAAGGGGGCGAAACAGCACCGCGCCGGATCGGGCTGGTCGAGGATCATGAATCGGTGGCGATCGGGCTTGCCGCGATGCTGGCGCCGGAACCTGATCTCGATCTGGTGCTGACTGCGGGGACCGTACCGGAACTACTTGCGGCGGCTGCGAACAGCGCGCCGCTGGATCTGGTCGTCCTCGATCTGCGACTGGCCGATGGATCCTCGCCGGAAGAGAATGTGCGCGCGCTGCGCAATCGCGGTGTGGAGGTCCTGGTGTTCACCGGCGCGGACAACGCGTTCCTGGTGCGCGCCGCCGCGAAGGCCGGTGTGCTCGGCGTGGTGCGCAAGTCCGAGGATGTGCCGACGGTGGTCGCTGCGGTGCGCCGCGCCGCCTCGGGTGAGCAGGTGGTGACCACGGACTGGGCCGCCGCCATCGATGGCGATCCGCAGCTGTCCGACGTGGGCCTGAGCCCGCGCCAGGAAGAGGTGCTCACGCTGTACGCCTCCGGTGAGAAGGCATCCCGCGTCGCGCGGCTGACCGGACTCTCCGAACAGACCGTCAACGACTATCTGGGGCGTATCCGGCAGAAGTACGCCGATGCGGGTCGTCCGGCTCCCACCAAAACCGACCTCTACAAGCGGGCGGTAGAGGACGGATGGCTACCGGTTCCCGAGCGGCAGCCCCGGGGATGACCGCGTCCAGCGCGCTGGACACCTCTTCACCAACTGCGAGTTCGGCCTCGCTGGACCCGTTCCGGGCGAGTCGGTGGCGTCGTGGGCGGGCCGCGGTGTCCAGGCAGAAGATCGTCGAGGCGGCCTCGGATCGCATTCTGCGCCGCATGGGTCTGGCCGTCGGCCTCGCCGGCATGATCGTCGCGGTCGTCGAGCTGCCCGATATCGCCGACCAGGCCAAATTCGTCTCCGGCGCTTGGGCGAGCCTGGTGGTCGGCGTGGCGCTGGGGTGGTTCCCGGTGCTCGCGGTCGTATCGATCGCGATGGGCGCCGGCGTGATTCGCATGGTGGCGGGCGCGGCCGCGGTGAGTTACCTTGCGGCGCTCGCGACCATGCCGTTCCTCTACGCCGCACCGCTGACCGATACCGCATCGGTGTGGATGTATCGCGTGCTCGCACTCGGTGTGCTCGCCGCCGTACTGGCCTGGCGTCCGGCACTGGCCGTGGCCTATCTGCTGGTCGCCGCCGCGGCCGCGGCGCTGGCGAACCGGTTTGTGGTGCCCGATGCGACGGCGTGGTCCCTGATCGACGACTTCGCCAGGGCCGCCGGCCTGTGCGCGCTGTTCCTCTGGTGCTGCATCTATGCGCTGGCGGCGGCCGCGCGGGTGGACCGTGAGTCGGTTATCGCGAGTCGCCGCGCGGCCGCGGTGGCCGGTGCGGCGGCCCGGGATCGGGAGCGCGCCCGATTCGCCGCGCTTATCCACGACGCGGTGCTGTCGACGCTGCTCGATGCCTCGCGCGCCGGCGCCGAATCGCCGGTACTGCGCCGTCAGGCCGAACGCACGCTCGAACAACTCGACGAATGTCGCGGCGCCAGTACCGAACCCGACCGGTTGGACGCGCAATCGGCGATCGGCTTTCTGCGCTCGGCGGTGCACGAGGTGAATCCGGGTATCCGTTTCACCGCGCGGCGTTGGGCGGGACTCGATGACCTGCGACTGCCCGTGCACGCCGCCGGCACCATTGCCGCGGCACTCGCCGAGGCGGCGCGAAATAGTCTGCGCCACGCCACCGTTGCGAGCCGCACCGTGCAGCGCACCGTCACAGTGACGATCAGTGCGGGTGGTATTCGGGTCGTATTCCGTGACGACGGAGCGGGTTTCGATCTGGACGCGGTGCCCGCCGACCGGCTGGGCGTTTCGGTGAGCATTCTCGGCCGGATGCGCCAGCTGGCCGGTGGGGCCGGATTCGTGGAATCCCAGCTGGGGGAGGGCACCACGGTGACCCTGGTCTGGGGTGGCGATGGCTGACACCGGTAACGAATTCGGCCTGCGCGACCTGCTCGGGCTGCGGGATCGGTCGGCATGGCTGTTCCTGGTCATCTTCGAGGCGACGATCGTGCTCTACATGATGCGCAACTTCGCCGAATCGCCGCTGATTCTGGCGTTGATCGCGCTGGTGCTGCTGGTCGGGGCCGGGGTGGTGGTCCTGGTGATTCCGGTCGATCCGCTGCCACTGCCCGCGGCGGTCGCGGTGGCCGCGGCGGGTCCGATCGCGACCGCGATGACCACCGTCGATATCGATCACGGCATGTCCAAACAGGTCTGGACCGCGTTCGCCTCCTCCTATGTGCTCGCGGTGCTGGTGTTGCGCGGTCGTTTGGGTGCGGCGTGGTGGGGTGTGGCCGGGATCGCGGCGGTGGTCGCGGTGGTCGGCGCGACGACCGGGCTGCGGGTGGTGGTCGGGTCCATCGTGCCGATCGCCACGGTGGCCGGGGTTTCGATCGGTGCGGCGGTCATGCGGCCGATGCAGCGTTCGCTGCGGCTGCTGCGGGAGGAGGCGACCATGCGCGCGGCCGCCGAGGCGACCATGGCCGCACAGAACGGTGAGCGCGATAGGCAACTGGCCCGGCTCGACAAGGTGGCCCGCCCGATTCTGGAACGCATTGCCGACGGCGCGGAACTCACCGCATGTGAGCGGGAGGAATGCCGACTGCTCGAGGCCGAACTGCGCGACGGATTGCGCGCACCCCAGCTGGTGACCGATGAGCTGAGCAGTGCCGCCCGCGGTGCGCGCTCACGCGGGGTCGAGGTGGTGCTACTGGATGACGGTGGTTTCGCCGGGGTCCCGAAGTGGGTGCGCCAGCAGGTGATCGAATCCGCGACCCGCGAATTGGACGCGGCAAATGCCGGTTCGGTGACCGTGCGGGTGCTGCCGATGGGACGACGGGTGCTCGCCACGGTGCTGGCGAACGCACCGGACCGCGATCGCCGCACCGAGATCGATACCGCGGGTGAGGTCTCGGTCTCGACGTGATCTGTCGGACCCCCATGGCATTGTCGTGAGCATGCGGAAGATGAGTGCGGCCACTGCGCGTCGGACGGCGCTGGCCGCGCAGGGGTTCGCGGCGCGGCGGCCCAGCGCGACAACGCGGAAGTCGGTTCTGGGCGCGGTAGCAAGAACGCAACTGCTGCAACTGGATTCGGTCTCGGCGGTGGTACGCGCGCACTATGCGCCGGTCTTCAGCCGGATCGGTGCGTACGACCGCGCACTGCTCGACGATGCCGCCTGGAGCAATGGTGTGCGGCGTCCGCGGCGGCTGGTGGAGTACTGGGCGCACGAGGCCGCGCTGATCCCCGTCGAGGACTGGCCGCTGATGCGGTGGCGAATGCGCAGATACGAGCACGGTCGCTGGAATGGCATGCGCCAGGCCAAGGAACGCAACCCGACCCTCGGCAAGGACATTCTCGATGTGATCACCGACGTCGGCGCGGCCACCGCGGGTGAGGTGGAGCGTCATCTCGAACTGGACAAGCCGCGCCCCAAAGGGTCCTGGTGGAATCTCAGCGACACCAAGATGATCTGCGAACAGCTCTTCGCCGCTGGTGAACTCTCGGTCGATAAGCGGGTCGGTTTCGCCAGGCACTACGACCTGGCCGAACGGGTGATTCCGCCGGAGATCCTGGCGCGCGATGTCTCCGAGACCGAGGCGGTGCGCGAGTTGGTGTTGCGCGCTGGTACCGCACTCGGCGTCGCGACCGAAACCGACTTGCGCGACTACTACCGGCTGCACCGATCGCAAACCGAACCGGCGATCGCGGATCTGGTCGATGCGGGGGAGTTGGAGCCGGTCGAGGTGACGGGGTGGGGTAAACCCGCCTATCTGCGCGCCGGTGCGTCCACACCGCGCCGGATCGAGGGTGCGGCATTGCTGTGCCCGTTCGATCCGCTCATCTTCTTCCGCGCCCGCACCGAGCGGATCTTCGACTTTCACTATCGGATCGAGATCTACACACCGGAACCCAAACGGGTGCACGGCTATTACGTATTTCCATTCCTGTTGAACGGGGAGTTGGTGGGCCGTGTCGATCTGCGGGCCGAGCGTGCCGCCGGACGGCTGCTGGTGCCCGGTGCGTTCGCCGAGCCGGGCCATCGCACTCCGGAGACGGCGCGAGCGCTCACCGACGCGCTGCGTGAGATGGCCGACTGGCTCGAACTGGATGACGTGGTGATCGGCGAGCGCGGCGATCTCGCGCCGCTGATGTGAACGGTCGCCCTGAGGCTGGGCGAGCCCCAGCTCACGCAGTTGCAGGCACAGCCAGAGCGCGAGATGGTCGCCTGCGGAATCCGCTCCCGACCGACCCATTCGCCGCGCAGTCTGCCTTGCGGACAGGTCAGATATCGCGCTTGGGTCCGTATCCGCGCATCTGATCGCGCAGCGCCCCGCTGACGGCGTTCGATAGCCACGAGTTCAACGAAACTCCACTCGCCGCGGCCGCTTCCTCCGCCTTGGCCTTCATCTGCTCGACCAACCGCAGGGTGACCCGGCTGATATCGCCGGTCATTTCCTCGAAGCTCGGATGTTCGCCCTCCGTGGGCGGGTTCTTGCGGACGTCCACGGTCGCATCGGTGCCGTCCACCGATACGTGTACCGTCCGGTCGCCGAGTTCGGTGCTGACCTCCGCGGCGAGATCCGAGAGCGCCGCGAGCAGCGCCAGTCGCGCCGAACTCTCCGTTGCCGCCGCCAGTGCGGCGGCAGTGGCCTGGGTCTTTTCATCGCCGAGTGCGGCGGCCGCGATCAGGTCCTCGCGTAGCCGGGCGGTGTATTTGTTCAAATCCATGACACCAGTGTGACGCCATTCTTGATGTCATTCAAGGAACGATTTGACACCATGATCATGGAGTGGGAGGCGAATCACTCGCCCGGGCAAGCCGATCGGCGGTCGGGGTGTCGAGGGCGTTCCCTGGAGCGGGTAGCCTTTCTGACCATGAAGAACGGTGAATCGACGCCAACGGAGCTGCGCGCGTCCGGCACAGTAGGTGTCGCGATGGTGACTCCCTTCAGTGTCGACGGCAAGCTCAATGTCGATGCCGGGGTCGCGCTCGCGGCCAGTCTGGTCGACCGCGGCGTCGATTTGCTGGCGATTTCCGGAACCACCGGGGAATCGCCGACCACCACCGAATCGGAGAAGGCGGACCTGCTGCGTGCCGTCGTCGATGCCGTCGGCGATCGCGCCACCGTGATCGCCGGTGCGGGCACCTACGACACCGCGCACTCCATCGAACTCGCCCGCAATGCCCAGCGCGCGGGCGCGCACGGCCTGCTCGTGGTGACCCCGTACTACTCCCGCCCCACTCAGGACGGCCTGCTCGCGCATTTCACCGCCGTCGCCGATGCCACCGACCTGCCGGTCACTCTGTACGACATTCCGCCGCGCTCAGTGGTTCCCATTGCCAGCGACACCATCCGCAAGCTCGCCGAACATCCGCGCATCGTCGCGGTCAAGGACGCCAAGGGCGATCTGAACGCCGGTGCCGACCTCATCGCGAATACCGATCTGGCCTTCTACTCCGGCGACGACGCGCTGAATCTACCCTGGCTCTCGGTCGGCGCGACCGGATTCATCAGCGTCATCGGACATCTCGTGCCCGAGCGGCTGCGCGCCCTGCTCGACGCCTACACCGCCGGTGACGTGGTACGCGCCCGTGAGATCAATGCGAGCCTGCTGCCATTGAATGCCGCGATGTCGCGCCTGGGCGGCGTCGCGATGAGCAAGGGCGGGCTGCGCCTGCTCGGCGTCGAGGTGGGCGAACCGCGTCTGCCGCAACTGATGCCGACCACCGAACAACTCGATGCCCTGGCCGCCGACCTTCGGCTGGCAGGGGTGCTTTCATGAGGAGTGAGCGAATCAACGACACCACACTGTCAGACATGATCGAACCGACCAGAGGTGAGGTGCAGTCATGACTGAATCAGTAGGCCGCAGACCCCGCCGGAGCGCGACCCGGGCCGCGGGCGCACCCGAACCCGCGGCGAAGCGTCCGAGCCGTTCGGAAAAGTCCGATCAGGCTGCGCAATCCGATGGCGGTGACCTATCGCGGTCCCCCGAATCAGCGCCCGCCGAGCAGGCTCCCGCAGTGCGGGCACCCGCCGCGAAGGCTCCGGCCGCCAGGGCCGAGCAGCCCCGCAGGCAGGGCCGCGGTCGTCAGCAGGGTGGCCGCGGACGCGGTGAGCAGCCCGCGGCGCCCGCCGAACGCGCCGCCGCTGACCGACTCGGCGCACCGCCGAAGCTTCCCAAGCACGGTCTGCGCGTTTTCGCCCTGGGCGGTATCGGCGAAATCGGACGCAATATGACCGTTTTCGAATACGGCGGCAAACTGCTCATCGTCGACTGTGGTGTGCTGTTCCCGGAGGATCAGCAGCCCGGCGTCGACCTGATCCTGCCCGATTTCCGGCCGATCGAGGACCGGATGGACGATGTCGAAGCCATCGTGCTCACCCACGGCCACGAGGATCACATCGGCGCGGTGCCGTTCCTGCTGCGGCTGCGCGCCGATATCCCGGTCGTCGGATCGAAGTTCACCCTCGCGCTGGTGGCCGCGAAATGCCGCGAACACCGGCAGCGCCCGAAACTCGTCGAGGTGATCGAGGGCCAGCACACCACGCACGGCCCGTTCGGCTGCGAATACTTCGCCGTCAACCACTCGATTCCGGACGCCATCGCCGTCGCCATTCGCACTCCCGCGGGTGTCGCGCTGCACACCGGCGACATCAAACTCGATCAGCTGCCCCTGGACGGTCGCCTCACCGACCTGGCCGGATTCTCCCGCCTCGGTGATGAGGGCGTCGACCTGTTCCTGGTGGACTCCACCAATGCCGAGGTGCCCGGCTTCGTCACGCCCGAACGCGAGATCGGCGGCGTCCTGGACACGGTGATCGGCAAGGCCCGCAACCGGGTGATCGTCGCATCGTTCGCCAGCCATGTGCACCGCATTCAGCAGGTGGTCGATGTCGCGCAAAAGTACAGACGCCGTGTGTGTTTCGTCGGCCGGTCGATGATGCGCAATATGGAGATCGCGCAGGAGCTCGGCTATCTGACGGTGCCCGACGGCGTGGTCGTCGATCTCGATGTCGCCGCCACCCTACCGGGCGATCGGCTGGTGCTGATCTCCACCGGATCGCAGGGCGAACCGCTTTCGGCCTTGTCGCGGATGGCGCGCGGTGAACACCGCCAGATCAATATCCGCGCCGACGATCTCGTGGTGCTGGCCTCCTCGCTGATCCCCGGCAATGAGAATTCGGTGTTCGCGGTGGTCAACGGCCTGGCCCGGCTCGGCGCCACGGTGATCACCCAGCAGAACGCAAAGGTACACGTCTCCGGGCACGCGTCAGCAGGTGAGCTGCTGTATCTGTACAACGCGGTGCGGCCCACCAATGCCATGCCGGTGCACGGCGAATGGCGGCATCTGCGCGCCAATGCCGCGCTGGCGGTCGCGACCGGTGTGCCGGAGGATCGGGTGGTCCTCGCCGAGGATGGCGTGGTGGTCGACCTGGTCGACGGGATCGCCTCGATCGTGGGCCGGGTTCCGGTCGGGCATGTGTATGTCGACGGTCTGTCCGTCGGCGACGTCGGCGAGTCGACACTGTCGGATCGTCTGGTCCTCGGCGAGGGCGGGTTCATCTCGATCACCCTCGCGGTGGACTCGACCACGGGTAAAGCGGTCAGCACACCCGAGATCAGTGGGCGCGGATTCTCCGATGATCCGACCGCACTGCTGGGCGCCGCGGAGTTGGTCGAGGCCGAACTGCTGCGGCTGGCCGGTGAGGGTGTCACCGATACCCATCGGATCGCGCAGAGCGTGCGGCGCGTCGTCGGCCGATGGGTGGCCGAGATCTACCGCCGCCGCCCGATGATCGTTCCGACGGTTATCGGGGTCTGACAACTGCTGCGAAAACCGCCGGATGACATTGTCGCCCGGCGGTTTTCGCGTTCCGGCTCGGGCAGATCGGGTGGCGTGGTCGAGATCGGCGCCGCGCCCTGCTCCTTGCCGTCGTGCGCCCGCCGGATTCGGGCTGTGGCGGCAGAACCGGAGCTGGCGGTCGTCGAGTTGCCGGAGCTGGTCGGCTATGTTCGGCAGTGTGAACATGGCACAACGGGAACGCCGGGCGCTGGTCGACACGATGTCCACCGTGGGACCGGATGCGCCGACCCTGTGCGGCAGGTGGACCGTGCGAGATCTGGCCGCGCACTTGGTCGTTCGTGAACGCCGCCCGGACGCGGCCCCGGGAATCATGCTGAAGCCGCTCGCCGGATACCTGGAGTCGGTACAGACCAAGGCGGCACGGCGGCCCTTCCCCGAACTGCTGGAAGACGTGCGGACCGGTCCGCCGTGGTGGTCGCCGCTCAAGCCGGTCGACGCGGTCGCCAATATGACCGAAATGTTCGTCCATCATGAGGATGTGCGCCGCGCCGCGCCCGGTTGGGAGCCGCGTGAGCTGCCCGCCGCCGACGAGGCCGAGCTGTGGGCGACACTGCGCCGCATGGGCAAGATGGCCTACCGGAAATCGCCGGTCACCGTCGAGCTGGCCACACCGGATGGCGAGAACGCCGTCGTGCATACGAAATCCGGAACCGCGAAGGTGACGCTGACCGGCAAGCCCTCCGAATTGCTGCTGCACGCCTTCGGGCGCGATGAGGTACGGATCGAAACCGCGGGTGATCCCGATGCCGTCCGCAGTGTTCTTAGCCTCGATCGCTCGGTGTAGCCGATGCCGTGCCGGACAACATGCCAACTGCGATGACAATTTCGCGACGAGTGATTCGTCCGTACCGATTATCAGTGGTCGATCAGTGTGACGCGGGCGGAATGCTCTGCTCGTACTGGAAGACGTTGTGGGGGTCGTACTTCGCCTTGATCCTGCGCAGCCGCTCGAAGCGCTCGCTCCCCCAGTAGGCGGTCTGCCACTCCTGCATTCCGACGTTCGGCACGTTGACGTAGGCGCCGTCCGCGTAGGGCCGCAGCGCCTGGCTGAACTCAGCGGTCCATGCCTGGGCCTGCGAGGTCAGCGGGTCGCTGACGCCTGGTTGTGTTGAACGAGTCCCCCAGGCTGCGCCGATCTCGCCGTAGAAAAGCGCGTCGCGATGCGCGAACGCGGTGCCGCCGGGGGGCTCCCGCTCGATCGCCCCACCGAAGGCATCGACGAAGTAGTTGCTCTCCTCTGTGGGAGCGTTTCGCATGAAGTCGCCGATGATGTCGATCGCCTTCTTCGGGAACCGCTCTTTGACGAACTCCGAGAAGAACTTCCAGTTCGCGGGCTCTTGCGCGGGCGGGACCTGGGCTCCCGCAAAGAAGTCGCCCCAGTTACCGACCTGCACCGTGACATCGGGCCTGCCGACCGACAGGATCGGAGCCAGCATCTCTGAGGCCTGTGCCGCTGCCCCGTCCACAAGCCACGCGGACAGCAGGATCTGGGACTTGTGGATCTCGAGCTCGGATCCCAGACGGCTGTCGGCGGACGGTACCGTACGCTGCCACGCCTCGAAGACCTCGTACAGGTCCCCGAGTCCATCCCATCTCGCCTGCACATAGGCGAGATGGTCGAGCGGATACACCTTATAGGTGAGTTGTGTGACGATCCCGAAGTTGCCGTTTCCTGCCCCGCGGAGCGCCCAGAGCAGGTCCGAGTGGTGCTGCAAGTCCGCGTTGATCACCTCGGCACAGTCGTGACCCGACGGGACGACGACCTCGGCCGCCATCAGGCTGTCGCAGGCCATGCCGAGCCAGCGGTTGAGGGGCCCGAGGCCACCGCCGAGCGTCGCACCACACAAGCTCACGCTGCCCTCGCTCCCGGTTGTGACCGCAAAGTTCTGCTTCGCGAGCGTCGTCACCGCTTCCAGTTGGTTCAGCCCGGCACCGACCGTCGCGATACGAGCGCCAGGGTCGATCTGGACCGACTTCAGCTGGCTGACGTCGATGACGATGCCGTTGTCGACGTTCGACCAGCCTTCGAGGGCGTGGCGGCCGCTCCGCACCCGCAGCGCGATATTGTGCTGCCGCGCCCACGTCAGGGCGTTCACCATGTCCTGGGTTTCCTGTGCGAAGGCGATGACCAGTGGATAGTGAGAAAAGAGCTGGTCCCAGCCGAGTCGCGCATCCGTGTACGACGCGTCACCGGGGCGGACGATGTGGCCGGTCAGCGTCGCGGGCGGGCATCCCGGGCTTTTACTCGGGTGGCCCGCGGCCACAATTCCCGGGGCGCTTGCGTCCGCAATATCCGGCGTGTCTGCGGCCGTAAGGCCCGAGACAACGACTGCTCCGACGCCAGCGGCCGCCGACGTCCTGAGCAGGTCACGGCGAGAAAGATCGCTCGAGGTTCAGATCCTCTCCATCGGTCTACGCCAGTACCGGGCTGCCAAGGGAACTCTTACACGCTGCCCGCCGGGCAGTTCTTTGTGGTCGACCCCCGCACGGTAACGGGATGACGTGGTGGTGTGTCCCGACACGCCAATCGAGAACGATGGCGATAGCTGCAGGAGTAATGGACTGAGCACACGCTCTACTCAGCGGGGTTTGACGCTTTCGCGATCGCCGAGTGCATACCGTCGGCTACCGAATGGGTCGGGATGATCTCGACATCACCAAATCCCGCCGCCTCCAGGTGGTTTCGATACTCAGTGCACGACAGGGCCCCCGCGATGCAGCCGGCGGCGCGAGTCGGTCAGAGCGGCCGCTGTTTCGAATTGTCAAGCAGCACAGGAGCTTTAACCACTATCGAACGGTGTGGTTCATGGCCGCGTGGGTGCCAACGCGCGGCTACCGGCTACCCCGAACGTGATGATCGAGTAGGAGGGCCGGGAGTCGTGGAGGTCGCGGGCGGTTTCGCCCTGATGGTGCCACGGCTCAGTGTCCTGGCTGCCGCGGGTCTGTCGGTTCTCACCGTGCTCGCCGCTGGGACGCAGGCTTTCATCGCCGACAAGCCCGCGATGGGGATTTTCCCCCTGGTGCTCGCCGCGATCTTCGCCTGGATCGCCCACGAGCGCCGCGCCACGATCACCGACCTGCGCAACTCGCTCTCGCGATGACAAATCCGTACCTACGACCGGTGATCGGTGGCAGATGCGTTCAGGGAGCACACGGGTAACTCGTCGGGCACGCTCAAAAGCCGCCTAGCACTTCATTCTCGGCCCGGTTCGGGGCTTCAGCGGCACTTACGACCGGCAAAATACTCGGCGTGGCGGATCGGTGACCTGCGATACGCGTGTGGTTGATGGTCTGGATGGGGCGTTTGCGGCTAGCCTGAGGCTATGGCAGGTAAGTCCCGCAGCTCCACGACCACTCGTGCGCGGGCGGGATCGGCCCGGGGGAGGACCGCGGCATCTCGTTCGGGCCAGGCTCGCTCCGTTGGTCAACGCCGGTCGCCCGTGCCGCGCACCCGCACCACCCCGGCGCGCCGCCCGGTCCGGCGCAAGTCCGATACCGCACCGCTCGCGGTGCTCGGCCGCGGCATCAGCAGCGGCTGGAATATGCTCGCGCGCGGACTCGGCGCCACCACCCGGGCGGTGAGCCGGGCGGGCGAAATCGAACACGGCCATCGTCGCGATGGCATCGCATTGGCCCTCATCGCGCTCAGCGCGGTGATCGCGGCCGCGGTGTGGCTGTCGGCGGGCGGGCCGATCGGGCACTGGGTCGAAGCGGCGATTCGCGCGGTCTCCGGATCGGCATCGGCCGGACTGCCGTTCGTGGCCACCGGCATCGCCATCATCCTGATGCGGACCGAGGCGAATCCGGAGATCCGGCCGCGGCTCGT
Organism: Nocardia sp. CA-119907; assembly: GCF_050955995.1. Lineage (NCBI taxonomy): Bacteria > Bacillati > Actinomycetota > Actinomycetes > Mycobacteriales > Nocardiaceae > Nocardia > Nocardia sp. CA-119907. The sequence continues at coordinate 2,710,457 of NZ_CP192091.1, forward strand.
ACTCGGCGGATTGCTGATCGGGTTGCCGATCCTGGGATTGTGGCATATCGCGGCCGGGGCGCCGACCGATGCGCACGGTCGTTCCCGCGCAGCGGGTTTCGTCGGTTTCGCGGTGGGCGGGCCGCTCACCACTGGACTCACCGCTTGGCTGTCGGTACCGATTCTCTTGCTGGCCATCGTCTTCGGGTTGCTGCTGGTGACCGGAACCACCGTGCGCGAGGTACCGCAGCGACTGCGTGAGTATTTCGGCACCGGCAGCGGCGGCGACGAATACGGTGACTTCGACGGCGAAGCCGATTTCGATCCGGCCAACTACGACGCCGACGGATTCCCGCTGCATCGGAATACGAAGTCCAAGCGGCGCGGCCGCACACCGGAGGAGAATTACCCGCCCGATGAATTCGGCGGCTCGGATGCGGTCACCGAGGCCATCGGCGAGCCGCCGCTGCGCGATGCGAAACCGATCGCGGTGGCGGAGGTCCCCGAGGAGAAGCCCAAGCCGAAGAAGCGCGCCCCGGCCAAGGTCGAGGACCAGACGCCGCCACCACCGAAGCAATTGGAGTTCGTCACCGACCGCGAGGTCGAAGGCGATTACACGCTGCCGCCGCTGACCCTGCTGACCGACGGCGAGCCACCCAAGAAGCGCAGTGCCGCCAATGAATCGATGATCGAGGCGATCACCGAGGTGCTGGTGCAGTTCAAGATCGACGCGGCGGTCACCGGCTTCGTGCGCGGTCCGACGGTGACCCGCTACGAGGTGGAACTCGGCCCGGGTGTGAAGGTCGAGAAGATCACCGCGCTGGCCCGCAATATCGCCTATGCTGTTGCCACCGAGAATGTTCGGCTGCTCGCCCCGATTCCGGGTAAATCCGCCGTCGGCATCGAGGTGCCCAATGCCGATCGGGAACTGGTGCGCCTGGCCGATGTGCTGAAGGCGCCCGCGACCCGAAATGACCACCACCCTTTGGTGATCGGCCTCGGCAAGAATATCGAGGGCGATTTCGTCTCGGCGAATCTGGCCAAGATGCCGCACCTGCTGGTCGCCGGTTCCACCGGTTCCGGTAAGTCGAGCTTCGTGAACTCGATGCTGGTATCGCTGCTCGCGCGGTCGACCCCGGACGAGGTCCGGATGATCCTCATCGACCCGAAGATGGTGGAACTCACACCGTACGAGGGCATTCCGCACCTCATTACGCCCATCATCACCCAGCCCAAGAAGGCCGCCGCCGCGCTGGCCTGGCTGGTCGAGGAGATGGAGCAGCGTTACCAGGATATGCAGGCCAATAAGGTGCGCCACATCGACGACTTCAACAAGAAGGTCAAGTCGGGTGCGATCACCGCGCCGCTGGGCAGCGAGCGCGTGTACCGGCCCTACCCGTACATCCTCGCCATCGTCGACGAACTCGCGGACCTGATGATGACCGCACCGCGCGATGTCGAGGACGCGATTGTGCGCATCACCCAGAAGGCCCGCGCCGCGGGCATTCACCTGGTGCTCGCGACGCAGCGGCCCTCGGTGGACGTGGTCACGGGTCTGATCAAGACCAATGTGCCGTCCCGATTGGCCTTCGCCACTTCGTCATTGACGGATTCGCGCGTCATCCTGGACCAGCCGGGCGCCGAGAAGTTGATCGGTATGGGTGATGGTCTGTTCCTGCCGATGGGTGCGAATAAGCCCACCCGCCTGCAGGGCGCGTTCATCTCCGATGAGGAGATCCACGCGGTCGTCGACTTCAGCAAGAACCAGGCCGAACCCGAGTACCAGGAGGGCGTCACCGCCGCCAAGGCGGGCGAGAAGAAGGACGTCGATCCCGATATCGGCGATGACCTCGAGGTCTTCGTTCAGGCCGTGGAGCTGGTCGTGACTTCACAATTCGGCTCGACCTCGATGCTGCAGCGCAAGCTGCGCGTCGGCTTCGCCAAGGCGGGCCGCCTGATGGACCTGATGGAAACCCGGGGCGTTGTCGGCCCGAGTGAGGGTTCCAAGGCGCGCGATGTGCTCATCAAGCCCGACGAGCTCGAGGGTCTGCTGTGGACGATCCGCGGCGGCGGTGCCGAGGAGCCGGAGAGTCCGGAGGCGTAGCGCCGAAAATGCTTCGGCGACAACTATTCTCACCGCCGGTGGGCCGCTGTGGCGTCGCTACACTGGCCCGACATGGTGATCTGCGGAATCAAGGTGTCGCACGATGGCGGTGTCGCGGTTGTCGAGGACGACCGGCTGGTGTTCAGCATCGAGATGGAGAAGCTCGGCAATGGACTCCGGTACAGCACGCTGGGTGATCTCGACCGGGTCGCCGAGATTCTGCGGTCGGAGGGGCTGGAGCCGGCCGAGGTCGACCGGTTCGTCGTCGACGGCTGGTTCGCGAATGGTGAAGTGCCGGATACTGATTCGACAGAGCCCACCACTATTGCGACGCTAGCGGGTGGCCGTCCGATCGAGCTGGCGGTGGCTCCGTATCAGGATCGGCCCGGGCGCACGGCGCCGATCGCGCGTCACCGCTTTCACGGTCACGGATTCGGTTCCGCCGCCGCGGAGTACGTCAGCTATCACCATGTCGACCAGCACATTCTGAGTGGCTACTGCACAAGTCCGTTCGCGGCGCGCGGGGAGGATGCGCTCGTGCTGGTCTGGGACGGCGGCACGGCCGCACGGGTCTACCATGTCTCAGCGGCGGCCCGAACCGTCCGCGCGGTGGCCACCGTGCTGCCGATCGTCGGCAATATCTTCACCTTCTTCAGTTCGCACTTCGAGCCGTTCATCCCGAAAACCGAAGGTCTGTCCCGGGATCAGATCCTGCGGCAGCACTTGGCCATTCCGGGGAAGGCCATGGCCTACGCCGGGCTGGGCACCGTCGCGGAGTCGGCGTACCCGGTGTTCGATCAAATCCTTGCGGCGCAACCGAACCCGTCGCAGGATGCGGCACGTTTGGTCGGTGCGAAGGTATCGGCGAATCGGGACGAGCTCTTTCCCGGGTTGTCCGATGCCGATCTCATCGCCACCTTCCAGGCGTATCTGGGGGATCGGTTGGCACGGGCGCTGAGTTCGCTGGTGCATCAGGACCCTTCGCTGCCATCGAAGCTGGTGGTGACCGGCGGCTGCGCCTTGAACATCAAGTGGAACTCATTGCTGCGTACGCAGGGCATCGTCGAGGAGATCTGGATTCCGCCCTTTCCCAACGACTCCGGCGCCGCGATCGGCGCCGCATGCTGTGAAATGTTCCGGTACGGCCGGAGTCCGGCATTGCGGTGGGATGTGTACTCCGGTCCGCGGGTCGGTGTCAGCGGGGTGCCGGCGAACTGGCGCAGACAGCGCTGCGATGAGCAGGGAGTCGCGCGCTTGCTGCACCGGGTGGGCGAGCCGGTGGTGGTGCTGTCGGGTCGGGCCGAGCTCGGACCGCGGGCGCTGGGCAACCGCAGCATTCTGGCTCCCGCGACGGATGCGGCGATGAAAGACCGGCTCAACGACATCAAGAACCGCGCGCACTACCGACCGGTGGCGCCGGTCTGCCTGACCGCGCGTGCGGCGGAGGTCTTTCAGCCCGGCGGCAGCGATCCGTACATGCTCTTCGAACACCGCACCCGCCCCGAGTGGACCGACCGTATTCCGGCGGTGCTGCATGTCGACGGGACGGCGCGGCTGCAGACCATCGATGAATCGGCCAACCGTGCCACCGCTCGGATCCTGGCCGGATACGAGGCCATCAGCGGCGTACCGGTGTTGTGCAATACCAGCGCGAATTTCGAAGGCCGAGGGTTCTTTCCGGACGTGGCCTCCGCGGCACGGTGGGGTGGCACCCGCTACATCTGGTCCGAGGGATACCTCTTCACCGATCAGTCCGCCACTGCCTGACGCGCACGGCCCGGCCGGATACTCCGGCCGGGCCGCGCCGTTGCTGGGTCAGCAATGGTTGTTCGAAGGAACCTGCGGGATGTCGATCTGTGCCTGCGATGCGAACATCGCGGAGATCATATTCAGCAGTGCGTCCACGAGCTACCTCCTTTCCGTCGTCATCGACGGGCCGCGCCTCGCGTGGGTCAGCAGACCCTCGTAGGGACTGGAATATCCAGATGTCCCTGCGTCGCGAATAGTGCGGCAACCATGTTCAGGAATGCGTCCACGGTTTACCTCCGCTCGGTCCGGTGCCTACTTCTTGTCGAGATCGACCAATTTGCAGACACACAGCGTCACGGTGTGCGCGAGGATGCCGCCGAAGTAGCTCTTGCAGAACTCCGCGTAGCCGACGGGGTCGCACTGATGCGCATGCCAGGCCGAATCGACCTCGAGGTCATCGGGCAGGTAGTTGCCCTGCATACCGCTGGCGCGGAAGCGCTCCAGCGACCGCTGGTAGCGGGTGACCCGGTCATCGATCTGCTCTTCGGTCAACGCGGTGGAACCGGGCCAGAACAGGTGGCCCCAGCGCAGATTCTCTTTCAGGTGAGTGGTATCGAATTCCGCAGGGGGGACTTCGGTTTCGGTCGACGCCGACGCGGTGGTAGTCGTCATAGCCTGGTTCCTCGATTCGTTGAGAACTCACCATGTCGGCCAACAAGGCTCCAGAAGTGCTGGAGGCCTTAGAGTTTCGACAGTCGCTCAGGCAGTGTCAACGATCACATCTCCCCAAGATTGGGAGTTGTTGCCAATGAAACTAGTTGCGCTGCAAGATCTTTGCCTAATGTTGCAAGAGATCCGAAGGGAAGTCGTAATGCGTTGGCACCACCGGGCTCATCGATCGGGTACCGACGACCAGTGCGATTTCGTCATACGGGGCGAAACGATACGAGGCGGGATCGCCGGGAAATCGGACCCCGTTGACGTAGAGATGCACCGCTTCGAAGGGAGTCAAGTGGATCGGGCCGACCTGGTCGGCGGTCAGCGGCTGACCCCACTCGGTACAGAACTGCCCGAGCGTGAACGGGATATCCTCGGCCGACTCGAGGTGCACGATCCCGGTTGCATCGTGGGTATGCATCGGGGAGCCCAGCCTGCGGGCGTCATCGATGCCGATCAGGGCCGGGACGACGACCGGCTGTCCGTAAACGATGACATCGAGATGGGCATGGTAGTGGTAGGTCGTCGACATCTTGTCCAGCAGCGGCAGACCGGCGGCGTGTACGGCGGCGGCGGTGTCGGTCGGCAGATCCCATGTCGGTTGCAGCAACGCCGAACCCGAGGGTGGCGCGGCCATTGCGGTGGCGCCGAAGGCACTCGCGAGGGCGCCCAGCGTTGCGGTGAGAAGTGAAGAGGCAATTCGCATTTCACGAAACTATGCACAACCGGGCGAGGGTCGGAGCTGACTCTTCCCATCGGTGGCGGCGCCGACGTGAACTGCCCAGGCGTCGGTGATGATGGTGTCGATATCGGACGACGTCGGCGACCAGCCCAATTCGGCACGCGCACGACTGCTGTCGCTGATGAGCCGCTGCGGTTCCGGTGCCGCGGCACGGTATTCGACGGGGATGTGGCGTCCGGTCACCCGCGCGGCCGCGCCGACGAGGTCGTTGACGCTGGTGCCGACACCGGTGCCGATGTTGTAGCGACGGTGCCGACCCGGCCGGGGGAGTCCGGTCACGGCGGCGTCGAAGGCGCGCGCGGCGTCGTCGCGATGCAGGTAATCGCGGACCGCCGTGCCATCGCCATTGACGATCAGCGTCGAATCCGCGCTGGCGGCGACGGCGAGAATCCGCGAGACGATCCGCGTGTCATCCGGATCGGGGCCACCAGCAATGTTGAACAGCCGCAACACTGTTGCGTCGAGTCGACCGGTCGCGGCCTGTGCGGCGATCACCGATTCGGCGGTTTGCTTACTCGCCGCGTACGGGTGCGGCGGATCGTCGATCAGATCCTCCGACATGGGCTGCCGCTGCGGTGTCCCGTAGATCGCCGCGGTGGACGCGAATACGAGCCGTTGCACCCCGGCCGCCGCCATGGCCCGCAGCAGTGTCACGGTTCCCGCCACGTTCACTGCGAAGTAGTCGAGCGGCTCGGCAAACGATTCGCGAACACGTGTGAGCCCGGCGAGATGGCAGACCAGATCGACCTCGCGCAGCGCCGTGCCGAGGGTGTCCTGGTCGCACAGGTCGGCCGGTTGGACCGGAATCCCCTCCGGGACGCGTGAGCGTTCGCGATGCACCAGCCCGACGACGTCGTGTCCGCTGGTGCACAGGGTCGCCGCGACCGCGCTGCCGAGGTAGCCGTTGGCTCCGGTGACGAGTATCCGCACGGGACCATCGAACCAGCCCGACGCAAGCGCCGGTGCGGTGGTAGCTCATCGTGGAGTCGAACCACGCGGCAGGGCCTTATGAGAGCCCCGGGGCGAACCTGCATGAGCCGGGATAGGAATGGGCTGGAGTGCCAGGATTCGAACCTGAACCCACGGAATCAAAGTCCGCCATGCTGCCGTTACACCACACTCCACCGATCCCGGCGAGCGCCGGGAAATCAGTTGGAGTGCCAGGATTCGAACCTGGGTCGACAGGGCGGGAGCCCATCATGTTGCTGTTACACCACACTCCATCAGCGCGCTCGGAAGGATTCGAACCTTCATCCGCCTGCTCCGTAAACAGGTGCTCCATCCGTTGAGCTACGAGCGCTGGTCCGGGTATGTGACCCGGATCGTTCCCTCGGCGAGATTCGAACTCGCATCAACCGGATCCTAAGTCCGGTGCCTCTGCCAATTGGGCTACGAGGGAATGGTTTTGGTACCCGTGGGTGGAATCGAACCACCGACCTGCGCCGTCGGAGGACGCTGCTCTGGTCCGCTGAGCTACACGGGCTCGAAACCGGTCTACGGCAGGGTTATTCAGATCTCGCATTACGAAAAGCGCACTGCCGTATATTCGCTGTGAAGTTATCTGCACGGATGGAGGGACTCGAACCCCCAGCCGACGATTTTGGAGATCGTTGCTCTTCCAGTTGAGCTACATCCGCTGGACAAGAAAAGGGGCCGCTCCGTGGCGACTATTTCGCCGGGAGCGGCCCCTGCTCAGGCCTTCTCGAATCGAGACCTCAGGGGCGGCTCCGGGTACTCGCCTGCCGCAGCTGCGACATCAGCGGCCAGGTCAGGCGCAGCTGCGACGTCGACAGCCGGGCGCCCGCACGCAACTGCCAGGCACCGGCGAGGGAGCGTAGTCCCTGGTCCTGAGTGCTGGTCATTGCGTTTGCCTTTCGTGGTCCCGATTACGGGGTGCGATTACGTTCTGGATAACGCTAACACCGACAGCCGCGATGAGGAACCCATTTATTCCCCACCGGCGAGTTGTCGGCGTGCTTGCACGGTGTATGTGAGCGGCAGCCGTTCCGGATGCTCGGTCAGCCGCCACTCGCCATTCGCATCCCGGGTCATCTGGCCGGGCAATGCTTCCCAGGGAACGCTGCGGTGCTCCACCAGTCCGGTGATGGTCAGGCCGTGGTGGAGTAGTGCGGTTACCACTTCGCCGAGTCCGTGGTTCCACTCGTGGGTCATGATGTGGCTGAATTCGGTGTCGGTCTCGACATAAGTCGTTCCGTCCGAAAACACCATGGGTTCGGGCATTTCGAAGTATGGATAGCCGACAGTCGGTCGGTCGGTCCGGGTTTCGTCGATGGCCCACAGCATCGGATGGCCCTCGCGCAGAAACAGCCGCCCGCCGGGTCGCAGCAGGTCCGCGACGGTTCGCGCCCAGCGATCGATACTCGGAATCCAGCACAGCGCGCCGATCCCGGTGAATACCAGATCGAATTGTGCTGTGCCGAGTATGGATACCGCGTCGTACACATCCGATTCGACGAAATTGACAGGGGTCCCGGTCTTTTCGGCCAGTAGCCGAGCCTGAGCGAGTGACACTGGGGAGAAGTCCAGTCCGGTCATCCGCGCCCCAAGCCGCGCCAGGGAGATGGTGTCGGTGCCGATGTGGCATTGCAGGTGCACGCCGCGCAGCCCGCGGATATCGCCGAGTAGCGGCAGATCGAACCGGACCACCTCGCTGAGGTAGACCGGATCCGCGACGAATCGGGCCACGGCGTAGTCCGGCGATGCGGCATGCGCGGGCGCGCGCTCGTCCCAGTTCGCCTTGTTCAGGATGCGGTAGTCGTCGGTCATGCCCGCGACGGTGGCACGGTGGCCGCCCGATCCGCATGTGAAATTATGGTCAGCAACTATCCGGCTAGCCAGAAGAACGGACAAATCGGGCATGATTGCTGTCATGACACACCTTGCCGCCCCGGAGCCCGCATGCACGTAACCGCACTCGAGTGGACGCTGACCATCGCAGTGATCCTCGGCCTGTTCGTCTTCGACTTCTTCGCCCACGTTCGCACGCCACACGATCCGACCTTCAAGGAATCCGGCACCTGGTCGGCGATCTACATCGGCCTCGCCCTGGCATTCGGCGGATTTGTCGCCTGGCGGTGGAATTCGACCTTCGCGGGGGAGTACTACGCGGGCTTCGTGACCGAGAAGGCGCTCTCGGTCGACAACCTGTTCATCTTCCTCATCATCATGTCGACCTTCGCGGTGCCGCGGATCTACCAGCAGAAGGTGCTGCTCATCGGCATCGTGCTGGCGCTGGTCATGCGCGGGGCGTTCATCGCCGTCGGCGCGGCCGCGATCAGCGCGTTCAGTTGGGTGTTCTATCTGTTCGGACTGTTCCTGGTCTACACGGCCGTCAAACTGCTGCGCGAGAGTGGACACGAGGTCGAGCAGGAGGAGAAGCGCGACAGCCGGATCGTGGCGCTGGCCAAACGCGTGCTCCCGACCACCGACGAATACGACGGCGACAAGCTCGTCGCCCGGATCGACGGGCGACGCGTGGTGACCCCACTGTTGTTGGCACTCTTGGCGATCGGCTTCGCGGATCTGCTGTTCGCGCTGGACTCCATCCCCGCGATCTATGGTCTCACCGAGCAGCCCTATATCGTCTTCACCGCGAATGCCTTCGCGCTCATGGGATTACGGCAGCTGTTCTTCCTGATCGGCGGCCTGCTGGACCGGCTGGTCTACCTGTCCTACGGACTGTCGGCGATCCTGGCGTTCATCGGCGTCAAACTGGTGCTGCACGCATTGCACGAGAACACCTTGCCTTTCATCAATGGCGGTGAGCACGTCAAGGTACCGGAGATTTCGACACCGGTCTCGCTGGGTGTCATTCTCGGCATTCTGCTCATCGCGACGGTGGCGAGCCTGCTCAAAACCCGTGGTGCGGCGGCCCGAACGGCCGCGAGTCGGATCGGCGACTAGAACAGCCGGTGGTAGTCGGGCGCGATCTCGAAACCGTGTCCGTTCGCTTCGTTGCGGCAGGTCACCCCGGCGGGCTGGGCCAGGCAGGTGAATCCGTACACACTCAGGCTCGACCCGACCGGCAGCACCGGTCCGCCGCTGGCCTTCGCGCCCGCCATCGGCGGTCCGTCGAAGAAGCCCCGGTTCACGCAGAGATATCCGGCGCTATCGCCGACGGCGAGGACGGCCGCGCTCGGGTCGCTACTCCAACACTCCTGCATCTCCCGCGGGGCTGGGCCCGTCACACCCTGGCAGCCCACCGATCGTCTCGGCTGTCCGAACGGCTCATCGAGTAGGCCGCAGGCGATGGCGCGGTCGGCGGTTCGGAAGTAGTAGCCGTCATCGGCGCGGTACTCCCGTTCGTCGGCCATACCGGGGTGCGACACGGGGTGACCAGCGACCACGGGCTTTACCGGCTCGCTGGACTGCGCGCCAAGGTCGGGCCATGAGCATGCGGTCAGTGAGAGGGCCGCAGCCGACATCGACGCGAAAATCGCGGCGGATATGCGCATACGGGGGAGTCTGCGGCCCCGGGGGCGGGTTCGCCGACAACCCGCACCGGTGTGTCGCCAAAAGTTTGCTGACTACTGGGTGTCGAACCGTGACACGCGGCGGTCAGCCGGCTTCGTCAGGAAGCGAAGGTGCCCATCACCGGCAGCCACTCCACCGCGCGCACCGCCTCGATCAGGTTCTCGCGCGCGAACGGATCCTGCGGCAGCAGTTCCTCGAGCGTCGCCTCGTCCGTGACCTGGAACAGCAGCAGTGCGCCGGATCCGTCCGGGTAGGGGCCGCTGGTCAGTAGCGAACCCGCCTCCACCAGGCCGGTCAGCCAGGCCCGGTGTTCGGGCCGGAAGGTGTCGCGGGCCTCGATGCTGGCATCGGAGTAGGTGTAGTGCACGGCGAAAATGGGCACGATCGGTCCGTTCTGATCAGAGGTTGAGCAGCATCCGAGTATTGCCGAGGGTGTTCGGCTTCACATAACTGAGATCGAGGAATTCCGCGACACCGGGATCGAAGGTCCGGCACATCTCCGCATACACCTCGGCGGTCACCGGCGTGCCGTCGATCTCGACGAATCCGTGCCTGCCGAAGAACTCCACCTCGAAGGTGAGCACGAACAGCCGCCCCAACTCGAGTTCTCTGGCCACCGCGACCAGCCGCTCCACGATCAGCCGTCCGACTCCGTGCCCCTTGACATCGGGATGCACCGCGACGGTGCGGACCTCGCCGAGATCGGCCCAGAGCACATGCAGCGCACCACAGCCGACCACCCGGCCATCGAGTTCGACCACCCAGAATTCCTGTACCGCCTCGTACAGCGTGACCAGGTTCTTTTCCAGCAGGATCCGACCGGCGTAGACATCGACCAGGCTCTTGATCTGGGGCACATCGGAGGTTCGGGCGCGTCGCACGATCGGGCCAGATTTGTTCGCGGCAGGTGCCGCGCCCGGATACGCGTCGCTAGTCGAACCACCTAGTGGTCCCCGAGAGGTCATGGGGTGCACAGTAGTCCGCCCGGTTACCGATACTCTGAACGTGTGCCGCACATCCACCCGCTCCGCTCACCGCATCGCTTCGGCATGCGTTCCGGCGGCGTCGCGGGGGGTATTGTCCCGGTCGGGGCGGGGGCCATTCGGGAGCGTAGCGAGCGAATCATGTCACAGCCGTACACGCGCATGGCGGAGCCGAGCGCCGGCGAGGCGGAGGCATGAGCGTGCAGCCAGAAGAGATTGATCGACGCTGGGTTGAGCCGGTGGTTCGCACTGGATTCGTGCCGACTCCGGCCGAACCCGTCGTTCCGCTGATGAATATCGCGAACGTGCTCACCATGCTGCGGATCGCGCTGGTCCCGCTGTTCGTGCTCGCGCTGTTCGCGGGCGGCGGACATCAGACCGGCTGGCGGATCGCGGCCGCCGCGCTGTTCGGCATCGCCGCGATCACCGATCGCTTCGACGGACAACTGGCCCGCAAATACGGACTGGTCACCGATTTCGGCAAACTCGCCGATCCGATCGCGGATAAGGCGCTGATCGGTTCGGCGGTGATCGGACTGTCCATGCTCGGCGATCTGGCGTGGTGGGTCACCCTGGTCATCTGTGGCCGTGAGATCGGAATCACGCTCCTGCGGCTGGCGGTGGTGCGGCGCGGGGTGATTCCGGCCGGTCGCGGCGGCAAATTGAAGACGCTGGTGCAATCGGTCGCGATCGCGGTGCTGCTGTTGCCGCTGCACGGGGGACCGGCCACCGCGGGAATGACTTTGATGTATGTGGCCGTCGCGCTGACGGTCGTCACCGGACTCGATTACCTGGGGCAGGCGGCGCGGGTATGGCTCGCGGGAGGTCCGGGCCGGACGCGCGGCGCATGACCGATCCGCTGACAACGGGAGCACCGGTCGTCGAGTTGGTGCATGCGCTGAGTGCGGCCGGACAGACCGTGGCGACCGCGGAATCACTGACCGCGGGCCTGCTCGCGGCGACCATCGCCGGGGTGCCGGGGGCGAGTGCGGTGCTGCGCGGCGGACTGGTCGTCTACGCGACCGATCTCAAACACAGTCTGGCCGGTGTCAGCGACGAGGTGCTGGCGACGGAGGGCCCGGTGGCCGCGAGTACCGCCGAACAGTTGGCGGTCGGGGCCCGGCTGCGCTGCGGCGCGGACTGGGGGATCGGGCTGACCGGTGTCGCCGGACCCGACTCCCAGGACGGACATGCCGTCGGCACGGTCTTCCTCGGTCTGGCCGGTCCGGGGCACACCGAGGTGATGCGATGGAAACTGGGCGGTGACCGGTGGGCGATCAGAATCGGCGCTACGCACAGCGCGGTTCGGGAGTTGCGTCGTATCGTGGGAGACGACCGCTGACGCCGGCGACATGCTGGCGGCATCGAGTTTGCCCCCGTGGGAACCAACCGACCCGCGTTCGACGTTGTGCCAGAAAGGACGGCGTGCGCAGCGCTGGCAGGCGCCCGCGGACCCGGTTACTGGGAGCTGAAGGAGAACGACATGACGCTGCTGCGAGAGGCAATCGGGGACAGTCTGCGGCGTGCTCGTCTCGCCCAGAGCCGGACCCTGCGTGAGGTCTCCACCTCGGCGCGCGTGAGCCTGGGGTATCTGTCGGAGGTCGAGCGGGGCCGCAAAGAGGCCTCCAGCGAACTGCTCGCCGCCATCTGCGCGGCCCTTGATGTGCCGCTGTCGCGGGTGCTCTGGGATGTGAGCACGATCATGGCCGGTGCCGACGGGCTGCCCGTCGAGGCGCCCGCGCCGACCGCCGACGCACCCGAGTCGGACCGGACCGCCGCGGCCGAGCCCGCCGCCGAAGCCGCGCCGGAGCCCGCCACCGCCAGCATGTCGGCGGCCGGTGCCCGGACCAAGATCGCCGAGGACACCCGGATCGTCATTCCGGCCCCGAAGGCGGACATGCTCGTTCTGGTGAAGAGCAACTGATCAGACGGCGAGAGGTGACGTCCGTGACCGGCGCTGCGGACCGGCGCCGAAAGCGGATAGATTCTGTAATAGGCGTCGGTTGGGCCGGGTTCGCCCGGCCCGGGTGCCAGATGGTGGAGGATAGGCACATATCGGGTGCGTGACGGTCGCGCACTACAGTCGCGGTAAAGCGCGGCGCATCTTATGGAGGCGGGATCAATCGATGGCTAATCCGTTCGTCAAGGCCTGGAAGTACATGATGGCCCTCTTCGATTCGAAGATCGAAGAGCATGCGGATCCGAAGGTCCAGATTCAGCAGGCTATCGAGGAAGCTCAGCGTCAGCATCAGGCCCTCTCGCAGCAGGCCGCATCGGTCATCGGCAACCAGCGTCAGCTGGAGATGAAGCTCAACCGTCAGCTCGACGATGTCGAAAAGCTCAACGCCAATGCGCGCCAAGCCGTTCTGCTGGCCGACCAGGCCGCGGCGGCGGGCGATACCGAGAAGGCGATCCAGTACACCAACGCCGCCGAGGCGTTCGCCGCACAGTTGGTCACCGCCGAGCAGTCCGTCGAGGACCTCAAGGTGCTGCACGACCAGTCGCTGCAGGCGGCCGCGCAGGCCAAGAAGGCGGTCGAGCAGAACGCGATGCTGCTGCAGCAGAAGGTCGCCGAGCGCACCAAACTGCTCAGCCAGCTGGAGCAGGCCAAGATGCAGGAGCAGGTCTCGGCATCGCTGCAGCGGATGGATTCGACGCTGTCCGCGCCCGGCACCACGCCGAGCCTGGACGCGGTGCGCGAGAAGATCGAGCGTCGCTACGCGAATGCGCTCGGTGCCGCCGAACTCGCGGGCAATTCGGTGCAGGGCCGCATGCTCGAGGTGCAGCAGGCCAGCATCCAGATGGCCGGGCACAGCAAGCTGGAGCAGATCCGCGCCTCGATGCGCGGTGATGCGCTGCCCGCCGGTGGTGCCACCGCGCCCGCGATCAATCCGGGTGCCGCGCAGGTGAATCCGGCGCAGCCGCAGCCGCAGATGAACAAGGGCCAGACCGCGCAGCAGTAGCGGGTAGTTTCCACAGAGATATACAGCTCGGCGAGGACTGGTTCGGTGAAGGACATGGCACGGGTACCTGGCGGGTCGGCCGTCGGTCATGCTCGGGCCCTGCCTGTCTGGACTCCGCAGGTCGCGCCGAGCGGGTTCGCGCTCCCGGGAGGAAGCCGATGAGCTCGCAGGAGCATCGCGAACAGCTCGAGCGCGGTCGGACCGGCCGCCGCCGTGGTGCGGCCATCGTGCGCGCGCAGTCGGCGCTGGCCCCGCAGCCAGGGAGCTTGCCCGACAGCCTGCGTGAGGTGGGCGAGCACGCGCTGGTCGCGGTGCGGCGCTGGGCAGATCCGCGCGAGCGGGAGTTGCGCAAGCGCCGTCGGGCCCGTCGGCGCAGTTTCCAACTCGGCACCGTGGGTGGTCTCACGACGGCGGGAACCGTTGGGCTCATGGTGATTTCGGCTCCGGTGTGGGCCGTGGTGGTGGTCGGCGGGGGAGCAGTGGCGTTGGTCACCGGTACCGCGCTGAGCGCTCGCCGCTATCTGCAGTTGCGCAGTGTCCCACTGCCGCAGGCGGCCTTCGTACCGCGCAAGCAGCCGCCGCCGTGGTCATCGGCGCGCGGGCCGATCTCCCGCCTGGTTCGCGCCGAGAAGGCGCTGCACGGCCTCGGCACACAGATCGCCCGCTCGAACCGGCTGCCCGGGGACGAACTCGCCGACATGCTCGAAACCGCGGCATCGGGTGCGGCGGCGCTGCACGCGCTGGCCGCCGACGTCGCCGCGATGGAGCAGGCGCTCGGCGCCATGGGGCGCACCAAATCCATTGCGGCAGTCGGCCTTACCGAGAACATTCAATTCGCGCTCGGTCGCCTCGACAGTGGCGTCGCCGAATACGAGCAGGTTGTCGCGGCCGCCGGGCGCATTCTCGCGGTCCCCGAAAGCGCTGTCCTGCGACACAATTTCGATGCCATCGTGGCGGATCTGCGGCATGCCGCCGACCGATTGGACGGCTGGGCGCAGGCGCTCACCGAGGTGGCCGATCAGCACACGCCCACTCTTCCGCCGCAGGGGAGTTAGTCGGCTATCTCGGTGCCGCGCAACAGATTGCGCGAGAGCGGTGATCCGGTCGATGCATCGAGGGCTTCGATATTCGGTCGGGAGCCGTACGGGGAGCTGACGTCTTCGGGGCGGCATTCCATGACAGTGCCCGGTGCTGTCCGGTCCGTCGGTCTGTCGGAGTCGCGGCAAATCTCGCCGCGAGCAGACGTGTGCGCACCCGGTGTCGGTGCCGACCGTCGGCGCGGCCAGCAGCGGCCGAGCCTGCCATGTCAATGGTTGGCGAACTGATGGAGATCTGCTCGAGGAAGAGCCGAGTTCGCGCTACTGTCCACCGCGCTGTGGTGTGCTCCGCCAAAAACCATTGTGGCGCAGGAGTTTTTGATCAATGTGCGGCCTATCGGTGGCCTCGCGACCGGCGCTGACTCCTCGGATATCTGTCTACCGACTTTTGCTCATCCACATCGACTCTTGCTCAGCTGAGCAAGAGGCCTCTATAGTTTGCTCGTGCAAGCAAGAAGTAGGTCGGGCAAGCAAGAGGAGCGGACCTTTACCGAGACCGCGCGGCGCGCGCAGATCGTGGACGCCGCGATCGCGGTGGTCGCCGAGCACGGCTATCCGAACGCCTCGTTCGCGAAGATCGCCAAACAGGCGGGGCTCAGCAGTACCGGCATGATCTCCTATCACTTTCGGGGCAAGGACGATCTGATCCGCGAGGTGATCGCCGAAATCGTGCGTGTGAATACGGAATTCGTCGTCGCCAAGCTCGACCCCGAGGGCGGCTATACGGCTCGGCTGCGCGCCTACTTCGCGGCCAACCTGGCCCTGCTCGACGAGTACCCCGCACATCAGCAGGCGCTGGCCAGCATCATCGCCAATGCCCGTCCCGACGACCTGTACACGTTCGGCCTGGTCGAACAGCACCTCGATCTCACCCGCAACCAGGAGGCGTGGATACGAGACGGGCAGCGGGCGGGCGCGTTTCGTGACTTCGACCCCACGATCATGGTGCTGGCGATCCAAGGGGCACGGGAGGCCGCCATTACCCGCGCCCGCGTCGATCCCGACTTCGATACCGCGGCCTGCGCACGCGAACTGGCCGACCTCTTCGACCACGCCACCCGCAACCCATCGTGATCACGACCGGAGCCGAATCATGAACCAACAGCAGACGATTGCGGCCGAGCGCACGCCACAGCAGAAACGCGCCGCCCTGCGCCGCCACCTCGGGCGCCAGCTGCTCGTGGAACTGGTACTTCCGCTCGGCGGCTACTACGGCCTGCGCGCGGCCGGAGTCGATCCGTGGCTGGCGTTGATCGCGCCCGCCCTGCTCATCGTGCCGTTTCTTGCCTATCATGCGATACGGCAGCGCCGAATCGATATGGTGGCGCTGTTCACCCTCACCATGATCGTGGTCGGGACGGTGATGACGCTGGTGACCGGCGATCCCCGCACGCTGATGGTGCGCGACAGCTGGATTTTCGGTGTTCTGGGTCTGTGGGTGCTGGCCACCCTGTTCACCCAGTTCCCCTTCATGCGCACTGCCGCCCGCACGATCGTCACCGTGAAGATCGGCGAGGAAGGCTACCGGCAGTGGGATGCGCGCTGGGACAGCGACTCCCGGTTTCGCAGCCAGCTGCGGCTGTTGACCGCGGTGTGGGGCACGGGCTTCGTGCTGGACGCCCTGGTACGGGTAGCGCTAGCCTACACTCTCCCGGTCGATTCGATACCACTGGTGAGCACCCTGCAATGGCTGGTCGTCCTTGCCGCCCTGATCGCATTCCAAAACTTCTACGTCACCAAGCACGGTCTGAAAGTCTGAGCCACAACCGCCGCTCGCGTTGCCGGTGGTGAATGCGAGCGGCCCGCTCAGTCGCTGCTGAACCGGTGCGGCACTGGTGTTTTCAGGAGCGGATGGCGTGTTGCGCGACGGTCCAGGCGCGGGCCTGGTCGCTGATGGTTACCCCGAGTCCGGGGCGCGATGACAGGTGCATGCGGCCGTCGGCGATCTCGAGACGTTCGTTGAACAGCGGATCGAACCATTCGAAATGTTCCACCCAGGGATCACGTGGGTAGGCCGCGGCAAGGTGGACGTGCACCTCCATGACGAAATGTGGTGCGAGTCGCAGATGTTCGCGATCGGCCATCGCCATGATCTCGAGGAATCGGGTGATGCCGCCGACGCGGGGCGCGTCCGGCTGGACGATATCGATTCCGGCCCGGATCAGTTGGGCGTGTTCGGCCACGCTGGAGAGCATTTCGCCGGTGGCGATCGAGGTGTCGAAGGTGGTCGCGAGTTGGGCGTGACCGTCGAAATCGTAGGCATCCAGCGGCTCTTCGATCCATACCAGTCGCAGCGGATCGAAGGCACGGCACATGTGGCGTGCGGTGGCGCGATCCCACTGCTGATTGGCATCGACCATCAGCGGCACCCGATCACCGATCTTCTCCCGCACCGCCGTGACCCGGGCCAGGTCGACCGCATTGTCGGGGTATCCGACCTTGATCTTGATGCCGCCGATGCCGCGGTCGAGCGATTCGGTCGCGCGGTCGAGGACCTCCTCGATCGGCGCGTGCAGGAAGCCACCGGAGGTGTTGTAGCAACGCACCGAATCGCGATGTGCGCCGATCAGTTTCGCCAGTGGCAGTCCGGCACGTTTGGCCTTCAGATCCCACAGCGCGATATCGAAGGCGGCGATCGCCTGCACGGACAGGCCGCTGCGGCCCACCGAGGCTCCGGCCCACATGAGCCTGTCCCAGATCTTGGCGATATCGCTGGGGTCCTCGCCGAGTAGCGCCGGGGCCACCTCGCGGGCGTGGGCGAATTGGCCCGGTCCACCCGCGCGTTTGGAGTAGCTGATGCCGATGCCTTCCAGGCCGGCCGCGGTGGTGATCTCCGCGAACAGGACCGCGACCTCGGTCATCGGCTGCTGCCTGCCGGTGAGGACCTTGGCATCGCTGATCCCGGTGGGCAATGGCAGTGTGACCGAGGAGATCTTGACGCTGTCGATGCGGTCGAGCACGGGTGAATCAGTTGTGGTCATGGTGATTCCTTCGGGTCAGGCGATCGTCTTCACGAGCGTGGTCAGCGCGGCGAGTTCGGCTGCGGTGAGATCGGTGAGCGGCGGGCGCACCCGGCTCGATGGTCGGCCGACCGCGGTGAGACCGGCCTTGACGATCGATACCGCGTATCCGGGTCGGCGGTCGCGGATATCGAGGTAGGGGATGACGAAATTGCGCAGATGCTCAAAGACGGTCGCGCGATCGCGGGCGCGCACCGCGGCGTAGAAGTCGAGCGCGAATTCGGGGGCGAAATTGAAGATCGCCGATGAATAGGTGGTGACACCCATTTCGGTGTAGGGGAGTGCGAAGGTTTCCGCGGTGGGTAGTCCGCCGATATAGGTCAGCCGGTCACCCAGGCGCGCGAAGATGCGCGTCATCGTCTCGATATTGCCGACGCCATCCTTGAATCCGACGAGATTCGGACTGCGCTCGGCCATCCGGGCCACGGTCACATCATCGCAGGCGGCATTGGCGCGGCTGTAGAAGATCACCCCGAGCGAGGTTGCCGCGCAGACCCGTGTCACGTGCTCGACGATGCCCTCCGGCGCGGCCTCCACCAGATACGGCGGCAGCAGCAGGATGCCGTCCGCACCCGCCGCTTCGGCCGCCCGCGCCTGTTCGATCGCGGTCCTGGTACCCGCGGTCGCCGGTGCGATCACCGGAATCCGTCCGGCGGTCTCGGCCACTGCCGCCCGCACGACGCGATCGATCTCCGCACTGGTCAAGGCGAAGCCCTCGCCTGTGCCACCGGCCGCGAAGATGCCCGCGACATCGTATCGGGACAGCCATCCGACGTGATTCCGGTAGGCCCGCTCGTCGAACTCGAGCTCGTCGTCGAAATGGGTGACCGGGAAGGAGAGCAGCCCGCGGCCGAGCGCGGGTCCCAATTCCTCGGCAGAAAGCTGTGACACGAATGTCCTCCTGACAAATGGAAATTTGTGACCTGATCCGGAGATTAGGTCGCGGTCCCGATGCCGGTCCAACACTGTTTGGAAATCGACTGATACTCCAAAGGCATCGGATGCGACCGGGTAGAGTCGGCGCAGCCCCTCCAGGAAGTCTTCCGTTCGGGTATCACTCGATACCGAATTGGTGTTCGACGGGTATATTCGAATCACCGGCTTTTCCGGGTAATGCGCGAGTGGCCACCATGTGGTTCCCCACTGCCGAACGGGGCCGTGCCACAGCCGTTTTCCAATTCCGCCCAATACTTCGCGACCGTGATGTTCGCCCCGGTAATGGCCTGGATTACCGATCAGTTCGGCTGGCGCTGGGTATTCGTACTGCTCGGGGTGCTCGGGTTGGCCGTATTCTGGTGGCGCTGGCTGTATCTCCCGCGGCGCACCGACGGGTCACCCCGGCCGAACTCGAGACGATCGCCCCCGGTGGCGCATTGGTCGACCTCGATACAACCAAGGACGGCACTGGGGCGCGGCGCACTCGACTCGATCGGCACATGCTCGTGCGTGTCTTCTCGACTCGGCCGCTACCGCGGGCATCGTCACCCGAACGTCATCGGCTATCTCCTTGCCTCGACCGGCTCGTTCGATACCGCGCTGTGGTTCGTGTCGGCACATGGCTACTCGCCGTGGTCGCCCTCTCGGGCATGGGCATCATCCGACGTATCGAACTCGACGCCGTCTGACCGAAACTGGCGGCGCCCCATGCCTATCCGATGCCTCCGCACGAATTGTGCTGGGCGGTCATCCATCCGGGCGGTGGCCCCGAATAACTGGTGATCGACGCTGTTGACGATCGCCGTGGGCGACCTCGGCGATCAAGCCATGCGGCGAGATCCGTTGTGCCGGTTCGTCTTGGGAGGTGGCGTCCCTACATGGTTCTGATATTCCTCGTCCCCGCCGTAGCGGCGGTTATCGCGGTGGCCGTCTTCGTCATCGGGGATCGACTGCGGCCGCTGTCGTGGGTGGAGACCGATGATGAATCGGCCGGATCCCTGGTGCTCGAGCTGATCAATACGCTGTTTCTGGCCGTGGTCGCCTTCGTGGTGGTGATTCTCTGGCAGGAGTACGACAATGCGCACAATCACACCATTGCCGAGGCGAAGGCGCTGGTGGATACCTATTGGACCGCGCATGCGCTGCCCGATCCGGAACACCGGCAGATCCAGGGGCTGGTGCGGGATTACACCGATCAGGTGCTCACCCAGGAGTGGCCGATCATGCAGGCGGACCGGCGGCTGAGCCAGCCGACACAGGAGACCTTCGACAGCTTGCGCGATGCCGTCGCATCGGTGAACTCGACGGATCCGGACGTCGGCGAACTGCGCACGAAGGCGATGGACAGTCTCGACGCGGTCGCCGAGGCGCGCCAGGACCGTGCCATGGACGCCAGCTATCACATGCCCGGATTCCTCTACGCGGCTTTGTGGTTCGGCACGGTCCTGCTGCTGTGCACGGCGGTGCTGAACGGCGTCGAGGTCACCAAACGCAGTCTGCTGATGACCGCGCTGCTCGGTGTCGTCGTCGGCTCGGCTGTGCTGGCGATCTACAACCTCGATCGGCCGTTCTCGGGCGGAAACAGCGTTCCGAGGGACGCCTTCGAATACGCGATGTCCCGCTATCAGAACATCACCTGACGAGTCATTTCGGACCGGGTAGCTGCGACGGATGGGGTATCGGCAGATGGTGTTCGTGATGCGAAGACGAGGGGCCGCACGGGGATTGGTCGTGGTAACGGCGATTCCGCTGGCTGCGGGGCTGTTCGCGGGCCAGCCCGCTCGGGCCGATTCGGTGCCGCCCGAGTGGCCGCTCATCGGTGCTATCGGTACCGGCAGTGCGTCTAATGACACGGTCGGAACAGGAAGTGCGGCCCCGGATTTCCGGAATGACGGTATCGGTAGCGGATCCGCCGGAGGCGCTCTGGATCTCGAGCCGAGAAGCGGCGCGCCCCTCGCCACCGGCAGTGCGATTCCGGGTGGCGCGACCTCGCGTGGTGCCATGCCGGGCAGTGCAGCTGCCGGTGTCGGCGCGACCGACAGCGATGGTCGAGCCGACGGCGCCGATGACACATTCGGGCATCCGGTGCCGCGTGCGGATTCGGCGGCTGGTACTGGCGAGGCGTTGGGGCTCGCTCCGGGCAGTGTTCAGTCGGCCTGCACCGGCAGCGCCGTAATCGGTAGCACGACGATCCTGCTCGGGTTGGCCACCGGTAGCGGGGGGTCGGGCGGTAGCGGCGTGGTGGGCCCCGCTCTGGTGGGCACCGGCTCGGTCGGTTCGAGTGGATCCGCGCTCGGCAGTGTCGTCGTCGGCAGCGCGGTCACCGGAAGCGCGCTGCTGAGCTGTCTGCTCCAACTTCCGGCCCCGGTGCCGCCGGAGCCCGGCATCCCCCTCCAACTCGGCCCGCCGGCACCCGGCCCGCAGCCACCACCGATATCCGCTGCGCCGGTCGTCCCGTCGGAATTCCCCGCTGCCGCACCGGCGCCCGTGAAAGCGCCGGAAACGCCGAGCATCGCCGCACCACACCGAGCGCCGGACACGGTGGTCGAATCCACCCCGGATCGGATTGCCTGGAACCTGCTGGAACTGGTGACGGTCATGGTGGTCACGGTCCTGACCGTGGTGCGCAGGATATCGGTCGGCCGCCACGCCAAGCGGGCCGAATGACCACCGGCGGCAGTGTTATTCGGACTTCGCCGAATCCCGCTGCTCGGCGATGCGGCGCCGGATTTCATCCCAGGACATCGGCAATTCGTCGACCGGTGCGGTGAAGAACACGAAGGTGGCCTCGCGCATGACCTTTCGCTTGCGCTGCACGGTCGACCGGTGCGGTTCGGCGCCCGCGTAGGCATAGATCGCCGCCTTATCGGTCCAGGCGGAGTAGGTCCAGAAGGTGCCCTTCCACATTTCCGCCTTCAAAGCGACACCGAGCGCGCCGGGGGAGCGGCGGGCTTGGCGCCACAGTGTCAGCGAAGCCAGCAGGAATGCCGGTGCGTGCCGAACGGATTTGACCTCGAGGCGGGAGGCCATGCACTGCGCCTCGGATGTGGTGGGGGCGTTCACGGTCATCCACGGAAGGGTGGGCATGGGCTGCTCTTTCGACTGAAGCTACGGGCTGGTCGCGCCTGGGCGGCGACTGCGCTCAAAGGTTCCACACTCTGACGCATCTTGTCAATGACAAGATGCGTCGAATGCCCTCAGGGTGAACCCTGATCTTCACCCGGATATCCGTGCTGAGCTGGTGATTTATCGTTTTCGGGCTGCCAGCATGGAGGGGTCGGATCGTCGGATGGCGGTTCGCCCGAGACCTTCTGGAGGCTGGCATGTTGTGGAAAATCATCGGTGTCGTAGCGGTCGTCTGGATCGCGCTCGCCATCATCGGTGCGTTGATCAAGGGGCTGTTCCCGATCCTGGTGATCAGCGCGGTCGTATTCGGGCTCTACCTGCTGTACAAGGCGGTATCGGGCTCGGACAACTCCACCGTGAGCAAGCTGTAGCACCCGCAGGAGCAAAGCCGCACGCCCGCCGGGACTTACGGGCGGTGCGGTACCGAGAGGTAGGCCGTGTGCCGCCCGCTGTGGGCGCACACGGCCTATCCGCGTTTCGGGCAGCGGCCAGGGGTGCGTGCGGGCGTCTGCTTGAATGATCCGCGTGGAGCATGTTCCCGAAGACTGGCAGCGCGGCCTCGTGATCGTGGCCCACCCCGACGATATCGAATACGGCGCGGCCGCCGCCGTGGCGCGATGGACGGGACAGGGTAAGGACATTCGCTATGTTCTGGTCACCTCGGGTGAGGCCGGGATCGCGGGCATGCCGCCCGCCGAGGCCGGCCCTCTGCGCGAGGCCGAGGAGATCGCCGCCGCCAAGGTGGTCGGCGTGCACGAGGTGGAATTCCTCGGCTATCCGGACGGCCGCGTCGAGGAATCCCTAGGTCTGCGTCGTGATCTGGCCGCCGCGATCCGCCGCCATCGACCGGAGTTGGTGGTGCTGTTCAACTTTGGTGACACCTGGGCGCCCGGCTATGCCAATAGTGCCGACCATCGCGCCGTCGGGCGCGCCGCCCTCGACGCGATCTCCGATGCGGGCAACGAGTGGATCTTCCCCGACCTCACCGAAACCCCGTGGTCGGCCCGCTTGGCCGCGGTGGTCGGCCCTAATGGCACTCATGCCGTCGATGTCACCGTCACCCTCGAACAGGCCGCCGCCTCACTGGCCGCACACCGCCGCTACCTCGAGGTGCTCAGCCCCGAGCCGGTCGCCCACCAGGTCCGCGCGGTGATCGATATGGCAACCGCGCCGAAGCCGGGCTTCCCCGCCGCTCACGCCGTCGGCTTCGAGCTCTACTATTTCGGCTGATCAGTCCATGTGACCGAAGTCAACATCGGATCCGCTGCCACGAATGTGTGGGGGTTATCACGTTTCGTGGTGGCGACCAGCCCGGTCGTCGGGCCGACTGCCCGATGAATTGCGTTGCCGGGTGTCAGCTGGTTATCTGCGGTTGTGGTCAGAGTGCAGGTATGCACACGTGCTGATCGGTTAGCGGAGATTGTGTTGGAAGTGGAGGCGGCACACGAGGTTTGCGCAGTAGTATCGCGATAGCGAGATCGCACTACTTCGGAGTGGCGCTGGCTGGCAGCGGGACGGCTACTGCGATACTGCCGGAGCACCTCCCATCGTTGGGATCATGCGGAAATACGCTGCTTGTATGATGCGCGCTCGGCCCGTGACGATTGATCGTCCGTTCGTGAATCACGTTCCACTTATTGAGGTGTGGTACCCCCGTGGGCAGGTTCGGCATAGTTGAAAGGTGTAGTACCGGAAGTGGCTAGGGATCGTCGTTCCACACGTGGTAGTCGTCGCCGGGTAGGTCTACTTTTCGCGAACTTGCTCGCGGCCGCTGTGGAATCGGCGGCCGACGCCGTCGCCATCCGGTTCGATCCGTCGGGCGATCCAGCCGATGGTCGGAAGTTGACGTACCGGGAACTCGACGAACTGTCCTCCCGGTTGGCGCGCGAGCTGATCGCACGCGGGGTCGGCGCGGGCGATGTGGTGGCGATCGGGATCACGCGCAGCGTCGAATCGGTGCTGGCCGTATGGGCGATCGCGAAGACCGGCGCGGCGTATGTGCCGGTGGATCCCGGATATCCGTCCGAGCGGATCGCGCACATCCTCGCGGATTCGGGTGCGGTGCTCGGGTTGACCACCACGGCACACCGGCCGGTACTCGGCGCGAGTGTGGACTGGCTCGAACTCGATGATCCGGTGCTGGCCGGGCGAATCGGTGCGCGGCCGGGCCACCCGATCTCCTATGCCGAC
The DNA here is from genome assembly GCF_050955995.1 of Nocardia sp. CA-119907. NCBI lineage: Bacteria > Bacillati > Actinomycetota > Actinomycetes > Mycobacteriales > Nocardiaceae > Nocardia > Nocardia sp. CA-119907. Next base: position 2,734,557 of record NZ_CP192091.1, read on the forward strand.
CGGGTGCGCCCGGTCGATCACCGGCACCCCGCATATGTCATCTACACCTCGGGATCGACCGGGAAACCCAAGGGTGTGATGGTCACCCATGCCGGTCTCGGTGGGCTGTTGGCCGCGGCGCGGGAAGTCTCCGGGGTGCGCGAGGGTTCACTGCTCCTGCACGTGTGCTCGCCGAATTTCGACCCCTCGGTGCTCGAACTGCTGCTGGCCTTCTCGTCAGGAGCGACGCTGGTGGTGGCGCCGCCGCACGCATCCGGTGGCCCCGAGCTGACGGAGCTGCTGCGGCGTGAACGGGTCACCCACATGATCATCACGCCGGGTGCGCTGGAGTCGGTGGAGCCGGCCGGGCTCGAGCATCTCGAGATGGTGGCGGTCGGCGGCGAGGCGTGCGGCCCGGAACTGGTGGGACGTTGGGCGCGCGACGGGCGGCGTTTCGTCAACGTATACGGCCCGACGGAAGTGACGGTATGGGCGACCTTGGGGGAACTGCTGCCGGACGAGCCGATCACGATCGGCACCGCGCTCGCGGGAGTTGGCGCATTCGTGCTGGACGCCCGGTTGCGGCCGGTGCCCGCGGGAGTGACCGGTGAGTTGTACCTGTCGGGAGCGGCGCTGGCCCAGGGATATCTCGGACGGCCGGGACTGACCGCGGAACGGTTCGTGGCCAGCCCGCACGAGTTGGACCCCGGCAATCCCGGTGGACGTTTGTATCGCACCGGTGATCTGGTGCGACGCAACGGAACCGACGGCACCCTCGAGTACTTGGGCCGGACGGACTTCCAGGTCAAGATCCGTGGTTTCCGTATCGAGCTGGGTGAGATCGACAATGCGCTGAGCGCCCATCCCGAGATCGACTATGCCGTGACCCTCGGCAAGACGCTGCCCTCCGGTGCGAAGGTCCTGGTGGCGTATGTGCTGCCGCATGCTGGGAGCGGTGTGGACACCGTCGAACTCGCGACCTTCGTCGGGGAGCGGTTGCCGGAGTACATGGTTCCGGCGTCGATCGTGGTGCTCGACCACCTTCCGCTCACCCCGATCGGCAAGCTGGACCGAAACGCGCTGCCGGAACCCGTCTTCGCCGCCAGCGAATTCCGTGCTCCCGTGCGCGAAATCGAAACGATCATCGCCGAGATATTCGCGGCGGTGCTCGGTGTCGAGCGGGTCGGTCTGGACGATTCGTTCTTCGCACTGGGTGGCGATTCGATCCTGTCGATTCAACTGGTGTCGCGGGCCAAAGCGCGCGGTGTCGTGTTCACCGCACGGGATGTCTTCGATCATCGCACCGTCGAGGCATTGGCCGAGATCGCTACGTTGGCAGGTGATGCACAGCAGCAGCGGTTGGCGGAACTGTCGGGCGGCGGGGTCGGCGAGATCCCGTTGACGCCGCTGCTGGCGGCGACGCTGTCGAATGGCGCATCGTACCAACGGTTCTCGCAGTCGATGGCGCTCGCACTGCCCGACGGCATCGATCGCGAAACCTTGGTCGCGACCATCGGTGCGGTATTCGATCACCATGACGTGCTGCGCGCACGGCTGCGCGCCAGCGCCGCGACCGCGGCCGACACCCCATGGGTCTTCGAGGCGCTCGAGCGTGGCGCTCTGGACATCGATGCTCTGGTCGACCGGGTCGAGCTGCCCGCCGATATCTCGGACGCGGAGCTGTCGCAGCGGGCGAATATCGAATACAACGCGGCGCTGGGTCGGCTCGATCCCGCGAACGCGGTGATGGTGCGGTTCGTCTGGTTCGCCTTCCCGGAGTCCGGGGTCCGTCGCGATGTATTGCTGGTCATCGCGCACCATTTCGTGGTCGACGGCGTGTCCTGGCGGATTCTGATTCCGGATCTGGCGGTGGCTTGGTCGCAGCTGGCGGCCGGGCAGCCGGTGGCGTTGCCCGCCAACGGAACCTCGATGCGGCGCTGGGCGCACGCCCTGCTCGACGCGGCGCGGGATCCCGCCCGTATCGCGGAACTGCCATTCTGGCAACAGGTTTCGGCTACCGCGCAGCCGCTGCTCGGTATGCGTGCCTTCGATCCGGCGGTGGACACCTTCGCCACCGTCGACCGTATCCAGGTGACGTTGCCCGCCGGGGTGACCGATGCGGTGCTGACCGCGATTCCGAGCCGGTATCGCGGCGGTGTCAACGATGGCCTGCTGTCCGCGCTGGCACTGGCGGTGAGCAAATGGCGTGGCGAGACCTCCGGCAGTGCCGTGCTGGTCAAGTTGGAAGGCCACGGTCGCGAAGAGGGTGTCGTCGCGGGCGCGGATCTGTCCCGTACGGTCGGCTGGTTCACCAGCGCCTATCCGGTGCGGCTCGATCTCGCGGGCGCGGATGTCGGCGTGGCATTCGCGGGCGGAAAAGCCATGGGCGACATCGTGAAATCGGTGAAGGAGCAGCTGCTGGCGATCCCCGACAAGGGGCTCGGCTACGGTCTGCTGCGCTATCTGAACCCGCAGACCGCCGCGTCGTTGGGCGATGCCGGTCAGATCAGCTTCAACTATCTGGGTCGCATGTCGACAGGGGAGATCCCAGCCGAGTTCGGTGATCGGGGCTGGGTGCCGGTCGCGGATCTGGGGCAGCTGGATGCCGAGCTGGATCCGGACATGCCGGCGAACGGCGTGATCGATATCAACGCGATCGTCACCGACGGGCCGGACGGTCCGGAGCTCGGTGCGTCGTTCGCCTTCCCGAGCGGGCTGTTGTCGCGCGAGCGGGCGCAGGAGCTCGCCGACCTGTGGGTCGCCGCGCTGCACGCACTGGCCGAGCATGTGCGGCGCCCGGAGGCCGGTGGCCGCACGCCGTCGGATCTGGCGCTGGTCAGCGTCGGCCAGTCCGATATCGAAGGGTGGGAACGGGATTACCCGGCCCTCTCGGATGTATGGCCGCTGTCGCCGCTGCAGTCGGGCCTGCTCTTCCACGCGCTATTGGCCGAGTCGAGTGTCGATGTCTACACCACTCAGGCGACGGTTGACCTGGGCGGCACCGTGGACGTCGAGCGGCTGCGGGCCGCGGCGCAGGGCATCGTGGACCGGTATCCGAACCTGCGGACCGCATTCGTCACCGACGCCGACGGTCACCCCGTGCAGGTGGTGCTGGAACGGGTCGAGGTGCCATGGCGGTCGGTTGATCTGACGCACCTGCCCGAGTCCGAGCGGCTGCCGGAGTTGCGGCGGCTGGTCGTGCAGGAGCGGGAAACCCATTTCGACATGTCGGTGGCGCCACTGCTGCGGTTCACCCTGTACCGCACCGAGCAGTGGCATCTGGTGATCACCACCCACCACATCCTGCTCGACGGCTGGTCGATGCCGCTGCTGATGCGAGATGTGCTGGTGCTCTACGCGACTCGGGGCGATCAGTCCGCGCTGCCGCGCGTGCCCTCCTACCGCACCTTCCTGAGCTGGCTGGCCGGTCGGGATCGGGAGGCGTCGCTGCGGGCGTGGGCGCAGGCGCTGTCCGGCGTGGACGAGCCGACTCGGCTGGCGCCACCCCCGCGCACCGCCGAACGCCACGAGATCGGCAAGATCGTCACCGAGATCGACGCCGACCGCACCCGCCGGATCACCGAGCAGGCCACCGAACTCGGCGTCACCGTGAATACCCTGATGCAGGCGGCGTTGGGCATTCTGCTCGGGCGGCTCACCGGCCGCGCCGACGTGGTGTTCGGCACCACGGTGTCCGGCCGTCCGGCCGAACTGTCCGGCGTGGAGTCGATGGTCGGCTTGTTCATCAATACGCTGCCGGTGCGCGTGCGGGTCGATGGCAGGTTGGCGGTCGGCGAGTTCCTGCGGTCCGTGCAACGCGAGCAGGCCGGTCTGCTCGACCACCACCATGTGGGTCTCACCGACATCCAGCGGATCGCCGGGGCCGGAGCACAATTCGACACCCTCCTGGTATTCGAGTCGTACCCGATCGCCCCGGAGGCGATCGCCGCCGCCGATTCCGTCGACGGCATGTCGGTGACCGGTGTCGGTTTGCGCGACGATACGCACTACCCGTTGACACTGCTGGTGACCGCGGCCTCGACGCTCGAACTGACGTGGAAGTATTTGGGCGATCGCTTTACCGCCGAGGCGGTGGAAACCCTTGCCGCACGTCTGATCCGGGTGCTGGAGGCGCTGCTCGGCGATCCCGCCGCTCGGATCGGCGATATCGACATCATGCTGACCGGCGCCGAACGGGATCGAATCCTGCTGGACTGGAACGATACCCGGCAACCGGTCGAACCGGAGCTGCTGCTGGAGGGCTACCGCCGCGCGGTGCGGGCGCATCCGGATCGGGTGGCGGTGGTCTACGAGGGCCGCGAGCTGACGTACCGGGATTTCGATGAGCGTGTCAATAGACTTGCGCGCCTGCTGATTTCGCGCGGTGTCGGTGCCGATTCGCTGGTCGGCCTCGCGGTCCGGCGTTCGCTGGAATCGGTCGTCGGCATCTATGCGATCGGCACTGCCGGTGCCGCGTACGTACCGCTGGATCCGGATCATCCGGCCGAGCGGATCGGGCACATTCTGAGCAGCGCCGAGCTGGCGTGCGTGGTCACCACGACCGCGGATGCCGTACCGGTGCCGGACGGGCTCGCGGTGCTGAACCTCGACACCGAGGAGCTGGACGGATTCGACGGCGCCCCGGTGCGTGCCGAGGAACTGCTGCGACCGGTCCGTCCGGACAACGCGGCGTACGTGATCTTCACCTCGGGCTCCACTGGACGCCCGAAGGGGGTCGCGGTATCGCACGGCGCGATCCACAACCAGATCACCTGGATGCTCGCCGAGTACCGATTGGGCGTCGACGACGTCTACTTCCAGAAGACCGCCGTCACCTTCGATGTCTCGCTGTGGGGCTACTACCTGCCGCTGCGGGTGGGTGCCAAGCTCGTGATAGCCACCCCCGACGGCCACCGCGACCCGGTCTACCTCGCGGAAACCATTGCGGCACAGCGAGTTACCGTCACCGACTTCGTCCCATCGATGCTTTCGGTATTCGCGGCGCACACGCGTGCTGGCGCCGTCTCGACGCTGCGGACGCTGTTCGTCGCCGGTGAAGCGCTGCCGCCGGAGACGGTGCTCGCGCTGCGGGCGATCTCCGATGCCGCCGTGCACAATCTCTACGGGCCGACCGAGGCCGCGGTATCGGTCACGAGCTGGCCTGCTTCCGGCGCCGAGCGCACGGGTGTGCCGATCGGTGCACCGGCGTGGAACACCCGGGTCTACGTGCTGGATTCGCGATTGCGGCCGGTGCCAGCCGGTGTCACCGGCGAACTCTATCTGGCCGGTGACCAGCTGGCCCGCGGCTACGTCGCGCGCCCTGACCTGACCGCGGAGCGGTTCGTGGCCAACCCGTTCGGTTCCGGCGAGCGGATGTACCGGACCGGTGACCTGGTGGTGTGGCGTGCGCTCGATGGCCAGGAACGCGGTGTGCTCGAGTACCGGGGCCGCACCGACTTCCAGGTCAAATTCCGGGGTCTGCGCATCGAACTCGGCGATATCGAATCGGCGCTACTCGCCCAGGCTTCGATTGGTCAATCCGCCGTGCTGGTGCTGCCGTCGGAACCCGGCGATCAGCTGGTGGCCTACGTGGTGCCCACGCCGGGCGCCTCGATCGATTCGGTGCGGTTGCTTTCGGCGCTGGCGGAAACGCTACCCGCGTATATGGTTCCGGCCACGGTCGTGGAGTTGGCCGAATTCCCGCTCAATACCAGCGGCAAGCTGGACCGCAAGGCCTTGCCGCGGCCGAGCTTCACCGCCCGGGACTTCCGCGCCCCGTCCACCCCGATCGAGGAGGTCGTGGCCGGGGTGTTCGCCGATGTGCTCGGCGCGGAGCGGGTGGGTGCCGATGACGACTTCTTCGCCCTCGGTGGCAACTCACTGATCGCGGCCCAGGTGGTGGCCCGGCTGAGTGCGGCGCTGGATGCGCGGGTGCCGGTGCGGGCGCTGTTCGACGCACCGGTGGTCGCCGCACTGGCCGCGGCCATCGCGCCGGGCTCCGGTGCCGGGGCGGATCGTCCCCCGCTGACTCGGACCGCACGGCCGGGGGTGGTGCCGCTATCGCTGGCGCAGTACCGCATGTGGGTGCTCAACCAGGTCGACACCGAATCCCCTTCCTACAACCTGCCATTCGCGATTCGGCTGAGCGGCGCTCTCGACGTGTCCGCACTCGGGCAGGCCGTCGCGGATGTGCTGGAGCGCCACGAAGCGCTGCGCACGAGGTTCCCGGTGCACGGTCCGGACGGGCTGCCGCGCCAGGAGATCCTGTCGGTGACCCAAGCACTGCCCGATGGGTTGCCGGTCGAGGCGGCCACCGCCGACGATCACCAGCGGGTCGCCGAACTGTTGTCCACGGGATTCGATGTCACCGAATATCCGCCCGTGCGGATCCGGTTGTTCTCCGACCCGAGCGCGAACGAACATCTGCTGGTCGTGGTCGTGCACCACATTTCGGCGGACGGCGTATCGCTGGCGCCGCTGGCGCGGGATCTGGCGACCGCCTATCTGGCGCGCGCCGAGGGTACCGCGCCCGGCTGGGCGCCGCTGGCGGTGCAGTACGCCGATTTCGCGCTCTGGCAGCGCACGGTTATCGGCACCGACGACGATGAGAACTCCATCGCCGCACAGCAATTGGCGTACTGGCGTGGCCAGCTGGCCGGTGTCTCGGCGGCCGCACAGCTGCCGCCGGACCACCCGCGTCCGGCGCGGCCATCGATGCGCGGTGCGTCGAGCAGTACGGTCGTCCCCGCGGACATTCACGCAGGGCTGGATCGCCTTGCGCGCGAGCACAATTCATCATTGTTCATGGTCGTCCATGCCGCATTGGCCACACTGCTGGCCCGGCTCTCCGGTGGCTCCGATATCGCGATCGGCACGCCGATCGCCGGTCGTGGCGCGGCCGCCCTGGACGATCTGGTCGGCATGTTCGTCAATACCTTGACGCTGCGCACCGATATCGACCGCGCCGCCACCTTCGCGTCGCTGGTCGAACAGGTCCGCGAGACCGACCTGTCCGCCTTCGCCCATGCCGATATCCCCTTCGAGCGGGTGGTCGAGGTGATGGCACCCGCACGCGACGGCGCGCACAATCCGCTGTTCCAGGTGATGCTGTCGTTCCAGAACACCGAACAGCCAGCCCTCGAGCTGCCCGGACTGACGGTTTCCGCGCTGGAGGTCGGCGAGGTCGTCGCGAAATTCGACCTGCAGGTGATCATCGAACCGCGCCACCGTGAGGATGGGACGCCGGACGAGCTGGCCGTCGTATTCACCTATGCGACAGATCTTTTCGAGGACGCGACGATTCAAGGGCTCGGTCGGCGGTTCGCGCGGATCCTCACCGCGGTCGCCACCGATCCGCGCGCGATCATCGGTGACATCGATATCCTCGACAACCGTGAACGCGAACCGGCATTGATCGCACCGGTCCGGTCCGTCGGGACGGACCCGGCCGAGCACGCACCCGTCACATTGCTGCCGCAGCTGTTGACCGAGGCCGTGGAAAGCAATCCGGACGGTGTCGCCGTGGTCTTCGCCGACGCCGGCGAGCGGCTGGCCGAAGTGGACTATGTCGACCTCGACGAGCGCTCCACCCGGCTGGCCCGGCTGCTGATCGAGCGCGGTATCGGCCCGGAGGATCTGGTCGCCGTCGGCATTCCGCGGTCACCGGAGTCGGTGCTGGCGGTATGGGCGGTCGCCAAGACCGGTGCCGGATTCGTACCGGTCGATCCCAACTATCCCGCCGAGCGGGTACGTCACATGGTCACGGATTCGCGTGCGGTGCTCGGACTTACGGTCGCGGCGGTCGGTGCCGAGCTACCCGACGAGGTGGCGTGGCTCGCCATCGATGCCGACGATATCGATGCGCGCCTCTACGACCACTCCGCCGCCCCGATTACCGACGCGGATCGAGCGCGCCCGTTGCGCGCCGAGCATCCGGCCTATGTCATCTACACCTCCGGATCGACCGGCAAGCCCAAGGGCGTGGTCGTCACGCAGGCCGGACTGTCGAGCTTCTGCGACGAACAGCGCGAGCGCTACCGGGTAACGACCGGTTCGCGCACGCTGCATTTCGCCTCGCCATCATTCGACGCGTCGGTGCTGGAGTTGCTGCTGGCGATCGGCGGGTCGGCGACCATGGTGGTCGTATCGCCGAGCGTCTATGGCGGTGAGGAATTGGCCGCGCTGCTACGCCGGGAGCGGGTGACGCACGCGTTCATCACCCCCGCGGCGCTGGCGTCGGTCGACCCGACCGGCCTGGACAAACTGCGCGTGGTGATCGCCGGTGGCGAGGCATGTCCGCCGGAGTTGGTGCGGCGCTGGACAATTCCGATCGCCGGACGGCGCACCCGTGAGTTCTACAACGGGTACGGGCCGACCGAGACCACGATCATGACCAATATCAGCGCGCCGCTGGTGCCGGGGGAGAGCGTCACCATCGGCGGGCCGATCCGCGCCATTACCGAGTACGTGCTGGATGAGCGTTTGTCTCCGGTGCCCGATCGCGCCGTCGGCGAGCTCTACATCACCGGGCCGCAGCTGGCCCGCGGATATCACGAGCGTCCCGCGCTGACCGCGGCCCGGTTCGTGGCTAATCCATTCGATTTCGGCGGAGCCAGGCTGTACCGAACCGGAGATCTGGTTCGGCGGACGGCCGACGGTGCGCTGGAGTATCTGGGCCGCAACGATTTCCAGGTCAAGGTCCGCGGTTTCCGCATCGAACTCGGCGAGATCGATGCCGTGCTCGCGGCCCATGACACCGTCGACTTCGCGGTTACCGCTGGTCACGAAATCGCCAGCGGTGCAACCATTCTCGTCTCCTATGTGCGCGCCGCCAGCGGCGCGGTGGCCGACGGCGACGAACTCATCGCGTTCGCCGCGAACAGCCTGCCCGCACATATGGTGCCCACCACCGTCATGGTGCTCGACGAGATCCCGCTGACCCCGGTCGGCAAACTCGACCGCGCCGCCTTGCCCGCGCCGGTGCTGCGGGCGCGGGAGTACCGCGCGCCGTCCGGACCGTTGGAGGAATTGGTCGCGGGCGTCTTCACCGAATTGCTCCGTCCCGCAATGCCGGTCGGTGCCGATGACGACTTCTTCGAACTGGGCGGCAGCTCACTGACCGCCACCCGGGTGGTGGCGCGGCTGGGCGCCGCGGTCGATACCCGGGTCCCGGTGCGGCTGCTGTTCGAGGCCTCGACCGTGGCCGCCCTCGCGGACCGACTGCGCGAGCATTCGGCCGGCGGCGGCCGTCCCGCGCCGATCGCCGGTCCGCGACCGGAGCGGATCCCATTGTCGCTGGCGCAGCAGGGCATGTGGTTCCTCAACCGCCTCGATACCGCCTCGGTGGCCTACAACGTGCCGATGGCGGTGCGTTTGAGCGGCGCCCTCGATATCGCGGCACTGCAGGAGGCGGTCGGGGATCTGGTCACCCGCCACGAGATCCTGCGCACGGTGTACCCGTACACCGAGGCGGGCCCGGATGACCCCAATCCGGTTCCGGTGCAGGTGATCCTGCCCGCGACCCAGGCGATACCGCAGGTGCGGATCGAGGCCATCGATCCGGCCGAGGTGGCGGACGCGGTCGCCGATCTGGCGAAGACGGTCTTCGATCTCACCACCGAGGTGCCCATCCGACTCGCCCTGTTCGATCTCGGCGACGCGACGCACCCGGATTCCTCCGACGCGCCGGATTCCGTGCCAGGGCGCGAGTACGTGCTGGCGATGGTGGTGCACCACATCGCCGCCGACGGCTCGTCACTCGGCCCGCTGGTCCGGGATCTGATGACCGCGTATGTGGCACGCTCCGCCGCGGCGGCACCGGAGTGGGCGCCGCTGGCGGTGCAGTACGCCGACTACAGCATCTGGCAGCGCGAGGTGCTCGGCACCGAGGATGATCCGGAATCGGTGGCAGCCCAGCAGATCGCCCACTGGCGGCAGGAGTTGGCTGGTCTGCCCGATCAGCTCGACCTGCCATCGGATCGGCCGCGTCCGCTGTTCCGGTCCGCCGCCGGTGGCCGGGTGTCGGTTCGCATCGACGCCGAAACCCATACGGCGCTGGCCGAATTGGCGCGCGCCGAGGGTGCGACCTTGTTCATGGTCGTGCACACGGCACTCGCGGTGCTGCTGGCGCGATTGTCGGCGACCGACGATATCGCCATCGGCTCGCCGATCGCCGGGCGCGGCGATGCGGTGCTCGACGACCTGATCGGCATGTTCATCAACACCGTGGTCTTCCGCACCCGATACGACGCGGGCGCGACCTTCACCGAACTGCTCGCACGTCAGCGCGAAACCGATCTGCAGGCCTTCGCGAACGCGGACGTGCCGTTCGAACGGCTGGTCAATGTGCTGAATCCGGTGCGGTCGACCACCCGGCACCCGCTGTACCAGGTGGCGCTGTCGTTCCAGAATATGGAACTGGTGGCACTGGAGTTGCCGGGGCTCGCGATCACGACCCTGGATATCGGCACGGAGATATCGCAGTTCGATCTGCACTGGATGATCGGCGACACCTATGACGCCGCCGGCACACCGACCGGGATCGGCGGCGTGGTCACCTACGCCACCGATATGTTCGACGAGCACACCGTGCAGGGTTTCGTGGACCGGTTCACCCGCCTGCTGTCGGTGATCGCCGCTGATCCGCGCGCCGTCCTCGGTGATATCGAGGTGATCGATACGGCCGAACGCGCACAACTGCTATCGGATGCGGTCGACACGACGCATCCGGTATCGGGCGAATCCCTGCTGAGCGGCTACCGCCGCGCCGTCACCGCGGCACCGGAGGCGGTTGCGATCGTGCACGACGCGACGGCCTGGACCTATCGGGAATTCGATGAGCGCGTCAACCGCCTGGCCCGCTATCTGATCGGGCAGGGGATCGGTCCCGAATCCGTAGTGGCGCTTGCGATGCCGCGTTCGCCGGAGCTGGTGGTCGCGATGTACGCGGTGCTGAGCGCGGGCGGCGCGTATCTGCCGCTGGACCGTGACCATCCGGCCGACCGGATCGCGTATGTACTGCACACGGCCGAGCCCGTGTGCGTGCTGACGACGAGCGGGCATCCGGTGTCGGTTTCCGGGCCGCGGGTCGTCGATATCGATGCCCTCGATCTGTCGGCATACTCGGCCGATCCGGTCGCCGCCGGCGAGTTGCGCGCGCCGCTGCATCCGGACCACCCCGCGTACGTGCTGTTCACCTCGGGGTCGACCGGTAGGCCAAAGGGCGTGCTGGTGTCGCACCGCGCGATCACCAACCAGATCGAATGGATGGTGGCGGAGTACGCGTTCCGGCCCGACGATGTCTACCTGCAGAAGACCGCGACCACGTTCGACGTATCGCTGTGGGGTTTCTTCGTACCGCTGTGGGTGGGCGCGCGGCTGGTGCTCGCCGCGCCGGACGGCCAGCGCGATCCGGGCTACATCGCCGACCTGATCAGCACCCATCGGGTGACGGTCACCGATTTCGTGCCGTCCGTGCTGCAGGTGTTCCTGGCCGCGGCCCGGACCGAGCAGTTGGCGTCGCTGCGCGAGGTGTTCGTCATCGGTGAGGCACTGCCGCCGGGCACCGTCGCCGATTTCGCCGCGCTGTCGGATGCCGGGCTGCACAACCTGTACGGCCCCACCGAGGCGGCGGTCTCGGTGACGTATCGGCCCGCGTCCACCAGCGACCGGACGACGGTGCCGATCGGTGTGGCGCTGTGGAATACCCGCACCTACGTCCTCGATTCTCGACTGCATCTGACGCCCGCCGGTGTGGTCGGCGAACTGTATTTGGCGGGAATCCAATTGGCGCGCGGCTACCTGCGGCGCGCGGATCTGACCGCGGATCGGTTCGTCGCCGATCCGTACGGGCCGCCGGGTGCGCGGATGTACCGGACCGGTGATCTGGTGCGTCGCCGCGCCGACGGCGTGCTGGAGTACCTGGGCCGCACCGACTTCCAGGCGAAGATCCGCGGACACCGGATCGAGCTGGGGGAGATCGAGGCCGCGCTGCTCGCCGAGCCGTCCGTCGCGCAGGCCGTGGTCGTGGTGGCGGCATCGGATATCGGGGATCAGCTGGTCGCCTACGTGGTACCGGCGACCGAACTCGCGGCCGATGCCGTGCGCGAAGCGCTGGCACAGGTGCTGCCGTCCTATATGGTGCCCTCGGTGATCATGGAGCTGGAATCCTTCCCGATGAACGGCAGCGGGAAGCTGAATCGTGCCGCGCTGCCGCGGCCGGTTTTCCGAGCCCGCGATTACCTGGCACCGGAGACCACCACCGAGCGGGCCGTCGCCGCGGCCTATGCCGAGGTGCTCGGCGTGGCCCGGATCGGTGCCGAGGACGATTTCTTCGAACTCGGCGGCACCTCGCTGCTGGCCTTCACACTGCAGCGCGCGCTGGCCGCCCGGCTCGGCATCGACGTGCCGATGGCGGCATTGTTCACCGCGCCGACGGTGCGCGGCCTGGCCACCCGCATCGACTATCCGGACGAACCCGCGGCGGTACCCGCGACCGATGACGGCGCGACGATCGACACCGATGTCGTGCTCGGACCGGAGATCGATACCGAAGGTGTCGCACCCATGCGTCCAGCAGCCCCCCGGGATGTGCTGCTCACCGGTGCGACCGGATTCGTCGGCGCACATCTGCTGCGAGAGTTGCTGGCCAGCACGCCGGTTCGCGTCTGGTGCCTGGTGCGCGGCGACGATGACGAGCGGGCATACAAGCGGATCCGCGACGCCCTGCAGCAGTACCGGATCTGGGACGACTCCTACCAATCCCGAATCGTCGCCGTCGCAGGTGATCTGGCAGCGCCCCGCCTCGGGCTCGACCAGGCCGGTTACGCGCGGCTGGCCGAACGGATCGATGCGATCTACCACAATGGAGCTCGCGTCAACCACATCGAGCCCTATGCGCGGCTGCGCGCGGCGAACGTCTCGGGTACCCGCGAGGTGCTCGGCCTGGCGACCACCGGCCGGATCAAGCCCGTGCATTTCGTCTCCACCGTCAATGCCGTGATTCCGGCCGTCACCGCACCGGATTTCATCGGCCGGGAGAATGCGGAGCTGAGCCTCGGCGAGGTGTCCGGAAACGGATATGTGGCCAGCAAATGGGTTGCCGAGCAACTGGTTCGGCAGGCGGGCGCACGCGGTGTGCCGGTGAGCATCTACCGTCCCGGCATCGTGTGCGGCGATCCGCGGCTCGGTGTGAACAGCGTCGACGACTCGTTCTGGAATATGATCCGGGCGGCCGCCATCCTCGGGCTCGCCCCCGAAACCGCCGACGCCGCGATGTCGCTGGTACCGGTGAACTACGTGGTATCTGCCATTGTGACGCTGGCCGACCGGCCCGCGATCGGCGCGGCGTACCACCTGGTGAACCCGCGGTCGGTGGTAATTCGCGACATCTTCGAAGCCATCCGCAGACACGGGATTCCGATCGCGATCGCCTCGGTCGAGGAGATCGCGACGAAGCTGGCCGAACAAGCCGCGGCGCGTGATGCGGCGGGCGACGACTCCCTGGTGCGCGCCGCGCTGGTCAGCGGTAACTATGGCGGGGTTTCGGCCCCGATCGACGACACCCATACTCGTATCGAGCTCGCCAAACAACACATCCACTGCCCACCCATCGATGCTGCCGCGCTCGACGCCTACGTCAGATCCTTCATCGACTCGGGCTTCTTCCCGATCCCGAGCGATGACGACCTACCGGAGGACCTCGTCGAATCCCGATGAGGCAGTGTGTGCCGCAGCATCGTCCATATCTACCGAAAGGAAAGCATGACCACCGAAGCCCAGTCCCGTCCCGCCGCCGCCTCGGGCACCTTCGCCCTCGGCGGTGACCTACCGGTCCAGCGCTTGGGCTACGGCGCCATGCAGATCACCGGCCCCGGCGTGTGGGGCGATCCGAAGGATCCCGATGAGGCCGTACGGGTGCTGCGCCGTGCCGTCGAACTCGGCATCACCTTCATCGACACCGCGGATTCCTATGGTCCGTTCGTCAGCGAAACCCTCATCCGCCGGGCGCTGCACCCGTATCCCGACGACCTGGTGATCGCCACCAAAGGCGGGTTGACCCGTCCTCGTCCTGGTGAGTGGCGTACGGTCGGCCGCCCGGAATATCTGCGCCAGCAGCTCGAACTGAGCCTGCGCCATCTCGGTGTCGACCGCATCGATCTCTATCAGCTGCACCGGATCGACCCGAAGGTCGCGCTCGCCGACCAACTGGGTGAGCTGGCATTGCTGCAGCAAGAGGGCAAGATTCGCCATATCGGCCTGTCCGAGGTGAGCGTCGTCCAGCTCGTGAAGGCTCGCAAGATCGTCGATATCGTCTCGGTACAGAATCAGTACAACCTCGCCAACCGCAGCGCAGAGGACGTACTCGAATACGCCGAGGCGAACAACATCGCGTTCATTCCGTGGTTCCCCATGGCCACCGGCGATCTCGCGCGTCCCGGCGGTCCACTGGACAGCCTCGCGCGCACCGACGCCAGCCCGTCCCAGCTCGCGCTGGCCTGGCTGCTGCGGCGCTCGCCGGTCATCCTGCCCATTCCGGGTACCTCGAGTGTGGCGCATCTGGAGGAGAACACCGCCGCCGCCACCATCACGCTCACCGATGACGAATACGCCGCACTGTCCGCGGTGAGCACTCCCGCACCGGGAGGCACCGGTGGTTGGCGTTCCCTGCTGCCGAAATTGTCCCGCGGCTGACGAACGCCGGTCCCCAGTCGCCACGGCTGGGGACCGCCAGCGGACCGCCAACGCCGACAGCCGATTTCAGTTCCGCTCAACGTAATGGCAGAGTGCAGCAAATCGGATCGACGAGAGCAACATCATGCATGAATCACAGCTGGTGGCCAATGACGCCGCCTACTACTATCTGGCCCGCTCGGGTCGGGTCACCGACTGGCCGATGTGGTGGGTGTTCGATAACGAGACCGGCGCGCCGCCGACCGCCGCGGATATCGTCGCCCACTTCGGCGAACGCGCCGAACTGCTCGCACCGCTGCGCCGCCGCATCCGCGAGGTGCCGGGCGGGCTCGGGCATCCGTATTGGGTGGTAGACGACAGCCCGATCGCTGCGCACATCGTCACTCATGATGCGGCACAACTGGATTGGGCCCAGTGTCTGGACGAGATGGGACGCGTTCTGGCGCAGCCGCTGGACGCACGGGTGAGCGCCTGGCAGCTCCACGTATTTCCGAATGTGGTCGGTATCGCCACGCTGAGCGGCGCGGGCACCGTGGTGCTGATGCATATCAGTCATGCCCTGATGGCGGGTCCGGCCATGACCTCGTTGTCGGAGGCATTGTTCGCCTCGGCGCCGTTGCGGATCGATGGGCTCGGTCCTGCCGCGAGACGTCCGCGCTTGGCGCTCACCGCCGTTGGCGGGGCGCTGCGCTGGCCGTTGCAGGTACTGGGGTTCAACCTCCGCGTCCGTGGCGAAATGCGCCGGATCGCCCGCGAGGGCGATGACGGCGGGCCGAACACGCCACCGGTTAGCCCGACCGTGCTCAACCGGCGAATCGGTACGGGACGCGCCGTGCGCACGATCCCCTTGGACCTGCGCGACGTGCGGGTGCCGGGGATTACCGTGACGGCCCTCGGGCTGGCCGCGATCTCGCGCGCCGTGCAGCGCTATCTCGAAAAACGCGATGGGACATGCCCCGACGATCTCGCCGCATTGGTGACCATCGCGGTGCCCGACGCCGCGGTGATGGGGGTCAATCGCGTGGGTGCCGACGCGGTCGTCCTGGCCGCGGGTGAGCCCGATCTCGCCGATCGCGCACGAGCCGTCGAGGCCACCTTGCGCGAGCGTCGCCGCTCACCATCGAGCCGCCGGGAACTGGGCCGACTCGCGCTGGTCGACCGGCTGCCGAGCCGCGTCTACCGGGCCAGGTTCGGTACGCTGCCGCCCGCGGATCCGAGCGCGCCCGCGCTCGCCCATACGATCCTGACCAGCATCAGGTGCGAGCCGACCGGCGAATGGTTATTGCTGGGCAAGCCGTTTCGATTCGCGGGCGGGCTGCCGCCGGTGTACCCGGACATCGGTCTGGCGCATTCGTTCGTCGGCGTCGGCGACAGCTTCACCGTATCCGTGGCATGCGATCCGGAGATAGTCCCCGACCTCGACGCCTACCGCGACATCCTGCTGGAATCGCTCCGCGACGTCGCCGCTGCTCTCGGCGAGTCGGACTAGCCGAGGCAGTTCGTCGAGGCGAGTCGAATGGTGGTTGTGGATGGGGTTTTGAGCGACCATATGACTCGGCTCGACGAACTGAAATGCCAGTAGTGGGGCCGAGTTCGACGGCGAGGTACTTACCAGGTCACCGGCAGGGCCTTCGGGCCGCGCACCAGTAGGCCGGTCTTCCACGGCACCTCGTCGACCGGCACCGCCAGGCGCAGGGTCGGGAACCGCCGCAGGAGCGAGTCGAGCGCCACTTGCAGCTCGACCCTGGCCAGCTGGGCACCGAGACAGTGGTGTGCGCCGTGCCCGAAGGCCATGTGCGGGTTGCGTTCTCGGATGAGGTTCAGCTGCTCGGGATCGTCGAAGACGGCCTCGTCCCGGTTGGCGGCCTGGGTGTTGACGAATACCGACTCCCCGGCCCGGATGGTGACGCCGCGCAGTTCGAGATCCTGGGTGGCGATTCTGGGAAATGACCCGCCCGAACCCAATTGGACGTAGCGCAGCAGCTCCTCCACCGCGCTCGGGACGAGTTCGGGTCTGCCGCACAGCAATTCCCACTGTCCGGGCTCGGTGAGCAGCACGTAGGTGAAGTTGGCGATCTGGTTGGCCGTGGTCTCGTGGCCCGCGATGAGCAGGCCGATTCCCAGGTTGACCAGCTCCGCCTCGCTCAGCTGGTCCTCCTCATCGCGCGCGGCGACCAGTGCGCCGAGCAGATCGTCGGTGGGCTGTTCCCGGCGCTGCGCCACCAATTCGCTCAGGTACGCCTCCAAGCCCGCCCGTGCGGCGCTGATCTGCTCGCGGGTGTGCGCTGTGGTGGACAGCACCGTATCGGAGAAGTCCCGGAAGCGGTGCTGGTCTTGCGCTGGGACACCGAGCATTTCGCAGATGACGGTGACCGGCAGCGGCAATGCGAGCAATTGCACCAGATCGGCGGGCGGGCCGGATCGCTCGATTTCGTCGAGCCGCTGGTCCACGATCTGCTGGGCGCGCGGGCGCAATGCCTGGACCCGGCGGCCGGTGAAGGCCTTGACCACGAGTTTGCGCAGCCGGGTGTGCTCCGGCGGATCCATGCTGAGTAGCGAGTTGCGGCGCGCGGGCTCGGGCGTGGTGCGCGGAATGTCCTCGCGGTCGATCGCCGCGGCGCGGCTGAACCTCGGGTCGGCGAGTACCAGTTTCACATCCTCGTAGCGGGTCACCAGCCAGCCATCGCCGCCGTAGGGCAGCCGGATGCGGCTGATCGGCTCCTCTCGGCGCAGCCGAGCGAAGAGCGGATCCATGTCGAGGCGGACCGGAGTGCCGAAGGGGTAGCGGCGTACCTCGTTGTCGACTGGCATGTGCGATCTCCCTTCCGCGACGCAGACGGTAGGCGCCCGAGTGATGTAAGCATCTGCTTACAAATCGATGGTAGGAAGGCCACATCGGCCCGTCAACGGTTGAATCTCGTTACGGCGGTGGGAAATTCACATCCACGCGCTCCAGCAGCACGCGCGCGGCGCGCAGCACATGCTGGGCAACCGCCGCCGGATCGGCGCTGGCCAGTGGTTCTCGGCGATGGACGGAGCGGACCAGCCCGATGCCGAGCAACCAGGCGAGCAGCAGCTCGGCGCGCAGCTCGGCATCGGGGCCGTCGGTGAGCGCGGAGAGCGCGCCGACGTATTCATCGCCCAATTCGCGGCGTATCGCAGCCGCTCCCTCATCGTGTCCGCTGGAGCGCAGCGCCGCCTGCAGCCAATGCCCCTGTGCCGCCGAGCCGCTCGGCGCGAGCGCGCGTGAGAGCAAGCGGCCGAGCAAACCATCGACCGGCCCGTCCTCCAGCACGCGTCGTCCCCGATCGGCGATCGCCGCCCGGAACAGTTCGTCCTTACTGCCGAAGTATCGGAACAGCAGTGCCTGATTCACCCCGGCGTGCGCGGCGATTTCCCGCACCGTTGTGCGCTCGTAGCCGCGTTCGGCGAACAACTGTTGCGCCGCGGTCAGAATCGCGGTTCGTGTCGCGGCCGAATCCCTTTTGCGGCCGACGTTCTCAACAGACATGTGCCCTCCGGTTGATCCCAGACAGAGCAGCGTAAGTCCCGCGGTGAGCGGGACCAAGTGCGGCTCGCGCGACCGTGCCGGGGTATTCGTCGCGTTTCCCAAAAATGGGAACGGGGATTGTGGGCATGCACGAGTCGCGGCGGTAACGTTGGGCACCTGGCGCCGCTAAGAATTGGACCTCGACGGTGGTGCTGGAGCTGTCACGATGCGGAAGGCGTTGGTCGCGCGGACTTCGGGTTCCATTGCTCACCTCTTGTTCCCCCTTGCCGGGAGGTGCCGGGGATAACTGCTGCGATCGGCGATGGGTGCCGTTTCGTGACCCCACTCCCTGTTGCGGATTCTCGAATTCCGCAACGGGAGTGGGATATCCATCGCGCCATCGGAAGGACAATTGATGGATGCCCTCGATCGGCCGTTTCTTGTTTCCGCCGATGCGGATCCCATCTTGTCATTCGGTCAGCTCGAGGCCTGGGCCGAATCCGTCGCGTGGTGTTTGAAGAGAAATGGCGTCGGTTCAGGTGATGTGGTCGTCGCCGAACTACCGAATTCACCGGCCTTCGCGGCGGTAATGTCGGCGGTCTGGAATATCGGTGCGGTATTCGCGCCGGTCGATCCGCAGCTGAGTGCGCAAGAGAAGCAGCAGATCTTGGCGCTGGCCCGGCCCAGCGTGGTGGTCGCGTCGACCCCGGGGCCGATCGAGTCGCCGACGCTACTGTGGCGCAACCCGTTCGAGCCACCGGCACAGATCGAATGGATCCCGTCGCAGGCGGCGCGCAGACATCAATGGGCGCCGACGGTGCCCGACCCACCGGTGCACGAAGGTGACCGGCTGATCCTGTTCACCTCCGGCTCCACCGGAGCGCCGAAGGCGGTGGCGCTCTCCGAGGCCAATATCGCGGCCGGAATATCCGCTGTCGCAGATCATTTCGCCCTCTCACCGGAGGATCGCACCATTGCGCTGCTGCCGTGGGCGCAGGGTCACGGACTGTTCGCGAACCTGATGGCGACCCTGCGCAACCGCTGCACGGTGGTGCTGCCGTCCGCGAGCGAGTTGCGCGAGTCGCACCGATTGCTGGACTCGGCGGCACCAACCTGGCTCACGGTGGTGCCAGCACAGCTGGCCGGTCTCACGGCCGGGCTGGTGGCCTCGCGAAAGCGGGCGCGCGGCATGCGCTTCCTGCGCACCGCCTCGGCACCGCTATCGCGCCTGGCGGCCGAGCGCGCGGAACGCCTGCTCGGCTGCCCGGTCGTCGAGGCCTTGGAACTCGCCGAGACCAGTCACCAAGCGGCGGCCGATCCGCCGTCGTGGGAACGGGTCCCCGGCACCGTCGGCACACCGACCGGTGTCGAATTCCGCCTGGCCGGTGACGAATTGGCGGGCGGGCACGAGCTGGAGGTCCGCGGCACGGCACTGTTCAGCAGATATGTCGGCAATCCGGCGGCCACCGCGGCGGCCTTCACCGCGGATGGCTGGTTGCGCACCCGCGATGTGGCTCGCCGCGAGCGTGACGGACGCCTGCGCATCCTGGGGCGGCTCAGTGAAATCGCGCACCGCGGCGACCACGCGGTCGCACCGGTCGATGTGGAGTCCGCGCTGGACGAACATCCTGATGTCGTCTCCTCGCTCGCGACGCGGGTGCCGCATCCCCGCTTGGGCGATGACATCGCCGCGGTCGTCCACCTGCGCAAGGGTGCGCTGACCACCAAACGAGACATCGTGCGGCACTGCCACGCACACCTGGCCGACCACCAGATTCCGGGCCAGATCCGCATAGTCACCCAGCTGCCGAAATTGCCGAACGGAAAGCCGAGCCGTCGCATGGCGGCACAGCTGTTCGAGGTCGGCTGAAACAGCGATCGGCGTAGAGCCGTGCTGGACGGGAGTTCTGTAGTCCGGCACGGCTTTCCGCTGTCCTCATCGGTTGCGTCGGTAATGACCGGGATTTGAGTTTGTCGCGGAGAAGCTGCTCAGCCACATAGTGCTCGCGGCGGCACCTGCTATTGCGTCTCGCCCGAAATCGGGGTGCGCCACCGTGACCGGCATGTGTATCGGCGCGCGAGACGTCCCGGCGGAACGTGTCACTAGAACGTCGGGATCGCCTTGGACGGGGTCAGGGTGCTGCTGCCCGTCCAGTACTCCGGCAGTGCCATCTTGTGCAGAATTCCGGACGCCGCCGCGAAGTCTTGCGCCCGGGCCGCGGCCAGGTACTCCCGGCTCAGGTGCACGTTGATGAATCGGTTCATCAACGCGGCCCGGTCCCGGGTTACCGTGCCGGTCAGGCCGGGCAACGAATTTCCGGTGCCCGACACCACATCCCTAATGGCATGGATGACCGATTCGGTGGGGTTGTTGAAATAGCCGCGAAGGAACTGCTGCTCCATCGCGGTGAAGCTGCTGAACTGCAGATCGGGATCGGCGAAGCGACGTTCCGCGAGCCGATGTGCGGTGCGCTGGAACAGCGCGATATTGGCGGGGGTCCGACCCAATTTGAGGACGCCGAGTGAGGCAATGGCCTGTCCGACGTGCTTGTCGCCGTCCCACATATTCGGCCCCCAACTGGTTCGGTAGTTGTAGGCCTTGATGGCGTTGGTCCGCATGTCCTCATCGGTGAATCCGGCACTGAACATGGCCGCTTCGGCATCGCCGAGGCCGCCGCCGCGGTCGATGACCCGGTCCACGGCGACGGCGGCGCCCATCGGAGTGTGGCCATACGTCGCCGCCGCGGATCTGGCGGAGTCGATGATCTGCTCGCGCGTCCGGTAGTAGTTGCGGATCCAGCCGAACCGGTCCGCCTCCACCGCCATCTTCATATTCGCCAGCTCCGCCTGCTGCCGCATCGCCGAGCGCGAACTCAGCGGAGATCGCCTGCGGCCCATGAGATATTCGGTCACCGGCGATGCGTTGACCGTATTGAGTGCCGCCAGCGCGGTGACGAATTGCTGCGTTCCGGACATGCCGGAGCCCGATCCCATCATGGGTCCGCCGCCACCGGACCGCCCGGCATGCCCGCTGGCGAGCACACCACTGATCTGGTTGGCTATGCGCCCGGTTCCGGCGCCCAGACCATGGCTTATCCGGCGCAGCAAGACGATCCCGACGATCATGAACGATCCGCCGATGAAGATGACCGCGATGCCGTGCCCCTGCGCCTGTTCGAACACATCGCCGAGCACCAAGGCGTAGACGCCGAGATATCCGGTGAATGCGACCATTTTCCCGGACGATACGAAGGCATCGACCAGATTGCGCACCAGGAACGTCTGACTCGGTCCATAGATGTATCCGCCTGCGGCGAAGCCGAAGATGGCCATGAAGGCGTGATAGATCGCCTCCGCAGCGGCCATCACGATCTTTCCGGACAGGTATACGCCGAACATCAGCAGGACCGCGGCAAAGATCAGCAACAGTAGGCCGGTGCAGATCTGGCCCGCATTGGGATTCTGGATCTTGGTATACGCCGCGGCGTCGCCGCAACGCTTCATGCCGCTGGTGACCTTGTCATCGCTACCGGCCAACACACCTTCCGACCACGCGGCGCGGCACGCCGGTGAGTCGTCCACGACATGGCCGAAGTTCCACACCTGCAGTGGATAACGCACGAAATTGTCGGCGAGCGTGCCCTCGATCGAGTCGACGACCGCATTCGGGCTCGGATTCGATTCACCATTGAGGCCCGCGGCTACCGCCACACCGACGTCGCGCCCCTGTGCGAGTAGCCCATCCGAGGACAACACATCGGCCAGCGGATGCGCCAGATAGGGCATGCTGAACATGGCGACCGCGATCATCGTCCCTATCTGAAGCGTGGCTTTGGAGAACTGTCCGCGTAAGACGAACCAGGCCACGGGTATTCCGCCGATGGTTACCGCGAGCACGAAGACGATGGGGGTGGCGATTTGTCCGGCCAGGGTGTCGGCGACCCCGCTCAGCGGCTCCGCGACCAGGTCGAGCCAGCGGAAGCTCACCACGTAGTCGATCGCCCAGATACCGGTGACCTCGGTGGCCATGAACCCCGCGAACTCCAGATCGAGTGCGGTCGACAACGCGGCATTCCCCGGATGCAGAATGTTGCCGTGATTCGTGGCGAATACATAGTTGGCCAGCGGAACTCCGTGCGAATCCCGGACATTCATCCAGCCGACGGCATCAATTGTCGAGGAGCCGGCGGCAGCGGTCCCTGTCTGCGCCGTTGCCACCGCGCCGATCGCCATTGGAACAACGAATAGTATGAATACACCGAGTAGCAGTCGAGCCGTTATCCGGCGCAGCCGAGTCGCGCCGATCCAGTGCCCGCATCGACGGATCACCGCGCCCGGTCGCCACCGCTGCGTATCCCAGAACTCCAAGTCCGACAACGCATTTGGGCGGTCTATCTTGCCCGACTCGAGTCGCGTGCCAACGAGATTATCCGATCGCCCGAACACGCATACAAAGATAGTAGCCGGTCGAGTATCGAAACCCCTTTGTGCTCACGATGATTCGTATGTAATACGCAAAGAATTCACCGGCGACACATCAATTCACGTTCGGCGTCGTCGAAATGCGATCATCGGCCAAAACTCGATGCGTGGTCGCGGCGAGATATCCGCAGCGCTGCGCGGGGAGGAAATTGTTATGGGGTCGGCGGCAGTTCGGAGTGCCTGGCGAAGGCCTGATCGATCAACTCCGACGTGGCGCGAGTCGCGATCAGTCGCGCGATGGCCAGATCGGTCTCGAGTTTGGTGCGGTCCTTGGGGGTGCGCTCGGATTGTTCGTAAGCGCGTCCGGCCAGGCTGTAGAACATTTCGGTGGCATAGCGATCGGCGATCCGATCGCAGTCGGCGCGCAGCCGCTCGATCAATTCGAAGGCGGCGGTTGCCGGGAGACCGATGTCGACGAGCCGGGTGGCCAGATCGCAACAGCGCGGATTGGTCAGGCGGTAGGCCTCGAGCGGATCATCACTCGAGGCAAGAGCCTGCTTCACGTAGTCCGGCAGTTCGGCCGTCTGCTCATCCCGGGCGGCGCCTGCGTGTTGTGGTGTGGTCGGCGGCTCGGTGCTCGGCTGGTCGGCCGCGACACCGAGGACATCGGCCAGACCGTCGCCACGATCCCAGGCTTCCAGCAGTTCCCGGATCCCGTTCAGCTTCATGCCGCGGCTGAGCAGGCGACTGATCGTCTGCAGCCGCTCCAGATGGTCCGATCGGTAGTAGCCGATCCGACCCCGCACCTCGGGTGAGGGCAGGAGTCCACGCTCGTGGTAGACGCGCACGCTGCGCACCGTGGTGTCGGCTACCCGGGCCAATTCATCGATCGTGTATTCCGACTGCACAGCCATACCTCACAGGAAACCACAACTTACCCCGTAGAACGCGGCCCGTGGATGAACGTGCCGTTAATCAACGATACGTCGACATCACTACTTGGTCAATGTGCCGTTACATAGCGGCGGAAACGGTTGCCGGGTGACGGATCGTAAGTTAACGTGCGTCGTACAGCAGTTCACTGCTGGTTTCCGGGGACTGTTGAGCAGCCCTGATGCCCGCCCGACATTGGGACACGTCTTGCGTGGCGTGTGCCCTCGGCAGTCTCGGAGACGGCTATGAGCATTGTGCAATCGCGTCGGCCAGCGATCGGATCGCAAACGGCGCCACAGATTTCGGCGATCCCCACTGCGGCCAAGGCCGTGCACCGCCCGCCCTGCGCGGATGGTCCAGACGATTGGGACCTCGATGTCGGCACCCCCGAATCCTGGCGGGCTGCCATCCAGACCTGCCACCACTGTCCCTTATTCGCCAAGTGTGGGCAGTTGGCGCAGACACTCACCGCGCGCGGCGACGGTCCGCGGGCAATGATCTGGGCCGGGGTGGCCTACGACAGTGCGGGCCGGGTGGTGGAAAACCTCGATCGGCACCGCACCACCCCGATCGATCACAAACGACCACTGCGCATTATTCGCAACAGCACTCGGCCGGTGTGCGCTGATCTTGTACCCGCGACCCCGCGACGGCGTATCGTGCTCGGACACCGGCTGCGGTCGGCCGGTTCGAGCGGCCTGTAACGCTGTGGGCGGCGGACGGTACATGAAAACTCTTGCGGCGGTGGGTGACCTATGACGATTCTGGCTCTGGAGATCGGTTCCGAGGGGTTCGCAGCGACCCTCGTCGGCGAGGAAGTCGCGGACGAAGAGATTCGGCGAGTTCCATTGCCGTCCGCCGCCGCGTGGGCCACCTGCCGGGATCTGTTGCTCGAGGTGTCGCGGAATCATGAGATCACGGCCGTCGGCATCGGCTCGTCGGGTCCGATCGACATGCTGGCCGGAGTGGTCGCGCCGGCCGAGATTCCGGAGTGGCGAACCGGTTTCGCTCTGGTGGAAGCGGTGCAGAAGACCTTTCCCGGTGCGACGGTGCATCTCGCTCTCGACGGCGTTTGTCTGGGGCTGGCCGAGCGAAACTTCGGCGCGACCAGCGAGGTCATGGACGCCCTTTCGGTGACGGTATCGAGCCGGATCTGTGCCGGAGTCATGGTCGGCGGCTTCGTTGTGGTCGGACGTACCGGAAATGCCGGACACTTCGGCCATGTCCTCGTTCCGGGGTTCGACGACCTCTGTGAATGCGGGGGGCGCGGTTGTGTGGAGGCGGTTGCCGGTGGCAGCTCGATCCTGCGTTGGGCGCATGGCCAGGGCTGGATCGGCAACTCCGTCGACGCTCTCGTCGAGGCGGCGCGCGGCAGCGACGAGATCGCCGTTGCCGCACTGAATCGTGCGGGCACGGCGCTCGGCCGGGGGATCGCCTCGGTGGCGCCGGTGCTCGATATCGATCTGGTGGTCATCGGCGGCACCGTGGCGAAAGCCGGTCCGGCGCTGTGGAAACCGCTCACCGCGGCGGTGGCGACACACGCTCGGCTCGGATTCTTGACCTCCCTGCGCGTTATTCCTTCGGAGTTGGACGGTATCGGCGTTCTCGCGGGTGCGGGTGTGCTCGCCATGATGGCCCGGGTTCCCGCCTAGGGCATGCGTTAGCGGGTCGTCCGGCCGGGTTGTCCGGAAACCATCAGTTACGACGGGGCATTTCGTGCCGACGGCCGGTGGCGGCGCGTTCGATCGCGTGCCGTCACCGGGTTGTGCGGCCGGGTGTCCGACGTTGCCCCGAAGCCGTCGCGTTTCGGTGTTACCGCAGGTCGCATGGCATTGTTGTGCGATCGATGGCGCACCTGTATGGCTGGAAACGCCTGTGCCGCCGTTCATCTTGTCTTAGGACTAGGTTAAGAAACCGGCATTCGGTTTGCTCCGTCCGGTATGAATCACAAGACTTCCTTCAGGTGAACATGTTCCTGACGTGTTGATTGGACCGCTGAACAACGGTACATTGAACATGTCACGATCGTGGCTCAGCTGAGTCACGAATCCGGAGGAAACGGCTGGTACGGGCGAGCGAGATGCGGAGCGACGCAGTAATCCCATGGGTGACCATAGAAACGTTGACGCCAGATGTGATGTCGGTGGCGTCGGTGGGGGAAGCACCGCGTGAGTTCGCGGGCTGGCCCCGGGTTCTGCAGCGGCTGCTTGCGAAGATGCCCGCGATCTATGACAGCCTGACAACCGCGCGGTTGGCCGCGGCCATGCAGGCGGCGCGGGATCAGGCCGAGGATGTGGATCTGCAGATCCCGACCCGCTCGGGACCGTACGAATTGAAGATCCGGCCGGTATTCGGGCCCGCGGGCGATGTGCACGCGGTCCGGCTCTGGCTCGGCCCCGCTGCCGCGCAGACGCCGGAGTTGCGGCCCGCCGTGGGCGTGATCTGGGATCTGAAATCGCAGACGATTCAGCAGCCCATCGGCGTCACTCGGCTCTCCGGCAGCGCGCCCGAGGAATATGTGCCGAGGATGTCGATCGCGGAGTTGTTCCACCGGATGACGGCGTTCGATCGGCATGCCGAGGTGCTCGATCTGCTCTACGAACCGAAGCCGGGGGATAAGCTGCAGTTCGATGTCACGGTGCCACACGGCTCCGGCCGAGCCGGGCGCTGGCGCGTGACCATCCGTGCTCGTGACGACGAGCGGACCCGAGGCGCCTGGTGGCTGATCGAGGACATCTCCTCCGACGATCAACCCGCGTCCTGGGCCACGCTGGAGCGGGTTGGGTTGCGTGAGGCGCACCGCCGCGCCGGGACCCACTTGGCGGTCGTCCAGCTCGAACACACCAGTATTTCGCACTGGCTCACCGATCCGGCGCCATGGGTGCGCTGGGACTATCTGTTCCAGCCGATCGACGTGTTTCATCCAGACGATCGGGTCCGGTTGATCGAGCTGGGCGATCGACTGCGAGCCGGAGAAACCGCCGGAGTTACCATGCGGGTCCTCAACTACGGTGGCGGATATACGCCGACATCCTTGCTGCTCTATCCGTATCCCGGATATTCGACTCGGCAGTTGGCGATCGCGCAGTTGGTGCGGGTCGCCGATGATGTGCCCGTGCTGGAGCCGCATCAGCAGGCGATCGAGCCGGGTACGCCGGTCGGTTACGACGATCAGCTGCGCCATTGGCTGGTCGACCGTATGAAACGCAGTCCGGTCTTCTGATTGTCGTTATTCCCAGGCGCGGGAACAGGTAGGCAATTGGGAGCGGTCCGGCTCTCTACCATTTCGAGAGTGCGGACATCGGCTGGCAGGCAGGCAGATTCGGGCGAGGAATTACTTCGCCGGATGGCCGCCCGCCGCCGCCGCGACAATGCGATTGTCGCCGTCATCGCCGTGCTCGCGGTCCTCGGCGGTGGCCGAACCATCCTTGGCTGGTTCGCCGATGAGCCGGCCGCGAAGTCGCCGGACACCATGTCGAGCGCCATCATCGGCCATGCCCGGCTGGCGGAGTCGTTCGCCGAGGAGTTCGTGGTCACCTACCTGAGCGCCACCTCCGGCCAGCAAGAACGCCTAGGCGAGTACGTCGGTGCCGGACAGCAGATCAGCCTGCCCGCAACCAGCCGACAGGTATCCGATCCGATCGTCGTTTTTACCTCGCGCAATGTGAGCACCGACGCGTTCGACGTCTGGTCGATCACGGTTTCGGTCAAGGTCGCCAAGGCGGGCGGTGGCGCCGCGACGACTGGTAGTCGCGAGTATTACCGCGTCGCGGTGTCGGTGGCAGCCGACGGCAGGCGTCGCGCGTTGGCGGTGCCCGCGGCGGTCGAGCCGCCGGGACGTGGCATCGATCTGGTACTGGGATACCAGAATCCTTGTGGCGCGGAATCGCCGCTGGCGCAGGTGGCTTCCGGATTTCTGTCGGCGTATCTCACCGCCTCCGGCGATATCGCGCGCTACACCGTGCCGAACTCCGGTATCGCGGCACTGCGGCCCGCGCCCTTCACCTCGGTGGAGTCCACAACGGTGTCGTCCGACGAGGGTGGCTGCGGTGTGGGCGGATCGAACGCCCGCGTGCTGGTCACGATCAACCCGAAGACCGCCAGCGGTTCGGCGCCGACCCTCGCCTACCCCCTGACGATGATCCAGAACGCCGGACAGTGGCAGGTGGAGTACCTGGATTCGATGCCCGAACTACGCGAACCCATGACAGTAGTCGCCGCCGAGCAAGGGTCGGGCGGTGCCCCAACCAGCACAGCGACCACAGCACCGAGTTCGGCGGTGTCGATCCCACCGGCGACACAGAACTGAACAGAAAGGCACCATTATGGGTAGTCAAATCAGCATCATCCTCTACAACGGGCTGATCTTCATCCGTTGGGCGGGGATGATCATCATCGTCGGTGCCGGCTTGGTCATTCTCGTCTCCGAGGGGGTGAAGTCGAAGCTGTCGCCGGGCCGGCTCATCGGCGTCACCCTCTCGGCGTTGCTGGCCGTAGTGCTGTTCTGGACATTGCCCACCCTGGCCAACTACGTACGTGTCGACACCAACACCCGGATCGTCCAGGATCAACCGATCGGCGGGGTGTACCGCTAGTGACCCAAGTCGTCAAGGTGTTCACGCCGATCAAACGGGTCCCCACCATGATCGGCAAGGCACAGAACGGGCAGAAGCTGCCGTTCGGGCCGTACACTTTGCCGCAGATGGTCGGTGCCGGGGTGCTCTTGGTGATCACCTCGGTGCTGGCCATGACACTGCCCGTGAACCCCGCCATCAGCTTCGTGGTGGGGTTGGTGATCACCGTCGTCACCGTCGTCGCACTGGGGTTGGTGCCGTATACGGGGGTGCGATTGACATCTCGGATTCTGTGGATCGGCCGGCTGATCGTCATCCGCAGGCCGGTCTCCGCCTCGGGCATGCCGGTCGGTGAGGAGTCCGGGCGGCACACGCTGTTCGTCGAGGAGAGCGTGGTGATCTTGCTGCCCGATCGCAAGGTCGCCGCCATCGATGACCACGCGGCGGCGGTAGCAGTACTGGCGAGTGAGCGTCCGCTCAACATTCTCGAAAGATGGAGCAAGTCATTGCCACAGGCGGAAGACAGGGGCAATGGCGCGTTACCCGGAGGGCGGAACTGATGGCATTCGAACGAGATCTGCAGCCGACCGCCGCCATTCGCGGGCATCTGCAATTCACGCACGGCGGTCTGGTAACTGCCAACTACTTCATCAACCCGCTGGGCTACGGGTTGCGCAAGGCGAGTGACAAGTTCGATGTCAAAGCGGCCCATCATTCGCTGATCAATAGTCTGCCGAACGGTTCATTGCTGCTCGGTATCCAGGCCCGCCTCAACACCCTCGACGTGCTGAGCAAAATGGTCGAGGGCGTTGATCTGGACGAGTGCGAGGATTACGCCACCGAGGTGGTGTCCTCCTTCGAGCGGGTCCGCGCGATTCAGCCGCAGACCCGGATATTTCTGCTGTCGATCCCGGTCGGGGCCAGCAATTCGGGTATTTCGGCATTGTCGCGGATGTGGCGTGGCACCACCACGACAATCGACGCCGCCGCGCTGTCGCGTGCTGACCTGGATGCTTACGACGAGAAGGCCAATGAGATCCTCTCGCGCATCGGCGGCGACTTCGACCCGATACCCGTGCCTGCCGCGCTGTTCCAATGGTTGTGGGAGCACTATCTGAGCCGTGGCGCAGTGGGCGACCCGGTCGCCCCGACCCGGGCCGGAGTGCTGGACGACGCGACATCGGCCGTCTTCCGCTCGGCTGCCCTGGACGAGGGAGCACAGGCCGACAGCAATCGACGCCTCCGCCCCTCCTTCGTGCCGGTGATCAAGGTGGTACAGCCGGATCTGGTTTTCCAACCCTCGTACCAGGCGGTCCTGACACCGCGCTCATTCCCGTACGCGGGCATGTCCTTCCCGGGCGGCAGTGAATTCCTCAGTGTGCTCGAGGGCATGCAGGACGTCACGGTCGACTGGGGTATGCGGATATCGACGAAACCGGCGGAGCAGGTTCTCAAGAACAACGAGCTGAGTCTGCGGCGGCTGGGCGAACAGATGGACCAGCGGGATCAGGAGGTTTCCTTCGCGCAGAACACCCTGATGTCGAAGGCACAGATGTTGGGCGAGTACAACCAGCATTTCGAGGTCAACGGCGGTGAATCCGAGGTGTCTTTCACCACCGTGATCGCAATCGGCGGAGCATCGCGCGATGCGACTACGGATGCTGTCAATACGCTGAAGCGGCGGTATCGACGGTTCAATGTGGAGATGACGGCGCCGGTCGGCGCGCAGGTCGATCTGTGGTCGATGCTCATCCCCGGCAGCGCTCCGCGTCGGGCATACGATGATTTCGCGCATATCGTGCCCTCCGATATGTGGGCGGGTTTCGTGCCGTTCACCACCAGCCAGATCGGCGATGACAGTGGACCGGTAATCGGGGTCAATCTGTTGTCCGGCAATTTCGAGCCGATCCATTTCGGGATCATGGAAGCGGCGCTGCACGACCTGTCCGCGTCGTTCGCGGTCACCGGTGAGCTCGGCTCCGGCAAGTCCTATTTCTTGAAGCTCATGGCCGTGCTGGTCCACGATATGGGCGGGCAATTCCTGGCCATCGATCGCAGTCAGGTCGGTGAGTGGGAGCATTTCGCGTCCTCGATCGATAATGCGGTCGTCATCGACCTGGCCAATCCGACGGTGTCGTTGGATCCGCTGCGCCTGTTCGATCCGCGGATCGCGGGGGAGCGGGCGCTGGATTCGATTCTGCCGCTGCTGGATCTGTCGCCGACATCCGGTGCCGGCGCGGCCGCGAGCAATCTGCTTACTCCGAGAGGGATTGCCGAGCACGGCATTCGGAGTCTGCTGGACTTCCTGCAGGTCGTACGTCGGTTGCGGGACACACCCGGGGTGGGTGAGGACTACGCCGATTTGGCGGCTCGGATCGGGACCGTGGTCGATCGGGTCCCGGTGCTGTTCGATCCGAAGCTGCGGCCGCTGCGGCTCGATGCCGCGGCGACGGTGGTCCGCAGCCACAATCTGGCCTTGCCGACGGCGGAGGAACTCACCACCCCGCACCTGTACAACCGGTTGCCGCTGACGAAGCGTCTCGGCACCGCGCTCTATGAACTGGTCGGCGTTGCCGCCAGGGAAGCGTTCCTCACCGACAACGGCAGATTCGGTCTGCTGGTCGGCGACGAGGCGCACCATTTCACCCAGACCCAGGTCGGCTCGGCGGTGACCTCGGACTTCAGTCGCGACGGTCGAAAGCATTTGGCCGCAATCGGATTGGCGTCGCACGATCCGGCGACCGACTTCCAGGGGGCGGCGCACAATCTGATTCCCAACCGGTTCGTCTTCCGGCAGCGGGATGAAACGCTGGCCCGCAACAGCCTGGAATGGCTCGGCGTCGACCTGGAGGAGGCGCCGTTCCTGTTGCAGATTCTGCGCGAAGAGACCTCGCCCCCGGTCGGTCAGGGGCGGCAGGTGCCAGAGGAGCGACGTGGCGAGATGTTCATGCGGGATGCGCTCAATCGCATCGGTCGCGGCAAGGTGCTCGGTCCGGCGCGGGAGGATCGGGCCGAGGCGATCAGCAGCACGCCCTCGGGAAAGGGTGCTACGCGCTCCGCATTACCGCAACGTCAGGAAATCGCATGAGACTCCCGGCCACCGTGCCCACTTGGTCGCGCGCGTGGCATGGCTCCGATCTGGGACGTGAGCTGGAGTCCTGGGATCCGGTCCACTGGCAGCCGAGGGTGCTCGCGCACCGATGTTGGCTGTGGATCACCGCGACCCGGCGCCGACGCTGGATCTTCTGGGGGTTGGTCGCGTTCTTCGTGCTTGTTGTGATGCCGGTTGCGCTCGGTGCGGTGGCCGGCGCGCAACCCGACACCGACACCGCGGGGTCGGGCGGTAACAGCGTGCTCGGCGTTACGAATATGCGGGATTCTTCGGGGGTCCCGGTGTGGCGATATACGTACGTCACAAACGACGGAAGCATATTTCATCCGATGACGACCATGTGGGCGGCGATCCTCGGCTTTATGTGCGCGTTCTTCCTTCTTGTCGTGGTCCTGCCGCTCTGGGGGTTCAATTCCGCGATCAGCCTGAGTTGGCTCGATTGGATCCGCGCACCTTTGTCCGGGGCCGCCGGAAGCGTCACGGCTCAGATTGCGACGACGGCGATGTTCTTCACATTCGTCACGCTCGGCTCGTTCTTCGTTGCCTATTTCGTTGCTCGTGGTTTTTTCGCCAAGGCTTGGTTCCAAGTTGCAACCTTGCTCGTGCTGGCGAGCCTGAGTGCGATGTTTCTCAGAGATCCGCTCGGCGAGGTATTGTCCCCGCACGGCATGATGGCCCAGGGCCGCGACGTCGGCCTTTCCGTGGCAGCGGGCCTGAACGGCGACAGCCACGCGAGTCCCGCCGCGGTTGCGGAGACCATGCAGGAGAACATGGTCGACAATTTTGTGCGCCATCCGCTGCAGGTATGGAATTTCGGTCACATCGTCGACCAACGGCCGGGATGTGCCAGTGCGTGGTCATCCGGCATATTGTCCGGCAGTGACAGTCAGGTCAAGAAGGGCCTGAAG
Organism: Nocardia sp. CA-119907; assembly: GCF_050955995.1. Classification (NCBI taxonomy): domain Bacteria; kingdom Bacillati; phylum Actinomycetota; class Actinomycetes; order Mycobacteriales; family Nocardiaceae; genus Nocardia; species Nocardia sp. CA-119907. The sequence goes on from NZ_CP192091.1 coordinate 2,766,666, forward strand.
GGCTGTGGCGATTCCGCTGCGGCGTCGGCCGCGGACAATCCCGGTATGGGCCAGGTCGGTGCCGGTCTAGTGCTGCTGATTTTGATGTTGTTCGGGATCATGCCCTTTTTCGGGTATATGGCCATCAGGATCATATGGTCCGGACTGGACTCCATCTATTGGGGATTCATGGGCCTCTTCGGCTTCGCTGCGGGTGGCTATGTATACGGCCCGACGCAGACATTTACGATTCGCAGTATTGTGCATGGTTTCTTTTCGTTCTTTCGGATGGCGGCCGAAATAATTTTTGTCGCGGTCGTGGCGTTGATCGAGAACGAGATGCTGAAGCAGGCGAAAGGCCGTGAAACTGCCGTATTATTCATCACCGCGGTGGTGATGATAGTCGCTTTCCTGCAGGCGAGGCGCTTTACCGGCAACCTCGACCGTGGCAATGAATGGATTGCCAACCGCTTCGCCCTGGCGGTTCAGAATGGTGGTTCGCGAGCGGGCGGTGGTGGTGGAGGTGGTGGGACCGCACTCGGTATGGGTCAATTCGGTGCAGGCCACAAGATGTCGGGTATGGGAATGATGGCTCTCATGGGTGGCGCGAGCACGATTGCCAACTCGCCGTTGACCGAGTGGCTGATGATGGGGTTGCCCGGATCGTTCCATCCGCAATCCAGGCTGAAGAAGGCGATAACGAAGGCGCAGGGCGGGGTATGGGCCGAGGATGACCGGTTCGGTGGGCGTTATGGCTGGTATTCCATGTCATACATGAACCGAGAGTTTTTTTCGCGGACGGCTGCGGAAGAAGGCGAGGCGTACGGCGGATTGGACACATACTTCGGAAACGCTGGTGCTGCGTACAGTGTTATGGCAAAAAATGGTGGCAGTGCGGGCGATGCATTCGGGGCAATGATCGGTGCCGGTGCGCGGGACGAGAGAATGGCGAGAATATCCGCCGAATCGGTCGAGACCATCAGGAAAGCCGCGGCCGCCACTCCGTTGCGGGATGCCGACTTGTCTTTCGTGGCTGCTGCGGTGCACCAGGTCGAGAATTCATCGCGACTGGTGGTCGCCGGAACTGGCACTCCGATGCAGCGGCAGCGCTACATCGAAGAGACGGCGGCCCACATCGGGACCCTGGAGCAGTCGGTTCGGGAGTACCGTGCGTTCAGATCGGGTGGCGTCGCCCTCGACGGCGGTGCCGCTGCAGGGCCTCAGCTCGGTTATGTCCGGGAATACATGAACAACGTTGTCGCCGATCCCCAGCGCGCGGAGAGAATGATGCAGGCCCTTAATGAGGTCGTCGTAGGCGCGCCATTCAACCTGAATGCGGCCAATGCCGTCGAGCGGACGATGTTGCAGCACGCTGGTGTGGATGTGACGACGGCGGATCGCATGAAGAAGTGGATTATCAACGAGCATGCCTTAGAGCTGGAGACCGCCTTCGATGCTCTCCGGGGAGATGTAACCAATGTGTATTCTCATCGTAATATGAGGGACGCGGCCTACCGGGCTACCAGAACGCGTCACGTGATGGATGGCGGGACCGGAGCTCCACCAGTTATGGTAACGCCGAGTGGCGGAAATCCCATTAATCCGAATTGGGCGCCAGGCATGGCCTCGGTGAACAGAGCGATCGGGAATTAATTCGTCATACGGGGAAGTAATTTGCTCGGCCTGCGCAGAGAGGGTATTCGATGATCGGTCGCCTGATGGTCCTCGCGATGATCCCGGGGTGGGCATGGGTTCTGCTCCTTACTGTGGGTGGGGTGTGCGGGGTCGGGGGCGCGATTATGACGCTGGCCGGGAACACCTCCACGTCGGCCGCCTCGGATCTGCACTACCAATGCGATAGTGCGGTCGGTCCGGATCCGGCCGTCACCACAACGACATCGAGCGCTACCACCTCGCGCCGGGCAGCCGACACCATGCCCGAGACCGAGGTGCCTACCACGAACCCGTACGCCGAGTGGACCATCGCGCCCGATGACACCGATGCCTCGGACTGGCAGCGTTCGTGCGCGTCCGCGATGCGATCGGCATCGTGGCAGCTGCCACCAGTGCAGACGGTCAATACCGGGCTCGCTGTGGAGTGCGCGCGGCAGTACGCGCTGGCGGTGGCCCGCAATCCGGCGACGCTCCAGCCCGGCCGCAATGGTTCGCCGGGCACGGTCGATGCGGCGACATTGACCAAGAGCGTCATCGATGCGGCATCGGGTGCGGCGATGACGGGTCAATGTCTCCAGGCGGCCACGGGCACCGGGGACGGCGCGGTCGGCTCGTCATCGGGTGCCACCATGCCGCGAACCGAGGCGACCCAGGTTGCCTGCGGGCGGCCGTCGAGTTCGACAACCACCGCTCGGTCGGCCGTTGTGCTGCCGAGTGCTATTGCCGCTCAGGGTGTTTGCGGACAGCGAGTCGACGCGTCCGCCGTCTCGCCAGGGGATCTGGTCTTCTGGGACTACCGGTCCAACGCCCCCACCCGAGTCGGTGTGGCCGTCGACGCGACCCAGATCATTACTGTTGATCCGGATTCTGGGCAGGTCGTCGAACAGGTGCTGCCGACCGGAGGTGATGTTCGGGTCAAGCGGGTGTTGAAGGGGGATTCGTGACGAGTCCATTGGTGTGGGACGCGGCGGCGGAGCCGGCAGTCGATGATGCGGATGGGGATTCGGGGGATAGTGCCCTAGCCGGGGTAGTGACGCCCTGGACGCGAAAGGCTCGGCAGGGGGCGAGCCCCGGACCGGGTGCGCCGGGGCTGCCGGGGGCGGGTTCGGGTGGTAATTCGCAAGCGCCACAGCAGGGTTCGGACCTGGAGAATAAGCCCGCGATGCCGGGTCAGCCTCCGGCCGGTTCTGGTTCTGGTCAGGCTGGTTCGGGTAAGAGTGCGGCGCCTCCGGCGGGTGCTGGCGCGCCGGAGGCGGTTGCGCCGGGGGCTGCGGGTCAACAGCCCGCGCAGGCTCCGGCTCAGGCGGCGCCCGCGCAGAGCGCGCCTGCGCCGGCAGGTGCGGTGGCGCCGAATACGTCTCGGACCACTGATGATTCGATGGCCGCCGATCATGGCGGTGGGTTGTTGGATCCGGAAACGCTGACCGCGTTGGCGCCCACGGCGATGATGGCCGGGGCGATGATGCTGCCGATGATCGCCTCCGCGCTGGCCGGACTCGGCGGCGGTGGTGGATCCGGTTCCGGTAGTGGAGGTGGCGAAGCAGGTGAGAGCGGTGGGCTGAGCCCCGAAGCCCAAAAGGCCATCGATGTTCTCAAACAATTGAAAGACGTCTACGGCACCAACGACGCCAACGACGCCAACGGCTCCGACGGCTCCGGAACCCCCACCGGTCGAAAGAAACTCGGCTCCACCACCACCAGGGGCAGCACCGGCAGCGGAGTCACTGCGACCAAACTCAAGGCCCATCAGTTGTATCAACGCAACGCCGCTACCGCGTTCAACAACCTCGACAACGACCTCGTCAACTACATGCGCTCCATGGCGGGCAACCACAAGATCGACAAGAAAGCCGTCATCACCCTGCTCCGCGAGGTCGACACCCAACTCGCCGAAATCGGCTCGGCCGCCTACACCAAAGCCGGACAGCAAAAAGTCCACCAAATCCTCACCAACGCCCTGGCCAAGGCCGCCAAAATCGTCTCCGGCGGCAACGCCGCGGCCACCGGCACCGCCGCTGAAATCAACCGCCTCACCAACCAATACATCTACAACCTCGCCGGACGCGAATACACAGCCGCAAGCGGCAGCGCAGGTACCGCGGCAACGACAGTCGGCGGCACCGTTGGGCAGTGGATTCAGCAGGCGTTGCAGGTGCTGCGGCAGATGGGGTACGACATCAGCAAGATCAACCCGGAAGATATCGCGATCATCATCCAGCACGAATCCGGCGGCGACCCGAACGCCTACAACGGCTGGGACAGCAACGCCGCGAACGGGACTCCATCGATCGGCCTGATGCAGACCATCGAACCGACGTTCAACCAGTACGCCGCTCCAGGGCACACCAACATCCGCAATCCGGTCGACAATATCGTCGCGGGTGTCCGATATGCCATCAGTCGGTACGGATCTGTCGACCGTGTGCCGGGTGTCAAGGCGGTCCGTTACGGTCTGCCGTACAAGCCGTACTGATATGTCGTCGGAGCGGGAGGTACCGGATTCGAGCGTGGGCGATGCCCGGAGCGCCGACGCTCGGGTCGCAACTTCCGAGCCCCGTCGCAAGCCCGCCGCGTTGCCCCGGGGGAGTGGGCCGCACGTACCGCCGCTTTCGTCGGCCGGTGCGGCTACCGCCGCCACCTCGAGTTCGGCAGCCGCAGCAGTACAGGGCCGATCGGCGAGTCCGATGCCCGGACCATTCACTGCCACAACCACTTCGGCGGTTGGCGGCGGATCGGAGTTGGCCGCCGTCGCAGCCGGTGCCGGTCCGTTGGCGGCCGCGGCGATGGGCGCACTGGCATCGATCTCGGCCCAATATGGTGACGGCACTCCGACGTCCGACACTGGTCAGCCGAATGCGCCGCCGCTGGTCGGCGATGGAGCGCCCACTGGACCGGTGCTCTGGGACGGCGCGTTCGGCGCGCAGTATTCGGCCAGCAGACAGAGCGGCACCCAACAGAACGACGCGTTGGGCAACCTGAATGCTGAACTCGGCCGAATTCTCGGTGGTTCGGCCAACGACACCATTCAGGGCCGGGCGGCGATCGCTTCGATCATCGCCGAGGCCGATGCGGCATTGACCGCGCTCGGTGCGGTCGGAAATTCCGCCGCGACCCAGCGTCAGGTGATCGTCGCACTCGGTGATGCCCTACAGCGGGCCGGGGCGGTGCTCGGGAACGGACAGTCGGCGGCGGGTGTTTCGGCCGAACAGGTTGCCGCACTGGCCAATCGGTATGTCGCGGACTCCGGGCGAGCCAGACCGCAGGTGTATGCGCGTGCCGTTAGCGGCGGCCCGCCGAGCACGCAGCCCAGCGGTGAAGTGGGGCAATGGATCAACTCGGCCATGCAGATCCTGCGCCAGAACGGCTATGACATCAGCCAGATCAACCCCGCCGATGTCGCGGCGATCATCCAGCACGAATCCGCGGGCAATCCGCACGCGATCAATGGCTGGGACAGCAATGCCGCGGCCGGACATCCCTCCAAGGGGTTGATGCAGACCATTGATTCCACCTTCAATGCCCATGCCCTGCCCGGACATCGCGATATCTGGAATCCGGTCGACAACATCATCGCCGGGGTGCGGTACGCCATCGACCGCTACGGCTCGGTCGCCAATGTGCCCGGCATCGTGAAGTTGCACCACGGTGGCGCGTACGTAGGCTACTGAATCCGCGGTGGATTCGGATCAGCTGAAGCGGCTGGCGTGATAGCTGCGCGGCAGGTTTGTCACACGGACGTTCAGACCGGTGCGTGGCGCTTCGACGCATTGCCCATTGCCGATGTACATCATGACGTGGCCCGGGTTGCCGTTGTTGAATTCGGAATCCGGGAAGATCAGGTCGCCGGGGCGAATGTCGGCGGGGTTGACCTTGGGGAGTTGGCGGTACTGGTCCGCGGCGACTCGTGGAATGTTGACTCCGGCGGCTCTGGCCGCGTATTGCATGAGTCCGGAGCAGTCGAATGACCCGGGCCCTTCGGCACCCCACACGTACGGGTCGCCCTGCTGGGCCATTGCCACCGCAACCGCCTGCTGCGCGGCCGCCGAGGTGGCACCGCTGCTGCTTGCCGCCTGGTATTCGCGTCCGGCGAGGTTGTAGATGTATTGGTTGGTGAGGCGGTTGATTTCGGCGGCGGTGCCGGTGGCCGCGGCGTTGCCGCCGGAGACGATTTTGGCGGCTTTGGCCAGGGCGTTGGTGAGGATTTGGTGGACTTTTTGCTGTCCGGCTTTGGTGTAGGCGGCCGAGCCGATTTCGGCGAGTTGGGTGTCGACCTCGCGGAGCAGGGTGATGACGGCTTTCTTGTCGATCTTGTGGTTGCCCGCCATGGAGCGCATGTAGTTGACGAGGTCGTTGTCGAGGTTGTTGAACGCGGTAGCGGCGTTGCGTTGATACAACTGATGGGCCCGCAGCTTGGTCGCGGTCGCCCCGGACCCGGTGCCGCGGGTCGTGGTGGAGCCGAGTTTCTTTTTGCCGGTGGGGGTTTCGGAGTCGTCGGAGCCGTTGGCGTCGTTGGTGCCGTAGACGTCTTTCAATTGTTTGAGGACATCGATGGCCTTTTGGGCTTCGGGGGTGAGCCCGCCGCTCTCACCTGCTTCGCCACCAGAACCTCCGCTACCGGAACCGGATCCACCACCGCCGCCGAGTCCGGCCAGCGCGGAGGCGATCATCGGCAGCATCATCGCCCCGGCCATCATCGCCGTGGGCGCCAACGCGGTCAGCGTTTCCGGATCCAACAACCCACCGCCATGATCAGCAGCAGCCGAATCATCAGTGGTCCGAGACGTATTCGGCGCCACCGCACCCGCAGGAGCAAGCGCGCTCTGCGCGGGCGCCGCCTGAGCCGGAGCCTGCGCGGGCGCGGGCGCGGGCTGTTGACCCGCAGCCCCCGGCGCAACCGCCCCCGGCGCCCCAGCACCCGCCGGAGGCGCCGCACTCCTACCCGAACCAGCCTGCCCAGAACCAGCACCAACCGGAGGCTGACCCGGCATCGCACTCTGACTACCCGGATCCGCCGTCGACCCCGGCCCGCTGCCACCCGGCGCGGTAACTCCGGGCTGCCCCGACTGCCCGCCATCCCGCCGCCCCAACCGAGTCCACGGTGTCGCCGACTCCGGCGACGAATCTCCCTCGCCCGCATTGGGATCCGTCTCCGGATCCAATTCCGGATCAGCGACGACCGGTTCCACCCCTACCGCCGGACTCGTCATAGCGCACCATCCAGCCACAACCGCGTGTGTGCGCCGTCGTTGACGCGGTACGCCCCAGATGGGCGGCGGCGGAGACTCATCCGGCGCTTCCTCCTCGAACGGTCACCGAGAAAATCCGTGGCGGCCACGGCAATTCGGGCACAGTGGTATCAGTCTTCCGAGGATCCATCCTGGCCGCTGCGACGGCAACACCGGTTCCCATCATTGGGAAGCGTCAACAATGGCTTTGACGAGTTCGGTCGCCGCCGGGCGGCGGTGCAGAAGGAGTGAGCTGATGTCGTGGTGGAAGACCCCCCTCTCCACAACCCTCAGTGTCGCGCTGCCGATCGTGGGCAACATGATCGTGCCGGGTGCTGGTGGCATCATCGGTGGCGCGGTCGCCAACATTGCTTCGGACGCGATCAATGGGAAGATTCACGGCGTCACTGACGTTCTCACCTCGGCTGGCGAGGGTGCGCTGTTCTCAGGAGGGGCCGGTAGGATCGTGCGAGCGGTGGGTGCGCCTGTGCTCGGCGGCGCTGCGCGGGCACTGTTCAGGAATAGCCCTAACGCCCTCGCCGGTGCTTCGGTTGTCGCCCGAAATGCGCTTCGACGAAGCCCGATCAGCTTTGGGGCGCGGTTTGCCAATAACGCACGCGCCATGATCCCCCGTCTACGTAATCAAAATTTCCGGTATCCGATGCAAACGGCCGGACAAGCGGCCGGATCCTACCTTGCGACCAGATTCAATATGCCCGGCATGCCCGGTGGGGGTTCCGGCGGCGGTGATGGTGGTGCGGACGCCGCGCTCAAGGTGATCCCTACTCGTCCTGCCGGGGCGGATATGTCGGGCGCTTATTACGGCGACAAGAATTCGAAAGCGATTATCGGGGCTTACGACTCCGATGGTAAGTCGCAGCAGCCGTGGCCGGTGACGGCGTGACGGAAACTCCAGAAATGCCCATCCTTTGGGTTCCGGATGATCAAGTCGATGATTGGCCTGACAGTAAGGCCTATAAAATATCGCCGTCCTCCAAGAAGCTCCTGGATTCCGAGCTGATGAAGTTCGTCAACACCAACTGGGACGCCCTTGGCAGTGGGAAGACATCCGATCTGCCGGATCCCGGTTCGGTAGCTCAGGTCTCCCAGATCGACATAAGTCAGCTGAGATCAAAGGCCGTTTCCAACTATACGCAGACGTCGAGTGAGCTCAAGGGCGCTTTCAACTCCATGCAGGTCGAGATCAGAGAAGTAGTGAAAGCGTCGACGAAGGATGCGAAAGAAGACCGACTGCAATACAAGGACGGCATGACTAAATTCATAAACACCCTGAGTGGTTATGCTGAAAAGGCTCCGGACAATGGCTTGACCATGGATGACTACATCAGGGGCTACGTTGCAGATGGCCTGCTGGTCGGAGAGAAGATATATAAAGATTTTGCGGATAAAATGTCCGCGACCGCTCTCAAGATCAAGGAACAGACCAAAACGATCGAGACTCTGACGCAGGGTCTGAAGGACGAGAAGGCGCGGGGCGATAAGCTCGAAAAGGAAGTAGAGGACCTCAAGAAGAAGGGTACCGGTACCGGTACCGGCAGTGGGACTGGCAACCCTTACGATCCGGGCCCGGCCCAGCCGGTCGGCACTGGCAACGGCAACGGAACGGGCACCGGAGCCGACGACGCCTGGAAACCGATCGACCTCGGTGCCGATGGCTCCAGTGGCGACGGCTCGTCGAACGGCACCGGGACCGGCGGCTCGGATGGCACGGGCACCGGCGGCTCGGACGGCACGGGCACCGGGTCGGGTTCGACCGGGTCGGGGAACTCCGGCTACCCCGTCAACCCCACCCCAGCCGACACATCCTCCACCCCGTACTCCGGGATGGGCACGGGCGTCGGCTCCTCCGGCTTGGGCGACATGATGAACCAGCTCGGACCATGGATGCAGCAGCTCCAGCAGCAGGAGATGATGCGCCGCATGCTCGACCAGAACAACAACCCGTATGGCCAGGTCCAGCAGCAGCCGACCGTCGCGCAGCCTGCCGCGGCCGCCCCACAGGCCCAGGCGCAGGCGCCCGCGACGACCACATCCGGTACCCCCGCGTCGTCGACGACACCCGCTCCCGGCACTTCCTCGTCGCAAACCGGTCAGGGACAGCCCGGTGGTCCGGTGCCCGGCCGCACTCCGGGTACCGACGGCAAGGTCGACTACCCCTTCCCCAACGGCGAAGTGCAGCGGGTTTGGGCGGTGGCCGCGCTGGGACTGGATGCCGCCTTCGGCAATCAGGGCGGCACCGACGCGCAGGCCGCCTACGAGAAGACACCAGCGAAGTGGTCGGACAAGAAGCAGATCGGCAAGTCTGTCGATCCGAACGACATGGTGACCGGCGATGTCGCCGTCTGGAAGGATCGCACGGCCGTGGTCGCCAAGTTCGGCACCCCGGAGGCCGGAGGCAGGCTGGAGGCCATTATCGACGGCAAGCTGCAGGAGTTGACTTCCGACAACTTGCACCAGATATCGGACACCGCTGGGGAGTTCGGCGAATTCTCCGGATGGTTCCACCCGCCGGGCATCGAGGCGCCTGTGGCGGGCGACCAGTCCGGGCACGCGCCCGGCGGTGCCCCGACGGGCGACCAGTCCGGCACGTCGGTGCTCGCGGCCACGGGCGGGGCGCCTGTCTGAGCATGCGCCCGGGTGAGAGGAGGCAGTGATGGCGTTGGACGTCAATCCGGCGGAACTCGCCGCCGCGGCGGCGAAACTCGCCGCGCTGGCGCATGCCACCGGGCAGTCGCTGCCCACGGGCTGGGTGCTGCCCGCGGGCAGCGACCCGATTTCGGCCGAGGCGGTTCCGCAGCTCAATGCCCACGCCGCCAACCTGTTGAACGGTATGTCGGGTGTGCTCAGCGAGATTCACAAGACCGCGCAGAAGCTGGGTGCGGCTGCGGCGGATTACACAGTCGCTGACGACGAAGGGGCGCGCGCCATAAACGGCAGTGGCGGTGAGGTATTGGCCAATCCCGTCGCGGAGCCGGCGCCGCTCGCTGTGCGGCAGCCGCCGGTTTTCAACCTGCCTCCGGCCGGTGCCAGCATCGATCCGCTGACCATGGCGAACCAATTGCGTGGTGGCCTCGGCACGGGTCCGGCGAACAAACTGTCGGCGGATGTCCGAGGCTTCCTCGGTGGCTTCCACCCCGCCGCACTGGCCGGCGTAGACGAGGCCACGCAGGCGATGCAGCATTGGGTTCCGGTCGGTTCGGACGCAGCTTCGCTATTGACCAAACATCGCAACTGGCTCGACGAACTCGGCACCGGGCTGGGCAAGCTGGTCGATGGCATCGACACCTACAGCAATGCCTTCACCACGGCGAAGGCCAAACACCCTACGCCCGAGGAGATCGTCGCCGCGCGCCAGGAACTGTTGAAGGCGATGCGCTCCAAGAACGAGCTCGGTATCCAGGCCGCGCTGGCGAAGTTCCAGGAGCAGAACGCACGCTCGGCGGAGACGATCACCAATTACGCCACCACGGTCGGTTCGAAGAACGCGGAAAATGCGGGTTCGTCGAAAACCGGTTCGGACAAGGGCGGTTCGAACGGTTCGGGCGACAGCAGTCAGATGCTGAGCAGTCTGGCCTCCATGTTGCCGAGCATGATGAGTTCGCTGATGTCGGCCGGTATGCCGCTGCTGAATCAGAGCGGCAACAACTCGACGGAGGGGCTGGACGAATACGGCTACGGCGACTACGGATCGACCGACTACAGTGCACTGACCGGTGGCGGTTCGGGCGGCGGTGTGACACCGATCTCCGACCTCACCAGCGCGATCAATAGTTCGGGGACGAGCGCGTCTACCGTCGCGGTCGGCCCGATGCCGATGGTCGGTTCCTCGGGCAGTACCGCGAGCGGTTCGTCGAGTCTGCCGCGAACGTCGGTGATCGAGCCGTTGGCGACATCGTCGGCTGCCGGGGCGCGCGCCGCGGGCACCGGTTCCGGAATGATGCCGTATATGCCGATGTCACCCGGCATGGGCGGCGCGGGCAGCGGCAATAACGAACGCAATCGCGTAGTGGCCTGGCATCCGGATCGGCTGATGTATGTCGACGACACACCGCATACCGAACAGGTGATCGGCGAGAAGCCGACGATCGCGCCGACCGTGACACCGCCGACGCCGGCCCAGCCCAATCAGGCGTCCCAATCCGGAGGTTCCGCATGAGTGATATCCACCCCGATGTGCAGGCGGCGCTCGATGCCGCGCGCGAACTGCGCCATAAGATCGCCGATCTGCGCGAGAAGATCGATGGCATCCGGGCCCGGCGGCCTTCGCCGAGCGGCGCGGTGATTCCGGAGGTCGACGCCATGGGACGACTGGTCGGGCTCTACCTTGCTCCGGGCACCGTCGACCGGTTCGAAAGCGATGAACTGGTCACCGAGATCGTCACCGCGATCCGGGAGAGCACCGCCGATGCGGCACGTCAGTACGAGCAGCTGATGGACCGGGATCCCTGGGCCGATGAACCGGAACCGGCCGCCGCGACCGCGGAGCAGACGTCATGAGTGATGGCGACGGCGTCACCGTCGCCGATACCGTCCGGTGGTTGCATCGTGAGGGGCTGGTCCGATTGGCCGCGGTCGCGGATCGCACCCCGGATCTGCTGTGCGCGTACGCGATCGATGTGGCGACAGGAACGGTGAATGCGCATCCGGTCACCGGAGTCGGTGTCGGTTCGGATGTGATCGCGTTGGCCGCGGACGATCTGCCGTATCCGGCGGGTTCGCCGAAGCGGTTGGTGGTTGTCGGCGTTACCAGCGCCGAGGCCGTTCTGGTCGTGGATCTGGCTGCGACACTGACCATATCGATCAATGCCGACAATCCGGAGCAGGCGGCCCGTTCGTGGGTGCTGCAGCTGCTGCTGAATCCGGACGTCACGCTCACCACCAACAGCTCCGATCTGGCGGTGGCCGCGAGTGAGCGCTGTCGGCAGAGTTTCATCCCCGGCGGCAGCGCGACGATCATCAATGTCGACGATCAATTTCCTCCGGCCACAACGATCACCCTCAACCCGACATCGGACGGGCCGGATCACCTGGATATCGCGCCGGATGGCACCGGCGAGATGTATCTCGGGGCCCGGTTCTGGCAATTGAGTCAGGTCATGACCATTGGTGACGTCGCGTGGAATGCGTTGGCGCAGCAGCTGTCCGAACCCGATCAGACGCCGGATAAACCCGCCGCAGGGCCGCCCGACCGAGTGATCGCGCCCGGCACCGTCGCACGCACCTAGGAGTAGTCGATGACCGAATTCCATGATCTAGATCCGGATGACCTCCACGATGCCCCGGTGCCGGATTGGCGCAGTCTGACCTACGAGGTGTTCAATCCGGACCACACCGTCGGCGTTGCCTGTGGTCGTGACGGCGAAGTCGTCGGTTTGCACATCACCGACGAGGCCAGGGATAGCGGGGACAGCTGGCTGGCCGCGGAAGTAGTCCGGCTCGCCCGGCTGGCGCATATGAAGTCAAGGGTCGGCCTGCGCGCTGAGATGGAGTACAACGGCACCCGCCCGTACACCATCGATTCGTTCGATCTGCCCACCGAATCCTCTTATCGGGCAACCGAGATCGCCGAATTCGGCACCACTTCCTGAGCATAGGAATCTCCAGACAGGACCCCGCCATGCCCTACATCCTCGACATGGACGACCCGGACGACGTGACAGCGACCCACGGTCACCACGTCGGGGTCGTGACCTCCTACGCCGGACAAGTCAGTGCGACTACCGACGCCTTCGTGTTGCAGCACAGTCCGGTGTCGGCACTCGATCACCGGACCGTCGGGGTGCGCAATCTGATCCTCGAATGGTTCGGGCCAGCGGTCGACGACCTGATAAACCATGCCGGTTCGATGCACCGACATGTCGTCGAGACCAACCAAGCCCTCCGCGGCGCAGACGTCGCGGGCGGTGCCCGGGTATCCGAGTCGATCTGATTTCCGGATGGACCCGGAGGAGCGCAACAGTCCGCACTGGAAGGACATTGTCGGCGAGAACTGGCCGGAGATCTCGCCGCGCGAATGGGGTGCGCTGGAGACATTGGCACGTGACGGCGCTGAGGCCTTGGATCCCGATGAGGCCGATCGCGCTCGCCGAGCCTTCGATGACAGCGTTCGCTCCAGTGCCGGATTGGACCCGATCAAGCACGATCTACGCGCCCAGCAGGGAACGCTGCGAGGTTTTGTCGATGCGCTCGTGGCCACCGCCGACACCTTCGGGCATATAGCCGGAATCGTCGACCGGACGCGCACCGGGATTCTCGACATCGTCTACGACGCGGACCGTGAAATTCGCGCTGTTCCGAATAAGGTCTCCGACGAAGACGGCGACGGCACGACCGTTGATGAGGAACGCCGCGAGGTCAAGAAGATCATCGCAAGGGCTCGGGCCGAGGTCGACGAGGTAGCGGCGCATGCGCTGACGCTGATCGGGCCGGGTGGGCTGCCGGAGCTGGCGGTCATCGCGGCGGCGTTGGGACAGCCGGGGCCGTGGGAACGGCGATCCTCTGGGGGACCCGGAAATCGCGGACACTCGGGGCCGCACGCGGGGCATGGGCCGCGGCATCCCGGAACTTCGCACCAATTGCCGCCCGGTACTCCCGGCAAGCCCCATGGCTGGCGGTTGCCGGATGGCCATGGCGTGCCCAGGATTCCGGCATTGGATGCGCTGAACCGGCTATTCGATCAGCTCGGGTTGCCGCGGCCGTTCTCACCGCTGCCCGGTGGTGATCTCGGCGGACCACACGGACCGCACGGACCGCACGGACCGGGCGGCACCGACAGCACGCTCGCGACACAGCCACCGACGGGCCCGCAGCCGGGTAGCGCGCCGCAGTCGCAGGCGCCTAGCGCGTCATCGACGGGCATGGGTGCGCCCGGGTACGGGTCGGCGCCCGACTCTGTGCAGGGACCGCGGCATATCGGTGAATCCACCGGTGTCGCGGATGCGGGTGCCGCGGACGCGGGCGCATCCCACTCGGGCTCGACGACTTCCGGTGACCGTGGCTCGACATCCGCTTCGGCGGAGACCTCCTCGACGTCAGAGGGCCATTCCACCGACGGTGACATGATAGGTGCGGCGTCGAAGGCCGGTCCGGATAGGCCGCTGGGGACAGAGCCCGATGGCGAACGCGCGAATTCGGCACCGGGAGGCGTGCTCGGATCCATGTCGAACGCGTTCGCGGGTCCGGTAGCGCCGCCGGTCATTGGGCCACCGACGATTACGGCACCGCCCACCGGCGCGCCACCGGCCACGGCGGGTCCCACCGCGGGTCAGTCGACACCAGGGGCGGACACGCGAGCGCCCCAGGGGGTCGATTCGCGATTTTCCGGTGCGGGACCACGAGCTTCGGCGGGACCACCATCGGTATCCGGTGTTTCGGCCCCGGGTGTTTCGGTACCGCCCGGCAAGAACGCGCCACCGCCGCGTCCGGCCGCCGGTGTTCCGGTCGAGTCCGATGCGGCCGCCGAGGACTCCGAAAAGTCTTCCGGCAGTGATCATCTGCGCAATGCGGTCGGTGCCGCGATGATCGCGGCGGCCGCCCCCACCTTCATGGTCGGTGAACGGGTCGACGGTGATCTCGCACTGGCGCGCACCCTGCTGAGCAGCCTGCTCGCGGCGGCCGAGTCCGCGGCACTCGGCACGGCCTGGGCGGTGTCGGTGATGCGACATCCCGGCGGTGTCGGCGCGTTCGTCACCTCGAACGAGGGGCAGGGATGGTTGCCCGCAGGGGTGTACCTGCCTCGAGAACTGTCGACGCCGTGGGCGTGGTCGGTTTCGGATACGGCCTGGGAAGGGATCGCCGATCCGGCTCGCGTGCTCGCGGAATTCGCATTGGCCTGGGGCAAGAAAACCGGGGCTCGGCTGACCGCACTGGCATCCTCGTTACCGATCGAGGATGTGCTGAGCCGACAAATGGGCGATGTTCCGACAGCAGGTTCGGTCGGCGCCGCCGCGATGATGGATTTCGCCGGTCCGGCATCGGGTTTGGTGGACCGGCTGGAGCTGGTCGGCGCACCGCAGCTGCTGGATCGGGCCGCATCGGTGCCCGCGGACCGGATCGGTTGGCGCTGTGTGGAACTCGCCGTCGACGCGCATGCGCGCACGGCACGGCTGGGACCGAATGCCGCGACCGCCCTCGGCACCGCCGCCGTGCGCGAGCGGATCCTGCAGGCATTCCGGCAGGCCAAACCGGTTCCGGCGCAGTGGTGGGATGAGCTGCGCGATGCCGATGATCTGGTGGTGGCGTCCATGTTGCCGCTCAAGGCGGATGTTTCGCGAGTTCCCTTGGGCGAGTTGCGATCGGAAACCGCCGCTGGCCGCTCCGCCACGGATGCGTCGGTATTGCGGTCGATGCTGTTCGAACGGCGCTGCGACGAATTGGTGCTGCTGCTGGCCGAGGAGTCGACCAGGCAGCGCCTGCGTGATGCGATCTATGCGCACGGACAACTCGTCGATCATCCGGCCTTCACGCAAATGTCTTCCCAGACACCGCCACCCGCGCCGCGCCGCTCGTCCGTCACTGCCCCTCCGACGAGGTGATGCCCGGGGCCTCGGCACCATAGTGCGCACTACAACGGTGGATCGTCGACGACGTTTACCGCCGTCAGCGCATGGTGATCTTGGTCTTGGTCAGTATTCGAGTTCGGTCCAGGGGATGGCGATGGGGAACGGTCTGGGCCCAGAGCGAGGTCGGGCATGATGCCGCTCGCGGCGATCGGGGCGATGATCGCTCAGTGCGTTGTTGCGGGAGGCGCGCGGCAGCCTGTCCCGGGAAGTTCTAGGCGTTCAATCGACTTCGGAATCCGCGGGCTCGCCGTTCGGTGGGTTCCCCATCCGGCGTAGCAGCGTCAGCGTCTGTTCGATCGCCTCCTGGGTTTGTGTGTTCGCCAGGAGTCGACCGAGCGTGACCCGGCACATATTCTCTGCACGCCGATAGCCCGGCAGGTCTTCGTAGAGTTCCGCAAGTTCGATGTATAGCTGATGTATTGCGTTCGAGGCATCCTGTGGTGCCTGGTGGGAGGGCAGGCGGGCAGCAACCTCGGCCAAAGCTTCATCGGCCTGGCGAACGAGGTCGAGCCCGGTCACGTAGTTGCCGGTGTTGACAAGGTAGTAGGTTGCGGTTTCGAGTCGGGCCGACAGGTATGGCTCGGCAGCGATGGCGAAGTCTCGGGCCGATCCGGGCCGTGCGCGCTCGAACGCCGCTGCCTGGTGCGGCAGCGACCGCAGGGCGTGGACCAGCGCGGGGGCAAAGCCATTCCTCGATCGCGTACATAGGTAGCTGTCGATAACTTCCGCCCTGCCGCGGATCTCCCTCCACATCCAGCTCGATGCCACTCTTTCGTGGGCGACAGCCACTGGTCCCCGATGCGTTTCCGCCGGATCGGAATCTCCGGTCAGGGTGGATTCTTCGCTCCATGGGACAGCCGCCAATGCCCGCTCGACGAACTGAGCATTCCCCCCGAGTAGTGATGGAATTGTGTGCAGATTGGTCACAAAGCGAGCATCCGTGTGATGCGGGATCATGGCCGCGACACTGTCCCGCACCGCGTTCGCGCTGGCGGCGAGCTCTTTTGCCGTCGGCAGTTGATCAACAAGGTATCGCGCTACCTCGAAAAGCGAGGCGTAGTCGGAAAGCTCGCCGGGAGCATTCCGGGCGAGCCGACGAGTCAATTCGACGACCAGCACGTTCAGCGCACGCGTCGCGCCTGCCAACTCCTCGGTCGTGGACTGTGGCTCGCCACGGTCGAATGCTGCTAGGTCGGCGATGATCCTTGCACGCAGATCAGTCATCAACTGCCAGGCCTGATCATCGGAAAGGCGACGAGCCCAGGATTCGAGTTCCGGCAATTCGGCACTGAGATCGGGTATCGCGATCTCGACTGTCGACGGCGTCGTCGGGACGACTCGAGCTGCCGGTCTTGTGGTCGGCGCTGGAGCCGCGTGTCTTGTGGAGCTGAACGCCGCGCCGACGGTCTCCGACTCGGCGGTCGCCGCTTGGGCGCGCCTTCTTGTTGTCGCCGGTTGGACAGTCGGGGCGATCCACTGTGCCGGAGGCGGGTCGTGCACGCCGATCGCACGACCGATCGGCGTGTCGGGCAGAGTTTGCCAGTATCCCCATGCTGCGCGGGCCGCCACGAAAGCCTGCTTCAACTTGGTACCGGCGAAGTGAATCTGTTCTGGCGTGAGGAGGCCGAAGGCTGCCGCGCGCGTCAGTCGGATGACGTCGTGAATGATCCGCTGGATCTGCAGAAGGATGGCGTAGATGATGCCGCCGGAAGGGCCAATACCCTCCAGGTGGTAGAGGCGGGCCCAGTCGAAGGCCGTGGGCCCCGGTCTGGCCAGCTCCCAGTCCAAGACGGTTATGCGGCCGTCGTCTACGGTGAGGAAGATTTTTTCGAAATGGGAGAAGAGTAGGTTTCCGAAATGCAGGTCCCCATGGAGTAAACGGTTCCGTGCCAAATCGAGGTACCACGACATTCTGACGACTGGTTCGAACGGAGAGTGCGGTACTTCCAAATCAGCGAGGATCGCGCCGAACTCGGGGAGTGCGTCCTCGAGGATTTTCATCTGCTCGTCCACCAGCTGGCGTATGAATTCTCCGGGATCATCCTGAGGTTCTCCGGATTCTGCCGTGTCGCCGGACCCCACCGGGACAGCCCGCATTTGTCTGTGTAGTTCCTGGAGGGCGGCAACCAACTGATCGACCGGAGCATTCGCCATATCGGCGAACCGTTCGGCATTGTCCACAAATCCTTGGATCTGGACACCATCGATTCGGCTGCCATCGGGCATTTCGACCCCGTCGAGCACCTTGAATACCCGTGGTACATACACCTGTGGCCCGCCGCCGACACCATATCGCGCGAGCAGCTCGAGCACCCGCCACTCCTCCGGCTCGACTCGGGTGTCGAGGCCATCGCTCCCGGACTTGGCGAAGCGCACCATGAATTGGCCGACTCGAATGTTGAGATTGTAGTTTCCACTCATCGCCGAGGCGAGTGATGGCAACGCTCTCTCGATAATCGCCAAGGCGACCTCGTCAGGCATGTCCACGCCTGCTGTCCCACCGAGAAACCGGTATTCCTCGATCGGCAGGAGGCCCGGCACCGGGTTCGCGCTCGCGTCCTGCGAACCCTCCGGCGAGTCGGTGTCTGCACTGGTGGAAGACCTGTCGGCGGCGAGCAACGTCGCCAACCTGCCGATCGTGTCGGCCGTCAGTTTCCCTGGCTGCCCAGTGAGGTGCAGGGTGTCCGCTGCCACGACATCAGGAAGCCCCTCCCAGAACTGCAGCAGCAGGTATTCGCGCTCATGGGGCTCGAGAGCGTCGAAACCGCGATCCCACTTCTGCCCATCCGCTCCCGCCAGTGCTCGGACCAGCGGGTTCGACGGGTCGTTGCTGGGGGACATGAAGTTCCACAGGATCGCCTGCCTGAACCGTGCGTGCCGCACGTGGTCGACCGCCAGCTTCCGGGCAAGGGTGAGCAGCGCTGCCGGATCGTGATCGCCCGCCTGCGCGAACGCCTCAGCGGCAATGCCGTGGGCGACCTGGTCCGTACCCACCAGGCGCAGCACTTCGCGAAACAGCGTGTCCGCGAGCGCCTCCGGTGACACGCCGTCAGTCGGCTCGTGCGGTGGGTGCGTTGGCGACTCGGGATCGCCGGCCGCGCGGGAGTCGAGATCAGACTCGGAATCGGTGGTGTCGGCTGCCATGAGGTTCGCGGAACGGGTCAGCGACTCGACTAACCCGATGAGCGCGTTGCGCAGCACGTCGTGCAGCATCGCGTCGCTCAAACCAAGCGACTGCGCTGTCCGATTCACTGTCTCCCCCTGCACGAACAGTCGTGCAATGCTGATTCGCCCAGACCGACTGCGCTCCTCGAGCGCCTGTGCCATCGCTTTCCTATCTGCTTGCGCCACGACCGTTCGCAGGCGATCGGAATCCGAGAACCCCCCGCCGGCCAGCAACACGGTGCACAGCCGTTCGCCGATACTCGTCCCCGGATCCCACCCCGCCGCAATGACGGTCTTCATTGCGGCCCAGTCCTCGAGTAGCGGATGTTCCCCTGCGCCGAGGCGACTTACTACCGTCGTTGCGTCGTGGTCGATCGTCAGATACCCCTCGTCGCGCAACTGTCCGTATACCCGTGACACGGTCGGCGCCGACGATCCGAGCTCTGCGGCAAGCTCCCGAGTCGACGGCAACCGCCAGCCGACGCGCAGCATGCGCGAGCGGATCGCCTTCCGCAATGCGCGAAACAGATCCGGGCCACTCGGCGCGAGACCTGCCGTGTCGAGCGATCGATCCCCAAGTAGCCGCCGCAGTCCCGCCGACGAGACTTGCCCGCCCTCAACGAAGTCGGGACCGATCGCCACCCAGGTCCTGACGCCGCCGGCGGTCCCCACACGCCCCTCGGTCGCCAAACGCCCCTCGTCCCGTAACAAGCGATAGGCATATTCAACGTGGACCGTATTCAGCCCGAGCGCTGCGGCAACGTCGTGGGCCGGAGGCAGCAGCCCGCCCACCGGGACCCTGCCGTCGAGGATCGCCGCACGCAAGCCTTCGACGAGGATCGTGATGCGCGGACCAATTTGTTCCGGCAGTGTGGGCGAAGACCAGTCCGGGAGTATCCCCACCAGATCTGCCACACCGACCACTGTGCGCGCACCGAGATGCAGATCTTCGCCAGGCTCGTGATCGTCCGACCATCTGCCGGAATCCGCCACCACAATTCCGACGTCAGGGCGGATCAGCACATACCGCTCGTCCCGCAGCAGTCCGTACGCCCTCATCACCGATTCCATGGACAACCCGAGATGCTCAGCGAGTTCGCGGTCTAACGGCAGCGACTGCCCGGGACGCAACTTGCCGTTGATGATCCCGTCGCGCAAGGCATCCGCCAGTGCCGAGAAGTCCGGGAGGCCAGCCGCCGTCAATTCGCCGAACGACCAGTCCTCGAGTAGCCGCTGCATGTCCGTCGAGTTGCCTAGGTCGCGCCAGATCAGATTTGAATAGCTCTCTAACGCAACGCTATCCGTCCACCTGTCGGCGTCTGCCACGATTTCTGTGACACCGCTGCCTGTACGCGACAGCAACTGCGTCGGGCCGATTCGCGCTCGGCCGACCACCTGCGGTTCAGCGCCGTTCGCCACAACGGCGCCCGCGCCGTGGCGGATCGCCAGCAACCCCTCGCCGCGCAACCGTTGATATGCCTTTGCCACAGTCGATTTCGATACCCCGAGAGCAGGTGCGAGGTCCGCGGTCGCAGGCATTTTCCAGTTCACCAGCAGTTCTTCGGAGAGGATCGCCGCACGCAATCCTTCGACGAGGAGCGCGACATTCCACGTATCGACCGCTGGCCCGGAACTGCGCGACCAATCCTCGAGCACCTCTCGTACACGCGCTGAATCGACCACCCCCCGCACAACGAAATCGGAGTCGCCGCTGGGCTCATGGCTGTCCGTCTGCTCGCCGACAAACGCCACCGCAGTCCCGGATCCGTGGTGGCCGTCCGCTAGCCGTTCGTTCTTCAATTGCTTATAGACCAGCCCCACCGTCGCCTGCGACAACCCGAAGTGCTCGGCGAATCTTGCCGCCGATGGCAGCCGCCGCCCCGGGGGCAGCCGACCGGACCGAATCGCCGCGCTCAGCGCGTCCACCAAGGTCGCAGTCGGGGGGAAGCCCGCCTCCAGTTTCGCGCGCAACAATCGATCGTCGAGTACCCACAGCAGCTCTGCATCGATGCGAGACCCCCGGGATTCGTGGCGCGCGGCACCGGCCGGTTCGACGATCTCGCCGAGTTCGGGTTCCGTCTGCTCCCCGGAACCGACCCGAGGCGAGGACCTGTCATCCGGCTGGTCGCCGAGTGGATCGGATGCCGACGCATCTGCCAGCTCTGGCGTCGCCCGGGGGGCCGTTGCCGGTTGACCGGGCTGGTCCGGGTGTGCGTCCTCGCCAGAGGTGGCCTGAGCTGGAGATTGTGCTGCGGGTTCGGCGGGTCCCCACTCTTGGCCATTGCCGCGGTCGTGGTGGAAAACGACTCCGCCGTCGGGAATTCCGGCGAATCCAGGCCCGCCCATCCGCGGTCGGCGCGATCCGCGTCGGACGGGCAAATCGAGTGCGTCGTGGAGGTCGAACTCGTGAAATGGAACCGTTGGCCCCGGTGGGTTGGCACGGCCACCTCCGCGAGGCGTCGTGGGTGGCGCCTGCTGCTCGGCTCCCGCACGGGCCGATGCGGTGTGCTGAGCAGTCCCGGCCACGGAATCGGTGGTATCGGAGTTGCTCGGTTCGAGCGGCGGCTGGTGTGGAGTTTCGGGATTCTTGTAGTCGGTCGCTGGCTTCTCTGGTGGCGTCGGTGGTTCGGGCTGTCGGCCGGATGGGACGAATGCGTGACCCTCGGGGTTTGGGTCTGTTCGGTGTCCGGCCGGTTCGTCTGGTTGATCGCCGAGATTGGTCGGCAATGGTTGTGCGACTGAGCGATCCGCGTGCGGGATGCTCGTTGTCTCAGTGAGCCGGGCCCCCGCCGCGGAATCCGCCTCGGGCGCGGTGGGCGTGTGCGTTGGCGACGATCCGATCAGATTATCGATGAACGGCACGGCGACGGTGGCGTTCAGCGGGGCGCGCCTCTGGACCATATCCCTCACGTCGTGGAGGTACGCCTGCGTCTCGGGGAGCCCCCGGCGGTGCAGGTACCGGCCGAAATCGTGTTCTCCGGCCAGCAGGTCTCGCACGGTCGATACGAATTGCTGTACTGCTCGATCCTCGCTCGACAATGCCTCGGCGCTTCGGTCCGTCTGGGCCGCGAGGGCCCGGCGGAGTAGATCGGGTGCGGAATCGGACGGTGCCGCAAGCATTTCCGCCACCAGCGTCGCGAACCACTGACCGATCCGGTCTTCGGCCGATATCGCGCCATCGAAACTCGCCTGTATCTCGCGAGCTGTGCCGAGCAGGTAGGGCTCGACAACCGTGTTGAGATACTTTTCGTCGACCGTCCGTGAGGCGAGATGGTCTTCGTAGAGGACGTCGGCAGTCCGCCGTGTACGCAGGTACGTCGGTGATTGGCGCACGAGCAGTCGGCAGCCCGGAAAGTGCAGTCCGAACACTCCGCCCCGCTGGATCTGGTTCCAGTGCGTGTACTCGGCGAGTGTCAGCAGTGGCGGCGCCATCCAGTCGTGCTCCGCGGGGATCAGCGGCCTGGGCGCCACCAAGGGGAGGTAGGGATATTGCGGAAGCTCGTCGAGGGACAGGGCGCGGGCAATCTCGGCGATGACGTTGGCCAACCCATCCCCGGTCTGGGTCTGAAACTTCCAGACCGGGATGAGCACACCTGGCAGCTTTTGCCGATGTTGCACGATCAGCAGCGCGCCCGGCTCCGAATTCGGTAGTCCCAGCAGCGCTGCCGCCTCCAGCGCGGCCGCGGTGACCGCGGCAAGCGTGCTCAACCGAGCACTTCGCTCCGCCAGCCAGGAGAGCTCCCAGGCCCGCTGTTCCGGGCTATCGATCCAAGCCCGGCCCCGTGGCTCACCGGCCGCGGGCTCTGACAGGTCTTCGACGTAGTCGAAGCCGTGATCGAGCAACTCCGCTGACAGCTGAGCCGGCGTGGTCGTCGCCGGCACGAGGCTCAGCGCCGACGTTGCGGCATCGGTGGCGGCGGTGTCATCGGCGACCCTATTCACATCTCGCCACCAGATCAGATCCCTCAATCGGCCAGGTCCGGTCTCCGCGGTCCGGTGCGGGGCGCGCTCGGCCAGGGCAGCCTTGCCTGCACAAACCAGCGCGATGTTGTTCAACGCCGTGGACGGCACCTGGTTTTCCGGATCGATGTAGGCGAAGTAACTCTGGTGGATCCGGATGACCTCGGTGGGGTCCAATTTCCGTACAAGGCGGACTTCCAATGGAGCTACGGCGGCGAGCCTGATTGCGCCCCATGGGCCCACCGGATTCCGGCCGTGGCTGAAGCCGAAGTATCGGTCGTCAGGATCTGCGGTTTCGCCGCCGGCCTTCGTCACCGGATCGCGGTCGTCGGCGAGTGCGAACACATTGTCGCCGATGCCGAAATCATCGGCGCTGTCCATCGGGCCGGCTCCCGGACAGGCGACGAGGACTACCTGGTCGATGTAGTCGGCGAGGCGACCGTCCCGGCCGGCAAAGCATAGTGTGGTCGAGCCGTAACTGTGCGCGACAACATTACGCAAATGTGGTGCCGCGGCGCCTCCGGGGAGAGCGGCTGCGGCTGTGCGGGTTGCGCTGTAGGCGACGATCCCCGCCGCCACGACATCTCCACCCTGCTCGGCGAGTATCGATGCCCGCACCTCGTCGACGGCGGTCGGGTGGTGGTAGCCGATATCGATGATGGCGGCCTGTGTGGCGTCTGGCGCGTGCCGCAGTGAGTTCTTGTGTTGTGCGAGGGCGGATTTCGCTCGCTTCCCGAGTGTCCGCACTGTGGTGCCGAGTCCACCGAGATGGCGGGTAACGATCGACGCCCGGTCGGCATCGTCGATCGAGACCGTGATGCGGCCATTGCCGTCGTAAGCGGTTGCGTCATAGGCGATCAGCTGCACTGGAGGAGAACCGATATCGCGCACGTCGTCGGCGATGGCCGCCAGCTGTTTGAGCGTCGTGACGAGATTGAGCAGATGCTGGTGTTCCTCTGGGGACAGCGTGCGGCGCAGGAACCGTCGGCCGGTGGGCCTGCGCTCGAGGAAGCGGGTGATATCTCGGGTGATCGATCGACGGTTCGCCACATCTCGAGCCGCGTACAGGACCCCGTCGGCATTGCCGATCTGATGTGGATGCACGGCAATGACCGCTGCTTGCTTCTTATCGGTCAAGGCATGCCACCACTGCGCTACCTTGGTCGCGCGTGCCCGCGACTCCTCGATCACCCGATCGGGATCGGGCGGTGTCGTCACTGACGACAACGTTGCGTCCGGGCCGAGATGGTTCTTCAGTTCGGCAATCGCCTGGTGGGCCAGGAGCTTCTCGGCATCTGTAGGTTCCGGATCGTCCGATGCCAAAAGCTCTGGGCGATCCAGAATCTCCCGCTCGATCGCATCGACATCCGCGTCAATTGGCGTGCCCGCTGGCGGGGCCGCACTTGTTTGCCGGAAACCGTTGCCGACGAGGCGTTTCAACGCAGCCCACGGGGTGGTGCCGTCGCCGGATTCCCGGCTGTGCACGGTGTCGGAGGATCCGGGAGTGCCTGTGTTCGAAGGGTTCTCGTTGTGCTGGAAGGCCTCGACGCCGGGCGGCGATGCGCTGCCTTGCGGTGTGCCCGGGAATCCGGGTGTGCTTCCGGTAGTGAGCGCCGTGCGCTCAGTGGTGGGGTTGGTGTGCTCAGCCTCGGCCTGTGGCGATGCGGTCTTGGGCTTGCCAGCGGTAGCTCGCGGTGGCGGCCTCTCGCTCGGTTCGCTTTCCTGGGCCGTGTGTGCAATCTCGGCTGTGCCGGGACGTGTCGGCGCTACTGGGTTGGTCGCTGCGGAGAGCCCGCCGCCTACAGGGCTTTGGGTCGACAGTCCGGAGTTCGGCGTCTGCAGTGCGCGACGGAAGCTTGGCGGAAGTTCCATGGAGGCAGGGGGATTCGGGGTCGAAGGGTCGTTGTCGGCGGAGGATGCGGTGGGCCCGGCAGGGTTCGCTGCGGCTTCCCGTTCGGGGTGATGTCCGTCCTCGGGCCACTGGTGCGGGTCTTCGCTGTTCGGAATACCCGAGTTGGTGCTGTCGCCGTCCGGTGCCGGTGTGTCTTCGGTGGGGCGGCCGAGGAGTTTTTGAGGGTGTCTGGGGTGTAGGAGGTGACGTATCGGTCGGCGGGCCGGTTCGAGGACGCCGTCTTTGCTGGTCCAGCATGGTGCAGAGGGGTTGGCGGGGTCGCTGTACGGGGTTTGCGGGCCATCTTTGCTGGTCCAGAAGGCGGCGAAGGCGTTGGCGAACTTGTCGTAGGAAGGGGTCCATTCGTGGTTGCCCTCCTCGTCTCCCTTGATATTTCGCACGCGGAGGGCGCGGTCGTGGGGGTCATCGGTGGGGGTGGGGTTGTCGGGGGCGAGTTCAGTGTCGAAGACGAGTATTTCTTCTGTGGTTTTGTCCCGGACTTTGCCGACGACTTTGGCGATGTAGTGGATGTGGCCGTCGACGACGACGGCGGCTTCGTCGATGTTGTTCTTAGGGTTGCCGATGATTGCGGCGGCCTCGCGGACGGGGTCGGTGCCTCCGGTGTCTATCGGGAGGAGGTGGTTGCGGAGGGTTCGTTCGACGATGCGCCAGTTGTTTTTGGCGTTCCATCGCTGGTCGGTGTCGTCGGGTTCGGGTCCGGTGTCGTTGCCGAGTGCTCTGTGGACGCGGGCGACGTGGATCGCGCAGTTTTCGACGACCTCGGGAGCGGGTGCGGGCTCCAACTCCGTCGCGCGCCCGGGGCGTCCGAACCAGCCTCGGGGGCCTCGCGCGACGATTCGGAGGAAGACGCGGCCATGTCTGACAAAGAGGAGAACGCCATAGCCGGCGGCCGTGACCGCGGTGATCGTTGCTGCCAGTGTGGCGGTGGCGTCGTAACCGTGCGAGGCCGCGACGGCGCCGCCGATCAGGAAGCCGACGCCGGGCCCGGTTCCCAGGAAGAGGCTTCGTACCGCCTGAGCTCGGCCTTGGAGTTCTTCGGGAATGATGTTCTGCGAGTAGGTCGAGACCCGGATTCCCGCGGACGACATCACCAAAGCGTCCACGATGGACGTGATGGCAATGGTGGCGAGGTTGTGGCTCTGCTCCTGGATTGCGAAGGCCGTGGCCATGGTGGTCAGTGCTGCCGGATAGAACGTTGTCGCCTGGATCTTGCCGAGCCGCTGTGCCAGGAAAACGCTGAGCGTCCCGCCCACAGCAGGTGCGGCACCGACCATGCCCGCCGTCCACCACGGCAGGTGGGCATCGTGGACCAAGCTGGAAGTGCGCAACCCCATCATGGCGAAAGCGGCATTGTTCATCGTGGCGATCGCGGTGTGACGGGTGAGAAATTTATGCTTCCACACCTCTCGCGCGCCTTCACCGATTTCGCGGAGCAGGTGGCGTGATGCGGGCCGATCCCGATGCGGAAAGGGAAAATTCCACAGGTTCGCGAGAATTCCCACGTTGGAGACGGCGTTCACGGCGAATGCCGCCGGTGACCAGACGTTCGCCAAGGCGCCCCCCAGCGCTTGGCCGGTTACCTGAGCTGCCGACCCCGTGCTACCTACCAATCCATTTCCGACGTCCCGCTCGGCCTTGGACAGAATAATCGGATAATACGTTTTGAGGAGGCGACCATACCAAATAGTGGAAATTTGTCCGGCCAGAATCGACGCGGGCAGCGCAACTCCGAGGCCCGGTGCGTGGAACAGTACCAGGCCGGTAGCCGCAACGGAGGTTGCCAAGCTTATCGCGGTGGTCGTGCGCACGATACTTTCCGGTTTTCCGAGGTCGGCCTTAACGCCGGCGAAAGGTTCGAACAGGCTCGGGAGCCACATTGCGGCACCCGCGAAGGCGACGAGCATCGGCGGTTGGCCATCATTCATCAAAACGTAGGTCACCGCCCCCGCCGCGGTGTTGGTGCCAACTTGGTTCAGCCAATCGCCCGGCTTGAAATTCTCGCCGATCAACATTCGTTTGAAAAGTTTGTTGTCGGAGACCAATTTCCACGGTGAAATCGAATTTTCGGATCCGGGTTGTTGCGCCGTGTCGGGCGGTTCGCCGGTCGCGTCCGGTTCCCGGGTGGGCGGGGTGGTTTCGGCATCACCGCTGTTCGGAGTGGAGCCGCCGCCGTCCATACGGACTTTCGCTAGCTCTTCTACCCATCTGTTTCCGCGCAGTGGTTTGCGGCCGGGGTTGAATGGGCTACCGAGGTCGCCGAGGATGTCGGCGTTGGGGTCGGGGACGACATGGAAGTCGGGCAGGGGGTGTGCGTGCCCGCCTTGCGGGGCGTGGTGTTCGCGACTCGGCGAGGGCCGAGCGGCATCGGTGGGCCGGGATGTCGGATCGACGGCGGGTTGCGCTGCCTCAGTTGGCGGTTCGGCCGGTGCTGGATCGGTCGTGGACTGTGTGGTCGCTGCTGCGGGTGTCGCGTCGTCGGATCGTGGGGTCCAGGCCACGGCGACCACGACTCCGTCGCGGACAGCGACTCGACCGTGCATCGTCGCAGGAAGTCCGAACTGGCTCACCAGGCCGGTCGACAAGTGTGCGACGAAGTCGCCGGTGTCCAGGTCTATCCGGACGTCGATGCCGCGGAAGGGCATTTGTGCGAAGCCGAAGTACCGACGAACGGTACTGCTGACACTGAGCTTGGCCGTCTCCAGCAGTGACACCAAGTTCACGCCCTGGTGCGACAGATTGACCATGCCCGGCTCGCTATCGGCGGGTTCATCGTCGCTGTGGTCGCGCACCCAGTCCCATTCCGCGAGATTGAGTGCCACGCCGTAATGGTCGGCGATGTATTCCAGCTCGTTGTCGAGAGGCAGGGCGTACTGGGTGTGCGCGGAGGTGCTGATGGCGATTGTTTCGTAGTCACTTTCGAGCCCGACCACCGCCGCCGCATAGATCATTACCGGGTCGGAAAGTGCTGGCAATCCCGGTTCATTCTGCGTCGTGCTGCACACCAACGCCCCGCCCGGCGCGGGTGAGAAGTGGCTCAAACCGTCTTCGGCTTGCTGTCTGCGTGTGGGTTCGGCGAAGCCGGCCTGCCTCAGTGCATCGCCTGCGCACGTCAGCTCCGGATCGTCCTTGCCGGTAGTCCGGATACGGTGCAGCCCAAGGATTTCGGCTCCGGTGGCACCCGGGGGGAGCAGACCCTGGACGATTGATTCCTGGAATTCGAGCCAGGTTCCCTTGGACTGTGCCAGATGCACGACACCGGAGCGGTGGGACGTGCGTGCACTCGGAATATCATGCACCGCAGTCGTTTCGGGATTGTTGTCGATGACTTCGAGCAGCAGCGTTCGGCGACCGTAGGTCGTCCCGACCGTTCGTGCCGCGAGGATGACCTCGCCGGTGCTGTTGTCGAGCGCACGCCGGACCAGTTCGACGGCGACCGACTCCACGTCGGCGATCTGCTCGGGGCTGAGCCACCCTTTTTTGGTTGTCGGTTGCAGCCATTCGACCACGGCGGAACCGGCCTCGAGGCTGGCCATCAGACGCTCGGCGTCACTGAGCCGAGCACCGGCGACACCGCGTGGGCCAATCGACCGCTCGAATTCCGGGATCCCCTCCCGTCGCCCCGGGAGGACCGCCATGGCTTCGTCACCCGGGCCGGGTTCGAACAGCAGATCCGGCCACGACGTGTCATCCGGGCCGACGCGCAGGTGCCAGAACGGGGAAGTTCCTTCGGGTCCGCGCTGTTCGAGACCGACCCGGCTCACCAAGGTGTCCGGGTCGAACTCCACCAGCTGGACCCGATGGGGATCGGTCATGGCAGCGGCGCGCTGCTCTGCGGCCGCCAGACCCTCCAACAGCCTTGTGGTGTAACGGAGTTGCTGCTGTTCGGTCGCAGAGAGATCAGCTTGTGGTCGCGAATTCAGCGAGTGCACAAGGAGTTCCGCTCGCCGTTGGTTGGCGGCATTCAGCGTCTCGGAATCATGGGACATATCCATCCCGAGCACCACGTCGGGATAGACCTTGATCAGCGTCGCCCGCTCTTCCGGACCGAGATCGATCTCCCACCACGACTCGTGGTCGGTATAGGCGAGAACGTTGTCGTCCCGAAGCTTCAGCCACGCGATCGTGGCGCCCGGGACAAGCTTGTCCAGCGCTTGCCCTATCAGCTCGTAGTCGGCAGGCGTGGGCAACTCCACCGTACCGACCGGTGTTTCGGGTGGTTGCTCATCGACAGGAGATCCAGGGTCCGGTCCCGGCGCAGTGGTGCTGTCGTCGTGGTGGTCGGAGATCGCGCGCAGTCGCTCGGCGACGGCGCGGATGGCGCGGAGTTCGCGCATCTCGAAAGCTCTGATGCCGGTGCCGGTCTGTCTCGCGGCCGCGTCGCGGGTCAGGCCGTGCACGAATCGCAGTGTCAGGCACCGTTGGTAGTTGGTGTTGGTGACTTCCGTGATGGCGGTTGCCAGGATCTCCGGTGGGGTCTGTTGGACCAGTCCTCGATCCGCATCCGCCTCGGGACGCGCTTGGGCATTGCCGAGCAGTAGTGCCGAAAGCCGTTGAATGGCCCGGTAGTAGGTGTTTCGGTGGTTCGGCCCGAGCGCCCGCGCCAGCTCGCGGTTGGACCGTTGCAGGATCAGCCGTTGCTCGATGGCGGCCCGCTGCTTTTCGGTGAGCAGGTCGAGGCAGCGTGTGAAGGCGTCGTGATCCTCGTCCCGCGCCTCCTGAACCACCTGCAACGGTTGGTTACCTGCCTGCTCTTCCAGCAGTTGTGCGAGGCGGATGAAAGTAGCATGTTGCGCCGATCTGATGGCACCTGCGCTGCGCCTCAACACATTCGCTGTCTGGTTGGTCGACAGCTCGAGTCCGAAGCGGAGGTTGAGCACCTGCCGTTGCGCAGGTTCGAGTCGTTCGATGCACTCCTCCAGTGCGTCCGTGTCATTGTCCAATGCTTCCCGGACGATCGGTGACAAGTGCTTGACGATGGTGCTGCGAGCCAGTGCCGCAACCAATTCGGCGGCGGACAGCTCGACTCGCGGGCCCACCTCGGACGCGACTACTACGGCTGGCGTGCTTTGGGATTCGGCTGCCACCTCGGACGCGTGTCGCTGCGCGGCCGCCACAGGATCGCGCGGGGCGATGATCCCCAAGCGGAGAGCAGCCATCACCGTCGCTGTTCGGCCCTCGGCCCCGAGCTCGAGAGCAGTGCGACGCATACGACCCTTGATCGCGCTTTCCGTCGCGCCCTGCCTACGCGCGATCACGGCGTAGGACAACCCGTCCGCAACCAGGTTCAGCATCTCGATCACATTGGCAGACAACGTGCTACCGATCCCCTGCTGTTGCGCCGACCCCGGGACACCGATCTCGAGAACGCCCCAGTACACGGCCGCCATCACCGTTTCGATCTGGCCGTGGGTGCCGAGCTTGCCGGCGGCATTGTTCAGGTGCATCTTTACGGTGCTCGCCGCGAGTTTGCATCGCGCCGCGATCTGATCGATCGTCAACCCCGCCAGCACCAACTGGAGTACCTCGACCTCGCGGGCCGACAGCTCGCTCCGTCCAGGAGGTGCCGTGGTCGGCTGATGCGGTGCCGGCGCTTCCGCCACCGAAGAATGGGATGCGACCGGTTGGTCGTTGGCGTCATCGGCCTGGATTTCCTCCGCGATTGCCTGCTGTGCTTCTCGGGAATTCGATGCCACGGTCTCGGTCGGTTCACCATTTGATTCGCTCGGCTGTGGTGTGGCCGCGGCATCGCGCCCATTCTGCGTGGTCGGCGTCTCTTCCGTTCGCGCGCTGGGGGACTCGTCGACCGTGCGGCGGGGCTTGGCGGATGCGCGACGGGCTTGTGCGCGCTCGGATAGGGGTACTTCGGGGATTTGTGCGGCCACGCCGTGTTCGTCGGCGATCGCGAGAATCAGTTCGCGTGCGGCGTCCCACAGTACGGGGATTTCGATTGTGGGATCGCTGGGTGCAGTCGTCGGCGCAGCGGCGGAGGTGCGTCTCGGCTTGAACCGGTTGAGCAGTTGTTGGCGGCGTTGGGTGAGCGCGCGCAGGTGTCGGTCCACTTGTGCTGGGGTTGTCTCGGCCAGCGCCGTGAGCAGCGGATCGGGTGCGGTCAACCGGGCACCACGAATCACGAAGTCCAGGATTCTGCGCCAGGTTTCGGCGGTTTCACGATGCTGGGCCATAAGGTTTCTGGCGTTGACAACGACCCATTGCTCGATGGTGGTCTGCTTGCCGATTTGGTCGAGCCGTTTGATCGCCCCCGAACACGCCGCGTCGAAGATTTCCTGAGCGACCCGGGCATTACCCATGTTCGCTTGGATCCAGACGAATACGTTCTTCTTGAACTCTTTCCGAAGCAGATCGACCGCTTGCTCTGGATGGCCTTGTGCGATATGCCCGTCGATCAGTTGCCGCAGGTGCTCGGCTGATATCGACGGTCCCGCATCTCCGCTGGGATCACCCGGTGCGGACCGAGCCGTTCCGACGATCGGCCGATTCGGGTCGGGCTTTCTGACCCATGGAGCGCCCCTCCGGAATCCAGTGTATTGGCCGTCGGTTCTTATGAAATAGGCTTCGATTCGTGATCGGCGCTCAGGAGAGCTCAGTCGATCGCCGACCGCGCGCATATCGCTTGTGACGTCATTGCCGTACTGTCCGTCGAGGTAGCGGATGGTGCCGTGGTCGTTGACCACGTTCGCCGCATGGCCCTTCGGGCGATTGTTTTCGTCCAGCTCGGAATAGTCGTAGTAGATGACGATGCCACGAGCCTTATGGTCGCCGTCGATCAATTCCGCTTCCACGTCGGTCAAACTGCCGACGGGCCGGAATGTGGTTCGGTAGTGGGCCTCTACAAAGGGCAGGTGATAGTGGCCGTCCGCGTCGTGGTTACCAGTTCGGCCCGTTTCCGATGGCGCCGCAACCATATGCTTTCGACCGTCGATCCTCAGGTCGGTGACGATCGCGCACTCCGCGCAGTTGTTCTCGCCGCGTAGGGGATTCACATCGCGGATCAGCTCGAGCATCGGATCGGCACTGTCGGGGCGGGTGGCATCGGGCTCGGTCGAATGGGCCGATGGTTCGTTATCCGATTCGCGGGCCGGGTTCTTCTCGGTGACGATGAGTTGCTCGATGGCCAGGTCGGATGTCGAGTGGTAGCCGCGCCGCGTGGTGCCCTCCATA
Organism: Nocardia sp. CA-119907; assembly: GCF_050955995.1. Lineage (NCBI taxonomy): Bacteria > Bacillati > Actinomycetota > Actinomycetes > Mycobacteriales > Nocardiaceae > Nocardia > Nocardia sp. CA-119907. Next base: position 2,798,342 of record NZ_CP192091.1, read on the forward strand.
TCGAGGCTCTCGAACTGCTGCCGATGCGCGGTAGCCAACGGCACGACGAACCGATTCGGGTATCTCCCGTCCTCGGCCACCCGGCGACGGATCTCGTCCTGGGCCAGCTTGATCAGCTCTTTGGCACGCTCGTACTCCGGCAGCAGAGCGCCAGCTCCGGGCTCGATGGGGATAGGGTCCGGTAGATCGATGATGTGTCGTGCTATCCACGCCTCGTCGAATCCGGCTCGACGGAATGCATCGCGGATCGGATCGGCAACCGGTACGAAGCTTTCCTCTCCCGTCTCTGGATCGATGACCACCTGTTCCTCCCACGGCACCTGGCGGGAGCTGTAGCACGGGACGATATAGGCGTCGTCGAGCGAGTAGGTGTACCGGGAATTCCGGTCCAACGGCCGGAAGGTCGCGTCGTTGGCCAAATGACTATCGCGCGCGTCGGTCGTTTTGACCTCGTTGCGCAGTGGTGTCGCGGCGGCGATCGCTCCCAGCGGCATGACGATGATCGCACCGAGCGGATCGGGCAGGTCGGTTCCATTGTCGGAGCGACGCTTGCCAGCGTAGGCGATATAGGTTTCGAAGGTATCCTCACCCTGCCAGTCGCCGGGCTTGATGAAATGCGTTCCTACGGAATGATCGCCGGTGGTGGCGATGACCTCGTTGTGGGCCCCCGACCGGAGCACACCGTCCGCGGCGATGGCGCGGATATTCGGGGTGAAATGCAAGTACAGGGTGTCGGCCGGATCCACGAATACCGCGAAATCGGAGCGGCGCCCGGCGGCTTCACTCTCCAGTCGGGCCCGCAGATCGCGAGGGCGCTCCGCAAGGCGGGCAAGTGTGCGCATCCGTGCGACAGCGTCGTCGAACTCGGCGATCAGCCGTGCATCGTGATCCCGGAACACGAACCCACGCACCGACGTTTCGGCGTATCGGTCCAGGACGGACTTTTCCGCCGACCGCAATGCGTCGGCGACGAAGGTGTGAATCGACAGTGGCGTGCCGAGGACGGAGATCAGTGCATCGAGCACTTCCTCACGGCTGCGCAGGCCACGCGTGAGGTCCGACAGCAGTGGCGTCAGAATATTCTGCGGGATGGCGTTCCATCGGTCGGCGATCCGCTGTCGCGCTGTCGGGACCGCGGCACGCATGGCACCGATGCTGTCGAGTAAGCGCTGTACGGTCCAATTCGAGCCGCCGCTCCACCACGTCCGTTGCACATTATCGACCTGCGCCCGGAGACCGGATCTCAGCTCTGCGACGGCTTGATCTATGCGGTAGGACGAAGCCTGATCGGCAAGCAGTTCCGCGAGTCGAGCGCGAGCCGCCGCATGCAGTGTTTGGGCATACCGACTTTTCCCCCCGGGATACCAGCCGGGCAATCCGCTCCGCTTGACCGGGACGATCTCGGCCAGCACCTCGATATCGCGGTCGGTGAGCTGCGGGCGAGCGCATATTTCCCGCAGCGTCGCGATCATCAGATCCTGCTGCCGTGCCGTTTCGGGGTAGGTCGTCATCCGCTGATCCAAGAAGGCGTTCAGTTCCGCGCGGATGTCGATCAGTGCCGCAATGTCCACCCGTGTCGAATCGTTGAACAGCGGCGCGAGTGCGTTCTCCAACTCGCGCACCCGAGCGATGACATCTGCGACGGCCAGATCGCGTTCGGCCAGCGCAGCGGTCAGTGCGGCCTGGTGCTCCTGCGTGAACCGCAACTCGTCCGGCGACGCAACAGTGCTTCCGGATGGCGTCGGAGCAGATAGGTCCGCAGCCGCCGCGTCGGCGATCTCCTGGCGGGCGTCGCCGTCAGTGACGACGTTGATCGGTTCGGTTTCCTGAGTGTGTTGTGCACTTGCGGCTGTGTCGGAACTGCTTGCTGCCGAATCGGTTTCGGGCTCGTGGGTTTCGGCCGAGGCGTGGGCGGGGCGGTCGGTGTCGCGGTCTTGCGGCACCGCGGCAACCGCGAGGGCGATGCCGTCACGTACGCGCCATCTGCCGGTGATCTCCGTGACCGGTGAACCGAAGAAGCTCAGGCCATCGCCTCGGAGGTGGGCTCGGAAAGTGCGGGTGGCGAAGTCGATCGTGACGTGGATGTCACGCTCTGAGGGGGATTCTGGGAGCAACGCCTCCGTGACGTCTCTGACCGCATCCTTGATGGCCCGCATCAGCCGTTCCAGGTACACACCGTCGTGAACCATTTCCGGTCCACCGATGCGCTCCAGCCAAGCCCATTCCTCGGCATTGAGGAAAGGGCTCGTCTCCGCATCGCCGCGCCCCGTTGCGGGATAAGGTTCGTGCTCGCCGACGCCGATGCCGATCGCGCGGAAATCCCGGGCATGTGCGACAACCGCGGCGGCGAAGTTGGGTGGGCAGAACGGCGCGGGAATCGTGATGGCGCCGACCACTTCGTCGGGCCACGGCAGCGGTTGCGGGTAGTCGGGGCGGACGTTTTCATTGAACCCAGGCGCGGCGGTGGCCGAGACCCCGAGTCGGTGCAGCGCGTTTCGTCCGCATATGAACCCCGCGTCTTCCAACTGCTCGACTTGCCGCCGTCCGAGGAGTTCATCGCCCACGACCCCAGGTGGCAGCAGTCGGTGCAGCATGGATTCACCGAATTCGAGCCATATCGCCTTGCCGCCTTCGAGTTGTACGACACCGGCGTCGTCCGCCTTTCGGACGGCCGTGAACTCTTCCAGCGCAGGCGATTCGGGATTGTCGTCGATCACCTCGACAATGAGCTCGCGTTCGCCCAAGTGGCCGCCGCGGGTCCGAAGCACGATCCGAACCTCACCCGCACTGCTGCGGCGCGCATGTTCGGCCAATTCCGCAACACCGGACCGTACGGTCTCGATCTGTTCGTCGCTGTGCCAATCCCGAAGTCGCAACCACTCGGCCACCGCATCGGCCGCCACCGCCGCGGCGTGTGCGACTTCGGCGTCGGTGAGCCGAGACCCGGGCACACCGGGTGTGCCCACCGTTACCTCGAACGGCACGCTGCCGGTCCGCCGCCCGGGATGTACCGTCATGGCGTCCTCGGCTGGACCCGGTTCGAAAAGCTGGTCGGGCCACGACGTGTCGTGCGGGCCCACCCGGATATGCCAGAGATCATCACTGCCCGTGCTCGGCGCGATCAACCGCAGCCCGACTCGACTCACCAGCGTCGTCGGGTCGAACTGCAGCAGTTGCACCGCGAACGGGCTCGCCAAGTCTCGGGCTCTGGCCTGCGTCAGTCCTTCCCACAGGCGGGTGGCGTACCGCAACTGCAGACGCTGGGCGTCGGTTAGATCCTCGTCCGGTCGCGAACGCAGGTTTTGCACAAGCAGTTTCAGGGCCCGCTCGTTCGCTGCGTTCGTGACGTTCGCCGGAAAGTAGTCCCGAGCACCCACCGCACGCGGATGCACCATGATCAGTGCCGCCCGCTCGGCATCGCTCAAACGATGCCACCATCGCAGAATTTGGGAGGCTACTCCGCTGCGGTTGGCGCCGTCGCGTCGCGTCATCCACTCGGCCGTCGCATTGGGCGCCGCCTTTCGCAGGGCTTGCGTCGCCAATTGGTAGTCGGCCTCCGAAGCTGGTTCCACTGCGAAGGGATCGCTCGATTCGGCATCGATCGACTCGTCCGGTGTGGGGTCCGCCGCGGGCTGGACGGCGGTTGCCGAGCCGTCGGTTCCGCGTGCGACATCCTCTTCGGGGCGGGTATCACCGCGCGCTGTCGGGTCGGCCCCCGCCTCCGGTTGGTCAGGTTCGGGGCTTGTGGGCTCGTTTGCTTCCGATGGTGGGGAGCCGACGCGCTTCTCGGGATAGTCGTGTCCAGGGGCACCCGGAAGGGGAGCGTCCGGAGCCAGCGGTGTGACCGGCCTACGGTCGGGCCCGAGGATGATGAGGTACACCCGTTCTCCATCGGGTCCTGTTGTGCCGCGGACGTATTCCTTCCACTCCTCGGTCCGGGCTCGGCGCTCCAGCCATTTCCGGTTCGGGTCGTAATTGACGAGTTCGCCCTCGACGATCTGGCCCGTCCTCGCGTCGCTACGCATCAGGGTCGCGTGCGCACCCAGCTCATCCGGACGCTCGACCACCAACACGGCCTGCGCCCCGGGACCCAATCCGGCCACGATATCGGCGGCCTTATCGCGGGCGGTGCGCTCCTCGTCGGGTGCGAGTCCGTTTTCGTGCCAAACGGCGCCGATGAGCCGAGCCAGCTGTTGAGGCAGCATGCCGGCCGGCAGCAGCGGTCCGTCTAGCATTCCCACCGGTACGCCGTCGAGTAGGAGTTGGGACAGGATCCACAGCGCGCAATCCCTGCTGCCTTCCAACAGAATTGCCAACTGGGGGTCGTACCACGACAGGGGTTGGTCGTCCGGGAGTTGGAAGCCAGTGGATCCGTCGGGGTTCTGCTGGACCGGCGCGGGCGACGCCGACACCAGGTAGGACTCGAGTTCGGGGTCTGTTGACGTGAGCAGTGCGACCATCTGGGCACCCGGATCGTCGGTTGCATCGAGACGGATCCTGGTCAATTCCGGTCGACCGCCGGGTTGGGTGGCGTAGTAGCCGCGGCTTCGGATCAGCCCGAGAATCTCGGCGAGCAGCCGCATCACGGCCGCGTCGGCGTCGGCGTGCCCGATCGTAAGTACCGCGGCCACCTTGCGGCCTGGCGTGGTCCGCGCGATGTCCTCGGCGAGTCGGACCACACCCGAAGTCACCGAGTCCACATTCACACCGGCCCCACCGACCAGGACGTGCACCTCGTCGGCGGCGTCGATGTCACCGATGGCCAAGACCAGCTGTCCGAATTCGTCCGAGGAGTACCGCAATGCGTGGACAGGAGGTTCCCCTGGCAGACCGGCCGCGAGTTCCTCGGCCATCGCGATGCCCAGCACGGCGGCGTCCAGACAGGCGTCCGCGAGGTCCAGCTCCGGCGCGATGTCCTGGCCCATGCTGGCGGTCATCGCGCGATTGGCCGCGATGGTCTGTTTTTCCTCCGATATCACGGTCCGCGTGTCGCGGTCGCGCCAGCGCCCGGGCACGAGTGCGGGGTCGACGAGTCCACGCATGCGGCCGACCAGGTCCCAGCGTTGGTCGCGGTTCAGGAAGTGGAAGGCCTCCGCTCCCGCGACACCGGGGTCGAAGTCGAAAGGATCGTCCAGCTGCAGAAGTTCCAGAATGTGCGACACCTGTTCTGCCGCAACGGTCGCCATCCGTGCGCGCGCAGTGCCGCTGGCCGGAAGTTGCTTCGGCAGGATCTGCCGGGGTTGCGGCGACGGGGTGCGCAGTTGGTCGGCGATCGCGTGCAGTCGCCCGCCAAGACGTCCGATCTCCGCACGAATTTCATGGAGTTCCAAGACTTTCGGCTCATCCGCCGATTGCGGAGCCTGGGGATGGACCAATCCGGTGAAGCCGATATCGGCCGCGCCGCCGATATCGGCGTGGATTTCTTCGCGCCGCGCGCTGTTCGCACGATACTGCCGGTTGAGCGGTCCGACCTCCGCGAGGCGGTCGTTCAGCAGAGTGAGCTCACTGGCACATGCGATGAGGGTGACGAGATCGCCGTACCGCACAGCCATCTGGTGCAGAGCATCTTCATCCGACACTCCCTGGAACTCCAGGAAGGCCAGCACCCATGGCCCCACGACCGCTTGGGCTACGCCCAGGTGCTGCGCGAATTGGCTTGCCATTTGGTCCAGTTCGCGCCGCACAGCGGCCAGATCATCGGGGTCGACGCCGTGCCGATCGGCCAGCTCGTCGACCTTTGTCCGGACCGCCGCCTGTCGCGTTGCGCCGTGCTGCACCGCCGTCTCGAGTTCGGCGCGGAGCTGGATTTCGGCGTCGAGTTCGTTGACTCGCTCGGCCGCGGCGAGCAGATGCCGGATGTCCTGGAACGTTTTGAGGTACACCTGCGCGATTGCGGGCGGTGCCGTCAGCATCGTCTCCGCCTCGGACAGCCTGATGTGCATTCGTCGCAGCGCCTCCGATCCGGACGTCAATACGGCCGGCTTGATGTTGTGCTGCTCAGCCAGCTGATCGCGCCGGGCGCGGGCCTGCTCGCGCAACGACTCCAGGGACGGGCCCGATTCGGCTGCCGTTTCCTGGATTTCGCGATCGAAACGCGCCTGCCATGCTTCGTTGGATTCGCCGTTCGGGGCCGGGTTCCGCGTCCCCTCCTCGAGATCGGTCAGCCGGACCGCAAGGCCTTCGAGGTAGGTTTCGGTCAATCCCGGCCAGGTGTCGTCGAGTTCGTCGGCGTTGACCTCTTTCAGATGCGCGTCCAGGTGGAGACGGTTCAGCCGGTCGAGAGTCTCGAGGTGGTCGTGGACATCCGCATCCGGCTGGTCGGCGAACTGTTGTTTCGCCTCGGCCGCAGCGCTGCGCCAATCCTGCGCGGTCCAAGTGCCGAGGGCTGGCGGGAAGCCGAATTCCGCTGTCAGCTGCTGTGCCAGCTCGAGCCGACGCCGCTCCAGCATCGTCACCAGATCGATGGGTTCCGGATCGGTCGGGCCAGTGGCTTCGACCGAACTTTCGATGAACCCGGAAAAGCCTTCCAGCACATCCACATACCAACTCGTTCGGCCCCGCCGTGCGTATCTCGACAGGGAGTCGATGAGCCGCTGCTCGTGCGCTGCCATTTCCGCGGGCGGTGTGTCGTGCGGGAGCCATTCCGTGGTGCCGTTCTCCTCGGTCATGACACGTTCGACGAATCCGATCAGCTCCGCGTCGTCGGTGTAGCTGTTGAGATAACTGACGGGCACGAGACGTCCGGCGCGATCCAGCCGCCACTTGTCGCCGGTATGCCAATTCGACGGCCGGATAAGACCGTTGGCCAAACCCAGGCGTTTGGCGTCGGGAGTGAGCAGATAGCTGGCCCAGGCGTCCTCGAGCATTTGTATGGGGAGGAAATCCGCGTCGCGTCCGGGCACGTACTCCACGAGCAGGACGCGTTCGGTCCGGCGCAGCACATCCGGGGCGGGCACCCCGAGGTCCCTGGCTGTCCCCAGCCCCAGTTCCTGGCAGTCGGCCTGCCGTTCGGTCCGCATGGTCCATTCGACCGCCTGGTAACCATTGGGGTAGGTGAGCCGATACAGCTGTTCCGGCGCTGTCGGGCGACTCGAACCGGAGTCGAGACGCCGCCGGGAAGGTTTGCCGGAGGCCTCGGCTTCGGCAATCTTTTCCGCGAAGGAACGCTCATCAGTGAGGTCGTTCAGCCACGCGATTTCCTCGGGAATGGTGTAGAAGCCGATACCCAGGTCTGGTCCGTCGTAATCGCCGGGTATCGGGAAGTCGTGCAGACGCCCGTCCTTGTCGATCAGCACCCGCCGATATTCGATGGACAGCCCTTCTTGCGCGGCCCGCTCTCGCAGGCCGGGGGCGAGCATGTCCAGGAGAAGCTCTTGGCCCTGCAGCGGCGATGCGACCACGATGCGTTCACCCGGCACCTCACCGATACCTTCGATCGGGTGCCCCTCGTCATCGCGGACGGGGACTGCCCCTGCCGCGGCGAGCAGGTCGCGGGCGGCCAGGATCGCCAAGGCGACGCGTATCTCCGCCAGATGCTCGAAGGCGGCTTCGACATGCGGTTTCAGCGATCGGAAATGCTTCCCGAGTTCCTGGACCGCATCGTCGTCGGCGAGCACACGGGCCAACACATCGTCGGCGACGAGCCGGCGCAGCGCCGCAGCCAGGCGTTGCCGCTGCCGAGCCTCCAGGTCCAGGACCTTCTGCTCGATTTCGGCGGCGTCGCCCTGATGCAGGTTGGTGGTGTCGATACCGAGCGCTCGGCCCGGTCGCAGCGCTTCGGCCGCCAACTCCGCCGCGTGGGTTTCGGCGGCTGTCAGCCGTCGGCGGATGGCCGCAGGCAATTCCGCGCCGGTGCGAGCGGCGGCGCTGGAGGCTGGGCTCGATCCGTCCGACTCGACACCTGGCTTGTTGCGATGTCCGTCCGCGGGGTCCGCGGAATTGTTTGCGCTCGAACCGTTTTCATTGCGGTTCGGACGGAGAGGATCCCAGAACCGAGGTTCGTCGGGATCGTGGTGGAGGGCGTGTTCTTGTCGGAACAGGTGCTGTGGCCGGTTGGCACCCGCACCGCGGTATCGGGTGACCGCGAAGGGGTTCACGCTGTCGTGAAAGGTCTGGGCGCTAGGCGGCAATCCGCCGTCCCGCGTCGTTCCCCCGGCCGGTCTTCTGGACGCGGGGCGCGGTGATGACGGGGGTGGCACATCGACCGGGGAGGCTGGCTCGGTCGTATCAATGGAGGCCGCTGTATGGCTCGGCGCACCCGGTCCGCTGTGCAGTTGCTTCGGTCCGGCTGCCTCGCCGGTCTGCGGCAATAGGTAGCCGTACTCGGAGCTTTCGGAGGCTGTTTTCGGACCAGATGGCGCAATGGCTGCCGCTGCCGGTACCGGCAATGCGGCAAACTGATCGGCCGCAGTGTCCCTCCGGCCCTGGTCGAGGGGACTCCGACCGTCGGTGGAGCCGCCTGGCTGCGACGGTTCGTCGGCAGCGCGCGCGGTCCATGGTGTGGCCGATGCCGAGTTTCGTTCGTGATCTTGTGGATTCGGCTCGCCGTCTTCGGTCCTGGTTTGCGCGGCTCGACTCCATTCATCCGGTCCCGCTGCCGTGGACTGGGGGCCCACCGTTTCTGACCAGGGCGTCGTCTTGCGACTGTTCGATGGGGTCAGCGCACGCGGTTCCTCTGATGCGGGTCCGCCGAATCGGTTGACCACCGATGGTGCCGCGCCCCTGTCGCCCACGAAATCGACGTCCGAATCGTTAGGAGTATCCGCACCGCCGTCCTCGACACGTGCGAGCGGCGGCGCTGTGGCACCGAACGTTCGGTGTGGCGTGTCGGTAGTCGGGGCCGGAGCGGGGTCGGGGTCGGTTTCGCCCTCGACCGCAACGTTCGATTCGGCCAGCCAGGGGTCGATCAGCGACGTGCGCCACTCCGAGTATGCGGCGGCGGCTGCCGATTCGGGCGCCAGGTCTGGGCCCAAGAAGTGTGCAGTTGTCGTGTCGCCGTGGTCGATGAGCTCCAACGCGAAACTGGCGGCGCTGCCATCGAATAGGTTGATTGTAAATGGAATCGATATCCGGTTCGGACCCGACACGGCGTCGGCGACGCGCACCCAGAAATGTGGGGTGGCACTGGCGAAGACCGATTCGACATCCGGGACAGACTGACCCATCAGTTCGGCGACGGAATGCATCGGTCCCTGCGCCCGCAAAACCCTGCCGTGGAATATGACACTGCTCATGTCCAGGGTCGACAGGTCCATCTGATGCCGGACGGTGAGCCAATGCAGTAGCTGCATCACGTACTTCATCCGGGTTTCACCGGTATCCGGGAACCTCCCGCTGAACGGATGCAGGCCCTCGGCCACACCATTGCGCATCCGCCTCCAGAAACCGGCTGCGATCGGCCCATCGGTCGGATCGGCAAAGGTGCTGTGGAGGAGTTCGTGTGCCGTCATGAAATTGTCGTCCGAATCGGGGTCGTCCGAATCGGAGTCGTGCGAACCGAGGTCGTCGAATTCGTCGCTGAATACCCGGAAGTCCTCCGCGTCGGCGCCGATGAGGAAGAACTCGTAGTTGTCGCAGTTGTGCGGTGTTCCATCCGGATCGCAGAACAGCGTGTTCTGCACCTTCAGTTTCCGGACAGTGAACCCCTCGACGAGGTCCGGCCGATACTTGTCGGGATAAACGGGCTGTGCCACATCGTATTGGACCTGGCTCTGCATGGATCGAGCCGTGGGTGCCGCCGTAGGCGCGGCGGGACCGGGTCCGGCCGGCCTTCGTTCGTCGGACCGGTTCGTATGCGCTGGTCGGTCCGTGCTCGGCACGTCCTCGTCGACGCGACGTGGCTCCGAATCCTGTTGGTGATCGTCGGGGGGGAGTGCGCCGGCGTCGACTGGTCGTAGGGCCCGTCCTCGTGTCATGTCCGGGTCGGCGTATGGGTTGTCTTCGCCGAGTCGTTGCTGTCGTGACTCCAGCGTGCTGTCGGCTTCCCGGCGGGTCAGTTGCAGGACATGTGTGGTCTGTATCGGGAATGGTGGATTATGCGGGTCGAGCACTGTCTTCGGCTGTGCCGCCTGCTGGTCGTGGATCCAGATCTGTTCGCCGTCGTTGTGGAGTAGGAATAGGTGTCCGATGGCGGCGCCGACGGGTCGGGCGTTCACCAGCATTCCCGCACCGGCGCCCAATCCGGTCAGGAGTTGTGCTGCTTCAGCGAGGCCGCCGTCGAGCCGTTGGTGGTGTGCTCCGGCCAGCCAGGCCACTGCTGCTGGTGGTACCGGTTCGTTCACGTCGACTGGTTGCTGTACGTCGAATCCGAGGTTCCAGGCGTCCTGGAACGCGCCTACCGCGCACGTGGGATCCACAGCGCCATCCCACGGTTGCGGGACGGCTGCGGTGGACTCGGCGGTCAGCAGAGAGGTTCCGGACTGGTGTTCGTTGTCTCGCGTGACATCGGTCGCCCTGGTGGTCGGTGTCGACGATGAATTTTCGGGATGGTTGCGGTCGCGTTGGTCGGCGTGCGCTCCATACCATTTGAGGTTCAAATGCTTCATCAGCAGCGCAAAGAGCACTCGCTGCCCATCGGTGGGCTTCGGTGCCTCCCCATCGATCGGATCGCCCGAATTGAGTACGACCGCGCCGACCGACTCCGCAAGAGCGGCCTTCTCGTCCAAGTGCAGATCTCGATGGAGGGACGAATGATCTTCGCGGTACCGAGCCTGGCGGCTGAAGTTGGTGAACTGCTGTCGCAGCCACTCCTCGAAATTCGTGTCATAACCATAGAGCCCTTTGGCTCTTCCATGGAGCCATTGGGTGAGCAACGCGGGAAACACATCATCCAAAACCGCGCTACCGGCCTCGGCGACCATGACCAATGCGAAGCGGTACCCGGCCTCGTCGAACGCCTTATGAACGCCGTATCTGAATCCATTGACATAATCCGTCGGGTACTTATCGCGAAGATAGGCTTCGTTGATGAATATCTCATTCACGCCGTCGGTGGTGTTCTCATCCGGCGTGGCCTTCATCGAATGGTCCATCCGTCGAGTACCCACCGCGCGGATTTCGACTTTGGGAAAAACGTCCCACATGGTTTGGAGGCCCTTGCAAAAGGTGCGGAATTTTCCCCCGTCGATACCCGACGTATCGGCCACTACCACTGGGATGCCGCGCTCAGCCTCAAACGCCGCCGCAATATCCGGCACATTGTCGTATTCGTTGCCCCACCGGATCCGTGCGCGTCGGTCGAACTCTGGGATGGCAGCATCGAGGAGATCCAGCGACTCCGGGTCCATGCGCAGCTGCGCGAACAGCAGCCGATACAGCGTCCGCGCTGCGTCCGAGGCGTTGTCCCATCCGTTGACCTCCACGTCGGCTACCGCCGCACGAGCGGCCCGCCGCACATCGAAACGTTTCGACAAGCCACGTCGTCCGAGGCGCATCAGGCTTCGGGGCTCGATGACAGACTCGCCGAGCTGGACGCGCACCCACTCCTCGAACGCGGTCTCGTCATCGACTTCCCCCTCAGGCCGAGATCTGACGTAGTGGTCGAAGAGATACTGGAAGCCACGCTCCTGCACCACGGCGACACCAGTGGTGTACTGGAATCCACGATGCCGCACCACGCCGACACCAGCATCGACGAGGGCGCTACCGATCGCGCCGACAACCGCCGCAAAGAGTTGTCGGCCGGCGGGCACATCCGGTGTGCCGAGCAGCCGAGGGTCGACGGTGATCGACTCGAGGAAAACTCGGCCATGATCGTCGCGATCCGCCTTGATGTCGATACCTTTGTCGCGGGTGACTTTGCCGACCGTAATGACGGCCCCATTCCGCACGACGATCTGTCGATGCTTGGTGAGCATGTGGTTCACGCCGCCAGCCACATTCCGTGATGCTTCAGGAGCGTTGAAGCCGACGAGTTCCACCTGCCACGTCCGCCGCGACCATGCAGCGACTTCAAAAGCCGAACCGCTGTGCAAGACCGCCTCGTCCAGCCAGTCACGGGAATCGTCCAGCACCCCTGCCATGGCGTCGGCCGAACGGTCGGATTCAGGATCCGCCGCTGCCTGGTTGAGGTTGTATTCGAACCACACAGTCTTGCCCCGCCGATGGAGGTCGACACCCCAATTGCCCCATCGGTGGAGGTTGACACCCCATTGATTTGCGGTGTCATCCACCGTGACGATGCCCCGGCTCGGAGTCCGCGCCGGGTCGAGCACCGGCAGCTGATGGCTATCGTCAGTGACCTCGACCCGCACAACGCCCCGATCGGACATTGTCGCGGTCACCCACGCATCGGAATCGGTGTGCCGGAACACGTTGTCGACCAACGCCGCGAACGCCAATTCCGGGAATAAGGTCTGACTTCGCCCGACGCCAGTGAGCTGGACGATGGCGTGGCGGACCTCGGCGATCAGTTGTCGCTGATCCCGGTTGATCCGCACGCCGGTCGTCAGGTCGATCGGCACGTCCGCACTGGAGGCGTCGGTGGGGGGGACAACCCACGGCGTAGGCCTGGGCATCCAATCGTCCTGCCAAAGGACGAAGCTGACTTCTCGACCTGGGGGCGTCCGGCGCAACGCGAAGCTCCATGACGCGGCCGACCGGTTCAACTCCGGGACCCAGGAATCTTGCGGCCCCGGCAGATCCGGCGTCGGCAACGCACGGCCCTCGGCCGTGACGGTGCAGTGCAACGAGGCGAATTTGACCCACATGGTTACTCGCGCACTACTGCTGTGACGAAACGCATCGTCCAACAACGCGGAGATCAACCGAACGGCCAAGGGCGTGCGGGGTGCATTCGGCCAATGCCCTGGCAGGAGACTCTTGATGTCCAGCTGGCCCAGCTCCCAGTCCTCCCGGGCGATGGTTATCGCATTCGAGGCTTCGCTGTCCCGCGGGATCGACGGGGCCTGGCCTTCGGCTTCTTCCGCGGAATTGCTGAGTGGTGTGGTGGGATCCTGCGGTTCTCGTGTGTGGTCGTCGGGGGGGAGTGCGCCGGCGTCGACTGGTCGTAGGGCCCGTCCTCGTGTCATGTCCGGGTCGGCGTAGGGGTTGTCTTCGCCGAGTCGTTGCTGTCGTGACTCCAGCGTGCTGTCGGCTTCCCGGCGGGTCAGTTGCAGGACATGTGTGGTCTGTATCGGGAATGGTGGATTATGCGGGTCGAGCACTGTCTTCGGCTGTGCCGCCTGCTGGTCGTGGATCCAGATCTGTTCGCCGTCGTTGTGGAGTAGGAATAGGTGTCCGATGGCGGCGCCGACGGGTCGGGCGTTCACCAGCATTCCCGCACCGGCGCCCAATCCGGTCAGGAGTTGTGCTGCTTCAGCGAGGCCGCCGTCGAGCCGTTGGTGGTGTGCTCCGGCCAGCCAGGCCACTGCTGCTGGTGGTACCGGTTCGTTCACGTCGACTGGTTGCTGTACGTCGAATCCGAGGTTCCAGGCGTCCTGGAACGCGCCTACCGCGCACGTGGGATCCACAGCGCCATCCCACGGTTGCGGGACGCCTGCGGTGGACTCGGCGGTTGTGGTCGCCGTTTCCTGCTCCGTCGTCGTCGGCACGGGGTGAGCGGTGTCGGTGGTTGCGCTGGCCCGCTGCGAATCCGGTTCGTCTGTGGTGCGCGGATCCGCCGACATGGCCAGATCGATTCCCGCTGCCAGCGCAGCTTGCGTGAGTTCCGATAGTTCACGGACTCCGAGTTTGCGGAGGATCCGGCCGGTGTGGCTGCGGACGCTCGCGGGGTCGATGTGCAACTCGGCCGCGATGTCCGCGGTCTTCATGCCCGCCACGCGCATTCGGAGGACTTCGGTTTCGCGGTTGGACAAGGTCACGGTGCGTGGCTGCCGCATCGAGGTTTCCGGTACTGCCACCGATTCAGTAGCCGGTGCTTCGGCCGGCACCGCGACCAGGGTCGCGCCAGGATCGCGAGGGGCGATGATTCCCCGGCGCAGTGCGGCCATCACCAATTGCACCCGGTCGTCGGTTCCGAACTTGCGAGCAATCCGTGCCAAGCGTTCGACGATGGTGCTCTGCGCCAATTTTTGCCGCCTCGCTATCGCGAGGTTGGACAGCCCGTCTGCCACCAGCTCGATCAGCTCGATCTCGTTGGGGGACAGTCGGGGGTGACTCCACTGCTTTTGCCTCGATCCGGGGCCATCGACACGGAGAATTCCCCGATGAGCCGCCGCCATCACCGTCGCAATCTGGCCGTGGGTCCCGAGCCTCCGGCTGGCTCTGTCCAAGTGGTTCTTCACTGTGCGCACCGACAGGTAGAGTTGGGCCGCGATCTGACCGAATGTCATTCCGGCCAGAATCAGCCCGAGTATTTCGATTTCGCGACTGGACAGTTCGCCTCGTTCGACAGGCGCGGTTCGTGCCGGATCCGGCGATGCTGCTGCCGTGACCAACGGTGCGGACATCTGATCGGTGGCGGCGTCTACCCGATCTTGGTCCAGCGTGCTCGGCTGTGCTGCTCGAGAATTCGTTGCGGCCGGATCAACGCCCGGTTCGGTCAGCGCCGCTGTGTCAGGAGCGGAGTCCTGCGCGGCCGTCAGTTCTTCCGCTCGGATGCCGGGCGAATCGCCGCGGGCTCGACGGGGTGTCTCGCTGACGGTTCGGCCCGGAGCCGTTGTGGGGCGGGGTTTGTCGGATGTCGGACGGGCGGGCGCGCGGTTGGAAATCGGCTCGACGGGGATCTGTGCGGTGACGTCGTGTTCGGCGGCGATCGCGATGACCAACTCGCGGGCGGCATTCCACAGTGCGTGGGGTTCGATTGCGGGATTGTGGGGGACTGTCGGTACGCCGGGACCGGTCCGTCTCGGGGCGAATCGGCCGAGCTGTTGTCGGCGGGTGGAGGGGAGAGCCCGTATATGTTCTCGGACCTGCGATGTGTTCACCTGGGCCAGCGCGGCCAGCAGGGGATCGGATGCCGTAAGTCCGGCACCGCGGATGACGAAGTCGCGAATTCGGTGCCAGATTTCGGCGATTTCGCGGTGTTGGGCGATGAGGTTGCTGGCGTTGAGGGCGACCCATTGTTCGATGGTTGGTCTTTTGTTCTGTTCGAGGTGATTGATCGCGCTTGCGCATGCCGCGTTGTAGATATCCTGAGCGACTTGGGAATCGGGCATTTTTGTCCGGATCCATGGGAATACGTTGCGTTCGAACTGTTCCCGGAGCAGGTCGATGGCCTGCTCTGGACGGCGTTGTGCGACGAGCCCGTCGATCAGCTGTCGGAGTTGGGTGTCGGGTATGGCCGAGGTTGCACCCGTACTTGTCTGAGTTGGACTCGACTCGGGCGTGCGAGCGTTCCTGCCCGACCAGGGGCTCGAGGGCGTGCGAGCGTTCCTACCCGACCAGGGGCTCGAGGGCGTGCGCGCTTCCCACTCCCCACTCTGGACCAGTTCGTCGAGCACGGCGTTGCGCTCTTGGCGCAGCTGTTCCAGCCGTGGTGCACCTTGTTCGGGCCGTGCGGGGTCTACTTCCAACGTGGCGGGCTCGACATCGTCGCGCATTTCGGCTGCGGCATCGCGCATTTCGCGTGCCTGCTCGCGTTGTCGGACCAGCCGGGCCCGCCGCGCGGACGCGTCCGCCTCCTGGTTGGGACGGACATCCGTCGGTTCCGGAGCCGGCTCGGGGTTGTTCGGCGAAGGTGGTTCGCCTCCGGTGTGGGCTGCGCTCTCATGCGCGCTGGAACTGCTTGCCGCCGAGCCGGTTTCGCCGACATCAATGGAAGACTCGGAACTGTTTGGGCCCGTCGCATTTCCGTGTTCGGGCATTCGGTCGGTCGGCACGGGGTCGGTTTGGGGCTCTTCGGCGCCGCGTTGGCGCTGGCTGTCAGGCCGTTGTCGATCCGTATCTTGCACAGCCGCTCGCAGCCTGGGCAGCTCGCGATGCAATAGCTCTTGCGGTGTGTTCTTCTTGCCTCCGTTGATCTCGATATCGGCGAACGAGTCCGCTACGGCCTCGCGCAAGTCTGCACGGCCGCGTTTGGAGATCCCCCTCAACCAGGTGTCCTTGTCCGATTGGATTCGGCCTGCGTTACGTCCCTCTTCATAGCCGGCATCGAGAATGCCGTCGACTGCGGCTTGGTGCTGCGCTTTGTCTACCCATCGGTTGTAGATGCGGTCCAGCGCATGAGCCAATTCATGGATCATCGTGTCGTAAACCGCGTGTCCGGTGCCACGTGGATTCCAGCCGGACTTGAAATCCTTCCGGAACTCCTCGCCAAAACCATGCGGATTCCGGAGATGCTCCGCGCGCCACGTGATGCGACAGACAGGACCTTCCTCTTGTTGCAGGAGTTGCGTGACAGCATCGGGGACCCCCTTCCCCTCCGGCACTAAGCGAGAAATTTGTGCAGCGTCTTGAACCCGTAGTTGCAGCGGTATATCCGGATGTCTCGTCAGTACCGTGTCGATGGCTCGGACGATATCGCGGACAGTTCCGACTCGGATCTCATTTCCCGCGCCGAGGGAATCCGCCCAGTCCGATTCGATCAGGTCGACTTGCGGATGACGCTCTGTCATCCTCTTCAGTAGCTCGCGCTTGGCCAGATCGGCCTCCGCACTCCGATGTGGCGGATCCGGCTCGGATCCTCGCCAGAGTGCATCGCGCCAATCCCCTCCCCATGCGAGGTCGTCCCCGGTGAAGCGCTGTACCAAGGCATCGAGCACGGCCTGCTCACGGCGAACTTGCGCCTCCCGCCAGGCATCCTCGCGTTCTTCAATCGCACGTTGCCGTTCCCGGCGGAAGGCCTCCTGTTCCTCGCGGACGATCTGTGGCTCCGCGGCCGGGATGCTCTGCCACTTCTGGTTCAGCGCCTCGTACAGCACTGCTTGTGGGGTGTCTGCTTTCTGCCCGTTGATCTCGATGTCGGCGAACGCCATGGAGACGGCATCGGTGAGGTAGGGAAACTGGTCCCACCATGTGTCCAGGTCGGTGTCGATCCGACCGGCGGCGCGCAACTCCTCGTAGCCAGCTTCGATAATAGTGTCGGCCTGCCTGCTGATTTCGCCGCCGGTTGCGATGTCGATGGCTTGACCGAATTGGCCTATCAGGACGTCGTAGACCGGGTGACCGGTTCCCCGCGGGTAGTAACCCTCCAGCACATCGCCCCGGAACTCCGCAGGGTCGACGACGAAGGCGTGGCTCAACGCGATCTCGTGCACTCGCCCGGTTTCGGGATTGCCGACCGTTTTGGCAGGACCAATGACTGTATCGATGTCGTCTCCGATGCGGATGATCGGGACATCGACATGCGGGCGTTTCGCCAGTACCGCATCGGTCGCCCGGACGATGTCACGAACTGCCCCGACACCGACATCCTCGTGATCGATCCCGATCACGTCGAAACCGATCTCTGACAGCCGGGGATGACGGTGTTTCAGCAGATCTACGAGCTCGCGCTTGGCGATGTCGGCCTCCGCGGTCCGCGGGGGCGGATCCGGCTGCGTACCTCGCCAGAGCACGTCGTTGCGGTCGTGCAGCGTGAACCCGCCTTCACTGGAGACGACGGGAGGATTCGCGTGCGCGTCGGCGGCGTTGTTGTCGGGATTGGTTGTTGCCGCGGTTACATCCCGGGGCGGGGTCGGTTGTGTGGTTGTCTGCCGCGCAGCGGGGTTGTCCTGAGCTGCGGCGCCGGGCTCGGTGGTGCGGGTATCGGTCGGCGTCAGCGTGAGATCGACCTCTCCGCCGTCCCAGGGGGCTTCGACATTGCCCATGCCGATCAGAGGGGTGGCAGGCGGCGTGGTGGCGCCCGGCTGAGCGGGCGTGGTTTGCACGGTGTCGTATTCCGTGCGTGCTGGGCTACCGGAATCCGGCTGCTCGGCGGTGGCTGGCTCGATCGGGGTGAGGCCACGTCGTTCGGCCTCGGCGTCGGCCAGCGCCTTGAAATTGCGGTGGACGAGCGACTCGCCCTTGGTCGGTGTCAGGGTGTCGACCTCGGCGGCCACCACCGATTCTGCCTCGGCCTCGGCCGGTTCGAGAGCCCCGTCCGCTAGACGGATGCCGTATGAGCTGAATTGCTCCGCCATCCATGGCCGCAGCACTCGGATATCTCTGGAACCGTAGGCTTCCTCGACATAGTCACCGGCCACCTCATACGCACCCGGTGCGTCGATGGGCAGCAGCGTGCGCACCAGATGGGCCAATTCGTGGATGGCCAGGCAGAAGTAGATGCGATCGAGATCGACGCGCAGCCGTCTGGCAGCCGCTTGCCTTATCGCGTCGGCGTGCTTCAGTGCCGGTGCGGTCATCCACAATTCGTTGAATACGATGCCATCAAGGGACGTCTCGCCGAATGTGCCAGGGTCCCCAGGGGCGATCTCGATCTTCAGGGCGGGTCGGCGCGACGGGTCTTTGAGTACCGGGAACCGGGCGATCATGTGCCGTATGGCCGCAATGAGCTGACCGGCGGTGTCCGCGGTGACGGCTGGGTTGTCGAAACCGATGAGATCGATGCCGTGGTCGGCTCGCATCGCCGCGACCATTGCCATCTTGGCCTGTTGTTCCTCCGGTGTCACCGGCTGGTACTCGGCCGCGAGTTTCCTTCGCGCGCGGTACTTTTCGGCCTGCTGCTGTGGCGCGATCTTGGTCAATAGGCTGTGTAGGAGCCGCTCCCCGACAAATGCGTCGGTCGGGTCGTGCTCCACAGCCGCGAAGGCTCCGGCCACCGCGGCCGGCGCATCGAATTGTTGATCGCGGTCGAGTCCGTAGTTGCGGACCTCGCTGTCGCGCCAGGCGTATGCCTGCTCCGGAGCCCACGGAGCGGGCGCTTCATGGCTGTCCTTATGGCGGTTGACAAGCGTCGACTTGGCTTTCTGCTGCGCGTACCGCCAACCCGCGTTATTGAGTGCGTAGCCGAATTCAATTCGGACCATTCCGAGTATCGGCTGGTCGACCGCCCCTACGGCGAGGCCGTTCTGCACCATCGCGGCCCAATTCGGAGCGAAGAACTCCGGGGAGGTGGCGAAGATGCTGGATAAAGTGATCGACCGCGTGAACGGGTAACTCGTATCGGTTCCGGCGACATGGTCGCTCATCGCGAACGGTCGAGCTTGCGAGACGGGCCCGATCCCGATCTGGAGCAGTTGGACGTGCGGGTATTCCGTCAACAGCTGGTGGATCGCTCGAGCGAACTCACGAACAACTTCCACTGTCACATCGGGTAAGTCGAATCCGAACATGCGGACCGCGTGTCTGCGCCACATCTCCGCGGCGACTTCGGCGCCCGTCGCGCAGGATTCGAACGGATCGGCTACGGACCGATCGATGGCATTGGCCGCGACGACGGAATCACGTGCCGCGCGCGCGAGGCGCCGATGCTGTTCACGCAGTTCCTCGGGGTAGCCGGGATCGTCGAACGGCAGTCGCTGCTCCGGGGTGGCAGTGCGCCAATGGTGTTGGAGCCGCCCGTTATGGATCCGGCTGCTGACGTACTCGAGGAAGTCGTCACTCGAGATATCGGTCCCCGAATCCAATGCGTCCTGGATGATCGGCAGTGCGATCTCGGCCAAGCGCAGATGTTCGGACAGCACGTCGTTCGGAAGATCGTGGAATTCCGTGGTGGCCAACGGAACTCGGTTGCTGCCGCCATGGGCGGATATCCAGGCCTCGTCGGTTGTGATGTCGAGCGCGGCGTCATAACCAGCGGTTTCGTCCGCCAGTTCGGTGGCGAGAACGCCGTACAGATGCGCTGCCAACCCGACGACCAGCGAACGCGGCGGCTGTTGTGCGGGAGCGACACTTGTTGCCTCTGCCGCCTGGATTTCGGAATCGCTTGCGCCCGAATCGCTCTCGTTTTCCTCGACGACTCTCTCCGATGCAGGCGCATCGTGTGTCGGTCCCGCGTTCGCTGCGGTGGCGTCACTCGTCACCTCCGCCGGTGTCTCGGTGGAATCAGCGGCTGTGTGTTCGGGTCGGCTGCTGTGCCCGCGCCCGACGACCGGTACATCACTATTCGAGCCCGCCACCACATCCGGCGCGTCGGAATCGGTTGTGTCGGTCCTGGATCCGAGTCCAGGGTTCAACGTGACGGTGACGAACCGTGGCCGGTATTTCGACATGTCGTCGAGCACGCCTTTGAAGTCCAGGCTGTTGAGGTTATAGCTCACGATCAGTTCGTCTCCTGATCGGAGATCGGGGTGTTCGTGAGCGTTATAGATGACTACGTTCGGGTCGCCGAATGATCCGGTGGCGCCGGCTTCGGGCGCTTGGTAAATCAGAGTGGGTGTGGTGAACGGGCCGGTAGGCGAGTCCGATAGACAGGCCACGATGCAGGGACTGACGGGTGCTGTCGTGTCCTGGGTGATCAACAGGTAGCGGCCGCGCCAGCGGGTCACGCTGTATTCGTTTGCGACACCGGGCATGACACGGGCGGAATCGTTTTCGTTCGCCGACCATCCGGTGCCGTCGAAGAACTCCCACTGCCCGCGCAGGTCGTCGCCGAGTACCCGAGCCACGTGCATGTATTTGTCGGAACCTAAATCTTCGGTGCCGTATATGTAGGTGTGTGTGCCGTCGTTGTCCAGCCATGCTGACCACGCGACCCCCGTTTCGGAGGGCATCGGGGTTGTGTCGATCAAGCTGAGATCGTCGGCGTCGAATCTGGCGAGCAGGTTGTCTTTGAAGGTGGCATTCATGACGCCACGACCGTTGCGGGCGAACCGGATGAACATGATGGAGACGGTGTTCCCTGCGACGTGTCCGCCACCGAGCCAATAGAACTCGCCCTTGCCGGCTTGCATCAAAGGTCTCGGAGAATCGGTCGTCCCGCGGTGCACGGTCGACATTTCACCGTCGCTCTGCACCACGAACGCGTTGTTCACCAAGTTGGCGGGTCTGCGCCTGGACCCGTCCGGATTCTTTGTCCCCCCGAGGAACACATCGGAGAACATCCACAAATGCCGGCCGTCCGGCAATCGCCGCGAATACGTACCATCCGCCCCCGTCCAGCCACTGTCGGTATCGCCGTAAGACGCGAACAAAGCCGTGAGTTCTTCATTGGGAACCGCCGCGACGACCAACTCCTCGCGAGGGCTTCGCGCGGCGGTTGCCGCCGATGAGTTCGCATCGGACTCCTGATGCGTGCGCGCTGGTTCCGCCGGTGTTTCGGTGGGTGCGGGATCGGGTTGGGGCGTCGCACGCCCGCTGCCCGGTTCTGCACCGGGCGGTGTGTGAAATGCGAAGTAGCCTTCGACCGGCGTCCCCTTCTTTGTGGAAGGCAATGCTTCCACTGGGCCACCATCGCTTCGGGAGGTGCCGACGAGGTCTCCGCGGGTACCCCGGTACTCCTTCGGCGGCGTGGTCCGGGGAGCTGGCTGCGACGTTCGCTGCCTTTCCCGCGTGCCGCTGGCCGTCGAATCGGGCTGCGCGGCGGGTGCGGCTCTGCGGGAAGCGGGGAGATCGACCTCGATGGGTACGGGTGTCGCGGCACCGAACTCGCGTGCGGGAACCTTCAACAGCGCGATGGTGATGTTGTCGTCCGCCCCAGCGGCCAGGGCACGCTCGCGAAGCGCATGCGACGCGGCGAGCAGATTCCCGTTGGATTCCGCCAACGCTTGTTTGACGATTTCGGTGAGTTTCTCCGGTGATGCTTCGCCGGTAATTGCCTCCAGGGCGCCGTCCGAAAACAGGCCGACAACGCCCGCACCGGTCAGGTCATCGATGGTTGTGGCATGCGATTCCCCGCCCTTCGAGCCCTTACCGAGATAACGCTCCAGGCCGCGATACATTGACGATCTCTTCGCCTGCTCTTCGGTCCAGTCGTCGAACACGCTCCGTATTTCCGCAATATTCGTGTCGTCTGCGGTGAGCCATTTCGAGGGGGCGTCGTCCAGGGCGAGCCACGCCGCCCGGCTGTCACCCTTCCAGTCCACGATGACCTGTCCATCGACCACCATTACGCCCACGAGTGTGCAAGCGGGAGGTTCCTTGTTCACGCCGACGTACTCGGGCAGGTTCGCCAGATCACAAACTGCCTTATCGGCGGCCGCGGTTGCCTGCTGCATTATCAGCAGTGGATCCCATGGTTGGCCGGGTTCGAGTTCGGCCAATGCTGCGATTACATGATCATGGAACGTGTCCGCAGCGACTCGCGCGGCATGATCTCCGCGGGACCTCTTGGATACACCGTCGTCCACCACCGCGAGATACACAGGCTGGCCGTCCGGACCAGTCGCTACCGCAATTCTGAACGCATCCTCATTGGTGGCATGTCCTCCGGCGTCCGGCCCCACGCCGATATCGCTGACCGCGGCGACAGGACCCAGATTCAGCTGGACGCGAGGCTGCGGCAGCGGCCAGGCGCCAGCCTCCTGTTCCGGCACCGATTGCGGCACGGCACTACCACCGTGCTGCGGCGCCGACTGCTCCGGCTCGGGTTGTGCCGCTTGCTGTGGCGCCGGTGTTCGTCGACGCAGCTCGAGTACTGTTCGCTCGAGCGAGTCGTGGAACGACGAGTTGTGCACAAGACGCGCGAACGCGAGTTTTCGCATAACCAGTGGGTGAGCGTAATCCGGCGACTTCGCACGGCCTTCAGCGATCGCGACGAGCAGATTGCGAACTATTTCCGCCGCAGCGTTCAACGGCTGAAGATCAGGCGCGTGAGCTGCGGCGGCAGCGAACGACTGGTCCATCTTTTGAGCGATGTAGAATGCGAAATCCGAGTCCCGGCTCCGGGTCAGGCAATATTCGGCCACCGTAGCGATAATGGGTAGGAGGGATGCCGCAGCAGCGCCGATGTCCTGGCTCGATTCGGCTTGCGCCCGAGCGAATTCCACCAATGTCGAGTGCAATGACCGGAAGGCCTGGTTTACCTCGGCATTGAATCCGTCACCCGATCTGGACAACAGATATTCATCGATGAATTCGGACCAATCCTTACTACCGGTCCCCGGCGGGTCGAGATGGTTGCCGAGACCGTCTGCCTTCTCGATCGCCTTCTCGGCGTCTTCGCGATGATCTGATGTCGGTCTGACATTCTCTGCGAGTGAAGATTCGTCGGCCCAGGGAACGGACTGTATGGTCTTTTCCATGGCTTCGACCATGTGCCCGAGGTGCGATGGCAGAGTATCCAGAAAATTCAGCTCGTTATCTGGACCGGGGAGTTCGGGAACAACCGGTGCGCCGTGGGGAAACGCGCCGGCGAGGTTGAACAGTGCAATCGCCGCGGCATACAGCGCCCGCGCCTCCGGCAGGCGAGCCGTGAGGTACCGGGCGACGTCGAACAGTGTCCGATAGTCGCGGATGCTGCCGGAGTAAGTCTTCACCTTGAATCGGCGGCACTGTTCCCACAACACGACATTGAGCAACCGTCCCGCACCTACCGCAGTTCGGACCGACGGTGACTCACCGCGGCGGAACGCGTCGAGATGAGCCGTGATTTCGGCTGTCGTGTGGGTGATCAGTCGCTGTGCGTCATCATCGGAAAGTGTTGCGGCCCAGTTGTGCAACTCCTGGTTCGTGGAGTTGAGCGGGTCCGGTGTGGCCGGGGCGGGAGTGCGGGCCGCTGCGGTGCCTGCCGCTTGCGTCGCTGCCCCCGGTGTGGGTCTCACCTCGGCCTGCGCAGTTGACCGGGCATCCGATGCACCGCCCGGCCTGCTCGGGTTCAGCGCGTTCACGAGGGCTCGAACCCGGTCGTAGGCCGCGCGATAGCGATCGATCGCCGCAATCGCCCGCGCCGCTGCCTGCCGCTCAGCTTCAGCGTGGAGCAAATGCACCAGCAGGCGAAGTCGCTCCGGGGCAACCGCTTCCGGATCGGCTATGGCATCGGTCAAATCCCCGAGCCGGTCGATCGTCCGGCTCAGCTTCTGGTAGCGCTCCCGAGCCTCGGCCGCTGTTGCGCGCGAATCCACTACTGCGGCATGACGTTCCGCTACCGCATTCGCGCGTACCGACTCCAGCAGCGGGATATCGACGGCCGCCGAGAGGATCCGTACGTCGATGTTTGCCGGGGCCCCTGCCCGCATCGTGGCCAATTCCGCCGCGACCTGGTCGACTCGGTCGGTGGCGGCTTGCAATCGGTCGACTGCCTCCTGCCTGCTCCGCGCATCGCGTATGTCATGTCCTGCGCGTTGGTCGGCGTTATCGGCCGACGCCGCCTGCCGCTCAGCCTCCGCGTGGAGCAGATGCACCAGCAGGCGAAGTCGCTCCGGGGCAACCGCTCCCGGATCGGCTATGGCATCGGTCAAATCCTCGAGCCGGTCGATCGTCCGGCTCAGCTCTTGGTAGCGGTGCTGAGCCTCGGCCGCTGTCGCACGCGAATCCACCGCTGCGGCATGACGTTCCGCTACCGCATTCGCGCGTACCGACTCCAGCAGCCCGATATCGACGGTCGCCAACAGACCCGCGACGTCAATGCTGTTCGGTTCGGAACCGCGGGCATCATCCGGGGTATCGGCCGGGCCGGTAATCGGGTTGCTGGGATGCGTTCGGGGGACGTTGTCCGGGATCGGGTCGAAGAGTGCGGACAGTACGCCGTTTTCGGACTTGAAGTATGCGACGAACGCTCTGTCGACGGTCGGGTAGGGGCGGGTCCAATCGTCGTGATGGCGTACCTGTGGGCTGGCGAGCGAATCGGATATCACGACCTCGCCATCGACATTGGTGATGACGTACCCGTGGGACCTGTCGCCGTGTTCGACGACGACCACTGCGGTGTCCGCGCCCCCACGCTTGTGCCGGATGGCGTCGACGACCGATGCCAGCGGATCGGAATCGTCGAGCTGGTCCGGTTCCGCCGCGGTGGCCGGCAATTCCACTTCGATGAGCTGAGCGGCGATGGCGGATTCCAGATCGGGCCAAAGGTTTTCGCCCTCGCCCGGCTTCTGTGCGCTGTCGTGGCCCAGAGCGTGCAGTGCTGAGACGAGTTGGATGACGCAGTCCTGTCGGCGCTGGACCGAGGTGGCGGCAGTCCGTGCCACGTTGACGAGCAGATCGTGCAGCACGTGTGACGCCTCGGATGCGTTCCGTCCACGTATCCGCACATCGGCGAAACCTTCGGCCAAGGCCTCGCGAGCAAACAACTCCCCATTGCCCTTGAGGCTGTAGCCGCTCAACTCTTTCCGCAGCCACGCGCGGAATTCCGATCTCGCCTGGTCGGGTTGTGGCGTTGCCGCGGAGTCCTTGGCCGCTCGGCTCGCGTGATGCTCGAGAAAATATCTATACAGGGCGGCATCGGCCAGATTATTCGCTCGGCTGTCAGCGAAATAGCTGAGTACGTGACCCAGTTCGTGCATGGCGACGTAGTACGCGAAACGGGCAATAGTCCACGGCCAAAGAAAACCGGTGGCAATGTGCTGTCGATCCGCAACGGGGTCTGCGGTCAGATACATGCGCACGTATTTGCTCGGATGGGTTTGGATGGTCAAACCCAAATTCCAGAACGCCTCCCGCAGTCTGACCCAGTCCAGTGCCAAGATGTCGCCGAGATCGGTGAATACCTCATGAAAGGCCCTGGTGTATTCACGGGCAACATAGTCGGACGTGGTTACATCGAAATCGAAGGCATCGAACCCGAACTCTGCCGTCAGCGCCGCCGCCATCTCGGACGTCGTCATCGTCATCCATCGATCCGGTGGATGACCGTTCATCGCGTCCTGGATCTCGCGATCGAAGCGCCTCTGCCATTCCTCTTCGAACTCGGCGAGAGGGAACGGATTTTGACTACTCTCCGCCGCATCGGCGAGCAACTGCGCCAGGTTCTGAAAGTACCGATTGGTCAATTCGGGCGATCCGCCCGCGAGTTCCTCGGCGCTCACCGCATTCAACTGCGCATAAGGGGCATTGCCATCGGATGGTGTTCCGGGGCGGCCGGAAGCCGGTTCGTCGTTCGGCCCCGACGGGTCGGGATTCACCGGGGCGAGGTAATTGACCGTCCCAGGTGCCTCGACCCCGGGACCGCCGGACGTGTGTCCGGTGAGGTCCAAGTCCGCAGCTTTCATCGCGGCCTCGGTTCGATTGTCGACACCGAGCTGCCGGAAGATGTTCGTCAGATGATTCTTGACGGTCTTCTCGGATAAGTAGAGGGCCTCGGCAATATCCCTATTCCGTTTGCCTTCGGCCAGTAATCCAAGTATCGCGATCTCGCGGTCGGATAGTTGGCCGGGTGCAATCGGAACCGTGGTCTCTGGAGTACCACCGGTGGGATCAACAAGGCCAAGTCTTCTCGCCTTGATAGCGGCTTCGGTTCGATTGCTCACACCTAGCTTCTGGAAGATGCCAGAAACACGATTCTTTACAGTCTTGAATGAATTGCCCTGACGCAGCGCTATCTCTTTGGCCTCGAGACCCTCCGCGAGTAGGCGGAGTGTCTCGATCTCGACGCGGGACAGGTTGTTGAGGACACTGCCGGGGGCGAGGTCCAACTCGGCAGCCTTGACGGCCGCCTCTGTCCGATTGGTGACCTCGAGCTTATCGAATATGCGCCGAAGGCGATTCTTTACACCTTTCTCCGTCAGATTCAGAGCCGCTGCAATTTCCTTGTTCGTCTTGCCGTCGACGAGTAGCCGGAGTGTCTCTCTATCGTAGTTGGTCAGCTCGATTTCGCCGCTCTCGGGGATGTCTTGTTGGTCGAGGCCGAACAAGTTTCTTGCGGTGAGCGCAGCTTCGGTTCTATTGCGTACGTCCAGCTTCCAGAAAGTATTCGACAAATGCTCCGCGGCAGTTTTCTCGGATATGCCGAGCAGTTGTGCGATTTGTCTGTTCGTCTTGCCGTCGGCCGCCAACCTGAGCACCTCTGCTTCGCGAGGGGTCAGTCGGTCGCCACTCGGCCCCACGATCTCCTCGGCGACGGTGTCGATATCGGCGTCGAGGTCAGCGGGCGTAGGTTTCTGGTTCGGCGCATTGTGGGCCGCGCGGGAAGTCGGTTGGTCGTCGGGCGCGGCGGTTGTGATGGTGGCCGATGCGCCACCACCCGACCGAGGCTCGCCATCGGTATCCGTGTCCGACGCAACCTCGGTAGGCTCGCCGGAATCGGTTGTGGTGTGCACTGATTCGGGATCGCCTGTGCCCGAATCGCTCTCGTTTTCCGCGACGATCTCCGGCGATGCCGCCGCATCGTGTGCCGGTACCACCTTCGGTGGGGTGACGTCACTCGTTGCCTTCGCCGGCGTGTCGGTGTGTCCCGCATTCGGTTCGGCGCCGCTGTCGTCCTGCTCAACCGGTTGAGTGTGGCTCGCATTTGCCCATGAGGCGCCGGACTCGGTGAGCCAAGTTGTCAACTTTTCGCGGAGCACCTCGACTGCCTCGGTGCCGCGTGACCCGTCCGGCCCCAGGGTGGCGGTGGAGGTGTCATCGTGCTCCTCCAGGGTGAAAGTGACCAGGATGGAATCGCCACGGACAACTTCGACTGTCAACTCGATCGATATGGTGTCGCCCGACGACTCCGTGCCGGTGTGGCGCACCCAGAAGACAACATCTTTTCCGTCGGGCTGCGGGATGACGCCATAGCCGCCGAACAGTTTGTCGGCGTCGCGGCCGCGGTCATGGAACACCTGTGCGACCGGCATTTGCGTTCCTTGGCCGCACCACAGCAGACCTCGGCGCTCCTCGCCGAGTACGTCGAACGTGCATGCGCTGAGGTCGGCTCCGCTCTGGAGCAAAACGTCCAGAATCTGTGCGGGGACCATGGGATCGGCGTTAGCGTCGCCGAAGTTCTGATCGAACGCCGTGAGCTCGGTCAGTAGGCCGTCGCTCTTCCAGGTTCCGAAGCCGATCAGATCGTCGAGCGAACCGCCCTGCTCGACATAGGCAACCAGAAGCTCATCGTGAAAGGCGTCGGCGGTGACGAACTTTCCCGCAGAAGTCAACAGGAAGGGTTGACCGCCGCGTTCGTCCGCCGCGGTGCGGTACAGCTGATTATTCTCGCCCATGAGGCGCCCGTCCGACCCCACCGTGGGCCAGTCGAGATCTATCTCCGTCGCACTATCGGGAGGAAGGGTCGGCGCGGGCACCGTTTGGTATCCAGCCCGGGTCGGGTGCGCGGAGTCGGATTCGTCAGATATAACTCCTGGCCGCTCTCGTTGACTGGGTCCACCGACCGGCGGGAAGTCGGAGGTGCCCGACAGACGACCGCTGTCGGGATCCTTGATGAAGAACATCGCCGGTCGCGGCACATCTCGTGGCACATGTCCTTTGGGCGTGTGCCCATCCATTGCCGCGATCGGATCGAAATTGTCGAAGTGCTCGACTGGCCCGGGTGGCAGTCCGCCGGTCCGCCGTCCGCCGCCGCCGGATGGCCGCTCGCCACGGTTGGCCGCCGCATCCTCGGTGGACCTCCGCGCACGATCCGGGTGGTACCAGTAGCCGACTTCCTCTGCTGCGGCAAGTACCCGATCTGCGGTGTCACCACCGCGCTTTCCTCGGAATACAGCACTGACGGTGGATTGGGAGACACCTGCGCGTTCGGCGACATCTGCTTGCTTCGGTTGCACCGCGAACCGACCCGGCACGAACCCGTCGTCGAAATGTCCGGGAAAGAACCGCTCTTCGGCAAAGACCGGATCGATCGCCGCCGCGAGTTCTGGCCGAATCTCACCGCCCAACCATTGGGTCGCGACAAGTACCCGTTGTTCCTCCTCGGTGTAGACCGGCTCGGTCCTGCTCAGTACCTCCCCGACCGTCACCCTGGGCACACCGGCGAGTTTGGCGATATCGACCGTTGCGGGTTCCATGGACTCTTCGAGCCCGCTCAGACCGAGGAACCGCTCTGCCAGATCGTGCAACCGTGCTGTTTCTGAAGGGCTCGCGATGGTATCGGCCTGCTGCAGGGTGTTCAGGACTAGATCCCGGTTCACCGCCCCGGGATCCACAGGCCCGGCACCAGGAATGAACATTTGGATCAATACGGCCAGTTCCGCTCGCAGCGCCCGCACCTGCTCGGCGTCGATCGCACCCCGCCGTGGATGCCACAGACCGAGCGCGTCCGTGGCGGTCAGCACTCGCTGCCCGACCTCCGAATCCTCCGGGATCTCACCCCGCAACACCGCGCTGACCGTGGTTTGAGTCACCCCAGCGGCTAGGCCCACCTCTTCCTGCGAGGGTTGCGGGGCGAATGCACCCCTGACGAACCGGCCTTCGGTGAATTGCCCGGCAGTGAACCGGTCCTTGAACGTGGGATCGATGGCGGCCTCGAGGGACGGTGGCATTCGGTAGCCCAGCCATTGGGCCGCGACCAGAACGCGTTGTGCCTCTTCGGTATACGCCGAGGTCTTTCGGTCGAGCACATTGCGGGCATTCGCGAGCGCCACTCCGGCCAGTTGGGCGACGTCGCGGCGGGTCGGCTGCCGAGTCAGCTCTTCCTCGTCCAGGTCGAGGAAGAGCTCTACCAGCCCGACCAGATGATGGATTTCCGATGCCCCTGTCATCTCGGCTACCAGCCGCAATTCGGCCAATGGTCCATCGGTCGCCGGTGACGGAGTCGGGCCCGACCCCGTGGCCATAAGGAGCTGTGCCAGTTCGTGTTTCAGCTCGTCGTCCGGAGCACCTGGGGCCAGTACCATTCGGCGTGCGATCCACGACACGAGGTCCGGCAGCCGGCCGGCGTCGACGACCTGTCGCCAGCCGTTGCTGTCCAAGTATCGCAACTGCTGCTGCACCGCGTCGATCGCCTGCTGCAGCTGCTCTTGCCGAACGCTTGCCGGACTGCACCCCAGTGCGTCTGCCAACCGGACGCGCAGCACTTGCACTTGTTCGGCATCGAGCATTTCGCGGGTATTGCCACGGCTGGGGGGAGTTTCGAGTACAGGAGGTGTTTCGGCGACCTGAGATGTTTCAGCTGGTTTGACGTGTTCGATACCGCCTGCACGCATTGCGACAGGCATGTGGAAGACGTGTTGCTTGGCCTGATTGTCGAGTTCCCAATATCGGAGCAACATATCGGCGTCGCCGGTGTCGAGGTAGTTCTCGATCGCGGTCACGATTGTGACGATCGTCGGTGATTGTGTCGCATGGGCGAGCCGGCGTAGCTCGGAAAGCGGGTCATCGGTCGCCGGGTCGACGATCGGGTGCAACTGCGGAAGCCCGAGCAATCGCGCCAGTTCCCGATCCAGCTCATCGCCTCGCTGGTGTAATGGATTCGGCCCTTCGGGTGCCGGACTGTGATCCACGAGGCGCTGGAGTGTTGCTTCCTGGAGATCATTCTCCAGCTGGAGTCGATCTGCGAACCACTGCAAGAACTGCTGCGGCCAATCCGTTCGGCCCGCATGTGCCAGACTCTCCGGACTCATACCGGCGAGCTGCCACTGCACGATATTCGCGATTTGCCGGACCCGTCCATGGCGGAGCAAGCTTTGCGAAACACCGAACAAGTCGGCCAGCGTCGCACGCGCGGCGTCGCGCACGGTCCGCAGTTGTTCCAGGACACCGGAATTCGGCCCCAACTGCGCCGGATCGGTGCCAACCTTTGCGATGACAGCACCGCGCCCGGACGTTGACGATAGCCGGGCCGATCCAGCATCCGAGGCACCTGCACGGCGCAATTCGGCCACGATCCGACTCGCCGCAGCGTCAGCCAGCGCGCGGGTATCGTGACCGCTGCGATAGCCCAGCATTTTGGTCATCTCCGTGCGGCGAACTGCCCCGAAAAACACAAGTTCGCAATAGGTGCGCTCCTCGGGATGCAATACCTCTATCGCGCGCAGCAACGCCGCGAGGTCACCGTTCACCGCCGCGGCGACTTCAGCGGGAACACGGGCCTCGACTGCTGCTGCCAGTTCGGTGTACTGCCTCGAACCCGGCAGTGGAAGCTCGTCTATTCCGACGTGGAACATCGGCCCACGGGACAACCAATCGACCAAAAGTCGTGGGACGTGACTTCTTAGCGGTCCTCGGACGACGCCATCCATGGCCCGCCAGATCTCAGCGGTGGACATCCCCTGCAGATAGTCCAGCTCTGCGTAAATCCGCTGGACCTCGGTGGGCAGCGCGCCGATGGCTTCCAGCAGCGCCGAGAGATCTCCATTCATCGCCTCCCACAGTTCGCCGGGAACACGTGCTCGCACCGCTGCCAGCAGTTTGATGTGCTCTGGCGAACCCGGTGGTGGAAGCTCATCCCCGACTCGGTATACCGGCCCTCGACTGAGCGATTCCACCAGCAATGCCGGGACATGGCGATGAAGGTGCTTGAATTCGTTTATTTCGATGCCGATTATTTGCACAACCATCGACCGAGGTAGTCCATGTACGTAGTACAATTCGGCAAACGACTTGAATTGCTCCTCTGGCAGCGCTTGGATGGCCTCCAGGAGAGCCGCTAGATCGCCGTTGATCGCATCCCGCAGTCTATCGGGTAGTCGAGAAATCACCTCTTCGAGCAGTTGGCCGTGCTGCGGCGAACTCGGCGGCGGAAGTTGGTCGGTTTGGATTCCGAGTAGCGGCGCCCCCCTCAATAATATCTGCACTAACCGAGGGACATGACGGAGCAGGTTTGTCATTTCCTCGACAGAAATTCCCAACTCGCGCGCGACTCTGAGTCGGGGAAGGCCGTGCAAGTAATACAGTTCGGCGAATCTCATCGACTTTTGATCGGGAAGCTTGGCTATACCCATCAACAGCAATTCGATATCACCGGCCATTACGCCGCGCAGTTCTTCGGGTAGACGGGCCTCCGCTCTTTCCAACAGTCGGTCGTACCCTTCGGACTCCCGCGCTGGAAGACCCTCAGGACCCAGCCAGTTGAACAGCAGTTGGTCCACCAGATCGTTCGACAGTCGTGCTTCGACGTTCTCCGTGGACTCCTCGGCGGAATCGGTCTCGGCCCGGGCTTCCACCATACGAATCAAGGTGGCGACCGCAGCCTGTTCCAGATCGGCGAGTCGCCCCGGCGGGTAGCTGTCATACGGTCGAACTCGCGCGGCCTCGGTTCGGTCATAGCCCAGCCAGAACCTGCGCTCCAACCACATGGCTTGCACGCGAGGCAGGTTGGGCACAATCTGCCCGAATCCTGCGCTGTCCATACTTGCGACCAGTTGGTAGGCCGGATCCGAATCGGCGGCGTCCCGGCGCCGCAACAACTCCAGCACGCTCTCGCGGATCCGTTCGGACTTCTTACCGTCGATCACCGCCCGCGCGACATCGCGTAACCACTCGCTGACCTCCTCGGTCGGTGCCTCCGGCCAGCCCAGCGACTCGGCTCTATCGAAAACCGCACGGTGGACTTCCTGCGCCAACCGCACCAGCGTTTCTGGTGGTCGACGACCGGGAATCGGTGGATCCCCCAACAAGGTGATTACATGTCGCCAGATAAACCGCCCGTACTGTTCATATCGCTGTTCGGCAAGTGCTGGGTCAGCGTCTCGTGCTCCCTGCGAAACCGCACTGGTAGCCGGGCCTGCGGCCGTATCAATCGGCGCGGTGACCATGTCGGTACGCGCACGGTCCTGGGCTGTCGAGCCGGAATCATCGCTGGCGCCCGGTGGTGTTGTGGGTGACGGAGGAGCGGCGGGGGGCGTGGCAGGGATGAGGCCCGCGTCCCGAGCGAACGCTGTCAGCGTCTGGCGCCGAGCCGTACCGAGTACCTGGCGGATGCGATTGCGGTGCCCATGCACTGTCGCTTCGGATATTTCGAGCGATGTCGCGACCTCGTCCTCTGTCATGCCTTCGGCAAGCAGCGTGATCACTTCGATCTGACGGGCGGTCAGCATGGTGAGCGCTGCCGTCGGATCAGGCCAGTGAGTGTCGGATTCTGTCGTGGATCGCTGCTGTGCTTCTGGTGGCGCCGTATCCGCGGGCGCTTGTTCGGCCGGATCGCCTTGCGTACTCGGAGGCGACGCGGAGTCGGATGGCCCGACCCCCGGCACACCGCCGGGCGGCGAGATGAAGGCCTGGTGGCCTTCGGTCGGCAAGCCTTTCTTCGTCCACGGCGACACGACTACCGGAGCGCTATCCGCGCGGCCCGGGGAGAGGTCGAATACGTCATCCGGGGACCCCACATACGCTGGTGGAGGCAGTTCGTATTCGATCCAGACCTGTTTGCCCCACTGCCCGGCCGGTGCCAAATCGACGCCGTATGCGGCGGCTTCGTCCATGACGAGTTTGAAGCCACGCCCGTGCTGGCCCTTGGGGCGGTTCTGCATGAACGCCGATTCCGACTGGCCGAGGTCCTCGGCGTCCCAGTCGATTCCGGCCAGGAACTCGTCCACGGCGTCCATATCGACCACCGACGACGCTTCCACCTGGTCCTCGGTTTCGACCGCGCTCTCCTGCAGCAATTTCGGCAGTCCTCGAGATGTGTCGGCTACCCCGATGCGCACTCTGCCGTTTCGCAGCTGGACCGTCAGCTCGACACCGCCCGTGCGGGCGTGCAGCGCCGCGTTGCTGAGGAATTCCGATATGGCCAGCTCAGCGGCCTCGATCTTCTTGGTGGACAGCAGAGTATTCAGCCGTAGGAATTTCGCGACCTCGCGGCGCGCCCTGCGCGACTCCGGTTCGACCTGACCGCGTTCCAAGGCCAACCTGAAAACCGGATTCGGCGAATGATCGGCCTGTCCTTCGGACAGCGCGAGTTCGAACCATCTCGTTCGCATCCCGTTGGTGTTCAGCTGGTAGCCCCAGCGATGCGATGTGTCGAGCAGTTCGCTGACCTGACCGGATTCGGTCGGCTCAGCCAGCCCCGGTTCGCGGTCCGGCACATCGCGCGTCGGCGGCTCCTGGCTGCGGTCGACAACTTCGACCCGCAGCCCGGTCCCGAGCGGCTGCACCGATGCGGTTACCCGCCCCTGCGCAGTACGCACCAGCGCATCGACCATCGCTTCGGCGGCCGCGACGTCCGCATCATCCGTGAGCAATTCGCGAATGTTCGAGCGTGCGTTTTGGACGCTCGAAACTGTTGCGGCTGCATCGCTTTCGCTGCTCGGTCCGAGGGTGGCGGCAGCCGATTGCCAGTATTCCGGGCTTGCCACCCTGGTCCCATATCCCCGGACAGTGGTGACATACCGTTCGTCGGCCAGATCCTTGTATACCCGCTCTACCGTGGATCGCCCCACTGCTAGCCGTACTGCAAGCTCGGCCGCCCGCGGCAGCAATGTCCCCGGGGAAAGTGCACCGGAACTAACGGCACGCTGGATTCCGAGTTCGATGATCTCCCGGCGGCTGAACTGCTCGGCTTCAGCTACCTCATCCTGCGCCGCGACTGCTTCGACAAGCACCTCGAGGGAGCGCAGCCGCTCCTCGGAACGTTGGGACTCGGCTGTTCGTTCCCGATCGTCAATCGCTTCGGAGGTGTCGATCGGACTCTGGGGCAGCGTCGCAGCCTCGTCGTCGGGATCCTGATCACTATTCGTATCGGATTCGGCGTAAAGGATTTCCGCCAAGTCGTATACGGCATTACTGAGCTGTTTCTTGATCGCGGCTGTGGTGCGGTGTCCGCCCATCGCTTCGACGATCTCGGGGATCGTCATCTCTTCTACGTATCGGAGCTCGAGGCAGCGCTCCCGATCGGCGTTGTCGAGTTGCCGGATGGCGGCCCGCAGTGCGTCGAGCTCGCTATTGTCGCCATGTGCTGCGGTGTCCCGTGCGGACTCGAACGCCGCTTTGATTTTCGCCACGGTCTCGGAGTCCGAGGCGCGCGGAACGGGGCCGCGCGGACGCATCTGCGCCATGCCCGCGCGCAGTTGCTCGCGGGTGGGGAGTGCGGCGGGAGCGGTGCCTGGGATCGGCTCCCCGGCGGGCGCGGAGTTGCGGGCCCGGTGCCGGTCCGCGTCGCGCAGCGCTTCGGCCAACTCTGGGGTTGCGGTGAATGACGCGAGCGCCTGATGAATTCCCCGCAGCAGCGCCGATGTCCGCGACCTACCGACGCGATGCTGCGTTACCAGGTCGGACCGTGACATCTGCGATGTGAGCGTCTGGTGGCTATCGGTCTGCGGGCCCGAATCGGCGATTCTGAACGCAACCATGGTGAGTTGCGAGACTTCCATGTCCAAGCGGCGGAACAGGCGGTCGAGGCGCAGCACATTCGCTTGGGCGAACGCCTGCGCGGCGCGCGCCGCTGACGCGGGTGCCCCGAGGCGCGGACCGAATATCACATCCCTCCGGTCGCTTTCCTCGCGCCAGAGGTCTCGAGCCCGCCGGGCGCGCTCCCGTTCGGCCACCAGGCTTTCGCGGTAGGCGAGCACGCCCCCGAGCGAGGCCCCGGCGATGGATTGATCGGTGACGCCGCGGCGCGACAGAATTCGGTCGAGCTCGGCGACTACGCCGTCGAGCTGTTCGCGAATCGCGGGATCGGCCGTCGGGGCAGCGGTGGTGGGCGTGGTGTCCGAGTTGCTCAGCACGGTGGACCAGACCATGCCGGTGCCGTCGATCTGAACGTGCCGATAGTCGACCTGAATACCGCTGGCCGCCAAGGCATTCAGCGTATCCCGAGGCAGGAAATGTTCCGCATCGGCGAACGGCGACATCAGGGTGAGCACGGTGCCGTCCAGCTTGGCCCAGCGGCTGATCGGCTGCCCCGGCAACTCGCCGAGCCACTGTTGGGCTGCTTCGGCTGCCGCCTGGGTGCGAATGGTCTGGAGCTGCTCGGTGAGCATTTGTATGCGCGCCAGCAGCTTCTTCTGTATGGCCTCGTCGGCTACCGAGAGCCGGTCCGGATCCGCCTGCTCGGGGAATATACGCCGCAGTACGGCTTGGGTGCGGGTGAGCTTGCGCTTGGCGTCGGTGATTCGCGCACCCCACTGCGGCATCGCCGTCCACAGTTCGGTCGCCAGCACGGTGCGCTGCCATGGCTGCTCGAGCGAACCTGTCGTCGGTTCGCCTGTCACCTCGGCGGCCAGCAGCGGCTGTGTGCGCTCGTCGACTGGAATGCCCAACTGCCGCAGTCGATCCTGCCGTTGTGCGGTCGCTTCGCGGATCAGCGCGGGGAGCGCCTCGACCAGCACCCGGCCGGTTCGATCTACCCGCACCTGCCGAGTAACGACGGGAATCCCATACTGCTCGAACGTTTCTCGCAGCACGCCGCTTACGGCGGAGCGCGACCCTGGGCTTTCGAATACTTCCGCACGCACGCCGTCGACGATCAGGCCCTGGGGCCCGAGCGCCAATCCGCCTCGGGCAAACGAAATATCGCGGACCGCGATTTCCTCTGCCCGAGCCCGCGCATGGGCCGATTCGGTGTCGATGGCGGTGCATTCGGGCGCAACGGTCGCGATGTGTCCGCGTAGGGCGTCCAGCTGGGCGCGTTCCTGGGGGTCGAGGAGGGGTCGAGACAGCGCGTCCCGCACCCGATTGCTCAGCTCGGTGATGTTCAGATCCACTGGGAGTGCGCCCGCGTCGACCCACCCGCCGAAACCGAGCAGCTCGGCCAGACCCGGGGTTGCGAGCAGTGCCTCGCGCAGGTTCTGGAGCAGCGCGGCCCGCTGCCAGGCCAGGTCGGAGATCCGCTGAATCCATCGCGCCAGTGCACCGCTCGGCGGAGGCTCCCACTCGGCGAATTCGTGCGTCGAAGTGCCGACGCCCACCGCGGGACGCGCGGGGTCGGCGCCGTGGATTTCCGCCCGCTGCCGATCCACCATGCGCGCCAGCTCATCGAGGACGAAGTTTTGCCATCCAGCTCGATCGGTATGCGTCAGTCCGAGATGGATGCGCCTCTCGGCCGCCTGGGCATCGGCGTTCAGTTCGCGCCACGCCCTTGCCAGCGTGACCATCCGTCCGTTCGGCTTGATACTCGGCTGGAAGCCGGCGGCCGTGGGCGCCGGACCGCGGTCGCTCGCCCGTTGGGCAGCCAGCGCATTCCGCTTCTCCGCGTCCCGCCACACCTGCGCCACCGGGACGCCCCTGAGCAAGGCCTGTAGTGCGTAGACCGGATGGGTGAAATCTTTAGGTGCACTTTTCCCGAAGGCATTGCTGGCTTCGGCCAAGGCCTCTGTGGGGTCGAAAACCAAATGATCGCCGAGGAGTTTCTCGCCCCCAGGCTGACGGGATTCTTCATATACTGCACCCGACCGTATACGCGACCGGGTGTCCTCGTCGAGCTGATTTTGCCATGTCGCGAACACCGCTTCGGCCTGGACTTTGCCTTCGACCCTCGGGACGTCGAATCGCGCCAGCCATTCGTCGAATTCCGCCTCCCTGCCGTTGAATTGTTTCAGCCACGCGTTGTAGGCCGCATAAAAATAGTCTTCCGAAATTATTTCCTTGAAGTGTCGACTGTAGCCATCGAGTTGATCGAGCCAGTCATTGAAGCGCTCCTCCGGGTGGAGTGCACGCGCCTTCTTCAGTCCATCGAAATGTGTGTACAGAAAACCGAAGGCCTTCGACTCCAATGAATAACGACCGACTCTGTGCTTGGCGGTCCAGCTTTCCCGCCTAGCGGACCGGCTGAAGGCTCGTCGAGCGCTCGGATCCCGAAGGTGTGCAAGTTCATGACGAAGGGTGTCGTATACGGGGTCGCCGGTCGGCGCCATCAACGAGCCATCTCGGACATCCTCCTCGAAACTTTCTCGAAAGAGCTTGATGTTGCCGAAATATGTCGCGTTCAGACAGACGACATGGTCGAGACCATCGAGCACGGTTCCTGTGGAGGCGTATCTTTCATCGTCCATCTTGGCGACCACGACCGCATCGACCAGAAGGGCAGGGTCTTCGGTGTACTCGTCCACGATCGCATTTCGGATCGAAAGCGCCGTCTCTATGGAAATCGTCTTTTCATCCAGCCCGAGCACTTCGATCCCGTAGGTCTTCAGCAACTCGGCCGCGATAGCCTGTTTGATCTGCCGGGCGGCGCTGTCATCGGAGTTCACGACCGGGCTTTGTGGCGGCGCAGCGGTGTTTCCGGATCTGGCCGCAGCCTGCTGTCGGGGGATGTCATCTGCCACCGGCCGCGCGCGAAGCGGTATTGCCGCGCGCGCAGCCGCGTTGGATTCGTCCGCGGCGATACGTGGATCCTTATCGGGCATCGGAATATCAGCCAGATCGAGATAT
The DNA here is from genome assembly GCF_050955995.1 of Nocardia sp. CA-119907. Lineage (NCBI taxonomy): Bacteria > Bacillati > Actinomycetota > Actinomycetes > Mycobacteriales > Nocardiaceae > Nocardia > Nocardia sp. CA-119907. Next base: position 2,836,238 of record NZ_CP192091.1, read on the forward strand.
CCGAGGCGCAGGGCCTGCGCGACGGCACCAGCCCGGCTGCGAACGCCGAGCATTTCGAAGATTCGCAGGAGTATCTGCCCGACCGAATCAGGCGACAGTTCGAGGTGCCCGGAATTTCCTATCTGCTCGTTTGTCTGTCCCGCGGCCGCCAATCGGACAATTTCGAGTTCCTGATCGGACGGCTGCCTATGTGAGGGGATTCCTGGTCCTGGGATGTCGTCCAGGTCCATATAGCCGAGGCGCAATGCTTGAACTATCGCTTCGACGCGGGTCCCGACGCCGAGCTTCCGGAGCATGCGATTGATCTTTGTCTGGACGACATCTCTGGCCAGGCCGGTCTGTTGCGCGATCTCGACCGTTGTCTTATCCGCGAAGATCATTCCGAGTATCTCGGCCTCGCGCGGAGTCAGCGGTCGCGACGGCAGGTGTTCCGGCTCCGGGATATCGCTCAGGCCGGAGATGCCCAGGCGCAGCCCCAGCTGCACGGCATGGGTGATATCGGTGGCGCCGAGCTTCGCGCGGATATTCTTGGCATCGTTCTGCACATCGCGGTAGCGTCGGCCGGTGTCGCTCGCTATTTCGGCGGGAGTCTTGCCTGCCGCGAATTCAGCGAGGACCGCGAGTTCGATGTCGGTTAGTCCGGCATTATTTTTGTTTTGTCGATCGGCGAGCTGCTGCCCGAGACGGGTGATCGCGTCGAATTGTTCCCCTGTGAGATCTTGGCCGCTGCGCATCGCTGCGACTGCGGAGACGAGGAAGATGCGGTCACGGGCGTCCAATTGCGTGAGGCTGTTGTCGGACCCGGGCGCACGGTCGTCAGGATCCCATCCGAGTGCGGTCAGTGTCTGCCGGAGGGTGTCGTGACCGTATCGCTTGCGCAACTCCGCGATGAGGGCCTGATTGGGTACCGTGCTCGGCAATGGTGAACTCGGACGACCGCCTGGATGGACGGCTGTGACGGTCCCGCCGATATTCGTAGTGCCCGAATAGGTTTCGCGTGAGACGCCGGACAACTCGATGCCTCGTTCGAATGCCGCCGCGACCGGATCATCCTGTGCCGAAATGCCTAGCTTCCGGCGGATCCGTCCGATATAGGTCTTGACGGTGTTATCGGCCAAGCCCAGCAGCGCCGCGATCCCCGCGACCGTCTGCCCCGTGGCGACCAGGGCCAGAACCTCACGCTCCCGTCGGGACAGCGTGGGCTCATCGGTGCGCACCTCGGCCGAGTTCGTCCACGTCGGACCGTCGAGGTCGAGTAGGCCCTCACGGAGGCCGACGGCGACCATGCCCGCGCGGTCGTGGATCCCGAATCGAGTGCCGATCACATCGAGGGATAGCTTCACCTGCGACTCTGACAGCGGCACGACCTCCGAGATGGCCTCGTCCGCAAAACCTTTCGCGACCAACGTCAGAATCTCGACCTCGGTGCCGGTCAGTGCGACGGCTCCGGGCCGTTCCGCCACCGGGAAGTCGGTGATATCGAGGTCGCCCCGACGGACCGCCAAGGCCACCGCTGCGGGCCCGTTGGCAGCGCCGAGTTTATTCGCGGCACGGTCTTTGGCCGCGACGGCTTTCCGCCGTGACCAACCGAGCGGGTCGAGCGCTGCTACCTCGAACGGCAGCAGGCCCTGAGCTGTCCCGTACAGAACAACGACTTCATCATCGGTCAGGTCCGGGCCGATTCCGGGCACGCGTTGTTCTGCGGCAACGGATCTGGCCAGGCGGCGCAAAGCGCCTGCGGTGATGGTCCGCACGGCGGCAGCCCGGAGGGGGCGGGGCCTGGCCACGCTCCTGTTCATGGTCGTTGCTGTCTGGGCTTCTGACCGTTCGTATTCGAACCGGAGGGAAAGCGCCTCCTGCTGAGTCGATGACAGTGCGCTGACATGACGCAGAAGAGCGGCGACCGGCATGTTGGCCATGGTCGCGACCACCGGGTCGGATGCAGTTACGCCTTCGAGTTTCGTGTACGCGGCCACGAGCCGTTGCTTGAACAAGGCGGCTGCCTGTGGTTCTGCGGTGGCCGGTCCGGCGGGTGGTGGCGCGTCCGGCGCTCCGCTCGAATCCGCAAGCGTCGGGCCGAGTTCGGGCGCCGTCTCATCGGTTGCCGGCACGGCGGAAATGGGCGGCGTCGATTGCGGGTCGCCCGTGAGCTGTTCATCGGTCGGCTGGTGCAGGGGGGCCGTAGCACCGCCCTGATGTTGTGCGGCCACCGCTTGCACATAGGTGTCGGGTGCGCCGACCACCACAGTCTGGGCCTGTGCTCGCACCGCCTTGGTCACACCGGTTATCGCGGCGAGTTGCACAGGGCTGAGGTCGTGACCGCCGCGCAGTGCTTCGAGTGTGTTGGTGAAGTGTTCGACTTCGGTGTCTGCCGCGCGACCGAGGCCGTCCAGCAACACGTTTTGCAGCTGTGCGGCCAGGTACTCGCCGGGTTGTTGGCCGGCGGGGATCTGCCATCGGTTGAGTTGGGCGGTGTGGTATCCAGCCGTGTTGATCGCGTGGGCGAGCTGTTGCACGGGCTCGGGTGCTGTGCCGTGTGCGGGGTCCCAGCCCAGCATGGTGAGCACGTACTCGAGGGTTGCGTCCCCGAAGCGTTGTTGTAATGCCTGTGTCGCGCTCGGATGGCCGTCTTGTGCTTGCCGCAGAACCGTGGCCGTGTCGTCGACCAGCTCCCGGCCGGATTTGCCGATCTTGTCGGCAAGTATGTCTTGTTGCCCGAGGGTGGCACGGCTGAGGATGTGATCGGATGAAGTCGGTAGCACCTGGTTGATGGGCGGCTGATTCGACGGCTGTGGTGTCGGGGTGGCGTGAGGTGTTGGTGGTGCGTTGGGGAGGTGGGCACCAGTGGCGGGTGGGGTGTGGGCTTGGTTGGCGCGTCTGATCGCGCGTTCGAGGCGGGCGCGTTCGGCGGCTTCGTTTTGTAATTCGGGGGTCAGGTTGCGGAGTTGCTGCTCGGCCGCGGTGAGTTTCTTCTCGGCCGCGGTGAGTTTCTCCTCGGCTGTGGCGAGTTTCTGTTCGGCTGTGGCGCTGTCGGCGGCTGTGGCGTCGGGTTTCGCTTTTGCCGCGGCCGGGGCGGCGCTGTCGGTGTTGGCTGGTTGGGTGGCATCGGGTGTGTCGGCTGCGCGGGTTGCTTCGATGTGGTCTTTGACAGCTTGGGCGTGTTCGGTTGCGGCGTTGCGGAAGTGCGTGATCGCCACCTTGGCCCGGGGACTTTGTGTCTGGCTGTAGAGACTGCCGTCGACTGTGTCGCTGGTTCCGTGGCTGCCGTGACGGCCGTTGCGGCCGGCGCGTGCGGCGCATTGGTCGTTGGTATCGGGGTTGGCCGAGCGGCCCAGCATGTGAGCGTGTAGCCCGCCCAACTGGTTGACGTTGTCGTCGACGACGGCGTCGAAACCACGGCCGAGCATCCCGGGCGTGCCGACGGTCACGTTGCCCTTCTTGTGTGTGCTGGTTTTGTATGCCGCCTCGCCTTCTTCCCTGCCCTCTTCCCGGCCGCGTGGTGTGTCGTGTTCTCCCGCCGTGCCTGGCTGTTCCACCGTGTGCTGCTTGCCCGCCGTGGCCATGACCCCGGTGAGGTGCTCCTCGGCCGCGTTGTTGTCACGGAATTCGGCGAACCATTTGCCGGTGATGGCGGTGTGTTCGACACCGTTCTTTTTCAGCATCAGCGAGAATTTCCAGGCCACGTCGTTGGCGGCGATAACCAGGACGGGTCTGCCCTCGTCCTGCAGTTCACGGACCCGCTCGACCGCGTCTTTGAACATCTCCGGTCCGGTGAGGAAGATCCGATCCTGCTCACCGACCAGGTTTGATTTTCCGAAGTTCTCGATCTTCGCCAGACCGCCCTGGACAGGGAAATTGTCCTTGATCTCGGTGGCGGTGCGTTCGAGCGTGCCCGACATCAGGTTCAACCGCTGGTATCCGCCGAGTACGGTCTCCACGGTGACCTGTTTCATCCCTGTCCCGTCGGAATAGACCTGGGCGTCGAACATCGCTTCGACCATTTTGTGGCGGCCGCCGAACCAGCGACTGTCGGTGCCGGTTTTCGGGTCGCTGCGGGGTTTACCGTTCGCGTCGAGGATTTGGATCTTGTCGTCGAATTTCTGGAAATCCCGATTCAGTTTCAACCGGCCCGCTTTGACGTCCATGAAAGCGCGGGCCATCTCGGTTTCCTCGGTGGTGAACCCTCGACCAGTCCGCTGTTCCCACAACCGGCTGACCGTTTCCAGGCTCTCCAGCGGGCGGGCACGCAGATCCGCCGAGGTCAACTCCCGGTGCGCCATCACTGCCCGCATGAATTTCAGCACCGATCGCACTCGGGCGGCCTCGGTGTAGATGGCTGGGGCACGCTGTCCGTCGGATTGGTAGTGAATCGTCTCGTCGTGGATCAGTACCGCGTCGGCCTCGTCGATCGTGGCGGTGTCCCCCGGCGGCGGCCGATCGAACAACTGTGCGGTCGCGCGCTCGTCATAGGTCAGGTAATAGACGGTCGGGTGTTGCGGATCGGCCGGTGGATTGTCGGTATCCCAGCGCGACACCTCGTAACCGAGCCTGCGCAGCATCGGCCCGAACTCCCGAACACCTTCGTTGGCCAGCACCTCGGTCGTGGTGATCACATGATGGACCCGCACCGACCGCCCGTCGGCGAGTTGCACCGGCTCGCCCCGCGAGAGCTGCCACAACCCATCCAACGCGCCGACCAGAGACTTGCCCTGCCCCGTGCCCATCTGCCGCATGAACCCGCGTTCCCCGACCAGGAACGATTTGATCTGATTCCACCGTGGCGTCTTGCCCGTGCCCTCACGCATGGCGTCGAAGCAGCGCAGCAGCGACTCCACCTCATCACCGTTCTCCATCACCTGTCGGCGCTGGGCCCACGACTCACCGGCTAGCTCCTCCTGCCGTGCCCGATACACCTTCAGCGCCTTCTTCGCCGCCGCGGTGTACTGCTCGCTCTGCTGCTCGGTGAGATCTTGTTTCGTCTGCGGATCGGCCCGCGGCAACTCCGCCAGCTCGACTCGCAACTCCGATACCGCCAACTCGCGGGCTACCGCGGCCGATACCGCGTCGTGCTCGGCGACTGCGGCGTCGTGGGCGGCGCGCGCCTCGGCCAGCTCCGCACGCGCCACCTCGGCCTGGGCGTGGGCCGCGCGCTCGGCCTCGGCGGCCACCCGATCGGTGGGACTGCTCCCCGTGAGCAGCTCACCCAGCTTGTCAGCGATGCTCCGGCGGGTGGCGCGTTCGTGCGCGGCCGCCGCGCGCGCCTTGTTCTCCTTCTCTCGCAACACTTCACGCGCCGCGCGCTCCCGCTCCGCCGCCGCATCCACCCGCCGCTGCTGATCCTCCCGCAGCGCCTCGTGACGCTGCCGCTCCTGCGCAATCCGCTGTTGCGCCTCGGCTTCGCGTTCAGCGGCGCCGCGGCCGGTGGCGCTGGGTTCCTCGTGGCCGGTGGATGCCTGCTCATCACCGGACTTCGCCGCCACATCGGCGCTTTGCGGCACTTGTCCGGCCGCGTCGTCGTCGGGTGCAGCGCCCTTGACAGCGTTGGGTTCACTAGCGCCGTCGACGGCATCCGGCTCGCCTGGCTCATCGACGGTTTTGCCGGACTTGGCTGCGCTGGCACCTTCCGGGGGGTCGGCGGAGTCGGGTTGTGCTGTGGCTTCCTCTGCGGGGTGCGGGCGAGGGCCGTCGGTCGCTTCTGCGCGCGGTTGACGGGAGGCCGGAGCGTCATCCGGCGTGGGGCCGTGTTGTGTCGATGGTTGGGCTGTTGGTTCGTCGGCGTGGCTGCTCGCGGTGGGCGGATCGTTGTCGGTGGGCTGTCGCACCTCGTCGGTTGTCTTGGCGGGCGTGTTGTCCGCCGCGGGCTGCGCTGTGGCTTCCTCGGTCGGGTGCGGGCGAGGTCCGTCGGTCGCTTCGGCGTCGGCGGGGTGCGGGCGGCGAGCGTTGTTCGCTTCGGCGTCGGCGGGGTGTGGGCGGCCGGATGCGGGGGCGTCATCCGTCGTCAGTCCGTGTTGTGTCGACGGTTGGGCTGCCGGTTCGTCCGCGTGGCCGCCCGCCGAATCGCTGTCGGCGGGATGCCGCACCCCGGTAGCGGTAGCGGGCGCGTCGTCTCCGGCGGTATCCGGTGCTGCTGATGGTTGTTTCGCTGCGGGCGCGTCGATGGTCTGCTGATCGGGGTGCGGATCAGGGGCTCCGGTGTGTTCCGGGGTGGTGTCGGGTCCGTTGCCGTCGGCCGAGCCGATCTTGCCGCGTGCCGAACCTTCGCCGCCACCAGGTGCATCGGAGGTTATTGTGCGGTTGGTTGCGTCGGCAGCTGGTGTGGTGTGGGATTCGCCGAGGTGCGGCTGGTCCGCAGACCTGGGTTGGCTCGATGCCGAATCGGCGGGGTGTCCGACCAATCCCGCCTCGTCGGGAGCCGAGACGCTCACGAGGACGGGAGCGGTCTCCGGTGCGTTGGTCGGCGTGACCTCGAGTTCCGGGGGTTTGGTGTCGGTTTGGGCGGTAACCACCATGCGGCGCCTACCCTGTCGCGGTGCGCCCACCGCTGCGCCGCCGCGACGGTCCTGGCCACGCTGCGGTGACCCAGCCGGTGTGTCCGGACCGGGACGGGTACCGGCTCGTTGGCCGTCGACGAGTTGCGGCTGCGCGGCACCGGCCCGTGCGGGGCTGTTGGGTGCCGCGTTCGAAGCTGCTGGGACCGGTTGCGGCTGTTCACCATTCGGGTCCGCACCGGCGGGATGCGGCCGTGCGCCGCCGTTCGCGTCGGCGTCGGCGGGATGCGGCCGTGAGCCGTCGTTCGCGTCGGTGTCGGTGGGATGCGGCCGTGAGCCGTCGTTCGCGTCGGCGTCGGCGGGATGTGGCTGCGGGCCACCCTTTGCATCGGGTTCGGCAGGGTGTTGTCCGCCGGAGACGCCGGTATCGTCCGGCGCGGAACCTTGCTGCTGGGTGGGTGGTTGAGCTGCCGGTTCGTCGGGGTGGGTGCGGTTGGCCGGGGCGCTGTCGGCCGGATGCGGCTGCGGACCGGCTGTGGCCTGTTCGGCAGTGGTATGCGGAGCCGGGGCCTCGGAATCGATCAGTGGGGTGGCACCGGCATCTGCCATCGGGGTCACCGGGGACGGTTGTGCCCCATCGGTGCTCGGGCCGACGTGAACAGGGGCCGGTACCGAGCCGTGCCCGTTGTCGGCGGGCTGTTGGACCCGAGGGCCGGATCGCTCGGCTGTGGGACCGGAATCCCGAACCGGTCGTGCCGTTGGTTCATTGGTGTGTGGGCGCGCATCGACAGGTTCGCCGTCGGCCGGATGTGGGGTCGGCCGCTGCGCCTCCGGTGCCGGACCGTCGGGGTGTGGGCGGGCGTTGACCGCGTCACCGTCGGCGCGTTGGTGTGCCGGTCCGTCGGCCGCGGGGGCATTGGCGGAAGGTCCTGCTGCCTGGGGCGCTCCGGAATTTGCGTGCGGCGCACCGCCGTTATTGGCCGCGTATACCGCCTGGATCGGTGGTGCGATATTCGACGGCATCCGAGCGCCGGTGGGGTGTTGGATTTGGTCGGCGGTGACGATGTTCACGCCGTCAGGAGGCACAGTGTCCGGATTCTTGGGCTTCCAGATATTGCCGATGTGGTAGTCCTCGCGCATGAACGACGCCGGTGCCGGTCGGTTGGGCTCGGCCGCAGGCTGGCGCAGCCGCGTGAGGATCTGGGAGAGCTGCTGGTTCAGCCGGGCAGGGTCGGTCGTGTTGAAGTCGCCGAGGCCGTGGTTGGCGAACGCGTTGACGAGTGCTTGGGTTTGCGAGCGGCCGGTGGGTTCGGCGGGCGCGGTGGTGGCGGCGGGCTCCGATGCGGGTGTTGGCGTGGCGTTGCGGATTTCGGCGGCGCCGTGGGCGGCCGCGCCGAGGAAGCCGCCGGTGACGGCGGGCAGGAGGCCTTCGGTGATGGCTTTGGTGGTGAATTGTTGGCCGGAGAGCAGGATGGACGTGAGGGCGCCGAGGATGCCGCCGGCGAGACCGCCGGTGGCGCCGACGAGGCTGGTGCCGACGAGTTGGTAGGCCAGGCGGCGGGTGGTGGTGGTGGCTTGTTCCGCGCGGGCGATGGTGCGTGGGATGATCCAGCGTCCGCCGATCCACTGGCCGGCGAGTGCGCCCGCGCCGCCGCCGACACCGCCGGCGGCGGCGGCGATGCGGGCGGATGTCCAGTCCATGTGTTCGCGGTTGCCCGCGAGGACCTGACCCGCTTGCACGGCGACGTTGATGCCGCCGACCTGCAGAGCTCCCCAGAACATCGCTTTGCCCGCGAGGACGATGGCGCCGCGTTGGGCCGCGTATTTCGAGGACTGTCCGGCCAGGAAGATCAGGAGTCTCCGGGTGGCGATCTGGCACTTGGTCTCGGTTTCCATCCGGTCGATATAGGCCTCGAAGGCGGCGCCGGCGGGGGAGAACATGAGCGCGGCGCGGGCCATCTGCCAGGCCAGGAGCAGCCCGAATCCGATGACGGTCCACTTCTGCTCTTCGAGGGTGTTGGCGGCCTCGTAGAGCTCCTCGACCAGGGTGTCGATGAAATCGGCTTGGGCGCGGAACTTTTCGGCGAGGTCGAGGTGGTTTTGGGCGATCGCGGTCCCCGTGTCGCCCCGGAGGTCGTTTTTGGTGCGTGTCGCCAGGGCTTCGTGGTGCTCGGCGTAGCCGCGGCACTGTTCGGCCCTGTCCGACCAATAGTCGGCCGTGCGTCGTGACGCGGTTTCGTCGCCGTCGGGGAAGTGCCCGGCGACGCAGTCCATTACCGGTGCGGGAAACCACGCTGGAAGAGTCAGCGTCATTTACCCCGCGACCCCACCAAATCTCTCCCGGCCAGCAGACTTCCGCCTCTCCAGCAACACCCGATCCAACGCGGTTAATTTTGGCCTACGTCCACGCGAATTCTCTGCTGTGGGAATACCGCTGCGGTCGGCATCCCTCTCCGACCGCGTGCGGCCGCAATCGCTCCGCCCCGGTTCCCTCGCCACGGACGAAGCCGCGGACCCCGCGCAGGCTGGGGTCCGTCGTGATGTGGGGAGTTACGGCACGTCACCGAGTGTGGCGTCCAGTTAGCTCCTGCCGTATCGAGCCCTGGGTCCAGGGGGCGGTCGAAGGTAGTCGAATGGTGGTCGCCCAGGCGGTATTCGACGCCACATGAACACGCTCGGCGAGCAGCCGAAGGGTGTAGCGCACAAGCTATCTGGGCGGGGCACTAGTTCGGTGCAGGTGGGAATGATCAGCGCTTCGTGCTGCTCACGGGCGTGGCGAATCATCTCTGGACCGGCGTCGAGGATGGTGCGGGCGAGCCGGTCGGTGGGACTTGTACAGTCCGGCGGGGTCAGAGTCGGGTCGGTGGGTACCCAGCTGACATCGACGATGACCTCCTCCGACCGCAGTGGTGAGTTTGCTTGTACGCGATCGGATTCCAGTGGGGGCTGCGCTGTTACGGCTGCGGGCGGTTGAACTCGCCGTTTTGGATGCCGGTTGTGAAGGCGTCCCATTCGCCTGGGGTGAAGATCAGGGCCGGGCCGGTGGGGTTCTTGGAGTCGCGAACGCCGATCCTGTCTCCTCCGAGCCAAGCGACCTCTACGCACTCGGCCGGGCCGTTGCTGTGGCTGCTCTTGAACCAACTCACGCTGGGCAGGTCAGTGTTCACGCTGCATAACTCCTCGCCACCCGCCTGAGCAGGTCTCGCGTCTGCGTCTCATCCAGTGTGGTACTCCGTAGAGCCGCAGCAATGTCATGGTAGCGCTGCACATCATCGGCGTGTTCCATGTATAGATCGGGGCATCCGTTCCCCTCGCGGTAGACGAGAGGGGGTTCAACCGGTCGACCTTTGGCGTCTGTGCCGAAGTCGAGTATCAGGAACCCGCCGGGCACCAAACCCCATGTACACCCGCTGGTGAACGGCACTATACGCACGGAGAGATTCGGCAACTTGCTCATCTCGGCCACTTGTCGTAGCTGGGCCGCCATGACACGTGGACCACCGAGGACGCGATGCAAAGCCGATTCGTCCAGTAACACCTCTAGTTCCAGCGGGTTGGACTTTCGTCTCACGATCGCTTGCCGCTTGAGACGTAGTTCGACCCGCTTTTCAATGTCCTCCGCATCGTCGTCTCGGAAGTACGCGCCAATCATCGCGCGCGCATAGTCGGCCGTCTGCAACAGGCCGGGGATGACCTCGTGATGCAAAATGATCTTGCGAGCCGGGGTTTCGAGTCCGACGTAGGTAGTGAACGTGTCGTTGCGGTAGAGCCAATTGAACTCCGCGTGCCAGCTTTTGGCTTGCGCCTTTTCAGCGAGCTTGAGTACCCGGCTGGTTTCCTCGGCCGACACTCCGTACACCTCGCACAGCGCCCGTATCTCGCGGATCTTGACCTTCACCACCTGAGCGTTCTCGATGCGGTGTAGCCCGCTCTTGCTGAGTTCGGCCAGCGCCGCCGCTTGGTCGAGGCGAAGTCCCTGCCCTTCGCGCATCTCACGCAGGGCGCGCCCGAGCTGTCGCCTGGGCAGGGTCGAGGAGCCATCTTCACTGGTCAAGGCAATCACACCCTCTGCAAATCTGGGACGATGGAGCATCTGAATGTGGCACGGACTATCACTTGAACTGGGACCTGTCGTGCAGGTTTGGGATGAATTCCTTGGGAGTCCCAGATTAGTTCCCGGCATCGTATCGCCCGTGTTGTGGCGTGTCCGGCGGTTGATAGCACCTGATGAACCGGTGTAGCGCAAAGCGCTCCGGCCGCTGCCCAGACCATCACGACATCGATCGAGGCCTCCAACGATGACCAAAACGCAAGTATCGCAGCCGGATATGGACGTTGCACGCGTCGGCCAACTGGCACGGGCCGACGCGAGAACAGCACATAGCGAGGCCGTGATCGTCACCCCGCCCAGGGTGTGCGAGCGCGGCGATGTGCAGCTCGCCCACGAACAGATGCGGGTACACCGGGCGTGCCGGTCGGGGCAATGCGTGTGGAAGTCGGCGGCGTTCTACACGCTCGCGAGCGCGGGCTGCCTTGTGCCGCAATCGATGAGCCCACGCGAACGCGCGGCCGCGCGGGGTATCGCATATCCGCCGCTCGAAGATGTCGCACATCGTGCGGGCGACGGTCCACCGCTGCGAACATTGCAGGAGGTTTTGGACAGGCTGGTCGAGCTGGCGGCTCCGGTGTCCGGGCGCATCACGACCGCCGGATAGCGGCAACGGTGACCGGAATGGGCGAGCATCGCACCGAGGTGGATGGCTGGCTGGCGGTGTGGCGGATCGACCGCCATCGCATTCGAATGATGCTGGTACGCAACTTGGCTTCCGCCGAGACGCTGGCATCGTTCCATCCGGCCCGCTGCCCCGACCTGGCGCAGATGCGTGAGCGCTTCCCGAAACTGTCCCGGCTATGGGATGCGGTCCGGCACGAGTACTGGACGGAATTGATTCCGGCGCAACGCTGTTCCCGCGGGATGACGCGTGTCATGAGCGATCGGAATCGGCATCCGGCGAACTCCCATCCACTGCCGGAACGGCTCAACCGTCTCAGCGTGCGAGCGACCCGAGCGGGCTACCGCCTCGTCCGCGGCGTCGTATCGCCGTATGTTTGGGAACTCTTGGACGCCGACGACGACGAACTCATCTACTCGGCTGCGAGCCTGGACGAGATCGAGGACTGGCTGAGGTCCTGATGCGGTGTGCTCACTCGGCTCGCTTCTCCTCGCCGCGGAAGAAGGCGCGGACCTCACGCAGGTTCGGCATCTCGTCGACGATATCGGAAAGATCCGGCAGGTCATCGAGTTCGGTGGCGACCGGAGCGGTCAGCGCCGTGTGCTGTGCACGGGCCCGACCGACCGCCTCGTGGACCGCGTCGAGGATGGTGCGGGCGAGCTGGTCGGGGGCCTTCCGGAGTGCGGCGGCGGTCAGGGTGAGATCGGTGAGCACGCCGTTGGCATCGACGACCACCTCGACCGACTGGTCCGGTGAGTTCGCTTGTCCGCGGACCGCTTCCAGTTGCCGGAACACCTCGGTCAACCGAGGCTGCTGCTGCTCATAGGTGTCGAGCAGGTGCTCGATCTGGTTACGCAGTCCACTGTTGGCCGATTGCAGGCCTTCTCGCTTCCATCGGTCCATGCCGATCTCCTTTCTGAACCCGTACTGCCACTGCTGGTCCGCCGACCGCTCATCACTCGTCGAAGATGGATGCCTTCGCCATCGTCACCAGCAGTCGATGCAGGGTCTTCGCGGGTCCGCTGGCCGCGTCACCGTCCAACTCGACGGCGGCGAAGGCCTCGGCAAGGGCTGCGGCAGGCGCGAACACACCGTTGCGGAAACAGTTGTCGCTCAATGCGCTACGCCATCGCTTGTAGCCGCTGACCACGCGCGCGAGTGTGTCGCCCTTGGCGCCGCGCACCCGCAGATACTCCGTGATCAACGTGCGCTGCGCTTCGGTGCGCGCCCGGAATCCACCGGCGAGATCCAGCGCGCCGCCGAGAGAGCGCAGGATTGTCGTGTACATCGGGCGTTCCGGTCGGGTGGGGCGCGTCGAGTGCGGCACCGTAACGGTCGCGGCCAGCAGGCGCAGATTCGCGACGGCGGCTCGGTCCAGCATGATCCACGGTGCCGGATCATCGGATTCCGCTTCCGTGTTTCGGTTCTCGACACGTGACGGCGCACCGGCCAAATCGGCGATCTCGATCCCGTGCAGCGGGAGGGTGTACCGGCCGAGCATGGCGTCGAGGGCGGCGGCCATCTCGCGCACCGTGTCCGCGTGGATGCCCGACGATTCGAAACCGCGAATCTCGAGGTTGTGCCGGGCAGCCATCTCACGGGCGATCCGCATGGCCTCGGTGTCGGTCTCGGCCCGCTGGGGCACCGGGCGCTGCGGCGCGGCGCGCTTGTCCTTCTTCTTATTCTTGTCCGCCGCACCCTTGTCGGCACCCGGGCGACCACCGGGCCGCGGTGGGGAAACCCGCGGTGGCGCGCCATTCGACGGGGAACTGGTCGGGGACGATGCGGCCGGGGCCTTCGACCACGGAGTGCCTGCCGAATTCCCGGACCAGGGTGTGCCCGCGGTGGACCCCGCGGTGCGTGCGCCCGACCCGGACTGCTTGGCGGACAAGGGATTTGCCCGCACGCCGGTGCTGGCGGGGGGATTCGCGGCCGCGGTACTCGGTGGGGCCGCGGCAGTGCTTCCAGGTGGGGTGGTATCGGTGGAATTGGCATCGTCGGTGGGTGCCTGAGAGTTATCGGCCCCACCGTTCCCGTCCGGGTCGCGTCCATCGTTGTCGGCCGGTGCATCCGACTGCGGGTCCGCCGATTGCGCCGATGGCGACTGCGCGGATGGAGACTGTCCGATGTTGTTCGGCGCTGCCGAGTCGTCGGTCTCCCGACGATCCGTGGAGGTCGGGTTGATATGCGATACGGGTGTGGACCCTTGCGGTGTGGACTGGCCGGTGGTTGGTGTGGCGGCGGTGGGTGTCGAGGTCGGACTCCGATATCCACCAGTGCTGTCGGCATCTGTGGTGACATCGGTCGGGTCCGCATTGTTGTTGTTGATGTGCTGCGCGCCGGCGAGGTCCTGCTGACCGAAAGTTTCCGCTGCGGAAGCGAGTTGGCTCTGTATCGACCGCACCGCCTGGACCAGGTTCTCCATACCTTCCATGGCCTTGTCGGCGCCGGGCACATATGACTCGGCGATCGCCTTTCCGGGATCATCGTCACCCCAGAACTCGCCTTCGCGCGCGAGATCGGCCTTCAGGTCGGCCACCATCCGCGCCACCTCGTCGGCGTCCGCATCGAGTTGTGCCGCGGAGTTGCGCATCGCGTCGAGATCGGCCCACACCGATTCGGCCACGTCGATCTCCTTGCTGCGCTCAGGTTGATCGCGCGCGATCAACCTGCTTCGCGCGCGGGATATCCGAATCCATCCTGTTGTCCATTGTCGAGTCTTCCCAGCGCGAGAGCGGTCTTCGACATCCCCAGCAGTGGGAAGGATCGACAATGGTGGGCGTCGGGTGGCGGGAAAGGATCTGATCGCATATGCCGGGCGGCAGCATGGAAATCGACCCTCAGGTGTTGTATGACCTGGCGAACCAGCATGATCGGGTCGCGGAAGACACGCTCGAATGGGCCAAGAAGCCCGAGGCGTGGTTGAAGGCGTTCCCGGACAGCTACGGCGCGATCGCCCACCCGGTGCACAAAGCCCTGGAAGGCTACTACGACGCTCGATACAACGCTGGTCGCGCGCTGGCGGACGAGCACAAGAAGACCGCGGAAGATTTGCGTAGGGCCGCCCGGGACTTCGGAAACTCCGACCTGGAAGGCGCTGCGAATATCCGCCGCATCATGGATGATTCCGGTGCGCACGCCCAGCCGCACACCTCGCCATCGTCGCCCAACGGCACATCGCCGAACGGGCACCCGCCGGTCAATGCCAGCCCGTCCGATAACGCGCCGGTAGGTAACCAGCCGGTGCACTCCACCCCCGATTCGCCGGCCGGTGTCGGACCTGTCACTGCGCCGACGACAAATGGCGCGGCGCCCGCTGGGCCCGACGGGACAGGCATGTCGACGCCGATGGCGGGTACCGTTCCGCCCGGTGGCCCAGGTGGCGGCCCTGGTGGTCCAGGTGGCGGCCCCGGTGGCGGCCCAGGTGGTGGCCCTTCCGGGCCGACGGTTACCACACCGTCGGGTGCTGTCGTGCCGCCGGTATCGGCGGGACCGGGCGGTGGCCCGTTCGGCTCCGGTCCCGATGATCGAACGTCGGACCGGTCGGGCGTGAGCGCGGCGGGTGATCTGCCGCCCGCGCCCATGGCGACGCCGTTCGCGTCGGCCGTTGCCGCCAATAAGGACAAGGAGGCCGCACCGGCGTACGTGGTCGGCGATGCCGTCAACAACGACCTGGTGGTCGCACGCACCCTGCTCGGCGCCGTGCTGGCGGCCGTGGACTCGTCGGTCCTCGGGCTGCACTGGGCCGTGGCGGTGATGCGCGGTCCGGGTGGCGCGGGGGTATTCATCACCTCCAACGAGGGCCGTGGCTGGTTCCCCGCTGGTCTGTATCTGCCGCGCGAGGTGTCCACGCCATGGCTGTGGGACGAAATGCTCGGCGCGGGGTCAACGGATCCGGCGTCGCCATGGGAGGGCGTATCCGACCCGGCGCGTGTCCTGGTGGAATTCGGACTGGCGTGGGGCGCGAAGGCCGGGGCGTCGCTCTCGGCGGTGGTGTCGTCCGGGCCGATCGATTCCGGCCTGCGGGCGCGGTTCAGCGATGTCTCGATGGAGGGCATGGTCGGACCGTCCTACGACGTCGATCTGCGGATGCCCACCCCCGATACCGCCGATAGGCTCGGACTCGCCGGCTCCGTCGAGGCGCTGGAACAGATTGCGGCCGTACCGGATTCGGCGCTGCGCGCCCGCTGCATCGAATTGGCGACGGACGCGCACGCCAAGGTGAGCCGGATCCGTGACCTCCCGACGGACGGCGCGGGCGCGCGCGGGGTGCGGGAGCGCATTCTGGCGGCGATCCAGTCCGGACGCGATATTCCGAGGTCCTGGTGGGATGAACTGCGCGACGCCGATGATCTGCTCGCGGCCTCGATCATGCCGCGTCGCGTCGATGTCGGACGCGTCGAGCCCGGGGACCTGCGGCTCGACGATGCAGACGGTGGATTGCGCGCTTTGGTATTCGAGCGGCGGTGCAACGAGCTGGTGCTGCTGTTGGCCGAGGAAACGACTCGCCAGCAGTTGCGCGACGCGGTGTACGCGCATGAGCAGATCGTGAAACATCCACGATTCGTGGAGGTTCCGGCCGCGGTGTCGACGTCGGTCGACGAGCGTGTTGCTCCGCGCGCGGTTTCCGGTCAGGCGGCCGCGCCTGGGGTCTCGGCCCCTGTTGTCTCCGGCCCGCCCGCGGGAGCGATCGTCGCGCCGTCCTCCTCGGCGCCGGTCGCGCCTCCCGGTGCGACGGACCAGTCGTAAGAGGGGCGGGCAATGGCGGGCAAATATTCCCCATACTCCGACGGCAGCGACGGCGCAGGTGGCGGTACCTCGGGTTATCCGGCCTCCGCACAGGCCTCGCCGTCCGCGTCGCCGTCCGCGTCGCCGTCCGCGTCGCCGTCTACGACCAAGAAGGATGATCCGCCGAAGGACACTCCGGCAGACCCCGCACCGACTCTGACAAAAGAGGATATGTACGGGGACAAGGGGGATCGGATCAACGCCGGGTATACCCTCCTGCCGGGCGATAAGATCACGAAAAAGAACGACGACGGCGATGTCGTCTACACCCTCAGCCGGGATAAAAAGGGCGATTACCTCCTGACCGATGCCAAGGACAACCCGATATGGGGCTATTCTGGTGCCGGTAGTCCGTTGGAGTCGATGGCTTTCGACCGGGTAATCGGTGCGAACGGAAGCATAAAGACGTTCTATAACGGCGACCAGGTGGAGGAAATAGTTCCCGGGAATGCGCGCCCGCATTTCGAGTTGATCACGCTCTATCATCCCGAGCATCAGTCGACCGGCCTACAGTTCATGATCGACCATGCGCAGAAGAGTCTGCAGGTGTCGGTAGATCTGCTGGGCACCGGCCATGCGAAGGATGTGCCCGATTTTTCGCAGTTCCTGCACAACAACGGGCTTCCGGACTTCACCGACGACTCCAAAATGGTGACGACATATAATGACAAGATCAGAGACATAAAGAATCTCAAAGATGATCTGAAGGACTTGGAAAAGCAAGTCGGCGACACCGCATACGATACCAAGGAACAGAGCACATCGCTCTGGAAGAATATTATGACCTGCCGGGACGAGCTGAACGATCAGTTGCACGATGCCGACAAGAACTCGGAGCACAAGAGAATCGAGTTGAGGCCCGGGGTTTATGCGTCTGGGCATAGTGAGGACGGATATTACTGGCGTATCAGGCCTGATTTCGAATTGGGGCTCGAGAAGGCTCTCAAGACGAAGGTCACCGATATCGAGAATAGTATCCGGAAGGCGTATAAAGACAACGACGACCGTGGCAGCGGAGTCAAGAAGCCCCCGAAGCCCAACCCGAGCCCGAATCCCAATCCGAACCCGAATCCGAACCCCAATCCGAATCCAAACCCTAATCCGAACCCGAATCCCAATCCGAACCCGAGTCCTAACGCTGACCCCATCGATTTCAGCAACGAGTTGGGGCTGGACGGCTTGGGCGACGGCGCCTTCGACGGTGATGCCGACGGTCTGACCACCGCCGACGAGCTCACCGGTGCGGATGGTGCGGATGGTGCGGATGGTACCGGCAGCATCGCCAGCGGCACCGGCTCCGATTTCGGCGCGAAACTCGACCAGGCAATCGCCGATATCAAACAAGCAGCTGTAGGGTCGACAGGCGGCGCCGGTTCCTTCGGAAACTCGGGTGCCGCGAATAGTCCATGGGGTGGCGGAAATAGCATGGGGTCGAATCCCTTGGCATCAATGTTGGGTAATGGATACAACCTGCCGCAACAGCTGGGCCAGAACGGGTCGCAATGGGGCGGCCAGAATGGTTCATCGAACCCGTTGTCGCAAATAACTGGCAATAATTCATCGGCGGTGCAGGCTGCGAGTGCGACCCCGCAATCCCTGACCAACGCGGTAAACAGCACGGTGTCCGCGGCTACGGCCACACCGGTGTCAGCGAATCCGAACGCGATGGTCGACGCGACGATCAAGGGCATCGGGGATGTGAAGCTGCCATCGACGCTCGCCCAAGCCTTCAACTATGCGACCAACGATCCGAACGGTGCCGACGCGCACGCGGCATATACAGGCACGGCGGGTCAGGAAACGGACACCCGCCCGTGGGCGAATATCGGTGAGGGCCAAGTAAAAACCGGGGACGTGGTGCAATTCGAACACCGGAGCGCGCTGGTCTATGTCAGCGATGAGAACAAGCTCTTCGCCATTGTGGGCGGAATGGCAATACCGCTCAACACCGCGTTTCCACCGGATGCCAGCTTCGGCGGCTTCCTGACATTCAAGCACCCCACCGGACTCGATGGCATCGGCAATGCCACGCAGCAGGACGCGCTACCACCGGTGACCACCGGGGGAACGGCACCGTCGCCGCCGCCGGTCTCCGCCGCCACGGTCACGATCTGACAACCGTATCTCGCGGCGGGGCGATTCCACTCCGCCGTGAGACCCGGGGTTCGCCCGGCCGCATCGTGATGGCGAACGCCTTCTGCGGGAATATGTTTCGGGCAGCACCCGACCGGCATGCGAAATAGCGCCTTCGGGCCTGGGGCCATCTGTCCCAGGCCTGGGCGATGGTCCTCAGGCCTGAGCTGTGGGCGTGACGGCTGCGGGCGCGCTCGGATCGCTCGGTGTCGCGGCCGGAACGGGCGCAGCGGGCGCTTGGGCCGCAGGCGCGGTGACTGCCGGCGCAGCCGCAGTCGGCGCCGCGGCCACCGCATTGGGGTCGGTTGGTGCCGTCGCCGCGGGCGCGGTGGTGGCCGGTGCCCCAGGTGCGGTGGCAGCCGCTGCCCCGGGTGCGGTTGTGGCCTGTGCCGCGTGCTCGGACTTGGCCTTCTCTTGCTCTTCGTGTTCCCTGCGCTCTTTATCGTTCTGCATCAGCGCCGTCACCACGGGTGTCGCCGCCATGACCCCCATCGGGACCAACATCGCGAGGGTCTGGAAAATCTGTCCCAGTCCGCTGTCGCCCCCGCCGGACCCACTACCCGATGAGCCGCCCGATGAACCGTTGCCGGAGGAGCCGTTGCCAGAGGAGCCATTGCCCGAACTGCCACCGGAGCCGCCGCCGCTGGAGTTGCCGGCCCTTTCCTGGTTGATCTTGTAGACCGCCTCGACCTTCCGGTACACCTGCTCGATCGCGGCGGCGATCTCCTCCATCAGCTTCATTTCCTGCGTGGCCTTGTGCTTTCCGGTGATCGGCACCTTCAGCTTGGTTTGCAGGCCGTGCACGATTTCCATGATGGCCGCGAGCGTCTCGTCCTTCTTGGCGGCCACCTCGATCGCGGTTTTGGCGACCTCGTTGTCGTAGTTGAGCAGCGAGGTCTGCTTCGCATGCACGGCCGCCATGGCCTCTTGGTAGGCGACGGTGGCTTCGCCCTTGCCGAGTGCCCGGTACACCACCGTGCGCAGCAGTTCACCGACCTCCGGCGGCGGCTTCGGAACGCCACGACCGAGCAGATCCACTGCGGTCTGAATTGCCGTCTCGGCCAAGCCGACAAAGGATTTCAGCGCCGCTGACGCGCCCGGCGGGGGATCCAGTTTGATGGGCTCCCCATAGTGCTTCGCTGTGGGCGGTTTGTCGCGGCAATCAGGCTGCTTGTCCTTATCCGGCGGTGGGTTCTTTCCGTCGGGCGGGTTCTTACCGTCGGGTGGGTTCTGGCCTCCGGGCAGCGGGCCTTGCGGGTCGGGCGGCAGCTTCTTGTCGGCACCGGTGGTGTGATCAGTGGTGACGCTGGGCGCACTGGCCCAGGCGAGTGTGTCGGCCGCAACCTGGTGGTGCTGGTTCGTCAGCTCACGCAATGCGCCAGGGTCGATTTCCGTGCTGCCGTCCGGCATATGCAATCAGATCCTTTCCCGCCACCCGACGCCCACCATTGTCCCGCCTTCCCGCAACTGGGAAGTGCGATCGTTTCCGTTTCCCGCTGGGGTTGCCGCATAGTCGTGTTCGACTTCGTCGTTCGGGAAGGTTCGAAATTTCGTCGGCGACATGACAGCTGTCGATTCGGAAGGCGGTCGATGATGAGCGATAGCGAGTCGGTCGGATGACGCCGCCACTCACTCTCGACCTGAACGGGGTCCTGAACTCCCTACTGGGGCTTTACGGTTCGGGCCAACCGAACCCGAGCGCGGTGGCGACGGCCGTATCGTCGGTTGCCGCCCGCACCGACGACGGCCATCGCGGTTCCTTGATGGTCGGCTACGGCGACATGCGAGGTATGCATCAATCCGTCGCCGAATCTCACGCGGGCAAGGACAACATCGTGAACCGGGCGGTCGCATCGGCCGGTGACGGAACCGTGGTCGGCCGAAACATGGTGAACAATCAGATCGCCGATCTGCAGACTCGCTTGCAGGCGATCGCGACGATCGGCGATACCCGCTTCAGCGGTCCGGCGCTGCTCGATGCCGCTCAGAACACCATCACCAAGGTCGCCAAGCAAGTCGACGCCGATGTCGCGGCGGCGCGCCATCAGGCGGCTCAGATCATGCCGCCGGCCGTACCGCAGGTCACGCGCGGTCGCGTCACCGGCAGCGGGAGTCGCCGTCGGCGCCGGAGTCGAGCGCGCACCACGGCTCGGACGGCGGGCCGCGCGACCTCTCGATTGCAAGCCATCGCCGGGCGTCCCGTGCCATCGGACGGAACCTCCGGCAGTAAAGCCGTCAGCGCGGCCAGCGCCTGGCTGGGCACACCGTACATCTGGGGCGGTGGTGGTGCGGGCGGTCCGTCCGGCGGGGGCTTCGACTGTTCGGGGCTGACCCAGTATGCCGTCGCGCAGGCCACCGACGGTCGAGTCGTATTGCCCCGCACCACTTATGAGCAGATCTACTCCGGTGTTCGAATTTCCCCGCAGGACGTACGGCCTGGTGACCTGGTTTTCCCGGCGAGTTCGTTCAGCGCGCGGGGGCCGGAGCATGTGCAACTCGCCGCGGGCAACGGGCTGGTGATCGAGGCACCGTACTCGGGTTCGACGGTCAAATGGTCGCGTATGTCCAGTGACGCTGTCGTTGTGCGGGTGATCTGAAGTCGGCGAATACCACAGCGGCCGGTGGCTGCTGAATGCCACCGGCCGCTGTGGGAGCCGTCGGGGTTTGGGGTTCGGCGACTCGCCACGGATGTGGGGAATCCGTTCCGCACGGCGGCCCTTTGCCGGGTCGCGGCTCCAGGCCGCCGCTCGAGGTTGTGGGCTGTCAGGATGAGGACCGCCAGCCCGCTACGAACTATACCGCTAAATAGCGGTGCGATCAACAGTGGTCCGTTGAATGGGTGAGACCGCCTGGTCGGCAATTGATCGACGCCGACGGAGGGAGCCGGCACCTGGGGAACGACCTGGGTCGGCGGCTGTCATGTCTGCCCGAAGGTGTGGGGATCGGGCTGCACTCGAGTAGATATGACCGTTGAATGACGGCACTATAAATAACGGCCACTTATCTGGAGGTCCAGGTTTCCGCTGCCTGTCGGGCTTCCCAATGTTGGGAACTGGGTGGCAACGGCGGCTGCCTCGGAATGTCTATCGTTCCCGCAGGCGAGAGTGGCGGAAGGGAAGTCCAGGTGTCAGCGGCCGAGGACGCGTTCTATACAGGTGTTCAATCACTGGGATTGGTCGCCGGGGGAGTGCGAAACGAACAGCATGCGGTGGCAGCGTTCCGGGCCGCCACCGATCTTGATCCGGATATGTGCGATGCGTGGCTCGGCTGCGCTATGGCCGGTGAGGTCACTTCGGAGGTGATCTACGGTGCCTACCGCTCTGTGCACAACCTCTATCGGGACCAGCAGCGTGCGGGTCTGGTCGATCGGTCGCTGTGGTGTCAGGTCGAGATCGGCATGTACGGACTGCGCGTCGCGATGGCAGACCGCGACCAGATCGCGATCGCCCAGGCGTGTTCGTACGCCGAGGGTGGCGAATGGCAAGAGGCCGCCGTGATTCTCGATCAGGTGCCCAGCGACGATGTGGCCGATTTCGTCCGCATGTCGCTGTTCTTCCGGACCAAGCAGTGGCCGGAGGTGCTCAGCGCACGCAATGCGAAGCCGGTAATCGAGGACGGACTGCTGGATATCGCGGCCGAGCTGATGACCGCCCAAGCCCTGGCGCATCTGGGTCGAATGGGCGAGGCAATGCCGCGCGCGCAGCGCATCGCGGAGGATGCCGCCTCGGGCAATCTGTCCTACATCTGGGCGGATGCGCACTTCCTGTTGGGCATGCTGTACCGGCACAACGGAGATCACGAGAACGCCGACCGAATCCTCAAGGGGCTGCAGGGATCCGGCCTGTGGACCGAACGGGAAGAGTGGCAGCGCGCGGTCAAGGACAAGTCGTATCGGCTCGAGATCACCACGCCGGATCTGCTCGCTTCGCGCACCGACAAATGGGATCCGAAGACCGGCGCCGATCCGGCCGAGGCCGCGGCCTCGGCGGCGCGCGAGGAGCGCGAGACGCTGCTGGCGGAAGCTTCCGAGCTGCTGCAGGCGCAGATCGGTATGGACTCGGTCAAGGAGCAGGTCGACCGGTTGAAGTCGGGTGTGCTGATGGATCAGGTGCGGGTCAAGCGCGGCCTGGCCGTGGAATCCAAGTCGCAGCATCTGATCTTCTCCGGTCCTCCCGGCACCGGTAAGACCACCATCGCCAGGGTTATCGCGAAGATCTTCGCGGGCTTGGGGGTAGTAGAGAACCCCGAGGTCATCGAGGTATCTCGCAACGATATGGTCGGCACCCATCTCGGCCACACCGCGCCGAAGACCAATGCGCTGATCGATTCGGCGCTCGGTGGTGTGCTGTTCATCGACGAGGCCTACACCCTCATCCAGGAGGGCCTCTCCGGCGGCGACGCATTCGGCAAGGAAGCCGTCGACACGCTGCTGGCGCGGATGGAGAACGATCGCGACAAGCTGGTCGTGGTCATCGCCGGATACGAGGACCAGATCGACCGGTTCCTCGCCTCCAACGACGGCCTCGCCTCGCGCTTCACCAAGCGGATCCGGTTCTCCAGCTATGGCGCCGATGAACTGACGCAGATCGCCGATCACATTGCGCGCAAAAAGGATTCGCTGCTATCCGAACAGGCGCGAGAGATCCTGCGGGATCGCTGCGAACAGCTGGCCGGGCAGACCAAGAACGGTCGCAGGCTGATCGATCTGGCCGGCAACGGTCGCTTCATCCGCAATGTGGTCGAGGCGGCGGAGGCCGAGCGCGACTATCGCTTCACCAAGGAGAATGTGGATGTCGCCGCGATGAGCAATGAAGAACTCATGACCATCGACGCGTTCGACATCACGGCCGCGCTGGCAGGTTTGGCGCCGACGGGCTGAGCCGGTGGCACGTTTCCGGGTGGTGACCAAACACCAGATATCCGGCTGGCGATTTCTCCTGCGCCGCATCGAACATGCCCTGGTGCGGCGCGATGCCTCGATGGTCGACGACCCGCAGCGCGGGCGATCCACGGCATTGTCGATCGGCATCGCACTGGCCTGTGTGATGATCGCAGGCTCGGCTGTGCTGGCGTTCTTCAAGCCCGCCAAACAGGTCGGCAACTCGAATATCGTCTCGGAGAAGGACAGTGGCGCACTATTCGTGCGCCTCAACAACCGGTTGTATCCGGCACTGAATCTGACTTCGGCCCGCCTGATCCTCGGTTCCGCCGAGAATCCGGTGCCGGTCTCCCGCGACGTGCTGGCGAAGTATCCGCGCGGACCGTGGGTCGGTATCCCCGGGGCGCCGGGCACCATCGTCGACAGCGGTACTCGGGATTCGTCGTGGGCGGTCTGCGATACCGCTTTCATCGGTTCGGCCGCGCCGGTGAACCAGTCGACCGGGCTGCCGACCACGGCATCTTCCGCGGTTCGTACCACCGCGATCGGCGGCTCGCTCACCGTCGACGGCGACACCATCCGTCAGCTCGGTGCCGACGAGGCCCGATTGGTGCGCAACGGTAGGGACACCTGGTTGCTGTACAACGACGGGGAGAAGGGCGTGGTCCGCGCGGCGATCAGCCTCGCTGATTCCGCGGTGACGTTGGCGCTGGGCATCGACCCGACCGCGCCGGTGCCCAATGCGTCCAGCGGACTCATCGATGCGACACCGGAGGTGCCGCCGGTGCGGGTGCCGGATGTGCCGGGCGCGGGCGGTTCGACCACCTTGAGTTCGGGACTGTCGGTCACCGTCGGTTCGGTGTTGAGTATGTCGACACCGGATCGCGGTGCCTCGTACTATCTGGTGTCCCAATCGGGCTTGGTCCAGGTCAGCGCGGTATTGGCGGCGATTGTCCGCAATGCCGACTCTTACGGTATGCCCGCGACCACGGCGGTCGGGCCGGATCTCATCACGGCCAATATGCGGCCCGGGGCCTGGCCGGGGACAGCCGACTATCCGACTCGTCCGGTCAAGATCGTCGATGCCAACCGTTTCGGGGTGAGTTGCTACCACTGGTCACGCGACAACGGTGATCCGAATGCGCGTACCGAACTGCTGGTCGGCCGGCAGCTGCCGTTGACGACCGGGGACCAGGTTCGCGTCGTCGACCTGGTGACCGCGCCGAGTTCGGGTGGCGCCACCGCGGATTCGGCCTATCTGCCCGGCAGCAGCGGCCGTTTCGTGCAGGTCACCGGAGCCGATCCCACCTCACCCCTGCGCGAATCGCTGTACTGGATCTCCGACAGCGGGGTGCGCTACGGCATCGATGCGAGCATCGGCGACAGCGGTAACCAGACCCTGACCGCACTGGGACTGCGTAGCCCGGTGCCCGCGCCGTGGAGCATTGTCTCGTTGTTCGCGGTCGGCCCGGTGCTGTCGCAGAGGGATGCCCGCGTCCAGCACGACGGAATTCCCACCGACAAATCGGCCACCGGTCTGAAGACCGGCGGTACGTCATGACGACAACGCGTCGATTCGTGCGCCCGGCGCGCGCTGTCCGTGGTCCCAAGGCGCCGGCGGTGACCGAACTGCGGTTGCAGCCGCCGACCGAACTGCCAAAACCGGTGCCGCCGTCCAGAATCAAAATGATCATGCCCGTGGTGATGGTCGCGGGTATGGGCGGAATGATGGTGATGATGTTCCGCGGCGGCGGGCAGATGTCACCGATGATGATGATGTTCCCGGTCATGATGCTGGTGTCGATGTTCGGCATGATGGGCGGATCGATGGCCGGCGGTGGCGGCAGCAATGCGGCCTCGCTCAATGAGGAGCGCAAGGACTATCTGCGCTCGATCGCCGATAACCGCAAGACCGTCCATGCGGCGGAATCGGAGCTCTTCGCCTTCCTGCGCTACACCCATCCCGGCCCGGCGGAGGTCTCCCGGCTGGTCGGCGGCACCCGGATGTGGGAGGTGCAGGTCGCGAGTCCGCAGTTCCTGCGCGTGCGGGTGGGCCGGGGCCGGATCGCCAACCAGGTGCGCGTGATCGTGCCGGAGGCGGCGCCCACCGCGGATCTGGACCCGGTCGGCGTTGTCGAGGTCACCCGGTTCGCCAAGGCCTATTCGACCGTCGGGGGTATGCCGGTCGCGATCAATCTGCTGTCCGCGCCACAGGTCGGATTCGACGGTGACGCGGACGCGGTGGCGGCGCTCGTCCGCGCGATGATCGCCGAGGTCGCGGTCCTGCACGGACCCGATCAGGTGGCCATCGCCGCGGTGCTGTCGGATCCGGACGGACCGGAGTGGTCCTGGCTGAAGTGGTTGCCGCACACGCAGCATCCCAGTGAGACCGATGCGATCGGATCGAGCCGGATGGTGTACCGGTCCGTAGCGGAATTGCGCACGAAGGTGCTCGCCGGTCTGAATCGCGGCCCGTTCTCCGCCAACTCGCAGCCCACCCTCGACCGGACCCACTACATCCTGATCGTGGATGTGGGCGGGGCCGCCAATGAGCGCGATATCTCCGGTGTCGACGGCTGCACCTGGCTGCGGCTCGGCGCGGCCGAACAGACGCTGCCGCGGGCACTGAAATTCACCGTGAGCGAGAACCGGGACCTGCACGAGGTCACCGCGCGTGGGCCGCGCCGGGTCGGCACGTCCGATGCCATGTCGGTGCCCGCGACAACCGCGTTGGCGCGCAACCTCTCTCCGCACCGTCTGTCGACCGTGGTGGAGGCGGTGGCCGCCGAGCAGGCCAGCGGCGGTACCTCCTGGGAGGAAATGGTCGACATTTCCGATCCGGGCAATATCGCGGTCGATCTGCACTGGCCGAATCGCCGCGACAGCGACCGCGCCAGGCTCAACATTCCATTCGGCCACGATCCGACCAGCCAACTTGTCTTCCTCGACATCAAGGAATCGGCCGAGGAGGGCATGGGCCCGCACGGTATGTGCATCGGCGCCACCGGTTCCGGAAAATCGGAATTCCTTCGCACACTGGTGCTTTCGGCGGTCGCGACGCATTCGCCGGATGTGCTGAACCTGCTGCTCGTCGACTTCAAGGGTGGTGCGACCTTCCTCGGCTTCGACCGGCTGCACCACGTCACCGCCGTGGTCACCAATATGGAAGAGGAAGCCGATCTCGTCACCCGTATGGAGGACGTGATCAATGGCGAAATGGCCAGGCGGCAGCGGATTCTGCGCGATGCGGGCAACTTCGCCAGCGTCGCCGATTACGAGCGGGCCCGCGAACAGGGCGCCCAATTGCCCCCGCTGCCCACCCTGCTGATCATCCTGGACGAATTCGCCGAACTCCTCGAACAGCATCCGAATTTCTCCAAGCTGTTCGTGGCCATCGGTCGACTCGGCCGGTCGCTGCGCATCCACTTGCTGCTCGCCTCGCAGAAGGTGCCCGCCAATCGGATGGGTGAGCTCGAGGCGCATTTGTCGTATCGAATCGCGTTGCGTACCAACCAGACCGCCGATTCCCGCGATGCCATCGGTACGGCCGATGCCTATCACCTACCGAAAAAGCCGGGCGCGGGCTATCTGCGGGTCGGTTCGGGTGATCTGCAGCGGTTCCAGGCCGCGTACGTGGGTTCCGGCTACACCGCGCCAGCCCAGGCCGCCACGGCCAGCGCCCAGCGCGCGCGGCGGATCGGCGGCGGCTACCGGCCGCCGCAGCAGTTCACCGCCACACAGATCATCAATGTCCGGTCGGAGCCGGTAGTCGCACCCGATCCGATCGCGCCCGAGGTGGACCCGGAAGGCGAACCCGTCACCCTGATGGAGACGGTGTTGCAGCAATTGGCCGGTCACGGCCGTCCCGCGCACAAGATGTGGTTGCCGCCGCTCGGCGTGCCACCCACGCTGGATCGGTTGGTCCGCTCGGTCACCCCCGGCGCACTGCAGATGGCGATGGCTATCATCGACAAGCCGCGTCAGCAGCGTCAGGACGTGTGGACAGTGGATCTGTCCGGCGCAGGCGGGCATGTGGCCATCGTCGGCGGCCCACAGTCGGGCAAGTCGACCGCATTGCAGACCCTGGTGATGTCGGCCGCGCTGACCCACACCCCGGAACAGGTGCAGTTCTACTGCCTCGACTTCTCCGGCGGCCTGACGTCACTGCGTAATGTGCCGCATGTCGGATCGGTCGCCTCGGCGCGCGACGGTGACCGTATCCGGCGCACCTTCGCACTGATCACCAATCTTGTCGCGAGTCGGCAGGCCTTGTTCTCCCAGCTCGGTATCGACTCGATGCGCGAATTCCGGCGTCGGCGCGGGGTGCCGCGGGAATCGGCGGAGCTCACCGCCTACGGCGATGCGCACGGCGACGTGTTCTTCGTCGTTGACGGATGGGATATCGGCTTTTCCGTCAATGGGCCCTACTTCGACGAATATGTGCCGGTCATGGAGTCGATCGCACTGCAGGGTCTGAACTACGGAGTGCATCTGGTGATCAGCAGTTCGCGCTGGGCCGCCATCCGACCGAACATCAAGGATCTGCTGCAGACGCGACTCGAGATGCGTCTCGGTGACCTCACCGACACCGTCTTCTCGCAACATCGCGGGGTGGTCTCGGCGATTCCGGCGGATCGTCCCGGTCGCTGCCTTTCCAACGATGGGCTGCATATGCTCACCGCGCTGCCGCGCATCGACGGTGTCGGCGATGCCGAGTCGACGGCCGCCGGTGTGGCGGGCGCGGTCGACGAACTCACCCGCCGGTACCAGGGACGCCGCGCACCGGAGGTGAAACTGCTGCCGGATCGGATCACCCTGGCCGAGATCCGCGCGAATCGGCCGGAGCCGACCACTCTGGCACAGCGGCTGGTTGTGCCGTTCGGTGTGCGGGAATCCGACCTGCGACCGGCCGCCATCGATTTCGGCGTCTCGACGCATATGGTCGTGCTGGGCTCGTCGGGCTGTGGCAAATCGACGGTGATCGCGGCGTTGCTGGAATCGATTCGGACGCAATTCACCAAGGACCAGGCCCGGGTACTGCTGGTGGACTACCGCCGCCAGCACATGGAGGCAATTCCGGATGAACAGCTGGTCGGGTATCTGACCAGCGAGCGCGATCTGAAGGATGGGCTGCCTGCCTTCGCCGCGAGGATGCGCGAACGCCGCCCACCTGATGGGGTCACCCCGCAGCAACTGCGCGAACGCTCATGGTGGAGTGGTCCGGAGATCTTCGTGGTCGTCGACGATTACCACATGGTGGCACCACGCGGTTCGATCAATCCGTTGGACGCGCTGCGAGACCTCATCGTCGACGGTCGCGATACCGGTTTCCATCTCATCGCGGCGCGCCATATCGCTCAGTCCGATATGGCGCTGTACGACAATGTGCTCGGACAGGTCAAGAACCTCAACTGCTCCGGCCTGATCATGGATGGTTCAAAGTTGGACGGCATGCTCATCGGTGACGTGAAGCCGAGCAAGCAGCCGGTCGGCCGCGGGATCTTCGTCGAGCCGCTGCACTCCCGTAAGGATCTCGTTCAGGCCGCGTGGACCCCACAGCCGGAATGATCCTGGTCAGGGCAATTTCCGTACGACATTCCCAGAGTTGGGAATGCCTTAGCGTTCTTGGTGTATCGACTCGCGAAGAGTCGGCACCTCTCGTTAGGAGACTTCCATGAACCTCGACATTGTTCCGGATCATCTCCCGGTTATCGCCGCACAGCTCGGAATCAGTGCGGCCGACCTCATGCAGATGCTCGGTTCGGTCGCGTCGGTCTCGATCCCGATGCCGCCCGGGTTGGATGACGTGAGCTCATGCATTCCGGAAGCATTCGGCAGCCAGGCCGCGCGGGTATTGCCGTGCACCGCAAACGGAGTCGCGCAAGGAGTCAATCATACGGAAAAGCTACCTGAGGTGGCTGCCTCTTTCTCGGTTACGGATCTGGGTGGCGGTGCCCAGGTTCTCAGTAGTGCTGTGATAGTCGGCAAGTAGTCGAGGGCAGCCCGAGCGAAAGCATGATGATATGCTCGTGCCTTTTTTCATCGCGCAGACGCCCGAGGAGATAATCGGGCGGCTGCTCGGCGGCCCCGGGATCTCGGGGACGCTGGTGACATCGGCTGCCTATCAGGAGATGTCGATACAGTTGAATGCGGCTGCCGCGGCCACCGAGGGCTCGATGACCGAGTTGAGCGGAACGTGGCATGGGCTCTCGGCCGAACAGGCGCAGTCGGTGTTTCGCAACCATGCGGATTGGCTGCGTTTGCAGGCCGCGGTGGCGACGCAAACCGCCCTGTTGGCCGATGAGGTAGCGGTCATTTATACCGGAGCCCAGTCCGCCATGGAGGGCGTGGCCGTATGGCTGGCCGAGTTCCGGTTGAAGGAAGCCGCGCTGGCCGCTTCGACGGCCATGGGCGCGCCGACCGGTCCGGTGCTCCTTGCACAAGAGTTGGAGTATTTCGCGATCAAGGTGGCCGCCACCGGCGTTATGGTCGCTTACGCCGGGGCGTTGCTGCCTACGCTCGCGGCACTGCCGCCACCGATCGAACCGCCCCCCATCGTGACCGTCGGCGATCCGGGCATGCAGATGGATTACGCACCTTACGACAACCCGACGACCTACGGCGGGACCGACCACACCAGTACCGGAACAACCCAGACGACGCCCAACGGCTCGGACACCGGCAATACGAACACCGGCAATACGAACACCGGTGGCGACAATCAGACTGGTGGATCCGATAACGGGGGCACGGGTGGCAACGATACGCCGACCGATCCCACACCGACGGATCCGACAAACTCGGCAACGCCCACCGATCCCGACCAGCTGGCGCCACAGGCGGATCCCGGTGCGCTGAGCGGTGATTCGGGTGTGAACGGCCTCGACTACGGTTCGGCGGACCAGATGGAACTCGTTGGCACGTCGCAGTATTCGACGACGCTCGCGGGATTGAACGGCGGGGTCGGCAGCCTCGTCGCGCTCAATATGTTGCGCGGCGGCGTCGGATCGATGCCGGGCGCTTCGACCGGATTCCGGATGCCTCCCAACTGGAATCCGATGGCGAGTCGGGCCTTCGGTGCCTTGCCGCAGCAGACGGGAACAGGTCCGATCGGGCCGCGCCAGGGCCCCCCGCGCGGTGCGGTGGCGCCGAAGTCTCGTATGCGGCGGCGTCGCGACGACGAGAAGAAGCCGTCGAAGGTATTCGTACCGGGCGAACCTCAGGAAATTCCGGTGCTCGAGCAGGCTCCCGTTGTCGGAGTTATCGAGTACGCGGATGGTAATGGCCGCGACGAGCCCGTGCTCGAACCGGTCTTGGCGGTCGGCGTCATCGAGCGAATCGAAGACGAAGCAGTGCTCGCCTCGGCAGAACGTCCCCGGTGAAGCGCACCGAGGCCGAATATCCAATTGATGGAGAGGAATAACCATGGCCATTACGGACGTCGATCCGGATCTGGTCCGGAAGACCGCGGACAACACATACGTCGGTATGGGTGAGCTCGAAACGAGTCTCGGGAAGTTGCAGTTGGCCCAGATGGAGTTGCACAGCGCAGTCAAGGGGAATGTCGGTGATGCGATCTCCCACACGATGACCGAGGCAGGCCAAACGGGGAAGAATCTTGCCAGGGATTTGCAAAAGATCATCGATGTGATGAAGGCGAATAGCATCTCTTTCGATCAGAGTGATTTGGACGAAGCTCAAAAGGTTATGGCCCAGCTTGGTGGTGACGGAAACAACTCCACGCTCAACCTGAACTTCTCCTGAGATTTCGTAAGACCGCTTAATCGAAACCAGAAAGGATTAGCCCGATGACCAAACCTATTCACCTCGATCATGTCACTGCGGCGACCGCCATTTCCGATGTCAAGAGCACTGTCGCCAAGATGATGGAGAACACCCAGCGATTGCATGGGATTCAGAAGGGGTTGGAAGCCGTATTGCTGGGCTGCATGGGTGATGCGTACCACGAATTGATGAACAGTTTCAACAGGGACCTGGATGCCTACGACACGCAGGTCCAGAAGTTGAACAATGCTATCGAGGGCGCCACCACGGAGATCCTGCACACCGATAACCGGGCGGCAAATAATCTCCGGGGCGCCAGGTCGTAACTATCGCGCCGTATCCTCTCGTGCCGTCGCATGTTTTGCGTCGCGCACGGGGTGTTTCCGATGACTCGACATTCGGTGAAGGTGTGGAAGACGATCCGATCGCAATCGACCTGAATGTCGATGCCGCCCTGCTGCTCCAGCAGCTGGTCGGCATCGACTCCTATCCGCCGGTATTGGCGCTGCTGCCGAATATCTATCGGCCCGAGGACCGGGACCGGGTAGACGCCGTCGTCGGCGCACAGCTCACCGAGGTGGGCGTGCTCGAGGACGGACGCGTGCACCCGGTCGTCGAGCAATGGCTGCGGTGTCTGTATCGGCCGGATGTGGAATTGGTTGCCCGGATCCTGGATGCCGGCTCGGATGACGAACCGCAGTCAATGCTGCGGTTGTCGCTGGTGCGCGCGGGCGAGACGCATGTGCTCGCGGTGCGTTCCGACGACCATGTCGTCATCCAGTCGGTATTCCTGGCGGATCGCCAGCTCGGCACGCTGACCGCGGCGATCGCCGCCGCGCTCGGCCCGCTGCCCGCTGTGCGGTTCGAGCCGATGACGGCGACCGCCGAAGAATTCGGCGAAGTGCCCGACGACCAGGACGAACGGCGGCGCGCCCTGGTGGAACTCGGTGCCGAACCACACACCGCCGGAGTGCTGAGCCGGGTGATGGACGAGGTAATACGGCGGGCGGAGGTGGTGGTGATCGAGCACCACGACGGCCGCGAGGCACAGCCCGAGTTCTGCATGAGCGTGCTGGACACCCCTTCGGGGCGGATCATCGTGACTCCGAGCGTTGCGATGGACGGGCAGCTGTGGTCGACATACGCACCCGGCGACGACGCAGCACTGCATGTGGGCATAGGGGCACTGGTCGATCTGTTACCCAGCCGCAGCTGGTTCGAAACCAGCCGCGCCGACTGAATTCTGCCGCCAGTGTTTTCGAGAGGATGAGCGAAGTGAACCGAGCACCGAGTATGAACGGTCATTCGACCGAGTCCGTCCGGGCTCGAGGCGGATACGATGCCTTCTTCTCACCCGTTCCCGAACAGGGCGGTCCCCCGGCCGCGGACGGATCGGCTCCCACGGGCTCGGGCGCGGCCGGTGCATCTGCCACAACCGGACATTCCGTTGGGGCTGATCGTGTTCCGGGCGGTACGGTTCCGCCCGTGCCGCATTTCGATGGTGGCGAGCCCGTGATCGGAGCCCCACCGCACCCGAGCCAGACCGCCGCGCCGGAAGGTGCCGATGCACCTGTATCCGGTGCGCAACCGCCGCGGGTGAACACCGCCGACGCGCCCGTCGTCGGTCCACCGCCGGTGCAGAGTCCACCGCCCAGCGGCGCGCCGCAGGCCAGCGTTGAACCGCCTCGCGCCGCGACCCCGCCGCCATCGGCGCAACCGTATCCGGCCCAGGCCGCGACAGCCGAAACATCCAGTGTGGCATGGCAATCCACCCAGACCTCGGCCCAAACCGCCGACGCGCCATGGCAATCCGCGGCGCCCGCCGAACCCCAGAGAGCAGCGGATCAATCCGCGTCGTGGTTACCCGACCGCATCCAACACGCGTCACACGACCCGTCCGAGCGGGTGGAGGTGCTGCCCGCGCTGACATCGGCGGATCTGCTCTCCGATATCGCGGCCGTCCGGCGTGCCCAGCTGAAGTCCACCAGCGGGGTGCGTGGCGCACTGAACAAGGTCGGTTTCAATCTGGGTCTGTCACCGGCCGAACAACGCAAACAAGACCGGCGCGGCCGGATTCGCCGACCGCTCACCGCCCCCTATCAGATCGCGGTGATCAGTGTGAAGGGCGGTGTCGGCCGGACGACTCTCGCGGCGACACTCGGTTCGACCTTCGCGCATCTGCGCCCCGACCGGGTGGTGGCCGTCGACGCGAATCCGGACTTCGGCGATCTGCCCACCCGCACGAGCCCGCATCCGTACGGCTTGACCCTGCGTGATCTGGTGCGCTCATCGAATCTCGAGGCCTTTTCCGCAGTGCATTCGTTCACCTCGATCAATGACGCCGATCTCGCGGTCATCGCGTCGCCGTGGAATACCGAAGCCACCGAGGCGCTTTCGGGCCGGGAGTACTCGGTGGCGGTCGATATCTTGCGCAGGCACTACAACCTGGTGCTGGTGGATTGCGGAACGGGCGTGCTGGATTCGGCGACGAGCACCGTACTGCAGACCAGCGATGCGGTCGTGGTGGCCACCCCGGCCACGGTCGGCGGTGTCAAGGGTGCGGTCGCCACCCTCAACTGGCTGAACTCGCACGGCATGCAGCATTTGATCGCCAAGTCGATCGTCGCGATCATGCACCACCATCCAACCAAGCCGACCGTCGAGGTCGACCAGATCGAGAAGCTGTTCGCGACGGCGCAGCGACCGACGGCCGTGGTTCCCTACGACCCGCACCTGGCCGAGGGCGGGCCTATCGATCTGCGATTGCTCGATTCCGAAACCCTGCTCGCCTTCGAGGAACTGGCCGCGGAACTGGCCGACGGCTTCGACGGCTACCAGGCCCAGCGTCCTTCCCAGGACCGCGGAGAGTGGCGATGAGTACTGCCGTCGCGCCGCCGCCAGCGGCGCCCTCGCCGTCGGCGCCGCAGCCTTCCGCAGAGGTCGCGCGCGCCCGGATCGCGGTCATGGTCGCGTCCTACCAGGTGGACGTGGTCGTGCCGACCAAGTTCACGATCGAGACCTTCATCGATGACCTGCTCGGCGTGCTGGCTCGCGCCATCGGTGACGACACCGTCGACTTCACGCCGCCGAGCGGGCAATGGAGCCTGGGCCGTCCCGGCGAACCGCCGATCCCGCGCTGGCGCAGCCTCGCCGATCACGATGTCGTCGACGGCACCGTGCTCATGCTGTCGCCGGTCGAATCGGCGGAGGTGTTCACACCGGTCGTCGAGGACATCACCGATGCGCTCGCCATGATCAATGAGCGCGAATTCGGCGAATTCAACGCCGAGACCGCGGCGATCGTCGGTCTGAGTGCGCTCGGCGTCGGCTCGGCCGCCATGGCGGGCCTGCTGTCGTGGTCGTGGACCGAGAGCGGTTCGATCCTGTGGTGTGGGCTGCCCGCCCTGTTG
The DNA here is from genome assembly GCF_050955995.1 of Nocardia sp. CA-119907. Lineage (NCBI taxonomy): Bacteria > Bacillati > Actinomycetota > Actinomycetes > Mycobacteriales > Nocardiaceae > Nocardia > Nocardia sp. CA-119907. The sequence continues at coordinate 2,870,454 of NZ_CP192091.1, forward strand.
CTCGGCGCGATCTGCTGGGGCGCCGCGCTGGTCTCCGGTCGGCGTCGGACCGCACCGCGGATCTGTCTCGGGCTGTCCCTGGCCGCGCTTCCACTGCTGTTCGTAGGTGGCGCGATGCTGGTGCCACCGGCCTATGGCGAGCCGGGTGCCTTCGCCGCGGCGAATGTGGCCGCGGGTGCGGTGGTGGCCGCCATTGCCGCGGCGACCATGCTGCGCTTGACCCGACTCGGCATCGCCACCTTGATGGCCGTGACAGTGCTCGGCGTCGTTGTTACCGCCACGGTGTTGCCGGTGACCTACCTCGATATTTCGGTGCGGCAGGTGACCGGTGGCGCCGTATTCATCGGACTGGTATTGCTCACCTCCGCGCCGCGGTTGGCCGTGGTGGCGGCCCGGATACGCCCGCCCGACCTCCCGGACCCCGGCACCGATGTGGCCCCGACGAGCCTGACCGACATCTTCGACGCCGAGGCCGCCAGGGAGGCGGAGCCGGAGCAGGATGATGCCGAACTGCGCCGCGAACAGCTCGGCCACGGTATCGAGGGCCGCGCGCGACTGGCGGTGACGAGTCTGCGTGGATTGATCGCGGCGGTATCGGTGCTGCTGTCGGTGTCGGCCGTGCTGTCGGCCGTAGTCAGTCCGGGCGGTATCCGGGAGATCGTCATGGCCGCGGCCATCGCAGGTCTGATGGCCATGCGGGCGCGCTGGTACCCGGATCTGGTGCAGGCCATCGCTCTGCTCACCGCTGCCGCTGTCACGGTGGTCGGCGTCGGATTCGTGCTGGTCGGGGCCTATGACACGGCGTTCGCTCGCTTGGTCGTCGCGTTGGTGGTCGCGCTGGCAGGTGTCGCCGGCTGCGTCGCGGCGATCCGGTTGCCGGGACGGCGGCTCTCGCCGGTCACCCGCCGGGTCATCGACCTCGTCGAATACGCGCTGATCCTGATCGTTCCCGTCATCGCGTTCTGGATCATGGGCATCTACACGGCGATGCGAGCGATCTGATGCGGATCGGCAGGGCCGCGGCCGTCGGGTTGGCCGCGGTGGCGCTGGCCATCGCCGCCGCGCCCGCGAGTGCACTGGAACCGCCGCAGGTGGTGGTCGGTATGCCGCCCGCGGATGGTCCGCCCGGACCGGAAGCTCCGACCAAACAGGACAAGGGCTGCCTGGCCGCGGGTGTACTGCCGGACAGTGATCTGTCTCAGGCACCGCCACCGGAGCGGGCGCTCGAGCTGCCGCGCGCGCGGGCGTTGAGCCGGGGCGGGGGTGTCACCGTCGCGGTGATCGATACCGGAGTGTCTCCCGGTGCGCGGCTGCCCAACCTGGTCGGCGGCGGCGACTATGTCGCGATCGGTGGTGACGGCTTATCGGACTGTGATGCCCATGGCACGCTGATCGCTGGAATCATCGCGGCGTCGGCGAGTACGAGCGACGGTTTCATCGGTGTAGCCCCCGACGCCCAGCTCATCTCCATTCGAGTCCGCTCGGGTGCGTTCAGTCTGGAGAACCCCAGCAATAACGATGCGACGCAGCGGCTTTCGCTCGAGATCCGCACCCTGGCCCGCGCCATCACCCACGCGGCCAATCTCGGGGCCGGGGTCATCACCGTGGCATTGCCGGTATGCGTGCCCGCGGACTCGCACGTCGATCAGTCGATGCTGTCGGCGGCCATCGGATACGCGGTGCATATTCGTGGTGCGCTCATCGTCGCGGGCGCCGGGAACACCGGCAGCTCGGGCTGTGCTGAACAGAATCCCGCCATCGATCCGGGCCGACCGCTCGATTCCCGCAACTGGAAACAGGTGAAGACGATCTCCGCCCCCGGCTGGTTCGCTCCCGACGTGCTGACCGTCGGCTTTACCACCGCCACGGGTGCGCCGATGGCGGATTCGCTGTCCGGGCCGTGGGTTTCGGTGGCCGCGCCGGGTACCGGTATCGAATCGCTCGGGCCCGGCGGCGGCGGGCTGATCAATGGCGTCGGCTCGCCCGACAAGTTGGTGCCGGTCGGCGGCGCGTCGTTCGCTGCGGCCTATGTCAGCGGTGCCGCGGCGCTGCTGCGTTCGCGCTTTCCGAACGAGACCCCGGGCGAGATCAGCGCGCGGCTACAGGCCAGTGCCCATGCTCCGGCCCGTGGTATCGACAACGCCGTCGGCGCGGGTGTTATCGACCCGCTGGCCGCGCTCAGCTTCCGCAGCCCGCCGCAGGCGCCGGCCGGGCTGTTCCGATCATCGACTCTGGTCATGCCGGATCCGCCGCGCGCGCGAGACCGTCGACCCGCGGTCGTGGCTACGATCATCATCGCGGCGGCCGTGGTATTCGGTCTCGGCGCGAGTTATGCGAACAAGGTGATCGGGAGACGTCGGTGAGCTTTCCGAGCATTCGAGTCGGTGGACTCGAACGCGGACCGGTCGCCACGGTGGTGATCGCCAGCAGCTTCGTGCTGGTCGGTCTCTGGGCGCGGGTCCCGCTGTGGGTCGGGCCCGCGGTGGTGACCGCATTGCTGGTGACGGTGGTTGTGCGGGTCAACGGCCGCACCACCGCGCGCTGGCTGCTGGACTGGGGCGCGTATCGGTTCGGCCGCGCGGCCAGGGCGCGCGAGCGCGCCGAGCGGCTGCCGCTGCGCGATATCGAGGTGGCCGCCGGGGTGTGCGGTGTGCACGAGGCGGGCTCGATGCTGGTCGCGATGATCCAGCTGGCACCTAACCTGGATCTGCCGACGGTCATTTCCGAGAAGAGCCTCTATACCGAGGATGTGGTGCCGGTCGGCGCGCTGCTGCCACTGCGCGATCAGTTCGGCATCACCGTCGATATCGATATCGTTACCACCGGTCAGCGCGTCCGTCCGGCCAGCAGTTACAGCATGCTCTACGACCAGCTCATCGGTTCCCATCCGGTGGTGGGCAGCCGGGTGACCTGGCTGGTCGTGCGTCTGGACCAGGAACGCAATCTGTCCGCGCTGGCCCGGCGCGGGCCGGTCGAGGTGGCGGCGCCCAAGGCACTGGCTTCCGCGGCACACCGCATCGCGGGCCGGCTGCGCGAGCGCGGTATCGCCGCCCATGCGCTGCCCGCGGACGCACTGCGCGACGCTACCCGGCTGCTGCATGCCGGTGTCGAACTGTCCGACCTGAGGGAGAAGTGGGGCCATCTGGAATCCTCGGCGCCGGGCCGGCTGGTGACCAGCTTCCTGATCGACTGGACCCAGCTCGACGACACCGGACTCGATGACTGCTGGTCCTGGAATCGGGGCCGGACCACCGTCGTGGTGAGTCTGGCCGGTGGTGCACTCGGCTCGCGCGGTCTCGTCCGCTGCGTGGGGCCGGCGCCGACCAGCGAGCCGCCCGGATTCCTGCGTCCGCTCGGCGGCCGGCAATCGACGGCGCTGCTCGCGACGCTGCCGAGCGGTACGTCGGTGCACGACCTAGCGGTCGATGAACCCGGCATCGACATCACACCCGACGATCTGCTCGATCTTCCTGTCACCATCGGCCCCAACGGCCAGATCCTCGGCGCGATCAGCGGACAGCCGCGCCACACCCTGGCGCTGCCGCTGTTCGATCCGGCGCGCTACAACCCGCGCAGGCGCACCATCGACGTGCACGCGAATCTGCCGGTGGCACAACAGATCGTGCTGCGTGCGATGGTCGTCGGTGCCGATGTCGAGGTCCATTCGGCCCGCCCGGACCGGTGGTCGCAACTGGTATCGGCGGTCGGCGATCCCAATTCGTTGCGACTGGCCACCGACAGCCGGGAGGACGCGGATTCGGCCGCGACGCCCGCGACCATCGCGGTCTTCGACCAAATGCCACCGAAGGTATCCGCGGCGCATACGACCGTCACCATCAGCGAGCCGGGCACGCCGCGGCGTCGGTCGGTGGATCTGGCGATCAATCAGGTCAGTGCCACCGCGGTCGATGTCAGCATTCCGATGCGGACGGTTCGAGTCGATCTGATCGAGCCACGTGGCGAGACCAGGTACTACGACGACTCGATCGGCCCACCCGCACGCAACGGCAACGGAAATCGGCCCGAGCAGCCGGCAACGGTTCCGCAACCGGGTGAGGCGATGACGGACGAATCGAGACGGTAATGTTTGTCGGTGTGGTAGCGGACCCCCAGTCGGATAGCGGCCAGATTCCCACCCAGGATGGCGAGGATGCGCTGACCCCGAGGCAAGCCGCGGCCTCGATCTTCTCCAGTCGACTATCGGAATTGATCGCGGAGTCGGTGGTTTCGACCGAGGATGGGTCGACCCGCGGATTGACGCTGTACTCGTTGGCACAGCATTTGGAACTGGCATATCCGGATGTCCCGGTTTCCCAATCCGGCCTCTATCGGCTGATCCACGGTGACGCGATTCCGCGGCTCGATTTGATCATCGCGCTGGCCCGGGTATTCGATGTTCCCCCAGAGTATTTCGTCACCGAGGAGAAGCAGCGCTGATGACCGGCTGTTCCCTCCAGCGGGAATAGCCTTCCTCGAGCGCGACGTCCGGCCTGGATACGATCCGGATCATGCCCGCCGAGGACTCTGGGGATGTGATTCTCCGCAATCGAACCGCGGTCTTGGACGCACTGCTGTCCGATCCGTCGTTCGGCGAAGCCGGTGCGGGGACCGACACATCGACACTCAGTGGGCCGTTGACCGGTGGATCGACCGACGCGTTGGATGATCTGCCGACTGCGGTCGGCGGCTTGCCGGCCGAGGTGGTAGCCGCCCGCCGTTCCGCCGACGGGCCGAAGGCCAGTGAGCGGATCATCGCACTGCTGAACGGCCAGACGTCGGATTCCGCACCGGCGCTGGACTTTTCGTCGGATTACTCCGAGGCCGCCAGTCGGACGGCGCCGGCCGAGCCCGCGTCCGGTGGTGGCGGGACGCGTGCATCGTCCACGCGCCGGCCGGAGTTCTCCGAGCGGGTGACCCAGGTCGTCACACACCTGAAGAACCCGAAGGTGGCCCTGGCGGTCTGCGCTGTTATGGCGGTGCTGCTGGTGCTCGCGCTCATGACCACCGGCGGCAAGGACGAGACGAAACGACCGCAGCAACTCGCGGTCGTCACCTCCACCGCGACCGCGTCGGCGAAGCCCGAATCGAGCGCGGTCCCGGTCAGCGGTGGACCCCTGACGGTGAAAGGCGCTCAGTCGCACTGCCCGTCGGGTAGTACGCCGGGGATGGACGCCTTCGCCGGACAGCAGGGTAAGGCCTGGTCGTGCGTGCGCGCCTTCAAGGTAGACGGACAGGTGCTGACCATCGATCTCGGCAAGACCTATCAGGTCGATTCGATCGGCATCGTTCCCGGCTGGGACAGCGTCGGTACCGACGGTTCGGACCAGTGGGCGAAATACCGTACGGTCAGCCGGGTTTCGTATCAGTTCGACGATTCGAACAAGACCACCTACACCCAGCAGACGCTGGATCAGCGCACCCTGGTGGTCACGAAGATGGAGCCGCCGGTGAGTGCCTCGAAAATAACTCTCACGGTCCTGCAATCGAAGGGCGATCAGACGATCAATACCGTCGCCATCTCATCGATTGTGATTACGGGACATTGACCTTCGTCGAACGGGTCTGCCAGTACTGCTCGCACCCGAACGCGGGCACGGAATCCCGGTGCGGCCATTGCGGCGCGCCGCTGCACCGCCTCGCGGCCGCGGCCGGGGCGGCCGCGAGGGCGGGGGAGGGTGTCGTCGGCGACACCGAAAAGGCCGTAGCCGGGGCCGAGAGCGTCATCGCGGGCGCCGAATCCGTCGTGGCCGGTGTGGAAAAGCCCATCGCGACCGGTGTGGAAAAGTTCGTCCAGCGATATCCGCAGCACTGGCAATGGCGCGCCGCCATCGCCGGGATCGTGGCGACCGTGGTCGGCTTCGTCTTCGCGATCGTGCACTCGTGTTCAGCGGCGCCACTGGTTCCTTCGCTGCCCGAGCTCGGTGCCGCGGTTGGTGCCTCCGCGGCCCTGCCGGAAACGGTGCGCGCGGCCGCGTCCTGTCAGCAAATCTCCACCGCAGCCGAGCAATGTGTCATTCTGGCCGGTAATCCGCTACTCGCGGGCGGTATTACCGGCGGTCGGGAACTGTCCCTATCGGTGACGGTGGATTCGCCGGACCGCTTGCCCGCCAACATCGCCCGCTGGCGTGCGGCGGGTGGCACGGTGCTCGCTGATGGACCGGTCTTCGTGGCGATCGGACCGTCGGCAACGGTGTGGTACGCGAATACCGCGTCCGGCGTGCGCATCGAAACGGGGTCGTTCACCGGCCGTACCGGTGCGCAAACCTTCCTATCCCGATCGGGTCTCGCGCGGTGAGCCGTCGGGCCCGATTCGATCTATGACGCTTGACCTGGACCGATTGGCCGAGCCACAGTTGTCACGCATTTAACGTACCGCTATACAACGGCACATTAAACAGGTAACGTATGGGAACCGTACACAACGGTCTCAAAATCTCGGGAAGGCACGGGTCGATGGCGGCACCCACCCAGCAGACGATTTCTTTCAAGCGGTTCCGCGATGATCCGACCGATCTCGAGGCGGCCTACTTCCGGTGGATCCAGCCGGGCGCCACCGCGCCGACGATCACCGATCGGGCCGAACAGATCTTCCGCCACCACCTGGAGTTGGCGGCGACCCGCCTGCCGGGGACGGCGATAACCCGGGTGTATCGCCCCGAGGACGCCAGTGGGCTCGGCCCGGCGATCCAAATCGTCAACGACGATATGCCACTGCTGGTCGATACGGTGACCACCGCGCTGCGCCGGCTCGGCGCCACGGTGACCGAGGTCGTCCACCCGGTCTTCGATATCGCGCGCGACCGCCGCGGTCGACTGCGCGCGATCGCTCCGCGCGATCGCGAGGGCGGACAGGTACCCGACAGCCACACCCTGTCCGAGTCGTGGATCCACGTACAGTTGAGTCCTTCTGTCGGTGCCGCGGAGTTGGACCGGATCAATCGCGAATTGCCGAGCCTGCTGCGGGTGTTGCGCAAGGTCGTCGACGATACGCCGAGCATGGCGAATGCGATGGTCGCGTTGGCCGGTCGGCTCGACCACATCGCGAAGCGGTCCGATGATCCGGAGATTCCGGAATGCGCGAAGTTGTTGCGCTGGTTGGCCGATGGGCATTTCACGGTGCTCGGCTACGGTTACTACCGGTACGGCTCCTCGGCCACGGCGGTCGAGCCGCAGCAGGCCCCCGGCACCGGCCTCGGCGTGCTGTGGAACGGTTCGAATATCGATATCGATGTCCCGGTGCTCGGCGGTGCGCGTCCGGTGCTGCGCCTGGCCAACGGTTCGGTCGATTCACTGATGCCGGGCTCGGGTGAGCTCTACTTCGTCAGTGTGGCCGACTACGGCAGTGGTGGGGCGGCAAAGGCGTTGGGCCCGGCCCAGGGTGAGCACGTATTCGTCGGTTCCTTCACGGTGACCGGCCTGCACGAGAACATTCTCGACATTCCGGTGATCTCCCGCCGGGTGCACCAGGTCATCGAATGGGCCGGGTTCGAACTGAATTCGTTCTCCGGTCAGGCGATGCTGGAGATCCTGCAGTCCTTTCCCCGGGTCGAGCTGTTCTCCACCGACGCCCGGCGGCTGTTCGAAACGGTTTCCGCCGTGACGAATTTGGGACTGCGTCGGCAGGTTCGGCTGTTCATCCGACGCGACGGGCGCAGCGGCGCGGTGTACTGCCTGGTCTATCTGCCGCGCGACCGCTATTCGACCGAGGTCCGGCTGCGCATGGAGGCCATTCTGCGGGCGCAGTTCGACGGGGACCAGGTTACGTATTCGGCGCGCGCGAGCGAATCCGAGTTGGCGGTCGTCTATTTCACCGTGCACCGTGGTCCCGATGCCGATCAGGCCGACGTATCCGAATCCAACCGCGAGCGCATCCAAGAGTTGCTGTTCGCGACCACCCGTACCTGGGCCGACCGCGTGGTCGCCGAGGCCACCGGGGTCAGCGCGGTGACATCGAAGGTCGCCACGGCCTACGCGGCCGCATTCCCGGCGAGCTATCAGCAGGAGTTCGAACCGGCCCGCGCGCTGGCCGATCTGCAACGTCTGGAGAATCTCGCCGACGGGGCCATCGATACCAATCTGTACCGAAATGCCGAATCACCCTCGGGGGACTGGCGATTCACGCTCTACGTCGCAGGGGAGGGAGTATCGCTGAGTCGGGTGCTGCCGGTGTTGCACAGCCTCGGCGTCGAAGTGGTCGACGAGCGGCCCTATCGCGTCGCGCTCGAGGACGGGCAGCAGAAATGGATCTACGACTTCGGGCTGCGGGTGCCCGCGACGCTGCTGCGCACCGCGATCGACGTCGATCTCGAATCCGATCTGACCGCCTCCGCCGACGAGCCTGTCGCCGAAGGCAGTGTGCGCAGGCGCTTCCCGGAGGCCGTCGCGGCCATGTGGTTCGGGCGCGCCGAGGTCGATGGCCTGAACGAACTGGTGCTGCGCGCGGGTCTGCACTGGCGGCAGATCTCGATACTGCGCGCCTACGCGAAGTACCTGCAGCAGGCCGGATTCGCCTACACCCTCGGCAATATCTCCCGGGTCCTGTTGGCGCAGCCTGCGATGGCGCGGTTGTTCACCGAACTCTTCGATGCCTACTTCGATCCCGATGGCGTCGGCGCCGTTGCTTCGGCTCGGGCCGCCGGTATCGCGGAGCGGCTGCAGGCCGAGATCGATGCGGTCGTCAGCCTCGACACCGACCGCATCCTGCGCGCCGTGCTCGGACTGATCACCGCGACGCTGCGCACCAACTACTTCCGGCGCGACGCCGACGGAAATGTGCCGGAATCCCTGTCGTTCAAGTTCGACCCGCATGCCATTGCCGAACTGCCTCGGCCCCGGCCGCAATTCGAGATCTTCGTGTACTCGCCGCGGGTCGAGGGTGTACATCTGCGCTTCGGTCCGGTGGCGCGCGGCGGGTTGCGCTGGTCGGACCGGTTGGAGGATTTCCGCACCGAGATCCTCGGCCTGGTGAAGGCGCAGGCAGTGAAGAATGCGGTCATCGTGCCGGTCGGCGCCAAGGGCGGATTCGTAGTCAAGCAGCCGCCGACGGCGACCGGTGATCCGACCGCGGACCGGCAGGCACAGTTGACCGAGGGCATCGCCTGCTACCGCACGTTCATCTCCGGACTGCTGGATGTGACCGACAATGTCGACCACGCCTCCGGCGAAGTGCTGCCGCCGGAGCGGGTGGTACGCCGCGACGGTGATGACACCTACCTGGTGGTCGCGGCCGACAAGGGCACCGCCACTTTCTCCGATATCGCCAATGATGTTGCGCGCCAATATGGTTTCTGGCTGGGTGACGCCTTTGCCTCGGGTGGTTCGGTCGGCTACGACCACAAGGCGATGGGCATTACCGCCAAGGGTGCGTGGGAGAGCGTCAAACGGCATTTCGCCGAGATGGATATCGACACGCAGACAACCGATTTCACTGTGGCCGGCGTCGGCGATATGAGCGGCGACGTCTTCGGTAACGGAATGCTGCTGTCCGAGCACATCCGCCTGGTGGCCGCGTTCGACCATCGGCATATCTTCCTGGACCCTAATCCCGACGCGGCGATATCGTTCCGGGAGCGGCAGCGGATGTTCGCACTGCCGCGCTCGTCGTGGGCCGACTACGACAAGTCGCTGATCAGCACGGGCGGCGGCGTCTATGACCGGTCCGCCAAGGCGGTGCCGGTCAGCCCCCAGGTGCGTGCCGCACTGGATCTGGATCCGAGCGTGACCACGCTGTCTCCGCCAGAAATGATCCGCGCGATTCTGCTCGCCCCGGTGGATCTGTTCTGGAACGGCGGCATCGGCACCTACATCAAGGCTTCCACCGAGTCGAATGTCGACGCCGGCGACAAATCCAATGATGCGGTGCGCGTGGATGCGAACCAGTTGCGCGCCAAGGTGATCGGCGAGGGCGGCAACCTCGGTGCCACCGCACTCGGCCGCATCGAATACTGCGCGAACGGCGGCCGGATGAACACCGATGCGCTCGACAATTCGGCGGGCGTCGACTGCTCCGACCACGAGGTCAATATCAAGGTGCTGCTCGATGCGGTTATCTCCGGCGGCGAGCTTGCCGCGGGCGACCGCACCGAACTGCTGGCCGCGATGACCGACGAGGTCGCCGAACTCGTACTGCGCGACAATATTTCGCAGAACTTCCGAATGGGCCTCTCGCGCGCCCAATCGGTTCCCTTGTCCGGCGTGCATCGCAGGCTGATCGCCGACCTCGAATTCCGCCGGGGCGTGGACCGGCGGCTCGAGGCACTGCCCTCGGATGCCGAGCTGAAAAAGCGGACGGCCGAAGGGCGCGGGCTCACCTCGCCGGAACTGGCGAATCTGCTCGCGCACGTGAAGCTTTCGCTCAAGGACGATTTGCTGGCCGGGGATCTGCCGGATAATGCGGCCTTCGAGTCGGTGCTTCGGTCGTACTTCCCGAAGCCGCTGCGGGATCGGTTCGCCGACGCGATCGGCAGGCATCCGCTGCGCCGCCAGATTGTGGCCACCATGGTGGTCAACGATGTGGTAGACCACGGCGGCATCACCTACGCGTTCCGCCTGGCCGAGGAGGCGGGCGCGAGTACCGAAGACGCGGTGCGCGCCTTTACCGTCGCCACCGAGGTGTTCGATCTGCACACGCTCTGGCAGCGCATCCGGACGACTCCGATGCCGACGGCCGCGCGCGACACGCTCGAGCGGGAGACCAGGCGCACCCTCGATCGGGTATCCCGCTGGCTGCTGACCAGCCGTCCACAGCCGATTGCCATCGGCGCCGATATCGCCCGCTACCGCGATGGTGTGCGCAAGCTGGCGGAACAAATGCTGCCCGCTCGGCTGCCCGCGGCTCATGCCGAGGATCTGGCGACGCATGCGCGCGCCGCCGTCGAACAGGGTGCGCCAGCGGAATTGGCCGAGCACGTGTTCCGCCTCATCCATCTGTTTCCGCTGTTGGACATCATCGACGTGGCCGATATCGCCGACCGGGATGCGGAGGAGGTCGCGGTGCTCTACTACGCGCTCGACGAACACTTCCACATCGAGCGGCTGCTGACCGCGGTGAGCAATCTCGCGCGCGACGACAGGTGGCGCACGCTGGCCCGGCTCGCGCTCCGCGACGATCTCTACGATTCGCTGCGCTCGCTGACCTTGGACGTGCTGACCGGATCCGAACCGCACGAGGATGCCGCGGCCAAGATCGCCGACTGGGAGTCGGTCAACCGCTCGCGCCTGGCGCGCGCCGATGCGTCGCTCGGCGAGATCTTCGCCGCGGGCACGCACGACCTGGCCACCCTGTCGGTGGCCGCGCGACAGGTGCGCAGCATGGTCAGCAGCGGGGAATCCGCTGCGACGGCGGCCGTTTCGAGCTGAACCTCGGCTCGGATGCCCGGGATCCGGCCCACTGCTGGATCCCGGCATGGTTCCCCGTCGTCCCCGCGAATACCGGGATCCGGACTCCGCAGCGGATCCCGGTATTCGCGGGGACGACGGTGCGCTCTGTGTTGCGGGCACCCACCGATCTGGTCACATAGTCCGTCGCCGCGCGGCCAGACCCGCCTTCGGCCATTCGGCCCAGCAAGAACCCGACCGGCCCGGCATTGGTCTTCACGCCCGGCGAGTGGGACGCCTTCACCGCAGGCGTCGCGGACGGAGACTTCGGGCGCCGCGCCTGATCCTCCCGCAATACCGACCACCACAGCGGCCCCATCCTGACGAGCCCAATGTCGCGATGGGGCCGTCTGCTATCTCAACATCGATCAAATCCACGCTCGCGCATAGCTTCTGGTTTTTGGACCGGAGCGTCGTGCGGAGAGTCGATGTGCGACTGTGCAGTAGGTGTACGCCAACTCGACTGCGGCCGTGTTGGGTCGACACCGATATCCGAGGTGGGTAGCATCCGTCACGTCTGCGAATTGGCCGAGACACTGTGCACGGCATTGGATTCCGCGGGCATGGACGTTTCTGCGGTGGCCAACGGCAGTTGGGCCGGTGGCTTGGCAGCGGAGTTCGCCGACGGCTGGGGTGATGTCCGCGACGGTGGCGGTCAGATCATCACCGTGCTTGCTGCCATGGCGGAGAAGCGCGGCGTCACCGCCGAGGCGTATCAAGCCCGTGATGAGAGCAACGCGTCCAACACCTCGAGTTTGGATTTGCCATGAGCGAGTTCTCGATCGATCTCGATGATCTCGATCGGATCGTGGCCCGGTTGTCCGGCCTGGCCGGTTTCATCAGCGATCATCTCGACGACATGGACTATGAGTCCACCGGTGCATAGCCGCGCCAAAACTTGGCTCACGCAGAGCTTTTGGTTATCGAACCGGTGTGTCGCGCGGACAGTCGGTATGCGACTGCGTCGAAGGTATGCACGAACACGGAAGATTTGCGTCAGGAGCTGAGGTGGTTCCGGGAGATCGACGGGAGTCGGGTCAGCTGGCGGCTGCGGTGCCGCAGTTGCCGCAGAACTTGGCTGTGGGGGTGAGGTCGGCCCCGCATTCGGTGCAGTGGCGTGGGCGGGGGGCCAGGGGGTCACCGCAGTTCATGCAGAAGCGTGCCTCGGACGGGTTGTTGGTTCCGCATCCAGCGCATACCGGCTGTGCGACAGCGGGAATCGCCTGCCGCTGCCACGGGTTGGTCGGGGCGTGCTGCTGGATGGCGTTCAAACCCAGTGCCGCGCCGAGGAATCCGTCTCCACCACCGTGGCCATGAGCGAAGCCCTGGCCCGCGCCGAGCGCCATTTCGCCTGCCGCATAACGCTGGAAGTCGCCGGCGAGGCGAATGTAGGTGACGTCCTTCGCGAGTCGCTTGATGCGTTCCGCATCCTCCGGTGCCAGGGTGATGTCGAAGTTGCCCAGGCGCGGGATGCGCAGGCCGTATTCGTAGAGTGTCAGATTGGTCTGGCGCACCACGGCGGACTCGATCGGCTCCAACTGTCCCGACAGGCCGAGTACCGGCCACTCGCCCCGGGAAATGCCCTGTGTGACAGCGACTTTCATGGACTTCAGCAGCAGGTCCGAGCTCCAGGATTCCACCGTCGCCGGAACGCTCAGGTCGGTGGTGCCCGCCAGTGAGGTGACCAGTTCGGCCGGATCCCGTACCGACAGCGCGAATTCACCGAAGACCCGCAGCGTCACGACCTGCTCGCTGACCGGATCGGCGATATCGGCCAGACGGCCGCCGAACTTGATGCCGGGAAACTCGCGGGTGGAGACGAAATAGAGTTCGGCGCGGTAGAAGTTGTTGCCGGTCAGCGTATCCACGAGCGCGCCGAGCACCGGCAGCTCATCGGCATCGATCCGATGCCGTCCGGGCCCCATCGCTGCCACGACCTGCCCCGACTTGACGAACAGGGCGATCTCGTCGGCATTGACGATGGCCCGGCTGTAGCGCCGGATGTTGACATCGGGCCACTTGTACACCAGTTGGTGCTTCCGGTCTTCGGGGACCGCGATGAACTCCCGTTCGAACCATGCCATGTGCGCGCTCCATCAGCCGAAAACGTACCTAGCGTACCGATATTCAGCGGCACGATCAAGCAAACGCGAGGTCAGAGCGGGTGGGAGCGCAGTGCTCCGTTTCCGCGTTGTTACGACTTTGCGCTCCCTATTGAACGTGCCGTTGAATAGCGTTACATTAAGCAGCGATATGATCGCCGTCACGTGAAAGGCTTCACCATGACAACCGTTCAACCCTCCGCGGAAGTGTCGGCGCCCGCGGACGCTCTGCATGCTGAGGATGCGGGCTATCACAAGGCGTTGCGCCCGCGCCAGCTGCAGATGATCGCGATCGGCGGCGCGATCGGAACCGGACTGTTCCTGGGTGCGGGTGGTCGGTTGCACACTGCCGGTCCCGGGCTGTTCCTGGTGTACGCGGTCTGTGGCATCTTCGTGTTCTTCATCCTGCGGGCGCTGGGCGAGCTGGTGTTGCATCGTCCGTCCTCCGGATCGTTCGTTTCCTACGCGCGTGAGTTCTATGGCGAGAAGCTGGCTTTCGCGGTCGGGTGGATGTACTTCTTCCACTGGTGCATGACCGGCATCGTAGACATCACCGCGATCGCCACCTATGTTCACTTCTGGGGAGCCACCGAGGCGATACCGCAGTGGTTGATCGCGCTGGTGGCGTTGGCCATCGTGGTCAGCATCAACCTGATCTCGGTGAAATGGTTCGGTGAGCTGGAGTTCTGGGCCGCGCTGATCAAGGTCGTCGCGCTGGTCGCCTTCCTGGTCATCGGCACCATCTTCCTGGCGGGCCGATTCAAGGTGGACGGTGAGACCACCGGTTTCAGCGTGCTCTCCGACAATGGCGGTCTGTTCCCGACCGGTCTGCTGCCACTGGTCACCGTCACCACCGGTGTCGTATTCGCCTACGCCGCAGTGGAATTGATCGGTACCGCAGCCGGTGAGGCGGAGAATCCGGAAAAGATCATGCCGCGGGCCATCAACTCGGTCATCGCCCGCATCGCGCTGTTCTACGTCGGTTCGCTGGTGCTGCTCGGCCTGCTGCTGCCCTACGTCGCCTTCAAGGCCGGTGAGAGCCCGTTCGTCACCTTCTTCTCCAAGCTCGGTGTCGGCGGTGCGGGTTCGATCATGAACCTGGTGGTGCTGACCGCGGCCTTCTCCAGCCTCAACGCGGGTCTGTACTCGACCGGCCGCATCCTGCGCTCGATGTCGATGAACGGCAGCGCGCCGAAGATCGCCTCGCGGATGTCCAGCGGCGGTGTGCCTTACGTCGGCATCCTCGCCACCGGCGCGATCGCGCTGGTCGGTGTCGGGCTCAATGCGATGGTGCCGGACAAGGCCTTCGAGATCGTGCTGAACATGTCCGCTCTCGGCACCATCGCGGCCTGGGGTGCGATCGTGGTCTGCCAGCTGCAACTGTTCCGTTGGTCGCAGAAGGGGCTGGCCGAACGTCCGTCGTTCCGGCTGGTCGGTGCCCCTTACACCAGCTACGCCACGCTGGCATTCCTGGTCGCTGTGATCGTGCTGATGGCATGCAGCCACGAAATCGAGCAGCGCGGTGCTGTGATCGCCATGGCGGTGGTCGTGGTTCCGGCCTTCGTCGGCGGCTGGTTCCTGGCCCGCAAGCGGGTGCTGCAGGTCGCTCAGGAACGCGAGGGCATCACCGGTCAGTTCCCGGTGCTGGCCGAGCGGCCACCGCGTGCGCGCGACGGCGAGCCGGTCGTCATCCTCGACGAGCCCGACGACAAGTAAACCGATTTCCGCCCCGGACAACATGTCCGGGGCGGAGTTATTCCCATTGCGGGGAACAGGTTAGGCGCACGGCGGCGGACGGCGGAAGAGAATGGGACCCCGATTCAACAGGCTCGAAAGGTTCCCATGCCGGAGCAAGCCAGGCCCTCCGAGAATCCGCTGCCGCACCCATGGGCGAATCGGCGGATGCGTGGCACCGAGGTGCCGCGGCGAACTCCGCTTCCCTGGGCGACCAGGGGCATGTCGAAAGTCGATTCGTCCCAACGTCTTCCGCATCCGTGGTCGCGCCCGCGCAGTACCGAAGGCACCCCGTCGCAACGGTTCCCACTGCCCGGGCCCGGGCCGCGGGGTTCGCCGGTCGAGGCGAGTATGACCCAGCCGATCACGGATACCTCCGAGTCGGTCTCCGGTCCGATCGTCGGACTCGACGAACTCGACGAACTCGACGAGCCCGGTTCCGGACGCAGTGGCCGGTCACGGCCGAGCGTGCGCCGGCTCGGCGCCGGTCTGGTGCCGATGCCGCGGGTGGCGCCAGTCGATCCGCGCAGTGCCATTCTCGCGAATCCCGAAGTGCCCGAACTGAAACGGTTCTGTTGGAAGTGTCAGGAGCCGGTGGGCCGCCGCAGCGCGTCCGGGCCCGGTGAGGTGGTCGGCGAATGCGGCCGCTGCGGATCGCCGTTCAACTTCCGGCCGGCCCTGCAGCCGGGGGAACTGGTGGCCGACCAGTACGAGGTCCAGGGATCGTTGGCGCACGGCGGCCTCGGCTGGATCTATCTGGCCATCGACCGCAATGTGAGCGACCGCTGGGTGGTGCTGAAGGGATTACAGAATCCGCTCGACTTCGAGGCGCATGTGGTCGCCCTCGCCGAACGGCAATTTCTTTCCGAAGTCGCCCACCCCGGCGTTGTGAAGATTTACAACTTCGTCAAGCATCGGTCCTCGCGCGATGTGCCGGATGGCTATATCGTCATGGAATATGTCGGCGGGCAATCGCTGAAGAAGCTGCTCGACACCCGCGGCGACGAGCGTATTCCGGTTGTCGAGGCCATCGCGTACATAATGGAAATTCTGCCCGCGCTGGACTATCTGCATTCCTTCGGATTGGCCTACAACGATCTGAAGCCCGACAACATCATGGTGAGCGAGCACGAGGTCAAACTCATCGACCTGGGTGCGGTCGCGGCGATGGACTCCTACGGCAGCATCTACGGCACGCCCGGTTTTCAGGCGCCCGAGATCACCGAGACCGGGCCCACCGTGGTGTCGGATATCTACACCGTCGGCCGGACTCTGGCCGCCCTTGCGCTGAATCTGCCGAGGGACCGCGATGGCCACTTTCTCGGCGGCATACCCGAGCCCGATGAGGATCCGCTGCTGGCGCGCTACCAGTGCCTGTACCGAATTCTGTTGCGCGCCACCGATCCGGAGCCCGAGCGCAGATTCCCATCCGCGTACTCGATGTACTGCCAACTCGCCGGTGCGCTGCGTATGGTCCTTGCCATCGACACCGGTCTGGAACATCCCCAGCCATCGGTCGAATTCAGCGCAATGCGTGATGATTTCGGCACCGATACGCTCATCGGCCAGACCGACGGGATTACCGACGGGGTGACCCGGATGCCCATGCTCGCGGTCGGCGATGTCGTGGCAGCGCTGCCGACACCAATGATCGACAGCGAGGATCCGAGTGCCGAACTGCTGTCCAGCCTGCTGCACGGCGAGCCGAGGCATGCGCTGGACGCGTTGCGCCGCGCCCATGAGCGCATCCGCTCCGGCACCATCGTCGCACCGGAATCGTTCGAATTGGAGGGGCCGATCACGGCGGTGCGCGCGTATCTCGACTTGGGGGAGACGGCCATAGCCCGCCAACAGCTCGCCGGTCTGCGACCCGACTACGACGCGGACTGGCGAATCGAGTGGTATGAGGGCATCGCCGAGTTGCTCGACGGCCTCTACGACCGGGCTTGGCTGCATTTCGAAACCGTGCACGCGATGCTGCCCGGTGAGATCGGCCCGGAGCTGGCACTGGCCGCCACCGCGGAACTCGTACTGCAGCATCTCGATATTCCGGCCGATACCGAGCGCTGGCACCGGGCCGCGATGGAGCACTACCGGGCGGTGTGGCGGACCAACCACGGTGTGGTGAGCGCGGCCTTCGGGCTGGCCCGCCGCCTCGCGGCCGACGGGCAACTGCTCGAAGCCGTCGCGGTGCTCGATCAGGTGCCCGCCGCGTCACGCCATCACGGCGTCGCGCACACCACCGGCTGCCTGCTGCTGGTCTCACGACCGATCGCCGATATCACCGAGGCGGATATCTGCGCCGCCGCGTCGCGGCTCGAGGCATTGCCGGATGACGCTCGCACATTGCAGCTGCAGGTCATCGTGGTCGGCGCCGCGATGGAGTGGCTGCGTGTCGGCGGCCGACCGCGGAAATCGAGCCAGACCATTCTGGGTTTTCCACTCACCCATGCGGGGCTGCGGCTCGGACTCGAGACGAGTCTGCGGGCGCTGGCGCGAGCCGCGCCGGATCGCTGGCACCGCTACCGGTTGGTCGATCTGGCCAACTACGTCCGTCCGCGCACGAGGTGGTAGGGCGGCCGACGCTCAGCGCAGCCGCTCGACCAGGAATACGACGACGACGCCGGTGCCCGCCAGCAACCACAGCCAGTTCCCGGTCGCGACGGCGAGTACGACCGCGATGATCGCGATCACCGCGGCGATCGTCGAGAGTTGTCGCAGTCGATTGTCGGTATGTACCTGCGGTGCGGCCGGGGTGATACCCGGCAGGTCCACGAACAATTCCGCCAATTGTCCCTTGGTGGTTGCCGCGGCGGCAATGGCGCTGCGTTCGTCGAACTCGGTGAGGCTCAGTCGCCCCGTGCCGAGATGGTGCGACAGTTGTTCCAGCGCCCGTTCCCGCTCCGCCACGGTAATTCGAGAAGCCTGCGCTTCGGTCATATCCGAAGGATAAGCCCCGCAGGAGCCGGATCCGGCACAGCGAATTGCCAACGGCGGGAATAGTTTGCGGTGTCATCGGGGCTTGACAGCGGGCCTCGCAGATCATAGGTGACCGGCATCACTGCCGTATGCTTACCTGTGGGTAATGTTTCTATGTGGTTTCCTAGACATATGGCAGGGGACGTGGAGTACACGATCGATGAGCTGGCGCGCGAGGCTGGTACGACCGTGCGCAGCCTGCGGGTCTACGCCGAGCGCGGCATCCTGCCTCCACCACAGGTGAAGGGCCGCACCGGCTTTTATGGACCGGATCATCTCAATCGGGTGCAGACGATCAGCCGTCTGCTGGACCGGGGGATCAAGCTCAACGGGATCAGAGAACTGCTCGAGGCCTGGGACCGCGGTGACGACCTCGGTGACATCCTCGGCGTCGCGGAGCCCGGCGCGCCGCAATCCACCGCGCCGTCTCCCGCTGACACGATCGCGGCGACCGAGCTCGAGCAGCGCTATCGTGATGTGCCCAACGGCCTGGCTCGTGTGGTCTCGGCCGGACTGTACGAACCGGTCGACGCCGCGACCTACCGCATTGCCGATCCACAGCTGATCCGCACCTTCGACCAACTGGAGGGCGCGGGCATTCCGGTAGATGACCTGCTCGGCGAGTTGGAGCGGCTGCGCGCGGACTGTGACCGGATCGCCCGCCGCTTCGTCGACCTGTTCCACCGGACAGCCTGGGAGCCGTACCAGCGCTCCGAACGTACCTCTGCGGATAAGGCCGCACTCGCCGCGCGGGCGGCCGAGACCCGGGTCCGCCCGGGACAGGCGAGCGCCGAACTCGTGAATCGCTTTATCGCGCGGTATCTCGAGCAGGACAGCGAACTCGCCGAGGCCCTGCCGGACGCCTGAGGCAACGGCCCGCGCCGAGGCGCGCATTTCTCTACCTGGCCCACAGCCACTTTTTCGTTGTTGCATGGCCTGACCAGGCCTTCCTTCTTCATCGTTCCCATGGCTGGCGATACTTAGTCCAACGTGCCGTTAAATAGCGTTACATTAGGCAGCGGGATCAGCACCTCCCGTCGGCCCGGATCGACGTCGGCCGGTGGGCGAGACAATGATGAAGGAGACGTCGATGATCAACGTCAGCGAACAGCAGCACGCGCCCAGACTTTCCGAATGTCCCGATCCGGCACGTAAAGCCAAGGGGCGCAACAAGATCCGAGCACTGTCATTGCTCGCGGCGATCGCGGCGGGGGTCGGCGGATTCGGTATCGGCACCGAGGCGCCCGCGGCCAATGCTGATATCGGCGTGCGCTGCCTGTGGGCCGGTGTCGGTCATCCGCAGGGGGTGCTCATCTCCGCGGGCGGCTGGAACTACCGGTGCCAATCCGATTTCTTCGGCTTCGCGCGCTGGTCCCGTGAGGGTCTGGCCGCGGGGCGCAGCACGGTGTACAACCCTGGTACCAACGGCAATCCGGCCGGCCAGTTCAGTCCGGGTGCGCAGCAGCCGGGCACCGACTACATGGACTCCTGCGTAGGCAGTCAGTTGATCGAAGGCCGCGAAGATATGTACGAGGCGATCGCGGATGGCCGCGGCGGGCTGTATTGGCGTGCGGCAGGGCCGATTTCGAACTGGACTTTCGATATGAGTGCGAACCGGCCAGGACCGTCGTGGCGTTCGTCGAGCCTGTGCGTCGACGGTAACCTGACCTGAGTCGGTCGGACCGCGAAACTTAATACCGCCGATGCCCTTTCGGATGGTCGTGCAACTCCGCGCGCGCCACTCGGAAGGGCATCGAGCTGTGTCGAGCGGGCAAAGGGATACTGGCGGAGTGCAATTGGCCTCTCGGCGGGGTTCGTGGGGCGGGGTAGATGGGTTAGGCGGAGACGATTCGTCGCCTGCGACATACATACGAATGCGACCGCCGCTCCTTCCGGAGCGGCGGTCGCATTCGTAATATGAAGAGCCGCAAATGGATTAGGTCAGCGGCTGTTACCCTCGCCGGGCACCCAGACCCAGCGTCCGCTGTCGTTGTTGTTCTCGTAGGAGCCCCGGCTCGAGTTGTTGTTGCCGGTGGCGGAGTGATCCTGATCGGCGACGCGGCGGTTGCCTCCGCTGGTGCTGTTGCCGTAGCTGCCGCCGCGGGCGCCGCCGCCATTGCTGTTGCTGTGGTTCCCAGGGGCCGCGACGGTCGACTGAATCGCCATGGCGGCGGGGGTGATCACCAGTGCACCGGCGACGGCACCGGCTATGACAACCTTCTTCGACTTGAGGTTCATGGTTACCGATATCTCCTTCGTCCCGCCGAGCCCGGACTTGGTCGGTAGTGGGTGTGCCGGGGATGCAGGTTGTATGAATTCTATTGTGCCGCTATTTGACGGCACAATCAATAGTGAACCGTTGCAAATAATTTGCAGCATCTCGCAGCATCCCATCCCTGAGAGCAAGGCTGCGGTTCCGCTTACCGTGATTCGAGCGGCCCACGGTGGTGCGCCCGGCCATCACCCACATATTCGGCCACGGTCGGACAGCGTAGTGCTCGGCTCGCGGTGGCGATTTCCAGCAGCGGGGAGGGGTACCTCGAAAATTTTCGAGGTACCCCTCCCCGCTGTGGATCACATCGGCAGGTGGACGACGCGCTGTTCCCATTCGCCGTCGAGGACATCGGCATGCCAGCGCTTGTTCCAGCCGAACGGCATGAGATGGACGTGGGCGCCGCGGGCCTCGAGGGATTCGGCGAGATCTGCCAGCACGTGCAAAGCCGTTGGGATATCGGATCGTTCACCGGGGGTCGCCAGATGGGAGAACCCGTTGATGACGATATGCGCCGCATCGGTCTTGGACGCGATGCGCCACACGATCTTCGCGGCCGCTGTCGACGAGGCCGAATCACCACGCTCCACACCGACCATCAGCAGTAGGCAGTCGGAGAACGTCTTGGGCACGCCGATCGCTGTCGATTCGAGATCGACGGCGGCTGGACTCGCGGTGGTGACGGTGTATTCGAAGGTGCGGCAGCGACTACTTAAGATCTTCATGTTCGGTTTTCAGCGACGGCCACGCTCGGGGGTGACACACACCTTTCTAACCTGTGTGGATGCCAAGATCTGCGAACGCGGACCGGGCCAGCGCAGCACCGGCTCGCACTGTCGGCTGTCGTAGGCCGACATCTGGATCACATGCTGTGTGCCTACCCCGTCGAGCGAGTCGATCCGACAATTCTTGTACCAGCCGAACGGCATCAGATGGACCTGCTCACCGCGTTCCTCTAGCCGCTCGGTGACCTCGGTCAGCACGTCGAGGGCCTCTGCGAGTTCGGAGAGCACATCGAAGTCCGCTGGCGTGCTGTGTCTTTCGCCGGGGCGGGGCAGGCAGGCGAAGCCCTCGACGACAATCGGTCCGGCATCGGATTCGGTGACGATACGCCGGAGGAGTTGTACAGCGGTGCCAGCGAGTGTGCGGTCGCCGCGATCCACCCCGATTGTCACCAGCAGGCAGTCGTGGAAGCATCGGCGGGCCCCGATCACCGACGGCTGGATATCAATTGCGCACGGGCTCGCCGTCGTCACCGTGTATTCGACGGTGCGGCAACGATTACTGACGATGCGCATCGGCTACCTCCGGTCCGTTCATCCGGTCGCCCCGACGGCTCCGGCGGCATCGAGGTCGACAACCGCCGTTGCCGTGCGCTCGATGATCCCGAGGCAGACCTCATCAGGCTGGTATTTCGGTTGAATGGCGCTGTGGCCGATGGTCGAGAGCCAAATGAAGTACGGGTACAGCGCCTGCTGGCGATAGGCCAGCCAGGCCGTGTCGTAGTCAGGAGCCGGAGCCCCGCAGGCCGCGAGCCGTTCCAGGTAGATGGTGAGCAGTTCGCCTTCCCAGGCCCGCCGGTCGGCCACATCCAGACCGGAGGCGACGACATACGCGAAGTCGTAGGCCCAGCTGCCGCGCAGCGCAACCTGCCAGTCGGTGAAACCCATCCGGCCCGCCGCGGTGACATAGGTATTTCCGATGTGGCTGTCGCCGTGCAGGAAGGTCTGCGGTCCGGTGCTGGCGATCTCGAGCGAGCGTTCCAGTGCGCGATACAGCCGATCATGTTGGGCAGGTAGGGCTTGCGGAATCACCGCAGCCGCACGTCGGGCCCCGACCCGCGCCCGCTTGGACAGGCCGATCAACCGGTCGAGATTGGCAAAATGCGAGCGCGGTGCCTTGAGCCACCCGTGCAGCCGCAGCCCTTCGTCGTCCCAGTACCGGGCGTGCCAGGTCGCCATGGTGCGCAGCAGATCTTCGATCTCTTCGCGTCCGATCGGGGTGCGTGGCGTGCAGAAGCTGGCGCCTTTGGTACTGACGATGTCCTCGAGTAGGGAGATCGAGCGCCCCGACCGGCTGTTGACGGCGCTGTGATAGCCGCGCGGCGCCTCGATTTCCAGGTGGGGGCGTAGATGTTTGAAGAAGCCGGGTTCACCGTGCAGGGTGCCGGCCAGGTCGAGGGTGAGCCGCTGTTTGAAGTCCGCGGTCGTCTTCGCGAAAAGGTTCTCCGGCAGGCCCGCGACCTGGCCGATCTCGTTGTAGCCAATGGTGAGTTTCCACCGTGTCGAGGTCCCGCTGCTCCTATCCGTGGTGTCGAATGCCTTGACCACCGCGCCCGGATGGTCGTAGCACAGCACAGCGGTCAGCCAATCGGTGGTCAATTCTCGACCGGTCACCGGCACATCGGCCGCACGGAGGGCCTGTGGACGGGTGACCGCTTCCCGCGCGATATGACCACCGACGCGAGTGATTCCGCGCACCACCGCGAGTGCGGGGTGCCGAGTGGGTGCCTCGGACCGCAACGGTTCTCCTCTGTTCGGCTACCGATCGAATGCGCTGTACCCAGCCGGTTTGCCGGTCGTGAGCCGGCCGCAATTGCCGACCCTATGGCAGCCGCAGAGCGGGAACATCCGTCATAGCCCGTGGGAATATCCGCATCGGGAGGCGAGATATCGCGCTGAGCGGGGGGTATGCAATCTGCACAACGTCAAGCGGGCACATAGGATCTCCCGGGTGCAGGGTCCCCTTACCTCCGTATTCGTCGGTCGAGATGCCGAGGTCGAGCGTGTTGTCGCGCTGGGTTTGCGAGCGACTGCGGGGAAGGGGGTGGTGGTGCTCGTCGAGGGTGAGCCCGGTATCGGCAAGACCGCACTACTCGATGCGGCTGTTGCTCGTTACTCGGCGGGCGGTCTGAGCGTGCGCCGGGGAGCCGCGAAGGAATTGCAGCGGCAGGTTCCGTTCGCGGCCGTGTGCTCCTGGCTGGACAGCGATCGTGGCTCCGATCCGGTACGGGCGCTGCTGCGCAGTGGGGATCGAGCGGGCGACGGTGCGGCGACGCACGAATTCGCGATCACCGAGGCGATCCTCGATCTGGTCGATACCTGGTGTGCCGCCGGCCCGGTCGCGTTGATCATCGATGATGTGCACTGGGCGGATCGGCAGAGTCTCGCGGTGCTGAACCGGCTCTGTGGTGTGCTCGGTGATTTGCCACTGCTGCTGGTGCTGGCGGCACGTCCGCTGCCCCGCGACGCCGGATTCGTCGCGTTGACGGCTGAACTCGTGGAACGTCGTGCCCCGATGATCCGGCTCGGCGCGCTTGCTGAACCGGCTGCGGCGGAGCTGGTTCGGCATATGGTCGGTGCGATTCCAGGGCCCGGCCTGATGCGACAGGTGGTCGGAGCGGGCGGAAATCCGCTCTACATAACGGAATTGGTGGCCTCGCTATTGCGCGACGCGGCGATCACGGTGGTCGCGGATACCGCCGATCCGACCGAACTGGTCGATGGTCCCTCCGCGTCGCTGGCGGGCGCGATTGCGCAGCGGCTGGAATTCCTGTCGTGGTCGGCGAGGCAAGTACTTCCGATGGCCGCGGCGCTCGGACCGACCGTGTACGTTCCGGAACTGGCCGCGGTGCTGGACAGTCCGATCATGGAAATCTGGAATGTGGTCACCGAGGCGACCGACGGTGGACTGCTCACCCGTGCCGACTCCGAGCTGGTCTTCCGGCACGATCTGATCCGCCAGGTCCTCGCCGATCAGCTGCCCGATTCGCTGCGCGCCGGATTGTTGCGGCGGGCCGGACAGATGCTGCTGGCGACCGACGCACCGATCGAGCGGATCGCCTACTACCTGTCGGCGGGGGAGAACGAACTCGATGCGCGGACACTCGACTGGCTGGTCGCGGTGGCCGACAAGTTGATCGTGCGCGCGCCCGAAATCGCGGTGCAGCTATTGCGGCGCGCGGCCGCCACGGCGGAACTCGGCATGCGTCCGATACTGCTGCGGCTGCACGCCCAAGCGCTGCTGTGGAACGGTCGCGCGGCCGAGGCCGAAGCCCTGGTGCGCACGGCCCTGCTGAACCGGCCGGAGGACGATATCGAACTGCGGTGGTTGCTGATGCAGGCCTGCCATGCGCGCGGCGATCTGCGTGAAGTCGTTGCCGTTGCCGAAAAGACCCTGGCCACACCGAACCTCACGGACGAGGACGCGGGCCGGTTCCACGGGATGAGCGGTTTGAACAATTTCTACCTCGGCCGGTTCGACGCGGCGGAGGCGGCCGGTGCACAGGCGTTGGCGATCGGGGATGCCACCGAGAACCCCCTCGTGACCGGATATGGGCTGTTGACCGTGGGGGCCGTGCGTTACGTCCAGGGATATCTCGACGAGGCATTGGAACTGAGCAGCCGCATTCTGGCCGTCTTCGAGAACGGATTCGGTTCCGACCAGTTCGATCCCTATGCGCTCTACGCGCACTGCTTGATCGAACTCGATCGGTTCGCCGACGCGGAAGCGGTGCTGCACAAGGCGATCGGACACAGTCGCCGGATCCACGGCGTCTATCTCAGTGCGAATACGGTCGCCAAGGCGCGGCTCTACGTACTGGACGGACGCTGGGACGATGCAATCATCGAATGCACTTCGGGCCAGTCGGTGCCCGATGCCTTCGGCTACACGCCGATCCTGCAGAGCCTGTCCGCGCTGATCGGCATCCACCGCGGTACCTTTCTGCCGGATCCGGACGATATCCCCGCACCGAACGACCAACTCGGCAGCAGTAGTTACGGCCAGTTCTATCCGTGGATCAAGGCACTGATGCTCGAGACGCGCGGGGATCCGCGTGGCGCACTTGACCTGCTCATCGATGCGTACAAGGGCCTGGCCGACAACTTGACTGCGGCGACGCTCTATTACATCTTCCCGGATATCGCCCGGCTGGCCGCCGATGTCGGTGACGAGGACGCGGCTCGTTCGGTGGTCGCGGCCGCGGCGGAGCTGGCGCAGCGCCAGCCGACGGCCGCCAGAACCGGCACCGCCCTGCTGTGCCGAGGTCTGGCCGATCGCGAGCCTGCGGTCCTCCTCTCTGCCGCGGCGGCATTTCGGCAAGCCAGCCGACCGCTCAATGAGGCACAGGCCTACGAGAACGCCGCCGCGCTCTTCGCCGCAGACGGACACGACGCCGATGCCCGCAGCGCGCTCGACGCCGCCATCGGGCTCTACACCACCCTCGGCGCATCCTGGGATATCGCCCGTGCGGTGGCCCGCCTGCGGCCCTACGGAATTCGCCGCGGCGTGCGCGGCCCACGCAACCGCCCCAAAACCGGCCGTGCGGCACTGACCGACACCGAGCGCAAGGTCGCCGCCCTGGTGGCGGAAGGTTGCTCCAATTCCGATATCGCCGCGCAAATGTTCTTGTCCCGCAGGACGATCCAGTCCCACGTGTCCAACATTCTGGCCAAACTCGGGGTCGGTTCGCGCCGGGAGATCGCTGCCGCGATCTCCGATTACTGACGCTATCGGCACCGCCGACGCCTTGGACGTCCCGGCATTGGCGTGACCAAGGGTTTCGGCGTGCCGTTCGGGGCGGGCACAGGGGCAGCGCATAACGTTCGTGTGACGCCCGATAGTGCCACGTGCGTCAGGTCGCCGCCGACAGTGTCCCCGGCGGACGCGGGTCCGGGGCGTTGCCCGGATGTTCTACACGGGAGGAAAATCGATGGGGTAGATGCGGGGCGTTAACTCCGCTTCAGCGGAGCTCTGATGATCGCTGACACCGATGGGGTGATATCTATGCGAGCGGACGGAGACAGCTGGGACATCGTGACGAGCGTGGGTCTGACCGCCTTGGGCGTCGCCACGTTTCGCGCACTCGAGACGATCGATCCCGAACCGATGATCCGCGACGACTATGCGGCGTGGTTCGTCGCGGCGGCGGGTGAACCGCACTTTCTGCGGATGCTGGACGACCCCGCGTCGGCGGGCTCGGTCGGTTTGTTCGGGCGGTTCATGGGGGTCCGGACAAAGTTCTTCGACGAGTTCTTCGCCGCGGCGTGGCATCGGGGTGTGCGGCAGGCAGTGATCCTGGCATCCGGTCTGGACGCGCGGGCATATCGGTTGGACTGGCCCGCGGGCACGGTCGTCTTCGAGATCGATCAGCCCCGGGTGCTGGAGTTCAAGAATCAGGTGCTCGCCGATCACGGTGCCGTGGCCAGGGCCGATCTGCGCGCGCTGGCGGTCGATCTACGCGACGACTGGCCCGCCGCGCTCACAGCCGCGGATTTCGATCCGGGGCGCCCGGCAGCGTGGTCGGCCGAGGGGCTGTTGCCGTTCCTGCCGGGTTCGGCACACGACGCTTTGTTCGAACGCATCGACGCCCTGTCCGCGCTCGGCAGCAGCGTGGCCACCGACGACTTCGGCCGCGGCCTGGACCAGCGCCACTTCGATATGGAGGAAAAGTTCTTCGGCGACAACCCGTTCGGCAGCCTGAACGTACGCGACCTGTGGTACGACGACGACCGCGCCGATCCCGGGGACTGGCTGTCTCAGCACGGCTGGTCGGTCCACCGCGCCACCCCCTTCGACCTGGCCGCCGACTACGGCCGCCCGATCACCGACCTGCCCGCCGACTTGCCCGCCGAACTGCTCGACCGCATGCAGGAGGCGCGCTACATCTCCGCCGAGAAGCGCGGGTGACCCATAGGTCGCAAGGCGGCTGCTCCGCCTTCGGCGCCGGCTGCTCGCCGAACGTAGTCGTATGGCGGTCGAATCCGGCCTGGTCGACGACCATTCGACTACGTTCAACGGACCGCTGGACCGGGGGCGATACGGCAGAAGCCCTGGACGGGGCACTAGGTTCTGTCTCCCAATGATTTGCGCCATTCGACGATGAGGGCTAGGACGAATCCGGCACGGTAGGTGGTCGCGAGCTTGTCGTAGCGTGTGGCCACCGCCCGCCAGTGCTTGGCCTTGTTGAAGGCGCGTTCGATTACGTTGCGCCGCTTGTAGAGTTGCGCGTCGAAACGCGGTGCCCGACCGCCGGTTCGTCCCTTGCGTTTGCGGTTGGCGACTTGATCGCGGCGTTCAGGGATCACGGCTTGAATGCGCTTGCGCCGCAACAGGGTTCGGTTCGCCGCCGCTGAGTAGGCGCGGTCGGCGATCACCACCTCGGGGTTGCGTCGTGGTGGCCCGCCTTCCAGTCGTGGCACCGCGATCGCCTTCAGCAGCGGCGCCAGCATCGGCGAGTCATGGGCCTGCCCGGGCGTGAGCAGCACGGCCAGGCCGCGGCCGCCGCCGTCGGCGGCCAAGTGCACCTTGGTCGTCAGCCCACCGCGGGAGCGTCCGATGGCGTGGTCGGCCGGTTCATAGCCCGGTCACCGCATCGCTGCGCGCTCCAGCGGCGTGCTGGTGTGCCCGCACGATCGTCGAGTCGATCGAGGTGATCCAGTCCAAGTCGCCGGTGGTATCGGCGAGGGCGACCAAGGCGGTCAGCACCCGGTCCCAGGTACCGTCGGCGGCGTAGCGGCGGTGGCGTTTCCACACCGTCTGCCACGGACCGAAATGCTCGGGCAGGTCACGCCACGGTAAGCCGGTACGCAGCCGATACAGCATGCCCTCCACCACCAGGCGATTGTTGGAGAAGTTCCGACCAACGTGGCCTTCGGATTTCGGTAGCAGCAACTCCAGTAGTTCCCAATGCTTGTCGGTCAGAATCCGATATCGATCACCGATCACGGTCGCCACGACGGACATGATGCACGATCGGCCCCGATCACGGGCCTGATCGATTCACCTCATTGGGAGACAGAACCTAGTGCTTGCCGTCAGCCGCAGGTGCCCGACATCACCTGGGCGGTCGGATGCACCCCTCGGTGGGATGTCCCAAGGACCACCCGCTGCCGTTCATGTGCCAACCTCGTCGCGGTCCAGTCTGCGCATTGATGTTTATGAACCAGCCACCATAGTCCGCACCCGCGGCTCGCGATGTCTCACCGAGCATTCCGCCTGATCGCGTTGTCGCCGAACCGCTCCCGGGCCACGACCTGCAGCGAGGTCACTGGACGGCTGGGCTCGGATGCGCCACTGCGGAGAAACTTGCTGTGGTGGGGCCCATCAAGCGGTGGCGAGCGCTCGAAATATTAACTGCGACAACGATGGAACCGATCAGGTGCCCAGCGCGTCCAAGTATTCAAGAGCACTAAATGGAGAGGGGGTGAATCTGTATGGGGAACACGATCGACCTGGGGGATGCTACCGAGCTGACGCAGGGTTTCGAGTTCGACTTCGTCGTCGACCAGTTGACGTTCGATAAGTGGACCTGACCGCCAGGTCCACCGTAAATGATGATCCGGCTCGACCAGGAAGGCCAGTCGTTGTGACTTCAGATGTGCTCGATACTCGCTACCACAGAGCTTGGTCGAACGGGCGTTGTGTGCAGCTTGACCTGCACGTCAACAGGTACAGCCTGGTCGAGCCGGACATCGCCGATGCGCCGGGCCAACGAGGTCCCAGCGTGCGGCACCACCTTCGCGATGTTCGCCACGCACACGAGTCCCTGATACCGCCGCCGCGCTCGACGACTCTGTTCGCACGGTCCGCGGCTCGCGCTGCACGCATGCGCACCGTGCCGGTCCGCCACCAACTGGCCGTCTGCAGGGACACCATCGGGCCACGGCCAACAACCAACGCTCCGACCGAAGCCCTCGAACACCACGCCCGCGTGTACAGATATCTCCGCGCATTCCGTGGACGCGACATCCCGTGTCTCGAAGACTCGCTCTGCGCATACCTGTACTTCAACAGGCTCCCCGGAGTCTGCGCCGACATCGTCCTGGGTATCACAGTTCAACCGGCATTTCAGGCCCACGCCTGGGTGGAAGCCGACGGCTATCTGCTCAACGACCTTCGCTGGCGCATCGAGTCCTACCGCGAGATCCTCCGACTATCCCCGCGCCGATGAACATCGACCTTTCCCGCCTTGCTACGCAGCAGGCCTACGCCGCGGTGACCGAATACCGCATCACCAAGTGGACGACGATCACCCAGGTCGGCGCCGCGGTCGATGCGCTCACCGGCCTGCCCGCCTGGCCAGACCCAGCCGTGCTCCGCAAAAGACGCCCCCGCGAGATCGCCGAATACCTGATCCACAACCTCGCCGGTGACACCGTGTTCGTCGTCCAGACCGGTGGAGTCGCATACGTGGCGAGACCAGCCTTCTCTGAGCTGGAGGTCTACTACCACCTCGACGGTGACACGCTCACGTTGTGGTCGGGAACCGCTCTGCCCGTGGACATTACGACTCACTCGTGGTCTCTGAACTGGGAATATCTGCATGGCTCGATGATCAACTCGACGTGGGTGACGCCCCAAACGGGGTTCATCGGTGTATACGAATTGTTGTCCGGTGCGATCCTCGACTGCCGCGACGGTGAGGTCAACCAAACCGATCACCTGCCGAACCTGTTCGCGGCGACACCTCGGCGCACTGAATCGTCGTTCGACCAGACCCGCGACATGTGCCGCGAGCTGTTGCTGGCCAGCGTTGCGCACAAAACCAGCGGATACGAAGGCAAGGTAGGAATAGCTGCCTCCGGTGGCTTGGACTCCTCGGTGGTCGCGGTCGCGACCGCGTTATGCCATCCCGACAGCGCCCTACCGTTGATCAACACCCATCGCGACGATGACGAGAGCAGCGACGAACGCGAATACTTCGCCGCGCTCGCCCGGGCCATCCCCGGCGCCCAACCCCACTACATCGAAACCAGCGAAGGCGTGTCGCGCACCGACACCTCCGCGGACTTATTCACCCCCGCGCCGCGACCATCCAAAATCGCCGCCGCGGGCCCACTGAACCAGCGGATCCACGCCAAGCTCGCAGAACTGGGATGCACCCGCCTGCTCAGCGGCGACGGCGGGGATCAACTCTTCCTCCGACTCTCCCGAGCCACGCTCGCCCCCGAACTGGTCGGTGAAGCCGCTACCCGCGCCGCCCGGGTCCGCGTCCTGAGCGCGCTCGCGGCGCACCAGCACAAATCGATATGGACGATGGTGCGGGCAGCCCGACGGCCCGCTGAAGACACCGAGCACTGGCGAAACATGTTCGGCGACCTAGCCTTCCGAGCACCCTCCGTCCTCGCCCGCCCTCCGCGGGAGATGGCCCTGATCCCGAGCACGGAAAAGGTGTCAACCTGGCCGCTGTCCGTGGCATTCCAATACGTCGCGTTGCGCAACGCGGAAATGAACCGAATCGCCTTGGCTGATAGCACAAGCACCGAACGCAAACCGGCGCTGTTCTGGCCATTGATCCGCGCCAGCCTGACGGCACCGAGAACCCACCACCTGCACGATGGCATCGACCGCGCGGTGGAGCGGGCGATGTTCACCCAGCTTCCCATCGAGATCGTCCACCGCATCGGCAAGGGCGGAGGCCGAGATCTGGATACTCGCTACGATTACCGTCGGCTCGCGCAGGGGATCCTCGACAGCGAACTGTGCGACCGGAATCTGCTCGATCGACAGGAACTCACCCAGCTCGCCGACGGACACACACCCGACGGCGACACCAGATTCGCCCTTATCCGCGCCGCCGTCACCAATGAATGGATTGCCCATGCCTTGGCAACGACCTGATCGAATCATCAGCCGCGACCAGGCGGCGATCCTGCGGCAAGGACTGCGCAGCTCCCGCAGACACATCGCCGTTTTCGTCGCGATCACACTGCTCGCCTCGATCAGCGCTATCGCGGGCCCGCTGATCTTCGTTCGCGCTGTCTCGAACATCGCCCGGCCAACTACGGAGTTGTTCGGTTACTTCGTCGTGTTCGCCGCTGCCACCGCAGCCGCGCGCTTTCTTCAAGACGCCAAGACCGTTCTGATGAACCGCGTCCAACAAGATGTCGGCTACGTCGCCAGCGACGAACTGCTAGCCAAGGTGATGAATGCTGACGGCTCAGTGTTCGCTCAAGCTAACGCCGCAAAGATCTCCGCGCTTGTGCAGAGCTTCAACCTGTCGAACAAGATCTACATCCAGATGTTCATGATGGTGATCCTCGGTGCCGTATCCGATGTGGCCATATCCATGGCGGTGATCAGCCACAGCATCAACCCGGTCGTAGCCGTATTCGTGCTCGTTTACGGCACCGCGACGGTGTGGTTGACACTGCGTAGCAACAATGTCACCGACAAATATCTGCGCGCGGCACAACGCAAAACAAACGACAACGCCAACCTTCTCGGCAACGTCGTCGCCAACATCATCTCGATCCGGGTCTACCGAGGCCAACCCTGGATCGCCGACGTCAACCGCCGCAACTACGACGACGCACGCACCAACTGGAACGCCTTCTACAGCCGCCGCGTCATCTACGGCGGATTCCAAGGACTGCTCGTCATGGTGCAATACTGCGGCGCGTTCGCCGCCCTGCTCCTGCTTCACCACGACGGCCACGACCTGGCGCAGATTCTGCTGCTCGTCCTCGTGCTCGCCCAACTCAACCGGCCCTTCGAACTCGTCGGCACATCGCTGCGAGACTTCGCACAAGCCAAAGCCATGGCAGAACCCGTGCTCGACCTCCTCAAGGATCAGCCAACGAGCCTCGCCTCCGGCCCGACCACGAACCACACGCCAGCCACGCTCACCCGAGCACCCGTCTTCGATATTGAAGCCCTCACCCAGCGATACACTCCGGGCGGCTTTCCAGTCCTGGACGGTCTCAACACCTGTTTCACCCCCGGGGCGCTCAACTTCATCATCGGCCCCTCCGGTGTCGGCAAGTCCACCTTGATGAACATCCTGCTCAGACTCAACACCACCTACACCGGTGCCGTCCGCGTCAACGGACAACCACTCGACACCTTCGATGACCACACCTACTGGTCTGCCGTCGGCTATGTACCCCAAGAACCGATGATGATGAACCTGTCAATCCGCGAAAACATCCTGCTGGGAAGAGAATTCACCGACGACGAGATCATCGACACCCTGTCCGAAGTCGGGCTGGCCAACAAACTCGACCAGCTGCCCGACGGTATCGACACCTGCATCGGGGAGGGTGGACGCCTACTCAGCGGTGGCGAGAAACAACGGCTCTCGATCGCTCGAGCCCTCATCGCCAAACCGAGCATCCTTTTCCTCGACGAGGCCAGCTCCGCCCTCGACAGCGACACCGAAAACGCCATCCTGAACTCACTGCGCGCCCTGGCCAGCGACACCACCATCATCGCCATCACCCACCGCACCGACACCATCGCCACCTCCGACAACGTGCTCGATCTGACACCCACTGCGGTGCACGCCTAGCTAGGTTCTGTCTCCCAATGATTTGCGCCATTCGACGATGAGGGCTAGGACGAATCCGGCACGGTAGGTGGTCGCGAGCTTGTCGTAGCGTGTGGCCACCGCCCGCCAGTGCTTGGCCTTGTTGAAGGCGCGTTCGATTACGTTGCGCCGCTTGTAGAGTTGCGCGTCGAAACGCGGTGCCCGACCGCCGGTTCGTCCCTTGCGTTTGCGGTTGGCGACTTGATCGCGGCGTTCAGGGATCACGGCTTGAATGCGCTTGCGCCGCAACAGGGTTCGGTTCGCCGCCGCTGAGTAGGCGCGGTCGGCGATCACCACCTCGGGGTTGCGTCGTGGTGGCCCGCCTTCCAGTCGTGGCACCGCGATCGCCTTCAGCAGCGGCGCCAGCATCGGCGAGTCATGGGCCTGCCCGGGCGTGAGCAGCACGGCCAGGCCGCGGCCGCCGCCGTCGGCGGCCAAGTGCACCTTGGTCGTCAGCCCACCGCGGGAGCGTCCGATGGCGTGGTCGGCCGGTTCATAGCCCGGTCACCGCATCGCTGCGCGCTCCAGCGGCGTGCTGGTGTGCCCGCACGATCGTCGAGTCGATCGAGGTGATCCAGTCCAAGTCGCCGGTGGTATCGGCGAGGGCGACCAAGGCGGTCAGCACCCGGTCCCAGGTACCGTCGGCGGCGTAGCGGCGGTGGCGCTTCCACACCGTCTGCCACGGACCGAAATGCTCGGGCAGGTCACGCCACGGTAAGCCGGTACGCAGCCGATACAGCATGCCCTCCACCACCAGGCGATTGTTGGAGAAGTTCCGACCAACGTGGCCTTCGGATTTCGGTAGCAGCAACTCCAGTAGTTCCCAATGCTTGTCGGTCAGAATCCGATATCGATCACCGATCACGGTCGCCACGACGGACATGATGCACGATCGGCCCCGATCACGGGCCTGATCGATTCACCTCATTGGGAGACAGAACCTAGAGCCATGGCCGAATAGCGCGGAAGGCGGCGCCCAGCGTAGTGCTCGTCGAAGGGCATCACGCCGAGGCATAGTTCGGATACGCGCAGCCCGGGCCGGTCGAGACCGCGTCACAGGGTTCGGTCGAAGTGGGCTACGGCGCGGTCGATGGCGGGTAGCACGTAGGTGTCGTCGTCGTAGAGCTCGATGTGATCGGTGGTGTCGAGCAGCAGAAGTTCCTTGGGTTCGGGGGTGCTGGCGAAGGCGGCTTCGGCATCGGCTACGGGGATGGCCTGGTCGCCGCGTCCGTGCACGATCAGCGCGGGGGCGGTCAGCAGCGGCAGGTAGGCGTCCACGTCCAGGGTCAGTTCCTGCAGGACCGACAGCGCGGTGCAGCGGTTTTCCCAGCCGGTTCGCGCGCCGCGGTCGGTTCCGTAGTAGGCGAACGGTTCCGGACCGGGATTTCCGGCGGGCATTCCGGCCGGGTTGACGGCGGGCCAGTATTCGATCTCGCCGGTTTCGAACTGGCGCTGGGCGATCTGTGCGAACTGCTCGAGCAAGGCGGCGAAGTTGTCCGCCCCGAAGCGGTTTCGGATCAACGTCGGGTTGTTGTAGGCGGCGGCGATGAGCGCGATTGCCTTGATCCGCGGATCGAATGCGGCCAGTTGCGTCGCGTAGATCCCGCCCAGGCACACCCCGCATACGGCGATCTTGTTCGGGTCGACCTCCGGCCGCGTCGCCAGGAAGCTCACCGCGTGCCGCAGGTCGGCGACCTTGGCGGTGGCGTCCTCGTGCTGGCGCGGCAGGCCCTCGCTATCGCCCCAGTTGCGGTGGTCGAAGGACAATGCGGCGTAACCGCGCTGGGCGAAGCGCTCCGCGTAGAAGCCGGTAACCTGTTCTCGCACACCGGAAAACGGGCCGGTCAATACCACCGCACCGCGTACGGTGCCGGGTTCGGGCAGGTGCAGATCGCCCGTCAGCCGATACCCGTCACTGGTGAACTCGACCTTCTCGAGCAGCGTCATCTGTGTCCCTTTCGCATGACTGGACCACGACGCTAGGCGTATTCGACTGGATCGGTCTTGTACGTTCTTGCGCGGCACTCAGGGTCCAGTTGCGCCGCGCGGCGCCGTGGAAGCTCGCCCGATAGGTCGCCGGTGTCATGCCGTACGCGGCGGTGAACGCGCGCGTCAGATGCGGTTGATCGTGAAAGCCCGTCGCATAGGCGATTTCGGCGATCCGCATACCGCCGCGCAGCATCCACCGGACGTAGTCGAGGCGCAGGCGCACATGCAGTTTGTGCGGCGGCAGACCGAAGTGCGCGGTGCAGGCGCGTACGAGCTGGTACTTGCTGGTGCCGGTGACGCCGCTGAGTTCGTCCAGTGTCACATTGCGGGAGACGTTCTCGCGCAAGTAATCCCGGACGTCCTCCGTGATCCGGCCGACCGCCTTCGACCCGATATCGGGAACCTCGACCCGGTCCGCGCGCAACGCCAACGCGCCGAGGAATTCCAGCAGGCCACCCTCCCGGTGCAGCGCCGAACCGGGACGGCCACCGGGCCGATGCAGGAGCGTGTGCAAGGTCCGGAAATGGTTCGACAGCGCACGGTCGCCGACGACGACATCGCCGAACCGCATCGTCTGCGACGGCATGACCTCGGCGATCAGCGATGGCGACAGGCACATCATGCGCCAACTCGCCGAGCCCAGCTCATCGGGCGCCCCGGAGTGCGCATCGTCGGCATGCAGCGCGACCAGCTCACCGGGCGCGGCCCGATACACGCTGCCGCGCCTGCGCACGGTGAATCCCGAGCCCGTCACCTGCACGAGTTTGATTTCCTCGTGCACGCTGTTGCGATACGACCGCGCCGCCCCGGCCACCACCATCACATCGGACAGGTCATCCGGCACGAACGGCATCCCCGGTCCGTCGAATCCGTCTCGCCGCATGGGAATTTCGCGCTCCAATAGACCTCCCTGATCGGCGACACGCGCTGCCCGGCCGATATCGTCTCGGGCTCGCGCCATTGGCACCCTAAGCCAGCCGCGCACCGCGATCATCCGCCATCGCGCCCGCGAACATCCACATCCCGTCCCGGCATTGAGAAGAAGCTTCCGGAAGACGTTAGGGTGCGCTCTGATCGATGGTGGACGGAAGTCAGGGCGAACGGATGTTATACGGCCGCACGGTGGAGCAGGCGAGGATCGACACACTGCTCGCCGACGCCGTTGCGGGGCGTCCCGGCGCGCTGGTCGTGCGCGGCGAGGCGGGGATCGGCAAGTCCGCGCTGCTGGAATACGCCAGGTCGGCCGATGCTCGACTGCTCTCGGTCACCGGTATCGAGTCCGAGACGGAATTGCCTTTCGCCGCATTGCATGTGCTGCTGAGTTCGGTGCTGGATACGGTCTCGCAATTGCCGCGACAGCAATCCGATGCGCTGCTGGCGGCATTGGGATTCGGTTCGGCGACACCGGCCGACCGCTTTCTCATCGGCCTGGCCACCCTGAGCCTGCTCACCGAACTTTCGATGGACGGACCGCTGCTGTGCCTGATCGATGACGCACACTGGCTGGATCAGGAGTCCGCCGACGCACTATTGTTCGCGGTGCGGCGCCTGCACAGCGAGCCGGTGACGCTGATCTTCGCCGCCCGCGACGGCGAGCGTCCCTTTCTCGCACCCGGCGTGCCCGATTTGCAGCTGATCGGACTCGATTCTGTTGCCGCACAACAGCTCGTCGATGCCGCAGCCGCCCTCGCACCATCCGCGCGGGATCATGTCATCGCCGAGGCCGGTGGCAATCCGCTCGCCCTGCTGGAGATTCCGCGCACACTCACGCCCGCGCAGCGCGCCGGAGCCGACACACCGCTCGGGTACTCACTCGGCGGATCCGAACCGCCCTCGAGTCTGGTGCTGACCGGATTTCGGACACGGATCCGGGCGATGCCAGCGGCGTCGCGGCTGTGTTTACTGGTTGCGGCCCTGGACGACAGCGGACATATCGAGCCGGTGACCAGGGCCCTACCCGCGCTCGGTGCCGCACTGACCGATTTCGCGCCCGCTGAACAGGCCGATCTGGCCCGGGTCACGTCCTCCGGCATCGAATTCCGGCATCCGCTCATCCGCACCGCCGCCCGATTGGCCTGCGATGTCGCGGAGCGGGTCACGGCGCATCGGGCACTGGCCGGGGCCGTGGACGACGACCGCAGGGCTTGGCATCTGGCCGCGGTGACCACACTGCCCGACGAGGCGGTCGCCGCGCAATTGGAGGACGCCGCGGTGCGGGCACGCCGCCGCGGTGGGCAGATCGCGGTCAGCGCAGGCTATGCCAGGGCCGCGGAACTCTCACCCGCCGCGGCAGATAGGTCTCGTCGCTGGACAATCGCGGCAACTGCCGCCTACGAGGCCGGATTATCCGAGCGCGCAACCGATTTGGCGGAGCGCGCGAACTCGGGACCGCCGCCCGTCGAGCCGTCGGTCGTGGCGGAACTCGCCCGGGTGCGCGCCGGGCTGGCCTTCGAGGCGGGACATCCGCTCGAGGCCACGCGACTGCTGCACGACGGGGTCCGCGCACTCACTGCGGGGGCTGCGCATGATCGACCGACCTGCCTGGCGATGCTCGGCTGGGCGGTCATCTATGCCTGGTCCAGCCGCCCGCATCCGGACCAACTCGTACTGGCTCGTCGCACCGAAGACCTCGCAGCCGGAATGTGTGGGCCGGAGCACGCGATTCACGCGCTGGCGCGCGATGTTCGCCTGCTGCTGGAAGGGGATCGACTGGCCGTCAATATCGCACCGCACAATCTCGGCGATGTCGCCGACCTGCCGGTCGACCTGCATATTGTCGCCGCTTATCTGGGTTTCGCCCGTGGCGATGTGGACGGTATGTACCGGGATGCGACGCGTCTGGTCGACGCCTGCCGCACCGCGGGCCGGATCGGGCGCATGCCCCAGGCCATGATGATGCTCGCGATCGCCGAACTCGCGACCGGACGGCATCGCGCGGCGCGGGCCACCGCGGCCGAGGCACGGCGACTCGCCGAGGACATCGGCCAGCACTACTGGAAGTACTACCTGGCCGGGGTCGCCGCATGGTCGGCCGGGGTGGCGGGCGCGGAGCAGGAATGCCGGGCGCTGGCCGCGGAAGCGATCGCGGAGGGTGGGATGTGGATGACCGGGATCACCTGGGCCACCTACGCTCTCGCCGCACTCGACTCCGGCTACGGCCGGTACGCACAGGTGCTGGACCGGCTCGACAAATCGGCAGCCGGTCCGGGCAGGCACGCATTCGTCTGGCGCTATGCCTATCCCGATTATGTCGAGGCCGCCGTCCGCATCGGCGATCCGCAGCGCGCACACCAGGCGCTGACGCGGTTCACCAACTGGGCCAGGGCAATCGACCAACCATGGGCGCTCGCGGTCCTGCACCGCTGTCACGCCCTGCTGACCGATGGTGACGCGGCGGATCTCTACGAGCGCGCGCTGCGTTTGCACGCGCGCGGCGATCAGCCCTTCGAACAGGCCAGAACCGAACTGATGTACGGCGAATGGCTGCGCCGCCACAACCGTCGCGCCGAGGCGCGGACCCAGTTGCAGGCGGCCATGGCGACCTTCGATCTGCTGGGCGCGGTCCCGTGGTCCGAGCGCGCGGCGGCGGAATTGCGGGCGACCGGAATCTCGATATCGGACCAGGGCCGTGAGTCCGATCCGCTGGCTTCACTCACCCCGCAGGAACTTCAGGTGGTGCGTCTGGCCGCGACCGGTGCCACCAATCGGGAGATCGGCACCCAGCTGTTCCTGAGCGCCCGGACTGTCGGCTATCACCTGTACAAGGCGTTTCCGAAGCTGGGTGTGGCCTCGCGTGCCGAACTCGCCAGGTATGCGATGACTTAACCGGCGGTGTGAAGCACGCTGGCTATTACCGTCATTCGACAGACGCGGTCCCGGTCGGATGGTTCGTAGCGTCACCACCATGAACATTCCCACCCAGACCGAAGTACTCGTCGTCGGTGCGGGCCCGGTCGGCATGGCGCTGACCGCATCGCTCGCCGACAAAGGTGTCCCCGTCGTACTCATCGACAAGCAGGCCGCAGGGGAGAACACCTCGCGTGCCGCCGTCGTCCACGCCCGCACCCTCGAGGTGCTGACCGAACTGGATGTCACCGACAAGCTGGTGTCGCGGGGAATCATCGTCGGGCAGGCCACGGTTCGCGAACGCGATCGCGTGCTGCTGCACGTCGGTTTCGAGGACCTGCCCACCGACTATCCCTTCACGCTGCTGATCCCACAGGACCTCACCGAAGAGGTACTGCTGGAGCGGTTGGTGACGACCGGCGCCCAGGTGTCGCGGCCGTGTGAGCTGACCGCGCTGGCCGAGGACCCGGACGGCGTCACCGCGACCCTGGCCACCGGTGAGGTGATCCGTGCGCGCTATGTCGTCGGGGCCGACGGGATGCACAGCCTCGTCCGCGAACAGTCCGGAATCGCCTTCGAGGGAGATACTTACGCGCAGTCGTTCGTACTCGCCGATGCCGTACTGGGCGGTGATGTGCCCGATGCGGAGATCCGGCTGTACTTCTCGCCGGAGGGGGTCACCGTCCTCGCGCCACTGCCGGGCGGTCGCCACCGCATCGTGGCCACCGTGGACGACGCACCGCCGCAGCCCGACCACTTCCACGTCCAGCACCTGCTGAGTACCCGTGGCCCGCAACAGCATCCGGCCACCGTGGAGCACATCGTGTGGAGTTCGCGCTTCCGTGTGCACCACCGATTGGCAGCGCGTTATCGGGCGGGGCGTATCTTCCTCGCCGGGGATGCCGCGCATGTGCACAGTCCGGCTGGTGGGCAGGGTATGAACACCGGTCTCCAGGATGGGCTCAATTTGGCCGCAAAGCTCGCTGCGGTGATCCGCGATGGTGCAGACGACAGCCTCTTGGACGCGTACGAGGCCGAGCGGCGACCGGTCGCGGAGAGTGTTGTAGCGTTCACCGACAAGATGACTCGGGTCGCGACCGTGGACAGCGCACCCCTGCGCGGCCTGCGCAATACCGTGCTGCGCGCGTTGGACTGGGTTCCGGCCGTGCACCACAAGATGGCCATGAACCTGTCCGAACTCGGTATCGATCCGCAGCGCGTCGGCTGAAGGCTGCTCGTGAGATGTCCACTGCTGGAGGCGAACTACGGTACGTAGGGTGAAGCTCTTGGAACGTCCGGTCGTCCTTGCGTTGACCTATGTCGTCGGCTCGGTCCTGCTCGGGCCAGCCATCTTCCTGGGTGGCTATGCCCTCTTCACCGGAGGAGTCGGCGATTACTGCGACGAGGTCTTTGGCGCCCCAGCTTCACGCGACGCGGCATTCACAGCTGCGCAAGGCTTTCAGATCACCGGCGCATGCACCATGCTGGCATTCGGGCTTGTCCTGCTGGCCGATCTGTGGGCCCACCACCACCAGATCAGCCTGGTACGACTTACTGTGAGCAGCTGTGGGATTCTCGCCATGATGTGCGGGTTCGGCCTACTCATCCTGGTGTCAGGCCCAGCAGGTCAGAGCTGTTCGCCGGGATGACACCTGATGTGACATCGCTGTCAGCGACCCGTTGCCACTCACAGTGCGCTTCCACAGCGATTGCGGCGAAACCGACAAACGCCAAGCCCGGCTACCGCCGAACGCGGACCGCGGTGGATCGGTTCCGGTGCCGGGGTACCGGTAGACGACCGCCGTGCCGATCGCGGTGAGCAGTCGATGCGCGGCACC
This sequence comes from Nocardia sp. CA-119907, assembly GCF_050955995.1. Classification (NCBI taxonomy): domain Bacteria; kingdom Bacillati; phylum Actinomycetota; class Actinomycetes; order Mycobacteriales; family Nocardiaceae; genus Nocardia; species Nocardia sp. CA-119907. The sequence continues at coordinate 2,910,900 of NZ_CP192091.1, forward strand.
GAAGTGAATCTCCCACCTCACGCGCGGGTGGACTCGATGCGATCCCAGGCAGACACGATGTCTGGCCAGTGTCGCCGATCGCCGCGTCCCACGGCCCGGCGCGAACTCGGTATCGATCCACGGCGGATCGCGCGAGTGCCCGCGGCCGAACTGGTCGGTCGACTGCCAAACTTAAGCCGATGTAAATGTGGGGGTCGCCGGTTGGCGGGGGTGCGGCGGGCGAGTCGAGAATTCCCATCGTGAGCGATCTTGTTGCGCCGAACCGGGCCGGGCCCGCACCGCCGCGACTGAGTTCGGTCACCGGACGGTGGGTCATGACGGCCGCGGTGCTCGGGTCGGCGGTGGTCCTGCTGGATGCGCCGGTCGTCAATGTCGCTGTGCCGCGTATCGGTTCGAGTCTGGGTGCCGAAGTGGCCGACTTGCAGTGGGTCGTCGGCGGTTACACGCTGGCGCTGGCATCGCTGATCCTGGTGGGCGGGGGATTGGGCGACCGGGTGGGTCGGCGTGCGGTATTCGTGTGGGGCAGTATCGGTTTCGCGGTGGCATCGCTACTGTGCAGCGTCGCGCCCACCATGGAAATGCTGATCGTGGCGCGGGTTGTGCAGGGGATCGCGGGTGCGTTGCTCACCCCGGGCAGCCTGGCCTTGATCACGGCCTCGATCGATCGTCGTGATCACGGTGCGGCAATCGGGTTGTGGGCCGGACTTGTCGGGGTCGTCGAGGCGGTCGGACCCGTGGTCGGCGGTTGGCTGACCGAGTCGGCCGGGTGGCGCTCGGTATTTCTCATTACCGTGCCGTTCGCGGTGGCCGTGACCGTCGTTTCGGTGCGCTACCTTCCGGAGTCGCGGGATGCGCACGGGCGACCACTCGATCTATCGGGTGCGGCCACCGCCGTGGCCGGGTTGGGTGCGCTCACCTACGGGTTCATCGGCGCACGCGGGTGGATGTCGCTGCTCGGCGCGGCGTTGCTCGGGATGTTCGCGCTCATCCAGTTGCGCGGTGAACATCCGCTGCTGCCGCCATCACTGTTCCACTCGCGGATATTCACCGCGGCCAATATGGTGACCGCGGCCGTGTACGCGGGCCTGGGTGGCGTCTACTTCCTGCTGCCACTCCAATTGCAGGTGGTCGCGGGGTATTCGCCATTGGCGGCGGGCCTGGCCACGGTGCCGATCACCGGGATCATGCTGGTGTCGTCCCCGGCCGCGGGTCGGTGGGCGCAACGGCACGGTGCACGGATCCCGATGACACTCGGCTCGGCACTTGCCGGGTTCGGTGCCGTCCTGTTGACGGAGATCGGTCCGCGCGCAACCTATCTGAGCGATGTGCTGCCGGGGACCGTCGTGCTCGGTGCGGGTCTGGCCGTCTTCGTTGCCCCGCTGACCGGTGCGGTGTTCGCCGCGGTGTCGGTGTCGGACACCGGAATCGCCTCCGGGGTGAACAATGCGGTCGCCCGGACCGCACAACTGCTCGCCGTCGCCGCGCTGCCGGGGCTCGTCGGTATCTCGGGCGCGCCGCTCACCGATGCCATCGGCTTCGGCAGCGGTTTCCGTGACGCGCTGTGGATATGCGGTGCACTACTTTTCGCCGGTGCGGTACTCACCGCGACCCTCATGCCGCGAACGCCGGAATCTTCGCTGATATGACCGGCCCTGGCACTGCGGCATTCCGATAGCCGTAGCCGTGGATGGTCGTGTATCCGGCCTCGCGGAAATCTCACACCGATTCGCTTTATTGCGTGGTCGGTACATTTGATGTGTCCCGGGTGTGCCGAAATATTCCGTAGCCCTGATCTGCGCTGCTGTTGAAAGAATTCTCACAAACCGCGCGAACCAAATGCTGTGCGGCGCTTGTGAGATATCGCTCACAAAAGAGAAGTGCGTCGATCGACAATAGGTTCTCCATGCCGCTGCCGCATGTTGGCAGATGCGTTACTTCAGCTTAATTTTCGGCACTAAATTCAAGTGTGTCAGCCTGGCTTCGAGCGGAGGAATCTGTGCAATCACACGTGACTGTCATACATAGAGTGCGCGGCGTCGACGTCCCGTATCTCGACCGTATCGATCACGTTTCCAATTCCGTCACCTATGTTTGCTCGCGCAGTGTGCTGGACGGTATACCGGCGCATGCCGCGGCTGCGGTGATGATTCTCGATGATATGGCTCTCGTACCAGCGGCGGTGCGTGATCTCGCGGCCCGGTTCGGTACGCCGGAACGGATTGTCGCGCTCCATGAATTCGACCTGCTCACGGCCGCTGAACTGCGTGCGGAATTCGATCTGCCGGGCGATCGGCCGGAATATTCGGTACGGTTCCGCGATAAGCTGTCGATGGGCGAAACCGTTCGTGAGCAGGGTGTTTCGGTGCCCGCATTCCGTGCTGCGGCCGATGTGGCCGCCATCCGAGAATTCGCCTCCGAGCACAGGTTTCCGCTGATCGTCAAGCCGCGGCTCGGCGCGGGGAGCCGAGATGTGGTCAAGCTGGATTCCGCCGAAGACCTCGCCGATCTGCCCGACCTGAGTGCCGAACCCTTTCTCGTACAGGAATTCTGCCCGGACGAGGTGGGTGCGATAGACGGCGTCTGGACCGGCAGTGGGCTCGGCCCATGGCGTGCCTCGAAATATCTCGGTACGTGTCTCGAGTTCGCCGACAACGGAACCAGCCTGGGCTATATCGAGATCGACGACCCTGCCCTTATCGGCCCGCTCGCCACCTTTGCCGAATCCGTGCTTTCCGCGCTCAGTGCTGGTGTCCCCACCGTCTTTCATCTCGAATTCTTCCTCGGCTACGCCTTCGGTATACCGCACATTCGATTCCTCGAAGTGGCGGCGCGCGCCGCCGGTGGGGAGACCACCCATATGTGGCGGGAAGTGCACGGCTACGACCTCCTCGGCGCCGCGATCGATATTCAGCTCGGTCGCACGCCGGTCACCGCTTCGCTCGCCGATTCGGAGGTGGTCGCCGAATTGCTGATCCACCCGCCGCTCAGCCCACCCTGCACGGTGCTGGACGTGCGATTGGATATTCCGCGCGCATATGCCCCGTACCACTATTCGGTGCCGCCGGTGGGGACGATGATCACCGAAACATTCGGCTACGCCGAGATCGGTGCGGCGTTCCGCTTCCGTGGACGTTCGAATAGGGAAGTGGTCGAGGCAGTGCGGCGCACCATCGCCGGATTCCGGATGGATTGCGTCGCACTCGATTCGCCGACCGACGCGGCCGTCGCCTGAAACGCCCGGACTGTTCTCATGTCCTGGTTTCGCGCCTTGCTGCCGTCGGCCGGACCGCAGAGCATGCTGACGCTGATCACAGTCGCGGCGGCCGTCTCCAGCGGTATCTATTTGTCCACCGTCGTCCTCTACTTCACCAGAATCGTGCGGATCTCGCCGATGCAGGTCGGCGCGGGACTCAGCGTCGCCGGTGTCGCCTGCGTGGTCAGCAATATTCTGGTCGGCCGAATCTCGGATCGGCGTGGCCCGCTCGGTGTGCTGCGCGCCAGCCTGTTCGTCGGGGCCGTCGCGACCGTCGGCTTTCTCGCGGTCGACGGATTCGCGATGTACCTGATCGTCATTCCGGCGGCAGCCGCGGCGCAGGCCTGCGTCCAGCTACTGATCTCGGCGATGATTCCGCGGGTTGTCACCAGTCGCGCCAACGAGTTTCGTGCCTATATCCGCTCGGTGCTCAATGTCGGTATCGCCATCGGCATCGGCCTGGCCGCGGTAGCCGTGCAATGGGATTCCGCGCTGGTCTATCGGGTCGCCATCATTATCGCCGCCGGTTTCCTGACCGCGGCGGTACCGCTGGTCGCCGGACTGCCCGTGATGGGGCCAGCAGCGGCGACCGCCGAATATCACGGTGACCGCTGGATCGCGCTGCGGGACCGGCCATATCTGGCACTGACCGCATTGGACGGCGTGTTGTCGCTGCAGTACCGAATCCAATCGGTCGCCATACCGCTGTGGATCATCGGTGCCACGGCCGCGCCGCGCTGGTCGATCGCCGCGATAGACATGGTGAATATCGCCATTGTGGTCGGGTTCCAGGTCCGAGCCAGCCGACGGGTCGTCGATGCCACCGCCGCGGGGGTCGCGCTGCGCCGCAGCGGTTGGGTGTTTCTTATCGCATGTGTGCTGCTGGCCACCGCGCACGGACGCGGCGGCTGGGTTGTCGTGCTGATCCTCGGGGTCGGTGCCGCCGTGCTCAGCGTCGGCGAATTGTGGCAGACGGCAGGTGGTTTCGAGGCATCGAACGCACTGGCGCCGCCCCAGGACCTCGGGCTGTATCTGGGTGTTTTCGGCATCGGATTGCGCATGGCCGATGCGGTAGGCCCGGCATTGCTGACGTGGCTGTGCATCAGCTTGGGCGTAATCGGCTGGTACGTAACGGGATTCATCCTGCTGGCGGCCGGGCTGCTCGCGCCGGTGGTCATCAGGCGGGTCGCGTCGACACGCGACCGGTATGCGCTCGTTCCGGCGCTGTGAATACGAATATCTGGGCCACGGAGGGGCACCGGTGGATCTGATTTCCTTTACACTCGCGGCGACTCTCGGGGCCATCTTGCCGGGTCCCGATTTCGCGTTGGTCACACGTTATTCGTCGATCAGAGGGCTGCGGACCGGTATCACCGCGGCGCTGGGGATCACCGTCGGTATGGCGGTGAACACTACCGCCGCTGTCGTGGGCATCGGTGCGGCGATCGCCGCGACGCCGGGGGCGTTCACCGTAATCCGCGTGGTCGGTGCCGGATATCTACTGTTCCTGGGCGCCAAATTGCTGTGGTCGCTGTCGAAGACCGTTCAGCCCGTGGTCGGCGATCTGCCGGGCAGTCTCGACGCGGAGCCGTTCCGGCGTGGGTTCGTGGTCAATGTGACGAATCCGAAAGCGATCCTGTTCCTGGTGGCACTGATGACGCACTTCCTACCGCCGGGTTCGTCGTTCGCGCACAAGCTGACGCTCGGCACCATCATGGTGCTTCCGGTGCTGATCTGGCTGCTGGTAGTGGCTTTCGGCTTCTCCCGTCTGCAGCGCTTCTTCGCAGCGCACCGCAATCGCCGCGCGATGGACGTGGCCACCGCTGTGGTACTGATGGCGCTCGGTCTGCACGTCGCGTTAGGCGGTCTGCCCGGACCGGCAACCGACGAGGTGAAGGCCGGATTCCCAGTGCATGTGGATATGTCGGTGCCGGTGACCGGTCACCCGGCGATCATGGGTCGCTAGCTCGAAAATCACTGTCCGAGGGGATGATCGAAGCGACGTCGGCAGGCATCGCGGATCGTTGGTCGAAGCACTTCACCGCGCCCCCGATGCCGCGAGCGCCGGAAGCGCAGTCGGTATGACCGGCCCTGGCGCCGCGGCTTCCGGGTTCCACCGGTAGCCGTAACTATGGATGGTCGTGATCAGACCTGGGCGGTTCAATTTTGTCCGCAGCCTGGTGATGTGCACGTACAGCGCGTGCGACACCCCGACGAACGCATCGCCCCAGATGCGGTCCAGCAACTGCTGACGGCTGACCGCCACTCCGGGGCGCTCGACCAGCTCGCGCAGCAGTTCGAACTCGACCGGGGTCAGCTGCACCGGCCGCCCGGCGACCTCTACCATCCCGGCCAGCAGATCCACCCGAACGTCCCCCGCGACGACCGTCGTTGCCGGCGCGAGGTTTCGGCGGACCGCCGGAGCGCGTCGGGCGATCGCGTCCAACCGAGCCGTCAACTCGCCGATGCGGGGCGGCTTCACCAGGTAATCGTCGGCTCCGCTGCGCAGCGCGCGCACCACCGAGCGCTCGTCGGAGTCCGCGGTGAGCACGAGCACCGACATCGAACTGACTTCGCGCAGCTTGCGCAGCGCCTCCAGCCCCGGCATATCCGGCAGCTCGAGGTCGAGGATGGCGGCGTGATAGCGATGGTGCGCGACCAGCAGGTCCGCACCTCTGCGTTTGTGATCCGCCTGATGGCCACGGCGGCGCAGCCGGTGCACCAGCGCGTCGGCCTCATCGCCATTGTCATCGACCACGATCACCCGCATACTCGACACCTCTGCCTTCGAATGCTCTGTGCCCGGCCGATTTCGATTCGGACGGTCGCGATTCGGACACTAGGGCAGCCGCGTGGCGAGATCATCCGCCATTCCGGATGGGAATATCCGCATCGATGCGCGGTGGACCGCCAAGGTCAGCGGCGATGAGTTCGCGTTCCCATGTGCGGGGACAACTCTTTCTATATCGCAGTCCAACGCGCCACTTAATATGGTGTCATCAACTGACGGCACGTTCGATTGGGTGAATCCGCGGCATCAGCGTCGATCTCGCTCACTCATCGGGGAATCTGCGGGTGAGCGATGCGCGTTGAGCTGAGAACGTCCGAGATCCGCCCCACCGAATGGGCCATGCTCGCGGCCGCGACCGCGGACTTCGCCGTGTCGGATCGTTGGCTGGAAACGATGGGGCCGCTATTGCCGGGCGAGCCGCGCTGGCTGGTGGCCTATGTCGACGGACGGCCGGAAGTCGGGCTGTACACCCGGTTGCTGAAATCCGCACCGGCAGAACCGCGTTACGACATCGCCGCCATCTTGCGCGGGGAGATCCCATCACCCGGGCCGCGATCGCCGCTACCGTCCGCACCGGATGCCACATCGCTGTATCCGGCGGTGCTGGCGCTGCAGCCCGGCTACACCTGCATTCCCGCCGGCCCCGGAGCGACCGACCCGGTTGTCCTCGGCCACACCGTCCAGGCCGTACATGCCTGGGCCGAGCAGCAGGGTGCCCGGTCGATGTCGTATCTGTACGTCCCGGAACGGCAACAGATCTTGCACAGCACGCTGGAAGAGGTTGGCGCACAGCCGGTCCAGCTGTATCCGACGTGCGTCATGCCGCTCGATTTCGGAGATATCGCTGGGTATCTGGCGCAGTTGTCACGGGAACGGCGGCGGGATCTGCGACGGCTGCTGCGCCGGATGGAGGAGAGCGGAGCGCAATTGCGCGAGGAGGATCTCGGCGAGGTCCGCGACGCGGTGTTGGAACTGCGGATGGGGTTGCTGCGCAAGTACAACTCCGCAGGCGACCGTGCCGCCCAAGCGGCGACATTGGACCGGATGATCCGGCATTACCCGCCCGAGGATCGAGTGGTGACCACCGTCCGGCAGGGGGATCGGATTATCGGCTTCTCGCTATCGCTGCGGCACGGGAATACGCTGCGAGCGCTGTGGTGTGGGCAGCGGCCGGAGGCATACGGCACGTATTTTGTGATGCTGTTCTACGGGCTGGTGGCGGCCGCATTGCGTCGGGGGTGCACCAGCATCGACTACGGAACCCTCAAGTGGCAGGAGAAGGTTTCCTTCGGCTGCCGTCTGGAGCAATTGGCGGGTCACACATGTCTATTGTGAACGGCCACTGCGGAACTCGGTTGTTCATTCCGGGCCAAATCGTCTCCCTGCTCGGCGACGGGCTGGCCGTGCTGGCCATTCCGCTGCTGGTGTTGCAGTTGACCCATAGTCCCGTCGCGGCGGCATTGGCCGCCACACCGCGCACGGTCGGCTACCTGGTCGCCGGGCTACCGGCCGGGCCGGTGGTGGATCGTGCCGATCCCTGGCGGGTGCTCATCATCGCCGATCTGGCGCGGGCGGCTGTCTTCGTCGCGCTCTTCGTGCTGACCGTCGCCCGAGTCGGTTCGGTGGGTGTCATCCTGGCGCTCGCCTTCGGGGCCGGGGTTGCCGGGGTGTTTTTCGAGACGGCGCTGGCGGTCGCGGTGCGGGATATCTACCGTGATCGAGCGTTGGTGCGCACCAATGCAATTCTCGAGACAGCGAGCCAGACCTCGATACTGCTCGGGCCGCCGATAGTCGGATTGCTCGCCGCCACAATCGGATTGGGTGCCGCGCTGGTGGTGGAAGCGGCGACATTCGTGGTGTCGCTTGCGACGCTGTGGAGCACCCACCGTCGCCCACCGGAGCCGATCGATCGCCGAGCTCCAGTGTCGTGGCGACGATTCGGGGCCGAGTTCCGCGCCGGGTTGCGCTATCTCACTGCGTCCTCGGCCATCGGTGCATTGGCCGTGCTGCAAGTGGTCACCAATCTGTGTCTTGCGGTTCAGACGCTGATCGTGTTCTTCGCGCACGACTATCTGGGCATGTCGGCGGGGCTGGTCGGCGTAGTGGTTGCCGCCGGTGGCATCGGCGGAATCCTGGGTGCGGCAACCGCTCCCGTGTTCATGACGCGGTACCGTCCGGTACCGCTGTGTGTGGCGGCTATCCTGCTGATCGGCATCGCCTTGGGCACGGCGGGTTTCGCGCCGAACCTCTGGTGGCTCACCCTCGCCAATGCCGTGTTGATCTGGGCCGATGTGCTGGCCAGCATCGTGGTCCGCACATTGCGGCAGCAACTCGTGCCGCGCGAGCTACTGGGCCGGGTCACCAGCGCGATGCGGACGGTCGTGCTGGCGGCCGCACCGGTCGGTGCGGTGCTCGCGGGCCTGCTCACGCACCTCGACGGCAATAACCCGCGTCCGATCTTCCTTGCGGCCGCGATACTCATCGGAGTGTGTTCCCCGATCGTCTGGATTTTCGGACTGCGACGCCATCGCGCCATTCCCCTGCTCCGCCGCGACGAAGAGTTGGTGACCGTATGAAGCTCTACACCGGCGAGCGCCTGGCCGAGTTGGCCCTGGCGCGTGGCCTTTCCGAGGACTACCTGCGTGATCTTCGGATCGTGGCCGCGGTGTTGCCGTTCCGCGTCAACAACTATGTCGATCGCGAGTTGATCGACTGGACGGCAGCGCCCGACGATCCGATCTTCCGGCTCACCTTTCCGCACCGAGATATGCTGCCGCCCACGGTATTCAGCAGTATTGCCGAGTTGTACGACGCCGACGCCTCGCGGGAAGTGCTGGCCAAGGCGGGCGCACAGGCGCGTCGGTTGCTCAACCCACATCCCGGCGGCCAGCTCGACGCGAATATTCCTGTCCTGCAAGGGCAGTCGTTACTCGGGCTACAGCACAAGTATCGGGAGACCGTGCTGGTGTTCCCGTCGCAGAGCCAGACCTGCCATGCCTACTGCGGTTACTGCTTCCGCTGGGCCCAGTTCGTCGGAACCGAGACCCGCCAGGCGATTTCGGATCCCACCGTAGTGACCGCCTACCTGCGCGAGCATCCGGAGGTCACCGATGCGCTGTTCACCGGCGGGGACCCGATGATCATGCGGACCGCAGTGCTGCGCCGCTGGGTCGATCCACTGCTGGAGCCGGGCCTGGAACATATCCGCACACTGCGTTTCGGTACCAAGGCGCTGTCCTACTGGCCGACCCGATTCACCGACGACGCGGATGCGGACGACCTGTTGCGCCTGTTCGAACGGTGCGTGGCCGCGGGGCGGCACGTCGCCGTCATGGCGCACTTCTCGCATCCGCGCGAGCTGTCCACCGCCGCGGTGCGCAGGGCCATTGCCCGCATCCGGGACACGGGTGCGGTGATCCGGGCGCAGGCGCCGCTGATCGCCCACGTCAACGACGATGCCGATGTCTGGGCGCGGATGTGGCAGGCGCTGGTCGAATCCGGCGTGATCCCGTACTACATGTTCGTCGAACGAGACACCGGCGCCCGCAACTATTTCGAGGTTCCGCTGGCACGGGCACTCGAGATCTACACCGATGCCATTCGACAGGTATCCGGCCTGGCCCGCAGCGCCCGCGGCCCGGTCATGTCCACCCACATCGGCAAGGTCGTGCTCGATGGTGCCCCAACGATCATGGGTACCAAGGTCTTTGCGCTGCGCATGCTGCAATCACGCGACCCGCGTGACACCGGCAAGCAGTTCTTCGCGCACTATGACCCCGGCGCACATTGGCTCGACGACCTCACACCGGCCCTCGGTACGACGATTCCCGGGCAGCCCGCCAGCGAGGTTGTTTAGTTGCGCAACGCTTGGGGTGCCGTCCTGTGGTTGTGTACGCACCCCGTCTGGTTTCGACCGCTGGCCGGTCGACCTAGCGGTACGTGGGGCACGCAGTGACGACGATGACAAAGCTCGCCTCGTTCAACGGTTCGGCGCGCAGCGATAGCGTGCCGTCCCGATCGAGACCGGCCGCACCGCACAGCATCTTGCCGTCGACCATGGCCATTATCAGTGGCGGTTCCGCGGTGGGTGTCGAGTTGGCGATGAAATCCTGCTCGTCCTGCGACACGAATGCCACGGTAGGTGTTGTCACGATTGGGAATCGTGCGCTTACGAACGAGTCGACCCGTGTGCCAGCGCGCACGCCGGGCATGCGCGCTGGCGCGAGCGAGCTCAGTCCGCGGAGACCTCGCTGCGGTCGCCGCTCCACAGGGTGTGGTACTTGCCCGGCGCGTCGATCCGCTCGTAGGTGTGGGCGCCGAAGAAGTCGCGCTGGCCCTGGGTGAGTGCGGCCGGGAGCCGCTCGGCGCGCAGGGCGTCGTAGTACGACAGTGAGGACGCGAACGCGGGCACCGGGATGCCGAGCATGGTGGCGGTGGAGACCACGCGGCGCCAGCTGTCGATGGCCGTCTCGATCGCCTCGCGGAAGTACGGTGCCAGGATCAGGCTCGGCAGGGCCGGGTTCTGGTCGTAGGCCTCTTTGATGCGGTTCAGGAAGCGGGCGCGAATGATGCAGCCGCCGCGCCAGATGGTGGCGAGATCGCCGGGGTGCAGGTCCCAGTTGTATTCCACGCTGCCCGCGGCGATCTGGTCGAAGCCCTGGGCGTAGGCGACGATCTTCGACGCGTAGAGCGCCTGGCGGATGTCCTCGGTGAATTGCGCTGCGTCGGTGGGCTTTTCGCCCAGCTTGCCGGCGGCCAGACCGACCGCGGCCTTGCGCTGGGCACGCGAGCCCGACAGTGCCCGCGCGAAAACCGCCTCGGCGATGCCGGTGACCGGGATGCCCAGATCGAGTGCGGACTTCACGGTCCAGCGACCGGTGCCCTTCTGCTCGGCCGCGTCCACGATCACATCGACCAGCGGCTTGCCGGTCTTCGCGTCGACCTGCTCGAGCACCTCGGCGGTGATCTCGACGAGGTAGCTCTCCAGTTCGCCGGAGTTCCACTCGGTGAAGACGTCGGCGATCTGCTTGGCGTCGAAGCCCAGCGCGTCGCGGAACAGGTGGTAGGCCTCGCCGATCAGCTGCATATCGGCGTATTCGATGCCGTTGTGCACCATCTTGACGAAGTGGCCGGAACCGTCGGGGCCGATATGCGTGCAGCACGGCGTGCCGTCCACCTGCGCTGCAATGGATTCCAGCAGTGGTCCGAGGGATTCGTAGGACTCCTTCGGGCCACCGGGCATGATCGCGGGGCCGTTGAGCGCACCCTCCTCGCCGCCGGAGATGCCCGCGCCGACGAAGTTCAGCCCGCGCGCCTTCATCGCGGCCTCGCGGCGGATGGTGTCGGTGTAGAGCGCGTTGCCGCCGTCGATGATGATGTCGCCGGGCTCCATAGCGGCGGCCAGTTCCTCGATGACGGCGTCGGTCGGATCGCCCGCCTTGACCATGATCAGCACCCGGCGCGGCTTCTCCAGCGCCGCGACGAACTCCTCGATCGTCTCGGTGCGCACGAAGTTGCCGTCGCCACCGTGTTCGGCCAGCAGCGTGTCGGTCTTGGCGATGCTGCGGTTGTGCAGTGCCACCGTGTAGCCGTGCTTGGCGAAGTTGCGCGCGATATTGCTACCCATGACCGCGAGGCCGGTAACCCCGATCTGTGCGGATGCTGTTGCGGACGCCATGAATCAGCTCTCTCCGTTCGACGGGCGTTGTTACCTATCGTTCGAAGCTTAGTCACCCCCGGCGGCGATGATTCATCCGTGTCGCTCGGCCTTTCGCTGATGTTCGCGCCAGCGGGCGATGAGGCCGTGCATATCCTGCTGGACGAAGTCGAAGAAGTCGACGGCCTCGGTGAGTCGTTGCCCGGTCGGGGTGCCCGCGCCGAAGGTGTCGACGCCGTACTGCAGGTTGGCCTTCCATGCGTCGAGTGAGTCGTTACGCAGGGTGAGCACCGTTTCCCATACGTTGTCCCGAATGCGGTACTGGTCCTTGCGGGTGCGCGGCACCCGCTCCCGGGAGACGAATCCGAACTGCGCGAGGAAGCGGACCGCGCCCGAGATCGACGGCTGACCGACCTGTAGCGCTTCGGCGAGTTCGGCCGAGGTCATGACGCCTTTTTCGCTGATCAGCAGCTGTGCGAGGACCCGGGCGGCCATCGGTGGCACGCCGCTGGCCGCCATTGCTCCGCCGAGTCGTTCGACGAACGCTCGTGCTCCCTCCGATTCCGCCGTCGTCGCGTCTGTTGCCGTCATGGCGCAGAGCCTACTTGTTCAAGTTTCTGAACTATTGCAACTATCAGAGACTAGTAATAGCATCCGCCATGCCTCCCAACGAACGAGCCGACCGCACGTCGGACTCGAACCCGGCCCTGCTCGATGTCGTCGCAGCGGGCGACCTCTCCGGCACCCGGCGCTTCGGTGTACCGCCGGGAATGCGCTGGTGCAGGTGGGCTCTCGGTGTTTCCCTGCATGAGCCCATGGTGATCGCTTGTCCAACCGGAGGCTGGGGCGAGGAGTCGGGGCGGCGGCAGCGCCTCCGCGGGGAGTGCCGGGTTGGGGGTGCTATTGCCGGATCTGGTGCGGCTCGACCAGCGTTCGCACCCACTGGCGGCTTGGTTCTAGATAACGCTGGCGAGCCTCGGTGAACAGGTAAACGCTGGCCAGTCCTGGCCAGTTGAGCGGGAGCATCTCATCGGGTAGGCCGGGGTCGATGTAGGGGATGATTCGCCATTCGTCGAGCATGTGGGTGAAGTGCGTGAAGGCATTTCGGTCGCTGGTGTCGTCGAGTTCGAGGATCTTGCGGTGTCGCTGGTAGAAGGTTCGGTGCCGGGCTGCGAGATCGTCCAGGTTCCACCACTGCGCGGCGGCCTGTCGCACATTGCCGGGTACGACGGGGTCGGTGGCGCGGAACGACGTTACGTAGTCGTCGAGTGCCAAGGCGGTGATGATGGCGGCGGCCTCCGTCGCGAGGTACTCCGGATAGATCCACAGACCCGCCGAGACTGTGCCGCAGCCGATCGCGGTCAGTCGGCGCCGAAGTTGGTGTCTGGCGCCGCGTTCGGACTCCGGGATGCCGAAGGATAGGAGCCGCCAGGCATCACCCGGTGCCATCTGGCGGAATCCGAAGATGCGCGGGTCGCCGCGGGCGAACATGGCCAGTGCGGGCTCGGTCAACGCATAACCCGCACGTCCACTGCGGCTTTCGGCGCGCAGCACGCCCTTGGTCTTGAGGCGGGTGATCGCCGTGCGGGTGCTCGGTGCCGGAATGTCGAGTAGGGCCAGCAGTTCGGTGAAGTCCGCGATCGCGATCCACCCGCCGAGGTCGCGGACGTATGCGCCGAGCACGGTGCGGGCCAGCGAGGTCGCGCTCCCGGGCCGCCCGTCGATGTCATCCAGTACCGCGCCCGCGAGCTGCGGATCGGGCGTTCTCTCGCGGCGGGGCGAACGGTGGCTGGGGTGCTGAGCCGTCATGTGATTCGATCCGCCATTGCGGGTCAGTGTCCGGTCCAGGTGCGGACGGCGAAGAGTTCGGGGAAGTAGGTGTGTTCGAGTGCGCGTTGCAGGAATCCGGCGCCGCTCGATCCGCCCGTCCCGCCTTTTCTTCCGATGACGCGCAGCACGGTGCGCAGATGCCGGAACCGCCACAGCTGGAAGTTCTCCTCGAGGTCGACCAGTTCCTCGAATGCTTCGTACACGGACCAATGTTGTTCCGGCGCTTGGTAAATGGACTGGACCAAGGCGAGGAGTTCGCGGTCCAGGGTGTGGGCCTCGGTGACATCCCTTTCCAACATCGAGCGGGGCACATCGAGCCCGATGCGGGACAGGTGACGCCAGAAAGCGTCGTAAAGGGTCGGTTCGCGCAACAGCGTGGCCAGCTGAGCATGCGCCGCCGCATCGGATTCGAAGACCCGGAGCACCGCCGCGTTCTTATTGCCGAGGATGAACTCGATGGCGCGGTACTGATGGGACTGGAAGCCCGAAGAGTTCCCCAGGAAGCGGCGAAACTGCGCGTACTCGGTGGGTGTCAGCGTTGCCAGCACCGACCACTGCTCGGTCAGCGTTTTCTGGATGTGTTCGACCCGCGCAACACATTTCAGCGCGACCCCCATGTCGTCGGCATCGAAAGCCGCTCGCGCGGCCCGTATTTCATGCAGCACGAGCTTCAGCCACAGCTCAGTGGTCTGATGCTGAATAATGAACAGCAATTCATCATGGTGCTCCGGCCGACTGACCGGATGCTGCGCACTGAGCAACGTTTCGAGGTCCAGGTAGGCGCTGTAGCTCATGCGCGAACTGAAATCAGTGACGATGTCGTGTTCGAGTCCGTCACGGTGAATGGTCATCAGCGGCCTCGTTCTTTTGCGGTCCCGATTCACCGTATTACACCATCATGACGCCCGCTAGGATTGTGTCATATCGCGCTCCGATGACCGATCGAGAGTCCGGGCATCGGTAGCGCCGAGGCTGGCCAGCAGGCGCAAGTTGTCGTGGGATTCGGTACCGGGTTGGGCGGACAGGACAACAAGTTCGGTGCCGGTTTCCTCAGGGAGGGCGAAGTTTTCCTGGTGTAGGTCCAGGGTGCCGACCAGGGGATGGGCGAAGGCCTTGCGGCCGTGGGTCCGGGAGCGGACATCGGCGCGGGCCCACAGTTTGCGGAAGCGGTCGCTGTGCACGGCCAGTTCACCGATCAGGCCCGCCAGTTTCGGGTCGTCCGGATACTTGCCCGCGGCCAAGCGCAGATGGCCGACCGTATCGCGGGTGCAGACATCCCATTCGGCATAGAGCGAGCGGCCCTCGTCGTCGGGGTCGTCCAGGAAGATGTGCCGGGCGATATTCAGACCCTTCATCGGACTGTGTCCGTATAGCAGTTCCGCGAGCTGGTTGCCCGCCACCACGTCGAGGCGGTGATCGACGATGAACGCGGGCGCATCGGGGATGAGGTCCAGCACCCGCAGCAACTCGGGACGGACGCGGACATTCGGTGCCGACCTCGCCGGGCGCTGCGGGCGGCGTGCCAGCCGGTGCAGGTGCTCGCGCTCCACCTCGTCGAGGCCGAGAACCCGGGCCAGCGCATCGAGCACCTGCGCCGACGGCTGCCGGGCCCGCCCCTGCTCCAAGCGCACGTAATAGTCGACGCTCACCCCGGACAGGTGCGCGACCTCCTCACGGCGCAGTCCCGCCACTCGCCGGCGCGAATCGGTGGCAATGCCCACCGACCCCGGATCCACCCGCGATCGCCGCGTGCGCAGGAAGTCGGAGAGATCGTCCATCCCTCCAGTATTGCCATGGGTTCGCGGCGCGAGGGTGGTCCTGCCGATACCAGGAAGTCCCGTCCGATGGATGAAGCGTCTCTGAACGGCGGGCCCGCCGACTCCCAGGATCGAACACATCCGATCCGAAGGAGCAGCAATGCGGACACTCATCGTCCACGCCCACCCCGAATCGCGGTCGCTCAATGGCGCACTCAAGGACATCGCGGTCACCACCCTGCGCGAAGCCGGGCACGAGGTGCAGGTCAGTGACCTGTACGCGATGCGATGGAAGCCGTCGGTCGACGCCGACGACTTCGGCGCGACCAGCAGCCCGCTGCGGGTCGCGCAAGACTCCGGTCACGCCTACGACACCGGGACACTCACCGCCGATATCGCGGCCGAGCAGGAAAAACTGCGCTGGGCCGATACGGTGATCCTGCAATTCCCGCTGTGGTGGTACTCGATGCCCGCGATCCTCAAGGGCTGGGTCGACCGGGTCTTCACCTACCACTTCGCCTATGGCGTCGGCGAACACAGCGACACCCGCTATGGCGATCGCTACGGCGAGGGCACCCTCGCGGGCAAGCGGGCCATGCTGTCGGTGACGATCGGCGGCCGCGAACCGCATTACACCGACCGCGGAATCAACGGCCCCATCGACGATCTGCTCTTCCCGATCCAGCACGGCATCCTCTACTACCCCGGTATGGACGTGCTGCCGCCGTTCGTGACATACGGCGCGGATCGGATATCGCCAGCGGACTTCACCGATGTCGCCAAGGCATGGGAGCAGCGGTTGCTATCGATCGAGCAGACCGATCCGATCGCCTTCCGCACCCAGAACGGCGGCGATTACGAAATGCCCGCCCTGCGCCTGCGCGAGGGGCTGGAAGCCAAGGGCCGCACGGGTTTCGGGCTACACGTGCGTGCTTGATTTCGCGAATCGCATGGCGTGCCCGCGCCGCTGATCGGCGATCACCGGGCACCCCTGCGCCGCTGCCGGTGCGGTCACCGCAGATGCGCCAGCACCGCCGTGGCGACATCGGTGCCCAATGCGCAGCTGTCGATGGCGGGCGCCGGGCTGCTTCCGGCGCCCGCAATGGCGACTTCGATGGTGAACGACGCATCGGCCGCCACGGCGACCGTGATCGTGCACCCCGCCTCCTTGCCGTTCGGGAGCGATTCCCGAGTCCGGACGGCTCGCTGTCCCGCGACGGATATCTCCGTCGCACCCGGTGCGGGCGGCAGCGGTGTCGTCAGGTCGGAGGACGGATGGGGATAGAAGCTCAGTCCGATGGTGTGCGTCATCCAGAAGCATCCACCCGGCGCACCGGGTTGTGCGGATCCGGCGGCGGTGACCACGAAGCTGGCCCTATCCGTCTCGTCGAGGGCGTCGCAGGGATGAGTCGCGAGTTCGGCGAAGGTGCGTGGGACCGATGAATTCGCCACCGACGTGCTGGCCGTCGACGGATGCGATTCGTGCGGGCCGGAGTCCCGGGCGCCGGGCCCGCAACCGGTTGCTGCTCCGAGGACCACGAGCAGCCCAACTGCCGTGAGCGAGTATCGGTTTCCGGTATGGCAACGCGAAAGCATGATCGGCCCCTCCCGAAGCGCGTACACATGATACTGCGCTTGCGCTACATCGCATGCCGACCGGTCGGAGCTCGTGGGCGAGTCAGCGGGCGAACAGCCCGACAAGGGTGCCGCTGGCGACGACGTGTTCGGTGATATCCGATCGGATCACGTCGGCGCTGGTTTCCTCGGTGAACCCGAGCGCTTGGTCGAGCGCGTAGAGGCGGAAGAAGTACCGGTGTGGGTCGTCGCCCTTGGGCGGACGCGGACCGCTCCAGCCGATTTCGCCGAAATCATTGCGACCCGCGACGGCAGGCAGTGGTGACGCTTCCGCACGGACACCGATGGTCGTCGGTGCGATGCCGGTCAGGACCCAGTGTGTGAACGGGCCACCCGGTGCGTCCTGGTCCTCGCACAGCAGGACCAACTCCACGGCGTCGTCGGGGATGCCGTGCCACTCCAGCGGCGGGGAGACATTTCCGCCATCGTATGAGTAGCGCTCGGGAATCGTCGTGTGGTCGCTGAACGCGGTACTGCGCAGCTCGGCCCGCACCGGGGTCCGTTGCACGTGGCTACCAGGATTCGCCATCGTCTTCCTCCCGTCGATTGTGCTTGCGTTGCCCGCGAGGGATCGGAGCGCGGCGGCCGCGCTCGCCGAGCAGGGGCATTGTGCGAGTTACCACTGAGCGATCTGCTAAACCGCCGCGCTGTGCGATCCATCGTCGAGCAGGTCAGATCAGTGCCAGCTCCTCGGCGAGGATCTTGCCCGTGTCGCGAATCTGATCCTCGGTATGGCATGCGGTAACGAAGAACCGCAGGCGAGCGAGGTTGTCCGGGACGGCGGGATACAGGATCGGATTGACGTTGATACCGCGCTTCAGCAGCGCATTGGACAGTTTCAGCGTCTTCAGCGAGTCGCCGACGATACACGGGATGATGGGGGTGTCCTGGCTGTCACCGGTATTGATTCCGGCGTCGCGGGCCAGGCGCAGGAACAGCCGCGCATTGCGCTCCAGTCGATCGAGCGGTTCGCGGTCGGCCCGCAGTTGACGGATGGCCGCCAAGGATGCGGCCGCATTCATCGGCGTCATGCCGACGCTGTAGACGAATCCCGGCGTGGTGTATTTCAGGAAGCGGATCAGTTCGGCGCTGCCCGCCACATAGCCACCGCAACCGGCCAGTGCCTTCGACATCGTGCCCGCCCACAACTCGACATCGCCGCGGTCGACGCCGAAGTGCTCACCGATCCCGCCGCCGCGCGCGCCGAGTACGCCGATGCTGTGTGCCTCGTCGATCATCAGCAGCGCCTGGTGCCTGCCTCAGGTATCCGCCCAGCAAACCCGAGGGTGTGCCGTCCGTACCCTGGGTGTATCCGCACGCCCATCCACGCGGTCGCGATACGGGCGAGGGCGTGCAGTGCCCACCATTACCTCGACGTCGTCCTTACGTGGATCGAGCCCCGGTGTCTGCGGAAAGCCGACAACGGCTTCGGCCAGTGCGACACATGCTCGGCAGCCCCCGCACCCGACCCGGAGGGATTCAGATGTGCCCCTGCAGCGGCACGTCCTCCCCGGACAGCCAGGAGCTGATACCAGCTATTCACGTCCACTGCTGCACTGCACCTTCGGTCGCCGGACGCGAAAGTCCGGCGAGGCGGTGCGGTGCCAGCAGTGCCTTCACGATGTCGGCCGAAAGCAGGCCGAGTTCGGTGGCGATCTCCTCGACGGGGCGGCCGGTGTGCAATGCCTGCTTGGCGATTCGGGCGCTGGCGGCGTATCCGATGTGTGGGGTGAGGGCGGTGACAATGCCGATCGAGCGCCGGACGCCCTGTTCCAGATGTTCGCGGTGCGGGGTTATGCCCGCGATACATCTGGTCGCGAGGGTGTCGACGGCGGCGGTCAGATGTGCGGTGGTGCGCAGCATGCTGTAGGCGATGATCGGCTCGAAGGCGTTGAGCTGGAGCTGGCCCGCCTCGGCGGCGATGGTGACGGTCATATCGTTGCCGATGGCCGCGAACGCGACCTGGTTGACGACCTCGGGGATGACCGGGTTGACCTTGCCGGGCATGATCGAGGACCCGGCCTGGACCGGGGGCAGGCTTATCTCACCGAGGCCGGTCGTCGGCCCCGAGGACATGAGCCGCAGGTCATTGCAGATCTTGGACAGCTTGACGGCGACGCGTTTGACGATCCCGGAGACCTGTACGAAGGCGCCGCAATCCTGGGTGGCCTCGATGAGGTCGGCGGCCGATATCACCGGAATGCCGGTGAGCTCACTGAGATGGGTGCAGGCCAGCGCCGGATAGTCGGGGTGCCCGTTGATCCCGGTGCCGATCGCGGTGCCTCCGAGGTTGCACTCGCGTAGCAGCGCGGTGCCCTCGCCGAGGCGGGCGCAGTCCTCGCGCACCATGATGGCGAAGGTGCAGAACTCCTGCCCGAGCGTCATGGGTACCGCGTCCTGCAGCTGGGTGCGGCCCATCTTGATGACCTCGGCGAATTCGATTGCCTTGCCGTCGAATTCGGTTGCCAACCGGCCCAATGCCGCCACCAGGTCGTGGATGTGGTGCACGACGGCGAGTTTCACAGCGGTCGGATAGACGTCATTGGTGGATTGGCCGAGGTTCACGTGGTCGAGCGGGTCGAGTTCGGTGTAGGCGCCGCGGTCGTGGCCGAGCAGTTCCAGCGCGCGATTGGCGATGACCTCGTTGGCATTCATATTCGTCGAAGTCCCGGCCCCGCCCTGGACGGGATCGATGGGGAATTGGTCGTGCAGCGCGCCGCCGCGGATCTCGTCGCAGGCGGTATCGATCGCGTCGGCGCGGCGCTCATCGAGCAGACCGAGGTCCCGATTGGCGCGGCAGGCGGCCTGTTTGACCGCGGCGAGCGCGGTGATCAGGGCCGGATAGTTGCCGATGCGATCGCCCGTGATGGCGAAATTGTCCAGCGCGCGGGCGGTGTGGACGCCCCAGTAGGCATCGCGCGGCACCTCATGGGTGCCGAGGGAATCGCGTTCGGTGCGGGTGCCTTCGATCATCAAAAGCTCCTGTTCAGTTGTGTGTCGGATTCGGGAGCGACTGTGTCGCATGATGATTCGAGAGTTCGCCGAGCAGATTGGTGGTCATCCACCGGCGCAGTTCGCCACCGGATATGCCGAGGTCGACCAGGTACGCCAGCTTCGCGAGCGCGGCCTCCCTGGTCATATCGCCACCACCGATGGCGCCGGCGGCGCGCAGGGCTCGGCCGGCCTGATAGCGGTCGAGATCCACTGCGCCGCTGTCACAGTGGGTGATGACGACCACGGAAGTCCCGCGTGTGGTCGCCGCCCGAATGGCCGCGACCGTGGCGTCACCGTGCCGTGGCAGCGTGCCGGATCCGTAGCATTCGAGGACGAGTCCGCCGCGATAGTGGCGCAGTGCCGCGTCGAGCAGGTCCGGATCCATACCGGGGAAGACGGCGAATAGTCCGACCGGTGGACTGTCCGAGCGCGGCTGCGTCCCGGGCAGCCTGGGCGGTGTCGGCGGCGGTGTGAACCCCCGGACTGTGGTGAATCCGTCGTAGTGGTCGCAGGCGCGTTTGCTGGCCCGCACTGCGGGATGCAGCGACGTACCGAAGGCGATGAAAGCTCCCGGAACCGGTTGGGCGGCAATATGGTTCAACGCAAGCCTCAGGTTGCTCGCGGCATCGCTGCCGCGCTGACCAAGCGGGATCTGGGCGCCGGTGAGTACGACCGGCGCGTCCAGATCGTGCAGTTCGAATGCCATCCGCGCACCCACGTAGGCCATCGTGTCCGTGCCGTGCACGACGATGATCCCGTCGGGGCGCCGTCGCGCGATACCGGAGCGCACCCGTTCGGCGATCCGGCGCGCGGTGCCTGCGCCCGCATCGGCACTGTCGATGACCTGCTCGAGCTCGGTGTACTCGAATCGAACCGCGATACCACTCGTGCGCTCGAATTGTCCGACGACATCGGCGATCTCGCTGCCGAGGCCCCGGCGGGGTCGCAGGCCGGCACCGTGATCGACCATCCCGAACGTTCCGCCGGTGTAGAGGATGTCGACAGTGACCGGCGAAAGCAGGTGCGGCACAGTCGCAACCGGCAGCTCGCGAGCGGTCACGCGGGCACCGATCCGTCCGCGGCGGTGCCGGGCCGCTCGATGGGAGCGAGGACATCCGGATCGAGCCGTCCGCGCACCCGGAACCAGCCAGCGACCATGGCAGCGACGACGAGCAGGAACGCCGCCAGGGTGATGCGGCCGATCTCATCGTCGAAGAACATCAGCACGATCACCGCGGCCAGGAAGCCGAGCGTGAGAATGTTGAGCACCGGCGCGAACGGCAGCCGGAAGGCGGGCCGGTCGTAGTGCCCCTGCTGGGCTCTGCGCACGAAGATCCAGTGGCAGATCATGATCGAGGCCCAGGTGCCGACAATGCCGAGTCCGGCCAGGTTCAGCACGATCTCGAAGGCCTTGTGCGGCATGGCCAGATTGAGCACCACCCCGGCGATGCCGACCACACTGGTGATCAGGATCCCGCCGTACGGGGCGCCGCTGCGATTCATCCGCTGTGCGAAGCGCGGCGCGGCGCCCGCCACCGCCATCGAGCGCAGGGTGCGGCCGGTCGCGTAGAGCCCCGCGTTCAGACTCGACATCGCCGCGGTGAGCACCACCAGATTCATGACATCGCCCGCGTGTGGGATGCCGACCGAGCTCATCACCGTGACGAACGGACTTTCACTGGAAGAGTAGGCCGTCCACGGCAGCAGCAGCGTGAACAGGATGACCGATCCGGCGTAGAACAGGATGATCCGCCACATGATGGAGTTCACCGCGCGCGGCACCACGGCCCGCGGATCATCGGATTCGCCCGCCGCGACACCGATCATCTCGGTACCACCGAATGCGAACACCACCCCGAGGGCGATGGTGAGCATGGGCGCCAGGCCGCGCGGGAAAAGCCCGCCGTGGTCGGTGATCGTCGAGATGCCGGCGACATTGTCGCCCACCGATGTTCCGGTGACGATGAACCCGACGGCCAGCGCCATGAACACGATGATGGTCCCGACCTTGACCAGCGCGAACCAGAATTCCAGTTCGCCGAACAGCCGCACCGACACCACATTGAGCCCGACGACGACCGTGAGCGCGATCAGCGCGAGCACCCACTGCGGCACGGGTACGAAGAACGACCAGAAGTGCGCGTACAGCGCGACCGCCGTGATGTCGGCGACGAGCGTCGTCGACCAGTTCAAGAAGTACAGCCAACCCACCGAATACGCCCCGCGTTCACCGAGGAATTCGCGGGCATAGGACACGAACGCTCCCGATGACGGCCGGTACATCACCAGTTCGCCGAGCGCGCGCACCACCATGAACGTGAAGATCCCGCACACGATGTAGACGAGGGCGAGGGAGGGGCCGGCCAGCGCCATTCGGCCGCTGGCGCCGAGGAACAACCCGGTGCCGATCGAACCGCCGATCGCGATCATCTGCATATGGCGCTTGCGCAGCCGCTTCTGGTAGCCGAGGTCGCCGATATCGATGCGCGACTGGGGCGCGATGGCGGTGGCGGTCGACTGTTGGTCGTGGTCTTGCATCGAAACCTTCCATGGGCCGGATCCAGCCTCCGCGGATGGGCGGGCTCAGCGCTTCGGAGCGCTGAGGAGTAAGGCTGTCAGGCTGTCAGACAGGTTGACTGTAACGGGGGTCACAGCGGCTGTCAACGCGGGTCCGCCAGTGGCCGATACCCGCTGGAACGAGCATTTTGACGCCATATCGCGGAAGTCTCCATACTGGTCGCGTGACAGTCGAAGAGGGATACGTGCAGCGCATCGGCGCCACCGAGGCGGTCTTTCGTCGGCTGAAGAGTCTCATCCAGAGCGAGGACTACGCGGTGGGCGACCGCCTGCCGGCGGAGCTGGCGCTGGCCAAGCAGTTCGGCGTGAGCCGACCGGTGGTCCGCGAGGCACTGCATGCCTGCGCGATCCTCGGACTCACCGAAACCCATACCGGCCGAGGCACTTTCATCGTCTCCAAGAATGCCGATACGCAGCCGACCTTCGCGGGTGTCGGCGCCGATGACCTGATCGAGGCGCGACGGCTCGTCGAGATACCGGCCGCCGGTTTCGCCGCCGAGCGGCGCACGCTGGACCAGGTGCGGCTGCTGTTCGAGATCCTCGACAAGCTGGCGACGGCCACCGATGCGCAGGACTGGGTGCGCTACGACGGCGAACTGCACACCGCCATCGCGGCCGCCAGCGGTAACACCATGCTCGCCGCCATGGTCGCCGACACTCGCCGCGCGCTGGACCTACAGTCGGAATTCCTCAATCTGACCCAGGACCGCCGCACCGATTCCGACCGCGAGCACGAGGCCATCGTGCGCGCCATCGAGGCCGGTTCGCCGGAGTCCGCACGCGCCGCGATGACCGATCACCTGGAGCGAGTGGCCGCGACGGTGGCCCGCATCGGCGCCTGACGCCAACGCTCAGAGCGACAGCGCTCCGTGCGAATTCCCGGTCGTCGCTCGTGGTTGGGCAGTACCTCTCGCGCGACGAAAACCCCTCCGGCGGTGTGGGATTCGGGTGACCCGACGTCAAGACCTGCTCGGCGGGGTAGGTGCGCAGACCGGACCGAGCCCGGCTGGTCGGATCTACTCGACCACGATGTCGTCGCCCGAAAACGTCACCCTGCCGCGTCCGAGCGGCCACACCTTGGTCAGCGTCGTGTACATGGTGCCGAGCCCGGGGATCTTCGCGAAGATCTGCTGCGGCCCGCGCACCATGTGCCCAGTCTGCACGTCGTAGGCAGCCTGATGCCATGGACAGACGAGTCGGCCGTTCTCGATCGACCCGCCCGCGAGATCGGCCCGCAGATGTCGGCACCGGCGCGTGACCGCGAAGTATTCACCGTCGATATTTCCGACGGCATACGGGCCCGCGCCGGTCACGGTTCCCGGAGGTAGGTCCTCGACCGAGCACACCTTGATCTGCTTCGTCATGCTTTTCTCCCGTTCGAGCCACAAGAAGATGGATCTGGCTGGAGGACGGCATCGAGCCGGTGACCGGTGACAACGTCAGCGGCTACGCACGCGCCACCGCGCTCAACGCGGCGGCACCGGTCGGCCGAGGCCGACGAGCGGATAGCGGATGCAGCACCATCTGGTTCAACACTAGATTCCGACCGCGGCATCGGTGTCGAAATAGCCCGGCCGTGTCACCACGACACCGGTGTCAGGATCGAGTCAGCTCGCTGCGGATCGCCTCGACCGTGGCATCGAGCCGACGCTGGTGCGAGCCCTGCCAGTAGACCCGCCCGCAGCCGTGGCACCGCCGAAACGTGTCGTAATGGCGGCGGGTGAGCGGCTCCAGCAGATCTTCGACCTCGGCTTTGGCGACCGCGACGACGGCGCCACCGCAGCGCAGGCAGCGGGTGAACGGTGCGAGTTGCTCGCCGAGGTCGAGCCGCCGGATCACCTCGACGATCTGATCGACCGGCCGGTCCGAGCGGATGTACACGCCGTGAGTTACGTTGCGCCGCTTCAGCAGTCCGCGGTCGCGGGTGAGCAGGGTCCGATGCTCGGCCGCCGACAGTTCGGCGAGTGCGGCATCCTCGGCGTCCCACGGACAGCGCACGTCCAAGCCCATCAGCCGCATCAGCTTGGCAAGGCCGCCGAGATTGACATCGACAACGAAGCGCGGCTCGCGCAGCGGGCGAGGACGCACCTTGGTGACCGGGCCGATATCCAGGCTCTCGAACACCGGATAGGCGGTGATCCGATCGCCGTCGTGCGGACGCTTGTCGAAGGCCACCGGGTGCCCGTTGACCAGGACCAGGTCGACCTCGGTGTGCGGAATGCCAGCCGCCTCGATGACATCCTTCACAGTCTGGTGCGAACGAAACTGTCGGCGCTGCACCGTGTATCGCTCGCCGGGCCGCAGGAAGTCGTTCAGTTCGGCGTAGACCCGCATATCGACGCTCATTCGGTGAAGACCGCCATCGACGCCGTGAATCCGTGCAACGCATTGCGGCCCGCGATGGGACCGATCTCGCCCGCGGCGAAGAAGCCCGCGAGCGGTATGCCGTCGAGCAGGTCCTCGATGGTCGCGGCGTCGTGGTCGGCGACCCCGAACATCCGCCGACCGCGTCCGTTGCAGGTGAACAGCAATGCACCGGCCGGGCGTCCCGGCAGATCCGAACCCATGTGAACGAGGGCCGCCCGCAGATCCTCGTCCGCCCCGACCGCGTCGCGGACCTGGAACTGCACGGTCGTGCCGACCTCGACGAGCTCACCGATTTCGATCGCGCCGCTGGACGGGTCGGCACCGAGCAGGCCGCGGATCAGGAAATCGCCCTGTCCGGGCGTCGCCAGATGTTCGTCGACCACTATTCCGATCTGCAGCCCGCGCGTCACCAGTTCCTGCTGGTCGGGCGGCAGCGCCTCGACCATCTCGCGCAACCGATCGAACGGTGGGCGGCCGCCCAGTTCGGTGATCAGCGCACCACGCGCGCCGGTGACGATATACGGGTACCCGATCGGACGGCAGCCCTGCGACACGATGGGGACACTGTGCAGGCCGGGCAGTCGCACGCCGACGGCACCGGAGGTCACCAGCTCATGGTCGCAGAACAGTCTGCTGCCGCCGGGCCACTGCGCGCCGCTCACCAGCCCGCCCATCACGGTGGTGCCGGGCAGATCGGTGTTCAAGTGCTGGAGCAGTATGTCGGCGGGGAAGGAGAACGGGTCGGGCAGCAGCAGGTGGAAGTCGCGCGCGGCCTTGTCGAAGCGGTAGCCCGCGAGTAGCCCTCCGGCGGTCGTGCGGACGAAGTCGAGCTGGAAGGTCTCTGCGGCGGACGGCAATCCCGACGCCAGCCATACCACCACCGCGGGCTCGTCCTCGATCTCGCGGCGGCCCGCCACGATCGCCTGTGCCACACATCCGATGAGTGCTGGCACCCGGACCGCCTCGTGGACTCCGGCGAGTACGGCGGCGGCCTCGTCGGTGTGTGCTCGTGACGCCAGCAGCACAGCAAGCGATGGCGACTCGCCCGCGATCTGCTCGCGCGCGATCGCTGCGGCCTCCACGCCCGCCTGCCGCGCTCGCGGCGCGGTGGAGAGTCCGACTCCGATCCGCACCCTTCCATCGTAGCGACCCCTGCCATACGGTAGGAGTTGTTGCCGCAGAACGTATTTCCGCAGCCACCATGACCAAAATGGTCACCGCCCCGGCCCAGCCGACCGCAGGGATACTACGAATCCTCAGGACGGTTACTCCCGGTTGAACCGCGTCCGAATCACCTCCATCCGCATACGCAGTTCCTCCGGGGTGATCAATCCACGATCCATCAGCGTGTGGGCCGTGACGACGACCGATCGGGTCCGTACCGGAAAGTCGCGGTAGACCGTCTCACCGAGCGCATCCTCGGCATGGCGGCGTTCCAGGTTGTCCAATGCCCCGCGCCAGGACAGGCATTCGCAGGTTGCCTGCATGCTCGACTCCCACGGGTCGGGCTTTCGGTCCAGCTCCGGCAGGGTGCGCTCGCGCCCGGACGTGGGGTCCAGCGTGTCCAACAGGACTTCGTACGGACCATTGTTCATCGCTGCCCGCCCTTGCTCGTGGCGGCCCGGACCTGGTTCGGTGGCACCTGTGCGGTCCAGTCGACCTGGGGCAGCGCCACGCCGATCATCGTGTCCCTGGTGACGATGGCCGCGAGTTGTTCCTCGGTCCAGCCCTCGGTGCCTTCGGGGCGCATCGGCATCACCATGAAACGGGACTTCTGGTTCGAGTCGTGCACGCGGACCTCGACGTCGGGCGGGAAGTGCAGCCCGAATTCGGCGAGCACCTCACGGGGCCAACGCACCAGGCGCCGACGGTAGTTGGGGGTGCGATACCAGTCCGGAGACATTCCGAGAACCGGCCGCGGATAGCACGAACACAGCGTGCACACAATCACGTTGTGCACCTTGGGCGTGTTCTCCAGCACGTAGAAATTGGTGTAGTCGCTCGGCGTTCCGGAGCCGGTCGGGTCACGCCAGTCGATGCCGACTTCCCTACAGGTCTCGGTCCCGTCGGCGAGCAGGCGCGCCTTGAAATCCGGGTCCGCCCACGCCTTCGCGACCAGTTTCGAACCGCCGTGCGGACCGACCGATTCGGCCCATTCCGAGAACCGTCGGTGGTCTTCCTGTGAGAACAGGCCTTTTTCGATGGCGAGTTCGCGAATCGCGGTCTCCAGGACCTCGAACTCGCTGATCTCGCCGCTCGTCTCGATCGGTGCGTGTGGCCCGTGATCGTGGGTCCGACTCACTTGGAATCCTCCTCCGCTGGTTCTAGCCAGTGCTCGGACATCTCCGTCTCCAGGGTGTCGACGTCGAAACCGGTGTATTTGGGCCACAGGTCTATCTGGCGGAACCGGACAACGTAGAACGGTTCGAAGCGGCCGTTGTCCCGTCCCCACGCCTCGTCCTCGGGAATCACCCACTCGGGTCGGTTCTCGACGACGACACCTGTCCGCCCGCGGGTGTAGGCCTGGGTGCGGGTGTGGAACATCGATGTCGCGTCTCGCACCCGGACGCGATCGCCGATCCGGTACTTCCTGGTCATGTCCGCGCCTCCATCCGTGCGCGTACCTCGTCCACTTTCGCCGACAGTTCGTCCGGGGTGATCAAACCCTTGTTGATCAGGACCTTCGCGGCGACGGTCGCCCAACGCGCGTAATAGGGCAGACCGAAGTACAGCGTCGCACCGAGGTCGTTCTCGGCGCGGCGGCGTTCCTCGGAATTCCACACGCCCCGCCAGCCGAGGCATTCGCAGGTGACGTAGGTGTTCATCTCCCAGGGTTCTTCGACTTTTTCCTTGTACTCGATCGGTACATCCGGCTGTCCGCCGACGTCGTGCAGAACGTGCCGCAGCGCGGCGAACAGTTCATTCGAAATCTCGTACGGCGAGTCCAGCGGCTTGCGGAACACTGGAGCGATATCTGCGACACGGCTTTGCATTTCGTCGAATCGGTTCGGTGAACTCATGAGGTCTCCGTAGTGACGGATCCGGTTTCCCCGACAGGTGATTGCATACGGCGCACACCCGGCTATCCAGCAACGATGCCCACGGCGACGAGTGCCGAGCGAACCCCTTCACTCGTCGAGACGGGCGTGTGAACGAGCGCCATCGGAACCCCCATACAGGGCGACTGGTCCGACGATCTGGCACAACGAAACTGGCGGCAGGAGCTGTGACCCCTGTCACATTTACATGATCTTCTTTGAGAGCGTACACGCCAGGATCGGGTTGCTGAAGACGCCGCTCCGCGTGCGACCACCCGGGTCACCACCACCGCAGCAGGTGGCGACCCAGGTTGCTCAGGCGGCCGCGGTCACGCGGTGAGCGTGGGGTAATCGGTGTAGCCGTGTTCGTCGCCGCCGTAGAAGGTGGCTTGATCGGGGGTGTTGAACGGGCCCCCGGCCGCCAGTCGGGCGGGCAGGTCGGGGTTGGCCAGGAACAGCGCACCGAACGAGAGCATGTCGGCGGTCCCGTCCTCGATCAATGACAGTTCGGTGGGACCGGTCGCGGCACCGGGTGTGTCGGGGTTGAGGACGAACGTGCCGGTGAAACGCTTGCGCAAATCCAGGGTGAGGTCCCGATCGGCCTTGGGGCCCATTTCCATGACGTGCAGGTAGGCCAGGCCGAGGGGTTCGATCGCCTCGACCAGTGCTCGGTAGGTGTCGCGATAATCGTCCTCGACGATGTCGTTGAGCGGGTTGGCCGGGGATATGCGCAAGCCGACCCGGTCGGCGCCGATCGCGTCGGCCACCGCGCGCACCACCGCGATGGGGAATCGGATCCGTCCCTGCGTCGAGCCGCCCCAGCCATCGGTGCGCCGATTGGCATTGGTGGACAGGAACTGATGCAGCAGATAGCCATTGGCGCCGTGCAATTCGACTCCGTCGAAACCCGCGTCGATGGCGTTGCGGGCGGCTTGTGCGAAATCGGCGATCGTCGCGGTGATATCGGCTTCGGTGAGCTCGACCGGAGTCACGAAGTCCTGCATCCCTGCCTGGGTGAACGTCTTTCCGGCGGCGGCCACCGCCGACGGGCCGACGAGCCGCAATCCCTCGGGCAGCATGCTCGGATGTCCGATGCGGCCGGTGTGCATCAGCTGCGCGAAGATCGTCCCGCCCGCGGCGTGCACCGCGTCGGTCACCGTCCGCCACGCCGCCACCTGTTGCGGCGAGTGCAGTCCGGGCGTGGACGGGTAGCCCTGGCCGACCACTGAGGGCTGAGTGCCCTCGGTGACGATCAGCCCGGCGCTGGCGCGCTGTGCGTAATAGGTCGCCATGGCCGGCGTCGGGCTCGACCCCGGTCCGTACGCGCGGCTGCGGGTCATCGGTGCCATGACGATGCGGTTGGACAGGCGCTTGCTCGCGACGTCGATCGGATCGAATGCTGTGGTCATCGGCTCGAGCTCCTTCTGGTGGCAATATTTACCTGTTTGAACAGGTATCTACCGATCGTAATTCCTGGCAGTTGTGTGCCGTAGACCACCGGCGTGAAGTGTCCTGGATATCCCCAAAGCTAGAGATGGGATGGATCTACGGCCGCGTTCGAAGTGCGCCCACTGCTGCTCGCTTGCCGGATTTTGCTGTTCGAACAGAGATTTTCGAGCTACTTTGTTCGGGATCGGGATCGGCGGCGCGATCAACTCGCGCAGGACGGGGATGGTCGACGGCACGATGTCGGCTGCTGCGGATCGGGTATGCGCAGCAGATAGCGCAGGGCTGGCACCGCTCATCAGCATCGCCTGGACCCGGGGCAGGACGCAGCCGCGCGTCGGGTACGTACGTCGATGGTGGCGGCGAGCTTGTCCACCGCTTGCGCCGTGATGTGGGTGCGCGGCGGCGTCGCATTGGTCATTCCGGCGCGCAACAGGACGACCGTGCCCATCGGATTGCGCCGCTCAGACCTCGAGAATTCCGGGAATGTGGTTGTGTGTGACGATGCGCGAACTGCGCTTGACCAGGCACAGCAGCGGATTCGATGGGCGGCCCCGCGGTTCGGCGGCTACGAGAAGAAGACCGACCGGGTCATCCCGGTAATTCGGCTGACCGCCCGCCGACGAATCCATCGATTCCCGTTCGAGTCCCATTCCGATCAACTCCGAAAGGATCGTCATGATCTTCTCCGACGCGGAACGCGAATACCTGGCCGGTCAACTGCTCGGCCGCATCGCAACAGCCCAGCCCGACGGAACCCTGCAGGTCAGCCCGGTAGGGTTCCGCTACAACAGCGGTACCGACACCATCGACATCGCCGGTCACGGCATGGCGAAGAGCAGGAAGTTCCGAAATGTCGCCGACAATGGCCGCGTCGCCTTCGTCATCGACGATCTCGCCTCGACGGATCCGTGGCGACCGCGCTTTCTGGAGATTCGTGGTCACGCCGAGGCCATCACCGAACCCACCGACTCCGCCTACGCGGATTTCACCGGCGGATTCGACGGCGCGATCATTCGAATCCACCCCGAACGCCTGATCAGTTTCGGCGTCAACAGCCCTGCCGACGTGCAGCGCCCGGTGATCAGCGCCCGCAATGTCGGCTGACGGCAAGCCATCCCGGACGCGGCGGCGGACTCGCTCGACGGGTGGCTGCGTAGAGTAGCCAGCTGTTCGAGCAGTTTTATGAATGGCGAGGAACGGTTGTCGAAGGACACGGAGATCGGCGATCCCGTCCATGAGGAGGCCACGGCAGCGGCCGATGTCCCGCTGCCGCCGTCGGTCCAGGCCGGTGCCATGTCGCATGCCATCCTGCGGGTGGCGCGACTGCACCGCATGCTCGCCGGGCAACTGCTGCGCCGCGTCGGACTGCACCCCGGTCAGGAACTGGTAATGATGCAGCTGTGGGACCTCGGTCCGCAGCGTCAGACCGATCTCGTCCGAATGCTCGGCTCGGACGCCGCGACAATGACCCGCACGATCAGGCGTCTCGAACACGCGGGGTTCGTCCGCCGCCGTCCCAGCGCCGACGATAAGCGCGCCAGCATCATCGAACCCACTACCGCCAGCCTCGCCCTGCGTCGAGAAGTCGAGCGCCTGTGGTCCGAACTCGAAACCAGCGTCACCGACTCCCTGACCGACGATGAGCAATCCGAGGCCATCGAGATCCTGGGCCGCATCGAACACAGCCTGGTACAGGCCAGTCGCAAAATTTGAGATCTATCGCAGACCGCGGCACATCAGCTCAGCAGTCTTCGGGAGCCTGAGTACTCGGCCGACCGGACCCGACCACTTCGAACGCTTGCGCATGACCGACTGGTCGGGGTAGTCCGGATAACAGGAGGTGTGCGATGCAGTCCTTTGCATCCGATCCCTTGACGCGGACAGACGAGGTCACGGTGCCGTCGGATGGCATTCGACTGGCCGGGATATTGGCCGTCCCACAGCACGTCACCGCTCTTGTCGTCTTCGCGCACGGCAGCGGCAGCGGTCGGCGCAGTCCGAGAAATCGGTTGGTCGCCGACGTCCTGAATCGGGCCGGACTCGCGACGATGCTGGTCGACCTGCTGACCGCGGACGAGGAGGGGGATCGTGCCCGGGTCTTCGATATCGAGATGCTGGCCCATCGGCTCGTCGAGGTGACCCGTTGGTTGCGCACGCGGCCGGAGCTGAGCGAGCTCGCCACCGGATATTTCGGCGCGAGCACCGGAGCGGGTGCCGCGCTGTGGGCGGCCACCGAGCCCGGTATCGAGATCGCGGCCATTGTGTCTCGTGGCGGCCGCCCCGACCTGGCCGGTCCGCGGTTGGCGCTGGTCCGCGCGCCGACGCTGCTCATCGTCGGTGGTAACGACCAGCTAGTGCTGGAGCTCAATCAGCAGGCCCGGCTGCAGATGCCGTGTCCGAGCGAGATCGACGTCGTCCCTCATGCGACGCACCTGTTCGAGGAGCCCGGCGCACTCGAGCAGGTGGCGGATCTGGCCCTCGGCTGGTTCCGCCGTCATCTCAGCGGTGTGCGTCCTTGAACACGTGGTCCACCGCGGCCGTCGTCCTCGACGGCGGCGGATTCACCCGGCGTCACGAAGGGGTATCCCGCGGTGTGCTCGACTCGGGAAGATGCACGAGGATCAGGCCGACGGCGGCGATCAGGAAGTTCTGCAGCGCCGCCGATGATGCGTTCACCTGCTTATTGGCCCACATCCGGAACCATTCACCCGCGATCGTGAGGAACCCGCCCGCGAACAGCAGCATTGCCATGGTCCAGCCCAGGCTCGACAGTTTCACGGCCGCGTCGATACCGGCTCGAAGCCGGCGCGGCCGTCCGGTCAGCACTCGGCCCCAGACCGCCGCGGCCGCCAGCAGCGCGAAGGCGGTCAGAAATTCCCAGATCACGATCAGGATGTAGGCGACGAGGGCGACGCTGCTGTTCGTGATCGCTCGCCAATCGGTTCCGGCGTTGTGGATGGTCGATTTCATCGACAGCACAGCGGCGACGGCGTTTCGGTTGGTATCGGTATCCACGCAGTTGGTGAATGCGACGAACAGGTAGTAGAACCCGGTGATCGCCGCCAACGTCGCCACCGCCATCCGACGGCTACCCACAATGTCGAGAATCCTTGTGCCGCTGGGTTTCATATGACCTTCCTCGAATCGACCGGACTCCATGTTCGACCATTCGAACCACTCCCGCCGGCGCGGAGACTTCATGGTTGGGAAGGACGCGGGCGCCGACGGCATTCGAATCCGATCTCACTGGGCGTGTCGGTGGGGTCGATCTGCGGAAGTGGGTGAACGCTGGTGGTCGGGAACGCGGGAAGCGGACAGTGACGGCGATATGCCGATGGAAGTCGGCCAGACGTGCAGTCGGTTGATGTGTCCGTTGCGAATGACAGAGGAGAGTCCATACCGAGTAGAGGTGTACTGCATGGCCACAGTGGGGATATCGGCGGAGCGGACGATGGTGCGCGGGGTCGTGCTGGGGGAAGGGGCGCCGGAGATCGTGTCGTGTGCGGCACTGCCACGTCTGCAAGAGGATGAGGTCGGTGCTGCGATCACTGACGTACTGGACTGTTTCGCCGAAGAGCTGGGTGACAGTGCCCGGGTCGAGGACGTTGCCATTGTGTACCGGTCGGTGGTCGAGCGGCGGTTGATCGTTTCGCAGCTCGCGGCCGGACAGTGGGCGTCGTCTTCACTGGTCTCCGAGCGGTCGGCGCTGGCCGTGATGGCCCGAGAAGAGCCCGGACTCGACGAGTTCGGCACCGTGCTCGCGTTGGAGATCGCGGACGGTCACACGTCATTCGTGTTGCTCGGACCGGAGCGCGACGCCGTATCGGCATCCGGCTCGTGGGCGTATGGCACCGTCGACGCCGATACCGCGGATCAGACGGTCGGCCGGATACTGCCGATATTGGATTCGGTCGCCGTGCGACCGGACGCGGTCGCTGTCTGCGGTTCGGGGGCGGAGGATCCCGATATCGCGACCGTGCTGGTACTCGGACTCGAGGCGCCGGTGATCCCGGTTGCGGATCCCGCCGATGCCGTGGCACGCGGTGCGGCACTGATCGCGGCCCAGCGGCTTCGGGAGCTACCGGTGGCGGTGTCCACCGATGACGGCCGGACCCGGCGACTGCTGCTCGGTGCCGCCGCCGTCGCGACCGTGCTGGGTGCGTCCGGAATCGCGGTGGCGCAGATCCGCGACGACCATCCGGCGGAGGTCGTCAGCCGGACCTCCGAATCGGTGCCGCCGAGCGTGCCCGCAGCACCCGCGCCGATCACGACCGAAGACGCACCGACCGCAGAGTCATCCGAACCCGTCACCATCGAGCCGACGCCGGGCCCGCTCTGGCCGACGACAACAACCCCGACCCCGGTACGCCGCACCCCGCCCAGAACAGCCTCCGCCCCCACATCCGAAACCACCGACCCGCTCGAACCAACCGCCTCCACGACCGCCGAGTCGCCGACACCGACCACCGTCGGTGCGCCGGACGGCAGCTGGCTCTTTCCGGGGGAGTCCCCACCACCACCGTTCGACGCGGATCCCGCCGTCATCCGCGCCTGGTGGGACAACCACTGGATGTTGCAGCAACGCTGGCTCGGCGGCCGCTGACGGCGGTCGAGAACGTCCCGGCCGTCAATAGCTGCCGCGCCTGCGCCCCATCTGACGGCGTCGGAAGAAGACTTCCTCCACCGACATCGACGGGATCTGCTCGGTGATCAACGCCAGCCGACCGTCCACGTCGAAGTGGTGGATATGCCATTCCAGTCCGGCGCGGCGTTCCGGAGGCAACGTGGACCATATGGCGCCGACTCGGGCCTGGACATCGGCATCGCCCGCCGCGATCACCTGGAGCAGCATCGGCCAGAGGTCGGTTTCGGTGGCGATCGAGGGGAGGGTGACGACGGTCGCGTCGGACAGTCCGGCGAGCAGCTGGGCACTGCGACGTCGACTATCGACGTCACCGCGGGCCAGCAGCTGGATCAGACCACGCCACACACCTGACTCGGCGTGGCTGTCGAAGGTGCCGATGATCGCCGCCAACGCGGCTTCATTGCGCATGATCGGATTCGCTGCCATCCGGTCGAGCGCCTGTGGGCTGAGCTGGCCGGTGAAGGTCAGCAGCTCCGCGACCGCACCCAGATGGATCGCGGTGACGATGAGGTTGCTGATGGATTCGGTGGATCCGATGGTGAACATGATGTCGCCGATGGCGTCGATCACGTCGGCATCGCAGCGCGCGAAGGCCGACAGGGCCGCGAGCTGCAGATCGGACGGCCCGTTGAGGGCGATGTGCACAATGCGCGGAATCCGCTCCTGTCGACCGGCGAGTAGCTGGCGCAGGATGGCGCTGATACTGGCGCCCGAGAACGCGTAGGCGGCGGAGTAGATCAGTCCGGCATCGTCGAGTACGCCATGCTCCGCAGCAGCGATCAGGGCCGGTGTGGCATAGGCCAGGAACGGGCCTGCCGTGACGTAATCCCTGCGGCGCAGCAGTTCGTTGAGGATGTGCACGATCGGTTCCGGCGGTGCCACATCGGCGAGCTGACCGACCATCGTGGGATCCAGGTACGGCGCGCAATCGGCCGCATACGAGGTGTCGAGCAGGGCTACCGTCTCGGCCGCCTTCTTCGGATGTTCGACACCGACTGCACCCGCTGCCCGGCCCGCCATCATCGGCGGCACGATCCGCTGGACCAGCGGCATCGAGATACTCAGCGGAATGACCGGCACCAAGGTGCTGATGCGCGCAAAGGTCTCGGCATGCTGATCGAAGATGATGGCGGCCATCCGCTGCTGCAGTTCGTGCAGGTGTTCGGCGCCGAGCCGCTCCAGATGGGCCAGTCGTTCCGCGGGGACGTGCAATGTGCGCGCCAGCAGGATGAGCTGAGCGCGGGTTACCAGATCACTCATCCGCGGCGCGTCGCGGCGGCCGCCGCAAGTGGACCGCAGAGTTCTTGTCGGAGTTCGAATCTGGCGGTCATAGTGCTCCTCTGTCCGGCCCACAGGGCCCCTGGAAAGTCATCGTTGAATCCTGGATTCGAGAGTATGGGTGTCGTGGGCACAGTGTGATCGAATCCGGAACGGCGGGGGTCGGATCGCTGATCGCCTGTGCCGCAACACAATCCTTTGTAGCTGCTCTCGGTCGATATCACTTCTGTCCCCGCTCGAAATTGGCTGTGCCACTGCGTTTCCCGCAGTCGATGTGATGGAAATCGTTACCCGTCACCAAAATTAGCTGAGCCCATCGGAGTTGCCGAACGAGCTGGCAGATCACGGATCCGAGGTCCGCGGGAAGCGCGACGGAGGGCGGGCCGCTGACTGCCGGACCGCCGACAGTTTCTGCAGTTTTGCAGATGGTACCTGCGCATTTCCCTATTGCCCGCATACACATCGACACCAATACTTTCCAACCGAGCTTGTGCGGTGCGTCACATGCGCGCACGGGCAACGTGTGGAAAGAAGAGGGATAACTGGATGACGTCCACCATCGAAGAAGCCAGCTCCGAAAAGGGCCTCGCGCGGGTCGCGCAGTCGCTCGCCGGTTGGACGGAGAAGTGGTTCCCGGACGCCTACGTCGTCGCACTCGCAGGCGTATTCATCGTGGCCGCCGCCGCACTGGCCAACGGCTCGTCACCGCGAACGGTCGCCAACGCGTTCGGCGACGGCTTCTGGGATCTGACGGCTTTCACTCTTCAGATGGCCATGGTGGTTCTCACCGGATATGTCGTCGCCACGTCCCCACCTGTCGCCCGGCTGATCGAACGGCTGGCCACTGTGCCGCAAACCGCCAGCAGCGCAGTCGGTCTCGTTGCCTTCCTCTCCATGTCGGTCTCCTTTCTGAACTGGGGACTCAGTCTGGTTTTCGGCGGTCTACTGGCTCGGGCGATCGCCCGGCGGACCGATCTGCGCGTGGACTATCGCGCGCTCGGCGCGGCGGCGTTCATGGGGTTGGGCGCGGTGTGGGCGTTGGGAATCTCCTCCTCGGCCGCGCAGCTACAGGCCACCGCCACCTCGTTGCCTCCGGCACTGCTGAAGATCACCGGCGTCCTCGACTTCGGCCACACGATCTTCACCTGGCAGTCCCTGCTCATGTGCGCCATCATCATGGCGCTGACCGTGGTGGTCGCGCACTTCTCGGCGCCGAAGGGCGCAGCCATCAAGACCGCCGAGGACCTGGATGTCGATCTGGACGACCAGCCCGCGGAAGTGGCGCCGCGCTCGCGGCCAGGGGAATGGCTCGAGTACAGCCGTACTCTGCCGATCCTGGCCGGCCTGCTGACGGCAGGCTGGTTGATCTCCCAACTCGTCACCAAACCGGTGCTCACCGTGGTCAGCAGCCTCAACGGCTATCTGCTCATCTTCCTCATGCTCGGTTTGGTGCTCCACGGAACGCCGCGCAAGTTCCTGCAAGGCATCTCGCTCGCCGTACCCGCCACGGCTGGCATTCTCGTCCAGTTCCCCCTGTACGCCGCCATGGCCGCGATACTCA
This sequence comes from Nocardia sp. CA-119907, assembly GCF_050955995.1. Taxonomy (NCBI): domain Bacteria; kingdom Bacillati; phylum Actinomycetota; class Actinomycetes; order Mycobacteriales; family Nocardiaceae; genus Nocardia; species Nocardia sp. CA-119907. The sequence goes on from NZ_CP192091.1 coordinate 2,947,731, forward strand.
CCAAAGCCAAGGGCAGGGGCGGTCTTACCGTCTCCGAACATCTCGCGGAGTTCTTCACGAACATCGGTGGCGGTGGCGGCTTCGCCATCGTCATCGCCATCTACACGGTGGTACTGGGCATATTCGTCCCGTCCGGCGGCGGAAAGTGGCTGGTCGAAGCTCCCTATGTCATGCAGGCATCGACCGAGGTCCACATGAACCTGGGCTGGACGGTCCAGATCTACAACGTGGCCGAGGCACTGCCCAACCTCGTCAATCCGTTCTTCATGCTGCCCCTGCTGGCAGTACTCAAACTGCGGGCGCGCGACCTCGTCGGTTTCACGTTCCTGCAGTTCATGTTCCATCTGCCGGTGGTACTGCTACTCGTGTGGTTGCTGGGAAAGACGTTCGAATACGTTCCGCCGGTCTTGCCGTGACCTCATCCGGGTCGGTGCCCCGGCTGTGGTCGGCGCCGAAGCAAACGTCGGATGCGCACGCGGATACCAGAGGCTTCCTGCGCTGCCGGAGCAGGGTTTTCAGCGGCTGCCCGGGCCGAGGTCGCTCGAGCGAATCGCATGTGTAGTTGTTCGCGGACCTGGTCCGGGGTGTAGGCGCGGCGGCGGCGCTCGGCACGCACGATCACCACACCGGTGGCGACCACACCGGCCGCACCCGCCAATCCCACTGCCTTCCACCACCTCATACCGCATAGGCTACGGCCATGACGGGTACGGGCATCAGCCTCGACCGAGCACTCGAGCTCACCAGAACCGGCGACATCTGGCTGTTCCGTGGTCATTCGGCCGCCGACCGGGCGATTCGGATGACGACGAACAGCCCGGTGAATCATGTCGGCATGTCCGTCGTGATCGACGATCTGCCCGCGCTGATCTGGCATGCGGAACTCGGCCGATCGCTGCCCGATATGTGGTCGGGAGTCGTGCACCGCGGCGTCCAGCTGCACAATCTGCGCGATGCCGTGCTGGTGTGGGCGCACCGCTACGGTCAGCGGACCTGGTTGCGCCAGTTGAACCGTCCGGCCACCCGAGAGATGGAGGACAGCCTGCTGCGCACCATCGCCCGACTCGACGGCACCCCGTTCCCATCCACCGCCGCTCTCGCCGGACGCTGGCTACGCGGTCGGACGCGCCTGCCGCGGAACAAGTCTCGCCGGGCGGCCGCCCAAAAATTCGAGAATGCGTACTGCGCGGAGGTCGTCGCCGCGACATACCAGGAGATGGGACTACTGCCACGGGACCACAGCCCCAACTGGTACGACCCTGGACGATTTTGGAGCGGAGACAGACTGCAGCTGGTCGGCGGCTACGAGTTGGGTGGCGAAATAGCCGTGCAGACACCGGACGGGACGAACTCCTGACCACCCAGCACGAGCCACTCGCCCGGCATGGACCGATGTCCGGTCAGACGGCGGTGCGCCCGCCATCGACCGGCAGGATCGCACCGTAGACGAAGTCCGCCCGGCTGTCGGCCAGGAAGGCGATGGCTTCGGCGATCTCCTCCGGCGTTCCCGGTCGTCCCGCCGGCGTGCTCGCCGCCAGCTCGTCGAGGCCGTCGTATGCTGCGGTGCCCTCGGTACGGGTGGGCCCAGGGCTGACCGCGTTGACCCGCACCCCGCGGGACCCGTACTCGGCAGTCCACGCCTTGGTCAGCAACACCACGGCCGCCTTGCTGGACCCGTACAGGCTCGTCCCCGCAACACCGAATTCGGCGGCCATGGTGGTGACGTTGACGATCGCGCCGTGGCCCCGCGCGGCCATCGGCGGGGCGAGCTCGGCCACCAGGAAATACGGCGCCTTGACATTGATGGCGTACACCGCGTCGAAATCGGCTTCGGTCACCAGCTCCGTCGGACCGGACGGATAGATGCCCGCATTGTTGACCAGCACATCGATCTGACCGAGCCGGGCGACAGCGTCTCGGGCCAGCGCCCGCGCTGATACCTCGCCCCGCAGATCCGCCGGGATGAACACCGCGGTACCACCGATTGCCTCGATCTCGGCGACCACCTCCTCACCGCGCTGGTCATTGCGCCCGGACAGCGCCACCCGGGCCCCGCGCCGCGCCAATGTCAACGCGGTGGCGCGACCGATTCCGCTGGTGCCGCCGGTGACCAAGGCCGAGAGTCCAGACAGTTCCGACATCACATCTCCTCATTTCGTATTCATCGGATCGATCCATTCGTCCGGCTCGGACAGGTCGCCGACACCGCCGTCCGTTCCAACCGAATTCCGCTGCGGGACATCCCGGTTGGCCATCGGTGCTGCCTCTGGCGGCGATGAGCAGAACCTGCAGCGGGCCGGGAAGATCGGCGCCCACATCTGGCCCGGCGGAGCACCGAACTACCGTGCCTGGCGCGCGGTGCTGTCCGCCGAGGACATGGGTGTCGATGTCGTCTTCGGCTACGACCACTTCCACAAACCGTTCGTCGAGCTGACCAGCGAGGGACCCACCCTGCTGGCCGAGCAGCCCGACGTCGACAACTTCGAAGCCTGGACCGCGCTTGCTTCAAGGGGTGAGATCACCAATCGGGTAGAGATCGGCACCCTGGTCACCAGCATCGGTTACCGCAATCCCGACATGGCCCGCACGGTCGATCACATCAGCGATGGCCGGTTGATCCTCGGCCTCGGTTCCGGCTGGTACGAAAAAGATTACGCCGTTTACGGCTATGACTACGGCACCCTCGGCTCCCGAATGCGGTTGTTCGAGCAGGGGCTCGAACGCATCCAGCGACGCCTGCACCAGCTGCGGCCCGCGCCGGTGCGGCACATCCCGATTCTCATCGGCGGCTCCGGAGAGCGGAAAACGTTGAGTGGCCATCTCCACGCCGACCGGGCCGCCGCCGACCACGACAAGCCGGGCGGGGACCTGGCTGCTGTCGGTGCCGTTGCGATTCGTCCAGCGCCCGGTCATATTGTCTGCCTATCGCCGACAGACCATCGACGGAACGGGGCACACCCTGAATCGCGTGAAGTGCCACGCCGCCGGAATCGGCCCGGACATCGAGCGCCGCGGTGGCCTCAGCCGTTGACGAACGTGAGGCTGTCGTCGGAGCGGGTGCCTGCGATTTGCTACGGCGGCGCGGCGGCCTCGATGGCGGCGAGGGCCCTCGGGGACAGCTCGCTGCCCAGGGCCGCTCTATCTCAACGACTCCACAACCCGGCAACCCCCGACGAACTAGCAGGCGCAGTCAACCAGTTCGGCGAGTGCGTCTTGAAAATAGGTGGCGAAGTTCCAGACGTCCGGGATGGTGTCGGTGCAGGCGAGGATACCGAAGTCGAGGTGGCCGTTGTAGGACATGACGGTGATGTTGAGCGGGCCGGACAGGTCGGTGAGCACGGAGATGGGGTAGCTCCCGGCCACCCGAATTCCCCCGGCGTACAACGGTATCTGCGGCCCGGGGACGTTGGAGACGACCATGTTGGCCAGTGGGAGTGCGGGGGCGGCGACGCGCAGGAGCAGGCGGGTGGCCAGGCCGTGCAGGATCTGCGGTAGGGCAGCGGTGGCGTAGTGCAGCAGGGCCGGTGGGGTGGTCTGGAAGCGGTCCTTGGCGGCGAGCATTGCGGCATGGGTGAGTTTCATGCGGTGTTGTGGGTCGGGTTCGCCGATGGGTAGTTCGCACAGCATGATGGAGAACTGGTTGCCCGCGGTGCCGAGTTGTTCCTGGGTGCGCACCGATACCGGGATCGCGGCCACGGCCGGGTCGTCGGCCGCAGCGTCGTGGTCGAGTAGCCAGCGGCGAAATGCGCTGGTGCACAATGTCATCACCACGTCGTTGACGGTGCCGCCGAAGCTGTTCTTGAGCTGTTTGACAGTGTCGAGCGGTAGCGAGACGAAGGCGAAGGACCGGTCGGTGCCGTTGGGGCCGTTGCCCGGCAGCGTGGGATTGGCTTTGGGCATGTCGGTGAGTGCGTTCGGCAGCATCGGTCCCAGGCGTAGCGGCAGTCGGACCCGATCGGCCTGGCGGGCCATCGTGTGTGCGATGCCGCGGCCGAGAACTTCGGCGGGATTGGGGGTTCGTGACAATCGGAGCCCGTCGGGCGGTGGGGGCACGGGCTGGGACTCGGGCACGATGTCGAAGACTGCGGCCATGACCTCCGCTCCGGACACGCCATCGATCAGGGCATGGTGCACCTTGGTGTAGATGGCTTGGCGGCCTTCGGTCAACCCGGAGATCAGGTGGCACTCCCACAGTGGTCGAGTTCGGTCGAGCGGCTGCGCGTGCAGGCGGGCGGCGAGATCGGCCAGCGCCTCGTCGTTCGAACCTTCGGGCAGGCGGGTGTCTCGTACGTGATATCCGAGGTCGATGGTGTCGCTGTCTTCCCAGTAGGGGAGGTCGAGACCCAACGGGACGGTGCGCAATCGCCACCTCAGCGGTGCGATCAGATGCAGTCGGCTCGCGATCAACCGGCGCAGTGCCGTGACATCCAGCGCGTCACCGGTGGTGGGTGGTTCCAGCAGCGTGACCGACCCGACGTGCAGCAGCATGGTGGGTGATTCGGCATCGAGCAGCAGGACGTCGAGCGAGCTGAGTTGTCGGGATGGCCCGTTGTCGGGCGATAGCGGAATTCTTTGCGAGGGTGTCGCTCGGTGGGCGGATGTGCAGCTGGCGAGTTGGCCCGGTGTCATGATTCGGGCTTCCAGGTGTCGGGTGGTTTTCAGGTCGGCGTGGAACATAGGGTCTCCGCGTTGTCGCTGGGGTCAGGACAGGCTTGCCGATGCAGTTCAACGGGCGCTGTGATGGTGCCGTGACGCATTTGTGGTGTGTCGGTATCTGCGGGCGCTGGAACCGTTCGAGCCGCTCCGCTCTTGCGGTAATGCCGATGTGCGTGTCGAAGACGCGTCATCGAGCTTAGTTGCCGGCGGGGCGCTCTCGGCTGCGGCCATGTGCCCTCCACGTTAATTCTGTGCAAACGTGCGACCCTTACCTATTGCGCGCAGCTGTACCGGTACAGCGCCAGCTTTCGCGAACCCTCGCGGTGGCCGCCGAAGTCCAACAAGATGTAACCGTTGGTCTCGGATTTCCGCGAAAGATATGCGGCTGCTGCGGAATTCGAAAATCGGACATCGAGCCCATCTGTCGCTGCTCGAGAGTTACGTTCATCACGAAGTCATCGGATCGCCTTGCTGAAGGACTGCTGATGCCCTCAATAGGGCCGGACATTCCATCAAGCCATGAACTCTGCTGGTCGGGTGCATGTTTGTACCCCGGGCAGGTGAGGTCGACCACGCGGAACTCCGCATCCACTGCATCTTTTCAGCTGAACTTACCTGAATCTCGTGCGGCACAGCATTATTCGATGAAGTAACTGCAGCCCATTCAGGCCGGCAGATAGTGCAGGTTGATCACAGAGAGCTGAATCCCGTTGGGGCTCAACAAGAAGTTCCGGATATTCACCGCCGCCGAAGTGGGTGTGAATGATCGGGAAGAAACCGGGACGACGTGCCAAATCTACGGCAGACGCTGCGCTCGGCCGGATAGTGGCGCCCGTCGCGATGTGCTAGCGAATCTGGCGCCTCGGTGGCGAAGGGGCGGAGGCGTCCGGCGGATAGCGGTGAATCCCGTTCCATGCGCGGGATGCGTTCGGCCCGTGGAGCATTCACGGCAACCGCTGGCTCCACCAGACGGGTGCGCACGCGACCGCCGCGTCGCGCGCACATCGCCCCACCGAGCATCCTCAACTGCCGCGGCCAACCGTCAGGTCATGGCCGAGTTCGTCGCGCACGGCTTCGCCGGAGCCATCAAGGCGTGGCTCGCCGACGACAGCGTCACCAAACAAGACCTGGTAGGTGCGTAGTCGGCGACCTAGTCGTCGGCCAGAGTTTTGGTTCTATGGCTCGCTGCGTCGGCATAGCGGTGGGCGAGGCGCGCGAAGGCGGCGTGAAGTTCGGCCGGCCCGACGACCTCGATGTCGGCATCGAACCTGCCTACGGCCGCGGCCAGGCCGACCCATGACCATGAGCCCATGCTGAGTCGACAGCGGTTCGGGCCGAGTTCCTCGACCACTCCCTCGCGGGTATAGCGGGATACGACGGTGGCGGGCAGGGTGAGCAGCACCTCGCCGCGGCAGGGCCAGTCGCCCGAGTCCACGGAGCCACGGAACCTGCCGGTGACGAATGCGGCTACGTTCCCCCCGGGCAGTTCACGCGGGGTGAAGCGGGGTCCCCCGGGGATGCGCGGAGTGATTCGATCGGCGCGGAAGATGCGCCAGTCGTTGCGGTCGAGGTCCCAGGCGACGAGATACCAACGCCGCTCCCAAGATACGAGGTGGTGGGGCTGCACCCGGCGCGGTGGAGATCCCGCGGGGTCATCGCCGGTTTGCGATGGGGATGCGTAGTCGAAGCGCAGCACTTCGCGGGCTCGGACGGCGGCGCTGAGCGTCGTGAGCACGCTGGGGTCGACGTGCGGGTCCGGGCGGGCCGCGGGCCGGTCGACGGCAGTGACCTGGAGGGCGTCGATGCGGTGGCGCAGGCGTGCGGGCATGACCTGCCGGATGGTGCTCGAGGCACGCGCCGCGGCTTCCTCGATCCCGGCGCCGGTTGTGCTGGCGAGCTGAAGTGCGACGGCCAGGGCGACGGCCTGATCGTCGTCGAACAGCAGCGGCGGGAGTTGCGCACCGGCGCCGAGCCGGTACCCACCGTCGGGACCTTTGATCGCCACAATCGGATAGCCCAGTTCGCGCAAGCGGTCGACATCGCGGCGCACGGTGCGTGGACTGACCTCCAGCCGGTCGGCCAGCAGTGTCCCCGGCCAGTCCCGGCGCGTCTGCAGCAATGAGAGCAACGACAACAGTCGCGCGGAGGTCTTCGGCACCTTTCGCATTCTGCCCGAAGAAGAGGACACATCCTGGCCGCTTCCACTGCGACTGTTGCCGCCATCAGGTATCAGTTCGAAGGTAAGGAGCCGACCATGGCCGTCACGACCACCACCCACCTGAACTTCCGCGGCGACGCGCGACCCGCGCTGGAGTTCTATCGATCCGTATTCGGCGGCGATCTCGCCGCTGTCACATACAAGGACGCCGGGAACATCGAGGAGGAGTCCGACCAGGTGATGTGGGGACAGGTGCGCGCCGACAACGGATTTCATGTCATGGCCTACGACGTCCCCTCGCGAATGTCCTTCGACAGAGGTGAGAACCCCTTCTTCGTCTCCGTGCGCGGCGAGACCGTCGACGAGGTCACCGGCTACTGGGACAAGCTCTGCGACGGCGCGACGATCGTGATCCCGATGGGTCCGGCGGGCTGGTCGCTCGCCTACGGAATGCTGCGGGACCGCTTCGACATTGTCTGGGTTGTCGACGTCGTGAGCGAATACTCCTGAACGAGCTGCCCCGGTCCGGCATCGGACCGGGGCAGTCGCGGACTCCGATCAAGCTTGGGGTATGCACCCGCCAGATCGGCTTTTCCACGCGGAACTGGGGACCACACCCGCGCGCTGGGTCGAACGGGTCCGCCTCGACCGCGCCCAGCAGCTCCTGCTGGAAGGGCACACGATCACCGCCGCGGCCTACCGCCGCGGACTCGGCAGCGACGAATCAGTGCCTTAGCGCGGACGGCATCAGACCCGCTGACTACAAGCGCCGATTCGCCACCACATCCGCACCCCGTGTCGATGCCTCCCGCCTGGGGATAGTGCACCCGTAACCTCGCTGTGGCGGGTATCAGCCCAGGTGGGCGCTCAACAGCCAGGCCGGAACCGACTTGTGGCCGGTGGGCTCGTCGCGTATGCCCTCGAACCGGAACACCGGGCCGCCCGCCGGCAATCCGATGTCGCCCTCGGGCAGGTCGCCATGGATACGCGCCGGTCTGATCTCATCGACCACCCAGTACTTCTCCACCGCCTCGCGAAGCTCGTCGGCGGTGACCGGCGCGGGCCCTGGTACCGGCGCATCGGGCAGGGCGGCCCGGTCGAAAACCAGCGCGTAATAGGACGCGCCCGGCGCGGCGGCGCGCGCGATCGACTGCTGATAGCCCACCCGCGACTCGACCGGGATCGAATGGAACAGCGTGCTGTCGACGATGGTGCCGAACCGGCCGTCGTAGCCGGTAAAGGAGGTGATATCGGCGACCTCGAAGGAGGCGTTGGCCAGGCCGCGCCGGGCGGCCTCGGCGCGGGCCAGCTCGATCGCGGTCGGCGACAGATCCAGTCCCACGGTGGTGTAGCCCTGCTCGGCCAGATACAGCGAGATCGCCGCCTCCCCGCATCCGACATCGAGGACATCGCCATGGAATTTGCCCTGCCGGATCAGCGCGGCGAGTTCGGGCTGGGGTTCCCCGATACTCCACGGCGGTTTGACGCCCGGCCCGAACGGCCCGCCTGTGCCCTGGTAGACGGCTTCGAAATCGAAATCATCCGGATAGGTCATAGCCTACGACTATCAGCGCTGCTGATACCTGTCAACGTCCTTGATGTAGGTGGTAACAGGTCCGAGCGGTCAGCATTGCTGTCAGCATGCTCCAGCGGCGGAGCTGCCGACCGGTCGTAGCCCCGGGACGGCGCCTTTGGCGGCACTCCATACCGAGGGAATCCGGTGCGACCAACCGTTTCTCAGTGCTCGACTGGTTCGCTGGAGCAGATTTCGTGGTGTTGATGGCGCGACATACCGTGCGTCTGGCGAATATTGCCGATGAGCGTGCGGATCGGGTCTGCTGAATGGCGGGATGCCACGGCGGGATCGGCGACCGGCCGGTAGTCGGTCGCCGATCCCGCGCGAGCGTTAGTTGTGTGCCGCGTCGATCAGCTGTTGGTGCAGCCAGGTCAGCGGGGTGGCGCCGCCGGGGCCGATCGCGTAATGCGGGTAGCTCTGGTGGATCCCGGACTTCACGAAATCGTCGATCTGCTGTTTGCGTTGTTCGTAGGCGGAGTTATTGAGCTGGTCGTGGAGCAACCCGAGACCACCCGCGGCGAGAGCATCGGCAATGAGGTTGCCCGCCTGCTGCTGATAGATACCGAACTGGCCGGGGTCGGCGTTGGAGATCTGGGCGAAGAATCCGGCTATGCGGGCGGCGAAGTCGCCGTCGGGGGTTGCGCAGTACAGATCTCCTACGGCGCAGAAGGTGTAGGTCTTCGGGGTGAGCCAGCCGAAACCGCCCAGGCGTGGACCACCGGCGCCGGCGCCCACGACGGGCGGGCCGATCAGGTTGTCGGTGGGGGAGCGGCGGGGGTCGGAGATCAGCCCGACCAATTCCACGCGGTTCGGCGCTACGACACCGAGTCCGGTGCCTATCTCGGCGGCGAGATCACCGGCGGCGTCGGCGCCCTGGCTGTAGCCCAGCAGCGCGAATCGTGTTGCGCCACAGCGCTGCGCCATCGCGCTGACCAGGCCACGGGCATTGTCGAGGGCTTCTCGTTTGGAGCGGCCGTACACGTCGCCTTCCCAAGGGAACGCGGTCGCCGCGTAAGCGACGTAGTCGGTCTGGACATTGCCCGGCAAGCCGTTGGCGACGGCGGCGAGCATCCCTTGGCCCGGTTCGGACTTCGACGTTTCCCAGGTGCCGGGAACCGCTACGACATACATGTCGGGGCACTGCTGTGGGGCTGCTTGTGCGGTGGAGGCCGCGCCGACCGGAAGGGCGGCGCTCACCAGTGCAGCCGCGCATACGGCGGTGTTCTTCCATCGAGAAAACATCGTCTCTCCCAGGGTTTCACGGCTGAGGGCATGGTTCGTTCGGCGAAGGTTACTTCGCGAGTGTAAAGGTCTGGCCGGGACAGCGCTGGAGTAGCAGGACAGTCATTTGTACACCCGGCTTGCGATGCGACTGCGACAACGAGTCGGCCGCGGCCAGGCACTGGACATCATGGGATCGGTGAGCTGGTGGCCGCGCATCCCGAGATCGCGGAACTGGACCTGAATCCCGTCGTGGCCTCGGGTAGCGGCATAGTTCCGGTGGATGTTCGGATCGTCATCGCACCCGAGGAGTAGATCGTGAGTGAGCCCGTCCTGGTCGAGCGCACCGGCGACGTCGTCGTCTGGACCCTCAACAACCCGCAGGCGCGCAACCCGATATCCGATGCCGAGACGGTGGACGCGCTCGAGCGGGCGGTGTCGGACGCCAACGCCGATCCCTCGGTGCGGGTGGCGATCCTGACCGGTGCCGGCACCGCCTTCTCGTCGGGCGGCAACATCAAGCACATGCGCGACCGGGCCGGCATGTTCGGCGGCGCACCAGCGGAGCTGCGGCAGGGTTATCGGCACGGGATCCAGCGCATCCCGAAGGCCCTGTATCACTGCGAAATTCCGACCATCGCCGCGGTCAATGGCCCGGCCATCGGCGCGGGCTGCGATCTGGCCCTCATGTGCGATATGCGTATCGCCGCCGACACCGCGACATTCGCCGAGAGCTTCGCCAAGGTCGGCATCATCCCCGGTGACGGCGGCGCCTGGCTACTGCCACGCGCCGTCGGCATGGCGCGCGCCAGCGAGATGGCGTTCACCGGCGAGCCGATCGACGCGGCCACGGCGCTGGACTGGGGGCTGGTCTCGGCGGTCGTCGAACCCGATGCACTGCTCGACGCGGCTCATGCACTGGCCGCCCGGGTCGCCGCCAATCCACCCCACGTGCTGCGCATGACCAAGAAGCTGCTCCGCGAGGGCCAATGGCAGAGCCTGGAAAGCCTGCTCGAACTATCCGCCGCTCTCCAGGCCATCGCCCACCAGACCGACGACCACTACGAAGCTGTCTCCGCCATGCTCGAGCACCGTCCACCCAAGTTCACGGGTAGGTAGACGCGGGTGCCATCTTCAGCGGCACCGTCGCCCCCGACCTACGCGACGATCTCGCCAGCGGCCCAACCGGATTCCGTCCACCTGTGGCCTCAGGGGTTATCGCTGGACTGGATGCGGGCCACGAACTGCTCGATGGCCGTCCACATCTGGGGGTTGAGTTGGGTGTGCTTGCCGGTGCCCCAGACGGTATGGAAGTCGACGCCAGCGGCGGCGAGCTGGGCGACGAGGACGCCGTGCAGTGGAGAGGGCACGGTGGTGTCGGTGACGTTGATACACAACAGGATCGGGGCGCTGTAGCCGTCGGTGGGAACGGTCGGGTAAGCGTCTGCGACGGCAGGCACGGGCTCGACGGACAGGGGCTCGGCCAGCACCTCGCCGATGCTGAGGCCGCGGACGCGGGATCTGGGGCGTGCACATCGCGCCGACGCTGTCGAGCACGGCCCGGCCCTCGGAGGTCAGGTATCGGTCGACGTTCACCTCCGGTCGGGCGGCGCGGAGTCCGGCCAATATGCTGGCTGTGCCGGCCCGCGCGAGCCACGCATCCAGTACTCGATCACTGCGCCATCGGCATCGGATATCCCGCGCGTACCTTCGGGTAGCGGGTACTCCGCGATCAGGGTTCCCGGAGTTTCACGCGACAGCGCGCTTCAACACGCTTCTCTGCCTGCGCGGACATGAGCAACAGCATCGGCTCGGAACTGGGGATTGCGCGGCCGCTCAGGAAGGCGGTGTCAGGCCATTGCGTGCGATCACGTCGCGGAACCAGGCAGCGCTCTGCTTCGGTGTCACCTGTTGACTGACGAAGTCGGTCCAGGCCAGGCCGAACTTGATCGAGTAGCCGTTGGTCGAGGCGAAGTTGTCCTGGAAGCACCAGACGATCAGCCCGCGTAGGTCCACGCCATCGGCGATCGCGTCGTGGGCGGCGCGCAGGTACGCGTCGAGAAACGCGATTCGGTCGCCGTCGCGGATCTCACCGGAGGGCTCGACATAGTCGTGGTAGGCGGCGCCGGTCTCGGTGATGTAGAGCGGGATCCTGGTGTACTCGTCGCGGACCCGGCGCAGCACCGAGGTCATTCCCTGCGGAGCGACCTTCCATCCCATCGCGGTGATGTCGGGTCCGCTCGACCAGACCGGGGGAACGAGTCGGTAGCCGGGTGGCTCGGGGTCGGCGGCCACGACATTGGTCGTGTAGTAGTTGACGCCGAGGAAATCCAGTGGACTGTTGATCGTCGCGAGGTCGTTTGCCTCGATCACCTTCGCGGTGTCGCCGAGTTTGCCGTAGTAGTCCAAAAAATCGGCAGGGTAGGCACCCTGGAAGATCGGTGCGAGATAGGTTCGGTTCCACATGCCGTCGAAGAGCTTCGCGGCCGCGGTGTCAGCAGAACTGCCGCTCGCCGGAATGACATCGATGATATTGATCGTGGTCCCGATGGAGGCATTCGGGTGGTTGACGGCACGCATGGCCCGCACCGCCAGTCCCTGGCCGAGCAACTGGTGGTGAGCCGCCGGAAAGATCGCGCCACGGTCGGCGATTCCCGGCGCGATCTGCCCCGTCCCATAGCCGAGCAGCGCCTGCGAGTTCGGCTCGTTGAGGCAGACGAAATGCGGCACCCGGTCGCCGAGCGCCTCATAGACCGCCGCCGCGAAATCGGCGTAGCGCTCGGCGGTGTCGCGCACCGTCCAGCCGCCGGAGTCCTGCAGCGCCTGCGGCAGATCCCAGTGATAGATCGTGATGAACGGCGATATACCGCGCACCAGCAGGGCATCGACAACGCGCTGGTAGTGATCGAGCCCAGCCGGGTTGATGGGCCCGGTGCCGGTCGGCATGATGCGTGACCAGGAGATCGAGAAACGATAGGCCCGAAAGCCCAGGGCGGCCATGAGATCGAAATGCTGCTCGTACCTGCCATATTCGTCGCAGGCGACGTCGCCGGTGTCGCCGTTGAGGGTCTTACCGGGAGTGTGGCTGAAGGTGTCCCAGATCGATGGTCCGCGCCCGTCCGCAGTGATCGCTCCCTCGACCGATTCGGCCGACGAGGAGGTTCCCCAGAGGAAGCCGTCGGGAAACTGAATCGACCCCGTGGGGCCGCTGGGTTCGCCCGATGGTGCGGCGACGGGTGCAGCGGCGATCCGTCCTCCGAATCCGAGCGTGGCGGCCAATGCGCCTGCCGCCGTCCCCAATCCGCGCCGCGACAAGCGGGGCATTGCGCCGTCGGCCGCGCGCGAAGCGCCGTCGTCACGCACAGTCTCCACCGCATCCCAACCCTTCCGGGACGGTTCGGGCAGACGATTGCCGCGACGAGCATCCCGTTGGTGCCGTTATGTGAGTCAGCGGGTCGCAGGGGCGCGCCGGTCGAGCGCCTGGACGTTCTGGGGCACTTATTGATCAGCACGCCTCCAAGGGAGGCTAGCGCCACAAGATCACAGTGACTGCCGGTTCGTCCGAATTGCCAGTCCTTGCCACATGTGGACTCGCCGTTCGATGCTGGCAGGCGCACACCGCGACGATGGCAACCTACGCCGCGAGCTGCTGCGCTGGGGGAGTGCCCCAGCTTGTGTCAGGGCGTGCCCAGCGCAGTTGTGGGAACGCCGTAGGGCAGGAACCGCACGCGACGGCGTTCGTCGGTATTGTCGCGATGCGCACGCAAGGCCTCGAGCTCGCTCGGAAAAACCTGTTCGACCCGGGCCTCGCCGACGTCGTCGATGCTGTAGATGACCCACACCCCACTGCCGGTCTCGCCGGTGGTCTCGCCCTCCGGCTTCGGCGGCCGCGTACGCTCCGGCTGAACAAACTGGCCGAGCAGCGACGCCAGCGTGCTCGCGCTGGTGCGATCGATGTACTCGCTGGCCTTTCCGAGGAGGTCGCGGAATTCGATCCCCACCTCCCGTAACGCACGTTCGAATTCTTCCGGATCGATCCCGAAAGGCCTGTCAGGTGCCATCACATTGCTCCTCGAGACGAATTCGGCGCTACGCCTTCAGTGTCCTCGCGCAGCCCCGACTTCGCCACGCCTGGCAGTGAGCACGGCCCGACGTGTCGAACTCGTCTCACCGGATCGGCCGTGCCAGGCAGCGTGTCTGCGTTTCGAGTTCCACGGAAATTTCGTGCCGTCCGGCGAGTTCTTCGGACGGCACGAAACCCGCTGTTCAAGGAAGCTCCGGATGCACAGCGCGGAGAACTATCTCGTTGGCAGGCAAACGGAATCGTCATAGTTCACCCGCCGTGGCTACTCGACACGGCGAATGATCAATTTGATCATGGCAAATTTACTGCAATAGCCCGTAGTCGCCGATGCGTAGAGTAGCGGCACAAAAGAAATCCGGCCCCGCGGGGCGATACGGACGAAGTGGTGATCTACCGAGACCGAATCAGGAGGCGGGCTTGGGCTGGTTCAGGTCCCTGATGCCGGTGATCGAATTGATGATGTTGAGGATGGCGGAGGTGCCGCCGTCGAGGGCCGAGCTGCCGGAGTCGAGCATGGCGGAGCCGGAGGACGATCCGGCCGAACCCGAGGACGAGCCGCCGTCGGCCGAACCCGAGCCCAGGCCCGCGGAGCCGGTGGCGGCGGACTTGGCGGCGGGGGTGGCGGCGGGGGTAGCAGCGGATGCCATCGCGGCCGGGCCGAAGAACAGGGCGGCGGCGGAGACGGTGGCGGCGGCGGCAAAGACCTTGCGAGAGACCATGTACGGAGTTTCCTTTCACAGATGGATAACGACGCCATCACGGCGCGCACTACAAATGTTATGAAGAAGTGATCTGCAAATCCACTGATCTACTTGTGCGAATAATCACGGTTAACAGTGGGCAAACAATGAATTATGCCGAGGTGACACAATTTGATCTTCATTTCTCCTGTGAATTCAATGATCAAATTCGGTTGATTTCTTCGACGGTGCCGCGTATCGGCGTGCGGCGGACCCGATTTCGTGGCGGACCTTCGATCCCGGCGCCGCGCGGCCTCGAGCCGACGACGCGCTCGGTGGCCCGCTGGTTTGATGGCGATCCGGCGTTACCAGGCGAGTTGTCGCGCCATGCGACCCACTCAGGAGCCGATGCCGCCCTGGTCGTCTCTCCCCAGGTCGTGCTATAGAGCTGCTGCCGATCGGCTGCGAACCCGCCTCGTAGAGGAGATTCTTTGCCGAGACAGCGTCGGTGCCTACGCGGAGGGTGCCGCTGACCCGCCGCTCGCCAGCGGCTTCTCCTACGCCGACGCACAACTGCGCCGCCTCGGAGTCGGCTACGAGCAGATCGCCTTCAACCGGCGATAGGATTGAAGTCGCAGTCCGCGACGACTCCTTACCGGGGCGATGAGATGTGGGGTAAGCGCGAGGACATGATTGTGCGGGGACGGCTGCCGTTCAACGCCGAGCCGCCGCCATCGGTGCTGGCGAGCAGCGAAATCACCGCGGTGGACGCGTTCTATGCGCGCAATCACGGTCCGTTCCCCGACATCCCCGCCGAGCAGTGGCGGTTGGGCGTCGACGGCCGGGTGGACAATCCGCTCACCGTGACCTACGACCAGCTGACGACCGGTTTTGAGCAACACAGCGTGATAGCGACGCTGGCGTGTGCCGGCAACCGGCGCGCTGAACTGCTGGCGGTGCGCCCGATCCCCGACAAGCAGCCTTGGGAGCACGGCGCGATCTCGACCGCCGAGTGGGCCGGGCCCAGGCTGGCCGATGTCCTACAGGCCGCCGGGGTGCACCACGATGACCGACTGCACGTCGCATTCGCTGCGCCCGACGTGGCCCAAGAGGCTCGGCCGGTCCAGTCCTACGGCAGCTCCATCCCGCTGTCCAAGGCGCTGCGCGAGGAGGTGCTGTTGGCCTGGCAGATGAATTCCCAGCCACTTCCGCGCGTTCACGGTGGCCCGGTGCGCGTGGTGGTGCCCGGCTACATCGGGGCTCGCAGCGTCAAATGGGTCACCGCCGTCACCGTGCAACCCGCCCCATCACAGAACTATTTTCAGGCCCTCGACTACCGTATTCTTCCGCGCGAGGCCGACCCAGAGGCGGTCGCGCCGGGCCAGGGCATCTCGCTATCGTCGCTGGCGCTCAACTGCGACATCCTCGTGCCCACCGACGGCGATCAGATTCCGCGTGGCTCCCGTACCGTTCATGGATGGGCAATCGCCGGCGACGGCCACGGCATCAGACGGGTCGAGGTCTCCGTCGACGACGGCCGCAGCTGGCGGCTGGCCGACCTGCACCCCGCACTCAGCCGGTGGGCGTGGCGGCCGTGGTCACTGACCGTCGACATGCGACCCGGGCCACTGAACATCACCGCGCGCGCCTGGGACGACACCGGAGCCACACAACCCCGATCCCCAGCATCCATCTGGAATCCCCGCGGATACGGCAACAACGCCTGGGCCCACATCGAACTGACGGTCCTGTAAGGCATCGCGGTGTGCAGGTCAGGCCACTAGCGACGGTTCAGAGTGCTGATCGCGGGGCCCAGGTACCGCCGTGTCCATCGGCCGCCGCGCAGCGGTGGAAACCGAGCACGATCTCCATGACAGTACAACGGGTCACCGGGCTCGTCCTACGAAATGATGACGTACGCACCGCCTTACGGCCGATGAACCGCACCCGACGTGACGGCAGGATTGCAGCATGCAGATACGACTTGCGGCCGGCTTCGGGGTATTGCTCGTCGTCGCCGGAGCAGCATTGTGGCTTTTCGCGCGGGACACCGAATTCGTCTGGTTCCGAGGTGGACCGCTCGGCGCCGTCCTCGTAGTGGTCGGGGTGATCGACATCGTTAGCGCGCTCAGGACGGACCAGCGGAAGCTTTGACTGGACGTGATTCTCTCGATCGCGGCAGCGACAGCCGGCCTGGCCATAGCTGTCCTCGCCGAAGATCACGGCCAGCCCGCGATGTGGAACAGGTCAGGATCGGCGCCGCTCGACGAATGTTGAAGACCGGCAACTAGTTTGTGTCGAAGTGAGGCGAGGAGGCACCGCTGTGCGGTGCCCCCTTGGTTGTTTCTGAAGGCTGTTGTCTGCGCTGGTATATGGGTGAGGTCTCCGGTGGGGTGGTTCAACGACCAAGAAAACCGGAGACCTCGTGACCGGCGTAGCGGTGGCGGGGTGGGCGGATCTGACCGCCCTGAGATCCGGCTACACCAGCACGAAAGTTAATGAGGTGTAGATGAATCCCCACGCGGTGAGCGCCATCTGTTTGCCTTCCTGGGTACAGGTTGCGCCGCACCGAAGTTCCTATCGCGGTGCGGCCCGATCGGTTTCGAGCACAGCCGATCGTGGGCCCCGCTGTCCACGAGGCAATACCGGATGGGTGTGCGGTGGATCCGCAGCCACCAGGTCAGCGGCGATTTCGCGGTATCGCGCGGCGAATGAATCGGCCGGATTCCACACCAGGGCATAGCGGATTCGGAGTGCGTCAGCGGCGAACGGCACCCAGACCAATCCGTCGCCCGGCCACACATCCCACACCGGCCGGAGCGCAACGATATCCCCGCCGTATCGGAGCTCGGCGGCGAACAGCACCCGTCGTGGCGGACCCTCCCGAACATCCACCGGACGCCACCCCGACCGAACCCACGAGTCGCGGGCCGCATCGTGGTAGCCCGGAGCCGACGAACGCGCGAACCACAGCAGTGCGCTGCCCTCGAGGTCGGCCCACCGCACCGCATCCCGTCCGGCCAGTCGATGGCCGGACGCGACCACCACCCCGAGTTCGGCGTGTTCGATCGTGACATGGTGCAGGCCCGCCACATCCGCGGGCAACAGCAGTACTCCGGCATCGAGCGCACCGCCCCGGAGCCGTGGCAACTGCTCGGCGGTCTGCAGATCGGTGATCTCGGGGGCAGGATCTGCGGCGGCCCGTCGCAACGCCGGCGCCAGCCACGGTGGCGCTCCGGGTGTCACGGCGAGGCGCAGGACACGTTCTTTCCGAACCGACTCCCGTGCACGTCGCGCCGACTCCATTGTGGCCCGTGCATGCGCCACCAACCGTGCACCGGCCGCTGTCGGTGTCATCCCCGAGGAAGTGCGTACGAACAGCGCCGCACCGAGTTCGCGCTCGAGCGCGATGATCTGCTGACTCAGCGATGTCGGCCGGATTCCGAGCACGTCGGCGGCGCGGGTCAGATTGCACTCCTCGGCAACCGCGAGGAAATACCGCAACTGCCTCAGTTCCACGCCACAACGTTACCGATCCGTCAGCATCCGAGCAGGCTGCGAGCCGCCGAAGGTTGCGTTGCCGGTCGGCGATTCAGAGCACGAAGGTGGCACAGATCCCAAGGGCAGCTCGACATTCGACTGACCGGTCGCGCCTGATTCCCCGGTACAACAGATGGATCACGAGCAGAGCACACGTGCCGTCGATCCGCCACGCTAGGCGCTGCCGAACAACCCCTTTCCAGCCACGCCCGCACGGTAACCCGATGGGACGCAAGCCATCGCGAGCCACACCGGAAGAAGAGCCGGGGTAGCCGATTCGGGATTCCGCAGCGCCCCAATGTGTCTCACCAACCTTCGTTGGCAAGACGTTGGGCCCGCGCGCTTCGCTGCAGATGAGTGCATCGGCGCTCTCAGTTGGTCGGCGGAAAAATGATTGGGCAGGCCGATATGCGGGCTGATAGCGTCCGGGAGACCGTGACATCACGCGAGGAGGTGAGACCCATGAATGCTGTATCGATGTGGGTGCTCCCCCTCGTCATCACGGTTGGGCGAACGATGTAGGTGTCGCCGGGAGCGCCTGAGAGACAGGGCTATCCCGAAAGGCGACAACCTATGAATTCTGTACATTTCACTTCAGGTGCGGGTGAGCCCACCGTAGTGATCACGCGGGTCACGCAGACGCAGTGGCACGCGGTGGAGGCCGACCGGGTGGTCGGCCGTGGCGACGTTTCCCGGCGGCCCGACGGTCGGGTCTTTCTCAGCGTCGACTCGTGGCACGACGCGGTCTTCGACCAACTCGCGGCCGCGATGCTGGCGGAGCTGCCGACGCCGTTGTACACGGTGGTCGACGAGGCCGACCTGGACCTGACGTGCAGTTGGGAGCGCGCCGGTTTCACGACCCGGCGCCGTGAGTGGGAATACCTCGTGTCCGCCGACCCGCAGGTCACGGGACTCGACGCGGCGCTTCCGCCGCCGGGTGTCACGATCGTGGCTGCCGGTGAAGCGAAGGAAGGCCCGCTGCGCGCATTGGACAGCGCGATTCGCGACGAGGTCGAGGCAACCGTGGGATGGCAGGAGATGCCGGCCGAGGTGTTGCCCCGCACGGACGGGAACACCCTGCTGGATCCGTCGAAGTATGCGGTGGCAGCACAGTCCGATCGATACGTGGGACTGGTCCGAGTGGTGCAGGTGACCCGGCAGCCACGGATCGGGCTGATCGCAGTCCGGGCCGATCAGCACCGCCGCGGCATCGCCCGGGCGCTGCTGGCCCACGCGCTGGGCGCACTGCACCGCGCCGGGATCGCAACGGCATCAACCGAAGTGAACGAATCCAACGCAGCGGCTCTGGCGCTGTTCGAGGGCATCGGTGCCCGACGTGCGAGCAGCAACCTGGAGTTGGTGCTGCGATGACGAAAACGGCGAAGAACGGCAGGGGTATCGAAATAGCGGGCACCGTCGTCGAGTGCCTGCGCAACGCCACCTTCACGGTGGAACTCCCGAACGGGCACAAGGTGCTCGCACACATCAGCGGAAAGATACGGAAGAACTACATCAAGATCATGCCCTATGACCGGGTGCTCGTGGAACTCAGCCCCTACGACCTCACCCGCGGCCGGATCCTCTTCCGGTACAGGACATAGCAGAGGCGGGGAGGCGGCCGAATCGACGTCATCCCCGACAGACAACGGTATCGGCGACCGGCTCGAAGCCGGTCGCCGATACCAGCTCGTCCATCGTCACCGAGGTCGAGGTTGCGGCGCCCGCCGAGGCACCCGAGCTGAATCCCGCAGCCGCGCAGGCGTTGTTGCGGATGATAATGGATGCCGCAGACCGCGAGGATGGTCCGAACTGGTGCCGGATCGTCGTCGCCGAAACCTCCGAGAGGTGTTCTGTGCGGTGGTGTCGGCCGGAATCGACCAGTACGCCAACCTCCCGCAACACCGAAAACTGCTGGTCATCGGTCTAGCCGAGTCGGATTCTGCGAAACGCGGGTTCCAGCGATGGGGTGTCAGGCGATTCGGGCGCTTTGGCCGCCATCCACCGGCAGCAGGGCACCGGTGATGAAGGCGGCCTCGTCGGAGGCCAGGAAGAGGGCGGCATGGGCCACATCCCATGCGGTGCCCTGGCGTTGGTTCAGCGGGACCATCCGGTCGCGGGCCGCGCGCAGTTCGTCCTGGTTCATGCCCAACGCCAAGGCCCTACCCTCGATCGCCATCGGGGTATCGATGAGGCCGGGCATGATGGTGTTGGCGCGGATGCCGTAGGAGGCGTTCTCCATGGCCAGGGCATGGGTCAGGGCGTTGAGGCCGGCTTTGGAGACCTTGTAGGCGACCAGCGGGGTCGAGCAGACCGCGGCGATGGACGAGACGTTGATGATGACGCCCGTCCGGCGTTCGCGCATGTGCGGGATGATCTGGCGGCAGACCGTCCACGGGGCGCGCAGGTTTACCGCATGGATGCGGTCCCAGGCGTCCTCGGTGACCTCGAGCGCGCCGCCGTCGCCGGCGCCGATGCCGATGTTGTTATGCAGGACGTCGATACGGCCGAAGGCGTCCAGCGCGGTGCGGGCGATGGCGGCGCAGTCGGACGGGTCGGTGATGTCGGCGACCAGCGGACGGGCGGTGCCACCCGACTCGGAGATCAGCGCGCAGGTCTCGAGCAGCGATTTCTCGTCCCGGTCGACGGCCAGCACCTCGGCGCCTTCGCGCGCGAACAGCAGGGCGGTGGCCCGGCCGTTGCCAATGGTCGTGCCGGGGGTCTGGCCGGCGCCACAGACGACGGCGGCCTTGTCGTGCAGACGTCCTGTCATGACGGGAATCCCTCCAACCCTTCGTCCAGGGCGACCTGGAAGGTGTTCAGCGCAGTGGAAACGAGCGTGTACTGGCCGACGGCGAAGACGATGTCCAGTACCTGCTGCAGCGTCCAGTCCCGGCTCAGAGCCGCCCACAGGGAGTCGTCCATGGTGTGGGTGGCGACGAGTTGGTCGGTGGCGCGCAACAGGACAAGGTCGCGCTCGGGCCAGTTGGTGGCGTCCGAGGCCACCTTGTCGATCTCCGGACGGGTCAATCCCGCCTCCTCGCCCAGCTTGCGATGCTGGGCGAACTCGTACTCCGAGTCACACCGCCACCCGGTGCGCAGGATGACCAACTCGCGCTCGCGTGCCGGCAGCGTCGAGCTGGCCAGGACGTGTCGGCCGAACACCAGCCAGCGGTGCAGCAGGTCGGGATGGTGGGCCACGGTCGTGAAGATGTTCTGCCGACCGAGCCGGTCGAGCGTCGTTCGGGTGCGCTCGTCCCAGTCGGCCTCGACGGTGGGGGGAACTCGCATGGAGAATACCCTTTCAGATAATGATCGTTCGCCGAATGGTCATTATTCAAGTTTGGTATGCTGTCCGCAAGACCCCAGGAGGATGTTTTGCCCGCACCGACCACCCGGCGGCAGCGTCAGGAGCAGACCCGTGCCAAGCTGCTGGACGCCGCCGCCCGCGTTTTTGCTCGCCGTGGTTACGAAGGGGCTTCGGTGCCGGAGATCGCCGCCGAAGCCGGGCTGTCGACCGGCGCGATCTACTCGAACTTCGACGGAAAGGTAGACCTGTTCCACACGCTGATGGCCGGGGAGATGCGCCGTCAGAGCGAGCGCCGCGTCCGCCGTGTGACAGCCTCGCCTGAGGACGCTGTCGCCGCCGCTAGTGCCCAGTGGGCCGACTTCGTCGAAGACCACCGCGACTCGGTCCTGCTTCTGCTGGAGTTCTGCCTCAACGCTGCCCGCGACAACCCTTCCGCCCGCCTCCACGCCGCCGAGGAGTTCACTCGCGTCCGAGCCGATCTGGCCGGCCTTGCTCCCGAGGCCCCGCCCCATCTGGCCGCCGCCCTCCAGGCCCTCGCGTACGGCTACGGTCTCCAGCGCCTGGTCGACCCCGACTCCACCAACAAGACGTCCCTCGTCGACGCCTTCACTTGGCTCCTCAACGGAGCGTCGAAGACCTAGGACCTGCGCGGGCCGCTACAGGCCGTAACACCATGCGATCGCCAGGTCGCTGAAAGCGTATGGGGCCCAGCTGATTCTCGGCCGGGTGGGACTCTGCTTCTTCGCCCAGCCGCGGGCAGGCGGCTCCGTCCTCGACGCGAGCGAGGGCCCACGCGTGGTCGGCGTCAGGCGTCGCCGTTGAGCATGGCTGCGGTCAGGACGTTGCCGGTGCCACCCAGCCGCCGCCGACTCCCCGAAATGGGGGAGGCGACAGTCGAATTGCCGCTTCAGCAACACCACCACCGCAACCCGGCCTCACTGAACATTCTCGCGGCTGCGTCGGGACAGCACCGCCAGCGCCGCACCCCGGGTGTTGACCGATGGCCATGAGCGCCAAGGCATTTCGGTGCGGGTCGCCGGGAATCACTGACCGGTCAATTACTCGTGCAATTGCGGTCGGCGGTCGGCTGCACGTACTCGCGAATCTGCGGCAGAACGAGATCCGCGCGCACGGCGGTGCCGTCGCCGAGGTCAGTCGGCAACTGCATGACCTCTACCGGCCAACCATCGAGCATCGTCCAGCCCAAGATGGCGAACCGCGGTCAGGAAGAACCTCGATACAGTCCATTAGCACTAATGTATTATGGTGTGATGATGGTACGGCCGGCACCGGGGCTTGGTGAACTCCTCCGCTACGTCGGCGAGCTGATCGATCGGGGAGCTGGAGAGGTGTACGACTCCCTGGGGATGTCGTATCGACCGAGGTATACGCCGGTCTTGCGGGCCATGGGCCTCGGCGCGACGACCGTCACGGACATCACGGCCCTCACACACGTCACGCAGGGGGGCATCAGTCAGACGGTTGGGCTGATGGTTGCCGACGGTCTGGTCGTGCGGGAGCAGCTCCCCGACGGCCGCAAAAGCGGCATACGCCTGACCGTCAGGGGCCGTGAGCTGGTCGAATTGCTCAGGCCGCACTGGGAGGTGACCTTCGCGGCGATCGTCGGTCTAGAAAAGGAAATCGGGTACCCGCTCCGGCGAGTCCTCGGCGACGCGGCGACCGCGCTGGAGAGCAAGGGCTTCGCGGCGAGGCTCCAGGAGGCGCGGCAGTGGCGAGACGGGCAGGGCACACCGCTGTCAGCGGGCGCGACGTCGGTGAAGAACTGGTTCGATCGCGGAGGCCGGGCATACGCACGTTCTCGTCCTGAGTATCCGGCTCGACTCGCGATGTTCCTCGCGTCACTGGCTCCTTCCGCGGATCTCGCAGTCGACGTCGGGTGCGGCAGTGGGCAACTGACCTCGCAACTAGCTCCGTATTTCGATGCCACGATCGGGGTCGATCCCAGCGGCGACCAGATCGAGAACGCGCGGCCGCGGGAACGGATCCGTTACATCCGGGCGCCTGCAGAGGACCTGCCGGTCCCGGATCGCAGTGCGTCCCTCGTCACGGCGGCCCAGGCAGCGCACTGGTTCGACCGACCGGCGTTCTACTCCGAAGTTCGCCGAATCGCGGTCGACAACGCGGTGATCGCGTTGATCAGCTACGGGGTGATGCAACTCGAACGCGACCTCGACGAACGGTTCGAACGCTTCTACCGCAGCGAGATCGGTCCGTTCTGGCCACCGGAACGCAAGCTCGTCGACAGCGGCTATGCCGACATCGACTTCCCATTCGACGAGTATCCGGCGCCGCCTATGCAGATCACGAAGGACTGGGACCTGAACGAGCTTCTCGGCTACCTGTCGACTTGGTCGGCGGTCCGCCGGGCCGAGGAAGCCGACAAATCCGAAGTCCTGCAATCGTTTGTGGCGGACTTAGCCGACCTGTGGGGCGACCCCACGACAACACGTCAGGTCAGATGGCCTGTCAACATGCGATTGGGGTTCATTTGACAACGCCGCAACGAACACCCTCTATACGGTCAGGTTTGACACACCGCGAGACCATGATCGTCGACGAACGCCACACCGTCCCCTATGTGGCGCCGGAGTGGCGGGGCTTTGCGGACATGCCGCCTGTGTTCGCGACCGCGATGATGATCGGATTCATCGAGCAGACCTGCGTCACCGCGTTGCGGCCGTACCTGTCCGATGGTCAGCGGACAGTCGGCACTCACGTCGATGTCAGTCACGTCGCCGCAACACCACAAGCAATGACCGTCACCGCGACCGTCACACTGACCGAGTTCGACGGTCGAAACCTGCGCTTCGATGTGTCCTGCCATGATGAATCAGGTCTGATCGGAGCAGGAACTCACTGTCGAGCTGTTGTCGACTTGGACACCTTCATGAGGCGCGTGGCCGACAAGGCGGCACATTCACGCGCGCGTACTCCATAAGAGGTAGGTGACCAATTGCAAGCCGACATCGCCACCTTTCTCACTATCCAAGACGTCGTAATCATCAAGCAGCGCAACTACGACTGCTACCAGCCACACAGCCAGCCAGGCCAATGAACCGGCTCCCGACCAATTGCCCCCGGCGGCATGCAGTCGAAGTGGATCTTGCGGACCCATCCCGATTTGGGTTCGGGGCAGCGAGATCGGGGAGGACCTGGGTGTCGGATCTGGGGTCCTACGCGAGGATCAGGCAAGTCCCGGCCAGCATCGTTCTAACGTTTCCGCAGGTCACGGTGCTTGAATAGGTCGTCTCGTTCGTCACTGCACAGGAACGCATCCAAAGATCAGTGATGACCGTTACTTCGTACCGACATCCGAGTTGGAACGGGAAAGTGGCGAATTGGCAGGGTCGAGCCTGTGCACTTTGGCCGGGATGTGGGGCACCCAGAAATGTCGACACGCTTCGAAAGGTAAGGAAGTATGACTCGTCGTCTCGACGGAACCGTCGCCCTGGTTACCGGGGCCTCCAGCGGAATCGGCCGCGCCACGGCGTTGGAGCTTGCCCGCCAGGGTGCGTCCGTGGCGGTGGTCGGCCGCCGCGAGGACCGTCTCACCGAGCTGGCGTCGGAGATCTCGGATGTGGGTGGGCGGGCCGTTGTCGTGCCCGCCGACATCGCCGACGCCGAGGCCGCTGCCGACGCGGTCGACCGGACGGTCGAAAGTCTTGGCCGCCTTGACATTTTGGTCAACAATGCCGGTTTGATGCTGCTCGGGCCCGCCCCGGGCGCGGACCTGAGCGACTGGCGACGCATGGTCGATATCAACTTGATGGGCCTGATGTACTGCACCCACGCTGCTGTCCCTCACCTGGTCAAAGCGGCCGCTGATGGCCCACGTCAGGTTGCCGACATCGTCAACATCGGCTCGCTCGCTGGCCGGATGGCCTTCGGTATGTCAGCGGTGTACAGCGCCACCAAGTTCGGTGTCGGTGCCTTCACTGAGGCGTTGCGTCAGGAACTGACGCGTCAGCACGTGCGTGTATCGGTGATCGAGCCGGGCAGTGTCGACACCGAACTGCGTTCGCACAATGCGCCTGCGGTCCAGGAGCAGATCGCCGCCGGCATCGGCGGCATCGAACGCCTGCAGGGCGAGGACATCGCCGACACCGTCGGCTACATCGTCACCCGCCCCCGGCACGTCGCCGTCGCTGAACTGCTCGTCCGCCCCACCGAGCAAGCCTGAACAACCGCGCGACGGCGAGCGGCCGACCTACGACCGGAAGGACGAATCCACTATGGACACACTAGGACTGACGCTGGCAGACGGCCACGCTTCCTTCACCGCCTCCAACATCACCGTCATGGTGTGTCTGCTGCTGACCGCAGCTGTAATCGTTGCCGGCGCCGGTCTGCGGTTGGTGCAGAGAGCCCGCGGGGGTGATGGGATCGCGGACCACATCCACCGCTTCATGGCAGGCGTCTACATCGGCTGGGCTCCCATGTTCGTATGGGCAGGGGTCACTGTCCGCGATCACGATCACGGTCCACTGATCTACCTGTTGGCGGTGCCGATCTTCCTCGGGTTCGCCGGGCGGGTGCTCTCCATCGCCCTGAAAGACCTTCCCATCCGTCCGTCAGAATTCCTCTCATTCGCCGCGGTGGAATTCGTCATCGTCCGCGCACACCTGGCGCACTAAACTCCGGCCCATGCTGCTCGACGAGCTCTGCATACTGTTGGCCCGCCATGCTCGAGACGATGGAGCGACGGCCATTGAGGACCTGCTGGTCGGCCGGGAGGAGTCGGACTTGCCGGCACCGCCGTCGATGGCCAGAACCCGAATGACGCTGATCGCCCAGGGCGCCAAACGTCTCGCCTACGGCGAGCAGGTCTACGACTACCGGGCCGGGCAATACCTGGTGACGTCCATCGCCATGCCCCTCAAATGCCGATTCACCGACGCCACCCCGGAACGGCCAGTGCTCGGCCTGTGCCTGCTACTGCAAGCCTCGGAGGTCGCCGAGCTGGTGTTGCAGGCTGGCCCCGGCACCATTCCGGATACCGACGACACCGCGCCACCGGCAATCGCGTTCAGCACCGCCTCGGACGAACTGCTCGACGCCACCGTGCGGCTGGTACGCCTGCTCGACCAGCCACGCGACAGGGACGTCCTCGCACCGCTGGTGAAACGGGAGATCCTGTGGCGACTGATCACCAGCGAGCACGGCGCAACGGTCCGCCAGATCGGACTCGCCGATCCCAGGCTCTCCCCGATCGCCAAAGCCGTGCACTGGATCCGGCAACACTACCGAGAGCCGTTCCTGGTGGAAGACCTCGCCGAACTCATCGGGATGAGCCCTTCGGCCTTCTACCGCAACTTCCGGACCGTCACCCGAACGACCCCCGTCCAGTACCAGAAGAAAATCCGACTTCACGAAGCCCGACTCCTGCTGGCGGCAAATCCCAAAGACGTCACCAACATCGGATATCTCGTGGGCTACGACAGCCCCTCCCAGTTCAGCCGGGAATACCGCCGCCTCTTCGGCGCACCACCCAGCCAGGACGCAATGGGATTCGCATCCCGCACCCGATCCGAAAGCGATTGACCTGCAGGTAATCCGCTCGGCAATAACATGCGACCGCCATACGGGGCCCGCGACTCTGCTGGTCGAGATGGCGGCATCGGACCGGGTACCGGGGCCTCGGCGATGACTGCGTCTGTCGCGGAACGCCTCGGGTCGTCGGCCCGGCACCGATTCAGCGGTCAGGCTGTGGTGATTTCGATGCCTATGTTGCCGTACTTGCCGCGCTGCAACCGGCTGGCGAGGTAGGCGATCCAGCCCTGTATCCCGTAGCGGCGCCTGACCACATTGCGGGCGTTGACGCTGGCGGCCTCGTCGAGCAGAACGGCGGTACCTTTCACGATCTCGCCGTGCGTCTTGCCGCGGACATTGCATGGTTGCAGAGTGACGTCGGAATTGCGTCGAATGCGCTTGACCTTTCCGGCATTGGGCTCGGACGAGACATAGAGCTTGCCGTTATCGAGCGCCGCCCACACGGGGGTTGAGATCGGCGACCCATCTTTCTTGAAACTCGTCAACAGAACGTAGCGCGCGGTGCCCACGGGGCCGAACGGATTGTCCAATTTGGCAACCTAACCTTTCTCGAGTAACGCATCCGCCATCTGAGGGCGCGGATCATTGCATGGATCAGTTGAGGCTCGATCCATTGTGTGATCATTCGGGAGGTAGCGGCTTTGTACTCGCGGCGCACGCTGTCGGATTAGAGTGCCGCACGCAAGACAATGGAGAACACGAGGTTGAGCAGGGTAGGGAAGACCATTGATGTGAATCAGCATCTCGGCGAGGATTCCATTCGTCGTACCTCCTCGGTGTAGCGGGCTTCAGGGCAGATGCTCAAAGGCGCCAACATTAAATCAGTTCGTTAGCGAATAGCCTTGCCTAAAAGAGGCGAACCCTTGCACGATCCGTTACGAATCCACCTGCGCCGAAAATATGCTGTGCTTGTCATCGAACGCAGGACTGCGCGACGTTCTGTGCGCTCTGCTGCCCTGAGCGCACCGCAGCAGGCGCGTAGTCCGGGCGGTGCTCGGCATAGGCGACCGCCGCTGTGCCAAACGACGAGGCATGACGTTGCCGCGCATCATGTTCCATGCGCCCCTATCCGCGACGCGGCGGGCGGTGGAGCCCGCACTTGGCCCGCGAGTCCTCGATCTCGGGGAACCGGCAAGCTGACCGGCACGCTAGTCTCGCTGGACGCCAACGTAATCGCGGTCGAGCCTGACCCGGCGATGCTGACCCAGCTACAGCGGGCGCTACCGGCTGTCCGTGCCCTGACTGGTAGTGCCGAGGCGATACCGCTGCCGGACGGGTCCGTCTTATGGTCCAGCTTCCGGCTGTTGTCGTCAATGGCCCTGACAGGTGAAGGAGCCCCAAAAGCGCTGTGATTGCGCCGATTTGGCGCTAGCATCGTGGATCGGAGAAACGACTCCGGAGAATCCGCTGTCTGGGAGGAACGTGGATCTGATGACGACCAGCGATGCGACATTCACAACGCGGCGCAAAATGCTGCGGATCGCAGTAGGCGTCGGAATGGCCGCTATAGCTGGGCCTTTGATGATAGAGAACGCCGCGCCAGCTTCGGCCACACAGCGCCTGTGGAAGAGGTGTGCGCGTTGCAGTGGTCTGTGGTTCTCGGGTAACGGCACCCGCGGCGGTTGCCCGGCCGGCGATATCTTGGACGGCGGCCACCACGACGATGGGACCGGCGACTTCATCCTGAAGGAAGACCCTGACGGCGGACAGGGCCAATCCGACTGGCGTTGGTGTGAGAACTGCCAGGGGCTTTGGTTCCTGGGAAACGGCGGTGCCGGGGTGTGTCCTTCACCGCATCTTATTCCCGGCCATGTTTATTTTGGATCTGGTAACTACCGGCTGGAAGACTTCACTTTTCGAGACGGACCGGGAGGAGATACCAACTGGCGCTGGTGCCGCAAATGTTCTGGCTTGTACTACAACGGCATTTCTCCGGGGGCCGCGGGTATTTGCCCGGCCGACCATCAGCATCACGACGTTGTCGGTAGCGGCAATTATGTTCTCCGCGACGCGGAGTCAACACGGCTACCGAGACCGCCGTACTGATCTGCCGTTGAATACATAGCGACGATGATGGTTACTGGCACGGCCGAACCATTTTGTGGAATTGGCTTCGGTTCAGAGTTGCGATGCGAATCGACCATGGCTCGCAGCCGGGTGACCGGTTTGCGTATGCCGTAGGCGACCACGGTCGCGCGTCCGCCGCCGTCGTTCCAGGTGAGCAAGGCAGATCCGTCGGCGAGGTTTCCCTGGATGTGGGTGGGTTCGCCGGTCAGCGGTAGTGGGCCGACGACTTTGATGGACAGCCCAAGGAGTTCGGTCCAGAAGTAGTCGTCGTTCGGAGCTCCGATGGGTGTGAGACCGACGACTGAGGCTGCGGCGGCTTTGCCTCGAGCGATTGCGTTCGACCAGAACGGAGCACGTCGGTCCTGCGAGTAGAGGTAGGAGACGTCCCCTGCCGCGTAGACACCGGGGACAACCGTCGCGCAGGCATTATCGATACCGATCCCGAGGTGGTCGGCTAGACCGGTGCCGTGCAGCCAGCTGGTGTTCGGTGTTTCTCCAGCGCAGGTGATTACGAGGTCGGCGGTGAGTTCGGTGCCGTCGGGTAGGACTATCCCGCGGATCGGATCACCAACGGGGGAACGAAGTCCGTGGTCTGGATGATTTGGACACCGTGGTGTTCGGCGCGCGCGCAGACTAGCTCGGACCGGGAATGCGCCGAGGATGCGTTCCAAGGGTCGGTCGACGTCGACCACCGTCACCGGGATATGGCGGGCAGTGCACGCGCTGGCGACTTCCATCTCGAGGAATCCCGCGCCAATGACGACGCCGAGGTAGCGGTGTCAAGTCGGGATCGCAGCGTGCGGGCGTCGTCGAGTGTTCGCAGAATAGTCGAGGCCCACGGCAATGAGTTTCCCTCTGTCGCAAATGAAAACATCGAGCGAGGGACTCGCAGATGATCAACTGAGGTTCACCATCTCGCGGTGACGAGTAGAAGCGAGCTATCCTGCGGACGAAGATCGGGGTGGGAGTGTGTTGTGGACGGCCAGATGGTCGAGGATCGTGGGGAGGATCTGCTCGGGGACTTCTTCGGGTAACCAGTGGCTGGCGCCTTCGAGGGCGTCGAATCGGTAGTCGGCGTCGACGTAGTTGGCGGTGGCTTCCGCGCAGCCCGGATTCTGTTCGAACCGACCGGACAAGGCCACATCGAACTAGAACTCGGCCGCTCGCTCGAAGGCCGCGACGCCACACATCTGCGTTACCGCGTGATCCATGCATGAACTTCGAACATCACAGCCATGCTCGAATTCGATCCTCGTTCGTCCGGTCGAGATGAGCTCGGCTCGTTGATCTTTCAGAGCTCGAAGCACCCGGGCTCGGCCTCAGCTCGCGGCCGCCAGCACCCTCCACATCTTTCTGGTACGCGAGCGGACCTGCGGAGCCGCGTATTCGATTCGCCGGCGCGCTTCGTCAGCACTGATCCGCAACAGGTCGGTCAACAGCTCGACGGTGTCCCGATAGCCGGTGTCTGCGGCGAGGCCACGACGCTCGGCTTCGGCGACGGCCGCGCGCATGGCAGCATCCAGTCGCCTCCGGCGGCGTTCGGTTTCGACGAGGGTGCGCAGCAAGTCGACATCGGCCAGTTCCGGCCATCCTGGTGTTCGAGCATCCGGCGCCAGCGCGGTCGAATGTATGTTCACCCGCAGCAGCCTACCTCAAACATAGAACGTATGTTCGATACTCGACTTTCTAGTGAGTCGAACTTTCTGGCAGGGTTGCGCCGATCGCGGTGGTGTCGGACAACGGTCCTTGCTTCCGTGGAGAGGTTTTCAAGACCGCGTTCGCCGGGGGGTCGGATCCGCTACTGCGGCACGTCCGCACCCGGGTCCGGTCGCCCCAGACGAACGGTGTGATCGAGCGGTTCTTCGGCACCTGGAAATACGAGCACCTGTTCCGCGGGGCGATCGCCGACGGCGATGCTCTCGACATGGAGGTCCACCCCTTCCGGATCATCTACAACACGATCAGGCCGCACCAGGCGCTCGACGACCGAACACCTAGTTCGGCCTGCATCGGCTGCGAGCAGCGGAAAATCGAGCGATAAGCGGCAATTGCGCACGCCCGTCCGGCGCCCAGGGGCCGGAAGCCGTGCGCTGAGTATGGTCCGAGCCAGGTGCTCGGGGGGGGGTGCTTGGCGGGCTGAGTTCACCGTGTTTCCCGGCGTGCGCGGCGCCGTCGCTGCAGGCCGGGGTGTACTCCGGGAGGGAGGCCCGCGTGTGCGGCGATGCGGTGGAGTAGGGGAAGCAGCAGGGTTCGCTCGGTCTCGTCGAGTGGTGCGAGGATTTCCGATTCCAGTGCATCTGCCTCGGATTCGACCGCCTCGAGCACCTCGCGTGCGTGATCGGTGAGGTGGACCGCGTGTGCGCGACGGTCGACCGGGTGCGGGCGCCGGGTCACCAATTCGCGCTCCTCCAGCTCGTCGACCAGTCCGACCATCGCGTTGCGGTGCACTCGCAGCAGATCCGCGAGTTCCTGCTGACTGCGGCCATCCGCGGCCGCCAGGTGGCCCAGGACGGCGAAGTGGGCCGGATCCAGATCCAACCGCGCCAGCTGCTCGGTCAACCGGTACGCCACGTGATGACCGATCTGCGACAACAGGAATACCCCACGCGAGTCCAGCGGCCGGTTCATCATGACCTCACACTAGCAACCCAACATGACTGCCACATAACAGGATTGACATCTAACTGGATTGACATCTAAATAGACTGTCACTTACTGTGACAATATGACAGCTCCTGGCAACCCGGCCGTCCCCGACACCGACGCCCCGGTCACAGTGATCAACACGATGTCCGTACCCGCGGCACAGCGGGACCTGTTCCTGCAGCGCTGGCGCGATAGCGCCCAGTACATGGCGGCCGCGTCCGGTTTCCGCCGAACCCGGATGTTCCAGGCGGCCGATGAGGCGGCCGAGGCGGTTTTCGTCAACGTCGGGGACTGGGACAGCGGCACCGCCCTGCGCAACGCCCTCGCCACTCCGGAATGGCGTGAGTTGACTCTGCGGATCCAGAACGATCTCGACCTCACCGCACGACCGATGATCTTCCATCTCACCCTCGAGTTGGGCCCCGGCGACGTGCTGTCCCAGTGACCGCCGATCGGTAACTGGAAGATTCAGCGCCCGGCCGGCTCGCACGAGAGCGCAGCCGGCCGGGCAGTACCCCCGGCAGGGCCGAATGCCTTGCCGGGCAACAGCTCACCGTCCGAACGTCACAGGAGAACAACCATGTCGCGCAAGAACCTCAACACCGTCCTGGCCACCGCCACCGTGCTGTTCACCTTCTACCTCGGGATCTCTTTCGTCCTGGCTCCCGCGACAGCCGCCCCGGGCTTCGGCCTGCCGAGCTGGCCCTCCGGCGACGGCAGCGGCTTCCTCATCGTGAAAGGCTGCCGCGAACTCGCGATGGGCCTGGGCACGGGCATCCTGCTGGTTACCGACCAGCGCCGTGCCTTGGGCTGGATCCTGCTGATGACGGCCGTCGCCCCACTCGGCGACATGGTCAACGTCTTGGCCCACCACGGCTCCACGGCCACCGCGTTCGGCGTCCACGGCCTGACCTCGGCGTTGATCGCGGCCGCCGGCCTGCTGATCCTCCGCGAAACCAGCAAGGCGCACAAGGCCCAGAAGACCGCCGCCCCAGCGCACGCCACGCAGCCCGCCTGACGTCTGCACCCCTCGAACGACCGCACCATATTTCACGAACGAGGACTCGATGAAACAGCTCTACTGGGCCGCCGTCGGCTACGCCGCACTGGGACTGCCCTCGGGCCTGCTCTACCGCGAACTCACCAAAGCCCACCAGTTCACCGGAAAGCGAACTCGCCGTGGTCCACACCCACCTGCTGGCGTTGGGAACCCTTTTCTTCCTGATCGTATTGCCGCGCCTCCCACAAGGTTGCCGATCGCATTGGCGCCGTTTATGAGAGTAGTTTGCAGACCGAAGGTCTCTTGTCGTTGCCGTCCGGTTCGGCGGTCAGCATTCGTTCTTGATGACGAAGTAGGAGCCGCGAATCGTCCCGGCCAACTTCGACTTCTGCCTCGCGAACTTGAACGAGCCGAGTTCCTCGGGGATGTCCATCCCTTCGGAGAGTTTGAATCCGACCGCCCGCTTGTCGCTGCCGTCGACGGAATACATGACGTTGATGGCGAGCCCGTTCTCGTAGAAGACATAGGCGAAGCGAATATTCGCCACCTCGAACGCCGTGGCTTCCAGGGGCCGTGACGAGATGACGATGCCGCGTTCCTCTTCGAGGATCCGGCTCACCCAGTCGACGGTCGATTCGGCATCTCCCGCAGGTTCCACTGTGAAGTCGTGGCCGTACTTGTTCCTGAAATATCGGGCCTCGTTCGCCCGCAGGCCGGCGAGGGCATCCGCGACCGGCGACGATTCCAGGCCGACGGTCGATACGGTGGTGAAGTCCACGGTGTAGGGCATGGCGAACTCCTCAGCGATTTTGTCCGTTCAACTTCCTGAATCCGGGTATCCATCTCGTCCCGAGACGGCATGGCGAGGTTGAATCGAGCTGGACTCTACAACGCCGTGGGACCACCGCGTGGCGTGCGAAGCGGTCGAACGGACATATGCAGTGCTCATAGAGTGAGCCAGGCGGCGGCGCCGCGGCACGCGCCTGCGGGCGTACCGCCGCTCGAACAACATGAAACGAGCTCGGCAGCTTCCTGTGCGAAGTCACGGCCCTGCAGCACGTCGACGTCACGCTGAACCCAAGGAACCCAGCGGAATTCAGTCTCGCCCTGCGGTCGGCATTGATCGAGGACGAGGATCTGCCGCTCTGATCGGTGAAGATGTCGTGCAGCCCTACTCGATCGCGCCCTCACCGCATCGGCTCGCCTCCTGGATCATCAGGCTGTTGTGGCGGAACGGCGGTTGCTGTGGGCGATATAGCAGCTATGGCAGAGTGCTTGGCTGGGGTAGGGGGCAGCGCATCGGCAATAGGATGATCCGGGTGCTGCTTCGGCGCCCATCCGGCAAGAGGTTCGCCCCCTGGGGCGTCGGTGGTCAGGAGTGTGTTCGGAATCAGGAGGATGGCGCGGATACCTCCGTAGTCGGATTCGGCCAGCCGGACCGAGATGCCATGGCGGGCGCCCAGTCGTGCCACCACGAACAGGCCGAGCCGCGAATCGGCGGACAGCGCTGCGACGCCGAAGTCCGGTGCCCGGCGCAGCAGGTCGTTGGCACGCTTCAGATCGGCGGCCGGCATGCCCATCCCCTGGTCGCTGACCTCGACCACGACGCCTTTGCCGACCACGTTGCCGGTCACGTCGACGCGCGAGTGCGGCGGGGAGAACGCGGTGGCATTATCGACCAGTTCGGCGAGCAGATGGATGAGATCGGCGACAACGCTACCGTTGACGAAGACCTCCGATAACCGCGCGGTCCGCACCCGTGTGTAGTCCAGCGTTTCGCTCACCGCGCTACGCACGAGTTCGATCAGCGGCACCGGTCGACGCCACTGCCTACCAGGCTTGCCACCGCCGAGGATGATCAGGTTCTCGGCGTTGCGGCGCTCACGCGTGGCCAGATGATCCAGGCGAAAGAAGGTCTGCAGCAGCACCGGATCCTCCTGCCGCGCTTCAGCCTCGTCCAGGAGTTCGAGTTGGCGGTGCACCACGATCTGGGAACGGTGGGCGATGTTGAGAAACACCGCCCGGACGTCCTCGCGCGTACGGGCTTCGGTGACCGCGGCCGCCACGGCGGCGGTGTGGGCGCGGTTGAAAGCCCTGGCTACCTGACCGATCTCGTCATAGCCGAAATCCAGTCGAGCGGAATCGATCTCGGCGTCGATATGTTCGCCCTCGCGGAGGCGGCGCATCACATCGGGCAGTTCCACCTCGGCCATGGCCAGGGTTTGGGTCCGCAGCCGCTTCAAACGGCCGATGAGACGGTTGGCCAGCCACAGCGATGCGAGGAAGGCGACTGTCGCCAGGACAAGCACGCCCGCTCCGGCCAGCAGCGAGCTTCGGGACGTCGTGGCGGCGTCGTCCAAGGCGACCCCGTTGGCGTGCTCGTTCTGTCGCTGCCACAGCTCGAGCATGTGGTAGTTGACCTGGTCGGCAGCCTGATGCCAGTCGCCGATGCTCATCGGCGCAGCCTGATGGGTGCCGGGTTTACTCGGCGGCGCGATGACGTAGTCCTCCATGGCGCCGAGCTGCTGCCAGGCGGGGGACTCCATCAAGGCTCGGGCGAGGACGTTCTGCTGACCGTCGAGATCCGCAGCGAGCTGGGGTAATTCGGCGCGGTAGTAACCGACCATGCTGCGGTACTCGTCAACCAGCGCGGCGGGCAATCCGGGCGTACCCAGGGCGACGACAGTGAGCGCGGCAGCGCGCGACATCGCCTCCGCGGCGAGCAGCACGCGCGCCGTGTCGGCGAACTCGAACGCGATCGGGGCGTCGGGCGCGGCTTTACCGACGACCCGGATACCGAAGACGACCGCGCGCAGCATTTCGGTATAGATACCGTAGGCGTCGGAGATCGGCAGGGTTCGGGCATCGATTCGACCGCGAATCATCGGCAGTTGTGATTTGACCAAGTCGAATCCGCCTGTCCCGGCATCTCTTCCACCCTGGCTCATATCCGTCAGCGCCGTCTCGAGATCCGCGATCCCCAGAAGGGCATGGTCGAGCCGCTGGCGGGCCCGTCCCAACGCCACCGGATCCGGTTGGTCACCGGCCAGCTGCGATAGCGACAGCAGGCGCTCCTGTTCGACCGCGCCGATCATCTCCCGCGCTTGGGCGGCGGCGGCCTCCAGCACCGAGGACCACGTCTTCACGGTGTCGCCCTGCCAGGCCAGATATCCCGCTGCACCCACACCGAGGACAAGCAGGGTGAGGCTCGGAACGAGCGCAATCGCGAGAATTCGGGTTCGGATGCCGAGCGTCGCTCTGAACATCGGGCAAACGTATCGCTCACAGTTGGCGGACTCACTCCGTTTCTGCACAGCGGAACAACATTGACAGTCACGTCCTGACGGCCAGAAGTCCAGTGCGGCCGCTGAATTCATACGCCCATTCCGAGGCCATTGATTTACCCCCGCGCGATTACCGGGATCGGTCGAGAATTGCTGTACCAGAAAGGGCAATTCGTCGAATCCGGAGTGCCGCTCGAATCCGGCCACGGCATCGCGGCGGGCGGAGTGGAATTCCTGCTGGCCACCTACGGGACCGGAGCCCGGCTCGTGGTCCCACGCGGTGGTCTGTCCGGAGCCGGCGAACGCCTTGCCGAACGGCAACAGCTCGCGGAAGATCTCACGTTGCCGCGACTATCCGCGCGCATCGTCAATGAGCAAGTGCGACTGGGTCTTCCGATTTCTGCGGCCGAACGTGACGCGCTCGATCGGCCCCCACCGTACCGGCGCCAAGCGAACCAACCGCTGTCGCGGCATAGCCGAACTTGCTCAGGACTCGGCCATCTGCCTGCTCCTGGCCCATCAAGGTTCCCGAACAGCCGGGTGTGCCACGGCCGTTCGTGCAAGAGTTGCTCGGCGAGATCGAGTCCGAGCAGCAACGGCGCGCAAGCAGGCGCTGAGCTGGTCGGGCAGCGAACGCCAGGCCGAGACGATCTGTGGCGTCCGCGCATTGTCCGCGAGAACAAGCGCTGCAGCGACCCGCCGATTCCGACGACGATCATGCTCAGGTCTGCAGAACAGCGCTGATGGATCGACTGTGCCTCCACACGCACCCTCGTGGCAATAGCATTCCGTTGTGCAGAATAAGCGGAGTCGGCCGATGATCGAGCGGCCGACTTACCTGGTCGAGTCGGTGGACAACGCGCTGCGTCTGCTGCAGATGCTGCGTGACCTGGGGAGCGTGCGACTCAAGGATGCCGCCGAGGAGTTGGGTATTGCACCGTCTACGGCGCACCGGTTGTTCGCAATGCTGTTGTACCGAGGGTTTGCCGTGCAGGACGAGAAGCGGCGCTATCACCCGGGCCCCGCCATGGGTGCCGGACCGGCACTGCGGGGGTGGACTCGCGAATTCACTGACTGGTCGCGCCCGCATATGGAGGCATTGGCCGGCGAGTGCGGGGAGACGGTGAACCTGGTCATCCGCGTGGGCGCGCAGGTCCGTTTTCTGCTGTCGGCGGAGTCGAGCGAGATGCTGCGTGTCAGTGATCGCCAAGGTCAGGTGCTCGCCGCCGAACGCACGGCGGGTGGGAAGATCCTGCTGGCCCAGTTGGGCAGGGACACGCTGGCGCAGCTGTACCTGAGGCCCGACGACCGCGCGGACGCCGGATCCTGGCCCGGCGACCGGCGGATGCCCCGCACACAGTTCGACCGGTTCGTCCATGAGTTGGACAACTGTCGTTCCTCGGGCTTCGCGATCAACCTGCAGCAGACCGAGGCGGGGATCGCGGCCTTCGGAATGGTGATCCGCAACCATGCCCGACGAACACTCGGGGCGATCTCGGTGGCGGTGCCGGTCGTGCGCTACGCCCAGCATCTACGCGGGCCGCTGGTGACGCAGATGCGCAATGCCGTTGCCGGAATCGAAGCTGACGTCGCCGTCATCGAACCATAGATTCTGGACGGAAGCCGCGCCGGATCGGGTACTGGACGAGGTGCTGTTCGGGGTCCGGCCGGAATTATCCGGAGTCGGCGAATCGGACGGGGTGGATCCGGGATCTTGCAATTCTCGATGACAATTGGAGTCGGCCGCAGGTCGGTGCACGTCACGACCTCCTGACCACGGGCGCCGGTACCGGTCACGCACAGCGGGCAGTCGACCAGCTGACCGATCTCCGTCGTCTCGACGGTCAACCGATCAAGCTCCGCGGACAGTGTGTAGTCGAGGGTTCCGCTCGGGACGGTGACGCTACCGGTCGCGGTGGTCAGTACCTCGCCGTTCAGCGACCATTCGAAGTCGATCGGCAGCGCCATCAGATGCGGCTGGGCATGCAGGACTGTTCGGGAGCGGATACCGAACCGCTGACAGAGCGTCGCCCGCGGATTGAGTTGATCGCCCTTGGCGCGTACGGAGAATCGAGATTGAAGGTCGATTCGCGGAATGGGGTTGTCGTAGGTTACCTGCTCGCTGTCGACGATGATGTCGGCATCGGCACAATCGGCACGGGGAGTGTCGGTACGACTACCGTTCGGGGGCTGGTCAGGCCGTACACACTTACCCTCGCGCGCTGGCGATAGCTGGAATGAGTGAGCGCTCCTGCCGATGACCGGAGTCCAGCCCCACCCATCGGCCAGCTCGTTGACGACCAGTTGCTAACGGCCGAGCTTCAGCAGCAGTGCGCTGAGTTCGGCTGGCATGGTGATCATGCAGTCGTGGCCGGTCGGCAACTCCCATACCTGCGCGGCGGAACCGTTGGGCTGTATCGCGGGAACGGCTCGCCGGGTGATGCCCGCGGGAGTGGCACCGACGCAGTGGATGTGCGTGCGAGGAATCGCGTTCAGGGCCGGATTGTCCAAGCGGACCGGTTGCTGCAGGCAACGTACCGGCTGATCCGAGAGCATCGTGCGCAGCCAGGCGATGTCCGCCGGGTCGGTGACCCCGAAAAGGCCGAAAGGCGCTGGCTGCTCGAGCATCGGGGGAATGCGCCAGCCGCTTCCCGACTGTGTGGCGAGGTCGATCAGGCGCTGGCTGACGGGCTGAATGTCGACCGCGGTCTCGCCGTCCTCCGGGACCATAGCGTCGAGGTAC
This sequence comes from Nocardia sp. CA-119907, assembly GCF_050955995.1. NCBI lineage: Bacteria > Bacillati > Actinomycetota > Actinomycetes > Mycobacteriales > Nocardiaceae > Nocardia > Nocardia sp. CA-119907. Next base: position 2,986,264 of record NZ_CP192091.1, read on the forward strand.
ACCAGGCGCGCGATGCGCTCCGGAATCTCGTTGGCCGCCGAGGAGATGACCAATCCCGCGTAGCTGTGCCCCACGAGGACCACGTTTGTGAGGTCCTTGTCTTTGATCAGCTCGATGACGTCGGCGACGTGGGTGTCGAGCCCGACGTCGGGGCCGAGAAGATGCGCCTTGTCGCCGTAGCCGGTCAGCGATGGCGCGAGCACCTGATGCCCGGCCGATCTCAGCAGCGGCACCACTCGCTGCCAGCAGTGGCCACTGTGCCAGGCGCCGTGGACCAGTAGAAATATCGACATGATCGTCCTTCTCGACGTGCGGTAGTGCACCGACCTCAGTAGTTACTTTTCACACCTCGGTACACTTTGGGAACCACGATCAGTGTGGTGCGCTCGACATGGATCGGGCAATAAGGCACATTTCGGTGCCCCGGTTCCCGGGAGGTAACCATGACTGCCACAGAGGGCAGGCCGCCGCAGAGCCACGACGATGCGTGTCGGACACGAGAAGTGCTCGACATCGTCGGGGACAAGTGGTCACTGCTGGTCGTGCGACACCTCAGCCAGGGGCCACGCCGGTTCAGCGAACTCAAGCGCGATATCGAAGGCATAAGCCAGCGCATGCTCACCGTCACCCTGCGCGCCCTCGAACGCGACGGCATCCTGACCCGGACCGTGCGCACCGTCATGCCACCCCACGTCAGCTACGAACTCACCCCGATGGGCACGAGTCTGCGCGCAGCGGCCCTACCCCTGCTGGAGTGGAGCACTACGCACCTGGCGCACATCGACGCCGCCCGCGCCGAATACGACACACGCGCCGACGCCACGTCCACCTAGTGCGGAGCCAGCCCCCGCCCGTCTTGCCGACTGTGCTGACCGACAGCGTGTCCACGTCGCCGACCGCCGTCCGTAATGCCGCCTATCGCGCGTTTCTCAACGGCTACGCGCACGCACCCTGAGGTTCGACGTTCGGTGGCCGAGTCGCGGGAGCCACAGAGGACCCCGCGACCAACCACCAACTGCGCTGCGCCGACCCCGCACCCGTCAGGCGGCGTCGAGGGCCGCGGTGACCTTGCGGGCCATCACCGCCACGGCGGGGCTGGGCTCGCCCTTGCGGGACTGGGCGGCGGCTTCGACGGCGACCAGGACGGTGCCGCGGAAGTTGTCGGCCTCCTCCGGATACTGCTTGCCGAGCAGGCTCATGGCCGCGGTCAGGGCAGGCAGCACCTGGTCGGCGAGTTCGGCGACCGACTTGCCCGGCAAGTGAATGTCTTTGGACTTGGCGGCCAGCACGTGCCCGACCAGTCCGGTCGCCGAGGTCAGGGCGATGGAGCCGTGCGTAATGCCCTTGTGCGGTGCACCGGCGGCGGCCAACAGCGACACCGCACCGTAGGCGGCGGTGCGCAGGGTGCTCTTGTCCTGATCGGTCAGCGTGATGGTGATCGACATGTCGTGTACTCCTCGAAATCGGTTGTGGCACCGACTGGAACCGTGTCGGTGCCGGTCGTTTTGTTCGATGGACACACTGTCGCCGGGCCGACTGACACCGACCTGACACACACCTGACACCTGTTCTGACACCGCGATCGACCGCCAACACCCCAGCTGACCCGCCGACGATCACACCGCCCGAGACTGCTGCGGCTCGGATCATCGAGTCCAGATGACCGCCGACGGCGAGACCACCACCAGAGTGCGATGTCGGCCGACTCACGGCTACACGATCAATCGCGGCCCCAGTGACTCTGTTGGGTTCGGCAAACGATTCCGTTCGGCCTTCGCGCGGCTTTCCTGGGCTTGCGGGTACCGACCATACCGGCCCACCCGCTCACTGCAGGTGATGTGGGGAGAACGAAGGCCAGGCAGTGCTCGACCGTCTCAGTCCGCGAGTTCGGGCGGGAAGCCGCCCGTCGCAACAGGTCCCCAGCGTTCGATAGCTATGCGCAACAGCGACTTGTTCTGCCGTGCCATGGCCTCGCGGTACTCGGCCCAGTCCGGATGTTCGCCGGCGATGGCGCGAAAGTACTCGACGAGACCGTCGAGGGCCTCCGGCATGTCCAGGACCTCGGCGCGGCCATCGACCTGCACATAGGGGCCGTTCCAGTCGTCGGACAGCACGCAGATCGACACGCGCGGGTCGCGTCGCGCGTTGCCGACCTTGGCGCGGGTCGGGTAGGTCGACACCACGGTGCGGCCTTCGGGATCAATCCCGCAGGTTACCGGCGACAATTGCGGGCGGCTGTCGCCGCGGTTCGTGACCAGGACGCCGCGGTGGCGAGTACGCAGGAATTCCAGCAGTTCGGCTCGTTCGACCCGGTCGGCGGTGGCAATACGTGGCACGGTCGGGCTCCTGTCGTGGCGATGCCAGGGACAAATGCAGAATGGTTCCCCTCGACACGTCGGCGAGCGAAACCCGCTGCGTCAAAGGGCACTGGGTCGGATTGCCGGACTGCCGAACCAACGGCCGGCGGCCCGCTCGAACGCTTCGCGATCAGGGTCGCGATCACCTGCCCAGGCGACGATGCCGTCAGGTCGGATCAGCACGGCACCCGATCCGAGGGTGTTTCTCACCGACCCGGCCGAATACTGGATCCGGTTCTCCCAGCCCATCGCTGAATCGCGCAGGCGTCGGTTGGTGCTGAAATCGAGCGCGACGCCCCGTCCGTCTTGCGTCAGGTCGCCGAGGCGAGTGCCGTCCGCGAATCGAAGTTCCGGGGCGCTATGGCCGACCAGCGGGTGCTCGCTGCCGAGGTCGTAGCGGATCGACGATCCCGAGATCTTCTGGAACCCGTAGGTCGTTCCGTCACGGGTCCCGAGCAGGTCCCGGACCACTCCTCGGATCGCCTGGGAATGCGGGTCCGGCCGCATTACCGCCACCTGGGCGCGCGACCAGTCGAGCACCCGGGCACCGATCGGATGGCGCTCGCGGGTGTAGGTGTCGAGCAGCCCCTCCGGCGCGTACCCGTGCACGGTCGCCGCGAGCTTCCATCCCAGGTTCATGGCGTCGCCGATGCCGAGATTGAGTCCCTGCCCGCCAAGGGGAGAGTGGATGTGGGCGGCGTCGCCGGCTAGCAGGATGCGCCCTCGCCGGTAGGTGGTCGTCTGCATCGCCCGATCGGTGAAACTCGAGGCGAGACGGACATCGCTCAGAGTGACGCCGGTGCCCGAGACCCGGCGCAGCACCGCTTGGAGATGGTCGCGAGTCAGCTGCTGCGTGCGATCGAACGCGCCGCCGTCGAAGTCCATCATGCCGATGTGCCCCTCCGCGCGCATCCGGAGGTACGCGCCCGTTGGCGTCAGGTTGATCATCTCGGGGCTCAGCGTCTCCGGATCGGCGATGGCGGCGAGCAGGACGTAGCCGGTGAACTGTGGTTCGGTGCCGACGAACTCGAAACCCGCGAGCCTGCGCACCGCGCTGCGTCCACCGTCGCAGCCCACGACCCAGCGCGCCGCGTACTCATGCTCGCCGGCCTGCACGACCACGCTGTCATCGTCGTGCGCGATGGCGGAGACCGCGGCGCCGCGCCGTATCTCCACGCCGAGCTCGGCCGCCCGCTCGGACAGCACCGACTCGACTGCGTCGAGGTTCGTCATCACGCCGTCCATTGCCGGGCTGGGCAGCCGGAACGGCAGTGCGGCAACGTCGACCTCGGCCGGATCGAGCGCTATCCCGGCGAAGTGGCCCACGCTCCGCGGGGGCGACGGCTCGTCCGCATCGAGATTCGCGTCGGGATCGTCGTGGACGCCCGAAGCCTTCAACAGCGGATGCAGCATCCCGCGCCGGTAGAACGCCTCGACCGACGTGGCGGACAGACCCCGCGTCCCGAGCGGGTCCGCCCGCCACGGGGACCCGGGCTCCGGCTCCCGCTCGAGCACCAGGACAGCACAGCCCGCGAGACCGAGCTCGCAGGCAAGGAAGAGACAAACGGGCCGGCGCCCACGATCACCACGTCGAATTCGTCCATGAATCAATGCTTTTCGAGAACTCTTGCACCACCCTGGTGCGATGCTTGCGGCGCGCTTGCACGGTCACCCGGAGATGGTGAGAATTACTGCGCGTCACCGTTGGACCACCATGAGGTGAACATCAGTGCCGACGGCGACTTCACTCTGATCGAAATCCCAGCATAGCCAGAAGAAATCGCTGCTCATTCCGCTCTACGGTCGGGCTGTCGAAACCGGCAAGCGGAGACCGATCCTGCGTGATCCCAAGGCCGCGGAGATGGTCGAGGCCATCGACTACGACTTCGCCGGGTTCGACGGCGGGCGCGGCCTGTGATGGCGACGCCGGCGCGGTGAAGCCATGTAAGTGCATGGAATGCATTGTCGGGCTGTGTGTTTGCGCTCGATGCTCCGACGTCCGCGGTTATTGCGGCCGTGCCGCAGCTTCTTGGATGAGGTACAGCAGGGCGCGAGCAGCGGCCGGCGTGAGGTCGGGGGGATCTTTCGGAACGATGACTCCGAGTTCTGTTGAGCTCGCGTTGTCGTGCGATAGGTGTTACCCGCCATCCTGCATAACCGCAGGTAGAGCGGCTGACGTGACGTACTGTCTGTGTCCGGAGGGGGAACTGACCCATATCCCCAACCTGGTGTATGTCGCTGACCTGCAACTTACTTGACGCCGATAGCGCTGTTGGCGCGCGACCGGATTGGCCGCCCCGGTGTGAGCAGCTCGCGTTCAGGGATCGCCCCTCAGTATTACGTTGTGTGGTTCGGCAGTGCTGCCGCGAACGACTCACTTCACCCCTGCGGACATCGATTACGCCGTTTGTGCCGGACCCTAGTCGGCGTTCGAACGCGCGATGCGCGAGGGAAACGAGCGAATCCGCCGACGTCGAGGACATATCTCTTGTTGCCGCTCAGGGGCTTTCTCGAGACTAGGGGAGGTCAGCACCGTGAGTACCGCGACGGTCACATTGGGGATCACCGGCACCATCATCGCCCTGCTCTAATCGGCGCACCCGGCGTCCCCGGCGTCCGCGTGCCCGCTACCGGGAGCTGCTCGATGGGCTCCCCGGCGTGGCTACTAATCTGAGCAGCAGGGTGAAGGCAGATCGTTCATGACGGTCGGGGGTTGGGATCGACGGACTGCTGTTTCAGGTGCAGGCGACCTGTTCGGGCCTGGATGTCAGCCGCACGATGCTGGACAAGCCGCCCAATGTTGCGGCTCCGTGCGTCGATGACGACCCCCAGCCCGGCTTGCCGATTCCTCTGGATACTCATCGCTGGCACGTCTGCCAGCGACGCACCGGGCTCGGCGAACAAGCCGCGAGAACTCGCCGACAACCGTCTCGGCCGACAGTCACCACCCGGTGACCGAGCCGGGACGCACGAAGCGGCGGTTTCCTCGGTGCGGAGACCGTGTGAAAGGTTGACGGGCCGGATCAACGCCAGCCGGTGGCGGTCAGGAGTGCGAGACTGCTGACCGCCAGTATTACGGCGAGGGTGCCGCCGAACAGTAGTGGTCGCGCACCGGCGGTGCGGAGCTGTCGCCAGGTGAGGGATGTGCCGATTGCGGCGAGGACGGCGGCGATGAGCCAGGCGCTGAGCTGCCCGAGTGGTGCGGTCCAGGAGCGGGGCACGATGCCGAGGCCGGAGATGATCGATGCGGCCAGGAACAGCACCACGAAGAGCGGGAAGCTCTGCCGGAGTGGGGTTTTCGCGTTGCGCGCGTTGCGTCGGGTGAGATGTAGGCCTAAGCACATCGGGACGATCATCAGGCTGCGGACGAGTTTGACGATGACCGCGAAATGCGCTGCCGCGGATCCGAATATCACGCCTGCTGCCAATACCGACGAGGTGTCGTTGATGGCGGTACCCGCCCAGAGACCGAATGCCTCTTGGGACAATCCGAGCAACCGCCCGAGGGGTGGATACATGAGTACGGCAACGATATTGAAGACGAAGATCGTGCCGAGCGCGTATGCGACCCGCTCTTTGTCCGGTTTGATGACCGCGGTGGCGGCGGCGATCGCGGACGCGCCGCAGATAGTCGTCCCGACTGCGACCAGTGTCGCCGAATCACGATCCAGCGCAAGCATTCTGCCGACGATGAGTGCGGCGACCGCTCCGATGATCAGTGTGCCGATCAGCACTGTGGCGGTCTGCCGTCCCACGGTGAGCACCGACCCGACGGGCAACCCGAGACCGAGCAGCACGATCGCGATGCCGAGCAATCGTTGACGTACCAGGGCGAGACCGGGCGCGAACATCCCGGTCTCCATCGCCGATCGACGTCCGAAGGCGCCGATCACGGCTCCGCCGAACAAGGCGATGATCGGCGCGCCCACCATCGGTAACACCCGGCCCGACCCCATGGCGGCACCGGCGACCGCGGCGGCGAGCAGGATCCCGGGAAGATTTCGGCGTAACCAGGTCATATTTCTCACGATCACGCCCTGGCTGCTCTGCCGGTAGGCCACGATCCGGAAGCAGCTCATCAGCGGTGCTGATGGGTCTGGACATGCCGCGACCCGATGATCCGCTCATAATCGGGCAATGACCTTGCCGCCGGGAACGCCCGATCTGGACGTGCTCGATCTGCTGGTCTCCGTTGCGGAGCTGGGCAGTCTCGGGGCGGCCGCACGACGCCACGGCATCACCCAACCTGCCGCGAGTATGCGGATCAGCGCGCTGGAGCGCCGCGCGCGAGTGCGATTACTCGACCGCGGTCCGACCGGTTCGGTACTGACCGACGCGGGCCGGGTGGTCGTCGGCCACGCCCTGCCGGTGCTCGCTGCCGCCCGGTCTCTGGTCGCGGGTATGGCCGCGTTGCAAGCCATCGATGTTCCGCGGCTGCGCGTCGCGGCTTCGAAGACGATCGCCGATCATCGGATTCCGCAGTGGCTCAATGCGTTGCGTGCCACCTGTCCGGACGTGCAGGTGGCGCTGGAGGTGGAGAACACTCGGCAGGTCGTGGCACTGGTCCGCGACGGCGAGGCGGACCTCGGTTTCGTGGAGGGGCCGCATCCGCCGCCCGGTCTCGGCAATCGGGTGCTCGGGGTGGATGACTTGGTGGTGGTCGTCGCGCCGGAACATCCGTGGGCGCTCCGCCGCGAACCGGTGACCCTGCGTGAACTCGCCGGCACGGCGCTGCTGTGGCGTGAACAGGGATCGGGGACCAGGGAGACCGTCTGGGAGATGCTCAGCACGGCGGCTCAGCCGGCGACGCCGGCGGCGGAACTCGGCTCCGCGGTGGCGATCACCGCGGCCGCGTGCAGTGGTGTCGCGCCCGCGGTGCTGAGCCGGTTGATCGCCGCATCCGCTTTGTCTACCGGTGCGCTCGTGGAGATCAAGCTGGCGCCCCCGGTGATCTTGACCCGCAAGTTCCGCGCCATCTGGCGCCGCCGGACTCCGCCCGCGGGTCCGGCCGAGATTCTGGTCGAATATGCGGTGCGGATGGGATCGGTCACCTCGACCGGCTGGTGATACAACGCGATCGGCCAGCATTGGCGCAGGTGAAAGGCTTGCGTCGCGGATGCTAACTGGCGTAACCATCCGGTAATCGCGGGGAGCATCGCGCGTAATCATCCGTTTCCAGCATTTGCGGCATGACAGGCAGAACGTACTCGGGACATCAGACCCAGGCGGGCATCCCGGATCGGCGCATCGCCGACGGTGGTTCGCCGGTCGCGCGTTACAGCGCTGGTAGGCGTTCGGCACCGGCGCGCCGCATCAGCGACATTCTGCGGGCGCGCATCCGCAGCGGCGTCTACGGCAATCGTCCGTTACCCGCGGAGGCGCAATTGGCCGCCGACTTCGCCACCAGCCGCAATATCGTGCGCGACGCATTGGCGTTGCTGCGCGATGAGGGTTTGGTCGACCGAGTTCCCGGCGCGGGCACCTTCGTCGTCTCGGATAAGGCGGTGCAAGGGCTGGACCGGTTGCGCGGCCTGGCCGAGACGTTCGAAACCGGCAGCGATCGCGTCGTCAACCGGGTACTGCTCGCCGAGGTCGTGCCCGCGACGCCGATCGTGGCCGAGCGGCTCGAGCTCGAACCGGCGACGCCGGTGGTGGCGCTGGAGCGGATCCGCTACCTCGACGGCGCCCCACTATCCCTGGACGCCTCTTACCTGACCGCCGATGTCGGTGCGCCGCTGCTGAACCTGGACCTGACCGGATGTGACGTATTCGGTTTGCTGGAGGCCGAACTCGGTCTGCCGCTCGGCTCCGCGGCGGTCTCCATCGAAGCTGTTGCGGCCGATCCGACCGTCGCCGAGCTCCTCGAGGTCCGGCCCGGCTCGCCGCTGCTGTTCCTGGAACGGCTCACCTACACCGATTCCGGTCGGCCCATCGACCTCGAATACGTCCGCTATCGCGGTGACCGCTTCTCGCTGTCGGGCCGACTGCACCGCATCCCGGTCACACCGAATCGCGGTGTGACCGAACCGAACGAAAGGGGTTGATCTCCGATGTCCATGGATATCCCACCTGTCGCGCAGCGCCGGCAGTTGAGCTGCGACGTCCTCGTTGTCGGCGGCGGCACCGCAGGCACGATGGCCGCCCTCACCGCGGCCGAACAGGGCGCGAATGTCCTGCTCCTGGAGAAGGCGCATGTGCGGCACTCCGGCGCGCTGGCCATGGGGATGGACGGCGTGAACAACGCGGTGGTCCCCGGCAAGGCCAGCCCCGAGGACTACGTCGCCGACATCACCGTCGCGAACGACGGAATTGTCAACCAGCGCACCGTCTATCAGACCGCCACGCGGGGATTCGAGATGGTGCAGCGGCTGGAGAGCTATGGAGTCAAGTTCGAGAAGGACGAGCACGGTGAATACGCCGTGCGCAAGGTACACCGCTCTGGCAGTTATGTGCTGCCGATGCCAGAGGGGCGCGATGTGAAGAAGGTGCTCTACCGCACCCTGCGCGCCCGCGACGTGCGCGCCAAGGTGACGATCAGCAATCGGGTGATGCCGGTTCGGGTGCTCACGGTCGGCGGGCGCGCGGTCGGTGCGGTCGGATTCGATACGCGCACTGGCGAATTCGTCACGATCTCGGCGGGTTCCGTTATCCTCGCCACCGGTGCCTGCGGCAGGCTCGGCCTGCCCGCGAGCGGCTATTTGTACGGCACCTACGAGAATCCGACCAATGCCGGCGACGGCTACGCGATGGCCTATCACGCGGGTGCGGAACTGTCCGGTATCGAATGCTTCCAGATCAATCCGCTGATCAAGGATTACAACGGCCCGGCCTGCGCGTACGTCGCGAATCCCTTCGGCGGCTATCAGGTCAATGCCGAAGGCAACCGTTTCGTGGATTGCGACTACTGGTCCGGGCAGATGATGTCCGAGGTCAAGCGCGAACTCGACAGTGCGCGCGGGCCCATCTATCTGAAGCTCAGCCATCTGCCGGATGCCACGATCCAGCAGATCGAGGGGATCCTGCACACCACCGAGCGCCCGACTCGAGGCACCTTCCACGCCGGGCGCGGCACCGACTATCGAACCAGCGATATCGAGATGCACATTTCCGAGATCGGTTTGTGCAGTGGACATTCCGCTTCCGGGGTCTGGGTGGACGAGCATGCCGCGACCACGGTACCCGGGCTGTACGCGGCGGGGGATATGGCGCTGGTCCCGCACAACTACATGATCGGGGCCTTCGTCTACGGCGATATCGCGGGTCAGAGTGCGAGCGAATACGCCAGGGGCGCGGTGCGTCCGGAGTTGCCCGAAGATCAGATCGAAGCGGCGCACGCGCTCATCTACCGGCCGCTGAGCAATCCGGACGGGCCGCCGCAACAGCAAGTCGAATACAAGCTCCGCCGCTTCGTGAACGACTATCTGCAACCGCCCAAGGCGCAGTCGTATCTGAGCCTCGGCCTGGAGTCGTTCGAGCGCATGCATGGCGATATCGCGCAGATGGGCGCGCACACACCGCACGAGTTGATGCGCTGTGCGGAGGTGACTTTCATCCGCGATTGCGCCGAGATGGCCGCGCGTGCCTCGCTGCGGCGCACCGAAAGCCGATGGGGTCTCTACCATCAGCGCGCCGACTGGCCGCAGCGCGATGACGCCGAATGGTTCTGCCATCTCAACTTGTTCCGTGGTGAGTCCGGCGCGATGGAGTTCACCACCCGGCCCGTCGCACCGTACATCGTGCCGGTGCCGGGTTTCGTCCGCCCGGATGGTATCGCCGATGTCGCCGCTCCGGTGCTGGTCGGCGCGTGGGGTGGCAGATGAGTACGCGACTGTTGCGGCTGATGGATATGGCCGAGGAGTGGCCCGAACTCGAAGAGCTGCAACCCTTTCTCACCGACCCGGATCCGGAGGTCAGGCGTACCGCGCTCTCGGTGCTCAGTGAGACCACCGAGGAGTGGGAGCATGCCTCGCCGTTGATCGCGGCCGGGTTGTCCGATTCCGACGTGACCGTGCGTCACGCCGCCATCGGCTTGTTGACCGAACTGCTCGAGGTACTCGTTCCCGGCGCGGAGTTCGATGCGGTACTACGCGATTGCGTATTCGCGGCCGAACCCGCGGTGCGGTCGGCGGCGATCGAGGCGCTGTGGCGGCACCGTCGCAGCGACGCGGCCGAACTGTTCGGGTGGTTCGCCGATCCGAATGCCGAGGTGCGCCGGACCGTCGTCGGCGGACTGACCTCGGTGGATGCATTGCGTGAACTCGACGCGGCCGCGGCAGACCCGTCCCAGCTGGTCCGCATCGCAGTCGCCAAAGGTATAGCGGCAGTGGGAGATCCACGAGGCGCCGCCACCCTGATCGGGTTGGCCCGCGATACCGATCCATTGGTCCGCGCCGCCGCGCTGACCGGATTGGCGCAAACCGGCTGCGGTGACGAGGCGGCGGCCATCGCCGCCGCGGGCATCGGCGATCCGGCCTGGCAGGTCCGGCAGGGCGCGGCGATCGCACTCGCCGTCGCCGATCCGGAAATCGCCGCACCGCACCTGATCTCGGTGGTTACCGACGACAACCTCGATGTCCGCAAGGCCGCGGTGCGCGCGCTCGCCGAGCGGATCGCCCAACGGCCCGAGGTCGCCACTGCCCTCCGCTCGGCCATGGAAGACCCGGACGCCGATGTCCGCGCCTTCGCCCGCATCGGCATTGCCAACTCTGGAAAGGAAATCTGATGGCCCAGGTCAACACTCGAATCGACGTGCCCGTCACCGTCGATGAAGTCAAATGTATCGACGGCTGCACGCTGTGCGTCGATATGTGCCCGCTGGATTCACTCGCGATCCACCCCGACACCGGCAAGGCGTACATGCACGTTGACGAATGCTGGTACTGCGGCCCGTGCGCGGCGCGCTGCCCGGTCGGGGCCGTGACCGTCAACATCCCCTATTTGCTGCGCTGACCGCAGGCGAAGGACATCACGATGAGGACACCACGCGGGAAGATCCGGCGTTCGGTCACTCTGTTGCTCGGCGTCGCGACCGCCGCGACGGTCGTGGCGGGCTGTGGCTCGGCGAATGACGGCAAGACCGTCACGGTCAGTATCGGTTACCAGTCCAAGACGATCAATACCGTTACCGCGGGCACGCTGCTGCGCGATCGGGGCACCTTCGAAGCGAAGCTGGCCGAACTCGGGAAGCCGAAAGGGGTGACCTACAAGGTCGAATGGAAGGACTTCGCCGCCGGACCGCCGCTGACCGCGCAGATGCTCGCCGGTCAAGTGGATATCGGCTCGATGGGTGATGCACCCATCCTCGTCAACGGATCGAAGACCCGCGGCCACGACGACGTCAGGTCCGAGCTGATCGCGGTGACCGGCTACAACCTGCGCGGTTCGCTGAATCAGATTGTCGTGCCAGTGAATTCACCCGCCACCACCCTGGCCGATCTGCGCGGCAAGGTCGTCTCGACCAGCGTCGGTTCGGCCGCGCACGGCATGCTCGCCACCGGTCTGTCCGGCGCGGGCCTGACCTTGGACGATGTGAAGCTGCTCGGCCAGGACCCCGCGGTCGGGGCGTCGGCATTGCAGGGTGACCAGGTATCCGCGTTGGCGCAATTCGTGCCCTGGCCGCAGAAGCTCGTGTTCGACGGCAAGGCGCGATTGCTCTATGACGGAGGCAGCGCGAAAATCCCGACCTTCCACGCGGTGGTCGCGAATAAACGCTTCGACACGAACAATCCGGATATCGTCAACGCCTTCCTGGCGGCCCAGCGCGAAACCTCCGACTACCTCAACCGCAATCCGCTGGCCGCCGCGCAGCGCGTCGCCGAGATCACCGGGATACCGGCGGAGGTGGTCTACCTCTACAACGGTCCCAACGGGCTGGTGAGTTTCGACCCCACCATCAAGTCACAAGAGGTCGACGCGCTCGCCACGCTGCTGCCGTTCCTGAAGGAGCTCGGCGCCCTCGCCGATCTGGATCTCGGCGAGTTCGTCAACGACACCTATGTGCGGGCGCTGTACGGGGCGGACTATGACGCTCAGCGCGCTTCGACGACCGCACCGAGCCCGCTGATCGGTACCGACACCGTTTGCGGCGGTGCCGTCGACAACCCGGCGACCGCCTCGGAGGTGTGGTTCAAGGGCGAGCAGACCACCGCGGTCGCCAAGACCCCGGCCTGCCTGCTCCGCCTGATCGCCCAGCGTGGCAACGAAACCCGCGCCGCCTACGTGCCCGACACCGCATCGGGCGTCCGCATCTTCGCGGCCACCGCCGCCTGGGTGCGCGATCCGGCGGCTGGGCCCGATGAACAGCTGCGGCCATTCGCGATCGAGGCCGATGCCAAATCCTATGCCAACGCCCATCCCGGTAGTGCCGTCATCGACTACCAGGCGGCGTTGCTCGCTCGATAGCAGCGAGCACGAACACGAGATCAGGAGGCTCGACATGACGGTATCCGCGGAACCGATATCCCTAATCCCGACGGCACCTTCCGACATCACCATCGCATCGCGGTCCCGCCGCTGGTACGGCCACGGTCGGTTCCAGGAGCGGCTGCGAACGGCAGCGCTGACCATGGCGCCGCTGGCCGCGCTGATACTGCTGTGGTATCTGCTCACTGCGAATCACGTGGTGTTCTGGCTACGCTTCGATAAAATCCCCACCCCGGCGGAGGTTTACGACTCCTTCCGGATCCAGCTCGGCACCCGCTCCTACTACAGCAACGTCATTTCCAGCATGCGCCGGATCCTGATCGGATTCGGACTCGCGACCGTGGCCGGCGTGCTGATCGGTATGGCGATCGGTCGTTCGCGGGTGGTCAGTGCGTTGGTTCGGCCGGTGTTGGAGGTATTCCGGCCGATTCCGGCGATCGCGCTGGTGCCGTTGGCGATTCTGCTGTTCCCGACAGGGGAGCAGGGGATCGTGTTCATCACCTTCTTCGCGGCGTTCTTCCCGGTGGCGGTCAGCACGATCCACGCAATGCACGCGCTGCCGAGAGTATGGGAGGAAGCTGCGCATACGCTCGGCGCGGGTCGTTGGGAGATCCTGTTCCGAATCGCCCTACCCGGTGCGCTACCCGGCATCTTCTCCGGTTTGTCGGTGGCGATGGGCGTTGCCTGGATCTGTGTGATCAGCGCCGAAATGATTTCCGGACAGTTCGGTATCGGATACTTCACCTGGCAGTCCTACGGCCTGCTCGACTATCCGGGAGTGGTGGTCGGCATGCTGTCGATCGGACTGCTCGGCTGGGCCACGGCGTGGCTGGTCGAAATGACCGGACACCGGGTCAACCGTTGGCTGCCCAGGGCGGCGCGATGAACGCGGGCGCGGCGGTGCGCATGCGCGGACTGCGCATCGCCTACGACGAAATACTCACCGCCGAAGTGGATATCGACATAGACGGCGGCGAGATTGTGGTGCTGCTCGGACCGTCGGGATGCGGCAAATCCACCATCCTGCGGGCCATGGCCGGACTATTGGAGCCGGTCGGCGGCACCGCGGAGGTGGACGGCGGCAGTGGCGAACAATCCGCGATGGTCTTTCAGGAGGACGCACTGTTGCCGTGGCGTACGGCTCGGAAGAACGTCGAATTCGCCTTGAAGCTGCGCGGGGTGAAGCGCGGCCGACGACGCGCCGAAGCACTCGAATTACTGGACCAGGTGGGGCTCGATGGTTTCGGCGACCACCTACCCGGCGCGTTGTCCGGCGGTATGCGTCAGCGGGTTCAGTTGGCCCGTACCCTGGCCACCCAGCCACGGGTACTGCTCATGGACGAACCCTTCGGGGCATTGGACGCGCAGACCCGAGCCGATATGCAGCGGCTGCTGATTTCGGTGTGGCAGCGGCACCGCACCACTGTCCTGTTCGTCACCCACGACGTGGACGAGGCATTGCTGCTCGCCGACCGGATCGTGCTGCTGACCCCACGCCCCGCGCGGATCCAACGGATCGTCACGATCGACAACCCGCGCGCACCCGGCGCGCGATTCGAACCCGAATTCGCCCGCAGGCGCTACGAAATCCTGGCGGCACTCGGCGAAGACGCCGAACTGGCCACCGCGAATATCGTGGAGGCATCATGACTTTCGTCATCGGCGCGGCCTGCGTCGACGTGATGGATCGGGCGTGCGTGGAGGAGTGCCCGGTCGACTGCATCTACACCGGTGGGCGCATGGCCTATATCCAACCCACCGAATGTGTGGATTGCGGTGCGTGCGAACCAGTTTGCCCCGTCGAGGCGATCTATCTCGATGCCGACATACCCGTCGAGCAGCGGCCGTTCATCGCAGAGAACGCCCGGTTCTTCGATGAGCCGCTGCCGGGCCGCGCCGCCGCGCTGGGATCGCCGGGGAGCGCGGCGAAACTCGGCGCGGTGGGCATCGACACGGCATTCGTGCAGGCGTATCAGCCATGAGCGGTTCGAAACGACCACTGCGCGTTGCGATTGTGGGCGGGGGACCGGCCGGCATCTATGCCGCCGACGCGTTGATGAAGTCGGTGTCGGATACGGACGTCTCGATCGACCTGTTCGAACGCATGCCCGCACCGTTCGGGCTGATCCGCTACGGCGTCGCACCGGACCACCCCCGGATCAAGGGCATCATCACCGCTCTGCACAGCGTGCTCGACAAGCCGCAGGTTCGACTGTTCGGCAATGTCGACTACGGCGTCGACGTCACTCTCGATGACCTCCGGACCTTCTACGACGCCGTGATCTTCGCGACCGGGGCCGATACCGACCGCGCGCCGGCTCTCCCCGGTATCGATCTGAACGGCTCCTACGGTGCGGCGGACTTCGTATCGTGGTACGACGGGCATCCGGATGTGCCGCGGGACTGGTCGCTGGAGGCCGAGAAGATCGCCGTCCTCGGCGTCGGCAATGTGGCGCTGGACGTGGCGCGAATACTCGCCAAGACCGCCGACGAACTGCTGCCGACCGAAATCCCGCCGAACGTCTACCACGGGTTGAAGGCCAACAAGGCCGTCGAGGTGCATGTGTTCGGCCGCCGTGGACCGGCCCAGGCCAAGTTCACACCCATGGAACTGCGTGAACTCGACCATTCGCCGACCATCGAGGTCATCGTCGATCCCGAGGACATCGACTACGACGCGGGTTCCGAGATTGCGCGGCGGCAGTCGAAACAGGTGGATATGGTGGCGAATACGCTGGAGCAGTGGGCAATCCGCGATATCGGTGACCGGCCGCACAGGCTGTTCCTGCATTTCTTCGAATCGCCCGTCGAAATCCTCGGGACGGACGGCAAGGTCGTCGGCCTGCGCACCGAGCGCACCCGGCTCGACGGCACCGGAAATGTCGAGCGCACAGGCGTATTCAAGGAATGGCACGTCCAGGCCGTTTACCGTGCCGTCGGCTACCTCTCGCAGAGCATCCCCGAGTTGCCGTTCGACGACAGGGCGGGCGTGGTACCGAACGAGGGCGGGCGCGTGCTGCTCGAGCATGAGGCCGCCGAAACCGCGCGTCATCTGCCCGGAGTGTATGTCACAGGTTGGATCAAGCGCGGCCCGATCGGTCTGATCGGCCACACGAAAGGTGATGCCAACGAGACGGTCGCGTGCCTGCTCGACGATCGCGAGAACCTCTCGGGGGCAACCGATCCCGATCCCTCATCGGTCGTCGAGTTCCTCCGGTCCAAGTCGATCAGCTTCACGACATGGCAGGGCTGGTACCGGCTCGACGCGCACGAGCGTGCCCTCGGCGAGCTCGAGGGACGCGAGCGCGTCAAAGTTGTGGAGCGCGCCGACATGCTCCACGTCGGTCTCGGACGCCGCTGAACCGCTCCAGCGCCGAATTGTCCCGCTGCCGAATTGCCGGCCGCCGAATTGTGTTCCTTATGAAAGCCAGGTCGAGCTATGCCGTCCACATCGATCCAGCCGTTGACCACCGAGCGAATCCTGCAGGCGTTGAGCCTGGTCGAGGATCCCGAAATCCACCGTCCCATCACCGAACTCGACATGGTCGGCAATCTCACCATCGACACCGACAATCGGGTGACCGTCGAGATCCGGCTAACCGTCGCGGCCTGCCCACTGCGTGATCGGATATCGCGCGAGGTCCGAGATGCCGTGCTCGACATTCCGGGCGCCACCGCGATCACCGTCGAATTCGGTGTCATGACCGACGAACAGCGAACCACGCTGCGCAAGAAGGTGCGCGGCGACGAACCGACGATTCCCTTTGCTCAGCCCGGTTCACTCACTCGCGTCTATTGCGTCATATCGGGCAAGGGTGGCGTCGGAAAATCCAGTGTCACCGTCAATCTCGCTGCCGCCATGGCCGACCGCGGCCTCCGCGTCGGAATCCTCGACGCGGATATCCATGGCCACTCCATCCCCGCCATGCTCGGCCTGGCGGCTCGTCCCACTCAGGTAGATCGAATGCTGATGCCACCCACCGCGAATGGGGTGAAGGTGATATCGATCGGTATGTTCGTCGAAGGCAACGAGCCCGTCGTCTGGCGTGGCCCGATGCTGCACCGCGCACTGCAGCAGTTCCTGGCCGACGTCTACTGGGGTGATCTCGACATCCTGCTGGTCGACCTGCCACCGGGGACCGGCGATATCGCGATCTCGCTCGCCCAACTCCTGCCCACCGCGGAACTGGTGGTCGTCACGACACCTCAGCAGACGGCGGCCCGGATCGCCGAACGAGCGGGCGCGGTAGCGGCGCAGACCAGACAACGGGTCGTCGGCGTCGTGGAGAATATGTCCTGGTTCGACGCGCCGGATGGCGCACGCCTGGCGCTCTTCGGCACGGGCGGTGGGGCGATGGTCGCCGAACGGCTCACCGAGATCCTCGGCGCAAGCTGTCCACTGCTCGGGCAGATCCCCTTCGATCCGGCAGTGTGCACCACCGGCGACCTCGGCACCCCGATCGTGCAAGCCGATCCGAATGCGATCGCCGCGAATGCTTTTCGTACGATAGCGATGTCGTTGGCCCGCAGACCCCGCGATATCGTCGGCTTAGGGCTGGCCCTGGCGCCCGGTTGACAACACCGAGGGGTGCCTCATTTGTAGTGCCGTCCGGGACGAGAAGGTAGGGCCGGAGCCAGCGGTGGCAGTCGCGTTGTATCGAGCTAAACCCGAATTGAACCCCCACAGGGCTCCCACCTGCCGTTCTGCACTGATTCGGCTCGACGCCGTCAATCGCTCGTCCTGCATAACCGCAGTTAGAGCGGGTGACTTGGTGTACTGGTTGTGCCCGGAGGGGTATCGACCACTACGCCAACCTCCTGCAACACCGAAAACTGCTGGTCATCGGTAAATAGCAGTGGCGTGACGGCCGACTTCTACAGCGCGACGACGGCCCGAACTGGCGTGCGCGGCGATGCGGGAGTGGGCAGGAGAACGCATCGGGCTGGCGTTCATCCCGCCCGGTGAGCCCTGGCGCAACGGCTACATCGAATCAATGGCCAGTTGCGCGATGAATCCTTGAGCATCAACAGCTTCTGGTCGCTCACCCAGGCTCGAGTTGTGATCAGCGAATGGAAGGACGAATACAACCACCGCCGAACACATTCCGCACTGGGCTATCGTGCCCCAGCGGACTACGCTGCTGCCTGCATCCACCGATAACCGACTCTCACCACTGATTGATGTGGCCGAGATTGCTGTGACGCCGCTGCTGCACTCGGGCCTTGCTAGATTGATGTGATGTAGATCACATCAAAGGTATGTCGGAGTAGCCCGGAATCCAGTGTCGAACCGGAGTGAAGGCACCAAAACACTCCGAAAGGGCACCCGCTATGACCACCATCGAGGTTCTCGACTCGTTTATCAGCTACCGCGACACCGGCGCGGGCGGCGTCCCCGTGGTGCTCCTGCACGGCAACCCCACCTCCTCATACTTGTGGCGCAATGTGATTCCGCATGTGGAGGACGAAGCGCGTTGTCTGGCACCGGATCTGATCGGCATGGGCGCCTCAGGTAAGCCCGAGAGCGCCTACCGGTTCGCCGATCACGCCCGCTACCTCGATGCCTGGTTCGACGCGATCGGCCTGGACGAGGTGATCCTGGTCGGTCACGACTGGGGCGGCGCCCTGGCCATGGACTTCGGTGCCAGGCATCCGGGCCGGGTACGCGGTATCGCGCTGATCGAAACCTTCCTGCGCCCGATGCGCTGGGACGAATTGCCCCAGGGTTCCGCGGATATGTTCCGCAAGTTCCGTTCGCCCGCGGGCGAACAGGCCGTGCTGGAGGAGAACCTTTTCATCGAGTTCAATCTGCCGAAGTTGATCGCTGGCCTGACCGATGCCGACCTCGATGCCTACCGCGCCCCGTATCCGACTCCGGCCTCGCGCATGCCGATGCTGGCCTGGGCGCGCGAATTCCCGCTCGACGGCGCACCCGCCGATGTCACGCAGCGCGTCACCGACTATGGGCAATGGATGACCGAAAGCAGCGGTGTGCCCAAGTTGTTGATGACCGTCGAGCCGGGCGTCGGCCTCGGATCGCCCGAGGTAATCAACTGGGCGGCAGCGACTTTCGCTGATACCGAGGTGGAGTCCATTGGCCCCGGCGCCCACCACAGCCCCGAGGATCAGCCCGATGCCATCGGCCGCGCGATTGCCGCCTGGCTGCGGCGGCATACGCTGACACCAGCGTCGACGATGGTCTGAGGCAGGTGGTACCGGTGAATCCCGAGGCAGAGTTGGTCGCGCGCGCCGTCGACGGGGACAAGGCGGCGCTCGCGGAAGTCATTCACCAACTCCAGGATCCGCTCTACCGGCTCGCGCTGCGCATGGTCAGCAGACCTGCCGATGCCGAGGATGCGGTGCAGGAGATCATGATTCGAGTGGTCACCCGACTCGCCACCTGGCGCGGTGAGGCGAAGCTGCTTACCTGGGCATATCGAATCGGCGTCAACTACCTGCTCAATCTGCGTCGGCAATCGACGCATGAGCGGCAGGAGGTCGGCTTCGACGACTTCCGCGATGACCTGGCCGACGGGCTTGCCGCCGAGGACTATCGGGGTCCCGAGGCCACGGTGCTGGCCGAGGAGGTGCGACTCGGCTGCACCCAGGCGATGTTGCAGTGCCTGAGCCGCGACGAGCGCATCGCCTACGTCCTCGGCGATATCTTCGAACTGAAAGCCGCTGATGCCGCTTGGATTATCGAAGTATCGCCCGCCGCCTTCCAGAAACGGTTGGAGCGGGCGAAGCAGCGGCTGGCCACCTTCCTCCGGTCCACCTGCGGCCTTGTCGACTCGAAGGCGTTCTGCCGCTGTCCCCGTCGGGTGGAGCAGGCGATGGCCGTGGGACGCGTCGAACTTGGCCGCCTTGTCTTCGTCGACCATCCGATCGGCCCCGGCGGCCGGAGTGTCATCGCGGCCGAAGCGCAGATGCGCAAGCTCGGTGACGCTGCGGCAGTCCTCCGCGCTCATCCGGATTACGCTGCGCCGCAGGCGAAAATGGACGCGATCACCGAGCTACTGCACTCGGGCAGGTTTCCGATACTCGACTGAGCGGCTCATGCGGTGGCCCGGATATCGTATGCCCGTCAGCTCTACGCATCCGGTCCACATGGGCGCGCCGAGGTAGGCATCCTTGGCAGTTGCGGTGCGGTCGACCAGTTTTGGATGACCGCGGAATTCGAACCGATGCAGCCGATGGCCGAGCGACTCGGCATCGATCACCAGCGGCTGAAGCAGCGGTGGGCCGACTCGACGTATGAGATGAGCGACTCCGCACACCCGGCCTGTCGAGCCCGGGTGACCGTGATCGTTGACAAGCCGACCGAACGATGACGAACCTGGTGTGCGGCCGGTCTCATGTTGTTCGAATCGATAGCGCTGTTCGAGTCGGTGCGGTGTGTGCGCCAGAACCGCCGTGGTGAACGCGAGGCGATAGACGCGGTGCGTGCTTTTCTACGTGCCGGTGAGCTGAGCTTCGACCGGGTGACCGGCCAGTGGTTCGACGCCGCCGTCTCACCCGAATCCTTGACCGAAGCAGAACAATTTGCGCGACGCCCCGGCTTCAACCACCCCTAAAACCCTCGACAGGAGACATTGGCGTGGACCTGACACATCCATCCAACCCGACCCGGATTCTGCTCGACACGACCGATGGTGCCAGCTCACATGCTGGTATAGCCACTCTTCGTCCGGTCCTAACTATCGTGGCCCGACGCTAGAGGCGGACACGATTCCCGAAGTGTTTCGACGCGCTTGAACAGATGCGGACCTTCGATGTGACCATCACCAGTGGGGTACCCACTCTCTGGCCCGGACTTGTTCCCGCACTGGAGAACTCGCACCGTCTGACCTTCACCAGCTTGCAGCTGATCACCAACGCATGGGCTCCAGCTCGCAGGATCCTAGCGGCGAGCGTGCGGTGCCAGCTGCTCGACGCCAGGTCGACGCGCTCACCGAGGCCGGATGCCAGAAGATCGCCCGTAGCCAACGAGCGCGCCGCCGCCGCCGATCGGGTCGAGCGCGTCACCGTTGAGGGCGTGCGGTTCGGCGATGTCGAGTGCGCGGTTGGCCATGCCCGTGGACTGTACGAGAGAGGTTAGACAGGACTTGTTGAACACCAACCGTTTTCGACCACACCTTGCCCCCGATTTGATCCGTGGTCGCGGCGACGCAGACCTTGTTGGCGAAGATGCTGGTCAGGCCGGTCTGCTCGGCCAACGTCAGCACCAGCACCAGCCCGGCCACCGGCACGAGGTTGTCGTCATCGAACCTCGCCGAGTCCGCGGCGGACGTGTGGAACAATCGCACTGATTGTGCCTGCTGTCCTGGTCTTGATTTTTGCGCGAAGAACATCAATCATCCTCAGGTCAGAAGGCGCTTTTCGTCATTTCGACACACCCCCGCGCCGCGTATCACATCGGTAGATCGAGGTTCAGCAAACATATGGTCCAGCATTGCCAGGCACATCAAGGTCGAAAGGAGACCACAGCATGGCCGCTGTCGCTGACCTTGCCCTGGGGCTGGCGCCCATCGCCGGTGGAATGGCTCTCGGCGCGGCGGCCGGATATCTGAAGGGCCCCGATGTCCGCAAGGCGATCAAGCAGGATCTGGAACTGCTGGACCACATACCTCCAGAGGACGCGGAGCGGCGAGCCGAACTCCAACGGACCATCAATAGCCGCATCGACGACCTGGTCGCCGCCGTCGACCGATACCGGCCGCTGCGCAGAGCGGCCGCCTCCTATCGCGGCGGCTGGCGCGACATCTTGCTGTTTATCAGCACGATTCTGTTTACGGGAGTCTGGTGGAGCGTCGATCATCACAAGAGCAGCTGGCTACCACTGTTCGTTGTTCTCATTTTGATTTCGGTATGGGCGGCCGGCTATGCGTTCAGCGGTCTCCTCAGGGTCTTGCTCGGTTTTCGGCAACGGAAGGACTGATCCGGTAGACCGCGCCAGCCGGGCACACGAAGGTGTGCTCGCCACCACCACCGTCGAACACGATGGTGGTGCGCCCGTGCACTGATCCCGGGATTCAAATCCGACCGCACCAGGAGTGTGGTCCGGCTTCTCGAGTGGTGGTGGCGACGGTGCAGGCTGCTTATTATCAGACATGTTGGTGAATGTCCATCCGATCGACAATCGGTGGGTCATGTCCGTGCGATGAGCTCGCCGGAAGAAGGTGATGATGATGACCAACAAGACATACCGAACTGCCGTGTGTCAGCTGCTCGCGAAGGTCGCACTCGTTGGAGCCGCCATAGTGGTTCCGATGACGGCGGCGGCGGTTCCCGCCATGGCTGTGCCGACGCACGTACCCGGTGTGGTGCAGGTCGGTAGCCCTTGGGGCATCGGTGATTGGGGCATTGATGGTTGGGGCATTGATGGTTGGGGCAGTGGTGATTGGGGCAGTGGTGATTGGGGCAGTGGTGATTTGGATTGGGACAGCGGCGGCTTGTTCGGCAGTAGCTGACCGAACAGATCTGCGCGGGATGGAGATCGGCCGGTTTAGCCGCAGAGGGGTTCGGCCCCGCCCGCTGGTGTGTAAAAGCCGGATGTCGTGAGACCGGTTGAGCAAGTATTGGGCATACGTTGGGCACAACAAAATCAGGCCACGGTAATGAAGCCTCACGGGTTTGGGACCGCTTTGGGCTGTCCCGGGTAAGTGTCCGCCGGGTTGTGGGAGTCAGGACGCTGATTGTAGGTGTCGGTTGGTCTTTTCGAACTCTGCCCGGGGTGAGCCAGCCGATGCTGGAGTGGCGGCGTTGCCGGTTGTGGAAGATCTCGATGTAGTCGAAGATCGCGTTGGCCAGTTCGGTGCGGGGCTTCCATTTCTTGCGGTCGAGGAGTTCGATTTGCATTCTGCTCCACAAGGATTCGATCATCGCGTTGTCGCAGTCGCCGATGATGCCCATAGAGCCGACCAGACCGGCCTCGGTGATGCGGCGACAGTTATCCGGCGCACCGCTCATGCAAAGCCGATTCGGATGACTTGACGCGTAGCAGCGCAGAAGCGGAATGGGTTGTCGCAATCTGCTTGGCCGTCGCCGGATGATCTGGCAGTCGATCCCGGCGGAACCCAAACGGCCACCGAGCGCCGTACGGCTACATTCGGAGGCCGGTCGGATAGTGCGGTCGCGGAAGCCTGCACACCCACCGATCATCTCGGTGGAGACCTTCACTGAAACGCATCTGATTCGGCGGGCCGGCGCAGGTGCCAGCAACCGGTCACGGGCGCGGCTCGAACGTACCCGGCAGACGAACATGCCCCGCGAATACCACCTGCGGGGACGTGGCCGCTGCGACAGCTGTTCGCGGAAGATGCAAGCGACCGTCGTGCACGGTGCTGTCTACTACCGGTGTCTGGCTCGCACGCTGCCTCCGGGAAGTCCAGTGCTGGACGGTCATCCGAAGACCGTGAATCTTCGTGAGTCCGCGATCATCGGTCCGGTCAACCGGTGGTTGGCCCGGCTCTTCGACAGGGACCACCGCGACGACACGATCGCCACACTCGTCGAAGCCCACAACGCCGACTCCAATGACGGTGTCCGCGAGACCCTGCGCCGGCGGTTTGTGGAGGCAGAGGCGAAGCTTGAACGCCACCGTGCCGCAATCGAAGCGGGGGTAGATCCGACGATTCTGGTCGACGCCATGAACGCGGCTCAAGCAGAGAAGGCGATCGCCCAAAGCGAACTGGACAACTTGCCCCGAGTGGTGCCGCTGCGCGCGGTCGAGCTTCACAAGCTGATCGACTCGTTGGGGGACATCGCAGCGGTTCTGGACGCGGGCAGGCCTTCGGACCGCGCCCGCATCTACGACGCGCTTGATCTGCAGATCCGCTACTTACATACAGAAATGGCGGCCGAAGTGGCCGCCATTCCTTGTGTGGTTAACACTGGTGTCCGGAGGGGGACTTGAACCCCCACGCCCGATAAAGGGCACTAGCACCTCAAGCTAGCGCGTCTGCCATTCCGCCACCCGGACCGGTGTTGCTGAGCAAGGGTAACGGATGGGTGGGGGAGTATTGAAATCGGTTGTACTGGCAGGTGGGTTCAGTGTGTGGCCGCGACTCGTTCGATGACCGAACGCCACGATTCCAGCGGGGCGACTTCGCGGCCGATGATCTTGCCCGCATCGTCGGCGCGGCGCAGGGCGATAGCGGCGGTGAAGTCGGGATCGGCTTGGAATTCGGCGATTTCGGCGGGCGTCATCGGGCCGCCCTGGGTGATCAGGGTGCGCTGGCTGGCAGGGGAGAGCGTATGGGCGGCGTCGGTGGCGGCGAGATAGCGTTTGGCGACGACGTGCAGCTCTATCAGTCGGGCGACGCGGTCGCCGAGTAGGGGGCGGATCGCGTCCGCACCGTGTTCACCGTGGTGTGCGTCATCGCCGGGGACGAGTTTGTGGCCGATGTCGTGCAGTAGTCCGGCCAGTTGTAGCTCCTCGTCATCGGGATGGGATATGCGCAGCAGTTGGGCGCACTGCAGGTCGTGATCGAGGATGTCGACGGGGTCGCCACTGCGGTCGGGCATATCCCAGACGTCGGCGCAGTCGGTCAGCAGGTTGATCAATTCGTCCACGGTGGATACCGACAACCTCAGCCCCGATCTCGCGATGCGACCGCTCACTGCTGATGCGGTGAGCGAAATGGTCTGGACCAGTTTGCCGTCGATTGCCGATCAGTGGGGTTGCGGGTGCATGGCCTTTCGGTGAATGCTGGCCGGACACGTGGCAGGGGTCGATGCGCGCTCCACTCCGATCTCCACCCCACCGGATTCCGAAACAGATATGGCAGGCTGACCGCATGCGTGTTGCCGTTGTTGCCGGGCCGGATCCAGGCCATGCGTTTCCGGCTCTGGCGCTGTGCGAGCGGTTTCTGGCCGCCGGTGACGAGCCGGTCTTGTTCACCGGACCGCGCTGGTTCGATGCCGCCAAGGAAGCGGGCATCGCGGTCCGCAGACTCAAGGGTCTGGCCCCGCGCGCCGTCGACGACGACCGCGATGCGGGTCAGCGCATCCATGAACGTGCGGCGCATATTTCGACCGAGATCCTGCCCGATCTGAGCGCGATGCTGCCGGAACTCGTGGTGTCGGATGTGCTCACCGCGGGCGGCGGGCTGGCTGCCGAACGACTGGGAGTGCCGTGGATCGAGCTATCGCCGCATCCGCTGTATCTTCCCTCGAAGGCGTTGCCGCCCATCGGCAGTGGTCTCGCGCCGGGGGAGGGTCTGCGCGGGCGACTCCGCGACGGCATGCTGCGCACCATGACCGCGCGCGCCATCCGCAACGGTCTGCGTCAGCGGGAGCAGGCGCGCGAAAGTATCGGCCTGCCCGCCATCGATCCGGGTCCGGCGGCCCGCCTGATCGCCACCCTGCCCGCCCTCGAAGTACCGCGCCCCGACTGGCCGAAGCACACCCATGTCATCGGCCCACTGCTGTGGGAACCGACCCGGAAGACGCTCGACCTACCGCCCGGCGACGAGCCACTGGTCATGGTCGCGCCATCGACGGCGCATACCGGCGTCGCGGGCATGGTCGACACCGTGCTGGCCGCCCTGGACGGGGCGGGAGTACGGGTCGCCATTTCCATGCTCGACACTCCGCCGACCGACCTGCCGCCCTGGGCGACCGCCGGACTCGGCCGTCAGGACGAACTGCTCACCCACGCCTCGGTCGTCGTGGGCGGCGGTGGGCACGGCCTGCTGGCGAAATCCCTGCTCGCGGGTGTCCCGATCGTCACCGTCCCCGGCGGCGGCGACCAATGGGAACTGGCCAATCGTGCCGTCCGCCAAGGCAGCTCGATCCTGGTCCGGCCGCTGACCGTGGACGCCGTTCGCACTGCGGTCCGAGAGCTCCTCGACATCCCCTCCTACGCAACTGCGGCACAGGAGGCGGCCTCCGGCTTCGCGGATGTCGCCGATGCCATCGGTATCTGCCACGACGTCCTCAGCGTTCGAGCTTGATTCCAGAAGCGCCCGCTTCAGTGCTGATTCGAGAATGGGCAACGCCATCGCATACCGGTATCTGGAAGTGAGCGCGGCGACGCGAGTATCTTGAACACGGTGCGGTTGACCGAGTTCCAGGAGCTGTTGCACACCGAGTTCGGTGTGGCCCGTGGCGATACCCTGCTCAAAGATCACACCATCCCGGCATTGGGCGGGCGGACGGGTGCCGCCGCCATCGAGGCGGGTATCGATCCACGGGATGTGTGGCGCGCGCTCTGCGCGGACTTCGATGTACCGAGATCACGCTGGTGACCGATGGTGGATACCGCTTCGACGGGCGGCTGCGCATGATCGCTACCGATCATGAACAGCTGGCTGCCCGGGTAGCGGTCGCCCGCCCGGTCGATTTCGCCGAATTCCGCAGGACCGGCATCGACCTGCTACTACTCGGCCGCTACGACGAGGCCCTGGATCACCTCGATCGTGCCCTCGAACTCGCGGACAGCGATCGCCGCCGGATTTCGGTCTGGATCAACCTCGGCGATGCCTACCGGTATCGCGGCGATGTTGTCACCGCCGAAACGCTGTATCGCCGGACCATCGACCAGGCTCGTGACTGCGCGCCGGAGGTGGTGTCCTTCGCACTGCAGCACCTGGGCAAGGCGCTCGCCGAACAAGGTCGGCTGCCGGAAGCCAAGGCGCTACTGAATGAGGCGCTGAAGTTGCGCGTCGCCGAGGGCGACGCCGAATTGATCGAATCCACGCGCACCACCTTGGACGCCCTCGACGAACTGCCCGCGACCTTGCCGCCGAAGGTGGTCGCGCTGCTCGGCGAGGAACCCATGTGGTCGGATGATCACGAAGGGATGGGCGGCAGTGTCGCGCACGTCAACGGCACGTACTGGGTGAAGCGGGGGCCGAAGGCGGCTGCCGAGTACGAGCGGTTGCACTGGTTGCGGGGCAGGGGGATTCGGCTACCGGATATCGCTGTGTTCGAAGATGACGTCCTGGTGCTGGCGGATGCGGGCGTGCCGAGCCTGGCCGCACTCGACGACCCGGCGATATCGGTGGGCGCGGTCATGGGAGCGGTGCTGCGTCGCCTGCACGACATCCCGGTCGCGGAGTGCCCGTTCGACGGCGGGCTGGATGTCGTGCTCGCTCAGGCGCGGCGCAATGTGCTCGAGGGTCTGGTCGATACCGAGGACTTCGATGACGACCATCGAGGGCTGACGCCCGAACAGGTCCTTCAGCGGCTGCTCGCCGAACGCCCGACGGACGAGGATCTCGTTGTCGCGCATGGTGATTTCACCCCGTCCAATGTCCTGGACGGCGGTCTGCTGATCGACGTCGGTGGTCTGGGCGTGGCGGACCGGTACCGCGATCTGGCCCTGGTCGCACGTGATCTGCCCGCCGACTTCGATGACGACGAACTGCGCGCGTTCTATACCGCCTACGGTCTCACCGAGCCGGACCGGCGGCGGCTGGGCTACTACCGGCTGCTGGACGAACTCTTCTGAGCTCAAGCCCTTTTCGCGTAGTGGCGCGCGGCCTTGGTGCGGTTGCCGCAGGTCGCCATCGAATGCCATCGGCGGGTGCCGTTTTTCGAGGTGTCGTAGAAGAACAGCACGCAATCGGGATGCGCGCACTGGCGGATCCGGTCCGGTGCCTCCGCGAGTAGCCGCAACAGGTTGTCGGCGGCCAGCCAGCCGGGGAGCCAGGTCGCTTCGGGCACGTCGACGATATCGGCCGGGCCGGTATCGGTCAGGGTGCGTCGGATCCGGCCGTGGTCGAGCACCTCATTGAGCGCGGCGGGTGAAGTGTGCTTCAGCACGTCGTAGACGGCGGTGCGCGCGGTGAGTACCGCCTGCAGGGTCGGTTCGTCGGCCTTGGCGCGCTCGGCCAGCCCGGCCGAGGTCAGCCAGATGCCGAGACCCGCCACATCGGTGAGCAGATCCTGCGGCCCGTTCTCGATCCACCGGGTGTTCAGTAGGTCGAGTGCCAACGGTTCACCGAGGTGGGGGCGTGGATCGGGCATACCTGAGGGTAGCGATCCGGCTTTTGTCGTCAGGTCGACCACCGCCGTTCTAGCTAGTCAAATCGATTTTAAAGGTTGACGCTTAGTTTGCGGCTCGCTATGTTCTAACTAGTCAAACAGTCTATGACGGTTATTCATTTCGAGGAGGATTCACGATGACGACAGCCATCGCGCCACAGTTGGTCACCGGACATATCGGCCTGAACGTCTCCGATCTGGACCGCTCGGTGGACTTCTATCGGCGCGCATTCGGTTTCGAACAGCTCGCGGCCAACACTGATGACGGCAAACGCTGGGCCTTCCTCGGCGTCGACGGCAAGCTCATGGTGACCCTCTGGCAGCAGTCCAACGGCACGTTCTCCACCGAGACTCCCGGTCTGCATCACCTTTCGTTCCAGGTCGATACCATCGAACAGGTGCGCGCGACCGAGGCGCTGCTGCGCGAACTCGCGGTGGATTTCGTGCACGACGGTGTCGTCGCGCACGGTGAGGGTGTGGCTTCCGGTGGCATCTTCTTCACCGACCCCGACGGCATCCGGCTCGAGGTCTATGCGCCCACCGGCGCCGAATCCGCTCCCGCGCCGAGCGGCGCCGCTCCGACCTGCGGATTCTTCTGAGCCGATGAACTACTTCCACTCCGGTGAGGTCGCCGTACAGCAGCGAACGGGCCAGCAGCACATCGCGGACCGTGTCGGCCGGATGATTCGCGGCGATATCCCGGATGTCGCCGCGGCTTTCCTGGCCGAACAGCCGATGGTCGTGATCGCGGCCGCGGACGATGCGGAACGCGTGTGGGCCGGTGAGCTGGTTGGGCCGCTGGGGTTCGTGCACGCCCTCGATGCCGAGACGATCGCGGTCGAGGCATTTCCGGCAGCCGGGGATCCGCTGCATCGGGCGCTGACCCGCCCCGCCCGGATCGGCATGATCGCGCTGCAGCCGCAGCGGCGCAGGCGGATGCGAGTCAATGGTTTCGCGGTGCCGACGCAGTGGTGTGACGGGCTGCGGATCGCCGTCGACCAGGTGTATTCGAACTGCCCGAAGTACATTTCACGCAGGTCGATCGAGTCCTACCGACCCGGTGTCGATATTCCGGCGCCGCAGTACGGTACGGAACTCGACGCACACCAGCGAGAGCTGATCGCCGCGGCCGATACGTTCTTCGTCGCCACCGCGGATGCCGACGGCAATGCCGATGCCTCCCATCGCGGCGGCAATCCCGGATTCCTGCAGGTGCTTTCGTCCACGCGACTGCGATGGCCGGACTACCAGGGCAATTCGATGTTCATGACGCTCGGGAATATCGCGGTGAATCCCCGCTGCGGCATTCTGATCCCGGACTGGAGCACCGGCGGAACACTGCAGCTCACCGGAGCCGCCGAATTGGTCTGGAATGCTGAGACATTCACCGTCGGAGCCCAATGCTCGATCGACTTCACCATTACCGATGTGGTGGAAGTCCGCGGTTCGGGCCCGCTGCGCTGGGGTCCTGCCGAACTCTCCCCGACCAACCCATGACCGGATCCACACCCTTTGCGGACATCCACCAAGGGTGCGGCCCGAATCCGATACCGAAGAAGGAGCTTGTGATGCGACCCCCATTGCCGCCGTTCGACCTGGAATCCGCCAAGGCGAAGGTGCTTGCCGCCGAAAATGCCTGGAATACCAGGGATCCCGAACGTGTCGCCGCCGCGTACACCGAGGATTCGGTGTGGCGCAATCGCGACGAGTTCTTCACCGGCCGCGACGCCATAGTCGAATTCCTCACCCGAAAGTGGTCCATCGAGAACGGCTACGCGCTGCGCAAGGACCTCTGGGCCTTCGAAGGCAATCGCATCGCGGTTCGCTTCCAATACGAATGGCACGACGAATCCGGCCAGTGGTGGCGCAGCTATGGCAACGAGCAGTGGGAGTTCACCCCGGACGGTTTGATGTCGCGGCGCGAGGCCAGCATCAACGATGTCCGCATCGAGGAATCCGACCGCCGCATTTTCGGCCCGCGCCCGGAAGGGGACGAATCCGTGCTGCCGCAGCAGTAGTGCGGGGCGTTGCCGGTTCGACGATCCGCTCGCGGCTAGTGCCGGAACCCCTGCGATGTGAGGGCTCCGGCACGCGTCCGCTCTGCGGATTTACCTACACGGCAACAACTTCCCGCTCCGCGGGACCATCCGCGACCACCTCGTGCTGCCGATGGAACAACCCGAATGCGATCACCCCGAATACGATCCCGACCCCGGCCGCCACCGCGAACGCCGCGTCCAGTCCATCCACGAACCGCGACAGTGTCATCGGCTGATCGGCATCGGCGATCTCGCGGAATACCGTGCCCAGTACCGCTACTCCGAGCGCGAGTCCGAGCTGGCGTGCGGTATTCACCGCGCCAGCGGCGATTCCGCCCTGTAGCGGCGGCACCGCCGCCATTCCCACCGCCACCAGCGCGGGTGAATTGATGCCGATGCCAGCACCGATCACGACGAACCCGGGAACCAATGCGGTCCAGGATGATCCGGCGTCGATGATGGTGAGCAATCCGGTTCCGATGCCGAGCAGCACCAGACCCGCCCCGATCGTCCACTTCGGCGAAACATCGTGCAGCAGCTTGCCGAACGCACCTGCGACCACGAATGCGGTCGCCGCCATCGGCAGCATGGCCAGGCCCGCGTGCAGCGGCGTCATATGCAATTGCTGCTGCAGCCACAGCGATACCAGGGGAGTGGCGGCGAAGGCCGCGAACGTCTGTCCGGAAGCCGAGACCAGCGTGGCGCCGAAATTGCGGTTGCCGAGCAGTGACAGCGGGAACATCGGTGCCGCACTGCGGTATTCGATGAATGCGAAGGCCAGCAATGCGACCGCACCGAGCGTCAGCGCGAGCAATGTCGCGCCATCGGACCAGCCGTGTTCACCGCCCCGGATGACACCATAGGTGACCGCCGTCGCGGCGGTCGCGAACGCGAGCATCCCGGGGATGTCCACGGCCCGATCCGCCTGCCGCGGCGACGGCTGGAACACAATGGCGGTCAACACGATCGCCAATACCGCGATCGGCAGGTTGACGAAGAAGATCCACCGCCACGACAGCGCCTCGGTGAGCACACCGCCCAGCACCACGCCGATTCCGGCCGCCGCACCCGCGACCGCACCCCAGACGCCGAAGGCGACACCACGGTCCCGACCGGTGTAGGTGGAGTTCAACAGCGACAGTGTGGTCGCGAACATCGCGGCGCCGCCGACACCCTGCAGTGCCCGCGCCGCGATGAGACTCGGCGACGTATCGGCGATCCCGCAGATCAGCGATGCGATCGCGAAGACGATGAGCCCGGCGAGATAGGCGCGCTTGGCGCCGACCCGGTCGGCCAGCGAACCGAGTACGAGCAGCAGCGCGGCCAGCGCCAGTGCGTATCCGTCCACCACCCACTGCAGTCCGGAGAGTCCGGTGCCGAGATCGGCGGCGATATCGGGAAGCGCGACATTGACGATGGTGACGTCGATGAGCAACATGAGCGTGCCGAGGCACGCGGCGAATAGGGGGAGCCATTTCTTCACTGGAGCCTCCGGGGCCAAAATGAACGATTTCGACACCCAGCGTGCGCGGTGCCGCGATATCCACATAGCCACCGGTCTATTGGCGATATATTCCTCCTATGCAGTCTGTGGATGAGTCGGAATCCTCCGTTCTGGATGTGCTCGACAAGCAGATCGTGCACGCGCTCGTCAGCGATGCCCGCATCGCGTTCGCCAAGCTGGGCGCCATCCTCGGGGTTTCGGAGCAGACGGTGGCGCGCCGCTACCGGTCGCTGCGTCAGCGCGGCATCCTACATGTGTCGGGGCAGGTGAACGCGGTGCCGCTCGGGCACGCGCGCTGGGCGATTCGGCTCCGGACGACGCCGGACAAGGCGGTGCGGCTGGCCGAATCGCTGGCCCGGTTTCCGGATCTGAGCTGGGTCACCCTGCTCTCCACCGGCTCCGAGGTGACCTGTGTGAGCCGCCCGCGCTCGGTGGAACGCCGCGACAAACTGCTGCTACAGACATTGCCGCAGGCCAGCCAGGTGATCGGCTTGACGGCGCACGAGGTGATCCACCGGTTTCCGCTCGACGAGGAGTGGCCGCATTTCAGTCACCTTTTCACCGCGGCGCAGTTGCGCGAACTCGGCTCGCGCTCGACGCGGGCCGATACGGGACCGGAAGCGCCGGTGCGGCTTTCGGCCGAAGACGAATCGATGCTGGCCATCCTCGGCCGCGACGGCCGCGCGCCCTATGCTCAGATCGCCGCCGAAATCGGTTGGACCCCAACGAGAGTGGCGCGCCGCATGGCCGAACTGGTCGAATCCCGGGTGCTCTACTTCGATCTCGATTTCGCGATCGAGCGAATGGGGTATGCCGTGCGCGCTGCGTTGTGGCTGCGCACCCGCCCGGCCGATCTCGCGGCGGTGGGCACCGCCATCGCGACGCATCCGGAGACCGTATTCGTCGCCGCGACCACGGGGCCGGTCAATCTGATGGCGTCGATCATGTGCCGCGATACCGCCCACCTCTACCGCTATGTCACCCAGCGGCTCGGCGCCCTCGATGGGATCACCGATGTCGAGGTGACACCGGCCCTGCGGGTCTTCAAGCAGGCGCAGACGCTGCTGGACAGCGACCGGATATCGCTGGTGCGGTGAACGGGCGGTGGTGCGGAATCGGCCGTAGCGCGGCGGTTGCCCGGTGCGCCGAAGTCGGCTCGCGTGTTGTCGGGCGCGTCGCTTGACTCGAACATCTGTTCGTCTAGGCTGGTCGCCAGAACTTGTCGGTGCCGCCCTCTAATGTGGGCGCCAACCAAGAACGAGACTTACCTGTCGAAAAGGGGATCAGGACATGGCACCACAGGCGTACGACCGCGATAAGGCGCTCGAGCTGGCGCTGGCGCAGGTCGAGAAGAGCTTCGGCAAGGGCGCGGTCATGCGTCTCGGCGAGGAGGCCCGCCAGCCCATCTCGGTGATCCCGACCGGATCCATCGCGCTGGACGTGGCGCTCGGCATCGGCGGTTTGCCGCGCGGCCGCATCATCGAGATCTACGGTCCGGAGTCCTCGGGTAAGACGACCGTCGCCCTGCACGCGGTGGCCAATGCCCAGGCCGCGGGCGGTGTCGCCGCCTTCATCGACGCGGAGCACGCGCTCGATCCGGATTACGCCCGCAAGCTCGGCGTCGATACCGACGCGCTGCTCGTCTCCCAGCCCGATACCGGTGAGCAGGCCCTCGAGATCGCCGACATGCTGGTGCGTTCCGGTGCGATCGACATCATCGTCATCGACTCGGTGGCCGCGCTGGTGCCGCGTGCCGAGATCGAGGGTGAGATGGGCGATAGCCACGTCGGTCTGCAGGCTCGCCTGATGAGCCAGGCGCTGCGCAAGATGACCGGTGCGCTGAACAGCTCCGGCACCACCGCCATCTTCATCAACCAGCTCCGCGAGAAGATCGGCGTGATGTTCGGCTCGCCCGAAACCACGACCGGTGGTAAGGCGCTGAAGTTCTACGCCTCGGTGCGCCTGGATGTGCGCCGCATCGAGACCCTCAAGGACGGCAGTGACGCGGTCGGCAACCGCACCCGCGTGAAGGTTGTGAAGAACAAGGTTTCGCCGCCGTTCAAGCAGGCCGAATTCGACATCCTCTACGGCCAGGGCATTTCCAAGGAGGGTTCGCTCATCGATATGGGTGTCGAGCAGGGCTTCATTCGCAAGTCCGGCTCCTGGTACACCTACGAGGGCGACCAGCTCGGCCAGGGCAAGGAGAACGCCCGCAAGTTCCTGCTGGAGAACACCGACGTCCGCGACGAGATCGAGAAGAAGATCAAGGAAAAGCTCGGCATCGGCGCCGATGTAACCGCGGAAGCGGCCGCAGAGGTTCCCGCCGATTTCTGATCCGATGAACCCTCGGCGCCCAACATCACGTCCCGGTCGGCCCGTGCCCGATGCGGCACGGCCCGATCCGGTGGATGAGGTCCGGCGTCAGCTGAACGAGCTGCTCTCCGCCTCGGGACGGCCTGCTCTCCTGGCGAATACCGGATCTCGCTCGGGTGCGCCTGGATCGATACGGGCTCGGAAGTCCGAGATTGACTTGGAGGCCTCGGGTTTCGAGGCGAGTGCGTCTGGGTTGGAGCGGGGTCGGTGGTCTGGGGTTGATTCGGAGGCTTCAGGTTTCGGGGCGCGTGAGTCCGAGTCGGGTCGGAGGCGGTGGTCCCGGGGCGATTCGGAGGCCGATGGTTTCCGGTCGGATGAGCCTGAGTCGGGTTGGGGTCGGTGGTCTGAGGTTGATTCGGAGGCCTCGGGTTTTCGGTGGGAAGAGGGGGATGGACGGGTCCGGTTGGCCGAAGGTGGTTCGGCCGATTCGGACATCATGGGAACTCGGTCGAGCGCGCCCGATCCGCAGCGGGCGCGTTCGACTGGGTCCCGGCGCGGTCGCAGGCGCCGGAACGAGTTCCGGCGCAACGACTCCCAGTCGGCTGACTTTCAAAGTTCCGAAGGCCGATGGGTGGATCCGGTGGCGGCCGGATTCGAGGAGGGTGAACCGGCAGGCATCGACGCTCCCCACGCAGGTGGGGCTGATCCGCGATCCCAGTCCGAGCGCACCCCCCAAGGCGGGACGGTCGAGCAGGCGAAGGAGGCGTGTCTTCGCCTGCTCGCCGTCCGCGCCCGCAGCCGTGCCGAACTAGCCCAGCGCCTAGCGGCCAAGGGTTTCACTCCCGATATCACCGAACGTGCCCTCGACCGCTTCACCGAGGTCGGCCTGATCGACGACGCCGCCTTTGCCGAACAATGGGTCCACTCCCGCCACACCTTCTCCGGCAAAGGCAAACAGGCTCTGGCCCAAGAACTCCGCCGCAAGGGCATATCCCAATCCGACGCCGCCCCCGCCCTCGCCGCCATCACCGCCGACGACGAGGAAGAACGCGCCGCCGAACTGGTCCGCCGCAAACTACGCACCATGCCCTCGAACCTGGACCGCGACAAAACGATCCGCCGCCTCGTAGGCATGCTCGCCCGCCGCGGCTACCCCCAGTCCACCGCCTTCACTGTAGTAAAAGCCGAACTCGCCCACGCGCAATCCGACGTCCCCGACCTCAACTGAGCGCCCGCCGCGCCTGGCCTGGTCGGCAGACGGACCGATCGCCACTGTGGTGCACGCCGAAGCCACCCAGGCACAGGCTCAATATCCCGGCCTCGACTGAGCCCGTGCTCCCGCAGTCGGCAGGCGAGCCCGACGCCCGCTCTACTGACCCGCAGTGCCCATGACGAAGTCGCCGCATAGCCGACGAGAATGCGCTGATGCAGTGGGTTCCGATGTTTACCTGCACCAGCGCATGGTGATCACCGGTCCAGGACTGCGCCACGAGGGTCTTCGTGGCGAAGTCGTGGACTGGTGTGTGGTCCAGAGTGGGTCGTACCGGTCCCCGTAAACCTAACTACGACAAGATAATCCGCTGTCATTGGCGCTCGCCCGCTCGACCCCGCCGAAGCGCGCGACGTGCCCCGCATAGCCACGAGAATGCGCTGGTACAGGTGTGTTCTCGATGTTTACCTGCACCAGCGCATGGTGATCACCGGTCCAGGACTGCGCCGCAGGGGTGTTCGTGGCGGGGGCCCGGACCCGGGGTGGTCGACGGCCGATCGCGCATCCGGTCCGGTGCCGATCGCAGGTGGGGTCCGTAGTCCTTGGACTGCGATGGGTGAGAAGGTGTCTGGTCGCGATGGCTGGTGCGGCTATGGGGCGGGCGGTTGCGCAGCGGTAGTGAAAGATGGACTGGCGCAGTGCTGAGCGGTGGGTCTGGGTGTAGATGGCTTGGCACGACGGGGGATCGGTGGAACCTCGGGGGTCAGTCTTGGAAGGCGGGGGTGAGGAATTCTTCGCACCATTGGCGGAAGGTGGTGGGGGTGGTGGATTGGGAGGTGCGGGGTTCGGTGTTGTCGAGGCCGTTGTTTTTGGCTTCGAGCATGTCGAGCATGCCCTGAGCCATTGCTTCGGACATGCCGGATTCGAGGAGTCTGGCTTTGAAGGTGGTGCCGGGGATCTGTTGGAAGCGGATCGGGCGGCCGAGTACTTCGGACATGATCTGTGCCATGTCGTTTCCGGAGAGGTCCTCGGGGCCGAGGATGGGGACGCTGTCCTGTCCGGTCCAGGAGTCATCGAGTAGTAGTTCGGCGGCGACAGTGGCGATATCGCGGGTTGCGCAGGTTGGGCGTTTGTGATCGGGGGAGAGTGGCCAGAAGAATGCGCCCTGGCTTTTGATGGTCTCGACTTGGCCGAGCATATTGTCCATGAACGAGGGCAGGGTCAGCGCTCGGTAGCTCACGCCGGTGCCGGCGATCAGATCGTCCATGGCCAGCGAGGCCGTGACCAGTCCGGCGTGTCCGGCCACCGCCGATCCGCGCCCGACGGCCGAGACGCCGACCACTCGCTTCACGTTCTGGCTCGTGAATGCCTCGCACGCGGGCCGGGTGAAGTCGAGAAACGCCGTATCGAGGCTCGTGGCGCGAAGGTTCGGGGGAAGCAGCCAGAACACGGCGTCGGCGTCGGCGAACGCCTTGGTGACCACATCGATATCCCCATGTGAGCCTGGCACGATGTCTACGCGCTCGCGGATGTCTGCGGGCAGGCGTGCGGGATCACGTGCGATGACGCGGACCGGTGCGTCGCTGGCGAGCAGATGCTGGAGGACCTGGTGGCCGATGGTGCCGGTTGGGGTGGTGACAACGATCATGATGACCTCTGTTCGAGTGATTTGGCATCGGCCAGTCAACTCGGCACGGCATCGAACCTGAAGGACCGATTCGATACCCGTTGATACCGTGGGGATATGAGTGATCTGGAGGTTCGCCAACTCCGATACTTCGTGGCCGTCGCGGAGGAACTGCATTTCGGGCGCGCTGCCGAGCGACTGGGGATGGCACAGCCGCCGTTGTCCCGGGCGATTCGAGAACTGGAACGCCAGTTGGGTGTTCAGTTGTTCGAGCGCACCACCCGGCAGGTCGTGCTCACCCCGGCCGGTGAGGTTTTGCTCCGCGATGCCCCGACCGCGCTCGACGCGGTCACCGCCGCCGCGCAGCGAGCCCGGCACATCGGGCAGCCCACGCCCGGGTTGCGGCTCGCGCTCAAAACCGATTACGACGGCGGGCTCCTGCTGCAGATCCTCGAGACATACCACCGTGCGGAAGCGGCGATTCCGGTCGAGGTGATGTTGGGCGCTCGGGGCGAGCAGGTCCCGGCCCTGCGCCAGGGTCGAGCGGATATCGCACTGCTGCCCACCCCATTCGACGACCGCGACCTGGATGTCGAACCCCTGCTGACCGAGCCCCGCGTGGTCGCATTGGCGGCGTCCGATCCCTTGGCCGCCCGCGCAACCCTGTGCTTGGCCGACCTCACCGGCAGAACACTTCCCGACGGCTCACCCGCCGACCAGGACGGCCTGATCCCCAACGCCCACAGCGGATCCCACGGCCCGAAGTCGCCCGCCCGCCGGACAAACCTGGACCTGGCACAGATCTTCAACCTGATCGAACTGGGCAGCATCATCTGGTTCCCACCTTCCTCGGTGGCCCGCCGCCATCCCCGCCCCGATATCGCCTACCGCCCCGTCACCGACCTCCAGCCGACCACCCTCGCCCTGGCCTGGCCGCAAACCTGCCGCTCATCCGCCGTAGCCGCCTTCGTCCGCGCCGCCACCGCCGTCGCAGCAGCCACCTACCCACCCGAATCCGCCACGACAGAAAGACCGTCGACCCCCAGCCTTCTCGACGCGGAAGGGCTCCAAGGCATCGTGATCTCGTCCTGACCGCCGCATCGGTTCGGGGACAGCCTGACCGCCCGCCCTACCGCCATCATCGCGGCCTCGTCGCTTCCGCACTCAACGACGTCACCCGCGA
The DNA here is from genome assembly GCF_050955995.1 of Nocardia sp. CA-119907. Classification (NCBI taxonomy): domain Bacteria; kingdom Bacillati; phylum Actinomycetota; class Actinomycetes; order Mycobacteriales; family Nocardiaceae; genus Nocardia; species Nocardia sp. CA-119907. The sequence continues at coordinate 3,023,910 of NZ_CP192091.1, forward strand.
GTTCGGCACCGCACTCGGTGTCGCCCTCCTCGGCGCGCTCGTGGCGACCGGCTATCGCAACGCCATCGACGACAAGCTCGACGAGATCCCGCAGAGCACCGCGGACACCGCGCGAGAAGGTATTGCCAACGCCATTGAGGTGGCCGGGAGCACTGGCTCGCACGCTCGAGACCTAGTCCACGCGGCCCAGCAGTCCTTCGTCGAAGGTTGGCAGCAGGCCATGTGGGTCGGCGTCGCCGTCATGGGCGCTCCTCTACATCGTGCTCCGTGGGCCGAAGAACCCGGGCCACATAGTGGAGGACGACGCCCAGGACGTTGAGACCGTCGCCACCCGATGACGGTTTGCGTGCTGGGCCAACGGAACGGGTGCTAGTGGGAGACACACCCGTGCACCGCGCACGGGCAGTCAAGCTGACGCGTCGCTGAGACACGTGTTCTCCGGCGTAACCTGCAATCCGCCGGTTCCGCGGCTGGGTCGGCATGCCGCCGTCGGCCTGGCCGCACCCCCGCCGCGAACCTCACCGCACCCATCGCCGAGGCGGGAGTCCGCGATCGGCGACCAGGGCGAGGCGTCTTCGAGTCGAACAGTCAGCCGGGGCTCAGGACTTCTGAGTGATATCCATTCCGGGGGTGGCGTCGGTCAGCACCGAGTCGGCGGCGACGACCGTGGCTCCCCTCTTGCGTTTGCGGGAGCGCAGGCGCTGCTCGAGCTTATTGGCCACCACGGTCAGGGTGCTGTTCAGCAGAATCATTACTACTGCGACGACCATCAGCGCGGGGACTGTATTGCGTTCGGCGGCGCCGAGTTGGGAGCCCTGACGGACGATCTCGAGGTAGGTGATCTGGTAGCCGAGGGCCGAATCCTTCAGCGCGACCACCATTTGCGAGATCAGTGCGGGCAGCATCGCGGTGATCGCCTGCGGCAGCAGGATCAGTCGCATCAGCTGGCCCTTGCGCAGACCGAGGGCCACTGCGGCCTCGGTCTGCCCCTTGGGCAGCGATTTGATGCCGGCGCGCACGATTTCGGCGATGACCGAGCCGTTGTAGACCGTCAGCGCGATCACCACGGCCCACAGTGCGAGCTGATCGACCTTGAATAACTTGTAATCGGAAAAGACGTAGAACAGGAAGATCATCAGGATCAGCACCGGGATGGACCGGGCCACCTCGACGATCGCGCCCGCCACCCAACGCACCAGCCGATGGTCCGACAGCCGCAGGATGCCGAAGATCATGCCGATCACGAGTGCGAACACAATCGACAGCAGCGCGGCCACGAGGGTGCCGCGCAGACCGGGCAGCAGGTAGGTCTTCCAGACGTCCGGCTCGACGAACGGCTTCCACTTCTCCGCGGTGAACTGTCCCTTATCGGCGAAGCCGCGGTAGAACACCCAGCCGAGTGCTAGCACCGCGGCAATCGCGATGACGGAATAGATCTGGTTTCGCAGGCGCGCGCGTGGTCCCGGCGCGTCGAAAAGGACCGAAGCTCCGGAACTCATCGGACCACCTCGTATCGCTTGGCCAGCCAGCCGAACAGCAGGCCGGTCGGCAGGGTCAGGATCACGAAACCGAGGGCGAAGATGAAGCCGATGGTGATCAGCGCGGCCTCGTTCTCGTTCATCTTGGCCATCAGGGTCGCGGCCTCGGCGACGCCGATGGCCGAGGCGATCGTCGAATTCTTGGTCAGTGCGATCAACACGCTGCCCAGCGGGGCGATGACCGAGCGGAATGCCTGGGGCAGCACCACGATTCGCAAATTCTGCACGAAGGTGAAGCCCAGTGAACGGCCCGCCTCGGACTGGCCCATCGGCACGGTATTGATGCCCGCGCGCAGCGATTCGCAGACGAATGCCGCGGTGTAGATGCTGAGTCCGAGTACGGCGTAGCGGAAGTTGTTCTGCGCCAGCGAGTTCGGGCCCTCGGGGGCGAGCTTCCAGCCCATCGTGGAGTAGAGGCCGAGCGAGCAGAACACGATGATCAGCGTCAGCGGGGTATTGCGGAAGATGGTGACGTAGGCGGTGCCGAGAAAACGGGCGACCGGCACCGGAGAGACGCGCATGGCGGCGACGAGTGTGCCCAGGATCAAGGCGAGGACCGCCGATGCTGCGGTCAGTTTGATGGTCACCCAGAAGGCGCCGAGGACGTCATACCTCGAGATCAGGTCGAACACGGTGGGCGCGTCCCTCCGATCGGATCGATGTGCGGCGGCCGGAGATCGTCCTTCCGCGCGCGATGTACATGGGGTGCTCGTAGCGAAGAGATCGGGTGGCCCGGTCCGGGCCACCCGATCAGGAATTTCAGTACCGGTTCACCGTCGGCGGCGTCGGCGCCTGGTAGCCGGAGGCACCGACCGTGGAGTCGAACGCCTTCTTCCAGGAACCGTCGGCGATCATCGCCTCGATCGCGTCGTTGACCTTGTCGCGCAGTTCCTTATCGCCCTTCTTCAGGCCGATGCCGTAGTTCTCCGTGGTGAACGGCTTGCCGACGACCTTGAAGGTGCCCGCGCTCTGCGCGGCGTAACCGGCCAGGATGATGTCGTCGGTGGTGACCGCGTCGTACGAACCCGCCTGCAGACCCTCGAGGCACAGCGAGTAGGTGTCGTTGGTCTGCAGCTGGGTGTCCGGGTAGTTCTTCTCGATGTTCTGGGCCGGAGTGGAACCCTTCACCGAGCAGACCTTCTTACCCTTCAGATCATCGGGTCCGTTGATGCTGTTGTTGTCGGCCTTCACCAGCAGCGACTGGCCCGCGACGTAGTACGGCCCGGCGAAGTCGACCTTCTCCTTGCGCTTGTCGTTGATCGAGTAGGTGGCGACGATGTAGTCGACCTGACCGTTCTCGATCAGCGTCTCGCGCTGACCGGAGGGCGACTCCTTGAACGTGATGTTCTCCGGCTTCACGCCGAGCTTGCCCGCGACGTACTTGGCGACCTCGACGTCGAAGCCGCTGTAGGAGCCGTCCTTGTTGCGCAGGCCGAGGCCCGGCTGATCGAATTTGATACCGACGGTGAGCTTGCCGTCCTTGGCGTGGTCCAGTGCGGTTTTATCGCTGCCGCCCCCACAGGCGGCGGTGCTGGCGGCCAGTGTCAGGGCTACCGCCCCGATGCCGAGTCGAAGCGCACGGTTGATCCTCATCGAGTTCCTTCTCCCTCTGGTGTTTCCATGGCCGAAGTCTTTTACGGTTGCGGTGATTACTCGGTTCAGTGGCTCAGGATCTTGCCGAGAAAATCCTTGGCGCGGTCGGACTTCGGCGCGGTGAAGAACACCTCGGGCGTGTCGTCTTCGACGATCAACCCGTCCGCCATGAACAGCACGCGGTTGCCCGCCTTGCGCGCGAATCCCATCTCGTGGGTGACGACGAGCATCGTCATCCCCTCCTTGGCCAGCGACACCATGACGTCGAGCACCTCGTTGACCATCTCCGGGTCCAATGCCGAGGTGGGCTCGTCGAACAGCATCACCTTCGGGCTCATCGCCAGCGCGCGGGCGATCGCCACCCGCTGTTGCTGGCCGCCGGACAGCTGCGCCGGATACTTTTCGGCCTGGTTGGCGATGCCGACGCGCTCGAGCAGTTCCATCGCGCGCTTGCGGGCGTCGTCCTTCTTGACCTTGCGCACCTTCAGCGGCGCGAGCATCACGTTCTCGACGATCGTTTTGTGCGCGAAGAGGTTGAACGATTGGAATACCATCCCGACGTCGGCGCGCAGTGCGGCGAGCGCTCGGCCCTCGGCGGGCAACGGCACGCCGTCGATGGCGATATCACCGGAGTCGATGGGCTCGAGGCGGTTGATGGTGCGGCACAGCGTCGACTTCCCGGATCCCGAGGGACCCAGAACAATGACTACCTGCCCCTTGGGGACTTCGAGATTGATATCACGCAGAACATGCAGTTCACCGAAATGCTTGTCCACATTGCGCATCGAAATCATCGGCGCGCTCGTGGCGGTACTGCCCTCATCAGAACTAGCTGCCCCGGTTTTGGCCAACCCGATTGTGTCGGGTGCGGCGGCTTCGTCGGTCATGGTCCAAGACCTTAAGCGGAAAACGGCGATTTGCCCCGGTTTCCGCGACACACCGTTACGCCACGCCGGGCCGACACAGCGCCGTAACCCATCCGATGCGACCCGGTCGGGGCCCGGAGCCTGCGCCGATGCGCTGAAAACTCGCATTGCCCACCCCCGTACCCTGGATGGGTGGATTCGATCGGACAGGCAGTGTTGTCTCCCGCACCTTCGGCCCAGGACGGCACCCGCAGCTACGAGGTCCGCACCTTCGGTTGCCAGATGAACGTGCACGATTCCGAACGCTTATCCGGCCTGCTCGAGGATGCGGGTTATGTGAAGGCCGCGCCCGGCGCGACGGCCGACCTCGTCGTCTTCAATACCTGCGCGGTGCGCGAGAACGCCGACAACAAGCTCTACGGCACCCTGGGCCACCTCGCGCCGGTCAAGGCCGACCGGCCCGGCATGCAGATCGCCGTCGGCGGCTGCCTGGCACAGAAGGACCGCGACGCGGTCGTGCGCAAGGCGCCGTGGGTGGATGTGGTGTTCGGTACGCACAACATCGGTTCGCTGCCGGTGCTGCTGGAGCGGGCCCGGCACAATGCCGAGGCGCAGGTGGAGATCCTGGAATCGCTGGAGGCGTTCCCGTCGAGCCTGCCCGCCAAGCGCGAATCCGCCTATGCTGGCTGGGTTTCGATCTCGGTGGGCTGCAACAACACCTGCACGTTCTGCATCGTGCCGTCGCTGCGCGGCAAGGAGGTCGACCGCCGTCCCGGTGATGTGCTCGCCGAGGTGCAGGCGCTGGTCGACCAGGGCGTTCTGGAAGTCACGCTGCTCGGTCAGAACGTGAACTCCTACGGCGCCTCCTTCGCCGATCCCGAAGAGGCCCGCGATCGCGGCGCATTCGCCAAACTGCTGCGCGCCGCCGGACGGATCGACGGACTGGAGCGGGTGCGCTTCACCTCGCCGCATCCGGCCGAATTCACCGATGACGTGATCGAGGCGATGGCCGAGACCCCCAATGTCTGCCCGCAGCTGCACATGCCGCTGCAGTCCGGTTCGGATCGGGTGCTCAAGGCGATGCGCCGCTCCTACCGCAAGGCGCGCTACCTGGGCATTATCGAGAAGGTGCGGGCAGCGATGCCGCATGCCGCGATCACCACCGACATCATTGTCGGCTTCCCCGGCGAAACCGAGGAGGACTTCCGGGAGACCCTGGATGTGGTCCGGCAGGCGCGGTTCACCAGCGCCTACACCTTCCAGTACTCCAAGCGTCCCGGTACACCGGCCGCGGATATGCCCGACCAGCTGCCCAAGGCCGTGGTCCAGGAACGCTACGACCGGCTGATCGCGCTGCAGGAGGAGATCTCCCTCGATGCGAACCGTGCGCTGATCGGTACCGAGGTGGAACTGCTCGTGGCCGAGGGCGCCGGCAAGAAGAACGCCGCGACCGCCAGGATGAGCGGCCGGGCCCGCGACGGCAGGCTCGTGCACTTCCGCCCCGAAGGTACTGCCGAGCGGATCCGTCCGGGCGACATCATCACCGTCGATATCACCGGCGCGGCCCCGCACCACCTGATCGCCGACTCGGCCATCAAGTCGCACCGCCGCACCCGCGCGGGCGACGCCCACGAACGCGGCATCACCCCGAAGACCGAACCCATCGGTGTCGGCCTCGGCCTACCCCGCATCGGCGCCCCCGCACCGGAACCGGCCGCCGCTGGCTGCTCAACCGGCTGCGGCGCATGATCGTGCGAGCCATTGGTTCGGTTGCCACCGCGCCCATCGCCAGTGCGGCGGTGTCGATCGCGCCGACGAAACCGTCGCTGAACCGCTGCGCGGAATCGAGCGAGGTGGATTCGTGAGTATCCGGCCAGGTGACGACGACACGACGCGCGGTGCCGGGGGAGCGGACGCCGCAGCCGACCGCGAACACGGTGCACCGGGGGCGGGTTCGCCCGCATCGAATTCGGCTGGAGCCCCAGCGGATCACGCGGTCGAGGGCGCGGATCCGACGTCCGGGCGCGGGCTCGACGGGAGCTCCTCGGCCCCGGATAAGGGCGACGTCGCGGGCAATCCGGTATCGGGCTCGGGCGACGGTGAGGAAAGTACTACCGGACGTAGTGGGTCGGCTGAGGCCGCTGAGAGCGCTGGTGGCACAGTGGGTGCGGATAAGGCAGCGGACCACGAATCAGCCGAAGGAAACGAGGGCTCAGTGAACTCGGTCGACAGCAGCAACGACTTCGAGCAGTTCAAGGACGAGCTCGACGCCGTCGAGCGGCGCATTGCCGGCGAGATCGATCCGGGCGTGCGCGCGCTGGTGGTCGCCGGGGCGGTTTTCCTGCTGCTGCTGTCGCTGGTGCTGCCGCATGCCGGCGGTGCTCGTGGATTCGATGTGCTGCTCAGCACCGATGCCGCCCGCGCGGAGCACATCGGCCTGCCGTCGCGGATCTTCGTCTGGTTCGCCGTCCTGTTCGGCATCGGCTTCTCGCTGCTCGCATTGATGACCCGCCGCTGGGCGCTCGCGTGGATCGCCGTCGCCGGATCGGCCATCGGCAGCGTCTTCGGTGTCTTCTCCATCTGGCACCGCCAGACCCCCGGCCTCGGCAACTATCACGGCGCCGGCCCTGGCATCGGCCTGATTCTCGGCGCCATCGCGATCATCGTTCTGACATTCCACTGGATCCGCGTCGTCTGGAGCCGCACGGCACTGCAACTCGCCGCGGAAGAACAGCGCCGCAGTGCGGCGGCCGCCGCCGAGGAACGCGATCGCCGCCGCCTCACCGGCGATTCCTGAACCTCCGCCTGCCGCCTGCTCGCTGATGGCGAACAGCACTCGCACGACGCCGAAGGCGCCCGCGAAGCAGGCCGGCTTCGACCGTCGGTACCGAAACGCGACGGCCATCGTGACGAACAGAATCTCCTACCGCGAAACCGCACTGAGCGTGCACTTGCCCCAGAATCCGGCATGAATCGCCGGATTCGGCGGGAAGTGCGCGCTCAGCGCATTGCACCGCCGCCGACCATCAGCGATTGCTGACGGCACCCTCCGCGGCCTCGGCCCATTCGCGCCACTGTTTGGCCTGCTCCAGCGCCTTCTCGGCATCCCGCTTGTTCCCGGCGGCGGTTGCCTTGGCGGCCTGCTCCTCGAACTGTGCCACTCGCTCGCGGAACTGCGCCGCCCGCGCCATTGCCTCCGGATCGGTGCGCCGCCACTGGGCGTCCACCGCGTCGCGGACCCGCTTTTCGATGACGCGCAGCTTGCCTTCCAACTCCTGGATGCGCTCGCGCGGCACCTTGCCGATCGCATCCCACTTGTCCTGCAGCTCGCGCAGTGCGGCGCGGGCCGAGTCCAGACCAGCGGCCGGATCGATGTGCTCATAGGCGCGCAGCAGCTCTTCCTTGGCGGCCGCATTGTGCTCGAATTCGGCGTCGCGTTCGGAGACCGCGGCATTGCGCGCCGCGAAGAACACATCCTGTGCGCTCTTGAACCGCCGCCACAGCGCCTCGTCGGCCTCGCGCGGCGCCCGCCCCGCGGCCTTCCACTCGGCGAGCAGATCGCGGAACACACCGGCCGTGCCGCCCCAGTCGGTGGAGCCGGACAGCTCCTCGGCGCGTACGCAGAGTTCTTCCTTGCGCGTTTTCGCGGCCGCGCGTTCGCGATCGAGTTCGGCGAAGTGCGCGCCACGGCGCCGGTTGAAGGCCTCGCGCGCCTTGGAGTAGCGCTTCCATAGCGCGTCATCGACCTTGCGGTCCACCCCGCGGATCGACTTCCACTCGTCGAGGATTTCGCGCAGCCGATCGCCCGCGGCCTTCCACTGGGTGGATTCGGTGGCGATCTTCTCGGCCTCGGCGCACAGCGCTTCCTTGCGCTCGGTGTGCTCGTGCCTGGCCTTTTCCTTCTCCTCCTTGGCGTGCGCCGCCGCCTCTTCGGAGTGTTCGGCAATGGCCTGCAGCCGTCGCGCCAGCCCGTCGATATCGCCGATAACGGCCGCGGTGGGCAGCGATTCGGCGATGGTGACCGCGGCGGCCTTGGTCTTGCGGGCATCCGCGCCGGCGGCCAGCCGCGCCTCCAGCAGCGCTACTTCGGTGGCCAGATCGTCGAACCGGCGGCCGAAATGCGCGAGCCCCTCGGCGGCGTCACCGGCCTGCCAGGAACCTACGACGCGCTCGCCGTCGGCGGTCTTCACCCAGGCGGTGCCGTCATCGTCGACGCGGCCCCAGGCACTGGGATCGCTGACGGTCGGGACAACGACCGGATGCGGATGTTGTGCCGCCGGACCCGGCGCCGGTTTGATCGCGTGCGGCTTCGGATGTGCCGTCGACCCGCCTGGTTTGGGGGCCGCGGACGGTTTCGGGGTGGCGGAAGGTTTAGGGGCGGCGGCCTTCGGGGCATCCGAGGGGGGCGGGGTGCTGCCTGGGGTCGCTTTCGCCGTTCCGTTGCTGTCGCGCCCGCCTGTTTCCCGACCACCACCCCTCACGGAATCGCTACGCGATGCTTCGCTCATTGCTCCTCGTCCCTGCCGCGCGTCACGGCTGCCTGGTTACGTCCTAGCTCACTCCATTGAACCCGGTCCGAGCCCTGTAAACCATCGATCAATACCCTCCGACTGATGATTCCCAGGGAAATCAACCCGTGATGACCTGGGTTGTAGCACCTCGAACACTATCAATCTCGGCCAAGTTTGCGGCAGAGACACTCGAAGCCGGACGTTACGGAGGTCGGCAGCGGCGGTGTGGTTCGCTCATTCGGCCAACGACTACGGTTTACGGCGTGTTCTCCATTGCGGCCCTGGTCCCGTCGCCGCCGATCCTGGTGCCCGAGCTCTGCGGCGGTCTCGCGCAGGCGGCCGGGCCCGATTCCGATGACGCGCCAGCGGTGCTGCGCGCGGCCGCGCTCGCCGCGGTCGGCGCATTGGCGGCCGTGACTCGGCACTGGACGGTCATCGGTGTTGGCGAAGCCGCGCAGGTCGTCGGCCAGGACGCGGTGGGCACCTTCCGCGGTTTCGGTGCCGACGTCCAGGTCGCACTGTCCGACGATGCCCTCGAGCGGGCACGGCATACTCCCGACACGGCGGATCCGCAGCTGCCGCTCCCCGCCCTGATCGCCGGGTGGTTGCGTGGACAGGTCGCGCCCGAGGCGGTCGCCTCGACGACGCTGGTCGCCGCGGATACCCCCGCCGATCGGTGTGCCCGGATCGGCGCGGACCTGCGTAGCGCCCTGGATGGCTCGCCCGAACCGGCGGGTGTCCTGGTGCTCGCCGACGGCGCCGCGACCCTGACGCTCAAGGCGCCTGGCTATCTCGACGAGCGCGCCGCCGACGTGCAGCGTGAGCTGGACCGAGCCCTGGCAGAAGGTGATACCGCGGGACTGCTCGCCTTGGATCCGGCACTGTGCGCCGAACTGGCACTGTCCGGGCGCGCGGCCTATCAGGTGCTCGCCGGGTTGTTCACCGCGGATCCGAAGGCCCCCCGCGTCGAAACCCTGTACAGCGATGCGCCGTTCGGCGTCGGGTATCAGGTGAGCGTCTGGCGGCCGAGCGCGTCGGGAGGTGATTCGTGAGCGATTCGGACGCGCATCCGATGGGCTCGGCGCCGCTGGACCCGTTGTCCGGCACTGTGCTGACTCCGATCGCCGTCGTCGGCCCCACCGCTACCGGCAAATCCGATCTCGGTCTCGATCTGGCCGAGCGGCTCGGTGGCGAAATCGTGAATATCGATGCGATGCAGCTCTACCGCGGCATGGATGTCGGCACCGCGAAACTCCTGCCGGCCGAACGCCGCGATATCCCGCACCACCAGCTCGATGTCCTCGACGTGACCGAAACCGCGACCGTCGCCGCCTACCAGACCGCGGCCAGCGTGGACGTGCGCGAGATCATGGCCCGCGGGCGCATCCCGATCATCGTGGGCGGTTCGATGATGTATGTCCAAGCGCTGCTCGATGATTGGGAGTTTCCGGCCACCGATCCCACGGTCCGCGCGCGCTGGGAGCAGCTGCTGGCCGAGCGCGGCCTCGACGCGGTGCACGAGGCACTGCGACAGGCCGATCCGGCCGCCGCGGCGACCATTCTGCCCACCGATGGCCGTCGCATGGTGCGCGCGCTCGAGGTCGTCGAACTCACCGGCCGCCCGTTCGCGGCCTCGGCGCCCGCCATCGGACGACCGCGCTGGAACACCATGGTCATCGGCGTCGACCGGGAGACGGCCGAACTCGATGCGCGCATCGAATTGCGCACCGCGCGGATGTTCGAGGCCGGTCTGGTCGAGGAGGTCCGCGGCCTGATCGGTCAGGGTCTGCGCGAGGGCGTCACGGCGCGCCGGGCGATCGGCTACGCACAAGTCCTGTCGTATCTGGACAACGAATACGACCTGAACCACGCACAGGAACGCACCCTGATCGGCACCCGGCGCTACGTCCGACGGCAGCGCTCATGGTTCCGCCGCGATCCCCGGGTGCGCTGGGTGGACGGCGCCGATCCCGATCTGGTCGCGACCACACTGTCCATGCTCGAGAAGGAACGGACGCCGCAGTGACCCGTCGTGTGAGTACCCGCAATGCCTCGGTGCAGGTGTGGCAGGCGTACCTGAACAACCGCACCAAACGCCACCGCGACAGCCGCTTCCTGGTGCAGGGCGTGCGTCCGATCACCCAGGCGATCGCCAACGACTGGCCGCTGGAAACGCTGCTCTACCGGCTCGGCGCGCCCGATCTGTCGAACTGGGCGCGTGAACTCCTGGAGACCAGCGGTGTGCCGCAGGTCGGCCTGGTTCCGGAGCTGATGGCCGAACTCGGCGAAAAGTCCACCGGCATACCGGAATTGGTGGCCGTCGCGATATCGAAGGAACCCGAGCTCGATACCTTCGAACCCGGCGAACCCGGTGACGCCGCGCCACCGGTGGTGGTCGTCTTCGACCGCCCCAACTCGCCGGGCAATCTCGGTACGCTCATCCGCTCGGCGGATGCGTTCGGCGCCAGCGGGATCATCGTCACCGGCCACGGTGCCGACCAATACGATCCGCAGGCGGTCCGCGCGTCCACCGGTTCGCTGTTCGCCATGCCGGTATTCCGTGCGGCCGGGACCGCGCAGGTACTCGAATTCCGCGACCGGCAGGTGCAGCGCGGGATCCCGACCCGCATTGTCGGCACCGATGAGAACGGCGCGGCCGCGGTCTTCGACTACGACTTCGCCGAGGCGACCGTCCTGGTCATCGGCAATGAGACCAGCGGCATGAGCGCGGCCTGGCAGCAGGCCTGTGACGATATGGTCTACATCCCGATGGGTGGCACCGCCAGCTCGCTCGGCGCGCCATCGGCCGCCGCGGTCGCGCTGTACGAAATTTCGCGGCAGCGCCGTACGTTGGTTCGAGGACGATAAGCAGGGAGAATGCGTGACGTGTCGGATATCGAGTTCACCAAGGGCCACGGCACCCAGAACGATTTCGTGGTGCTGCCCGATCCGCAGGTCCGCCTGGACCTGACCGCGGCGCGGGTGGCCGCGCTGTGCGACCGCCAGCGCGGCCTGGGCGCGGACGGTGTGCTGCGGGTGGCGCGCGCGGGTGCGCTGCGCGATGCCGGTGTGCTCACCGAGATCCCGGCGGGTGTCGCCGACTCCGACTGGTTCATGGATTACCGCAATGCCGACGGCTCGATCGCCGAGATGTGCGGTAACGGGGTGCGGGTGTTCGCGCACTACCTGGCGGCCCAGGGACTCGAATCGCGCGCGGAGTACGTGGTCGGCAGCCGGGCCGGAGCCCGTCCGGTCACCGTGCACAGTGGCGGGCCGGTCAACGGCGAGGTCACCGTGGGCATGGGGATGGTGCGCGAATTGGGTCCGTCGACCGCCACCATCGGCGGCTGGGCATTTACCGGTATCGGCATCGATGTCGGCAATCCGCACCTGGCCTGTGTCGATGCGAGCCTGTCCGCCGACATGCTCGCCAAACTCGATCTCAGCGTCGCCCCGGGATTCGACCCGGATCTGTTCCCGCACGGCGTGAATGTCGAGATCGTGACCGGACTGGTCGACGGCGCGGTCGATATGCGCGTCTATGAACGCGGTGTCGGCGAAACCCGGTCCTGCGGAACGGGAACCGTCGCTACCGCGGCGGCCGCCTTGGCCGCCAACGGTTTCCGCATCGCCACCGATAGCGGGGAGGTCCGGGTTCGGGTACCCGGCGGTGAGGTCACGGTCCGTCTTGCCGACGGTGCGGCATGGTTGCGCGGCCCGTCGGTACTGGTGGCGACCGGTCGGATTGCCGAAAGCTGGTGGGAGACCGCGTAGCTCGCTGGTCACACCGCCTCGTTCCGCACCGGCCTATGTGCTCCGCGGTGCCCGGGTATCACAACCAGTGCTGAGAACGGAGACGATCGATGCACCTGGAGGGCGAGGTCGCCTGCGTCGGTCCGGATGAGACCGCGCACCGGGTCGACAATATGCCGACTGGTGCGTCTCCTGTTAGCTGTGGTGGGGCCACCAGCATCCCGATCTGGTACGGCCATTGGCGCGTCGACCCCCGATCAGTGCACACCGCATCTTCCGAACCTTCGCGGGCGACCTGAGCAGGTTACGACCGAGATCAGGGTGGTCGCCCAACTCGCTGAGCTGCGCGACGACATACCGCACCCGGATGACGCGTCGATCGAACACCGGGCGAGGCGCGCCGAGAATCGACCCGAGTGGGTACCCGGGGATGATCCGGTGGTGCTGTGCGGTCGCTCTGATGTGCGCCGAGGTCGGTGGGAATTGCGACCTGCGGATTCGGGTCACAGTGCTCTGGTAGCCGAACTGCGGACAACGTGTGGACGTCGACGACTCGCCCGGACCGGGTGCGAACCACCTGCGTCGGCCGGGTCCAGGAATAACCGAATGCGCGTACCGGAGCTCGCGTGGCAGCATGGATGCTGTATGACGAAATCAAAGACTTATGAATTCACTCCGGCTGACGACGACAACGACCTCGTCGAGGCCGTCGAGGACACGACGGAAGACACCGGCGACGTAGTAGCCGAGCACGCCGCGCGGATGAAGCGGTCCGGGTGGACCGCCGATCCCACGGTCGGCGAGATGCAGCTCGACGAGCGCTCCTCGCTGCGCCGGGTCGCGGGGCTGTCCACCGAGCTCACCGATATCACCGAGGTCGAGTACCGGCAGCTGCGCCTGGAGCGGGTCGTGCTGGTCGGGGTCTGGACCACCGGGAGCGCCACCCAGGCCGAGGCGAGCATGGCCGAACTGGCCGCGCTGGCCGAGACGGCGGGTTCGGAGGTCCTGGAGGGTCTGATCCAGCGTCGCGACAAGCCGGACCCGGCCACCTACATCGGCTCCGGCAAGGCCGACGAACTGCGCGCCGTGGTGCTCGAAAGCGGCGCCGATACGGTGATCTGCGACGGTGAACTGACACCGGCACAGCTGACCGCGCTGGAGAAGGTCGTCAAGGTCAAGGTGATCGACCGGACCGCGCTGATCCTGGACATCTTCGCCCAGCACGCCACCTCCAGCGAGGGCAAGGCGCAGGTCTCACTCGCCCAGATGGAATACATGCTGCCGCGACTGCGCGGTTGGGGTGAGTCCATGTCCCGGCAGGCCGGTGGTCGTGCGGGTGGCAACGGTGGCGGTGTGGGTCTGCGTGGTCCCGGTGAGACCAAGATCGAGACCGACCGCCGTCGCATCCGCGAGCGAATGGCCAAGCTGCGCCGCGAGATTCGCGAGATGAAGACCGCACGTGATACCAAGCGGGCCCGCCGCACTTCCAGCGGTATCCCGTCGGTGGCGATCGTCGGCTACACCAATGCGGGCAAATCCAGTCTGATGAACGCGCTCACCGGCGCGGGCCTGCTGGTCCAGGACGCTCTGTTCGCGACCCTGGATCCGACCACGCGTCGCGCCGAGTTGGACGACGGCCGCGAGGTCGTCTTCACCGATACCGTCGGTTTCGTGCGGCATCTGCCGACCCAGCTGGTCGAGGCGTTCCGGTCCACCCTGGAGGAAGTCACCGGCGCGGATCTACTGCTGCACGTGGTCGATGGGTCCGATTCGCTGCCCGCCGAACAGATCAAGGCGGTCCGCGAGGTGATCACCGATGTGATCAAGCAGTCGGGCACGCCAGCGCCGCCGGAACTGTTGGTGGTCAACAAGATCGATGCGATTGATCCGGTCGAGCTCACCCGGTTGCGCGCCATGCTGCCCGACGCCTCCTATGTATCGGCGCACAAGGGCGCCGGTATCGCCGAACTGCGCGAGCGCCTTGCCGAGGTGCTCGGTGGCCTCGATGTGGAGATCAGCGTGCTGCTGCCGTACACCCGCGGTGATCTGCTCGCCCGCATCCACGCGGACGGGCGCATCACCACCTCCGAGCACGAGGAGGGCGGCACCCGGGTCCGCGCGCGCGTGCCGCACGCATTGGCCGCGGCACTGTCGCAGTACGCGCACGCCGGTGGTTCGTCGCAAACCGATGGATCGGGTTCGACCGAGACCAATGGGTATTCGCACTGAGCCCTGGTGGCATCCAGCGACCGGCGAGCAGTCGGCCACCGCGCTGAGGACGGCGGCTGGGCGGCGGCCGACACACCGGTGTTTGCCCAGTTCGCTCACGGACCGGCCGGTCGGTAGCGCATCCCCGGCACATCCGGTGCGACACAGGCGAATTCGTTGCGCTATCGTCATCGAATCGACATCAGGAGGGTTCCATGTCGCATGACCACTCCGGTGCGGCCGATTCCGGTGATCGGCACTCCGGTGATTCGTCGCTCGCCACACCAGTGCTGAGTGACGGTGCGCCACTATCGGTTTCGCTCACCGACACCGATAAGCGGGTGCTCGACACCCTGATCGCGCCGCTGCGCGCGTGGACGAGTCCGCGGTTCTACGGCCTGGAGAATATTCCGGCCGAGGGCCCGGTCCTGCTGGTCGGCAACCACAATCTGATGGGCGGTATCGATGCGCCGCTGTTGCTGCCGGAGGTGCTGCGCCGTCGCGGGCGGCTGATCCGTGGGCTTGCCGAGAATGTGCTCATCAATGTGCCCGGCATCCGGCAGTTGCTGCACCACTTCGGGACGGTGCGCGGCAATCGCAGCAACTGCCTCGCGCTGCTGGCCCGCGGCGAGGCCGTCATCGTCTTTCCCGGCGGTGGCCGAGAAGCGGTGCGCCGCAAGAACGAAAAGTACGTCCTCAAATGGGAGGGCCGCTCCGGCTTCGCGCATATGGCGATCGAAGCGGGTGCGCCGATCGTGCCGGTGGCGATGATCGGCGTGGACGACGCCTACGACATCGTCTTCGACGGCGACCATCCGGTCATGCGCCCACTGCGCTGGGCCGTCGAAGCACTCGGCCTCAATCGCGAACTGACCCCACCGCTCATCCGCGGTGTCGGCCCGACCGGAATTCCACGGCCCGAGCGGTTCTATTTCTCCGCCGGTGCGCCGATCGACCCGACGCCGTGGCGGGATGCGGTCGATAAGCATGCCGCCGCGGTGGAATTGCGTGATGTGGTGCGCAAGGAGCTGGAGGAGGAGCTGCGGTTCCTGTTCAGCGAGCGCGAGCGTGATCCAGGTCGCACCCTGTTCGGCCGACTGCGCAGTCTGTTCTGAGCCTACTCTCAGTTATTTTTCAGTAACTCTCCCTACCTTGGCCGAATGGTTGGTACGAGAGCGCGAATGGCGGCAGTGGCGGGTGTAGCAGCGGTTTTGGTGGGCTTTCCGGCCGCCTCTGGTGGATTTCTCGCATCCGCTGCCAGTTCGGCCGATCCGATCATCTCCTCGGGCAAACTGCTCGCCTCGTCGCGCTCGTCCGATGGTTCCCATATCGCCGAGGTCGCGGTCGAGGACGACCGCAATCTGACGCTGCAGGTGTATTCGGCCGCCATGGACAAGAACATCGAGCTCCAGGTGCAGCGTCCCGCCGACACCTCGGTTCCGCGACCGACCCTGTATCTGCTCAATGGCGCCGGCGGCGGGGAGGATTCGGCGACCTGGCAGGCACGCACCGATGCCGCGCAGTTCTTCGACGACAAGAATGTGAATGTGATCACACCGGTCGGCGGGCACTGGAGCTACTACACCGACTGGCGTGCGCCGGATCCGGAGCTCGGCGTCAACAAGTGGAAGACCTTCCTCACCCAGGAGTTGCCGCCGCTCATCGACAGCGGCCTCGGCACGAATGGCACCAATGCGATCGCGGGCCTGTCGATGTCGGGCACTTCGGTGCTGCAGCTGCCGATCGCCGCGCCCGGTCTGTACAAATCCGTTGCCGCCTACAGCGGTTGCGCGCAGATCTCCGACCCCGTTGGCTACAACATGGTCAACTCCGTGGTCGCGGTGGGTGGCGGTGATTCCGTGAATATGTATGGGCCGCAAGATGATCCGATGTGGGCGGCGAATGACCCGTACGTGCACGCCGACCAGCTGCGCGGCCTGAACCTGTTCATCTCCGACGGCAGCGGTATGCCCGGCCAGTGGGATACCCTCAACGGCCCGCATACCCTCCCCGGCGTCGGTGGCCTCACCAACCAGGTCGCCCTCGGCGGCGCACTCGAAGCCGCGACCAACTACTGCTCCCACAACCTGCAGAACCGCCTCAATCAACTCGGCATCCCCGCCACCTACGATTTCCAACCCTCGGGAACCCACTCCTGGGGCTACTGGGAAGACGCCCTCAAATTCTCCTGGCCGGTCCTGGCCCAGGGCCTCGGCCTCTCATCCTGAGCCCTGGACAAACGATCACCATGCGCTGATGCGGGCAAACGCTGAGAGAGCACTCCTGCATCATTGTCGGTGGGTGGGTGATTGGTGGGGCGCTCGGTGGGGGTGGGGGTTTGTGGGGAATCTCGGTTGGTTCGGGGGAATGGGGGTACTTGGCCAGGTGAGGCCATTATTTTTGGGTCGGAAGTGAACGAGGGTTCTTGTTGCGGGTACCGTATGGGGGAAGGATGGGTCGGTGTGGGCCGGCCGGGTGGTCATTAGGAGGTTGGTGTGGAGCGCACACTGTTCGAACCCGAGCATGAGCTGTTCCGGGAGTCGTTCCGCAAGTTTCTCGATCAGCACGTCGCGCCGAATCACGCGAAGTGGGAAGAGCAGGGGATTGTCGACCGCGAGGTCTGGCTCGAGGCCGGTAAACAGGGATTCCTCGGGATGGCCATGCCGGAGGAGTACGGCGGCGGTGGGGTGAAGGACTTCCGCTACAACGCGATCGTGGCCGAGGAATCCGTCCGCGGCCAGTACTCCGGTCTCGGCTTCGCCCTGCACAACGATGTGATCGCGCCTTATCTGCTCGAGCTCGCCAATGACGAGCAGAAACAGCGCTGGCTGCCGGGCTTCTGTTCCGGCGAAATCATTACCGCCATCGCCATGACCGAACCCGGCACCGGCTCCGACCTCCAGGGCATCAAGACCCGCGCGGTGAAGGACGGCGACGACTGGATCCTCAACGGCGCCAAGACCTTCATCACCAACGGCATCAACTCCGATATCGTCATCGTCGTCGCGCAGACCGATCCATCCAAGGGCGCGATGGGCTTCAGCCTGCTCGTCGTTGAGCGCGGTATGCCCGGCTTCGAACGCGGTCGCAACCTCGACAAGCTCGGCCTCAAGGCGCAGGACACCGCCGAGTTGAGCTTCACCGACGTTCGCGTCCCCGGCAAGAACCTGCTCGGCACCGAGGGCATGGGCTTCATCCACCTGATGCACAACCTGCCGCAGGAGCGCCTGTCCATTGCCGTCATGGCGGCCGCGGCCATGGAGTCCTGCCTGGAGATGACCATCCAGTACGTCCGCGACCGCAAGGCGTTCGGCAAGCCCATCGGCGCACTGCAGAACACTCGGTTCGTGCTCGCCGAACTGGCAACCAAGACCACCGCGGTCCGCGTCCTGGTCGACCGCTTCATCGAAGATCTCAATGCGGGCAAGCTCTCGGTCGAGGATGCCGCGATGGCCAAGTGGTGGAGCACCGAGGAACAGCTCGACCTCATCGACCGCTGCCTGCAGCTGCACGGTGGCTACGGCTATATGAAGGAATACCCGATCGCGAAGGCCTACATGGACGCTCGCGTCCAGACCATCTACGGCGGCACTACCGAGATCATGAAGGAAATCATCGGTCGTTCGCTGAAACTGACCTGACCGCAGCCGGTTTCGACTCCAGTCGGCGGCGTTCGCCCCGGCACCGGCTGGAGTTCCCCGTCGAGACCCGCCCGATGGCGAATCGGTTTGCATGATCGGCCGAAGTTGTCCAGTCCTGTAGGCGGGCCATCGCGGCTCGAGCGGCAGGCACGGCGAGCTCCGCGGACATCGACGGAAGTCGCCAGGTCCGGACTCTATCGGCTGCTCGGCAGCCGGATGGGCGGTAAGCAACCCGCCGATATCGCCGCCGACCATCGCGCCGAGGACTTCACGATGCGCGCCGCGCGCATCATGATCGCCGAACAGGACCAATTCACCGAGGGTTTGGGAAAGCTGCGCGAGCAGCCACATGGACTCGGTGCCCTCGACGTCAGCGTCATCACCGGCACGAAACTGTCAGGGCTGGACAAGAAGACTCGGATGGCGCTGACCGCCGCCCATCGCCGCACCGCCGCCGCCTTGCCCAACGGTCGGCTGGTCGAGGCGCGGCGCTCCGGTCATCTCGTCATGTTCACCGAGCCCGGGCTGATCGTCGACGAGATCCTGCGCATCGCGGGCGGCGTCGCAGACTAGCGCTCCTCGGCTCGGGGCCCCAAGGGCAGCAACGGAATATGGGCGGTCAGACAGAAGGGGTGACCGGCCGGATCGAGTAGCACGCGCCACCGATCCGGCCCCGGCTGTGCATCGGACAGGCGGGCGCCCAGTGCCAGGGCCGCCGCCTCGCCGATATCCAGATCCTCGACGCGCAGATCGAGATGAATGTGTTTGGGAGTCGGTCCATTCGGCCACGTCGGTGGGGTGTAGTCCGGGACGCGGAGGGCGGCGAGTACGCCCCGCTCCGTATGCACGATATGCACATCGTCGGTACGGTAGACGACCTCGCCGCCGAGCAGGGCGGCCCAAAATGCGGCCAGCACAGTCGGTTCGGCACAGTCGAGCGAGATCAATCCCAGTTGAGCGACCGGCATGTGCGCCAGGCTACCGGCCTGATCAGCCGTGCATGGCTCTTCGGCCGTTCAGCGCTAACATGGCCTGTTCGACGATGAGGCCGAGTCGGCCCGCGCAGCGGATCGCGCACGCCATGGCGACAGCATCGTAACGGATATCGGGATCGGCCAGGAGTTCGGCGAGTTCCATTGCGGCCCAGGCCTGATCGTCGGTCAGCGGGCGATCGGGCAGCCAACTGACGCGCCATTGCGTCGGATATTCGCGGTTCTGCCGATGCGCGAACTCCACTGTGCGGTCGCTGGTCATCGAATGTTCGGTGCGGTCGATGGTCAATGGACTCTCCTATCGACTCGGGGGTGGATCGGGCCCGATGTACATGGTGTGACCAGCGAAAGCAGGGCCGGTAGTAGTCAATACAAGGTCCGTACGACTCTTTCGGCCGCGCGTGCGGAATCCCTATGGTCAGTGCGTGGTAGGAGGGTGGGCCGGGGGGCTCGATCCCACGGCAATTCGAACTCGCGAAGAATTCGCCAGCGCACTGTCGGCATTGCGGATCGCGGCGGAGCTGACCGTCCGTCAGACCGTGGAACTTTCCGGATGCCCACAGGGCACACTCAGCGGATGGTTTGCGGGACAACATGTTCCGACCGACGCCAATGAGAAGATGTTCCGCGCGGTTCTCACCGTTTGCGGCCTCGATACGCGGGCGGAGCAGGAGCCATGGCTGACCGCGGTGCGCCGGGTTCGCGGCACAACGGGGCGGCGGCGCCGCGATGACGAGAGCCCGTACCGCGGACTGGAACCGTTCCGATTCGATGATGCCGGTTGGTTTTTCGGGCGCACCGAGCTGACCACGATGTTGGTGGGCAAGGTCGAGGCGCTGCTGCGCGCACGGGGGCGACCGCGCATCCTGTTCGTCATCGGTGCGTCCGGATCCGGCAAATCCTCCCTGCTATCGGCGGGTCTGCTGC
Organism: Nocardia sp. CA-119907; assembly: GCF_050955995.1. Classification (NCBI taxonomy): domain Bacteria; kingdom Bacillati; phylum Actinomycetota; class Actinomycetes; order Mycobacteriales; family Nocardiaceae; genus Nocardia; species Nocardia sp. CA-119907. The sequence goes on from NZ_CP192091.1 coordinate 3,043,939, forward strand.
CCGCACTGCGGGAGGAGGGACTCACTGCTGGTGTCGCGCTGCCCGGCGCGGATCCGATGGCCGCACTGCGCGACCGCGCCGACGTCGAGGTCCTGGTGCTCGATCAGTTCGAGGAGACCTGGACCCAGTGCCAGGATCAGCTGCGGCGGGCAGAGTTCCTGGAGGCGATTGCCGACCACGAAAGTGTTCGAACGGTTTTCGTGCTCGGCCTGCGCGCCGACTTCTATCGGCACGCCGCCGAGGAATCGGTACTGCACGATGCGCTGAGCGGGAATGCGGTGCTGGTCCGGCCGCTGAGCAGCGAGGGCGTGCGCGAGGTAATCGTCGAACCCGCGCGCAAGGCGGGGTGGACCGTCGACGAGGACCTGGTCCAACTGCTGATGCTCGAACTCGCGCCGCACGGGTCCCGCGCGGCGCACGACGCGGGCGCCCTACCGCTGTTGTCGCACGCACTGCTGCAGACCTGGCAGCGCGGCACGCGACGGCGGATGACCGTGCTCGACTACACCGCGGCGGGTCGGATAGCGGGTGCGATCCAGCACAGTGCCGATGCCGTCTATGCCGGGCTCACCGGCTCGCAGCGGCAGATCGCGCGGCGCACTTTCCTGCGATTGGTGACCATCGACGAGGAGAGCGTGACCCGGCGGCGGGTGCATCGTTCGGAATTGTTCTTCGCCGCCGACACCGCCGCCGACGTCAATACCGTGATCGACCGATTCTGTGCCCAGCGCCTGCTCACCTGTGAGGAGGAGACGGTCGAGATCACGCACGAGGCGATCATCGGCGCATGGGATCGGTTGTCGGACTGGGTCGACAGCGATCGCGGCGGCCTGATCGTGCATCGCAGGCTCACCCATGCCGCCCAGGTCTGGTACGACAGCGGTTGCGACCCGGGTGAACTGCTCGGCCCGGCGCGACTGCCCCTGGTACAGGAGTGGGCGAGCACCGGCGGCCATCACCGCGACCTGAATCAGCGCGAACGCGACTACCTCGCCGCCAGCTCCGCCGAACAGGAGGCGGCGATCCGCGCCCAACGTCGCCGCACCCGCATACTGCAGCGGCTGGTGGCGGCGCTGGCGATGGCCTCCGTGGTGGCGCTGGTACTGGCCCTCGCGGCCTACACCCAGCAGCAGAGCGCAGCGCGGGCGCGCGATAACGCGATGTCCCGGCAGATCGCTCTGCAGGCGGTTCGATTGCGGGACAAGGATCCCGCGTTGTCCGCGCAACTGGCCTTGGCGGCGTATCGGGTCGAGCCGACGCTGGAAGCGCGCTCGGCGCTGCTGGATTCGACCGCCGTGCACACTCCGGTTCGGTTGGTCGGGCCGCGTGAAGGCCGCACGGTCGTCGCCACCGATTCCGGCGGCACGCTCCTGGCTATCGGCGCGGTCGACGCGACGGTCACCCTGTACCGGGTGCGCGGCGGCGTCACCCCGGCAACTGAGGTCGGCCGGATTCCGGCGCCAGCGGGCTCGCCGGGGCCGCAGCCGATGATGCTGGAAATCGGTCCGGGCGACGATGTACTCGCCAGGATCACCGCAGGTCGGATCGAGCTGTGGAGTATCGCCGATCCCCGTGCACCGCACCAGCTTTCGATGGTGCAAACTTCGGATGTCACCTATACGGGGGTGGTATTCAGCCCGGACCGGCACCAACTCGCCGCGGGCACGACCGATACCGCAGTCGCCAGATGGGATATCGCCGATCCGACTCACCCGGTCGCATTGCCCGCGCTCGCATTGCCCGCCGGATTCCCGGTGGCGGCGTACAGCCCCGACGGCACACTGCTCGCGGCGGCGGGACCAGAAGCGTCGCTGCGGATCTGGCGACTCACCGGCACGGCGGCCGAACAGGTCTATGACCGGCCGGCAGATGGTTCGACGGCGCAGGCGCTCGCGGTGCGGTTCGGTCCCGACAGCAGAACCCTTGTCGCGGGCGGCAGATCCCGCGAAGTGCTGCGCTGGCGACTCGACGATCCGACCGCGCCGCGGGAGTTGCCCAGATTGCGCGGATTCGACAGCTACATCAACGATCTGACCTTCAGTCCCGACGGATCGCGACTCGCGGTGAGCAGTTCCGATCACAGCACCCGCATCTGGAGACTCGACACCACCGAATCGAGCGACCCGGAGATGATCCTGCCGAATCTGGCGATCGTGGTCTCGGTGCGCTACGCACTGGGCGGACGGATGGTCATCACCGGTGACGAGACCGGGGTGACGCACCTGTGGCCACTCCCAGGTCCGGTACTGCGCGGCGCGCAGAGCACGATCTACCAGACACCGTTCGACCGCAGCGGCACCCGCTTCCTCACCGGAACCGGTGCCGGGGACAGCCATCCGCGCATCTGGGATATCACCGATCCGGCCGCACCGGTCGGCTACCCGCCGCTCGGGGTGGGCGACGGCGAAAAGACCTGCGGCGCCGTGGCGTTCTCCGCCGACGGCACCCGCGCCGCCATCGGCACCCGCACCGGCCACATCTATCTCTGGGACGTCCGCGACCCACAGCGGCCGAGGATGCTGGCGCAACCGATCCGAGCGGTCGAGGGCATCGTGGCCGCGATCGCCTTCAGCCCGGACGGATCGGTGCTCGCGGTCGTCGGGCAGGACAATTCCATTGCGACACTGTGGGATGTCGGCGACCTCAACGCCCCACGGCTCATCGCACCCATCGACGTGAAACCGGCGCTGCCGAATCTGGTCGCGATCGACCCGGGCGGCACCCTGCTCGCCATCCCCACCACCGACGACGTCGTGCGGATGTGGGATATCGGCCAGCGCGGCGCACCACCACGGGAATTGCCGTCGCTCACCGGCTTCGACAACGACGTCTCCTCGGTGGCCTTCAGCCCGCAGGACAAGCGGATCGTCGCGGGCAGCGCCGACCATACGGCCCGGCTGTTCGATGTGTCCGATCCAGAAGAGCCCAGGCATCTGGGCACTCTCGAGGGACCGCCCGATCCGGTGATCACGGTGAACTTCAGCCCCGACGGCCGCTACGTCGTCGGCGGCGGTGAGGGCAGCGATATCTGGGTCTGGGATGTCATCGACCCTGATGAGCCACGCCGGGTCGCGGTGCTGACCGCCTACGTCGGCCGGGTCAATGACGCCGGCTACGGACTGGACGGTCAGCTGCTCATCGGCGCGGGTCCCGATAAGGTCGTGCGCCTGTGGATGACAGATCCCGACCGCGTCGCCGCGCAGCTGTGCGATAGCGGCAGCACCGGTCTCAGCACGGCGGAGTGGCAGCGCTACCTGCCCGGCGTCGCATCCCGACCGCTCTGTTCGACACGCTGAACCCGCCGCGCAGCGGCTGTATGGACCTTGTATGGACTGTTCCGTCCCGCGTTATCGCAGGTCGGACGATTGCGGAGCACCATCTCCGATCAAGGACAACCATCATGTCGATACCTCTGCCCACGGTGCGGCCGGACCCGACGCCCGGCTTCCACCGCGCCCTCGGCGTCTTCCATCGCGCCGCCCGTCAGGTGCCCGCCTACGCGGATTTCCTTGCCGCGCACGGCGTGCGCCCCGCCGATATCCACACCCTCGCCGACTTCGCCACTGTGCCCGCGATGACCAAGGACAACTATCTGCACCGATACCCACTGGACGCGCTCGTCTGGCGCGGCGATATCACCAGGGCCGGAACGTGGTCGACGAGTTCCGGCTCCACCGGCCGCCCGACCTACTGGCCGCGCGATATCGCCGCCCTCGACGAGAGCGCGGAACTGTACGCGCGAATCTTCCAGCAGTGCTTCCGATCCGACCGCCGCTCTACGCTGCTGGTGATCGGCTTCGCCATGGGCAACTGGATCGGCGGCACCTACACCTACACCGGCGCGCTGATGCTGCGCCGCCGCGGCCATCGGCTCTCGGTCATCGCACCCGGCATCGACGCCGAGGCGATCCTCGACAATATCGCCGCCCTCGGCCCGCGCTACGACCAAGTGGTGCTCGCTGGATATCCGCCGTTCGTCAAGGATGTGCTGGACCGCGCCCCTGATGAGGTACTGCGCCAGGATCTGCGAATCCTGTTGGCGGGGGAGGCGATCAGCGAGCACTGGCGCGACTGGGTGCTGCGGCGAATCGGCAAATCGGGCGACCCCACCGCGACCTGCCTGATCTACGGCACCGCGGACGCGGGCATCATGGGGCACGAGACCGCGACCACCATCGCGGTGCGCCGGTTGGCCCAGCGACAGCGGGCGGTGGGCGCGGCATTGTTCGGCCCGGACGAAATCCAGCCCACCCTGGTCGAATACGATACCGACTACCGCTTCGCCGAAGTCGATGCCGAGCAGCGTTTTCTGTTCACCGCCGATACCGCGGTTCCGCTGGTGCGCTATCGCATCAACGATCAGGGCAGGCTGTATTCGGCCACCGAACTCGCGGATCTGGTCGGCGACAACGACATACCGATCGCTACGTCGACCGATTCCTGCCGGTTCCTGGCGCTGCACCGGCGCACCGACGTCTCCGCTTCGTTCTACGCGCTGAAGATCTACCCCGACAGCATCCGAACGGCATTGGAACATCCCGATATCGCCCCGACCGTGACCGGAAAGTTCGTGCTCGCCACCAGGATCGGTCGGCAGTTCGAGCAGACCCTCACCCTGCGGGTCGAACTGCGGGCGGGCGCGCAGCCGATCGAGGATTTCCAGGTGCGGCTGCGGCGCGCGGTGGTCGATGCGCTCGAACGCACCAATTCCGAATACCGACGGCTGCATCGGACTCTCGGCGCGGACGCCGAACCCGAGGTCAGCCTGCATCCCTTCGCATCGGCCGGATTCGAGGCCGATATCAAACACCGCTGGACGGAGCGCGCGGCATGATCGAGATACTGCACCCGACAACGGATTCGGCACGGATCGCGGAATTGCTCGACGCGGGCTTCCGCCATGTCGACGCGTGGGACGGCTGCCTGCCCGACCTGGTCGCCATCGACCATCCCCACCTAGCCGCCCCCACTCCCGAGGCCCGCGCCGAACTGGCGAATCGCATTACCGCGCTGCGCCGTGGCGAACCGGCAGTCCGCTATGTTGCTTTTCCCTGGCGTCGGACGCTGGTGAAACTGCCCGACGCCGAACTCTTCTGGCGGCTGCGCACGGCTCGCAACCGATTCCTGGTCGATACCGAGGAGCAGCGGACCTGGTCGGCGGCCTTGATCGGCATCGCCGGACTCAGCGTCGGCGCCGCGGCCCTGTCGGTCTGCTCGCTGACCGGCGCGCGGCGTTTCCGCCTCGCCGACCGCGACACCCTCGGCGTCACGAATCTGAACCGGCTGGCCGCCTCGGTCTGCGATCTGGACGCGCCGAAACTGACGCTGGCGCAACGCCGCACCCTCGAGATCGACCCGTACACCCGGATCGATGCCTTCCCACACGGCTACACACCCGAGCTCGCCGACGACTTTCTCGGCGGACACGGCATCGACCGCTTGACCGTGCTGCTGGAGGAAATGGACGACCTGCCCATGAAATTCGATATCCGACGCCGGGCGAAGGCCGCCCGGATCCCGGTCGTCATGGTCACCGATAACGGCGACAATGTGCTGCTCGATATCGAACGCTATGACCTCGACCCGGCGTATCCGATCCTGCACGGCCGCGCCGAATTCGCGGCACACTGGTCACTCGCCGAACTCGGCGATCCGGTCAACCGACTACGTCTGGTCGACGCTATCGTCGGCAGTCGGCTCACGCCGCGACTGCGCTATTCGCTCACCCAGGTGGGGCGCACACTGCCGACCTGGCCGCAGCTCGGGACCGCGGCCGCCATGGCCGGTGCGGTCGGCGCACTGGCCGCGCGCCTGATCGCCGGTGGCGCCGGCCTGCGCTCCGGCCGTTATCGGGTGGACCTCGACGAATTGCTGCTGGGTGCGGCGGCAACCGAGACACAACGCTGGAACACCCTCGATGAGACCGAATTCCGGGCCGCTATGCGCACCGGATGAGGTCAGCTCCGCGGCGACGGTGCTGGCGGATCGGAGGTCAGCACGTCGCCGTGGCCGTTGCGGCGGCACCAGCTGAGCAGATAGTGGGCGTGCACGCCGCACCAGCGATAGATCGCGTTCGCGGTGAGCGGCAGTTCGGCATCGTGTTCGCCGCGTTCGAGCACGATCGGCCCGATATACACGCTGGCCACCTTATTGGCGGTATTGAGACCGACCCGGGCCGCTCTGGCCAATGATCCGGCGTCGGTGGCGCGCCCCGCGGCGATGGCACCGGCCAGGCGCGCTGCGGTCTCGCCGCGCTGTCCCTGGAACAGCTGGTACAGCGGGGGCGGGGTGGCGGGCGGCGGCTCCAGCTGCGGCCGTCTTCCGGTGGCCGCCGGGGGAATCGCCTCCAGCAATGCCGGGACGCCAGTCGATTTCGAGTAGAAACCGGCCAGCTCCGAAGCTCGGAGCAACGCCTCGTCCAAGTGGTCGCGCTCCATGCTGTGCCCCTGTGCCGCCATCAGCACCGCGGCATGGCGTTGTGCGGAGCCGAGCATATCCAGGACGTCCAAGCCGTCGAAGCTGTACTCCAGCGCGGGATCGTTCCAGATCAGATCGGTGATCACCACGTCGAAGCGGACCTGGTGTACGACCTCGCGCCGCACGGCGTGCCGGTCGAGGGCCACCGCGACGGTCGAACCGGCGAATGCCTGTTTCAGGACCGGTTCGATCACCCGGCCCAGTGGCGAGGCCACCAGTATTCGCAGGCGCATCAGTTCCTGCTCGGGCAAGATCTTGCCCGCACCCAGGCTCATCGGGTGATTCTTACACTCGCCGTCGCGGCGTGCAGGCGAATTGCGGTACAGCACAGTGAATTTCCAGGAAACCGCCCCTGTCAAATGTTTGGCTATCGGTGTGCAATGTCCAGAGTGTGACCATACAAACCCCGATGACTACGCGTTCTGTGGGAACTGTGGGGCGCTCTCGCGCCGAGTGGATCCTGTGGAGGGGAGGACGCAGCCGACCGGTCCCGGTCCGCTGCGTCGTGACGAGGCTACCCGGTACCTTTGCGCCGCTGTCCATCTGGACAGTGCTCTCGCCACCGAGGTGGTCGAGAAGGTGTTGGAAGAACCGCTGCGATCGGTCGCACGCTCACCCGGTGTCGATCTGGTCGCGGTGGCCAAACACGCGGTGGCCGCGCGGACCCGGCATCTGGTCCGCGATCTCGGGCTGGTCGCGGTGCTGCTGTTGGTGATCGGCAACCAATTCGTCGGCGTCGAGCCCGGTGCCGCGCTGACCTATCTGAATATCGTCAATCCGTTCGGGCTGTTGTCGAAGTTGGCGCTGTTCGCCATGGTGCTCGCCTGGGCGGCGGTATTCATCGAGGCGTACGCCGCCCGCTGGGGAAAGACCGCACATGCACTGCGGCGCGGCGTTTTCAGGGCGGCGCGCGCACCGGAGCCGCATCTGGCGGCGGTCCGCGACGAGATCGAGCATGTGGCGGCGTACGCGGGCGGCAATGTCACGGTGTACCACGGCTATCAGCCGTTTCTCGGGCACGGGTTTCCGCTCGGCGCGTGGTCGATGGCATTGGATATCACCAAGCCGAAGGATGGCGACGCGCCGATCCAGGACTTCACCGTCACCGAACTCAATGAACGGCTGCGCAAGCAGATCGCCCAGCTCGATGTGCCGAATCTCGACGTCTACAACAGGTTGTTCGTCAATGGCAACGATATTCATCACGACCGGCGCTTCCTGCCGGACCCGCTCGGTCGACCCCTCGACCGGGTTGCGGAGTCCACGATCGAAGCTCTGATGGTCGCGCCGGAGGATCGCGCCCGCCCCTATCTGACCACCGAAATCATCGGCTGGGACGGCGAACTGGCGTGGTCGGGCTTTCTGCGGCTGGCCGCGAGCTCTACCTCGCTGTTCGTGGAATCCACCTATTGCATGGTGCCGCCGCTGCGCGTGGCCTACCACGAAATCGATGAACTGCTCTTGCGCCCGCGCCCGCGTCAACTGCTGAAACTGCTGTGGCGCAGCCTGCTCCGGCTGCCCCGGATGTGGCTGCGCGCGGTGCCGAATGTGCTCTACCAAACCCTGGCCGACGTGCGGCGACGCCGGAAACTGGCGCGCCAGCACAACGAGATCAGCCAGGTGTTCACCTTCGATCACGGTGCGCTGCTGAGCATCCGGGAGGCGGCCAGCGATCTGCGCACCGATAAGCGCGGCAGGTCGATCGGCTACCACCGCTACTTCCAACTGCTCGACCAGGAGATGTACACCAAGATCCTGGAGAAGCGGATCTTCGAGACGCTGGCCGCCTTCCTGGTGGAGAAGAACATCGATCCCGATGAGTTGTTGCGGCGCGGCGAACAGATCACCAATAACAGCGTGACCATCAGCGGCGATGCGACGCTACTGAATTCCTCCATCGGCGCCGCCACGGCGACGACGGTGAACGCGGCGGCCAGCGGCGCGGCCGAGCAGTGAGACCAACCCCGTATCGGTACAGGAAGGCACCCATGGACAAGAACACCGGAGTCACCATCGGCGGTAATGCGCGGCTGTCGGGATCGGCGATCGGCGGCCGCGATGCGACGGTCACCAATACCAATGGCCCCCGCCATGCGGCGACGCCGACGACGCTGCCCGAACTCCGTGCTGCCCTGACCGATCTGCTGAGCGTCATCTGCGCCGCCACCGAGGGATCGGAGGACCGCGACGATATCGTCGCCGCCGTCGAACAGGCTCGCGCGGAGGCCGGAAAGGACCGCCCGAACCGGCATCTACTCGTCGGGCTGCTGCACGCCGTGAGCCGGGCGGTCGTCGGCATCGGCTCGCTGGCCGGGGTGGTGACGGCGCTGGAGGCCGCCGCCAGCTCGATCCTCGGTGGCTGAGCGACGCGGGAGCACTCGGCGGTTCTGATGTCGACATGCTGGAAATGCCGAGGCCCGCTCCCCGGGACCTGGCAGCGACACTGCACCTCCTGCGGGGCGCAACTGTGCTGGAACTGTGGACGCGAACCGGCCGATACCGCGCGCCGGTTCTGCACCGGCTGCGGCGCGAACCTCACTGCTCCGGCATCGGTGCCCGAGAAGCACCCTCCCAAAAGGATTTTCGCGAGTGCGCCGGTACGGCTGCTGGCGGCGGTCGTCACCGCGGTCTCGGTTGTCCTCGTGCTCACCCTGTCCGGCGGCCGGTCGGGGCCGTCCACGACGCCGAGCGCTGCCACGGTGACCGTGGTGGAAGCGCTCGGCGCGCGCACCTCGGCAGCGCCGACGACCAGTTCGCCGACGACCAGCATGCCGCGGAGTACCGTCGTGGCAGCCGTATCCGCCTCCGCCGCAGTCGTTTACGCCTATTTCGACGCGATCAACCGCCGCGACTATGCGCAGGCATGGGCGCTCGGTGGCCGCAATCTCGACTCCAGCTACGACGATTTCGTCGATGGCCTGGCCACCACCGATCATGAGGCGGTCATCGTCACCGCCGAAGACGGCGATACCGTCCACATACACCTGTCCGCCCGGCAATCCGACGGCACCTACCGGACCTTCGCGGGCTTCTACGTCGTGCGCGAGGGCGCGATCGTCTCGGCATCCATTCGAGTCGCCTGACCGCTGAGCAGGGTGACGATGCTCCCGGGTGTCCAGCCGAGCTTCGCACCGGGACGGGTGGCGAGGTAGGTGGCGACCTTCTCAGCGGCCCAGCCGTGGGATTCGGTGAGGCCCGCCGCGAGATGGCGGATATAGGCGGCCGAGGGTGGGTTGCCGGGGAGGTCGGTGTAGCGCCAGGGCGCGGTGATCGTGAGTATGGGGTGGCCTTCGAAAGTGCCTGTGCAGATGAGAGTCTCGTAGCGGCCGGGGCCAAAGGTGAGGCGGCCGTTGGTGATCGCCTCGGTGAGGTCCAGGTCGATGCCGGGTGCTCGGTACATCTCCTGGGCGACGATATCGGAGAACTGGCCGATGGTGACGAGGTGGGCGCGGGCGGCGGTTTCGCCGGGGGCATTCGGATCGTAGAAGGCTCGGCCGCCGGTCCAGGTAAGGGATTCGGTGGCGAAGTATTGCAGGCCGGGCAGCGTGACCGGCACCGACCGTAGCGGCTCGGTCCGGTCCCGGCAGCCGGGCAGTGTCACCGCGCCGCCATCGGGTGTGCCTCCGGCGAGGTAGCAGCGGAAGCGGCTCATATGCATATTCGAGCCGTAGGACGCGTACCACACGGTGGCGGTCATGGCGCTGGTCCGGGCATCGCACCCACCTTCGAGTCGAGATCGCCTATGAATCGAGCATGCCACTGATGGGTTACCCGCGTCCGACTCCAGCCGTTCTCGCAGTCTCAGCGCCGAGCCACGGTGAGCACATCCGGCACCATGGAATTCGGCAATGGCCGATGCACCGGACGCTGCTCGGTGACGGTGAATCCGGCCGCTTCGACCAGTGCGCGCATCTCTTCCGGCGGCGGAAAGTACGCCAGTCCCTGTATCGCGGGCGGCTGCAATGCCATGGCCCACCGACTGCGCGGACTATTGAGCACGATCGCGAGCAGCCCGCCGGGAATCAGGATCCGATGGAACTCCGCGAGCGCCGCCGCATGGTCGAAGAAATGGAACGCGTGCGTGGACACCACCGCCTGCACGGCGCCGTCGGGCAACCCGAGATCCTCGGCCCGCCGATTGCGCCACTGCACCTGGTCCGACCGCGACCGCGCCTGCTTCAACATCCCCACCGAAGCATCGCAGCCGTATACCACCTGCGGCCGCAGTTCCCGTGCGATGCGCGCGGCGAGAATGCCGGTGCCGCAACCGACATCGGCGATCCGGCGCGCCCCGCTCAGCCGCAACTGCGCGATGATCTCATCCTGCGGCGGACGGTAGGCCAGGCGTTGCAGCACCGGGAAGTTGTAGAGCTGCGCGGCCCGGTTCCATCCGTGGGTGACCAATCCGTTGAGTGCGCGCGCCGAGCTTTCGGTCATTGCAGACATCGCTGTCCCTTCGAAGATCCAGCCTTAGCCTATATTGTCTGAGACAGATTTGACATCCTTGGTTCACCGGTTGAGACCCGCCGCCGACACCACGGGCGGCCGTGGCCCCGCAGCCCTGATCGGGCTATTTCATCGGCAGGCCGCCGCCGACATCGGTGATCTTCCAGTCGGAGTTGCGGTCGACGGTGACGGTATAGGTGACGGTGGTCTGCGCGCCGTCGGGATTCTGGGCGTTGGTGGAGCTGACATTGATGAAAGTGTCGACCTGGTAGACGCCATTGTTATCGGAGACGACCTTGGCGGTGATCGGGTTGGCGGTGGAGGTCCACTTCAGTGGGGTGAGCAGTTCCTCGAGTTTCGGCGCGGTGGCGTCGAATTTGTTCGCCAGGGCCGGTGCGGTGTTCTGCTTGAGTCTGCCCACCCACGAGGCGAATTCGGCGTAGTTGACGGTCGAGGCGCCGACGGCGTAGTTCGTGGCGACCTGCTCGGCGTGCGCGTGGTCGGCGGCGAGGGCGTCGCGGTCGGCGAGGTCACCGCGGGCGGCGATGAGGAATCCGGCGAGTGTGACGGCGAGGATGGTCATCACCGCCAATGCCGCGCCCCAGGCGACGGTGGCGATCGGTATCGAGATCGAACGGTGTTGTGCCGCGACCACATCGCTGGGCGCGTCGGTCTCGGTCGTATCTGCTGTCATTGCTGCTCCGGAAGATGGCTATTTGACGGTGATCTGGAAATTCAGCGTGCCGTCGGGGCTGGTCGCGCTGAGCGCCTGGGTAATGAGACCGCCGATATCCAAGGGGCGCACGGCATTTGTGGTGAGCGCCGCCAAGGGCTGCAGGAGCGGGATCATGGCTGCCAGATCCGGTCCGATCTGGTCGATCTTGGTGGCCAGTTGGCGCAGGAACGGGACGAGGCCGACGGTTTCGGCGGTATCGGTGAGATAGTCGGCGGGCACATCGCCCTTGCGGACAACCCTGGCGATCGAGGCGGCCACCTCGCTGACCCGAGGCCCGAACGCGGCCCACGGATCGGCCGCATCGTGCAGGGCCGGCCCCGACCACGACATATCGGAGGCCTTGGCCTGGAATGCGATCAGCATGTCGCGGATAACGTCCGATCGGGCCAGCAGTGTGGCCGCGAGCAGGTCCGTGGACCGGGACAACTGCGGAATGACCGCCTCGGTACCGGCCAGTCCCTGGCCGAAGGTCTCGATAATGGCGCCCATCGCCTGCGGATCGAGCTGGTTCAAGATGCGCGTCGCGGTCTGGGCCACCTCGGGGATGGAGATCGGCATGACGATCTTGTCGGTGTCGACCGTCTGCCCGTTGTGTAGATACGGGCCCGCCGCACCGGCGTGTGGGCGGAAGTCCAGATATGGCTCGCCGAGTCCGGACAGACTCTCGATCCGTGCGATGCTCGAGGTCGGAATGCGGTATTTGTCGTCGATACGGAACCGCACGGCGACCCTGGTGCCGGTGTGCGATACCGAGGTCACCTGCCCGACCTCGATGCCGGACAGCAACACCTTGGACCGGGGCAGCAGGCCACCGGAGTCGGTGAGCACCATGGTCGCGTCGGTATAGCTCTTCAGCCAGCCGACCTTGACCACGCCGAAACTCAGATAGCTGCTGCCGATGATCAGGATCGCGGCGATGGCGGCCAGGGAGACGACCGAACCGGGTTTGATACGACGGGGTTTCATCGCACCGCGCCGATCATCCGCAGGCTCGCGATAATGCGATCGACCTGGTCGTCGGTGGCGACGGGCGCGCCCTCGATGCCGATGCGGGTCAGATTCACTTTCGGTCCTCGCTCCACGAACGGGATGACCTTGTCGCGCAACAGCGCCACCAGACGATTCAGATTGGACGGCGCGGACAGATCGAGTGGGTTGCCCGCCAACAACATGGGCACGAAGGCCTTGGCAGCGGCGTCACCTGCCAGCAGCAGTGGACCGAGCCAGGCGGTCGCGTGCCCGATGACGCCGAGCGCGCCGACGATACCGAGGGTGAAAACCAGCGAATTCGCGAATGCCGGAATATCGCGCGCACCACGTTCGGAGAGCAGGGCATCGAGCTCTTCCCTATTGTCCAGCACCGCGCCGAGGTCCTGTTGGATCGCGTCGAGCAGGCGACCGACCGAGTCCAGATTGTCGGCGACATCCTGGGCATCCTGGCCGAGCGTCTGGAAGATCCGCGCCGTTTCGGTCGACTGGGCGGGCAGCACCGCATTGGTCCGGTTGATGATCTCCTGCATGCTGTGCAGCGCACCGCCGCCGATGAAGGTGGACATGCCCGCCATCAGATCCTCGATCTGCAATGCGGGACGGGTCTGCTGCAACGGAATCGTCCCGCCCGGTGCGATAGTGCTGGCGAAATCGGCCGGGGGAGTGGTGAGTCCGATGTAGATATCGCCGAGGACGGTGTTCTGGCGCAGTTGCGCGGTGGTGGTGGTCGGCAATTTCACCGACGTGGAGATGTCGACGACGGCGTCGATGCGGCCTGGATGCTGTGCCGACGGGTCGACAACTGTGACGCGGCGCAGCCTGCCGATCTGTGCGCCGTTTGCCACTACCTTGGCCTGTTCGGGCAGGTTCAGCGCGTTCGCGAATTCGATCCGCACCTGATAGGTCGGACCGGCCACCGACGCCCCAGGCACCGGCACCGAGGAAGGATCGAAAGCACAACCGCCGAGCAGTATTACGGCGGCGAGCGCGGCCGCGAGCCCGGTTCCGGTCCGCCGCGCACGGGTGGAATTTCTCATCGGGCACCTACCGCTCCGAAGACGAGTGCGGCCAAGTCGACAGCGGCGAGTCCGTCCGCCGCAGTGCGGCACCGACCGGGCGTCACCGCATTTACCGTGGCACAGATCTGATCGGCGTTCTGTTGGGGCAGTGTGACCTTCGGCGGTGCGTAGGTGAGTTTCAGCTGTCCGCTCTGCGGGTCGATAGCCTGCTGGAAGGCGCCGACGAGTGCCGGAATCATATCGACGATCTGTTGCAGCGTGCCGATATTGGCGCTCAGCAGGTGCAGGTACGGTGCGAGATCGTCGAGTCCGCGTAGTATTTCGCGGCCGTACTTGCGCGAGATGTCATTGAGCATCGGCAGATCGACGAGCAGCGCATCGACCAATTGCACCACCTTCTGCCAGATCTCGTTGACGAAGGCGATACCCGCCCCGGCATTGACCAGCGCGGTCTTGATGTCGTCCCAGTTGGTCGAGATGCTGGTCGAGATCTGACCGATCGCGTCGATCAGCGCGCCGATATGTCCGATGGCGGCATCCGGGGCGCGCAGCGCGGTGCCGAGGTCCTTGATCAGGGCATTGATCGCGGGTCCGGTTCCTGCGGTGGCCTTGTGGAAGGCAGCGACGCTATCGCGGATGCGCGTCTGTTCGCCCGGTGCGCCGTGGGCGTTGAGTTCGCTGGCCAGGTGCGAGAAGGCCGATAGCGATTCGGTGATGCTCTTGGGGGTGAAGGTCTGGGTGATGCACGTGTCGCGGTTCCACTTGGGGCCGCCGGGCTCGCCGAGCACCGCGAGGTCGCGATCGGCGACGAGGGTATCGGAGACGGTGGTCGCGCTGACCTGCCCCTGCAGCGGATGGTCAGCGCTCACCTCGAAATCGACCCGCACACCGTCACCTTGAGGTTCGACCGATGTGACACCACCGACCGGCATGCCGAGCATGGTGACGTGGTTGCCGACATACAGACCGACGGCATCGGGCATGATCGCGCAGTAGCCGAGCGTCTTTTCCAGGGGCCGGAATGCCACCAGATAGCCCGCCACCGCGACGACCGCGATGACGATCCCGCCGACAATGGTGACGAAACCCTGTGAACCGAGTAGTCGTTTCACGGCCTCAGCACCCCTTTCCCGGGACCGGGATGCAGGTGGAGATCGTATCCGCCGACTGATCGATGACTACGCCGTCCTGCGGATTCACCGCCGCCTGCAACCTCTCCTTCACACCACGCAGCGTGTCGAGCGATTCGCCGAGCTTCCCGGCCAATTCGCGCAGTGCGGGCAGCGCCTCCATCAGTTTGTCGACCATCGGCTGCAGTTGCTCGCGCCAGGACGGTTCGAGCGCCGCGATCCTGGACAGGAGTTCGGCGGCTATCGTCAGCGCCTCGGTGATCTCGGCCTTCTTGTCCAGGCCCTGCACCTCCAGCAGACCGATCTTGCGGACGAATTGGCCCACCAGCGCACGGTTTCCGTTGATGGCGGCGAGGAATTCGTCGGTGACGGTCAGCGATCGCGAGACCTCGGCGTTCTGCCGATTGAGGATGGTCACCAAGGTTTGCATGGCATTTCCCATGCGGCGCAGGCCATCCGGGCTCTGGTCCAGCGAGGTCTGCAGGGCGGCCAGATTCTCGCGCAGCGTCGCGGCGTCGACCTCGGCGACGGGTTTGGCGGCATCCTGCAGGGTGCGCACCAGACTGTAGGGCAGTTTCACCCGATCGGGCGCAATCGCGTTCTTACCCAATGGTTTCTGCCCGGCCGGGGTCATGGCCACATAGTGGCCCCCGACAATGGTGAGCATTCGGATTTCCAGGGTGGTGGCATCGCCGACGAAGACATCGCGGTCCACGGTGAACCTCATCTTCACCCGATCCGGCTGCAGCTCCAGCGAAGTCACCGCGCCGACGGTGATCCCGGCGACCCGCACCTGATTGCCGACGCGAATCGACTGCGCCTCGGGCAGATAGGCGGTGTAGGTGGCCTTGCCGATCGGCAGCACGTAGATCACCGCGGTCGCGCCGAGCGCGAGGGCGAGCAGCAGCGCCCCGAGCAGGCCGAGGCGCAGTTCGCGGCGCTGTTTGCCGGCCTCGTGCCGGTCGTGTCCGTGCTTCAGCTGTTGCATATCGAAATCCTTTGCCCGGCGATCAGTACCGCCACCGTGGACGGGACCTGGGCCTTGCCCTTCGAGCAGGTGAGGTCGATCTGGACTCCCGTGCGGCCCGATGGCACCAGTGTGGACAGCGATTGCAGCAGGCCGGGGAGTTTGCCGAGCAGGTCCAGGGCCGTGGCCGGATCCGGAAACAGCAGGTGCAGATCGTTTTCCAGATTCGGGTTCGCGGCTTCGGTGAAACCCAGGGTGGCCAGCAGACTGTTGAGCGGGCCCAGCGCGGACGGCGCGACATTCGCGAAGTCGATGAGCCCGTCGAGTTTCTGCTGGAATGCGGTGAACACATCCGACAGACCGCGCAGCAGCGTCACCAAATGCGGTGAGCGACCGCCGATCTGGTTGGAAATCGACTCCAGATTGCCGACGATCGTGGCGAGCACGGCCTGCCGATCCGACACATACGCGCTGAGCCGTCCGATCGCATCTAGTGCGGGCCCGACCCCGGAACCATTGCCCTCGATGACCGCGAGCATACTCTCGGTGAACTGATTGAGCGCGCCAGGGGAGAACTCCTGCAGTACCGGCTGCAGGCCGTTGAAGAGCTGGGTGATATCGAACGACGGGATGGTGCGGTCCGGGCCGATGGTGACGCCCTGCGCCTGTTTCGATGTCGGATGCTCGGGTTGGCGGACATCGATATAGCGTTGACCGGTGAGCGACTGGTAGCGGATGGCGAGCACGCTGGAGTCGTAGATCGGCCGGTCCCGCTGCACCGTCAATTCGACCGCGGCACGGCCGTTTTCGAGGGAGATATCGGCGACCTTGCCGACCGCGACACCGAACATGCGCACGTCGTCACCGGTCTTCAAACCATTGGCATCGGTGAATTCGGCACGGTAGGTGCTGGTATCGCCACCGACCGGCCGGACGATGGCCGTTGCGATCACCGCGAGCAGTGCGATCATCGCCGCCGCGAACAGTCCGAGCTTCCATGCCACGGCGAGGGTCGAGGTCGGCTTCATCACGCGCCTCCCAACATGGCGAATCCCTGCTGCCCGAGCAGCGGCACCGCGATGCCCGGAACGCCGCGCAGGGTGATGGCGGCGTTGATCGTCGGCCCGTTCGGGGTGTCGGCGAATATCCGATCGAGCCGTTGGATCAGTTCGGTCAGCTCGGCATGGGACTGTCCCGGGTTCGGGACGGTCGCGGCGACGGCGGCGACCAGGGGCGCGAACATCTCGATGTAGCCGGAGAAGTGTTGGCGGGCGATGTCGCCGATGCTGCCGATGGCCGGAAAGGCCTGGTCGGTGACCATGGTGACGGACGCGTCGTATTTGGCTCGGTCGTGCTGCAGGACCTCGATATCGAGCACCGACTTGAG
Source organism: Nocardia sp. CA-119907 (assembly GCF_050955995.1). Lineage (NCBI taxonomy): Bacteria > Bacillati > Actinomycetota > Actinomycetes > Mycobacteriales > Nocardiaceae > Nocardia > Nocardia sp. CA-119907. Next base: position 3,061,091 of record NZ_CP192091.1, read on the forward strand.
CAGTTTGAAGGTCGCGGAGGTGAACGTGCCCAATCCGTCGTAGAACGAGGCGTATTGGTCGATCAGGAACGACGACGGGTAGCGCTGGGTTTCGGCGACCGTCCGGCTCAGCATGATGACGGCCTCCAGTATCGGGGTGAAGGCCTGCAGATCGCCGCTGAAAGTTCGGAGCACATCGGCGAATTGGGGTGTGAACACCTCGGTCGATGTCTCGGTGAGGGCACGCAGCAGCCGTCCCATCGTGGCATCGTTGACCCGGTTGGCGTTCGCGCCCGCGAGATCGACCACCGATCCGGCGCGCAGCGGTGACCCGCCGTCGACGCGTTTGAGGGTGATGGCGCTGATGCCGAAGAGGTTCTCCGGTGCGTAGTCGACGGCGAGATCCTCGGTGAGCCCGGAGGTCTGGGCCTTGTCGAGGTCGAGGGTGATGAGCTGGCGGCCGCCGCCGATGCTGGCGATATCGGTGATCGTGCCGATATCGACGCCGTCCAGACGCACCGAGGTGCCCTCGATAATGCCCTCGCCGATCTGTTCGGTGCGCAACTGCACCCGCATGCGCTCGCCATCGGGGCGGTGCTGATATCCGGTCCACGCCAAGGTGACCGCGACGGCGACGACCAATGCTGCCGCACCGCGGGCGCGCGAACCGCGCCTGCCCATGCTGACGCCGGGCAATCCGTAATTGGGCATCTCGCTTACCCCGGGAATTCGATCGAGGAGTTGACGCCCCACAGCAGCAGGGTCAACACCATATCCAGCGCGATGATCGCGACGAAGCTGGCGCGCACCGCACGACCCGATGCGATGCCGACGCCCTCGGGTCCGCCGGAGGCGAAAAACCCGTAATAGCAATGGATCAGGATGACCGCGACGCCGAACACCAGGATCTTGATCACCGCGGCGAGCACATCGTAGCCGCTGGTGAACTGGAAGAAGTAGTGCTCGTATACACCGCCCGCCTGTCCGTGCAGCAGCACCACCACCGTGTCGCAGGCGAGGTAGCTCAGGATCAGCGCGATGAGGAAGGTCGGCACGATCGCGATCGCACCGGCGATGACCCGGGTGCTGACCACGAACGGAACCGAACGCAGGCCAAGGGATTCGATGGCGTCGATCTCCTCGGAGATGCGCATGGAGCCGATTTCGGCGGTCATCCGGCAGCCCGCCTGTGCGGCGAACCCGACCGCGGCGGCGATGGGTGCGAGTTCGCGGGTATTGGCAAAGGCGGACACCACGCCGGTGACCGGGCCGAGCCCGATCAGGTCGAGGGTGGTGAAGCCCTGGATGCCGACGCCAGCGCCCATCGCGATGCCGAGCACGATCAACATCGGCACCGTGCCGCCGCCGACAATGACCGAGCCACGGCCCCAGGTCATATCGGTAATGGTGCGCATGGTCTCGCCGCGATAGCGCCTGAGGGTCAATGGGATTGCGGCCAGTGCCTGGAATACGAATCCGATGGCGAAACCCGCGTTCTCCAGCGGTGAAAACACACGGGCACGGTCGATGAGGCGGTTGGCCCAGCGAAGTCCCTTGGGCACATAGGGAGTTGCTGTCATCACGCCACCCGCAACGGTAGGAACATCGCGACAACTTGGGTGATCACCAGATTCACCACGATGATCGATGCCACCGACAACACCACCGCGGCATTCACGCCGTCGGCCACACCGCGCGGCCCGCCCCTGGCCTCCAGCCCCCGCTGGCAGGCCACGATCACCACAATGAATCCGAACAGCACCGCCTTGATCATCGAAATCCATACGTCGGTGAGCACGGTGAAGGAACCGAAGGTGGCCCAGTAGCTACCGGGCGTGACATTCTGCGCGCCGATCGCCACCGCGTAACCCGCGACGATGCCGACGAAGATGATCAGCACATTGAGCAGCGGCGCGACCAGCATCATCGCGGTCACTCGCGGAATCACCAGCCGATGAACCGGGCTGATGCCCATGGTGCGCAGCGCGTCGATCTCCTCGCGGACCGTGCGCGCGCCGAGGTCGGCGGCGATCGCCGACGCGCCAGCGCCGCCGAGCAGCAGGCCGGTCGCGATCGGTGCGCCCTGCTGGATGACGCCGAGCCCGCCCGCCGCGCCGATCAGCGAATCCGCGCCGAGCTGATGGATGAGATTGCCCACCTGCACCGAGACGACCACCCCGAACGGCACCGCCATCAGCACCGCGGGAATTGCGGTGACGGTCACCAGATACCAAGCCTGGCGCAGCATTTCGTGCCATTGGAACTTACCCGCGACGATATCGGAGACAGTGCCGCGCGCGGATTCGAGACCGAGATCGACCACCCGGCCGAAGGTGCGCAGGCTCGATTGCGTGGTATCGGTGAGATTCTTCCGCGCGATCTGCGTTGCCGTCGGTGCCGCATTCGGCGCGTCGGAGTCCATCGATCGTTCCTCCATTATTCCCCCACGAGGCCACGCTCGAGTGCCAGGCCACATTGCCCGTTGACGTGACGCGTCAGAGTCTTGACAGGTTCGACAGCCGTCGCCGCCGTGGTGCTCGCGAGTGGCTGTGAACGCGGTCACCAACTGCCCCCGGTGTGATCGACACCATCGGCTGCCGGGCAAACGCTAACATTGCCCAGCAGGGAAAACAACAGGGTCAATTTCGATTGACATCCGATGTGGCCGTGTAAGATTCGGCCGAATCCTAGTCTGAGGGTGCAGCCGGAGAATCCGCGATGGTGCGCGGCGGGGTAATGATGTCTACGGCGGGCGCGATCGCAATGCGTACACTGGCCCAGCCGGAAGCAAATCTGAAACAGGTATCCGTCAGCCGACGTGGGGAGGAGAATATGTCAACACGACGTGACGACATTCTCGACGCGGCACGCGATCTCATCGTTCGCGAGGGCTATGCGAGCGTGAGTATGCACGCCATAGCGCGGGCGGCGGGCATTACCCGGCCCGCGCTGTATGCCGAATTCGGTGATCGGGACGAACTGTTCGAGGCACTGCTCGATCGTGAGGACCAACGGGTACAAGAGATGGCGGCCGCCGCGACCCCGGTGCTTCCGGAAGGTGTCGACCTGGCCGCGATGGCGGCGAGTATCGCGGTCGACGCCGTTGATATCTATCTCGGCCTCGTGGTCGCCGCGCCGGAAACCTGGCGGTTCGTGCTGATGCCCGGCGACGGTCTGCCCCAGGAGGTGCGCGAGCGGGTCGATCGCACCCGCAACGCGATTCGGGAGCGCAGTCAGGTCATGATCGCGGTGATGGGCGCGCTGAGCGAAAAAGATATCGACAGTGAGTTATTGAGCCACGCGGTGATCAGCGCGAGCGAAACCGGAGCCAGGATCGTGCTCGCCGATGGCGGTTCCGAACGTCACGAGGCCGTGGCGAAAACACTGCGCTGGGTTGCGCACCGGGCCGTCGCCGCCGTCGAAGCCCGGGAGGCATAGCGATGGCGAATGCGAAACAAGCAGCGCCCCATAAGAACACGGCAGCCGATAAGCCCGGTGGACCGCGGCCCGTCAAGCGCAGATACGCCAAAAGACTCCAGCCCGCCGACCGACGCGAGCAACTGCTCGACGCGGCACTGGGCATTGTCGCCGAGGCGGGATTCACCAGCGTCAGTATCGCCGCCGTCGCCGAGCGCGGCGGCGTCACCAGACCGGTCGTCTACGACTCCTTCGGCAGCCGCGACGAACTGCTCGAGGAACTCATCGAACGCGAGACCGCCCGCATGGCCGCCGCCGTCGAACGTTCCGTCGCCGGCGATGCCACGACACCCGATTCGGGTTCTGCCGCAACCGAAGAGCTGCCCGCGATGCTCGGACGCTTTCTGGCCGAGGTCCGCTCGATACCCGACACCTGGCGGCTGGTGTATTTTCCGATCGATGGGGTCCCGCCGGTGCTGCGGGAGCGGGTCGCCAAATCGCGCGACGAATTGCGCACACCGCTCGGGCGCGCGATCGCCCTGTGGCTGGCGCAACAGCCCGATGCCGATGAGGTCGATGCCGAGGTGCTGACCCAAGTTGTGCAGGGCACCATCCAGACCGCGGCGCGGCTGGTGCTCGACGATCCCGAACAGTTCGACATCGACCGAATTCTGGCGCTGTTCGACTATCTGTTCCCGCGCGGGGCATAACCGGCGCCCTTGGCGTCGCCTCCGGTGCGGCGCGGACCCGTTGCGGCCGTGGGTAACTCGCGCCGCGCAATGGACGGCGGTCGCCGGGTATTGCCACCCCTCGGGTGAAGTCGCACACGATTGATATCCAGTGCTGTGCGAAATCCGTGGATGTCGCTCGACGGTGCCGCGCTCTGTCAGAGACGTTCGTAGAAGGCGTCGATGCGGGCTCGTGCGAGGGACTGTCCGGCCTCGAGGATGGCGTGCGGCTTCGCCGACTCCACGGGTTTTCCGCCCGCTGCGATGATCGGCTCGGTCAGGGCGAAGAGTTGGAAGACATAGCGGTGCGGGCCGTGTCCCTTGATCGGTGCCGGACCGAGGTAGCCGCGGCCCCACCCCGAACGCAGTACCCACACACCCGGCGCGGGATCGACGCCGGCGAGTGCGTCCTGCGGTATGCCGTTGACCGTGGGGTCCAGCAGGGCGACAGCGTGCACGAACGGTGCCTTCGTCGGTGCGTCGGGATCCTCGATGACCAGCAGCAGCTGAGCTGTCCCCGCGGGCGGCGGTGACCACGTCAGCGCCGGAGAGCGATCCTGGCCGCCGACCCGTTTTCCGGCATGAATCGTATTCAGGGACGACTCGTGGTCGAAGTCCGGACTGGTCATCTCAAAGGTGTTGGCCCCGGCCAGATTCGGACGATGCCAGGCCAGACCCTGGTCACCGGCGCGCCGGTTCGCGAGCAGCTTGCCGACAATGGACATTGCGATCTCCTTGGTAGACAGTCGATTCCAGGGCTTGCGATCGTGCACCGAACCGCACGGCGGCGGTGCGAACCGGCTCGCTCGCTACCGGGTCATCGGTCATGCGACGTCATCGTGGTGCTCGATATGCGAACGAGCAGATATGCAGTCAGCCTGCGCAGTTTTACTGTACTTTAGTGAACTGTGAGCGGTGAGACAAGCGACTACGAGACGATCGCTGAAGAACTTCAGTCAATAGTCGGCGCCCTGGTACGGAGCATGCGCTCGGCCTCTCCGGGGCGGGAGCTGTCGCTGTCGCAGGTGTCGGTCCTCAAACGCCTCGATCGGGAGGGGCCCGCGACGGTCAGCGACTTGGCCCGCGCCGATAAGCTCCGCCACCAATCGGTCGCTGCTACGGTCGCCGCACTGGTCGAACGCGGCCTGGTGCACCGCACCGTCGACAGCGAAGATCTGCGCCGCAAACTCTTGATCCTCACCGAGGACGGCCGCGCACTTCTCACTGAACGCCGCCTGGCTGGCCATGAGCACCTCGCCGAACTCATCGACGATCGACTCACCGCCGCCGAGCGCAAGCAGTTGGCGACGTCGCTGCCCCTGCTGCGGCGGCTACTGGACTGACTCCGCGAAGGCTGTTTCGCTTACGTCCCGCACACCGACCCTCGCGGCGTCGATCCGGGCGGGCAAGATGCGGGAACGATCTCCGACCCGCTGGTATCCGTGCTGGCCGAACGCCGGCCGGTTCGGTGGCGGCCGGTCCGGTCCGAGGGATTGCGGACTACGATCACAGGCAACTCATCAGCTACGGACAACGCCCGGGCGGGAGTGTCATGTGTCGCTTGTTCGGTTTGTCGGCCGCACCGCGGCGTGTGCGGGCTACGTTCTGGTTGCTCGATGCCCCGGACAGTCTGTCGATACAGAGCAGACGTGAGCCCGATGGCGTGGGTCTGGGCACCTTCGCCACCGATGGGGCCGCGGTGGTGGAGAAGCAGCCGATCGCCGCATACGAGGATGTCCAATTCGCCCGGGAGGCGCGGGAACAAGAATCGACGACGTTCGTCGCGCACATTCGCTATGCGACCACCGGCGGTATGCAACCGCGCAACACGCACCCGTTCGAACAGCACGGCCGACTGTTCGCGCACAACGGTGTGCTGCACGGCCTCGATGAACTGGACGCCGAACTCGGTGCGTACCTCGGTCTGGTGCACGGCGATACGGACTCCGAACGGTTCTTCGCCCTCATCACCCAGCGCACCGATCGACATGGCGGCAACATCACGGCGGGTATTACCGACGCGGTCCAGTGGATCGCGGACCGACTGCCGGTCTACGCGCTCAATTTGGTGCTGACCACGGGGACGAGCCTGTGGGCACTCCGCTATCCCGACACACATGACCTTTTCGTCCTCGAACGCGCGGCGGGCGGCCCACACGGCGGTCGGCATCTGGACCATGCCGGACGAATGGGAATCCGAGCGCGCAGCGGACACCTGAGCGAATTCCCGGCGGTCGTGGTGGCCAGCGAGCGCACGGATGAGGACCCCGGCTGGCGGGCGCTGCAACCGGGCGAGCTGCTGCACGTCGACAACGGCCTGCGCATCCACTCGAGCACGGTCCTCGACACCCCGCCCCGCCATCTGCTGTCGTTGGCCCAGCTCGACACCCGCGCGGCAGCGGCCCAATCGGGGCGATGATCGCACAACAGGCGCGGGAGCGGTGCGCCCGTGGTGGCGGCGACGGATCCGTGGTCGATGCGTCGGCTATCAAATAGTTACTGCTGATGTGCCCCTCATCGTGTGCGCTGTCGTCCAGACTTGGTTGATGACGAAGGTGCGATCGGAGGCAACGTGACCGGGGATGGCGGCACACCGGCCCGGCCGAACTGGATACCGGAAAGTCTGTATCCGTATCCGAGTCATTTCGCCGAGATCGACGGTGCGCGCGTGCACTACCTCGACGAAGGCAGCGGACCGCCGCTGCTCCTACTGCACGGCAACCCGACATGGTCGTTCCTCTACCGCGACATCATCGCCGGTCTGCGTGACCGGTTCCGCTGCGTCGCGGTGGACTATCCCGGCTTCGGGCTGTCCCGGGCGGCGCCCGGCTACCGCTTCACACCCGCAGAGCATGCACAGGTCGTCGCCGAACTGGTCACCCGGCTCGACCTACGCGATGCGATGCTCATGGTGCAGGACTGGGGCGGCCCGATCGGATTCGCCGTGGCCGGTCGGCACCCGGATCGCTTCACGTCCTTCGTCATCGGAAACACCTGGGCCTGGCCGAAATCCGATATGACGACGCAGGCCTTCTCGCGGATTCTGGGCGGCCCGGTCGGCGGTTGGCTGATCCGGCAGCGCAACTTCTTCGTCGAGCGGATCATCCCCGTCGGCGTGCGCCGCAAGAAGTTGGACAAGGCGGTGCTCGACGCCTATCGTGGCCCCTTCCCGACACCGGAATCGCGCGAACCCATCCATGTGTTCCCACGCGAAATTCTGGCCAGCCGACAGTTTCTCGCCGATGTCGAGCGCGGCCTCGATTTGGTGCGAGACCGGCCTGCGCTGATCGTGTGGGGCACCAAGGATGTCGCCTTCCGCGACCCCGAACGCCGTCATTGGGAGGAGTTGTTCGCCGACCATCGGACGGTTCTCCTCGACGGCGCGGGCCACTTCATCCAGGAAGACGCCGCTGACGAGATCGTCGCCGCGATCCGGGAGTGGCGTACGAAAGGCTGATCGCGCTCAGCCGTTCAGGTGGTGCACGAGTTCGGTGAGGGTTTCATCGCCGGGCGGGTAGGGCTGGTAGAAGCAGACGCGGTCGGAGATCGTGCCGACGCGGTCGCGGATATCGGCGGCGACCTCGGCGGGTTTGCCGCGTGCCGCCAGGGTCGCGAGGATATCGTCGTCGATCAGTTCGCCCATCTCCTGCCAACGGCCCTGCTTCGACAGCCGGTTCAGTTCTGGCTGTAGCTCGCCCCAGCCGTGCTGGTCGAGGACCGGTCGGTAGGACGGAGTGGAGCCGTAGAAGCCGAGCAGGCGGCGGGTCGCGGCATCGGCCGCTTCCTGTTCTGCATCGGAATTGCCAACGGCGACAATGATTTCCGGAAGCACCGCGAACTCCGCCGGATCGCGGTTCGCCGCGGCGAGACCGTCACGGACTCTCGGCATGATCTGCTCGTGCAGGTATCGCTTGGAGTTGAACGGCATGACCAGCAGACCGTCGGCGAGCCGAGCGGCCATGGTGGTCATGCGGGGGCCGAGCGCGCCGAGATAGATCGGCGGCGGCCCGAAGGGATTGGGGCCCGGATCGAACATCGGAGTCATGAGGGTGTGGCGGTAGTACTCGCCGCGAAAGTCCAATCGAGTACCCACATTCCAGCATCCGAAGATCGCGCGCAGCGCCCGCACCATCTCGGCCATGCGGTCGACGGGGTGATGGAAGTCCGCGCCGAAACGCTTCTCGATCTGCGGGCGGATCTGTGTGCCGAGGCCCAGGATGAATCGGCCCTCGGTCAGCAGTTGGAGGTCGTTGGCCTGGTGGGCGAGGTGGATCGGGTTGCGGGGGAAGGCGATGGCGACATTCGTCATCAGATCCATACCGCCGACGGTCGAGGCGAGCGTCAATGGAGTGAACGGGTCGTGCGGTCCCTCGAAGGCGAAGACGCCACCGACCCCATATCCCGCAGTGCGCGGGTCCGCTGCACCGCATTCCCGGGTCCGTATAACGCGGTATGAACTCTCACTGGCCCGCCCAATTCGTCATCGTCGACGTGCTCCTGGACGTAAGCCCAGAGCTTCCCACTCGCCAACTGTAGCGAGGATGGACGACGACCTCGATGGACGCCAGCGGTTTGCGGGAGCGACTAGGATCGCCTACCTGTGCATTCGGAAATCGAGATGGTCGCGCTCGCGGCGGGGCGGGTGACGCTGTCGGATCGGCGGACACAACAAAGTTGGCCGGTCGAGATCGCCGGGTACGAGATCGCGGCGTTTTCAGTGACGCAGTCGCAGTATGCGCAGGTCACCGGTGCGCGGCCGAGCAGCGTTCGGGGTGATCGGCGGCCGGTCGAGGGCGTCTCGTGGTTCGATGCGATCGGGTTCTGCAATGGTCTGTCCACGCGTGCGGGTTTGACGCCCGCGTACCGCGTGCACGATGACGAGGTCGAATGGGATGCCGCCGCGAACGGGTATCGGCTGCCGACCGAGGCCGAATGGGAGTATGCCTGCCGTGCCGGTACTTCCGGACCTCGATATGGCGAGATCGACGAGATCGCTTGGTACCGAGGCAATTCCGAGGAACGCAGTCACGAGGTGGGCGGCAAGCTGCCCAATGCGTGGGGGCTGTACGACATGCTCGGCAATGTCTGGGACTGGTGCTGGGATATCTACGATGCCGAGGTGTACGACTCGTATCGGGTGTTGCGCGGGGGCGGATGGTCCGACGAGAAGTGGAGCTGCCGGGCCTCGGTGCGGCGACGCAGCCATCCGACCTATCGGATCGATGATGTCGGATTCCGCGTCGCCCGGTCGATACCTTGACCGGACGCTCGGTCCGGCCGGGCAGAATTCACGATTTTCCTGCGATATAGAAGGAATGATTGATATGTTCCGCCATAGCAAGACCGGTTTCGACGAGGATGCAGTTCGGTGTTCGATTGGGATCTGCTGCGCAGTACGTCCAGCGTGCATGTGCTGATGCAGTTGGCGCGGGAGCGCGGAATGTCGCCGGAGGTCTGCCTGAAGGGCACGGCTCTGGTGCCCGACGCGGTGACCGATCCCGATGCCGAGGTGACCGCGCGCCAAGAGGTGCGCGTCGTGCGGAATCTGCTGGCGGGATTCGGCGATGAGTCCGGTTTGGGAGTCGAGGCGGGCGGTCGCTATCACCTCTCGCTGTACGGGCCATGGGGTCTGGCACTGCTGAGCAGCCGCACGGTGCGCGAGGTGATCGAGGTATCGCTGCGCTACATCGACTTGGCCCTCGTCTTCGGCCACCTGACCTTCGAGGAGGGGGCGACCGAATCGCGGCTGATCTTCGACGACTCCGAGATTCCGGAGGATGTGCGCCCGTTCCTGACCGAACGCGTCATCACCGGCATACACACCATCGGCCGGGAACTGTTCTCCGCGGGGGTGCCCGCCTCCCGGGTCGGCTTCCGGCACCCCGCTCCGGCGGATACGACGCGCTACCGCAATATATTCGGCGTCGAGCCGGTCTTCGGCGCGTCGGCCAATGAATTGGCCTTCGACAGTGCCCATCTCGATGTCGCGCTGCCACAGGCCAACGAATGGGCGCGCGGCATAGGCGAACAGCTCTGCCGCGATCTGCTCACCGCGCGCCGCGCCCGCACCGGTGTCGCGGGTTCGGTACGCGATCGGCTGGTCCGCAATCCGGGCGAGATTCCGGATCAAATCGCTGTTGCCGCCGAGCTTTTCATGAGTCCGCGGACACTGTCGCGACGGCTGCGGGACGAGGGAACATCGTTTCGCCATCTGCTCGACGAGGTTCGGGAAATGATGTCGGAGGAGCTGTTGCAGCACACCGATATGACCACCGAACAGGTGGCGGCGCGGCTCGGTTACGCGGAGGCGGCATCGTTCATTCGCGCGTTCCGGCGCTGGAAAGGCTGTCCGCCGCAGGTGTTTCGGGCACGTGGTGCGCGCGCGGTCGCACCGATCAAGGTGGTGCCCGAGTTCGCGCTGGGCCGGACACATCTGGTCGGCGCTGGTTGACGGCTCGGTTGGCTTGTCCGGGAATCGCTCTCAATGAGTTTCGTTCGAGTCCTCGGTTGTCTGTACGAGTCTGTCGGACATGGCGCTGGTAATGAACTTGGGGATCGCGGGGGCGAAGAGTTTGAGGTAGGAGTCCATCCATTCGTGGCGGGTGTTGAGGAATAGAAAGTCGGTGGGGGCCATATAGCGGACGGCGAGCATGGGCAGTGGCGCGTCGAGTGCGGGGAAGTCCGGGTTGTGCAGCCCCGGGGCGGTGCATCCGGGATAGAACTGACCGAGCATCAGACCCTTTTCGACGAACCGAGACTTGTGTTCGATTTGAACCGCGTCGATGTCTTCGTATTCGGTGAGGTCCGGAAAGACCACCAGGACAGCCTTGAACTTGGAATCGGGTTCGTCCCGGGGCGGCAGAACGGGGAACAGGTCGTACAGGTCGTCGACGACCGCGGTCAGCACCTCGGCGTCGATGGAACGACCCTCGATGAATGCGGCCCACAGGAAGTGGTTTGTGATGGCGCGGCTGGTGTAAGGACAGACCGGGCCGGTCCGGCCGAGATCAGGGTGCGGCTGACACAGGTAATCGCGAGTCCACCTACGTAATTCGGCAGCACGGGGGTGCGTGGCGATAGGAGTCGCTGGATCGGGAGCGAACAGGTTGACTGGCTCGACGCCGGAGCGGGACCCGACGATTCGGCAGGTGTTCATGATCGGCTTGTCCTTGAAGGGGGTGGGGACTCCGTTGGGGTTGTGTGGGCTGAGCGGAAGTGCTCGGTGAGAACGAATCCGATCGCGCGCAGCGACTCGGGTTCGATCATCCGCTCGTGTCGGACCGAAATGGGGTGTTCGATGATCCGGCCGGTGATGAGGTTGTTCCAGGCGAGGGCCGGGGAGGGGCCTTCGTCCGTGTGGGCGGCGGCGCCGAAGTAGATCAGGTCACCGTCGAATGGCGTGGGGCGGTGGTTGTACGTGAGGTCGACGAGCCGGGTGTAGTCGTCGCGCAGAGTCACCAGATGCTCGGGGGTCACGGCGGTGAACAGTCCGCCTTGCCGGTGCAGCAGCTCGGCCGCGGCCGCGGCGGTGAGATCGGCCGGGCCCGGTGGCACGTCGAGGCCGGCGAACTCGGCGAGCACCTTCCCGATCGTAGGAGTTGGTACGCGGACGGTGCTGGTAGTGACGACGCGGGTGTCCATCATGGCCAGGGTGGCGACGGACTCGCCATCGCGACGGAGTTGGACCGCCATCGCGTGGGCGATGGTGCCGCCGAGCGAGTAGCCGAGCAGGTGGTACGGGCCGTGTGGCTGGACGGTGCGGATCTCTCGGACGTAGCGGGCGGCGAGTTCGTCGAGGGTGTCGAATTCCGCGGCGGCGTCGCTGAATGCCGGGGATTGCACACCGTACACGGGGCGGTCGGGATCGAGGTGTTGCACGAGTCCGCTGAAACCCCAAGCCAATCCGATGGCCGGGTGGACGCAGAACAGCGGAGGTTCGGTTCCGGCGGCGCGCAGAGGGAGAACGACGGACAGTGCGTCGCCGAGGTCCTGCTCGTCGCTCCCGTAGCGACCGGTATCGATGCGGTGGGCCAGCGACTCGGGTGTCGGATCGATGAAGATCCACTGAACAGGCACGTTGACACCGGTCGACTCCGCCAGCCGTGCGACCAGCGTGGCCGCGGCGAGCGAGTTGCCGCCGAGGGTGAAGAAGCCGTCGTCGAGGCCGGCTCGTTCGATGTCGAGGGTCTCGGCGAAGGCGTCGCAGACGGTGGCCTCGAGTGCGGTGGACGGCGGCCGGAACCGGGCAGGTCGCCATTCGGGTGTGGGCAGGGCTTTGTAATCGACCTTGCCGGTGGGGGTTAGGGGTATCCGGTCGACGGTGAGGATTGCGGTGGGGATCATGTGCGTGGGTAGTCGCGTTGCGAGGTGGGCGGTCAGTATCGCGGTGTCGGGCGTGTTGCCGGGAGCGGGCACGACGTAGCCGACGAGTTGATCGCTGCCATTGGGTCGGGCGTGGATCGTGACGGTGGCCTGGTCGATGTCGGGGTGGTCGCGCAGCGCGGCTTCGATGTCGCCGGGTTCGATGCGGTGGCCGTTGATCTTGAGCTGCAGGTCACTGCGACCGGAGAATCGCAGTGTTCGTTCGGTCGTCCAGCTGACGAGGTCACCGGTCCGATACATGCGCGTACCGGGCGGCCCGTAGGGGTCGGGGACGAATCGGGCCGCGGTGGTCGCGGGTTGCCGGTGGTAGCCACGGGCGAGGCCCGGTCCGGCGACGTACAGTTCGCCGACTACTCCGACCGGGACGGGGCGCAATCTGCGGTCGAGTACGACGGCGGTGAATCCGAGCGTCGGGCCGCCGATTGTCATCGGGCCGCCCGTGGTTGTGGTCAAAGGAGCATGGCCGCAGCTGACAACGGTGGTTTCGGTAGCCCCATAGCTGTTCAGCACCGTGCGGCCCGGCGTCCATTGCGCTGCCAGATCGGGTGGACACTTCTCGCCGCCGAGGATCAGGGTTTCGAGGGTGTCGACGGTGTCGGGGTGCAGTGCGGCGAGCATGGTGGGAGTGATGGCGGCATGGGTCACGTGTTCGGCATTGATCAATTCGGACAGTTCGGTGCCGACGGCTACCGTTGCGGGTGCGAGGACCAGGGTGGCGCCAGCGGCGGTCGCGCTGAGCCATTCGAGGATGGAGACGTCGAAGGTCGGCGAGGCGACGGCCAGCATCCGAGAAGCGGGAGTGAGGCCGTACCGCTCCCGTGTTTCGGCGGCCAGGTTCGCTATCCCGGTATGAGTGACCACGACACCTTTGGGGGTCCCGGTGGAGCCGGATGTGTAGATCAGGTAGGCCGGATGCTCCGGCCGCAGCGGGGTGGTGCGTTCGGCGTCATCGATCGCTGTGGGGGCGGCCGCCGCCGTCGTCGCGGCGAAGGTGGGATCGTCGAGGGCGAGCCATTCGAGCGCGTCCGGTAACCGGTCCCGGTAGGTATCGAGGGTCAGCCCGACGGCGGCACCGGAATCGGTGAGAATGCGGGTCACCCGGTCGCGCGGATGGGTGGGGTCGACCTGGACGAACGCGCCGCCGGTCTTGGCGACCGCCCATACGGCGACCATCGCGTCGATGCAGCGCGGCAGCGCCACGGCAACGATCACTTCCGGTCCTATTCCCCTCTCGATGAATATCCGTGCCCACCGGTTGGAGGCTTCATCGAGTTCGCGATACGACAGCCTTACGCCGTCGCAGACCAGCGCTTCCGTGCCGGGCGTCGTCGCGGCCGCGTCCGACAACACCTGCGGCAACGGCGACGTGACCGTGCCGGGCCGACCGCGGACGGGCACCAGCGTGGCCTGCTCGACGGGCGAGAGCAGCTGCAGTTCGGTGAGCGGCAGGTCGATATGCGCGGCGATGGTGTCGAGCACCCGCAGCACCCGGTCGGCGAGGGCGTCGATCTGCTGTCGAGTGAACAGTTCGGGCAGGTATTCGAAGGTCAGGTGCAGCCGGGTGTCGTGGTGGGCGACCAGGCCGAGCGGATAGTGCGCGGCGTCTCGTCCCTGGACGTCGAGGACGTGCATTCCGGCGATATCGGTGTCTTCGGACAATCCGGCCGAGTCGACCGGGTAGGACTCGAAGACGGTCACGGTGTCGAACATCGCGCCGGGACCGGCCAGCTGTTGGATACGAGCGAGTCCCAGGTGCTGATGGTCGAGCAGCGCGGCCTGTTCGGTTTGGATTCGCCGCAGCAGTTGGGCGAGGCTTTCGCGGTGGTCGAGCCGGACCCGGACGGGAACGGTGTTGACGAACAGCCCGATCATCGATTCGATGCCGGGAAGCTGTGGCGGACGTCCGGAGACGGTCGTGCCGAAGACCACGTCTTCGCGGGCGGTCGCGTTGGCGAGCACGAGCGCCCAAGCCGCCTGGACGACGGTGTTGAGGGTGGTCTCCTGCTGCTGGGCCGCCGTGACCAGCGCCGCGGTGCGGTCCTCGTCGAGCTGGACCCGCACTTCGCCCGCTGCGGCAGTGGGTCGGCGACCGCGGTCCGCGGGTGCCAGCAGAGTCGGCTGCGTGATGCCATCGAGCGCCTGGGTCCACGCGGTTTCCGCACCGGCCCGGTCCTGGGCCTTCAGCCACGTCAGGTAGTCGCGGTAGGGACGGACCGAGGGCAGTGCTGCGGTGTCGCTGTCGGTGGCGTAGAGGATGAGTAGTTCCCGGACCAGCAGTGGTGTGGACCAGCCGTCGATGAGGATGTGGTGCATGCTCAACAGCAGTCGGTGCTGGTGGGGGGCGATGTTGATCAGGGTCAGTCGCAGCAGTGGGGCCGCGGTCATGTCGAATCGGCGGTCGGTGGTCATGATCTGTTCGAGTGCGGCCGCGGTGTCGTGGTGTGCGGTCAGGTCGATCTCGGTGAATGGGACCTCGACGGTGTGGGGCACCACTTGGACGGGTTCGTGGGCGCCGTCGCGTAGGAAGGCGGTTCGTAGGTTGGGGTGTCGTTGCAGGAGGGTGTGTGCGGCGCGGTGTAGCCGGTTCGCGTCGACGACTCCGCCGAGTTCGACACTGAGTTGCACGATGTAGGCGTCGATGGCGTCGGTGGCGAGTTGGGCGTGGAACAGCAGTCCGGCTTGTAGGGGTGTCAGCGGCCAGATGTCGTCCAGCACCGGGTACCGGGTTTCGAGTCGGTCGATGGCGGGTTGGTCGAGGTCGAGCAGGTCGAGGTCGGAGGGGGTGAGTCCGCCGACGCCGGGGCGGCAGGCGTGGGTGGCCAGCGCCCTCACCGCCTCGCACCACAGGTCGGCGATCTCGGTGACCTCGCCGGTGGTGAGCAGACCGGTGGGGTAGTCCCAGGAGGCGGTCAGGGCGGGCCCGTCGGGTGTGTCGGTGGTGGCTGCGTTGATGGCGAGCACGGCTGCCGCGGCGGCGTCGGGGTTTTGGATGCCGCCGCCGTCGGCGTCGCCGCCGGCGGGCATCCATCCGATCTCGCGCAATGCGGTGGGGATGGTGTCGAAACGACCGAGGTAGTTGAAGCTGACCTGCGGGTCGGGTAGTTCGCCCAGGAGGGGGGCGGTGTCGGTGTTGAGGTAGCGCAGCAGCCCGTAGCCGATTCCGCGGTTGGGGATCTGGCGCAGTTGTTCCTTGACCGACTTGACCACCGCCGCGGCGGCCCCACCGGCGGTGTACGCGTCGTCGATGTCGATGCCGGACAGGTCCAGGCGCACCGGGTAGGTGGTGGTGAACCAGCCGACGGTGCGGGTGAGGTCCGCGCCGGGCAGCGGTGGGTCGTGGCGGCCGTGGCTTTCGAGGGTGAGCAGTGTTTCGGTGCTGTTCTCGCCGTGGCGGTGACGCCACCGGGTCAATGCCAATGCCAGTGCGGCGATCAGGGCGTCGTCGACGTTGCCGTGGAACGCGTGGGGCACGGTGGTGAGCACCGCGCGGGTCACCGCGGTCGGCAGCGTCACCTCCACGGTCGCGACCTCGGCTTGCACATCCACATTCGGGTCGAGCGGGCGGGGACCGATCGGTGGGTCGGTGGTCTCGAGGGTGGCGCGCCACCAGTCGAGCTCGTCGAGGTGTTCGGCGGCGGTGCTCAGCCCGTGGGCCCAGCGGCGCATCGAGGTCCCCACGGGCGCGAGCTGTGGTGGTTGCCCGGCACTGATCTGAGCCCACGCAGTGGCGAAGTCGGGAACCAGGATCCGCCACGACACCCCATCCACAACCAGGTGATGTAGGACGACGAGCAACCGACCCGGCCGGTCGACCCAATCGAGCCACACCAGCTGCATCATGACCCCGGCTGCGGGGTCGAGGCGCTCGGCCGCAGCGTTCGCCTCCGCGTCGACGATCGCCGCGAAGTCGGCACTATCCGGCTCCACCTCCACCGATACCCGCCGGACCAGCCCGGCAGCACCGGCAGCACTCACCCCGGCAGCACTCACCCCGGTGGCACTCATTCCGGTGGTGCTCGCCTCGGCGGCGCTCGTTCCGGTGGCGCTCGTTCCGGTGGCGTTCACTTCGGTGGTGCTCGTTCCGGTGGCGTTCACTTCGGTGGTGCTCGTTCCGGTGGCGTTCACTTCGGTGGTGCTCGTTCCGGTGGTGCTCGCCTCGGTGGCGCTCACTTCGGCGGCGGTCACCCCGGTCGGCCGGACCTGTAGCGCCCATCCGGTCGGGTGTGTGGGGTCGGGAAGGAGTTGGGCGCGCAGCATGTCGTGGTGGTCGATCACCGCTTGCACGGTGGCTTCGATTCCGGTCCTGTCGATGCCGCTGGGCAGTGTGAGTGTGACCCACTGGCAGAACCGGTCGAACCCGCCGCGTTCGAACATCCAACACATGATCGGCGTCAGCGGCACCGACCCCACGCCCGCCCCGGGAAGCTCCGCCGGCAACGCGACCACCGCGGCACTGTCCTGGACCGCGACCTGAGCCAGCCCGGCGACCGTCTTGCGTTCGAACACCTCCCGCGTGGAGAACACCACACCGGCCGCCCTGGCCCGGGTGACCAACTGGATCGACATGATGCTGTCGCCACCCAAGGCGAAGAACGAATCATCGAGACCGACCGTGTCGATACCCAACACCTCACCGAACAGCCCGGCCAGCATCCGCTCCACATCGGTCACCGGCGCCCGGAACTCGGCACGAGCCGAACTGAAATCCGGCACGGGCAACGCGGCGCGGTCGAGCTTGCCGCTCTCGGTCACCGGCAGCGTGTCCAGCACCAAAACCATCGCGGGCACCATATGCGGGACCAACCGCTGTTCCACGAACGTGAGGACCCCGGCCGGATCGAGGTCGACCCCGGGCTCGGGCACCACGTACCCGACCAACCGGTCACCGACAGCGGTGCCATGGTGCACGGTCGCCACGGCACGGGCGACACCGGTACAGGCCAGCAGGCCCGATTCGACCTCGCCGAGTTCGATGCGGAAACCACGCAGTTTGACCTGGAAGTCGGCCCTGCCCACATAGTCCAGTTCCAGACTCCCCTCCGGTTGCCGCAACCACCGCACCAGGTCACCGGTCCGATACATGCGCTGTCCCGACTCCGCGAACGGATCGGCGACGAACCGTGCCGCCGTCAGCCCCATCCGGTTGCGGTAACCACGGGCCAGACCGGGTCCCGTGAGATACAACTCGCCGACAACGCCGACGGGCACCGGCCGCAACCGGGCATCGAGCACAACTTCCCCGACCCCGCGGATCGGTTCGCCGACCGTCACCGGCTGACCTGCCACCAGTGGCGCACTGGCATCGGTCTGGATCGTGGCCTCCGCCGGACCATAGGTGTTGAACAATCTGCGGCCCGGTGCCCACCGCGACACCAGTTCGGGTGGGGGCGCTTCGCCGCCGACCACGACGGTTTCCAGGCTCTCCAGCCCAGCCGGGTCGACCGTCGCCAAGGCTGTCGGCGTCATCGCGACGTGGGTCACCCGCTCGTTCGATAGGATCCGCGCCAGCTCGTTGCCGCCGTAGACGGTCGGCGGTGCGATGACCAGTCGCCCACCCGATGCGAACGCCCACAGCAGTTCCAGCACCGCCGCATCGAAACTGGGCGACGCGACATGCAGCACCCGCGCGCCGGGCTCGATGTCGAACCGCGAACACTGCTCGGCCACCAGATCCGCCAACCCTCGGTGCGGCACCACCACGCCTTTGGGCACACCCGTCGAACCGGAGGTATAGATCAGGTACGCCGCTTGGTCGAGTCGGACCGGCAGCGTTCGCTCCGCGTCGGTCACCGGCGCCGCCGACAACTCCCCCGCGTCGGCCGCCTCGTCGAGGACCAACCAGCGCACCGATCCGGGGAATCGATCCCGCCACTGTGACAGGGTGATCCCCACTGTCACACCGGAATCGGTGAGCATGTGCTCGATGCGGCCGGTCGGATACTGCGGGTCCACCGGAACGAATGCCGCCCCCGACTTCGCCACCGCCCACACCGCAAGCACCGACTCGACCGACCGTGCCAACCCCACCGCGACATTCGTCTCCGGCCCCACCCCTTGATCGATCAACAACCGCGCCAACCGATTCGACTCCGCATCGAGCTCACCGTAGCTCCACTGCCGATCCTCGTACACCACCGCGACCGCTCCCGGATCCCGTTCCACAGTCGCCGCCAACAGCTCCGGCAGCACTTGCCCCGGTACCTCCGGGGAGCCCGAAACCGGTGTCAACTCACGGTATTCCGCGGGAGAGAGGAGGTTGAGCCGGGCCAGCGGCAGATCCGGGTCGGCGGCGATGATGCCGAGCACGCGCAGCACCCGCTGCAGTGTCGCGTCGACCGTGTCGTGGTCGAACAGTTCGGGCAGGTACTTGATCTTCAGATGCAGTCGGGTATCGACCCGGGCGACCACGCCCAGTGGATAGTGCGCGCCGTCCACACCCATGACGTCGACGACCCGCATGCCCGCGATATCGGTATCCGCGGTCAGCCCGAAACGATCGACCGGGAAGGACTCGAACACCGTCATCGTGTCGAACACCGCTGCTGGCCCGGCCACCCGCTCGATCTCGGTGAGACCGACGAACTGGTGATCGAGCAGAGCGGTCTGCTCCGCCTGAACCCGGTCGAGCAACTGCCCCAGGCTTTCGGTGGTGCCCAGACGGACGCGCACCGGCAGCGTGTTGATGAACAGTCCGATCATCGATTCGATGCCCGCCAGCTGCGGGGACCGCCCGGACACCGCGGTGCCGAAGGTCACATCGTCTTGGGATGTCAACGTGCCCAACACAATTGCCCATGCCAGCTGGATCACGGTGTTGAGCGTGACGCCACGGGCGCGGGCGAAGCTCGTCAGCGCCGCGGTCTGCTCCTCGGTCAAATCCGCTAGCACATCGCGTGATTCGGTGTAGCGGCGGCCGGGATCGGCTTGTGCCACCAGGGTCGGCCCTTCGGTGCCGTCGAACGCGCGGGCCCAGGCGTCGAGCGCCGCAGGCAGGTCCTGCCCGGCGATCCAGGCCAGGAAGTCCCGATAGGGGCGGACCTCGGGCAGGATCGTGGCATCGCCGTCGGTGGCGTAGAGCACCAGCAGCTCCTTCAGCAGCAGCGGCGTCGACCAGCCATCGAGCAGCAGATGATGATTGGTCAGCACCAGCCGGTAGTGCTGTGGCCCCGTGCTGACCAGCATCCAACGCAGCAACGGTGCACGAGCCGGATCGAACCTGGTCGCCCGGTCCGCGGTCAGGAGGAGCTCCCATTCGTGCTCGCGTGCACTGTCATCGAGGCTGGACAGGTCGATCTCCGACCAGGACGCCTCGACGTCTTCCTGGACCACCTGCACCGGCCCGACATCGGTATCGAAGGCGGTGCGCAGATTCGGATATCGGTCGAGCACAACCTGCCCGGCTCGGCGCAGCCGCTCCGGATCGACCTGTCCACGCAGTTCGAGGACCAGCTGGGTCAGGTACGCGTCCACCGACTCCTCGGACACCAGCGCGTGGAACAGCAGGCCCTCCTGCAGCGGAGTCAACGGCCAGACATCGCTCAACGTCGGGTATCTGGCCTCGAGGCGCTCGATTTCGGACTGCCCGAGCCGGACCAGATCCAGATCCGACGGCGTCCGTCCCCCGCTTCCGCCGCGGCGAGCATGAGCCGCCAAGGCAGTCAATGCCCGGCGCCACGACTGCGCCGCCGAACGGACCTCATCAGCGGTGAGCACCCCCGCGGGATAGGTCCAGACGGCCCGCAATTGCGGTCCTTCGCCGTCATCGCGGGTATAGGCATTGATGTCGAGCACCGCCGCGACCGGCATATCCGGATTCTGCGCACCCACGAGGTCGCCGCCGTCCACCGGCAGCCAGCCGACCGCCGATATCCCTTGGGGAACCCTCGTCGCGACGCGGCCGACGTAGCTGAATGCGATCTGTGGCGTTGGCAGCGCGGCGAGTGTCGGGCCGGTGTCCTCGTTGAGGTACCGCAGCAAGCCATAGCCGATCCCGTGATCCGGGACTGCGAGAAGCTGCTCCTTGACGGACTTGACCGCTGCGCCCATCGCGGGCCCACCCGCGTACGCGTCGTCGAGATCGATGCCCGACAGATCCAAACGCACCGGAAAACTCGTAGCGAACCAGCCGACCGTCCGGGTCAGATCAGCGCCCGGGACGACGCCTTCCTCCCGACCGTGTCCTTCGAGACCGATCAGCACATCCGTCCGCTTGGCGGCCTCCGGCTGTCGGTCGCGCCGCCACTTCGTCACGGCGACCGCCAGCGCGGCCAGTAGGCCGTCGCTCACCCCGCCGTGGAATGACGCTGGCACCATGGTCAATACCGCGTGGGTCACCTCGGGGGAGAGTTCGATCTCGACGGTCCGAGCAGCGGCGGCTACATCGATCGCGGGGTCCAGTGGCCGCGACCCGATCATCGGATCGCGCTGGTCGGCCATTGCTCGCCACAGCCCGAGTTCTGCTACCCGCTCCGTGCGTTGGGCCGCCTCGACCAGCCTATGCGCCCATCTGCGCATGGATGTCCCGACCGGGGCGAGCTCGGGTGGCTCGCCGGATTCGATCCGCGCCCACGCGACCGCGAGGTCTGGCACCAGCACACGCCAGGAATCCCGATCGATCACCGATTGATGCACCAGCACAAGGACTTTGCCCGGTTCCGCCGTGTGCACCGGATCGAACCAGACCACCTGCAGCACGATCCCGGCATTCGGGTCGAGCCGGTCGGCAGCCGAAGTCAATTCTTCCGCCGCCAACGTCCGGAATTCGGTGCCCGCTGGTATGGCTTGCATCGGCACCCGATGGATGACCTCGTCGGCGCGAACCGTGCCGACGGGCAGCACCTCCCACATCCAGCGTCCGCCGTCGTCCGGGCACAGCCGTGCGCGCAGCATGTCGTGCCGATCGAGGACCGCCTGCACGGTGTCGGCCAGCCGCTGCCGGTCGATTCCCATCGGCAGATTCAGCATCATCGCCTGTGAGAAGCGGCCGATCTCCGACTCGGACCGTGCGAGCAACCGTCGCATGATCGGTGTCAGCGGTACCGGTCCCACGCCCGCGCCGGGCAGTTCCGACAGCACAGGGCCTGCGCTGCCATCGACCGCGACCTCGGCCAGTCCGGCGACCGTCTTCCGCTCGAACACATCGCGTGCGGAGAACGCCACACCGGCTGCCCTGGCCCGAGTGACCAACTGGATCGACATGATGCTGTCGCCGCCCAGGGCGAAGAACGAGTCATCGAGACCGACAGTGTCGACGCCGAGTACGTCGGCGAAGGCTCTAGCGATGATGTGTTCGGTTGGTGTCTGCGGTGCCCGGAAGGGTTTGCTGTCGGTGAAAACCGGTCTCGGTAATGCTTTTCGGTCGAGTTTGCCGACCGGTGTGAGTGGGACGCGGTCCAGGGCCATGATCGAGGCGGGGACCATGTAGGACGGTAGGTGGTCGGTGAGGTAGTCGACCAGAGTTGTGGTGTCGATGGTGTGGTCTGGGGTGGGGACGACGTAGGAGACCAGTGTTTGGGTTCCGGTGTCGTTGTGGTGGCCGATGGTGGCGGCGTAGGCGACGGTTTCGTGGCTGGTGAGTGTGGTGTCGATTTCGCCGAGTTCGATGCGGAGGCCGCGGATCTTGACCTGGAAGTCGGATCGCCCGAGGTGTTGGATGGTTGCGTTGTTGGTCCAGCGGACGATGTCGCCGGTGCGGTACATGCGTTGGCCGGGTAGCCAGGGGCAGGCGACGAAACGTTCGGCCGTGGTGGCGGTTCGGTGGTGGTATCCGCGGGCGAGGAGGTCACCCGCGATGTACAACTCACCGGCAACACCATCGGGAACCGGTTGCAGTCGCTGGTCGAGGATCCATGCCGAGACCCCGCGGATCGGGCGGCCGATCGTGACCAGTTCTCCGGCCGTCAAGAGGGTCCGCGTCGCGGCGACGGTGGTTTCGGTTGGACCATAGTCGTTCAACAGCTTTCGCTCGCCGCCCCAGCGTTCGACCAAGTCACTGCCGTAGTCCTCGCCGCCGACGACCAGGTTTTCCAAATCCGGTAGTGACCAGCGGGTGTGATCGATGGTGGACAGTGCCGAGGGAGTGATGAGGAGGTGGCTGATGTGTTCGCTGTCGAGCAGTTCGGCGAGTTCATCCCCGCCGTAGATGTCGTTGGGTGCGATGACCATGGCCGCGCCAGCGGGCAGGGGTAACAGCATTTCCAGTATTGATACGTCGAAGCTGGGTGAAGCCAGATGCAGTGTGCGGGAGTTGGGCTCGACGCCGATGACATCTTGGTTCGCGGTGGCGCAGTTGCCGAGTCCGCGGTGGGTGACCGCGACACCTTTGGGTAGTCCGGTCGATCCGGAGGTGTAGATGACGTAGGCGATATCGTCGATCCGCAGCGGACGAACCCGGTCGCTGTCGGTGATCGGACTGCCGTCGGTCTCGTCGAGGTTGTCGAATGTCAACCAATCGGTGTCGTCGGGTAGTCGCTCGTGTACCGACGCGGTCGTAATGCCGATGGCCGCTTCGGAATCGGTCATCATGTGGGTGATGCGTTCGGCGGGGTGGGTCGGGTCGATCGGCAGGAAGGCGGCGCCGGTTTTGGTGACTGCCCAGACGGCGAGTACCGAGTCGGCCGATCGTGGGATGCTGATGGCGACAATGTCTTCCGGTCCGATGCCGTGTTGGATGAGCCGTCGCGCCAGTTGGTTGGAGCGTTGGTCGAGCTGTCGGTAGCTCAGTTGTTGTCCGTTGCATACGACCGCGATGGCGTCGGGATCGAATGCGGCTGCGGCCGTCAGCAGGTCGGGCAGTGTGGTGGGCGGTGCGGGAGGGGCGCCGGTGCGGGTCAGCAGGTCGGCTCGCTCGGCAGGTTCGAGGACGTCGATGGATCCGATCGGAACGGTTGGATCGGTGGTTATCGATTCCAGGATCCGTATCCACCGACGCGCAAGAGAGTCGATCGTCGCGGCGTCGAACAGGTCGGTGGCGTAGGTGACCGCGACGGTCATGTCACCGCTGTCGCGATCCTCCGACAGGATGAATTGCAGATCGAACCGGGAGACCTCATTGGGCAGATCGACCACCGACAGCTCGAGCTCGGGGAGTCGCAGTGTTACCGGTTCCAGGTTCTGGAACGCCAGCATCACCTGGAACAGCGGGTGCCGTGCCTGGGATCGCTGCACTACGAGTTTGTCCACTACCTGCTCGAATGGAACGTCGGCGTGTTCGAAGGCGTCCAGATCGGCTTGTTTGACCCGGCCGAGCAGGTCGGTGAACGATTCATCGAGATCGATCTCGGTGCGCAACACCAGAGTGTTGACGAACATGCCGATCATGTCGTCGAGTGCGGCCACACCGCGCCCGGCGATCGGTGTGCCGATCGGAATGTCGGTGGTGCCACTCAACCGGGCGAGCAGGACCGCCAACGCGCCATGGATCGCCATGAACAGCGACGAATTATGTTGGCGCGCAAACTGTTCCAATGCCCGTATCAAATCGGCAGGCACCGAGTAGTTGACAGTAGCGCCGCGATTCGACATCACCACCGGTCGCGGCCGATCGAATGGCAGGCGCAGTTCCTCGGCAACGCCGTCAAGAGCCTCGGTCCAGTATCGGATCTGCTGGGCAGACAGCGATTCCGGATCATCGGGCGCGCCGAGGGTGGCCTGTTGCCACAGTGCGTAGTCCGCGTACTGGACCGGCAACGGCGTCCACGCCGGGGCCGCACCGCGGATCCGCGCGGCATAAGCAGTCGCCACATCACGGGCCAGCGGCGTCAGGGAGAATCCATCCGCGGCGATGTGGTGCACCACGACGGCCAAGACGTATTCCGGTTGCTCGCCGCCGACAATGCGGAACAGCTGGGCACGCGCGGGTGGCTGTGTGCTCACATCGAAGCCTTCGGCGACGAATTCGGTTACCGTCGCGACCAACTGGCTCGGCGCGACCGGCACCACCATCAACTCGCGGTCCACATTCTCGACCGGCTCGATCTGTTGGATCAGCATGCCGTCGTGATCCAGGTACCGCGTTCGCAACGACTCGTGCCTACCCAGCACGTCGAGGACCGCCGAGTGCAGGGCGTCGATGTTCAATTCGCCGCGCAGCCGGATAGCGATCGGCATGTTGTACGCACCCGATGCGGTGTCGTACTGGTTGAAGAACCACATCCGTTGTTGGGCCGGCGCCAACGGCACAAGATCGGGGCGCGGCCCGGCGACCAGTGGCGGGCGGCGGCGTCCCGTGCCGGCATGCTGGTCGATGCGGCTGGCCAGTTCTGCGACCGTGGACGCCTCGAACAACAGCCGCACCGGAATCTCGGCATCCAAGGCGGTCCCGAGCCGCGCCGCGACGCGGGTCGCGACCAAGCTGTCGCCGCCCAGGGCGAAAAACGAGTCATCGAGACCGATGGTGTCGATACCCAATACGTCGATGAACGCTCGAGCGATCGTGTGTTCGGTCGGTGTCTGCGGTGCCCGGAAGGGTTTGGTGTCGGTGAATACCGGCTTGGGTAGTGCTTTTCGGTCGAGTTTGCCCACCGGTGTGAGTGGAATGCGGTCCAGGGCCATGATCGAGGACGGCACCATGTAGGACGGTAGGCGGTCGGTGAGGTAGTCGACCAGAGTCGCGGTGTCGATGGTGTGGTCTGGGGTAGGGACGACGTAGGAGACCAGTGTTTGGGTTCCGGTGTCGTTGCGGTGACCGATAGTAACGGCGTAGGCGACGGTGTCATGGGCAGCCAGAGCGGTGTCGATCTCACCGAGTTCGATGCGGAGACCACGAATCTTGACCTGGAAGTCGGATCGACCCAGGTGCTGGATCGTTCGGTCGCTGGTCCAGCGGACGATGTCGCCGGTGCGGTACATGCGTTGGCCGGGTAGCCAGGGGCAGGCCAGGAATCGTTCGGCTGTCACGTCTGCTCGGTGGTGGTATCCGCGGGCGAGGAGGTCACCCGCGATGTACAACTCACCGGCCACCCCAACCGGAACCGGTTGCAGCCGTTGATCCAACACCCATGCCGAGGCACCGGGCATCGGCCTACCGATCGTGACCAACTCACCCACTGCCAGCGAGGCGTTCAGTGTCGCGGCGATGGTGGTTTCGGTTGGTCCGTATTCGTTGAGCACGACGCGGTCGCCGCCCCAGCGTTCGACCAGCTCGCTGCCGTAGTCCTCGCCGCCGACCATCAGATACTTCAGATCCGGTAGTGGCCAGCGGGTGTGATCGATGGTGGACAGTACCGATGGTGAGATGAGGAGGTGGCTGATGTGTTCGCTGTCGAGCAGTTCGGCGAGTTCATCCCCGCCATAGATGTCGTTGGGTGCGATGACCATGGCCGCGCCGGCCGCAAGCGGAATCAGCAATTCGAGTACTGATACATCGAAGCTGGGCGATGCCAGATGTAGCGCGCGAGAGCTGGGCTCGACGCCCATGGCAACCCGGTGTTCTGCGGCGCAGTTGCCGAGTCCGCGGTGGGTGACCGCGACACCTTTGGGTAGTCCGGTCGATCCGGAGGTGTAGATGACGTAGGCGATATCGTCGATCCGCAACGGACGAACCCGGTCGCTGTCGGTGATCGGACGACTGTCGTCGGTGTTGGGCTGGTCGCCGGACGCGTCGAGTCCGTCCGGTATCAGCCAGTCCATGTTGTCGGGTAATTGTGGGCGTACCGCTGTCACGGTCAGGCCGATGGCCGCGTTCGAATCGGTCATCATGTGGGTGATGCGCTCGGCCGGATAGGTCGGGTCGATCGGGAGGAAAGCGGCCCCCGTTTTGGCGACGGCCCACAGCGCGAGTACCGAGTCGGCCGATCGTGGGATGCTGATGGCGACAATGTCTTCCGGTCCGATGCCGTGTTGGATGAGCCGTCGCGCCAGTTGGTTGGAGCGTTGGTCGAGCTGTCGGTAGCTCAGTTGTTGTCCGTTGCATACGACCGCGATGGCGTCGGGATCGAATGCGGCTGCGGCCGTCAGCAGGTCGGGCAGTGTGGTGGGCGGTGCGGGAGGGGCGCCGGTGCGGGTCAGCAGGTCGGCTCGCTCGGCAGGTTCGAGGACGTCGATGGATCCGATCGGAACGGTTGGATCGGTGGTTATCGATTCCAGGATCCGTATCCACCGACGCGCAAGAGAGTCGATCGTCGCGGCGTCGAACAGGTCGGTGGCGTAGGTGACCGCGACGGTTACATCGCCGCTGTCATGGTCGGCCGGCATCAGGAACCGCAGATCGAAGCGAGACGCCGCTTCGGACAGATCGACCACCGACGGCTCGAGATCGGGCGCAGAATTCCGCAGCGCCAACATCACCTGAAACAGCGGATACCGGGACTGACGCCGCTGCGGAACGAGTTCGTCCACCACCTGCTCGAATGGCACGTCGGCATGCTGGAAGGCGTCCAGATCGGCCTGTTCGACGCGATCGAGCAGGTCGGTAAAGGATTCATCGAGATCGATCTCGGTCCGCAGCACCACGGTGTCGGCGAACTCGTCGGCGACACCGTCGAAATCGGCCACAGCGCGGCCGGTGGTCGGTGTGCCGATCGGAATGTCGGTGGTACCGCTCAATCGGGCGAGCAGTACCGCCAACGCGCCATGGATCGCCGTGAACAGCGACGAATTATGTTGCTGCGCAAATTGTTCGAATGCCGCAACCAGATCGGCACGCAATGGATAACTTGCGGTGGCACCTACATTGGACGGTACCGCAGACCGCGGCCGGTCGAAAGGCAGACGCAGCTCCTCGGGCAGGTTCGCCAGCGTGGCCCGCCAGAACGCCAGGTTCGCACGGCGGCGCTTGATCCGGGCACCTTCGCGGGCGCTTTCGGGGTGAACCTGCTCGAGCGCAGTGTCCGGCGCGACGGCGAACGCGTCGAGGAACTCCATGAATCTGGTGCAGTGCGCCGAGAGTTCGGAGTCGGTGTAGAGGTTGGGGTTGGCGAGGAAGTGCAGGATCGTCCGCGGCGGGTCTCCGGTCTGATACAGGTCGATCAGTAGATCATCGACCGGCCCCGAACTGAGGATATGGAACTCCCCGGGCACCGATCCGAGCCGGAACTCCTGGTGGAAGAACATGGCATTCACCACCGGGCCTGCGAAGCGCCGCTGTCCGCCGTTGTATCCGGCGGCGGTTCGGATGTCGGTCAGGCCGCACCGCTGGTGCCGCAACGCCCCGATCAGATCGGACTGCACCCGTCGCGTCAGTGTCGCGACGGTGTCGCCCGCATCGAGGGTGAGCGGAAGCGGTGCGACATTGACGAACACTCCACCGGACCGCCGCAGTACCGCGTTCGTGCGACCCGATACCGGAATGTTGACCATGACGTCGTCTCGGCCGGTCATCCGGGCCAGATAGCAGCCGAATGCGGCGATCACCACCGCGGACGGGCTCGCGTTCAACGCTTCCGCGGCACGCTCGATCCGCTGCACCATCATCGGCGACAGTTCGGCGGTTGCGATCGTACTGTCCGCGCGCGCGGGTGCGTGCCCGTCGACCAGACTGGACTCGTCCCCGACATCGGCGAGCTTGTGCAGCCAATATTCCTGGTCGTCGGTGAACCGCTTCGACTCCCGATAGTTTCGGTCGGCGTCGTAGAGCGCGCGTACGTCCGCCGCCTGGTACGGCTCTGCCGTCCGGCCCTGCACCGCTGCCGTGTAGAGCGCCGCGATGCGGTTCATGTTCATCATTCCGGCATAGCCGTCCATCGCGACATGGTGGATTCTGCTGTACAGCAGGTAATGCTGGTCCCCAACCCGCACAACCGCCGATCCGAACAACCGGTCCCGCGTCATGTCGAGCGGCTTGGTGTAGTCCCGACGCATCCACTCCAAGCCCGCCGCGACGGGATCCGGTGCACCGCGCACATCGATCACCGGACTCGACGACTCGAGCGATGGGTCGAACACCTGGTACGGCTCGCCGTCGACCTCTACCAGCCGCAGGTATCCGGACTGGAGTTCGCGGCCTGCTCGAATCGACACCTCGCGCAGCAGATCGACGTCGAGATCTCCACGCAACTCGATGTACTGTGCCTCGGATATCGGCACATCCGGACTCAATTTCTGTGCCAGCCATAACCCCCGCTGCCCGGCCGACAGCGGCACATACGATATTGCTGACACGTCCGGCTCGGTATCTTCGCTCGGTCCCCACCCGGGATGGAGCTGTGTCGGCGGAACGGTCATTGAACTTTCCTCTATCCCGACCACGGCCAGTCTAAGCCGGATAGTTCGTGGATGTATACCCCGGTTTCGAAGTCCGCGCCGTGAAATTATCGTCAAATACGGAAGGGGGCCAAGCGGTGATCTTGATCAACCCCTCGAGAGCGTCGCGATGCAAGAGGCCGCCGATTGTAACGCGGTGCAGCGCAGGGTCCTTCGGCCTCGAATCCAATGACCAAAAGCCCTGACCTCGAGGATTGACATCGCATATATAAGTCGATGGAATCGCAATGTCGAGATGCGCAATTCGATATAAATTCTGCCAAGTTGTTAACAAATGATAGTTGCAATGCGATATGCCGTTTGTCCGAAATTGGTGAATCGGTCCGCTGTGTATTCGCCGCACTGATGTGCCACCGAGGTGGCGGCGGTAGGCCAGCCGCCGGTCAGTGCCGGATCTCCATGGCGATGTGCGCCGCTGGACCCACTACACCTGGCGTAGTACGACCGTGTGAGCGGCGGCGATCGCGTCCGGTAGCTCTTGGCGCGTCGATGAGCGCCGGCCTAGCCTGGACTCCCACCGCGCGTAGAGGAGACGACTGTGCCCGATGTCCGTGAAGTGTGGCAGAGCCGAACCTGGGGGAGCCTCGGTGCTCCGGTGTACGACTTCGTCCTGGATCATCCGGGGCTGGCCCGGCCCGCCGGAGAGGTGCTCTGGGGCTGCGACACCCGCCGGATGTACGCGGCGATGGACATTGTCAATGAGCTGCCGACCGACTCCGCGCTACTGGATCTGCCGGTCGGCGGCGGGGTGACGCTGCGCCGCCTGCGACCGGGGCACAAGATCCGCTACGTGGCGGCCGACATTTCCGATGACCAGCTGGCGGCGGCGCGCCGCGCGGCCGAGCGCGCCGAAGTGTCCGGTATCGACTACGTGCGTGCGGATGTGGTCGACCTGCCCTTCGCCACCGGTGAATTCGACCTGGTGGTGACCTTCGCCGGCCTGCACTGCATGCCGGATCCGGCCGCCGCGGTCGCCTCGCTCGCGCGGGTGCTCGCGCCGGGCGGACGGCTGGTCGGCAGTTGTGTGGTGCGCGGTGTCCGGCGGCGCTTCGACCTGCATATGCGGGTGATGCGGGCGATCGGGGTATTCGGTCCGTCCGGCACTGCCGCCGATCTGTCGAGCTGGATCGCCGCGGCGGGGCTGCGGGAAGTGGAACTGGTGTGCAATGGTGCGCTGGCCCAGTTCACGGCGGTGAAGGACTAGCGGGGCGGCTCGTAGCGGGGACCGACGAGGGCGATGGCGGTATCGACGGCGACGTCGATGATCTCGCTGATATCCCGTCCCTGCTCGACGGTGAATGCGATGAGTTCGCGATAGCCGCCATAGAGGATGGTGGCCATCTGACGGGTCAGCGGGTGCAGTCCGGGGGCCTCGAATCCCGGTGTGGCGGTGAGGCTTTGGATGAGATTGATAAAGGCCTCGCCCGCGTCGTGTTGAACCTGGCGGGCGGCCTCGCCGAGGGCGGGGATGTCGCGGATCCAGGCCAGGGTGATCGTCGGATCCTGTTGCGACGCACCGATCCAGGCCTCGATGGCCTGCCGGACCTGGGTGCGCCAGGGCGCGCCGGCGTCGACCGCATCGTAGATCTGCTGGATCGTCTCGCTATTGCGCTCGGCGAGCAGCGCGATGAAACAGTCCTGCTTGCTGTCGAAATGCTCGTAGAAGGTGCGGCGGGAGGTGCGCGCGTTGCGGACCACATCGGCGACGGTCGTCTCGCGATAACTGCGCTCGCGCACCGCCTCGGCCATCGCGTCGAGCAGCCGACGCCGGAAATCGGATCCCGGCGTGGCCTCGGCGGCGATGCTGGCGGCGGGCTCGGCACGGGTCACGAGAACCAGGTTAGTGCGCCCCGCCGCCAGGGCGATCATGACCTCACCCGCACCGGAACCGGCTCGCCGAGTGCGGTTCGGCTCGCGAACCTGATGGTGCCGTCCTCGATTCGCCCGTGGCGCAGCGCGAGCACATCGTGGGCGTAGTTCATGCCCAACCGCCAGGGCCGCCGCGAA
Organism: Nocardia sp. CA-119907; assembly: GCF_050955995.1. NCBI lineage: Bacteria > Bacillati > Actinomycetota > Actinomycetes > Mycobacteriales > Nocardiaceae > Nocardia > Nocardia sp. CA-119907. Next base: position 3,091,804 of record NZ_CP192091.1, read on the forward strand.
CCCGCACGCGGGAACCGGTCGATGGAGCGCTGGACATATCCGGACTGGAAGTCCAACAGCGGTGCCGTCTCGATATCCGGATCGGGCCACGGCACGCACTGGTCGTAGCCGTTGGCATCCATATGCCGTAGCAGTCGGCAGACGAATTCGCCGACCAGATCCGCCTTCAATGTCCAGGACGCATTGGTATAGCCGATGGTGAACGCGAAGTTGGGGACACCGCTGAGCATCATGCCCTTATAGGCCATGGTCTCGTGCAGCGCGACCGCCCGACCGTCGACGGTGAACTCGATTCCGCCGAAGGCCAGCAATTGCAGACCGGTCGCCGTTACGACGATATCGGCCGGCAGGTCGGCGCCGGAGCTCAGGCGCAGGCCCTCGGCGGTGAACCGGTCGATGCGATCGGTCACCACCGCGGCGCGACCCGCTCGGATCGCGCCGAACAGATCCCCGTCCGGTACCAGGCACAGCCGTTGATCCCACGGGTTGTAGGTCGGCTTGAAGTGGACGTCCACCTCGTAGCCGGTGGGCAGTTGCGCGGCATTCTGCTTGCGGATGAGATTGCGGATCATCCGGGGACGTCGCTGGCTCAGCTGGTAGATGAGGGTGCTGACGAGCACGTTCTTCCAGCGGGTGATGGTGTAGGCCCGCCGTGGTCCGAGCCGTTCGCGCAGCCGGATGGCCACCGCGTCCTCGGTGGGCACGGACATGATGTAGGTGGGCGAGCGTTGCAGCATGGTTACCTGCGCCGCCTTCTCGGCCATGGCGGGCACGAGTGTCACCGCCGTGGCCCCGCTGCCTATCACGACGACGCGCTTGCCCTCGTAGTCCAGGTCGGTGGGCCATTGCTGCGGATGTACCAGTTGCCCTCGGAATTCCTCGATTCCGGGAAATTCGGGGGTGTAGCCCTGGTCGTAGCGGTAGTAGCCGCTGCAGACGTAGAGGAAGCCGCAGGTGAGCGTCGAGTTGGTGCCGTCGTATTCGACGGTCACCGTCCAGCGTGCCTCGGCAGTCGACCAGGAGGCGCCGATGACTTTGTGCCCGAATCGGATTCGCCGATCGATTCCGGCATCGGCCGCGGTATCGCGAATGTAGTCCAGGATCGACGGTCCGTCGGCGATGGCCGCGGCCTGCGTCCACGGGCGGAAACGGTAGCCGAGGGTGTGCATATCGGAATCCGAACGCACCCCGGGGTAGCGGAACAGATCCCAGGTGCCGCCGATTGTCGTGCGCGCCTCCAGAATTGCGTAGCTGCGCCCCGGAAACGCGGTCTGCAGATGGTGTGCCGCACCGATGCCCGACAGGCCGGCGCCGACGATCAACACATCGAAATGCTCGGGCCGACCCGCCGCCGGGCCCGGACTCCTCATCGAATCCCTCATGCCGTCGCTCCCACCTCGGCGCGGGCGCGCAGCCGCCGCTCCAACACTGTGTATATGTCGTAGTAGCGGGTCGGCGTCACGCGTGCGAGTGCGTCGAATATGTAGGCATCCGGTCCGACGAGGATCCGGGACTTTCCGCGTTCCACTCCGCGACAGATGATTTCGGCCGCCTTGTCCGGCGAGGTCATGGTGAGCGCCTCGAATTCGGCCGCCATCTGTTCGTGCGAGCGGCCGCGTCCCTCGGGATCCTTTCGGAACCTGGCATTGCGCGCGATATTGGTGGTGATTCCGCCCGGATGCACATTTACCGCGGACACTCCGGTACCCCGAAGCTCCTGGCGAAGTGCGTCGGTGAAGCCCCGCACCGCGAATTTCGCGGCACAATAGGCACTTTGGTATGGCATGCCGACCAATCCGAATACGCTGGAGGTATTCACGATGACGCCCTGATCCTGTTCGACCAGAATGGGCAGAAATGCGCGCGTGCCATTGACGACGCCGTCGAAGTTGATCTGGCGCAGCCATTCATCGTCTTCGGGCACCGCGTGGAGCACCGACGACGACACCGCGACACCGGCATTATTGAATACCGCCGCCAACGGCGCGGTCAGCCATTCGCGCACCTCGGCGGCGAAGGCCAGCTGATCGGCGGCATCGCGCACATCGAGGACCCGCGTGAGCACCGGACCGCTCAGCGACGAGGCCGTCTGCTTCAATCCGGTCTCATCGATATCGGCGATCGCCACCGGTGACCCACGGCGGGAAAGCAATTGGGCGAGACTGCGGCCGATGCCGGAGGCGGCGCCGGTGATCATGGCGGGACGGCCGGACAGCGGCCTAGCGTTGCGGGGCATCGGTGCTCCTGGCAGTTCGGATATGGGTGTCGATGAGGTCGGTGAGCGTCGGCCGGACACCGACGGGCAGATCGTGGCCCATGCCGGGCAGGGTGTGCAGGCGCGCGCCGGCAATGGCGCGAGCGGTGACCGTGCCGCCGGTCGGGTTCACCATCAGGTCGCGGTCACCGTGCAGGATCAGGGTCGGGGCGACGACAGCGCCGAGTTGCGTTGTCCGGTCACCGGATTTGAGGATGCCCGCCAGCTGACGGCCCACCCCGGGCGCGGGGTGCGGATCGCGATCCCAGGTCGTCGCCGCGGCGGTACGCACCGCGGATTCGTCGAACGGATAGCCGAGCGAGCGGATGTGCCGATACATGCGCACCGAGCGATCGATGTGCTCGGTGCGGTTGCGCGCCGGTCGGCCGAACATCAACCGCCAGGTGGACAGGGCCGGTCGCCCCACCCGCGCCGCGCCCGTGGTCGACATGATCGAGGTCAGCGACGCGACGCGGTCCGGATAGCGGGCGGCGACGGTCTGCGCGATCATCCCGCCGAGTGACATGCCGACCAGATGGACCGAGCCCAGCTCGAGCGCATCGATCAGACCCACTGTGTCGGCGGCCATGTCGTTGAGGTCGTATTGCGCTGTGTGCCAGCGCTTTCGCAGGAAATCGAGCGGACCCGGCGGCGGAAAACCGAAGTGCGTCGACTTCCCGACATCGCGATTGTCGAAGCGGATGACGTCATAGCCGCGTGCGACGAGGAGATCGCACAAACCGTCGGGCCAGTCGTGCAGTTGCTGACCGAGACCCGCGACGAGCAGCAGTGGCGTGCCGCCGCTGCCGAGGCGCTCGTAGGCGAGGGTGACCCCGCGGCCCACATCGGCGAATAGTTCGGGCCGACCCGTCGCCCGGCCGGCATCGCTCGTCGGATCGTTCAGCGATGCTTCCGTCATGCCGTCACCTGCGCGGTCTGCGCTGCCGCGGCCGTGGTGGGCACGGACGCGCGGCGATACACCACGGCGCGCCCCTTCTTGGCGGGCACCAGCGCGACACCGCGGAAGTGTGTCCGCTCGTCCGGCGCATCGGTCGGTGCGAGCGTGAAATCCCTCAGCAGCGTGCGCAATACGACATTCATCTCCATGGTGGCGAATGCCGCACCGATGCAGCGTCGTGCGCCGCCGCCGAACGGGATCCAGCTGAAGGTGCCGGGCCGAACCCCGACGAACCGGTCCGGGTCGAAAGCGCGGGCGTTGGGGAACAGCTCCTCGTTATCGTGTACGAGCCGGATGGAGACCAGCACATTCTGCCCCTTGGGCAGCGTCCACCGACCCAGCTGCATGGACTCCGCACGGATCTTGCGGGCCGTCGCGTCGATCACCGGCCGGACGCGCTGCACCTCGAGCAGGGTGGCCTCGCGCAGCGCCGAACCACCCTCGTCCACCTCGGCGACCAAGCGGGCCAGCACTTCCGGATGGCGGCGCAACCGCTCGACGGTCCAGGACAGTGTGGTCGCCGTGGTCTCGTGCCCCGCGGTGAGCAGGGTCAGCAGTTCGTCGGCGATTTCGCTGTGGGTCATCGCGGTGCCGTCGTCGTAGCGGGCCTGCAGCATCATCGCGAGCACATCGTCGCGGTCGGCGAGTCGGTCGTCGGCGGCGGCGCGGTCGATGAGTCGGCCGACGATTTCGTCGTAGTGGCGGCGGTGTGCGGTGAAGCGGGCCCAGGGTCCGAAGCGCCCCAGGAACTTTCGCGGCACCGGCAGCGCGGCCAGCGCCGAGCCGACCAGCACCAGTTTGGGCAGCAATTCGCGCAACTCGTCGAATTCCCTACCCTCGGCGCCGAATACCGCGCGCAGGATCACATTCAGGGTGATCCGCATCATCGAATCCATGGTCGCGAACTCCTGGCCCTGCGGCCAAGTCGCCAGTTCGCGGACGGTCTCCTCCTCGATCAGCGCCTCGTATACGGCGAGACGGCGGCCGTGGAACGGCGGGGTGAGCAGTTTGCGCTGCTTGCGATGTTCGGCGCCCTGCAGTGAGAACAGCGAGCCGGGACCGAGGAACTGGCCGAGATTGACATCGACATTGTCGGCGATATCGGAGCTCGCGGTGAACAGCGCCTTCACCTCGGCCGGATCGGATAGCACCACCATCCGGCCGAACCTGGGTAGGTAGACGGTGAATGCCGAGCCATAGCGGTCGTGCAGCCTGCGCCAAGCGCGGGTCCGGCCCGCCATCACCTCCACGGCCTGAAACAGAGCCGGAGTAGTAGGCCCGTCGGGCAATTTCACCGTGGTCATGCGGCACCTCCCAGCGTGGTACATCTGCGTACCATCAGCACGGTACGCTCACGTACCGACTGTGGCAAGGGTCACTTTCGTGCAGGCGGTCGAAGGCCTTGTTTTCGCTGATTGCCGCCCGCCCGGAAGGTGCGGTGACTAGCGTTGGCCCGTGCGCAGGCGTCGGTGGCTGACAGCGGGCGAGTGGTTCGGGCGGCTAGCCCTGGCCGATCGACCGGTGGCTCGGGCCTGGCTCGCGGTCCTGGCGTCGGTGGTCGTGCTCGGCGGTGTGGCACCGGCTCCCGCCGAACCGATCGCCGCCGACCTCGTCACCATCGAAACCGGTCAGCTGCGCGGCGTGCTGGTCGCGGACCATCGGTTGTTCGCGGGCATCCCCTATGCCGCCCCGCCGATCGGGGACTTGCGGTGGCGGGCACCGGCTCCGGCCGCGGGGTGGCCGGGTGTGCGCGATGCCGCGGCGGCCGGGCCGAGTTGTCCGCAGGAGAGCGGTGTCTTCGGTCTGCTGGGGGCGAATCCGACGAAGTCGGAAGACTGTCTGTACCTCAATGTTTCGACACCGCGCAGCCTGCCGGCCGACGGCCGTCCGCTGCCGGTGCTGGTCTGGATCCACGGCGGCAGTTTCACCAGCGGTTCCGGCGATATCTACGGTGCCGATCCGCTGATCGCGCACGGTGACGGTGACCTCATCGTGGTCACAATCAACTACCGCCTCGGCGCGCTCGGCTTCCTCGCCGCCTCCGCGCTCGACGACGGCTCCGGGGCCGGGAACTACGGCTATCTGGATCAGCAGGCCGCGTTGCGGTGGGTGCGACGCAATATCGCGGCCTTCGGTGGTGACCCGGAGCAGGTGACCCTCGCGGGTGAGTCCGCGGGCGCAGGGTCGGTGTGCACGCAGCTGGCCGCGCCGAGTTCGCATGGGCTGTTCCGTGCCGCGATCCGAGAGAGCGGCCCGTGCTCGGTCGGCGTGCCGGTCGCGACGGCGACGGCCAATGGCGACGCCTATGCCGCACGTCTCGGCTGCACCGGACCCGAGCCCGCCGCCTGCCTGCGCGCCTTGCCGGTCGACACATTGGCGAACAATCCCATTACCGCGACCGTCTACGGCGGACCGTTCCTGCCGATCGGCCCGCAGGCGGCATCGCGCAACGGATCCCTGGCCGCGGTGCCTACCCTCGTCGGTGCGAACAATGACGAGATGGCGCTCTGGGTGTACTTGAAATACGGTGTGCCCCTTGGTAAGCCGCTGACCGCAGCCGGATACCGCGACGCACTGGCCGCCGCAATGCCCGACCTGACATCGGAGCAAATCGACCGCGTCGAGCAGGTCTACCCGGCTGCCGCCTATCCCCAGCCCGCGCTCGCACTCTCGCGTGCCTGGACCGACCGCACCCTGACCGCGCTGACTGTCGAGTACGCCGCGCTGAGCCCGCACAACCCCACCTACATCTACTCTTTCGATGATCCGGCGCCGCTCGCCCCGCCGAATATCTTCCCGCTCGGCGCCTTCCACGCCAGCGAGCTGATATCGCTGTGGAGCCTGCGCAACCTCAGCTGGGTCTACGGTGCCGTGCTCACCCCCGACCAACAGCGCCTCGCCAGCGAAATGCGAAGGTACTGGACTCGATTCGCCATCGACACCCGTCCGGATCCGGCCGGCCTCGAACCGATTCCGGCCTACGACCCGGCCGCACCGCTCGTCATGTCCTTCCGCCCCAGCGGAAGCCGCCTCATCGACACCTATGCCGCCGATCATCGAGCCGACTTCTGGGTGACGCTGCTGCCGCGCTGATCGCCTGTCGGTCCGCGAGTCCGAGCGATCTCGGGACTGAATGTCATTGACGCGCTGTCGTTCTGCTTCGCTGCCGCGAACCCGAGCGGTCGAAATGGTCGTATCCCGTTGGCCTCAGCGGACATACGAGGTCATCGCGTCGCCGCCGTCATGATACAACACTGTAAACTTCGAATCTCCGATGGAGAAGTGGGGTGTGGCGTGCAGTCGTGGTCGTCGATCGTGGCGGATGTGCGGCAGTGGTGGTGGATCTATCTGTCGATGCCGTTCATCGCGGGCGGGATCGGGTGGTTCACCAAGCTGATCGCCATCGAGATGATGTTTCGTCCGCTGGAGTTCGTCGGGGTGCGGCTGGGCCGGATTCCATTGGGCTGGCAGGGGATGCTGCCGCGCCAGGCCGAGAAGATGGCGGGCATCGCCTACGACATGATCAGCACAAATCTGCTGCAGCCGCAGGAACTTTTCGACCGACTGGACGCGGATCAGCTGATCAAGGAGGTCGAGGCGCCGATGCGCCGGGCCGTCGACGATGTCGTGCGTTCCATGGCGGTCGACTACTACCCGGGACTGTGGGAGGCGATGCCGGAGGTGACCCGGCGCGCGGTGATCGGGCTGATCCAGTCCGAGACACCGAAATACGCGGTCGCGGCGATCGAGGACGCCAAGCGCGATATCGTGCGGCTGTTCGACCTGCGCGCCATGGTCGTATCGAATCTGACCGCGGATAAAGCGCTGCTGAATCGGATGATGCGCGATATCGCCGGGGCCCAGATGACCATGATCCCGAAGATCGGCTTCTGGTTCGGGCTGCTCATCGGCGTCGGACAGGCGATCATGTGGGCGCTGTTCCGCGAGCCATGGCTGATGCCGGTATTCGGCTTCGTGAACGGATGGGTCACCGACTACATCGGGCTGCAGATGCTGTTCCGCCCGCACGAGCCCGAGCGGTACTTCGGAATCTTCACCTGGCATGGGCTTTTCGCGAAGAATCGGCACGAATTGATCCCGCAGTACGCGCATCTGATCGCCGCGGAGCTGCTCACGCCGGATAAGATCGTCGACGCCATCCTGAAGGGGCCCGCGGCGGACCGGGTATTCGAACTGGCCGCCAAATATGTCGATCGCGCCGCGGACGCCGCGCCGAGCCTGGCCAAACCGCTGGTCACGCTGACCGTCGGCACCGACCGATGGCGGGAGCTGAAAGCGACGGCGGCCGAACGGGTTTTCGCCCACGCCGAGGTCACCACCCAGCAGGCACACGCCTACACGATGCAGGCCATGGATATCGAGAACACCGTCATCGAACGGATGGGGGAGCTCTCACCCGCGCAGTTCGAGAATCTGCTGCGACCCGCCGTGAAGGAGGACGAGCCGACGGCGATCGCGGTCGGCGCGGTACTCGGCGGGATCGTCGGGGAACTGCAGATTCTGTTCATCGAGCGGATCACACTCGAGCACTGGGCGTGGCCCCTCGGTCTATTGCTGCACTGACGCCGAACCACGGATGCGCGGACCGATGGCCCGCGCATCCCACCGACTTTCAGATCTTGCGGATGACCGTGACGACCTTGCCGAGGATCTGCGCGTCATTACCCGGGATCGGCTCGAACAGCGGATTGTGCGGCATCAGCCAGACATCTTTGCCGGTGCGCTTGAACGTCTTGACCGTCGCCTCACCCTCGATCATCGCGGCCACGATATCGCCGTTGTCGGCGACATTCTGCTGGCGCACGACCACCCAGTCGCCATCGCAGATCGCGGCGTCCACCATGGATTCACCGACGACCTTGAGCAGGAACAGCGAGCCGTCGCCGACCAGTTCGCGCGGCAGCGGAAACACGTCCTCCACCGCCTGCTCGGCCAGGATCGGGCCACCGGCGGCGATCCGGCCCAGGACGGGCACGAAGGTCGGCACCGGCCTGCCGGTGTCGACATCCTCGGCGGTCGGCAGGCTGGTCACCGCGCGGACCGCCTCGTCGAGGCCGCGAACATCCACGGCCCGTGGCCGATTCGGGTCGCGCCGTAAATAGCCCTTGCGCTCGAGGGAGCGCAACTGATGGGCGACCGAGGAGGTGGAGGTGAGTCCGACCGCGTCGCCGATCTCGCGGATGCTCGGCGGATAGCCGCGCTCGCTCACCGAGGTGCGGATGACCTCGAGGACCTTGCGCTGACGCACGGTGAGATCCGCCCCGGTTCCGGACGGGTCGGTGCCAACTCCGCTCTCGTCGCCCGTGTCGTCTGTGTGGCTCACCGCAACCGCCCTTCCGTGTGATGGATTTCGTCTACCGAATCTAGTCCGGTTACGCCGATGTATCAAACATCTGTTCGAGGCATGTCGGCGTTTTCTGCTGACTTTGTCGGTGGCGCATGGTAGAAATCGAACACGAGTTCTTCGAACATTTGATCGAACAGCTACCCCCATCGTCTCGTGACATACCTGAGCACCCACTAACACCCCTTCATGGAGGTTTGTCCGATGAGCACTGCGATCAGCGCCCCGAGCACCGACCTGGAAACCGAGTCCGACCTCGGTTTCGATTCCGTTCCCCGGGTCCAGCGCCCGCATCGCGGTGGTGTCCGCGCCCTCGATGCCACGCGGGCCGGGGTGGATCGGGGGCCGCGCGGCAGCAGGCCCGGCGGTGCGGTGGCGCTCTACGATCGCGGTCCGGTTCGAACGTCCGCGCTGCGGCAGGCGCGGGGTCCGCATCCGATGGAACGGGTGGAACAGGCGCAGGTCGGCTACGCGGTGCTGGCGGTGGCCGCGCTATTGAGCGCACTGGTGGTGACGGCACTGATCGGGGTGGCGCATTGGCGTGCCGGGACTTTCGGTGGTGAGACCCCGGCGACGGCGCCCGCTGTGGTCGAACAGCAATCGGTTCCGGACGGTGCCGGAATCGGCGTGCCGCGATAGCACTCGGCGAAAGTCGGTGTGGCGGATGGTGACCGGCAGATCGGGCCACGAAGAGTGGCCGAAATTGTCGATTGCAAACTAGAACATGTTGTTACTGTGCCTGAAAACGTGATCTGGGCAACTATGCCGACGAACGATTTCGGGACACCACGCAATGACGCATCGCCGCACCGCTGAACACGCTGTCCGCATTCTCGCCCGAATCGCCGGGCTGCTCACCTGTCTTGTCTTCGGCCTCACCATGATTCCGGCCGCGCACGCGGCGCCCGCATACCGGGCATATCTGGATCTACCCGCGGTCAATGGCGACGGCGCGAGCGGCGGTGGCCTGAATCCGGCACTGCCACTGGACGAATCGACACTGCGCGAAGCACTCGACGAGGCCAGGGCCGACGGGGTGGCGCCGAGCCGCTACGGCACACTGCTGCACCAGTATTGGCTGGTGGTCTCGACCCGCAATGCCGATATCGACCTCGCGGCCTGGGATCCGGCGCTCGGCGTGCGCGCCAACCAGCGCACCTTCAGCCAGGTCTACGTCAACTACTTCCGGCTGGCGAATCAGCATCGGGACTACTGGTGGGCCGGGCTCGCCGGGATCGCGGGCGGCTCGTTCGCCTCGGGTTTCTTCGACCTCAGCGATATCGGCATGGTGCTCGACGTGCCCGGCATCCACCAGCTCGGCAATGCGGTCGCCGACCTGTTGCGTTCCACCCCACCGGAACTGGTGGCCAAGGTGCCCGCCGATATCCGCCTGCTGGCCACCGAGGGTGCGCGGCTCGGCGCCGACGATGTCACCTGGTACCAGACCCGGCTGATGATCATGCAGAAGCACATCTTCACCGACCTGGTCCCGATGCACGAGGCCTATGCCGCGCTGGGAATGGCCGGAATCGACGAAATGTACGCCGCCGGGGTGATCGATGCCGATATTCGCACCGCATGGCAGTCGATCGATTCCCACACCCAGAGCGGCAATATCGATGCGCTGATCCGCATGACCGATCGCGAGCAGAACCGCGTCATTGCCGATCAGTGGGACGTGACCTCGGCGGGCCGCGGCACGATGGGCCGGGTGCTGACCTATGTGAGCACCGTCGCGGGTAAGCCCGCCGTACCCGGCGTCCGCGCACCCGGTGTCTTCGCGCCCGCGACCGTCAGCGCCGATATCACCGGTCGCACGGTATCGCTGCGCACCCCGCTGCCGGACTTCAACTGGGCCGACCGCGATACCCGCTGGACCTACATCATGGGCGACCTGGCGCCGCGCCATATCGATATGGAGAGCAACCGGCCCTTCGCCGAGGTCGTACTCGGCGAATCCTTCTGGAACAAGCTCGCACACGGCCGGATGCTCGCGCGCATCCCGGAACTGATCGCCGATCTCACCACCCAGTGGCAGCTCGGATAACCGCCCGCCGCGCGGGGTAGGTGGGACGGGTGAGACGCCTGGTGACCCCTCCCAGGTATCCTGGAACCGATATGGATGTATAGGTCTAGACCCCTGTACACGTGCTCGCCGGATCGGAACGCCGAACCGGAGCCGATTCGGACGCGGGCGCGCGCATCGACGAAGGATCTCTCGGATGCATTGCCCCTACTGCCGACACCCCGACTCGCGGGTCGTCGACTCGCGTGAGGCCGAGGAAGGCGCGGCCATCCGCCGTCGGCGTTCCTGCCCGCAGTGTGGGAGACGATTCACCACGGTCGAGACCGCGATCCTATCGGTGGTCAAGCGCAGCGGTGTCACCGAACCGTTCAGCCGGGAAAAGGTCATCCGCGGTGTGCGCCGCGCCTGCCAGGGCCGCGAGGTCGCCGAGGACGCACTCAACCTGCTCGCCCAGCAGGTGGAGGACGCGGTGCGTGCCAAGGGTTCCCCCGAGGTCCCCAGCCATGAGGTCGGCCTGGCGATCCTCGGCCCGCTGCGCGATCTGGACGAAGTGGCCTACCTGCGCTTCGCTTCGGTGTACCGCTCCTTCACCTCGGCCGACGACTTCGAACGCGAAATCGCCGACCTGCGCAAACATCGCGAGGAAGCGACGGTCGCGGCCAGCGCGGACTGATCACCGCGGTCACAGGCAGATGCCCGGCGGACGTGAGCAGCCGAAGCTGCCCATCGCCTGCCCGGGGCAGATGGTGACCGATCCGGTGTCGAGCAGCCGGACCAGCTGTCGCTGCAGGTCGCTATCGGCGCTGGCTGTGGTGTCGATGGCTCGCGCCCCCAGAACTACCGCGGTACCCGAGCAGTCCTGGTGGGCCGTCAGCGGCGGATGGCGGCGATGGTCTTTTCGATGCGTTTGGTGGAGACCGGGTAGGGGGTGCCCAATTTCTGGGCGAAGAGGCTGACCCGGAATTCCTCGATCATCCACCAGATCTCGGCGACGTCGGGGGCGTTCTTGCGGGTGTCGGGAAGGGTGTTGACGAGGCGGTCGTAGGCGGTGAGCGCGCGGTCGATCTCGACCATGCCCTGGCGGTCACGGACGGCGGATCCGGGCAGTGATTCGAGGCGGACGCGCGCGGCCTGGAGGTAGCGGGGGAGTTCGCGCAGACGCGTGCTGCCCCATTCCGAAATGAATCCAGGGAAGACGAGGTCGTCGAGTTGATGGCGGACGTCGTCGGCGATATCGCGTTCGGAAGTGTCGGCGAGGATGGAAGAAACCTGGTGTGCCCCAGCCAGAATCGGGACCACGAGACGCACGATGCGGGCAACGGCGGAGACGAACTCGGGGCGGATCCGCGCGACCAGGGCATCGAATTGGTCCGGACTGCGCACCGGGCCGCCGGCGGCGGCGATCAGTTCGTCAGCGGCGGCGGCGCGGCAGTCCTCGACGAGTAGGTCGAGTGAGCCGTACGGATTCTGGCTCAGCGCCAGCCGATCCCGCGGCCGCAAACTCGCGGTGACGGTGCGGACCGAGGTCGGCATGGCGGCCAGCACCAGGGTGCGCGTGCCCGCTCGCATGGCGGCGGCCTGTTCGGCGGGCGAGCTGAGCACCCGGACCGCGACCCCCTCGCCCTCGGGGACCAGCGCCGGATAGCCGGTGACGGTCTGGCCGGCGACCTCGCTGCGCACCGTCGGCGCGACCGTCCCGAGTGATTCCGAGGTCCACACCGTGGCGGGAGCACGCTCGGCACCCGCGGTCGCGCGGGCGACCGAGGCGGAAACCTGTTCGGACAGTTGGGTTTTCAACTGGGACAGGTTCTTGCCGCGTGCCAATGTGGTGCCGGAGGCATCGATCGCGGCGAAGGTCATGCGCAGGTGGTCGGGAAGGGCGGCGGGGTCGAGATCACGCGCCGCGATGGTGACCGAACCGAGGCGCGACAGCTCCCGCGCCAGGCCGGTGCGCAGGGGTTCGGCGCGCGGGGTGAGCGCGGCGAGTGCGGCCGCGGCGAAGTCCGGTGCGGGAACGACGGTGCGTCGCAATGCCTTCGGCAGAGTCTTGATCAGTGCGGTGGCCAGCTCTTCGCGCATGCCGGGGACCAGCCAGTCGAAGCCGACGGCGCGCACATGCGCCAATTGTTCGACCGGGATCCGCACCGTGACACCGTCATCGTCATTGCCGGGCTCGAACTGGTAGGTGAGCGGGAAGCTCAGCTCACCCTGGCGCCAGGCATCGGGGAAGTCGGTCAGGTCCAGGACCGCGGCCGCCTCATTGACCACGGTCTCGGTCGAGAAGTCCAGCAGCGCTGGATCCTTGCGCTCGGCGGTGCGCCACCAGCTGTCGAAATGGCGCACCGAGACGATATCGGTGGGGATGCGCTTGTCGTAGAACTCGAAGAGGACCTCGTCATCGACCAGGATGTCGCGGCGGCGGGCGCGGTGCTCCAAATCGGCAACGTCGTCGAGGAGTTCGCGATTGCGGTGGAAGAACTCGTGCCGGGTCTGCCATTCACCCTGTACCAGCGCATGCCGGATGAACAGTTCGCGCGACAGCTCCGGATCGATACGGCCGTAGTCGACGGCCCGGCTCACGACCAGCGGCACGCCGTACAGCGTGACCCGCTCATAGGCCCGCGCCGCCCCGCGCTTGGACGACCAATGCGGTTCGGAGTAGGTGCGCTTCACCAGGTCCCCGGCGAGGCGCTCGGCCCATTCGGGCTCCACCCGCGCCGCCATCCGGCCCCAGAGCCGCGAGGTTTCGACGAGTTCGGCGGCCATCACCCAGCGGGGCGGCTTCTTCGCCAGGGAGGAGCCGGGGAAGATCATGAACTTGGCATTTCGCGCGCCGAGGAATTCACGCGATTCGGCCTCGCGGACGCCAATGTGGGAGAGCATGCCCGCCAGCAGTGCCTGGTGAATCGCGGTCGAATCCCATGGGGTGCCATCGTTTTCGAGTGCCGCGGCCTGAGGTGGCGCCTCGGCACCACGTCCGCCGCGCGCCGCTTGCGGTCGCGACGTGACGTTCTCGGGTGCGCGGCCGCCCCGGCGACGGTTCCCACCAGCGCCGGACGAGTCGGTGTCGCGTTTTCCGCGCTGTCCGCCGTCATTGTCTCGAACCGGGGCGGAACTGTTTCGTCCGCCGGATCGTCCACGGCGCGACGTGGTTTCGTCACCATCCGAGCCATCGTGCGTCGACCATCCGAGCCCACGCGTGATAGTCCGCAACTGTCCGTGTAGATCCTGCCACTCCCGGATCCGCAGGTAGTGTAGGAACTCATCACGGCACATGCGTCGGAACTGATTGGACGACAGCGACTTTCGTTGCTCGTTCAGGTATTCCCACAACCGCAGGTAGGCCAGGAAATCCGAGCCTTCGACCACGAACCGCGCGTGTTGGGTATCGGCGGCCTGCTGCTGGTCCGCGGGTCGCTCGCGCACATCCTGAATGGACAGCGCGGCCACAATGATCAGCACATCGGCCAGACAGCCATTGCGGTGCGCCTCGACCAGCATCCGGGCCATGCGGGGATCGACCGGCAGCTGCGCCATTTCGCGACCGGTGGGGGTGAGCGTCAGCGTCGCATCGGACCGTGTGTCCGTGGCTTCGTCAGCATGGATCTGTTTGCCCGCAACGCTATCGGCGCTGCGCCGTCCCTGAGTAGTGCTGGTGCGCGTCTCCTCGATGGCGTCCGGTCCGGCGGCGCGGCGCGCGGGTGTCGCGGTGGCGCGCGGCGCGAGTGCGCCCAATTCCTCCAGCAGCGCGATACCGTCTCGGATCGCCCTGCGATCCGGCGCCTCCACGAACGGGAACTTCTCGATATCGCCGAGGCCGAGTGCGGTCATCTGCAGGATGACTGCGGCCAGATTGGTCCGCAGGATCTCCGGTTCGGTGAAGGCGGGCCGGGATTCGAAATCGTCCTCGGAATACAGCCGGATGCAGATGCCGTCGGCGACACGGCCGCAGCGTCCGGCACGCTGGCGGGCCGAGGCCTGGGAAACCTCTTCGATGGGTAGGCGCTGCACCTTGGTGCGCATCGAATAGCGGGAGATGCGCGCGGTACCGGGGTCGACGACGTACCGGATGCCGGGGACGGTCAGCGAGGTCTCGGCGACGTTGGTGGCCAAGACGACTCGTCGACCGGCATGCGGGGCGAATACCCGATGCTGCTCGGCCGTCGATAGGCGCGCGTAGAGCGGTAGGATCTCGGTGCGCGGAATCTTCAAGTCGCGCAACGCATCCGCGGCGTCACGGATCTCGCGTTCACCGGATAGGAACACCAGCACATCGCCATCGCCCTCGGCGAACAGTTCGCGCACCGCGTCGCCGATGGCATCGACCGGGTCGCGATCCACGATCCGGGTGTCCTCGTCGTCCTCATCGGCGCTGCCGGGTAGCTCCAGCGCTAGCGGACGGTACCGGATCTGTACGGGATAGGACCGGCCGGAAACCTCGACAATCGGTGCGGGAGTGCCCGATTCGTCATCTGTTTGCTGCGCGCTGGTGTCGTCTGTTCGCTGCGCGCCGGCATCGTCCGTTTGCTTCGCAAAGTGCCGCGCGAACAACTCCGGATCGATGGTCGCCGAGGTGATGATCACCTTGAGATCCGGTCGGCGCGGGAGCAATTGCTTCAGATAGCCGAGCAGGAAGTCGATATTGAGGCTGCGCTCGTGCGCCTCGTCGATGATGATCGTGTCATAGCGGCGCAGCAGCCGGTCGCGCTGGATCTCGGCGAGCAGGATGCCGTCGGTCATCAGCTTGATGAGCGTGCGATCGGAGGCTTGATCGGTGAAGCGCACCGTATAGCCGACAACGTCGCCGAGTTCGGTGCCCAACTCTTCGGCGATGCGCTCGGCGACGGTGCGCGCGGCCAGCCGCCGTGGCTGGGTATGCCCGATGGTGCCGCGAATGCCCCGGCCGAGTTCCAGGCAGATCTTCGGAATCTGGGTGGTCTTACCCGATCCGGTCTCACCCGCGACGATCACCACCTGGTTCTCCATGATCGCCTTGGCGATATCTTCGCGGCGCGCGGAGACGGGTAGCTGCTCGGGATAGCGAATTTCGGGTACCGCGGCGCGGCGAGCCTCGACGCGCTGCTCGGCCGCCGCGATCTCTGCCGCGATATCGGTGAGATCGCCGCCGCGGGCCCGGTCCAGGCTTCGGCGCAACCGGTGTTCATCGCGGAGCGTTACGGCGGCCAGGCGGGTCCGGAGCTCGCGGAGATTCGCATCGGCTGTCCTGGTCATTGCGTTCACCAGGGTAGCGAAACCGGTGCGTCGAATCCGAGGCGGGCGTGAGCATCCGGTGCCCACACCCGCGAACAGGGTGGCGACGCCGTTCGTCGACCGGCCCGGTTCACCGATCACAGCGGTCCTGATATGCGCCGTTTCCCTGATCACCGGCCTGGTTATTCGCACCGGCGTCTTCGCCCTGTTCGCGGTCGCCGTCGCCGCGCTCGGGGCACTGGTCGACCGCCAGCGCGACCGTGATCAGCCGGGCAGGTCCGCTCCCGAGCGGGCGTGCCGGAATCCGGATCCGGTGAACACGAGTGCCGAGATCAGCAGCCCGACGACCGCGATCCACAGCGTCCACCGAATGCCGAGCCAGGCGGCCAGCACGCCACCCACCGGTGCGCCGATCACGATCGCGGCCCGGTTCAATGACCGCATGGTCGCATTCATCCGGCCGAGCAGACGGTCGGGTGTGACGGCCTGGCGGTAGCCCATTTCCAGCGGACTGTCGATGCCGATGGAGACACCGAAAAGGAACTGAGCGGAGCACAGCAACGCCAGACCGGCAACTCGTTGTGCGCCAAGGGGATCAGCGCATATCCCATGGGCGACAGCCACCGGCAGCCGATGATCATCGGCCCGATGCCGAATCGCCGACCGGCGCGTTCGGGGACCGATGCCCCGGCCACGGCACCGACGCCGCCGCAGGCGAAGCTCAATCCGAGCGCGGAAGCGTCGAAGCCGAGTTCGTCGATCACGAAGAGCACGTACACCGTCGACACCATCGCACTGAAAAAGAACCAGCCGTGCGAGGCGATGGCGAGCGGGGCGAGCATCCGATGCCCGTACACCCAGGTCAGCCCTTCGCGCAGTTCCCTGCGCAGATTCCGGTCCTGCGGCGGATCGGATCGCTCGACCACGCGCAGCCGCGCCACGATCAGTCCGGAGATCAGATACGACGCCGCGTCCACCATGATCGCCAGCGGCGCGCCGACGATCCGGACCAGCCAGCCCCCGATGACCGGCCCGCAGGTCTGCGCCGCCGCCGAGGACTGTTCCAGCCGGGCATTGGCGGGGGTGAGCAGCTCCGGTGGCACCAGCGTCAGCAGAAACGACTGATGTGCGGCGTCGTAGGCCAGTGACACCGTGCCGAATACCAACACGACCGCGATCAAGACCGGCATGCTCAGGGCGCCGGTCGCCGCCGACAGCGGGATGAGCGCGAGCAAACCCGCCCGCACCAGATCGGCGGCCACCAGGACCGGCCGCCGCCGATACCGATCGACGAGCACGCCGGCGATCAGACCGAACAGCAGATACGGCAGCCAGCGCGCGGCGCCCAGCACACCGAGCTCGATGGGCGATGCCCGCATTGTCTCGACCGCGAGCACCTGCAGCGCCAGCGCGGTGATGGAGGTACCGACCAGCGACAGGCTGTCGGCGGAACAGAACCACAGGAAGCCGGTGGATGACAGCAGCGGATACCGGGCGAACAGGTTCGCTGGTTGTCACGTTCCCCCCGACGGTCGGCCTCAGGCTACCTCGCGGTCGGCCAGATCCGTTGGAGGCGGGTGGCTTCCGCCTCCGCTTGGGCGAATCCGGCTCGGAAGGACGGTATCCAGTGTGCGCGGTCGTGCAGGTCGCTGCCGAAGGCATCGATCGATCGTTGGTCCGGGGTGATCGCCAATGACTCTCCGGGCCGCGCGGATCGCAGTTCCGCGTCGAGGGCGGTGGTCGAAAACAGGTGTGCCAGTGGATGAATGGTGACGAGAAGTTCGGCCCCGGCGGCCAGATCCGCATTGGTGGCGGAGTACATGCCGCCGTCCATGAAGCGACGGTCGCCGATGGTCATGGGCGGGTAGACGCCGGGCATCGCGCGACTGGCGACCACCGCGTCCGGCAGGGCGACCGCATCGCGTTGATCGAAGACTCGGCGCTGGCCCGCGCTGGCGTCGACGGCGACGACCAGCAATCGGTCCGGCCACTGTGCGGTGCCGATCAGGGTTCGCATGCGCTCGACGTGGACGGCATCGTGTTCGGCGCTCATTTCGCGCGCGATCTCGCCGACTCGTCGCCGCCTGAGCTCCGGTGCCGTTTCGCTATCGCCGAGGACCGCGAACACGCGGCCCAGCGCGCGCGGGTCGGGCGGAGGTAATTGCGGGTCGGACGGCGCGGGGTGCCGGGGTGCGGCGAGTTCGCCCGGATCTCGGCCGGAAGCGAGGACCGCGCCGACGATCGCGCCCGCGGAGGTGCCGACGATCAGGTCGGCGGCGGCGAGAGCGATGCCGTGCTGGCGCAATCCGGCGGCCAGACCGGCCATCCAGGCGGTGCCGACGACACCACCGGCGCCCAATACCAGCGCCCGACTCGGAAACTGTTCCACCGCACCGACCTTACGGCCCGATCGAGTAGCGGCTGCCATAGCGGCGGCTGCGGCCCGCGTTCGCGGTGCTGCTCGCGGATATCGCCCGCTGGGGCGAACAGAGGTGGGTGGATGAGGTGGCGCACTGGTTCATGCCTATCGTGATGGTCGTGGACCGGGGCTGGCGCCGGTCGTGCTGGGTTTCCGGGCGGCTGATCGCGGGCGGGTCGGTCCGCCCGCTCGGCTGCGGCGCGTGCACCCTGATCCGTGGGCCGATCGTCGACTGGTATCCGTACCGGTTCAACGACCGGTGCCGACAGATAGGTGGCGGCCTGGTGGTCCCGGTCATCGGGTTCGCGCTGCTCGCACTCGCGGTGGTCGCGCTCGGTGAATCGGGCTTCGGCCGGTGCAGTGCGGACGTAGTGATGTGGTTGTCGAGGTAGAGGTGGTTGATATGGGTGCGCTATGGCACGGGTTCGCCGATATGGGCGCCGTCGAACGCGACGGTGCGTTCGTCGTCGCACGCGGTGCGGGTGCCTACGTCTACGACCAGGCGGGTACCAGGTATCTGGACGCGACGGCCGGGCTGTGGTTCACCAATGTCGGGCATGGTCGCGCGGAGATAGCCGACGCGGTCGCCGAGCAACTGCGCACGGTCGCGCACTACTCGAACTTCGGTGATTTCACCGAACCCGCCACCCAGGAATTGGCGGAGAAGCTGGCGAGCATCGCACCGGTGCCCGGCAGCAAGATCTTCTTCACCTCCGGCGGCTCGGATTCGGTGGACACCGCCGCGAAACTCGCCCGCCGCTACTGGCACGAGCTGGGTCGCCCGGATAAGACGATCGTGGTCGGACGTCAGCGCGCGTATCACGGAATGCACGTCGCGGGAACGGCCTTGGCGGGTATCCCGGTCAATCGGGAGGGCTATGGCGAGCTGATGCCCGATGCCCGCACCGTCGCATGGGACGATGCGAAGGCGCTGCTCGCGCTCATCGAGGAGATCGGCGCGGAGCGCATCGCCGCCTTCTTCTGCGAACCCATTATCGGCGCGGGCGGGGTGTACCTGCCGCCAGAGGGCTACCTCGCCGAGGTCCGCCGCATCTGCCGCGACCACGACATCCTCTTCGTAATCGACGAGGTCGTCACCGGCTTCGGCCGCATCGGCGGATCCTGGTTCGCCGCAACCCGTTTCGATCTCGAACCCGATCTCATGACCACCGCCAAGGGCCTCACCTCCGGCTACGTCCCGATGGGCGCGGTCTTCATCGCCCCCCATATCGCCGCCCCCTTCTACAGTGGCGGTGTCTGGTGGCGCCACGGCTACACCTACGGCGGCCACGCCGGAGCCGCCGCCGCGGCATTGGCCAACCTGGCCATCGTCGAACGCGAGGGCTTGCTCGACGAGGCGAAGCGCCTGGAAACCACCCTGCACGAGAAGCTCGCTCCGCTCGCGGATCACCCGCGCGTCGCCGAGGTCCGCAGCGGTCTCGGCGCGGTCGCCGCGATCCAGCTCGCCGATCCCTCCGAGGGCCTGCCGCTGGTGAAAACCCTACGGGAACATGGCATTTCGGGACGTGCCGCCGGTCAGGGCGCCATGCAGATCTCGCCGTCGTTCGTGATGACCGACGACCAGGTCGACGAACTCGTCGAGGGCTTCACCCGCGCTCTGGGCTAGTCGGCCGATCGCAGCGAAGTTGGCCCGGGTTCAGTTGCGGGCGAGCGCGCGGTCGGCCAGCGCGGCAACGATCGGCGCGAGCGACTTGGCGTAGCTGACCGTCAGGTGGTTGTCGTCCCGGTAGATCAGGTTGTTGCGGTTGATGAGCGGGCAGCGGTCGGTGGTGCAGAACAGCGCCGTGAGGTCCGCGTACTGCCCGTTGCCCGCCGTCGTCGCGGCCCGTTCGGCGGCGATGCCCGCGTCGTTCACGGCGACCGGCC
The DNA here is from genome assembly GCF_050955995.1 of Nocardia sp. CA-119907. Taxonomy (NCBI): domain Bacteria; kingdom Bacillati; phylum Actinomycetota; class Actinomycetes; order Mycobacteriales; family Nocardiaceae; genus Nocardia; species Nocardia sp. CA-119907. The sequence goes on from NZ_CP192091.1 coordinate 3,111,924, forward strand.
GCGGCGGGGCGCAGGCCAGCGCGTCGTCCAGATGGTCGGATAGGCAGGTCGGCACGGTGCTGTGCGGATCCGGAATCGGCCCGAGGACAAGGACATTCGCGCCGGTCGCCCGCAGCTGTGTGGTCAGCCGGGTCAGGCTATCGATCCAGGCTTGGTCGTAGGTGGTGAACCCGAAGTCGCCGCCGTATCGCCGGGACATGCTCAGCACGATCAGCCGCGGATGCTCGGCCTGCAGCCGGGACAGGATCTGGTGCCGCCACTGCACACATTCGGTGTATTCCCGGCCCAGGTAGGGGCTGGTGATGGGCAGTTCCATCAGCGGGCAGGTGACCTTGCTCAGCGTTTCCAGGCGCCAATGGCGCTGCTCGGCGATCTGCTCGAACGCGGGGCTCCACATCGCGGCGTGCGAATCGCCGACCAGTGCCACCGTGCTCTCCGAGCCGGTATCGCCCGACGCGCATTCGGGCTGTCCGACATCGAGCCAGGAACGCACGCAACCGTTTCCGAACACCGTCGCCTTGTCTGCCGGCGCGTCGGCGAGTGCCGGGGAGAGATTCGACGGCAGCGACTGCGATTCGGCCGATGCCGCGACGGCGGCCTGCACCTGCGCGGTCAGCTGTTGAACCACCGCGTCGTGCGGATCACCGGCTTCCGGTTGCGGCGCGTCCGGCGACGTCACCACGGTCAGGGCCTCGGCCGGCGCGCCACGGCCCACCGGGACGGGCACGAGCATGAGCAGCACCACCCCAACGATGACGCCGACCGCGGTGACCGCACCGCCGCCGGCGAGGCTCAGCGCGGCCGAATGCCGCAGCGGCGCCGCAAAACGGGCCCGATCCTCGACGAACCACAGCGTGAGCATGGCGAGGCCACCGGCCGTGACGACCGCGCCCACCGAGCCGGGCGCATCGAGCGGGTGACCGACCAGCCGTGGCGCGAGCAGCAGCACCGGCCAGTGCCAGAGATACCAGGAGTACGAAAGACGACCGAGCGCCCGCAGCGGAGCTGCCGACAGTACGCGACCGACGCCCAGCCGGGGTGCGGCACAGCCCGCGGCGACGATCAACGCGGCGCCCAGCACGGGTAGCAGCGCCGCAGTGCCGGGATACGGTGTCCGCCCGTCCAAGTGGATGCAACTCAGGACGATCAATCCCAGCCCCAGCCACCCGGCGACGGTGGCCAGCGGTGCCGGAAATCGGTGCCATCCGGGGACCGAAAGCGCCACGATGCCGCCGACAGCCAGCTCCCACGCCCGCGCGGGTAGCGCGAAGAACGCCCACGACGGCAGCGTGCTGGTCCAGGCCAGCGAAACCGCGAACGACAGCGCGGCAACTACCGCGAGGACGAGCAGATACGGAACCGGCGAGGCGTCCGCTGCTGGCCTGCGTCGGCGCCGCACAGACCAGGCGATGCCGATGATCAGCGCAGGCCACAACAAGTAGAACTGCTCCTCCACCCCGAGCGACCAGTAGTGCTGAAACGGCGAAGGCGGCGCATCGGCGGCGAGATAGTCGGTGCCGTGCACGGCAAGCCGATAATTTCCCGCGTACAGCGCACTGGCAATCCCGTCGCCGAGCACCTCGCGGGCCTGCAGCGGAGGCAACAGCGTCGCCGCACCGACCGCGGTCGCCACCAACACGATGCCCGCGGCAGGCAGCAACCTGCGCGCCCGGGCGCCATAGAACCGCGCAAGCCCGATCGTTCCGGTAGCCGCCACCTCACGCCACAGCATCCCGGTGATAAGGAATCCGGAGATGACGAAGAAGACATCGACACCGACAAATCCACCACTGACGCCGGGCACACCCGCATGAAAGACAACGACGGCCAGCACCGCGACCGCACGCAGTCCCTCGACGTCGGCCCGAAATTCCGCGCGCGCAGGCCGCGCGTTGTACGTCCGGTCGTCCGAGTCGGCCTGCCGGACCAGCAATTCGGTGGAGGCGGTCCCTGTCATAGGACGCATTCTTATCAGCTATTTTTCGGCTATCGGCGCAGCGACATGTGGTATTTGTCGACAGCCCGTATCGGCGCCGCGTGAAATCTGAAAACCGACCCCCGAGTCGGTATTTCTGGCTCTAACCGAGCCGGCAGGACGAAGCGATGTCAGCCGTGGAACCAGGAACAACCAGGCCCGGGCTGGGCATCCGGCGTACCTTGGTAGCGCGGGAGGGCAGCGTCATCGCCTCCTCGTCAAGGAGGGTCGTATCTGGTCACGATCACCACCATTGACGGCACAGAGACCTTCTACACTGAAGACCTGAAGATGATCACCGTGCCGGTGCTGGTGATGCACAGCGAGGACGATCAGATCAAATTCCGTATAGGGCCTCCGGCCCGTTGTCCGCGCAGCTTCTCGAGAACGGCGCGCTGAAGACCTGTGAGGGCTCCCCGCACGGCATGCCGAGCATCCAGGCGGAGACCGTCAACGCGGACCTGCTCGCCTTCCTGAATGCCTGACACCGGGGCCGACTCCAGCGACGTCACGGCAAGGCCGCAGAATCCGCGCCGCGACCGGCACCGAAACCGACGGACGGACCGAGGAAGCTGATGGCCGAGACCGCTCGCACAGAGATCACGTCGTCGTTACGCTGGCCGCGCTTGCGGGTCGAGGAGTGGACCGCTACCCGCGACACGGTGCACATGTGGACCCAGATCATCGGCAAGATTCGACTCGCTCATGCGCCGATGATCAACCACTGGTGGCAGGTGACCCTCTACGTCAGCCCGCGGGGATTGACCACCTCCGCGATGCCCTACGAGGCCGGTGTGTTCGACATCGAGTTCGACTTCACCGAGCATCGGTTGCACATTCGAGCCGGTGATGGCAACGCCCGTCAGGTCGCGCTCGAACCCAAGCCGGTGGCAGATTTCTATGCCGAAACGATGGGCGCGCTCGACGAGCTCGGCATTGCGGTACAGATTCAGGCGAAGCCCAACGAGGTCGATACTGCGATCCCGTTCGCCGATGACTACGAACATGCTTCCTATGATCGCGACGCCGTCCATCTGTTCTGGCGTCAACTCGTCGCGGCCCATCGAGTAATGAGCGAGTTTCGCTCGTATTTCATCGGAAAGGTGAGCCCGGTGCACTTCTTCTGGGGCGCCATGGATCTGGCCTGCACCAGGTTTTCCGGCCGCACCGCACCGAAGCATCCGGGCGGCGCACCCAACTGCGGTAATTGGGTGATGGTAGAGGGCTACTCCCACGAGTTGAGCAGCTGCGGTTTCTGGCCGGGTGGCGGCGAAGAAGGCGCCTTCTACGCCTACGCCTATCCCGAACCCGACGGCTTCGCCGACTATCCGGTCGGTCCTCGGCACGCCTTCTACAGCGCCGAGAACGGCCAGTTTCTGCTGCCCTACGAGGCGGTACGCACCGCCGCAGATCCGGAACGAAGCCTGCTGGAATTCCTGCACACCACTTATCGAGCGGCCGCCGAATGCGGCAAGTGGGACCGAGCAGCACTCGAATGCGATCCGCACCGGTGGGACCCGAAACAGCGAACACCGAACGAACGGAGGGAATCGTGACCAATCGGAATGACCTACCTGCTCCCGAACAGGGACTGCTCCTGACGCATTTCCTGACCGTGCGCGACGTGGCTCGGTCCCGAGATTTCTACGCCGAAATTTTCGGTGGCCAGGTCGTGCTGGCGGAAAACCCGGCCATCGTCAAGGTCGCCAACAGCTGGATCATCATGAACCCGGGCGGCGGCCCTACCCCGGATAAGCCCGATATCATTCTGACCGCCCATGAACCAGGTGATCCGATCTCGACATTCTTGAACGTGCGGGTCGCCGACATCGCCGCGTTCTACTCCGACGCCAAATCCAAAGGGGCACAATTCCTCACCGAACCACTCGACCGCAAAGCCGAGATCCGGTGCTATCTCCGCGACCCGGACGGCTACCTCATCGAGATCGGCCAGGCCACCGGCATGCTCCACGGCGAATACGCCGACCGGCAGGCAGGGAGCGCTGACAAGGGAGAAAGCTAGCGGTTACCGGGTTCAGGTGGCGCGCAGCAGGACCATGAACCCGAAGTCCATGTGCAGTTGGCTGTGGCAGTGCAGCAGGGACAGGCCGGGTTGGTCGGCGAGAAAGTCGATGTCCATGCTCTGGTAGCTGCCGACCATCGCGACGTCCTTGCGCACCCCCGCGGTCGGTGTGCCCGCGACGTTGGTTATTTCGAAGGTGTGTCGGTGCAGGTGCATGGGGTGCACGTCGTCGGTGGCATTGCGCAGGTGCAGCCGGTACCGCTTGCCGAGGGTGACGTCCTGGATCGGCCGCTTGTCGGCCATCGAGAACGGGGTGTCATTGATGGTCCACACGTTGAACCCGTTCTGGGCGGCGTTGCGTTTGTCGATCAGCATGTCGATGACCTGATCTGGTGCCGGTGCGGTCCGATCCGCTGTGGTGAACAGCCGGTAGTCCCATCGGAACGGTGGTGGGGCGCCCCACTGCGGGTCACCGGTTCGACCGGCGTACTCGACCACGATGCCCATACCGTGTTCGCGGTCGTCGTCGGAGGTGTCGCCGAGCACCCACACGCCGGGGTTGGTCATCTCGACGATCGCGCAGACGCGTTCGGCGGTGCCGAGCCACAGCACCGGCACCGCGACCGGATTCGGGACGGGGTTGCCGTCGAGGGCGACAACGGTGAAGGTGTGACCGGGCAGTGCGAGGCTGCGGGTTTCGGTGGCGCTGCCGTTGAGTACATGCAGCAGGACCCGCTCACCGAATCTCACGCGGATCGGGTCGCCGTGGCCGAGGGCCCGGCCGTTGATCGTGAAGGTGCGGTAGCCGACCTCGTAGCCATGTGGTTCGCCGCGCGTCAGTGACGCGGTCATCGCGGCCTCGCCACGGTCTTTGAGTTCCGGTACTTCCTCGCCGACCAGGAAGTCCGCCGGCATCTCCTCGTTCTGGTTGAGGCTGGGCTCGAATTCCTTCAGCGTCAGGAAGATCTCCTGATCGAAGGCGCCGGGATGCTGCTTCGGTTCGATGTAGACCAGCCCGATCTGACCGGTGTACTGGCCGCCGGTGAGGTCAGGGCCGGGGGTGAGGTGGGTGTGGTAGAACCGGAACCCGGCCGGGCCGGGGGTGAAGGTGATGCGGCGCATGCCGTGCGCGGGGATGAACGGGGTGCCTTCTTCGGCGGCGCCGTCGCTGTCGACGGGCAGGCGCTGCCCGTGCCAGTGCAGCTGTTCGGGGGTGTCGCTGTTGTTGTGGACCTCCACCGTGACCTGCTGTCCTTCGGTGAATCTCAGCAGCGGGCCGGGGAATTGGTCGTTGTAGGTGGTGGTCGACACCGTCCGGTCCGACGCCACCTCGATCTGGCCGCGGTCGATACGCAGCGTGTAGTCGGCCTTGCCGGGATCGGGCCGCGTGCGGGAACACCCGGCCGTCGCGCCGCCGCCCACTCCCGCGCCCGTCAGTACGGCCAGACTGCTCCAAATGAGGAAATCACGTCGATCCACAGGCATGGTCGATGCACATCCTTCAGGTATCCCGACAAATCGAAGATGCGGATGCGAACCCCTCCGGAATCCCGGAGAAGAACCACGATATCGGGTGCCGATACATCGGCCCACGCTGATCGATGGGCATTACCTCGTGGCGCTGGAACAGTCCGACCAGGTTGCCGACCGGATCCTGAGACACGATCGGTCGCTGGGCCGCGATGATGTCAACGGTTCCAGCCGCCCGGGTGGGAGTGGTGCCATTGGCATGGGGCGGGTCGGTGCTCGCGGTTCTCGGTCGGTCACGGCGTTTGTTCGTCGTGAACGCTGGTCGGCGCACTGATTTCGTCGTCGCTATCCAGGTCGGTATCCAAGTCGGAGATCCAACCGTCGTCGTCCACTCGACCGAGTCTGCCGTCTGCCGCATGGAAGATCGGAGAACTATCGATCGGGGCCAGGGCGAGCTTGCGGTGGGTGTCCTCGTGGAAGGCCGCGAGCAATGCGCGCACGGATGGAGCGATCTCGATCGGACGCGCCCGAACTACCTCTGCCATCGGGCTCACGCCCCCACAGGATTCGGAACGTCCGTCCGGTTGAGCAGCGCGGCCCAGTAGTCGCCTCGAAGCGCATCCCATAAGTCGCCGTGCTCGGGAAGCAACTCCCGTGCGTCTGCCAGATCGGGATACGGGTCGAACATGACCGTTCCAGGTTGTACTCCCATCAGCGGTGTGCGGGCGGGCAGACGATACGCGGTGAACGACTCGGTGGTGAATCGGACGCGCAGGATCCGTGTGGAACACCCCGCCAATCGCCATACCGCGATCTTGCGGCTGTCCCGGGTTTGCGTGGTCCGCAACATATCTCGGCGCATCACACGTCCTCCGAGGCCGGGTCCCCGACACCGGGAGATGCGGCACCCCGGCACCGGGACAACTCGGTGGGCACAGGCTGATCCGCCCATTCGCGGACGGCCTCCGCGAACCGCTCCACCACATCGGCTGTGGCGCCGACGCGATTGGCTGGCGGACCGATGAACGGACCACGTTGCGGCAGTTTCGAATTCGCCACATTTCCTCCCCATGGCTGCGGTTGAGGCACCCGCGCCGATGAGCGCGCTGCTAGACCGGCGGTGGATCAGACGACCTGCATACGCTGGGGTTACGAGCAAATTCCTGGGCGTCGGGATGCACACCAACCATCTCTCCGGTTCCCGACTGATTGAAGCCACACGACCGCTACGGAACCTCTACGCTGCGACTACGGACCAACGATTGCGGGTGGGCGGATCGCGATGATCGTTACGAGTTGGACAGGGGTTGAGGTACAAGTCATGCGCGTGGCGGCGCTGCGTGTGACACAAAAGGAGTTCGCCGAGATCATCGGCTACACCGAAGCGGTCGTGCGCAAATGGGAACGTCGGGGCGCGACCATCACTCTTGCCGGGCAATACGCAGCATCGATGGATACACTCTTGCGTCGCCTCGATGCAGAACAACGTGAGCGGTTCGAGGCGAGCGTCACGAATATCGCGAGCACGTCCGTAGGCGCTGCAACCTCACTTCGATCAATCGGCGATGAGGGCTTCGAGACGGGGTTAGAGATTGCCGATCGGATGCAGCGGCTCAGTGACCTCGACGCCGACGACGGCGCGGCCACGGTCCTGGCACTCACCATCGCGGACCTGGTCGACCGTTACGAGCTGGAAGGTCCGCAAGTTCTTGCGCCGGAGACGGTCGCCGCGCGTCGACAAGTTGAACAGCTGCTGGAGCACCGGTGCCATCCGGCCCAGATGCAGCACCTATATCGGATTGCCGGCCAGCTTTCCGGCGTCTTGGGCTACATGGCGGTCAACCGAGGTATGTTCGGCCGCGCCAAGATGTATTGCCGGGAAGCATTCGCCATCGCTGCGCGGCTGCAAGACCGCGACCTGCAAGCATGGGTGCTGGGGACGGAGAGTTTCTGTGCCTACTACCAAGGGCATTTCACGGAGTCGGTCGCCCTCGCGCTCGAAGGGATCCGCGTGTCGGGTCCCGGCCCTCAATCAATCCGCCTGTACTCGAACGGCCTTGCCCGCGCACTTGGCAAGTTGGGCAATGCAACTGGAGTCGCGCAGGCTATCGACCGCGCAATATTGATCGCCTCGGAGCACAATCCCGGCTCCGGGCTGACCCCCGCGCTGACCTTCGCTCCGTACGGTGAGGCGCGCCTTATGGCCAACGCGGCGACCGCATTTCTATCCGCTGGCGAGCACAAACAGGCATTGCAGTTCAGTCGATACGTCGAAGATCGAGTGAACGAGTCCGACTCCGTCTGGAGTCGCTCCCTGGTCCGTCTTGATGTTGCGACCGCACTTGTTCAGCAGCGCTCCGCGGAGGTCGAGCATGCTGCCCAGCTAGGGATCGAGGCGCTGGCTACTTCGCATGACCGGCCGATTCGGTCGGTGTGGCAGCGCGCGCACGAACTCGGCGAAGTGATCGGGGCGATACCGACCGCAACGTCCAAGGACTACATCGAAACTCTGCGCGATTGGTCTTCATCGGCGCGGCATTTCGCTGCGCCCGAGAATCGCTAAATGGCGAGCGAAATGACCGCGTGATCGTGCCACACATACCGTCTGCCGTCGCGTCGCAGTTCGACGAGGCGCACGTTATCGACTCGAACCTGCACTGGTGCGAGATCCCGAAGCTGTTGGACTGCATCAACCAGGCTGTTCGCCATTTGCCGCTTGTTGATGTAGGCGATCCCGAGATGTGGTCGGAATTCTGATGTTTCAGTGAGTTGTCTGTTCGGTCGAACAGCGACGGTGCATTCCCTGAGCAACCGGTGCAGGTTGAGCAACGGATCCCAAGGCGTAACGGAAAACCTTATCGCACTGCGAGACCCAGAGAGGGGACCGATGCTCAGATCGAATGACTTGACCCCGGCCAGCCGTCGACGAGCGAGATCGATCAACCGTGTGAGCGTGCTGTCGGATACCTGATCGGTGTCGCCGATGCTGAGTACAGTGAGGTGTAGGCCGTCGAGGGACACGTGGTCGAGGCTGTCGGCCTCGAGCCGACCCTGGCACTCCGAGGCGAGTTCGGCCAGCGCGGGATCGCTGAACGTCAGATACCAGTAGTAGACGGACCGGCCGGGCGCCCACCCTTTCAACGTCCAGTGGTCATGGAGTGCGGTCAGTCCGCGGAAGGCCGACCAGTCGTTGCTTCGGATGATGCTCGGCTCGGATGTCGACGTTGGACCCGACAGCGGGAATGGGCGTTTCGAACTGGCGGTCATGAGCCGGTGACTCCCTCCGTCAGCTGTCGCGATCTTCCGATCGCGAGTGTACGGGCCGCGGTCGAGGCTCTGTCCACGATGAAATACCTGGATGGCAGTCCTGGCTGCCTCAGCGCGCGACAATCCCACGCGCTAACGTGGCTGCTCGACGGTGCCACCGACACCGAGGTCGCCACCATGTTCGCACCCCTGCCCGAGCCCGCCCGGCCTACCAGAACATCTGGCGGCCCGCCTACCGGGGACTCGACCGGTTGGAGTAGGCGAGACGCCACGCCTCCACCCACCACGTCGTCGACCCGCTGAACCCCACCGACCCGCGCTTCCCAGATCAACGGCCGCAGCATGTGTCCGAAAGGAATATGCCCTTTCGGGCACTACCTGCCCCGGGTAGATCGTCCCTACAGCAATAAGGAGTAGTCGCATACCCGTGTCCGCGGCTATGCGCCGCCTGAGAATGAATGCGCAGGTAGAAGCTGGTCCGGGGGTAAGCCACAAGCCACTCATCTGTTCCGCTCAACCACTGCGGCAATAACACCGAAGCGATAGCGCCACAAGCGTTTTCGACGGCTATGGACGCCCGGATCACGTCGAGCGGCCGAACGGTCCTCGCAACGCGAGTCATTGCCGCGCCCCGACCGGCTGCCCGCATCCAGAATCAGCCGCCGCACAGCATCCGAACGGAGCAGAAAATGCCATACCCAAGAGCGTGCATCCTCCCACCCGATTTACTGCAGTCGGTTGCGCGTGAACTTCCGCCGGAACAGCGAGCAGCACTGCTCGCGTCCATGGATCTCGACAACAGCATCCGAATGCTGCGCGCCGAGGCCGCCGGCCGACAGGGACCACAACCACAGCAGACCGTCGGCGCGGTATCGAACGGTGTACCGCAGCGGTCGATCTTCGACCAGCAGCATTCCACCGCGATGGTGCCGGGCATGCTTGCCCGAGCCGAAGGTCAGCCGCCGGTTGCCGACCCGTCGATCAACTCCGCCTATGACAACTTCGGCGCCACGTATGACTTCTACTGGAATGTCTTCCAACGCGACTCCATCGACGATCAGGGCATGCCGATCGCCGCAATGGTCCATTTCGGCACCAAATACGACAACGCGTTCTGGGATGGACAGGGGCATATGTTCTTCGGTGACGGCAGCGGCCCGCTGTTCACCGACACCACCCGCAGCCTCGACGTGGTCGCACACGAGTTGACCCACGGGGTCACCCAGTTCGAGGCGAATCTCACCTACTCCAATCAGTCCGGCGCACTCAACGAATCCATTTCCGACGTGTTCGGATCGTTGGTGAAGCAGTACCACCTGGGCCAGACCGCCGATCAAGCCGACTGGTTGATCGGTGCGGACATCGTGGGACCGCTGTTGTCACCCGCACTGCGATCGCTGAAGGCCCCCGGCACGGCCAACGCCCACGACAACCAACCCGCCGATATGTCCAAATACGTGCAGACCACGAGGGACAACGGCGGCGTCCATATCAACTCGGGCATCCCGAACCACGCCTTCTACGTGCTCGCCACCACGCTGGGCGGGGAAGCGTGGAAGACGCCGGGAACAGTCTGGTACGACGCACTCATCGACCCAGGGCTCAAACCCAACGCCACCTTCAGCAACTTCGCCGCGTTGACGTTGAAACAGGCCCGCTACCGTTTCGGAAGGGCAAGCAACGAAGCGCGCGCGGTGCAAGCCGCATGGGATGCCGTGAAGGTTCCGCTGCGCTGAATCTGACGGCCGCGAATACCATCGTGTCTATGGCCACACCGAACGTACATCTCGAATTCCGGCGAAGCGGCGGCCTCGCCGGAATAGAGATGACAACCTCGGTCGACGCGCGCGACCTGCCCGCCGAGCAGGCGCCGGTCATCACCGACCTGCTCAACGACACATTGCTCGAGCAGGACACGACGACATACCCTCCGGCGATGCCGGATCAGTTCGACTACGAACTCACCGTCACCGACGGCCATCGGACCAGCACCTATCACTGGACCGACCCGCAGATCCCCGACGCGGCACAACCGCTGGTCGCCGAACTCGCCGAACGCTCCCGACCGGATCCGACTACCTGAACAGATTTCCGTCGATCTTCCGCGAGGGCTGTTGGTGGTCGCCGACGAGTGGCGAACGCGATGCGACGCACGTCGTGCCACTCGTCGGCATTGCAGTTATGCCGTGGTGACGACCTCGTCGTAGGTCAGGCGGGGGGAGCGGGGGAACCAGGCGTCCACGCCGGGGATGCCGATATTGACCACGACCAGTGAGTTGTGCGTGCCGTCGGGAAAGAAGTCCTGGTCCAGGGCGGCGGCGTCGAAACCGTTCATGGGGCCCGCGGCCAGGCCCGCGGCTCGGATGCCGAGGATGAAGTAGCCGATCTGGATCAGGGCGTTGAAGCGGGCGGATTCGGCGCGGTAGCCGGGGTCTTCGAAGTAGTCCTTGGCCGCTGGCGCGTGCGGGAAGACCTTCGGCAGGTTTTCGTGGAAGTTCAAGTCGGCGGCCAGGATTGCGGTGAGGGGTGCGGCGGCGGTCTTCGGCTTATTGCCCTCGATCATGTGGGTGACCAGGCGGGCGCGCGCCTCGGGGCTGCGGACCAGAACGATGCGCAGCGGCTGCTGATTCATCGATGTCGGGCCGTATTTGACCAGTTCGTAGATATCGCGGATCTGGTCGTCGGTGACCGGTGCGTCGGTGAAGGTATTCGCGGTGCGCGCCTCCCGGAACAACAGGTCCTGGGCTTCGGCGGCAAGGGTGAGCAGGGTCTGTGGCTGCGCGGTGTTCACGTGGTTCTCCTCGAAAAATAGTCGGGGACAGCGGATTTCAGTCGTGGGCGACGCGCCGGGACAGTGTCAGCAGATTGCCGTCGACGCGGACGAGCACGTCGTGCACGACACAGCTCGGCGCGATTTCGGGCTTGCTGTTCGGCCGGATCTTGACCACCAGGCAGTAGGCGGTGGAGACGATGGTTCCGTCGTCCTGCGGCTGCAGGTTGATCATGTTGAACCAGTGCCTGCGCTGCATCGGGTCGGCCTCGAAACGCTTGTGGAATTCGACCAGGTCCGAGATGATGCCCGCCCTGGTCCGAGCCGGCGGCCGACCCGGCGTGTGCTCGAATTCGGCATTCTCGGTGAAGGTTTCGGCGTAGCCCGGGATATCGCGGTTGTCCAGCCGCTGCATCTGATCGGCGTAGAACTGCTGGACCTCGGCGTACAACTCGGTGCGGCTGGCGACGGTGGTCATGGTGGCTCCTTGCTTGCGGCGGGGCGCGGCTGCACGCAACGGTCGCCGATGCCGCTCGAGGCTGGCTCGAGCCGCGCGCGGGTTGACCCGGGCTATAGGTCCCGCGACGAGTCTTGAGGTCGAAAAGCCCGGAAAGACCGATGGAGGAGTCATGGCGGAAAGCAAGCGCGTCGCGCTGGTCACCGGAGCGACCAGCGGTATGGGCCTGGAGATCACCAAAAGCCTTGCGGCCCAGGGCATCGCGGTGTTCATCTGCGCTCGTGACCAGCAAAAGCTGACCGATACGGTCAAGAGCCTGCAGGATGACGGGCACGAGGTCGACGGCACGGTCTGCGATGTCGTCGATGCCGCCCAGATCCGCGAGTACGTCGACGCGGGGGTGCGGCGGTACGGCCCGATCGACATCCTGGTCAACAATGCGGGCCGCAGCGGCGGCGGCGTCACCGCGCAGGTCACCGACGAGCTGTGGTTCGACGTGATCAATACCAACCTCAACAGCGTCTTCCTGATGACCAAGGCGGTGCTGACCGCGGGCGGCATGCTCGAGCGCGGCAGCGGGCGCATCGTGAACATCGCCTCCACCGGCGGCAAACAGGGGGTCGTGCACGGTGCGCCGTATTCGGCCTCCAAACACGGCGTTGTCGGGTTCACCAAGGCGCTCGGACTGGAACTGGCCAAGACCGGGATCACGGTGAACGCGGTATGCCCGGGTTTCGTGGAAACCCCGATGGCCGAACGGGTTCGGGAGGTCTACTCCGGTCTGTGGGGAGTCGACACCGATGAGGTGCACGCCAGGGTGAGCGCCCGGGTGCCGATCGGGCGCTATGTGCAGCCGTTCGAGGTGGCGGCAATGGTCGACTATCTGATCGGTCCCGGCGCGGGTGCGGTCACCGCACAGGCGCTGAATGTCTGTGGCGGACTCGGCAATTACTGAGAGGTGGGGACAATGACCGCAGTCGAAGAGAACACCGCAGTCGAAGAGACCGCAGCGGCGGGCCACGACGAGTATCTGCGCATCCTCGATGCCATCCAGACCGGCGCGCTGCACCTGCTCGCGGGTTTCCCGCACCAGCCGAGCGCGTTGCGAGTCCAGGTGGGGGAGGTGACGATCGAGGCCGAATGGCAGGTCTCGGCCGCGCCGGTCATCGCGGCCCCGGTGGCCGGTAAAACGGTCGATGTGGCCGGTGGAGCAGCCGAAACCTTTGCCGCACCGAATGATCCGACACCCGGTGCGGTCTTCCGCGCACCGAGCGTCGGGGTGTTCTATCGCAGCCAAGAACCCGGCGCGGACCCCTTCGTCGAGGTGGGCGACCGGGTCACGGCCGGACAGCAGATCGCCATCGTGGAGGCGATGAAGTTGATGATTCCGGTGACCGCGCAGGCCAGCGGCGTGATCACCGAAATACTCAAGGAAGACAACGAACCGGTCCAATTCGATGAGCCCTTGTTCTCGTATTCTCCTGAATGACACGGGAATTCAGGACGGCGGACAGGTGCGGCGCCAGGTCAGCACCCGGCGCTGCATCCGCCCGCCGACCTGTGCGGCACCGATCAGCGTCAGGATGTCGCCGTGCAGCGACATCTGGCGCACCTGTTCGGTATCGGCCCAGGCCGGATTGGAGCACACCGTGATCGCGTGCACCATTTCCGTGCCGCGGCGGCGCCAGGTCCCCGCATAGCCCATGAACGGCGGTGTGCCCGTTGCCCCGTCGGTGCGCATCATGCTCACCGACATATAGCCGTGCGCGCCGTAGATCAGCAGGCCGCGCGGTGCGTCTCCCAATGGCCCGGTGCTGGTCGCATCGTTTTCGTCGATATCGAAGTAGGACATCAGTTCCCAGGTTCCGATGAGATCGGTGGCGTTCATGACGCCCACGATGGCGGCCGCCGCTCTAATCACGCTGTAGCCGACCCGCGCGCGAACCGGTGGCTGATCCGCACCAGCCGCCAGGCGACCTCGAGCTCGTCGAGATCCCGTGGCCCGTAGACCATCACCAGCGTCTGCGGCAGGAACCGCTGGCGGGCCATCGGATGCAGCTCCGCCCAGCCCTGCGCGATCGCCTCGGCCGCGATATCTTCCGGCAGGCACATATGCAGGCTGCCGTCGCCGTGCCCGTGCAGATGCGCGAATTCGGTGCCCACCAGATACGCCTCGCCCGGTCCCTTGGCCATGGTCGGCCGTAGATGCAGCGCGCGGGTGTCGGGCAGTGATACGCCGCTGCGACCGAGCAGTACCCCGTTCAGCGTGGTCATTCGCGACCATAGGGTCTCCTGGAGGTCCGGCGGCGCCAGCTGACTGAGCTGCTGGTGCGGATTGTGTGCCCGGGTGCGTGGCCGTTCGCCGTCGCGGCGCGGCAGTTCGATGCGCCCGTCCACGGAAATCGTCGTCATGACTGTGCTCCCTTCGGTTTTCGCGTGCGGTGGTGCTCGCTCGCGACCCCTGGTTTCACAGTACTTTCCAAAGTATAGTAGTTACCAAGAGGAAAGTGACTCCCCAGGAGAAGAATATGCGGGCAGTATCGCGTAGCGATTCGATGACGGGCGGTGACCGGGCGCCGAGTGCGCCCGCGAGCGTCGATCCCTGCCCGATCACCCCGGTGATCGACCTCGTCTTCGGCCGCTGGTCCACCCAGGTGCTCTGGGTGCTCACCCACGATGGCCGCCTGCGCTTCACCGAACTCCAGCAGCGCATTCCGGGCCTCACGCCCAAGGTTCTGACTCAGCGTTTGCGTCAGCTGGAACGGGATGGCCTGGTGGCCCGCACCTACCATGCGGAGGTGCCGCCGCGTGTCGAGTACGAGGCCACCCCGCTCGCGGTGACGCTGCGGCCGGTCTTCGCCAGCATCGTGGACTGGTCGAGCGAACATCTCAGCGAGGTGCTCGCGGCTCGGGCCGCCTACGACTCCGCCGAGGCCTGAGCCGACCCTAGCGGCGACCTACGGTGTCCTGCGCTAGGCCGGACCGGTCGGCGCCGGTCGCGGCGCCAGAGCCAGCAGATGTCCGGCCAATTCCCGCGGCATGGTGATCATGCAGTCGTGCCCCGTCGGCAGCACATGCAGCCGCTCCGGTGGCAGGTCGGCGGGCGGCAGGGTGCGCGGCATGGCGGCGCGCATGGCCTTGAAATCCGCGCCGCCCTCACTGCAGTGCACGTGCGTCACCGGAATCGCCGCCAGCGCTTCGGGATTCGTCAGCAGTATGCGCTGCTGAAAGGTCGCCAGCGATTGCGCGGTCTGCATCGAGGCCACCCAGCTGAGATCCGGCTCCTCGGTGACACCGTAGAGTCCGCCGTCACCCATCGGCTCGGTCTGCGGTGGCACCCGCCAGCCGTCGCCGTGCGCGTCGGCCGCGGCGGTGAAGGCATCGACCATACCGGGCATGATGTCGGCGACCGCCTCACCGTCGCGTGGGACGAAGGTGTCGATGTAGACGAGTTCGGCGATCCGGTCGGGCACGGCGTCGGCGACGGCGGTCACCACGATGCCCGCATAGCTGTGGCCGACCAGGATGACATCGGTGAGATCCTCGAAGGTGAGCAGGCCGACCAGATCCTCGACGTGGGTGTCGAGGCCGACCTCGGGGGTCAACTGGTCGGCGCGGTCGCCGAGGCCGACCAGGGACGGCGCGAATACGCGGTGCCCGCCGTCCTCGAGCAGCGGTGTCACCCGCTGCCAGACCCAGCCGCCGTGGAACGCCCCGTGGACGAGCAGATATGTCGACACGATCAGTTCTCCCTGAATTTCGATAGGGCAGTGACGGTTCCGGCGATCGCGGCCGGCGGCACCGGCTCGGGCCGGATGCCGAGTCCGATCACCCGGGCCACCAGCCGCGGTAAACGGGGAAAACGGCGCAGCAGGCGCACGAGCAGGGGTTTATCGGTGCCCGGCCGCCCGGCATTCGGATACAGATCCGAGAGCAGCCGCAGCTGTGCGAATTGGACTACGCGCATGGGGAATTCCCGTCTGCGCTGCACTGCGCGCAACTGCACGAGGCTCGGCCGGGCACCTGTGCTCAGCGTGGGTGCGAGCAGGCGGGCGGCCGCGATGGCATCCTGCACGGCGAGATTGATGCCGACCCCGCCCGCGGGCGACATGGCATGGGCCGCATCGCCGATCGCCAGCAGACCCGGCCGATACCAGCGGCGCAGCCGATCCACCCGTACGTCAAGGGGTTTCACATCGTCCCAGGTGCGAATTTCCGCCGCCAGATGGGTAGTGAGACCGGGATAGATCGCGGCGAGTCCGGCCCGGAATTCGGTGAGTCCGGCGGCCTTGATGGTCGCGAACCCGCCCTTGGGGATCATGTACGCGACCTGGAGGTAGTCGCCGCGGTCGATGCAGACGATGAAGAACCCCTTGCCGCTGCGCACGGTGGGCAGCCGTTTGCCGTCGGGTTTGCCGACGCGGAACCACAGCACGTCCATGGGAGCGGCGCTGGCGGCGACGTCGAGTAGGCCGCGCACGATCGAATTGCGCCCGTCCGCCGCGATCACCAATTGGGCACGTACCTCGAGGAGACCATCCGGTGTGCTGGCCCGTGCGCCGACCACCGTATCGTCCTCGTGGATCAGCTCGGTGACCTCGGCCTGCTGGATGAGTCGGAAGCCCGGATAACGCCTGCCCGCGTCGGCGAGGAAGTTCAGCACATCCCACTGCGGCATGAACGCCACGAACGGGAAACCGCCCGGCAGCGTACGGAAATCGGCGAAGATCACCGGACCGCTCGCGGTGGCCATCGGCAGCTGCGGCAGTTCGACGTGCGGCAGCGCGAGAAATTCCGTGGCGAGCCCCAGTTCGTCCATTGCCCGCAGCGTGGACGGATGCACGGTATCGCCGCGGAAATCCCGCAGGAAGTCCGGATGCTTCTCCAGCACAAGCACTTCCACCCCAGCCCGGGCCAGCAGCAGGCCGGTCATCAGCCCCGCGGGTCCGCCGCCGATCACGCAGACCCGCACCGTTTCGGTCGTCACGCCAGACATGTCGGCACCTGCCCGTGGTTGTAGACGATCATCTCGTCGAAGATCGACAGCACATCGAGTGGTTCGCCGATCGGACCGCCCGCCAGTTCCGCGTCGGCGCGGTACAGATTGCCGACGATCCGTTCCTCATCGACCAGGTCGGCGAATTCGCCGTGATCGGCCTCGAGCGCGATCGCCAACGGGGTGAGGCCGAGTGCGCGTCCCTCGGCGGCCAGCTCCTGCACCCACCGCAGGTAGCGCAGTGTCCGGTCGAAGATTTCGGGTCCGGTGACCGGTCCGTGTCCGGACACCACGGTCCGCGCACCCAGTGCGGCGAGTCTGCTGATCGCGGTGATCGATCCGCTGACCGACCCCATGAGGCAGAACGGCGCGGCACCCGACATCACCAGATCACCGGCGAAGAGGACTTTCTCCTCGGGCAGCCACGCCACCACATCATTGGTGGTGTGTGCGGCCGGTCCGAGGTGGATGAGTTCGACGCGGCGTTCGCCGATATGCAGGGTGATCCGGCTGCTGAAGGTGATGCTCGGCAGCGTGACTCGCACGTCACCCCACTGCACCCGCGGCCACAGTTGGGTCAGAGCGAGTCCGGTTTCGATCATCTCGGGCCGGATCCGGTCGTGGCCGATGACGACCGCGGTGGGGCCGAAGAGGTGATTGCCGAAATTGTGGTCGCCGTGGTGGTGGGTGTTGACAATCGTTCTGGCGGGGCCGATATCGAGTCCGTCGACGAATTCGACCAGTGCGCGGGTGCGCCCCTCGGTTGCCAGCGTATCGATCACCACGGCCCCGTCCGGACCGGCCAGTACGCCAGCATTGCTGACGCACCAGCCGCCTCGGTGGTGGGTGTACGCGTAGACCCGGTCGGCGATTTCGCGCACCACCGGGTCACCGGCCACCTGCGGTAGTTCGGTGGCCGTCATGTCGGTGACTTCACGGTCTCGGCATACCGCACGGCGCACAGCAGGGTATTGCGGCTGTTGGTCGATAGCGCGTCGGTGAGGTAGGCGCGCGCGTCGGCGAGATCGGTGGTGGCCCCGAGGATTTCGCGGGCGGCGACCGGATTGATCGCGACGGTGTGCCGAGCGGTCACCACCGCGCCATCGGGTCCGTCGGTGAATTCCCATGCACCGCTGTGTCCGAAGAGCATGGTCGGTGGCAGCAGCTGTTTGTAGTCGATGCGCTCATCGGACGAGCAGACGCGCACCGATTTGGTGGTGTGCGGGATACCGCCCTCGGTCACGGTATCCATCTCCATCAGCTGCACGCCCTCGGCGTCCTCGGTGAGCTCGATCCGGCCGACATGCGGGACATGTTCGGGCCAGCGCTCGCTGTGGTAGACGAAGTCGTACGCCTCGGCCGCCGAAATATCCAGCGTGACAGTGTCTTCGAAGGTGTGCACGACCTCCTCGACCCGATGACCGAGCTCCGCTATGCGTGCCAGCGCGGCCAGTTCGGTTTCGCTATTGCGATCCACCGCGCCCGCGACCACAGTCCGGTCGGCCCCGTCCACCACCGTGAAGCGATGGTCGAGGGTCACCTTCGTGGTGCCGGAGTCGGTTTCGCGGATCGACCAGCTGCCGCCCATGGACGCGATCGGCGCCTGGCTGCGTTCCTGCTCGAAGACGATGCGCCGCTGCTCCGCATCGAGCACCCGGCGGGAGGTCCAGTTCTTCACCTCGCCATTGACCGTCGCCCACAACCGGAACCGTTCCTCATCGGGTCCGCGGTGCAGGTGGCGCACCAGTACGCTCGGCGCGAAGATCACCGGCCACTTGGTCACATCGGCCACCAGGGCGTAGACGACCTCGGGTGGGGCCTGCACCACCCTGCTGTGGCTCATCACCTCGATGTTCATGCCGCACCCGGCAATTGACTGTTGACGATATCGACCAGCTCCTGCGGCGTCTTGACATCGATGAGCTGCTCCTCCGGAATCGTCACGCCGAAATCGCGCTGGATTCGGGAGGCCGTCTCGATGAGCGCCAGGGAGTCGTAGCCGAGCTGTTCGAAGTCGACGGTGGCGATATCGCCGCCGAGTTCGGCGATATCCTCGCCGCCCGCGCATTCCACGAGGATCCGGCGTAATTCGGTGATGGTCATGGTCATGATCGGCTCCCTAGATGTATTCGGATCAGTCGTTGACAGCGCGTACGACGACCGCGGAGTTGAAACCCCAACGGCCACGGGCCAGGACGAGGGCCGCACCGACGGTGGCGGGCCGTGGTGCGCCGAGAACCAGGTCGATCCGGTAGTCCTCGGCGAGAGTGGTGGTATGGGTGGTGGGCGGGATCACCGAATCGCGAATGGCCAGCAGCGCGGTCACGATGTCGAGCGGGCCCGCACCCGAGAACAATCGTCCTGTCAGCGGTTTCGTCGCCGTGACCGGGACTGCGCCGGACCCGAAGACGGCTTCGATGGCCGCCGCCTCGTCTCGATCGCGATCGGGCACGCCCGCCGCGTCCGCGAATACGACATCGATATCCTCCGGCCCCACACCGGCATCGGCGAGTGCGAGTTCGGCCGCTCGGCGCAGGCCCGATGGCCTGCCGGAGTCCGGCGGCGGATCGAATGTCGAGGCGTATCCGGCGATTTCGCCGTGCACCTTCGGCACCCCGCGGGCTCGGGCCGCCGCCGCATCCTCGACCACCAGCATCGCGCCGCCCTCACCGGGCACATATCCCGACGCCTCGACATCGAAGGGCAGGTAGGCGCGCTCCGGTGCGTCCGAGGTGCTGACCGCACCGCTGGCCAGATGTGCCGCCCAGCCCCAGGGATCCAGCGCCGAATCGACCCCGCCGGTGACCACCAGCGGGGTACCGCGACGCACCGTGCGCCTGGCGTGTCCGACCGCGTCCAATCCGCCCGCCTGTTCGGCGACCAGCGCGCTGCTCGGTCCGCGCATACCGTGTCGGATCGAGATCTGCCCGGTGTTCACCGCGTAGAACCAGGCGAAGGATTCGTAGACGCTCACATGTTCGGAACCGCGCGACCACAGCTTATTGAATTCGCGGTGGGTGAATTCGAAACCGCCGGAGGCATTTCCGGTGACCACGCCCATGTCGTAGTCGGTCAGCGCCGCGGTATCGACCTTGGCGTCGTCCAGCGCCCACTGCGCGGCGACCAGCGCCATGCGGGTGGAAATATCGGTCTGTGGCAACAATCGGCTCGGCAGATGTTCGGCGGCGTCGAAGTCGGCGACCTGCCCGGCCAAGCGCGCGGTGCTGCGACTCGCGTCGAACCGGGTGAGCGGCGCGATACCGCCGCGGCCGTCCAGTACCGCATCCCAGAAGCGTTCGACGCCGAGGCCGTTCGGCGCGAGCACACCCATTCCGGTCACCAGGATCATGCCGCCACCTCCTGCGGTTTGCGCAAGACCATCGCGCTCTGGAAGCCGCCGAATCCGCTGCCGACGGTGAGTACGGTGTCCATCCGGTGATCGCGCGCGGTGAGCGGCACATAGTCCAGATCGCACTCCGGATCGGTCTCGTGCAGATTGGCCGTCGGCGGCACCACCTGGTATTCCAGGGCCAGCAGCGAGGCGGCGATCTCGACCGAGCCGATCGCACCGAGCGAATGCCCGACCATCGACTTGATCGAGCTCATCGGTGTCGCGTAGGCGTGCTCGCCGAGACTGCGCTTGACCGCGGCGGTTTCGTGTCGATCGTTCTGGCGGGTGCCCGAGCCGTGCGCGTTGATGTAGTCCACGCCGGTGGGGTCGATGCGTGATTCGTCGAGTGCGACGCGGATCGCCTCGGCCATTTCCCGCCCGTCGGCTTTGAGGCCGGTCATGTGGTAGGCGTTGCAGCGCGTGGCATAACCGGTGATCTCTGCGTAGATGTGCGCGCCACGTTTGCGCGCGCTCTCGTACTCCTCGAGCACGAACATCGCGGCGCCCTCGGCGAGGACGAAGCCGTTGCGCGAATTGTCGAACGGGCGCGATGCGTGTTCGGCGTCGTCATTGCGCGAGGTGGTCGCCTTGATCGCGTCGAAGCAGGCCACCACGATCGGCGTGATCGGGGTATCCGCGGCCCCGGCCAGCATGACATCGGCCGAACCCTCGCGAATCAACTGCACCGCGTGGCCGACCGAATCCAGTCCGGATGTGCAGCCGTTGGAGACCATGGCGACCGGACCCTCGGCGCCGACACTCCAGGCCACCTCGGCGGGCATCACGCTGGGCACCATGTAGTCGAACATGTGCGGGGACAGGTAGGTCTGGTCGACCAGCCAGTTCTTACCGGAGTCCGACAGCACCAGGTACTCCTGTTCGAGGCTGGTTGCGGCGGCTACCGCACTGCCGAGGCTGACGCCGAGCCGGTGCGGGTCGAGCGACCCGATATCGATGCCGCTATCGGCCACCGCTTCCCGTCCGCACACCACGGCGAATTGCACCGCCCGGTCCATGCGGCGAATTTCCCTGGGCGAAAGCCCTTCCTGAATCGGGTCGAAATCGGCTTCGCCAGCCACCTGGGATCGGTACGGTGTCGGGTCGAAGAATGAAATCCGGCGGGTGGCGGTGCGCCCTTCGGACAGCAGTTTCCAGAACTCGTCCTTACCGGAACCGCCGGGCGCGCGGACACCGAGTCCGGTGACGACAACGCGGCGGCTCATTCCGCACCACCGGATGCGTTGGGGTTCATGGCGTTATCTCCCTTCGATCGTGTACTCGAGCATCGAAGGCCGTCCTCGAACCTGACTCGAGCGCCGGAGTCGAGTTGTTCTCGAGCGGGCGCGCGCAGGCTGTGGGGCATACCTTTCGCGAGCACAGGAGATACGCGTGATGAAGTCAGCACTCGGCTTGGACGGCGCCGCGGACTGGGTGCTCTGCCCGGCCTGTCTGATTCCGCTGTACGGCAAGCGGTTCGCCCGCGACCTCGGTGTCTGCGGTGAATGCGGCAGACACACTCCGATCACCGCCGAGCAGCGCATCGTCCAGCTCGCCGACGAGGGCCGCTACGAACCGCTCGCCGTCATCCCCACCGACGACGACCCGCTGACCTTCACCGACACCAAGCCCTATCCGGACCGGCTCGCCGCCGCGCGGGCACGCACCGGCATGCACGATGCGGTGTTGTGCGCGCTCGCGGCGATCGAGGGCAATCCGGTGATCATCGCGGCGATGGACTTCCGCTTTCTCGGCGGCAGTTTGGGCACCGCGGTCGGGGAGATGATCACCGATGCGGCGGAAACCGCACTCGCCGAGCGGATTCCGCTGCTCATCGTGACCGCTTCCGGTGGTGCGCGGATGCAGGAGGGGCCGCTATCGCTGATGCAGATGGCGAAAACAAGTGCGGCGCTGGAACAGTTGGACCGCGCCGGGATCCTCACCATCACCTTGATCACCGACCCGACCTACGGCGGTGTCGCGGCCTCGTTCGCGACACTGTCGGATGTGTTGATCGCCGAACCGGGCGCACGGCTGGGCTTCGCGGGCCGCCGAGTGATCGAGCAGACCATCCGCCAAGAGCTGCCGCCGAAGTTCCAGACCGCCGAATTCCTCTTGGAGCGTGGTCTTATCGATATGATCGTGCCGCGCGCGGGGCTGCGGCAGGCGCTGGGTTCCCTGCTGCGAGTCGCCGGTCCGGTCGACCCGACCGGCGATGCGGTCACCGAACTCGACGCGGGGACCATCACCGATCCGGCACGGATGCCCGACAGCGATCCCTGGGCGCAGGTCCGGCGCGCGCGGACGCCGAGCAGGCCGACCGCACTCGACTACTTCGCCCTCGCCTTCGACGGCTTCCACGAGTTGCGCGGGGATCGGATTTCCGGGGACTGCCCCGCCATAGTCGGTGGCACCGCGTGGCTGGGTGAGCAGCCGGTCGTGGTGATCGGACACCAGAAGGGCCATGAGCCGAAGGAGATGATGGCCCGCAACTTCGGCATGCCCACACCGGCGGGTTATCGAAAGTCAGCGCGGCTCATGCGTTTTGCCGAAAAGCTCGGACTGCCGGTGATCGCCCTGATCGACACGCCCGGCGCCTATCCCGGTGCGACTGCCGAAGAGCAGGGGCAGGCGGTGGTGATCGCGGAGAATATCCGGCTGATGTCGGCGCTGCGGGTGCCCGTGATCAGTGTGGTGATCGGTGAGGGCGGTAGCGGTGGTGCGCTGGCACTCGGCGTCGCCAACCGGGTGCTGATGTTCGCGAACGGCACGTACTCGGTGATCAGCCCGGAAGGCTGTGCGGCCATCGTATGGAATGATCCCACCGCCGCGTCGAAAGCCGCTGCCGCGCTGTCACTTACGGCCAGCGATCTGCTGCGGCTCGGCGTGGTCGACGCGGTGCTGCCCGAACCGGGCGATGATGTCGGCTCCGCACCGCTGGCGGCGGCGAATCAGCTGCGCCGGGCCCTGACCGTGAGTCTGCGAGAGCTCACCGGGCGCAGCGGTGCGGACCTCGCAGCCGAGCGGCGCGCACGGTTCCGCCGATTCGGTGCGCGGCGGCAGGTTCCGGTCCGGTCGGTGGCGTAAGAGAGTGCGGGACATCATGTTCGACAAGATTCTGATCGCCAATCGTGGTGAGATCGCGCTGCGGGTCGCGCGCACCTGCCGGGAACTCGGTGTGCGCACCGTCGCGGTGCATTCGGTCGCCGATGCCGAGTCGGCGGTGGTTCGCTTCGCCGATGAATCGGTGCAGATCGGGCCGGCGGCGGCCAAGCGGAGCTACCTCAATGCCGCGGCCGTATTGGCCGCCGCCGAGCTGACCGGAGCCGATGCCATCCATCCGGGATACGGATTCCTCTCGGAGTCACCGGATTTCGCCGATGCCTGTCGTGCGGCGGGGGTCACCTTGATCGGTCCGCCCGCCGATGTGATGGCCCAACTCGGTGATAAGCAGTCGGCGCGCACGCTGATGGCCAAGGCAGGACTGCCGCTGCTGCCGGGCAGTCTCGATCCGCTCGAACCCGATGCGGCGCACGCGCTCGCCGATTCGATCGGCTATCCGGTGATCATCAAGGCGGCCGCCGGTGGCGGCGGGCGCGGTATGCAGGTGGTGCGCGACAGTGCGGCGTTCCCGCACGCTTACCAGCAGACCCGGGCGACCGCGCGGATGCTGTTCGGCGACAGTCGAGTCTATCTGGAGAAGTACCTCGAGGGCGCCCGGCATGTCGAGATCCAAGTGCTGTGCGACGGCTACGGCAACGGTGTGCACCTGGGCGAGCGCGACTGCTCGGTGCAGCGCAGACATCAGAAGCTCATCGAGGAATCGCCCGCGCCCCGGCTGCCGGACGGGCTCGCGGCGCGGATGGGCAAATCCGCGGTGGACGGGGTGCTGGAAGCGGGCTATGTCGGTGCCGGAACCGTGGAATTTCTGGTGGATCCCCAAGGGAATTACTATTTTATGGAGGTGAACTGCCGAATTCAGGTCGAACATCCGGTCACCGAAATGGTTACCGGTATCGATTTGATCGCCGAGCAGATCCGTATCGCGGCCGGGCAACCGCTCGGCATCGCCCAGCGGGATATTTCCCTGCGCGGCGCGGCAATTGAATGCCGGATCAATGCCGAGGACCCGTCGGCCGAATTCGCACCGGCGCCCGGAATTGTGGCGGAATTCACACCGCCGGGCGGTCCGTTCGTGCGCGTGGACACGCATGTGCACGCCGGCTATTCGATTCCGCCGCATTATGACTCGCTGCTGGCGAAACTCATCGTCTGGGCGCCGGACCGGGACCGGGCGCTCGCGCGCATGCGGCGGGCGCTGGCCGAATTCCGGATTTCGGGCGCGCGGGTGCAGACGACCCGGGATTTTCTGTGCGCGGTGCTCGACCATCCGGCCATGCGGTCGGCGACGCATTCGACCGCGCTGGTGGACGAGTTGTTACGCGAGGGTTAGGCGGGTTTTGCTCGCGCCGAGCGGAATTCGGGGGAGTACCAGCCGATGAGATATCCGGCGTGGCGGCTGTTGAGCATGGCGCTCACCGACACGTCGGAGGCGGCGAGGATGTCCTGATGCAATTTCTGCAGCTTCTGGCACGGGTCGAGGCCGAGCTCACGCTGCATCGACCTGCTGAACTGCTGGTAGGAGGCCAGCGCGCGGGCGCGCTGGCCCGAACGGCACAGCGCGAACATGTAATACGCCTGCAGCCGCTCGTGCAGTGGGTGCTGCATGGTGAGTCGGGCCAGGTCGGGGCAGGTCTCGCGATATCTGCCGAGCCGCAGCTCGGCCTCGACGCGCAGCTCGACGTTGGTCAGCCGCAGATGATCCAGATGCGAGATCTCCGCGGCGAGTGGCACACCGCCCTCCACATCGACCAGCGCCGGACCGCTCCACAGCGCCTCCGCGGCGGTGAAAAGGTCGACCGCGCGGTAGTCGTCGCCGGTCTTGGCGGCACAGCGGGCGGCCTCGGACATGGTCTGGTAGTCGCGCAAATCGAACAGGCAGTCCTTGACGTCGAACGAATAGCCCTTGCTGCGGGTGCGCAGAAAGCGTTCGGCCACTTCGGCCTGTCCGATGCCGAGTTGTTCGGCCATCTTCTTGCGAATTCCGAGCACGTAGGTCTGTACGACGGTGACGGCGCTGCGCGGCGGATCGTCGTTCCACAGCTCTTCGACCAAAGTGGTGACCGGAACGACGGTATCGTGCCGGACCAGAAGTAATGCGAGTAGTTGGCGTTGCTTTTGTGCGGTTGGCGTCGCGTTGTGATTATTGAGAGCAAGCGTCAATGGACCTAACACACGAGCGCACACTGGATACTTCACTTGGAGTTCTCCTACGGGCGTAATCCCCCCGACCGATGTGAGGTTCTCGAAATCCCACCTCGCTGTAGGCAAGGTCAACAGTAGCGAAAATCGCATCTCGAGTCGATGAAAGTTGAGTTATATCGGAGTTAATTCGATTCGAGATGTGCGTCAATTCTCCTACGTCGCAAGGAGATTCGAGCGTCAATTGATTCATGGGATGACCTCTGTGTGACCGATCGTCCTTTCAGTTGTTTCCGGATGGCACGAGTGCGCGCGATCGGCCCCGCGTGGCGATCGTCCGAGCTCAGGTGCCATCGCGGACGGTCTCCGGCGTGAGACCACCTGAACTTGCAGTTTCTGAAAAATTGCAGTTTGTGCTACTTTGGCGGACATGTCCAAGGCGAATCGCGACGAGCGGCCGATCGGGTTGCGGGAGCAGAAGAAGCGCCAGACCCTGCTCGACCTCTGTCTGGCCGCGCGTCGGCTGGCGGTCGAACAGGGACTCGACGCCACGACCGTCGAGGACATCGCCAGAGCGGTCGGGGTTTCCCCGCGCACGTTCTTCAACTACTACGAGACGAAAATGGACGCGGTCGTCGGGCCGGTCGACGAGATCGGCACACCGGAGCTGCGTGCGGAGTTCATCGCCGGCGGACCGAGCGGTGTGCTGATGGACGATCTCACCTGGTTGTTCGCCCACGGATTCGAATCCGAAACCGTTGTGCGCGAGGGTATCTCGCTGGTAACCGCGCTCATCAAGACCGAGCCGCGGGTGCTCGCGGCCTTCGTCGCGTCGGGTGCTCGACTGGAGAGCGTCATCGGTGAACTCCTCTCGGAACGGCTCGGCACCGACGTATCGCCCGAATTCGCCGGTCTGGCAGCGGGATTCATGACGACCATCACCACGAGGGCGGCCATGTCCTCGGCAAACGATCCGACCGTATCGCTGGCAGCGGCGGTATGTGAACACGGTGCGATGGCCGCGCGGCTGTTCGAAGCGCCGGGCGGCAGGAAGAGGAGAGGTAAGCAATGAACGGTGCGGCATCGCGCAGCGATTCCGTGAGGGGTGGCCGGGAGACGGGTGGGTCGGCTGAATCGCCGCCCATGCCAATTGTGTTGACGCAGAAGCGTATCTGGCTCATCTTCGGAGCGTTGATCGCGGGGATGTTCCTGGCCAGCCTGGACCAGACGATCGTCGGCACCGCCATGCCGACCATTGTCGGCGACCTCGGCGGCATCTCCCATATGGCATGGACTGCGACGTCCTACCTGCTCGCGACGACCATCATGATGCCGATCTACGGCAAATTCGGTGACCTGTTCGGCCGTCGCTGGCCGTTCCTGTTCGCCATCACCGTCTTCACGGTCGCCTCCATCGGCGCCGCGGCGTCGACGAGTTTCTGGGAGTTCATCACCTTCCGTGGCCTGCAGGGTGTCGGCGGTGGTGGTCTGATGATCCTGGCGCAGGCCATCATCGCCGATGTGGTGCCCGCCAAGGACCGTGGCAAATATATGGCCCCGATGGGCGCCGTCTTCGGCATCACATCGGTCGCCGGTCCGCTGCTGGGCGGCTTCTTCGCCGATCATCTCGGCTGGCGCTGGTGCTTCTGGATCAATGTGCCCATCGGTATCGCCGCGCTGTTCATCGCGTTCCGCTACCTGAGCATTCCCAGCCACCGGCCCAAGACCCGGCCCGACTATCTCGGTGTCGTCTTGATGTCGGCTGCGACCACACTGCTGATCCTGATCACCGACTGGGGTGGCAAGCAATACGCGTGGGGCTCAACGGTTATGGTCACGATGATCGCCGCGTTCATCGCCGTGGTCGCGGCCTTCGTACTCGTGGAGGCGCGCGCCGAGGAGCCGATGCTGCCGCTGTGGTTGTTCCGCAACCGCACCTTCGTGCTGACCTCCGCGATCGGCTTCCTGGTCGGCCTGGTGATGTTCGCCGCCCTGGCGTTCATCCCGACGTATCTGCAAATGGCAACGGGCGCTTCGGCTTCGGTCTCGGGTCTGCTGCTGATCCCGATGATGGTCGGTCTGATGATCGCGCTGATGGCCTCGATGACCATGGTCACCAAAACCGGCCGCTACAAGGCGTATCCGCCCCTCGGCGCGGCGCTGATCATCGTGGACATGCTGTGGTTGACCCGCCTGGACGCCGACACCCCGATGTGGGTCGTCTCCGCGATGCTGTTCGTCATGGGCGCTGGCCTCGGCCTGATCATGCAGATCATCGTGCTGGTCGTGCAGAATGCGGTAACCCCCAACCAGATCGGCACCGCGACCAGCGCCAATAACTACTTCCGCGAAATGGGCGGTGCACTCGGCGTAGCCATCTTCGGTTCGATCTTCACCGACCGATTGACCGAAGGTCTCACCGACGTCTTCATCTCCCACGGCCCCGAAGCCGCTGCGGCAAGGCTGGATCCGGGCGGCCTGGTCCCGTCGGTCGTCAAACACCTGCCCGACGTGCTGCACGATGCCATCGTCGGCGCGTACGTGGACGCCTTGGTCCCCGGCTTCTGGTACCTGATTCCGGGCGCGGCGATCGCCTTCGTGCTCGCACTGTTCATCCCGCAGATGACACTCTCCGATGAGGCCGGCATGGTTGCCCGCGGCGAGGCCGTGATGGCGCAGGACGCGGCTCACGATCCGGAGCCGGAGCTGGTTTCCGAACGCTGAGGCGGTGCCAGCCGAAAGATGAAGCGTTGACCGGGCGATCGATGCCCGGTCAACGCTTCGATCGGGCGACCTCGGGGAAGCGGGCCCTGAGCTGGTCCAGGCATCGGCGCACTTCGCGCAGTTCCCGGATGTGTAGTCGGGATTCGGTTGTCGCCCTCGGGCTGCCGCGTCTGGTCAGTGTGGCCTCGATTGCGGCGGTGAGTGATTCGGCCTCGGCGATGAGGAGGTCGTAGAACACACGTGCCTGTTCTACATCGGATTCGTCGCGCACCAGCTGCTCGTATCAGGCGATCGGCATCCCAGGACGTCGGGTGTGTCGCCTGTTGTGCAGGTTTTCGTTGCCCATAGTTCATATTCGCGGTGCCCGGCACACGTCGTCAATGCGGTACCGGTCCCCAGCCGTGGGCGCTCGAATCGGACGCGGGCGCGCGGGGTGGGACCGGAGGAATCCGCTGATCACCGGACCGAATGTGGCCGCGTCGGTGACGACGTCGACATGTCCGCCCGGATGTAGGTGCAGGGTCGAATGCGGCAGCATTCGGTGCATGATGCGGGCGTTGACGACCGGGATGATCGGGTCGTCGGTGCCCGCGATGATGAGCGTGGGCTGCCGGATGGCCCACAGCGCGGGCAAACTGGTCCACACCGAACCCGCGAGGAGTTGGAACAGGTAGCCGCGCCAGGATCCCGCGTGGACCTGACGCTGGAACAGTTCGGCGACGCGCTCGGGATCGGTGCGTGCGGTGCCGCCGTAGATGGCCGCGGCGATATCGGCGGCGTACTCCGGATCTCGGAACCGGCGCGGTGTGGCCATCGTGACCAGCACCCGCGGGTGGGCGGGCACCATCAGTATGCCGGTCGCGGTCGACACCAGCACCAGCCTGCGACATCGGCGCGGGTTCTGAAAGGCGAATTGCTGTGCCACGGCACCGCCCCACGACAGGCCGAGCAGATCGGCGCGGTCGATGCCCAGCTTGTCCAGGACACGGCCGAGCAGCCAGGCCAGATACGGAAACCCGTAGGGGAGTGGGGAATGCGGTGACTCGCCGGTGCCGGGCACATCGAAACTCACGATCGGGATCTCACGGTCGAGCTCGTCGACAATCGGCGCGAGCACCTCGAGCCCGGCGCCGATGCCGTTGCACAGCACCAGCGGGACGCCCCGTCCCGGCCGGATACGCACCCGAATCCGTTGGCCGAATACGGTGACGATGTGGTCCCCAGCGGCGATCATCGGCATACCCGCGCGGCCTCAGTGTTCGTGGACATAGGTGCCCGGCGCCGGCCCCACGGGTGGCAGGCCCTCGGCGCCGAGCTGTTGCGGCGCGGGCCTTTCGGGTCCGCCGCGCTCGGCGAGCCAGGCGACGTAGTCGGGCCACCAGGAATCGGCGGCCTGCTCTGCCGTTTCCAGCCATTCGTCGGGGCTCTCGGTGTCGGCGGGCCCGAATCGGTAGGACGCCTTGGGATTTCCGGGCGGATTGACCAGCGCCGCAATATGCCCGCTGGTCGAGAGCACATACCGCTGCTGTGCGCTGCCCAGCAGACGTGCGCTGCGATAGGTGGCCTGCCATGGGCTGATGTGGTCGGCGATGCCGCCGATCACGTACGAATCGACGGTCACCTTCGACAGATCCACCGGCGAGTCCAGCATGCTCACCGCACCCGGTTCGGTCAGCGAGTTGTGCAGCCCGAGCAGCACCATATCGCGATGCAGGGCCGCGGTCATGCGCGTGGTATCCGCATTCCAGAACAACACGTCGAACGCCGCGGGCGCGCGCCCCTGGACGTAATTGTTGACCCAATACCGCCAGATCAGATCGGTCGGCCGCAGCCACGCGAACACCTCGGCCAACGCGCGCCCGTCGAGATAGCCCCTGCGCTCGGACATCCTGATCGCCGTATGCGCCTCCTTCTCCCCGAGCGCCGCCGAGGCGAAACCGGCCTTGGACTGATCGAGTACGGTCACCGCGAGCGTCAGGCTCGCCAGCCGATCGTCCTCGCCGATATCGGTGAGATGCGCGGCGACCATGGCTGCGAGAATGCCGCCGGAACAGCTCGCCATCAGATGCGCGCGCTCGGTGCCCGCGATCCGCCGCACCGCGTCGAGTGCCTCGACGATGGCGGCGCCGTAGCTGTCGAATCCCCAATCCCGGTGCCGGGCATGCGGATTGCGCCACGAGATCGCGAAGACCCGCTGGCCCTGCCGCAGGAAATACTCGATCATGCTGCGGCCGGGTGCGATATCCATGACATAGAACTTGTTGATCACCGGTGGCACCATCAGCAGCGGAACCGTGCGCACGGTCGGTGTCTGCGGGGTGTACTGGATCAACTCGAACATCCGTGTTTTCAGCACGACCGCGCCCGGTGTGGTCGCGATCGTCTCGCCGACCGCGAAGGCATCCGGCTCGACCATCGCGGGAACTCGCGGCTGCGTCGCGATATCGCGCAGGAATCGGCGCAGGCCGCGGACCGCGCTCAGTCCGCCGGTATCGATGAGCGCCTTCCATCCCAGTGGGCTGAGCAGCGGGTTGTTGCTCGGCGAAGCGCTCTCGATCACATTGTCGAAGACGAATTTCATCCGCTCGGCGTCGCGCCAGTCCAGATCGGCGTCTCGGTAGAGCGCCTCGGCGGTCTCGGATGCGGCCAGGTAGGCCTGCACGATGCGGTGCAGCAGCGGATTCTGTTGCCATGCCGGGTCGGCGAAGCGCTTGTCGTACTTGGCCGGCTCCCGGGCGGCCTTGCCGCGGGCGATAAGGCCGAGCTCCTTGACCAGTGATCGGCCGCGCTCGGCGACGGTGCCCGGCTTGCGGACCAGATCGGCGGCCATATGCGCCCAGGAGGTGTTCGGCGTCATGCGGCGGAGCAGGCCGAAGGCCGGGCCGAGCAGCAGCAGATCGAGCGGAGCGGCGAGCTCGTCCGCGCCGCGGGCGGTGGTGGGCGGGTAATTGCGTTCGGTATCAACGGTATTCGTCACGATGACTCCTCTCGGGTGGATAGTTCGACGGTGCCGGGATCACATATCCATGCCGCCGTTGACGCTCCATACCTGTCCGGTGATGTAGGTGGAGGCGTCGGCGGCCAGGAAGTGCACGACCCTGGCGACTTCCTCGGGGCGACCGGCCCGTCGCACCGGGATCTGGGAGGTGAGCTTGCTCATCACCCGCTCCGGAATGCGGTCGGTCATCTCGGTGGCGATCAGGCCGGGCGTCACGGCGTTGACCGTGATGCCGATGCCGTAGTCGGTGCGCAGGCCGGATGTGTCGAGCTGGCTGGCGGCCTCCTTGGCCAGGGTCTTGGTCAGCCCGAACAGACCCGACTTGGCGGCGGCGTAGTTGGCCTGGCCGATATTGCCGGTCTCACCGACCACGGAGGATACGTTGACAATGCGTCCGGTCCCCCGTTCGACCATGTGCGCGAGCGCGGCCTGGGAGAGGAAGAAGGCACCGGACAGGTTGACCGCGAGCACGGTGTGCCAATCCTCCTCGGTCATCGCGGCCACCGTCTTGTCCATGGTGATACCCGCGTTATTGACCAGAATGTCGAGTCGTCCATGGGTTTCGATCACCTCGGCGATGGTGCGGCGACAGTCGGCGGCGGAGCTGATATCGCCCTGATGGGCCGAAGCAGTGGCGCCGTGCGCCCGGGCCTGCTCGGTGAGGTTCGCCACGAAATCGTCGGCGCTGTCCTTGCAGTAGCCCACGGCCACTGTGGCGCCTTGGCCAGCGAGGCTGCGGGCGATCGCGGCGCCGATACCGCGGGTGCCTCCGGTCACGAAGGCGACGCGGCCGGTGAGTTTTCCGGTAGCGCGGCCGAGTCCGGGGATTTCTTGAACGTAGGAAGTGGTCATTCTCGATGCTTTCCGGGTAGTCGAATCTCTATCTGCCGCGCCGTTGCTAGCTGCAACTACTGTCGTCTGTAATTCGATCGGGATCATCGTCTCGGGGAGACGAGAACCGGGGGATTCATTGGCATATGGACACAGGACGTGCGGATATGTGGCGAAGCTATCGCTGTGTGGCCGGTCGGCCCGAGGTGATACAGCTCTCTGTCGACGGGATTGCTAGCCGAGTTCAGTGAGCCAGCGCAGCGCCGATTGCACGGCATTGGCGCCACACATGCCGTGTGCGCCGGGACCGGGTGGCGTGGCCGCCGAGCAGATGTACATTCCCGGCACGCCGACGTCGTACGGGGACAGCGTGGTGCGCGGACCGAAGACCAACTGACGAATATCCTTGGCGCCGGTCATGATGTCGCCACCGACATAATTCGGGTTGTAGATCGCCATCTCCGTTGTCGTACGCACGGTCTGCCCGACGATGCGCTCCCGGAAACCGGGCGCGAACCGCTCGATCTGGGCGATGATCGCCGTGGTCGCGTCGCCGGTATATCCGTTCGGCACATGGGCGTAGGTCCACAGCGGATGGACATTGCCGACCGAGCGCTGCGGGTCCGCCAGGTACTGCTGCCCGACCAGGACGAACGGTCGCTGTGGCATCCGGCCCGCGTGGATATCCCGTTCACCGGCGGCGATCTCGGCAAAGTCGCCGCCGAGGTGCACCGTTCCGGCGCGCCGCGCGTCCGGATTGGTCCACGGCACGCCGCCCTCGACCGCGAAATCGACCTTGAAGGCCCCGGGCCCCTGCCGAAAGCGGCGGTACGCCTTGGCGATTCGGCGCGGCAGCCGATCGCCGAGGATATCGGCGACGGCGCCGGGTGCGAGGTCGAACATCGTGATGTCCGTATGCGGCAACTGCGATATCGCGTCGATGCGGGTACCGGTCTCGATCTTGCCGCCTAGATCGGCCAGCAGCGCGGCGAGCGCGCGGCTGATCGATCGCGATCCACCCGCCGCGACGGCCCACCCGTGCCGGTGTCCGGCGGTGATGATGCCGAGCCCGATCGCGGAGGTCAGCGGCTGATGCAGCGGCCGAAAGGTATGTGCCGCAATGCCACCGAACAATGCCCTGGCCGCCGCGGTCCGGAATGCCCGTGCCAGCGTCGAGGCGGGCAGCACGGTCGGAATGCCGAACCGCGCCAGCGTCAGAGGATGGTGTGGCACCCGCAGCAGCGGACCCATGATGTCCTGCGCCAGCGCGTCGTACCGGGCCACCGGACGATCGAATGCCAGTCGCCAGCGTGCGCCGTCTCGGCCGAGCCCGGCCGCGGTCTCCTCGACCGAGCGATGCAGCACCCCCGCCGAACCGCCGTCGAGTGGATGTACGCAATCGATCTCGGGCAAGCGCCACTGCAGTCCGTACCGGTCGAGGCCGAGACTGTTGAGGAATTGCGAGCCGACGGCCATCGGATGGGTGGCCGAGCAGTGGTCGTGCAGCAGGCCGGGCACGATCGCCTCGCTGGAGCGGGTGCCGCCACCGATCTCCTCCGCCGCCTCCAACACGGTGACCTGCACTCCGGCCGCGGCGAGGGCGACGGCGGCGGCGAGCCCGTTAGGGCCGCCGCCGACCACGATCGCGGTGCTCATGCCAGCGCTCCATGCCCGTGCTCATCCACGATGACCGGTGCGGCAGCGGGTTTCGGTTCGGTCAGTGACCAGCTCACCTCGGTCTGGATCGGACCGTTGGGCAACCAGGGCTGCTCGGCGACCGCGTCGGCGACCTTCCAGGTGCCGCGCTCGATCACCCCGATCACCGCGTCGATCACCTTGTAGTGCTGCACCTTGCTGCCCACCGCCTGCGACTCGACCCAGACGACGATCAGCTCACCCGGGTCGAATTGCGCCTCGGTCTGCACGGCCCGGATCAGATCCTCGTTGTGCAGGTGGCCGTCACCGAAGTTGAACCCGATCAGCGAGTTGCAGATGAACTCCGCCTCGCGCACCGTCCGGGTATCGATATCGGGCAGGGATTTCAGCAGCACCGAGAACAGGCCGCGGCCCTGACTGTGCATGGTGCGCCAGGCGATGGTCTTCTGCATGGTGATCTCGGCCCATTGCGGTTCGTAGCCGAACCCGATGAACTGGTCGAGCTGATTTCGCGCCGTCCTGGTCACCCGATCCAGTTTGGCCTCGGCGCCGGGCGCGAACGCCCACACCGCCGACGCCCAGTTGCCCGCGTACTGCCGCATCGAGGGCAGGAAGGACACCTTGTCGGGGCGGAAATTACCCAGGATCGGGAAGAACACCAGCCCGGCCACGATCACCACGGTAAGCCACGGTGAGGACATATCGGTGATGCCGTAACCGTCCCAGCTGGGGAAGCCGAGGAACAGGAAGATCGTGGTGTAGGCGAACAGCACATTCCACTCCAGCGGCACCGCCAGCGGGAAGGACGAGACGATGAACAGGTGGAACACCACCATCGCGGCCGCCGCCGCCACGGTGAGCCAGATATTCGTCGAGAAGAACAATGCCAGCGGTGCGACGATCTCCACGAAGGTGCCGCCGACGTGCGCCATCAGATCCGCCACCCGGGACGGCCGCAGGTCACGCGGGAAGTCGCGATAATGCGCCCGCTTGACCCAGGTGAACGGCACCGAGGGGCTGTTGCTGACCATCGGCCCGACCACGTTGGAGAAATGCTTGCCGAACTTCGACAGGCCCGCACCGACCCAGACGACCAGGATCAGCAGCTTCAGCGCGATGATCATGTTCACGAACGGCAGCACGGTGAAGAAGACGAGCGCGGGCAGGTACTGCTCGCCGCGGGCGGCGAGGAATACCGTCTTGTCACGCAGGCCGTTGAGCACCAGCAGCACGATCGCGGGCACGATGAGCGCGGGGGCGACCAGGCCCGAGGTGTTGTCCGGGACCGCAGCGGACAGCGAGTCACTGTGCACGCCGGGCAGCACCAACGGAACCGCCACGGCCACCAGCATCGCCACATAGAGCACGATGTCGAACCAGGTGCGGCGATCACCCCCGGTGAACGGCACCCAGCGCCATGGCCGCAGCCGGATGGTGCCCGGCCTGGCCCAGAACAGGATGCCGCCGGTCATCGGCTCCACCTTGCCCGCGAGCGGTCCTCAGGAGCCCGCGACACCGATCGCCTCGAGCAGCACGGTCCACAGCACCGCCTTCTGATAGACGATCGGCTGGTCCCACCACTGCGAAACATGCCAGAACGCGGGCAGATCCGAGGTCACGGTCGCCACGACGATGCCGCCCAGCGCGTAGCACAGCAGCAGCTTCAGGATATAGATCGTGTGCACCATTCGCGGCGAACCGAATCCGTGCTCGCCCCAGCTGACGGCGAGAATGCGCATCCGCTCCATGAGCGGCTTGCGTAGAAATGTTTCCGGATCGACGGCCGGGAGATCCGGCTTTGTGAAACTCATTGTGAACTCCTGATTTTCGAATGTTTCTCAGGCACCCTGGAGGTGCGGCAATTTACGCAACGAGGATTTGTCGATCTTGCCGACGGCGTTCTTCGGCAGCTCATCGAGAATCGTGATCGCCACGGGCAGTTTGAATTTCGACAGCGCGCCGCGCGCGTGCTCATGGATCTTCTCGGTATCGATCCGCGCGCCGGAATTCAGCGAGACGAACAGCACCGGCTGTTCGCCGTACACCGCATCGGCCCGGCCGACGACCGCGGCCTCGGCGATTTCGGGCAGTTGATAGATGACCGTCTCGATCTCTTTCGGATAGATGTTCTCGCCGCCGCGAATGATCATGTCCTTGGCGCGGTCGACCAGCACGAGATAGCCGTCCTCGTCGATGCGTCCGATATCGCCGGTGTGCAACCAGCCGCCCGCGAGCGCCCTGGCGGTTTCGTCGGGGCGATTCAGATAGCCGCGCATGACATTCGGTCCGTGCACCTGCACCTCGCCCGGTTCACCGTCGGCCACCGGGAGGTCGTTGGAGTCGACGATCCGGATGGTCTGGCCGGGCAGCGGCAGCCCGACGGTGCCCGGCTTGCGCTGGCCGCCGATCGGATCGACGGTGCTCGCGCACGAGCCCTCGGACAGCCCGTATCCCTCGACAATCGGTATGCCGTAACGGCTTTCGAACTTGTCCAGCAGCTCGATGCTGGCCGGTGCCGCGCCGCATACCGCGAATCGCACGGCCGAGGTATCCGGTCGCACATCCGCGGGCAGATCCGCCAGCATCGTGTACATGGTCGGTACGGCGGAGAAGTAGGTCGCGCCGCTGCGTTCGATCCGCTCGAAGAAGGTCTTCGGGCTGAACCGGCCCGCGATGGTGGTCCGGCCACCGGCCAGCAGTGGTGACAGCGTGCCGACGACAATGCCGTTGACGTGGAACAGCGGCAGGATGAGCAGGCTGCGGTCGGCGTCGGTCAGCTCGAATGCGTCGATCACCATGCGGCACATCGCCTTCAGGTTGGCGTGGTCGAGCATGACGCCCTTCGGGCGGCCGGTGGTGCCGCTGGTGTAAATGAGCAAAGCCAGCGCGTCGTCGGACTGCTGGACCGGATCGGCGATGGCCGGTGGTTCGGCGGTCAGCTCACGCACCGGTAACAGCGCGGGTGTGGCCAGTTCGATCTGCCGATCGGTGACCAGCACCTTCGCCCCCGCGTCCGCCACCTGGTAGGCGACCTCGGACGGGACGAGCGTCGGGCTGAGCGGGGTGACGGCCGCTCCGATACGCCACGCGGCGAACAGGGTCACCACCAGGCTCACGGTGTTGGGCAGCATCACGGCTACCACGTCCCCGGCGCCGATGCCCTGGCTGCGTAAGGTCGCCGCGGCCCGCTGGACGGTCCGCCGAAACTGGATGTTGTTCAACTCGACCTCATCGTCGGCGATGCACGGTCCGTGCGGTTCGCGGGTAGCGCGTAGATCGGGGAGTTCCGAAAGGTTCATGGACAATTCCTGGGCTTGGGGGGTTCGAAGGGATACACCAAACGGTAGGAATCGGACATCTGGAAGACACCGTCGCGAAAATACGAAGTCCGCGGCCGGTGTTGTCGCGGGAAGACAACCGCATCGGGAAATCGATCACCCTGGTCGGCGCAGCGATCTACTGTTGGTTATGGCTGACCGGCGCCGATTCGACGACGCAGTCGTCATAGAGAACGCCGCGAGGATCGAAGGGCTGCTCCGTGCCAGGCTGGGCGAGGTTTCCCGGTCGATTCAGGAGACCCTGGCTGCCGAGATTTCCGAACTTCGGGGTAATTCGCAGCTCATCGAATTACTGGGCGCCAGTGTCGAGGGAAATATCGATGCGGTCTTCCACGCGTTGCGCTACGACATCCCGATCGAGCGCGTCGAACCGCCGACCGCCGCGCTCGAGTATGCGCGCCGCCTGGCCCAACACGATGTCTCCTCCAACGCGCTGGTGCGTGCATACCGCCTCGGTCAGCAGGCGCTGCTCGATGTGATCCTGGACGAGATCCGCGCCGCCGACCTCGAACCGGCACTGAGCCTCGATGTCTACGAACGGATGACAACGGTCTCCTTCCACTATATCGATTGGATTTCCCAGCAGGTCGTCGGGGTGTACGACGTCGAGCGCGATCGGTGGTCGGAGCACCGCAACAGCGTGCGCGCCGTCCGTGTGCGCGAGTTGCTCGAGAACGGCGACGTGGATCTGGACGTGGTTACCGCGGCAATCCGCTACCCGCTCAGGCGAATTCACCTCGCCTTGATCCTGTGGTACTCCGACGACGTGAAGGGCAACGAGTTGGTGCGGCTGGAGCGCTTCCTGCGCGAACTCACCGAATCGCTACCGGCACAGGGGAGTGCGTTGTTCGTCGCCGCCGATCGAGTCAGCGGCTGGGGCTGGATTCCGTTGACCGTCGACACCGCGCCGACCGCCGAGGGCCTGGTGCGTCGCTTCGTCGCCGGGCGCCACGATGCTCCGTGTGTCGCCCTCGGCAGGCCACTGCCCGGTGTCGAGGGCTTCCGCCGCTCCCATCAGCAGGCCGAGAACGTCCACAACGTCGCCATCGCCGCGGGTCCACGCACCGAGCGCCTCACGGCGTCCGGCGACCCCGGGCTGGCCGCGGCCGCGCTGCTGGGCGGCGATCTGCCCGAGGCTCGGGCCTGGGTGCGCGATGTGCTCGGGCCGCTGGCCACCAACTCCGACAACGATGCGCGACTGCGCGACACCCTGCGCGTCTTCCTACATCACGGCGCCAGCTACAAGGCCGCCGCCGACGAGCTGAACCTGCACTTCAACTCGGTGAAATATCGTGTCCAGCGCGCCGTCGACCGCCGCGGCCGCCCGATCGGCGAGGATCGCCTCGATGTCGAGCTCGCCCTGCTGCTGTGCCACTGGTTCGGTCCAGCGGTGCTCTGGCCCGTCGATGACGGCCATGCCACGACCGATGGCATGCGCCGCGCGAACCGGTCAGCGACCGGTCCGGAACGGGGCCCGAGTTCGGCGATATGAGGTGTCGTCAATGCGACGCGGTGGTTGGCGTTGGCGCGCAACGACTTTGCCGCTGATCCGACCGGTGTGTAGAGCCCGGGTGGTGGAATGCGCTCGGGCCTTGCTCGGTGACGATGTCAGGGTACGACTTCGACGATGTCACCGGGGTTGAGGTGGTGGTAGGTCGCCTCGGCGCCCTCGGGGGTCATCCGGATGCAGCCGTGCGACTGTTCCTCGATGGGCCCGATATGGGTGGCGATATCACCGTTGAAGAAGACGGCCCACTTCATCGGAGCGTTGTGCATGGTGCTCCAGAAGTCCTCCCTCTTGAAGGAGACTTTGAAGACCCCCGGCGGCGTCTCGTATCCGGGCCGACCGTGGGAGATCGGGGTCGGACCGTAGGTCACCTTGCCGTTTTCCATCAGCCAGGCTTCGTTCGTCGACAGCCGCATACACATCCGTGCGTTCTCGGCACACGGTGCGTAAACGGGAGCTGGCGGAATGGGCGGAATGATCGCCGGTGTGCCGATATCTGGGCCACCCGGCCACAATGGTTCTGCTTGCGCGGTGCCCGCCATCAGGAGTCCGGCCGACACGGCACCGACGAGCACTGCGGATCTGATCGACCAGTTGCGAAAACGCTTGCTGTTCTTCACGCCACTGACCCCTCTCACCTTGGGCACCCTGGGCGTGGATCGCCAGGGTGATGATGGGACCAACTTCGTAGCGTCAAGCATATGACCGCCGCGAGGTGAAGGTGATCGTTTCCGGATCGCTACCTCGGCCTCTGTCATAACGGACTGGTGTCGTATCAGCGCCAGCCGAAGCCGCATAGACTCGATCCGAGCACAGGATCGGGCGCGCATTGTCCGGGTCCCAAGTACGCTCGGAGTGTCGAAATGTGACGCGACAGATTGGTTTCCGTATTAAGGGGGAACAGTGGACGCGCTGAAGCTCGACCCGGCGGCGATGGCCGCCTACACCGCGATCGCGAATACGGTGTCGCAACAGCTGGCCTCGGCCTCGGCTGTGGCGGGTGGCGCGGTGAATCCGGAGCGGCTCGCCGCCGATCTCGGACCGGTCGGCGCCACATTCGTGGCCCGATTCACCGAGAAGGTGAACGAACACGTCCAAGCGCTCTCTACCGCAGGACAATTGGTGGCCGCCTATGGGCATGTGCTGCGCGACTACAGCGCGGATATGCAGGGCATCGACGCGGATTCCGCGGGCGCCCTTGCCCGGCAAGGAGATACGCTGTCATGAGGCGACTGCTCCGACGGCGGCCCGCCAACAACGCCGCCGATACCCCCGTCACCACCGTCGACCCGAATGTGGATCCGCCGATCGTGGCCGCGCTGGTGGAGCCGCTGTTGCAGCTGCGCGCCTCGCTGGGCAGCGGCGTCGCGACACCGGACCACTCCGTGGTCAACGCGCTGTCCGCCGCCTCCACACAGGTCGCCGATACCGAGGGTCCGCACCGCGACGGTCTGCACGCCCTCGAGTCGACCTGGACCTCGCGCGCCGCCGACGATGCCGTTCCGGCGTTGCGCACCACCCAAACCCAGATCGGCGATATCTCCGACCGCGGACCGGAATACCTGTCGGTACTCGGTGACGCCCATGCCACCAGCGCCCGTGCCGCGCAGAAGGTGGACCAGATCATCGCGGACTTCCGCCGCGACGCTCGGCAGATCATGAGCACCGCGAGCGCGTCCTCGGATACCGATGCCGTAATCGCGCGGGCGACCCAGGCGCTGCGCGACGCCGTCACCGCGGTCAGCACCGCGCGATCGGAAATGGACGGCCACACCGCCCGGCTCGACGCGATGGGACCGCTCACCGTGACCACACCGCAGGGTGTCGGCACCACGCAGCAGACGGTCGTGCCCGGTACGACCGACGGCACGACGACCGCGGGCGTGACGACGACAACGCCACTGGACCCGGTGCAGGCGGCCCAGCTCCAGCTGCAGCAGTACCTGATCAACGCGGGTGTCTCGGTCGGCACCGCCGCCATCGAGGCCGGGGTCAATATCGGCACCCACCTCATCGATAAGATCGCCGAAGTCGGTACGCATGCCATGGACACCGTGGCCACCTCCGCGGATAAGGCGATCGACAAGGCGATTCCGGAACTCATCCATCCCGGCAGCACCACGAACTCGGCCACCGGTGATTCCGCGAGCAAGCCCACGAATGTGATCGACTTCGGTGGCGGATCGGGTCAGTCGGCCAAGCCCGCGCCGAATGCCGGAACCAGCTCGGTGATCCCGCCCAATGGGTCCACCGCCACGAAACCGGCTCCCGCGCCGACGCCGGCACCGGTGCCGCAGGCACCGGCCGCCGGGGATGCGCCGCCATCGCGACCCTCCGCGCCGGAACCGGCGAACCAGCCGGGCACCACCGGTGGTCTGGCGATGCCGCCGTCCCCGCAATCGGATGAGGACCGCCGCCCGCGCGACGGTCAACTCGGCGTCACCGTGCCGACCGTCATGGCGACCGTCCCGCCTGCGGTGATCGGCGAATTCGACGATGACGAGCTCTGATTCCGGCTCCCCGAGCCAGAACCAGGGCAACCCGTTCGACACCGGCCTGCCCATGATCCGGCCCGCCGACCCCGCCTCGAAGCGACGGCGGCGCCCGGGCGCACGCCGCGGTTCGGGCCAACGACGGGGCCCTCGGGTCGATCCGCTCGACCCACCCGAGCGGCCGCTACGGGCCCGGCCGGCCGGGGATTGGCAGGAATGGCTGGAACCGCGTCGTCCCGCCGCAGCATCACCGGAGGCGGAGCAGAGCCGGAGGCAGACCCGCACAGTAGCGACCGAATCGCCGCTGCCGGCGGAGACCAAAGCAGTCGTGCCCACGATCATCGATCGGTCGGGCGGCAATCCCGGTCCGGCGCTGCGGCATCCGCCGCGGCGTCGCGATTCGCAACCGGCAGGTGGCGGCAATCGGGTGGTCGCGGTGCTGATCGTGCTCGGTGTGGTGCTCGCGGTGGTTTCGGTGTTGATGTTCGTCTTCGGCGGTTCTGGTGAGCAGAAGCGTCCCGCCGCGGTCACCTCGGCAGCCGTCGTGCCGGGGACCGCCGGACGCGTGCCGGGGACCACCGCACCCGGCGATCAACCGTCGGCGGTGGCGACCCCGGGCTGTGAACAGCGGCGCACCGGCGACGTCATCTCCGGTACCGATCCGGGTGGCACCGGCGATGGCCCCTCGGCGATCCTCGCCTTCGAACGGGCCTATTACGTGCAGCGTTCCGGGTTCGCGGCGCGCGGCGTCGTCGCCAATGACGCGAATGTGCCCGCCGCCGACCAGATCCAGCGCGGCATCAACCAGGTCCCCATCGGCACCCTGT
This sequence comes from Nocardia sp. CA-119907, assembly GCF_050955995.1. Classification (NCBI taxonomy): domain Bacteria; kingdom Bacillati; phylum Actinomycetota; class Actinomycetes; order Mycobacteriales; family Nocardiaceae; genus Nocardia; species Nocardia sp. CA-119907. The sequence goes on from NZ_CP192091.1 coordinate 3,153,905, forward strand.
ACTGCGTGCAGATCACCCGCGCGGGCAGCGATGCGGGGGAGGCGCACTGGGAGGTCCGCCTCACCCAACAGCGTCCGGGCGAGCAGCCGCAGACCTTCACCCAGATCATCACGACCCGAACAGCAGGCAATCGAACCCTGATCACCGCCATCAACGCCGCCTGACGCGAACCGGCGATCGCTGGCGCGGGCTGCGCCGAATCGGGCTGCGCGCGACCGAATCGAGTCGTGTGGGGTCGCATTGAGCGTGCGGTGGCGTTCGAGTTGTGTGGGGCTGGATCGGGCCGTGTGGGGTCGTATCGAGTGCGTGGTGGCGGTTCGAGTTGTGTGGGGCTGGATCGGGCCGTGTAGGGCGATTTTGAGCGTGTGGCGCCGCTTCGAGTTGTGTGCGGCCGAATCGAGTCGTGCTTTTGCGAGCAGCCGACGCGGCGAGCGTTGTCGCGGTGCTCAGAGGGTGCGCGTCATGAAGACGCTGTGCGGGTCCTCGATGTAGTCCGCGAATGGTGGGCAGACCTCGAAGCCGTGCCTGGCGTAGAGCCGTTGCGCCGGGGCGAAGTAGTCGGAGGCTCCGGTCTCCAGGCTGAGCCGGTGGAAGCCGCGTGCACGGGCCTCGGCAATGAGGTGGTTCAGCAGGGTGGCGGCGATGCCGCGACCGGTGCGATCGGTGGCGGTACGCATCGACTTGATCTCGCCATGAGTGGCGTCGAGCCGTTTGAGCGCGCCACAGCCCGCGAGTTCGCTGTCTTCCCAGGCACTCCAGAAGGTGATGTCGGGGCCGCGCAGGGCATCCAGGTCGAGGGCGTGCACGCTATCGGCGGGCGAGTTGTCGTACATCTCGGCCAGATGCTGGGTGAGCAGCGCCGCCACCTTCGGACCGGAGAGATCGTCGACCACGATCCGCAGGTCGGCGGTTCGGCTCGATAGCTGCTCGTCGATATCGCTGGACATTCGTCCATCATGGACCGCGCCCTGGGGCCCCGCTGTCTGGGTCGGTACTCGACGAAGGCCTTCGGGACGCTTTACTGTGAGGGCACTCGCCCTCACCTTAGGTGGCCAACGATGTCGATGTTCGAGAAGTTCGCGCAGCAGGCGAACAACGTGCTGATCAAACCTCGCCGCCTGCCCGCGCCCTGGGTGCCGTCGCTGGCCGATCGGGTCGCGGGACGCCCTGTGCTCATTACCGGCGCGTCCAGCGGGATCGGCCGGGCGCTGGCCGAGGCGGTCGCCGCGGCGGGCGCGACGACCCTGGTGGTGGCACGGCGCGCCGACGAACTCGGGGTGCTGGTGGGCGAGATCGGCGCGCGCGGCGGGGTGGCGCACGCGATCGCGGGGGACCTGTCCACCGAGGAGGGCATTGATGCCGTCGCCGACCGGGTGCTCGCCGAATTCGGCGCACCGGAGATCCTGGTCAATAACGCGGGCCGCTCGATCCGTCGGTCGGTGGCGAATTCCGAACGCCGCCTCCACGATTACGAACGCACCATGCGGGTGAACTACCTCGGTGCGGTCGGGCTCACCCTGCGCCTGCTGCCGGGCATGCGAGCTCGCGGCTCCGGCTACGTGCTGGCGAGTTCGTCGATCGGGGTGCAGGCCAACCTGCCGCGGTTCTCGGCGTATGTGGGGTCCAAGGCGGCGTTGGATGCGTTCATGCGGGTCGCCGCCGTCGAATGTCTCAGTGACGGAGTCCGATTCGGCACCGTGCATCTGCCGCTGGTCGATACCGACATGATCGGACCGACCGGCTGGGGTGGGTTCACCCCGCTCGCTGTGGACGATGCGGTGGCATTGCTGATCGACGCGCTGCGGCGGCAACCGGACCACGTCGGCGTGCCCTTGGGCGCCCTCGCCGCGACCGGCGGTCAGCTGATGCCACGGACCGCGCGACTGCTGCTGCACTACTTCCATCGCATGGTCCCCGAATCGGCTGCGGCTAAGGGGCTTCGACCCGATTGTCCGTCGATTGCATCCGATGGCGGAAATCTCAACAGCACAAGCGAAGTTCGGCCCGACCGCCGCGGCGGATCGATGCCAGCCGACGTGCGGACGGCCGCGGACCACGCAAGGATCGAATCATGAAGTTTGCCAACAAGTTCGGGACTCTGGCCACCATCGCGGCGCGCCGGGCCGCCGATGAGACCTACTACGCCGCACTTACTGTGCGTGCCGGACTCGCGACGCCCGAACGACCGGATCGGATCGCCAGAATGGGCGCGGCGGTATTGCGCTCGGGACTGCTCGGTGGACTGACAACCGTTGCCGCCCTGCGTTATCGCGATCGCAGTGCCATTATCGACGAACTCGGCCGCGTTACCTTCCGTGAACTCGATGAGCGCAGTACCGCGCTCGCGAATGCCTGGCGCGCGCGAGGTCTGCGCGACGGCGAAGGTGTGGCGATCCTGGCGCGCAACCATCGCGGCTTCCACTATTCGGTTTTCGCCGCGGCCAAGTGCGGCGCCCGAATCATCCTGCTCAACACCGACTTCGCGGGCCCGCAGCTGCGCGAGGTGGTGACCCGCGAGGGCGCCGATCTGCTGGTCTTCGACGACGAATACGCCAGCATGCTGGGCGATTTCATGCCCCGGCGCGGTCGCTACCGCGCCTGGGCCGATAAGCCGGGCGTGGACACCCTGGACAATCTCATCGCGGGCGCCGCGCGCACACCGCCGCGCAAACCACGTACCGCCGCCCGTGTCGTCCTGCTGACCAGCGGGACGACCGGAACCCCGAAGGGGGCGCCCCGCGGCAGTGAGCCGACCTCGCTGTCGCCGCTGGGTGCCATCCTCGTCAAGGTGCCGTTCCGGGCGCGCGAAATCACCGAATGCCCGGCACCGCTGTTCCATACGCTCGGTTTCGCGCATGCCATCCTCGCGGTCGGCTTCGGATCGACGCTGGTCATCCGGCGCCGCTTCGACGCGCAGGCGGTGCTGGACAGTCTGGACCGGCATGGCGCGACAGCGATGATCGTGGTGCCGGTCATGCTACAGCGGCTCGTCGACGCGGGACCGAAAGCCTTTGCCGGCCACGATCTCTCGCGGTTGCGGATCATCTTCGTCGCCGGATCCCAGTTGGGCGCCGAGCTGTGCGGCCGAGTGACCGAAGCCTTCGGACCCGTGGTCTACAACATGTACGGATCCACCGAGGTGGCCTACGCGACCATTGCCACGCCCGCCGATCTGGCGGTGGAGCCCGGCTGCGTCGGCTCGCCGGTGCCGAACACCACCGTGAAGATCTTCGACGACAATGACCGCGAGGTGGGGCCCGGCACTACCGGGCGGATCTTCGTCGGCAACAACTACCAGTTCGAGGGCTATACCGGCGGCGGTGACAAGCCCCGCATCGGGCGGTTGATGTCCACCGGCGATGTCGGCCATTTCGACAGTGCCGGAAGGCTTTTCATCGACGGCCGGGATGACGATATGATCGTCTCCGGTGGCGAGAACGTCTTTCCCGGCGAGGTCGAGGAACTCCTCGCGGCCCATCCGGCGGTGGCGGAGGTCAGCGCGTTCGGCGTGCCCGATGACCGGTACGGTCAGCGACTGCGCGCGGTAGTCGTTGTGCGAGAGGGGTATTCGCTCACCGCCGATGAGGTGCGCGAACACGTCAAGACGCGGCTGGCTCGGTTCAAGGTGCCGCGTGATGTGTTGTTCATCGACGAACTACCGCGCAACCCCACCGGCAAGGTGCTCAAGCGTGTACTGCGGGAACTGTCGGCCTGAGCCAGCGCTCTCACATGATGCCCAGCATGCGCCGCATCGTATGCCGCAACTGCGCCGGATCCGGCATCGCCGTGCGGAACCACCCGGTCGGCGGCACCACCACCAGTCCGCCGCGCCGATACTCGACACAGTCGACGATGGCATCCGCGACCGCCTCCGGATCGGGCGCGTAACCGGGCGTGATGGTGCTGACCAGGACGCCCTGTTCGGCGAGTCCGCGATGCAGTGCGGTACCGAGCCCGACCACCGCGTGTTTGGTCGCGCAGTACACCGCGGCGCCCAGAGCGGCCGTCACGCCGATGGCCGAACCGATATTGACGATGTGGCCGTGCCCCTGTTCGGCGAAACGCAGTCCGGCGAGCCGGGATCCGATGATCACCGCGCGCAGGTTGGTGTCGATCTGCCGGTCGGATTCCTGCCAGGACTCCATGAGAAACGAACCAGTCGGTTCGATATCGGCGGCATTCACCACCACATCAAGACCGCCCAGTCTGCGTTCGGCGGTCGACAGGAATTCGGCGAACCGCACGTCGTCGGTGACCTCCAGCGGCAGACCGACCGTGTCGGCGCCATGAATCCGGTTGAAATGGGCGGTGATAGCACGCACTTTGCCCGCATCCGCGTCGCCGATCGCCACATCGGCCCCCGCGGCGAGGAAGGCCAACGCGGCCTCCTTGCCGATGCCGTAGGTGCCGCCCGTAATCGCGACGCGCGTTCCGACAAGGGTTCTTCTGGGCATGTTGTGCTCGCCTACCTTGCTCTTCGCTCGACGATAGCCACGACGGTAGATTCGCGGCGGCGCGGTAGCCATGCGATATCGGGTCATGACATTGCGCATACCGGTCAGCTCGAGTCGAATTCGATTGATATATCCGATGTTCGGCCAAAACCCTGCGAGTATCGGCCAGATGCGATCACGATGGATCGGTGGCCTCATGGGAGTGGCGGCGGTCGGTGGCACATGCGGCGATCCTTGCCGAGGTCGCCGATGACCACGATCTGACACGCGAGGACATCCTGTGCGGTACCGGTATCGATCCGGTGGTGTTGAAGACGCCGGGCGCGGAGATCGCCGCGGCACAAGAACTCCAACTCGTCCGCAATATCGTCACCCTGCTCGACGACCAACCGGGCGTGGGCTTCGAGGCGGGCATGCGCACGCGGGTCACCACCCACGGCGTGCTCGGGATGGCGGTGCTGAGCAGTCCGACGATGCGTTCGGCCATCGAGGTCGCGATGCGCTACTTCAGCATGCTGACCTCGTTCGCGCGCGCCTGGCACGTCTACCACGACGACGAGATCTGGCTCTATGGCGACGATCGTGATCTGCCGGGGGACGTACGTGCGTTCCTCGCCGAGCGGGATGTGGCTGCGCTGCTGTACAACTGGTATCTGGTGTTCGGGGTGCCGCCGCCGGTGGTGCGCGCCGAGGTCGCCGGTGGGCTCCTGCCTCGACTGCGGCCGATATTGGACCAGTTCGAGATTCCCAGCATCGAATCCGCGGAGCTCCAGCTCGCGGTCTTCGATGCCACCGATATCGATCGGCCGATGCCCAACGCCAGCCCGCTCACCGCGCTGCTGTTCGAGGAACAATGCGTCGACCTGCTGCAACGGCGCGGCTTGAAACAGGGCCTTGCCGGATCGGTGCGCGAGATGCTGCTACATCGGATGAACGGCCGCATCACCCAGGAAGCCGTGGCGGAGCAGCTGCACATGAGCCTGCGCACAATGCGGCGACGCCTGGCCGATGAGGGCACCTCCTACCGGCGACTATGTGTGGAGACCTACCGAACGCTCGCCGAAGAACTGCTGGCCACCGGGCTCACCGTCGAGGATGTCGCCTACCGCATGGGCTATTCCGGCGCACCCAGCTTCTCCAACGCATTCAAACAATGGCGCGGGATCTCACCCGGCCGCTTCGCCCGAGCCGCCGCCGACCGCCTCCGCCCGAGCGTCGCGCAGTAGCCGCCGCGAGCCGAATGGCTTGGGGGCCAGACGATCCCGGTCTGACAACAGCGTTCGAATACGATGCAATTCCGGGAAGCTGGACCGGTGTTCGGTGATGGGATCTGCCCCGCTGGTGGCCAACTCTGCGAAGTGTTGCGAGGCGATGAGTCGCACCTTTTGTCGGGATCCGCACTCGGTGTGGCACGCAACGTGGTCGATGACGTGCTCGCTGCGGGAATGCAGGCTCCGACGAATGGTGCGGCTGAAGGGGTTGCTGTGGAAAGGGCGGCCGAGGGGCGTGTCGGATGCGAGCATGGATAGTAGCGCGGTGTCGGGAGGTGATGGGTGTGGTGGAGTTCGCACACGAGTATGCCGCCCTGCGGTGGTCGGTGGTTGTGGCGTTCCTCTTCGCGGCGGCGGTGGTGCTCGGCCGGTTGACGGCACCGGCTCGTGCGATGCGGCGGATGCCGGGGCAGTGTGGTGACCCCGGGACGGTCGCCGTTCCGCTCGTTGGTGTCGGAAGAGCGGCTGATTCTCTTCGGCCGCAAGCACATTCGACTGGTCAGAGTGTGGCGGCATGTCACGAATCCGATGCCGCGCATCTGATCATGTGTCTGGTCATGCTCGCGATGCTGGTCTTCCCCGCGGGCGCGGATCCGGTCGCGTTGCGCGGGGTGCTCATCGCCATGATCGTCGTCTTCGCGGCACTGCTGGTGGATCGAATCGTGGAGTGGCGCAGTGCAACTCGGTTGGTGCCCGGCGATCGAATGGTCGCGCTGGGATACCACCTCGTCGTCGCGGTCGCGATGCTGTATGCGATGTCCGGCCACGGTGCCCGCGGTCACGCCGGGGGGCCGGTGCCGGTTCCCGCCCTGGCGCTCGCCACGTTATTCGCCGCGGATGCGATCGCGCTGATCATCGCGGCGAGCACCGGACGTCGCCAACGCTGGCTCGGCCATCCGATCGGCCCGCCGACCGACTCGCCTCAGCCCGGTTCCTTCATCACCCGCACACTGTCATCAGCGATGATCCCCCACCTCGCCATGGACCTGGGCACCACCTACATGCTGATCGCCGCCATCTCCACCTGACCCCGGCGTTGGACAAGCGATCACTATGCGCTCATGCAGAGTCAACGCCGAGAGCGCACCTGCACCAACGCATTCTCGAGTTATAGGGTGATTGTGGCGTCGGGGGAGACTCGGCCGCCTAGGCGGACCCAGCCGTCGGAGTCCCATTCGGTGAAGAGTTGGGAGCCTTTGCCCTGGGTGATGATGAGGCTGCGGCGGAGTAGGGCGGTGAGGGCTACGGCGGCGGCGCCGGTGGCTTCGTCCTCGGAGATGCCCATGGACGGGGCGAACATCCGGGAGCGCAGTGCGCCGCGGTGCTCGTCGGTCCAGGTCCACAGGTAGTGCTTGCCCTCGTCGAAGTCGTCGGGCCGCAGGTGCGTCAGTGTGTCGACGTCGTCGAGCTGGTGGAAGGTGAATTCCGGCGCCCATTCGCCGCGCGCCCTGATCCAGGTGAGGCTGTCGGTGATTTCGACGGCGACCGGACCCGCGGGCACCTGCAGGATCCGCACCGGGCGGCCCTGCTCGGCGAACCACCACGCGGTACCCACGGACGGGTGCCCGGCGAAGGGCAGCTCCACCGCGGGGGTGTAGATCCGTACCTTGGCGATCTCATCGACCGGCTCCTCGACGACGACGGTCTCGCTGAAGCCCGCCTTCGCCGCCAGCGCCTGGTGGTCCGCCTCGGCGACATCGCTTGCCCGGGCGATGCCGAGTTCGTTACCACCCCGCCCGGCCGGGTCCGTGAAAACGCGCACGACCTCGACCCGTGTACCCATGGCCTCCGGTTCACCTTGTGTGCCCATGATCGCGAGCCTACCGGCTCTGCACCAGTGATCCCATGACCTCATCGGCCGATGTGCGTCTGGGACAAATACGCCTTCGATGTGCCGATTTGCCGGTTATATTCCAATCGTCCCCTTGGATCAGTGCCGACAGGGCATATCCGAGCCCATGGCGACGAGGACGTCCAGCGCGTTGTCCTTACCGGTGTCTCAGGTGCTCTTCGGCAGCAACTCGGCGACGGTGTCGTGATTTCCGAAGGCCGCCAATGCCTCCCAGACCCAGGTGTCCTTCCGGCGGGCGCTCGCAGTGGTCCACTGCTCGAAGATCGCACCGGTTGCGGCGGCGAGAGTCGAAGTGTCGCAATGCTCGCGAATGCGCGCAAGCGCACCATGCGGACAGTGCTCCCACTGGCCATCGCGCCACGAAACCCGCGCGGCTGTCGGTGTTTCGAGGGTGATGGCGGGAGTCTGCTTGCGGCGCGGTCGATCCCACGGCGGGTCACACGATCGCCGGTATCACCTCAGCGGGGTGGTATCGACCGTCACGCCGGGCAGGCATTCGACGACCAGCTGTCGCGCGGATTCGGGCAGTTCCTCGCGCATGGCGGCGGCGAGTTCCGGATGGCGTCGGACGTGCTGGCGGAAATCGTCGACGCTCTGGTGACGTGTGGTCCGTGCAGCGAGCACGCGCATGGCACGAACCGGAAACCGTTTGGTGGACGCGAGCAGCGTCGCCGCGGTGGAGATGCGCCACGCGTGCTCGGCCAGGAAGTCCAGCGCGGTGTCACTGGGAAGACGGGCGAGCAGGCGAGATACGGCGTCCAGGCCCGGCGCGGAGCTGTTGCCTCGACCTTGCTCATAGAGCCGGATGAGCACGGGAACCGCGTCGGGGCCCAGATGGGCCGCGAGACTGTAGATCAGCGACTTGTTGTCGCGCAGCTGGTGCCATTGCCAGCTGAGCAGATCGATGATGCGGTGCGCGTGCGCCGGATCGGTCACCGAGGCGAGCAGGAAGGTCGAGCCGAAACTATCGGTGAGTTGCGGATCGGCGAGATCGGTTGCTACCCAGTGCTGTTCGGTTGGGAACAGGTAGGAGGTCAGCAGCCGGATCGATAGCGTCCCGCGCCGCAACTGCCGCGCCTGGTCGAGGGCATCGGCATAGTCCATCTCGCCGGACGCGGCCAGTAGCGTGCGCAGCCGCCGGACCAGGGTGGCGGGCGGGTCGCAGGGCCGAGCCGTCACCCGATAGGCGGCTGGACCCGAGGGTCCGCTCCACATGTTCGACGACTGCGACTCCGCGTAGACGCCGGTGAGCGCGGCCACGGTCGAGACGGCGAATCCGAGGCCGTGGGTGGCGACGAGATAGTCGGCCAGATCCGCGTGGTTGTCGTAGTAGCGGCCGAGGTCGGCGGCATCAAACAGCTTCGCGTCCATGCCGATCGCGGCACAGACGGCCGCGCCGAGCGGATCAGTGCCCGGCAGGGACAAGTACTGTGCGCCCCGCTGGGCGAGCACCCGATGTGAGCCCGAGTGGCTCAGGATGGCGCGGATACGCTCTACGGAACGCGCCAGACTATCGGAGATCGACTGTGCCGCAGTCATATTCAGGGCGACACCAGCCGTGGGGCAGCGTCCCCGAAATGGATCGGTTTTCGGCCACCAGGGGGTGGGTACCACCCAGACGTCCTCATCGGTCGGTGGCGTGCGGACAGCCATCGGCCCGTCTCCCTTGTTCACGAGGTGCGTATCGCGGACAGGTTAACGAGCCGCTCCGACATCTACCGGTCGACGCGGAAACGGCAGCGGCTCCGCCCTTTCGGGCGGAGCCGCTGCTCGCGTGACGAGATATCAGACCGCGGCGGCGGCCAGCGTCTCCGTGGACTGCACGGCCTGGCCGACACCGGCCACGATCGCGGCCGCGCGCAGCGATTCGAAGATCACCTCGCGTGCGATGCCCGCCTCGCGCAGCGTCTTCTCATGTGCTTCCAGGCAGTGGGCGCAGCCGTTGATCGAGGAGACCGCGAACGACCACAGCTCGAAATCGGCCTTGTCCACGCCCGGGTTGCCGATGATGTTCATCCGCAGACCGGCACGCAGGTCGTCGTAGCGGCCTTCGAGAAACGCCTTGCCCCGGTAGAACACATTGTTCATGCCCATGATCGAGGCGGCGCCGAGTGCGGCGTTGTAGGCCTCCGCCGACAGATTGTCCGCGGCCTCCTCGGCGATCTCACGCAGCGTCGTCGCCGACCGGGTCGCGGCCGCCGACGCCAGGAGGGTGCCCCACAGTTGCTGGTCGTTCAGCACGGTGGTGCGTGCGATGGACGATAGATTGAGCTTGAGGTCCTTTGCGTACTCGGGTAGGGAGTTCTTCAGGGTCTCAATGCTCATTCGGCGAATCCTCTTCTCATTCGGTGGTTTTCAGGTGTTTCGGATAGTGCTCAGACGCTCGCGGCGAGCAGTTCGCCCGCGTTGATGGTCGGATCGCCCTTCTTCCAGTTGCAGGCGCACAGCTCGTCGGACTGTAGTGCGTCGAGCACGCGCAGCACCTCGTCGACATTGCGGCCGACCGAACCCGCGGTCACCGAGACGAACTGGATCTCGTTGTTCGGGTCGATGATGAAGGTGGCGCGGTCGGCGACGCCGTCGGCGTTGAGAACGCCGGTGGCGGAGGCCAATTCACGCTTGAGGTCGCTCAGCATCGGGAACGGGAGGGTCTTGAGATCTTCGTGCTGGGCGCGCCACTGGAAGTGTACGAACTCGTTGTCGACCGAGGCGCCGAGCACCTGCGCGTCGCGGTCCTCGAACTCCTCGTTGAGCTTCCCGAAGGCGGCGATCTCGGTCGGGCACACGAAGGTGAAGTCCTTGGGCCAGAAGAAGACGATGCGCCACTTGCCGGCGTGGTCGTCGGAGGTGATCTGGGTGAAGTAGTCGTCAGGCTGCTGAGCGTCGACCTTCGACAGGTCACCGCCGATCACCGCGGTGAGGTTGTATGCCGGGAATTGGTCGCCGATGGTCAGCAAAGCCATGCTTGTCTCCTCGTCAGTCGGGTTGCTAGAGCGAGTGGATCGAAAAGCTCACGGGTGATCTTGCCCAAAGGCTGATGAAAGGTAAACGTGATCAGTCGCACTACACTGATAGGCGTGACTGATCAGACTTATCAGCCGACCCTGTCGCAGCTGCGTGCGTTCGTAGCGATTGCGGAATATCGCCATTTCGGCACCGCGGCAGCCAGGCTCAGTGTGAGCCAGCCCACGTTATCGCAGGCACTGGCCGCATTGGAACACGGGCTCGGCCTGCAGCTGATCGAGCGCAGTACCCGTCGCGTGCTCGTCACCGCCGCGGGTATGCGGCTGCTGCCGCAGGCGACGGCCACCCTCGAGGCAGCCGATCGATTCGTCGCCTCGGCGACCGGTGACAGTCTGGGCGGCACCCTGCGGATGGGCATCATCCCGACGGTTGCTCCCTATGTGCTGCCGAGTCTGCTGCCCGAGTTGCGCAAGGTATTGCCCGCCTTGCTTCCTCAGGTGATCGAGGACCAAACCGCCCGCCTGCTGGAGGGGCTGCGTACCGGGGTGCTGGATGTGGCACTGCTCGCGCTGCCGACCGAGGCGCCCGGTCTGGTCGAGATCCCGTTGTACACCGAGGAATTCGTGCTGGTCACCCCGCGCGGCCACGAGCTGGCCGGTCGCACCGATGTCGCCGCGGCGACCCTCGATGCGCTGCCGCTGCTGCTCCTCGACGAGGGGCACTGCCTGCGCGATCAGACCCTGGAATTCTGCCGCTCCGCCGACGCGCATCCGGCCGCGGTCGGCGATACCCGCGCCGCCTCGCTGGCGACCGTAGTCCAGTGCGTCGCGGGTGGTCTCGGCGTAACGCTGATCCCGGAGATGGCGGTCGAGGCCGAAACCGCGCGCGGCACATTGGAAACCGCGCACTTCGCCGCGCCCGCACCGGGGCGCACATTGGGTCTGGCGTTTCGCGCGTCGACGGCGCGCGCCGATGATTACGCGCGGCTCGCGGAGATCATCCGATCGCAGCGGCCCGGGGCGAACTGAATCGGCACCTGTCCGTGTGGGAAATCGCGCAGCACGAGCCTCGGCCGTTCGAAGGTCGGTTACTCCCATTGGGCGGCCGATGGTCGCCGCGGGCCGAAGGGGCGGGTCGCCCGGCGCGCGACTGGACCCGCGCTGCACACTGGGATCAGGGTGTGGAGTCGCCGAGCAGTTCGGTCGCCGTGTGGTGGATTTTGCGTAGGGCGTTCATCAAATGGCGTCGTTCGGTGGGGGTGAGATCTGCGGTTACCTTGTCCTCCAAGGATTGTCGCTGCGCCTCGACCGGCTGCTGCAGAGCGCGGCCCTTATCGGTGAGCCAGAGGCGGACGAGGCGGTTGTCGTGGTCGTCGCGGCGGCGCTCGAGCAGGTCTGCCGCGCTCATCCGGGTGGCCATCTTGACGACGGTGGGGGTGGTGACGTTCAGCGCCGCCGCGACCTCGCCCGGGGTGCGGCCGTCGCGCTCCCACAGCAGGGCCAATACGTGATTCTGGCCCAGATGTAGTCCGTACGTGCGCATCTCGCGATCAGCGAGGGCACGCAGCACCTTCGAACTGCGGCCGTGCAGATCGAGGAATTCGGGCACGGTCGGCCTCCTTGTCGTGGTCGCCGGACATTGACGCCTGATCGTTAGCCGTCTAACGTTTTTGTTCGTTAGACGGCTAACGATGTGGAGATCTGATGATAGTTGTTACCGGCGGCACCGGAAATATCGGCCGTGAACTCGTCGGCGAACTCGATGCCAGGAGCGCGGAATTTCGTGTGCTCGTTCGTGATCCGGCTCGTGTCGCCTGTATCGGTCGGGGCGAGCTGATCGTCGGTGACCTGGACGATCCAGCCACCCTGGCGGCGGCCTTCGACGGTGCCGACAAACTGTTCCTACTGGTACCGGGCATCGGCTCGGAGCACACCGTGAGTGCGGTGAACGCGGCGCGAGCCGCCGGGATCCGGCATATCGTGCAACTGTCGTCCTTCAACGCGATGGGCGATCCCGTCCCGGCCATGGGGCGTTGGCATCGCGACCGCGAGCGCATCGTCGCCGAGTCCGGCATTCCGGTGACCGTGCTGCGCCCCGGTGGCTTCATGACGAACGCGCTGGCATGGGCACCGACGATTCGCTCCGGCGGTGCGGTGCTCGATCCCACCGGACCGGGCCGCTATGCGCCGATCGATCCCGCCGATATCGCCGCCGTTGCGGCCGAACTACTCACCAACGATGGCCACCGAGGCATGACCTATACCATCACCGGCGCGCAAACCTACACTGTCGCAGAGCAAGTCGCGACCATCGCCCGAACGATCGGCCGCGCCATCGAAATCCACGAGGCGGCCACACCGCGGGAAGCCTTGCACTCCCGCTACCCCGACGGTGCACCACCCGCACTGGCCGCCGCGATCATCGAGGGATTCGAATTGATGCGCGCCGACACAGTCGGTTTCCGCACCGACACCGTCCATCACCTCCTCGGCAGGCCCCCGCGCACATTCGAACACTGGTGCACCCGCAACATCGACGCTTTCCGTGCCCCATAAAACTGACCTGCCCCCTTGGACAAGCGATCACCATGCGCTCACGCAGGTACGAGAGCACACCTGCACCAGCGCATTCTCGCCGGATGTGCCCCGGGGGTTCGGGGGCTTTTAGGGTGGGGCGCATGGGTGGTGTTCGTGTACCTCGTCACCCGATCACTCGACCCGACCGGGCAGGGGGCGGGCACGATGGACCATATGCTGGAAGCCCGCGGTCAACGCCTTCGCGATCACCTTCGCCGACCGCTGGCCAAACGCCCAAACCTACTGAGAGAAACCGCCGGAAACACCGTTAGTGGTGGCGTGTCCACACGGTGACCGCGCGGCAAAGAGCACCCAAGGACATCATGAGTCAGACAATGGCTACACCTCGCGACGCCCTCCTGGACCTGCGCCGGGCCGCCTCGGCGGGGCTGCTCGATCTCGACGGGTCCAGCCCCGCCTCGCCCGACGCGGTGCGGGTGCGGGAAACCCTCCTGGTGCCGCACTTCGGTACCGTTGCCTGGTCGGTCCCGCCGAGCTACCGGGCGCTGCTGGCGGAGCACAATCGGCTGCGCTGCCATCGGGAGGAGGATGATCGCGAGCGCGAGTTCGTTCTCGTGGACGAGGGGGAGCTCGTCGAGTTGAACGCCGAACTGGTGCACATGCCCGAGGGGGTCAGTCGCGAGCCGGGGCGGTACCTGTCGACCAATCACCTGGTCGGGTTCGCCGAAGCCGGTTACGAGGCGGTGTGGTGTTTCGATATCGCGCAGCCGGGCGGAGACGGCGAGTACCCGGTCTACTACCACCATCAAGATGAGCCGCGGACACGCTACCTCGCGGACGGTGCATGGGAAGAGCAGGCCGACGCCGTGCCCGACTTCCCGTCGTTCGCGGCCTGGCTCGAGGCGATGGCTGCGGCCTTCACCTCCACGCAGCCCCCGGCCTGGTTCGACGAGATGGGCACCCCGGCCCTGGTATGGCTCGCCCGTGACGGGATCTTCCAGGCCGGCGGCCGGTACTGATCGGGTGCGGCTGGCCGGGCCGATACCGACCCCGAGGTCGGACCGGTCAGCTCTGCCCCTTGCCCTTTCGGGGAGCGCGCCCGCCGGGAAGCAGTACGGTCGGGTCTGCGGTGGATTCTCTGGGCGGGTGCGGTGTGTCGGAGAACGACGGCTGATCGTTGGTGTGGCGTGGTTCCTGGTGAGTGGGACTGGGCGGTCGGGTGGCGGCGATTGGGTAGGAGGTTGGGCGTATGGATATGGCGGGTGCCCGGGGGCAGGGGCTGGGGGAGTTGTTGCGGCGCAGTGCTGCTCGGGTGCCGGAGAAGACGGCGCTGGTCTGGCGGGATCGGCGTGAGTCATATGCCGAGCTGGACGCGGCGGTGAATCGCGTGGCGCAGGCGTTGGCCGAACGGGGTGTGGAGCAAGGGGATCGGATCGCGATCTACGCGCGTAACTCGCGGGAGTTCGTACTGGTGTACTTCGCACTGGCCCGATTGGGCGCGGTGTCGGTGCCGATCAACTTCATGCTCAAGGGCGATGAGATCGCCTATATCCTGCGGCACTCCGGAGCCATCGGGCTGATCGTGGAGGATGGGTTGGCCGCCGAGGCGCTGGTCGCCGTGAAGCAGTTGGGCGAGAGCGTGATTCGGGTGCGCGGGTGGATCGGTGCGCCACCTCCCGATGGCTGAGAGGACATCGCGGGGTGGGAGGACCATACGGACTCCTCCGAACCCGATATCACCATCGGCGATGACGATCCCGTGCAGCTGATGTACACCTCGGGCACCGAATCGCGGCCGAAGGGGGCGATGCTGTCGAGCCGGAGCCTGATCGCGCAATACGTGAGCGCGATCGTGGACGGCGGTATGAGCGCCGATGACATCGAGATCCACGCGCTGCCGCTGTATCACTGCGCGCAGCTGCACTGCTTCCTGACCCCGGATATCTATCTCGGCGCGACCAGCATCATCCTCGGTGCGCCGGATCCGGTGACCATCCTGCGCACCATCGAGCAGGAGCGGGTCACCAAGCTGTTCTGTCCACCGACCGTGTGGGTTTCGCTGCTGCGCAGCCCCGAATTCGATACCTACGACCTGTCCTCGCTGCGCAAGGGCTACTACGGGGCCAGCATTATGCCGGTGGAGGTGCTGACCGAACTCGCGCAACGGCTGCCCGGGGTCGGACTGACCAACTTCTACGGCCAGACCGAAATGGCACCGCTGGCAACCGTTCTCGGTCCGCAAGACCAGCTGAGCAGGCCGGGGTCGGCCGGTCGCGCGGCGCTCAATGTCGAGACCAGAATCGTCGACGACGAAGGCGTTGCGGTCCCACCGGGTGTGGTGGGCGAGATCGTGCACCGCTCACCGCAAGCCATGCTCGGTTACTGGAACGACCCGGACAAGACCGCGCAAGCCTTCCGCGACGGCTGGTTTCACAGCGGGGACCTCGGCGTCATGGATACCGACGGATACCTCTCGGTGGTGGACCGCAAGAAGGACATGATCAAAACCGGTGGTGAGAACGTCGCCAGCCGTGAGGTCGAGGAGGTGCTCTACGCACACTCGGGCGTCTCCGAAGCCGCCGTTATCGGCCTGGCCCACCCGTACTGGATCGAGGCCGTGACCGCGATCGTCGTGCCGCGCAACGGAACAACCCTGAGCTCCGGGGAACTGGTCAGCCATTGCGCCACCCGGTTGGCCGGCTACAAGGTGCCCAAGTACATCGCCTTCGCCGAAGAGCTGCCCAAGAATCCGAGCGGCAAGATCCTCGAGCGCGAATTGCGTTCCGAATACGCGCATCTCGTGGAGTAGGGCGCTAGTTGCAGGTCTCGAATTCACTGCGGAGTCGGCGCTGGAGGGCGATGGCATCGGGGGTGAGGTAGTTCTCCGGGTGCGTGTCGGCGGCACTGTCGCGCTCAGTGCATCCAGCGATCTTGACGCTGCCGGTGAACAGCTTGTCCGGCGTGTAGCTGCCCCAGTTCCAACGCAGGTCCATCGGGTGTTCGGAGGTCCGGGTGCTGGCGATGACGGCGGTCAGGTCCTGGTAGGCAGTGTCCGGACTGTGCACTCCGACGGAAAGATTCGCGATATATCCGTCGGTGACGTGAACGAAGGCAACCGGGGCCGGGAGACCGGTGAGCAGGGCTTGGATGTCGTGTTCCTGCTGGGTGCTGAACGGAAGATCGACGGTCCACACCGGGGCCCGGTTCGCGGGTCTGATGGTGACTCGTGCACCGTCGCCGCCCAGGACAGTGCGCACCGCTGCGAGGGAATCCGTTGTAGGCGGCGACTTTTCGATCTCGATCGCGGAGGTCGACCAGGTGATAGCGGCGCGGGGCAGACTCGCGCCCAGTTCCCGCAACATGCGGGTGCGAGTACCGATCCGCGCCGGATCCAATGCGGTGTCGAGTTTCAGCTCCAGTTGATCGCCGACGGTGAAGTCGGCCGATTGCTGGAAGTTGTCGAAATCGTGCCGCTTGATCGCATTGATGCAGTCGACCACATCCGCGATCTGCGCCTCGGAAGCCTTGCGCATCGATATGGTCAGGTCCAGGTGGGGGCCCTGGGTGAGGTCGTCGGCATAGTCGACCGTGACGCTCTCGACGCCCGGCATGGTGCTGAGTTCGGCGCGTAGCCGATCCGCCTGTGGGCGGCGGTCGGCCGCGTTCGTGCACCCTGCCAGGACGATCATGGTTGCGACGGCGATCCCCGCCGCGAGCGTGCGCCGGATCATGCGGGCCTTTCCTCTCGCAGTGCGTCCTGGTGGCACGGTACGCGTGCGGGTGGCGAATTCGCGGTAGCCGCCGTCCGCGTGCCCTGCGGCGTACCCTCCGCTGGTGGGCAGTTCCAGGGATCCGGTGGACGAATCGGGCGCGTTTGTGCTGGGCGAGCGGTCGGCGCCCGGGCGACGGATCGCGATGACGGACGCCGATCGGTTGTTCGTGTACGGAACGCTGCGGTTTCCCGAGGTATTGGTCGAGTTGATCGGGCGGTGCCCGGAGTTGGTCGCCGGGGAACTGACCGGATGGCGGGTGGCGGCGTTGCCGGGGCGGGTGTATCCGGGGTTGGTGCCCGCCGCGGGTGGGTTGGCGCGGGGTGTGGTGCTGTCCGGACTCGATGTGGGGGAGTGGGCGGTGCTCGACGCCTTCGAGGACGATGAATACGAGTTGCGACGGGTCGCGCTCGGCGCGGATGTCGTGTGGACCTATGTGTGGACCTCGGTTGTCGCGCAGGATGATTGGTATGCCGATCGCTTCGCGGCCGAGCACCTCGGCTCGTTCGTGCTGCACTGCGCTGAATGGCGGCGGACGCTCTGATTTCCCGATTTGCCATTCCAAGACGACCGGTCATATATTAACCCCATGGCGCGACCGCGACGCAGTGACGACACCCGGCAGCTTCTGGTGGAGGAGGGGGCCGCCGGATTCCTGACGCACGGCTATCACGGGACCGGCATCAAACAGGTGCTGGATGCGGTCGGGGTACCGAAGGGGTCCTTCTACAACTACTTCGACAGCAAGGAGAGTTTCGGTCGCGCGATCATCGACCATCATTCGCTGTGCGTGCAGCGCAATCTGGCCGAGGCGCTCGGGTCGTCGGCGGATCCGATCGTCGGGTTGCGAGCATTCTTCGCGCGGCTCATGGACGACTTCGTGCGGGCGGAGTTCACCGGTGGGTGCCTGATCGCGAATCTCGGCGGCGAGTTGGAGGGCAGTGAGGTGCTGCGCGAATCTCTAGCCGGTGCCTGGCATTCCTGGCGCGACGGGGTGGCGGTGGCGCTGCGTCGGGCACAGGAACTCGGCACCATTCGTGACGATATCGACGCGACCGATCTGGCCGACCTGCTGCTGGAGTCGTGGGAGGGCGCGGTGATCAGAATGAAGATCGAGCGTTCACTCGAGCCGCTGCACAAGTGTCTGCGTCGACTGCTGGACGACTACTTCCTGGCCTGAGCGGGTCGGCCCTTTCCGGCGCCCGCTCACCTATTCCAAGACGACCGGTCGTATCGAGAAGTATCACTAGGAAGAGAGAAGAATATGGTGAGCGCACAGACGGTCATCGTGACCGGATCCTCCAGCGGGATCGGACGCGATATCGCCAGGGCCTTCGTGGAGCGCGGCGACAACGTCGTGCTCAATGGGCGAGATGCGGACAAACTCGCCGCGGTGGCGGACACATTGGGCGCGCCGGAACGGACTGCCGTCTTCGTCGGCGATATCGGTTCTCCCGCAACGGGAACCGAGCTGGTCCGCCTCGCGGTCGAGCGCTTCGGCCGGGTGGACGTGCTGGTGAACAATGCGGGGATCTTCGGCGCCAAGCCCTTCGTCGATGTCACCGAGGCGGACCTCGACAGCTATCTCAACGGCAACCTGAAGGGCACCTACTTCACCACGCAGGCCGTCGTCCGCCAGCTCCGAGCGCAGAAATCCGGTGGCAGCATTGTGAATATCGGGACGGTGCTGATCGATCACGCGCTGGCGGGGCTGCCCGCGTCCGCTGCGCTGGTCAGCAAGGGCGGCGTACACGCGCTGACAACGAGTCTGGCGGCGGAACTGGCCGTGGACGGGATCCGTGTGAATGCCGTTGCCCCGGGCATCATTCGCACACCGCTGTTCGGTGGTGGCGATGAAACCTCCTCGGGCAGACTGGCTTTGCTCAACCGCATCGGTGAGGTGAGCGAAACCACCGCGGCGGTGGTGTATCTCGCGGACGCCGCGTTCACCACCGGTCACATCTTCCCCGTCGACGGCGGGTTCATCTCGGGAAGGGCCGCGTAATGCCTTACGTCAATATCAAAGTCACCGACGAGGGTGTCACGCGGGAGCAGAAGTCCCAGCTGATCAAGGGAGTCACCGATCTGCTGCGTGATGTGCTCGGAAAGGATCCGGCGACTACGTTCGTGGTGATCGATGAGGTCGCGCTGACGGATTGGGGCGTCGGCGGTATGAATGTCGAGGACTGGCGCAAGCAGTCATAGGTTCGAGAGTTCGGCCTGTGCGCCCATTCTTGCCCGAGGATCGCACCGGATCGGGGCGAGAATGGGCGCTTCGGCTTCGCATCGGTCCCCTAATCGAAGGGGTATCGGTCACCCAGCATCGACCGGTCACCGATGAAATAGTTCAGGACGAGGTCATCGGCGACTTGGATCAGCACATCGCAACCCTCGACCTCGGACATCCAATCCCTCGGCATCGCGGAGAAACCGTGGGTGGCGCCGATCAGGTTGCCGGTGACGGCACCGGTGGAATCGGAGTCACCGGAATGGTTCACCGACAGCAGCAATGCCGTGCGCACATCGCCGGTTCGAGCCGCGTACAGGGCGCAGTACACGGCGATGGCCAGGCATTCCTCCGCGACCCACCCCGCACCGACCTGCTCGACCTGTTCGGCGCTGGCCGGCTGCTCGGCCAGCGCGACCGCCAGGTTCAACGCCGCCGCCGTCTCCGCGCTCGCCGGAAACGTCGTGAGCTGAGTAATGGTCTGCCGCACCGCAACCGGCAGCTCGACACCGCTAACCACGCGATCGACCAGTGCCGCGAACGCGCCCGCGGCCAGATATCCCGTGGGATGTCCGTGAGTCAGCTGCGCACCCCGCGCCGCCGCGGTGAACGCGAGGTCGGGTCCCATACCGGCGAGGCCGAACGGTGCCGACCGCATGACGGTCCCGCATCCCTTCGACCCAGCATTCACCGGACCGGCCTCGCCGAGCGGGTGTGGCGCGAGATATCCCCGCGTCTGCTGGCTCAGCCCGGACATGCAGGCATTGCCCGGCGCACGCGCGGCATACAAAAACGGCAGACCCGCCAGCCAACCGTCGACCTCGACTGCGGGCCCGTCCTGTCGCTGGGTCCGCAACCAGCGCAGATACGCCTTTCGCAACGCTGGCACCGGGTCGGCGCCCGGCGTGCACCGCAACAGCCCCTCCGCAGTGAACAGCGTCATCTGGGTGTCGTCGGTAACCTGCTGCGGCGCACCAGCGTCATGCTGTGGCAGATACCCCCGCACCCCCGCCATGCCATACCGTTGGCGAATCTGATTCAGCCGCAGGAATTCGATGGGCCACCCCAGCGCGTCACCGACCGCCCCACCCAATAGCGAACCCCGCACCCGATCGAAGACCATCGTGTAATCCACCACGACACAACATCATTACGCATCCGGTCGGCCCGCTGTTCATGGGGCGACAGGATGCCGTCGAGCGTCGGTTCTGGCTCGTCGTGCCATCGGGAGGCGTCGATGAACCCCAGTTTTGGAGCCGCGCTGTTAACCTGAGATCCGATGCATCCGGTCGAGGAGCATGGCTATGCCCGGAAACGTTCGACCCGACAGCAGATGGCGACGGGCGATTGCCGACCGTGACATCCCGTCCGCACTGATCGCGCGAGCGCGGCGCAACGGCGGGATCATGCGGGTCAGGGTGCCGTTGCCGGGACGGTGCTGGCTTATCACCGATAGCGACCTCATCGACCGAGTGCTGCGTACCGGTGCGGGCCAATTCGACAAGGGCGGCCCGATCTACCGGATCATCCGCGACGCGACGGGCGACGAGGGGTTGTTCGCGGTCAACGATCCGCAAACATGGCGGACCTTGCGCGAACACACGAACCCCGCGTTCGCCGCGGCCGATCTGGCACCGCTCGCGCACGAGAGTGTCCGCCGACTCGATGACCGCATCGGCAGTTGGCACCCGGACCGAGCCGTCGAGGTGTTCACAGAATTCGAACTGCTCAATGTGGAACTGCTGGCACAGCATCTTTTCGGCCAGGCCGTCGACTGCGCGACCCTGGTGCGACTGGCCCAGCCGATCTTCGACAGCCAGCGCAAGCGGTGGTTCCGGATCGGCGGCGCCGGCTATCGGCGGGCCATCGCGGCCATGGACGCCGAGGTCTATGCGATTATCGACCGGCGGCGCGCATTGGCCGACTGCGACGGTGACCTGCTCGGCCACCTATTGCAGGTGCGTCCGGAACTGCCGGTGCGGCGGATACGCGATCAGGTGATGAGCCATCTGATGGCGGGTTTCGACAGCACGGCGTGCGCCCAGGCGTGGGCATGTGTGCGGCTCGCCGACAATCCGATCGAACTGGCCGAATTGCGGACCGAAGTCGAACAGACGCTGGGGAGCCGGGCACCGGCCGCAGCCGATCTGGCTCGGTTGCCGCTGCTCACAACGTTTTTCGAGGATGTCGTGGCACAGCGGCCGGCATTCCCGCTCATCTTCCGCAATGTCGCGGCCGATACCGAACTGGCCGGTCGCCCGCTGCGTCGGGGCGACCAACTGTTCATCGCTCTCGGCCCCACCCGCCTCCCCTTCGGCACCGGCAAACGAAAATGCCTCGGCGAACCGATGGCACTACTCACCGGTGCGCTGTCCATCGCCGTACTCGTACAGCGCTTCAGCCGATGGCAGCGCATGCGACCGGGCAACCAGCAGGTCCGCTACGCGACGACAGCTCCCCCTCGACACAGCGAGATCCGCTTCACGCCATAGCCGCGGCAACCCACATCGCTCGCCTCGCGCTACGCAGCCCCGACCGCTCGGCACGATCGAAAGCTTCGACCGTAGTCGTTGAGGATTCCGCGAGTCGCGCTGAGCATGACACCTGAGCCGATCGAGCGGGCAAGGATCTGATCAATGCCGAATCGCACCGGCCAAGGTGAAATCCGTTGGGAACCGGTGCGATTCGAGGGTATTGCTACACGCGCAGCGCGTGCGGTTCGATCGCGCCGCGCACCAACGCCCGCGCGTCGACGGTCTCGGCGCGGTAGGGCAGCGTGGCCAGTCGATCGGTCATGGCGGGTACCGGATCATCGATCCGCTCGTTCAACCCGAACAGGAACGTCCACTCGTGCTCATCGCTGCCGTACTGCACCACGGTGGCGAACTGCTCGTGGAAGCGGTTCCAGGACCGCTTCAGCGTCTCGTTGCGCCACATCGTCGCGCAACCGGCCTGCGCGCTCAGCACGCCGCCGGGCGCGAGCAGTGCCCGACATCGCGACAGGAACTCCGACTCGTAGAGGCGGTTGTGCTGCGCGTCC
Source organism: Nocardia sp. CA-119907 (assembly GCF_050955995.1). Taxonomy (NCBI): domain Bacteria; kingdom Bacillati; phylum Actinomycetota; class Actinomycetes; order Mycobacteriales; family Nocardiaceae; genus Nocardia; species Nocardia sp. CA-119907. The sequence goes on from NZ_CP192091.1 coordinate 3,176,020, forward strand.
TCGACCCGCTCATCGGGCAGATCGATCACGATGACGTCGTAGCGGGTACCCGCCTCGGCCGCACCGGCCAGGAAGTCCCACCCGTCGGCGTAGTGCACCTTGATCGGGCCGTCGCCGCGCACCGCGGCGGCCAGCTCATCGCTGGTGTAGCCGTAGGGCAGGTGCTCGGCGCACAACTCGACCTCGCGCTGGTCGATATCGACGTGATCCACCAGCGTCGCGCCCGCGGCGACCGACATCTGACTGGCCACACCCTCACCGGAACCGATGATGAGGACCTTGTCCAGCTTCGCGGCCAGCGCGAAGGCGGGGACCATCATCGCCTCGTGGTAGGTCAGCTGGGAGAACTCCGTGGACTGGCGATCGTCGTCGGAGAACAGGCTGATGCCCTGTTCGGTCCGCGCGATCACCATGTGCTGGAACGGAGTATGGGTGTCGACGAGCACCTCGTGCAGATCCCAGATGCGGGTCAGGCCGTTGCCGACCGGCTCCTCGATCCGCGTGGAGCCGTGCCCACGCTGGATGACCTGCATCCGAACATCCTTGGGAGACAACTTATCTCGCAGTAGCTCGACGGCCTTCGACGCGCCGGCGCCGATACTTCCGCAGGTGAAGACGTCGACAAAGATGTCGCCGGACTCCGGATAAGTGTGAATCGAGGCGTGGGACTCCGACAACAGCGCGAGGACGGTCACCCCCTGCGGATCGAACTTCTTGTGTACGACATCGCAGATGGTGACGCCCGCCGCGATCAGAGACTCGCGCAACGCCGATTCGAGTCGTTCGAGATCGTCGCAGAGATCTGCGTCGACACCACCGAACTCGGCCAGCACATGCCAGCCGGTGAATTCCGCCGTCATGGGCAAACTCACTCTCGCTCAGCGCCCGAGACATGAACGGTCAAGGGCGGAAAACCATTGAAGGACACCGACGAATAGCTCGCGGTATAGGCGCCGGTATCGAGGATCTGGATGCGATCACCGGCTCGCAACGAGGTCGGAAGAAGGACCTTCGTGCGTTGATACAGTACATCGTCGCCATCGCAGGTCGGTCCGGCCACCACCGCCTCGTCCACGGGGTCTCCGTCACGTTCGGTGACGAAGCGGTATGCGATGTACTCGTTCTCCGTCTCGGCCATACCGTTGTAGCGGCCGATGTCGAGATACACCCAGCGCCGTCCGTCCGGCGCGATGCGCACGCCGATGACCTCGGCGTGAATGGTGCCCGCCGATCCCACGAGCGCGCGGCCGGGCTCGACGACGAGTCCGGCGGTCTCGGGCAGGAATTCGGCGGTGGCCGCGGCGATCACGGCCCCTATCTCGTCGAGTGCGGGTGCCGCCTCGACGTACGAAATGGGCAGGCCGCCACCGATATTCACCGAGCGAACCGGAATGTCTTTGTCCGTCAACGCGGCAGCGATGTGTCCGGCCTGCTCGATACCGATGCGCCAGGCCCGCGGGTCGGTCTGCTGGGAGCCGACGTGGAAGTACGGACCCCCGACGACGAGCCCGAGATCGCGGGCGCGCACCAGCAGGCGCAGCGCCTCGGCGGGCGAGCAGCCGAACTTGGTGCCGAAGGGCGTCGTCGACTGCGGCGCCGCGGACAGGAACCGGCATTCGACCTCCGAGCCGGGCGCGTGCTCGACGATGCGCAACAGATCGTCCTCGGTGTCGAAGGCATAGCGGCGCACGCCCGCGGCATAGGAAGTGGCGATATGGGCGGCCTTCTTGATCGGGTTCCCGTAGCACATGCGGGCCGGGGCGACGCCCGCGCGCAGGCACAGTTCGATCTCGCCGACACTGGCGACGTCGAACTCCGCGCCCGCCTCATCGAGCAGGCGGATAAGCGCCGGGACCGGGCTCGCCTTGACCGCGAAGCGAATTCGCGCTTCGGGTACCGCTGCCGCGAGTGCGCGATAGTTTTCGCGCACTCGCTCCGGGTCGATGACCAGATAGGGCGATTCGGGCAGGTTTGAGCCGGTCAATCTAAGGGAACTCTCCGTCGTTTGGGGGGCGGCCGTCGTTCAGGCACCGCGCGAGAGAGTATCAGCGCGAAGCCCCGGTTAACTAACTCGTTGACGACACCTTGACCATGATCACCCTGCGACTACCGTGACCTCGTCGAATACGACCTCACCCGCGGCATCGGACTCGGCGAGATCGACGACCGCCGCCAGTGCCCAGCCGCGATCGCCCGCGGGATCGTCGAGCACCTGACGCACATGCCAGAAACCGGGACGTTGTTCCACCTGGAACAGTTGCGGACCGCGGGCGTCCGGCCCGGTGCCGATGCTGTCGTACTCGTCGAAATAGGGCCTCAGCTCCGCCTCCCAGTCCGGGCCTTGGCCCAGCTCGCCGAGGGTCTCCCAGCGGCGCAGGGCGGCCAGTTCGACGCGGCGGAACATGGCGTTGCGGACCATCACCTTGAAGGCGCGTTCATTGGCCGAGATCGGGCGCACCGACTCCGCGCCGAAGGCGAGCTGATCCGCATCGGTCTCCGCGCCCGGATTGGTGAGCTGCTCCCATTCGTCGAGCAGACTCGAATCCACCTGGCGGACAAGTTCGCCGAGCCATTCGGTCATATCGTCGAGGTCCTCGGTGCGCGCGGCTTCCGGGACGGTGCGGCGCAGCGCGCGGTAGGCGTCGGCGAGGTAGCGCAGCACCACGCCCTCGGAGCGGGCCAGTTCGTAGTGCGAGATCAGCTCGGCGAAGGTCATCGAGCGTTCGATCATGTCCCGGACGACCGATTTGGGGGACGGGGCGAACTCCGACATCCAGGGGTGCCCGGCCCGGTAGGTCTCGAAGGCGGGCTCGATCAGCTCGGCGAGGGGTTTGGGCCAGGTGACCTCCTCCAGGAGTTCCATGCGTTCGTCGTATTCGATGCCGTCGGCCTTCATCTCGCTGATCGCCTGGCCGCGGGCCTTGTGCTGCTGGGCCATGAGCAGCTGGCGCGGATCCTCGAGCGTCGATTCGATGAGGGAGATGACGTCGAGGGTGTAGCCGGGGGTGTCCTTGTCGAGCAGTTCCAGTGCGGCCAGGGCGAACGGGGACAGGGGTTGGTCGAGGGCGAAATCGCGCTGCAGGTCGACGGTGAGCCTGGCGCGGCGGCCCTGTGCGTCGGGTTCCGGAAGCTGCTGCACCACACCGGCGTCACGCAGGGCGCGATACAGGCGGATGGCGCGCAGGATGTGGCGGCGCTGGGCGGGACGCGGCTCGTGGTTGTCCTCGAGCAGGTGGCGCATGGCGTCGAAGCAATTGCCGGGGCGGGCGATCACATTGAGCAGCATGGAGTTGGTTACGGCGAAGCGCGACACCATCGGTTCGGGGGCGGCGGCGACCAGACGGTCGAAGGTGTCCTCGCTCCAGGACACGAAGCCCTCCGGCGGTTTCCTGCGCACTACCTTGCGTTGCTTCTTCGGGTCGTCGCCCGCCTTGGCCAGCAGCCGGGTGTTCTCGACCTCGTGGTCGGGGGCCTGCACGACAACGGTGCCCATCGTGTCGTAGCCCGCCCGGCCCGCGCGGCCCGCGATCTGATGGAATTCGCGCGCCTTGAGCCTGCGGGTGCGCACACCGTCGTATTTGGTCAGGCCGGTGAGCAGCACCGTGCGGATGGGCACGTTGATACCGACGCCGAGGGTGTCGGTGCCGCACACCACCTTGAGCAGACCGTCCTGGGCCAGGCGCTCCACCAGACGGCGGTACTTGGGCAGCATGCCCGCGTGGTGTACGCCGATACCGTGGCGGATCAGCCGCGACAGCGTTTTGCCGAAGCCGGAGGAGAACCGGAAATCGCCGAGTGCCGTTGCGATGGCATCCTTTTCGGCGCGGGTCGCGAAATTGACGCTGGTCAGCGCCTGCGCGCGTTCCAGGGCCGCGGCCTGGGTGAAATGCACGACGTACACCGGTGACTGGTTGGTGGTGACAAGATCTTCCAACGTTTCGGTGATGGGGGTGCGCGCGTAGGAAAAGCTCAGCGGGACAGGGCGTTCGGTGCCCGCGACAATCTCGGTCGGATTGCCGGTGCGGCGGCGCAGATCGGCCGCGAAGAAGTCGACCTCGCCGAGAGTGGCCGACATGAGCAGAAATTGGGCGCGCGGGAGTTCCAGCAGCGGCACCTGCCAGGCCCAGCCGCGATCGGGATCGGCGTAGAAGTGGAATTCGTCCATCACGACCTGCCCGACATCGGCGGCCGCACCCTCGCGCAGCGCCATATTCGCCAGGATCTCGGCGGTGGCGCAGATGATCGGCGCCTCCGGATTCACCGCCGCGTCACCGGTCACCATGCCGACCCGGTCCGCGCCGAAGACATCGCACAGGGCGAAGAACTTCTCGCTGACCAGGGCCTTGATCGGTGCGGTGTAGTAGGTGCGCAGGCCGCGGGTGAGTGCGAACAGGTGCGCGCCGACCGCGACCAGCGATTTGCCGGACCCGGTCGGGGTGGCCAGGATGACATTGGATCCGGACGCCAACTCCAGCAGCGCCTCGTCCTGCGCCGGATACAGCGGGGTGCCCTGCTCGGCCGCCCATGCCCCGAAGGATTCGTAGAGCGCGTCGGCGTCGGTTCCCGGTATCTCGAGCAGTTCGGTCAGATCCACTCCGACCACCCTACGGGCAGCCGTCTACGGCCCGGTCGGGGTGATCGGGTCAGTTGGACTGTTCGCCCTCGTCGCCGTCGTAGCCGCCCTGCTCGGCCAGGAAGCGCTCGAACTCCGCGCCCAATTCGTCGCCGCTCGGGAGTTCACCATCGCCGACGAGCAGGCTGGACTGGCGTTCCTGTGCGCTGAGGAAGCTGTCGTATTGGCGCTCCAGCGCGTGCACGACCGTCTCTACCTCGGAGTTTCCCGCGATGTGCTCGTTGACCTGCTCGCGGACCCGTGCCGCGGCCTCACCGAGCGCCGCCAGCGGGATTTCCAGGCCAGCGTTGTCGGCGACGTGCTCCAGCAGGGTCTGCGCGGCCTCCGGATAGGCGGTCTGCGCGAGGTAATGCGGCACATGCACCGAAAAACCGACGGATTCGTGGCCGTGCTGGGCCATCCGGTACTCCAGCAGCGAGGACGCGCTGCCCGGCACCTGTAGCTCGCCCGGCCAGCGTTGATGGTCGGCGATCAGATCGCGGTCCGAGGAATGCGCGGTGATGCCGAGCGGGCGGGTGTGCGGGATCGCCATCGGGATCGCGCTCAGGCCGATGCTGCGGCGCACACCGAGCTGTTCGGCGAGCAGACGCACCGCGGTGGTGAACTTCTCCCACCGCAGATCCGGTTCGAGCCCGGAAAGCAGCAGGAACGGGGTGCCCGATGTATCGCGCAGCGCCCAGAGGTTCAGTTCGGGCTCGGCATAGTCGGAGAAGTGATCGGTCTTGAACGTCATCAGCGGGCGACGCGACCGGTAGTCCAGCAGCTCGTCGACATCGAACGAGGCGACCAGCTCGCTCTCCAGACTCTCGCGCAGGTGCGTGGTGGCCAGCCGGACCGCATGTCCGGCATCGGTGAAGCCCTCCAGTCCGTGTACCAGAACCGGACCCAAGCCATCGTCGGACGACAGCTGTGGAGCTGGGAACTCCAACTCGTACATTCGCGACTCGTGGTCCATCGCGTACTCCTTCCTGCGCGGTTCACCGATGCGAGCCGCCTGGTGCCGAGAACTTACAGGTCCTAGGCCTGTTGGGCATTTCGCGGCGGTCAACCACTGTCCATTGTCCCCCATGACACCGACACCGGTTACCACGGGCGACACCGACCCATAAGAGAGGGCAACATCGGTGGTGCCCCGCGCATTCCCGTCCCGGCCGCGGCTGCTGGGGCCTGCTCGCGGGGTGCTCGGAAGGATCGGCGTGGCATCGCGGGCGGACACGGGGAGTTTGGCACAGTGGAACGGTGACTGTGCCGAATTCGACGCGCAGGGCGCCACTCGGATTCGCGGTATCGGGGTGGATGTCCCTCGCCGCGAGCGTTGCGCTGCTCGCCGGATGCGCGTCGACGGTGACCGGGCATCCGGTCGCCTCGGGGCCGAGTTCGGTGATCCAGCATGTGGCGGCGCAGCTTTCGACACTATTGCCCGATCCCACGCAGTTCCCGGTCCGGTACGAGGCGGTGGTGCTGCCCCCGGAGGCGGCCGCGCAGGCATCGGGGGATCTGACCGGGGTCGGGCGCGGTTCGACAGTGCAACCCGATGGATGTGCCCCGCCCGCGCAGCAATTCGGCCCGAATCAGACCGCCGTCGCGGTGGGCACCGACAACCAGACGCGGGCCACGATGACCGTCGAGTTGACCAGGACCGGGCAGCCGCTGTCGGCATTGCGCGAGCAGTTGCAGCGGTGTCAGCAGGTGCGGGTCAGCCGGGCGGGCGCGATGACGACGGTGACCACCGAACTGCAGGCGCCGCCGCCGATCGACGCCGACGACACCCTCGCGTTGATCCGGACGGTGGTGCCGCAGGTCAGCACGCCGGGGCTGACGCAGTCCATGCGGACGCTGACCGGTCAGATCGGCGATGTGCGAATCGCGGTGACCTACATGTCGTTCAGCGATGCGAAACCGGATACAGCGGCGTTGGACGAGCTGTTCACGACGGCGGTGGGGAAGGTGAAGAAAGGGTGAGTACGAGTTTCGTCGATCGGCGTCGGGAGCTCGCGGCGCGAGGTTAGCAGGTAGCACCGACACGGGTATCGCTGTTTTCGCCTCCGCAGGCCGAATCGTCCACAGAGGAACCGATTTCCACAGGGCAAAATAATATCCGGATAAGCCCAGGTCACTGCCTCGGACCCGGATTCGTGGCAGCGCACTCTCGGTGCATGACAACTTTCACGAATCCCGTTCCCGCCGTGGGAGACCCTGGCGATGGTCCAGCCGCCCGCGATGGATTGTGCTCGAGCCCAGCCGTGCACCTGCGCAAATCCGCGCACGCACGGTCCATCGACTCGGTGCCGGACTTCGACTCCGGTGTCGACGATGAGGAATCCTCGGAGTGCACAAGGGGTTTCGGGCGAGCGACCGGTACCTGTGCGGAACCGCCACCGATGTTCGGCGATCGTGGCCCGGCCGGGGCGCTGCATGTCGATGATCCTGGCGAATTGATCGTCGCGGTCCCCGCGATGGTCGGGTTCGTACCGGAGCGGTCGCTGGTGGTGGCCGTGTTGGGGGGTGCGTCGGATCCGGGCCGCAGTCCGATCATTGATGCGGTGGTGCGATTCGATCTCGATCACGAGGGCGGTCGCCGGGGTCTCGCGGCGGCCTGTGCGGAATGTGTCACGCAGATCTGTGCCGCGGAGGGGGCGACGGAGGTGCTCGCGGTGATCGTCGACGACCGAGCGCGCGAACCGCAGCGCACCCACCGACACGGCGCGGCGAGTACCGGGCCGTTGGGCGCGTTGATCGCCGCGTTCGCGCGACGGCTCGCGGCGCAGGAGGTGTATCTGGAGGGTGCGTGGGCGGTACGCGCCATCGAGGCGGACCAGCGGTGGTGGAGTCTGCCCGATGCGAATCATTATGGGACGCTGCCGGATCCGGCTACCTCGATGGTCGCGGTGGCGCATGTGCTGGAGGGGCGACCGATCCGCGCGGCTCGTTCGGAACTGACCGACCTGGTCGCCACCGACGATGAGCTGGTGCGGCAGGTGGCGGCCCATCTCGACAGCGCCCGCGCCATCGCGCACGAGGGGTATGCGGCGGCCGTGCGGCGCGGCGATCCCAACGGCTATCACCGGCGGGCACTGGAACACCTGCTGTGGCAGATCGCCAATACCGACTCCGGGGCGTGTCTCACCGCCCGGGAGTACGCGGAAGTGGCCGCCGCGCTGCGTGATCGGATCGTCCGTGACGCCCTGTTCGGCCTGGCGATCGGCGACCACGCCGCCGCCGCGGAAAATCTGTGGGTGGCGCTGGTACGGGCACTGTCGGGCAGCGATCGCGCCGACGCCGCGACCCTGCTCGGCTACAGCGCCTACATCCGCGGCGACGGTCCCCTCGCGGGTATCGCCCTGCAAGCCGCCCTGGACGCCGACCCGGTCCACTCCCTGGCGAACCTGCTCGAGATCTCCCTGCGTACTGGAATGCGCCCGGACACCCTGCGCCGCTTGGCCTACTGCGGCCTCGGTATCGCGGCCGACCTCGGCATAGACCTGGGCCCGGCTATCCGATGACGCACGAGGCCAGCCACCCGGTGGTTGCGTGGGCGCGCGACCACCGGGTGAGTGGGGCCGAGCGGCCTACTTCGCGCTGTGTGCGAGAGGACCCAGGTCCCGGAGGAACTCCCAGGCGTCGGCGACGATTTCGTCGAGGTCGTTGTGCTCGGGGTGCCAGCCGAGATCGGTGATGGCGCGGTCGCTGGAGGCGATCAGGATGGCCGGATCGCCGGGGCGGCGGGGAGCGTCCTGGGCGGTGATCGGCAGTCCGGTGACGCGTTCGCAGGCCGAGATCACTTCGCGCACCGAGAATCCGGTGCCGCTGCCGAGATTGAAGATGCGATGTGTGCCGGCTTCCGCGGTGGCCAGGGCCAGCAGGTGGGCCTCGGCGAGGTCGCGGATATGGATGTAATCGCGGACCGCGGTGCCATCCGGTGTCGGCCAATCGGTGCCGAAGACCGAGATCGCCTTGCGATGACCGAGGGCGACCTGCAGGACCAGGGGAATGAGATGGGTTTCCACCACACGGTTTTCGCCGAGGCCGCCGTAGGCGCCCGCGACATTGAAGTAGCGCAGGCTGGTCGCGGCCAGACCGTGCGCGATCGAGTAGGAGGTGATGGCGTGGTCGATGGCGAGTTTCGAGGCGCCGTAGGGGTTGGTCGGCCGGGTCGGCGCCTCCTCGGTGATCGGCACCTGCTCCGGTTCGCCGTAGACCGCCGCGGTCGAGGAGAACACCAGCTTCGCGGTGTCGGTGCGGCGCATCGCCTCCAACAGCTCGAGGGTCTTCACCACATTGCCGTGCCAGTACTTCTCCGGCTGCTGCACCGACTCGCCGACCAGCGACTGCGCGGCGAAATGCAGGACACCGTCGAAGGATTCGGCCTCGAGCAGTGCGGGCGCGGCGACCGCGACATCACCTTCGACGAAGCGCGCCTCGGTGGGCACGCCCTCGGCATTGCCGGTCGACAGATCGTCGACCACCACGACCTCGTGCCCCGATTCGAGCAGAACCTGCGCGCAGACGCCACCGACATAGCCCGCGCCACCCGTAACCAGAAGTTTCACGCCTCAGACCAGCTTCACCTGGACGGCGTGGGCCATTTCATCCGAGAGTTCGAAACCCTCGTGGCCGGGGACGGTGATGACCACCGAGCCGGGCTTGGTCTCGACCGTCACCCGGGCGTCGGGCACCACGCCCGCCTCCCGCAGCTGGCCGATGACCTCGGGATCGGTCTGGATGTGCTCGGCGAGACGGCGCACCACGACCGCGTGCACCTGACCGTGCGGCAGATCCGAGAGCCGCACCAGGGTCTCCTCGGCGGCGTTCGGCGGGGCGATGCCCAGCTCGTCCAGGCCGGGAATCGGGTTGCCGTAGGGGGAGGTGGTCGGATGGTTGAGCACCTCGACCAGCCGTCGTTCGACGTCCTCGCTCATCACGTGCTCCCAGCGGCAGGCCTCGGCGTGCACGTTCTGCCAGTCGAGCCCGATGATGTCCACGAGCAGCCGCTCGGCGAGGCGGTGCTTGCGCATGACCGCGACCGCCATACTGCGGCCCTTCTCGGTCAGCTCGAGGTGGCGGTCACCGGCGACCAGCAGCAGACCGTCGCGTTCCATCCGCGCGACGGTCTGGCTCACCGTCGGACCACTCTGCTCGAGGCGCTCGGCGATCCGCGCGCGCAGGGGCACTACACCCTCTTCCTCGAGGTCGTAGATGGTACGGAGGTACATCTCCGTGGTGTCGACCAGATCCTTCACCTGTTACCCCTTCGTCGGCACGAATTCTACCCACGCACGTCGACACGCCGGCGTGCCGCGTCGTCTCGCGCTACACCGGTGACTGCGCTGTGGGAATCCTGTCGGCGCACGGCTCGTCGCCGTGTTCGCACATGCTTGTATTTCTACTGCATACGAACGCCCAACGGGGCGGATAGCTTCCCGCGTAGCGTTGCGAGCATGGCCACTGCACCGCGCGGCGAATGCTCCGCGCCGCTCGACGAAGGTGATCTCGAGTCGCGACCGGGGACCGTTGTCTGGACCGACCGATTCCTCGACTACGCGTGGACGCCGGAACACCCCATGAAACCCGCGCGTCTGAAGTTCACCATGGCGCTGGCGGAAAGTCTCGGATTACTCGACGGTGTCGAGCCGTTGGTGCCCGCGCAGGCACAGCTGCCGGATCTGCTGCGCATTCACACCGCCGACTACATCGAGGCCGTCGAACATGCCACGCAGCCAGCGGGTGCGCCGCTGGCGCCACCGTATGGCCTCGGCTCGCCGGATAATCCAGTATTCCCGCGGATGCATCAGGCGGCCTCGGTGATCGTCGGCGGCACGCTGGCCGCCGCGCGCGAAATCGCCGAGGGCCGCACCCGGCGCGCGGTGAGTATCGGCGGCGGTATGCATCACGCGATGCCGGATTCGGCCGCCGGATTCTGCATCTACAACGATGCGGCCGTGGCCATTTCCTGGCTCCTCGACCACGGCTACGACCGCATCGCCTATATCGATGTCGATGTGCACCACGGCGATGGCGTGCAGCGCGCCTTCTACGCCGACCCACGGGTGCTGACGATCTCGATCCACCAGCATCCGGCGACCCTGTGGCCGAATACGGGGTGGCCCGAGGAGACCGGACACGGTGCCGCCGAGGGCACCGCGATCAATCTGGCAGTGCTGCCGGGCACCCGGGATGCCCAGTGGCTGCGCGGTTTCCACGCGATCGTGCCCGGCGCGCTCGCGGCGTTCCGGCCGCAGATCGTGGTCAGCCAATGCGGTGTGGACACCCATCGGGAGGACCCCCTCGCCGATATGGAGCTGACCGTGGACGGTCAGCGCGCTGCCTTCATCGCCATGCGCGATCTGGCCGACGAGTATGCCGAAGGCCGCTGGCTCGCCGTCGGCGGCGGCGGTTACGGCCTGGTGCGCGTCGTGCCGCGGGCCTGGACGCATCTGCTGGCGACCGCGCTGGATCGCACCATCGCACCGGACACCGCGGTGCCGCAGGACTGGATCGAACTGATCCGGGCGTCGGCCCCGACCGTCGACCCGCCGCGCACCATGGGTGACGGTGGTGACATCTCGTTCCGCCGGTGGGATGGACCCGGCGGCACCGGGGAGACTGGGGACGCGCGTATCGACCGCGCGCAGCGCGCAATCGATACGGCCGTATTGGCTACGCGCCGAGCCACCTTCGGGTTGCTCGGACTGGATCCGGAGGACCCCCGTGACTGAGAACCCACCCATCTCGGATTCGCCCATCCCGGATTCGTCCAGCACTCCCGTGGTGCCGCCACCGCCGCCGCAGCACTGGTTCGCCGATGTGCTGGCCTCCGATGGTGGGGTGGTGCGGTTGCGCCCGATCACGCCCGCTGACGCCGATCGGCTGCAGGAGTTCCACGCGGCACTGTCGGACCGCACCCGATATCTGCGCTACTTCGGTCCGTACCCGCGCATTTCGCCCAAGGATCTGTACCGCTCCACCCATGTCGACCATCACGACCGGGTCGGGCTGCTGCTGGTGCTGGGGGAGGCGATCATCGCGGTAGGTCGCTACGAACTGCTGACCGACCGCTCCGGACCACGGGCCGCCGAGGTCGCGTTCGTGGTGGCCGACGAACACCAGGGGCGCGGACTCGGCTCGATCCTGCTCGAACACCTGGCCGGGGCGGCCGCCGAGAACAAGATCGAAACCTTCGTCGCCGAGGTACTCGCCGAGAACACCGTGATGGTCACCGTCTTCCGTGACGCGGGCTATCAGGTGGAGCGCAGCAGGGACGGTTCGGTACTGCATCTGGAATTCGCCATCGATCCCACCGAAGCCCTGCTCTCGGTGCGGGATTCGCGCGAACGCGCCTCCGAGGCGCGCAGTGTGGGCAATCTGCTCGCGCCGCGTTCGGTCGCGGTGATCGGTGCCACCATGGGTCCGGCCCGGGTCGGCGGGGTGATTCTGGCCAATATGCTGTCCGGGATGTTCCAGGGGCCGGTGTTCCCGGTCAATCCGAACCGGAGATCGGTGCGCGGGGTACGAGCCTATCCCACCGTGCGCGATATTCCCGACGAGGTGGATCTGGCCGTGGTCGCGGTGCCTCCCGAGGCGATCGGCTCGGTCCTCGACGACTGTATGGCCAAGGGCGTCAAGGGTTTGGTCGTACTGACCGCGGGCTTCGGGGAGACCGGCGCCGGTGGTGTGGTCGCCGAACACGAACTGGTCGCGGCGGCGCGCGGACACGGGATGCGGGTGGTCGGGCCGAGCGCACTCGGCATCGCGAACACCGACGCGGCGGTCTCGTTGAATGCCACCCTCGCCTCGGTGCTGCCCGGGCGCGGGCGGATCGGATTCTTCTGTCAGTCGGGGCCATTGGGTGCGGCGATCCTCGGTGAGGCCGCCGCACGCAACCTGGGGTTGTCCACCTTCGTCTCGGCCGGCAATCGCGCCGACGTGTCCGGTAACGACCTGCTGCAGTACTGGGACACCGATTCCGCCACCGATGTGATCCTGCTATATCTGGAGAGCTTCGGTAATCCGCGCAAGTTCTCCCGGATCGCGCGTCGCGTCGCGCGCAGTAAACCGATCGTCGCGGTGAGCAGCGGCCGGTTGGCCGCGCGGTCCCAGCCGACCGGCGATATGGACCGCTCCATCGTGCGTGACCTGTTCGCGCAGTCGGGAATCGTTCAGGTCGACTCGATTTCGGAGCTGTTCGACTGCGCCGCGCTGCTCGGCTATCAGCCGCTGCCCGCCGGTCCACGAGTTGCCGTGATCGGAAATAGCGCGGCATTGAACTGGCTGGCCGTCGATGCGGCGCGCGGTGAGGGGCTGGAGGTGCGGCGGCCCGACGCGGTGGCGTCGGAGGACGTTCGTCGTCCCCGTCCCACCGAACGGGTGGTGGACGAGGAGTCGGTCGGCGATCCGGTGAATCTCGGTCCGAACGCGACGCCGGGCGCGTATCTGGACGCGGTGGTCGCCGCCCTGCGCTCGAATGAGATCGATGCGGTGATCGTGGTTTTCGCGCCGCCGGTGCCGCTGCCGATGGCCGGATTCGCCGATGCCATCCGCGAGGCCGCGGTGGCTGTGCCCGATTCGGGCAAACCCATTCTCACCACTTTTGTAGCCGAGCAAGGGATTCCGAACCTCCTCGCGGTGCGCGGTCGGAGCGGTACAGCGGTGCACGGGTCCATTCCGTCGTATCCGGATCCGGAGCGGGCCGCGCGGGCACTCGCCAAGGCGCGTCGGTATGCGCAGTGGCGCACGAAACCGGTATCGACGGTGGTGCGTCCGGCGGGCATCGACGCGGAGCGAGCCAAGCGGTTGGTGGCCGGATGGATGCTGGAGTCCGATGGTCGATGGCTGACCGACCTGGAAGCGGTGGACCTGTTGGACTGCTACGGCATTCGCGTCGTCGAGTTCCGTGAGGTCCGCAGTCCCGACGAGGCGGTGGCGGCGGCCGAGGAACTCGGCTATCCGGTGGCGGCCAAGGCGACCGGCGAAATGTGGCGGCGGCGACCGGATCTCAGCGGTGTCCGCTTGGACCTGTGGCGTCCGGAGGCCGTGCGCCAGGCGTATTCGCACCTGGTGGAGCTGTGCGGTGATCCGGCGGTGCACATCCAGAAGATGGCCAACCCGGGCGTCGGCTGTGTGCTGCGGGTGCAGGACGACCCGTCCTTCGGCTCGGTCATCGAATTCGGCCTCTCGGGCATGATCATCGAACTCCTCGGCGATCGCGCCTACCGGGCCCTCCCGCTCACCGCCGACGAGGCCACCGCGCTCATCGAAGCCCCCCGCGCGGCCCCGTTGCTATCCGGCACCCCCGCCAGCCCGCGCGTCGACAAACCCGCCCTTGCCGAACTCGCCCAACGCGTCTCGGCCCTCTTCGACGACCTCCCGGAAATCCGCGAACTGTCCTTCGACCCCGTCCTGGCCTCCCCGAACGCCGCCGCCATCCTCTACGCCCGAGCCCGCATCGGCCCCGAACCCAGCCGCTTCGACACCGGTCCTCGCCGCCTGGGCTGACCACTGCCGCGCTTCGTGACGCTATCTCGGGGATGCCCAAGCCGTGGGGCCGAGCAACGAACTCCCCGGCGATCCGCGGTGCCCGTCTCGCGCGGGAAGTCGACCGCTTCGACATCGCTCGGTCGCGCGTCAGATGAATGATCGGCCGGAGCTGCGAGCGCCGGACCCGCCGCCGCGCCAGGAATGTTGGCAGCGTGGCGGGCGTGACTCGGGACCGGGCGATCGGCTCGGTCAGCGTGCTTCGATGGTGGCTCCTAGCGCGTCGGATGGGCGGACCAGCCGGGTTGCGAGCGCAGGACCGGTCGCCGCGCAAGGAGTGTTGGTGTGTGCCGGGTTCGCATCGGAGGGGCGGCAGAATCGGCCAGAGCGTTTCGCTATTAGCGGGTACTGGCGGGTAGGGCGTTGGAGGAGGCCGGAGTCGAAGCGGCTGAGGCCGTGCTGGGTGGCAGCGTCCCGGTCGCGAGGCGGGACCGGGCGATCGGTCGGCTAGTGGTGGGGTGGGGCGGTGGAGCCGCGCATGACCAGGGATGGGGGCAGAAGGACCGAGCGGGGGGTGCGGTCGGGTTCGGCGATGGATTCCAGGAGCATGCGGGCGGCTTCTCGGCCGATGTCGTGGTGGGGGATGGCGATGGTGGTCAGTGGGGGATTGAGCTTGTCCAGGAAGGGCAGCCCGTTGAAGCCGATCACGCTGATATCGGTGGGGCAGGTGATATCGCGTTCGGTGAGGGCGTCGTAGCAGCCGAGGGCGATGAGATCGTTTCCGGCGACCACGGCGGTGACCTCCGCGCCGGAGTCCAATGCGGCGTGCAGGGCGCGAGCACCGGCATCTTCGGTCCAGCTGTCGCACACCATGATTCGACTGCAGTCGTCGAGACCGTGCTCGCGAACGGCGGTTCGGAAGGCGCGCAGGCGCTCGACACCGGTGGAGGCGGTCTGCGGGCCCGCCAGGTGCAATATGCGGCGGTGACCCAGATCGACCAGATGACGCACCGCGAGCGCGATGCCCGCCGCGTCATTGGTGACGACCGATCCGATGTCGAGCCCTTCGGTGCGGCGGTTGACGAGCACCATCGGCAGGCGCTGCTCCTGCAACTGGCGCAGCAGGGGATGCTCCAGCAGCGCGGTGGCGATGATCAGACCTTCGGCCTGGCGCGACCGCAGCGACGTGATCTGGGCCTGCTCGCGGTCGGGCCGATCGTCGGTATTGACGATAAGTGTGCTGTACCCGGCGGCGGCCAGGACCTCCTCGATGCCGCGCACTATCGGTGGAAACAGCGGGTTGGTGAGGTTGGGGATGACCAGCCCGACAGTGCCGGACTTGATGGTCTTCAGGTTCCTGACAATCGGATTCGGGCGGTAGCCCAAGGATTCCGCCGCACGCAGCACCCGACGTGCGGTGTCCGGATGCACCAGGGCACGAGCGTTCGGATTGAGTGCGCGCGACGCCGTGGCGGTATGCACACCGGCCGCTGAGGCCACATCGCGCAGTGTCGGTCCCTGCATGCGGAAATACTAGGCACCGTGCTCTACGAGCCATCGCCGACAATGGGAACAGCTGGCCGCGAGGGCCTTTCGACAAGAGATCGCCGACCGGCTCGCGCGAAACCCGGAGGGGGCGGGACGCGCGGACACCGGTCGGCGTTTCGAGGTGACCCGTCCGAGGTCACCAAGCCGGACGCCGGACCGGCCTCGGATATGGTCCGGCGTTTGGGGCGCGTGCCGGGATCACCGGCACCCGCTACTGCGGAATTGTGCTCAGCTGGCGTAGGCGCGCAGGCGATCGGCCCGCTCACCCTTGCGCAGCTTCGACATGACCTCACGCTCGATCTGGCGCACCCGCTCACGGGAGAGCCCGAAGAGCTTGCCGATCTGATCGAGGGTGCGCGGCTGGCCGTCGTCCAAACCGAAGCGCAGGCGGATGACCTGCTGCTCCCGCTCGTCCAGGGTGGCGAGCACGCTGCGCACGTCGTGGTGCAGCAGTCCGGCGATCACGGCCGACTCGGCCGAGGTGGCCTCGGAGTCCTCGATGAAATCGCCGAGCGGCGCCTCTTCGTCGTTGCCGACGGGCATATCCAGGCTTACCGGGTCGCGGCTGTGGTCGAGCAGATCGGAGATCTTGTCGACCGGGATGCCCGATTCGTTGGCCAATTCCGCGTCGGTGGCCTCACGGCCGAGCTGCTGATGCAGTTCGCGCTTGATCCTGGCGAGCTTGTTGACCTGCTCGACCAGGTGCACGGGAAGGCGGATGGTGCGGCTCTGATCGGCCATGCCGCGGGTGATCGCCTGACGGATCCACCAGGTGGCATAGGTGGAGAACTTGAAGCCCTTGCTGTAGTCGAACTTCTCCATCGCCCGGATCAGGCCGAGGTTGCCCTCCTGGATCAGGTCGAGCAACGGCATGCCGCGGCCGGTGTAGCGCTTGGCGAGCGAGACGACCAGCCGGAGGTTGGCTTCGAGCAGATGCGAGCGCGCGGACTGACCCTCGCGGACGATAATGGCCAGATCGCGCTTGCGGGTGGCCGACAGCCGCTTGCCGGTCTCCAGCAGATGCTGCGCATAGAGGCCCGCCTCGATGCGCTTGGCCAGCTCGACCTCGTCGGCTGCCGTGAGCAGTGCGGTACGACCGATCCCGTTCAGGTACACACGTACCAGGTCGGCAGCAGGGCTCTGGGCGTCGAGGTCCGAATCGCTGGTGCGCACACGAGTGGTGGCGGGGCTTGTCATGACTTGCCTCCTGTCGGTGGTGTCTCACTCCGATCAACGGACCCGACAGGAAGAAAGTTCCCCGCTACTGCTCCGATAAACCGCTCTGAACTGCGGTTTCCGTTACTCGCGTCTGAGAAGTTCCTGAGAACCCCACCCTGTCGGAACAGCCCGTGCGCGATGTCTCGGATGCGAGGCGTGCGGTTGCCGCTTCGTTACACGGGCCGTACCAAACCGTGGCGAACCAACCCGACCACCACGGACAATGCGTCGGCCGCGAACTCCTCTGTGACCTCGTCGATGCCATCTGCGAGTGCGAGCAGTTCGACCAGCTCTTGCAACGGCAAACCGTCGGGGCGCATTCCCGCCACGAGTGCGATGGTGGACTCATCCACCTCGTGCTGCCAGCGCGGACCGTCGCCGCGATGCAGCCGTGCTACCTGCTGGTCCCAGCCGAATTCGCCGTGCAGGTAGACCCGCTCCAGCGCGGTGGCCGAATCGACGACGAAACGCGAAGTCCAGGCCAGGTTTTCGGAGGCGGCAGCGCGGCGCAGCCAGGCCGAGCGCGCGAAATACGCGGTGGCCTCGGCGCCGAGCGGATCGTCGAAGCCGTGGGTCAGGTCCTCGGCGAGCAATTCGGTTGGGCCGTCGATGGCGTGCAGGTAGACGAAGCCGAAGCCGATGCCATCGACATCGGCGGCGGTGAAGGCATCGAGCCACTGTTCGGCGCGGGCCTGTGCGGCCGGGTCGCGCGGATCCAAACCCGCGTCGCGCAACCAGGTTCCGACATAGAGGGCCGGATCGGCGATATCGCGCTGGACCACCCAGGCGTCGACGCCGTGCGCGGGCAACCAGGACGAAACCCGTTGGCGCCAATCCTCGCCGTCCACATGCACCCAGGCCGCCAGCATCGCGGCGGTGCCGCCGGGTGCGAGCAGATCGGAGGCCTGCGAGATCACCAATTCGCTTGCGCCGTCCAGGGCGAGGCCGGAGTCGCGGTAGGTGTGTTCGATGCGGGCGGGGCCGACGACGAACGGCGGATTGGCGACCACTTGGTCGAAGCGGCGACCGGCGACCGGTTCGAACCAGGATCCTTCGAGGAGTTCGATATCGAGTTCATTGAGCGCAGCCGTGGCCTCGGCCAGCCACAGGGCGCGGGCATTCACGTCGGTGGCGGTTACGCGATCGGCGTAAGCGGCGGCGTGTACGGCCTGGACGCCACAACCGGTGCCGAGATCGAGGACCGAACCGACGCGGCGGGTCGGGGTGGCGCGCAGCAGCGAGAGCGAGGCATGGCCGACGCCGAGCACATGGTCCTCGCTCAGCGTGCGCCTGCGCATCGAATCGTCGAGGTCGGACAGGATCCAGCGGGTGCCACCGCCGGTGTCGAGCGGGCGCAGATCCAGGGCCGCGCGCACGTCGTCGCCATCGCGGGTCAGCAGGCCCGCCACCACCGCGCGATCGATATCCAGCGGTGCCAGTGCGGCCGCGACCTCGCGTTCGGGCAGCGCGTCACCGAGCAGCAACAGACGGATCAGGGTGCCGAGAGCACCGGCCGAGCGCGCGGCTCGGCGCACCGGTACCGGTTCGGAGCGGCCGAGCGCCGCGTGTGCATCGGGCCCGAGCACTTCGAGCAGCGTGTCGGCGTCGTACCCGACGCGGGTCAACGCGGCCCGCAGATCGGGGCACAGCGCGGTGAGCAGCGATCCGGTGGTCGTCTGGTTAATAGCCACATGGGTACTCTGCCACCGCGACACGCCAGCAACCGAAACGTGTCCGTCGTGTCACCTGGTCCGCGCTCGGCGACCTGTACCGCGCGGGAGGGCCGATGCGGGAGACGGCTGATGCCAGGAGATGGTCGAGGCCGGACATGATGGCCAGCACCGGACGTGATGGTCAGCGCTGGATGAGATGGCCGACGCCGGGCGAGATGGCCGGTGCCTGATGAGAGGGCCGATGCCCGACGTGATGGTCAGCGCCTGATGAGAGGGCCTGCGCCGGGCGAGATGGCCTGCGCCGGACGTGGCGGCCAGCGCCGGGCGAGATGGCCAGCGTCGGCCGTGATGGCCAGCGTCGGCCGTGATGGCCAGCGTCGGCCGTGATGGCCTGGGCCGGAGGTGGCGGTCTGCGTCGGCCGTGATGGCCTGGGCCGGAGGTGGCGGTCTGCGTCGGCCGTGATGGCCTGGGCCGGAGGTGGCGGTCTGCGTCGGCCGTGATGGCCTGGGCCGGAGGTGGCGGTCTGCGTCGGCCGTGATGGCCTGGGCCGGAGGTGGCGGTCTGCGTCGGCCGTGATGGCCTGGGCCGGAGGTGGCGGTCTGCGTCGGCCGTGATGGCCTGGGCCGGAGGTGGCGGTCTGCGTCGGCCGTGATGGCCTGGGCCGGAGGTGGCGGTCTGCGTCGGCCGTGATGGCCTGGGCCGGAGGTGGCGGTCTGCGTCGGCCGTGATGGCCTGGGCCGGAGGTGGCGGTCTGCGTCGGCCGTGATGGCCTGGGCCGGAGGTGGCGGTCTGCGTCGGCCGTGATGGCCTGGGCCGGAGGTGGCGGTCTGCGTCGGCCGTGATGGCCTGCGCGGGGCGTGGCGGTCTGCGTCGGCCGTGATGGCCTGCGCGGGGCGTGGCGGCCAGCGCCGGACGTGATGGCCTGCGCCGGAGGTGACGGTCTGCGCCGGACGTGGCGGCCAGCGCCGGACGTGGGGGCCAGCGCCGGATGAGATGGCCTGCGCCGGACGAGACGGCCTGCGCCGGACGAGACGGCCAGCGCCGGGCGAGAGCCTTGCCAGGTTCGGGTTGTCGGTATGGACCCCTGCTCGGCGTATGGGTTGTTGGTGCGGGCGCAATCTCCTCAGTGCCCGCGCGGATCAGACGCCGTTCGGGTCGCGCCCGGTGATGCAGTACAGGGCGTCGGCGGGGTCCGACATGACGATCCAGTGCTCATGGCGTTCGACGAGGGTCGCGCCGAGGGACTGGTGCCAGGCCGCGGTGGCATCGATATCGGCGGAGGCCAGGTCGATATGCGCGCTGGTCGGGCGGTCTTCGCCGAGGCGTTGCAGCAGAAGGTGTACGGGCATCGGCTCTTTCGCGCGCAGGCGGGCGAATTCGGGCAGACGGCCTTGGGTCAGGTCCCAGTTGGTGAGGGTGGTCCAGAACCGGGTTTCGGCGGCGTGGCCGGTGGGTCCGATATCGAGGCAGACCTGGTCGAGGCGGGTCAGGGTGCCGTCCGGGGCGCGGAAGGCCGGTGCGGGTGTGCCTTTGGCGCGGCCGCTCGGGGTGAAGCAGAAGATCTGACCGCCGGGTGAGCGCAGAACGGCATAGCTCTTGTGGTTGGCGACCAGTTCGGCGTCGAGATCGAGTGCGATGCGGACCGCGGCGGTGACATCGTCGACATCGATATCGAGGTGCACACCGCCGAGTCCGGTCACCGCCTGCATCTTGACGCCTGCGGCCGCGAACAGTGCGGGATCCGGTAGGAGCGTGAGGAATTCGTCGTTGTCGCCGCGCCGGGGCGAGAGCTGGGTGCCGGTGATCGTCGACCAGAACGTCGTGCATTCGTCGAAACGTTGTGTCGGGCGATCGAGGAAGGCCCAGACCCACCGAATCATGCTGTGTCTCCTGTTTCCTGCGGAAGCTCTCGTGTCGAGAGCGCCGTGCGATGGTGTCGCACCTTCCGCGCTTCGACGGCGTCCTGCACGCTATTCGGCGCAGGTGTGTCGCACATCACTTGCGCCGGGGGAGGTTCCCGCCGCGTTTCCCCGCCACACAGTAGGGGCAGCGCCTGATGCTGTCGAGGTAGTTTCCGATCCGGCGTGTCTGGCACGATCTTGGCGGTTTATGGCATTCCGGCCACTCGTTCGGCGCGCGAAATTCCGGCAGTCTCAGCGGGTGACCGAACTGCGAACATCGCCGCCGCCGGGACCTGTCGATACCGGGACGCGGCGGCTGCACCCCGCCTGGATCGTCGCTGGTGTGGGATTCATCGCACTGCTCGGCGCGGCCGCGTTCCGTTCGGTGCCGAGTGTGCTGCTGGATCCGCTGCACGAGGAGTTCGGTTGGTCGCACGGCACCATCGGGGCCGCGGTCTCGCTGAATCTGCTGCTGTACGGTCTGATTTCGCCGTTCGCCGCGGCGCTGATGGATCGGTTCGGCATTCGACGGGTGGTCGCGTGCGCACTGGTACTCGTCGCGGCGGGCAGCGGGCTCACCGTATTCATGACCCAGCCTTGGCATTTGGTCGCGACCTGGGGCCTGCTGGTCGGTATCGGCGTCGGCTCGATGTCGATGCCGTTCGTGGCCACGATCACCGGCCGCTGGTTCGTGCGCCAGCGTGGCTTGGTGACCGGCGTGCTCACCGCGGCGGGCGCGACCGGGCAGCTGATCTTCCTGCCGCTGGTATCGGCGGTGGCGCATGCGCACGGTTGGCGGGTGCCCTCGGTGATCGTCTCGGGCGTCGCGCTGGCGGTGGTGCCGCTGGTCCTGTTGTTCATCCGCGACTTTCCCAGTGACGTCGGCGTTTCCGCCTACGGTGCCGAACCGGGCAGCACGGCCGGGCTCCGCGTCCCCGCCTCCGGTGGCGCGACCCGGGCGCTGACCGTGCTGGCCACAATCGCGCGCACACCCGGATTCTGGCTGCTCGCAGGCGGATTCGCGATCTGCGGCGCCTCCACCAACGGCCTGGTCGGGACCCATTTCGTCAGTGCCGCACACGATCACGGCATGCCGCCGACCACCGCCGCGAGTCTGCTGGCCCTGGTCGGCATCTTCGATGTGGCGGGCACCATCTTCTCCGGCTGGCTCACCGACCGGGCCGACCCCCGCTACCTGCTGGTCGGCTACTACACCCTGCGCGGCCTGTCGCTACTGATCCTGCCGTCGCTATTCGCCCCGGACACCCAGCCGACCATGTGGGTCTTCATCATCTTCTACGGCCTCGACTGGATCGCAACGGTCCCACCAACCGTCCTGCTCTGTCGCGAACTCTTCGGCGCCGACGGCCCCGTCGCCTTCGGCTGGGTCTTCGCCTCCCACCAAATCGGCTCCGCCATCGCCGCAACCGGCGCAGGCGTCATCCGCGACCTCCAGGGCTCCTACAACCTGGCCTGGTACATCGCCGGCGCCCTATGCGCCGCAGCAGCCCTCATGTCCGCCACCATCCGCCGCCACCCCTAACCACCCGAACCCACACCCCCAACAACGAGAATGCGCTCATGCGGCGCCTGCATGAGCGCATGGTGATCGCCTGTCCAGCTGGGGGCTGGGGTGGGTCAGGTGTCGATGGCGCGGTGGGGGTGGGATTCGATGGCGGTGCGGGGGCGGTCCCAACGGCTGGGTTCGTCCTTGCGGCGGGGCGGGCGGTCATTGGCGATGAGGACCGCGATCCAGGGGAGGGGGATGGACGCGGTGATGATCAGGATGGACAACAGGGCGCTGTTGAACATGCTGTAGGCGACCGCGGCGAGGATCAGGCAGGGAATGCGGAAGGCCATGATGATGGTGTAGCGACGGACCCGTGCGCGGTGCTGGTCATCCAGTGACGGCGCCGCCTCGGTGATCAGCAACGGATGCTTCTCGTCATTGCCCGGGAAGTAGCCGGTGGATTTGCGAGGAGGCTTCGGCATTGCCACGTCGTGGCGATCACCGCTGCCGATGTCGTCGGCGTGAGGGGAGTCGCCGTACTGCTGCATACCCTGAGTCTTCCACTGTCGAGTCCGGACCGCACATGGCCTGGTCAGCTGCGCGAACGCGCGCGCAACCGACCGTGATCGGCCGAGTTCGCGCCGATGCGGCATCATGGAATCCGTGAGTAATGACACTCTGGTTCGCCCGGATACGACCACCGATGAGACGACGGGCGACGACACCCCGAAGTTCTTCCACTACGTGAAGAAGGACAGGATCGCCGAGAGCGCCGTCATGGGCACCCACGTGGTCGCCCTGTGTGGTGAGGTCTTCCCGGTGACCCGCTCCCCGAAGCCCGGCTCGCCGGTCTGCCCGGAGTGCAAGAAGGTCTACGACGGCCTGCGCAAGGGCTGAGCCGGCTCCGTCCGCGGTGCCGTGGCGTCCGGCGCGTGCAGATGTGCCCGGGCGGCATCGGCGTCGCTGTCGTCTGCCCGTGTGATCGGCGCCTGAGCTCCTGAAGGGTTCGGGGGCTTCGCCCTGCCGAGATCGTCGGCGCTGGACGCGTCGTCGGTCTCGGAATCATCGGATCCGTCGCCGCCCAACTGGTTGGACAACCATTCCTTCACCTGGTCGATGCGGGTGCTGCGGGCCGGCCAGAATTCCTGGACCGCGGCATTGAATTCGGCGCCGAGGATCACCGCGAAGCCCAGGAAGAACGTGAACAGCAGGAAGGCGATCGGCGTGGCGAGCGCGCCGTAGCTGACGCCGGTCCTGGCGACCCAGGCCAGGTAGCGGCGCAGGCCTTCGCTGGCGGCCATGAAGAACACGCCCGCGACCAGCGCCCCGCCGAACAACCGGTGCCATGGCAGAGATTTGTGCAGCGCCAGCTTGTAGAGCGTGGTGAGCCCGATGATCAGCACGAGGCCGACACCCGGGTAGTAGAACGAGTCGATCAGTCGCAGCCCCGGCTCGCGCCACGAATCCGGCAGCACCCGTCCGATCAATGTCGGGCCCAGGGCGATCAGCGGCAGCAGGAACACCGCCACCACCAGGAACAGCACATACAGCAGCAGTGCGAAGATGCGTTGCCACACCGGATGCCGGGCGTCCTTCTGCCCATGCGCCTCGACAATGGAATCCACGAAGGTCGACATCGCCGAGGATCCGGCCCACAGCGACAGTACGAAGCCCACCGAAACATAGGCGGCGCGCCCGCGGCCGAGCACATCGGTGACCGTCGGTTCGATCAGATCGCTGACCACACTGGCGCTGAACAGGTCCCGGCTGAACGCGATGATCTTCTGCTCGACGATCTGCACGGTATCGGGGCCGAACCATTCCCCGACGTAACCGAGGCTGCCGAGCACACCGAACAGCAGCGGCGCCAGCGACATCGTCTGCCAGAACGCCGCGGCCGCGGATTTGGTGAAAATCGAATCGTTCCATGCCTTCACCGCCACCCGCACGACGAGTTTGCCGCCCTGTCGCGAGGCGTGCGCTACCCGTGCGGCGGCGCGCCGGGCATACATCGCCGCAGTGGGTTGCACGTCGCCACCGCCGCTGTGGATCGGCTGGTCGCCGGTCCCGGGGGACTCACGAGCTGGGGCACCATCGTCGGTCATGATGCCTACAGCATCGCGCATCCGAGCATATTGTTCTGGTTTGCCATCGCATCGCGTCGATGGGCAGCAGATGAACAGGGCGTTGCGCGCCGTTCGGATGTGACGCCCGTCGCCCACGCCGCGTCGGTTTGGCGACACGCCATGGGGGACAGCTAGGGTCGTCTGCGTGACTGTGTCGGGTGGCGCCGCTGTGGCGGGAGAAGCGGAAACACCGGGCGATTCGCAGACATCGCGGGCCGCGGGTTCCACGGGTGGTTCGCTACGTGCCTGGCAGCGCCGGGCGCTGATGAAATATCTGGCCACCAAACCGAGGGACTTCCTCGCGGTGGCGACGCCGGGCGCCGGTAAGACCACCTTCGCGCTGCGGGTCGCGGCCGAACTGCTGGCCGACCGCACCGTCGACCAGATCACCGTGGTCGCTCCGACCGAACATCTCAAACACCAGTGGGCCCAGTCCGCGGCCCGCGCGGGCATTCAGCTGGACTCGCGCTTCTCCAATGCGACCGGCGCGACCTCCGGCGACTATCACGGCGTCGTGGTCACCTACGCGCAGATCGCCTCGCATCCCTCGCGGCACCGGGTGCGCACCGAAAGACGCAGAACGCTGGTGATTCTCGACGAGATCCACCATGCGGGCGATGCCAAGTCCTGGGGCGATGCGACCGCCGAGGCCTTCGGTGACGCCACCCGGCGGCTCGCCCTGACCGGAACCCCGTTCCGCAGCGACGACAGTCAGATCCCATTCGTCACCTACGAACCCGATGAAGCGGGTTTCCCGCGCTCACGCGCCGACCATGCCTACGGCTATGCCGAGGCGCTGGCCGACGGCGTAGTCCGCCCGGTGGTCTTCCTCGCGTACTCCGGTGAGGCCCACTGGCGCGACAGCGCGGGCGAGGAGTATTCCGCCCGCCTCGGCGAGCCGCTGAGCGCCGAACACACCGCCCGCGCGTGGCGCACCGCACTGGACCCGGCGGGGGACTGGATGTCCAAGGTGCTGGTCGCCGCGGACACCCGGCTGCGCCAGCTGCGCGCGACCGGTATGCCCGACGCCGGTGGTCTGGTGATCGCCACCGATCAGGAACGGGCCCGCGATTACGCCGAACTGCTGGAACATATCTCAGGTGAGAAGCCGGCCTTGGTGCTGTCGGATGAGCCGTCCTCCTCGGATCGGATCGCCGAGTTCAGCAATACGTCCCAGCCGTGGATGGTCGCGGTGCGCATGGTGTCCGAAGGCGTTGACGTGCCGCGTCTCGCGGTCGGCGTCTACGCGACCAGCGCTTCGACACCGCTGTACTTCGCGCAGGCCATCGGCCGGTTCGTGCGTGCGCGCAAGCCCGGCGAGACCGCGAGCGTCTTCCTGCCGTCGGTGCCGGTATTGCTCGATCTGGCCGCGCAGCTGGAACTGCAGCGCGATCACGTCATCGGCAAACCGCATCGGGAGAAGAACGGCCTCGAAGACGAACTGCTGATCGAGGCCAATAAGCAGCAGGACGAGCCGGGGGAGGACGAGCGGCCGTTCGTCGCGCTGGCCGCCGACGCCGAGCTCGACCAGGTTATCTACGACGGATCCTCTTTCGGCACCGCGACTTTCGCCGGTAGTGCCGAGGAGGCCGATTACCTCGGCATCCCCGGACTGCTCGACGCGGACCAGATGCGAGCCCTGCTGCGGGAGCGGCAGTCGCGGCAGTTGGCCGAACGCGGTGCGGTCGCCGCGCCCGATCCGGGCCCGCAGGTCGCCTCGGCCGCCGAGCGCGTCGCGACCGCCGACAAGCTCGGTGAGCTGCGGCGTGAGCTCAATAGCCTGGTCGCCATGCACCACCATCGCACCGGGAAGCCGCACGGCGTCATCCATGGTGAGCTGCGGCGTGAATGTGGCGGTCCGCCAACGGCATTGGCGACCGCAGATCAGCTCGGTGAGCGCATCGCGGCATTGCGCCGCAAGTAGCTTCGGTCAGCGGGCCGCCGCGGAGACCGGCCAGGCTGCCATGGCGCAGTCGATGGACTGGGAGAGTTCGGCGTGGGTCGCGCCGTCGCGCGCGCGGATCGACAGGCCGTACAGGACCGTGGTGTAGAAACTGGCCAGGGCGGCGGTATCGGCGCCTGCGGGCAGATCACCTTCGGCGATACCGCGATCCAGACGTTCGCGGATGTCTTCGGTTGTCTCGCGCCGCTTTTCGATCAGGAAGTCGCGAATGCTCTCGCTGCGCGTGGTGTATGTGGAGCCGGCGAGCACGACCATGCAGCCGTGCGGCTTATCCGCGACGGTGTAGGCGATCGCGTTGTCGCGCAACATCGCTTCGATGCTCGCGCGTGCCGTGGGTTCCTCCCGCAGAGCACGGGCGGTGTAGCCGCCTTCGGTCCGGCCGTAGAGGTCGACGGCCGCACGGAACAGGTCTTCCTTACCTCCGAAGGCCGCGTACAGACTCGGTGAGTTGATGCCCATCGCCGCGGTGAGATCGCTCATCGACGAGCCCTCGTAGCCGTGCTCCCAGAACACCTCCATGGCGCGGCGCAGGGCGACCTCGCGGTCGAAAGCGCGGGGGCGTCCTCGTTCGGCCATACCCGATCCTTTCTGTGTCGATCGTTAAATATACCCCTTGACGCAGTCCGGGCCCGTGCGCTCAGCTATTTATGTACTGATCGACACAAAAATTGGAGGAGTCGCGATGTCGGATCTGACGGGCAAGGTGGCGCTGGTGACCGGTGGCAGTCGGGGAATCGGCGCGGCCATCGCCCGGCACCTGGCCGATGCGGGCGCGGATGTGGCGCTGACCTACCAGAACAATGAGCTACAGGCGAAATCGGTGGTCGCCGAATTGGAGTCGTCGGGGCGGCGGGCGGTCGCGATTCAGGCCGACAGCGCCGACGCGGGTGCCGTCGTCGCGGCCGTGCATCGGGTCGCGGCCGAATTGGGCAGGCTCGATGTGCTGGTCAACAACGCGGGCATCTTCCCTGCCAAACCATTCGAGGAATTCACCGTCGAAGAGATCGATCGCGCACTCAATATCCATGCGCGTGCGGCGTTCGTCGGAGCGCAGGCGGCGGTCACCCATATGACCGAGGGCGGGCGAATCATCAGCATCGGCAGCAACCTGTCCGAGCGCGCCGCGTTCGGCGGACTCGCGCTGTACAACCTGAGCAAGTCCGCGCTCAATGGCTTCACGAAAGCGCTTGCGCGCGAATTGGGTCCGCGAAACATCACGGTGAATCTGGTGCAACCCGGTTCAACCGACACCGATATGAATCCGGCCGACAGCGACCACGCCCCGCAGCAAATCGGCCTGACCGCCCTCGGCCGCTTCGGCTCCGCCGACGACATCGCCGCCACCGTTGCCTTCCTCGCCGGGACCTCCGGCCGCAGCATTACGGGTTCGATCTTCACCGTTGACGGTGGCACCAACGCCTGATCGTCGGGTCCGCCGAATCTCCACCGGAGGGCGTGGACCTGGCTACCGGGAGAAATAACGGCCAGGGGATACCCCGACGGCGCGACGGAAGGCGGCGACGTAGGCGCTCGGGGTGGCATAGCCCACGCGTCCGGCGATTCGGGCGATCGGCAAGCCCTCGGCGAGCAGGGGAAGCGATGCCGCGAGGCGGATCTGAGTCCGCCACTGGCCGAAGCTGATTCCGGTCTCGGCGACGAACAGTCGGGCCAAGGTGCGCGGACTGGTGGCGACGGCGTTGGCGAACTCGCCGAGCGTGCGATCATCGGCGGGATGGCGAGTCAGCGCGTCGGCGATCTGTGCGGCTCGGGTGTCCACGGGTCGGCGCGCACCGATCGAAATCACATCGACCGGCTCGAGTAGATCGAAGACCACCGCCTCCGCGCGCTGGCGTCGCGCGGCGGCGGTTTCGGGCTGGGTGAGGTAGTCGAACAATTCGTGCAGCAGAGGGGATACACGGAGCATGGTCGGGGCGGACAAGGAGACCGGGCACCGATCCGGTGCCACGAAGATGCCGCGCATGGTCGCGCCCTCGGTGGTTCCGGTTCGGTGCCTGGTGCCGCCGGGGATCCACAGTGCCCGCGTCGGTGGCAGCACCCAGTAACCGTCGCCGATCTCGACGGCGATGACACCCCGTGCCGCCCAGGCGATTTGATGCTGCGGATGTTCATGGGTGTCGAACCAGTAGCCCGCTGGCACGACGCCGGCACCGAACACCATGGCGGTATCGCCGATCGCGGCCGGGAGCACCAGGGATCCGCCGGGCGTCCGACGGGGCAGCCGGGGTTGACCCGGAACCAGGGATTGGCCGTTCGGCGACACAGCTTGTCACCGTAGCCTGTCGTGGTCACCGCCGTTCGCTCCTAGCGTGAACCGCATGGCGATGAACTACTTCCACAGGCTCCTGTGCCGATCGGCGCTCTGGGAGCGGATGAGTGCGACAAAGATCGTCCCGTGGGCGCTATCGGGCCTCGACCTCGGTGCCTGCGCACTCGAGATCGGCCCCGGTTACGGTGCGAACGTGCGTGCCTTGCGGGAGCGTACGACGACGCTGACCGGAGTCGAAATCGACCCGGTGCTCGCCAGACGATTGCGCACCCGGCACGGCGGCACGATGACCGTCATCGAGGGCGACGGTGCGGATATGCCCTTGCCGCCGAGGCAATTCGATTCGGTCGTGTGCTTCACGATGCTGCACCACGTCCCCACCGTCGACGAACAGGACGCGCTGTTCGCCGAGGCTCTGCGCGTCCTGCGTCCCGGCGGAGTATTCGCCGGCACCGACGGCCTCGACGGCCCGATATTCCGCCTGATGCATCTCGGTGACACCTGCCTGCCGATACCGCCGGACCGTGCCGCCGACCGCCTCGCGGGCATCGGCTTCACCGACGTCGAGATCGAAACCGGGACAACGAGTTTCCGCTTCCGAGCCCGGCGCCCCGAATGACGCGGGTCGTGAATTGTCGTCAGCGCGTTGTCATCGAGATGATCAACAGGGTATGGCTGGCCTACCGCACCGGGACTGTACGCAACGGGGCCTCGAAGTAGTCCGCGGGGTCGAGGGCATGGAGCGGGGTCCATCGGGGTGATTCGACCGGAGCCTCCGGATCTTGCGGTGCCGCTCGGAAATAGCCTTGGAGGTCCAAGGCCAGGCGCGGGTCCTCGTCGACGCGGCGGGCCAGGTCGTAATACACCGCGAGGACGTGTACGCAGCGGGCGGAGCGCGCCGAGCAGGAGCAGTCCGTCCCGGCCAGCACGGGGGCGGGGCTGGTACCGGCGGTGACCAGGGCGCGGTGCATATCGTCGGTGAGTACCGTTGTGTCCGGAATGATTTCGGTGATCGCGGTCATGGCCGGGCGGGGCAGTGGCGCGACTTCGAGATAGGTTACCGAGGCTTGGCCGCCGCGGTGGATGGTGGCGCGGATGACGTGTCCTTCGATGGTGGTCTGCACGCCATTGTTGCGGGCGATGCTGCGGGCCCGGGGCAGCAGCGGATCGGGACGGGTCTGGCGCAGGGGTTCGGCGAGGCGGACCCAGTCCATCCCCCAGGCGGTGTAGCCGAATTCATTGTCCGCCATCAGTTCTCCCTCTTGCGTCGCAGGATCTCGATGAGCTGATCGTCGTCGAGGCGGGCCAGCGCGGCGATACCGGCCGAATCGCCGAGGTCAGCGAGGGCGGATTTGCGCTCGTGCATACCCGCGATGTGCTCCTCGACGGTGGTACCCGAGGTGAGGGTGGTGATGGTGACGGTCCGAGTCTGGCCGATGCGGTGCACCCGGTCGGAGGCCTGGGCCTCGACGGCCGGATTCCACCACCGGTCGTAATGGATGACATCGGCGGCCCGGGTCAGAGTGAGTCCGGTGCCCGCCGCGCGCAGACTCAGAATCAGGATCGGCGGACCATCCTCGCTCTGGAAGCCGGTGACGATCTCGGCGCGCTCGGCCTGATCGAGGCCACCGTGGAAGAACGGGGCACGCACGCCGAACTGCTCGTCGAGGTGGCGGACAAGCAGGTCGCCGGTGGCGCGGTACTGAGTGAATATCAGTGTCGGGGCACCGGTTTCGAGGTTATTGGCCACGATATCGGTGCACAGGTCCAGCTTTCCGGACCGGCCGGCCAATTCGCTGAGCTCGCCGGTGATCAGGCCCGGATGGTTGCAGACCTGTTTGAGGGCGGTCAGTGCCGCGAGCACCCGGCTCTGCCGCTGAGCGCCGTGCCCGAAGCCGTCGTCGATGGCCTTGTCGAGCAGTTGGTCGTAGAGCCCTTCCTGTTCAGCGGTGAGGTCGCAGAGCAGATCGCTGTGGATCTTCGCGGGCAGTGACGCGGCGACCTGTGCCTTCTTGCGCGCCAACAACACCGGCTCGAGGGTGTCTCGCAACCGGACGGCCGCGGCCGCCGACCCCTCGTGGATCGGCCGGACGAATCGCCGCCGGAACTGGGTGCGGTGCCCGAACAGCCGTGGCGTCACCAGATTCAGCAGCGCCCACAGCTCCTCGAGATGGTTCTCCACCGGCGTACCTGTCAGCGCGACGGTGGCCTGCGCCGAAAGCGCCCGCGCGGCCTTGGATATCTGTGTACGCGGATTCTTGAGCGCCTGCGCCTCGTCGAAAACCGCCGTCGCCCACCGCTGATCGGCCAGCGCAGTGCCGTGCAGCCGCAACATCGGATATCCGATCACCACAACCGTGCCAGCCTCGTCCGAGACCTCGCCACCGCGCCACACCACCGGTCGCAGCCCCGACGCGAACCGCGTGATCTCATGCGCCCAGTTCCCGACCACCGATGTCGGACAAACCACGAGCTGCGGACCGGACCCACCCCGCCCGAGCAGAAACCCAATGGTCTGCACCGTCTTCCCGAGCCCCATCTCGTCGGCCAGCACCGCTCCGCCGTGGGCCGCCACCGTCTCGTGCAGCCACCCCACCCCACGCGCCTGGTACGGCCGCAATTGCGCCTTCAGCCCCTCCTGCAATTCCGTCCGAACGCACTGCGTTTCGCGCAAAACCCGTACCGCACGCTCGGCGGATACGATCGACGTCCCAACCGCATCGGGCACGGCATGCGCGGCAGTGGGAAGCACTGTCCTGTCCGGCCGCCCCTGATCGGTCTGGTCGGCATCCGCCGCACCTGGTGGCGGCCGTACCTCCTCGTGTGCCCGGGCTCGCCTTGTTCGAGCAGTCTGCCCAGAGCGGTCTGCTATCAATGGCGGCGAGTCGACCGAAGCCGCATCGTCCTGATCGCTCCCATCCTGAAGTACTGCGCGCCAAGCCAGTACGGACGGACCCGCATCGGTGAGGTCCAGATGCACCAGATCGTCCGGATCGACCAGTGCGCAGTCCACCTCGGTTACTTCGATCGCGCCATGGGGTCCCGTCGGCACCGCGAGCGCGACGGTTTCGCGATCACCCTCGGGCGCGCGGCCCGGGCGCGATCCGGTCCACGTCCACAGTGCGAACATGTGGCGGTCAGGGAGATATGTGGCCTGTGTGCTTGGCAGAGCGGACCCCTAGATCGTCGTATCGTGTACGGAGTATCGTAACAACGTACACCGTACCGGGTTAATTCCGAGAGGGTCACGTGACCGATCCCGACCAGGCGAAACAACTGATGAGTCTGCTGTGGCGGCATGCTGTGCCGCCGCGTTCCGGCGGCCGCGGGCCGAAGCAGACGGTGAGCGTCGATGCGGTGATCGCCGCCGCCATCGCCCTCGCCGACCGGGACGGGTACGCCAAGGTGTCGATTCGCGCCGTCGCCGCCGAACTGGGTCTGCGGCCGATGAGCCTCTACACCTATGTGCCGAGCAAGGATGCGCTGATCGTCTTGATGGTCGACGCGGTCGCCCATGAGGACGCGCCGATCCCGGCCGACCTGCCGGTCCGCGATCGCATGGCCGCGATCGCCGAACAGGTGCGTGCGGAGCTGATCGCCCATCCATGGCTGCTCGAGGTGCCGCCGTGGCGGCTGGTGCTCGGCCCGGGACGGATGCGCCGCTATGAACGGCAGTTGGCCGCGATCGAGGGGATCGGGTTATCGGATCTAGCTATGGACCGCGTGATCGCGGTGCTCTCGGAATTCGCGACGGGCAATGCGCGGATGGCGATCGCCGGAATCCGCAGTACCGCGGAGTTGACCGACGCACAGTGGTGGGAGCAGCATGGTCCGCTGCTCACCGAGGTCATGTCGGTGGCGGAGTTCCCGATCGCATCGCGGGTCGGTGCGGCGGTAGGCGAACGCTATCAAGCGCCGTCGGACCCGGAGGGCGCCTTCGCCTTCGGACTCGCGAAGCTGCTCGATGGCATTCTCGCCGATCCCGCAGCGGCGTGAGCGCTTTCGATGAACAAACGCCGACAGCGGGCGACTTGTGGGTCGCCCGCTGTCGGTTCTATCAGCGATGTTCTGTTGTGCGATCTTGTTGTGTCGGGACGCGAGGACTGGTCAGAGCGCGGGAGCCGATTCCGTGTCGATCACGGCTTCGAGCTCACGCAAGCGATCCATGTGTTCATTCGCGTGGTGCTGGCAGAAGAGCAACTCTCCACCTGCGGGCAGTACGGCACGAACTCGTGCGGCGGCACCGCAGCGGTCGCAACGATCGACCGCGGTCAGTGGGGTGCTTGTCAGGGTTCCTGGCATGACTCCTCCGTCCTGGCTCCCGGCACTACCGTCCGTTCACCTGGTGTGGGGCCCGTGGTCACTCCGCGGGCTCGCTACCGCTACTTCCCAGCAGTGGTATGACTACTCTGTCAGACGTTCGGGACGGGGGCTTTGTTCCCGGAAGTGATTCTGTGTGTTTTCGATAACACAACCTGGGATTTCGCTACTGGCGAACATCACTGGCCACGCATCGAAGGTCCACTCGACCACGATCACGAACACCTATCCAGTTGTCTACCGGGAGATTACCCGTGATCTACGACACTCACACTCTCGTTCACATTTGCACTCTCGCCGACTGGTTGACCGCGCGGCAAACCGGCGAGTACCGTCCGGAGTCGTTCGCGGAGATCGGTTTCATCCATCTGTCCACGCCACAGCAGGTGCATCTGCCGGCCAACCGCCTGTTCGCGGGCCGTCGTGACATGGTGCTGTTGCGCATCGATCCGGCTCGCGTCGGCGCGCCGGTGAAGTGGGAACCGGGCGTGCCGACCGACCCCGAATCGATGTTGTTCCCGCACCTGTACGGTCCGCTGCCGGTCGGCGCGGTCACCGCCGTCATCGAGTATCAGCCCGGTCCGGACGGCACCTTCGCCGCACTGGACCCGAACTTCCCCGGGCCGTGAACTACCGGTCCCTGGCCTCGCGCGCCACGATGGCGGCCTGAACCCGCGACCGCACACCGAGTTTGGTGAGCACCCGCGACACATGCGTCTTGACCGTCGTCTCGCCGATGAACAGCCGCGCGGCGATCTGCGCATTGGACAGGCCTTCGCCGAGACAGTCGAGGACCTCGCGTTCGCGCTCGGTGAGTTCGTCCAGGCCGTCCGGCGCTGGCTCGCTCGGTGGAGCGTCGGTCGAGGCGAACGCGTTGATCACCGCGGCGGTCACCTCCGGCGCGAGTACGCCATCGCCCGCGGCCACCGCGCGCACCGCATCGACAAGTGCTTGTCCGGATGCGGATTTCAGCACGAATCCCGACGCACCCGCGCGCAGTGTGCGAAAGACATACTCGTCCAGATCGAAGGTGGTCAGGATGAGCACCCTGGCCAGGCCGTCGGCGGTGATGCGGCCGGTGGCGGTGATGCCGTCGACGCCGGGCATGCGGACATCCATCAGCACCACATCTGGACGCAGCGCTTTGGCCTGGGCCACCGCGATATCGCCGTCGGCGGCCTCACCGACCACCTCGATGCCCGCGGCGGTTTCCAGGATGATGCGCAGGCCGGCCCGGATCGCGCCGTGATCGTCGGCGAGCAGCACGCGGATGGGCTCACCCGTCCTCCGGCCATCATCGCTCATCGAATCGCTGTGCGATGCCGCCGTCATGACGGATCCGTCGTCGAGATCGGCAGCCGCGCAAGCACTTCCCAGCCGCCCGCGGCCGGTCCCGCGGTGAAGGTACCGCCGAGGGCGACGGCCCGCTCGCGCATATTCATCAGTCCGCGATGGCCCATATCGTGCTCATTCGACCGATTGCGCGTCGGTACGGTGGGATTGTGTACCGCCACCGCCAAAGCCGTTGCCTGCACGCGCACGTCGATGTCGACCTCCTGTCCCGGGGCATGTTTCATGGCATTGGTGAGTGCTTCCTGGACGATGCGGTAGGCGGCCTGGTCGACCGCGCTCGGCAGCGGTGTCCCGTTCAACGAATCCCGCACGCGCACGGTGATTCCGGCCGCGCGGGCGGCGTCGACCAGGATGGGCAGCTGGGCCAGTTTGCGCGGTGCCGCAGCGTCGTCCTCGGCGGCGTCGTCGCGGCGCAATAGACCGATCATGGTGCGCATCTCCTGCAGTGCGCTGACACTATTGGACCGGATCGAGGAAATGATCCCGGCGATAGCGGGATCGTCGATTCGGCCGTCCGGCACCGGCTGCCGCGCCAGCACACCCAGCGCTGCCTCGGACTGGATCGCGATGGCGGACAGATGCCCCGCGATCACATCGTGCAGATCCCGCGCCATCGTCTTGCGTTCATCGGCGATGGCCGCGCGCCGATCCAGTTCGGCGACCAAGCTCATCGCTTGTGCGCGTCTACGTTCGGCCTCCGCGATCTCCTTGTGTCCGCGCACCGACAACGCCCACCACAGCGGCGTCGCGACGAAGGCGAACAGGGCCGCGATGGTGATCACCGCGATCCGCCAGTCGCCGAGTATCAGCGCCAATAGGGTCAGCGCTGCCGAGAGCGCCCCGCAGACCATGACCACGAAGCGCGAGCGCGTGGGTGCGGCATACAGCACACCCGCATAGATCAGATCCGAATAGATGAGCCAGATCGGCACCGTCGGGCCGAGTGCGAAATCGATCGCGAACGGGATCAGCCCGATACCGAGCGCCAGCACCGGTGTGCGCCGCCGTAGGAAGCTCGCCACGCAGATCAGCGCGAGCACCCCGAATCGCACCGGCAGCGACGGGTGGCGGCTGAGGTCGCTGGCCATCTCGAACAGGCCGGTGAGATAGAGCCCGGCACCGAGCGCGAACGCGAAGGCGGCGACCAGCGCGTCCTGCACGGTCGCCGACAAGGCCTCCCACTGCCGCCGCATCGACCCATCACAGCACACACCGCGGTATCCGCGGGTCAGCCGAAGGAAGGAGGCGTGGTCGATCCGTTGACCGACGTGATCGACACCTGCGCCGATGTTCGCCATCGGTTCCGGTGCGGATCGGCTCGGTGGTCCGGCTCGCGGCGCGATCGCGGGACTCGTGGGCGGTTGGTCGTTTTTGCCGGTTAGGGTGGAGGATGTGAACGTCGACGTCACCGCCCTACCCGGGATCGGGGTACGCAAAGACTTTCAGCTGCGGTCGGGCCGCCGGATCGGCGTTGTCGATCACCGCGACGGCGGCATTGATCTGATCGTCTCCAAACCCGACGACCCGGACTCCTGCGCCGCCCAGGTACCGCTGACCCCCGACGAGGCGTCGGTGCTCGCGAACCTGCTCGGCGCGCCGCAGTTGGTCGCAAAGCTACGCGAGGACCACCGCGACCTACCCGGGATCACCACCCGCCAACTACCCATCGGCGAGGATTCGCCGTATGAGGGCCGCACCCTGGGCGAGACCGGAATGCGCACGCGCACAAAGGCTTCCATTGTCGCCGTGATGCGTGCGGGGCAGCTACACCCCTCGCCGGGACCGGATTTCACCTTTACCGCCGATGACATACTCGTGGTCGTCGGGACACCCGACGGTCTGGACGCGGCCGCGAAGATCTTGACGCACGGGTGAGAGCGTGAACGAAACCGCGCTCGCCCTCATCGAGCTCGGGGCGGTGTTATTCGCCCTCGGCATGCTCGGGAGAGTGGCGGCCCGCTTCGGCATGTCCCCGATTCCGCTATACCTGCTCGGCGGCCTGGCTTTCGGCCAGGGCGGATTCATCGAACTCGGCGCCGCGAACGAATTCGGCCATATCGCAGGCGAAATCGGCGTTGTGCTGCTGTTGTTGCTGCTCGGACTGGAATACACCGCGGCCGAATTGGTGACCGGACTGCGCCGCTCATGGGCCGCGGGGCTGGTCGATATCGTCGCCAACGCGACGCCCGGCGCGGTGGTCGCGCTGATACTCGGCTGGGGGATGACGGGAGCGATAACGCTGGCCGGAGTCACCTATATCTCGTCCTCGGGCATCGTCGCCAAGGTGCTCAATGATCTCGGGCGCCTCGGCAACCGGGAAACACCGGTGATCCTGTCGATTCTGGTCTTCGAGGATCTGGCGATGGCGATGTATCTGCCGATCCTCACCGCGATCCTGGCGGGCA
The DNA here is from genome assembly GCF_050955995.1 of Nocardia sp. CA-119907. Lineage (NCBI taxonomy): Bacteria > Bacillati > Actinomycetota > Actinomycetes > Mycobacteriales > Nocardiaceae > Nocardia > Nocardia sp. CA-119907. The sequence continues at coordinate 3,212,429 of NZ_CP192091.1, forward strand.
CGAGTTTCCTGAGCGGGCTCACCGTACTGGGACTCGCCTTGGCCACCGTCACCGTCGTGCTCGTGGTGGCATTGCGGTACGGCCGGTACGTGTCGGCGATCGTGGACAGCGCCGACCGTGAGGTATTCCTGTTGAAGCTGCTCGGTGCCGCGCTGCTGGTCGCCGGACTGGCCTCGGCGCTGAACGTCTCGGCGGCGGTCGGCGCGTTCCTGCTCGGCATCGCGATCTCCGGCTCGACCGCGCACGAGGCGACGAAGCTGCTGGAACCGATCCGGGATCTGTTCGCCGCCATCTTCTTCGTGGCCTTCGGACTCAGTACCGACCCGAGTGCGATCCCGCCGGTGCTCGGCTGGGCCATCCTGCTCGCGGTGGTCACCGTGGTGACCAAGGTGGCGACCGGCTGGTGGGCGGCGAGTCGACAGGGCATCCGTCGGATGGGTCGGGCGCGAGCGGGCGCCGCACTGGTCGCGCGCGGTGAATTCTCCATCGTCATCGCGGGTCTGGCGGTGGGTATGGGCGCGGTCGCCGGTGAGCTCGCCGGACTCGCCTCGGCCTATGTGCTACTGATGGCGGTGCTCGGCCCGATCGCGGCCCGCGTCGTCGAACCGGTCATCGGCCTGGTGCAGCGCCGCCTCAGCCCGGCCGCCAGTACTGGGTAGGGGCTGGGCCGCAACGGCAGTCGCATCGGCGGCACTTACGTCGTCGGCCGCCGTCGGCAGCGGAGTCGTCGCGATCGCCGGAACCTGTGTTGCAGCGGAGCTCGTGTCGCGTGCGGCGCGCCGGCGTTCGACGCGACGCCAGAAGGTCGAAGCCACGAGCCCGACGGCCAAACCGATCAGGGCCGCGCACATATGTCCGTAGTCGGTGAAGGTCGGACCGATCAATAACGCCGAGCCGAGGACGATGATGATGACCGCCGCCCATACCACGCGGACCGCACCGCGGAAGTGGAAGGCCATGGCGGCCAGTACTGCCGTGAACCCGTAGCTGGTACCGACATCGGCGGCGTACTGCACGCGCACCGGGATGATGTGGCGGTCGATGGCGTGATCGATCGCGGTGACGGTGAGCAGCGTGGCGCCGATATGCCCGGTGGCGAACAGCAGAATCCAGCGACTGGTGCCGAGCCAGCGTTCGGCGAAGCCCATGACCACCAGAATCTCCGCGATGGTGATCCAGGGAAACTGACCCTGGGTCCAGAACGCCGAGGCCACCAGCACCTGGATGGGGTTGTGCTGCATGTTGTAGAGGTTGGTCGAGGCCGAGAAGATCAGCCTGCGCTCCACCGAATCGCCGACTCCGCGCAGTGTCCACCAGGTGACGAACAAGGTGAACGCATACGCGGTGCTGGCCGGTGCGCCCGATAGGTGCTGGCGCAGTTCCGGCAGGAGTCGGCGCGCCAGCCCGGGGCGACGCACCCACGACCAGACCGCGCGGAGTTCATCGCGCAGGTCGACGGTTCGCGTCCATGGCGAGTGGATCCGGTGCAAAGTGGGGGCAACCACAATGCTCAAGTCTGCCGGGCGCGGGGTCATCATGTCCGCCGACCCGCCAAGTCTGTGTTCTGGCTCACCTGACCTGGTCGGTCGGACCCGCCGTCGGTGCCTACCCGGGCGCCAGGGGCTGCAATGAATTGGTCGGCTGACCAAGTGGTTGGTCGACGGCGGCGCGCAGCAAATCCGACGACTCGCGGGTTCGAAACTCGGCGTGGGTCGAGTCCGGTTGGCGAGTGCCTCTGATCGCGCTCGGTGGTGCTGGGGCGCAACAGGACTCGGGATACGTGTCGAAATTGCATGTGCGCGGCACCATCGCCACCATCGGCGCGGCACTGGTCATGGGTGTCGCCGTCTGCGGCATGCACTACACGGGCATGTTCGCGATGCATGTGCAGAACGGCCAGCACCTGCATGCACCCGCCGGTGCTGGCGCGGCCCAGCTGCTGACTCCGCTGACGGTCGGCGTCGGCATGGTGACCATGATGCTGCTGTTGCCCATCGGCATCACCGATGTGGACGATCCGGCCTACGACGGGGCCCGCGGAGCGCGTCCGGCGCGATACTGGCCGACCAGGGACTGAGTGTTTGTCGCCCTGCGCGGCTCAGCTGTGCGGCACCTCGGTTCGCGTCGGCCAATACGCGGACGCGGGCGGCAGGATTTCCGCCTCGACCGGTGGCAGCGGCGGCAGCTGATCCGCCTTGGCACGCGGTGCGAGACGCAGCGGCGGCAGTTCGATATTGCGCTCGATCTCGGTCAGGCTGACGCTGATGAGCAGCAGCATGGTCACCACACTGATCGCGACGATCAGCGGCCCGATCAGCTGCATGGCTTCCGTGCCCTCGGGGGTGCTGTCATGCCCGCCGTGCCCGGCGTGCGCGTGCATCGCCGACATCCCCGTGTAATGCATACCGCAGACGGCAATGCCCATGATCAATGCGGCACCGACGGTGGACAGAAATCCCTTGACGCGCAACGTGAACCAGAATGCCACGATCGACGCGACCACGGCGATCACCATCGACAGCGCCACCCGCTGCGCGTCGTAGCTGATCACCGCATTCGACTTCATCGCGTACATGCCCGCGTAATGCATGGCCCCGACACCGATCCCGGTGACCGTGCCCCCGGTCAGCAGCCCGAGCAGTGTCGGCTCGGGCTTGATCACGATGAACAGGCCGATGCCGACCACCGCGATCGCAGTGATCGCACTGAGCAGAGTGAGCGGAATGTCGTATCGGATCTCGGTGCCCCGGATCGAAAACCCCAGCATCGCAATGAAATGCATGACCCAGATGCCGGTACCGCCGATCGCGATGGCCGCACCGAGCAGCCAGCCGATGCGGTCGTTGCCGGTGCGGGCACGGGCCGCGCATTGCAATCCGAGCAAGCATCCGGTCACCGACATGGTGTAGGCCAGAAGCGGGGTCAGTAGACCGTAACTGAAATGGTAGATGTCGAGCACGCAACGCCTCCGCTGCCGAAGGTGGAATATTCGGCGGTTGAAATAACGGCGGGTCAGACGATACGACAGCTGGCGGCCGTTTTGGTGTCGAAATCCGTTTCCCTGGAAGTTATTTAGGTCACTTTCAGGTTTGATTGAAACATGAATTGGTTAACGGGCCGGACGCTATCGCGATTGCCGACAAGTGGCTGGTCGATTGCGCCGGAGTATGCCGAAAAGCGCTGTCGCAGAGCCAGTTCAGATCAATACCATTGCAATCATGAACGAGCACAGTTGGATTCGACGGTAGCGGGGCCACAGGCGAAGAGAGTGCGGGCAGAGTTGCCGCACCCACACTGGGTGGCCGCTGACCATTTGGAGAAGAGTGGTCCGGTAGGCCTCGATAGACGTGGGCGATGCGGCGGCGGCCGATGGCTGCCGCGATACTCGGGGGCGCTTCGCTGTGCCGTCACGAGGAGCCGCGTCGCCCAACCGGAAACGATGCCGCGCGTGCCCGCGTCGATGCCCTGCGCGATCCAGCGCATCGAGCCGCCCGGACTCGACCAATATTTGCGCGAGGGCGTCGTCGAGTGCCGCCGCCCGGTCCGCCACATCGACGGGCACGACCGCTACGCGCGCACCCGGTGTTCGGGCCAGGATCTCGCCGTGGGCAGCCCAGGGTTTGGCAGGGTAGCGCGCGAGAAGCGTCAGTTCGAGCCCACGCGGGCCAACCGGTGCGCGATTCGAGGCCGAGACCTAGACGATCCGCCGATGATCACGACATGCCGTTCAGCGCGCCGCTGGGGCTATTCGAACGCCAAGTGCTGAAAGTTGTCGCGATTACTTCGGACTAGTAGCGCTGTGTTGTGGTCCGGATATGAAATCGGGCCGCTGAGCAGCAGCTCAACGGCCCGATCCGGGCGATTACCTAGTCGAGATAGTCGCGCAGCACCTGGGAGCGGCTCGGGTGGCGCAGCTTGCTCATGGTCTTCGACTCGATCTGGCGGATGCGCTCACGGGTGACCCCGTAGACCTGGCCGATCTCGTCCAGGGTGCGCGGCTGGCCGTCGGTCAGGCCGAAGCGCAGCCGCACCACCCCCGCCTCGCGCTCGGACAGCGTCTCCAGCACCGACTGCAGCTGATCCTGCAGCAGGGTGAAGCTCACCGCGTCCACCGCGACGACGGCCTCGGAGTCCTCGATGAAGTCGCCGAGCTGGCTGTCGCCCTCATCGCCGATGGTCTGGTCCAGCGAAATCGGCTCACGCGCGTACTGCTGGATCTCGAGGACCTTCTCCGGCGTGATGTCCATTTCCTTGGCCAACTCCTCCGGGGTCGGCTCGCGGCCGAGGTCCTGGAGCAACTCGCGCTGGATGCGGCCGAGCTTGTTGATGACCTCGACCATATGCACCGGGATACGGATGGTGCGGGCCTGGTCGGCCATGGCGCGGGTGATCGCCTGCCGGATCCACCAGGTGGCGTACGTGGAGAATTTGTAGCCCTTGGTGTAGTCGAACTTCTCGACCGCGCGGATCAGGCCGAGGTTGCCCTCCTGGATCAGATCCAGGAACGCCATGCCGCGCCCGGTGTAGCGCTTGGCCAGCGAGACCACCAGGCGCAGGTTGGCCTCCAGCAGATGGTTCTTGGCGCGGTTGCCGTCGCGCACGATCCAGGTGTAGTCGCGCCGCATCGCGACCGGCAGCTTCTCACCCTGTTCGGCGAATTCGCGCACCTTCTCCGCGGCGTAGAGCCCGGCCTCGATCCGCTTGGCGAGTTCGACCTCCTCCTCGGCGTTGAGCAGCGCGACCTTGCCGATCTGCTTGAGGTAGGCACGCACCGAGTCGGCCGATGCGGTGAGCTCGGCGTCCTTGCGGGCCTGGCGCAGCGCCTCGGATTCCTCCTCATCCCAGACGAAGTCGCCGGAGGCCTTGTCCGCAGCGGTCGGCTCGTCGGTCTCGCCCTCTTCGACTTCCTCGGCGACATCCTCGACCAGATCCTCGGCGTCGTCGGTGAGGTCGTCCTCGGACACCTCGAGATCGCCGAGGTCCTCCAGGTCCAGATCCTCGGCCTCGAGGTTCTCGTCGCCGCCCGGCTCACCGTCGGGTCCGGCCTTCTTCGGTGCGGCCTTCTTGGCGGGGCCCTTCGTCGCCTTCGCGGCGGCCTTCTTGGCCGGAGCCTTCTTGGCGGCGGCCTTCTTGGCCGGAGCCTTCTTAGCGGCAGCCTTGCGGACCGGCCGTGCTTCGGTTACATCTGCGGAGTCGGCATCGGCCGATTCGGCGGTCTGACGGGTCGTGGCTACCACGTACGCCCTTTCGTGACGGTCTCGTGCGGCGTCACGCCAGAGTGGTGTTCCGGCGGAGCGGTCTGTCGGGTTTCACCGGCTGAGCGCCGGGTCTGGGGTTTCCGGCTCGCGGCCGGAGTACGTTCCATTGTAACGATCGAACCAGGGTACCTACGGCACGATCCCAGCAACGGCTAATGCCGTACTGTCCGCGCGCCTTCCGGATCAGCCGACCTTGGTTACGGTTCGCTCACGGCGCGATACCCGCGTCGATGGCCATCGCCGCGCCCACGATGCCCGCGGTGTTCTCCAAGCGGGCGGGGATCACCTGGGTTCGATTGGTGAGCAACGGGATCCACTGCTCGGCGTCCCTGCTGATGCCGCCACCGGCCACGAAGACCTTCGGCCAGAAAAGGTTCTCCAGTCCGCTCAGCACGATGCTGACCTCGGCGGCCCACTGGGCGTAGCTCAGGCCGTAGCGATCCTTGACCGAGGCCGCGGCGCGGTGTTCGGTCTCCATGCCGCCGATCTCGAGATGGCCGAGTTCGGTATTGGGCACCAGCGTGCCGTGGAACAGCAGCGCCGAACCGATGCCGGTGCCGAAGGTCAGCAGCAGCACCAGGCCGGCGAACTCCTTTGCCGCGCCATAGCGGTCCTCGGCGAGTCCGGCCGCGTCCGCGTCGTTGAGCACGGTGACCGGGCGGCCGTCCAGCGCTTCGGAGAACAGGGCGCGCGCGTCGGTGCCGATCCACGACTTATCGATATTGGCGGCTGTTTGCGCGACGCCTTCGAGTACGACCGAGGGCAGCGTGATGCCGACCGGACCGTCCCACTCGGCCTCGGCGACCAGTTTGACGACCGCGTCGGTGACCGCCTGCGGTGTCGAAGGATGCGGTGTCGCGATCTTGATCCGCTCGTGGACCAACTCACCGGTGGACAGATCCACCGCGGCGCCCTTGACCCCGCTGCCACCGATATCGATACCGAATGCGTGCCCCCGAGCGGACATGACGTTCCCTCGTTCCCTGTGCTGGCCGATGTGTTGACCGCGCCGCCGCACAGGGGCCCATCCACTGGTCCGAGGCATGCGGTGGGTGTGCCCGACGACGGCGTTGTGTCGTGCACGACAAGAGTAATGGGCGTTACATGGTTCCCGTTCAGCGAGGATCTGTGATGGCATGGGGGCATGTCGGAGACCAGAGTGTCCATTACCGCCCAGCCCGCCGCCGCGGGTGCCGCGGACGTGTCCGAGTTGCGCCGGATCGCGGTCCGACTCGCCGAGACCGGGGCGGCGCATGTGCGCTCGCGTCGCCCTGAGGTGTTCGGCCCGGACGGTGCGCGCGATGGGGCCGTGCGGACCAAGGGACATCCCACCGATCCGGTGACGATCGTGGACACCGAGACCGAGGACCTGATCCGGCGACTGCTGGATGAGGCGCGCCCCGGCGACCCGGTCCTCGGCGAGGAAGGCGGCGGGAGTCTGGCCGATACCGACGCGGACACCGTGCACTGGGTGGTCGACCCGATCGATGGCACCGTGAACTTCCTATACGGCATCCCGGGCTACGCGATTTCGGTGGCCGCGATGCGCGCCGGACAACCCGTCGCGGGCGCGGTGGTGGATGTCGCGCGCGCGGCGACCTACAGCGCCGCATCGGGTCTCGGTGCGACCAGGGTGGCCGCCGACGGCTCGGTCGACCATCTTCGGTGTGCGCCGGTGCGCTCGGCGGCGTTGGCATTGGTGGCCACCGGATTCGCCTACGGCAGACAGCGCAGGACCCGCCAGGCCGCGCTGGTCGCCGAGATCCTGCCGAATATCCGCGATATCCGCCGCTTCGGCGCGGCCGCCCTCGACCTGTGCTTCGTCGCCGAGGGCCGGATCGACGCCTACTACGAACACGGACTCAACGCATGGGATTGGGCCGCGGGCGCGCTGATCGCCTTGGAAGCGGGTGCGGTGCTGCGGCTGCCCGCGGCCACCAGCCCCGGCTCGGCGGGTGAATTGGTCGTCGCCGCCGCGCCCGGCATCGCGGACGAATTGACCGAGCTGTTCGACCGGGTCGGCGCGACCGTCGCCATTCCCGACGCCTGATTCGCGGCCCGAGAGACAGATCGCCCCGGTGCGCCGAAGCGACACCGGGGCGACGGGAGGGGTTGGTCTCGCCGCTCAGCAGCGTGCCGTGCGCGCCGCGGAGAGCAGTTTGGGATCGATGGACGTGGATGCGCCAGGCGCCGGATTCTTCAGCGATTTCAGGACTTCCTCGGCATCCGGACTCGGCCGCAGCGACTCGCCGAATACCGAACCCAGCACCAGGTCGACGGTGTCGTCGGTGCGCTGATCCTCGATCAACTCCGCGCACGGCGCGACCAACTGGACCGATGCGGCGGCCGGTCGGCCGTTCACGCCGAAGCGGATCTGGCCGGTGCAGTTGAGGTCACCGTTGACATATACCGAATCGTTACCGAACTGCTGTCCCGGCGCGCTCGCGAAGCCGAGATCACCGAGTGCGGAGGCGATGTGGGAGGCCTGACCGCTCTTGTTGTTCGCGTTCAGCACCCGGACCTTGGACGAGGCGAGCGCCGCCGGTTCGACGTCGGTCAGTCGCGACTGGCCCACCCGCTGCCCCAGCGGAGCGGGTTGCGGCGACTTGGCGTCGGTGGCCGGGCTCGGTGAGTTGCACGCCATCGCGGCTCCGCTGCGGTCCTCGGTCGTCAAGGCCTTGACCCACACCACCGTGCAGATCAGGAGTAGGACGCCGATCAGGATCAGCCATGGCTGGTTGCGTCGCCGGAGGAAGGGTTGACCCTGCCGATCCGTTGCGCTGCCTTCGGTGATGAGTGAAACCACCGCCATACTCTACGAAAATGTCTCGGCCACTGGGGGACGGCAGGCCGCGCGGAGCCTGGCCGGGGTGGGTGAAAAGACTGCGAAAGGTCTCGGCCAGTTCCAGGGTTGGTGTCGATTACCCCTCAGTTTCGAATCGTCTGTGTTTTGATTGCGACTTTTGCCGTGTCGTCCGCTATTGTCTGGCGGCCCAGATCGAATCATCCAGCCAGAAATCGGTGGTCGGTCGCGGGAACAAGCAGGGCATGTCCTGCGTTTACCGAGCGCTATCAAAGGTGGGTTCGCGCGATCCGCCCTGATAGGGGACCGGTGTACGTGTGACGTGCACCACCGGCGGGGCGGTGCTGGTCATTCCGATTCCGAGTGGATCGGATGAGCGGCCCGGTCCGGGATATACGGAGTAAGGACGAGGGGAAGACGACATGGCAACCGACTATGACGCACCGAGGCGCACAGAATCCGACGAAGTGTCGGAAGATTCGCTGGAGGAGCTGAAGGCTCGTCGCAACGAGGCACAGTCCGCCGTCGTGGATATCGACGAATCCGATACCGCGGAGTCGTTCGAGCTTCCCGGCGCGGACCTGTCCGAAGAAGTGCTGACGGTTCGGGTCATCCCGAAGCAGGCGGACGAGTTCACCTGTTCCAGCTGTTTCCTGGTCCATCACCGGAGCAGGCTGGCCAGCGAGAGTGGCGGCCAGATGATCTGCATGGACTGCGCAGCCTGATCCCGGCGCGAGATCTGATCTCCAGCCCGAGATCAATACACAGAGCCCGCGCTCGGCACGCCCGGCTTTCAGCCAGGTATGCCAAGCGCGGCCAGGACCCGGTCGGGCCGTCGCGTACTGACCAGCCAGTACGGCGTCGGATCGTCCGGGTCATCGAGCACCAGCAGCACCATCGGCCCCACCCATGGCCGATGTTGAACATAGGCGGCGGGGTCGAGCTGGCGGCCCAGCGCCGCACTCTTGGCGGTGGGGGCCACGGTGGCCGCCTTGGCCACGAAGTTCACCGGCAGATGTGCCCGATCGGCGCGAAGTTCGCGGACGCCGGAGGCATCCTGGGCCACCTCGACCCGATGGCGGCTCAGCCACACCAACACCCACACCGGCACCGGAAACAACAGCGCGTAGGGCAGCCATGCGCGCAGACCCGGTGCGCCCATATGGATTTCGGCCGCCAGCAAGCCGGTGATCGCGAACGCGACCGGCCACCACCACAGTGGCACCCACAGGCGCTCTCGGTAGGGCTCGAAGCCGGTCTGTTGTTCGTCCATAGTCACTGGGTTGGGCTGGTCCGACACGACTCAACACTAATTCACTGAGGTCGAGGGCGTACGCGTAGGCTCGTTGAACGTGAGCGCACTTTCACCTATACCCTTGCTGCGGCTTGATCCCGGCATTCCCATGCCCACGCGTGCCCACCACGGAGACGCGGGCGTGGACCTGTGCACCACAGAGGACGTCATCATCGAGCCGGGGGAGCGGGTGCTGGTCGGCACCGGTGTCGCCGTCGCGCTACCGGTCGGCACGGTCGGCCTGATCCATCCGCGTTCCGGTCTGGCCGCGAAAACCGGTCTGTCCGTGGTGAATACCCCGGGCACGGTGGACGCGGGGTATCGGGGCGAAATCAAGGTGTGCCTGATCAACCATGATCCGCGCACCCCGATCGAGCTGCGCCGGGGTGATCGGATCGCGCAGTTGCTGGTTCAGCGGGTCGAGCTGGTCGATTTCGTGGAGGTCGACGGGCTCGACGACACCACGCGGGGTGCGGGCGGTTACGGGTCGAGCGGTGGCCACGCGAGTCTGGCCGCGGCGGCCGACGGCGCGGGCGCCCTCGGCAAGGAGGCATGACGGGAATGTTCGGAAAGAGACGTAAGTCCGGCGGACGTGAACAGTTCGCCGACGATCAGTACGACGACGAATACCCGGGCGACTACCGGGGGAATTACGACGCCGAATACAACACCGGCTACGGCCACGCGGGCTACGACGATGAGCCGATCACCGACGAGAACCCGATCATCGATCCGATCACCGATGAGAATCCGGTCGTCCCAGCCGAATACGCCGTCGCGAACTACGACGACGGGCCCGGCTATGACGAGTCCGACTACGACGACGAGTACGACACCGCCGACACGGAGATGCCCAAATCCGGCCCGTACGACTACGGCGAAGTCGCCGAGCTGCTGGAGAATGTGGCCGATCAGCGCCTGGATCTCGGTTCGGTCATCCTGCCGGTCCCGCCGGGCGGTCAGCTGCAGGTCGAGATGACCCCGGACGGCACCCCGCAGGCGGTACACCTGGCGACCGAACACGGCCGGATCACCGTGGCGGCCTATGCCGCACCCAAGTCGGCGGGCCAATGGCGTTCGGTGGCAGCCGATCTCGCCGAATCCCTACGCAAAGACGGCGCCAGGGTCGCGGTGGAGACCGGACCATGGGGGCGGGAACTGCTCGCCATCACCGAGGGCGCGGATCTGCGCTTCATCGGGGTGGACGGGCCGCGGTGGATGGTGCGTCTGGTGGCGGCGGGTCCGCAGGGCGCCGCCGATGACGACGCACCGCTGGTGCGGGCCGCACGAGCCATCATGAGCGAGACCGTGATCCGACGCGGTGACGAGCCGATGCCGGTGCGCGAGCCGCTGGCCGTTGTGCTGCCGCCGGAGCTGGCCGAGCAGTTGGCCGCCGCGCACCAGGCGCAGGTGGAGGCGCAACAGCAGGCGATCGCCGCGCAGCAGGCCGCCGCCCAGGCCGGGCCGCAGGCGGTGATCCCGCCGCGCATGCCGAATGAACCTCGGCGCGGCGCGGACGGTTCCGCCATGCAGCAGCTCGGGCTGAATTAGCCAACGCCCGAACGCAATTCGTCGCCCCAGCCGAACGCTGGGGCTTCGTGTTTTCGCGACGAGCGCCCGGGGCGGGGGCGTCAGGCGAATGCGGTGATCCCGCTGTGTCCGAGAATCGCGGGGTTCGCGCCGAGTTCGTCGAGGGTGATCCGGATCAATTCGGAGCGCGGGATCAGCTCGGCCCATTCCTCGGCCACCGCCAGCGGGTGCACCGGATCGTCGATCGCCGTGATGATCGCGACCGGCACCTCGATGGTGGCGAGTCGTTCGGTGCCGGGCCACTTGTAGTCGGCGGCCTCCTGCAAGGCGTCGGGCAGCCGCGGCCATTGCGAGCGCCAGGATTGGGTGAGCGCGTCGGCGAGCCAGCGCGGGCTGCTCGCGCGCATTCGTCCGACGACCGCGTCGAGACCGTCCGCGCGTAGCTGGGCGGCGGTGGCCGCGGCGCTGAGCGCGGCCGGGCAGGCCGCGGTATCCGGTCCGGTCCAGCCCGGTAGCGCCGCCACTACGCCGATTGCTGCGCTGGGGTGCTCACCGGCCCACTCCAGCGCGATCGCTGCGCCCAGGGAGATTCCAGCGGCCAGTACGGGACCGCGCAGGGCGGCCGCGTCGAGCGCGGCTCGGTAACTGGCAACCACCGCGCACGGATCGGGTTCGACCGCGATGCATTCGATTCCGCGTGCCGCACAGGCGGGTCCGAAGGCGCGGTGCGCGAAGTCGGCATCCGATCCGGTACCCGGCAACGCCACGGCGATCGGGGCGCGGCCGCGGTTATCCGGCGCGAAATGTGGGGAGTCGAACACCGGTCCGAGCGTAGCGGGGCGAGGGTTGCCCATCTACAGTGGCGGGTATACGGCCTACAGCCGGTCGTTACCGGAACAACCACGATGGCGTGTGAACCACGTCGTCTTGCTCCACCCAGGAGAGCACCACATGTCATCCGCCGCCTCAGGTTATTTTCGCCGTCTGGGCCGCAGGCTGACCGAGGACATCGATCAGCTGGACGCCGAGGAACTCGCCGAATCGGCCGACGCGTCGGGTGCGTGCCGGGCCTCGGAGTGCCGCCGCGGTGACGAGGCCACGATGCTCGGACGACTACGCAGTGTCGAAGCGTGTCCTAAGTCCGTCGGCGCCAGTGTTCAGGCAGAATTCTTCGACGGCACCGATGCCATCAGTCTGGTGTGGATCGGTCGTCGGCGGATCCCGGGTATCGAACCGGGACGTAAGATCCTCGTTCGCGGTCGGGTCGGTGACCGCGATGGCCGTAAGGTGATCTACAACCCCTACTACGAATTGCGTGAGAACAGCTGACGTATGCCATCGAGCAACGAGAACGCCGCCGAGATCCGTGCTACGAGCCAGACCGGAGGGCGTAGGTCGATCGACCCGTCCGAGGCGGTCGATCGCCCCGTCGACGCCGAAACCGACGCCGAGATCGAAGAGGCCGAACAGACCCTGCTGGAGCAGCTGGGTGGGTTCAGTGGGCTGATCTATTCGACCCTGCCGGTCCTCGTCTTCGTGCCCGTCAATACCTTCGCCGGGCTCACCGCGGCGATCTGGTCGGCGCTCGGCGTTGCCGCCGCGATTCTGGTGTGGCGCCTGGTTCGGCGCAGTCCGATCCAGCCCGCGATCTCCGGCTTCCTAGGGGTCGGCATCTGCGCGTTCATCGCCTACCGGATGGGTGAGGCGAAGGGCTTCTTCCTGTTCGGCATCTACACCAGCCTGGTGTACGCGGGGGTGTTCCTGGTGTCGATACTGGTGCGCTGGCCGCTGGTCGGCGTCATCTGGGGTGTGCTCAACGGCCACGGTTCCGAATGGCGGTCCGATCGGCGCATCGTCCGGCTCTACGACCTTGCGACCACCACCTGGGTGGTCGTATTCGGCGCGCGCTACCTGGTGCAATCGCAGCTCTACGACACCGATCGCACCGGCTGGCTCGCCTTCGCGCGCATTGCGATGGGCTGGCCGCTGACCGCGCTCGCGCTGGCCGTCACGGTGTGGGCGGTACGACGTGCCGGACACCTGCCGGTGCAGCGCGGGACCTCGGCCGAAGCGGCCCAGTAGACACTCGCCCCGATGTCGTCGGGGTGTTAACAAATCGCCGCCGGAGGTGGGGGAGTACCCACCCTGGGGTGCCTGGTTGGGCGATCGAGTTCATCAGACGATCAGTGCAAGCAAAAAAGCACGATCGGCTAGAAAGGACTCGGAAGTTGGCTACCGAGCACAACATTGCGGCACTGTCGAAGAAGCAAGCCCACCACAACCCGGCCCTGTCGGAGAGCCGTCGGATATCGGCCGAACTCGATAAGTTGATCGGCCCGGCGGCCGCGGGAGACCGCGCGGCCGTCGCCGAGATCATCCGGCTGGTGCATCCGCTGGTGCGCCGGTATTGCGGTGCGCGCCTTGGCAATACCGCGCATCTGCACGTCACGGCCGATGATGTGGTGCAGGAGATCCTGCTGGCCACCGTCAACGCCATTCCGCGCTACCGGGATCAGGGCAAGTCGTTCCTGGCCTTCGTCTACGGCATCGCGGCCAATAAGGTGGCAGACGCGTTCCGGCGCTCACAGCTGCACCCGATGTATCCGGTCGACGAGGTGCCCGATATGGCCTCGACCGCGGCCGGTCCGGAGGAGTGGGCGATCGCTTCCGAACGTAGCGCCGCCACTAGGGAATTGATGAAGATCCTCGCGCCGGCGCATCGTGAGGTGCTGGTGATGCGGATCGTGCTCGGCTGGACCGCCGCACAGACCGCGGAGGCCATCGGCACCAGTCCGGGTGTAGTTCGCGTGATGCAGCATCGCGCGCTGAACAAGCTGCGGGCCGAGCTGCAGGCCGCGGCCTGAGGCGGCCGGGCATTGGCCCGTGTATCAGCCTTGTCGGGGAGTCAGGGTTTGATGCCGTGCGTGGCCAGCGCCACTCGCAGGTCTTCCTCGGCCTCCACGGAGGTCACGAACAACAGTTCGTCGTCGCCCTCGAAGGGGTCGTCGGGCTGCGGCACGATCACCCGGCCGCCGCGCAGAATCGTCACCAGGGCGGCGTCGCGCGGCAGGGTGAGCGTGCGGACCGGCTTACCCGCCAAGGCGGTATCGCTGGGCAGGGTGATCTCGACCAGATTCGCCTGACCCTGTCGCAGGGTCATCAGTCGCACCAGATCACCGACCGAAACGGCTTCCTCGACCAGCGAGGCGAGCAGTCGCGGTGTCGACACCGCGACATCGACGCCCCAGGCCGCATCGAAGAGCCACTCATTGCGCGGATCGTTGACCCTGGCCACCACCCGGCGCACACCGAATTCGGTCTTGGCCAACAGGCTGTGCACGAGATTCACCTTGTCATCACCGGTGGCGGCGATGACGACCTCGTAGGTCTCCAACCCGGCGTCCTCGAGCAGTGCGAGTTCACACGCGTCGGCATGCACCCAGATGGCATCCGGGATGGCGGCGGGGTCGATATGGTCGAGCTGACGCTCGAGCAGCATCACCCGATGGCCGCCGCGCAATAGCTCCCTGGCTATCGAGCGGCCGACGGCACCGGCTCCGGCGATGGCCACTTTCATGTTCAGTCCTCGCTTGCTGGGGGCTTACCGGCCAAGGCAACCGCCTCGCCGACGGAGCCGGAGGTCGCGGCGACATAGACGATGTCGTCGGCTTGGACCACGGTCTTGCTCTCGGGCAGCAGGCCCTGGCCGAACCGGATGATGAACGCGACCCTGGCCCCGGTGCTCCGCTCCAGATCGCGCACGGTACGGCCGTACCAGTCCTCGTGCAGGATCAGCTGGGCCACCGCGACGGTGCCCGTCGGATCGCGCCAGGTGGTGGTGCCGCCGTCGCCGATCAGGGTGGTCAGGAAGCGGTCGGTGGTCCAGGGCACGGTGGCAATGGTCGGGATGCCGAGACGCTCGTAGACGGCGGCGCGCTTGGCGTCGTAGATGCGCGCGACCACGCGTTGCACGCCGAACATTTCGCGGGCCACCCGCGCGGAGATGATGTTGGAGTTGTCGCCGGAGGAGACCGCGGCGAAGGCGTCGGCCCGCTCGATTCCGGCGCGGGTCAGCACATCCCGGTCGAAGCCGACGCCGATCACCCGCTCACCGGGGAAGTCCTCGCCGAGGCGTAGGAAGGCACTTTGGTCCCGGTCGATCACGGTGACCTCATGGCCGACCCGGACCAGGGCGCGTGCCAGCGATGAGCCGACTCGTCCGCAACCCATGATCACTACGTACACCGTGCAACCTCGTTCCTGGAACCGTGTTCAATTGGCGGCACTCGGAGGCCCTCCATGCTTATGCAAGCTTCCTCCTCCGGGCCATGAGCTCGCACTGCGGGGCGTTCGGTTTGCTATCTCCGGCATGGAACCGTACCCGCCATATGTTCCCAAGCCCCAATTTCCCTTACGTGCGCCGACCAAACATACGACGCCTACCGGCCGGGGCAGCGCTCCACCCTGCGGGGATCTATGCTCGCTCCAGTGTCCAAGTTGACGACGGCAGCCAAACGTGTGCTGCTGGGCAGGCCTTTCCGTAGCGATGCGCTGGGCCATACCCTGCTGCCGAAGCGGATCGCGCTCCCCGTGTTCGCCTCCGACGCGATGTCCTCTGTGGCGTACGCGCCGGAAGAAATCTTCCTCGTCCTTTCGGTGGCCGGTATCTCGGCCTACGTCTACGCGCCCTGGGTCGGTCTTGCGGTCGCATTCGTGATGGCGGTGGTGGTCGCCAGCTACCGGCAGAACGTGCACGCCTATCCCTCCGGTGGCGGTGACTACGAGGTGGCCACCACGAATCTCGGGCCCAATGCCGGGCTCACCGTCGGCAGTGCGCTGCTGGTGGACTATGTGCTCACGGTGGCGGTGTCGATCTCCTCGGCGGCGTCGAATATCGGGTCCGCGATTCCGTTCGTCGCCACGCACAAGGTGTTGTTCGCGGTGGTCGCCATTGTCGTGCTGACATCGATCAATCTGCGCGGCATCCGGGAATCCGGTGTCGCCTTCGCGATTCCGACCTACGCCTTCATCTTCGGCATGTTCGCGATGCTCGGATGGGGGTTGTTGCGCATCTTCGTCTTCGGGGACGATCTGCGCGCCGAATCGGCGGGCTTCCAGCTCAACGCGGAGGAGGAGCACCTCTACGGGCTGGCCTTCACCTTCCTGATCGCGCGGGCGTTCTCCTCCGGCTGTGCCGCGCTGACCGGTGTCGAGGCGATCAGCAATGGTGTGCCCGCATTCCGGAAGCCCAAGTCGCGCAATGCGGCGACGACGCTGCTGATGCTCGGCAGTATCGCGATCGCACTGTTGATGGGCATCATCATCCTGGCCCAGAAGATCGGGATCGTTTACGCGCACAACGAATCCGACCTTGTCGGCGCGCCCGCGGACTACCATCAGAAGACGCTGATCGCGCAGTTGGCCGAGACCGTATTCCACGGATTCCCGATCGGGTTCTACTTCATCACCACCGTGACCGCGCTGATTCTGGTGCTCGCGGCGAATACCGCGTTCAACGGATTCCCGGTGCTGGGTTCGATTCTGGCGCAGGACCGGTACCTGCCCCGGCAGTTGCACACCCGTGGCGACCGGCTGGCGTTCAGCAACGGCATCCTGTTCCTGTCCGGTGCGGCCGTCGCGTTCGTGGTGGTATTCGGCGCCGAGGTGACCAAACTCATCCAGCTCTACATCGTCGGCGTCTTCGTCTCGTTCGTGCTCAGCCAGACCGGCATGCTGCGACACTGGACCCGGTTGCTGCGCACCGAAACCGATCCGGCGCAGCGGGCCAGAATGATGCGTTCGCGGGTGATCAACGCGATCGGGCTCAGCGCCACCGGGACGGTGCTGGTCATCGTGCTGATTACGAAGTTCTTCGCCGGTGCCTGGATCGCGATCTGCACCATGGTGGCCATCTTCGTGGTGATGAAACTCATTCGTCGGCACTACGATTCGGTGTCCCGTGAGCTCGACGAGCACGAGTGGGACGGGGTGCTGCCGAGCCGCTCGCATTCGATCGTGCTGGTGTCCAAACTGCATCTGCCGACGCGTCGGGCGCTGGCCTACGCCCGCGCCACCCGTCCGGACACCTTGGAGGCGGTGACGGTGAACGTCGACGAGCCCGACACCAGGGCGCTGGTTCGGGAGTGGGAGCGCAGCGATATCACCGTGCCGCTCAAGGTGATCGAATCGCCCTATCGCGAAATCACCAAGCCGGTACTGGATTACGTCAAGCGGGTGCGCCGGGATTCGCCGCGCGATGTGGTGACCGTATTCATTCCGGAGTACGTGGTCGGGCACTGGTGGGAGCAGATTCTGCACAACCAGAGCGCCCTGCGGCTCAAGGGCAGACTGCTTTTCGAGCCCGGTGTAATGGTGACGAGCGTGCCCTGGCAGCTGACCTCCTCCGCGAAGGCCAGGCAGGCGGGTGTGGTCAACGCGCCGGGTGCGGTGCGACGTGGGTACGAGGACCGAGGGTGACCGACTGGCGCGGAACGACTTTCGAGGTACGGCTCGGGCCGCCCGGGCACGGCGGATTCTGCGTCGCCCGGCATGAGGGCCGGGTCGTCTTCGTGCGACACGGTCTGCCCGATGAACTGGTTCGGGTGCGGGTCACCGAGGACCGCGGTGGTTCGTTCTGCCGGGCCGATGCGATCGAGATCCTGGAGGCATCCCCGGACCGCATTCCGGCCACCTGCCCGGTCTCCGGCCCCGGCGGCGCGGGCTGTTGCGATTTCTCCTTCGCCGCCCCGGCGGCCCAGCGTGCGCTGAAGGCGGCGGTGGTCGCCGAACAATTGCGCCGCATCGCCGGAATCGACCGCGGTATCACCGTACAGCCGATCGCCGGATATCCCGCCGACACCACCGGCGGCTGGCGCACCCGCGTCCGGTTGGCGGTCGACGCCGACGGCCGAGCCGGGGTGCACGGCTATCGCAGCACCGAGGTGATCACCGATCTGCGCTGCCCACAACCTGTTTCGGGCGCGATGGACGGTATCGGCGATCGATTGTGGACGCCCGGTGCGGATCTGGTGATCGCGGTGGACGGCGATGGGATGCGACATATCGTCGAGCTGGCTCCGTCGACGGTGGCCGGTCGTGCTGAGCGCGGGGGTGAACGACCCGCGGTGCGCGGTGGGCGTGGCGGGAACCGGCGTGGTGGCTCCGATCGGGACCACCGTGGCGGGCGCGGTGGTGCGGGCCGTGGCCGGGACGGCCGTCGTGGTCGCGGCGAGCGCGGCGGCGACCCGCAGTGGCGCCGCATCGATGATCGAGACGTAGGTCGTGATCGGGGTGATGATCGCGGCGGGGCAGGTCGGGATCATCGTGGGGAAAGGCGACCGCACGGCGGCGAGTGGGATCGCGGTGAGGATTGGCGCGGTGGTCACGGTCGGGCGCCCGGGATCGGCGATCACGGGGCTGGTCAGCTCGGATCGGCAGGGCACGAGGGGGATCGGCGGCGGGCTTCGGCGCGGCGCTCGGCGGCGCACGCGGCGCGGGACGAGTGGGTGCTCGGGGGTAGTGGGCGGACGGTCGAGTACGTGGCCGGGCGACGGTGGGAGCTGTCGGCGACCGGGTTCTGGCAGGCGCATCGCGGTGCGGCGCAATGCTATTCGGATCTGGTCGCGGGGTGGGCCGGGCTCGGTCACGGGGAGCGGGCGTGGGATCTGTACAGCGGCGTAGGGGTGTTCGCGGCCCGGCTCGCCGACCAGGTCGGTCCGACCGGCTCGGTACTCGCGGTGGAATCGGCGCGGTCCGCGGTGACCGATGGCGCCGCGGTCCTGCGGGATCTGCCGTGGCTGGACCTGCGCGCCCAGCGCGTCGAGCACTGGCTGGCCGAACACGTCAGCAGTGCCGCTCCGGATGTGGTCGTCCTGGATCCGCCGCGCGCGGGCGCGGGCAAGGAAATCGTCACCGCGGTGACCACCAGCGGCCCGGTCCGCATCATCCATGTCGGATGCGACCCGGCGTCTTTCGCCCGCGATCTCGGCCTCTACCAGGCAGCCGGCTACCAGCTCGCCGACCTGCGCGCCTTCGATGCCTTCCCCGCCACCCACCACGTCGAATGCCTCGCTCTGCTGGAACGCTGAGCATCGCCTCGGGCTCATGCCCGAGGATAGCCGCGACGCCGTTTACAGTCTCACCATGACCGTGTATGTCATCGCGCAGCTGAAGTTCACCGATCGCGCCGCTTACGATCGCTATAAGGCGCGCTTCCTCGAGGTATTCGCCCGCTATTCCGGCACCCTGCTGGCCTCCGATGAATCCCCGCAGGTGATCGAGGGTGATTCCGATCGCGAGAAGGTGGTCCTGATGTCGTTTCCGGACGAATCGTCCTTCCGCGCGTGGGCGCAATCGCCTGAGTACCTGGAGATCTCGAAGGACCGCCACGCGGGCGCTGATACGGTGACCCTGCTGGTCAAAGGCATCGGCCAGCGCTCGGCTCAGTCCTCGTAGACGGGTGGGCGGCGCTCGCGGCGGGCACGAATGGCCTCGTCGAAATTCTCGGTGGTGAGGCGAACATAGAGCTGGGACATGCCCTCGTGCTGCATATGGGATTCGAAGCCGCTGGCCTCCATACCGCTCCACAGCATGCGTTTGGTGAGCTCGGTGCCGACCCGGCTGAAGCTGATTATTCGTTCGGCCAGGTCATAGCAGGTGTCGAGGAGTTTGGCGGTGGGGACGGTGCGTGAGACCAAGCCGATGCGTTCGGCCTCGACCGCATCGATATCCCGGCCGGACAACATGATTTCGAAGGCGCGCGAGGCGCCGATGGCGCGCGGCAGCAGATAGCTGATGCCCAGTTCCGCTGAGGTGAGGCCGTTATTGATCCCGGCGGCGCGAAAGTAGGCGTCCTCGCCCGCGATTCGGATATCGGTGGCGACGCTGAGGCAGAATCCGCCGCCGATGGCCGCGCCGTTGATCGCGCCGATGACCGGCTGGTTCATCCGCCGCAGCGTGATCATCACATCGTTGAGCAGGTCCATCGAGCGCCGGGCGACGCTGGTCTTGGTGAGCCCCTCGGTATTGGGCACCTTGCCCGCGCTCTGTAGGTCGGCGCCGGAACAGAAGCCGTCGCCCGCGCCGGTGAGCACCACGACCCGCACTTCGTTATCGGCACTGACCTCTTCGAGGGCCTGCCGCAGCGGGATCATCACATCGAAGGCCATCGCATTCATTCGTTCCGGCCGATTCAGCGTGACCAGCGCGACCTGCGGGCGCGGTTTGTCGATGAGCACGAATGGCATGCGGACCCCTTCGGACACGGTGAGGCCCTCACTATACCCAAGCAAGCGTTAGGTTAGAGGGAATCAGCTGAGCTGCCAGGTCGCCCGAATGGTCGCCGAGATTTCGGATTCGCCGAGTTCGACCGGAACCGGAGCCCCGCCGTAGCCCTCGTTCATGGGGGCCGCCACCGCCATCAGCCGGGGTGCGGCGGGCGTCGTGGAGGCGGTGTTCTCGGTGATCTCGACGACCGATCCGAGGGTGCGCTGCGCACGGCCCGCGTACTGCTCGGCCTTGGTGAGGGCGTTGTCCCATGCGGCATCGCGGGCCCGGGCGAGCAGGCTCTCCTGATCGGCGAAGCCGAGGTTGAGCCCGCCGAGGCGAACATCGTCCCCACCCGCGTCGACGCAGTTGGCGATGATCGTGGCGGGGCCGGGATCGGCCGTTTCGCCGATATCGCGCAGGACGACGGTGAGGTCGGTGGTCGCGACGTATCCGGTGATCTTGGAGCCCCCGCCCTCCACCCAGACGGTTTCGGTGCGCACCGACAAACCGCTGGTGGCGATATCGGTGCCGGGAACGCCGTCCGACCGCAGTGAATCGGTGACAGTGGCGACGCGCTCACCGGCCTGGCCGTAGGCGAGCGCGACCTTGCTGGCCCGGGTCTCGACGGAGATGGTGACCCGCATCAGATCCGGGGTGGCGCGGGCGGTGCCGTACCCGAAAGTGGTGACCGTGCCCGCGACGGTGCCGGTGTCGTCGGACTGCTTCTTGCTCACGGTGCTCTCCTGAGTTCGTCGGATCTCGTCTCACCTGCTGAACGGTCAGTAGCGGGCGAATGTCCCCGCGGAGCGGTGAGCCGATCGCCGCTGGGGCGTGCCGCGCTCGCGTGGCTCACTTCGCCGGAGGTTCGCGCCGCTCAATAGTCGCCGCCACGCACCGCGATCGCGCGCACCGCGGCATCCACTTGCGCGTATGCACCCCCGGCCAGTCGTTCGATCAGAGCCAGCTTCAGTCCGGGCGCTTGCTGAGTGAGCGCGTCGAAGCGTTCCGGGCGCAGGACCGCTACGCGCACGGCACTTTCGGCCCTGGCCTCGTTCACGAAGGGGGTTCCGAGGAGCATCGGGACCTCACCGAACGACATACCGGCCGACACCGATACCAGGCGATGGGTGCGGCCCTCGGTGCCTTCGACAGTGATACGGGCTCGGCCCTCGAGGATCAGATACAGCCCTGAGCGTTTACTGCCGCGCTCGGCGATCACCTCGCCGCGGGTGATGGTGCGCACCTCGAATTCCTTGGCCAGCCGGGCACGGTCGTCGGGGGTCAGTGCGGCGAGCACGGGATGATCCTCGATCGGCAAGGATGTACACGCCGGTTCGTCCGCGGGCCGGTGGTGCTCGAGCACGACGTTCTCGCACCATTCGGTGGCGGTGTCGCGATCGACGAACACCAACCCGCGCGGGTCCGTCGGATCCAGACTGGAGACCAAGTGGCCCAGTTTGCTGTCCGGGTCGACGATGGCGACGCGGCAGCCAGCTGCGGCGAGTTCGGTCTGGAGCGCGTCGAGCAGCTGTACCGCGATCGTGCTCACATCGCCGACCTGGCGCAGGTCGACGACCAGTGCCTCGAGATCCCGCGCCTGTCCCTCGATCTCGCGCACTGCTCGCTCCGCACCGGCGAACAGCAGGTCGCCGTGCAGTTCGTAGACCCGTGCCCGGTGCCCGTGTGCGGCGAGCAGGTCCGTTTCCGCGGTGGTGCGGCGCAATCTCGACGGCACCTCGGCCACCGAGTAGGCGGCGCGGATCGCGGTGCGCGCCGCCCGTGTCACGTGCAGGAAGTGCAGTTCGAGGCGCTGCGACAGGGCGCGGCAGGCGGCGACGCCGCGCACGCTGTTGCCCTGCCGATCCAGCCGGGGGGAATAGACGGCGATGCCGATCTGGCCCGGCAGTACCGCCAGGATGCCGCCGCCGACACCGCTCTTGGCGGGCAGGCCGACGGTGGTCACCCAGTCGCCTGCGGCGTTGTACATGCCGCAGGTGGTCATCACGCTGAGCACGCGTTCGGTCAGCGCGGCGGTCAGGGCGCGTTCCCTGGTCACCGGGTTGAGTCCGTTATTGGCCAGCGTGGCCGCCATCAGCGCGAGGTCGCGGCAGGTGATATCGATCGAGCACTGCCGGAAGTACCGGTCGACCGCCTCGTCCGGATCGGATTCGATGATGCCGAATGAGCGCAGCATGTAGCCGATGGCGCGGTTGCGGAAACCGGTGCGCGCCTCCGAGGCGTACACCGCCTCGTTCATGGTGAGCTCACGCCCGGCGAAGCGGGAGTAGCAGTGCCGGATGCGCTCGAATCGGTCGGCCGGATCGCGGCCGGTGATCAGCGCGGCCGCGGTGATGGCGCCCGCATTGATCATCGGATTGCGCGGGCGCTCGGTCACCGGGTCCAGGCTGATCTCGTTGAACGCATCGCCGGAGGGTTCGACATCGATGTGCTCGGCCACGGTCTCGATGCCCCGATCGGCCAGCGCGAGCGCGTAGGTGAAGGGTTTGGAGATCGACTGAATGGTGAACTCGGTGTTGACGTCACCGGTACCGTAGACTCGCCCGTCCGCGGTGGCCAGGCACAGTCCGAACGAATCCGGTTGCACCGCAGCCAATTCCGGAATGTAGTCGGCGAGATCCCCGGAGTCGTCGGCGCGACAGAGCTGGTGGACATCGGCGACGATACGCGCCACGACCCCGGGGTCGACCGTTTGCGGAACCATCTGCTCGGGCAGGGCCACAGGTCCACTCTAAGCTGGGTAACGTTAACTGCGGTCGCCGGACTTGTCCGCCCGAGCGTGTCGTGGAACGGGCCGGCGATTCGTGTGGAGGCTCACACTTCCGCACGAAGTCGGCTGGTGGCGGACCGTTGTCGTGCAGTGGCACTGCAGCGGCTCCGTAGACTGATCGGATCAGATGCGCTATCCGGAGGGAGCGAGTTCACGTGGGAGTGCTTTCCCGGGTCGATACACCCGAAGACCTGCGACGGCTCACCGTTGCCGAATTGGGTGAACTGGCGGAGGAAATCCGCGAGTTCCTGGTGCAGAAGGTCGCCGTCACCGGCGGGCACCTCGGCCCCAATCTCGGTGTGGTCGAGCTGACCATCGCAGTGCACCGGATCTTCGACTCGCCAGCCGACCCGTTGATCTTCGACACCGGGCACCAGGCCTACGTGCACAAGATCCTCACCGGCCGCAAGGATCAGTTCGATACGCTGCGCAAGCAGGGTGGGCTGTCCGGCTACCCGAGCCGATCCGAGAGCGCCCACGACTGGGTCGAATCCTCACACGCCTCGGCGTCGCTGTCCTATGCCGACGGTCTGGCGAAGGCGTTCGCGCTGACCGGTCAGGACCGGCATGTGGTCGCTGTGGTCGGCGACGGCGCGCTCACCGGCGGCATGTGCTGGGAGGCGCTCAACAATATCGCCGCCGCACCGGACCGTCCGGTTGTCGTGGTGGTCAATGACAACGGCCGCTCCTATGCGCCGACCATCGGCGGTCTCGCCGACCGATTGACCGCGCTGCGCACCCAGCCCGCCTACGAGCACGCGCTGGACGCGGGCAAGCGGATTCTCAAGAGCATCCCGCGCGTCGGCGAATCCGCGTACTCGATGGTGCATGCGGTGAAGGCCGGGATAAAGGACGCGGTGAGCCCGCAGGAACTGTTCAGCGACCTCGGACTGAAGTATGTCGGCCCCGTGGACGGACACGACACCGTCGCGCTGGAGGCGGCGCTGCGTCGCGCGAAGGACTTCGGCGGGCCGGTCGTTGTGCATGTCGTGACGCAGAAGGGGCGCGGATACTCACACGCCGAGAACCACGTCGCCGATCAGATGCACGCCTGCGATCCGATCGACCCGCTCACCGGCCGCCCGCTCGGCGGGCCGAAGGCACTCGGCTGGACCTCGGTGTTCTCCGAGGAACTGATCGCGCATGCGGAGAAGCGCGATGACATTGTCGCGATCACCGCGGCCATGCCCGGACCGACCGGTCTCGCGGCCTTCGGGGAACGGTTCCCGGAGCGGATGTTCGATGTCGGCATTGCCGAACAGCATGCGATGGCCTCGGCGGCCGGACTCGCCCTCGGCGGTATGCATCCGGTGGTGGCCATCTATTCGACGTTCCTGAACCGCGCGTTCGACCAGTTGCTGATGGACGTCGCGCTGTTGAAGCAACCGGTGACGGTGGTGCTGGACCGTGCCGGAATCACCGGCCCGGATGGCGCCTCGCACAACGGGATGTGGGATCTGTCCGTGCTCGGGATCATTCCGGGTATGCGCGTCGCGGCCCCGCGCGATGCGGCGACGCTGCGTGAGGAATTGGCCGAGGCGCTGGCGGTGAGCGATGGCCCCACCGCCATCCGGTTCCCGAAGGGCAGTGTGGCCGAGGATATTTCGGCCGTCGAGCGGCTCGATGGGGTCGATGTGCTGCGGCTGCCCGAGCGTGAGGGTGGCTCTGCTCGAGCGCAGCGCGGTGATGTGCTGCTGGTCGCGGTCGGGCCCTTCGCCTCGACCGCGGTCGAGGTTGCGGAGCTGCTGGAGCCGGAAGGTATTTCGGTCACCGTCATCGACCCCC
The DNA here is from genome assembly GCF_050955995.1 of Nocardia sp. CA-119907. Classification (NCBI taxonomy): domain Bacteria; kingdom Bacillati; phylum Actinomycetota; class Actinomycetes; order Mycobacteriales; family Nocardiaceae; genus Nocardia; species Nocardia sp. CA-119907. The sequence continues at coordinate 3,237,154 of NZ_CP192091.1, forward strand.
GGTGGGTGCTGCCGGTGTCGGACACCGTGGTCAAACTCGCGGAGAACTACCGTCTCGTAGTGACTCTGGAAGACGGCGGTCTGCACGGTGGCATCGGCTCCACCGTTTCGGCTCGGCTGCGCGCCGCAGGTCTGGATGTGCCCACCCGCGATCTCGGTGTGCCCCAGCATTTCCTGGATCACGCTTCGCGCAATCAGGTGCACGAGGAACTCGGTCTGACCGCTCCCGATATCGCGCGCCGGATCTCGGGCTGGCTCGACGCGCGCTGAGTCTCTGCGCGGTTCCGATAACTAGCGTGCGGCGCTACGGCGATGCGACGCACGGACTTTCACACGGTTCCCGCAGACATCCATAGAGCACCAGGTGCGGCCGCGGTTGCGGGAGTGGTCGTAGAAGGCCCAGCGGCAGCTGGGTTCTCGGCAGGTCTTCAGGCGTGACCAGGTGCCCGCCGCGACGGCGGTGGCCACATCGGCGAGCAGGGCGGCCAGCGCGTGGTCGACCGGCTCGGCAGTGAGCGGGACCAGCCGGGGCGGGGTGCTCGTCACATCCAATGTCAGCGGCAGCGCCGCGGTGAGGGCGGCGAGTTCGGTGCGGGCCGCCGGGTTCAGGCCGTCGGGGCGGGGACTGGCGACGGGTTCGGCATTGTTCGCGGCGAGCAGGGCGCGCAGGCCTTCGCGCACCCCTTCGGCCCGATGTCGCGCGGTCGTGTCCGCGGTGCCCCCGGACAGCAATTCATGGGCGCGCAGCCAACTCGTCAATTGCTCAGGTGTGCCGATGACGTCGCCGTCCGCACGGCGAGTATTGACGAATTCGACTAGGCGGGCCAGCGCCGGGGGTGTGGCTTCCACTGCGTGGGGCATGAATCAATAGTAACTGGCCATTGACGATTACTGGTTACGTAACTACCGTTTCTCCTACGCAAGTTATCTACGGGCGGACGAGGACTCCGCTCCGGCACAGGAGGATCAGCAATGGGCTCGGTCGAGAAGGAGATCATCATCGAGGCGCCCGCGGAGGATGTGTGGGCGATCATCGGCGACTTCGCCGCTGGTCCGATTCGGATGGCGCCCGGCTTCGTCACCGATTCCACGCTCGACGGTCCGGACGTGCGCATCGTCACCTTCGACAACGGCACGGTGCTGCACGAGCGGTTCATCGCGCTCGACGAGTCCCAACGCCGGATCGTCTTCTCGATCGTCGGCGGTAGCGTCACCCCGGCACACGACAATTCGTCCATGCAGGTCTTCCCGCACGCCGACGGCAGCCGCTTCGTCTGGATCCACGACACATTGCCGCATGAGCTCGCCGACGCCTTCGGCGTGAGCATGGAGCACGGGCTGTCGCTGCTCAAGAAGACAGTGGAGAGTTCGGTCGCGGCCAAGCCGTGACGGTGCTGCCGCTGGGGCCAGTGCGGCCGAACCGCCTAGGGCGGTCGGCTGGTGGCGCACCGCGATCAGGACAGCGCTATCCGACTCCGCTCGCGTGACGCGCTCGCCTGCGTGGGCGTGGTCTGGGGTGCGGAGCGGCCCCTAGCGGTATTCGTAAAGCCCCGCCCATTCGGCGACAGCGAATCAGATCGCGCCTAGAGAGATTGTGGCTGCGAGGGCCGCCCGGGGAACATCAGCGGGAAACTTCGCGCGCAATTATTGGGCGCGGCACCGCTCGGTGTTCGTTATCCGGCCCAACGGCTACCTCGGATTCGCCCAGCGCGCGGTGCCGATGTCGTGCCCACTGGCTGAAGCGGGTCGTGGCTATGCGTCGGGTGTCAGAGCGGCCGTAAGCCCGGGAACCGCGAGCTCACGCTGCCAGGGCCGGGCGCCTCCCGATTTCAGGAACCCATCGATCGCGGCCGAGAGATCCGCCGGATCGCCGACTCGGTCGTAATCCGGCAGCCCGTCCCAGCACAGTCTGCGCACCAGGTCGGGGGAGAGCAGATTCTCCACCGGGATCGCGTATTCGGTGGACAGCTCACCCATTGCCGCGCGCGCCCGGACCAGCCGGGCCGCGGCCGCGGGGTCGCGACGCTCCCACCGATTCACCGGCGGCGGTCCGTCAAAGGGTTGGGTCAGGGGCGGCAGTTCGGTATCGGGCAGGGTGCGACCGCGGTCGACGGCCGCGAGCCAGTCGCGGGAGTAGCGGCGCTGGCGGGGTCCGCCGAAGACCGGGAGTGTGCGCAACTGGGCGATGGTGCGCGGTTCGGCATTCGCGGCGGCGATGATCGCGGCGTCCGGGAGGATGCGGGCGGGTGCGACGTCGCGGGTGCGGGCCAGGGTATCCCTGGTGTTCCACAGTTCGCGCACGATCGCCAGTTGACGGGTGCGGCGCAGGGTGTGGATGCCGGAGGTGCGCCGCCACCGGTCGGCCTTCGGCGTACCGGGTTCGGTGATCCGGACGTGCTCGAATTCCTGTGCCGCCCAGTCGGTCTTGTGCTGGGCCTCCAGTGAGGTGGCCACCTCGTCGCGCAGCTCGAGCAGTAGTTCCACATCGAGGGCCGCGTAGTTCAGCCAATCCTCGGGCAACGGCCGGGTGGACCAGTCGGCCGCGCCGTGACCCTTGCGCAGGGCGCGGCCGAGCAGTCGCTCCACCATCGCCGCCAGTCCGACGCGTTCGAAACCGGCCAGCCTGCCGCCCAACTCGGTGTCGAACAGGCGCGCGGGCCGCAGTCCGAGTTCGGCGAGTCCGGGCAGATCCTGGTCCGCCGAATGCAGCACCCACTCCAATTCGTTGATCGCTGCGGCCAGCGGTGCGAGTGCGTCGGTGACCGGGATCGGATCGATCAGGAAGGTGCCCGAGCCCGCCCGCCGCAACTGGATCAGATAGGCGCGGGCCGAGTACCGGAATCCGGAGGCGCGCTCAGCGTCCACGGCCAGCGGTCCGGTGCCCGCGGCGAGGCGGGCGGCCGCATCGGCGACCTCGGCGGCGGTGACGAGCACGGGAGGCACACCTTCGCCAGGCACGAGCAGAGGTTCGGCTGTGCTGTCTCTGGCTGTGTTGCCCGGTTCGGACTCGTCTGCTACCGACATAAACCTGAACTTTACGTGGCGATCAGGTGTGGTCGTTGCTGGTATAGGACTCCGGACGCAGATGGGTGATTCCGGCGGGCGGCAAACCGGCCGCATAGGCGAGTACTTCGCAGAAGCCTTCCACATGCGGGCGCATCTCGGTGGTCATCGCGGTCCAGGAGGCGCGCAGTTCCAACTGGTGCGCGCGGGGAGGTCCGGCGATATCGCCGTAGCGCACCGAACTGGTCGAGGTGACGGTGCCGCCGAGCGCGGTGAACGGTACGCCACGGGACTCGAGCGCGTCGACCAGCCAGCTCCAGGCGACCTCGGGCAGCAGCGGGTCGGTGGCCAGCGCGGCATCGATATCGGCCTGGATATAGGCGACCAGACGGAATACACCGTGCCAGGCATCGTCACCGTCGGGATCGTGCAGCAGGATCAGCCTGCCGAAGGCATCGCCCTCGGAATCGACCGGTACCACAGTGGTTTCGGGATGTGTGACTTCCGCGCCTAGTGCATAGGAATACGGTGCCAGGCGTTGTGGGGGTCGGATCGGTGCCAGCTCGATTCGAGGGTGCACAGTTGCGGTACCCATCGCATCGACCGCGGCGCGAAATTGAGCTGGCTCGCCGTTGGGTCCTTCGGTCGGTGCGGCTCCGTCGCGAAAGTCGAGCGGTGTCACGCAAGCGACGGTAGACCTTGTGCGCCCGGGGCGGGCGGAGGCGCGCCGGATTCCCGCTCCGAGCGGGCGAACATCGCCGTTCCGCGACCCGGTGCCCGGCCGCGCGGGGGCGGGTCGCGAGCCCGCATACGATAGCGGTGATGAGCACTCACACCCGCCGCCGGTTGACCGATGCCCCGTTCCTGGCCGCCGCTACCGGCGCCGAACCCACCCGTCGGCCGGTGTGGTTCATGCGTCAGGCCGGACGGTCGCTGCCCGAGTACCGCGAACTGCGCAAGGGCATCGGGATGCTCGAGTCGTGCTTCGATCCGGAGCTGGTGTGCGAGATCACCCTGCAGCCGATCCGGCGACACGGTGTCGATGCGGCGATCTTGTTCTCCGACATCGTCGTTCCCTTGAAGGCCGCGGGCATCGACCTCGATATCGTGGCCGGTGTCGGGCCGGTGATCGCATCGCCGGTGCGGACCATCGCGGATGTGCGCGCGCTGCCCAGGCTGCGGCCCGAAGAGGTGGGCGCGGTGTCCGATGGCGTGCGGCTGCTGACCGACGCGCTCGGCGAGACGCCGCTGATCGGGTTCGCCGGTGCGCCGTTCACGCTCGCGTCGTATCTGGTCGAGGGTGGTCCGAGTAAGAACCACGAGCGCACCAAGGCGATGATGCACGCCGATCCGACGACCTGGCACGAACTGCTCGGCGTCCTGACCGATATCACCATCGCGTTTCTGCAGGCGCAACTGGGCGCCGGTGTCGACGCGGTGCAATTGTTCGATTCCTGGGCCGGGGCGCTGTCGCTTGCCGACTATCGCGAATTCGTGCTGCCGCATTCGGAGCGGGTGTTCGCCGAGGTCGCAGCGGCCGGTGTGCCGCGGATCCACTTCGGGGTGGGGACCGGGGAACTGCTCGGTGCGATGGGGGAGGCGGGCGCCGATGTCGTCGGCGTCGACTGGCGGGTGCCGCTGACCGAGGCGGTGCGGCGAGTCGGACCCGGAAAAGCCTTGCAGGGCAACCTGGATCCCGCCGTGCTGTTCGCCGGATCCGCCGCGATCGAGGCCGACGCGCGGCGCATTGCGCACGAGGCCGATGAGGCGATCACCATGGGCGCGGCCGGTCATATCTTCAACCTCGGGCACGGTGTGCTGCCCGAAACCGATCCGGGTGTGCTCACCGCGCTGGTGCAACTCGTTCACGAACTGTGACCTGACCGGTCATGGGCCCGGATCCGCGATCGAGTGGCCTACCCCTGTCCGCGCCGGGCGAGCCGAGTCCGGCGATCGAGGAGATCGCAGGACGGATCGCGGCCGGTGCAGCGCGACTCGGGTCGACGAGGCTGGTGGCGGTGGACGGGCCGGGTGGGGCCGGAAAGTCAACGTTCGCAGCGGCTTTGGCGGCGCGGTGTGATGCGCGTGTCGTACACACCGACGACTTCGCCGACGGCAACAACGAGCTCCCGTGGTGGCCCCGGCTCGAGCGACAGGTGCTCGTGCCGATCGCCAATGGCCGCGCCGGTCGATACCAGCGCTACGACTGGAACAAGCGAGCCCTGGCCGAATGGCACGATGTCGCGCCCGGTGGCGTGCTCGTCCTCGAAGGCGTCTCCGCGGCCCGGGCCGCGGTACGGGATCGATTGACCCTGGCGATGTGGATCGACACCCCGCGCGCGGTGTGCCTGGCACGCGGACTCGATCGCGATGGTGCGCATACGCTGCCGCTGTGGGAGCGGTGGATGGCCGCCGAAGACGCCCATTTCGCCGCTGATCGCACCCGCGACCATGTGGACCTGATCGTCTCCGGCGAGGCTTTGCCGATTCCGTAGACGAGAGCCGACGCGCCGGAGCGGGATCGGCTAGGGCCTGCCCTGTCCGACCACTACGTCCAGCAGATCTGCGGCCTCGGTGCGGAGGGTGTCGGCGGCATCGGCCTGCCCGGCGAGTTTGTGCAGCAGTGCCTGTTGGAACAGGCCGTCGAATATGGCGTAGGCCGTGGTCGAGGGGATCAGGAGCGGTCGACCGGACAGGTCGGCAAAGCGGTCCACGACATTGCGGATCATCTGCTCGCGGTGACTGTCGATCTCGAGCACGTCATCGCGGAAGGACTCCTCGAACAGACTCTGGTTGCGCAGGTCGTACCAGAGCCGGTGCAGCGGTGCGTCGGCGTCCAGGGTGGTCGCCATCGCCGCGCCGAAGTCCTTTCGTAGCTGTTCGGCCGTTGTCGCGGCGGCGACGATGTCGTCATAACGGGTGACGCACACCCGCTCGTACTGCCGCACCGCATGGGTGATCAGCTCGACCTTGTCGTTGAAGTAGTAGTGCAGTACCCCGTGGGTGAACTCGGATTTCTGCGCGATCTCCCGCAAGCTGGTGCGTGCGTAGCCGAGTTCGGCGAGGGTGTGCAGTGCCGCGGCGGCCAGCTGGGCGCGCCGCTCGCCGAACTTATCGACCTGCCGGCGCGCGATGCGATTCCGCCTGGTCTCGACGATTTCGGTCATCGTGGCTTCTCTCCGTCACCGCATCCGCATCTTGTGAATTCGCTCAGTGTATCGCGGTACTGGAATCAGGCGACCAGCTGATTTGACGATTGTGTAAGAAAATCTTGACGACTGTCACGAAAATTCTTGACGGTTGTCAAGAACGCGAGCACACTGTGATCCACGTCGCATCGGGTTGGAGTGCCGGATGAGACCGAAAGTCGACTGGACCATCTCGAGGAGGAGATGCCCGATGAGTGGGTACAACCTGACCGGGCGCACGGCCCTGGTAACTGGCGGCGCGCGCGGACTCGGTGCCGGAATGGCCGAGGCACTGGCTCGTGCCGGGGCGGCGGTCGCGATCGGCGACGTACGCGAGGATCTCGGCAAGGACACCGTGGAAGCGTTGCGGGCTACCGGTGCGACGGCCGAGTTCGTGCCGCTCGACGTCACCGATGACGCGCGTTGGGCGCAGGCGGTCACCGACACTGTCGCCGCACTGGGTGGCCTGGACATCGTGGTGAACAACGCCGGAGTCGAAATCACCAGCCTCGTTGTCGATCTCGATCCGGAACAGATGCGCCGGATGCTCGAGGTGAATGTGCTCGGCACGGCACTGGGGATCAAACACGCGTTGCGCGCGATGCGACCAGGCGGTGCGGCGGGTCGCGGCGGCGCGATCGTGAACATTGCTTCGGTCGCCGCGACGATCGCTTTTCCGGGCATCTCGGTCTACTCGGCGACCAAGTCCGCGGTGGATCGGCTGACCCGGGTCGCGGCGATGGAGTCCGGCAAGCTCGGCTACGGCGTGCGCGTGAACTGTGTCTACCCCGGACTCGTCCCGACCGAGATGGGTGCCCAACTCGCCGACGATGTCGCTCGGATCGGATTGTTCCCCAGCGCGGAAGCTGCCGTCGGCGCGGTGGTCGAGCAGACCCCGCAGGGGCGGCTCGGTGAGGTCGCCGATATGGCCGACGCGGTGGTCTTCCTCGCCTCCGACGCCGCTCGGTTCATTACCGGCGCGGGCCTGCCGGTCGACGGCGGCATGGGCATGTGAGTTTCCGAGACAGCGAAAGGTTCGAGATCTGATGAGTACTGATAAGCCCGTCGTCGTCTACGGCGCATCCGGGTACACCGGCCGACTGGTGTGTGAATACCTGCGTGAGTTCAATATTCCGTTCGTCGCCGCGGGCCGGGACAAGTCTCGGCTGCAAGAGGCAATCGACAAGATTCCCGGCATCGACACCGTGGAGCACGAGGTCGTCGAAGTCGCACACGAGGTCGGGCCACTGACCGACCTGTTTCGCGGTGCCGCCGTTGTCTGCAATACCGTCGGCCCGTTCTCGCAATACGGGCATGAGGTGGTGCGGGCCTGTGTGGCCGCGGGGACCCATTATCTCGACACCACCGGTGAACAGGATTGGCTGATCGACTGCGATGAGCAATACGGCGCCGAGATGGCCGCGCAGGGCCTTCTGCTGGCCCCCGGAGTCGCGCAGATGTACACCACGGGGGAGATCGCCGCGAATATCTGCCTGGAAACCCCGGGCCTGGACACACTCGATATCCAGGTCTTCTGGAAGGGCTTCCCGACGGTCGCGTCCACGAAGACGATTTTGGTCAATGCCGCGCTGTCCAAGGCCTACTACCTCGAGCAGAACCAGTACGTGGAGTGGCCCGCCGACGCTGGACTCTACGACGTGGTGGTGCCCGGACAGCATGAGATCGGGCTCGCACTGCCCTGGGGCGGCACCTCGCATCCGGTGTGGTTCAAGCGCGATCCGCGGGTGGCGAATGTGAAGGTCCTCGGTGGTGTGTTCAACCGGCCGTTGATGCAGGGTGTGCCGCAGATTGTGCAGGCGGTCGTCGAACAGGTGAAAGACCTTCCGGCGCAGGAGAAATACCGCGTCCTCGCCGAGCAGGCCGCCCTGGTCCGGGACGAGATGCCGCCGCGGGAGAATCCGCGCATCAATACCTCCCTCGATTCCGTGCACGCGTCCGGACCGCTGGCTCGTGCCCACTGCGTGATCTACGGGAATTGCAACTACAAGCAGACCGGTCTGATGCAGGCGTTTGCCGCGAACGCGCTGCTGCAGGCACCGCCGAAACGAACCGGGTTCGCTTCGGCGTGCCAGGCATTCGGCCATCGAGAACTGCTCGGCGTGCTGCGCGGTTTCGGGCTGGTCGGTGAACCGGTACTGACCGTGCATCGTTGATCGCGCCTCGGACCATGGGTGGCCGGAGCTGCCCGTGGTCCGAATCGGCCGTTCCCGCAACAGCTTCTGTAGAGGATTACCGTGCGTTTGACCGACTATCTCGACAAGGGTGCCTCGCTCGGCCCCACCGCACCCTGCCTGACCATGAACGGGCAGACGCTGACCTATGCGCAGGTACAGCAGTTGTCCTGGCAGATCGCTCGCGCGCTGCAGCGATCCGGGGTCCGGCCCGGCGAGCGGGTCGCGATCCTGTCAGCGAACGACACGCTGGCCTTTGCCTGTGTTTTCGGCATCGCCCGTGCGGGTGCGGTGTGGTGCCCGATCAATCCCCGCAACGAGGCCGCGGAGAATCAAGAGCTACTCGAGCTTTTCGACTGCACCTGCCTGATATTCCAAGCGGCCTTCGCACCATTGGTTTCCGCCATCGCGCCGCGGCTACCCATGCTGCGGACGCTGGTCTGTACGGACGGAAATGCCGCAGGGGCAGCATATTTCGATGACTGGGTGCGGGACTGTCCGGCCGATCCGTGGGAGGTCGAGCCGATCGACGAACTCGCCATGCTGGTCGGCACCGGCGGTACAACCGGACGGCCGAAGGGTGTGCGGCTCACCGGCCACAATATCGAGACGATGACCGCACTGACTCTGATGAGTTATCCGTTCGAACATCGGCCCCGCTATCTGGCGCTGGCACCGCTCACCCACGCCGCGGGCGTGCTGTGCTTTCCGATTCTGACCCTCGGCGGTGAGATCGTCGTGATGCCCGCCCCGGATCTCGGTGAATTCCTCGCCCTGATCGAGCGGCACCGGATCACCCACACCTTCCTGCCGCCGACGCTCATCTACATGCTGCTGGATCATCCGGCGCTACCGGCGGCGAATCTCGGCTCCCTGCAGTGTCTTTGGTATGGCGCCGCCCCGATGTCGACGACCCGGCTAGCCGCGGCGCTGGAGAAAATCGGGCCGGTCATGGGTCAACTGTTCGGACAGTCGGAGGCACCCATGATGGTCGCCACGCTGGCGCCGAAGGATCACTTCCGCCCCGATGGCTCGATCGCCACCGAACGTCTGTCATCGGCTGGACGACCCACCCCGCTCACCCGCGTGGCGATCATGGACGCCGAGGGCCGCCTGCTCCCCGCCGGTGCGCGCGGCGAAATCGTGGTCCGGGGCCCGCTGGTCATGGCGGGTTATCACAAGAATCCGGACGCGACTGCCGAGGTGTCACGCTACGGCTGGCATCACACCGGAGACATCGGCTACCTGGATGCCGACAATTACCTCTACATCGTCGACCGGGCCAAGGACATGATCATCAGCGGCGGATTCAATGTGTACTCCGCCGAGGTCGAACAGGCGCTACTGACCCACCCGGCGGTCCAGGACTGCGCGGTCATCGGACTTCCCGACGATAAATGGGGCGAGCGGGTCACCGCCGTCGTCCAACTGCACATCGGGCGCACCGCGACCCCCGACGAACTGCGCGAGCACACGAAGGCACGCCTCGGCGGGGTGAAAACTCCCAAGCAGGTGGAGATCTGGCCTGACCTGCCGCGCTCGAAAATCGGCAAGGTGCTCAAACCGGAGATTCGGGCACAGTTGCGTGGCGAGCGCTGAGCGCATTCACGGTATCGGCCCGCGGCGATCGTGTGCTCGGTCACGAAGGCGAGGGGCGTGATCGGCGCGGATCCACGGGAGGGCTACGGTCGCGACATGAGAATCGCGGTAGTCGGGGGCGGGATCAGCGGGCTTGTCGCGGCGTACCGGTCGCGGGTGCTGCTCGGCGCGGACGCCGACATCGTGGTCATCGATCGGGCCGCGCGGCTCGGCGGGATTCTCTATACCGGCGAATTGGCCGGGGAGCCTTTGGATCTCGGGGCGGAGGCGTTCGTCGGGCGGCGGCCGGAGGTGCCGGAACTGCTGAGGGAACTCGGGCTCGAAATGCAGTTGGTGGTTCCGGCGGGATTGCGGCCGCTGGTCTGGTCGCAGGGCCGTGCCCATCCGCTGCCGGAACGCACCCTGATGGGGATTCCGTCGGATGCCGAATCGATGCGCGGACTGGTCGATGCCGAAACGCTCGAGCGGATCGAGACGGAGTCGCGGCGGCCGCTGGCCTGGTATCCGGATGCCGATATGGACGTCTACCGCCTGGTCGCCGACCGGTTCGGCACGCAGGTCGCCGAACGCAGCGTCGATCCGCTGCTCGGTGGTGTCTACGCGGGCAGTTCGCGTTCCATCGGCGTGCGCGCGTCCCTGCCGACCCTGGCCGCCGCGCTCGACGACGGCGCGCCGAGCCTGACCCACGCGGTCGCCGCCGCCATGCCGCCGCCCTCGAACGCGCCCGTCTTCGGCGGTCTGCGCGACGGCTATCGGGTGCTGTTGGACACGTTGGCCGCGAAGTCCGCGGCGGAATTCATCACCGCGACCTCGGCCACCCATCTGGCCCGCGCGTCCCATGGCTGGGTGCTCGAGCCGGTCGGGGCGGTGGACGCGGTGGTACTCGCCACCCCCGCCCCGGTAACCGCCAACCTGCTGCGCCCGTTCGCCCCCGCCGCCGCATCGGCGGCTGCTGGCATCGAGCTGTCCTCGTCGGTCGTGGTGGCCCTCGGTCTTCCGCGCGACACCCCGCTGCCGCAGAACTCCGGCATCCTGGTCGCCACCGGAGAACCCCTGCGCGCCAAGGCATTCACCTTGTCGAGCCGCAAATGGACGCATCTGGCGGAGCGTGAAACCGCCACGGTCCGGGCCTCATTCGGCAAATTCGGCGATGACTCCACCCAAACCTGGTCCGATGCGGACCTGATCGCCGCCGCCACCGAAGACCTCGCCACGGTCACCGGTGCCACCATCGAACCGACGGCCGCTCTGGTACAGCGCTGGCCCGGCGGTCTCGCCCAATACGCCCCCGGCCACCTCGACCGGGTAGTCGAAATCGAATCGGCCGCCGCCGATTTCGACGGCCTGGCAATCGCGGGTGCCTACCTTCGTGGCGTCGGCGTCCCCGCCTGCGTCGCCTCCGGCACCGCCGCCGCCCACCGCATAGCCGCCACCCTGACCCGATCCTCCGCACCCTGATTCGCGCGGTACCGCGCGCAGTCGTCCAGCGTCCGGTCGCCCCTGGGCCGAGTTGCTGCGACGCGGCCGACAGGTGTGTGCCAGGTCGCAGGCCAGCGGTGGCGTACGTGGCCAGTTGGAGTCGGCCGAGCGGCCGGTGAAATCGTGAGCCCAGGGCAGTGTTGGCGAGCCGGGCTGAGGGCGGTTCGGTCGCGGCGGGTGCCAGGCGTGTGATGCCTATCGCTCAGGGCGTTGAAACGCGGGGTGACCGGGCATCGTCGCTGCACCAAAAACCGCACGGTATCGCGTAATTAAGGACACCGTGGCCGGGGGATGTGGTAGGGGTTGCTCGTCGGTAGCGTCGGAGTCATGCAGCTCTCACGGTTCACCGATATCGGCTTGCGGGCCATCATGCGGTTGGCGGTGAGCGACGAGGCGGACGACCGCGTGACGACTCGGCTGATCGCTCGGCAGGTCGATGCCTCCGAACATCATGTGGCGAAGGCGGTGTCGCGGCTGATCGAACTCGGTCTGGTGCAGGCGCAGCGCGGTCGCACAGGTGGCTTGTTCATCACCGAGGCGGGTCGAGCGGTATCGATCGGGTGGTTGATTCGGGAACTCGAAGACGATCGCGAAGTGGTCGTCTGCGAGGGCGAACATCCGTGTCCGCTGGTGGGCGGGTGCCGGTTGCGCCGAGCGTTGGCCGATGCCAAGGAGGCGTTCTACCGGGAATTGGATCGGTACACCCTCGACGAACTCGTCAGCGGGCCGACGTCCGGATTGCTGCGTCTGCTCGCCACATCAGCGGCGGGCGAATATGCGAAGAAGGAGATGTCATGAACACCGCGGTCCGAAGCGAACCGGAGCTCGAAGCGCACCACGCCGAAATCATCCGCGCCACACTGCCTTTGGTGGGCGCGCAGGTGGACGAAATCACGAAGGTGTTCTATCGCACTCTCTTCGGCGATCATCCCGAACTGATCCGCGACCTGTTCAACCGCGGCAACCAGGCGCAGGGCTCCCAGCAGCGGGCGCTGGCCGCCTCGATCGCGACCTTCGCCACCTATCTCGTCGATCCGGACCTTCCGCACCCGGCAGCGATGCTCGCGCGGATCGGCCATAAGCACGCCTCGCTCGGTGTCACCGCCGAGCAGTACCAGGTCGTGCACGACAATCTGTTCACCGCGATCGTGGAAGTACTCGGCGCGGATGTCGTCACCGAACCGGTGGCCGCGGCCTGGGACCGGGTCTACTGGCTGATGGCCGACGCGCTGATCGACCTGGAGAAGCAGCTCTACGTGGCCGCCGGGGTCGAACCCGGCGATGTGTTCCGGGACGTGACCGTCGTTGCCCGCGCCGACGACCCGTCCGGCGTCGCGGTTTTCACCGTCGAATCCGCCGACCCGTGCGCGCCACTGCCGAGTTTCATACCGGGCCAATATATTTCGGTCGGCGTGCACCTACCCGACGGCGCCCGCCAGCTGCGTCAGTACAGCCTGGTCAACGCCCCAGGGGACGGCACGCTGTCGTTCGCGGTCAAGCGGATCGACGCGATTGGCGGCTGCCCGGCGGGCGAGGTGTCGTCGTGGTTGCACCACGATGTCCGCCCCGGCGACGCGCTGCAGGTCACCCTCCCGTTCGGCGATCTCGTGATCGATACCGACGTGGCCACACCACTGGTGCTGATCTCCGCGGGCGTCGGCGCGACCCCGATGATCGGAATTCTCGAACACCTCGCCGCGAACACGCCGGACCGGCATACCGTCGTGCTGCACGCGGACCGTTCTCCGCAAACCCATCCGTTGCGGGAACGCCTGCTCGAACTCGGCACTCGGCTCCGCTCCGCCACGCTCGAATTGTGGTACCAGGAGACAACCGAGGGCGCGCACCTGGGCCTGATCGACCTGTCGCAGGTCGATCTGCCCGCCGACGCCGATATCCACGTCTGTGGCGGGACCGAATTCCTGCACTCGGTACGCACCCAACTGCACGCCGCGGGCGTGCCCGAGGAGCGTGTCCATATCGAGCAGTTCACCCCGACCGACTGGCGACTGGACGCCTGCCCGGTGTAGCAGCGGCGGTGATCATGGCGGCGCGCCGGGGCTCGATGTGACCGCGCGCCAACCATGCTCATGCGCCGCAGACAGCGCGTAATCGGCAACCACCCGCGGGCGTCGACAGCCCGCGCGGACACCCTGACCGCCCGCAGTGGCACGATAGGAATCATGGCGCGACTCGACTATCAAGCACTCAACTCCACCATTCGCTACCTGATGTTCTCGGTGTTCCAGGTGCAGCCGGGGGTGCTGGGGGACGACCGTGAGGGTGCCATCAAGGAGGCGCGGGCATTCTTTGACGGGCTCGCCGAGCGCGAGGTCGTGGTGCGTGGCATCTACGATGTCGCGGGGATGCGCGCCGACGCCGACTTCATGATCTGGTCGCATGCCGAGCGGGTCGAGGATCTGCAGGCGGCGTACGCGGACTTCCGGCGCACCACCGAACTCGGCCGGGCCAGCGCTCCGGTGTGGAGCAATGTGGCGCTGCACCGGCCCGCCGAATTCAATAAGAGCCACATCCCGGCATTCCTGGCCGGTGAGGATCCGGGCAACTACATCTGCGTGTACCCGTTCGTGCGCTCCTACGAGTGGTACCTGCTGCCCGACGATGAGCGCCGCAAGATGCTCGCCGACCACGGCAAGGCCGCCCGTGGCTATCCGGATGTGCGCGCCAACACCGTGAGCTCCTTCGCGCTCGGCGACTACGAGTGGATCCTCGCCTTCGAGGCTCCGGAACTGCACCGCATCGTCGACCTGATGCGCGATCTGCGCGCCACCGAGGCCCGACTGCACGTCCGCGAAGAGGTCCCGTTCTTCACCGGTCCCCGCGTCGAAATCGACAAGCTCATCGCCGCCCTGCCCTGATCTATCCCCCTCGGCGAGTCGGACCGGGCGCGGCAGTCGCGCCTGCCCCAGTATTTCGGGGCATGCGCAACAAGCCGGTCGGTCTGTATCTTTCGCTGAGCGCGGCAGCCGTTCTACTCCGCTGCACTGCCCGAGGGGTGCAGCTGCAGGGCGATGGAGTTGATGCAATAGCGCTTATCGGTGGGCGTGTTGTATCCCTCGCCCTCGAAGACGTGGCCGAGGTGGCTGTGGCAGTTCGCACACAGCACTTCGACCCGATGCATGCCGAGCGTGTCATCCGAGCGCAGGATGACCGCCTCGGATTTCGCCGGATCGAAGAATGACGGCCACCCGCAGTGCGAATCGAATTTCTCGGTGCTGCGGAACAATTCGGCGCCGCACGCCCGACACACATAGACTCCTTCGGTCTTGGTGTCGGTGTACTCGCCGGTGAACGGGCGTTCGGTCGCGGCCTGTCGCAGCACCGCGTACTCCTCCGGATTCAGCTTGGCTTTCCACTCCTGTGGGGTCAGCTGGATGCGCGGCGCGGGTAGGGACGTGTCGGCGTCAGAACTCATTGCTCCACGCTAATAGGTTTCCGACGGCGATGCCGTCCCTCGACCCTGGGTGCTGGCACGCTGTTCGCTACTTCACCGCGCTCGCCTGCGGTTCGCCTCGCAATTCGGACTCCTCGGTCTCCCGGCCGTTCACGATCGGGTCGTCGTCCGCGGTATCCACGTGCGCAGCCGAATCCGCCGCCACCCGGTGCGGCGCCGCTACGACCGCATCCGGTGACTCCGGCGATCGCATCCACTCCGGATCGATCCCGAACTGCAGCCGACCTTCGCGCCGCGCCGCCAGGTACCGGTCGCCCAGCACGCAGGCGATGACGATCAGCAGCAGGCCCCAGCCGAAGGTGATCCGCAGGTATTCCACGTTGCGCCCCAGCCCCTGCCAGCGGTCGGAGAGCCACTTGTCGTAGGACATGAATCCGAATACCGCCAGCCACGCGGGCCAGTTCCGCATGACCGAATTGCGCAGCACCACCGACATCAGCAGCGGGAACAGCATCATCGAGTAGTACATCTGCCCGAGCGAGTTGAGCAGGAACTCCGCGGTCATCAGCACGCCGGAGGCGGTGGCCACGAAGAACAGCTCATCGTCGCGGTAGTAGCGGTACAGCAGCCACAGCGAGATGAGCACCAGTACGCCCATCAGAATGCGGATGCCCCAGGTCAGCCACAGCGGCAACCCGTAGTACGCGGCATTGCCGACGATCGCGCTGTTGAAGTAGTCGCGCGGATCGGACAGGTAGCGCGCGGTCCTGGTGAAGAATTTGTCCGGATCGGCCGACAGCGGCCAAGCGATCGCGGTCAGCGCCAGCGGCACACCGATGGCGGTGTAGAAGACCTTCCACTGCCCACGGGCCGCCGCGATCAACACCAGCGGCGCCAGCGTCGGTTTCACCGCGATGCTCAAGCCCAATATCGCACCGGCCCACAGATCCCGCCGCGTGAGCAGCAGCATGATGAAGACCACCTCGGCCAGCAGCACGCATCCGTTCACATTGGTGAAAACCAGTGTGTTGATGACGGTTTCGGAGCTGAACATGGCCAGCAGCAGGATCGGCGCCGCCATCGAGGAGAGGGTGAACTTGAACAGCTTGAGCAGCAGATACCAGGCCAGGATGATGGCGGCGGCGTTCAACAGGATGAAGCACCAGCGCGATTTCTCCGGGTCGATCAGCGCCAGCGGCGCGATCAGCAGGGTGCCGCTCGGTGGATACAGATAGTGCGGATCCACCAGATCGTAGTTCGCGGTGTAGACCGGCCGGTGATTGAGGAACGCCAGCGAGGCGTTGTAGACCGGTTTGAAGTCATCGGTGATGAACCCGTTGACGGCCTTGATGAAGACCCGGTTGAGCACAGTCATGACCGCGAGCGGCCAGAGTGCGAACTTGATCACCTCGGCGGTGGTGCGAGCGGTGCGAGGCTCGAGCTGTCGAAGTAACACTGGGGCACGGTACACCGGATCCGCTCGCGACGGTTGCCTGGACCTACCTGGCGCGCCGACGTTAGGGGATCATGACCATGCCCCTATCCCTCGGCTTCGTCATTTTCCCTAGTGGGCTGTGCCGATGCCCGGCTCGCTCATGCCGGGCACGCGGTGCCGTCGGCGGGGAGCTTGGCCTCCTTCAGGTAATCGACGAGAGCCCGTTGCGCACAACCGGAATGGGCGAAAACCGGATGTCCCCAACCCTGCCAGGTGATCGCGGCCTTCCGTGCGCCAGCGGCGCCGAGCGCACCGGTGACCGAGGCCTGGCCGCCGTCGCCGACCAGCGGATCCGCGACCCCGCCGAGGATGAGGACGGGCAGGTCCAGCTTCTCCGGCAGCGGCGGCGCGGCACTGACCGGCCAGGCGACACAGGCCATCATGCCGATCGCGGCCGATCTGCCGAACACCGGATATTTCGCGCCCCAGGTGTCCGCGAGCTCCTTGGCCTTGGTCGGGCTCGGCGGCAGCTGGTTATCGGTGCAGCGGTTGACGAACTGGCCGTCGGCCGCGGTGGCGGCGGATTCGCGCTGGATCAGCGTCCCGAGCGGTCCGCGATCGCCGCGCCCGGCCGCCGAGAGCGCATCGGCCAGTTCGGCGATCCGCGCGGATTGGTCGCGCGGACCGGCGAGGAATCCGGACAGCCCGGTCAGCAGCGCGTTCGCCGAGATATCACCGAGTCCGCCGCTGCCCGCCTTGCGCACGAGATCGATGATCGCGGCGCGCGGATCGGGGCCGAGTGAGCAGCCGATTCCGGTGCAGCGCTGGGCGAATGCCGTTACCGCCGCCTCCGCGCCCTGGACGTGCTGTTCGGTGCGGGTGACCGCGTCGGTCCCGACGGCCTCCGGCGAATCGAGGACCAGGCGCGCCAGATGGTCGCCGAACTTGCGCGCGTAGCTGAGCGCGACCTTCGCGCCGTTGCCGGAGCCGAGCAGGTCGATCCGGTCCACCTGCCACTGCCTGCGCAGCTGTTCGATGTCGTCGGCGGCGTGCGGTGCGTCGAAGGTGCCCTCATAGGGCTGCAGGAAGTCGCGACAGGCGATGGTGGCGTCCTGGCTGAATCCGGTCACCGCGTCCACAAGATCGCTTGCACCGGGCCCGAATTGCCCGTTATCGGCCAGGCCGCGTCGCGCATCGATCGGCATGCAGTCGATCGGCTGCGAGGTGCCGAGACCACGCCGGTCCACCGCGACGATCGGGCGACTGGCCAGCAGCCCGTTACCCGCGCCGACCACGAGCCCGGCCAGCGTTGCAGTGGAGGACCGGTCCGCACCGGAGGTGATGACCAGCGGCGCGACATCGGTCGGGGTCTGCGGCAGCCGGGCCCGCATGGCGCCGGTGCGGAAGTTGCCGAGCACACCGCCGGTCGAGTCGATCGGTGTGGTGTATTCGGCGCAGTCCAGCACCAGACCGGACGGCGCGGGGCCGAGACCGAGTAGATCGAGCGTCGGCGTGGTGCAATCGCGCCAGGTCAGATCGGTCTTGGGGACCCCGGCCTCCGGTGGCGGCGCGATAGCCGTGGTCGGGTGCGGGCCAGCACCACCCTGGGGCGCACGCTCGACGGCAACGCCGGGGCGATCGGAAGGGCCCGCACCGCATCCGGCGATCATGATCGAGAGTGTCGCGGCCAGCACGACGGCCCGAGTCCAGTGCATGCGCTACAGCCTGCCAGGTTCGTGCGGTTGTTTCACAAAGCAGGCGTAGATGCGGTGCAGCGCGGCCGGCACGACTGCCCATGAGCAGGTGTCGCGTGGGCGGTGCGTTCGGCTGCCACCGAAATCATCGGCGGGTCCAACGAGTCAGCATCGTGCCGTCGTCGTCGAGGAGGATGTGCCTGCGCACCATGGGCATGCGGAACTCGTGCGCGGACAGCGATATTCGTCGGGCCGTACCGCCCACGAGCACCGGCGCGGTGGTGAGGCACAGTTCGTCGACCGCGTCCGCCTCCAGCAGCTCACCGAACAGATGCGGTCCGCCCTCGCACAGCACACGCCGCAGTCCGAGGTCGGCCAGTGCGCCGAGCAGTCCCTGCGGGGTGATCGCGACGCCGCCGACCTCGATGACCCGCGCGCCGGCATCGGCGAGTTGTTGTTTGCGATCCGCTGGCGCGGCGCGGGTCGTGATGATCAATGGTGGTACGGCGGTATCGGTGAACAGCCGCGCGCTCGGCTCCAGCGCGGCGCTCGCGGTGACCACCGCGATCGGTGGCGGTGCGCCGTCCCGATGGCCGCCGATACCGCGGTCGTAGTGGGCGCGCCGCAGTTGCGGATCGATCCGCGCGCCACCGTAGTTCTCCGCACGCGCGGTACCGGCGCCGACCACGATCACATCGGCCAGTTCGCGCAGGATCGTGAAGACGGTCTTGTCGGCGGGGGTGCCGAGTCCCTCGGAGAGATCGCCGCTGGTGGCGGATCCGTCGATGCTGGCAACGAAATTGACCCGGACCCAAGGAACCTGGGGATCGGTGGGGTAGGCATACAGGTCCGCTAGGTCGTCGCGGCTCAGTCCTGTGAGCTGGATCGCATTGTGGATACGCTGCATGAAAGAAGATCACACCACGTCATTAGGCTTCGTCCATGCAAGAACGCCTTGTCGATCGCCATCCGGAGGTTCCGGCGGACCAGTTGGTCGCCCAGATGGTGCCACCGCCCATGTTCGACGAGGTCAGTTTCGCCTCCTACATTCCGGACCCGAAGGAGCCGAGCCAGGCGGCCGCGGTCCGCAAGGCCGAGGAGTTCGCCGGGCAGGTCGCCAAGATCCACCAGGCGGCCAATAAGAAGAGTCTGTTCGGCAAGAAGAAACAGATCAGCGGTGCCGGGCTCTACCTAGACGGCGGTTTCGGCGTCGGCAAGACCCACCTGCTCGCCTCCATCTTCCACAGCGCCCCCGCGCCGAAGTCCTTCGGCACGTTCGGTGAACTCACCAATCTCGTTGGCGCACTTGGCTTCAACAATGCCCTCGACCGGCTCGCGGCGAACAGCGTGCTGTGCATCGACGAATTCGAACTCGACGATCCGGGCGACACCATGCTGGTCTCGCGGCTGCTGACCGAGCTGTCCGCGCGCGGCGTCTCGATCGCCGCCACCTCCAACACCCTGCCCGGCCAACTGGGCGAGGGCCGCTTCGCCGCCCAGGACTTCCTGCGCGAGATCAAGAAGCTCGGCTCGATCTTCGAGGCCGTGCGCGTCGATGGTCCGGACTACCGGCACCGCGATCTGCCGCCCGCGCCCGAACCCACCTCGCCCGAACTGCTCACCGAGCGGGCCGCTGCCACAGCGGGGGCCACGCTCGACGAGTTCGACGCGCTGCTGAAGCACCTGAGTACGCTGCACCCGTCCAAGTACGGTGCGCTGATCTCCGGGGTGTCGTCGGTGTACATCTCGAATGTGCATCCGGTGACCGATCAGGCCGTCGCGCTGCGGATCGTCGTGCTGGCCGACCGGCTCTACGACGCGAGCGTTCCGGTGACCGTTTCCGGTGCGAAGCTGGACGAGATCTTCTCCAAGGAGATGCTCGACGGTGGGTATCGCAAGAAGTACCTGCGTGCGATTTCCCGTCTGCTGGCGCTGTCGCGTTTCGAGGTCGCGGCGTAGTCGCTGGCCTCGGGGGTTCGGGGGAGTAGTCCTACATCCGATGATCGGAGCACCGTCATGGTCCGTCGTACCCTTCGCGTCCCGGTGGCACTGGCCGCCGGTCTCACCGTGGCCTTCGGGCCGGTGGCAGGCGTCGCACCGGCCGATCCGGTAGGTGCCGCCGACGCGGTCACCTTCGACCGTTCGCTGAATCTGCAGGGCGTACAGAACGGCCGCGACGCGGGCGGCTACCGCACCACCGACGGCCGCTGGGTGCGTACGGGGCTGGTCTACCGCACCGGCCAGCTCAATAACGCGACTCCGGCCGATCTAGCCGTATTGAGCGAGCGTCAGGTACGGGTCGTCGACGACCTGCGCACCGTCTACGAGCGCACCATCGGGGCGGACCGCCTCCCCACGGGTGCGGTGGCCAACTGGGCCGATGTCATCGGCCAGGCCCCGCCGCAGACCCTGATCACCACGCTCACCGGCGGCGACGACCTGTATCGGGCATTCATCACCGCGCCCGGGGCGAATCAGGCCTTCGCCGCAGTGCTGCGCGACATCATCGACACCGACGGTGCCGTCCTGTTCCACTGCACCGCCGGCAAGGACCGCACCGGCTGGACCGCCGCGGTCCTGCTGACGATCCTCGGCGTCGACCGCGACACCGTGACGCAGGACTACCTGTTGTCCAACCAGTACCGCAACGCCAGCCCGAACGATCCGCTCAACGGTGTCTCGGCCGCGTGGCTGGATGCCGCCTTCGACCAGGCGAACCGGACCTACGGGAGCTTCGACAACTACGTCCGCGACGGACTGGAACTCTCGGCCGCTGAGGTCGCCGCATTGCAGGCGAAGCTGCTCGCCTGATTCGGGCTGTCGCACAGCCGATTTCGGGCGCGGCCGGTCGGCTGCGACGGCTCAGGACGGATGGTCCGCGTACCACCGATCGATCAATGCGGGCAGCTCCTTGCCCATCCACACGAAGAACTCGTGCATATCCCGAACCCGTGCGGCGTCTTCACCATTCGGGTCGTCGAAGAGTGCGAGCCCGCGTGCGGTCATATTGGTGAGATCGGTGTACATCCCGCTCTGCTGGCGGGTCAGCTCCGGCAGAATCCCCGGCCGGATCGAGTAGTAGTCCTTGCGGTCGCCCGGTTTGGAGATCTTGTCCACCCAGCGCATGGTGACCAGCGTCTTCAATGCGGAGGAGATGGAACCCTTGGACGCCTGCAGTGCCTCGGCGATCTGGCCGAAGGTCTGTTCCGGCGGATCGCTGACCAGCAACCACCCCGCGGCCCGACCCGTCATCCGGACCAGGCCCATCCGCTCGAGTACGAGCGCGAAATCCTCCACGAATGCCAGCTGTTGCGCGGTCGGCGCGGTGGTCTGCTCGTTGTCGGTGGTGCCCATCGGAGAAGTATCCCTTCCACAACGTGGATAGCGGTAAACGGGCGGACCGTGTCGGTCCGCCCCGTTCGGGTCGGTCAGACCGCCAGATCGCGGCGATCGAAGGCGCTCAGCGCCAGCGCCAGGGCGACGACGGCCGCAATGACCAGCACCGCCAAGTGGAGGCCGTTCCAGCCGGTCACCAGCGGCATGCCGCCATTGGCCCAGTAGAAGGGCGACAGCTTGCGAACGAAGTCACCGCCGAGATTATTGGCCAGGTAGCCCGCCACCGCGACCAGCGACGCCGAACCCAGTGTCACCGAACGCTTTCCGGTCGCCGCGCCGGCCAGCAGCGTGATCGTGCCGATGACCAGTGCCAGCAAGCCGAGCCCCGCACTGGCGGCCAGGATATTGCCGGTGGGTACGTCCAGCCCGCCCCTATCGGCTCCCGCGACGACGCTCACGGTGAGCACGGTGGTGGCGATCGCGGTCTGCACGGCCAGCGCGGCGAACCGCTGCAGTAGCAGGTTCACGCGGTTGATCGGCTGTGCGAGAAGGAGATCCAGCATCCCGTTCTCCTCCTGCGCCACCGAACGGCTGGCGAAGGTGACCGCGAAGATGAGCATCAGCAGCAGCCCCATCAACGAGTACACCGTCGCGTTCAGATACCCACTGGCGCTGGCGAAATCGCTGATGCCCATGGCTTCGTACATCCTGTTCTGCTCGATATCGAGCGAGCCCTGCTCCTTCAGCGATCGGTAGGAGGGCAGATACATCATCGGGACGATGGCGAAGCCGATCGACCAGCCGATCAGGCCGCGCCGCTGCTCCCGCAACGTCTGAGTGAAGACCGAACGAGTCATGACGAATTCTCCTGTGCGATAAACGATTCAGGTGCCGATCAGCGGCCGTAGCGGCTGAAGAAGATCTGCTCGAGATCCGGTTCGGTGGACAGCACGCTGACCAGCGGGTACTTCGCGGCCATCTTGAACAGACCGTCTACCTCGCCCTCGGTGGTGCAGCGCACGGTAGTTCCCTCGACGGTCAGGTCGCGCACGCCGGGCAGCTTGGCGAAGTCGTCGGCGAAAACGTTCTCGCCGAATACCAATTCGACCGAGCGCGGCGAACGCCGACGCAGATCCTCGACATTCTCGGTGCCGAGCAGCTGGCCCGCGCGCATGATGACCGCGCGATCCGCGCTCTGCTGTACCTCGCTGAGAATGTGCGAGGACATGAACACCGTCTGCCCGTTCCGCTTGGCCTCGGCGACCAGATCCAGAAAGCGTTGCTGCAGTAGCGGATCCAGGCCGGAGGTGGGTTCGTCGAGGATCAGCAGGTCCGGATGGTGCATGAAGGCGGCGATGATGCCGACCTTTTGCTTATTGCCCTTGGACATCGCACCGACCTTCTTGGACAGGTCGAGATCGAGCAGTTCGGCGAGTTCGGTGATCCGCTTCGGGGTGACGGTGCCGCGCAGATCGGCCAGGAATCCGAGCAATTCGCGCGCGGTATTGCGGCCCTCGATCTCGAGTTCGCCCGGCAGGTAGCCGATGCGCTTGCGCAGTTGCGCACCGCCGACCCGTGGCTCGATACCGAACACCGCCACGCGGCCCGCGGTGGGCCGGATCAGATCCAGCAGGATGCGGATGGTGGTGGACTTGCCTGCACCGTTGGGGCCGAGAAACCCGAACACCTCGCCCTGGCCGACCTCCAGGTTCAGGCCGGTGAGTGCGACATGCTTGCCGTAGTGCTTGGTCAGGCCCTCGGTGCGGATCGCGGCGGTGGTCATGGTGCTCCCTTCGAGAGGTTCGCAAGTCCTGCATGTTTCGTAAAGACTGATAAGTTCAGTAAATGCTGAACAAGTAGAACTGTCAACCCACGGATCGGCACCACTACGATCCGGACATGACGAAGTTCAAGACCTGGGACGGACTGGAGCTCAACTACCGCGTGTGGGAGGGCGAAGGCACTCCGGTGGTTTTGCAGCACGGGGTGGTCGCCGATACGAATGCCAACTGGATGGGCACCGGGGTGGTCGGCGCGCTGCAGGCCTCCGGGCGCACCGTGGTCTCGCTGGACGCACGTGGGCACGGCCGTTCCGACAAGCCACACGACGCGGCCCGATACACGTGGGCCGGGATGGCGCGCGATGTCAGCGCGCTCTACGACGAACTCGGCTTCGATCGCGTTGTGCAGGTCGGCTATTCGATGGGCGCGATCATCTCGCTGCTGGTGGCGGGCACGGATCCGCGGGTGGCGAAACTCGCGGTCGGCGGCATCGGCTCCGGGGTGCTGGACTGCGGCGGCGTCGACCGGCGCGTCATAAATATCGACGACCTGCGCACCGCCATGCGTGGTGATGGCGCTGGCGCGCCGCCGATCGCGATGATGTTCCGGATTCTCGCCGACGCGGTGCGCGCCGATCGTGAAGCCATCGAGGCGGTCACGACCGGCCTGGACGAGGAGCCGATCGAATCACTGGCCGACATCACGATGCCGAGCTTGGTGCTGGCGGGGGATAAGGACCCGTTCGCGGCCGAGCCGGAGCGGCTCGCGGCGGCGCTACCCGACGGCACGTTGCGGGTGGTCCCCGGTGATCATCTGATGGCCGTGGTCGATCCGGCCTTCCATGCGGCCCTGGTCGAATTCGTGCACTGATGCGGCTCAGAAAACCAGCCGCATGACGAAGTCGTGATGCAACTGGCTGCCGACCGGGAAGGTCTTGGTGCCGACCGGCTCGAACCCGTGCTTGCGGTAGAACCGCTGGGCGCGCACGTTTTCCTGGTTCACGCCGAGCCACACCCCGGCCACACCGTCTTCGCGCCCTCGCTCGAGCGCGGCATTCATCAGTGCCTTCGACACCCCCGCCCCGTGATGGCCCGGCAGCACGTACATTTTGCTGATCTCCACGACCGGCCGCAGGTCGACCGCCTCGGCGACCTCGGGATCGGCCGGATCGCCGTAGTGCAACATCGCGTAGCCGACGATATCGCCGTTCGTGACCGCCTTCAGCACGACGCGGGTGGGGTCGGTCAGATACTCGCCGAAGCGTTCACCGGAGAGCACCTCGCTGATGAAGATCTCGATATCGTCCGGGGTGGCGTGTGGCGGGCAGGCGAGCGGAAAGGTCGCGGCCGCAACGTCGCTGAGCGCCTCGGCGTCCCATAATCCGGCCCGGTCGACGGTGACTGGGATGTTGCTCATGTGTCCAGTACAGCATGGCCTTCGCTCGACGCGGAAAGTTCATCCGGTTCGGAACGGGAATGGAATACCCGTGCGAGTCCGATAACGATTGCCATGAACAGGACAGGGATCACGAATCCGATCCGGTGTCCGAACCCGGCGGCAATGGCGCCGACCAGCCCGCCCCCGACGAGTGTGCCCGCATAGTTGAACAGGTTCAGGCGCGCGATGAGGGCGTCGAGCTGGCGTCCGCTGGTCAGCTGTCCGGCCTCGCTGAAGCACAGTGGCGCGACAACGCCGGTACCGAAGCCGCCGACCAGGAACCCCGCGATCGCGACCGCAGGTCCTGGCGCGGCGACCGCGACGGCCAGCCCGAGCACGCCGATCGTGCCAGCGACGCGCACCACGCGGCGTCCGCCGAGCCGCCGCACCCAGAGATCCCCGGAGAGTCGCGCGGTCAGTGACGCGCACTGATAGACGGCCAGCGCCAGCGCCGCGGTGGACGAACTGGCCAGCAGATCTTCCTTCAGATACAACGCCGACCAGTTGCTGACGGCGAGGTCGATCGCGAACACGAGTGAGGCCGCGATGCCGAAGGCGAGGTACTTGCGCAGCGGAACCATTCCGGATGCTCCGGATTCGCTCTCGGCCATCTCGGCGGGACCGGCCTCGGCCTCCTGCGTGCCGAGCAGGCGCGGACCGATCACCGATCCGACCACGAGAACCAGCCCCGCCGCCGTCAGCAGCGATTCGCGGAGCGTGACATCCAGGGCCTCGCAGGTGGAGACGAACAGCGCGCCGATGATCGATCCGGCGCTCCACACCGCGTAGAACGAGGACAGAATGAATGTCCCGTACCCGTGCTGGATGAATACGCCCTGCATATTCGTGCTCGCGTCGACAATGCCGACCGCGATCCCGTAGAGCCCGAGCGTGCTCAGCAGGACAGGCGTATTCGGCGCCATCGCGATCGCGCATCCGGTGACCGTGATCCCGAGCAGTCCGATCCGCACTGTGACCCGGCTCGACCAGCGCGTGGCCACCTGCTCGGCCGCCACGCTGCCCACGCCGGCCAGGATCGACACCAGGACCACCGAACCGGCGATCAGACCGTCGGAGAGTCCGAAGCGATCCTTCTGCTGGGGCAGTTCGGTGAGTACGACGGCGAAGAAGAAGCCCTGCAACCCGAATGCGAACGAATTCGCGATCCGGGCACCGCGCAGAACAGGAGAAATCGGTCCCATTCGCGGAGAGTATCGGCCCGGCCGCCGTCGTGCCGAGCGAAGTGGCCACGGTCATCCTTTGGTCGGACGCGGCGCGCGCGACGGACCGACGACGGTCATCCCTTTGGCCGGATACGGCCGCTGCCGATGGCGCGCGGGTGGTCGAGGTCGGTATCGCGTGCCACTATCGAAGGGGCGCAAGACAACTCGCGAACCGGAAAAGGTCGATCGAATGAGACAGCTGCCGCAGGACTTCTTTCGTACACCGTATGCCTTCTATGCGGAGCTTCGCGCCGAAGGCCCCGTACACGCCATCCAGTTGAACACCGGCGTTCGCGCCTGGCTGGTGGTGGACCTGGATGCCGCGCGCGAGGTATTGCGCCATCCGGCCATCCGCAAGGACCCGCACACCGAGGCCAGTCGCAGGGCCAGGGGCCTACCCGCCGGTGACGCCGGTGCGGTGAATACCCGCCTCAGCTACCACCTGCTGAATACCGATCCGCCCGGACACGCGCGGCTGCGCCGACTGGTCACGCCCGCATTCGCACCGGCTCGGATCGAAGCGCTCGCACCGCGCGTACTCGCGATCGCCGACGAACTGCTCGACCGGATGGCGGCGGACGGCGGTCGCGTGGATCTGTTGTCGGAGTATGCGTTTCCGCTGCCCATCACCGTCATCTGTGAACTGCTCGGCGTTCCGGTGGCCGATCGCGCGGAGTTCCGGGAATGGTCGCGCATCATCGTCGAACCATCGACCGCCACACACGAGGAGATGCGGCACGCGACCGCGGCCATCGCCGATTACTTCGAGCGGTTGATCGCACGCCGCCGCGCCGAGGGTTTGGGCGAGGACCTCGTCTCGGACCTGATCGCCGCCAAAGCCGATGGTGATCGCCTCACCGACGACGAACTGACCTCGATGGTGTTCCTCATCCTGGTCGCAGGCCATGAGACCACGGTGAATCTGATCGGCAATACCGTGCTCACCCTCCTATCGGATCCGGCGCGCTACCGAGCGCTGCACGGCAATCCGGAGGACGTGCCCGCGTTGATCGAGGAGATGTTGCGCTACGACGGCCCGGTGAACGTCGCGACCCTGCGCTACACCACCGCCCCGATCACCCTGGGCGATACCGAAATTCCCGCCGACGAACTGGTACTCGTCGCACTGGGGTCGGCCAACCACGACGAACGGCACTTCGACGCCGCCGCCGACTTCGATCCGCGGCGCCCCGCCTCCGGCCATCTGGCCTTCGGTCACGGCATCCACTACTGCCTCGGCGCTGGTCTGGCCCGGCTGGAGGCACGCATCGCCATCACGCGGTTGGTCGAGCGGTGTCCGGACCTGCGACTGGCCGCCGACGGCGGGGAATTGCGCTGGCGGGAGAGCATGCTCATCCGCGGTCTGTACGATCTTCCCGTCGAATTGGCGGGTGCGCCCGCCCTGCGTTGATCAGGCGCTGTGCCCCAGGGTCTTCCGTCGCGCCCGGAAACTATGGAACATTGCATAGAACCGGGCGCAATGATGCGTCCGGCGCCGGATGCGGAGGAGACGAAGACTGTGGCCTATCCACCCGGCCCACCGATCCCGGCGCTGCTGCAGGGTTTGCTCTACATCCGCAACCGCGCGCAGATGCTGCCGCCGCTGCGGCGGCGCTACGGTGACGTGTTCTCGGTGCACGTACCGCCGTTCGCGGACAATCTCGTCGTATTCACCCGTCCGGAGCACATCAAGGAGATCTTCGCGGGCGACCCGCGCGATCTCCATGCGGGCGAAGGCAACCAGATCCTCGGCCCGATCATGGGTCAACATTCGGTGCTGATGACCGATGAGGCCGAACACGCCAGGGCGCGCCGGTTGCTCATGCCCGCATTCAATGGCGCGGCACTGCGCGGCTATCGAGATCTGGTCGCGGAAATCGCGGCCGCGGAGGTCGACCGCTGGCGGCCCGGTTCGACGGTGATCACCCTGGACCGGATGAACGCGCTCACCCTCGAGGTGATCATGCGCGTGGTCTTCGGAGTCACCGACGAGCGCACGCGCGCCTCGCTCGCACCGCGTCTGGGCCGCATCGTCACCATCGGCCCGCTGCAGTACATCGGGCTGATGAAGCCCACGCTGCAGAAGTACCCGCCGTGGAAGTCCTTCCACGACAATATGGCCGCCATCGATGACCTGCTCTACGCCGAGATCGCGGCCCGGCGCACCGCGTCCGACCTCGCCGAACGCACCGATGTCCTATCGAGGCTGCTGCAGGCGGGCGGAGATTCCGACGACGAACCACCGCTGACCGACGCCGAACTGCGCGACCAACTCATCACCCTGCTGCTCGCCGGTCACGAGACCACCGCGGCGGCGCTGTCCTGGGCACTGTACGAGCTCTCCGTCAACCCGGAGGTACAGCGCGAGGCCCACCAAGCGGTCCGCGCCGAGGACGACAAGGCGCTCGAGGCGGTCGTGAAGGAGGCGATGCGGATGCGCACGGTCATACCGGGCGCGGTCCGCAAACTCACCAGGGATATGACCATCGGCGGCTGGGACCTGCCCGCGGGCACCGTGGTCAGCTGCTCGATCCTCTTGGCGCACCGCAGCCCGCAGAACTATCCCGACACCTGGACCTTCCGTCCGTCACGCTTCCTCGACGGCGAGGTCGAACCGAATACCTGGCTGCCCTTCGGCGGCGGGGTGCGCCGCTGCCTGGGCGCGGGATTCTCGCTGATGGAGGGCACCACCGTGCTGCGCGAGATCCTGTCCCGGTACCGCCTGGACGCGCCAGCGGGGGCGAAACCCGAACGTGGGCGGGTGCGCAATATCACCACCGTCCCGCGAGGCAAGGCCAGGATTCTAGTCACCCCCCGTTAAGGTTCGTGAAATCGCACCGAGGCTTTGCCGCATTCGCGCGAGCGACGTAATCTCCGTCCCATGACGAGCGGGAACCGCATCGCGATCGTAGGTGCGGGCATCGCAGGCCTCGCCTGCGCGAAGGTGTTGCGCCAGGAGGGTTTTCCGGTCGAGGTATTCGACCGGACGCCGGACGTCGGTGGAGTGTGGAGTGCGACGCGCCGGTATCCCGGCCTGCGCGCACAGAACAGCAAACACACCTATCACTTCTCGGACTTCCCGATGCCCGAGGACTATCCGCGCGTGCCCGACGGGCAGCAGATG
Organism: Nocardia sp. CA-119907; assembly: GCF_050955995.1. Classification (NCBI taxonomy): domain Bacteria; kingdom Bacillati; phylum Actinomycetota; class Actinomycetes; order Mycobacteriales; family Nocardiaceae; genus Nocardia; species Nocardia sp. CA-119907. Next base: position 3,266,060 of record NZ_CP192091.1, read on the forward strand.
CAGGAATACCTCGACGGGTATGTGCGTCATCACGGCTTCGGTGAGAGCCTGCGCCTGGGCACCGAAGTGGTCGCCGCCGATCCGGTGGACAGCGGCTGGCTGCTCGAGATCCGCGACCACGTCGGCGTCCACCGCACTTCCTGCGATCATCTGGTCATCGCCAACGGTGTGTTCAATGAGCCCGCGGTGCCCGACTTCGCCGGAGTCGACCGGTTCCGGCAGGCGGGCGGGCAGATCGGCCACGCCTCGGAGTTCCTCGATGTCGAGTGGGCGCGCGGCAAATCGGTGGTGGTGGTCGGCTATGGCAAGTCGGCCTGCGATATCGCCGAGGCCATCAGCCATGTCGCAGCCTCGACGAATGTGGTCGCCCGCAGGCTGATGTGGAAGATGCCGCGCAAGCTGGCCCGTGGGCTGACCTTCGAGCGCATGATGCTGACTCGGTTCGGGGAGGCGCACTTCCGCTATCAGCAGCTCAACAGGATCGAGCGGTTCCTGCACGGCCCCGGGTACACCTTCCGCGACAGCAACTTCGATGTGGTCCAGGAACTCGCGACCAAGAAGTCGCATCTGCGCGAACTCGGTCTGGTACCCGATGGGCGCTTCGAGGAAATTGCCCAGAGCACGATCAGCCTGGTCACCGAGGATTTCTTCGAGAGGGTCGGGATGGGGCTGATCACGGTGCACCGTGACAGCACCATCACCGAGATGTTCGCCGACCAGCAGGGCCCGGCCGTGCGACTGTCCAATGGCACGACTCTGCAGGCCGACATCGTCATCTGCGCCACCGGATTCCATCAGCGGGTGCCGTTCCTGACCCCGTATGTGCAGCGTCAGCTCACCGACGACGACGGCAATTTCCGGCTGTACCGGCAGATCCTGCCCATCGGTGTCCCCAATCTGAGCTTCGTCGGCTACAACTCCTCGGTTGTCAGCGCGCTGAGCGCCGAGGTCGGCGCGCATTGGACCGCCGCTCTGCTGCAAGAGCGTCTGGCGCTGCCGACCCAGGAGGAGATGGCCGGGCAGGTCGATGAGCGGCTGCGCTGGATGGCCGAACGCACCGGCGGCCACCATGCGCACGGCACCGCCATTACCCCGTTCTCCATTCACAACCTCGACGAGATGCTCGCCGACTTGAAGTTCCGCCTGCCGCGCAGAACCCGCGCGGCGCAATGGTTCCGCACGATCCGGCCGTCCTCATATCGCGGGCTCGCGGATCGATCGAAGGGGCCGGTGGTGATTTCGGCGCCGAATCCGGCACCACAGGTTTCCGCGGAGCAGCACACACCGTGAGGTTGTGAAGGTGTAGGACCGGTCGCGCTGCATGCATTTCGGCATCGATCATCCTGACGGCGGGGGGTGCTCACGAATCGTGAGGGTTCCGTCATGGACGACCCTTTCCGTTGTGAGCGGCGGCCGCCCGCTGTGTAGTGCGGTGGCGGCCGAGATTCTTCCGCCCGGCTGCCAAGGTCGATTGCCAGGAATGCGCCGGAACCGTCTGGATCTTCCCCGACGGTGATGTGCGGCAGTCCGGTCGCGGTGTCGGATCGCAGTGGGGCGGTGCGTGTTCAGGTGCGATACCGCTGACGCCTATGACCGCATGGGCGACGATGGTGGTCTCGTGGCTCATGGTCTCGTGCGCGAACCGGTGACGGTATGGCCGACGGACAGCGGCTGGGGCGTGGGGCCGAACCTCAGTTCGTGACCGTCCGTCGATTTGCTCAGTGCGAGTGTGCGTTTCGAGGCTGACCCGGTTCAGAGTGTGACCGCTCTCATTGAGTACCGCGAGTGTGGACCTGGACGTGTCGTCCTACCGAGGGAGAGTTCGAGGATCGGGCAGTCTTGGTCAATGGCGGGAGCCGCGACGGATTATCGCCAACGCAATGTTGGCTATCGGTCATTTCATTCTGGATAATCCAGGAGTGGACGCGGTCGATATGAATCTGCTGGTTGCTCTGGATGCGCTGCTGGAGACCAATAGCGTCACGCAGGCTGCCGAGCGGCTGCGCACGTCGGCGCCCGCGATGAGCCGGACACTGGGCCGGCTGCGTCGCGTGCTCGGCGATCCGCTGCTGGTGCGCTCGGGCCGCACCCTGGTGCCCACGCCGCGCGCGCTCGAATTGCGTTATGAGGTGAGTGTTCTGGTCGAACAGAGCCGGACGCTGCTCACCCCGCGCGGTGCGCTCGACCCGATTACGCTGAAGCGCGGTTTCGCCGTGCAGGCCGACGACATGGTGCTCGATGAGTTGACAGCGCCGCTGCTCGCCGCCGTCCGCGCACAGGCGCCCGGTGTGACGCTGCACTTGCTCTCGGACAGTTCGGAAGGCACCGCCGCACTCCGCGACGGCCGTGTCGATATCGAGGTCGGCGTCATCGAGCACACCGATCCGGAGATCACCGTCCAACGCGTACTGCGCGACCGTGTGATCGGCGTAGCCGCACCGGACCATCCCTTGATCACCGACCGCGTCACGGTGGCGCGTTTCGCCGCGGCCCCCCACCTCGGCATCTCGCGCCGCGGCCGCGCCCGCGGCCCGATCGATGACCGCCTGGCCCTGCACGGCCGCACCCGCCGCGTAGTGGCCACCGTCCCCAGCCTGACCGCCGCACTACTGGCGGTCCGCTCCGGCGACCTCATCTGCCCCGTCCCCGCGGCCCTCACCGCGACGACCCGTACCGCATTGGGCCTATCCGCCTTCGAAATTCCCCTCCCACTGCCCGAAGTCGCGATCGCAATGGCATGGCATCCGCGCAATACCGCCGACAACGGTCATCGTTGGCTGCGCGAGTTGATCCGGACCACTCTCACCGCGCTACAGCCGTCTATCTAGGGCGGGGCACACCCACTGCGCCTTTCCCGCCGCATAGCCCGTCATACCGGCGTAGAGCACGTGCCGTGAGGTGTGGCAGTGACGGCGAGGAAGTGGGCCGGAACCGCACAGACCGGTATGCGCTCTCGAGGGCATGCTGTCGCGGCGAGCGGTGCGGTCGGCTGCGCGCCGATGTGCGGGACAGATGCGGCGGCGCTCAGCCCTCGGTGCGGACGGCGAAATTCGGATCCACGCCGGGGAGTTCGTTGCCGGAGGTGGTGCTCGGTTCGGGGCGGCCGAACGGGCCGTTCGGGTTGCGCTTGAGTTCGTCGAGCATCGCTTGCAGTTTGTCGACGTGCGAGGTGTCCTCGCCGGTGCTGGCGTGGTGGGCGCCCGGGGTGAGTGCGCCGCTGTCCTCGGCGCGGGGGGCGGTCATGCCGGAATCGAGGCGGGGAGTGGGGGATTCGTAGCCATTGCGGGGTGGGGAGGTTAGCGGTTCGAGGCGGCCGTTACTCGAGCCGATCGAGCCGTAGTCCAGCCGGTCGCTGGCGGTCGAAGGCTCGAGGCGGTTGGTGTAGCTGGGTGCGGCCGGTTCGGTGAGATCGGCCGGTGTGGCCGAATCGAGCCATTCGGTGCGGTTGGCGGGTGTGGAAAGGGGTTCGCTGCGGTAGGTCGGAGGGACGGCGGGCGGCACGGGCTGTGGGGTCCGCGCGGGGAGGGAGAGCGGCTCGCTCGGTGTTGCGGGACCGAAGGGTTCGAGGCGTTCGTTGCGGGCTATCGGCGCGGTGAATTCGGTCCGTGCGGGGCGGGACGCGGTTTCGTGCGGCGCGGCGAGGCGTTCGTTGCGGCCGGTCACGGCGTCCAGGCGCTCGTTGCTTCCGGTCGCGGCGTCGTTGTTCGTGGTCGTGGCGCTCAGGCGCGGACTGCCTCCGGTTGTGGTGTCGAGGCGTTCGATATGTGTGGTCGCGGCGTCCAGGCGTTCGTTGCGCCCGGTCACCGCGTCGGATCCGGTTGTGGTCTGGTTTCGAGCGGTGACGGTTTCGTGGTGGTCGGCGCGCCCATTGACATGTCCGAGGCGGTCCCGGCGCGACGGAATCGGTTCGCGCCGTTCACGGTTCGCGGGCACCGGCTCGGGGCGGCTGCCCGGTGCGGGTTCGCCCGATTCGTCGGCACCGGTCTCGACCTGCTCCAATCGCGACCCGATCTTGGAAACATCCTCCCCCGTACGGAACGCCCATGCCTCCAACTTGGCCAGGCGTCCGGCCAGGTTGCGGTCGTCGTCCACGTGGGCGGCGACCGCGTCGAGCTTATTGCTCACCTCACGTAGTGTCATCGCGAGACTCGACAACATAGCGCCGATCGATTCGCCGCTCTGCTCGTCGTGGTCCATCCCATACCTTCTTCCCCGTCTATTGCGGCGCTCCCGGGTCCTCCGTGGTCAACGCAAGCTACCGCCTCCCGGCCCCATCGCTCACGCCGCAGGTATCGCCCCGAACTCAGCTCGTGGCGGGCCGATTCTATCCGTCGATCGGTAGGTACGTGGTTCGAGTACCGGCGGTGCCCGCCCGGTGCGGCATTCGTCCGATTGCGCAGCGGCTTTCGTCTCTCCGTTCGGCGGGCGTCGGTCCGTTTTCGCGGAGTGTCCCACCGCGCCCAGGAATGGCCGCAACTATCAATCAATCGAAATAACTGTGGCAATGCTCTCATGTGTCGCACCGAAATCGCTTGTGAGACAGCGCACATCGGCTGGTCGCGGGCGGTTCCTGGGTTGTGGCGCACCCGAGCGCGGGGTATAGGGGCTAGCGGGCGCGCCAAAGCTGGCGCACTCTTGATCTATGGCGTAGGTCGCCTGATCTGCGGTGGTTTTGGGCAGGGGTGTGGTCGCGTGAGAACGAAGCAGCGCGTCGAGCGGGCGTGCGGGCGTCGGGCGATGCTCGCCGAATTGGGATTGGCGGACAGTCGCGTCACGGACACCCGGACCGACGATGGCACACCCGCGATCGGCAGATCGGCGGGGAGTGCGGGATACGGCTGCACATGTCCGGAATGTGCCGCCGCGCAATGGGATATCCAGCGGCTGAAATATTGGCTCTGCGGCAGACTCTCCGCGTACGGCGCGGATGCCGCCGAGGTGGACCGCCGGGTTGGCGATATCCCGGTGGACGTGCTGTGGCGCAGCGGTGAACGGCAGTTCGCCATCGAGGTCCGCACCGGGCCGCTGGATCGGGAATCGGCCCAGCACCACACGGCCCGGCTGCGCTCCTCCGGCTGCGAGGGCGTGCTGTGGCTGTGCCCGTCCGGTTACTGGGTCACGCATCTGCCCGCGCTCGGCATCGCGGATTTCGCGCCACCCGCCTGCGACTACCGGACCGAATCGGGGATGTTGGATGCCTCGAACAGCGCGGTCGTCGTGCCGCGCCGCGAACCTTATGAGCTGCGCGACTTCCTGTACGGCTGGGTGCGCGGCGAGATCGCGTGGGGCTACCGCGATGTGATGACAGGAGGATGGGCCACCGTGACCGACTGGGAACGCCACACCAGGACGCAGGCCAGCGTCATCGCCCGGCAGCGCCAGGAGCTGGTCAACCAACGCACCACCCTGGCGTTGTCCCGAAAATCCGTGCGGGACAAGCAGAAGCAGATCATGAAGCTCGCCACCCGCCTGGAACGCGCCGAGGAGTCCGCACAGGAACACGCGGATTCGCTGGCCGAGGTCAAGCGCAAGCTCGACGACCATCACCGCATCGATACCTCGCTGCGCGCCAATATCTCCAGCTTGGAGAAGACGATCGGTCACTGGCAGCTGATCACCTACTGCGCGATGATGCTGATCGTCACGTTCGTGGCCGGGGCGATGTTCGTGCGCTGAGGCGGGGCAGGTCGACGCGCCGCCCGTGGCGGAGTGTCAGTGACGACCGGTCAAACGGAACGGCGCACGGTCCCAACGCCATTCGTTGCGCAATACCAGTGCGATGAGGTCGAGCAGTTCGAATTCGACCTCTCCGCGCAGTTGCTGCAATGCGGGCCAATGGACCGGTCCGCGCTCGACGAGCTCCCACAGTCGGCTTTCGGACTGTGCATCCACCTTGCGCCGCAGGAGATCTGGGATTCCGGTCCGGCTGCCGGTCCAGCCGAGCCAACCCCACCCGTTGGCATGCGCGTGCGCGCGGCCCGCCGCGGACTTGATCCGATTGATATGGAAGCCGATGTGTCCCAGCGGCTCGACATCGATCAGGATCACCCGGCCATCGGCCAGCCGAGCCGCGATGCTGGGGTGAAAGATCCGTTGCGCGCCGTCGATTTCATAGCTGACCGCACTCGGCTGCTCCTGGAATGTCTCGACCAGATCGCTCGCGTTCACCGTCCGCAGCAGCCGAGCCTCCAGCGCGGAGTCGAACCCGATATCGCGCCCGACCTTGCTCAGGTAGAACCGCCCGCGTCCCTCGTCATCCCCGTCGACGGTGCGCGCCGATTCGATCGGCAGGGGAGCGGGGCCGTTTGCGGAGCCCGGCCAATCGACCTGGGTCAGCCAGGAATTCAGCTCGCCGGTCGCCAATGGCTCCGCATTGTGCAGCTTCGCCAATCGCCGATTCGTCTTCTTCTGCCACGCCATGATCCGCTGCATGACGAATCCGGCGATCCGCTTCGCATCCGCACCCGCATGCCCCGCCAACCGCAGCTTCAGATAGGACAACTCATTGGCCGCCAGATCGGTATCGGTCGCATACGTCTCCACCAGCAATGCCCGCACCAACTGCTGATCGCGCGTCCCGACCGGATACCGGTCCGCGAACACCCCTGCCGCCCGATGCCCACTCAACTGCGCTTCCCGCAGGATCTGCGCCACCGCCCGGGTGTGCAACTGCCGGATCCGATCCCGTGACAGGTCGTAGCGCGCCCCGATCCGCGCCAATGTCTCCGGCGGCTCCCCACTCACCCCCAGCCGGAACCCCACGATCTCCGCATCCCGCCGCTTCCGATCTCCCCGCATCTCGATCAATTCTCCGAGCAGTTCATTGATCTCCTCGAGCCCGAACGAGACATCCCCCGCGATATCGTCGAGCAGTTCGAGATCCGCCTCGTCACCGGCCCGATCCGGCCCAGTGCTCTCGCTAGCCGTCACCCTGCACCCCTGACCCCGACTCGACATGTGCGCCAAAGCCTAGTGCCGCCCACCGACAACCCGGCTCATCCGCTGGTCGAGTGCCGAATTGGCGTCGAGATGTCGACACCCGCGAATCGAGATCGTCACGGATGGAATCCGCAGCGCCGTCCAGGTGCGCAGTCCGCAAGTCCTGACCGTTCGCGACAGCAAGTCCCAGGGTTGCCCGGGCTGGTCCGCGTCCGCCTGTCGCCATAACGCGCCGTGGCCGATATTCGCGGATCGTCCGCGGGAAATCGGTTCTAAGCTGACGCGGTGGGCCGTTTCCGCAGTAACGCTGTCGGAGCGCTGTGGATCATTGTCGCGGCGGTCGCCTACTTCGTGGCTGCCGAAGTGGGTTTGCGGATGGCGCTGGTCGGCGACCAGGTCACGCCGCTGTGGCCGCCGACCGGGGTCGCGCTGGCGTGTCTGTTCCTGCTGGGACTGCGTGCCTGGCTGGGAATCACGATCGGTGCATTGGCGGTCAATGCCCTGATCGGGCCGAATCTGCCCGCCGTCGTGATGATCGCCGCTGGGAACACCGTCGCCCCGGTGGTCGCCTACCTATTGCTCAAACGGGTGCGGTTCCGCAGCGATCTCGACACCGTTCGCGACGCACTGGAACTGGTGTTCCTCGGCGCCCTCGCCGCAATGCTGATCAGCGCTACGGTCGGCAGCGTAACGCTGGTCGTGGCCGGTGCGGCGCCCAATTTCTGGGGGACCTGGTCGGTGTGGTGGACCGGTGATGCGATGGGCGTCCTGCTGATCGCGCCGCTCATCCTCGTCGCCGCTCGCACACGCATACCGAAGACGCTCGCGCCGTTGCGAGTGCTAGAGGCGGCCGTCCTTGCGGTCGGGACATTCCTCGTCGCGGTAGCGGCCACGGCGGTGTCGGCGAATCTGCTCTTCTTGGTCTTTCCGTTCCTGATCTGGGCCGCCATGCGCTTCCACCTGGCCGGAGCCCTGCCGTGCGCGCTCATCGCATCGATCGTCGCCATCTTCGCCGTCGCGCGCGACCGGCCCGCATTCGCCGGACTCGACCTCACCGCGCAAATGATCACCTTGCAGGCATTCAACGGCTCGGTCGCCCTCACCGCCCTGCTGTTCGCGACCATCACCGCCGAACGCGACCGCGCCCGCAAAGCCGTCGACGACACCTGCGTCGAACTCGCCGAAACAGTGCTCACCATCAGCCAGGGCGGCCCCTGGTCCGGCGTCGTCGATATGGTCCGCCGCGTCGAGTCCGAACATCCGCCATCGGACACCACGCCGGGATGACAACGGTGGCGATCCCGGTACCCATCGCCTCGGCGATCGCCTGGTCCCGGACCTCGCTCTCTGGCATCAGCGCCCGCTTCCTTTATCTCCAAGATCCGACGGTTCGGGTCGAGCAACACTTGTTCTGTCCGTGACCCTTTCAGGTCGAGAGATTGGAAGATCTGTCGGGTCTGGCGCGATCGTAGACCTCGACGTGGGCATGGAAATGCAGTGGTTCGAGCACCCGGGCATCGCAATCGGTTCGCTGTCGGACCGAGCTTTTATGCAACATGCCCCGGCTTCCGAGTGGTGCTGGACGGCCGGCTTCACGAAGTTGGTCGTATGGCTCAGAGGTACGCCGAACTTGCGACAGGTTTGTTCGCGGATTTCTGGGCACGATCCGCGCACTCGCACCGGTGGCGGGGCAGTGCGGCGTGCTTGCCGGCACGAGCATGGCTGGAAGTTCGCGCGCCGACGATAGCACCGGCTCTCAACTGTCCGGCCCGGCTGAATCGACTAGTGTGGGGCTATCTGCTCGCGGGCGCGGTTTGGAATGTAAGCGAGTACGGCCGTTAGCCAGCCAAGTGGTCACGGACGGCACAATGGATGACATACCAGTGCGCGGCGGGGACACCGCCCAGGGGTCAGGGCCAGCCGAGGCGTTCGGACGCTATCGGTTGTTGACGCTGCTGGGCCAGGGCGGCATGGGCCAGGTGTGGCGGGCACATGATTCGCTGACCAACCGGGTGGTGGCGCTCAAGGTGTTGCCCGAGCGCTTCGCCGATGACGAGCAGCTGCGCGAGCGGTTCCGCCGGGAGTGCCGGGCGGTGGCGCAGTTGACCGAGCCGCATGTGATCCCCATCCACGACTTCGGCGACATCGACGGTCGGCTCTATCTGAATATGCGCTTGATCGAGGGCACCGACCTGCGCAAGGTGATCACGCGAGAAGGAGCCTTGTCGCCGCAGCGGGCAGTGACGATCATCGCGCAGGTGGCCGGCGCGCTGCAGGCGGCCCACGACGTCGGGCTGGTTCATCGCGATGTCAAACCCACCAACATTCTGCTCGGGGCCGATGAGTTCGCCTACCTGATCGACTTCGGGATCGCCCACGCCGCCGACGACCGTACGCTGACGACGACCGGCGAGACCATCGGCACCGTCGCCTACATGGCGCCGGAGGAGATCGGCTCGGAGGTCAAGGCCGATGCCCGAGTGGACGTGTACGCGTTGACGTGCGTGCTGCACGAGTGCCTGACCGGCCGGCCACCGTTTGCGAGCACCCTGGGGATGCAGGGTGTGATGGCCCATCACCTGCACACCCCGCCGCCGCGTCCCAGCACGACCACACCCGATGTACCGACCGCGTTCGATGCGGTCATCGCCAAGGGAATGGCCAAAGATCCCGGCGATCGTTACCAGACCGTGCGCGAGCTGGCCGCGGCGGCCTGCGCCGCGATGGGCGATTCCGCGGTCAGCACCACCGGGGGCGTGGCCGCGCGCCTCGGGCGGCGAATCAGATTGTCGCCCAAGACCGCCGGGCTGCTCGCCGCCGCGGTCGCGGTGACGGTGGTGGCCGCCGTAGCTGTCGTCATTGGTGTCCAACGGGAATCAGGCGGCGGTGGCAACTCGCCCACGCCTATCGCCGGGGCCCACTCGTCACAGACTCCGCTGCCGTTCACCGGCGTCAGCCTGCCCACCGGTGTGGCGATCGACACTGCGGGCAACGTATATGTCACCGACATGGCTAGCGATCGGGTGCTGAAATTGGCGGCGGGCGCGTCGGCGCCGACCCCGCTGCCGTTCACCGGCCTGAAGAATCCCCAGGATGTGGCGGTCGACACTGCGGGCAACGTATATGTCAGCGACACGAGTAACGATCGGGTGCTGAAATTGGCGGCGGGCGCGTCGGCGCCGACCCCGCTGCCGTTCACCGGCCTGAAGGATCCCCATGGTGTGGCGGTCGACAGGGCGGGAGACATATACGTCGCCGACCGAGGTAATGATCGGGTGCTGAAATTGGCGGCGGGCGCGTCGGCGCCGACGACGCTGCCGTTGCCGGGGCTCCAAGGTCCCGATGGTGTGGCGGTCGACATGGCGGGCAATGTATACGTCACCGAATTGGGTACCGAGCATGTGACGAGGTTGGCGGCGGGCGCGTCGGCGCCGACCCCGCTCCCGTTCACCGGGCTCAAAGATCCCCAGGGTTTGGCGGTCGACCCGGCGGGAGACGTATACGTCGTCGACTGGGGTAACAAATGGGTGGTGATGTTGGCGGCCGGCGCGTCGACGCCGACCCCGCTGCCGTTCACCGGCCTGAAGAATCCCCAGGGTGTGGCGGTCGACACGGCGAACAACGTATACGTCACCGACCTGGGCGCCAATCCGGTGGTGAAACTCCCGATCGGCTGAACCCCCGGTTCCTCGTAATTCGGGGGTTCCGGAGGTCCTGTATGCAGGCGCCCTACCGACCGGGTACTCGACAAGTCATCGGTCATCCGATTCGTCGTTGTGGCAGAAGATGTCTCAGTAGATCGGGGCCGGGAGATCCAAGGACTTCGTGTCCAGCTCGTACTTCTTCGGTGGGCGCAGAGGGGTTCGAACCCACTGATGTGTAATGCCGGATGTTGTGAGACCGCGTGAATAGGTGGTTGGGCACGCGGTGGGCACAACAAAATCAGCCCCGGTGAAAACCGGGGCTGACCTGCGGAGACGGTGGTGCGCGATACTGGGATTGAACCAGTGACCTCTTCCGTGTCAGGGAAGCGCTCTCCCGCTGAGCTAATCGCGCGAGGTGGAGACGGGAATCGAACCCGTGTGCACGGCTTTGCAGGCCGTTGCCTCACCACTCGGCCACTCCACCGTGCGAAGGGGGAAGGCTTGAATATTGCCTGGCCCTACTCCTCGAGCGGATGACGGGATTCGAACCCGCGACCCTCACCTTGGCAAGGTGATGCGCTACCAGCTGCGCTACATCCGCATTTGCACTTCCGGGGGGCTCGCTGCCCTCCGTGGTGCGAGACAGAACATTAGCCGACGTTCGCCGCAACCTACAAATCCGCTGGTAGGACGGGCCGAACTGGAATCACACGCTTGTTGTTCGGAGGCTTGATCGGGGCTGAATACGGCGCATCGGGGGTTCGATGTCGGTTTCGACCGGGTGAGTGGGCTCAGCATTGTGCTGTCGTCCGGTATCGAGAAGTCGGGACGGCATATGCCGATCGGGGCTGACGTGATCCGGTGATCCGGTGATCTGCGGAGGTGTCAGCCGGAGGTCTGTGGCGGACCGCAGGAACTTTCGACTCGCCGGAGTGAACGAGTCGGCCGCCGCTCGATCGAAGCATCGGTTCGGCTGGGAACCATGGGAATTCGAGCGTCGCGTGTCAGGACTCCGTAGCCGAACTCCCTGGATTCCGCACCCACGGGGTGGCGATTTGGTGGGACGCCGGTGATGCGTGCTAAGGTTCCATCTCGTTCGAACAGCCGCTCCGGCCCCGCTCGAACACCACTTCGGTCCCATAGCTCAGCGGGAGAGCGTCCGCCTCACACGCGGAAGGTCGCTGGTTCGAAACCAGCTGGGACCACTCTGAAATTTCAGGTCAGAGCGTTTTGGGATGACCGTTTTCCTATCTCATGCAATATGTGGCCGTTCCTGGGTGACCCATAATCCATCACTGAGCCCCCAATCGGGTCCTCGTCGCATGTAGGTTCGTGATGTTCGGCAACCGTGTGCACACCAAGGGCTCCGGTGTGGACTGTGAATGGTCCGGATTCGAGATTCGGCGAAGGGGCCCCGGTTCCGCTCAACGCAGTGCGCGGATGGCCTTGTCGATGTCTTCGAGCGCAATGCGGATCTGGCCCCAGAATCGGTAGGCAGGCTGCCATCAGCGATCATCCGCCTGATGTGTCCATGCTGATGGTAGTGAATCCCTTGTGGCAGTGGATGTTTTCGCGGTGGTTCTGGGGCCGGGCATCTGGCCACCCCGCCGTCGAGGTCGATGCCGAGGGTGGGTGTCGTAGTCGATCAGAGGACGCCGCTCGACTTCGGGTGCAGGCGGCGCGTGCAGGACACCGATGCGGCCGCGCCGCAGCGCTTTGGCCGCCTCGCCGTGATGGGGGTCGGACAGGGTTTGATGCCAGGCCCAGATCCGCTCGTGGTCGGCGAGGTCGAGCATCGAATCAAGACCGAGAAGACCCACAACACGAGAAGAGTGCCGAGGACACCCACCGGAAGCCTTGGCGCACATTGCGTTCGGCCTTCTTGCTACCGGACTCGGCGCTCGTGATGCCGTTGGTTACGCGAACCCGGGCGAGCTGAATCTGGGTCGCGGCCTCTATATCGGCCCGCCCCTCCACCGGATCGGGCCAATCCTTGGCGATGGCGATCAAGGAGTCCAGGGCCCGGGTCCATAAAGAATCCTGAAATTCCTGCGCCGTGGATGTCGAGAACGTTCGGGCGGCTCCGTCCCAGGGGTACGAGCAGCCAAAACGGCCTCGACGACACCGACGAAGGAGCGACCTTCATGCAACCGAACGAGATCACCGAGATCCTGAACCTCCCAATCAGCCAGGAGCTCCTGGCCCGCGACCTGCTCCGCATGGCCTACGTCGCCAAGGACGGCACACCCCGCAACGTCCCGATCGCATTCACCTGGAACGGCTCGGAGATCGTCGTCTGCACCACGAAGAACGCCCCGAAGCTGCCCTTCCTGCGGCACAACCCTGAGGTCGCGCTGACGATCGACACCGAGGTGCACCCGCCGAAGATCCTGCTCATCCGCGGTCGCGCGGAGCTGGACGTGGTGGACGGCATCCCGGAGGAGTACCTGCAGATGAACGGCAGCTACGAAATGACCCCCGAGCAGCGCGTCGAGTGGGAGGCCGAGGTCCGCTCGCTCTACGACGGCATGGTCCGGATAGTCATCACCCCGACCTGGGTCAAACTCATCGACTTCGAAACCACCCTGCCCACCGCGGTCGAGGAGCTGATTCAACAGCGGGCCGAGCGTCAGCGCGCCTGAACCGATCACCGCGGCCAGACTCAGCCGTAACGAACCGAGAAGAACGTCATGGCGAAATACCTGCTGCTCCAGCACTACCGAGGCCCGCCGGCACCGGTCAACGACGTCCCGATGGACCGCTGGACGCCGGAGGTGTAGTACATGGAGGATTTCGCCGCGCGACTCGAGGCCACCGGCGAGTTCCAGGTCGGAGGCGGTTTCTTCGTTTCTGCAGTGTTTTCAGCCCTTCAGCTTCCCTGGAGGTGGGGCGCATTCGTGCCGTCTGTGCCGGGATTGCCGAATCGTTACCCACCGCCACCGATGTGGTGGAATTTTGTTGTTGTTCGCGTGATTTCCTGATTGCGGTGGGCATGCTGGGGTCACTATGTAGCGCATGGATTCGAGGAACGCCGCTGCGCGGTTGCTCGCAGAGATCCTTGCCGCCGGGTTCACCTTGGATGGGTTCATCCGCGTCCTGCGGGTCGACCCAACCGCCGACACCGCGGTGCTACCGCCATCATCTGGTCTGTGGCGGATACCGCCGCATGGGCAGAGCTACTGAGCCCGAACGCTTTGGGTAAGTACTTCTACCGTGTGCCGGTCGCTGCTGCGATGGAATCGTCTGGCGGCGACCATCTTCGAGTGCGTCGTCGCCGTGCCGCACGGTCGACATGCTCAGTCATGCGGGGCCAGAACGCTGGTGACCGCCGCCCTGCGCGGTGTGGCCACCGACGAAGTGCAGACATCGGTGAAGCATCTTGCGCCGCAGGGTGCGGCGGGCATTCCGGGTGTTGACCGCGGCTGTGCCCCACAGGATTTCCAGCGCGGCGCCGATCTCGGTGTCGGACACCGACGTCAGTGGGCGGCTCAGTGCGAACAGTCCGTCGAAGCCCCGGCCATCGACCTGGTCAACGGTCTTGACGGCGATGCTGTAGGCGGCGGGTGTTCGCCGAGCGGATCGTGTTCAGGAACTCCTCGGCCGATGCCCTCAGGGTTCGGCCTGCGGCGGTCCGGATCCGGCGCCTTGGGCAGAGCTGCCGAACGTGGCCGACTACGCCTTCCTCGATGATCCGGAAGAACGGGTCCAGGGCGCGGAAGTCGCCGAGATCACCGATCTGGTTCATCGGGCGGCCGCGGTGATCCAGGCCGCCGCGGTGCGGCGGGCGAAGTCTTCCGCCGAGCGATCGTGCGCTGACGGGCGGCGAATGCACATGCCGTGCCACCCTCCTGTCGCCGCATCGAAGTGTTGGCTATAGTTATATATAGTCAGCTAGGCCGTGAACGAATAAAGGAAGGCAGACATGACAAGAATCGAAGGCGCTATCGCCCTGGTGACCGGCGGGCAGCGGGGCCTCGGCCGCGCGTTCACCGAGGAATTGCTGGCGCGCGGCGCGGCCAAGGTCTACGTCACCGCCCGCAAGCCCGGCGCGGCCGATGACTCCCGCATCGTCCCGCTCGAATTGGAGGTTACCGACCCGGATTCGGTTGCGGCCGTCTCGGATCGGGCCACTGATGTGAACATCGTCATCAACAACGCGGGTGTACTGCGCCCGGCGCCGCTACTGCAGGCCGAAATGGCCGATGTCGTCGAAACATTCGAGACCAACGTCTTCGGACCGCTACGCATCGCCCAGGCTTTCGCTCCCATCCTCGCCGCCAATGGTGGTGGCGCACTGGTCGATATCCACTCAGTGCTGTCCTGGAGTTCCGGGGCCGCGGCCTACGGTGCGTCGAAGGCCGCCCTGTGGTCTCTGACCAACTCCCTGCGCATCGAACTGGCCGCGCAGGGCACCCAGGTCGTCGGTGTCCACCTCGGCTTCGCCGAGACCGACATGGTCAAGGCCATCGATACCGTGAAACTCAGCCCTGCCACGGTCGCCGCGGCACTCGTCGATGGCCTGGAACAGGGTGCGAACGAAGTCCTCGTCGATGAGTTCACCCGGCAGGTGAAGGCCACCCTGTCCGGTCCCGTCGAAAACCTCGTCCTTCCCTTCCGTCGCTGAGACACCGGTTCGCCCAAAGGAATTCACCATGCCGCTCTGGCAGATTTACCACCCTGCGACCACCTACACCGCCGTGGACAAGCAGAACTTCGCCCAGGACATCACTGCCTACTACACCCGCGTCGGCCTCCCGGAGTTCTACGCCGTAGTCCTCTTCCACGAACTGCCCACCGACTCCTTCTATGTCGGCGGCAAACCCACCGCCGCCTCGGTGCGCATCACCATCGACCACCTCGCCCGTCAACTCGACGACCCTGAAATGCGAAAACGCATGATCCGCGGCCTCGACACCCTCATGGCTCCCTACACGCACGACCGCGGCCTGTACCTCGAATTCAATATCAACGAGGTCCCGCGCGACACTTGGATGATCTCCGGGCTCTTCCCGCCGCCGATCGGTAGCGATATCGAGCAGGTCTGGGCCAAGGAGAACAAGCCCATCCCGTACTGAAGCCGGCGACGGCACCTGTCGACGGTTTCCAGACGCAACCCGGCGAGCGTGAGCTATAGCTGTGTCAGCGACATGACCTCATCCTCATCGGAGGTGACAGCCGTCCGGTGATCGACGAGGACGGGCCCGACGAGCTGATTGTCGACACCTCGACAGCGGCGAAGCGGACCCAGCTCGGCAGTGTCATCGGCGACGGTCAGCGTTTGCGCCACACAGGGATTCCACGCTTTGGAATTCGACGATCTCGATTCCTCCAGCCGCTCGCGCGGCGAACTCACCGCCGCCGACAACCTGGAACTCGCGGCGGCACCGACAAGCACGGCGCATGCCGCCGGCCTGCTCGCCGGCCAGATGAATTCCGCCGAACTCAGCGAACAAGGCAGGCGGCAAGCGCGTTGCACACCAGATGCCGTGTGCGCCAGACCTGATCGGCCCCGATCCACCGTCATTCGCGATAGTCAACTGGTGACGCCGGGCACCTCGGGGTACTTCCATCGCACTTGTTGGACGAGTCGTCCGTTCGTCACCGGTTTACGACGCTCTTCGCGCCCACCATGCGCACCATGCTGAGAATCGGGAGGCCGATCACCAAATGTTCGACCGCGGTGGAGATACCCACCCAGAGGTGGCTCGACAGTGCCAGTGGAATGATCACTGCCGCGGCGGTAAGGATTCCCACGATCCAGCTGAAGAACAATTCCGGTGACGGAGTGCCCAGGCGCAGCAGATACCAGAGCACACCGGCCAGCGACGCGCAGATGAAGGCCACGACCGCGAACCAGTACGCGTCCTGGGCCATCGGGTTCCACACCCCGAACTTGCCGCTTTCTGTCACCCGGTTGGCGATGATCTCGATGATCCAGGCGCACAGCCAGGCCGCGAGCGCGGTCACCACCGCCGCCGCGAACACACCACCAGCGAACGTACCGATGTTGACGTCCGGCCCCTGCTGCGGTCGAGACTGCCGGTCGGGATAACCGGACTGCTGATACGTGCTGTATCCCTGGTCGTGGCGGTATCCCCGGTCTTGGTGGTATTCCTGGTCTTGGTGGTATCCCCGGTCTTGGCCGTATCCGTGATCCTGGCTGTATCCGTGATCCTGGCTGTATCCGTGATCCTGGCTATACGCGGGGTCGCGGTAGTTCCCTGGCTGATAACCGGTTTCGTAACGTGCAGTGTGCTGGTCGCGCGGATCCCTGGAGTTCAACCGCCGATCACCTCCGTCGAGAGCATGCATGTGCGTCGAGTGTAGGGCGACCGCGAACAGGCCGCTGCCCACTTGTCTGTTCCAGCCCTACGTCACTCGGGGTCGGCACAGCTTGCCATACGCCATCTGCGGTAGGAGCTTCTGTCCTACACGTCGCGACCAAAGGTGTGGCAACGTCGAAAGCAACACCGACTTGCGAGTCGCTGCGATCCGACCGAACTCACCGGTGCCCGCCGCTGATCCACGCGAGCCCTCAGTCGTCGAGAACCATGGTCAAGAAGGCCTGCGGGATCTGCGGCCATTCGTCGCGCCAATTGCCTTCGCGCAGATCGTGTTCGAGTCCGCGGAGCAGGGATCGCAGCCACGGGCCTTCGTCGCGCAGTGGCCGGATCAGGACGGTGTCGGCGCAGGTGGCCAGTACCGGCATGAGGGCATCTCGGGCTTGGTCGGTCTGTCCGGCTGCCGCGAGGCAGGACGCGAGCAGGAGTTCGGCGTCGAGAGCGGCTCGCGGTCGGCGGGCGGGGTCGATGGAATCGCGCAGCGCGCGAGCCCGGACGCAGGCGGTGGTGATCAGTGCGGGGTCTTCGGTCCGCAGCAGTGTCCGGATCGCGGAGTTCTCGCCCAGTTCGGCGGTGATGATCGCGATGGCGCTGTCGCTGGTCGGCTGCACCATGGCGGCCGTCGACGCGGTCGCGAGGCCGAGCCGGACCTGTTCATTGGTGATGCGCGCGGCCAGTCGCGGCAGGGACAAGGCCTTCGCGGTTCTCGCGCCGTCCGCCAGCCGCTGCGCCGCGCCCTCGAGATCGCCGCGCACCGCCTTGATGCGGGCGCCGGTCGCGTAGCTCGCCACCATGAAGTCCACTGGGCCGCCGCCGATTCCGAGTTCGACGGCCTGATCGAGCAGCTGCTCGGCGGCGTCGAGCTCATCGCGTTCGTAGAGCAGCTCACCGAGCAGCGAACTCGCCAGTCGCGCCGCGTAGGACCGGGTGCCGGAGGCGTCGACGGCAATCTGGAGGGCGGTGCGGAAGCTGTGCTCCGCGGCGGCGATATCGAGTAATTCGCGCTCGGCGAGGCCGATCAGGCAGTGGCTGTAGACCAGGCTGAACGTTGCGCCGGCCTGCTGGTGGTAGGGCGCGGCCCAGTGGTGCCACGCCCGCGCTCGGTCGAAATCGAAGCGGTCGGTCGCCAGAAACGCCGCGAAAGCCGCCGCCGCGGACAGCGCCCACGGTGACAGTGTGTCGGTTCGCTTCAGACAGTCGGTCACCACGGCGTCGATACCCTCGACCTGATCGGCCAGTGCGCGTTCGGAACAGCCGATCAGGTCCGCTTCGGCGGTGAGTGTCGGATCCGGTGCCGCGTCCAATGCCGTCCGGGCCAGGCGCAGCGCGGTATGCAGTTCGGTCGGACGACGCAGTATCGCGTAGGTCCAGGCGAGGGCGACCTGAAGTCGAGCCCGGGTCGAGGTGAGCCGAGGCGGAAGTTTGGCGACCAGCCCTTGCAATGTCGACAGCTGGGCATGTTCGACGAGATCCATGGCTCGGGCTTCGAGGAGGTCCACCGCGTAGTCGTCGTCGCCGGAGGCCAGCGCGTGATCGACTGCCTCACTGAGCATGCCGTGCTCGGCGAACCAGGCGGCAGCGGTGCGGTGCAGGTCGGCAACCCGCTCGGGGCGGTCACGTGCGAGTCGCTGGCGCAGGAATTCGACGAACAGTTGGTCGTAGTGGAACCATTCACCGTCCTCGTCGATACGGTGTAGGAACAGATTTCGCCGTTCGATACTTTCCAGCAGCGCCTGCCCGTGCTGCTGTCCGGTCAGCGCCGCGGCGAGGTCACCGGAGATCCGTTCG
Organism: Nocardia sp. CA-119907; assembly: GCF_050955995.1. Classification (NCBI taxonomy): domain Bacteria; kingdom Bacillati; phylum Actinomycetota; class Actinomycetes; order Mycobacteriales; family Nocardiaceae; genus Nocardia; species Nocardia sp. CA-119907. The sequence goes on from NZ_CP192091.1 coordinate 3,284,772, forward strand.
GGCAGTGCGGTTTCCAGCAGGGCATCGAACAATTCGGGATCCACCGTGTCGAGTACGTTCTCCGCCAGATATTCGGCGATGGCTTGATGTCGCCCCGATAGGTGGTCGATGAGCGTGGTGGGATCGCGGTGTTCGCGCAGCGACAGTGAGGCGAGTTGCAGTGCCGCGATCCATCCTTCGGTGCCGGTGCGCAATGCGGCGACCTCATCGTCGTCCAGGGCGAAGCCACCGAGTCCGACCAGTAGCGAGCCCACCTCGGACTCATCGAAACGCATTGCGGTGGAATCTATTTCGATGAGTTCATGGCGAACTCGCATGGTGGCGACCGGTATTCCCTCCAATGACCTGCTGGTGACGATGATCTGCAGGTGATGGCAGCCGTTCTCCAGCAGGAAACGCAGGGCCGCCACCGCGTCGGGATCGGTGACCCGATCCCAGTCGTCGATCACCACGGCCACTCGTTGGCGCTGTTCGTGGATGTCGTTGATCAGTGTGGTGAGCACATAGCGGGCGGACTGCTCGCCCTCTTCCTCGAGTATTCGGCCCAGTGCGGGTGCCAGTTCCGGCCGCACCCGGTGGATCGCCTCGATCAGGTGGGCGAGGAACCATACGACATTGTTGTCGTCGTCGGCGGCGTTCAACCAGGCGACCGCCACCTGCTGGTCCTCATGCAGGAATTTGGCCCACTGTGCGGCCAAGGTGCTCTTGCCGAATCCCGCGGGCGCGTGGATGACGATCAGACGCCGCCGATGGTCGGCTCGCATCGCGTCGATCAGCCTGTCTCGCTGGACCATTCGGCGCCCGGACATGGTCGGACGGAATTTGGTTTCCGGGCTGGCCGGTGTCGGCCGTCCGGACGATATCCGGTCGGGCGCGATCGACGCCGCGGCGGTGGCGTCCGACGGGGTGCCGGTGGCCGCGGTGTCGATGGGGCTGACACTCGGCAGCGTCATGTCCTGAACGGGCACGCCGTTGGCGCGCTGGATCGCCCGCAATGACTCACCGAATTCCGCGGCGGACTGCGGGCGGTCCGCCGGGTTGTGCGACATGCTGGCCTCGATGGCGGTGCATACGTCCTCCGGGATGCCCTCCGGGCGCAGATTCGGCAGCGGTTCGGCGGCAATGCGCAGGAATTGCGCGACCACCTGCTCGCCCGAGCGGCGTTCGTAGGCGGCGTGGCCGGTGATCATGCAGAACAGGGTCGCGCCGAGTCCGTAGACGTCCGAAGCCACCGACGAGTCGCCCGATTGCAGGACCTCCGGAGCGGTGAATGCGGGGGAGCCGGTGACCACGCCGGTCGTGGTTTCGAAGCCGCCCGTGACGCGCGCGATGCCGAAATCGGTGAGTTGGGGCTCGTCGTAGTCGGTCAGCAGGACATTGCCCGGCTTGATATCGCGGTGCAGGATCCCGGCCCGATGTGCCGTCTCGAGGGCGCCCGCCAGTTTGATCGCGATTCGCAATGCCTCCGCAAGCGGTAAGTGCCCCGCAGTCCGGATACGGTCCTCCAGCGAACCACGGGCGTGATACGGCATCACCAGATAGGGACGCCCGCTGCGGGTGGTGCCGACCTCGAGGATGTGCACGATATTGGGATGCCCGGACAGCGCGCCCATCGCCTGCTGCTCGCGCAGGAATCGTTCGGAACTCTCCGTCTCGAACTCGCCCGAGGTGAGGATTTTGACCGCGACGTCGCGGTGTAATGCCTGTTGCCGACAGCGATAGACCACACCGAATCCGCCACGGCCGACCAGTTGCGGATCGTCGAGACCCGTGCCGGCCAGTTCCTTGTCGATATCCGGCGGCCGGTTGGTCTGTGTTGCCATGGGATCGCCCTCGGCCATGTGCTGCTCGGTGTCGTTGGTCCGCGGTGCTACCGCGCTGGCTTCTCAGTTTATGCCTGGCGAACTCCGGAATCGCGATATCGACCGCCCAGTGGGCGGGTCTCTTGTGGCGGGTGCGCGATCATGGTCGGCTCATCACAGTGACCGCGTCGAAAAGGAGCCGCCCCCATGCCTATTCAGCGACTGAACCATGCCGTCCTGTACGTCTCCGATGTGGAGCGCTCGGCCGCCTTCTACGGTGAGGTCCTCGGGTTCCGGCGGATCGGCGGGTTCCCCGGCGGTGTGTTCCTGCAGGCCGCGGGCTCGGCCAATGACCATGACCTGGGGCTGTTCCAGTCCTCGGATCCGGCCGTCGCGCACCGCACCGGCCGGGTCGGGCTCTACCACCTGGCTTGGGAGGTGGATACGCTGCGCGAACTGGGGCGGGTCAGGGATGTGCTGCGCGATGCCGCGGCGCTGACCGGAGCCTCCGATCACGGGTGCACGAAGGCGGTGTACGGGTCGGATCCCGACGGCATCGAATTCGAGGTGTGCTGGCTGGTGCCGGATGCGGCGGTCGGGCCGGCGCTGGAGGAGATGACCGCGCCGACCCGGCCACTCGATCTGCCGGCCGAGATCGCCCGGTACGGGGCGGACACAGCCGGCGGGCCTCGGACAGATCATGCGATCTGGCGGCGCTTCCTCGCGGATTAGCCCGAAATCGTGGATCAGCTCTGTGCGCAGGCCGGTATGTCGCCGAATCTTATTCGGCGTCCGTAAATCCGCTGGCGAGACCGCGCAATGCGCGATCCAGCGTGGCGGGGAGATCGGTGTCGGGGATGGCCAGCCAAGTGTCGTAGGCGGCGATGGCGACGCCGAGCGCCGAATAGCCGAGGGCCTGCGGCATGAGATCCTGTGGCGATACCCCGAGCCGGGCGGCGGCGAATTCGGCGACGACGTCGCGCCACTCGCGGTACCGCAGTGTCGAATGCGCCTGCAGGGCCGGGACCGTGAGGATCAGGCGCATGCGCTGTCGGTGCCGGGGCAGTTCCGCGGCGTCGAAGCGGTTGAAATCCACCACGACGGTGCGAACCGCGTCCATGATCGGCTGGTCGGCGGGACAGCCGGCGAACCGATCGCGCATCACCCGCAACTGTTCGCTGAAGTCACCCCAGACGACATCGTTCTTGGATTCGAAGTAGCGGAAGAACGTGCGCTTGGTAATGCCGACCGCGCCGGCGATGTCCTCGACCGTGGTCGCATCGAATCCATTGCGCTCGAAGAGTTCGAAAGCGGCATGTTCCAACTCGATCGCGCTGGTCGAGGGGCGTCTTCCGCGCCGGTTGCGCTGCTCGGCCGCCCGCTGAGCGATCATTGCCCTTCCATTTCGACACTCGGTGACATTATGCTCCTGATCACAGATCCGCCTTTCGATAGGAGCATGTCATGCGCCGAGTGGAAACCGAGCCGACCGCTACCCGCACCGACGACGACACCGCCGTCGAAACGGACCTCCTGGTGGAGGATGTCTCGATCGACGGCATGTGCGGTGTCTACTGAGACCATGCCCTTCGACCCGGCCCGCCCGTACGCACTGGCGGCATCGGTGTCGTTGCGGCCCGAACGGTTCGGTGCCCTGCTGTACGACTTCGGGACGCGCCGACTCTCCTTCCTCAAGTCCCCCTTGCTGGTATCGGTCGTGCGGGAGCTGGCGCATCAGCCCGACGTGACCGCCGCGCTCGCGATGGCCGGGGTCCCGGCCGCGGAACACGACCGCTATCTGCGTGCGCTTGCCGGATTGTCCGAGGCGGGCACCATCCGGCTCCGTGCGGTCGACTGCGGACAGGAACGATCATGAAACTGGTAGAGCACTTCGAACACGGCCTGGACGCGCCGATCTGTCTGACCTGGGAGCTGACCTACGCCTGCAATCTGGCATGTGAGCACTGTCTGTCCTCGTCGGGGCGGCGTGATCCACGCGAGCTCAGTACCGCCGAATGCCGGGCGGTCATCGATGAGCTGCAGCGCATGCAGGTGTTCTACGTCAATATCGGCGGCGGTGAGCCGACCATCCGGCCGGACTTCTGGGAACTGCTCGACTACGCGATCGACCACCAGGTCGGAGTCAAGTTCTCCACCAATGGAATTCGGATCACCCCCGAGCGCGCGCGACGGCTCGCGGCCACCGATTACGTGGACGTCCAGATCTCCATCGACGGCGCCACCGCCGAGGTCAATGACGCGGTCCGCGGTCCCGGCTCGTTCGCCATGGCCCACCGGGCCATGCGAAACCTCGCCGACGCGGGCTTCGAGAACTTCAAGATCTCGGTGGTCATGACCCGCCACAATGTGGCCCAACTCGACGAATTCAAGGCCATCGCAGATGAATTCGGCGCCCAGCTGCGCATTACCCGGCTGCGTCCGTCCGGGCGGGGCGCGGATGTCTGGAACGACCTGCACCCCACCACGGACCAGCAACTGCGGATCTACGACTGGCTGGTTGCCAATGGTGAAAAGGTGCTGACCGGCGACTCCTTCTTCCATCTCAACGCCCTCGGCTCGACACCGCTGCCCGGGTTGAATCTGTGCGGCGCGGGCCGGGTGGTCTGCCTGATCGACCCCGTCGGTGATGTCTACGCCTGCCCGTTCGCCATCCACGACGAATTCCTCGCGGGCAATGTCCGCGATCCGGGTGGATTCCAAACCGTGTGGCGCACTTCGGAATTGTTCACCGAGCTGCGCAAGCCGCAGACCGGCGGCGCGTGCGTATCGTGCTCTGCGTACGACGCGTGCAAGGGCGGCTGCATGGCCGCGAAGTTCTTCACCGGACTGCCGCTGGACGGCCCGGACCCCGAATGTGTGCGCGGCAATGCCGAACTGGCGCTCGCCGCGGCGGGCGCACCGCCGCAGCCGGATAAGGATCATTCCCGCACCGGCAGGCGACCGGTGACGCTCGGGTTGCCGTCCGTCGCCCGCATCCCGGACCGCGCCTGCGATACCAGTCCCGTGGCGGGCCTGCACTGATCGAGTTCGATGTCGTGACGGTCCGGCTGCGCTTGGATACGCGGGTGCGTCGGTTTCAGGGCGGGCGGATCCTCTTGGGCGGTGCACCGCTTCGGCTGCTTCGCCTCGGTCCGGCAGGGGTCGAGTGTATCGATGCGTGGTCGGCGGGTGAGCCGGTCGGGGCGCGGCCGCACGAGCAGGCGCTGGCCCGCCGATTGCTGGACGCCGGGATCATGCACCCCGTACCGGACGGGGGAGCTCTTACCCGCGATGATGTGACCCTGGTCGTGCCGGTGAAGAACAATGCGGTCGGCCTCGAGCGATTGTTCGCCGCGAGTGCGGATCTGGCGCATCGCGTCGTCGTCGATGACGGATCGTCGGTACCGCTGCCGGAAGCGACTGTCCGCCACCGTGACTCGCGTGGACCGGCGGCAGCGCGGAATGCCGGTTGGCGGCTTGCCGGTACCGCATTGATCGCCTTTCTCGACTCGGACACCATCCCCGATCGAGGCTGGTTGGACAGTGTGCTCCCGCTGTTCGACGACCCGTCGGTGGCCGCCGTCGCGCCCCGGGTCCGGTCATTGCCCGATGGACCGCTCGGGCGATACGAGATGGACCGTTCGAGCCTGGATATGGGACCGGAACCGGCCACCGTGCGCCACGACGGCCGGGTCCGGTATGTGCCCACCGCCGCGCTGGTGGTCCGCCGCTCGGACCTGGAGGCCATTGGCGGATTCGACGAAGACTTGCGCTTCGGCGAGGATGTCGACCTGGTGTGGCGACTGCTTGCCACCGGAAAAACCATGCGCTATCAGCCCTTTTCGATTGTCCGCCACGCGCCGCGCAGCACCGTGCGCGCATGGCTGCGCCAGCAATACGACTACGGCACCTCGGCGGCGCCGCTCGCGGCCCGGCATCCCGGGCGGCTCGGTTGCGCCCATCTGCCGAAAGTATTCGCCGCACAATGCGCGCTGGTGCTCACCGGACATCCCGCGGTGGCCGCGGCGTCAGGAATCCTGGAGGCCGGACGGTCGGCGCACCGCCTGCACGGGCACGGCATACCGGTGCGGCCGGCATTCACCGTCGCGGCTGCCGGACAATTCGCGCTCATTCGGCAGGTCGCCGATGCGTTGCGTCGGGTGTGGTGGCCGTTGGCATTGCTGAGCCGTCGCGGCCGCGCGGTGCTGGCGGCGGCCGTGCTCTCGACGGCGGCCGCGGAGCTCGCGCGCGGCCGGAACCCGTGCCCGCGCATCGCCGCGGATCTCGCCTACGGCCTCGGCGTATGGGCGGGCTGCTTCCGGCATCGCAGGGCTGAACCATTACTGCCGCAACGCCATCGGTCCCGGGACGTGCCGAACTGAGACGTCGGCCGATGCCGACCACGCGACTCCGTAGGCCATTGTCGCTGTCCGGGTTTCGCTGACGGTCGCTCGGTCAGGGTAGCCCCGTTGTCGCCATACCGGATCGGCGGCCGAGTTCCTGGTCGACGAACCGCGCACACCGGTCATCAGAGCGATACACGTCCGCGGATTGCAACGGAACCGACATTCTGGCTGGAAGCATGGTTGCGGGAGAGGAGTTTCGGCTCCGCCCGCAGCGGTGCCGCGGTACCGGGTGTGGCCGGCGGGGGACTTGCCTACATGAGGCGAAAGCTACTCGGGCAGAGGGGGTTCGGGCCGGGGGCGCTGCGGGGTTGCTGATGTGTGCCGTGCGACACTCGTGACGATGCTCACTTACTTTCAAGCGACGGTCATCGGTGCGGTGCAGGGGATCACCGAACTGTTTCCCATCTCGAGCCTCGGGCACACGGTGCTCCTTGTCGCGTGGCTCGGCGGTGATTGGATGAAATTGGCCAGCCAGGGTGGCGAGTCCGCAACGCACACACCGTATCTGGCATTCGTCGTCGCATTGCATGTGGCGACGGCGCTGGCGCTGCTCGGCTATTACTGGCGCGATTGGTGTGCCATTGTGGCCGGCTTCATCACGACCTTGCGGACCAGGCGGCTCGACACCATTCCGCAGCGGCTGGCGTGGCTGATCGTGATCGCCACCGTCCCGGTCGGTGTTCTCGGACCGTTGCTGGACCATCCGCTGCACGCGTTGTTCGCGGCGCCGATCTACGCCAGCATCTTTCTGACGCTGAACGGCGTCGTACTGTTCGTCGGTGAGGGATTGCGCCGCCGCAATGAACCGACACTGGCGGAATACGGGCGTCGGTTCGCGCTACGGAGCCAGCACGGCGGCGTGCTGACCGCCGAAGCGGAAACGCGCCGCCAATCCGATCGACCACTGGCCGCACTCAGCTACGGTGATGCCGTTGGCATCGGTTTCGCCCAAGTCGGAGCGCTGCTGACCGGATTCAGTCGAGCGGGTCTGACGATGGTCGGCGGTTTGTGGCGTGGACTCGAACATGAGCATGCGGCGAAATTCGCCTTCTTGCTGGCCACTCCGGCGATCCTGGGTGCGGGGTTGCTGGAAATACCGGAACTGTTCGGGCCGCAGACCATCGGTATCCGGGGACCGGTGCTCGTCGGCGCCATTGCGTCCGGAGTGTCGTCGTGGCTGGCGGTGCGGTTCCTGGAACGGTATTTCCGAACCCACAAACTGCTGCCGTTCGCGTTGTACTGCGTTGTCGTCGGGACACTTTCGATCATCCGATTCAGCTGAATCTCTGCTGGTGCGACCCTGCCATGACGGCACCGGACGCTGGTTGTGGTTCGTCGGTGTCGGGCACCGGTGCCAGTTGAGATCCGGGGCCGCCACCGTCGAGGCGGCGGCCATCGACGGGCGGGACGGTCAGATGAGCGTGCCGATATCCTGCGCGGCGATCTTGTCGAGCGCGCGTTCGGCGACTGCGGCGATGGTCATCGACGGATTGCAGGCCGCGGTATTGCCGGGCATCAACGCGCCGTCGAGCACATACAGCCCGCGCTGGCCGTGCACCCGGCCCTCGAGATCGCAGACGGTGCCCATGCTCGCACCGCCCAGCGGATGCCAGGTGGACGGGAACAGCGCGTTGGTATCGATGAGAGTGCTGGCGGGTCCGGCGATCTGGTGCGCGGCGGGACCGATGTGGTTGTCCTGGATATGGGAGTCACCGTCCCACGGCCAGTGCAGGATCGCATCGTCGTTGGCCGAGTCGTAGACGAACCCGCCGCGTCCCTCGCTCACCCCGTACCCGACCATCATGGTGCTCGCGGCATCCATCGCCAGCGGCGGCATGGCCGCCTGGATCACCGTGAACGCGGCCCGCGGATCGTCCCAGTTCTTACTGCCATAGACCACGGGACCGCCCTGTTCCTCGCCGAAACGCTCGGTCGGATTCAGCCACACGTAGATCCGGTCGGCATTGGTGCCCCAGCCCAGACCGAGGGCGTCGGGCATATCCGGGATTTGCCCCTTGGCGGCGGCGCGCACCAGCAGCCGGGTGGTGTTGAGGCTGCCCGCCGCCATGACCAGGGCATTGGTCGTGATGATCTTGTTCTCCCGTACGGCTCCGGTCGTGTCGAGTCGCTCGACGTGTACCACCCAGCGTCCGTCGGGGGCGCGTTCGACATCGGTGACCTGGTGCAGCGTCTGGACCGTGACCCGACCGGTCGCTTCCGCCGCGGCGATATAGGTGACGTCGACCGAATTCTTGCCGCCGTTGTTCACGCCCATGGCCCCGTCACCATTGGTGTACGACGGCTTCATCTCACCGCGCAGTTCGGCCAGCGCGTAGTTCCAGTCGATCGGCATCGGGATCTTCGACAGCGGGAGCCCGGCCTCGCGCACATGTTCGGCGAAAATCCGCGAGGCGGTGTAGTTCGGACTGGAGACCAAGTCGTCGGGCGCGACCGCAATGCCGAGCATGCCCGCGACGCGCGGGTAGTGCACGCGATCCATGGTGGCCCAGTCGAGTTCCTGCGGAAGATTCGCATTGAATACCGCTTCTGTGGGCTGCAGCGACATGCCCTGGTAGATCAGGGATCCGCCACCCAGGCCCGCGGCGCACAGCGCGGTCATATTCTCCCCGGGAACCGCCTCGACCAATCCGGTATACGGCTCGAAAACCAGTGGCCGACCGAACAATTGGGGACTCGACCGATACCAGAGCACGCGCTTGTCCAGCGCCGATGCCCGGGGAAAGGTTTCCGAGTTCGGACCCGTCGGCCAGCGCATACCGCGTTCGAGCAGCAGCACCGGAACTCCGGCCTGGGCCAGGCGCAGGGCGGTCACGCCGCCGCCGAATCCGGATCCGATGACGACTACCCGGTGTTCCTCACGGGTGAGCGGGACGCTGTTGACCCGTGCCGCGATTCCGGTTGTGGGAGCGGTGGTTCGCGAGCACGCCAGCAGCACTCCGGCCGCGGCAGCCCCGGTCAACAGTGATCGGCGCGTGATTGATGCCATTCCAAACCTTCGTCGGTAGTCGTTACCCGCGGGAATTGCGGGTGGCCGCGGACATCGGATGTCCCGGCAGTGCGGTGCGGATTCGGCTACCGGACAGTAATGTCCGGTAGGGCTCGTAGTCTGCGGGAAACCGCAGTGGGCGTCAAGAGGGGCAGGCGTCGCTGTGCTATATCTGCACCACGGGTCCGGTCGCGGGCTGCTGCGCATCGGCGGGAAGGGTCGGGATGGATAAGCCAATCGATGAAATCGAGCTAGAGACCATGTTGCTCGGACGGCGGATGAACCCGGGCACCTCCCGCAGGCGCGAGGGCGCCCACATCGACCGGTACAGCTCCTATGTGCTGCTGAGCCGCATCGCGGTCGAGGGCCCGATGTCGGTCGGCCAACTCAGCGACGCCTTCGGCCTCGACTCGTCCACCGTGCACCGCCAGACGAACGCCATGCTCAGCGACGGACTCGTCGAACGCATCCCCGACCCCGAGGGCGGCATGGCCCGAAAGTTCCGCATTACCAACGAGGGTCAGCACCGACTCGAACTGGAACGCACCGCCAATATCGAGGGCCTCGGTGTCGTACTCGCCGACTGGACCCCCGAGGAAGTCGCCGGCTTCGCGGCCTACCTCCGCCGCTTCAATGCCGATATCGAGCGACTGGAGGGCCGCGCATGGCCCCGATCCGCACCCTCCGAGCGTTGATCGACGGGGAGGCTCGCCCTACCCGGTAACAGCTGGGTTCACCTGCATCGGTACCCCGTTCTTCCGCCAGACCTGAAGTCCACCTCCATGGCATTCCCTCCCTGGCATCAATGGCCATGTCCAGCAATGACTTTCGCTCAGTCCAGGAGCGGCTCCGGGGTGGGATGGTTGCCATCGCAGTAGTGGGACAGGTCGTCGACTCCGAAGTAGGTGGTCAGCATGTTCGCGTCGATCGAACAGGTGCCGGGAGCTGATCTGCGGGGCGGGCAACGATTTCGACGGCGGCGTCGGCCATGATCTCCGGGCCGCGCCCGGCGGCCAGCTGGTTCGCGCCGTCTTGGAGATCGGCGACCGCTGAGGTTGGTTTATGCGGGTTTCGCGGCAATCGTGATCACGGCGGCGGCTCGGTCGAGTGCTGCGGGGATGGTACCGCCGAGGTGGGTGACATCGGGTGTGATGACCGCATCGGCGGCCGTTGTGCGGACCGTGTTGATGAGCCGGGCTATCGGGTCATCCATTCTGCCGTTGCAGGTCACGGTCTTGGCAAGGGTGTAACCGAGGCGTCGCGCCAGACTGCGGATCTGGATCTCATCCCAGGCCTGGCGGGTGCCGGATACGTCGCTGCGCAGATATCCGATTGCGGTGCGGAAGGGCTTCATGGGCAGCTGGCCTTGATCAGCGAGTGTGTGGTCGGTCATTGCCGTGGTACCAGGAATTCATGGTCACGTCAGTGGTTGTGTCCACTCAGTGGGACAACTGCGCGAATCTGGGCGCCGAGCCCTGTAAGTGGATCCGAATTCCGGCCTCTCGGGTCCTGCGACCATCAGCTTGATCGTCTCGTCATCGATGAGGAAGTCGGCCGCTGGTGGTCGGTCGCGGCCATGGGCGGCCATCGAGCTGCTCGATGCTGCCGTTGAAACGCCGGAGGTAATCGGCGAAGGCGGCCACGTCCTGGGGCGTCCAGTCGTGCATGACGCATTCGAGGCCGCTGACGGTGGCCGCGCGTTCGGCCTCCAGCCGTTGCTCGCCCTCCGCGCTGGTGCGGAACTTGCGCGCCATACCGCCCTCGGGGTCGGGAATGCGTTCGACCAGTCCGTCGCGCAGCAGTGTGCCGATCTGGCGGCTCAGGGTGGATGCGTCGAGATGCAGGGCGTCGCTGAGCTGCCGGATGGACAGTGGGCCGTCGATCGCCAACCGGCTCAGGAGCAGGTAGGAGCTGCGTTCGAGCATTCCGTGCGCGCGGCGGCGTGAGCTGAGCTGATACCTGCTCAGCAGCATGGTTTCGAATTCGACCAGGTGTACGGGCTTATCCATGCCTTCCTTCCGTTCATCCGCCGCGCTGCGGGAGGTGCGGGCCGGAATTGCGCTGGAGATGTGCATCACTCGTACTCCTTGTACTATGCAATCAGCATGCATCATACATATTGATTGTATAGTGCAAATCAGATCGAGATCGAGGGAGATTCGCGTGGTCGAGCCCGACTCCGCCCGCCCGGGCGGCATCCTGGCGGTGTTGGCGACCGCCGGCATCGTCGCGTCGCTGACGCAGACGCTGGTGGTACCACTGCTCGGACAGCTGCCGCAGCTGCTGGGCACCACGGCGTCCAATGCCACCTGGGTGGTCACCGTGACCCTGCTCGTCGGCGCGGTGACCACACCGGTGGCCGGGCGGCTCGGCGATATGTACGGCAAGCGGCGCATTCTGCTGGCGTCGACAGTGCCGCTGGTCGTCGGTTCGGCGGTGTGCGCGACCGCGACCTCGCTCGCGCCGATGATCATCGGCCGCGGTCTGCAGGGCATGGGCGTCGGCATCGTGCCGCTCGGTATCAGCGCGCTGCGGGACCTACTGCCGCCGGAGCGGCTCGGTGCGGCCATCGCCCTGATCAGTTCGTCGCTGGGGATCGGCGCGGCGCTCGGTCTGCCGGTATCGGCCGCCGTTATCCAGTACAGCAATTGGCATGTGCTGTTCTGGGGTACGGCCGTGTTGGCCGCGGTCGTCGGTGCCTTGATCTTCGTGCTGATTCCGGATACCCCGTCCGCCGCCGCCCCGGGACGCTTCGACGCATTGGGCGCGATCGGGCTCGGCACCGGATTGGTCTGCCTGCTGCTCGCGGTATCGAAGGGTGCGGCGTGGGGCTGGACCAGCGGCAGCATCCTCGGACTCTTCGCCGCCGCGGTCGTGGTGCTCGCGATCTGGGGCTGGTGGGAGTTGCGCAACTCGGATCCACTGGTCGATCTGCGCGTGACCGCGCGGCCACAGGTGCTGTTGACCAATGCCGCATCGATCGTCATCGCGATGGCCATGTACGCGCAGGCTTTGCTCGTGCCCCAGTTGCTCCAACTGCCCGAGGCCACCGGCTATGGTCTGGGCCAGTCGATGATGGCGATGGGGCTGTGGATGGCCCCGTCCGGTCTGACGATGATGGTGATCTCACCCCTCGGCGCGAAGTTGTCGGCGGCGCGCGGCCCCAAGGTCACCTTGGTCACGGGCGGCCTCATCATCGCGCTCGGCTACGGAATCTCGATGGCGCTCATGGGTTCCCCGTGGGGTCTGCTGGTGGTGACCCTGGTGATCAGCACCGGCGTCGGATTCGCCTACGGCGCCATGCCGGCCCTGATCATGGGCGCGGTGCCGGTCTCGGAGACCGCGGCGGCCAATAGCTTCAATACGCTCATGCGCTCGGTCGGTACCTCGGTGGCGGCGGCCATGATCGGTGCGGTGCTGGCGCAAATGACCGTCACCATGGGCACCCACGCCATTCCGACCGAGAACGGGTTCCGCGTCGGCCTGCTGATCGGTTGCGGCGTAGCCCTGCTCGGCGCGGCGGTCGCACTGACCATTCCGGTCCGGCGCGCGGCCGTCGCGGACCGGATCGTCGACGAACCGAAGGTCGCGTCCCGGGTCTGAGCCCCAACTGTCGATCGCCAACATCATCGCATCCCGGCTGGAGACGGCATTGGCGGTCGGTGCGGACGCGGTCATCGATTCCTCGAAAGAGGATGTGCCGACGCGGCTTACCGCACTGCACGGTGTCGGGCGCAATGCGCTCGGCGCGTGTTCAGGATCGTGACAGCAGCAGACCCAGCACCCCGATTTCCCGGCTCTGAGTATCGAGCATGTCGCGCGCGGCCTGTTTGACAATGCCGCTGGACAATTGGCGCTCGGCGGCCTGAGCCATCTGAATGCCGCCGTAGTGATGGCGCCGCATCAATTGCAGGAAAAGCGATTCCGCGTCGGCGCCCCGGGCGGCGGCCAGGGCGTCGAGTTCGGCCTGGGTCGCCATGCCGGGCATCGCGGCGCTCGTCGTGGCCGCCGTGCTCGTTGCCGGACCGGTGTGGTGATGGTCGGTGGTCTCCGATCGGTCGGCGTACATCCATGCCATCGGCTGGGGGTTGATCGCGAGCGCTTCGGCCATGCGCAGCCAACCGAGCAACATCCCGATCTCGGTGCGCTGGGTATCCGAAATCTGTTGTGCCAGAGTACGTACCGTCGGGTTAATGCCCGAATCGAGCCGCTGCACCATGAGCAGGGCTTGATTGTGATGGGCGAGCATGTCCTGGGCGAAGCCGATTTCGGTGTCGGTGAGCACGGGTGGTGCGGGTCGGTCGTCGGCCGCCACCAATGGCCGCAGCGCCGCGCCGACCGCCAGCAGCAGTATTGCCAGGCAGCCGAGCGCGGCGGTCTCGACCCAACTTCGTCGGGTCATGAACCGATGGTCGATCGCTGGTCGGCGGGTGGGCGGTAGACGCCGGAATCAAATTGCAGCGCAAGGAATCCGTTGTCGGCACAGGTGGTCCACAACTGGTTGCCCCGCCATTCCGGAGCCGAGAAGCACCAGTCCGTGGACAGGTCACCGAAGGCGAGCATGCCGGACCGCGGACCGGTGGCCTGGGACAAATCGAACTGTCCCTGCAGCATGGTCTGGACCACCGTCGGCCCGGCGAGCAGCGGTGGGCCGATGATGGATGCGAGGGCGTGCGGTGAGTTCGTCAACTCGGTGTTGTGGCCGGTGCGGGCGGGTGGGTTGTAGTAGGCGATCTCGCGAATGGCGAACGGGTCGCGGACATCGAATACGCGGATGCCCGATGAGGTCCAGCTACAGGCCAATGCGGTCGGATTCGTCGGCCGATCGGCGGCGCAGTAGTGCGCGTCGTAGCCGAAGAGCGAACCGCCCGCGGCGGAAGCCATTGCGACGTCCTCGTTTTCGGGCAGATCGATTTCGAGTTTGATGGTGTTGACGATCCGCGGGTCTGCGCTATCGGTGACATCGATGAGCTTCACGCCGCCGGATCCGGCTTCGTTGGTGGCGAAGATGTAGGGCTTGCCGTCATAGCTGACCGGGATGTTGTGCTGGGTTGCCCATCCATCGGTCCATGTGATGTTGGCGAGCTGGCGCACCTGCGGATTCGGATCGCGGCGCTGTACGGCGCTGATATCCATGACCATGAGTCCGCCGAAGTTGTTCGCCAGGTACATAACGTTGCCGTCGGGGCTGAATCCGAAGCCGTGCATGGCGAATCCGGGCAGGTTCTGCCAGATGACGCGCGGGTTGGCGGGATCGGTGAGGTCCACGGCGCTGACGAGTCCGGGTGCGACGCCGGAACTCCAGTAGGTATTGCCGTCGGGGGAGAACCCGCCCTCGTGCGCGGTGATCGGCAGCGGCATATTCAGGCTGGTCCCCGGTCCCGGATTGAGCAGACGCGGATGGGCGCAATCGGAGATGTCGTAGACCGAAAGCAGACCGGCACCGGTCAGCACCGGCGCACCCGCGCCGACGAGCAGCTTTCGTTCGGCGTTGACCTTCAGACTTTCCCAGGTGCCCGCCAGCATCGCCGGTTCGTTCAGGGTCGCGGTGAGTACCGGCGCGGTGGGGTCGGAGATATCGAGAACCTGCACGCCCTGTTCGGGCCCGAGCAGATTGCCCGGGAAGAAGGTGCCGACATAGACGCAGTTCTCGAAGCTGACCGAGGAAATCGCGCCGCCGCGCCCGGAGTAGCCGCCGATCTGGCGCAGATTGCAGCGGTAGCCCTGGCTGCTGCGACCGCTATTACGGTCATCGGCCGGGACATCACCCTGCAGGCCGGATTCGGGGGACGCGTCGGGTTCGCATTCGGCGCGCGCCGCGGCGATATCGGTGAGGCCAGCGATTTCTTCGACGTGCCCGGACGCGCCGGACGGTGGTTGGGCGGCGAGTGTTCCGGTCGGCAGCAGCAGCGCCGCGGCCGCCGCGGTCACCAAAGAACGCCGGGTCCAGGGATGCAACGAAGATTTCATGGGAGCCCTCGGCGACGAGGGTTGCCTTTCGTGTGGTCGATACCGGATCGGCCGCGGTGCTCGTGATCGGCCGGTGCGCGGCCGCGGACGTCTGTTCGGATGCGCCTGCCGTGGTGTGGCGGTGCGAGTGGACATAGCCGGACTGTGTTGTCCGGTTGCCCGGCGGTAGTGTGCGCCACGGCATATTTGGGAGTCAAGGGGCGTCGGGGTCACACCTGCTCGTCGTGTCTGCGAGCTATGCGTCAGCATCGCCGCCGTCGCGGGAGCGGCACCGTTCGGTGCGGTAACGTTGCGACAATGACAGCCTCGGGTCGCGCGAACAGGGGGCCGAAGGCCGCGGCGGGCAATCGGGCAGCTCTCATTCGGGCGGCGCGGGACGTATTCGCGGAGAACGGTTTCGATGCCACGCTGAGTTCCATCGCGCGCACCGCCGGGGTCGGTCAGGGTGTGCTGTACCGGCACTTTCCGACCCGGGAGAGCTTGGCGCTCGCGGTATTCGAGGAGAACATCGCCGAGGTCGAAGAACTCGCGGCGAATCCGTCGACCACTGTCGACGATGTCCTCGCGGTCATTGTCGAGCAGATCACCAACTCGGCCGCTTTCGTGGCGATCATCGATCCCTCCGGAACCGACGATCCGCGCGTCGGCGAGGTGGCCGCGCGCCTGATGAGTCTGGTCGCGGACAAACTCGAGGACCCGGCCCAGCGCGGTTCGCTGCGCGCGGATGTCACGGCGGCGGACGTATTCATGGCCGTGGCGATGCTGGCCGCGATTCTGTTGAAGACCGACGGGCGGTCGAAACAGCAAATGGCGCAACAGGCTTGGGCGCTGTTGGAGCGCGGGCTGACTCGGTGATGCGGTTCTGTCGCCCGGCGTTCGCGGTTGCCGTTCGCCTCGAGCGATCCAACGGGGGCTGGCTGGCTCTGCAGCCGTCGCCGTGATCGGCCTGACTCCGCGACCCCTTCGCCGCCCCGGAACACTTGGTCAAACTGTGACTTGGGTCACAGTTTGGTAGCGGTTCGTCCCACCAGCACAATCTAGCTTTCCATGTGCTTTGCGAAGTCTTTACTATTGCGCTGACCTTCGCAACACCGGGTCATTGCTCGACGAAGTCGCTCCATGCAGGCGCATGAAGCGTTCAGCGTTCTCGCTCCACCAGCTTCGCCCGCCGCTCGTTTTCGATGCCAGTACATGTTCGACCGAAGAACCGATCGGCTCCACGCCGTTTCGGCGAAGGAGAATAATGTCCACCGACACCGATTCCGCACCACGGACGTCGCCGCTTCGCGCAAGTCTTCCAGTAAGTCTCGCCGCCGTCGGCCGCCATGATGTCCCCGCCTCGGTCGTGGTTTTCCTTGTCGCACTACCGCTTTCGCTGGGTATCGCGGTCGCCTCCGGCGCCCCGGTGGCCGCTGGCCTCATTGCCGCCGTTGTCGGCGGTGTCGTCGCCGGACTACTAGGTGGTTCCGTGGTCCAGGTCAGCGGGCCGACGGCGAGTCTGACCGTCGTCGTCGCCGAGAGCGTGCACCAATTCGGCTGGGCCGCTACCTGTTTCATCACCGTTGGCGCGGGCCTACTACAGATTCTGTTCGGGCTCAGCCGGGTTGCCCGCGGCGCGCTCGCCATCGCGCCGGTGGTGGTCCATGCGATGCTCGCCGGTATCGGCGTCATCATCGCGCTACAGCAGGTCCATATCCTGCTCGGTGGCAATTCGCTCAGTTCGTCGTTCGCCAGCCTCACCCAACTGCCACACCAGTTGATGTCGGTGCACGGCGGCGATCTGTTCGTCGGCTTGGTGGTGATCGTCATCCTGATCGCCTGGAAGTTCGTCCCGCGCCCGATCGGCGTGGTGCCGGGGCCGCTCGTCGCGGTGGTGGTCGCCACGGTCCTGTCGCTGGTGCTGCCGACACATGTCGAGCGCATCGTGCTGAGCGGATCACTGCTCGACTCCATCGGCCTGCCCGAGATCCCGTCCGGCAGTTGGTTCGCCGTCGCGATGGCCATGGTGACGATCGCGCTCATCGCCAGTGTGGAGACCCTGCTCTCGGCGGTGGCGGTGGACAAAACGCGACCCGGCAATCGAACCAATTTCGATCGCGAACTGATCGGGCAGGGCTCGGCGAATGTGCTGTCGGGCCTGCTCGGCGGCCTGCCTATCGCGGCCGTCATCGTCCGCAGCATCACCAATGCCCATGCCGGCGCGCAGAGCAGGGCCGCGACGGTGCTGCACGGCGTGTGGATCCTGCTGTTCGCGGTCGCGCTGGCGGGGCTGGTGCAGCAGATCCCCAAGGCGGCGCTGGCCGGGTTGCTCATTCTGATCGGCGTGCAGTTGGTGAAGCTGGCCCATATCCGATTGGCCCGGCGCACCGGCGACCTGTTCGTTTACGTGGTGACGGTGCTCGGCGTGGTATTCCTGAACCTGCTGGCGGGCATGGTGATCGGGCTGATACTGGCCTTCGCCCTACTGCTGTGGCGGGTGGTGCGGGTGACGATCATTGCCGAACCGGTGGCCAGCGCACGGCGCTGGGTGGTCACCATCGACGGCACCTGCACCTTCCTGGCGCTGCCCAAGCTGACCGCGGAACTCACGAAGGTCCCCTCCGGCGTGGATGTGACCATCGAGATGACGGTCGACTTCCTCGACCACGCCTCCTATGAGCTGATCACCGACTGGGCCGGCCAACGCGAAGCCGCGGGCGACACTGTCGATTTCGTCGAGATCGGCAGTGCGCGGATGGCGACCGCCGTGGCGGGGCCGCCGGAGCGTGGCCGCTCGCGGCAGGTTCTCGACGAGGTCATCGGGCCGTGGCGGCGCACGGGCAATTCGGAGGATCGGATCGCCGCGGGTATCGCCGCCTATCATCGCGGTCACGCCCATCTGATGCGTCCGCATCTCCACGGGTTGCGCAATCGGCCCGACGCCGACACGTTCTTCCTGACCTGCGCCGATGCCCGCATCGTGCCGAATGTCATCACCAATAGCGGGCCAGGGGATCTGTTCACCGTCCGCAATGTGGGCAATCTGGTCCCGGTCGGGGGCAGCGATGTCTCGGTGGAGGCCGGGTTGATCTACGCGCTGGAGAAGCTGGACGTGCGGGCCGTGGTGGTTTGCGGACACTCTGGTTGCGGTGCGATGGACGCACTGCATCGCGAGGTCCGCACCGGGTCTGGACTCGGTGATTGGCTCGCCCATGCGCGACCGAGCCTGGACCGGTTCCGGCTCGGGCATCCGGTCGCCGCTGCCGCGGCATTCGCCGGATTCGGGCCGGTCGACCAGCTCGGCCTGGTGAATGTGGCACTGCAACTCGAGCGACTACACGCCCATCCCGCGGTACGGCGTGGGATCGAGGATCGCGGTGTCGCGGTGTCGGGACTGTTCTTCGATCTGGCGACCGCCCGGGTCATCGAGGTGACCATGGACGGCATCGCCGAATTCGACGATGCGCTGAGCGTCGCTGCCCTGGACGAGTTGGCCGATGTGCCCGGTATTGCCGCGGAGCCGGTCTAGCGCCGGGCGCGTCACCGAGCCGGGCCGAATGATCCTGCCCGGCAAGGGAACTCGGCATGACTATGGCTCTTATCACAGTGATTCGACGGTATGGATTCGGGCACCTTCCGGCAATTTCTCAGGCTTTGCTAAGTCTTTACTAATAATCTTGAATCGGTTTACATCTCGACCCATTGCCGTGTCGGGAACTGCTTCACCGCGAGATGCCGGTTCGCGGTCTGTGCCCTGCTGGACATGTTGATCGTCAACCGACCTCGGCTTTCGCGCCGAGTCGGCGAAGGAGAAGTCAATGGCTATTGATAGTGCCGTAGCCGCACCACCGATACCGCCCGCCGAGCTGGGCAAAGGCGATCGCACTTCCGAACCGCTATCGGATCGTCTGACATCGATCCTGCGCCACGATCTGCCCGCCTCGATCGTGGTCTTCCTGGTCGCGTTGCCGCTGTCCCTCGGCATCGCGGTCGCCTCCGGTGCGCCTGTCGCCGCCGGACTCATTGCCGCCGTCATCGGTGGCGTGGTCGCTGGCCTACTAGGTGGCTCGGTGCTACAGGTCAGCGGACCCGCCGCCGGTCTGACCGTTGTGGTCGCCGAATCCATCAGCCAATTCGGATGGCGGATAACGACTTTCATAGTTGTCGCGGCCGGTGTGCTGCAAATTCTGTTCGGGCTCAGCCGGATCGCGCGAGCCGCATTGGCCGTCACCCCGGTCGTGGTGCATGCGATGCTTGCCGGTATCGGCATAACCATTGCGCTGCAACAGGTTCACGTGCTGCTGGGTGGGTCATCGCACAGTTCCGCCTGGACCAATATCACCCAGTTGCCGTCGCAATTGCTATCGCTACACGGCGACGACGCGATCATCGGCGCGGTGGTCATCGCGATCATGCTCGGCTGGCGCCGAGTGCCCGCCAAGCTACGGGTCGTGCCAGGGCCGCTGGTCGCGGTCTTGGTCGGCACGGTGTTGTCATTGGTGCTGCCCTTCGACGCCGAGCGAATCGTATTGAACGGCTCGCTGTTCGACGCCATCGGACTGCCGCAGATCCCCAGTGGCAACTGGTCCGCCGTGGCGATCACCATCCTCACCATCGCGCTCATCGCCAGCGTCGAGAGCCTGCTTTCGGCGGTGGCCGTGGACAAGATGCACACCGGTAAGCGCACCAATTTCGACCGGGAGTTGATCGGTCAGGGCTCGGCGAATGTGCTCTCGGGTCTGCTCGGCGGTCTGCCGGTCACCGGCGTGATCGTGCGCAGCGCCACCAATGTGCAGGCCGGTGCGCGCAGCCGCGCTTCGGCGGTGCTGCACGGCTGCTGGATTCTGGTCTTCTCGGTCGCGCTGGCCGGACTGGTGCAGCAGATTCCGAAGTCCGCGCTCGCCGGTCTGCTGATCGTCATCGGTATCCAACTGGTCAAGCTGGCCCACATCAGGTTGGCCAGGCGCACCGGCGATCTGGTCATCTACGCGGTCACCGTGGTCGGGGTGGTCTTCCTGAATCTGCTGGAAGGTGTGATCATCGGTCTGGCACTGGCTTTCGGGCTGCTGCTGTGGCGGGTGGTGCGGGTCGCCGTGGCGGCCGAGCAAATTCCCGGTTCGCAACGCTGGCTACTGACCATCGACGGTTCCTGCACCTTCCTCGCACTGCCGAAGCTGTCCACGGAATTCGCGAAAGTGCCTGCGGGCGTTGATGTCACCGTCGAGATGACCGTCGACTTCCTCGACCACGCCGCCTTCGAGGCCATCGAGGAGTGGGTGCGCCAGCAGGAAAGCGGTGGCGGCACAGTCGATTTCGTGGAAATCGGCAGCGCGCGGATGGCGCACGCGACCGCGGGGCCGCCCGCGCGCGGCTTCGGGCGCGCGGTGTTCGACGAGATCCTCGGCCCGTGGCGCGGCGACGATAAGAACGCCGACCCGGTGACCTCCGGTGTCGCCGCTTACCACCGCAGCCACGCCCATGTCGTGCGTCCGCATCTGGACGAACTGCGGGACCGCCAGGATCCCGACACCTTCTTCCTGACGTGCGCCGACTCCCGAGTGGTGCCCAATGTCATCACCAACAGCGGTCCCGGCGACATGTTCACTGTCCGCAATGTCGGCAATCTGGTGCCGGTCAGCGGCGACGCGTCGGTGCAGGCCGCGCTCGTCTTCGCGCTCAACGAGTTGAATGTGCGGTCCATCGTGGTGTGCGGGCATTCGTCCTGCGGTGCGATGAAGGCGCTGCACACCGAGACCGATACCGGTCCGGAAATCGGACCCTGGCTCGCCCATGCCCACCCGAGCCTGGAGCGGTTCCGGCTCGGACATCCGGTGGCGCGCTCGGCCGCGGCCGCCGGATTCGGCGAGGTCGACCAGCTGAGCATGGTCAATGTGGCCGTGCAGTTGGAAACCCTGCATCGCCATGGCGCGGTGCGGGCGGCCATCGCCGAACGCGGTGTGACGGTATCGGGGCTCTTCTTCGATATCGCCAGCGCGCGCGTCATCGAGGTCACCGTGGACGGGCTCGCCCACATCGACGACACCGGCGCGCGCAGCACGCCGGAACTCGTCTGAGTGGCTGGCATCGGACCCGCCCGATCTGTTCGGGCGGGTCCGGCCGGGTCCCCGATCGAGTCGGGCGCGGGGTCGATAGAACGCGGCGGGTCCGACCGTCGCGCGGCGCACCGGACGGAGGTTCCGTCGGCGCGCTCGTAGGCTGGTGGCGATGAGTGTTGAGCTGGGATCCGGATCGACCGAGCGCACCGGGTGGCGCGCCTTCCGCACCCGACTGACCGGGCGACCTAGGCTGAACCTCGCTTACCGGATCGGGGTCGGGGTGGTCGGCATCGCGGTGCTGGTCATCGGAATCCTGGCGATTCCCTACCCCGGACCCGGCTGGGCGATCGTATTCGCCGGGCTTGGCATCCTCGCCACCGAATTCGCCTGGGCCCGCCGGGCACTCGGCTGGCTGCGCGACAGGTATCGGCAGGGTATGGCGTGGTACTCCGCACGGGGCCCGGCCATGCGGGTGTCCGCGGCCGCCGCCACCTGCGCGCTGGTCATCGCGACACTATGGGTAGTGGGAACATTCGGGTTGCTCGGCGGCTGGATCGGAGTCGAATCGCAGTGGTTGCACAGTCCCCTGACGTGGTGAATTCGGTTCCGGGGCGGAATCTGACCGAGCCGGAGTGGCTGTCCGCGCGGATCGCGGAAATGGGCTGCTCATGGGGCACCACCGAACCGCGCGTCTCGGGCACGCTGTGGTGGTGCATGGTGGCTTCCGCCCTGGTCGAACAGCTCGCACGCGCATACGCGACCGGGTCGGCCGCACCGGAGCCGGCTCTGGACCGGTTGGACTGTGAAGTCCGCCCCGATGGCGGTATCGAGCGCGTGCACATCCTGCCCGCCACCGATATCGAGGCAATCGCCGAGCCGCCTGCGGAAGACGTCGAGGGGCGAGGTGTCGATGCGACCGCACTGCCGCCCGAGTCCGAGACCGGCACGCTACCTGGGCGTGATGCCGACGTACGCGAGGTTTCCGACCTTCGGCCCGCCTGTACATCCGCTGATGCCGATCGGCCTCGAGTCCGCGTGCCGCACGGCTCGCAGGCCGTGGGCCCGCGGCGCGCAACGGACGCTGCCGCGCTGAGCCGTGCGGCTGCGACCACGCTGCGAGAGACTCTGGCCGCGGTGATCGGGCCCGTCGCGGCGGTATCCGGTGCGGGGGTGCCCTCGCTGTGGGCGATTGCCGCCGACGCCATCGGTAATCGGGCGCTCGATGCGGGGAATCCGGACGCGGGGGCCCGGCTTGCGACCGAGGTCGGTGGGAAGCTGCCGGTGCCACGGTTCGTCGAGATCGGCGGGCGCAGCTTTGTGCGCCGCATCTCGTGCTGTCTGGTCTTCGAGGTGCCCGGATGCGAGATGTGCACCAGCTGCCCGAAAAGGCCCGCCGCGGAACGCACGGCGCTGCTCACCGAGCTCGCCGCCGAGAGCCGATAGCGATAGTCCGCCGGCCCACGTCCGGATGGCGGGAGGGGCGCATCGAACCGGTCGGCGAATGTCACGTTCGGGTCTCGCGGATCCGGACCGGCCGACCCGCGACGCGGCGAGCCCGGTCCATCGACGCGGGGCCGCTGGGGTGCCGATAGCATGGTCGCGCCGGAGCAAATCCGCCTCCGACGATGACCCGTGGGCAACCGCCCGCGCCAGTGCGGGAACCCGCCCGCCAGGAACGCCAAGGAGTCTCTCGCCGTGACCACCTCAGCACCTATCAGCCCTGTCGCCCTCGTCCGGGTGCCCGCAGGGACGACGGCGGGTGCCGCGGTGCGCGAGGCGGGGCTGCCGACCAAGGGGCCCGACGCCGTCGTCGTCGTGCGCGATGCCGAGGGACTGAAGGATCTGTCCTGGACCCCGGACACCGATGTCGAGGTCGAGGCGGTCGCCGCGAACACCGAGGACGGCCGCAGCGTGATCCGGCATTCGGCCGCGCATGTGCTGGCCCAGGCCGTACAGCAGGAGTTTCCGGAGGCCAAGCTCGGCATCGGCCCGCCCATCAAGGACGGCTTCTACTACGACTTCCAGGTGGAGCGGCCGTTCACACCCGAGGATCTGGCCAAGCTGGAATCCCGGATGAAGAAGATCGTCAAAGGCGCGCAGCGCTTTTCACGTCGCGTGGTCGAGGTCGAGGACGCCCGCGTCGAACTGGCCAAAGAGCCGTTCAAGCTCGAGCTGATCAGCGATAAGTCGGGCATCGACGATCCGGAGGTCATGGAGGTCGGCGGCAAAGAGCTGACCATCTACGACAACCTGGATCCGCGCACCGGTGCGAAGGTCTGGGGCGATCTGTGCCGCGGCCCGCACATCCCGACCACCAAGTTCATCCCCGCCTTCAAGCTGACCCGCAGCTCCGCCGCCTACTGGCGCGGTGACCAGAACCGCGAGGATCTGCAGCGCGTCTACGGCACCGCCTGGGAGTCGCAGGAGGCCCTCGAAGAGCATCTGCACCTGCTCGAAGAGGCGGAACGCCGCGACCACCGCAAGCTCGGCCTGGAACTGGACCTGTTCAGCTTCCCCGACGAGCTCGGCTCCGGTCTGCCGGTGTTCCACCCCAAGGGCGGCATCATCCGCAAGGAGCTCGAGGAGTACTCGCGCCGCCGCCATGTGGACGCGGGCTACGAGTTCGTCAATACCCCGCACATCACCAAGGGCCACCTGTTCGAGGTCTCCGGTCACCTCGATTGGTACCGGGACGGCATGTTCCCGGCCATGCACCTGGACGCCGAACTCAATGAGGACGGCACCGTCCGCAAGCCCGGCCAGGACTACTACGTCAAGCCGATGAACTGCCCGATGCACAACCTGATCTTCCGGTCCCGCGGCCGGTCGTACCGGGAGCTGCCGCTGCGGATGTTCGAATTCGGCTCGGTCTACCGCTACGAGAAGTCCGGCGTCGTGCACGGCCTGACTCGGGTGCGCGGCATGACCCAGGACGACGCGCACATCTACTGCACCAAGGAGCAGATGCACGCCGAGCTGACCAGCACACTGCAGTTCGTGCTCGGCCTGCTCGCCGACTACGGCCTCGACGACTTCTACCTCGAGCTGTCCACCAAGGACCCGAAGAAGTTCGTCGGCTCCGAGGAGACCTGGGACGAGGCCACCGAAACCCTCGCCAAGGTGGCCGAGACCTCCGGACTCGAGCTGGTGCCGGATCCGGGCGGCGCCGCGTTCTACGGCCCGAAGATCTCCGTGCAGGCCAAGGACGCACTGGGCCGCACCTGGCAGATGTCGACCATCCAGCTCGACTTCAACCTGCCCGAGCGCTTCAACCTGGAATACACCGCCTCCGATGGCACCAAGCA
The DNA here is from genome assembly GCF_050955995.1 of Nocardia sp. CA-119907. Taxonomy (NCBI): domain Bacteria; kingdom Bacillati; phylum Actinomycetota; class Actinomycetes; order Mycobacteriales; family Nocardiaceae; genus Nocardia; species Nocardia sp. CA-119907. Next base: position 3,309,297 of record NZ_CP192091.1, read on the forward strand.
GCGGCCGGTCATGATCCACCGCGCGCTGTTCGGTTCGATCGAACGCTTCTTCGGCGTGCTCACCGAGCACTACGCCGGTGCCTTCCCCGCCTGGCTCTCGCCGGTTCAGGTTGTCGGCATCCCGGTCGCGGAAGCCTTTGCGCCGCACCTGGATTCGGTGATCGAACAGCTGCGGGACGCGGGCATCCGGGCACAGGTGGACCGCAGCGACGACCGGATGCAGAAGAAGATCTTCAACAACACCGCACAGAAGATCCCGTTCATGCTGCTCGCCGGTGAGCGCGATGTGAACGCGGGTGCGGTCAGCTTCCGTTTCCGCGACGGTACCCAGGTCAACGGGGTGCCGGTCGCGGCGGCGGTGGCCACCATCGTGGAATGGATCGCGAACCGGGAGAACGCCTCGCCGACCGCCGAGGGTTTTGTGGTGAAGGGCGGCGCATGAGTGAGTGGACCGCGCCCGGGTTCGCGGATGTGAACGCGGACTCGGACGAGCAGGGGAGCATCGTGGATACCGGGGCCGGTGAGCCGGATCGGTTGCAGCGGTTGTGGACTCCGTACCGAATGTCCTATATCGCCGAGGCCGCCAGTCCGAAAGATGCGACGGGCCATCCGTTCACCGATATCCCGAAGATGTCGGACGAGGACGGTCTGGTCATCGCGCGCGGCGAGCACGTCTACGCGGTGCTCAATCTATATCCGTACAACCCCGGGCACATGATGGTGGTGCCCTACCGCAAGGTGGCCAATCTCGAAGACCTCACGCTGGAGGAAAGCGCCGAGCTGATGGCCTTCACGCAGCAGGCGATCCGGGTGATGAAGCGGGTATCGCGGCCGCACGGATTCAATGTCGGCCTGAATCTGGGTGGGGTGGCCGGTGGTTCGCTCGCCGACCATCTGCATCAGCACATCGTGCCGCGCTGGGGTGGGGACGCCAATTTCATTACCGTCGTCGGCGGGGTGAAGGTGATGCCGCAGTTGCTGCGGGAAACTCGGGCGCTGCTGTCGGCGGCGTGGAAGGAAGTCGAGTAGGGTGCTCAGCTTCTTCGGCCGCGAGACGTTCTCCAAAGCGACTGCGCCGCTGGGCAGAGCGCTTGTCAGGACCGGGCTCACCCCGGATGCGATGACGGTGATCGGCACCGTCGCCTCGATCACGGCCGCGGTCACCCTGTTCCCGACCGGACATCTGTTCTGGGGAACCATGGTGATCTGGCTGTTCGTCATGTTCGACATGCTCGACGGCGCCATGGCCAGGGCCCGCGGCGGCGGCACGAAATACGGTGCGGTGCTGGACGCCACCTGTGATCGGGTCGCCGACGGCGCGATCTTCGCGGGGCTGGCCTGGTGGGCGGTCTATCACGAGAACAGTAAGCCGCTGTTCTTCGCGACCCTGGTGGTTCTGGTTACCTCCCAGGTGATTTCGTATGCGAAGGCGCGTGCCGAGGCGAGTGGTCTCTCCGCCGACGGTGGGCTGATCGAGCGGCCGGATCGGCTGATCATCGTATTGGTCGGCGCCGGATTGACCGGTATCGGCGGCTATTGGGGGATCGAATGGCTGACCTGGGCCGTGCATGTGGCGATGTGGATGCTGGCAGTGCTGAGCATTGTCACGGTATTCCAGCGGGTGCTGGCAGTCCGGAACTCGCCGGGCGCGCGGGATGTGATCCCGCCCGCGCAACCGCAGAATCCCGCGGACGCGACGGAGTCGCCCTCGTGAGTTCCCAGCTCGATTCGCCGGGGGAGTCCACGCGGCCTGTCGGCGAGCCTGGTCATCAACTCGGCGGGAGCCGGGATACGCAAGGCGGCCTCGGATCTCGGATCACCTCCCGACTGACGGACTTGACCTATGCGGCGGGGTGGCGGGTCGTGCGTACCCTGCCCGAATCGACGGTGCGACGGGCATTCGATTGGGGTGGCAACCGAGCCGCGGATAAGGCGAATCGCGCATTCCGCGCCGGTGGCGCACCGAATCAGTTGCGGCGCAATCTCGCGCGTGTGCTGCGCGTGACTCCGGCCGAAGTGCCCGACGACCTCATTCGCGCGAGTATGCGCTCATATGCCCGCTATTGGCGTGAGGCATTTCGGCTCCCGACGATGGATCACTCGGCACTGACCGGTTCACTCGTCGAGGGCGTGGAGAATCTGGATGCCGCACTGGCGCAGGGACGCGGTGTGGTCCTGGCGCTGCCGCACTCCGGGAACTGGGATGCGGCCGGAGTCTGGTTGGTCAACCACAGCGGCACCCTCGCCACGGTCGCGGAACGGTTGAAGCCGGAGTCGCTGTTCGAACGGTTCGTCGCCTACCGGGAGAGTCTGGGTTTCGAGGTGTTCCCGCTGACCGGCGGTGAGCAGCCGCCGTTCGCCGCGCTGGCCGCGCGGCTGCGCGAGAACAAGGTCGTCTGCCTGATGGGGGAGCGGGACCTGACCGGAAAGGGCGTTCCGGTGACGATGTACGGCGAGCGCACCTGGCTGCCCGCCGGTGCGGCGAAGCTGGCCATCGCGACCGGCGCCGCGCTGATCCCGGTGCACGTCTGGTTCACCGTCGATGCCGACGGCCGTGAGGGCTGGGGAATGAAGACCGAAGCGCCGCTGGATGTTTCGGGCGGTGTCGCGGCGGCCACCCAGGCATTGGCCGACCGGTTCGCGGCCAATATCGCCGAGCATGCCGCCGATTGGCATATGTTGCAGCCACAATGGGAGCAGGACCTTTCGGCGCAGCGACGCGCCAGGATCGCCGCGGCGCAGGCCGGGATCAATGGCGTTACAGGGGAGAAGACACCATGAAAATCGGCATGGTCTGCCCCTATTCGTTCGATGTCCCTGGCGGGGTGCAGGCCCATGTCGTGGAATTGGCGCGGGTGTTCATCGAACGCGGCCACAAGGTGAGCGTGCTCGCGCCCGCGTCGGAGGACACACCGCTACCGGATTTCGTGGTGTCGGCCGGTCGCGCGGTGGCGATTCCCTATAACGGTTCGGTTGCCCGGCTGTCCTTCGGCCCCATGGCCTACACCAGGATTCGCCGCTGGATCGATGGCAACGACTTCGACGTGCTGCATATCCACGAACCGAATGCGCCGAGCCTGTCCATGCTCGCGCTGAAGATCGCCGAGGGGCCGATCGTGGCCACCTTCCACACCTCGACCACCAAATCCTTGGTGCTCAGCACCTTTCAGGGTGTGCTGCGGCCCTATCACGAGAAGATCAGCGGCCGCATCGCCGTCTCGGAGCTGGCGCGGCGCTGGCAGGTGGAGGCCTTGGGATCGGATGCGGTGGAAATTCCCAATGGCGTCGATGTGCCCGCCTTCGCCCGCGCCCCGATGCTGCCGGGTTATCCGCGCGTGGGCGGAACCGTACTGTTCCTCGGCCGCTACGACGAACCGCGCAAGGGCATGGACGTGCTGCTCGGCGCGCTGCCCGCAGTGGTGCGCAAGCATCCGGATATCGAGATCCTGATCGTGGGCCGTGGCGACGAGGACCGGCTGCGCCGCGAGGCCGGACCGCTCGCCCGGCATCTGCGCTTCCTCGGCCAGGTCTCCGATGAGGACAAGGCCTCGGCGATGCGCAGCGCGGATGTCTACGTCGCGCCCAATCTCGGCGGTGAGAGCTTCGGCATCATTCTCATCGAGGCGATGGCCGCCGGAACCGCCGTGGTGGCCAGCGAATTGGACGCCTTTCGTCGGGTGCTGCGCGACGGCACCGCGGGAATGCTTGTTCCGGTGGGCAATTCGGATCGTCTCGCCGATGCGCTGGACATCCTGCTCACCGATGAAGTCCGCCGGGAGGCCCTGGTTCGCACCGCCGATCAGGTGGTCGGCGAATACGACTGGCCGGTGGTCGCCGAACAGATCCTGCGCGTGTACGAGACGGTGACCATCGGCGATACGCGGGTCAGGGCCGCCGGATGAATTCCGCGACCTGCGGCAAATGACGGCATGGTGAGGGCTCCCAGATGATTACTTTCTCCGCGACAACGGTTCTCGTTCTCGCGCTGATCGCGGCGGTGATCATCGCGATCGGTCTATGGGCGGCTTCGACCGCCAACCGGCTCGACCGGCTGCATGTGCGTTCGGACCAGTCGTGGCAGGCATTGGACTCGGCGCTGGCCCGGCGCGCGGTGGTGGCCAGGTCGGTCGCCGTCGCGATCGCGGGCCCGACCGCCGAGTCGGCGCTGTTCGAGCAGGCCAAACGCCTTGCCGCGCTGGCGGATCGTGCGGAGCGGGCCGGGCGCGCCGATCGCGAGACCGTGGAGAACCAACTCTCCGCGGCGCTTTCGGCGGTCGATATCGCTCAGTTGCGTCCGCAGCAGGTGGCCGAACTGGCCGACGCCGAGGCCCGTGTCCTGATCGCGCGTCGCTTTCACAATGACGCCGTTCGCGACACCCTCGCCCTGCGCACCCGTCGTCCGGTGCGCATCCTGCACCTCGGCGGTACCGCGCCGCTGCCGACCTACTTCGAGATCAGTGAGCGCGCCACCCCGGCCGCCGCGACGGGTCTGGCTGTCGATACCGTCCGCACCTCCGCGCGGGTGGTGCTGCTCGACGAACAGGATCGGGTGTTGCTGATGCGCGGCAACGACCCCAAGACCCCCGATGTCTCCTTCTGGTTCACCATCGGCGGCGGCGTCGAACCGGGGGAGACCCTGCGCAGCGCCGCGGTGCGGGAACTGTGGGAGGAGACCGGCTACACCGCCGCCCCGGCGAGCCTGCGCGGGCCGATCTGGCGACGGGTGGCGGTATTCCCCTTCGACGGCGAGCTCATCCGCGCCGAGGAGCTGTTCTTCGCGCTGCGGGTACCGGCCTACGACCCGAAGCCGGGCAATCCGACCGCGGTCGAGCGCCGCAGCATTACCGCCAATAAGTGGTGCACCGGTGCCGATATCGTCGCGCTGGACCACACGGGCGAAACCGTTTACCCCTATCACCTGGACCAACTGCTCCCCGAGGCCGCCGAGGCGGCATCCGGTGACTCCGATCCCGAGGTTCGCTCCATCCGCTGAGCGCGGCGGCGATCCACCTGCGCGGCCGCATCTTTCACCTGTGATGTGTTTCACGATCGTGATAGCGTCGCGACTGGATTGATGCCGCCCGGGTAGTGCTTACGGGAAAGTGCTGCTCGGAATCCGGTGGTGATTCCACTGCAGTGAGATGTCCGTTGGTGCGTGGAGGTATGTAGTACATGTCCTACCTGTTGTTCGATTTCCTGTTGCCCTTGCTCGGTCCCGCTGCGGCGGAGTACTGGGCGCAGCTGCTGGTGATCGGCCCGCTCTAGCACGAAAACCCGGTGTTCGTCGGGGCGGCGGAACGGTGCGCCGACCCGGCGGATCCGAGTTGCGGCGGCTCCCCGTGTTGGTGCCGCCGATATCCCTTCCGAGCACCGCCCGATCGGTCCAGTGGTTGCGGGCGGTATGCAGACCCGCTGGTCGGGGCAAGGCCAGTGCTGTGCAACTGGCTATCAAGTGGCCTGATCGGCTTGCCTAGAATCGGTGTCGTTAGTTCCAAGCGACCCGATTGGCGCACATGACTCAGGAGTTTGCCGTGACCACGCCCGAGACCACCAACACCATCGGCACCGCCCGCGTGAAGCGCGGGATGGCCGAGATGCTCAAGGGCGGGGTGATCATGGATGTCGTCACCCCGGAGCAGGCCAAGATCGCCGAAGACGCCGGTGCGGTCGCGGTGATGGCGCTGGAGCGTGTTCCGGCCGATATCCGCGCACAGGGCGGCGTCTCCCGGATGAGCGATCCGGACATGATCGACGGCATCATCTCCGCCGTCTCCATCCCGGTCATGGCCAAGGCCCGCATCGGCCACTTCGTGGAGGCCCAGATTCTGCAGAGCCTCGGCGTCGACTACATCGACGAGTCCGAGGTGCTGACCCCCGCCGACTACGCCAACCACATCGACAAGTGGAACTTCACCGTGCCGTTCGTCTGCGGCGCCACGAACCTGGGTGAGGCGCTGCGCCGGATCACCGAGGGTGCCGCCATGATCCGCTCGAAGGGCGAGGCGGGCACCGGCGACGTCTCCAACGCCACCACCCACATGCGCAAGATCCGCGCCGAGATCCGCAGGCTGTCGTCGCTGCCCGAGGATGAGCTGTTCGTCGCCGCCAAGGAGCTGCAGGCACCGTACGAGCTGGTGCGCGAGGTCGCGCAGACCGGCAAGCTGCCGGTGGTGCTGTTCACCGCGGGTGGCATCGCGACTCCCGCCGACGCCGCGATGATGATGCAGCTCGGCGCCGAGGGCGTATTCGTCGGCTCGGGCATTTTCAAGTCCGGCAACCCGGCCGAGCGCGCCGCCGCCATCGTCAAGGCCACCACCTTCTACGACGACCCGGATGTGCTGGCGAAGGTTTCGCGCGGACTGGGTGAGGCGATGGTCGGCATCAATGTCGAGGAGCTGCCGGTCGATCACCGACTGGCCGAGCGCGGTTGGTGATCCGGCGCTACCGCTGATCTGAATCGATGCCCGCGGCAAGGGTTTCACGATCCGCTGCCGCGGGCGTCCTGCGTCGCCATGGCGTGGTGCCGTTGGTGAATGTGCTCAGATCAGTCCGTGATCGCGGGCGTAGATCGCGGCCTGGATGCGATCGCGCACGCCGAGTCGGCTGAGGATATTCGATACGTGGTTCTTCACGGTGCCCTCGCTGAGATACATCGTGCGCGCGATCTCCCGATTGGCCGCGCCGCCCGCGACCAGTCGCAGCACCTCGAGTTCGCGCGGCGTCAGCTCGATGGTCGGTGCGGTAAAGGGCGGGCGCACCAGTGCCGCGAGTCGGCCGGAGACCGTCGCCGAATACTGGTCGACACCCGCGTGGACCAGGCGCACCGCCTGTGCGAGCTCCGCGGCGGGTAGGTCCTTGAGCAGGTATCCGGACGCTCCGGCGCGCAGCGCGCGCACGATGTAGTCGTCATCGTCGAAGGTCGTGAGCATCAACACCTTTGCCCGCGCCCGCAGTAATCGCGCCGCCTCGATCCCGTCCATACCCGCCATCCGCACATCCATCAGCGCCACGTCGGGGTGCGGATCCCATGCCAATTCTGTTGCGTCGGAACCATTCTCGGCGATACCGACCACCTCGATACCGGGCTGCAGGGCGAGCAGTGCCGCAATGCCCTCCCGCACCAAGCGCTCATCGTCGACGATCAGTACCCGGACCGTGAGCTTGCCGTTCGCCACATCGGACTCGCTCGGTGCCGGGTCGTCGGTGCGCTGTTGCCCCGGCGTCTGTTTCGAGATCGCGTTCACCGTGCCGACTCCAGGTGCATTGCTTCGGGCACCGTGGCGACCACCCGCGTACCCGTTGGCCCAGAGGTGATTTCGACAGTGCCGCCGACCAGATCCAATCGCTCGCGCATCCCGGCCAAGCCTTGACCGGTGGTGGATCCAGGCGCGAAACCACCACCGTTGTCGGTGATTTCGAGTGTCACGGGCGAATCGGCGAGATCGACGCGCACCGTGACGGCGGTGGCACCGGAGTGGCGGCGAGCATTGGTCAATGCCTCCTGGTGGTGACCGCGATCCACTTACCCACATGACCTCCGGATTCCTAGCGTCGGCCGCACCTGGAGAAAGGGAATCGATATGGACACTCGAGCGTTGCTTCGCCTCGGCGCCGCCGCGGGCCTGATCTGCGGCTGCGCCATTGCCCTCGCCGGTGGCTCCGAACTCGTCCTCGGCCATAAAATCGCGCTCACCCAGCTGCTCAATGGTGGTGCCGTCCCCTTCGGCATCGGCCTGCTGGTGGCGATGTACACCCTGGTGCGCCGGGAACTCGGCCGCTTCGGCGCGACCGCCTTCGCCGTCCAGTTCCTCGGCTTCGGCTACTTCGCTGGCGTCGCCTAGACGAAGAACTTCGTGCTGGTCTTTCTGGAACGTCCGGTCGTCGAGGACTTACTCATGAGTCCAGCGCGGTTCGCCTTCCTCACGACCGCGATCATCGCCCTCACCGGCACCATCGCGTTCGGCACGGCCCTACTGCGCACCGATTCCGCGCCGCGGATCGCCAGCGTGCTGTATACAGCGGGGCTCTCGGCCCTCTGTCTGACCTTCCTGCTCCCGGCTCCCGTCGTGCGGACCGGCCATATCGTTGCCGGTGTCGGCATGATCTGGTTGGCGTCGAGCGTATGGTCGAACGCGGGGCGGACCGAATCCGTTGCGCATCCCACACAGTTGTCTTATTCGCCCCACAGAGTTGATGGCTAATTTCAGGATTCGGTGCACGTCGGCGACCGCGCGGGCAGTTCGCGCGGCACCGTCGGGGTCACGGACCTGTCCGAACGGCAAAGGAGATTCAATTGAAGCTTCATAAGTCCGGGCGTATCGCTATCGCGGGTCTGGCCGCCGTGGCCGCACTCAGCCTGTCGGCGTGTGGCAGCGACGACTCGAAGACGACTCCGACCAAGGCGTCCAAGACCAGCACGTCGGTGGTGGCCAACCCGAACCTGCCGCCGAAGCCGACGGTGGCCGAGTTGAATGCCGAACTCGAACGCGCCTTCGATCCGTCGGTGCCCAGTGCCGAGAAATTGGAATCGGTGCAGGGCGCGGAGGCCGATCCAGATCTGCCGAACCGCTTGGCGGAGGCGGCAAAGAACGCCAATGCAAAGATAACGGTCACCGACGTCACCGCCTTCGGTGACAGCGTGACCGCCAAGGCGAAGTTCGTCGTCAATGGCCAGGAGAACATGGTCGACGTGCCCTTCGTCGCCGAGAACGGCAAGTGGAAGATCGAGAAGTCCTGGGCCTGCACCATGCTGACCAACCTGGGCCAGCAGTCGCCGGCCTGCGGCTAGTTCGCTGTTGCCCGACCGCGGTGGGTTCGGCCGGGCACGCTTCATCTCGGGTGGCGGGCGCATGCGGCGCTTGCCACCCGAGGTGTTTGCGGAGCGCGGCCGGCCTCGGGTCGGCGGTGGGGGAGTGGTGCCGCTCGAATTGCGCTCGGCAAGAACAGGATTGGCTTCCAACCTGCCTGTGGGAACCTCATCACGCGTCCGGCACATCCGACAATTGGTGGCGGTTGGTACGAGCCGGAGGTTTCGGGGTGAATCAGTTGGTCAGGCTCGCCATGAATCATCTACATACTTAGATATGCGCATTTAAACATGTGTGATGTGCAGGTGTCGATCAGAAGTCCCGCGAGCCGGAATCAAAAAATCGCAAGGAGGGGAGACCCTTCGAGTCGGAAGGCTTCTACTTCACGGCGTCGTCATCGATCCGCAGCGCAGGTCGATCGGGGTGTTCCCAGCGAATGAAAAAGCTTGGGGCATAGGGGTTGTCCCGGTCGTGGCGCAGGATGGCGGGAATGGTCCACTGTGCCTCGGGCGCGGTGCGGCGGCGCAGGGCGGCCTCGGACATATCGAGTCGCACCGTCAGATCGAAGCTCAGCCCCCGGCCGAAAAGCATAGGACCCGCGACCAGCAGGACGGTGTCGGGCGCCGCGCTGCGGATGGGGGAGCGGGCGGAGCGGTCACGCTCTTCGTCCCACAGTGCCGGAAGCCAGCGCGCATTCTCGCGAAGCGCGCGAATGACCTCGCGATCGAGCGCCGCATAGTCGAACCAGGCGGCGCGATAAGACATTTCGTCGGTGCGACCGAATTCCATCCGGAGCGAGGCCGGCCGGATGTAGTCGTGCAGCGAGACCACTTCTGCGGCGCGGCCGGTATCGCGCAGGGCGGTGGCGATGCGGTCCGCGATCGCCAGGGGTTCGGCGGCGTCGGCACCGTCGATCGCGATCACCGCGCGGCCGCTGATCTCGAGGATGCGGTCCGTCAGGAGTTCGACAAGTCCGGTATGGCTGATCGGATCGAAATGTGGCACCGGCCCATCCCATCAAACGAGCCGGCGCACCCCATTCTGGGCGGCGGTTGCGGCCGTTGCCGATGGATCACGGGCCAGCCGAGCGGAGCCCGCGTCGGCGGGCCGGATAATGTCAGCCGCATGGCGACAATCGAAGAGGCGCTGGAGATAGAGCGGCTCGAGCGGGATATCTTCCGTGGCGCGTCCACCAAGACCCAGCTCCCGCGCACATTCGGCGGCCAGGTTGCCGGTCAGGCGCTGGTAGCGGCGGTACGGACGGTGGAGCCGCGGTTCCAGGTGCATTCGCTGCACGGGTACTTCCTGCGTCCGGGCAATCCGGAAGAGCGGACCGTGTATCTGGTGGAGCGGATCCGAGACGGCCGGTCCTTCTGTACCCGCCGGGTAACCGGCGTACAGGACGGCGCCGCGATCTTCACCATGTCGGCCTCGTTCCACCTCGGCGACGCGGGTCCCGAACATCAGGATGTGATGCCACAGGTGCAGGCGCCGGATGAGCTGCCGGATGCCAGCACCACGATGAGTCCGGAACGGCTCTGGGCGATGCGCGAGTGGGAACACTGGGATATCCGCACCGTGCCCCAGGATGTGGTGGCCCGCCGTGACGGCGTGGTCTCCCAGCAGCAGGTGTGGTTCCGCTACCGGCATCCGCTGCCCGACGACCCGGTCGTACACGTCTGCACCCTCGCCTACATGAGCGATATGACCCTGCTCGGCTCCTCCAAGGTCATCCACCCCGACGAGCCGACCCAGAACGCATCCCTCGACCACGCCATGTGGTTCCTGCGCCCGTTCCGCGCCGATGACTGGCTGCTCTATGACCAGTCCTCCCCGTCCGCGGGCTTCGGCCGTGCACTGACCGGCGGCAAGATCTTCAACCGTCAGGGCGAGTTGGTCGCGGCGGTTGTCCAAGAGGGCCTTATCCGCACCTTGCGCGAGGACTGAGCGTCAGGAGGGTCGAAAATCGCCCACTGACCCATCCCGGTGACCCAGCGTCCGCGGTGGTGCGAGGGTGGCCGCCGCGCACCCCGCGAACTACCGGTGAGCCCTCGTGAGGTTCATGCCACCTGGACGCGTAGGTGGCAGACCACGGTGTCGGTCATTCGGCGGAGTTCGCGTTCGAGTTCATCGCTGCGGTGGCTGGGCAGCACGCGGTCCCAGCCGGTGGGCGGATCGATCTCGGCGATGACGACGACCTTGCGCCGTCCGTGGAAGTTCTCGCGGACGTAGCGTGCGACGGGGCCGCCGACGGTGGCGTCGCTGTCCTCGAGCAGCACCAGTCCGACCTCGGGATGCCAGGCCTCCCACGCCTTGGCGAATGCCCGCACCGATTCGCCGGGCAGGCAGACATGGACGGCGACAACGTCTTTGCCGATGGACATGGCGGCCGAGAGTGCCTCGCGGCTCAATTCCGAGACCTCGGAGATCGGCACCACGATCGCCGTACCGGTGGCCCGGGGCTGGTCCGGAATCGTGCCGTTGCGGCGGCAGCCGCCGATCTTGGTGTAGGCCCCACGTACGCGTTCCATGCCGAGCACCAGCGCGGGCAGCACCAACACGATCAACCAGGCGCCCTCGGTGAATTTCATGGCGGTGGTGACGATCGCGGCGACGAAAGTGAGCCCCGCACCGAAACCGTTGAGTGCGATCCGCCAGCGCCAGCCCTCGCCGCGGTCCTGCCACCAGTGGCGGACCATACCGGTCTGGGCGATGGTGAACCCGACGAAGACGCCGATCGCGAACAGCGGGACGAGCGCATTCATATTTCCGCGCGCCGCGATCAACAGCACGCCCGAGGTCACGCCGAGTGCCAGGACACCGTAGCGGTACACCTGACGCGGTGAACTGACCGCGAATCGGTGCGGTAGGCAGTTGTCGTCGGCCAGGATCCGGGTGAGTGTCGGCAGTCCGCCGTATGACGTGTTGGCGGCCAGCGCGAGCAGTACGACGGTCGCGAATTGCACAACGTAGTAACCGATCCCGTGGCCGAGGGCGGCCTCGGTCAGCTGGGAGAGCACCGTCGTGCCGTCGATCGGCTGCAACGAGAACTTCTTGATGAGCACCGCCAGCCCGATCAGCATGACGCCGAGCAGCGCGCCGAGCGCCACCTCGGCCCGCTGTGCGCGTTTGATCTTCGGTTCGGCGAAGCTGGGCACCGCGTTCGCGATCGCTTCGACGCCGGTAAGCGCCGCGCAGCCGCTGGAGAATGCCTTGAGCAGCAAGAGCACACCGACGGTGTGGATATCGCTGACGGCCGCGGCTCCGGTGGTGACGCTGGCCGGTTCCGAGCGCAGCAGACCGCCGATGAGCACTGCGAAGATGCCCGCGACGAAGATGATGGTCGGAATCATGAAGGCGCGTGCGCTTTCTCGGATGCCGAGCATATTCAGCGCGGTGATCCCGACCAGGATGGCCGGGCAGATCCACACCGTGTACGCGTGCAGCGCCGGGAAGGCCGAGGTCAGCGCCGCCACCCCCGCGGCGATCGAGACCGCGACATTGAGGATGTAGTCGACGATCAGCGAGGCCGCGGCGACGAGGCTGGTGCGCCGGCCCAGGTGTCGCTTGGCCACCGCGTACGCAGCGCCGCCGTCGGGGAAGGCCGCGATCACCTGCCGATAAGAGGCGACCAGTACCGCCAGCAGTGCGGCGATCGCGAGGGTGACCGGCAAGGTCATGCCGAGTCCGGTGCCACCGGCCGTGGCCAGTACCAGCACGATGGCTTCCGGCCCGTAGGAGACCGATGCCATGGCATCGAGGGACAGTCCGGCCAAACCGGTCGACACCGTCAGCCCGCGGTGCGTCGAGACTCTATTCGCTTCTCCACGGGGCGCAGACGCCTTGCGTGGCAACACGGCAATCACATCTGTGAGTGTCGACCGATTTCCGCCCGATGAACCCGCTCTTGATGCAACGTTGACGGTCACCGTGAGCAGGACCACAGCACCCTCGCCTCGTAAGCTCGTGGCGTGAACGCATCGGTCGCCTCGCCCGTTCCTGGCGCGCAGCAATCTCCCACCCGGCCCACCATCGGCGTGCTCGCGCTGCAGGGTGACGTGCGCGAACATGTCGCGGCGCTGGCGCAATGCGGTGCCGAACCGGTGTTGGTGCGGCGTGCGTCGGAGCTGGCCGCGGTGGACGCGCTGGTGCTGCCGGGCGGCGAATCGACCGCCATCAGCAAGCTGCTCGAAGTCTTCGAACTCCTCGAACCGCTGCGTGCGCGGCTGCGGGAGGGTATGCCCGCCTTCGGATCCTGCGCCGGGATGATCCTGCTCGCCTCCGAGGTGCTCGACACCCGCCCCGATGCCCAACATCTGTCCGGTATCGATATGACGGTGCGCCGCAACGCTTTCGGCCGCCAGGTCGATTCGTTCGAGACCGATCTGGACTTCGCGGGCCTGAACGGCGGTCCGATGCGCGCGGTCTTCATCAGGGCGCCGTGGGTGGAGCGCGCTGGCGCGGAGGTCGAGGTATTGGCCACCGTCCCGAGCGGCCCGTTCGCCGGTCGCATCGTCGCCGTGCGGCAGGGCAGGGTGGTCGCGACGTCGTTCCATCCGGAAGTCACCGGTGATCTGCGGGTGCACAAGATGTTCGTCGATCTGGTCCGTAACGCCCAGTAGTCGCCCTCGGAAAGTCGTCGCGACCGGACGAGTAGGCTGAGAGAGTTGTCTACCCGGCCGGTGCGGGTACCGTGCGCACGATCAGACGTGCTGTCGACTGGAGGAAGTAGGGAATGAGCGGCCACTCCAAATGGGCCACCACCAAGCACAAGAAGGCGGGGATCGACGCGAAGCGCGGCAAGCTCTTCGCCAAGTTGATCAAGAACATCGAGGTGGCGGCACGCACTGGTGGCAGTGACCCGGCGGGCAATCCGACGCTGTACGACGCCATCCAGAAGGCGAAGAAGTCGTCGGTTCCGAACGACAACATCGAGCGTGCCCGCAAGCGCGGTGGCGGCGAAGAGGCGGGTGGCGCCGACTGGCAGACCATCATGTACGAGGGCTATGGCCCCAATGGTGTCGCGGTGCTGATCGAATGCCTCACCGACAACCGCAACCGCGCCGCGGGCGAGGTGCGTGTCGCGATGACCCGCAATGGCGGGAATATGGCCGACCCGGGCTCGGTCTCCTACCTGTTCCACCGCAAGGGCGTCGTGACCCTCGACAAGAACGGCCTCTCCGAGGACGACGTGCTGATGGCGGTGCTCGACGCGGGTGCCGAGGAGGTCAATGACCTCGGGGAATCCTTCGAGATCATCAGCGAACCGTCGGATCTGATCCCGGTGCGCAAGGCGCTGCAGGACGCCGGAATCGATTACGACTCCGCCGAATCCGGCTTCCAGCCGTCGGTATCGGTTGCGGTCGATCTCGACGGCGCGCGCAAGGTGTTCAAGCTGGTCGACGCGCTCGAGGACAGCGACGACGTGCAGAACGTCTACACCAATGTCGATATCCCCGACGAGGTCGGCGCTCAGCTCGAAGAGGACTGAGTCGAGCCCATCGGGCAATTCGGGGCGGTTCGCACAGCTGCGGACCGCCCCGACTGCGTCCACGGGTCGGCCCGTCCCGGCGGACGGCGCGAACCGGGCGGTGAGTGGGGTGCGCGGGCCGGAGGCGAGGGCGCAGTACTACGCCGCCGCGCCTGGTCGAACCTCGTCTATTCCGCGATTCTGGTGCGGTCGGACCACTCGTACACCGGAAGCCGCCCCTCGGGGGTATCGGCTTCCCGGTTGGTGACCTTGAAGTGCTCGTATCCGCCGCGGAATTCGACTTTGAGCTCGACGCCGGGTGGCGTGATCGGAACGATGCGCGCTGGCAAGTCTTTCGGCCCACCTTCGAGGACAGCCTTCACAACATTGCTCATCCTTCGGATGGTAGATCTCCGATGTGATGCATGCCACAAACGCGGCCGCACAACCAGCGTGGTCGCAGCCGACCATGTCAGCAACGTAACGATTTCGGCTCAATTGTTGATATCGGATTCGAGTGCCGCGACAACCGTCGCGGCGACCCGATCAGGCTCCAGAACACCGAGAACTTGTCCCGCCCGGAAAGAGACCAACCTTGATGAGTCGATCCCTTGCCGACGAGCGTCCCGGCCATTCGACCGACCTGAATGTCACCCTCGCCCCGCTCGCGGTCGCGGCGGGACTGATCCTGCTCATTGCCGCGTTCGCGACGGTGAACCTGATGCCCGGCTGGGCCGACGACTACGGCGCAAGCCTGGTGTACTTCGCGATCTTTCTCTACGTGGCGATTGCCGGGCGCTTGACCCGGTGGGGTGCCGACATTCTGATCGGCGCGGCGAAGAAGCGCTGACCGGGCCGGATCACGGCACCGTGAGGACCAATTTGCCGACGGTGCGGCCGGTTTCGCCCAGTGCGTGCGCCTTCGCGGCCTCCGCGAGTGGAAAGACTCCGGCGACGGTAGGACGCAGCGTCCCGGATTCGGCGAGCCGGGCGAGTGCGGTCATCCCGGCGTGGTCGTGCTCCACCAGCATGCGCACCGCCCGGACTCCCGATCGCTGTGCCTCGGCGGTCAATGCGGTGGGACCGAATGCGCGCAGGGAGACGAGCAGACCGCCGGGGCGGAGTGTGCGCAGCGACCGCACGCTGTTCTCGTCATCGATGGAATCGAGTACGACATCGACGTCGCGGACCGCATCGGCGAAATCGGTTGTGCGGTAATCGATCGTCTCGTCCACGCCGAGCTCACGCAGGAATGCGTGGTTGGCTGCGCTCGCGGTGCCGATCACGTGAGCGCCCCGGGCCTTGGCGATCTGGACTGCGAAGTGTCCGACACCACCGGCGGCAGCGTGGATCAGGATGCGCTGTCCGGCTTGGAGTTTCGCGGTGTCGACGAGGGCCTGCCAGGCGGTGAGGGCGGCCAGCGGGACCGCGGCGGCCTGAATGTGGTCCAGGTTCAATGGTTTCGGTGCGAAGGCGCGGGCGGGACCGACAACGTATTCGGCGCACGCGCCGTGGCCGTTGGGGTAGGGGAGCATGCCGAAGATCTCGTCGCCCGGTTCGAACAGGGTGACCCCGATACCGGTCCGCACCACTTCACCCGATACATCCCAGCCCAGGACGAAGGGCGGCTCGTCGAGGAACAGTCCCGCGACGCCGCGATGGCGCCAATCGGTCGGATTGAGCCCAGCGGCCCGCACCCGAACCAGGATCTCGCCGGGACCGGGCGTCGGAATCGGCAGTTCGATCTCGGTCAGGACCTCGGGGCCGCCGATCGTATCCTGACCGATCGCGTGCATGGTGGTGTCGTTCATGTCCTTCAGCCTGCCGAGGACGGCGACGCCGGGAAATGGCACGATTGCCAATATTCGATACGATCGTGCCATGATCGGACCTTCGGATGCGCGGCGGCATCGTGTGGTCGTGCTCGCGCTGGACGGGGTGTATCCGTTCGAACTCGGCATTCCGAGCCGGGTATTCGGCACCGCCGCGGAGCACTACGAGGTGAGCACCTGTTCGGTCGACGGCGCACCCGTGCCGAGCCGATCCGATTTCGCCATTGCCGTCCAGCACGACAGCCGGGCGCTGGCAACCGCTGACACCGTGGTGATTCCGGCCTGCGATATCGAAATGACCCTCGGTGGCACGCTACCGCCGCCGCTGATGCAGGCATTCGCGCGGATCCGGCCGGGCACACGCATCGTCTCGATCTGCACCGGGGCGTTCGTGACGGCCGCGGCCGGACTGCTCGACGGTCGTCCCGCGACGACGCATTGGAATGTGGCCGACCAGTTCCGGCGCACCTTCCCTCGGGTTCGCCTCGATACCGATGTCCTGTACGTCGATGACGATGACCTGCTCACCTCGGCGGGGGCGGCGGCCGGTATCGATCTGTGCCTGCATCTGGTGCGCCGCGATCACGGCAGTGCGGTCGCCAATTCGGTGGCGCGGCGCTGTGTCGTGCCGCCGTGGCGCGACGGCGGCCAGGCTCAGTACATCGAACAGCCGGTGCCTCCGTCGACCTCGGCGGGCACCGCTGCCGCCCGCCACTGGGCCCTCGAGAACCTCCAATTGCCCTTGACCATGGACGATCTCGCGGTGCGGGCCCGAATGAGCAAGCGCACCTTCGCCCGTCGCTTCCGTGACGAGGTCGGCATGAGCCCGGGCCGCTGGCTCATCCAGCAGCGCGTCTTCCGTGCCCGTCAACTCCTCGAGTCGACCGACCTGACCGTCGACCGCATAGCGGGTGAGGTCGGCTTCGCGACCGGTAGTTCACTGCGTCAGCACCTACACGATTCGATCGGCGTCGCACCGCTGGCGTATCGCCGGACCTTTCGTTCCGAGTCGATACCGCCAGCGGAGTCGCTGGGCTGAGCCGCGGCCCGACTGATCAGCCGCGCAATCGGTTTCAGGTCGCGTCCGGCACCGGAAGTCCGACCCGTGCGACTATCCAGGGAAACGACGAGGTGAAGGCGGCCGCGGCGAACTGCCAGGTGTGGCCGCCCTGGGTGGTGTGGATGGTGCAGTCGATGCCGACCTCATGTCCCGCGGCACACAGCTTTTCGGCCGCGCCGACCTCGCCGGTGTCGACAACGCCGTCGTGGCCGCCGAAGCCGACGGTGTCGTCGTCGACCGCCGCGGACTGGCGTGCACCATGGGATCCCGGACCGGATTTGGGTGGGGTGAGATCGTCGAACAAACCGGCCATATCGGTATACGGGCCGTGCTCGGCCATGACGGTGATCGGGTCGAAGGCGGCCCAGCGGTCGGCGTCACCACCGAAAAGGCGTTTGATCGTCTGCTCTTTGGTGCCCGAGGTCGGACCGAGATCGCCCGCGATATCGACGAAAGTGCGCACCAGCTCGGGGTGCATGACGGCCAGGTCGACCGCGCAGGTGCCGCCCATCGACCAGCCGACCACGGCCCAGTTCGCCGGATCCGCCGACGCGCCGAAGCGAGATTCGAGGTAGCCGGGCACATCTCGGGTCAGGTGGTCGGCGGCATCGCCGCGCGGACCGTTGACGCATTCGGTGTCGTTATTGAAACTGCCGCTGGAATCGACGAAGACCAGGATGGGGGCGCGGCCGCCATTGGCGGCGGTGAACTTGTCTACCTCGGGCATGATCTGGCCGCTGCGAATCCAGTCCGCGGGGGTATTGAACTCACCACCGATCATCATGACCACCGGCAGGGTCGGCGGCGTCGGACCGGCGAACCAGGCCGGTGGCAGGTACACGTATTCGGTGCGATGCGGAAATCCGCTGCCCGCGTCGGGAATTCGTACCGGCACGATCTTGCCGGTGGTGACGTTCGTATTGCGCAGTGCGGAAAGGGCGTCGATATCGGTCTGGTTCGGCAGCGGTCCCGCGGTGAGCGCATTCCACGCCGACTGCACGGTGGGGTAGTAGCCGACCCACTGATTGAGCACGATGCCGGTGCTCAGCAGTGCCAGGGGTACGGCGAGGATCGAGACGCCGCGCCGCCACCAGCGCGCACTGCGCCAGCCGAGCGCGGCGACGGCGATCGCCGCGACCGCGGCGCCGGCACAGGCCCACAACTCGATCGGCGCCGGATCCGATGCCAACCCCTCATCGTTCACATACGCCCACGCGGCCACCGCACCCGCCACACCGAGCGCCGCGCACACCGGCAGCAGCACCAGCCGCCAGCGCCGGGTCCGCCAGCCGATGGCCAGGATCAGCAGGGCGACCGCGACCAACTCGACGGTCAGCGGTAACCAGCCGTGCAGTAGCGAAATCCCGTGGTGGGAGCCGTACTGATAGCTCGGATTCAGATTCGCCGACGGCAGCCGTGGCGGCGGTGGCGGTGTCACGGGGGTCGCGGGCGCGGCGAGCAGGGCACGGACTACGGGCACCTACGGCATTGTCGAGACCATTCCTCGAGAAACCCTGTGAATCCGCTCCAGCAAAACTGTGGCTCGGTGCCGACCCGGTGCGCTTTACTGAAACGCCGCTGGCTTCCGGGGCGATTTAGGTGCACAGGTGAGGCGGAGTCCGAACGGCCTTGTCCGGTAAGGTCCTATCGCTGGTTGTGCAGGATTCAGGAGGGGTGCACGTGACCTATCAACCACCACCGCAGTACCCGGGTTATCCCGGGCAGGGGTATCCGGGTTACCCGGGCTATCCGCCGCAGCCGCCCAAGGGGAAGCCGGTGTGGCCGTGGGTATTGGGCGGTGTCTTTCTGGCGATCGTGCTCACCGTCGGCGGGTGCGTCGCGGTATTCGGATCCATCGCCTATCGGATCGACAAGGAGTCGAAGAAGGAAGTCGCGGTGACCTATGAGGTCTCCGGCACCGGCACCGCCGATATCACCTTCACCAGCGGCGATTTCGACAGCTCCAACGCCAACGACGCGCCGCTGCCCTGGACCAAGGCCGTGACCCTCACCGGATTCGTTCGCTCGGGCCGGGTGTCGGCGACTGTCAGCGGGTCGAGCGGCGGCACGGTGAGTTGTCGGATCCTGCGCGACGGCAAGGTGGTCGTCGAGGATTCCGATTCGGGGTCGTACGCGTACGTCAGCTGCTACCACACCTTCGACTGAATCGGTCCCGACGCCGAATCCCGGACGGGCGCCGTGTCGTTGGTGAACGGCGTCGCGCGGTCCACTAGACTCTCGAACAGTTGTTCGTGTCTTCGAGAGGGGATCGTGTGCGGGTGATGGGCGTCGACCCCGGGCTCACCCGGTGCGGCCTCAGCATGGTCGAGGGCGGGCTGGGGCGGAAGGTGACGGCGCTCGACGTCGATGTGGTGCGCACCCCCGCGGACATGGATCTCGCACACCGGCTCATGGGCGTCGCCGATGTCGCCGAACACTGGATGGACACGCACAAACCCGATGCGGTCGCGATCGAGCGGGTGTTCGCGCAGCACAATGTGCGTACCGCGATGGGCACCGCGCAGGCGGGCGGGGTGATCGCGCTGGCGGCCGCGCGGCGCGGCATACCCGTCGCCTTCCATACCCCGAGCGAGGTGAAGGCCGCCGTCACCGGCAATGGCACTGCGGACAAGGCTCAGGTGACCGCGATGGTGACGCGTATCCTCGGCCTGCAGGTCGCGCCGAAACCGGCGGATGCGGCCGATGCGCTGGCCCTGGCGATCTGTCATTGTTGGCGGGCGCCGCTGATGGCGCGGATGGCCGAGGCCGAGGCGCGCGCCGCCGAGGCACAGCGGCGGTACACCCAGCGGCTTGCCGAACAACGGAAGGTGGTGCGCCCGTGATCGCGTCGGTACGCGGTGAGGTGCTCGAGATCGCGCTCGATCATGTGGTGCTCGAGGCGGCGGGCGTCGGCTACCGACTCAATGTCACCCCGGCGACGCTGTCGACGCTGACCCGGGGCGAGGAATCCCGGCTGTTCACCGCGATGATCGTGCGCGAGGACTCGATGACGCTGTACGGATTCGCCGATACCGAATCCCGTGACCTGTTCGGTCTTCTGCAGACCGTCTCCGGTGTCGGTCCGCGGCTGGCCATGGCGGTGCTCGCGGTGCTCGAGCCCGAGGCGCTGCGCAAGGCGCTCGCGGAGAGCAATGTCGCGGCGCTGACCCGGGTGCCCGGCATCGGTAAGCGCGGCGCCGAGCGCATGGTGGTCGAGTTGCGGGACAAGGTGAATCTCGTTCCGGTGCAGGCGGGTCCGCCGGGTACCGCGCCGACACCGGTGCTCACGCCGGTGCGCGAGCAGGTTGTGGAGGCATTGATCGGGCTCGGCTTTCCCGCCAAACAGGCGGAACCGGCGGTCGATGCCGTACTCGCCGAACAGCCCGCCGCCGACACCTCGGCCGCATTGCGCGCCGCACTCGGCTCGCTCGCCAAGAACCGGTAAACCGTCATGGACTACGACGACACCGAATCCGAATCCCAGGTCACCGCAGGCTATCTCAAATCCGACGGGGAGATCGAGGCCAACCTGCGCCCGAAATCCCTCGACGATTTCATCGGCCAGCCCCGCGTGCGCGAACAGTTGACGCTGGTGCTGCGCGGTGCCAAACAGCGTGGCGGCACTCCGGACCACGTGCTGCTGTCCGGCCCGCCCGGCCTCGGCAAGACCAGTATGGCGATGATCATCGCCGCGGAACTCGGTACGGCCCTGCGCATCACCTCGGGTCCGGCGTTGGAGCGCGCGGGCGATCTCGCTGCCATGCTGAGCAACCTGGTCGAGGGCGATGTGCTGTTCATCGATGAGATCCACCGGATCGCCCGGCCCGCCGAGGAAATGCTCTATCTCGCGATGGAGGACTTCCGCGTCGACGTGGTCGTCGGCAAGGGCCCTGGGGCAACCTCGATTCCGCTCGATATCGCGCCTTTCACCCTGGTCGGTGCGACCACCCGCTCAGGTGCGCTCACCGGTCCGCTGCGTGACCGCTTCGGCTTCACCGGCCATATGGACTTCTACGATCCCGAAGAGCTCCTGCGCATCCTGCAGCGCTCGGCCCATATCCTCGGCGTCACCATCGATCGCGACGCAGCCGCCGAAATCGCCGGACGCTCCCGCGGCACCCCGCGCATCGCCAACCGCCTGCTGCGTCGCGTCCGCGACTATGCCGAGGTTCGCGCCGACGGCCTGATCACCCGTCCCATCGCCCAAGCGGCGTTGGAGGTCTACGACGTCGACGTGCTGGGTTTGGACCGCTTGGACCGCGCCGTCCTGGGCGCCCTGGTCCGCAGTTTCGGCGGTGGGCCCGTTGGGGTTTCGACGCTGGCCGTCGCCGTCGGCGAGGAGGCCGCCACGGTCGAAGAGGTCTGCGAACCCTTTCTCGTGCGCGCGGGCATGGTGGCGCGCACTCCCCGCGGTCGTGTCGCAACGGCCGCCGCCTGGGAGCATCTCGGCCTCGTACCGCCCCCGGACCTGGTCTTCGGCTCCATCGAGGTCCGCGGCCGCGAACCCCATCCCACCCTCGACCTCTTCGAATGACCCACCGGCACTAGCGGTGGTTGGCTCCGTTTTCCAGGGCGGTGACGACCAGGTCGAGGAAGGCGTCGACCTCTTCGCGGGTGTAGCCGCGGGTGCCGAGACGGGCCTCGGTGAAGCGGACCGCGCGGACATCGATGACGGTGAGGCTGCCGGGGCCCCCGTGTGCCAGGGTGGCGGCGACCAAGTCCAGGAACGCGTCCACCTCATCGGTGTCGTAGCCGCGGCGGCCGACCGCGGCCTGGGTGAACTGCATGTGGTGCACATCGTCGGGAGTGAGCAGGGCGGGGCCGGAGCCATTGCCGCCCGCGGGGACCGGGCGGCTGCCGCGCTGGCGGAATTCCAGTTCGATGCGGATCCGGTCGAGGAATTCGTCGACCTGGTCGGCCTGGTAGCCGCGGCCGCCGAAGCGGGGGGCGTCGAAGGCGACGTGCCGGATATCGTCGGCGGTCAGCACACCCTGCCCATCGAGCGTCGCGGAGACGAGTTCGAGGAAGGCGTCGACCTCATCGGCGTGATAGCCGCGGTGTCCCATCGGCGGCATGGCGAAATGGATGCGGCTCACGTCTTCGGGGGTCACTCGCGACATTGTGTCAGGGGCGGTGCCCTGCTCTGGTCGAATACGCATTTTTCGAACTCGGCGGTCTCTACCGAACACGTGCTGCCCCCGTTGGCCACAGTCGATCTGGCTACACCCTAGCGCTGATCGCCGCGGCGAACCGGTGGAGATTTGTCGGTTTCGCCGGAGCCGATTCAGTCCTTGCGCACACCGTCGATGAGCAGTCGCCGGATCGCCTCGTTCAGTTCGTTGACCGCGGTTTCGTCCGGATTGCGCAGCCCCTGCACGATGCCCGCGATGAGCATGCCGGTAACGGCCTTGGCGGTGTTCTTGGTGTCGAGGTCGGCCCGCAGGTAGCCCAGCTCGACACCGTGCGAGAGGTAACCGGCGGTGAGCGCGTCGGCCATATCGAGCAGCCCGTAGAGCCGGGTGGTGAGTTCGTCATCGATACCGGTGGCGTGGAACAGCAGCAGCTGGGCGACCCGGCGGTCGGCCACCAGGATCCGGGTGAGCGCGGCGCCGATGCGATCGATCTGGGCGCGGTATTCGTCAAGGGAGGTGGCGGCGTCGGGCGCGTTATCGGTGCCGAGCGCGTCGATGATCCGCGCGGCCAGATCGTCGATGACCACGTCGATGATCTCGCGTTTGTTGCTGAAGTACCGGTAGAACGTGCCGTGCCCGATGCCCAGCTCGTTGGCGATATCGGCGATGCCGGTGGCGTGATAGCCCTTTTCGGCGAAGCAGATGAACGCGGTGTCGATGATCTCCTGGCGCAGCTCGGCCTTGCGTCGCTGGATCGCATTACCGGCCGCCGGTCGGGGCGCACGCGTGGATGGCTTCGTCACGCACCCGATGATACTGTGTTCACAAACGGAATGAGATGTCATTCTGTGAGAGACGGTTCCTACATTCCCGTTGGAATGTAATTAGCAGGAGGTTCGACGTGGCGCCTCAGTACGACGCGGTCGTGGTCGGTGCGGGATTCGGCGGTATGGGTGCGGGTATCGAGCTCGACCGGCTCGGTCTGAGCAATTTCGTGATCCTGGAGCGCGAGGACGACCTCGGCGGCACCTGGCACGTCAACCACTACCCGGGGCTCGCCGTCGATATCGCCTCGGTGACCTACTCGTATTCCTTTGAGCCCAACCCGTATTGGACGCGGCTGTTCGCACCGGGCAAGGAGCTCAAGAAGTACGCCGAGCACGTCGCGGACAAATACGGCCTGCGTCGTCGGATGCGCTTCGGCACGGTGGTGGACGGTGCCCGCTGGGATGAGGAGCACCAGCACTGGGCCGTATCCATCACCGGTGGTGAAACCGTTACCGGCCGTTACCTTTTGACCGCGACCGGGTTCCTGTCCCAGCCCTACACCCCGCCGTTTCCGGGCATCGAGTCCTTCGCGGGCAAGATCATCCACACCACCGCATGGGAGGACGATTTCGACCTCACCGGTCGCAAGGCCGCCGTTATCGGCACCGGCGCAACCGCAGTGCAGTTGGTGCCGGAGGCGGCGAAGAAGACCAAGGAACTCACCGTCTTCCAGCGCACGCCGATCTGGGTGGTGCCCAAGATTGATACCGCGATTCCCGCGCCGGTGCAGCAGTTGTTCGCCCGCGTGCCCGCCACCCAGAAGGCCGCGCGGCTGGTCAACACCAGTCTGCTCGAGGCGCTGATGGTGCTCGGCGTGTTGCACTTCAAGCAAGCCAAGCCGCTGAACAAGGCCGCGGGCGTGCTGGCCAAGGCGCATCTTCGCGCGCAGGTGCGCGATAGGGAGACGCGCAAGCAGCTCACCCCGCACTACGACTTCGGCTGCAAGCGCCCTACGTTCTCCAACGCCTACTTCAAGGCATTCAACCAGCCCAATGTCCGGCTGGAGACCAACTCGATCGATCACATCGAGCCCGACGGCATTGTCACCGCCGACGGCCACAAGACCGAGATCGACACGCTGATCCTGGCCACCGGCTTCAACCTGTGGGATGTGAACTTCCCGGCCATCGAGATCATCGGCCGCGAGGGCGTCGACCTCGGAAAGTTCTGGCGCGACAACCGTTTCCAGGCCTATGAGGGCATCACGGTGCCGAAGTTCCCGAACTTCCTCAGCCTCAACAGTCCGTACTCCTACAGCGGCCTGTCGTACTTCACCACCATTGAGGCCCAGATGAAGCATATGGGCCGCCTGTTGAAGGAGACCTTCCGTCGCGGCGAGACCACCTTCGAGGTGACCGAGCAGGCCAACCGGCACTTCCTGGATCGGGTCACCGACAAGCTGGGTTCCTCGGTCTTCTACGGCGGTGACTGCTCGAGCGCGCGCAGCTACTACTTCAATCAGCACGGCGAGGCCGCCCTGCTGCGCCCGACCAGCACCATCAACGCACACCGCGAAGCGGTCGCCTTCCCGCTCGATGACTACCGCTACGGCAAGATCGCTTAGAACGCCCTGTTGCGCAGCCCCGCGACCACCCACCACGGTCGCGGGGTTCGCTCGTTACCTGCGGCAATGCGGGCGGCGTCGACCAGTGCGGTGGCGTGGAATACCTGGGCCGATCGGTCCGCGGACCGTCCCCTGATGCCGCCTGGAGCGGCGTTCTGGGACGTCAGGGGGTGTGCCGGTGTGGTGGCGACGACGCGAACTGGCAGACTGTTGGATGTACTTGTCCATCCCACCCACAGACTAGGGACTGACTTCGACGATGGAACTTCTGTTTCCGCTCCTGCTGGTAGCCCTGCTCGTGCCCATGTTCCTCGGTGTGCGCCGCCAGAAGCGCGAGGCCGAGAAGGTCACCTCCATGCAGGAAAGCCTGAAGGTCGGCGATCAGGTAACCACCACGTCGGGGCTCTACGGCACCGTGGTCGATATCGATGACGACACCGTCGATCTCGAAATCGCCGAGGATGTCATCACCACCTGGCTGCGTCAGGCCATCCGCGATGTGCGCACCACCGACGAGACCACGGATGAGACCGTGGCCGATGAGATCGCGGCCGATGAGATCGAGGCCGGTCCCGTCGAGGAGTCCGCGCAGCAGACCGAGACCCGGCTGACCAAGGACTGACCCGGTTCCAGCGGTGCACCCGCGTGCTGACGGACCGCCGCGGGCGGTCCGTCCGGGTGCCCGGCTGTGCGTGCCCGCCTGTTCCACCCTCGACTTCCGCCTAGGAGATGACGAACTGTGCCACCTTCCCAGGGATCGGCGCATCCGCTCCGGTTGCTCGGCGTCTACGCCGTCCTGCTGGCCGTGATCT
Source organism: Nocardia sp. CA-119907 (assembly GCF_050955995.1). Taxonomy (NCBI): domain Bacteria; kingdom Bacillati; phylum Actinomycetota; class Actinomycetes; order Mycobacteriales; family Nocardiaceae; genus Nocardia; species Nocardia sp. CA-119907. The sequence continues at coordinate 3,334,802 of NZ_CP192091.1, forward strand.
ATGCGCTGGTGTTCTTCGCCGGTGACCATTCCCCGACCGCCAAGCTGGGCATCGACCTACAGGGTGGGACCCGGGTCACGTTGACCGCCCGCACCCCCGACGGCAGCAAGCCGAGCCAGGACAGCCTGCGCCGGGCGCAGTCGATCATCGAGAACCGTGTCAACGGCCTCGGTGTCTCGGGTTCCGAGGTCGTCATCGATGGCGACAACCTGGTGATCACGGTTCCGGGTGACGACGGTGGCCAGGCCAAGGCGCTGGCGACCACCGCCAAGCTCTACATCCGTCCGGTGCTGCAGGCCGTACCAGCGGTCGGCGGCAAGGGCACGCCGCAGGCCTCCGGCACCGCCGGGGCGACTCCGGGCACCACGCCGGACACCACGCAGCTGAACCCGGACGGGACGCTGCCGACCCAGTCCGCGCCGACCACCCAGTCCGCGCCCAGCACCGGGGTGGCGCCGACCACCGAGTCCGCACCCGCAGCCGAGTCGACCCCGCAGCCGCGCGTCTTCCCGGCACAGGCCCCGACCTCGCCCCCGGCCCCGCCCGGCGGGCTGACGCCGCAGGAGCAGGCGAAGAAGGAGATCGCGGACGCCAAGGCGACCCGACAGAGCACCGATCCCACGGTGCAGCAGGCCGCGATGGCCGCGATGGACTGCAGCAAGGCCGACCCGCTCGCGGGTAACGACGATCCGAATCTGCCGCTGGTCGCTTGCGCCACCGACGGCAAGGAGATCTTCCTGCTCGACAAGAGCCGCATCGACGGCCAGGAGATCAAGAACGCCACCTCGGGACTGAACCAGCAGCAGGCCCGCCACGAGGTGAACCTCGAGTTCAAATCCGGTGGTAGTGATGCCTGGGCGACGCTGACCGGCGAATACATCAACAAGCGGGTCGCGTTCGTACTCGACTCGAAGGTGGTCAGCGCGCCGGTCGTGCAGTCGGGTCCGCAGCAGGGTGGTCGCACCACCATCTCCGGCAGCTTCACCGCGGCCAGCGCCAAGGAGCTCGCGAACACCCTGAAGTACGGTTCGCTGCCGCTGTCGTTCCAGACCTCGGAGGCCGAAACGGTATCGGCGACGTTGGGTCTGTCCTCGCTGCGCGCCGGTCTGCTCGCCGGTGCGATCGGTCTCGCGGTGGTGCTGCTGTACTGCCTGGCCTACTATCGGATGCTCGGCTTCCTCGCCGGATTCTCGCTGGTCGCCTCCGGTGTCGCGGTGTACGGCATCATCGTGCTGCTCGGCCGGTGGATCGGATTCACCCTCGATCTGGCCGGTATCGCCGGTCTGATCATCGGTATCGGTCTGACCGCCGACTCCTTCGTGGTGTTCTTCGAACGCATCAAGGACGAAATGCGTGAGGGTCGCAGCTTCCGCTCGGCGGTGCCGCGCGGTTGGCAGCGGGCCCAGCGCACCAACCTGTCCGGCAAGACCGTCAGCCTGATCGCCTCGGTCGTGCTCTACATTCTGGCCGCCGGTCAGGTGAAGGGCTTCGCGTTCACCCTCGGTGTCACCACCGTCCTCGACGTGATCGTGCTCTACCTGGTGACCGCGCCGCTGATGATGCTGGCGTCGCGCTCGCCGTTCTGGGCCAAACCGTCGGTCAACGGGCTCGGCGCGATTCAGGAAGTGGCCAGGGAACGCAGGGCTGGCGAGGCTCTGGTGAAGGAGACGTCACGATGAGGACAGCATCGCGCAGCGATTCCGTTGGGGGCGGTCGGGAGACGGATGACCGTTACTCGACGGTGGAGCCGCTCGCCGACGAGATGAACGAATACGATGCCGCGCCGAAGCACAGCGTCTTCGAGCGCCTCTACACCGGCACCGGCGGTTTCAAGATCGTCAGTCGGCGGCGCTTCTACTACGCGCTGACCGCGGCCTTCGTGCTGATCTCGTTGCTGAGCATCGGAATTCGCGGATTCACCCTCGGCATCGACTTCGCGGGCGGCTCACGCATCCAGTTGCCCGCGGCAGGGACCGCGACCACGCAGAAGGTCGAGGACGTCTACTCCCAGACCATCGGCCACGCCCCGGTGACGGTGCAGAAGGTGGGGTCCGGTTCGGCGGAGACCATCCAGGTTCGCTCGGATACGCTGAGCGCCGCCCAGACCGACGCGCTGCAGACCGCGCTGTTCAATGCCTTCCAACCGAAGGACAAGGACGGCAACGTTTCTCGCAACGCGATCAGTGTCGCGGAGATCAGCGAGACCTGGGGTAGCCAGATCACCAAGAAGGCCGTGATCGCGCTGGTGGTGTTCATCGCGCTGACCATGGTCTACATCGCCATCCGGTTCGAACGGGATATGTCGGTCGCGGCGATCGCCTCGCTGTTCTTCAACATGATCGTCACCGCGGGTATCTACTCGCTGGTCGGCTTCGAGGTGACCCCTGCCGCGGTAATCGGTCTGCTGACCATCCTCGGCTATGTGCTCTACGACAATGTCGTCGTCTTCGACAAGGTCGAGGAGAACACCCGCGGTGTGGTGAATACGTCCCGGCGCACCTATGCCGAACAGGCGAACCTCGCGGCGAACCAGACTCTGATGCGTTCGATCAACACCACCGTCATCGGCATTCTGCCGATCGTCGGCATGCTGGTGATCGCGGTGTGGCTGCTCGGCGTCGGCACGCTGAAGGATCTGGCGCTGGTGCAGCTGGTCGGCATGATCGTCGGTGCGTACTCGTCGATCTTCTTCGCGGTGCCGCTGCTGGTATCGATCAAGGAGCGGTGGGGTCCGGTCGCGGCGCACACCAAGAAGGTGCTCAACAAGCGCGCCGGGCTGGCGTCGGCGCGGGCGGGAGCCGAGGCGGAGCGGCGCGCGGTCGCGGCGACCGGCCGGGAACTGGGCGCTCGCCCCGTGCGTGAACCCGGGCAGGCCCCGCGTCCCGGCGCTCGGCCGAGCGGAAAGCGGAACAAGCGCAGGCACTGACAGCCGACGGCAGGGGTTTTTCCTTGATGAAGCAGTCGCTAGCGGCACGTCTGATCGGAGCGGTGGCTGCGGGCACCGTGGCCGCCACGGTGGTGGTCGGGTGCTCGAGCCAGAACCAGGTGCCCTCCATCGGCTATGCCGTCGACGCGGTGATCGCCAGTTACAACGGGGGGACCGCGCTCGGCGCGAGCAGCGGTTCGGACGCGGTGTTCGCGCGCGTGCTGACCGGGTTCTTCTACACCGGCCCCGACGGCCAGCAGGTCGCCGATACCGATGTGGGTACCGCGAAAGAGGTGCCGGGCGAGGCACAGACGGTGCAGTACCGGCTCAACGCGGACGGTGTGTACTCCGACGGCGTGCCGACCTCATGTGACGATCTGGTGCTGGCCTGGGCCGCGCGCAGCGGCCGATACACCAAGCCCGGTGACCGCGGCCAGGTTCCGCTCTTCGATGCCGCGAGCACCGCCGGATACGCCGATATCGAGCGGGTGGATTGCCAGCCCGGCTCCAAGGACGCCACCGTGGTGTTCCGCGGGGACCGGCACTACCTGTCCTGGCGCAATCTGTTCGCCGCGGGGGAGTTGATGCCCGCGCATGTGGCGGCGCGGGTGGCGAATGTGCCGAATGTCGTGACGGCCGTGCAGTCCGGTGACCAGGCCGCATTGCAGCGGATCGCCGACTTCTGGAACAACGGGTGGACCATCGGCGCGGACAAGCTGGATCAGAGCCGGTTCCCGTCGTCGGGGCCGTATCGGATCGATTCCTACTCCGCCGAGGACGGGCTGGTCCTGGTCGCCAACGAGCGCTGGTGGGGCAATAAGCCCGAGACCGGGCGGATCGTGGTGTACCCGAAGACCGCCGATCTGAAGTCGAAGGTCGGCGACAATGCGGTCGGGGTCGTCGATATCGGTGCCGGATCGGTGAAGGACATCAATCTGGACGGGTTCTCGGTGCGGACCGTACCGGGGCGCGGTGCCGAGCAGTTGGTGCTCGGGACCGGCGGCGTCTTCGGTTCGGCCGACGCGCGGCGGGCCTTCGCCCTGTGCGTGCCGCGGCAGGCGCTGTTCGACAAGCTCGGCAAGGCCAAGGACGCGCCGAAGAGCGGGCTCGGCACCGGGGTGCTGAATTCTCGCATCACACAGCAGGATTCGCTGTACTACCCGGCGGTCATCGGTGCGGCCGACAAATATCAGGGCGCGAATGTATCCGGCGCCACCGCGGCCGTCGCGGCCGCGGGTGCGCCGAATCCGACCATCCGGATCGGGTATCGGAAGCCGGACGAGCGTCGCACCCAAACCGTGCAGATGATCGCGGATGCCTGTAAGCCGGCGGGTATCAGTGTGGTGGACGCCGGATCCGCCGATTTCGCACCGCCCCAGCTCACCGAGGGCAAAGTCGACGCCGTCCTCGGTAGCACCGCATCGGCGCCGGGTCCGGCCGGATCCGAGACCGGTGTGGCCGCGACCAGCGCGTTGCGCACCGGTAGCGGGCTCAATTTCGGTCGCTTCGGTAATGGCCGCTACGATTCGATCACCGATCAGCTTGCGGGCGACGACAACTCGACCACAACGCTGAATCTGCGCACCGAGGCCGAGAACCTGTTGTGGGCGGAGATGCCGAGCATTCCGTTGTTCGCCACACCCCGCACCATCGCGTTCGGTGACGGTCTGCGCAACGGCATAGCCGGGCCCACCCAGGCGGGAACCGGCTGGAATATGGACCGTTGGGTGTTGCGGCGGTGACAGGTGTTGGTGGGTGAGTGACCATGGAGAGGTGTCGATGAGCAAGCATGCGGCGGTGGAAACGGATGACGTCCTAGCCGAGCGGACGGGCAAGGCGGCCCAAATGGTCGAACGTCTCACCCGCTGGCGCGACGATTTCCCCTCTCCCGGCATCCGCTTTGCCGATCTGACGCCGGTTTTCGCCGATCCGGAGGGTTTCCGGGCGGTTGTCGACTGCCTCGCCGCCTGTGCGCCCGATGCCGATCTGGTGGCGGGGGTAGACGCGCGGGGGTTCATTATCGCCGCGGGTGTGGCCACGACATTGGGTACCGGTGTCATGGCGGTGCGGAAGGCGGGCAAGTTGCCGCCGCCGGTGATCTCGCGCGAGTACAGCCTCGAGTACGGCACGGCCGCCCTGGAGATCCCCGCCGATGGGGTCGAGCTGAAGGGCCGTCGCGTCCTGCTCCTCGACGACGTCCTCGCGACCGGTGGAACATTGGCAGCCGCGGCGGACCTGTTCCAGGCCGCCGGTGCCGAAATCATCGCGGCCGCAGTGGTTTTGGAGCTCGGATTCCTCAACGGGCGCGATCGCCAAGGGGACTACCCGTTGACGTCGGTGGTGCGGATCTAGTTCGCCGTTCGCGGAAACCGGTTTGCCGCTGGAGGTTCGGGCTGCGAGGATCGCCTGATGGTTGCTTCCGCGCCGATGCGGCAGATTCGGGCGTCGTATGACGATTCGACAGTTGTGGTCTATCAAGCATATTCGCCGCATATCGCCGAACCCGCCCTCGCCGCGGCGACTTTCGTGAGTCCGTTCAAGCGTGAGCGGATGACCTGGATCAAGCCGTCGTTTCTGTGGATGATGTATCGCTGCGGGTGGGCGAGTAAGCCGGGGCAGGAGCGGGTGCTCGCCATCAGCATCACGCGCAGCGGATTCGAGTGGGCATTGGCGCGGGCGTGCCTGAGTCACTATGCGCCGGCACTGTATTCGGATCGCCGGGAGTGGGCCGAGCGGTTGCGGACGAGTCCGGTGCGAATTCAATGGGATCCCGAACGCGATCTGCATCACCGGCCGTTGCCGCATCGGTCGCTGCAGGTCGGACTGGGTGGCGCGGCGGTTGACGCATATATCGACACCTGGATCACCGGGATACGGGATGTGACCGATCAGGCGCGGGGGATCCGTAAGCTGGTCGCCGCCGGTGAATTGGATGCGGCCGCCGGGGCGCTGCCGGTCGAGCGGCCGTACCCATTGCCTGCGGAGATCTCGGCTGTTATCGGTGCCGGCGGGTAGCGGATCAGGGCCTTCGGACCGGGTAGTCCAGGTGATTGCCCGGTCGTGTCGCAGCCGCGGCGGATCGTGTGATCCAAATATCAGTGGCGCTAGATCCGCGGTTGCGCTTAACCTGTACGAGTCTAATCCCCGTTGATCGGAGTCATGTCGTTGCTCTCATGAGGTAGCCATTCGGGCGGCCCGCATCCGCGCGCCGCATTTCCGTAGCAACCTCTGGGGTCCACATGGCCAATCTTTCCCTTTCCGATCTCACCTTTTCCTGGCCCGACGGCACACCCGTATTCGACGGGCTGGATGCCGTGCTCGGCCCCGGTCATCTCGGCTTGGTCGGTGCCAATGGCGCGGGCAAGTCCACACTGCTGCGGCTGATCGCGGGTGGGTTGACGCCAGCGTGCGGTTCGGTCACGGTGACCGGGCGGCTCGGTTATCTGCGTCAGGATCTCGGCCTGGGCACCGGTCAGCGCGTCGATGCGGTGCTGGGCATCGCCGCGATACGGAAGGCGTTGCACCGCATCGAATCCGGCCTCGGCGAGGAGTCGGACTTCAACACCGTCGGTGGGCAGTGGGATGTCGAAGAGGGCGCCATCGCCCTACTCGGTCGACTGGGTCTGCACTACCTCGCCGACTCGGTCGAACAGCTGGACCGCCGTCTGGAGACGCTCTCCGGCGGCGAGACGGTGCTGCTCGGCCTGGTCGCGCAACTGTTGCGCGAACCGGACGTGCTGCTACTGGACGAGCCGACCAACAACCTGGATCAGCATGCCCGGCAACGCCTCTACGAGGTCGTCGGGCAATTCTCCGGCACCGTCCTCACGGTCAGCCACGACCGCGAGTTGCTGGAGCGGATGAGCGCGATCGCCGAACTCCGGCAGGGCGAATTACGTTTGTTCGGCGGCAATTTCAGCGAGTACGAACGGATCATCGAGGCAGAACAGGAGGTCGCGCGGGCCATGATCCGAGACGCGCGCAGCGATGTCCGCAAACAGGCACGCGAACTGGTCGAGACTCGGATCAAACTGGATCGCCGAGCGCGCTACGGACAGAAGATGTTCGAGAACAAGCGCGAACCGAAAATCGTCATGGGCGCGCGCAAGCGGGCCGCGCAGGTGTCGGCGGGCAAGCTGCGCAATAACCACATCGAAAAGCTGGACACCGCAAAGGAACAGCTACAGCAGGCCGAGGACCTGTTGCGCGACGACCGGCACATCCGCATCGACCTGCCCGGCACCAGGCTCTATCCGGGCCAGGATGTCATCGAGCTCGACCGGGTCGAACTGGCCTGCGGGCCGACCGTGACGCTGCGGGTGTCCGGTCCAGAGCGGATCGCGCTGACCGGTCGCAATGGCGCGGGCAAAACCACACTGCTGCACCGCATTGCCGCGGCACCGCCGAAGGTTCCGTGGCGGATGCTGCCGCAACGCCTCGATATCTTCGACGAGCACCGCACGGTCTTCGAGAATGTCGCCTCGACCGCGCCGCACGCCTGCGCCGAACAGATCCGAGCCCAACTCGCCCGCTTCCTGTTCCGAGGCACCGACGCCGACGTCGCGGCATCGGCTCTCTCCGGTGGTGAACGCCTGCGCGCCGCACTCGCCATGCTCCTACTCGCCGACCCGGCCCCCAAACTCCTGCTACTCGACGAGCCGACCAATAACCTCGATCTCCCCAGCCTCGACCACCTCACCCAGGCCCTGGCCAACTACGAGGGCGCGCTGATCGTCGTCAGCCACGACCCCCGCTTCCTCGATGACATCGGGATAACCAGGCGCGCGGAGTTGAGCGCCGACGGACTGACCGAAACCCTGATCCGGTAGCGCTATCCGCGCGCGGCCCGCCGCATGACCCCCGGATGCCGCAACAGCCGCGGCCCCAGCTTCACCGCGAGGAGGCTGAGCGGTAGCCAGGGCCGCAGATGCGGGTTGAGGCGGCGAATCCGGCCGTCGGCGGCCAGTTCGAGGATCATGGCTTCGGTCATTCGGAACGGACCGACGCTGGCCTCGGCCAGCAGAACGCGACGGTCGCCGTCGCCGATGTCCTCGGTCCAGCGCAGTTGCGAGAGGCTGCCGTAGGCCGCGGTCAGCAGGATGCGCAGGTCGTCGTGACCGCGGAAGGTCAGGCGGCCGGACAGCGGTGAGGTCAGCTCGGCATCGGGGGCGAGGGTGCTCATCATGGCGTCGATATCGACGGCCTCGGTCGCCTCGCGGAATTGTGCCACTGCGTCGGACATCGATCACCTCTCTGCGTTCGGTTCATCGGTCGTATCGCAACGTAACCAAGTCACTTGCAAAAAGCAATGGACTAGGATGAGATGGTGCCCAAAGCTGCCATGTCCGACATTGTGTGCTCGATCGCGCGAACGCTCGACGTGGTCGGGGAGCGGTGGACGCCGCTGATACTGCGCGATCTGTTCGTCGGGGTGAACCGGTTCGAAGACATCCGCCGTGACCTCGGCATCGCCTCGAATGTCCTCACCGCGCGCCTGGATACGCTGCGGGAGTACGGGATTGTCGAGGCGCGGGCGTATCAATCGAATCCGGTGCGCCACGAATACCTGCTCACCGAACAGGGCCGCGACCTGTATCCGGTGCTCACCATGCTGATTTCCTGGGGTGACAAGTGGCTCGCCGGGCCCGCGGGCCCACCCGCGCTGGTCGTGCATCGCGACTGTGGGCACGAGACCTCCGGGGTGGTGGTCTGTCGCGCCTGCGGTGCGCCGCTCACCGCGGACAACGTGTACTGGCGGCACGGCCCCGGCGCGCACCGAGGGCCGGGGACCATGCTCATCGGCGACCATCTGGAACCGGCGCAGTAGGGCCACCGCGCACCCGCTCGAGTTGAGCGACTTGCTCGGCTGCAGCATGATCAATGCGATGGACCCGGTGCTGCAAGCAATAGCCGACGTCGATTGGGACGAGCTGGAACATGCTTATGGCCCCGCGGCGGATGCTCCGGCGCATCTTCGGGCGCTGCTCGACGGTGATGCCGAGGCCTGTGTCGACGCGGTCGGCTATCTCGATGCCGCGCTATTGCACCAGGGGAGTGTGTACTCCGCGACCGCGCCGTTCGTCGCGATCGTCGCCCAATTGCTGCCGCGCCCGCATACCGCGATGACGATCGAGGACATCCTGCCGTGGGATCCGGAGCCGCGGTCCTTGCGGGTGGCGCTGCTGGACTACCTCGAGATCTTCGCGCACAGTTGTTGTTCCGGAATTTCCGACGCACAGCTGTATGCCGAGGCCTATCCACCCGGTCGCAGCGAGGAGGATCTGCAGCGGGTCAAGGCAAATCGGCGCGCGGGACTGCTGGAACTGGGTCCCGATCCCGCGAAAGCCCTACTGGTGGAGCATGTTCCGACACCGCCAGGCCTACTGGCGGCAATCGATGACAACGAATTCCGCACGGCGATGCGTGCGCGGGACGAGATCGCCTGTCGCGCGGTGATTCCCGGCGTCATCGAGGCGATCGAACCCCTGGTCGACGATGCCGACGCGGTGGTGCGCATCGCCACGCTGCGCGCGCTGATCGAGCTCACCGCGCATCCCACCCTGAACGCGAAGCGGTCCGCACTGCTCGACCGGCTCGACACCATCGCGCCGACCATTCCGGACCCTGCCGAACGTGCCACTGCCGCAAGGGTTTCGGGCATCCACGGCGGCTGTCCGGAACGGCTGCTCGCCGACCCCCATCCCGGTGTCCGCGCCTGTGCCGCCCTGGCGCCCGCATTCGCCACCGAACAACGCGCCACCGACGAACTTCTTGCCGCACTCGAGCGCCCCGAGGTCATCGACGAGTGGTTCAACCGCTACCTACCCGGGCAGGACGGCTGGCTTCGCCACGATGTCATCCGCGAACTCGTCGGTCGCGTCCATGATTTCGAGATACTGCTGCCCGCCGCCATCGAAGCGGCCTGGGCCGCCAATGAGCACACCGTACACAACGACTGTATTTCGTTCCTGCACAGAGCCTTTCCTGATCCGATCACCGACGAGTCGGAGCTGTCCGCCGCACAGCTGTCCTATCTCGCGGTGCTGGCCGAGATCGAGCCCCTGTGGCAGACCGGTCAACTCGATCGCTGGTTCAGCGAGGCGGGCCTGCCCGGCGGCCGGGCGAGCTGCCGTCGGTTCGTCGAGCAGTAGGCGATTCGATCCATCGCCGCGGGCCGCGTCAACGGGTCCGCGTCCGCAGTGTGGGTGTAGGGTCCTGACTTTCGCCGCCGGACCGCGGACACAAGGATGTGTATCCATGGGAATCGAGTTGAACGTGGCGGGGGTGTGCCGCGCGCCCACCGAGGACTTCCTCGATCAGGTCGGGGCGTGGTTGCGGACCGGTCCGGCCGGTGCGCGGGTCGGCTGGACCGCCACGTCGGCTCCTTTTCGGAAATCGGTGGAGATCTCCGGGGATCGCCTGCTGGCGGTGCTGCATCCGGCGGCCGAGCCGGTCGATCTGCGCGCGGCGCACGGCCAGGTGGTGGTGAGCGCGGGCTGCGCTTCGGCCGGGCCGGGCTATCACCGGCACGTCGCGGCGGTACTGCACGAAATGGGCAGGCGCTTCGACATCGTGTGGGATGAGGGCACCGAGGATCCGCTCGGACTGGCCGATAACCGCGCCGAGGTCGAACACGACTACCTGATGTGGATCCGCGCGCTCGCCCGGACGGTACTGACCGAGGTGCCCGCCGAGGGCGCCTGGGTGTCGATCGGATTGTCCCTGGGCAGTGACCGTTTCGATCATGACGGGCTGGCCGCGAGTTGGTTGGGACCGCGCGACCGCGACTGGTTCCAGGCCGTCTGCGACGGCAACGAGGCGGCGGCACGCGCGTTCTTCCCCTGGTGGGACGACGGCTGGACCGCGCTGACGATTCGCAATACCGCGATGGGCATCATCTGGAACGACGTGCGGTGGCGCGCCCCGTCGGACGCCGATGACACCCCCGCGCTGCACCAGGCCGACGCCTTGCTCGCCGAGGCGCACCGGCTCGACGCCGCACTGGACCTGCCGTGGGCGGCCTGGCACGAATTGCGGTCGCTGCTGGCGGATTCGGCACCCATCGCGGCCGGTGCGCCCATCGATCTGCCCGCGCGGGCCGCCGCGGATCGGCCCGCGCGGCTCGGCTACCGCCGCCGCTCGGTCCGCACGACGCCGGTATCCGGCTGGAGTCTGCGGATACCGGGCGATTTCACCTACGGCTGGGACGGCGATCGCTGGTGGGCCTGGGACGGCACCTGCCAGATCGAGATCACCATTCTGCGGGTCGGCGACGCGCAGACCGGTCCGCCGCCGGCTGCGATGCTGCAATACGGCGCCAATGCCACCGCGGGTCATCGCGGCGAGCCGGTCACCGGCGGACCGGGTGACGGGTGGTGGTTGCCCGCGGAGGACGGCGACGAGGTCGGGGTGCAGGGGATCGCCAGCCGCCGCAACGGCGAACTTCTCCTGGTCACGATCAGTGTTCCGGGGTCACAACTGGGTTGGGCGATCGAGGTCTGGCGCTCGCTGCAATACGGCGGGGATTGATCACACGTTTGTGGAAGCGGGTGCGCGCTCCCATCGATCATGCTGGCCTTCCGACTCGATCAGGAGGTTCTCTTGGCAACTGTCATCGATATCGTCATCGGCCTGTTCTTCCTCGCGATGGGTGGATATGCCCTCGCCGCGCCGGCCGCGCTGATACGTCCCTTCGGCATGCGTCCCGAGCACGCCACGGCCCGCTATGAGATCCGCGCCGTCTACGGCGGGTTCGGGCTGGCGATGGCGGCGATGCTGGCGGTCGCGGCGACCCACGATGGATCCCTGCGGTCGGGAATCATGTTCACGATCGGTGCCGCGCTGGGCGGAATGGCTTCGGGGCGAATCATTTCCGCCGTCATCGATGACCGAACATCCTTCTACCCCAACTGGTTCTACTGCCTGATCGAAACCGTCGCGGCGGCGGCCCTGGTGCTGACGGCCTGAGCCGAATCCGGTTGTTGCATCGCTGGCCGGTGCCTGTCGCGCGGCTCATCACCCATCCATCGAGGTTGTACTTCTTTCAACTACGACGGTGCGTGCCTGATCAGGCCTCCGCGCGATACGCATCGGCCTGTCTACGCGATCAACCAATGGTGCGCGGTTCGAATTCGCCGGTGAATTCGCCGTGAGGGATTTCGGCAGCACGCCAATCGGGGCACTCTGGACGGAGAGCCGCTGATCCGACGACAGGAACCCGATCGTGACACATACCTTGACTCAGCTGGAGTTGCTGACCGAACTCGAACCCGTTGCCGAACAGAACCTCAACCGCCACCTATCGATCGCCAAGAACTGGCACCCGCACGATTATGTGCCATGGGACGAGGGCCGAAGTTTCGCCGAGATGGGCGGAATCGATTGGGAGCCAGGACAATCCAGTCTGAGCGAACTGGCAAAGGCGGCGATGGTCACCAACCTGCTGACCGAGGACAACTTGCCGTCCTATCACCGACTGATCGCCGAATCCTTCTCACAGGACGGCGCTTGGGGCACGTGGGTGGGACGCTGGACCGCCGAGGAACACCGGCACGGAATTGTCATGCGCGACTATCTCGTGGTCACCCGAGGGGTGGATCCGGTGGCGCTGGAACACGCGCGGATGGTCTGTATGACGACCGGGGTGCAGCATCCGACCGGAGTGGACGACAACGGCTTCCTGCCCGGCATCGCCTATGTGACATTTCAAGAACTGGCAACCCGGGTCAGTCACCGCAACACCGGCAAGGTCTGCAACGACGCGGTCGCCGACCGCATGCTGCAGCGCATCGCCACAGATGAGAACCTGCACATGGTCTTCTATCGCAACCTGTGCGGCGCGGCCATCGATCTGGCCCCGGACCAGGCGCTGACGGCGATTTCGGCGATCATCCGCAACTTCCAGATGCCGGGCGCAGGGATGCCGAACTGGCGGCGCAACAGCGTATTGATGGCCAAACACGGCATCTACGATCTGCGCCAGCACCTCGAGGAGGTCATCAACCCGGTGCTGCGCAAGTGGAATGTCTTCGAGCGCACTGACTTCACCGCCCGCGGCGAACAGGCCCGCGAGGAGCTCGGATTGTTCCTGGAGCGACTCGGCAAGGATGTGATCAGGTTCGAGGAGCAGCGCGACCGGGCCTTGGCGCGCGAGGCGGCGAAGCGCGAGCAGCAGGACGCCTGAGCGGGTTGGACCCGTCCGCGAAGATCAACTCGCGGTACCGATCTCGACCAGCGGACTCTTGACGAGCATAGTTTTAGTCTCATACACTAAAACTAGTTCACGAGAGGAAGTGACGAAATGGGATACGGACATTGGGACGACACCGCCTACCGCGCGGCCAAGACCTTCCGGGCCAGCCGGGGTCTGGACGACTTCGGATATACCGCCGAGATGCAGGGCCAGCCATATACGAGTTGGCAGGCGCATCCGGCCCTCGACCCGCTCGGTGTCACCGCGCGCGAATGCCGGGATTCCGATGAGCACGGGAATTCGCTGCCGATCGCGGTGCTGTTCGACGTCACCGGATCGATGGGACGGGTGCCACGGATCATGCAGGACAAACTCGCCAAGCTGCACGGTCTGTTGCGGAGCAAGGGGTACGCGCAGGATCCGCAGGTCATGTTCGGTGCCATCGGCGATGCCGATACCGATCGGGTGCCGCTGCAGGTGGGGCAGTTCGAGTCCGACAACCGGATGGACGAGCAGTTGCGCAATATCCTGTTGGAAGGCGGCGGTGGCGGACAGAAGTCCGAAAGCTATGAACTGGCCGCGTATTTCATGGCCACCCATGTCGCGACCGACGCATGGGAGCGGCGCGGCAAGCGCGGCTATCTGTTCATCATCGGTGACGAGCTGAACAAGCCCGGGTTGGCGGGGCGGCACATCCGCGCCGTCATCGGCGACCATGTGCGCACCGATATCGATGTGGCCTCGATCTACCGGGAACTGGCCGAACGGTGGCACGTGTATTACATCCTGCCCAACCAGTCGAGCTACTTCGACGATCCGGAGATCGCCGAGCACTGGCGGGGATTGCTCGGCCAGAACTTCATGAAGCTCGACGATCCGGCCGCGGTGTGTGAGCTCATCGCACTCACCATCGGGCTCGCTGAGGACCGCGTCGATGTGCATACCGGACTGGCGGACCTGCGCGATGTGGGGTCGGTGGCCGAGGCGGATTCGGTCGGAAAGGCGTTGGGCGCCAAGGCGGGACCGAGTATGCGTGCACTGTCCCGGGGGCGGAGCTGACGTCGGGTCGCTGCGCAGTCATCGATCGGAAAGGCGAGGGGTGCAGGGTGATTCGGTCACACATCATAGTGCTCGACCTCGGGTTCGGGGATGCGGGGAAGGGTGCGACCGTCGATTGGCTGTGCTCGCCGGAGGCGGGGTTCGGCGTATCGGCGGTCGTGCGATTCAACGGCGGTGCACAGGCGGCGCACAATGTGATCGCCGACGGACGGCATCACACCTTCGCGCAGTTCGGATCCGGCACCTTCTGCGGCATTCCGACGCTGCTCTCGCGGCATATGCTGGTCGAGCCGATCGCGCTGGCGAGTGAATCGCTGCGGCTGGCCGCACTGGGGGTGCCGGATCCGCTGTCACTGCTGCGGATCGATGGGCGCGCGTTGCTCACCACGCCGATTCATATCGCCGCCAACCGTGCTCGCGAGGACGCGAGGGGTTCCTCACGGCACGGTTCCTGCGGCCGCGGCATCGGCGAAACGGCCAGCTACGCACTCGAATACGACGCGCCGACGGTATCGGACTGTCTGCGCCCGAACGTCTTGTACGCCAAGCTCCAGGCGCTGGCGGCACATTACGGCCCGCCGATCGCGCCGAGCGCGCACCGCTACGAGCCGATTCGCGATCTGGTCGAGATGTACCGGGAATTCGCCGCCGCCGTCCGCATCGTCGACGGCGGCGAACTCGCCCGCCTGGCCCGGCGCGGCCGCCTGATCTTCGAAGGCGCACAGGGCGTTCTGCTCGACGAGTGGCGCGGCTTCCACCCGCACACCACCTGGTCCACGGTGGAACCGCGCAACGCCCGCGCCCTGCTGGCCGAAATCGATACTCCCGCCTACACACTCGGCGTCACCCGCACCTACCTGACCCGCCACGGTGCCGGCCCGTTCCCCACCGAAGACCACACCATCACCATCCCCGAACCGCACAACACCACCGGCCCCTATCAGGGCGCCTTTCGTCGCGGCCACCTCGACTCGATCCTGTTGCGCTATGCCATCGAGGCCTCCGGTGGTATCGACGGCCTCGCCGTCACCCACCTGGACGCCCCCGGAACCGGCTACGCCGCAACGGGATACGCGACACCGACCGGTGTAGTGGACCGCCTGGAACCGGGCCCATGGCAGGATCTGGACCACCAACGCCAGCTCACCGAACTCCTGACCACGTCCAACCCGATCCTCACACCGATCCCCGCCGACCCGATCCCGTGGCTGGAACGTCGACTCGATACCCCGATAGTCCTGACGGCCGATGGTCCCGACCGCCGCGACCGCACGCCGATCCGTACGGCGGCCGCTGTCGCATAGGGCTCAAAGCTATGACCTTGCGATGGTCCATCGTGGTCGTACCACGCGACGGTGGCGCGACACACGGCCGTGTTCTCGCGCCCGAGCCGGCAGGGGCGTATCGCGTGGCATACGGCTGCGGCGAAGGTCGAGATGTTCTTGTTCGCGTGCCACTCGGCGGAGCATCTCGGGGGTCCGGCAGGATGGGGCGGCGTGGAGCAATCCGTTGTTTCGGTCGATGTGGTGGCGTTGCGGTTCTGGGGCGATGACGCCGGGGTGAGTGTTGGTATCGCGCCGCGGGAGATGGAGCCGTTCACGGGGCGGTTGGCATTGCCGGGCGTGCTGCTCGGGCGGGGGGAGCGACTGGTCGCGGCTGCGCGGCGGGCCGTGCACACCAAGCTCGGGGTGCCGGAGGCGGCGATCGGGGCCGTCGGGCAGTTGGTGACCTTCGATGAACCGAACCGCGACCCGCGCGGGCCGACGTTGTCCATCGCGATGTGGGCGGTGGTCGGCCCGCACGAGGGGCCCGCGCGATGGGTTCCCTTCGATGCGGTGCCCGAACTGGCCTTCGACCACAATCGCATCGTCGATGCCGCCCGCGGCCTGCTCGCCCGATTGCTCTGGAAGGACATCGCCTTCACCCGGGCACTGACCGGCGACGAATTTCCCGCCACCCGCGCGGTCGAACTCAGCGCCTCGGTCCACGGCACCCGCCCGGACGCGGCGAACCTGAACCGCACCCTGGCCGCCATCCCCGGCCTGGCCCGCACCACCGAACGCCGCCGCGTCAAGGCCACCGGCCGCCCCGCCGCCATCTGGGCCTTCACCCCCGACGAATAGCGCAGCTGCATGCCGGGTCGGTGCGGGTAGGGGCGCAAGGGTTCAGGAGCGTGGGGCGTACATGATGACCGCGACGCCGAAGAGGCAGAGGGCGGCGCCCAGGTAGTCCCAGCGGTCGGGGTGGAATTTGTCGACGATCATGCCCCAGGCGAGTGAGCCCGCGAAGAAGACGCCGAGGTGTCCACCGGCTTCTGCTGTTCACCTCACCGATACGCGCCAGTGAGCAGTGGGAATAGCTATTGGCTATCGGGAGTTCAATGGTTGTTCAGCGAGGCGACCAGCGATGGCGAGACCGATGAAACGTCCATGAACACTCGCTCGGTGAACTATCCGAAGGGCACGGGCGTACCGGATCGTTCCGGATATGAGCGCGCGAACCAGCACGTCCCTCGCACGCAGGCAACTGTTCTCCAGTGCCGTTGCCGTAGCGGCCGTTTCGACCGTCCTCGCCACCGGCCGCGCACAGGCCGCCACCCAGGTCGACAAGGTCGTCCTCATCGGCCTCGACGGCCTGATGTACCGCAAGATCGAGGAGGTCCGCGCCCCGAACCTCTTGCGGCTCAGCGCCGAAGGCGCCCTCGGCCGCACCTCGATCGCCCCGCACGTCACCATCTCCGGTCCGTCCTGGGCCACTGTGCTCACCGGTGTCTGGGGCAGCAAGCACGGCATCACCGACAACAACTTCGACGCCACCCCGTTCGCGAAGTATCCGACGGTCTTCACCCGGCTCGAACGCTCGGATCCGACCCTGAAGACCCAGTCCATCGCCACCTGGGATCAGATCGCCACCATGGCCGGCAGCGGGAACCCCCGCGCCGACGTCGTCATCTCCACCCCGCCCGTCCCCGGTGACGACGACGAAATCGCCACCGATGCCGCCACCGCCGACAGCGTCGTCACCGCCATCACCAAATATGCCCCCGACTTCCTCTTCACCCACCTCGACCAGGTCGACCGCGCCGGTCACAAGCACGGCGGCGCAACCAGCGAATACCGCGACGCCGTCACCCGCATCGATACCCTGGTCGGCCGCATCGTTGCCGCCGTGGACGCCCGCGCCCGCGCCAACCCCGCGGAACGCTGGACCATCCTGGTCACCACCGACCACGGTCACCGGCCCAAGGGCGGGCACGGCGGCCAAACCCCCGACGAGACAACCAGTTTCGTCATCGCCCGCGGCCCGAACTTCATCGCGGGCGCGACCAGCTCCAGCTTCTCTCTGGTCGATATCACCCCGACGGTGCTGGATATCTTCCACGCCCCGCTCGACCCGGACTTCGACGGCGAGTCCCGCATCCGCCAGCCCGTCGAACCCTTCACCAGCCGGTAGGGCACCCTTTTTCGCACCTCACACGATGCTGTTTTCCCGGGTTTGCCGCCGACTCGGCAACCTCGGATCGAACGCATGACCTGCGCTCGGACTAAAGTTGTGGTCTGGGCGGTTGCAGCGGTCGGCTAGGGTGTTCCGATCGCGGCGTGGAGAGGTGGTGGCATGACTCAGCATCTTGGCGAGGCGAATGTCGAGCAATCGGCGGGCGCCCCGCAGTCGAACGGTGCGGCCACCCCGGATGCATCGAAGCCCAACCCGCAGGTGAGCGGCACTTCCGCGGCGGCGCGCCAGCCCGGCACCGCGGCCGCCGTGCCGACCTCCGCCTCCCGGCGGGTGCGCGCCCGCTTGGCCCGGCGCATGACCGGTCAGCGCGGTATCGCGGCGGTCAAACCGGTGCTCGAACCGTTGGCCAGCGTGCATCGCGAGCTGTATCCGAAGGCGAACCTCACCCTGCTGCAGCGCGCCTTCGACGTCGCCGACGAGCGCCACGCCCACCAGTTCCGCAAATCCGGTGACCCGTACATCACGCATCCGCTCGCGGTCGCCAATATCCTGGCCGAACTCGGCATGGACACCACCACGCTGGTCGCGGCGCTGCTGCACGACACCGTGGAGGACACCGGCTACTCGCTCGAGCAGCTGACCCAGGATTTCGGCGCCGAGGTCGCGCATCTGGTCGATGGCGTCACCAAGTTGGACAAGGTCAACCTGGGTGCTGCCGCCGAGGCCGAGACCATTCGCAAGATGATCATCGCGATGGCACGCGACCCGCGTGTACTGGTGATCAAGGTGGCCGACCGCCTGCACAACATGCGCACCATGCGTTTCCTGCCGCCGGAGAAGCAGGCGAAAAAGGCCAAGGAAACCCTCGAGGTGATCGCGCCGCTGGCGCACCGCCTCGGTATGGCCACGGTCAAATGGGAACTCGAGGACCTCGCGTTCGCGATCCTGCACCCGAAGAAGTACGACGAGATCGTGCGACTGGTCGCCGACCGTGCGCCCTCACGCGATACCTACCTGGCGCGAGTGCGTGCGGAGATCGTCAATACCCTTGCGGCGTCGCGGATCAACGCGATCGTCGAGGGCCGCCCCAAGCACTACTGGTCGATCTACCAGAAGATGATCGTCAAGGGTAAGGACTTCGACGATATCCATGACCTGGTCGGCATCCGCATCCTGTGCGACGAGGTCCGCGATTGCTACGCGGCGGTCGGCGTCGTGCATTCACTGTGGCAGCCGATGGCGGGCCGGTTCAAGGACTACATCGCCCAGCCGCGCTACGGCGTCTACCAGTCGCTGCACACCACGGTCGTCGGCCCGGACGGCAAACCCCTGGAGGTGCAGATCCGCACCCAGGACATGCACCGCACCGCCGAATTCGGCATTGCCGCGCACTGGCGCTACAAGGAGACCCGCGGTAAGCACTCCAATGACTCCACCGAGGTCGACGATATGGCGTGGATGCGTCAACTCCTCGACTGGCAGCGTGAGGCCGCCGACCCGGCGGAGTTCTTGGAATCGCTGCGCTTCGATCTGAAGTCGCCGGAGATCTTCGTCTTCACCCCGAAGGGTGATGTGATCACGTTGCCGCAGAAGTCGACTCCGGTCGACTTCGCCTATGCGGTGCACACCGAGGTCGGGCACCGCTGCATCGGTGCGCGGGTCAACGGTCGTCTGGTCGCATTGGAACGTCAGCTCGAAAACGGTGAGGTCGTCGAGGTATTCACCTCGAAGGCGCAGAATGCCGGACCCAGCCGGGACTGGCAGAACTTCGTGGTCTCGCCGCGCGCGAAGGCCAAGATCCGGCAGTGGTTCGCCAAGGAGCGCCGCGAGGAGGCGCTGGAAAGCGGTAAGGAGCAGATCTCCAAGGAGGTCCGCCGCGTCGGGCTGCCGCTGCAGCGGTTGATGAGCGTGGACGCGATGACCGCGGTCGCGCACGAACTGCACTACACCGACATCTCCACGCTCTACACCGCCGTCGGCGAACACCAGGTGTCGGCGCACCACGTCGTGCAGCGGTTGATGGCGCAACTCGGCGGCATCGGTGATGTCGAGAACGAACTCGCCGAGCGCTCCACCCCGTCGACCACCCCGGCCCGCCAGCGCGTCACCGGTGACGCGGGTGTGCTGATTCCCGGTGCGTCCGGCACGGTCGCCAAGCTGGCCAAGTGCTGCACCCCGGTGCCCGGTGACGAGATCATGGGCTTCGTGACCCGCGGCGGCGCGGTCAGCGTGCACCGCACCGACTGCACCAACGCCGGTTCGCTGCGGGAACAGGCCGAGCGCATCATCGAAGTGGAGTGGGCGCCGTCGCCGTCCTCGGTATTCCTGGTGGCCATCCAGATCGAGGCCCTCGACCGCACCCGGCTGCTCTCGGATGTGACCAAGGTGCTCGCCGATGAGAAGGTCAATATCCTGTCCGCCTCGGTGGCCACGCACGGCGACCGGGTCGCGATCAGCAAGTTCACCTTCGAGATGGGCGATCCGAAACATTTGGGCCACTTGCTGAATGTGGTGCGCAACGTGGAAGGCGTCTACGACGTCTACCGGGTGACCTCGGCCACCTGATCGCCACGGTCAAGCACGCTGAACATCGCCGGAGGGCATATCCGGTGTAACCGTAAGGGTTGTCGCGGTGGCCTGTGCGCAGCGGCCGATCACCGGAATGCGAAGTCCACGTTGATGATTCGAATCGCCGACGGGGCGCGCACCGATTGCCCGGCGATGTCGGCGACCGGAAACTTGTCGGAATACCCCTGACGGCACGCCGCGAACTCCCGTCTGTTCCATGGCGGTTCGCGCGAACTTTTCGTCGAACCCGCAGTAAGAGCCGGAATCTGTTACGGTCTATTGCGTTTCATGGCGTTTTGGTTGGGTGCGGCAACACGAATTGATTGCGGATCGCTATGACGGAGTACGCGGCACGGATGTCGGGAATGCTGGTCGCATTCACCGTTGCTGTGGCGACCGCAGGAACCGCCACGGCGCAACCGTCCGATCCCGCCGGCCCGACGACGAATATCACCATCGGCACCTGTCCGGCACTGTACGCGTTGGGAATTCAGGGCACCGGCGAATCGTCGCCCGATGCCGCGCCGACCACCGATACCGGCATGCTCTCCACGGTCTTCATGCCCATGCTGGCCGAGGCGTCGCAGCCCGGTTTGGTCGATCGGGCCTACGTCCCTTATGAATCCGGCTTCGGCGGCGCGACCGCCGGTGGTGCCGCGTCGTACGCGGAGTCGGTGACCGGCGGATTGGCGCGGCTGCGTTCGATGGCCAAGGATGTCGCGGACCGCTGTGCCGAGACCCGTTTCGCGATCGTCGGCTATTCGCAAGGCGCGCATGTGGCCTCGATGTTCGCGCAGGAGGTCGGCCAGGGCCATGGTGTGGTCGCGCCCGACAGAGTCGCGGCGGTGGCCCTGTTCGCCGATCCGACCCGCAATCCCGGTGCGCCGCTGTTTCCCGGCTCGCCGGGCAAGGCGACGCCCGATCCCGCGCCGGGCACCTCGGGCGATCGGATCGCGTCCATCGCGGCATTGCCGCAGGAACCCGCCAGCGGCGGCGGCATCGGACCCGAACGCGATAAGGCCGCCAACTTCGCCGCGCTGACCGGCCGCGTCGCCAGCTTCTGTGCCGCAGGCGATCTCGCGTGCGACGCGCCGGAGGGTGCGCCGATCCTCAAAGCGGTCGCCAGCGTCGCGGGCCAGACCAAGTTGAGCGGCGGGGATCCGATCGCCGCACTGGTTTCGATCGCACAGGCGCTGGCCTACACCTCGATCAAGACCGCGACCAAGGTGGTCAACGAGGACGTCCAAGGCAACTCGCTCGCGAATCTGTCGATCTCGCCGCAGAAGTCGATTTCCCAGCGCCTCGCCGACGCCGCCGACCCGCGCACCCCGCTCGATGCCCCCGCGGCACTGCGGGCACTGCTCAAGGTCGGCATGATCGGTCTGAACGCCGTCGTGACGGTGGTCAGGGCGGTCATCAACCCGGCGAACATCACCCAACTCGCCACCGCTGGCCTGTCCGACCCGGTCTCCGGAATCCTCCTGCTCGGTACGAAATTGCTGGGCGCGGTGACCCAGCTGGTGCCGCCGACGACCGGCGTGCGGCTGGTCACCCAGGCCTTCGACGCGGTTGTACAGAACATCACCGACAACAGCGACCTGCTCAATGTGACCACCTGGGTGCGGTATTGGGACACCGTCCAGCGCCACGGCGCCTACGGCAGCACGGCCGTGACCGCTACCGGTGCGGCGCCCACCCGATTCGTGGCCGACTGGTTCGCCGCGGTGGCACACGATCTGGCCGACGACTTCGGCAGCGGCACGATACCGCAGGGCGGGAGCACCAAGCCGAGTACCGGATTCTTCGGACAAACTTCCGGCGCGTCGACTACGCCGAATACCTCCAGTACGGGACAATTTCCGTTTGGGACAGGAGCCGACGGCGCCTCACCCGGCGGCGCGACGTCGGCTCGGCCCACCGTGGTACCCGGCACCGCAAACAACACCTACCCGTTCTCCACGAACTGATCGCCGAGAGGGTCCGATGATGCATCACGTGCCTCGCGCTGCGGGAAGTGGGGAATGTTGAAGTCGTACAAACAGCTGTCGCGCTGGTACGGCGCGCTGGAGCCGGAAGCGGATGTGTCCAACCCGCCAGAACACGACGAGGCGGGATTGCAGATGCCGGGCGATGAGGACGGCCCGGCCCGGTATCCGCACTACATTCGCGAAGAGGATCCCGACGAAATGCGCGCGCGCAATGAGGTTCCGGCCGATCTGGGCTCCCATCGCAGCGAATTCACCGGTGGCTGGTCGGACTGGGTCGCCGGGCACGCGCCCGGCCCCGACGACGACTACATCGGGCCGCGCGATGGCGAACTCGTCCAGTTCCCGTGGCCGCAGGACGAACACGACAACGGTGGCGTCGCGCGGTCCGCGCGCGCGACGCGGGCGTTGCGCCAGGAAGCACGCGATCACCCATCCGCACGGCGTGCCCGGGTGGTCGCGGTGCTCGTCATTGCCGTGCTGCTGCTGGCAGCTGCCGCCGCGGGCGCGGTCTATCTCCTCCGTTCCTCCGGTGAGCACGGCGCCGCACCGGTCGTGCCCTCGATGCAGTTCACCGCGGGCAGCGTTCAATCCCGGGGCATTTCGGATTGCCCCACAGAACGCGCCGACCGCATCGTGCGCAGTGCCGAACCCGGTGGCACCGAGTCCGGACCGGACGCGATCCTGGCATTTCAGTACGCCTACTACGTGGAACGCTCCGGCGAGCGAGTCCGGGCGGTGGTCGCGCCGGATTCGAATATCTCCGCCGCCGAGGTGATCCAGCACGGCATCGACACCGTTCCGGTCGGCACCACGCACTGTGTGCGGATCCAGACCATCACCGAGAACCGGTATTCGGTCGAGGTCACCGAGTACCGGCCCGGCGGCGCGCCCGCCACGTACAACAAGCAGACCGTCACCACGGCGATGGTCGACGGCCGCACGCTCATCACGGGCATCGCGGCCGGATGAGTAGGGAGAGCTGATAGCGATGGGAGACGACTGGAGCCGCTGGCTCGATGACGCGCCCGATGCGGGTGATTCGTCGGACCGGCATGCGCCATCCAAGGCTCCGGTGGTGCGACTGCGGCGTAGCAAGCGCGGTGAGAGCGAGTCCGCGGAACCGACGCAGCGTTCGATTCTGGTGGTCGGAGGCTGTGGTGGTGCGGGGACGACAACCACGGCATTGGGTTTGGCCGGGGAGTTGGGCATGGCGGGTACGCCGACGGTGGCGGTGGACGCGACCGCGGCGGGCAGTGATCTGGCGCTACGCGGAGCCGATGAGCACCTGCACCCGATCAGTCTGCAGTCGTGGCTGTACGGACGTGGCAACGATGAACCGGCGCCGTTGAAGGAGTGTCTGTCGCAGGCGAGTTCGGGCATCGGATTGCTGTGGCGCGACGCCGCGCCGTTGCGTCGGCGTGCCACATATCTCACAGTCGCGCGCGCGATCTATGACGCCGGGTACACTGCGGTCTACGACGGCGGCAGCCCGATTGCTGGACGGCAGCTGCGGCCGCTGCTCGATGACGCGGATGTCGCTCTGGTACTTGCCATTCCGGCGCGCGCCGATGCGGCGAACCGGCTGCGAGTCACCCTGGAATGGCTCGACGACCAGTTCGGCGACTCGGCCGAGGGGCAGGGAGCCGGCATCGTCGGCGATACCACAATTGTTGTCTCACACCAGATGTCGGGTGCGGACTCGCATGTTGCCGACCATTTGCGCGAGCATCTGTCCGGCTGGGTTCGCGATATCAGGGAGATTCCCTACGATCCGCATTTGGCGCGCGGTGAACTCGTGCGCCACGCATCGCTGGCCGCCGAGACGCGCCGTGCTTATGGGCGGCTGCTCGCCGGAGTGGCATCATGACGGCCGCCATGAAACTTCGCCGTCGATCCGAAGCCGCTCGGGCCGGTGTGGTCGCCCCACCGGAATCCCGTCGCGCACCCATCTGGGACCGTCCCGTACCCGGCGTCGGCCGGGCGCCGCTGTGGTGGCTGCTTGGTGTGCACGGCGGTGCGGGAGCCAGTACCCTCGCGCATGTGCTTGCGCCCGCGGCGGATTCGGGCCGCCGCTGGCCCGGCGTCTTCGACCGCGAATCACCCTTTGTCGTCTTGGTGGCCAGGGAGACCATTACCGGGCTCACCCGCGCGCATGACCTTCTGCGCCAACATCATTCGGGCTTCGCCGGATCGTGTGAGGTGCTCGGTCTGATCACCGTCGCCGCCCGTCCGGGTCGCCTGCCCGCCGAGATCCGCCGCTACCGCGACGTGGTCGGCTCGCTCGCGGGCCAGGTCTGGCAGATCCCGTGGTACGAGGAATGGACTCTGGTCGAACCGGAGAAGCTGCCCATCTGGACCCCCGGCGACGAGCTTCCGCCGAAGAAGAAGAGGATCGATCCGCTCGAGGAAGTTCCGCTCGAACTCCGGGAACTCGGCGCCGATATCGTTGCGGTGGTACGCGAAAACCTGGATAGCGGTACATCTTTCGAGGAGGGCGACCGATGAGCACGACGCTGACCGCCGGACCGGACCGATGACCACAACTCCTACCCAGAAAGGCAGCCGATGAGCATGATTCTCCTCGCCGTGCAGGACACGTACGGCACTGTCCTGGCTCAGGTCGGTAACCCGACCCCGGAGGCGCCTCCCGGCTCGGAGAAGATCTTGCAGCTGGTCCGGTACCTCACCTGGTTCGTATTGCTGTCCGGAATCTGCGGAATCACCTACGCGGGCGGCAAGTTCGCATGGGAGAAGTGGACCGGTGGTGGACTCGAATCGCCGAAGATGGTGGCCGGAGCCATGATCGGCGGGGTGGTCGCGACCAGCGCGGGCACCATCATGAACGCTGTCATCGGAACCTGATGTCGACGATGTCGACCGTGCGAATGTCCGCGGCGGAACTGCTCGCCTACAAGCAGATGCCCGCCGAAGTGCTGCAACCGCTGATGCAGCTGCTGAACTGGCTGCTCTGGTTCGTGCTGCTGGTGTGCCTGGCGTGGATGATCGTCTCCGCGGGCCGCCTGTGGATCGCATTCCGGAGCGATCTGGCGATGAACGACGCCTCGCACGGCGTATTGATGAGTCTGCTCGGGGCGGCGGTGGCGAGCACGGCCTCGGGGATCGCGTTGGCGTTCCTGCCGACGTGAACCGGGATGGGGACGGCCCTGGCATGAATTCCACACCGCTGGCGACCGCTCGCCGGTCGCGCGCAACAGCAGAGCCGTGTGAGCACCCGCGAAACCACCTCATCGCGCGGCGACGGCGCATTCGCACGCCCGCGGCGGGCGTGTTCGGTGCCGCCCTGCTGCTGGCGACGGTCGGCTGCGGGGGCGGTGACAGCGATTCCGGCCCGAACCTGTCGGCCGCGCCGACCCAGGTGCGGTGGCAGCCGTTCCAGGGCGTCGCACTTCCGAACGCCGCGCAGGGGCCCAAGAAGACGGGCGATGGCGCCGCAACGGGTTTCGAGCACTCGCCGACCGGTGCGGCCTTGGCGGCGATCGTCCACACGGTGCGATTGTCGATCGCCGGCGACAGCCAGTGGCCCGATATCGTGCGCCTCGAGGTGGTGCCGGACCAGGCGAGAGACGAGTGGTCGGTGAACCGCCTGCAGCTCTCGATCACCGGCCCGGCAGCGCCCGAATACGCGCCGAGACTGCTGGGTTACAAGATCACCAGTTACACCGACGCGGGATCGGCCGTCGATGTCTATACCGAATACTCGGACGCCTCCAAGGCGGTGAATCACACCACCGTCGAGTGGTTCGGCAACGACTGGAGGTTACGGCTGCCCGACCCGGAATCGACCGCACGGCCCATTGAGTCGGTCGATGAATTACCCACGGACATAGTGAAATTGGAGGCACCGGCATGAGCGAGAAGGAGTCGTCCCCGCGCGATCGCGTCTCCTTCGGTGTCATCGCGTCCGCGGCCGTGGTGGTGCTCATCATTGTGGTGGGCATATTCGTCTTCATCGGGCGGGACGATTCGGGTTCCGGTGGCGACAAGGCCGCCGCAGCGGGTTCCGGTGCGGAGGGTTTCGCGACCCCCGACGTGGATATCCTCGGCAGGCGCGTCGATATCCCGAACAACCCTGCCGGACAACCACTTCCACAGGATCCGACCCGCCAGCGCAAGCCATCCGACCCGGACTGGCTGACCGCGGCCCCGGAGGGCACCACGGCACCGCACGGCTGGCAGCGGGTCTACGGCGCCTCGGTTCCCTTCTCCACCTCCGACGGACCCACCCGCATCGAAGACGGTCTGGCCGTTGGCTATTCGCACACCCCACAGGGCGCGGTGCTGGCCGCGGCCCAGATCACCTACCGCCTCAACGCCCGCCCCGCCGACCGCGACCTCTACGTCCGCCAGGTGCGCGTCTCGGCCCAGCAGATCGCCGCCTACGACAAGGCACTGTCCCAGGACAAGCTGCCGGAACAGCAGCCGGAGAAGATAACTCGGTACTTCGTCGCCTCGGATGCGTTCAGGGTCGAGAACTATGCGGATGATCTGGCGATCATCCAGTTCGCCACCCGCGGTCCCGCGGTGGACGGCAAGCCGCTGTGGGCAGCCCTGCGATTGGTGATGATCTGGGATGCGGGGGACTGGCGGCTCAAGCCGGCCGTGTCCAATAACGCGCAGACCGAGTACGTCGAATCGCTGAACGGGTGGACGAAATGGTGAGCCCGGGGCCCGGATCGGGTCCGGCACGCAACCGTTCGTCGCTCGCGGTGCTCGGCGTCGGCGCGCTGCTCGCGGTGGTCGTCGCGGTCGCGGTGACCGTGGTCGCGATGCGGGACAACGCCGTTGGCGGCGACCTGGTGTCCAAGACGGGAACAAGTTCGGAGAATGTGCCCGAGACCGGTGCGGTGGGGTTCGGCAACCCGGACGTCGACATGTTCGGCCGTCGGGTGGATGTGCCCGTTGACGGCGTAGGTGTTGCGCTGGAACAGAATCCCGCACTGCGACAGCAGCCGGGCGCCCCGACCTGGCAGACCGCCGCACCGCAGCCCGCCAGTGGACAAGGCGTGTGGCAGCGCGTGTTCGGCGGACCCGTGGTGCGGTTCTCCGCCTCCGATGGTCCGGCACGCATCGACGGCAAGGCAGCCGTCGGATTCGCTCACACGCCGCAGGGCGCCGCCCTGGCGGCCGAACAGATCTACTGGCGCACCAATGCCAACCCGCGCGACCGTGACCTGCTGCTGCGGCTGGTCGAGGTCACGCCGCACTATCTGGCCGATTACGACCGACTGGTGGCCGAGGGCAAGGTCTCGGATCGACTGCCGGACAAGTTGCGACCCTTGCTGTTCGCTTCGGATGCGTTCCGAATCGAGAGCTATACCGAAGATTCCGCGATCGTCCAGTTTGCGAGAAAGGCCCGAGAAACAGCTGATGGCCAACCAACATGGGTCGGCATGCGCCTGGCAGTCGTATGGCGCGAAGGCGATTGGAAGCTCACGGCGGTGAGCGGACAGCAGCAAGTCCAGATCGATTCCCTGCGAAGCATCGAGGGGTGGACACAATGGTGAGGCGTCTAGTCACGATTTTCGCGGTCATCTTCACGGTGATGATCGCGACACCGACGGTGGCATACGGACAGACCTACGGTTTCGACGATACGTGCAACGAACTGCACGACACCCTCGATAACGTCGGTCTGCCGGGGGTATCCCTCGGTGACGCCGCGTCGGCCGCGTGCAAGGCGGGTAACGCCGTCTCGCATCCCCGCAGCGCCGCGGACGCGGTCAAGGACAAGGCCTGGGATTCGACCTTCGGCAAGGTCGTCGATTCGCTGATGAACGGCCTCGGCGAGGCCATCATCCTCGCATTGACCTTCTGGATGAAGGTCCCCAACGAGGCGGCCAGCGATAACGGTTCGTTGTTCGTGAAGATCAACGATTACACCTATCAGGCGCAGATATTGCTGCTGATAGCCTCGGTGATCCTGTCCGGTGCCAGACTGGCCGAGGCCAGACGCGGCGCCGTGATGAACGAGGCGGCCGAATCGTTCCGCATGTTCGCCCGTGTGGTTTTCAGTTCCTGGATGCTCGGCGCCGTCATCGTCGCCGGTACCCAGGCCTCGGATCGCTTCTCCGAGTGGATCATCAACGATTCGACCAATGGCAATGCCAAGGACCTGGCCGAGCTGATGGTGAAAACCAGTAAGCTGCAGGCATTTTCGCCGGGTCTGGTGCTGATCATCGCGATCGTCGGATTGCTCGGCGCGCTGGCACAGATCGTGCTCGCCATCGTCCGGCAGGGTCTGCTGCTCATCGCGGCGGGTGTGCTGCCATTGGCGGCGGCCGCGTCCGGCATGAATGTCGGCAAGCAGTCCTATCAGAAGCTGATCGGCTGGATCATCGCGTTCATGCTCTGGAAACCGGTGGCCGCCATCGTCTATATGATCGCGTTCACCACTGCGGGCCATGTGGATTCGCTGACCGATACCGGCGGGCTGCCCGAAGGTGAACAGGCACAGCGGATGCTGGTCGCGATCGTGCTGCTGTGCAGTGTCGCGTTCGTGCTGCCCGCGCTGATGCGACTGGTGACGCCCGCGGTCGCGATCGTGGGTAGCGGTGGTTCCGGCCTCACCGCGGCGGGTGGAACCTTGCTTGCGGTAGGCGCTTTGGGTGCGATGGGTACCAAGGCGGTCTCGGTCAAGGGTGCCGCACCGGGTTCGGCGGGTTATGTCAGCGGTTCGTCCGCCGGTCCGCGGCCGCCGGGCGGCGCGGGTGGTCCGCGTGGTGGCGGTGGCGCTCCGCGTCCGGTCCCGCCGCGTGGTGGCGGTGGCGGCGGCGGTGCCGCGACGGGCGCACCTCCGCGCGCCTCCGTCCCGCAGGGCGGGGCGGGAGTACCGTCCGGAGCGTCCAGGGCGGCGGGCGCGATCGGCGCGGCCCGCGCCGCGACCGCGCCGCTGACCCGGGCCGATGAGGCCATGGGTGATGTGGCCGGTGACCGTTGGGCGAATCGTTCGCCCGACCTCGGGAGGAGCACCATTCCGCGATGACGATGACGACGAGCGATCCCTACGAGCGCCGCTCGTACGGACTGTGGCAGAAGCCGCGCAGCGCAGGCCTTTTCGGTCTGCGCTGGGAAGAGACCGTCATCGGCTTCGTCGTCGTGATCACGGCCCTGATCTGCGCCATGGTCGGCGGGTTCCAGTGGGGTCTGATCGTGGGCGGTACCGGCGTTGTCGTGATGGTT
Organism: Nocardia sp. CA-119907; assembly: GCF_050955995.1. Lineage (NCBI taxonomy): Bacteria > Bacillati > Actinomycetota > Actinomycetes > Mycobacteriales > Nocardiaceae > Nocardia > Nocardia sp. CA-119907. The sequence goes on from NZ_CP192091.1 coordinate 3,364,191, forward strand.
CCACTGGTGTGGCGGACCGGGGGCCGCTCCGGATACGAGAACGGATTGATGATGTTCAACTGGATGCGCTCACGCAGCCGCGGTGAGCATGTGTACCGGGGTGGCCGGTTCTCGCGGATTCCGGGCGGTGTCACCCGGCTACCCGGGCTGCTCGCGCCCTCGAAGCTCTATGAGGGCATCGATGCGGGCGGCTACAGCTTCGGCATGATCCACCTACCGCAATTCGCCCAGTACACAGTGGTTTTGCGGGCGTGGCCGCAGGGCCACGAGGCCGTCGATCAGCCGGTCATCGATCGCTGGGTCTCGGCTTGGGGCACCTTCCTCGCCTCGGTCGGCCAGACCAGTGACATCGTCGCCGTGGTGCCGGTGATCGATACCGTGCCCGAAACCGGCAACCGGCTGCTCACCGAGGTCTCCACCATCACCCGGCCGGAGGCGCCGGAACTGGCGCAGCAGGTGATGTACGAACTCGCGACCGAACTACCGCAGGAACGGGTGCAATTGCTGCCACGGGTCGCGATCACCTTCAAGGCGACCACCGCCGAGCGGCGTAAGAATCCCGCCGAGGAGGCCGTCGAGATCGGGCGCCGGCTGCCGGGCATCTGCGCCGCACTCGCCGAGGCGGGCGTGCGCGCCCAGCCGATGTCGGCCGATGAGGTCATCTCGTTCATCCGGCGCAGCTACGACCCGGCCTCCCAGGCCGATCTCGAGGTCGCCGCGGGCGAACCCGAAGGGCACGGGCTGGATTGGGCCGATGCCGGACCGGTCTCGCACGACGAGAAGTGGGATCACCTGGTGCACGACGGCGGCCGCTCGGTCACCTGGGAGATGGACGCCGCACCCGAGGGCGCGGTGGACGAACGGGTGCTGCAGCGGCTGCTTGCGCCGAATCCCGAAGTGCCGCGCAAGCGCATCGCCATCGTGTACCGTCCGCATTCGGCCGCCGACGCCGCCGAAATCGTCGATGACGACTTCAAGAATGCGCTGGTGGCACAGCAGAGCGAACGCGGTGTCGTCTCGGCGGCCGCGACCCTGCGGGTGGGCGCCACCCAGCAGGCCCGTGAGGAACAAGCCCGGGGTCACGGTGTGACCCGCTTCGGGGCGCTGGTGACCATTACCGAGCCCCTGCGCGGCGATCTGCCGCGTATCGAAGCCATTACCCGCGACCTGTCCACACAGGCGCGGTTGAAGATCCGGCGGTGCTACCGCTATCAGGCGGCGGCCTTCGCGGCCTCGCTCGGTTGCGGGGTGATCCTGCCGGAACACGCGACAATTCCGAAAGCCTTGGCGGGGTGAGCGATCCATGGCACGTGAGTACGAGCCACCCGTACGCGAACGGGACGAGCTGCCTATGCGCGGCAAGGGGCGTCCCGAGGACGATGCGTGGGCGCCGCCGACCGGTGACGGTCGGCCCCGCCCCGCGCAGGGACGTGCACAGCGGCCCACCGGCGACCGAATCGAGCGGTCGGGTATCGAGGAAATGCCCGACCGGGATCGGCGGTCCGCGCGGGTGAGCGGCGGCGAGCGGACCGGGGTGGGCCAGACGTCCGATCGGGAGCGGCGACCGTCGCGCGATGCGGCAGAGCGTCGGGCGCGTTCCGGTGCCGGGCCCGCCGACGGTGGCCGTGCCGATCGGCCGCAGTCCGGATCCGAGCGTGGGCGCAGCAGGTCCGAAAACGGCCGCGGTGAGCGAACTTCGGCCGATCGTGGCCGTCTCGACGGCGCCAGGACCGCCCGCCCCGCACGCGAGGGGGCACCACAACGATCGGTACGGGGGGTACGGGTGGCACGACCGGATCGCAACGGAGCCAGGACGAGTCGCGAGGCACAGCGCGCGGCCAAGGTCGACTACACCGCCGACCGTGCGATGGGCACCCCGCAGACCGATAAGGCCGCCCGCCGGGCAAAGGCCAGGGCCGATAAGCGCAAACAGTCCGGTCCGCCTCTGCTCGACGATGTGACCCGGGCCAAACTCGAACAGATCAGCCGCGAGGGCAGCGGCCTGCGGGCGGCCTTCGCGACCTTCCGCGTCCGCACCGACGACATCCGCCGGCGCAACTACGCGGCCCGCGCCGAACAGGTCTTCGAGGACGGATTCGACCGCAGCACGGCCCAACTCACCGATCGCGGCTATCTGGGCCCGGGTGGCGGCCGGATGAATGTCGTCGGCCGCCCGGTCGAATACCGGGCCACCACCGCCCAGGTGGCCGGTCTGTGGCCGTGGTCGGTCGGCGCCGGTGCGCCGTTGATCGGCACCCCGCTCGGTTCACATCTGCACACCGGCGCCCCGGTCTGCTTCGACCCGATGAACTGGTTCCTGCGCGGCAGCTTCATCACCGCGCCGAGCCTTTTCGTTCTGGGGCTCAACGGTTTCGGTAAGTCCTCGCTGGTGCGCCGGATCGTGCTCGGCGGTATTGCGCAGGGAATCACCCCGCTGATCCTGGCCGACGTGAAACCCGACTACCGCAAGCTGGTCGAGTTGGTCGGCGGTCAGGTGATCGACCTCGGCTACGGCCACGGCAAGCTCAACCCGCTCGCCGCGGGTGTGCTCGGTTCGGTCGTGCCGATGCTGGACGAGTTTCCCGCACTGCAACTTCAGGTGCTGCAGGACCTGCGCGCCCGCCAGGTCACACTCATCGCCGGTCTGGTGGAACTCGTGCGCGGCGCACGTGTGCGCGACTACGAGGAGACCCTGATCGCCACCGCGCTGCGCATCCTCTACCGGCCGGGCAGTGGCTACACCCCGGACCAGCCGCCCATCATGGAGAACCTGCTCGAGGTGATCGTCAGCGGCGGTGAGGAATTGCAGCTCGACGCGGGCGCCGACGACCCCAACGAATACCAGGTCGCCATCAAGGGCCTGCGGCGTTCGCTGCGCGCGCTCACCCAGGGCCCCTTCGGCGCGATCTTCAACGGTCAGACCAGCGTTCCGATCGATACCAGCGCGGTCGCGGTCTGCATCGATGTCTCGCACATCCCCACCGGCGACAAGAAACTCAAGGCCGCCGTGATGCTGGCCTGCTGGGCCGACGGATTCGCCTCGGTGGAGGCCGCGCATGTGCTCGCCGACGCGAATCTCGGCCCGCAGCGCTATTTCCAAGTGGTGATGGACGAGCTGTGGCAGGTGCTCGGCCTCGGTGACTTCATGGTCGACCGGGTCGATGAGCTGACCCGTCTGCAGCGCACCATCGCCACCGCGCTGATCATGATCAGCCACACCATCAAGGACCTGCAAGCACTGGGATCGGAGGCCGCCATCGCGAAGGCGCTCGGCTTCCTCGAACGCGCGCGCGCCAAGATATTCGGCGCGCTGCCCGGCGAGGAGATCAAGCGCCTGGACAGCGTGGTTCCGTTCACATCCGCCGAGGAGGAGATGGTGACCGGATGGTCCGCACCGCAAGCGCTGACCGGTGAGGCGCTCAAACCCGGCCAGCAACGTCCGTCACCGCCGGGTACCGGCAAATTCCTACTGAAGATCGGTGAGGATCGCCGCCCCGGCATCCCGTTCCATATGGAATTCACCCTGTCCGAGAAGGAGAGTGGTATCCACGAAACCAACCAGCGCTTCTCCGAGTTCACCGAATCCACTTCGCGCGGTGGCGATTCCCCCAGTGGGAGTGCCGCATGAGAAAGCTCGCACTCTTATGGAGACCGGGTGTCTGTGTGAGGTGGGGCGCATGATGCCGCACCGGTCCTATCGCAGAGTATCGCCGGAGGTGCGCAAGGCCGCGGTCGAACAGGTCATCGCGCTGACCGGCAAATTGCGCAGCGAATCGGAGGCGTGTCGGGTGGTGGCCGAGCAGATCGGCGTGCATACCAATTCGGTTCGCAACTGGGTGCGCGCGGCCGAGGGACCGAGTCTGGAGCGCCTCGACGCGACCGCGTTGCGCCGCAAAGTCGCACTGCTACAACAACAATTGGCCGCCGCGGCGGAGATGAACCGCACGCTGGCCGACACCCTCAACGAATCTCGGCGGCAACGGTGAATCACCTGAATTCGTCCTGCGTTCGATCGGCGCCGCCGGGGATACGGTGACCGGGCGGACCGTCCTGTACCTGGCGCTGGCGAGTGTGCTCGGGTTGATGACCTTGGTGCTGGTCGTCGTGATGCCCGCCGTGGACGACGGGTGCGACGGCTCCTCGGTGCTCGGATCGTCGAGTGTGCTGCCGCCGCTGGGTGGCTACGCGCCGGGTAATTCCCGAGTCGCCGCTACCACTTCCGCCGCACGTACCGGCAGTCCGTCTGCCACGCCGACCAATCCCACTGTCACGCAGGCCAATCCGACCGCGACCGGTGCGCCGTCGCTGGCCGCCGGTATCGGCCCGATCCGCCGGACCCTGCCATTGGCCGTTGGCACCTTCACCGTGTCGGATGTCTTCGGCGCGCGCGGCGGCACGCACCTGGGCGTCGACCTCGCCGCCACCGACGGCACCACTATCTACTCGGTATCCGATGGACGCGTCGTCGCGGCCGGTCCCGCATCCGGTTTCGGCAACTGGATCGTCGTCGACTCCGTCGATACCAACGGCCGCGCCTATTCGGCGGTCTACGGGCATATGTGGGACAGCGGTGTGCACGTCCACGTCGGCGATACGGTCGTCGCCGGTCAGCCCATTGCCCAGGTCGGGTCGGCGGGCCAATCCAGCGGTCCGCACCTGCATTTCGAGATCGTCCCGGGCGGGCGCTTCACCGGTGGCCGCCAGATCGACCCGCTGCCCTGGCTCGACGGCGCCCCGACACCGGATGTCGGTGGCGCGCGGGCCTTCTCGTCCGATCCGCGCTGCAATCGTGGCTTCGGCACGGCGGGCGGCGCGCTGGCGGCGGGCAAGGTACCGCAGGAGCTCGAAATCTGGTACCGCCGTGCGGGTTCCATCTGCCCGCAGATCACCCCCTCGCTGCTGGCCGCACAGGGCAGGCAGGAATCCGGATTCCGGCGCGGCGCGTCCTCACCCGCTGGCGCGCAGGGACTGGCCCAGTTCCTGCCCGGGACCGCGGCCAGTATCGATCCCGACGACGGTCAGCCCTATGTCATCGATGCCGACGGCAATGGTGTGGCCAGCGTGTGGGACGACGGTGACGCGATCATGGGTCAGGGCCGCTATATGTGCGCCATCGCGCGCAAGATCGTCGGATGGGAGTCCGCGGGCCGGGTACAGGGCGATGTCGTCGCGCTGACGCTGGCCGCCTACAACGCCGGTGAGGGTGCGGTACTGGCCTCCGGCGGCATGCCGAACCTGGTGTCCGCGCACTATGCGGAGACCCAGCCCTACGTCGCGAATATCCTTGCGATGGAACCGCTGTACCGCGCGCAGGGCTCCAATGGACGCTTCACCCCCCAGGAGGGGGCGGGCCGCGGGCAGATCGTCCAGGCGGCCCAGCAATGGCTCGGCACTCCGTACGTTTGGGGCGGTGGCGGTCCGCAGGGACCGAGCGGTGGCGGACTGGACGGACCTGGGCTCACCTCGGCCGCCGTGTTCGCGGCCTCCTCGGGCACGGTTACGCTGCCGCGGACCGCCGAACAGCAGTGGGAGGCGGGCATCGAGGTGCCCATGCGCAAGCTGGAGCCCGGCGATCTGGTATTCAGTTCGTTCGGCCCGCGTGGCCCGGCCGAGGTCGGAATCTATTCCGGCAATGGACGAATGATCAAATCCGTGCCCGCCGCATCCGGGCATTCCAGTGGCGTGACCGAGGTTGCGGTGCCGGGTGATGGCCGCGGGAGGAGGGTACTGTGACGACAACCGCGACCGCGGCGGGGACGACACCCGCGACCGCGGCGGAGACGACACCCGCGACCGCGGCGGAGACGACAACCGCCAGCTCGGCAAGCGAACACGCCGAAGCGTCTGCCGTGAGCGGACCGCCCAAGTATCGGCCGTGGCGGCTAGCCTTGAATGACACATGCGCGAAACTGGTGGTGATGCTGGTGGTGAGCGTTGCGATGCTCGGTGCAGGGTGCGGCAGCAAGGACAAGGACGCGGGTTCCGCTGCGCCGCATCCACCCACGTCGACGACCCGGTTGCTGGAGGAGGTGCCCGCACCCGATCCGGTGACGCCCGATGGCGTCGCGGTGGCCGCGCTGAAGGAGATCTACTCCTGGCAGCCCGCCACCGAGGCCCAGGGTGCCTCGCTGTCGCGTGCGCGGAAATGGTTGGGGCCCAGCCTGATCCGCATACTGGACAGCACGCCCACCGCGGTGGAGACGCCGAAGGCAACGCTGCAGTGGGCGGACTGGGCCAAGGCACAGGCGCATATCGATGCCTTCACCTTCGCGTCGGGTGAGCGCCCGCCTGCGAGCACGGATCCGAACGTCGAGCAGTTCAAGATCGGGATCGAGCAGACGGTCGTCTATCCGAACGGGCGCAAGGAATCCCTCCCGCCCACGACGGTGATCGCGACCGTCGTACGCACACCAGCGGGCTGGCGGCTAGACGCGTACCGCTGAACCCGCACCAGCGACAACCGCATAGCTAGGTCCTAACAGGAGGCAGACATGGCGAAAAAGAAGAAGGTGCAGGATCCGGCCGTGGTCGGACCCGATATCACCCTCTACCTGATCTACGCCAGTTTCGCGCTGCTCGGAACCCTCTGGCTCGCACTGCATCTCGGCAACGCGATGGCGGTCACCCCGCAGCACGTTCCGATCAACCCGATCCAGATCGTCGCCGATCTCGCCAAGGGCAAGTTGCACTGGCCGCGCGCCTCCACCGTGATCGTGCTGCTCGTCATCGCGGCGCTCATCGCCTATCTCGTGGTGCGGAAAAGGCTTGCCGCGCGCCGGGCGGTGGGCAGGCTCGCCGTCGACGACAAGGCCGATGTCATGGGCAGCGGCAGCGCCATCAAGTCGCTCACCGAGGCCGGGGTCCGGGCCAAGGCCGATCTACTCGGCGTGCGACTCGGCTACAACGACAGCCCCGGCGTACCGATCGGCATCGGCGTCGCCGACGGGGTGATGCTCTACGGCTCCTATGAGGACCTGCACCTGGACATTTGGGGCCCCCGGCAGGGCAAGTCGACCTCGCGGGTGATCCCGGCGATCCTGACCGCGATCGGCCCGGTGCTGTCCACCTCGAATAAGCGCGATGTGGTCGACGCGACCCGAGATGTGCGCGAGGCCAAGGGAAGTCGCACCTTCGTCTTCGATCCGCAGGGCGTCGCGGGGGAGGAGCCCTCCTGGTTCTGGGATCCGCTGGACTGGGTGGACGCCCACCACGACGGCGCCGAGATGCGGGCCGCGCGGCTGGCCGGCCACTTCGCCGACGCCGACAACGGCTCCGATGCCAAGGGCGACGTATTCTTCGATCCGGAGGCCGAGGATCTGCTGGCCGGGCTGTTCCTGGCCGCCGCGCTCGGCAATCGCCCGATCGTCCAGGTCTGGGATTGGGTGACCAACCCCAACGACGCCGAACCCATCGAGCTGCTGCGCAATGCGAGCAAGCACTACACGGCCTCGGGCCTCGCGATGCAGTACAACGCCGATCCACGCACCAAGAGCGGCATTTTCGGCACCGCGAAGAAGATGATCCGGTGTCTGCAGCTGTCGAATGTGCATCCGTGGATCCTGCCCGGCGATAACCGCATGCAGTTCGACGAACTCGAATTCATCGAGAACAACGGCACTCTCTACAGTCTGTCGCTGGAGGGCCGCGGTTCGGCGGCGCCGCTGGTGAGCGCGCTCACCGAGGCCGTGGTCGATGTGGCCATGCGCAAGGCCTCGCGGTCGCCGGGCGGACGGCTGCCGATTCCGATGCTCGCCGTGCTCGACGAGGCGGCGAATGTGGTGCGCTGGAAGGATCTGCCCAAGCAGTACAGCCACTTCGGCTCGCGCGGCATCGTGGTGATGACGGTGTTGCAGTCCTGGGCCCAGGGTGCGCGCTGCTGGGGTGATGACGGCATGCTCGCGCTGTGGTCGGCGGCCAATATCAAGGTGCTCGGCCCCGGTGTCGACGATATGAACTTCCTGCGAGACAGGTCCGAGGCGATCGGGGAATACGACGCGATCTCCTCCTCGGTATCGGAATCCAAAGGCGGCAAGAGCTATTCGCGGTCACTGGGTTCGTCGAAGACCTTCACCGTGAACGCATTGGCGACCTTGCCGCAGGGGCGTGCGATCGTTTTCACTTCCGGCCAGCCCGCGGTGCTCGTGCGCACCGTGCCGTGGTGGGAGGGCGACTACGCTGATGACGTGAAGAAGTCGATCTCGCACCATCTTCCGGGGCGCAAGACCGAGATCGCCGACCTGTTCGGCTCGCCCAACCTGACCAAGGCTGCTCCGCCACCCGAATACGGCCAAGTCGAGGAGGTCCGGCCCCTGTGAAGGAGCGAACCATGGACACAGCACCATCGGGCACTGCGGAACCGAGGGGTAGCGAGGTGGAGCTGTGACCGAGCAGCAGCAACAGCCCATGATCTACACCAATGTGGTGGAGTTCGTCGAAAACTACCTCAGCCTGGTGTATCGGCGTCAGGTCACCGATATCAGTGAAACGGTGTGGTGCCCGGAGTGGTGGAAACATGCCGAGGCGGTGGCGCGGTTGGACGCGCTGTGGCGCGCCTGGGAGCACTACCGACTGGAGCCGAGCACCGGATTGAGCATCTGGTTCCTCGACCACGCCGATCCGCATATGACCAAGCTGTTCGATCCGCGCGGCCCGTTCAAGTACTGCAGTGTGCGCAACGGCCACAAGGACATGCTCAGCCCGCTACCGCTGAAGTCTCCGGCCCAGGGGCTCTTCGGCGATCCGACCATCGGCGATTTCCGCATGTGAGATCCCCGAGAACGACGAAACGCCCGCTGATTTCAGCGGGCGTTTTGGTTTGCGGTGTGCGCCTTACTGTCTGACGCGCTCCAGGCCGCGAGCGTCCTGTTCCCGGCCCCGTGCCGCAGCGGCTCGGGCCGCTTCATCACGAATGCGAACCGCTTCTTCGGGCGGTTGGCCCTGGCCTACTTCGATGAGCATCCGCACCGCCGCTAGCTCCGGTGCGATACCGATGCGAGCGAGATGTGCCGCGATTGCCATCCGACGTTCCTGGGAGTCGTAACGAACGAGCGGTTTGGACTGAGCCGACGCAGTCGCGGCCATCCGGCTGGCCTCGGCCTGTGCGGAGAAGCGATCCTTCTCCAATGAAATCCCCTGGGCGGGAACCGATTTCTCGACCATGCGGGCCAGTTCGAGATTGCGTGGGTCCTTCGCCTTGGCGTCTCGGGCCTCACGGATCTGAAGCTCCCGAGCCTCCTTGATACGGGCCTCGGTGACCTTGACGCGGGCTTCGGCTTCTTTCTGACCACGCTCCCGGGTCCGCAGCGCGACCAGGGTCGCAAGCTGCAACATAGTCCTCATCATGGCCGCGGTTTCCCGGCCGATGTCGTCCAGTTCCTCGGACATGGCTGCTCCCCGATGCTGCAGTGATCACTATGGATGTTGTGGTGCTTGACACGGACGCCGGCACGCCGAACTGTAATCCGTCGTGTCGGTGCCCCGCCTGCAAACGCGGCCACCCAGAGGACTCGTCGCGTGGCACTCCCAAGGGGGTCGCCCGATCAGGGAATGACTACGCTACGCGTTCTCCTTCATTCGAGATTACCCGAGAAAGCTCGGCACCAACCGCGTGGGCGTGCCGCTTAACAGCATATATCGCACAATTCCGGCGGGTAGGCGAAAGCTTCGGAGTATCTACGGTTTTAGCGCATCCTAACCGAACGATTAGGGTCGCCTATCCTAGGCTCATCCAGTGAATGACAGTTCGGGCCCGCTGCTCATTCTGCGCAGCGGGCCCGAACGAAGCGAGCGCCCGGACCGGGCGTGTCACTAGTCGATGCGAACCGACTGGATGGTCACGGGGAGATTCGGCTTGCCGTCGCCCTGGCCGTTGGAGTTGTCCTGACCGCCCGCGGCGATCTTGTCCAGTGTGGCCATGCTGTCCGGGTCGACCGTGCCGAAGATGGTGTAGTTCGGCGGCAGCTTCGAATCGCCGTAGACGATGAAGAACTGACTGCCATTGGTGCCACCGCCGTCGACCGGATCCGGTCCCGCGTTGGCCATGGCGAGGGTGCCGCGAGGGTAGTCCATCGGCTTTTGCAACGCCGGGTCGGCGGGGTTGTACCGATTGGTCGGGTACTCATTGTCGAACTGGTAGCCGGGACCGCCCGTGCCGGTGCCGGTCGGGTCACCGCACTGCAGCACCTTCAGGCCCTCGTCCGCGGTCATGCGGTGGCAGATGGTGTTGTCGAAGTAGCCCTGACCGGCCAGGCTGGCGAAGCTGTTCACGGTGCAGGGCGCCTTGGCGTTGTCCAGGGTCAGGCCGACGGGGCCCTGGGAGGTCTCCATGCTGACGCTGAGCTTGGCGTTATCGCCGGTGTTCTCGATGCCACTGGTGCGCGGCTTGTTGACCGGCTTATCGGCGGGCTTCTGGCTGTTGCGGTAGTCGCAGCTGATGGCCGCGGGTTTGTTATCACTCTTGGTCAGGAAGTACACGCCGACGGCCGCCGCTGCTACCACGACCACGCCGAGCACGGACCCGGCGATCATGAGTCGCTTGCGCTTGCGCGCCCGATCGGCCCGATTGGCCAGCTGGCGCTCCAGCTTGCGTTTCGCCGCTGCCCGTCGCTGTTCGTTGCTCGGCACTACCACGTTCCTCCCGTATCCGTTACGTACGGCACAGGATTGTGCCATCTATTCCTGAGACTGCTCAGCAGGCCATTTACCGCGCGGGCTAACCGGTTGGACTTGACAGGCGGTGGTGGTGGAAACTTGACCATCGTGACCAAGACCAGCAGCTTCTCCGCCCCGAAGGGGGTCCCGGATTACGTGCCACCCGGTTCGGCCGAGTTCGTCGCGGTGCGCGACGGCTTGATCCGCGCCGCCCGACTGGCCGGATACGGGCATGTGGAGCTGCCGATCTTCGAGGACACCGCGCTGTTCGCCCGCGGTGTCGGTGAGTCCACCGATGTGGTGACCAAGGAGATGTACACCTTCGCCGACCGTGGCGACCGCAGCGTCACGCTGCGGCCGGAGGGTACCGCCGGTGTTATGCGAGCGGTCATCGAACACGGACTCGACCGGGGCCAACTGCCGGTGAAGCTGGTGTACTCGGGTCCGTTCTTCCGCTACGAGCGGCCGCAGGCCGGTCGGTACCGGCAGTTGCAGCAGGTCGGCGTCGAAGCCATCGGCGTCGACGATCCGGCATTGGACGCCGAGGTGATCGCGATCGCCGACGCCGGATATCGCGGGCTCGGACTGGACGGTTTCCGGCTGGAGATCACCTCGCTCGGTGACGAGACCTGCCGTCCGCAGTATCGAGAGCTGTTGCAGGAGTTCCTGTTCGGCCTGCCGCTGGACGAGGAGACCAAGCGTAGGGCGCAACTGAATCCGCTGCGCGTGCTCGACGACAAGCGGCCCGAGGTGCGGGAGATGACGGCGAACGCGCCGTTGATGATCGATCACCTGTCCGAATCGGCGAAGACGCACTTCGAGCAGGTGCTGGGATATCTGGACGCGCTCGGCATACCGTATGTGGTCAATCCGCGCATGGTGCGCGGCCTGGACTACTACACGAAGACGACCTTCGAATTCGTGCACGACGGACTCGGGGCGCAGTCGGGGATCGGCGGCGGCGGTCGCTACGACGGGCTGATGGCCGAGCTGGGTGGACAGCCGCTGTCCGGTATCGGTTTCGGCCTCGGCGTCGACCGCACCATTCTGGCCTTGCAGGCCGAGGGCAAATCGGCGGGCGATCCGGCGCGGTGCGAGGTCTACGGTGTGGCGCTGGGTGACGCGGCCAAACAGCGCCTTGTCGTGCTGGCGGCGCAGTTGCGAGCGGCGGGGATTCGGGTCGACCTGGCCTATGGCGGCCGTAGCGTCAAGGGTTCCTTGAAGGCCGCCGATAAGTCCGGTGCGAAATTCACCCTGGTCCTCGGCGATCGTGACCTGGCCGAGAACACCATCGGCCTGAAGGATATGGCCACCGGTGAGCAGCGCCAGATCCCATTGGACGAGACGGTCGCCGCTGTCGCGGCGGCGCTGCGCCCGGCCGGGTAGTACGGTGCCGGAAGACGACATCCGCACCCATATGAATGCGCAGCCGTGCCCGTAGAACCCATCGATCCCGGCGCAGCCGAACCGGTTCCGACGGTCGGACTCGACCTCGTCGCACCCGAAACCTACGCACCCATGCTGCGGCGACTCGCCCTCGCCGCGGTAGGGGTGGGTGTCGGTGCCGCGCTGCTCGCGGCGCTGCTGGTGCCGTGGTCGATCGCGATCGCGATCGGTGTGGTCGTCGGCGTGCCGACGGTTGCCTATGCCATCGCCCTGCGACGGCGGCGGATGTGGTTGGCCGGGACCACGATTCACGCCAGACACACCTTCGGTGAACGCCGGGTCGACTTGGCCGCCGCGAACGGCGTGGAGGTCCTTGTCTACCCGGCCCGTTTGAGCCGAATTGTTCTGCGAGTCACCGCCGGCGCCGAATCCCAGGTCGTTCCGCTGGCGATGTACACCGATGCGGGCAGCGGTCGTGAATTACATCTGCTCGGCCTCCGCAAACTCGCCGACGCCCTGTCCGCCAGTGAACTCGCCGCGGCCGTTGCGGTTTCGACCATGCTCGTCCACCAGCTGCGCGCCGAAGCTCGCGACGCGGGTCTGGAGGAGCGTCCGCTGTACCGCGCTGTGCGGCTTGCGAGGGCGAAGGATTATGTTTCGCCGATCGTGCTGACCGATCAGGAAGTCGCGGGATTGTGCTGAACTCGCGCGCAGCGGATTTCGCGCGTGGCCGAGGTTGGCAGGATGCGTTGATGGGCGTTGTGCGCGGGTTGAGTTGGCGGGTGGGTCGAGTGTCGCTGGCGGACAGCCCCTCTCCGTAGCGGACGTGCGCGCAGTGGCGGCGGTCCACGCGGGATCCGCGGGCGAGAGGCGAGCTGCGCGACATGTGAATCCGCTTGTGGTGCGACATTGCGCACCGGCAGGTGCCCCACAACTCACCCACAGAGCGGGGCGCACAAACCATCATCAGCATTCCTGATCAGACGTGCCGCATACCCCTTGAACCCGCACGGGCGCGGATCCTTGGTGGGCGGTTGGGTGCCGCGCAACGGTCGCGCCGGGGGCTGGTCAACTCGCGCTTCTTGGTCGCGGGAGCGGGGTAAATGTGTTTGCCGGGGTGATTGTCGTGTAGCTCACCACTGCGGTTCGGGGGTGGTGAGAGTCGTTAGGGTGGGGATCGAGTGTCCGCCTATCGCAAGGAGTTCGTCGTGAGCACCGCCGCTCGGACCGCGCCCGTGACCGTCGCCGTGACCGGGGGTGCGGGGCAGATCGCCTACGGTCTGCTGTTCCGGATCGCGTCCGGGGCCATGCTCGGGTCCGATACACCGGTGCGGCTGCGCCTGCTCGAGATCCCGGCCGCGGTCGCATCGCTGGAGGGTGTGGCGATGGAACTCGAGGACGGCGCCTTCCCGCTGCTGGAGTCGATCGATATCAGTGACGACCCGTGGGTCGGGTTCGCCGGGGCGAATGTCGCGCTGCTGGTCGGCGCGCGGCCGCGCACCGCGGGGATGGAGCGCTCGGATCTGCTGGCCGCCAACGGCCCGATCTTCACCGAGCAGGGGCAGGCCATCAACGCCAGCGCCGCCGACGACGTCAAGGTACTCGTGGTCGGAAATCCGGCCAATACCAACGCTTTCATCGCGATGAGCAATGCCCCCGATGTGCCCGCCGAACGCTTCACCGCCATGACGCGGCTCGACCACAATCGCGCCATCGCCCAACTCGCCAAGAAGACCGGCACGCCTACCGCCGATATCGCCCGCGTCACCATCTGGGGTAACCACTCCGCGACTCAGTACCCGGATATCACTCAGGCCACCATCGCCGGCCGCCCTGCCCTCGACATGGTCGACGAGAGCTGGCTGAGCGAGTACTTCATCCCCACCGTCCAACAGCGCGGTACCGCCATTATCCGGGCCCGTGGCGCATCCTCGGCCGCCAGCGCGGCCAGCGCCGCCATCGACCACATCCACGACTGGTCGCTCGGCACCCGCGCAGACGACTGGACCTCCATGGCCATCCCTTCCGACGGCTCCTACGGCATCCCCGAAGGCCTCATCACCTCATTCCCCGTCACCTGCGCTGACGGCGCATACTCGGTCGTCCAGGGCCTCGATATCGACGACTTCTCCCGCACCCGCATCGAGGCCAGCGTCGCCGAACTCGAACAAGAACGCGATGCGGTCATCGACCTGGGGTTCGCCAAGCGCGCCTGATCGTCGACACCTGGTCCGGACGATCGCTCACAGCTCCGACCTGGCTGCCACGTAGGCGGCGTCCCGGCTCGGCCCGAATCGTCCGACTTGCGAAGTGTCGTGGCGGGTAAGGATCCCCGGTTCATTAGGAATGCTCTTCGGCCGCGGGGGTGTTCCAGAAGCTGCACGGTTGAGCTTTTACTGACGAGTCGATCGCGTATCTCGTCCTGTGCGCGTGTCTGCGCCGTCTCACGGCTCAGGCGGTGGCTGCGGCGCCGCGATTTCTGCCGAGGGCCAACTGGCCGGCAGTTGCCAAATGAATGAACGCGAGCACGGTGCCGCCGACCATCATGCCCGGAACCCCCTGAGCGGCGCCTATGGCGACATCGCCGAGTTGGACCGCTCCGGAAACGATCAGCAGTGGTAGCAGACCGCGCTTGTGGCGGCTGGTCAGGCTGAACAGTAGGGCGGCGCCGAGTGGGATGGCACGGGCGGCATAGGCCTGGGCGTACATATCGACGCCGGGGGAGTCCGCGCCGCCGGTTACGACGAGGGTGGGGTCGATGAGAGCCGCGGTGCTGAATGCCATGGCGACACCCGCACCGATTGCGTTGACGATGATCGCGGACTTGGTGAGCTTCTCGGTCTGCATCTTTCACTCCAAGAATCGTTCATAGTCTGAATGGTTCTGGATCAGTATTATGCGGCGCATGAAGAACGTCAAGGCGGAAAATCTGCCGGAGACCGTCACCTTCCGGCTCGGGCTGCTCGGCGCGTTCCTGACGGACCGCTTCAGTACCCGCGTGGCGGATCTCGGTCTCAAGCCGAAACATGCCGGAATGCTGAATGTCCTCGCGGCCAACGGTCCCGCGTCGCAGATGGAGATGGCGCAGATCTTGCGCGTCGCGCCGAGCCTGGTCGTCACTCTGGCCGACCACTTGGAATCCCTGGGCGCCATCGATCGACTGCGCGATCCGGAGGATCGCCGCCGTCAGATCCTGAGTCTGACCTCCCACGGACGCGCGCTACTGCGCAAATGCCTCGAAGCGGCACATGCGATCGACGCCGAGACGACCGCGGATCTCAGCGCCGTCGAGCGCGCCGCATTCCATCGAACCCTCGGCGCGCTCGCGGATCGGCTGGGACTGCCGAACTAGTCCCCGCTAGTCGACGGTCCAGGTTTCCGGACCATTGAGCAGGGTTTGCAGCGAATCCGCCTGTACCGGTTTGCGTTCCCGCGCCGCTGTGGTCTGGGTGCGGACCGCATCGTCGTAGGTGGGCCTGGTGACATTGCGGAAGATGCCGGTCACCACATGGCCGAGATCCTGGTCGGACAGACGCGAGAGGGCGTAGGCGTACTCCGGATTGTCGGCGTAGGCGTCGTGCACGATGATGTCGGACTCCTCGACCTCGTCGGCGCGGGCCACCGCGAGCCCGAAACCGTCTCGGACCACGGCGAATTCACCGTCGGCGCCGAAGCGGATCGGTTGGCCGTCGTGCAGCGGAATGAGGCGGGATTCGGCGTCGCCCTTGCGCAGCACATCGAAGGAGCCGTCGTTGAAGATCGGGCAGTCCTGCAGGATCTCCACGAATGCGGTGCCGCGGTGTTCGGCGGCCGCGCGCAGCACCTCGGTGAGGCCGGCGCGATCGGAATCCAGTGCGCGGGCGGCGAAGCTGGCCTCGGCGCCGAGCGCGACCGACAGGGTGTTGAACGGGTGGTCGACCGAGCCCATCGGCGTCGACTTGGTGATCTTGCCCTGTTCCGAGGTGGGGGAGTACTGGCCCTTGGTGAGTCCGTAGATCCGATTGTTGAACAGCAGGATCGTCATATTCACATTGCGGCGCAGTGCGTGGATCAGATGGTTGCCGCCGATCGACAGCGCGTCACCGTCACCGGTCACCACCCACACCGACAGATCCGGCCGGGTCACCGCGAGCCCGGTCGCGATGGCGGGCGCCCGGCCGTGGATGGAGTGGATACCGTAGGCCTCGAGGTAATACGGGAACCGGCTCGAGCAGCCGATCCCGGAGACGAACATCAGGTTCTCCCTGCGCAATCCGAGTTCGGCGAGGAAGCCGCGCACGGTCGCCAGGATCACATAGTCGCCGCAGCCGGGGCACCAGCGCACCTCCTGATCGGAGGTGAAGTCCTTGACCTTTTGTGGCCCGTCGGCCGCGGGGACACCGGAGACCCCGGTGAGACCGAGATCGGTTCCGATGAGCGAGGTTTCGACGATGGTCATCAGTTACCCCCAGTCGAGTACGTGGCCCGCGCCCGCGCCGCGAAGGCCTTATCGTTTTCCATCTCCTCGATCGACCCGTCCAGTGCGGCATCGATCACCCCGACGAGTTCCTGCGCGGAGAACGCCGTACCCGCGATCTTCGTCCACGGCTGCACATCCACCAGGTACTTCGCCCGCAGCAGCATGGCCAGCTGGCCGCCGTTCATCTCCGGCGCCACCACCGTGCGATAGCGGCGCAGTACGTCACCGAGGTTGGCGGGCAATGGATTCAGATATCGCAGGTGCGCCTGGGCGACCGGGACGCCGCGGCGGCGGGCGCGGCGACAGGCCTCGCCGATCGGTCCGTAGGAGCTGCCCCAGCCGATCAGCAGCAGTTCGGCACGCCCATCCGGATCGTCGACCTCGAGCTCGGGAACGGCGATGCCATCGATCTTGGCCTGCCGTAGGCGCACCATCAGCTCGTGGTTGGCGGGCTCATAGGAGATATTGCCGCTGCCGTCGGCCTTCTCCAGTCCACCGATCCGATGCGCGCGGCCCGCGGTGCCCGGCACCGCGAGCGGCCTGGCGAGCGTCTCCGGATCACGGGCATAGGGCTGGAACGACGTCCCTTCCTCGGCGTGCGGCTCGAAGCGCGGATCGATCGGTGCCAAGTCGCTGACCCGCGGAATCGACCATGGCTCAGAACCATTGGCGATCGAGCCGTCCGAGAGCAACAGCACCGGTGTGCGATAGGTGAGTGCGATGCGGGCCGCCTCCACCGCGGCGGCGAAGCAGTCGGCGGGGGAACGTGGCGCGAGCACCGCGACCGGCGACTCCCCATTGCGTCCATACAGCGCTTGCAGCAGATCGGCCTGTTCGGTCTTGGTCGGCAGTCCGGTGGACGGACCGCCGCGCTGTACATCGACGATCAGCAGCGGCAGTTCCGTCATCACCGCGAGTCCGATCGTCTCGCTCTTGAGTGCGAGTCCGGGACCGGAGGTGCTGGTGACCCCCAGCGCGCCGCCGAGCGAAGCACCCAGCGCCGCGCCGATACCCGCGATCTCGTCCTCGGCCTGGAAGGTGGTGACGTCGAAGTTCTTGTGCTTGCTCAACTCGTGCAGGATGTCGGAGGCGGGCGTGATCGGATAGGTGCCGAGAAAGACCGGCAATCCGGACAGCTGACCTGCGGTGACGAGGCCGTAGGCGAGCGCGGTATTGCCGGTGATCTGGCGGTAGGTGCCCGGCGGCAGCTTGGCCGGGGATACCTCGAAGGTGGTGGCGAAGCTTTCGGTGGTCTCGCCATAGTTCCAGCCCGCGCGGAAGGCCAGCAGATTCGCCTCGGCGATATCGGGCTTCGCGGCGAACTTCTCGCGCAGGAAGCGCTCGGTGCCACCGATCGGGCGGCCGTACATCCAGGACAGCAGGCCGAGCGCGAACATATTCTTGGCGCGCTGGCCGTCCTTTTTGCCGACACCGGTCGGTTCGGTCGCGGCGAGGGTGAGTGAGGTCATCGGGACGCGGTGCACCACGAAATCGCTCAGCGTGTCATCGTCGAGCGGATCCGTCGCGTAGCCGACCTTGCCGAGATTGCGCTTGGTGAATTCGTCGGTGTTCACGATGACGGTGGCGCCGCGCGGCAGGTCCTCCAGATTCGACTTCAGCGCGGCCGGGTTCATTACCACCAGCACATCGGGCTGGTCACCAGCGGTGAGGATGTCGTAGTCGGCGATCTGGATCTGGAAGGACGAGACGCCGGGTAGCGTGCCCTGCGGCGCCCGGATTTCGGCCGGAAAGTTGGGCTGGGTGGCCAGGTCGTTGCCGAATGCGGCCGCCTCGTGTGTGAAGCGGTCACCAGTGAGCTGCATTCCGTCGCCGGAGTCCCCGGCGAACCGAATTACAACCTTTTCCAATTTCGCTGTGCCGACATCATTTTGGTCCGCGCCGATCCGATGATGTGGGGACATGTGCCTGCTTCACTTCCTCGTCCGATGGGAGGTGCCATTGGCCAACCTACTCCGCCGTGTGCGGGATTTGCTTGTGAAATGCTTTACGCGAAGAGCGCCAGCTGCGTGTCGTTCGGAACCGGTGCCGTGGCCTGGGTCTCGGGTTCCGGGGTGTGTTCGCGGATGAGGCCGTGCTGTTGTAGCAGCGGCTGCACCCGCTCGCGTAGCCAGGAGCCGTACTCCGGTGTCACATAGGCGCCCCGGCCATAAAGCTGGCGATAGCGGCGCAGCAGCGCGGGATGGTGCTCGGCCAGCCAGCTCAGAAACCAGCCGCGGGTGGCGCCGCGCAGGTGCATCGGGAACGCGACCACCGAAACCGCCCCGGCCTCGGCGATCGCGCCGAACAGCGCGTCCAGATGAGCGCGGCTGTCGGTGAGATACGGAATCACCGGCGCGACCATGACATTTACCTCGAACCCGGCATCGGCGAGCGCTCGCACCATCTCCAGCCGTGCCTTCGGAGCCGGGGTGCCCGACTCGAGGCTGTGGTGCAGATCGATGTCGAGGATCGCGATGGAGACCGCGATGCTCACCCGGACCTGCTCGGCCGCCGCGGTGAGCAGTGGTAGATCCCGGCGCAGCAGAGTGCCCTTGGTGAGGATGGAGAATGGCGTCCCGGAATCGGTCAGTGCGCGAATGATGCCGGGCATCAACCGATATCGACCCTCGGCACGTTGATACGGATCGGTATTGGTGCCGAGTGCGACTGGTTCCCGATGCCAGGAGCGGCGGCCGAGTTCCTTGCGCAGTACCGCGGCGATATTGGTCTTCACCACGATCTGCGAATCGAAATCCCGGCCGGCGTCCAGATCGAGATACTCGTGGGTGGGGCGCGCGAAACAGTAACGGCAGGCATGCGAACAACCGCGCATCGGATTGATCGTCCAATGGAACGGCAGGTTCGACGCCTCGGGCATTTTGTTCAACGCGCTCTTGCACAGCACCTCGTGGAACGTGATGCCCTCGAATTCGGGGGTCTGTACGGTGCGCACGAAACCCGCCCGGCCTAGGCCGGGCAGGGCGCCGTCGTCGGCATCCAGGGTTTGGCTTTGCCACCGCACCCTCTCAGTCGAACATGTGTTCTAAACAGTGTCAAGCGATCTGTCGGGTGTTGGACTCGGTGAGCTGCTGCGGGTCGGTGAAGAAGGTGACCAGATCACGCACGGTCTCCTCGATGGGCCGTGGCTGATAGCCGATTTCGCGTTCGGCCTTGCCGTGATCGACGACCGGGGCCGAGACCAGCGCGCCGAGCGCGGCCTTCGAGACGATATCGGTCTTGAAGAGTTTGCCGATCGGCTCGAGTGCCGGGATCAGGCCGTGGACGACCTTGGGGGAGATCGAGAACTTCGGCCCCTTCTTGCCGCCGCAGGCCGCCGCCGTGCGGCACAGGTCGAGCATGGAGATCATCGAGCCGCCGAGCAGGTAGTTCTCGCCGGTCTTGCCGCGCTCCCCGGCCAGGATCAGGCCCTTGGCGACATCGCGCACGTCGACCAGATCGAAGCCGCCGCCGATCATCGCGGGCACCCGGCCGCGGGCCGCGTCCTTGAGCGTGCGGTTGATCCTGGACAGCGGGGTGCTGTAGTCGAGCGGGCCGAACACGCCGGTGGGATTGCAGATGACCGCGTCGAGGCCCTTGTCGATGACCTTGCGCAACTCGACCTCGCCCGCCCACTTGGACCGGTCGTACACGGGCAGGCTCGGATCGGTGGAGCGCACCGAGGACTCGTCGATGCGGCCGCCGCAGGTGTACTGGTTGAAGGCGTGGATGGAGCTGGCGTGCACCATCCGGCGCACGCCGAGGTCGAGTGCGGCCTCGGCGACGACGCGCACACCCTCGGTATTGACCTTCCAGGCCAGGTCGTGCTGCTCGGCCAGGGTGATCACCGCGACCAGGTGGTAGACGATCTCCGCGCCCGCGAGGACGGTGCGCATGGATTCGGGATCGAGCACATTGCCGCTGACCCAGGTGACGTTCGGGTCCGTCCGCTGCTCCGGAACGATGCGATCGATTGCCGTGACCTCATGTCCTCGTTCGACCAGCAGGCTGAGCAGATTCGTGCCAAGGTACCCGGCTGCGCCGGTCACTGCGACCTTCATGTGATCGAGAATATAGAACTTGTTCTAATTTGCAACACGTTCCAGTTCCTTTCCGGTGGCCGCGTTGGGCTCGAAAGATGCCGTTGGGGTCCGCTATATTGGGCGCAACCGCAGCGGCGCTGGTATCAACTCGCGGCTGCGCAGGGGCCCGATCACGGCTCAGCTGCCGGTCCGGGCAGGGAGTGACGTTGATCGACGCTATGAGTACTGAACTGCAGTTCAAAAGGATATGGGGGGTGCAACTCGATGGCTGATCTCTCGGTGGAGACCGATGCGGTTCGAGCCTTCGCTACCACGAACGCCGGGGTGGCCAGCGAGATCGCGGGGGCGGGCAATTTCGACGCGGTGCAGAACGTCGCCGCGCTCACGCCGGTATTCGGTTTGATCGGCGCCGACTATCTGTTGGCCTTCGCCGCGGCGCAGGTATTGCAGGCCAAGGACATCAACGATCTCTCGGCCAAGTACGACAAGCTGTCGAAGTCGGCGTTCACCGCGGCCGGTGCGTTCGATACCACCGATTCCAGCAACGCCGGCGTATTGAACGCGATTGCGAACCAGGTCGGAGGCGGGGCATGAAGCCGATGGATACCGGCGTGATCGCACCCGACGGCCAGAGCGTGGCGATCGAAGAGGCCGTGATCGCGACACAGAACACCGCGGTCGATGCACTGCAGAATGTGGGGCAGGGGTTGAGCGATCTGTCGCTGCCGCAGTTGCCCGCGGATCTGCCGCCGATCGAGGCGCCCGAATTCGTGCTCGCACGCAAGATCACCGAGGACTCGCCGCAGCTGGGCACCATGCCAGCAGGATTGTCGGGACTGAACGGCAATGCGACGCCGGATGCCAGCGCGATCTTGTCCGGCGCGGTGCCGCCGGACGTATCGCAGGCACTCACCGATGCGCATACCGCGATCAGCCATGCGGCGGCGCCGGTGGTCCAAGCGGCGCAGAGCGTGGCGCAGCAGGCGCAGAGCGCGGTGAGCAGCGCGCTCGGCGGGGCGAGCACCCAGGGAGCGGCGGCGAGCGCGGCGGCCACCGACATTCCTACCGATCCGGTCGCGGCGCTGATGCAGGGGCTATCGATTCCCGGGATTCCCGGCATCGACACCTTGTTCCAGCCGATTCTCCAACTGCTCAGCAGCTTCGGCACCGGCGTTATCGGCGCGTTCGACCCGACCGCGATTCTCAGTCAGTCCTCGAAGATCATCGACGCGGCCGTGAGCGTGGGCAAGGGTGGTCTGCAGACCGTCGAGCAGCTGTGGGAGGGCCAGTCCTCGCGCGAGGCGCAGGCCGCGAGCAAGACGGCACAGACCCAGGGGCAGGACACCAGCCAGCGCGGTATCGATATCTCCGAACTCACCCAGCGGGCCGCCGCGGTGGTGCAGCAGGGCAATGCACAGTTGCTCGGGATCGCAAGCGAATTCGCCACGCAGGCCACCGCGCTCGTGCCGGTGGCGCTGACCCCGCCCGGTCAGGCCGCGCTGATCGCGACGGCGACCGAACATCTGGGGTCGGCCGTCGCGGTCGCCAATGCCACCCGGGGTGACCTGGCCGGGAAGACGGCCGAACTGACCGGTCTGGTGAACCAGCTGCTCGGGACCAGCGGTCTGCCCGCCCCGCAGGAGGTCGCGCAGGCGGTCATGCAGAACATCGGTGAGCCGATCCTGGAGCAGGCGCAGTCGATCGCATCGGACACCTCGACCAATGCCGCCAGCCTGTTGGACGGATCGAGCACCTCCAGTTCACCGAGTACGGCCACCACGACGGCATCGACCAGCACCGGACACACCACCACGGGCACGCCGAGCATCACCGGCATCGGGAGCCGGTCCGGATCGTCGAGTGGATCGGGTTCGCCGTCGACACAGAAGGTGACCGGCACCCCGGGCAGCACCGTGTCGCCCATCAGCCGGGTCTCGGGTGTGTCGGGCACGTCGTTCGGCACCGGCACATCGACCAGCTCCGCCAGCACGGGCAACTCCTTCATGGGTGGTAGCCCCGGCGCCACCGGGCAGCGCGGTGCCAACGACGACGAGCACTCACGCACCGTCGAGCCCTACCAGAGCCGCACCGGCAATGACGACCTCACCGGCCCTCTCGGGGAGTCCACCCCCGATGTCATCGGTGCGACCCATCCCGACGAGCTGGTCAGCTCGGATTACGAACAGGACCAGTTCTAACCCCAACCACCACAACGGTTCTGACAGTGCCCCGCCCGGTTTCCGGCCGGGGTGCTGTCGTTGCGGCGTTCCTATCCCTCCGGGTCCCCGTTGTCGGGATTCCACCCGGTATGGGGTCTCTCTGCTGACTCGAAATCCGAGTGTGGAGACCCGCCGACGAGTCTGCTGCGTCCGCGCAACCCGAAACCCCATTGGGGTGCGGCCGCATAGATCTCGGGGCCGAAGACCGCGACCCCAGCCCTGGTGTGGGGAGGGGCGCGCGGCGCTCGGAGCTGGTGGATTCAGTGGTCCTGGCTGAAGGCGTCGAGGAGCTTGCGGTAGAGATCGGTGAAGCGTTTGCGGTTGTCCTGCTGGTCAGTGGTCAGGCCCTGGGTCGCCTCCGGGGCGTACATGAGCACATGGACGTCCTGGTCGGGTGGGGCGGGCATGAGGTCGATGATCTGCAAGCCCTGGTCGTCATCGCTCGGCATGCCGAGATCGAGGGCCGCGAGTGCTCTGGTTTCCGCCAGTGCGGCAGTCAGGACGTCGGTGGAAATGGTGCCGGTGAGCCGCTGTGGTGAGACGTCGGCGGCCCGGGTGGGCGTGGCGGCGTCGGGTTGGTGGACGGCGCGGCCATCGGCGTAGATCTGCAGCATCGGGCGCAGGTCGACCCGCTCGGACCAGCCGCTCGGAATGGTCGTCAGCGTCAACAACGCGGTGGCGGGCAAGGGGGCCTGGACCGGCGCGGGCGGTGGCGCGTCGATGGCCGGTTGGGCCGAGGCGATGCCCCAGCTACCGGCGAGTGCCACGACCAGAACCAGCAGTGCCGACTTCGTTCGCATGAAATCCCCATCTACGGTGTGCAACAGGCCAATTGCTCTGGATGATCGAGCCGGATGCCCTCGATCATCGCAGTGCGCGGGCCCGAATCGGTGCCCACGCGCGGTGGTGTCGCAAAATTCCTCTGGATCAGCGCAGGCCCGACGGATTGGTCAGATCTGGCGCCGAGTACGTATCGCATGCCTGGACCTGGCCGGTCTTATATCCGGTGAGGAACCACTTCTGCCGCTGCTCCGAGGAGCCGTGGGTCCAGGCCTCCGGATTGACCCGCCCCTGGGCGGCGCGCTGGATCCGGTCGTCGCCGACCGCGGAGGCGGCGGAGAGGGCATCGCGGATGTCGTTGTCGGACAGGGGTTTCAGAAACGGCTGGTCGCTGCCGGGGGCGTTCTGCTTATCCGCGAAGTGGGCCCAGATGCCCGCGTAGCAGTCGGCCTGGAGTTCGGTGCGCACCGCGCCCGACTCGGGTCCGCGCGGATCCCGCTGGGCCCGGCCGATATCGCCGAGCAGGTTCTGGATGTGGTGGCCGATCTCGTGCGCCACCACGTACTCCTGGGCGAGCGGGCCGCCGCTGGACCCGAAGCGGTCGACCAGCTCCTGGAAGAAGCTGGTGTCGAAGTAGGCGGTCCGGTCGGCGGGGCAGTAGAACGGGCCGACCGCGCTGGTCGCATTGCCGCAGCCGGTCGAGACGGCGCCGGAGAACAGCACCAGCTTCGGCTTCGAATACTTCTTACCGGTCTGCTGCGGCAGTTGCGCCGCCCACACCGCGTCGAGGCTCTGTGCGGTGGCCACCACCCGGCAGTCGACGTACCTATTGGCGTCCGCTCCGGTCTTGCAGTGCGCGGGCGTGCCAGCGGTCCCGGGCTGCACAGTGCTGCTCTCGGTGCCGTTCAGCTGTCCGAGCAGCGACCCGGGATCGCCGCCCAACAGCAGGCCCAGCACCAGCAGGATCAGACCGCCCGCGCCACCGCCCAGCGCCAGCTTGCCGCCCATCCCCGGTCCACCACCGGAGGAAGCGCGATCCGGGTCGATCTGGAGGCCTTCGTTGAAGGTCATCTGCTTCGCTTTCTGAGTTGGATTTGCAGCGCCTGCGGCGGTGGGCACGGAAGCCGTGATGCTCGGATTCGGCCCGGGAGAGGCCGCCGCAACCGTGTCGCTATACAGCTTCGCACGGGTGGCGGCGATATCGGTTTCCAGTTGGGGAATGTGTCTCACTACGATGGACGCGCACCGGGTTCGCCCTTCCGGTGTCACATTCGTCGAAAGGAATCCTGTGCTGCGCACCCACTTGGCTGGTTCGCTGCGAAGCGAGCACGCCGGTCAGACCGTCACCCTCACCGGCTGGGTGGCCCGGCGTCGTGACCACGGTGGCGTGATCTTCATCGATCTGCGCGATGCGTCGGGTGTGGCGCAGGCGGTGTTCCGCGAGGGTGAGCCCGCCGAACAGGCGCACAAACTGCGCGCCGAGTATTGCGTGCTGGTCACCGGTGTCGTCGAGCGGCGGCCCGACGGCAATGAGAACCCGGAGTTGCCGACCGGTTCGATCGAGGTCAACGTCACCCAGCTCGAGGTACTCAACGAGGCCGCACCGCTGCCGTTCCAGCTCGACGAGCAGCCCGGTGAAGAGGCCCGACTGAAGTACCGCTACCTCGATCTGCGTCGCGAGGCGCCCGGTAAGGCCATTCGGCTGCGGTCCAAGGTCAACGCCGCCGCCCGCGCGGTATTGGCCCAGCACGAGTTCGTCGAGGTCGAGACCCCGACGATGACGCGCTCGACTCCCGAGGGCGCCCGCGACTTCCTGGTGCCCGCACGCCTGCAGCCGGGCAGCTTCTACGCGCTGCCGCAGAGCCCGCAGCTGTTCAAGCAGCTGCTGATGGTCGCCGGCGTCGAGCGGTACTACCAGATCGCGCGCTGCTACCGCGACGAGGACTTCCGCGCCGACCGTCAGCCCGAATTCACGCAGCTCGACCTCGAGATGAGCTTCGTGCGCCAGGAGGATGTGATCCTCGTCGCCGAGGAGATCCTGGAGGCGCTGTGGCGGCTGGTCGGCTACGAGATCCCCTTCCCGATTCCGCATATGACCTATGCCGAGGCGATGCGTCGCTTCGGTACCGATAAGCCGGACCTGCGTTTCGGCGTCGAGATCACCGAATGCGCCGAATACTTCAAGGACACCCCGTTCCGGGTATTCCAGGCGGAGTACGTCGGCGCGGTCGTCATGCCGGGCGGTGCGAGCCAGCCGCGGCGTCAGCTCGACGCCTGGCAGGAGTGGGCCAAGCAGCGCGGCGCCAAGGGTTTGGCGTATGTGCTGGTGCAGGAGGACGGCACGCTCGGCGGTCCGGTCGCCAAGAACCTCAGCGAATCCGAGCGCGAGGGCTTGGCCAAACATGTCGGCGCGGTGCCCGGTGACTGTGTGTTCTTCGCCGCCGGTCCGGCCAAGGCGCAGCGTGCGCTGCTCGGTGCGGCGCGCGGCGAGATCGCGCGCAAATGCGGTCTGATCGATGAGAACGCCTGGGCGTTCGTGTGGATCGTGGATGCGCCGATGTTCGAGCCAACCGCCGACGCGACCGCGAGTGGTGATGTGGCACTTGGCTATTCGGCGTGGACGGCGGTACACCACGCGTTCACCTCGCCCAAGCCGGAATCGATCGACACCTTCGATACCGACCCGGGTTCGGCCCTGGCCTATGCCTACGACATCGTCTGCAACGGCAATGAGATCGGTGGCGGCAGCATCCGTATCCATCGCCGCGATGTCCAGGAGCGCGTCTTCAAGGTGATGGGCATCGGGCACGAGGAGGCCCAGGAGAAGTTCGGCTTCCTGCTCGACGCGTTCTCCTACGGCGCGCCGCCGCACGGCGGTATCGCATTCGGCTGGGACCGGATCACCGCGCTGCTGGCCGGTATGGATTCGATCCGCGAGGTCATCGCCTTCCCGAAGACCGGCGGCGGTGTCGATCCGCTGACCGACGCACCCGCACCGATCACCGCGCAGCAGCGCAAGGAAGCGGGTCTGGACGTCAAGCCGGAGCAGAAGAAGGACGGCGCGGCGAAGGGCCCGGCCACAGCGGAGTAGGTCTTACGTTCTCCGGCTTACCGCGGTGAGCGACCGGGGCAGCGTCGCATCGGTCGCTCACCGTGAACCTGGCGGACATCCTTACGCCGGGGTGCTCGTGCATCGCCCGCGCGCTGGCAGCCAGTGGCCGATCGCGCAGTTCCAGACGTGGCTGTGGACGCCGTCGTTGTCCTCGAAGTGACCGCCAATTCTGTTGCGGGGCCAAGGTTCCGCAAGCGCTGGGCGCGGGTGCGCCCAGCGCCGCAGGACTAGGAGGCGGACAGGGTGCCGCCGGTGAGTGCCCGGTAGGCGTAGGTGACCGCGATCGTGCACACCGGTCCGGCGACCAGCAGGCCGAAACCGCACAGCAGCGTGGCGACAAAGGTGATCACCAGGACCGCAAGGGCGAGTAGCAGCACCTGCCCGATATTGCCGATGACCAGGGTGGCGCTGGACTTGATCGCGGCGAACGGGCCCTGTTCCTGATCGACGACGAAATGCAGTGCGAACATGCACAGGAACCCAGCGATCAGGCCGGGCACGAAGCACAGTGCCGCGCCGATCCAGGTGAGTGCGAAGGCCAGTAGGGCTGTCAAGAGGACATTGCCCGCGTTCACGAAATGAAAGTAGGACGCGAAAGTCGGTTTGTTGCCGTCGGTTTCATAGAGGGCACCGCGGATCATGGCGGCCTGCAGCAGCCAGATCGCGACCATCACCGCCAAGAAGATCAGCAACAGGCTGAACAGCGAATTCGGTTGGACCACCTGGACGATGAGCACGAAGGCGAGGTAGATGATCACGCCGAGTGCCGTGACCGCCAGCCAGGGACCGAAATTCGCGCGGAACTTCTCCCAGCCGTAGCTCAGTGCATTGCCGACGTCGAGGCTGATCGGGACGCCGGGGGCGGATTGGTAGCCGTAGGTCGGTGCGTCGGGGTGGAAGTCGGGTGGCATTGCGCCGGGAGGCATTGTGCCGGGTTGCGTTGCGCCGGGAGGCATTGCGCCGGGTTGCGGTGCGCCGGGTGGCATTGCGCCGGGTGGCATTGCGCCGGGTTGCGGTGCGCCTGGTGGCATTGCGACAGGAGGTACGGCGCCAGGAGGTACTGCGCCGGGCTTGTCCAAGCTGGGAGCCCCACCGGTCGGTGTGGGGCCGGTCGGCATTGCACCTGGCGGCATCGTTCCCGGCGCTGGTGCGGGGCCGGTTCCCGGCGGACCGTAGCTGGGCTGCCCTGATTGCGTGGGCGCACCAACCGGCGTTGGCGACTGCGCCGGTTCACTGCCGTATTGCGCCGGCCCGGGCCCCTCGAACTGTGGGTACCCGGCGGGTCCCGCCATCTCGTGTCTGCTATGTTCGGTGCTCGGTTCCGTCGGTTGCGGGTTCGGACTTTCGTGCTGCCCCGGTCGCGCAGCGAACTGTTCGCCAGCGCTGTCCTCGGGCGCGCCGCCGCTGTGCTCGGGCGAGCCAGTTGGTTCGTTCGGGTGGGGCGACGGGGTGTCGGCCATTATCTGCAGACCTTTCGACGCAACTGGTTTGCGGTGTGGCGCACGGCAGTTGACGATGAGAAAACCGGACAGCCGCAATGGTGTCAAGCAAGCAGCGCCCCGTCCGCAACCTTGACGCAGACACGCCGAACGACGCGGAAAGGTTGTGTAACCGCTCGCTAGAAGTGACCCGGTGCGAGTAGCTTGAGTAGCGATGACCGCACTATTGGCCGAACGCGCCGCCGAAGTCGTGTCCGCAGCACAACAGTTGCTCACAAAGCGAATGGGTGCTCCGGTAAAGCTGAGCGATCCGATGGAACTCAGCGGTAGTGGTAGGACGACGGTCCTACGCGTGCGCGTTTCGGAGAACGCCTTCTCCCTACCCCGGACGCTCATCGTCAAGCAGGTGCGCGGATCCGCGGCGGACCGCACGACGGGTGGTCTGGCACCCGGTGTCGCCAGCATCGATTCCGCATTCCTGCGCGAGGCCGTGTCCTATCAGTTCACCACCGCGCTCAGCCGCGAGCAGCGGCCCGGCGCATACCTGATCGCGCACAGCCTTCCGGATCGGCTGCTCGTGCTGAGCGATCTCGGTGACAACTCCCGGATGACGCAGGTGCTGCAATCCGGTGCGGAACCGGTGACGCGCAATGGGTTGATGGCATTCGCGCAGGCGCTGGGTCGGATGCATGCGGCGACCGTCGGGCGCGAAGCCGATTTCGTCGCACTGCTGCGCCGGGTGGATGTGGTGCATCGGGTCGACGGCATCGCGCAACAGGCCGAGGCCGCGATCTCCGAGGTGCCCGGTATGCTGCAGCGTGAACTCGGCATCGAGGTGCCCGGCGAGATCGCCGAGCGGATC
This sequence comes from Nocardia sp. CA-119907, assembly GCF_050955995.1. Lineage (NCBI taxonomy): Bacteria > Bacillati > Actinomycetota > Actinomycetes > Mycobacteriales > Nocardiaceae > Nocardia > Nocardia sp. CA-119907. The sequence goes on from NZ_CP192091.1 coordinate 3,393,138, forward strand.
GTCCGGGGCAATCGGCTGTTCTCCGCCGGTCGCTTCCGTGCGTTCAGCCCGTCCGATCTGTGTCCCGACAACGTGATCCTCAATGAGGAGGGCGCGCGCTTCTTGGACTACGAATGGGGCGGCTACCGCGATGCCACCCTCGATATCGCCTATGCCCTGGTCTCCTGCCCCGGTTGCCTCTGCGACTTCGAACTGTCCCGCGAACGGGCCAAGCAGATGGTGGAGGCGTGGCGCGCGGAGGTCGTCGGCGTCTGGCCCGCACTGGCCGATGACGCCGTGCTCGCCGAACGAATCCTGGAGGCCCGCCTCATCTGGGTGTGGCTGACCACCTACTGGTTCCTGCCCGCGGACCACACCCGCATCGCCTCCGCCCGTGAGCACGGCCTGTCCGTGCCGCGCTCGGAAGCCCTGATCAACCGCTGGGCCGCGCTGGCGGAGGACGCGCGCTGCACCGGCGACGACGCGGTCGGTGATTTCGCCGAAGATGTGTCGGCGATGCTCGAAGAGCGTTGGGCGGAATAGGGTTTCGCGCTCGTCGGTTCAGGGGTTGAGTTCGGCGAGGCGGGATTCCAGATAGGCTCGTTCTACCGTGTTTTCGGTCAGGAACAGGGCTGATTCGTAGGCTCGGGCAGCTTCGGTGGTGCGGCCCAGTTGGGTGAGGAAGGCGGCGCGGGAGGCCTCCAGGTAGCCGTAGGTGGCCAGGGCCGGTTCGCTGGCGAGTGCGTCGAGTAGGGCGAGCCCACGTGCGGGGTTACCGGAAAGGCCCACGGCCACAGCGTAATTGAGGCGGGCGACCGGTGCGGGCCAGATGCGCAGCAGTAGCGCGTAGAGGCCGGTGATCTCGCGCCAGTCGGTCTGTTCCCAGGAGGGGGACTCATCGTGTACGGCGGCGATGGCGGCCTGCAGGGTATATCGATCGGTATGTGGCAGAGCGCTTTTCACCAAGGCGACGCCTTCGGCAACGGCCGCTCGGTCCCAGCGCGACCGGTCCTGGTGTTCGAGGGTGCAGAGTCGGCCGTCGGCGTCCAGCCGAGCGGCACGCCGCGCGTCGGTCAGCAGGATCAGGGCGAGTAGGCCGGTCACGGACGGGTCGTCGGGGACCAGCGTGTGCATCATGCGCGCGACCTGGAGTGCTCGTTCGACGAGATCGGGACGGACCAGCGTATCGCCCGACGGGGCCGTGTGACCGGTGGTGAACAGCAGGTGGATGACCGCGCAGATGGCATCGAGCCGGCCGGGAAGTTCGCGAACCGAGGGCACCCGGTAGGGAATGCGCGCCACCGCGATCTTCTTCTTGGCGCGGGTGATTCGGGCCGCCATGGTCGATTCGCTGGTGAGGAAGGCACGGGCGACCTCGGCGGTGGTGACGCCGCAGACGAGGCGCAGGGTCAGCGCCACCTGGGCTTCGCGGGCAAGGGCGGGGTGACAGCAGGTGCTGATCAAGCGCAGCCGGTCGTCGGGGATGGCGGCGGCGGAATCGAGTTCGGCGAGTGCCAGATCGGCGGTGTCGTCTTCGGTCTGGTCGGTGATCAGTTCGGGCAGGGTGCGTCGCATGGTCGAATCGCGGCGCAGCAGATCCAGGCCGCGCCGTCGGGCGACGGTGGTGAGCCACGCGCCGGGCTTGGCGGGGACGCCGTGTCGGGACCACTCGGTGAGTGCGCGCGTATAGGCGTCCTGAACGCATTCCTCGGCGAGATCGAAGTCGCGGACGAGCCGCACCGTCGCGGCGAGCACGAAGGCCCATTCGCGACGGTGCGCTTGCTCGACGGCCGCGGCGGCGCGGTCGGCCGCATCGGTGTCGATCGGCATCGGATCAGTCGAAGGTGATCAGTCGAAGGTCATGATCGGCCGCACCTCGACGCCGCCGAAACGGGCGGGTACCTGCTTGGCCAGTGCGATCGCGGCGTCCAGATCGGCGGCCTCGATCAGGTAGTAGCCGCCGAGGGCCTCCTTGGCCTCGGCGAACGGCGCGTCGGTCACGGTGAAATCGCCATTGTCGTTCTGACGGATCGAGGTGGCGGTGGGGGTGGGCTGCAGTGCGTTGCCGCCCTTGACCGCATCGCCCGCGATCTCCTGGAAGGCCACGTGCGCCTGGTAGACCTCGCCCATGACCTGCTCCGATGCGCCCGCGTATGCGCCCTCGTCCTCGTAAATCAGCACCAAGTACTGGCTCATGATCTCGCTCCTTCGGGTTCCGGCGACCCGCCGATCGGGCCGTCGTATTCGTTCCGACGAGCGAGCTCGACGGAAATCGACAACCTGTCGCGAGAAATTCTGCTCCCGAAATGTGTCGGGCGTATCGAAAGCGCTGACGCCGGTTCGTGGGGGCTCGGCACGTGCCCGGCCTGCTCGAGCCCGGCGAGCGGCGACCTGGTCGGCGCAGCGAAGAGCGGTCGTCCGTGCATCTGGCGACCTTTCGCGCGAAATTACGCGCTCAGGCCGATCGAGGCCAGACGCTACTGGGCCACCGGTCCCGGGCGCGGCTCGACCCGGCCGCCGGACCGCACGGCGAACGAAGCGCCATGGCGGACACCGGAATTCGGATCGGCGATATCGGCGACATAGAACCAGTCCATTTGGGCCTGGGCCGGGGTGACCTCCAGGACGCCGTACCCGCGCGATTCCATCTCGACGTACCGCAGATGCCGGTTGACGCCCTTGACGGATTCCTCGACCGGCACCGCGACCGTGCGCGGAGGGGCTTTGAGCAGTTCGCCCAGGCTCGACGAAGTGACCGACGGGACGACGAATTCCGCGCCGACGGTCGGTCCGGCCGGATAGTTCGCCGGATCGACGGGCAGGTCGGCGGCCCAGGAGGAGTGGATATCGCCGGTCAGGAAGACGACGTCGCCGATCTGCTGGTCGATGATCGACTGGAACAGCGTGCGGCGGTCCGCGGTGTAGCCGTCCCACTGGTCGCCATTGGCCGGAATCCCGGATTGCGGCACACCCATCATGGTCGTGATGGCCTGGGTGGTGGCCGGTTCCAGCGGCGGGAATACCAGCGGCGCGATCATCACCGAATTGCCGACGAGCTTCCACTGCGCCGGTGCGGACGCCAAACCGCTGGTGAGCCAATCCATTTGGGCCTTGCCGGTAATGGTGCGCGCCGGATTGTCGACCTCGCGCCAGCCTGCGCCCGGTTTGACTTCCTGATCGCGATAGCTGCGTAGGTCGAGCATGGACAGCTCGGCCAAATCGCCGAAACGCAGTCTCCGATAGATCTGGACGTCGGCACCCGAGCTGGTCGCGCGGACCGGCATCCATTCGAGATATGCGCGGGCGGAGGCGGCACGACGGGACTGCCAGTCGCCCTCGGTGGCCGGATCGTGGTTGTTGGCACCGCCGGACCAGGCGTTATCGGCGAACTCGTGGTCGTCCCAGGTGCAGATGAACGGCACTCGCGCATGCAATGCACGCAGGTCAGGATCGGTTTTGTACTGCGCGTGCCGAATCCGATAGTCGGCCAGCGTGACGATCTCGTTGGCGGGTTCGTGCGAGCGAACCGCGCCGGTGCGACCGCCGTATTTGCCGCGTCCATATTCGTAGATGTAGTCGCCGAGGTGCACGATCGCGTCCAGGTCGGTGCGGTTCGCGAGGCGCCGGTAGGCGCCGAAGTATCCGGCCTCCCAGTTCGAACACGACACCACGCCGAAGCGCAGCCGGTCGACCTGTGTCGAGGTGGCCGGGGCGGTGCGGGTCCGGCCGATCGGGGAGTGCACGCCGAATGCGGTGAAGCGGTAGAAATAGCCGCTGCCGGGCTGCAGGTCGGTCACATCGATCTTGACCGTGTGATCGGATTCGGCTGTGGCCGTGGCGATTCCGGATGCGGTGACGGAGGTGAAGCGTTCGTCGGCGGCGATCTCCCAGCGCACCGCCGCCGCTGCGCCGACGCCGGAGCCGGGCGTCGCGTCATCGGAGACCGTGACGCGGGTCCAGATGATCACCCCGTTCGGCAGTGGATCGCCGGAAGCGACGCCGTGGCGGAATACCGGCCCCTCCGCTCGCGCGGGCGCGGTGGTCAACAGCGCGGTGGCGGTCGCCGCGGCCCCGCCCTTCAGCAGGGTGCGTCGAGCGAACGGCCCGAGGGGCAAAGAATCTGGAACGACGACGTTTTCGGCCACGAATGTCGATCACAGCTGATCCATGTGCCACAGGCAAATCGGGACCGTTCCCGTACCGCTCGGTCTCCGCCGGTGGATGGCGACGACGGTGCCGCACCGACGCCTGCGCCCACACTGCGGGGAAGTGTCGGTCCCGCTCGGTAACGTGCTGGGTGTGAGCGACGGCTTATTCGACGTGCCCGGTGACGATGCGCCGACGGGGCACTCCATCGACAGTGTCGTGCGCCGCGATGCCGGTGCGCCGCTCGCGGTGCGGATGCGGCCAGCGACATTGGACGAGGTGGTCGGGCAACAGCATCTGCTCGGGCCCGGATCGCCGCTGCGGCGATTGATCGAGGGTTCGGGCGCGGCGTCGGTGTTGCTGTACGGACCGCCCGGAACCGGCAAGACGACGCTGGCCTCGCTGATCTCGCAGGCCACCGGCCGCCGCTTCGAAGCGCTGTCGGCATTGTCGGCGGGGGTCAAGGAGGTGCGCGCGGTCATCGATGTGGCCCGCCGTCGCCTCAGCGTCGGGGAACAGACCGTGCTGTTCATCGATGAGGTGCACCGCTTCTCCAAGACCCAGCAGGACGCACTGCTCGCCGCGGTGGAGAACCGGATCGTGCTGCTGGTCGGCGCGACGACCGAGAATCCGTCGTTCTCGGTGGTATCGCCGCTGCTGTCGCGCTCGCTGGTATTGCAACTGCAATCGCTCACCGCGGTCGATATCCGGGCCGTGCTCGATCGCGCACTGGTGGATCCGCGTGGCTACGACGGGGCGTACACGGTGACCGAGGCCGCGCTGGAGCACATCGTGCGGATCGCGGGCGGTGACGCGCGCCGGGCATTGACCGCCTTGGAGGCGTCGGCGGAATCCTCACTGGACGGCACCGTCGACGTGGATCTCGTCGAAGCCAGCGTGGACAAGGCCGCGGTCCGCTACGACCGCGCGGGCGATCAGCACTACGACGTGGTGAGCGCGTTCATCAAATCCATTCGCGGCTCGGATGTCGATGCGGCCTTGCACTATCTGGCCCGGATGCTCAGTGCGGGGGAGGACCCCCGCTTCATCGCCCGCCGCCTGGTGATCTCGGCCAGCGAGGATATCGGCATGGCCGATCCGATGGCGCTGCAGACGGCGGTCGCGGCCGCGCACGTCGTCCAGCTCATCGGTATGCCCGAGGCTCAACTGACCTTGACCCACGCGACGATCCACCTGGCCACCGCCCCGAAATCCGGTGCGGTCCCGGCCGCCCTCGGCGCCGCCCTCGCCGATATCTCGGCGGGCAAGGCGGGTGCGGTACCCCCGCACCTGCGCGATGGCCACTACGCCGGAGCCGCCGCCCTCGGCAATGCCAAGGGCTACAAATACCCGCACGACGATCCGGACGGCGTACTGGCCCAGCAGTATCCACCCGACGAAATCGTCGGCCGCGACTACTACACCCCGACCGACCACGGCGTAGAACGCGATATCCAACGCCGGGTCGAGAAGCTGCGCCGAATCGTTCGCGGACGCTGACCGCGAATTCCCGGCCATCAGCGCGGCGGCGACCCCGGGACCGGGTCGACGGTGGCGGCACCAACCCCGGTCGCTGAAAAAACGGATGCGGGACACCGGTAGGCTGGATATCTGTGCAGACCCACGAGATCCGACGGCGATTCCTGGACCATTTCGTCCGTGCCGGACACACCGAGGTGCCCAGTGCCTCGCTGATCCTGGCCGACCCGACCCTGCTGTTCGTCAACGCGGGCATGGTTCAGTTCAAGCCGTACTTCTTGGGCCAGGAGGCGCCGCCCTTCCCGCGCGCGACCAGTGTGCAGAAATGCGTCCGCACCGGCGATATCGAAGAGGTCGGTGTCACCACGCGGCACAACACCTTCTTCCAGATGGCGGGCAACTTCTCCTTCGGTGACTACTTCAAGGAGGGTGCCATCACCCTCGCCTGGGAGTTGATCACCAACTCGCAGGAGGACGGCGGCTACGGCTTCGATCCCGAGCGGATCTGGGTGACCGCCTACGAATCCGATCCGGAGGCCGCCGAGATCTGGCACCGGGTCGCGGGTATCCCGAAGGAGCGGATCCAGTTCCGCGACGGCAAGGACAACTACTGGGATATGGGCGTGCCCGGTCCCGGCGGACCGTGTTCGGAGATCTACTACGACCGCGGCCCCGAATACGGCAAGGACGGCGGTCCGGTCGCCGACGAGGATCGCTACCTGGAGATCTGGAACCTGGTCTTCATGCAGGACATCCGCGGCGAGCAGAGCCCCAAGCTGGGCCACCCGCCGATCGGATCGCTGCCCAAGAAGAATATCGATACCGGCATGGGCGTCGAGCGGATCGCGCTGCTGCTGCAGGGCGTCGACAACGTCTACGAGACCGATCTGCTGCGCCCGATCATCGATAAGGCCGAAGAGCTGACCGGCCGGTCCTACGGCGTCGAACACGAGGACGACCGGCGCTTCCGCGTCATCGCCGACCACGCGCGCACCTCGGCCATGCTGATCGCCGATGGCGTCAACCCGGGTAATGAGGGCCGCGGCTATGTGCTGCGCCGCCTGTTGCGCCGGATCGTGCGCTCGGCCCGGCTGCTGGGTGCGGAGAAGCCGGTGATCGGCGAGTTCATGAAGGTCGTCAGCGAGTTGATGTCGCCGTCGTATCCGGAACTGGCCACCGACTTCGCGCGGATCGAGAACGTCGCGGTGGGTGAGGAGGCGGCGTTCCTCAAAACACTCAACACCGGCTCCCGGTTGTTCGCCGAGGCCGTCGACGAGGTCGCGGCCGCGGGCGGTAAGACGATTCCGGGTTCGGACGCCTTCAAACTGCACGACACCTACGGCTTCCCGATCGAGCTGACCCTGGAGATGGCGGCCGAGGCGGGACTGTCGGTGGACGAGGAGGGCTTCCGCTCGCTCATGGCCGAGCAGCGGAAGATGGCCAAGGAGGATGCGCAGGCGCGCAAGCACGGACACGCCGACCTGACCATCTACAAGGAACTGGTCGACCGTGGCGCGACGGAATTCACCGGCTTCGACGAGCTGACCTCCGAGGCGCATGTGCTCGCGCTGATCGCCGACGGCGTCCGGGTACCGACCGCGACCATCGGTCAGGACGTCGAGGTCATCCTGGACCGCAGCCCGCTCTACGCGGAGTCCGGCGGTCAGATCGCCGATCGCGGCACCATTACCGCCCAGGGGCTCAAGCTGCGCGTCAACGATGTGCAGAAGATCGCCAAGAAGCTGTGGGTGCACAAGACCACTGTCGAGCAGGGGCAGATCACCGAGGGCGATATCGTCCTCGCGCAAGCGGATCCGGCCTGGCGGCGCGGTGCCACCCAGGGCCACTCCGGCACGCATATGGTGCACGCCGCGCTGCGGCAGGTGCTCGGCCCGAACGCCGTGCAGGCCGGTTCGATGAACAAGCCGGGCTATCTGCGTTTCGACTTCAACTGGCAGGGGCAGCTCTCCGAACAGCAGAAGGCCGATATCGAGGCCGTCTCCAATGACGCGGTGGGCGCCGACTTCCCGGTGAACACCTTCGTCACCGATCTGCCCAAGGCCAAGCAGATGGGCGCGCTGGCGCTGTTCGGCGAGAACTACGGCGACGAGGTGCGTGTCGTCGAGATCGGCGGACCGTTCTCGATGGAGCTGTGCGGTGGTACGCACGTACAGCATTCCTCCCAGATCGGCCCGATCACCGTGCTCGGCGAATCCGCCATCGGTTCCGGCAAGCGACGGGTGGAGGCCTTCGTCGGCCTGGACTCCTACCAGTACCTGGCCAAGGAGCGCGCGCTGCTGGCCGGTGTCGCGTCCTCGCTGAAGGTGCCCTCGGAGGAGGTACCGGCGCGTGTCGAGCAGCTCGTGGAGCGGCTGAAGGTGGCCGAGAAGGAACTCGAGCGCACCAAGATCGCCGCGGTGCTCGCCTCGGCCGGCAAGTTCGTGGACGAGGCCGAACGGGTCGGCAGTGTGCTCTTGGTGGCCGCCGCCGCGCCCGAGGGCGTCGCCGCTGGCGACCTGCGCACCCTGGCGACCGATATCCGTGGCCGGTTCGGCAGCCACCCGGCGGTGGTGGTGCTGCTCGGCAATGCCGACGGCAAGGTGCCGTTCGTGGTGACGGTCAATAAGAGCGCGCAGGACCTCGGCTTCAAGGCCGGTGATCTGGTCGCCAGCTTCGGCCCGAGTATCGCGGGTCGCGGCGGCGGCAAGCCGGAGATGGCGCAGGGCGCCGGTTCGGATCCCGCGGGTATCGAAGTCGGCTTGGCCGCGATCCGTGCCCGGGTGGCCGAACTGGCCGGGTGATGGGGGACTCGGAGAGTCATCATTCGTCGGAGGCGCGCTCTCCTGATCGGGAGGGCGCTCCGCGTAGGGCTGATCGGGAGGGCGCTTCGCATAGGGCTGATCCCGAGGGCGCTTCGCGTACAGGCGCCGACCGCCCGTCGCCCGCGACCGATCCCGGTCGCGGCAGGCGGATCGGCATAGATGTCGGCAGCGTCCGGATCGGGGTCGCCTCCAGCGACCCGGACGGCGTGCTCGCCACCCCTGTGGAGACGGTGCCGCGTGCGAAGCCGGATAGGCGCGCATCCGGTCCGGCAAGCGATATTTCCAGAATTGCCGAAATTGTGCGGGAGTATGAGGCCGTCGAGGTGATCGTCGGCCTGCCTCGGACATTGCGTGGGGAAAAGGGCACCGCGGCCGGTTTGGCGATCGCATTCGCGGAGCGTTTGCGCGCAGTCATAGCACCCGTGCCTATCCGACTTTCCGACGAACGTTTGACTACGGTGTCAGCTGCACGTGCATTGCGGGACAGTGGTGTTCGCGCGCGTGGCCAGCGGCAGGTGATCGATCAGGCGGCGGCCGTGGCGATCCTGCAGGGATGGTTGGACGAACGGAGTGCGGTGTTGAGGTCGGCCGAAGCGGCGTCTGAGTCCGGAGACGGTGCATGACGGATCGATGGACGCGAGCCGAGGAACGGTTCCGACAGCGCGAGGCTGATCGGCGTTACCGGCGAAACGACCAAGCCTGGGAGGACTACGACGACGACACCAATGTCATCCCGCGCTACACCGACGAGGGTCCGGACGAACCGCTCCCGGCTGAGCGTTCGCGTCGCGCGGCGCCGCAGCGCGCCGAGCACGGGGAGCCGCGGCGGGGCCGCGCTTCGAGTGCCGAGCGTGGTGAGGGCGCGCCGCCCCGGCGCTCGCGTGGTGACGGGTTGGGCGGCGGCCGGGCCGGTGGCGGTCCCGCGCGGTCCGGGCGGCCCCGGACCCAGCGCGGCGGGAGCCGTGGCGAGGAACGCCGCTCGGAGCGTCAGCGCAGCGCGCCGTCGCGTGGCCGGCGCTCGCGGGCGGCCTCACGCAAGGCTGCCGAGCGCAAGAAGCGCCGCCGGTATCTGTGGCTCATCGGCGCGATGTTCGTGGTGCTGTTCGTCGGCGCCGCGGTCTTCGCGGGGCTGAAGCTGGCCAAAATGTTCGGCGCGCCAGAGGATTTCGCGGGTCCGGCCGGACCGCTGGTGGTGGTGCAGGTGCATCCGGGCGACACTTCGAACCAGATCGCGGACGCGATGCTGCAGAAGGGTGTTGTCGCGAGCAGCCAGGCATTCTTCCAAGCGGCCGTGCGCAATACGAATATGAACGCGGTGCAGCCCGGGTACTACGCGATCCCGAGCCACAGCCCGGCCGCGCAGGCGGTGACGGCGCTGCTCGGCAAGGATTCGCGGGTGGGCAATCTGGTCGTCTCCGAGGGCAGGCAGCTGCACGATCAGCAGGATGTGAATACCGGCTCACGCAAGGACGGCATCTACCGCAAGATCGCGGATGCCAGCTGCGTGGGCACCGGCCCGAATAAGAAGTGCATCGCCTATGACCAGCTCGACGCCGCCGGATCGGGCGCGGATCTGGCCGCCCTCGGCGTGCCGAGCTGGGCCGAACAGCGGGTGCGTGATGTGCCCGACCGCAGCCGGCAGCTCGAGGGTCTGATCGCCGCTGGTACCTGGGATTTCGATCCGAGCGGCACGCCGCAGCAGATCCTGCAGCAACTGGTGAGTGCGAGCGCGCGCAGTTACGAGTCGACCGGATTGCTGCAGTCGGGCGGCGAAACGAAGCTGAATCCGTATCAGGCCCTGATCGCCGCCTCGCTGGTGGAACGCGAAGCGCTGCCGCAGGATATGGGCAAGGTGGCGCGGGTGATCGTGAACCGGCTCGAGGTCAACCAGCCGCTGCAGTTCGACTCGACGGTGAACTACGCGCTGGATCGCACCGAGGTCGCGACCACCGATACCGACCGCGCCAAGCGGACACCGTGGAACACCTACGCCATGCCGGGGCTGCCCGCTACGCCGATCTCGGCGCCGTCACTGAATGCGTTGCGCGCCGTGGAGAATCCGGAGCCGGGGACCTGGCTGTACTTCGTGACCATCGACAAGCAGGGGACCACATTGTTCACCGAGAGCTACAGCGAACATCTGCGCAATATCGAAAAGGCCAGGCAGAGTGGGATTCTCGACAGTGGACGGTAAAGGGAGCGGCCAGCGCAAGGCGGCGGTGCTCGGGCAGCCGATCGCACATTCGCGTTCGCCGGAGCTGCACCTGGCCGCATACCGCGCGCTCGGTCTCGACTGGACCTATGAGCGGATCGAATGTTCGGCCGAGGAGCTGCCGGGCTTGGTCGACGGACTCGGTCCCGAATGGGTCGGGCTTTCGGTGACCATGCCGGGCAAGGAGGCCGCGCTGGCGTACGCGAGCGAGCGGACCGAGCGGGCCGTGCTGGTCGGGTCGGCGAATACGCTGGTTCGGATCGACGCCGGCGCGAGCGCGGCGGTTTCGGCAGAGGCACCGGCCAGCGGCGGCTGGCGTGCTGATTGCACCGATGTGGACGGGGTGTTCGGCGCGTTGCGCAGTGGTGGTGTCGGCGAGCTCACCGAGGCTGTGGTGCTCGGTGCGGGGGGCACCGCGCGCCCGGCGCTACTCGCGTTGTCCGAACTCGGCGCGAAGGCGGTGACCGTCGTCGCGCGGGATGCCGGAAGGGCACGCGGGGCAATCGATCTCGCGGAACGTCTCGGCATGACCGCCACCATGATCACCTTCGACCCCGGCCCGTTGCGCGCGGTGTGCGCCGACGCGGGCGCCGTGGTGAGCACGATTCCGGCGGAGGCCGCGGCCGTGGTCGCCGAGGCGGTGGCCACCGCACCGGTGGTGCTCGACGCCATCTACAACCCGTGGCCGACCCCGCTGGCCGTCGCGGTCGCGCGGGCGGGGCATACCGTGGTGAGTGGGCTGGAGATGTTGCTGCACCAGGCCTACGGGCAGGTCGAGCAGTTCACCGGCCGCCCCGCGCCGCGTACGGAAATGGCCGCGGCGATACATCTGTAACCGGTTCTCATTTGGATCCGGCCGAGTCGAGGCTATGGTGTTGACCATGAATGGTTGGGTGTTGCGGGCCATAGTGCTCGGTGCGCTGGTCGTCTCCCTGCGTGCCGTGCTGGGATTCGCGATGGTGTACTGGCCGACCCAGGGCAGTTGGATGCGGCCGTTGTGCCTGGTCGTGCTGCTGCTGGCTGTCGTGTTCTGGGGCGTGCTGGACGGGCGCAAGGACCGTGAGGTCCATCCGGACCCCGAGCACGGCTCGGATCTGACCATCCTGTGGCTGAAGACGGCGGTCGCCGCTGGCGTCGGCAGTGGCCTGGTCTCGTGGCTGCTGGACTGGCTGCCCAAGTTCGATCTCGGCGATAACGGCCTGCTCTTCGAGCTGACCGCGGGCGCTTCCTTCATCGTCCTGCTGGTCTTCATCCCGGGCCTGATCGGCGTCGGCATCGGCCGCATAATTGCCGACCGTCGGCTGAACAAGTCCGTGAACCCGCCCGCACCGCAGGTGCCGGGGTCGGCTGCGAACCCCGTATAGCCCGCTCGCGAATTCGACCGAAGGCGACCTCCTGGCCGATATGGCCAAGCGGTCGCCTTCGCTCTGTGACTACAGGAGGATGACGCCGCTGCTGGGGCTGTCCTCGCGGGCGATCGCCGAGTAGGCGGCCGCGAGCAGGGTGGGGTCGGGGCCCTCGAGGCGGCCGGGTTTGGCGAGGCCGTCGAGGACGACGAAGCGCAGAACGCCGGAGCGGGTCTTCTTATCGGTCTGCATGGCGTCCAGGAGTTGAGGCAGGGCGTCGGCGTCGTAGCTGGTGGGCAGGCCGACGCTGGCCAGGATGGCGCGGTGGCGGTCGGCGGTCGCATCGTCGAGCCGACCGGCGAGGCGGCCGAGTTCGGCGGCGAAGACCAGACCGACCGAGACGGCCGCGCCGTGGCGCCACCGGTAGCGCTCGCGGCGCTCGATGGCGTGGCCGAGGGTGTGGCCGTAATTGAGGATCTCGCGCAGACTGGCTTCCTTGAGATCGGCGGCGACCACATCGGCCTTCACCTGGATCGCGCGGCGGATCAGCTCGGGCAGTACGTCACCGGTCGGATCGAGGGCCGCCTCCGGATCGCGCTCCACCAACTCCAGGATCACCGGGTCCGCGATGAAACCGGCCTTGATGATCTCGGCCATACCCGCGACGATCTCATTGCGCGGCACCGTCTCCAGGGTCGCGAGATCCACCAGCACCGCGGCCGGTTCGTGGAAGCTGCCGACGAGATTCTTGCCCGCCTCGGTATTGATGCCGGTCTTACCGCCGACGGCCGCGTCGACCATGGCCAGCAGCGTGGTCGGCACATGCACGATCCGCACCCCGCGCATCCAGGTGGCGGCCACGAATCCGGCCAGATCGGTGGCCGCACCGCCGCCGAGGCTCACCACGACATCGTTGCGGGTCAGGCCGATGCGGCCGAGCACCTCCCAGCAGAAGCCCGCGACGGCCAGATCCTTACCCGCTTCGGCGTCCGGGATCTCGACGCGGTGCGCATCGATCCCCTTGTCGGCCAGCGCCTTCCGGACCACCTCGGCGGTCTCGGCCAGCGGCGGCTGATGGAAGATGGCGACGGTGCGCACGCCGGTGGTCGCGCCAGCGACCGAGTCGACGAGTTCGCCGAGCAGGCCACGGCCGATGATCACCGGATACGGGTCGGCGGTGCGGACTTCGATGCGAGTCGGCTCGGCTGGGCTTTCACTCACGGGTACTCGGCTCCGATTCTGTGCGTGCTGTTTGGTTGAGCGCTCGCGCGCGGGCGCGGCGGGCCCGGGTGCGCCGGGACCGGCTGCCGGGGGTCGGCGCATCACCGGATCCTTCGGAGCCGGAGGGGCCATTGGAGATTTTGCCGGTGGGCTTGGTTCGGTCGCTCGGCGCGGTGGTTGTCTTGACCCGTTCGGAGGCCGTTGGTTCGTTGGCATCGGCCTGTGCGGCGGCCCGGCGCCGCGCAGCCGCACGACGTCGGGTCGCGCGGCGGGCCCGTGACCTGCTGCTGCCCTGGGGTTTTGCGGCTTGGGTCGATGCGCTCGCGGCATTTTGCGCGGTATCCGACGTAGTTCCGGTCGAATCGGGCTCCGCATCTTGCGGCAGCACCGATTCCATGCCCAGCTTGGCCATGATCATCCGCACCACCCGGCCCGGACTGCGGCCGTCGGTACGCACCCGCACCGTGGCGACCTCCCGGTACAGCGGCCTGCGCTTGCGCATCAGCTCGCGGTACTTCGCACCCGGATCCGCACCGTTGAGCAGCGGCCGCTGAGTACTCGCGCCGGTACGCCGAAGTCCTTCGGCCACACTGATTTCCAGATACACCACGGTGCGATTGCGCAGCAGTGCCCTGGTGTCATTGGACAGCACGGCCCCGCCACCGAGCGAGACCACGCCACGTTCGGCGAGGATGGCGCGCCGCACCACCCGCTCCTCGATCCTGCGGAATTCGGGCTCGCCGTCCTCGGCGAAGATCTCCGGGATAGTGCGCCCGGTCTCGCGCTCGATCCCGGCATCGGTGTCGTACAGCTCGACACCGAGTTCCCTGGCGAGCTTGCGGCCGATCGTCGATTTCCCCGCCCCCGGCGGTCCGACCAGCACCACGCGCGGTGCGCGCGGATCGGACTGCACGATCATTGCGGCACGTGTGGTCGGGTGCTGACGCGCTTGACGTAGCTGGTGATGTTGTCGGTGGTCTCGACCAGCGAATCGCCGCCGAACTTCTCCAACGCGGCCTGCGCCACGACCAGCGCGACCATGGACTCGGCGACCACACCCGCGGCGGGCACCGCACAGACGTCGGAGCGCTGGTGGATGGCGACGGCCTCCTCGCCGGTGGTCATATCGACCGTGGACAGCGCGCGCGGCACCGTCGAGATGGGCTTCATCGCGGCGCGCACGCGTAGTGGTTCGCCGTTGGTCATGCCGCCTTCCAGACCGCCCGCGCGGTTGGTCGAGCGCAGCACACCGTCGGGTCCCGGCCGCATCTCATCGTGGGCCTGGCTACCGCGCCGGCGCGCGGTTTCGAAGCCGTCGCCGACCTCGACGCCCTTGATCGCCTGAATGCCCATGAGCGCGCCCGCGAGTCGCGAATCGAGCCGGTCCGCACCGCTGATGAAGGACCCGAGTCCGACGGGCAGCCCGTCCACGACTACCTCGACGACGCCGCCGAGGGTGTCGCCGTCCTTCTTGGCGGCCTCGATTTCGGCGATCATCGCGGCCTCGGCGTCCTTGTCGAACGCGCGCACCGGACTCTCATCGATCGCGGCCAGGTCGGCGGGGGTCGGCACCACGCCGGTGGTGTTGGCGGCGGTACCGATCGAGACGACGTGCGAGACGACCTCCACACCGAAGGCCTGCCGCAGGAAGTTCCTGGCGACGGTGCCCGCCGCGACACGCGCGGCGGTCTCGCGAGCGCTGGCCCGCTCCAACACATTGCGGGCGTCGTCGAAGTTGTACTTGAGCATGCCGGAGTAGTCGGCATGGCCGGGCCGGGGCCGGGTCAGCGGCGCGTTGCGGGCCAGATCGGCGAGTTCGCTCTCGTCGACCGGGTCCGCGGACATCACCGTCGTCCACTTCGGCCATTCGGAGTTCGCGATCTCGATGGCCACCGGGCCGCCCATGGTGCGCCCGTGGCGCACCCCGCCGACCACGGTGACCTTGTCGGCCTCGAACTTCATCCGGGCGCCGCGCCCGTACCCGAGCCGACGGCGCGCCAACTGTGCGGAGATCTCCTCCGATGTCACCTCGACACCGGCCACCATCCCCTCGAGGATGGTGACGAGAGCGGGACCATGGGATTCTCCGGCAGTTATCCAGCGCAGCACGCCGTCCATCTTCCCATGTCGGCGCGGGTGCTCCGGCACGCGGCCCGGCGTGATGACCGGCACGCTCGCGCGTCCCGCGCCATGGGATCGGCTAGCCAGGTGCCGCCGCCAGGCTCAGCACCGTCGCCAGGCACATGGCAGGGCCATGGGGCAGCGCCTGCGGTCCGGCTCGATCGTCGCCGGACCGAATCCGCCGCAGGGCCAGCACGGCCAGTCCGAATGCGGCGGTGAGGACCGGGGCCGCCATGGCCGCCCGGACCCACACTTGTGCACCGCCGATCGCGGCGACCGCGCCCAGTCCCACGGCGAGTTTCACATCCCCTGCCCCGAGCGCACCGGGTGTGATCAAGTGCACCAAGAGATATGGCACCGCGAGCAGGACAGCACCGACTGCCGCTGCTGTGAATTGTGTTGTGAACAGCGCATATCCGAAGATGATCATGGCGCCGGACGCGGTGAGCGCATTGGGCAGTCGGCGCTGCCGGAGATCGACTGCGGTCAGGACCGCGCACCAGGCCACCAACACGGCAAATGCGATGGGAGACATGGCTACCAGCCTCGTCTCCAGCGCCCGCTGAATCAGCCTCGATCTTCGGATTGGGGATAACCGATCGATATGTGAACATCGATCGACTCGCTCGGCAGTGGCTATCGATAGGCCGCAGGAAGCGGAAGACCTTTCTGCTGGAGCACTTCTCGCATGACATCCGGATAGTCGGTGATGACGCCGTCGACGCCGGTATCGATCTGGGCCGCGATGGTGGCCTTGTCGTTCACCGTCCAGGGAATCACCCGCAGACCGAGGCGGTGGGCGTTGTCGACATAGCCCCGGTCGGCGATGAGGGCGAATCCGGGCTCGCCCGCCTTCTTGCCGTAGGGAACCGAATATCCGGGCGAGACGATATCCGCACCGAGAGCCCGCACCGCGGCGAGCGGATCCCCCGGGTGATCCTCGTAGCGAACCGGTCCGAGCCAGCGCGAGCCGGCGACGAAGGTGGTGTCGTCATAGAGCGCGACGAGCGGTACCGACGGCGCGGCTTTGCGCACCAGCGGCAGGGTGCGCCAGTCGAAGCTCTGGATCTCCACCGCATCGGTCTTTCCCGCCTGCGCGACCGCGCCGAGGATGGTGTCGACGAACTCCTGCGGCGTAGCAGACTGTTCGGTCTTATCGGCCTCGACCTTGGTTTCGATATTGAAGCGCACCCCGTCCACGCCGTGCGCGCTGACCAGGTCGAACAGCTGGGGCAGCGTGGCGATCCGGTTGCCGGGAACCGCTTGCTGGCGCGGAAAATTCGGCAATGTTCGGCTGCCGCAGTCCAGGGTCTGGGTCTGGGCGTAGGTGAGATCGTGGATCACCTTGCCCACGTACGGGAATTGCGGATCGTCAGGGAAGGCGGGGGCGGTGTCGGTGCATTTCTCCGCGAGCAGCACCGGGTCGTGCCAGATGAGTGGCGTCTTGTCGGCGGTGAGCACGATATCGAGTTCGAGGGTGGTCACGCCGAGCCGCAGCGCCTTGGCGAAGCCGTCGAGCGATTCCTCGATGGTGAGGCCGCGTCCGCCGCGGTGCGCCTGCAGGTCGATCGCGGTGGGTGTGCCGTGCTCGGTGGTCTGTGTGGTCCGCGCGGACGAGGCACAGGACACGAGTGCGCCGATCACGAGCGTGGCCACGATGCCGGAAATCAGCCCGCGTCGCATCCGCGTGGTCGTCGACATGGCCCGAACGTAGCAATCGGAGCCGTCGGAGCGGCTTCGGGAACGGGACATCGTGCCGAATACGTCGGGTACGGCACGGTTTATGCCGGTGTTTTATGCGGAGTCCACGGCGTGTCGGCGGTAGTTTTGACACATGTCTGCTGATCCTGCGGGCCGTGGGCCCGACTACGCGGCGCGCCGTGGTGCGCTGCGGAGTCTGCTGGTGGAAAACGAGGTCGATGCGCTGCTGGTCACCGATCTGGTGAACATCAGGTACCTGACCGGTTTCACCGGGTCCAATGCCACGCTGGTGGTGACCTCGTGGGATATGCGTAATGCCGAGGACCGCACGGTGATCGGGACCGACGGACGCTACCTGAGCCAGGTTGCCGAGCAGGTGCCGGATCTGCGCGCCGAAATCGCCAGGGCCACCGCCCGGCGCATCGTGGAGCTCGCGGGGGAGTGGCAGCTCGGCCGGGTCGGCTTCGAAAGTCACGTCGTCACCGTCGACCAGCATCGGGGATTCATCGAGCAGAAGACCGGTTTGGAGCTCGTGGCCACGCCGGGGCTGGTCGAACAGTTGCGCATGGTCAAGGACGCCTATGAGATCGAGCAGTTGCGCGCCGCCTGCGCCGCGGGTGACGCCGGGTTGGCGACCCTGCTGGAACGCGGCGGCCTGCGCCCCGGCCGCACCGAACGTCAGGTCGCCAGGGATCTGGAGTGGGCGATGTTCGAACACGGCGCCGACGCGGTCGCCTTCGAGACCATCGTGGCGACCGGCGCGAATTCCGCCATTCCGCATCATCGGCCCACCGACGCGGTCCTCGCCACCGGTGACTTCGTCAAGATCGACTTCGGCGCGGTGGTCGGTGGCTACCACTCCGATATGACCCGCACCTTCGTGCTCGGCGCCGCCTCCGACTGGCATCGCGAGGTGTACGCGCTGGTCGAGGCGGCGCAGCGGGCCGGACGAGAGGCGCTCGAGCCCGGCGCGCAGGTCACCGACGTGGATGCGGCGGCACGCGCGGTGATCGAGGAAGCCGGGCACGGGAAGCTGTTCGTGCACGGTCTCGGGCACGGTGTCGGGCTACAGATCCACGAAGCGCCGGGAATCGCCAAAACCGGAACCGGTACACTTCTGTCTGGCGTGGCGGTGACCGTCGAACCAGGTGTGTACTTCCCCGGCCGCGGCGGCGTCCGGATCGAGGACACGCTCGTGGTGCGCGAGGGGGGCCCGGATCTGCTCACCAACACCAGCAAAGACCTGACCGTCGTCGACTGACGCCGGTTGCCCGAACATTCATGAACTAGGAGATCCGAGAACAGTGGCGGACACCAGCGACTTCAAGAACGGCCTCGTGCTGAAGATCGACGGTCAGCTTCAGCAGATCGTCGAATTCCAGCATGTCAAGCCGGGTAAGGGCCCTGCATTCGTGCGGACCAAGCTGAAGAACGTGCTGTCCGGCAAGGTCGTCGACAAGACCTTCAATGCGGGTGTCAAGGTGGAGACCGCCACCGTCGACCGTCGCGATATGACCTACCTGTACCACGACGGCACGGATTACGTCTTCATGGACGGCGAGACCTTCGACCAGATCTCCATCGGCGAGGACACCATCGGTCCCGGCGCCCGCTTCCTGCTGGAGAACATGGTCGTGCAGGTCGCCACCCACGAGGGTGCGCCGCTCTACGTCGAACTTCCGGTCACCGTGGAACTCGAGGTGCAGCACACCGATATCGGCCTGCAGGGTGACCGCTCCACCGGCGGCACCAAGCCCGCCACCCTGGAGACCGGCGCCGAGGTGCAGGTTCCGCTGTTCATCAACACCGGTGACAAGCTGCGCATCGACTCGCGCGACGGCAGCTACCTCGGCCGAGTCAACGCCTGATCGCCCCTCCAGGCAAACAGGGATAATGACTGCTGTGGCGGAACAGCCCGTAGACAAGAAGTCCACGTTCAAGAAGCTCGGCGCGCGCCACAAGGCCCGCCGCCGGGCGGTCGATCTGCTCTTCGAGGCGGAAGCGCGCGATGTGGACGCGGCCGACCTGCTCAGCGAGCGGGCCGAACTGGCCACCCAGGATCAGGCGGTCGCCCCGGTGCACGCCTACACCCGGACCCTGGTCGAGGGCGTCGCCGACGATCTGGATCGGGTGGACGGCACCATCGAGTCCTACCTCAAGGATTGGGAGCTGTCCCGGCTGCCCGCCGTCGACCGGGCCATTCTGCGCATCGCGGTGTGGGAGTTGTTCCACGCCAACGATGTTCCGCCGGTCGTCGCCGTCGACGAGGCGGTCGAGCTGGCCAAGGAGCTGTCCACCGACGATTCGCCCGGATTCGTCAACGGTGTGCTCGGCCAGGTCGTGCTGGTGGCCCCGCAGGTGCGCGCCGCCGCCGCGGCGACCAGGGCGCCGCGTTCGGAGCCGCAGGCGTGACCAACAAGTACCTGGTCATGGCGATGCGCAAGCCAACCTTCGACCCGGCCGCCATCGAGCCGCACCGGCAGTTCCTCAACGAACTGTTGGAGGGTGGGCAGTTGGTGGAGAGCGGACGTTTCACCGATGGCACCGGCGGTGCCTACGTGATCCACGCCGAAAGTCTGGAAGCCGCCCGCGCGATCGCGTTCACCGACCCGGTGCACACCACCGGGTCGTCGGAGCTCACCGTGTACGAGTGGGAGATCGCCGTCTCCGCTTGATCGTCACCCGCACAGCCGCGCACCGAAATGGTGTGCGGCTGTTGACGTTTCAGGACACACATGCGCGCTGGGTGCCCACCCGCGCTCCCACTGGTGGGTGTACCGGCCCAGTGGGAGCGAACCGCGAGCCTTCGACGCTGACCGGCTCGCGGATTCGGGTGTGCCGGGATCGGCAGCGCACTTCGACGAATGGTGCGTCGCATTCGGCGAACCTGAGCACGGGTCGATCCTGGTTCCTCAACCGCACTCGAGGTCAAGGGGCCATGGTGTGTACTGGGTCACTCGGCGACGGCGAGCACGATCTTCCCTGTGGTTCGGCCCAGTTCGATCAGTCGGTGTGCCTCGGCCGCCTGCTCCAGCGGCAGCACCGTTTCGACGTGCGGGCGCAGTTGATTCTTTTCGACCAGATCGGTCAGTGATTCGAGGTCGGCGCGGTCGGGTTCCACCAGGAAGGTGCTGGCGCGCACGCCGAGTTCGGCCGCGCGCTCGTCCATTCCGGGGGTCCATGCCGCCTGTCCGTTGACGAGAATGCCACCGGGACGCAAGGTTTCGAGCATGCGCAGCGCCGGATCGCCGCCGTACATCTGGATCACGATATCGACATCGCGGACCGTGGCGGCAATATCGGTCGTCGTGTAGTCGATGGTCTCGTCGGCGCCGAGTTCGGCGAGGAAGTCGTGCTTGGCCGAGCGTGCGGTGCCGAGCACATACGCCCCGAACGATTTCGCGATCTGCACGGCGAGGTGGCCGACGCCGCCTGCCGCGGCGGAGACCAGAACGCGCTGTCCGGGAGCGACTTTCGCGATGTCGACGAGCATCTGCCAGGCCGTGAGCGCGGCCAATGGCAGCGCCGCCGCCTCGGTGAAGCTCGAACCCGTTGGCATGCGGGCGAATTGGTGTGACGGTGCGGTCACATACTCCGCGTAGGCGCCCGCCGTGCGCGGAAACCACGGCATGCCGTACACCCGGTCACCGGGCCGGAACCGGGTGACGCCGTAGCCGACCTCCTCGACGATTCCGGCGACATCCCAGCCGTTGACGAAGGGCAGCGTCCGTGCATCGGTGTACGCCCGCCCTTGCCGGCTGAAGCAGTCGACCGGATTCACCCCCGCCGCAATGACTTTCACCAGCACTTCGGTGTACAGCGGTTTCGGCCGCTCGATCTGCACGAGTCGCATGGTTTCGGGCCCACCCCAGTGCTCCTGCTGAATAGCGCGCATGATCTGTCCTCTCACCTTGACAATGTGGACGCTCGTCCTAGATTTTCGAGCGGTCGGTGTGTCCGCAGGTCGCGTCTCGGCACTGCAATTCGCCTCGCCGATAGCGGTGGGGTCTGTCGGGTGCGCCGTGGTTGGTGACGATGATCGGCAAACTTAATGGACAGTCGTACTATTACTTGGCGGCCGTTGCCTGTCAATACCGTCGAACAGCTAGATGATCCAGCTGATTCGGTTCAAAACAATCAGGACAAGCGTCCGTCGACTATGCTCGACCTCGGACGAAAGGCAGGTACCGATGACCGTCGAGACCAAGGTCGACAAGCGTTTGGAGCGCGGTGAGCGATCCCGCCGCGTCATCCTCGACCGCGCCATGGATATCGCCTCGGTCGAGGGCCTGGAAAGCTTGTCCGTGCGGCGTCTGGCGACCGAACTCGACCTCAGTAAGAGCGGCGTCTTCGCGCACTTCGGCTCGAAGGAGGAACTCCAGCTCGCCACCGTCCGCGCGGCGGTCGAGGTCTTCGTCGCGCATGTGGTGAAGCCCGCGCGACGCGCGCCCGCTGGTATCCGTCGCGTCCACGCGCTCGCCGAGTCCTGGCTGGACTATGCCGCGAAGCCGTACTTCAGCGGTGGCTGCTTCTTCCTCTCCGCTGTCGCGGAATTCGATGCCCGCCCCGGCCGGGTGCGCGACGCCGTGGCAGCATCGCGGCGAGACTGGTTGCGGCTCTACGAAACCACTGTCGCCGAGGCTATCGACCTCGGTGAGATCGTCGCCGATAGCGAGCCCGCCGACCTTGCCTTCGAGCTCGACGCCATCGCACGCACCGCGGCCCAGGACGCGCTGCTGTTCGGCGAATCGGCCCCCTACGACCGAGCCCGCCGACTCCTCACCGCGCGACTGGCCGCGGTGTCGACGCACCGGCCCGCCAGCGGGACTTGACGGTTCGCTCGCTGCGTCGGCACCGGTGCACCTATCCTGGGGAGAAACCCCAGGGGAGGCCGAAAACCTATGGCACGGGTGCTGATCTGGCTGCGGAACAATATCGACGGTCTCGTCGCCTTGGTTCTCGCGGTCATCTTCGGTGTGATCTCGCTGATCGATATCGGCTTCTTCGATGCGGATCTGATCAACGCCGTCATTCTGCTGGTGCTCGGTCTGCTGGCCACCACGCTGCTGCGTGATCGGCACCTGTCGGCCAAGGCGATTCGGGATTCGAATTCGGTGCAGCTGCTGTACGGTCCGGAGATCGGGCACGCGCATACCCTCGCGCGACGCGGCACCGAGCAGTGGCTGTTCAAAGGCGGCACCGGAACCTATCTGCGGGCCGTCACACTGCGCGAATGCGTCGAAAACGCCCGCCGCGAACAGCGTCCGCTGCGGATCCAGGTCGAGGTCCTCGACCCGACCAATGAGCAGCTGTGCAAGACCTACGCGCAATTCCGCTCGTCGCTGGTCCCGGAGGCCGACCGCACCGGCGAACTGTGGACCACCGAACGCACCCGCAAGGAGTCCTTCGCGACGGTGCTCGCCGCCTGCTGGTTCCGGCAGCGCTTCACCTTCCTGACCATCGACGTCGGTCTGTCGACGGTGATGACGACCTTCCGCTGGGACCTGTCGTCGAGTTGCGTCATTGTCACCCAGGACAATCCGAACACCCCGGCCCTGATGTTCGAACGGGACAAGCCCTACTACCGGGACTTCAACCGGGAACTGGTGGCGAGTTTCAAGCAGGCCAGGCAGGTGCCGCTCAGCCGCAGCGAGGAGCTGCCGCTGGCCGATGAGCCGTCCGTCGATCAGACCCGCGGGCTGTTCGATGCGCTCGGACTGGCGTTACCGGCGACCTACACCGATCGCGATGTCGCCGATATCGTGCGCCGCGCGCTACAGCCGAGGAATCCGTACTGAATGAACGACTACGACCGTCTCCTAACGCTGATCGGCTCCGACGCGGCGGGGCCCGTCGCGTCGAGCGAGCGGCGCGCGGTCGCCAGCGATACCGTGCGCCGCTGGACCTACGACCTGATGACCGGTGTGCTGGGCGGTCGTGTCGAGGTCACCCCCGTCCGGCATCCGTTGGGATTCCTGTGTTTTCCCGTCTGGCGCGGCGGCGGTCGCGGCGTCTGCGTGCATGTCTGGACCGCGGGGCTGCGCGCCCAGCCGACGACCTCGCCGATGCACGCGCACAGTTGGGATCTGCTGAGCGCGGTGCTGTACGGCCGGGTCGGCAACCAGATCCTCGACGTGACAGGCGCTACGGATCGGCCGACGCACCGGATATTCGAAATCCACAGTGCCGCCGACGGTGATGTGGTGCGCGCGACCGCACAACTGGTCACCAGCCGCATCCGATCGACCGAACATTTCCACTCGGGCGAGGTATACACGCTGCCGCACGGGGTATTTCACGTCTCCGACGTACCGGGCGAGGCGGCCACCGTCGTGCTGGGCGAGGCACGACCCGGCCGACCGGACCGATCGCTCGGTGGCCTCGCCACCGCCGACCACTGGGTGCACCGAACCGCGTGCACCACAACCGAAACCCGGCAGGCCGCCGAGACCGTGCTGGATCATCTGAGTACCCTGCCGGAACAGCTGGAGGACCGATGCGAGCGAGCGACGTGATGAATCTGGCTGTCCCCCAGGTGAATCGGACCGATTCGGTCGGGATCGAGGCATTGCGCGAAGAGCCGCCGGACGCGATCCTCGCGCTCGCGCGGTCGGTCGCGGTCGAGGCGGCGATCGAGGCGGGGCGGGCGATTCGCGCGGGTCTGGCCGGATCGCTGACCGTGCGGATCAAGGATGCGGCCGGTGATCTGGTTACCGATCTGGATGTACGCGCCGAACATCTCATCGTCGGCCATATTCGTCGGGCCTTTCCCGAGCACCGCATCCTCGCCGAGGAGTCGGGTCTCGATGGGGTGGACGATGCCTGGTGCTGGGTCGTCGACCCGCTGGACGGTACCAATAACATCGCCATCGGACTGCCGGTCTGTACCGTTGGTATCGCACTGTGCCACAACGGAATACCGGTACTCGGCGTCATTCACGAGCCGGTATCGGACCGCACCTGGTCGGCCGTGCGCGGCGGCGGTGCGAACGGACCCGGCGGCCCGATACACCGCCCGGCACATCGGGCCAGCGACTCCGCGCCGACGCTGGCCTGGCTGCAGGGGTATCCGGTGGGCCGCACGGATGCGGCCGCACGTGCCCTGCGGCTGTCCCTGGAATCCGGCTCGCGCCGCCTGATCCAACTCTGGTCGCCGCTACTGTGCTGGGTCATGCTCGCGCGCGGCGATATCGACGGTTTTGTCGGCTATCGGGCGGGCTTGGTGGATCTCCCCGCCGGAACCCTGCTCGCTCGCGAATCCGGTCTGCATCTCACCGATTTCGACGGCGCGCCGCTCGATGATCGCCTCGATCTGCCGACCGGTGAGGTGAGCTTCATTGCCGCGAGCGCCGAAATGCTCCCGGACCTGACGCTGCTGGTGAAGGCGGCCGCGGATGTCACCGTCACCGGTCTGCCGGGCTGAGCCCGAAGTGCGGCTATCCGGTCACGAGTAGGGCCGCGACCGCTCCTGCCGTCGCGACGGTTGCCAACCCGAGCCCGGTGAGCACGAACCGCAGCATCGGCACCCGCACTCCGTGCTTCCGGCAGAACTCCAGGCACAGCAGTGTGGCCAGCGACGCCCACGGCGTCACAATCGGCCCGATATTCGTGCCGATCAACAGGGCGAGCAACTGATTGCCATGACTTTCGGGAATGACCGCCTCGCCGGCCGTGTAGGCCGGAAGATTATTGGCGACATTGGATAACCCGGCCCCGGCCCCGGCCGCGCGGAAGGCCCCGACAGTGCCGGAGTCGTCACCGATCAGCGCGCGCATCGCATCGGCTAGACCGAATCGGCTCAGCGTCGGCACCAGCAGGAACAGTCCGACCACGAAAACCAGGAGCTGCCAGGGGATCAGCGACCAGCGCAGCGAGGATCGGTCCAGGATCGCGAAGGCCGCCACCGCGATCGCGGCGGCCAGGGTGGCGGCGATACCGATCCGGTCACCCACGAACGGTATGGCCAGGATGAACAGCAGACACGCGCCCGCCGTCGTATAGAGCAGCGTGCGCTCACCGGCGTTCGCCGGGCGGATCGGCTCGGGCGGTACGTATCGGTCGGTCTCGCGTTGTCCGCGCCGCCAGTACCAGATCCATAGGCACACCATTGTCGCGGTGATCGATACCAACTGCGGCGCCCACATCCGCGCCGCGAAATCGGTGGCGCGCAACGCGACTCGATCGGCGGCGAGGAGATTGGTGAGGTTGGAGACCGGCAGCAGCAGACTCGCCGTATTGGCCAGCCAGAGTGTGGTCATCGCCAACGGCAGCGGTGGAATGCGCGCCGGTGTGGCCAGCGCGAGCATGACCGGGGTGAGCAGGACGGCCGTGGTATCGAGATTGAGCAGTGTGGTGGTCGCCGCTGCGAAGAGCACACAGAGCAGGAACAGCGCCGGATAGTAGCCCCGGCCAAGAATGGCCAGCCGGTGGGCGATCACATCGAAGACCTTCGCCTGTCGGGTGAGCTCTGCGAGAATGATCACACTGCACAGGAACAGCAGCAGTGGCCCGATCCGGCGCATATTGTCGGCGGCTTCGGCGCGCGGCAGCAATCCGGTCGCCACACACAGCAGCCCGGCCGCGAACAGTCCGAGCCGGACCCGATCCAGCGTGCTCAGCCCCCATCTGGGCGGCGATGCGGACGTCAGGGCACTCGACGGCGGGTTCTCCGCAGCGGAATCGACCTGTTCGGACACACGCCCCATCATGCAGCATATCGGCTGGGGCACTTCTTGATTCGCCTCGCTTCGCATTGATCTTCTTCCGTTTGGTGTAGCGACCCCTCGGGGCATACTGATGCTGTGACTTCGGGCGGGCGGCGGGACTTCTTTATCAGCTATTCACCGGCCGACGAGCGTTGGGCCACCTGGTTGGCCTGGCAGTTGGAGAGCGCTGGCTACACCACCCTCATCCAGGCCTGGGATTTCGTCCCGGGCACGAACTTCATCGATTTTATGGATCGCGGCGTGCGCGATTCGGCGGTGGTGCTGGTCGTGCTGTCGGAGAACTATCTCGGTTCGTACTACGGAACCATGGAATGGCAGGCGGCCTACCGAACCGATCCGGGCAAGCTGATGCCGGTGCGCATCGCCGAATGCGCGCTGGAGGGCCTGCTCGCCACCATCACCTACCTCGATCTGGTGCGGGTGTCCAGTGCCGATGAGGCGCGCCGAATCCTGCTCGAGCGGGTCGGGCATCTGCTCGCGGGGCGGGCGAAGCCGCCGTCGGAACCGGGCTTTCCGCACGACGGCCCTGGCCGCGCGCCGGACCGGTTCGCCGCCGAAACCCGGTCGGACACTGTGGAATCCGTGCTGCGCCGCCGCACACCGGTGACGGCTCCGGCGTTTCCCGGTGCCGCACAGCGCGACGAGCAGCGCACCGGCGTTTCGGTGCTGCATGTGGCGGGACCGCGATTCGGTCGCGGCCTACTCGGCCCGGATGAGCCGAGCACCGCGGCCGAACTGCAGGCGCGCATCCACGCCAATGTCACCCATCTGGTGAATCAGGGTGTGGCCAAACCGGATCTGATCGTGGTTTCCGGCGATATGACCGAATCCGGCCGTCCGCGCGAGATCGACGAGGCGCTGACCTTTCTGAGCGGTCTGCGCACGCTACTCGGTCTCGGTCCGGATCGGCTGATCGTGGTGCCCGGCAACCACGATGTGTCCAAACCCGCCTGCCACGCGTACTTCCTGAGCTGTGAGGCCCGCGATCGCAAGCCACAGCCGCCGTACTTCCCGAAGTTGGAGCAGTACGCGCGGATGTTCGCCGCGCTGTATCAGGGGCTGGACCACCTCGTCTTCGATGTCGGGCAGCCGTGGACACTGTTCCCGATTCCCGAATTGCGTGTCGTGGTGGCCGGATTGAATTCGACCATGGCCGCGACCCATCTGCCCGAGGACGAATACGGTCGGATAGGGGAACCCCAGGCGGCGTGGTTCGCCGAGCGGCTACGCCCGTTCGAGGAGAACGGGTGGCTGCGCCTCGGCGTCATCCGGCACGATCCGCTGCCCGGTGCCGGCACGCCCGCACACGACCCGGATCTGCTGCGCGATGCCGACACGCTGTCGCGGCTGCTGGGCAGCCGGTTGAATCTGCTGGTGCACGGCCCGGGACCCGGTGGGCCGCATCTGGACCGGCTCGACGGCACGTTACCCGTGCTGCCCGCCGCCGCGCCGGGCCGCGATGAGATCATCCAGCTCACCGCCGCGGGGCTGGCCCGGTTTTCCGGGCGGGGTGATACGACCGGGCAACTCGAGCTCGACTGGCTGAAGACTGCGGCCGCGCTGCCCACGGCCAAACAACCCGAACTCCTCGGTCCGGACGAGCCCGAACTACCCGAACCGCCCGCCGAGGCCCCGGCGGTCGACCCGCACGGTCGACTGCTCGAGCGCGTCGCCGAGGTATGCGAAACCCGCTATCCCGGTGCGAAGATCCGTCGCGTCGAGGTGGAGCCGCCGCACTTGCTCATCACCAGGGAGTTCGACGAGGTCATCGCCCAGTGGCGCATCGGTGTGCACGTCGGCGATATGACGCGCCAGGTGGTGGAGGACTTCCTCGGCCACGATCCGGAATACGGTTCCGAACTCGTCTATCGCGGTGCGGCGCCGCCGCGTTCACTGCGCGAGGAGGCCGCCAGCCACGGTCTGCGGGTGCGCAGCTTCACCGAATTCCAGGGCCTGCTCGATCTGGACGACTATCTCACCCATCAGGCCGCGCGGTTGCGTACCGATCGCACCTATCCGCCGGAGCTGTATGTGCCGCAACGCTTCCGGATCCTGGAACACGGTGACCAACTGATCCGGGACGATCTGGTCGGTGAACTGATGAAGGTGGTCGCCGCCGACCACGGCAGATTCATCCTGATACTCGGCGATTTCGGCCGCGGTAAAACCTTCGCGCTGCGCGAGTTGGCCCGACGCATCACCGAAACCATGCCCGCGCTGATCCCGATCCTCATCGATCTGCGCGCACTGGATAAGACCCATTCGGTCGACGGTCTGGTCGCCGCACATCTGGCCAACCACGGCGAGGATCGGATCGATCTCAAGGCGCTGCACTACATGCTGCGCGAGGGCCGCGTGGTGCTGCTGTTCGACGGTTTCGACGAACTCGTCACCCGGATCAGCTACGACTTCGCCGCCGACCATCTGGAGACCCTGCTGCAAGCCGCGGTCGGCAAGGCGAAGATCATTGTGGCGAGCCGGACCCAGCACTTCGAATCCCGCGCCCAGGTGCTCACCGCGCTCGGCGAAAGGGTCGGTCTGCTCCAGGATCGACGGATCGTCAGCATCGAGGACTTCGCCCCCGTGCAGATCCACGCCTTCCTGACCAACCGCTACGGCGGCGATGTGCGTCGCGCGGATGCCAGGATGGGGTTGATCACCGGTATCGAAGATCTGCTCGGACTCGCACAGAATCCGAGAATGCTCGGCTTCATCGCCGATCTGGACGAACGGCGGCTGCGCGCGGCCGCGGGCGCCAAGCAGGCGGTGGGTCCGGCCGGGCTGTACCGGGAGATCCTCGAATCCTGGCTGACCTATGAGGCCGATCGGACCGCGGGCGTCGCTGGCGCACTGCCCGGGCTGCGCCTGCACGAATTGTGGCTGGGGGTGACTGCATTCGCACTGCGCATCTGGGAGACCGGCGAACCGTATTTGCGGCTATCCGAATTGACCGAGGTGGCAGCGGGTCTGGCCGAACTGACCGGGTCGACCCGAATGTCGGTGCAGCAGTCGGCGCATGCCATCGGCTCCGGCAGTCTGCTGGTGCGCACCGAGGACAACCTGTTCGGCTTCATCCATTCCTCGGTAATGGAATGGCTGGTGGCCAACCACATTGCCGAACAGTTCGAGGTCGCCATCGCGGCACCCGCACAGCTCGCCCAAGCGCCCCTATCGCAACTTTCGATCGACTTCCTCTGCGATCTCGCCGATAACCGGGCACTGCGCGCATGGGCCGAAGGTGTGCTCGCGGACCAGGCGGCCGACGATGTCTCGCGCACCAATGCCATTCGGGTGACGACCCGACTGCGGACCGCGCCCACCGCGGACCTGCGCGGTGCGAGCCTGGCGGGGGAGGATCTGTCGTACCGGGATCTGCGCGATGTCGATCTCACCGGAGCCGATCTCACCGGCGCCCGGCTGGTCGGCACCAACCTGGAGCGCGCCGTATTGCACGGTGCGCGGCTGGTCGGCGCCCGGCTCGACGAGGCCAGCCTGGTCGGCGCGGATCTCGGCGAGGCCGATCTGACCCGCGCGCGACTGGTGCACACCGATCTGACCGGATCGCGGGCCAGCGGCAGCCGCTGGACTCGCGCCGCACTGATCGATGTCACCGGTAGCCCCAGCGGCACCGATCAGCACGGCGCGGCCTGGGTGCCGGGGGTCGCGGCGCAGACCGAATTCGCCCCGGCCGCAATCGGAGTCCGGCACGGCTTCCACGCCAGACACGGCAGGCTGCCGCAGCCGGTCGCCTACAATCCGGACGGCGGCACCCTCGCCATCGGCAGTGATGACGGCGGCGTGCTCATCTGCGATAGCGAGACCGGAAGACCGCTGCGCACGCTGCAGACACATCGGTCCAGAGCCTTCGCGGTGGCCTTCACCGAGACGGTGCTGATCACCGGATCCGGTGACGGCACCGTCGCCATCTGGGATGCTGCTACCGGTGAACTGCGCCGAATTCTGCAGGGGCACAAGAATTGGCCATGGCCCGTCGTACTGAGCCCCGCCGGTGATCTGCTGGCCACCGGCGACGCCGAGGGGGTGCTGCGCCTCTGGACGCTGCCCAGCGGCGAACTCCGCCACGAATGCCGCTCCGCTGCGAGCGGTCGAGAACTGATCTACAGCCTGGCGATTCACGGACCGCTGGTCGCGGCCTCCTATCGAGACGGGACGGTACGGCTGTGGGATATCGAAACCGGCAGGGAGACCGGCCAATTCAGTGGTTCGTCCGGCTCGGTGTTCCGGGTCGCGTTCAATCCGACCGGTGAACTGCTCGCGGTCGGCGGTGTGGACGGCACTTTGGCGCTGTGGGATCCGCTGAGCTGCCGCAAGATTCGCGATCTGCCCGGTCACACCGGGCGGGTGTACACCGTGACCTTCCATCCGCATCTGCCGATCCTGGCGAGCGGGGATACCGATGGCGGACTGCGCCTGTGGGACGCCGACACCGGTGCCGAACGACAGGCGCTCACCGATCACAGTGCCGCCATCTACTGGCTGGCCTTCGATCCGTCCGGTGACCTGCTCGCCTCGGGCGACAGCGCGGGACTGGTGTGCCTGCGCGTCAGCACGACCGGGGAACTGCGGCATCGGCTCACCGCACACACCGGCTCGATCTGGCCGTTCGCCTTCCGCCCGGATGGCGCCCAATTGGCCATTACCGACGACCAATTCACCACCCGTCTCTGGGATCCGGTCACCGGCGCCTGCAAACACACGCTGACCGGTCACGGCCGCCAGGTCCGCACCGTCACCTTCAACGCCGACGGCACGCTGCTCGCGGGAGTCGGCAACGACGGTGTGGTGCGGCTCTGGGATCCGGTGGCCGGTCGGCTGGTTCGCAGGCTGATCGGCAGCGAGGATCGCCTGCTCACCTTCGAATCGGCGGTATTCAGCGCAGTGCGGCCGCAGCAGATCGGCATGGTCGGCAACGACGGGCGGCTCAGCCTGTTCAATCTCGATACCGACCTGTACGAGCGGCACATCAATGTCGAATCCGCACCGATCTGGGCGATTGCCTTCGACCCCACCGGCGACTTCGTGGCCACCGCCAATGACGACGATACGGTGATCATCTGGGTGCGCACGACCGGTGCGCTGCACGCCGTTTGCGCCGAACATCGCGGGCGGGTGCGGTCTATCGCCTTCAATGCCGAGGGCACCCTGATGGCCACCGGCTGCGACGATTCCTTCGTCCGGTTGTGGGATGTGCGGTCGGGCCGGTTCCTGCGCGCGCTGCGTGGTCATCGCGATCGGGTGTATGCGGTCGCCTTCCATCATGATCGTCTGGCCAGCGTCTCCTGGGACACGACCGTCCGGATCTGGGACCTCGAGTCCGGAATCGACTTGCATCAGCTGACCAGGCACACCGGCCGACTGTGGACCGCCGCGGTCGACCCGCACACCGGCATCTTGGCCACCGGCGGCGACGATCTGGTTGTCCGACTGTGGGATATGGCATCCGGACGTCATTTGCATACGCTCGAAGGACATAAGCGCCGGGTCTGGTCGCTGAGCTTCGACCCGTCCGGCCGGGTACTGGCCAGTGGTGGCGATGACGGGAACATCATCGTGTGGTCGCGTCCGCAGGATGATGTCGCAGTCGCACCGTCGATCCGGGCAATTCTGCTCGGTCTGTCAGAAGGTTGGGCGGCGCTCGCGCCGGATGGTCGCTACAAGTTCGAAGGCAATACCGCCGGACAGTTCTGGCATGTCATCGGCATGTCGCGCTTCGAATCCGGGGAGCTCGACCCCTATCTGCCGGAGGTCGGGCAGCTCGCGACCGACGCACCCTTCTGAGACCTGCTGCTTTCCCCGGTGGGGATGCGGTCCGGGTGGCGGCTCCGCCGAGACTTTGAGAGACAGATAGTGTTTCTCTTGCAATGTTGCCGTCGATGAGAGGGTTGGAGATGGCCGAGGTAGGACGCGCGGGGTCAGCTGTCGAGCTGGCGGAACTGCTCGGTGGTCGGTGCACCCCGGAGCAAGCGTGGGAGCTGTTCGATCGGTTGCCCGCGGCCAGAGTCGCGGAGGTCACCGTGGGGCGCTGGCGGGGCGAGGAGTTCGATACCGGACATCCGTTCGCCGGCGTGCTCGTCGCCTCGGGCTGGTACGGCAAACAGTTCGACGATCCGGAATCGGTGCATCCGCTGCTGTTCGCCGACGCGTCGGGAAAGATCTTCGCCGTCGATCCGCGCCGGGTACCCCTCGGCCTTGCCGGTAAGGTGCCGATCGCGGGGGTCGAGGCGGTACGGAAGCTCTTGCCGGTAATCGGTCCGGCGATCCGAACCCGCAGGCCCGCAGCGCGTTTGCGCGATGTCGAGTACCGCGGTGTGGTGAGTGCCGCGATGGCCTACGACCACCTGCCGATCATCGACCACTTCCGGCGTGTCGATGCGGATACGCTGCTCGGGGTCATGGATATGCGGGGAATGGGCGAGCCGTACTTCTTCATCCTGCGCCGCTGACCAGCTGTTATCAGCGGGTTTCGGTTGGCGCGGTGCCGATTTCCGGACCTGTGCACGGCCACGCGGCCTACCATGGAGCTGAGCCAAGGGAACCGATACATCCGCGCCCGCGGAATGTCCGTCCGGCGCGCAAGCACGGAGGGAGGCCCGCGTGGCCGAGCGCACGACGTGTCTGGTGGTCGGCGGCGGTCCGGCCGGAATGGTGCTCGGACTCCTACTCGCCCGCGC
The DNA here is from genome assembly GCF_050955995.1 of Nocardia sp. CA-119907. Lineage (NCBI taxonomy): Bacteria > Bacillati > Actinomycetota > Actinomycetes > Mycobacteriales > Nocardiaceae > Nocardia > Nocardia sp. CA-119907. The sequence goes on from NZ_CP192091.1 coordinate 3,425,583, forward strand.
CGGTGTCGACGTGACCGTTCTGGAGAAACACAAGGACTTCCTGCGCGACTTCCGTGGCGACACTGTACATCCCACCACCCTGGACCTGTTGGACGAGCTGGGGCTGGCGGAGGAATTCGCGAAACTCCCCGCGCGCAAACTGAATACGATCCAACTGCCGATCCGCGGTTCGGTGCAGGCGGTGTTCAGCCTCGACCATCTGCCCGGCAAGCACAAATACATCGCGATGGTGCCGCAGTGGGATCTGCTCGACCTGTTGGCGCGGGCGGCCGATCGCGAACCGACCTTCCTGCTGCGCATGAATACCGAGGCGACAGCGGTGATTCGGGAGGGTCACCGGATCGCCGGGGTCGCCTACCGGACCCGCGACGGCGACACCGGTGAGATCCGTGCCGATCTCACGGTGGCCTGCGACGGCCGCGACTCGGTGCTGCGGGCCGCTGCCGGTCTCCGCTCGCACCGCTGGCCGACGCCGATGGATGTGTGGTGGTTCCGCCTGCCACGCACCGATGTCGACCCGGCCGGATTGCTCGCGCTGCTCAGCGCCGAACGCGCCGTGGTCATGTTGGACCGCGGCGACTACTGGCAGGTTGCCACCCTCATCGCCAAGGGCAGTGATGCGGTGGCCCGCCGCGGTCCCGTCGCCGACATCGTGCGCAGCATGGCCGACGCCGCGCCGTGGCTGCGCGATCGCGTGGCTGCGCTGCGGGACTGGGACGATGTGAAACTGCTCGACGTGAAGTTGGATCGCCTGGACAAGTGGTACACCGACGGCCTGCTCTGTATCGGCGACGCCGCCCACGCGATGTCCCCCGCCGGGGGAGTAGGTATCAACCTCGCCGTCCAGGATGCGGTCGCCACCGCGAGAATCCTTGCCGCACCATTGGCTTCGGGTACGGTGACAACCCACGACCTGGCCAAGGTCCAGCGCCGCCGCAGCATTCCGACCTCCGTCACCCAGGGCATGCAACGATTCCTGCACGCCTTCGCGATTCGCCCCGCGCTATCCGGCCGAATCGATATCGCCAATGCCGCCAGGACCCCCTTGGTGGTGCGGGTGCTGCGTCGAATCCCCGTACTGCGGACCGTCCCCCCGTTCCTGGTGGCCCGGGGCGTACTGCCCGAACACGCACCCGCCTTCGCTCGGCGGCCCTGACGGCCCGCGATTGGATGCACACAGTGCAACGATGCACAAGGTGATTCCACGGATTCACGGGAAACATCATTGGGCCACAAATGATTTCATTCATCTGTGCCTGCGGTAGGTGCCCGCGGAGTCAGGGCTGCAGGATGATCTTGCCAATGGGGGAGCGCTCCTCGATCAGCTGGTGCGCCTTTGCCGCCTGGTCGAGTGGCAGCACCGAATCGACAAGGGGAGTGAGCGTTCCGGTGGCGGCGCGGTTCAGGACCGCGGGGCGGGTTCGCGCGACTTCGGCGAGCCAGTTCGGTCCGGCGCAACCGGTCAGGGTGAGGCCGCGGGTGATCAGGTCCATGGCCGAGACCTGGGCAGGAGCGCCGGAAAGCCAGCCGTAGCTGAGCATTCGGCCACGCAGCGGGGTCATGGTATCGAGCAGTGCGAGGGCGCTGGTGCCGCCGATCGAATCGAAGACGACGTCGAGCGTTGTACTGCCCAGGATTTCGGACAGCAGGGCGGGCCAGTCCGCCGCATTGTGGTCGATGACCTCGTCCGCCCCCAATTCCCGTGCCCGCGCGCATTTTTCGGGACCACCCGCGGTTGCGATGACGCGCGCCGCTCCGAATTCCCTGGCGAGCTGGGTGAGTGCGCTGCCGACTCCGGTTGCGGCGGCCTCGATCAGCACGGTTTCGGTGCCGGTGAGCGCCGCCGTCTCGAGTAGCGGCAGTGCCACCGAACCGTTCATCAGGACCGCGACCGCGTCGGCCGATGACAGGCCGTCGGGGATCGGGGTCGCGGAAGACGCTGGCGCGGAAACGAATTCGGCGTAGGAGCCGAAGCCGACGGTATCGACCGCGACGCGTCGGCCGATCAAGGCCGCGTCGACCCCGGCTCCAGCCTCGGTCACCACACCGGCCGCCTGGAAGCCGAAGACCACCGGTGGCTCGACCGGCATCGGGAACTCGCCCGAGCGCAGTTTGGTCTCCGGGAACAGCACCGGTATCGCCTCGGCGCGGATCACCAGCTCGCCCGGGCCGGGGTGCGGTGCCGGAACGTCCTGAGCGACCAGGACCTCAGGTCCGCCTACACCCGTCATTACGATTGCCTGCATCAATAACTCCATAACTTGACTGTCGGTCCAGATGTCTCCGAAACAATATGGACCGGCGGTCAACTTGTCAATGAAGGTAGTGGAATGACCGACGAACGTCCGAGGGAACGCGCGGATGCCGCACGCAACCGGCAGGCGATATTGGCCGCGACCGCCGCGCTGCTCGCCGAACACGGTGCCGACGCGCTCACCATGGATCGGGTCGCGGCCGCGGCCGGGGTCGGCAAGGGCACGATCTTCCATCGTTTCGGCAATCGCGCCGGATTGCTGCACGAGCTGATCGCCGAGGGCACATTCGCGCTGATGGACGCCGTCCGGACCGGGCCGCCACCGCTGGGGCCGGGGGCGCCAGCCGGGGAGCGGCTGGTGGCCTTCTTCGCGGCTTTCGTGCGATTGATGACCGACAACATCGAGTTGACGGTTGCCTACCTACAGGGCCCGCCGCATCCACGGGCCGCCGAGATCCACGAATTCTGGGACGCGCATATCGTCGCGCTGCTGCGGGAGGCCCGCCCGGATCTGGATGCCGAGGTGGTCGGCAGGCTGCTGCTCGGCGCGTTGGGCGGTGAACAGGTGCCACGGCTGGCGCGTGCCGGGGAGACCGCTCGCCTGCTCACGGCGGTGCGTCAGCTGGTCGAATCGGTGCTGCGAGCGTAGCGACTGCTTGCAGGTCGGTCGAAATGGTCAGCCCTGATCCCGCGCCAGGATCGCGTCGAAACGTTCGTCGGCGCTATCGAGTTGGTGCAGGATACGGCGTTTGACATGCTCGGCGAGCGGCGTGTCCTTGCGGTTGACGAGTTCGCGATAGATATCGGTGAGCGGACGGTATTTGGTGGCGAGTTTGCGCAGTGCCGGACTGTCGGCGTAGAGAATGCCGACACCGTTATCGGTGAAATCGGAGAGCTTGACGACGCGCGCCCACGGTGCGCGATCGAGATTGGCCGCGACGTGTTCCCGGTATTGCTCATGCCGATCGACAGCCGGATCCGGTTCGGGATTGGTGACGGCGGCGACGAGTTCGGCGACCCGGGCACCGAATCGCGCGGAAAGTTCGGCGAGTGCGGCATCGGTCGGCGACCCGGGACGGGCTCCGGCCAGTTCCACGGGATGATCCTCGACCGAATCGTGCAGCAGTCCGGCCGCGATGACATCCGGGTCACGCACCTCGTAATGGCTGACGATCCGAATCGCGACGCGCAATACATGGCTCAAATATGGTTCGCGGCCGTAGCGATCGTCGCGATGCAGTTCGGTGGCCAGATCCAGCGCCGCGGTGAGACGCTCGGCGTCGGATAGTTCGGCGATTTCGAAAAGGAGTCGTTCACGCAGTCCGGATTCGCCGTAGACCTCGCTGATCGTATGTAGCGGCATCACGGCCAGAACCCCCGCCCCAGGATTGCTCATAACGCCAATCTATCGGGGCGGGCCGGTCGGCGCTGTGCTCTGGAACACTGTTCATCTCGATTGCCGCGAAATAATCCGTTGCCGTCGCGCGGACGGCCGTGGTCTGCTGGAACGCACGCGAGGCGGACTGGAGGTGAATGTGGCCGCGCAATACAAACGGCCGCGCCCCGGTTCGGCCACCGACAGTATGTTGAAACTGCATCGGCGCACCATGGTGCTCGATGGGCGGATGTACACGGTGCTGAGCCTGCGCCCGGGCAGCGATTTCCGCTTCGCCACCAATCGTTTTCACGACACCTGGCATGTGCTCTCCGATTGGCGCGGCGCGCGGGTGCTCGCCCGACTGCTGTGGGGACTGGCCTATCAGCGGCGGCCGGGCACGCTCGTGGTGATCGATCCGGCGCATCTGGATCCGAATCCGTTCGACGCCGCGCCCTCGGATCCGATTGTGCTGGTGCCCTCGGATCTGACCGTATTCACCCGCGCCGCCGCCATGGGCCTGCGCAGACGGCTGCCGTTCCGCGATGGTTCGCAGGGGACCGTCCGCTGGCAGACCTTCGGCCTGGACACCGCGGTCGCGGAACTGCGGGAGTGGCGGGCGAAGGAGTCAGGGGAGCGGGACTGGAATTTCGTCGATATCCCCACCGGATGGGAACGTGTCGATCGCATCGGCGGCCTGGTGACGATCTTCGGAGCGGCCGATCAGCTGCGTTCGTGGGGGACCACGCTCGCGACGCTCGGCACCTATGCCTACTACGGCATGGATTATGAGTACCTGGATGAAGACCGCAACGGTGAGGTGCAGATCTTCCGGCACTACCGCCGGAATGTGAATATCGCACGTCAGGCCCGCGCCGAGGTGCTGGCCCGACCCGGCGGGTGCGTGCCGATGGAAGAGGAAGAGGTCCAGCGGGCGATCTGGTCGCACTCCGCGACCGTTCGTCGACGTCGTTTTCCGACTCCGGAACAACGCGCTACCGCAGAACCGCTCGCGCCGAACTGATCATGCGAAGGGGCAGTGCCGCATTTGCTGCGGCGCTGCCCCTTCGGTGCGGTTATTCCGCCTGCGGAACCAGCGTGTTCTGCCTGGCCGCGGTCCACCACCGACCGTTCTCCTTTACCAGGACGTACAACGCGATCATGGCGTGATCGATATCGATCAGCGCACCCTCGGCAGTCGTCGCACGCGCGACCTTGTGCGCGATCGCGATATCGGGCCGCAGGAAGACAATGTCGGCGACGTCGTAGCGGACGTATTGGTCCTTCAAGAATCCCGCCAGTCCCTGCCGATTCGCCTCGAGCAGCGCGTCTTTGCCGACCATGAGCGCGCCGACCGCATTGACCACCGCCGCATCGGCGGTGAAGTCGGCGGTCATCAATTCGGCGTCATTGGTGTTGTACGCGGTCTGGACATTGGCGATGATCCGCTCGATCGCGGCGATATCGTCGGCGTGGTCGACCGTGGAGTCCTCGACCACCGGCTGAATTGTCTTCGCACTCATGCAGATCAGCTTCTGATCTCAACTATGGTTGAGGTCAATAGATCGTTTGCGGCGTCACTCAGCGGACGCCGCGCGGCCGGAATTGAATACTGATCCGAGGGCCGGTCGGCTTGCGCGTCTTCGGGACCGCATGCTCCCAGGTGCGCTGGCACGAGCCGCCCATCACCAGCAGATCGCCGTGGCCGACCTGGTATCGAATGCTCGCGCCGCCCCCGCGCGGTCGCAGCAGCAGCGCTCGCGGCGCACCGATCGAAACGATCGCCACCATGGTGTCGTCGGACGCCCCGCGTCCGAAGGTATCGCCATGCCAAGCCACGCTGTCGCGCCCGTCGCGGTAATAGCACAGCCCGGCGGTGCGGAACGGCTCGCCGAGTTCGTCGCGGTAGTGCGCACTCAATGCCGCCCGCGCCTCGTCCAGCGACGGGTCCGGCAGCGTCGCATCCTCCTCGTAGAAGTGGAGCAGCCGCGGCACATCCACTACCCGGTCGTACATCGGCCGCCGCTCCGCCTGCCATGGCACCCCGACTACCAGCCGCTCGAACAGCACATCCGCCCCCGACAACCACCCGGGCAGCACATCGACCCATGCCCCATGGCTCAATGCCGTCCGTCGAATACCCGTCAGGCCTCCGACCTCGATCTCACCGAATCCGTCGAGCAGCGATCCTTGCAGCGGTGTCGACATGCCGCCGAATCTACGCCAGCTCGAACATATGTGCTAGCGAAAACGGTCATCGATTCAGTTCTTGGTGAGGATGTCCTTGGCGATATCGATGGCGGCGGCGTAGCACTCGTCATCGGTGAGCGGGAGATCGCCCATCATGGCGGTGCTCCAGCTGATGGCGAGGAGGGCTTCGCGGGCCCGGAAGACGGCGAGGGGCGGATGGTCGGGACCGGCCATGAGGTCGGCGAGGACGCGGAATTGGTAGCGCATGCTGGAACCGAAATCGAGCTGGCGGAAGGCGGGCTGGTTTTCGTGCCAGAAGCGCACCATCGGGCGACCGATGCCATGGAGTAGGGCGCCGTAGCGGGTGAGGATTTCGCCGGCTCGATCCGGGCCGGATGGTGTGCTCTCGGCCCAGGTCACGATGTCATCGATGCCCCGGCGCAGGTCGTCGGAGAGGCTGACGACGATGTCCTCCTTGGTGCGGAAGTGGTAGTAGAGCGCGGCCTTGGTGAGGCCGAGGCGGTCGGCGATCTCGCGCAGGGAGGTCTTGTCGTAGCCGCGCTCGGAGAACAACTCCATTGCGACCGAACGAATTCGCTCACGCGTATCGCTGCGACGTCCGTCCATGACGTCCTTCCTGTTTTTGCTTGACGACCGGCTAGTAGAAGCCTAGCGTCCTCGCTGTACCCGGATTACTAGCCGGGCGGCAAGTTAACTAATGTGGAGGCAGCAATGACCGAAACGCATCCGACGGTACCGATGGCGGGTGTGGCGTTGACCGCGATCGGAGTCGCGGTGATCCGAGCCGAGGAATCCGCGCGGCCGGACCGGCTGTACGACGATCCGTTCGCGCGGCTGTTCGTGGATGCCGCGCGCCGCGCCTACGACGACGTCGACGGGGGCCCTGAGCGCTGGGCGCGGCTCGAAGAGGTCGCGGAGATGTTCTTCGAGGGCCGCACGGTCGGTGTCCGGCTCGTCGATGACCGGGTCGCCGAGGCGATCGAACAGGGGATACGCCAAATCGTGCTGATCGGCGCGGGTCTGGACACCAGAGCATTTCGGATGCCGCTGCCCGCCGACGTGCGAGTGTTCGAGATCGATCTGCCAGAGCTTTTCGCATTCAAGGAGCCGGTCCTCGCTGCGGCGCAGGCGGTACCGCGCTGCGAACGCGTCGTGCTGGCTACCGATTTGCGCGAGGACTGGGCAAAGTTGCTCGGCGAGTACGGGTTTCGGCCGGAGCTGCCGACGCACTGGGTGGATGAGGGCGTCCTCGGCTATCTGACCCACGAATACGCGCTGCATGTGGTCACCACACTGACGGAATTATCCGCTCCGGGAAGCCGTTTCGGCGTCAGCCGCTTCGCCGTCGACGAAAATGCCCGACCCTATGCCGAACTCAAACGGCTGGTCCGTGGCGATGAGGGGGCGGGCCGGTCGCGCACCGGCCTCGGGGCCGATGCCAGAACCTGGCTGGATGAACACGGCTGGCGCACCGAATTCCACAGCTGGGACGATATGGTCGCAGCCTTCGACCGGCCCGTGGCGTTGCACGATCCGGAGATCGGAGTCGTTGTCGCGGTACGTGAGCCTTAAGGGCGTCGATTGCGCCGCGCTGCCCCGAAAGCCCTGAGCATCCGAAACGTGCGGGCGACCCGGCGCACTGGGCTCGGGTGGCCCCGCTCACAGCGGGATATGCCTGGTTAAAGCAGTGCAATCGGCGCTGCTAGGCTGCTTGCCGTAAGACATCCTTTAACGGACCGTCCGGTGAGGCGGGGAAGGAGGTCGGCATGGCCGTGCCCGAGGAACGGGCCGCCAAGTCCGGCGCTGCCGAAACGTCGCAGCGACACACCCTGGAGTGGGTGAGCGCGGGACGTGAGCTGTTGTCTCCCTCCGACGTCGGCCGGACCATCGCGCGCATCGCGCATCAGATCATCGAGAAGACCGCCCTGGATTCGGGCGAGCCGGAGGCACCGCGCGTGGTGCTGATCGGCATTCCCACCCGCGGCACCACGCTCGCCGCGCGGCTCACCGACAAGATCGAGGAATTCTCCGGTGTGCGCCCGGCACTCGGCTCGCTCGACATCACTCTGTATCGCGATGATCTGCGCAGCCGCCCGCACCGCCCGCTGGAGCGGACCTCGGTGCCCGATGGCGGTATCGAAGACGCACTGGTCGTGCTGGTCGATGACGTGCTTTTCTCCGGCCGCACCGTCCGCTCCGCCCTCGACGGCCTGCGCGATCTCGGCCGCCCCCGCGCCGTCCAACTCGCGGTGCTCATCGACCGCGGCCATCGCGAACTCCCCATCCGCGCGGATTTCGTCGGCAAGAACGTGCCGACCTCCCGCAGCGAGGACATCTCTGTACTGCTCACCGAACACGACGGCCGCGACGGCGTCTACTTGCATCAGGAGGAAGCGCAGTGAACCGGCTCGCCGGATCCGACCCCGGCCTCGACCAGCGCATTCGCGGTGGTCGCGTGGTACGGGAGGTGGCGGCGTGAAGCATCTGCTGACGGTGACCGACCTGAGCCGCGCCACCGCCACGGAACTGCTCGACGAGGCCGAACGCTTCGAGCAGGCGCTGCTCGGTCGCGAGGTGAAGAAGCTGCCGACCCTGCGCGGGCGCACGGTGATGACGGTCTTCTATGAGAACTCGACGCGCACCCGGGTGTCCTTCGAGGTCGCGGGCAAGTGGATGAGCGCCGACGTAATCAATGTCAGCGCCAGCAGCTCATCGGTGTCCAAGGGCGAATCGCTGCGCGACACCGCGCTCACCCTGCACGCCGCCGGTGCCGATGCGCTGATCGTTCGGCATCCGGCATCCGGTGCCGCACACCAGATCGCGCGGTGGATGGATGCCTGGGCGTCGGCCGAGGGCCGCTCCGGTCCGGCGATCATCAACGCGGGTGACGGCACCCATCAGCACCCGACCCAGGCATTGCTCGACGCGCTGACCCTGCGGCAGCGTCTCGGCGATATCGAGGGCAAGCGCGTCGTCATCGTCGGCGATATTCTGCACAGCCGGGTCGCGCGCTCGAATGTCTTCCTGCTCAACACCCTCGGCGCCGAGGTGGTACTGGTCGCGCCGCGCACGCTGCTGCCGGTCGGCGCGGAAACGTGGCCGGCGCGGATATCACACAGCCTGGACGCCGAATTGCCCGGTGCGGACGCGGTGCTCATGCTGCGGGTGCAGCAGGAGCGGATGAACGGCGGATTCTTCCCGTCGACCCGCGAATACTCGGTCAACTACGGGCTGTCCGAGCGCAGGCTCGCGATGCTGGACGCGGGCGCGGTGGTGCTGCATCCCGGCCCGATGCTGCGCGGTATGGAAATCGCCTCGCCCGTGGCGGATTCATCGCAGGCGGCGATCCTGCAACAGGTGACGAACGGAGTGCATATGCGGATGGCCGTACTGTTCCGGCTGCTGGTCGGTACCCAGGAGGCTGCCGCATGAGTCTGCTGCTCGAGGGTGTTCGGCCCTATGGTGAGGGCGAGCCGGTCGACGTACTCGTGCGCGACGGCGTGATCGCCGCCATCGGCGCCGATCTCGACACCAGCGAGGACACCGAGGTCATCGACGCGCGGGGCCAGATCCTGCTGCCCGGGTTCGTCGATCTGCACACCCATTTGCGCGAGCCGGGCCGCGAGGACACCGAGACCATCGAAACCGGTTCCGCCGCAGCGGCACTCGGCGGGTACACCGCGGTCTTCGCCATGGCCAATACCAATCCGGTCGCCGATTCGGTGGTCGTCACCGATCACGTGTGGCGGCGCGGCCAAGAGATCGGCTTGGTCGATGTGTATCCGGTGGGTGCGGTCACCGTCGGCCTCGAGGGTAAGCAACTCGCCGAAATGGGCACCATGGCCGCCGGAGTCGGCGCGGTGCGCATGTTCTCCGATGACGGCCACTGCGTCTATGACCCGCTCATCATGCGCCGCGCCCTGGAGTACTCGAACTCCCTCGGCGTATTGATCGCCCAGCATGCCGAGGAGCCACGCCTGACCAAGGGCGCTGTCGCACACGAGGGTCCGACCGCGGCCCGCCTCGGCCTGGCCGGTTGGCCGCGCGCCGCGGAGGAGTCGATCGTCGCGCGCGACGCCTTGCTGGCCCGCGATGCCGGTGCCCGCGTGCACATCTGTCACGCCTCCACCGCCGGCACCGTCGAACTGGTGAAATGGGCCAAGGCGCAGGGTATTTCGATTACCGCCGAGGTCACCCCGCACCATCTGCTGCTCGACGATTCGCGCCTGGAGACCTACGACGCGGTCAATAAGGTGAACCCGCCGCTGCGCGAGGTCTCCGATACCGTCGCGCTACGGCAGGCACTGGCCGAGGGCATCGTCGACTGCGTCGCCACCGACCACGCCCCGCATGCCGAACAGGACAAGTGCTGCGAATTCGCCGTCGCCCGCCCCGGCATGCTCGGCCTGGAGACCGCGCTGTCGATCATCGTGCAGACCATGGTCGAACCCGGGCTGCTCGACTGGCGCGGCGTCGCCCGGGTGATGAGCGAGCGTCCGGCCGAGATCGTCGGACTCGACGAACACGGCCGTCCGATCGAGGTCGGTGAACCGGCCAACCTCACGCTGGTCGATCCGGATGCGACCTGGACCGTGCGGGCCGCCGAACTCGCCAGCATTTCGAACAACACGCCGTTCGAAGATATGACGTTCCCGGCTCGGGTGACAACGACGTTGCTGCGAGGCCGGGTAACCGCCCGTGAGGGCAAGGCGGTGGGAGGTCCGTAGTGGAAAGAACGCTGTGGGTGGTCGGGCTGCTCGTACTGTTCGCCCTGTGCATCTGGCTGATGTATCGCGGCTGGCAGAACCGCGCCGCGCGCCAGGCGGCACGCATCGGCGAACTGCCGCATGTGCCTGGTGATCTCGGCGCCCAGGTGCTGGAGCCGACCACCGGGCTGTATCTCGGCAGCACCATCGCGCCCAGCTGGCAGGACCGGATCACGGTGGGCGACTTGGGTTTCCGGGCCACGGCGGAACTCACGCGGTTCGAACGGGGGATTCTGCTCGAGCGCGACGGTGCCACGGTGCTCTGGATTCCGCAGGAATCCATTACGGCCGTGCGGACCGAACGCGGACATGCGGGCAAAGTGATGACGGAAGATGGAGTGCTGGTAATTCGCTGGAAGCTGCCGACCGGAACCGAGATAGATACCGGTTTCCGAGGTGACGACAAGACGGTGTACCCGGCGTGGGCCAGGGCGATGACGGGAGACGACGAATGAATGCAGGATCGCGGAGCGATTCGATGGGGGGCGGTGGCCGGGCGGCGGGCGGGCCGCAAGACGCAGCTTTGGTGCTCGAGGACGGCCGGGTTTTCCGCGGCACGGCCTTCGGCGCGGTTGGCGAAACACTCGGTGAGGCGGTGTTCTGCACCGCGATGACCGGGTACCAGGAGACCCTCACCGACCCCAGCTACCACCGCCAGATCGTGGTGGCCGCGGCCCCGCAGATCGGCAATACCGGCTGGAACGACGAGGACGACGAATCCGGCAAGATCTGGGTCGCCGGATACGCGGTCCGCGACGCCTCGCGGGTCGCGTCGAACTGGCGCTCCACCGGCACCCTGCAGGACCAGCTGGACCGCCAGCACGTCGTCGGCATCGCGGGCATCGACACCCGCGCGATCGTGCGCCACCTGCGCACCCGCGGTTCGATGAAGGCGGGCATCTTCTCCGGCGCGGCGCTGGCCGACGCCGATGAATTGCTGGCCCGCGTCAATGGCCAGCCCTCGATGCTCGGCGCCGACCTGGCCGAAGAGGTCAGTACCGACGCCCTGTACACGATCGAACCGACCGGCGACCGGCGCTTCACCGTGGTCGCGGTCGATCTCGGCATCAAGACAAACACACCGCGCATGTTCGCCCAGCGCGGTATGCGGGTGCACGTGGTGCCCTCGACCGTCACCCTGGATCAGATCCGGGAACTGAAGCCGGACGGTGTCTTCCTGTCCAACGGTCCCGGCGACCCGGCCACCCAGGATGGTGCGGTCGCGATTACCCAGGGGGTGCTGGAGCAGGGCCTACCGCTGTTCGGCATCTGCTTCGGCAACCAGATCCTCGGCCGCGCCCTCGGCCGCAAGACCTACAAGATGAAGTTCGGTCACCGCGGCATCAATATCCCGGTCGTCGAGCACGAGACCGGGCGGATCTCGATCACCGCGCAGAACCACGGCTTCGCGCTGGAAGGTGAGCAGGGCGAGCAGTTCGACACCCCGTTCGGCAAGGCCGAGGTCAGCCACATCTGCGCCAATGACGGCACTGTCGAGGGCGTCCGCCTGGTGAACGGCCGCGCGTTCTCGGTGCAGTACCACCCGGAGGCCGCCGCCGGACCCCATGACGCCGCCTATCTCTTCGACCGTTTCGCCGGTCTCATGGAAGGAGCCTGATGCCTCGCCGCGAGGATCTGAAGCACATCCTGGTGATCGGCTCTGGCCCGATCGTCATCGGCCAGGCCTGCGAATTCGACTACTCCGGCACCCAGGCGTGCCGGGTGCTGCGTGCCGAGGGCCTGCGGGTATCGCTGGTGAACTCGAACCCGGCGACCATCATGACCGACCCGGAATTCGCCGATTCCACCTATGTGGAGCCGATTACCCCGGAGTTCGTCGAGAAGGTCATCGAAAAGGAGCGCCCCGACGCCATTCTCGCCACCCTGGGCGGGCAGACGGCGCTGAACACGGCCGTCGCCCTGCACGAACGCGGTGTGCTGCAGAAGTACAACGTCGAGCTGATCGGCGCCGACTTCGAGGCCATCCAGCGCGGTGAGGACCGGCAGAAGTTCAAGGACATCGTCGCCAAGGTCGGCGGCGAGAGCGCGCGCTCCCGGGTCTGCCACACCATGGAAGAGGTCCGCGACACCGTTGCGGAACTGGGCTTTCCGGTGGTCGTGCGGCCGTCGTTCACGATGGGCGGCCTCGGCTCGGGCATGGCCTACAACCATGAGGACCTCGATCGCATCGCGGGCGGCGGTCTGGCCGCCTCGCCCACCGCGAATGTGCTCATCGAGGAATCCATCCTGGGCTGGAAGGAATACGAACTCGAGCTGATGCGCGACGGCCGCGACAATGTCGTGGTGGTCTGCTCGATCGAGAATGTGGACCCGATGGGCGTGCACACCGGTGACTCGGTCACCGTCGCCCCGGCCATGACCCTCACCGACCGCGAATACCAGCGGCTGCGCGACCTCGGTATCGACATTCTGCGCGAGGTCGGCGTCGACACCGGCGGCTGCAATATCCAGTTCGCGGTGAACCCGGCCGACGGGCGCCTGATCGTCATCGAGATGAACCCGCGCGTCTCGCGCTCGTCCGCATTGGCTTCCAAGGCAACGGGTTTCCCGATCGCCAAGATCGCGGCCAAGCTGGCCATCGGCTACACCCTGGACGAGATCGTCAACGACATCACCAAGGAAACCCCGGCCTGTTTCGAGCCGACCCTGGACTATGTGGTCGTCAAGGCGCCGCGGTTCGCGTTCGAGAAGTTTCCGGGTGCCGACGCCACGCTGACCACCACCATGAAGTCGGTCGGCGAGGCCATGTCGCTGGGCCGCAACTTCGCCGAGGCGCTCGGTAAGGTGCTGCGCTCGCTGGAGACCAAGGCCGCGGGCTTCTGGACCCAGGACGACGGCAAGTGGACCGATACCGAGGCCGTCCTGGAAGATCTGCGCACCCCGACCGAGGGCCGCATCTACCAGGTCGAGCGGGCGCTGCGGCTGGGTGCCGGCATCGAGGACGTCGCCAAGGCCTCCGGCATCGACCCCTGGTTCGTCGCCGAAGTGGCCGGGCTCGTCGAACTGCGCCGGGAGGTCATCGACGCACCCGTGCTGGACGAAGCGCTGCTGCGCCGCGCCAAGCACTACGGCCTCTCCGATCGCCAGATCGCCGCGCTGCGACCGGAATTGGCGGGCGAGACCGGAGTGCGCGCACTACGGCACCGGCTCGATATCCGTCCGGTCTTCAAGACCGTCGACACCTGCGCCGCCGAATTCGAGGCCAAGACGCCCTACCACTACTCGACCTACGAACTCGACCCCGCCGCCGAGTCCGAGGTCGCGCCGCAGCGCGAGCGCGAGAAGGTGATCATCCTCGGTTCGGGCCCGAACCGGATCGGTCAGGGCATCGAGTTCGACTACTCCTGTGTCCACGCGGCGCAGACGCTGTCGCAGGCCGGGTACGAGACGGTGATGGTCAACTGCAATCCGGAGACCGTCTCCACCGACTACGACACCGCGGACCGGCTCTACTTCGAGCCGCTGACCTTCGAGGATGTGCTCGAGGTCTACCACGCCGAAACCGAGTCGGGCACCGTCGCCGGCGTGATCGTGCAGCTCGGCGGGCAGACCCCGCTCGGGCTGGCGCAGCGCCTCACCGACGCCGGTGTACCGGTGGTCGGCACCAGTGCCGCCGCCATCGATCTGGCCGAGGACCGAGGCGAATTCGGTGATGTGCTGGTCGCCGCGGGTCTGCCCGCGCCGAAATACGGCACCGCGACCACCTTCGCGCAGGCCAAGAAGATCGCCGCGGGCATCGGCTACCCGGTGCTGGTGCGCCCGTCCTACGTGCTCGGCGGGCGTGGCATGGAGATCGTCTACGACGAGGCCTCGCTGGAGGGCTACATCTCCAGGGCCACCGAACTCAGCCCGGAACATCCGGTGCTGGTCGACCGCTTCCTCGAAGATGCCATCGAGATCGATGTCGACGCGCTCTGCGACGGTGACGAGGTCTACCTCGGCGGTGTGATGGAGCACATCGAAGAGGCGGGCATCCACTCCGGCGACTCCGCCTGCGCGCTGCCGCCGATCACCCTGGGCCGCAGCGATATCGAGGCGGTGCGCCGCTCCACCATCGCACTCGCCAAGGGCATCGGGGTCAAGGGCCTGCTCAATGTGCAGTACGCGCTCAAGGACGACGTGCTCTACGTGCTCGAGGCGAATCCGCGGGCGAGCCGGACGGTCCCGTTCGTATCCAAGGCCACGGCGGTGCCGCTGGCCAAGGCGGCCGCGCGGATCACCATGGGCGCCACCATCGCCGAACTCCGCAAGGAGGGCATGCTGCCCGCCGAGGGCGACGGCGGCCACGTGCCGCTCGACGCTCCGGTCGCGGTGAAGGAAGCGGTCCTGCCGTTCCACCGGTTCCGTAAGGCCGACGGCAGCGGCGTGGATTCGCTGCTCTCGCCCGAAATGAAGTCCACCGGTGAGGTCATGGGCATCGACGCCGATTTCGGCACCGCCTTCGCCAAGAGCCAGGCCGCGGCCTACGGTTCGCTGCCGACCGAGGGCACCGTCTTCGTCTCGATCGCCAACCGGGACAAGCGTGCGATGGTGTTCCCGGTCAAGCGCCTCAACGACCTCGGCTTCCGGATCCTGGCCACCGAGGGCACCGCGGAAATGCTGCGCCGCAACGGAATTCCCTGCGAGCAGGTGCGCAAGCACTCCGAGCACGGTCCGGCCGACCAGCCGACCATCGTCGAGCAGATCCGCGACGGTGAGGTCGACATGGTGTTCAACACCCCCTACGGCAACTCCGGGCCGCGTGTGGACGGCTACGAGATCCGCACCGCGGCGGTGGGCGTGAACATTCCGTGCATCACCACGGTGCAGGGTGCGGCGGCCGCGGTGCAGGGCATCGAGGCGAGCATCAACGGCGGCATCGGGGTGCGTTCGCTGCAGGAACTGCATTCGGTGCTGCGTGGCTGAGGCGGCGACGGACGAGGGAGGTGCGGCGATGAAGACATTCGGTGCCCGATTGCAGCACGCCATGCGGCATTTCGGGCCACTGTGTGTCGGCATCGACCCGCATCCCGGCCTGCTCGAATCCTGGGGCCTCACCGACGATGTCGACGGTGTCGAGAAATTCGCCGAGATCTGCGTCGAGGCCTTCGACGGTGAGGTCGCGCTGATCAAACCGCAGGTCGCCTTTTTCGAGGTCTACGGTTCCGGTGGCATCGCGGTGCTGGAGCGCACCATCGAGGTGCTGCGCGCCTCGGGCACCCTGGTGCTGGCTGATGCCAAACGCGGCGATATCGGCTCCACCATGGCGGCCTACGCGCGCACCTGGCTCGCCGACGGCCCGCTCGGATCGGATGCGGTGACGGTCTCGCCATATCTCGGATTCGGTTCCCTCGCGCCGGCTTTGACGCAGGCGCAGGCGAACGGCCGCGGTGTCTTCGTACTCGCCGCCACCTCGAACCCCGAGGGCGCGCAGGTGCAACGGGCGCTGGCGGCTGACGGTCGCACAGTGGCGCAGACGATGGTCGACGCGGCGGCGCAGTGCAATGCTGGTCAGGAGTTCGGTTCGGTCGGCATTGTGCTCGGGGCCACACTCACCGAGGGGCCGGATCTCGCGGCGCTCAACGGTCCGATCCTGATGCCGGGCATCGGCGCGCAGGGCGGCGGCCCGGAAACCGTGCGTGAGCTGGTCTCGGATCAGCAGTTGCACGCGGTTGTGCCGAATGTCTCGCGCGAGGTGCTGCGCCACGGCCCGTCCGTATCGGCACTGCGTGCCAAGGTGAGCGCATTGCAGGAGGAGTTCGCCTTCCTGCGGCGATAACGCGGCGATGATCACGGTGGACCGGCGCTTCGGCGTCGGTCCATTCTGCGTTTCCGGGGTGGGAGGGTCGGTTGAGCGGGGATGACGTGTCATATCGAACAGCTGTGCGCCCCGCTGCGCTATTTTTCCCGCCATCCGGCACACCGATGGCCGATCCGGCGTCCTGATCGATCACGGGCCACGCTGGCACGGCACAGAGTGCCGCTCACGCTCGCCCTGCCACTCTTCGGGCGATCGCCGGTAGGGCCGGAAGACTCGAAATCGATCGATTCACGCGTCCGACACGCGCAAGAACAACGCGACACGCGGAAAAATCCGAGAAACTTCCAGGTCGGACGAGCGACCGGTTGCTGGCGTGGTGCGCGTTGTCGGCGCAACCGCTCCGCTAACCCGCTGAAAGTATGAAAAACCCCTGCTCGAGGGGTATTTCGAGCTTTCGGCGGTAGGATCACCGCAGCGATCGACGCGCAGCGCGCATCCCGCCGGGCCCACCCCTACGATATCGGCGAATCATGCGCTGACCTGGGGGGTGGGTTCGCAATCGGGGAACGTCGTGGGTACGGTCGCTGGGACTGCTGGGTTACCGGCAGGAGTTGATGCAATGAACGATGAGACGGAGGAACCGTGGCCCTTCCCCAGCTGACTGACGAGCAGCGCGCCGCTGCTTTGGAGAAGGCGGCTGCCGCTCGCCGTGCTCGGGCGGAGCTCAAGGAGCGCCTGAAGCGTGGCGGCACCGACCTGAAGCAGGTCCTCACCGACGCCGAAACCGACGAGATCCTCGGCAAGATGAAGGTGTCGGCTCTGCTGGAGGCCCTGCCCAAGGTGGGCAAGGTCAAGGCGGCGGAGATCATGAGCGAGCTGGAGATCGCCCCCACCCGGCGGCTGCGCGGACTGGGTGATCGGCAGCGCAAGGCGCTGCTCGCCCGATTCGACTTCGCCTGACCACCAAGGTGGTCGAAAACACGCGGAAGGGTCGACTGGTTGTACTGGTCGGCCCCTCGGCCGTGGGTAAGTCGACCGTGGTCCGTTGCGTCCGCGAGCGACTTCCCCAACTGGTCTTCAGCGTGTCGGCGACAACCCGGGCCCCCCGGCCCGGGGAGGTCGACGGCCGCGACTACCGGTTCGTGTCCCGGCAGGAGTTCGACGCCATGATCGCGGCGGGTGAACTTCTCGAGTGGGCCGAAATTCATGGGGGACTGCAGCGCTCCGGCACTCCGGCCGAACCGGTGCGTACCGCAATGGCCGCCGGTCTGCCGGTGCTCGTCGAGGTGGACCTCGAGGGCGCGCGATCGGTGCGCACGGCCATCCCGGAGGCGCTGCTGGTCTTCCTCGCCCCGCCCAGTTGGGACGAATTGGTATCCCGGCTGACCTCGCGCGGTACCGAATCGCCCGAGGTGATCGCACGCAGGTTGGAAACCGCCAGGACCGAATTGGCGGCCTGTGACGAGTTCGACATCGTCATAGTGAACGACGAGGTGACCAGCGCCTGTGAGCAGTTGGTATCGTTGTTCGTTAGCACAAATTCGAGTTCGTGACAGGCACACGCTCGAAATAACCCAGCCCGAAGAACCGATCCCCGCAGGAGCCCACACAAGTGAGCAGTACGGACATCAAGCCCGCGCCCGCATACGACACTCCGGTCGGCCTCACCAACCCGCCGATCGACGAGTTGCTGGAGCGTACCTCGTCCAAGTACGCGCTGGTGATCTACGCGGCCAAGCGGGCCCGCCAGATCAATGACTACTACAACCAGCTCGGCGACGGCATTCTCGAATACGTCGGTCCGCTGGTCGAGCCGGGTCTGCAGGAAAAGCCGCTCTCGGTCGCGATGCGGGAAATCCACTCCGACCTGCTCGAGCACTCCGAAGGCGAATAGCAGGCTCGTCGAACTCCCCGCTCCGGCGGGGATCAGCCCACCGGAGGGGTAGTGACCACACGGATCGTCGTCGGCGTCGGCGGCGGAATCGCCGCTTATAAGGCTTGCTCGATCGTGCGCCGGTTC
This sequence comes from Nocardia sp. CA-119907, assembly GCF_050955995.1. Taxonomy (NCBI): domain Bacteria; kingdom Bacillati; phylum Actinomycetota; class Actinomycetes; order Mycobacteriales; family Nocardiaceae; genus Nocardia; species Nocardia sp. CA-119907. Next base: position 3,443,970 of record NZ_CP192091.1, read on the forward strand.
ACCGAAACCGGGCACCAGGTGCGGGTGATCCCCACCGAGTCGGCGCTGCAGTTCGTCGGCAAGGCAACTTTCGAGGCACTGTCCGGGAACCCGGTGCACACCGATGTCTTCACCGATGTACCCGAGGTGCCGCATGTGCGGTTGGGCCAGGAGGCGGACCTGGTGGTCATCGCCCCGGCGACCGCCGATCTGATGGCGCGCGCCGCACACGGCCGCGCCGACGATCTACTCACCGCCACGCTTTTGACGGCCCGATGTCCGGTGTTGTTCGCGCCCGCGATGCATACCGAGATGTGGGAGCATCCGGCCACCGTCGCCAATGTCGCGGCGCTGCGCTCGCACGGTGCGATCGTCATGGAACCCGCGTCGGGCCGGTTGACCGGTACCGATACGGGTCCCGGCCGGTTGCCCGAGCCCGAGGAGATCTTCGGGCTGGCGACGCTGCTGCTGGAACGGGCCGACGCCATCCCGCGTGATCTGGTGGGCCGCCGCGTGGTCATCACCGCGGGCGGAACCAGAGAACCGCTGGATCCGGTGCGTTTCCTGGGCAATCGCAGTTCCGGCAAGCAGGGCTACGCGTTGGCGCGGGTCGCTGCGCAGCGCGGTGCCCACGTGACGTTGATCGCGGGCAATACGATCGAGATGGCCGCACCCGCCGCCGTCGACCTGGTGCACATCACCACCGCCGAACAGCTCAAAACCGCCGTCGAGAAGCATGCGCTCGGTGCGGACGCGGTGATCATGGCGGCTGCCGTCGCCGACTTCCGGCCGACCACGGTGGCCGCGGCCAAGATCAAAAAGGGCGCACACGAGCCCGACGTGATCCCGCTGACCAAGACCGACGATATTCTCGCCGGGCTGGTCCAGTCCCGACGCGACGGTCAACTGCCCGGCACCGCGATCGTCGGCTTCGCCGCCGAGACCGGTGACGAGCACGGCGATGTGCTCACGCACGCGCGCGCCAAACTAGCGCGCAAGGGCTGTGACCTGCTGGTCGTCAACGCGGTCGGCGAGGGCAAGGCGTTCGAGGTCGATACCAACGACGGCTGGCTACTCGGTGCCGACGGCACCGAACAGGCGCTCGATCACGGGTCGAAGGCCTTGCTCGCCAGTCGGGTGCTGGACGCGCTCAATCCGCTGCTGCGCTGAGATCCATTGCGGCGCTTGCGGCGACGCGGACGGAGTACCTTCGGTGGAAGCGCCGCCGATGCATGGCTAGGCTGGTGGTCGACCGCAACCCGGACTGGTCGATGTGTTGGAGGCTGGAGCCCCGGCCCGACACGTTGACGGAATCAATAGTCTGAGACAGTTGCCTGTCGTCTGCTCCATCGCGTCGGTGGTTTGGAATAGTCTGAGATGAAGAGTTGTGCGGTGTGCGCATCGCGTTACCGTCGCAATTCGATACGAGTAACCCGTTGAGGGAGAGGGAAGAACTGTGCCCACGTCTGGCAGCCGCCTTTTCACCAGTGAGTCCGTGACCGAAGGTCATCCGGACAAGATCTGTGACGCCATCAGCGATTCCATCCTCGACGCACTGCTCGCGGCAGACCCGCGAAGCCGGGTCGCGGTGGAAACACTCGTCACCACCGGTCAGGTTCATGTCGCGGGTGAGGTCACCACTTCGGCCTATGCGGATATTCCCAAAATTGTCCGCGAAAAGGTCCTGGAAATCGGATATGACTCATCCGCAAAAGGCTTCGACGGTAATTCCTGCGGTGTGAATATCGCGATCGGCGCGCAGTCGCCGGATATCGCGCAGGGCGTCGACACCTCGCACGAGGCGCGTACCGCAGGAACCCATGACGAGATCGAGCGGCAGGGCGCTGGTGACCAGGGCCTGATGTTCGGCTACGCCAACACCGACACCCCCGAGCTGATGCCGCTGCCGATCGCGCTCGCGCACCGGCTCTCGCGTCGGCTGACCGAGGTTCGCAAGTCCGGTGTGCTGCCGTACCTGCGTCCCGACGGCAAGACCCAGGTCACCATCGAATACGACGGCGACCGCCCGGTCCGCCTGGATACGGTCGTGATCTCCACTCAGCACGCCGCCGATATCGACCTGGACAACCTGCTGGCACCCGATATCCGCGAGAAGGTCGTCGACGCGGTGCTCGCCGATCTCGACCTGCCCGCGCCGTTGGATGTCTCCAATATTCGCCTGCTGGTGAACCCCACTGGCAAGTTCGTACTCGGTGGCCCGATGGGTGATGCGGGTCTGACCGGCCGCAAGATCATCGTCGACACCTACGGCGGCATGGCCCGCCACGGTGGCGGTGCGTTCTCCGGTAAGGATCCGTCGAAGGTGGACCGCTCGGCCGCCTACGCCATGCGCTGGGTCGCCAAGAATGTCGTCGCGGCCGGACTCTCCGACCGGGTCGAGGTGCAGGTCGCCTACGCCATCGGTAAAGCCGCACCGGTCGGTCTGTTCGTCGAGACCTTCGGCACCGAGAAGATCGACCCGGCGCGCATTGCCACGGCCATCACCGAGGTCTTCGACCTGCGGCCCGGTGCGATCATCCGCGATCTGGACCTGCTGCGGCCGATCTATGCGCCGACTGCCGCGTACGGCCACTTCGGCCGCACCGACATCGACCTGCCCTGGGAGCACACCGACCGCGCGGACAAGCTGCGCGCGGCTGTAGGACTGTAGGAGTGGCCGACATGGATACGCCGACCTGCCCTGGGGGGCTCCGCCTGATGCGCGTGGGCGGACTGCGCGCGGCCGTGGGCCGGTAGGCACATCGGGGTCCGCGTGCGCGAACCCACAGCGGACCCCTCCGCCATGGCTTCCGCCGACGCCGGTGCCGCAGTCATGGCGACGCACGATTCGACAGCAGCGGGACATCCGATCGCACGGGTGCTCCCGCTGTTGTCGCCTGCGCACCTGGACCGCGACTTCGACTACCTGGTGCCCCCCGAGCTGGACAAACTCGCCCAACCCGGCGTTCGAGTCCGCGTCCGCTTCGCCGGCCGCCTCGTCGACGGCTACATCCTGGCCCGTCTGTCGCACAGCGACCACACCGGGAAAATGGTCAAACTCGAACGCGTGGTCTCCGCCGAACGCGTCCTGACCCCGGAAATCCTTCGGCTGGCTACCTCCGTGGCCGCCCGTTACGCGGGCACCCGCGCGGACGTCCTGCGCCTCGCCATCCCACCCCGCCATGCGCGCACCGAGACCGGTGCCCCGAAGAAGTCAGCCGAATCCAAAGAGCCGCAGCAGGATTCGACCAAGCCTCCGCGCCGAGCCCCCAAATCCGCCACCTTGCGCGCGCCGTTCGACAGCGAACTCGCCGGCGAGCCCGCAGCGGAACCGACGGCGTCCATCCCCGATGCGTCATCCGCCGCTGCCCGACGCGACGCTTCGTTGGATGGCGCCCCACAACGGGCGCCCGCCAGTTCAGGATCACCACAGGCGGCAGGGGCCCACTCCGCTGCTGGAATAGACGCGCCAGCCGCGGACACTGATTCACTCGATACGACGCTGGCGGCCGACGGCGGAGGTGCATCAGCGGATGCGATCGAATCCGCTACGGCGGTGAATGCGGTAGCGGCGCTGACTGATTCGCCGGATACACCAGCGAGCGGCTCAGCACCGGGGGTGTCAGGGACCGAATCCTGCATGAGGGGGGAGGCCGCAGAGGCGGTCGCTGATTCATTCGAAGCGCGGCCAGCGGGTGACGCAGTGGGCGCGTCGGCGGATGTGAGCGAGCCCGTCACGCAGGCGAATGCGGCAGCAGCGCTGGCTGATTCGCCGGATGCGCCGACACTCGGGGCTGCCGAAGTTGTGAGAGTAGATGCTGCAGCGGTGGTTGCTGATTCACTCGATGCACCGCAGGCCCTTGGTGCAGGAGGCGCACCGAATGTGAGCGAGTCCGCTGCGTCGGTGAATGCGGGAGCGGTGTCGGCTGGTTCGCTGGATGCGCAGGCGAGCGGACCAGCACAGGGGACCGATTCCGGCGTGGGGGTAGATGCTGCAGCGGCGGTCGCTGATTCAGTCGAGGGGCGGTCGGCGGCTGATGCAGGAGGCGCGTCGGCGGATGTGAGCGAGTCCGCTGCGTCGGTGAATGCGGGAGCGGCGCTTGCTGATTCGTCGGATGTCCCGGTGGTGGCCGGCCCAGCTTCCACGGCAGCGGGGACGGAAGCGGCTCACTCCACTGCAGAGGTAGATGTCGCAGCTGTGGTCGCGGAATCGTTCGATGCGCCGCCGGCGGCTGATGCTGTAGGTGCGTCGGCGGAGGTGAGCGAGTCCGCCACGCCGGTGAATGCGGAAGTGGCGGTGACCGATTCGCCGTATGCGCCGGGCGCGGGTGGGGGGAAGGCGTCCAGCGCGCGTCATTCGTCCAGCGCAGCGGCTGGCATCAATATGGGGGGCCGTGCGGAACCGGTTGTGAAGGGTGCTGGTGATCGCGGCGAGTTGGGGGGACGGTCCGGAGCTGTCGCGGTGAATCTGGATGCGTGGGAGCGGTATGTCCACGGGCGGGCGTTTGTCAGTGCGCTCGGGCAGGGGAAGGGCGTGCGGGCGGGGTGGCAGGCGGTGCCGGGGGAGGATTGGGCACGGCGGTTGGCGGAGTTGGCGGCGGTGGTAGCGGGGCGCGGGCGCAGTGCGATTCTGATGGTGCCGGATCAGCGGGATCTGGATCGGGTGTTGGCGGAATGTGTTCGGCTGGTGGGGGATTCGGCGGTCGGATTGGCGGCGGGGTTGGGGCCGGCGGCGCGGTATCGGCGGTGGCTGGCGGCATTGCGGGGGACCGCGCGGGTGATCGTCGGGACGCGGAGTGCGGTATTCGCGCCCGCTCATGATCTGGGGTTGATCGCGATCTGGGATGACGGCGACGACACCTATGCCGAGCCGCGCGCGCCGTATCCGCATGCGCGGGAGGTCGCGATGTTGCGGGCGCATGAGACCGGGGCGGCATTCGTTGCGGGGGGATTTGCGCGAACGGCGGAGATCCAGGCCGTGGTCGATTCGGGGTGGGCGCACGATCTGATCGCCGATCGTGCCGTGGTGCGCAAGCTTTCGCCGCGGATCAGTGCACCGGGTGACTCCGATATCGCGATGGAACGCGATCCCGTCGCGCGGGCGGTTCGCATTCCCGCGGTGGGCTATGCCGCCGCACGATCGGCCCTCGAGGAGGGGGCGGCGGTGCTGGTGCAGGTGCCGCGGCGCGGGTACATTCCGGCGCTCGCCTGCGCGAAATGCCGTACGCCCGCTCGATGTCGGCACTGCAACGGCCCGCTTGCGCTGCCGGATGGGCGAGCCGGGCATCGCGGTGAGACCGCGCACAGTCCGGCATGCCGGTGGTGCGGTATCACCGAGGCCGCATTCCGTTGTCCCGCCTGCGCTTCCAGGGCGCTGCGCGCGGTGGTGATCGGCGCGGCGCGCACCGCTGAGGAACTCGGTCGCGCCTTTCCCGGCGTGCCGATTCGCGGATCCAGCGGCGGCGCGATCCTCGATACGGTGGCACCCGGCCCGCAAGTGATCGTCGCGACCGTCGGCGCCGAACCGGTACTGCCCGGCGGCTACGGTGTCGCGCTGCTCCTCGACGGCTGGGCATTGCTCAGCCGCGCGGACCTGCGCGCCGCCGAGGACACGCTGCGCCGGTGGATGTCGGCGGCGACCCTGGTCCGCAACCACGGCCAGGTCATTGTGATGGCCGAACCCTCGCTGCCCACGGTGCAGGCATTCCTGCGCTGGGATCCGGTCGGCCATGCTCGCGCCGAGGTAGCGGGCCGCGCCGAGGTCGGCTTCCCACCCGCCGTCCGCATGGCAGCCATCGACGGCACTTCCGACGCCATCGCCGAATTGCTCTCCGCCGCAAAGCTTGCGGACAATGTCGACCGCCTCGGCCCGGTGCCACTCCCACCCGGCGCCCGCAAACCGTTCGACAGCGGCGATTCTTCTGCCGAAGTCGAGCGCATGCTCCTGCGCGTCGACCGCACCTCCGGCGCTGCTCTCGCCCGCGCCTTGACCGCCGCCCAAGCCATCCGCAGCACCCATCGCTCCGACGCCCCCCTCCGCGTCCAAATCGACCCGGTCGATATCGGCTGATACTCGGCCCACCATCCGCCGTGCGAATCATCGCCGACGTGCCGACTTGTGCCGACCGACCGTGGAGTCGTGCGTGCTGTGGTTGAGTGGGCCGATGATGACCAACTCGGTTCGTACCATCGCCACCATCTGCCTCGCGGTCGCCGCTACCGTGTTGTCGGCGGCACCGGCAGGCGCGGATCCGGAGCAGTCCGAGCTATCGCTGAGCGTCAGCAAGGGTGATGCGCAGAGTTCTGGTGCGGAGCAGGTCACGCTGACGTGCGATCCGGCGGCCGGCAGCCACCCCGCGGCCAGCGAGGCGTGCGCAGCGCTGACCGTCGCCGGTGGCGCCTTCGACAAACTCGCGGGCTCTCCCGGCGTCCGCTGCCCGAAGATCTACACCCCGGTCACCGCGACTGCCGCCGGTACCTGGCACGGCCGAAACTTCCAGTGGCAGAAGACCTTCGGCAACACCTGCGAACTACATGCCGCCACCACCCCCCTCTTCGACTTCTTCACCAGCTGACCCCGCGCCCGTGGCACGCCACGTTCCCACACGCCATTCCCCATATCCGCCGTGCTCACGCATATCCAATGGTTGCCGCGCATAGGGCGCACCCTGTGCGTCGCAGTTGAACCGTGTGCGGGAGCCGTTGTGGGGCCGCAGCTGATCGGTCTTGGGATGGCCCGTGCCCGTCCGCTGCGGCGGACCAGTGTTCGCGCTCGCGGCGTCCAATGGTTGCCGCGCATAGGGCGCACCCTGTGTGCCGCGGCTGAACCGTTGCGAGAGCTGTTGCGGTACCGCCCGCCGACCTCCTCCGCCAGAAGGAGTGTTGCGATCGGCGTCAACCGGGATTCGTGGTCTGCGTGGTGGATTCGGGTGTGACCAGTGGACTATCTGCTCGACGCGCGTGGTTTGCCGGTTCGGCTGGGGCGATACTGCTGGCATCGGCGATCGGTTGCTCGCAGCATGGCGCACCCTAAGCTGGTCGCGCCGTCCGCCGCGCACCAGTGTTGGTGCTCGCGCATATCCAGCGCATGCCGCGCACAGGGTTGGGGCTTGTGCGTCGCGGTTGAACCGCGTGTGGGAGCCGTCGTCGGGCCTCTGCCCGGCCTTCGCTTGGCAAGGGCCACCACATCCGCACCCACCGCCCTGCGTTTCTCCACCGTCTGGCTCTGGCTGTTCGGCATCGGCGGCCTCGCACTCGGCTGCGGCATCGGTTTCGCCATACCGTCGGTGGGGCAGTGGCTGGTGGATACCGTGCACGAGATTCCCGGCCCGCTGCGCATCGCCATGACGGTGCCGCGCGTCTGGCTCGTTCCCGCCACCACGGTCATCGGCCTGATCGCCAAACTCGCCCTGTTCGACACCGCGCGCAACGAGTGTTCGGCGCTCACCGTCTCCGACGACCATGTCGAACTCGCCCAGAACGGACGTGAGCAGTACGCCATCCGCGCCGGTGTCGCGGCGGTATTCCGCGAGGACGCAGTCTTGGTCCTCACCGACCGAAACCGCCTGCGGCTGGCCCGATTCCGCGCCGCCGATCTGAGTGCCCGCGACATCGAGACCGCCTTTCGGTAGCACGGATTTCCGTGGGTGGACGAGAACGATCCCTACGGCTCGGAATTCCCGCGTTGGACCGACGGGCGACCCGAAACCGGCGAGGCCATCGATGCGCTGATGCGGGCCAGGCGGCGCGCGGTGGCCGATAAGGAGCCGCTCATGGTGGAGGAACTGGACGAAAGCTGCTGGCGCTCGGTGTCGACGTCCGAGATCGTAAGGGTGAGTAGCAGATTCGAATCGTCAGCCTTCCGAACTGACCCGATCGGCGATCGGGGACAGCACCACGTGGTGTGGTCCCCGATCGCCCCGCCGGGCCGTGTCGACCGCCGCCGATGCCGATCAGGCGAAGAGCGCGCGATTGCGCTGGACCCAGTCGGCATACGAGGTCGCCGGTCGCCCGATGACCCGCTCCACATCCGAACCGACTTGCTGCTCGCCGGGTGTCGGCGCGCCGATGATGTCCAGCGTGCCATCGGCAATGTCGGCGGGCATGAACCGCAGCATTCCCGCCCTCGCCTGCTCGCGAGTCAACTCGACGAACCGCAACGAAGTATCCAGGGCGGCCGCAACGATGCCCGCTTGCTCACGTGGACTGATCGCTGCGGGCCCGGTCAGCTCGTAGGTAAGGCCCGCGTGTCCTTCTGTGCGAAGCACATGCGCCGCGACCTCGGCGATATCGGCGGGGTCGATCGCGGGCAACGCCACATCCGCGAACGGTGCGGCGATCACCCCTTCGGTCCGGATCGACTCGATCCACGCATAGGTATTGGAGAAGAATCCGGTGGGCCGCAGAATCGTCCAGTTCAGGTCGGATTGCCGCAGGGCCGATTCGAACGCATGCAGTCGCGCGTGTGAGGCGAGTGCGGGCCGGGTACCGGTCGCCTGGGACGACAGCAGTACCAGCTTCTTGATTCCGCCCGCCACGGCGACCTCGACGAATCGCGCCGGATCGGGTCCGGTCACCAGCTGGGGTCCGGTCAGCAGCAGGAAGAGGGCGTCGGCGTTTTCGACCGCGGGGGAGAGGCTCTCGGGATCGGCGAGGTCGGCTCGCCGATGTTGGACGCCGTCCGGCAGAACGATGTCCTGATTGCCGCGGGATACGGCCGTCACTTGCTCGCCTGCGGCGACGAGCTGCTGCACGAGGGTGCGTCCGATATTGCCGGTCGCTCCGGTCACTACGATCACGTTCACTCCTGAGTTAGTTGGCTGACTTAAATGAACGTAGCCGATGAGTCGTCGGCTTGTCTATAGTTAGTTGTATGACTAACTCAGTCGAAGGTCGGCGTATGACGCCCAAGGCGGGCAAGCGGGAACGTCTCGCCGCCGCGGCCGCCCAGGTGTTCCATGAGCAGGGCGTCGAGAAGACGACGATCGCCGATATCGCGCGGGTCGCCGAGGTGCCGGTCGGCAATGTGTACTACTACTTCAAGACGAAGGATCAGCTGGTCGCGGCCGCACTCGGTGCGCACGAGCAGACCTTGCAGGAGCTGATCGCCGCCCTCGAACACTTCGACGCACCGCAGGAGCGGTTGCGGGCGCTGGTGCGCGGTTGGGTCGACCAGCGCGACATGGCCGTGCAATTCGGCTGCCCCACGGGCGCCTTGGCCTCGGAGCTGGGCAAACGTGGCGACGGGCTGGAGCGGGCGTCGGCGGCGAATATTCGCACCTTGCTCGACTGGATCGAGCAGCAGTTCACGGCTATGGGGCGCACGGATGCGGGCGAACTCGCCATTGCGCTGTTCGCGGCCTATCAGGGGATCTCGTTGCTCGCCAATACCTTCCGCGATCCCGAGCTCATGGTGACCGAAGGTCGCCGGTTGGAGCGCTGGATCGATTCGCTCGCGCCATAACGGTTTCCATCACGTCGCCGAACTGGCCGACATCGCTGCACGGGCCGCACATCGACCCTTGTGCGGCCCGTGTGCACCATGGTGACTGGTCGGTTCGTGTCGCCCATCACTCTTGCGCGCGATGCATTGCCGATATATCGTCGATAATGTGAGATACATACAGGAGCCCAAGGAGGCTGACATGGAAAACATCGAATACGGAGAATTCAGAGGTCGTGGCCGCTGGCGGAAGCCGGGCCGCGACGAGGGTGACGCGGGTCGTCGGCAGCATCGCCGCGGCGGGCGGCACGGTTTCGGACCCGAGTTCGGGCCGGGCTTCGGCCCTGGTTTCGGCCCCGGCTTCGGTCCGGGTTTCGGACGTGGACGCGGTCGCGGCGGCCGGGGCAGGCGCGGTGACGTGCGTGCGGCGGTGCTGTTGCTGCTCACCGAACGTCCGATGCACGGCTACGAACTGATCCAGCAGATCAGGGAGCGCAGCGACGATGTCTGGCGCCCGAGTCCGGGATCCATCTACCCCGCGCTCGCACAGCTCGAGGATGAGGGTTTGGTGCTCATCGAGAAGGTCGCCGGTCGCAAGACCGCGAAGCTCACCGACGCGGGCGAGACCTATGTCGCCGAGAATCGCGACGAGCTCGGCGATCCCTGGGCGGATGTCAAGGAAGACGTCGGCACTCAGGCTATGGATCTGCGTGCGCTCATCGGACAGCTGATGGGTGCGGCCGCTCAGGTCGCGGCGGCGGGTACGCCGCAGCAGGCGACCCGGGCTGCGGAGGTGCTGACCGAGGCACGCAAATCGCTATACCGCATTCTCGCCGAGGATGACGCCCCCGAAAAGTAAGGGCAGTGTGAAACATCGCCCGGGCGTGCACTTTTCGAGTCGATCGGGTACATCATTGTGATATGGAACAGCCGATTGGTTCGTGGGGTTGGGGTAGTTCACAGTTCCGGCGTGTGGTCTCTGCCGGTATCCTCGCCGGAGCAGTGGTTTTCGGCTCCGGCACGGCGCCGATCGCCGGCGCCGAACCGGTCGATGCCGCGCCGGTGACTGCGCAGATCGTGGGATACCGTCCGCCGGATATCCCCACCCAACCCGGTCCGGCCCAGCCGGACCATCTGGCTGCCGCGACCTATCAGAAGACGCACAAGAACGCGGTCCCGTTCGGTGTCAACAACTTCGACTGTAAGCCGACCGCGGAACATCCTCGCCCGGTCATCCTGGCGCACGGCACCGATTCCACGGCCTACTCCGACTGGTCGGCCATCGGGCCACAGATTTCGGCGCTCGGCTTCTGCGTCTTCGCCCTCAACTACGGCGGTGCGCCCGGTAAGGACAGCTACGGCACCGAGGACATCGTGGTGAGCGCCTACCAGGTCGGTGCGTTCGTCGACCAGGTGCTGGCCGCCACCGGTGCCACGCAGGTCGATATCGTCGGATTTTCCCAGGGCGCCAATGTGACTCGCTACTACGTGAACAAGCTCGGCGGAGCGCCGAAGACCGGTCAGTGGGTCGGTCTGGCGTCCCCGAGCTACGGCGGCGTGATGTACGGGCTGGTGCCGGTGGTGGAGGCGATTCCGGGTGCGCTGCAGGCCTTCTCGATGGTCACCTCGCTCGCGGCGGTGCAGCAGGCGCAGGGGTCGCCGGTAATGGTCGACCTCAATGCGGACGGTGACACCGTGCCCGGCCCGCATTACGTGACCATCGGCAGCCGGGTCGACGAGATGATCCAGCCGTTCAGCAATATCGCGCTGCACGGTCCGAGCGTCGAGAACATCGCACTGCAGGATAGGTGCGCGGTCGACCAGACCGGTCACTTCCACATGGTCTACGACCCGTTCGTCCAGGAACTGCTGCTGCAGACGCTGGATCCCGTGCACGCGCCCGCGCCGACATGCCGCGCGGTGCCGCTCGGCACCGGCATTCCCGAGGTCATCATCGCCGGACATTCCTGATCGCCGAGGGTCGCGACCGGGCGGGGTTTGGACACTCCGCCCGGTTCCGCTGCCCATGGCAGGCTGGACTTACGCTGTATGCGCAGGAGTCCGGAGGAAGGGGTTTGTGTAGGTGGCCGCCGAAGTCGAGCCTCGAATCCCATTGAGCCGGATGCGAGTACTTTCCACGGCGATCGGCCTGGCCGATGAGGGTGGTATCGAATCGCTGACGATGCGCCGGTTGGCGGACTTGCTCGGCGTCGAGGCGATGTCGCTCTATCACCACGTCGCCAACAAAGAAGATGTGCTGGATGGCGTCGTCGATGTCATCGTGGCGGAGATCAACGAGGTTGTCGCCCGCATCGATGTACCCGCTGCGGGGGCCGCGTGGCAGCAGGCCGTGCGGCAACGGATTCTCGCGGCCCGCGAGGTGCTGCTCCGGCACAGGTGGGCACCCGGTGTAATCCAGTCGCGGACCAATACGAGCCAGGCGGTCCTGCGCTACTACGACGGCCTGCTGGGGCTGATGCGCGAAGGCGGCTTCTCTTACGACCAGACCCATCACGCATTGCATGTGTTGGGCAGTCGGGCACTGGGTTTCACCCAGGAGCTGTTCGATCCCGGCGACGGACCGGTCGATGCCGAAGCGATGGCCGCGCTCGATGCAATGTCCGAGGCGCTCCCGAATCTGGTCGGGATGCTGCGGGAGGTCGCCCACGACGATCCGGACTCGACCTTGGGTTGGTGTGATGACCAGTTCGAATTCGAGTTCGCGCTCGATCTGATCCTCGACGGTCTCGACCGTCTGCGTGAGACTGCCTGATCCGTAGCGACTTCGATCGCAGTGAAGGTAACTCGTTGCGGCCATTGACTGCCTTACGTTGTAAGGGTACCTTACGACGTAAGGCTCATGAGCGCGGCAGGCGGCTCGGTGCCGAGATCTGAGGAGAACACGATGAAGGCCTATGTCCTTCGCTCATTCGGTCCGCCGGAGCGGCTGACTCTCATGGACATCGACCAGCCGGTACCGGCCGACGACGAGGTTCTGATCCGGGTGCGTGCCACCTCGGTTCAGCCCTATGACTGGCATTTCATGCGCGGTGAGCCGTATATCGCGCGGCTGATGGGTGGCGGTGTCGGGTTGCGCAAGCCGTCCATCGCCATCCTGGGCGCCGATGTGGCGGGGGTGGTCGAAGCTGTCGGCAAGGCGGTGACGGGATTCCGGCCCGGCGATGAGGTGTTCGCGATGATCAGAGGGGGTGGCTTCGCCGAGTTCGTGTGTGTCCGGGAAAGCGAACTGGCCCCGAAACCGAGGAACCTGTCGTTCGAGCAGGCGGCCGCGGTACCGCTGGCGGCCAATACCGCGCTGGTGGCGCTGCGTGATGAGGGACGGATCCAACCCGGGCAGCGGGTGCTGGTCAATGGCGCGTCGGGTGGTGTCGGCACGTTCGCGGTACAGCTCGCGCGCGCGTTCGGCGCGGTGGTCACCGGTGTCTGTGGCACGAGGAATGTGGACCTGGTCCGCGGACTCGGCGCGGATGCGGTAATCGACTACACCGCAGCGGATTTCACCCGGAACGGGCAGCGCTATGAGCTGTTGGTGGATATCGCGGGAAGTCGCCCGGTGTCGGCCTGCCGCCGCGTGTTGACACCCAAGGGCACCTACGTCGCCGTCGGCGGGCCAGCGGGTCGGTGGCTACAACCCGCTGGCCGGATGTTCGCGGCGTTGGCGGCGGCGCCGTTCGTCTCGCAGCGAATCGCGATGGCGGAGGTGACCCGATGCGTTCGGAACAACGACAACCTCATGGCGCTTACCGAGTTCATCGAGGACGGGAAGGTCACTCCGATCATCGACCGGACCTATCCCTTCGCCGACATCCCGGCGGCCGTGCGGTACCAGGAGGAAGGCCATGCCACGGGAAAGGTGGTCGTGGTGACCGACTAGCGCGTCGAAGTCAGCCGCGCCTGCCGCGCAGATAGTCACTGACCACGGCGGCGCCGAGACCGTCGAGATCCGGTGCCACCACGCGACCGCCGCTGCGGCGGGCCACCAGGTCGACGAATGCGGCCAGGCTGGGGTCGTCGCCGAGCATGAATACGGTGACCGACGCGCCCAGCTTGGCCAGGGCGTCGACCTGGGCCATCGTCACGGCGAGGGTGCGCCGCTCCGGCGGCCAGTTGAAGTACGCCGTACCGTCCGGTTCCAGGTGCGCTGTTGGCTCGCCATCGGTCACCACGAGCACCACGGGTACGGCATCCGGATGCCTGCGCAGGTGCCGTCCGGCGAGCAGGAGCGCATGGTGCAGGTTGGTGCCCTGCTCCCAAACACCTTCCAGCGCAGTCAGTTCGCCGATATCGACGGTCGTGGCGTGTCGGCCGAAGGTGATCAGGCTCAGCGCGTCGGAGCGGAAACGGGTGCTGATCAACTGATGTACCGCGAGGGCGGTGCGCTTCATCGGCAACCACCTGCCCTCCTGCACCATCGACCACGATGTGTCGACGCAGAGCGCCACGGCGGCCCGCGACCGCTGCTCGGTTTCCATGATCTCGACATCGGACACGTCCAGTGCGACGCTGCGACGGCCCACCGACATCGACCGCAGCACCGCATTGCGCACGGTCTTCGGCACGTCCCACGGTTCGGTATCGCCGAACTGCCATGCCCGGGTGGCGCCCGTCGGCTCGCCGGCCGCACCGGCCAACCGGGTATCCCGCTCGCCGCGCCGCGACCGCAACTGCCCTATGACGGCCCGCAGCGCGGTCTCGCCGAGCCGGCGTAAAGCCTTGGGCGTCAATCGAAGCGAGCCGTCCTGCGCCCGTTCGAATACGCCCTGCCTGCGCAGCTCGCGTTCCAATTCGGCCAGCCGAGCGGCGTCCACGCCCGCGTCGTCGCCGAGTTGGCGGGCCAGGGCGTCCAGATCGATATCCTCGAGGCTGGCTCCCGGATAGGACTGGCTGAGCTGCTCGGCGAGCGCGTCCAGTTCGGCGAGATCCTGCAGGGCTTGCGCGCCCGCACCGAGGCCCAACGGGTCGTTGCCGCGGAACCGCTGGGCGGAGTCCCAGTCCTCGCCCGGCCGCAGCGCCCGCAGGGCGGCGTCGAGGGCGGCGACCTGCTGGGCAATGCGCGGATCGCCGAATGCCTGTCCGATCAGCTCGGCCAGTTCGGCCTGCTGCTCGGCGGACATCGAGTTCACCATGCGTTGTGCGGCGGCGGACCTGGCGGCGAGCGCGTCGATCAGTTCGTCGGTATCGCGCGGATTCTCCGGGAAGAATTCGCCGTGTTCGGCCATGAATTCGGCGAACTGCTGTTCGGTGTTCTCGCCTCGCGCATGCGCCGCGAGCAGGTCGTTCAGGTCGGACAGCATTCGTCCGACGCGTTCGACATCCTCGGGGGTGGTGTTCTGCAAGGCCTGTTTCATGCCCTGGAACCGGGATTCGAGCAGTTCCTGACCGAGCAGGTCGCGGATCTTCTGGTAGTTGTCCCTGCCGGTTTCGGAGCGCCACCGGTACTCGGCCAGCTCGTTGACGGCGGCCGCGGTGCTCGGCGGCAATGCGTCCAGCTGTGCTTCGGCGAATCTGGCGTCGTCGGAGGGATCCGGAAACAGTTCGCGGCGCTCGGCTTCCAGGGCCTGCTCCAGCAGTTCACGGACCTGTTGCAGGGTGCCGTCGAGCCGGTGTCGGCGAGCGATCTCCGCGCGGCGCTGCCACACCCGCCGGGTGAGCTCATCGAGCCCGCGCATTTCGCGCATACCGCGCCGCAGCAGTTCCTCCAGTGCGGTGCGGGGCGAGCTGCCCTCCATCACATCGCGCCCGATCTGGTCCAGCGCCTCCCGCAGATCGAGCGGAGGCGCCAGTGGATCGGGACCGTCGTGATAGGGACCGTAGGCATAGCGGTCGGGAATCGTCATGACGGCATACCCGGACGAGATACTTCGGCGGTCATGAGCCGTACACCGCTATGCCATCGTCGGAGTCCTTGGCTACCTGCCGGGCCAAATAGAGCGCTTCCAGGGCGAATTCGACTGCCGATGCGATCCGGGTCGGCGGTTCGGTGGCACCGACGCCGAGCCGATGCGCCACCTCGTGCAGGACGGGCAGTTCCGGCAGCGCCGACAGAACATCCTGGCCCGGCACGCGCTCGCCGGTGGTGACCAGATGACCGTCGCCGACCGCCTCCGCCAACGGCCGCAGGTTCAGTCCACCGAGCAGTGCACTCGCCGTCTCGGCGAATGAGCGCCGCAACAGGTGGGTCAGATGCTCTTGCTCACGGCCTTCCTCACCGGACTCGAACTCCAGCTTGCCCCGCAGGACCGAGGGCACGGATTCGAGGTCGACGGGCCGCGCGACGGCGGGGCGCTCGCCGGTGAGTGCCGAGCGGCGCAGTGCCGCGGCGGCCACCGTTTCGGCGGCGGCGACCGCGAATCGGGCGGACACACCGGAGCGCTGGTCGATCGCGGACGATTCACGCAGGTGCCGGACGAATCGGGCGAGCACCTCGATCAGCGGATCGCCCACCTCGGCCACCAGTTCGGCCTCCTGCCGTACCAGCGCCACCTCGGCCGTGACGCTGAGCGGGTAATGGGTGCGGATCTCCGCGCCGAACCGGTCCTTCAGCGGTGTGATGATCCGGCCGCGGTTGGTGTAGTCCTCGGGGTTGGCCGTGGCGACGAGAAGTACGTCGAGCGGCAGGCGCAGGGTGTAGCCGCGGACCTGGATATCGCGTTCCTCCATCACATTCAGCAGCGCGACCTGGATGCGTTCGGCGAGATCGGGCAGTTCGTTGATCGCGACGATGCCGCGGTGGGCGCGCGGCACGAGTCCGAAATGGATGGTCTCGGGGTCACCGAGGCTGCGGCCCTCGGCGACTTTGACCGGGTCGACGTCACCGATCAAGTCACCGACCGAGGTATCCGGCGTGGCCAGCTTCTCCGCATAACGCTGCGAGCGATGCCGCCAGGTGACCGGCAGGTCGTCGCCCAACTCCTCGGCCAGTCGGCGGCCCGCCGGGCTGATCGGTTCGAGCGGGTGCTCGCCCAATTCGGTGCCGGCCATAACAGGTGTCCACTCGTCGAGGAGGCCGACCATGGTGCGCAGCAGCCGGGTCTTGCCCTGGCCGCGCTCACCGAGCAGTACGACGTCATGACCGGCCAGCAGCGCGCGTTCCAACTGTGGCAGAACGGTCCGATCGAAGCCGACGATGCCCGGCCAGGGATCGTCGCCGGAACCCAAGCGGGACAGCAGGTTCTCGCGCATCTCGGTCTTCACGCTGCGCGGCAGATGGCCGCCAGCGCGCAGTTCCCCCACGGTCGTCGGCAGGTGCTCTGGAACAATCACCCCTTCGACGCTACGTCGGTTCGGCGATGCGGTCGACGGAGAGCAGGGCATGGAAACACGCCAGAAATAACCTTGACACCTCGGCGCCCGTCAGCATCTGGATGAAACTCGACAAACACGTCGGTACCTTCCACATCCATTCGTTTTCCCGAAGAACTCCCGGATCCGGTCCTGGTACATCCTCACCGCCGGAGCACGAGTCTCCTCGACGGACTTCCGTGGTGCACCCACCAGCTCGCCCACCCTGCGCGACATGGTCGCCTCGCGCATGCCTGCCGCCCGGGCCACCGCGTGGCCCCGCTGCCGGTCCGGCGATCGCTTGGTGGGCGCGATTTGAGGCAAACGCCTCATGCGACCACGGAGGCGGCGGACCGATGATCAGGGCATCACGAAGCGAGTTCAGGAATCACGGAGGTTACCGGTCATGACCGAATTGACATTCGAACCACCGACCGTCGAGCGGTTCGGTACGCGCACTTCAGATCACGCACCCGGAGTGCCGGACGGCGGGCGAGTCGAGGCAGTCAACGTAAGCCGGCATGTCGGGGCGCGGCGGATTCTCCAGGAGCTGTCGTTGTCGGTCGAACCAGGCGAGTTGGTCGCCATAGCCGGCGGCAGTGGAGCAGGAAAGAGCACATTGCTGGAGATCCTCGCGGGACTGCGACCACCGTCTGCCGGGGAGGTTCGGCATGACGGCGTCGTTCGCGGGGCCCGAGTCAGCGCCGATTCCCGTATCGGCTACGTGCCCCAAGAGGACATCATCCACCTCGAAATGCCCCTGCGCCGCACGCTGCGCTACGCGGCGCGGCTGCGGCTGCCCGCAGGCACATCGGCGGCCGAGGCGGACCGGGTAGTCGAAGAGACCATGCATGACCTCGACCTGGCTGATCGGGCCGAGGTGCCGGTCCGTGCGCTGTCCGGCGGCCAGCGCAAGCGGGCCAGTATCGCCGTGGAGCTACTGACTCGGCCACACCTTTTCTTCCTCGACGAACCCACCTCCGGGCTCGATCCGTCGACCGCGGCCGACGTGATGCGCCTGCTGCGCCGACTCAGCCAGCGCGGGGTCACAGTCGTCCTCACGACGCATGAGCCGAACGGCATCGACCGGTGTGACCGGGTGGTATTCCTGGCGCGCGACGGCCATTTGGCCTTCACCGGCAGCCCGACCGAGGCTCGGCGCTACTTCGGCGTCGAGGATCTCGCCGAGGTGTACGACCGGTTGGCTCGTGAGCACACCCCGCAGATCTGGGCGGAGCGATTCGCGGACCGCGGTGGGCAGTCGAAAACCCGGCCCGGCTCGGCCCCACTGCCCATCCCCGCCACCCGTTCAGACGTCAAGCGCACAGACATGGTCCGGCAATGGTGGCTACTTACCCGACGCAATGTCGATGTTCTCCTTCGCAACCGGCTGACCCTTGCGGTCCTGCTCGGCTCACCGGTGCTGGTCACTGCGATGATGGCGACGCTGTTCAAGCGAGACGCGTTCGATCCGCGTAACGGAGCCGACCTCGGCCCGGTCCAGATCGTGTTCTGGATCGCATTCGCAGGCTTCTTCTTCGGCCTTACCTACGGCCTGCTCCAGATCGTCGGGGAGATGGCCGTCTTCCGGCGGGAGCGCCTGGCCGGGCTCAGCGTGGGCGCCTACGTGGCATCCAAGGTGACAGCGCTGCTTCCGGTGCTGGCTGGAGTGAGCGCGGTACTCCTCGGTGTGCTGCGGGCGCTCGGTCGGCTCCCCGCCGTTGGATGGGACGTGTCCGCCTTCCTGTTCGTGACGATTGTGATCGAGGCGACCTCGGCACTGGCCCTCGGATTGCTCGCCTCGGCCGCGGTCTCCAATGCCGCGCAGGCCGCCCTCGCCCTGCCGATGCTCTGCTTCCCTCAGGTGCTGTTCGGTGGCGCCATAGTCCCCGTTGACGAGATGGCCTTTCCGGGACGCCTGATGAGTCTCGGCCTATCCAACCGCCACGCATTCGAAGCGCTGGGTCGCGACCTGGATCTAGAGCGGTACACCACCACGCTGCCGGCCATGTCCGCCTACGGCGACACCTTCCACGGAGGCACCGGCGCCAGTCTCATCGCGCTCGCCTCGTTCGCCGTTGGCCTCATGCTGGCCACGGTCTGGGTCTTGGACCGGCGGTCCCGGCCCAGCGCATCACGGCGATGAAGGCCCGGCGCAGTCGGTCTCGCTGTCGGCTCGGCCAACCCGCGGATGCCTCAATTTCCGACGGCCGCATGGACCGGGAACCCCGCCAGACCCCGGTCGATCGCGGCGAGACTGGCCTGCGTGCGGTTGTTGACGCCGAGCTTGGCGTAGACACGTTCGATGTGGTTGCGTGCCGTTTTCTCGGCGATGAACAGTTCGGCGGCGATTTCTCTGTTCGATCGGCCCTGCGCGACGAGTCGCAGGATCTCGACCTCGCGGTCGGTCAGCCCGGCCGGCCAAGGCGTCCGCCGCGAGATCCGCGGACCGGCCACGGCGAGCACGGCCGCAGCCGACTCGGCGTCGAAGCGTCCGGCGCGCGCCTCTTTTCGTAACTGATCGGCAGCGCCGCGAGGATCGAGCGGCGGCCGGTAGGGACGCGGCTCGAGCAGTCGCTGATAAGCCTCCGCCGTGGCAAGCAGCCGGTCCTGCGCGGTCAACTCCGCGCCGGCGATCCCTCGGGGAAAGCCGGACCCGTCGATCCGTTCCCGGTGCTTCATCGCGATGGGCACCACCGACTCCAAGCCGTTGACTCGACTCAGTATCCGGCCGGTCAGATCCGGATACATCCGTACCCGTTCCCATTCGGCCGTCGTGAGCGGCCCCTTCTTCTCCAAGATCCGGTTGGACACTCCCATTTTGCCAAGGCTGTGCACTAGGCCGGCACGGTAGAGATGCGTGATGTCCGACGACGGCATGCCCAGGTGTCGGGCTGCCCCGGCCACCAGATTCGCGACGCCACGCGAATGCCCCAGAGTGAACGGAGATTTGAGATCGGCGAAATCTGCCATGGCCTCGAGTAACTCGTCGCTCTCCTCGGCTGTCAGGGTTCGGTCACGATCCGGTGCATGGGCCAACGCTGTGGTCCAGACGTCGATGTCGAGCAACCCGTCTACGATCGCCGCCGCGTCGCGATCGAACACCGCCGCCACGGCTGGGCTGAACTGACTGCCGCGCCGAGAACGGAGAACCTCCTTCGCGTGCTCGAGCCCACCCGTCCGCAGGTGCACCTCGACCACGTCTGCGACGTGCGCGATGTGGATCTCGACCGGGATATCGTCTCCGCGAGAACCGTTGGGCAACCCCCGGCCGTCCCAGCGTTCGAAGGCATAGGCCAGCGCCTTTCCGACCTGCTCGTCCAAGCCCATCCGATCGGAGAGAACCCCGGCAGAACTGCAATGCGACTGGATCAGTGTGGCGACCTGGCTGCGAGCCGTGACCAGAAAGGCAGTGGCACGGATGCCGCGCTCCCAGCCCGGCAATCCGCGTCCGACATGACTCATCATCAGCCGCAGAAACGGCAGGCCGGTCGTGTCCACCGTGTAGGTGTCGGCCCGGAAGGCGATGTCGTCGCCGAACAGCGCGGAGAGTTCGTGGGAGTCGGCGTGACAACCGATCCACCCGACCAGATTGGCGTAGTACACGGTCGCGCGCTGTTGCAGGTCGAGCCTCATTCGCTCGGCGATCCGTGTCGCGATCAAGGACGACCGAAGCATGTGCTCCATCGGCTGACCCAGACCGAGGTCGATCGCCAGCGATATCGCGGCGAGCAGTTCGGCTCTGCTCAGACCCTTTCCCGAGCCGGGCACCGTCCCGTGCGGGTGCATCTTCCCATTGTCCCCCCGAACAACGGCCATCCCTGCGCGAAAGACGAGACCACCCTTCTCTGAGGGGTCTGAGCTCCCGGTTCGTCTCGACGATGACAAGGGACTCGTACCTCGATCGTCGGCCTGGTACGGACACGAGTCCGTCTATGACGCAACGAGATACCTCGGAAGAGGGGCCATGACGCTGATCGGGGTGTTGCTGTCGTGAATCGGCAGGTGAGCTGCAGAGACGGGGTGACGAGAGGTCGTCGACCAGGTCTTTTCCCGGGCGGCCGGGCGGGGGGATCGACACCCCGCCCGGACCGCACTGGAGTTTCTACCAGCTTTTCCGCCTGCGGTCGGGGAGATCCGTGTGAACGGCGTCGCTCTCTAGAATGAATCGACCGTGTTCCTCGTTTTCGGGAGTCGCCACCGTGACCATTCAGCCCGTTCGCCTGTTCGGCGATCCCATTCTGCGTTCGCGTGCGGCGGAGGTCACCGAATTCGATCGTGAGCTGCGGCAGTTGGTCACCGATCTGACCGACACCATGCACGATGACGGCGGAGTCGGGATGGCGGCGCCGCAGATCGGCGTCGGCTTACGGGTTTTCGTCTACGACACCGAGGACGCCATGGGGCATCTGATCAATCCGACCTACGAGGTGATCGGCGCGGAGGAGCAGGTCGGGCCCGAGGGCTGCCTGTCGATTCCCGGTGTGCGTTACGACACCCGGCGCGCGCTGCGGGTGCGGGCCGCGGGTGTCGATGTGGACGGTAAACCGGTCGAATTCGCGGCCGAGGGGCTGCTTGCCCGCTGCGTTCAACACGAAACCGATCATTTGGACGGTGCGCTGTTCATCGATCGGCTCGATCCCGCACAGCGCAAGGAGGCGATGCGCACCATTCGCGAATCCGATTGGTTCAGTGCGGGTATCACTGTGCGCAGTTCGCGTGCGTTGGGGTCGAGCCAGGCCGGACCGTTCGGACGGGGTCGCTGATGCGCATCGTCTTCGCGGGCACACCAGAACCTGCGGTGCCATCGCTGCAACGCTTCATCGATTCGGCGCGGCACGAGGTGGTCGCCGTGCTGACCCGGCCCGACGCGGTCGCCGGACGTGGGCGCAAGGTGCAGCGCTCGCCGGTCGGGCGGCTCGCCGATGAGCACGGCATTCCGGTTCTGACGCCACGGCGTCCCGCCGAACCCGAATTCATCGAGCAGTTCACCGCATTGGCGCCCGACTGCTGTCCGGTGGTCGCCTACGGTGCGCTGCTGCCGCAGCCGGTGCTCGACATCCCCCGGTTCGGCTGGATCAACCTGCACTTCTCGCTGCTGCCGGCCTGGCGCGGCGCCGCGCCGGTACAGGCGGCGATCGACGCGGGTGACGAGATCACCGGCGCGTCCACCTTCCAGATCGAGGCGGGCCTGGACACCGGGCCGGTGTTCGGGGTGGTCACCGAGAAGATCGCGGTGACCGATACCGCGGGCGCATTGCTCGACCGGCTCGCCGACACCGGGGCAGTGCTGCTGGAGAAGACGCTCGACGGCGTGGAAGACGGGACACTGCACGCGGTCGAGCAGTCCCACGA
The DNA here is from genome assembly GCF_050955995.1 of Nocardia sp. CA-119907. Lineage (NCBI taxonomy): Bacteria > Bacillati > Actinomycetota > Actinomycetes > Mycobacteriales > Nocardiaceae > Nocardia > Nocardia sp. CA-119907. The sequence continues at coordinate 3,466,048 of NZ_CP192091.1, forward strand.
CGGCGTTTCCTACGCGCCCAAGGTGCCGGTCGAGGCCGGGCACATCCGCTGGGACCAGCCCGCGCTGGCGATCAACCGCCGCATCCGCGCGGTCACCCCGGCACCCGGTGCCTGGACCGAGGTCAACGGCACCCGCCTCAAACTCGGTCCCGTCGCGATGGTCGAGGAAGTATTGCCGGAACGGGCCATCGAGGTCCGCAAGTCCGGGGTGTTCGTCGGCACCGCCACCACCGCGGTTCGCCTCGATCAGGTACAGCCGCAAGGTAAGCGCATGATGGCCGCCCTCGACTGGGCCCGCGGCGCCCGCCTGCAGCCCGGCGCGGTGGTCGAGTGACGACGCCCGAGCGCCGCCGCCACGGTCGCAGCGCGGCCGCCGATTCGCGCAGTCGCAAATCCGGTGGGAAATCCGTCGACTCGGGCTGGCTCGCCCGCGCGACATCAGCGAAAAGTGGTGCACAGCAGAAGAATTCGCACTCCGAATCCGACCAGTTCCGCGGCAATGCGCCGCGGACCCGAGCAGAGCGGCCGAACATGACCGAACAACGTAAGTCCTCGGGGGGCAGCTCTTCACAGCGCAAGGGGTCGGCGCAGGGCAAGGGGGCGGTCCGCGGCGGGTGGCAGGGCGATGCCGCGCGCGCCGATCGTGGCGGTAGTCGCGCGAATGCCGGGCAAGGGAATCCGGCCGGGCGCGGCGGCGATGCGGCGATGCGGTTCTCGGACCGGGACGACACTCCACGGACGCGGCATTCCGAGGGCGACCGACGCGAAAACCGCTCGGGGACCGGACGTTCCGAGGAGGCATCGGGCTGGCGGGATCGCGGTGCGAAGGACACCGGGGCCGCGAGCGGGGCGCGGAGTGAGAGTCGTTCAGCCGCACCGTCGGGCTGGCACAAAGGCCGCGAGGACAAGGGGGCGGCCGGGGGCGGCGGAAGTTCGGCAAGCCGGAGCGTCCGTTCGCAGGGGAAGGGCGGTGCGACGTCCGGCGAACAGCGGCGGGGAAACCGCCCTGATGCGGCGAATTCCGATACGGCGGGACGGCATGAGAGTCGTTCGGGCAAGCGTGCCGCCGGCGATGACCGCCGGTCGAATCGTGCGGGGAGTCCCACTTCGGGCGGGCGCGGCGGGGCCGCTGCGGGTGGCTCGGCTCGGCGGGACTCGTCGAAAGACCATGGACGGCACAAGGATTCCGCTGTTGTCGCGGATCCGGTGCGGCTGGTCGCCCGGGATGTGCTGCGGGCGGTCCGGGAGCGGGAGGCGTACGCGAATCTGGTACTGCCGGGGCTGCTTCGGGAGCGGCGGATCTCGGGGCGGGATGCGGCATTGGCGACCGAATTGGCCTACGGTGCCTGCCGCTCGCTCGGATTGCTCGATGCCGTGATCGCGGCGGGGGCGGGGCGGTCGGTCGAGGAGATCGATGGGCCGCTGCTGGATGTGCTGCGACTGGGCGTGTACCAGTTGCTGCGCACGCGGATCGGGGCGCATGCGGCGGTGGACACCTCGGTGGCATTGGCGCGCACGGAATTCGGGGCAGGTAAGGCGGGTTTCGTGAATGCCGTGCTGCGGCGGGCGGGGGAGAAGTCCGTCGACGCGTGGGTGGACGAACTCGCGCCGCCAGATCCGGTGGGGCGGTTGGCTTTCGAGTTCGCCCATCCGGTATGGATCGCGCAGGCGTTCGCGGACGCGCTCGGCGCCCGGGCCGGGGAACTGCGGGACGTGCTCGCAGCCGATGACGCGCGTCCCATTGTGCATCTGGTCGCCCGGCCCGGCGATATCACCGCCGAGGAATTGGCCCTGGTGACCGGTGGCGAAGAGGGCAAATGGTCGCCGTACGCGGTCTACCTCGATGGCGGCGGTGATCCCGGCAAGCTGGAACCCGTCCGCGAAGGCATGGCGGCCGTGCAGGACGAGGGCAGTCAGCTGGTCGCGCTCGCCCTGACCCGCGCGGAACTGGACGGTCCGGACAATGGTCGCTGGCTCGACCTCTGCGCCGGACCCGGTGGTAAAGCGGCCCTGCTCGGGGCCATCGCCGCGATCGATGGACATCGGGTCGACGCGGTGGAGCCGGCCGAACATCGCGCCGAACTCGTCCGCAAGGCGGTCCACGACTTACCCGTCGACGTGCACGTCGCCGACGGCCGCGCCAGCGGACTCACGCCCGGCTACGACCGCATCCTGGTCGACGCCCCCTGCACCGGTCTCGGCGCGCTGCGTCGCCGCCCGGAAGCCCGCTGGCGACGCACCCCCGCGGATGTCGCCGAACTGGTCGTGCTGCAGCGCGAACTCCTCGCCGCCGCATGGGATCTGCTGCGCCCCGGCGGCGTAGTCCTCTACTCGACCTGCTCGCCCCACCTCCCGGAGACCGTCGCGGTCGTCGCCGATGCCGCCCGTCGCACCGGCGCCATCCAACTCGACACCCGCGACCTGCTCCCCGGCGTCACCGATATCGGCGACGGCCCGAGCGCGCAATTGTGGCCGCACCGCCACGGCACCGACGCCATGTTCCTGGCGGCATTGCGCAAACCGGTCGAATAGCACCGTTTCCGGCACCGCTGAAGGCGGGGCGGTGCCGCCGCGTCCGAAGCGACATTTGTCCAAGACTTCGGCGGGGCGACGCCGCAGACTGACCCCATGGCGATGACGTGGCAGCAGGTGGTGGCCCTGGCGACCGAACTTCCCGAGGTGGCGGAATCGACATGGTGGCGCAGCCCCGCATTGAAGGTGGGTGGCAAGGGGTTCGCGCGGCTGCGCTCGGAGTCCGAGGGCGGGCTTGCGCTGGTGTGCGAGATGGCGGAGAAGGAGGCGCTGCTCGCCTCGGGCGATCCCACCTTCTACACCACCCCGCACTACGACGGATATCCCTACATCCTCATTGATCTCGACCGGATCGAGCCCGATCAACTGCGCGAGATGCTCGACGCCGCATGGTGGCTGTCGGCACCGGCGAAACTACGAAAACAGCGGGCACGCTAGTTCGCTGGTCACCCGTTCCGACGGTGCCGAAGCCGCGACTCCAGCGTTTCAGTCGCGGGCCGACTGCTCGCGCAGGCGGGCAAGGGTTTTCGCCAGAATGCGCGAGACGTGCATCTGCGAGATGCCCATGCGCTGGGCGATCTGGGTCTGGGTCATCGATTCGAAGAAGCGCATGGTGAGGATGCGGCGTTCGCGCTCCGGAAGTCCGTCGAGCAGCGGACGGATCGCGACATATTCCTCCACCCGGTCGAATTGGGATTCTTCCTCGCCGAGGGTGTCGAGCAGTGATGCCTCGGTATCGCGGCCGAGTGAGGCGGCGTCGATCGAACTCGGCTGATAGGCATTGCCCGCGATGACGGCCTGGGTCACCTCGTCGGGATCCACATCGAGTTCGGCGGCGATCTCCTTCGCGGTCGGGGAGCGGCCCAGGGTTTGCGAAAGCGAGTCGATGGCGGCGCCGATACGTAGATGCGTCTCCTTCACCCGTCTCGGCACCCGCATGGCCCAGGTGTTGTCGCGGAAGTAGCGACGCACCTCGCCCATGATGGTCGGCACCGCGAAGGATAGGAAGTTCGAGCCGCGGGAAATATCGAACCGGTCGACCGCGTGCACCAACCCGACCCGCGCCACCTGGGTGAGGTCATCGAACGGCTCACCGCGACCGCTGAATTTGCGGGCGATGTGATCGGCGAGCGGAATGCAGCGGCTGATCAGCTCGGCGCGCAGCGCGCCGTGCCGTGCCGTGCCCGGTTTGGCGGCGGCGAGCTGCTCGAACAGCGCACCGACATCGTCGTAGCCCGCGCCCGATGCCTGCAGGGTTTCGACTTCCTCTGCGGCTTCTTCGGTCAGCACGGGTTCGACATCATCGTCCTGCTCGGCATCGGACACGGTGTTCTCGTCCGCCACTACGCTTTCCCCCGGACCCGACGGAACTCCACCGTCGTCGGATATCCGGAAACGGCCACGTCGTACGGATCCTGTGTTGCCTGTACGTCATCGGTGAGGGTACGCAGCACATGCCAGCCGAAGCTGCGCTGATCCGGTAGTCCCTCGGTGGCGGCGACCCCGTTGACCCGAACCAGCAGTTCGGTGTCACCGACGGTGAACCTGCAGTGCAGGCTCGTCTCCGCCGCCGCGACCGCGATCAGCGTCGAGCACACCTCGTCGACGGCCAGCCGGATGTCGGCCACCTCGTCCAGGGTGAAATCGCTGAGCAGCACCAGCGTTTCGGCGAGCCCACGCACGATCGGCAGCTGCGTCACCGACGCCGCCACCCGAATCTCCACCGGGGTGCTGTAGAGCCCCTGTTCCGCCGAAATGTTGATCACCCTATGCAGGCTACCCACTCTCGGCCGGAGCAACCCTAGGTACCGGTAAGCTCCGCGATGTGTCCACTTCGACGTTTAAGCGCCCGACCACGCCGATGATCGCCCCATCTATCCTGTCCGCCGACTTCGCGCACCTCGCCGACGAGGCGAAAGCCGTGCACGGCGCCGACTGGTTGCACGTCGATGTGATGGACGCACACTTCGTGCCGAATCTCACCCTCGGACTTCCGGTGGTCGAAAGTCTGTTGAAGGCCACCGATATTCCGATCGACTGCCACCTGATGATCGAAGATCCGGGCCGCTGGGCGCCGCCGTATGCGGAGGCGGGTGCGCATAATGTCACTTTCCACGCCGAGGCGACTGACGATCCGATTGCGGTGGCGCGCGATATTCGCGCGGCCGGTGCCAAGGCGGGACTTTCGGTCAAGCCGAATACGCCGATCGAGCCGTATCTGGAAATCCTGCGCGATTTCGACACGCTGCTGGTAATGAGCGTGGAACCCGGCTTCGGCGGACAATCGTTCATTCCGCACGTGCTGGAGAAGGCGCGGATCGTGCGTCGGTTGGTGGACGCCGGTGAACTGCGTTTGATCGTGGAGATCGATGGCGGTATCAATGCCGATACGATCGAGGCGGCCGCGGAGGCCGGTATCGATTGCTTCGTCGCGGGATCGGCGGTCTACAACACCGACGACCCGGCGGCGACCGTCGAGAAGCTGCGGCAGCGGGCCGCGGCACTGCGCGCGGTCTGAAAACCCCGGCGGGCCGAATCTCCTAGCGGGCGGGCGCTTTCCGGCTGCCGAGCGCTCGCGTCGCCTCGATCACCGCGCTGAGCGGTGGCAGGGTCGTCGCGTCCTCCGGCGGCTGGATCCAGGTGCGATAGCCGGTGCGCTCATCATCCGGTGAGGGAAGCACAACCTGGCTGCCGGTGCAGGCGACGGTCGCGTAGAGCCGGAACAACTCCGCGGAGACGGCCGCACTGAGGGTTTCGGGCCGGGCCGGGCCGGTAATGAAGGTCCAGCGTCGCGCCCTCGGGTGGTGCACCACCGGTGCGGCGATCTGCGCCTGTGCCAGCTGCCGTTGCACCCGTTCACCGAGATCGGCGGGCATCGTGATGGCACCGTAATGGGTGCCGATATGAAGTAAGATGCGCCGCGACGTCGGGTCGATCGATGCGGGCATATGAAATTCTCGCCGGTACTGCACACAGCGAACTTCCAGCGTCGAATCGACAAGCGTGGTCACGCAGCACCCCCATTGGTATCGAACTTGTTTTGACCCACGGTGCTGTTTCCTGGCTTCCTCGAGTGGTGGATTTCCTGGTCGAACTCGCCGGACCACATGGCGGGCCCGGGGCGAACCGTTCCGCACTGAACTGCTCGGGTCGAAGTTGAACGAAAGGAATCAGCTGCGTAACAATATTGCGACCGTTTTCTCGCCCGCGCAAGGTTTCGGTGTAACTGTGTCGCCAGTGGGTACAACGTCTGGTTCGACACTATGCGCGACGGATGAAATCGCGCTGCGTAGTTCCAGAAATAGGAATGAACAATTATCGTCGGCGGGTAAACGAAAATATTCCCGCACGGCCGTATATTATTTCGCTTCGAAAAATAACTGATGCTGGTTCGATGCGTCTCGGGGTGCCCTGCGGTCTGCTTCCGGCCCGAGTTGCCGAGCCGCGGTTTCGACCGGCCGCTGGACGGAACCGCGCTGTCTTCTACGACCCAGCGTCGTTACCCTGGGCAGGGACCGGTACGACGGGAATAGTCGCCGGACCCCGGCTGTTCGGCAACCGTAGAAACGACGCGACAGGGAGTCAAGGCATGTTCACAGGCATCGTCGAGGAACTCGGCGAGATCGTCGCCACCGCCGAGCTGGCCGACGCCGCTCGTTTGACGATCCGGGGCAAGCTGGTGACCTCCGATGCCGGCCACGGTGATTCGATCGCCGTCAACGGCGTCTGCCTGACCGTGGTCGACGTGGTCGACGGCGATTCGTTCACCGTCGACGTCATGCAGGAGACGTTGAACCGCTCCAGCATCGGCGGACTCGGTGCGGGTTCGCGGGTCAATCTCGAACGCGCGGCCGCGTTGAACAGCAGGCTCGGCGGCCACCTGGTGCAGGGCCATGTCGACGGCACCGGCACCGTGCTGGCACGCACGCCCTCGGAGAACTGGGAGGTCGTGCGGATCTCGCTGCCGGACGCGATCGCCCGATATGTAGTGGAGAAGGGCTCGATCACCGTCGACGGCATCTCGCTGACCGTGTCGGGTCTCGGCATCGCCGATGCGCCCGCCGCCGACGGCAATCGCGACTGGTTCGAGGTCTCCCTGATCCCGACCACCCTGTCCATGACGAACCTCGGCACCGCCGCCGTCGGTACCAAGGTGAACCTGGAAGTCGACGTCATCGCCAAGTACGTAGAGCGCCTGCAGCAGCGCGCCTGACGTCGGGTAGACGCTGTGCTGGACTTGCCGCTCCGCCTTGGCGGCTACCGCGGAGCGAGTCTTACGCGCGAACACGCCGCGCCGCAGGCGCGGCAGGTCGAGCACAGTAGTGTAGTGAGGCACCTATTTCGAGATGGAGCACAGCAGACGTGACCAGGTTCGACAGCATCGAGCGCGCAGTCGCCGATATCGCCGCCGGTAAGGCGGTTGTCGTCGTCGACGACGAGGACCGCGAGAACGAGGGCGACCTCATCTTCGCGGCGGAAAAGGCGACCCCCGAACTGGTCGCCTTCATGATTCGCTACACCTCCGGTTATATCTGCGTGCCGCTCACGGGTGATGACTGCGATCGTCTCGGCCTGCCGCCGATGTACGCGCAGAACCAGGACAAGCACGGTACCGCCTACACCGTCTCGGTCGATGCCAGGGAGGGCGTCACCACCGGTATTTCCGGTGCCGACCGCGCTACCACCATGCGACTGCTCGCCGACCCGAATGCCAAGGCCGACGATCTGACCCGTCCCGGTCACGTTGTGCCATTGCGCGCCAAGGACGGTGGCGTGCTGCGCCGTCCCGGCCATACCGAGGCCGCGGTCGATCTGGCTCGGATGGCCGGACTGCAGCCCGCGGGTGTCATCTGCGAGATCGTCAGCCAGAAGGATGAGGGCCATATGGCCCGCACCGAGGAGCTGCGCGTCTTCGCCGACGAGCACAACCTGGCCCTGATCTCCATCGCCGAGATGATCGCCTGGCGGCGCAAGCACGAGAAGCAGGTCATCCGGGTCGCCGAGGCCAGGATCCCCACGGCGCACGGCGAATTCAAGGCCGTCGGCTATCAGAGCATCTACGACGATGTCGAACATGTCGCCCTGGTACGCGGTGATATCGAAGACGGCGACGATGTGCTGGTCCGGGTGCACTCGGAATGCCTCACCGGCGATGTCTTCGGCTCGCTGCGCTGCGACTGCGGTCCGCAGCTGGACGCCGCGCTGGAGATGGTGGCCCAGGAGGATCGCGGCGTGGTGCTCTACATGCGTGGGCACGAGGGTCGCGGCATCGGGCTGATGCACAAGTTGCAGGCCTATCAGCTGCAGGATTCCGGCCACGACACCGTCGACGCGAATCTGGAACTCGGCCTGCCCGCCGACGCTCGCGACTACGGCACCGGCGCGCAGATTCTGGTGGATCTGGGCATCCGGTCCATGCGCCTGCTCACCAATAATCCGGCCAAGCGGGTCGGACTCGACGGCTACGGGCTCAAGATCACCGAGCGGGTGCCGATGCCGTTGCGCGCCAATGCCGAGAACCTGCGGTACCTGCGCACCAAGCGGGACCGGATGGGCCACGACCTGATCGGGCTGGACGAGCTCGACCTGGGCGAGACGGCGCAGTGATCACCTATTCCGAGTATTCGCACCCCGACACAGCCTGGAAAGGCGGTATTCGATGAGCGGCACCGGCGTACCCAGCTTCGAGCTGTCGGATGCCAAGGACCTCAAGCTCGGCATCGTCGCCTCGCGCTGGCACACCCAGATCTGCGACACCCTGGTCGCGAACGCGGAGAAGGTGGCCAAGGACGCGGGCGTCGAGCACATCACCGTGGTGCGGTGCGCGGGCGCGATGGAATTGCCGGTGGTGGCCCAGGAATTGGCTCGCTCACATGATGCGGTGGTCGCGCTCGGCGTGGTGATCCGCGGTGGCACACCGCATTTCGAATACGTCTGTGACGCGGTGACCGCCGGTCTGACCCGGGTGTCGCTGGATGCGGGCACGCCGGTCGCGAATGGTGTGCTCACCACCAATAACGAGCAGGAAGCGCTGGACCGGGCCGGATTGCCCGGTTCCGCCGAGAACAAGGGCGAACAGGCCGCCGCGGCAGCGCTCGACGCCGCGTTGACGCTGCGCGCGCTGCGGCCGTAGACCATGCCGGTCGTGCGCATTTGGCGTAGGCGCCCCGGCGACGGGGCGGGTTCGGCTGCCGCATCGGGGCAAGGCGATTGGGAACTCGAGGTGCGGCCCCATCGCGCGGTACGGACCGCGTGGATCGTGGCAGTGCTGCTCGTGGCCGGTTTCACGGCAGGTGGCATCTGGCTGCGCCACGGTTCGACGGGCGTGAACTTCCGGTTCGCGGACCAGCTCGCAATGATCGGCATCGGCGTACTCGGCGCCGCGGCGGTACTGCTGTTGACCCGGCCGCGAGTGCGCGTCGGCAAACGCGGAGTCTCGGTGCGCAATATCCTGGGCGACACCGAATTCCCCTGGGAGTACATCCGCGGCGTCTCGTTCCCGGACCGAAAGTCCTGGGCCCGTCTCGAACTCGTCGACGACGACTACGTCCCACTGATGGCGATCCGCTCCAACGATAAGGAACGCGCGGCGCAAGCCCTCGACAAACTGCGGGAACTGGGCGCGAAATACACTGCCGCACAGGAGTGAGCGCTGCTCTATCCGATGGTGCGGTACCGGATAGCGCAGCCGCACGTCAGCGGGTGTCGCCGAGGACCGCGCCTTCGCGCCTCGGATCGGCGCCGCCGATCCAGCCGTCGGACCCGTCGCGCTGCAGTGCGCTGAGGCCGCTGGATTGGGGGGCGACCGAGACCTGATGGCCCAGTTCGCGCAGGCGTAGCACCAGCGGATCGTGATCGCCGTTATCCGTGGCGTTGATGGCGGGATGTTCGCCGCCGACGCCGGTCGCCGGACTGTTGCCAGCGCCGAAGGCGACTCCGGAGACGGCCTGCTGCGGGTCCAGGCCCCAATCCAGCACGCCGATCAGGGCTTTCACGACGAACTGGATGATCACCGAGCCGCCGGGGGATCCGACGACCTGGGTCAGATCGCCACGGGAGCCGTCGGCATTGTGGTCGAAGACCAGGGTCGGGCTCATCGAGCTGCGCGGCCGCTTACCCGGCTGCACACGGTTGGCGACGGGCGCGCCATCGGTGCCGAGCGGGTCGGCGGAGAAGTCGGTGAGCTGGTTGTTCAGCACGAATCCATCGACGAGATGGAATGATCCGAAGGCCGATTCGACCGTGGTGGTCATCGAGGCGGCATTGCCGTACTTGTCGACGATCGAAATATGGCTGGTGCCGTGCTCGGGCGGCTGTGGGCCGACACCGAGCGGAACCGGGCCGAAATCGCCGGGTTGGGCGGTGCCCATGCTGTGGTTGGGGTCGATGCGTCCGGCACGCTGCTTCAGGTAGTCCTTATTGAGCAGGGTCTGCGGCGAATTGCCCGGCAGCGGAATGAAATCCGTATCAGCGACGTACTTGTTGCGGTCGGCGTAGGCCAGCCGCTCGGCCTCGGAGATGAGGTGCACCGCATCGGCCTTCGGCTTGCCGCCGTTGCGGTCGATATTGTCCGGGCGCAGTGCGTCGAGGTCGTAGTTCTCCAGGATGCCGAGGGTGGCGGCGACGGTAATGCCGCCCGAGGACGGACTCGGCATACCGCAGATCTCGTGCGTGCGATAGCTGGTGCACAGGGCGGTCCGCTTCTTGGCCTGATATCCGGCGAGGTCGTCGACGGTCATCAGGCTGGGAGTGCGCCCGCCCGCGGCGGAGTCGGCCGCGTCGACGATGTCATGGGCGATCGCGCCGGTGTAGAAGGCGTTCGCACCGTCGCTGGCGATGGCATTGAGGGTCTTGGACATCGCCGGATTGGCCAGGACTGTGTCGGCCCGCTTGGGTGTGCTGTCCGGATTGAGGAAGTACGCCTTCGCGGCCTCGTCAACGGCCAGATCCTTGGCCGATTCGGCGATCTGGCCCGCCAGGCGCGGACTGATCGGGAAGCCCTGATCGGCGAGGCCGATGGCCGGGGTGAACAGGTCTCGCCATGTGGTCTTGCCGTGGTCGTGATGCGCCATTTCCAGCATGCGCAGGACGCCGGGCACGCCGATCGACCGCCCGCTCGCCCGCGCATTCGGCTTGGGCTCGGTGCGATCGGTATCGCTGACCCAGCGCAGGTAGTTCTCGGTCGCGGCGGCGGGTGCGACCTCGCGGCCGTCGTAAGCCTCCACGCTCTTGCTCGCCGCATCGTAATAGAGCAGGAACGCGCCGCCGCCGAGGCCGGAGGCCTGCGGTTCCACCAACCCGAGCACGGTCTGCGCCGAGATGAGCGCATCCGCGGCCGTACCGCCATTGCCCAGCACCTCGCAGGCGGCCTTGGTGGCCAGCGGATTGGCCGTCGAGACCGCATAGGTCTTGGTGCGCACCGCCGTCATCCCGGACCGGTAGCCGGTCGCGATCTCGGGATTGGTGCTCAGATCCTTGGTCGCGCCGGGCGCCGCACCCGCCGAGGTCGCGACCACCGGGGTGCCGTTCGGCGTTGCCGTACACGCCGCATTCGCCGGTTTGTCCTCGGACGAACATCCGCTGACAACGCCGACGATGAGCGTGAGCGCCGCCGCGGCGCTGACCCAGGTTCCTCGCGTGCGACTCATGGACGGCACTGTATCGCCGATCGCCGACCCTCGCGGGAATTCCGGCGCTGTCGGCTCCCAGCCGTGGTAAGTCCGCTGCGCAGGTGTCGAAAATGCCTCGCGGACAAGCATTCTCCGCAGCTTGTCGCTCGAGCGAAGTCCCGCGATGAGCACGCTCGGTACGCTGGATCGAGTGGCGATCGAGGCGGTGCTGTTCGACTTCTCCGGCACACTGTTCCGGCTGGAGCCCGACGAGACCTGGGACGGCATGGTCGGACTCGATGGCGAGCCACTAGACCAAGTCACGATCCTGGAACGGATGACCAGGCCGGTCGGTGCTTGCGCACGGTTCGACGCCGCGGGCCGGATCGCGTGGGAGCGGCGGGATCTGGATCCGGCGATGCATCGCACGGCCTACTTCGAGGTGCTGCGGCAAGCCGGGATACCGACGCCGACGCTGATCGAGCGCTTCTACGATTGGGTGCTCGACCCGGTGTCCTGGACACCGTATCCAGACACCGGTGCCGTTCTCGAAACCCTGGCGGCACAAGATATCCCGATCGCCGTGGTGAGCAATATCGCCTTCGATATCCGCCCGGCGTTCGCCGCCAACGGCTGGGATCGGCTCATCGCGGCGCATACGCTGTCGTTCGAGGTCGGCGCGGTGAAGCCGGATCCGCGAATCTTCCTGGCCGCGTTGGATCAGCTCGGCGTGCGCCCTGAGTCGGCGCTGATGGTCGGCGACAGCGCGGAGGCCGATGGTGGTGCCGTGGCCGCGGGCTGCGCTTTCGCGCTGGTCGATCCCGTGCCGACGGCGGATCGTGCCGAAGGGCTGCTCGACGTCTTGCGGCGGTACGAACTGACCTAGCAGTTGCTCTGTGACCTACGACACACTCTCCGGGTCCTGAATGTCGATGCGCCCACGCTGAATTAGCTTGCTGTGAGGCCGAACACACCGCGGGTGTGCGGGCTCGACGGGAGTGGCCATGGATGCTGAGGCGTATTTCGAATCATCGGCCGTGCGAACCACGCGACCGATGGGCCTGCCCGAAGCGGTTCGGGAGGCCAGAGAGGCGGCGTCGGGACTCGCGGGCTTCGGCCTCGCCTATCCGATCGTCATGGGCCTGATCGCCACGGATGCGGCGGCCGGATCCGCGGCACTGCAATTCGGTTGCAGCTGGCTGCTCGCCATCACCGTGTGTTGTTTCGGTCGTGGGCCGCTGGTGCGTCGGGTCGCGATCGGGCTGGCGGTTCTGCAGGCCGTCGCGGTGCTGCGGGTGCATGTAGAGGCCGTCCCGGAGTTGGCGGGGCTGGTCGTCGTTGTCTTCACGCTGGGCGCGTCGGTGGCGATCGTCCATCAGCTGTGGCAGCCGGAAGCCAAGGCCTGGTTCGATATTCGGGTCACCGCCGCCGAGTGCTGAAGACATCGAATTAGACCGGTTGTGCGGACACCTCGGCTGTCGCAATATCGGACGATGCGTTCTCGGCCGCGGATCGCGCATAGCGCTGCGCGAGAACCGTGCAGGTCAATAGCTGGATCTGGTGGAAGACCATGAGCGGCAATACGATCAGGCCGACCGGATGTCCCGCGAACAGGACCGAGGCCATGGGCAGACCAGTGGCCAGGCTCTTCTTCGAGCCGCAGAACACGACGACGATCTGGTCCGGACGGGAGAAGCCGAGGAAGCGGCTGCCGAAAGTGGTCATCGTCAGCACCGCGGTGAGGATGCCGGCACACACCGCGACCGTCGCCAGCAGCGCCCGCGGCGAAATACCGCTCCAGACGTGTTCGACCATCCCCGCGCTGAAGGCGGCATAGACGACGAGATACACCGAACCGCGATCGACCGCCCTGGTCAGCGCGGTATGCCGCAGCAGCCGGGCCATCCTGGACCGCAGCAGCTGACCCACCAGAAACGGCAGCAGCAGCTGAACCACGATTGCGAGAATCGCGGCGGGGGAGACGGTGGCATTGCCGGTGGTGTCCATCAGCAGCAGCACCAGCAGCGGCGTCGCGAAGACGCCGATCAGATTCGACAGCGACGCACTGACCACCGCACCGGCGACATTGCCGCGGGCAATAGAGGTGAAGGCGATCGATGACTGCACGGTCGAGGGCACCAGGCAGAGGAACAGCACGCCGGTGTAGAGGTCATCGGTCAGTACCGACGGCGGCAGGAAGCGCAGTGCCAGACCGATCAGCGGAAAGATCAGATAGGTCACGGCCAAAACCGACGAATGCAGCCGCCAATGCCGCAACCCGGCCAACGCCTCGCGGGGTGCGAGCCGAGCGCCGTAGAGGAAGAAGAGCAGCCCGATCGCCATCTTGGTGATCCAGTCCAGCGCATCGGCCGCGGCACCGCGCGCGGGCAGCAGTACCGCCACCGCCACGCTGACCAGAATGCCGAGCATGAACGCGTCGATCCGTAGTTTGGCGAAGAACCTCACCTGTCGACGGTATGACGCCGGCGACTGATCGCGATAGGCGTTGGGTTCGATATCTGTAAACGTGATCGGCGATAATTGGCGGTGTGTTCGAACCCGAACTGCTGCGGACCTTCCTCGCCGTCGAACGCGCGGGTGGTTTCACCGCGGCCGGTCGCATCCTGGGCCTGCGTCAGTCCACCGTCAGCGGTCATATCGCCCGCTTGGAGAAGGCGGCTGGGCGCGAACTACTCCGCCGCGATACCCGCAACCTCGCGCTGACCGCCGACGGCGCGGCCATGGTCGGCTTCGCCCGCCACATCCTCGACGCCCAGGGCCAGGCCGAGCGCTACTTCTCCGACTCGACCCTCACCGGCCTGATCCGCCTCGGCGCCTCCGATGACGTGATGGCCCGCGAGCTGCCCGACGTTCTGTTCGAATTCCAGCGCACCCATCCCGGCATCGATCTGGAGCTCACCGTCGGCCTGAGCGAAAACCTCAAAACCCGGATGGCGACCGGCGAACTCGACCTCGTCGTCGGTAAGCGCCTGCCGGGTGAACGCCACGGCGAACTGCTCTGGCGCGACCGTCTGGTGTGGGCGGGCCGTTCGGCCGCAATGGAATTCGACGATCCGGTGCCGCTGGTCACCTATCCGCCGCCCAGCCTGACCCGCCGCGTCGCGCTGCAGGTCCTCGAACGCGACGCCCGCACCTGGCGGGTGACCTGCACCAGCGACAGCCAACTCGGCCTGCGCGCCGCCGTCCTCGCCGGTCTCGGCGTCATCGTGCACGCCGAAACGCTGCTCCCGGACGGCCTCGTCGTGCTGCCCGCGCACCGTCTGCCGGATCTCGGCGAACTCGAATTCGTCCTGATGCGCCGTCACGCCCATGCGTCACCGCCGCAGCAGGCGCTGTGCGACGCCATTATCGCCAGTGCGCGCCGCTTCGCCTGAGCCGAGCCACGACGACCGGCGGTGTGGATGTGTCGGGGGCGGTCGATAGGCTTGGATTCGTGGCAGATCCCGCGACCTACCGGCCGAAGCCGGGCACGATTCCCGTTGAACCCGGTGTCTACAAATTCCGGGACGCACACGGGCGTGTGATCTATGTCGGCAAGGCGAAGAGCCTGCGGAGCAGGCTGAATTCGTACTTCGCCGATGTGGCGTCGCTGCATCCGCGTACCCGGCAGATGGTCACGACGGCGGCGAGTGTCGAGTGGACCGTGGTCTCCACCGAGGTGGAAGCCCTTCAGCTGGAATACAACTGGATCAAGGAGTTCGATCCGCGATTCAATGTGCGCTATCGCGACGACAAGTCGTACCCGGTGCTCGCGGTCACCTTGAACGAGGAGTACCCGCGGCTGTTCGTCTATCGCGGTGCCCGCAAGAAGGGGGTGCGCTACTTCGGGCCCTACGCGCACGCCTGGGCCATTCGGGAGACCCTGGATCTGCTGCTGCGGGTATTCCCCGCCCGCACCTGCTCCAATGGAGTCTTCAAGCGGCACAACCAGATCGGACGGCCGTGTCTGCTCGGCTATATCGACAAATGCTCGGCCCCGTGTATCGGGCGGGTCGATGCCGATGAGCATCGGCGGATCGTCGAGGACTTCTGCGACTTCCTGGCCGGCCGCACCGATCGCATGGTGCGCGACCTCGAGCGCCGGATGCACGACGCCGCCGAGGAGCTGGATTTCGAGACCGCCGCCCGGTTGCGCGACGATGTCCAGGCGCTGCGGCGGGCACTGGAGAAGCAGGCCGTTGTGCTCGGGACCGGCACCGACGCCGATGTGATCGCCTTCGCCACCGACGAGTTGGAGGTGGCGGTGCAGGTCTTCCACGTCCGCGACGGTCGGGTACGCGGCCAGCGCGGCTGGGTGGTGGACAAATCCGGCGACGCGATCGACGGCCACGCGGCCGGTGGCGAGGTCGCCGCGCTGGTCGAGCAGTTCCTGACCCAGTTCTACGGCGAGCAGGTGGCGCAGGCCGAACAGGGCGGCGACGAACAGCCGGCCACGGTGGTGCCACGCGAGGTGTTGGTGCCGGAACTGCCCGCCGACGCCGAACAGGTTCAGGAGTGGCTGAGCACACTGCGCGGGTCGGCGGTGCGGCTGCGGGTACCGCAGCGCGGTGACAAGAAGGCACTCGCCGAAACCGTGCAGCGCAACGCGATGGAGGCGCTGGCCCAGCACAAGCTCAAGCGCGCGGGCGATCTGACATCGAGATCCGCTGCGCTGCAAGACATTCAAGATGCCCTCGATCTGGACAGCGCACCGCTACGAATCGAATGTGTGGATATCAGCCACGTGCAGGGCACCGATGTAGTGGCCTCGCTGGTGGTGTTCGAGGACGGCCTGCCGCGCAAGTCCGAGTATCGCCACTACGCGATCAAGGAGGCCGCGGGCGAAGGTCGCTCCGACGATGTCGGCAGCATCGCGGAGGTGACCAGGCGGCGGTTCTACCGATTGCGCCGCGAACGCGACGAGCTCGCGGCCGAGGACGTCGCGGCCGAAGAGATCGCCTCCGGCGCCGAGGACCTCGAACTCACCTCCCGCCCGGGCATCGACCCGCGCACCGGCCGCCCACGAAAGTTCGCCTACCCGCCGAACCTCTATGTTGTGGACGGCGGTGCACCCCAGGTCGCGGCCGCCGCGGAGGTCCTCGACGAACTCGGCATCACCGATGTCGCGGTGATCGGCCTGGCCAAACGACTCGAGGAGGTGTGGGTGCCGGGAGAGAGCGATCCGGTGATCATGCCGCGCAATAGCGAGTCGCTATATCTATTGCAGCGGGTGCGCGACGAGGCGCACCGCTTCGCCATCACCTTCCATCGCAGCAAACGCTCCCGAAGGATGACCGCGTCCGCACTGGACTCGGTGCGCGGTCTCGGCGAGTCCCGCCGGACCGCGCTTGTCACCCACTTCGGGTCGGTGGCCAAACTGAAGGAGGCCACGGTCGAGCAGATCACCGAGGTGCCCGGCATCGGTGTGGCCACCGCGAAGGCCGTTTTGGCCGCGTTGCGGGAGGAATAAAGACACCTACGTTGTGTGTCTGCGCCCGATACCGGAACCGGTGCGGGATGATCGACAGGCACCCTGACACAGATCCGGTAGGACATGACACGCGTCGAATCGAACAACAGTGCGGGCAGCCCGCGGTCGACCGCTGGGCGGACCGGCCCCGCGGGCTCTCTCGGCGCACCTGTCGAACGTGGCGACGGCAATCCGCCCCAGCCGCAGGTCGAAGTGGTGATCGTGACCGGCCTATCCGGCGCGGGCCGCGGCACCGCGGCCCGCGTGCTCGAGGATCTCGGCTGGTATGTCGCCGATAACCTGCCGCCGGAGCTGATCGGGCGGATGGTCGAGCTGGGCGCCTCCGCCGATCCGCCGATCCGTAGGCTCGCCCTGGTCATGGATGTGCGGAGCCGATTCTTCACCGGCGATCTCTCGGCCGTCACCGAGCAGCTGCGATCCTCGGGGGTGCGCACCAGGATCCTGTTCCTGGAAGCCTCCGATGACGTGCTGATCCGGCGTTTCGGCTTCGCTCGCCGCCGTCATCCGCTGCAGAGCGAGAGCGCCGACGGTACGCTCTCGGCGGGCATCGCAGCCGAACGGATTCGCCTCTCCGCCGTGAAAACGGCGGCCGACCTGGTCATCGACACCACCGAGCTGTCGATCCACCAGTTGCACCGCAAGTTGGAGGAGGCCTATGGCGGCGGCGCGCCCACCGCGCTGCAGTTGACGGTGCAGTCGTTCGGATTCAAGTACGGGGTTCCACTTGATGCGGACATGGTGTTGGATGTGCGTTTTCTACCCAATCCGCATTGGATACCGGAACTTCGCGAACATTCGGGACAGGAGACCGTGGTCAGCGAGTATGTATTGTCGCGTCCCGGCGCGGCCGATTACCTGAGCACTTGCCACCACCTGGTCGACCTGACGACGAATGGTTACCGCCAAGAGGGGAAGCGATACATGACGGTGGCAGTGGGCTGCACCGGAGGCAAACACCGCAGCGTGGCGATAGCCGAGGCGCTCGGCGAACTCATCGGGTCACAGACCGCCGAATCCGGTCCCGCCGACGTCGTGCGGGTCGTGCATCGGGATCTGGGGCGCGAATGACGGGGTGGGAATCGGATCCCGCCATTGTTGCGCTCGGTGGCGGGCACGGTCTGTACGCGACGCTCACCGCGGTGCGACGGCTCAGCAGGAAGATCTGTGCCGTGGTCACCGTCGCCGACGACGGGGGTTCCTCGGGCAGGCTACGGTCCGAACTCGGTGTGCCACCGCCCGGCGATCTGCGCATGGCCCTGGCGGCGCTGGCCGCGGACGGCGACGACGTCTGGACCCGCACCGTGCAGCATCGCTTCGGCGGCACCGGTGCGCTGGCCGGACATTCGGTCGGCAATCTGATCCTCGCGGGTCTGACCGAGGTGCTCGGCGATCCGGTCGCCGCGCTCGACGAGGTCGCCAAGCTGTTGCGAATCACCGGTCGCGTGCTGCCCATGTCGCCCATCGCATTGGATATCGAGGCGGATGTCTCTGGGCTGGAAGCGGATCCGCGCGTGAGCCGCTGCATTCGCGGCCAGGTTGCCATCGCGACCACACCGGGTAAGGTGCGGCGCGTGCGGCTGATTCCGTCCGATCCGCCCGCCAGCCCGGAGGCGACCTCGGCCATCGAACACGCCGATGTCGTTGTGCTCGGCCCGGGTTCCTGGTTCACCAGTGTGATTCCGCATGTGCTCGTGCCCGAATTGCGTGACGCGCTGGTCTATACCAGGGCGCGCAAGGTGCTGGTGTTGAATCTCGCCGCTGAGCCCGGAGAAACGGCGGGTTTCTCCGCGGAGCGCCATCTGCATGTATTGTCCCAGCACGCACCGGAATTCGTGGTCGACGAGGTACTGGTCGATTCCGGGTCGGTGCCGGAGGGTCGCGAAAGAGAACATGTGGCCAGGGCTGCCGAACAATTGCGGGCACGAGTAACCTTTTCCGATGTCGCCGAAGCGGGCACCGACCGGCATCACCCCGGAAAGCTTGCCGCCGCACTGGATCAGCTGATCCGGCAACCTCGGCCACATATGGCAGGGCTTCGAGTCGAGGGACGGCACATGGGTCAGGATGTGCGTTCCGGGTTGGGTGGAAAGGAGCGCGTCTCGTGGCGATGACAGCCGAAGTGAAGGACGAGCTGAGCAGGCTCACGGTCTCGCAGGTGAGTTCTCGCAAGGCGGAACTGTCTGCGCTGCTGCGGTTTGCGGGCGGCCTGCACATCGTCGGCGGGCGGGTGATCGTCGAGGCCGAGGTGGATATGGGCTCCATCGCGCGCAGACTGCGCCGGGAGATCTTCGAGTTATACGGCTACGGCTCCGATGTGCACGTGCTCGGCGCGGGCGGCCTGCGCAAGACCTCGCGGTATGTGGTGCGGGTGTCCAAGGAGGGTGAGGCGCTGGCGAGACAGACCGGTCTGCTCGATGTGCGCGGCCGTCCGGTGCGCGGGCTGCCGGCGCAGGTCGTCGGCGGCAGTATCGGCGATGCCGAAGCGGCTTGGCGCGGAGCGTTTCTCGCACACGGCTCGCTCACCGAACCGGGTCGCTCATCGGCACTCGAGGTCAGCTGCCCCGGTCCGGAGGCGGCGCTCGCGCTGGTCGGTGCGGCGCGGCGGCTCGGCATCACCGCCAAGGCGCGTGAGGTGCGCGGCACCGATCGGGTCGTAGTGCGCGACGGCGAGGCGATCGGCGCGCTGCTGACCCGCATGGGTGCGCAGGACACCCGGATCGTCTGGGAGGAGCGCAGGCTGCGCCGCGAGGTGCGGGCCACCGCGAACCGCCTCGCCAATTTCGACGATGCGAATCTGCGCCGCTCGGCCCGCGCCGCGGTCGCCGCGGCGGCGAGAGTCGAACGCGCACTGGAGATCCTGGGCGATGAGGTGCCCGACCATTTGGCCGCGGCGGGCAAGCTGCGAGTGCAGCACCGCCAGGCGTCGCTGGAGGAGCTGGGCCAGCTCGCCGATCCGCCGATGACGAAAGACGCTGTGGCAGGCCGGATTCGGCGATTGCTGTCGATGGCCGACCGCCGAGCCAAGGAACTGGGGGTACCGGATACCGAATCGGCCGTCACCGCCGAACTGCTCGACGAAGCGTGAGCCGAATCGCCGCCCCACGGGGCGGCGATTCGGCTTTTTTCCAGGCTGGGCTGTCCACCCGGCTGAACGTTTCCGAAGTCCGGCGCGGTGGCGCGTGTCGGACCCGCTAGGGCGCGCGTGGCCGGGGTGAGCGCCGGATTCCATGGTGAGCCGAAACAAGAGCACGGACCGCGGATTTGTGCCCCGAAACCACGCGCGCCGACGTCTGCGCAGGTCCCGCGTACTCAGGAATGCCAGGTGCGTGTCGGAGAGGTTACGGTCGGGCACTACTGTGGTTGTGGCATCGGAATGAATCCGCTTGAAAGCTGAGGAGCGATAACGTGACTGTCCGGGTAGGCATCAACGGCTTCGGTCGTATCGGACGTAACTTCTTCCGGGCGGTGGAGGCGCAGAAGGCGCTCGGCACCACCGACATCGAGATCGTCGCGGTCAACGACCTCACCGACAACGCGACGCTGGCCACTCTGCTCAAGTACGACTCGATCCTGGGCCGCTTGCCGCAGGACGTATCACTGGACGGCGACGACACCATCGTGGTCGGCGACCAGCGGATCAAGGCGCTGGCCATCAAGGAGGGCCCTTCTGCCCTGCCGTGGGGTGACCTCGGCGTCGACGTGGTCGTCGAATCCACCGGCATCTTCACCGACGCGACCAAGGCGAAGGGGCACATCGCCGCGGGCGCCAAGAAGGTCATCATCTCCGCGCCCGCCAAGGGCGAGGACCTGACCGTCGTCATGGGCGTCAACGACGACAAGTACGACGGCAGCCAGAACATCATCTCCAACGCCTCCTGCACCACCAACTGCCTCGGCCCGCTGGCGAAGGTGCTCAACGACAGCTTCGGCATCGAGCGTGGTCTGATGACCACCATCCATGCCTACACCCAGGACCAGAACCTGCAGGACGGTCCGCACAGCGACCTGCGCCGGGCCCGCGCCGCCGCGCTGAACATCGTGCCCACCGGCACCGGCGCCGCGAAGGCCATCGGCCTGGTGCTCCCGGAGCTCAACGGCAAGCTCGACGGCTACGCGCTGCGCGTCCCGGTTCCGACGGGCTCGGTCACCGACCTCACCGTGACCCTGAGCAAGTCGGCCTCGATCGACGACATCAACGCCGCCTACAAGGCTGCCGCCGAAGGTGCGCTGAAGGGCATTCTGAAGTACAACGTGGACCCGATCGTCTCCAGCGACATCGTCACCGACCCGCACTCGTGCATCTACGACGCACCGCTGATCAAGACCATCGATGACCAGGTGAAGGTCGTCGGCTGGTACGACAACGAGTGGGGCTACTCCAACCGCCTCGCCGACCTCATCGGCCTCGTCGGCAAGTCGCTCTGACGCACATGGCAGTCAAGACACTCCAGGATCTGCTGAACGAGGGTGTCGAGGGTCGGGGCGTGCTGGTGCGCTCCGACCTGAACGTCCCCCTCGACGACAACGGCCAGATCACCGACCCCGGTCGCATCATCGCCTCGGTGCCCACGCTGCGGGCGTTGGTCGAGGCCGGTGCCAAGGTGGTCGTCACGGCGCATCTGGGCCGCCCGAAGGGTGAGCCGGATCCGAAGTTCTCCCTCGCCCCGGTCGCCGCGAAGCTGGCCGAGCTGCTGGACCGCAATGTCCAGCTGGCCGGTGACGTCGTCGGCTACGACGCGCTCTCGCGCTCGGAGGGCCTCACCGACGGCGACGTGCTGCTGCTCGAGAATGTGCGTTTCGACGCGCGCGAGACCAGCAAGGACGATGCGGAGCGGGCCAAGCTGGCCGCGGCGCTGGTCGAGCTGGTCGGCGAGGACGGTGCGTTCGTCTCCGATGGCTTCGGTGTTGTGCACCGCAAGCAGGCCTCGGTCTATGACGTGGCCAAGCTGCTGCCGCATTACGCGGGCACGCTGGTCGCGGCCGAGGTCGACGTGCTGGCGAAGCTGACCGAGAACTCGGAACGCCCGTACGCGGTCGTGCTCGGTGGTTCCAAGGTCTCCGACAAGCTGGCCGTCATCGAGGCACTGGCCCCCAAGGTCGACACCCTGGTGATCGGCGGCGGCATGTGCTTCACCTTCCTTGCCGCGCAGGGCCTCTCGGTGGGCGGCTCGCTGCTTCAGGAGGAGATGATCGAGACCTGCAAGGGGCTGCTGGAGCGCTACGGGGACGTCATTCACCTGCCGCGCGATATCGTCGTCGCGAACAAGTTCGCGGCCGACGCGGACTCGAAGGTGGTGCCCGCCAATGAGATTCCGGACGGCTGGCTGGGGCTGGACATCGGTCCCGAATCGGTGAACCGATTCGCGGCACTGCTCACCGAGGCCAAGACGGTGTTCTGGAACGGCCCGATGGGTGTGTTCGAGTTCGAGAACTTCGCCGCGGGCACCCGTGGTGTCGCCGAGGCGATCGTGATCGCGACCGGTAAGGGTGCGTTCACCGTTGTCGGCGGTGGCGATTCGGCCGCGGCCGTGCGCGCGCTCGGCCTGCCCGAGGACGGCTTCTCGCACATCTCGACCGGTGGCGGTGCGTCGCTGGAATACCTCGAGGGCAAGGAACTGCCCGGTATCGCGGTATTGGAGGACTGAACCATGGCACGCAAACCGCTCATCGCGGGCAACTGGAAGATGAACCTCAATCACCTCGAGGCCATCGCCCTGGTGCAGAAGATCGCATTCGCGCTGCCGGAGAAGTACTTCGCGAAGGTCGATGTCGCGGTCATCCCGCCGTTCACCGATATCCGCAGCGTGCAGACCCTCGTCGAGGGTGACAAGCTGCTGATCACCTATGGTGCGCAGGATGTGTCGACCCACGACGAGGGCGCCTACACCGGTGAGATCAGCGGTGCCATGCTGGCCAAACTGGGTTGCACCTTCGCGGTGGTCGGCCATTCAGAACGACGGCAGTACCACTCCGAGGACGATGCCACCGTGCTGGCCAAGGCCAAGCAGGCGCTGAAGTACGGCATCACCCCCATCGTGTGCATCGGCGAGGGGCTCAATGTCCGCGAGGCGAAGACGCACGTGGAATACAACCTCGAGCAGCTGCGCGGCTCGCTCAAAGGTCTGACGGCCGAAGAGATTTCGAAGATCGTCATCGCCTACGAGCCGGTCTGGGCCATCGGCACCGGTAAGGTCGCCACCCCTGCCGATGCGCAGGAGGTCTGCGGCGCGATTCGCGCGGAGCTGGTCGAATTGGCTTCGCCCGAGGTTGCCGCGGGTGTGCGGGTGCTCTACGGCGGATCGGTGAATGCCAAGAACGTCGGCGAGTTGGTCGCACAGACCGATATCGACGGCGCGCTGGTCGGCGGTGCGTCGCTCAAGGGCGACGAATTCGCCACGCTGTCCGCTATTGCCGCGGGTGGTCCGCTGCCCTGACGGGCGAACGCTCGAATCAGCCCGGTATCGCGCCCGATCGCGTGATGCCGGGCTGATCTGCATTTTGTCGTCGGTCGGGACTTCCCGCTCGGGGTGAGCCGTGTCGGCGCCGGGATGCGATGCTGGTCGGGTCTCTGATCAGCAAGGCCGACAAGGATTTTCCCGTGAGATCAACTAAGGCGCGCGCACTGGTCACGGTTGCGCTACTGGCGTTCACCGCGTTCGGAGCCGGGTGCTCCGGCGATTCCTCCTCCGCGCAGGTCTCCTCGAGTGCCGAGGCGACCCCCACTCAGCAGGACGGCGGGCATCGGAAGCTGAATCAGCTGGTGGGTGAGTGGAACGGCGCGAAGTCGACATTCATCGCGGGCGGCACCGCGGACAATCCGATCAAGAGCGATATCACCTCGCGCTGGCACTGGATCGGCAAGACGGGCAATAACTTCATGCAGGAGGAGGCCGAGGGGAGCTTCGGCGGCAAGCCGTACTACCGGCTCGGCACACTCGGTTATTCGCCGACCGACGACCGCTACGAATGGTCGACGGTGGATAGCGTGACGCCGATGATGATGACCTACAAGGGCGCCAAGGCCAGCGGTGGCGATGCCGATATCGTGATGGCGGGGGAGTTTACCGATCCGGGTGTGCTGGGTCCGCAGTTCGTCGGCAAGACGATTCCGATGCGGACGACGATCAGGCTGGAGTCGGCCGATCGGGCGACCATGGAGATCTACTTCGCGCCGCCCGGGGAGGCCGAGCGGATCGCGGACCGGGTGATCCTGACGCGCAAGTAGTCGACGTCATCGCGTGCCGGGCATCGGCATCGGGATCAGGCGGTGTGGTTGCGCACCGTGAAACCGGTGGCGGTGAGTGCCAGCTCGAACGGTTCGTCGCGCGGGTCCATCGTGACTTCGGCGGTCCGCACGTCCGGGTAGTGCACGTGCAGTCGGTACAGGGTGCCGCGGAGCAGGTGGGCCAGTTCGGCGGGCTGCTCGGTGGCGTGCACGACGTACAGCATGGCCACGGTATCGGAGATGCCGACCGAGCATTCGGCCAGGAGTGCGCCATCGGGGTCGATATAGCCCAAAGAGAAGGTGGTGTGCAGGAATTCGTCTCGCTCGGCGAGTAGCGCCACGATGGTATCCGCATCCCAGTGGCCGGATTCGTCGCGGCGCATGAGTCCGGCAGCGGTATAGAGCTCGACGTAGCGGATGAGCGTCACCGATGACGGCGGCGCGGGCAGCTTCTCGATATGGGCCGACGGGAGATCCGGCCACGGGCCGACTTCGACCTGCCAGGTGCGGCCGACCGGACGGCGGAAACCCGGTGTGCGGGAATTGTTTCGGTGCTCGGCCACGGTTATGCCGCGCGCAGTGTCAGGCCGAAGCCGTTGGTATTGCGCAGGGTCAGGATGTCCGCGTCGATGGTGGCCGTTGTCCTGCCGTCGAGGGCCTTCAGTACGGCCTGCTCGACCTCCATGATCTCCGGGGCGCACATCGTCTTGGTGGTGCCGATCTGGAAGGTGACATCGGACCCATTGCCGGCGGGCGTGGCTGTGGCGTGTCCGGTCATGCGGTTGCAGCCGGCGCTGCCGGACACCGCGCCGTCGGGTGCGATGGTGAGTGTCGGTTTCACCTCGTCCAGGGTCTGTGACCGGATCTGCGCTCCGGGCGTCAGCAGGGCGCTGACGATCCAGGTGGTGCCGATGAGCGGCTGATCGGGCTGCACGACCTTCTTGTCCAGCAAGGTGACGGTTGTATCCTTCCCGGTCAGCGTCAGTGTCGCATCGTCGAGTCGCCATTTCGGCAGCGAGGTGAGCACGTTTTCCTGCCAGCTGTCGGCCTGGCTGCGCTCATCCGGACAGGCCATCAGGGTGCTGGCGAGGGTGTCGACATGCAGAATGCCCTCGGCCAGGTCGACCGTCCCGGTGGCGGTATTGCAGCCCGAACTGGCCGTGATCTTGCCTTCGGCGAAAGTGAGCGTCATCGGTCCACCGCCCGGTATCTGGTGACCTTCGACTCCGATCGAGACGAAGGTGTGGCCCATCGGCGTGGTCGCCGGATTGCGTTCCGTCTTGTCCTCGTTCGAGCAACCGGCCAGCAGCCCCGCCGCGATGGCCAGGATGATTCCGACGCGCACCGTTGTAGCGGACATGTAGCCGATGGTACGGCGGCTGTCTGTGGAAGCGGGGTAATCAGGGACCCGCCGGACCTGTTCGAACTGGATCTGATCGTCCGCGCCCCCGGGGAGGTCTTCGCCAACCAGCGACCTACCTCGGACAGTGGTGGGCCGTGCCTGGGGCGATCCGCAACTGCATCGCTGGTACCAACGCGTCGATGACGCGAATCACATCACGTGGCATGCGGCGCATTGTCAGCAGCCGTCCGTCTCCGGCGACAGATGGTCGCGATGCTCAATTCGTCCTGGGCTATGTGCTTTTCGATCTTGATGATCGAATTGGTCGCGGGCCTGCTCAGCAGTGCGTGGGCGGGATGGATGCGTTCAGCGATGGTGAAGTGCGGTGTGTCGCCGCTATTATGCTCGGCCGCGTGACCACTGTTGATGCCGCTGCTCCGCTATCTACCTGGGCGCCGTTGCGGTCGCGGATCTATCGGGCGCTGTGGACCGCGCAGTTGGTGTCGAATCTCGGGACCTGGATGCAGACGGTTGGGGCGCAGTGGATTCTGGTCGATGCGCCGAATGCCGCGACACTGGTGGCTTTTGTGCAGACGGCGACCACCTTGCCGGTGATGCTGTTGTCGATTCCATCGGGTGTGCTCGCGGATCTGTTGGATCGACGCAGGTTGTTGCTCGGGGCGCAGTCGGCCATGGCGGTGCTGGCGGCGGTGCTCGCGGTATCGACGGCGACCGGGCATACCACCCCCGGTGTGTTGTTGACTTTGCTGTTCCTGCTCGGCTGCGGGCAGGCGCTGACCGGGCCGGCGTGGCAGGCGATTCAACCGGAACTCGTTGCGCGCGAGCAAATTCCGTCCGCAGCGGCGCTGGGCAGCATGAATATCAATATCGGGCGGGCCGTCGGACCAGCGATCGCGGGTGTGCTGGTCTCGCTGTCGGGGCCGACCCTGGTGTTCGCGCTGAACGCGGTGTCGTTCGTCGGCATCGTCACGGTGCTGCTCAGCTGGCGCAGGCCGACGAAGGAACGGAAGCTGCCCAGTGAGCGGCCGCTGGCGGCATTGCAGGCGGGTACCCGATTCATTCGGGCCGCGCCCGCGATCCGCCGGGTGCTGCTGCGTTCGATCCTGTTCATCGCTCCGGCGAGCGCGGTGTGGGCGCTGCTGCCGGTCATCGCCCGCGACGAACTCGGGCTGTCCTCATCGGGCTACGGTCTGCTGCTCGGTGCGCTCGGACTCGGCGCGGTGACGGGTGCGGTCGGTTTGTCGCGCGTCCGCGCACTGTTGACACCCACCCAGCGGTTGACCGCGGCCGCGCTCCTGTTCGGCACGGCCTCGGTGGGTGCCGCGGTGCTGCACAGTGTGCCGGTCGTCATGGTGCTGCTGGTCGGAGCCGGATTCGCGTGGCTGCTGGCGATGTCGACGATGAATTCGACCATGCAGCTACTGCTGCCCGCATGGGTACGGGCGCGCGGGTTGTCGGTGTACATGCTGGTGTTCATGGGTGGCCAAGCGCTCGGGTCGCTGGTGTGGGGTCTGGTCGCGGGCGCGGTGGGGCCGGTAGCGGCGTTGCTCGCCGCCGCCGTGCTGTTGGCCGGATCCGCGGTGAGTTCGGTCTGGCTGCCGATCCGCCATAATGCGGAGGAACTGGATCTGAGCCCCAGCGCCTTTTGGCCCGAACCGCAACTGGTCGTCGAACCGGATCCCGAGGACGGTCCGGTGCTGGTGCTGCGCACCTATGACGTTCCGCCGGAGAAGGTCGAGGAATACCTCGCCGCCATGGTGTTCGTCGGACGGTCCATGCAGCGCACCGGTGCGATGGAATGGCGGTTGTATCGCGATGTCGGCGTGGTCGACCGCTACGTGGAGGCCTTCGTGGTGCGCTCCTGGTCGGAGCATATGCACCAGCATCAGGTGCGGCTCACCGCCCAAGATCAGCTGCGAGAACGCGCCGTCGCGGAGTTCATGATCGGCCGGGACACCACCACCCACCTCGTCGCGGTACAGACGCCGTAGGTCGTCTCCACCCGGGGTGATTATGCAGGTACGGATGCACACCCATAGACTGTCCGGCATGCGGATGTTCCTGGATATCCTCCTGATCATCACCAGCGTGCTGCTGGTGCTGCTGGTGCTGCTGCACCGCGCCAAGGGTGGAGGTCTGTCCAGCTTGTTTGGTGGCGGTGTGCAGTCCAGCCTGTCCGGTTCCACCGTCGTCGAGAAGAACCTCGACCGCATCACCATCTTCACCGGCCTGATCTGGCTCATCGCCATCCTCGGCATCGGCCTGGAGATCAAGTTCGCCTGAGTTGCCGCGCGATATCGTTTCGCGCGAATCGCGAGCACACGATGACGGCCGCGACCGTCGCTGCCACCAGCACGGCGGTCGCGATCCCGAACGCCAGCGCATAACCGTCGCCGATGACCGGCGCGACCACCAGGGGACCCAGCATCTGCCCCGCGCCGTAGCCCGCGGTGAGCGTGGCCGCGGCCCGGTGGCCGGTCAGTTCGGTGCCGAGCCGGATCGCCACCATGGTGATGCCCATGAACGTGCCACCGAACAGCGCCGCCGCGACGATCGCGGGCCAGGTGGTCGTGGACCCGGCGAGCAGCGCCGCCGCCGGGCACTGCGCGAGCAGTGCGAGAACGAGGGCGGTCGCCGGCGACCAGCGGCGTGCGACCAAGCCCCAGAGCACCGCCGGTGCGGCGGCCACCCCGACGATCACCCATATCGCCGAGCCGAGCGCCGCATTGTGCGCGCCCACGGCGGCGACCAGGAATGTGCCGATCACGATATAGCCGACGCCCTCGAGCGAATATGCGATGAGCAGCGCCCGCCAGGCCGTGCTCGGGCGATCGGTGCCGACCACCTCGGCAGTCCGAATGCCATGGATATCCAGTCGGAATGTCGGGAGCAGCAGTACGGCGGTCAGTCCGGCGGCGCCGAGCCACAGCCCCTGCCAGGACAGCACCGGCCGCGCGAGCAGCGCCAGCAACCCGGTGAGAGCGATACCGAAACCGACCCCACCGAAGGCGATACCCGCCCCGTGCCCGCCGAGCCGCGCGATCGCACCCGCACAGCCCACGAATATCACCGCGCTGGCCACGCCCGCGATCAGTCGCAGCAGCGCCGGAATCAGGGTGGGACCCGGCAGCACGACCAGCGCCTCACTGACCACCAGTGCTCCGGCCGCAACGCGAAAAGACGTGCGACTGTTGAGGTTCGGTAGCCGCGCGAGCAGTACCGCGCCTGCGAGATAGCCCGCGTAGTTGGCGGCGGCGATGAGCGCGCCGTCATGGGCATCGATGCGGTGCGCATCCACCATCGCGGGCAGTAGGGGTGTGTAGGCGAAGCGGCCGACACCGACGGCTGCGGCGAGACCCGTACCGGCGGCGAACGCTGGTCCGAGGGTGCGGCGCGGGGTGTCGAGCAGAACTGATCCGGTCACAACCACCGACGGTATGGTCCGTTGGCATGGCTGTGAAATGCTTTCTGTGCACGATGTATACGCTCGACGCATGGATATCGAGCTGCGGCACCTACGGGCGTACCTCGCACTTTGTGAGGAGACGAACTACACCCGCGCCGCCGCCCGGCTGCACCTCAGCCAGCCCGCGCTGACCCGAACCATCCAGCAATTGGAGCGTCTCGTCGAATGTCGGTTGATCGAACGGACCTCCCGGCGCTTCCAGCTGACCGAAGAGGGAGAGGAACTGCTGGAGCACAGCAGGCGGATCATCGGCGATATCGACACCGTCCAGGCGGATCTGCGCAGGCGCGCCACGATCGAGGTCGGGTTCTCCTGGCTGCTGCCCGATGCCTGGTTCGCCGCGACCCGCACCAAATACGAGGCCCTCGGGGGCCGGATTTCGCTGCGTCGGGTGGAGGATCCGATGGCAGCACTGGACGACCGGTCGATCGATATCGCCATCCACCGCAACGATATCTGGCTGCCGCACCACCTCGAATCCCGCGAAATCGGTTCCGAGCAGCGGGTATTGGCGGTCTCGGTGCACTCGCCGCTGGCGCGTGCGGGCGAGGTCCGCTGGGCCGAGCTCGCGCACTGTCCGTTGGTGGCCAATACCGTCTCCGGCACCACCAACGCCGAATCGTGGGATCCGCCCGATCCGAACCGGACCGTCATTACCTGCACGAATTTCGACGAGTGGATCGAACTCGTGGCGGCCGAACGCGGAATCGGGATCGTGCCCGTGCTGGCGCGCACCCGGGCGCCGCATCCGGGCGTGGTCTATGTCGACATTGTGGACGCCCCACAGTCGCATATCTATTTGACCTGGCGGGTGAAGCCGACACCATTGCGCTCGGTACAGCGCTTCCTCGGCGTCGCGTGAACGGTGTCAGTCGCTGCGCGGGATACGCCCATCGACGTCGGTGAAACCGTATTCGTCGGCGAGATCCGCTATGCGCCAAGATGATCCGGAGCGATCGCAGCGATTCGGATCGGCGGCCAGTGCGACGACGGCGCGGCCGGGAAAGCGCGGGGATTCGGCGGCGTCCAGGTCGTAGGTGCCCTCGCCGGGGAGGGTGACGATGCGACGGCCGTTCGCATTGGGTGGAACCAGTTGCAGCAGTTCGGTATCGACGATGCCGGGCCACAGCGATACCACGGTGACGCCGGTGTCGGCGAGATCGTCGGCCATATCCGAGGTGAGGCGGTCCAACGCGGCTTTGGCGACGCCGTACACCGCATTGTGCATGTACCGCTCCGCGCCCGGGGACGAGATATTGGCGATCAGTCCCGCCGATTCGATCAGCAGGGGAGCCGCGAAAAAGCTTGCCGTGTAATGCGATCGGACGCCGACGTCGAAGGTTTCGTCCCACGCCTTCGGCGGCACCTCCCAGAACGGTTTGCCGAGCCAGCGTGCGGCGGCGGGGGAGTTGTAGACATTGTTCACCAGCACGTCCAGTCGGCCGTGCTCGGTGCGGATCCGCTCGAAGAGGCGCTCGACCGCATCGTCATCGCGGTGATCGCAGACGACCGGAATGCCCGTGCCGCCGAGCGTGTCGATCTCCGCGGTGGTCGCGTGCACGGTCCCCGGCAGACGTCCGGGGGTGGCCGAGCGCCCGGTGACGTATACCGTCGCACCCGCCGCGCCCAATTCCAGCGCGATGCCTTTGCCGATGCCGCGGCTCGCGCCGGTCACCACCGCGACCTTGTCGCGGAGAACCTGAGGTATTCCGTCCACGATCCTGGGACACTACCGTGAAACAAGAACGCGTTCTAGGTTTTGGAGGTCGTTGTGGACTTGATTCATCGGTTCGTGACGGGTGGCGGCATCCGCATGCACGTCGCCGAACAGGGCGAGGGGCATCCGGTGATCTTCTGCCACGGCTTCCCGCATACCTGGTTCATGTGGCATCGCCAGCTCGAGGCCGTCTCAGCAGCGGGCTACCGGGCCATCGCGCCCGATTTGCGTGGGTATGGGCGCACGGAGGTGCCCGCCGGTATCGACGACTACACCAACCGGGCCGTAATCGGCGATCTGCTCGGCCTGCTCGATGACATCGGAGCGGAACAGGCGGTTTTCGTCGGCCTGGACTTCGGGGCGGCCCTGGTGTGGGAGCTGGCGCTGCGCGCACCAGAACGGGTCAGCGGCGTCATCGTGCTCAATAATCCGTATGCCCCGCGCCCGCCGCGTGCGCCATCGCAGCTGTGGGCCAAGGCCGCCGAACGCCACTTCCTGCACCTCGACTATTTTCAGCGGCCCGGTATCGCCGATGCCGAACTCGGCGGCCGCACAAGGGAATTCCTGGCGCGCGTCTACTTTTCCCTGAGCGCCGACTATCACTACCTCGACACCTGGCGCTTCCCCGCCGAAGGGACCGGCTACCTCGACGTCCTCCCCGAAGCGCCACCGCTGCCGTGGCGTTGGCTCTCGATCGCCGAATTCGACACTCTGGCACAGGATTTCGAGCACACCGGCTTTACCGGCGGCCTCAACTGGTACCGCGCCCTCGACCGGAACTGGGAACTGACCGCCGAATTCGCCGAAGCCCAGATCACCGTCCCCACCTATTTCCTCTACGGCGACCGAGATCCGGATATGGAGGGCTTCAGCGGCCGGGATCCGCTGGCCAACCTGCGCGCCAACGTCACCGATCTGCGCGCCGTCACCAAGGTCGCGGACGCGGGACATCTGGTCCAGCTGGAACGCACCGACGAGGTCGATACGCTGATCCTCGGCCACCTGCGCGATCTGGTCCCGAATTCCGCGGACGTCGTCGCCTAGCCGCCACCGGCATCGACGGCGGCCCCGTCCGAACGCGCGCAGCCGTCGGGTCAGCGGTATTCGTTGGTCAGTTCGGGGTAGTCGGCCCAGGACGGCAGGGGGCGGCGCTCGAGGTAGGCGGTGACGCGGTCCAGCAGGTATTGCCAGCGGGGTCCGACCGAACACGCGTCGGTCGGGCAGACGTGGCGGCGGATCAGTTCGACATTGGTTATGACGCCGACCTGGGTCATATGCAGTTCGAGAATGCCGCCGTCGATGTGGATGACCAGATCGTGCGGTGCGCGGCAGTCGTCGACGCGGATCGCGATCGGGCCGGGGACCGGGCCGTCGGTCGGTTCGATGGTCAGATTGCCATTGCCGCCGGATACCGCACCGAACCAGCGGTCGAGTTGGCGGCGTTCGGTGCAGGCGGACCATACGTCGAGTACGGGCATCCGGAAGGATCGGAGAAAGTGCAGGAGCACGAGCTCTCCGTCGATCGCCCGATCATGTTCAGGTCGTACCTCGCCGAGCATGGACATCATCGTCATAGCCGTGCCCTTCCGCTGCTGGTCACCGTAGGCTCCACTGTATTTCCCCTTGGGTGCCGCCGAATCCGATTCACCGGAAGTGGGGCTTCCGCGTGTCGGATCCGCCGGTGTCCGATTCGTCGGGTCCGCGATATGGACGGCCCATGCCGTCCCGCAAAGACGGGCAAGGGCGGTTCAGCGGGCGGTCAGCAGTTTGGTGGCGGCCGACTCGATTCGGGGTTCGTCCAAGAGGACGGTGGTGGCGGCGGGGCCTAGCGGGATGAAGCTGTCTTGGCTGGTGACGCGGGTGATCGGGCCGTCGAAGCCCGCGTCGATCAGGGCAGCGCAGATGGATTCGGAGATGCCGCCGGTGCGGCGGGTTTCATCGGCGATGAGCACGCGCCCGGTGGCGCGGGCGTGCTGGAGGAGGTCGTCGATGGGGAGGGGATTGAGCCAGCGCAGGTCGAGAACTCGGACATCGATGCCTTGCGTTGAGAGGCGTTGCGCCGCGCGCAGACTCATGGGGACGCCGTTGGCGAAGGTGACAATGGTGAGGTCGCGGCCGTCGCCGTAGACGCGGGCGCTGCCGATGGCGATGTGATCGGTCTCGGAGGTCGTTGCGAGCCAGGCGTTGTCGCCTGGACGGTACAGGTCGCGGGTGTGGTAGAGGGCGATGGGTTCGAGGTAGACGCAGACCCGGCCGTCGACACGGGCGGCGGAGACACAGGTGCGGAGCATGGCGGCGGCATCATCGGCGCGGGCGGGGGAGGCGATGATCAGGCCCGGGATATCGCGCAGTGCCGCAATGGAATTGTCATTGTGGAAGTGACCGCCGAACCCCTTCTGATAGGCATATCCGGCGATCCGGACGACCATCGGATTCCGGTATCGCCCTTGCGAAAAGTACGACAGGGTCGCGGCTTCGCCGCGCAACTGGTCGGCGGCATTGTGCACATAGGCGAGGTATTGAATCTCCGGAATCGGTACGAATCCGGCGAGTCCTGCACCCAAAGCCGTTCCGAGCACACTCTGCTCATCGAGCAGCGTATCGAATACCCGCCGCGCTCCGAACTGCTTCCGCAGCCCTTTGGTGACGCCGTACACGCCGCCCTTCTGCCCGACATCCTCGCCGAACACGAGCACATCGGCGTCTCGCGCCAACAGATCCGCGAGCGTCTGGTTGACCGCCTGCGCAAAGGTCACCGGATCACCCTTGGCCGTCGTATGTTCCATCGTGCCGTTGGCGGACGTGTTGTCGCTTCCGGTGTCGTATGCGGCTGTGGTGTCGTGAGTGACCGTGGTGGCGCTTGCCGTGTCGCGAGTATTCGTGCGGTCCGGCGGCGTCTCGCCGGCGGTGACCTCGGCGACCGGCGTGGCGGTGCCCGATTGCCCGTTGCCGCATGGTCTTTCGTCGCGCTGGCTGAGCCGCGCACCGTTGGGAATATCGGACCGGAGCGAACCTTGACGGAAGACGTCGGCGCGCACCATGTCCGGGTGTAGCTGCGCCAACGGTGCCATGATGTCGGCCGCGGATGTCAGTTTCGGTTCGCGCCAGACCGATTCGGCCGTGGCGGTGACCCGCGCGCCGATATCGTCGTAGCGTTCCAGGATTTCGGCTGGGGTGGCAACTCCCGAGGAGACCAGGAGGCGCGCGGTCGCGGTGACCGGATCGCGCACGAGGTCGGCGGTGATATCGGCCGGGCGGCGGTAGGCGGATTCGACATCGGATCCGGCATGACCGAGCAAGCGAACGGTACGCAGGTGGAGGAAGGCGGGTTTACGGCTTTCGCGAACCCAATCGGCCGCCTCCACGGCGGTCAGCGCGGCGTCGAGGAGATCGCAGCCGTCGGCATCGAAGTACCGCAGGCCGACGCGGATGCCATAGGCCTGTTCGATCCAATCCGGCGGCGTCGGGACGCTGATGCCGATGCCGTTGTCCTCGCAGACGAACAGCAGTGGCAGCGGAACCCCTTGGTGCGCAGTATGAATCGCGGCATTGATGGCACCGGTGGCCGTGGAGTGATTGGCCGAGGCATCACCGAAACTGCAGAGCACCACCGAATCCGACGGCCATTCGCAGGCGACGCCGAGTCGGGCCGCGCGTTCGATCGCGAAGGCGAGTCCGACGGCGCGCGGCAGATGTGAGGCGATGGTGGAGGTCTGCGGTATCACCGACGCCGGTTTGCTGCCGAAGACCTTATGCCTGCCACCGGATATCGGTTCGGCGGCCGCGGCGACCACACCGAGCAGCACATCTCGGATGGGGTCGAGGCCTGGTACCTGCATGGCCCGGTGCACGAAGAACGCCCCGGAGCGGTAGTGCAGCAATGCCGGATCGGTGGGGCGCAGGGCCGCCGCCACCGCCGCATTGCCCTCGTGTCCGGAGGATCCGATGCTGTAGTAGCCGCGTTTCGCATTGCCCAAACGGCGCGCCGCCAGGTCGAGATGCCTGCTCGTCGCCTGCGATTCGAACAGCTCCAGGCACTGGGTTCCGGTCAGCCCAGCACCCGTCTCGAGCGGCTGTTCGACGGGACGGCGCGGCTGCGGTGTCAGCGCCGATACCTCGGCACGAAACCGCTCATCAAGGTCGACTCGCTGTTCGCTCACCGTGTGATCATCTCCGACGAACGCCGCCTCAGGTACCGCATTTCAATCGAATTTCTGAAAATATTTTGACAACTGCGGCAGCCATGAGGAACTTCTCCGTGAAATCCTTGCCTTGGATCCAGGATTTATCGGCGATAAACAGTTCGCCGGTCAACCGAGATGAGTGCGCGGAGGGCGACGCGCGGCCGTCAACGCGACTGTTCGGTCTCCGAGATCGTGCGTCGCAGCAGATCGCGAGCGGCATCCAGTTCGGTCGCACGCCGATCCAACTCCGCCAGTCGCTCCTGTAGCGCGGGCAGCACCCCGGGACAGGCGCGCAACGCACCCCCGTCCCCGGTGCACGGCAGCACCTGCCCGATCACCCGGGTCGAGAGTCCCGCGGCGAGCAATGCGCGAATCCGCGCGACACGCTCCTCGGCCCCAGCGTCGTACTCGCGATACCCGTTATGGCGGCGCTCGGCCGAGAGCAGTCCGACGCGCTCGTAATACCGCAACAGCCGTTCGCTGGTACCCGTGCGGCTGGCCAGCTCACCGATCAGCATGACTTGACCTTCTCATGGTGTCAGGGATCAACACTGAGCGCCGCAGCTCGATTCCTGAGGAGAACCATTGATCATCGACGCGCACAGCCATGTACACGACCCGCTTGCCGACCACATCGCGCTACTCGATGAGGCGGGCGTGGACAAAACCGTGCTCTTCATGACCAGACCGCATCCCGAACGCGCCCGAGACCTCACCGAACTGCGCCAGGAGATGGACCGCCTGCACCAAGCGCTGGCTGGCGGCGGCGGCCTCGGCCGCGAAACGGCTCGGCGCGAACTCGACGCGGCACTGTCCGCCTACCCGGACCGCTTCATCGGCTTCGCCTCGGTACCGCTCGACGCACCCGATATCGATGTCATTGTCGACCGCGATGTGGTCGGCCACGGACTGCGCGGCATCGGTGAGTTGACCCTGCCGCCCGACCAGGCCGTCCTGATCGAGCCGGTACTCCGTGCCGCCAACGATCACCGTGGGCTCCCCGTCGTCGTCCACGGCGCCTCGCCCACCACCGCTGCCGACCTGCGCACCCTGAACGAGCTGGCACGACGCTACCCGCGCGTGCCCCTCGTGGTATCCCAACTCGGCGGCACGCACTGGATGGACGCGATCGAACTGGTCCGCGACACCCCGAATATGTACCTCGAACTGTCCACTGCCAGTATCGTTTTCGCGGTCCGCCTGGCCATCGCCGAAATTCCCGAGCGCACCCTCTTCGGCTCGGACGCTCCCTACGGCGACCCGCTCCTCGCGCGCACCACCGTCGAACGATCCACGCGCTCCCCGCAGGTGCGTGAACTCGTCCTCGGCGGAACAGTGCAGCAGTTGCTGAACCAGCTGGGCGCTAGGGCAGTGCGGCAGCAGCCTCTCGATCCAGCAGCCACGTCGTGGATTCCGACCCGGTAGCGCCCGCCGCGGGGATATCGACCGGGTCGGCGCCCGCGAGCGCCGCGGCCACGGCGTCGGCTTTGGCCGCACCGCCGACAACCAATACGACATGTCGCGAATGCCGCACCGCGGGCAGCGTCAGCGTGACCCGCACCGGCGGCGGCTTCGGCGAATTCGGTACCGCGACAACGAGTTCGTGCTGTTCCCGAACCGCATCGGTGTGCGGGAACAGCGAATTCACATGTCCCTCACCGCCCATACCGAGCAGATGCAGATCGAATGCCCCATGCTCGGCGAGGTGTGCGTGCACCGCCGTCGAGTACTCCGCGGCGGCCTCGACCGGATCCGGATACTCGCCGTCGGACGTGGCAACCGGATGCACCCGGGACGGATCGACCGGCACGTGATCGAGCAGCGCCTGCCGCGCCTGCAGATCGTTGCGCTCCGAATCGCCCGCGGGCACGAATCGCTCGTC
This sequence comes from Nocardia sp. CA-119907, assembly GCF_050955995.1. NCBI lineage: Bacteria > Bacillati > Actinomycetota > Actinomycetes > Mycobacteriales > Nocardiaceae > Nocardia > Nocardia sp. CA-119907. The sequence goes on from NZ_CP192091.1 coordinate 3,502,517, forward strand.
ACCCCAGAACACATCGAGCCGCGACCAGTCGATATCCCCTGGCGACTTGCGAACCAGCTCCAACAGTCCGATCCCGGTCCCGCCGCCGGTCAATACGACCGACGCGGAGCCGCGGGCGGTCTGCGCGGCCACCACGACCTCGACGAATCGCGCCGCCGCCGCTGCCACGAGCGCATCGGTACCGGCGTGCACTGCGACCGTGGGGGCTGCCGAGTCCTCACTCATAGGTCACCCTCTCGATTCCGGCGAGCGCCTCGGCGTAGATTTCGTCGGCGTCGAGCCGTCGCAGTTCTTCGGCGAGGCAATCACGAGTTTCCCGGCGCGCCAAGGCGATTCGCTGATCCGGATCGCCCGTGCGGGTGAGCGTCGCGGTCCGGCCGGTCTGCGGCCGCTCGATCGCGATCGACACCGTCGGGCGATGCACCTCCACCCGCAACGCGCCGGAACGCCGACGCACCGGGCATTCGAGCCGGGCGGCCAGCCATCCGGCGAGCATATCCAGCGCCGGTTCGTCACGCAGTCCGGAGATGGTCACCGAATCCACCGGCTCGAACGGCGGCTCGTCCATGGCGGCCGCGAGCAGCGCCCGCCAGTAGGTGATGCGACTCCACGCCAGATCGGTATCCCCGGAGGCGTAGCTACCGAGCCGCTTCTTGATCGTCGCCTGCGGATCGGCGGCGAAGGTGGCATCGGTGATGCGGCGAGTCGCCAAGCGCCCCACCGAATCCTTGGACGGGAACTCCGGGGCTCCACGCGGCCACCACGCGACCACCGGGGTGTCCGGCAGCAGGAACGGGATGACGACGCTGCTCTCGTGATTGATCAGATCGCCCTGTAGCCGCAGCACTATCACCTCGGCCGCGCCCGCATCGCCGCCGACGCGGATCTGGGCGTCGAGCCTGGTCTCGGCCTCCCGATCGCCACGGGCCAGCACGACCACCCGACAGGGATGTTCGCGACTGGCGTCATTGGCCGCATCGATGGCGTCCTCGGCCTCGGAACTGTCCAGGGTGCATACGACCAGGGTCAGCACCCGGCCCATGGTGATCACGCCATTGCTCTCGCGCAGCCGCACCAGCCGCTTGGTGACCTCGCCGGTCGTGGTCTGCGGCATATCCACGATCATGGCCGCCGCCATTCGCGCCCCGTGCGGGCGAGCATTTCGTCGGCCGAGGCCGGACCCCAGGTACCCGCCTCGTACTGTTCGGGTTTGCCTTCGGTGGACCAGTGTTCGAGCACCGGATCCAGGATGCGCCAGGACAATTCGACCTCCGCGTTCACCGGGAACAGCGACGGCACCCCGAGCAGTACGTCGAGGATCAGCCGTTCATAGGCCTCGGGAGAGGATTCGGTGAACGACTCGCCGTAGCTGAAATCCATATTGACGTCGCGCACTTCCATGCTCGACCCGGGCACCTTCGAACCGAACCGCGTGGTAATGCCCTCATCGGGCTGTACCCGGATCACCAGGGCGTTCTGCCCGAGATCTTCGGTCATCGTATTGTCGAACGGCAGATGCGGTGCCCGCTTGAAAACCACCGCGATCTCGGTCACCCTGCGGCCCAGGCGTTTTCCGGTGCGCAGGTAGAACGGGACGCCCGCCCAGCGACGGGTGTCGACCTCGAGAGTGATCGCCGCGTAGGTCTCGGTGCGCGACTGCGGGTCGAAGCCCTCCTCGTCGAGCAGCCCGACCACATGCTCGCCACCCTGCCAGCCCTGCGCGTACTGGCCGCGTGCGGTGGTTTCATCAAGGGGTTCAACGAGTTTGGTCGCCGAGAGCACCTTGATCTTCTCGGCCTGCAGCTGTTTGGGCTCGAAGCTGATCGGCTCCTCCATCGCGGTCAGCGCGAGCAGCTGCAGCAGATGGTTCTGGATGACGTCGCGGGCGGCGCCGATGCCGTCGTAATAGCCTGCGCGCCCGCCCAATCCGATGTCCTCGGCCATGGTGATCTGGACGTGGTCGACGTAGTTGGCGTTCCAGATCGGATCGTAGAGCTGGTTGGCGAAGCGCAGCGCCAAGATGTTCTGCACCGTCTCCTTGCCGAGATAGTGATCGATGCGGAACACCGTCTCTTCCGGGAAAACCCGGTTGACCAGCGCATTGAGTTCGACCGCGCTGTCCAGATCATGTCCGAACGGCTTCTCGATCACCACCCGGCGCCACAGCTTGCGGCCCTCGGCATCGGTCGTCGACGGTTGCGCCAGTTTGTGTTCGGAGAGCTGATCGAGCACCACCGGGAACATATTCGGCGGAATCGACAGGTAGAAGGCGTGATTGCCGCCGGTGCCGCGGTCCTTGTCCAGCTTCGCCAGGGTGTCGGCGAGTTTGGCGAAGGCGGCATCGTCGTCGAAGGAGCCCTGCACGAACCGGATGCCCTCGGCCAGGTGATCCCAGACCTCCTGACGGAAGGGCGTGCGCGCATGGGCCTTTACCGCCTCGAGCACGACCTTCGCGAAATCCTCATCCGCGTAGTCTCGGCGGGCGAAGCCGACCAATGCGAAGCCCGGGGGCAGCAGCCCCCGGTTCGCCAGATCGTAGATGGCCGGCATCAGCTTCTTCCGGGACAGATCGCCGGTGACGCCGAAGATCACCATGCTGCACGGGCCCGCGATGCGGGGCACTCGCTTATCCCGCTCGTCGCGGAGCGGGTTCTTCCAGGTATTCGTCTGTGTGCCAGCCATCGGGTCAGTTTTCCCCGGACTTGGCGAGTTCGCCTGCCGTGGCGGTGAGCAGCTCCTCCCACGACTTCTCGAACTTCTCCACGCCCTCGCGCTCGAGCACGTCGAACACGTCGTCCAGGTCGATCCCGACCGCAGTGAGCTGGTCGAAGACCGCCTGCGCCGCCGCGGCGGTACCGCTGACGGTGTCACCGCGGACCTCGCCGTGATCGGCGACGGCCTCGAGGGTCTTCTCCGGCAGGGTGTTCACGGTATTCGCCGCCACCAGCTCGGTGACATACAGCGTGTCGGAGTAGTCCGGATTCTTCACACCCGTCGAAGCCCACAGCGGCCGTTGCCGATTCGCACCCGCCGAGGCCAGGTGCGCGTAGGTCGAGGTGTGAGCGCCACCGTCGAAGACGTCCTGATATTCGGCGTAGGCCAGGCGCGCGTTCGCGACGCCCGCCTGCCCGCGCAGTGCCAGAGCCTCCGGCGTGCCGATGGCCTCGAGCCGCTTATCGATTTCGGTATCCACCCGGGAGACGAAGAACGAAGCGACCGAATGGATCTTGGCCAGATCGTGGCTGGCGCCCTTGGCATTGCGCAGACCGTCGATGTAGGCGCCCATCACCTGGCGGTAGCGCTCGACCGAGAAGATCAGGGTCACATTGACGCTGATGCCCTCCGCGATCACCCTGGTGATCGCGGGCAGGCCCGCCTCGGTGGCCGGAATCTTGATGAACAGGTTGGGCCGGTCCACCGTCTTCCACAGATCAATGGCCTGGGCGACGGTCCCGTCGGCATCGAAGGCCAGCCGAGGGTCGACCTCGATGGAGACCCGGCCGTCGACGCCGTTGGAGGCCTCGTAGACCCCGGCCAGTACATCGCAGGCCGCACGCACATCGTCGGTGGTGATGGTGCGGATCGCGGAATCCACGTCCGCGCCTTGGGCGGCAAGCTCTTTCACCTGTCCGTCGTAGGCGTGGCCCTTGCTCAGGGCGCCCTGGAAGATGGTCGGATTGGTGGTGACGCCGACGACGCTGCGGGTCTCGATGAGTTCGGCGAGGTTGCCGGACTGGATCCGGTCCCGCGACAGATCATCGAGCCACACCGATACGCCCGCGGCCGAGAGAGCGGCGAGATTTTCGTTCTGTGCCATGAGCTCTTATCCCTTCACGTTTTCCAGGGTGCGCTGCGCGGCAGCGACTACGGCTTCCGCGGTGATCCCGAACTCGCGGAACAGGGTCTTGAAATCGGCCGAGGCGCCGAAATGCTCGATCGACACGATCTCGCCCGCATCGCCGGTGAACCGGTACCACGGCATTGCGATACCGGCCTCGACGGCCACCCGAGCGGCGACCGCGGGCGGCAGCACCTCGTCCCGGTAAGCCTTGTCCTGCGCGTCGAACCACTCCACACACGGCATCGAGACCACCCGGGTGCCGATGCCCTGCGCCTCCAGCGTAGTGCGCGCGGCCACCGCGAGCTGAAGCTCGGAACCGGTGGCGATCAGGATCACCTGCGGGATACCGGTGGACGCCTCGGCCAGCACGTAGCCGCCCTTCTTGACGCCTTCGTAGCTGGTGCCCTCCTGGATCGGCAGATCCTGGCGGGTGAGCGCCAGTGCGGAAGGTCCGTCCTGGTGGGCGGGCTCGGAGACCGAGAAGTGCGAGGTGTGCTCGCTGCTGTCGCGCTCGAGGATGGTGCGCCAGGCGTAGGTGGTCTCGTTGGCATCGCCGGGGCGAACCACATTGAGGCCGGGGATGGCGCGCAGCGCGGCCAGATGCTCGATCGGCTGATGGGTCGGGCCGTCCTCGCCGAGGCCGATGGAATCGTGGGTCCAGACGTAGATCGCGGGCACCCGCATCAACGCGGCCAGGCGCACGGCCGGACGCATGTAGTCGGAGAACACCAGGAAGGTGCCGCCGTACGGACGGGTCGGTCCATGCAGTGCGATGCCATTGAGGATTGCGCCCATGGCGTGCTCACGCACACCGAAGTGCAGGGTGCGGCCGTACGGGTTGGCCTTCCACATGCCGGTCGAGATCGACTCCGGACCGAAGCTCGGTGCGTCGGGCATGGTGGTGTTGTTGGATTCGGCGAGGTCGGCCGAACCGCCCCACAGTTCGGGCAGTACCGGCGCGAGCGCGGCGAGCACCTTGCCGGACGCCTTGCGGGTGGCCATGCCCTTCGGATCCGCCTCGTACGTCGGCAGATTCGCGGCCCAGCCCGCGGGCAGCTCACGCTTGACGAGCCGATCGAACAGTGCCTTGCGCTCGGGGTTGGCGCCGGCCCACGCGTCGAACTGCTGCTGCCAGGCCGCATGCGCCTGCTGTCCGCGCTCGATCACCTTGCGGGTGTGCGCGATGACCTCGTCGTCGACCTGGAAGTTCTGCTCCGGATCGAAGCCGAGTATCTTCTTGGTGGCGGCCACCTCGTCGGCGCCGAGTGCGGCGCCGTGCGCGGCACCGGTGTTCATCTTGTTCGGGGCCGGGTAGCCGATGATGGTGCGCAGCACGATGATCGACGGCTTGCCAGTCTCCGCCTTGGCCGCGGCCAGCGCCGCCTCGATGGCGACCACATCCTCGCCGCCCTCGACCACCTGCACGTGCCAGCCGTACGCGGCGTAGCGCTCGGCGACGTCCTCGGTGAAGGCGATGGTGGTGTCGTCCTCGATGGAGATCTTGTTGTCGTCGTAGATCACGACCAGATTGCCCAGCTGCTGGGTGCCCGCGAGTGAGGACGCCTCGGAGGTGACGCCTTCCTCCATATCACCGTCGGAGGCGATCACATAGATGAAGTGGTCGAACGGGCTGGTACCGGGTGCGGCCTCCGGATCGAAGAGTCCGCGCTCGCGCCGCGCCGCCATCGCCATGCCGACCGCGGAGGCCAGACCCTGACCCAGCGGGCCGGTGGTGATCTCGACGCCGTCGGTGTGGCGGAATTCGGGGTGACCCGGGGTCAGCGAGCCCCACTTGCGCAGGTGCTCGAGGTCGTCGAGCTCCAGGCCGTAACCGGCGAGATAGAGCTGGATGTACTGGGTCACGCTGGAGTGACCGCAGGACAGGACGAAACGGTCCCGACCGACCCAGCTCGGATCGCTCGGGTCCAGGCGCATGGTGCGCTGGTAGAGCGTGTAGGCCAGCGGTGCGAGGCTCATCGCGGTGCCGGGGTGCCCGTTCCCGGCGTTCTGCACCGCGTCGGCGGCTAGAACCCGAACGGTGTCGACGGCCTTGGTGTCCAGATCCGTCCAGTCGTCCGGGTGGTTCGGCTGAGTGAGGGCGCGGATGTCGTCTGTGACTGACACGACCGAGGTTCTCCTGACATTGGTTTCGTCGAGGGTGGCGGGAGGGTGCACGCGTGGGGGCGTGGAATGCGGACCGGGTTTACCCCAACTACCCTAGATGTGCCCGGTGACCGGCATGTGAGGAACCCGGCTTACTCCGGTTACGTGTCCGATTTCGTTTCCCGTCGCGGACCACGGGGTTACCCATTCGTGGCCGGGTACCGACCGGTCGTGGCGGTGGTGTGGAATCGCTCCGGCGCCGGGCATGAGCGAGGGGCTATGGAAAGAACGCTGTGCGGCTGGGTCTACCATCGTGTGTAGTAGTAGCCGCGCCGCACCAGCACGAGCAGGGAACAGCGCGCTGCTGTTCCATGCCGGATGCGATGCACAGCGTGCGAGGAGAGACAGTGCGGATTGGGCAACAGCCGGGTGGCAATGGTGCACACGGCTCCTCCGCGACGGCGCTGGCCGACCGGTTGACCGGCGATGGCCTGCTGTCCCGACTACTGCGGCGACCGCTCGCCTATATAGCGTTGACGAAGCCGCGCGTCATCGAACTGTTGCTCGTCGCGACCATCCCGACGATGCTGCTGGCCGACCGCGGCCATGTCGATATCCGCCTGATCCTGGCGACCCTGTTCGGCGGCTGGATGGGCGCCGCCAGCGCGAACACGCTCAACTGCGTCGCCGACGCCGATATCGACAAGGTGATGAAGCGGACCGCCAAGCGCCCGCTGGCCCGGGAGGCCGTGCCCACTTCGCATGCCTTCGTCTTCGGCGTGGTGCTCGGCATCGGCTCGTTCGCCTGGCTGTGGTGGCAGGCGAATCTGCTCAGCGGTGTGCTGGTCGTGGCGACCATCCTCTTCTACGTCTTCGTCTACACGCTCGGGCTCAAGCGCCGCACCTCGCAGAATGTGGTGTGGGGCGGCGCGGCCGGTTGTATGCCCGCCCTGGTCGGCTGGTCGGCGGTGACCGGCACCATCGGCTGGCCCGCGATCGCGCTGTTCGGCGTCATCTTCTTCTGGACACCGCCGCACACCTGGGCGCTGGCCATGCGCTACAAAGAGGACTACCGCGCGGCCGGGGTGCCGATGCTGCCGGTGGTGGCCACCGAGCAGGCCGTCACCAAGCAGATCGTCATCTACACCTGGCTCACCGTGCTCACCACGCTCGCGCTGGTTCCCGCGACCGGCGTGGTCTACGCCGCCGTGGCGCTGGTGGCCGGAGCGTGGTTCCTGCTCATGGCGCACCAGCTGTACTCCGGTGTGCGGCGCGGTGAATCGGTGAAGCCGCTGCGACTGTTCCTGCAGTCCAACAACTACCTCGCGGTGGTGTTCTGCGGCCTCGCCGTGGACTCGGTGCTCGGGTGGGACACCGTCGGCAGCTTCTTCGGCTAGTTCGGTCGGTGGGCCGGGGCAGTGGCGATATAGCCGTCCGGTCGGATGCGGAATGTAGTGCCGGGGACTGCGTGGTAGGCGGCGTGGGCGTGGCCGTCGACGTCGACGACATAGCGTCCGCTCGGGTGATCGCCGGGCCGGATCACCTCGTAACGCTCTGTGCCGGGTTGGTCGGCATGTTCGTTGCTCGCGCCGAAGGACAGCACGGTGGCGTGCGGTCCACGGAACAGATCGAACAGTCGGATCGGTTGCCCCGCCTCATCTTTCACTGGGCCATCGGGGGCGCGATCACCGGCGACCAGTGCGCCTCGAGCCGCGGGATCCCGGTAGCTGATATCCAATTGGCGGGTTTCCTCGCCGCGGTCCATGGCGTCCGCATGGCCGTCGACCAGCTTGTCCAACAACTCGGTGCTGATACCGATCACCCGGGCGGCCACCGTTCGCCGCTCGGATTCGTAACTGTCCAGTAGTGATTCGTCCCCGGCCAGGGCGGCGGCGAGCTTCCAGCCGAGGTTGTAGGCGTCCTGAATGCCGGTGTTCATTCCCTGCCCGCCGGTGGGCGGATGGACGTGCGCGGCGTCACCGGCCAGGAATACGCGCCCCTCCCGGAATCGCTGTGCCAGACGGATATTCGGCCGCCAGACCGTGGCCCAGGTGAGATCGGTGAGGACGATATCCGGATTGCCGGAGTACTGGTCGACGAGCTGCTGCAGCACCTCGAGCGAGGGTTCGACGTCCTCGCTCAGCGGTGCGCCGAACTGGAACTGGCTGCCACCGGGCAACGGGGACAACGCGATTCCCTCCATCGGGCGGCCGACCGCGGCGAACCAGTAGCCGTAGTCGTGATCGAGCGCGTCCGCACTGACATCGCCGAGCAGCATTCGGATCGAATCGTCGGTATTGCCCTCGAACGGGATGCCGAGCGTTTTGCGGACCGTGCTGCGGCCGCCGTCCGCGCCGACCAGGTACGCGACACGCACCGTTTCGGCGCCACCGTCGTGCGCCAGTTCGGCGGTGACGCCCGTCTCGTCCTGTTCGAAAGACACCAGCGTCGTGGCCAGTTCGACGCGCACACCGAACTGCGCGAGCCGGTCGCGCAGAATCGCCTCGGTTCGCGACTGACCGAGCACCCAGAGATTGGGGTAGGGGACCGCGGGCGTAGGCTCGACCGGTTCGGCCATGCGATGTTCGCCCGCGAATTCACCGCCGGAGTATGCGCGCATCACCGGTGCCGGTGCTCCGGCCGCACGCACCGCGTCCAGTACGCCGAGATCGTCGAAGACCTCGAGCGTGCGCGGCTGGATGCCGTCGCCGCGTGAGCCCGCGAAGAATGCCGTGGCCCGGTCGATGATGCGCACCGGGATATTGCGGCGGGCCAGTTCGATGGCAAGGGTCAGGCCGGTGGGGCCGGCACCGGTGATGAGTACCTGGGGATGGTCGAGGATGTGGTCGTTCACGATAACTCCGAACTGAATTGACTTGGTGGGCCGCGCAATTGCGGCCCACCCGGACTTTCGATATGCGTCGCGGACTAGTCCGGGACCACCACGACCCGGGCGGCGCCGAACTGTGCGGCCGCCCATGCGTCTTCGATCTTCGACAGCGGGAACTCCTGCACGGCGATGTCGACCCGGCCGTCGGCAATGAACTGCATGTACTCCGGAATCGCGGCCAGGATCGACTGCACCGAAGCGGATCCCGCGCCACTGCCGGAGATGGTGATGCGCCGGCTGCGCAGCAGCGCGGCCGGGACCGCCGCCTCCGCGCCCGCCATGGAACCGATCTGGACATAGGAGATATCCGCGTCGTCCTCGGTCATGCCCTGGCGTCCGAGCGCCGCGAAAGCGGCTTCGGCTGGTGCACCCCACACATAGTCGAGTACGAGACTCGGCGCCTCGGGTCCGATCGCCTCGGCCAGAGCCGCCGCGGTGGCGTCCTTGTCGTCCCGGAGGGTGACGGTGGTCGCGCCATATCCGGCCGCGCGCTCGAGTGCCTCCGGATTGCGTCCCGCCGCGATCACCCGATCCGCGCCGACCAGAAATGCGTTCTGCACGGCCAGCAGACCCGCGGCCCCGGTGGCGCCGAGGATCAGCACGGTGCCGAGCGACTTCTCGCCGTCCGAGGCACGCAGCGCGTCGCGCCGCTCGCGCAGGATCAGCCAGGAGGACAACCCGGGGTTGAGACCACCGGCGATCCGCGCGGGATCGGCGTCGGCCGGGAGCGGAATCCGCATCCGCGATGGCACCGCCATGCGCTCGGCCAGCGTGCCGAAGGGCGCCTGCGGGAAGCCGGTGTAGACGAGCGCGCCGTCGGCGGTGCGGGCGACTCCGTCGATGCCCGGGATCAGCGGGTAGGCGTCGGTGCTGCCGTAGTGCGTGCCGGCCGCCAGCGAGCGCACGATCGGATGAATTCCGGCCGCGACCAGGTCGACGAGTTCCCGACCCTCGGTCACCTGCGGTTCGTCGAAGTCGGCGTACGCGGGAACCTCGCCAGCGCTGCCCAGGACTGCTGCCTTCATGATCTCCACCATTCTGAATTAAAATTCACTGAATCTGAATTCAGTATGGGGGTTGATAGGTTTTCTTGTCAAGGAGGTGGGTGCGAGTGACGTCGAGTCGCCGGGAGAGGTCCGCAGAGACCGAAGAGGCACTGAAGGAGGCGGCGCGGCGGGTATTCGCCGAACGCGGCTACTTGAACACCAAGATCACCGACATCACCGCCGCCGCGGGGCGGGCGGCGGGGTCGTTCTACAACCACTTCGCGAGCAAGGAGGAGCTACTCCAGGCGCTGCTGAACGATCTGGCCTCGGCGGGGGATGAGCGCGCGGAGCAGCCCGAGCACAATCCCGATTTCAGTGATCCGGCGGCGGTGCGGTACCACATCGCCGGGTACTGGACCTTCGCGCGGGAGCACGCCGCCGTGCTGCGCGCGATCAGTCAGGCGGCGATCGTCAGCGCGGACTTCGCGCGCGTCATCGGGCAGTTCGGTGTCGAGCAGCGTGCGGATATCGCCGACCATCTGGATGGCCTGGCCGACAAGGGATTACGGCTGCCGAGCAGTGTCGATGCCAGCCTGGCGATGATGTTCCAGGTCGCTCAGGGCATGCTGACGGCGGTCGAGGACGGGACCGTCCAGTTGACCGATGAACAGGCGATCGAGGGACTGACGCGGTTCATCTACCGCGGACTGACCGGACAGGACTACTGATCCGTCAAAGGATCGGATCACGCTGACGGGCAATGGATTCCGAACCAACGGCCGCACCGGTGCGCGGCCGTTGGACGCGGGTCAGGGCAGCAGGACGATGGACCCGGTGGTCTTGCGGCCCTCGAGATCGCGGTGCGCCTGTGCGGCCTCGGCCAGCGGATAGGTCGCGCCGATCCGGACATGCAGCGTGCCGTTGGCGATGGCAGTGAGGATATCGGTTGCGCGCCAGAGTAATTCGGCGCGGTCGCGGGTGTAGTGCACCAGCGTCGGGCGGGTGACGAACAGTGAGCCCGCGGGGTTCAGGCGCTGCAGGTCGAACGGCGGTACCGGGCCGCTGGCCGCGCCGAAGAGGGCGAGCGTGCCACGGATGCGCAGCGATGCGAGGCTGGCTTCGAAGGTGGCCGCGCCGACGCCGTCGTATACCGCGGCGACGCCGACACCACCGGTCAGCGCGCGGACCCGCTCGGCGAGGTCGTCGGTATAGCGCAGCACCTCGGTGGCGCCCGCTTCGCGCGACAGCTTTTCCTTCGCGTCGGAGGAGACGGTGGTGATCACCCGGACCCCGCGTGCGGCGGCGAGCTGGGTGAGCAGCAGGCCGACGCCGCCCGCGCCCGCGTGCACGAGTACGGTTTCGCCGGGTTCGGGCTTGTAGATCGATTCGATGAGGTAGTGCGCGGTCATGCCCTGCAGCAGCGCCGAGGCTGCAACCGGTGCGTCGACACCATCGGGCACCTTGATCGCGACCGCGGCCGGTACCGCGACCCGCTGGGCGTAACTGCCGGGCGCCGCGGCCCAGGCCACTCGATCGCCGACCGCGAATTCGGTCACATTCGCGCCGATCTCGGCCACCACACCGGTGCCCTCGGCACCGGGAACATAGGGGACCGCCTGCGGGTAGCGGCCGGTGCGGATGTAGGTATCGATGAAGTTGATGCCGATCGCTTCGGTGTCGACGAGCAGTTGATCCGGACCGACCTGCGGATCCGGCACCTCGACGTAGTTCAGGACCTCGGGACCACCGTGCTCGGAAACCTGAATGGCGTGCATGAGATCCGTTCTACACCCACGCGGGGTGGCCCCGAACGTACCGGCCAGTAAACTAGCCGCCATGACTTCTGATGTCGCCTTGGCCCCAGAGAAACTATCGGGTTCCGTCGTGGACTCGGTCAAGGGATTCGTCGCCGAGCACGGCGGTTCCGCCACCGCTGTCCTGCAGCCCATCGGCCGCCTCGGCGTGCGCGTCACGCTGGTCGGCTCCGACGGCGTTCTCGGTGATCGCGTGGTCGCCGACCTGGCGACGGCCAAGGAATTGGTGGCCACCATCAACAGCCTCACCGAGGCCGACGAATGGGATCGCGAGCTGACCTCGATCGTCACCCCGCGCACCGGGCACTGGGCCAAGATGGCCGGTTGGGTCGCCCGCCAGACCCGTTTCCCGAAGGCGCGCAACGAGCGCTGAGCCGTTCACGCTCCCGCGCTCGCGCCCTCGAATCGACGGGCTCGGCGCGGGAGCACGCGCAGGGCCAGCCGCGCGACCGGGCCCGCGAAGATGCCCGCGAGCCGGGTGTAGGGCCAGATCCCGATGATCAGCAGCAGGATCAGACCGCGCCCCTGGTGGATGAGCGGGGCGTGGTGCATGGCCTCGGCAGAGGGATTGATCGTGAACAGCGAGCGGAACCAGGCGAAAAGTGTTTCGCCGGTTCGGTATTCGCGTCTCGAGGCCGGATCGAAATCGATGAGCACCCCGGACAGCACCGCGGCCGCCAAGGCCGGGAAGGTGATGCGATCGAGCGGGGTGATCAGGGGGTGCGCCGGGCCCGCGATCAGGTCGGGCAGGAACAGCAGCACCGCGCCGATCGCCGCCGCCGCGCCACCGACGAGCAGCACGATCGTAATGACGACATGGATCGCACCGGCCGGATGGGCATGCGGTTGCGAGGCGAGCATATTGCTGACGCGTGCGATCACGATGAGGCACACCCCGCACCGGAACGCGGTCATCCCGAAGCGCTGTTCGCGGTCCATCTCCGGGAAGTTGGTGTAGCTGCGGAAGCCATCGCGCCGGTAGCGCCACACGTGCCCCAGGATGAACGAGAGAAACGCGCCGTAGGGCAGGGCGATCCATAACAGCGATGTCACGGCGAGTTCCGCTTTCCGCTTGCCGACGATCGGACATATCAGATTCGCAGAGCCGCCGATGCCGAACAAGGGACCAACGGCCCTTACCACGAGGTACTGCGGCAGTCAGCGGCGAGCTGTCGCGGGCTCGCCGCTGACGCACCGTCTACTTCGGTAGGTCGACCTCGCCGTTCTGCTGTCCGTTCGTGCTGAGATTCATTGCGGGAAGCAGGGATTCGCGTGCGATCGAGGTGAGCGCACCGGCCTGCTGGATGATCTCGGCGAGCGCCGATGTCACCCCCTGCGCGCCGTTCAGCACCGTGAATTGGTCGACGTGTTCGAACGGAGCCGCCGCCGCGGCGACGATCTGGGGGAGCTTGTCGGCGATCTGCTGTGCGATGACGGCCTCCTGGTTCTGGCTCATCGCCTCGGCGCGCTGCTGGATACCCGCCGCTTCGGCGGCCATATGCGCGCGGACCGCATCGGCCTCGGCCAGACCCCTGGCCTTGATGGCGTCGGCTTCGGCCTGACCGGTGAGCCGGGTGGCCTCCGCCTGTGCGGCGGCGCGCAGTTTGATCGCATCGGCCTCGGCCAGCGCCTGCATCTTCGTCTGTGCCGCAGCGGCTTCCGCGCGCAGGCGGGTCTCCTGGGCGTCGGCCTCGGCCTGGCTGATCCGGGCGTCGCGGCCCGCGGTGGCCAGGGTGGTCTGGCGATAGGCCTCGGCGTCGGCGGGCTTGCGGATCTCGACCTGCAGCCGCTGTTCCCTCTGCTGCGCCTCGAGTTGTGCTACCCGCGTTTCCATTTCGACGACGGCCTGCCGGGCGGTGGCATCGGCGAGCGGGCCCTGCTGGGCGGCTTGTTGACTCGCGCTGTCGACCTCGGCCTGATATCCGGCCTTCTTGATCTGGGTGTCGCGCACCGCGAGTGCGATCTGTGCCTGCGCGGCCTGTTCCTGTTCGATGGCCTCGCGCTCGGCATTGGCGCGGGCGATGCGTGCCTTCTGTTCCACCGCCGCCTGATGTGGAATCGCAAGGTTGGCAATGTAATTCGAACCGCTGGAAATGGACTGGATCTGGAAGCTGTCGATCACCAGGCCGAACGATTCCATCTCCTGGGAGCAGCGGTCGCGGACCTGCTCGGAGAATTTGTCCTGATCGCTGATCATCTCCTCGACCGTCATCGAGCCCGCGATCGCGCGCAGATGTCCGACGAAGACGTTCTGCACCTTGGTTTCCAGCTCGTCGGCCGGTCGGTCCAGGAAGCGGCGGGCCGCGTTCGCGATGGACCGGTAGTCGTCACCGACTTTGTAGACCACCACACCCGCCAGTTGCAGACTGATCTTCTGCTGACTCACGCAGGGCACGGTGATCTGACTTTCATGCGCCTCCAAGGAGATTCGACGCACCTTGGTCAATCCGGGTGCGACCAGACTGCCGCGTCCAGTGATGATCCGGAACCCCATGCTCTCGCCGAAGGCCTGCCCTTCGCCCGCGCGGAAACCGGAAATGATCAGCGCCTCATCGGGTTCGGCGACTCGCCAGGAGAGCCGGAACAGGATGGCGGCCAGGAAAAGCACCGCAACGGCGATGCCGACGACGACCACTAGCAGGACGTCCATGATGAACCTTCATTTCAAGGGAGTGACTTCAACTGTTCGCCCACCCAGGCTCCCGACCACGAGCACCTGGGTATGCCTCGGAATGGTTGTCTCCCCGTCAGCAGGACGCGCGAGGAATCGCTCTGTCCCTGCCCGCACCTCGATCAAAACCTCGCCGAGATGGTCCGGCTTGATCGTCGCGGTCACCCGGGCGATCTTGCCGATCACGTCTGTCGCCACCGACACCTCCCTGCCGCGGTTCGACCACTCCACGGTAGACCTGGCGAAATTCGCCAGCCGTTCATGCAAGCGATCTTTACGAATCCCTTATGCCTTCCAGTCTCGCGCCCTTGACGCCAATTCGCACCACTGGATTTCCCGGGTTCGTCCGGCCGTGCGAGGCGGGAGACCAAGATCAGCTGGCGGGGCTATCGGCGATATCGCCATGGATTTCGACAGGTCGACGAGGGCTTGTGCCGCAGCGAAATGGTCTGCCGACGGTGAGCCGGTTGTTCATCGAAGTATCAATAGGAACTCGAGTCAGTGACATCGGAATAGTGATGAGTGCCCGGTCTCGTGTTCGACTCGTAGAGTAGGTGACGATGAACGCGGATAAGGCGAGTGAGCTGGCGGCTCGGCGGGTCGGTGCCGCGCACGCCGACGCACACCAGCGTGTCGCGCTGGCCGAGAGCTGCTATCCACCGGCGCTGCGCGGCTACAGCCGCGCCGAAATCGCCTTCCTGCGTTGGGAACTCGCGCGCGGTGTGCTCGATCCGGAGACCGGCAGCCCATGGTGGCGAGCCATCAATGACCGTCTGCTGCACGACAAACTAGAGGCCGCGCTGCTCCATCGGGACGGTATCCGCGACGCGTCGACACCGGGTGCCCGGCTCTGGCTCGACTTCCTCATCGGGCCTTCTCCCGCGGCGTGGTACCGGGCGCACAACCGCAGCATCGTCTCCGGCTATCTGGAGCATCAGGAGTTGGCCGAGGCGGAGCTGCCGGCCGAGCGACTGATGATCAACGTGACGCTCATGCGGGTGCTGTTCACTCATGTGCTGGTGGCGCGGCCGACACTGGCGCTGGGCCGGTTCGGCCGTCTCGGCGGCTGGTCGGCCGATCCGCGGCGCAGCTCGGTTCGCCTGTTCCTCGACCTGCGCAATGTATTTCCCGAGGTGTATCCGCTGACGGAATTGTCGGTCGACGCGGTGCTCGCGCTGGAGGGCCGTGTCGCGCGGGCACTCGACTACGGACTGATCGTCCCCAAGCTGGAGCATGTATACGCGTTTGCCGCCGAACATCTGGATGAGCCGATGATCGTCGGCCTCGTCGAGAACGGAGACCCGTGCTACGCGGGATTTCGCATCCAGCGTGCGCGGCTGGCATCGGATGCGCTGATCAGGACGCTTGCGCGGGTTACTCGGCCGCGGCCGTGATCTGTCTTGCGACCCATCGACGCTGACGGTATCCCAGCTGTCAGTAGTCCCCGCGCACAAGGTTTTTCGGAAGTTCCCCGGCCGCGTATCGGGTGATTTCCGCGGTGACTACGGCGTAGGCACGGTCGAGACTGCCTCGGCTGCTGCCCGCGACGTGCGGCGTCAGCAGTAGCCCAGGCGCTGTCCACAATGGGTGATCAGATGGCAGCGGCTCCGGGTCGGTGACGTCCAAGGCAGCACGCAGCCGTCCCGAGTCGAGTTCGGCGAGTAGTGCTTCGGTCTGGACGATGGGACCCCGCGCGACGTTCACCACTATCGCGCCATCTGCCATCGCGGCGAGGAATTGCGCGTCGACCATACCGATGGTCTGGTCGGTCACCGGAACCATCAGTACGACGGCGTCGTAATCGCCGAGCAGTCCCGGTAGTTCGTCGACGCCGTGCACCCCGTCTCTGGCCGTCGTGCCGACCAGCGTCAGGGTCGCATCGAAAGCCTCCAGCCTGCGGCGCAATTCGATACCGAGATCACCCGCGCCGATGCCGAGAATTCGCTTGCCGGCCAGGGTATCGGTCTGATGGTAGTGCCAGTGGCGCTGCCGCCGGGAATCGGTGAATTCGATCAGGTCGCGATAGATGGTCAGCAGGGCCGCGACAACCCATTCCGCCGAACTGCCACCGTGCGCGCCACGGGCATTCGATAGCATTACCCCGTCCGGCAGCCGACCGATCCACCGTTCGGTCCCGGCCGTGAGCATCTGCACCAGCCGCAGTTTCGGCAGTGCGGCCAAATCGATCGATTCGGGTCCCGTCAGAAACGCCGGAACCAGCACCTCCGCCAATTCCGCTGCGGCGGGCAATGGTTCACCCGGCGCGTACCGCACCGGGCGGATCCCATCGAGCCGGGCCAGCACGCCGACTCCGTAATCATCTGGCACAAGGACAGTGACCGGCATGTCTGCCAGACTAACCGCGCCCGCCGTTCCGGTCACGATTGCATCCGATCATCGGATCTATTCCCGTGATATCAACCTCCGGCACCACCGAAGTGGGCCAGTGTCTCCAGAATCGCGCGGTCCGTATGCATGCATCCCGGTGCGCCAGGGCGCGCAGCGTATTGAATCCCGTGTCGAGGGGAGTTCGGGAGCGATGCAGCGTTCTGGGGTCGAGCCGACTACGCGGACTGTTCGGCCGGGTTCGGGACCGGTGCCGAGATGTGTTCGCGGGTTCGCAAGGAAGCCCACAGCGCCGCCGTGGCGGCGGTGCAGGCGGCGGCGCCGCCGACGTGGGTGGCGACCAAGGCGGCCGGGACGTCGGTGAAGTACTGCACGACACCGACCAGGGACTGCGCGCAAACCAGACCGAGCAGTACGAACAGGCGGGTGCGCACGGCGGGGGTGATGCCTACCGCGAAGAGGCCGAAGGCAAGGCCGATGAGCAGCGCGAGATAGCCGACCAGCAGTTGTGAGTGCAGGTGCACCAGGGTGACGATCTCGACCTGGAGGCGTTCGACGGGGCGCTCGATACTCTTATCTCCCGCGTGCGGTCCCGCGCCGGTGACCAGCGTGCCCGCGATGAGGACGGCGGCGAGTGCGATACCGCTGAGCCCGGTCAGCCAGCGCAGCGGTGTGGGAGCCTGGGTCACCTCGATGCCGTCATCGGGTTCGCCGACCTTCGCGAACATGACGACCGAGACCCACACCATCAGCATCGACGCCAGCAGATGTACCGAGACCGTCCACCACAACAGTCCGCTGCGCACGGTGATACCGCCGATGACCGCCTGCAGCACGGTACCGCCGGGCATGAGCCACGCGTACACCAGCACCTCGCGACGGCGGCGGGCCCTCGTGACCGCGAGCACGATGAGCGCCGCGCACAGGGTCACCGCGAAGGACAGCATGCGATTGCTGAACTCGACGGTTTGGTGCAGTACCGGAACCTCGGCGACTCCGGTCGGAGTGAAGCTGCCGGGGAAGCACTGCGGCCAGGTCGGGCAGCCGAGTCCGGATGCGGTGACGCGTACGATCGCGCCGGTGACGGCGATCCCGGCCTGGGAGACGATGACCGCGAGGGCGATCAATCGCTGCACCCGCAACGAGGGCAGCGGGAGCAGATCGACGAGTCGCAGAAATGCGCGATACAGCACGCAACGATGGTAGCCCGGCGGGTTGGACCGCCTGCAGGCGGTCTACTACATCTCGTCGTTGCGAGGTCGGACTGCGTTGGCCTGCGCTTTCGAGGCAACTGTGAGCGCCGGATTCGACGCGAAGGCGCGGCCGGGTCCGACTCAGTCGAAACGGAAGAAACGGGTAGCGAGGAAACCGCTGACCGCGCCCCACGCGGCGAGCACCGCGATACCGAACCAGTCCACGCTGCTGCGCATGGCGTCTTCGAGGGTGACCGCCAGCGCCCCCGAGGGCACCAGCCGCACAAGCACATTCACCGCCGACGGCAGATCGTCGGATGCGAACACCACGCTCGCGATGCCGAGCATGGCGAACCACAGGATATTCGCCAGCGCCAGCACGATCTCCGCTTTGAGCGTGCCGCCCAGCAGCAGCCCCATCGCCGCGAAGGTAGCGGTGCCGAGCGCGATCACCAGCGCGCCGAGGCCGAGCCCGGCGACGTCGGGTCGCCAACCGAGCGCGAATCCGATGGCGCCCAACAGGATTGCCTGCAGCACCACCACGATCAGGACCGCGGCGCTCTTGCCCGCGACAATGCCCCAGCGGGGAAGCGGGGTGGCCCCGAGGCGCTTGAGCGCGCCGTAGCGCCGGTCGAATCCGACCGCGATGGCCTGTCCGGTGAAGGCGGTCGACATGACCGCCACCATCATCACCGCGGGCACGATCTTGTCGACCCGGTCGGTACCGAGGTCGCCGAAGGGCAACAGGCTGAGCCCGACCAGCAGGGTGATCGGGATGAACATGGTCAGCAGCAGCTGTTCGCCGTTGCGCAGCAACAAGATCAGCTCGAGCCGGGTCTGCGCGGTCATCATCGCGATGCGGCTGCTCGGGCGCGGATCGGGGGTGAAGGTTCCGGGTGCGAAGCGGTTCTCGACGCGATCTGGCTGGTTCATCCGCGTAGGTCCCGTCCGGTCAGTTCCAGGAAGACGTCTTCGAGGCGGCGCTGATCGATCCGGATATCGGTGGCCAGCACATTCTGCTGTGCGCACCACGCGGTCACCGTCGCTAGCACCTGCGGGTTGATCTCGCCCTCGACCAGATACGATCCCGGCGTCGTCTCGCGTGGCGAGAAGCCTTCCGGCAGTGCGGTTTTCAACAGGCGCAGATCGAGTTTCGGTGGGGCGGTGAAGCGCAGCTGCCCGGCTGCGCCGTGTGCGGTCACCTCGGCCGGTGTTCCGGACGCGACGATCTGCCCGTGATCGATGATCACCAGCTGGTCGGCAAGTTGCTCGGCCTCGTCCATCATGTGCGTGGTGAGCAGTACGCTCACCCCGTCGCGGCGCAGCGCGTCGATGAGTTCCCACACGATGAGTCGGGCCTGTGCGTCCAGGCCCGCGGTCGGCTCGTCGAGGAAGACGATCTCCGGCTTCCCGACCAGCGCACAGGCCAAGGCGAGCCGCTGCTGCTGACCGCCGGAGAGGCGACGGTAGGGGGTGCTCCGGTTGTCCTGTAGGCCAAGGGTTTTCAGTAACCAGTCCGGATCGAGCGGATTCGCCGAATAGGCGGCGACCAGATCCAGCATTTCGCCCGCCCGCGCGCCCGGATACGCGCCGCCGCCCTGCAGCATGACGCCGATGCGCGAGCGCAGCCGGTCGGAATCGGCGATCGGATCGAGCCCGAGCACCCGGACCGAACCCGTGTCCGGAGCGTGGAAGCCTTCGCACATTTCCACGGTGGTGGTCTTGCCCGCCCCGTTCGGCCCGAGCAGGGCCAGCACCTGCGCCCGTTCGACAGCGAAGCTGATCCCGTCGACCGCGGTGGTCTCGCCATATCGCTTGACGACGCCGTCGATACAGACGGCGGGTCCCGAGGCTGCGGTCACCATCGCGCCTCGGTGCTCGGCTCCGTCGCGTCCAAGGGTGCTGTGCCCATTGTTCGCTCGCTTCGCTCCCTCACGGTGTCACACCGTAAGCGGTCGGCGGATGTGACCGGGACGACACCCCTGCCAAGTCAGCTCGGTGGTCCGGCCGGACCGGCCGCGGTGGCCGCGGAGTCGGCGCCGGACTGGTGCAGCCGCCATGGCAGTGACTTGCGGGTGGCCAGGATCATCAACGCACACGTGAGGACCGTGATGCAGGCCGCATAGATAAGGACGAACGGGGGGATTTCGCTGCCCGACGGCATGAGCATGACGCTGATCGCCGCCGAGGCGATCGTCGCCGGAACACGGAAGGCGGGTCGGCTGGCCCAGGCCGCAAGCGGGACGATGCCCCAGAGCAGATACCAGGGCTGCACCACCGGAAACAGCAGGACAACCGCGCCGAAGGCGACACCGAGCGCACCCACCGGATGCAGCCGACCGCGCCAGGTGGCCACCATCAGCCGCACCACGACCAGTGTTGCCGCGGCCGCCGCGATCGGGCGGGTAATGCTCAGCAGGGCGGTGGTGTGGTCGCCCAATCCCAGCAGGACACCGCCGAATCCGGTGGCGACCCCGAGTGCGGTGGGCAGCGACATCCAGCTGCGCACCGAGTTGGCCATGGTCAGGGTGTCTATCCACCCGAATCCGAGACCGCTGCCGAGACAGACCGCGAGCATGACGGCCCCGGTGACGCAGCCGAGTAGCAGCGCTGAGCTGAGTACGGCGCGCATATCGCCGCCCCATTTTCGGCTCAATGCCATCCACACGAACGCCAGCGCCAGCATCGACGGGATCTTGACGGTGGTGGACAGCGCTATCAGGGTGGTGCCCGCCAAGAGCAGCACGAGTGTGTGTCCGCGCATCGGGCCGGTATTGCTCAGGGCCGCCAGGCAATATTCCAATCCGACCAGCATCAGGCCGAGCATCATCGCCTCGTTGTGCACGCCGGAGACCAGATGGAATATCACCAGCGGGTTGACCGCGCCGAGCCACAGTGCGGCTACCGGCGATACCCGGCACCGCTGTGCCAGTCGGGGCAATGCCCAGACGATGCAGGCGACACCGATGAGCGCCAGCATGCGATGCAGCAGTACTCCGGCGAGCATATTGTCGCCGACGATTTCGGCGATGCCCTTGCCCAGCCAGATCGAGAGCGGCCCGTACGGCGCGGGCGAATTCTGCCAGATATTGGGGACGCTGCGGGTCAGAATATGGTCCTGGCCGAGGCCCTGTACCGGACCCACGTCGTAGGGGTCGAGCCCGTTCGCCGCGATCTCCCCCTGCGCCAGATAGGAGTAGACGTCCTGGCTGAACATCGGCGGCGCGACCGACAGCGGGATGATCCAGAGCAGCAGGGTGCGGTCCAACTGCGAACGGCTGATGCGGCGAATGCGATTGGACTGCAGGCCGAGTGCGAAGCGGCCGAGTAGCAACCAGGCCAACATCACGATGACCGTGCCGACCATGGTCGTCGCCAGCCCGGAATTGTGGACGCGCGCGGGCAGTCCCAAAATCGCCCGGCCGTAGGTCGGATTCTGCAGCGTGGGCTGGGCGCCGAGCCCGAGGGCGCCGATGGCCATCATGACCGAACCGGTCGCGCCGAGCAGCCGGACCCGGCGTAGTTGCGCGGTCTCCTGCGGATTGAGCTCGGCCGCTTCGGGTTCGTTGACGTGCAAGGTGTCGCCGACGGTGTGGTCCGGCGGGGCATCGAGTCCGATGATGCGGCGACCCAGCGAAATGGCGGTGCTGATCGGTGCGGTCCGGCGCAGTCGAATCAGGGTGCTCGCGGTGTTCGACCGGCGTTCGACACCTTCTTCGCCGTGCTCGCCTGACATCACGCGGCCAGCGTAGCCGATGCCACCGGCGGTTCCGGTGCTCCGCGGAACCGACCGCTGGGTTGCATTATTCGCCGTCAACGCTGCGGCAGGGGAGTGGTCGCCGGGCGCTCACCGGTGTCCGAGGATTTTGATCATCGAGGTGTGTCCTAAATCGCACTGGCAATTCCGCCGGGTGGGCGGGCCCGCTGCGGCGCTGGAGGCGCAGGTGGTGAACTTGTTGCGGTCTCCTGTCCGCCGCCGGAGTGCTCCCGCGCAGGTCATCGGCATGGCAACTCAGGGCACCCTTATTAGATTCCGGGAACTAATTCCGTCACACTGGTGTTGTGAAAACCGTGGGTTTGCCGCACGACGAGGATGGAGGCACCGGTCGCCGTACCGGTGCCGCCGCTTCTGCTGCGCCTGCGACCCTGGTCACGGGCGGTGAGGGACATACCAGAGCCGCCGTTGTCCAGCTGCTGCTCGAAGAGGGGCCGATCACCGCGACCGCGATCGGCACCAAGCTCGGCCTGACGCCAGCGGGTGTCCGTCGACACCTGGACGCGCTGATCGAATCCGGTCAGGCGCGGGCGAGCCGCTCGGCGCCGTGGCAGCAGAAGGGTCGCGGCCGCCCTGCCAAGCAATACCAGCTCACGGCCATCGGCCGCGGACGGCTGGGCCACGCCTACGACGATCTGGCCGGGGCGGCGATTCGGCAGCTCGGTGAGATCGGCGGCGAGCAGGCCATCGCCGAATTCGCGCGCAGGCGGGCCAGGACCGTCGTCAAGGGCATCGAACCGGTCGCCGAGCACACCGCGGAAAACACCACCGCCAAGGCGGAGGAGATCGCGGAGGCGTTCACCGACGCCGGATTCGCCGCGTCCACCCGCAAGGTCGGCGCTGGCGTCCAGATCTGCCAGCACCACTGCCCGGTGGCGCACGTCGCCGAGGAATTCCCGCAGCTGTGCGAGGCCGAACTCGAGGCTTTCCGGGACCTGCTCGGCACCCATGTACAGCGGCTTGCGACGATCGCCAACGGCGATTGCGCGTGCACGACCCATGTGCCGCTGTTCGTTCTGCCTATTACCGATACCGAGAACGCTTCCCACCAGGCCGCTGCACAGCCCGCAGCGGTACGTACGAACGACTCCGGAAGGAGTGCCGAATGACGACGACCACCGACCAGGTGCAACCGCTCACTCAGGAAGAAACCATCGCTTCCCTGGGTAAATACGGTTACGGCTGGGCCGATTCGGATGTGGCCGGTGCCAGTGCGCAACGAGGCCTGTCCGAGGCTGTCGTCCGCGACATCTCGGCCAAGAAGAACGAGACAGAGTGGATGCTCGAGCACCGGCTCAAGGCATTGCGCATCTTCGAGCGCAAGCCGATGCCGAGCTGGGGCTCCAACCTCGATGGCATCGACTTCGACAACATCAAGTACTTCGTGCGCTCGACCGAGAAGCAGGCCGAGAGCTGGGAAGATCTGCCCGAGGACATCAAGAACACCTACGACAAGCTCGGCATCCCGGAGGCGGAGAAGCAGCGCCTGGTCGCCGGTGTCGCCGCCCAGTACGAGTCCGAGGTCGTCTACCACCAGATCCGTGAGGATCTGGAGGCCCAGGGCGTGATCTTCCTGGACACCGACACCGGTCTGCGCGAGCACCCGGAGATCTTCGAGAGGTACTTCGGCACGGTGATCCCGGCCGGTGACAACAAGTTCTCCGCGCTGAACACCGCCGTGTGGTCGGGTGGTTCGTTCATCTACGTGCCGCCGGGCGTGCACGTCGACATCCCGCTGCAGGCGTACTTCCGGATCAATACCGAGAACATGGGCCAGTTCGAGCGGACCCTGATCATCGTCGACGAGGGCGCTTACGTGCACTACGTCGAGGGCTGCACCGCACCGATCTACAAGTCGGATTCGCTGCACTCCGCGGTGGTCGAGATCATCGTGAAGAAGGGCGGCCGCTGCCGCTACACCACCATCCAGAACTGGTCGAACAACGTCTACAACCTGGTCACCAAGCGGGCCAAGGCGGAGGCGGGCGCGACCATGGAGTGGATCGACGGCAATATCGGCTCCAAGGTCACCATGAAGTACCCGTCCGTGTGGATGATGGGTGAGTACGCCAAGGGCGAGGTGCTCTCGGTCGCGTTCGCCGGCGAGGGCCAGCACCAGGACACCGGCGCGAAGATGCTGCACCTGGCGCCGCACACCTCGTCGACCATCGTGTCGAAGTCGGTGGCGCGCGGCGGCGGCCGGGCCTCCTACCGCGGCCTGGTCCAGGTCAACAAGGGTGCGCACGGTTCCAAGTCGACCGTGAAATGTGATGCGCTGCTTGTCGATACGATCAGCCGCTCCGACACCTACCCCTACGTCGATATCCGTGAGGACGACGTGACCATGGGCCATGAGGCCACCGTCTCGAAGGTGTCCGAGGACCAGCTGTTCTACCTGATGAGCCGCGGCCTCACCGAGGACGAGGCGATGGCGATGGTCGTGCGCGGCTTCGTCGAGCCGATCGCCAAGGAACTCCCGATGGAGTACGCGCTCGAGCTGAACCGCCTGATCGAACTGCAGATGGAAGGAGCCGTCGGCTGATGGCAGCCCTGGACAACGTTGCCGCGGCCGCTGAGGCTCGCACCCCGGCAGTCAACAAGGGGGAGGTATTCACTTCCTTCGACGTGGACGCCTTCGAAGTGCCCTCGGCCAAGGATGAGGCGTGGCGGTTCACCCCCCTGCGCCGCCTGCGCGGCCTGCAGGACGGCACCGCCGTTCGGGACGGATCGGTCACCGTCGAGGTCGCGCCGGTCGTCGGTGTGACGGTGGAAACGGTGGCGCGCACCGATTCTCGGCTCGGCGCTGCCGGTGTGCCGTCGGATCGGGTTGCGGCCCAGGCCTATTCGGGTTTCGAACAGGCGACCGTGATCTCGGTCGGTTCGGAAACCGAAGTCGCCGAACCGGTTACCGTTACCGTCACCGGTCCGGGTGAGGGTAAGACCGCATACGGCCACCTGCAGATCCGGCTCGGCAACTTCGCCGTCGCCACGGTGGTCATCGACCAGCGGGGCAGCGGAACCTATGCCGAGAACATCGAATTCGTGCTCGGCGACAGCGCCAAGCTGATCGTGGTCGCGATCCAGGACTGGGCCGACGACGCCGTGCACGCCACCGCGCACCACGCCCAGCTCGGACGCGATGCCACGCTGCGGCACACCTCGGTCACCCTCGGCGGTGATCTGGTGCGCCTCACCGGCAATGTCCGCTACGCGGGTCCCGGCGGCGATGCCGAATTGCTCGGCCTCTACTTCGCCGACGCCGGTCAGCATTTCGAGCAGCGCCTGCTCGTCGACCACGCGGTCCCGCACTGCAAGTCCAATGTGCTGTACAAGGGTGCGCTGCAAGGTGATCCGCATTCACCCAAGGGCGATGCCCGCACGGTATGGGTCGGCGACGTGCTCATCCGCGCGGCCGCCGAGGGCACCGACACCTTCGAGGTGAACCGCAACCTGGTGCTCACCGATGGCGCGCGCGCCGATTCGGTGCCGAATCTGGAAATCGAGACCGGCGAGATCGTCGGCGCAGGCCATGCGAGCGCCACCGGTCGTTTCGATGACGAGCAGCTGTTCTACCTGCGCGCCCGCGGTATCCCGGAGGACGCCGCCCGCCGTCTGGTAGTGCGCGGTTTCTTCCACGAGATCATCCAGAAGATCGCGGTCCCCGAGGTCCGGGAGCGGCTGGAGTCGGCCATCGAGGCCGAGCTCGCCGCGATCGGCGCATGACCAACCAAACCCTTTGTCAGTAAGGAATCCGAATTCGATGACCACCCTGGAAATCAAGGACCTGCACGTCGAGGTCGCCAACCCGGACGAGACCGCCGAGCCCATCAAGATCCTCAAGGGCGTGAACCTCACCATCAAATCCGGTGAGACGCACGCCATCATGGGCCCTAACGGTTCCGGCAAGTCGACGCTGTCCTACGCGATCGCCGGACACCCGAAGTACACGGTGACCTCCGGCTCGATCACCCTCGACGGCGAGGACGTCCTCGCGATGTCCGTCGACGAACGGGCGCGTGCGGGTCTGTTCCTGGCCATGCAGTATCCGGTCGAGGTTCCCGGCGTCTCGATGTCGAACTTCCTGCGCACCGCCGCCACCGCGGTCCGCGGCGAGGCCCCCAAGCTGCGCACCTGGGTCAAGGAGGTGAAGGAGTCGATGAGCGAGCTGGAGATCGACGCCGCCTTCGCCGAGCGCAGCGTGAACGAGGGCTTCTCCGGTGGTGAGAAGAAGCGCCACGAGATCCTGCAGCTGGGTCTGCTCAAGCCGAAGATCGCGATCCTGGACGAGACCGACTCCGGCCTGGACGTCGACGCGCTGCGCATCGTTTCCGAGGGCGTGAACCGGTACAAGGAGCGCGAGCACGGCGGCATCCTGCTGATCACGCACTACACCCGCATCCTGCGCTACATCCAGCCCGAATTCGTGCACGTATTCGTCGGCGGCCGCATCGTCGCCGAGGGCGGCGCCGAGCTGGCCGAAGAACTCGATGCGAACGGCTACGTCCGCTTTACTCAGACCGCTACCGCTGGAGCCTGATATGACCGCCACGGTCCGTACCCTCGACGTCGCCCGGATCCGGGCCGACTTCCCGATCCTGAGCCGCACGGTTCGGGACGGGAAACCGTTGGTGTACCTGGACTCCGGCGCGACCTCGCAGCGTCCCCTCGCCGTGCTCGACGCCGAACGCGAATTCCTCATCGAGCGCAATTCGGCCGTGCACCGCGGTGCGCACCAACTGGCCGAGGAGGCCACCGACGCCTACGAGGGCGCGCGCGCCGATATCGCCCGGTTCGTCGGTGTGGACGCCGATGAGATCGTGTTCACCAAGAATGCGACCGAATCGCTGAATCTGGTGACGTACGCGTTCTCCGACAATCGCTTCCCGTACCACGTGGGTCCGGGCGACGAGATCGTCATCACCGAGCTCGAACATCACGCGAATCTTGTACCGTGGCAGGAACTCGCGCGCCGTACCGGTGCGACCTTGAAGTGGTACGGCATCACCGATGACGGCCGCATCGATCTCGATTCGCTCGAATTGTCGCCCGCCACCAAGGTTGTCGCGTTCACGCACCAGTCGAATGTGACCGGTGCGGTCACCGATGTCGCCGAAATGGTCCGCCGGGCAAAGGAAGTCGGCGCGCTGACGGTGCTCGACGCCTGCCAGTCGGTGCCGCATATGCCGGTGAACTTCCGCGAACTCGGTGTCGACTTCGCCGCGTTCTCCGGGCACAAGATGCTCGGACCGTCCGGTGTCGGCGTGCTCTACGGGCGGCGGGCGCTGCTCGCGCAGACCCCGCCGTTCATCACCGGCGGATCGATGATCGAGACCGTCACCATGGAGGGCAGCACCTACGCGCCGCCGCCGCAGCGTTTCGAGGCCGGTGTGCCGATGACCTCGCAAGTGGTCGGATTGGGCGCAGCCGTGCGGTATCTCGAAGCAATCGGCATGGAAGCCGTTGCGGCACATGAACATGCGCTCACCGGCGCGGCACTGGACGGACTCGCCGCGATCGCGGGCGTGCGGATCGTCGGCCCGGCCGAGAATATCGACCGCGGCGGCGCGGTGTCGTTCGTGGTCGAGGGCATCCACGCCCATGATGTCGGACAGATTCTGGACGACGAGGGCGTCGCCGTGCGCGTGGGCCACCACTGCGCGTGGCCGCTGATGCGCCGCCTCGGCGTGCCAGCGACGGCCCGCGCGTCGTTCGCGGTTTACAACACCCTGGACGAGGTAGACCAGCTGGTAGCCGCCGTGCGGAAGGCCCAGAGCTTCTTCGGAGTTGCATAAGACATGCGCATGGAGCAGATGTACCAGGAAGTGATCCTGGACCACTACAAGCACCCGCATCACCGCGGGCTGCGGGAGCCGTTCGGGGCCGAGGTGCACCACGTCAACCCGACCTGCGGTGACGAGGTGACCTTGCGCGTCCAGCTCGACGACAACGGTGATGTCGCCGATGTGTCCTACGACGGCCAGGGCTGCTCGATCAGTCAGGCCGCCACCTCGATCCTCACCGACCAGGTCATCGGACTGCCGGTGCAGCAGGCGCTGAAGGTCGTCGACTCCTACAGCGAGATGATCTCGAGCCGCGGCACCGTCGAGGGCGATGAGGACATGATCGGCGACGGCATCGCGCTCGGCGGAGTGTCGAAGTATCCGGCGCGGGTCAAATGCGCGCTGCTGGGTTGGCTGGCGTTCAAGGATGCGGTGATTCGGATAACCTCCGCCGAAGAGGCCAAGCGGACTATGGGCAGCGATATCTCCACGAATGGAAAGCCGTCATGAGCGAGACACCAGCGACCGAAATGACCGAGCAGGTCGAACTTTCGGCCGAGGCCATCAAGCAGCTCGAGGATATCGAGGAGGCGATGCGCGACGTCGTCGACCCCGAACTCGGCATCAATGTCGTCGACCTCGGACTGGTCTACGGCATGAGCGTGGACCAGGACAATATCGTCACCCTCGATATGACCCTCACCTCGGCGGCCTGCCCGCTGACCGATGTCATCGAGGATCAGTCCCGTAACGCCCTCGTCCGCTCCGGCCTGGCCGAAGACCTCAAGATCAACTGGGTCTGGATGCCCCCGTGGGGCCCGGACAAGATCACCGAAGACGGCCGCGAACAGTTGCGCGCCTTGGGCTTTACGGTCTAGAACCGCGAACACACCGCCGCGACGAGCCCGTCGCGGCGGCCTTGGCGAGACTGCCCTGAGAACAGCGCGCCGATCAACACTGCTGTTGGAATGGGAAGCACGGTGCCGAAGGCGGCTCGGACGGTGGTGGTTGCGGCGGCCCAGCCGGCTCGGTGCTCGATCCCGGGCGGGGCTCGACGACAGTAGGGGTCGGGTCCATACCTTCGGAAATAAGTAACCAGGTCGTGCCGACTATCACTCCGACCACCACCACCGTCGCGAGCAGTTGCGGCAGGCCCGAGATGAGCTTCACCCCTTTGGCGCACACGGTGAGAACGCAGATGCGCATCACCGACGCCAGCCGCGGCGCCGAAGCCCGATGCGTGGGCTCGGCGGCGGGTGCGCTGACCGGCCGCACCAATGGCATGGGTTGCGGCTCGGCCCTCGGCGGCGGTTCCGACGCAACGGTCGTCGAACGCAGTGGCTCTTCCTCCGAGACAGGCTGCGCCTCAACCGTTGCCGAAGGCTGGGCCAGTGCTGTTGACAGTGTCTGCGGCTGCATCTGCGCCACGGACTCCGCCCCGGCCTCGGTCGAAGGCTGCCGCCCTTCCACCGATCGACCTCGACGGTCGAGGTCACGTCGGGACAGAGGCTCGTCCGACGACCTACCGGACTCGATCCACGACGACCACTGGCCCGTGAATGCCGACGACAACTGCGGGGCCTGCCGAGGCGACGGCGGCCGTAGCGCATCCGGACGGTCCACCGGCTCCGGCGGCGGCGCGGAGACCTCCGTATCGGTACCGACTTCGGGTCGCGAATGTGCCACGCCTGTCGATGGCTCCCCGTCGATATCGGTCAGCAGCCACGGTGGAAATGGAGCGCTGGAATGCGACAGCTCCGACGACGTGCGACCGTCGTCGGCACGTTCGACGACGCCGAGCGCGGACGACGCATGGGCTTGCACCAGCACCTTCGACGCGGGACGCTGGGTTCGTCTGGTTTGCGACGGAAACCCTTCGGCCACAAGTTCTTCGATCGTGACCACATGGGAAAGGCCGAGCTCGCCGAGCAGTTCGTAGGCCTGCTCCGCGGTCCAGATCAGCTTCCGGTTCGCCGTTCGAAGGAACCAGGCTCGCAACCCCGCCGACGAGTCGAGGACCACGGTGCCGCCGGGCTTTCGCGATTCGATGTCCAGTGTGATGGTCGCTTCCCGGGGTGGCACGACCACGATCAGCTTGTCGGCGTGGGCGTCCGGGTGCCGCCTGCGCACTATCTGGCTCAGGAGGTTCGCATTGCTCGTCACCTTGTCGAATGGATCACCGTCGCGGAGGGGAACCGGCTCCCCGTCGAATCCGGAAAGCTGCCAGCGCCCGTCGGCCCCCATCGACAGGTCCCCGCCGGTCACCTCCGAAGCGATCTCCTGGACTTCGATCACGGCCACAGCGCGCGGAGTAATGACCACCACGTCCATCTGCCGTGTCGCGCCACTTGGGTTGCCGTCGGGTATGGGATACCCCGAAACAGCAAGCCCCACAATGACGTATTGGCCGTTCCAAGTCCGTAGCCAATCGAGCACACACTGTTCGGGTCGTCGCGTCGACCCTTCGTTGACAACCAGCATCGAGGTAACTCTTCCGTCTCGCTCGCACAGTCGACCCCACAACGGTATTCATCTCAGACGCCCCCCGAGAATGCGAAAGGCATACAAAGAGCAGGGTTTTGGCGACAAAAGGTGTGACTAGTTCGGTGCGTAGGCAGAGGGAAGTGTCGCGGCGGCGCAACCTCCGTCCACTCTGCTGGTCACAGGTTCGGGGCCTGGAGTGTAGGGCCCTGTCGGGTCGAGTTCGGCATCGTTGATCTGATCCGTCCAGCCGGGTACGTCGACGATCGTGTCTTCGGACCCCAGGTGCAGGGACTTGCCGATGGTGTCGGACGTCGGACGTGACCCGTTGGTGGGTAGGTGGTCGAGGATGGTGCGAACTGCCGCAGGGAGCCCCGGTTCAGCGTTGACACGAGTCACCAAAGCCAGAGCACGCGAACGGGTTTGCGGCGTCAGCACGCGGGCCTCCAGAATCTCCGCGAGCTTCTCGGGGGTCGCGCGGTGCGGATGGATGCCGGTGCCGATGCCGAGTGCGCGCACCCGCTGGGCATTGAATATCTGATCGTTGCCGTAGGGTTCGACCGCGATCGGGCAGCCCACCCGCATCGCGGCGGCCAGCGTACCTATCCCGCCGTGGGTGAGCACGGCGGCGGCGTGGGGGAACAGTTGGGAATGTGGGACGCTGTCGATGAACTGCACTCGATCCGGGTCGACGGCGCCGATGGGGTGCAGATCGGCCCAACCACGCTGCACGATCAGCGGTCGGTCCAGTAGTTCCGCCGCGCGCACATGCAGATCGACCACGTGCGCCGGATCGGTGACGGGCTGACTGCTCAGCGTCAACACCAACGGCGACCGTTGCAGGAATCGCGCGAGCTGCGGTGACGGTGTGAATTCCCGCCTGCCGGGAGCCTCCGCGAACCAGAAGCCGGTCTGCACTACCCGCCGCTCGGCGTGGGGTCGGGAAAACCAGCGACTGCTCGCGAGAATATCGGCCAGTGGCGGATATTCGGCACCGGCCGAGAGCCCGAGGTCGCCGCGGAGGCGATCCAGGAAGGCGGTGAACCACACCGGATCCGGCCGCGACGGTGGTTCGTGGAACGCCATCGCCATCGGCGACACGTGAATCCAGCTGATCTGCTGTCGTTCGGCGACCATCTCGGCCAGATTGGCGGTGGTCGTCGATGCGATCAAGAGATCCGCACCATCGCATATGTCCTCGAGGCGTCGAATGTAGTCCAGTTCGGCAGCAGCCGCCCGATCCCCGAAATCCTCGGCCGCGCGGTCGGCGAGCGGATTGTGCCACTGGTCCCACACCCAGGCCTGATTCCGCGCCTGCTCGGGACCGAGTTCGTAGCCGATCGAGCGGAATTCCAGACCCGCGCGCTCGACCAGCGAGCGCTGAGCGCCATTGACCGCCAACCGGACTCGATGACCGGCCGCAAGCAACGCCCGGCCGAGTTCCACGCCCGGTATGTGGTCACCGAGCGTGCCTCGGGTCGAAAGGACTATCACCGCCATTGTCGAAACATTAGCCCGACCGTGCATTCATCGCCCACCTGCGAGATCGATGAAGGTGCCGGTGACGTAGGAGGCTTGATCGGACAGTAGCCAGCCGATGGCCTCGGGTACCTCTTCCGGGCGGCCGCCGCGTTGCATCGGGAGGGTGGGGGGACAGGCGGTCGACCCGGTCGAGTTCGCCGCCGAGGGTGTGCAGGTCGGTGTGGATGAAGCCGGGGCGGACATTGATTCGGATGCGCGGCGCAGCTGTCGCGTTGGTTCCGAATCCGCGGCCGTCACATTCTGCGGGCGGCGCTGGTCATTGCGGTGACGGCAGGCGCCCGTCACCGCCGCGGCGGATGATCTGTTGGAGGGAGAAATATGTCGCAACGCTCGCGCTCGGGACGGCTACGGACCGGCTTCTACTGGTTCCTCGGATTCGAGTTCTTCGTCGGCTTCGCTACCAAGTTCTGGCCCGGGTCTACATTTTTCGGGCCCGCGTATGCGGAGAAGTTCGCGGACTGGGGATTTCATCCGAATATGCGGTTCGTGGTCGGCGCGCTGGAGTTGATCGCCGCTGTGCTGCTGGTGATTCCGCGCCGAGAGAGCAGATTCTTGGGTGCGGCCATGCTAGTGCTGGTACTGACCGGGGCGATGACCACGCATCTCATCGATGACGCGCCCTTCTGGCAGGGCACCTCGGC
Organism: Nocardia sp. CA-119907; assembly: GCF_050955995.1. Classification (NCBI taxonomy): domain Bacteria; kingdom Bacillati; phylum Actinomycetota; class Actinomycetes; order Mycobacteriales; family Nocardiaceae; genus Nocardia; species Nocardia sp. CA-119907. Next base: position 3,534,580 of record NZ_CP192091.1, read on the forward strand.
GCCGATTCATCTGGTGATCATGATGATCGTCGCGCTCGCGAATTGGCCCGCGGACTGGCGAGATGTGGTGCCGCCGTGGGGCCGGGTCGCAGCCGCGCCGAGAGGTACGGTGGCGCTGCGGGATCGCTGATTCCCGGTTTGTCGGATCCCAGTGCTAGAAAGATCTGGACAATTCGGATCGGGCCGACCAGGACCTCGATCCGAGGCGATTTTTCTGAACTGGGGAGATATCACATGTCACTGTCGTCGAAGGCTGCCATGGGTCTGGTGGCCGCATCCGCTGGTGCCTGCATCGCCGCTGGTGCCGGCGCCGCACAGGCGGATGGGGGCCTCTATGGCTCGCTGGCGATCTCGACCTCGCCGCGGGGCGATGCGACCCTCGGATGGGCGTACAACTACTCGAACTGGGCCGATTCGGATCGTGCCGCCGTGCAGCAGTGTGGCTTGTCCAGCTGCCACGTCATCGTCCAGTTCGCCAATGGCTGCGCGGCCGTGGCTCGCAACGGCGATGAGCACTTGGGCTGGGCCTGGGCGCCGACGCGGGCCGAGGCCGAACAGCAGGCGATCGCCAATGCCGGGCCGACCGCACCGCCGCCACTGCTGAACTTCGGCAGCTCGGTGCCGCGCGGACCGCGCATCGTCGATTCGCAGTGCACCGCGAACGCGGGCTGACGTCCTGACCGGACCGAGTGCGCTCTCGACGCAATCCGCATCGAGAGCGCACTGGGTTCGCGAGCCGCACGCCGAAGACTCAGCGGCGCAGCACCTTTCGGGCGATCAAGTTGCCGAGAAACTGAATGCCCTGCACGCCAACGATAATGATCAACGTGGCGACCAGAGTCACCTGCCAGTCGAAGCGCTGATACCCGTAGACCAGCGCGAAATCGCCGAGCCCGCCACCGCCGACCGTGCCCGCCATGGCGGACATATCGACAATGGCGATCACCACGAAGGTATAGCCGAGCACCAAGGGCCCCAACGCTTCCGGGATAAGCAGCGTCAGAATGATCCGCAGCGGCCCGGCCCCGACGGCCCTGGCGGCCTCGATAACGCCCGGATCCACCGTGACCAGATTCTGTTCCACGATGCGGGCGATGCCGAAGGACGCCGCCACGATCATGACGAAGGCCGCGGCCTCCGTGCCGATCGTCGTCCCGACCACTTCGAGGGTCACCGGACCGAGTGCCGCGAGCAGGATGATGAACGGGATCGGCCGGACCACATTCACCAGCACATTCAGCAGCAGGTTGATCGGCGCGTTCGCCAGCAGTCCGCCCTTGCGGGTGGTGTAGAGGGCGGTGCCGAGGAACAGCCCGATCAATCCGCCCACCACAAAGGTGAGCAGTACCAAGTAGATGGTGGTGCCGATGGCCTCGGTCAGTACCGGTCGGAGTTTGTCCCAATCCGTATGCACGGCTAGTCCTTTCAGCCGACGCAGATCACTTTCTATCGACCTGCGTGCAGGCACTAGCGGCGATCGAGTGCGTCGATCACCTTGTCCACGTCGTCATCCGAACCGTGCAGGGCCAGCGTCACACTGCCGAATGTCCTGTCCTGCAACGTGCTCACCCCGCCGTACACCACCTCGAACTCGACACCCGCGTGCGCGGCGGTGGCCAGCGCCGCGCCGATCCCGCGCCGGTCATCGATATCCACCGTGACCAACCGGCCACCGTGCAGCTCGCCGAGTCGCCGCAATTCCTCGGCGTCGGGCCGATTGTGCAGCACGGTCTCCACGAACGACTGTGTCGGCGGCGCCTGCGGACTCGCGAAAACCTCGAAGGTGCTGGCGAGTTCGACGATCTTTCCCTCCGCGAGGACCGCGACCCGATCGGCCACCGCGCGGATGACATCCATTTCGTGGGTGATCACCACGATGGTGACGCCGAGTTCGCGATTGATCTTCTTCAGCAGCCGCAGCACCTCACCGGTGGTCTCCGGATCCAGTGCCGAGGTCGATTCGTCCGCGAGCAGCAGCGACGGTGAGGTCGCCAGCGCCCGCGCAATGCCGACCCGCTGCTTCTGACCGCCCGAGAGCTGATCGGGATAGCTGCGGGCCTTATCGGCGAGCCCGACGAACTCCAGCAGCTCCTTGACCCGCGCCTTGCGTTCGGCGCGCTTCCAACCCGCCACCTTCAGCGGATATTCGATATTGCCCGCGGCCGTGCGCGATCGGAACAGGTTGAACTGCTGGAACACCATGCCGATATCCCGGCGGATGCGTCGCACCTCGGCCTCCCGCACGCCCGTAACGGGTGTGCCGGAGACCTCGACGGTGCCGGTGGTCGGTCTCTCCAACGCGTTGATCAGTCGGACCAGGGTGCTCTTGCCCGCGCCCGAATAGCCGATCACACCGAAGATCTCGCCCTGTTCGATGCGCAGGTCGATGGCGTCCAGCGCGATATGCCTATCCGCGCCCTTGCCGAAAACCTTGGTGACCGAACGGAATTCGACCGCGGGAACCGATGTGTGGCTCACTTGCCATCTTTGATCGTCTGCTGCACCCTGGCCAGAATCTGCTCCAGCTCGGGACCGGTGCGCTTTACCTCGACCGCGGTGTTCTTGGTGACCTGGGCATGCGCCTGCTGCACATCGGGGTCGTGCCAGAGTTGGGCCACCTTCTGGTAGAGCTCATTGTTCTTGTCCTCGGCCCTGGACACCACGACATTGATATACGGTTCGGCCGCCGGATTCTTCGGATCATCCTTGTAGAGCGCCGAATTGGGGTCGATGCCGGAACGGTCGAGGAAGGTGTTGTTGATGATCGACCCGTCGACCGAGGCGAGCGAGAGCGCGGTCTGCGCCGCGTCGACCGGGGTCACCTTGACCTTGGACGCGCCCTTATCGATATCGGCGGGTGTCGGCGCCTTGCTGTCACCGGAAAGCTTCAGCAAACCGGCAGCCTGTAGGACGAACAGCGCCCGGGCCTGGTTGGTCGGATCGTTCGGGATCGCGATCTCGGCGCCCTGCGGCAGGTCCGCGAGCGACTTGTGCCTCTTGGAGTAGAGCCCGAGCGGCACGATGTAGGTCGAGGCGATGGGGGTCAGGGTGTCGTTATTGGCGACGTTGTAGGCGCCGAGGAACTGCAGATGCTGGAACAGATTCAGATCGATCTGCCGTTGCGACAGAGCGAGATTCGGCTGCTTGTAGTCGGAGAAGTTGGTGATCCGCAGGGTGATGCCCTGCGCTTTCGCCTTCTCCTCGAAGACGTCCCAGGCATGGTCCTTGTCGGTGGTGCCGATGCGCACTACGTTGTCGGAGGAAGCCTTATCGTCGCTGCCGCACGCCGTCAGGGTGAGGGCCGCGGTGGCTACCAGGACCGGGATCGCCAGTACCCGATGGAATTTCACTCGTGCTCCCGAAATGCTTGTCGATATGAACCCGGTAATCCAAGCGATGTCCCCGGCTGTCGGACAACGGTTTCGATTGAGCTGAGCGAAACTCTGGCAACTAATTGGACGAACGTCTAGGTTGCCTGCAATGCGATGGCTGCGCCGTGTTCTGGTGATTCCCCTGCTTCTTGCCGTGACCGCTGGCGGGGTCGCGTGTGGCCGGGAGCACCACGACGACGTGGTGCGCATCGGCGTGAACGATATCTCGCTGCCGCATTGGGACGTCTATCGGAAGAAGGCCGCCGAACAGGGCATTGCCGTCGAGTTCGTCAATTTCACCGACTACAACCAGCCGAATCCGGCACTGGCACAGCGCCGGATCGACCTCAACAAGTTCCAGCACGTGCGGTACCTGGCCAATTACAACGTCCGCAATAACGACACCCTGGTGCCGATCGGTGCGACCGAGATCTTCCCGCTGACCCTGTACTCGCGTAAGCACAAGTCGGTGGCGGAGATCCCCAAGGGCGGACAGATCACGTTGAGCAACAATCCGGCCAATCAGGTCCGACCGCTGCTCGGCCTGGCCGCCGCCGGGTTGATCGTGCTGAAGGGCGGCGCGAGCTGGGATTCGAAGATCGAGGATGTGGACACCGACGCCTCGAAGGTGAGCCTGAAGACCATCGATCCCACGCTGACCGCGCAGTCGCTGGAGAGCGTCGATGCCGCGTTCGTCGACGACACCTTCGCGCGTCCGGCCGGTCTCACCAAGAACGAGACCATCTTCACCGACGATCCCGAGCGCCCGGAGTTGAAGCAATACATCAATGTCTTCGCCGCCCGAGCCGAAGACAAGGACAATCCGAAACTGCTGGCGCTGGCCAACCTCTACCACGATCCGGAGGTCGAGGCGGTGGTGCGCGCCGAATCCGGATATCGGGGCATCTTCAAGACCAACGATCCATCGGATCTACAGGCCACGCTGGCCGAGTTGCAGACCAAGTTCCGCAAGTAGCGATCACTCCGGAATGCGTTCGGCGTATTCGGTGGCGAGCCGTGTGAATTTGGGCCAGAACGGTTCCGGCGTGCGGTTCGCCAGCCGTGCGGCGAGCAGATCGAGGTGGCTGTGCCAGCCGCCGGAGACATTCAGCACCCGGGAGCGGTCGGGGAGTTTGCGATGGGTGAGCTCGAGGCGGACCTCGTCCTCGACGCTGGTCAACTCGAAGGTCACTTCGGAACCGTCGGACCAGGTGAAGGTGAGCAGCTTCGGCGGATCGCAGGCGAGGATCACACCGGGCTCGCGGTGCTCTCCGGCATACTCCGCGGGTGCCGGATCGTCGGCACCGGTGAGTTCGGAATTGCGGAATACCAATTCGACAGCACCGCCCTCATGCAGCTGCATATCGCCTGCGGCCAGCCAGGTTCGGCGCAACTCGGCATCGGTGATGTAGCGCCATACCCGTTCGATCGGCCCGGGCAGCAGCCGCTCCAGCCGCACCGTTCCCGGTTCCACCAGCGTCCCGTAATCGCCGTCGCGCATCGTCATGATTCGTCCTCCCGTCGCAGGATTTCTTCGAGTCGATCCAGTCGTTCGGTCCAGAAGCGCTCGTAGAAGCGCATCCACTCGACGCCACCGCGAATCGGCCGCGCGTCGAGGCGGCATACATGAACCCGCCCACGCACCATGCGCTCGACCAGCCCGGCCCGCTCCAGCACCTGGATATGCTTGGACGCCCCCGCCAACGACATCGCATACGGCTCGGCCAATTCGCCGACACTGTGCTCACCATCGGCCAGTTGCCGCAGCATCGCGCGCCGCGTGGGGTGGGACAGCGCATGGAACAACGTATCCAGCTCGGCTTCATCCTCAACCACATGGTGAGTCTGCCCGCACAGTACCCGACAGTCAACCGATTGGTTGAATAAGTTGGCAATTCGACCTATCGCTCGACCGGGGCGGTATCGCCGGAGGTTGCCGCGAGGACGCGCGCGGCCTCTCTGGTGGCGGTCGTATTCGGTTGCAGTGCGCGGGAACCCCCGAGTTTTGCGCGCAGGTGTTCGGCGATGGTAATCGGCTCGTACCTACTGCCCGCGCCGATGCAGGATGGCAGGGTTTCGATGCGGGCGTCGGGGTTGCCATCGTGGAAGAACGCCGCACTGCGGCGTCGCTGAATGGTGCCATTGGTGATGGGCGGCATGACGCGGTGCAGGGTGGACAGCCAGCGTTCATTGGTCCAGCGCGCCATCAGGTCGCCGAGGTTGACCAGGAGGGCGTCGTCGGCGGGTTGCACATCGTGCCAGCGGGTGTCCGCGCCGAGAACCTGCAGCCCGGGGGCCTGATCGGCCCAGAGGACGGTGACAATGCCGTAATCGGTGTGTTCGCCCATGCCGGTGAGTTCGCCGTCGAGATCGATGGCGCCCGGCGGCAGTGCGTAGTTGTTCATCCGCAGGACGTCGAGGGAGTGGTCGGTGAACCGGGTGAAATAGCCGGGCGGCAGTTCGAGGGCGTCCGCAAAGGCGGTGGTGAGGGTTCTGGCGATGCGGGCGGCGTGCGCGAAGTAGGCCTCCACCGGTGCACGGAAGCCGGGAACCTGTGTCGGCCAGAGGTTTTCGGCGTAGTCGTCCGCCGAAAACTCGACGTGCGGGTAAGCGGCCGCGGAAATGCCGACATTGAAGGCCTCGAAGAAGTCGTTCATGCGAGTCGCGGATTCGACGCCGAGGCTGAGGCTGAGGCTTTCGCTATGGGGTGGGGAGTAGCCGCGGTTGATCTCGTGCGGGGTGCGGTAGTCCCGCTTCGTCGCCGGATCGAGGTCGAAGAACGAGTCGACGGCAGCCGCGAAGTCGTCGAGCACCTGCCGTGGGATCGCGTGACCGGTGATCTGCAGGAAGCCGACGGTGCTCGCCGCCGCATCGATCGCACGGGCCACCGGTCGGCGCTCGGTTTCGGAACCGCCGTCGACGTAGGGCGAAATATCGATGACGGGCACATGGAATTCCATCGCTGGTCCTCCCTCTTCGACATCTCGATAGTAAGCGCTGCTTGCCCGGGTGCCGCTGGTCAGCGCACGAGAAATGACATCGGGGCATATCCGGCGGGGTATGGCGCGCGCGGCCCGTGGCGGCCATGATGCTGGAGTGGACGACACTACGTATCGGGACACCCGGCTCGCCCTGCACGCGGCGGGGGAGTTGTTGATCGCCGGACCGCAGTTTCGGCGGTTCGGGACCATCCGCATGCGCGTCGTCCACGGTGGCTTCGGCGGCGCGCACTGGCCGGTATCGGTGATCGGCGCCGATCTGGTGTGGCCGGAGGGGCGCACGCCGCTGGCCGGGACCTACGACAAGGTGGCGGCCAGCGCGGGATTCGAGGCGCAGGCCCCCGAGGGGGTTTACGTCGATACCACCGGAACCGATCCCGGCGATGCGATCCGGGTCGATCCGCAGGCGGCGACGCAGATCGCGGACTGGTTCGCGCTCGGCGATGCCGCGTTGCGCTGTGCGGCCCCCGATGTCATTCCGGTGCTCTGGCCGGAGCATTTCGACCTGTCCAGCACAGTGCACGAAGTGAATTACGGTGTATCGCCAGGTGATTCCGCACATCCTGGGCCATACGCCTATGTCGGCCCGTGGACACCCCGCACTGGCGATTTCTGGAATACCTCCTTCGGTGCACTGCGCCCCCGCGAGCAGGTCGACACGGTCGCGAGCCTGCTCGACTTCTTCGCGGAGGGGAAGGCCCGGGCCTCGGAGGGGTGAACCCCGCAGCCGCTACCTGGCGAGCGAGTGCAGGTAGGCGGTGGTGATGGGGTCGGCCGGAAAGTAGGACTCGATCGCGATCTCGTCGAGCGTCACATCGAAGGCCGCGCCGAACCGCATGATCGTATTGAACAGCGATAGCTCCGTACCGCGATGGCGGATGTGGAGGGGCAGTGCGATATCCGCGGGATCGATCCGCGGGGGACCGTCATCGGGTGCGAAAGCACTCAATTCCCCATGCAGCGCGGCCAATTCGGGATCCCCGGTCTGTGCCGCCTGCCTCGCGAGGCGCGGCAGCAGGAACCCGCGCACCTGATCGATATTGCGCACACGCGGCGCGAAACCCTTGGGGTGCAGCCCTACTCGCATCATATTGATGGGTGGTTCGAGCAGCGCCGGATCGACCTCATCGAAGAACATCTCGGTCGCCGCGTTGGCGAACAACAGATTCCAGCGGCTGTCGATGGCCAATGCCGGGAACGGCTCATGTGCCCGCAGTACCCGCTGCACCGCGGCCCGTGCCTCGGCCAGATCCGGATCGTCCAGCGTCCGGTGTCGGTAGGTCGGTGCGTGCCCGGCCGCCACCAGCAGCCGGTTGCGTTCCCGTAGCGGAATGTTCAGGTGCTCGGCGAATCGCTCGATCATCGCCGGACTCGGCACGGTCCGCCCCGTTTCGACAAAACTGATATGCCGCGTGGAAATTCCGGATTGCGCCGACAGCTCGAGCTGACTGATCCTGCGCCGAGTCCGCCACTCACGTAACAGCACACCCGCGTGCCGATCTCGGTCCACGCACACCAGTATCACCGCGTCGCCGCGCCGCGCCATTACATGCCTGGTAATCGACAGGCTTACCTTCCTGCTGGGACGGTTACCCGCATGACGAACAATCTGGCAATCCGCAATAGGGAACTCCTGCTGCGCAGCCTCGCCGAGTTCACCGACGGCAATATCGAGGTGCTGCGAAACCTGTTGCACGAGAACTTCATCGAACACAGTCCTGGGAACCCGTCCGGCCGTGACGCCTTCATCGAATTCACCGCGAATTCGCCGGTGGCCAAGGCTCGACTGGAGATCAAACGGGTTATCACCGACGACGACTATGCCGTCGTGCACTACCACATGATGCCGCCCGACGACGCGCGCGGCATCGCGGTGGTGGATATCTGGCGACTGGTCGACGGCGTGATCACCGAACACTGGGATGTCGTACAACCGGTACCCGACGACGATCAGATCCCGCACGGAATGTTCTGATCCGGCCAGACAGTGTGCCAAAGTGGTGACACCGGAGCGCCCGGCCAGGCTGCATGTGGTTGCTGAATCATTACTGAAACGCGGCCAAGGGGTTTAGGCTCTAGGATCATGACCGCCTTCACCGGCAAGGTCGTACTCATTACCGGCGGCGCACGCGGCATCGGCGCAGAGGTCGCCCGGCGGTTGCGCGCGCGCGGCGCGCACCTGGTGCTCATCGATATCGACCAGCCCCCGCTGCGGGAGCTCGCGGCGGAACTGGGCGGCGACGACCACGTCGTCGCCGTCTCCGCCGACGTGCGCGACCTCGGCGCGATGGAGGCCGCGGTCGCGCGAGGGATCGAGCGATTCGGCGGCATCGACATCGTCGTGGCCAATGCGGGCATCGCCAGCTACGGGTCGGTCCTAGGGGTGGATCCAGCTGCCTTCCGGCGGGTGATCGAGGTCAACCTCCTCGGGTGTTTCCACACCGTCCGCGCCGCCCTGCCATCGGTCATCGAGCGGCGCGGGTACGTGCTCATCGTCTCCTCCCTTGCGGCCTATATGGCGATGCCGGGGATGGTGGCCTACGACGCTTCCAAGGCCGGGGTCGAGCACTTCGCGAACGCGTTGCGGCTCGAGGTCGCGCACCGCGGCGTCGATGTCGGGTCCGCGCACATGTCGTGGATCGACACCCCGCTCGTGCGGGAAGGTTTCGCGGACCTGCCCGCGGTCACCCGGGCGCTCGCCGAGTTGCCGAACCCGCTCCGCAAGACGACCTCGGTGCACGAGTGCGCCGCCAGGTTCGAGCGGGGAATCGCGCGGCGCGCCAGGCGGATCAACGTGCCCGCCTGGGTCGGCGTGCTGCGCTGGCTGAAGCCGCTGCTGCAGACGCCGTTCGCCGAGCGTGAAGGTGGTAGAACCACCCCGACGATGCTGCCGGAAATCGATGCCGAGGTGACCAGGCTCGGTCGTTCGCTCAGCGCCAGGACGCAGGCGCTCGGCGAAGACTAGGGTTCAGCGGGCGACGCGTCCCTCACCGGCCAGTCGGCCGTGGCGGATCAGCGCCCGCTTGGCCCCCGGCGGCATCGCGGGCAGGGCCTCGTCAGCGGAATCCGGTTCGGGCTCATCCGGATTCGGTCGGACGAATAGCGTCACGGTTGCCGCTGGCCGGAATCCGTTGCGTGTCATGAGCGTCGCGGAGGCGGTATTGCGCTGCTCGACATCGGTGACGATGCGTCGCGCGCCACGTGCGAACAGCGCCTCGGAGCAGATGTCGACGAGGCGGCGGGCGATACCGAGACCCTGCATATCGGGTGCGATGGCGATCCATTCGAGATAGGCCCAGTCGTCACGATGTTCGAATTCCATCGAGCCGAGGACGAATCCGACCACCCGATCGGAGTCGAGAGCGACCCAGCAGGCGTTATCCGGGCTGTCCAGATGCTCGGCAACCGATGTCAGCGACCACGAGGTGTACGGCTTGACGGTGGTGTCGAATACCTCGTGTCCCAGATCCAGCACCTGGCGCAGATGGCCGAGGCCCATCGGGACGATCGCTATGGCGGGGTCCATGCCGCCCAGTTTGCCAGGGGTGTGCGGGTGACCGGTTATGCGCCCTTGCGGGCGGCGGTCTTCTTCGCGGTCTTCTTGGCCGGCTTGGTGGCGGTCTTCTTCGCAGCCGCCTTGGTGGCCTTCTTCGCCGGTGCCGCCTTGGCCTTCGGCTTCGCGGCCGCGCTCGCGGAGCCTTCCGCGGCCCGCCGCCCGCTGGCCTCCAGGCTGCGCTGCAATGCCGCCACCAGGTCGACGACCTCGGCATCCATCCCGGCGGGCACGGCCTCGGGCTGGCTGACGATCTTTCCGGTACCGCTGGCGATCGCGTCGTCGAGCACCTTCTTGAGCTCGATCTGGTATTCGTCGGTGTACTGGTCGGGATCGAAATCGTCGGACATGGTCTCGACGAGCGTCTCGGCCATCTTGATCTCCTGCGGCTTCGGCTCGGCGACGCCGTCGAGGGATTCGAAGTCGACCGCGCGGACCTCGTCGGGCCACAGCAGCGTCTGCAACACCAGCACACCGTCGCGCACGCGCAGCGCGGAGAGCCGGGTCTTCTGCCGAAGGGTGAAGTGCACGAGGGCGGTCCGGTCGATGCGTTCCAGCGTGGTCGCCAGCAGCACGTAGGCCTTGGGGGTATTCGAATCGGGCTCCAGGTAGTAGCTCTTCTCGAACAGGATCGGATCGATCTGGTCGGAGGGCACGAACTGCAGCACCGGAATCTCGTGCTTTTCCGCTGCGGGCAGTTTGCCGAAGTCCTCGTCGGTCAGGATGACTTTGTCACCCTCGGGGGATTCGTAGGCCTTGTCGATATCGGCATACTGCACGGACTTGCCGCAGACCGTGCAGACCCGGTCGTACTTGATCCGTCCGCCGTCCTTGGCATGCACTTGGTGGAACCGGATATCGTGGTCCTCGGTGGCGGTGTACACCTTGACAGGGACGTTTACCAGCCCGAATGCGATCGAGCCCTTCCAGATAGCTCGTGCCATCACTCCATCATGGACGAACCCATTCGCATGCGCGAGCGAATCGGTATCCCGAGTGTCGTGGTCGCGACGCGCTGACGCAGGGGAGTCGGCAGGGCGGCGAAGAGGGTGCGCATAGCGGCGACAGTGCCGCCGAAGTCGGTGCGGTCCGATAGATACGCTCGTTGTAATTCCGGCGGAATCGTGAAGAAGGCATCGAAGAAGACCGGTATATCGGCGGGCGGCAGTGCGAGCAGCACCCGCAGACCGGCGGTCCGCAGCGTATGTACGGCACGCGCCCGTATCGGCCATGCCGTGGCTCCGAGCGCGACCATATCGGCCGCGGCGAGTGCGGCGGTGACGCTGTAACCCGTTGCGGGATGGGTGAAGCCACCCGCCGCACCGAAGGCGCGTCGCCCGGGCCGCCCGCCCTGCACCGGGAATCGCACGCGCTCGATCGGTTCGGTCCCGGTGAGTTCGATGCCGCGTGCCCGCAACCGGTGGTGCAGCCGGTCGCGCAGGACCGCGGTGCCGAGGGCGGGACGCCCGGCGAGGCAGGTCTCCTCCAGTAGCATGGTTCGCGCACCCAACGGTACCGCGTACAGAAATGACGGGGGCGCACCGGGTTCCGCGCCGTTGTCCGGGCGCCAGTCCATGAACAGCGACTCGATCTCAGTATCCCGTTGGACGACAACGCCGTACGCGGTTTGCTCGGCCAGCGCGGGAGAGCGGGCAATTCCTCGTGCGTCGATAACACGATTCGCGGTATATATTGTGCCCGAAGCCAAAGTTACTGTGTTGTGCCGAATTTCGACAACGCGATCCGCCGATATGTGGGCGCCGTCGAGATTCAGTGAATCTCGCAGCTGGTCGGAATCGAAGACGACATAGGTCCGGTCGAGTCGGTGTATCCGGGTGCCCCAGGCTGCGGGGCGATCGACGGTGGCGGCGACGACCTGTGGATCCAGCCATCGCGGCAACTCGTCGTACCACCCCGCATACGTTGCTGACCAGCGGCGATGCGGAAGCGGATCGACTGCGGTGACCGACATTCCGTGTGCGAGGCAGCGGTGCGCGAGCGCGCGACCGGCGGGGCCGAGGCCGCACACGATGATGTCGGCGGTCATCGCGCGGCCGCGTCGGAATGCGGATGCCGGTGTGGCACAGCGAGTTCGGCGGTATGCAGGGCGGATCCTCCGTTCGCGGATCGATTCGTCGGTCGTGCGGAGCCTACTGCGCGGCGGATCGAGCGCCGTTGCGTGGTGATAGTTCACAGATATCGACGGTGACATTTTTCATAATGCGATCATGTCGAATCTGGATTTTCCAGCACCGATGTGACCCGCGAGTAGCTCGGCGTCGCAATCGGACTGGTCACTTTGTGCCGTGCGTCGTATGCTCGGCGTTGTCGGATGGATTGCCCAGGGTTGGGCAATCCGGACGTGATTGCCGAAATCAGTGTGGATTTCGTCGCTCGCTGTTCCCCAATTCTGTGGAACGGAATTCCCGCACCCCTGCCCGAGGCCATTGTCGTGCCATTGGGCAGTTCGTGCTGCCTGTCTCTGTCGAAAGGACCGCTACGGTGAATTCTTCCCGATTACGCGCCCTTGGAGCCGCCCTTCCGGCCGGCGAATACACTACCTCCGAAGTACTCGGTCGGATGACGAGCGGCGGCGAGTTCGACGTCGAGCGAATTACCGGCATCACGCACCGCTATATGGTGGATCGCACCGTCGAGGACACGCTGACCCTGGGTGCGAGAGCCGCGCTGGACGCACTGGCCAAATCCGGCCTGGACGCCGCCGACCTGGACATCATCATCTGCGGCGGCACCACGGTGCACGAAGGCTTCCATATGGTCTTCGAACCATCGGCATCGCAGGAGATCGCCCGGCGCATCGGTGCGGTCAATGCCTCCGGTTATGACGTGGCGAATGCCTGCGGCGGCACCATGACCGGAATCTATCTGCTCGACAACATGATTCGTGCCGGTGTCGTGCGCAACGGCATGGTGGTGACGCCCGAAGTGATCTCGCCGGTGACCGAGGGCGCGCTCGCCGAGGCGATCGATGTGCGCGATCGGCAGTTCGCCGCACTCACCCTCGCGGACGCGGCGGTGGCGGTCATTCTCGACCCGGCGGTCGACGAAGACGATGTGCTGCACTATGTCGATCTGACCACCTGCGCCGAGTACTCGCCGCTATGTATCGCCAAACCGAGCGATGCCAGCGAGAACATGATCATGTTGACCGACAATCTCACCATGCAGGCCGCGCCGCGCCGTGAAACCTGGGCGAAATTCCACAGCGATATTCTCGCAAAACGCGGCACCACATTCGCCGACGAGAAGTTCGACTTCATCGTGTTCCATCAGCTCGGTGTCGGATTCACCGAGAAGCTCGCCGAGTCCGGCAGCAAGATTCACGGCACCGAGATGCCGCCGCGCCTGGCGACCGTCGAGAAATACGGCAACACCGGGGCAAGTACGCATTTCTTGGTACTGCACGACTACATTTCCCGTGGCGAGATCCCGAAGGGCGCGAAGATATGTTTCGTACCGACCGCGTCGGGAATGGTCTTCGGCGTCTTGTCGGCAACTATCAGTGCATTGGTGGGATGAAATGACGTTCATTATTCGCCGGTCCGCCGTCAGCGCCGACCCGACCCTCGGTTCCATCGATCACGCGGTGCGGGCGGGCGAGGAGTGCCTCTCGGGGGCGGGCGTGGCGCCGAACGATATCGACGTGCTGATCAATGTGGGCGTCTACCGCGACAGCAATATCGTCGAACCGTCGAATGCGGCGTTGATCCAGAAGGAACTGGGGATGCACCTGGACTACCAGGTCGGCTCCTCGCGGGCGGGGTTCTCACTCGATCTGCGCAATGGGTCCTGCGGTGTGCTCAACGCACTGCAGGCCGCGGGCGCGCTGCTGGAGAACGGCACGGTCGAGCGAGTGCTGATCGTCGCCAGTGACGCCCATCCAGGCGGCGCCGAGCACGCGCCGGCCGGCTTCCGCTATGCCGCGGTCGGTGCGGCGCTGCTGGTGACCAAGGGTATCGATGAGGGCACCGGTTTCGATCGGGTGCACATCCCGGCGCCGCTGCCGCGCGCGGTCGGCACCCATCCCGGTGTCGCCGGATACCTCGATCTGAAGGCGATGGGCAACGACGGACAGCGTTCGATCACCGTTGACGTTGCCGATGACTACGCCGAACTGGTCACCGGCGCGGCCTTTGCCGCGGTCCGCTCCTATCTCGCCGAGCGGCCGGAGGCGCGGCGCGTGCTGGTCACCAATAACCCGGTGCCCGACTTCGCGGCCACCCTGGCGGGCGAATTCGGTTTCGCCCGAACACATCAGGCCGCGACCGGCGATCTGGACGCGGGCAGTTCGGGTCTGATCATCGGCTATCACCAGCTGCTGGAAACCGGTGCGCTGTCGGCCGGTGACGAATTGCTGCTGGTGGCCGCGGGATCCGGTCCGATCGCCGGATGCGTGAGCTACACCGTCCCCGCCGGTGGTGCGGGGTGAGCCAGGAGCTTGCCGATCTGAGCGCGCTGCTGGATCACCAGATCCGACAGCGCGCCGATCTGCCCGCTATCAGCTATCCGACTGTCGCGCACCCCGAACGTGCCGAGCGCGCCGCAGATCTCGGCTTCGCGTTGCTGACCTTCGCCGAGCTGGGCGCGCGGGTCGAGGCGTATGCGGCGGCGTTCGAACGGATCGGGATCACCAAGGGCGTCAAGACCATTGTCATGGTCAAGCCCGATCCCGATCTGTTCGCGGTGATCTTCGCGCTGTTCCGGGTCGGCGCCGTGCCCGTGGTGGTGGATCCGGGCATGGGTGTGCGCCGCATGCTGCACTGCTTCCGCAGTGTCGGTGCGGAGGCGTTCATCGGAATCCCGCTGGCGCATCTGGTGCGGCTCGCGGCGCGGCGTACCTTCCGTTCGGTGCGGGTGCACGTGACCGCGGGACGTTCGTACTGGGGCGGGCACACGCTGCCCGCCATGCGGCAGACACCCGGCGCGGTCGCATCCGAGAGCACCCACGCACCCGACGATCTGCTGATGATCGCTTTCACCACCGGCAGCACCGGACCGGCGAAGGGCGTCGAGTTCAGCAGAGCCGGATTCGCCGCCTCGCTGCGGGTGATCGAGCGGTTGCACGGCCGCCCAACGGGTTTCGTCTCGCTGACCTCGGTACCGCTGTTCGGCATCTTCGATCTGCTGCAGGGCGCGCATGTGGTGCTCGGCCCGGTGGATCCGGTGCGGGTGTCGAAGGCGGATCCGGCATTGCTCGCCGATGTGGTGCGGTCTTTCGAAGCCACGGATGTCACCGCATCGCCCGCATTGCTCGGGCCACTCGGGGAATACCTGACGCGGACCGGCACCGCACTGCCGAGCCTGGTCCGGGTCATCTCCATGGGCGCGCCCGCGAATCTGGACGCACTGGCCCATGTTCGGGCGGCACTCGGCGAGACCGCTCAGGTCTTCACCACCTATGGCGCGACCGAGGCGCTGCCGCTGACCACCCTCGAATGGTCCGAACTCGACGAAACGCGCAAGCAGACCGCCGAGGGCGCCGGCACCTGTGTCGGACGCCCGATCGCGGAATCGGAGAGTGACACTCGAGTTCGCATCATCGCCATCTCCGACGACGAAATCCCGACCTGGCACGACGATCTGGTGCTGCCGCAGGGCCGGATCGGCGAGATCGTCGCCACCGGTGCGCAGGTCAGCACCGCATACCACCGCAACCCGACCGCCGATGCCCGCAACAAGATCGATGAAATGCGCCCGGACGGCACCGTGCGCCGCTGGCACCGCGTCGGAGATCTGGCTTGGCAGGACGAATCCGGACGACTGTGGTTCTGCGGCCGCGCGGCCCAGCGGGTCCGCACGGCGGCCGGTGACCTGTTCACCGTCCAGTGCGAGCAGATCTTCAACACCCATCCGGATGTGCACCGCACCGCACTCGTCGGAGTCGGCGAGCCGGGCGCACAGATCCCGGTGCTGTGTTTCGAATTGCGCTCCGGCGTCGCCACCTCGGAGATCTCACGGGTGCAAAGGGAACTGTGGTCCATCGCGCGTGAACGCGAAGTCACCAGGTCCATCAAGGTATTCCGTGCCCATCCGGGATTCCCGGTCGACATCCGGCACAACGCCAAGATCGGGCGCGAGGAATTGGCCGAATGGGCCGGAAAGGGTATGAGGCCATGAAGGCATTGGTCACCGGGGCAACCGGATTCCTCGGCAGCCATCTCGTCGACGCAGCCGTCGCCGCGGGCGACGAGGTGCGTGCCGTCGTGCGGCCGTCGAGCGATCTCGGGTACCTGTCGACGGTGCCCGAACTCGAAACGGTGGCAGGCGATCTCGGCGACTACGAATCGCTGGTCACCGCCTGTAAGGACGTCGATGTGGTCTACCACAGCGCCGGACTGGTCGCCGAGGTCGGCAGCCGGGCCCAGTTCTGGGAGGCCAATGTCGAAGGCACCCGGCGGCTGATGCGGGCCGCGCGGGAGGCCGGTGTCGGCCGGTTCGTCTTCGTCAGCAGTCCCTCGGTCGCGACCTCCTATGACGCCGACCGCTTCGGCATCGACGAGTCCGAGCCGTATGTGACGGATCCGAAGAGCCTGTACGTGGAGACCAAGGCCGCCGCGGAACAGCTCGTCCTGGCCAGCAACACCCCCGATTTCGTCACCTGCGCGCTGCGGCCGCGGATGATCTGGGGGCCGCGCTCATCGGGCTGGATGACGCTGCTGCTGCGCAAGCTGAAGTCCGGCAGGCTGCCCGACCTCTCCGGTGGCAAGAGCGTCATGGTGTCGATCACCTATTGCGAACACGCCGCCCAGGCCTGCCTACAGGCGGCGCGCTCGGATCAGGTCGCGGGCAATGCCTACTTCCTCGCCGATCCCGAGGACGTCGACCTGTGGAAGTTCGTCAAGGACCTCGCCGTCGCCCTGAACCTGACGCCACCGACCCGCACCATTCCGAAGCCGGTTTTCGACGCCGCCATCGCGGTTTTCGACACCATCTGGCGGGTGCCGGCGATCAAGGAGCGCTACGCGCCGCCGCTGTCGAGCTGGACCACCGCGGCACTGACCGTTTCCAATACCTACGACACCAGTGCCGCCGCACGGGATTTCGGCTACGCGCCGACGGTATCGCTGACCGACGGGCTGGCCGCCTACATCGACTGGGTCGAACAGGTCGGTGGCGTCGATGCCGTGATCGCCCGCGGATGACTTACGGCCGCCGCCCCGCCCCGGAGCGAAAGTCGATCCACGCCTAGGAGGCTCGCATGATGACCACCCGGCTGACCAGCCGCCCGACCCGCACCGCCGAGGTGCCGACCGCACCGGGCGCCCTACCCCTCATCGGACATTCGCACCGTCTGGCCCGCAGGCCCTACCGCTTCCTGCAGACGCTCTCGGAGCTCGGCCCGGTGGTGCGGGTGAAGATTCCCGGCTACGACACCTACGTCGTCACCGAACCGGATCTGATCCGCGAGGCCTTCGTCGGTCTTTCCGATCAGGGTTCGATGATCGATCGGGCCGAGGCGCTGCTCGGCGCTGGTGTCACCGTGCTCTCTGGTCCACAGCACAAGCGGGAACGCCGAATGATCGCTCCGGCCTTCGCCCGCGGCCGCATCGCGCAGTACGCCACCGTGATGACCCGCCTCGGTGCCGAACAGGCCGATGCCTGGCGCGATGGCCAAATGGTCGTCGTCAATACCGAGATGCACGACCTCGCGCTGCGCACCGTCGCCGGAGCGCTGTTCTCCGGGGACCTCGGTGCGGAGACCGGCGCGGAAATCCACGAGATGCTCACGCCGGTGATGACGCTGCTCGCCCGCCGGGTCACCCGCCCGGCCTGGATCGACAGGCTGCCGCTGCCGAGTAACCGTCGCTTCGAAGGTCTTGTCGCCGGGATGAAGTCGGCCACCAGCAAGATCATCGCGGCATATCGGGCCGACCTCGCCGCCGATCCGACTCTCGACCACGGCGACCTGCTCGACACCCTGATCAAGGCCCGCGACGAGGACGGTGTCGCGCTGACCGACGCCCAAGTGCACGATGAGCTGATCAACTTCCTGGTCGGCGGCACCGAAGCCACCGGTATGACGCTGTCCTGGGTTTTCCACGAACTGGGCCGAAATCCCGAGCTGGAGGCCGCTTTCCACGCGGAGATCGACGCCGTGCTCGGCGGTCGTCCCGCCGAATTCGCCGATCTCGCCCAGCTCGATCTGACCAAGCGGATCGTCATGGAGACGCTGCGCGTGTACTCGCCGTGGCTCACCGTGCGCGATGTGCCGGCGAACTATGAACTCGGCGGCCGGGCGCTGCCCAAGGGGTCCATGCTGCTGGTGTGTCCGGTTGCGGTGCACCGGGATCCGGCGGTGTTCCCGGATCCGGACCGGTTCGACCCGGACCGCTGGCTGCCCGCGGCCATGGAGTCCCGGCCCAAGGGCGCCTACCTGCCCTTCGGCATGGGCACCCGCCAGTGTCCGGGAAATGTGTTCTCGCTCACCGAGGTTGCGCTGCAGGTTGCTACGATTTGCGGGCGCTGGCGCCTGCGCCCGATGCCCGGTATCGCGGTGCAAGAAACAGTGATCGGCGCCCTGGTGCACCCGAAGCATCTGCCGATGCGGGTGGTGGCCAGGCAGGTGCAATCCGGGCACGTCGCGGATTCGTCAGGGAGCGAACGCGGCGCGGCTTAACGAGTGATGAGGGTGTGGCGGTGTTCGATCTGACCAAGCGGCGCAGCAAGTGGATACTCGGCGTATTCGTCGTGCTCGCGCTGGCGATGGGGATGCTCAGCTCGACGTTGTTCGACAAGGTACAGGGGGGTGGCTACAGCGATCCCGGTGGTGAAGCCAGCCAGGCCACCGAGATTTTGCGCGAAACCTTCGGCCAGGCGCCGCCGAACTTGGTGCTGCTGGTGCACAGCGACACCTCCGTAGACGATCCGGACGCCGCCACCGCCGCGGTCAAATTGGCGCTGAAGCTCAAAGATGAACCGGGCGTCGCGGGTGTCATGTCCTACTGGATGGACAAGTCACCCGCCCTGCGCAGCGACGACGGCAAATCCGGCCTGATCGTCGCCAGCATCCTCGGCGAGGAGGGCGAGGTCGACCAGAAGGTCGGCGGGCTCGCGGATCGCTACGGCGGCACCCACGGCCCGGTCGAGGTGCGGGTCGGCGGCTACGCGATGTTGTTGCACGAGACCGTGAAACAGAGCGAGAAGGACGCCGCCCTCGGCGAATCCATCGCCTTCCCGATCACGCTGGTGGCGCTGCTGTTCGTCTTCGGCGGTTTGGTGGCGGCCAGCCTGCCGCTGGTCGTTGCCATGGTGACCGTGATGATCACCATGGGTGCGCTCTGGCTCATCACGCTGGTCACCGATCTCGCCGCGACCGCGACCAATGTCGCCACGCTGCTCGGCCTGGGCCTGGCGATCGATTACAGCTTGCTGATCATCAGCCGCTACCGCGATGAACTGGCCGCCGGTGCACCGACCGGACCAGCGGTGGCCGCGACCATGCGTTCGGCCGGACGCACCGTGGCCTTCTCGGCCGTCACCGTCGCGGTGGCGCTGTCGGGTCTGCTGTTCTTCCCGCTGCTGGCGGTGCGTTCCATGGGTTATGCGGGTCTGGCGGTCGCGGCCATCGCCGCGACGGTCTCGCTGACGGTGCTGCCCGCGATCCTGCTACTGCTCGGCAGCCGCATCGATCGCGGTCAGCTCGGCTGGTTCTTCCGTCCGCAGCGGCCCGCTCCGGGCGAGGGCTTCTGGCACCGGCTCGCGGTCTTCGTCATGCGCAAACCGATGCCCATCGGCTTGGCGGTCGCGGCCTTCCTACTGCTGCTCGGTACCCCGTTCCTCGGGGTGAAACTCGGCTTCCCGGATCAGCGGGCACTGCCGGAGTCGATGAACAACCGGCAGATCACCGAGATCATCCAGCGCGAATTCACGGCGACAGAGACCAATGGACTGTTCGTGGTACTGCCCGACGGCAAGTCCGGACTC
Source organism: Nocardia sp. CA-119907 (assembly GCF_050955995.1). NCBI lineage: Bacteria > Bacillati > Actinomycetota > Actinomycetes > Mycobacteriales > Nocardiaceae > Nocardia > Nocardia sp. CA-119907. The sequence goes on from NZ_CP192091.1 coordinate 3,554,448, forward strand.
GATGCCTACGCGCGCAAACTCTCCGAGGTCGACAATGTCCGCCGCGTCGACACCGCCACCGGTAGTTACGCGCACGGCGGTCAGCTCGTCCCGGGCACGGCGCAGCACGCGCGTTTCGAGACCAAGGACGCCGCATACCTCTCGGTGACCCCGGATACCAGCGATCCGGGTGAGCTGGATCGGGTCGCCAAGGATCTGCGCGCGGTGCCGGCACCGTCGCAGCGTTTGGTCGGCGGTATCGCGGCCGCCAGCGCCGATTCACTCGATGCGGTGACCGCGGCGCTGCCGGTGGCCCTGGCCTACGTCGTGATCATCATGGTGATCGTGCTGTTCCTGCTGACCGGCAGTGTGGTGCTGCCGCTGGTGGCGATCGTGCTCAGCGCGCTCAGTCTCACCGCGACCTTCGGCGCACTGGTCTGGATCTTCCAGGACGGTCACCTGTCGGGTCTGCTCGATTTCACCGTGACCGGCGATCTGCCGCCGACGGTGCCGGTCATGCTCTTCGGCGTCGCATTCGGTCTGGCCATGGACTATCAGGTGTTCCTGCTGTCGCGGATTCTCGAAGAGTACGAACGCACCGGCAAGAACGATTCCGCCGTGGCGCACGGACTGGAGAAGATCGGCCGGATCGTCACCGCCGCCGCGGTCCTGATCTCCCTGGTGTTCCTGGGGTTCCTGGCCTCCGACATCACCTTCATGAAGTCCTTCGGCATCGGCCTGCCGCTGGCGGTGCTGGTAGACGCGACCCTGGTGCGCGGCTTCCTGCTGCCCGCCGTCATGAAACTGCTCGGTGACTGGAACTGGTGGGCGCCGGGTCCGCTCGAAAAGCTGCACGAGCGTTTCGGATTCGACGAGGGACCGTCCGCGCCGTCGTCACTGCCCGATCCGGACGATCTGCGCCAGCCTCAGCGGGTATAGACAGCGAGAAAGCCGATGGCCGCGCGGTATTCGTCGCGCGGCCATCGGTCTCAGCGGAAACTCGGATTGCCTTCGGCCGTCTCAGGTTCCGTCGGCCGATAGCGGATTGTCCTGATACGACTCAGATTCCACCGGTCGAGAGCAACCCACCGTCGACGCGGATCGTCTCTCCGGTGATCCACGCGGCCTCATCCGAGGCCAGGAATCCGATCAGCCGCGCGACATCCTCCGGCGTGCCGAGACGCTTCATCGGATACACACTCGCCGCCCGGTCCTCGTCGGCCGAATACAGCGCGTCGGCGAACTTCGTCTTCACAACACCGGGCGCAACCGCATTCACCCGGATGTTCGGGCCCAACTGCCAGGCCAGTTCGTCGGTGAGCCGGATCAGCGCGGCCTTGGACGCGCCGTACGCCGCGATCACACCGGTCGAGCGCAGGCCGGCGACGCTGGCCACATTCACCACCGCGCCACCGTGCGCGCCCATCCACGCCTTGTACGCCTCCTGCACATAGCCGAGCGCGGCGACCACATTGACGTCGAAGATCTTGCGCACCGCCTCCAGATCGGCATCCATCAGCGAGCCGTAGACCGGATTGATGCCGGTGTTGTTGATCAGGATGTCCAGCGAGCCGAATTCCGAGACCGCCCGGCCCACCGCCGCGGCCCGGCTATCGGCATCACCCGAATTGCCGGCCAGCGCGCTGACCTCGCCCCGATGGCCGAGCGCCCGCAGCTCGGCGGCCGTCTCCTCGAGCGGTTCCGGCTTACGCGCGGTGATCACCACATTGGCCCCACGCCGCAACAGTTCCGCCGCGACGGCCTTACCGATGCCACGGCTGGCTCCGGTAACGAGTGCGCTCTTGCCCAACAGATCGGTCGTCATGTGATGGCACGCTACCGCTGTTGAATTCCGCCGAGTGGACCCGGTCGGGATTGCGCGATATCGACCCGGCGCGACTGTTCCCACCGGCGGGGACCCGATGGCAAAGGGAAGGCGTCTAGCTGCGATTAAGCTGCCGGAGAGGTATCGACGGAAGGTGAGATATGGCTGGCGACGTCGACACAACGCTGCCGCCGCGCCCGGACGCACCTATCCTCAACGCCTGCCTCAGCCATACGGAGACGGCGCTGACGACGTTGGTGAAGGCGGTTGGCGACGGCTCGGCGAAGTCGATTACGGTCAAGGAGCTGGAGGGCCTGGGGCAGTCGCAGCTGAAGTCCGGTGATCTCGTCACGAAGTACCACGCCAAGGAGAGCCAGGACAAGCAATACCGGACCGATCTGAACTCGATGGACAGCAATATCGCCCAGATCGCGCAGAAGTCGGCCGACGTATCCATAACCATGAGCACCGAGGTAGGTAACCTGGTGCACACGGTCAAGGGGTTTGTGGCCGAAGTGCCGAATCAGACCGATGTGCCGCAGACGCACAGCATCGCGGTACAGCTGACCGCCATCGACAAGATCAATAAGGCGGTCGACAAGACGGCGACGGCAGTCTCGGACGCGTACGACAAACTGGGCGATATCGCCGGAAAGGTCACCGACCCGGAGTCGGACCACAGCGGAAGTGCCCCGAATTCGATCGGTAGCGGCAATCAGTTCCCCACCTATACCGGGAGCGGTGGAAACAGCCGCAACTCCAGCGGACCCGCAGGTCTTGGCAACAGCGCGAGTGCCGAACCCATCAGCGGCGGTCAGAAAGTACAGGCCAGCAAGATCTATCAGTACCTGCTCGAGAAGGGCTTCACACCGGCGCAAGCGGCGGGCATCTTGGGCAATATGCAGGTCGAATCGGGTTTCGATACCGGTGCCTACAACCCCGGAGAAGGAGCCATCGGCCTCTGCCAGTGGGAAGGCGGCCGACGGACGGCTCTCGAGAATTTTGCCGCCAACGACCCCAAACACCGGTCCGTCACCGATTACACGCTCCAAGTCGATTTCATGGTTTCCGAACTGAAGGGCAGCGAATCGAGCGCGTACAGCCATCTGATGTCGGCGGGATCGGCCGGTGCCGCGGCGGCGGCGTTCGATCAGTACTACGAACGCAGCTCCGGTGAGGCCCGCGGCCAGCGCGTCGCGAATGCCACCAGCATCGAGTCGAGCATGGCCGGCGTGGCGGCCTAGCGCCGAGCCGCGGAGTTAGCGCGGTCACACCCGGAAGGCGGGTGTCGGTAGCACCTCTGGAGCCGGGTAAAATCAGTGGTTCTTGTGTGTCTTCGCGTCGCACAATCGAGCGGCAACCGACCAGCACCACGTACCCGTAGGAGAAGTCTGTGATCACCGCGACGGACCTGGAGGTCCGGGCCGGAGTCCGCACCCTGCTGTCGGCCCCCGGGCCGGCACTGCGGGTGCAGGCCGGAGACCGGATCGGACTGGTCGGGCGCAACGGCGCGGGCAAGACCACCACGCTGCGCATTCTGGCGGGCGAGGGCGAGCCCTACGCGGGAAAGATTTTGCGCTCCAGCGATATCGGCTATCTCCCGCAGGATCCGCGCGAGGGCGACCTCGACGTACTCGCCCGCGATCGCGTGCTCTCCGCCCGTGGTCTGGACACCTTGCTGCGCGATATGGAGAAGCAGCAGGCGCTGATGGCCGAGGTCGTCGATGACGCCGAACGCGAGAAGGCGGTGCGCAAGTACGGCCGCCTCGAGGAGCGCTTCTCGGCGCTCGGCGGCTATGTCGCCGAGAGCGAAGCCGCCCGCATCTGCAACAGTCTCGGCCTGGCCGATCGGGTGCTCGGCCAGGCGCTGCGCACTCTGTCCGGTGGACAGCGTCGCCGAATCGAGTTGGCGCGCATCCTGTTCGCCGCCTCCGACGGCAGCGGCGGGCGCTCGGACACCATCCTGCTGCTCGATGAGCCGACCAACCATCTCGACGCCGACTCCATCACCTGGCTGCGCGGCTTCCTGCAGAACCACGACGGCGGTCTGATCGTGATCAGCCACGATGTCGAACTGCTCGGTGATGTGGTGAACAAGGTCTGGTTCCTGGACGCGGTGCGCGGGGAGGCCGACGTCTACAACATGGGCTGGCAGAAGTATCTGGACGCGCGTGCCACCGATGAACAGCGCCGCCGCCGGGAACGCGCCAATGCCGAGAAGAAGGCCAGCGCCCTGCGCGCGCAGGCGGCCAAGCTCGGCGCCAAGGCCACGAAGGCCACGGCGGCGCAGAACATGGCCAAGCGCGCGGACCGCTTGATGGCCGAACTCGATGACGTGCGCGTGGCGGACAAGGTTGCGCGGATCAAATTCCCCGAACCCGCCGCCTGCGGCAAGACGCCGCTGATGGCGGAGAACCTGACCAAGGTCTACGGCTCGCTGGAGATCTTCACCGGCGTCGATCTGGCCATCGACCGCGGCAGCCGTGTCGTGGTGCTCGGCCTCAACGGTGCGGGCAAGACGACGCTGCTGCGCCTGCTCGCCGGGGTGGAGACGCCGACGGCGGGCGGTCTCGTCCCGGGCCACGGGCTCAAGATCGGCTACTTCGCGCAGGAGCACGACACCCTCGACGACCAGGCCACGGTATGGGAGAACATCCGTCACGCCGCACCGGACGCCGGTGAACAGGAGCTGCGCGGTCTGCTCGGCGCCTTCATGTTCTCCGGACCACAGCTGGAACAGCCCGCTGGCACCCTCTCCGGCGGTGAGAAGACCCGGCTCGCGCTGGCCGGACTGGTGTCCTCGGCCGCCAATGTGCTGCTGCTCGATGAGCCGACCAATAACCTCGACCCGATCTCGCGCGAACAGGTGCTCGATGCGCTGCGCACCTACGCGGGCGCCGTCGTCCTGGTCACCCACGATCCGGGCGCGGCCGAGGCGCTGTCCCCGGAACGAGTGATCTTGCTGCCGGACGGCCAGGAAGATCACTGGTCGGCGGAGTATTTGGAGCTGATTCAGCTGGCCTGATCGGGACTTGTCTCGACGGAGTTTCGTTGTGGGCGGTAGGTTTTCACTCCCTCGAATCGGGTGATCGGTGATATTCATCACAAAGACCCGTTGATCACAGCTTGCTGAGTGTTTAGCCTGGAAGGACGCGGCTCGGCGACTCGGAGGAAGCCATGAGCGACAGGCCCACACAAGTCAAGGCCACACTGGGTAAGGGCACACGCGTCACGGGGAAATCACGAGACCGTTTGCAAACCCAGCTGAAGAAGCAGTACGAGGCGGGTGCCAGCATTCGATCGCTGGCCCGGTCCACCGGCCGCTCCTACGGTTTCATCCACAACGTGCTGGTGGAGTCGCATGTGCAGCTCCGCAGCCGCGGCGGTGCCAACCGCCGCAAAAGCCAGTAGCGTTACGGATCTGGATCCCGGTGTCGGCGAATGGATTTCGCTGACACCGAGCACAGTCGAGCGCGCTAATAGCCAGGTACCGCGCCGTCGCCGTTGACCAGCAGGTTGGCGAGGCTGCGGAACATCGGCAGGCCCGTCTTGATCTCCAGATACGCGAACTGGCCCTGTGGGTTGACCTCGAGAAAGTAGTACTCGCCGTCGAGGCCGAGGCGCAGATCGAGCACGCCGAAGCTCAGGCCGAGTGCTCCCATGAGCGTGGCCAGCGACTTGCTGACCGACGCGGGCAGATGCTCGGGAGCGAAGTCGACGGTGGTATCCAGCCGCGAGTCGACCCGGCCGACGCCGGACTGCGAGTCGATGCGGACCGCCCATTCGACGCCGTCCATCCACACCACCCGCAGATCGCAGCTGGCCTCGATGTAGTCCTGGAAGGTGGTCGGCGCGGAGCGGATGCCCGCGAGTCGGCCGAAATCGGCCTTGGTGATGATTCTGGTCTCCGCGAATTCGGCGCGCCCGGTGCCGGTGCGCTTGTAAACGACCGCGCCGGAACGTGATTCGACGAAGCTGCGCGCCTCGTCCGGATCATTGGTGATCAGCGTCTCCGGAATCGCGAATCCGGCCCGCCGTGCGGTCTCCAACTGCACGATCTTGCGGCTCGCGGTTCGATCGGCGCCGGGGTCGTTGACCCAGTACGCGGGTATCGACCACAGCATTCCCTGGATGAAGCCGTCGCATTCGGCTTGGCGGTAGGCGTCATCCGAGGCACGCACGCCGGCGGGCACCTGTGCCGGATGCGGCCTTCGCCACCAGACCGACTGGACGTCGTCGAGCCCGATCACATGTGAGAGCGAACGCGCGGTACCGTGCCGATCGAGCCGGAAACTTCCGGATTCGCGCGGGAAGTCGCGCAGGTCGAGCTGAATCGGGCTGAGCCCGTGGTGTTCTCGCAACGTCGCCGCCATCGCGGTGCCGTGCAGATCATCGGATTCGGAGACGATGAGGACCGAACCTGTCCGGCGCGCCGCCATGCGCAGTCCTGTTCAGTCGAGGCTGTCGCAGTTGATGCCGTCGTCGCTGGTTGCGAGCGATTTGGTTTGGCAGTAGGTGAAGGTCGCTCCGCTGGTGCCCGGGTAGTCGGCGAGCTGAAGGCCGTCGGCCCAGGATGCGGTGAGTTGTTGCAGCGCTTCATCTCCCAGCGCCGCGGAGGGTTCCGCGGCCAATGTCATCGGGCGGTCGACGAGGTCGATGCGCAGGCGCCGGGTGAAATCGGCGGTGGCGCCGGGGCGGATATCCATCAGCACCGGGCGGCCATCGCGCTCGGTAGCCGCGCCATCGGTCCAGTCCACTACGCGAAGTACATCGTCCCGGCGGAAGGTCCACGTTCCTTCGGTCACTCTGACGGTGAAATCTCGTTCCGACTCGGCCACCAACAGTCCCTGCAACGCGGGGACGCGGTCACCCGTCGGTGCGGTACCGGGGAGGTGGATTGCGTCGGTCATAGTGAGCTCTCCGATCTGCTCGCGATTTGCCAGGACTCCCGAGCGGGAACTGGATCATAACGCGCGGGGGGTCCCGCACGGTCCGGATCGGGAGATTTCGCCGCCGCTGGCAAACTGGATTCAGGCTCGGGATGCACTAGCGCCGAAAGTTTTTCGGTAAGATGGCAAACCGGTTCCCGCAATCCTTCAGCAACTATCGGACGGTTGTCGTTCGGTTGGTATTGCCCAGGATTGGCGGTTGTGCATCCGCGGGTGCGGATGCACACGTCGCATCGTCCCACCCGAATTCGGGCTCGATCGCGACCACGGTTCCGCCGCGCGTGATCAGCTGCGCCGATTCGCATTGCGCTCGGCCCACCACTGTGGCGAGTCCACGAACCAGTTGTCGAACTCCTCCTGGGAGGCCTGCAGTTCCTCGAAGGTGGCCTCGCCCTTGACGAGACGGTCGAGCAGGCGGAAGTAGCCGAAGCGTTCGACGGCGGGCATGAGGGCGATCAGGATCCGGGCCGAGCTGTCCGGCGTGGCCCCGAAGGCGTGCGGCATGAGTTTGGGCACCACGATCGATCCGCCCGCCGCGACAGTGACGATCTCGTCTCCGGCCAGGACCTGCAGTTCGCCGTCGGCGACGTAGAACAGTTCGTCCGACTTGGTGTGGTAGTGCGGCGCCGCGCCGTCCGCGCCCTGATCCATGGTGACCTCCAGGTGGCTGACCGCGCCGCCCGCCTCGTTCGAGTCGATGAGCAGGCGCATGGTGACCGAAGGGGTCACCAGGGTCTCGGCATCCTGCGGTTGGCGGATGGCGAACTTGCGGTCGGTGGTGGCGTTCATGATGTTCTCCAGTTGATTCGCTTGTTGATAATTCGCTACCGAACTATATCCCATCGAATAGAATCTTGTCCATGGGTGAGATGGAGTCGGATCCGGTGGACGCGATCGTCGGGCAGTGGCGCCGGGAACGGCCGGACCTCGAACTGGAGGCGATGGCCGTCATCGGACGGCTCGGCAGGCTGTTCGTCATCGCACAGCGGGATATCGAGGCGGTCTTCGGCGCGCATGGACTGCAGCGCGGGGAGTTCGATGTGCTTGCCGCGCTGCGTCGTTCGGGGGAGCCGTTCGAGTTGAATCCGTCGGTGCTCGCCGACACGCTGATGATGTCGCGTGCCGGAATGACCGGCCGGCTCGACCGTCTTGAGTCCGCGGGGTTGGTCCGGCGCATCGCAGACGCGGCGGATCGCCGCGCCGTCCGGGTCGCCTTGACCGAGGCCGGCCGCGCGCTGATCGACAAGGTCGTCACCGCGCATACCGAGAATGAAACCCGCATCTTGTCGGTGCTTTCGGCGCAGGACCGCAACGATCTGGACCGCATCGTCCGAGTACTGCTCGGCAGTCTCGAACACGGCGGGAAATGAAGTAGCCCGATACTCGGGTGCTGGCGAGGTTATCGGTTCAACCTGGAGCTATCGCACCGAAGCGCGATGCACAGGGAGGTTACCGATGATCGACATCATCACCCTCCGCGGCACGGGCGAGCCGCGGAACAGCAATGGGACTCCGGCCGGGATGCTCCGCGATGTCACCAAACTGCTCGATACCGGCCGCTTCACCGCCTTCGAGCCGGATTGGCCCGCCTCGGTCGGACCGAGTCCGGATGTGTGGGGTCCATCGCTGGACACCTCCATCCGCCTCGGTGTCGCCGCCGGTGTCAAAGCGATTCAGGACTCGCCGAATGTCTGTGGGCTGTTGAGCTATTCGCTCGGTGGCATCTGCGCGAGCAAGATCCTGGAAGGGGTGCGGTCGGGGAAATACAAGAACACCGACGGCTCACCGCTCGAGATCGCGTTCGCGGTCAATATCGCCAACCCGCTGCGCAAGCGCGGTCAGTCGGTCGGCAATCTGTGCCCGGCATCGACCTATGGGCTGCACGGCGAACGCGGTGCCTGGCCCGCGCTCGACGTCAAGGAGTACGCGAATCCGGGTGACATCATCACCTCTTCGCCCGGCGACTCCCCATTGCGCGTGATCGACGTCGGCATTTCGCCGTTCTCCTTTGTGGAAGGCGCCCGCATCGGCAATGTGACTCCGCTGATCTTCGCCGAACTGCTCCGCTTCCTGATGAGTGATCCGATCGCCAACCTCAACCGGTACGCCGCCGCGGTCGATGGCGTCATCGGCTATCTCACGCCCTGGCCGGACGGTCAGCACGTGCTCTACTCCGGGCACAACATGCCCGGCACCAGTGTGCTGTGGACGACCCATGCCGCCGATTACCTCAATGCCGCCTACTGAACGCCGTGTGCCGGGGTGGTTTTCGTACCGGAAGTCGGAGAATGCCCGAGTGCGGCGCGGATTCCGGTGATCACCAGCGCACTTGCGCGGAGTTGCGTGCGTCACAGTCCCTAATTTGCTGCAAGGATGCTACGCGGCGAGTGGTCGCATCGTAGAGTCTGAATTCGCTGAAACGCCATCGGGTTTCGATGGAGGGGTCACGGAGGCGTCCGGGACTTCCAGATGGCGTGGCGGCGGCGGGCCGCACCCTTTCGGCCTGTACCCGCGCCATCGGCCAGCGACGGCGCGGTCTCGGATAGTGGCGTCGCCGGGGAGGGATCCACCACAATATCCCGACTCTCCCCGGCGGCACCGCACTCGTTCTGATACCCCTCAGTCGCCCTGCGCGGCAGCGGATACCGGCTGCCACTTGCGCCAGAGTTCCAGGCGGGATTCATAATCCGCGGTCGCGATCGCCAGGGGGACTTCGCCGAGGAAGATCCGCAGCGGTGGCTCCGGTGCGTCGACGACGGCCAGGATGGCGCCGCGGGTGGCGGCCGGATCGCCCCGGCGCACCGTGGAACGCTGTGCGGCCCTGGCTGCCCTGGCCGGATCGTAGGCCGGAATCGGGGTGGCGTGACGCGCGGACGGACCGGACCAGTCGGTATCGAAACCGCCCGGCTCGATCAGGGTGAGATGGATGCCGAACGGCGCGACTTCCTGTGCGAGGGCCTGTGAGAACCCTTCCAATGCCCACTTCGACGCGTGGTACGCCCCGAGATTCTGGAAGGCCGAGATACCGCCGATGCTGGAGACCTGGATGATGTGGCCGCTGCCCTGGGCTCGCAGAATCGGCAGCGCCGCCTGGGTGACCCACAGCGCGCCGAAGACATTGGTCTCCAACTGTGCTCGGAGTTCGTCCTCGCTGAGCTCCTCGATCATGCCGAACTGGCCGTAGCCCGCGTTGTTGATCACGATATCGAGCCGTCCGAACCGTTCGGCGGCCTGCTGGACCGCGGCGAAGTCGTCGGCGCGATCGGTGACATCCAACCGCAGCGGCAGGAAGGTATCCGGATATTTGGCGACCAGATCCTCCAGTGTGCTCAGATCGCGGGCTGTACCGGCCACCCGGTCGCCGCGCTCGAGTGCGGCGAGTGCCCATTCCCTGCCGAATCCTCGTGAGACTCCGGTGATGAACCAAACTTTGCTCATGTGATGACGGTAGCCACCTGGAGTGCACTCCAAGCAAGTGGTTAATGTGGACGCAGGGTGACCGGCAGCGCCGACGGTGACAGGACGAAGTCCCGATTCGATGCGCGCACCACATAGTTAGGGTCGGGAATCGGCCGCCAGCGGGCCAGCAGGGCCGCGGCGGCGAGGCCGATTTCGATCATGGCGAAATGGTCACCAAGGCAGCGGCGGCGGCCGACGCCGAAGGACAGGTTGGCCTTCTTATCGATATCGGCGGCGCGCTCGGGCGACCAGCGGTCCGGGTCGAAGGATTCCGGATCGGTGAAGTACCGCTTGTCGTGCTGAACCAGGTAGGGGCTGAACATGATCGCCGTACCGTCCGGAATGGTCAGTCCGCCGATGGTGACATCGCCGTCGGCGGTGCCAGCGCTGATCCAGGGGCCCCAGAAGCGAAGTGTCTCCGCCACAACCTGTTTCAGGTACGGGAGGGTGCCGAGATGTTCGGGCCGGACCGGGCCCGATCCGACGACTGAGTCGAGTTCGGCGTACAGCCGCTCGGCGATGTGTGGGCGGCGCATGACCTCGTGCCAGAGCCACCCGGTCAGCGACGCCATCGAGCCGACGCCACCGGCCAGCATCAGAATCGCCTCGTCGATAATGTGCTCGTCGGACAGTTTCGCACCGGTCTCGCTGTCGGTATGCCGGATCAGCGCGGACACAACATCGTTGAAATCCTCGTCGCGGCGCCGGTATTCGGCGATGACATCGCCGATGGCGGCGCGCAGGTGATGTGCCTTCCTGCGCCAGCGCCAGTTCGCGATGAGCCGCAGGCGGCGCACCTGCGGCGGTAGCGCGGTGCGCAGGATGACCTGACCGAGTAGCCACGGCACATTGTCCCGGATCTCCCGGCGTGCGTCATCGCTGAAGTCGGCGGTGAACAGAGTCGAGGAGACGGTGTCGAGGATCAGGCCGTGGGCCTCGTCCATCAGGTTCACGCGCCCACCCGAAGGCAGTCCCGCCGACCAGGCTTCGGCGATATCGGCGGCCGAATTCGTGTATTCGGCGAGGCGGCTCTGCCGCAGCGCGGGCGCGATCATCCGGCGGCGCAGTTTGTGTTCGTCGCCGCGCAGCACGTTCACCGATCCGCCCGCGACGTCCTTGATCGCCTCACGCAGGTCATCGCGATTGAGTTCGGCATCGCCGAGTCCGACTTCGCGGACGAGATCCGGTGTGGTGAGCAGATATCCGGTCTTCTGGCCGAAGTGGATACGCACGATCGGCCCGAGGTCGGCCAGTGCGGTGACGAATCCGGGCGCGTCGCGCAGGGCCCGCAGGCTGTGTCCCACCAGCGGTAGCGCGCCGGGCGCGGTCGGGACCTCCGAAAGAGATTGTGGCATGACCAATTCTGGACTCCGTGCGGACTCTTCGCGGGCCTGGCGATAGATTTCGAGCACCGTCCCGGTCTGCTGTGATTGCCGCACCGAGTCGCTGTGTGCGGCGAGGACCTCGCGCATGTGGTCGAAGGCGATGCGATCGGCGTCGAGTTTCGCGATGGTGTCGGCCATCGCGACGGCCGACGGATCGGCGGTACGCACGCCACCACCGGTCGGCACCGATTCGTCCAGATCGGGATCGCAGTAGATGATCGGCAGGCCCACCGCTACCGCTTCCAAGAGGACCATGCCCTGGGTGTCGAAACCGTGCGAGGGAAACAGCAGTGCGTCGCCGTCGGACATGGCGGCGAGGCATTCGGACTGAGTGACCCTGCCGTGCAGGCGGATTCGGTCCGCTAGACGGTGTTCGGCGATAGCGGCCTCGGTCGCGCCGCGTAGGTCGCCATCACCGTAGATATCCAGGGTGCAGTCATCGACCAGCCGCACCGCGTCGATCGATTCGAGCAGCCGCTTCTCGGCGGACAACCGCCCGCACCAGATGAGCCGCAGCGGTGCGTCCGGCGTGCGATCGGAACCCTTTATGCCGCCGTTGCTTTCGATCAGGTTATCGTCGACGCCGTTGGATACCACCCGAATCGGGCGGGTCAGACCGTGCGCGAGTAGCAGATCGGCGAAGTGCCGCGTCGGCGCGATCACCCGATCGGCCGCCTGCGCCTGTCCGACGATGGTCCACCAGGCATGGCGGGCCGCGCGGCTTTCAGCGCGGTGCGGCATGTGCTGGCGATGCGGTACGAACCGGCCGTGTAGTGCGCGCAGCGCGAGGGCCGCCGGATACGGTGCGGGCGAGGTGTTCTCGATGAACGCGTCGTCGCGGCTCTGGGCGGTGTGGATCAGCGGAATCCGGTGTCGCCGTGCCGCCTTCATGCCAGCGATGGCGACACCGTAGGTGGTGTGGGTGTGCACCAGGTCGATCGGACCGCGCGCGGCGAAGGCGGCGTCGATCAGTTCGGCATTGCGCTCGGTCGGCAGTACAACCGGGAAACCGTTCACCTCGAGACCGCCCACGGCGCGCAGCTCGATCACATTCGGGTCCGCATGCGCCCCCGACAGCGGCGCGACGAAGAGAGTGACGCGGTGACCCGCGAGTTCGAGTCCGCGGCACAGCGAGCCGACCGCGGTCTGGATCCCGCCCAGCGTGGTCGGGTGGTAGTCCATGAACATCGCGATGTGCACAATGGCACTGTACTGATACATGCCCTGCGTCGAGAGCCCATAGTTCTGTGGACTATCCGCTCGGAGTCGGGTCAGGTGCCCAATACCCGAAAGAGCCGCCTTGAAAATAGCGATTCCGCTCACCGGAACTCGTGGAGACGTCCAGCCGGTCGTAGCGCTGGGACTGGAGTTGCGTCGCCGCGGCCACGACGTGCTGTTGGGGGCGCCGCCGAACCTCGTCGAATTCGCCACGGCCACCGGCCTCGCCGCCGTCGCCTGCGGACCCGATGTCCAGCAGCTCTACAGTTCCGATGCCGGACAGCAGGCACTCGCGGCCGGAAATACGCTGCGGCTGATGCAATTGGTGGCCCGTCAGATGGCCGATTACGCCCAGCAGATGAATCGCGAGGTCATCGATGTCTGCGCGGGGGCCGACCTGATCGTGGCGAGTACGGTCACCGAGGACCGGGCCAGTTCGGTCGCCGAGGCGATGGGCGTGCCGCTGGTCAGCCTGCATTACTTCCCGTGCCGCAGCAATGGCGCGTATCCGTTTCCCGGTGCGCTGCCGCCGCAGTGGAATCCGCCCGCAGCCGTGAATCGGGCGACCTGGACGATCGCGGAGAATCTGCGCCGCGTGGTGTTCATGCGCTATCTCAATGATCTGCGGGTAACGCTCGGGCTGCCGAAATCGCGGGCGAGTACGGCCGCGGTGCTGGCCCGCGCGCACGTCCCCGAGGTACAGATCTACGATCCGGCGCTGGTTCCGGGACTACCGGAGGAATGGGACGAGCGCAGGCCGTTCACCGGATTTCTGACCCTCGATCACGCCGCCCGCGCGGCCGTCGGCGATCTCGCCGGCGACCATGCGGGGATCCTGTCCTGGATCGAGGCGGGCGAGGCGCCCGTATTCTTCGGTTTCGGCAGCATGCCGATCCGGGATACCGCGGCGGTGCTGGCGATGGTGTCGGAGGTGTCAGCTCGGCTGGGGGTGCGGGCGCTGGTGAGCGCGGGATGGAGTGATCTGGATATCGCCGATGCGCAGGCGGGACCGAACGTCAAGGTCGTCGGCCCGTTCGCACACGACCTGGTCTTTCCGCACTGCGCCGCCGCGGTGCATCACGGTGGTATCGGGACGCTGTTCGAGAGTCTGCGCGCCGGATTGCCGACGCTCGTCTGCTCGGTATCGTTCGAGCAGCCGATGTGGGGTGGGCAGGTCGAGCGCCTCGGTGTCGGTGCGCATCTGCCGTTCACCCGGCTTACCGAGGTACGGCTCGAACAGGGGGTTGCGTCAGTGTTGACCCCCGAACGTCGCACCCGCGCAGCGGAATTCGCCAAGACGCTGAGTACCGAGGACGCCGCCGCGCGCACCGCGGATATCGTAGAGGCCGCCGCCCGGTGACGATCGCTGTCTTCGCCGACACCACCGTCATGTTCCGTCGCTGTGTCCGGCATACGCTGCGCAGCCGGGACACGCTGATCATTTCGCTGCTCATGCCGATTCTGGTGATGTTGCTGTTCACCTATGTCTTCGGCGGGGCCATCGATGTCGGCGGCCCCTACCTGGACTATGTGGTGCCCGGAATCATGTTGCTGTGCACGGGTTTCGGTTCATCGATCACCGCCACCGCCGTGTCCACCGATATGACGAGGGGCAGTATCGACCGCTTCCGCACCTTGCCGATGTTCCGGCAGGCGGTCCTGGCCGGGCATGTCGCAGAGGGGGTGATGCGCAATCTCGCGGCGATCACGATCGCGGTTTCGGTGGCGATCGCGCTCGGCTACCGTCCTCAGGCCGGTCTGCTCGGCTGGCTGGCGGCCCTCGCGGTGATCACCCTGTTCGTCACTGCCATCTCGTGGATCGCGGTCGCCCTCGGCCTGGTCGCCAAGAACCCGGAAGCCGCGGGCGGCCTCACCTACGCCATCATGTTCATCCCCTACATCAGCAGTGCCTTCGTCCAAACCACCACCATGCCGCACTGGCTGCGCGGCTTCGCCGACTACCAACCCGCCACCCCCATCATCGAAACGGTGCGCGGCCTGCTCAACTCCACCGGCACCGGACACCACGCCGCGCTGGCCATCCTCTGGTGCGTCATCCTCGGTCTCCTCGGATTCGCCGGCGCCAGCATCGTCTTCAGCCGCCTGTCCCACCACTGACCTCTGGCGACCGGGTCGCCCGAGCGCAAAAACGCCGCGGCGCCCAAATCGGGTGTCGCGGCGTTCTTGGTGCCATCTGGCGCGAACGGGTTGTTCGTCATCGGAAGTGGCGGGCGAGATAGTCGGCGTCGAAGCCGCGTCGCATCCTGTTGTAGGACTCAGCGCATGTCGCGTTGACCGGCGGCTAGTTCGGTGATGACCTTGTCGGCGCCGAAGATGCCTTGCACGCGGTTCGAGAGATTGGGGGCGATCAAGGCGAAGCTTGCGCCCAGGCGGACCGGCAGCGGGGCTACGTCGGTTTCGGCGATATTGTGTTCGATCGCTCGGACCACGGCGTTGGCGACGTCTTCCGGGCTGCGGGTGCCGACGCCCCGCGGTAGGGCCGCGCCGGATTTGACGAACATGCCCGCGTCCCTGACGAATCCTGGGTAGATCGACGAGACACCGACGCCACGCTCATCCATATCGGCGCGCAAGGCCAGGGCGAAGCCGCGGAGTCCGAATTTTGTCGCGTTGTACATCGCCGCCTTACCGGATGCGGCCTTGCCGGACAGGGAGTTGATGAAGACCAGGTGGCCCTTGCCGCGCTCGGCCATTTGCGCACCGGCGAGGCGGGCCAGCACGATCGGGGCGCGCAGGTTGACCTCCAGCGCCCGATCGATCTCCGGCAGCGAATAGTCGAGCAGATCGCCGGAACCGGGCAGTGCGGCGTTGGCGATGACGACATCGAGGTCACCGGCCTGCTCGAGCAGCTTCTCGGCACCGCCGGGCACGGCGAGGTCCGCGACCACCGCCCGTGCGCCGAACCGGGTCGCGACCTTGTCGAGTTCCTCGGCTCGGCGTCCGGACAGCACCACATTCGCGCCCCGTGCGGCGACCGCGGCCGCGATCGCGACCCCGATTCCGCCGGTCGCGCCGGTGATCAGCACGCGTGCTCCGTTCAGGTCCATGCCGACGATTATGATCGAGATTCCGCATTTCGCGAGACATTCGCCGCCCCCGGTGTCGTCGTGCGTGGCGGCTGCCCTCGGTCCCGGAATTGGTCGCGCTTGCCCGAGTCCAGGTAATGGTCGATCTGGTTCGCATCGACGCGGGTGACGGCGAAAGTTCGGCTCGGCGAAACCCGCTACCCCCGGATCGTCTCCTGTCGGATAGTCCGGCCAAGCTGCCGCTTCCGCTGGTCAATGCTCGAAAGACGTTGCATGCCAACATATCAGGCGCAGCACTGGTCGCGCCTGTCGTAGCATCGGTGCGGTGATCAGGGAGGAGTCGTGGTGCGGGAGATCCGTCGGGCCGAGTTTCTGGGGTTGCTGACCGGCGCGGCCACCGGGGTTATCGCGGGTGGTGTGGTCGGCGGCGCGCCCGCCGGTGCGGATCCGGCTGCGGCCGAGCCGATTTCGGTGTTGTCCGGTGCGACACTGATCGATGGGACCGGTGCGGCGGCCCGCCCGGATACGACCATTGTGCTTGCGGGGGACCGGATTGTGGCTGTGGGTGAGTTTGCGGAGCTGCCCCTGCCGCCGCAGGTGCGGGTGGTGGATCTGGCGGGCGGTCGATTCCGCGCCGCCGCCAGACGGTCCGCGCGGGGGATGCTGCGGCTGGACTCAGTCCTTGCGACGCACTGAGGCCTCGACCAGATCCAGTACCGCGGAAAGGTTTTCGTTGGTGTGGCCGGATGCGATGCGGGCGATGAGCCCGTCGAGCACCAAGTCCAGATAGCCGAGCAGGACGTCGGTGGGCACGTCGTCGCGTAGGGCGCCGGCGGCCTTGCGGCGTTCGAGTCGGGCGAGGGTCGCGGCGGTCAGCTCGGCCGAGCGCTGCGACCAGCCCGCGCGGAATTCCGGATCGGTGCGCAACCGGCGCGCGATCTCCAAACGTGTTCCGAGCCAATTGAATTGCTCGGGATGGGCCAGCATATCGCGCATGACCTGCACGAGGCCCTGGTTGGCCGCGACATCGGCCATGCGATTGGCGTCTTCCTGTGCCAGTGCGAGGAACAGGGCGTCCTTATCCCGGAAGTGATGGAAGATCGCGCCACGGGACAGGCCGATGGCTTCCTCCAGGCGGCGCACGGTGGCGCCGTCGTACCCGTATTCGGCGAAACAGGCCCGCGCCCCGTCGAGTATCTGACTACGCCGGGCGGCGAGGTGATCGTCACTGACCTTGGGCATCTAGCGGGCTCCTCCGAGCGAAGCGGGCAGGCAATGTGAAGAGGTCCGCGCACCGCACAAATGCGGTGCGCGGACCCACTACAGCACAGTCGATCAGCCGCGAATCATATTGCGCAGCACGTACTGCAGGATGCCACCGTTGCGGTAGTAGTCGGCCTCACCGGGGGTGTCGATCCTGACCACCGCGTCGAAGGTGACCACATCGCCGTTCTCCTTGGTGGCGGTGACCTTCAGGGTCTTCGGAGTCGCACCCTCGTTCAGCTTGGTGATGCCTTCGATATCGAAGGTCTCGGTGCCGTCCAGCTTCAGCGACGCTGCCGACTCACCGGCCGGGAACTGCAGCGGGATGACGCCCATACCGATGAGGTTCGAGCGGTGGATGCGCTCGAAGGACTCGGTGATGACGGCCTTCACACCGAGCAGCGAGGTGCCCTTGGCGGCCCAGTCACGCGAGGAACCCGAGCCGTACTCCTTACCGCCCAGCACGACCAGCGGGATGCCCGCGGCCTGGTAGTTCTGCGAGGCGTCGTAGATGAACGCCTGCGGGCCACCGTCCTGGGTGAAGTCGCGGGTGTAACCGCCGGAGACATCGTCGAGCAGCTGGTTGCGCAGCCGGATGTTGGCGAAGGTGCCGCGGATCATCACCTCGTGGTTACCGCGACGCGAGCCCAGGGAGTTGTAGTCCTTGCGCTCCACGCCGTGCGAGTCGAGGTACTGCGCGGCCGGGGTGCCCGGCTTGATCGGACCAGCCGGCGAGATGTGGTCGGTGGTGACCGAGTCACCGAGCAGCGCGAGCACGCGCGCACCCTTGATGTCCTCGACCGGAGCCGGCTCCATAGCCATTCCGTCGAAGTACGGCGCCTTGCGGACATAGGTCGAGTTCTCGTCCCACGCGAAGGTGTCGCCCTCGGGGGTGCTCAGGCCCTGCCAGCGCTCGTCGCCCTGGAAGACGGTGGCGTAGGACTTGGTGAACATGTCCCGGCTGATCGCCGTCTTGATGGTGTCGTCGATCTCCTGCGGGGACGGCCAGATGTCCTTCAGGAAGACGTCGTTGCCGTCGGTGTCCTTGCCCAGGGCGTCGGTCTCGAAGTCGAAGTCCATGGTGCCCGCGAGCGCGTACGCGATGACCAGCGGCGGCGAGGCCAGGTAGTTCATCTTCACGTCGGGGGAGATGCGCCCCTCGAAGTTGCGGTTACCGGACAGCACGGCGGTGACCGACAGGTCGTTGTCGTTGATCGCGGCCGAGATCTGCTCGGGCAGCGGGCCGGTGTTGCCGATGCAGGTGGTGCAGCCGAAACCGCCGACGTAGAAGCCCAGCTTCTCCAGGTACGGCCACAGGCCGGCCTTCTCGTAGTAGTCCGCGACGACCTGCGAGCCCGGGGCCATGTTGGTCTTGACCCACGGCTTGGACGCGAGGCCCTTCTCGACCGCGTTGCGGGCGAGCAGCGCCGCGCCGATCATGACCGACGGGTTGGAGGTGTTGGTGCAGGAGGTGATACCCGCGACCACGACCGCGCCGTGATCGAGCACGAAGTCGCCGCGCTCCGGATCGGAGACCTTGACCGGCTTGGACGGGCGGCCGACACTGCCGTTGGCGGCGGACGGCAGCACGGCGTCATCGTCGGCGAAGGACAGCACGGCCGGATCGGAAGCCGGGAAGGACTCCTCGACGGCCTCGTCCAGGTGCGAGTGCGGGGTGATGGCAGCGGGGCCGGACTCCGCGTCGCTGGTGTAGTTGTGGATGTCCTTGCGGAACGCGGTCTTGGAGTCCGACAACAGGATTCGGTCCTGCGGACGCTTCGGGCCGGCGATGGACGGCACCACGGTGCTCAGGTCCAACTCCAGGTACTCCGAGTAGGCGGGCTCGTTGTCGGCGTCGTGCCACAGACCCTGCTCCTTGGCGTACGCCTCGACGAGCGCGAGCTGCTCATCGGTGCGGCCGGTGAGGCGCAGGTAGTTGATGGTCTCCTCGTCGATCGGGAAGATCGCTGCGGTGGAGCCGAATTCGGGACTCATGTTGCCCAGGGTGGCGCGGTTCGCGAGGGGCACCTCGGCAACACCCTTGCCGTAGAACTCGACGAACTTGCCGACCACACCGTGCTTGCGCAGCATGTCGGTGACGGTGAGCACCACGTCGGTGGCGGTGACGCCGGGCTGGATCTCACCGGTCAGCTTGAAGCCGACGACGCGCGGGATCAGCATCGAGACGGGCTGGCCGAGCATGGCCGCCTCGGCCTCGATACCGCCGACGCCCCAACCCAATACGCCGAGGCCGTTGACCATGGTGGTGTGCGAGTCCGTGCCGACGCAGGTGTCGGGGTAGGCCTGGCCGTTGCGGACCATGACCGTGGGGGCCAGGTATTCGATGTTGACCTGGTGCACGATGCCGACGCCCGGCGGGACGACCTTGAAGTCGTCGAAGGCGCCCTGGCCCCAGCGCAGGAATTGGTAGCGCTCGCCGTTGCGCTGGTATTCCAGGTCGACGTTGCGCTCGAGGGCGTCGGCGCGGCCGAACACATCGAGGATGACCGAGTGGTCGATGACCATGTCGGCGGGGGAGAGCGGGTTGACCTTGCTCGGGTCGCCGCCGAGGGTGGTGACGGCCTCACGCATGGTGGCGAGGTCGACGATGCAGGGCACGCCGGTGAAGTCCTGCATGATCACGCGGGCAGGGGTGAACTGGATCTCGGTGTCGGGCTCGGCCGACGGATCCCAGTTCGCGATCGCGCGGACATGGTCGGCGGTGATATTGGCGCCGTCCTCGGTGCGGAGCAGATTTTCCGCAAGGACCTTCAGTGCGTAGGGGAGTTTCTCGGTGCCCGGCACGGCCGAGAGACGGAAGATCTCGTAGGAGTTGCTTCCGACCTCGAGGGTGCCCTTGGCGCCGAAAGTATCGATACTTGTCGTCACGTCAGCTCCACTCGTCTGTGAGGGTGGTCATCGGCGGGGCTGTGCCGAAGACCGGTCTTTCCGAACGACCCGAAAGCGGTCGCTACGGTTACGTCTTTGGAGGGTTCCAGCGCTGGAAGGTGCTGGCTCCTCGCGCCTTCGAGCCTAACAGTACGCTTGTCCTGTGAAACGCGCGGGTGCCGTTCGGTGCGCCGTCCGAAGGTGCTGCGACACTCCGTCGCGTACTGTGCTTGCGTGGTCGGGACGACCGGTGGGCAGGCACCGGTTGATCCCGCAGTGTTGTATGCCCGTCGCCTCGCGTCCCGATGCGGCTCGACAGACCGGATGGAAGATGACCGTCTCGTACACCTCGGTTCTTACCCCCATGCGCGCCGAACTGCCGCCTGGTATCGACGACAAGACCTTGGTTCAGATCAAAGAGGATGTGGTCGACAACCACGTCGCCACCCCGAAGGGTAAGGATCAGGACGCACTCGAAGCGGTTGTCGCCGACGCTCGGGCCCATGGCATCGAGCTCAGCATCGTGGTGATTCCCGGCAATCCCGGTCACGACTCCAATCTACGTGACCTGGCCACCGAGATCGGTAAGACCGAACACGGAACCGTGGCGGTGTTCAGCGACGACTGGGTCGGCACCTACAGCGATTCGATCAGCCGGGTGAAGCTGGAACGGGCCGAGGACTTTTCCAAGAGCACGCAGGGGAATTCGGCGCAGGCGGCGCAGCTTTTCGTCGATCAGTTGGAACGGCCGGAGACGTTCTCCTGGACCGCGATCACCAGTCTGTTGCTGGTCGGCACGGCAGTCGTGGTCGGCGGACTCTATTGGATCAAGTCTCGTCGGGCTGCCGAGCAGTCTGTTCCGGTGGGGGTTTCGGGGCGCGGCGACGAGCTGGACTCCACTGCATAACGGGTATCCGTTCCGCAACTTTTCCTGACGGTCGGTTTGTTCTATCCGATCGAATCCTTGTACCCGTCTGGCTATCGCACGGCAACGGGTAAATTACGCGGCTGTATTTCTGTTGCCAGAGTTTCCTTAGTGAAGGATGTGTCGTACGGTTCGAATAATGCCTGATGGGGAAGAAGTGTTGAGAGAGCTATCTGTCAACCACTGAGCGCGATGGTTCGCAGGGGGCTCGTGAGGTTAAGCCGAATCGGGTCCTTTGGGAGGTGCGATGCGCAATGTCGGCGTAGCCGGTTCTCGGCGTCCGCTGTGGGTCGCTCTGGGGTTGCTGGTCACCGCGGCGGTATTCGTCACGGCCGGGCCCGTAGCAGCGGTGCCGCCCGCTCCACCCAACCCGAGCGACAGCCAGATCGCCGATGCCGGAGCGCAGGTCGACGCCGGAGTGGGCGAGGTCGGCGCGCTGATCAACCAGGTCGCCGCCACGGATCAGAAGCTGCGGGAACTCGACGGCGTGGTCGCCAAGAAGCGCGAAGAGGTCAATAAGGCCCTTGTCGATCTGCAGGACGCGCGCGATGCGGCCGATGTGGCCGCGGCGGCGGTCGTGGATACCCAGCGCGAACTCACCGATGCCGGAGCCCAGGTCGAACAGGCCCGCCGCAACTTCGACCAGTTCGCGGTGCAGGCCTACACCCGGCCGGCGGAGACCTCGGTGGTGACCTATCTGTCGTCGGCGACTCCGGACCTGACACTCGGCCGCGCTCAGATATTCACCCTGGTGTCGAAGAACCAGCAGTCGGTCCTGGACTCGTTGCGCCGCGCTCAGATCGATCAGGGCAATAAGAATTCCATTGCGCGCCAAGCGAAGTCGGCTGCCGACGCGGCCGCAGCGGCGGCCGAGCAGAAGAAGGCCGAGGCCGAGCACGCCGTCGCCGCGGTGCAGGCCGAACAGGATCAGCAGGCCGCGCAGCGGGAGGGCCTGCTGCGCGAGCGCTCCGCGGCACAGGGACGTTTGGATGTCGCGCGCGCGAATGTGGCCGGGCTACAAGGACAACGCGAGGCCTATCTGGCCTGGGACGAGCAGCGCAAGGCCGAGGAGGCCGCTGTGCGCGCGGCCGCCGCGGCCGCCGCCGCGCGGGCCGCACAGGATCAGGCCGCGAAGGATCGCGCGGCGCATGCGGGTGAGGGTAGGCGACCGCATGTCCAGCTGGATGATTCGCCGCCACCACGCAAGACCCGGCCGCGGACCACCGGGCCGAGCATGCCGTCCATCCGCGGCTCCGAGGCCGTCGAAACCGTTGTCGATCGGGCCATGTCGCAGCTCGGTGTCGACTACTCCTGGGGCGGCGGCGATGAGGACGGGCCGACCCTCGGCATCCACGACGGCGGCGTCGCCGACAGCTACGGCGATTACAACAAGGTCGGCTTCGACTGCTCGGGTCTGATGATCTACGCCTTCGCCGGAATCGGCGTGTCATTGCCGCACTACAGCGGCTACCAGTACAACGCGGGCACCCGGGTGCCCGTCGGCGAGCGCGCCCGCGGCGACATGCTGTTCTGGGGGCCGAACGGCAGTGAACACGTCGCGCTCTACCTCGGCAACGGCAAGATGGTCGAGGCGCCACAATCCGGCGAGGTCGTGCGGGTGTCCCCGGTGCGCGAGGGCGGCATCATGCCGTACGCGGTGCGGATCGTCACCTGACCCTAGGCTGGGGCCGTACGCCGCGAACCCGACGCGCGAATCTGTTGATTTGCCGTGATCTCGGGTCCGGTTGCGGCGTATGCGGCCATTACCTGGAATAGTTGTGGCAGCACGCACAGGACCAAAGCGAAAGCGGGGATGTTGGTGACTTCGACGGACGGTGTGAGCGGGGCAAATTTGGCGAAAGCGGCCGCTGCTCCCGCATCCAGCACCCTGGAGCGTGACGTCCAGACCCTGGAAAAGGCGATATACGAGGTCAAGCGCGTAATCGTGGGTCAGGATCGGCTCGTCGAACGGCTGCTCGTCGGGGTTCTCGCGCGCGGTCACGTACTACTCGAGGGCGTGCCGGGTATCGCCAAAACCCTTGCGGTCGAGACCTTCGCCAGGGTGGTCGGCGGTTCGTTCTCCCGCGTCCAGTTCACCCCCGACCTGGTGCCGACCGACCTCATCGGTACCCGGATCTACCGCCAGGGCCGCGAGGAATTCGATACCGAACTCGGCCCGGTCGTCGCGAACTTCGTCCTCGCCGACGAGATCAACCGCGCGCCCGCGAAGGTGCAGTCCGCGCTGCTGGAAGTGATGGCCGAGCGGCATGTGTCGATCGGCGGCAAGACCTACCCGATGCCCGATCCGTTCCTCGTCATGGCGACGCAGAACCCGATCGAGAGCGAGGGCGTGTACCCGCTGCCCGAGGCACAGCGCGACCGCTTCCTGTTCAAGGTCGTCGTCGACTACCCGTCGGTGGAGGAAGAGCGCGAGATCATCTACCGGATGGGTGTCACCCCGCCGGAGGCCAAGCCGATCCTGGAACCGGTCGAGCTGATCCGGCTGCAGCAGGTGGCCGCGAATACCTTCGTGCACCACGCGCTGGTCGACTATGTGGTCCGGGTGATCGCGGCGACCCGCAAGCCCGCCGACTTCGGCATGCAGGATGTGGCGAGCTGGATCGCCTACGGAGCCTCGCCGCGCGCCAGCCTCGGCATCATCGCCGCCGCCCGCGCCGTCGCGCTGATCCGCGGCCGCGACTATGTGGTGCCGCAGGATGTCGTCGAGGTGATCCCGGACGTGCTGCGCCACCGTCTGGTGCTGTCCTACGACGCACTCGCCGACGAGATCAGCCCGGACGATGTAATCAAGCGGGTGCTGCAGACGGTCGGCCTGCCGCAGGTCGCGCCGCAGGCGGTCGCACCGGGCGCCGCGGCCGCGCCGGCGCCTGCCGCCCCGCCCGCGATGGGGCCGCACGGCTCGGCGATTCCCCAGCCGCCCGCACCTCAGGATGCGGTGCCGCAGCCGCCGGTGGCGCAGATGTCCCCGGCCGCCAGCAATAACCAGCCGAAGTGACCTCAGCATCGGATCCGGTTCCACCAGTGCCGATGTCGTCCCACGCACCGCCGTCCTTCCGATCGGGTGAACTGTCCGATCCGAAACTGACGGCGGCGCTGAAAACGCTGGAATTGACCGTGCGCCGCAGGCTCGACGGTGTGCTGCACGGCGATCATCTCGGATTGATTCCGGGCCCCGGCTCGGAACCGGGCGAGGCCAGGACCTACCAGCCGGGCGACGATGTGCGGCAGATGGATTGGTCGGTCACCGCCCGCACCACCCATCCGCATGTGCGGCAGATGATCGCGGACCGGGAACTGGAGACCTGGATGGTGGTCGACCTGTCGGCCAGCCTCGACTTCGGCACCGCGCTGTGCCAGAAGCGCGATCTGGCGATCGCGGCCGCCGCAGCGATCACCCACCTGACCAGTGGCGGTGGCAATCGGATCGGCGCGGTCGTCGCGACAGGTGAGCAGTTGACGCGCATTCCCGCCCGCAGCGGCCGGGTGCACGCGCAGTCGATGCTGCGCGAGATCGCGACAACGCCGCATGCCCGCGACGGGGTGCGCGGCGATCTGCGCGAGGCGATCGAATCGCTGCGCCGCCCCCAGCGCAAGCGCGGACTCGCGGTGATCATCAGCGACTTCCTCGGTGACATCAACTGGCAGCGCTCACTGCGCGCCATCTCCGCGCGTCACGATCTGCTCGCGGTGGAGGTGCTCGATCCGCGCGATCTGTCGCTGCCCGATGTGGGTGATGTGGTGCTGCACGATCCGGAGACCGGGCGCACCCGCGAATTCAGCGTGACTCCTTCGCTGCGCGCCGATTTCGCGGCCGCCGCCCAGCGGCATCGCGTTCAGGTCGAACAGGCGCTGCGCAGTTGCGGCGCACCGGTGCTCACCCTGCAGACCGATCGGGACTGGATCTCGGATGTGGTCCGGTTCGTGTCCACCCGGCGCCACGCGTTCGGCGCCCCGAGCGGACGGGCGCCGCGCCAGTGAGTATTTCGCATTTCACCGCGCTGATCTGGCTGGGCTTTCTCGCCGTCGTCGTGCTGATCGCGCTGGGTTATATCCTCGTGCAACGCAGCCGCCACCGGCACATGCTGCAGTTCAGCAATATGGAACTGCTGGAGAAGGTCGCCCCGTCGCGGCCGAGTCCGATCCGGCATGTGCCGATCGCACTGATGCTGATCGGTCTGGTCTTCCTCACCATCGCTGCCGCAGGGCCGACCGCGGTCAAGAAGGTGCCGCGCAATCGCGCGACAGTCGTTCTGGTGATGGACGTTTCGCTGTCCATGGAGGCCACCGATGTGCCGCCGTCGCGGCTGAAGGTGGCGCAGAAGGCGGGTAAGGAATTCGTCGACGGACTGCCGCCCGGTATCAATCTCGGCTTCGTCACCTTCGCGGGCACCGCCTCGGTCATGGTGCCGCCGACGACGAACCGCGAGGCCGTCAAGGCGGCTATCGACAACATCAAACTCGCCGAGCGCACCGCCACCGGTGAGGGCATTCTGACCGCGCTGCAGTCGATCGACACCATCGCCACCGTGCTCGGCGGTGCGGAAACACCGCCACCCGCGCGCATCGTGCTGATGTCGGACGGTAAGCAGACCGTGCCCGACGATAAGGATGTCGACAATCCACGGCACGGCTTCACCGCGGCCCGCCTGGCGAAGAACAAAGGCGTTCCGGTATCGACGATTTCGTTCGGCACCTCATGGGGCACGGTGGAGATCCCGGACCAGGACGGTAAGGGCGCACAGCGCGTCAAGGTGCCTGTCGACGACGATGCGCTGCGCGAGATCGCCAAGCTCTCCGGCGGCGACTTCTATACCGCCTCCAGCCTGACCGAATTGACTGCGGTCTACGACACCCTCGAAGAGCAGATCGGCTTCGAGATGACCAGGGGCGATGCCAGTCGACCATGGCTTTTGCTCGGCATGTTGGTCGTCGCTGCCGGTGTAGTTACCGGCTTGCTCTATCGTCAACGCCTGCCGTAGTCGTCAATGTCCGCCGTCGCGACGTGCCCGGCGCCGCATAGCGCACTGTATGTGGCCCGGGCGTGGCGCACGAACCCGAACAGATAGGTTGGTCTTCATGTCGAACATCACATCCCGGTCGGTCCTGGTGACCGGCGGTAATCGCGGCATCGGCCTCGCGGTCGCACAGCGCCTGCTGGCCGACGGGCACAAGGTGGCCGTCACGCATCGCGGGTCGGGGGTTCCGGACGGTCTGTTCGGCGTGAAATGCGATGTGACGGATGCGGAATCGGTCGACGCCGCCTTCACCGAGGTGGAACAGCATCAGGGGCCGGTCGAGGTGTTGGTCGCCAATGCGGGGATCACCGACGACACCCTGCTGATGCGGATGACCGAGGAGCAGTTCACCCGGGTCATCGATGCGAACCTGACCGGTGCGTTCCGCTGTGCGAAGCGGGCCAACCGCGCGATGCTGCGGGCGCGCTGGGGCCGGATGATCTTCCTGGGCTCGGTCGTCGGTCTCGGCGGTGGCCCCGGCCAGATCAACTATGCCTCGTCGAAGGCCGGTGTGATCGGTCTGGCGCGTTCGATCACCCGTGAGCTCGGCTCGCGCTCGATCACCGCGAATGTCGTCGCACCCGGCTTCATCGAGACCGATATGACCGCCGAGCTGCCCGACGATCTGCGTGATACGGCGAAGAAGTTCATTCCGCTGCAGCGCCTCGGTCAGCCGGAAGACGTCGCCGCGGTGATCAGCTTCCTGGCCTCCGATGATTCGGCCTATGTTTCCGGCGCGGTGATCCCGGTCGACGGCGGCATGGGCATGGGCCACTGAGCCGACCCGAAAACGGTGTGCCGCCTCGGCGGTCGCGCAACCTCACGAACTTCGACTACAGGAGAACCGAAAACCCATGGGCGGATTGCTCGAAGGCAAGACCGTACTGATCACCGGCATCATCACCGATTCCTCGATCGCGTTCCACGCGGCCGCGGTGGCGCAGGAGCAGGGCGCGAAGGTGCTCATCACCGGCATTCCGGAGCGGCTGCGGCTGATCGATCGGATCGCCAAGCGGCTGCCGCAAGAGGTCGGCCCGGCCATCCCGCTCGATGTCACCAGCGAGGACGATCTCGGCGCGCTCGCCGAGAAGGTGCGTGAGCTCGCGCCCGAGGGTGTCGACGGCGTGCTGCACTCGATCGCCTTCGCGCCGCGCACGCTGATGGGTCCGGAGGCGCGTCCGTTCCTGGACGGTCCCGGTCCGGACGCGGCCAAGGCCTTCGAGATCTCGGCCTGGAGCTACGCCTCGCTGGCGCGCGCGGTGCTTCCGGTCATGAACGAGGGTGGCTCGATCGTCGGCATGGACTTCGATCCGCGCACCGCGATGCCGTTCTACAACTGGATGGGTGTGGCCAAGGCCGCGCTGGAGTCGGTGAACCGCTATGTGGCACGCGAGGTCGGTACCGCCAAGCGGATTCGCTCGAATCTGATCGCCGCCGGGCCGATCAAGACTCTCGCGGCCAAGGCCATCGCGGGCACCGCGACCGATGATGCGGCCAAGCTGAACCAGCTCAACACCTACTGGGACGGTGCCTCGCCGATCGGTTGGGATGTCGATGATCCGACCGTAGTCGCGAAGTCGATCGTGACGCTGCTCTCGGACTGGCTGCCGGCTACCACCGGTTCGATCATCTACGTCGACGGCGGGGCCAGCCACAACACCTGGTTCCCGGAGAACATGTCGATCAACTGACGTATTTCGAAGGGAGACATCGTGGTTCGGGCCGCCGACGCCCTGCTGCTGCTGTCGTTCGGCGGCCCTGAGCGTCCCGAGGACGTCATGCCGTTCCTGGAGAACGTCACCCGGGGCCGGGGCGTGCCGCGCGAACGCCTGGAAGAGGTCGCCCAGCACTACCTGCACTTCGGGGGTGTCTCGCCGATCAATGCGCTCAACCGCGACATCATTGCCGCGGTGCAGCGCGAACTGGCCGGCGCCGACATCGAATTACCGGTCTATTTCGGCAACCGCAACTGGACTCCGATGGTCGAGGACACCGTCGCGCGGATGGCGGCCGACGGGGTGCGGTCGGCATTGGTGTTCCCGACCTCGGCGTGGGGCGGGTACTCCGGCTGTCTGCAGTACGACGAGGACATCAGCAGGGCGCGCGCGGCCTTCGGGCCGGACGCGCCGGAACTGGTGAAGTTGCGGCAGTACTTCGACCATCCGCTGTTGATCGAGGCATTCGCCGCGGCTATTCGTGCCGCGGTGGATGCACTGCCCGCGCAGCGCCGGGACGGCGCTCGACTGGTGTTCACCGCACACTCGATTCCGGTATCGGCCGATATTTCCGCGGGGCCGCCTGCCGATGGTGGCCGCCTGTACAGCCGCCAGGTCGCCGAGGCCGCCCGATTGTGCGCCGCCGCAACGGGATTCACCGACTATGACCTGGTGTGGCAGTCCCGTTCCGGTCCACCGCAGATCCCGTGGCTCGATCCGGATATCGTCGATCATCTCGAGGATCTGTCCGGCAAGGGGGTGGATGCGATCGTGGTCTGCCCGGTCGGGTTCGTATCCGATCACCTCGAGGTCATCTGGGATCTGGACAACGAAGCGAGAGAAAAGGCCGAAGAACTGGGCATGGCGTTCGCCAGGGCCGCCACCCCCGGCACCGATCCCCGCTTCGCCCGGTTGGTCGTCGAGTTGATCAACGAGCACCTGGCCGGCAGTTCGCCGCGCCGCCTCGGCGACATCCCAGGCTATGGCTGCACCGTAAACGGTGCACCCTGTGCGGTCGACTGCTGCACCCCGCCCCGTCGTCCCGCCACGGCAACCTAGCCCAGCTTCTGAAGCGGACGTCCTGGGCGTCAGATCGCGCGGCGGGCACCGCGGCGCCGTGGACGCAACTGGTACAGGCGGTACCAGGCCAGCGCGAGGAAGATCGCCCCCAGCCCGGCGACGACTCCCATGTCGAGCAGCCACGTGCCGATGGTGTGTTTCCACATCGGGTCGGCCGCGCCCTCGTGCGGTGAGAGGGTGTCGAGGTCGATGGTGGCGGCTCCGGCGCCGAACCCCCAACGCGCCGGCGATATGTACGCCAGTTGCTCCAGGACGGGTGTGCCAGGGAGTCGCACTAGCCCGCCGGTGAGTACCAGTTGTGCCATCGACAGCACGATCAGCAGCGGCAGTGTCTTCTCCGAGGTGTTCACCGACACCGAAACCAGCAAGCCCAATGCCAGCGATGCGATGCCGAGCAGCGCCATCACCAGGATCAACTCCAGCACGACCGACGTGAAGAGCCCCTTGGGGGGCATAGCCACACCGATGGTGCCGATCAGGACCAATACCGCCGCCTGGAGGGCGGTGATCACGCCCAGGACCAGCAGTTTCGACATCAGGTAGACCCCTGGTGACAGGCCTGCCGCGCGTTCTCTGCGGTAAATGGTCTGTTCCTTGACGATCTCGCGAATCGAGTTGCCGGTGCCGACGAAGCATGCGCCGAACGCCAGAATCATGAGCTTGGTCGCGGCATCGATGTTGGATCCCGGTGTTCCGGCGAATCCCTGGCCCGACGGCACTGCGGCGATCAAGGCACCGAGCAGCAGGGGCATCACGCCGAGGAGAGCCAAATAGCTTCGGTCCGAGGCGATCACCGCCAGATATCGGCGGCACAGGGTACTGAGCTGGGCGATTTTGGATTGCTGCGCGGGCGGCGGCGCGGGTGTGTGCACTTCCGCTGGGCCGACATCGTCGGTCAGTCCGACCGCCACGTAGTTCTCGAAGCGTGGCGACGTCCGGAACTCACCTGCCCAGTCGCGCTCGTGCTCGCGATCGAAGGCTTGGAACACCTCGGCCCAGCTGCGCTGCGCGAACTCCAGCAGCCCCTCCGCGGGAGGTCCGTAGTAGGCCAGTCGACCGCCGGGCACCAAGACCAGCAGACGGTCGCAGGAATCGAGATTCGCCACGCTGTGCGTGACGACGATGACGGTCCGCCCGTCGTGCGCCAGTTCGGCCAGCATTTCCATGACCGTTTTGTCCAGGCCCGGATCGAGGCCGGAGGTCGGTTCGTCGAGGAACAGCAGGGACGGTTTGGTCAGCAACTCCAGTGCGACGCTCACACGTTTGCGCTGCCCACCCGAGAGCCGGTCGATGCGGGTATCGGCGTGCCGCGCCAAGCCGAGCTCGTCGAGGACCTCGTCGACCCGCTGCTCGCGCTCCTCGCTGCGGGTGTCACCGGGGAAGCGCAGTTCGGCCGCGTAGAGCAGCGCACGCCGCGTCGGAAGCTGGTTGTGCAGGATGTCCTCCTGCGGGACCAGCCCGATCCGGTGCCGGAGTTCGTCGTAATCGGTGTACAGGTCGCGTCCGTCGTAGCGGACCGTCCCCTCCGTCGCGGGCCGCAATCCGGTGATCGCGCCGAGCAGCGTCGACTTGCCCGCTCCGCTGGGGCCGATGACGCCCACCAGCGAGCGCTGCGGGATGGGGAAGCTCACCCCGTCGAGGATCACCTTGCCCTCGGGCGTCCGCACGATGAGGTTCTGCACCGAGACCGATACGTCACCGGTGTCTACGAACTCGCGCAGCTCGTCGCCGACGAGCCGGAACGTGGTGTGCCCCATGCCGATCAAATCGGATTCGGACAGGTCGGCGGCGTCGACCCGGGCGCCGTTGACGTAGGTGCCGTTGTGGCTGTCGAGGTCGACGATCCGGTACCTACCGTCGCTGAGCCTGCGCAGCTCGGCGTGATGGCGGGAGAGCAGGAGGTCGGGCACGACGACGTCGTTGTCGGCGGCACGTCCGATTCGAAGCTTGTCCGAGGTGATCCGGACGACCTCGCTGGGGTGGCTGGTCGGCCGTGGCGCTCGCGCAGCTCGCCGAGGCAGGGCCGATTGGAACGCCGTGACCGTTGCTTCCTCGTCGAGGTTGTAGTTGGGGACGATCAGCGTTTCGCCATCGTCACCGTCGGGCGGCGCCTCCGGTGAGCAGGCCAGCTGTTCGCCGTCTTCGGAGTGCCCGAGCCGGAATGTCTCGTCGTGGTCGATCACCATGCGATCGACACGACGCCCGGCGAAAAAGGTGCCGTTGCGGCTGCCGACATCCTCGATTTCCCAGCCGTCGGCACCCAGCTCCAGAACTGCGTGGATCGAAGATACGCGCGGATCGTTCACCACAACGTCGGCGGCCGGATCACGACCGACGTTGTAGACGTCACCAGCGCGTAGCCGGTAGACGCGCTCTCTCGTCTGCACCACAAGAACTGGTGCCGCGAGGGATTCCGTGGAAGACGGTTCACCCGCCATGACGTGAGTATACGACTGGGCTGCTGTGTCGCCGCAATGATTCGGCCACCTCGTGATCTCGATTGCCAGACACTTGCCAAACGCTTGCCAGGTCAACCAGCCGATTGGCGTACGTGTCGACGACGTACACGGCGCCGGTCCGGCCGGCGGCGAGATGTTCTTTCAGTGGCGCCGGCGTCACTCGAACCGGTGATCGGCCGGTCGCCGGCGATGCACACCGTTCCGTTCACCCAGAGCGGGTGATCATGGGTGCGCGCGGCATGTTCTTGTGACGAGGTCGACCCATACGTGTGGATCGGTCGCCCATGGGTTGTGGGCGACTCCGGGTAGTTCTTCGAATCTGCCGTTCGGGATCAAGGCGGCGAGTTGCCGTAGGGGCCATGACGGGCGGATGTCGTGCTGCGGGGCGATGAATGTCATGGCCACGGTGGAATCGGCCAGTCGGCGGAGCAGGTCGGGTTCGTGAATCCACTGCACGAACGACGCGCTCAGTGCGGCGTAGACGTCTGGTTCCCAGTCGATCTCGATATCGGCTTCCTGATGCCGCGAGGCCTCGTAGGCCTGGGACCAGGTGCGGTCCTTGTGTAGTCCGTGCCCGGCCACGCCGACCACGGATTCGACGCGGTCGGGATGGTCCAGCGCGTAATGCACAGCCAGGTCCGAGCCCCAGGAGTGGCCGAGCACCACCCAGCTGCCGATACCCGCGGCTCGTCGCACCGCTTCGATATCAGCGACTGCCCGATCGACGTCGTGTGGCCCACCCTGGGAGCGTCCGACGCCCCTCGGCTCCGGGTACCACGCCCGCATTCCGCGAGGTGCCAGCGCGTCATCCTCGAGGTAGTGGACACAGCCTGGTCCGCCGGAAAGGACCACGACATCGGGACCCTGTCCCGTGACGCCGACGTGCAGCAAGGTCCCCGTCATCGGCTGACACCATCGTCGATCGCATTTCATCCCCCTGGTCGCCTGAGATGCCGTGGTGGGTCAGAAGCTCACGGTGGTGACGTAGGTATAGACGCCGGGGAACCCTGGGCGGGCGCTGCCCTTGCCCCAAGAGGTGAGGCCGAGCAGGCGGCCCGAGGCGAGAAGTGGGTCGCCGCTGTCGTATTCGGCGGTATCGGCGGCGGTGGATCCGGCGCAGAACATATCGGCCGGGTCGAAGGCGGAGCCGAAGGCGGCGGCGCATGTGGAGTTGGGGACGATGGGGACGGTGGCTGATCGCAGGTGCGTATTCGAGGTGTCGGTCTCGCTGGTCGCGCCCCAGCCGACGATGGTGCCCGTATCGCCGTATGCGCGCGGATCACTCTGTGGCGCAGCTATTTCCAGGAAAGGGCCCGGTCTCGGCTCGTCGAGGATGAGGATCGCGAGATCATTGTGGTGCACGGTCTCGCCCTCGAAATCACTCTCCCAGAAGTTCGGGTGAATGCGAATCTCCTTGACCCCCACGATGACTCCGTCGTGCGAGCGCAGATCGGTGCGCCCGAATGTGACGGTGATCCCGTGCGGCAGCAGCCGGGCCAACTCGACGCAGTGCGCCGCTGTCACCACCCGATCGGGCGCGATGAGCGCACCGCCGCAGAACTGTCCGGACGGTCGGGGGAAGAAGAACGGGGAGCCGACGGCGGCGAGCCACGGGTAGGCGCTCGCCTCGGTGGTATCGCCGCCCACGATCGCCGTGGCGGGAACGGCTGGCACGCCGAGACCGATGAGGACTGTGGTGGTCAGAGCCGCGGCAACGCGACGTATGCGGAACATGCCGCCTCCCTGATTCAGTCGCCCTGTCGGTCTATTCAACCAGAGGACGCCGGTGGTCTCGCGGCTTCGGGGACCGGTGGCTGCCTCGTGCGCCGAATGCCGGTGCTTACGAATTGCCTCGGGCCGCGGCGTGTACCGCCACCAACCGTGCTGCGCGGATCGCGTCCCACAGTGGGCGTAGCAGGTCTTCCTGGGCGCCGATGGCGGTGGCGGAGGTGGGGGAGGAGGCCGGTTCGCGTTGGGCGACAGTGAGGATGGCGGCGACATGATCGGCGCTGTCGAGGATTCGCCTGGCGCGCAACGGGATCGAATCCGGATAGTCGTGGCGGGAGTAGTCCGCGAGCTCGGCCTCGATGAGTTCGCGCGGGTCGGTGTCGGCGGCCGCGCCGACGGCGGTGGTGTGCAGGCGCATCAGGGCGTCGGCGGCATCGCGCACCGCCTCGCGCATGGTGTACTCCGCCTCGCCGAGCGACATATCCGATCCGAGCGTGGCGGGGATCGGCGTGCTGTAGACGGTCCACTGCAAGGTGTCGTCATCGACCCACTGCGGGATCAGTCCGGTGCCGTCGCTGCCGGGCACGCCGAACAGCATGCCCTCGCCCACCTCGATGGCATCGGCGGCGAAGGCGGTTCCGGTCGGCAGACCGCGCACATCGCCGGGCACCGGCAGCACCAGTCGCAGTTGCGCACCGGGCAGGGCCATCGCTTCACGAATCACCTTGAGCAGTGCCATGACTCCGGTGCCGGACAGATTGCTGCGGGAGGACCAGGGCAGGTCGTCGCGACCGCCGGTGATCGGGTCGCCCGCGGCGATCGTGTGCCGCGGCGCCCAGGCGTACAACGCCTCCAGGATGTCGTCGGGCGCGCTGCGACCGGCCAGCCATGAGCCAGCCCACACCGTCAGCGTGGCACTAGGAGAGCACATAATTATCGAGCATAAAGGAGGGTTGCGACTCGGGGGCATCATGCCGGATACCCCGGTGAGCTGCGCGCATCGATCGGTCTACCAGTACCGCGAGTACCTGCAATGCCGGACCGGCCGACGCCGCTTCACGGCTACGTCTACCGAGTCGAATTCCGCGTAGTGGGACATGATTTCAGCGATTGGATCCGGAATTGATCTTGCGGATCCGGTCATTCCGGTTCGGTGACGAAGTCGATGAGCCGCTCCACGGCGCCGATCAGAGGGGATTCCAGATCGCGGAAGGATTCGACGGCGTTGTAGACCCGCCGCCACCCCTCCTGCGGCGTGCCCCAGCCGAGGCGGCGGCAGATGCCGGTCTTCCAGTCCTCACCGCGCGGCACCTGCGGCCATGCCGCGATGCCGACCGCCGCTGGGCGCACGGCCTGCCACACATCGATATAAGGATGCCCGGTGACCAGCACATATTTACCGAGGCTCGTGGTCAGCTGGGTTTCCTTCGAACCGGTCACCAGATGGTCGACCAGCACACCGACCCGCCGACCCGGCCCCGGCGCGAATTCGGTCAGCCGGTCGGCCAGATTGTCCAAACCCTCGAGATGTTCGACCACCACGCCCTCGACCCGCAGATCGTGCCCCCAGACCCGCTCCACCAACGCGGCATCGTGGACACCCTCCACCCAGATCCGGCTGGTCTTGGCGACCTGCGCGCGCAGTCCCTCCACGCGCGTCGAGCCCGACGCCGACCGGGTTTGCTTCTTGGGCACCCCGGCTTTGGGTCGGACCAGCGTCACCGGCTCACCGTCGATCAGGAACGCTGCCTCGCGCAATGCGAACAACCGCACCGCACCGCGCGCGTCCTCGAGTTTGACGAACTCACCGTCGTAGCTTCGATCGAATCCGACAACGGCGCCGCAGAATCCGCTCGCCGCATCCTCCACCACGAGGTCGCGTTCCGCCGTCACAGTCGGCACCGCTGGCTTGTTCGCTCGCGAATGCCCGGAGAAGATATCGCCGCCATACATGTCACGCCCGCTCACCCGCCGAAACTAGCACTGCCACTTCGGTTGATCTCGGTTTGTCGCGCCACAGAAGTGTCACGGACAACTACAGTGGGCATGTGGCCGCAATCGTTTGGCTGGTCGCGGGTTTACTGCTCGCGGCGGCGGAGATGCTCACCGGGGACCTCACACTGCTCATGTTGGGCGTCGCCGCGCTCGGCACGGCCGGCGTGAGTGCGGTGGCGGGTACGGGTCTGGTCGTGGACGCGGTGATCTTCGCGGTGCTGGCGCTGGTTCTGCTGCTCGGCGTGCGCCCAGTTCTGCGGCGCCGCTTCGGAACTCCGCCGCCGATTCCGACGAATGTGGACGCGCTGATGGGTAAGCAGGCGCTGGTGCTCGAACAGGTGGCCGAGCACAGCGGCCTGGTCAAAATCGGCGGTGAGGAATGGACCGCGCGGCCGTTCGATACGACGGTCGAGTATCCGAAGGGAACCACGGTGTACGTCATGAAGATCGACGGCGCGACCGCGGTCGTCTGGAAGGGGCCTTAATGGGTGTACTGATCGTTGCCGCCGTCCTGGTGCTGCTGGTCGTGGTGGTGGTCTTCAAATCGATCGCCCTCGTCCCGCAGGCGGAGGCGGCAGTCATCGAGCGACTGGGCCGGTATTCGCGCACAGTGTCAGGTCAGCTGACCTTCCTGGTGCCGTTCGCCGACCGGGTCCGGGCCAAGGTCGACCTGCGCGAGCGGGTGGTGTCCTTCCCACCGCAGCCGGTGATCACCGAGGACAATCTGACCCTGCATATCGACACCGTCGTGTACTTCCAGGTGACCAGCCCGCAGGCGGCGGTGTACGAGATCAGCAACTACATCGCGGCCGTCGAGCAGCTCACCGTGACCACGCTGCGCAATGTGGTCGGCGGTATGACCCTGGAGCAGACGCTGACCTCGCGCGATCAGATCAATGGCCAGCTGCGTGGTGTGCTCGACGAGGCCACCGGGCGCTGGGGTCTGCGCGTCGCACGGGTCGAGCTCAAGAGCATTGATCCGCCGCCATCGATCCAGGAATCGATGGAGAAGCAGATGAAGGCCGACCGCGAGAAGCGCGCCATGATCCTCACCGCGGAAGGCACCCGGGAGTCGCAGATCAAGACCGCCGAGGGCGCCAAGCAGGCGCAGATCCTCTCCGCCGAGGGTGCCAAGCAGGCCTCGATCCTGGCGGCCGAGGGTGAACGGCAGAGCCGCATTCTGCGCGCCCAGGGCGAACGTGCCGCGTCCTATCTGCAGGCGCAAGGTCAGGCGAAGGCCATCGAAAAGGTGTTCGCCGCAATCAAATCCGGCAAGCCGACGCCGGAACTGCTCGCCTACCAATACATGCAGACCCTGCCGCTGGTCGCGCGCGGCGATGCGAACAAGGTCTGGCTGGTGCCGAGCGATTTCGGCAAGGCCCTCGAAGGTTTCGCCCAGAACTTCGCGACCAAGGGCGAGGACGGGGTATTCCGCTACGAGCCCGCTCCGGCCGACGATGTGCAGAGCAAGCCGGAGGACGATTCCGATGTGGCGGACTGGTTCGATACGGCCCGTGACCCCGCCATCGAACAGGCGGTCCGCGCAGCGGAGGCCGATGCCCGTGCGTCGGTGGAGGGCATGTCCACCCCGGTGACCCGCCAGCCGCAGCCCGCGCCGTATCAACAGGTGCCACCACAGCAGGCGATTCCGCCGCAGCAGCAGCCGTACCACCCGGACGGGCCAGGGCCGCAGGGCCGTCCCTGGCAGCCGCCGTCACAGTAGGAAACCGACACGAAGCGGCCTCGGACCCAGCGGTCCGGGGCGTTTCGTTCGACGCGGTCCGCGCGGACCCGGTCGGGTACTAAGGCGCGAGATCGATGGTCAGCGTTGCCAGTTGCAGCGCTATGGCGCAGGGGTCCGGTGCCGTGGTGTGCGAGTGGTTTTGCACCCGCCAGACGATGGTGCCGTTATCGGCGGCGGCGACCGCGCAATCACCGGGGTCGTGCGGATTGCGGATGTAGAAGCCGGTCGCGGTGACCGTGGTCCCGAAGATCTGTCTGGTGATGGTCAGATGTTCGTTCTGGAAACCGTCGTTCTCGGCCCGCTGCCACGTCTGTTGCAGCGATTCGCGGTCGGTGTAGGTGAAGGTGAGGTCGGATTCGTCATCGCCGCGCTGCGCCTGCCAGACGCAGACCGGCGGACGATGGTGTGCGGTGAGGGTGTTGGCCTGTGCGGTGCGGCTGATCTGCTCATCGGTCAGCGGCGTGCAGTTGGCCAGGGAGTTGGTGGTTGGGGCGGCGGTCGGACCCGCATCCGGCGTGCCATGACCGGAACAGCCGGTCAGCAGTCCGGCGAGCGCGAGAGCGGTCAGTCCGATGCCGCGTGTGCGGAATGCGGCCACGTCCGCTCCCTTCCCAAGAACCCAGCCCGGCGAGTGCCTGCCAAGGTTACCGGCGCTCGCTTGGGCGGGCAGTCCCTGTGGGTCGGCACGGCGCGTGCGGGACGATCATGATCCGCTGAACACGACGGTCGACTCGGAAAATCATTCGGCGCGATTCGGCTGCGCTGGAATACTCACGGATCCGAACCGACGGGAGGGAAGCGCGTGGGTGATTCCGGAGTGCTGCCATTGCTGGGCCAGGCTGCTGCCGTGGTTTCGGCGGCGATCGGGCGAGTCCGCCCGGCGGTGGCTGGCGCGGATCCGGTGGTGCGACGCTCCGAACGCGCGGACTTCCAGTCCAATGTGGCGCTCGCGGTGGCCGAGCGGGTCGGGATGCGGCCTGCCGAGTTCGCCGCGGAGTTGGCCTCGGCATTGGCAGAGCCGGGCGACGGGCAGTTCACGGCAACGGTTTCGGGGCCCGGATTCCTCAACATCGCGGTAGCGGATCAAGCGGTCTGGCAACAGGTTTCGGTGCGATCGTGCGATGATCGGCTCGGCGTACCGGCAGCCGAGGCCGGACGCCGTACCGTGGTCGACTACTCGGCACCCAATATCGCCAAGGAGATGCACGTCGGCCATCTCCGGACGACGATCATCGGCGACAGCATCGCCCGGGTGCTCGACTTCCTCGGTGCCCCGGTAATTCGGCAGAATCACCTGGGGGACTGGGGAACTCAGTTCGGCATGCTCATCCAGTACTTGGACGAGCACCCAGAGCCGCGGTGGCGCCACGATGAGCTGAGCGGCGATGTCTCGGCCGTATCGGCGCTGGACGGTCTCTACAAGGCCGCCCGCGGGGAATTCGACGGCGATCCGGCATTCGCCGACCGCGCCAGGGCCCGGGTGGTGGCGCTGCAGTCCGGCGATCCGGCCACCTTGCAGCGGTGGCGGGAGATCGTAGCCGAATCGGAGCGGGCGTTCGGTGCAATCTACGATCGGCTCGGCGTACTCCTCACCCCGGATGACTATGTCGGGGAGTCGTTCTACAACCCACTGCTGGCCGACACCATCGCCGAGTTGGTCGACAAGGGCATCGCCGTCGACAGCGACGGCGCCCTCGTTGTGTTCTCCGAGGAGGTGACCGGCCCCGATGACCAGCCGGTCCCGCTGATGGTGCGCAAGCGTGACGGCGGATATGGCTATGACACAACGGATTTGGCGACCATTCGCTACCGCGTCCATACTCTGCGCGCCGAGCGGCTGCTCTATGTCACCGATTCGCGTCAGGCGCTGCACTTCCGGCTCGTCTTCGAGGCCGCGCGGCGGGCCGGATGGTTGACCGATGATATCGATGCCGAACATATCGCGTACGGCACGGTGCTCGGCCCGGACGGACGGCCGTTCAAGACCCGCGCGGGCGGCACCGTACGGTTGACGGATCTGCTGAACGAGGCCGTCGCCAAGGCCAGAGCCGTTGTCGCCGAACGGAACCCGGACCTGCCCGCCGCCGAACTCGATGCGATCGCCGAACCCACCGGCATCGGCGCGGTCAAATACGCCGACCTGTCCACCTCCCGGGTCAAGGATTACACCTTCGACGTGGACCGTATGGTCGCGTTGCACGGCAATACCAGCGTCTACCTCCAATACGCGCATGCGAGAATTCGGTCCATTCTGCGCAAGGCCGAAGACCGCACATCACGCATCGATGCCCGCATCGCGCTCGAACCCGCCGAACGGGCACTGGCGCTGGAACTCGACGCGTACGGCACGGTGGTCGTCGAAGTGGCCGCGACCCTGGAACCCCATCGGCTGTGTGGTTATCTCTACGACCTCGCCCGCGACTTCACCGGCTTCTACGAGAGCTGCCCGGTGCTCACCGCACCCGACCCCGTCCGTGGAAACCGCCTCGCACTCTGCGAATTGACCGCGAAAACGCTCGCACACGGACTCGGTCTCTTGGGCATAGCGGCACCTGAGCGCATGTGAACCACACCTGCGATCGGCCGTCACGCCTACGTGACGCGACGGCCGTCCGAGGTCAGGCGCAGAGTTCGCGCACGCGCGGCACTACCTCCGCGACCCACCGGCGCAACTGGGTCTCCTCCGGTGATTCCGGCCAGTACACGAATGTGTCGAATCCGGTATCGGTAGCGAGGTCGGCCAGGATGCGGGCCCAGCCGGCGGCATCGGTGCGAATCGGCTCCTCGCCGCGCAACGTCACCGAGCCGGGGGCCTCGGTGATATCGCCGACCAGTTGCGCCATCCGCATGATGGTGCCGGGATCGCGTCCGGCATCGAGGGCGCTGGCCGAGATGATCTGTTGTGCGCCTTGCCATTTCTCGTAGGGCAGGTAGTGCGGGATCGGCGCCGCCCAGCCGTCGGCGATCCGCCCGGTCAATGCATTGGCCTTCGGTCCGACACTGCCGAACCAGATTCCGACCGGATGCGCCGGCGCCGGACCGGACTGCACACCGCGCACGGAGTAATGCGTACCCGCCACCGTGGCCTTCGCGCCCGGCACCCACATGGCCCGAATGATCTCGGTGGCCTCCGTGAGCGCCTGCAGCGCTTCGGGACTCGTCCGCGACGGACCACCCATCGCGCTGATGGCGGGCCAGAAGGCCCCGGCGCCCACGGCCAGCTCGAACCGTCCGCCGCTGAGCAGATCGAGTGTCGCCGCCTGTTTGCCGAGTAGCGCCGGACCGCGCAGCGGCAGGCTGGCCACATCGGGAAAGACCCGCAGCCGCTCGGTCTCGGCGAGGACGGTCGCGATGACCGCGAAGGTGTCGGCGAGCCCACCCGCGTACGGGTGGTCCTGAATCCCGAGCAGATCCAGCCCTTCCCGGTCGGCGACTCGGGCGAGAGTCCGAAGACGCGGGAGTTCGTCGGCGGTCGGCGCCAGCTGGATTCCGAAACGAAGGTTCACAGAGCGCATGATGCCAGCCCGTCAGCGCGCATCCGAACCCGGCGGTCCACCGCGCGGTTGGTGGTGGCGGGATGCGAACCGCACGATATCGGCGATATCGGGATCGGTGATGGTGCAGATGCTGCGGCGGGCGGTGGCGGCCGGCTTGCCGCACGGTTGCGCATACTTGCGCAACTGATTGACGGACCGCCGCAGCGGGTTTCTAATGATTGACGGCGCAATTCGTGCGCTGAGATCAACCAACGAAGCGGGGTGCCCCGCCAATGGCGCTCGTCGGTGCATCGTGGCGAGCGCGGCCACTGCACGAACGGACGTATTGGAGCCCACCATGGCGACGCTGTTCAACAAGGTCGAATCTCTGTACCGCACACCGAATCTCGAGCGACAGGCGATCTGGTTCACCATCGGTCTGTATCTGCTGATCAGCGCGGGACTATTGACGATGCACTATGCACATCCACAGCAGCCGGTCGGATCGTCATCGATGTCGCCAGCGCATTCGGCGTACGGGCAGTAGCCGATGACGACGACCACCGCCGCTCCGATCGACCGCTTCGATACCGACGTCCTTCAGCAGCATTGGATTCCGCTCTCGGTGACCGACGCCGAGACCGCCGCGGTGCTGCACAATCGTCTGGGTGTGGATTTCGCCACCGCGCGGAATCGGGTCTTCGAGACCGATGAGTTCATCTATCTGCCCGTCGTCCTCACCTATAAACGAGGGGACGTCATCGAACGCGACACCATCGTCTTCGCGCTCGGCAGCGATTTCCTGATCACCCTGCAACCGGACCTGCATTTCACCCCGTTCGACAAGGCCGTCGCGAAAATGCGCCGCAATCCGAGCCTCACCGGTTCCCCGCACGGGGTCATGTACGCGCTGCTCTGGGCGATGAACGAGGCATCGGAACGGGTCATCCACTACGCCAGCGACGCGCTGGAGGCGATGAACGACGATATCGAGATGGCCACCAACGGCTATGACCACCGGGGCCGCGAAATCGGCGTCGCGGATATGCGCGGCACCATGTCGCGGATGAATGCCGCGGAGGAGATCGTCTCCCGGGTGCAGGAGACCCAACTGCAATTGGCCCGCGCGGCACGACATCTGATGGCCGATACACCCGCGGGCGATCTGAAAAGCCTGATCGCCATCCTGATCGCCGATATAGATGGCGTGAAGCAGCACGCGGGTTTCGAGCACGATAAGGTGCGCTATCTGCAACAGTCGGTGATGACCTGGCTCGACGTGAAACAGAACCAGATCGTGAAGGTCTTCACCATCATCACCGCTGTCTTCCTGCCTCCGACGCTGATCGCGACCTTTTACGGCATGAATTTCACGTGGATGCCGGAATTGGAGTGGGAGCACGGCTTTCTCGCCACCACCTTGATGACCCTGGTGGCGGCGGTGATTCCGCTGGTCTATATCAAACGCAAGGGCTGGTTGCGCTGAGGCTGTGACGGCGGGCGGGTCTGCCTCGAATTCCGTTGGATCCAGGGCGGTTTCGGGTCGGCGTCACACAGCTCGATGGCCTGTCCATCGAGCTGTGTGCGCGGAATCGCTCCGGACCGGCGGGGTTGATGGAATAATTCTCGGCGACTGTCACGAGGCACTGTCGGGAGAGCATGGGGACCAGACGAGCATTGCTGCAAGCGGGTTTGGTGCTGCCGCTGGCCGCGTGTGCTCCCCAATTGCTATGGGGTGATTCGAGACTGGTCCGGATCGGGGTGTCGTGGAGCGGGACGGAATTGTCGGCGTTCCGATCGGTCCTGGCGCGTGTGCCGTTTGCGGGGTCGGTGGAGGTGATCCCCCTGGGCGACGAAATCGGCACCGCGTTCACCGCGGGCGGGAAGTCGGCGCCGGATATCGTCATGCTGCCGCAGGCGGGAGAGGTCCGCGCTCTCGTCGAAGACGACAAGCTACGGCCGGTCGCCGAGGGTTTCTGGGCCGATGAGAACGGGGCACGCTATTCGGAACCGTGGCAGCAACTGTTGTATCACGGCGGAAAACCGTATGGTGTGCCGTTCAAGGCCGCTGATAAATCGCTGGTCTGGTACGACCGGCAGGCGATCGACCGCTATCGTCTCGGCGATCCGGCCAATTGGACGATCCCGGACTGGATCGACCGAATGGAGGTGCTGGCGAACACGCCGATCCGACTGCTCGCCCTCGCCGCTGGCGACGGTTGGGTACTGACCGACGTCTTCGAGAATGTGCTGCGCGCCGAATCGCCGCGCACCTACGACGAATTGGCGGGCGCGCGCAAGGACCGGACCTGGGACCGTCCCGCCGTGCATGCCGCGTTCGGACACCTCGCTCGACTGTGGGGACAGCGCCACACCTTCGCCGGCGGTGTCGCGGTGGCCCTGACCAGACAATTCCCGGATGCCATCCGGGATGTGTTCGAACGCGGTCGCGCCGCCATGGTGATCGCCCCTGATTTCGCCGAACCTATTGTGCGCGAAAGCCTTCGGGCCGCCGGACGGCGCTCCGAAGACGTTGTCGGCATCGCGCAGTTCCCGTCGGTCGGTTTGGGCGGCGAGCGCCCGCGTATCGTGGGTGGCGATGTCCTGGTGGTAACCAAATACGCCGACCAGCGGGCCGACGAGGTGGTGGCGGCGCTGGCCGCACCCGAGGCGCCGCTGCCGTGGATCGAGGGTGTGGGCGGCTTCATCGCCCCGAATCTGCGGACCTCCGCACGATATTCGGCGTTGCTCGAACCGATCGCGCGATCGCAGACCTCGTGGAGCGCATTCGACCTGTCCGACCAGCTCGGGGCCGTGGGCGGCCGAAACGGGTTGTGGCGCATCCTGACCAGCTTTCTCACCACGATCGGCGACGGTGCGAACGAGCATCCGGATGCCGCGATCGATGCCGCGATCACCGCTCTCGACGCCGCCGAGCGGAGCCGTCGATGACGGGTGTCTCCGACTTCCGGGCCAATGGTCTGCGCCTGGAACTGGCCACCCGCCGGATGCGCGGTCCGCTGGTACCCGGTGGCCGTCCGCACCGCTGGTTCGGCTGGGCGGGTCTGCTCGCGGTCGGGTTGATCGTGGTGCTGCTGGTGGCTCCCGCGCTGTGGACCGTCGCGATCGCGGTGCAGGCCCGTCCGCGCATCGTGGTCTCCTGCA
The DNA here is from genome assembly GCF_050955995.1 of Nocardia sp. CA-119907. Classification (NCBI taxonomy): domain Bacteria; kingdom Bacillati; phylum Actinomycetota; class Actinomycetes; order Mycobacteriales; family Nocardiaceae; genus Nocardia; species Nocardia sp. CA-119907. The sequence goes on from NZ_CP192091.1 coordinate 3,597,785, forward strand.
CCGTCGTCGCCGTCGCTGCCGTGACGTTCACACTGATATCCCGGCATCGCCGCCGCGGTCGCCTCCGACTGGCGCTGCGGTCGGCCTTCGCCGCGACCGCCGCGCTCGGGCTGTGGTCGCTCGGCGCCGCGCTGACCACGGACGGAATCTGGGCATATGTGCGCACTCTGCTGTGGGTTGTCTTCGGTCTGATGCTGCTGTTCGCCGCGCTGGTGATCGCATGGTGGTCGCGGAATTCGCGCGCGCTGTGGGTGCCGCTGATCGTCCCCTTCGGCATCTCGGCATTCGTCTCGGGTGTCGCATTCCGGCTGATCTTCGAATATCTCGCCGACCGGTTCGGCATCCGGAGCGTCGGCGGATACCGGATGTGGTACGCGATAATGCTCGGCTCCGCCTTCCTGTGGACCTGGCTCGGTTTCCTCACCGGATTGCTCCGCGCCGATATCCGGGCCATCGAGGCCGACCCGGTGCGCTCGGGCCATCTGCACGGACAGGGGCGGCGATTCCCGTTGCCGCGCCTACTGGAGTTGGTGCGTCCGGTCTTGCTGATCCTCGGTCTGGTGGTGGGTGTGGCGGCGGCCCGCGTCTTCGATGTGGTGCTGATCGGGGTGCCAGGGTCGATGCAGTATCAGCTCGATAGCGCGACCGTGCAGTGGTGGCGGCTGGTCACCGACTCCGATCTCGGCGCGGGTGTGGCGGCCGCCTACGCCCTGCCGTTGGCGGTGCTGGTGGGGTTCGTGGCCTGGCTGCTGCAGACCGGCGTCCGCGGGCATCGGACCGGATGGACCGCCTCCGCGACGGCGTCCGGTTCGGCGGGCAGGTCCCGGATCGGCCTGGTGCGCGCGACGGGTATCGCGCTGGTGTCGGTATTCGCATCGATTCCGATCCTGGTGCTGATCGTCGTATGTTTCGACGGCCCTTCCGGATTCGATCTCGCCGCCCTCACGGGTATGTGGCAGGACCAGACCTTCCGTCATGCCTGGCAGACGACATTCCTGGTGGCCGGGCTGGCCACCGTAGTCGTGGTGGCCGCGGCGCTGCCGGTGGCACATCGTTTGGCCGCGGTCGGCCCGGATCGAGCGATGGCACGGATCGCGGTGGTGTCGCTGGTCGTCTTGTCGGTGCTGCCCGCGCAGGGCTATCTCGGCTCGCTCGACGCGTTCATCGACGCATTCGGCTTGTCCGGCACCAGAATTCCGTTGATCTTCGTGCACGCCGCCGCCGGATTGCCGGTCGCGATCTTGATCCTGCGCGGTGCCATGCTGGCCCCGCTGGACGGTCCGGCCGATGATGTGCTGCACGGGCTGGCCAGTCCGGGCACCATCATGCGGCGGTTGCTGACCGCCGCGGGTCCGGCCGTGGTCGCGGTCGCGGTGCTGGAATTCACCCAGGTGTGGAACGACTTCTTCATCGGGCTGATGATGAACGGCGCGGGTGCGAGCCCGTGGTCGCTGCTGCTGTGGGGCGAGGCACGGCAATTCAACGAGAATGCCGCACAACTCGCGGCGGGCTCCCTGCTGTCGGCCGTGTTGCCGGTGCTGCTGTTGCTCTCGACATGGCGGCGCTGGCTGGTGCCCGGACTGACGGGAGGAACGCTGCGATGACACAGCCACGCGGGCACGAATCGCCACAGCAGACCACACCGCGGTCGACGATCTGGGAGGGCGTGCTCGGCACCGCCGAGGTGGTGGCCTGGGCGGTGGTGCTGGAGCTCGCCCGGAATATCGTGGTGAATTCGCTCGGTGACAACGATGCCGTCAAGGTGATCAGTGGACTGCTGCGTGGACTGACCGTTGTCGGGGTGCTGGCGGTAGGGGCGTACGTCGCCTATCGGCGCATCGAGAAGTTTCGCGAAAGAGTGCGCACCGAACAAGAACTCGCCCTGATCGCGGAACTGATCGAACCGGGTGAGCCGGTCCGGTTCGTCGGTACCACCAGCTGTCCCGATGAGCCGCAAGAACTCACCGATTTGGACCACGATCCGATCCTGGCGGCACTGCGGGACCTGCCGGTCCACGAATTCGAGACGGCCGCACTGCTGGCCGTGCTGTCGGCGATTCTCGACGCGCCGACACGGTTGCCGTCGGATTCGGCCGCGGAGCGGCGCACCTCGGCATTGCTGCTCGAGGATCTCGAGGTGCGCGGGATCGTGACATATCTCGGGGCCGATCGGTATTGCCTGCGCAAGAAGCCTCGACTGCCCGCAACGGCGGAGGTCGTCGCCGGGCCACGCTGGCAGGCCGCTTTGCCCGCGCTGCTGCACCACTACGCCGATCGCGCGACCCGGTGGGCGATCGCCCTGGAAACGGTTCGTTTCGCCAGGGGTGCCCGCCGCTGGTTCGAGGCGCAGGAACCGTATCTGCGCACGTTGTTTCCGGCGCCCACGGTGCCGGTGCCGAGGGTCGCGGTGTACGAGCTCGCGCGCATTGCCGACGCCCTGGACGTGTGGTATGCCCGAAAGGGCCTGCCGGAGCACGCATCCGGTGTGGCCGAGGCCCTCTGCCGCCTGACCGAATCGGACGAGTTCCCACTGTCCCGCGATCTGGCCCTGCTGCGGGCCGGACGCCTGCGGGTGCGGCCACCGAAGTATCGTCCACGTGGCCTGTCGACCAGTCTGTCCGCGCGCTGGGCGCATTACACCGCACTGCATTCGCTCGACACCGCGCCACCGAGCCCGATCGTGCTGAGCGAGGCGGAAGATCGGCTGGAGGTCGCCTGGTGGCTGCTGCCCCGCACGGATGTGCCCGCTGAGGTCTGCGCGCTGATCAATCTGGCGGTCGTTCATCTGCATCAGGGCCGCCTCGACGCCGCCCAGGGCCACCTGGAGCTGGCCGAATCGCTTACGCGGGGCGGCCGCGATCCCGCGGGGCGCGCGCACACCCGCGAAACGCTCGGAATCGTCTGGTGGGCACGCGGTGAACCCCGACGCGCGCTGCGGCACTGGCAGCGCGCCCTCTCGGCCTATCGCGAACTCGACGACGATCTCGGCACCGGGCGCTGCCTGCAACATCTCGGCTCCGCCGCGATCGTCGCCCCGGAACACGGTGCCCTCCTGCTCGGCACCGACCCGCCCCTGACCCGAGCAGAGGTACTGCGCCAAGCCGGTGGCTGGCTGGCCGCCTCGCGCAGATTCCACCCGGGTGCCCTGCACGCCGAACACTATGCCCAGCAAGCCGGTTCGACCCTGCACACCGTGGATCGCTGGCCCCTGCCCGCACCTGATCCATCCTGAACCGGTCCGATACGCCCAGCTGTGATGGCTGTCTCGCTGATGGGTACGGGACCCGCGATGTGACCAGCAGCCGACCCACGCCCGATCGCTACCGAAACACCCGTCCGACGGATTACCGTGCGCCCATGACGACTGCCGACACAGCCGCCCGCCATCTGCGGCCCCGGGCCTGGATCGCCCCGATCGCCGTGGTCACTCTGCTCATGTCCCTACTGGCCACCATGTACCTTGCGTACGTGGTCAATCCGACCAAGAATCTGCACGATTTCCGCGTGGCACTGGTCAATCAGGACGACGGCGATACTCTCGGCGGCAAACCGACCAATGTCGGAAATCAGATCACCGAGGCGCTCATCGCCGGCATCCCCGCCGACAAGATCGACCTGCAGGTCGTCGGATTCGCCGAGGCGCAGCGGCAACTGCACCAGGGCCGGGCCTATGGCGCGATCGTCATCCCCAGTGACTTCACCAAGCGGCTGGCCATTCTCGGCGCGGCGGGGGTGGTGCCCGGCAAGGTCGAGCAGCCGATCATCACGGTGCATACGAACCCGCGTGCGGGCAGTTTCGCCACCGGGGTGATGCAGCGCATCGCCGAACAGGCGCTGACTCGCGTCGACGAGACCGTCGGCAAACAACTCACCGATACCGTGCAGGCCCAACTGCGACCCGCCGGGGGCGGCGCGGCGCCCGAACTGGCCGGAGCCAGCCAATTGATGCTGGCCCACCCGATCCAAGTGGTGGTCGCACCGTATCGGCCGCTGCCCGACGGCACCGGCCAGGGCCTGTCCGCGTTCTTCTACACGATCATGGTGCTGCTCGCCGGATTCACCGGCGCGATGATCATCCATTCGATGACCGACTCCGCACTCGGATTCGCACCGACCGAATACGGCCCGTGGTACGTGCACTACCCGCCCGCGCCGATCTCCCGATTTCGCACCCTGCTGCTGAAGTGGGCGATCCTGATCGTCACCGCGCCCATCGTCTCCGGGGTATTCCTCGGTATCGCGGCGGCATTGGATGTGCCGCTGGATCATCCGCTCGCGCTGTTCCTCTACTGCGCGCTCGCGATCATCGCGGTCGGGCTGACCGCGCTGTCGGTGCTCGCCGCACTCGGCACCGCGGGTCTGCTGGTCAATCTGATCCTGTTCATCGTGCTCGGCCTGCCCTCCTCGGGCGGCAGTGTGCCGATCGAAGCGACGCCTGGCTACTTCGCGTGGCTGGCCACCTTCGAACCGATGCACCAGGTCTATCTCGGTGTGCGCGCCATCCTGTACTTCAATGCCAACGGTGACGCCGGGCTCGCGCGCGGCAGCTGGATGGCGGTGCTCGGTGTGGGCATCGGCCTGGCACTGGGCGCCGCGGTGACGCTGTACTACGACCGAAAGGGACTGCACCGTAAGCCCGCCGAGCAGGCAGCCGCGGCGGAGTGAGCGTTCGGGACATCGGAGTGAGCTTCCAAGCCATTGGAACGCTCACCTCCGGTACCTAACGTTGTGCCCATGACCTTGGAAATCGGCGTTATCCTCCCGACCTCGACACCCGATCCCGCGCAGCCGATCCTCGGCGATGTGCGCGCCAGCGCCCGGCTCGCCGAACAGCTCGGACTCGAATCGGTCTGGTCCACAGACCATCTCGTGGCGAGTGCGCCGATGCTGGACAGTACCGTGACGCTCGCGACAGCGGCGGCCGCCACCGACCGGATCCGGATCGGCTACAACGTCATGCTGCTCGCACTGCGCCCGGTCGCCTGGGCGGCCAAGCAGATCAGCACGCTGCAATACGTATCGGGGAACCGGTTGCTGCTCGGCATCGGTACCGGGAATCCGGCGCACGGCGACATCGGTTGGCGCGCGGCCGGTATGGCCTTCGAGGATCGCGGCCGCCGTACCGATGAGGGGTTGCGGGTGCTGCCCGAACTCGTCACGGGGGCGAGTGCCACGGTCAACGGTGTGGACGTGACCTTGTCGCCCGGATCGGCGATGCCCCCGATTCTGGTGGCGGGCAATGGGACTCGGGCGCGGCGTCGGGCCGCCCAGTATGCCGAGGGTTGGATCACCCTGCAGCCCGGCCTCGCCGAGTTGGCGACCGACATCGACGAATTGCGAGCGCTCGCAGCGCAATTCGATCGACCGGTGCCCACCGTCACCGTCGTCGCACCAGCCTTACCAGAAGATCACGCCGCGGCCGCTGAACTGCTCGCCGCGCACCGGGATGCGGGAGTCGAACGTGTCATCCTCGCTCCGACCGGCCCGCAATGGCAGCGCGATTATGAGAACGCCGCGAAACTCCGTGCGGCACTGTAGCGGCGCTACTGGTGCAGCCGCCGCTTCAGCGCATCGGTGATCATGGCCCGGGCGGCTTCGCCGTAACGCGCCTGCCGGTGCAGCGCCGACCAGGTCTTCTCGTAGTACGCGAGTTCCCGCGGCTGGGTGATGGTCAGGCCCGCCGAAATCGTCTCGACCTCGGCGACGCGCTTGTCGAGCAGCACGAAACACGTGGTGGTGTAGAGGAAATCCGCCGTCCGGGGAATGATGCCGAGTCCGAGCCGCGGCAGCGGCATCACATCGATCAGTCGCTCGAGTTGGCCGGTCATCACATCGTCGTCGCCGACGGTGGTGTAGAGCGCCTGTTCGGCCAGCAGGATGCAGATGCGGTGGGTGCCATGGTGCAGAATCCGCTGGCGCGCAATGCGTGCTGCCACCGCGCGGTCGATATCGTCGATGCCGCCGACGAAGTCGATGCAACGCTGCAGGACCGCCCTGGCATACTGTTCGGTCTGCAACAGTCCGGGGACGACCGCGTTCTCATAGTTGCGGATCGTGCTGGCGCGCGCTTCCAATTCGATGCGGCGGCGCTGCTGCTGGGCATGTCCCGTCGCGGCGATACGGCGCCACTCCTGCCAGAGTGCCTCGATATTCGCCAGTGTCGCACGCAGATCCGGCAGCAGCAGTTCGGCGCCGCACAATCGGCACCACTCGGCCAGGTCGTTATCGCTCGGCGTCTGCTTGCCGTGCTCGATGCGCGACACCTTCGCCGAATGCCAGCCCGCATCGGCGGCCAGCTGCACACCGGTCAGATGTGCGGCCTTCCGCATTTCACGTAATCGCGCCCCGAAGGCTTGCCGGGACTGCTCGACACCGGTCATCCACTCCGCCCGCCGGGCATATAGTCGTCGTGGGGAATTGCTTTGTTCCACAGCGTATCTCGAACTGTCGTGCATCGTGCGACCAGGACGGGGTCGGTGGTTACCGCGGCGCCCGCGAGATCGCCGGACTTGGTGAAGATGGTAAAGGCGACCGTCTCGTCGAGCAGCCACCACTCGTCGTCGGTGTACTCCGATGGATCGGCGAGATGTCTTGGCAGCCAGCGAATATCCTCGCCGTAGCGCTGATTTCGGTCGGTGAGTGCGTGTAGGAATCGAACATAGTCGGTGAGCGGTTCCGAGACCACCCGAACGCGCCGGATCGGCACGCCGCGTCCAGAGACCTCGCTGGTTAGTTCCTCCCAGGCCCGCCACGACGGCGGATAGGATTGCTCCTCGAAGGGCGGAAGCCCGGCCAGCACCCGGCGCATCGGCTCGGTCTCGTCGGCGACCTGGGAGTGATCATCGGACACCTCGAGATGGAAAGCGTCGCTTCGGGTCTCACGAATGAGATCGTTGGTTTCCTCGATGGTGAAGTAGAGCATTTCATTACCATTCCCACGGGCTCTGTCCGACCGGGACCGCGATCGCGGTTTCGTGATCGGGAATCCGCATGTGCGCCAAGGCATCCGGATCGGTGACCGGCTGCCCGGCGAGAGTGAAGGATCCGTGCCCGGAGTCGTGCAGTGGAGCGCCGATGTAAGTGCCGGGTTGTAGCCAGCCCAGCAACATATGGGGTATTTCGACGTGGTTGGCGTGGTGGGCCACCCGGTAGCCCTGGACCAGATACAGATGTCGATCCTCATCGATCCAGAGCCGGGGTGAGCCGGTGTTGTTGGTGGGTCCGCCGAGCAGTTGTATACGCATGAGAGTGGCCTCGTCTCGCGTGGAGAATTGCGCTGGCTATGACCAATCGTCGCCGGTCAGCGCGATGAGGGTCAACAGATTCCGCAAATCCCCGCAAAACCATGGTGTCGCCGGAGTCCGATTTCCTACCGTTTCAGCTAGGTGTCGGCAGACAGGGTGTGCGAGATGAGCGGGTCCGAGCCATGGGAGGGTGTCGAGGGATTGGGAGGCGAAACGGGGGCATTTGGCAATGGGGTGGCGACGAAACCCTGGGCGATCGGGTTCGTGCGGTGGGACATTTCCGGATCCCTGGTGGATCGCGACGTGCGGGGTATCCGCAACTGTGCGACTCGACTCGGCTACGACCTGGTCCCGATGACGGTGGGGCCGCAGGGTGATCCGGTCGCGCGGCTGCTGACGGCGATCGCGCGCTGTGGTGCACATGCGGTGCTCGTGCCGAGTCGAGAGCACATCTGGGCGTCGCGGCGGGCGGTCACCGAGGTCTGCGCTCTCATCGTGGTCTCCGGAGACACGGTGTGGGAGCGCGGCCATCAGTGGCCGCGATGGTTCGCCAGATAATCCTTACCTCGCACGTAATCGACTCCGCGATCGGCAGCGGGCAAGGTTGAGGTATCCGCTTCGGAACTTCGACGGATGACCGAAATACCTTTCAGCAGAGGAAGATTCACTATGTCGCACTATGAGGACGCGGTCGGCCGGTACTTCACGGCGTGGAATGCCACCGACGATGACGTGCGGGCGCGAGCAGTGGCCGCGGCCTGGCATGAGGACGGTTTCTACACCGATCCGCTGGCCGACGTCGCCGGGCACGAGCAGTTGAGCGCCGCCATCGGGGGAGTGCACCAGCAATTCCCCGGCTTCGAGTTCCGTCAGCTCGGCGTGGTGGACGGACACCACGACACCGCCCGCTTCTCGTGGGAGTTGGTATCGGTGGCGGACGGGAGCGCGCCGGTCGCCGGGACCGATGTGATCACCTTGGCCGAGGACGGCCGCATCCTCGGTGTGCACGGCTTTCTGGATCGGGTGCCAGGGGCGTGAACACCACGACGCAATGACCGAGTGAGGCCCTGCGCCAGTTCGTCGTCGATGAGGGCCTCGTTCTGGAGCATCCGCGTTCGACCCTGCCTGACCGAGCAGACACAGGTGCCGCAGGCGGATTCCCGGCAGACGTACGGGGCATCGATGCCCTTGTCCAGCAACAGGTCCAGAAGTCTGGTTCGCTTGGGCCAGTCGAGCACCGCGCCACCGACCCGGTGCGGTCACTCGGCACCTTCAGCGTGAGATATTGGCCGGCCGGTAGGTGAATCGATCCGTGAGATCGCCGGGGATATCGAAAACCAGGGTGGTGGCATCCGCGGTTTCGACAATGACCTCGGCGACCTTCACGGTATGGGTGCGGGGGTTCATCCCGAGCTCTTCGTGCCGAGAACGGGCGAATTGCTCTGCGGTACCGCGTGATTCGCCGATTGCTGATCGACAAGGGCGAGCGCCCGACCGAGCCGTTCCAGCAGGTCCACCGAGAGCGGTTGGGCGATCCGGCGATTCACACCCAGCGCGATCCACAGCAGGAAATAGCCGAGCTACGCCTCGGCGCGCACCGGGACCATCGCGAGGTCGTACCGGCTGCGGCCGACTGCGGGTGTCGAGCTTCATGCGGACTCCTCGAGCACGGGATCGGTGCTGCGGGTGGTGACGCCAGTGCCGTACCGGTAGTCGTCGTGGTCGAAATGCCGGTTCTGCCAGTACATCTCGCCGTGTGTCGAGAAACGGAACGGTGAATCGCCGTGGCTGTTGATGTAGCAGGTATTCGAGCCGGCGCAGGTCGGGGTGCACAAGAAGTTCTTCTGCTGGCGACGTAGACATTTCGCGAAGTACGCGTCGTGCGCGGCCCGGCTGATCTCGCACACCGTCGCGCCGCGCCGCTTGTTCTCGGCGATGGCGCGGCTCAGATGTGCGGCCGTGGCCAGTTGAGCAGGTCGCGCACCTGCTGATCGGCCGGAATCGCCGGTAGTTCGGCGTTGCTCAGAACCCGTCGCACGAGCGTGGCCGTGTGTTTGCGCATCGGTGCGGGATCGCCGAACCGGAACCGCATGCGCCGCGCCCTCGGGTACGCGCCATTGGAATTCGCGCTGGTGGTCATGTGAATCTCCGTTGATTCAAGGGTTGTTCGGTTATTACTTCAGGTGATCGACGAGCGCGCCGTCCGCGCCGAACAGTTCCTGCTGCCTCTCCCGCCGCCGTTGCCGCCAGATGCAGCTTGTCGGGGAGCCGCGCTTCGATGCTGCTGCCGTTCGATCACGGCCGGGGCGTCCACCCACTCGATGCGGTAGCCCATATCGACCAGTTTCTCGTTGAGCCGCCGGTGCTCTCGGCCGTGCGTCGCCTCCTGGCCGATGAATCCGGCGACCCGCTTCTTCAGCACCGGATCGGTGATCTGATCGGCGAATTTGCGGACCGATCTGATGAACGACTCCTCGCCCGGCGGGAAGCCCGCCGAGAGTCCGGCGATGAAATGGCTGAAGACCGTATCGCCGTCCGCGAAGTACTTGGACATCGGCTCCGGCTCGCCGAAGCGGAAGGTGACTCGTCTGGTCTTGGGATAGCCGGGGGTCGTGCGGCCCTTTGCCCGCACACGGTCTACTCGGTCATAGCGCACCTCATTGGTTTCGGTACCGCAGGTATGAGGTACTACAAGTACGGTACCGTCTCAGACGGTTGGGGCGACCGTCTCGCGCGAATTGATATGAAGGCGCTGTTTTCGAACGCGTCGGTACCTGTTCGTCGGCGTCGGATGAATGCGGTTGCGCCTGTGGCGAACACGGTGCGCTGGCGGTGGCGGCGGGGCATCCTGGACAGGGCGCCCTCGAATCGAGTGCGCGCCCGATGAGCAGGATGGTGGTCAGCGTGGACGACGAGTCGGTCCCGTTGTCGGGCCAGGGCGACGCCGCACGACAACACAACCTGGACGAGTCCGCGATGGACGCGTATTCGCGCACCGTCATCGCGGTGGCGGCGTCGGTCACCCCGCACGTGGCGAGCGTGCGGACCCGGCGGGGGAGTGGATCCGCGGTGGTGTTCACCGATGATGGATTCCTACTGACCAACGCGCATGTGGTCGGCTCGGCGGGTAGCGGCGATGTCGTCTTCGCCGACGGTGTGGAGTCACGCATCGATATCGTCGGCGTCGACCCGCTATCGGATCTCGCGGTGCTGCGGGCCCGCGGCGGCGCTCCGGGCGCGGTCGTCCTCGGCGACGCGGACAAGTTGGTGGTCGGGCAGTTGGTGGTCGCGGTCGGGAGCCCGCTGGGGTTGGCGGGCTCGGTGACCGCGGGCGTGGTGAGCGCTCTGGGCCGCGCGGTTCCGGTCGCCTCCCGACGCGCCGGACGGGTGATCGAGGACGTGATCCAAACCGACGCCGCGCTGAACCCCGGCAATTCCGGTGGTGCGCTCGCGGATTCGGCGGGCCGCGTGGTCGGCGTCAATACGGCGGTCGCCGGAGTCGGTCTGGGCCTTGCGATTCCGATCAATGCCACCACCCGGCGCATCATCAGCACGTTGCTGAAGGACGGCCGAGTCCGCCGCGCCTATCTCGGCCTCGTCGGTGTTCCCGCCCCGCTTCCCGCGTCGGTGGCGGACCGCACCGGCCAGCACGCCGGTGTCCGGATCGTCGAGGTGGTTCGTGGCGGCCCCGCCGACCACGCCGGCCTGCGCCGGGGCGATCTCGTTCTCAGCGTGGCCCGCTCCGAAGTGGCCGACGCCCAGGGCATCCAACGCCAACTGTTCGGCGACGCCATCGGCGTCTCCATGCCCGTGACCGTCTTGCGCAACGGTGCGATGGTGGACGTGTTCGCCATTCCCATCGAACTGACCGTCGACTAGGGAACCGCCGAATATTCGCACCCTTCAGGGGTCTGGCTGAGGACCGCGCGCAGGCGAGGCAAGCCCGACGAGCAGGCTCGTGCGGTGTCGGATGTGGTGTTGTGCGTGGGTATTCGATCAGTCGGCGATCGAGGCCGGTGTCGCGGTGGCGGGTTCCTGAATCGGCTGATGGGCATGCGACCAGCGCGCATCGACTACCAGTCCGATGATGCCGATGGCGATCAGCGCTCCGGAGACCACGAGCATTCCCGGATGGGTACCGCCGGTGAGGGCGTCGCCGAGGATGACGGTTCCGATGGTGCCGGGGAGGATGCCGATGACGGTGGCGATCATATAGGGCCAGAACCGGATCGAGGACAGCCCGCAGGAGTAGTTGATGACCGAGAAGGGGGCGAAGGCGATCAGTCGCAGCGAGCCGACGGCGAGCCAGCCGCGGCGTTCGAGGCGCTCATCGATGGAGCGCACCGCCGGGTGGGTGAGGTGGGCGGCGACGCGGTCGCGGTCGAGGGCGCGAACGAGCAGAATGGCCAGTGCGGCACTCACAGTTGTCGCGGAGGCGGCCAGAGCGATGCCGAGTGCCGGGCCGAACAGGACGCCCGCGCTCACCGTCAGTACCGTTCGCGGTACCGGCGCCACCGTGACCAGCGCGTGTACCACGAAGAACAGTAGCGGGAAGATGGGGCCGACCGAGGTGGCCCAGTCCTGCATCTGCTGTGGCGTCGGCAGCGGGACCAGCATCGCCGCGATGAACAGCGCCGCGCCGCAGACGAGCAGGGCGACGACGCGAGGGGCACGGATCAGCCTTGTCACCCGCGCCAGGTTACCGGTTGGTAGTGGCGGCCACGGTCCACCGGCTGTCGCGCTGCCGCTAGCATCGAAGGAAACGGGACGAATGCTCGTTAACTGATGTGCTCGCTGAGCTGGGCGAATGCAACGGTTTCGGGCGCACGCGCGGTGTGCGTCGAGGAGAAGAGGAACAGCAGCTATGCCGATTGCTTCAGAGCCGGTGGCCGGCGCGGAGCCCGCGGAACGGCCGGACATTCCCGACTACGCCGCGTGGCGCAAGGGTGTGGCCGGAGTGCTGGCGAAGGCCAGCCGGGTCGGGGTCGCCGAGCTTCCCGAGGAGCCCGAGAAGCTGCTCGAGGAAAAGACCTATGACGGGCTGACCATCGCCCCGCTGTACACCCGCCGGGATGAGCGGGCCGAGCTGCCGCTGCCGGGCGAATATCCATTCGTGCGTGGTCGCGACGCCACCAGGGACGTGCATCGTGGCTGGTATGTGAGTGCCTTCGTCAACGCGAAAGATGGAGCCACCGCGAATCGGGAGATCCTCGCGGGTCTGGAGAACGGGATCAGCGCACTGTGGCTCGCCGTCGGCGAGCGGGGTGTGCCGGTCGCCGAACTCCCCGCGGCGCTGTCGGGACTGCTGTTCGAACTGGCGCCGCTGACCCTCGATGCCGGTGCCGCGGTTTCCGATGCGGCCCAACAGGTTTTCGCGGTGCTCGACGGCTACCAGGTGGCCGACCGGTCCGGTATCCAGGTGGCACTCGGCGCGGCCCCGCTCACCAGTCGCTTCGCCGGAACCGCCGATGTCGGGCTGGCCGAGGCGATCGCCTTGGCCGGCGCGGCGGTGGCGCGGTCGGAAACCGTGCGCGCTATCACGGTGGACGGCACCGTCTTTCACAATGCGGGTGCCTCGGACGCACAGGAACTGGGTGCCGCGGTGGCCGCGGGCCTCGACTATCTGCGCGCGCTCACCGCTGAGCACGACATCGCGGATGCGTTCGACCAGATGGCGTTTCGTTTCGCCGCGACCGACGACCAGTTCGCCACCGTCGCGAAATTCCGTGCCGCCCGCCAACTATGGGCCCGCGTCGCGCATGTGTGCGGCGCACCCGCATTCGGTGACGCGCCCCAGCACGCGGTGACCTCCGCGGCGATGATGACCCAGCGCGATCCCTGGGTGAATATGCTGCGTACCACCCTCGCCGCCTTCGGCGCCGGCGTCGGCGGCGCGGATACGGTGACCGTGCTGCCCTTCGATTCGGCATTGCCGCCGGGCGAACTCGGCGTCTCGAAGTCGTTCGCGGACCGCATGGCGCGCAATACCCAGCTGCTGTTGCTCGAGGAGTCGCATCTCGGACATGTGCAGGATCCGGGTGCTGGCTCCTGGTACGTGGAGGATCTCACCGCCGCGCTCGCCGCCAAGGCATGGGAGTTCATGCAGGCGATCGAGGCGGCGGGCGGATATTCGACCGCACTGGATTCCGGGCTGCTCGCCGAGCGCATCGCGGCCACCCGGTCGGCCCGCGATGCCGATGTGGCACACCGCAAGACGGCGGTCACCGGCGTGAACGAATTCCCCAATCTGGCCGAGGCGCCGCTGTCGGAGGCCGCGCGGGCGGCCGGGCAGGTGGCCCGCTACGGCGCGGCCTTCGAGGCGCTGCGCAATCGCTCGGATGCCTACCTCGCGGCCAAGGGTGCGCGCCCGCGTGCGCTGCTGGTGCCGCTCGGCACGGTGGCCGAGCACAACGTGCGGGTGACGTTCATCGCGAACCTGCTGGCCTCCGGCGGCATCGAAGCGGTGCATCCGGGTCCGCTGGAGGTGTCCGGAATCGGCATGGCCGCAACGGAATCCGGTGCCGCGATCGCCGTACTGTGTGGTTCGGACAAACGCTACGGCGAACAGGCGGGCGCGGCCGTCGAACAGTTGCGCGCCGCCGGAATCGAGACGGTGCTGCTGGCCGGTGCGGAGAAGGCCGTTGCCGAGCTGAGCGGTGCACAGCGCCCGGACGGCTATCTCGCGGCCCGCATCGATGCGGTCGCCGCACTGTCCGACCTGCTGGAGAAGGTGGGAGCCTGATGACACTGAGTCATATCGACAAGCCGGGTCCGATCGACGAGCCGGGCGGTTTCGAACATCGGATCGGCAGTTTCGCCGAGGTGCCGCTGTCCGAGCGTCCGGCCGAACCCGCCGAGGTGGACGCCGCACAGGTCGACGCCTATGTGCGCGCGGCCGCCGAGGCGAACAACTACACCCCCGAACAGCTGGTGTGGTCGACGCCCGAGGGCATCGACGTGCCACCGGTTTTCACCAAGGCCGATCGCGATGCCGTTGCGGCCGATGGCTATCCGCTCGACAGCGTGCCCGGTATCGCCCCGTTCGTGCGCGGTCCGTACCCGACCATGTACGTCAACCAGCCGTGGACCATTCGCCAGTACGCGGGCTTCTCCACCGCCGCGGACTCGAATGCGTTCTACCGCCGCAACTTGCAGGCGGGCCAGAAGGGCCTTTCGGTCGCCTTCGACCTGGCGACGCACCGCGGCTACGACTCCGATCACCCGCGCGTACAGGGTGATGTCGGCATGGCCGGTGTGGCCATTGATTCCATTCTCGACATGCGTCAGCTCTTCGACCACATCCCGCTGGACCAGGTGAGTGTGTCGATGACCATGAACGGCGCGGTGCTGCCGATTCTCGCGCTGTACGTCGTCGCGGCCGAGGAACAGGGCGTCGCACCGGAACAGCTGGCCGGAACCATTCAGAACGACATTCTGAAGGAGTTCATGGTCCGCAATACCTACATCTATCCGCCCAAGCCCTCGATGCGGATCATCTCCGATATCTTCGCCTACACCAGCGCGAAGATGCCGAAGTTCAACTCGATCTCCATCTCCGGCTACCACATTCAGGAGGCCGGAGCCACCGCCGATCTGGAGCTGGCCTACACCCTCGCCGACGGTGTCGAGTACATCCGCGCGGGTATCGATGCTGGCATGGAGGTCGACAAGTTCGCGCCGCGGCTGTCGTTCTTCTGGGCCATCGGCATGAACTTCTTCATGGAGGTCGCCAAACTCCGTGCGGGACGGCTGCTCTGGAGCGAACTGGTCGCGAAGTTCGAACCGAAGAGTGCGAAATCGCTATCGCTGCGCACCCATTCGCAGACCTCCGGGTGGTCGCTGACCGCGCAGGACGCCTACAACAATGTGGCGCGCACCTGTATCGAGGCCATGGCCGCGACCCAGGGGCACACCCAGTCGCTGCACACCAACGCCCTCGACGAGGCACTGGCCCTGCCGACGGACTTCTCCGCGCGCATCGCACGCAATACCCAGCTGCTGATCCAGCAGGAGTCCAACACCACGCGGCCGATCGACCCCTGGGGCGGTTCGTATTACGTCGAATGGCTGACCCACCAGCTGGCCAACCGGGCCCGCGCGCATATCGCCGAGGTGGAGGCGCACGGCGGCATGGCGCAGGCGATCGGCGAGGGCATCCCGAAGCTGCGCATCGAGGAGGCCGCCGCGCGCACGCAGGCGCGCATCGATACCGGCCAGCAGCCGGTGATCGGTGTGAACAAGTACCAGGTCGAAGAGGATCAGCAGGTCGAGGTTCTCAAGGTCGAGAATTCGCGGGTGCGGGCCGAGCAGATCGAGAAGCTGAACCGGCTTCGGGCCGAACGCGATGCGGGTGAGGTCGAGCGGGCGCTGGCCGAATTGACCCGTGCGGCGGCCTCTTCAGCGGGTGGCATGGAGAACAACCTGCTGGCGCTGGCCATCAATGCGGCGCGGGCCAAGGCCACCGTCGGCGAGATCTCCGATGCGCTGGAGAAGGTGTACGGCCGCCATCAGGCCGAGATCCGTACCCTCGCCGGTGTGTACCGCGACGAGGCCGGGAAGGTGACCAATATCAGCAAGGCGATCGAACTCGTCGAGGAGTTCGCCGATGCGGAAGGCCGTCGACCGCGCATCCTGGTCGCCAAGATGGGCCAGGACGGACACGACCGAGGTCAGAAGGTGATCGCGACGGCCTTCGCCGACCTCGGGTTCGACGTCGACGTGGGCCCGCTGTTCCAGACCCCGGAAGAGGTGGCGCAGCAGGCGGCCGATAACGACGTGCACGTCGTCGGTGTCTCCTCGCTGGCGGCCGGCCACCTCACGCTGGTGCCCGCCTTGCGGCAGGCACTGGCCGATGTCGGGCGTCCCGACATCATGGTCATCGTCGGCGGTGTCATCCCGCCCGGTGATTTCGACGAGCTGTACGCGGCGGGTGCCGCGGCGATCTTCCCGCCCGGCACGGTGATCGCGGACGCCGCGATCGATCTGCTGAAGAAGTTGGCGGGCGAACTCGGTCACGAGATCGGTGGCGGCAGCGGCGAATGATTTCAGCATCGCGTAGCGATTCGATGGGGGGCGGTGGTCGGGCGACGGGCGGGCTTCCAGCATCGGGCAGCGATTCGATGGGGGTAGCCGGGTGACGGGCGGGTCGAAGCGCGTCATTGATATCGACGCACTCGCGCAGGCGGTCCGCTCTCAGGAGCGGGCCGCCATTGCCCGGGCCATCACCCTGGTCGAATCGACCAGGGCCGATCATCGGGAGCTCGCGCAGCAACTGCTGCTGCAACTGACCCCGCCCACCGATACCGTCACCTCGAATCGTGTTGGCATCACCGGTGTTCCCGGCGTCGGCAAGTCGACCTTCATCGATGCCCTCGGCATGGATCTGATCGGCAAGGGGCATCGGGTCGCCGTGCTGGCCGTCGACCCGTCCTCCACCCGCACCGGGGGCTCCATCCTCGGCGACAAGACCCGCATGGCGCGACTGTCGTTGGAGCGCAACGCCTATATCCGTCCGTCGCCGACCGCGGGCACGCTCGGCGGCGTCGCCAAGGCGACCCGCGAGACCATCGTGCTGCTCGAGGCCGCGGGCTACGACGTGATCCTGGTGGAAACCGTCGGTGTCGGCCAGTCCGAGGTGACCGTCGCGAATATGGTCGACGTGTTCTGCTTCCTCACCCTGGCCCGCACCGGAGATCAGTTGCAGGGCATCAAGAAGGGCGTCCTCGAACTCGCCGACCTGGTCGCGGTCAATAAGGCCGATGGCAAACACGAGGTCGAGGCCAAGGCCGCCGCGCGTGAACTGGCCGGCGCGCTGCGCCTGATCCATCCGCACGACGCGCTGTGGCGTCCACCGGTGCTCACCATGAGCGGGCTGGAAGGCCATGGGCTGGACACGTTCTGGGACACGGTGCTCGAACACCGCCGCATCCTCACCGAGGCGGGCGAATTCGCTGAAAAGCGTCGCCGCCAGTTGGTCGATTGGACCTGGACCATGGTGCACGATCAACTTCTGCGCCGCCTTGCCGAGAACCCGAACGTCAAAGCCATTCGCGCGCAAGTGGAGAAGCAGGTGCGCGACGGCACGCTGACCGCCGCATTGGCCGCTGAACAGCTTCTCGAGGCCTTCGATAGCTGAGTTTGGGCCGTTCGGGAAGATCCGGCACGCCTCCGACTAGACGGCAGCGAGTTGGGTGGTCAGCGCCCCGGCGAGTGCGCCCGCACCCTCGGCGTGTAGGGCGTTGGGTTGGAACAGGATTCGGTACCACAGCACGCCGAAGGCCTGTTCGACGGCCAATTCGATCGGTGCGGCGGCAGGGATCTCGCCGCGCGATCTGCTCTGTTCGATGACGCCGGTCAATGCCGCTCGGCGGCGGGCCAGGAAATCGCGCAGGGCCTGTTCGAGGTGCGCGTCGTCCTGGGCGGCGATGACCGCGGCGATCAGGGCTTGGCGGTTGCGTTCGGTGCGCGCCGCGGCGAAGGTCTCGCGCAGGAAGATTTCGAGATCGTCACGCAGGGTTCCGGTATCGGGAATCGCGACGGCCTGTTCGGCCGAGTGGACCAGCGCATCGAGTAGGACCGCGTCCTTGGACGGCCACCAGCGGTAGATGGTCTGCCGGCCGACGCCCGCCTGCGCGGCGATGCGGTCCACCGTGACACCTGAACTCCCGTATTCGGCAAGGAGTTCGGCGGCGGCGGCCAGAATCGCCGCGCGCGCCGCCTCATTGCGGCGGGATCCGGTGTGCGCTCGGGTGTTCGCGTTTTCGGCCATGCCCGATCCTACCTTGACGAGACTGGCAGTCTCGACAACACTCGAATCATGACTTCACCGGCTAACAATTCCTGGCGGCTGCGTCTCGATCGCGCCTTCCACCGCCGCCTCGCCAACCCGATCACCACGCGCATGCGCGATCAGATCCTGCTGGAAACCACCGGCCGCAAATCCGGTGAACCGCGGCGCACCCCGGTCGGCGGGAAGGTGGAGGGGGAGCAGTTCTGGATGGTCTCCAACCATGGCGAGCACTCCGATTACGTGCGAAATATCAACGCGGACCCCGCCGTTCGCGTACGCATCGATGGCCGCTGGCACAACGGCATCGCCCATCCGCTCCCCGATGACGACGCGATCGCCCGCCTGGCCACCCTCCCGCGAATGAACAGCGCCATGGTCCGCGCCTTCGGCACCAACCTCCTGACCATCCGCATCGACCTGACCGACTGACGAGTTGCCGAACCGCCTACCGCGCATCGGTGTAGGTGTTGTCGCAGGCCGTACGACCGTGTTTCAGGCCCAGCTCGTAGGCCTCGATGCGGGCGAAACCACTGGGCACCGACAGGCCGTCGACGTTGCTGGCGACCAGCCCGTCCCGCAGCAGCCCGGCCAGCGCTTCGTCCACATCACCTTGGGACAGCACGCTGTCCGGCTGCTCGCCCCTGGCCAGGGCATCGGTGTAGACGCCGGTGTAGCACGCGACGTGCAGTGCGGTGGTCTGCTCGGAAAGTGATCGGCCGGAAGCCTTTTCGACCGCGAGTAGGACGCGAGAGGCAACCAGTGCGTAGGCGTCGAAGTCACCACTGGGCACCAGGCTATCGACCTTGCGTCCGCGTTTCGCCAGCCCGGGCAGGTCGATACCGATGGTGTTGGTGGACGGGCAGTACGAGACCGGCGTGGTTTCGTGCGCGTCCGGGCAGCCCCGGATCGCACCGGTGTATTCCACCTTGGGCTTGTCCTTCAGCTTGAACAACCGGGTGACGAAATCGATCTGGGCTTGCACCGAGTCCCGGGTGATCTCCTGCTCGCCGGTTTCGGTGGAGCTGAGGATGGTGGGCAGATTGCCGCGGCGTGCCGCGATTTCGGCATCGTCGATCCTGCTGCAGGCGTCCGCGCCGTCGGTGAAGCCGAGTTGCAGGGCACCGGCCCGCTCGAATCCGCTTCCGTGTTCGAACGGCATCGTGCCGATGTAGTCGCCGTCGCGCAACGACATTGCCGCGACGATCACCCGATTCAGCCCGTCGGCTGTATTGAGGGCGAAGCGGGTGGACTTGTTTTCGGCGACGGATCTCAGGTAGACCCCGGCGAAGCAATCGGCCTGCTGTTCACGCACGATGGTCGTGGTGGAATCGTTGACCAGCCTGGCCTGATCCTGGATCGCGTGTCCGTACTCGTGGGCCAGAATATAAGGGACGGTCTCCTCGCCCAGCTGGGCGTACATCGAGATCAAGGCTCGGTCCCACGCGATGAGTCTGCCCTGCTGGCAGTCGCCGCTGTAGAAGGCGTTCGGCATACCGGCAACGGATTCGCCGCAGACGGTCGCGGCCGCATCGTCGGAGTCGTAGGAGACGTGGTGGTCGACGGGAATGAATTGGCGGCCGAATATCTTGGGGTACTGGACGCGCCAGAAGTCCTCGACATCGGCGACCGCATCGGCCGCCAGCCGATCAGCCGGCGTGCCGGTGAAGCCGTCCACCGTGATCGCGGGCGGCGGCACGTGCTCGCGCAGGCCGCTGGGTCCGTCCGCGACCGTCAGGCCCGCGACCTTGGTCGCGTCGTAGCCGGCGCGCGCGGGTGCGGCGGGATCATGGCCGCACCCGGCGACCAGTGCGAGCACAGTGACCGGGACGAGCGTCGCCAGCAGAGCCCCGCGCGAGGTTCGTGCGTTCATCGGTGCACACCTCCGGCCTGGACCGTGTTCAGCACGGCGGAATCCACGATCAGCCACCGCCCGCCGATGCGCTCGAGCAGGAAGGTCACGCGGTGCGTCATATCGGCCCGCTGAATGGTCACCGTGATACTCGCCGAATCGTCGTTGACGACGGTCCGATCGACGGAGCGGATCGCGAATCCCTTCAGCGCCGTGAAGTTCTCCGCACTGATATCCGCAATCTGTTGTGCGGCAGCGAGATTACCGCTGGCCGACGCATCGAAAAGGGCCTGGACCGTCTGTTGCACATCGGCCTCGTCCGACAGCTGGGTCCGCTTGCGTTCCGCGGCGGGATCGCTGGGCAGTTTGCTGATCCGCCATGTTCCGTCGATCAGCGTCAGTTCGATCCGCGGGTGCTCATCGCCGATATCGGCCTGCTCGCCACCGATCGAGTGGCCGGTGACGGCGACCCGTGCGCGATCGCCGTCGATCTCGACGTCGTCGAACCAATTGACCACGAAGCGGCCGTTCTGTGCCGTCACCTGCTTGACGTAGTCGGCGAATGCGCTCGGCTGTACGTCGAATTCGGCCTTGGCCACGTCGTCGGTGACGTCGGCACGGACCTTCGTCAGATCGCCGCGCTGCCAGTCGGCGTAGTAGTTGTCGACGGCGGCGCGCACCCGCACTTCGGCGGTCGGCCCGGACGCCGTCGGGCGGGTGAGCAGGTAGCTTCCGCCTGCCGCGCCGCCCGCGATCGCGACGACAGCAATGCTGCCCACCGCGATGAGCGCCCAGCGTCTCAGTTTGCGTGCAACGGGCTTCGCGGGCACGTCCGGCATCGGCGCCGGCGGCTCCGTGAGCGAGGGGGGAGTCGACATGATGGATCCTTTCGGCATTGCGAGGTCGGTGGGCGGCGGCGGTGCGTCCGCGCCGGGGTGCGGGCTCATCGGCTGATCTCCGCGGAGTCGGACAACTTCCATTCGCCGAAGATCCGCTGCAGGGTCAGCTCGGCGACGTATCTGCCGTCGCGGTCCTTGCCGGTGACCGTGACCTTGGCCGAGTCGCTGCGGATCACGACCTCGTCGACGGATTCGAGCGTGCCCCAGCTGCGCAGGGTGCGCGCGAACTGATCCGGGGATGCGCCGGCGATGGACTGTGCGACAGGGCCGTCGCTCAGCGCGACAAGCCGCTCACGATCGCGGTCCGCGACCGCGTCGTAGAACTTCGTGACCACATCGCGTACGGCTTGTTCGGCGGCCGCCTGCTCCTGCCTGGCTTTGGTCGCGGGATCGTCTTCCGGCCACTTGCACAGTTTCCAGTCGTCATTGATTCGGGTCAGCGCAAAGCTGGTGTGCTGCACGCCGATATCACCGCGATCCACATGTCCGGATACCGTGGCGCGTGCGCGATCACCCGAAACCTCGACGGTGTCGAACGCATCGATCGTGTATCTACCATTCTTGCTGTTGTCCAATCGCGTCAATGCGGCAAACTGGCCGGGCGAGAATTGCGCCAGCTGCTCCGAATACTCTGCACAGAAAGCGGATCGCAGCCGCCCGATATCGCCGTCCTGCAGTGCGTCCGTGGCGGATCGGACGGCTGCCCGTACGTGATCCTCCGCGGTCGGCCGGTCCAGATGCGCCCGAACCGGGAAGTATGCCCCCGCCCCGACACCCCCCAATACCAGCAGTGATACGGCACCGATCACAACAGCCCGGCGACCACGGCGGCTCGGCGTCGACCGGTCCGTTGGCGCGCCCTGCTGCGGTGGACCGTCAGCGGGCCCGCCGGGGGCTTGTGAATTGTTCTCGGACTCGGACATACCTTTCCTCCCGTTTGTGACCGTTGTCACTAAATCTGCGTTCGGATGCCCACTGTTAACGGGCAGCAATCTTAGAAATCCGCGCGATGGACCATCGGGCAAATAGCGATAGCGGCTGTTAACAATTCCGACTTGGTTTGCGAAATTCGAGAATGGCCGCGTCACGGATCATGGTGCGCGGAGTCATCGCGCGGCAATCTAGGATGAGTGCCGCTGATTTGCAATTTATTTGCGGTGGTATCGATTTCGACCGCAAGACGAGTTGGAGCAACTCCGATTCTGGGTGTCAGACCGAATCGCCGTGTGCCTCGAGCAGGGTGCGCAGGGCGGATGCGAGGTGCTTGCGTTGCGCGGGCGTCAGGGGTTCGAGCAGGCGGGCCTCGGTGGCGACGTGGTCGGGGAGTGCCGCGTCGATGAGTTCGCGCCCCGCTTCGGTGAGCGTGACGTGCACACCCCGCCCGTCGTATTCGCTGCGGGCGCGGGTGATGAGGCCGCGTTCCTCCAGGCGGTCGAGGCGCTGGGTGACTCCGCCCGAGGTGATCATGGCCGAGCGCATGAGTTCGGTGGGGGTGAGGCGGTGGGGTGGATCGCTGCGGCGCAGGGTGGCGAGCACATCGAAGGAGGCGGCGTCGAGCCCGTGCGCGGCGAAGGTTTTGCGCAGCTCCGCGCCGACGACCTGGGACAGTCTGGTCAGCCTGCCGAGTACGGCCATCGGCGAGACGTCCAGGTCGGGACGCTGCGTGCGCCATTGGTCGAGCACCCGTTCGACATGATCGGTCACGTCCGCAGCCTAGCGAATACCTCACCGGTGAGGTATCTCATAATCCGGAATTGCTTAACGCTAAGCTATGTTGCTTAGAGCTAAGCAATTGCCGTCCCCGACGAAAGGCGAATCATCATGCGTATCACCGTGTTCGGAGCGACGGGCGATGTCGGCAGTCGGGTAGTGGCCGAGGCGCTGGACCGCGGGCACGAGGTCACCGCGGTGGTCCGGAATCTCGGGCGGGTCCGTGCGGTGCCCGCCGCGGCGACGCTGCGCACCGGAGATGCCGCGAACCTCGACGATGTCGTATCGCTCAGCGCGGGGCAAGATCTGGTGATCACCGCGACCCGCCCCGCCCCCGGTTACGAGCAGGAACTACCCGCGATCACCTCGGTGCTCCTGTCCGGTCTGGCGCGCACCGGCGTCCGCCTGCTGGTGGTCGGGGGCGCGGCCACCCTGGTCGTGCCCGGCGCGGATCCGCTGACCCTGCACGAAAGCCCGGACTTTCCGGATGAGTTGCGTGCCATCGCACAGGCCTGCGCCGATCAATTGGCCATCTGCCGCGCCGAGACCGCCGCCGACTGGACGTATCTGAGCCCGCCCGCCGAACTGGTACCGGGACAGCGCACCGGCAACTACCGCGTCGGCGCCGACGAACTGCTCATCCGCGCCGACGGCGTCTCGACCATCTCCATGGAGGATTTCGCGGTAGCGCTGCTCGATGAGGCCGAGCGGCCAGCGCACCGCCGGACCAGATTCACGGTCGCATGGGCCTGAGCGCTACTGGATCCCGAAGAGGCGGGCGGCGTTTCGGTAGCAGACCTGTTGCAGCCACGCGTCGCCCAGATCCAGGCGTTCCAGCGCGTAGATCGAATGGCTGTAGGAATAAGGGATATTCGGGAAGTCGCTGCCGAACATAATTCGGTCACCGAAGTGGCGCAACCTGCCGTGTTCGGAGGTGGGGAAGGGTGCGTTGGCCTCGGTGAAATCGGTCCACACCATTGTCGTGTCCAGATACACTCCCGGGTACTCCTCTGCCAGATCCAGGAATTCGGAGTATTCGGGTGTACCCATATGCGCGATGATCAGCCGCAGGCGCGGAAACCGTTGCAGCAGACCGGCAATGGGCTCGGGTCCGGTGAATTCGCCGGGTGCCGGACCGGAGCCGCAGTGGATCAGCACCGGTATCTGCGCATCCTCCAGCATGCCCCACACCGGATTCAGCAGCGGATCACCGGGATGGAAGTCGCCGACCTGCACGTGGACCTTGAATATCCGGGCACCGCGTTCAATGGCCGCCTCCACGTAACTGTCGGCGTAATGTTCGGGATAGAACGTCGCGGTGTGCAGGCAATCCGGGGTGCGCTCAGCGAACTCGGCGGTCCATTCGTTGAGCCAGGCCGCCATATCGGGTTTATGCGGATACACCAGCGACGTGAATGCGCGAACACCGAAGCCGCGCAATGTCTTCAATCGGACCTGTTCATCGTCGCGGTAGGCGATGTGCCACTCGCGGCCGACCAGCGGACCGGCCGAATCGAAGTACGCCCATACCTTGGCCATTACCTGCTCCGGCATGAAATGCGTATGGACATCGATGATTCCGGGCAGGTCGAGTCGGGTGCGGAACTCGGCGAGATAGGTATTGTCGTCGCCCGTCATTGCGCCCCTTCCGGATAGATCGCGCGCGCGAAGTCGCCGACCCGGGTGATCAATCGCTCGAAGAACACATCGGGATCGGTGCCTATGACAATGTCGGCGTTGGGTTCCCGGCCCCACATGCCAGCCCAGTCCGCCACCGTCGTCGCGCGCGTCAGGGTGCCGGCGAGCTCGACATCGACCGTGGCCGGTCGGGTGCTGGCGAGTGCGGGATCCAGCGCGACGGCCGCCGCGAACGGGTCGTGCATATGCGCGAGATAGCCCTGGTCGTAGAGTTTGTGGAAATCGAAATAGAACCGGACCGCATCGGTGAAATGGCGGACGATGGGATTGCTCGTCGCCGATCTGGCCTCCGGCGGATCGGTCTCCGAAACCATCTCGACGGGCAGGCTGGCCGCACGCTCGGCGAGCTGGGCCACATGTTTGGGCCGCATCTCGATGGTCTCGGTGATATCGAGTGCGCACACGATGGGCCGTCGATCGGCGGGGGCGGCGGAGAAGGCGTCGAAGACCTCCTTGGCCGCCTCCGGGTCCACGTGCACATTCCATTCGTTGGTCGGGGTGGTATTGCCGGGATGGTTGAAGGCCCCGCCCATGATCACCAGCCGCCGCAGCAGCAGTGGCAGTCGCGGTTCGAGCCGAAGGGCGAGTGCGAGATTGGTCAGCGGTCCGGTGCAGAGCCCGATGATCTCGCCGGGTGCCGCACGCACACGATCGACCCACATCTGCGCCGCGGACCGGGCCGAGAGCGAACGAGCGGACTCCGGCAATTCCGCATAACCGACGCCCTGTGGACCGTGCGTGTCCTCGGTGGTGCGCAATGGGATCGCGAGCGGTGTCGCGGCACCGAGCGCGACCTCGATATCGGGTGCCCGGCACACATCGAGCCAGGCGAGATTGTTCGCCGCCACCTGTGGCGCGGGCACATTGCCCGCGGTGGCGGCGATTCCCGCGATCTCGGCCTCCGGGGAGGCGAGCAGATATAGCAGCGCGAGTGAATCATCGATGCCGGTATCGACGTCCATAATGATCTTTTGCCGCACCAGTCGAGCCTAGCGAGCCGCTACCGCCGCCTCGCCGCGAGGCTCAGTAGGAGGGCAGCACGTAGTCGTCGGTGTCGGTCATCATCTTCATCATTACCGGCCGGAACAGTCGCGAGGTCATGAGCCGCATGGTCACCCTCGCCATTCGCGTGCCGATGCGCGAGGTCGGCAGCATCATCTTGATGCCACCGCCGGGCAGTTCTTTGGCCTTGTCCAGGAACGGCGTGACGACCTCCGCGTAGCGGGTCAGAGCCTTCGTGAGATCGTCAGGGGCGGAGGCGATTTCACCGGCCAGGACGTACGCGCCGACAATGGCCATCGCGGTGCCCATGCCGGTCATCGGGGAACCGCAGAAGCCGGAGTCGCCGAGCAGGGTGACCCGGCCGTTGGACAGCGACGGCATATCGACGCGGGCCAGCATGTCGAAGTAGAAGTCCGGGGTGGTGCTCATCGCGTCCAG
Organism: Nocardia sp. CA-119907; assembly: GCF_050955995.1. Taxonomy (NCBI): domain Bacteria; kingdom Bacillati; phylum Actinomycetota; class Actinomycetes; order Mycobacteriales; family Nocardiaceae; genus Nocardia; species Nocardia sp. CA-119907. Next base: position 3,623,414 of record NZ_CP192091.1, read on the forward strand.
TACGGCGGGCGTCTGCCATCCCGCCTCGGCCAGCGCGTCGTGGATGAGCCGCTGCTGCGCGGCCACGTCGCGGCGCAGCGCCGGATCGGCTTCGGTGCGCACGGTGATGATCGCCTTCGAGGTCGCCGGATCGGCATCCGGTCGAATCGCGACCGCAGCGCTGGGCACCGTGTGCATCTTGAACCAGCCGGGCTCGGTTCCGGCGGGCGTCGGGATGGTGAAGAAGGACATGTACCCGCCGAGGTAGGTGACGAACCGTTCCTCCGGACCGAAGGCGAGCTGCCGGGTCGCCGAATGCACCCCGTCGGCGCCGACGACCAGATCGAAGCACTCGGTGCGACCCGATGCGAAGGTGACATCGACCCCGGTGTCGTGCTGCCGCAATGCCTCGATCCATTCGCCGTAGCGGTAGTCGAGTTCGCCTGCCCTGCTGGCGAGTTCGGTGAGCAGCACCTGATTCAGATCGCCCCGGGTGATCTCGATATCGGCCACCGGCCCCTTGCCGTCGAACATGTCCGCGGGCATCCGGGCGAACTCCCGGCCGTGCTCGTCGACGTAGGCCATACCGCGCTCGTCGAGCTGGTACTTGCGGATGCCCGGCATGATTCCCATCCGCTCGGCGACCTCGCGGCTCGGTCCGCGCAGGTCGACGGCCTGACCGCCGGGGCGCGGCTTGGCGGAGCGCTCGACGACAGTGGTTCGGATGCCCGCGCGCAGCAGCTGCAGCGCGAGCGCGTTGCCAGCGATACCGCCGCCACTGATCAGGATGTGGAGGGTGTTGGTGGTGCTCATGTCCGTGCCAATCTGTCAGACGAATGTGTCAGACAAATGTTTAACACACAGTTGGCACGAGCGTCTAGTACAAATGTCTTAGCCGAGTGTAGGCTGAGCGCATGGGAAATCGGGAAGACCTGTTGGCGGGAGCGCGTAAGGCCATCATCGAACGTGGCGTGGCGAAGACGACCGCCCGTGATATCGCCGCCGCGGCGGGTGTGAGCCTGGCCGCGATCGGCTACCACTTCGGCTCCAAGGATCGGCTGATCACCGAGGCGCTGGCGCAGGCGCTCGGCACCGATATCGGTGACCGGATGGAGGCGCTGATCCGCGACGGCGCCGGTCAGTCGCCGCTGGCGGCGTTCACCCGGTTGTGGGACGGAATGCCGCAGGTCTTCGAGGACAACCGCGAGGGCATGCTGGCCAGTCTGGAGAATCTGGTCCGGGTTGCGCGGACACCGGAGTCGAAGACCTACATGGACGACAGCCTCACCGGTGCCTACGCAGACCTCGGTCGGGCACTGCGGGAATCCCGCCCGGATCTGGATCAGGACACCGCCGAGGCGATCGCCGAACTGTATTTCGTACTGACCCAGGGGCTCGGCATCCTGCGGACCATCACCAGTGGCAACAATCTGCCCGACGGCGCGCGACTGGCCAAGGCCATCGCGGCTCTGGCTCGCGAGTCCTGACCGGTCAGGACTGATCCGACGGCGCTCCGACCGGGATGTGCCGCAGCCGCAGCACCGCGATCACCGAAAGTGCCAGTGCAGCAAGACCGACAATGGTCGCGGTGACGTGCACGCCGTCAAGGAATGCCGCGCGTCGCGAGCAGAACCCGCGGCCCAGGAGCAGGTCCGCGCGGGGGCTACCGCGTTGGCAAGGGCCAAGCGGGCCGGTCCGCGCCGTACCGCGGTGCGGGCCAGGCGTAGTCCGGATATTCGGCGAGTACCGGCGCAGCGGTGATGATATTGCCGTGCGTGACCGCCGCCATCGGATTCGGCGCCGCGGCCTGCGGATGCCGTGGGGTGCGGTCCGACGCGTCGAGCAGCCAGGATGCGGTGCGCGCCAACGCCACTCGGACATCGCGTCCGATGCCGTCGTGGGCGCGGGCGACGAGCGCGTCGATCACACCGGCGGCGAGCAGATAGCCCGAGGCGTGGTCGAGTGCCTGCGCGGGCAGCGCCCCCGGCACCGCGGGTGCGCCTTCGATGATCGAGATACCGGCCGCGGCCTGCACAATGCTGTCGAATCCGCGGCGCCGACCCCAGGGGCCGGATTCGCCCCACGCCGATATCCGCCCGTGCACCAGGCCGGGACGACGGGCGGCGGTCAGTCCGGCATGTTCCAGCGCGCCGGGCCGATATCCGGTGATCAGCACATCGGCGGCGGCGAGCAGGTCATTGACCACCGGTAGCTGCGCGCGCAGATCGAGCAGCGCCGAGCGCTTGCCCTGGCAGGTGTCGTGGTACTGCCAGGGGATTTCGGGTAGTCGCGGCGGGTCGATCCGCAGCACATCGGCACCGAGCAGTGCCAGCGTTCTGGTCGCCACCGGTCCGGCGATAACGCGGGTCAGATCGAGCACCCGGACACCACGCAATGGCTGTAGCGGCGATGCGCCGATCGGCAAGCCGATCTCGCCCCGATCGATCCGGGTATCGATCGCCACCAGCGGACCCGATGCGGCGGCTTGGCCTTGCGGAGTGGCCGCCCACTCCGCTTCGGTGCGCACCTGTACCGCGATCGCGCCGTGCGCGGCGGCGAGTTCCTCGACATCGCCGGCGCGGCTCATCGCCATCTGGGCGACCGCCAGATCGACGGGCGCGTCATCGGGAAGTCCGAGCGCGGCGAGTAGTCGCGCGCGATGATGCGGGTAGTTGGCGTGGGTGCGGACCCAGCCGTCGAAGGTCGGGAAGAATCCGGATAGGTCGGCGAATACCGACGCGGGCGCACCGCCGATGCGCAGCACACGCTCACTGGAGAAGGCGGCGGTGATCCGGTCCGGATCGAGCCGGTGCGCCACCGGATTCAGGTGGTGTACGTCGCGTATGCGGTTGGCCGCCGCCGTCACCGCGGCCACCGATCCGGCGGCCAGCGCCCAAACCGGCAGCGTCGCAGCCAAACAGCCGCCCGGGTCGGCGGAGGGGGTGGTGTCGGAGGCCGGGACACCGATTCCGGCTTCGTAGTCACGGACCAGCTGTTCGTGCGCAATCACGAGACCGAGAGTAGTTGTTGCACGGCAGTAGTAGGGTCGGGGCCATGACGCCGCTGCAGCGTTACATAGCCGAAGAGATTGCCACCGATCACGCCGACGGATTGATCGGCCGCCGCGAAGCACTGCGCCGACTAGGGCTGCTCGGGGTCGGCGCCACCGCGGCGGTCGCGCTGCTCGCCGCCTGCTCGAACAGTGGCGATCAGGCGAACTCCAGGTCGACGGGCTCGACACCCGCGGAATCCTCGCCCCCGCCGGGGGTGAACGGCGCGGTCGCGGCCACCGCGATCACCTTTCCCGGACCCGGCGGGCGTCAGCTACAGGCCGCATGGGCGGCCGCCGCGCAGCCGCGCGGAAGTGTGCTGGTCATCCATGAGAACAAGGGCCTGACCGACCATATCCGCTCGGTGACAGGACGTTTCGCGGGTGCCGGATACTCCGCACTGGCCGTGGATCTGCTCTCCGAACTGGGCGGCACCGCCGCCTTCAAGGATCCGGCGGCGGCCACCGCCGAACTCGGCAAGATCGCGCCGGAGCAGTTCACCGCTGATCTGCAGGCCGGAATCGCCGAATTGGAGCGCCGGGTGCCGGGAAAGAAGCTCGGCGCCACCGGGTTCTGTTTCGGCGGCGGTCTGGTCTGGCTGCTGCTGGCCGCGGGTACCCCGCAACTCGCCGCGGCAACACCGTTCTACGGACCCTTCCCGGAGAATGGGGACCTGTCCGGCGCGAAAGCCGCGGTGCTCGGCATCTACGCCGCCAAGGACGAACGGGTGATCGCCTCGCGACCCACCGCGGAAGCGGCGCTCGACCGCGCTGGCCTCACCCATGAGATCTACGTTGCCCCGAACGCGGACCACGCCTTCTTCAACGACACCGGCCCTCGCTACAACCCGACCGCTGCGGCCGAGGCCTGGCGACGGGTCCTGGATTGGTACGGAACATATCTCGGCTGAAACGCCGCGGGCCGCATACCGATATCGGGGTCGGGGCACAGTGACGAATCTTTCGACGGAGAGGGAGATCGACGTGGGCAAGGCCATTGTCGCGACGGACTGGCTGCGAGTGCTGCGCGCGCATCCCGCGCCGCGCCGCCAGCTGCTGTGCTTCCCGCCGGGCGGTGGTTCGGTCACCGCGTATCGCGCACTGGCCGAACGGCTCGACGACGGTATCGCCGTCGTGGCCGTGCAGTATCCGGGTCGGCAGGACCGGCTCGGTGAGCCCGCCATCGACGATATGGATACCCTCGTCGACCGGATCGTGGAGCAGGTGCTGGACCAGGGCCCGGTGCAGCAACTTTCGCTGTTCGGTCACAGCATGGGCGCGACCGTGGCCTTCGAAGCCGCGCGCCGCCTCGAGCGCAAGGGACAACCCTTGACGACGCTGTTCGTATCCGGCCGTCCCGCACCGACTTTCGTCGAGCCTGGTCGCCTGCATCTGGGCTCCGATGACGATCTGATCGGCGATCTGGAGCGCCTGGCAACCGATCCCGCGTCGGTCCGGATCCTGCGCGAGGAACCGAGCCTCGCCGAACTGGTGCTGCCCGCCGTGCGCAGCGACTACCAGGCCATCGAGACCTACCGCTACCGCGAGGGTGCCGCACTGAGCTGCGATGTCTCGGCCCTGGTCAGTACCGACGATCCGACCATGACACCGGAGCAGGCCCGAGACTGGCGCGAGTACACCCGCGGCTCCTTCGCGCACACCGTCTTCCCCGGTGGCCACTTCTACTTGGACGACAAGGTCTCCGAGGTCGCCGATCTCATCGCCCGCACCCTCCAGACGTAGCCGACCCAGGACACCACCACGCACACCGCGACCAACGCGCGCACCAGCCCCAAGGCGTTTTCCGGATAGATCACCCCGGTCAGGTAGTGGTCGATGAAACCGCTCGGCGGGAGTCCGGCCACACCCGCCTGATGCCGCGCCCAATTCTCCAAATTCGTGAGCGGACAGACGAATCCGAACAGAATTGTGCTGAACCCCCACCCGAACGCGAGCAGATGCAGCCAGATGGTGCGCGGCCAGCGCCACGCCATGAACCCACCGACCACCACATACGCCACGAACGCGAAATGCACCGCGGCGGTGGCATCGGCCAGCAGCCGATACAGCATATGCCCAGCGTAGTCCCGCAATCCGCGCGATATCGCGGCTCGGGCGTGCGCTGGGTCGATCGTATGCCGAGGACCTGATCACCAGGGCGAGGGTTGATAGTCCTTGAGGAAGCAGCCGTAGAGATCGTTGCCGGTTTCGCCCTGGACGATCGGGTCGTAGACGCGGGCCGCGCCGTCGACCAGGTCGAGGGGAGCGTGGAAGCCCTCTTCGGCGAGGCGGATCTTGGTGTAGTGCGGGCGTTCGTCGGTGATCCAGCCGGTGTCCACGGCGGTCATGAGGATGGCGTCCTCTTCGAACATCTCCCGGGCGCTGGTGCGGGTGAGCATATTCAGCGCGGCCTTGGCCATATTGGTGTGCGGATGGCCCGCGCCCTTGTACGCGCGGGAGAACTGGCCCTCCATGGCCGAGACGTTCACGACGTACTTGCGGCGGGCCGCGGCGGCCGCCATGGCCGGGCGCAGCCGGGAGACCAGGATGAACGGTGCCACCGAATTGCACAGCTGGACCTCGAGCAGTTCGGTCGGATGCACCTCGCCGACGGTCTGCACCCAGCTGTTGGTATGCGCCAGATCCGGCACCAGACCACCGGCGTCGATCGCGATGCCGCGCGAAATGCGTTCCGGCGTGGCCGATCCCGCGACCAGTGCCAGTTCGGCGACATCGGCGGAGGACAGCGTCGGCGTCAGGGAGGCGGTGAGTGCGGTGGGATGCGCCTGCATGGTCTTGCCGAAGGTGACCACATCCGGTAGCGCGCCAGCGGGCAGCGGCCCGGATTCGGCATCGACCAGTGCGCTGTAGGCACCGGGGGAGCGGCGCACGGTCTGGGCGGCATTGTTGATCAGAATGTCCAGCGGACCCTGCGCCGCGACATCGTCGGCGAGCGCGACGACCTGGGCCGGATCCCGGAGATCGATGCCGACGATGCGCAGTCGGTGCAGCCAGTCAGCGCTGTCGTCCATGGCGGCGAAGCGGCGGATGGCATCGTTGGGGAAGCGGGTGGTGATGGTGGTGTGCGCACCATCGCGCAGCAGCCGCAACGCGATGTACATCCCGATCTTGGCGCGACCGCCGGTGAGCAGGGCGCGTCGCCCGGTGAGATCGGTACGGGCGTCCCGTTTTGCGTGGCTGCTTGCCGCGCAGTCCGGGCACAGCTGGTGGTAGAACGCGTCGACCCGGGTGTAGCGCTGTTTGCAGATATAGCAGGGCCGCGGCCGGACCAGGGTGCCCGCACTCGCGCCCACGGCGTTCGAGGTCAGCGGAATGCCCGCGGTCTCGTCATCGATCCGGTTCGGTGATCCGGTCGCCGTGGCCGCGACCACCGCGCGGTCGGCCTCGGCGACCGCATCCCTGGCTTCGGTCCGACGGCGCTGCTTGAGCTTTTTGAACATATGGCCGACGGCGCGTTGCACCGTGATCGAATCCGGATCGGCCTTGTCCAACTGCCCGGCCTGTTCCAGCACCCGCAGGCAGATCGCCAGCTCATCGGGGTCGATGGCGGTGCCGCTCGGCGCTGGTTCGGTAGACGTCGACGCGGTGTACTCGGCCATCGGAATGCGGATGTGTCCTTTGTGAACGGGGGGTTGACCCACCCATTGTCGCATTCGCGGTTTCGACCGGTCGGCACGGCGGTCCCGCACCGACCGGACGTCAGCTATTTGCGCAGCTTGCTCAGTGTCGAGTTCGCCGTCTTCTTCAGCAGTTCGGTGGCCTCGGCGGCACTGAGGATTTTGCCCGAGGACTTCGAGGTGCTCGACGAATACTGTGACCAGCTGATGTGGTAGGTGACCCAGCCGTCGCGCACGGCCAGGGAGACATCGGCGGTCGGATCGTCGGACTTGTGCTTGCCGGTGATCACATACGCCTCGTCACCGAGGCCGGAGATCTTGTCGACCTTCGAGTCCTTGCCGTACTCGCTCTGCGTCCAGGTCTCGTACGACGCGGTGAATTCCGGCCCGGGGTTGGACTGCTTGTGTACCTGCGCGCTGGTGTAGATCGCGGCGTAGTCGTATTTCTCACTCGACCCGGATGGGGTGAAGCGAACATCGCAGCCCATCGAATCGACCGCCGCGTGCTGGGAGCCGTCGTGCTGCGGGTAGGTCTTGCCCGAAGAATCGGACTTCGACAGCGTGAAGCCAGTGCTGGTGTAGGGCGAGGTGTCGGTGATATCGCAGAGATTGGCGACGTATTTGTAGCCGCGCAGGTCGGCGTCCTTGCTGATATCGGCCTTGCCCGCGTCGAAGGCGCCGATCGCGAACATGGCGACCGCCCAGACCGCGGAGGTGAGCACGATCGCGCCGAGCGCCCAAAGCCAGCCTTTACCACCGGATTTGGGTGGCTGTTGCTGCGGGTATCCGGGTGTCTGCTGCGGGAATCCCGGCGCCGGCTGGAATCCCGCTGCGGACTGCTGGAATCCGGCACCGGGATGTTGGAATCCTGGTGCGCTCTGCGGGAATGCGGGGGCGGGCTGCTGGAAACCTGGTGCGGCTTGTGGGAATCCGGGTGTGCCCGGCGCCTGCTGGAATCCCGGCTGCGGATATCCGGGGGACGATTGGTGATATCCCGGCTGCTGATAGCCCGTACCGGATTGATATCCGACGGGCGCGGCCCCCGGCTGATCGAACGGCTGCCGCAGCAGTGTCGGATCAGCGGGCTGCTGCTGGGCGGCGCCGGGCTGTTGCCCCGCAGCCGGAGCCGCGGGCTGCGGTGGCAGTTGCAAACCGGGCTGCCCGACCATGGTCGGATCCGACTGTGAATACTGCGGTGCCTGTGGCGGCTGCTGCTCCTGCGCCCACCAGGCGTCGTTGGGCTGATTCTGCTGTTCCCCCGGTCCGGTCATGCGCGCAAAGTACCATCTCGTTCATTTGCCCGGCCATCCAGACCGACCACCATCGGTGGGTGTGCTGGCTGCGTCGAGTATGAATATTGCTCTCCGCTAATGGACTTCGGTTTCACTGGTGCGGAATGCTGGTATGCGCGGCGCGCAGATCCTCGACGAAATTGGCGATGGCCTCGGCCACCAGCAGCGGTTCGGTCACCGGCAGCCAGTGATCGGCCGGAATCGGGCAGCGCCACAGCCGGTCCACCCAGCGCGCGCTGCCGTAGTACAGGAACGGCGGTACGAGTACATCGGTGGTGTCGACGACCAGTTGTACCGGTACTGCGGTGCTGCGTTCGCGCGGCCACAGGAGACGGTGCGGGAGATTGGCCGCAGCGATCCGCGCGCCCGCGGCCAGATCCGCGCGCCAGGTCGGGGCGAGGGGAGCGTACACACGGGCGATGCCGCCGAGTTGGTCGATCAACCAGGTGCGCACTCGCGGCGGATAAGCGATCCGCTGCGCCGCGGTCTGGGCCGATCCGGCCCCGTGTCGCCAGAACTTCGGATCGGCGATCAGTCGCAGCGCCCGCCGCGGTTGTGCCGCCAACTCGCGCAGTGTCAGGCCAACGTGATCGAGATTCGGACCGGCGACCGCGGTGAACGAGGCGATACGGGTATTGGCGCGCGGATCGCAGACCGCCTCCCAGGCCTGCACCGCGCCCCAGCCGTGCCCGCAGACGTGCACCGCCCGCTTCGGGCTGACCGCATCGATCAGCCCGAAGAAGTCCTCGGCCAGCGCATCGAGTCGATAGTCCTGCGGCGCACCGGGTTTCGCCGATCGACCATGCCCGCGCACGTCATAGGCGATGACCCGGAATCCGTCGGCGAGCAGCGCCGCCACCGCCGACCACACCAGGTGCGTATCGGACAGTCCGTGCACCAGTACCAGGGGTTCGGCGTCGACCGCACCCCATTCGAAGACGGCCAGTGCACCGTGTGCGCCGTCCACGGTCGACTGTCGGTGTGGCCGCCGGGCGCCGGTCGGGTCGGGGGAGTCGAGCTGTTCGGTCATCTGCTTGCCTCGATCGATGCGCTGAGTGCTGCCTGGGTACCGCCGGTACGTGACCCGATACTGACAGTACGAATGCACCTGGAGCAATGGGGCGAAACCTGCCTCGAATATGAGGTAGGTCACCCGTACCGCGCCGTCGACCAGGGGTTTGCGCGGATCGAGATTGCGTACCGCCGGTACGTGTATGCTCCGGAACCATGGCTCGTTCGGACAGATCCGCGCCGCGGAAGATCACCCGCGAGGAGATCGTCGACGCGGCCATTCGGGTGATCGACCGGGACGGTCCGCACCCGAGTATGGATGACATCGCCCGCGAGGCCAGGATCACCAAGCCGCGCCTGTACCGTCAGTTCGCCGATAAGGCCGACCTGTACACCGAGATCGGCAATCGGATGGCGAAAGCGGCCGGGGCCGCCGCGGGCAATGATCTGACACTCATGCTGCAACCGCCGCGGGTCGCGCTGCGGCGCGTGCTCACCGGCTATGCCGACAGTATCCTCCAGCACCCCAACGTCTTTCGGTTTCTCGGCCAGGCCCACGTCACCCAGCAGGCGGACGGTTCGGTACTGCAATTGGATCTCGGCCGCGCCGCCGCGGGCCGATTCGCCAGGCAGGCGCGCGAAGTCGCCGAATCCATCCCGATCGATGCCACCGGCATCGACTATCTGGCCCGCGCGGTCGTCGGTGTCGTCGTCGCGGTCACCGACCTGTGGCTCGGCGAAGCCGATTCCGGGCGTCCCGGTGATACGGCCGAATTCGTCGAGCAGTCCACCGAATTCGTCTGGGGTCTGATCGACGGATTCCTGCGTCGGCAGGGCATCTCGGCCGATCCGGATAACCCGATCTTCACCTCGCTCGCGGCCGTCAACCAGGCGCAACGGCCGACCGGCTGATCCGCATTCCGTCCTCGTGACCCCACCTGGATCTGCTGCGTGCCCGCTTTGTTGACATCATGCCAATAGTGCGCGAATCTGATGACGAGACGCGGGCGAGCCGGCCTGCGCGCACGAACAAAGGATTTCTGCGATGGCACGCGCCGCATGGAGTGATGACGAGGTCGAGGCGGTCCGGGAACTAGCGAGGACCTTCTTCGAGAAGGAGGTCGTCCCGCATGAGGAGAAGTTCGTCGCGCAGGGGCATCCCGACCGCGCGCTGTACAACCGGGCCGGTGAACTCGGCCTGCTGTGCACCGCCATCCCGGCCGAATACGGTGGCGGTGGCGGCACTTTCGCGCACGAGGCCGCCATCATCGAGGAGCAGGCTTTCGCGGGTGACGGCTCGCTCGGCATGCCCGTGCACAGCTCGATCATCGCACCCTATATCCACCACTTCGGCACCGAGGACCTCAAGCAGCGGGTGCTGCCCAAGGCCGCGACCGGCGAAATGGTGCTGTCCATCGGCATGACCGAACCGGGGACCGGCTCGGATCTGCAGAACATCAAGACCCGTGCGGTCCGCGAGGGCGACGAATACGTCATCACCGGCTCGAAGATCTTCATTACCAACGGCTGGCTCTGCGACGGCATCATCATTGCCGCCAAGACCGACCCAACCAAGGGTGCGGCGGGCGTCTCCCTGATCTTCGCCGAGGTCAGCGACGACACCCCCGGCTTCAAGCGCGGCCGCATCCTCAACAAGATCGGCGGCAAGGCCCAGGACACCGCCGAGCTGTTCTTCGACGGGTTGCGCGTGCCGGTCTCGAACCTTCTCGGCGAGGCCGAAGGCCAGGGCTTCTACCAGATGATGCAGCTGCTGGCCCAGGAGCGACTGGTGACCGGCATCATCGCGGTCGCCATGATGGAGCAGGCCGTGCGGCTGACCGTCGACTACACCAAGGGACGCGAGGCCTTCGGCAAGCCGCTGTTCGCGATGCAGAACACCAAATTCGAGATGGCCGAATGCGCCACCATCGCCAAGGTGAGCCGGATCTTTCTGGACGACTGCATCGTGAAGCATCTGCGCGGCGAACTCGATATTCCCACGGCTGCGATGTCGAAGTACTGGCTCACCGATCAACTCGGTATTGTGGTCGATCGCTGCCTGCAACTGTTCGGCGGCTACGGCTACATGACGGAGTATCCGATTTCCGAGCTGTACACCGGTGCCCGCGTACTGCGCATCCTCGCGGGCAGCAACGAGGTGATGAAGGATCTCATTGCCAGGTCACTCTGAGGTCGCCGCCAGCGATCGCTTGCGGAACACCGCGGCGCAGCCGCGCAGACGGAGGCTGGAGCCGGACGAACGTCGCGCGCAGATCCTCGAATGTGCGATCGATATGTTCGGCGAACGGCCGTATGCGGCGGTATCCACCGCGGAACTGGCGCAACGCGCCGGGGTCGCGCGCGGTCTGATCAACCACTACTTCGGCAATAAGCGCGACCTGTATCTCGCGGTGGTGCGCCGGATGGTCACCCTGCCGCGCCTCGACGATATGGTCACGCCGACCGGTACCGATCGCGAGCGCGTAGACGCGAGCGTGCACTGGTTGTTGGATGTGATCTCCGAACACGGCAGCACCTGGGTCAAGGTGACCAGCCATGAGGGGGTCGGCGACGATCCGGAGGTACAGCACATCCTGGACCAGGCCGACGACGCGGCCGCCGAGCGCATGCTGCTGATGGTCGGGCGCGCGGAATCGGCGCACAGTGCCGAATTGCGCGCCATGGTCCGCGCGTTCGGTGGTCTGGTGAAGGTGGCGGGCCGGGAATGGATCACCCGCGGCACGCTCACCCGCGAACAGGTACACGTCTTACTCGCGGACATGCTGATGACGCTGATGACCGAAACAATGCCGAAGGTGGACCGCGGGCGCTGACCCGATCCACCTTCGGTATCCGGTGCTGCTCGAGCGACCCGCGAGCGGTCGCTACGGCTTACTCGTCAACTCGGACTTGGTTCGACGCACCGCGATCCTGCGCTCCTGCGTACCGCTGTAGCGCACCGGCCGCCTATGTCCCGGCGCGTGCCCGTGCCGTCCGTATTTCAACTCGATGACTTCCTCCCGGTGATGTTCCACCAGCAACGCGCCGATGCCCGTGATCCACAAAGCCGCCGTCGCTATCGCGCCGATCTGCATCCATCCGGTGAAGCCGTAACCGGCCGCGGTGAGCGTGCACGCCATGGCGACGACACCGAGCGCACACAGAATGATGCCGGGAACGTTGTAATCGTCACCGAGTAGATCGCCCGCGTGGGAATGCCACGGCCGGGTTCGGTCTTCGTTCGAATCCGTTTTGCGGCGCATGGATCCTCCTGAACTGAAAGTCACCGCAGGTCACTCGCTGTACCCAGGATCCACCTCATTTTCGCCGTCCGCGAGTGGTGTTTGCCGGTTTGTTACTCCGGCTGAAGGGCGGGCCTTATCGAATCCAACCTGCCGACTGGAAGTACAGTCCGGTTTGACATGGCGGCATTCGCGATTACGGTTTGATGACGATTGATGGGCCGTTTCGGATGATGCTGCGGCCAATGGCCCCTATCCTTTGTCGGTATCGGGGCGGGTCCGGGCAGTTCGTGGTTCCTGCGCGGTTTGGTGGTGTGGAAGAGGGACCTGAATGGCACGGACGGATAACCGTGAGCGCGAGCGCTGGCCGGAGGCGCAGGCGGAGGAGTACGAGCAGGAGATGGGACCGGTCGGCCGATGGCCGGACCCGGATCCCACCGAGCGCTGGCCCGAGACCGAGCCGCCGAACCGGAGTCGCCGCGCCGGTCGACTACGGGTCGAGGTTCCGCCCATTGTCAATCCGTACGCGATCGTCGCGCTGGTTGCCGCCCTGCTCGGCCTGTTCCCGGTCGCGATCGTCTTCGGGTTCATCGCCTTCAGCCATCCGCGCGGCAAGACGATGGCGGTGTGCGCGCTGCTGCTGGGTGTGGTGGAGGTAGTCGGCATCGCGGGATATGTCGTGCTGTCCGGCAGCAACTTCTCCGATGCGCTGGCCGGGGTGAACCGTACTCCTACCGTGTCCAGTGTCGCGCTGCCCTCGACCATCGCCCAGACCGCCGTCCCGCAGCCCACGGTGGCGCCGACCGTGGTCGCACCCCCGGTCACGACGACTGCCCCGTCGACGGCGACTCCGAAGAAGGGCACGGTGTGCACCGAGCCGGGCCGCATCGGCACCGGGGCGGACGGCTCGACCCTGCTGTGCCTGGCCAGCGGCGGCGTCTACCAATGGAACGGTCCGTACACCATCGGCGGTACCGTCGCGGAGGCCGGAGCCAAATGCGATGGATCGACCAAGAGTGCCCGTACGGCGGACGGGCGCGCACTCACCTGTGAGAGCAAGGTGTGGGTGCTCTGGACCGAATAGCCTTTCGGTAACTAGCCCTCCGTATCCGCCTTCTTGGCCCGGCTGGGTTGCACCCGTGGCGGCTCATTGGGCATCTTTGGATATTGCGGCGGCCATGGCGCATCCATGAGCCCCGAGGCCATATCCCGCTCCGACATCTTCAGCAGCGGCTCGATGGATTGCGCCGGGCGGTCCGCCCACGGGTCGCCGAATTCGGCCAGCCGCGCGGGCACGGTGGCTATGGTCAACTCCTCGGGGACAACGGTGTCCAGATCGGACCAGGCTATCGGGGTGGACACCTGCGCACCGACCTTCGGTCGCACACACCACGCACCGAAAACCGTTTTGTGCGGGGCATTCTGGTTGAAGTCGATGAAAACGCGGGTGCCGCGCTCCTCCTTCCACCACTGCGCCGTGATCCGGTCCGGATGCCGCCGCTCCAACTCCCTGGCCAGCGCGACCGCGGCGGCGCGCACCTGATAGCCGTCCCATTTCGGTTCCAGCGCAACGTAAATGTGTAGTCCACGCGAGCCGGAGGTCTTGATCCGGGAATCGATGCCGAGTTCGGTGAACAGCTCACGGGTGAGCACCGCGGCGTATTTGAGATCGTCGAAGGTGATGCCGGGGGAGGGATCCAGATCGATGCGCAGCTCATCGGCGATATTCAGATCGCCGACGTGATTCGGCCAGATATGGAAGCCGAGGCATCCCTGATTGACCGCCCACAGAATGTGCGCGAGATCGTGGGCCACCAAGGCGTCGCTGGTGGTGCCATTGGGTGTGGCGACCTCGACGGTGTGCAGCCAGTCCGGCGCGGATTTCGGCACCCGTTTCTGAAACCACGATTTACCCGAGGCCCCATCGGGATACCGCTCCAACAGTAACGGCCGATCGCGGACCACTTTCAGAAACGGCTCGGCAACGGCCTGGTAGTACCGGACGAGATCGAGTTTCGTCTCACCGCGTTTGGTGAAATAGACCTTGTCGGGATTGCTGATGGCGACGGATCTGCCGTCCACCTCGATATCGATCGATTCACCCATCACTGCCCCCGGGCTTCGCTGAAAATGGCACTCAATTCGGCCGGAGCGACCTCGTCGAGCTGGGCGTAGGTACACGATTCGGGGGTGCGGTCGGAGCGGAAGCGAACCAGCCTGCCGCCGTGGCGCAATCGGCCGGACTGCACATGTTCGTAGCGAACCTCGGCGATCAATTCCGGACGCAGGGCCTCCCAGGACAGATCCTTGCCGCCGGTCCAGCGGCTCACCCCGCCGGGCATTTTGCCGTCGGCCTTGGCCTGCGCGGCCGCATCCGCCCATTCGCGCCACGGATGGTTCGCCAATGCGTTGTCCCGCAAAGGTTTCAGCTCTTCCACCAGTGACTTGCGCCTGGCCGCCGTGAAACTGCTCGCCACCCCGACGTGGTGCAGATTGCCCTCGTCGTCGAATAGTCCGAGCAGCAGCGATCCGATACCCTCGCCATCCTTGTGCCAGCGGAAACCGGCCACCACACAGTCCGCGGTGCGCTCGTGCTTGACCTTGAGCATCACCCGCTTGTCCTGCAGATACGCCAGATCGTCGGCCTTGACCATGACGCCGTCGAAACCGGCGCCCTCGAAGCGGGTGAACCAGTCCTCGGCGATATCGGGATCCTGGGTGATCGGGGTCAGATGCACCCGGGCGAGTTCGGTGTCGAGAATGGTCTCGAGCAGCCGCCTGCGTTCGGCGAACGGTTCGCCGGTCAGATCCTTGTCGCCGAGGGCGAGCAGATCGAAGGCGACGAAGCTGGCCGGCGTTTCCTTGGCCAGTTTGTTGACGCGCGAGGCCGCCGGGTGCAGCCGGTTCTGCAGGGTATCGAAATCGAGCCCCTCATCGGTGACCACCACGATTTCGCCGTCCACCACGCATTTATCCGGCAGCGCCGCCTTCAGCAGTTCGGCGACCTCCGGAAAATAGCGGGTCAGCGGCCGGTCGTTGCGTGAACCGAGTTCGACCTCATCGCCGTCCCGGAAGACCACGCAGCGAAAACCATCCCATTTCGGTTCATAACTCAGGCCCGGCTCTCGCGGCACGGACGGCGCCGTTTTCGCCAGCATCGGCCGCACTGGTGGCATGACCGGTAGGTCCACGCGATCCTCCTCGGTTCGTTCCCCACCCGTATCGACGTCGCGGGCGACGCGGATTCATCGGTGCGGGCTCGAGCTCGATCGTAAGTCGCTGGTCCGACAAGGTCGTGCACTTCGATTGACCGGGCGTCGGACGTGGCGCTCGGGACTCGGCGTGCGGTGCGCGCGGCTAGTCGAGCCAACCGTGTTGATCGGCGAAGGCGGTGAGGCGGTCGCGGATGGTGAGGATCTCACCGGCGGTGAGGGCGGGGCTCGCATCCAGTAGTAGCTCGGTGATCAGGCGTTTGTGTTCGGTGGCGGTGAGCTGGCCGGATCCGGATCTGTCCTTCTTGTGCCGAGCAGCGGGTGGGGTCGGCTGGCCCCCGACCACGGCGAGGTTGACCGCCTTGGGCCCGCGATCACCCTCGGTCACATCGAATTCGAACACCCGGCCCTGGCGGAGCTCGTCCTCGTCCAGTCCGATGTCGTTCACATGAACGAACACATCCGGGCCACCATCATCGGGCCGAATGAACCCGAATCCCCGCGAACTGTCGAACGACACCAATTTCCCGATGGACACCAACACCCGCTCCTCGCGCCGTCTCTACCCGGCCAACTTTAGCCCGCATTTTCCCCGTCGTTGGATGAAAGCGCTTTTTGTAACGAGTTGAATACAGTGAGACCCTGACCGACCATTCCGTTGACCAATTCGCCGACACCGTCCGGTCCGTTCAGCACCGTCAAGTTGGCGTTTGCCAGCCCGTTGGACGCCTGCTTGACGATTTCGGGCAGCTGCTCGATCAACAACTGGTCCAAGGCGATCCGGTTGTTGGAGGCCGCCGCCTCGGCCTGGATCCGGGTCCGGGCCGCCTCGGCCTCGGCCAGGATACGCACCCGTTCCGCTTCGGCCAGAGCGGGTTTCACGACTTCGGCCTGCAGTTGTTGCTCGCGCAGTTCGGCTTCCTTGCGGGCCTGCTCGGCCTGTGCGCTGAGCACTTCCTGCAGTGCCATGGCCTCGGCGAGCGGACCGGCCTGCGCCGCTTCGGCATTGGCCTTGTCGATATCCTGCTGATATTGGGCCCGGAGAATGGCGGTCTCGCGCTGATATTCGGCCTGCCGTCGCAGCGATTCCTGTTCGGCCTCGGCGGCGTGCTGGGCGGCCTGCGATTGTGCGATCTGCGCATCGCGCTGCACCGCCGCGTTGTGCGGTGCGGCGAGTGCGGTGATGTACCCGAGATTGCCGTCATCGATGGACTGGATTTGGAACGAATCGACCCACAGGCCGATATTGCTCATCTCCACCTTGGAGGCGACCAGCACCTCGTCGGCCAGCCGCTGGCGCTCGCGGATGATCTCCTCGACCGTCATCGAGCCGACGATCGAGCGTAGATGTCCGGAGAAGATGCGTCCGGTCAGTACCGACATCTCCCGCTCCTGTTCGGACAGGAAGCGTTGCGCCGCATTGACAATCGACTGGGTGTCATTTGCCACCTTGAACGCGATCACCGCGCGCACCTCGAGCTGGATGGCCTGTTTGGTGACGCACCGCTCCTTGATCTCGGCTTCGAACATCGCCAGCGACAGATAGCTCACCTTGCGGAAGAACGGCATCACCCATTTGCCGCGCCCGATGACCACGCCGAATGGTGCGTTGTCCTTGCTCGTGCCGCCGCTGACCAGCATTGCCTCGTCAGGATCCGGAACGTGATAACCCAGCACAGTGCCTCCCAGTTTCGTACTTCGTAGATCGCGGTCGCGATGTCACATTTGCTCGGTCTGCGCGGGCTCCAGCGGAATCCAGGGCACCACGTCGACGATGCGCCCCGGATGTACCGCGATGACCAGGACAGATTCCCCTGCCGAGATCGGCTCGGCCGCCCGCGCGATGTATATCTCCGTGCCCCCGCGAATCGCAACCAATACTTCGCCGAGCATTCCGGCGCCCCGGATCGGCGAGGTGAGCGTACCCGTCAAACCTTGCACGGGGTCGGTCATCGCGGTGAACTCCTCGCACTCGGTGCCAGAGTTGTCAGCGTACGCGCGATCGGGGATTCCTCTGGTTACGAGAGGGACTCGGCGATGATGCGCCCGACCGATTTCTTGGTCAGATAGTGCGCCGCATCGTGCGGACTCGAACCATTGTCGAGTTCGGGATGTGTTGTCGGCACCACGTCGCGACCGGGAGCGGGCGGGAAATACGGTGCGAGGTCCAGATGTGCCGCGACGATATCGTCGCGGTCGGCCAAATTCTCCCAGCGGGTGAGCGCGGCGGGGACGGTGGGCGGCTGCGGTCGCAGCAGCGGATAGATGATGGACTGCAGCGCCAGCGGCGAACCGAGGGTGATCAGCGCGACGGGCCGCTGGGTGCGATGCAGCGCCTCGTAGGCGACGACCGAACCGAGCGAGTGACCGATGACCAAGCTGGTCTGCGGACCGATCAGATCGAGCACCTGCCGCTGCGCGTGCTCGCGCACCGCCTCTTCGGACAGATACCGGCTGACCTGGGCCAGCGACCGGTTGACGAATTTGCCCGCCATGCCGAAACCGAAGGGCGCGAACCATTTCAGCTTGGTCAGCGCATTCGCCGCGGGCCTGGCCTTGCGGCCGATGCCCTGCGCACCTTCGGCACCGAGCACCGAATTATCCAGGAAGCGCTGCGCTTCGAGCCGATCACGTTGGTCGGCCGCCCGGCCGGCCGCCGTCGCCAACCAGGCCTCGGCGATCCGCTCGGTGAGTTCGGCGTCCTCATCGCCGACCGGTCCGCCACCACCTTGTGCGCCGGGAGCGAGAAAAGCATTGCCGTAGAACGCCATTCGAACCTCGAGTGCGCCCGGCCGCTGTGCTCGCCACAGCTGATCCGCCAGCTCGCCGTATCCTGCCGTGCGGACACCTGCCGCCAGCGCCGGAAGCCACTGCGCCTCCAAGAGATCCGCACCGTACTGTTCCTGCGCGATCCCGTGCACCAACACTATCGCTGCCATCTTCGCGCCCCCGTTGTCGCTCGCCACGATGTGGTGTTCGGGTACTTTCCTACCACGCGCGGCCGAACCTTTCGAGCGACCTGCGAACAGTTGCCGCGACCGGTGTCGGGTTGTCGAGGGTCGTTGGGGAGTCGATGGTGGGAATGGTGGTGCTGGTATGGGAGGAAGGTTCGCCCTTGTTATCGGATCCGAATGCCAGGCGCTGGGGGAACTGGGATTCACCGGTGAGCTGGCGACGGGGCTGTACGGGAGTCTGACCGAATCCGGCGGGTGGCGGGCGGCCAGGGCGGAACCCGGGCCGGTACTGAATCCGACGGTGGCACAGCTGGTTACGGCGGTGGACGAGGCGTTCGCGGCGGCGGCGCGCGAGCAGGCGACACTATTGATCGGCTTTGTCGGGCACGGCACCTCGACCAGCGCGGAGGATTTCTTTCTGCTCGGTCATGATTCGCCCGCGGTGCCGAACTCGCATACGGCATTCCATCTGACACAGGAGATTCGCGAGCGGCTGAACCAGTCGGCACTGGATGGGCTGGTGGTACTGGTCGACGCGTGTGAGACCGAACAGGGTGTGCTCGGTGCGGCCCGGCGCTGGACCGATCTGCTGTCACGGGCGGCGGGCCGGATGGAGTTGCTGGTCGCCGCCGGCGACGGGCCCGCGTACGCCGGATGTTTCACCCGAACGCTGTTGTCCACCTTCGAAGTCGGACTGCCCGCGCGCGGGGAGAATCTGCTGCCGTCGGATCTGGTCGATCCGATCGCCGCCGCGTGCACCCGGCAGCAGCCCGAACATCTGTCGTTCACCTCGGGCACCGTATCCGCCGCCGAGGGCGGTGATCCCGGCCTGTGGCTGGTGCCGAATACCGCCCGGCGCCGCGATGCCGTAACCGGTCGTCCGGCAGCGGGTTTCGTCGATCACCTCACCCGCAGGCTCTTGTTGACCCCAGCTGTGCGCGAAACACTCGATGATATCGTCGGCTCCGGCAGCTACCGATTGCGCGGTGTGATCGGACCGCCCGGGGTCGGCAAATCGACGCTGCTGGCAATGCTCATTCGGCCGAGTCTGGTCGACACCCTGCCGCTCGCGCCCGAATACATCACGGCCGCGGTGTTCCTGACGGTCAACAGTTCCATCGAGGCGGTCGCCGCGGAACTGTCCGCGCAGCTGAGCACCCGCCTGCCCGGATTTCGTGCGGCGGTCGCGGCCGCGCGGGGGCTGGCCCGACACGGTGCCGCGGAGTTCGATGTCTTCGATATCGAGGTGCGGCAACCGCTGGCGGATTTGGGCGGATGGGGTGGCCGGGTCACCATCGTCGTCGACGGACTGAACGAACCGGAGGAGGGTACGCGGCGGCTGCTCGTCACCGCCGTCGCGGCTATGACCCGGCGTCCTGAGCTCGCGCACGTCCGGGTGATCGTCGGGATCCGGGCGGGCCTCGGCTTCGAAGACGATCCGGCGCTCGCGCATATGCACCGGATCGTGGTGGCCGAGCCGGTGGCCGAGGATATCGCCGCCATTGTGGAGTCGGCCGGATATGAGCGCGCCGCCGTAGACGAGCAGGAGTGGGTCGGCTGGATCGATGCACGGCTGGCCGAAACACCAACGGCGCGTACAGATTCCCCGCCAGCTGCGGCGGGCTGGCTATTGGCCGGGTTGTTGGCCGAAGTCGCGACGGAGGTCACCGATCGAGTAGTCGCGGAGGATATCGGCGTCGACGGTCTGGTCGCACTGCGGGTCGCGGCGGCCGTGCGCTCCGCGGCGGGCGATGGACCGAATATCGCGTCGAATACCACCGATGCCTGGGCGATCGGCGCGCTGCTCGGTGTGCTCGTCGCGGCGGGGGTGGGGCCGGTACTGCCGCTGGAACTGCTGGACGCGGCCATGCGCGAACTCGGGTCCGATGCGAGTATCGCCGGAATCCGCGATCTCACCGCGGGTTTGGGTGTGCTGGTGATCCGGAGTCTGCCGGGTACCGACGATGAATCGCTCGGCATAACCCATGCCGCCTTGATGCCGGGGGTCGCCGATGAATGCGACCGGCTCGGCGTACACAGCGACGATGCGCACCGGGCGGTGATCGCGGCCATCGAAGCGGGCACCACCGATCGGATAGCCGCGTATGCCCGCGGCTCGGCGGTCCGCCACTATCTGGCCTATGGCGATGCGGCCGCCGCCTTCGGCTACCTCGAATCGTTGGAAACCACACGCGTGGTGGACAATCGGGATCTCTGGGCGGCCTGGCTGCCGAGCTTCGCCGCCGTCATGGGATCCGATCATCGCGTCACGCTGCTGGTCCGCAACCATCTCGCGAACTGCCGTGGCCGCAGCGGCGATGTCGCCGCCGCCGTCGCCGAACTGGAGGAGCTGGCGCGCGACCAGACCCGGGTGCTCGGCGCCGATGACCTCGACACCGTCACCACCCGCTACGACATCGCGGACTGGCGCGGACATATCGGCCAATTGGAGCGGACCGTAGCCGAATTCGAACGACTGGTCATCGATCACACTCGTATCCTCGGCACCGACCACCCCTGGACGCTGCGCGCCCGCAACAGCCTGGCCTACTGGCGCAGTGAACGCGGCAGCCTGCGCCGCGCGGTCATCGAATTCGAACAGCTGATCACCGATCAGGAACGCATTCTCGGTCCGGTGGATCCACAAACCCTGCGCACCCGACTGCATCTGGCGCGTTCCCGGGCCATGGCGGGTGAACTGGTCCGCGCCTTCGCCGAATTCGAGCTGCTGCTCATCGACCAGATCCGCATCCTCGGCCCGGATGACACCCAGACCCTGCGCACCCGCACCAGCATGGCGCGCTGGCGTCGGGAAAGCGGCGAAACGGCCAGGGCCATTACCGAATACGCGACGCTGCTGACCGATCAGTTGCGCATTCTCGGACCGGATCATCCGGACACCCTGCACACGCGCAACTGTCTGGCGGGCTGCCACGGTGAGGCGGGCGATATCGGCGCGGCCATCGCCGAATACGAACCACTGCTCGCCGATCAGATCCGTGTCCTGGGCCGCGACCATCCGCACACCCTGCTCACCCGCAGCAATCTGGAGTATTGGCGGGCTCGATCCGGCGGGTAGCCCGGGCGCATCGACGCTACTGTTCTCGGGGGGCCATCGGCAGGCCCAGTCCTAAGGAGTGGCGGTGATGGCCGATACGCGGGCGCAATTCGGCGTGCTCGGGCCGGTGCAGCTGTCGATCGATGGTGTCCAGCGGTCGGTCGGCGGGCCGAAACAGCGTGCGGTGCTGGCATATCTGGTGGTCAATGCCAATCATCCGGTCTCGGTGGACGCGCTCGCCCAAGCGGTGTGGGAACAAACGCCGCCCTCGGATGTGCGGGCGAGCCTGCACGCCATCACCTCGAATCTGCGCAAACCGCTGCGCGATGCGGGACTCGATGCCCGGGCCGTACTCGCCCAAGTCGGCGCCGGCTACCGGATCGCGGTGGCCGACGGGGCCTGTGACGTGCATCGGTTCCGCGCGCGCAAGGAGTCGGGCCTGCGCGACCTAGCGGCCGGGCGGTTCAGCTCGGCGAGCGAAGCGCTGTCCGGTGCGCTGGGGCAGTGGCGGGGGCCGGTGCTGGCGGATCTGCGTGGGCTCGGATTCGCCGACGCCTACGCCGCCGCGCTCGATGATGAGCGGATCGGGGTTATCGAAGCGCGCGCCTCGGCCGATATCGCACGCGGCCATGCCAATGATGTCGCCGCCGAACTCGCCCTGATCGTCGGGGCGCATCCGTTGCGAGAACCATTGTGGGAGAAGCTGATCACCGCGCTGTATCTGAGCGGGCGGCAATCCGACGCGCTCGCGGCCGTGCGCCGGCTGCGCACCACACTCGACGACGAACTCGGTATCGATCCGGGACCGGCCATCCATGAGTTGGAGGCGCGGATTCTGCGTCAGGAGCCGCTGAGCGCCCGTACGGTGGCCGATGCGACGGTGACCCGGTGGACCACCATTATCGAGCAGTCGGTGGCGGGTGCGCGCGCGGAGTTGCGCGATACCGACGGCACGGTCTACCCGCTCGCCGGATCGGTGACGCGGATCGGGCGGCTGCCCGATAACGATATCGTGCTCGAACACGGCAAGGTCAGCCGTCAGCACGCGGTGCTGGTGGACAACGGATCGAGCTTCGTGATCAAGGATCTGTGGTCGTCCAACGGTGTGTACGTCGATGGCGAGCGCATCATCGATAGCGTGGCACTCACCGACGGCGCGGTGCTGCGCATCGGCGGATTCGAATTGGTCTTCAGTGTGGTGCCGCAGTGAAAGATCCAGTGCCACAGCGCATTCGACATATCATGCCGATCGCGGAGTGAAGATCTGTGCGGCCGGGTCGGCGGTGATCCGATCGGAATCGGTGTCGTAGTCGTACAACTCGGCGTAGCGACCCCACTCGCCCGCTCGCCTCGGCAGGAGCTCGATCATGACCACATCGACCACCCGCCGTAGGCGATCGCGGCCACTACCACCGCCGCGAACACCGCATCACCGGCGCGGCGTCGGGAAACCGAAGCATGCGGCGGATATTCGGCCAGCCCGAAGCGCGCTCATCACCCGATCCAGCGGTGCGACAAGCGGTCCGAAGACCCGGCCGAGCCGGTCCCGGAGTCCGCGAATGCCGCAGCAGATTCAGCACCATACTGCGCGGCGCATCGGCGGCCTTGGAGTCTTCGACTCGGAAGCGCTCGGCCCAGGCCACCAGCGGCCGCCAGAAGCAGAAGTTCACCCCGACGACCATGACGATCATGACGCCGATGGCGATGAACACCTTGTCGAGCTGGCCGTCGGCGGTCGCGGTCGCTACATATGAGCCGATGCCGGGCAGTGCGTACCGGCGGTTGTTCACGCTGATCGCCTCGGCGGCGACCAGGAAGAACCATCCGCCGCCGAAACTCATCATGCCGTTCCAGACCAGCGGGATCATGCCGCTGGGCACATCGACCCGCCAGAACCATTGCCAGCGTGACAATCTCAGATTCCGCGATGCCTCATCCAGCTCACGCGGCTGCGATACCAGGCTGTGGTAGAACACGAAGGTCATATTCCACTGAGTACCGCCGCACCGACGAACACCAGCACATCGGCCGCGCGATGGCGTGGCCGATCGAGAGCGTCCCGCGACGGGTAGGCGCGCAATATGGTCATGCCCGCGCCTCGTCCGCCGAATCCACGACCGAGATATGCCAGCCGACGCTGGTGACCGACGGTTCCAAGCTGAGCCTGCTCACCGCCGACTCCATCTGCTGGTCATCGCGCTGATCACCGGTCAGTTCGGCGCGGACCTCCACGCGGCCGGAGGTATCGGTATTCGTGCTGGCCACCGAGATGAGCCGGAAGTCGGTGCGGGTCAAGGCCTGTACGAGCAGCGCCCGCACATGTGCCTCCCGCTCGTCAGTGGTCACCGCGACGAAGACATAGGACGCGGGTTGTTCGGCCGCGGCATCGGGTTGCCGGTCCACCGCACGTCCGGCGGCGCGCAGCACGATATTCACCACCATGACCGCAAGGGTGCCCGCGGCCGCGGTGGTGAACATGCCCGCACCGGCCAGCGCGCCGACGGCGGCCGAACACCACAGTGTCGCAGCGGTATTGAGTCCGCGCACAGTCAAACCGTCGCGGATGATCACGCCGGCTCCGAGGAAACCGATGCCGGAGACGATCTGCGCGGCGACCCGGGTCGGGTCGGCGTCACCGCCGTGGAAGCCGTGCGCGGACAGCAGCACGAAGAGCGTCGCGCCCGCGGCGACGAGAGCATTGGTGCGCAGCCCCGCCATCCTGGCCCGGTACTGCCGCTCGAATCCGATCACCGCGCCGAGGCCGACACCGGCCAGCAACCGCAGGATCATCTCTACCGTTGACATCATGCACTCCCTGACTGGGTCGAGCGCACCATCGAACAGCAGGCTACGGGCTCATCCCGTGGTGGATTCCGCCGTGGAGGTGTCGCCGAGTGAATATTTGGCTAACAGGGGTTCGGGACTATCACCGCCGGTCATCCGGCCCACCTCCTTCCACCGATCCGGCGCACGGCAGAGCCGAGCGCGGTACGTCATCGTCACGGAGCCTGCGGGGACCCGGCGAATATGCCGGTGAGTACCCCTCCTCGTAAGACCTTTGGCACTTCACGGCGTGAACCCGACCACGTCGGGAGCCAATCGGGGTCACCCCTTAAGCCGGGGAGACCTGTCCTGACCCGGGGCGTCTCTCGACGTTCGGGGTCGCTGGCCTATATCCGTGAAGGAGCCTCAGCGAACGATCGGCACCTTGCGTCCGCTAGTAAACACCCGCCCGGCTCATCTGGCAAATGGGGGACGACCGAGCCCCCCCGGGCAGTCGCGGCGATGGTGGACACTGTCGGGCATGAGTGACGACGATCGTTGCTGGGCGGGGACGGCGTTGCTACGGACCGGGATGATAACGGTCACCGGTGAACTCGGCACGGCCGGTCTGCACGCGCACCATACGGTCCAGGTGATCATGTCGTCGACGGACATCGTGCTGGCAGACGCGACAGGGGAACGTTCGACATGCCGTGCGGCCGCAGTTCCGCCCGATGTTCCGCACGCGTCTGCTGCATCTGTTCGCGGCCGAGGTCGGACTTCCGTTCCGGTCTTACGTTCGCTGGCTGCGGATGCAGCGTGCGGCGGAACTGATCGCGACCGGCCGCCCTGTGACCGACGCCGCGCACGGTGCCGGATTCGCCGACAGCTCGCATCTGAATCGGGTGTGCCGACGCGTATTCGGCTGTGCTCCTTCGGAATTCGCTCGCCTGCACTGGATCACCGAATTTCCCGCCTGAGCGTATCCGCAGGACCGCGTCCTACTCGGCAACACCGGCCGCACCGCCGTCGGCCTCACGACCCGCATGCCGACTCCCGAGGATCTGGCTCGCATCCTGGCAGCGGGGCGGGAGGAGGCCGGTCTCCCGCCGAACCGCCGTCAATAGATGCTGCGGTAGGCGGCGATTGTCGCCACGCAGTGGTCGATCACCTGTTCACGGGTCGCGCGCAGCGAGCCGTTCAACCAGGCGGAGAACATGCCCGCATTACCGCTGGCCATGGTGAGTGCGGCCAATCTGCGCCGCACCGGGTCCTCGATATGGGCGAAGAGGTGATCCTGCATGAGGCGGGTGAAGACCGGCATCACCGCGATGGTGGTCTGGCCGAGGCCGGTGCTGGAATACGGTTCGACGAGGAACAGCCGCGATTTGCGTGGATCGGCGAGTACCTTGTCGACCACGATTTCGGACAGTTCGCGGTCGCGGGAGGGATCGGCGGCCGCGAACGCGGTCATCGGCTCCAGGAATTCGTCGGCGACCTGGCGGTAGAGCACGTCCAGGAGTTCGTCGCGGCTGGCGAAGCTCTCATAGAAGTACCGGTCGGTGAGATTGGCCCGCCGACATACCGCGCGCATGGTGACCCCGCTCGCGCCCGATTCGCCGATCAGGTCGAGCGCGGCCTCGAGCAGTGCGGCGCGTCGGGCCTCTCTGCGCTCGGTGAGCGTGGTTCCGCCCCAGATCCGGGGACCGGCATCGTCGTCTGATTCCTGGCCTGTCTGCACCCGCCCACATTAATGCCTGGCCGTCATGACCGGGTTCAGCCGCCGCGTTCCAGGGCAAATCCGGCATCACGCCATGCGACGATCCCGCCGCCGAGGCTGCTGGCGTCGAATCCGGCCTGCCGAGCGATGGCCGCGAAGCGCAGCGATAGTTCGCCGACCGGACAGACGAAGACCAGCGGCCGTGAGCGTGGGAACGGTATGTCGTGGGTGAACATATCGTCGAGTTGATCGTCGCGGATATTGATCGCGCCCGGCACGTGGCCGATGCGGTAGGCCATCGCGCCGCGGGTGTCCACGATGGTGGGGCGGTCGGTGCGATCCAGTTCGGCCAGCTCATGTGGGGTCAGGGCCGGGGTGGCGGCGCGGTCGGCGGCACTGGGTGTGTGGCGGCGGTCGGCGCGGTCGAACAGTTCCGGTCTGCGCTTCTCGAGGTAGGACAGGTACGGTTCCAGCCGATCGCAGACGATGAATACCGCGACCACTGGCTCCTGCGCCGAAACGGCTTGCTCAGCAAGGGTTTCCAGTGCGGCGGCATAGCTGGCGCCACTCGTCGGACCGGCCAGGATGCCGTAGCCGGTGGCTAGTGCGAGCGTGGCGTCCACCGCGCGGGCGGAGTCGATGGTGACGATGCGGTCGTAGAAATCGGGTTGGAACAGCCCGACATCCCACATTTCGCTCTCCGAGCGGATGCCGGGTATGAAGTCCGAGCGCTCGGAGACGACCGCGATGGTACGCAATTCGGGATTGTGTTTACGCAGGTAGGTGGCCGCGCCGCGGGTGGAGCCGGTGGTGCCGAGTCCGCCGATGAGATAGTCGACCCGGGTGATGCCATCGGCGGCGAGGTCCTCGTGGATCTCGCGGCCGGTGCCGTGGTGATGGGCCTCGACATTCTTCTCGTTGGTGTACTGCGAGGGGTGATAGTAGGCGCCTGGATCCTTGGCCATGGTCGTTTCGATCACCGAGTACACATCGTTGGGTGTGGTCGGGTCCGGACATTCGGACAGACCGGGCAACTCCACGATCTCGGTACCGAAGAGCTGCAACAGATTTCGTACCTCGGCGACCTTGATCCGGTTGGTCACCGCGCGCAGGCCGATGCCGTGCACCGCGCCCAATATCCGCAGTGCCTTGGCGGTATTGCCGCTGGATGCCTCGATGAGTGTCTGTCCGCTCGCGCGGATCTCGTCGAGATCATCGCGGATCATGCCCCAGGCCACCCGGTCCTTGACCGAGCCGAACGGGTTGTGCGACTCCAGCTTCGCGTACAACTCGACATTGTCGAGTCCGTGCACAGCCGGATCCAGGCGCAGCAGCGGCGTATTGCCGATCAATTCGGTGATGTGGTCATAGCGCATCACGGCGCTCCGGAGGGTCGGCGCGGCAGCGGCCGACGGCGCGGACCGCGCGGGGGTGTGCGGCGCGGCGGTGGCAGGCCGACCGGGATGAGCGGTTCGTAATCGACATCGCGGTACACCTGGAAACTGCCGGTGCGGTGTACGACAGCGAGTTTCGCGGGCAGTGGATGCATCGAGGCCGACGCCGCGGACAGATCCATGTGGTACGCGGCGGTATTCGGGAAAACCACCAGATCGCCTTGGCGCGGGCGCTCGGGCAGCCACACCTTGTGGTTGGTGATCAGATCGCGCTCCAGGCAGAGGCGTCCGGCGAAATACACACCGACAGAGCCGGATTCGGGCGCGGGACGCGGCGTGGGCATGGTGTCGGCGGCACCGCGCAATGGTGTCACACCGTCGCCCGCCGCGGTGCCGTCGCGACCGGGCGCGGCCGGCCCGGGTGCGCTGCTCGGCGTATGCGCGATGCTGGGCAGGACCAGCGGATCGATCATGACCTCCTGATCGGCCGGGGTCACCTGATCGCGGCTGAGATCGAGATTGACCAGCATCGTGCCGTCGGCGAGTTCCTTGACGAATTCCACCCGCGCCACCGTCACCCCGGCATGATCCACCAGCGCCTTACCCGGCTCCAGCCAGATGTCGAGCATATTGTCCCCGGCCACCTGGGCGACGGTGCGGCCGCCGTGCCGCTGCAAGGGCGCGCCGAGCAGATCATCGAGCATCCGCGTCGCCGGCACCGTATTCGCGTACTTGTGGAAGACCGGAATTCCGTGCACCGCACCATCATCGACGTGATAGCCGAAGGTATTGTTCGACCAGCTCATTGGTTCCCCGCGGCCGAGCAGGGATTCGCGCAGCGCGCGCACATACCCGTCGAACCGATCCGCGTCGGCGGTGAACACCTGCCGGAAGCCGCCACCGATATTCAGTACCGAAGGGCCGAGCCCGTGTTCGTACGCGCGCTCGACCAGGGCCAGGCAGGCGTCGATGGCACGGACGCGTTCCGCGGGATCGCCGGAATCGATGTGGAATGCGAAGCCCAGGAACGCGATTGCTCGTCGGTTGGCCGACAGCAGATCAAATGCGCGATCCATATGCACCAGCGGCACGCCGAATCGGCTCACCGATGTTTCGTCGAAGCCGGAAACCCGCAGCAGCACGGGAACTCGCGCGCGGTCACCGGCCAACTCGGTGATCCGGCGCAGCTCCCATAGGTTGTCGACATTGATGGTCACCCCGCAATCGATCAGATCACGCAGGAACGCTTCACCTTTCGGACCGGTCACCTCGATGCGCATCGGCCCGAATCCGGCGCCGATGGCACTGGTGAGCTCGTGCGCGGAGGCGACGTCGATCGCGATGCCGGCGTGTTCGGCGGTGCGTACGAAGGCGCGGGACTGATTCACCTTGTGCGCGTAGCAGATTCGATAGCGCGTCCCGCTGCGGTCGAGTACGGCACGGAACCGTTTCAGGTTCTCCGCATAGACCTGCGGAAATACCAGGTGGGTCGGGGATCCGAAGCGAATGAGTGTCTCTTCGACGGCCTCGCGGGTATCGAGAAAGGCGCGCACCAGCGGATGGATCTTCGCGGGTAGCGCCGGTAGCGGTGCCGTCATACCGCGGTTTCCGTGGGCTGCGACCGCGACGAATCCACTGCGGCATGCGCCGGTTTCTCGGCCACCGGGTTGTAGCCGCCGTCGCGGATCGATTCGAACGCGCGGGCCCGATTGCGCGGACTTCGGAATTCGGCGACCACCCGTTTACTGGGCAGATCGATCTCGAGCACCTTGACGCCCATCGTCTCCAACACCCCGGTGATGGTGCGGACACAGTGCTGGCAGCTCATATCCGGCACATAGAAGATCTGATCCTCGGCGGTGGCGGGCGCGTCGGCGGTGCGTTCGTCGAGATCGGCGCTCACCTCGGTGATCAGGATCCGCTCGACGAGCTGTGTGAAGATCGCGACGAATTGGTCGACCATCACCGGCAGCAGGCTGTAGTGCCCGCCACCGAGGTTATGGGGCATAGCGGCCAGACATGCGGGCCGGGTATTCGGCGGCAGCAGCGCGTACTGCCGGGAAATCAGATCGAGGTCGTCGTGGTATTTGGCGATGGCCGCGGCCACGCTCAGTCCCTCCACCCGGGTGGCGCGCCGCATGACAGTGTGCGCATCCTCGATGGTGGCGTCCTTCATCGCGCGCAGCGTCGCCACGGTGTCGGCGGTGTAGCGCACTGTGCCGTCGGGCTGGGCCGCCAGGGTCACCGGAATCATCCCGCGCCGGTAGGTAGAGGCCTGCAACTCCCAATACCAGCGCGTGGCGACCGCCGCGAAGATGCCGGAATCATGTACGCCCCTGGCGAATTCGGCCGCACTACGATACCGCGTCTGACGGGCGAGCAGCGCGTGCTGGGCCAGTGCGCGCCCGGCGGCCTCGATGCCGACCCGCAGGATCTCGATCGGATCGTGATCGGTGGTGGTGCCGTCGAGCACCGCGTGCTCACGCGGGCCCAGGCCGTCGACACGCTGCGCCAGTGCGGAATTCGCGGCCAGGGCATGCCACAGCAGCAGAACCGTTTCGCGCATCGCGATCGGTACCAGCGGACCGAGGCCGTCGGCCCGGAAGTGTCCGGTATTGGGGATGCCGTCGCTATCGGTCCAGGCAATGCGGTGTGTCGCACTGGTGACCTGATACGGCTGACACGGGCGCATGAAGTTCTGCAGGTACAGCCGCTGCGAGTAGGTCAGGTGGCTATTGGGCTCGGGACGCAGTGCGGCGCAGGTGTATTCGATTTCTCGAACGGAGGAAACCGCGATGGGGGTGGTGAACAACCCGGGTTCGGTGAGTCCCGCCAGCACCCGGGACGCGGCCCGCCTGTCATAGCGTGGGGTGTCGTCCATTTTCACGTGACCTCCTCGGCAATCGTCGTGACGCATGTCGTGAAGCGGTCGATCTCGTCGAGGGTGTTGTAGATGTGCGTGCTGACCCGCACCGAGTCCGCGCTGTCCTGGTCACCCCCGGGCGTGCAGTGCAGGCCGGTGCGAACCAGAAAACCCAACTCGCTCAACACGAATCCGAGGTCCGTCGCGGAGATGCCCGCGAGTGTGAAGGACACGATGCCGTAGCCGATCGCGCACGGTGCATGCGCTGGCCCCGGCAAGAATTCCAGACCCGGCACCGGACGCAGGTTGTCGATGAGCCGCAATGTCAGTGTGCGATTGTGCGCGGCGATGACATCGACATCCAGCGACTCCAGCACCTCCAGTGCGCTGCCGAGGGCCAGGATGCCCGGAATGTTCTGTGTACCGCCCTCGAGCAGTTCCGGCATTCCGGCCGACGCCAATCCCGTGTCGGTGAGGTCGACCCCCGTATTGCCGCCGGGCAGGAACGGCAGTAGCCGATCGTGAACTCTGCGGTTGCAGTACAGGATTCCGGTACCAGGCGCTCCGAACATCTTGTGCGCCGCGAAGACCGCGAAGTCCGCACCGAGTTCGGTGACGTTCACCGGCAGATGCCCGCCGCTCTGACTGCAGTCGAAGCACAGCAGGATTTCGGGGTCGATCAGGCCGCGCAATTCCTCCAGCGTGGTGAGTCCGCCGAAGACATGGTGCAGATGGCTGGTGGTGATCAGCCGGGTGCGCGGGGTGATCTTGGCCAGGATGTCGTCGGTATCGGCCTCGCCCAGTTCGGTTACCCGATAGGGGACCAGTTCGATACGGCGGCCGAAGCGGGCGAGCACCTGCCGCAGATGGTGCCACGGATGCACATTCGAGGCGTGATCGCGTGGGTTGTAGAGGATTTCGTCGCCGTCATCGAGTTCGGCCAGACCCCAGGACAGCGCGACCGCATTGAGCGCGGCGGTCGCGCCGGCGGTGAAAACCACCTCATCGGGTGTCGCGGCGCCGAGGAAGCTCGCCGTGCGGTCCCGAACCCGGGCCAGGCGGGTGGTCAGGTTGGTGGCCCACGGGTAGGTACCGCGACCGGCATTGGCCGTGCGTGAGGTGTGGTAGCGGTGGATGGTCTCGATGACCGGCAGCGGCTTCTGCGTGGTGGCCGCGCTGTCGAGATAGACCTCGGTGGATTCGGCGAGCGCCGGAAAGAGTCCGCGCACGGCGGCGGTAATAGGGGGTGGCGGTGCCGGTATCGGCGGGGTGGAGACCGGCCGGGTGGTGGATGGTCGGGCTGAGTGCGTCCCGGACGCAGGTGACCGCAACGTGCCACTCCCTTCCGAGAACCGCGCTGGACGCCACCAACGATACGCACTTTCGATGATGACTTCGAACGTTTCTCGTAGCCAACGCCTTTCGGAAGTCGCAGGTACGCAAGGCCCTTCAGTACTGTCCCTGTACGTACTCCACCAGATGCTGGCGTTCGGTGGCCAGTTCGGAGATCGCGCTCTTGACGACATCGCCGATGCTGACGATGCCGATCAGGCGGCCGTCGTGGACCACGGGCAGATGCCGGATGCGGTGCTCGGTCATCGTGGTGCGCAACCCGTCCACCAGATCATCGGGCGCGCAGGTGCGCACATCGACGGTCATGATTTCCGACACCGGGGTGTCGAGCAGGTCGGCGCCACGCGCGTGCAGGCTGCGCACCACATCGCGCTCGGACACAATGCCGGTGATCCGGCTGCCGTCCGGCGATACCACCACCGCCCCGATATTGTGTTCGGCGAGCGTGCTGAGCAGGGTTCGCACCGTGGTCTCGGGCGCGACGGTGGCTACGTCGCTACCCTTCCTGCGCAAGATCTCCGCTATTTGCATATTCCACCATCCAGATGTCGTGGCACCTATCAGGATGACTCGTTCGTGACCTCGTGACCAGCACGAATCCGCATCAGGCGGGGATTCACAGCCGCCGGGCCACGCTCCGGTCGAGATCACGGGCCAGCAGGGCGATGGCCGCCTGGGAGATCCCGGCGGAGGTGGCCAGGTCGATGGAGGTCAGCTGGGCGATGCGGCGCAGCCGGTAATCGACGGTATTCGGGTGGACATACAGCTGGCGCGCGGTGAGCTGGCGGTTCATATCGTTACCGAGGTATGCGCGCATGGTGTCGAAGAGTTCGGGATGGGCGTCGAGCGGGTCCAGAATCGTGGCGATGCGCCGGGTGGCGGGGCCACCACGGGTGAGTTGGTACTCCACGGCGAGGTCGGTCATCTGATATAGGCCCGGATTGCGTCCGCCGACCCGCACCAGATTGAGCAGCTCGTGGGCCTGGTCCGCGGCCTCCGGAATCTCATCGGTCTGGCCGGTGACCACGGTGGCGGTGAGCGGAACCTCGGCGGATTTGGCCAGTCGATCCAGCGTTTCGGCGGTCAGGGTCATCGCGTCGTCATCGACCGGGACGAGTAGTGTGCCGCCCCTGGTGCTCAGCAGCGCGAGTACGCGGGAATCGAAGGCGACGGCCAGTTCCGATTGCAGCCTGCGCAGCTTCCTGCGGGCGGCGACCTGGCTGTCGACCCGCGGATCGCGTTCGTCGGGATGTTCGGGAATCGACAGCGCCACCACTTGATACGCGTCGGCGATCGGGATGCCCGCCTGGCGGGCCAGCGCGGAACTGCCGCGACCGCTCAGCAGTGCCGAGGCCAGGGTCTGGGTCGCGGTCTGGTGCTCCCGGGCGACCAGATGCTGTTCCTCGACATAGGCGTCGGAGACCGCCACGGTGATCGCCTCGAGCAGTTCGAGCATGAGGTCGGTGGCAACCAGCAGTTCAGCGATATCGTCGGCCTTGGCGCGCGCGGTCACCAACCCGAACGCGATCCGAAGTCCCTCGTGATAGGCGCGCAGGATAGTGCCGAGCGGCACTGCCTCGCGGGCCCACTGCGACGCCGCCTCGCGTACCTCGCCGAGCTGCTCATCGCCGGGAACCATGCGCTTGTCGAACATTTCGGCGGCCAGCGCCAGACAGCTGCGGGTCAGCTTGGTGACGTCGCCGCGCAGCTGCTCGCCGGGCAGCGTGCGACACGGCGCCATGCAGGTCGCGAAGTAACCGACCATGCGCGAGGCGACACGGTCGGTGTTCATCAGGGGAATCGACGCGGGCTGCCCGCCGATCTCTAGGACAGGGTCCGTCGGTTCGACGGACAGATCCAGCGCGGAGAAGGTCATACGCGTCGCTCCAGTGCCAATCGGACGTGATAGATCTGCGCCCGAATCGTTGCATCACTATACGAAAAGGTTATGAACTGGGGAAGGGTACGCGAGATCTCTTGTGGGCCCGCATTGTTGTGCATTGCTCATAAGCGCGGCATGTGCCGTGGTGGGAAGCTCCAGCACCGCTCCGAGTCGCCGAAATCCCGTGACCAGCCGTCTTAACGTTGCCATTGGCTCGGTGTTTGCGAACGGTTCGCCTGCGCCGCTGTGCCCACTGCCGGGTAGCCCATGGAAGGTGCGAACAATGACACGACGTAACCATCGGAGATTGCGACGTAATGCGCTGTCGTGCGCGGTGATCGGGAGTGCCGCGCTCCTCGCGGTCGGGTTCGGTCCCGGC
Source organism: Nocardia sp. CA-119907 (assembly GCF_050955995.1). Classification (NCBI taxonomy): domain Bacteria; kingdom Bacillati; phylum Actinomycetota; class Actinomycetes; order Mycobacteriales; family Nocardiaceae; genus Nocardia; species Nocardia sp. CA-119907. Next base: position 3,657,203 of record NZ_CP192091.1, read on the forward strand.
CCCGCTGGCGCCGATCCGGATATCGCGCCGACCGAACAGGCCCTTGCCGATTTCATCGGTGCGGCGCCCGGCGCACCGGTGGGTGGGCGTACCCCCGTGGCCTTCGCTGGCACCGGTAGCAGCTCGGGTTCGGCGGGGAGCCGGGCGTCGGTTCCGGTGAGCGCGGGGCCGGAGGTCGCGGGCTATCTCGCCGCGTTCGGCTACGGGGTCCTGCATCCGGATGCCTCGCCGCCGGGTGCGAACGACTGGAACTGCCGTCCCACACAAGAACATCCGCGTCCGGTGGTGCTGGCGCATGGCACCTGGCTCAACGCCTATGACAGCTTCGCCTACTTGGCGCCGCAGTTGGCGCGCGCGGGCTTCTGTGTCTTCGCACTGAACTATGGACAGGCGAATCTGCTCGAGGGCGGTGGGTTCGGGGCGATCCTGCCGGGGCGCAATGGCGTTGGCTACATGGAGGATTCGGCCGTGCAGCTCGGCGATTTCATCGATCGGGTGCGGGCCGCGACAGGGGTCGACCAGGTCGATATCGTCGCGCACTCCCAGGGCGGCGCCGTGGCCGATCAGTACCTGAAATTCGAAGGGGGAGTTGGCAAGGTGGCGCGGGTCGTCACCTTCGGCGCCACCCACCACGGGACCACCCTGCTCGGGATGGCCACCCTGGGACGGGCGATCAATAGTCTGGGTGTCGATATCCTGGGGTTCAACGAGCTGTTCGTCGGCCACGCGAATATCGAGCAGGCGATCGGGTCACCGTTCTACGCCAAGTTGAATCAGGCGGGGGATACTGTGCCCGGTGTCGGGTACACGGTCGTCGGCTCCCAGCACGACGAGGTCACCAATCCCTATGAGCTGACCTTCCTGACCGCGGGTCCCGATGCCACGGTGCACAACATCACGCTGCAGGACGGCTGTGCTCAGGACATGTCGGATCATCTGACGATGATGTACTCACCGCGCGCGGTCTCCATTGCCCTGCGAGCGCTCGATTCGGACGCGCATCCGAATCTGGTGTGCACGTTCAACCCCTGGTTCATCGGTGGGGGCGGCGGGCTCTAGCGTCGGCGCGCGAAATCTAGGCGGCGCCTTGGTGGTTGTGCAGAGACAGCTCATCTATCGCTGCGCCGCTTCGGATTTCGTGTTCGATCGCCCTGGCGGCGTAGTGCTGGCCGCTGGCGCGTAGCTCGGCGATGCGCCGTTGTAGCGCTTCGGTGCCGTAGGCGGCGGCGACATCGGCGATCCCGAGTCGACCGGCAGCGTGTGGTGGATTCATGCGAACGCCCCTGTGCCTCTGACGCCGGGCGGTCCCGGTGGCGACTACGGCACGGGCTCCCGGGGTGCGAAACTCCCTTGTCGCGCACGAGTTTAGAGCGACGAGTTGCGCAGATGCAAGTACATTTGCACGAACATCGCTGCGGGCGAGGTGATTTGGCGACCAGCCGTTTGCGGAGCTATTGGTGCCTAAGGCTATTCGTCGTCGAGCCCGGCCGATAGGTAGGCGGCAGCGGCCAGCCACTGGCGGCATTGCGGGCCGTGGACCTCGTGCAAATGTAGGATCTCGCGGGCCTGTCGATAGGTGAGGCCGCGCGGTTCGAGTGCGCAATCGAGTGGCGCGTACTCCGGCGCCGAGCCCTGCCGCAAGGTGTCGATCCCGCCGCCGGAGATCGTAGCCCCGCGGGGAGTTCGGAATGGCGTACTCATCTCGACCGCCCCTCGCGTCTGCCGGTGGGGAGGTCGAATGTGGTGACGCCGGTGCGAACTCCCTGCGTACCTCCCCGATGCTGGCTCCGAGTTTAGGCCGCCAGCACTTACAGATGCAAGTACATTTGTACGAACGACCGACAGAAATATGAACGGCGGGCGACGACCGGATGGCCGACGACCGCCGTTGTCCCGCTTGCGCTTCAGGGTTTGCGGGCGACCGCGCCATAGGCGGAGATCGGCCGGATCTCGCCGACCTCGGTGGCGTCGGCGCGCCACTGGGTGATGGAGACGAATCCGGGCTCCACCAGTTCCAAACCGTCGAACACGGCACGGATTTCGGCTTGGGGGCGGGGGATATAAGGAACGCCGCCGGTGCCGGTGTAGTTCTCACACAGCGTGACGTAGTCCTTGCTGTCGTCGGTGCCGTCCCACATGACCAGGAAACTGCCCGACGGCGCCGCGGCGAGCACGGTGCGCACGATGCGAAGCAGGTCCTCGTAGGTCTTGGCGTGACCGAGCACGCCCATGAACATCACCCCGATCGGCTCATTGAAATTGAGCACGTTCCTGGCATCGGAGATGATCAGTTCCGGATCGTGGAAGTCGGCGTCGACGTAGGTGGTCACACCCTCCGGTGTGGTGCTGGTGAGCAGCGCCCGCGCGGTGGCCAGCACCAGCGGATCGTTATCGACGTAAACGACTTTCGATTCCGGCGCGACGCTTTGGGCAACCTCATGGGTGTTCTGCATGGTCGGCAGCCCGGTACCGATATCGAGGAACTGACGGATGCCCTGCTCGCTTGCCAGATAGCGGACCGCGCGAATGAGGAACTGACGCGACTGCACCGCCATGGTGGTGATATCGGGATCCACCTCGATGCCCGCGTCACCGGCGATCCGATCGATTTCGTAATACTCCTTGCCGCCCATCCAGTAGTTCCAGATGCGCGCGGAATGTGGGATGTCGGTACGGATGAGCGGGTTCTGGTCTTCGGACATGGGGCTGGACTCCTCGGCGAGCGAATAAGCGTTGACCGGAGTGCTCCAGCGGGCGGGTGTCGCGCATGGCTGGCACATCCGATGTGCACTGTGACAGTACAAGATTCGCGTCTGCTCGACCGGTCGGTTCGAGTGGTTCGCCGACGCGTTCCCGTCCGGTGGCGCGCGGAATCCTCTACGTACCAAGGAGTATCTGTCGCCCGCGTGGCGTGGCACGGGGGGTAGACGGATGGCCCTGCGCCGAGTGGCGCATACGACACTCGCGTAACCCGTCGAACAATGGTCACGTAGCGGACCGAAAGGTCTGAATTCTGCTATCCCACTGGGGAATGCTCCGTGCTATCTTGCAGATGTAGGTGCAAATGCAAGAACGTTTGAGCGCACATCTGTAAGGCCGCTCGAGCGCACATCTCACACTGGAAGCAGCCCGAGGAGTGGGGAAGATGTTGGACACCGGTTCACGCAAGATCACGAGCGCTTGGCGTAAGAGCTCCTTCAGCGGTCCGTCCGGCGGTAACTGCGTCGAGGTCGCGGAGGCATCGGATGGTTCGATCGCCGTTCGCAATTCACGCGACCCGGAAGGTGGCATGCTGTTCTACACTCGGCCGGAGATCGACGCGTTCGTACGCGGCGCGAAGGCCGGGGAGTTCGACGACCTGACTAGCTGAGCGGTAACATTGGCGATCGGTGCGGTGTGTTTCTAAACGTGGTGTTTATGACACACTGTGGTCAAACCCGAGTATCGGAGATGACTTCATGATCGCAGAACCCGATGACGACGGTCGTGTGCAATCGGTTGTAGTGGAACGTGGTCCGACCGTATTGCGGATCGCGCTGGGCGGGCAGTTGCGTGACCTCCGGGTGAAGAAGGGCATCACCCGAGAGGCCGCAGGTGACGCCATCCGCGGATCACACGCCAAGATCAGTCGTCTCGAGTTGGGCCGCACCGGTTTCAAGGAACGCGATATCCGCGACCTGCTGACCCTGTACGGCGTGTCCGACCCCGAGGAACGCGAACGCTTCCTCGATCTGGCCAGGCAGGCGAACGAGCCAGGGTGGTGGCATCGCTACAGCGATCTGCTGCCGTCCTGGTTCGGCACCTACCTGGGCCTCGAGCAGGCGGCCACCAAGATTCGTACCTATGAGGCGCACCTGGTGCCCGGGCTCTTGCAGACGCCCGAATATGCCAGGGCGGTAATGTCACTCGGGTACGAGGACGCCGATATGGATCGGCGGGTGCAGGTCCGCATCAAGCGACAAGAGGTGCTGCGACGCGCCGATCCACCGACGGTCTGGGCGATCATCGATGAGGCCGCGCTGCATCGGCCGGTCGGTGGCTCCCGGGTGCACCGCGAGCAGATGGAACATCTCATCGAGCTCGCGCAACTGCCGAATGTCACCGTTCAGGTGCTGCCATATTCGGCGGGAGAGCATGCCGCTGCGGGCAGTTCGTTCAGCATCTTGCGTTTCGCCGAATCCGAGCTGCCCGACATCGTCTACCTCGAACACCTGACCAGCGCGCTGTACCTGGATCGGCGGCAGGATCTCGCGCTGTACCTCTCGGTCATGGACCGCTTGAGTGTCCAGGCCGAGTCGCCCGGCGAGTCGCTGAAGATCCTCGCCGAATATGCCAAGAAGGCTTGACTGCCATTGCGGCAGTGGTGATTCGGAACGAACCTCGCGCTACCGACCCGACTCGCTCGGGTCGGTAGCGCGGGTAGGGTTCGCTGCTGCGAACGCGTCCGCGGTCGCGAGATCGAAATCGCCGTGATCGCTGCCGAGTCCCTGAGCCACGAGTGCGGCGACCGCATTGCCGAGGATCGCGGCATCCCGCAGTGAGCGGCCCAATGCGACGGCGCGGATGAATCCGGCGGAGAAGGCATCGCCGCAACCGGTGGTGTCGACGACATCGATGGCGAAGGCGGGAATGTCCCGATATCCGTCGGGACCGACGAGCAAGGTTCCCGCGGCGCCCCGAGTGATCGCGAGAACCGTTGCGCCCGCGTCCTGTAGCAGCGCCGCGCCCGCGCGCAGATCGGTGCTGCCGGTGAAGCCGAGTACCTGTTCGTCATTCGGTAGCAGGTAGTCGGTGTAGGGGAGTGTGGCGGCAATGGCATCGAGGCTGCCGAGTGCGCCGGGCGCGATGAGATCGACCGAGGTGGTGACGCCGTTTTCCTTGGCATACTGCAGGATTCGCGCGGCACTGGTCGCGCCGATCAGCTCCGGACCGCCCAGATGCAGGTGGTCGGCGGCGGCGAGGGCGTCCCAGTCGACGTCGTCGAGGGTGTAGAACGGATTGGCGCCGAGCAGATGCAGACTGGGGCGGGCGCCGTCGGGTCGGATCGGCAGTACCGACGACGAGGTTGGCCGATTGTCCTTGCGCACAACCAGTTTCGTGTCGATGCCCGCCTTGGCGAGCAGCGCGAGCAGGATATCGCCGGAGGTGTCGGTGCCGATCGCCCCCGCGGTCCGCACGCGCGCGCCGAGTTTGGCCAATGTCAGCGCGGTACCCGCGGCCGTGCCCGCAGCGGTGATGCGGATATCCTCCACCAGTGCGGTCTGCTGCTCCTCCGGTATAGCCGTGACGGGGCGCACGAGAACATCCAAAACCTGTGCGCCCAAGGCGATTACCCTCATTTGATATCCTTGTTCAGTGGTTTACGGGTGCCGTATCCGGTGCGCAGTGCCACCTCGACGACCGCAGCCTGCTGCTGTTCGGAGAGCACGCGCGGCTTGCCGATCGCCATGGCGTCCAGATACAGCGCACAGGCCCACTCCAGCAGCAGCGCGGATTCGACCGCCTGGTCCAGCGATCCGCCGAGCGTGACGGCGCCGTGGTTGGCCATCAACGCGGATTGCCTGCCCCGCAACGCCTCTCGCACCGCATCGGCGAGTTCCGGCGTGCCGAAGGGGTGGAATGGCGCGACTCGCGTCGAACCGCCGAGCAGCAGCTGCTGGTAGTGGATGACCGGCAGTTCGTCCAGCACGCAGGCGATGGCAGTGGCCCTCGGCGCATGAGTGTGCACGATCGCCTGCGTGTCATAGGTGCGATAAATGTCGAGGTGCAAACCCAATTCGGAGGTCGGCGCATAGCGACCCGCGACCACGGTGCCCGTCAGGTCGACCACGGTGACATCGTCGACGGTAGCCTCGGCGAGTACGGCGCCGGTGGCGGTGATGGCGACCAGATCGCCGAAGCGCAGGCTCGCATTGCCCGCGGTGCCGACCAGCAGTCCGTGCTCGGCCAGGTGCAGACAGGCCGCAGCGACCTGTGCACATTCGGTTGGCGCAATGGTGGTCATCCGGATACCCTACCGAAACCTGAATTCAATTCACATTATCTCGGAGGTGATCGTGCCGGTCCGGGCTCTACCCGAAGCGGGCTTGCGTCGCGTACCGATTCAGGCGCGCAGCCGGAAGCGACTGGCACGCGTGCTGGAGGTGGCCGATCGACTGATCGCCGCCGAGGGTGTCGGGGCGTTGACCATGATCAGAGTGGCTGCGGAGGCACGGATTTCGGTCGGATCGCTGTATCAGTACCTGCCGGATCGCGAGGCCGTGATCGAAACCCTCGCCGCGCTGTATCTCGAGCAGTTGGAGGCCAAGGCGGCGCTGCTGCTCGAGATCGCGCACCGCGAACGGTGGGACGATCCGATCGGCGTCCTGGTGGACGCGTTCGCGCAGGTGTACCGGGACGAGCCCGGCTTCCGTGCGCTGTGGTTCGGCAAGGACTTCAACGAGGCGGCACGGGCCGCTGATCGTGAGCACAAACGCCGAATGGCGGTGACGCTGCGCGAGGTTATGCTCGCGCAGGGCGCCGTCGCCGACACCGAGGGACTCGATATCGCATGCCGCGCCGCACATCTGATGGGCGATGCGGTCATGCAAGAGGCATTCCGATGCGATCCCGATGGTGACCCGAATCTGTTGCAGGAGGCGAAGATCGCGCTGCGGGCGTATGCGTCGCAGTGGGCATCGCCGCCCGAACCGTGAGGTAATTCGATTGGGCCGCTAGAACTTCGGATGCCGTGGGGTCACTGCTTGATGAAGCTGGAGGCGATGCGCCAGAAGGTGGCGGGCTGCAGGGCCTCGAGATCCCAGTCGTCGGCCATCGCGTGCGCGGTGGTGACGATCCGATCGATATCGAAATCATGTCGAGTGGCCGCACCGGTGGACTCGACAGCATCGATGACGAAAGCGACTGCGGTTTCTCGCGAGTATGCGGTACTGCGCTGTCCGCTTCGGGTCGACGGTGTGCTCATAGTTGTTATACCGTTCGCTGGCTGGTCGGCCAGTGCGGCTTCGGCGATCCCGAGCCGGCCGCCGAGAAGTGGTTGATCCATTAGAACGCCCCTGACGTCTGGCGGCAGCAAACCCCTGGCGACATCGGCCCTTGGTTCACCCACGCGGCCTCCCCTGGTTGTCCCCTGTAATGCCTTGCGGGACTGAGTTTAGGTCGGTGTGCCTTTCAGATGCAAGCACATCTGCACGATCGATTGTGCATTCGCAGTTGGGTTTTCGCATCTGCTAACCATCCGCGAACCGATTCGGACGGTGGCGAATTTCGCGCGATCATTTCGCATTGATCACCACATCGGTGCTGTAGTGCACCTGAGTGCCCGGCTCCACATATCGCTCCACCGCGCAGCGCCAGGCCAGGAAATGTTCGGTGAAACGGTGCGCTTCGGCCGCCTCCTCATCGATATAGACCTGGTAGAGGAAAAACCGGTGCGGATCGACGCGGTCAGCGCATACATCGAATCGCAGGCAACCGGGTTCCTCGCGCACCGATGCGGTCGCACTGCGGTTCACCGCGGCGAGGAATTCACCACGAGATCCGGGTCGAAGCTTCAGGGAAGTGATGCGGCTGAACACGGTAATGTTCTCCATTCCAGCGGCGAAAAATGTCAATCGATAACTGCGGCACCGCCTTCGGCGACCGACTGGCTACCGGTCGCGGAGATCGCTGACGACACCGGTGTGTCGCCCGCGATGAGCTCCAGCGTGGCGTGTGCGGTCCGCGGCGCGTGCAGAATCTCGGCGAGTGCGGCGGCGACATCGGCGCGCGCGACGCTGCCGTAGGGCAGCGGCGGCGCGCCCAGTGTGACCCGATCGGTCGCCGCTGTATCGAGCAGGCGGCCGGGCCGCAGAATCGTCCAATCCAGATCGCGGGCGCGCAGATCGTCTTCCGCCTGGGTCTTGGCGTCGATATAGGCGGCCCAGACCTCGTCGGTGCCGGGTGCGGGCGGTTGTCCGGCGCCCATGGTGGAGATCTGCACGAACCTGCGGATACCGGCCGCTTCGGCGGCATCGGCCAAGAGGACAGAACCGCCCTTGTCCACCGTGTATTTGCGGGCCGCACCGCTGCCGGCACCCGCGCCGGCCGCGAAAACCACGGCGTCGGAATCCTTTACGACGGCGGCGAGTTCGGAGACGGTACTGTGCTCGAGATCGAAGACGACCGGTCGGGCGCCGGTGGCGGCGACCTCGGCCGCGTGCTCGGGATTGCGGATCAGGCTGTCGACCTCATCGCCGCGCCCGGTGAGCAGTTCGCCGAGCAGCAGTGCGATCTTGCCGTGTCCGCCCGCGATGACGACGCGCATGGCTGGTTCCTTTCTCATCGTTCGGGTCCGCCGGGATTGCACGAGGCCTGGACGGTGGCCTGATAGCCCACCGCCGGACGCCAGGGTTCCAGATTCCAGCTCTCCTTGTTCGGCTGCACCATGCGGGCCCAGACCCAATGGCAGACGAACTGATCGCGCATGCCGGGAGTGTCGGCGTCGGGGGCCAGCGTGAGCACCTCCTGCCACGCCCGTTCTTCGGTGTTGGGGAAGGTCTCGTGCCGCCCGGCCTGGGTCGGGAAGACCAGCAGGCGTGGTCCGTCCACGCCCTCGGTCCAGGTGGTGCGGTCGATGAGCGGCATATCGGCGTAGGGATCCACGCTCGGCACCGTGGCGAGGGGGGTGCTCGTCGCCGCCGCGGTCGTGACCGTTGTCGGCGTGGCCGACGTGCTGACCGGCGGTGCTTCATCGGAACCACATGCGCCCACGGTGCTGGCGAGCGTGCCGCAGCACAGCAGCGCGGCGCCCATTCGCACCGCTCGCGTCCGATCGGCCTTGCGCTGGGTCACTGTCGATCCTTCCGCATGGTTGTCTGCCAACCGAGGGTAGTCATAGCGTGGCGACGCAACAGCCGTACCGGGATCGAGGCCACCGATTGTGGTGTCTTGTCAGCGGTGGAGGGGATGGTGATAGTCGGTCGATGGCGCGGGTTCGCAGGGTGGTCGGTGCGGCATTGGTCGCGATGACGGTGGCTTCGGCCGGGGCCGCGATGGCGCAGGGAGGCGACGCTCCCGGTGTGGTCACCGAGACCACGCAGCTGTCCGGTGCGCTGCGGGTGCGCGGTGCGGCGCTGGCGCAGCGGATCACGTATTGGTCACGCGGGCCGCGCGGGCCCATGCAGAGCACCGCCGCGATCTACCTGCCGCCCGGTCCACCGCCCCCGGGCGGCTGGCCGGTCGTGGCCTATGCGCACGGCAGCGTCGGCATTGCCGACCAGTGCGCGTTCACGCTGCGGCCACGCGAGTTCTATTTGGCGACGGTCTATCCGGTGCTGCTGGCCGCCGGATTCGCCGTGGTGATCTCCGACTACGTCGGACTCGGTACGCCCGGCACGCATCCGTACCTGGACGGTCCCTCACAGGCGCGCAGCGTGATCGACGGCGTGCGGGCGGCCCGCGCGGTGACACCGGCCCTCGGCGCCCGCTGGGCGGTCTTCGGCCAGTCGCAGGGCGGCCAGACCGCGCTGTTCACCGCGGCGCTCGCACCCACCGACGCACCGGAGTTGGCATTGCGCGGCGCCGTGGCCACCGGCGCACCGTCGAATCTGGAGTACGGGTTGACCGCGGCCGGGCCGTGGGTCCCGCGGTTGCCATTGCGCAAGACCACCACGTATTTCGGGCTGTTCCTGGCCGGATTGCGCGCTACCGCACCGGAACTCGATATCGACAGCTATCTGACGCCCATCGGCGAGCAGGTGCTGCGGATCGTGGAGTCCGAATGTGTCGACGACGCCGATGCGCTGGTGCGCGATATTGCGATCGGACAGATGCTGAGCAGGCAGTTGGCGGGGCCGGCACTGGAATCGGCGGTGCGCTCGATGCTGCGGATTCCGACCGAGGGGCAGAGCGTGCCGCTGTTCCTCGGACAGGGGCTGACCGATCTGGAGGTCCCGGCTCCATTGAGCGTCGAGCTGATCGCCGATCTGCGATCCTCCGGTGCCGATCTCCAGGTCGGCGTCTATCCGGGTGATCATCTGAGCGCGGCGGCCGAGGCGCTACCGGACGCACTCGCCTTCCTGCACCGTGTGCTGGCGTAATTGCCTCAGTGCCACAGTGAACGGCACGGCAGGCGACGCAGTCCCGGTCGTACCTTGCCGTCCACCGTTACGGTCAGGCCGTCGTGCAGTGCCGCCGAGGTGAATTCCCAGGCCTCGGCCCGGGTGGCCGCGTATTCCAGGATCAGCGCGTCCTCGGGTGTCGGGCCATCGAAGTAGACGGTGATCCGCCGCGTCGGCGATTCCTGGATATCGGTCGGATACGCCGGATTTCGCGCGCCGGAGTCCTGCTCGGTCGCGCGTTGTCCAGTCGAGTTCTGCGCAGTGCCGTCCATGCCACCGTCTCCTTGGGACCCGACCCGTCGTGTCGATAGCACTGACGGTAAGTCGCCGACCATGGCGCGGACTATGTTTCCGGCGATCACCTGGATATGTCACAGACACGACACGTAGTTATGGGAGACAGTCACGAATGCGACTGCACACCGATCACAACGCACACTCCCGGGACTTGTGACTTACCAATAGGATTGGCGCGGCCCCCTGCCCTTCCCGGCGGTGGCCGTCAAAGATATTCGCAACGTTGGACCCACTCTGGAGGCACCCGTCGATGAGACAGGCCCTGCGAAGACCGTTGCGCGCATTCACCGCGCTGGCGACCGGTCTGCTGATGGTGATCGCGGTGGCGGGGGCCGCCCACACCACACCCCTGTATCCCGCCCCGGATCCCGACCCCTTCTACGCGACGCCGTCGGATCTGGCGGATAAGAAACCCGGTGAGGTGCTCGCGACGCGGGTGATGCCGCCGCTGGCGATCTTCCCGGATACCACCGTCACCGTTGTGCGGTTCCGGTCCACCAGTTCCGAGGGGCAGCCGATCGCGGCGACCACCACGGTGCTCACCCCGAAGGCGCACGCCGCCGACGGCCCCTTGCTCTCCTACCAGCACATCATCAACGGCCTGGGTTCGGAGTGTTCGGTTTCGCGGGTGCTCTACACCGGCGATCCGAATCTCATCGTCCGGGAGGCGCCGGGCTGGAATGTGCTGCTCTCGCGCGGCTGGAGCGTCGCGCTGCCCGACCATCTCGGCCCGAATTTCGCCTATGGCGCAGCCAAATTGGGCGGCATGATCACCCTCGACGGCATCCGGGCGGTGAAACAGGTCGCCGAATTGCAGGTGACCAAGAGCCCGGTTGCCATGGTCGGTTACTCCGGTGGCGGCATGGCCACCGCGTGGGCGGCCGCACTGGCGCCGAAGTACGCGCCGGAACTGGATATCGCCGGAGCCGCGATGGGCGGTGTGCCAATGAATCTGGTGACGATGCTGGAGACGCTCGGACTGAACTCGCATCCGGTCTTCGGACTTGCCTTGGCGGCTGGACTGGGCCTGGAACGCGAGTATCCGGATCGTTTCCCGATCAGCGATCAACTCAACGACCGCGGCCTGGCCGCACGTGCCCAGATCGCCAATAGTTGCACCAATGACATTCTGGCCGCGGGCGCGGGCCGCGGCGCCCTGGACTTCGCGAAGTCCACCTCGATGATCAACGACGCCACCGCACGCGCGGTGGTGGAGGAGAACAGCCTCGAGCTCTACGACGGTGTGCCGAAAATGCCCATCTTCGAATGGCATTCGCCGATCGATGGACTCATTCCGGTTGATGCGGTGGTGCATACCGATAAGCGCTGGTGCGCGGCCGGTGCCCGGGTGCAGTCCGAACAGATTCCGGTCCCCGATCACCTGACCGCCGCGGTGCTCGGTATCCCCGCGGCGCTGGCATGGCTGGATGCGCGATACCGAGGGGAGGCGGCACCGAGCAACTGTTGAACGAGCACAGCTGAATTGGTGATGACCCGGCGGACCGCCGGGTCGTCACCGAGCCGGATCTGCCTTGCTGACAAGCGGATTCGGCTCGAATTGTTGCGATTCGGAGACGTGTCACACACAACTCGGGCACAGTGGGGTCTCCGGGCGAGCATGGTCGGTTAGCCTGACGCTCTGGCCTCGGTTCCAGGGGCCTTTGGGCGTCGGAGGCACCACCTCAACCGGGCGCCAGGGAACCCGACGTTGCACCCTGGGGCGTGTGCCATGAGTTGTTTGCGTGTCATCCTTTTCGCGCTATTGCTGGTGTGTTCGGCCGCGACAGGTGAGGCGGCCGCCGAACCACAGTCCATACCCGGACTACCCACCCTTCCGAGTCTGCCCACGTTGCCGATCCCAGCGGATTCCGGTGAGATCCTGCCCGATCTGCAGCAGTGGATCGATGGCCTCATCCCGCCACCGCCGATCGCCGCGGCACCGCTGCCTTCCGGCCCCATGCTGGAGGCCACGACGGTCTCCCCGGCGCTGGCCGCATTGCGTCAGGCCGCGCTGCCGAGCCCCATCGGCGATCCGATCTTCGACGCGTGGCCGGCGGATCTGGACAGCTTCGCCGAGGGACACGTGGTGGAGGTCCGCGATATCAGCGCGACGGCCGCACCGCTGGTGCTGGTGCCGATCCGGCAGGCGCTGCTACTGAAGTACCGCACGTCCGATTCGCGTGGTGCGGCCTCCTACGCGACCGCGACTTTGATCATCCCGGCCGCCACCTGGTCCGGTCCCGGTACCAGACCGGTCGTGGTGAACAATCTGCCGATCGACGGCCTCGGCCGCGACTGCACGCCCGGCTACACCTTGGCCCACGGCTGGTCGCGCAATACCAATATGACCGACTTCATCCCGCCGACGACGCAATTGGCGGCACTGCGCGGATACGCCGTGCTGATCCCGGATCACGAGGGGCCCTGGATGGCCTACGCCGAGCCCTATGTCGCCGGGCACGCCGTGCTGGACGCCATCCGGGCGGTGCGCGAACTGCGCCCGGACGAATTCGGCGACAGCCGCTTCGGCATGACCGGATACTCCGGCGGCGCCATCGCCACACACGGGGCGGTGAAACTGATCGACAGCTACGCGCCGGAATTGGCCGCATCGATCGTCGGTGCGGCGCTGGGCGGTGTGCCCGCCGATTACGAGATTCTCGCCCGCAGCATGAACGGCAACCTCGCCTCCGGGGTCTTCCTGGCCGCGACCTTCGGTGTGGGCCGGGAACGCCCGGAGATCCTGGCCAGGATGAACAATCTGGCGCAGTGGGCGGCCACCTCACCGCTCAAAGACACGTGCGGGAACGTCTTCGGTGCGGTCGGTGTGCTCATGCTGCCCATGGATATCGCCGCGAACATTCCCGATCCATTGCACTCCGAGGTCGCCCAGGATATCTACGCGGTGACGCGGATGCCGGGCATCATGTCGGCCACACCGCTATATATCTACAACGGTGAACAGGAGTTCTGGATCCCCGCCGAAGGCGCCCACAACCTATACCTCGAGCAATGCGGCCTGGGGGTGGCCGCGGTGTACCGCAGTGTGCTCGGTGAACACATCATCGCTGGTGGTGTGGGGTATCCGGAGGCGATGATCTGGCTGGACGAGCGCCTGCGGGGTGTGCCCGCGCCCGATGAATGTGGAGCGAACGGTCAAAATTAAGGATCCGCTGACGAAGGGTTGCCTGCGTTACGTTGGCCGCCGAGTCGGCGATTTATCACACATGATGGTTTTGACCGGATCCGAACAGGCAAGTGCGTTGGTGGGGCGCCACTACCGAATGGCCGATCACTATGAGGTCGGCCGCGAGAAGATTCGGGAATTCTCCCGTGCGGTGCGAGATTTTCACCCCGCGCATTGGAACGAGGCCGCGGCGGGGGACCTCGGCTACGACGCGTTGATCGCGCCGCCGACCTTCTCCGCAATCGTCTGGCTGCTGGTCCAACGCAAGATGTTCGATTCGGTGCTGACCGGTTACGACATCAGCCAGATGCTGCATACCGAGCAGAGCATCAAGGTGCACCGGCCGCTGGTCGCCGGTGACCGCCTGCGCTGTGACTCCTGTTTGGAATCGTTCCGGCAGTTCGGCGATATGGACTTCATGGTCATCAAGACCGTCCTCACCAACCAGCACCGGGAACTGCTGCAGACCGCGCATGCCACAGTGGTCGCGCAGACCGGCGCCCAGCTGGCGAGCGAGCTGGTGACGGCGGTCGACGGTGTCATCATGACCGGTCAGGCGCTGACCGAGCGAAATGCGCCCCAGCACGCGCCGTCGCAGGCCGTGGAGAGCGGCATGATCGAATGCTTCGACAAGGAGTTGCCCGGGTTCGCGGTGGACGAGACGCAGGTTCGGGTGCCGTGCACGATGCCGGAATTCGACGGACTCACCGTCGGTGCCGAACTGCCCACCCGAGTGATCCCGCTCTCGCGCGGCGATCTGGTGAACTATGCTGGGGTATCCGGTGATTCGAATCCGATTCACTACAGCGACCACGTCGCGGACGCGGCGGGGCTGCCCGATGTGGTATCGCACGGCTTGCTCACCATGGGGCTGGGCGCGAGCTATCTGACGGACTGGCTCGGCGATCCGGCCGCCATCGTCGACTACGGGGTGCGATTCTCCGGCTTCGCACCGGTATCGGCCACGCACAACAGCGAGATCGAGTTCCGCGGCCGGATCAAGGCGCTGGATCCGGTGCGCCGCGCGGCGACCATCATGCTGACCGCGACCTGCAATGGACGCAAGCTGTTCGGGCGGGCCATGGCCGAGGTGCTGCTGCGCTGATCGTCGCCACCTGTACTTACCGATGTGCGAATGTTTGTGGAAATGGGGCATTTTGGTCCTAGAGAGTCGTGGCGAATCCATGGCAGACTCGCACCATGCGTGCTTCGGAAGTGCGACATTCATTCTCCGGTAATAACCCGGCCACCGACGGTGGGCCCACCGTCCTGCGGATGATGCTCGGCAGTCGGATGCGACGGCTGCGCGAGGGCTGCGATATCTCCCGCGAGGACGCGGGAGAGGCGATCCGCGGTTCACATTCCAAGATCAGCCGACTCGAGTTGGGCCGCACCGGTTTCCGGGAACGCGACCTGGTCGATCTGCTCACACTCTACGGGGTCACCGATCCCGTGGAGCGCGAGGAGTTCAAGGAGCTCGCGCGCCAAGCGAATGCCTCCGGCTGGTGGCATCGCGACAGCGATTGGCTGCCCAAGTGGTTCGACACCTATCTCGGACTCGAACAGGCCGCCAAGCTGATTCGCTGCTACGAGCCGAGAGCGGTGCCGGAGCTGTTGCAGACCGCCGACTATGCGCGAGCTTTGCTCGCACTCGCCCATCCGGCCGAATCGGCGGAGGGGATCGAGCGGCGGGTCGTGCTGCGGTTGCGCCGTCAGGAGATCCTGCGCCGCCCGAACCCGCCGCAGTTGTGGCTGATCGTCGAGGAGGCGGCATTGCGGCGACCCATCGGCGGGTCGACGGTGTGGCGGGCCCAACTGGAACAGGTGCTGCGCATCGCGGAGGAACCGCATATCACCCTGCAGGTACTGCCCGACCACGTCGGCGGACCGGCACTGGCCGACGGCGCGTTCACCATGCTGCGCTTCACCGAGGCCGATCTGCCCGACATCGTCTACCTGCAGCAATTGACCAGCGCGCTGTATCTGGACAAGGCCGCCGACCTCGACGCCTATCGCGCGGTGGTGAATCAGCTGTCGGTCCATGCCGCGCCGCCGGAATACACCCCGGGACTGCTGCACGCGCTGTGCGAACGACATCCGGCGACGCTCGACCACCCGGCCGATCCGCGCTGAGGCGCGAAACCGGCAAGCGCGCCAATTGAACTCGGTAATGTGTCGAGAATGACCGACGATGTTGCGCCACCGAATCGGCTCGACCGGGAGATCGATCAGAGTAAGCCGAGCATCGCGCGGGTCTACGACTATCTGCTCGGTGGGAAGGACAACTACCTCGTCGACCAGGAGGTCGGTGACCACTTCAAGCTGAACCTGCCCGGTTCGGTGGCGATCGCCTTCACCAGCAGGCAGGCGCTGATTCGTGGCGTCCGGGATATGGCCGTCGCCGGCATGCGGCAGTTCATCGACTTCGGCAGCGGCCTGCCGACCGCGGACAATGTGCATCAGGTCGCCCAGCGGCATGCACCCGGCGCGCGCGTGGTCTATGTCGACAGTGATCCGATCGTGCTCGCGCACGGCCGTGCGCTGCTGGCCACCGATGCGAACACCACGGTGATCCAGGCCGACGCTCGCGACCCGAAGTCGATCCGTGATCATCCCGAGGTCGCGCGGCTGATCGATGTCGAAGAGCCCGTGGCCGTCATCTTCAGCTCGATCCTGCATCACTTCAACGATGATGAGGACCCGGCGGCTGTCGTGCGGTTCTGGAACGACCAGATTCCTTCCGGCAGTTACGTTTTCATCACGCACTTCCGCTCCGGCCACAATCCGGAGACCACCGCGGCCGAGCAGAAGTTGCAGAGCACCTTCGGTCGCGGCCGCTGGCGCGATACCGATGAGATCCGCGACCTCTTCGGCGAGCTCGAGATCCTCGAGCCCGGTATCGTCCCCTCGGCCCAGTGGCGCCCGGACGCGCCCGCCGGTCCCGGCGCATCGGTCGGCGCCGTCGACCGCAAACTGACGGTCTGGGAGCAGCTCATCGTCACCGGGCTGGCCCGTAAACCCTGATTCGGATCACACCGAACTAATGTCCCGTTGGGACAATAGCGCGTAGACTGCCGATATGAGTATCGACGACGGGGTCGACCTCGACGGCCGTAGGCTGCGCACGCTGCGCAGTCGCGCGGCGATGTCACGCGCCGCATTCGACCTGCTCAACGAGCGGGGACTGGATTCGGTGGGGGTCGAGGACATCGCGGAGCGGGCCGGAGTCACCCGGCGGACCTTCAGCCGTCATTTCTCCTCCATCGAGGAGGCGGTACTCGGTGAAATCGATCAGGACGTGCACCTGTTCAACGAGGCCCTGTGTCGTCGCCCGCTCGGCGAGCCGCCGCTGCTCGCCTACCACAACGCGCTGCACGACTGGCTGGCCGCCGAATACGCCGGGCCGAAGGCGGCCGGGTTGGCCCGACGCTGGGCGCTGTTCCAGCGCTTCGAGGAGGAGCCGACGCTGGCCGCCGGCTATCAGCGCATCCGACTCGACGGACAGCGCGAATCGGTGCGGATCATCGCGGCCCGGCTCGGCGTCGACCCCACGGTGGACCGGCGCCCCGAGGTGGCCGTCGCGGCCGGGTCCGGACTGCTCGTCGCCGCCCTGCAGGTCTGGGGCGCGGGCTCGGATACCAACGGACTGCCCGATCTCATCGACACATTCTTCGACACCCTTAACGGGCTGACAGCCGACTTCCAGAGCGAGGTGTCATCGTCATGACCGCAGCAGCCGGTTCACCGAGTGTTGTCCGCCGCACCTGCCGGCGCGTCGGGTTGGATCGAAATCCGATGCGCCGCCGCGAGGACCGCGTGCAGTTGGCGGTCGCGGCGGTTCTGACGGTGTTGTTCCTGATCATCGCCCCGCTGCTGTCGATGGCGGTCGGCGGCCGGATCTACCAGACCGAAGACCGTCTCGCGAAGGCGCAGGCGGCGCAGTTGCACCCGGTCGAGGCGACCGTGGTCGAGGTCGGCAAGGCCCCGCTGTACGCGCCGATCACCCCGGCCCGGGTGCAGTGGAAGGACGCACTCGGGGTCGCGCACACCAGCGACTATCAGGCCACCGGAGTGGTGAAAGCCGGTGCCACGGTGAAGATCTGGCTCGACAGCTCGGGTAAGGTCACCGAGCCGCCGTCGAGTACCCGGGCATTGAGCAAGGCGCTGCTGATCACCACGGGGCTGGTCTTCGCGATCGGAACCTGCTTCGGCGGCGGCTACGCTCTGCTGCGCCGTGGCCTCGATCGGCGCCGGGCCCGGCTCTGGGAGGCCGAATGGGCCACGGTGGAACGGACCTGGGGCAACCACGGCACCCGTCCCGATCAGGCCTAGTCGCCTCGCGCGAGTGCGGCGTGCCCACCCAGAGTGGGTAGGGACACACTCGGTGGGCACGCCGCGTGCCGGGCCGCCGTGCGGCGAACACGGGCCGGGCATGGATGACGTTAGGGCACAGCGGTACCGGGCCGCTCAGCGAGCGGGCCAACATCGGAGATCGCACGATCGGTGCCCGTTTGTGTTGTGACGCAACACAAACGGGCGACAACCTAGACCGGGAAGAGGCTGTGCTTGCGTGGGTTGTGCTTCTTGACCGAACCCTTTTCGCGCAGCAGGCGCAGCGCCTTGCGGATCTCCAGACGGGTCTGGGACGGCTCGATGACGGCGTCGATATAGCCGCGCTCGGCCGCGGTCCACGGGGTGGCCACGGTGGCGTTGTAGAAGTCGATCATCTGTTGACGCACGGTGGCGCGCTGGTCGGCCGGGGTCGCCTCGAGTTGGCGGCGGCCGATGATGCCCACCATGCTCTCCGCACCCATCACCGCGATCTGTGCGGTCGGCCAGGCCAGCGCGAGGTCGGCGCCGAGCGGCTTGCAGCCCATCACCGCGTAGCCGCCGCCATAGGCCTTGCGCGTCACGATCGACACGATCGGCACGGTGGCCTCGATCACCGAGCGGAAGAACCTGCCACCGCGCTTGATCACGCCGTTGCGTTCCTCTTCGAGGCCGGGCAGCACGCCTGGGGTGTCGACGACGAAGATGATCGGCAGGCCGAAGGCGTCGCACAGGCGGATGAAATACGCCGCCTTATCCGAGCACAGCCCGTCCAGCGCTCCGCCGAGCACCTGCGGCTGATTGGCGACCACACCGACGCTGCGGCCGTCGACCCTGGCGAACCCGGTGATCAGATTCGGGGCGGTGCCCGCGCTGATCTCGTGGAAGTCGCCGTCGTCGAAGATGCGCAGCAGCACCTCGTGCATGTCGTAGCCGGAGCGGGCCGAATCCGGAATGATCGAGTTCAGTTCCAGATCGTGGCTGGTCAGCTCCGGCTCCAGGCCCGGATTCACCACCGGAGCCTGCTCGAGGCAGCTCGACGGCAGGTAGCTCAGGTAGGTGCGGACCCAGTCGAAGGCGGCCTGCTCATCGGCGGCGACGTGATGCACCGTGCCATTGGCCTGCAGGGCGGCAGCGCCGCCGAGATCATCGGCGCTGACCACCTCGCCGGTGACACCCTTGATCACCTCCGGACCGGTGACGAACATATAGGACTTCTCGGTCGCGACCAGCACATCCATATTGACCGGGCCGTACACCGAACCGGCCGCGCATTTGCCGAGCATGACCGCGACCATCGGCACGAAACCGGACAGGTCCTCTTGGCGGCGGCACATCAGCGCGTACCAGGCCAGCGAGGTCACCGCCTCTTGGATGCGGGCGCCGCCGGAGTCGTTGATCGAGATCACCGGGCAGGCGTTTTCCTGCGCGAACTCCATTGCGGCGGCGACCTTTCGGCCGAACATCTCGCCGACCGAACCGCCGTGCACGGTCTGATCGTGGGCAATGACGACGACCGGCCTGCCGTCGATATAGCCGCGGCCGGTGACCACGCCGTCGCCGTACATGCCGTCGGCGCTGCCGGGCTGGCGCATCAGCGCGCCCATCTCCACGAAGGAGCCTCTGTCGAGCAGCATCCGCACGCGCTCGCGCGCGCTGGGTATGCCCTTCTTCTTGCGCTTCGCGATGCCGGTTTCGCCTGCGGGCTCCTCGGCGAGCTCGAGGACGTCGCGGAGTTCCTCCAGCTTTTCTCGCGTACCGGTCATAGGGGGTCAGCCATCCTTCGAACTCGTCGCCAGTTGCACCGCCCGGGTTCACCGAACTGAGGCAAGGCGGTCGATGCTATCGGGCAGATGACCCGTAGCACAGGGATCCACTTTAGTCATGGGACAGCTCACACGTTCGGTCGGCGTGCTCTGGTTTGAACCACCAGTGTCTGGGTACCGCGGGCTGTCATGCCGATGCCGTCGCTGGCGGGCCGCCGGGCGTTACAGCGGCGGTCGCGCGGGCGCCACCCGTGCGCCAGCGGGCCGGCGGCGCACGGATCCCGCTGTCGTAATCTGATCATCCGGATGACCGGAATATTGCAACCGAGAATCCGTCCGCTGCTTGTGATTTCGCCCAAGGCCGTCGGTGCGAAGTGATGACTTTCCTAATTACCGGGCCGGATATGCGATTTCGGTTCGAACTTGGCTAGCCTTTCATAGTCATGATGGGCAAACAGACCGGTTCGGGCACCAAGACCTTGGAAGCAAAACTGGTCGAGCATTTGACTTTTCAGGCTCGGCGCGCACGACGCGAAGATCTCGGTACTATCACGCGCACCTGTTTGGTGGAGGCCGCGCGGATGCTGGAGGCGCGGTTGGTTCCGGTGACGGCACAGCCTGCGGCGATTACCGGGTCGGCAGCGCGCTGGGCGCGCGAGGGGATAGCCCTGGAAACCGTGCTCGACGCGTATCACGATGGTGTCCGCATCGGTTTGGAATTCCTCACCGAGCAGGCCGCGGGCGAAGACGCCGATGCTGTGGCGGCCGCGGCCGGGCTGATCGTCCGGGTGCTGGAAACGGTGACGACGGCAACGCTGACGGCCTATCTCGATGAACACCGCCAAGTGGCGCGGGAGCAGCAGACCGCGGCGCAGACGCTGGTATCGGCGCTGCTCAGCGGGCACGGCGTCGCGCACTTGGCGCGCCGGGCCGGAATCAGTGTGGCGGCGTCGTACCAGGTCGTGGCCCTCGCGATTCCCGCGCATCCGGATGAGCGAAGACCCGGCATAGGCGCGCCGTCCGCGGCGCGCCGGAAGCTGCGCCGGGTCCAGGCGGCGCTGGCGACTCCGCTCGGTTCCCGGGCGCTGTCGCTGCTGTCCGATGAGGGCGGGACGGTCCTGGTTCCGATCGACGAGATCTCGGCCATGACCCCGCTCGCACTCACCCCCGAGGTGCTCGAGCTGATCGGCGAGGCCGCCGAGGTTCCGCTGACCGCGGTGGTGACGTCCGGCGATACCGGCCGGATTCCCGAACTGGCCGGGCTGGCCCAGGAGCTGCTCGCCCGCCTGCAGGCCGATGGCCGACCGCCGGGGCTCTACCGGCTGGCCGATCTGCCCGATTGTGACGGGCTCCAGCAGGCTCGCCGCCCGGTCGTCACCTCACCCAATGATCACCGAATCACCCGTTCGGCCTGACCGAACGCCCTTAATCTGCGGTTCCGGGGTGTGAACGAAGGAGTACGTGTGCCGACCACGCTGACCGATCTGGACATTCTGTGCGAACTCGAGCCTGTCGCCGAGCGCCATCTCGAAGAGCACCTGCGCAAGGCCAAGGCATGGAACCCGCACGATTATGTGCCTTGGGACGATGGCCGGAATTTCGCGGCCATGGGCGGTATCGACTGGGAGCCAGGACAATCCGAGCTGTCCGAGGTCGCCCGTACCGCGATGGTCACCAACTTGCTCACCGAGGACAATCTGCCCTCCTATCACCGGGAGATCTCGGAGTCGTTCTCGCTGGACGGGGTCTGGGGCACCTGGGTGGGGCGCTGGACCGCGGAGGAGAATCGTCATGCGATTGTCATGCGCGATTATCTGGTGGTCACTCGCGCGGTCGACCCGGTGATCCTGGAGCAGGCCAGAATGGCGCATATGACGACGGGTATCGCGAAACCTGTGAAGGGACCGCAGTTCCTGCGATCTGTCGCATATGTGACGCTACAGGAACTGGCGACGAGGATTAGTCACAGAAATACCGGTGCGGCCTGTAATGAGCCCATCGCCGAGCGTATGCTGCAACGGATTGCCGCCGACGAGAACCTGCACATGATCTTCTACCGAAACCTCAGTGCCGCCGCCCTCGACCTCACACCGAACCAGACCCTGCGCGCGATCACCGACATCGTCACCCGGTTCCAGATGCCCGGACTCACTCAGCCGAACTTTCGGCGTAATGCCGTGGTACTGGCCAAGCACGGTATCTACGATCTGCGCCAGCATCTCGACGGTGTGCTGCGCCCGGTGCTGCGCGCCTGGAATGTCTTCGAGCGCAACGACCTATCCGGCGACGGCGAACGCGCCCGCGACGAGATCGCCGCGTACCTCGACGAGTTGGCACTCAGGGCAACGCGTTTCGAGGAGCAGCGCGATCGTGCCGCGGCCAGACAGGCAGAGCGAGCCGCCGTCGCGCCATGAGTCTTCGAGCACCGATCACCGCGGCGGCGATGGCCCTCATCGCCGTGGTGGGTGCTGTGCCCGCGCTCGCGGATCCACCCGCCGGACCGCCGCCCGTGGATCCGGCCATGACACGGACCGGCACCATCAATATCGAGACCGTCGGACCGCGACACGAACGCTTTTCGATCGCCTCGGCCGCCATGCGCCGGGTCATTACTGTGGATGTGTTGCGCGGCAGCGGTTCCGGGCCGCATCCGCTGTTGTATCTGCTGGACGGTGTCGACGGCGAGCAGATCTCGGGGTGGCTGAGCAAGGGGCGGGCGGCGGAGTACTTCGCTGATAAGCCCGTCGATGTGGTCCTGACCAGCGGCGGCACCGGAAGCATGTACAGCGACTGGATGCGTCGCGACGCCACCCTCGGACTCAATCGGTGGGAGACGTTTCTGACCTCGGAGTTGCCGCCGATCGTCGAGTCGTATCTGAGAACCGATGGGCGGCGGGCGATCGCGGGCGTATCGATGGGCGCGCAGGCGGCCATGATGCTGGCCCAGCGGTATCCGGGCCGGTACCGTGCGGTCGCGGGGATGAGCGGATGTTATTCCACCGCGGACGAACTCGGCCGCGCCGTGACCACCATCACGGTCGCCTCGCGCGGCGGCAATGTCGAAAACCTCTGGGGCCCACCCGGTTCGCCGGAGTGGGGTGCGCATGACAGTGTGCTCGGGGCGGCCGACCTGCGGGGTACGTCGATCTATCTGTCCGCGGCGACCGGCCTGCCGACCGACGCCGATCTCGTCGCCGTATCGCATGCGCCGAACCTCGTCGAAGCCCTGCAGATGGCAGGCGGGGGACTGGCACTCGAGGCCGGTGCGCGCCTGTGCACCGAACGCTTCGCCGCCCGACTCGCCGAGCTGAAGATTCCGGCCACCGTCGACTACGCCCCGGCGGGCATGCACACCTGGCCCGATTTCGAGGCGCAACTGCCGCGTGCCTGGCGCGTCCTCGCCCCGGCGCTCGGGTTGCCCGAACCGCACTGATCCGCGCGACACCCCTGTTCCGGTGGGCTTGCCCCGGCATAGCGCGTCGGTAGTGTTGGGGCAAATCGACGGAGGGGATCCGATGCTGGAAGCCGTGCACCTGGTGCGCCGATTCGGGGACAAGGTGGCGGTGGACGATGTGTCCTTCCCAGTGCTTCCCGGGGCGCTGACCGGATTCGTCGGTGCCAATGGGGCGGGCAAGACCACGACGATGCGAATGATCATGGGTGTGCTCGCCATCCACGGCGGCGAGGTGCGGTGGCGCGGGCGGCCGGTGACGATCGCGGATCGGCGTTCGTTCGGATACATGCCGGAGGAGCGGGGCCTGTATCCGAAGCAGCCGGTGCTCGATCAACTCGTCTACCTGGCCCGGCTGCGTGGGCTTTCGACCGCCGCTGCCAAACAGCATGCGGCCGAACTGTTGGCGCGGTTCGCACTGGGGGACCGGGGTAAGGACAAGTTGGAGTCGCTGTCGCTCGGTAACCAGCAGCGCGTGCAGATCGCGGCGGCGGTGATCGCGGAGCCGGAAGTGCTGATTCTCGACGAACCGTTCTCCGGACTGGATCCGGTCGCCGTCGATTCGATGGCGGAGCTGCTGCGGGAGTATGCCGGACAGGGCGTGCCGGTGCTGTTCTCCTCGCATCAGCTCGATCTGGTGGAGCGATTGTGCGATCAGTTGGTGATTCTGGCGGCCGGTCGGGTGGTCGGGCAGGGGGCCGTCGATGAGTTGCGCGGTGCCGGTGGTTCGCGATATCGGTTGGTATTCGGTGGGGATACGGGTTGGCTCGACGGGTTTACCGGGGTGCGTGTGCTCGAGACCAATGGTGCGGGTGTGCTGCTGGAGCTGGTCGGCGCGACGACCGATGAGTTGCTCACCGAGGCGTTGGCGCGTGGTTCGGTGCGGGAATTGGCCGAAGTGCGGCCGTCGGTGTCGGAGATCTATCGGGAGGTGACGGCATGAGCGTCCCCGAATCCGCGCCGCGCGGGGTGTGGCGGATCGTCACCGAGCGTGAGGTCATGGTGAAACTGCGCGACCGGAGCTTCCTCATCTCCACCGTCATCACGATTGTGGCGATCGTGGCGTCGCTGGCCATCACCGGTTACGTCAGCAGTCGCACCGACAAGGTCGATGTGGCGATCACCGGTACCGGTGCCGAGCAGATCGTCGCGACCGCGAACGGCCTCGTCGAAAGTGCCGATAAGAGGGTCACTTTCACCGCGCGCCCGCAGGCCGATGTGGCCGCCGTCGAACGGCAGGTGCGTGACGACGCGGTGGATGTGGGGCTGGTGCCCGCGGCGGGTGGCGGCTGGCGGTTGGTCGGCAAGGCCGGAAAGGACGATAACGCTGCCACCTATGTGACGGCCGCGGTGCGCCAGATCACGGTGCAGCGCAACGCCGCCGCCGCGGGCACCTCGATGGAGGCGCTGAGCCAGGGCGGTGCGGTGGCCTACGATCTGCTCGAACCATCCGCGGTGGATCCCGGCCTGGCGCGGGCCGTCTCCTTCGTCTTCGCCTTCCTGTTCTATATGGCCTCGTTCCTGTTCGGCATGTCCATCGCCCAGAGTGTGGTGGAGGAGAAGCAGAACCGGATCGTGGAAATTCTCGCCAGCGCGATTCCCCTGCGGCAGTTGCTGATCGGCAAGGTGATCGGCAATACGCTCATGGCCTTCGGGCAGCTCGCGCTCTTCGTCAGCGCCGGACTGATCGGTTTGGCCTTTACCGGCAAGGGCGATCAGGTCAGCGAAATCGCCGGTGCCGCAGGCTGGTTCATTGTGTTCTTCGTCGTCGGCTTCCTCGCGCTGGCCAGCCTGTGGGCCGTCGCCGGGTCGCTGGCGACGCGTGCCGAGGACATCCAATCCACCGCGACGCCGCTGTCACTGCTGATCGTGGGGGTGCTGTTCGCCGGAATCTTCCTCTCCGGGACGGCGCGTGTGGTGGCGTCCTACGTGCCCGTGGTCTCCATAGTCGCCATGCCCGGCCGACTGGCCGAGGGCACGGCCTCGTGGTGGGAGCCGCTGATCGCCTTGGCGCTGATGGCGGCCGCCACCTACGGCATCGTCGTCATCGCGGAGAAGATCTACCGCCGTTCGCTGATGCAAACCCAAGGGCGCCTGACGATTCGGCAGGCGCTACAGGTGCAGGACTGAGGATTCACAGCACTGTCCACCCGGTGCGACCGACACCGCCGCGCGCCCGGCCTCGCTATCGGCGCAGCCGCACTCGGTTATCAAATGTCGTCATCACGGCATCTTCCCGCTGAACTTCTTTCAGCGAATCGGGCCCGAACCATCATTAGATCTACGGTTCTAGATTTATTCATGTGACCAGTTCGTTTAATGCACTTGACCAGTTCTGATAAGGCGCTTGACCAGTTTTTGCCGTTTTCCCGGAAGAATGGGTTTTCCGCTTTTCTTGTTCACTTCGCGCACATCCAGCGTCCCCAGAACATTTGGAATCACGGCTACTGGCGGTCCTTACTATTGCCCGACCCTGGCGGTGCTGCCAGGGTCTGTTCAAATCCTTCAGGAGGATTCGTGATTCGCAAGCGCATTGCGGCCGCATTCGTTGCGGCGGCGGCTTTGATCGGTATGGCGACGTCTACCGTCGTCAGCTCGTCGCCCGCGCAGGCGGCAACGGCTGTGCCGGTGTTCGACCACATCGTGCTGGTGATGTTCGAGAACCATTCCTACTCGCAGATCAACGGTAGTTCCAGCGCCCCCTACTTCAACAGCCTGGCGGGTCAGGGTGCGAAGTTCACCCAGTCCTTCGCGGTCACTCACCCGAGTGAGCCCAACTACCTGGCGATGTTCTCCGGGTCGACCCAGGGCATCACCGACGACAGCTGCCCGCACACCTTCAGCGGCAACAACATCGCCAACCAGCTGATCACCGCGGGCAAGTCCTACAAGAGCTACTCCGAGGCCATGCCCTCGGACGGCTACACCGGCTGCTCGAGCGGCACCTACCGGCGCAAGCACAACGCCGCCCCGTTCTTCAGCAACGTTCCGGCGACCAGCAACGTGCGGTTCAGCCAGTTCCCGACGAACTACACGACCCTGCCGACGGTCTCGTATGTGGCGCCCGACATGTGCAACGACATGCACGACTGTTCGATCAGCACGGGTGACACCTGGCTGAAGAACAAGATGGACGGCTACGCGCAGTGGGCCAAGACCCACAACAGCCTGCTCATCGTCACCTTCGACGAGGACAACGGCGGTTCGTCCAACCACATCTTCACCACGTTCGTCGGCGCGCACACCCAGGTCGGCAGCTTCTCCAACCAGATCAACCACTACAACGTTCTGAGCACCATCGAGAGCGCCTACGGGTTGTCCCACCTGAACTCGGCCGCCGAGATCACCAACGTGTGGAACTGACCATTCGCAGATATCCGCGAGTGATCGGTAGCTGGTAATCACCCCGCTCGCGGACATGCCGACGGCCTGTCCGCGAGCGGCTCGCGCAACTCACGAAGGTGGCACACCTGTGTATCTGTCCACAATCGACCATCCGCACACCGGGGACGGCGCCGCGAAACCGTCCCGCCGGAACGCGTTCTTCCTGCTCAGCGGCAATGTGTTCGCGCTCGGCGCGGTCAGCCTGGTCACCGACATCTCCTCGGAAATGATGACCGCGGTTCTTCCGGTGTACCTGGTCGTCGGGCTGCACCTGAGCCCCGCCGTCTACGGCGTCGTCGACGGCACGTACACCGGGGCGACAGCGCTGCTGCGGCTGGTGGGCGGATACATCGCCGACTTGACGCGCCGCCGCAAGTTCATCGCGGGGCTGGGCTACGGGTTGTCGGCGGTGGCGAAACTCGGGATGCTGGCCGTGGGCAGCGCCGTCGGCGCGATCGGCGCGGTGATCACGATCGACCGTACCGGCAAGGGCCTGCGCACGGCGCCACGTGACGCTTTGATCACCCTGTCCACCCCACCGCAGCTGTACGGCCGCGCGTTCGGCGTGCACCGGACGATGGACACCATCGGGGCGTTCGCCGGGCCGCTGGTCGCGCTCGGCATCCTCGCCGCCACCGCGCAGGCCTACGACGCGGTCTTCGTGGTCAGCTTCTGCATCGCCGCGTTCGGCGTACTGGTCCTGGTGCTGTTCGTTCGGGATCACCGCGACGCGCAGCCACCGAAGGGCACGGTGTCACCCTCTGCGCTGGGCGGCCTGATCCGGACGGCGCCGGTTCGGCGGCTGGTGCTGGCCGCGTGTCTGGCCGGAATGGTGACGATCGGCGACGGCTTCGTCTATCTCCTGTTGCAACACCGGGAGCATCTCAGCGTCAGCTGGTTCCCGCTGCTGGCCGTCGGCACGAACCTGTCCTATCTGCTGCTGGCCACGCCGCTGGGCCTGCTCGCCGACAAGATCGGCCGATTGAAGGTCGTGCTCGGCGGCTACGCCGCGCTGGTGCTGGTGTATCTACTGTTGTTCGGGCCATTCGGTGGGACTGCGCTAGTGCTGGTGGTGCTCGCTCTCTACGGCCTGTTCTACGCGGCCACCGACGGCGTGCTGATGGCCCTGGCCGGGCCGGTCCTGCCGGAATCCTTGCGTACCACGGGAATCGCGCTGATCCAGACCGGACAGGCATTGTCCTATCTGGTGTCCTCGGTGTTGTTCGGGCTGGCCTGGACGGTGTGGGGACCGGCGAGCGCGAGCCGGATCGCCGCGATTCTGGTCGCGGTGGCTGTGCTCGTCCTCGGCCTGCTGCTGCGCGGCGTCCCGGCCACCGACACCGGCGGCTCCGATCCGAGCGACCTCGCCGAGACCACCGAGGGGCAGGCATGACTCGGCGGGTGCTACTGGCACTGCTCGGGGCGGTGCTGCTGACCGCGGTCGCGGTCGGCTACGGCGTGTTCACGATGACCCGCGTGCAACCCGCGGTGTCGGTGACCGACGGGCTGAGTCTCACGGCCGGGCCGGGGATCCTGTTCCGTAGCACCGCACCGGACAGCAGGGGTCACCTGGCGATGGTGGCCACCGAAGATCCGGGCGGGCCACGCTCGGTATCCGCGCTCAACTGCCTACGGGTCGACGCGGCGGGTGGCACCGGCATCTGCCTACGGCAGGACGGCGCGCTCCCCACCTTCCAGGCCACCATCCTGGACCGCAAACTCGCTGTGAAGAAGGAGATCCCGCTGGTCGGCGTGCCGAACCGCACCCGGGTATCCGGGGACGGGCGGCTGGTGGCCTGGACGGTGTTCGTGGCGGGCGACTCGTACAACAACGGGCGGTTCTCCACCCGCGCCGGGCTGATCGACCTCGAGACCGAGGACATGATCGACTCACTGGAATTCCTCCCGGTGACCCTGGACGGCCGTCCCTATACCGCAGCCGACCTCAACTTCTGGGGTATCACCTTCGCCGCCGACGACAACACCTTCTACGCCACGATGTCCACCGACGGACGCCGGTACCTCGTGGCAGGTGATATCGCGGCGAAAAGCATCCGCACCATCGCGCAGAACGTGGAATGTCCATCGCTGTCCCCGGACGGCAGACGTATCGCCTTCAAGTCGGCGATCGACGCGGACCCCGCGAAGGGCTGGCGGCTGTCGGTACTGGATCTGGCGTCGGGCGTGCGGACCTCGCTGGCCGAAACCCGCAGCGTGGACGACCAGTCGGCCTGGCTGGACCCGAACACCATCGGTTACGCCATTGCCCGGGACACCGACGATTCGGACATCTGGGCGGTCCCGGCGGACGGCTCGGGCAGTCCGCGGCTGCTGATCCCGCACGCCGAATCCCCGGCGGCACTGCGTTGACGGGAGCAATGGCGTGCTACTCGACTCCAAATTATCTTGCCGAATTTCTTTTTCGGAAATCCTGACAGGCTCGACTCGTCGCAGAGAAGAAAACAATTCCTGATGCAATCATTGGACAGTAACGAACCCGACCGCAACGATCCCGATGCGACCGAACTCATCGGCACGCCTGATACCGATATCGCCGACCCCGATGCGACCCAGTTGGTCCGCATTCCTGACGGCGCGACCACTGCTGACGACGAAACAATACTCATCCGGACGCCTGATCATGCTGTCGCCGGTCCTGGCGACCAACGCGGTGCGGACAATTTCGGCGACGGTGAACAAGACGACCGGCTCGCATCATCGGACTCGGGGCGATGGCATCGCTACGCCGGGTATTTCCGCTCGCGCCTGTCGAATCTCGTGCCCCGCGATGATCGCCAGCACATGCTCGCCGCCGCGGCTATCGCCGCGCTGATCACACTCGCTATCGGGGGCGTGGTCACAGCGGATTCGAGGCGAACCGACCGCGTGGGCAATGTCCTTGCGGCGTCAGAGGTCCCAGAGACGTCGAGCGCGGAAGATACGACCGGGCGGGTCGGGGCGATTCAGGCCAGCGACGTTGTCAGCACCTTGGAGACCCCGGATGATGTGCCTGTTCCGAGTGACGCCACAGCAGCGGACACCGTCAGCAGCGGGGCGGATACAACGACGGACACGACGACCAGCGAGTCGACGGCCGCAACCGACACGACCACCAGCGAGCCGACCACGGTGACCACCGATACCCCGACCACAGCACCCAGTCTGTCCGTCAGCGCGAGTGCGAGTTTCTCGATCGAGGCCACCCCGCAACCGCTCGTGAGTGCGACTGCTCAGCCCGGTGTGAGCCTCAACCAGGATCCGGTCACCACCACGACCCTCGTTGGCCCGTCCAGCACCACCATCCTCCCGACGAGCCCCGTGCCGACCGAGACAACGACGCCGGTGGGCACAACAACGGCTGGCACGACGGCGACACCGCCGACCGGCACGACGATCACGACCTCCATCGGTACAACGACAGCATCGGCCAGCACTACGGCCACGACGCCGGCCAGCGCCACGACAACGACGTCGGCCAGCAGGCCCACAACCACGTCCGCCCAACGCACTCCGGCGACGACCACAACCACCACGACGACCGAGCGGAAGCCAGCGCCGTCACCGTCCAAGCCGACCATCGCGCATCCACCGACCACGAGTTCGCCGCACACAACGGCGCCGACCACGCCCAAGCCGACCAACGCACCGAAACCGACGAACTCGCCCAAGGCGCCGAAGCCGTCCGCTACGCCTCTGCCCGTCCCGGGCAAGTAGTGGCGATATGACAAGTTCGTACCCGCGCGGTCGGGGTGTGATGACAGCGCGTTGGGCGCTGCTGGTGCCGGTGGTAGCGGTAGTCCTCGCGGGCTGTGGCAGCGCATCGGATGGAACTCCCGATCCTGTGCCGCCCAGTACCGGTGGGTCGGTGCCCGCGATTCGGCTCGACGCGGTCGATCACCCGCTCGACCAGCTTCGTGACTGGGCTCGACCCCGGGCCGAAAGATACGGAATCCCGGTGCGCGCGCTACAGGCCTACGGATACGCGACGGTGGCCATGGCGAAGGCGCAACCGGGGTGCCATCTCGGGTGGGTCACCCTGGCCGGGATCGCCCGTGTGGAAAGCGATCACGCCCGATTCGGCGGAGCCACCATCGCGGCCGACGGTTTGGTGCGGCCACCGATCCGCGGAATCGCTCTGAACGGCACCGGCGGCAATGCCCTGATCGTCGACCCCATCGCCACGGCTCGAGCCGGGCACACGGTGTACGCCCGGGCGATGGGGCCGTTTCAGTTCATCCCCGACACCTGGAAGCGCTGGGGTGTGCGCGCAAGCACCGACTACGACACCCTCGCCAAGACCCTGGAGAGCGGCAAACCAGCTGCCACCAGCAATCTTTCGGGCAGCGCCGACAATATCGACGATGCGGCGCTTGCCGCGGGCCGCTACCTGTGCGCGGCGGGTGGTGATCTGGCCACCGCCCGCGGGTGGCGGCAAGCCATCCTGGCCTACAACCACTCCACTGTCTACGTCAACCAAGTGCGCAGCGCCGCAATGGGATACGGGAGCGCTGCCTGACAAAGCGCTAGGCTGATGCCCGCGGATCTTCTTGCGACTGTGGGCAGGAGTCTTATGCCGCCGAAATCCTCCGGTCAGCGTCGTCCGAGGCAGGAACGCGCCAAGGTGACCAGGGAACACGTCTTGGATGCCGCGGCGCGCCTGTTCGGAGAACGCGGGATCGTGGACACCTCGATGAACCGGATCGCGGTTGAGGCTGGCGTGAGCATCGGGACCGTGTATCGCTATTTCGCGGATCGTAGCGCCTTGGTCGAAGAGCTGCTGGGACGGCTGCAGGAAAACATCGAACAGCGCTTCACCCAGCGGGTTTTCGCGATCGCTGACAAATCCATCGCGGAGCTGGCGGTTGCTGTTCTGGAGACGATCGCCGACGAACTGGTGGTCAACGCCGAGCTGGTGCGGGCGCTGGCGGCCGGGGTGCGGTTGCCCGACAGCGGTATCCCCGAACTCGAACGACGTCTGCGTCTACTGGTCAAGGTGCTGGTGATCCAGGTGCTCGGTCCCGGCGATGATCACCGGTACGACGTCATACCATCGTCTTGGTCAATACCGGATTTGCGGCCGTAGTGCGGGCCGTGACGCTGGAGGTCGACGACCAGAAGCGCGAGGAGCTATTCGCTATCACGGCGCGAGGGATCGAGGCATGGATCGAGGCCGAACTGAGGTCGCGGAGTGTACTACCGGCTTTGGATCAGTCGCAGAGGTGCCGCGCGGGTGAAGGTGGTCCACTCGGCCCGTCTCGCATGTTCGTCAACGCTGTCCTCTGGATGGGCAGCTCGTATCACAGAACTGGCGTAGGCCGGAGTCTGTAACAGCCCCGGGAACAAACTCGGGTTGGGTGAGTCGCGTCCAAGGACGGCGCTAACTCGGGAGCGGAGTCGTTATCGTGCACACGGTGTCGCGGAGGAGCTTTGGCGCGGTATCGAGCGGAATGTCGTACCAGAGATCGAGTTCCAGACGGTTGCCCGCTCCGATGGTGACATCGGTCGGTTGGCGCTTGATCGCCATGGCGTCGTTGTTGACCGGGTGGGCAGCGTCCGCCGCGTCGGACAGCTGGTAGTCCGTTGTTCGCGTGGTGTGAAATGTGTTGTCGGTGTTGGTGATCGCCACTCGGATGCGGACGAATTGGCCCTTCGGCAGCCATTCGGCGTGAGTGCCGAAGAGGTAGCCGTGCCCGGCGTCGACGACAAGGGCTTCGACAGTCAGTTTGGCGCAATCCGTTGGTGTGCGGACGTATTCGGTGGGAGTGACCGGCGGCGGGATCGGGGCCGGCGCCGGGTCGGAGGCGCAGGCCGCGAGAAGGAACAAAAGCGGAAGGAACCAGCGCACTGTCTCAGGCTAGTGCTCGTCCGGCCCGGGTGATTTGTGACAGCGAAAAGTGGCATCACCCAACGGCGTGTCGCCGTACGGTCCGGGCTGTTCTTCACGCTCGGGACGCTGTTCGCATTGCCGCAGCCGATCAATACGTTCGCGTATTACGTCGGTTTTGGGATTCGGTACAGGTCGAGGTGACGAAGAGTTCGCGCGTCGGTGTCGGGCGGCGGCGATCCGGGGGAAGGACGGATAGTCGGCTCTGGTCGCGAGGTCTGGCTGAGCGATGTGCGTGCGGGGGAGACCGTCACGGCCCGAACAAAACTCATCAATATTCATGCCAAGCCATGGGTGTATCGGAACTCCTCCGAGGCGTTGAGCGATCTGCGCTGGCTGATCGGCTTCGTTGTTGTCGGAATTCCGTCCCTGATCCTCGATTTCAGTGTCTATGTGATCTGGACGCAACGTATCTGCTCAAAGGCTTGGTCACGGATTATGTTCGGGGGCCGGAGATTTCGAGTTCGCGGATACCGGGGTGCGTGGCCGGGTTCGTGGCCGTGAGTTCGAGACGCACATAACGGGCCGAGACCGGGCTGGGCAGGGTTCCCGTCGCCGGATCCACGGTGACCGGAGTCCAGGCGTGCTCGTCCGGGGAGACCGTGAAAGTGGTTGTTGTTGTGGCCGGTTCGGTCCAGTGCGGAACGATTCGATCGATGCGGGTATCTTTCCCGAGGTCGATGATGAGCGCACCCTGCGGTCCGTCGGGTGCCCAGCCGGTGGCGGTGCTGCCGTCGACTGCGGCGGCCGCGTATTTGCCCGGTTCGTCGGAGGTGGTCATGACCGGCTTACAGCGGGCGAGATTGCCGGTCGGGGTCAGGTCCGGGCGCCGGGTGGTGAAGGTGGCGTCGTCGGTGAGCAGGCGGGTTTCGGACTCTGTTCGGACCTGCATCGGTTGACCGTGGGTCAGCGTCAATGTGGTCTCGTCGGGTCCGATCGTGGCATCGAAAGTCCGCCCCTGCCAGTGGATTCCACGGATCGTCAGGCCCGCGCTCAGCTCGGGCGGAAGGGTGGGGGCGATACGGATGTCATCGGTGTCGAAGCGCAGCCCGAGGAGTCCATTGGTGAAGGTCTGCAGGAATCCGCCCGCGGCGGTGACGAAGGTGAACGCCGGTGCGCCCGCCAGCGGGTCCTTGGCCCCGACCTTCTCGCCGCGCGCCTCGGCGAACTGTCCGAAGGGTGTGCGCACGAACGGACGTGCGGCGCGTTCGAGGAAGGTGTCGGCCGCGCAACCGGGTAGGCCGATCTTCGCAGCGTCGATTGCGTGCACCGAATCGGTCATGGCCGGGCCGTCGGGATCTGTTCGCTGCGAATAATAATCGAGTACATGGGCTGCGACATCCGGCGGCATCGGCCAGTCCAGGGGATAGATCAACAGGGCGGTGTCGGCCTGTTTGATGGGAGTGCCGCTGTACCCGTCGAATTGGACGAAGATCCGTTGCGCGCTGTCGAACGGCATGCGTAGGCGGTCGGCGATCGTGGTCCATTCGGGCGGGTGCCGCTCGCCCAGAATCTCGGCGGCCCGTGCGGCATTGCGCAGGGCGAGTGCGGCGACCGCATTGGTGTAGACCGCGTCGTTCACGCCGTTGCTGTATTCATCGGGGCCCGCGACATTGCGGATGGAGTAGCTGCCGTCGTCATTGCGGGTGACCCGCGAAGCCCAGAATGCGGCGACCTCGCGCATGATCGGCCAGCCGCGGGTGCGCAGGTAGGTGGTATCGCCGGTAGCGGTGTAGTACTGCCAGGCCGCGAGGGATATATCGCCCTGTAAATGGATCTGGGTCAGGCAGTGTGGGGGATCCCAGCTGTGGCATTCGTCGAGATCACCGCGACTCGCGCTGGTCCACGGGTAGAACGCGCCGCGATAGCCGAGCCGCTGTGCGTTCGTCCGCGCGGCGGGCAGGGTCCGATAGCGGTACTCCACAATGGCTCTCGCCAAGTCCGGCGAAAATTGCAGTAGAACCGGGAACATCCAGATGTCGGCGTCCCAGAACACCGCGCCCGCATAGTTGTCGCTGCTGAGCCCAACGGGTGAAATACTGTTGTCCTGGCGGGAATTCGTGCTCGAGTACAGCGAGTAGAGCGCGCCGCGCGCCCAGGTCTGCACCTCCGGCTGACCGGGCACCTCGATATCACCGCGCCACCGCTCCCGCCACGCCGCGGACGTACTCGCGAGCAGTTCCGCCCACCCGGACCGAACGGCTCGCTGCGCCGCCTCGTACGCCGAAGCGGCTGGGTCGTCCGCGGTGTGGCTGGTGTCGACGCCGATGAACTTCGTCACCTGGTACGTGTCGCCGTCCCGCACCGGAAATCGAACGTCTTGGCGCGCGCTCAGGTCGCGCGGTGGGGGTGTCTGCTCGATCGCCGATGACTGGATGCCCTGTCCGGGCCGCAGCACCGAGAAGATATCGCCGCTGATATCGGTCCCATCGGTGCGGAAGCCGACCCGGATGGCGTCGTCATCGCGGCCACCGGCATCGGTCCGGCCGACCCGCCGAGCTCCCGCACCATCGATCAGGTCGGAGACCACCAGCTCGCCCGACCAGCGCGGAACCATCGTGAGATGGACCGCGCCGACGTGCTGATCGGTCCGATCGGTGAGCACCTCGTAGACCAGATCGGTGGCCTTACCGTCCGGCGCGGTCCAAGTCAGGCGGGTGCGGACGAGTCCACAGCGCAGCAGCAGTGTCTGTTCGAAGTTGGTGATCTCGGTCGCGGGAGTGGCGGGCGAATAGGTCTGATCGCCGACGCCGACCAGCAGTCCGGACCAGTTCGGAATGGCCGCGGCGACCTCGCGGTTATCGGCGACACCGGGTGTGCGCGCATAGAGGCCGGCGACGAAAGCGCCGTCGTACGCGGGCGTGTACAACGGCCACCCGGTCGTTTCATCGGTCGCGGCATAGCCCATACCGCGCGGCGGAACGCGCAAGCCGAGATAGCCGTTTCCGACGAAGGGGTGTGCGTCGATCGGCGCGTCCACCTGCGTATTCGACAGCGCCCATGGCGGAGACGATGCGACGGGATCACCTGGGCACACAAAGCTGGACGCCTGTTCGGTATGGCGCACCGCGACGATCACCGCCGTTGCCACCACGGCGAGAATGGCGACGAGCGCGATGCCCACCAACGCGGTGGTGCGACGGCCTGCTCGTTGGAAAAACTGGACGATCCCCGACATTCGCGCCTCCACGGCGTGCGCCGCATTCGTGTCGAGCCGCGATACGCGCCTACTACCGCGGGACCGACCACCGGATTACGCAGTTGCGGGACTCATTCTCGCATCCAGGGTGTGGTGTCCGGCTCACCGCACGGCGGAATGCGCCGGGGCGGGGCGTGTTGACACAGATATGACTTCGGGATTCGGTGCGGTGCGGTTTTCGATTCTGGATCGCTCGCGCGTTCGGCGCGGACAAAGCCATCCGGAGGCGCTGCGGGAGACCGTCGAATTCGCGCGGCTGGCCGAGGAGTGGGGCTATCACCGATTCTGGGTGTCCGAACATCACAGTGTGCCCGGGGTCGCGGGTTCGGCCCCGACGGTACTGGCGGCGGCGGCCGCGGCGGCGACATCCCGGATCAGGATCGGGACCGGCGGGGTAATGCTGCCGAACCATCAGCCGCTGGTGGTCGCCGAGCAATTCGGGGTCTTGGAATCGCTGTATCCGGGGCGGATCGATATGGGACTCGGACGCTCGGTCGGCTTCACCGATGGGGTACGGCGTGCGCTCGGGCACGACAAGACCGATGCCGATGATTTCGACCGGCAGCTCACCGATGTGCTCGAGTACTTCGCGCGCGGTCGGTCGGGTGTGCACGCGTGGCCCGCGGAGGGGCTGTATGTGCCCGCATTCCTGCTGGCCACCGGATCGGGTGCGGAGCGTGCGGCACGGTTCGGGCTGCCGCTGGTGATCGCCTCGATCGCCGGGGTGGACCGCATGGTCGAGGCGATCGAGCGGTATCGAGCGGAATTCCGCCCGACGCCGTGGGGCGCGCAACCGTATGTCGTCGTCTCCGGGGCGGTGGTGGTCGCCGATACGACCGAGCAAGCCCATCGGCTATTGCTGCCCGAGGCGTGGTCGGCCGCGTATGCGCGCACGCATGGCGAATTCCCGGTTCTCATCCCGCCCGCGGAAATCGAGTCCATAGCGATGACCGAGCGGCAGCGCCGGATCTTCGACGATGCGCTGCGCGACCACATCCACGGCACCGAGGACGAGGTCGCCGACGCGTTGGCGGCGTTGGTATCGCGCACGGGTGCGGACGAGATCCTGGTGCACACCAGCACCTACGACCGGGCCGCGCGGCTGGACTCCCATCGCCGACTCGCGCGGCTCACCGGCCTGCTCGACACCGCTCAATACGTCAGGGGGAAGCGGACTTCCGCGGCGGCATAGCCGAAAAGCCTACGGCCGTGCGATCTTGCGTCCAACGCGATCGTGGCCTTGCGTCGGTACGGGTCGAGTGAGCTCACCCGGCCACGGAATTCGATAGCACTGGCCTGCAGCGGCGGAATGTGCAAGTAGTGCGTGTAATGAGCGAACTGGGCACGGAAGCGGGTGACGGCGGCGGGATCGCCGAGCCAGCCGCTGAGGAATCCGGCGGTCAAGCCGAGTTTGAGCATGCCGGGCGCGACT
Source organism: Nocardia sp. CA-119907 (assembly GCF_050955995.1). Taxonomy (NCBI): domain Bacteria; kingdom Bacillati; phylum Actinomycetota; class Actinomycetes; order Mycobacteriales; family Nocardiaceae; genus Nocardia; species Nocardia sp. CA-119907. Next base: position 3,694,232 of record NZ_CP192091.1, read on the forward strand.
ACCGTCGGCAGTCCTGTCGCGGCGGCGACTTGCTCGCTGAACAGCACCGGATTGCTGTCGCCGGTCACCCCGGCGTAGTTGACCAGATCGCCCCGGGACAGGTGGATCACGCGAGCCGGCAGCTCGGTACCGACCGACAAGGATTCGAAATCTACTGTGGTGCACGGTATTCGAGGCATTGTCGGTGCCGATATCCCGTCACCCTCGCCCGCGACGACGACGCCCGACGTGCGCGGCGGCCCGCCGAGGGAATGCATGGCGATCTTGCCGACCCGTTCCGCGAAGCCGGTGCCAGCGGGGCCGGTGCGCGCGAGCAGGGCCGTCGACCCGGTCTGCACCACCTCGCCGCGCTGATCGATCAAGACGCTCTTCACCGCGAGCACGTCGTAATCGGCGAATTGCCGGAATGATTCGAAATAGACATCGCAGGTCAGTCGATCGCCCGCGATCAGCGGCCTGCCGATGTCGAGCACTTGGTCGGCGTGCAGAATCCGGGTCGCGTCGTAGCCGGTGATGAGCGTGTCCACTATTTCGCGATGGACCCGCAGCAGGATTATCGAGGCGAATGTCGCCGGTGCGATGAGTCCACCGAATCCGAGCTGTGCGGCCGCATCCTCGTTCCAATGGGCGGGGTGAAAATCCTGTATCGCACGGGCGAATTCGCGAATCTTTTCCCGCCCGACCTCATAACAGGTGGCGGACCGATATCGGTGGTCCAGTAGTGCGCGAGCCTGGGCCGCGGGATCGGCAACGGCATCGACGACGTTGTCATTCATATTCGCTCCTGTTTTGCGGTAGTGCGGGCTACGGTGTCGGTCCGAAGTTCCAGGCGAGCGGCGGCACTTGTTCCGGAGTAACCCTGGCGACCACGGCTACGCCCGCATCGCCGAAAAGCGCTGCGGCCCGGTCGATGTGGTCGGCCGAGGTCACCACGACGGCGTCGCGCATGCCGATATCGTGCATGATCCGGGCCGAGCATTCGGCGTTCTGCGCGGTCGAATCGGCCTCGGGCTCGAGGTAGACCCGCGCGGCCGGAATGCCGTGGCCGATGAGCCAATTCGCCATCGCCCGCGCCTCGGTGATGCCATTGCGCGGATTGCCGCCGGTCACGATGATCGGTGACAGCGGGGCGAGCAGCGCCTGCACATATCCGGCGTGCAGCCGACTGATCAGCTCCGGCCGCATGGTGCCGTCGGGCAGCAGCCCGTAGCCGAGTACGACGATCGCGGTCGCTGGACCACGGAAGCCGAGTGCCGGTGCGCGACCGGCGGATTCGCCGGGCGGCAGTCCGAACAGTGCGCCTTGCGGCCGCGCGGCCGAGCCTGTGCTGTCCGCGCTGGCGGGTGGACTGTGCAGCAGCGTCGCCGCCAACGCGGCCGCGCCGAGCAGTGCACCAGCCGTGATCCGTGCGATGCCGCGGCCGAGGCGGACGGTCGATTCGATCCGGTCGAACATGGCAGCTCCAGTTATTAGCCATCGGGTGGCCGCCGACGGCGGGAAAACGTGAAACCATGGTCGTCCTGTTCGGCCCGAATCCCTTGTGATCAGTTGGTGATCTGGAGAATTCACCGAACATGATCGTTCGAATTGTGCCTTTGCCGCGCGGTCGAAAATCTGCGGCTGTGTCGTATCCCTAACGGGGACAAAGCCGTTTGGTGAGGTGTCCAGTTACCTCGCCGACCCATCGGTTTCGCCGCTGCACCGCTTTAGCGTTCGGCCCAGTTTCAGCCCCGTCGACTCGCCACTTCTGGGCGCACCGTCCTCGGTGCTGTCACTCGAACGCTGACGTTCTGCAGGAAGGCAAATCATGAAACGAAGTAGATGCGGCCGGTCGGTCAGCGCCGCGGTAATGATGGGCGTCTCGGTGCTCGCCATGAGCATGACCGGCGTCGCGGCCAATGCGAATCCGGATCCGGTGCCGACCGAGCAGGCGCTGGCCGACTACATCGCCGCGGGCCGCAGGGCCGCGCCGGTCGCCGGCTCGGGCAGCGCGGGCAGTTCCGGATCGGCGTGCACCTCCGGATCCGGCGCCGGATCGGGCAACGGCTCCGGTGACTGTTACGGCGGATCCGGCAGCAGTTCCGGATCCTCGGGTGGATATGCCAGTGACACAAAGGGTTACGGCCCGCCGATGACATCGTGGCTGGCCGCATTCGGCTACGGCCTGCTGAATCCGGATGTCGCGCCGCCGGGCACCAATGACTGGAACTGCAAGCCGACCGCCGAACATCCACGCCCGGTGATCGCACTGCACGGCACCTGGATGAACGCCTACAACGGATTCGCCTATATGGGCCAGCCGATGAAGGACGCGGGCTTCTGCGTCTTCACCTTCAACTACGGTCGCTCGAATCTATTGGAGGGCGGCGGCCTCGGTTCGGTGCTGCCCGGTGTGATGGGCACCGGTTATATCCAGGATTCGGCCGAACAGGTCGCCGCCTTCGTCGACCGGGTACTGGCCGCGACCGGTGCGTCCGAGGTGGATATCGTCGCGCATTCCCAGGGCGGCTCGATGGCCAACTGGTACACCAAGTTCGAGGGTGGCGCGGCCAAGGTGAAGAATCTGGTCACCTTCGGCGCCACCCACCACGGCACCAGCCTCGACGGCATCGGCGCGCTGGGCCGGGCCATCAATAACTTCGGCATCGACATCCTCGGCTTCATCGAGATCTTCGTCGGTCACGCCGGCATCCAGCAGACCATCGGCTCGGATTTCGTGAACCAGCTCAATGCGAACGGCGATACCATCCCCGGGGTCGACTACACGGTCGTCGGCACCCGCTATGACGAGGTCACCAATCCGTATGATCTGACCTTCCTGAAGGCCGGACCCGGTGTCACCGTCCACAACATCACCCTGCAGGACGGTTGCGAACAGGATCTCTCCGACCACCTGACCATCATGTACTCACCGCGCGCCCTGTCGATCGCCCTGCACGCGCTGGACCCGGTCGGGCATCCGAATCTGGAGTGCGCCTTCAATCCGTGGCTGCTCGGCGGTGGTGGCTCACTGTGATAACCGGCTGAACGTGCACCGCGCCGAACAGGACGAAACCCTGACTCCCCGAGCCTGTTCGGCGGGTGCGCCGACCGCCATGCGACCCGTACCGGTGCAGCGGACTCCTACCCCGCCTCCGCTTCCCGGTCCGTGACGGCGCGTGGCGGTATGCCCACCGAGTCGATTCCGCACTATCGGCTCGGTGGGCATTCTCGTGTCCGGACCGCTCAGCGGTAGACGAGGTCCTTATAGGTTTGGAGAATCCCGCGGATCGATGGCGTCACGAGCAATTCTCCATCCAACGGCGTCCACTCGTACCCGGCGTGTGCGCTGAGCAGAATTGGTTCGGTGGATGCCACGTCCACGGCGAAATGCAGGCGCCGGACCGGTTTTCCGGCCGGAGACAGGTAGTCGAAGTCGCCGATGTGGTGGGCGATGCCGGTAACGGTCAAACCGGTCTCCTCGCGGACCCCGCGAATCAACGCCGCGGCAACCGACTCTCCCGGTTCCACGGTGGCGCCCGGCAGCTTGCGGGTAAGCGGGATCGGCCCCGTGCTGAGGGCTTCCAATAGCAGTACTTCCCCGCCCCGGTCGATGATCGCACCGACTCGTAGCCCGAAGCCGTCACGTTCGCCGCGCGGAAGCGCCTCATCGAATATCGAAACCGACATCGGTGGACTCACCAACCTTTGTTCGGGCGGATGCGCCGCATCAACGTAGAGCAACCCCATCAATGTTATCGTGACATGACTGCCATATGACAGCCGGTACCAGAAGCGCTCTCGTGCAGTAGATATCGCTCGATATCGGCAGCCGTCCAGTCCCGGCCCTGCCGAACTTCGATCTCGGCTGGCCGAGGGGAGTTCGACCCCGGCCATGGGGGCCGCACCGAGCGCAGCAGCGGCAATTCATCGATACGGACCGGAGCGCCGATCGGCACGAGGATGGAGTATCTCGGTGTCGGCGTGGCGCGGTGCCGACGTTGATTCGCTCGATATGCGGGCAGACCTTGGCGTGAAACGTTGCGCGCAAACACGATACGCCCAGGGCGAAGGTTCCGGCATCGTCCCGCACCCGAGATCGAACCCGGATCACGCTGGCCCTGGACCTGCACTCGCGTGCCACCATGAGCGAGGATCCGGCGGCGCGCCGCTGTCCGATTTGCCGCTGTTGTCCGAGGACGACCTACCTGCGAATTCCGGTCCTGGGATGACAAAGTCGCGCGCTGGTAAAGAATTTGTCGGCGGCATGTCGATCTACGACGTTCCCCGTTCGACTCAGGGGTGAGAGGGTCCGAGAGGGACCCGGATACTCGAGGAGACAGAACCATGAAGTACATGCTGATCTGGCGCGCCACCGACGAGGCCTACGCGGGGATGGCGAGTATCGACTTCGACAAGATGCTCGAGACCGTCGGCCGGTACAACGAGGAGATGATCCGGGCGGGCGTGCTGGTCGCCGCCGAGGGCCTCGACGACGCCGCCGACGGCGTGGTCGTCGACTATTCCGCCGAGACGCCCGTGGTCACCGACGGCCCCTACGGCGAGACCAAGGAGCTGTTCGGGGGGTTCTACATTCTCAACGTGGCATCGAAGGAAGAAGCCGTGGAGTGGGCCAAGCGGTCGCCGATCACCGGTGCCGGCTTCAAGACCGAGATCCGCCGGGTCACCACGATCGATGAGTTCCCGCAGGACAACGAGTGGGTGCAAAAGGAGCGGGCGTGGCGGGAAGCGACCGGTCAGCTCTGAGCGGATCGAACGGCGATGGCTGATCACACCGGTCGTGCGGCCGTCGCCGCCATCTGGCGGATCGAGTCGGCGCGGATCGTCGGTGCGCTCGCGCGGTACACCGGCGATTTCGCGCTGGCCGAGGACCTCGCCCAGGAGGCGCTGGCCGAGGCCCTGGTGACCTGGCCACGTGACGGCGCGCCCCGCAACCCGGCGGGGTGGCTGCTCACCGTCGGTCGGCGTCGCGCCATCGACGCCTTCCGTCGGCGCTCCGCCCTCGACGAGCGATATGCCGCCCTGGCCCGTGATCTGGACGAGGGCGGTGTGATCTCCGGGAGCGAACCCACCCGCGCAGCCGATCACATGCTCTGGGATCCGGACCGGATCGATGACGACGTGCTCGCGTTGATGTTCATCTCCTGCCACCCCGTGCTGTCCCGGGAGGCGAGACTCGCGCTCACCCTGCGGGTGGTCGGCGGTCTGACGAGCGATGAGATCGCCAAGGCGTTCCTGGTGCCGACCGCCACCGTGCAGGCCAGGATCACCCGCGCGAAGAAGACCTTGGCGGCGGCCCGGGTGCCCTTCGAGGTGCCGTCGGCCCAAGAGCGGGCCGAGCGCCTCGGCTCGGTGCTCAATGTGATCTATCTGATCTTCACCGAAGGCTCCTCGGCCAGCTCCGGTGACGAGCTGATCCGATTCGAGCTCGCGGGTGAGGCACGGCGCCTGGCGCGGGTGCTGACCCGGCTGGTGCCGAACGAACCCGAGGTCTACGGTCTGCTCGCACTGCTCGAAATGACCGCGGCGCGCTTTCCGGCCCGCACCGGACCCGATGGCGAGCCGGTGCTATTGGAGCAGCAGGATCGCCGCCGCTGGGACCGCGCCGCGATTCGCCGGGGTCGCGCCGCCCTCGCCCGCGCGGAGCAGGTCGGCCGTGGCCTCGCGGCCTACGGTTTGCAGGCGGCGATCGCCGAATGTCATGCCGTCGCGGTCAGCGTCCAGGCGACGGACTGGGAGCGCATTGTGCTCATCTACGAGGCGCTCGGCAGACTGGCTCCGTCGCCGGTGGTAGACCTCAACCGGGCGGTGGCGGTCTCCATGGCCCGGGGACCGTCGGCGGCGCTGCCGATCGTGGACAGCTTGGTGGCGGCCGAGGCGCTGTCGAATTCGCATCTGCTGCCGAGCGTTCGCGGTGAGCTGCTCACCCGCATGGGACGCACCGATGAGGCGCGCGCCGAACTGGAGCGCGCGGCACAGCTGTGCGGCAACGAGCGCGAGCGGGCGGTGTTGCGGCGCAAGCTCGCTGAGCTCGGCTGACGGTGGGCAGTCGCGTCGATGCTTCGGCAGCGTTCGAGTTTCACGCAGGATCTGAAACCATCTCAGTTCACAGTGTTGCGGCGCTCTCTGGGGACGAGCAGCGACAGCAGGGCGATGACCAGCGAGCTTGGAAGTCAACTCCTCTTTCGCGTGCTTTATGTCAAGAGGCGGTGGGGAGAACTGTCGCGAGATGACCGGAAGCAGGGTAGACGCGGACCGAGATGGTGCCAGCCACAGCTGCCGTCTCCTCGTCGACCACCGATCCCGATGAATCTATCCAGCCCCGCGCTGCGCCGATCTCACGATCCGGTAACCGGCGGAGGTTGGTTTTCATCTACCTCGTATGGCCGACTTTCGGTCGCTCGGCTGCGGTTGGTTCGTGTTGCGCCTGCTTGGCCCGTACTCCTTGCTCGACTCGGTCACCGAGATCCTGGTCGATGTTGTGCAGGTATGCGAACGTCCTGGTGAGCACGGGTGGGCTCACTCCGTCGAGCAGGTGCGCGATGATGTTGTTGACCAGTCGTGTCCTGGCGGCGTCGTCGAGAACCGTGCGGACCATGGTGCGAGCCTGTCCCCAGTCGTCGTCGTCCGCGCGCAGCGTGTAGGCGGTTCGCACCATCTCACCGTCGGCATACCAACCCGCGGGCGTTCCCGTCACAGCCGGATCGGCGTGCGGTCCGCCCTTCGAGTTGGGCACATACACCGGATCGCCCGGGTTGTGGTGGCGCATAGCACCGTCTTTCGCCCACGATCGGACCTCCGTGCCGTGTGCCGAATTGACCGGTAGTTCTTTGTAGTTGATTCCTATCCGGTGTCGGTGCGCGTCGGCGTAGGAGAACCAACGCCCGAGCAGCATCTTGTCGGGGCTGGGGCCGGTGCCGGGTACTGCGTTGCTGGGCTCGAACGCCGCTTCTTCGATGTCGGTGAAGTAGTTGGCCGGGTTACGGTTCAAGGTCATCTTGCCGACCTCGATCAGCGGATAATCGCCGTGCGGCCATACCTTGGTGAGATCGAAGGGGTTGTAGCGGTAGGTCTTCGCGTCGTCGAACGGCATGATCTGCATCTTCAGGGTCCAGCTCGGATACTCACCGCCTTCGATCGTTTTCCACAGATCACGCTGGTGGTAGTCCATGTCGATCGAGGTCATATGAGCGGCTTCATCCTGGGTGAGGAACTTGATGCCCTGATCGGTCTTGAAGTGGTACTTGACCCAGAACCGTTCGCCGGCAGCGTTGATCCACATGTAAGTGTGGCTGGAGTACCCGTTCATGTGCCGGAAGGTGGCCGGGATGCCGCGATCTCCCATCAGCCAGATCACCTGGTGCGCCGATTCCGGCGACAGGGTCCAGAAATCCCATTGCATGTCGTTGTCGCGCAGATTGTTGTCGGCGCGGCGCTTCTGTGACCGGATGAAGTCCTGGAACTTCATCGGATCCCGCACGAAAAAGATGGGTGTGTTATTGCCGACCAGGTCGAAATTGCCCTGCTCAGTGTAGAACCGCACAGCGAATCCACGCAGATCCCGCACGGTGTCGGGATATCCCTGTTCGCCGGCGACAGCGGAAAACCGCGCTAGCACTTCGGTCTGCTTGCCGGGCTGGAACACCGCGGCCTTGGTGTAGGCACTGACGTCGTGGGTCACCTCGAATGTGCCGAACGCCCCGCCGCCTTTGGCGTGCGGCTGCCGTTCCGGCAGGCGCTCACGATTGAACGCCGCCATCTTTTCGATCAGATACGCGTCGTTCAGCAGAATCGGGCCATCCGGGCCAACTGTCAGGGAATGGTCATCGCTCGGTGCCGGAATTCCGGCGGCATCGGTTGTGTAGTTCGGCTCAGACATCTTTCTCCTCTTCCACAGACATACACGGCCCCATCGGAGCGTTGTGCGTCGTCGGCGGGCGTGGCGGTCGTGGGCCGCATGATCGGTGGCTGAACCTGGCTTCACCTCGCCGAAGGCGGTTGGTCAGCCGAGTCGTCGGTCGGTGTCGGACCCGGCACCGCGGACAACCCGGCTGTGTGCAGGCGGCGAGCACTGGTCGAGTGCTCGTGTCGAGACCGAAACGCAGACAAGCACGACGGGTGTTTCTCGACAGTCGTGAGCACCGTATACCCCATGGCAGCCTGCAGATCGACACCGCGAAGCAGTCCAGCGTCTGCCACGACCAACCATCCCGTCGTGCTCCAATTCGATCACGGCCGAGGGAACCTTTCAACCCATCCGGCGACCGGTCGGCACCGACACCAATGAGCGGTCGCCGCGCCGCGGCGTTATGCGTGTTCGTAGGGGATCTACCGCGGGGTCGGCGGCGTCTGCACTGTTTGGTTGCGGTCGCCCCAGGTCGCCCGGGCGCCGGAATCCCGATCCGCGACCACCGCCGCGCGAGCCACCGGCTTGCTGCGCCGCTCCCGGAGATGGACGGCCACCAGCAGCCCGGCGGCCAACCAGCATCGGCAGCACGAAATAGAGCAGAGTGTCACCCAGGTGGGTGCGGGTGTGCAGCGCCGGCGACCGCCCCACGCGCTTCTCCAGCCATTCACCCGCGTCGGTGGTCACCGGCGTCAGCGCCAAGGTGCGAGCGCCGCGCCCAGTCCGCCTTTCGACCGGATCGCCGGATGGATCCCGCGTGCGATCTCCTTGGTGTGACCTGCCGCAACGGTGCCGATCAGTTCAGTGCCCAGCCCGCAGGATCCAGGCACTGCACCTCGAGCCCTGCCCGCTCCCCACTGTTGCCCAGTCTCAACATCGGGTGAAGTACCGCTCTGCCGCGGATGTGGGCACGACCATTCCGGTCACCACGGAAGTGCCATGGGCCTCGAGCACCGAGCCGACGAGGTCGGCTGCGGGCCGGTCGAAGACCGATGTCATGGACGAACTCTCCTTCTCGGGTACCTGCGCGGACCATCGCCTCGAAGCCGGAGGTGTGCAACGCTTTTCATCGATGGGGTTGCTGTGCTTCTGACTGCTCGGGTCATGGCTTGCCTGCAGCGATCTCGGCGAGCTGGACTCGGGCGGCCTGAAGGGCGGCGGCACCAGCCGGGTGGGCATGGTCGGCGGGGGATAGGTCAGCGAATTCGGGCGGCTTTCATCGTCTTCATCGCATGGAGCAGGAATGCCGCGTGCTGTGCTGGAGTGCGACCGAAGGCAGGGTCGAAGCCGACGACGTGTTGTGCGGAGATGTTCTGCGGCTCAACGTACTTCATCAACCCTGCGGTTCCGTGGCGGCGTCCCAGCCCGGACTGCTTCATGCCGCCCATGGGTGCATCCTGCGAGGCGTAGGACGCGGCATAGCCCTCGTTGATGTTCACTGTGCCTGCTTGGATGCGAGCGGCGATACGGCGGGCCCGTTTGACGTCTTTGCTGAAAACCGCAGCATTCAAACCATATTCGGTGTCGTTGGCGAGCGCGATCGCCTCGTCCTCGGAGTCGAACGGTACGATCGTCACCACCGGACCGAAGGTCTCCTCGCGGTAGAGCTTCGCTGTCGGGGGTACATCAATGAGCACCGTGGGCTCATAGAAGTAAGGCCCGATATCCGGCCGAGCGGTACCGCCGGCGACGACCACCGCGCCCGCCGCCACCGCATCTTGCACGTGCGTCTTGACTCGGTCGAGTTGTTTCGCCGAGGTCAGTGATCCGATGCTGCCGGTGAATTCCATTGCAGCGCTGAGTGGTAGCGCGCGAATACGGGCACCGAAGGTGTCGATGAACTGTTGGTAGATCGCCTTGTCCACATAGATGCGTTCGATCGACACGCAGAGCTGCCCGGCATTAGCGAAACAGCCGCGTACAGCGGCGGCCGCGGTCGCTTCGATGTCCGCGTCGCGCAGAACCAGCATGGGGTTTTTGCCACCGAGCTCGAGGGAGCAGCCGGTGAGGTTCGCGGCGGCCCGGGTCGCAATTGCCTTGCCCGCAGCCGTGGATCCGGTGAAGCAGACGAAGTCGGCATTGTCGATCAACGTATCACCGATGTCGGCGGGCTGGCCGACAACGACCTGCCATAGGTCCGCCGGCAGTCCGGCCTCGATGAGGAGCATACGCGGCCACAGGCTGGACAGCGCGGTCTGTGTGTCGGGCTTGTGTACGACCGCGTTTCCCGCCAAGAGCGCCGGGATAACGTCCATCGTGAGCGACAGGGGATAGTTCCACGGCGTGATTGTGGTGACGACCCCTTTCGGGTGATAAGTCTCCCGGGTCTGGGTGAACAAAGGAAGCGCGCCAGCGCGTCGCTTGGGGGACAGCAACTTCGGCGCACGGCGGGCGAAGTAGAGGGTGGACCCTACGCCGTCCATCAGTTCCTCGAGTGCGTGAAGCCGGGCCTTGCCGGTTTCCCATTGGACGATGTCGAGAGCTTGGGCCTGCCGAGCGAGCATCAAGTCGTGGAATTTCAGGAACGGGGCCGCGCGCTGTTTTACCGGCACGGTGGCCCACCGGCGTTGCGCCGCACGAGCTCGGTCGAACGCCGCCTCGACATCCTTTGGCGTACTCTGCGGCACTGCTGCCAGCGTCCGGCCGTCCAACGGGGAAATGGTGGTCACCGGCGCCGCAGGACCCGTGACGCCGCGCATGAGCTGCTCGATCAAGGCATTCGGCAGGGCGTTCTCACCGACGGATCGCGCCGCCGTCATGCTCGATAGCTGATTCATTGTTCGCTCCTAGTCTGCGCTCATCAGCGTCTCTAGATATGAGGCTGATCACCATGTGCTAGCGCAACTCATTCGCCGCGCATGGGCTGTGCCGCAGCACAACCCATGCGCGGCGAGACGGGGCGTCGGGCTGGATGGAAACGACGGGCCGAAATCGCAACACGGCTTTCTGCGCGTCGGCTACGACCGATGCGTCACCGCGTGGCAGCAGTCGGACGTGTGGCCGCATCGGCGGCGCGGTTCGGCACGCACCAAGAGCCAGAAAGCGGCTCCGGCGGCTGTCGGACGGCGATGTCGAGGTCGGCGGATTTCCATTCCAGCGTTCTGTCGAAGTCGATCAGCGTGACAGGACGACCGACTGCATCATCGCCAGCAGGAGGGCGCCGCCGGCCTCGAGTCGTTGATCGGCGGTGCGGGGGTCGTCGCTTACTGTTTCGATGGTCGTCTTCAGGCCGTCGAAGGAGCCGACGAGGACGGTGGCGAGCACGTCCGGGTCGACTTCGCCGGACACCTCACCGATGTGCTGGGCGTCGCGAATGAGGTCGGCGACGCCGTCGATCCATCGGCGGGTCAGTTCCATGGCCAGGGTTCGGGTCGCCGGGACCTCGGCGAGGTTCTGGGCAAGGCGCGAGATGACCCAGGCGTCGGGGTCGTCACGGTGCAGGTCCAGCATGGCGGGCAGCAGCGCTTCCAGCCGCCGTAGCCCGGGGGGTGTCGTGGCCAGTCGTGCTTGTACCCGATCGAGCCATTGCGCGTGCTTCTCGGTGAGCACGGCAACGGCGAGGGCTTCCTTGCTCTCGAAATGAAAGTAGACCGAGCCCTTGGTCATCCTGCTCGCTTCGACCACGTCGGCCATGCGTGCCCGGTCGTAACCGACCTGCGCGAACACTGCGGCGGCGGCATCGAGGATCCGCTCTCGGGATGCCGCTCCATGTTCGGTCGGGCCCGGCGGGCGGCCGACGCGTCGCTGGGCCGGCGTGCTGCGGTGGGGGCTTGCCATGGCCTCATCATAGCGGTATTAATTAGACCGGCATGCAGGTTTAATTAAAGAGGTAGTGGTGGCCGGATACTTCGACCGACAGCGAGTACTGGTGACCGGGGCGTCATCGGGTATCGGACGCGCGTTCGCCGCGCGCGTCGCCGCCGACGGTGGTGACCTCGTTCTGGTCGCCCGGAGGGAGGCGGTATTGCGAGCACAGGCCGACGAACTACACGCGCAATTCGGTTCGAGCGTGGAGGTCATCCCCGCGGACCTCAGCGCCCCGGGCGCCGCCGTGGGCGTCGCGGAACTGCTCGCCCAGCGTGCGATCACCGTCGACGCGCTGGTCAACAACGCGGGACTCGGAATCCATGGCGACTTCGCTGATGCCGACCTCGGGGCGGTCTCGAGTCAGATCGCGGTGAACATCACCGCTTTGACCGAGCTCACCGCAATCCTGTTGCCCGGCATGATCGCTCGCGGACACGGAGCCGTCGTCAATGTGGCCAGTACCGCCGCGTTTCAGCCGGTTCCGCACATGGCGGTGTACGCGGCGACCAAGGCGTACGTGCTGTCCTTCACCCGCGCGCTCTGGTCCGAAACCCGCGGCACAGGGGTTCGGGTACTCGCCGTGAGCCCGGGTGCCACCGACACCGCATTTTTCGAGATCGCCGGCGAGGACGCCTCGGTCGGCAGCCGGCGTGCTCCCGAACAGGTTGTCGAAGCGGCCTTGCGGGCGCTCGGGTCCAACCGCCCGGACATCGTCGACGGCGCGGCGAACGCGTTGCTGGCGCGCATCGCCGGCCGAATTCCCGCCAAGTGGGCGATCGGGCTCGCCGAGCGTTCCGTCCGGCCGGAATCTCCTGTACCCCAAACCAATTGATCGATTCGGAAAGAGACACGACATGCTCATCCAACAGTTCGCCAGAGCGGCCGCGGCCGCGGTAAACAAGCACAGCGTCGATGAGGTCGTTGGCCTGTGGCGAGAGCCCGCCGCCTACGACTCACCCCTGACGGGTCCACAGCAAGGGCTGGCGGCGCTATCCGCCCGAGAGTCCGCGCTGTTCGACGGCTTCAGCGACCTCTCCGCCACTATCCAGCCCCTCGGGCAAGAGGGTTCCACTGGTGCCGCGCTGGTTCGCTTCGACGGTACCCACGACGGGCACTACGCGGGAATAGCGCCGAGCGGGAACACGATTGCCATCGAGATGGTCGCCGTCGTCACCTTCGACGACGACGGCTACGTCATCGGCGAACGCGTCTTCCTCGACACCGCGGCAGTCCTGCGTCAACTCAACGGATGCGCCGGCACCGGAACGACATAACCTCGCCGAATTCATCCTGACCGCACTGCCCGACGGATGCCGAATACACCGGTTATGCCTTTCACTGCACCCGTTGTCGTGTCGTTCCGGGGCGCAGCGACCCTGGCGATCGCCCGGTGTGGCGTTTGACGAGCCGGTGCAGCGTCGCCGGATCGGCCAAGCCGACGGCGGCGGCGATCTCCCCCAGTGGCAGGTGGGTGGTGCGGAGCAGATGAAGTGCGTGATCGAGACGAATCCGCTGGACGAGTTGCATCGGACTGAGGCCGACTGCCTGGCCGGTGCGCCGCGCCAATGTCCGCGGGCTGATGTTGCACGGGCAAATGCGCTGCCCGCCGTCCAGATCGGCCCGTCGTGCACCACCATTTCATCGATCACGACGCGGGCGCGGGGCGCGAGCTTCGCAAGCTCCGCGCCCAGCCACCATGTTGTGACGCAGCGGCGTTCGTCGAGCAGGCCGGTGGCCGCGAGCACGAACACGGCCGTGCAGGAGGGCCCTTGATGCGAGTTGCGTTGACTCCCGGCGCATTTGACGACGCGCAGAAAGCGCGCCTCGCTGCCGCGCTCACAGAGGCAGCGTGCCGCGCCGAATCGGTGCCCGACGAACCTGGACGCCGGATGCGTGCACTGGTGCTGTTCGAGGAGCTCGCACCAGGGTGCTTCTATTCGGCGGGACAGCAAGCCGAGGCGGCGGTCGCGGTCGTGTTCGTCGACTGGCAGTCAGTGGGCGCAGAACGGCGCGATCCGCCGCCTGCCGGGGGAGGCGCTCGGCTTGACGGTGGTGCGGGTTTCACGTTCTCGTGAGGGGCGATCTGCGGTGTGGATTGGGGTAGGCCGCTACTTCAACCGATCGCTTTTGCCCGGCCAAGACTGATTGCAGGGGCGGTTCAGTCCGCACGGTCCGTAGTAGTGGGGCGCTGATCCTGTGTGGCCGAGAACGGAGGTATGTGATGCGGCGCAACATGATTCGCAAGCATTGCTCGCGCTGGCAGTCCGAATGGGTGGTGGGGGACCCGTGCCGGGTTCGGGAAAGGTCACGGTAGGTGATGAGTGAGGACGAGCGGGATCGGTGGGCGTTGGATCGGCTGCCGTTCCCCTACGCGGAGGCGCTGCGGCTGCGCGCTGCCGGTGTCAGTGACGAGGTGATCGCGCAGGTGTTGGCCGTCGATGTCGATTCTGTGGGGTCGGTGTTGCAGATGGCCGAGGTGAAACTCGCCGCGATCCGCACCCAGGAGTGAGGATGACCGTAGGTGTGCGCAACCCGCTCCTGTCGCCGGTCGCGGTTGATTATTCTGAGGCGATGGTGGCCGCGTGGCCGTTGATCGGGCGGGCCGAGGAACTGGACCGGCTGCGGGAATCCACCGCGCCCGCCGCCGGTGGTTCGGTGCTGGTCGGCCCGGCCGGGGTCGGAAAGACACGGTTGGCGGGAGGGCCACCTGTTCCGCGCTTCCCAACGCACGGGCATCAACAGCCGCGAAGGGCTTGCCGCACTGATAGACCACCGCCCATGACACATCGAAACCGCCTACTCACAAGATCACGGCGGCTCAGGCGCGGGTCGGCGCGAACTGCGTAGATCGCCGGGGTTCGGTGCCAGTGTGCCCCGTTGTGTCGCATCCCTAGGGGTGTCAGACGTATTCGTGAGCAGTCCAGACCCGGTCGAGTCGTGTGCACCCGGTGTCCTCTCCGATTTGGCGTTGACGCAGTTTGATGCCGTTGACCAGCGCGAATGCTGCCAACTGATGAGCGCTGTGGTCCTGGAGGAAAGCACGTAATGAAACGAAGTTCCGACGTTGCCGCCCGAAATACGGCTGGACCTGCTGCTGATTCGAGTAACGCACGGGGCGGCATTCTCTGCCGCCGTTGGGTGCATGCGCTGGTGGTGTTCGCTGTTACCGCGGTCGCGGTCGCGGGGGCGCCGGTTGCGAGTGCGGATGCGCCGTCGTCGATTACCGGGTCGTGGGCCGAGGGTGACCGCACGGTGCAACTGCGTGTGTATTCGGCTGCGATGCAACAGGACGTCATGGTGAAGGTGCTGCGCCCGGCCGATCGGTCGACCCCGCGCCCGACGCTGTATCTGCTCAATGGCGGTGGTGGCGGGCAGGATTCGGCGACCTGGCAGAAGAACACCGATGTGCTGAAGTTCCTTGCCGACAAAGACGTGAATGTGGTTCAGCCGGTGGGCGGTAAGTGGAGCTACTACACCGATTGGCGTGCGCCCGATCCGAAACTTGGTCTGTACAAATGGAAGACGTTCCTGACCGAGGAGTTGCCGCCGCTGATCGATGCCGAGCTCGGCACGACCGGTGTCAATGCGATCGCCGGGCTTTCGACCTCGGGTACTTCGGTTTTGCAGTTGCCCATCGCGAAACCTGTTCTGTACCAGGCGGTTGCGGCCTACAGTGGCTGCGCGCAGATCAGTGATCCGATCGGGCAGCGGTTCGTCGAGCTCGCTGTCGAAGGTTGGGGCGGTGGCGATACGGTCAATATGTATGGGCCATCCAATGATCCGATGTGGGCGGCCAACGACCCCTATCTGCACGCCGACCAGCTGCGCGGCCTCCATCTGTTCATCTCGACGGGTACCGGCGTACCCGGCATGTACGACACCTACAACGGCGCGTATACGCAGCCCGGTCCGCGCGGCTTCTTCGATCAGCTGGTGCTGGGCGGTGTGATCGAGGCTGCGGTGAATTGGTGCACCCACAACATGCGTGATCGGCTGGACAGCCTTGGTATCCCCGCCACCTACGATTTTCAGCAGACCGGGACTCATTCGTGGGGGTATTGGCAAGAGGCGCTGAAGAATTCGTGGCCGGTGCTCGCCGATGGGTTGGGTCTGCCGCACTGAATACGGCGCGCCGTCTGAGCTCGAATTTTCCGATGCCATCGATGTCTATGCCGCGGCTTTCGCCGGCGCCGGAGATCTTCGTGCGCGACGGACACGGCATGGCCGAGGTGTCCGCACCATGGGTTCGGCGTCCGAATCCGAGTCGGGCAATGCGGGCCTGAAACTGCGCATCCTCGCGATCGATGAGTTGAGTTTGCGGCGGCCGCGGTGCAACGCATCTTCCGCGAGTACATGTTTCTCGTCCGAACGCCCGAGCGATCGGCCAGGGACTCGTAGGATCAAATGATGACGTTCCTCCGAGAATCTGAGGAACCTCCCGACCTCAGCAAGATCGAGAGGCGGGCATCGTCGGTCGCCCAGATGCTGGTCGAGCGGGTATCCGCGACTCCGGACGCGGAGGCGTTCCGATTCCCTGACGGCGAGGGCTGGACCAGCGTGTCCTGGCAGCAGGTCGGTGACCGGGTCAATATCCTCGCCGCCGGGTTGATCGCGCTGGGAGTCGAGGCTCAGGACCGGATCGCGCTCGTGTCGTCCACACGGTATGAATGGGTGCTCGTCGATTTCGCCGTGATGTGCGCTGGAGCGGCCACCACCACCGTGTACCCCACCACCAATGCCGCCGGCGTCACCTTCATCGTCGCCAACTCGGGCAGCCGTGTCGTTGTTGCCGAGAATCAGACCCAGGTCGACAAACTGATCGAGCACCGCGCCGAACTGCCCGACGTACAACAGGTGGTGATCGTCGACGGCGAGGGCGACGGAGACTGGGTGATCACTCTCGATGACCTCGAAGAGCGCGGACGGAAATTGCTTGCCGGATCGCCCGAGGCGGTGGTCGACCGCATCCGCGGGATCCGTCCCGAGCACTTGGGCAGCATCATGTACACCTCCGGCACGACCGGCACCCCGAAAGGGGTTCTACTACCGCATTCCGCATGGACCTACAGCGCCGCCGCGATCGATGCCCTGAACGTTCTCGGCCCGGACGACCTCAACTTCTTGTGGCTGCCGCTGTCCCACGCGTTCGGCAAGGTGATGTTGGCGCTGTCACCGCTGATCGGCTTTCCTACGGCAATCGACGGCCGGGTGGACAAGATCGTGGAGAACCTCGCGATACTCCACCCCACCATCGTGGGGGCCGCCCCCCGCATTTTCGAGAAGGCGCACGCGCGCATCGAAGGCATAGTGGCCGAAGAAGGCGGGATCAAGAAGAAGGTCTTCGACTGGGCGATCGGGGTGGGCCTCAAAGTCTCGCGTGCCACACAAGCCGGCGAGAAGCCGTCGCTGCTCGTTTCACTGGAGCACAAAATTGCGGACAGGCTGGTGCTGTCCACCATCCGTGAACGCTTCGGTGGGCGGCTGCGGTACTTCGTTTCGGCAGCGGCACCCCTGGACCGCGATGTCGCGCTGTGGTTCGACGCGATAGGCATCATCGTGCTCGAGGGCTACGGCCTGACCGAGACCGCCGCCGCCTCGTTCATCAACCGCCCAGGGGCATACCGGTTCGGCACTGTCGGTAAACCGTTCCCCGGCACCGAGGTCAAGATCGCCGAGGACGGCGAGATCCTGCTGAAAAGCCCGGGTGTGATGAGCGGCTATCACAACCGCCCGGACGCCACCGCCGAGGCTTTCGACGCGGAAGGCTGGTTCCGCACCGGCGACATCGGCGAGATCGACGCCGACGGTTTCCTGCACATCACCGATCGCAAGAAAGACTTGTTCAAGACTTCGCAAGGCAAGTACGTCGCACCGTCCGCGATCGCCGCGACGTTCAAGGGACTCTGTCCGTATGCCGGAGAACTCATCGTCTACGGCGAGACACGACCCTATTGCGTCGCGTTGGTCGGTCTCGACGCCCAAGCCATCACCGAGTGGGCCGACAAGCACGGCCTAGCCGACCGGCCGCTCGCCGAAATCGCGCGGGACGAGCAGACCCACGACGTGATCGCCGGCTACATCAATGACCTGAACGCCCAACTCAATCGCTGGGAACAGATCAAGAGATTCGGCATCATCGACCGTGAACTGTCCATCGAGGCAGGTGATCTCACACCGAGTATGAAGCTGCGCCGCAGAATAGTCGTCGACAGTCTCGCGGACCGCATCGACGCCCTCTATGACTGAGGGCGAACGATGGAGCGCGGTTCAGGGTCGGGCGATGATGAGTGGGCAGTCGGTGGCGTGCAGGACGGCTTGGCTGACCGAGCCGAGTGTCATACCCGCGAAGCCGCCGCGGCCGTGGCTGCCGACCACGATCAGTTGGGCGTCTTCGGATTCGGCGAGGAGGCGTCGGGCGGGCCGGTCCTCGGCGACCACTCGCTGCACCTCGAGGTCGGGGTACTGCTCCGCGTAACCGGCGAGGCTCTCGGACAGCAGTTCTTCGGCCTCTTTCTGCATGTCGGCGCGGGCGATGTAGCGGTTGAATTCGGACCAGGCGAGTACTGCTCGCACCGCGACATTGCGATTGACGGCCTCGTCGAATGCGATTCCGATGGCGCGGACACTGGCAGGGGAGCCGTCGATGCCGACCAGCACCGGACCGAGCAGCCGATCCGGCGTGTAGTTCTCGGGTTCGGGGATGACCGCGACCGGGCAGTGCGCGTGGCGGGCCACGGCGGTGCTCACCGAGCCGAGTAGGCCGCGGCGGAACGCGCCGAGACCACGGGTGCCGACGACCAGCATGCGGGCGTCTTTGGATCGGTCGAGCAGGACCGGGATCGGCGGCGCTTCGACCACGAAGGTGCTGATGTCGAGATCGCCGACGGGTGCGGCCGCGGCGGTGGCGAATTCGCTTGCGGCGGCAACGGCCGAGGCACCGGCGGCTCGATAGACGTCGTAATCGATCTGGTCGAAGGCGATTCCGGGACCGAAGTCCATCGGGGCGCCGATGCCGTACACGATGTGCAGGGGGGCGCGGTGGTGGACGGCGTCGACGGCGGCCCAGCGCACGGCCTCGGCGGCGGCGTCGGAGCCGTCGACACCGACGAGCACGGGGGGATTGATGGCGTTGGCGGACATGTGAATTCGTTGCCCTTCTGGATGGCTGGATCGGTGCTTACTGTGGGTGGACGACCATGACCGGGCAGTGCGCGGTCTGCACCAGTGCGTTGCTGGTGGAGCCGAGCAGCAGTCCGCGGAAACCACCGCGACCTCGGCTGCCGAGTACGAGCAGCTGTGCCGACTTCGACCACTCCAGCAGTGCCCGCCGCGGGCCCGACAGATAGACCTTGCGGATGACCTGCACGTCCGGGTACTTCTCCTGCCAGCCCGCGAGTTGTTCGGCGAGGATTGCCTGTCCGGCGGTCTCGGCGTCGCGGTCGGTGATGGCGCACGGGAGCCCGGCGAAGCGGTCGTAGTACAAATCGCTCCAGGCGTGCACCGCGACGAGCTGGGTGTTGCGTTCGCTGGCTTCGGCGAACGCGGCCGCGATGGCGGCCGAGCTGACCGGCCCGCCGTCAGCGCCGACCACGACCGGGCCGATGCGCCGGGTCTGCTGTTCGGTGCCGGTGTCACGGACCACCACGATCGGACCGCGGCCATGGCTGGCGACCGCGAGCAGGGTCGATCCGAGATGGCTCAGGGTGCCGCCCGATCCGGCCGCCCCGATCGCGACCAGATGTGCCGTTTCCGACAGCTCGATCAGCAGGTGGGCCGGATTGGCTTCGGAGACTTCGGTTTCCACGGTAAGGGTCGGATCCACCTGGTGGGCGAGGCGGCACGCCGTGCGCACGAGGTCCGCACCTTCGCGGCGGATCGCATTGATCACCGGGGGCATGATCACGTCGTAGATCCCATAGACGGCTCCGGCGGCGGCGAGGTCGAGGCCGTGCACGATCCGCAGGCCGCGGCCCCGCTGTGACGCCGTCTCGGCGGCCCATCGGACGGCGAGGTCGGCGGCTTCGGAGCCGTCGATGCCGACCACTATTTCGGCCGCCGCCAGCCGGTGCGGATCATCGTGGTGCTGGGTGGTCATGAACAGTGTCCCTTCGGATTCCGAGAAATCGGCTACCCGAAGATTAGGAATCCGAGGCGGCCCGGCACGCCTGGCGTTGGTCCCGAACCGCAGGGCACAAAGGCCGCTCCTGTCGTAGCTGATTCGGCATGCGGGTCCTGCGTGGTGACACACGGGTGCCACCCCGGTTAAAGGCGCCCCCTCCCGGGGGACTGTGCGTGCCGTAGCGGCAGAAGTCAGGGCAGCGGCGCCGACCAGCGCAACACCGTGCCCGCCTCCGCGCCTTTGGTCACGCTGAAGCTGCCACCCGCCTGTTCGGCGCGCGTGGCCAGATTCGCCAATCCGCTCATGCGGTTGATGTCGTCGGGGATGCCGATGCCGTCGTCGGTTACTTCGATGGTGACGTCATCGCCTACGCGCAGATGGACCGTCACCGTTGTGGCGTGCGCGTGCCGCACCGCGTTGCTGACTGCTTCGCGCAGTACCGCCTCGACATCTTCGGACAGTGGCGGCGCCAGCACGGAGACCGGGCCGGCGAGTCGAATCGTGGTGCGCAGACCGCTTTCCCCGATCATGTCGGCGATGACGGCGTGCAAGCGTTTGCGCAGCGTCGGGGCGTCCGCGGTGGTGCCGTTGTGCAGGTCGAAGATCGAGTGCCGGATGTCCTGGACGATCGATTGGATGTCGGCGATGGTGTCGGTGAGACGGGATTTGACCTCGGGTGCGCGGGCTCGCTGCGCTGTGCCCTGCAGTGAGAGGCCGACTGCGAACAGCCGTTGGATGACGTGGTCGTGCAGGTCGCGGGCGATACGGTCGCGGTCGGAGAGCACGTCGAGTTCGCGCATCCGTCGCTGGGTGGTCGCCTGCTGCAAGGCCAGCGCGGCCTGATCGGAGAAGGCGGCCATCATCGACTGTCCGGCCTCGTCCAATGGCTGTGCACCGGGCGGTTGTACGGTGGCGAGCACGCCGATGACCGAATCCTTGGCCCGCAGCGGAAGGATCAGCGCGGGCCCGAATTTCGAGGGCTCGTAGAAGACCGGCCGGAAGCGCAGTTCGTCGACCGCGATGAACTGGCCGGATCGGAACGCTTCGCCGGAATTCGATTCGCCCATCGGGATGCGCTCGCCGAGCAGTTCGTCGGCGCCGACGCCTGCGGCCGCGGCGACCACTAGTTCGGTGATGTCCTCGGTGGGGATGTCGGGGTCCTCGGGCAGGGCGAGGAAGGTGCACGCCGACTGGCTGAGCGTGAGGGCCCGGTTGGCGACCAGTTCGAGTGCGGTGTCGGGTTCGCCGCCTGCGAGCAGTTCGGTGGCCACATCGCGATTGGCTTCCAGCCATTGCTGACGGATGCGGGATTGCTCGTAGAGGCGGGCGTTGGCGATGGCGATACCCGCGGCGGCGGCCAGCGCCTGCACCACGACCTCATCGTCCTCGGTGAATTCCTGACCACCGGCCTTCTCGGTCAAATACAGGTTGCCGAACACCTCGTTGCGAACCTTCACCGGAACGCCGAGGAAGGTGCGCATCGGCGGGTGGTGGGCCGGGAAGCCGACCGAGGACGGATGTTTCGAAAGGTTGGTCAACCGAAGGGGTTTGGGCTCCTCGATCAGCAGGCCGAGGACACCGTGACCGCGCGGCAGATCGCCGATCATGACCCGGGTTCGGTCGTCGATGCCCTCGTAGACGAATTCGGCGAGCTGATGGCTGTTCTTATCGGTTTCGCGCACGCCCAGCGCCCCGTATTCGGCGTCGACCAATTCGATGGCGGTGTGCACGATCGAGCGCAGGGTGTTGTCCAGGTCCAGTCCGGTGGTGACGACCAGCAAGGCCTCGATCAGGCGGTCCATTTGGTCGCGGACGCCGACGATCTGGGCGATCCGGTCCTGAGCTTCCCCGAGCAATTCACGCAGCCGCAGCTGAGCCAGGGTTTCCGTCACCGGGGTTTGGCGGGGGCCGGTGGACTTGCCATCCATACCCCCCATTTTGGCATGATCATCTACCCCATGCGGCGCCGTGTAAACCTCTGGCCGGGATCATTCCCGTTTCTTCTTGGTGGGCGCGTTGAGTTCGGAGGCCAGCACCGCGGCCTGGGTGTATGCGTGGTCGCCGTGATGTCGGCGGGCGGCTTCCGGGAAGGCCCGCACGAGTCGGGTCCGGGTTCGGCCGCCCGGGATCTCGACGCGCCACTGCCATGGCTGAGTGTTGTGTACCGAGGGCGTCCGCACGGCCAGCGCCAGCGCAGCCCGCACGGTGTCGGCATCGGGATGCTTACTGCTCAGAGCCTGGGGTTCGCCAGAGCCGACCGACAGGACGCCAGCCCATCGGCTTGTGGTCTTTCGGCTCTTCGGCGGCCGAGACGCCGGGTGGGAGCGTAGCAGGGGACGCCACTCGTCCAAGGGCTCGCTGTGGCCGAAAATGTCACATCCACACGATCCTTTGCCTATCGAATGACGAAGGTCGATCTGGTAGGCGCCGGAAGACCCTGTCAGGCCGAGCGGATTCTGCGGACCGTGATGTTATGACCACTGACGACTCCGACCGCACGGTCGAGACGGTGCTCATCGTCTACGCGACCGTCCATGGCTGCACCGCCGAGATCGCCGAGTTCATCGCGACACGCATGCGGGACAAGGGCTTGTCCGCGCGCGTCGTGTCTGTGGACGAGGATCCCGACCCGACGCGTTTCGACGAGGTGGTGCTCGGCAGCGCGATTCACTATCGCGCATTCCTGCCCGGATTCTCCGACTACATCGATCGGCACTGTCTGGCACTGCGAGTGCGCCCGGCGTGGCTGTTCAGCGTGGGCTTTGGCCCGGCGATACCCGGTCTCCTTGGTTTCGTGCTGCGGCACTACACTCCGGGTGCGATTGTTAGAGTTCGAAATCAGCTGTGCCCGTGGGGATTCGGGCGGTTCGCGGGAGAAGTCCCGCACCCGGACAGCCTCCCGACACGGGTGATCATGTGGCTGCTCGGCTGCGGGTTCGGGGATTTGCGCGACTGGCCTGCGATCGCCGCATGGACCGATGCCATCACCGCAGCGATCGTTGCCGAGCGCCAACGCATCGAATTCCAGACCGTGCGCGTGACCGACCGCTCGTGACAGGCCAGTGATGTCCACAGCGAGTACCACTGTCTCCATCCGCGAACTCGGCACCGGCGACGTGGACGCGCTGCGGGAGCTACACGCCGGACTGGACGAGCAGGACACCTACCTCCGATTCTTCGGGGCCGCACCCGAAGACCTCGGCAAGGTGGCTGCAGCCATAGCCGAGAACGATCCGACGCACTGCGCCGTGGGTGCCTTCATCAGCGGCCGACTGGTGGGGGTCGCGAATTTCGTCGCACTCGCACAGCCCGGAACAGCTGAGATAGCGATGGTCGTCGCGCACGATGAACAAGCCCACGGTATCGGCACCGATTTGCTGCACCGACTCGCCGACCTGGCTCGCGAACGCGGTGTCGAACGATTCGTCGCGGACGTGCTGTCGACGAACTCGAAAATGATGCAACTGATCATCGACTCCGACTTTCCGGTTGGCGCTCAACGGCACGGCAGCATCGTCCGAGTCGCCGTCCAGCTTTGATCCACCGTGCCCAGCAGGGTTTCGGCGCCCAGGTCGATCGCGAGGATCTGCAACACCGGCGTACCGATGCCCGACCGACCTCGCGGAACGGAAGCTCGGGCAGTGGTTGTCACTATCCCGAAACACCGCGCGGACCGTTCGACTCCGGGCATTCGGTCGACTCATCGCCCTGTCACCCGATGGAAAGGTTGAACCCGGTTGTCGACGGTCCGGTCGAGCTCGGCCTCAGAATTGATGCGCGATCCGGTCGGCCCCGGTATGTGCGAGGCGTTCGCCCCAAGCGCGAGCGCATTCCAGCGCACCTGCGGCCAATGGTCCGGTCACGCCGTCGACGAAGAAGTCCACCGGCTCGTCGACGAGTTCATAACCCAAGTGCCGCAATCGCTTACCGGCGCTGCGGGCGGCCGACCCCGGCATCCACGACGGCTTTACGGGCTTGGTGCCGAAGGCCGCGGCCTGGGCACCCGCTGCCACCGGCAGCGCCCGGGCGAGCCATTCTCGGATGCCGGTCTCGACCGGGACCAGCGCGTCGGTCCGTTGCGCAGCATCACGGCGGGTCCGGGGTCGGCTGAGCCCGAGCATATGTGTCGGCCCGCCCACCACCAACAGATCCGCAGTCGGCTGGGGCAGCTCCGCGGCGGCCGCCACGTTGAGCAGCTCCACGGTGGCGTACTCGCTGAGCCCCTGAGCGATGGCGGCGGCGATGGCGGCGGTGTTGCCGAACATCGATTCGTAGATGACCCGCGCCAGCATGTCGGTCTCCTTGTACTGCGGAAGCTGGGTGAAGGTGAGATCAACGCTACGGGCGAACGGTACCGCCGAACAGGGCCGAACCGACGCTTACCCGGGGACCTTCGGACATCCGAGGGAGTTCCCGATGACTTTCGGCCGTCGCGTCCGGGCCCACGGCGCACAATGCTGGAACGGTGCTGGCACGTTTCTTCCTGGGCTGCGGCAATTCGATGGCTACCAGCGGGCGTGGCTTCGGTCCGATGTGGTCGCCGGTATCACTGTGGGCGCGTATCTCGTTCCGCAAGTGATGGCTTACGCGACCGTGGCGGGCTTGCCGCCGGTGGTCGGGCTGTGGGCGGCGATCGGGTCGCTGGCTGTCTACACCTTGTTCGCTATTTCGCGGCAGCTGTCGGTGGGGCCCGAGTCGACAACCGCGTTGCTGACGGCGGTCGCGCTGGCCCCGCTCGCGCTCGGCGATCCGGACCGCTACGCGGCGCTCGCGGCGGTGCTCGCCGCGCTGTGCCTGATCGGTGCGGTGGCCCGGCTCGGCGTACTCGCCGACCTGCTGTCCAAACCGGTTCTGGTGGGATATCTGGCCGGAACCGCGGGAATGATGATCGCCGGACAACTCGGGCGGGTGACCGGTGTGCCGGTCCAGGGGGAGTCGTTTCTTGCCCAATTGAGTTCGTTCGCCGCAGGATTGCAGCAGTGGCATTGGCAGACCAGCGTGCTCGCCGCGGCGGTTCTCGCCGGACTGCTGCTACTGGCCTGGCGGATGCCACGCGTGCCGGGACCGCTGGTAGTGGTGCTGCTGGCCACCGCGGCAGTGACGATGTCCTCGTTGCGGCAGTACGGCATCGAGGTCGTCGGGGCGATCCCGCCCGGGATTCCCGTGCCCGGACTGTCCGGTGTGGCGGCAGCGGATATCACGCAGCTGATTCTGCCCGCGGTCGGCATCGCTGTGGTCGGCTTCTCCGACAATGCGCTCACCGCGCGGGCCTTCGCGGCTCGCCACGGTGCGCATGTCGAGGTGAACACCGAACTCGCCGCGCTGGGCGCGACCAATGTGGCGGCCGGACTGCTGCACGGTTTCCCGGTGAGCTGTAGCGGCAGCCGAACCACGATCGCGGATGTTATGGGCGCGCGCACGCAGCTGTATTCCGTTGTGGCACTGTGCGGTTTATTCGCGGTACTGCTCGGCGCGCGAGGTATTCTGGCGGCCTTTCCCAAGGCGGCGCTCGGTGCGCTCGTCATCTACGCGGCATTGCGCTTGATCGACCTGGCCGAATTCCGGCGGATCGCCCGGTTCCGGCGCAGTGAACTTGATTTTGGCGCTCGGCACGGTCGTCGCGGTACTGGCGCTCGGCGTACTGTACGGCGTACTGGTGGCAATCGCGCTGTCGGTCTTCGACCTCATGCGCCGGATCGCGCGCGCCCACGACGCCATTCTCGGATTCGTTCCCGGGCTCGCGGGCATGCACGACGTGGATGACTATCCGGAGGCGAAACCCGCTCCCGGACTGGTGATCTACCGCTACGACGCGCCGCTGTGCTTCGCCAATGCCGAGGACTTCCGGCGCCGCGCACTCGCGGCGGTCGAATCGTGGACCGAGCATGGTGGACGGCCGGTGCGCTGGTTCGTGCTCAACGCCGAGGCCAATGTGGAGGTGGACCTCACTGCGCTCGACGCGGTCGAACAACTCCGATCGGAGCTGGCGGAGCGCGGTATCGTCTTCGCGATGGCGCGCGTCAAACAGGATCTGCGCGACGACCTCGTCGCCGCGGGACTAACCGCCAAAATCGGTGACCAGCACCTCTATCCAACCTTGCCGACCGCGATCGAGGCCTTTCGGGCCGAGCAGGATGGGGGGTCGGATGACCCGCATGGTGGATGACCTTCTTCTCTGTCCGAGGGATCGGCAGGCGTAGGAGGCAGTGCCTACCGACGGGGCTCGCAGGCTTCGGCCAACGCTATCCGGACGTCGTGGTGCATCGGATCACCGTGGCCGACAGGCCCGTTCGCGCTCTGCCCGACCAGTTCGGGACCGCGCAGCTGGTTGTCGTCGGTAGTCACGGTCGCGGCGGATGCACGAGTATGCTGCTCGGCTCGACCAGCAACACCCTCCTGCATGCGGTAGAGGTCCCGATGATCGTGGTCCGCGCGCACTGAGCGGAGATCAGCCGCGGCGAGCGAGTCGGCGCAGGCGTTCGTGCTCGAGGACGAACAGTGTGACGCTGGTGATGAAGCACAGCGCGGTGACGATGGCCCCGAGGGCGGTCCAGCCCGCGAATCCATAGCCGGCCGCGGTGAGGGTGGATGCCAGGCCCACAACTCCGGCGATGAAGACCACGATGCCGGGGATGTTGTACGGGTCGGCGAGGCTTTCGCCGGGCTTGCTGTGGTACGGCTCGCCGGATGTCCTGTCGCTCATGATATTTCCTCCGGTGTCGGTTGCGATCGGGGCGCGGCGGGGCGGTTTCGCCGCGGCCCATCGATCACCCTGCCCGCGCGGGGGCCGTGCGGGCAGGGGCGTTGGTCCTGTGGGAATCGGACCAAGGTCATATTTCCCGCCGACCTGGTCCACATCAGCGAGTCGCAATGCGTCCGAACCCGTCGCATTGTCGACGGTGTCGACTCGGACCTCACGAAATATCCTGGGCGTGAGCGTCTCTCGAACTCAGAGCCGATAAGATCCCGGCTTCAACAGCGTTGCGACCTTCGGGGCAGGCCGGCCATACCTCCGGGCAGGGCGTGAGCGTCGTCGACTGCGGCTGCGGCAGGGCCAGCGATTGCGCGATCATCGATGACCAGGTGCGGATAGCGCCCAAGTCACGCAGACTGCGCTGACAGCCGCCCATGAGGTGGTAGAGCGTGCGTGCCGCAGCGAGACCCCGGCGCGCTCGCAATGCCCGGCGAAGGCTCGAGTCCAACGTCGACCTGGTCCAATTGTGCGGCAGCGTGTTCTTGCTCATCGTGGGCGCGGGTGCCTGCTCGGCCATCGCCGCGCTGGTCCGGGGCACCGGAAGTCGTCGGTAGGTGTCATTCGGGGCGTGTGTCATTGGTACCCGCAGGACAGGGCGATCGGCCCTGCCGATGCCGTGCGTGCGGGCGCACAGTGGTGCTACCTGCCGAACCGGTCCGCAGTCTGCGCCGGCTCGTGATGTCGAGGAGATGCCCGAGATGATGTATTGGTATGACCACGATCTCAATGGGTGGAGCTACGCCTGGATGAGCGTCGGGATGGTGTTGTTCTGGGGTCTGCTGATCGCCGCGTTCGTCCTGGTGGTTCGCATGATCACTCGTTCCGATCACCCGGCGTCGACCGGTCCGTCGCTGCGGACGGCTGAGCATCTGCTCGCGGAGCGCTTCGCGCGCGGCGAGATCGATGAGAAGGAATACGTGAGTCGGCTCGAGACGCTGCACGCGCATGCCGCACCGCCGGGGTCACGGCGGTGATGAACGGTCTTCCCCGAAAGAGGCACTGAAGAGTTGGTGGCCGGTGCAGGCGAGGGCTCGGCATTGCGTCCTGATATGCCGCGCGATGGCCCACCGGGCGATCCCCTCCGTTCGCCCGGTGGACCCGCGTCAGGTGCGGTACGTGCGCGCGACCAGGGCCGAGCGCAGGTACCAGAGCCCGGACGGCTGGGACGGATCGAATCCGGTGAGCTGTCCGATGCGCTTGAGCCGGTAGTCCACGGTATTGGTGTGCACGTGCAGGACCCGGGCGGTGCGCTGCCGGTTGAGGTTATTGCCGATATGGCGTTGCAGGGTCTCCAGCAGTTCGGGATGTTCGTCGAGGGGATCCAGCAGCGAGCCGAGGTATTCCCGCCCCGGACCTGGTCGGGTCAGCTGGTATTCGAGGGCGAGTTCGTCGAAGTGATACAGCCCGGCCACCGCCTGCAGCCGCTGCACCATATCGAGCACTTCGTGCGCTTGGTCGGCCGCGTTCGGAATCTGTTCCGGCGTGGCCTGGACCATTGTCACGGTGATCCCGACCTGTGCGGCCTGCGACAGGCGCGTCACCACGGCTTCGAGCTGATCGTTGTCGAATTGCTTCGCGGGGATCAGCACGGTGCCGCCGTCCACACTGAGCAGCGACAGCGCGCTGGCACCGCACTGCGTCGCGAGTTCGGCCTGCAGTCGACGCAGCTTGCGCCGGGCCACCACCTGGGCGTCGAGCATCGGATTGCTTTCATCGCGATGGGGCGGAATGGCAACGGCGAGAACGTTATAGGAGTCGGCGATGGCGATGCCGCATTCGCGTGCCATGGTCGAGGTGCTGTGCCCGCCGAGCAGCGCCGAGGTGAGGGTGTGCACCGCGGTGTGGTGCTCGCTGACGACCGCGCGCAGCTCGCGGATATAGGCGACCGAGATCGCCGAGGTGAGCTTGTCCAGCAGTGCGACAACCATCTTGGCGCCGTCGACGAGATTGTCGTAGTCCTTCATCGTCGCCTTGGACACCACCAGCTGGAGGCCCATCTGGAAGCCCTCGTGGATGGAGTGCAGGATGGTGTCGATCGGCACGCCCTCGCGGGCCCACCCGGCGGCATGGTCCTCGAGCCGCCGCACCTTCTCCGGGATGTCCTTGCCGTCCAGCATGCTGACCGCGATCTCCAGGCAGACCCGGGTGCTGGCGGTGAAATCGCCGGTGATCGCTTCGCCCGGCATCGTCGCGCACGGGATGACATTGTCGACGAAGTGGCCGACCATCTGCCGCGACAGCGCGCGGACGTCCTTGAGTGGTGACGACATCGGCTTACCCGAGAGGGTCAGGGTCGGCCGTGCCGAGTGGTCGACGGACATGGGCGACTCCTTTTGCCTCCAATGTTGCTGTGTGGCGCATTCACACTAACCGCCCGAGGTTGGCTGTGGACCGGTTCGCACGGTTCTGTGAGAGTGCGCCAGCCGGGCCGGGATGCCCTTGTGACGGGTCACAGTGTTTCAGAGGGGCTACCAGCGAGTAATGAGAGCCGTCACATCCGTGGATCGGACCAGAAGTTAGCGGGGAGTTCGGGAGGGGCGCGCGCCGTGCGGCGCGACGTAAAAATGTCGTTACGCGACTTTGCATTCGGCCGCGAAATGTGTTAGCGCGCAATCCAAAAGAAAAATACCGATGAGTTGGTTTGGAAACTCTGCTGTCCGCTCAGTGAACCGGGCGTGAACAGCGCATTTATTGGAAATTGATCCCGACATCCGATGGTGCGGTCTAATTGATGAATTATCTGTGACCGCAAATCGCGGAATGTGTTGTCTCAGACGGGGACTCGTCAGGCCCCCTTTTCGGTGGGTATGCGTGGGTCTCGCGCACTTTGCCGAGTCGAATTAGCGAGACAGTTGCTGTCGGCTCGAACCGACTGTGCGGCAAGGCTATTGAGATTGCCAGCCGCAAATCAGCGGTGTACAGATGTGTGCATGCACCGCTGTGATTGCTAACAGTTGTGCACATGGACGAGATATTGGACGTAACAGTCCCGATTGCCGTATCGGAGGGCAAGTGAGCGCAGTCTCGACTGGTGTTGAATTCCGCACTGACCAGCAGAGATTCATGATTGGTTCGGCGGAGTCCACGGTCTCGGTCCGCGTTGCGCGCATGGCGGACGCGGCAGGTTCGAGTGCGACGGAGGGTGAGTGATGACCGGGTTGAACGATGTTCACGAGCGGGTGCGCGAACTCTTTTCGCGGGGACTGCGAGTGCCCGAGATCGATGTGAATGCGCCGTTGCTGGATTATGGCTTGGACTCGGTGCGGTCGGCCGAACTCGTCATCGAACTCGAGCGCACCTTCGACATCGAGATCTCCGATGAGGAGGCCGCGACGCTGCACACCGCCCGCGACGTAATCGACTGTGTGGTGGCCAAGTCCGCCGCGAATCGGCACTCGGGTATCGGAGCGTAGGTCTTGTCCGCGAGCGTTCTGTTTCCGGAACAAATTAATTCCGCCGCCATTGTTTCCGAACACGAATTATTCGATGATTTCGCCCGGCACAACCGCCCGGGGCTGGCCCGGCTGCTGCGTGCGTGCCATCTGGATCTGGTGTATGCGGGTGCCGAAAGTGACTACCTGATCCGCCCGGATGGTGCGCGGGTATTGGATCTTGTCGGCGGTTTCGGAGCGGCACTGTTCGGGCACAACCATCCGGCGCTGGTGCGGGTGGCGACCGCGCGGCTCAATCAGCAGACCCCGTTCGTCGCCCAGGGCAGTGTCCGGCCCGGGGCCGCGCGGCTGGCGCGACGGCTCTCGGCAGCGGTGGCGGCCAGCACCGGCCGCGACTACGTGGTGAGCTTCGGATCCACGGGCGCGGACGCGGTCGAGGCGGCGATCCGGCACGCGGCCGTCGCGCATGCGCGTGCACTCGGTGAGCTGGAGACCGAACTGCGTCGCTCGCTGCGCCGGGTTCGGCGCGACGGTCTGCCCGATGTGCGTCCGATCACCGTGGCCGACAATGGATCCGGTGCCATCGACGACGACGGCCGTTCGGTCGCGGAGATTCTCACCGAATCGCTGCGCGAGATCGATGAACTGCGCCGTCGCGGACCGATTTTCGTCTCCCTGTCCGGAGCCTTCCACGGCAAGACCGCCGGTGCGTTCGCGCTGACCGAGCAGGCCGATACCCCGTCGGATCTGGTGGTGCCGGGTCCGGAGCGGCGCAGGCTCGAGACCTGGGAGCCGGAGGAGGTCACCGCGGCGTTCGCCGAGGACCTGCGACCGGTATGCCGGATCACCTTCGACGGCACCGGCCGGCCGGTGCGGTCGTGGACCAGGATCTCGCCGATCGCGGCGGTGTTCGCCGAGCCGATCCAGGGCGAGGGCGGTGTCCGCGAGGTTCCGGCGGCGACTCTGCGCGCATTGCGCGAGTTGGCCGACGTGCACATGGCGGCGCTGGTTTTCGACGAGATCCAGTGCGGCATGGGCCGCACCGGAACGTTCCTGGCGTCGACGCCGTCGGGGGTCGCCGCGGACTACTACCTACTCTCGAAGTCGCTGGGCGGCGGCCTGGTGAAGATCTCGGCGCTGCTGGTCGACCGGCAGCACTCCATCGCCGATTTCGGCCGCTACCATACCTCGACCTTCGCCGATGACGACCTGTCCTGCGCCGTCGCCGATGCCGCGCTGGACCTGCTGCGGGACAACCAGATCCGCGTTTCCGATACCGGCGCGCGACTTCGGTCCCGGCTGGACGAGGTGGCGCGACGCTGGCCGAAGGAGATCGTGGCGGTCCGCGGTCGCGGACTGCTGCAGGGCATCGAACTATCGCCGCTGGAACCGGCATCGGCACTGCTGCGCGAGATCTGCGATCCGGAGATGTTCGGATACGTGGTGGCCGGCTATCTGCTGCACGCCCACCAGATCCGAATGCTGCCAACACTTTCCGCGCCGACCACGCTGCGTATCCAGCCCTCGGCCTTCCTCGCCGATGTGGAGCTGGACCGGCTGGCGGCGGCGCTCGACGATCTCGCCGCACTGCTGCATCGCGGCGACTATCCACGGCTGCTCGCGCATCTGGCCGCCCCGGTCACCACGAATTGGCCGGTGCCGGAGCACAAGTCGCCGTCACGGCGGCACACCCATGAGGTCGCGCGCGAATGGAACGCCCCGACCAGGGTGGTCTTCCTCGCCAATCTGCCCGATGCCGCGGATCTGCGCAGATTCGCACCGGAACTGGCCGAATGGTCCGACGGCCAGTTCGCCGCACTGTTCGAACGGCTGCGCGGGGTGGCCGAACCCTTCGAATTGACCAGGCAGATCGTCACGTCGCCGACCGGCGCCGCGGTCGAGGTCTGCCTGATCGCGGTGCCGATCTCGGCGGAGCAGATCATCGAATGCCAGCGCGCCGGACATCGCGCCTGGCTGCGCGATCTGGTGCTCGAGGCGGTGGAGCAGGCGATCGCTCTGGGCGCCACCGTTATCGGGCTCGGCGGCTACACCTCGATCGTCACCAACGCCTCGCGCGATGTCATCGAGGACACCGTCAAGGTGACCTCGGGCAATTCGCTCACCGCGGCCTGCGCCTACGAGGTGGTCCGTGCCGAACTCGCCCGCCTCGAACCGGGGCAGCGGCGGGTCGGGATCCTCGGCGCGCTGGGCAATATCGGCGCGGTGATGGCGGAACTGCTCGCGCCACTGGCGGATTCGGTGACCCTGGTCGGGCGCGCCGGATCGGCGTCGCGGCTCAAACGGGTCGCATCGTCGCTGCCCGGCGCGGTAACGGTCAGTGAGGACCTGACCGCGCTGCGGACCTGCCGCATCGTCCTCACCGCCACCAATTCGGCCGTGCCCGTGGTCACCGCCGAGCGGCTGGCCGACGACCATCCGGTGCTCGTGGTCGATCTCGCGGTCCCCGGCGATGTGGATCCCGCGGTGTCCCACCAACCGAATATCACCCTGGTCTCCGGCGGGCGCATGGCGCTGCCGCTCGGCCAGACACCACCGTTTCCCGAAACCGGGCTGCCCGCCGGGGTCGTCTACGCCTGTATGGCCGAAACCATTCTGCTCGGTTTCGAACCGCGCACGGCGAGTCCGTCCTATGGCGGCCTGACCGCGGCAGGTGTGCGCGCCGCCCGCGATCTCGCCGCCCGTCACGATGTGCGCCCGGTTCTGCTTCCGACAGGAGCTCCCACCGTGTCCGAAACTCCCACCGCAGCCACACCCGCCCCGATGTTCCTCGGCGCGGCCGATTTCGCACCGGACCGCGCCGGTGGCAAGGCTGGCACGCTGCACGAATTGATCGTTGCCGGATTCGAGGTCCCGCGCGGCTTCGTCGTCACCGCCGATCTCGATCTGGCCCAGGTCTCCGACGAGGACCTGAGCGGCTGGGTGCGCGCACTGGGCGGTTTCCCGGTCGCCGCGCGCTCGAGCGGTGTGCTCGAGGACCTCGACGACGCCAGCTTCGCCGGTCAGTACGAGTCCTATCTCGATATCACCGATGTGGTGGCCCTGCGCGGATATATCGAGCAATGCCGAGAGTCGGTGCACAACGAGCGAGTTCGCACCTATCTGGCCCGGCACGGATACCGCGAGGCAGGCGCCTCGGTGGCCGTGCTGGTCCAGCGCATGGTCGAGGCCCGCTGTGCCGGAGTGGGTTTCAGCATCGACGCGCTCACCGGCATCGAGGACAACGCGGTCGTCGAGGCGTGCAACGGCCTCGGTGAACGACTCGTCTCCGGACATGTCGCGCCGACCAGGTACACGCTGCGGTTGTTCGACGGGTCGGTGGTCGAGCGGGTGGCGGGCGATGAGGATGTGGAGCTGAATGCCAGCGCCACGGCGGAACTCGCCGCGCTCATGCTCGCGGTGCAGGCGCACCGGCACCGTCCGCAGGACATCGAATGGGCCATCGACGGCGACGGGAAGCTGTGGCTGCTGCAGGCGCGGGCCATTACCGCTATCACCTGGCGCACCGATATCGACCAGTTCTCCGATGCCGATCTGCGTGACGGTGGCGTCTCGGCACGCGTCTGCACGCCGATGATGTTCTCGTTGTACGACAACGCCTTCCAGCATTCGATGCAGCAGTTCATGGAGCGGTTGAAGCTGGCCGAACCCGGTGTGGAGCCGGACTGGATGGCCATGTACTACGGCCGCGCCTACTGGAACGTCAGTGCTGTCAAGCAGTGCTTCTTCCGCATTCCCGGCTTCGACGAACAGCATTTCGACGACGACCTAGGTGTACTCAACGACTACGGTCCCGCCGGAGCGCACCGCACCCCAACCAATGCCAAGACCATCGCCAAGGCGCTGCCAGCGGCGTTGGCCGTGCCGAAGAGCTACCGGGACCAATTGGCCGCGGTCGAGGCCTTCGCGGCCGAATGGCCCGCGAAGTACGCGGTATGGCGCGAGCGGGTTCGTGAGCTGCCGCGCACCGACGAGGCCACCTTCGTCGCCGATCTGGCGGACTGCCTGCTGACCTTCCACGCCAACACCGAGCGCACCTACTTCACCACCATCTACAACAACTCCAGCGTGCAGACCGACTTCAAGCAGCTGCTCGACAAGGTCGACGCCGCGACCGGCGCGACCACCTCGGCGATCGATCTGATGGGCGGGCTCGCCGATATCAGCCATATGCAGTTGCAGCGCGGCATCGTCGAATTGCACCGGGTGGCAGGCGATCACGGACTCGACAGTCCCGAGTGGACCAAGGCCATCGAGGCCTTCCTGGACGAGCAGGGTTTCCACGCCGATGCGGAGCTGGATCTGACCAGTCCGCGCTGGTCGGAGGAGCCCCAGCGGGTGCGATCGATGATCGCGGTGATGCTCGAACACGGCACCGCGCCAGCGGATCCCGATGTGACGCTGGTGGATCAGCGCAAACGCTATGAGGACGAACTGGCCGCAGTGCGTGCGCGGGTGCGGGCCAAGCCGCTGGCTCGGGTCAAGCACGCCAAGGCGCTGGACAAGCAGGTCGATCGGATGCGTCGGTATCTGGTCGCGCGCGAGCGGATGCGGGAGTTCTCCTCGCAGTGCTACGCCATCGTGCGCGCCTATGTCGTCGAGGCCGGGGTGCGGCTCGCCGCGGCGGACACGCTCGAGCAGGCCGACGATGTGTTCCAGCTGTCCATCCACGAGCTGAGCGATCTCGCGGCCGGACGGGTGGACATCGCCACGCTCGCACCCCAGATCGCCTACCGCCGTGCGGTGTACGCGGGCTATCGGGATCTGGAGCCGCCGCATGAGCTCGGCGGTGGCGTCACGGTGGGCGCGGTCCGCGAGATCGGTGACGGTGATCTGACCGGACTCGGATGCAGTCCGGGTGTCGCGGAGGGCACCGCCCGGGTGATCACCTCGCTGGCCGATATCGATCAGCTGCGTGAGGGCGACATTCTCGTCACCCGGTTCACCGATCCGGGATGGACGCCCGCGCTCGGGCTGGTCGCCGCCGTGGTGACCGAGGTCGGCGGGATGCTCTCACATGCCGCGGTCATCGGGCGCGAGTACGGAATTCCGGCGGTGCTCAATGTCGCGGGTGCGACGACGGCGGTGCGCTCCGGACAGCGGATCCGGGTCGACGGTGGTGCCGGAGTCATCAGCGTGCTGGAGGTGGCCGTGTCATCCGAGGCGGCGCCGCTGGCGCTGGTGTCCGGTGGCGGCGACCACGAACAAGTCCTCGATATCAGCGTGACCGCCGTCGCGGAACCGGAGCCGCCGCGGAAGCGGCCGGTACCCGCCGAACCACCGGTGTCGGAGCCGGATGAGCCCGCGCGTGCCCTGCCATTGCGGCCCACGCAGCCCGAACAACAACCCCAGCCCCCGGAGCGTCCGGCGGCCAGCAGAACGGATGAACCACTGACCGCACGCAAGCGCCTGATCTGCATCGCCGGTGCCGACGGATCGGGTAAGACGACCCAGGTGGCCCGCATCGCCGCGGAATTCGAGGCGCAGGGCCAGAGCGTTGCCGCCGTGACCATTTGGGATGCGTTCCTCGACCCGAAGGTCTCCTCGAAACTGCCCTGGCGCAGTCCGGCCGAGATCTACGGCTACTTGAAGCTGCTGTCCCCGCTGAGCCGGGCACACTTCCTGTTCCACGCCATGCAGCTGTCCTTCGATCTGGCCGCCGAGCGCGGCGCGGACATCCTGCTGGCAAATGCCTACTGGTACAAGTACTTCGCCACCGAGGTCGCCCACGGCGGCGATGCGACGGTGCTGCGCAAGCTGGCGGCCGGTTTCCCGGAACCCGACCGAACCTTCTACCTCTCGGTGCGTCCGGAGGATGCGCTGGGGCGCAAGCAGTTGCGCAGCGACTATGAAAGCGGCTACGGCGACGAGGAGACCTTCCTGGAATTCCAGCGCCGCAGCCACGACGCGTTGGAGGCACTGTCGTCGGAGTTCGGCTGGATTCGGCTGGACGGCACCGCCGCTCCAGCCGATATCACCAAGGCCGTACTCGCCCAACTGCGGGAGGACGACCGGTGAGCACCGAGACAGTAATGCGCGGCGATTCGCTGGGAGCCGATGTTCGGGCGACGGGCAGGGCCCGCCGTGTCGCGATCGTCGGCATCGACGGCGCCGGCAAATCCTCGGTGCTGGCGCGATTGCGCGAATTGGCACCGGTCACCGGCTCTTTCGCCTCGATGACCTGCCCGGACTTCCACAACACCAGGAATGTGCCGCTGACCGAGCTGTCCCAGCAGCTCAAGGCCTTCAGCGTCGGATGCGACGAAATCGCCAGCCTGGAGATGAAGGCCACGGCGATGTATCTGCAGATGACGCTGTTCGGCCCGGTGGAGCGGCATTTCCTGAGCACCTGGTCGCCGGATGTGCTGGTCTTCGAACGGCATCCGCTGATCGAACTGCTGGTCTACGGACCGCTGTATGTCGCACTGGCCCGGCCGGAATGGAACGGTCACGACCGCGCCGCGGAGATCGCGGCCGTACTGGAACGCCACCGGCCGGGCACCTTCGATGACATCCTGGCCTGGCAGCGGTCCGAATCCGCGCGCCTGGGCAGCTCCCCGGATATCTGGGACCTGCTCTCGGAAATCGCGGATCTGGTGCGCCGGGACGTGACCGAATCGGTCCCCGGCTTCGCCGACCGCTTCCGCACCACCCTGCCCGACGCGGTGCTCTGGCTGGACACGCCGCCGGAGCAGGCAGCGGCGCGGTGTGCGGAACGTTCGGGGGACGGGCCCAAGGAGGCCCATGAAACCGCAGAGCGGCTCGGAGCCCTGCGTGACGGATACCTACAGGTGCGCGACACCCTCGCGGCGGCCTTCCCCGAAGTGGAATTCCACCGCATCGACACCGCTGACGGTGTCGACCTGGAGGAGTCGGTGCGCGCCTGCGTGACGGAAGGGAAGTTGCTCGGATGAGTACACAGGCAGGCACCCCGGCCATCGATATCGAGGCGCGGGTGCGCGCCATTGTCGGTGAGGTGCTATGGGTTTCGGCGGAGGATATCGACGCCTCGGCCCAACTGATCGACTACGGACTGGATTCGCCGACGGC
The DNA here is from genome assembly GCF_050955995.1 of Nocardia sp. CA-119907. Taxonomy (NCBI): domain Bacteria; kingdom Bacillati; phylum Actinomycetota; class Actinomycetes; order Mycobacteriales; family Nocardiaceae; genus Nocardia; species Nocardia sp. CA-119907. Next base: position 3,731,278 of record NZ_CP192091.1, read on the forward strand.
CATCGAGCTGACCATTCAGCTGGAGCAGGCCTTCGGCATCGCAATTCCGGAAGATGCCGCGGCACAGTTGAATACGGTCGGCCAGATCGTTCAGTACGTGCGGGGTGAGCAGTGACCTCGCCGACTCCCCAGCATCCGACTATCGTGCACGCGCTGCTGGCCAACGCCGAGCGTGCCGCGACCGGCCCGTCGACGATCTTCGTCCCGGAACGTAGCGGTGACGGGTCCGGCGGCGAAACCGCCTGGCGCCATGATGATCTCGCGGCCGCAGCGGGACGGAGCGCGGCCGCATTGGCCGCGCAGGGAGTCGAGCCGGGGGATCGGGTGATGCTGTGCCTGCCCACCTCGCCGGAGTTCGTCACCGCATTCTTCGGGGCCTTGCTGCTCGGTGCGGTGCCGACCGCGGTGGCCACGCCGGGTGGCTTCGGTTCGGCGGATATCTTCCGGGACAAGTTCACTCGGCTGCTCGCCTATCTGGAACCAGCGGCGGTGGTCGCGACACCGTCGGTGCTCGCTGGGGGAGCACTGCCGGATGCCGTGGCGGCCATCGATGGCGATGTGCTGCACGCCGTGGCCTGTGCACCGGATGCGCCCACGCTGGCCCCCAGGCTGCCCGAACCGGGGGATCTGGCCTTCATCCAGGCGACCTCCGGGTCGACCGGAACGCCGAAGGGCGTGCAGGTCACCCACGCCAATCTCGCGGCCAACTGCGAACAGATCGCCGCGGTCGCCTCGATGGGGTGGGGCGACACCTGGGTCGGCTGGTTGCCGCTGCACCACGATATGGGGCTGATCGGCGGATTCCTGACGCCGGTGTTCCGTGGCTTCGATGCGGTGCTGATGCCGCCGAGTCGGTTCCTGCGCAGTCCGGGGGATTGGTTGCGCGCGGTCAGCCGGTATCGCGGAACATTCACGGCGGCACCGAATTTCGCCTACGGGTATGCCGCGGCCAGGGTCACCGATGCCGAACTCGACGGCGTCGACCTGTCGAGCTGGCGATTCCTGTTCTGTGGCGCGGAGCCCATCCATCCGCCGACCGTGCAGCGCTTCGTCGATCGATTCGCCGCGTGGGGGCTGCCGAAGGACGCGCTGGTGCCGTGCTACGGAATGGCCGAGGCCTCCCTCGCGGTCACGGTCAATCGCCCACACGCGCCGATCGCCTACGACTCGATATCGCGCCGTGCGCTCACCGGAAACGGTGTGGCCCTCGATATTCCGCAGGACGACCCCGACGCGATGCACATCGTCGACTGCGGCGCACCGCTGCCGGGCACCGAGGTTCGCATTGTGGCCGAGGACGGCGCGATCTGCGGTGCGGATGTCGTCGGCCGCATCCAGTTCCGCGGCCCCTCCATGACCACCGGCTACTTCCGGCTGCCCGTGGAGACCGCGGCCGCCACCGGCGACGGCTGGTGGGACACCGGCGATATCGGCTACCTGCGCGAGGGCCGGTTGCGCATTACCGGCCGGCACAAGGACCTGATCATCATCCGCGGCGCGAACTACCTGCCGACCGATTTCGAACTCGCCGCACAGGAGGTCGCGGGTGTGCGATTGGGCGGTGTCGCCGCGGTCGGCCATGCCGATACCCAAGGGCTTTCGGAGGAACTGCACCTCATCGTCGAATCCGGTGCCGACGCAGACGAACACGATGCGCTGCGGCGGGCCGTGCGCGTCGCGGTGAGCAAGCGCACCGGCGTGCTGCCCGCCGGAGTTCGGGTGGTGCCGCCGCGCAGCATCCCGAAAACCACCAGTGGCAAGGTGCAGCGCGCGGAGGCTCGGCGGCTCTTCCTGGTCGAGGACGATCTGGTCGGCGCCGGGGGCGCGGTATGAGCGTGCAGCCGAAGTTCCGCGGCCGTCGGCTCGGCGGCCCGACGCTGCGGCATCCGCTCGGCGTGTATCCGGACTACCGCGCCGACCCGCTCGCGCTGTTCTACGAGCAGGCCGTCGCGCACGGCGGCAGCGTCCGGTTGCGCCTGGTACATCAGCAACTGCACCTGCTGGTGGAGCCGGACCATATCAACCAGGTGCTGGTCACCAATGCGGCCAAATACGAGAAGGGGATCAGCTACCAGAGCCTGAACCACCTGCTCGGACCCGGCCTGCTCACCAGCGGCGGCGAACTGTGGAAACGCCAGCGCGCCTTGATCAAACCGGCCTTCTCGCGTCGCCACGTCGATACCGAGATTCCACTGATGCAACAGTGCGGGCAGCGGATGCTGAACCGGCTCGACGGGTACGCGGCGAGCGGCACGGCCTTCGACCTGGTTCCCGAGGTGATGGGCTTCGCGGCCGATGTGGTGTGCCGCGCGGTCATGGGCGCCGATATCGACGGCGTGCTGCCGCAGATCGAAGATGATGTGCGCGAGGGTGTTTCGTGGGTGATGCGGCATATGTCCGCACCCATCCAGGTGCCGCCGAGCGTGCCGACTCCGGCCAACCGGCGCTTCCAGGGCGTGCTCGAACGGCTGCATCGTGTGGTGGACAGCGTGATTCAGCGGCACCGGGCCGCCGAGGCAGACACGACGTCCCTGCTGGCGCGGCTGCTCGCCGCCCGCGATGACGCCGGACACGCCATGGACGACGAACAGTTGCGTCACGAGGTGCTCACCTTTCTGCTCGCCGGCCACGAGACGACCGGCGGCGCGATGGCGTGGACGATCTACGAACTGTGCCGCAACCCGGCCGTTCTCGCCCGCGTGCACGATGAGATCGATGTCGCGCTGGCGCTGACCGACGATGTCGGCCGGGTGCTGCCCGCGCTGGAGCTGACCGGTCGTGCGATCGACGAGGCGATGCGCCTGCACCCACCCGCGTGGGCGTTCAGCCGCACCGCGCTGGAGCCGGACAGCTTCGACCGCTTCGATCTGCGACCGGGCGCGATCGTGGTGATCAGCCCCTTCGTGAATCACCGACTTCCCGAATTCTGGGATTCCCCGCTGACCTTCGATCCCGATCGGTTCACCAAGGAACAGACCAAGGCTCGCCCGCCGTTCCACTACTTCCCGTTCGGCTGGGGCGCACATCTGTGTGTCGGCCAGCATATGGCGCTGACGGAGTTGCGGGTCGGTATCGCGATGCTGTTGGCCCGCTACGACATCGAACTCGTCAATGGCATGCGGGTGCGGGAGAACCCGGAGATCTCCAATACCCCCGATCCGGTACTGGTGCGGCTCACTCGGCGTGCGCCCGCGGTGCCGACGGCCAAGACCATGCAGGAGGCCGCGCAATGAGTACAGCATCGAGAAGCGATTCGACGAGGGGTGGTGGCCGGGTGACGGGTGGGCGTACAGCATCGAGAAGCGATTCGATGATGGGCGGTGGCCAGATGGCGGCTGAGCCCGGAACAGCCCTCGGCGCGACAGTCAGCGACATCGCGCTGGCCGCCGATGCCACGCTGACGACCCAGGTCGGCGCCAAGGCGGCGAACCTCGGCAGGCTGGTGGCGGCCGGATACCGAGTGCCGCCGTTCGTGGTGCTCAGCTCCGCGGCCTGCGCACGCATACTCGAACCGATCCGCGGATCCATCGCCGCGGAACTGGATTCGCTCGAGTACACCGATCCGTCCGCGCTGCGTGCGGTGTCGGCGCGCATTCGCGCGCTCATTCTCGCCACGGCGATACCGGCGGACATTCGAACCGAACTCGACGCCGATGTCAGTGAAATCATCGATCGCACAGCACAATCCGATATCCGACTGGCCGTACGCTCCTCGGTGAGCGGCGAGGATTCGGCGACCGATTCCTTCGCGGGTCAACTCGATACGCTGCTGAATATCGCTCCCGCGGAGGTATCCGGGGCGGTGCTGGAAGTCCTCGCTTCCGCCTATTCGGAACGGTCGCTGTTCTACCGGGCGCACCGCGGTCTGGACAACGCCGAGATCGACTGTGCCGTTTTGGTTCAGGTGCTGGTCGACAGTGCCGTCTCCGGTGTCGCCTTCAGCTGCAATCCGCAGACCGGCGATCCGGCCGAGGCCGTGGTCTCGGCCGCGCTCGGACTCGGGGAGGGGGTGGTCGCCGGAACCGTCGAGTGTGACACCTATTTCGTCGATACCGCCGCGCGCACCATCGTGTCCCGCTCGGTCGCCGAGAAGCAGAGCAGAGTGGTGGTGGCCGCCGATGGTTCCGGCACGGTCATCGAAGAGATGGCCGCAGTCACCGATCAGGCGCTCACCGACGCCCAGGTGGTCGAACTCGTCGACACCGCGACGGCATTGGCCGAAACCTTCGGCACCCCACAGGATGTCGAATGGGCCTATGACGCTGGCGGAGTGCTGTACCTGCTCCAGGCCCGTCCGATCACCGCGACGGGCGCGCGCGAAACCATCTTCGACAATGTCAATGTGGCCGAGTCCTATCCCGGCCTGTCCACTCCGCTCACCTTCTCCATCCTGCGCAATGCCTACGAACAGGTATTCCGGGCCTGCCACAAGGACTTCGGCGCGAGCGGCGCGATCGTCGACCGCAATGCCGCGAGCCTGTACCCATATCTGGTCGGCACCGCGCACGGTCGCATCTACTACAACATCAGCAATTGGTACCGGCTGTTCCTGCAGATTCCCGGCATGGAGTTCGCCATCGAGGGCTGGGAGGCCGCCCTCAATATCGAGAACCGCTACCAGCGTCCCGCCGCACCGAAACGCGGTCTGGCACGGGCGAAGATGTATCTGCTGCGGCTGCGCATCGCGGCCATTATCGCCGTCGGCTGGTTGCGCCTGCCGCGCCGACTGCGCGCATTCTTCACCGAATTGCAGTCCTTCACCGCCGACCTGGACCGCCGCCTCGCCCCGGAGACGCCGGAGCGAGAACGGGACCCGGAGGCGCTGCTGGAGTGGATGGAACGCTGCCTGCACGAACTCGTGCCCGCCTACGCGGTGCAGATCTTCAACGACTTCCTGGCCCAGCAGATGTTCCACGTGGTCGGACTGCTGCTGGAACGTGAAGGTCTCACCGAGACCGCCGCCATCACGCTGCGCAACGAATTGTTCTGCGGCGAAGAAGGTGTCGACAGCGTCGACCCGGTGCGCTCCGCACTCGCACTGACCGCAACGGTCCGGTCCGATGCCGCGCTGCGCGAGTTGTTCGAGGGCCCGCTGGAGCCGCAGGAAGTGTGGAAAGCCCTGGCGCAATCCGGATTCGCCGAATTCCGCGCCGCCTGCCTGCGCCACATCGCGCTGTTCGGCGACCGCACCGTCGATGAGCTGAAGCTGGAGACCGACCCGCTGGGCGAACATCCGGAGCGGCTGGTGCCGATGCTGCGCAACTATCTGCGCGGCGGTCAGAACATCGACGAGATGGCGGCGCGCGAGAAGCTGATCCGGCGCGAGGCCGAGGCCACCGCGGCGGCACTGTTCGGTGGAAAGTTCGCGCAGCGGACGGTATTCCGGTTCGCACTGAGTCGCGCGCGTGAGCACGTCAAACAGCGCGAGAATATGCGTCTCGGCCGCAGCCGCTCATTCGGCCTGGTAAAGCGGGTGTTCCGCGAGTACGGCAGGCAAATGCACGCGGCGGGACTGCTCGACGATCCGCGCGATATCTTCTGGCTCACCTACGAGGAGATCGCGGCACTGACCCGCGGTACCGCCGTCGATACCGATGCCGCGCGCACGGTGGCCACCCGCAAACGCGACCATGAGCGGTGGCGCACCGAGGAGCTGCCGACACGGATCGTCACCGCGGGTATCGCGGCCGTCGGCATCAACGATCCGGCCTTCGAACATCCGGCCCCGACCGGCGATTCCGGCAGTGTGCTGCACGGAATCGGCTGCGCGCCGGGCCGCGTCGAAGCTCCGGCATTGGTGCTGACCACACCGGAGCCGGATGTGGTCGTCGACGGGCAGATCCTGGTGGCCGCCAGCACCGATCCCGGGTGGGTCTTCCTGATGGTGGCCGCAGGGGGACTGGTCAGCGAGAAGGGCAGTCCGCTCTCGCACACCGCCATTATCGGCCGCGAACTCGGCATCCCCACCGTCGTCGGAGTTCCGGGCGTCACCCGCCTGGTCGCCAGCGGGGATGTGCTGATTCTCGACGGCAAGGCCGGAACCGCAACCATCGTTCAGGAACACAGCTCATGACTTCCACCGCGGCCGTCCCGCACCAGACCGGTGCCGGGCACGGCGAGAACTTCAGCCTCGAACACTATCTCGATCCCGCCGCGCACACCTTCGAACAGCGCTTCGAGGATTTCCGGCCCTATGTCGCGAATGCGCGCGGCACCGGGTTCGTGCTGCGCGAGATCACCGGGCCGGCCGGACCCGTCGTACAGGTGCGCGATCCCGACGGTGGTGCGGTCCGCGACCTGATCATGCTGGGCTCGAACAACTACCTGGGGCTCGGCAACGAACCCGAGATCGTCGAGGCCGCCGTCCGTGCCGTCCGGGAATTCGGTGTCGGCCACGGTGGGCCGCCGCTGTTGAACGGCACCACCTCGGTGCATCGGCGGCTGGAGGAACGTCTCGCCGAGACCAAGGGCTGCGAATCCGCGCTGGTCTTCTCCTCCGGCTACGCCGCCAATGTGGGCTGGGTGACCGGTCTGCTGCGCAACGGCGACATCCTGCTCTATGACGAGCAGAGCCACGCCAGCCTCTACGACGGCATCCAACTCGGCCGGGTCCGCTCGATGGCCTTCGACCACAATGACCTTCGGCATCTGCGTCACCGGCTGATGCAGATCCGCTGGCGCAATCCGGGTGCGAATATCGTGGTCGCCGTCGAGGGCGTGTACTCGATGGACGGCGATATCGCGCCGCTGCCGGAGATCCGGGCGCTGTGCGATTCGTTCGGAGCCTGGCTGGCCATCGACGACGCGCACGGCACCGGTGTCCTCGGTGCGCAAGGTCATGGCACCGCCGAACATTTCAGTATGGGGCCCGGATCGGTCGAGCTCTATATGGGCACGTTCTCGAAAGTGTTCGCCACCACCGGCGGCTTCGTTGCCGGCTCGAAGGATCTGGTCGATACGCTGCGCTTCTTCGCGCGGTCCTACATGTTCTCGGCCTCGCTCGCGCCCGCGGTGGTCGCCTCGGTGCTCGCCGCCATCGATTTCATCGACGCGCATCCCGAGCGCATCCGCCAATTGCACGACAATGTCGACTATTTCGTACGGGAATTGCGCCGAATGGGCTTCGCGGTCGATCCGCAGACCGCGATCATTCCGATTCTGGTACCGCAACACCTGGCCGTCGCCGAGGTGGTGGCGGCGCTGCACGCCGAGGGCGTCTTCGTCAATGGCGTCGAATTCCCGGCCGTGCCACGCGAACAGCAGCGGCTGCGGATCAGCATGATGGCCACCCTCAGCCGGGAGCAGCTGGATTTCGCGCTGGAGAAGATCTCGGCCGTCGCGCGCCGCTTCGCCTTCCACCCCGAACAAATCGGCACCACCGAATACGAAGGAATCCGCTGATATGACCGGAACCGAGATCGCCGCTGGCGCAACGGCTTCCGAACGTCTGCTGGTGCACGCCGCACTGGCGGACCCGAGCCCGGACGAGCAGTCCGAATTGGCGAAGCTCGCCCATGAGATCACCGATTGGACTGAGGTTTTCGAGCTGGCGAAGGTCAATGCGACTGTCCCGCTGGTGCAGCGCCGCCTGGAATCCGAAGACCTCTACGAGCTGGTGCCCGCGTCGGTTCGCACGCATTTCGCGAGCGTGACCGATCACATTGCCGCCGTTAACGATCGGCGTTTGGCCGGTGCCCTCGAGCTGTTGCGGCGCTTCGATGAACGCGGTGTGCGCTGTGTGGTGCTCAAGGGCATGCTGTTCTCGACGGAGATCTATCACGACCCGCGCTATAAGCGGATGAACGACCTCGACATCCTCGTCGAACTCGACCAGGTCGACACCGTCATCGAGATCTACCGCGAACTGGGGCTTTTCGCCACTTCGGAACTGCTCGGCAAGGCGCCCAAGGTGCGCGCCGAGCGCTCCCATCACCTGCCCTCGTTCGTCTCCCGTGACGGCACATTGGTCGTCGGCACGCACTGGGGCCTGATCACCCCGCTCGCCCCGTACACCATCGATTACACCGCCATCTGGAACCGGGTGCGGCGCATCGACTTCTACGGTGTGCCCGCCTGGGCCATGTCGCACGAGGACAATCTGCACCACCTCGGCATCCACCTGCCCTACTACAAGACCGGTGTGCGCGAACTCGCCGACATTTGGAATCTGGCACGCTACGCGACCGATCTCGATTACGACGTGCTCGCCGGTGAAATCGCCAAAGCGGGCAGTGAAAACCTGATGTACCACGCCCTTTCGCTGGCCGATCGGATCGTCCCCATTTCCGAATTCGCGGCCCTGATCGGCTGGATCGCTCCCGAGATCAACCGCTTCACCCGCTATGACACCGCGCGCAAGACCGCCGATATCCACGCCCTGCTGCGCAGCCGCTCCACCCACACCTCGCGCATCGAGAAGGCCTATACCGAATTCAATATGACCGCGGTCGCCGCCGAGAAGCGCGGCAGCTTCGCGCGGCTGTGGTCGGATCTGCTGCTGGTACCCGGCGCGGAGGCGCGCAAGATGAGTTCACTGCGCGACCCGTCGGCGCTCTCCGACCTCGGCGCGCGAATCTCGGCTCCGTACCGCCTGACCCGGGTATTCCAGCGCGACCTCGGCCGCTGGCTGTTCCCGGCGGCTCTGGCCAAGACGGTCTTCGATCTCGGTGCCGCCTATGGTTCGGAACTGGCGAGCCGGGCGGGTCTCGGCACGAGCGCGGCCGAACGTCCCGGCATCGACGAATACGCGGCGCGGCTCGGCCTGACCCGAGACGATCTGCAAGCGGTTCTGGACAGCCAAGAATGAGCACAGCGTCGCGCAGCGACCCGATGAGGGGTGGTGGTCGGGTGGCGGGTGGGCGCGCCGCGTCGCGACGGGGTGCGCCCGGATATCGGACCGTGCTGTGGGACCTGGACGGCACCCTGGTGCGGCTGCACCGGCGCAGGTTCAAGACGCTCATGCCGCTGGCGGCCGCGCAGGTGTTCCGCGAGTTGACCCCGCGGCATCGGTTTCTGCGCGTCCTGTACGGCGTGCTGAAGCAAGTGCGCGCCAACGACACCGAGCACACCAATACCGAACTCATGGTGCGGCTGCTCGCCGACCGGCTCGGCATCGCACCCGATGCCGTCGCGACGCAACTGAAGATCCTGGCCGAGACGGGTTTTCCACGCCTGCGGCAGTGCTTTCCGCCCGAGCCGTGGGCGCTGGATACGGTGACCCGGCTCCAGGAGGCGGGCATCATGCAGGTGATCGCGACCAATCCGCTGTGGCCGGACAGCACCGTCGTCACCCGGCTGGGTTGGGGCGGCTACGACCCGTCCGCCTTCACCTTTCGCACCAGCGGCGAGAACATGCGCCGTTCGAAGCCACGCATCGAGTTCTACCGCGAGCTGCTGGATCGGCTCGGCGCGGAACCGGGGGAGTGCGTGATGATCGGCAATGACGCCGCCAATGATGCGCAGGCGGCGCGCATCGGAATACCAGTTTTTCTGGTGAATGTGCCGGAATCAGCTGTCCCACAAGAGTGTTCGAGTACCGGTCTAGTAAGTACCGGGGGTTGGCCCCGGCTGCGTGAGTGGCTGGGTATCGAGGAGGATTAATGCTCGTCGTCCTGAATCCACAGTCCAATGCCGGGACGGCCCTACAGCGGTGGCGTCCGGTCGAACACGCCTTGCGCGACCGGGATACCGATCTCACCGTCGAAATGCCCAGCGACGCGGAGCAAGCCGCGAAGGTGGTGCGCGCGAGTTTCGAGTCGGAGGCACCCGATGTCATTGTGGCGGCGGGCGGCGACGGCATGGTCAACCTGGTCCTGAACGCGATCATGGATTCCGAGACCGACCGACCGCACCGCGGAGCGGAGAAGACCGCGCTGGGCGCGGTCGGCCTCGGCAGCTCCAATGACTTCCACAAACCGGGGCGAACCAGGATCGCCGATATCCCGGTCCGGCTCGGTCCGGCCGAGCTCGTCGATGTCGGCAAGGCGACCATGCTGCTGCCCGACGGCACCCGCACGGTCCGCTACTTCCTGCTCAATGCGAGCATGGGACTCGTTGCGGCGGGCAATCATTCGTTCAACCACGCCCACGGCCTGATCGGCTGGCTGAAGTCACGCAATGTGGAGGCGGCCATTATCGCCACCGCGCTGAGCAATATCGCCACCCACAAGCCGCTGGCCATCCAGGTGCGCGGCTCGGACTGGGTGCACACCGCGCCGATCACCAACGTCGGCGTACTCAAGAGTGTGCACTTCGCCGGAGGCATGTACTACGACACCCCGGTCACTCGCGCCGACGGCCGCTTCGATATCAATATCTGGGAAGCCGCTGGCCGTGCCCGGATTCTGGGTCTGATCGCCGGCCTCTACCGTGGCAAATTCGCGGGCTCCGCACTGGCCACCTGCCACCGCGACACATCGGTGGAACTGCGCCCCGCCGCGCCGGCGCCGCTCGAATTGGACGGCGAGATCACCATCGTCGAATCGGCGCGTCTCGAGGTATTGCCGCAGGTGCTGAAGGTGTGTGCGCTATGACCGTCGTCCTGGTGACCGGTGCCGCCAACGGTATGGGTGCGGCGACCATGGAATACCTTGCACGAGTCGGCTATACGGTCGAGGGCAGTGACAAGGTCGCGCGGGCGGGCGTGTGCGCGGTCGATGTCCGCGATACCGAGGCGGTGCGCGGTTGGGTGAAGTCCGTGCACGCACAGCACGGGCGGATCGATGCCGTGGTCACCTTTGCCGCCTACGGCATTGTCGGCTCGGTGGAGGAGACCGACCCGGACGAGGCCGCTGCGCTGATCGACACCAATGTGATCGGCGCGCACCGCGTACTGCGCGAGGTGCTGCCCATCATGCGGGCACAGGGCAGCGGCCGCGTGATCGTGGTGAGTTCCGGTGCGGGTGCGATCGCCGAACCCTACGGCGGCTGGTACTCGGCCACCAAGGCGGCCATCGAACGTCTGGGTGAGGCCACGCGCATGGAGACCGCCGCATTCGGCATCCATGTTTCAGTGCTGGCACCGGGGTGGACGGTCACTCCGATCATCGATTCCGCTGTGCGCGTTGCCGATCCGATCGAGGCGTACACACCCGATCGGATCTCGGTGCTGGCGCGGGTCACCGGCTATCTCGAGGCCGGACAGCCCGCCGAGGCGGTAGCCAGGAAGGTGCGGACGATCCTGGAAGCGGATGAACCGCGCCAGACCTACCTGTGCGGCAGCGATGTTCGGCTGTCGTTCTGGACCCGGCGATTCACGCCCGCGCGGGTCTACGAACGCCTGGTCCGCCGCTACTACGGCTTTTGACAGGAGCATTTGCGGGCGGTACCGGTAGGATCACGTCGGCCGGATGGGCTCCCAGGAAAGCGGGGGCTTGCCCGGCACCTGCCGTTCGCTGGATGGTGTGCTGGTACCCCATCCGCCGATGACACGGCAGGGGAGGCAGCGATGACCAACCGATAGGGGCAGGCGATGGCACCGGCTCTGAGATGTCTTGTCTGGGAACTGGACAACACCCTCTGGGATGGTGTCGTGTGCGACGCGACCAGCGGCGCACCACGGCCGGCTGCCCTACGCACCCTGCACAGGCTCAGCGAACGCGGCATTTGGCATGCCGTCGCCAGCCGCAGCGATCGCGACCTGACCCTGAACAAGCTGTACCGGCACGGGCTCTATGACATGTTCTCGGTGATCGAGATCGGCTGGGGCCGCAAGTCGGCATCCGTGGTCCGCATCGCGCAGACGCTCGGATTGGCGCTGGACACCATCGGTTTCATCGATGCCGAACCGGTGGAACGCGCGGAGGTCGCCCGGAGGCTCCCGCGCGTGCGCTGCTACGCCGCCCGCAATGCCGACGTACTGCCCGCCCTACCCGACTTCCGTCCGGTGCTGCGCACGGGGCCATCGGCCACGCCGCCCATGGGATTCGCGAGCATCACGGGGTAGGCGCTCTTCTGCCCCCGCGTAGCCTGACCCGCGGGCGGATCGTCGTTATTCTCTGACCGTGTCGGCGGTCGTGCCCGCGCCAACGGCGATGACCCCCTGGCGGTTCGTCGCCGGATCCGCGCTGCTCGGCCTGCTCTACACCCGATCCTTGACAGCTGTCGTCAGCATCACCGCGGCCATCCAACTCGTGGCCCTGCTCGTCTTCGTCACCCGCCACCTTCGCCTGCGAACGCCGAATCGACCTCGACCCGCATGGCCGAGATCGATCGGCGGAGCTGACCGAGTCGACCGCTAACGCAATGCGGGCAGGAATGCGTCGATGTGGGCGAAGGTGGCCTCTGGTTGCTCCAGGTGGGGCAAGTGGCCGGCCGCGCGGATGATTTCGAAGCGGGCATTGCCGAAGGCGGCGGCATAGGCCGCGCCGTAGGCCGGGGTGACGATACGGTCGCTTTCGCCCCAGAGCAATAGGGCCGGTGTGGTGACCGCGGCCAGTCGCGGCAGCAATTGCGGATTGTGCATGTACGGGTCGGCCGCGTAATGCCGGAGCGCGACCATATTCGCCTGGCGCACGGCCGATTGCGCGGCAGGGATATCGGCGGGGTCCTGGTAGAAGCGTGCGGGGTCGTGGTAGGAGTGCTCGGCCACGCCCCGGGCGTCGAGAGCGAAGAAGTCGATGATCGGTTTGTCGTCGAACCACACGCCGGTCGCGTCGATCAGCACCAGCCCGGCGATGCGGTGCTCGTCATCGCGAACGGCCATTTCGGCGGCGATCCATCCGCCGATGGAGGAGCCGATGACGAGAACGTCATCCAGTTCGCGGTCGTGGAGCAGGTCCAGATAGGCGCGCGCGAGGTCGCCGATGCCGCCCGATCGCATCGGCGTGCCATTCCAACCCGGATGGGTCGGCATAAGGACATGGGACGTGCGCGACAGGTGCTCGGCGATACCGGCCACCGAGGCCGGGCCAGCGCCGCCGTGTAGGACGAGAATTGTTGGGCCGCTGCCTGATTCGGCGATCGTGAGCGGTTGCGGCTGGGCGTCTGCGGTCATCGGGAAGTGCCTCGATCCATTGACTAAACATGTTGATATAAACAAGCTTAGTCACTCTGCTAGGGTGATGTCCATGCCCGATGATCTGCAAGTGCTGGGACGCGCCGTCAAACAAGCGCAGTATCGCCACCATCGCGCGCTGGACGGTCGGCTCGCGGCCATCGGCAGCACCCTGGCCCAGTGGGATGCCCTGCGCGCCATCGATCGCAATCCCGGTGCCACCGCACGCGCCTTGGCCGAGGAGACATTCCAGAGTGAGCAGGCCTTCGGCACCCTCGCGAACCGCCTGGTCGCGCGTGGTCTGATCGACCGCACGCCCGGCCGCGGTCGCGCCATCGAACATCGGCTGACCACCGCCGGCGAGCAGGTGCTGCGCGCGGGAAACCAGGTCGCGAACGAGGTACTGGTCGACTCCTTCTCCGCATTGTCGACCGACGAACGTGCGACTCTGCTGAATTTGCTCCAGCGAATCGGCACGCACCGATAATCGGCGCGCTGATCGGCGTGGTCGGCGGCGCTCGGCGATCCGGGCGGGAATGATGTGGCCATGGCCAATGATCCGAACGTTCCCGATATCAAACCGCGCAGCCGCGACGTCACCGATGGGCTGGAGAAGACGGCCGCGCGTGGCATGCTGCGGGCCGTCGGCATGGATGATGCGGACTGGGGCAAATCCCAGATCGGGGTGGCCTCGTCCTGGAACGAGATCACGCCCTGCAACCTGTCGCTGGATCGGCTCGCCAAGGCCTGCAAGGAGGGCGTCTTCGCGGGCGGCGGGTATCCCATGGAATTCGGCACCATTTCGGTCTCCGACGGCATTTCCATGGGCCATGAGGGCATGCATTTCTCGCTGGTCTCGCGGGAGGTGATCGCCGACAGCGTCGAGACGGTGATGCAGGCCGAGCGGCTCGACGGTTCCGTACTGCTGGCCGGATGCGATAAATCGCTGCCCGGCATGCTGATGGCGGCGGCGCGGTTGAATCTGGCGAGCGTATTCCTGTACGCGGGCTCCATCCTGCCCGGTGTCGCGAAACTCTCCGATGGGAGTGAGCGTGAGGTGACGATCATCGACGCGTTCGAGGCCGTCGGCGCGTGCTCGCGCGGGTTGATGAGCCGCGAGGATGTGGACGCCATCGAACGCGCCATCTGTCCTGGCGAGGGTGCGTGCGGGGGGATGTACACCGCCAACACCATGGCGAGCGCGGCCGAGGCCCTGGGCATGTCGCTGCCGGGCAGTGCGGCGCCGCCCGCGACCGATCGGCGGCGCGACGGCTACGCGCGGCGCAGTGGTGAGGCGGTGGTGGAATTGCTGCGTCGTGGGATCACCACCGCCGATATCCTCACCAAGCAGGCCTTCGAGAACGCCATCGCCGTCGTCATGGCATTCGGCGGCTCCACCAATGCGGTACTGCACCTGCTCGCGATCGCGCACGAGGCGAATGTGGATCTGACACTGGACGATTTCGCCCGCGTCGGTCGCCGGGTGCCCCACCTCGCCGATGTGAAACCCTTTGGGCGACATGTGATGACGGATATCGATCGGATCGGCGGCGTGCCGGTGATGATGAAGGCGCTGCTCGATGCGGGCCTGCTGCACGGCGACTGCCTGACCGTGACCGGTCGGACGGTGGCCGAGAACCTCGCCGATATCGCCCCACCGGACCCCGACGGCAAAGTGGTGCGGGCCATGACCTCCCCGATCCACCCGACCGGCGGTATCACCATCCTCGCCGGATCCCTCGCACCCGGTGGCGCCGTGGTCAAATCCGCGGGCTTCGACTCCGACGTATTCACCGGCACCGCACGGGTTTTCGACGGTGAGCGGGCGGCGATGGACGCATTGGAGGATGGCACGATCACCGCGGGCGATGTGGTGGTCATCCGCTACGAGGGCCCCAAAGGTGGTCCCGGAATGCGCGAAATGCTCGCGATCACCGCGGCCATCAAGGGCGCGGGACTCGGCAAGGACGTGCTGCTGCTCACCGATGGGCGATTCTCCGGCGGCACCACGGGACTGTGCGTCGGACACGTCGCCCCGGAGGCGGTCGACGGCGGTCCGATCGCCTTCGTCCAGAACGGCGACCAGATCCGCCTCGACGTCGCCGCGGGCACCCTCGACCTGCTGATCGACCCCGCGGAACTCGCCCGCCGCGGCGAGGGCTGGAAACCGTTGCCGCCCCGCTACACCCGCGGCGTGCTCGCCAAGTATTCGAAGCTGGTCGGCTCGGCCTCATTCGGTGCCGTCTGCGACTGACGGCTGGTCGGGCGGGGTCGGGCTCGGTGTGGGCGAAGGATCGACAGAACAATCCTTCGCCGATATCGATCCTGATCCCGTCGATCGTCGCATCCGCGCTGCGTTACGCCTGACGGCTCAGCGCGATTCGGGCAGCACCGCCAAGTCGAGGCCGCGCAGCCGGGCCGGATCGGCGATCACCTCGTAGCCCGCGATCCGGTTGTGCTCGACCGTAACGGCAAGGGCGAGAAGCAGTTTGCCGCGCGGAGCGACGATAATGCCGACCGCCCCGTTGACGAGCGCGAGCGTGGCGACCTGCGAGCGGCGGCGCAGGATGACGGTCTCGCGGGCCACCTCCTGCGCGCCCCGGACGACCAGGGCCATACCCGAGGGCAGTGCGGCGGGATCGGCCGTGCGCACCACGTCGGGGGCCAGTACCGCGAGCAGCGCGTCGAGATCGCCGCTGCGGGCGGCGGCGAGGAAGGCGTCGACGACGTGCCGCTGCTCGGCGAGCTCCGCGGTGGATGCGGTGGCATCGCTGTGGGCCCGCGCGCGGGCCCGGCTGGCGAGCTTCTTGGTGGCGGCCGATGTCCGGCCCACTATGGGCGCGATCTGGTCGAACGGTACGGCGAACATATCGTGCAGCACGAACGCGACCCGCTCGTCGGGCCCGAGCGTATCCAAAACCACCAGCAGCGCCCGTCCGACCGAATCGATCAGTACTGCTTCGCTTTCCGGATCGCGGTCATAGGCGGAGTCGCCGAGATCGGCGATCCGATCGATCGGATCCTCGCGCCGGGCGGCCCGCGAGCGCAGCATATCGAGGCAGATCCGGGAGACCACCGTGGTCAGCCAGCCCGCGAAATTCTCGACCTCGCTGGTATCGGAGCGGGACAGCCGCAGCCACGCCTCCTGCACCGCGTCATCGGCTTCGCTGGCCGACCCCAACATCCGGTACGCGACGCCGCGCAGGTGATCGCGGTGCGCCTCGAATCGTCGCGCCAACAAATCCTGTGCGTGCATCGGTCACCTTTCGCGCTCGGCATCCGTCACGTGGTTGAGGCGATCGGGTGCCGCACCACGATCGCAGACTCACACAACCGAGACACCCGGAGGGTATTGCCATGTCAGTCGCGTATGTCGCCGTCACCATCCTCGCCGCAGTCGGCGCCCTGTTCGCCGCCGGTTTCGATATCGTCAGGGCGGATCAGGTGCGCGAGACCATGCGGGGCTATGGCCTCCCGTACTGGACACTCACCCCCTTGGCGGCGCTGAAAGCCCTCGGTGCCTTCGGCCTGCTGATCGGCCTGGCCATCCCACCGCTGGCCCTGGCCGCCGCCATCTGCCTCGTGCTGTTCTTCCTCGGCGCGGAAATCACCATCCTCCGCGCCAGGTGGTACACCCACCTCGGCTACCCTCTCCCATACCTCGTCCTGTCCGCAGCATCTCTGGGCCTGTTCGCCTTCGCCTGATTCCGCCTCACAGCCCCGCACGGCGTGCTCGGCATCACGACATTCGGTGCGGCACAGCACCTTCTGCGCATGCGCAGAGGGTGCAATAGTGCACTGCATGCCAATTCGGGCCGGCACGAGCCGAGGGAATCGAATCGCCTTGGCGTGAACGCCCATTTCCGCCTGATCACGGGGATCTCGCGGATCGAGCTCAGGAATGGGCGCTGATGCCGACTCGCTCAGCGATACTCGGCCAACCGGGGCCGAATGCCGATGCCGGCCAACGCGACGATCAAGAGCGCACCGCCATAGGGCAGCAGTTCGGCCATCCGGCAATGGCGCCTTGTCCGCGCGAACGCAATTACTTCAGGGAATTCCCGCCGACGTACCGCATGACGATGTAGCCGACCGCGGCCGCCACAGACGGGGAGCGGCGTTAGGAAGTCATGGCTCGAGCGGGACCGAGGCGCGGGATGCTGGCCGCGGCGATGGCGATGCGGGTGAGGCTGGCGATCGTGGCCAGCGCGACCGGCAAGACGACCACACCCTGTGGCGCGAGGGTGATTACCGTCGCCAAGGTCGTGATCAGAATCGCGTCGATACTCAAGGCGACAACCGCGGTAACCACCAACGCTTTTGCGGCCAATCGGGTCTCCATGCGCAGCCAACGACTCGCGCGACCCGTCGCGACTGTCGCGACCGCGGTGAACGGTGCGCCGATCATCACGGCGACCGCCATCACGACCAAGCCCGTTACCGTGAGGGGCCACGGCACGGCAGCGAATGATCCGAGTAATGCCGCTGTGCCCCACAGGATTCCGATCAACGGTCCGATCATCAGAAATCCGCGACCATAGCGATTGATCCGCTTCGAGGAGGTGACCGGCGCGAAATCGGCGGCGAGCAGCGCGGGCGCGCCGAATTCGTGTATCGCTGCCGCGCGGGCCTGTGGTAGGGAAAAGCCCCGCGCGAGAAAATGTTCCACCGATTCGTGCAGTCCGTCACCGATCTCGGTCAGGATTGCGCGCCGATCGCGACGTGCGCCGATCAGGCGTCGGTCGAGATCGCTGAGGTAGTCATCGATTACATTGCCGGACACGGTGTTTCCCCTATTCCTCCGTTTCCGTCCATCAATGCGCCCACGGCGCTGACGAATTGGCGCCAGGAGGCCCGCTCGATCCCGAGTTGCCGATGTCCCGCGGCGCTGAGCACGTAGGTGCGCCGCCGCCGTCCGGCCTCGGTCGACCATGAGCCGTTGATCAGTCCGGCCTGTTCGAGGCGATGCAGTGCCGGGTAGATCGTGCCCTTGGGCAGATCGAAGTGGCCGTCGGTCTGATCCCGGAGCGCGTCGATGACGCCGTAGCCGTGCCGTGGGCCATCGGCGAGCACGGCCAGGATCATGCCGTCCAGATGCCCTTTCAGCAATTCGGCACTCATGGGTAGTAATCCTACCCTTCGCCCCCTAGTCTATGGGTAGCGACACTACCCATAGGAGGTATTTCGGTGCGCTACCGAAGAGCAGCTTTCGTAGTCGCGGGCACCGCGGTGATCGCGGGGTGCGGCGACGGCGGATTGCCCGACGCCGACTTGATGCTGCGTGATGCCGCAATCTCCACCGGCGCGGTGCATTCCGCGCATCTGGTATTGCGGGCCGACGGTGCGGTGCCGGGGCTTGCTCTGCGCCGACTCGAGGCGGACCTGTCGACCGCGCAAGGCGGTACGGCGACGGGCACGGCGATTCCGGTGATCGGACCGACGACCCGGTTCGTCACATCCGAGGGCAAAGTGGTCGGCATCGCCCCGGACGGGACCAGGACCTCTCTGCCGTCGAATGTCGGCGTAGGCGATCCGACCGGACTGATCGGACGCAACGGTGCCATGGCTCGCCTGATCGGCTCGCTGCGCGAGGCCGAAACCGTTGCGCGAGCGGACTTCACCGGTATCGACGCGTTCGAGGTGCGGGCCGTGGTACCGGCGGAGACGCTGCGCGCCCTATTGCCCGCGGCCGGCACCGACGCGACTTTGACCGTGTGGTTGCGCGTGCGCGGCGCGCACCTACCACTGCACACCACCATCACCTTCCCGAACAGCCCGGGCGCACAACTGGACGTAACGGTCTCCGATGTGAGCACGACTTCGCCGATCAAGAGCCGACAGGGCGGCAGAGCATGACCGAACTCGAAACAGCACGCAGCGCAATCGAAGTACAGGAACTAACGGTCAGGCGCGGGAAGTCGAAGATACTGCACAACCTCGATTTCACCGTCGCCACGGGCAGTGTCACCGGTTTGCTCGGCCCCAGCGGCTCCGGCAAGACGACCCTGCTGCGCGCCATCGTCGGCGTGCAAAAGATCACCGGCGGTCGGGTCACCGTGCTCGGATTGCCCGCGGGCGCGGTCGCGCTGCGCGCACGGATCGGCTATGTCACTCAACAACCTTCGGTCTACGGCGATCTCACGATTCGCCAGAACGCCCACTACTTCGCCCGCATCCAGGGCAGCGGCCTCGCCGCCGCGGATGAGGCAGTGCGTGATGTCGGACTCGCCGACCTCGCCGATCGCCTCGTCGACTCGCTGTCCGGCGGCCAGCGCGCCAGGGTCTCGCTGGCATGCGCACTGCTGGCCCGTCCCGCCGTCCTGGTGCTGGACGAACCGACCGTCGGACTCGACCCGGTGCTGCGCCGGGACCTGTGGCAGCAATTCCATGCCCTCGCTGCGGCGGGCACCACCCTGCTGGTATCGAGTCATGTCATGGATGAGGCCGACCGCTGCGACCGGCTGTTGCTGTTGCGCGAGGGCCGACTGCTCGCCGACGCGACGCCGGGCGATCTGCGCGCCGCCACCGACGCCGACAATCTGGAAGAGGCATTCCTCCGACTGATTCTGGCACGGGACGTCACCTCCGAGGCACGAAAGGTGCTGACCTGATGTCGATTTCACGCACACTCTGGACCACGGCCCGAGTACTGACCCAGATCCGACACGACCGCCGTACCGTGCTGCTGGTCCTGTTCGTGCCCAGTCTCCTGCTGACTCTGCTGCGGTTCATCTTCGTGGATCGCCTCGATATCTTCGACCAGATCGGCCTGATGCTGCTCGGCATCTTCCCGTTCACGTCGATGTTCCTGGTCACGAGCGTGGCCATGCTGCGTGAGCGAGTGAGCGGCACACTCGAACGCCTGCTCAGCACACCCTTGCAGAAGCTGGATCTGCTGTTCGGCTATGCCCTCGCCTTCGCGGCGCTCGCCGCGCTACAGGCGTGTATCGCCGCGGCCGTCGCCTACGGGCTGCTCGGGCTGCGCACCCAGGGCAATATCGCGACGGTACTGCTGATCGGGGTGTCGACGGCCATCCTCGGCTGCTGCACCGGCCTGCTGACCAGTGCCTTCGCCCGCACCGAATTCCAAGCGCTGCAATTCCTGCCCGCCGTCGTATTTCCGCAGGTCCTGATGTGTGGGCTGATCTGGCCGCGCGCAGAGATGTCCACCGCGCTGCAACTGGCCAGTGATGTCATGCCGCTGCGCTACGCGGCCGACGCTATGAGTGAGGTCGGCACCTTCCCACTGCCGACCACCACGCTGTGGCTGGATCTGCTGGCCATCGCAGGGTTCGCGGTCGCGACTCTGCTCGGCGGCGCGGCTACCCTGCGCCGCCGAGCAGAGTGACGCTGGTCAGCCGAGAATGAAATCGGCCGCCTGCTCACCGATGAACACGCTCGGCGCGTGTGTGTGTCCGCGAATCAGCAGTGGCATGACCGACGCGTCGGCGACGCGAAGTCCTTGCACTCCACGCACTTCCAGTCGCGGCGTGACCACACTGCTCGCGTCGGAACCCATCCGGCAGGTGCCGACCGGGTGGTACAGGGTGTGCGAGAAGCCGTTCAGCGTCAGTTCCATCGCGGCTTCCATTTCCGCGGGCGCCTGCGGCGGATAGATCAGCGGACCGAGTACCGCCTTCATGGCCGGAGCGGCGGCGAGTTCGGCGCAGACCCGCAGACCCGACATGATCGCGGCCCGGTCCGCGCCGCCACTATCGGACAGGTAGCGCGGGTCGATGACCGGTTTGGCGGTCGGATCGCTGGACGCCAGTGAGATGCGACCCCGGCTGTGCGGGCGCAGCAGTACGGTCGCCAGCACCACGCCGTGCTCGGTCGGATCCACCAGGCCCTCGTAGAAGAACGGCGCTGGCGCGAAAATCAGCTCCAGATCCGGCAATTCGAGATCCGAGCGGCTGCGGATGAACCCGTACGCCTCACCGACATTGGAGGTGAGCATGCCGCGGTGCCGGATGAAATAGTCGAGTAGCTGAAGCGGCTTTTCCGCGGTGAACAGCGAATCGGATTCGACACCGTAGCCGAGCGCCGCAACCAGATGGTCCTGCAGATTGGCACCCACCTCGGGTGCATGGTGCACCAGCGGGATGTGGTGGCGCGCAAGTTCATCCTCGTCGCCGATACCCGAGAGCATGAGCAGCTGCGGGCTGTTGATCGCGCCGCCGCAGAGCACCACCTCGCGCCGGGCCGCCACGGTATGGGTGCTGCCGCCCTGGCGGTATTCCACCCCCGTCGCGCGCCGCGCCCCGGAGGGTGAGGTCTCGAAGATGATTCGGGACGCGAGCGCCTCGGTATGCACAATGAGATTCGGGCGGCGCATGGCGGGCTTCAGGTACCCGTCGGCGGTGCTCCAGCGCCTGCCGCCGTGCTGGGTCACCATGGTCTCGCTGAACCCCTCCGGCTGCGGCCGGTTCGGTGGCTCGACCTCGAACCCGGACTCCTTGACCGCGGCCAGGTAGGCCGCCGTCAGCGCGCGCGGACTGCGCTGTCGGGAGACATGCAGCGGCCCGTTCGCGCCCTCATCCGGGTATTGGGCGTCCTCGACGCTCTCGATCTTGCGGAACTGCTCGACCGCCGCCGCGAACCCCCACTCGTCTCCGGCCAGCAGCGCCCACTCGTCGTAGTCGGCGCGGAATCCGCGCACCCACATCATCGCGTTCATCGACGACGAGCCGCCGAACATCTTGCCGCGCGGCCAGTAGATCTGGCGATTCTTCAGCTCGGGCTGCGGTTCGGTGAGGTAGTCCCAGTCCACCTCCGAGCGGAACAGTTTCGCGAACGCCGCGGGAATATGGGCGAACCTGTTCTTATCCGGCGGTCCCGCCTCCAGCACCACCACTGTGACATTCGGGTCGGCGCTGAGCCGATTGGCCAGGACCGCACCCGCGGACCCGGAGCCGACGATCACATAGTCCGCGGTAGCTCCTGCTTGCACTGTCCCACTCCGATCTGCGCTGCGTATGGCAAACATACGAGCAAAACGCGGTCCGGCGTTCGGTTTCGGTGACAAACCGGACGTCTTTCCCGGATCAGATCTAGTGGGTGTGGCGGTCAGCGCCAGGTCAGCGGCGGTCGGAGTCCGAGATGTTCGCGCAGGGTGGTCCCGGTGTACTCGGTGCGGTACGCGCCGCGCTCCTGCAGTTCCGGAATCAGCCAGTCGACGATCTCATCGAGACCGGTGGGCACCAGATACGGCGAAATATTGAACCCGTGCGTCGCGCCGTGGCGGACCCAGCGGGTCAGCTCATCGGCGACCTGGCCGGGGGTGCCCGCGAAGCCGGATCGCTGCGAGGTCTCGATGGCGACCTGACGCAGCGACAGATTCTTGGCCTCGGCCAGCGCCCGCCATTCCCGCACGATCGCCACCGGGTCCTGCCCGTCGCGTTGGGCGCCGCGTTCACCGGAAATCACCTGGGGCCGTGGATCGTCGGCGGGCAGCGGGCCATCCGGATCGAGGTCGGACAGATCGCGACCCCACACCTGGCCGACCAGGGAAAGCGCGGTCTGACCGGTGAATTGCGCCTCCAGCACCCACCGCGCCTTCTCCTCCACCTCGGATTCCTTCTCGGCCAGCACGATCTGGGTCCCGGGCAGGATCTTGATGTCATCGGCCGGCCGGCCCGCACCCACCGAACGCTCGCGAATATCGTTCGCGAACGCCAGCGCGGCATCGAAATGCGTTCCGTGCCTGGAGAAGATGACATCGGCGTTGGCCGCCGCGAAATCGCGGCCCGCTGGCGAATCACCGGCCTGGAAGATCACGGGATGGCCCTGGGCGCTGCGCGGCAGGGTCGGGGTGATGGAGACCTGGAAGTGCTCGTTATCGCGGGTCACGGTGCGCACCGAATCAGGTGCGGCCCAGTGGATGTCGTGACGTGCGTTCGCGATCGCATTGTCGGCCCAGGCATCCCAGATCTCGCGGGCCGTCCGGATGAATTCACCCGCGCGCTCGTAGCGCTGGGCGTGGTCGAGAAAACCGCCGCGGCGGAAATTCTCACCGGTCCAGGCATTGTCGGTGGTGACGGCATTCCAGCCCGCGCGGCCGCCGGAGAGCAGGTCCAGTCCGGCGAGTCGGCGCGCGAGGTCGGCGGGCTCGTTATAGGTGGTGTTCTGGGTGGCGACCAGACCGATGTGCCGCGTGATTCCGGCCAGCGCCGCCAGCTGGGCGATGGCATCGGGACGGCCCGCGATATCGGTATCGAGCAGCTGACCGTTCTGCTCGCGCAGTCGCAGGCCCTCACCGAGGAAGAACGCGTCGAAGAGTCCGCGCTCGGCGGTGCCGATGATGCGCCGGAACGTCTCGAAGTCGATCTGGGAACCGCTGCTCGGATCCGACCAGATGGTGGAGTGGTTGACACCCTGGAAGAAGACGCCGAAATGAACCTGTGCGTCGGGGAACGGAACCTCGCGTCCACCCGCCGCCCGACTGTCGCCCGAGACTGTAGTCATCAGTGCTGATCCTTCGCGTATCGATTGATCGGCCGCGCCAGGCCGAGGTTGGCGCGCAGGGTCGAACCCGGCACCGGGCGGTGGATCACACCGGATCGGAACAGTGCGGGCAGGACATGGCGCGCCAGCGCCGGGAGGTCTTCGTCGATGACGGCCGGATGCAGGCGCACGCCGTCGACATGGTGTGCGAGTTCGGTAAGGAGGCGGACGAGGTCGGTGGGTGAGCCCGAGAACGTCAGGCGCTCTGTGGGATTCGCGGTGGCGTTCGTGTCGAGATCGGCGATGCGTTCAGCGGCGGTCGCATGCGGGATGTCCAGGGCGACATCGAGTTCGGCGAAGACCAGTGCGCCGGTGGCCCGCGCGCGGTCGGCGGCGGCGCGGGTCTGTGCGAGATCGCGCCCCGCGACGAGTATTACGTCCGCCGCGCCGGATTCGGTTGTGTCATCGGCGAAGACGACCACCTGCCCCTGCGGTGGCCGTGGCACGATCGCCGGACCCTTCACCGAGAAGGTCTCGCCGGTGAAGTCGATGTAGTGCAACTTGTCTCGATCGAGAAAACGGCTCGCGGCGTAGTCGCGCACGACGGCGTCGTCCTCCCATGAGTCCCACAGTCGGCGCGCGACTTCGATCGAATCCCGTTGTTCGCGTGCGAGCTCCGATTCGGTGCTGCGTGCGGGCCGACCCCAGGTGGCGGCGGCCGCCGGGTCGGCGATGGTGGTCGCGATCCAGCCGGCGCGCCCGCGCGAGGCATAGTCCAGTGTGGCCAGCTGCGAGGAGGTGTGGAACGGTTCCGCGTAGGTGGTCGCCACGGTCGCCACCAGTCCGATGGTGCTGGTGGTCGCCGCAACGAACGAGGCCCGCGTCACCCCATCGATGCGTGCGGCCGCATGTCCGACGGGCGGCAGGATCGAATCGTCGAAGCTCGCGAGCGTAAAGCCTGCGTTCTCGGCCGCACTGACGCGTTTGCGCAGCGTATCGCCAGTAAGGAAGGCATCGGGCGCATGCGCGGCCCGCCGCCACGCAGCCGGGTGATATCCCTCGCCATCCAATTCGATGCCCACGGCGAAGACATTTCCGCTCCTGCTCATAGGTATGACGATCGTCAAACTTGCTCGCTGCCGCCAGCATTAGCGTCGCGCTGATCCGAATCGGCCCAGCTTCGGATCGCGGTGTGGCGCAGTGTCGGGCCGCTACACCGTGACCGTTCCGAACCGAGTCCGGCAACGGCGCGATCCCGGGTTCGCCGTCCGAACGGCGAACCCGGGATCATCTGTCGGGATTACCGTGCTGCACGAGCGGACAGCGCCGCAGCCGCCAGCACCGTGACACCTTCCGCGACCGCCGTCCCGCCCAAGGCATGTGCTGCCGAGACCGCCGTGGTTCCCGCGAGGCCCAGGAATACCGACCCGAAGCAGGCGATGCCGACCACAACGCCGAGCTGCACGCTGGTGACCAGAATGCCGCTGGCATCGGCCGCGAGGGCCATGGGGATCTTGGCCAGCGTGCGGGTCATCAGCGGGCTGAAGGCCAGACCGTTGCCGATGCCCTGGATGCCGAAGACGACCAGCGCCAGCGGGCCGAAATCCGCACCGTCGCGCAGCATCACGCCGAGCACCACCATCGTGATAGCGGCGAGTACCAGGCCGAGCGGAATCATGGTGGCGTGGAAGCGATGCGGGATGCGCTCCCAGTTCAGACTGGCCAGTGCGAAGGTCGCACCCATCGGGATGAACAGCAGGCCCGCGTGCAATGCGGTGTAGCCGAGGGTGCTCTGCAAGTGGATGGCCATGACGAACATCCAGCCGCCGAAGGTGGCCATGATCGTGAACAGCGTGCCCGCGGTCAGTGCCAGTCCCGGCGACTTCAGCACGCGCTGGGCGAAGAGCGGTTCACCGTCGCGTGCCGCGACCGCCCGCTCGATCAGCACGAACAATCCGATACCGATCACACTGGCGCCCAAGGCAATCCACGTCCACAGCGGCCAGCTCTGCTCATGTCCCAATACCATGGGCAGCACGAGCAGCAGCACCGACACGGTGAGCATCGTCAGACCGGCCAGATCCAGCTTTCGATCGAATCGCGCTGTGGCCGAGGGCAGAACCCGCGGGGCGATCAGCAGGAGCACCGCGCCGATCGGCACATTGACCAGGAATACACCACGCCAGCTGCTCCCGAACAGGTCGGCATTGACGATCAGTCCACCCGCCACCTGGCCGACGACCATGCCGCCGGAGATGATCGCGGAGTACACGCTGAGCGCCTTGGCCCGCGCATTGCCGGTGAAGTTCCGCTGGATCATGGTCATGATCTGCGGAATCATCGCGGCCGCACCCGCACCCTGGACGAACCGGAACACGATGAGCGACAGCTCATTCCACGCCAGCCCGCACGCCAGCGAGGCGACGGTGAACACCGCGAGCCCGGTGATGAAGGTGCGACGCTGGGTGAACCGATCACCCAATCGTGCACCCGTGACGAGCAGTACGGCATAGGCGATCACATATCCGGCGACGATCAACTGCAATGCGGATCCGCTGGTATGCAACGAGGTACGAATAGAAGGTATGGCGACATTGACGATCGACGCGTCGAGCACCGCCATGAACTGTCCGGTGAGCAATACCGCGAGCACCGCGATGGTCCGCCGCGCACCGAACGCGGCGGGCTGAACGGCCGGACCCGCAACGGCCGACGTGGCCGCAGCGGTACTCGGCTGCAAGGTCTGGGTCATGTTCTAGAGCTTGCAGCCGACCCGACACCAGTAACAGGAGTCCAGTAACACTGGTACTGGCAACACCTGGATAGCGACCGAACGCTCGGTCCCATCGCAGTATGCACATGCGAAACGGTCAGGGGAACTCGAAGCCGAGGGCGGCGGCCGCGGCAGCGGGAGTCGGCTGGGACCAGCGGTCGGTCAGGGCTTCGGCGCTGGTGAGGGAGCGGGTGATGGCGCGATCGATGTAGAGGGTGCCGTCGAGGTGGTCGGTCTCGTGTTGCACGATGCGCGCGGGCCAGCCGGACACTTCCTCATCCAGTTCGCGACCGCGTTCGTCCTGGCCGCGCAGCCGCACGCTGGCGTGGCGTGCGACCACGGCCTGCCAACCCGGGATACTGAGGCAGCCTTCGAAGAATGCGGCCCGGATATCGCCGATCGGTTCGTAGGTCGGATTGATCAGGACCCGGAACGGCAGCGGGACCCGGGCGCGGGCCGCGCGCACCTCGTCGGTCACCTCGGCCGGATCCTCCAGCACCGCCAGTCGCAGTGGTACCCCGACCTGCGGCGCGGCGAGCCCCACACCCGGCGCGGCATGCATCGTCTCCCGCATCGCGAGCACCAATCGGCCCAGCTGCGCGTCCGTGAGCTGCCCGTCGTATCGGGCGGCGGGGGTGCGAAGGACGGGGTCGCCCGCGGTGACAATGGGCAGTGGGCGCGGGCTGTCGAGCAGGCTCTCGACCAGATCGGGGAGGGGGACCATCATGGTCTCAGGATCGCAAGTCGGCAGGTGGCGGCATGATCCGGCCGGATTCACTGCCCAATTCGGTCGAGCCAGGAATATTTAGGCAAGCTAACTTATTAGTAAATATAGGCGCCTTTCTATGTGAACGGAACAACCGTCGGTTGGCAACCCGCCGAAGGAGGCTGGCCATGATGATGACTGATACCCAGATGGAGCGGCTGATCGGCCGCATCACCGACCTGTATGCCACCTATCCGCAGATCCGCGACGCGCGACCGGACCCACAGATCTTCGCCGCGATTCGAGAGCCGGGACTCAGTCCGGCCCAGATCGCGGAGATGGTGATGACGGGCTATGCGGATCGCCCGGCCCTCGGGCATCGCGTCAGCGAACCGACCACCGACGATGCGGGCCGCCGCACCCTGCGACTGCTGCCCGAATTCGAGACCATCACCTACGGGGAGCTGTGGGCGCGGGTCGCCGCGATCGCCGCGGACTGGCAGCACCATCCCGAAAACCCGCTGCGCGTCGGTGATTTCGTCGCGACGCTGGGTTTCACCAGCAGCGACTACATCGCCCTCGACTTGGCATGTCTGTACCTCGGCGCGGTTGCCGTGCCGCTGCAGGCGAGCGCATCACCCGCGCAGCTGTCGGCGATCCTCGCGGAGACCGCTCCGCGCATCCTCGCCGCGACCCCCGAAAACCTCGATGCCGCGATCGAATGCGTAGTGGCGGGACCGACGCCGGAACGGCTGGTCGTCTTCGACTACCACCCCGAGGACGACGATCAGCGCGAAGCATTCGAATCGGCCCGGCATCGGCTCGCGAACACACCGATAGTGGTGGAGTCACTGGATTCGGTAGTCGAACGCGGGCGCGCTCTGCCACCCGCGCCACTGTTCGTTCCCGACGGCGACGCGCTCACACTGCTGATCTACACCTCCGGCAGTACCGGAACCCCCAAAGGGGCCATGTACACCGCTGGGCTGGTGACGGCGATGTGGTTGGCCCAAGCCGAGGTGGCCGCGGTCAACCTGAACTACATGCCCATGAGCCATGTCGCCGGGCGCATGGCGCTGTACGGAGTGCTGGCCCGCGGCGGCACCGCCTATTTCACGGCCAAGAGCGATATCTCGACGTTGTTCGAGGATATCGGCCTGGTGCGCCCGACCGAGCTGTTCTTCGTACCTCGCGTGTGCGATATGGTCTTTCAGCGCTATCAGAGTGAAATGGCGCGACGCTCCGAACCGGGTATCGACCGCGCCGAACTCGAGCGTGTGGTGAAAGCCGAACTGCGCGGTGACTTTCTGGGCGGCCGGTTCATTACCGCGATCGTCGGCAGCGCACCGCTGGCCGCTGAGATGAAGACCTTCATCGAGTCGGTCATCGATCTGGACCTGCACGACGGCTACGGCTCGACCGAAGCCGGCGGCAGCATCATGATCGATAACCTGATCTGCCGTCCACCGGTC
This sequence comes from Nocardia sp. CA-119907, assembly GCF_050955995.1. NCBI lineage: Bacteria > Bacillati > Actinomycetota > Actinomycetes > Mycobacteriales > Nocardiaceae > Nocardia > Nocardia sp. CA-119907. The sequence continues at coordinate 3,759,666 of NZ_CP192091.1, forward strand.
ATCGACTACAAGCTGGTCGACGTGCCCGAGCTGGGGTATTTCGGCACCGACCAGCCGCATCCGCGCGGCGAACTGCTGTTGAAGACCACGACCATGATTCCTGGTTACTACAAGCGGCCCGAGGTCACCGCGGAGATCTTCGATGCGGACGGCTTCTACCGGACCGGTGACATCGTGGCCGAACTCGGGCCCGATCAGCTGGTATACGTGGATCGCCGCAACAATGTGCTCAAGTTGTCCCAGGGTGAATTCGTCGCAGTCGCGCATCTGGAGGCCGTATATGCCACCAGTCCGCTGCTCGAGCAGATCTTCGTCTACGGCAGCAGTGAGCGCGCCTATCTGCTCGCGGTGATCGTGCCCACCGAAGCGGTGCTGCGCAGCGCCGATCCGAAAGCGGCACTGAGCGATTCGCTGCAACGGATCGCCAAGGACGCCGGATTGCACTCCTATGAGATCCCGCGCGATTTCCTGATCGAGACCGAACCGTTCAGCGCCGACAACGGTCTGCTCTCCGGTATCGGCAAACTATTGCGCCCCAAGCTGATCGAGCGCTACGGCGACCGGTTGCAGCAGCTGTACGCCGAACTGGCCGAGGGGCAGGCGGACGAACTGCGGACGTTGCGCCGTGAAGCCGCCGAACTACCGGTGCTGGACACCGTCAGCCGCGCCGCACGGGCGCTACTCGGTTGTGCCACCACCGATCTGCGACCGGATGCGCATTTCACCGATCTCGGCGGCGATTCCCTTTCCGCACTGTCGTTTTCGAATCTGCTCCGCGATATCTTCGATGTAGAGGTGCCGGTCGGCGTCATCGTCAGCCCGGCCAACGGGTTGCGCGAATTGGCCGACTACGTCGAATCGGCACAGGGTTCCGGGGCGATCCGGCCCACCTTTGGCTCGGTACATGCTCGGAAAGACCTCGCGCGTGCCGATGAACTGACGCTCGACAAATTCATCGATGCGCAAGCACTCACCACCGCAACGTCTCTCCCGCACACGACCGCGACCCGGACCGTGCTGCTGACCGGTGCCAATGGCTACCTGGGCCGCTTTTTGTGCCTGGAATGGCTGGAGCGACTGGATAAAACCGGCGGCACCTTGATCTGCGTCATCCGCGGCAAAGATGCGGCCGCCGCCCGCGCCCGGCTCGACGCCGCCTTCGACAGCGGTGACCCGGAACTGATCCGACACTACCGGGAGCTGGCCGCCCGCCGCTTGGAGGTGCTGCCCGGCGATATCGGCGAGCCGAATCTCGGCTTGGACGATGCGACCTGGCATCGGCTGGCCGATACGGTCGATCTGGTCGTGCACCCCGCCGCACTGGTCAATCACGTCCTGCCCTATGACCAGCTTTTCGGCCCCAATGTCGTTGGTACCGCGGAACTCATCCGCTTGGCCATCACCACGCGGATCAAGCCTTTTACCTATCTGTCCACCGTGGCCGTCGCCGATCAGGTTCAGCCCTCGGCCTTCGAGGAGGACGGCGATATCCGTCGAATCAGCCCCACACGTGCCATCAACGAGAGCTACGCCAATGGTTATGGCAACAGCAAATGGGCGGGCGAGGTGCTGCTGCGGGAAGCACACGATCGGTGCGGACTACCCGTCGCGGTCTTCCGATCCGACATGATTCTGGCTCACAGCCGATTCAGCGGCCAGCTCAATATCCCGGATATGTTCACCCGGCTGCTGCTCAGTCTGGTCGCCACCGGCATCGCCCCGTATTCCTTCTATGAGACCGATGCCGACGGCAAACGTCGACGCGGACACTACGACGGCCTGCCCGCCGACTTCACCGCCGAGGCGATCACCACCCTTGGTGCCGAGGTGCGCAAAGGCTTCCGAACTTTCGACGTGCTCAACCCGCACGACGATGGCATCTCCCTCGACGAATTCGTGGACTGGTTGGTCGGATCCGGCCACCCCATCCGGCGGATCGACGACTATCAGGAGTGGTTCACCCGGTTCGAGACCGCCCTGCGCGCTCTGCCCGAGAAGCAGCGCCAGGCGTCGGTGCTGCCGCTGCTGCACGCCTACCGCCGTCCGGCGCCGCCCATCCGCGGCTCCGCCATTCCGGCGAAGGGTTTCACCGCCGCGGTCCAAGCCGCGAATATCGGGCCCGAGCACGATATCCCGCACCTGACACCCGCGCTCATCGAAAAGTACGTCAGCGATCTTCGGCTGCGCGGTCTGCTGTGAATCCGCTCGAAGCTGGGATTCAGCCGAGCTCGAGGATGGTAATCGTGAGGCGGGTGGCGTAGTCGACCACCGTCTCGCGGTCGGACTCGATATCGCCGTCGAGCCAGTCGAGGAATAGCGCGAGCAGTGCACCGGATATCGCGCTGACCGGCCGGGGAATCCGGCCGGAAGCGGTGGCGAACCGTGCGGCCTGCTCCGGTGCGAGTTGGGTGGCGACGAGTGTGACGAAGGCCGGAAGCGCGTCGGCGCCGTGGGCGCGAAGGGTGTCATCGGCCAGGGTTTCTCGGAACATGATCCGTCCGCGGCGGGGGTCGTCCTGGAAGTACTGTGCCGCGGCGTCGAAAGCCGCTCGGGCTCGGCCGGTTTCGTCGGCTGGGGCATTGCGCAGCCGGGTCGTGACGGTATCGAGCAGTCCGCGGGCCGTCTGGTCGTAGACCTCGATGAGCAGGGCTTCGCGATCGGGGAAGTTCTCGTAGAAGTAGCGCAGGCTCAACCCCGCCTCGCGGCAGACCGCCCGCATGGTGGTCGCCGCCGCGCCCTCGCCGCCGAGCAGCGCGTATCCGGCCCGCACGAGCTGTTCGCGGCGTTCGGCGGACCGGCTCGCCATGGTGCTGCCGCGCCACGTGCTGGCTGACGAACTCACGGATTCGATCATGTCATGGGCGCGTCGACGCATTCGGCGGGCGCGTGCCCGCGCGTTGTTCCAGCTTGCGGAGCAGATCCCGGAGCTGTTCATCGGTGCTGAGGTACTGATCCATCAGCACATTGATCGCGCCGCGCAGCAGGGAATAGGGCTCCCATACGCGAGGTGCGATGGTGCGCGGGGCGCGGCGGGCAATGCCATCGGCGACGGCGAGCGCGGCGTCGGCGGCGCTGATGCGCTGGTTCAGCGGCCAGGGCAACATGGCGTCGGCGGCGCGGCCGAATTCGTCGTCGTCGAGCGTGTGGTGGGTCATCGCGGTATCGACGATGCCGAAGTAGGCGACCCCGGCGCTGGCGCCGGACACGGCGAGTTCGACCCGCAATGCGCGACCGAGCTGTTCGACACCGGCCTTGCTGATCATGTACGGGGAACCGCCCATACCCGGTGCGAACGCGGCACAGGAGGACACCACCACGACATGTCCGCCGGTGGCGACGATATCGTCGAGCGCGGGGCGGACGGTATTGAAGACGCCGGTCAGATTGACGCCGATGACGCGGTCGAAGTCGGCCGGGTCCATGGTCCGCAGCGTGGCGGGTGTCGGGGCGATACCGGCGTTCGCGACCACTAGATCTATCCGGCCGAAACGTTCACGAACCGTTGCGATGGCCTCGACCATGCCGTCGCGGTCCGCGACATCGGCGCGCAGCGCGAACGCTCGCGATCCCAGTCGCGCTGCGGCAGTGCCGACTTCGGCCTCTTCGAGATCGAGCATCGCGACCGTGGCGCCACGCCGATGCAGGATGCGGGCCAGTTCGCCGCCGATGCCGCGCCCGGCCCCGGTAATGACGGCGACCCTGTCAGCCACGTCGAAGTCGGTGTCCGTCGGCAAGAGTCGCGAGAGGTTCATGGTGCCTCGGTGAGATAGGCGTCGGCGTCGAATCGCATGGTGCGGCGAGCGTATTCGAAGCTCCAGTTCGGATATAGCCCGGCATTGTGATTGCCGTCGGCGGTTTGGTAGTAGCTGCGGCAGCCGCCGGTGACCCATACCGTGTCCCGGCTGCGCTGCTCCATCTCCTCGACGAAGGCCCGCTGCGCCTGCGGTCGCACCTCGATGCGGCGAAGACCATTGTCGCGCATGCGCTTTGCCGCATCCACGATGTAGCGGATCTGGGCCTCGATCATGAAGATGGCGGATTGGTTTCCGGCCGCGCCGAACGGGCCGAGGGTGGTGAAGAAGTTCGGGAATCCGGTGACGGAGGTCCCGAGATAGCTTTGCGGGCGTTGCCGATACAGCTGTGCGAGGGTGCGCCCGGCGGTGTCGTGGATGGCTTCGAATATCCGCGGTGGTACGCCGAATCCGGTACCCCAGATGATCGTATCCACGTCGTGTTCGGTGCCGTCGCGGGTGATGATCGATCGTGGCCGGACTTCGGCGATGCCGGAGGTCTCCACGTCGACGTTCGGCTGTGTCAACGCCGGATAATAAGCGTCGGAGAAGATCGCGCGTTTGCAACCGATCATGTAGTCGGGTGTCAGCTTTCGGCGCAGCAGCGGATCGGGAACCTGCCGACGCAGCTGCCACCGGCCCAATGCCTCGAACGGGTGACGGAACCGCTTGTCCACGAACCCCACCAGCCCGAATCCCTCGATGCCGGTGAAATAGGCGGCGCGAATCGTCTTGCCCAGCAACGGCATCCGTCGCAGCAGTGTGCGCTCGACAGCGGTCGTCGCCCAATCCATGCGCGGCACGATCCACGGCGCCGAACGCTGGAATACCGTCAGCTGACCAACCACCGGCTGGATCTCCGGAATGAATTGCACCGCCGATGCGCCGGTGCCGATCACCGCGACCCGCTCACCGGTCAGGTCGTGGCCGTGATCCCAGTGCAGGGAATGGAATTGGGTACCGGCGAAATTCGCGATGCCGGGCAGGCTGGGGATCTGCGCCTCGCTGAACGGCCCGATCGCCGAGACGAGCACATCGGTCGTAAACGAACGTTGCCCGGTGTAGATACGCCATAGTCCGGCGGTCTCGTCCCACCTCGCGTCGAGCACCTCGCTGTTGTAGCGAATATGCTGCGGCACACCGAATTTATCGGCGACGCCGCGCAGGTATTCGAGGATCTCCGGCTGCGTGCCGTAACGCCGAGACCAATTCGGATTCGGTGCGAACGAATACGAATACAGCATCGAGGGGACATCGCACGCGCAGCCGGGATAGGTATTGGCGCTCCAGGTACCCCCGAGATCGGTGCCGCGCTCGAGAATCACGAAGTTACGGAATCCGGCTTCACGCAATTTCGCGGCCAACCCGATCCCCGCGAATCCGGCGCCGATGATCACGATCGGCACATGGTTGTCCTGTGGTCGCGTTGTCGGCTGATCCATCTGTACTCCTCGCCGGACGGGTCGCGCACACGTGGCGCCAGCGCTCTCGCGCCTTGTAGGAATCATCTGATTCCAATGGCATCAGATGATTCCTATATGGACATCGAGTGTCAAGGGCGCGGTGGTGTCTGACCCGGCTCCATGCTGGTCGAATGGGGGTTCGACTCGTCGATCGCGTCACTCATGGCGCATCTTCGACCGGGGGCAATGGCCTTCTGCGCGGTGGCCGACCGCGTGGGTGCCGATAGCCTGGGAGCATGGGGCAGCGGAAATCGAATGCGCCGCGGCGGAAGCTCGCGGGACGGATGGATGCGTGGCTGGTGGCGCGCAGTGCGCGGGTGCGGCCGACGCCCGCCGATAGGTTTCTGCGGACCTTGAGCACGAGTGCCAACCACAGCCGACTGTGGTTGGCGGTGGCGGCGGTGCTGGCGCTGCTCGGCGGTCGCGCACCGCGACGGGCGGCCGTGCGTGGGCTCGTATCCGTCGCGCTGGCCAGCTCGGTGGCGAATGGTGTGGCCAAGCCACTATTTCCTCGGCGCCGGCCGCCCGATGAGTCGGTGCCGTTCGTGCGGCGGCTGGTGACACCGCCGGTGTCCTCCTCGTTCCCCTCCGGGCATGCCGCATCCGCCGCGGCCTTCGCGACGGGTGTCGCCCTCGAATCCCCGGCAGCGGCGGTCGCCATCGCGCCGATAGCGGTGGCCGTCGGCTATTCACGCGTGCACATCGGCGTGCATTGGCCTTCGGATGTGCTCGCCGGGGCGGCATTGGGCAGTGCGATAGCCCTCGGCACCCGGCGGTGGTGGGCGCAGCGCGAGGATATGCCCGCCGAACTCGGGCCGGATCTTCGAATCGCCCCGGTGACCGACGGTGGCGGCCTGCTGCTGGTGACCAATACCCAATCCGGCGGTGGCACCGATGCCGAACAATTTCGGTCACTTCGCGAAAGTCTGCCCGACGCAACGATTCTGGAGGTGGCCGACGATCTCGCCGCGCAACTCGACGACCGAGCCAGCCGGGACGATATCGTCGCACTCGGCGTATTCGGCGGCGACGGGACGGTATCGGCCGTCGCGGCGGCCGCGGTCGAACATCGGCTGCCGCTCGCGGTGTTCGCGGGTGGCACTCTCAACCATTTCGCCCGCGACACCGGCGTGGAGCGGCTGGAACAGACCCTGACCGCATTGGCATCGGGCCAAGTGGTCCAGACCGATACGGCCCAGGTGCGATCGGACGGGCTCGCGGCCCGCACCTTCGTCAACACGGCAAGTCTGGGTGGCTATCCGGACTTCGTCCGGACCAGGGAACGCTGGGAGTCGCGCTTGGGCAAATGGCCTGCCGCGGGAATCGCCATGGTGCGCGCACTGTTTCGGGCCCAGCCGCTGCGGGTGAGCATCGACGGCGTAGATACCGGCATCTGGATGCTGTTCGTCGGCAACGGCCATTACCGGCCCGCCCACCAGATCCCGATGGCGCGCCCCGCGCTGCACCACGGCGCCCTCGACGTGCGATATCTGCGCGCGGATATGCCGTTCTCGCGAACCCGCCTGATCTGGGCCACGCTCACCGGGACGCTCGACCGCTCCGCGACCTACGTACACCGCCGATCCGAACGGCTGACCGTGCACGTCGACAGCGGCCCGGTCGCCTTGGCCGCCGATGGTGAGGTCGACGAGCGCGGCACGGACTTCACCTTCACCAGCCGACCCGCGACATTGACCTTGTTCCGTCCCGCCGATGTCCACTGACCCAGCCCCGCTCATGGCAGGCTTCGGCGATACCCCGGTATCGGCGCAGGTCCCACGTAGCCGACGACGACCGTCATCCCGCCGACCTACCCGGGCGCGGCGGGCAAACGGCCTGCTACCGCATCTCGGGGCGGATAAACGGTCGGCTGGTTATTCGACCGGAACGTGGCGCGCTGGTCGGTCCACGGAGGAGTATATGAAATACACCGCCGCCGTCGGCGCAGAAACGAGGTGCACGATGGGAAACCTGGATGAGAATGCGATCGACCTGCTGACTGCCCAGCACGAGCAGATCCGGCACCTGCTCGACAAGCTGAAAGCGGGCCAGGACGATAAGCGGGAACTGTTCACCGAGATGGTGCGGCTGCTGGCGGTGCACGAAACCGCCGAAGAGGAAGTCGTACACGCGGTGGCGCGGCGCTCGGCATTCGGCGCCGATGAAATCATCAGGCCGAGACTCGTGGAGGAGAACGCGGTCAAGCATGCGCTTGCCGAACTGTACGATCTCGGCGTCGACCATCCCGAATTCGATACGAAGCTAGTCGATTTCGCCGCTGCCTTCACCGCGCACGCCGCGAACGAGGAGACCGAGGAATTCCCGTTCCTGCGCAAGCAGTTCTCGGTGAATCAACTCGAACGCTGGGCAGGTATGTTGCGCGCCGCCGAAAAGGTCGCGCCCACCCGCCCGCATCCGCACGCCGGCGAGACCGGACTGGCGAACCTCGTGACGAGTCCACCATTGGCGGTATTCGACCGGGTCCGCGACGCCGTCCGCGATTGGCGCCATACGAACGGTCACTGACGCGCAGTCCAGCCGAGGCGACGAGGGCCACGGCCCGCGCCGCCTGAAACTAGTACTGGCAGCACCTGGATACCGCTAGCAGATTCCGGGATCATCACAGGATGACCGATGTGGTAGATGTCCGCGCAGTACGCAAGGCACGCCGCGCCGAACTCGGCGCCTTCCTGAAGTCCCGCCGCGCGCGAATCACCCCCAAAGACGTCGGCCTTCCCCCAGGCCCACGCCGCCGCACTCCCGGCCTACGCCGCGAGGAGGTCGCCCAACTGGCCGGAATCGGAATAACTTGGTACACCTGGCTGGAGCAGGGGCGCCAAATCAATGTCAGCGTACAGGTCTTGAATGCGGTGGCGCGGACTTTGTCGTTGGATGCGGCGGAGAAGGCGCATTTGTATCGGCTGGCGGATGTGCCGACGGTGCCGACCGCGCATGCGGGAACGGCTCTGCCGGAAGAGCTTCAGGTGATTTTGGATCATCTCGAACCTTTGCCGGGAGTGGTGTTGAGCCCTCGTTATGACGTGCTCGCGCACAACAAGTCGTATGAGGCACTGTGCCCGGGCTTTGTGATGGGGGAACGTAACGTTGCACGCCGGGTTTTCTTGACTCCGGAGTGTTGCAATACGTATCTCCATAATTGGGATGATCTGCGGCGCATGGTCGGTTATCTGCGTGGTTCGTATGCGAAGAACCTCGGTGATCCGGGTTGGCAGGATTTCATCGCTGAGTTGTGTACTGAGAGTGAGCCTTTCGCGTCGTTGTGGGCGCGTAATGATGTGGCGGTGCCAGCGAGTCGGACCAAGCAGATCCGGAATTTGGCGGTGGGGGAGTTGGAGATGTTCTTGACGAGCATGAGCTTGCCTGCGCTGCCGCATGCGTGGATGCAGATTTACACGCCGGTCGATGAGGGGGCGTGGGTGAAGTTGGGTGAGTTGTTGGCGATGAGTGAGGAAGAGCGGCAACGTCCGTGGATCGAGCATCGCGAGCAGTATCACGCTGCTGCGGGGTAGCGGGAGGCTCGTTGCGTGAGCTGCCGTGGACCGGATGGTGTCGAGGTGCCGGGCCGGATTACTGGGGCGTGGGTGCCCAATCTTCGAGGTAGGCCCGATAGGCGCCCGTTGGCAGCGTGGCGTCGTAGACCAGCTGTGCGGTGGGGGTGAATTCGGACAGGTGCGGCGCCCAGCCCCAGCAGACGAACGTGTCGCCGCCCGACAGGTCTCGCGCATTGCCCATGGCGGCGGAGACGAAGCCGTCCGGGTGGGTTTGGTTGCGCGCGAGGGTGGCGGTGTGGGCGGCGGGATCGATGTGGATCCATTCCACACTAGAGGCGCCGAGCGTGGTCTGGCCGCTGGAGTTGTCATTGAACAGCCGCACTGTGGACGGGTCGGCGAATTCGGCGTCGTGCTGGAAGGCGAACTCGACGCCCGGGCCGAGGTCCAGGGTCGAATGCTTGCCGCCGAGCCGCCAGTTGATCGCTCCGGTGTGGATATCCACGTCGTACACCGTGGAGGTGTTGCGCATCGAGATGACCAGGTTCCCGTCGGGGTCGAGTGCGATGGAATTCATGTGGTACGGGTCGTAGATGGTGTCGCTGGGTAACGTGCCGGTCTGGGTGGTGTCGGTCAGTGGGACGTGCTGCGCCGGGTCCCATTGGAACAGAACCTTTTTCGTCGCGACGTCGACCACCGACGCGATGGAGTCGTACAGCTGCCCGTCCTTCGGGCCGCCGATAGCGGACAGGTCCGCGGGAATCTGCCGGTAGGAGGTGATCAGTGCGCGGCCGTCCGGGGTCAGCAGGAACTCGTGCACATCGGAGGCCAATTCGTCACCAGGAGTGAGAGTTTCGATGATGTGGCCGTGCTCGTCGGCGATGTAGTCAGCACCGGAACCGTGCCCGCCTACCGCGCTGCCCTGCCACCAGGTCAGCACGCGCTGCCCACGATAGGTTTGGGTGCGGAAGTTGGATACGTCCTGGCCTTTCGGCGGGTCGTAGCGCCACACCTGGTGGCCGGCCTTGTCCAGCACGACGTTGGCCGGGGCGAGCGTCGGAATCTGGGACAGGGTTTGCCCGAGTCCGGGTAGCATGGCCGCGGCGCTGACCCCGGTGGAGTAGTAGATGTAGCCGGGGGCGCCGTTCGGGTCGTTGACGTTCACCGTGTATGTCGGCGTACCGACCGGCATGCTGGGCAGCAACGGCGCTGCCGACGCCGCCAGCGGTATCGACGCCGTGACGGCCGCGGCGAGCGAGATCGCGGCAATCCGTCGCACATTCTGAACGGTCCTGGTCATCTGAGTCCTTTCGAAAGTCGTTGCGGCAAGACGGGGTACTTAGTTGTTGTCGGTGTTGAGCGAGTCCGGCGGCAGATAATTTCGTGGCATCGGCGACGGGCGATCGAAGGGGCCGGTCAGGCGGTGAGACCGGCGACGAAGTCCATGAACTGAGCGTTGTAGGGATCGGCGGCGGGGCTTTTCGGGATCGGGTGGAACGCTCCGTCGTCCATGACTGCGGCATCGACCCGTGGCGAGCGGGTACGCAGGGAGTCGGCGAATTGCTTAGTGAGCGTGTTGTTTTCGACCCAAAGCTGATCGTTGCGGGCCAGGCGGTAGTAGACCGGGACGGGAACCTCGGAACTCACCCGCGCCCAGTTTCCGCGTGGCCACGCCCCGGTGATCTCGAGCAACTCCGGCCGCACGATACTCGAGCCGCCGAGGCTGAGCGTTTGCACGTCGGGCAAGGCGTGCCACAGATCGGTCGCGTAGGGCCGGGGTTGCTGCCCGATATCGCAGACCCCCAATCCGAGCAGCGGCCACCGGTTTTCGCCGCGGCGGTTCCCGGCCGCCCACCGGGCGATCAGGGTCAGCGCGACCGCGCCGCCGATGGACGAGCCATGGATCACGACGCCGGAGCAATCGCTGCTCCAGGTGCGCCATATCTCGGCGATGGCGTCGTCGAGCCGGGCCGCGTTGGCGTCGAAGAGCCCGTCGTCGCTGTCGTCGGGGACGTTCAGCGAGGCGCTGCCGCCGTAGCCGGGCCGATCGGGCGCGAACGCGGAATACCCGTGGACGGCGCTCAACTCCAGTTGGGAATGCCCGGGTATGTCGGCTTCGGCCGAGGACGACCCGCCGCCGTGCAGGTACACGATCAGCGGTGCTCCGGCGTGGGATCGATCGGCCAGGCGATAGCGCCCGGTGATCGCCCCGTCCAGCAGCCGCAACTGCTGGACACCGGCGGCGGTTGTGGCCGGATCAGCGTGTGCGGCAGTCTGTTTCAGTCCAGTCGCGGCCAGAGCTCCGGCGGCGACGGCAAACCCGGCGAGGACGTTTCGTCGGGGGTAACCGCGGTCGTGGTGTCGTTGGGTCTTGTTCACTATGACTCCTCTGCCGGGGGTCCGGCCAGGCGGGGAAACAGTCGGCGGGCGTTGGCGGTGGTCAACGCCCGCCAGGTGGTGTTGCCCGGGCATGGGGCGTGGGTGAAGGCGGCCGTGTGCAGCTCCGCGATCGGGGCCGGGGTCCAGGGATAGTCGCTGCCGTAGAGCAGGTGCGTGGGTTCGGTCAGGCCGAGCAGGGCCGGGATCTGTCGTGGAAACGGTGTGCCCGCGGTGTCGTAATACAGTCGGCGCAGTTGCTCCACCACATCGTGGGTGTCGGCAGAGCGGCCTCGGAGCAGCCCGAGGAAGCCGTTGACGCGGTCGGCGAGTACCGGTAGCGCGCCGCCGCAATGTGGGACGACGACCCGCAGCCGTGGGTGCCGCACCAGGGTGCCGGCGAACACCATGTCGGTGACCGCGCGGGCGGTGTCGAAGATGAATTCGATGACCGGGCTCGGGCGGCCCAGCGCGGTCTGTTGCCAGCACACCGGCGCGGTCGGATGCAGCAGCACGACCGCGCCGCGGCGATCGAGTTCGGCCCAGACCGGCTCGAGGCGCTCGTCGCCGAGATAGACACCACCACTGTTGGTTCCGATGATTACCCCGTCCGCGCCGAGCACGTCGAAGGCGTAGCCGATTTCGTCGACGGCGCCGTCGACCGACGGCAACGGCAGCGACGCGAACAAGCCGAATCTGCCGGGGTGGGTGCGCACCACCTCGGCGCCGGACTCGTTGACGTGTCTGGCAAGCCGGTGCGCGGCCGTGTCGTCACCGAAGTGGACACCGGGAGACGAGATCGACAGCATCGCCGTGTCGATGCCGTTGCGGTCCATCAGGTCGAGGTGGGTTTCGGCCGACCATTCGGGCCAGCCGGGCATGCCGTCGGGTCGTTCGTGGCCCGCGGCCCGCGCGGCCGCGACATACGCGCCGGTGACGAAATGGGCGTGCGCATCAATGAATCCGGTGCCCGAGGTGGTCACGAGTTGTCCGGCTGCTGGTCGGGATCGGGCAGTGGCCGGCGGCAAATGTCGCGGGCCTCGTCGGCAGGGATCCCGAACATGCGCAACAGGTCCTCGGTGACCTGGTCGGTCGCCGCGGCGTCGTCACGCTCGGGGGCATCGTGCAGCAACTGGCCCAGGAACAGCGCTGAACCGGCGACGATCGTCAGTGCGAGCTCCGGATCGGCCACGGCGAACCGGCCCGCGCGGGCGGCGTCCTCGATGTCGCGGCGGGCGCGCGGGGCCAGCCCCCTGTCCGAGCCGATGAACGCGATCCAGTTGTTGAGCAACACCTTGCTGAGCACCGGATGGCGACGGTGCAGCCTGCCGGTGAGCCGGAAGCTCTGTGCGAACACGTGCGCCGGGTCGTCCAGGTCGGTCGTGAGCTGGTCCAATATCGCGCCGAAATGGTCCAACGCCTCCTCGAAGGCGAGGTCGAACAGTTCCTCTCGGCTGTCGAAGTGGTTGTAGAACGAGCCCATACCGACATCGGCCGCCCGCGTGATCTCCAGAATCGGGACATTGGGTTTGTCGTTGGCAAGGAATGACTGCGCCGCCTGCACCAGCGCGCCACGTGTGATCGCCTTGCGTCGCTGCATGCGGTTGGGCTGCGTGGGCTCGAGGTTGGTCCCACCAGTCTGCTCGACCACGGTTGTTTCACCTTTCCGGGGCTCGGCACATCGGACGCAAGTTTAGCGTCAACTCTGCAGTTGCAGTCAATAGTGACGAAGAATTCAGAACTCTTTGACTGAGAGATGGTCGATAGTGATGATTGCCTCGGACTGCTCTGAAAGGGAGTTGGCCGATGACTGACCGGCGCGACCCGCATGAGGATCTGCACAACGAGCGGGGTGCTCTGGCGGGTGAACACCAATGCGACCTGGAACTGTTCGAGCTCGGCATGGCGGCCGACTTAGGCGCGATCACGCCCCATCGCCAGGCTATCCGCGAGCACACCGGGACCATCGCTGGTCACGCTCAGCAACTCTCCTCCCGGCGTGTTCTCCTCGAGCAGGTGAGCAGCGCATCGGCTTGTCTGCCACCGCGGTACAGCGCCAAGGCCAGCAGTTCCCATCGACGTTCTCGATACGGGGTGGGCACCACTGCCTCGGTCAGTAAGCAGACGATGACGATTCACCTTCGTCAGCGCCGTCACAATGCGTGACCTCGAGGCCGCACGAAAATGTCAGTGGCTGCAAGGTGGTAGCCCACAGAAGGATGCCAGTCCAGTGGCGGGCTTCGAGGCCGGCGAGATACGTAGCGACGGTTGCGTGAGTTGTCGGCGATGACCGAGGCAGCGGCAGCGTCCGTGGATCGAGCATCGCGAGCAGTACCACGCGGCGGCGGGTTAGCGCGGGCTGGTCCATGCCTTCCCGCAGGCGGGGTCCGTGTCGGCTCCCGCTTACGCATGCTGATCGCCCTGCTTCCTGGTAGCGATGCCCGCGGTCGCGTACATGGTCGCGACGCGTGGCTCTGACGTTCCCGAACTCCGGGATTCAGCCCGGGAATCGAACGCGTCGTCCGTACCCGTAATCGGCGCGTCGCAAGTTGGTGTATTCGGCGAGGCGCTCGTCAGATGGGAACTGCGACGACCAGGGGACGGCTGACGCGAAATTTGTATTGGACAACTGGGTTTCGGCGATCATCGCTGGATTGCCGATCAAGATCGACGAGCCGGTCGAACGCCTCATTGCCGTCCACGAACAGATTGCGCGGCATCGGTTCCGTCGCGAACCCGAGGCCAAGAAGTCGCTGCTGTCGCTGACCACGCGGGCGCCGACGGTGTTCACAGCGGCGCTCGTCCGGATCGTCGCATGGTTCCCCAGGGCAGGCGCAGCACGCTGGGGACCAACATTCCCGGGCCGAAGTGTCGGCTGATGCTGGGTGGCCCGGACGGGGTGGGGATCTGGCCTGCCTCCCGATCGCGATGTCGGTGCGCACCACGGATCTGCACGCTGCACAAAGCGCATCGGGCATCGGTGACAACAGCCCCGGATGGCGGAGACCTACGGCCCTGTCCGCGCATCGCCGGTGCGGCGACGATGAGGTGGACGACGTGGATGAAGGAGGTCCGGGATGCGGGCGAAGCCAGGAGATTGGCTGGTGGTCGAAGCGCGGACCATCGACGGCGACGTGCGGCGGGGGCTGATCGAAGAGGTGCACGGTGCGGATGGGGCGCCGCCGTATTTCGTGCATTGGGTCGACACAGGGCATCGGGCGCTGACATTTCCCGGTCCGGACTCCCATGTGCTCAGCGCGGCTGAATTGCGGGCCCAGGAAGAGGTTGCGGCGAGTCGATTCTCGTCGGTGCAACGCCGTTCGGAGCGCGCCGCGAAGGAAATCCGGTCGAGTTGACCTATGAATCGCCGATGGACGCGCGCCCGCCCATCGATGGTGCCGGCCAACCAGGCCGTTCGACTACATGGCCGAGACCGACGGCACTGCATACGGGAGACCTACGGCTCAATCGGCCAATTGCGGGCGTGGTGACGATGAGTGGGTCACGTCGGCAGGAATGAGATTCGATGATGCGCAACCGTAGGAATCGGCAAGCCCCCCCGACGATGCACGGACAGGCGCGGATCGGCGGGCGGACATCGGAGTCCGAGGTCGGACAAGCCGAGGCGACAGCCGGTCGGAGTACGCCGGAAACGCGGGGGACGCCGATGTTTCGTGAGGTGGCGCTGCTGTCGTCGATCGGTGCGCTGGTCGCGGCGGGCCTGATCGCACGAGTGGTCAGCGCGCCGGTCGCCGACGGGCTGTGGTTGGCGGCGACCGTGGCCGCGTCGGTTCCGGCAGCGGTGTGGGTGGTTCGGGATCTGCGGAAGCGACGATACGGGGCGGACCTGCTGGCCTTGGTGGCGTTGGGCGGCGCCGCCGCGGTCGGTGAGTATTTCGCCGGTGCGCTGATCGCGCTGATGGTGGCCACCGGCCGAGTGCTGGACACCTATGCCGGTCGGCGGGCGAGCCGGGATCTGTCGGCGCTGCTGGCGCGGGCGCCGGTCCAGGCGCACTTACGTCGTGGAGGCTCCGTCGATACGGTCCCGGCCGCCGGGGTGATCGCCGGTGACACGGTGGTTGTGTTCCCGGGGGAGACCGTTCCGGTCGACGGTGTACTCGCCATGGAGGGAGTGTTCGACGAATCCGCACTGACCGGCGAATCGGCGCCGGTGGTGCGCCGTGCGGGTGACGATGTGCGCAGCGGCGTGGCGAATGCTGGTGCCACGGTTGATATTCGGGCATCGGCGAGTGCGGAGCAGAGCACGTACGCGGGGATCGTTACGCTGGCGCGTGAGGCGGCAGCGGCGGGGGCGCCGGTCGCTCGTCTGGCCGATCGTGTCGCGGTGTGGTTCCTGCCGATCGCGCTGGCGGTCGCTGGCGCGGCGTGGGCGGTCACTGCGGACCCGGTCCGGGCCGTCGCGGTGATCGTTACCGCGACACCGTGCCCGCTGCTGCTGGCGGTCCCGGTGGCGGTCACCGCGGGAATGTCGCGCAGCGCCCGGGCCGGCGTGGTCGTCAAGGACGGCGCTGCCCTCGAAACCCTCGGCCGCGCACGCACTCTCGCCATGGACAAGACCGGCACGGTAACTGTTGGGCGGCCCGAGGTGTTCGACGTCGCCATGGCTCCGGGCATCGATGATGACATGGTGCTGCGGCAGGCAGCGGCAGTCGAGCGGTACTCCCCGCACGTGCTGGCCTGCGCGGTAACCCGCGCCGCACGGCAACGCGGTGTGAAACCCCTTGCGGCGGAGGAGGTATCCGAACAGCCCGGGCGTGGTGCCACCGGTGTGGTCGAGGGGCGCCGGGTGCGGGTGGGGCGACTGCCGGAGCACACCGAGCCCGCGCCGTGGGCCGAGGCGGCGCTGCGGCGTGCACGGCTTGATCTGGCGAGCATCGTCTGGGTGTCCGTCGATGAGGTGCCCGTCGCCGCCCTGCTGGTGCGTGACCGGATCCGTCCCGACGCCGGCCGCACGATGCGCCGTTTGCGGGCCGCCGGCCTGCAGCGGCTGCTGCTGCTCACCGGCGATCGGGTCGACAACGCGGCCGAGGTGGCGCGCATGCTCGGCCTCAGCGAGGTGCGGGCCGACGCCGATCCGGCCGACAAGATCGCCGCCGTGCACGCGGAACGCCGCAACGGGGTGACAGTGATGGTGGGTGACGGCGTGAACGACGCACCCGCATTGGCCGCCGCGGACGTCGGTATCGCACTCGGCTCGCGCGGATCGACGGCGGCGGTGTCGGCGGCCGACGCGGTGATCGTGGACGATCGCATCGACCGGCTCGCCGACGCCGTCGACATCGCACAGCGCTCGCATCGGCTGGCGGTGCAGAGCGCCGTCGTCGGCATGGCGTTGTCGCTGCTGGCGATGATCGCCGCCGCGTTCGGCCTGCTGGTGCCTGCGGCGGGTGCGCTGGTGCAGGAGGGTATCGACATCGCCGTGATCCTGAATGCGTTGCGTGCCTTGCGGATCGGCCCGCATCGCGATACTGCTGCGATCGATCCGTTGGTTGCACGATTCGCGCGCGAGCACAACCGGCTGCAGTCGGCGCGAGCCTCGGTGCGCCAGGCGGCCGATGCGCTAGCGGACGGCTCCGCTGGGAGTGCGGACGCGGCGGTCCGGCGGTGCCTGGAACTGCTGACCGAGTATCTGCTGCCTCATGAGCATGCCGAGGAGTCCCAGCTGTATCCGGCATTGGCCGAATTCCTGCACGACCCCGAAGCAATGGTGACGATGAGCCGGGAACACAGCGAGATCGAGCGTCTCGTCGACCGTATCCGCCGCCACCTCGCCGAATCCCCGGACGGCCTGCGCGCGGACCAGCTCGCAGACCTCCGTGCCACCCTCTACGGGCTCGACGCGATCCTGACTCTGCACTTCGCTCAGGAGGACGAGGCGCTGTTCACCCTGGCGCACACCGATGGGTGAGGCGTGTACGGAGTAGCCGTGGGCATTGCCCTGGGAACGAATCCGAGGATTGCGTCGCGACGGCGCGCGATGCGGCGCAACAAGTCAGCAGCACCGGGTCGAACACTTGGCGCAGCCGATGACCCTGCGAATTGCACAGGGCCACAGTATTTTCTGCTGGTCAGCGCGCCGGTCGCACGATGATCACCGGGCAGTCGGCTGCATGCAGGACGGCTTGGCTGGTGGAACCGAGGGTCATGCCCGCGAAGCCGCCGTGGCCGTGACTACCGACCACGATCAGTTGGGCGTGGTCGGCGGTTGCGAGCAGCCGTTTGGCGGGCCGATCCTCGACAACCACGCGTTGCACTCGGACATCGGGGTACTTCTCGCTATAGCCTGCCAGGGTTTGGGCGAGCAGTTCCTCTGCCTCGTTCTGCATTTCGGTACGCGGGATGTAGCGGTTGAATTCGGACCAGGTGAGCACCGCGACCAGCGCGGCACGGCGTCGGGATGCCTCGTCGAAGGCGACATCGAGCGCGTGGGCGGAGCCCGGTGAGCCATCGACGCCGACCACTACCGGTCCGCGTGCCCGCTGCGGTGCGACGTGCTCGGGGATGACGGCGACCGGGCACTGGGCGTGTCGGGCGAGCGCGGTGCTCACCGAGCCGAGTAGGCCGCGACGGAATGCTCCGAAGCCGCGGGTGCCGACGACCAGCAGTCGCGCGTCCTCGGATCGGTCGATCAGCACCGGGATCGGCGGCGCCTCGACCACGAATGCTGTTATGTCTATTGGATGTACGGGATCGGTTGCCGCCCTTGCGGTTTCTTCTGCGGCAGTGATCGCGGCGGCCCCGGCTGCCCGGTACGCGTCGTAGTCCATCTGCGCGAAGGCGATCCCAGGGCCGAAGTCGATTGGGGCGCCGATCGCGTAGACGATGTGCAGCGGCGCGCCGTGCTGGGCTGCGTCGAGAGCGGCCCAGCGTACGGCGACGGTGCCGGTGGCGGAGCCATCGGTGCCGATCAGGACTGGGGGATTTGCGGTGGTGGACATGTGTTTTCGCGTTCTCTGCGAGAAGGAGTCCGCTCAGTGCGGGTGAACGACCATGACCGGGCAATGGGCTCGCTGGATCAGCGTGTTGCTGGTGGAGCCGAGCAGCAGTCCACGGAATCCACCACGGCCGCGGCTGCCGACGACGACCAGCTGCGCGGACTTCGACCATTCGATGAGCTGATGCCGCGGCCCGGACAGATACACCTTGCGGATTACCCTGACGTCAGGGTATTTCTCCTGCCATCCAGCCAACTGCTCGGCGAGCAGTTTCTCCGCCTCGGCTGCCACCGCGCGATCGGGGATGCTGCTCGGGATTCCGGCGAATCGGTCGAAGCGTAGATCGCTCCACGCGTGCACGGCGACGAGTGCGGAGTCGCGGTCGCTCGCTTCGGCGAATGCCATGCCAACGGCGGTCTCACTGAACTCGCTGCCGTCGACGCCGACCACCACTGGGCCGCCGCGTCGGGTCTGCTGCTCGGTGCCGGTGTCACGGACGACGACGATGGCGCCGTGGCCGTGGCTGGCCACGGCGAGCAATGTTGAGCCGAGGTGGCTGATGGTTCCGCCATCGCCCGACGCCCCGATCGCCACCAGGTGCGCCGACTCGGACCGCTGGATCAGCAGCCGCGCCGGATCAGCCTCGGAGACTTCGCATTCCACGGTCAGATCGGGATCGACGTCGTGGGCCAGCCTGCGGGCAGCAGCGACATGGTCGGTGCCATGGTCGCGGATCGTATCGGTTACGGCAGGCACCATGAGTTCGTAGGTTCCGAGGACGGCTTGTGTCGCGGCGAGGCCGAGGCCGTGCACGATGTCCAACCGGCGATGCCGCTGAGATGCCGTTTCCGCGGCCCAGAGGACGGCGAGATCGGAGGCTTCGGAGCCGTCTACACCGACCACCACCGCGGCCGATTCCAGCCGGTGTGGATCTTCGTTGTGCTCGGTGGTCATGCGCGTCCTTCGGGTATGTTGTTCAGGTACTCGTAGATTAGGAATCCGGCACAGTGCGGCACGCTGGTCCTTGGTCCTCAACCATGGGGCCAAAGGCCGCTGATTCCAGCCGGTTCCGCGACGGGTAAAGGCGGCCTCGGCATCGTCATGCCAACGGTGCGGACCAGCGCAGTACGGCACCTTCGGACGCCGTTGTCGATGCTGAAACTGCGGCCCGCACGCTCGGCGCGCACCGGCGGATTCGCCAGCCCGCTGCGCCGCGGCATTCGGTTGAGGTCCCGATGATCGTGGTTCGCTCACACTGATCGGGCAGTGCAAGCCCAGTGCCGCAGCGGCTCCGGGCTTTTCACTGCCCGATCACTCGCGACGGGCGAGTCGGCGCAGGCGTTCGTGCTCGAGGACGAACAGTGTGACGCTGGTGATGAAGCACAGCGCGGTGACGATGGCCCCGAGGGCGGTCCAGCCCGCGAATCCATAGCCGGCCGCGGTGAGGGTGGATGCCAGGCCCACAACTCCGGCGATGAAGACCACGATGCCGGGGATGTTGTACGGGTCGGCGAGGCTTTCGCCGGGCTTGCTGTGGTACGGCTCGCCGGATGTCCTGTCGCTCACGATATTTCCTCCAGTGTCGGTTGAGATCGGGGCGCGGCGGGGCGGTTTCGCCGCGGCCCATCGATCACCCTGCCCGCGCGGGGGCCGTGCGGGCAGGGGCGTTGGTCCTGTGGGAATCGGACCAAGGTCATCTGCGGAGATGCCCCCGTGCGAAGCGGCGGAAAGTACACCGCCGTCGCATCTTCGGGAGTTCGGGTTACTGGCCGGACAAGGTGCAGTCCCGTAGTGAGCGGCGTTCCGCTGCGGCGACCGCGCGGCTGGGCAGCGACCGGCGTGACCGAGACCGATGTGATGCCCGTGCGCACACGGCCTTCGGCGAATTCGGGGTCGTTCGACGCCGAACTATCGAATTGTTCTGGGTCTGAGCGTCTCTCGATGTCGGCACCGATCATTACGGTCGAAGGCCGCGGCTGCAGTGGCGTTGGACCTCCTGGCAGGTCGGGTACACCTCAGCTCAGGGCGCGATTACCGTCGATTGCGGCTGCGGCAGGCCGAGCGCTTGCGCGATCATCGACGACCAGGTGCGGATCGCGCTCCAGTCGCGCAGATCGCCGTAGCGGCCGCCGCCCATCAGTCGGTACTGCATGCGTGCCCGCGGCGAAACCCCGGCGCGTTCGTAATGCCCGGCGAAGGCGCGGTAGTCCCACGGGGCGACCGACGCGATGAGGGCCGCGATCTTCTTCGGCACGGTGCGACCGATCAGCCGCCCGATCGGGCCGCGTAGTGCCGGGCCGAGGCCGACACTGAACATCCAGACATCGGCGTTGCGCAGCGCTTCGCGATGGGTTCGGACGAAAGTCGTCGCGGCGGGCAAGAAGTCCATATTGTGCACCGCGCTACCGAGGATGATCGCGCGGAAGCGGGACAACTCGGGTGCGTGTTCGACGTCGCTCAATTCCACCTCGGCGCCACGAGCGCGGAAATCGGCAGCGATGAACTCGGCGATATCGCGGGTGGATCCCTGTGCGGTCGCGTAGATGACCGCGATCCGAGGCGTATTCGATTCCATCCCCTCAGCGTGGCGCAGCCTGGGGCTCACCGGTCAGAGCCGTGATGCCCGTGGTCTCGGGACCAATGGCCCCGCCGGCGAAATGGCTGTCAATATGACAATCCGCCGGCAGGGGGTGTCATGGCGCGTGTGCGAGCTGGGCCGCGATGCCGTTCGCCCACGCCTGGATTCCATCCCGGTCGCGGTAGTCGCCGGCCATCTTCTTCGCCATTGCCGATGCCGGGAAGCCGCGCGCGTCGCGCTCCAAGCGGCCACCGAATATCGCGTAGTTGCGGGCGTCGAGCCGATCGGCCGCCTTGCGGACGGTGCGCGCGCCGTAGACCTTGTCGGGGTCTTGATCGGCCGAGTGGTCGAGAGGTCCGCTGCCGAAGACCCAGACGGGTCGTTCCCTGAGCTGACGGGCGAAGCGGCGCGCGAAGCCGCGGGCGTGGCGATGCCATCGGCCGGAGTAGAGCGCACCGCCGAGCACCACTGCGCCATATCCGCTGAGCGAGCGGACCTCGTCGGCGGACTTCACCTCCGCCGCGATATGCGCCTCGCGCAGCGTGTCGCCGATCCATTGCGCGATTTCGGCGGTACCGCCGCGTTTGGAACCGTAGGCCACCAGAACGGATTCGTGTGTCATGACGAATTCCTCTCCGTGCGTGCGGTGTGGTGCTGGATCAGGTGGCGACGAGGTGGCTGTCGACAGGGTCTGGACCTGGGACCATTTCCACGGTCACGTGGACCTCGACGGCCCCGGCGAAGTAGGGCGTGATCGGGATCGCAGCCGCGAGACCGGCGGAGCTGGTCACGGCGTGCCAACGAATGCCGTCGGAGCTGGGCGGTGACAGGAAGACCGGTGCCGCCGAACCGCGCAGGGTGAAACGCACCTCGACACCTTCGACTTCGGTGCCGGACGAATCGGAGACCTGCGCGACACACGATTCGGGAAACAGTGTTCCGGCGGGGGTCTTCTGGTTGTTCCCCGCATGGACGTGCAGCCTGTTCTCGGCCATGGCATACCTTTCGACATCCTCCGGGGATACCCGAGTCAATCGCGGCTCACGGCCGCCGATCAAGAGTCTTTGGTCCCCGTCCAGGTCGGTGGAGCGTCACCGCCGATGACCCCTCCCCGGCCCGTCGTACCCGGCTGAGCACAACGGATACCGCAACCAGGAAGGTTCCGATCGGGTTCTCGAACCACGCTTGGCACCGAGCCCGGTGCCGACCGTGTCAAGAACTCATCCGCCGTTGATCCGACACTCCGGCGCCAACCGGCTGCTCTACAGCGCAGTCGGCTGGTGCCCGGCCAGCCTGGCTGATGGCGCGGCTGAGGTTCCGGCAAGCACCAGCGCTGCGCTCATTCGCAGTGCAGGTAGTCGATGAGGAGGTGATCCGAGCAGCTGTGGTTCACAGCGACCGCTCCCGGACGATCCGCGCGATGTCGATGTGGCGGATGTGGCGTAGGTGATGGGAGTTGGACGAGCAGAGCGGCAGCATACGCAACCGCTCCGGGTATTGCGGTAAGCCGGTCGGAGACGGCTTGCTCGTCGGTCACGCCGGGGCGAAGTTTCACCAGCACCCTGGTGGCCGGCACCGGTCCGATCCTCTGCCGGAGAGAGTCGGTCGATACGTAGACGACCGGCGATAACGGTTCGTCG
This sequence comes from Nocardia sp. CA-119907, assembly GCF_050955995.1. Taxonomy (NCBI): domain Bacteria; kingdom Bacillati; phylum Actinomycetota; class Actinomycetes; order Mycobacteriales; family Nocardiaceae; genus Nocardia; species Nocardia sp. CA-119907. The sequence goes on from NZ_CP192091.1 coordinate 3,781,979, forward strand.
ACGAAACCCGTCACCGGCGCGGTGAAGCGGTGCCCTGTCGCCGTGTCGGAAATCTCGACCGTGTCGCCGATCGAGATTCCAAGTCTGTCCTGCAACCCGGATCCCAACAGTAAGCCGTTGTCGGACAGCTGGTTCGAGCCGGATGTCGCGGTGAACCGGTGCATCTGTGTCGAGGTGGACAGGCTGATCACAAGGGTGTCGTAGTGCCGCCCTCCTGCGGAGAGGACAATGTCGTAGCGGCCGACGGGTTCGGCCACCGCGACATCGGGGTCTTGCCGAACGCGTGCCAACACGGAGTCGGTCGCGCCGGGAACGGTGGCGATCTCGCCGTCCTGCACCGTGATTCGGCCGTACTGGCGATCGATCAAGGTGACGACGGTGTCCCGGAGGCCGGCGAACACCATCACCAGGCTCACCGAGACAACCACGCCGATCCGTCTCGCGCCGACCGACAGCTCCACGAGCTGATGCACACCCGGTTCGAGGACGAAATCATCAGAGCCACAACATGAATCAGCCACCGATATCGTGAAGGACGATGAGCATCACTACACCGTCTCTGATCACGCCCGCCGCGTAGACAACCGGCGGTCGCCCTTGGCGAGCAAGCCACGCAGGCGGCGCAGGGGCCAGGTGTTGATGACCTGGGCCGGCTCGGCCCAGCCGCGTTGTGCCGTCGCGACACCGAAGCGCATGTGGTCCAAGTGGGGGAGAGCGTGGGCGTCGGTGTCGATGGCGAACATGACGCCGAGTTCGCGGGCCCGCCTGATCAGTTCGTCATCGAGGTCGAGCCGGTCGGGAAATGCGTTGATCTCCAAGGCGGTTCCGTTCCGGGCGGCGGCGGTGAACACCGCGTCGGCATCGAATTCGATCGGTGGCCGGCGGCCGAGGATGCGGGTGGTGGGGTGGCCGATTATATCGACGCAGGGGTGTTCGATGGCGGTGATGAGCCTGCGGGTCATCGCCTCGGGTGATTGGTCGAAGTGGGAATGCACGGAGGCGATGAGGATGTCGAAGCCGGCGAGGAATTCGTCATCCCAATCCAGAGTGCCGTCGGCGGCGATGTTCAGTTCCGAGCCGTGCAGCACCGCGATCCGGTACCTCGAGGCGATCTCACGCAGCTCGCGCCGCTGGCCGAGGGCCTTCTGGCGGGTCATCCGCTGCATCGCGAGCAGCGGAGCGTGATCGGTGATGGCGCAGTATCGGTAGCCGTGGTGTGCCGCGGCGGCGATCATGTCCTCGGCGCCGGCCAGGCCATCGGTGAGATCGGTGTGCATATGCAGGTCGCCGTTCAGGTCGGTGACCTCGACCAGTCGGGGCAACTGTCCGGCCGCTGAGGCCTCCACTTCGCCGCGGTCCTCGCGCAGGGTCGGCGGAATCCAAGGCAGTTCGAGCGCGTCGTAGACCTCTGCCTCGGTGGCCGCCGCCAAGGGGCGGTCGGTGTCGGCGTCGAAGAGTCCGTATTCGCTCAGTTTCAGTCCGGCCCGGACGGCCAGCTTCCGGATGTGGATGTTGTGGGCCTTGGATCCGGTGAAATACAGCAGCGCGGCACCCCACGAGGAGGCGGGAACGACGCGCAGATCCACCTGAATGCCCTGGGTTGTCACAATCGATGATTTGGTGCGGCCGTGCGCGAGGATCCGATCGACCAGCGGCCGCGTGCAGAAGTGGTCCATGACCGTGTCCGGGTCGTCGGCCGCGACGAGTAGGTCGATATCGCCGACGGTGTCGCGCATGCGGCGCAGCGACCCGGCGTAGTCGACCCGGCTCACCTGAGGCAGCGCCGCAAGATCGGCGACGAGACCCTCGGCGATGTCGAGTGCGACCGCCAGCGGGATGCGGCCCCCGGACTGCTGCATGTGGCGGATCGACTCTGCGAGATTGCGTTCGCTGGTCTCGCCCCAGCCCTTCAGGGTGCGCAGCCGTTCGTCGTGCAGCGCGGTCATCAGCTCCGGCATCGAGCAGATGCCCAGCTCCTCGTACACCTGCTGGGCCCGGCGCGGTCCGAGTCCCGGAATCCCCAGCAGGGCACGCAGCCCGGCGGGCAATTGGGCGTGCAATTCTTCCAGGTCCGCGATCCGGCCGGTGCGGCGCAGTTCGAGCAGGCGGTCGGCGGTGTGTGCGCCGACCGCCGGAATCGCCATCAGCCCTTTGCGGTCGAGGGTGTCGATGTCGAGGTGATACCCCGTGACCGAACGGGCCGCCTTCTCATACGAGCGCACCCGGTACGGATCACCGCCGGAGATCGCGATCAGATCCGCCATCTCCCATAACGATTGGGCCGCAACGTCATTCGAGCGCATGGACGACTCGGCACATCTCGCGATCGGGCGCCGGCGCTGCGACCGTGCCGCGGAGGCCCACGTCGATATGCTCCGCAACGGAGGAATCGGTGCGCTGCAGCACCTGGCCGGCGGTGACCGCCACCGAGAGGTTGAAGGTAGCCAGGGGTCCGGGCTCGGCCTTGGCCATGACGAAGTCCTCGATATCGGGATGGCGGACGTCGAGGACCGCCATATTGGCCCCACGGCGGCGCCCGCCGAGCCGGATCACCTGTGACGCAGCGTCGTACAGCTCGATGAACGAGACCGGCCCGCTGGCGATGCCGCCGCTCGAGGCGATCACATCGCCACGAGGTCGCAGGCGGGAGAACGAGAATCCGGTGCCCGCACCGGCCTGGTGCAGCAGCGCACTGGTGCGTAGCGATCCGAAGATCGACTCCAGTGAGTCCTCGATCGGAAGCCCGGGAGTTTCGCGGATACGGCCCTCGGCGTCGCGGCGCAGGTAGCGTTGCGCCAGCACAGCGAGCGCAGTCGGCTGCAGACCCACGTCGTCGACGACGCCATCGATCGGTCCCGATCGCTCGGGCACGGCGTATTCACCTCCTCGGCACGCGGTCTGCTATCAGCATCGTCCGGTTCGGACGCGGTTCGCGCGGTCCGACAGGCACCTACCGCGAGGACTTACGTCATCCCGGTGCAGGGCCCGCCGACTCTGCTCCGGCCGGATTCGACCGGGCAAAGTAGTCGATGCCGGGCACCGACTGCCTCGGGCACAAGGTGACCATGGTGGCGCTGCGGCTGGTCCTGTGGAAGGACTTCGGTCATCTCCGCCGGCGCCATGGAAGAGGGTGTCGATGCGAAATACGCCAAGGGCATCAGCGGTATCGCGACATCACGGCCTTGATCGTTGACGAGGCGGATGTTGCGGACTTTGGTGGCTGCCTCGATGCCGGTAGGGCTGCCCTTGACTCGAGGGTTTTGATGACGGTCACGGTGTCGCAGTCGGCGAACTCGAGCAGGCGGGACAGAGCGGTAGGGTCTCGGTCCCCGAGTTTCTCTTCGTGAGTTGTTATGCGGTGGTGAGGAATTCGATGATCACGCGATTGACTTCCTCGGGCCGCTCGAGGTAGCCGTAATGTCCGCAGCGTTCGATCTCGACGTAACGCGCGCCGGGGACGGCGGCGGCGACCTCGCGGCCGAAGAGAGCGGGTGTCATCTGGTCGTCGGCGAATCCGATGACCAAGCTGGGTGCGGTGATGCGCGCGTAGTCGGGCAGGCGGTCGCGGGAGCGGTCCATGCTGATCTGGGCTCGTACGCCGGGTGGCGTTTTGCCGGTAGTGAATTCGAAGATGTCGAGCCATTCCTGGGCCTTGGCTTCATCTTTGAGGGTGTGCGGTGACAGGTTCAGCATTGCCTTGATGGCCGCCGCGTAGGGCGCGGGCAGCTGGATGTCGTTGTCGTACAAGGCTTGTTCGCCGAGGTTGAGCGTGCGCGAGAGCGGATGTGGTCGTCCCGCGGCCCCGAGCATGACGGCCTTGGCGACCACACCGGGTCGAGCCAGCGCCAGTTCCTGCACGACCCGTGCGCCCATCGAGTGGCCGACCACATGGGCGCGACCCCCGCCCAGATGCTCGATCAGCGCTGCGGTATCGGCGACGAGATCGTCGATACCGAAGCCGTCGGCGCATTCGTCCGAGGGCGCGATCCCGCGGTTGTCCACAGTCGCGACCCGGAACCCCGCATTTACCAGCGCGGGCACCTGATAGGTGCGCCAGACCCGACCCGGACTTCCGGTTCCCATGACCAGCAGCACCAGCGGACCGGTCCCAGTGACTTCGTAGCTGAGTCGGATCCCGTTGAGAGTGGCGATCGGCATGGTCCTTCTTCCGTCTCGTGGCGCGTCGAGTGACGAACAGTGTTGTGGCGCTGCGACTTCAGCAGTGGTATCGAGAGGTGAACGTTGCGGATTCAGGCGCGACCGTGGCGGTGTTCGTAGGCTTGGCGCTCGGCCTCGGCGCGTTGTTGATTGACGCCGGATTCGGCCAGGGTTGGGTCGAGGCCATGTTTGATCAGACGGTGGCGTCGGTAGACATACATCAGCGCGAGGGTGAAATAGATCAGCGGCAGATACAGCAGCGCCATCATCGCCACGCCCATCCATTTCGGGCCCGGTATCAGTAGGAACAGGCACAGCACCGGAATCACGGGGATCAGGAACCGCATCAGGTAGCGGCGCACCGCACCCGGTCCGATCAGGTCGTTGCGTACCCAGTCCGACATCGCCGCGGGCAGCGTGGCCCCGCAGATGTAGCCGATCCGCTGACGGAAGGTGGGGGACGTGCGCTCGGTCATCGGCTCGGCATTCTGGTCGTTGGTGTGGTTGTGCATGCGTGCGGTGTCCACCGGGGCTGCACTGTTTGCTAAAGTTCGCAACCAGGATATCGGTTGTCCGCGCCGATACCTCAACACCCCGGGAGGATGGTTCACCACATGTGGGGATCGAGGGCGCTGCGGTATCGGATGAAGGCCAACTTCTCCAAGACGCTCAGTCGTCCCCGGACGTATTCGAGTTCGGAGCTGTCGAGCGAACGCGAGGGCTGATCGCAGTGGGCGCGATCACCCGCTACACCTATGGCAACTGATTGCATGATTTCTAAACTAGACACCTAGTTAGTTTCGTAAGGAGAAGACCTGTGACCGATCGCTTTGCGTCCACCTTGGTTCCTCCGGCCCCGGCCGATCATCCGGGTATCACTGCGTGGGTCGCCGAGGTGGCCGAGCTGACCGCGCCGGATCGCGTTGTCTGGTGTGACGGCTCGCGCGATGAGTGGGATCGGTTGACCGCGGAGCTGGTCGAGAAGGGCACGTTCGTCCCGCTCGAAGGGAAGCCGAATTCGTTCTGGTGCGTATCGGATCCGGAGGATGTCGCGCGCGTGGAGGATCGCACCTTCATCTGCTCCGAGGAGCAATCGGATGCGGGCCCGACGAACAATTGGGTGGACCCGGTCGATATGCAAACGGTAATGACCGAGCACTTCCGTGGCGCGATGTCGGGGCGGACCATGTATGTGATCGCGTTCTGCATGGGGCCTTTGGATGCGGCGGAGCCGAAATATGGTGTGCAGATCACCGATTCGGCATATGTGGCGGTGTCGATGCAGATCATGACTCGCTCTGGTGCGCCGGTGTGGAAAACGCTCACCAGCGATACGGAATTCGTGCAGTGCCTGCACTCGGTGGGCGCGCCGCTGAGCCCTGGCCAGCAGGATGTGCCGTGGCCGTGCGATAGGACCAAGTACATCGCCCACTTCCCGGAGACCCGCACCATCTGGAGCTACGGCTCGGGTTACGGCGGCAATGCCCTGCTCGGCAAGAAGTGCTTCGCGCTGCGGATCGCCTCGGTGCTCGGCCGCGACGAGGGGTGGCTGGCCGAGCACATGCTGATCCTGAAACTCAGCTCCCCGCAAGGCAAGACGCACTACATCGCGGCGGCGTTCCCGTCCTCCTGCGGTAAGACCAACCTCGCCATGCTCGAACCGGCGCTGCCGGGCTGGAAAGCCGAGACCATCGGCGACGATATCGCCTGGATGCGCTTCGGTGCGGACGGGCGGCTCTACGCGGTGAACCCGGAGGCCGGATTCTTCGGTGTCGCACCGGGTACTGGCGCGAAAACAAACCCCAACGCGATCGCCACTATCGATGTCGGCAACTCGATCTTCACCAATACCGCGCTCACCGACAACGGCGATGTGTGGTGGGAGGGGCTGACCGAGCAGCCACCCGCGCACCTCACCGACTGGCGCGGCCAGAGCTGGACGCCGGAGTCGGGTACCCCTGCGGCGCATCCGAATTCGCGTTATTGCACGCCCATCGAGCAGTGCCCGTCGGTGGCGCCGGAGTGGAACGACCCAACGGGCGTGCCGATCTCGGCGATCTTCTTCGGCGGCCGCCGTGCCACCACGGTGCCGCTGATCGCCGAATCCTTCGACTGGGAGCATGGGGTGTTCACCGCATCGGTGCTGTCGTCGGAGACCACCGCCGCTGCGGCGGGCAAGGTCGGTGTCGTGCGGCGCGATCCGATGGCGATGCTGCCGTTCCTGGGCTATCACGTCGGGGACTACTTCGCGCACTGGCTCGAGCTGGGTGCGGCGGCCGATCCGGCGAAGCTGCCGAAGATCTTCCAGGTCAACTGGTTCCGTCGCAACGCAGACGGCAAATTCCTCTGGCCGGGCTTCGGCGATAACGTCCGTGTGCTGAAGTGGGCGCTGGAACGCCTCGACGGCAGCGCGCCCGCGTCGTGGACGCCGATCGGACATGTACCGACCCAGAACGCGCTCGACCTCAACGGCCTAGGTGAGGGCTACCGCGCGCTGGTCGGCGACGCACTCGCCGTCGACACCGAGGAATGGGTGGCCGAAACTCGTTCCATCGATGAGTGGTACGCCACCATCGGCGGCAACCGGTTACCCGAGGTGCTGCGCGAGCAGCTCGCTGCGCTGAAGTTGCGTCTGCTCGGCGCCCGCTGACCATGCGTAGCCTCCTACCAGCCTGGTCGGACTGGGCGCCCGCCGTCCGTGCCCCAGGAGCGGACCTGCTGGCCGGGCTGATCGTCGCATTGGTGGCGCTGCCGCTGGCGCTCGGCTTCGGGATCAGCTCGGGCCTGGGTGCGGCCGCGGGGCTGGCCACGGCCGTGGTCGCGGGTGCGCTGGCCGCGGTGTTCGGCGGTTCCCGGTTTCAGGTGTCGGGGCCCACGGGCGCGATGACGGTGGTGCTCGTGCCGATCGTGCATCAGCACGGCGCGACCGGTGTGCTGACGGTCGGCTTGCTGGCGGGTGTGGTGCTTGTGGTGCTCGCGGTGGCGGGCGTCGGGCGTGCGGTGCGCTACATGCCCGCCCCGGTGATCGAGGGGTTCACCGCGGGGATCGCGGTCGTGATTGCGCTGCAACAGTTTCCGGCCGCCTTGGGCGTCGCGCACGCCGAAGGCGACAAGGTGTGGCAGTCCGCGGCCGATGCCGTGCGCCGCTTTGTCGACGAACCGAGCTACGCGACGCCGGTGACCGCGCTGGTGGTCGCCGCCGTCATCCTCATCGGTGGACGCTTTCTGCCGAAGGTGCCGTTCGCGCTGGTCGCGGTCGCCATTGGCACGATCGTCACCGCCGTGGTCGACCTGGACCTCGCGCGGATCGGGACCATCCCCTCTGGGCTGCCCGCGCCCTCGTTGAGTTTTCTGCACCTGGGCGAATTGGGGTCGTTGATCGGGCCCGCGCTCGCGGTGGCGGCGCTGGCCGCCCTCGAGTCGCTGCTGTCGGCGACCGCCGCCGACTCCATGTGCGTGGGCACCCGTCACAATCCGGATCGGGAGCTGTTTGGGCAGGGGCTGGCCAATATCGCGGCGCCACTGTTCGGTGGTGTCCCGGCGACCGGCGCGATCGCCCGCACCGCGGTCAACGTCCGCTCCGGCGCCCGAACCCGGCTGGCCGCGCTCATCCATGCGGTGCTGCTGGCCGCGATCATCTATCTGGCCGCGCCGTTGGTGGCCGATATCCCGGTCGCGGCGCTGGCGGGTGTGCTGCTCGCGACCACGGTGCGGATGGTGGAAACCGCGTCGCTGCTCGCGATCGCTCGCGCCTCGCGTGGCGACGCGATCATCATGGTGGTCACCTTCGGTGTCACGGTCGCTCTGGACCTGGTCACCGCAGTCGCGGTCGGTGTCGGGTTCGCGGTCGTGCTCGCGTTGCGGTCGGTCGCGCGAGAGGCCCGCCTCGAGCAGGTGCCCCTCGATGAGAGCGACCATCTCGCCGAGGAACACGACCTGCTGCGCGATCACATCGTCGCCTACCGGATCGACGGGCCGCTGTTCTTCGCCGCCGCACACCGGTTCTTGCTGGAGCTGGCCGAGGTCACCGACGTCAAGGTCGTCATTGTGCGCATGTCGAAGGTGACTGCCCTGGACACCACGGGTGCGCTCGTGCTCAAGGACGCCATCACCAAACTCGAGCACCGCCACATCACCGTGCTGCTGTCCGGGCTACGCGCCGATCACCGACGCCGACTGGCAGCGGTTGGCGCGCTACCCGTCGGAGGTGAAGACAGCATCTTCGCGAATACACGTGAGGCCATCGATCATGCTCGCCGGTATATACCGATGTCGCACAACCTGTAACGCGGATCTACCCGACCAGGCGGGGAAGATCACCCACAACAATGTGCAGTCGGGCTGGCGGCACGCGATCTCACGGCGACGCCGTCATTGACCAGGCGCACCGAGGGCAGCGCCAAGTCACCGTTGTGTCGGGTGGGTTGCCGACGCCCCGGGCAGCCTGCGATCGGCCAGGGAGGATGATCGTCGGGCCGCACGCAGCGAGTGCGTCGGCGGTCAGCACCGGCGAACGATGCCCACTTCTGAAGCGGTCGAGTCAGCTGGTGGACTCGACCGCCAGGCTGGTTTCGGACAGTTCCTCGAGCAGTTCGGCCTGCCCGGCGACCACGCCGGTGAGAATGGCCCGCGCCACCGCCAACAGCTCCGCAACCCGCGGTGACGTCAACGCATATGACACCGAAAGCCCCTCACGCCGCGCGGTGACCAGACCGGTACGCCGCAAAATGGCCAACTGCTGCGACAGATTCGCCGGCTCGATACCGACCTCCGGCAACATCTCCGACACCGCGTAGTCGCGTTCACTGAGCAGTTCCAACACCCGAATACGCGCCGGATGCCCCAGCGTCTTGAAGAAGTCGGCCTTCATCCGATAGAGCGGTTGGCGTGCATCCGCCATGGTGTCCTCCACCCTCCGAAGAACCAACAGCATCGAGGTTACTTTCTAATCTTAGCAACTCGCCAGATCAGTGAGATTGAACGCGACCTCCCCGCCGCCACAGAGCCACCCGGCGTCGATGAACTGGTGTGGATCGTATGAATGCTGACCAGCCCGCACGATATCGAACTCGATCTCGACGACCTGGAACTGCTGCTTGTGCTCACCACCGCCCCCGTGCCGCCCCGTCGCCGAAAACATAGCAGCAGATATCCGCGTGGTACGAGGTTGGCGTCGTTCGGTTGTCATCGACAAGCCGCACAAGCTCGTTCGGCCTGACTGCGACCGCCAGCTGGTAGCGAACGTACTGACAGATGTGATTCCGTCATTCGATCCGTCCCACCAAAATCTCACACTTTTGATGGGAATCGACCGGATCTGATCGGACATAATGGGCAGGTCGCCATACTGAAAATAGGGCTTGACCAGGCGCATTGAGATTCACCGAGCCGTGTCGATGAGACTAGAACCTGTGTCAGGTGGTCGTAGGTTCAAATCCCAGCAATTCGGTTGCAGTTGTGTCGCTTCAGATGTACATGCACTAGAGAAACCGTCCTCCATGGGGATTCGCGATCCACCCGACAAGCTTGATGGTGGAGTTCACGCTCAGTGGGTAGTTGGTCACTCTCATCGGACCACTGCCATGGCGACTGCGGATAGTCCTGGGTTAGTCGAGCCGTGCGGAGTCGGGTTCGGTACGCAGAAAGTGCGCAGCAGCACCGATCCGGCTCGTCGCGAATCCAACATCGCCAACACGGAATCCGCTGGTCGATCATCTTCACCAACGCCGCTAACTACAGCAAACGTCCAGGTGGTAGTCCGAGCTGTACTTCGATGGGACTCAATACAGTTCACTCCCACGGCTCAGCCCTTCGCAGCACCGGTATCTGGTCTTTCGCACCATGCCCCACGGCCTCCCGCAACCTGGGCGCGAGTCATCTCCGTTCGGCGGACGGCACTCGGCTTGCGACCTATCCTCTTGCTTGTGGATTGGTCCAGTGTGGCGTGGGTTCCGATCACAGTGGCTGCCACTGCGTTCGCGACCGCCCTCATAACCGTCAAAGTCAATTCGGCCTCCGCTCATATCCAGCACCATCTGTCCTTTCGTACGGACAAGCGGGAAGCGGTGTACGCGTTCCTAGAAGCGGCACAGCAGATGGACAGAATCGCACTGGACAGATCGAGTCACATCAACACCGATGGCGACACCAAAGCTACTGCGACACATCAGCTTTGGCACCGACAGAAATGCATCTCGGTCATCGGCAGCCCGCGCCTTCGATCGACCTGCGAGACATATACGCATGTACTGAACCAAGCCGTATGGGGAACTGTCCTGACCAGAGAGGAGATCAGTGCATTCATGAACGACAGCCGAAACGAGTTCATAGAAGCAGCGCGGGTTGAACTGGACCCAGCAGAGCTCGTAGGCAGGCTGTCGTCGCTTCGGAGACTCATCCGACTGTTGCCGAACTGAGCCGCCGCCCGAATGCTGTGACCGCGACGGCGACAGCCGCGGACTGCCTGGCGCATAGGGCGGCAGCACTCGCGGCTGATCACGCGCCGGACACGCCTTCCGGGGCCCGATGCAACGCCCAATGCAGACGAAACCACTCGCGTCGTGCAGGTTCCACGGCGATGGTCAGGGCTTGCCATGAAGATCGCCGTACAGGGGGATCGCCCGAAACGCATCACGAACGTCGATTCTGCCGTCAGAGTCCACGGCCAAGTCACCACTGTCGAACAGGGTGTGGAGGTCGCGGCGAAGAAGTGCACCGCCATGAGTTGCTGGATGCCTGTCCGTGCTTGGACTGCTGCCCGGAGCTTCGGCCAATCCACTTCGCGAATACTGTTCTGCGAGTTGGGCTGCACGCCATGCTCGCAACTCCGCCCCGCCGAGCGCACCGGCCAGGTCGATCCAGCCAAGTACGCCAATTCGCCAACGGATTGGGTGACGCTCGCCTAGCCCCGGCCCGCAAACCGCGCCTTGACACGAGAGGGAAGCCATGTGCGGATGATTGAGATGTCATGTAGCTGAGGCCGTGTAGGCGGACAGGATGTAGTTCAGGTGGCCCACTGAACCGATCCACACATGCGGTTCAGTCGTTCCGGCGACATGGGGTCGTGTCTGTCACGAGGGAAACGCCCGTCCCTCAGCACTATCGGATGGTCTGCACCGCAGTCGATTTCACTACTCCGGCAGTGGACCGCTGATTTGGTCGCGCCGCCCGTCGACTGGCTACCGCGGCTATCTCCGAGCGCATCGGGGAGCGCCGCATCTGCGCACCCGATGGACAGCCAGTCTCACACAACCTCCGTGGTAAGCAACTTCCGACCAGGGGTGTTCAATTTCTGAACACTGCGACGCGGCGAACAACGCGCACACTATGCCCATGAGCAGTGAGAAGTGATCCACGGCACACGTGCGAGTAGGCTGAGCCCTGGGACGCGGACCCGAAGCCGACAGATCGGACGGCATTCGGCACCGACTCCGGCGCCGCGTGCTGGGCAGTGGCAAGGAGTAGGAACCAGATGACGTCATTGGAGTGCAACCGTGCACCCATGTCGGCGCTACGCCGCGAAATCGAGCTATCGTGGCGGCGCTCGCAACTATCCGGCGTGCAGCCGGAATTCACTGGATTCGCCGATCTGCCGGTGATGGAATTCGACCCGCGCAGCAGGCTTCTCGACGCCGCGGCCCCGGTCCTCGATCAGATCGCGGCCGCGCTCACCGGTACCGCATACAGTCTGCTGCTCGTGGACCGCGATTGCCGACTCGTCTATCGCTGGTTCGACAATCCGCGGGTCGAAACCGCGCTGGAAACGCTCGGGATCCGGGACGGCGCCAACCTGGCCGAGGATAGTATCGGCACCAATGCTCTCGGCACTGCGCTCGAAACGCGGCGAGGCATCATTATCAATGGCTCCGAGCACTACATCGAGCGCTTCAAAGGACTCACCTGCTATGGCCACCCGATCGTCCATCCGGTCACCCGGCGGCTGGCGGGCGTCCTCGACATCACCAGCACCAATTCTCATGCCGACCCGCTACTCGCTCCGTTTCTGCAGCGCGCGGTGAACGACATCCAACATCGACTCCTTGACCAGTCCAAGGCATCGGAACGCGCGCTGCTGGCCGCATTCCAGACGATCTCACGGCAACGCCGGGCCGTCGCGGCTGTCGGAGACGACATCGTATTGACCAACAAAAGTGCCGTCGACCTGCTCGGTCCGTCGGACTACGCCCTGCTGCACATGCTGGCAGAACAGGCACCCGCACGCCCACGCAGCACGGACGTTCGCTTGGCTTCCGGCGCGGCGGTCCGCCTTCATATCGCACAGGTGACGGGGTCGGACGCCGGTGTCCTTTTCCACTTCGAACCGATCGCCGACTCGGTCGTCACCATGTCTGCGCGGCCAGTTGCTACCCGGCCAGCCGACCACGCGCCTACCACCAGCGGACCGGTTCTGATCGTGGGCGACCATGGCACCGGTCGCAGCACCGCAGCCCGTCGGCTGGCGCGCGCGGAGGAGGTGGAGTTCCACCAGTGTGCGGATATCGCGACGTGCGGCGAGCAGCAATGGGTCCGCCGACTGCAAGAGCGTTTTTCCCGCCCGACCGGCGCCGTGTGCCTCGACGGTGTCGATGCCCTGCCAGAGCGGGTGGTCGATCAGCTGATCAGCGCTATCAAGTCCACGCCCCGTCCCAAGATCATCCTCAGCTCACTGCCGCTGCGGGACGCGCACGGCGCACACGCCGCGCTGGCGGCACTGTGCGTGGAACGCGTGGAAATACCGCCGCTGCGTGATCGCATCGCGGAACTGCCCGCGATTACAAAAGACTTGCTGCGCGAACTCGATCCAACCGCCGACCTCCGGCTCCTCCCGAGCGTGATCGAACTGCTGGCCGCCCAACCCTGGCCCGGTAACCTGCACGAACTCAAGGCCGTGCTGGCGCACATCCTGCAATACCGCCACCAAGGCGATGTCACGGTCCGCGACTTGCCCGACCGCTACCGTGTGGCGTCGCGCGCGCGGAGCCTGTCCGGTCGCGAACGAGCCGAACGCGACGTCATCATCGAATCGCTGCGCCGCTACAACGGCAACAAACAGAAGACGGCACACGAGCTGGGTATCAGCCGCACCACGCTGTACGCCAGGCTCAAGGCCCTACGCATCACCGACGGACAGCCACCGGTGCCACGATCCGGGTCCCGGTAGCGTCCGCCGCCCTGCCGAGCTACGTGCTACCAACCTCGCCGACCGCGTTCAACGAGCTGCTGCAACCTGTTCTACCCGCTGCCGCCGCACCGGCCCGAGATCCCGGGTCCGCGCCTGCCTGATCGAGGGTGCACAGTGCACCGGCCCGCTGGCGAGCGGTCGTCGCCCCATCTGGTCGCGTTTGTCCGTGCGGGGGCCCGTTTCGAGCGCGGAATCCTCCTCCAACACGAGGGGCGGAGGCAGCGTGAGCAACCACTGCGACAGATCGACGACACGTCCCGACACGGCAATTGCTCTCTCGGCTACGACGACCTGCCGAACGATGAGAACATTCCGGGCGTGGTCGTCAACCAGGGCCGAGACCATCCTTCACGTTCGAACAGCGATCGAATGCCTATGCCGATCTGCAGCGGCCAGCGTCGGCCTTCGATTAGGACATCGTGGAGATACTGTCCAAAACTTGGACAGTCTCCGGGGTTCGCCAGACACTAACTTTGTCATCAAGGCGCTCGGACCGGCAATGGAGCCGCGTTTCCCGGCAACGATGCCAGGAACGTCAGGACAGCGACATCCCGTCACTGGGAATGTATTCGCATATGCAGTAGTCGCTCTCCTGCCGTCCCGAATGCCCGAACTTGTCCCGCGAAGGTTCTGCTGCCTCGTCCGGAAAGGTTGATCTGGCAGTCCGGGGTTGACCGGCAATCCGGGCTTACCGCTGATGCCGCCGGTGGCGATGCTGCCGCGGTGGCGAGTCAGAGGTGTTCGTCCGCGCGTGACTCCGAAGGAACGTCGGAAGCTGAAAGATTATCTGCGTTGCGCTGTATCAGGAGGGTAGGCCATGATCGCCGAAGGATGGTTCCCGTCTGCAGCCGATATGCACCTGCGGATCTGGCTGGGTGGAGTGGCCTTCGACTATACGGCCACCGCCGCGGCGGTAGCGCATTTGATCCACGATTGGATGCGAAAGCATTGGTGCACAGTCGAATTGATCCATGACGCCATCGAGGACTGTTGTCTGCTGCCGCGCCTACCCTGCGAACGGCTGTTCCTTGGGCCGTGACTGGCGGCGCCGAGCTGTTCGTCCTCACCCCGCCATGCATCCGCGTGGCGACAGCGTCGCTTCCGGCTCATCCAGCAAATACAGGCCGCTCGGACGGTATCCGTGCCGCATCAGGGCGCGGGTGCCTCAAACGGCAGGTCGATACGATCGGTAACTTTTAGCAGCGCTTGCCAAGTAGTGATGCGTCAGATGAAACAGCGTCAGGCCACCACGCCAGGAACAACGATGGACACCACGCCCGCACCCCGCTGGTCACGAAGCCGGCGGACTTCGGTGGCGATGTTGTCGGCGGCTAGTGCCCCGTCCGGAAAGGTTGATCCGGTTATCGGAATGTACGGTTCTACACGTGCTTGTCATGGGCCGAGGAACAATCGTTCGTAGGGCAGGCGTGGCAGTAGTAGACGTTCCTCGATGGTGTCGCGGATCAATTCGATTGTGAACCAACGCTTTCGGCTCCAATCATCGATTACATTGCGAACCGCCACCGCGGTGGCCGCGTAGTCGAAGATCAAGCCGCCCAACCAGATCCGCAGGTGCACATCACTTCCGGGCGCAAACCATGCTTCGGCTGTCATGGCCCGGCCCTGCTCGGGCAATGCCGGACGAATACCTCTGGCTCAGCGGCAGGCCCGCGATCATCCCACCAGTCCATTACCAGACCAATCTTTCCGGACGAGGCACCTTGGAGGGGACGGGAGTTGCCAGAGGGTAGTCGGTGGTCGAGCTCTGGCTCGAAGGATCACACGGTGACCGTCGTCAGTTCCGCGCCGACTCGCTTTTACCGGGAGCCGAACACCGCTTTGCCGGACGCTTCTGGTGGCATCCACCCGGCGCGGTGGCGCGTAGGCCATCCACGTCGAGGTCGGGTGCCGGTGCGCAGGGGTCACAGGAGGGCGGCGACCTTCTTCGCCGTCTCCTTGGCTGATCCGGGGTTCTGGCCGGTCACGAGGTTGCCATCGACCACCGCGTAGGAGAAGAACGGCAGCTTGCCTTTCTCGTAGCGGGCGCCTCGTTTCTTCATCTCGTCCTCGGCGTTGTAGGGCACTAGCTTATCGACGCGAATGAGGACCTCCTCCTGCCAGGCAAACCCGGTGACCCTGCGACCGGCAACAAGGTAGGAACCGTCGGAGAGCCTGGTATTGAGCAGCCCGCAGTAGCCGTGGCAGACCGAGGAGACGATGCCGCCGCGTTCGTAGATCTCCCGGGTGATCCGCTGCAGGCCCTCGCTGTCCGGGAAGTCGTACATCACCGCATGCCCGCCGGTGAAATAGATGGCGTCATAGTCGGCCGAGTCGATCTGGTCAGGGCTGGCGGTCGTCTCCAGCAGCGCCATCCGTGCCGGATCGGCATGCCAGGCTTTCGCGGTCTTGTCGTAGTTGGGGAACTTCAGCGACCGCGGTTCCAGGGGAGAGGGGCCGCCCGCCGGGCTGATGATGGTCTGCTCGAATCCGTGCTCTTCGAAGACCTCCCAGGCGTGGGCGAGCTCGGACAACCACAAACCGGTCGGATGGGACGGGTCGTCGTAGTGGCCGACGTTGGTGACGACGTTCAAGATGCGTTTGGTCATGCGTGGTCATCCTCCTGAATGTTTACATTGCGTACATCGAGAAGGCTAGGACGAGATGTAAGCACTGTCAACACTTGAGCCGGTGTGAGTGGGCGCACTCCGTGGCGGTGCCGGCCTACTGTGCGCGTGCGGAAAGGATTGCGGCGAACGCGGCGCGCACGTGATCGGCCACCTCGCGGCTCGACTCCGCCGGGAGCTTGCCGTCCAGGTGTAGGTATGCCATCCCATGGGCCAGCGCCCACCATGCCGAGGCCAGCGCCCGGGCGTCGGCGTCCGGGAAGACCTGTGTCATCGCGAGTTGTACGAGATCGTGGATTTCCTCTGCCGCCTGGACCCGCTCCTCGTTGCCCTCGTCGCAGGCGTTGCCGAACATCAGACGAAACAATGCCGGTCGGCGCAGAGCGAACTCGACATAGGCGACCGCCAGCTCACCGAGGCCTGCCGCCGAGGCCGGGAGCTCGCGTCCGTCGCTCAGGTCCGCCTTCAGATCACGTAAGCCCTGCACAGCCAGCGCGGACTCCAGGGCGTCGCGGTCGGCGAAGTGTCGATAGGGCGCGGTCGGCGAGACGCCCGCCTCGCGAGCGATGGCACGCAGCGAGAACGGTTCGCCGACTTCGAGCATGTGCATCGCCGCCGTCAGCAGCGACGCCTTGAGGTTGCCGTGATGGTAGCCACTCTTCTTAGCCGAAGTTGACATCGCTTACATCCCCTTCTAGTCTCATGTTAGCAACGTAAACTTACCGCATTCAGGAGCAGCGATGCCATCAACAGCCCCCACCCCTGCTAGGTCCGGCGGTGCGGAGCGGACTTCGCCGGTCTTCGCGCCGTTCACCCTCCCGAACGGCTCTGTGGTCCCGAACCGGCTGGCCAAGGCCGCCATGGAGGAGAACATGGCCGCATCCGGTCAACTCCCCGACGAGTCCCTGTTCCGGCTCTATCGGCGCTGGAGTAGAGGCGGAGTCGGGCTGATCATCACCGGCAACGTGATGGTCCACGCCGAGGCGCTCACCGGGCCGGGCGGCGTCGTCCTGGACGCGGAGTCGCCGCTGGAACCGTTCCGTCGGTGGGCCGTCGCCGCGAAGAGCGGCGGCGCGCGGGTGTGGATGCAGATCAACCATCCGGGCCGGCAGGTGCGCGCGGACATGCCCGGCGTCGCCTGGACGCCGTCGGCGATCCGTGTCGATGTCGGCAAGAACAGCAAGCGATTCGCCGACCCGGTCGAGATGACCCCGCGGCAGATCGAGGAAACCGTGCAGCGCTTCGCCCAGACGGCTGGTCGGGCCGAGGAGGCCGGGTTCGACGGTGTGGAGATCCACGCCGCCCACGGCTATCTGCTGTCGCAGTTCCTCTCGCCACTGGCCAACCGGCGCGCCGATCAGTGGGGCGGCAGCCTGGAGAACCGGGCCCGGCTGCTGCTCGATATCGTGCGCGCGGTGCGGGCCGCGGTCGCTCCCAGCTTCGCCGTCGCGGTCAAACTCAACTCCGCCGACTTCCAGCGCGGCGGCTTCGATACCGACGACGCCGCGACGGTGATCGCGATGCTGGCTCCGCTCGGCGTCGACGTCGTCGAGCTCTCCGGAGGCAGCTACGAGGCGCCTGCCATGACCGGCCAAGCCAGTGACCAGCGGACCCGTGCCCGCGAGGCCTACTTCCTCTCCCTCGCCGAAGAGCTCGCAGCGACCAGCCCGCTGCCACTGATGCTGACCGGGGGTGTCCTCCGGCGACCGGTGGCCGAGGAGGTCCTGGCCGGCGGCATCGATCTCGTCGGCATGGGCAGCGCGCTGGCCGTCGACCCTGACCTGCCGAACAGGTGGCGCCAGGACACTGACGCCAAGGTTGAACTCACACCCGTGGAGATCAAGGACAAGGCCGTCGCGTCCGCCGCGAGCATGGCCCGCGTGCGACAACAGCTTCGCCGCCTCGGCGCCGGACGGCGCACGCGCCCCGGGATGGATCCCAAGGTCGCTCTACTCAAAGAGACCGTGCTCCAGCGTCGCGCACTGCGCCGCTACCGCACCTGGCTGAACAACCGTGCCGCGTGAACCGTATCGGCGCCCACCACCAGAGGCCCTGCTCCCGCAGTCGCGGCCCCATATCTCATCGACCGGACAACGCTCACCTGACGTGAGCCGATGGGCTGCGCCGAATCACCGATGCCGGTCGGTAACTGGTGGACCACCACTGCCCAGTTACCCCGCTACTCGCTCCAGAAGTAGCGGCAGTGACGCTGGTGGGTGAGGAGTCCGAACTTTCACGCGCCGAGGTGGGGGAATCGGTGCGGATTGTTGAACGCGTGCCGACGGTGGTCGAGTACCGAGCGTTGCGGGCCTCGGTCGGCTGGAAGGTCCCGGCAGCCGCGGAGTGCGAGTCCGCGTTGGCCGCGTCGCTGTACAGCGTGAACATGCCGGTGCGGCTGCCCCGCGCGCCCGCCTCCGCAGTATTCGAGTTCAGGGGCTCGGTACGGGAATTCGATCTGCCCTGAGAGGGCGATCAGCGGCGGCTTTGATCTTGCGGTCGATCATCTCGAGTTCGCCGATCAACGACCGTCGCCGATCTCGAAACGGTGGCATTTTCTCACGCCGCACACGTGGCTGAAGGCGTTCCGCCATGCGTACCGTGTTGCCGTTCGCCGACTCGAATCCACCTGTTGCTGACGTCAATTCGGTTGGTGATTCAGGAGGCTGTGATGATTGGTTCGGGGTCTTGTTCTGCTCGTTCGTCGTAGGCGTATCGGGCGGCGAGTACCTCGTTGATGTTCACCTCCGACCACTCCCGGATCGAGGTCAGCAGCCCGAGAACGCTGCGCCCCAGCTCGGTGACGGAGTATTCGACCCGCGGCGGCACTGTCGGATAGAGCGCGCGGGTGACCAAGCCGTCGCGCTCCAGGTTGCGCAATGTCTGGGTGAGCATCTTTTGGGTGATTCCATCCAGGCGCCGCCGCAGCTGACCGAAACGCACTGGCCCTTCGGCCAGCGCACCCATCACCAGCATCGTCCACTTGTTGGCCAAGACGTCGAGAATGGTGCGCGATGGACACTTCGCCAGATACGCGTCAGCTCCACCATAAAATCGCAGATCAGAGGTAGTACCCATGAGGTGCGTATATACCATCAGAGTGCGTACTGTTCAACAGGTTCCTTAGCGCCCAAGATTGTCTCCGGACCGGGAAATCCGGGCCCGGAAGCAAGAGCCCTTGATACAGAAGAGGTTTGGCAATGCGCGCGATCGTGCAACAGTCGTTCGGAGGTCCGGAGGTGCTCCAGGTCGCCGAGGTCCCCCGGCCGGTGCCGGGTGCGACCGAAGTGCTGGTGCGGGTGCGGGCGGTGAGCATCAACCCGGTGGAGCCGATCATCCGTTCCGGCGCCTTCCCGTTGATCGGGCAGCCACCGTTCACCCTGGGCTGGGACCTGTCCGGCGTCGTGGAAGAAGTCGATCCCGGCGTCAACCGGTTCCGGGTGGGTGACGAGGTGTACGGGATGCCGTATTTCCCCAAGGCGGCAAGTGGATACGCAGAGTACGTGGTCGCTCCCTCGCGGCAGCTGGTGCGCAAACCGAGCGGTCTGACCCATGCTGAGGCCGCCGCGCTCCCGTTGGCCGGGCTCACCGCCTGGCAGATGCTGGTCGATATCGCGGAACTGCAAGCGGGACAGCGGGTTCTGATCCACGGAGCCGGTGGGGGAGTAGGCCACCTGGCCGTTCAGATCGCCAAGGCCCGCGGCGCCTACGTGATCGGAACCGCCAGCGCAGGCAAACACGAGTTCCTGCGCGGATTGGGCGCCGACAAGCTGATCGACTATCGCACCACCGATTTCGTCGATGTGGTGCGCGATGTCGACGTCGTACTCGAGACCATCGGCGATGGCACAGCCGAACGCTCGCTGTCGACCCTACGCAAGGGCGGCATCCTCGTGACCGCGGTGGAGAAGGCCAGCACTGCCCTACCGAAACTGGCCGCGGCAGCCGGTGTTCGATTCGCCGGGATCTCCGTCGAACCCGACGTCGTCGGGCTCGAGGCGCTCACTCAGCTGGTCGAGTCCGGCAAGCTGCATCCCTACGTGCAGCAGACAATGCCATTCGAAAACGCCGCCAAGGCACACGAACTGGTAGAACAAGGCAACGTGCAAGGCAAAATCGTCCTGACCGCGTGACCACGATCCCCCTTGATCGGCAAGTCGACCGTCTCGTCGAAAGCCGCATCGTGCTGGGATATTCATGCGGCAGCGGTTGCCGAATCGCGGGTGTCGGCTCGACGTCGCCCGCCTGCCCAGCGTGCGAGCCCGAAACCGGTGTGGCTGTGGCATTCCCATGTCGATCTCGATGCCGGTGAGGTCGATCAGTTGTGGCAGGCGTTTCTTCGCCGTTCGACATCGAGCATATCTGCCGCATGCTCGAGCAAACCCTCGGCTGGACCTGCCCCAAGCCGCGTGACCCGCAGGAGTCACCGTGCCCACGGCACACCGCCGGTCCATGATGAGGACCAGACACCAAAGGCCTGCTTCGATCGGATGCCGACCGGGGTATCAAGGTGCTGGCACCGACGTGCTCGCCGAACGCTCAATGGAAATGAGTTCGGCTACTTCAGTCCGCGAGTAATGCGCTTACCAAGAGGTCTGCCAGCCACGCCTCGTATGCTTCGGATGACCAGCCACGAACGGCGACCAGCATCCGGTAGGTGTCCCGGGAGGTCAGCGTCCAGAGAATGTCGCGAACCGCCTCCACGCTCAAGTCGGGTCGAAGCTTGCCGGACGCCGACAACGCTTCGACTGCCCGCGCCTGCGAGTCATAACGTGTGGTCTCCTGCTCTTGGCCCAGCGCTGCCAGATCTGGTGCCACTGCGCCGACTCCGTGCAGTAGCTGCGCTTCTGCGCTTTCGCCGTCGTAGATTCTGCGGGTGATCGCCGCGACTTTCCGAAGCCGCTCGACCGGATCAGTGGCCCCCGAGTCTCGCACCAGGTCCTGGTAGGCGGCGCCGAAGCGTGCGCGGTTCATCAACTCGACCAGAATCCCCCTCTTCGAACCGAATGCCGCGTAGACGGTCGGGGCTGAAGTCCCTGCGATGCTGGCGATCTGAGCGATCGTGGTTCCGTCGAACCCACGCTCGGTCATCAGCTGGCGCGCAGCCGCGACGATGCGGTCCTTGGTCTCGGCCGCCTGCCTCTGACGCATCGGTGATCGGTACTCACGAGATGTTGACATTCCGCATCCTCAGGATCAGACTCGGCATTGTTGGCTATATAAGACTATATCGAATAGTCGACACTCTAGCAGATTATGGGTGACGCCCAGCCGTTGCCGTCGGAAGGATCTATGTCGTGGCTGTTCGACTGATCGCAGTGCTGTCGCTCTTGTGCACAGGACTTCTGGCCGGGGCGTTCGGTTACGGATCGCTTGTGGTCCGACGGACTTTCTATGCTGTGCCACCTGATGTCCACCTCGCCTTTCGGGCGGAGTTCATTCCCCACAACTCGCCGTGGATGCCGTGGGGAATGGTGATCGCCCTGCTGCTGTCGATCGCGCTCGCGGTGCTGACCCGGGATAGGAACGCGCGGTTGTGTGCCGCCGCCGCGGGCTTATCGATAGTTGCGTGTTTCCTCGTGACCATGTTCGGTAACGTCCCGATCAACGACGAGATCAGAAGCTGGGATCCGGCAGCTCCGCCGACCGACTATCTGTCGCGACTGCGCCTCTGGGATCTGCTGCACGATATCCGCACGACGGTGGTCATCATCGGATTCATCCTCCTCGTCCTCGCGGTCGTCCTTCCTCGCTCGCCCGAGACCACCCCGACCGCACGGGCCACAGGTAGCAAGCAGGCGGGAACTCCGCGGGCCCCGATCGCGTAACCCGAATTAAGGCGACGACGTAACAGTCACCCCCGGCACCCAACCGATGGACATGTTTCGAGGTCGGCGACGTTCTGTCGACGTCGTTGTCGGCATGCCGAAACCAGCATCCGGCACGGCCTGCGTGCTCGACTCGGCTCGGAATACAAACGGGCGCTTGATGATCGATCGTGTTGCCGGTGTTCTTGATCTCGGACCGTTCACGGTCTTGCTCCCGCATCTGGAGGCTGCAGATCAACGTTGCACCTGCGCCCGCACCCGTCCCGGTCGGCAGTCCGGGCACGTCGAGAAGACAGTGCTCACCCCCGTCGGTAGGCGTGTCCGAAACCGGAAGCTCGGCCGTTATTCGCGCTCCCACAACGATTTCTGACCCAGCAGCGCGGGGCAAACAACGCGGGTGTCCGACCGTCGTGCAACGATGTGAACCAAATCGAATAGGAGGGGATATTGGAAACCACTACCGCTTCCTTTGAACAGATTGAACCTGTCCTGGACGAGCTCGGCTGGACTTGGTACGAAAACCATGGCGAGCGCCGATGGTGTCGATCCGCATGGAGTGTGTTGGAATCCGCAGGTTTCACGGCAGCGGACGATGACACAGCCCACAATGACGCGGCAGTCCGCGCCGTCGCGCTCTGGGCGATCACCCGCTGCAGCTGCTGTACCACCGGTCCGCGAGTACCGAGTGCGTCGCAGCCCCGAACCGGCGCCGCTCGCCAGCAACGTGCCATCTGGCAATAGAGCGACGTTGTGCCCAAACATGTTGTGGCTTTGGGGCTGTGGGATTACAGAAGCGAGATGCGCATCATTCCGTCGCGGTTTCGCGCTGGAAAGCAAGGTGCCGTTGGAAGGGAAGGCGACGTGGTCTCCGGCTGTGTGGCGGCCTGTGACGTTGCGTCGTTCGCCGGCGGCCGGATCGATGGCGCTCTTGCGGGCCGGGGTTTAGTGAGTGGTCGAGGCACCGGACGACGGCGTGATCGAGGTCGTGCGGCTGATCGGTGGCCTCGTTGTCATCGAGCCTGTCGGCGGTACAGTTGTGACGGTCGTGGTTTGGGTCGACGTCTTGGATGCCCCGACAACGATCGACCGCGCTTTCCCTCGCCACTCGCTTGGCAGGTCGCCCTTCGCTGACTTCGCGACGGTGTAGGTGTCGCCGTGGTAGTCATGAGCGGCATACAGTGTGGCGATCTTTTCAGCTCGATTGAACACCGAGATCGTGGCGGCATCGATGTGCTGCTCGGACAGGTCGTGCGAACCGATGGTGAACAACGACATTTTTCCGGTGCCTTCACTTCCGGTGAACAGGCACGTCCAGCCGGTGGGGCAGCGGTCGTAACCAGTGCAGCCACCAGTTGTGTTGCACCACTTGTCGGTCACGCTGATGAAGGTCTTTCCGCTGACCTTGGCAGGTTCCCCACCCTTTCCATTCTCCAGGACCACATCGTGTTCCTTGTCCGGAGCCGCGCCCAACTGGTCGAGCAGCAAGGTGCAGGCTTCGCTCAACACGATCCCGGTGGCGGCCACGATCAGCGCTGCGGTGACCGTCGCCCCCGCCCGCAGCTTCGTCGCGACGGCCTCCACAACGGGTACCACCATCTGACAGGTGACATCTTTGGCCACATCGGTCGCTTCTCCCGGCTTGCAGCCAATGATCCCGAATCCGACCATGATCGCGAACAACGCCACCAACAGTTTCTGCACCGAACCAGAGTGCACGCGTATTCATCACTGGGGCAAGGTCTTTTCGGGCAGACCGCCCACGCGTCGGGCGCGGCGGCCGTTCCTGTGCCAAACGAACTTTCGGCGGTCGCGAGCCGTGCGTGACTCGAATCGGAGCCCTTGATTTCAGCGGCGCGCAGATGGGAGGTTGGGCAGGATCTCCGGGAACCCCTCCGGCGTGCTCTCCTCGTACGGATGCGCCGGTGTGACCTTTCCGAAACGGCGTGCGAAAGCGATCTGCTCGGCATGGCCGATCGAGCGGCCTCTGCGCGACCAGCGCGGGGACCATCACGAACTCCGTGATCGGCTGAAACCGGTTGGTGTGCTCGAATTCATCGACGGTACAGCGCATTCGCCCGCGTCATAGGATCATGAGGAGTCGTGGACGAATGCGCCGTGCTGCGGGTACCGAGGTTCCCTGTGCTCGCCGACGGCATCGTGACCGATCCGGTGGCTATCGCACGCACACCGGAGTGCGTGGATGTCGTCGCGATCGATGACCGAAACCGGCTCTGTCATCTCGTCGTAGCCGCCGGTATGGCAAGGATCGTCGAGCGGCTGGAACTGCCCGTCCCGCCCGTTGGCCGCCCGACCGTCGGGTCCTGGGGTGCCGATCGGTTGGATGTGTTCGTCCGTGATGTCGAGACGCGGTTGTGGCATTGCGAATTCGACGGCCGCTGGGGGCCGCCCCGGCTGGCTCGGTCCGCGGGGGCGGTATCGGATGCGAGCTTCGTCAGTTGGAGCCGCGGCAGATTCGATGTCTTCAGCACAGGCGCGGACGGCGTGCTCGAACACTATTGGTATCAGCAGCCGATCGGCCTGATGGGACCGGAGAGTCTGGCCCGTCCTGTGGTCGGACAGCCCGCCGTGGTGGTTACCAGCCTGTATGGGCTGGAAGTTGTCGCGCGCGGCAGCTTCGACGGGGTGTTGCGGCGGCAGTATCACGTCCCCGAGGAGCGCACACACGAGTGGACCTCGACACCGATGCTGCCCGGCCGCACCACCTTCGATATCGGTCCCGATGTCGCGCCCTCGACCGGGGAATCGCTGCGCTGTACCGGTGATCCGACCCTGGTGTGGTGCCGGGGCGTCGGTGCGGTCGAGAACCGTCTGGTCGCCTTTGCGCGGCAAGAGGATCGGCTTGTCCAGTTCGAACCCGGGCCCGACTGGCCGACGGGTCTGGGTAACCGCGTACTGACTGGGCCCACGGTGGCCTCGGATCCCGTGGCGGTCTCGGCGCGGCCCCGCCGCGTCGATGTGTTCTTCGGTGTGCCCGAGGGGACGGTCGGCTGGCTCACCACCGAGACGGGCGGTTCCTCGGCACGCCAGCGCGTGCTCGACGATGGAATCGGCTCGGTCGGCCGCCCTGCGGTGTGTGCGAGTCGACCGGATCGGCTGGAACTGTTCGTCCGCACGGCGGCGGGCGAGTTGCGCACCGGACGGTGTGAGGTGAATGGGGAGCAGTGGAATGCCTACGCCTGAGTGGCGGCGCGCGTTGGTCGCGATTCAGTCTGCCGATGGTACGACCTACGGCGCCGGATTCCTCATCACCGAGCAGCACGTACTGACCTGCGCCCATGTCATCGGCGATGCCACCGGAGCAGATGCTGCGGCCGATGCGGTGCCGACCGAACAGGTACTGGTGGAGTTCACGCAGGTACCCGGCGGTGACCCGATCGAGGCGACGGTGGTGGCCTGGTCGCCGGTCGATGCGGTACAAACCGGTGATATCGCGGTATTGCTGCTTGCGAGCGCCCCGCCCACCGTCCCGATCCGCCTGCTGGACTCGGATTCGACGACGTTGTGGGGGCATCCCTTTCGCGTCTACGGATTCCCGGAGGGCCATGACGAAGGGCTGTGGGCGACCGGGGTGATCAGGGATCGGGTGGGTGGTGGCTGGTATCAGCTCGAGGATGTCAAGGTACCCGGTTCGGCGATCGAAGGCGGCTTCAGCGGTGGCGCGGTGTGCGACGACCTGGCCGATGGTGTGGTCGGCATGGTGGTTGCTCGCGACCGTGCCGCGGCCCGCAAGATCGGCTTCATGCTGCCCGCGGCGCTCATCGCTCCCGTAGTGGCGCAATTCGGCGTCGAACTCGGGTCGGCCCGGCCGACGATGGGTCTGCTGTCCAATGTGCCGACCTTACCCACTCAGTTCGTCATGCGGTCCGGGGCATCGGAGATCCGCGCCGCGCTACTGGCGCCGATTGAGGACGGCGCACGGATCGCCGCGGTAGGCATGGGCGGTGTCGGGAAATCTGTTCTCGCAGCGTCCGTTTGCCGTGACGAGCGGGTACGGGCGGCTTTTCCGGATGGCATAGTGTGGGTGGAGTTGGGCCCGAATCCGGTTATGCCGACCAGACAAGCGCAGGTGGCGGCCGCCTTCGGGCAGCAGGGTGTGGTCTTCGCCGACGCTCAGCAGGGTAAGGCGCTGCTCACACAGTTGCTGGCGGGCCGGCGTTGTCTGCTGGTCGTCGACAATGTCTGGGCGGCACAGGATCTCGGCGATCTCGAGGTAGTCGAGGCGCCGGGACGGCTATTGTTCACCACCCGGGATACCGCCATCGTGCGATCGGTGGGCGCGACCTGCTTCGAGGTGACCGGGCTGAGCATCCAGGAATCGCTGGTGCTATTGGCCCGGTGGGCGCGGCTCGCGGTGGAGGCACTACCGCGGGAGGCGTTGGAGATCGCGGCCGAATGTGGCTATCTGGCGCTGGCGATGGCGATGGCGGGCGCCATGATCGCTGGCCGCCCGGAGCGCTGGCCCAGAGTGCTGCGCCGATTGCGCCAGGCCGATCTCGCCAAGATCGCCCAACCGTTCAGCAACTATCCATACCCAGATCTTTTGCGCGCAATCAGCGTTAGCGTCGACACCCTTGATCCTGTCGATCGCGCCCGCTATCTCGAACTCGCGGTATTCGACGGCAGGAATCCGACCGTCAGTGCGGCACAGGCGCTTTGGCAGCACGCTGGATTCGACGAACTGGACGTGGCGGAGCTGCTCGACCGCCTCGCCGACCGATCGCTGATCCATCTCGGTAGCGGCGGCCGTTTCGGGATGCACGATCTGCAAATGGACTATGTGCGCCACCAGGTTTCAGATCTGGCGCAGCTGCATCGGCGATTGGTCGAGGCATATCGGGAGCAGGCGCCGGACGGTTGGCAGCATGGTCCGGATGACGGTTACTTCTATCGCAACTTGCCGCATCACCTTGCCGCGGCAGGCGCGGGCGAAGAGTTGCGCGCGCTGCTGTCGCACCTGGCGTGGTTGCAGAGGATGCTGTGGGCCACCGACGCGACGGAGCTGATCGCCGCCTATCGGTTACTGCCGCAGTCGGATCCGGTCGCGGTTGTCGGCGACGCGTTGCGGCTGAGCAGCCATGCGCTGGCTCGCGGTAGGGGGCAGCTGCCCGCCCAGCTGGTCGGACGTCTCGGCGAGTCGGAGTGGCCCCAAGTTCAGGGTCTCGTTGCCGCAGCGGGCGGCTGGCGCGGCGAACCCTGGCTTCGACCGCGAGCCGCAAGTCTGACGGACCCGGGCGGGCCCCTGCTGTTCATGCTGGTCGGGCATACGAGTCCGATCCGTGATGTCGTGCTCACACCCGATGATCGGTATGCGCTGTCCGGCGGCTGGGATGGCACGGTGCGCGTCTGGGATCTGGCGGACGACGGCCGTGAAAGGTATGTGCTGCACGGGCATTCGGGTGGTGTGTGGAAGCTTGCGGTATCCGTCGACGGCCGCTATGCGATGTCCGGATCTGCCGACGGCACCATTCGCGTGTGGGACCTCGCCGACGGGAGTACCCGGCATGTGCTGCGTGGTCATCAGGCCGCGGTGTGGTCGATCGCGCTCGTTCCAGGCAGCACACTGCTGGTGTCGGCATCGGTCGATACAACGGTGCGCGTATGGGATTGGGCCGCCGGCCGGGAGGCCGGGGTGCTGCACGGACATACAGGTATCGCGTACACCGTGCTCGCGGCGCGTGGCGGACGGACGATCGCGTCGAAGTCCGAGGACGGCACGCTGCGGATCTGGGATCTCGGAACCGGCACGCAGACATGGTGTTTCGACACCGGTCAGCGCGGTGTGCAGTCGCGCGCGATGGCGTTGACTGATCGGCACGCGCTGTTCGCGGGCGACGACGGCACCGTGTACTGCTGGGATCACCGTCACGGATCGGTCGTGTGGATCGACCGGGATCCCGGCCGTGGGCAGGTGTGGTCCGTCGCGGCGACACCCGACGGCGGGCATGCGGTGGTCGGCTGTGCGTCGGGGGAGGTGCTATTGCTGGATCTCGAAACTGGCTCCCCCGCAGTCGAAGTCGGCCTGCACACCGGGTGGGTCGAGATGGTGGCGGTGGCTCCGGATGGATATCACGTGCTGTCGGGCGCCGACGATGGCATCCTGCGGTTGCGCGATCGCCGGATCGGGGATGAATCGGCGCGGACGCTGCGTGGCCATACGGGGTGGATCGCAGTCGCCGCATTCAGCTCCGACGGAACACGTCTGGTGTCTGCCGCGAACGAATCCACTTTGCGGGTGTGGGATGTGACCGCTTCGCCGACTCAGCGTGGCGCTCCGATGCACGCCGCGTGGATCGGAGCGATTACCGCGGTAGATGACCGCACGGTTGTGGCCGCTGCGGATGACGGATCGGTCTCGGTCTGGGACACGGCGACCGGACGGCGATCAACAACTGTGTCGATGACGGCCACCGCGGTCGCCGTCGTCGAGGTGGCGAATCTCGGGTGGATGGTGTTGGACCAGCTGGGTGCCGCGATGGTACTGCCCGGTGAGGCCTTGGGCAGTATGTCGAATCAGGCCGACATCGGCTCGGAGATACGGTCGGATGCGATGGGCGAACCCGTCCCCGGGCAGGTGGTGCGCCGTGCGGTCGCCTGCGACGCGGTGCGGGGAGCCGTCGCCCTGGACGGATGCCTGGTGGTGGCGTCGACCACCGCGATGCGGTTCTTCGGCCCCGCCAATTCGATCTGGGACCTCGACCCGGGAGCGATCGACGCCGAGCTCGCGGAGCCACCACGAATGCTGGTGGTCGAAGCTGGTAGGCGCCACGTCATGGTCGGCGGCATCCGGGGGCAAGTCAGCGTGTGGGACGTCACTACCCACCAACAGATCCAGACCTATCGAGGACAGGGCGGCCCGATCATCAGCCTGGCGACGGCCGTCGACCAGGTCCTGTCCGGCTGCGTCTCCGGGGTGCTGTCGGCTTGGCGACTCGGATCCCCGGAACTGGTTTGGGAGCAGCAGGCGCACGATTCGCTGCTGACCGGC
Organism: Nocardia sp. CA-119907; assembly: GCF_050955995.1. Lineage (NCBI taxonomy): Bacteria > Bacillati > Actinomycetota > Actinomycetes > Mycobacteriales > Nocardiaceae > Nocardia > Nocardia sp. CA-119907. The sequence goes on from NZ_CP192091.1 coordinate 3,810,773, forward strand.
ATTCTGATCATCGGGGACCGGGTCGTGACCGGTGGCGGCGACGGTGCGATCCGGTTGTGGCGACTTACCGACGGAGCGCGAATCGGCGTGCTCGCCGAACTCGGTGCACCCGTGCGCGCCATCGCAGCGCTGCACGGGGGGCAGCGCATAGCGGTTGGCGCCGGTGACCTGCTGGCTGTCTACGACCTCGAATCCGGAATCGAAGTGGCCTGTTTCACCGGCGACGGCCGCATCACCGCGATCGCGCCCTTGCCCGACGGTGGTGTGGCGTGTGGTGAGGCGGCGGGCGCCGTACACATACTCACGTTGTGCGAAGAGTGAGCCTCATGCCCCCGGCTTCCACGAAAGCTTCACCGTCAGATGGCCCTCGACCGATGTCTTTGCGATCACCGCGCCGGCCTCGGCGTTGAGCTTGATACCGAACTCCAGATCGACCGCGTCCGGCTTCAGGCTTCCGTCCCGGAACACCGCCAATGCGGCCGCCGCGGCCCGCTGGACGTCAGCAAGCGCATCCTCGAAGCGGCGATTCACCTCCACCACACCACCGCGACCGACCCGCTGCACACCGGCATCGGACGGATCACCCTCGACCACGATCACGCCACCGTCGCCGGTATGGAAACGCAAGAGTTCGCTCATGGTGCAACGGTACCGGTGTTCCCTTGCAGCGCACTATCTTTGACCTATGATCGGAGTGATGCTCGGACTCGGCGCCTATCGCGAAACCGCGCGGCTGAGCGCCGCCCGGGCAGAGCGCATGACGGGGCTGGAATTCGTTGTCATCGAACATCCGCCACCGAACTTCCCGCCCGAGGCCTTCCCCGGATACGCCAAACTGTCGCTGTTCGATCTCGTGGCCGCCGATCACATCTGCTATCTGGACGCCGACGCGGTCGTGCTGCGCGAGTGGCGGCCCGCCGCACTGACGGACCGTGCCGAGTTCATCTGTGTCCGCGACCAGTTCATCGAGCTCTACCCGGACTACGACGCTGATATCCCGCGGCCTACGTACTTCAACTCCGGCATGTTCATCGTGAATCGCCGCGCCCATCACCCCGTGTTCGATCTCGCGACAAAGCTGTGGCGCGACAACGCGCGGCCGCTTCCGATCGAGGATCAGTCCGCCCTGAACTACGCGGTCCGCACCCTGGACACCCCGACCTATTTCCTGCCCGCCGAATACAACTATCTGCGTGCTCACCTCGACGGTCGCGCCGCGGACCAGGGTGTGGTGGTCGCCCATTACACCCCGTCCGGGATCGCCCACGCCCACCGCAAGCTTCTCGACCTACTGCGCCACCGATGAGCGTTTCGTGAAAGCCGTGGGTCCGCTATGAATCAGTGCGAGCCCCCCGTCGCTGGAGAGGACCGTCGAATAGCCGCTGCTGCGAAACACCGCCACCGCGGCCCGGCCTCGCTGAACGTTCTTGCGACTGTCGTCGCGGTTCAGGCTGGGTGCCGGGGCAGAGTCGAATCGAAGGCGAGTCCGCTGTGTCCTTCGCCGCGGCCGACGGCGATGCGGCGAGCGGTCCAGAGCGCGTAGGAGCCGTCACGCAGGCGGGCCATGGTTGGGATGCGTCGCACCACAATGCCTTCTCGTGGCACCTCGGCGTCTTCGAGCACGGCGTGTTCGGGTCCGGTGAGTAGCCGGCCGAGTCCGACGACGGGGGTTCCCGACGGCGGATCGTCGTGACCGAAGCGGCGCAGGGCGCCGCGACGGAGTTCGAGGCGTACCGGTTTTCCGACGGAGCCTGCGATCCGCGGCAGGTAGGGGATCCAGGTCTCCGGGATCGAAGTCTGGAGCAGGTAGTCGAGTTCGGCGTCGGGCACGCGATCGACCGGGTCATCCTGCGTGCCGTGCTGGCGGGTATCGCGGGTGAACGGTTCGCCGGCCCGGTCCTCGACGATCCGTTCGACCGCCCACACCAGGTTGGTCACCTCGTCGCGCAGGAATGCGACCTCCTCCACCGCCGGACCTTCGAGTCGGCCGACCACTGCGGGCGGGACGACCAGCGCAGAGCGGGCGTCGCTCGTCGTTTGTCGGTTCTCCCATGCGGCGGGTTCGGCGGTGAGGGTGAACATGCGCCACGGTTCGGTCGGGACAGGCCGGTCCACGTGGCGGCCGGCCAGGTAGGTTTCGCCGAATGTCGTTCGGTAGGTGACGGATTCGATGGTCACCACCGAGCCGGTCGGCACATCGAGCGGTAGCACGAGCCAGTCGCAGCCGTAGATCAGCGCACATTCGGCGACGAGTAGCCGAGCGAGATCGTGCGGCTGACTTTCCAGTGCGCCGAAATCGACGCGTGCGTCCTCGAATTCCCAGAAGCGGTCGGCGGGCATACCCGCGTAGCGCAGTGGGGTAGCCAGTGCGCGGTGGGTCAGATGTTCGGGCGCGTCGGGGCCGGTGGCGGGCCCGTCGGGGCCGAGGTCGAATGACCACCAGTCCAGTTCACCGCTGCCCACCTCCGCGGCCCGCAGCGTCAGCGAGCCATCGGATTCGGCTACACCGATACTGAATCGGTGCTCGAGCCGCGGGCCCACCCAGGAATCGGCCTCGATCGGAGGTGCCATCTCGCCGTGATACCAGTCGAGCCATCGGCTCAGCACCATCGCGATCTCGGCGCGGTCCGGGCCGTCCAGCCATGCGGGCAGTGCGCCGGGTCCGGCCGATTCGCATGCGGCACGGACGCGTTCGGCGTCGACCGCGCGCCCGGCAAGTACCAGCGCGGGCGCCGACCACCGTGACCCCGGCGGCGGAGTTTCGATCAGCGGTGTTTCCCGCAGCACCGCGGCAGCCGCGGTGTGCAGGTCCGCTTCGCGCAGTGCCGCCAGCAGTGCCGCGCCGGCCTCGGCACGTAACCGCAACCCCGGCGGACGTGCGCTCGATTCCCGGGTGACGAGTTGCTCGAGTGAGACATTCGCTGGGAAATCTTGGGCCGCTTGCGGTTCCGGTGCGGTCCAGTCGCCCGGCCGCCACCGTGTTATCGGCGCGGCGGTGGCTTCGATCTGGACGCTGAGCGGTGTCCCCGCATCCTCGCCCACGAATTCGCCGAACTGCCACTGCCGGGTGAGCAGCCAGAGCGGATCGTGTACCGGTGCCGCGAGCCCGGGACCGGGATCGCCGGACAGCGACTGCGGTTCGAGCCTGGTCCACGAAGGCGGTTGCAGCAGAGTCGCCGACAAGGCCGCGTTCCACGGGCGCATGGTGATCGGTCTGGCCATCGCGCTACTCCTTCTCCGCCACGTGGGTGAGGATCGCCGCGCGGACGGCCGGATCCGCCATAATGGCCCGCAGATCGAGCACGGGCTCACCCTGCAGCGACCAGTCCTGCACATAGGTCGCGGGGAGTAGCCGAGCGGCAAGTGGGAGTCGTTCCAGGGTGACCGCGCGTTCCCGGGCGGAGGCGAGCGTGTCGTCGAGCACGTCGACGACGGTCTGCGGTGTCCACGGCTCGGTGGTCGGATTAACCGCGAGCAAGAGTGCCTGCGGTGCACGCGCATTCGGTCCGTTGGCATTGACAGCGATTCCGGCGGTGCCGATTTCGCGGAGCTCACCCGTCGGCGTTCCGTCCACGGGATCGCGGACCGGTCGCCGCAACGGCACTACCTCGGCCCATTCGTCGACCATCATGCCGCTGATGGTTCCCGTGGCAGCGAGTCCGGCAGGCACCTCGACGACCCAGCCGGTCACCGGCTGCTCGGGCGCGGCCGCAGTGCTGAACGGCAGGCCGATCCATGTGCCGAATCCGCCCCCGGGCAGTTGCGCGGTCCGCAGCGCGACCGGCCGCCCCAACGCTTCGCGTAGCAGAATGGTTTCGGCGAATCGGCCGACCGCGGGCCGTACCCGGGCCGCCCGGGTCAGCCATGGCCGGATGTCGCGTCCATCGGTGACCTTCCTGGCCTCCGTGACGACTGGTGTCCCGTTGTTCAGCGCGGTCGCGAACGCATCCGCGGCGGCGAGGCAGACTGGCAGCGTCGGCAGTCGGTCGCCGAGCACAACCGACATCACCTCGGTCAGTGCGGCCACGGCATCGGTATCAGCGGCCGGGGGTGTGGCGTCGTATGCGGCGAGCGCGGCGACGGCCGTGGCGTGGCGCTGGTTCGCGGCCGCGGTGAGTGCCGCGACATGCTCGGACAATTCGGTATCGGTGGGTATGGCTCCGGTGATCGGGGTGCCGAGTCCGAACGCGGTGTAGGCGTCAGCGCGGGCGAGCGGTTCAGCGGGGGTATCGATGACCTTCCGCAGTCCAGATACCGCGGCATTGGCCCGCTGTCGCAGGTCGCCGCGGTCGATGACACGGGTTGCCACGGTGCCCACATCACCGGCCCGTACCAGATCGGTGGGTGTGAGTGCCCTGCTACTGGTGATCGCCGCGTACAGCGAACCCGCAAGCGCCCAGGCCTCACCGAACGTGAGCAGCTCCGGTGCCAGCCCTGCTGGTCGAATCAGGATGGGCTGTTCGATGGTCGCGAATGCGGGCACCCTGCGGCGCAGCAGCGCCCAGAACGCCGCCGGATCCGCTGCCCCACCGTCGGAAGCCACGACCAAATCGAGTGCGGACAGCGCGGCCGCGGCGAATGTCGCCGTCGGCGTACCGAATTCGTCTACCGCCAACACGATCCGAGTGGGTGGGCCGAACGCGGCGGCGGCATAGGCCGCCAGCGCCGGATGCGTGTCGGAGCGCGCGGTGCTGGCCCATCCCACTGCGGGTGCAGGCGGTGGCAGCAGCACGACAACCCGGTGCGAGAGGGCCACCCCTGAGCGCGGGGTGCGGATCACCTCGGGTTCGGGTGGCAGACCGTCGCCCGCGAGCGCGTCCATCGCGGCGGCAGATCGCGCGGGCGAACCGAGCACCAACTGATGCACCGACTCCGCGAGCAGGAGATCGGCGACCGCGTCGTGCAGGCGATCGAGTCGTTTGATCGCCGCGAGCACGGCGGTCACCTCGTCGTCGGTCGGCGCGGGCCACTTCTCCAGATACGCGGCGTAGGCCGCCGGAGGTTGCCCGAGTCGGGCGGTGATCAATGTCGGGTCGGCGCGCTGGATTTCCAGCAGCCGCACGCCGTCGACCACTTCCGCCGCGGCGATCGACTCCAGGGTTGTCGGCACCGCGCCAACCGCCCGATCGGTGGATTTCGCTGTCACGATCGGCGCCAGAGAGCGCAAGCAGTAGATGAACCGGTCGAGCCGGTGCCCGGCGGCCACTGTGTCGTGCAGCCAGCGTTCCAAACGGTATCCGAGTAGTGCGCCGAGCGGCTGGCCGGCCCGGACCCCGTCCAGCACCCCCAGCGCGGCACGTACCCGGGTGCTGGATAGATCGATATCGAGCGCGGCGTCGCCCGTATCGCCCGGATCGTGGGTCAACCGCGCCCCACGCAACACCGCCGCCGTCGCCGCATGCGCCGGGCTGGGCGCCACGATGTATCCGCCGTCGCGGCACGCATCGAAAACCGTCGCGTCGACGCCGGCCACCGGATCGTGCACTGGGTGCGGCGGTGCGATCTCGATGTTCTCCACCCAGCCGTACGCGCCGACGGCGAGTCCACGCACACCCGCTTTCCGAGCCGTCGTCAACCGGTTGGTCACCACGGATGTTCGCCAGGCATCGAGTCGGTGAGAGGCGCAGTCCAGGGTTTCCGACAGCAGTAGCGCCCGCGTCGGCGTGTCGGTGATCGTGCGGATCCGGGCGATCGCGGTGCGCAGTTCGGCAAGGCGCTGTCCGGCGCGGGCGGCTTCGGCAGCGCCGCGGGCGCCCGTCTCGGCCGTGCGCACCGTATCGGCATAATGTGGGCGACTGGCGGCGAGCGGGAACAGCGCACGATGCCGCAAGATGTCGAACGCGCCGACGGAGCGCTCGATACCCGTAGCCGCCCTTCGAAACGGCGTTGGATCGTCCCACGCATGGCCGCCGAGTCGGTCCAGCGCATCCGTGCCCGCTTGGATGACCTCGTCGGGGAGTAGAGCCGTGGCGTCGCTGAGCCAACCCCGCAGCCTCCACAACCGTTCTTGGGCGAGCAACTGCTCGACCTCATGCCTGGCGCGCGCCTCGGCGAGTGCGAGCAGTGCCTGCAGCACGCTGGCGCCCTCGGGCAGCGGCGCGGAAGCGAGCAGCGCCGCACAGAATGCCGGGTCGGTGTCGTGCGCGAGCGGCAGGGCGAGGATGCGCGCGGTGCGCCCGAGCAGATCGGGTGGTCGCAGCGCTGCGGGACCTGCCCCGGTCACTGCCGCGAGCGCGTTCGAAAGCACCTGCTGGATCAGTGTATTACGGCCCGTACCGAGAGCGTCGGCGACTGTTGCGGCGGTGGTGGCGTCGAGTACGCTGCGCACGCGCAGTGCGCGGGAGACGGCCGACTGTCCGAGGATCAATGGCAGATCGCGTTCCAGGTCGCCACTGGCTATGGTGGGAACCTTGGCGGCGCCCGCCGACCACAGCGGGCGGATTCGCGCGAGGAACCGGGCGAGCGGGCCTTCGACTGTGCCGGATCCTTTGGGCCGCCACCGATTCGACGCGGACACCGGCAGAATCCCATAGGGCTGCTTGCCGATTCGCAGCGTCGGCAGTGGGCCGCGGCCCCGGACCGACTCGAGCGCGTGCTCGCGCAACTCCCGCCGAGCGCGTGCGGAGATGACAGCGCCCTTTGCGGTCGGTGCGAGCAACTTCTCCAGCGCGGTCTCCCACGTCACCGGCCAGAGCGCGGTGGCGAACGCGGCGGCCGAGAGCTGGTCGGTGTCTTGCGCATGATCGAGATCGGTCAGCAGCGTCGGATCGAGATCGAATGCGGCGGCAAGCACTTCGGCATTGGATCCGGCGACCGCCGCGGGCCGGGGAGTATGCGACGGGTTGGTCGGTACGAGTGGGCGACTCCATGCTGAGCGTGCCGACGCGGTGTTGTTCGTCGCGGTGCCAGCGGGTACGAAGCCCGCGCCGTCGTGTTCGGCGTGGGCTCGGATGAGCGCACCGAACTGTGCCGCGGCATCGGCCGGGTCGACACCGGTTCGGATGCCGAGGACAAAGAGGCGATCGACCCGGACATCCGGCTTCTCCAGCCTGACGGTGACCGCCATGCCCGCATCCTCGGCCGCCTTGTATTCGGTGAGCCAGGCCAGTTCCGGGTCCGGTGCCACGCCCGGTGCGCCGCGCAGCCCGTCGACGAGGGCGCCGAGATTCTCCGGTGCCGATCCCGGACCGAGCGCGACACCGCGCGGATCGATCGGCTCGCCCACCTTGGTCGATCGCGCATCGCCCTGGACCGCGACCACCCGGAAACAGTCGGGCAGCAGTGCGGTGCGTACATCGGCTTCCCCGGCGCGGGCGTGGATGTCGTCGGGATAGATGCGCACGCGCAGCGCCGCCCTATCCGCCGTGGATCGCGTCTCGATCCGCACCGGGAGCAACAGCACCGGCACCGTGGGATCGGCAGCGCCCCAATGATCGTCGGCCATCAGCGCATCCTTTCCATCATCTCGGCGGCCGCGAACGCGACCCGTGCCGGTTGCTGGAACAGCAGCCAGCCGAGGAACGCCGAGTCGGCGCGATACGGGATATTGCCCGCGAGTGTCACCAAAGGCGCTGCGGTGCTGAGGAATCCGCCGTCGAGCTGCGGCAGATCTCCCCACTGCAGCTCGTCGCGGGCGACGACGGAACCCGGCGGGTTGCGATCGGCGGGCGAATCCACTTCGTCGAGGCCGAAGCGCGGTTCGCCCACATGCTCGCTGAGTGTGAACCACCAAGCCCCCGCCTTTCCTGCCGCCGGCGTCGCGACATCGGTCGCGCGCAGGTCGAAGCCGACGAGCAGCAGATCCGGTGCGAGCCGCAGCCGGAACAGGCTCGGCGCCGGGGTCCGCGCGAACGACTTCGGCGGATCCTCGGTCACCGGCTGCGTTACCGCGTGCGCCAAGACATCCGGGTACCGGCGGATCAACTCGCCCCGGACCAGCAGCACAATCGCCCCATCCAGTTTCGGGTCGATATGTCTGCCGAGGGCTTGGTTGCCGAGTGCGTGTACCGGCCGCGTCAGCTCCATCGCCGGGGTCCAGAAGGAGAAGAACGAGGTGGCCCGCCCGTCGGTGGGATAGCCGCGCCACACCAGTTCGCGGGCGAATTCATGGTTCAGCCCGATCAGGAACGCCTCCGCGAACCGGGCGTTGGTCTTCAACAGGGTCACCATTTCGTGTGGTGTCATGGTGCCGACGCCGGGCATCAGCCATTCCCGGTCGTAGCGGTCCAGGGCCTCGTACATCGGGTGGTTGAAACGCGGTGCCGCGAGTACGGATTCGATGCGCTGGTCGTCGAACCAGTCCTGTGGCAACCAGTGTGGCCAGGTATCGCGTGCGGGTAGTCGGGCCAGCACCCGGCGGGTCAGGGCAATGCGCGGCTGCAGCGCCGTCAGCAGCGGAGTCTGCCCGACGGCGAAGGGCGCGCGAGCGATATCGCGTGGGCCGAGAGGCCGAACGAAAACCCCGGTCAGCGTGCTGAAGTCGACCGCAACCCGGTCAGGGTTCGCGCCCTCGGCCTGCAGCAGTGTTGTGATGAGCGTGGCGTCGGCGTTGACATCGGTGGAGACACCGGCCGTGTGCGCCCAGTCGGCGATCAAGTCGAGGATGCGTCCGACATCGTCGATGGTGATCTCGACCATGTCGTGGCCGTGGGTTACCAAGCCGAATGGTGTGACGCTGGATCCGCGGACTGTCCAGTGGGTCACGTGCGTGCGTTTGCCGACCTGCACGATCGCCTCGATCTGTGCGACCAGGCCGGGCAGATCCTGTGCGACCGTTCGGTCCCGGTCGATGTCGGCTGGGGTCGGCACGGCCGTCAACAGGGCATCCAGCAGTGCGGCGCGAATGGTGCGTGCCGGGGTTGCCTGCGCGAGACGCTCTCGCAGGGTGCTGTCGGCGACGGCCTGCGCCAGCGCATCCAGGGCAGGGGGTTCCCGCAGGGCGGCGGCTAACGCGGCGATCGTCGGACGCAGGTCGGCGGGAATCAGAGCCGAACCCGCGGTGTCGAAGTCGGTGATCGCATCGGGATCGGTGTAGGTGCGCACCCAGCTGCGAGAATTCCCAACGGCATCGGTGAGCAGTGCTCGTACGACCCGGCTCCGCGCGGCGCCGATCTTCTCCTCGGCGGCGGGAACGGTGAAGCGGGTGTAGCGGGCGCGCGGGGCGGCCAGTCTGCGTAGTGTTCCCGCCGTCGCCGCGATCGGCAGCACGGACGTGTCGACTCGAGCCCGCAACGTCTGCGCCGGGGCGGCGAGAACGCGCGTCGCGACACGGTCGGTGACAGCGAGCAGATCGGCCGGATGCATCCGGGCGAGGTGGCGGCGATGAAGGGACTCGGCGACATAGCGGCTCAGCTGAGACAGGCGCAGCGCGCGATTGGTGTTCTCGACGCCCTCCACCTGTGCCCAGGCGCTGGCCATCAGCGATTCCTGATCCATCTGTACGACCCGGGTACCGAGGCCGGCCACGATGCGGGCGGCGGGATCGATATTGAGATCGCGGAACCATTGGGCGGGGCCATCGGGAACACGTCCGGTCGCGGTGTGTGCGCCCGCGTAGATCGGCGGCCCGATGGATGGGTCTGCTTCCGCGCCATACCGTTGGGCGTTGGGCGCCTCGAGCTGGGTGCGCAGCGCTTCGGTCGTCGCGGCGGGCCAATGGTCATCGGCGCCGTTGTCGTCCGGGCGGGTGAGGGCTCCGCGCACCTTGCGTAGACGCCCGGTGCCGCCGACTGGTACTCGCGCGATGCCATTTCCCGGATGTGCCGCGTCTACCGTGCGTTGCCCGACCGGGCCGGTCGCCCGCACCGGCCACAGGCGTTCGGCGAGGAGTTCGAAGGAACCGGCCGGGCCCGTCGAAAAGGTCCAGTGGTCGTAGACCGGCAGCATGACCTCACCGGCACCGGCGCCCCACGCGTACGTGAGCTTCGTCTCGGTCACGACCGGGCCGAATCCGGCCTGCACGCCGGCGAGGAAAGTCGGTACGACACAGGCGATCCAGTCCCGGTATGCGGGCAGCTGCCGTCCGGCGATGAGCCGGGATAGATTGGCCAGCGGTGTCGCGGGCGCCAGGCGGGCGGCGACACTCGGGTCGCCGGTGGACTTGCCGAGCACCTGCGCGTGCGCCCACGCCCAGGCATCCTCAGGCGGCGGCAGCTCGGCGCGCGGGGTGTGCAGTACCGCAAGGCGTTTCGCGGTCGCGGGTTCGATCCTGGACAGTGCGGCGTCCACTACCACCAGGCGCAGCCATGGCGGAAGATGTTTGTTCGCATCGGGTCCGGCGGGGGTGAACTGCCACGGGAGATCCGGTGCGTCGAATTCGATGTGCGCCAGATCTCCCGGCTCGGCGTTGGCTGTTCCAGGGGTCGGGAATCGTCTGATGATCTGGCGGGTGTCGAGCGCCGCCACGTCGCCGGGGCCGCGTACCTGCAGCGTGATCTCTGCGTCTTCGGAACCGGAGGCCGCTGTGACCGGTACCTTCAGTCGAATGTCTGCGCGCAGTGGCAGATTCGTGTCGAATGGGCGGCGCAGCGCAGCTGCGATTCCCGTGCGGTGGTAGGAAACGAACGTATAGTTGCCGAGCACCAGCTCCTCGGCGGCGACCGGCGCGAACGTCCGAAAGGCATCTGTAACGACCTTTCCTGCCATCACACACCCCCTATCGTGACCAGTTGGACAGTCTTGGCGTTCAGCCCCGCGGCCGCGATGATCTGTTCGGCATGCGTCCAGGTGAGCGGCCGCGGGGTAAGCCCCGGAACCGGAATCAGGTTTGCGACATTGCGCAGCACAACATGTTCCGCGGGGGCGATGGGCAGTGGCGTGGCCTGGCTCACGTACCGGTCCGCGGTACGCAGTGTGCTGGCACCGGCCGCCATCGCACTCAGGGCGAGGTTCTTGCCGGCGGCGTCGGCGTCGAGAAGGTCCCAATACACGCCTTTCCGGCGGCGGGCACGATGCGGAAAGGATGTCTCGTAACGCAATTCGGCCTCCTGCAACTGGGCCTCGGTCTCCGCGATGCCTTGCGGGTCGATGCGGATACCCGCCGGGAAGGTTTCGAAGGCCGGGCGGCGCAGTTGCTGGTCTTCGGGGAGATCGAGATACTGGCCGATCGCGAAGCGGTCGGGCACCGGCGAATGCGCGACCTCGGTGCTCGGCAGGCCATCCACGAAAAACGGTGTGCCGAGGCCGATCCGGCGTTCTTGCTCGGCGACGCGACTGCCGCCGACGCGCACGATATCGGTGTCCAGCGGGACGGCCGACTGCGTGCCCTGCAGCAGCGACCACGGTTCGACGACCAGCACTCCAGGGGTGGTGGCGGGGTCGGGATGCAGTCGGACAGGCGGTTCGCGCCCCGGTGCCGCCGCTGCCCGCCAGGCCGCTGCCGCACCGAGCGCGTCGCGGACCAGCTTGCGGGGGGAGACCAGCGGCGGCGGGTCTTGGTGTTCCTCGCCCCACCGGATCGGTCCGACATCGATGGACACATCGGGCAGCGGCCAGGGCAGGCCGACGGTCCCGGTACCGTGCGCAAGCCAGGGCGCCGGACCCGCGAGCCGCAGCGCCAGGCTGACCGACGCGATCGAAACTCCGAAGGCGCGCACCGCGACCGCCGCGGAGACATCCACCTCGAAACCGAATGCTGGTGCGAACCTGATGAGCGCGTCGAGGGCGAGGTGGCCGTAGACGCCGGTGCCGCCGACACCGTAGGCCAGCTCCAGCCGGCCGCCGAACTGCACCGAGTTGGTGGTCAGCGCGGTGTAGGCCTCGACACGCAGCCGGAACAGCGCCGATGCCGAGAGGTCCGCGCTGAGCCTGTGCAGGCCGGCGAGTTCGGCGGGAGGCTGGTAGCGGGGGTGGAAACCGCCCGCCGACAGGACGAAGGTCGGGTCGTCACCGAAGCGCAGCAGCAGTCCGATATCTCCGCCGATCGGGAAGAAACCGATCCGCGAGTCGGACAGGCAGGCGATGACCAGCACCCGGTCGGCGGAGAATTCACCGTATACATCGGCGCGCAGGTCGATCAATGCGAGATTCGGCGCGGGTACGGCCAGCCGCACCCGGCCGAGTAGCAGCACCTTGGGATCGGGCACCGACAGAATCAGCGCGAGTTCCGCGGTGACGAACGAAATCGGCCGTCCCCAGCCGAGTTTCACCATCGGGCCGATGACGAATCCGCCGTGTCGCGGCGGGAATACCGCGGCCAGCGAATCGAGGATGGCCGGTGCGGATCCGATCGGATCGGCTGGGAACAACAGCCTGCTCAGGATCCCGGTGCGCAAGCCGGCGAGCAATGCGTCTGTGTCGGCGGCGACCTCGACCCCGACGATGCCGCCGATTCCGTTGAGTGAGAACAGCAATCCGAGCTCGATCGGTGGACTGAACTCGACCGACATCACTACGACCATGGCGAAGCCGTCCGGGCGGTCGGTGATGACACCGAATGCCTTCACGTCGATCGGACCGATCCGCAGTTGGAGCGCGCCGCCGTAGCGGGTCCAATCAGGGTGTCCTGGAACGGGTTTGATCTCGAGATAGCCGCCACCACGGACCGGACCCGCATCGAGTGCGATGCCCAAGCCGGTCGGCAGTTTGGGTGTGGGCAGCTGTATCGGCTTCGCGCCCGCCGGATCGATCACCACCCGCAGTCCGGCGCCGTCGACAGTGAGCCGCAGTGGTGGGCCCAGCTGTCCGACGACCAGGCCGAACAGGTCTAGAATTATCCGGTCGCCATCCCTGCCGATCTCCAGCGCGAGACCCTTCACCTGGATCGGGCCCTTCGGATCGCGGGCGGGCAGTGCGATGCGGCCGCGGGAGCCGCCTGCCACCGTCAGCCCGGCGGCCGTATCGACACCGACGGTGAGATCCGCGGCGATATCACTTCCGGCAATGCCAATGGTGGACATGAGCTTTCCGGCGCCGGGTATGGCGATGCGCAGGCCGGTAACGGTCACGGTGACCGAAAGTGCGGCCGCGCCGTCCCGGTACTTCAGGCCCGCGACCAACTCCACCTTCTCGACCGACAGCCCGACGATGGTCGGAGGGTTCACACTCACCGTGAATTTGATGAGGCCACCGGTGGCCGAGAGTGCGCCGGGGCGCGTGGCCAGGCTGAGTTGATTCAGCACGCCGGTATCGGGGACTTTCACTCCGAAAGCGTCACCCAATAGAGCTGTCAGTGATCCGCCCAGTTTGACGGCGGCCTTGTCCAGTGAGTCGATAACACCTGCCAGGAAGGTGAGAACCGGACGCAGCGAGTCCATGGTCGGCCGCTGGATCACGGCGTCGAGCGAGCCGAAGAAGACGTCCAGATCGGTCAGTGCGCTGTCGTATTCGACCGCGATCTCGGTGCCACGCCCTGCGGCGCCGAGTTTCGCGGCGAGTGCTTCGGGGGAGCGGAGCACAGTCATCGCGAAAACGTCGAATCTGGTCCTGGCAAAGGTCACGGCCGCGAGGAGTAACTCGACGGAGAACTCGCCTTTGATCCGCGTTCCGTCCGGGACCGGACCGGGCGCGACCTGGTCGCGGGCGGTACTCCAATGTGTGTCAACGGTTTGGGCATCGGCGAGCAGCGAAACCGTCAGCCCGTCGGCGAGCAATTCCGCGCGGACGCCATCATGGAGGTAGGCGATCACCCACCAGGCGCCGTTATTGTCCGGACCGCCACTGACCGGCAGTATGTCGTCACGTTCGCGCAAGGCGGCCAATTGCGCGTCGGTGCCGGTAATGCGCACTCGCTCCACGAGGTCCGCCTTCCTACAGGGCTTTCAGAAGTCCGAACAGTCCGGCGTGAACTTCGCGCTCGATCTTCGGGAATTGTGTGTTGAAGTTCGGGAAGAAGCCGCCGTCGTTGTCCGCGGGGTTGTCAGGGTTGTCGCCCGCTTCCAGCCCGCACTCGATGGTGAACGCCACGCATTCGGGCATGGTCTGATCCACGAACTGCCGGCTGAACACCCAATCGTCGGAGCACCCGATGAAGGTCTCCCTCTGTCGGATACCCGCGTCGACGGACTGCATGACGCGATACTTCGAGCGCCGGATCGCCAGAGGGTTCGCGCCCGCAGAGGACTCGATTTCCGCCCGCATCGCCTCAGCGATGGCCTTGTGTCGCTGCAGCAGCGTGTCGTTGATGAATTCGGAGTATCCGTCGCCGAGTAGTCCGTCTCGTCCGCTGTTCGGAAGCGCCGGTAGATGGTTGAACCCGGCCTCGTCGAAAGTGCGCGCCGGATTGTCGGTTTGGTTGCGTTCCATCCCCCACGGATGCTGAATATTGCGACCCGACATATGCACATCTACGTAGGCTCGAATCTTGCGCGTAGTTACCAGATTCATCACGTTCTGCGTCTCGATTTCCGATCCGGCGCTGGGGCCTTTGTACACCTCGGGATGGCATGGTCTGGTCGATATATCCGCCTTCATCGCGGCTGCGGGGCTGTAGTAGTCGGTGTGCTCCCAGGCGATCGGAAAGTTCCGATTGATGTCGACTCCGCGGCACTGCCCAGTGGTCTGTCTGCGGTTCTTTCGCCATCCCTGCTCGGTTTTGGTGGTGGCTTTGACGCTGGTATCGCGGCCGTCCGGGTTTACGAGGGGCAGGATGATGAGCTCGAACTTCTTGAAGAACCCCGCGATTTGGGCCGCAGTAATCCGATAGTTCGGCGAACTGTAGGAGATGCCGCCCGATACGAATTCGGGATACACGATGTCGCTGGCATTCGCGCGCGCCGTGAGCAGCCGCTGCGCGAATCCGAGCAGCGCGTCTGGCGGCGCCCATTCGCGCGCGTGCACTCCGCCGACGAACAGCACGGGTATCCGATCTTCCGGCTCGGGATTCTTCAGCGCAACCGCCTCCACGGTCCGTCCACCACTGGTGGTGGTCAGCGGGATCCGCGTGCAGGTGGCGCGGAAGTCCGTCGCCAGCTGGTTCAGGGCCACCGAGACTTCTAATGCCTTGAGATATCCCATGTGCGGATGCTCCCCAGTTCGCCGATCCACGACCATCGAAACGCTAATGGCCAGCGACAGTCGCGGCGTGAGTACCGAACTACTCGAATCGCGGAACGCCTCCCTCGGCTATCAGCTGACCCCGGCGCTACCCGCGCGCCCTCGTCTACCTGACCCGGATGCCCGGCACCACAGCCGAACTCGAAGGCCGGCTCGAGCAGACGATTTTCGGATCGACCCCGGCGACCGGGTGAACCGGAATCTTTCGGTCCGATCTTCCAGGGTGCCCTCGCCACGGACATCGTGTTCTTCTCCTTCGACATCGACCCTGACACCTTCGACCAGTACTGGCTCCTCCTGGACGAGCCACCCGCCGAACTGCGCTTCCGCAAATACGATTCGAAGCTTCCCTACGGCACGAGAGGGGTGCGACGCCGCTGATCACCAACAGCGCGCTTCGTCACGGTCACCATCGACCGTCCCATACGCGTGGCCATCTCCGGCAACTACCTCGAGGAACTCGGGACCAAGCGAGATCCAGGAGCACCAGCCATGGCCTCCACCCGAGTTCGGCAACCGGCGGGAACACTCACCGCCGCACAGCAAGCCGTGGAGGCGACCATCACCGACCTGCACCGGCGCCAGGCATACCTGCCCGGGGACCGCCGTCAGGTCATGCACGCACTCGAGCTGCGCGAGGCCCCAGGCCATTGCCAACCCCAGCGCATACGCCGCCTTCGCTCAGGAGATCTTCTGCGGCGCGGACACAAGATTCGGTCAGGCCCGGCCGCACGAGTAGAGATGCCGACGGGAACCGGCCACCAGCGACCCGCCTCCGCACCGCCATCACAAATGGCATGAACTCATACAACAAGCCGGTGCTCCGGTTGGCGCCGTTCAACATGACGAGCCGCCCGGACCCCCAAAGAAGAGGTAGGTGCCCCAGTCGGGGCTCACCGAGTGGTTGGTAATTTGTAGAGAGTAGCAGGGACTGTTCGAACCGGTCACTGAGAGGTTTGCCTGGAATGCGCCTCCACTTGCATAGTGGAGAAATGCCTTGTTCTGGTACGCCGCTTTGCCGAAGCCGTTCGAGGCGTGCCGTCCAGATCCCATTTCCGTCCAGCCAGATGGGGTGAATCGTGCCACTTCGCCGCCGAATTCGCCTACTTGGGCGCGGGTGCTCAGGGGGCCGTTGTTGAACCACGCCACCGGATAATAGCCGATAGCGTGGTCTTCAAAGTAAAACCACCATTTGCCGCCGGTCAAATAGAAACCCATTTTGTAGGCTATTTGAGATCCGTCGATCAGGGAGGATAGCAAGGGCGCCCCGGGACTCGTATAGGGATTGTCGACCTTCCGAAACACTCCGCCGTGTTCGTTGTAAACGCTATCAATGCCCGGATTCTCATAGGTATTTCTTGTTGCGTATGTAAATAGATGTGGGTCGAAATTTCCGGAGTAGCGGCCAGGGTCTACGTGCCAACCGCACTCGACTGTTTGCATCAGTGAAGAGGTTTTTGCCGAGTACCATTGCTGGCTAAACGAGGATTGGTAATTCGGTAGGGCGAAGGGCTTCCACACATTAATTACACTGGCGCCTCCCAGGCAATCCACAGTCTCCTCGCCGGTCGAGTATCGACCCTCCTGAAGTGCGGTGACGAAAGCGGGGTCAGTGGCGGCGCCTGGAGCACCGCCTTTCGTCGAGAAAGCGGCCAGATTGGGGAACCGTGACAGTTGTTCCAATGTAGTTCGATACATCGGGATAGTGTCTGACGGCCAACCTCGGGTGGCATCGCGATACTGGGGGCGGGGGAGTGCGTTACGGACTTCTCTAGTTGCCGGTGATGCGGCATGTGGCGGGGACGGACTCGAATCGTGGGATTCGTGTGGTGGCTCCGGCGGTGGTTCTGGAGGCGTGGGAATGGTGTCTTTCCATCTTTTCGTGGCGGGATGCAGTTCAGCGGGGATGCAATCGATGATTTGGCCGTCGTTCTCCACGAAGCTCGTGTTGACTCGCACGTCCTTGTACAGGTTCAGTAGGAATGTTCGCATCTCATCGAACGCAGACGTACTTTCTACCTTTGCGCTCGGTAGATGACGGAATTTCTCATATTGTGCAGACGTAACCGACTGGAGGAAGCTGTCAAACGGTTGTGGTGTTAGGTAGTGAGTCATGCCGATAGACCTCTCGGTCGTGGTGTACGCGAACTGGATGGCGGTGATTGTGAATCCTGGGCTGGGCTATTGTCGCCCGACATGCTTCGGGGCGGCGCGATGAAAAGGCGTGCCACCAATCTGCGCGATGAGTCGTGTGGCCACGCCGACCTCTTACTCGATAGCGACGCGAAATCATGTAACTCAGCAACCTGTTCTGAATATTCAGGATGTGCCGATCGCAACCTGGTGTATCGGGTAGCGCGGTACTTGTTTCCCGGTCGGCGAGCCGAATCCAGCCGGGTAGTCCGACCATCGACACTCCGCATCACCGCCACGGTGGTTGCTTGGTTCCTATCCGAGATGTAGCGATGGTGTTCGTATGGGTCCATCACTGCCCCTTTCCGAAGTTCTCCTGGCTCGAGCAGGGCAGAAACATCAATGTGAGTGTCCAAGTTTTGAATGCGGTGGCGCGGACGTTATCTCTGGATGGTGCGGAGAAGGCGCATTTGTATCGCCTGGCGGATGTGCCGACGGTGCCGACCGCGCACGCCGGAACTGCTCTGCCGGAAGAACTTCAGGTGATCCTGGATCATGTGGAACCGTTGCCGGGGGGGGTGCTCAGTTCGCGTTATGACGTGCTGGCTCACAATAAGTCTTATGAGGCGCTGTGCCCGGGAATCGTGATGGGTGAAAGGTAATGTGGCTCGTCGGGTGTTTCTGACTCCGGAGTGCTGCAATACTTACCAATTGGCTGGCCGAGCGACAGGATCAAGAGCAGGGAACATATCGTGGCCAGCGGTGTGGCCTGTTTCGGTGAATCCTTGAACATGCTGTTAGCCGGTGCCAACACCGGCAAACTCGTGCTCGCTGTGTAGAGCCATACTGTCCAGGTGACCGATACAGAGGACCGCTCGCGCGCGGACCTGACCCGAGCGCGGCTGCTCGGCGCGGCGGTGGTTGCCTTCGCTGAGCGCGGCTTCCGCGGCTCGACGACCCGCGACATCACTTCGATCGCCGAGGTGAGCACGATCGACGTGTGCCACCGCTCCAAGGAAGAGTTGCTCTACCAGATATCGCGCAGCGGTCACCTGGACAGCTTGGAGCGTATTCGCGCGACCGCCCTGCTTTCGCTGGGGATAGATATCGCGCGCTGGTATCACGAGGGTGGTTCCTGGTCACCGAAGGACATCGGTGACCATTACGCGGACCTTGCGCTACGGATCGTAGGCAGTCGGAGGTCGAGTCCGCCCGGGCCCGCTCGATCGTGAACATGCAGAGCGACGCCGCAGAACTGCTCGCGCGGATCGCGGGAGGACTGAGCCGGCATGCGCTGGCCTTGTCCGAACGTTTGACGGAACAGATGCTCCAGATCGAGCCGGAGTTGCGCGGCGACAGCCGGGTGGAGTCGTTGCTGCGCGCCAGCGTCACCAGCAACGTCGTGATCGCGTTGCATATCTACGAATTGGGGCTGGACATCGACGAGCTCGATGCGCCGGCGGAGGCGTTGGAGTACGCCCGTCGCATGGCCCAGCGCGGCACCTCGATCGCCGCGCTGCTGCGGGCATACCGCATCGGGCAGCGACTGTTCAACGACCACATGCTCGGTGAGATCACCGCCGCGACGAACGACCTCGACTTGGTCACAGCGTCGGTGGCCGAAATGACCGACCGCTCGTTCGCCTATATCGATCGGGTCTCCCAACAAGTCGTGACCGCCTATCAAGACGAGCGGGACCGGTGGCTGCAGAATCAGATGGCTGTTCGCACCGCTAGGGTGCGCTCGATCCTGTCCGGACAGCGTGTCGATCCGGGTGACAGCGAGCGTGCGCTGGGATATCGGCTCGACCGAACCCACTTGGGCTTGGTTGTCTGGTCCGACGTGGGCGCCGATCAACTGCGTGCGGCCAAACAAGTGGTGACGACCATCGCCGATCAGTTGTCCTGCCAAGGACAACCTCTGCTGATCCCGGCCGACGAATCGACCCTGTGGGCCTGGCTCCCGCAACCGGAAGTGGAAATGGATCCCGCCGCGGTGAGCATTCCGAGGGCGACATGGGTGGCGGTGGGCAGGCCTGCGGCTGGGCTGGAAGGCTTCCGGCTGACCTATCGTCAGGCGACACAAGCGCAGGTGGTCGCGATGTCCGCGCCGGCGCCGCAGCGTGCGTCGGTGTCGTCTTCGGCACAGGTCGGGCCGATCGCGCTGATGTGCTCGGATCTGGCCGCCACGCGGGCATGGATCAGCGAAATCCTCGGGTCGCTGGCGCGTGACGACGACGCCACGGCACAGCTGCGCGAGACGGCGCGTGTCTTCCTGGACACCAACGGCAGCTTCCAGACAACGGCCGAGCGGTTGGTACTGCACCGCAATACCGTCCAGTACCGGATTCGCAAGGCGGAGGCGGTACTGGGGCATTCGCTGCGGGAGGGACGGCTGGACGTCGAGGTCGCCCTGCTGGCCTGCCGATGGCTGGGGTCGACAGTGCTGCAGCCCGTGGGTGACTGAGTCATCCGTCGTGCGGTGCGCACGATCACTCCGGCTATGTTCATGCGCTCGCGATATGGTCCAGGTCACATCGCCTTCCTAACGTGTCGTTCACGCAAGTGAGCTGCTGCGTTAGCAAGGAGATCGACATGCACTTCGCCGCCCTCCCGGATGTACGAGCCGGGATCTTCCCCACCAACCCCTGTCTTGCCGACGACGACCAGGGGCGGATCACCAACGTCGAGTTCCTCGACCTCGTGCAGAAGTACGCCGATCGGTTGTCGAACGCCGGGATCGGTGTCGGCGATGTTGTCGCCGTGATGCTGCCCAACCGGCTCGAATTGATCGTGGCATTGTTCGCGGCCTGGCGGCTGGGTGCCGCGGCGACGCCGATCGCCCCGTCGCTGACCTCGGCCGAGGTGGATTATCAGCTGAGCGATTCCCGCGCTCGCGTACTGGTCTGTGCTGACGACGGCGAGGCCGGCGAGATCGATGCAGCGCAACGGCTTTCGGTGCCAGAGCTGGATCGGCACGAAGGCCGCGTCGGCGGCGTGGAGGCGACCGAGTTCTCGAACGACGCGCTGGCTTTGATCATCTATACCAGCGGTACCACTGGACGCCCCAAAGGCGTCGAGCTGACGCACGCGAACATCATGGCGATGGCCGAGACGATGGTCGCGGGCATGCGGCTGACCGCTGACGACCACAGTCTGCTGATTCTGCCGCTGTTCCACGTCAACGGCATCGTGGTCAGCGTGCTGTCGCCGCTGCTCGCCGGCGGCCAGACCACTATCGCCGGCCGGTTCTCGCCGCGGACCTTTTTCGACAGGGTCGAGGCGGCACGGCCGACCTATTTCTCCGCGGTGCCAGCCATCTACGCCATGCTGTCGGCGCTGCCGGCCGAGACCCGACCCGACGCTTCCTCGGTCCGGTTCGCCCTGTGCGGTGCGGCTCCGATGCCTGTCGAACTGCTCGCCCGGTTCGAGGAGCGCTACGGCGTCCCGATCTACGAAGGCTATGGCCTGTCGGAGGGGACGTGCGCGAGCACGGGCCATCCGCTCGACGGTGTCCGCAAACCCGGCACCGTCGGTATCGCGTTGCCGGGGCAGGAGATCGCCGTCGTCGACAGCGACGGCAATTTCCTCAGTGACGGATCGGCGGGCGAGGTCGTGATCAAAGGTCCGACTGTGATGCGGGGATATTTGGGTCGGCCCGAGGAGACGGCGAAGGTGATCGTCGATGGCTGGCTGCACACGGGCGATGTCGGTCGCATTGACGCCGACGGCTACCTCACCCTGGTGGACCGCATCAAGGACATGATCATCCGCGGCGGAGAGAACATCTATCCCAAGGAGATCGAGTCCGCGATCTACACCCATCCACAGGTACTCGAGGCCGCCGTGATCGGGCGACCGCACCCTGTCTACGGCGAAGTACCCATCGCCTTCGTGTCCTATCGCGATGGCGCCGCGGTCGAGCCGGAACAGATGCTCGATCTTCTCCGGAAGTCCTTGGCCGGCTACAAGCTTCCCGAACTGATCGTGACCGTCGACGAGATCCCGAAGAACCCCGTCGGGAAGATCGACAAGCGGACTCTGCGCGCCCGCTCGGTCGAAGCGCGCCTCTGATTACCTCCCGTTCCCTCTCGAAAGACATCTGCCATGGGATTCACGAAACCGGATCTTCCGGACATCGACTACGCCGAATGGAAGACCCGGCCACGCGGCGAACGGCTCCGCACCGTTGCCGAACACTGGGTCGAGCACGGCTTCGGCACCCCTTATGCCGTCTACCTGCTCTACCTCGTCAAGTGCGCCCTGTACGTCCTCGGCGCGGCAGCGGTGATCTCCCTGACCCCTGGACTCGGAGCACTCACCGACATCACCTCGTGGTGGACCGAGCCGATCGTCTACCAGAAACTGGTCGTGTGGACCCTGCTGTTCGAAATCCTCGGGTTCGGGTGTGGGTTCGGGCCGCTCACCATGCGATTCCTGCCGCCGATCGGCGGGCTGCTGTACTTCCTGCGCCCCGGCACCCTGCGCCTGCCGCCGTGGCCCGGGAAGGTGCCGTTCACCCGTGGTGACGAGCGCGGCATCATCGACGTCGCCCTGTATGCGGTCGTCCTCGGATCCGGAATCTGGGCTTTGCTCGCCCCCGGTCATGGCGCTCCGCAAGCAGACGGCAGTCACGTAGGTCTGCTCGATCCCACGGTCGTCGTCGCTCTGGTCGTTGCCCTCGGCGCGCTGGGGTTGCGGGACAAGACGGTGTTTCTGGCGGCCCGCCCCGAACACTATCTGTTGATGCTGCTGATGTTCTTCGTCCCGTTCACCGACATGGTGATCGGATTCAAGCTGGTCATGCTGGCCCTGTGGTGGGGTGCGGCCACATCCAAGCTCAACCATCACTTCGGGCACGTGGTAGCGGTCATGATGAGCAACAGTCCGGTCATGCGGATCAAATGGCTGGA
Source organism: Nocardia sp. CA-119907 (assembly GCF_050955995.1). NCBI lineage: Bacteria > Bacillati > Actinomycetota > Actinomycetes > Mycobacteriales > Nocardiaceae > Nocardia > Nocardia sp. CA-119907. The sequence goes on from NZ_CP192091.1 coordinate 3,832,810, forward strand.
GCGCAAGATGTACCGCGACCCGCCGCAGGACCTGCGCCCGTCACGGATCCCGGCCCTGCTCGCACACGGCGGCACCATCGTGGAATACCTGGTTCCCGCCTACCTGGTCTTCCTCGGCCACGGCGGCCCGCTGACCTGGGCGGCGATCATCTTCATGGCGGTCTTCCACCTGCACATCATCTCCACGGTGCCGATGGGCGTGCCGCTGGAATGGAACATCTTCTTCATCTTCAGCCTGTTCTACCTGTTCGGACACTACGGTTACATCCATGTCTCGGGGCTTCGATCTCCGCTGGTGCTCGCGCTGATGCTGTTCTCCACGCTCGTTGTCATCCTCGGACATGTTCGGCCGCAATGGGTTTCGTTCCTGACGTCGATGCGCTACTACGCTGGAAACTGGGCCACCAGCGCCTGGTGTTTCCGCGGGGACGCCGAGCTGAAGCTCGAACAGCATGTGACCAAGAGCGCCGCGCTACCGGTCACCCAGTTGACCAAGCTGTACGGCCCCGAGATCGCCGACATCCTGATCCAGTCCGGCATGGGCTGGCGATCGATGCACACGCATGGCCGGGCGCTCAACGGTCTGATCACACGGGCCGTCGACAACGAAGACGACTACGCCATCCGCGACGGAGAGATCGTCGCCGGCCCGCTGCTCGGCTGGAACTTCGGTGAAGGGCATCTGCACAACGAACAGTTGCTGGCAGCGCTGCAGCGTCGCTGCCGGTTCGAGGAAGGCGAACTGCGCATCGTCGTCCTCGAATCCCAGCCGATCCACCGGCAACGCCAGGCATATCGCATCATCGATGCCGAGACCGGAGTCATCGAGGAGGGCTACGTGCTGGTGGAGGACATGCTGGCCCGCCAGCCGTGGCCGGAGCCGGGCGATCCGTTCCCGGTTCATCCTCTCCGCCGCGACGACACCTGGGTTCCGCCCTCGGCGCGTGTGCGATGACCACGGCGATTGTCGTCGGCTCCGGGCCGAACGGACTGGCCGCCGCCGTCACGCTGGCCCGGCACGGCGTCGACGTCACCGTGCTCGAGGGTGCCGCCACCATCGGCGGCGGCACCCGCTCCGGCGAGCTCACCCTCCCCGGGCTGCTGCACGACCACTGCGCAATGGCCCACCCCATGGCCGTCGGGTCGCCGTTCTTGACCGGAATCGATGCGGCCCGATACGGATTGGAATGGGCGTGGCCGGAAATCGACTGCGTGCACCCGCTCGACGACGGAACAGCAGGAGTGCTGTACAGGTCCCTCGAGGACACCGCCGCGGGCCTCGGCGCCGACGGCTCGATCTGGCGCCGCCTGTTCGCCGGCCCCTCCGCTGAATACGAGCTGCTGGCGACCGATTTTATGCAACCACTCCTGCGGATACCGTCACATCCGGTGCGGTTGGCACGATTCGGCATCCCGACCCTGATCCCCGCCGCCGCGCTCGGACGGTTGTTCCGGACCGAGCAGGGACGGGCGCTGTTCGCCGGGAACATGGCGCACGGCTGGCAACCACAGCACCGGATCCTTTCCGCGGCAATCGGTCTCGGCATCACCACCGCCGGCCATCGCTACGGGTGGCCGGTCGCGGTGGGCGGCTCGCGCGCAATCGCGGACGCCATGGCGGCCGCATTGACAGATCTGGGTGGAAAGATCGAGACCGGCCTCTGGGTCGAGTCGCTCGACCAACTGCCGCCAGCCGACCTCGTGATGTTCGATCTCGCCCCGGCCACGATCGCCGACATCGCCGGTGACCGGCTGCCGTCGCGGGTTTCCCGAGCGTACCGGCGATTCCGGCACGGGCCCGCCGCCTACAAGGTCAGCCTGGCTGTCGAGGGCGGCATCCCGTGGACCAACCCCCATGCTGGCAAAGCGGGAACCCTGCACATCGGCGGCAGCGCCGCCGATGTGGTTCGCGCCGAACGCGCAATTCATCGAGGCCGGCTTCCCGACCGGCCCTTCATCGTGGTCGGACAGCAGTACCTCGCCGACCCCACACGATCACGCGGAAACCTACACCCCATCGACCTGTACGCTCATGTGCCACAAGGATATTCGGATGACGCCACCGACGTACTGCTCGACGCGGTCGAGCGGTTCGCACCCGGGTTCCGGGACCGCATTGTCGCCATCACCGTGGTCGGCCCCACCGCCATGCAGGCCTACAACCCCAACTATGTGGCCGGAGACATCCTCACCGGAGACAAGAACATTCGCCAACTGCTCTTCGGCGGACCACGCATCACCCTGCGCCCCTACCGGATAGCGGACCGGATGTTCATCTGCTCGGCCGCCGTCCCACCAGGGCCGGGAGCACACGGGATGAGCGGATACAACGCAGCATCTGCGGCCATGCGAAAGTTCGCCGCCCCCACCGAGAGCCCGCCGGCATCACGTGCTCTGGCCTGAGCGCGGCAGGGGTTGGGATAGTGCGCGGCCGGCGATGAGGGCGGCGCTGGTGCCGGTTGCGGCGCAGCCGACCACGATCGACCAGGCTATCGGCCCGAGTGGTACGCAACCGAAGAACCGGTTCACTCCGGGGGTCATGATGATCGTGGCGAGGAGTACGGAGCTGCCTGCCACGGTGGTCCAGACCAGGGGGCTGTGCCGGCCGATCACCAAGGTCTGCCCGAGCTGTGTGCCGACCAGGGCGGCCAGCGCCATGGTTTCGGCGCGGCGGCGTCGGCCGGTGGCGCGGCCGAGCAGCCAGGCCGCGCCGGCGCCGACAGTGGTGCAGGTGCCGCGGACGGCGACGGCTTGTAGGAAGTCGGTGTCGATGCCAGGTGGTGGTCCGAGTGTCGTGCAGGTCGTGTCGGTGTCGTCGGTGGGCTGGGTGTCCGCCAGGGTGATCGCCATTGCCGGACCGAGGTCGGTGAGCAGGTTGACCACCAGGAATTGCCGGGTGCCGATCGGGGCTCGACCGGAAAGCAGTGTGCCCAGGACGGTGAACGCCACCTCACCGGCGTTGCCGCCGACCAGCACGCCGATCGCGTCGCGTACCCGCTGCCACATGCCGCGGCCCTCTGCCAGTGCCTCCTGCAGGACAGTGAGCTCGACGCCCTCGGTGAGGATCAGGTCGGCGGCCTCGCGTGCGGAGACCGATCCTCGGGCGGCCAGCCCGATCCCGACATCGGCGGTGCGGATGGCGGCCGCGTCGTTGCTGCCGTCGCCTGCCATCGCCACGGTGTGCCCGCGCCGCTGGAGTGCGGACACGATGCGTACTTTGTGTTCGGGCGATACCCGCGCGAAAACCGTTGCCTGCTCGATCAGTTCAGCTTGGCCGTCCTCGTCGAGCGCATCCAGGTCGGCGCCGGTGGCCACTGTGTCGGCGCGGATGTTGAGCTGTTGGGCGACCGCGCGCGCGGTGATGGGGTGATCGCCGGTGATCATCCGCACGCTGATGTCGTTACGGGCCAGTTCGGCGAGCAGTTCCAGGGCCTGTGGGCGGGGGCTGTCGGCGATGCCGAGGAAGCCGAGGAGGGTGAGTTGCTCGATCTCCTCGGTGACGTCGTGGGGGGCGGTGGCGAAATCGCGCCGCGCCACCACCAGGACCCGCAGTCCCTGCGCGGCCAGCCGCCGCACCGCTGTCTCCGCGTCGGTGCGGCACTCGGGTGTGAACGGCGAAACCTCATGGCGATCTTCGTCGTCGATGCGCAGGATCCGATCACAATGTGGCAGGAGCACTTCCGGGGCGCCTTTGACGGCGAGCCGGATGTGGCGGGCGGTGTTGCCCACAGTCGCGGAGTAGCCGCGGAAGCTCTCGAACGGCACCTCCTCGATGGGATCCCAGGTGTGGGGTGGTCTTTGGCCCAGGTGGGTATCTGCTGCTTCGACGACGGCTTGGTCGGTGGCATGTACCAGTGGAGTGTCTTCAGGGTTGGGGCAGGCGCGGGCGGCGGCGCGCAACAGTACCCGCGACTGTGGCGTGCTCGCGAAATGATCGCTGTCCCACTGCTGGTCGAGGTCGGCAAGCGCGACGAGCCGTAACTGGCCCTCGGTGAGGGTGCCGGTCTTGTCGAAGCACATGGTGTCGATGCGGCCGAGCGCCTCGATGGTGCGGCTGGAGCGGACCAGTACGCCGCGTCGGGACAGGCGGCGGGTGGCGGCCAGTTGGGCGACCGTCGCCACCAGTGGTAGCCCCTCGGGTACGGCGGCGACGGCGACGGCGAGACCGTCGGCCAGGGCCGGGCGCAGCGCCAGTCCACGCAGGAAACTGGTGACGGTGACAGCGGTTCCGCCGCCGAGAGTGAACGGCAGCACGCGTCCGGTCAGGCTGTGCAGCTGCTCCTGCACGCCGCCGCTGGGGGGCGGCCCGGCGGCGGCGAGGGCACGGCCGGCCTCGGTTCCGTTTCCGACCGCGACCACGACCGCACGCGCCGCACCGCTCACCACGATACTGCCCTCGAACACCATGCTGGTGCGCTCTGTCAGCGCGGCTCCGGGTGTGGCGGGGGTTTGCTTTTCCACGGTCACCGACTCGCCGGTGAGGCCGGACTCGTCCACCTCCAGCCCGTCGGTTTCCAGCAGCCGGGCATCGGCTGGGACCACCTCGCCGGTGGCGAGCGCGATCACATCACCGGGCAGCAGATCGTCTGCGGGAGTTTCGATTTCGTCGTCTGCGGTGAGTCGGCGAGCGGTCAATCGCTCGCCGAGCAGCAGTTTGTGCAGCGACAGCCGGGCGCGGCGGCGCTGGAGGGCCGAGGCTGTGGCGTTGAGCCCCAGCACCATGCCGACCAGCACCGCGTCGGTGGGCGAGCCCAGCAGCGCGGAGGCGACCGCGCCGACACCCAGCAGCGGTGTCATCGGATCGGCCAGCTCGCGGCGCACATCTGCGACCAGATCGGCGAGAGTCTTTGCGGGCGTGGCCAATCGCTGTGACATGCGGCTGACGGCGGTGGTGATGTGCGAGTGAGGCAGCGGTGGCGGCCGGTGCGGGGCAGGCAGTCGGGCCAGCACCTCGTCCGGTTCCAGCGCATGCCACGGCACCAGCCGCACGTCGGCCGGTCCGGCCACGCGGGCGGCCCGGCGCCCGGAGTTCAGACCGGTGGCCCACCCCATCAGGGTGGCCGCCGCGACCGGGCTGGTGGCGCGCATCGCCCTGGCCTCAGCGGGACCAGACGCGAGCAGCAGACCGCTGAGCGTGGCCGCCGACAGCGTCAGGACCCGTCCGCGCTCACTGACGAAGCGTGCCGGGCCGGTGGCGGCGATGATCTGGCGTACCGAACTCAGATCCGGGCACAACACATCCGCCTGCCACGGGATCCGCGCCGGGGTGCCGGGGGTCAGGGTGGCGATACCGATCCCCAGATCGGCGGCACCCAGGGCGCGATGTGCGTCGCCGCTCACTACCGCCACTACATGTCCTTGCTGCTGCAGTCGCCGTACCAGCTCGGACATCGAGCCGCCCGCGCGCACGAATTCGTCTGCACTGCGCCGTAGTTCGCCGGTGCCCTCGTCGCCGATGAGTACCACCCGCAGGCCGGCCCTTCTGGCGGTGGCCAGCAGCCCGGCCGCACCTGGATGTGGCTCGTTACCGATCAGCACCCGCCCGACCACACGTCGGTTCTCGTGCAGCAGGTACCAGCGCGGGCCACCGAAACCGTCTCCTGGGCCGGGGAGATCGGTGTCGGTGCCGGGTGAATACGGGTCGTTGTGGGCACCGACGCTCAGGTGCAGATCCTCGCGCTGGTGCCGAGGTGGTGGCGGGATGGGCAGTTTCTCACCGTTGCGCCAGAGCAGCCGCTGAGCGGCGCTCCATACGTGTTCGACCGACCAGCTGTCGTCATGGGATTCGGCGTCGAGCACCACGGCCCGCTGACCGCGCACGGCGTCCCGGTCGATGACCACTGCGGTGACCCGGTCCAGGCGGCGCCACATGAGCGGGTCGAGGGTCAGCACCCCGCGCGCGGCCATGAGGGTCGACAGCGCACCGGCGAAGGTCTCGCGACCGGCTCGCGCCGCCTTCGGCACTCCCGCCGCGACGGCGTCGGCGGCATCGGCGACGTCGCGGCCGCCGGTCAGCGTCGCCGCCGATGCCAGTGCCGCCGCGCTGCTGACCTCGCTGGTGCAGCGCTCGATCGGCCCATGCGGTAGCGGTGCCGGCCGCGGCTCGGGCGGGTCGTATTCATCGACGCCCGGCAGGTCCGGGTCCGCGATCAGCTGTTCCCAGCGCCGCCACTGCGCGAAGCGAGCGGTGGCCTCGACCAGCCGCACCGCCCGCTGCATCGCATCGGCGCACAGGCCGGTCAGTTCCGAGTCCAGGGCCTGGCTCAGGGCGTTTCCGACCACGATCACAGTGTCGGCGCGGTGGCGGCCGAGCTGAGCTTCCAGAGCGCCGCGCAACCGCGGCTGTCCGTCCACCAATGCCACTGCCCCCCGGAGCACGTGCGCTGGCGCAGGCACCGGGAGCACCCGTGAGGTGACGGTCGCACCGATGCCGATGACATCGCCGGCCAGCTGCAGCGCCGAGGTGAGTACCGGCTCGCGATCGGAGGGGTGTTCGGCCCGGCGGTTCCATGGGTCCTCGCCGGTTCCGGCGAGAGCTTCGACACGTTCCAGGATCGTTTCCAGCTGTGCCGGAGACAGGCGTTGCGGGTCCGCGGCCACCATGACCCGTCCAGTGGCGGCATTGACGTGGAACCAGCGCACTTCCGGTTCCTGCTCGAGGTGCTTGCGCACCAACTCGGCCACCCGAGCGTTCTGTGCCGACTGCAAGCCGCGAACTTCGGCGTGAATACGGTTGGCATGCACCGTGATCCGCCGCTGCATGCGCATCCGCCGCGGATCCACAAGGGCGCTCAATTCCCGGCCGATGCCCTCGGTGAGTTCGGCGGCCATCTCGGCGACTGCTGGGTTCGTCAGCCGCGATGCCATCGCGACCGGCCGCCGGAGCAATCCCAGCGTGGCCGCGGTCGCCGCTAGGGGCAGCCGGATCGGCGCAGTGGCCAGGCCTTGCAGAGACCCCATCACTTCGCGCGGGTTCGCGCCCGCGGAGAAGCGGCGGCGGCCTTCTTGGGCCGAGTACCTGTACGCCGCCGCGGCTGCGGCTTCTTGGCAGTGACTTGCTTGCCGGATTCGGTCCTTGTGTGCCGCAGTAAGTAGGCCGCACCCGCGATACCGCCCGCGGCCACAGCCACTGGCCATTCGACCAGCCCCGTCACACCCGCCGCAATGACGCCGAGCACAGTCGCGGTCGATACGTCGATCCCACTACGAGCGCCGGACACAGCGCCCTCGACCGTGCCGCGCGCTGCACCGGTAACCGCCCCGACCGCGGCTCCACCGGCCGCCTCGACCACATGGACAGTCGCCGATGCCGTAGCCCCCAACTTTTCCACGGTGCCCGATGCAACGCTCATCATCCACACCTCAGTCGTAGTAGGTAGCGATTAAACTTCCTCCTGCGGAAACCAGTGCGTTGCCAGCATACTCGGGATTCCATATTTCGTGACGCCCGAATCAGTCCACACGGCCGACACCGAAACGCGCGCGTTCGAGTCGTCCACTGCGGGCGCAGACGGAAAAGTCCAGGTAAAACGACGGCATCGACACGGTCTTATTGATGCGATGACAGAGTTCCGGCTACCTCGCCAGTCTGAATTGCCAATAGATTGCTAATAGCGTTCATTGGCTGTTCCCTGGCCTCAGAGCGCGGTGCGGGCCACCCGCTCGGAATTCTCCGCGGCGACTCGGAGTGTCATCCCCAGGCCGGAAGATCGGCGACTGTCTTCGGCTCGTTCTGCACGCTCGTCCGCAACCTGCTCCCACGCAATGATCTACGCCTAGCGCCAACCTTTGCCAAAGATCCCCTGGCGGCGCATCGGAACTAAGCGTCTTCGAGGGCCTCGCCGATTTCGTGGGCGATGCGGTTGTGCTCATCCTGCATCAGCCAATGACCGGTTGCGAGGATCACCGCGACAGGCCATTCGATGATCTCCGCCGCGGCCAGCGCGCCGAGCGCACCGTAGTACGCCAACTGCTCGGGCCGTGGGACGCGGACCCGACCGATTACCGGCAGATCCACCGCGAAGCCCTGTGCCGCCAGCACCCGATCGACGGCGTTTCGGTGGTCGGTAGATGTTTTTTCGGCCAATTGTTGCCTCCCGGACATGGCGTGTTCGAGTATTCGACGTCTGGGATCCGCACCGTGTCCAGCGTGATGAGTACTGGTGTTGGCGTCGGGTCGGACCCGTTGGCGGATGCGCTGACGCAGGTGCTGGCCGTGCCGTTGCGCGAGTTGTATGCCGTGCTGTTGCGCCTGGGAGTCATCGAGATCGTCGACTGATCATCCCACCGTCGACCGTCCACGGCCAATAGCAACCGCGCAGCGACGGCGATCGTGGCAGCACTGGCGGCAGCCGATAGTTAACGCTTACTCGGCGAGCGTCGCGACCGGGCCGCGCTCTTGGGTGCGGAAATCGCGTCTTCGTTGCCGCGCGCCGTCCGGTCACCTTCCAGGTGCGGCTTGGAGTCTCCGGCACGCCTGTCGGAGCCAGGCGTCGGCACTCTGCCCGATCGCTGCCCGAGTCGCTGGACCACCAGGGCAGCGCCGCCGACACCCAGCAGCACGGGCCAGTCCACCAGACCTGCGGCGCCGATCGCCGCAAATGTCAGCGCCGCCGCCGATGTCGAGTGACTGCCGGTGCTCAGCCCATTTTTCACACCGACCGCGACACCCTGGATGCCGCCGATCACACCGTTGACAGCGGCGCCGCCCACGGCCCCGGCCGCAGCCGTCGTCGCGTCAGCCGTTCGGGCAATCACGTCCACCACACCGTCGGAAATGTTCATATACACCCCGTCGAGTTCACCATTTGGACACCAACGAGCAAACCGAAGTTTACCGAGGAGAGTCCAGGACGCCAACGGAGGCTCCGCAACTCCACAGCGGGCCCCCGGCGTTTTTTTTGCCATCTGTCGCCTCCCGTACATGGGTAACCCACAGTCGATGAGTCCCTGACTGCCTCGGGCTTCTCTCACCTCACCCATCCCGGCCTGGACCTGGGTCATCCCGAGCCTGCTCGGCGCCGAAGTGTTGTCGGTGCGGCCGATCGGAATGCGATGCGGCTGATGGGATCTCACTGCGAGTGCGGACAAGGATTCGTGGGTTTGCGCTGGCGGCGGTGCGCAACTTGCGCGGGTGCTGCGGGCTCCGGTGACCGAGGACGAGATCGCCGCGTTCGAGACCTATGCTTTCGGGGTTCGTGCTGGCGCAGGCGTGGGATGGGCTACCGAGCGAGGCTGGAGAATTCGGCGCCGGTGAAGTTGACGTCTTCGAGGTGGGCACCGGCGACGTCTCGTTCGACGGGGCGAGGTTCAGCGGCAACGCTCGGTTCGACATGGCCGGTACGGAAGTCGAAATCGCTTTTCGACCAACTGTATTCGGCTACGGGTTGGAGGGGTCGGCAATGACGCGGACGATGGTCTGACGGACTTCCCGGTCGTTCTGCCGGCACTCGAGTGGTGTTCCCGATCGTCGGCGCGGGTACCGGCAGCGGTCGCGCGGTGCTGTTCGAGGACCAATTTGCTCTGGTGATTGCCGCCGAGTCCGGGGCTGTAGGGCAAGCGCATGTAGCCGCACAAGACGTCAACGCACTGCTGTCGGCGCAGTCCATTGGTTTTCCGCGGGCGCGTTCGGCTCGAACGATAAGGACGCTGTCGGTTCGGCGGATTGGGCGGCGTTATACCGCCCCTTTCGGGCGGGCGCCGGCGTCTACCTGGAGGCGGTCCCGGTCCGGGGCGCGCCCCGGATACAGAACAGGACTACAGATCATGGCCAACTACGTTGTCTCCTTCCGTGTGCCCGCCGGCTCCGCGCCCAACGAAGGGACGCCGGGCGAGTGGCGGGCCTGGTTCGGTGGGCTGGGTTCGGCGCTGGTGGACGTGGGCAACGCGGGGACCAACGCGTCGCTCGGCGAGGTCGGCGGCAGCGGCTCCCGGATGGTCGGCTACTCGGTGGGTGTCCGTCGGGGACATGGACTCCACGGTGGCGCTGGCCGAGGACTGCCCGGCGGTGCGGGTCGGCGGCGGGTTCGAGGTTGGCCCCGTGATGGAAGTTGCCGGGTTGTGAGCGACGCCATGACCGCGCTGTTTCGCGGACTCCGCCAACCGAGGGCGACGCGATGCGCAAGGTGATCGAGTACGTACTGGTCTCGGCGGATGGTGTCACCGAGGATCCGGTGGGAATGGGGGTGGGCAAGCACCAAGACCAGGCCTACCTGCGCGATGGTCTGGGCCTGTTGGAATCGTGTGACGCGTTGCTGTTCGGCCGCACCATCTACGAGCAGTTCGCGCAACTGTATGGCAGTGGGACCCACAAGCCGATGTGGGCTGATCGGCTCAACGCGATGCCGAAGTACGTGTTCAGCTCCACTCTGGAGAAGGCCGACTGGGGCCAGACGACCATCGTTCGAGGCGACGCCGTCGCCGAAGTGGCGCGGCTCAAGCAGCAGGACGGGGGGAACCTGCTGATTCTGGGGCACGGTTTGCTCGGGGAGACGCTGCTGCGCGAGCGGTTGATCGACGTGATCGACCTCGCGATCTACCCGTTTCTGGTGGGCAGCGGAGGGCAGTTCTACTTCCGGCCCGGTCAGCACGCCACGTTGAGACTCGCAGCCGTTAAGGCCTTCTCGAAGGTGGTGAAGCTGACCTACGAGGTGGACCGATAGGCAGAATCTGCGGTCCACACCAATTCTCCAAACGCAAGGCGCTCACTACGCGATGACTACCCGCCCTACCGAACTCGCCGACACCCTGATCCAGGCAGGACGCGATTGACAAGAAGCGCCCGTTGACTGATGCGCTCGCCGTCGAGTCCACAGTGGACTCGAAGCCGGTCTACTGTGCACTCGGGAGGGATTGCGGCAGGCCGAATATGGGGAGGACTGTGTTTTCGAAGACGGTCATGGCGCGGATTCGGTCGTCGGCGAGAGTGAGGACGAAGAGGCCGGCTCCGTGGATGCCGGTGGGAGTGTGTCGATAGACCCCGAATGCCGGCTGACCGTTGGCTCGCGTCGGCACCAGTTCGAATCTCTGTGCCGAGCCGAAAATGAGTGCGCAGAAGCGGGCCACGGTGTCTCGGCCCTGGTATTCCAGCGGCATCGGTGGCATCGACATGAAGACGTCGTCGGTGAACAGAGCTACCAACGCGTCGATGTCGGCAGATTCGTAGGCGCTGACGAACTTCGCCACGATCGCGTCCTCGGCAGGTGAGTCGCTAGCAGGCGGCTGCTCTCGGGCAGTAGTCACCGGCAGTCGGCGCTGCATTCCTGCACGCGCGCGTTTGAGGGCGCTTTTGACCGATTCGACGGTGGTGTCCAGCATGTCGGCTACTTCGTTCGCGTGGAATCCGAGGACGTCGCGCAGGATGAGGACGGCGAGCTGGCGAGGCGGCAAGATCTGCAGGGCGGTCACAAAGGCCAGGGAAATGGATTCGGTTTGCTCGTAGCGCGCCTCCGGACCGAGCGGCACACTGATCGCACCGTCCAGAAGGGTGTCGGGATAGGGCTCGAGCCAGTGGATTTCGCCGAGTCCGGTGGGTTCCGGTGGTTCGATTCCCGGGATGTCCCACTGCTTTGCAGGACGTCGACGAGCAGAGCGCAGCGCGTCCAGGCACCGGTTGGTGGCGATGCGGTAGAGCCAGGTGCGAAGTGAGGCGCGCCCGTCGAATCGTTCGAGACCTCGCCAAGCGGCGAGCATCGTGTCCTGGAGAGCGTCCTCGGCATCCTGAAACGATCCGAGCATCCGGTAGCAGTGCACCTGTAGCTCGCGACGGTGTGGCTCGGTCAGCGCTCGGAATGCCTCGCCGTCGCCGGCCTGCGCCCTCGACATCAGGTCCGTGCTCGCCAACTCCACTCCCGCCACCTCATTCCTTGTGTGCAGTTCCATGCTCTATGGACGCCGGCCAAGGCGCGAACGGGGCGGTCGCGCAGCGCCTCCTTTTCCGATGCCGCGGCGTCTAGACCAGTGATAGCCGACAACATTGTCAAAGGAGCACGGAAATGGGAAAGATCGTCATCAGCTCAAATGCCACACTCGATGGAGTAGTCCAAGACCCGGACGGCCAGGAAGGCTTCGAGCTGGGCGGCTGGTTCCACCAGTTCGTGGGCAGCAAGGACCTCGAAGACTGGACCGCCCGCGAGACGGAGGAAGCGCTGGGTGCCGAGGCGGTACTGCTGGGCAGGCGGAGCAGTGAGTGGTTCGCGTCCCGCATGCCATCGTTCGATGTCCGCGTAAGCCGCAAGTGGGCGGACAGAATGAACAGCCTCCCCAAGTACGTCGTGTCGTCGACTCTCGAACATCCTCAGTGGAGCAACACCACGGTCCTCAACGGCGATGTGGTAAAGGAGATTTCGGAGCTGAAGCAGAAAGTGAACGGGGAAATCCTGGTCTACGGCAGCTATCAGCTCGTGCGCACACTGATGGAACAGAACCTGGCCGATGAACTGCGGCTGGTAGTTTTCCCGGTCGTGCTGGGAACCGGCCTGCGTCTCTTCTACGAGACCAGCGACAAGAAGCCGCTGCACCTGGTCAACACACGAAAGATCGGTGACGGCCTGGTGTTCTACACCTACCAATTCGTGCAAGGCTAACGGCTGTAGACGGCGACGAAGTCGCGTTCGTCGGTGTTGAAGTAGCGTCCCCCGTTTTGACGGAATTCGGGGAGAAGCTTGGTGGCAGGCGGGTTGATGGGGTCGCGGAGCTGTCGTAGGTCATGAACGAGACCCACTCGGTGTTGATGTCGATCTCCATCGCCCGCACCGGATCGCGTTGCGTGCCTCCAACACCCGCGGCGAACCCGCCGCCACACCAGAAACTCAACAAACTTGGAACCCTCCTACGACCCCGCATAACACAACACAACGAAATCCCAGGGCGGTGACGTGACCCCGGAGTTCGGTCCACATCACCCGCGCCGAAATCATGGGGTCACGTCAGTCGCAGGTTCAAATCCTCTGTTCCCGAGGGCATCTACTTTGTGCATCCCGGATCGCCATGGGTGCTGGCGACTAACGGGAACATGAATGGCCTTCTGCGTCAGTATTTTCCGAAGACAACGGAACCTGTCGCTGCACGGCCGGACGATCTTCGCGAGTCTGGCATCGAATCAACACCGGACCCTCGGAAGTCCTCGGATGGCGAACTGCGGCCGAGGTGTTCGAAACCGAACTCCCGCTACGATCTCAGACGTCGATCAGAACGGCAGATCCGCAAGCACTTCATGATCGACTGACCGACAGTGGCGTCCAACGCGCGATAAGTAGCCGAATTCCGGATATTGCAGAACCGCGAGATGCGCCGCCTCCCCACGCGAAGCTCATGTCTTCGGACGGGACCGGAGGAAGTGTCAGGACATGCGCACAGCCGAATCACCGCCGAACAACGCATCGATCTCCTTGATCAGTGCCATGAAGCGCAGCCGACGGCGAGCATCCTGCCGCTGGTTTTCGACGCGTGTCGAAAGAGTCAACATGCCGGCGGTCGGTGGCGGCACCCTCGCCGGAGTTTCGGAAGAAGGTCGTGAAACACCCCGGTGTCCACTGAGAATCCGATGAACACGGTGTCGCTGAGGAGCGGCACCGAAATATGAGGGGTCACAGCATGTCTCGGCGATTTCGTTGGCAATCCTGGTCTGCATCCGCCTCGATCGGGCAGGATGACCGTGTGACCGACTTGGCTACAGCGCAATTGTGGATCAGGACGGCAGTGGGGGGTGACGAACTTCGATCGCTCCATGACTGGCTGCTGCATGACGATGGGCTACGTGGGCGGGTACGCCTCGTCCACTCCGACGTGGTGCCAGGGCAGATGGGCGGTGTTCTCGACGCGCTCGTCGTCGCGGTCGGCTCTGGCGGAATGGGTGCGGTTCTGGCTGGGTCACTATCCACGTGGATTTCGCAACGGCGTTCCGATGTGAAGATTACGGTGACCAACTCGGACGGCGTCGAGATCGAGTTGGACGGTAAACGCGTCGACGCCGAGACCGTTATACGAGAGGTTGGCAGGCTGCTGTCTTCGGAGGGGCCCCCACAATGAGCAGTCGTTTCCCAGATCCGGATACATCGCGGGCGGTTTTGATCGGCGCGAGCCGGTACATCAACGGGCCGGCTCTGCCCAATATCCCTGCGGTAGAGCGGAACCTGATCGATCTCGAGGCCGCACTGACCGATGCGGCGACGGGGACTTTGGCATCGCAGCATTGCACGGTGGTGTCCGAACCTACTTCCACCGCCGAGTTCGGCGGCGCGATCGCGACGGCGGCTGCCGAGGCAACTGACCTGCTTTTGATCTATTACAGCGGGCACGGCCTGGTCGATGATCGAGGAAGGCTGCACTTGGCGCTGTCTTCGACCGACCCGACTCATCCGCGGTGGACCGCGCTGCCGTTCGAGGTGCTGCGGGAGGAAATCGTGTCCAGCCCGGCGACCACCCGAGTGCTGGTGCTGGACTGTTGCTTCTCTGGCCGGGCGATCGAGGCCATGGCCGACCAGCAGGGCGTCATCACCGGCCAGATCGATGTGGCGGGCACCTACACTTTCACCTCGACAGCGGCCAACGCCCTCGCTCACGCACCCGTGGGAGCGACGCATACAGCCTTCACCGGTGCGCTGTTGGCCACATTGAGCTCTCCTGGCCCTTTGACGCTCGATGATCTCTTCCACCGTGTTGACCGTCATCTCGTGGCCAACGCGCATCCCCGGCCGCAGCGCCGCACAGTCAACGCGGCAGGCGACCTGGCGCTGTTCAAGAGTTTGTCAGTTGGCCCAGATCCCGACCAATGGTCGCCGGAACCTATGAAACCGGCACCACAGCGCAGTCCGGTACGACAAATTACAGTTCCCGGCCGCCTGCTTGTTGCGGCCTACCTCGCCGTGCTGCTCGCCGCCTCGAATGTCCTTGTCGGTGCCGACGTGTGGTTTCCGACCCATGTTCGCCCTCCGGAGTACCTAACGTTCACCCCTCCGCCCATACCGCGACTCCCGGTGAGCAGAGACATCGCCGAAGCGATGAGCAACTCCTATCGGGGGTTGGCTTGGTCTTTCACGATATACATGCTCGCCTTCGGTGCGACGACTGCGCTCGGTGAGGTGTTCGCCGACCGCGTCAGTCGCCGATTGAAGCTCGCCGCGGGAATAGCGGTTTATACCATTGGTACTGCCCTCTGCGTGTTTTCTTCGGTGGACTTCGATATTTTCATCTGGGCTCGTGCGGTACAGGCTGTAGGCGCAGGCCTGATCTATCCACAAAGCCTGGCTTACATCACCGGTCCGGTCTCTGCTGGTCAGCGACGTACCGAAACCGTCATCTGGAACGTTGCGGTTGCCATCGTGTGTGTATTGGGTCCGTTGTTCGACAACACCATCGCCGAGGTCTCATCCTGGCACTGGATCTTCTTGGGCCAAGTGCCCCTTGGGCTCCTTGCCTTTCTGCTGGTATTCGGTCGGCTGCCCGAACATCAGAAATACATTCGTGTAGATCACAGCGTCGATCTGCCCGGCTTCATCCTGATTGCAACTGGACTGCTCGCTCTTGGGCTGGGAGCGGTGATCCTCGAACTCGGTTCAGAGGTCAGCAAAGCAAGCTTTGCGCCGCTTGTGGCCGGATTCGTGCTAATCGGGGCTTTTACGGCTCGAAAGTTGTTTTCCTCAGAAATCTCAGACCATGACAAACGTCCGGAACCTCGAGCACAGTGAGATCGCCTACGACTACGGCCTGGCTCGCCGCGACGAAAACCGTTGTTGCAAGGGGGGACTCGCCGACGGCGACGACAACGTGATCGCACTTACGCTATCGGAGATCCGCCGTCTGCTGGTCGAGTTCGTGCTGACCCGACTTCATCCGGCTACGCGCTGGACAAAACCCGGCTGTCGCCCAGTGGCCTGACCCGATTTCCGGGCCCCGTCACAGTGTTCGGGTTGTGGCGCGTTAGGCCGGCCACCACTTGCGCCAACAACCTGACTCCTCCCTACGTCGAGCGCAGCAAACTCGAAAGTTATGGCGTCCCTGTAGATCACGAAAGAGGTCGGGTCCGCATCATTGGTCATTCAGGCGTAGATCGCGCAATTGAGCGAGTTTGTCGCGAGAGGTCAGGGTGTCGGGATGTTCGGGTCCGAGAAGGCGTTGCCGGTCGGTGAGATTCTGTTCGTGCAGGGTGATCGCTTCGGCCACCTGCCCGGTCGCCTCGAAGGCAAGGGCGAGGCCGTGGCGGGAATGGAGAGTGTCGGGGTGGTCGGCACCCAAGACCCGCATGAACTCGGCGAGGTTTGGTTTTGTGCAGGGTGATTGCCTCGTTGCCCCGGCCCGCCGCTCTGTATGCGTGGGCGAGGCCGTGATGGGAGTGGAGGGTGTCACGGTGGTCAGGTCCGAGGAGTCGTTGTCGGTCGGCGAGATTGGCTTCGTGCAGGGTGATCGCTTCGTCGAACCGCCCCGCTCTGTTGTAGGCGAAGGCGAGGTCGTGGCGCGAGTAGAGGGTATCGATGTGGTCGGGGCCGATGAGACGTTCGCGGTCAACAAGGGTCCGCTCGAACAGCGGGATCGCCTCGACCAGTCGTCCTACCCACTCGTAAGCGAGAGCAAGGCCGTGGCGGGAGTGGAGAGTGTCGGGGTGGTCGATACCTAGGACCCGCTCGCGGTCGGCAATAGTCTGTTCGAACAGTGGGATCGCTTTGTCAGCCAGGCCCGCCACCTTGTAAGCGTAGGCAAGGCCGTGGCGGGAGTGGAGAGTGTTGGGGTGATGCGGCCCGAAGAGTCGTTGCCGGTCGGCGAGATTGGTTTCGTGCAAGGTGATCGCTTCAGCAATCCTCCCCACCGCCTCGTAGGCAAAGGCAAGGCTATGGCGGTACCCAAGTGTGTCGGGGTGGTCGGGGCCGAGTATGCGCCCGCTATCGGTGAGGATCTGCTCGTACAGTGCTATGGCCTCGCTGGTTCGCCCCATCCACCAGTAAGCGAGCGCGAGCGTAGAGAACACCACTGACACGGCCGCTCTCAAACCCTCGCGGCATGAACAATCTCAACCGGTCCACAGAATTTGACAATTGCTCCCTTGCAACATGTTTCGCTCCCTCCAGTTCCCTCCGGCGGATATTGGAAGAGGGGTGCGAGGGTCACTTACGCCTCCGCCGACGGGCTGCGTCCCGGCGTCTGCGCTCGCCTTCGAAGAACGAGGACCACGTTTCGTGGTGAGCGTGAGCACCAGCTACCTGCGCACCTATGACGACTATGCAGACGGCTCCTACGTCCGAGAAGCGCTGGCCGACTGGGTCGCTGACCTGCTCCGAGAACGGTGAAGACGGCCCTCGACTCTCTCATGCGGCAACGACCCCTGCGGGGAAGCGGATGAAGTTACCGAATCCGGTAGTGGCGTAGTGGATACAGCTCTCACGCCGCGAACTGGTTGTGAGCCGGGGGGATCTGGGGGCGGCGGGTGGGCATGCGGGGTTACGCTGGATGAGTGAACGCCCTGCTGCGGCTGCTGCTCGGGTCGGGGCGGTTGCCAGAGGATCTGCGTGCGTCCCTGGTTGCCTCCGATGATGTTGTGTTCTTGGAGGAGGGTTTGACCGGTTCGGTCACCCGTCGCTTTGTCCGCTCATCCGGTCGTCTTGTCGAGTGGGAGCGGCAGGCGGTCTCAGGTGCGATCGCTGTCACTGTCGGCCGACGGGTGCTGGTGTGGGCGGGCCGGTTCAAACACATCGATGTGCCGATGACGCATCCGCTTTGGGCGGCAATCGAGTTCAGCATCGACCGACCGAACCGAGTGTGCTTCACCTACAACCCGGCGGCGACCGATCCGGGGCAGTCGGGACGGGTGGAAGTGCGATTGAAAACGTCGCAGGTGAAGCAACTCGCTCGGCTGGTCACGTGATCAGTGTGAAGCCAGCTTCCGGTTGCCTGGCAAGGTGACTCGGCGAGATCCGACCGAGCTGCCGGCGGCTCAGGTCATCCGGTCCGCGCGGATGACGGGTTGTAGTTATCGGGTGGGGTGATTCGCCGGGTCGTGGTGAGCAGTGCGGCGGCGAGGACAACAGTAAGCGTGGCGAGACCAGCCATCCCGTATGGCGAAAGGCCATAGCGCCAGAGCGCGAAAATGCCCGCCGCAGCTAGCAGTGAGCCTGCAAGGACCGGCAGTGTCGCGGTGCGGGCGGCGTATCGGGCGCAGAACGCGTCCCACCGACCGGTGATCCGGACGAATCCGAACAGTACGACCGCGGCCGCGACCATCCACAGCGGGCGTGCGGCCCACCAGGTGCCGGCATCGCTGGGCAGCAACACCGGAACTGCCAACGCCACTCCTGTCACGATGGCCATCGCCGGGACGTGCCAGAGGTAGATGTTCATCGACTGCGTCGCCCCGGTGGTGATCACGCGGCGGGCGCGTCCGTGCGGCTCCCAGCCGGTCAACCGCCGGGATACCAGCACCAGCGCCGCGAACTGCGTCACCGCGAGAATCGACATCGCCGTCGTCGGCGGTGCGAGATTGGAGACAGGAGCATCGGCCAGCCCGAGCATCGTGGGAAAGTACGGTCCAGGCACCACCATGACGATGAGCACGCCGATACCCGCCGCCGCGATCAGTAGTACTGTGCCGTCCCCGACGGGACCCAATGTCCCACGGGCGTAAAGGATTCCGAGCTGATGGCAGAACAGCCAGACGAATATCAGATTCCATTCGGCGAACCAGTACACCCCGCCGAAGCGAAGCAGGTCCACCGCGAATGAGCAGCCGAACAACACCACCGGTGCCAGCAACGCCGAAACATCGTGTGCGCGAACGGCAAACGGCGCGACCATGGCCGCGATCAGGAATACCGCGAGAAACCACAGCGGGCTGGCGACGATATCGGCGGCCGCCGCGGCGGCCCGTTCGGAGAAGGCATCCAGGCCGACATCGAGTGCGACGATGAAGGCGATCAGCGCGATCATCGGAGTCGTCAGCCGCCGCACCCGCAGCCCGAGGTAGTCCCCGTAAGTTCGGCCGCGGGCACGGTATCGGTCGACGATCAGGGTGTTGGCGAATCCGCCCGCAAGGAAGAACATCGGCATCACCTGCAGCGGCCAGGTCAGTACCCAGATGGGTCGCCCGTGCAGCGCCTGCTCGCCGCGAACGGCGCCATCGACCAGGATGACCCTGACCGATATCCAGTGCACGACAACCACCACCGTAATCGAGCAGACGCGCACAATATCGATAGTCCAATCGCGCTCGAGCACGTCGGACCGGGTCGCCCGGTCGGGTTGGGTCACCATGACTTCGGATTACTCGCCCCGGCTGAACGCGTGGTGAATATGTGGCGTGCAAACCGGCCTCGTATCGCCGTCGACGTGCAGATTTGTTCACGTGGCCGACGCTGATCGGCGTGCCAAGTAGGCGACACGCCGGGTGGCGGTTGCGGATCAAGGACGTAGCTGCTGCCGCTGGGCCAGCTCTGGTTGGTCCTCAAAAGCATGAGCCCTCGGCTTGGAGCTGTTCTGCTGGGAAGGGCGGGCCATCGTGTGTCCTGGATTCTGCGGTTCCGGCACCCCGCCGCCTTTGCTCGGAGGCGAGGGTATGCGCGACCGGTTCGTGCAGGGGACATGGCTTCGCCTCAGCGCCATACGAGTCGCACCCCCAGCATCCGACGATGATCAGGATCCATGCGCCCTGACAGTGGTTACCCGTGGAGTGCCGTGGCGACGTCGGCGCGCATTCGCGATTCGATGTGGCGAATCAATTTGGTCAGGTCGGCGCAATACACCGAGGGATTTCGGAAGCCGTCGCCCTCACGATATCGCGTGACGTAGTGACCACCGCCGCACACGGTGTGTATCGAGCAGGCGCGGCAGGTGTCGCTGAGCGCGTCCACGCCGATCTGGCGCGCCACGATCTCGGGTTCCAGCATTGCCCGGTCGAGCGGATTGCGTTGGCCGGCACGCAGTTTGGTCGCACCCGAGAAGGTCGCCTTCAAGTCGTCGATCTGCGCTACACTGCCGTCGGTTTCGATCACCGCTATTCGGGTGGGACCGAGGCCCCATACCTCCGATTCCACGGTCCCGCCCAGCAGCAGGTCCATGATGTTCTCGAACATTCGGATCCGCGTGTCCAGTTGCGGCGCGCCATACCAGCGGTCGAAGATCGTGATCAGCCAGTCCGCATACGGAGTGACTCCGGGATCGGCGGAAAACCCCGGGGGCGGCGTCGTCCAATTGCCCAGTGGGATCTCGAAATTGACTGCCGGGGGCTGAAACGCGAGCAGTCCTTCATAGGCCCGCAAGGGGTCGTTTGCGAGGTCGATGACGCAGAGCAGTCCGTTGAACAGATGCCGCCGATCGCCGGCCGTCAATTTCTCGAGGGCGGTAGCGACCCGGGAGTAGCTCCCGGCGCCGCGGCGGTCCCGGCGATGGCGGTCGTGACTGTGCTCATCACCGTCGAGACTGACGGTGATGCTGATGTCCCAGTCGTCGCAGATCCTCAGGAACTCGTCGTCGAGCAGCACGCCGTTGGTCTGCAGAGTGAGGGTGACAGCGGTAATCGGCTCCAGCGCCGCCCGCGCGTGCGATGCGAAATACTCGAGATCGGCATGACCCGCCATGAGTGGCTCGCCGCCGAAGAAGACGAGACTCACCGCGGGAGGGCCGAACCTGCGAACGTGATCGGCGATTATTCGGAGGGCGTCGTCGAAAACCTCCCGACGCATCGCCTTCGGCTGCTCCCGCCAACTCTGATCGGCCATTTCGTAGATGTAGCAGTAATCGCACGCCAGATTGCATCGGCTGTGAATCTTGAGGAGAAATTCCGTAAACGGAAGGGGCTCGAATCCGTTGCGCTGCAATGCGGCCACGTCGAGTCCCGTTTCGGGCCATGACTTCCGGACTGCGGGCAGCCCCAGTGCCACCGATGTCGGTTCCATTGTGTGCTCTCGATTCCTGGTTTCAGATATCGGTGCGTGGGCGGTCGGACAACCACCGCACCAGCTCGACCACGTCGGTCTCGGTGCCGTTGGACAGCAGCCGCTGGTACAGGCGCGCCGCCACCTCGGCCCGATCGTTGAGAACGCCGAAGTCGTTGTCGGGGAACAGTTCCGGCAGGCTCAAGGCCAGACCGGCCCAGAGCTGCGGGAGCAGCGGGTCGCCGCGCAGCTCCAGGGCGTACAACTCGACGGCCTCGGCTGGCTCGCCGGCCAGGTAGGCGCGAGTGCCGCGGGGCAGATCAGCGGGCGCGACGCTCGAAGCGGCGGCCGGGTCGTGCAATCTCAGCCGCACCGGAATATGTAGATCGCGGTGGCGATGCGGGATCGTCTCCTGATCCACGTACCGTACGGACGGCAGTATCGCGGGAGGTGCCGCTCGCGCGACCCACAGCTCTGCCAGCTCGGCCAGCTCGGCGTCGTTGGATGTGCGATTGCGCACCTGCCAAGAAGCGCGATGTGCTACCAGAATCTCGGCCACCGCGTCGCGCGCCTCCGTCGGCACGTCCTCATTGGCCCATGGCCGGACGCCTGCGGTCAGCGCGCTCATGAACTCCTCGCCACGCTCGGTCAGCAGGCCCGAACCTGATGCCTCCACCATCGCGGTCGCCAGTTGTGTACGCCAGCGCTCGAATTCGATGTGCGCCCGCATCGATCGGTGGCAGTCGGCGTGCCGGTGTACCCGCCAGAAGTCGGTGACCCCGAAGAAGGCGTAGATCCCGTGCATCAGACCGAGGATCGGCCGTGGATCATCGCGCCACGGCGCGTAGAAGCGACACGTCGGGTCGGGATCCACTATCAGCACCTGATCGGCGAGCATGGCGAGTTTGCTGTGCTGGACCTCGTGGATCAGCGACACCGCCATTTCACAAGAGTCCTTCGGGGCTGTGGTGTACACACAGCCGGTCCCGCTGAAGGCGGTGTGGCCGATGGTCGCCGCCACCGGTCGCGCGGTGAGCGGCGTCAGTAGCCGCAGGCAGGCACGCATCGGCGTCAGATAGCCGGGGAAGTCTCGTTGCAGCAGGTGCCAGGCCTGCGCGAAATCCTTTCGCCAAGTGCGGAATTCGTCGGTCGTGAGCCGCGGTGCCGTACCCGAGGGCAGGTCGCGGAACGGATCGAGATCATCGAGGACGACCTCCGGTTCGCCGTTCCCGCCGTGCACCCGCCGCAGCGGCAGCCACGCCGGGTCGGACTCGTCCGTCGGCGACGCCACCAGGATCGGGGCGCTGCCGTCAGCGACGATGCGTATCGCGCCATCCACCCAGGTCAGCTTGCAGTGGCCGTAGTCGCCCGCGGATCCAACCCGCGCCAACCCGATCCCGGGCAGCATGACTTCGCCGTTGCGTACGACAACCCGCATCGATCCGCTGGGCAGATTCGTGACCACGGCGGCCGCCGCCAACCAGCCGAGGTAGCCGCAGTCGGCCCACAACGGAGTTGGTTCCCGATCGTCCGAGGCGTTGCGCACACGCTGGAGCACGCGGCCGAGCCAAACTCCGGTGTGCGGGTAGACCAGCAGTGCCTCGACCGCGGCCGGATGTGACTCCTCCAGCTCGGTCAGGACCCGATAGGCATCGGAAAGGCCGGCGGCGTCGTCGATTTCCGGTTGGTGAGTGGTGACTTCGGTGATGAGCGCGCGCAGTAGTACGAGTCGTACGGTCAGCATGTCCGAAGTCAGCCGGACGACGGCTGACTCCGTGCCGTAACCAGTGAACAGCTCGGCCGCTGCATCGTCGATACCGATGGTCGGGGCGGACATGGTTGCACTCCTGTCGTCAGTGATCGGCGGCGGCGAGGTCGGTGCGGACCCGTGCTCCGATGTGGTGGATCAGCTTCGTCAGGTCGGCGCAATACACGGAGGGATTGCGGAAGCCGTTGTCGGCGCGGTACCGGTGCACGTAATGCCCGCCGCCGCAGACGCTGTGGACAGAGCATGTCCGGCAGGTTTCGCTCAGGGCGTCCG
Source organism: Nocardia sp. CA-119907 (assembly GCF_050955995.1). Taxonomy (NCBI): domain Bacteria; kingdom Bacillati; phylum Actinomycetota; class Actinomycetes; order Mycobacteriales; family Nocardiaceae; genus Nocardia; species Nocardia sp. CA-119907. Next base: position 3,855,706 of record NZ_CP192091.1, read on the forward strand.
CGCCGATCTGACGAGCGACGATCGCGGGTTCCAGCAGTGCGAGGTCGAGCGGATTGCCCACCTTCGCGGTGCGCAACTTGGTGGCTCCCGCGAAGGCCGACTTCAACTCGTCGACCTGCTCCAGAGTGCCGTCGGTTTCGATCACGGCCAGCTGAATGGGGGCCAGGCCGAGTAATTCCGATGTCACGGAGCCGCCCAGCAGCAGGTCGATGATGTCATCGAAGATCCTGACCCGGGTCTCCAGCTCCGGCGCCCGGAACCAGCGATCGAACACCGGGATGAGCCAGTCGGCGTAGGGGGTAGCGGTGTTGTCGGCGGTCGACGCTGGTGGTGGTGGCGTCATCCAATTTCCGTGCGGAAGCAGAAAATCGACCGCCGGAGGTCGAAACGCCAGCAGCGCTTCGTAGGTCCGCACCGGGTCGTTGGCCACATCGATGGTGCAGAGCAGGCCGGCGAACAGGTGCCGGTTCTCGTCCGCCGTCAGTTGCGTGATCCCGGCCGCGACGCGCGTGTAGCTCCCGGCGCCCCGCCGATCCCGGCGATGCCTGTCGTTACCGCTCTCGTCGCCGTCGAGGCTGACTCCGACGCGAACATTCCAGCGCGCGCAGATGCGCAAGAACTCCAGGTCGAGCAGCATGCCATTGGTCTGCACGCCCAGCTGTACCTCGGTGATCGGCTCCAGCGATTCGCGCGCCGACCGGGCGAAGTATTCGAGATCGCGATGTCCGACCAGCAGCGGTTCGCCACCGTGGAACACCAGATCCACCGCGGGCAGCTGGAAGCGGCGAGCATGATCGGCGATCATCCGGAGGGCCTCGTCGAAAACCCTGCGGCTCATAGTCTTCGGTTGATCGCGCCAGCTCTGATCGGCCATCTCGTAGACGTAGCAATAGTCGCAGGCCAGGTTGCAACGGCTGTGGATCTTGACAACGAATTCCGTGAACGGCAGCGGCTCCCAGCCGCTGCGGCGCAGCCCGTCGACATCCAATCCATGTGCGGGCCAGGATGTTTGCACCTTTGGAACGCCCAACGGCACCGGACCGGACTCCATATTCGCTCCCTCGAGCTGCGGGAACAGCCACGGGCGCGCTGCTACCGAGTCGCCCGTGGCCGCGTGATCACTTGATGGGGTTGTTGATGAACGACTTGAACCCGCCAGGGGCCCTGTCCCGCGAACCCTTGGCGTAGCGCTCGAGGGCGGCTCGCATGGCCGGAGTGCACTGGGTGGCCAGCTCTTCCGTGTTGAGCGCGGCGAGTTCATCGAGTCTTCCCATTTACGGGACCTCCTTTTCTGTATTCCCGTACCGGCGCGACAAATTGCCAGGCGTTGCAAGAATTGATCGGCTCGACAATGCCGACAAGTGAAACGGGATATCTACCAATGGGTGACCGGTTGTCGTCCCGAGAGCGATCTTAATCGCGCGAAACGTGCGATCGCACACGCCTGTTCCCGTTGCTGGGAAGGGTATCTCGCACTTGTACAACAGCTATTCACGGCGGTGGGCGAGTGCGAGGTTCGGCATCGAGCTCAGATTTGCGGGTGGGCCGTCAGGTCGGCTCTTGGGTGTTGCATTCAACTCGAACCTGCTTTGCTTCAGAGGAATTCGGCTTGCAAGCGTGAACCGGCCAGTTTGATAGGAAAGTCGCATACCGCCCATTACGGACAATCCGCCAACCGGCCGGTAGTGCCTGCCGCATGTCAGCGCGGCGGCACGATGTGTAGGGCGATGAGCGGCCGCCAGCTCTGTGCCGCCAAGTACGCGGGTGCGCCCTCGATCATCTCGTGCAACCGATCCGCCAGTGACAGCCGGTCGGACGTCTGTTCCGCATCGGCTCGGCGCGAGTAGCTGCGGATCTCGCCCGGAACGGTCGGCGTCAAGCCGAGGGTCGTCGGGCTCGTCGAGTTCGCCCGACCGGGTTGAGACGATCCACGGCGCCATCCACGGGCCCGGAGGCCTTGCATCCACTCCTCGCCCATGCCGCAACCAACTGCTCATACGAATACCCGAGTAGACCGCACCCACATCCTTGATCGCACCGGTCGCCGACCCATGCGGCTGCCCTGCACTCGTCGCAAAGCCCCGCACCTGCCCGGCCAGTTCGCGCACATGGTCTTCGTTGACATTCGGATACGGCGCGCCGCAAATATTGAGGAAGAAGGCAACCTCGCTCGGAATTTCTCTTGCCACGCCAGATCCCCTCCCGCGGATCAGGGCACCCGCTGCCGTGCCCGCGTTCGCTGATGCTCTCGGGAACTCCCAATTCCCAACCATGGGAGTTGTGACTGCCGGGAATCCCGTTGTCTTGCAATAGGCTTCAGTCAGTCGAGTCGACGACATGTCGTCTGGCGAAGGTAATCTACGATGACTGTAGCCGGAATTGGAGGTCGATTATTCGACTGTGCGATCGGCAGTTTCACTATCCGTAAACGGGAGTGAAGGAGGAGGTATCTCGTGGGAAATTTGCCGAACTCGCCGGACAGGTGCGGCGCAGTTGACGACCAACTCCTTCCCGCTCCGCGTGCCGCGGTCGAGCGTCATCTCAGCCGTGCCGATTAACGCCACGGGGGATCCCACTCGTTCATCAATCCCGGTAAGTAGTCCGGCGATATAGAAATTGGCCACGGGTGGCCTGGCGCAGTGCTGACCATGGTCGTTCACATAGGTAGAGGGAGCAAGAGATGGCGCCGTTTCCTGTATCGATGGGACATTTCCGGGAGCAACCCTCTTGGCCCGCGGCGGGATTGGATGTCGACAAAATATGTCGCGGCGGCTGGGAGCCGCTGCGCTTCGTCGAGTTCGTCGTCAAGATTCACAGTAGGTGCAATTCGGCTTGTGACCACTGCTATATCTACGAGAGGGCCGACTAGAGTTGGCGTGAGCAACCGAAGACGATGAGCCATCAGGTTTTCGACGACGCCTGCCGGTTGTTCGGCGAGCACGCGCGCCGATTCCCGCTGCCCGCTGTCGCTCTCGTATTCCATGGCGGTGAGCCCGCTGTAGGTCGGGCATCGAGATCTGAAGTATTTTGCCCGACAGGTGCGGGCACTGCTCGAGCCGATCACCGAAGTGCGGCTCGGGATGCAGACCAACGGCGCTGCTCGACGAGGAGTTCCTGCGCATCTGCGAGCAATGGGGCATTCGAGTCGGCGTCAGCATCGATGGCGGCGAAAGCGGGCACGACCGTCATCGGCGGCATCGGCGTGGCACCGGCAGCTGTGCGGTGTAGCGCGCCGACCTGAAGAAGTTGATCTACCACATCGAATCTCGTGTCCGTGCGGACATCGACTCTGCCATCAACACCTAGCGACGGGACACCCACATGCCAACGACAGTCACCGGGATCGACGATGTCACGGCCAGTTTGAGTTCCGGCCACGGAACCGAGTCGGCCATCGCGACGCTGACCGAAGGCGCGCTACTGATGCGGCTGATCCTGCTGCGCACACTCATCGCCGAAACCACGTCGCGCCCCGAAATTGCCGACGCCGCAGGACTTTCCCTTGCCTACCAGACGCTGGCCGAACTGCAACGATCCCATCCGGCCGAGGTCGCGACGCTGTTGTCGTACCCGCACGTCGGCCCGTGGCTCGCCGACGTCCTGCACCGCCTTCATGCCGAGCCCGACGACGCACCGACCCCACTGTGGGCAGACTGTGGCTACCTGGGCTGGCTCGCCGCGGCAGGCGCCATCGCCTGTCTACCCGAAGGTTCCATCAACCTCGTAGTGCGGAACGGCGTGGTGATGTTGCCCGGCATTGGCAGGGCCGAGCTCGGCCCTGCCGGAGATAACGGGCACTGCGAACTGCACTGGACACGGGAGGGCGCACTGCGCTTCACCCGGGGCACCAGCACAGTTCTCGTCCCGTCCCGGGATGACGAGTCCGATCCCGCCTGGCTGCCGCTGCGGCGATTGCGGGGTGCGGATGCGGAACGGGAGGTGTTCCTGGACGACCTGGACCCGTTCCGACACTTGCTGGACGGTCAGCAGCCACCCCGGCTCACAACCGCCCAAACCAGCACATGGCAACAGGATTTCGCGGCGGCCTGGGAACTACTGCGCCGAGACTTCAACCGGTACCTCGTGCCGATGCGCAGTTGCCTGCAGTCTTTGGCACCGCTGAGCACACAACCACTCGCGGCGAGCACGAGCCACACCGCATTCAACGGAGTCGGCTGCGTCTACACCACGGCCCCCGTGGACCCCTGCCAGCTGGCGCTCACGCTGATCCATGAGGTCCAGCACACGAAGTTCGCGCTGCTGACCGATCAGGTCGTGCTGTTCGATCCCGATCCGGTGTGCCGCTTCTACGCGCCGTGGCGCGACGACCCACGTCCGATGATGGGCCTGCTACACGGGATCTACGCATTCTTCGGAGTCACCGACTTCTGGCGAATACATCGTCACGCCGACTGCCACCGATCGATGCAGGCGAACGTCGATTTCGAATTGTGGCGTCTGCAGGTGGAAGGCGCCGTGGCGCAGGCATCGACCTCGAGCCTGCTCACCGAGGCGGGTTCGCATTTCCTGAACGCGCTCAGTGCTGAAATGCGCCCCTGGGGCGAGGAGGACGTGCCCACGGCGGCCAGGGTCGCCGCGTCCGAGGTGGCGATAGCGCATCGGACGTTCTGGCAAGTGCGGAACCTGACACCGGACATCGGCGGCATCGCCGAGCTGGCCGCGTGCTGGATCGCGCAGGCGCCACGGCCCGACGTCCTGCCGCCCGCGGATCAGGTGGACCAGCGGGCCGTACCGAACGACCATCGCCGCCTGCACCTTCCAGCGCAGCTGAAGCTGCTGGACCACGTCGCGGCCGAAGCTCTGTCGATCCTGGAGCAGCCGCGCGGCGACCGGGCCTACCTGGCGGGTGACCTGGCCGCGGCGGTCGCGCTGTACACCGAGGAGGTGCACCTCGACCCGCTCCGCCCACAGTTGTGGGCAGGATTGGCGCTGGCGTTGCCGAAGCTCCACCCGGACGATGACTTCAGCGTTCTCGATGACAGGGCCGAGGTCGCCGCCCACCTGTGCCAGGTACTGCTGGCGGATGCCGAAGGTGTCGAGATCGTCGATCTCGTGCGGTGGTTGTCGAGGTATCCGCGCACTCATGGGTAGATCGGGAATCCACACCAACCGGAACTTCCTGCTGCTATGGTCCGGAAACGCGACATCGCTGGTGGGATTCCACGGCGTCCGAATCGCCTACCCGATGCTGGTTCTCGCGGTGACGGGCTCGCCCGCCGCGGCGGGATGGGTCGGTTTCGCGTTGAGCCTGCCGAGTCTGATCTTCCAGATCGCGGCCGGCATCGTCGCGGACTATTCCAACCGGATCCGGACCCTGGTGATATGCCAGATCACCGGGTTGATCGCGGCCTGCCTGGCTGCCGGAGCGGTCGCTGCCCAGCTGCCGAGCCTCGCGCTGATAGTCAGTATCACCGCGTTCATCGAGGGCAGTGTCTACGTCTTCGTCGGCCTCAGTGAGCTGGGCGCGATCCGCGACGTGGTGTCGCACGCACAGCGACCCGCCGCGTTCTCGTTCCTCGAGGCCGAGCAACCGATCGCCATCCTGGTCGGACGAGCAGCAGGTGCGGCGGTCTACGGCGTGGCCCGCTGGCTGCCGTTCATCGCCGACGCCGTGTCGTATCTTTACTGCCTCGTCGCGCTGTCGCTGATCCGTCCGGACTCGCCAGCACCGCCGAAAGCCGCCGAGTCCGAGCGTCATTCGGTCCGACGCACCATCACCGACGGCTTCCGTGTCGTATGGACCGAACCTTTCCTGCGGACGTCGACGGCAATGATCGGACTGTCGAATATCGTCATTCAGCTCGTCTTGCTGCTGATACTGGTCGAACTGAAGAACGGCGACGGTCCCGCGTGGACCGTCGGCGTAGTGCTCGGCGCCGCGGGCGTCGGCGGAGTACTCGGCGCCGCCGCGGCATCACGGCTCACCACTCGCTTCCCTCCCCGGAATGTCTATCGGGGCGCGCTGTGGGCATGGACTGCGCTGCTCGTTCCCATGGCGTTCAGCGCCAATCCCTTTGTGCTGGCCACGTGTTGGTGTGGCGTCGGCGGCGTGGGGGTCGTCAGCAACGTCGCGTTGACGACATCCCGGCTCGATGTGATCCCCGAACAGACGCTCGGTCGCGCGGTTGCGACGATGGCACTGTTCTGCAACGGTGCGGTCGCGCTCGGCGCGCTCGGGGCGGGCTATCTGTTGTCCACAGTGGGCGCCGTCGCCACGCGATGGTTAGCACTCACGGCCATGTTCACACTCGCCGCATACGCGAGTACTCACACCACCCGCTCTCGCGATCTACCGCTTGCGCTGACATCACCCGATTCCTGATGCGAGAGCATGCTCGTCCCAGCGGCGCAGCAGTGCCGCTCGGGCAGCGCGATCCATGATGAGTTACGAAGCGGATCCGTAATTTGGCGGCGGGGGAGTTGGAGATGTTTTTGACGAGTATGAGTTTGCCGTCGTTGCCGCATGCGTGGATGCGGGTGTATGCCCCGACCGATGAGGTGGCGTGGTCGAAGTTGTGTGAGTTGTTGGCGATGAGCGAGGAGCAGCGGCAGCGTCCGTGGGTCGAGCATCGCGAGCGGTACCACGTGGCGGCGGGGTAGCGGCTGGCGGACGGGGCAAGAGCTAGAGCGGCGATTGATGTGCCGGGATGCCGGTCAGCAGCCGCTTGAGCACCTTTCCGGTGTCCCCGCGCGGCAGCGCCGGCAGGAAGGTGACATCGCGTGGCACCGAGTACCGGCTGAGTCGATGCCGGATGTAGGTGCGGATCATGTCCGGATCCAGGCCTGAGCCTTCGCGTTTGACGATGAACGCGGCCAGCCGCTGGCCGAATTCGTGATCGGGCACCCCGATCACGGCGACATCGGTGATCTGCGGTAGATGCGCCAGCGCCTCCTCCACCGGGCGTGGGAAGACGTTCTCGCCGCCGGAAATGATCATCTCGTCGTCGCGACCGGCGATGAAAAGCCGCCCGGCGGCGTCGAGGTAGCCGAGATCGCCGGTGTCGAGCATGCCGTCGGTCTCGGCCGGTGGCGCCGAATTGACGTAGCCGTCGAAGAGCATGTGGTTGCCGACGTAGATGCGGCCGGTCGCGCCGATCGGGACCGGTTGCTGATCCGGGTTCAGCACCACGACTCTCGTGCCCAGCGGTGGGCGGCCGGCGGTGGTGGGGGAGATACGCAGATCCTCGGGCGTGGCGATGGTGGCCCAGGACACCTCGGTGGAACCGTAGATGTTGTAGAGGATGTCGCCGTGGGTGTCCATGAACCGCAGGACCGTGACGCCCGCCAGTGGGGCGCCGCAGCTGGCCACGATGCGCAGGCTCGTGGTGTCGTGCCGGGCTCGCGTCGTCTGCGGCAGGTCGAGGATGCGCTGCACCATGGTGGGCACTGCCACCAGGGTGGTGACCTGGTTTTCGGCGATCAGGCGCAGGGTGTCGCGCGCGTCGAAGTGTTCGGTCAGCACCACGGTGGCGCGCAGTGCGGTGCTCAGCTGCAGGGCCGCCAGCCCCCAGGTGTGGAACAGTGGCGACGGGATGAGCATGGTCTCGTTCATCTCCAATGGGATTCGCGAAAGCAGCGCGGCTACGGTGGCGAACCCCTTCGGCTGTGGGCGGCGCGCGCCCTTGGGGGTGCCGCTGGTGCCGGAGGTGAGTACGATCAGCCGGCCGGGGCGGGGTGGGCGGCGAAAGTCGTTGTGTCCCTCGTTGATCAGGTCGTCGATGGTGGTGCGGCCGGGTGCCGGGCGGTGCGGGTCGGTGCCGAAGCGGTGGATGCCGGGGTGCAGGTAGTGCACCAGCTTTTCCAGGTCGGTGTCGACGAACAGGTGCGCCAGGCGATGGTGCTGCACGATCTCCTCGATTCGCCGGGCCGACAGGCCCGCGTTCAACAGCACTACGTCGACGCCCAGTTTCCCGGCGGCGACCATGGTTTCGACCATGCCGGCGTGGTTGTGCGTCAGTAGCCCGATCGCGTCGCCATATCCGAGCCCGAGCGTGGACAGCGCGCCGGCCAGCAGCTGGCTGCGCTCGTGGACCTCGGCGAAGGTGCGGCTGCCGTGATCGTCGACGATCGCGACCCGCCGCGGTGAGTGCGCGGCCGCGGCAGCGTAGCCGCCGGCCAGGTTGAAACCCCACTTGGCCAGGCGCGCAATCTGTTTCACGCCGAGGTCGAGGCGATAGGTGCGGCCCACGCCGGTGCTGACGATCTGCCGGGCCACGTCGGCACGCCGCCGCATCGGAGCGTTCTCGCCGTTGACGACCACCGAGGTTGGTGCGCCCGCGAGCAAGTCGCCCAACCGGCGCATCCCCGCCTCGATCCATGCGGTGACGGCGGATTTCCGCAGCCCGGCCACGCCTGGGTGGATGCGGTCGGCAGCGAAACAAGTGATGCTGACATGAGTGCCCGTGGTGGTGTCCCGCGTGGCACCCGTGGCGGTTTGTCTCCCGGCGCCCTTCCCGACGTCGCGCAGCCGCATAACGACGAAGCTGCCGGTGGCGGCGCAGTGCAGTTCGATGGTCTTGCGGCCGCGTTGGGCAACGAGAGTTACGGCCAGTGTGTGGATCCCGGTGTCCCGAGTACCTATCCGGAACTGCCACAGCGGACGACCGGCGATGGTTTCCACTTGGTCGCACGCGCCGATGCCGGTGAAAATTCTCGAATAGCTCTGTGGATCAGTGAGAAGATCCCAAACGGTATTGCGTGCAGCCGGTAATTCTACCGCCGCATCGATCACATCGATAGCCAATTTCGCATACTTCTCGCAGGCCGGTCCGGGGCGCTGGACCAGCGGTAACTCCTTTGTAACCGGTGCGGCGGACGCCGGTCAAGAAAAGTCTCGCGATCACTGGCTCCGGTGTGAAAAGGGGTACCTGCGCTCTATTGAAAGTGCATTTTAATGGCTCCGGAAGTAATTTCCGGTCCGGTCCGTCAATTATTGTGATACTTCTCTGCCGTAGAAGGTCAGAATTTGTGACATCCATGGGAGGCGGCGCGGTTGCCGTGGTAATCGGTTTGCCGAGCATCGCGCAGACGGCGGCGTCCACGAGGGCTTGGCCGGCGGCGTGGGTTTCAGGTTCGGCCAGGCCGAACGCGGTGGCGGTGAAGACGGCGACGGTGCGGTGACCGGTGTCGTCGGTGTAGCTCTGGCTGGAATAGCCCGGCACCTGGCCGACGTGGCCCCATACCATCCCGCACGGGATGACCACCTGCTCCAGGTCGAGGGCTTCTCGTTTGGAGCGGCCTGACGTACAACCGACGTCTCGAGCCATCATTCGAGATGGGCCACACCTGGACGTGAGCGATCACAACGTACTAAACCGGTGACTCCTTGACACGGGGCGAATGTTCGCGCTAACAATGTTCGCGTTAACATTGTTAGGAGCGTCACAGTGGCGGACGAGTATGTGGTCGGTGTCGACTTCGGCACGTTGTCCGGGCGTGCACTTGTGGTCAGGGTGCGGGATGGGGCCGAGTTCGCCAGTGCGGTAACCGAATACCGGCACGGGGTCATCGATCGGAGCCTGCCGGCTACCGGTGCCGAGCTGCCTCCGGATTGGGCGCTGCAGGATCCTGAGGACTATCTCGATGTGTTGCGGACGGCGGTGCCCGCCGCGCTGGCCGAATCGGGGGTCGACCCGTCCGATGTCATCGGGATCGCGACGGATTTCACGGCGTGTACGGTGCTGCCCACGCTTGCCGATGGGACGCCGTTATGTAAGGTACCCGAGTTCGCGGGGCGGCCGCACGCTTATCCGAAGTTGTGGAAACACCATGCGGCACAACCGCAGGCGGACCGGATCAATGCTCTTGCCCATCAGCGAGGTGAGCCGTGGATCAACCGGTATGGCGGCAAGATCTCGGCGGAGTGGGAGTTCGCCAAGGCGCTGCAGATGCTGGAAGAGGATCCGGAGATCTATGCCCGGACCGAGCGTTTCATCGAGGCGGCGGACTGGATTGTCTGGCAACTGTGCGGTCGGGAGACACGAAACGTCTGTACAGCTGGTTACAAGGGAATTCACCAGGACGGAAGTTGGCCGAGCAGCGACTATCTCGCTGCGCTTGATCCGGACTTCGCCGATTTCGCCGTCGGCAAGTTGGTCCACCCGCTGTCCCCGCTCGGTGGTCGTGCCGGCGGCCTGACCGAGCGGGCAGCGGGTTGGACGGGGCTGCGGGCCGGGATCGCGGTCGCGGTCGGCAACGTCGACGCGCACGTCACCGCACCGGCCGCGCAGGCCGTCGCCAACGGGCACTTGCTCGCGGTGATGGGCACCTCCACCTGCCATGTCATGAACAGCGATCACCTCGCCGAGGTGCCCGGCATGTGTGGCGTGGTCGACGGCGGAATCATCAGTGGCAGTTGGGGCTACGAGGCAGGGCAGAGCGGAGTCGGCGATATCTTCGCGTGGTTCGTCGACTCGTCACTGCCCGGTGCTTATCACGCCGAGGCCGCCGCGCGCGGCATGGACGCCCATGCCTATCTGAGCGACCTGGCGCAGCGGCAGCGGGTCGGCGAACACGGCCTGGTCGCGCTGGACTGGCACAACGGAAACCGCTCGGTGCTCGTCGACCACGATCTATCCGGGATCCTGGTCGGCCTGACCCTCGCGACGAAACCCGAAGACATCTATCGCGCATTGCTGGAGGCCACCGCTTTCGGCACCCGCACCATCATCGAATCCTTCGACACCGCAGGCGTTCCCGTTCGCGAACTCGTGATTGCCGGTGGCCTGCTGAAGAACTCGTTGCTGATGCAGATCTATGCCGATGTGACGCGGCTACCGCTGTCGATCATCGGCTCCGATCAGGGGCCGGCGCTCGGCGCGGCCATCCACGCCGCCGTCGCCGCCGGGGCCTACCCGGATGTCCGTACCGCCGCCGCGGCGATGGGCCGGGTACACCGCAACGCCTACCTCCCCGATCCCGACCGCGCCGCCGCCTACGACGCCATCTACGCCGAATACCAAGCCCTGCACGACCATTTCGGCCGCGGCGGCACCAAGGTATTGCACCGGCTGCGGCGCATCCGTAACGACGCACGAAGGGAAGTCGCCACCGCATGAACGAGCGCAGCGAGCGAACAGTAGGCACAGCCGAGCGAACGGTCGCAGCCGCCATTACCGGCCTGCGCGAGCAACTCGTCGATCTGCATCGAGAGCTGTTGCGCTGGGGTCTGGTGGTCTGGACCGCGGGCAACGTCTCCGCCCGGGTTCCCGGGGAACAGTTGCTGGTCATCAAGCCGAGCGGGGTGTCCTACGACGAACTCACCCCGGATTCGATGGTGGTCTGCGATTTCGACGGCAAGCTGGTCGAAGGCGACTTGTCACCGTCCAGCGATACCGCCGCACACGCCTACGTCTACCGAGAGATGCCCGAGGTGGGCGGTGTGGTGCATACCCATTCGACCTACGCGAGCGCGTGGGCAGCACGCGCGGAACCGATTCCGTGCACGCTGACCGCCATGGCCGATGAGTTCGGCGGCGAAATTCCGGTCGGTCCCTTCGCGCTCATCGGCAACGACGATATCGGCCGGGGTGTGGTCGCGTCGTTGTCGGGCCACCGCTCTCCCGCCGTCCTGATGCGCAATCACGGCGTCTTCGCGGTCGGGCGCGACGCCCGCGCCGCGGTGAAGGCGGCTGTCATGTGCGAGGACGTGGCTCGCACCGTGCATATCGCGCGCCAGCTCGGTGAGCCGGTCCCCATTGCGCAGGCCGATGTCGACAGCCTGCACGACCGCTACCAGAACGTGTACGGCCAGCACTGAATTCCGGCCGCCAACAAAGGAGTACGTCCTCGATGAACCCGAAACCACGCATCGGCCTGCTAGGCATCATGCAGGCCCTCTACGACGAGATGATCCCGGGCATCGCCGACCGCCAGGACAGCTACGCCCACGAGATCGCCGAACAACTCGCCGATCTCGCCGACTGGACCGTCGGCCGCCCCGTCAAGGACCGGCGTGACGCCGAGGCGGTAATGCGCGAATTCGTCAATGCCGATCTCGACGGCGTCATGGTGGTGATGCTCACCTACGGCCCGGCTATGCGGGTGGCCCGGTTGTTCAACGAGAACCGACTTCCGGTGCTACTGGCCAATATTCAGCCCGAACCAGCCGTCACTCCGGACTGGGATATGGCGGATATGACCTACAACCAGGGGATCCACGGCGCCCAGGACACCGCAAACGCGATGGTGCGCGCCGACCGTCCGTTCACGGTGGTGACCGATGATTGGCGCACACCGGAATTCGCTGCGCGCGTTGATCGTTGGGCGCGGGCCGCGCGGGCGGTCACCGCATGGCGGTCGCTGAAAGTCGGCGTATTCGGCTATGCCATGAACGATATGGGCGATATCCGCGTCGACGAGAACGCGCTGTTGCGGGCGCTCGGCCCGGAGATCAGCTTCGTCGCACCCGGCGATCTCTACCGCGGCAGCCAGGCGGTCACCGATGATGAGGTTGCGGTACTGATGGCCTGGGAGGACGGGGAATTCGCGATCGATCCGGCACTGACCGGAGCGGAGCGCGAAGACCACGCCCGGATGCAGATCGCCATCGAACGCATTCTCACCGACCGCGGCTACGGCGCCTACTCGACGCACTTCGACGCGATCGGCGAGGACGGCCGGTTCCAGCGGTTGCCGCTGGCCGCGGCATCGAGCCTGATGGCCAAGGGCTACGGCTATGGCGCCGAGGGTGATGCGATGGCGGCCGCCATGGTCTACGCGGGACATCAGCTGATCGGCGACGGACATTTCACCGAAATGTACGCGATGGATTTTCCCTCCGACTCGATCCTGATGAGCCATATGGGCGAGGGGAATTGGCGGATCGCACGCACCGATGAACCGGTCCGGCTGATCCGGCGCGAACTCGGCATCGGCAAGCTCGACGAGCCGCCGACCTTCCTGTTCCGCTACCGGCCGGGACCCGCGACGCTGGCCTGTCTGGTTTCGCTCGGCGGCGAAAAGTTCCGCATGGTGGTGGCCGAAGGCACGGTGCTCGACAGCCAGCAACTGCCCGCACTGGAAATGCCCTACGGCCAGTTCCGGCCCGCGAACGGCGTGCGCGAATGCATGGATGGCTGGCTCACCGCGGGCGGGCCGCACCACCAGGTCATGAATATCGGCCACCACGCCGCCGACTGGCAGGTCTTCTGTCAGCTCACCGGCATCGAGTTCGTCCAGGTCTAGTCAAGGAGTTGTGCCATGCCCACCATCAACCGTCGCGGACTCTTCGCCGGCGCCGCCGGTATTGCCGCGCTGTTGGCCGCCGCCGCGTGTTCCGTTGAGGACAGCGGGAATTCGTCCGCTTCCGGCGGCATGATCGGCATCGCCATGCCGACGAAATCCTCCGAACGCTGGGTCGCCGACGGCAACAATATCGTCAAGCAGTTCAAGGACCTCGGCTACGACACCGATCTGCAATACGCCGAGGACGTCATCGAGACGCAGGTTTCGCAGATCGAGAATATGATCACCCGGGGCGTCAAGGCCCTGGTGATCGCAGCGATCGACAACAAGTCGCTCACCGGCGTACTGCAGCAGGCCAAGACGAACAAGATCGCGGTGATCGCCTACGACCGGCTCATCCGCGACACTGCGAATGTCGACTATTACGCCACCTTCGATAACTTCAAAGTCGGTGTGCTGGAGGCGAATTACATTGTGGACCGGCTCGGTCTGCGCGATGGCAAGGGCCCGTTCTCGATCGAACTGTTCGCCGGTTCCCCCGATGACAACAACACCTACTACTTCTTCAACGGCGCCATGTCGGTGCTCCGGCCCCATCTCGACTCGGGCAAGCTGGTGGTCCGCTCCGGACAGGCCGCCATCGATCAGGTGACCACGCTGCGCTGGGACGGCGCCACCGCCCAATCCCGGATGGAGAACCTGCTCAGCGCCAACTACTCCACCGCGAATATCGATGCCGTGCTGTCCCCCTACGATGGCCTCAGCATCGGCATCGTCTCGGCCCTCAAGGCGGTCGGTTACGGCAGGGGCGATAAGAAGATGCCGATCGTCACCGGTCAGGATGCCGAGAAGGCGTCGGTGAAGTCGATCATCGCGGGCGAGCAGACCATGACGGTCTTCAAGGACACCCGTGACCTCGCCAAACGCGCCGTACAGATGGTCCATGCGATTCTGACCAGCGGCACACCGGAAACCAATGACACCACCTCCTACGACAACGGCGCCAAGAAGGTGCCGTCGTATCTGCTGCAGCCGGTATCGGTCGATAGAGATAACTACCGGAAGGTGCTGATCGACTCCGGCTACTACTCCGAGCGTGACTTCGCCTGACGATCCGGAAGAACGCCCCGCATGGCCGAGTCAGGGCGCGGAGGAGGCAGCCTGCGTAACCACGGAGGGCCCCTCGGGCACGCAGAGAAGGACACAGCATGACCAAGCACATTCTCGAAATGCGCGGGATCACCATGGAATTCCCAGGTGTGAAGGCGCTCGACGCCGTGGATTTCGCGGTGGCCGATGGCGAAATCCACGCGCTGGTCGGCGAGAACGGCGCGGGCAAATCCACGCTCATGAAGGTGGTCAGCGGCGTCTATCCGCACGGCTCCTACAGCGGACAGATGCGCATGGACGGTACCGATGTGGCGTTCAAGGATATTCGCGGTAGCGAGGCGGCGGGCATCGCGATCATCCACCAGGAATTGGCGCTGGTGCCGCAGCTTTCCATCGCGGAGAACATCTTTCTCGGCAATGAACGGCTGCGCAACTGGACCGTCGACTGGCACGAGACCAACCGGCAGGCGATGTTGCTCATGCGGCAGGTCGGTCTCGTCGAGGATCCCGAAACCCTGGTCGCCGCGCTGGGTGTCGGCAAACAGCAGCTTGTCGAGATCGCCAAGGCGCTGTCCGAACAGGTGCGATTGCTCATCCTCGACGAACCGACCGCGGCACTCAACGAAACCGACAGCGCGAGTCTGCTCGCGCTGCTGCGGCAACTGCGCGAACAGGGCATTACCTCGATCCTGATCTCGCACAAGCTCAATGAGGTTTTGGCGGTTGCCGATTCGATTACCGTACTGCGCGACGGCCGGACCATCGAGACCCTGGATGTGGCGGCCGAGGCGGTCACCGAGGATCGCATTATCAAGGGCATGGTCGGGCGCGATCTCGACCACCGGTTTCCGCCGCGGACCGATCCGCAGATCGGCGAGGTGTTCTTCGAAATCGCCGATTGGAATGTTGACCACCCGACCATTGCCGATCGCCGGATCGTCCGGGACGCGGCCCTACAGGTCCGGCGCGGTGAGATCGTCGGTATCGCCGGATTGATGGGCGCCGGGCGCACCGAATTGGCGATGAGTGTCTTCGGCCGGTCCTACGGTCGCAATATTCGTGGCACGATTCGCAAAGATGGTGCGGTACTGCGAGTTTCGTCGGTCCGGGATGCGATCGCTGCCGGGATCGCCTACGTCTCGGAGGACCGTAAACAATACGGACTGATCCTCGACGAGGACATCCGGCGCAATATGACCCTCGCCAATCTTCCCGCGGTCTCCCGGCACACCGTCATCGACACCCACCGCGAGATCGTCGAAGCCGAGCGCCTGCGCACCCGGCTGACGGTGAAGACACCGACGGTATTCCAGAAGGTGGGCAACCTGTCCGGCGGAAACCAGCAGAAGGTCGTACTCGGCAAATGGATCTTCACCGAACCCGATCTGCTGATCCTCGACGAGCCGACCCGCGGCATCGATGTCGGCGCCAAATACGAGATCTACCTGATCGTCCACCAGCTCGCCGCCGCCGGAAAGGGCGTGCTGATCATCTCCTCGGAGCTGCCGGAACTGCTCGGCCTGTGTGACCGCGTCTATGCGATGAGCCAGGGCCGCATTACCGGCGAACTCCCGAAACACGAAGCCACACAGGAGGCTGTCATGAAACTGATGACACGCGGAACCACTATGGCCGAGGCGGTACCCGAATGACGTTGCTGGACAAGCTGGAAGACGGCGACGACACCTCCGCCGAGGCTATCGCGAAGGCCGTCGAGCAGAAACAGGTCGGCGCGCTCGCGGTCCTGCGCCGCACATTGCGCGGCAATGTACGCCAATACGGCATGATCGTGGCGCTCGTGGTGATCACGCTGCTGTTCCAAATTCTGACCACGGCAAAGCTTTCCGACGGTGTCAGCCTGCTGACGCCGCTCAATGTCACGAATGTCATCCTGCAGAACGGCTACATCCTGGTGCTGGCCATCGGGATGATGCTCGTGATCATCAACGGCCATATCGACCTCTCGGTGGGATCACTGTGCGCACTGGTCGGTGCGGTGACCGGTATCGCCATAGTGCAGTGGCACTGGCCGTGGCCGTTGGTCGTGCTAGCGGCCGTCGCGATGGGCGCGGCAATCGGTGCCTGGCAAGGGTATTGGATCGCCTACGTCAAGATTCCGGCATTCATCGTCACCCTGGGCGGCATGCTGCTGTTCCGCGGTCTGGCACAGCTGGTGCTCGAGGGCCAGTCGATCGGTCCGTTCCCGCAGGGGTTCGTGAATATCGCGGCCGGGTACCTCCCGAATTGGTTACCGCTGCATGCCGTTCAATTCGCCGGGTTCAACGGAATCGCCATCCGGCTGCGCGTCGGCGAGCTGAACGGTTTGACGCTGCTCATCGGCGTGCTCGCGGTGGCGGCCCTGGTGTGGGCGCAATGGCGGGTGCGCCAGCGCCGCCATTCCTACGGTCTGCCTGCCGGACCGCGCTTGCTGTTCATCGCCAAGTTGGCGGCGCTCGGCACGGTCATCCTGGCATTCAGCTTCGTTTTGGCGTCCTACAACGGGATTCCGATTATCGGCGTCATCCTGATCGTATTGATCGTGCTGTATTCGTTCGTCATGAATCGCTCGGTAATCGGGCGCCGGATCTACGCCGTCGGCGGCAATGAGAAGGCCGCGCAGCTGTCCGGGGTGAATACCAAGGCCAATACGTTCTGGGTTTTCGTGAATATGGGCGTGCTCGCGGCACTGGCGGGTGTCATCTTCGCGGCCCGGCTCGGTGCGGCAACGCCCAAGGCGGGACAGAACTTCGAGCTCGACGCCATCGCCGCGGCATTCGTCGGTGGCGCGTCGGCCAGCGGCGGCATCGGTACCGTTGTCGGCGCCATTGTAGGGGCACTGGTGATGGGCGTGATGAACAACGGCATGTCGATGCTCGGCGTCGGCAGCGACTGGCAGCTGGTCATCAAGGGCCTGGTGCTACTGGCCGCGGTGGCATTCGACGTCTACAACAAGAAGCGCGCGGCGGCGTGAGCTCGTATCACTGCTGGGTCGGTGCCGCGGTGCTGTCGCGGGTGACCAGTGTCGGCATCACCGAAGGCGATGCCGGTTCGGGGGTGGTTCCGTCGAATTCCAACAGCCGCAACAGCGTCTGCATACTGCGGCGGCCCACCTCGTCGAAGTCCTGTCGGATGGTCGTCAGCGGTGGCGAAAGGTAGGCGGCCTCGGGAATATCGTCGAAACCGACCACTGAAATATCGGCGGGCACTCGGATGCCGCGTTCGGTGAACGCGCGCAGCATGCCCAGCGCCATCTGGTCATTGGCTGCGAATACCGCGGTCACATCGGGTTGCGCGGCCAGCAGCAGGCCCGCTTGGTATCCGGAGCGCGCACTCCAATCTCCGCCGATGACCGGCGGAACCGGCGCTCCCGCGGCCTCGAGCGTGCGTCGCCAGCCCTCGATGCGGTCGCGTGCCTCCAGCCAGTCACTCGGACCGGCGACCTGCCATACTGTGCGATGTCCCAGGTCGAGCAGATGTTGCACCGCCATCCGGGCGCCTTCGATCTGATCGACCGACACCGATGGCAAGCCGCTGTCCTGTCCGGCCTCGACCGCGACGGCCAGCAGGCGTTCGGGCAGATTGTGCAGTGCCGCGGCGGCGGCCATCTGTGGGGCGATGACGATGATGCCGTCCACGCCCTGATCGGCCAGACTGTTCGCGGCCGCCAACACACTGGAGCGGTCCACCGTCTCCAGCGCGAAGATACTGACACCGTAACCCGCTGTGCGAGCGGCACGTTCGATGCCGAGCAGGGTGCACGCCGGCCCGTACAGGATGGTGTCGAAGCTGACCACGCCGAGCATATTCGAGCGCCTGCTGACCAGACCCCTGGCCATGGCGTTGGGGCGGTAGCCGAGTTCTTCGACGGCGCGCAATACCCGCTCGCGGGTCTGCGCACGCACATTCGCACTGCCGTTGAGCACCCGCGACACCGTCTGATGGGAGACTCCGGCGAGTTTGGCGACATCGGTCATGACCGCCGGGCGCGCACCCGCCGGCCGCACCGCCGTCGAGGCATCCCCGGCGGCGAATCCGTCCCTGTCCCTCACATCCCACCTTCCCAGCGATGCCCCGAGCAGCATTCTGGTCCCAGGTTAACGCTCACACAACAGATCGCCGCACCGCGACCCGAACTGCCGCGATGACCTCGACGAGGGATCTCCGGTCGTGGCCACTGGATTACGGCCGTGACAGCTCTTGACTAGACGAATGTGAGCGCTAACACTATCAGGACTACCGCACCTCGGTGCAACACGTTTCACAATTCGAGGACGTTTCGCAATTCGAGGGAGAGTTCGGCGGGACCGTCCTCGGGGCGCTGGTGATCCAGACGTTCACCACCACGATCTACACCGTCGGGGTACCACCGGAGACGACACTGGTTTCCAAGGCGGTGGTGCTCGACGCCGCATCGACGCCTCGAGGGGGACCATGCCCAACTCCGAGTCCGTCACTCGGTCCGATCTCGCCTGCGACCCTGGTAGTCCGCCGCTCGGTGGGCAGGCGGGCGCTGACTCTCGGGCCGTGCGCTGTGCTCGGGTGGTGAGGGTTACCGCGCCCGGTTGCGGTGCCGCAGCCATCGGCTACCGAGTGCGGCGAGGACTACGTGGGTGGCTAGGCCGAGGCCCGCGACCGCGAGCCCGACCATGCTGCCCAGCCATAGGTGCACGGCGATGCCGCCGATGATCAGCGGCAGTGCGATGACCCGCAGCGGGCCGGTCAGGTGTCTCATTCGACCGCGCCGGGTTTGACGGCGGTGACTACGCGGATCCAGGGGTGCAGGTCTGCGGAATCGACCTGCTCGAATCCGGCGTCTACCACCATCGGCGCGAGTAAGTCGATCGGGTTGTGCTCCATGGCCGGACCGGTCAGCGCCCCGACGAGATGGCGTCCGACCGGATTCGCCGGAGGCCGGAACTCGCCGATCAGCAGCCGCCCGCCCGGACGCAGCACCCTGCGCATCTCCGCCAACGCGGTCGCACGCAAATCCTCCGGCAGATGATGCAGCATCAAACAGTTGGCGACCACATCGAACGAATTGTCTTGCGCGCTCAACGATTCCGCTACGCCCACGGTGTAGGTGCAATTCGGTTCCTTGGTGATCCGGCGCGCATGGTCGAGTACCGCGGCGGACGGATCGAGACCGACCACTGTTCCAGAGCCGACCACTGCGGCCAGGCGGCGGGTCAAATAGCCCGTGCCGCAACCGATGTCGAGGACCAGATCGCCGGGCCCGGCGCCGCTCAATACGGCGAGGCGGCGGTAGACGCGGTCGCGGCGGCCACCGAAGAACACCGCACCGAACACGTCATAACTACCGCCGTGGTCGATCGTGAGCCCCGCGGTGCCGGGGGCTGGGTTGTGATGCAGCAAATGTCCGAGGCCCATGGCCCACTCCTTAACTTAGTGACGACTAAGATGTGCTTTAACTTAGTTGGAACTAAGTTAAAGTGCAAGGGTTGGATCCGATGGCTCGGTCCCCGCCGACCCTCGGCGCACTCGTTTGCGCGCCGCGGACCGGCGTGCGTCGATCATCGATGCCGCCACCGCGGTGTTCGCCGAGTCCGGGTTCCAGCGGGCCACAATGGCCCAGATCGCGTCTCGGATCGGTGTCACCGAACCCGTGCTCTTCCAGAACTTCGGCTCCAAACCGAGCCTGTATGCCGCCGTCGTGGAACACGCCTCCGGGCAGATCGCCACTGTGATGCGCACCTTCGCCGCCGAGACCGACTCGATCGCCGCGCTGCTGGCGCACCTGCTCAGCCCCGGTCACATCGACGAGCTGCACGCACCCGGCTCGCTCGGGGTGATCTTCGCCGACGCGATGACACTGACCGCGGAACCCGCCGTCGAGCAGGCGGTCCGTCGGCACATCGGCGAGCTCGCCGAAGTGTTGACCGAGGTCGTCATCCGAGGACAGGAAGCAGGCGAACTCCGCGCCGACCTCGACCCCGAAGCCGCCGCCTGGATGGTGTTGTCGTTCCTGTCCGCACACCGCTTCCGCAGCGCCGTGATGCCCGATCGAGCGCGGCTCGAAGACCACCTCGGCGCATGACACTTCACATACTGGTGGAACCGAATCCACCGCGTCATCAGTGAGAAGCCCTGCTGGGCATCGTTTCAGTCTCGCGAGTCTGCGATCACAAACTACCCACGCTCGAACCGGCAGTGCACCACGCGAGGACCGGCAGAACCGAACGAGTGGTTGCACGCCTACGTCGATCATCTGACCGAGGTCGAGCCGCACACCAAACGTAAGTACCGCGCCTACATCGGCAACGACGTCGCGCTGTTCAAGGGACACCTACCGTTGGAAGCGGTCACCCAGTTCACCGACTCCGCATGGGTTTCGCATCTCGAGGAGACGGGCAACAGCGGCAAGGCGATCGCCAACAAGCATGGTTTCTTTGCTGCGGCGATGGCCGCGGCGGCGAGGATGCGGCCGAAACCGCTGATCGCCTACAACCTGTGCATCGGCGGCATTGGGCCGCGACCCGGCGCGATCGCGGATGGTGACGCATTGGAGACGCAATGTACATGGAGGTACCGGTTCCGGACCATCTACAACAGGCGAGTTGCAAAGCAGCAGACCAGGTGGACCTTGATTAGGAAAACGAACTTTCCATTGATCGCATGGTCGACCGAGTTCCGCCCAGCCCAGGTCGCACCGCGCCTGCTGCCGAGACGGAATGGATGCGTACGCGAGAGGTGTGGATCCACACCGTCGACCTCACCGTTTGCGCTCGTTTCGGCGACTTGCCCCAGTTGTGCTCGACTCGCTGCTCTCCGGCATCTCGGCACTTCAGTCGCGGTCAGCCGACCGCCTTTGTGAACTATCACTATCGCTTGCTGACCGCTCTTGCCGAAATATCACGTTACTCGGAGTAAACCGTTCTCTCGAATCTTGTTCTGGTTACGCTGGTGCAATAGTGCAGTTAACGGGGATGGAAGGAAGTTCGACCATGTCTGTCACCTTCGCCGGACGGCAAGGACTTACTGTATCCGGCCGGCTCATGTCGTTGCCGTTGAAAGACGTGCGGGCCTTGTCGCGGCAGATGGTCGGGCATTTCGTCGAAACCGTCGCCCCCTGCGGCACCTTGCCTGGTGACGCGATCCATGGCGACATCACCATCATCACCCGCGTGTGCCTGGAACTGGCGGTCAGCATGCTCGACGGCAGCAACATTCCCGAGAAGACCGGGCAGCTCGAGGACGCTGCGGCCCAATGGGCTCGCGAAGGCGTGCCGATTGGGACCATTCACCACGCTATCCACGAGGGCTTCAAGATCGGCTTCGACCTGGTGGTGTCTACCGCCTTGGCTGAGCAGCGTGCCGCCGGCTCAGCTGACACCGAGCCGATGCTCACCGTCAGCATGGCCGACTACCAAAGTATCCTCGACGGCGCCAAACTCGTCGTCGAAATGCTCGACACCATGACCACGGCGGTTTCGGTAGCCTATGTGCGCGAACTGCGCGCGGTGGTGTCGGAGCACCACACCGCGGTGCATACGCTTACCTCGGCGCTGCTGGGGGGGCACCCCACCTCCACCATGGCCCGCGAGTGTGGCATCGATATCTCCGATCGCTATCGCGTAATAGCCCTTGCTATTCCGTCTCACCCGGATGAGTCCAACCCGATGCTGGACTCGAAAGTCGTTGCCCGCCGCAAACTCCGGCGCGTGCAGGCGGAGCTGGCCACCCGCTGCGACGACACCGTGCTGTCGCTGCTGTCGGTCGACGGCGGCACCTTGCTCATCCCCGCCGACCACCTCACCGAGGGCACCCTGAAGGAACTGATCGGGCATCTGTCGCGGGCAGCCCGCGTGCACATCACCGCCACCGTGGTCACCGCCGCCACCGACACCGTGCCCACCGCCGCGGATCAAGCCCACGAACTGCTCGACATGGTCACCCGGCTGGGGTCGGTGCCGGGCCTGTATCGCTTCGACGATCTGGCTCTGGAATACCAGCTCACCCGCCCCGGCCCCGCCCGCGAACATCTCGGGTCGCTGCTCGATCCACTGGACGAGTATCCGGAACTGCTGGAGACCCTGCAGGTCCATATCGCGCACAACCTGAACCGCCAGCGCACTGCGCGGCTACTGCACGTACACACCAACACCGTGGACTACCGGCTCAAGCGAATCGGTCAGCTCACCGGGTTCGATCCCACCCAGGCGAGTGGGTTGTGGCACCTGCGTTCGGCGTTGGTTGCCCACACATACCGCAGGTGATTCGGAATGCGGTCGAGCGGGTGCGAAATTACTGCCGTCGATCAGCGTCCGCCGTTCCCGCCCGCAGCACGGCGGCGCCCGCGCTGGCGAGCACCACCGCAGGAGGTCGACATTGACAACGGCCGAAAACGCTCTGGAACAAAGTCGACGAGTTGGAAGCAAGACATGGATGATATGCGACGAACCGAAGTCGAGGGATTGCGCGCGACATGGCGGCTGTTTCAGGACCACCTGATCTCTATCGTCGCCGTCCACGAGGCATCCGGCGCCACGCCGATCGTATCCTTCGGCCCCGAGGACTTTCCGGATCTCGCGCAAGCACGAGAACTCCTTCCGGAAATGAACAAGTTGTGGGACGCAGTGCGCCACGACTTCTGGACCAAACTCATTCCGCCGCAACCACGGTATCGACAATGGCGATGGACATGATCGTGAAGCCCCGCTTCCACTACCGCGTGCTTATCGGGCTGTCAACCAACCATGTGGTTCAACGCGACTGGAAAATCCAGGGCTCTCAGCAAACCGGCGCCGAGTATCTGGTCAGCAAGCCCGCTGATTCCGCCGCCGCAGATACCAGAGCATGTTTCAGCGCTGCCCGCTCCGGGACTCGTTCGCCTGGCACAACGAACTAGCACCTGCAGCCTTGCCGCTGTTTCGGCCCCGGTGCAGTGATTGTCTCGCGCCCGCGACAGACGGATCAGAACTGCACGCCGATCAAGTCCTTCCCGACTGCCCGTTTCAGGTGTGGGTGCTCGACACCCCGCTGTCCGGCAACGACGCCGATGACGGTCCAACAATGGCGTGGACCTCGAAACGGGCCCTAGCCACAATTTCCCTGAGTCGACGTCAGAGGCCTGAGATATCGATGACTTTGCGCCTCCGCGCTCAGGAGCGTGACCAGATGAAACCGGTTCTCCTAATGGATTACATTCATTGCCATCTATGCGGGACAGAGTTGCCATCGACAATGGAGCGGTGCCAACATCTGCCCACCTCCTCCTGCGCCGGGGAGGTCGCTCGTACCGGAATGACTTCTGCCGATTGGAAAGCTGTCGCTTGTTGGCTCAACCCAGGCAGGAATCATCCGACAGGACAGATGGGATCAGAATAGTGGATCCACGCAGCGCAATAAATAAAGATCTGCCAGCCACGTCGGTTGCATCAGGCGCGCGCATTCTGGATACGGATCTGTAGCGGCAGGTAGGGCGGTCTTAGCCCCAAGGATTTCCCTGGGCTGGACGCCATAGGTCAGCCCGCGTATCGAAGGTAGGCAAGCATAAAACCAGGCGCTCAACCCGGGAGCGATTGTCTGGGGATGTGTCAAGTGTGCGCGATTCAGCTGGACTGTGTGCAAGGTAATCGACGAGGGGCTTTGAGTGCGACACGCCACGGCCGTAAGGACCGCCCGGGCGTGAGGAGTCGCGGCGCGAGTTGGCGGCGGTAGCGTGTCGGCGGAAGTGGGTGCAGACGGAGCCAGCGCATTCAATCGCGCGCTGGATCACACTGCATTTGGACGGCACCGGAAATTCGGACAGGGGTAGTGTCCGCGGATTTGGACGGCGCCTGTGTGCCCGGTCCAGACGGTGATGGCGGTAGGGGTGCGGGCTGAGGTGTGTTGAGGCATGGTGGGAAGCCATGAGCGACAACCGAATCGAAGACCGCTGGGCGATCAGCGAGTTGATGACAGGCTGGATCCATCGAGACAAGGAGCAGTGGGACGAGCTGGCCGGCTTGTTCCATGAAGACGCCACGCTGAGGATCCTGTGGTTCTCCGGCTCTGCCCACGACTTCATCGACGCCGCTCGTCGTATGGGGCACGGGCCGCTGCGTAGTAAGCACTTCATCGGCGCTCCCACCATCCGCTTCGCCGGCGATGGCGCGTTCGTCGAGACCAACGCGATCCTCCTCGCGGAACTCGCTGGTGCTGGGATCGGCGCGACCATCCACAACCGATTCCTCGACCGCGTGAGCCGACGTGATGGGATCTGGCGCATCGAGCATCGTGACTCCGTCTACGACATGGGCGGATTCACCTACCCGTTCGGCGTCGCAGGTGCCCCGGACATCGACGCGGAGTCGCTTTCCGGTCGTCATCCTCGGGAATACGCGGCGCTGGCCTACCTGCTCGAAACCGCCGGGCACCCGGTGACCGGCACCTACCCGACTCGCTTCAGCGAGCAGGAAGCGGCCATCCTGGAAGCAGGCAGCGCATGGCTGGCCGAGGCGAACGTCGCACAGAGCTGACCGATTGCACCAGCCAATACTGCTCAAGAGGGACTATCAGAGGGCTCCGCCTCTGGTCTGACTGCTCGAAGCAAGCGATGCCGCCGTTCGTTCGCCTCGTCGTCGGTAATCGACTGAACGTGAATACGTCTGGCGATATCGGGTGACATGTCCAAGATCGCATCGAGCGAGCGGCGCGCGGCTGCGGCCTGTGTCGAGGTTCGGATTATCTCCAGCAACGCCTCGTTCTGATGGATGGACGCTTCCGCTTCCAAAGCTGCGATCCGGGCCGCTCGCTCCGCCTTGATCGTGGAGGCCCGCACGATGACATCGAGAATCGCCGGTACGTTGCGCAGCGCGACCCACCCCGCGCGTGCCGCAGCCGCCATCAATCCAGCTGTTGTGACGGCAGGAACGGTAACTTGAACGACCTCCTGCCACGGGTTGACCGTCACACTGCTGGAGATCGACAACGACGCTTCGATGCGTGCGGGAAGCCGCCCCGCGAGACCGGAGACGACGGTGGCCAGTACACCGGCATCTCGAGTTTTCAGGATTTCCCGGACCAAGTCGCCGACTTCGGTGTGATCCTGCGCAGCCTCGTTGATGATCTGCATCAGCTTTTCCGCGGTCTCCGAGTCCGGATCTGGCCGCCGCTCAGGAAGTTTCGATACCTCGTAGTCGACGAGCGCGAGCAGTAACGCCCGTACGACACTCTGTGTCTCAGATACTTCTCTCAGGTCGGGAAACTCGCCGAAGTCGACTTCTATCAGCAGCGCATGCCCCACGTCCGACCCGACAGCCCGCACCACCATATGCGCGCCTGGACTGACGTATGCGACATCGCGTGGCCACGAGAAGGTGACAGGCACATCGACCGGTTGTCTCGCCGGGGAGCCCCCGGGCACGTCGACTTGGCTCGGCTCCCGATCAGTCATCGATGCATCTTAAATGCCCACCTGTTTGTCCGATCCGGCATCGTCCTCGATTCCCCTTCGCGGCACCGCCGTTCGCTCACCGACCTGAGCGCCGATGCCGCGGCATCGCAATCCGTCCGGTCAACAGGTTTGCCGCCTGAGCGGCCGACCCCACCGCGAGATCACTCAACAGAGTTCGTCGCCGCGCACGACCGGCGCCCGAGCATCTATGGCGCGTGGTTCTCGACGACTACGAAACCGCTGCCCCTGGCCCCTGGAACGAGCGGAGTCATTGTCGCGATCGCGAATACTCGGCCCGGACTACACCGGCATACCGTGGGAACCGCCCGGAAGCGCCCCAGGCTTTTCAGCGTGCAGGCACTTCCCGGCGTTCCGTGGTCGGCTGGTCAGAGATCCATGAGATCTACTGCGAGACTGGTCAATTCGTTCTTATAGGTAGATATGACGCCGACCATCGAGTTGGATTGGGATTCCTGCGTCTTGATGATGGTTTCGAGGACCATCACCTTCCGCCGAAGTTTCGCGATCATCCGCGCCTGATCGCTGATCGTCGTCGCTTGGTCCCGGATGACCGCCGCCGCACTGTCACCGGCGGCGGGCGCGTTCCCGTCGTCCAGTACGACTGGACTCGAATACCTCACCAGGTCCCCGGTTCCGGTCGGCACCGAACCCACTTCATTTTCGGACTCGACCGCCGACACGTCTTCGGCGACTGCTGCTACTTCGGCTACGTCACTCTCGCCGGGATCGCCCTCGGCGTGGGCCATAATATGCTCGACCTCACCGACGGCTTCGCCCTCGACTACCTTCCCGCTTTCCGCAATCGCTACCTCTGCCACGTCCACCGGCTCTGCCGTGTCCTCAACCGCGGGCACTTCCTCAACTGCCGCTGACACTTCGGCCACTTCCGCCTCGAAGGGCTCGGCCTCGTCCACTTCTTCAGCTACGTCAACCGCACTCACCTCGGCCACGGTCTCGTCGACAGCGAACGTCTCGCTTTCGGCGGCCGCCTGGGCGACCTCTTCGGTCTCAGCATCCGCCGCGCCGTCGGCTGTTGCTTCTTCCTCGGCGACGACCGCTTCCACAACCACTACCGCCGACTCCGACTCGGCCTCGGGCAGTTCGACTTCGGTCACCACCTGCTCCTCGTCGAGCACCGACTCGGCATCGACGACCTGCTCACCCTCGGCAACGGGTGACTCGGCCGCAGCCGCTACGGCCTCGGCTATCTCCTCGTCTTCAGCGGATGCCTCGCTTTCGGCAGCCTCCACCTCGGCGACCGCTTCGGTCTCGGCATCTTCCCTGGCTTCAGCTGCTGCTTCTTTGTCGGCGACAGCCTCCATGCTCACCACTATGGACGCAGTAGCGGCTTCGGTCTCGGCCAGTTCGCCTTCGGTCACCACCCGCTCCTCGTCAACCACGGAGTCGGCTTCGACGACGTCTTCACCCTCGGTAATAGGCGGCTCCGTCATCTCTGCCTCAGCCACCAGCCCCTCCTCCGGCTCCGAAGCCTCCTCGACCGCAGGCGCTTCCACGGCGGTCGCCTGCACTTCGGCCACTTCCAACTCGAGGGGCTGGGGCTGACCCTCTTTTTCAGCTACCTCAACGGCATCCACCTCGGCCTCGGTCTCGTCCACCGCGTGCGCCTCGCTTTCAGCAGCCACCTCGGCAATAGATGACTCCGTCGCCGCAGCCGCTTCTGCCTCGGCGGCAACCGGATCGCCCACTTCTGCGACGACATCCACCTCGGCCGATGTATCGGACTCGACGCCCGAAGCGCCTTCAGCTACCACCTCCGCATCCGAGGCGCCGTCCGTGACCGCGTCCTCGTCGGCCACCACCCCGGACTCGCTTTCGCCGACATCGCCGTCTGCGGTGATCGCGACTTCGGCCTCGGCTTCACCCTCGTCTCCAGTAGCCACTTCCTCCGATACCTCGGCAACCTCTTCGGTCTCAACAACCGACCTGGCTTCCGACACTTCACCTTCGGCTGCCGTTTCCGCTTCAGCCTCGACGGCAACATCACCGGCATCCTCCGCAACCTCGGTTTCAGCAGCAGCTTCGCCCTCCGCAGCCACCACCTCCGATTCCTCAGCCGCGTCCACAATCTCGACTGCGGTTTCGGCGTCGACAGCCGACTCGGCTTGCGGTACTTCACCTTCGCTCGCTGGGTCGGCATCGGCGGCTGCCGCCTCCCGCTCGGCTGTGTCCGCTTCTACTTCGGCCTCGGCGACAGTTGCTTCGACAGCCGGTTCCTCGGCCGCGGACTCACCCTCGACTGCCTCGGCTTCGGCCTCGGCTACCGGCTCGTACTCGGCAACCGAGGATGCAGTTGCCTCGGGCGCCACGTTTGCGGCTTCCTCCTCATCTTCGGCAACGGCCTCGTCCTCGGCCACCGCTACCGAAACCTCCTTCTCTGCTTCACCTTCAGCAACCGCCATGTCTTCCTCAGCTGCCGGTTCGCCCTCAGCTGATATCGCGTCGCCCGCTGCGACAGACGCTTCGACCTCGGTCGCGGTGGCGGTCTCCTGCTCGGCTACCGCCTCCTCGCCTGCGGTAGCTGTCGTCGTCTCCTCGGCGGCGGCCGCGTCCTCGGTGATCGTCGCCCGGTCGTCGGGAGTTGTCATATCTGCCTGGCCTTTCGAAAAGTTGTGATCGATCCCCGCCTCGTCATCCCGGCGGCCGTACGTTCGCACGTAATCGAGGTTGTCGCTGTCCGAATCCTGCGGTGCAGGTGAGTAATTCAGCGGAAACGCGTGGACATCGGACAGTGCCGGGGAGCCCTGATCACCAACCGCCGGCTCGTCTCGAGCGGTTTCACCCGGACGCGGCGCTCCACGAAGGCGCTGCGCGGCCCTTCTCGCGAGACTCCACAACCCGAACCGGCCGCCGAGCATGTGCCTGTCCAACGAAACCATGACTGCTACACCACATCCCAGGTCTCCAACCAGCCCGAACGTCGGTACTGTAGCGGTTGTGCACGAAGTCGGCGAGACAAAGCGCGAAGGCTTCAGACAGCCGTGACCTGCTCGAGATCCGACGTGACGGCGTAGCGCGGAATCGTGTGGACTGGCAGATGTAAACCGTTGCAGGCGTGTGCAATCCGATTTCGGTGACCACCGTGTCGAGTTCATCAAGCTGTCGAGCACCCAGAACGACTGGCGGGTATCTATCAGGACTGATTCGCCTGATGAACTCCGAGTCGGGACGCAATAGCGTTGGTCAAGGTAGATCGGTCGGTACTACCCTCGACAGACCGCCTAGATCGAGTCTCGGCTATGGCCCGGGGGATCGGATTCCTTCTTCATTGGGATCTCGGGATGGACCCCGAACGTTGTAGAGCTGGCGTGTCGGGAAGGGACGACAGCCTCATGGTGATCGGTTCTCAACGTGTCCGGCATAGGCTTTCGCGGCCGGACGGTCGTTGTTTCGTTGCACTCATCGGAGGGTGTTCGTCGATGGGAACCCGCCGGAAGATCGAGCTCGTGCGAGTTTGTGGCGCTGGCCCGAGCTGGTCCGGCCCTGCTGCTGGAACGCTGTCGCCACGGCTTCGGCTTGGGATATAAAGGAGTTCCACGTGTTCCGGAGGGGCGGGTGTGGTGTCGGGTGACCTGCTGAATGCGATGACCGAGCGGATGCAAGGGTACGCCGAGACGGGGGACCCTGATCTCGTGTTGTCGGAGCGGGCTATTGCCGAGTGCGATGCGCTTGTACTTCTGGTCGACAATCCGGTTGAGGAGAGCGACGAAGAGTGGTTCCACAAATCGGCGAATGTGCTCGCCGCGCTGCCGAAATCGGGCACGCAGGCGCGATCGCGGCGATGAAGGAGATCTACAACGCTGAGGATATCGACAAAGCCCAGCTCGCAGTGACGGCGTTCGAAATCGACTACGGCGCAAAGTGTCCGAAAGCGGTCGCGAAGATCACCGGTGATCTCGACGTGCCGCTCGAGTTCTTCAAATACCCGGCCGAGCACTGGATTCATTTGAGGACGACAAATCCGATCGAGTCGACTTTTGCCTCCGCACGCCTGCGGACCAAGGTCACCAAGGGGCCAGGCTCGCGAGCGGTCGGAATCGCCATGGCCTACAAGCTGATCGAGGCCGCACAAACACGCTGGCGCAAGGTCAACGCGCCCGACCTCGTCGCGCTCGTCCGCGCCGGAGCCCTGTTCCACAAGGGCAAGCTCCTCGAACGTCCCCGCGAAATCACCCCGACGCCACCAACCTGCCCGGCCGGCACCACCACAACGGAGGTCGCCTGAAAACCGTCATCGAAGGATTTGACGCCGTCCCCAACCTGATTCTGGGTGCAACGCTCAACGAAACGTGTTCGGTCGGATGCGGAGTGCGATCGAACTCGGGAGGACCGCTGATCGTCAGGCGCCAACCGTATGGAAGCCGATGGCGAGAGCGGCAATGCCGGGAAACCATGCCAACGTCATTACCAGCAGCGCAGTGCGCACTGCGTTGGGAGAGCGGGAGACCGGAAGCAGCCACCCGGCGATCAGCGGGGGTAGTACCGCGCCCGGCCAGATGAGGGCCGAATAGGACGAGTTGGCGTGAGCCAGGAGAATTGGGACTGCGGCGAGGAGTGTGTAGATCGCCAGTGTCCCGCGATAGATCGCGGTGGTCGTCCCCTCACCCCACTGGGTCGCGACGGTGCGGTAGCCGGTTGCCTGGTCCGCGTCTTTGTCTCTGATTGTTTTCAGGACTTCGAAGGCGAACATGTATATGAAGATCAACCCCGCAGCTGTCGATGAGCTGATGCGGGGAACTCCGCCCAGCCAGCCTCCATACACGAGGGGGGTTGCGGCCAAGAACGCAGCGGTGAAGTTTCCCGCGAGCACGGTGCTTTTCAGCCTATAGGAGTAGAAGATTCCGAGGAAGAGTAGTACAGGGTTCACCATCGCCGCCGCCGGAACTCCGATCGACAATGCCAGCGCGGCAACGGATTCCGCACCCACCAGGCGCCAGGCCACAGATCGGGAGACCCTACCGCCGGGAAGCGGGCGGTGCGGGCGACTGATCGCATCGGCCTCGATGTCGACGATGTCGTTGACGCCGTTCACGGCGGCCACGATGAAGGTGATCGCCACACCCTCCTGTAGCAACGTCGCTTCACTCACCGACGTTGTGATCGAACCGGTCAGATGTGCTCCGACGACGACTTGGGCACCGGCGAACGCAGCGGCCAGCGGTCGGGCGAGTGCGATGAGGTCGGCGATATACCGGCCCAATTGCCTTACCTCCATGACTCGCAAGGTGGTTCGGTGACGTGCTGACCGGGCCGGGAATTCTGCCTCGGACGGGGGCCACGAGCGGCGTGAAGCATGGTCAGATCGCAAATCACTTGCAGTGACCTGGATTCGATCTCCGCATAATGCCGCTCGTACATCGCCGAGAAAGTGCCGAACGATCGCGGGGCGTTGGATTGCCACCATCGAGGACGAAGTCGTTCAGAGTTCGCGAGCGCCGCCGTGACGGCCGCGTGTTCAGCGGGCTCCGCCGCGAGCAACGTGAGGAGAAGGTTGTACCGCCCCTCGGCGGAGTCGGTGGCGAGGTCGGCGAAATCATCGGCAAGTTTCGCGGCCAGACCCAGAGTGCGAAACTCCCTTAATACGTCTGGTGTCGTTGGTAGTTCGCTGAACTCGCCGATCAGTCTGACGAGGCGAGCCAGATAACCTCCCGAATCCAATCGCATGCTCTCCAGCTGCAGGTCGGCACTCGAACCGAACTCGTCCCGTGTCGTCACCGCGACGTAGGAGGCGTAGTCGTCGATCAGGTCGCGCTGTTCGAGGAAATCGATGATCGCCGGGTTTCGACTGTGCTGTGCGGTGAACCGTCGCCAGTCCATGGCGCACTCCGCGACGAGAGGCTGGGAGAGGACACTGGCGAGCTGCACGGACTGACCTGTCGCCAGGCGGTACTCGAACTCCCGGTTCATTGCTGCCATCAAGCGGATGTAGCGGATAGCGAGTCGCCCCGATTCGCGCCGTGCCTGTGCACCAACACGATTCGAGTACGCACCGATGAGGAGTTGAACCCACGCATCGAGCGCGGCGGCTGAGTTACGGGCGCGAATACGGTCGATACGCAGCGCAGCCTGCGGCTCATCGAGGTCCCTCCGATAGGGATGCAGCGTTGCGTGAAGGGCATAGGCGGGAATTAGGCGAATCGCCAGTTGAAAACGACTGGTCTGCAACATCAGTGGACCTCGGTCGGACTGCGGTGGATCGGGCGGCGCCAATACCAGCGGCTGTAGAGCAGGCTGTGGCAGATGTCGAGCGGCAGGCGTAGCTTCGCCGCAGGCACCAGATCGTAGTAGCGAAATGTGTACTCGAAGAACGAGTGCAAGGTGTCCGGGCAGGTCCTCTGCCACCATGACAGGTCGATCCGCGTCCGCGACGCCAGCGCCTCCTCGACGGCTACCCTCTCACGCGCATGACCGGCTACAAGAGAGTGCAGGAGGTTCGGCTCACCCGCAGTGACATCGTCGACCATGTCGCGGATATCGTCGAGAAATTTTCCTGCCATGCCGATGCCATAAAACTGGCGCGCGCATTCGGGATGTGAGCGGTGGTCGTTGAAGAGGCGGATTATCTCGTAGCACGTACGCAGGGTCATCCCTGAATCTTGTTCGGCCAGGCGCAGTGTCAACGCGAATTCGGGGCGATGAGATGCCGCGGTGACATCACTGCAGTACTGTTCGAAATTTGCCGCGAAGGTCGCCCTGAGATGGGTGAGGATCACTTCGTCTCGATCGAATTCCCGAAGGTATGCCTCCATCGCCATCCATATCTCGGAAACGCGAGCTGTCTCGGTCAGTTCCTGATAGGTGTGCGAATCGCCTCGATGCCTGGCTCGCTCGAATTCTTGGTCGAAAGTGAAGATGAAGACCATGAACAGCGCGAGGGCCAGCCCTGTATCCGACGACACCGGATAGGACGTGACCTGGCGGTAACCGTCGAGGAACATCTCGCAGTACATATCGTGAGCCGGGCGTCGGAACTCGGCGCTCCGCACGCCGGACATGGCACGGCGCGCTTGCGGAGTCGACCGGAAAGGTTTGAGTATCGAATGCCGGACCGCGTACGGGAGCAGACGCGACGCTGTTCTCAACTGAAGGATCCGGGCTCGTCGCATCCCCTTGGGCGAATACGCATATAACACGGGAGATCCTTCTTCTGGATCGCGGGCTCATACCTCGGCCTCGAGGCCGGTCGCGAGCAAGCCTACAAGCACTCAATGCGGCAATGACAGGTTTCCGTCCCCGAATGCCCGCCGTTTGCGCGTGTCCGGATGGTGTGTCGGGGTGCGTTACAGCAAGTTCGCCGTGCACGGTAATCCCATGTGCAGCATCATTAATTGCGTTGTGGACGGTGGTCGCACCCATGCGCCGGGTACCGGGTCGGTGATGATCAGCGGTCATTCGACGATTGGTGGTAACAGGTGGAAATCAACGGACCCGATACTGGACTGTTCGGTCCGGACAGCGAATCGTGGCGTGTGCTCCGTGAGCGATCCGTACTGATGGGCGGTCTACGGGCGCTGTTGATGCACGCCGTCCATCCGGTCGTCGCGGATGCGCTTGCGCGCACGCATCTCTATCAGGACGACCCATGGGGACGTCATGAGCGGACGCTGCGACTGATCTTCACGGTGATATTCGGTACGCGCTCGGAAGCCTCAGCCGCCGTGCGCGAAATCAATGCGGCGCACCGATCGGTTCGCGGCATCGATCCGGTCGACGGGTTCCCCTACACCGCAGGCGATCCCAGCCCAATGCTGTGGGTCCACGCGTCGCTGGAGTCGAGTTTCCTTCTGTTCGAGCGCCTTACGGTCGGCAGTCTCGATGACGCCTCCCGACAACGGTTCCATTCCGAGTCGGCGTTGGTGGCCAACCTCCTCGGACTATCGCGCAGCCGTATCCCGCCTGATACGGACGCGCTGGAGAACTACATCACCGAGACCGCCGACAGCGGGCTGCTCCGTAGGACCGACAGTTCACGGCGGCTGGTGGATTTCATGCGTCGCAGAGAACGAGGCATCGCGGGCGTGAAGCTGTGGGCCGTCGCGTTCCTGGCCCTGCATACCCTGCCGCCACAGATCCGACGGCTCTATGACGTGGATCATCGTGCCCTCGAGCAGTACGGGCTCGCGACGCTGTGTGGTGCCATCCGTCTCGCCCGCCCCGTGCGGCCGCGCAGCAGCCGGATAATCGGTCCTGCCCGTGCCGCCGAGGCAAGAATGCGCGGCGAGCCAGCCCAGGTATCCGAAACCCCTATCCTCGCAAGGCAATAGGAATCAGACCGCGATGCCACACGCTCCGTGGAACGACCCACTGTTCGGACAGGTCGGTGTCGCGGTCGCCGTGACCGTGCTGATCCTGCTGATAGGTGCCGGGTGGCGCGAGTGGCGACGGCGACGCCTGCCGGAGGAACGGTCGCTGCTGGTGCCCGTGGCGACGGCCAGCGTCCTCCTCGTTGTGGCAGGGCTGGCGTTGTTCGCGGGCGGGATCGTGCTGTTTGCCGTGATTGCGGGAGTAATGCTGTGCGGGATCGCCGAGTACTCAACCATGATCGGCCTCGATCGAGGCTATCGGAGCCTACTAATGGTCTGGTCTGAGGCCGGTCTCCTGGCGGCCGCACACCGAGCGATCGAACTGATCCTGCTGATGCCGCTCGGGTTGTTCCTCGCTGCCACATTGATTCCGATCGCGACGGGACGCGTTGCCGGGGCGCACCGGCAGATGAGCGGCGTGCTGTTCGGTCACATCCTCGTCGGGTTGCCCATGGCGTTCGTCGTCCTCATTCGCTCGGCTCAGCCATGGGGAACGCGATTGCTGCTGCTGGTGGTGGCCGGCGCCTGGCTGGCCGACACCTGTAGCTATGTCATCGGATCCAAGGTCGGTGGTCCGAAACTGCGTCCGACTGTGAGTCCGGCAAAGACGTGGAGTGGTCTGATCGGCGGGTTCTTCGGTGCCGTGGTCGGTGTTGTCATCATCGACGCTGCACTATCCCCGGTCACGGTCGGAATCGTCCATAAAATCCTCCTTGGCGGCGCGATCGCAACCTGCGCTATCTGGGGTGACCTCATCGAAAGCGTCGTGAAGCGAGACTTCCACGTCAAGGATGCCGGAGTCGCACTGCCCGGATTCGGTGGCGTGCTCGACCGTTTCGACTCACTGTTCATCAGTATTCCCGTCGCATACTGTATTGCATTGGGGGACAATCACTTTGGTTAAATGCAACGCACCCGTCGGCGCGCGGCTCGTCGCTGTAGTGCACAATCCGGTCAGCGGGGCACCCGACCGCGGCGGTAGCGACGCTCGTCGCGTGGCACTCGAAACAGCCTTGGCCGCGCACGATGTCCCGGTGCTGTGGTTCGAGGCCGCCCGCAGTGACACCGGCACTATCGCGACCCACAAGGCGCTTGCCGCCGGAGCCGACCTCGTGATCGCGGCCGGAGGTGATGGGACTGTCGCGTCGTGTGCGAATGTTCTCATCGGCCAATCCGTTCCGCTGGCGATAGTGCCCACCGGCACCGGAAACATCGTGGCCACCAGCCTGCGTTCACCGGTTGTGGTCGAGGATGCGGTCGAAAACGCTCTGCACGGCGACCGCCGACGCGTCGACCTGGGCGTCGTGGATTCCGGCCGTGCCTTCTTCGCGGGCAGCATCGGGTTCAGCGCCGCTGTAATGCGCGACGCTACTGCCACCCTGAAAGGCCGGATCGGAATGTTCGCATATGCGGCAAGTGCCCTGAAGCATCTGCGGGATCCCCTGGCGACCTTCACAATCCAGGTCGACGACGAGCCGCCGATGATCCGACGGGCGCACGCGATCCTCATCGGAAACTTCGGAGAGATTATGACCAAACCGCGGCTCGCGCGAACTGCACTCGACGATGGCATCGTCGAAGTCGGTGTATTGCGTGTGAAGCCACTGCTGGACTGGATAAGACAGGACAGGCCGATACTGCGACTTCGCCGCCCGCCGCCACTCGATTGGTTTCAAGCCACGACGATCACGGTCTGCGGCGATCAGCCCTATCCGTGGGAATGCGACGGTGACTACGTCGGCATCTCCGCACGTCTCGAATTCCAGGTGCTTCCACGATCTCTGTGGGTGTGCGCGCCGGATCCAACAGCTGCTTCCGAGCCCAAGCGCTCACTATCCGGTCTCGTATCCCGTGATGTAGCCAGGTTGCTGCCATGGACATGACACGCATGTCACGATGGCGACGCTATCGAATCATCCTCGCGGCACTCCCGTACGTCGTCGATCACGCGTTCCGCAAGCCCTACCGTCGGAGTGCTCAGGCACGATGCAGCACAGCCGAACTGGACCATCCCGAATTCCGGCGCGTCGTGCACGACGTTTACTGCGCCATGTTTCTGCGCGGCTACCGAGAATCGACCGGACTGCGCGTCGATCCGGCGACGGGACTGGCCACGGTCCTGTTCGCGGTGTTCATGTATGTGTTCGACGACGAATTCGAACGTCGGCACCGCCGCGGCGAAGCCACCGACGCCGACACGATCCTCAACTCACCGAGCGTGGCGATGATCTGGAATGCCTTGGGCTCCTACCTGGATACGACCGGGCGCGACGGTTCGATCAGGCACTACATACTGACCGACTTCTTCGGCACCGGTTTCGACGACTATCGCGACGCTGTGGCGGACGCCGAGGCCGGCGGCCCGTTCACGGCTGCGATGTGTGTCGTTGCCTTCGACTCCGGAGAAGTGCTTCACACGGCGTACCAGGTGATTCGGCTGTTCAATGGCCATCCGTATCACGAGCGGTGCGCGCAGCAGTTCCGCAACCTGGGCCTGGCCGGAAAGTTCCTCGACGATATCGCGGACTTCTCACAGGACGTCGGTGACAGCTGTCCGAACCTGTTGAACAGCTTCGTCACCGAGCGAGCCGAAGGTTTGGCCGAGGTGCGCGCCGCACTCAATGCCGGGAAACCGCTCACCATGCGCTGGTGGCGCGAACACTGCCCGATCATCTACCTGGAGTACTTGCGACACATCGACCGGTACTACGGCGCGGTCGTTGCGCCGCACCTCCGGCTACCGCTCGACATCTTTCTTATGCTCCTGCATTCACGTAGGTTCTGGACCGTCTCGACGGTCCGGACACCCTACTCCGATGATCCTGACTGATCGGTCATGCCTGCCTTGAAATACTGTCCGAGAGCGATGTAGTAGAGCACGATGCCAATCCAGAGCATCAGCAACGCACCGTAGTACACGGTGGTGTGCACGCTCAGGTCCGCACGTGACAGCAACAGAAAGGCCAACCCGGTCAGTAGCAGGATTGTCGCGAGCTTCGAAATCCGTGTGATCGGAACCTGGATTCCGGGCCGCGGTCGGCCGAGCCGCTTCAATGTCAGGCCCAGGACTACGAGAAGCGCATCCCGCAAGACCACGAGCAAGGCCAGCCATGCGGGGATGATGTGCACCACTACCAGCATCGCGCCGACAGTCAACACCGTGATCCGGTCCACAACCGGATCAAGGTAGGTGCCCAGCTTCGTCGCCTGATTGAACCTGCGTGCGACGTAGCCGTCCATCGTATCGAGGAAGACCAGAAAGCCGAGTAATCCGAATGCGGCGACCCACTGTTCGTGCGCCACAACGAGATAGACACACACCGGCAACGCGAGCAGACGGAAGATCGTGATGCCATTGGCCGCGGTGAGTACCCGATCGGTCACCACGACCGGTTGGTCCAGTGGGATTCCACTGCGGAACAGCCGGCCGCCCGCCCAGGGCAGCAGCCTCCCTCGTACTTTTTCGACATTCGAGCTCATTGTTCCCCGCTCTCGACTCGGCTATCGGCTCACGACGGAGGCCAGGCGGAATCACGCTCCGATGAGCGTACAGCGACTCGGTAGTGCATATATGCTGAAACCGGTACAGCGACAACGGTTCCGATTACAAACAGCACAGTCAACCAGTTCGCGTTGCGGTCCATCGCAGTGACCAACGGCAGCAGCCTCGAGTTGTTCGAACGCAGGATCACACACAACGCGACGATGCGAATGGCCGTACCCGACAGATGAATCGGAACGAACGCCACGGACCGCATACGAGCCGAGCCCGCCAGCACACACACCAGCTTGTTCGACACAAGGAACACGGCCGGAATAGACCAGCGCCGAAATGTTCGCTCGAGGCGATCGGCGACCTTGCCGCCCACCCTCGATCGAGCCCTTATCCAACCCACGGCCGCATCCCCGTACCACCGACCCGATAGGTAGTATAAGAAATGAACACCGAACCGCCAGGCGACCGCAACCGTGATGAATTCGCCGATCCCGAGCTTCGAGCTCGCCAATACGAGGTCGCGCGTCCGCGAATCCAGCGAGATCAGCACTAACGGATGATCCCTGAGCAGCATGGGAAGCCAAGCCTTGGCCGCTGTCTGCGCCGCCCATACCAAGGCCAGGCACATCAGCAATAGAACTAGCCACACCCTACCGGGCTGCTGGCGATCCTCACGTTCACCCGAGCTCCAGAAAGGAGTCCACTGAGCGAATTGCCGACCAATAGTGTTCCACGCCATGAGGCGAATCCTCTGTAGCCAACCCAGATCGCCCGGCATTCGCCGTCGACCATGACATGGTACGTCCACCAGATGAATATCAATAGGTTTCTGCCACAGCAGCTTTCGCCATATGATTATCAGTGCGACCGCAGTCACTTCCATGATCGACGTCGAACCCGACCACCAAAAGCCATTCGCAGCCATAGAATCGATCCGCATACGCTGACGTCAGAGCGCAATGCGATGAGGAGCACCCGTGCAGGACGACGTGCAAGGGGACGATCGACCACTACGGTTCGTCGAAATGTTCGAATTCGCAATATCTGAACTATCGACCAATGCTGATGCCGCCGAAGAGATTCCAAAACAACCAGGGTTGTTTCCAACCGGACGTCACGCATCTTCCAGCAGTGACAGTGAGCAGCCGTAGAGGCGCCGCACCAGAGTGCAGATCGGGGTCATAGGCGAAGTGAGCCGAAGGTGAATGCGGTCCTGTTGTGCTGTACCGATGACGCTGCCCGAATGTCGCGTCGTGCCACGAGATCGGCAGTGCTTGCTGGTGGACTCTGGCCATGTCGTGCCGGGAGACCGGCGCGATGGCCGAGACCACGAGGCTGGCCGCGATGTCGGCAGTGCGGCGGCTCTGTCCGAAAATCCGTGGGGTCATCGTTTCGATCCAGGAGGGTCCCAGCACATAACGCGAGGAGATCCCCAGGCGTTCCTCGCATCCGAGAGGGCGCGGGTATCCAGCAGAGTCAAGCGGCCAACGCCGGAGATGTCTGCAGTGATCTCCTCCGGAGCGTCGGTCATCGACTTCTCCACGGGTGCCGCCAGATCGGCATCGTCACCACGGACGTAGAAACGTCCGACGCCCGCTGACGAGGAGGAATCGGCGTCCTTGCCGACCCATACGGACAGTTTCGTGCACCTTCCGCCGACGGTCCAGGTGGCGCGATCATTCTGCTCGCTGAGACTGGACTGGTAGTAGCCGACAATGCTGCCGGGGAAGGTCCGCGTAGGAACGCCGATGCGGATCGAATTGACCGTGTTGAAGCCGTTGCCCCCGCCGGAGGCGGTGTATTCGACCAGGTTGTACCAGGTTTCACGCGGACCGGTCGTAGTGGGCGAAGTGGTGGTTACTGGACTCTGCGTGGTCGGTAGGGACTGCGTCGTCACCGGCCCGGCGGGGGGCGCGGTGTCGCTCTTCCCATCCCATGGCGCCCATCGAATGATGGCCACGCCAGCGCTGATCGCCGCGACCAGCAACCCCGCCAGGCCGATGATCAGCATGCGCCGGTTGTGTTCGTCCGGCGCCTGCCCATTCCCGCCCCCAACGATGGCATGCGCGCTGTTGTGGACGATGTTGACCGTTCCGTCGCGGCCCATCACAATGTGCGGATCGTTGCGCGCGGCCGCTTCGGTGGCATCGCGAACCTGTTGTCCGCCAAACGATTGCGCGGCAAGCTGCCCCTCGGTGGTCAGTGCCAGCTGAGCGATTCTGCGGCCCGCGCGAGGACCGCGGCGCACATAGCCGACGCGGTCCAGATTGTCCACGGCATCGGACAATTCATCCCAGCCGACATCCGATATCGAACATCCGGGATACCGCATGATCGTTTGCGGTGTGGGAGCCGACTTCGAACGGCCGGCCAGCAACTCGGCATACAGCCACTGCAGCACCGCATTTCGGAGCCGCAGTCGCCGTTCATCAAGATCGGCCACAGTACCTCTGCGATTGGAAGAACCCTGCGGCACCGTCGTGGGCCGTCGCAGAATGAATATCACGCTGCGGACGTGCGCGCTATGCCGTTTCCGATTCGTCCCGAATTACGTAGTAAAACAAGAAACTGTCCGGTATCAATTGCGGGCCGGGCGGTGGAAATGCATACCAGCACTTTTCCGGGAAATCCCCACAGATAACAGATTTCGATTAGCCTTCGCGTGTGGACGCGAGCGCAGACAAGAGGATCGGTACCGCCGAACGTGAAGCGGCGCTTGCCACCCTGAGCGAACACCTCGCAGCCGGACGGTTGGATGTCGCAGAATTCGACGAGCGGTGCCGTGTGATCGCCGAGGCGACAACGCGGCGAGACCTCGATGCGATGATGGTCGACCTTCCGGAGACCATCGCGAAGAAGCGCTCGAACCTGCGATGGCTTTGGTTAGGTGGTGTCGCTGGTATCGGGACTATCGCAGTCGTGATAGTGCTGGCTGTTATCACACAGCACGACGACACGGCGCCGGCGAGCGCAGGTCGGATAACAACGCCATCGCTGTCCGCGCCGACAACGACTTCCGTGCCGGCCAGTACTACGACCACTGCGCCATCGGCTACGACAGCCACGACGTCGTCGCTGACATCAACCGTGAAGAAACCGGGCCCAGCGGGACTCATTATCAAGTTGAATATGGATTCGGATTCCGCACTCGGGAAAGACAAAGCCAAGGTATGTTCGAGTCGCTTCTATTGGTGCATCACTATTGACAACGTGGTTCTGGGGTCGTCGGGTCCGATCTCGAGTGGGTGCCACCTTTTCTGGCAGCTCGCCAAGGAAAGCAGCCCTGACGTGTATGACAAGGGCTACGTAACCTGCGGCGAGGCTATCCATCTCGACGTGCTGGAAGTCGGTGAGTGGCGGTTGGACGCGAACGTCGAGCTGAACGACGGTACGACCAGCTCAGCCGCATATCGCTTCGTTGTGATCGACCCGTAGCCGAGTGTCGCCAAACGATCATCGAACGGGCGGCAACGGTGCGCGACAACGCCAGCAGACACTGACTCCTGCCTACGGCCAACCGTTCAGCCGATTCGTCGTGACGGACCTCAGATACGGCTGGGGATTCGATCACGAGGTGCCCAGCGCGAAGCGTCCGTCATTTCAGGGTGCCGGGTTCGGACGCTCGATGGCATCGAGCACCAGCGAGCTGGTCATCGATGTGGCAGTGCGCCAGCCGATGATCCCCCGCGCATACGCATCGACGACGAATGCGACATGCACCCACCCTGACCATGTACGGACATAGGCAATGTCGGCTACCCATAATCGATTCGGTGCGGACGGCGCGAATTTTCGCCGCAACCAGATCCGCCGGGCCGCGCCGCGGCAGGATCAACGATCGTGGTTGCGTTCGACCCGTCCACGCGTCGCACCACGCAACCCGGCCTGACGCATGAGCCGCTCGACGGTGCAGCGCGCCACCGCGATCCCTTCCCGGTTCAGTTGCAACCACACCTACTTATCTCGCACCGTAGACGCCGAAGTTCTCGGCGTGGACCCGCCCGATCTCCACGATCAATTCCTCGTCCCGGCTCTCCGTGCGGTCGGGGTTCGTGCGGTCTACGGGGACCTGCGTGGGTCGTATGCGAAGAGTCTGGGTGATCCGGGTTGGGAGGACTTCACGTCGTTGCCGTCGCTTCCGCATGCGTGGATGCAGATCTATACCCCGGCCGATGAGGTGGCGTGGGGGAAGTTGCGGGAGTTGTCGGCGATGAGCGGGGAGCACCGCAGCGTCCGTGGATCGAGCATCGACAGCAGTACCACGTGGCAGCGGGGTAACGGCTGGCGGGGCCTTTGGGTGGATTGTTTGGTGTGGTGGCGTGGCCGGGAACCGCGCGACGGAAATGCTGTTGGTCCGGTGGGGTGTGGTCGCCACAGGCAGCGTGCGTAAGCCGGTTGGATCTGTTCGACGCGTGCGCGGCGATTCAGTCTTCCGCCGAGCGGCACGCCGCCGGTCAGGCGCACGGTCAGCAGCTTGACAACTGCTCCGGCAAGTCGCCGGGCCAATGCTGGCATCCATTCTCGGCTCATCCACGGACTGGGCCGTGGCCGAGCAGCGCAGGACCATACGAGTTGCCCGTCGACGCCTTCGTTGATCTTCTGGACGATCGGATAGCCGAGGCCGATCTGTCAGATGTCGGGCTACACGCGGCGGAGTCGGCAGGGCGGTGCCGGTGACGCTGCGATGAACCGGGATGTGCCAGAGGTAGATGGTCGTGAGACGAGCGGTCATGGATGTGACGACGCGGCGTGTTCGCCCAAAGCGAGATCGCCCGGCCCGTCCGCCGTTGTCACCATCGACACGAACAGACTCATCGGTCTGTAGGCGGCAATCATCGCGCGTCCCCAAGAAATGAAGCTGTGTTCACGGTTTGGGCACTTGGCCCGTGTCTCATATGGCCTTGTTCGCTTTCGTTACGGCCACCGGGATTCCCGCACGAACGGACGGTGCGTGCAGTTGCGAGCCGGAGTGGAGCGGGTCGGCTTCGGGGCCGGTCAGATCGCCTTTTTCGCCCGGATGCGCGCCCCGGCGGCCACTGCCCTGGACCAGTTGATCAACCCCTGGTTGCCCGGCTCATCTGGCACCGCCTGATGCAGCCGCTGCCACACCCCAGCGTTCGTCCACACCGTGAATCGGCGGTGCGCCGTCGGCACGCTCACCCCGAACGACGGCGGCAGCATCCGCCACGCGCAACCGCTGGTCAGCACGTACACCACCGCTGTGAACACGGCCCGCTGGTCCACCGGAGCCACACCACCGCCCTGTGCGCGCGGAGTGAACGTCGGCAGCAACGGTTCCACCAACTCCCACAACTCGTCCGGCACCAACCGCTGCGACAACGCATCCGCCACGACCAAATATCATGCAACACAACCCATTACGACGGGCGAGAATTTCATCCATGTGAGATCCCGTCTTGTCGGCGATCTGTCGACATCAGCAAATATTCAGTATCTGTAACTCTCAAAACCACTGTCGCGCAGTGCAATTGACAGCGACTTCAAACGAAAAGTATGTTTCCGAGCACAATCCCTGATAGACGTGGGGTAGCGCGGATGACAGATGATGGTGAGTACGAACTACGTACGTTGCTGACGCGGGCGCTTCGCCGGATCGAGGAACTGGAAGCAGCACGGCATTCTCCCTGCGAACCCATCGCAATCATCGGGCTAGCGTGCCGTTTTCCGGGTGGCGCGGACAGTCCGCAGCGGTACTGGGACCTGATCGCCTCCGCGCACGACGCCATCACCGACGTCCCCGCCGACCGCTGGCCGAGCCCGGATGCCGAGTCGCGGCGAGCCCCGCGCCGCGCGGGCCTGCTCACCGGCCCGATCGACGCGATGGACACCGACTTCATGGGGATCGCGCCCAGGGAGGCGGCGGCGATGGATCCGCAGCAGCGCCTCTCGCTCGAAATCGCCTGGGAGGCAATGGAAGACGCGGCCATCGCGCCGGACGGCCTGGATGGTTCGCGGACCGGGGTTTTCCTCGGCGTCAGCTGGCAGGAGTATCAGCGCACCATCACCCCCGAGGGGGCGCGGTCGGTGGACACGCACACCCTCACCGGCACCATGTCCAGCATTGTCGCCGGGCGAGTGTCCTACCTGCTGGGGCTGCGCGGGCCTGCCGTGGCGGTGGACACCGCATGCTCGTCCTCGCTGGTGGCCGTGCACCAGGCCTGCGCAGCACTGCGCGCGGGCGAATGCGATGCAGCACTGGCGGGCGGCGTGAATCTGCTGCAGTCCGAACTGACCTCGGCGGCGCTTGCGCGTATGGGCGCGCTCTCTCCGGACGGCCGCTGCCGTCCGTTCGACGCGGCGGCCAATGGCTATGTGCGTGGTGAGGGCGCGGGAATGGTCGTCTTGAAGCCGCTGTCCCGCGCGCTCGCCGACGGCGACGCGGTGCGCGCGGTCATCCGCGCAACGAGTGTGAATCACGACGGTCGGTCGATGGGGTTGACCGCCCCGAATCCGGTGGCGCAGCGGGATCTGCTGCGTGCGGCGCTGGCCGATGCCGGGTGCGATGCCGACGGTATCGGATATGTGGAGGCGCACGGCACCGGCACACCGCTCGGCGACCCCATCGAAATCGACGCGCTGGCAGCGGTTCTCGGCGCGCGGCGTGCCGACGGCGGGTTGTGCCGGGTGGGCTCGGTGAAAGCACAGATCGGTCACCTGGAGGCGGCCGCCGGTGTGGCGGGACTGATCAAGACGGTGCTGATGCTGCAGCACGGACGAATCCCCCGGCAGCCCGGATTCGACACCATTAACCCGAGGATCACGCTGGACGGCACCGCACTGGCGGTGCCCACCGCGGATATCGCCTGGCCGGCCGGAAAGGTGCCGCGTCGGGCGGGGGTCAGTTCCTTCGGTTTCGCGGGCACGAACGCCCATGTGATCGTCGAGGAAGCACCCGCGGCTGCGCACGTCACGGCCGT
This sequence comes from Nocardia sp. CA-119907, assembly GCF_050955995.1. Taxonomy (NCBI): domain Bacteria; kingdom Bacillati; phylum Actinomycetota; class Actinomycetes; order Mycobacteriales; family Nocardiaceae; genus Nocardia; species Nocardia sp. CA-119907. Next base: position 3,900,193 of record NZ_CP192091.1, read on the forward strand.
GCCCGACGGACCACAGGTACTGGCGGTCTCGGCGCGGACGGCAGCCGCACTGGCCGAACTCACCTCTCGCTACGCCGATTACCTGGAGCGCGCCGATCCACCCTTTGCCGACGTCGGCGCCACGGCGGCGCTGGGCCGCGCGCACTTCCCGTACCGGGTCGCGGTGGTCGCCGACACGGGTGCGGAGGCGATCCGGAAGCTGCGTCCGCGCGAGTCGATTCGCGATATCCCCGAGGAGCACCGGCCGCCCCGAATGGCGATGCTGTTCACCGGGCAGGGCGCGCAGTACGCGGGCATGGGGGAGGCACTGTACCAGCGCTTCCCGGTGTTCCGGCGCGAAATCAACCGCTGCGACGAACTTCTCGGCGAACTCTCCGGTGGTCGGCGACTGCGTACCCTGCTGTTCGACGATGCGGCCTTGACGCGCACCGAGTTCGCCCAGCCCGCACTCTTCGCGGTCGAGTGGGCGGTCGCGCAGCTGTGGGCCGACTGGGGAATCCGCCCGGCCGTCGTGCTCGGGCACAGCCTGGGCGAACTGGTGGCGGCCACCGTGGCCGGTGTGTTCGGGATCGAGGAGGGGCTGCGGCTGGCGGCCGAACGCGGCCGGCTGATGCAGTCGCTGCCCGCGACCGGTGCCATGGCGGCGGTGTTCGCCGCGGTGGAGGAATTCGCGGATCTGGTCGGCGCATCGCCGGACGACTTGGCGGTGGCGGCCGTGAACGGCTCCCGGCAGTTCGTGGTGTCCGGCACCGAGGACGCGGTGGCGCGGGTGCGGGAGCTGGCCGGACAGCGCGATATTCGCGTGGTCGAGCTGCCCGGGACCACGGCTTTCCATTCACCACTGCTGGATCCGATCCTCGACGAATTCGAGAGCGTCGCCGCGCGCCTGCTACCGCAGGAGCGTTCCGCGGTGCTACCTGTGGTATCGAATACGACAGGGCGCGTGATCACCGCGGCCGAGATGGGGCCCCGGTACTGGCGCGATCATGCCCGTCGCCCGGTGTTGTTCGCCGATGGTGTGCGGGCGCTGGCCGAATTCGAGGTGGACGGCTATCTCGAAGTGGGGCCGCATCCGGTGCTGGTGGAACTCGGGCGTCCGATCGTCGGCGGTGCCGGGTTGTGGTTGCCGAGTATGCGCCGGATGGTCGCCACGGACGAGACCATGTTGTCCAGCTTGGCCGAATTATACTGTGCCGGTGCTGATGTGAGCTGGTCGGCGGTGCTGCCTGCACAGGCGCGGCGTCGTAATGGTCTGCCGACCTATCCGTTTCAGCGCCAGCGCCTGGAGACGCCCGGTATCGCCGCCGATCGTGACCTCCTCGGTGAGCATCGGTTCCGGGAGCGGGCGGTGACACCGGCCGCTTACCTGGCCTGGTCGGCATTGCGATCCGGTGGCGGAGTGCTGACCCATGAACTGACCGATTTCGTTGTAGCACAACCCATTCCGGTGGAGCGGTTGACGCAGCCCGGGGTGCGGGTCGAGGGCGACCGGATGGACCTGGCCTTCCATCTCGCACCCGGCGAGCCGGCTGCCGCATCGGCCTCCACTGTCACTGCGCCACCGGAGGTCACGGGGGACGGCGATGGCCTCGAGGCGGCGCGGGCGGCCTGCCGCGACGTCTGGACCGTCGCCGACTTCTATGCTCGATGTGCCGCCTCGGGTTTGACGTTCGGTCCCAGTTTCCGCTGGCTGACCGAGATGTACGCCGGTGCCGACCGGATGCTCGCTCACCTGGCCCGGCCCCCGCGGTTGGCGGGCACACCGGACGTGGCGCTGGCGTGCCTGCTCGATGCGGCGATCCAGACGGGCCTCGCGGTCCTGGTGCGGGGTGACGGTGCGCTGCGTTTGCCGGTCGCGATCGGCCGCTTGCGCGTATATCGCGACGACAGCGCGTCGGCGGAGTGGGCCTATGCCGTCCGGACCGGGCGCGGTGTGCGCATTCGGGTGTTCGATGGCGAAGGCGGTGTGCTGGCGGAATTCACGGACGTGCGGTTCGCGCCGGTCGAGGCGGAGTTCATGGACAATGAAGTGCTCGCGGAGCTGGCCCGAATTCCGGTGTGGCGCACGATGCCCATCGCGACCTCAGGTGGCGTTGTCGCCGCGAGCGATGTGGCCGGTGCCGGCCCCTGGCTCGTCGTGGGTGCCCGCGCGGTGGCCGAGCGGCTGGCCGGAGCATTGCGGGACGCGGGGGCCATCAGCGCGGTGGTGGAACCGACGGACGACCGCGCCGGGCTGGACCTCGCGCTCGCGGCGGTCCCGGGCGCCTCGGTGGTCTACCTGGCCGGGGAGGCGAACGATGCGGCGTCGGCGCGGGCGGAGACGGAGACGGTCCTGACCTTGGCGCAGGCCCTTGCCGCACGCGTCGACACCGCGCGACTGGTGCTGGTGACCACCGGTGCGGCGGCGGTTGTGCCGGGTGATGCCGTGCGCGCGGCGGCGGCCGCGCTGTGGGGTCTGGTAGCGGTCGTGCGGACGGAACTACCCGAGTTGCACTGCCGAGTGATCGACCGAGCGGCCGGCACTGCGCTGGACGATCGGCAACTCGTCGACGAATTATTCCGGGAGACAGACGATTTCGCTGTCGCGCTGCGCGACGGCGAGCGTCACGTGCGGCGATACGAAACACTGCGCGACGGGTTGGGCGCGGTTGCCGATGGCACCGTAATATCCGGGGACCGCATCCGTGTCGCCGAGGGGGACCGCACTGGGTTCGTCGTCCTCGATCGCTCCGCCGCCTATCTGATCACCGGAGGGCTGGGTGCCCTCGGGTCGCGGGCGGCGCGGGTATTGGGCGCCGCGGGTGCGGGAACCCTGGTGTTGGCCGGCCGCGGCACGCCGAATGCGGATGCCCAGCGCACGATTGCCGAACTCGCCACCGACGGGACCAGGGTCGAGACCGTCGCCGTGGACGTCTCCGACCGCGTCGCGGTAGCCGCGCTCCTGGCCCGCTTCGGCCGCGATCTGCCACGCCTGGCCGGTGTGGTCCACTGTGCCGGCGCGCTCGACGATGCGCTCCTGCCCGAGCAGGACGCGAGCCGGCTACGCCGGGTCTTCGCGGGCAAAGCCGAAGGCGCCTGGCATCTGCACGAACTCAGCGTCGCCCACGAGCTCGAGCTGTTCGTGCTGTTCTCCTCCGCGAGCGCCGCGATCGGCACGGCCGGGCAGGCGAATTACGCCGCGGCGAACGCGTATCTGGACGGCCTGGCACAGCATCGCCGGGCGAGCGGGCTGCCCGCCCTGAGCATCCAGTGGGGTCCGTGGGCCGATACCGGCATGGCCCAGGGCCTGGGCGTGGGCGCGCGGCGGGCGTGGCGGCGGCACGGTGTCGCCGAACTCGACGCCGCCACGGGTTCGGCGATATTGCGCCCGTTGCTGGCCGCTGACGGTGTGGTGGCGGTATATCCCACGGCCACAACGGAATTCGATGATGAGACGGGACAGAACGCGGATACGATGCACCCGGACGAACCTATGGTCGATCCTGAACGCGATGTCGTCGCCCTGGTCCGGGTGCATGCCACCGCGGCGCTCGGGCGCACGACCCCGGTACCGGACCGCACTCCACTGCGCGATCTCGGCCTGGACTCGATGATGGCGGTGGATCTGCGCAACAGCCTGTCCGCCGAACTCGGTGTGCGGCTGCCCGCGACACTGTTGTTCGACTATCCGACGGTAAGGGCGGTGGCGGACGAAATCGCCCGCCGCGCAGCCGGTTCGATGCCGGCCCCGGTGCAGCCTCGGCCCGAGACCACCGCGCCGCGCCGTAACGAGTCCGCGACGCCGCGGTCGGCCGCGTCCACACCGGCCGGTGCGGAATCGACCGCATCGAAGCGGTCCGCCGACGATCTCGACGACGCGATAGCCATTGTCGGAATGGGCTGCCGATTCCCGGGCGGAGTTCACGGCCCCGCCGACCTGTGGCGGCTGGTCACCGATGAAACGGATGCGGTGAGCGAAGTGCCGTTCGGTCGTTGGGATGTCGACGCCTACTTCGATCCCGATCCGGACGCCGAGGGCAAGACCTATACCCGCTGGGGCGGATTCGTCGACGACGTAGAGGATTTCGATGCCGGTTTCTTCGATATCTCGGCCGGCGAGGCGCGGATGCTGGATCCGCAGCAGCGGCTGCTGCTCGAAACCTCCTGGGAAGCACTCGAACACGCAGGCACTCCAGCACACCGGCTCGACGGGTCGCGTACCGGGGTGTTCGTCGGCCTCATGTCCCACGATTACGCCGAACGCATGGCCCGCGCGGATATGGCGCCGGACGCCTGGTTCGGCACGGGCACCCTGGGCAGTGTGGCGTCGGGTCGGCTGTCGTACTTCCTGGGCGCCACCGGGCCGAGCCTGACCGTCGACACCGCATGTTCGTCATCGCTGGTGACGGTGCATCTGGCGGTGCAGAGCCTGCGGCGCGGCGAATGCGATCTGGCGCTGGCGTGCGGCGCCACCGTGGTGCTGACGCCGTCGCTGGACATCTATTTCGCCCGCGCTCGGGGCCTGGCCGCAGACGGCCGCTGCAAAAGCTTCGACGACCGCGCCGACGGGGTGGTGTGGAGTGACGGTGCGGGCACGCTGGTGCTGAAGCGGTATGCCGACGCCCGCCGTGACGGCGACCGGGTGCTGGCGCTGATTCGCGGCACGGCCGTGAATTCCGATGGCCGCAGCCAGGGACTGTCCGCCCCGAACGGTCCCGCCCAGGAGCGGCTGCTGCGGGCGGCGCTCGCCGACGCGGCGCTGTCCGGTCACGACATCGACTATGTGGAGGCGCACGGCACCGGCACCCGGCTCGGGGATCCCATCGAGGTCAATGCGCTGTCCGCGGTGCTGGCGCGGGGCCGCTCGGTGGAGCGTCCGCTGTGGATCGGCGCGGTGAAGTCGAATCTCGGCCATACCCAGGCCGCCGCCGGTATCGCGAATATCGTCAAGGTGGTCGAGTCCATGCGGCACGGCAGAATTCCGGCGACCCTGCACTTCCGCTCCGGAAACTCGCATATCGACTGGGATACCGCTGGCGTGCGGGTGGTCGCCGCCGCTCGCGAGTGGCCGCGGACCGGGGAACCGCGCCGAGCGGGGGTGAGCGCGTTCGGAATCAGCGGCACCAACGCGCATATTCTGCTGGAGGAGGCGCCGCCCGAGGCAGTGCCGGACCCCGCCGGTGCGGGCGGCCGTCATGTGCTGGCCCTGTCCGCGAAGAGCGCGGCCGCTTTGCGGGGACTCGCCTCGCGTTACCGGGATTTCGTGGCCGCGGCCGCGGATGTCGATGCTCACGATCTGTGTGCATCGGCGAATACCGGTCGCACCCATTTCGACGTCCGGACCGCGATCGTGTTCGACACCCCGGCGCGGCTGCTGGACGGGCTGGGCGCCGTCACCGAGGCGGCCGGGGAGCCGAACACCGTGACGGTGGTAGCGGACGGACCGGCGGGAGCGGCCGACACATTGGCGCGGCGCTACGTCGGCGGCGAGCAAATCGACTGGAACGCAGTGTATTCAGCACAGTCGTGGCGCCGGATCGACCTGCCGACCTACGCGTACCAGCGCAAACGGCACTGGCTCGAGGTCCCCGCGCGCACTCGGTCGGTCGAACTCGGGGCGGCGGATCCGGGCTCGAGTGCGCCGGCCAGCCGATCGGCCGAGACAGCCGCCCCCGCCGCGCGAATCGACGCCGAGGCGCAGCGGTATCGACCCGTCGCCGGGGCGGTTGCCGCAGCGTCCGCGGCGGCCGCCGTGCCGATCGCGGTACCGGCGGCGGCCGAGCCCGGTCCCACGGTGGTGGACGAACGCGTGTGCGGGCTACTGCACCACGTCGAATGGGTTGCGGCGGAGGCGAATACGATCGCTGCGTCGCGGGGCAGCGGCCGCTGGCTGGTATACGCCGACGCCGCAGAGGGCGAGGCGCTGGCGGCCGCGCTGAGAGCACACGGTGTGGAGACCGAACTGGTGCGCCCGGACGACGTATTCGGTGCGGGGCAGCCATCGGTGAGCGCGCCGATGCGGATGCATGTGCCGGCGGTCGACGGGATTGTGCTCGCCTGGACCGCGACCGCGATCGACGTGCGGATCGAACTGGCGCTGCGGGTGATTCGGGAGTTGGCCGGGGCCGACCGCGCACTGTGGGCGCTATGGATGGTGAGCGTGGGCGCCCAGCGTGTCGCCGACGGTGACCGGCCCGATCCGGATCAGGCGATGCTGTGGGGATTGGCCCGTACGGTCGCCGGTGAGCATCCCGAATTCGGTTGCCGGATTCTGGATCTGGAGCCCGGAGCTGCCGTGGGATCGGCCGCGGGAGCCGTGCTCACCGGGGCCGTGGCCGAGGCGCAGCTGGCCGTTCGCGGCGGAACCTGGTTCCGGGCGCGGCTGGCCGACGGGCTGCCGGCCGGGAACTGGCGTCTCGTACCGCACCGCTCCGGTGAACTCGCTCGGCTGCGGCTGGAATCCGCGCCGCGCACGGCGCCCGGTCCGGGTGAGGTCGAGATCGAGGTAGCGGCATCCGGGCTCGACCACCGTGAGCTGTGGATCGCCAGGGGTATTCACCCGGACGGAATGCGGCCACTGGGAAGTGAATGTTCGGGTCGGGTCAGCGCGGTCGGCGCGGGAGTCGCCGGACTGCAGATCGGTGACTCGGTAATCGCTGTGGCGCGCGGCAGTTTCGCTCGGTTCGTCACCGTGGATCAGCGGTTGGTGGCGCGCACACCGCTGCCGCTGTCCCATACCGCCGCCGCGACCGTGCCGGTGGCGTTCGCGACAGCCTCGTTCGCACTGTTCGATCTTGCGAAGCTGCGTGCCGGAGAGAGCATTCTGATCCATGCCCCGGCCGATGGGTTCGGTATCGCGGCCGTGCAGCTGGCGTGCCGGGCCGGGGCGCGCGTGCTCGCCACCGCGGCGCTGAGCGACTGGGCCGCCGACGCCGGGTGGTCGGTCACCCGGGTAGGGAACTGGCGCGGTGCGGATTTCGCCGATGAGATCCGCGGTCACCTCGGCGCCGGAGTGGACGTGGCGGTGAATACGATCACCAGCGAGCTCGTCGGGCGTGCACCGCAATTACTTACCGCCAGTGGACGATTCATTGACATCGTTGATATCGCGCAGTGGCGTGGCGAGCCGGTTCCCGCAGGCGTCGACCATCGCGAGTTCCGCGGCGTGGATACCGTGCCGCCGCATCGGCTGGGCGAGATCCTGCGCGAGATCGCCGCGCTGTTCGATCGCGGTGAGCTGGTTGCACCGCCCTGTGAGGTGCACGACCTGCGGGCCAGTGAGGCTGCCTTCCGCATGCTCGAGCAGCGCCGCAATCAGGGACGTATCGTGCTGCGGCACAGCGCATCCCGGCACGCCGAGGTGTCCGCCAACGGCACCTACCTGATCACGGGAGGCTTCGGCGGACTCGGCACGGCCGCGGCTCGCTGGCTGATCGACCGCGGCGCCAGGACCCTCGTATTGGTGGGCCGCCGCGAACCCGATGCGGATGCGCGGCGCTGGATGGCGTCGATGAGCGCCGGGGCGGTACGGATCGAAGCCCGCCGCGCCGATATCGGCGACCGGCAGGCGGTCGCCACCCTGCTGGCGGATCTCACCGCGTCCGCGCTGCCGCCGCTGCGGGGTGTGATCCACTGTGCCGGGGTCCTCGACGACAGTGTGGCCACCGAACAGAGCTGGTCGCGGTTCGAGACCGTACTGAGGCCGAAATATCGTGCGGCACAACATCTCGACGAGCTGACCCGGGGACAGACGCTGGATTTGTTCGTGCTGTACTCCTCGGTCGCGGGCGTGCTCGGCACCCCCGGACAGGCCAACTACGCCGCGGCCAATGCCGCCCTCGACGCCCTGGCCTGGCGGCGCCGCGCGGACGGGCTGCCCGCCCTGAGTATCGCGTGGGGCCCATTCTCCGATGTGGGGATGGCGGCCGGTCGCCCGGAGGTGACGGCTCGTCTGACTCGGCGCGGCCTGCCGCCACTGCGCGAACCCGATGCGGCCGCGGCACTGGATCACCTGACCGGGCAGGACATCGCCGGTGTTGGCGTTTTCGACTTCGCGGCGGACCGCTGGTTCGCCGGGCGTGCGACCACCGCGCCGAGCGCCCTGCCACCGGACATGAAGTCCGGCAGTACTCGTCGAACAGCGACGCATTCGACCGGCGATCTGCGAGAGGCGGAGAAGCTGGTCCAGCGAGTCGCCATGCGCGTGCTCGACCGCGACACCGAACTGGATCCCGAACAGCCGCTGCACGATACCGGAGTCGATTCGCTCACCGGTATGGAGCTGCGGGCGGCCTTGTCCAAGGAAATCGGCGCCCCCCTTCCGGCAAGCCTGGTGTTCGACTATCCGACCGTGCGGGATATCGCGCGCCTGCTGGGGGACAAAGGATTGAGCGCGACGGAAACCGATGCGGCGCCCACGACCGGGGCCGTCGAGATCGCGGCCGGGGACGACGGCGCGGCTGCGGCCCGCGGGGAGCAGGGCCGGCTGCGCCCTGCCGACGGTCACACGGATCCCGGCGCAGCGACTGCCGCATCCGATGCGGGGGTACCCAGCATCCCGGTGCGCACCGCTCCAACGCGGCCGGTCGCGGAGCGACACGCCAGCGCACCCCTCTCGGCCGGTGGATCGGGTGCCGAACTTCCGCCGCCGCATCCGAGCAGTCCGGATCAAAACGAGGTTGTGACCGACGGCACGGCGGCGCACGGACCCGCGCGGAGGGAGGGAGAGCATGCGCCCGGCCTCGGCGCTCGCACCGATGCCGACGACCCGATGGTGATCGTCGGCATGAGCTGCCGTTTTCCCGGTGGCGTGCACACACCCGAGGAACTGTGGGAGTTGCTGTGCGCGGGGCGGGATGCAATCGGCGAGGTGCCTGCGGATCGCTGGGATGTGGATGCCTTCTACGATCCGGATCCGGCGGCGCTGGGCGCCATGTACACCCGGTGGGGCGGATTCGTCGATGGCGTGGACCAGTTCGATCCGGCGTTCTTCGGGATCACCGCCGCCGAGGCCCGCGCCATGGATCCGCAGCAGCGACTGCTGCTCGAGGTGGCCTGGGAGGCCGTCGAACGGTCGGGCCGAGCGCCGAGCAGCCTGGCGGGCAGCCGCACCGGCGTGTTCGTCGGGTTGTGTTTCAGTGAGTATCCCGGAACCCGCACGGCGGCAATCGATCCGGTGGATATCGGGGCGTACTCGGTAATCGGTTCGGCGCCCAGTGTGGCCGCCGGGCGGCTCGCTTACACGCTGGGGTTACAGGGCCCGGCTCTCACCCTCGACACCGCGTGCTCGTCCTCGCTGGTGGCCCTGCAGGCCGCGGCCGACAGCCTGCGCGCCGGGCGCTGCGATCTGGCGCTGGTGGGCGGGGTGAATCTGCAGTTGGCGCCGGAGACCACCATCGGGTTCTGCCGCCTGCGATCGCTGTCGCCGGACGGTCGGTCACGGGCATTCGACGCCGACGCCAATGGCTACATCCGCGCCGATGGCTGCGGTGTGCTGGTGGTGACGCGACTGTCCCAGGCCCGGCGGCGCGGTGACACCGTGCTGGCAGTGGTCGGCGGGATCGCGGTGAATCACGACGGCCGCTCCAACGGCCTCACCGCACCGAACGGGCCCGCCCAGCGGCGGGTGATCGCGGATGCGCTGGCGGCGGCCGGGATCACGCCCGCGGAGGTGGACTATGTCGAAACCCACGGCACCGGAACGCCGTTGGGCGACCCCATCGAGGCGACCGCACTGGCCGCCGCCTACGGGCCGGACCGCGCCGCACCGCTGCTGATCGGTTCGATCAAGACCAATATCGGGCATGCCGAGGGCGCGGCGGGTATCGCCGGTGTGATGAAGGCACTGCTCATGCTGCAGCACGGCGAGATTCCGCCGAGCCTGCACTTCCACACGCCCAGCCCGCACATCGCCTGGGACGAGCTGCCCATCGAGGTCGTCGTGCGCAGGCGCCCGTGGCCGGTGACCGGCCGTCGGCGCACGGTCGGGGTGAGCTCGTTCGGAATGAGCGGCACCAATGCGCACGTGATCCTGCGGCAGGGGCCCGCGGCGGTCACATCGCAGCCGGATAGCGTTGCGCCACAGGTGGTTCCGCTGTCGGCGCGTACTCCCGATGCGCTCATCGACACCGCGCGGCGCTGGGCCGACGCCTTACGTGCGCCGGACGCCGACCTCGGCGATCTGGCCTACACGGCGGCGACCGCGCGCACGCACTTCGAGGAGCGCTCGGCCATAGTCGCCGATACGGCGGATACCGCTGCCGCACATCTGCTTTCGGCTGTCTCGGGTGATCGTCCAACGCTGCTGCGGGGGCGGGTCGAGCGCGGCGCGACCCCGAAACTCGCGCTGCTGTTCACTGGACAGGGCTCGCAGTACCCAGGCATGGCCCGCGGCCTCTACGACTCCGAGCCGGTATTCCGCCGCGCCCTGCAGCAGTGCCACGACCTGCTCGGACCCATCGCGGACGGAATCGGCCTGCTGGATGCTCTCTACTCGGCGGGGTATCCGGACCTGCTCGACCGCACGGTATTCACCCAGCCCGCGCTGTTCGCGGTCGAGTGGGCGCTGTGGCAGCTGTGGAGCGACCGGGGAATCCAACCGGACGCGGTGCTCGGCCACAGTGTGGGCGAATACGTCGCCGCCTGCGCGGCGCAGGCCATCTCCGTGGCGGACGCGCTGCGGCTGGTGGCCGCGCGCGGCCGATTGATGCAGGGCCTGCCCGATGACGGTGCGATGCTGGCCGTCCGTGCCGATGCGGACACCGTCACCCCGCTGTTGCGGGGCTTGGGAGCCGAGGTCGCCGTGGCCGGATTCAACGGTCCGGCCCAGATCGTGCTGGCCGGGCGACGCGACGCGGTGCGGCGGTTGCAGACGGAACTGGAGGCGGCGGGAATCGGAGCCACGGTGCTGCCGGTATCCCACGCTTTCCATTCCCCGCTGATGGACCCGATTCTCGGCGAGTTCGCGAACGCGGCGCGGTCGATGCACTGCACCGACCCGGTCATCCCGGTGATCTCGAACGTGACCGGCGCGCCGCTGGCCACCGGTGAGCTGACGGCGGACTACTGGGCGCGGCACGCTCGCCAGCCCGTGCGGTTCGCGCAGGGCATGGCGGCACTGGCGGAGCTGGGCATCGGCGTGCACCTCGAAATCGGCCCGCAGCCTACGCTTTCGGCGCTGGGTGCGCGGATCGCCCCGGACTCGGCGCGGTTCATCGGGTCGCTGCGGCGCGGTCGCGACGACCGGGAGAGCATGGCCACCGCGCTCGCCGAGCTGTATGTGCACGGGGTGGCGGTGGACTGGGAGAGTGTGCACCGGCCGCACCGGCGTACCCGGGTGCTGGCGCCGACCTACCCGTTCCAGCGGCAGCGGTACTGGATCGACAATGCCGTCGCCACCGCGCCGGACACCGGCCGAACCGTCTCGGGGCCGGACGTGCGGCGCGGGGGCGCGTCCCTGCGGTATGCCGGGTCGGCTGCGGAGAACACCGACCCGATCCTGCGGCACGCCGAGGCGGTTGCGCGGCACGCCGAGCCGGACCTGCGGCAGCCCGCGTCGGCTCCGCGGCGCGTCGGATCTCAGGGAGCAGACTTCGAATTCGCCGTCGAGGTGTCCGTCGACGAGCCCGCCTACCTCGCGGACCATGTCGTGGGCAACACCGTGGTCGTGCCCGGCGCCTGGTATGTGTCCGTACTCGCCACGGCCGCACGCGAGATGATCGGTGCCGCAGCGGTATCCATCGACGATCTGGTGATTCGCGACGGGCTGGCGGTGACCGGCAGGCATGCGGTGCGCGTGCGGGCCGCCGCCGCGGCGAACGGGTTCACGGCCGACATCTCCACCTCGGAAGGGGCCGACCGGCGCGTGCATGTGCGCGCGCGGATCGCCGCCGCGGGGACGGCGCCGGATCGCGGCCCGGCCCTGGCCGAGATGCGGGCCCGCTGCCCACGAACACAAGCTGGTGCCAACCTCTATACCGTGCTGGCCGCCGCCGGGCTGCGGTACGGCCCGGCGTTCCAGCGTGTGGTGGAGGTCCGTGCCGGTGCCGGGGAGGCGCTCGTCACCCTGGCCGACTCCGGCGCCGACGGCCTGCTCGTGCACCCGGCCACGCTCGACGCGGCCTTCCACGCCACCTACGCGGTGCTGGAACCCGAAGCGGCCCAGCACACCTGGGTGCCCGTGGCCGTCGATCGCATCGTGACGGCGGTTCGATTCCCACCGATTCGCTACGCGCACGTGCGGCTGGTGGAGCGGTCGGAGCGAGTGTGCGTCGCCGATGTCCGATTGTTGGACGAGGAAGGTGAACCCGTGCTCGTCACGGAGGGACTACGCATCATGCGGACTGCGACCGCGCCGGGCTCCGGGCACGTCGGCGGTATCGGCGACGTGTATCGCACGGTGTGGCGGGATGCGGGGACACCCGAGGTGGGCGCCGCGGTAGGACGCTGGCTGGTCGTCGCCGGACCCGATGGCATCGGGGGAGCGGTCGCCGAGCGGCTGCGGGCGCGCGGCGCGCAGATCGTATCGGCCCGGCCGGGTGTGGGTTTCGAGATTCTCGGCGATGCCGAGTTCCGCGCCGATCTCGACTCGCCCGTCGCGGTGCGGGCGCTGCTGGCCGCCGCGGGCGACGGTCTGCGCGGCATTGTGTACGCGCCGGACCCCGCGCCCGCCGGAACGGTCGCGCAGCAGGCGGAACGGGTCGTGGTGGGCGCACTGCATCTCGCTCAGGTGGGAGTGGCCGCCGGCGCGCCGGCGCTGTGGCTGCTCACCCGCGGCGGCCGGGCCGTGGAACCGGGCGAGCAGATCGACCCGGCCCAGTCGGCGCTGTGGGGATTCGCCCGGAGCGCCCAGCTCGAGCACGCTGAAATCGGTTGCGGCATAGTCGATATCGATGACTCGGTCGACCCCGACGCCATTGTCGGCGAACTTCTCGCCAGTGCTCCGCACCGCCAGCTGGCGCTGCGGTCCGGACGGCGGCTGGCACCGAGAATCGAAGCGGTGAACGGTCTTTCGGCCGCGGCGAGGGTGCAGCCTGCCGGCACCGGGACCGTACTGATCACGGGCGGCCTCGGTGGCATCGGCCTGATCCTCGCGGACTGGCTGGTGGAGCGCGGCGAGCGGACGCTGGTGCTGGCCGGACGCGGCGCACCGGAAGCCGCGACGGCGGCCGCGCTGGACCGGCTACGGGAGCGTGGTGCCCGGATCGAGGTGCGGACGCTGGACGTCTGCGACCGGGACGCGGTCGCGGACACCCTGGACTGGATCGCCCGCAGGCTGCCGCCGTTGCACGGGGTGGTGCACCTGGCCGGGGTGCGCGATGACGGGGTGCTCGATGCGCTGTCGGCGGAGCGGGTGCGCCGCGTGCTCGCGCCGAAACTTTCCGGCGCATGGCATCTGCACGAGCTCACCGCCGCCCTGCCGCTGCGGTACTTCCTCCTATTCTCTTCCGCCGCCGCCGTGGTGGGATTGCCGGGGCAGTCGAGTTACGGTGCGGCCAACGCGTTTTTGGACGGCCTGGCCGAACTGCGCCGCGCGACAGGACAATCCGGCCTGGCGGTGGCGTGGGGCCCATGGGCGGACACCGGGATGGTGGCCGATCTGGGGGATGCCGAACTACGCCGGCTCGCCGCACGGGGCTACGGGCTGCTGGCGGCGAGCACCGCGACCAGCACCCTCGACGCCGTGCTGGCGGCCGATCTCCGCGGGTCTGTCGCCGTGCTCCCGCTGGACCGTACCGCGCTGACCGTCTACGCGGCAGACCACACCGTGCCGGAGGTACTGGCGGATCTGGTACCGGCCGACCACGGTCGGGACCGCGCCGACTACGCGGCGGAGATGACCGCGCTGGTGCGCCGCTGTCTCGGCCTCGGGCCCGGTGATGATCTGGACCGCCCACTGCACGAACTCGGGCTGGATTCGGTCGCCGCGGTCGAGATTCGCGACCAGCTGTCCCGCGCCAGCGGGCACCGGTTGCCGTCCACGCTGGCGTTCGAGTACCCGACGCCGCGGGCAGTCATCGACTATCTGATCGAACTCGGTCCCGCTGATCGCGAAGGGGTTCGGAACGGCCGTGCCGCGTATGAGCCCGGACCCGCACACCGGGTCGTCCTGAGCGCCGGCGGAGCCGCCGCACCTGCGGGGGAGTCGCGTGCGACTATCGGTGACCTCGGGGCCACAGCACCGCACGTTTCGAATGGCAATGCCGCGAACAAGCCCGTTGTCCAGCGCGGTGCGAACAGCACAGGTCCTGCCGAGCATGTTGCTGCCCAGGCGGTTCCGGACGGCGCAGGTCAGCTCGAATATGCTGGCGCCCAGCGAGTTTCGAACGGCCACCATCCTGGTGAACAGGATCGGCGCACGGCTGTGCACCACCGTGTGCCCGTCGAGTCCGCGGCGCGAGTCGATGAGGGTGCCGCCATGGCCCGGACGCCGCAGCGCTCCCCAGAGCCTGCCGGAGGGCACGGCGGCGGGATCGGCGACATCGCCATTGTCGGTGTGAGCGGCCGCTATCCGGGTGCTTCCGACCTGGACGAGTACTGGCGGGTCCTGATCGAGGGCCGCGACTGCATCACCGAGATATCCGCCGAGCGCTGGGACCACTCGAAGTACTTCCATCCGGACCGGCACCACCCGCACACCGCCTACACCAAATGGGGCGGATTCCTCGACGGCGTGGATCATTTCGATCCGCTGTTCTTCGGCATCTCACCGCGCGAGGCGGAGGTGATGGACCCGCAGGAGCGGCTGTTCCTGCAAACCGCCTGGGCGGCACTGGAAGACGCCGGGTATACGCGGGCCGAACTGGCCCGTTCCGGGCTGCGGCCGGCGGAGGCGGGCGTCTTCGTGGGCGTCATGTGGGGCACCTATCACATGTACGGCGCGGAGGAATCCCGGCTCGGCAAAGGCACATTGCCGGGATCGACCTTCTGGAGCATCCCCAACCGGGTCTCGCATGCCCTCGACTTCCAGGGGCCGAGCATGGCCGTCGACACCGCGTGCTCGTCATCGCTGACCGCGCTGCACCTGGCCTGCCAGAGCCTGCGCACGGGCGAGACCAGGCTGGCGGTGGTGGGCGGAGTGAACCTCTCGCTGCACCCGTACAAGTTCGTGGCCCTCAGCCAGGGGCAGTTCGCCTCCACCGACGGCCGCTGCCGGTCCTTCGGCGACGGCGGAGACGGCTATGTGGCCGGGGAAGGGGTCGGGGCACTGGTGCTGCGACCGCTCGCCGATGCCGAGGCAGCCGGGGACACCATCCACGCCGTGATCAAGGGCAGCGCGGTCAACCACGGCGGCCGCGTCAACGGGTTCACGGTGCCGAATCCGGCCGTACAGGCGGCGGTGATCAGGTCTGCGCTGCGCGTCAGCGGCGTCGATCCCGGCACCGTCTCCTACGTGGAAGCACACGGCACCGGCACCGCACTGGGCGACCCCATCGAAATCGCCGGTCTGGCGCAGGTATTCGGTGACGCGGAGCGGGCCGAACTGCCGATCGGATCGGTGAAGTCGAATATCGGCCATCTGGAGGCGGCGGCCGGAGTCGCGGCGCTGACCAAGGTGCTGCTGCAGCTCGAACACGGTGTCATCGCCCCCTCGCTGCACAGCCGACCGGCCAACCCGCATATCGACTTCGCGAAAACGCCGTTCCGGGTGGTGGATCAGCCGCGGCCGTGGCCTGCGGGCGGCGCGCCACGGCGCGCTACCATCAGCTCCTTCGGCGCGGGCGGCTCGAATGCCAATATCGTGATCGAGGAGTACGTGGACACCCGTCCCTCTACCCCCGCCGCCGGACTCGAAATCATCCCGGTGTCGGCGCGCGACGCCGAGCGCCTCGCCGAATACATTGCCGCACTGGACCGTTACCTCGCCGGGCACCGGCCGAACCTGGCGGACCTCGCCTACACCATGCAAACCGGGCGGCAGCCGCTGACCGTGCGGGCCGCCTTCGCCGCCGTCGATATCGACGACTTCCGGGCGGAACTGCGGGCGTGGCTGAACGACGATCCCGGGGCCCGCACCTCGGCGCGGGCCGCCGCCGATCCGCGCGTGGCCGCCTGGCTGACCGGCAAGACCATCGAGTGGGAAGTGCTGCGGGACAGCGGGTTCCGGCGGCGCATCCCGTCGCCCACGTATCCGTTCGCGCGCGAACGCTACTGGATCCCCGATGTCGAGCCGGCCGCCACGCGAACCATCGCATCGGACGGCGCGTCACCGGCAGTGCCGATGACCGCCTACAGCGGAACGGCTTTCGCGCGCGGTGACGCCGCGGTCGTTCCGATAGCGGCGCACGGCGAAGTCGTGGATCACGGAGCGGAGGTCGACGCGCCTGCGAATGTGCCGCCCGCTCAGCAGGACCGGCGCGTACTGGTTCCGCTATGGCATGAGACGCCGGTGACGAGCGGGGATCTGCGGACACGGCGGCCCGTGGTGGTGTACCCCGCGCGGATGCCCGCGGCGCTGGTCGACGCGCTCGCGGCAGTGGTGGGCGATCCGGGGCGGATGGTTCGGATCGACGCGGACGTGGAACGGGACGAGTTCGAGGCGGGCGCCCGGCTGGGCCGGGCCGTGCTGGCACAGTACCCGGACACCGATTGCGTGATCGACGTGTGCGATCTGGCGGCGCTGCCACCGGTACACCGGCCTACCGGAGATTTCGGGCGAATCGGGCTGTACCAGGGCATAATCGATGCCCACGCCGGCGAACTCCTGCTGCTGCACCTGAGCGCCGGACGCCCCGGCACCGACGGCCCCGAGCACGCGCCGCTGGGCGGGCTGGTGGCCGCGCTGGCGGCGGAGATCCGCGGTGTGCGCACCCGCAGCGTGCATGTGCTGGGCGAGCGCGGCGGCATTGCCACCGACCGATTGCTTCGCATCCTGGGCGCGGAATCTGCCGCCCCCGACGCGGGCGCGCCGCGCGTGCGCTGGCGCGGTGAGGTGCGCGAGGTCGTGGACCTCGCACCGGTCACACCGCGTGCCGGGTTGGTGGCCGACCCGGCACGCACATATGTGGTGACCGGTGGAACCCGCGGTCTCGGAGCGGAATTCGCGTCCCGGCTCGTCGACCGCGGGGCGCGTAGGCTGGCCGTTCTCGGCCGCGAAGCGCTGCCGCCGGAAACCGAATGGGAACGAGTCGCCGCCGGTGACGACGCCGTGGCGGCGAAGGTGCGGCGGCTGCTGGCCCTGCGTGCCCAGGGCGTCGCCATCCGCACTTATAGCGGCAGCCTCGCCGACGAGGCCGCGCTCACCCGCTTCTTCAGCGACGTGCGCCGCGAACTCGGACCCATCGGCGGCGTACTGCACTGTGCGGGTGCGGTGTCCGCGGAGAGCCCGGCATTCATCCGCAAGACCGGAGCCGGGATCGCGGCCGTGCTGGAACCGAAGATCACCGGCACTCGGGTGCTCGCCGATGTGCTGGCCGCCGACCGGCCCGACTTCTTCGTACTGTTCTCCTCCGTCTCGGCCGTCCTGCCCGGGCTGGCGGTCGGGCTTTCCGACTACGCCATGGCCAATGCGCATCTGGACCGCTTCGCCGAGGCGCAGCATGCGGCGGGGCACACCTGGTTCCGCGCGGTGAACTGGCCGTCGTTCCGCGACACCGGGTTCGGCGAGGCGACCACCGCCGCCTACCGCGCCACCGGATTGCCGGCCATGACCGCGGCCGAGGGATTCGATCTGCTCGACGCCGTGCTCGGCGTGCCCGATGCGCCGGTGGTGCTGCCATATCACGGTGCGCCCCTGCGGCTTTCGCCGATATCGGCGGCATCGCCCCCGGCCGCGGCCCGGCCGGAACCCGCGCTGCGACAGGTCATCGCGGCGACGAACGGTCATACCGCCGCACCCGCGGCCGGATCCGGCAAGGCCTATGCGGAACTGCTGCGCATCTTCTCCGATGAGCTGAAGCTGGCCCCCGAGCGGTTCGAGGGTGACCGGCGTTTCGAGGACTACGGCGCGGATTCGGTGCTCATCGCCTCGGCGGTGCGGCGCATCGAGCAGGTGATCGGTGAGCCGTTCGACCCGGCGCTGGTGCTCGAATTCCCTACCCTCGACGACCTGTCGAGCCTGCTGGCCGAGCACTATCCGGACCGCTTCGCCGCGGCTGCCGGGACCGATGCCACCGCTGTGCCACAGGTCGATCCGCCGGCCGACCGTGCGAACTCCCATGCCGCCGCGGCCGCCGTGCCGTCGGGCTATGCCGCGCCTGGCGAGCGGGTGCGGCCGGCCGGCGCGGTACCGATTGCCGTGGTCGGCATCGGCTGCCGCCTCCCCGGGGGCGATTCCCCGGAGGAGTTCTGGCGGATGCTGGCGACGGGGCGCAGTGCGATTCGGGAGGTCGATCCCATGCGCTGGGATCCGGCCGAGTTCTACCGCCCGAGCGGCGGTTCCGGACGCACCAACAGCAAGTGGGGCGGCTTCGTCGACGGCGTCGACCTATTCGATCCCGACTACTTCGGCGTCAGCGAGGAGCAGGCCTGGCAAATGGACCCGCTGCAGCGGCTGCTGCTCGAATGCTCGGCACTGGCCACCGCCGACGCGGGCTATCGGCGAGAGGAGCTGGCGGGCAAGCGGATCGGCGTCTACGCCGGCAGCCGGTCGGCCAACTACTTCGGGCGCATCCCGGTCGCCGACCGCCACACCATCGTCGGAATCGGCCAGAACTTCATCGCCGCCCGGATCTCCGACTTCTTCGACTGGCACGCGGGCAATCTCGTCCTCGACAGCGCCTGCTCCTCCGGACTGGTGTCGGTGCACCTGGCCTGCCAGGCGCTGCGGGCCGGTGAACTGGACGCGGCCCTGGCCGGCGGTGTCGAAGTGCTGCTCGACGAAATGCCGTACGTGACCCTGGCGGCGGCCGGAGTGCTGTCGCCGAACGGCCGCTGCGCCACCTTCTCCGAGCACGCCGACGGCTTCGTGCCGGGCGAAGGCGCGGCACTGCTCATGCTCAAGCGGCTCGACGACGCACAGGCCGACGGTGACCGCGTCTACGCGGTGCTGCGCGGATCGGCCATCGGCAACGACGGCCACACCATGGGCATCACCACCCCGAACATGCGGGCGCAGATCGAGGTCGTCACGGCGGCGCTGCGGACGGCGGGCATGTCGCCGGACGACCTGTCATATGTGGAGGCGCACGGCACCGGCACCATGATCGGCGACCCGATCGAACTGAAGGGCCTCGCCACCGTGTTGGGCGAGCGGCCCGGCGGCATCGGACCGTGCGCGGTCGGCAGCGTGAAAACCAATATCGGGCACCTGCTCTCGGCCGCGGGGATTGCCGGAGCGGTGAAGACCATCCTCGCCGTCCACCACGCGGCGCTGCCGCCGTCGCTGCACTGCGACACCCTCAACCCGCGGTTCCGGTTCGCCGGATCGCCCGTTTATATCAACCGCGAGCTGCGGGCGTGGCGGACAGCCGACGGCCGTCCGCGCGCCGCGGGGGTGAGCTCGTTCGGGTTCGGCGGCACCAACGCCCACCTGGTCGTCGAACAGGCCCCGACTGGACATATTCCGGTGCGCGGCGCACTGCCCCCACCGGCTTTCCGTAAGAGGAGCTTCATGCTGCCCAAACCGCTGCCCGCGGTCGTGCCCGATATCCGGCCCGCAGTGGTCGCGCCGACCCCGTCCTTCCTCCAGGTGGAGCCGCTGTGAACACGATCGAATTGGGCAGTTTCGCCACGACGGTGCGCGCCGAGGACCCGGTGCTGCGCGACCATCGGGTGCACGGCGTGCGGATCCTGCCGGGCGTGGTGTACCTCGACGCCATCCTGCGCGCGGCGATGGTGGGCGGATATCCGCCGGTCGAGCTGGAGATCCGGGAGGCGCTGTTTCATCGGCCGGTCGCCCTGGATGCGGGGGCGGCGTCGCGTATCGCCTTCCGGGTGGATGCGGCGACGGGCCGGATCCGGATCGAAACACAACGACTGGATGCCAGTGGAGCGCCACACGGAGCGCCGGTGCTGCTTGCCGAAGCTCTTCTGGCGCAGCGGGATTCGACCCTGCTCCAGGATTCTGCCGATGTCGCGGAGCTGCGTGCGGCGCTGGTGGGTGCTCGGGATCTGGCGCAGATGTACCGGCAGAGCGGTGCGCGCGGTATCGAACATCGGGAATTCATGCGCGCCACCGGTGTTTTCGCCCGCGAGGGCGACCTGGTGACGGCGGAGCTGACCCTCGGCGCGGAGGCGCGGGCCCATAGTGCCGGATTCGTCCTGCATCCGACCTTTCTGGACGCCTCCACCATCGTGCCGTTCGTCGATCCGGCACGGCTCGGTGTGGACGACGAGAGTGCTTTCATTCCCATCTATTTCGGGAATGTACGGGTCTGGCAGGCGACACCCGAGCGGGTATTCGTCCGGGCGGCGGTGCGCGGTGGCGGCACCGATCTGCTGGAGGCCGAGGTACGGCTGTACGACTCGACGGGCGGACCGGTCGCGGCGTATCGGCTGACATCCAAGCGGGTGCGGGGCCGGGAGGATATCGAGCGCCTGCTGTTCTCGGAGCAGGGTGTGTCCGCGTCCGTGGTCCCCGAGGCGGCCGCGGCGGTGCCCGCCCCATCGGGTGACCCGCGGGCGGCGATCACCGCGGATCTGATGGCGCTGGTAGCCGAGGCGATCGGCGGCGATCCGGCCGCCGTCGCCACTGACCTCGGGTTCTACGAACTCGGGCTGGATTCGGCACAGTTGTTGGGGTTGACGGCGGTGTTGGAATCCCGGGTCGGGGAACCGCTGTATCCCACACTGCTTTTCGAGTACCAAACGATCGAGGCGCTGGCGGAGTACCTGGCTCGCACGGCGGGCGCGCACTATCGCCCGGCCGCAGCAGCGCCCGTCGCGCCGCCGATGGCTGCTGCTCATCCGGAGGTCGCCGCTGATCCGGTAGCCAACCAACATTCCGTGTCGTCGGTTGCAGCAGTGCCCGTCGGCGGTCCGGCGCGGACGATTTTTACCGCTGACGCCGTATCCGGCGGTGACGCGAACCGGACACTGGTCACCTTTGGATTCGACTGGGAGGCCGACGATTCCGTACCGGCCTCGCGCGTACCGGCGTCCCTGCTCGTCTTCGACACCGCGGAACGGCCGTATCCGGCGCAGCCGCAGATCGAAGTGGTGCGGGTGCGGCCGGGCGGCCAGTTCGCCTCGGGCCCGGATGGATACGTTGTCGACCCCGCCGATCAGGAGCAGCTGCGCGCACTCCTCGCCGACCTGTCGGCACACCGCCGCACCTTCGATGCGGCGGTGTACCTGTGGGATGCGCGCTCCGACGGCCTCGATCCGGAACCGCTGATCGAACGGGCGCACCTGCCGCTGCGCGATCTGGTGCGGGAGCTGGCGCGGATCCCGGATCCGGTCTGCCGGTGTGTACTCGCCGTCTCCGACGATCCGCTGACCCATGCGCTGGCCGCCGGTTTCGCGCGCACCGCGCGTCTGGAGTTCCCGAGGCCCGTGGCCCGGGCGGTATTGTGCCCGACCGCGGAGACAGTCATCGCCGTCGCCGCGGAACTGGCTGTGGGGGAAGAGGATCCAGCCGTCGAGATCCGCTACCGGAACGGGCGGCGCGAGGTGCGGATACCTCGGGAGCTCCCGGCACCGTCCGAAGCCGGCGCGCTGTCGCAGGGCTTGGTCGCGGTCGTGACGGGCGGTTTCGGCGGTATCGGGCGGCTGCTGGCCGAACGGTTGGCGCGGCAGTGCCAGGCGCGGCTGGTGCTGGTATCGCGCGGTGCGCTGGACGAGTCCGGGGCGCGGCTGCTGGCCGAGATCGGCGGTCTCGGTGGGGAAGCGGTACATGTGCGGGCCGATATCTCCGTCGCCGCCGACGTCGAGCGGGTGGCCCGGATCGCCCGAGCCACCTACGGGCCGATCGATGCCGTCTTCCACGCGGCCGGGCAGCTGCGGGACGGACTGCTGTCGAACACCACCCGCGATGACGCGCGGGCCGTGCTCGCGCCGAAGGTCGCGGGGACGATACGCCTGGCACGCGCGATACCGGAAGCTCGTCTGCTCATGCTGTTCTCGTCGGTGTCGGCGGTACTCGGCAACCCCGGTCAAGCCGACTACGCGGCCGCCAACCGCTTCATGGATGTCTTCGCCGAACAGCACGCCCAGGCCTCGGGCCACACCCGGGTGATCAGCGTCGGCTGGCCGATCTGGGCGGATGGCGGCATGCGCCCACCCGCCGACCAGATCGAGGCGCTACGGCGCATGGGAATCGGGTTGCTGCCCAGCGATATCGGACTCGATCTGCTGACCGCCGCCGTGAGTGCGGGCCGCGCCCACCTATCCTGCGCCTGGGGCGAACCGGGCGCGATCCGCACCCGCGTGCGTTCCGCCCGCGCCGCGGCGGACCCCCGCGACACCGCGCCCACCGGCCGGGCAGCCCACCCGGGCGCGGCCGGTGCCGACCAGCCGGACGCCCTGACAGCGTCGCATGCGCACCTCGGGCGCGGTGTGGCCGGGCCGGTGGGCGAGTTCGCACCAGCCGGCACGGCCACACCGGAGCGCGGCGACACCGCCATCGCCATCGTCGGTTTCAGCGGCCGGTTTCCGGGCGCGGACGATATCGATGAGTTCTGGCGGCTGCTACGCGATGGCGTCGACGCGGTGGGTCCGGTTCCGGCACAACGGTGGTGGCTCGGCGAGGAGTACGGTACGGCGGGACGGCTGCCGACGACCGGTGGGTTCCTGCGGGACGTCGCCGGATTCGATCCCCAGTTCTTCCGCATCCCGCCCGCGCACGCGCCGCTGCTCGATCCACAGGAGCGGTTGTTCCTGCAGCAGGCATACGCGGCGCTGGAGCACGCGGGCTATCAGCCGGAGGAGCCCGCGGTGCGGGACCGGCGCGTCGGTGTGTTCGTGGGTGCGACCTGGAGCGACTACCGGCTGCTCGGGGTGGACGCCGCGCGCGCGGGGGATGCCGTCGCGGTGGCGTCGCTACCGTCGTCGATCGCCAACCGGGTCTCGTACTCGCTAGGGCTGCGCGGGCCCAGTCTCACCGTGGACACCGCCTGTTCGGCATCGCTGACCGCGCTGCACCTGGCCCGGCGCAGCCTGCTGGCCGGTGAATGCGATGCCGCCGTGGTGGGCGGGGTGAATCTACTGCTGCACCCGGACAAGTTCCTGCTGCTGCGAAGCCTGGGCATGATGTCGAGCGGCGGGCGGTGCCGCCCGTTCGGCGCTGGAGCCGACGGCTACGTGCCGGGTGAGGGCGTCGGCGCGCTCTACCTGAAGCCACTGCGCGCGGCGCTGGCCGACGGCGACACCATTCACGGCGTCGTGCTGGGCAGTGCGGTCAATCACGGCGGCCACACCGCCGGCTACAGCGTGCCGCATCCGAGCGCACAGGCCGAGGTGATCGCCGAGGCACTGGGTGAGGCCGGGCTGGAGCCCGGCGAGATCGACTACATCGAGGCGCACGGCACGGGTACGGCACTCGGTGATCCGATTGAGATCAATGGCTTGACAACGGTATTCGGTGCCCGAGCGGACGCGCCGGCCTGCGTGATCGGGTCGACGAAGTCGAATATCGGGCATCTGGAGGCGGCCGCCGGAATCGCCGGGCTCACGCGGGTGCTGCTGCAGTTCCGGCACGGTGGCATCGCGCCGGCACTGCATGCGGAGCCGGCCAATCCGGCGATCGACTTCGACGCGATCCCGTTCCGGCTGCCACAGCGGTTCGAGGAGTGGCCGCGCCGAGCCGCCGGTACGGCGGTGCCGCGCCGAGCCGGGGTGAGCGCCTTCGGTGCGGGCGGTGCGAACGCGCACGTCGTGCTGGCCGAACATTTCGAGCAGCGGGTCCGGCCTGCGGCTGCGGGCGGTCCGGAGGTGTTCGTGCTCTCGGCGCGCACCGGCGACCGACTACACCGGTACGCGGAGACGATGGCCCGGCACCTGCGCGCCCTGGACCACGCCGACTTCTCCGACGCCGTGCGCACCCTACAGGTCGGGCGGCCCGCCCTGGCCCATCGGCTCGCGGTCGTGGCGGCCACGCCGCACGAACTGGCCGACGCGCTGGACGGTTTCCTGACCGGCCGCCCCGGCACGGTATACACCGGAACGGCCGACCCGGTGCGCGCTCGATCCGTGATCGACCCGGCCGCACCGCTGGAAGAGATTGCCCGGCAATGGGTCTCGGGCGCGATCGTGGACTGGGCGTCGCGCGGCGGTCCGATGCGCCGCCTGCCGCTACCCGGATACCCGTTCGAACGCAACGAATACTGGATCAGCACACCGCCGACCCGGTCCGCCACCGGGGATCCCGGCGGCACAGCGGTTCCGGCCGCTGAAGACGTGGGTGGGCAGGCTTCGGTTGCCGGGGAAGTGGGCCGCACGGCGGTCGCGCCCACCGTCGAGTCCGGCATCGTGCCAGCTTCCGCGGCTGATGTATTGCGGCGCTTCGATATTCGGCAGCGGGACCCGCGCATCGTCGAACCCGGGCAGGCGGAACTGGCCCGCTATGCGGCACTGCGGTTGTTCGGGACGCTCACGGCGATGGGACTCGCGCCGGGGGTATGGCCGAAAAGCGGTGTGGCGGCGGCCCTGGATATCCCGCCGCGGTTTCGACGGTTGCTCAGCGCCGCTCTCGGCGTCCTGGTGCGCCACCGCCTGATCCGGAGCTTCGACGGCCGGGTCGAGGTGACCGGTCCGGCACCGGGCACGTCATGGATGCGCGCGGATCTGATCGCCCGGTACCCCGAGACCGAGCCGTACGCCGTGCTGCTGGACACCTGCCTCGACGCCTACCCCGCGGTGCTGCGCGGGACACGGGAGGCCACCGAAGTGCTGTTCCCGGGCGGGGATTTCGGATTGGTCGGCGACATCTACCGGGGTAATCCGGCATACGACTTCGCCAACTCCCTCATCGCCGACCTGATTGCCGCCTTCGGCGCCGGGCGCACCGAGCCACTGCGGGTGCTGGAGGTGGGCGCGGGCACCGGCGGAACCACGCACGCCGTACTGGCCGCTCTCACCGCGGCCGGGGTGTCGTTCGAATACCGCTACACCGATGTGTCGCACAGCTTCGTCGCACATGGCCGGCGCACCTTCGGTGGTCCGCAGCTGCGGTTCGACGTGTTGGACATCAGCGAAGACCCAGGGACGCAGGGCTTCCCGGCGCAGTCGGCGGATGTCGTGCTGTGCGCGAACGTCCTGCACGCGACCCCGGAGATCATTCCGGCGCTGCGGCACGTGCGGCGGCTGCTCGCACCGGGCGGCATGCTGGCATTGTTCGAGGTGACCTCCGATGTCGAGGCGCTGGCGCTGACCTTCGGCCTGCTCGACGGCTGGCACGCGTACCGGGATCCGCACCTGCGCCTGCCGGATTCGCCGCTGCTGTCCGAGCAGGGCTGGCGGGCGGCACTGGCCGAGGCCGGCTTCACCAACCTGCACGCCTGGGGACCGGACCTCACCGCCGACCCGGAACCCAGCTTCCGGGTGCTCGCCGGGATCAGCCCGGACACCGCGGATGCCGCTCCGGAGACGGCCCCGGCTCGAGCGGAATCCACGGCTGCATCGGGACTTTCACACGAGCCGCGACAGTTGCCGGTGCGGCCCGAGAGCGCCGCCGCGGTCGAGGCGGAGGTAACCGCCGTCGTGGCCGAGGGACTCGGGGTGACCGCCGCCGAGGTGCGGGCAGAGCTACCGCTGTCGGAGTACGGCGTCGACTCCATCCTCGCGGTCAAGATCGTCGAACGCGTCAACGCCCGCTACGGAATCACGCTGCGCCCCACCGTCGTCTTCGACCACCCGTCGGTGCGGCGACTGAGCCTGCGCATCATCGCCGAACCGTCCGCCACTCACCCCACGCCGTTCGAGACGGACGCCGTACCGCCCGCTGCAGAGCGGCATGAAAACGTGATACAACCGGCCGCTTCGGAACACGACGAGGTCAGGGCGCCCGCCGCCGCGTGGTCCGGTGCCACGACGGGCAACGACCACTCCGCGCCCACCACTGTCTCGGCGAGCGCGAGGGGCCGGGCGCAAGTCCAGGATGCGGCGGCAACCGACGCCGCACCGCGATCGGCGCAGGCGGGCGCGGACTCGCGCAACACCGCGCCGCGCCAAACGGATATCGCGATCATCGGTATGTCGGGGCGCTTCCCGGGCGCGGCCGATCTGGACGAGTTCTGGCGCAATCTGGCGACCGGCCACGACAGCGTGACCGAGGTGCCGCCCGCGCGCTGGTCCGTGGCCGACTACTTCCGGGCGGGCCCGCCGACACCGGGCCGGACGTATTCGAAGTGGGGTGGATTCCTCGACGACATCGAGCAATTCGATCCGGCCTTCTTCGATATCGTGCCCGCCGAGGCCGATTACATGGATCCGCAGCAGCGGCTGTTCCTGGAGCACAGCTGGCTCGCGCTCGAGGACGCCGCCATCGATCCGCGGTCGCTGCGACGCGGTCGCTGCGGCGTCTTCGCGGGCTCGCCGGGATCGGACTACGCGACCCTGATCCGCGACCGCGCGGGCGTCGCCTCGCACCACGTGTTCACCGGCAACAGCCCGGCCATCCTGCCCGCCCGCATCGCCTACCACCTGGATCTCACCGGGCCCTGCGTGGGCCTCGACACGGCGTGCTCGTCGGCGCTGGTGGCGATCCACCAGGCGTGCCGCAGCCTGGCCGCCGGGGACTGCGATATCGCACTGGCGGGCGCGGTGGCGGTCTTCGTCACTCCCGAATACCACCTGCTGGCCGCGTCGATGGGGATGCTGTCACCGCGCGGTCGCTGCGCCGCCTTCGGTGCGGACGCCGACGGGTTCGTCATCGCGGAGGGCGTGGGCACGGTGGTGCTCAAACCCCTGGCCGCCGCCGAACGCGACGGCGACCCCATCCACGGCGTGATCCGCGGTGTGGGCGTCAATCACGACGGGCGCACCAACGGCATCACCGCCCCCAGCGGACGTGCGCAGACCGAATTGCAGCTGGCCGTCTACCGCGACAGCGGTATCGACCCCGCCACCATCGGGTACGTCGAAACCCACGGCACCGGAACGAAATTGGGCGACCCCATCGAATTCGAGGCGCTCACCGCGGCGTTCCGTGACCACACGGCCGCCGTCGGCACGATTCCCATCGGCTCGGTCAAGTCGAATGTCGGGCACACCTCCCACGCCGCCGGTGTGGCGAGCCTGTGCAAGGTGCTGCTGGCCATGCGGGCGGGGCAGATTCCGCCGTCGCTGCACGCGGACACCGTGAATCCGCTACTGGACGTGGCGAATTCGCCGTTCTTCGTCAACACCGCGCTGCGCGAGTGGCCGGGGCGGACCCGGCGGGCGGCGATCAGCTCGTTCGGGTTCAGCGGCACCAACGCCCATCTCGTCGTGGACGGCTATCAGGACGCACCTGCCACCCGGCCGGCCCAGGGCCGGACCGTGGTCGTGCTGTCGGCGCGCACACCGCGCAGCCTGCGCGACGCCGCCCGCGCCCTGGCCCGGCACCTGGCCGCCCGCCCGGACCTGTCACTGCCGGACGTGGCGCACACCCTGGCCGCGGGCCGCACCGCATTCGAGCACCGCGCGGCGGTCGTGGCCGACAGCCTGGCGGACTGCGCCTGGCGGCTCATGGAGTTCGCCGAGAATGACCGGGCCGCAGGAGTTTTCACCGGGAGCGTGCCCGAAGACGCGGTGGCGGAGGCTGCGCGCGCACAACCGCTCGTCGATGCCGACGAAGCGGCACGGCGCTGGGTAACCGGTGCCGCGGTGGAGTTCGCCGGATGGTCCGGCGGGCGACGGATCCATCTGCCGGGGTACCAGTTCGCCCGGGAACGCTGCTGGCTCCCGGAGCACAGCACCTCGGTGGAGCGGGATCGGATGCCGATCGCCACCGATCTCGCGCCGGACCCCGCGCCGGCCCATGTCGTCGAAGCGCTCCCGGCGTCTGCCGATACCGCCGTGGGGGAGTCGCGGGACGACATCGAGCCGGTGCGGCAGCCGCTGTGGCGCCTTGCGGAGACCTACCTCAAGGGCCTGCTGGCCACCTACGGCCGACTCGACCCGGATCGCATCCGGACCCGTATTCCCTTGCAGGACTACGGCATCGACTCGGTCATGATCACTACTCTCACCAACCGCCTGGAAACCGATTTCGGGTCGCTGCCCAGCACCCTGTTCTTCGAGTACCGGACGCTGCGGGATCTGGCGGGCTACCTGGCCGAGGCGCACCCCGCGCGGGTGGCGGCACTCGGCGCGACGACCGATGCCGTGCGGCAGCGGGATTCCGCTCCCGCCCGGACCGCGCACGGCAGCCCATTGTCTCGCGGCCGCTCCGAACCCCGCGACACCGAGGACGACGGAATCGCCATCATCGGCATGGCCGGTCGCTTTCCCATGGCGCGCGATATCGACGAGTTCTGGGCGAACCTGGTCTCCGGCCGCGACTGCATCATCGAAGTGCCGCCGCAGCGCTGGGACCACAGCCGCTACTTGAGCGACGACCCGGACGAGCCCGGCACCACCTATGCGCGCTGGGGCGGATTCATCGACGACGTCGACGCCTTCGACGCCCGCTTCTTCGGCGTCACCGGCAAGGACGCCGAGGAAATGGACCCGCAGCAGCGACTGTTCCTCGAAACCTCGTGGGCGGCACTGGAAGACGCTGGATACCCGCCGGAACGGCTGCGGGCCAGTGCCCGCTCGCGCGGGCTTCCCGACGCCGGAGTCTTCGCGGGCGTCGGCTACGCCGAATACCAGGCGTACGTGGGTGTGCCCATCTCCGGCTACTTCGCCATCCCGAACAAGGTCTCCTACCACTTCGGGTTCACCGGACCCAGCCTGGCCGTGGACACCGCCTGCTCGGCCTCACTCACCGCGATCCACCTGGCCTGTGAGAGCCTGCGCCGCGGTGAGGCGGGGTACGCGTTGGCCGGTGGTGTGAACGTGTCCATCCATCCCGGTAAATACCAGTTGCTCGGCTATGGGCGCTGGGCTTCCAGCGACGGGCGTTGCCGCGCGTTCGGCGCCGGCGGCGACGGTTATGTGCCGGGCGAGGGCGTGGTGACACTGGTGCTGAAACCGGTTCGGCACGCCCGCGCCGACGGCGACCGCATCTACGGTGTCATCCGCGGCACGGCCGTCAATCACGGCGGTCACACCAATGGCTTCACCGTGCCCAACCCGCAGGCGCAGGCCGAACTCATCGGCCGCACCCTCGACACGGCCGGAATCGACGCCCGCGACATCGGGTACGTGGAGGCCCACGGCACCGGCACCGCCCTCGGCGATCCCATCGAGATCGCCGCGCTCACCGCCGCGTACCGGCGGCACACCGCCGAGCGCGGCTACTGCGGCATCGGCTCGGCCAAATCGTCCGTCGGGCATCTCGAGGCCGCCGCCGGAGCGGCCGGGGTGGTCAAGGCACTGCTGCAACTGCGCCACGACACCATGGCGCCAACCCTGCACAGCGACCCACGCAACCCGGGAATCGACTTCGCGGCCAGCCCCTTCCGGGTCGTCGACGCGGCCACACCGTGGCCGCGGCCCGCCGACGGCACGCGGCGGGTCACCGCGGTCAGCTCCTTCGGTGCGGGCGGCGCCAATGCGCACGTCATCCTCACCGACGGTGACGCGGTGGCGGATCGGGAGGCCGAGCGGCGACCGCGAATCGTGGTGCTGTCGGCGCGCGACGCCGACCGCCTGGCCGAGGCCGCCGACCGGCTGGCTCGGCAGCTGCGGGAGCGGCCGTCGTCGCTGGCGGATGTGGCCTGGACGCTCGCCGTGGGCCGCGCCCAGTTCACCCACCGACTGGCCGTGGTGGCGGAATCCGCAGACGAGCTGCTGGCGCGGCTCGCTGAGGTCGGCGAAAACCATTCTCCGGCAGCAGGTTCCCCGGTCTTCCGGGGCGTGGCCCGCACCCACCGCGACGCCGACGAGCTGCCCGGCGAGTCCGAGACGGACCGCGACTATCTCCGCGGCCTGCTCGGCGCGGGCAAGCTGGCCCGGGTCGCGGAACTGTGGGCGTCGGGCTGGGTCGTCGACTGGGCGGACCTGTACGGAGAGCCGTTCGGGCGCATCGTCAGCCTGCCCACCTATCCCTTTGCCCGGCAACGGTATTGGATCGTGCCGGAGGACTATCAGCGCCGGACACCCGCATCCGATCGGAGCGGCCCGGACGCACCCCACCGCAATGGGCACATTCCTGAGCCGATGCGGTGGTCGGCGTCCAGCACCACTGCCGTGGTGTCCAGCGCCAACGGCGCCTCCGCCACGCGGCCGGGGATGCCCGCAGCCGCGGACGGGGTGGACCGCCCGGACGTGGGCCACGAAACGAAGGCCGGATCGAACGGCGTCGGCACCGATGGTGCGGCCCGGCACCCGGGCACCGATACCGACGACCTGCGGGACCGGTTGCGGGGTGAGATCCGGGACATTTTCGCCGATCTCACCAAGACCGATCCGGCGGAACTGGATTTCGATGCCGACTTCACCGACTTCGGCTTCGACTCGGTGGCCACCGTCCGCATGCTCAACCGGCTCATGAAGCAGTACGACGTGCGCATTCCGGCGCAGTCGACCGAGCAGTATCCGACTATCCGCGCGCTGGCGGACTACCTCGTGGACGAGGGCATCATCGCGGCAACGCCGCGGGCGACGACATCGGTCACCACTGCCGATGACCGGGATACCTTGGAGCACAGCGAGATTCCGGTGGTGACGCTCGACGCGCCCGTTGCGGTGGAGTCGGTGTTCATCACCGGCGTCACGGGGGTGCTCGGCGGCAAACTGCTGCACGATCTGCTCGCCACGACCGCTGTGCGGGTGACCTGTCTGGTGCGCGGCGAGTCCGTGGCGGCGGCCCGCAGCCGCGTCAAGCACTTCCTCGACACCTACGACCCGGACGGCAGCCTCGGCGAGGCGTTCGAGGCGCGGGTGAGCGTCGTGCTCGGTGACGTCTCCCAGGATCGGCTGGGACTGGACGAGCAGACCTGGCAGCGGCTGCCGCACGAGGTGGACCTGACCGTCCACGTGGCGGGCCGCACGACGCTGGTGACGTTCTACGACGCGCTCGCGCCGATCAATGTCGAAGGCACCCGCCGCGCCATCGATTTCGCGCTGCGCTCGCGTGGCCGGTACCTGGTGTACGTGTCGAGCTTCAGCATGATGGGGGACCGGCTCAACTACGACAATCCGCCGTTCACCGAGCGCGACCTGGAGCTGGGTCAGGGCTACGACCACCTGCCGTACCAGCAGACCAAGTACGAGTCGGAGAAGCTGGTGCGGGCGGCGAGTGAGCAGGGCCTGCTGTGGGACATCGTGCGGCCCGGCAACATCATGGGCGACGGCACGACCGGCCGCTACCCGTTCTCCGAGGTCAGCGTGAAGGGCGTCTACTACGACATCCTCAAGACGATGATCGAGACCGGTGAGACCATGCTGACGCCGGTGCACTGGGACATCACCCCGGTGGACTATGTCACCGCGGGCATCCTGCACATCGCCCTGCGCCGTCCCACCTACCGGGAGACCTACCACCTCACCAACCCGGACATCCGCCGCTACTACGACGTCGTCCACTATGTGCGCGAGGCGGGATACGGCGTGGATTTCGTTCCGCTGGAACAGTTCCACGCCCGCGTGACCGAGCGCGAAATCCGGTGGCGCGGCAGCGAAGAACCCTACGACAGCCAAACCCTCGAGATGTTCAAGTTCGGCATCGAGATCTTCGGCTTCGTCCACTATCAGCAGAGCTCCTACGCCGACTGCGCCTACACGCGCCGGATACTCCGGGCGGCCGGGATCGACTGCCCGACCACCGAGGACCTGGTGCGGGTGTACCTGGCGCACTGCGCGGAGGCGGGCTACCTGCCGCCGCCGCGCGTGGACGCCCCGACGGCGGAGGCGGCGCGATGAACGGACCGGTCGTCGTATTCCCCGGGCAGGGCGCGCAGCGCACCGGGATGGGCGTGGACTTCTGTGCCGAATTCCCGCTCGCCCGTGCGGTATTCACCGAGGCGAGCGAGGCCGTCGGCGAGGATCTGTTCGCCGTATGCCGGGACCGGGACCCGCGACTGCACCTGACCGAGTACACGCAGCCGAGCGTGCTCACCATGGAGATCGCGGCGTACCGGGTGCTGATCACCGAAACCGGGCTCGCACCAGCTGGTTTCGCCGGGCACAGCCTCGGCGAGTACACCGCGCTGGTAGCGGCGGGCGCGCTGGAACTCGCCGACGCCGTCCGGCTGGTGCGGGCCCGCGGCGCGCTCATGCAGCGCGCCGTACCGGAGGGCGAGGGGGCCATGGCCGCGCTCATCCGGCCCGATATCGCCGCCACCGGCATCCGTGACCTGGTGGCGGCGGCGGGCGTCGAGATCGCCAATGACAACTCGCCGGACCAACTCGTCGTGAGCGGCCGCGCCACCGATGTGGCCGCATTGCGCGAGACGCTCGCCCGGCGAGTCCCGGACCTGCGGTTCGTGCCACTGCGGGTCAGCGCGCCGTTCCATTCCCGGCTCATGCGCCCGATCGAAGCGGAGTTCGCGGCGCGGCTGGCCGAGTGCGCACCGCGCATCCGGTCCGCCCGCGCGGTCACGGTGGTCTCGAACTACACCGGCGACTTCCACCGGCCCGAGACGGTGGCCGACCACCTGGTCCGCCAGATCAGCGCACCGGTGCGCTGGACCGAGACCATGAAAGTCCTGACCCGGACCACCGCCGACATCTACGAAATCGGCCCCTCCGCACCGCTGTCGAAGTTCTTCGCCGCCCTCGGACACCAGGTCAGCGCGGTGTCCACCGTGCGGCAGCTGCGCGAGGTCGCCGCGCGGCATCCGGCACCTGCGCATACCACCGCGGGCCGGCCACGCACGCTCGCCGCGCTCCGGCCGATCGCGGCCGACGGTCCGGCGGCAAGCCGGGTGGCGCAGCGGACGGCGGTCGCGGGCGAGCTGGCGGTGTACCGGCGCGCCGCCGGGCCGCCCCGGATGCGGCTGTTCTGCTGGCCGTTCGCCGGCGGCCGCGCGACGGTGTACGGGGAATGGCGGTCACTGCTGCCCGACTGGGTGGAGGTCTGCGTCGCCGAACTGCCCGCGCGGCAGCCGTTCCGCGCCCAGGAACCCATTCGGGCTTTCGGCGACCTGGTGGAATCGGCACTGGCCCAGGTGCTTCCGCTCACCGACCTGCCGTTCGCGTTCTTCGGGCACAGCCTCGGCGCGCTCACCGCCTACGAGGTCGCCTGCCGTCTGCCGGAGGGGGCCGCGCCGGTGGCGCTGTTCCTCGGCGCCGTCGCGGCCCCGCACCTGCCGCGCCCGCCACGCCTGTCCGGACTGTCCGACGACGACTTCCGCACCGCCATCGGCCATTACGGCGGCATACCACCGGAGGTGCGGGACACGCCGGAGGTGATGGCGCTGTTCCTGCCCGCGCTGCGCGGCGATTTCGAGATCTTCGACGACTACCGGTTCACGCCCCGGCAACCGCCGCGGTGCCCGGTCCACCTCTACGGCGGCCGCGCGGACCGCCAAGTCGCGACCAGCCAACTGGAAGCGTGGCGCGACGTCCTGCCGCGGGTGCTGTCCACCGAGCTGTTCCCCGGCGGCCACTTCTTCCTGACCGATCAGCGCGACGCCGTGGTCGCGTCCATAGCCGACAAACTCGATGCGCTCCGTCCGGACGCAGCGTCCATCCGATGAAGGAAAATGATGAAGGTCGACGTCCTCAAGCCCACGTGCAATCTCGACACCATCCGCGACGGCCGGGGCGGCATCTTCACCTGGGTGCCACCGGAACCGCTGCTCGAGTTCAACCTCATCTACATGCATCCCGGCAAGGTGCGCGGCCTGCACTACCACCCGCACTTCGTCGAATATCTGCTGTTCGTCGAGGGCGAGGGCGTATTGATCACCAAGGACGACCACAACGACCCGGACTGCCCGGAGGAGTTCATCCACATCTCCAAGGGCATCTGCACCCGCACCCCCATCGGTGTGATGCACGCCGTCTACTCCATCACGCCGCTGACCTTCGTGGCCATGCTGACCAAACCCTGGGACGAATGCGATCCGCCGATCGTGCAGGTGCAGCCGCTGCCGCACACACTGGAAGGCAACAGCTGATGGTCCGGGTCGCCGTCGTCGGGGCTGCCGGTTACGTCGGCTCGGAGCTGGTGGCGGCGCTGCGCCGCGGCGGGGACTGTGACGTGGTGCCGGTGGTGCGCGCCGACCACGACCGGCTGCGCGACGCGGGCCACTACGACGTGCTCGTCAACGCCGCCTGCCCCTCGAAACGCTATTGGGCCGAACACAATCCGGCGGACGACCACACCGAGACGGTGCGCAAGACCGAACGACTGCGGCAGGACTGGAAGTGGGACCGGTTCGTCCAGATCAGCAGCATTTCGGCGCGCACCCAGCTCGACACGGTGTACGGGCGGCACCGCGTGGAAGCCGAGCAGCTCTGCGGCCCCGCGGATCTCATCGTCCGGCTGGGCCCCATGTACGGCGGCGACTACCGCAAGGGTGTACTGGCGGACCTGGTCGCCGACCGACCCGTCTATGCCAGCGGCACCTCGCGGCAGAGCTTCGCGCCGGTCGCCTGGTGCGCCGAGTGGATCGCCGCCCGCCTCGACCGCACCGGCCTGGCCGAGGTCGGCGCCCGCACGGCGGTCACGCTCGCCGAGGTACGTGACGCCGTCGGGTCGCGCTCGGAGTTCGCCAAAGACTATGTGGACGACCAGTTCCCGGTCACGGGCACCGAGCCCGACTGGCCCGACGCCCGCGACGTGATCGGCTGGCTCAGGCGGATGCGGGGCGGCGATGCGTAGGCGCGGCGATCCGGTGGCGGCTCGGCCGCAGGTACTGCTCGGTGCACAGCAGCAGCAGGAACCGGACGCTGGTGGCCACGTCGCGAGTGCGCATCTTGGACGCGCCCGCAGTGCGGTTCAGTACATGGATCGGGATCTGTCGAATCAAGAAACCGTTCCTGTTGAGAATGTAGAGACTTTCGAAGAAAAAGGAGTAGCTAGTAGATCGCACGAGATCGAATGCCGCGACAGGGACGGTGTCGAGCCGGTAGTATCGAAAAGCGCCGGTGGCATCGTATGGCATGCGCAGCAGGGTCACTGTGAGGAAGTGCCCGACGCGGGTGAGGATTTTGCGGAAGGGAGTCCAGTCGGCCAGGCTGTCGGGTTTCAGATAGCGCGATCCGACCGCAATGTCGTAACCGGCCGCAGCAGCGCGCAGAGTGGGCAGGTACGAGGGCGGATGAGCGAAATCGGAATCCATTGTTACGAGGGCGTTGTATCCATGCTCGTACGCCCACCGAATACCCGCTTGATGTGCGGATCCGACCCCCCGTCTGGCCTGGCGGTGCAGTACGTGCAGGCGCGGTGCGTGCGTGCGGGCCAGCTCGTCCAGAAATTCCCCGGTGCCGTCCGGAGAATTGTCGTCGACGAAAAGGATGTCGAAATCGTCGCCCTGCTCGAATATTTGAGTGACCAGTGGTCCGACATTATTCCGCTCATTATAGGTCGGAATCATTATCAAGGTCTTTTCGGCGGCCGCTTCCATGGTAAGGAGATTAAACCGTAAGAGCCTGAAAAGATAGGTATTGACCGTGAATTCGCGCACAGTTAGCCTTGGCGCTCGGAGGGCTGATGAAGAAGGCTTTGGTTACCGGTATAACAGGGCAGGACGGTTCGTATCTGACCGAATTCCTGCTACAGCAGGGTTACGAAGTGCATGGAATTGTGCGGCGTACCTCGAATTTCAACACCGACCGCATCGATCACTTGTACGCGGACTCGCCCTCGCGGCGCCGCCTGCTCCTGCACTACGGGGACCTGATGGACTCCTCCAGCCTCAACCGCATCCTGGAGGAGGTGCGGCCCGTAGAGATCTACAACCTGGGCGCGCAATCCCACGTGCACATCTCGTTCCAGATCCCGGAGTTCACCGCGGATACCAATGCCGTTGGGACACTGCGCATCCTGGACGCCATCCGCAAGACCGGCATCGCCACCAAGTTCTACCAGGCGTCCTCGTCGGAGCTGTACGGCGGACTGCACGACACCCCGCTGAACGAATCCACCCCGTTCCACCCCCGCTCGCCCTACGCGGTAGCCAAACTGTACGCCTATTGGATCACCGTGAACCATCGTGAGGCCTACGGCATGTACACCGTGAACGGCACCCTGTTCAACCATGAATCACCCAGGCGCGGAGAGGTTTTCGTAACCCGCAAGGTGACCCGCGCGGCGGTGCGGATCGCCCAGGGCAAGCAGGAGAAGCTCTTCATCGGCAACCTGGAGGCGCGGCGGGACTGGGGTTATGCCAAGGAGTACGTCGAGGCGATGTGGCTCATGCTGCAGCAATCCGAACCCGACGACTATGTGATCGCCACCGGCGAGACGCACAGCGTGCGCGAGCTGTGCGAGGTGGCGTTCGACGCCGTCGGCATCCCCCTGGTCTGGGAGGGAACGGGCCTGGAGGAGAAGGGCATCGACCGGCGCACCTCGCGGGTGCTGGTGGAGGTCGATCCGGTCTACTTCCGCCCCGCCGAAGTCCACCACCTGACGGGCGATCCCACCAAGGCCCGCGAGAAGCTCGGCTGGGCACCGCGCACCAGTTTCGAGGAGCTGGTCCGGCTGATGGTGGCCCACGATATGGAGAACGCGTGACACATGCCATCGACCGCTGCCGGGTGTGTGAGAACACCCGGCTGGAAACGGTTCTCGACCTCGGCGACATGGCGTTGACGGGGGTGTTCCCGGCCGCCGACCCCACCGCTGCGCCGCGCTATCCGCTGGAGCTGGTGCGCTGTGTGCGCGACGGCGACGACCAGTGCGGCCTGGTGCAACTGCGCCACACCGCCGACTTCGATCAGATGTATTCCGCCGGTTACGGTTACCGGTCCGGACTGAACCGGTCCATGATCGACCATCTGGGGCACCGGGTGGCGCGCATCCGGGAGCGGGTGGACCTGGGGCCCGACGATCTGGTGATCGACATCGGCAGCAATGACGCGACGCTGCTGCGGTGGTACCCGGCGGGTTCGGCCACGCTGCTGGGCATCGATCCACTGGGGGAGAAGTTCCGCGAGTTCTATCCCGGGCACGTGGAATTGGTGCCGGCGTACTTCACTCGGGAGCTGGCCGCGGACCTGCTCGGCGCGCGCAAGGCGAAGGTGATCACCTCCATTGCCATGTTCTACGACGTGCCGAGGCCGTTGGAATTCATGGCGGCCGTGCACGCCGGCCTGGCCGACGACGGCATCTGGGTGCTGGAGCAGAGCTATCTGCCCGCCATGCTCGCGACCACCTCCTACGACACCATCTGCCACGAGCACCTCGAGTACTACGCGCTGCACCAAATCGAGTGGATGGCCCGGAGCACCGGCTTCGAGGTGCTCGAGGTGGAGGGCAATGGCGTCAATGGCGGCAGTTTCGCGCTCACGCTGGGCAAGCGCGGCGCGAGCGACCGTCCCGAACCGGTCGAGCTGATCCGGATGCGGCAGGAGGAGGCGCGGCTGGGCCTGGACGGGCCGCAGGTCTACGCCGACTTCGCCAAGCGGGTCGACCGGCACCGCGAGCAGGTACGCGCGTTCTTCGACCGCTCCCGGGATGCGGGCCTGCGCACCCTCGGCTACGGGGCCTCCACCAAAGGCAATGTGGTACTGCAGCATTGCGGTATCGACACCGCCGACCTGCCCTGTATGGCCGAGGTCAATCCGGACAAGTTCGGCAAGTACACCCCCGGCACCGGCATTCCGATCGTCTCGGAGGAGCAGGCGCGAGAACTCGCCCCGGACCAGTACTTCGTGCTCCCCTGGCACTTCCGGGCCATGCTGCTCGACCGCGAACGCGACTTCCGGGCCGCGGGCGGCCGGATGGTATTCCCGCTGCCGGAACTGGAAGTGGTGTGAGATGACCGTCGTCGTCACCGGGGCGGGCGGTCAGGACGGCACCCTGCTGACCCGGCTGCTCACCGCCCGGGGCCACCGGGTGATCGGACTCGGCCGGGCCGGCCCGGTGGACGTCACCGACCCGGAGGCCGTCGACCGGCTCATCGCCACCGAACGGCCGAGTCAGGTGTATCTGCTTGCGGCCGTGCAGCATTCGTCACAGGATCCGCCGCCCGACGCGGTGCGGCTTGCCCGCGACTCGCACCTGGTGAACACCCTGCAGGTGCAGCACTTCGCCGAGGCCGTGCTCCGGCACCACACCGGGACGCGACTGTTCTACGCCGCCTCCTCGCACGTCTTCGGTCCGGGCGACGGCGTGCCGCGCGACGAGGGCAGCGGACTGCGGCCGGCGTCGGTGTACGGGCTGACCAAGGCGGCGGGCCTGCTGGCCTGCCGCACTTATCGGGCCCGCGGGGTGTTCGCCACCGCCGGAATCCTGTTCAACCACGAATCACCCTTGCGGCCGGAGAAATTCGTCTCCCGCAAGATCGTCACGGCGGTGGCGCGCATCCAGCGCGGCAGGGCCCGTGAACTCGTGGTGGGACGGCTGGCGGCGGGCGCGGACTGGGGGTACGCCCCCGACTATGTCGAGGCCATGACCAGCGTCCTCGATCTGGACGTACCCGACGACTTCGTCATGGCGACGGGTGAGCACCACACCGTCGCCGAATTCTGCGCCACCGCTTTCGGTCTGGCGGGCCTGGAGTGGACCCGGTACGTGCGGGAGGAGCCGTCGGTGCTGACGCGCAGCGATCCGCCGGCCGTCGGCGACGCCCGGCGACTGCGGGAACGGACCGGCTGGCGGCCGTCGGTGGACTTCACCGGCATGGTGCGCGCCCTGCTCACCGCCGAGGGGGTGGAGCTGGTGGACGACCCACCGGCTCGAGTGTTTTCGGAGCCGGTCGCGACCGGCGGAGGAGATGGATCACGTGAACTACAGTGACGAGAACGTACTCGCCGGCCAGCTGATCTCGATCGCGGACGGCACCTACGAGGACACCGCGGCGCGGCTCGGCGAAATCGGTCCCGACACCGTCGCCGTCGCGGTGCTGCGGGAGATCGCCTGGCGCAGCCGATTCGGTACTCCGCCCGCGCAGCCGGTGACGACGGTGTTCGAACTGAGCCACGAGGGCAAACGGCTCGACTATGTGATGACCGTCGGCGCGGAGGATCCGGCCATCGCCGCGGGTGCCGTGAGCGATCCGTGGCTGGTGATACGCCAGGACCTGGTCGAGCTGCTGCGTGCGGTATACGGTCCGCCCGGCGCGGGCAGCGCCACCCGCGGCATCGCGATCAAGGACGAACCCGGTCCGGGTAGCTTCGATCCGGCGGACCCGTGGCGGGTCGCCCGCTCCGCCGCTGAGCTGGCCGCCCACCGCATCGTGACCGCCTGCGCCCCTACGCATTACGATCTGGGCGAGCTGTCGCTGTCCTACGGCTCCGACAAGTGGGCCGGACACTGGTACACCCAGCACTACGAGCGGCATTTCGCACCGCTGCGAGACAGCCGGGTCCGAGTGCTGGAGCTGGGCATCGGCGGCTTCCAGAACCCGAGCGCGGGCGGTGCCTCACTGCTCATGTGGAAGCAGTACTTCCGCCGCGGCATGGTCCTCGGACTGGACTATTTCGACAAGTCCGGGTTGATACAGCCGCGCATCCAGCCGATCCAGGGCGACCAGGGCGACCGGGAGTTCCTCGACGGACTCGGCCGGGGCCTGGGGCCGTTCGACGTGGTCATCGACGACGGCAGCCACATCAGCGGTGACGTGATCGCCTCGTTCGAGGCGCTGTTCCCCCATGTGCGGCCCGGCGGCCTGTACGTGGTGGAAGACACCCAGACCTCCTACTGGTCAGGCTGGGGCGGCAGCAGCACCCGCCCGGACGACCCGTCCACCTCGGTCGGCTACCTCAAGACCCTCGTGGACGCGCTGCACCACCGCGAGTTCGAGTCCGACGCCGCGCGCCCGGCCGGTCCGCACGACGAGTGGATCGGCGGCGTGCACTTCTACCACAACATCGTGTTCATCGAAAAGCGGTGCAACGCTGAGCAATCCGCGGCACCGTGGGTGCCGCGGCACACCAATCCCATGGAGTGGCTGAAGCAGATCCCGGAGCAATCGGCATGAAATTCCTCATCATTCCCACTCCCTCACCGGGCCACCTGCTGGCCATGGTGCCGTTCTGCTGGGCGCTGCGGCTGGCCGGGCACGAGGTGCTCGTCGCCTCCCGGCGCGATGTCGCCGACACCGCGGTACGGGCGGGCCTGCACGCGGCCCCGCTGACGGCGCTGGACGTCCCGCTCGACGACCTGCGCGCTGTCGTCAACCCGGACATGTTCCCGCAGCCGCTATTCGCCGACCGGCAGCAGCCGCGCGGCGCGGGCCTGTGGCACATCGCGGCGCAGAACTGGCACCGGCACGCCATCGACCACCTCGACGCCTTCGCCGAGGTGGCGCGCGACTGGGACGCAGACGTCATTGTCACCGATCCGCTGGCTACCATCGGGCGGGCACTGGGCGCCGAACTCGAACTGCCCGTGGTGTCGCATCGCTGGGGCATCGACCCCACCGGCGGGCCGTTCACCGAACACACCGCCCAGCTGGCCGCCGAATCGACCGCGCCGGGCGGGCGCGCCCTTGCCGAACCCGTTGCGGTGCTGGACATCTGCCCGCCGCCGGTGCAGGCCCCCGACGCACTCGAGGGCATCCTCATGCGATTCGTCCCGTACAACGGCACCGGCACGCTGCCCGAGCCGATGCCGAAACGCCAGGGCCGCAAGCGGATCGCGGTCTGCTTCGGCGGCAGCGTGCTCGCCCTGACCGGAGCGCGGCCGCTGCGCGCCGCGGTGGACGCGCTGGCGAAACTGCCGGACGCCGACGTGGTGGTGGCGCTGTCGCCAGGGGAGCGAGAGCTGCTCGGCGAGCAGCCCGAGCACATCCGGGTGGTGGAGAACATACCGCTGCAACTGTTCCTGGCCGACTGCGATGCGCTCGTTCACCACGGCGGCTCCACGACCGGGCTGACCGGCTGCTGGTTCGGGCTGCCGCAACTGGTGCTGCCACAGATGTTCGACCAGTTCGACTATGCCCAGGGCGTCGTGCGCACGGGCGCCGGCCGGACGGCGGAAAGCCGTGAGGCGCAAGAGGATATCGGCGCGCTCGCCGATGCGGTCACCGCCCTGCTCGAAGAGCCCGCCTACGCGGCCGCGGCGCACGACGTCGGGGCGGCACTGCGCGCGGCCGCCGATCCGAGCGCCGTCGCCGAACACGTCCGCACCGCGGTGGAAGGAAGCGCCCGATGATCGCGACGGTTTGGAGCCGGTTCCGCGGCTCCCTCGACTACTACTCGGCCATGTTCGCGGTATTCGCCGTGGGCGTGCTGGCACCGGTCGTCATGATCGTGCTGGCCGTGGCCGGGGCGCCCAACATCCTGGTGGCCGTACTCGGCATCGCCTGCGCCGCAGTGCTCTTCGTCATCGGGGTGCCGCTGGTGCCGGCGGAGTGGCGCGAGATGGTGCGCACCAAAAAGATCTGGGTGCGGGTGCTGTGGAGCGTGCCCATCGTGCTAGTGGTCGCGCTCCTCGCCCGGCTCACCCAGTTCATCCTCGACGCCCACAACACCGACGCCTCGCTGTCGCCGGACGACGACTTCCTGGTGAAGAAAACCCACCTGTCCGGATACATCAGCGGTGCGCTGGTGGCCGAACACGATCCCGCCGACCTCTACAACCGGCACCGCTACGACTCCCCGGACGCGGACTCGGTGCTGCCCGGCGTCGCACCGCAGGACCGCGACGCCTATCTGTACCCGCCGCCGTTCCTGCTGCTGCCGCGGCTGCTGTTGCTCTTCAGCCACGATTTCGCCACGCTGCGGGCGCTGTGGTACTCGCTGTATGTCGCCGCGGTCCTGATCGGCATGCTCGCCATCGCACGCTGGATCGGCGGGCGCCAGGGCGCGGTGCTGGCGGCATTGACGCCCGCGGTGTGGATCAGCCTGCCGACGCTGGCGACCCTGCAAATCGGCAATATCCACGTGCTCGTGCTGTACGTCGGAGTCGTCGGGGCGATGGTGCTGTTCGAACTGCGCCGCAATGTACTCGGAGGGGCCGCACTGGCTTTCGCGATCGTCGCCAAGGTATCACCGGCCATCCTGGTCGTGTACCTGCTGGCGCAGCGGCGCTGGAAACCTGCGCTGTGGACCGGCGCGTGGTGCGGAATATACTCGGCGGCAACCTATCTGGTGTTCGGCTGGGAGCCGTGGCGGCAGTTCCTCGCCGACGGCACCTGGAAGCGGCTGGCCAGCGGTGAATTCCACCAATGGGTGCTGGAGCAGCGGTCCAACCAGCTGGTCAACTATTCGCCGTTCGGGCTGCCGTACAAGGCGAACATCATGGGCTGGGATATCGGAGATCCGACCGGGCCCGCGCGGTTGATCACCAATGTGTACACCCTGCTGCTGGTGGTGCTGGTGGCGGTGACCGCGCTGCGGTTGCGGCGACGCGCCGCCGCCGTGACCGCCGGGCCGCGGTTCCGCGCCGAACAGGTGGTGGTCTGGCTGGCGGTACTGACGCTCGCGTCGTTCCGGGCGCCGTTCGGGCCCTGGGTGTACATCACCGTCGGTGCGCTGTGGATGCTGGCGGCCTATGCCGGTCTGATGCGTGCCACCGCGCGCAATGTCGCGGCGCTCACCGTGGTCTGGCTGATCCTGGCCCTCTACACCGAGAACGTGTACTTCACGCTCATCGCCCAGTTCCTGATGTACCTGGCCTGCTTCGCGCTGGCGCTGCGTGCCGCGAACGGTACCGAACCCGCCGAAACTCCCAGCGGCGCAGGGAAACCGGAGCCCCAGCCGATCGGAGCGGCATGACCGAGGGAACCTACTGCGTCATCGGCGCGGGGGCGGCCGGGCTGGCCACGGCCCGCGCCTTCACCGGCCGCGGGCTGTCGGTCGAAGTGTTCGAGGCCGCCGGCGATATCGGCGGCCTGTGGGACGCCCGCCGGGCCGACACCCGGATGAGCAGCAATACCCACGTCATCGCCTCCAAGGCGCTGCAGGCCTTCCCGGATTTCCCCATGCCGCAGGAGTATCCGGACTACCCCGGGCACGAGCTGGTGATGCGTTACCTGCGGGCCTTCGCCGACACCTACGAGCTGTGGCCGCACATCCGGTTGAACACGGCCGTGGACCGGGTGCGTCCGCTGCCCGACGGTCCGGAGGCGGGCTGGGAGGTCACCCTCGCCGACGGGGTGCGTCGCACCTACGCGGGCGTGGTCGTGGCCACCGGGCACGACCGGTTGCCCCGGCACATCGATATTCCGGGCACTCCGAGTGTGCCGGTGCTGCACTCCAGCGAGTACCGGCATCCGGACCAGGTGCTGCGCAAACGGGTGCTGGTGGTGGGCGCGGGCCAGTCCGCCGCCGATATCCTCGCCGACAGCGCCGTCAACGCGGCGCTCACCCTGCACAGCAGCCGCCGTGGCTTCTACTGCATGCCCAAGTACATGTTCGGCCGCACCACGGACAGTATGCTGCAGGGCCGGATGTGGCGGCCGCTGCGGCGGCGGTCCCTGGAACTGTTCTTCGCCTATCTGCGGCGACGATCGGCCACCTTCGGGCTGCCGGTGCCCGCATCCGGTCCGGAGATCGTGATCCCGATGCTCGGCGACCAGATCCACCATCACTACGCGCACGGCGACATCGTGGCCAAACCCGGGGTGCAGAGCATCGACGACGACCGGGTGACCTTCGCGGACGGCACCGAGGAGAAGGTCGATCTGGTGCTGCTGGCAACGGGTTACGTCCCGGACTACCCGGTCGTGGACCGGGAGCACCTGAACTGGCCCGATGGCACGCCGCGACCCGGCCTGTACCTCAATATCTTTCCGCCACATACCCGAAACCTGTTCGTGGTGGGCATGGTTCGCCCGATCGGCTCGCACTGGGACGTCTACACGCGCCAAGCCGACCTGATCGCCGACTACCTGCTGGTGCGCGGCGAGAACCCCACCCGCGCGGCCAGATTCGAGCATGCACTGCTCGGCGCGCAACCGAATCTGCACGCGGGCCTCGAGCTCTACCACGTCGAGCAGTACCCGCTGGTGGTGGAGAAGCAGGAATACACCAACCAACTACGCCGACAGGCGAAGTTGCTCAAGTGAGAGGACGAGCAGTGCAAGCACC
Organism: Nocardia sp. CA-119907; assembly: GCF_050955995.1. Taxonomy (NCBI): domain Bacteria; kingdom Bacillati; phylum Actinomycetota; class Actinomycetes; order Mycobacteriales; family Nocardiaceae; genus Nocardia; species Nocardia sp. CA-119907. The sequence continues at coordinate 3,944,224 of NZ_CP192091.1, forward strand.
CGGACCAGGAGCCATCGAGACCGCGCGCATGCTGCCCGGACTCGCCCGCGACCCCTTGGCCACCCTGCACGGGCTGATCGGCTCCTACGGGGACGTGGTACGCGTCAAGGCCGGGCCCATGCTGGTGTACCTGGTGGCCGATCCCGCGCTGTCGAAGTACGTGCTCCAGGACAACTACACCAACTACCGCAAGAGCCCCATCTACGACGAGTTCAGCATCCTGCTCGGCGACGGCCAGCTGACGACCAACGACCTGGACTACTGGCGCGCCCAGCGCAAGCTCATCCACCCGGCGTTCTCGCATTCGCACGTCCGCGGCTTCGCCGAGGACATCACCCGCAGCACCGACGCCATGCTGGAGCGGTGGGACGCCGGCGCCGGTCGGTACCGCGATATCTACGACGATTTCGTGCGGCTGCTGCTGAGCGTCACCGGCCGCATCCTGTTCAGCATCGACCTGTCCGACGACACCACTCAGGTCACCGAGGCACTGCGGGCGGCGTTCGACTTCATCATGAAACGCGTCAACGCGCCAGTGAAGCTGCCGCGCAGCTTCCCGACACCGCAGGCCCGCCGGGTCACGCACAAGGTGGGCGAGCTCGACGACCTGGTACGCCGCCTGATCGCCGAGCGCCGCGACGGCTCCGATACCGCCGACCTGCTCACCGCCCTGGTGCGTGCCCGCGACGAGGACGGCCGCGGCATGCGCGAAGAGGACCTGCTCAACGAGATCAAGACGCTGCTCGTCGCGGGCCACGAATCCCCGGCCAACGCCCTGTCGTGGGCGTGCCAGCTGCTGGCCACCCACCCGGAGGCCGAGGCGGCGCTCGCCGCCGAGGTGCGGCAGGTACTGGGTGACCGCCCCCCGACCTTCGCCGACGTGAAGCAGTTGCGCTACTGCCGCATGGTGATCGAGGAGTCCATGCGGCTGTATCCGCCCGCCTGGATCGTGGAGCGCACCCCCATCGCCGACGACGAGATCGGCGGCTACCAGGTGCCCGCCGGTGCCCGAGTGACGCTGTGCATGTATCACATTCACCGCGACAAGCGGCTGTGGGACGATCCAGAGGCGTTCCGGCCCGAGCGCTTCACCGACGAAGAGGTGGCCCAGCGACACCGGTTCGCCTTTTTCCCGTTCTCCGGCGGCCCCCGCATCTGCCTCGGCAAGGACCTGGCCATGACCGAGATGGTGCTCATTCTCGCCATGGTGGCGCAGCGCTTCCGCCTCGAACTCGACCCGGACCACGTGGTCGCCCCGCTGGCATCGGTGAACCTGCGGCCGCAGACCGGTATTCGCGCACGGCCGATACGCCGGAGCTGACCGCCGCGCGACCGCAGCCGGCTGACGGCGGCCTCGGCCGATCCGCACGGCCTCAGCCGAGCAGCCGCCGCCCCAGCGCGATCAGTTCGTCGGCCGACAGCGCCTCCGGCTCGGGCTCCGCACGCACCGAGTCCGCGGTATGCGCTGGCGCCGCCCCGGCATCAGCCGCCGGAAACGGTTCGTGGCGGTCCGGGGCAGCGGTCGTCGCGGGTTCCGTCGTGCCCTGCCGTACCGCCAGTTCGGCCGCCAGCAGTTCCACGGTGGGGCAACCCCAGACGATCGCCTGCGGTACCTCGAGGCCCAGTGTGCGAGTCAGCCGGTGCGCCAGCTCCACAACGTGCACCGATCCCACGCCGATCGCAACCATGTTCTGCCGCCGGTCGATTCGCTCCGCCGCCACGCCGACGACGGCGGCCAGTTCCGCCGCCACCAGATCGGCCAGCGCGGCACCCCCCGGGTTCGGATCGTGAGGTGCGGCCAACGGCCCGACATCATCGGTCGGCCGATGCACGCCGGGAGGAGGCGAGGTGGTACCGCTCACCGCGGTGACAGTGCCGTTCGCGGAATCGCGTACCAGCGCGGCGGGCGCTGCGTATGTCGCTGTCCGATCGAGCGCCAAGGCCGCCGTCGAGCGATCGATTCCGACACCGGGCGCGCTGATTTCGCTCGCCCCGGGCAGCGCGGATGTCGCGATCGGCGCATCCGCGGCACCGGACGCTGACCCTGGTGTATCGGGGTGAGGTGTGGAGACACCACGCATCGGCGCTGTGTCGGACGAGGTTGCCGCCGCCGGCGCGGCGGGCGTGACCCAGTGGCGTTGCCGCTGGAATGGATAGGTGGGTAGGCGCGTGACCGCGCCCGGCGGATTCACCGCCGCCCAGTCGGGCTCGATGCCGTGGCGGTACAGTTCGGCCAATGCCTCCAGAAGGCTCCGGCGCGGTGTCAGTCCGGGGCGCAGCGCGGAAAGCTCGTGCGGCGCCTCGGCTTCGGTCGCCAGGGCGGCAGTCAGCAGTGGAAGGGGACGCACGGTCAGCAGTACGGCGGGCCCGTCCGCCAGGGCAGCGTGCAAGGACTCGAGTCGTATGGGGTTGGGGATGATGTCGGACCACAGGCGGCTGTCGGGTGCAGTGTCGAGCTGAGCTCCGGTGACCCCCGAGAAGTAGGGGAGGCCCGGGCGCTCGCCGGTGAAACGGCTGGCAGCTGTGAATTCCTTTGCCGCCCTGGCTCGATCGGTGCGCGAGATCGTCTGCGCGGCGGTGCTGACTCGGCACCGGAATCCGTGCTCGCACAGCCGTGCCGCCGCCTTCTCCACTGCCTCTGGGGCGCCGCTGAACCAGGTGGTTCTCGTGTCCACGACGGCGTCCACGGACAGCCCGCTGTCGATCTCGTCGAGAATGGCGAGCACCTGCCGCGGGTCGGCCGCCGCAACCGCCACGGAGGCGGGTCGCGCGTATCGGTCGCTCAGGCGTCCGTGCGCCACGGCCAGGCGGATGGCCCGTTCCAGCGGAAGACAGTCCGCGAGCACGGCGGCCGTGAATTCTCCCGCACCCCAGCCGATCACCGCATCCGGACTGATGCCTCGAGCGATGAGCATCCGGGCGACGGCGATATCCACGGCGAGGGCGGCGACCGGTCGCAGCGGCCCGGCCTCGGTCCCGTCGAGCAGCTGGTGTGCCGCTGGCGTGCCCAGTTCCGGTACGACCGAGGCGCACTCGGCCAGCACGGCAGCGGACTCGGGTTCGGAGTTCAGGAAGTCGGCGAGGCCGGGAACCGGTCCTTGGGCGTCGCCGAAGACGAAGACACGACGCGGCGAATCCGTCCGCGTGACGCTGACGGGCACCTCGCCGAGCCCGGTCACGGCCTCGTAGACTGTGGCCGAGACCACCGAAACACGATGAGGGAAATGCGCTCTCGTGCGGCCCAGGGTGTCGGCTACGGCAGCCAAGGTGAGTTCGGGATGGGTGGCGAGATGGTGGCGCAGCTGGTCGATACGGTCGCGCAGCGCGGCCGGGGAGTGGGCGGACAGCGCGACCAGACGGTCCCCGCTCTCCGGCTGCGGCCGCCGCACCGACGGCGGCGCTGCCTCCAGGATGACATGGGCATTGGAGCCACCGAAGCCGAACGCGCTCACCGCCGCTCGCGCGGGCGCGCCGGTATCCGGCCAGGCCCTCGCGGCGTCGGTGACGCGTAAGTTGAGCGCGGTGAGATCGAGATCGGCCGGTGCGTGTTCGAAATGCAGGCTGCGCGGAATCCGCCGATGTGCCAGCGCCAGCGCCGCTTTCAGGAGACCGGCAATGCCCGCCGCCGCCTCGGTGTGACCGATATTGGTCTTGACCGAGCCGACCAGCAGGGGGTCGCCGGGCGTGCGCGCGGCACCGTAGACCGTCCCGAGCGCGGTGAGTTCGGCGCGGTCGCCGCCCGCGGTGCCGGTGCCGTGTGCCTCCACATAGTCGACCGAAGCGGGGTCCACACCGGCGCGTTCACAGGCCCGCCGGAGCAGCCGCCGCTGACCGTCGGCGCTACTGGCGGGCATGCTCGCGGTGCGGCCGTTATTGTTGGTCACGCTGCCGAGGATCGTGCAGTAGATCCGGTCGCCGTCGCGCACCGCGTTCGCCAGGGGTTTGAGGACCACCACACCGCCGCCCTCCCCGCGCGCGTACCCGTCGGCGGAGGCGTCGAAGGTGCGTGAACGCCCTTGTGGCGACAGCACGCCCAGCTTCGACAGCCCCACGGCGGTGTCGGGGATGAGGTTGAGCTGTACCCCGCCCGCCACCGCCACCGCGCAATCCCCGACGCGCAGTGCCTGGCAGGCGAGGTGCACCGCGACCAGCGCGCCCGCGCATGAGGCGTTGACGGTCAGGCTCGGGCCGTCGAACCCGAAGAAATGCGACACCCGGTTCGCTATGACGCCCTCCACGTCACCGGTGCTGGTGAACGGATTCGCCGCTGCCACACCGCGGTTCAGTTTCAGCGTGCGATAGTCGTTGAACTTGCTCGCGACATACACCCCGGCCGCGTCTCCGGGTACCTCGTCCGGCCGGATTCCGGCGTCCTCGAACGCCTCCCAGACCAGCTCCAGCATGAGCCGTTGCTGCGGGTCCATATCCGCGGCCTCGCGCGGTGTGATGCCGAAGAATTCGGCATCGAATCCGGCCACATCGGGCAGGAACGCTCCGGCCGTCGAGACCGTCTTACCCGGTGCGGCGCGATCCGGGTCGACGTAGTCGGCGCTGTGCCAGCGCCCCGGCGGCGCTTCGGCGACTGCGTCGACCTCCTCGATCAGCAACCGCCACAGTGCTTCCGGCGAACTCGCGCCACCGGCGAAACGGCAGCCGAGGCCGATCACGGCGATCGGCGTCGCCGTCGCGGGGGTTTCGATCTGGTCGCGGCGATTGGGCCGCGTCGGCTTCCATCTCACGGTGCTGCCTACTCGTCCGATAGCGGGATGCGATCGCGAAGCGCTTGCCTGGCGCCCGCCGCGAGATCCGGTAGGGATTCGCGAAATCAATGAATTGTATTGCGCTGCTGAGGAATATAGCTCACACTCCAGCTGTGTTTCCTTGGATTCGCTCGGCGTGGCCGCGGGCTCGCGCGGCGGTGCGCTCGGAACCCCGCCGCAGTGAACTGATCCGGTTCGCCGTGGTCGGCGCGACGGCGTTCGCGGTGGACACCGCGGTATTCCTGACGCTGAAGTCGACAGTACTGGAATCGCGCCCGGTGACCGCGAAGGTTGTGGCGGTGCTGACGGCGATCACCTGGTCGTACCTGCTGAACAAGCAGTGGTCGTTCCGGCAGCGGGGCGGGCGTCCGGGGCACCACGAGGCGGCGCTGTTCTACCTGGTGAGCCTGCTGGCCATCGCGATCAACACCGCGCCGCTGGTGGTATCGCGCTATGCGCTGCACCTGGAGGTGCCCGAGGTGTCGCGCACCACCCAGGAGGCGGCGGATTTCGTTGCCGCCCAACTGGTGGGCACCGTTCTCGGCATGGGATTCCGGTTCTGGGCCTTCGTGCGCGTGGTGTTTCCGGAACCGGCCGATGACCTGCCGGACGAACTGCCCGAGATGCCTCTACCCGTCGAGGAATAGGTCCGTCTCGAAGTTCCCCGTTGCCGGGTGTCACCCGGGATCGGTCCAGATCCGTGATCCCGTGCGCGGCCAGTACCTCCTCGTCGAGGAAGAAATTGCCGGTGGTCCGCGCGGCGGAAGAGGTGAGCACGAGATAGGCCGCGTCGGCGGAGATTTCGGGGGTGCGCGACCGCGCGACCACCGCCTCGCCGCCGAGCAGATTGCGGACCGCAGCGGTGGCGATCGTGGTACGCGGCCACAGCGAGTTGACGCCGACACCGCTGTCGCGCAACTCCTCCGCCAGGCCGAGCGTGGTCAGGCTCATCCCGTACTTGGCGATGGGGTACGCCAGCGCGGTCCCGGCCCAGCGCGGATTCAGATTCAGCGGTGGCGACAGCGTGAGAATGTGCGCATTGTGCCCAGCGGCCGCGGATGCGCGCAGATGTGGGATGCACAGCTTCGACAGCAGCAGGCTGCGCTGCCACGGCAATTGACGTCCTGCATGAGGTCGTACTTGCGCATGGAGATGGTCTCGGTCGGTGCGGTATCGATGGCCGAGGCGATCGCAAGCACCGCCGCACCGCTCGCCTGTAGTGCCGCCAAAGGTGGGGCCCCGGCACGGGTGTGCCTGGGCCCCAGCTGTTTTCATGGTCAGCCGACGTTGACGATGCCCTCGGGGGCGGGGTTGACGTACAGGGCCGCGATGCGCTCGGCGTACTTCTCGGCAATGGGCTTGCGCTTGAGCGACATCTTCGGGGTCAGCTCGTCACCGCCCGGCTCCCACACCGAGCCGATAATGGTGAACCGCTTGATCTGCTCCACCCGCGCCAGCCGCTTGTTGCCCTCCCGCACGGCGGCCAGCACCTCGTCGACGATCTCCTTGCGGGTGACCAGGGCCGCCATATCGTCGCCGGTGGCGTCGAGCTCCTTGGCCCGCAGCGCGGCCACATCCGGATCCAGCGTGATCAGCGCCGAGATGTACGGCTTGTTGTCGCCGATGGCGACCACCTGGGCGATGAGCGAGGAGACCGCCTTCGCGGCATTCTCCACATTCGAGGGGGCGATGTTCTTGCCCGCCTCGCTGATGATCAGTTCCTTCTTGCGGTCGACGATGGTGACATAGCCGTCGCCGTCGATGGTGGCGACGTCGCCGGTGTGCAGCCAGCCGTCGGCGTCGATGGCCTCGGCGGTCTTGTCCGGCATATTGCGGTAGCCGCGGGTGACAACAGGGCCGCGAATGAGTAGCTCGCCGTCCTCGGCCAGCCGGATCTCGGCGCGGTCGAGCACCCGGCCGACGCTGCCCGGCCTGGGCCGGTCGATGGCGGTATAGGTGCCGACGCCGGTGGTCTCGGACATGCCCCACACCTCGGTGACGGTGAAGCCCAGGCCCAGCAGATACAGCAGGGTGTCGGGTGGAATGGGGGCCGCGCCGGAGGCGGCCACCCGCAGCTCGTCCAGGCCCAGCGCGTGGCGGAGCTTCTTCAGCACCAGGGCGTCGGCGAGCTTGTGCTGTGCCGACAGCAGCGCCCCGCGGCCCGTGCCGGACACCTCTGCCTGTGCGGCCGCGATACCGGTCTGGATGGCCCAGTGGGCGAGGGCTCTCTTCACCGGGCTGGCCTCGGTGGCCAGGCGAGAGTCGATGCCCGCCTTGATCTTCTGCCAAACCCGCGGCACACCGAAGAACACGGTCGGACGGGCGTCGGGCAGGGCGGCTGCGATTTCGCGCGGGTCCGGTACGCAGGTGAGCTGGATACCGGTGAGCAAGCTGGCGCAATGCGCGGAGATGCGGTCGGCGACGTGCGCGGCCGGCAGGTAGGACACGGCGCGATCGTCGATGCCGGTGACCAGCGGACCGTCGAGCAGGCCGACGATCTGGGCGAGCACATTGCGGTGGGTCACCTCCACGCCCTTGGACGGACCGGTGGTGCCGGAGGTGTAGATCAGGGTGGCCAGGTCATCGGGGCCGACGGCCTGCCAGGCGGCGTCGAAATCGAAGTCCTCGGCGGGATTCGCCTCCAGGTCCTCCAGCGTGATGGCGCCGGTGGCCGGGCCGTCGACCATGACGATGTGCTCGACCGGCACCCCGGCGGCCTGGATGGCGGGCAGGAAGCCCTGCTCGGTCACCACGACCTTGTTCCCGGCATTGGTGAACAGGTGCTGGATCTGCTCGGGCGAGCTGGTGTTGTAGATCGAGAACGGGGTAGCGCCCACATGCAGCGCCGCGGTGTCGACCAGGTTGAACTCGGGCCGGTTGGTCAGCATGATGCCGATCGTGTCGCCGTGCCGGGCACCGAGTTTCGCGAGCCCGGCGGCAATCGACCGCACTCGCTCGCCGTACTCGCGCCAGGTGATCTGCCGGGTGCCGCCGACCGTGCGGAGGGCGATCTGATCGGGTCGCAGTGTCACGGTCTCCTGAAACGCCTCCACGACCGTATGGACCGTTTTGCCCGATTTATGCACGTAGTGGATTTCTGCCGTCGTCATATTCCTGATTCCCGATGCCTCTCATGAACCATGCCGTGGCGCGCCGCTAGGCGCCCTGCCGAAGGGCGCCGCGGCCGGAGAGGACGGGGAGACCTCTCGTCAACACGCAGCACTGGCGACGCACCTGTGGTGCGGCTCACTCATAGTAGCCAGATCGGGGCGGAGGTGTCCTTGCTTACATCTGCCATCTCCCGCCCGACCGGCGTAGGGCACCGCACAGTGGGCGCGGATCGTGCAGGCGGCCAGGGCGTTCGGCCTGTCACAGCGGGGAATGTGATTGCGCTGTCCGCGCCGGAGATCGTCACGATCGACGCTGCCCGCTCCCGCGCACTCGGATCAGAGCCTGGCCCAACAGGATTCGCCGCACAGACGCGGTCGTTCTGTTGCAGAATTGCGAAGCCTGTTGCGCCTGTGAGTGGTAGGCCGAGACCCCAGCGGACGTGGATGCCGATGGCCGCGAGCAGTGCTCCAGCGAGGGTGGCCGTGGACGTGCTACGCCGGCTCGGGTCGTGTGTGTCCGCGCATGATGTCGACGGCGAATTGCGCGTATTCGATGGCGATTTGTTGTTGAGAGACAGGGCCGACAGGGCGGAACCACTGCGGCAGGGAAGTGCACATGGTGGCGACCGCACGGGCAGCTTCGCGTGGGTAGCGGGTGGTGAACTCGCCTACCCGGATTCCGGCGGCAACTTGGTCGTCGATCATTCGCTGAACGTCGTTTCGCTGAGCAGCGATTCGGGAACGGTTGGGTTCGCTGACGCTGCGCATCTCGCTGGCCCCGATGAACGCGAGGTCGCTGCGGTGTGCATGGAACAATGCGAGGGCTTCGACCATGTTGGCGAATCGTTCGACCACGGTTGCGCCGTCGTCGCGGGCTGCCGGGATTCGCCAGTACAGATCGGACATCCCGAGGTCGAATATGGCGACGAGCAGGTCTTGTTTGCTCGGGTAGTAGTGGTAGACGCCGGCGACACTCATACCGGCGTTGGCCGCGATACTCCGCATCGTCGCGCCGTGGTAACCGGTTTGCAGAAGTGCTGAGATCGCCGCGTCGAGAGCGGGATCAAGTGTCAGGGGCTCAAAAGTGCGCCATGTTTGCCCGTCGCCGGCCGGCCGGGCGGGTGATGTGCCGGTAGCGTCGGCGGCTGATGGTAGCCGGGTGGCGAGTATGTCGACGGTGGAGATCCCGAGTTCGGCAGCGATCCGGTCGAGCCGACCGACGGTCAGTGGTGTTTTGTCGTTCTCTATGGCGCTGAGGGTCCCGGCGCTGACACCGATATTGCGCGCCAGTTCGCGCAGCGAGACTCCAGCCGCCGTCCGAGCCCGGCGCACCAGATGACCCGAACCGGTGCCGCCAGAACCCTCGCTCACAGTCGCATGTTCAGGCACGCTGAACATAATACATCGGCTTGCAAATCGGCTTGCAGAAGTACCAGCAAACCGCTTGACATCCTTCCGGAGTACGGTGACGATGGTCACCACCTGAACGGTTACCTATCGAACGTACGGTGAATGTTCAGCCCCCCGGCAAATGGAAGGATGCGTGATGGCTGAGACTCTCGTCCCTAGTGGTCTGCTACTCGCCGATCGCGCGAGGTCATCGGCCCAGCGGTCTACGCCGTGAGCGTCAGCGCGCCGGGACATACCCACACGGACCTCTTCACGCCTCGGCGGGACGAGGAAATCTTGTTCCAGTCGCATCGGGAACCCACTTCCACCGTGTCGCCCGGTGCTTACGACTGGCGATATAGCCCTCTGCGCACAGGACTGTCGCGACGAGAACTTCGCTGCCATTCGCCGGTTCGCGCACCACCGGCCGCAGAACGGCGAATACGTCGATCCGGTCCTCTGGCTTGCGGCGGGCCGCGGGTTGCTGGCGTCGTTCCCAGCAGACAGGTAAATGCGATCCGGCTACCTCTTGCTATTACTGCTACCGCCGGAGGTGTCTCACGCTAATTCGAACCAAGGATTGATCATGAATTCTCACGACATAGATAATTCTCACGACATCGATATCAACAGAGCCGGGTTTCATGCGGCTATGGAAGCCCTGATGATGGACGATCCTCACCCCAGTGATCACCTTGGTGATTACTTTCAAGATTGTCCATCACGATGGCTGCAGAGAGCGCTCTACGCATATGAATGGGCAAAGCGAACCTACCTTGTGCAGGATCTCGGTTCCATGCTCTACCAGGAGCTTCCACAGCCTGGCGAAGCTCGTGAAGCTGTCCTCCTTCATGAGTCCAGAGTGCAAGAAAAGTCGACACCGTGATGACTGTGTGGAGTTGTTCGATCCCCTGAGGAAGTGAGTGAGCCCGGTGGCCGCAGCGGATGTCACGCCTGTGGCAGCCGGAGCGATCCCGGATGGATTCGCCTCCAGGTGAGGGTGCGCGACACTCTCACCGTCCCGACGACGACGTCGGGAGGTTCGCAACGGTGTGGACCTGGAGACGGTTCCGGTGGGAATCTGCCTGCCACTCAACGCCCTTCGCGTGGCCACGGGTATCGACCGTTGGGTTCGATCTCGTCGGATCAACCTCGTGCGAATCAGGGTGGACACAGCTCCGGGCGATCAATGCCCGGCGCGGGCGCCACAGGAATTCCGGTCGACCGGCGTCGAGTGATGAGCCGGCCGATGCGCTCGAGGCGGTGGTCGACGGTGCTCTGATGGTCCTGCAGCGGGTCGATCGCGGCCGGGACCCTGGTGCGGCCACTCGACGAGCTCCGCGCGGGCCGGGCCAAGTGTTCAAGAACTGAACGATTCTCAACACTGGCCCTCGGTGGCAGTCGGGATGTCGCCGCAACCCGGCGGCCGATCTGCTGGTTCTACGCGCGCAGGTCTTCTTTCCCGCCTTCACCCCAATCGAACTCGGAAGGCGGCGGGCGTCACTGCCCGCAGGTCGGTGAAAACGGCGCCCATCCGCAACCGCGGCGCGGCCGGCGGTCGACTCGATCGCCTACCGCGACCGAAATGCGGTCGAAAGGGGCGTCAACCAGCTCGAACAGCATCGGGCCGTGGCAACCTGCCCCGCCCCGCTCGACTGCTACGGGATCGGCCCCGACACTGCCGTGGCCCAGCTCATCACCGCCGGCGACAACCCGACGGTAGGTGAAGTTGATTTCAGATTCAAGACTTGACGTAGATCACAACTTGATGTTGAGTTCAGTTTCAATTCGTTGGTCGAACCGTCCGCGCAACCTGGACGACGGACCCGAACCATGACATGACGACTGAGAGAACTACATGGCTCCATCTGCGACGATGCCCAATGTTTCGCCGGAGACCGCCCGGCTCACCTTCCGTGCTCTCGAAGCGATTCACGGGATGATCTACTTCAGCCCGCACGGGCGGGAGCGCTACGCCGAGATCGGCTTGACAGAGCGGGGCATGATATACTTCGCGCCCCGATCGGCAGCGATGGGACCGGTACCCGCGGACGTCTCCGTCGCGACATTTTTCAATTTCAATCCGGTGGCCGTCCGCTCGGCGCTGCCAGAGGCCTGGCGCATCGCCACGCCTGCGGACGTCCTGGAAGCGAGGTACGAAGCCGTCGACCGCTCGCTGCGCCAAGCATGGGGCGAGGAAGTCGACGGCAGCGCGGTGCGCGAGGCGGCCGATCTTGCCCGCCGGGCTGCGGAACGCGCCTGCGAGCGGCCGCAGGGCCGTCCGCTCTTCGCTGGACACGCACAGCTGCCATGGCCCACCGCTCCGCACATGGTGCTGTGGCACGCACAGACCTTGCTTCGGGAGTTCCGCGGAGACGGCCACGTCGCGCTGCTGCTCACCGAAGGTCTCGACGGACTGGAGGCGCTGATCACACACAGCGCGACGGGGGTTATCAGCGCGGAAGTCCTACGCGTCAGCCGGTATTGGAGTGAACAGGAGTGGGCTGCCGGAATCGAGCGGTTGCGTTCGCGCGGTTGGCTTCTCGAGGGACCGGGCCTCGCGTTCAGCGAGGAAGGACGGTGGCGCCGGCAGTCGATCGAGGATCGGACCGACCAACTCGCGGTGTATCCGTACGAAGAACTCGGTGAGCAGGGGTGTGCGCGTCTGCGTGAACTGTGCCTGCCGCTGACGAGGGCGGTCGTGCAAGCCGATCTGGGTTTCCCGGCCGAACTGGTTGCCCGGCATACGAACGCCCGGTGACAGGAGGACCGAGGCGCTTGTGAAGTTCCTCGACTCCATTTGATGCGAAGAGAGCCGGGATGAGGGGGCGACCGAATCGCCGCCAGCGGCGCGTATTCGAAGTTTCTCGAACGTGAGGTTCGAGGCGGATAGAAGAAGGAAACAGATGAGGAAAACGATTGCAGCAGCGACGCTGCTCGTCTCGACACTCGGCGTAACGGCCGGAACGGCGTCGGCGGCACCGGCCGATGCCGGGGCGGTGGGGTACAAGGTATCGGTGGGAGAGCGATCCTCGGTGATCGATCTCGCGGCCGGCTCGGTTACCGTCGAAGAGGGAGTGCTGAAGATCAAGGCGCCCGGCGGTGCTGTGCTGGCGGGTTCGGAATTGTCCTTCCGGGTCGATGACTACGTCTTCCCGATCGCCGCCGAAATTCGCGACCGCACTGCTACTTTGACGCCGCAGTTCGACCTCGAGCACGCTGTCTACAAGCCGGTGGCGCTGCCCTACGAAGACCAGGCACCCTGGAAGACTCAGTACGACCGGGAACAAGCCGCTTGGGCGCGACTGTCCTCCACGATCCTCATGGGCGCAACGATCGGCACCACCGTCGGCGGCATCGGCGGCGCGGCGGTCGGCTGCGTGCTGGGCGGGATCGCCGGGGCGACTGTCGCTTCCGCGGCGATTATCGGCTTGTTCGGAGCCTTCATTCCAGCAGCCGCGATCGGATGTATAGGAGGAATCATGGCCCTCGGGGCGCTGGGGACGTTGGCGGGCCAGCTTCTCATCACCGCTCCGGTCGCGATCATGGCGGCTGTCCAGTACTTCACGACAATCAACCAGCCGGCCCCGGCCCCGGCCCCGGCCCCGGCGAAGTAACGCCAACTCGCACATCAAACCGGTGCGGCTATAGCCCTGCCCAGTCGGTTCCCACTCCGGCTGGGCAGGGCCCTGGCATTTCACGGCCGACGCCGTGACCGCGAGTTGCAGAGCCGAGTGCAGGCCGACAACAGGTATGCGACGATCACTCGGAGAATGCACGGCAGGACAGGGAGGGCGGTTGATGGCCAGGACGGCCGACGACGAAGCGGTATCCGCGGAGATCCCCGCACTGGCCGATACCTCTGTCCTTCGAGAGCCTCCGCTCACGGCCCGCGGTTTGCGAACGCGGGCGGCGCTGGTGGCCGCGGCCAGAGTCGTGTTCGAGCGCGACGGCTACCTCGATGCGCGGCTATCGGATATCACGACCGAGGCGAAATGCTCCACGGGTAGCTTCTATACGTATTTCTCGAGCAGGGAAGAGATTTTGCAGGCGGTGCTCGATGCCGCGCAGCACGAGATGCTGCATCCGGGCATGCCGCGGCTGAGCGCCGACGCGGCATCTCCGATAGCGGTAATCGAGGCGAGCAACCGTGCCTACTTCGAGGCGTACAAGCGGAACGCGAAATTGATGCTGATCCTCGATCAAGTGGCCGCGATCGATCCGAAGTTTCGCGAAATGCGGCGACGTCGCGCCCGTGCCTTTGCCGACCGTAACGCTCGATCCATCAGGGATCTACAGGAACGAGGCCAGGCCGACCGGGAACTCGATCCCTACACCGCGTCACGTGCGCTGTCGGGCATGGTCGGCCGGATGGCGTACTACGCGTTCTCCCTCGAAGAGGAGACCTCGCTCGACGATCTCGTTCGAACAGCTACGCGTCTGTGGGCCAATGCGCTGAAAATCGACGAGGCCGCCGACTGAGTGCATTGTCCGTAGACCGCGCTGTCTCCGGCAATACCGGCGCTTCAGTCGGTCCAGGCGTGCCTCCGTTCGGGGCTGTTCCGATCGCTTTGACGTGTGTTCCGCTCATGCGGTTGTCGCATAGCTCTCGTTTCGGGAATTAGTTGAAGTTGACGCCAAGTTCAATTACGGTGCGAGGTGGATCACATACCAGCTAGGCCAGAAGGAGTGGACTCGGATGGTCAACGTCGCCGGTCCGATGTGGAAGAACGCGCTCGATGAGCCCGAGGCGGTCGCGCTGCGGGCATGGGGTGAGGAATGGAGCTATGGCCGGCTGAAGGATTCGGCGGCGACATTCGCCGGCGCCCTGCGTGCGGCCGGGATCGAAAGTCGCGACCGCGTGCTGCTGGTGGCGCCCAGCGTCCCGGAATTCGTCGTGGCCTATATGGGTGCGCACCTCGTCGGTGCCATCGTCATCACCATGAACACGATGGCGACCGGAGCCGAAATCGGTTATGTGCTCGATGATTCCACGGCACGGCTGGTCGTCGCGTGGCACGAGGCGACGACATCGGCCGAGAAGGCTGCGCGGGAGCGCGGGCTCCCGCTCTGGGTGCTCGAGCATGGCGCACAGTGCGACCAGGCGGAGCCGCTGTCCGAACCGGTCGATCTCGACCCGGGCGATATCGCGGTTCTGCTCTATACCTCCGGGACCACGGGGAAGCCGAAGGGTGTCGAGCTCACGGTTGCCAACCTGCAAGCGGCGTCCACGATATTGATCGACTATCTGGGTGTGACAAGCGAAGACCGGTTGGGCACAGCGCTGCCGCTGTTCCACGTTTTCGGGCAGTCGGTTGTCTTGAATACCGCTCTGCACCTGGGTGGATCGCTGTCGCTGCTGTCGCCGTTCGATCCCGGCCGCATGCTCGAGATGGTGCGTGCGGACGAGATGACCCTGATGTCGGGTGTTCCGACGATGTGGAACGCGATGCTGCATGCCGCAGGAGATTTCGGGCCCGAGCAGTTCCGGAAGCTGCGGATGGCTTCATCGGGCGGCGCCTCGCTGCCGGCGGAGGTCATCCGTGCTTTTCGCGAACGGTTCGGCTGCGAGATCATCGAAGGTTACGGGCTCACCGAGTCGTCGGGTATAGCGACGTTCAACCCGAGCGGTAAGGATCCGAGAGTTGGATCCGTGGGGCTTCCTTTGCCGGGCATGAGAATTGAAGTTCGGGACACCTCGGGCTCTGTACTCGCTCCCGGTGAGGTAGGCGAGTTGTACCTGTCCGGGCCGACGGTGATGCGGGGGTACTGGAACCGGCCCGAGGCCACCGCATCCGACCTGCGAGACGGCTGGCTCGCCACCGGTGATCTCGGCAAGGTGGATGAAGACGGCTATGTCTACATCATCGACCGGGCCAAGGACATGATCATCCGAGGCGGCTACAACGTCTACCCGCGTGAGGTCGAAGAAGTGCTGTACGAGCACCCCGACATCGTCGAAGCGGCGGTGATCGGTGTGCCCGACGAGCACTACGGCGAGGAGGTCGCCGCGGTGATAACGCTGGCCGCCGGAGTGGAACTGGCACCGGATGACCTGCGGAGCTGGGCCAAGGAGCAGCTGTCGGCATACAAGGTTCCGCGCCTGTTCGCGTTCGTGGACCAGCTGCCGAAGGGTGCCACCGGAAAGATCCTGAAACGCGCGATCGACTGGAACTCGTTGGCAGGCCGAGCCTGAACTACGCCGGGGCGGTCGACCTGCCTCGGCATACTCGGAATGTCTGAAAGGACAGCGTATTCGGGATGCTCGGGCTCGGCGAGTCCCGCGCCGGTGACGCTCTCGAGATGTCCCGGGGTGGGTCGACAGCGTTTCGACGCGGTAGTTGATCGGTGCGGGTGGCGGTGTGCGCCGATCGGCTGGCCGAGTTCGTGCGGGGCCGGCGGGCGCACCTGATATGAAGGTGTGGATGGGACGTAGGAAGTTGTTGGAACCGACACTGACGACCTTGCCGCACGGGCCGCACGGTCTTGCTCGTGATCTGGTGACGGGATCGCAGCGTCAGCGGCTGTTGTTCGGGGTGACGGTCGTCGTCGCGGACCGTGGCTACCTCAACGCGACAGTCGCGGATATCGCTGCGACAGCGAAGGTTTCGCGGCGGACGTTCTATCAGCATTTCCTGGACAAGGAAGCGTGCTTCCTCGCCGCGGCCGAGACTGGTCGTGATCTGATGATCGATCATCTCGAGCACGCGATGGCGCAGGTATTGTCCGAACCGGTGGAGCCTGTCGAGGCTCTCCGGCGCGGCATTCGGGAGTATCTCACCCTGTTACGTGACGAACCATCGTTCGCCCGCTCGTTCTATCTCGAGACCGCCGTGGCCGGCCCGCGCGCGATCGAGTCGTTCGAACGCTGCCAACGCTGGTTTGCCGGATTCATCCGATCGTGGCGCGAAGCGGCAGGCCCCGTCGATCCATCGGTCCCCGATTTCGCGTATCTGGCGGTGACCGATGCGACCAACGAGGCCGTGCGCCGAACCCTCCGTGCCGGAGGTGATTTGCTCGAGCTCGAGGACAGTGTGATGTACATGCACCAAGCGCTGCTCGGGCTGGCAATTGCTGCCGATTAGGACAGGACTCTGTCGCCTGCGGCGGTGAGGTCGCAGGAAGCATCGTCGCCGGTGTTGCCGCCTTCGGAGACGATCCGCGCGAACACCTTGGTGCAGCTGGCCGAAGCGGCACCGGTGTTCGCCGTGATAGTGGAGTTCCGCAAGATGACGGTGCCCAATGGAACATCGACCCGATCCGTCACCTGGTCCGGGAGGGTGTCGAGGTAGGCGGGCGCCACGTTGATGCCGCTGCCGCCGTCCGGGGCAGTGTTTCCGGTGATTACGGCGTGATCGAAAGTCACCACGCCCCGGCCCCGGACATCCACACCGCCGCCGCGCCCGGCGAATCCACCAGGGCGGTACCACTCTCCGGGATTGACCACGCGGTTCTCGGAGATGGTGGAGTCGGTGAAGGTACAGGTGTTGTCGCACCGTACACCGCCCGCCTCGCCGGAAGTATTGCCGGTGATAGTCGTATTCTTCGTCTGCAAGTCCGACCCCGGCACGTTGAAGATGCCGCCGCCGTACCCGGCGCTGTTACCCCGGACCACGACCTCGTCGAGTACCAGGTTCGACGAATTGGCTATGCCGCCCCCGCCGGTGTCGTAGAACGGGATCTCGTGTTGGGCGGCGACTCCGCCGGTCACGGTCAATCCCGTCAACGTCACGGGCGCAGCGGTACTGAGCACTCTGTCGATCCCGTTGGCGTCCAGCACTGTCCGATCGCGGCCGGCGCCGCGCAGCACCGTCGGCGCGGTGAGGTTCAGGTCACCCGTGGTCGCATCAGGGTTGCGGCCCTGCACTTTCAGCGGGTCGGGTGGAATCGTCAAGACGTACCGTCCGGCCGGCACCACGATCGTACTTCCTGGACGGGCATTGGCCGTTTGCACCGCGGCGCGCAGTGTGCAGCTGCCAGAGGCCGTGCGGCACAGCCCACTTCGGGGGTCCACCGCGATCTCGTCGGCGGTCGTGTTCACCGTGATCACCCCTGGAGAGCCGGCACCGGGTGCGGTGTCGGCGTGGGCCGCTCCGGGGAATCCGAGTGCGGTTCCAACGATCAGGGCTGTGATAGTGACGGCGCCGGCCGCCCCAGCAGAGGTGTTTGTCGTCATGAAATCTCTGATCCGATCATGGGCATGGAGTAGGGTACGCATGCGTATGAGTGGGGTACGCGAATGTTTACAACTTTTAGCAGAGTGACGCCCCATCGGCGGTGTTTCCGGGAATCTTTTTGGCAGTTGACAATTCGCTCACCCCGGCCTGCCAGAACGAGAGGGTGGCCACTCTCGAGAAGCCACCCAGCGGCAAGTGGTGGCCAGCCGCGCCCTGAGTGTTCAGAGCAACTGACTCTGAACGCCGACCGGAGCGGCGATGTCCTAGGACATCGCCGCTCCGGGTCGGGATCGGTCAGGGTTGCACGGCGACGGAGGCGCTCTCGCCGGCCGTCGCGGACTGCTTGCGTGCAACCGTTTCCGGCAGTGCCCAGGCGCTGCCGAGCGTGCACAGCGCCATGATCATGACGAAGACAGAGACCGCCCTGGTCGATCCGGTCGCTGCGAGCAGCGCGGTCATGAGGAAGGGAGTGCCGCCGCTGACCAGGATGGCGGCCAGCTGGTAGGACATCGTGATGCCCGAGTAGCGGATTCGGGGCTCGAACAGTTCGGCGAGATACGCCGCGAGCGGGCCGTATACCAGCCCCGACCCGAGCCCGCTGCCGACGACGGTCGCGATCAGGATCGCGGCGAGCGAGCCCGTCTCCACCAGCCAGAAGAAGGGAAATGCCCAGAGCGCCATGATCGCTGCGCCGGTGAGGATCAACGGGCGGCGACCGAAGCGGTCGGACAGCGAGCCGGCGAGATAGATCACGGGCACGCTGATGGCGGAGGAGATCAGCGAGACGGTCAACAGGCCTTGGCGCTCCAGCCCGAGTTTCCGGACGCCGTAATCGAGTACGCCGGCGACGCTGATGTAGAAGATGGCATTGCTTCCGAACAGCAGTCCGGCGCCGAGCAGGACTCGCTTCGAATGCTTGCGCAGCACTTCGATAATCGGGGCCTGCGCGATCGTGGTCGAGGCTTCGTCGGCACGGTCTCGGAGCCGGCGGAACTCAGGGGAGTCTTCGATGCGCAGCTGAATGAACAGCACCACGAGGAACAGTACGGCGCTGGCCAGGAACGGGATCCGCCAACCCCAGTTCAGGAAGTCGCGACCCTTGACGAATCCGCTGACCAGGAGAAATGCGCCCGTACCCAGCATGAGGCCCAGGGGCACGCCCATCTGGCCGAAAGTACCCGCCTGGCCTTTGCGGTTGGGCCTGGTGGTTTCGGTGAGCAGCAGGGTGACCCCACCCCACTGACCGCCCACGGCAATGCCCTGCAGGAACCGCAAGGCAACGAGCAGAATTGGCGCGGCCACCCCGATCGACTTGGCGGTTGGCAGCACGCCGATCGCGCAGGTGGATGCCGCGACCAGGATCAGGCACGAGACCAGCGCCGGCTTGCGGCCGAAGGTGTCGCCGATGTGCCCGAACACCAGACCGCCTAGCGGTCGGGCGATAAAGCCCGCCCAGAATGTGCTGAAGGACAGCAGTGTACCCATGAGTGGTGACGCATTGGGAAAGAACAGCTTGCCGAATACCAGGGCAGCGGCCGTTCCGTAGATGAAAAAGTCGTACCATTCGATCGAACTGCCGACCAGGGCAGCGGCCATGAGTCGCCGCAATTTCTTCTGATCCGGCCTGCCGGAATCCGAGTTCGGAGTCATACCTATCTCCAAGTTGAGAAACGAAACTGATGTGACGCTGGTCACGCAGTGGTCGGGAACGCTACTTGAAGTTGACGTCGGATTCAATAGCTTTGGTCGGATTTCCTCGCTGGTGGATGACCAGTCAGGCGATGGAGTGTTCGACCATGGGCGGGCCAAGGGCCCGATCACCGACGAGATCTACCAACGAGCCTTCGACCAGGACCCATAGGCCACACTCGCCACTCGCAGGTGGATGTATCGGCGTCGCCGACCCCGATGTGGGATGACCCGCCCCGGGACTACCTTCTGTTCCAACACCTCTCGGCGCTCGAGAACGTCGCCTTCGGACCACGCGCCCGTAGTATGCGCCGGGCTCGAGCCCCCACACGCCGTGGATTGGCTGGCCGTGCGTGTGCCGATGCCGAATGCGTGATGCGCGCGGGCATGACCGGCATGGACGTGAGATCTGTTTCCAGATAAGAAAGTTCGCTGTATCACCAATGCGACGATTTGATGAATCCGAGGCCGAAGGCCTGCCGTCCCTCGATACTGTCGCACATTTTGCGACGATCGACTCGGAGGGATACCCGCACGTCACCTCGATCTGGCTGCTGTGGCTGGGCGAGGTCCGCTATCTGACGAGCTACGCGGCCAGCCCGCATCTGGATCGGATCATGCGAAACCCTCTCGTCGGGCTCGGCATCGATGTGGAGGCCGCTTTGCGCGCCGACGGTGAGAGGCCGAACAAGCGGGTCCGGTGATGGGGCGACGCTACCGCTTCCCCTCGATCGGGATGGGATGTGGATCAAGCGTTCGGGTTGGTCGGTGACGCCGTGCGCGGGTGCGCCGGAGCTGAGTTCGGGATCGCGCGATGCTACACCGCGGGCAGTGCTGCAGCCGCCGAGGAGCCGGCCCGGTCGGCCGCGAGCGCCCCGGCCAGCGCCCAGGTGCGGTGCTGATCGTCCGGACCGGCCAGATCCGTGGTGGTCAGCACGACCTCGGTGGCGCCCGCGTTGTAGTAGCGCTGGATTCCGGCGGCGATGGTCTCCTCGTCGCCGATGAGCGCCAGTTCCGCCGCCCGCGAGGCACCTTCGAGTTCGATGACCCGGCGGTAGGACGGCACCTGCTCGTAGAACGCCAACTGCCGCACCGCCGTCGCACGGGCGCCCTCGACATCGGAGGTGACGACTGCCGGGACGAAGGCGACGATGCGTGGTGCGGTTTCCGGCGTCTGGGTTATCACCGGCACGATGTGCTCGCTCAAGGTTTTCGGGCCCGCGAGATACGGCAGGATACCGTCGGCGAGTTCTCCGGTGACGCGTAGTGCTTGCGGCCCCATCGCGGCCACCAACACCGGTACGCGTGGTTCTGCCCCGGGAACCGCGGTCGGCAGCGGCGGTGTGACCGTCAGCAGTTCGCCGTGGAAGTCGGCGGTGCCCGTGTCGAGCAATTCCCGCAGCGCGGTAAGGAACTCGCGCAAGCGGGTAATCGGCCGATCGAAGGCCGTGCCGAACGCGCCGGCGGCCAGCGTCGAACCGACGGCCAGACCCAGATGATAGCGCCCGTGCGTCGCGGCTTGGGCGGTCTGCGCCTGAGAGGAGACCAGCAGCGGATGGCGGCCGACCACGGGGATGGCCGAGGTGCCGACCTGTACGCCCGGCACCTCCCGGCCCACGATGGCGGCGAGGGCGGGGGAGTCGTAGTCCATCCGCTGTCCGAACCACACCGACCCGATACCCAGCTCGGCGACCGAGCGGGCCTGCGCCACGATCTGGTCGACGTAGTTGCCCGAATTCGAGGCAGCGAGCGCAATTCCGAGAGTCATGCCAGGGGCAACCTGCGTGCGCGAGTGCCTGTTCCCGAACGGCGAAATGAAATCAGCTTGATCGCAAGGATTTTCGTCGTCCGGGAGTCTGCTGGTCGATCCTCTGGGGAGGGGACGGGTCGACGCGGCAGTGGCGACCGGACGCGCTGTCGTGAGGAGGACATGCGCTTCGCCGGTTCCTTGGCCGCGGGTGTTCGAGCAGATGTCGTCCCGCTCATTCCGTTTCCGAACGCTGTCTCTCACCACCAGCGTGTCTTCGCAGGAAAGGCGCTACGTATTCCAGGAACGCTTCCGGTCGTTCGTTGTACGGTTCGTGACCGGTCGGTAGCGACACCCATTGCGCGTGCGGTATCGCGCGCCGTGCTCGTCGCCCGTCGAGGGCGGACAAGACGACGGGATCGCGACGCCCCCAGATCAATAGCGTCGGCACGCCGACTCCCTCAGCGGGGGCGCTCAGGTCGGACGCCGGGTCGGCGAAGCTGCGCCACACCGAGGAGTACACGGCCAGGCGAGCATGATCGCTCTTGATCGCCTTGGTACGGCGATAGGTTTCACGAGCACTGGGAGTGCTCAAACGGCCGAGATACGCCCGCGCCATCGGGCCGACCAGGTGCCTGGCAATGGCTGGGCGACCGAACACCGATCGACATGCTGCGCGAGTGAGCGGGTTCAGCCTCGTAAAGCCGCCCGGGTCGACGAGCACCAGACTGGTGACCATGTCCGGTCGGAGTTGCGCGAGCCGGACCGCAACATAGCCTCCCACGCTGTTACCGATGATCGAAACCCGCTCGATCCCATGGGCGCCGAGGGTATCGAGCACCTCTCCGGCAACGTTGACCAGCGATGCGGCAGTGATCGTTTCCGGGGCATGGGCCGTTGAGTCGCCGTAGCCCGGCCAGTCGACCGTGGCCACGGTGTGCTCCGAGGTCAGGGCCGGTAACACTGCATCGAAATCCCGACTGTCGCCCGGATTGGCATGCAACAGCAGCACAGCTGAGGATCCTGCGTCGGCATGCCGAGCCAGCCGAAGCGCAACATCCCCCAGGTCGGTCGGCGCAACGAGGGAGGTTGCCGCCGTTCCTGCGCCGCGCGGACCTGCAGTGTTCGGATCAGTAGTCATGCTGCGCCCCTCTTCATCCCACATTCGTTGGCTGGTCGGTCAGTCCATGGCACGATGACCGACCAGTCGGTCATACGCTAGCAAGGTCTAGGGTCATACGAAAGACGGCAGCAGTGAAAGGACCTCCATGGCACGTCCCGCCGATCCCGGTCGCAACGCCCTACTGGACGCAGGAGCGGTCGTAGCCGAACGACAGGGTTTGCACGGCTTGACCGTCAATGCGGTCGTCGGTGTCGCCGGCATGGCGAAAGGGAGCTTCTACCAGCATTTTCCGAGTCGCCGCGATTACATCGTCTCGCTGCATCGCAGGTACCATGACGCGATCACAGAGTCGATCCTGGCTGCCATCAAAGAGATCGAGCCCGGTGCCGACCGGCTGCGTCTGGGGATGAACGCCTACCTCGACGCATGCCTGCGTACGCGCGGTACGAAGGCGTTTCTCGCCCAATCACGCACGGAAAGCGACTTGCTCGATGAAGTGCGCGCCCGCAACGGCACAATGGCCGAGCTGGTGGAACCGGACCTCGCGGCGATCGGCAGAAGGGTGCCAGCGCCGGCAGCTGAGCTGTTCATTGCGATGGTCGCCGAAATCGCGTTGGCCGAGTTGTACGGTAATGAGCCCCGTGATGATCTCCGTATCGCCGCTATCGACCTGGCTACCTGCCGATGCTCGGATGGCGGCTGAGGCTGGGGTTGGGCAGAACGGCTCAAATTACGTAGGAGCTGGTCCTCGAAGGGCCAGGCGCGCGAGAGAGAGTGGTCAGTTCTCGACGGCCACCCGGCCGCCGCTGCGGAGGGGCACCACCGCCGCCGCTCGGATCGAACGTATCACCGTCGAGGGCGAGTGGTTGGGCGCCGTCGAGGGCGCGGGTCAGGTTGGGCAAACCCGGACTGTACGAGCAAGGTCTGACAGGACTTGTTGAACACCAATCGTTTTCGACACATTTCTTGGACACCGCTGTGACTCGCGGCAGAAAGTCGCGGTGTCGATGTTCGAAGTCGTCGTCACCGGTGTTCGAAGTCGGGTGCACTTGGCTGTGGCGCGGGCTGTATGCCTTGGTCAGGCGTCGTTGTCGGCGAGGGTGCGGTAGAGCGAGGCGACTGCGGGGTGCGGCATGAAAGTATTTGTGCCCAAAGGCGACACCGGGTCGTTGAGGCTCGGTTTCAATGCACCCCGCCAGCGCGGCCCAACCCGTCGAGTTCGCTCACCACGGGTCCCGAGAATCGCGAAGCCGCCCCCGGGGCCGCAAAGTGAGATCCGAGACACCCGAAACCGCCCCCAGGGGCACGGCGCCGGATCTGACCAGTCCGGCTAGCTCAACAGGTTCGGCACATGGGGGTGATCGGGCGATGCGGGGCAGCCGCAGATGACCAGGTCCCATGCGTCACCGATATTGATCTTGGTCGGGCACCCGTTGCCCCCGACCAACATGTCAGGCCGATCCTCGTCGGGGACCCAGCTGTGTTGTGCCCCGTCCCGCTCCCATGAGGCGATGGTCAGCAACGGTTCGGTGGGCGTCCCGCAGGCCGGGCATGGCTCCACCCAGGGACCGCCGCCGTGCCAGCCGATCCAGCCACCGATCTTCCACCCGGGCGCGACAGACAGGTCCGAGTTGTACGGACTCTCGATCTCACCGAGGTCTTCCACATCGATGCCGAGGTATCCGGCCTCCCACTGCTGCAGCTGTTGCTGCAGATCATCGTCGAGTTCGCAGGACCTGGGGTACTCGGTCACCTGCTCCGGCGCGATCGTGCACGGTTCGGGGACGAACTGCCCCAGCCCGGCTTGAACCACCGCGGGCTCGGGGGGATCGGCCAGAATGTCGGTAACCGTGGCCGCGAACCGCCACACCACAACGGTCTTGGGGATCAGGTACTCGTCGTGCTCGAACGGGCACCACAACACCTGCAGCAGATCCTTGCCCGCGGGCGCTCGCAGGCCGGGAACGTCGCGGACATACAGTTGCGCGATCGGGAGCATGGCAACCGGGCCCTCGGGAAGCATTGGATCCGGGTCATACAGCTGCTGAAACTTCGCCAGATCCTCCGGGGTGTTTTTCCATTGGTAGTCGTCCTCGCTCAGCGCAGCCTCGTCGCAGACGGTGTCCTGCTGCTTCGGCCGTGCCTGCCTCAGCGACATCACCTCTCCCCAGTGTGGGTCGTGACAGTGCGGCCAGGGCTCACCCGCCGGCCACAGCAGCGGCCCACCCACGGAACTGTCGTGGCACGAGGGGCTGCCGGGGCGAGGGTGCAGCCGAGTCGCGGTCCGGGCAAGCGGCGCCAGAGCGGGAATCACCGCTGCTATATCGACCGGCCGGGGCGCGGTGGTGCGGGTCATGCAAAAACCTCCACGAAGGCAAGGACGTCGGGCTGGCTGGCGCACGCGCAGGCTGTCGCGATGCGAGTTCCCAGGCTAAACCCCGATCTCATCAGCCTGTCCCCACAGCCGGGACGGCCGAGTGAGGCTTGAGCCGCGCTGCTGCCAATGGCGACCAGCGATGCGTGTCGGCTATATCCGGGTCAGCACTCGCGAACGAAGGCGATCAACTCGTCGAGCTTCGGCCGGACGGCGTTCTTCCCCGGAAGCCCGATCGGTGAAGGTCTTTCCGACGTCGATGCCATCGAGTTGGCGATCGGTGTTCTGATCGCCCGAGCCTTCGCCACCGCTATGCCCTCACGCTGACGCTCCAGGATCAGGGCTCGCTCGAACTCGGCGAAGGCGCCCATCACCGACAGCAGCAGGTTCGCCATCGGTGAGTCTTCGCCGGTGAAAGTCAGTGCCTCCTTGACGAATTCGACGCGCACGCCCTTGCCGGTCAGCAGTCGCACGAGGTGGCGCAGATCGTCGAGATTGCGGGCCAGGCGATCCATCGAATGCACGATCACCGTGTCACCCTGCGGAGTCTATAAGGGGCGTAAGCCAGCACTGACCGCTGAGCAGGCCGAGCGGCTGCGCGCCCGCGCGGCGGCAGGGGAATCCAAGACCGCGCTAGCGGGTCGGTGACGGCTCCGAAGGCATCTGCACCACCAGCACCGGAATCTCTTCCCGGTCGATGTGCGCGATCGTGGGATGGTCGCGGCGGAACTTCTCGATGATCATCGACTTGCCGTTGTTCGTCGGCCCGACCAGCAGCAGATTCGGCATCCGCTGCTTGGCGGGCATGGTGAACAACCCCTCCAACCTGGTCAGAGCCTCGGCCGCGCGGGTGTAGCCGATCCAGCGATCCGCCCGCACGTACCGCACCCGCTCCTCGGCCGGCAGCATCGCCAGCCGCTGCGCCGAGGGATGCAGGTACGACAAGTCAACCGGCTCACCGATATTCACCATTGCTCGATCACCTCGAACGGTGCCACCGCAGTGGCGGCGGGATCGGTGACCGGCGGCGACGGGCGCGTCCCGGCGGCTCGTGCCTGCACTGGCGCTAGACGCCGACGCTCGATGTTGCGGCGGGCCTTGCGGCTGGTCGCGGTCGCGGTGTCGGTGATGTGGCGCATCTGCTCGACCATCGAGAACAGCGCGTTCTCGTCGACCTCGGTGCGGCCCTGCTCGTGTAGCCGGGCCACTGCCGCAGTCTGCTCCCACACGCTGATTGCCGGGCGTGACCACGTCCGATACGGCACCTCGAGGTAGTCGCCGGTATCAGGATCCAGCGCCCAGATCCGGGAGATGTCCCGTGGGTCGCGCCGCAGCACGAACCGGCCCAATATCATGGACGGATGTTCACTGCTTGTCGCGTCAAATGGCGCCAGCCGGCAGTCGGATTTCGAGAGTGGTTGGCGGGCGGCTGCGCGGTATATGGGTTGCTGCTACTGGAACACCGACAAGCGGTACAGGGGGAGCGGTGCCGGTTGTTCGGGCTATGTACGCAATCGTCTGGCCTAGGGCTGTGCCCTGTCGAGACCACCCGACTGCCTCCGCATCGATCCGCGCAGCTGCTTCAGCGCAGCCAAGAACGGCTCGTGGACCGCCCGCCACTCCGGTGAGCCAGCGCCGGCATGTTCGATTGTCACGCTCTGAGTGATCAGCGTTTCCCGGATCTCTCTCAGCCTGTCGTATGCCAGCCAGGCGTTGTCACATACGGATTTCGGCGCGAACAATTCGAGTTCGTATATCGCTGCGACCAGGTGGTTCGACCGAAACGCCGCGGTAGTTTCGGCGCGATCCAGCGGAGACGACCGTCCGATTGCGAGGGCTTGCATCGCATTGTCGGTCTGGGTCAGTGCCGTCAGATACTTTACGTAGGCTTGGCGTCGTGTGTCTTCGAGGCGTGCTGACCGCTCCCGCCGAGCTCGGAGTGCGTCGACGAAGATCGTGGAACCTGTCCCGAGGACGGCGCCGCCCAACGTCCCCACGACAGCCACCCACTCCAAAGCCACGCTGCCACTCTATACACCGCAACAACTTTCGAAGCACCGTCCAGGTTGGTGAAGCACTCACTGACGCCCTGTGTGCGTTCGTGCCCAGTGGACTCGGCCCTGCAGGATGGTGGTCTGCGCATATCCGATGCCAGCCATACCGATGCCGCCTGCCCACTACACCCGAATGCTGTGGGCTCAGCGTCCCGCGGCGGTGAGTTGGTAATCCGCTTCGAGCAGCATCCACCCGCTCAGCTGTACCGAGAGATCGCGGCTCAGGTTCGTCGACGAAGCGGCGGACGAGTGCGTGAGCGGGGCAAAGCTTCTCGGATACGCCGGGACCGTGACCGCGCGGGTCCAGTCCGGACCGAACAGGGGTAGCCCGTCCACCTCGGCGCGGTTTTCCCAGGCCGACCGCGCGGAAGCGTGCACGATATTCGCGGCGGTGGTGTCGTCCAAGGCCAGTGCGGCTTCGGCGAGATACCTGGCGAGGATGCCCATGAACAGTCCGGAGTCGTTCCCCGCGGCCGCGGCGATCACCCCCGCGTCCGTGAGCCGGTCCTCGGTCGCGGCAACCAGTGCTGCCACGCGGCTGCGATGGCTCGATTCGCCTGTGCGCACGGCCAGCTCGGTTTCCAGCCCGATGGTCACGCCCTGGCTGTAGGTGTGGACAGTCCGGTCCACTCGTCCGCCGGGCTCATGGACACCGTCGAGGATCAGGCCGCTGTCGGTGTCGCGTAACCGGGTGTGCAAGAAATCGGCAAGTTGTCGGGCGCGGGACAATTCGCCCAAGCGCGCCATAGCGATACCGGTCGGACCGATTGCCGGGGTGTTGTAGAAATCGTCGCCGGAGCGCCAGGGCACCGCACCGACGACCGGGTTCCAGCCGTCGATCAAGGCGGCCCGCAGGTCCCCGACAGCGTCGCTGAACTGGACACCGAGCAGCCGGTCGGTGCGTTCGAGCGCCAGCACCAGCCACGACATATCGTCGTAGTACTCGTTGGTCCAGCCGGTGAGGTTGCGGGTTCGGATACCGCGTGCGAGGGCGACGACCCGGTCGATGCGTTCGGGGGTGCGGGCGCGGTACGCGGCGTCCACCGCACAATCGAGAAGGTGGGCTTGCCACCAGTAGCACCATCGCACGAACGACTGGTCCAGCAGGGACGCCGGCCAGACAAGCGTGCCCAGCCGCACCTGCGGCTGACCCCAGAGCGCGCGCACGTGTCGCTGCACGATCGCCTGTTCCGCCAGGTCCGCCCGCTTCCCGGGCTCGTCGGGGCCGCCGGCTGACACCTTCCGCGTGATCGTCCCTGCCTGCGTCGGCTGCGCCATTGCGGTGAGTGCCATCGAGGCTCCGGCAGCCAACAGCACACTGCGCCGGCTGATTCCCTTGTTCCGGCGATCCATTCGCTCGGACTCCCTTTATTGACAACGATCACTGGAGCCGGGAACCGTGCAGCAACGTCCTATCCCGCAACGACCACCGCCGCGCGGCGCCGACCGGCTGCCCCAGGTGCGAAAGAAGGACACCTCCCGAAGGAGAGTCGGTCGAACTCGAGGTCGAACCCGGCGCCTACACGACCCTTGATCTTCATCGTCAACCTCCTGGCAGAATCTCGATGGCCGTAAGGTTGGGGCCGCCAAGTCTCTATCAGGCATGCTGAAGATGGCGACACGGCCACGCCGCCGAATACATCGTATTGCCGAATACCGAACGTTTATTGGGCTGGACGCGCGTCGTCCTGCTCGGCGACTCAGCGACTGGTAAGAGCCGCACCGGGTTCGAAGCCGCGGCGATTCACGACCTCATCGGACAGCTGCTGCACCGCGCCGTATCCGAGTAGCAGGGGCGTGGTGCGGCCGCCGTGTCGTTTCGATCGGCCCAGCGTGACCGCTGCTACTGTCGGCCCGATGCGACTCGTGTCGAGTATCGGTGCGGTGCTACTGACCTGCGCGTTCGTGCCGCTGCCCGGGCCGTCTGCGGTAGCGGCCGCGCAGGACGGGCAGGCGGTCGGAGACGAGTGGTCGGCGGTCTCCGAGACGTTCGAACCCGAGAACTTCCGCGCTGCCCCGTATCTGGGCAACGGGCGCATCGGCGCGATGATCCCGCCGAGCGGCGGCGGATATCAGGACTACGGCGTCTCGGTGCGCACGTCGTTCCCCTTGGTGGAACCGCGCTACACCGGAACGTATCTCGCGGGCTTCTATGCCATGAAGTCCATGTCGTGGAACAACACAGAGGCGATCGCTGCGCTCCCCGCGTGGTCGAGCCTAACCGTCGACGTCGCGGGCCGAACTTACCAGGCCGACGTCGACCCGGCCACGCTCACGCACTACCGGCAGCGCCTGAACTATCGCGATGCCACCGTCACCACCGAAGCTACCTGGACACCCGACGCGGAACACCGACTGGATCTGACCTATCGGACCTTCGTGTCACGGGCGCAGCAGAACCTTGCGGTCCAGCAACTCACTGTCATTCCGCACTTCTCGGGACCGCTCACGGTCACCGACCTGATCGACGGGGCCGCCGCGCGGCGGGTCACCCCGACGACGGCAGCCTCCGATCCGAACCGAGGGCAGACCACGGTCGGCGTGCGCGCCGACGGCACCGACCACACCGCCTTCCTGGTATCAACGGTCACCACGCCCGATGAGTTGGGTGGCGTCGCGCTCCCTGCGAAAGGGGCAACGGCTGGAACACGATTCGACGGCACCGTCGTGGCGGGCCACAGTTACACGGTCACCAAGTACGTGGGAATCGCCTCCAGCGCGGACGGCGCGGACCCGCGCGCGATCGCCTCTGACGTCTCCGAATCCAGCGCGGCGCGTGGTTTCGCCGCCGCCCACGCCGAACACGCAGCAGAGTGGGATCGCTTGTGGCAGCCCGCCATCGAGATCCCCGGCCGCGACGACTATCGGGACTGGATCCGGCCCGCACTGTATTCGGTGCTGTCCAGCGTCCGGGCCGGACAGCGGTGGTCCGTGCAGCCCGCGGGATTGTCCTCCGACGACTATGGCGGCCTGACCTACTGGGACGCCGAGGCCTGGATCTTTCCCACCCTGCTCGCGCTCTATCCCGAATTGGCCCGCACCGTGGTGGATTTCCGCGTCGCGGCACTACCGCAGGCCGAGGCGAACGCGCGCGCCTACGGGCTGACCGGCGCACTGTTCCCCTGGAACGACGGACCGACACAGCGGTGTGCGTCGCCGTGGGTGTGCGGACTGGTCCAGGAACATTTGGGGAATGAGATCGCGCTCGCGCAATGGCAGTACTATTCGGCCACCGGTGACGAGCAATGGCTGCGTGACAGCGGCGCGCCGGTGATCACGGCTATCGCGAACTACCAGGCTGCCCGCGTCGGCCCGAAGCTGCCCGACGGTCGCTACCACTACGCACCCGCGGCGGGCGCCGACGAATACGTTTCGGTTTCCGTGGACAACGCACTCACCAACGTCGGTGTGATGGCGACGATGCGGACCGCGATGTCGGCCGCCCGGCTGGCCGGACTGCCGGTGAACCCACGGTGGGCCGATATCGCCGCCCATATGGCGATGCCGCCGGACATCGTGCCAGGGGTACCCGCCGAGTATCTCGGGTACCAAGGGGAGAAGATCAAGCAGGCCGACACGGTGCTGATCAGCTACCCGTACTCCTATGCGGCACCGGGCTATTCGCCCGAGGAGACGCTGGCGTACTACTTCGACCGCACCGATCCCGACGGCCCCAACATGAGCAACAGCGCCGGCGCGATCCTCAGCGCGCAGTATGATCCCTGCCGCACTCAGCAGTTCCTGGATCAATCGGTGCAGCCATATGTCCGACCGCCATATGGGTTCCAGTCCGAGGCGCGTGGCGAACGGTCGGGTGCGAACACGGTCGGTCAACCGGCGTGGATCTTCGTCACCGGTGCGGGCGGGTTCCTGCAAGGTTTGCTGTACGGACCGAGCGGGCTGCGGTGGGCGGAGACCGGTCCACGGCTGGACCCGATGCTGCCCAGCGGGTTTCCCGAGGGGATGACGGTGCGCGACCTCGCGGTACGCGATAGCAGGTTGACCTTGCGCATCCGACCGGAAGGCACGACAGTCGACGTCACTTCAGGTGGTCCGGTCACCGTCGAGACGCCCAGCGGCCCGGCAACCGTCCGCCCGGAAACACCGCTGACGCTGCCGACCAGGAGCGCCTGTCCCTGACCTCCCTGGCGGCCAAGATCGCGTAGCGGACTACTCGCGCCGCCCGATATGCGCTGTGTACATGATGTGTACGAGGCAGTAATCGGTCGGGCAAGACGGCTGTCTCGTCAGCGATATGAAGATCAACGTGCGATCGAGTAGAGACGGCACTCGTCGACCGAAGCTTCATATGAACAACGTGTCCTCAGCCCGCGTTGGTTGGAGTCCTTCGCGCTCGGCAGCGGTCGTCCGACCTCCGTTCCACCTACATGGCGGAACTGGCGAGAGCCCGTTGTGGAGCCTCGGTTACCGCGCAGGAATGGGCAATGGTGCGCGGTCCTTCCGGCGCGATGACGGCAGCAATCGGTGCAGCGAAAGGGTTGGTGGTGACGAAGGACGTAACCCGGGATGCGGTCATGTTGTTGCCGGGAATCATGGGCAGTGAACTGGTCGACACGACGACGGGGAAGAGGTTGTGGGGGCTCGCGGATCTGGGCTGGTATGTGAGCGCCTGGACTACCGGGTGCTCAATGGAGGCGTTGGCGCTGACCGACGATGAGCGTGCGGGGCGAACTGGTCGGGTCGCCGCGACCGGTCTGTTGAAGTTCCCCGCGTTCAGCCCGATTTTGCGGGGCGTCGAGCCGTACACGGAGTTGTTGCGCGGCCTACGTCGCGTGGTGCCGCACCCTGACGCTATCGCTGAGTTCCCGTATGACTGGCGGCTGTCCATCGAGCACAACGCGCAGGAACTCGCGAGGCGGGCCGATGTGCACCTGAGGAGGTGGCGCGCGCATTCGGAGGGAAGTGCGGACGCGAAATTGGTGTTGGTCGCGCATTCGATGGGCGGTCTCGTCGCACGATACTTCACGACCGTCCTTGGTGGATCATCCGAGGTTCGCGCCACGATTACGCTGGGCACACCGTTCTACGGTGCGGTGAAGGCGGCAATGATCCTGAACTCGGGCCGTGGTGGGCCGGTCCCGCTGCCGAGTCGGAGGTTGCGGACGCTGGCAGCTACATTGCCCGGGTTGCACGACCTGCTGCCGTCCTATCGCTGTGTCGACGAGGGCACATCGGTACGGCGACTCACACCGACCGATGTGGACTGCCTGGGAGGCGATATCGACTTGGCGCGGCAGTCGTTCGCTCGCAGGGAGTTGCTCCTTTCCTCCGGGGAACAAGGGCTCCGTGCACTGGTCGGGGTGGAACAGCCGACCGCGCAGAGCATGTTGTTACGCAATGGCGTGGTCGAGCCGAAGTACTACGCGGTCGAGACCGATACGGACGGGAAGCTGTCCCGGGTCGACCGGATGGGCGACTCGACGGTTTATAGAGACGCCGCGGCTCCGCGGGGCCTGGATCCGTCTGTCCTTCCCCAGTGCCACGGTTCCATCGCGAAAACTGCCGAAGCGGTCACCTTCGTCCGTGCGAAGCTCACCGACAAGCCGCTCGGTCCGCCGCTGGCCGGGCCGGCCGCTTTCGGTATCGAGGTACCTGACGTGGTCGCCGCAGGCGAGGCCTTCGATGTGCGGGTGCTGAACACTGACGATCCGACCCGAATCAGCTGTGTCGTCGAGGAAGCACGCAGACATACCCAGGTCGCCCGCCTGCAGTTGAAGCGCGGAGACCGAACACTCACGGCGAGCGTGATCCTCCGTGCACCGGGTGTATACCGCGTGAAGGTCAAGCGCGGCGGCAACTCACCGGTCAGCGAGCTCGTGATGGCCGGGCCACCGGATATGTCGGGCGAAAAGGCATCTGATTAGGGACGACAGATGAGCCCCTCCTCCTCATCACAGTCGGACACCACCGCCGATGGGTTCGACGTGGTCTGCGTTGCGATCGGTGAATACCGACACCGCGACGCCCACCCGAATCTGCCCGCCGATGACGAGGCCACGCTTCTGAGCGAACTCCTCCGCGAGCTCGGTGGGGAGCCGGATTCGTGGCAAGTGTCTGGGGAGAGCCGCAATCGGATGGAGGTGGCCGCACGGTTGGAACACTGGTCACTTGTTGACCGGGCCCGGAGTTCGATGTTGTTCTGGGTGGGACACGGATCGTCCGATGGCGACGATGCACGTCTTGCCACCTATGAAAGTCGCTCGGGTAAGGGGATCGCACCGGAAGACCTTGCTCGCGAGATCAGAGACGAGTGGGCATCTCGGAACATTGACGACCGCGCATGGACCATTGTGGTGGTCGAGGCCTGCGGATCCACAACATTTGTGCACCGGCTCAACGCGGCCTTGCATTCCAAGGGGAATCCCCCGCAGCGGCTCGCATTGGTGGCGTCGGGCAGCGAAGGTAGGGGGCATCTCGGTGAGTTCCGGATAGCGCTGGCGAAGGCTCTCGCCTCGTACACCGACAACGACGAGTGGATTCGGCTTCGCGATCTGATGGGCCGTGTCGAAGACCATCTACACGAGGGATATGTCCTCCTGCTCGGACTGCACGACGCGCGGCCGATCAGGCGGCGAAGGCGACCGGGCGTCACTGTGACAGCGCCGATGGACATCTACACCGAACTACAGGACTTCCTCCGCAACCTCGGCCCGGACGAGCGTGACTACTTCCTCCCCAAGGCGCAGAGCGCCGAGCAGGGGGAACTGGCCTGGTATTTCGTCGGCCGCGGCGCCGAACGGAAAAAGATCGCGCACTGGCTGCGCACGAGAACGTCCGGGATGCTTGTTGTCACCGGCCGGGCCGGGTCGGGAAAGTCGGCGTTGCTCGGCAATGTGTTGGTGCATACCAACCCGGCGTTGCGGGAGCTGCTCTCCCGGGCCCGCCAGCTGGAGCCGATCCCGGACGAACAACGCCCACCCGAGCAGGTTTTCGACGCGGTCGTGCACCTGACCGGGATGACGACCGGCGAACTCGTCGGTCGGCTCGTCGACGTGGCGCATCTCCCACCACCATTGACGACGACCAGGGAGCTCGGCCGGGAAATCGAAGCTGTGCTCACCGCGCTCGCCCAACGCCCATTCTGTCTGATGGTGGACGCGTTGGACGAAGCCCAACAGCCGCTAGCGATCGCTGCGGTGCTCCACCGAGTCGCCACTCTGCCTGCGGGCAGGGTGGTGGTCGGCACGCGACGGTCCACCGGAGAGGGACCGGATCAGCCGGACACCTCAGCCGAAGATCTGCTCGATGCGCTCGGCAGGGCGCCATCGACGGTCGTCGTCGACGTCGAGCGAGACCCGGCGGCGGTCGAGACCTATGTGCGTCGACGGCTCGCCGGCGCACGCGACGCCGACCGCATCGCCATCGACGACCCGACGATCGAGCGGGTGGTGGAACTCATTCGCGCGCAGCAACGACAGTTCCTGTTCGCCCGCTTGGCGATACACGAGATCCTCCTCGCGCCATCGCTTTTGGAATCGAAGTCTGCTGGCGACCTGAAACGCATGTTGAGCAAAGATCATAAGGCGTTGTTCGCGGCCGCGGTGGACCGTCTCATCGACCAGGCACCCGTCAACGGCGCCCTGCTGGAGGCGCTCGCCCTGGCCGAGGGGCGTGGCCTGCCACGGGCGGACCGGATCTGGGCGAACGTCGCCTCCAAGCTCGCGAGCGATGACGTCACCGAAACCGACATCGACAACCTGCTTCGCGACGCCGCTTCCTACGTGATGCTCGACGCGGAGGACGGCCAGTCGGTGTACCGGCTCGCTCACCAGACGTTCAAGGAGCACTTTCTCGCGCGATACAAACGCCGACGTACGGAACCGAATTTGTCGGACCGTCACCGCCTGATCACCCGCGCCCTGATCTCGACTGCCGAACAGGATCTGCCCGCCCCACCCAACCCATACCTCGTCCACCATCTGTCGGCGCACGTCGCCACGGCCGACGCATGGTCCGAACTCGCGTCGAGCGCCCTGATCCACAACCTCGACCCCGCCGACGTGGTCGCCGAGCGCGCTCGAACGCTGCTGCACCGGCGACCCGAGGCGGCCGAACACCAGCTGCGCGTGGCACTGATGCGCGACCCCGAGCACGTCATCTCACGTGCGGTACTGGCGCTCGCGCTCTCGCACCAGGCCAAGCACGTTGCCGCGGTGACGGAGGCGAAGAAGGCAATTCAACTTGCACCGAATTGGTGGTACCCCCACTACGTCGCGGGTTGTGTTCTGCATCAGGCAGACCGCGAGGCCGACGCGCTGCGGGCTGCGCAAGCCGCACTACAGATCGACCCTACGGTTCCCAGGATTTGGATCTTGCTGGCATGGGTGCATCTGGCCCGGGAGGAGTGGTGGTTGTCCGTTCAGGCTGCTCGGCAGGGGCTGACCTACGACCCGCATGATAGCGAACTCGTCGGCATTATGACGATGGCGCTCTCCGAAATTGCGGAAGCTCCTGGGGCGATGGCCAATGCCGCCGAGGCGGTGCGGCTGGGTCCGAAAGAGCCGCTGGCACACCTCGCATACGGATTCGCTGCCCTGGCGATCGGTGACACCGGGAACGCCGCCAGCGCCTTCCGGGAAGCGCTCCGTCTCGATCCGTCCATGGACTTGGCGCGGCGACAGCTCATCGAGGCACTCAAGCAACGAAACCCCGTATACCGGAAACTGTTTCGTGTACTGAAAGGGATGGATCAGCCGTGGCTTCCGCTTGCTGTCCTGATCCCCTTCTGCGGAATTCTCTCGGTCGTGTACTGGGTTCTGTGGACAGCCGACGCCCTGCTCACCTGGCGACTGTCGCGCGATCGGTGCCATCGGCGGCTGCTACGCGGCGACGAGCGACGCGCTGCACAGCTGAGCGTTCTTTCCCTTGCGGGCGGTGCGGTCATGTTGGCAGGCGGCATGATATTCAGCCACCCCGGGACCGGGATCGCCGCCACGGGCTTGGCGATGCTCGCACTCGTGACCCCGATCGAGGAGACGTTCGCGACCACCACGCAGCCCGCTCGACGCATCCTCGGCTATTGGACTGCCTCGCTCGCGGCGGCGCTTCTGGTCTTGCTCGGCATTTCGGTGCTGCCGACCACTCCCGACGCACTCGGCTCGAACCCGGTCTTCGTGATGTTGGCGGCTCTCGTGAGCGTATGGGTAGCGGCCGCGATCCGTTGGGTATTCAAGCGGCGTCATCGAGCGGCCGCGTTATAACCTGCTCCGGGACTGCCGAGTGCGAACGCCCCACCTGTCCACGAAGCTGCACCTGGCCGACGAACAGGGTCGTAGGCCGTTGGCGCTGCTGCTCACGAACGGCACTTTCGAAACACGCATCAGGCGTCTCTCGTCTCGATTCGAGTAGGGATCTACTCGTGCGCCAACCACCGACCGGGCGGTCTGCTGGAATTGCGAGGTATTTCCGATTACCAAGAGGCGATCAACCATGTGGACACCGTCTTCGGGTTCCGTCGATTCACGGCGAACGGACCGCAGTGCCGGATCGTGCGCGCGGAATTCGCAATAACCATGAACGCCCCCGAACCCCGGATCGCCGAAGTGGCCGTGCCCGCCGCTCGGCTGGTGCTGTTCGGTGGATTCGTGTTATCGGTGGCGGGAACGAGGGTCTATCTGCCGATGCATGCGCGGCGCGTACTCGCCTATCTTTCACTGCGGAAGATGACGGAAAACGATTGCTGCCGGCAGATTCTCGCGGAGCGGCTCTGGGAGAACGCCTCCCCTGAGCGGTCGCTGGCGAGTCTGCGCACCGCGCTGTGGCTCATCCGCCGCGCCGGTCCCTGCCTGCTGTCCAGCGATGCGGAACGGGTGGCGCTGGCCGACCACGTCGACGTCGACGTGCACCGGTTCCGACGGCAGGCCGAGTCGATGCTGGCCGACGACATCGGCCACGCGGATCTGCGCCTGTTGTGTGCTGCTGGCGAGCTGCTACCGGGATGGGACGACGACTGGCTGGTGCTGTTCCGCGAACAACTGCGCCTGCTGCGGCTGCACACCCTGGAAACCGTGGCGCGCAGGTACTGCGAACAGGGGCATCATCCGGAGGCCATCGATCTGATTCTGCGCGTAGTCGGGGAGGAACCGCTACGCGAATCGGCCCATACCGTCCTCATCGACGCCCACTTGGGCGCCGGCAATGCCGCGGAGGCCCGGCGGCAGTTCGACGTGTTCGCCGCGAATCTCTGGCGAGAACTCGGGCTGCGGCCGTCGGCGCGCCTCGGGCAGCGGGTGGGCATGCCGGGTCCCGGCACACGTCGTTGACGCCGACGAATACATGGGCGCGGCATCGTGGGACAGCCCGCACCCCACGAGCGCGAGGAAGACGATGCCGATCGATTTCGCTCATGCACCGCCTCCGACTGCTGTGGGCGCACTGCACGCGGTGCCGGTCCACATCCGCGACCTGCGCGCGGTGCTGACACTCGATACGGCGGCGGAGGCCGCGTTCGCGCAGGCGACGATGACGTATGTCGTAGGCCCGCATTCCGGATCGCCGATCTTCGATCTGCGCCAGCCGGTTCAGACCTGCACGCTCGACGGTGTGGCGATCGATCCCGGGCTGATCGCAGCACGCGATATCGGCGCCGGGCCACACGGCACGGTGCGCGTCCTCGATGCCGTGCAAGACGCGGGATCGGTGCACCGGATGACCCTGACCTACGAATTGACCACTCCGGCAAACGATCTCAGCGGCACGCATCCCCCTGACCTGCACTGGTCGCAGTGTGTCCGAGTGCGGTGGTCGTTCGGAATGTCGGATTTGCATGCGGGCCGATACCTGGAGACGTGGTTTCCGTCGAATCTGCCCTTCGACCGGTTCCCCTTCCGGCTCGAATTGCGAATCACCGGAACAACTCTCGCGCATTCCCTCATCACCAATGGAGATGCCACGGTCGTCGGCACCAATTCCTGGTCGGTCCGATTTCCGGCGTGGTTCACGCCGATGTCACCGCTCGTCGAAATACGACCGGAAGATGCCGTGCAATGGAAGTCGGCGGCGATCGCACTTCCAGTATCGCCGCACCCGGTTTCGATCGAAGTGTGGAAGCAGTCGTCCGGCAAGGAAAATCTGGCCGCGCTGATCTCCCGCATTTCGGAATTCCTGGCAGACAACGAACGAACCTACGGCGCGTTCTTGGGCAACCGATTCGTCTGCCTCCTCCACGGAGCGTCCGGTGGAATGGAATACGCCCATGCGGCCACCACGTCGGTGAGCGCGATCGGCCACGAGATATTCCATTCGTGGTTCGGGCGCGGAGTCAGCCCCGCTACGCCAGCCGACGGCTGGTGGGACGAGGCATACACCAGCTTCCACGAAAACGGCGATACCCGCACCGAGCCTTTCGATTTCACACAACCACCCATCGAGCTCTGCTCGCGCCTGCCGTTCCAGCGCACCACACCGACAGCGTCCTACGCACAGGGCAGCCGCTTCTTCCGCGGTGTCGCGGCAGGGATCGGGCCCGACCGGCTGCGCGCCCTCATGACCGATCTGTATCGCAAGTACCGGGGTACATCCGTATCCACTGCCGACCTCGAGGCTCATCTCGTCACCGGTTGCGGTGCAACCGAACTCGTGGACGCGTTCCATCGATTCGTTTACGGGTTCGACGAGCCGGCTCCCAACCCGTGCATCATCTTTTCCGCCGCGCCGGAAGATCTGGCCCGAGCATCGGCAGTATGGGTCCGCGGCACCGACGACCGATCCAGCACCCCCGAGCCCCCGAAACCAGGCCGGGACAACTGGTTTCACGCCCGCGTGCGGAATCCAGCCGGCGCGAGCGTGTGCCGCCATTTCATCGTCACCTTCGCGATCCGCCCTGCGGCGGCAAGTTTCACCTACCCGGACGACTTCCTGCCCGCAACCGCGGTCACCGTCGGTTTCGATCTGGTATCCGGCCAGTCGCGGATCGTGTCGGCCCGCTGGCCGGCCGCCCTGGTCCCGCCGCCCGGCACCACGGTATCGCTGCTGGCGTCAGTGCACGCCCGCCGCTCACACCCGGCATCAGGCACCCATCCGTGGGAGCAGGACTCGACCGCCCAGCGCGACCTGACGATCGACCGACCGCGGCGGTGCGGGAACCGCACCGACCCGGCCGCACAGCTGCGGTGAGGGCCGGATACCCAATTCGGTCCACAGCAGCTCGGCGAAGTGCGTGAACTGGCGGCGCGCCTCGACCACATTGCCCTCGCACAGATGCGCCTCGATCAGTGCCGCCTGCGCCGACTCACGCAGCGGCTCCTCGGCGACCACGGCGAGCATCACATCGATCGCCTCCGGATAGCGGCCGCGCTCGGCGAGCCGTCGCGCCTCCACCTCCAGCGCATGAAGTCGCAACTGCCGCAGCTGTTCTCGCGCCAGCAGCAGCCAGGTCTCGTCCCAGCCGGGCAGCAGATCGGTGGTGCGGGCCAGCAGCCGCGCCCGATCCCGGGCACAGTCGCGCTGTTCGGCCAGCACCCGTTCCGCACTGCGGCGAAATTCGTGGACGTCGACCGCGACGCCGTCGGCGAGCCGCACGCGGCCCCCGCCACTGTGCACCAGCACCGGGGATGCCTGCCGGATCCGCCACAGCGCGGTGCGCAGACTCGCCCGGGAACGGTCCACGGTGGCGTCGGGCCACAGCCGCTCTGCCAGCAGCCCGCGGTCGCAGTCCGGCTCGGAGTTCTTGTCCAGGCACAGATATGCCAGCACACGGCGCGAATGCATCGGCAGCGCGAACCGGTCGGTCCCCACACGCAACGCGAAACCGCCGAGCAGGGAAATGGCGAGCTCGCCCCTCGGGGCGCAGGCGGACACGGGCATCGGAATCCCCTCCTTCGTCGACGGGACCTGTCCAGGCCGGATCGGACCAGCGTGCGTGGGCGCCGCCGCAAATGCGTCAACACCACGTCAACACCGCGCACGGACCATTGACGCAGCGTGTTATGGCAGCGGGTGACCGTGAACCGTGTGACCGACGACAGCAAAGTGATCGTGATACGGGCCTGGCGCGACGGTGGGCGGATGCTGATCCGCGTGCTCGCGGGGACCGGCGAGCCGAGCTCTACGCAGGAATGGGTGTTCACCGATATCGACGCCACGGTCGCGCGTATTGCCGAGGTGCTGGGCACCGTGCGCAGCGAGACGAAGTGTTGACGCTCGCGCATACCGCGGTCGCGCACAGTAACGCGAAACGGCCGTCATGCGCGGAGGTAACCACTATGCGAATCGACCCATACGCCGAGTCTCCCGGCGACGCGGAGGAGTTCGTCTCGCCCTTTGCCGGGCTTTCCACCCTGACCGAGACAGCGCCGCTCACCGACGAACAGCCGGGCGCCGAACCCGAGGGCTCCCCCTTCGAGGGCTACTCGGTCACCGAGTCCCCGTTCGGCGAGCACACCGACTCCGAGGCGGACGCGCAGTCGCAGGAGGCGATCGAATTTCTCGAGGCGCTCTACGACGAGGAGTTCACCGACGCGCTCGAACAGCTTCTCGACGAAGGCGCCGCCCGCATCCTCGCCGATGCCCAGCAATGGACGGTCACTCCGTCCGAGGCCGAGGCCCGGGAATCGCTGCAGGAGTGGATGGCCCCGCTCGTCACCGAATGGGAGCACGCGATCGATGCCTTCGCGAGCGGACTGGAGAACGCCGACCTGCACGGGCTCACCGAACAGGAACTCGACGAACTGCTCGATTCGCTGGAAACACCCCCCGCGCTGGAATCGGAGGCGTTCGAGAGCTTCTTCGGCAAGCTGATACGCAAGGCGAAGTCGTTCATCAAACGGAAGGTGAAGCAGGCGGTCGGGTTCGTGAAGAACCCGATCAAGGG
Source organism: Nocardia sp. CA-119907 (assembly GCF_050955995.1). NCBI lineage: Bacteria > Bacillati > Actinomycetota > Actinomycetes > Mycobacteriales > Nocardiaceae > Nocardia > Nocardia sp. CA-119907. The sequence goes on from NZ_CP192091.1 coordinate 3,984,478, forward strand.
CGTCGTGAACATCGCCAAGAGCGGCCTGAAGGCGGTCAAGAGCGGGCTGCAGACCATCGGCAAATTCGTGCTCGGCCCGATCCTCGCCAAGTTGAAGGCCGCCGGGCGCGCGCTGCTCAAAGGTGTGGTGAAGAAGCTGCTCAGGCCGCTGGCCAAGGTCCTGCCCGCCGCGGCGCGCCCACTGGTGCCGATCCTGGCCAAGCGGCTCGGTATCCGCGAGGCCGACGACGAGAGCACCGACGCGGAGGCGGGCCCGGACGGCGAATCCGGCACCGCCGCCGACCTGGCGGAGGCATTCGACCAGCAACTGCTCGAGCTCTTCCGTGCCGACACCGGCGAAACCGCTGCCGACGAGATGACGGCCGAGGACATGCTGGAGGCGGATTCCGAAGAGCCGGAACATGATCCGGTGGCCGAGCTCGACGACGCCCGCGCCCGCCTGGCCGCACAGCTGAGTGCCTACACCGACAGTGCGGACCCGATCGCCGAAATCGAACAGTTCATACCGGCCGTGCTGGCGATCCGGCCGCTGCTGAAGCTGGGCCTGAAGGTCACCGGCGCCCGACCCAAGCTGATCAACCTCATCGCACGGCCGCTGGCGAAGCTGATCAAGAAAATGATCGGTCCGCAGGCCGCCCGGACCATCGCCCGCGCCGCCGGGCGGGATCCGTCGCGGCTGCTCGCCCGCGCGGTCGTCGATGTCGGGTTCACCGCGCTCGGGTTGGAGACCGCGGGATCGGAGGAGCAGACGATTCCCGGTGAGGCCCTGGCCTCTGCGGTCGAGGCGAGCGTGATGCGCGTCCTCGATGAGCTGCCGGAGTCGGCGATGACCGATCCGCTGCAGGTCAGCGCCGCCGTGCAGCGGGCGTTCGCGGAATCCGCGGCCGCTTACCTGCCGGACTTGCTGCTGCGCGCGGACCTGCCGGAGCGGGAATCCGCCGAGGAGGGCGGGTTCTGGGTGATGATGCCGCGCGCGGCCCGCCCGCGGTACCGGTTCCGCAAGTACACCAGGGTTTTCGTGGTGCCGATCCCGCGGCAGGTGGCGCGGGCGGTGCCCTGGAACGACGGCGGCACCATGGAGACCTATCTGCTCGACCGCGGCGTCGACCGCTGGCCGGTGCAGGCGGAAATCGATCTGTACGAGACGCTGCCGGGCACCCTGCCCGGGCACTTCACCCGCGACGAAACCCTGCCCGCCGCCGAACATCCCACCGGCGACGAATACCAGCCGCTCACCGCGGAGGCCGCGGGACTGCTGCTGCGCGAGCCGGCGCTGGGCCGACGCCGGAAGGTCGGGAACACGCCCGGTGCGTACCGGCCCGTGCCCGGTCAGCGGTACTTCCGGGTGCGCGTCGCCGGCCTGCGGTCCCGGCGCGGTCGCCGGCCCCGCCGCCTCGTCATCGTGCGCTGGGATCCGTCGGACCAGCGGATGCGGATCGTGATCCGGATGTCGGAGCGGCGGGCGCGCAGCCTGCAGGCACGCCTGCAGCGGGCCGCACCCGCGGGGCAGCGCGATCTGCCCGCGGTGCTGTCGGCGCTGCGCGAGATCTTCCTGCCGCGCCTGCACTACCGGATCGCCCGGCGGCTGCTGCGGGCCACCGTCGCCACCGATGCCGTAGCGGCGGCGCGGTTGGCGGGCAACATCGCCGCGGCCACCAGCACCGGTATCGCGACCTATCTTGCGCAGCGGGGCGCCCAGTTCGCCGCTGCCGTGGCCGACCCGGCTGACGGCGTCACGCTCACGGTGACGTTCACCGGGATCCAGGCGAACCCGAATCAGGTCCCGGCTCCCGAAGTCGTTGCCACCCCGGGGTTGTCATGAAGGCCGATCACTTCGCGACCGAAACCGCCGCCCTCGCGTCCGAGGCGAGACATTGGCGCCGGGCCTGCGCCGGCCTCGGCGACCTCGAGGTCAGCGCGTCCCCGGCCGCCTGGCGGGAACTCGAGTCCTACCTCGGGCTCAGTGTGCGGGCGAATCTGAGCGCGCAGGCGAAACGGCTCACCGCCCAGGCCGATCGCACCATCTTCACGATCCAGGGCGCGACGAGCCCGGCAGATCTGCAGACGGCGCGCACGGAGCTGCTGGCCCTGCGGCGGCGGTACCAGCGGGCCGAGACGATCGTCGATTTCTACTGCGACGCAGTAAATACCCGGACCAATCCGCGCACGGCGGCGGTGCTGCGCGGTCTCGACGCCCTGGCGGTACAGAGCATGGATCAGGTGTTGCGCCCGTTGGGCATCGACACACCGTCCGTGCTGACCTATCTCGACAAAGGGATGGGCGCATCGATCCTGCGGGCCGGTGTACGGCTGTGGGACGCGTCCCTGTCGCCGGCCGCGGCGATCAAGATCACTCGGCACAATCTGCTGCAGCCCACCTCACTCGTGCACGAGACCGGCCATCAGGTCGCCCATTTGACCGGCTGGACAAAGGAATTGGCCGCCGTGCTGTACGAGGCGATCGCTCCGCACAGCGCGCTCGCCGCCTCCGCCTGGCAGGGCTGGGCCTCCGAGGTGGCGGCCGATGTGTATGCGTTCTGCCTGCTCGGCTTCGCGCCGGTCCCGGCGCTGTCGACCGTGGTGGACGGCACGTCGCGTCAGGTGTTCCGGATGGTGCCCGGCGACCCGCATCCCGTCTCGGCACTGCGGGTCCAGTTCAATGTCGCGCTATGCCGCGCCTGGTTCGGCGCCGGCACCTGGGATTCGCTCGGGCAACGCTGGCTGGCGAGACATCCGCTGGCCCGGGCATCGTCGGAGGTCCGCGCGATCATCTCGGCCAGCCTGCCGCTGCTGCCCGCGCTCGCCGATGTCTGCTCCCGGATGCCGATGCGGGCCTTCCAGGGCGTGCCGCTGTCGGTCCTCGCCGACCCGCGGCGGTTGTCGCCGCACGAACTGAACCGCCTCGCCGACCGTGCCGGTGCGTCGCTGTACACCTCGACGTATCTGCAGCGGGTCGAACCGATGCGGATTCTGGCACTGACCGTGCTGCGCGGGCTCGAAGCACCCACCGCGCCAACGGAAATGGAGACGTGGCTGCGGCGTATGGGCGGCGACCGAGCCGCCGCCGCCTGAACGCAGAGAGAGGAAACCGAGATGGAATACGAACCGGGACAAGGGATGACGCGGAACGAGATCAAGTACCTCCTGGAAGAGGTACTGGGGCAGTACGGACCGACCGTTTGTGCCGAGCCCAGCATCTTCAAGAAGGGCAACGAAAGTACGCTGTGGCTCTTCGGGGGGTTGCAATTCTTGTTGCGGTCTCGTGACCTCTCGAAATTCGGGCCGGTGCGGGACCAGGCGCTGCCCGCGGAGATCAGGAGGGTCCACGGGGACACCGAGGGCAACACGGCCGACGACGCCGGGCATGGATACGTGTTGGTGTTCCTTAAAGAGATCCCGGCCTATGCGGTCACAGCCACCATCGTGCACAGCGGCAAGGGGCCGGATCAGACAGCGGCTGTGTGCCCTGGGACTCGGCCGGAAATTCCGCTCGACAATCCTGGCCAAGCGATCGCGGTACGACTCTCGGACCATGAGCAGGTACGTCTCGTCACTTTCGTGACCCATGCACCCGACACTCTGCCTGCTGTCCGGCCGACCGGTTCCATCGCACAAATCGATTCTCGCCGACCGGCAACACCCTGAGGAAGGGGCACCGCCATGTTTCGCACGCTGGCCACATTATTGATTCCGAACGATACCCTCTCTGCCACACAGGCGAATGCGGTCTTCACATTCCACCCCGAACAGTTGAGCCGGTGGCTGGACGAGATGTGGGCATGCGGGGGCATCTCCACGTTGACACCCGTGTTCGAGAACAAGCCTGTACCGCTGGGCGATCCGTTGGCTGTCGGGTCGACCCAGCTCCCGCCCGAATTGATCGCCGCGTCGTTCCAGTCCGGTATTAACGGACCCCCGACCAATCCGCCCACGCAGCCGCCCGGTTACCACCCACCCGCGCTCGGCACCAGCGGGCAGCTACTCATCTGGGACCACATGTTCTACGCCTACCTGGTCGAAAGTACCGGTGCCTTCGAAATTTTCGCGGAGGTAGTGCGGCGCTACGTCGTCGGGGAGACCCTGCCTCCGCCGACGCCGGTGACCATGGCGTGGATCCGCGCGACCGAGGAGCTGTTTTTCCGGGACCCGCCGCTGTTCCGGGTGGGCGGATTGACCAGCCAGCTGCGCCCGGACGCGCGCGTGAACCGGCGTAATGCCTACTGGCGGATGTTCGGCCTCGATCTGCCGCATGCGGCGCCGGGTGTGAGCGGCCAGCCGTGGAAGCGGGATGCGGGTGCCACCAGCAATATTCGATTCATCGAGATCTGGACCGAGCTGCTGCGGCAGGTCTGGCTTGGTATCGAGAACGAACGCAACACTTCCGGGGCGAACCCCACCGACTCGAACTACATCGCGTACCTTTGCAAGACGCTCGGTGAGATGCTGCGACTACGTCGCGTCGGGGGCATGCTGTCGCGGGAGGAGTTCAGCTACGTCTGTATGCTCGCCTGGTTCCACCTCGCTGTGGGGAGCGACAACGACGTGATTCGCGACCTGAACGCCCGGGCAGGCTTCGTCGGCAATCCCGCCGACCGGCTCGCGGCCGTCGGCGCTCGGGTGGGTGTCGCACCCTCACGCCAGGCACGGGAAATGTTCGAACTGGCGGATGTGATCTCGCCGCTGATGTGGGCGATCGAATTGGGGTTGTTCGATACCGCGGACCAAGCGGAGCTCCTCTATCGCTCCACAGGCATCACGACTCCTGGCCCCGCTCCCGCGAGAACGATGAACCAAATCATCGACCTGTGGCAGTCGGCGACCGGCGACCGGGTCAAGGATCTGGCGGTCACCACCCGGCGGCAGTGGAACCAGCCGGCCGGATCTGCGCAACCGGCGAGATTGCTGCCCGCGGCGACGCTGTCGCCCGTAAGCGCGCCCGCGTCGTCGGCGAACGGCCAGCGCACCGCGGTTCCCCGAGGCTGAGCCGCAAGCACAGATGCGCTGTCCACCAGGCGATCTCGATTGGAAGTTGATATGAGCACCGTTGCCGAATCGTCGATCCTCGCCCCGGAATCGATCCCCGATCCCGGCGTGTGGCCCGCTCGCAAGGACGTATTCGCCGAAGATTTCGACGAAACCTACACCTACACCGGCGAATACGACCATGAGACCGATGAGCACGAATCACCCCTGACGGCCGTATCGCCCGGCCGATTGATAGTGCCCCGCCATCCGCTGCTGCAATCGCATGCCGGCACACCGCCGGATGTGCTCATCGAGTGGAACGGCATGGTCCAGCCGTCGGTGGTGGATGTCGTCGTCCATCTGCACGGATATTCGGGACACGGTGCGGTGATGAATATTGTCGAGCACAAGAAGCCGATCAGCGGTTTGGATTTCGCGGATCCCGACCATCCGGCCGCAGTAGGGCGGACGACGCCCACCGTGTTGATCCTGCCCCGGGGTCATCATCAACCCAAGGGGCGCTATGAGAATCCGGCGCGGTACACCTTCCCCGCGCTGCTACCACCCGGTGCGCTCCAGCAGTTGATCGATGATGCGCTTGCCCGGTTCGCCGCGGCAACCGGGGCGGTGGTGCGGCGCAACCGGTTGATCCTTACCGCCCACTCCGGCGGTGGTGCGGCGCTGATGGCCATCCTGGGCCATACCGATCCGGATGAGGTGCACATCTTCGACGCGCTGTACAACGACCCGAAGCCACTGATCGACTGGGTCCGCCGGCGCATGACGGCGGGTACGGGCGCATTGCGGATCGTGTACCGACCGGGTGAGGGCACCGCGCGGCACAGCGAACGCGTAGCAGCGGTGGTGCGCCCGGCCTGTTCTCCGAACTACCGGGTGGAGCGAACCAGCTTGCCGCACAACGACATTCCGCGACGGTTCGGCTGGCAATTGCTGACCGACGCATCGGCCGACCTGCGCGGGCTGACTCGCAGCCGCAAAGCCGAGCAACCGTGCATTCCGCAGGAGGCGAACGAAACCGGCCGGGAATCGGATGATTTCGGCGCTGCACAGGGTGCACGGGAAGGCGGCTGCAGGTGTCGGAAGGGGCCGATCGAGGAGAAGGCAGCGGCCGCGCGCACACCCCAGCCGCGCCGTCCCGCTCGCCCACAGAACGACGCGATGTCGTCTATCAGAACACCCGCCGACGCGAATCCGATGGAGTCTGTCATGAGCACCTACGCCGAATCACCGATCTTCGCCTCGCCAGAATCGACGCCCGACCCGGGAACGTGGCCCACCCGCGAGGACGTGTTCGCCGAGAACACCGGGGATACCGAGTACGTCGATGAAACAAGTTGGCAGAGTCGGCTTTCCGATACCGAATGGATGGAGTCGCACGACTCGGGCGAGTCGGCCGAAGAGGTCTATGCCGACGAGACTTTCTCCGGCGCAACCAAATACGACCAGGAACAGGCCGATCATGAGGATTTCGACGTCGAGGCCGGTGACTACGAGAATGTCGATTACGAAGCCACCGATTACGAGGCTGCCGATTACGAGACACCGGATTACGAGGCCGCCGATTTCGAGGCAGCGGACCAGGGGGCGATCGGCTACGGCGAAATGGATTACGAGGACGTCGACGCCGAGGATATCGAATTCCAGGACGCCGAACTCGAGGAGGCGCCGCCCACCGACCGCGCCAAGGGCATCGTCCGTCGCGGTACATTCACCAAGTGCTCCGGTCACGAACAGCCGGGCGCACGCGCGATGGCGGCGCAGTGGCGGCGGCTGACCGGCCGGAGGGCAGGCACCTACAACTGCCGCAGCACCACCTTCGGTACCCCGTCCCTGCACGGTGAGGGCCGATCGATCGATCTGTTCGCACTGGCATCCGATCCGGTGCAGCGCGCACAGGCCGAGGCATATATCGGGTGGCTGCAGGACAATGCGGTGGCACTGCAAGTGGCCTACATCATCTGGAATCGGCAGCAGTGGAATTGGCAGCTCCGCCACCTGGGCTGGCGGCCCTACGGCGGCAGCAATCCGCACACCAACCACATTCACGTCGACCTCAGCTGGGAAGGAGCGCTGACGCCCAGCCCGCTGTTCGACGGACCGGTTCCCAGTATGGGTTCCGGTGGCGCACCGGCGCCCATACCGTCACCGAAACCGAAACCCGCACTGCCATCACGGAAAGCCGCGCCCGGGCCGTCGCCGAAGCGGGCGCGCGGCGTGCCGGTCCACGTCGTCGAGTTCGTGCGCAAATATCGCCCCCATGCGGTCGCCAACCAGGCCCGCACCCGCATTCCATGGCTGGTCATTCTCGGCCAGGCCGCAATCGAATCCGGTTGGGGGAGGCGGGCCTGCGGTAACAACTTCTTCGGAATCAAGGCGCGGACGAGTGTTCCCGTGTCGCAGCGCAGGCTGTGCACTACCCGAGAAGTGCACAAGACGCCGTCCGTGCGGTATCCAGAGGTCATCTCGGTCACCCAGCGTGCCGACGGCCGCTACGACTATGTCGTCCGAGACTGGTTCCGCGCCTTCGACTCTCCCGACCGCTCCTTCGATGAACACGCGCGCGTCTTGTTGAAGCCGCGGTACGCGAAGGCCTTCGCCCACACCGATCCGTACGCCTTCGCCCGGGAGGTGGCCGCGGCAGGCTATGCCACCGCCCCCGACTACGCCACGGCACTGAACGGCGTGATGCGTCTGATCGAGCGAGTATCGCAGCAATGCAACAACGTACCCGCGGTCGCGTCGCCTACGGGATGACGATGTCGAAGCCGGCGAGGGCGCCTTGGTGAGTGGGCCGAACTTGCCGTTGCGCAGCTCACAGGCGCCGGACAGGTAGAAATCGCGCCGGGTGCCGTTCCTCGGCGCCGTAGCCGAGCCGCTCAAATGTGCTGGCCTGCAACGACTTCGCCGTCTCATGTCCAGGGCGGCGAAGATCGCATAGTTCAGCAATTGCACGACCCAGCGGTAGTCGCCTTCGGTTGGGCACACGATCATGCCACAGCTGGGGGCGAGGCCAAGCCTGGCAGTGGTTCGACCGTCGGCATCGACGCGTGCGGATGCGCTGCTGTTAAACGACCGTAATGTCGGCGAAGAGTTGTAGGCGTTTCGCACGGAATGATCCGGGTGTGTATTTCGCTTGCCAGGTCGGGTCTTCGGTCAGGAACAGGCTGGCTGTGTCGGTGGGTTCGCCGTGCGCGGTGAGGTTTTCGACGACGCTGCGGAAGTAGTAGTGGTTGAACAGTCGGTTGAATTCGGTGAGGTAGATGTCGGCGACGCGGGTGTCACCGCGGATGACGAGCATGTTCTCGTCGTTTTCCGTGGTGGAGGGTTCGCTGAAGTTGGCTGACCCGGTCACGACGACGGGGTCGGTGCCGAGGGGGTCGATCAGCATGAATTTGGAGTGGATGTAGCTGACGTGCTCATTGAGCCCGAGTAGTCCGGCGTTGGTTTCCTTCGCCCATTGGTAGACGGGATCACGCAGGAATGATCCCGAGGCCTTGTAGACATTGTTGGAGGCGTTGATGGCGACGAACGCTTCCGGTTTCTTCGGGTCTGGTTTGTCCCGTTTCTCGAGGAGCATGAAGATCAGCGCGTTCTGTGGGGTGTTGTCCTCGAGCAGGTCCTTGAACGATGCTGCGATGCCGAAGGCGAGGGTGATGCAGCCCTGCCGCAGCGCGGTGTCGAGCATCGTCGAGTACGACTGCAGCACAGTGTCTTTCAGTCGTGGACTGAACACCGTGGTGGTACCGGCGGGAACCTGGCGCAGATCGGCCGGTACTGGCGACACCGCTTCGACGGCAGTCTTGAATGCCTTGTTCTTGCGTTTGACCTCGGCCAACGTATCCGAGTCGGTGCCGCCCGGGTCGTTCGACAGCTCGTTCCAGTATTGGACGTAGTGTTCGGCGGTGTCGGGGTTGCGCAGCCAGTGTCCGACGTTGGTTTGTCCGGAGATGCCGCCTTGGGAGAGGTTGGTCGAGCCGGTCCATACCTCGACCGGCCCGGCAGCAGCGGTGATCCGGACCATGAACTTGTTGTGCTGGATCACCGAGGCGCGTGCTTCGCGCCGGATCACGTTCTGGGTGGGGATGCCGGCTTCGGTGATCATGTCGAGGTTGTCGACGCGGGGGAAGCTGGGATGGAATTCGCCGTGCTTGTCGGTGAATTCGTTGACCTTCGCGTCGATGATGATGTGGACGTCGACACCGCGGTCAATGGCCGCTTTCAGTGCTGTTACCGCGGGTTTGTAGCGGAACTCGTAAAAGCAGCACAGCAGCTGGTCACCCGCGTCGCAGTGGTCGATGAACCGCAGTAGCGCTACGTCCAGGTCGCGGCTGAGCCAACGCAGGGCTTCGTCGTGTTTGGCTGGGGGCTTCAAATCGTCGATCGGGGCTGTTCCGAAGCGGCGGGTGTAGGCCTGGCTGCTGGCGACACCGCGGTTGAAGAACACGTCGTGGCTCAGGTTGCTGAAAAGTGGCTCGGTGTGGACGGTGATCGACAGTGGTGGCGTGGAGCGGTCGAGGTTTTTCGGTGCGCCTTTGAGCGGGTGGAATAGGTACTGGTATTCGCGATCGGGTTTGGCGGTGAAGTCGTCCCATACGAAACTTTGTATCGGTTGGTCGAAGGTGCTGACCTGTATCCCGGGCTGGGGCTGGGAGATGACCGATTTGAAGACCTTGAAACCGGGCATGAAGAAGCGTTCGTTTGCCGTCGGGTCGATCCGTTCGATGGCGAAGCCGAGCAACCCTTGTTCGAGCTGATCGGTGGCGATCACCGCGAAGGAAATGGTGTTCACGCCACTGACCGCGACAAGCCTGCCACCAGGACTATCTGAACGAAACCGCACGTCAACCTCCACTTGTGGGTCGAGGCATGCACTGATTTCCGGCCGGTGAAACCTTGGCTGAGCTGGGGGCTTACGTCCTCAGTATGGATGACCAGGACGGTTCGTACACGCGTTCTCAGCTACTCAGGTCCGATGTACGCCGAATGTATCCACAATCGTTGCCCGCCTGTCCGACCGAAATGTGTTGGGTTGCTGATCGGTTGACCACCTGCTGATCGACCATTGTCGGGAGTCGGACGGGTGGGTTGTTCAGGTTGTTCGTATCTCGGCGCAGGCGGCCACTCCTTGGCTCGATGTTTGTCGACAAAGCCGGACCACAGACCTCATCAGGGCGATATAGAGATATCCGATGTGATATCGCGCCCCTTGTCCATAACATCCGACGACTTGTAGCGGAATGTGAGTCCTGCTGTCTTCGCTTCGTTGCCGGCCCTGAGGAACTCGGCCTCCGCCCACAATGGGAAGCGCCGTGCAACCCGCTGAGTAGGTTCCACCGTGAAGTCTGCTGTGCCTGGACAGCCGATCGTGCCGGAGTTGCATCCGAGCAATCTATGCCAGTCGATCTGCGTACTGTAAATCGTCTGCCCGTTTGCTGCCTTAATTCCTATGTCATCGACAGAAATACGTCGGCCGCCGCCATTTGTGAAAATTAACTCTGCCCAATCGAGATCGCTTGTGATCTGGTCGAGCGACAGCAACGAGACATGCTTGGACTCGACAAATTTGTCGTTCACAATCTGACCGACTTTGACCTCGACCTGAATGGCGGGGCTGGCGTTGTCCAGCGCCTTCTTGGAGGTGTTGTTACCTTGGTACGCGAACAACGCGGACGTAATTGCCACAACCAGGGCGATGAACGAGATGATCAACGGTCCCCACTGCTTGATCGAACTCACTTCAGAGCACCTCCTGAAAGGCATCGTGCGCTCCGAGGGCGGGCTCGGCGAGCCGTAGTCGATGTTGCGGCGTGCTGCTGCCGGACAAGTTCGGATTGACGATCTGCGGATCGGCGGCTGGGAGTGCCGCCGCACCCACTCCGAACCTGGAGGCAATACCGCTCAGTGTCGGCCTGGAATGGGCGATGTACATGGCCATAATCGGCTCCTTACGCAAGGAGCGGACTCGATGTCCTCACGCATCAATAACGAGTCCCGCACACCAACGGTAGGGCGCGCTTGAACGCGGCCACGCGCGTAGGGCGCTACGTGATTCGTTGCGAAAGACGTCGTCAGGATCGGCACACGGCGACGAACGACGGACGTAGCCTGCGGCCGCCTGCCCGTTCGAATGTGACACGGTGCGAATGACCGACCCATGATCGCGGGTGTCTCACCGACACCGTTTCGGCCACGCGGGCATGAGGTAACCGATGTAGTCGTCGCCCCAACGCTCGCCGCCGATGTCCACTGGCTTGAAACCTCGCATGGGCGGGATTGCCGTGGGTGAACTGGCCGGCCAGCGTAAGACTCCACCCGGGCCGCCGAAGGTCCCGTATACCTGACCGAAGGTTGGCTCAGCCAAGTCCAGGGTTCCAGCACCGAAGCACAGGGCATCGAAGCGAACGGCACGGTCCGGGTTGTTGCGAAAAGCTTCGATAGCTCCAGGACCCGGCGAACGGGCTGGTCATCGCGACTTGACTTCCTCGGTGTACGGCAACGCATTCCGCTTCCGCACGCGCCGTGTTGCCGATGAGCCTCGGGCCAGGCGAGGCCTGGGGCGCGGGTACGTCGATGCTGATTTCGGGTAGCCGAATACTCGCGATGGCGTCTGATGATCCGGCGCACACTTGATGCGCTCGCACAGTACGCCACGAAACGAGGTGCACCATGCCGCTGGACACGGGCCCCTTCGACCATTTCGTCACGGCCGACGGCTTCCGTGCACCGGTGTACTGCTCTACACGCTCCGTTTCGATGCCGACGGCACGTCGACGAGCGCGCAGACGCAACACGATCTCGTCGACGCATTGCGCACCGGAACCTTCACCGGCACATATATTTTCAGCGACGGCTGGAATAGCAGCTGCCCGAGCGCGGCTACCGCAAAGCCGTCGATTTCGTCGGAGCACACGGCTTGCCGAGGCGCGCGACGACATCGACAAACTCGAGCCCGGCGCACCCGAGCGCGCGAATTGCGTGAAGCTCACCGCCGTGGCCCGCCAAAGCCTCGCCATCCTCGGCGATCCACAGCAATGATCCCGCTACTGCCAAGCCGACAGTAGCCAACGCACCTGGAGGCGACAATGGCTGTGCTGTACTTCGATATCGGCGGCACTCTGGCCGATGTCAGCGTGGCGGTGGACGGTTCGTTCCGATTCCGGCCGCTACCTCGGGTGCGCGATGTCCTGGCCACCGTTTCGGCGCATCGGCTGGGCATCATCTCGAACCCCGGTAACGATCCGACCGCCCGTACACGGGCGGCAGCGGCACTCGCCGCCACTTTCGGCGACATCTTTTCCGACAACCTTGTCCACTGGGGCGACAAGACTTCGCGCACCATCTTCGACGCGGCCGCGGCCGCGGCCGGCGGGCCCGGCAACTGCGTGTTCATCGGCGAGGATCCGTCCGAGCGCGCCATGGCACGCCGATCGGGAATGCGCACCGCGCCGCACCCGGTGTTCGCCCCCGCGGCCGTACGGGGCGACACCGTGCTGTGGGCCAAGATTCACGTCGATGAGAACCGAACCCTGGCGCAACTGCGCGGGATCGCCGACGCGACCGAGATCGTGCCGGTGCGCGTCGCGTCCGACCGACTGGTGCTCGCCATGGTGACCGAGCGCGGCGCCCATGCGGCGCGCGACGCCGGCTTCGATGTCGACCTCGAGTCAGAGGTCGGCGACACCGCCGTGTTTCTCGTTCGTGACGACCGTCCCATCAGCCCGCCCGCCGGGCTCGAAACGGACGCCACCGACGTGCCGAGTCCGCACACACCTTCGTCGCCGGCGACGCGAACGCACTGATATCGACGGTTTCTCCACTGCTGCATTGCTTCTCATGGAGCAGCCCTCGACTTCATCGCGACAGTTGGACGATATCCAACGGCCGTCGCCACAGACTTTGGAGCCGCTCTGGTGGGGCGGGGCCTCGGAGACCGGTTCATGAATCCGGCCGAACAGCAAGAGGTCGAACGGGTTGGGACTGTGGACATTTCAGTGTCCTGCACTCATCAGTGTCGTGCCCCGATGTCGCCGCCCTACCCGAGCATGCCCACTATCGGTGACCCGAACGCGCCCAACCACTGTGCGAGCGCTACGAGCGGCCGGTGCACTGCCGACTCGGCACCCGCGACCGCGTTGACCGCCCGAGCGATCCGGATCAGCCGCTCGGAGATCTTCTCGCGGTCCGGCTGTGGCTGCTCCAACTCGTGCTGGACCGCATCCGCGTCGGTGGCGGCTCGACCCATTCCGATGCGACGTAACGTGGCCGCGAGTTCGACAGCGAACTCGACCGTCTGGGCGGATACGAATGTGCCGTGTTGACCGCCATATATCGTCTGGTCGCCCGCGACGTTGTTGATGTTGCCCTGCTGCGAGCCGATATTGAAGACCACGAGATTCCCCTTATCTGATGAACGGCGAGTTCCACGCGTGCCGCGGGTCCGTATCAACCTTGCGTGCACGGGCGGCCGCGACGATCCACATGATCAGCCCGACGAAGAGCAGGATGTTGCCGACGAACCCGATCATGAAGCAGATCAACCCGGCAGGGATGCCGAGGCTCGTATCGGGACCGAAGATCGGAAAGTCGGCAGGCTGCGTTCCGGTCCGAAACGAAGAGTTCCCCTCGCCCATCGCCTTCACGAGAAAGTAGGCGAATCCGAGCCCGCCGCCGACCGTCAGGAACAGGCCGATCCAGAATACGAACCGCGCTTTTGTCCGAGATGCCGCGGCCTCGCGCAGGAAGCTCTCGCGTTGTTGGATGTAGCTGTTGAACTGGTCGCGTCCGACATTGTTGATCTGGCGCGCGGCCTGGCGATCGATGTCGTAAGTGACGGGGCTCGGTCGATTCCGGTCGATGGTGTCGCGCGAGAGCATTACGGTGCGCGGTCCTGATGTCTGCTCGAAACGCGCGTCGATATTGCCAAAGGTGACGATGTCGCCGTCGCGGAGCGGTCTGGCGCCCCTGATCGTTTCGCCGCCGATCCGGGTCCCGTTCGAGGAGCCGAGATCCTCCACAGTGACGTGACCACTGACGTTGTCGATTGCGGCGTGCATGGTGCTGAGGTGCTGATCATCGAGACGCAGATGAGCACGCGAGCCGCGGCCGAGCAACTGCCGCCCGGAACCCAGTCGCAGTACCGTACCCGCCAATTCCGGCGGGCGGAGGATAACCAACCGCTCCACATCCATAATTTTCTCGAGGACGAATACATCTGAAATGAGTATTCGACTACCTGACTGCAATTCGATTCGGACCAGTCGCGTGTTTCGAGGAGATGAGCCACCCCAGAATCGCTGGCAGGGCTGCTGATATAGCCATTGGGCGACGGAGGGCACCAGCACCTGCAACGTTGCAGTGATGGCGGATGATGTACCGGCGAGTAAACGCCACCGAATCGCCGCAGCGGTTTCTCACGACGCATGGCGGCTATCGTTTGACGTCGCCCCAGATCAGTTTGGCGAGTTGTTCGCGGTCGGTGGCGTCGAGTTTGGTACAGGCCCGGTAGATGTGGCCCTCGACGGTGCGGACCGAGACATACAGCCGCTCGGCGATCTCACGGTTGGACAGTCCGCGCGCGATGAGGGCGGTGATCTCACGTTCGCGTTCGGTGATCGGTAAGGGGTGGGCAGCGGAGGCGAGGGCGGGTGTGGTCGCTCCGTCGCACCGCGCCGCGAGGTCCAGGGAGCGGGCCGCGGCCTGTGCGCTGAGTCGGCGTTGTCCCGCGCGGTCGTGAATCGGTACCGCTTGCGCGGCAGCGTCTGCGGCCGCCAGGAGTAGTCCGGCGTTTTCGAACTCGACACTGACTGTGCACAGCGCGTGCGTGTCGGAGTGTTCGAAGGCGGCGGCATGGCGTGCGTAGATCGCCACTACGGGGCCTTGGACACGGCCGGCGAGCGATGCCAGGCGTGGAGCGAGGGTACGGTCGCCGAATCGGGTGGCGTGGTGCAGGGCTTCGGCTTCCAGCGCGTACTGGCCCGCAGTGTGAGCGATATCGGCCGCCGTGCGAGCCAGTTCGACCGCGGAATGCTGACTGCCGGACCCGGCCGCCAGCCATGCGCGGGCGATCATCCGCTGCGGCTCGTGCAGGGCCAGGTGTGGTCCGGCATGTTCTTCGGCGTCTCCGATGACCCGCTCGGCTTGCCGGACATCGCCGAGCGCCGCGTAGGCGCGGGTCAGCAGCAGGCGCGCCGGCAGTTTCCACGGCAGTGAGGTTTCGGCGTTGAGTGCCGCCAGCGCCTGTTCGAAGGCGGTGATCGCCTCCCGGAAGCGGCCGCGGTAGGTGGCGACGACACCACCGGCGATTTTGGCGATAGCCCAGCCGAGAAACTGTGCGGCGGAGGAGAACTCGCAATATTCGTTGGCCCGCTGCTCGGCGAGGTCGAGTTCGCCGATGGTGGTCAGTGCCAGCACGTCGCCGTAGCGCACCATGACCCGGATCATGCCGTCGGTGGTTTTCTGCTGGGCCCGGCTCCGGGCCGCGATCGGCGCGAAGTCGGCGCCGCGCCCGGCGACCGGCATCGCCAGGCCGAGGGCGAACGCCGCCCAGTCGATAGCTTGTTTCGGCGAGTTCGGGTCATCGAGCACACATTCGGCGGCGTCGATACCGGCAGCGATCTTGTTCTCGTGTACCGCCATGGCCGCGTTCGCGGCATCGACGATCAGGTGCAGTGCGGGATGTTCGACGCGGTCGCCGAGCAGGTCCAATATTTCGTGGCCGCGTTCGATATCACCCAGGCACCAGAACAGCAGGCTGGCGCGCGGAATACCCCATTGGACGAGTTGAAGTTGGTCGAGTCGATCGGGATCGAAGTCTGCGAGGATCTTGTCGGCTTCGAGCGGTCGGCCCTGCCACAGCAGGGCCCGTGAGAGCAGTTCGGCTGCGGGCAGCCCACCGCCGCGGTCACAGGCGGCGCGCGCGAGGCGTTCGCCCAGCGGCAGGTTGGACAGGGCGACAGCGTCTTTGGCGGCGGTGACCAACAGATCGTTGTCGATGGGCTGGCTACTGTCGACGCACAGCTGCGCCAATCGGATCCGGTGGGCGGCGGTGCTGAGATCCTGTTCGCGCAGTATCTCGACGATGCGGCCCCGCCGCTTGCGGGCAGCGGCCGTGCCGATCCGTCGGCGCACTACCTCACCGAGCAGTGGGTGGCTGAACCGGACAGTGAGGCACCAGCCGTCGCGGCTGGTGCGGATCAGGCCGGCGATCTCGGCGGCATCGACGGCGTCCTCGCCGACGAGGTCGGTGAGGACGTCGATGTCGAGTGGCTCGTAGAGCGCCAGCATCTTCAGCGCGTCCAGTACCGGCTCGCTCACCCGGTCGAGCCGCCCGTCGAGCAGTGCGACCATCCCGGAGGGCACCGCGGTCGGTCCGCGCAGTTGCCAGACCCCGTTGACCTCCGTCAGGGTGCCTGCCTCGACAGCACCTTCGACCATGTTGCGCAGGAACAGGGGGTTGCCGCCTGAGGATTCCCACATGACATCGGCGCTGAGGCCTTCGAGGGTGCCGCTGAGGACGGTCTCGACGAGGGCGACGCACTGTTGTTTGGTCAGCGGCTCCAGTTCGATCCGTTCGAGGTAGCCGTCCTTCCATAAGGAGGTGACTGCGTCGGGGACCGGTTCACCGGTACGCACGGTGGCCACGATGTGGGCACTGTGGTCGACGGCGATCTGGTGCAGCAGGGTCGCGGAGAGTTTGTCGAGCAAGTACGCGTCGTCGACGCCGATCACGGTGTCTTGCTGGGTGAGAAGGTTTTCCCGGGCCGAGCCCAGTAGCGCGATGGGGTCACGAGATGCCGACGGCGCGACCCACGGCGCGAATACACCCAGAGGAATGGACTGCGAAGACTCGGTGCAAGCCGCCCACCGCACGGGAGAACTCAGTGCCGAGGTCACGAGCCGAGCGAGGGTGGTCTTACCGACCCCGGCGGCGCCGACGAGTACGACACCGCCGACATCACCGCTCGTCAACGCTTTACGAACCGCCTCGAATTCGATGGGGCGATCCAGCAGCTGCCAGCGGTCCCCCATGAGCATCAAGTGTAGATCTGGTCCGCCGATGCCGCGACGAGTTTTCGCTGGCGAGCGCCCTGCGTCGGCGCGGGCCCGGTCTCCCGCCGCATAGGACCGGTGCGGGCGTACGGGCGGCGAGGTGGTCATTGTGGAAGCTGGTCGGGCGTGGGTTCGAGTCGGGGGGCGTTGTTGACATTGTGGCGGTAGTTGCTGGATGCCTCGTACACGCGTTGTTTGAGCCGGTTGATCGATCCCAGCGGCCGGTGGGCGGCGAGGCCGCGCCAGGAGTTGAAGGACAGCACATCGTCGCCGAACGCGCGTCGTTGCGGGGTGTAGGGGTCTTGGATGTCGAAGTGGATGGTTGCGACGGTCCGGTGTGGTGACTCGGTTTCGGGCCAGGGGACGGTCGCATCCTCGATCGGCATGGTGTCCGGGTCGGTGCACAGCTGCACACGAAGCTCGTAATCGGCGCTGTGTGAGGCGAAGAAGTCGACGACCATGTCCTGGTGGGCGTTGATGCCGGCATCACGGTCCACCGGTTGGCCGTGCAATGCGCCGGCTTCCGGTGAGACCGGGGTGTAGAGGAGTTTGGCGATGTAGTCGCCGTAGCGCAGCGGCGCCGAGGAGTAGAAGGTTTCGCCCAGGATGTGGGTGTTGGGTCGCACGAACACGTTCAGGTTGGGTGGCAGGGGACGCCCGATACGCCGCAACACGTGCTCGTCGAGCGCGGAAAGGATCGTGCTGCCCGTCCGCAGGACGGGGTCGGGCAGGCGGGCCAGCACCCATGCGGTGGGCATTCCCCGGGTGCGGTAGGCGTGGGCGTCGGCGAACAGGAATTCACGGTGGGTGACCATGATGAAGTCCTGCGTGGTGGCCCCGTCGTCGGGCAGGGCGCGTGGCCCGTCCACATCGAGCACCTTGATTCCCAGGCCCCGCACGCCGCGGAGCTGGTCGCTGCGGATCACACCGGAGGTACTGGACAGCCGGGCGACGACGGGATACTCGGCGGGGGTGGCGAACAGGCCCTGGGCCAGTTCGGGCGGCAAGTCGGAGTGGACTTTGAGCTCGCCGAGCAGGATGCCGTGGCTCTTGGCGTGCGCGTCACGCAGGCCGTGTTTGTATTTGCGGTAGGCGCGTTCGTTGTTGCCGCGCAGCACCGTGATGATCTTGTCGATATCGTGTTCTTCGTCGGGGCGCGGTTGTTCGAGGTCGTCTCGGTAGCGAAGATAGGTGCGGGTGGTCGTGTGCGGTGCCACGTCGGTCATCGCGATCGTTTCCTTTCCTGCTCTCGCGGCGGGGCGACGCTCCGCCACGGAGCGAACGGGTTGGTGACACCGTCGAGAGCGGGCGCCAAGGTGGGGAAGTGACGCAGCAGCACGCCGCGCATGGTGTTGTCGCGTACCCACGCCATACCGGCCTCGGTGTAGACCTCGGGCCGGAAATCGGTGGTGAAGAACCGGTCAGCCGACAGCCGTCGCGAGGCCATCAGCACGAATACCCGGAATGCGGTGTCGCTGAAGCCGAATCCGGGTGGTTTGGGCTCGGCGTAGAGCCCGACCATGAGATCGACACGTTCCACATCGCCGTAGACCTGCTCGAGTTCACGCGCCCACACCGGGTTGTCGGTCAATGCCTCGAACGACGCGGCGGGTGGCAGGCGCAGTTGGCGGCGGAACTCGTTGTAGCGCGGCACTCCCCGTTCACGGGCCCGCAGGATGTCCACGGTCGCGAGGTCCATCAGTGGGTGGCCGGGGCGAGCAAGTTTCTGTAGGTGGCCCGGATAGTTGTGCAGGGTCAGCGCACCGGGGTGGGCGCGGCCGAAGGAGTAGAACAATTCGTCCATGTCTGTCTCTTCGAGGCGCTCGCGGATGTGGGCGACCAAGAGATCGGGGAAGGGGTGCTCGGCGAGGACACTGTCATCGGTCAGGCTGCGGACCACGAAGTCGTCGGGAATGAGGGGATGCATCCGGTACACGGCGACGAATTCCTCGGTCAGCGAGTACGGGACCCCGTGGTCGTCGACGACGGATCCTGGTATGCCGCACAGCACTTCGTTGCTGCTGAGCCGACCGAACCTGCGAGCGATCCGCTCACCGAGGACGCCGAACCAGTTGGCGCGCATGGCAGCGACGGTGGTGGGGTGGGAGATGATGGCCGGTGTCCAGTCGATGGTGTGGATCTTGGCGATCAATGCCGAGTTGACCAGCCGTGCGGTGTCATAGAGTTGCTGGTCGTTCATGTCCGGGTAGCGGCGGGCAAGGCGCTCGCAGATCGCGTTGTGTTCGCGCATGAACAGCGAATGCAGCAAAGCGAGTCCGACCCAGGCATTGGCCGCCACACCGGACAGATCCAGCAGGCCCTCGACATCCATCGGCGGTAATCCCACTTTGTCGACCTGGAGTCGCCCGTTCTCGCCGGTCCGTAGCGCGGCGGCGAATTTGGCTGTGCTGCCATAGATTTGGGAGGCATCCCACCAATGGGTGTCTTCGGTCGTGTAGGTCGGTGGGCCGCCGGGTTCGGGGCTGGGGACCGCGGGGGTGCGCGGGATCGTCATGCACGGCGCCGGCCACGGATCCCGATCGCGCAGCGGAACCGTCCAGGGCTCGGTGTCGGCTTCGCCGTGGCTGAGCCAATCGTGGACCTCGAATTGAATCCAGGCCGCCGCCAATAGATTCAAGGTGGTCGCCGGCTGGAATCGGTCGCGGGTCAACAGATCCTGACTGATGAGCCTCGGGTTGGGTTCCAGTAGCCGATCGGAATCTTCCGGGTAGGTGTATTTCAGCGGGAAGTTGCGCCCGAACCGGCAGCCGACCGAACCCGCACGGGGTTCGTCGAGATTGTTGTAGGTCCCGTCGACGGTTCGTGCCCGCAGGTGTTCGCCGACGGCCGACCCGTCAGCGGGCAGCGGCCCGGCCGGATGGGCACCGGTGTCGAAGAGATTCTCCGACCGCAGCCGACTGCGCAGGCCGACAAGGACGGCCAACCCAATCGGGGTGGGCAACCTGAACCAGCCGACGCCGCGGTCGAGCGCCTCGGCAACCGCCACCAACAAGCGGGCGATGGGCGACCGGCCACTGGCCGACCGAGGGGTCGGCGGAGCGGTCACCGGCGGTGGAATCATCGATTTTGCTCTGACCATCGAGAACCTCCAGGTGACTGGCGCGAGTTGGGACGCGCCCAAGATCGAATCGAATGCCCAGTCTCCGGGGCCGAGAAGACACCCGTCACGGGTAGTCGACTACTCCAAACACCGATCGCCGCACCAGAAGTGCCAGTCCTCGGAGACCGAGAAATGCGTCGACCTCCCCGCACGGGGCGCGCCGCTCGATAGCGAGCAACTCGGGCTGTTGCTCCCCGTATCGCGGTGACGCCGTCGACGTAATGCGGCAACGGGTATCGACACCGAGCAAACGGGTAGCGCGGTACGCGCGCCGGTCCGCCGAGGGGTGGGCGACTCTGTCTTCGGTGGTGCTACCCGAGAGCGGGCGGCACCCGCAAGCAAGCAACAGGAAGGGCGTCCAGGTGATCACTCCGATCGAAATCAAGGTCAATCTCGACGGGGACGTCGCGGACGCACTGACCTGCCTGGGGTGTACGGGCCGTGCGGCGATCGACCGTCGTATCTGGTTCGCCGAGCCCCGCCCCGCCGGTCCCGACCCAGCGCCGACATTGCTGTCGAGCCGGATCGTGATCCGACTACGCAGCGGCGAGAACGACGACATCACCGTCAAACTGCGCCCCTGTCTGCAATCGCAACTGGTCGGCAGATGGCGGACCTCCTTCACCAACGATGCCCTGCGGTATCGCATCGAAGAGGACTGGAACTCGGACCGCCGGGCGCTGTCGGCCTCTGCTGTCAGTCAGCGACCGGCCGGATCCCTGCACGACGCCACGATCCTCGGTGCCGACGTCACCACCGTCCTGGACACGTCCCAACGCCAGTTCCTGGTGAGCTGCACACCACCGGGCGTAGCGGTTGACCGCCTGACGGCCATGGGGCCCATCTCGTCGACCAAGTGGACGCAGGTGCGTGTAGGGGATCTGGAGGTCGATGCCGAACGCTGGAGGATCGCGGGCCTGGATCTGCTCGAGTTGTCACTGAGAGTCACTCCCGAACACAGTGAGTCACACGCCGAAGTACGAAACCGCGCCATCGACCGACAACGCAGATTCGAGACCGCAGTACGTCGACATGGTCTGCAGATCGAGACCGGCGAAACCAAGACTCAACAGGTGCTCGCCGTGTTGAGAGCGCGATCGATCGGCCGCTGATCCCTTCGCCGACGAACCGCGGCGCGAGCAACCTTCGACCGCACGGCCCGCCGCCGCGCATGAGCCGGCCGCATCCTCGGCGCATCTTGTCGAATTCCCGACCCGAATTCCGGTAGAAACCGCCGGTTCATCCGGCACCGGGACAACGGTTTCGCTGTATTTTGCGGCCATGATCGTGAACTGCGAGAACCACAGGCGAATCGAGTAGCAGAATACCCTAGCTCGGTATCCAGCCCCAGCGGACGATGGCAGTGCGGGAGAACAGAATTCATACGCTCGTAAGGAGGCGATCATGGTGCAAACGCCAGCAATCCATGTCGGTTCGGACACACGGGCCAAGTCGCAAGCAGAGGCTTTCCGGGACGCGAAATTCGCCATTCAAGAGACCGGCCTCGCGGTGACCTTCACCTCCGACCCGCACATCGGAGGTGCCGGTGATCTCAACGGATCCGGGGTCGCGGTGCTGGTCACCTGCCTGTCGCAGGGATCCAGGACCTTCATCGAGGTCGTTGGTGCCAGCGATGACAGCGCGGCGGCGGAGGAGGCCCGCAACAGGATTCGCACAATCACGATGGGCCCGCCGAGCTGACACATTGCCGACATCTTCGCGGCGCAGTGAAAATGGCGGCCGTCTGGGGACCGTCCGACATCACTCGCGCGCCATACCGAGGAAGGGATGCAAGGCGACCCGACGGCAAACGGACAATTTCTGGGAATTCGATGTGGCATTCCTATATCCGGAGCTCAGGCTGCGGGCGGCCGACTACCGCGGCCCGGCCCAGAGCCGCGACAACGTCGACGCGGCTCCCACACCGTCCCACCGCCGATTGCATCCAGAAGCGGCACAACCGACGCGAGTGCCAACGGCTGGACCGCCACGTCGACTGTTCAACGAGGAACGGTTGGCTCGCGGTCAGCGAGGCGAGCAGGACGTGGGACAGTTTTCTCCGTGGCAACGGATTCGGCGAGGTGACCTCCGAATGCCATGCTGCGGTACGCAAGTTCGCCGTGGGAGAGAGGGAACGCTCGAAAGCGGTTATCGAGTAATAGGGTTGGTTTCGGGGCTCACCTTCGAGGGGTTTGTTCATAGCGGCTTCCGCTGCTCGATCCAGGGCTATCGGCGCAGGTAGATCAGCGATATTACGGTCTGCGGAAGGAACTCCGCCGGCGCCGGCGGTGATACGGTGACAAAATCGATAGTCCGTTCCGATGAGCGAGTGAGTGATCAGCGTTGGCGTCCGAACCCGTTGTGAGCGAGGCCGAGCCTCGTCGAGTTCCCCCGCGTACGAAGCGCGGCGAGCGCACGCGCACCGCATTGATCACCGCGGCGCGTGAGATCTTCGAGCGCGACGGGTACCTCGACGCCAAGATCGCCGATATCTCCAAGGCCGCGGGCACCGCCGCCGGCTCCTTCTACACCTACTTCGACAGCAAGGAAGAGGTCTTCGCCGCGGTGGTCGACCAGGTGCGGGAGGAGATGCTGCACCCGCATGTCCGGAAGCGCACCGGCGTGACCGATGCTCGAGATCTCATCGAGGCGGCCAATCGTGAATACCTGCTCTCCTACAAGCGAAATGCGCGCCTGATGGCCGTGTTCGAGGAGGTCGCCCTCATCAACGAGGACTTCCGCCGCTTGCGCATCGAACGGAACAAGGCATTCGTGCAGCGAAATGCCAAGATGATCCGTGAGTTGCAGGAATCCGGCCAGGCCAGGGCGGAGCTCGATCCGATGATCGCCGCGCAGGCGCTGTCGGTGATGGTCAGCCGCATGGCCTACATGGTCTTCGTGCAGCATCAGCGCATCGCGTTCGAGAAGCTGGTGCATACCCTGACTCAGCTCTGGGTCGATGGCCTGCAGTTGAAGTCCGACTGAGTCGTACTCCATCCGCGCTCGGTCTGATGGCTGTCGATTACCCATGGCGACAAAGGAATTCGAGTGAGCTGCCGTTGTCCGAATGGTTGTGGAGACGAAACTGCCACGGGCCGGTGAGAATTCGGATGATGCGCTCGGCGAAGCGGCGACCCGGGCGGTGACCTCCGCCGGGCTGTCCTGCCCCCCGGATGTCGTCGCGGAGATCGTGCTGGACGCCATCGATGACGAGCGATTCCTGATCCTGCCCCACCCGGAAGTGCTCGACATGTACCGCTGCGAAGGCGCCGCCTGCGACAGGTGGCTCACCGGTACGCGCCGTTACCACGCGGCCTCTTGCAGACCGCGAAGTAGTGGACGAGGCGGTTCCGCGCGCACCCGCGCCGCGCCGCTGTACATGGTGTGTCCGAATGGTGCGGACTGCTACCCGCCTCTGGGCGAATGCCGCCGGATCGAGTCGATCGGCAGCCAGCAGAATCTGAACTCGAATTCAATATTACTTTGAGTTCCATGGCTCGACCTGCGCTTTCGTGATGAATGTGCCACATATCACACTCAAAACCTCGGGTTGACGGTATTGACCGGACGGGGCGAATCCAGCATGGTGTGGGAAGAAAATAAGCGCTTAGTAAGTTCATTGCTGGGAGGTTGGGCCCCCATGCCCGAAGCCGTCATCGTTTCCGTCGCTCGATCGCCCATCGGGCGTGCCGTCAAGGGTTCGCTCAAGGACATGCGACCCGACGATCTGGCCGCACAGATCGTGCGAGCCGCGCTGGACAAGGTACCCGCGCTCGATCCGACCGAGATCGACGATCTGATACTGGGCTGCGGTCAGCCTGCCGGGGAATCCGGATTCAATCTCGGCCGCGTTGTCGCCGTACTGGCCGGGCTCGATCAGGTGCCCGGAGTCACCGTCAACCGCTACTGCTCCTCGAGCCTGCAGACGACCCGGATGGCGCTGCACGCGATTCGGGCGGGGGAAGGCGACGTGTTCATCTCGGCCGGGGTCGAGACGGTGAGCCGCTACGGCATGGGCAATGCCGATGGCCTGCCCGGCACCCAGAACCCGCGATTCGACGACGCGGTCGAACGAACCGTGAAATTCAGTGCGGGAGGCCAGATTTGGGCTGATCCACGGCAGAATGGTCAGCTGCCCGACGTCTACATCGCGATGGGGCAGACCGCTGAGAACGTGGCTCAGCTCGAAGGGGTGACCCGCGTGGAACAGGACGCCTTCGGGGTGCGCAGCCAGAACCTCGCCGAGATCGCCCTGACGAACGGCTTCTGGCAGCGCGACATCACGCCGATCACCCTGCCCGACGGTACCGTCGTATCCGCCGACGACGGCCCGCGCGCCGGCGTCACGCTCGACTCGGTCGCCGCGCTGAAGCCGGTATTCCGGCCCGATGGCACGGTCACGGCGGGCAATTGCTGCCCCCTCAACGACGGGGCCGCCGCCGTGGTGGTCATGTCGGACACCAAGGCCGCCGAGCTGGGCTTGACTCCGCTCGCCCGCATCGTCGCCACCGGTGTCAGTGCGCTCTCGCCCGAGATCATGGGTCTGGGCCCGGTCGAGGCGTCGCGGCGGGCACTGGCCCGCGCGGGCATGACGATCGGCGACGTCGACCTGGTCGAAATCAACGAAGCCTTTGCGGCGCAGGTCATTCCGTCCGCCCGTGCGCTCGGGGTCGACCTCGACAAGCTCAATGTGAATGGCGGTGCGATCGCCGTGGGTCATCCCTTCGGCATGACCGGTGCGCGGATCACCAGCACTCTCGTCAATTCACTGCAATTCCATGACAAGCAGATCGGCCTGGAAACGATGTGCGTCGGCGGTGGCCAGGGCATGGCCATGGTGCTCGAACGGCTGTCGTGACCGCAGCAACAACCGAAGGGACTTCTCCGTGAACAGATTCGAAGGCAAGACCGCCATTGTCACCGGTGCCAGCCGCGGTATCGGGCTGGGTATCGCGCAGCGTCTGGTGGATGAGGGCGCGAAGGTCGTGATCACCGCCCGCAAGCAGGAGGCGCTCGACGAGGCCGTACGGGTGCTGGGCGGGCCGGAGCGGGCGCTGGCGGTGGCCGGTCGCTCCGATGATGTCGCGCATCAGGCCGAAACGGTCAAGCGGGCGATCGACACCTTCGGCAGCGCCGATCTGCTGGTCAACAACACCGGCATCAACCCGGTCTTCGGTCCGATGGTCGAGCTCGACCTGGACGCGGCCCGCAAGATCGTCGAGGTGAACTGCCTGGCCGCACTGTCGTGGGTGCAGCAGACCTATCAGGCGTGGATGAAGGAGCACGGCGGCGCGGTCGTGAACGTCTCCTCGGTCGCGGGCATCAAACCCGCGCCGGGAATCGGCTTCTACGGAGCCAGCAAGGCGATGCTGACTCACATCACCCAGGAACTCGCGGTCGAGCTCGGACCGAACCTGCGTGTGAACGCCGTCGCGCCGGCCGTGGTGAAGACAAAATTCGCCAGTGCCCTCTATGAAGGCCACGAGGAGCAGCTCGCGGCGACCTACCCGCTCAAGCGGCTCGGTGTTCCCGAGGACATCGGCAGCGTGGTCGCCTTCCTGCTCTCCGACGACGCCGCCTGGCTCACCGGGCAACTGCTGGTCGTCGACGGTGGCATCACCCTGACCGGCGGTGTGTGAGTTGGCCGAGATGAAGGCATGGCGCGTACACGAACTCGGTGAGCCGGGGCAGGTCTTGCGCCTCGACACCGTGGTGCGCCCGGAACCTGGTCCGCGGCAGCTGGTCGTCCGGGTGACCGGTGCGGCGGCGAACTTCCCCGATGTCCTGATGTGCCGTGGCCTGTATCAGGTGAAGCCGCCGCTGCCGTTCACGCCGGGAGTGGAGCTGTGCGGTGAGGTCGTGGCCGTCGGCGACGATGTCGATGGGATCGCGATCGGTGATCGCGTGATCGGCGGCACCTCGCTGCCCTACGGCGGATTCGCCGAGTACGCCCTGATGGAGGCGGCGCAAACCTTCCCCGCGCCACCGACTTTGGACGATGCCGAAGCGGCAGCGCTGTACATCGGTTACCAGACCGGATGGTTCGGCTTGCATCGCCGCGCCGCACTGCAAGCGGGGGAGACCCTGCTGGTGCACGCGGCCGCCGGTGGCGTCGGTAGCGCCGCCATCCAGCTCGGCAAGGCCGCCGGGGCACGGGTGATCGGCGTCGTCGGCGGTGCTGAAAAGGCGGAGTACGCAAGGCAACTCGGTGCCGACGTCGTCATCGACCGCAGGACAGCCGATTTCGTCGAGGTCGTCAAGCAGGTGACGGACAATCGTGGTGCCGATGTCATCTACGACCCCGTGGGTGGTGAGGTCTACGCGCGCTCGACCAAGTGCATCGCCTTCGAAGGCCGCATCCTGGTGGTGGGCTTCGCGGGCGGCGAAATCCAAAGCGCCGCACTGAATCATGCGCTGGTGAAGAACTACTCGATCGTCGGCTTGCACTGGGGTCTCTACAACGCCCACGACCCGGCCGCCGTCGCCGAATGCCACCGGGCCCTGACCCACCTCGCCGCCGAGGGCGCGATACGCCCCTTGGTCAGCGAGCGACTGGCCCTGGCGGACATCGCCGATGGCGTGCAGCGCCTGGCCGACGGCAAGACCGTCGGGCGCGTGGTCTACGCGCCGTCGTCCTAACCACACCACACAGGAGAACATGATGAGCAACGAAACACAGCGGGTAGCGGTCATCACCGGCGCGGCCCGGGGAATCGGAGCCGCGGTCGCGCGGCGGCTCGCGGCGGACGGAATGGCCGTCGCCGTAGTCGATCTGGACGAGTCCGCGTGCAAGCCGGTCGTCGCGGAGATCGAGGCCGCCGGTGGTCGGGCGCTCGCGGTCGGTGCGGATGTGTCCGATGAGAATGCCGTCGCGAAAGCCGTGGAGCGGGTGGTGGCCGAACTCGGCGCGCCCACCGTGCTCGTCAACAATGCGGGCATCCTGCGCGACAACCTGCTGTTCAAGATGAGCGTCGACGACTGGGACGCGGTGATGGGCGTGCACCTGCGCGGTGCGTTCCTGTGCTCGAAGGCGGTGCAGCGCCACATGATCGATCAAGGCTTCGGCCGGATCGTCAGCCTGTCCAGCACCTCGGCGCTGGGCAATCGCGGCCAGGCCAACTACGCGGCGGCGAAGGCCGGACTCCAGGGCTTCACCAAGACGCTGGCCTTCGAGCTCGGCAAGTTCGGTGTCACCGCCAATGCCGTCGCGCCCGGATTCATCGAGACCGAGATGACCCGGGCCACGGCCGAGCGCATGGGCGTCGATTTCGAGGACTTCAAGAAGGCTGTGATCTCGCAGATCCCGATGGCGCGGGCCGGAAATCCCGAGGATATCGCGCACACCGTGTCGTTCCTGGTGAGCGAGGGTGCGGGATTTGTTTCGGGACAGGTCATCTACGTGGCCGGCGGGCCGAAGAACTAGCCGCGCAACGACATCGGAACAAGGGGATCGCACACGATGAAGATTTTCCAGGGCCTGCCCGAACTGGAGAAGGCCGTCGGCACCCATCTGGGATACAGCGACTGGCACACGGTGACCCAGGACCAGATCAACGGCTTCGCCGACGCCACTGGTGATCACCAGTGGATCCATGTCGACCCGGAGAAGGCGGCAGCCGGTCCGTTCGGTACCACCGTGGCGCACGGTTTCCTCACCTTGTCGCTGCTGCCGATGCTGACCGCGAGTGTCTACACCGTCGAGGGTCTATCGATGGGAGTCAACTACGGGGCCAACAAGGTGCGGTTCCCCGCCCCGGTCCCGGTGGGGTCGCGGGTCCGGGCTGGTGTGGAGCTGGTTTCGCTCGCGCCCGCGAGCATGGGATTCCAAGCCGTCAGCCGGGTGACCGTCGAGATCGAGGGTGCTGCCAAACCGGCATGCGTGGCCGAGTCCATCGCGCTGCTGGTGCCGTGATGGGCGACTCGGACGTCAGGGAGTTGCCGGGACTGGATCTGGATCGCCTGGCGGCATGGCTTGCCGCCACCCGGCCGGATTTCGTCACGGGCCCATTGACCGGCCGACTGATCGCCGGTGGCAGATCCAATCTGACCTACCTGATCGGCGACGGCAGCTCGGAATGGATCCTGCGCCGCCCACCGCTCGGCCACGTGCTGGCGACCGCGCACGACATGGGCCGGGAGTACCGGGTGATGAGCGCGCTGGCCGGTACCGACGTCCCGGTGCCGCGGACCTACGTGCACTGCGCGGATGACGACATCCTCGGCGCACCGTTCTATCTCATGGAAAACGTTGCGGGGACGCCTTATCGGGTGGCGGCCGAACTCGTGGCCGTCGGTCCCGAACGGACTCGGGTCATCTCGGCCGGGATGGTCGACGCGCTGGCCGCGCTGCACTCCGTCGACCCGGTCTCAGTAGGGCTCGACGACTTCGGCCGTGCGACCGGATTTCTGGAGCGGCAGGTATATCGCTGGAAAAAGCAGCTCGACGCCTCCTACTCCCGGGACCTGCCCGGTGCGGATGAACTCTACGCACTGCTCGCCGAGCGACAGCCCGAACAATCGCCGGACGGCATCGTTCACGGAGACTACCGGCTCGACAACATCCTGGTCGATGCACGGGATCGCGTTGCCGGCGTCATCGACTGGGAGATGGCCACTTTGGGTGACCCCCTCACCGATGTGGCCTTGCTGCTGCTGTATCAGCGGCTGGGCGAATTGGGCCTGCCCGGTGTCAGTGACGCATCCGGTGCGCCCGGGTTTCTCGGTGAAACCGAGATCCTGGACCGCTACGCCGAACGCAGCGGCCGCGACCTGGCGCATCTCGGGTTCTACCTCGGGCTGGCGGCATTCAAACTCAGCGCCATCCTCGAGGGCATCCACTACCGCTATCTGCACGGCCAGACCGTGGGCTCCGGCTTCGACAAGATAGGGGACGCGGTCGAACCCCTCCTGCGCGCCGGAATCACCTCAGTGAAGGAGGAGAACCGATGACCGACTCGGTTCGCGACGACCTGCGAGGACGGGTGGAAACCCTACTCGCCGAACACGATCCGACCACCACCGACGCGGTGACCTTCCATCGCGCCCGCTTCGATGCCGGACTGGCCTGGGTGTACTTCCCGATCGGTCTGGGCGGTCGCGGGGTCGACCGGGAACTTCAGCCGTTCGTCGACGAGCTGTTCGAAAAGGCCGGAGCCCCGGGCAATAACGCCGAAGTCAACGGCATCGGTCTCGGCATGGCGGCACCGACGATCCTGGCCTACGGCACGCCGGAGCAGCAGCGGCGATTCCTACGCCCGCTGTGGACCGGTGAAGAGATCTGGTGCCAGCTGTTCAGCGAGCCGGGGGCCGGATCGGATCTGGCGGCGGTCGGCACCCGGGCCGTCCGCGACGGCGAGGACTGGATTGTCAACGGGCAGAAGGTGTGGACCTCGGTCGCGCACAAGGCGCAGCTGGCGATCCTGGTAGCGCGCACCGATCCGAGCCGTCCCAAGCATTCCGGACTGACCTACTTCATCTGCGATATGACGGACCCGGGTGTCGAGGTGCGGCCGCTGCGCCAGATCACCGGCGAAGCGGAGTTCAACGAGGTCTTTCTGACCGATGTGCGCATCCCCGACGCCCACCGCCTGGGCAAGGAGGGGGAGGGTTGGCGCGTTGCCACCACGACGCTCAACAATGAGCGGGTCTCGATCGGCGGGCGAGCTGTCCCGCGCGAAAGTGGCGTCCTGGGAGCCGTGGCGCACACCTGGCGCAACAATCCGGACAAGCACACCCCCGAACTGCACGATCGGCTGCTGCGACTCTGGGTGGAGGCCGAAGCCGGACGCCTGGCCGCCACCAGGCTGCGCCAGCAGGTCTCCGGCGGGCAGCCGGGACCCGAAAGTTCCGCGCTCAAGCTGTCTTTCGCTCGTTCCAATCAACAGCTGTCCGGTCTCGAACTGGAGATCCTCGGTGAGGATGGTCTGCGCTACGACGACTGGACCATGAAGCGGACCGAGCGGGTCGACTTCGCCGGGCGCAGCGCTGGCTACCGCTATCTGCGCGCCAAAGGCAATTCGATCGAGGGCGGAACCTCGGAAATCCTGCGGAACATCGTCGCTGAGCGGGTCCTGGGCCTGCCGGTGGAACCGCGCGCGGACAAGGATATCGCCTGGAAGGACTTGGCCCGATGAGTGAGGACATCCTCCTGCTCGACACCGACACCGAGATCGCGCTGCGTCGGACCGTACGCGATCTGCTCGAGGCCAACTGCGGTCCGGGTACGGTGGCGGGCGTCTACGACGGCGACCGCACACTCACCACGCGACTGTGGAAGGCCCTGGCCGGCGATCTCGAACTCGCCGGACTGCTCGTGCCCGAAGAGCGCGGTGGCGCTGGGGGTTGTGCCCGCGACGCCGCGGTCGTGCTCGAAGAACTCGGGCGGTTCGTCGCGCCCGTTCCCTTTCTCACCAGCAGTGTCATCGCTGCGACGGTGCTGCTCGCCGGTGATTCCGAGCTGGTCGGTCAGCTCGCCGCGGGGGAGGTGACCGCGGCGCTGCTCGCACCGTTCACGGCCGCCTCAGCGAGCGGAGTTCCATCCTTCTGGAAGGATGCCGACGGGCGGTTGTCGGGTCGCGTGTCGAGCGTCGCGGGCGTTCTCGACGCCGATGTGCTGCTGGCCGCGGTCGAAACCGATACCGGCACAGAGATTCACGCGATTTCCGCGGCCGCGGCGTCGGTCACGCCGGTGATATCGCTGGACATGACCCGCCAGCTCGCCGATATCGTCGTCGAATCCGTTCCGGGCCGGGTTGTCGTCCCGGCGTGCTCAGGGGTCGCAGCCCTGCAGGCAGGCTTGACGATCGGCGCGGCACTGTTGGCGTCGGAACAAGCGGGCGTCGCCGCGTGGTGTCTGGAGACGGCGGTCGACTATCTGAAGCTGCGCCGCCAGTTCGGCCGTGTCGTGGGCGGCTTCCAGGCGCTCAAGCATCGACTGGCCGACCTCTACGTCGAGGTCGAGACCGCGGCGGCCACCGCACGGTATGCGGCGGCAGCCATCGCGGCCGCCGATCCCGACGTGGGCATCGGTACCGCGGTCGCGGCGGCCTACTGCGCGGATGTCGCGGTCACGGCCGCCGAGGAGGCCGTCCAACTCCATGGCGGCATCGGCATGACCTGGGAGTATCCGGTGCATCTGTATCTCAAGCGCGCCAAGGCCGATCAGCTCGGTCTCGGCAGTCCCGGCCGGCACCGGTCGGCGCTCGCCGAGCTCATCGATCTTCGGCTGGGCGGCAACTGAATTCATCCATCTACCCAATTTCCGAGGAGGATCCCGTGGCTGATCCCTATATCGTGGTGGCGACCATGATCGCCAAGCCCGGCCAGGAGGAACTGGTCGAGAAGACCCTGCGCGCGGCGGCCCCCGCCGTGCACGCCGAGCCCGGCTGTCTGCGGTACGCGCTGCACCGGCAGCGCAACAAGCCCGAACATTTCGTGATGATCGAGAAGTGGGCGTCAAAGGAAGCGCTGCGCGCACACGGCCAGGGCGCGGCGCTGGCCGAGGTCGGCGCGGCTTTGGCCGACGCCCTCGCCGCACCGCCGGAGGTGCTGGTCTTCGATCCGCTGCCGATCGGTGATCCCGAGCAGGGCGCACTCTGAAACGCTCTGAAAGAAGAGGTCTCTCAATGACGAAAACTCAGCAGGTACGGCTGGCGCGGCGGCCGTCCGGACTTCCCGACGCCGACACCTGGAACGTGACGACCGAGGAGCTGCCCGCGCTGTCCGCTGGGCAGATTCTGGTGAAGGTCGACTTCATCTCCCTCGACCCGGCCATGCGCGGCTGGCTCAACGACGTGCGCTCGTATGTGCCGCCGGTCGGGCTCGGTGAGGTGATGCGCTCACTGGATATCGCCACCGTGGTCGAGTCGCAGCACCCGGACTTCGTCGCCGGCGACACCGTGAGCGGCGCCTTCGGGGTTGCCGAATACGCGATCAGCGACGGCAAGGGCGTCCAGAAGGTGGACCTGAGTATCGCGCCCGGCCCCACCTGGCTGGGTGCGCTCGGAATGCCCGGCATGACAGCGTATTTCGGCCTGCTGGAGGTCGGGAAGCTGCGGGAGGGTGAGACCGTGGTGGTGTCGGCCGCGGCCGGGGCCGTCGGCAGCGTGGTCGGTCAAATCGCGAAAGCCAAGGGCGCGAACGTGATCGGGATCGCCGGTGGGCCGGAGAAGTGCCGTTTACTCACCGAGGAACTCGGTTTCGACGCGGCTATCGATTATCGCAGCGAAGACGTCCTGCAGCGTTTGCGTGCGCTCGCGCCGAAGGGGATCGACGTCTACTTCGACAATGTGGGCGGGGAAATTCTGGATGCCGCGCTCGCCAATCTCCGCCGCGGTGCTCGCGTCGTGCTGTGCGGGGCGATCTCGGCGTACAACGACGAGACACTGCGGCCCGGGCCGTCACGCTACATGTCGCTGTTGGTCTTCCGCGCCAGCATGACCGGATTCGTGGTCTTCGACTACGCCGACCGCTACGGCGAAGCGGTCGCGCAGATCGGGCAGTGGGTGGCAGAGGGGAAGCTGAAGAGCCGCGAACACGTGGTCGAGGGTGGGGTCACCCGGTTCGGTGAGACCTTGAACATGCTGTTCAGCGGTGGAAACACCGGAAAACTGGTGCTCGCGCTCTGAGCGGAAAAACGAGGGGCCCCGCGCTGAATGCGGCGGGGCCTCTTGTCATTTCAGGTCGGTAGCGATCGGCCCCAGCGGGGCGAAGGCGGGCGCACGGTGTTCGAGATAGCTCATCACACCCTCGGTCGAGTCCGGGTGGCCGAACGACGACAGCATGAGATCGTCGGCGACTGCGATCGCCGTCGCGAAATTCGAGTCCATGGCCTGATTGATCTGGCTTTTGACCAGGCTCATCGAGGTGGGGGAGCAGTGGTTCGCCAGCTCGGTCGCGTAGGCGACCGCCTCGTCCAGCAGCGTCTGCGGCGGGCAGATTCGGTCGACGAGTCCCATCGCGTGCGCCTCCTCGCCGCGAATTACGCGGCCGGACAGCAGTAGGTCCATTGCGCGTCCGCGGCCGATGAGGCGGGGGAGCAGCCAGGCGATGCCGTACTCGGCGATCAGCCCCCGGCGTACGAACGCCGTGGTGAACTTGGCGTCCGGGGCGCTGAACCGCAGATCGCAGTACAGCGCCTCCACGAGTCCGAGACCGGCCGCCGCGCCGTTGATCGCAGCGATCAGGGGCTTGCGGACCGACAGTGGGAACTCGCGGGGCCGGTTTCGCTGGGGCAGTTCGAGATTCGCGGCGTCAGCGGTGCTGACCTGCCGCAGGTCCGCCATATCGGCACCGGCGCAGAATCCGCGTCCCGCTCCGGTGACGACAATGGCCCGGACCCCGGGATCGTTGTCCGCCTCGTCCAGTAGTTCGAAGTAGCGCTGTTCGAGCGTGTCGTTCCAGGCATTGAGTCGGTCCGGCCGATTAAGGGTCAGGATCAGCACCGGGCCGCGTTTCTCGGCCAAGACGGTATCGGTGGACTCCTGGAGGATCGGGCTCACGGCATTGCCCTTTCGTTGGTCGGTGCGCCACACAGCGCGGCGGTGGCGGATGGCTCGCGATGCGGGACGCCGGTGCGCCCCACCCGCTCGGCGGCGTCGATATGCTGCCTCGGGTTGTCCACCATCACGGTGGTCTGCGGCGCGGAACGCCCCTCCTGGTGTTCGACCAGCAGGGCTCGTGCCGTGGGATCCTTGCTGATCAGGCGTAACGGCAGCCCGGGATCGCAACCGAGGGATGCGCCGAACATGCTGGAGGTCAGGACACCGCCGAAGTCGAACAGCAGCGCGGTCGCTGCTCGGCCGTGCTCGGCCGATGGGGGTGTCGGGCTGATCATGGAAATCCCCTTCCGCTTCGTCTGCGGACCGAGCGTAATTGAATCCGAGTTCAGATTCAATATGTGGATCATGGTGTGAGCGGGGGATTCTCAGTCGACGCAATCCATATCGGGTGGACCGCCAGGAGATTTTCAATGATCGGATGCCACACTGTTCGAGTGACCGGATCAGAGGATCGCTCGCGCGCGGACGAGACGCGGGCTCGGCTATTGGAGGCCGCCGTGGCCGCCTTCGCCGAGCGGGGCTTCCATGGCTCCACCACCCGTGACATCACCTCGATCGCGGGCATGAGCACGGCGGCCATCTATGTGCACCACCGCTCAAAGGAGGAACTGCTCTATCAGGTTTCGCGCAGCGGGCACCAGAACACGCTGGACCGCATCCGGGTCGCCATGGCCTCCTCGAACGATCCGGTAGAGCAGTTGATCGCGGTCATGCGGGACTTCGCCATCCATCACGCGCGGGCGCACACTGTGGCCCGGGTGATCAATTACGAACTGGCCGCGCTCAACCCGGAGCATCAGCGGGAGATCAAAGCCATCCGGCACGTCATCGATGCGGAGATGCGCCAGTTGATCGAACGCGGTGTCACGGCCGGCGCGTTCGACAATCCGAACCCGCACATGGCGGCGGTCGCACTTTTGTCGCTCGGCATCGATCTCGCCCGCTGGTATCGGGAGGACGGTCCGATGTCGCCCGAGGATATCGGCGACTACTACGTCGATCTCGCACTCCGGATCGTGGGCGCGCGCAAGTAGGCCGGTCAGCTCCATATCGCCGCCACAGGGTGGTGTCGCTCCGTATCCGAAGGCTTGAAGTTGACATCGGATTCGGGTAACCATGTAATGACGCTCGTCACGTTCGGTGGCGAATGATCCGAGTGATGCATGGCCACAAGCAGAGTCGGCCTCTCCATCGTGATGAGATATCGGAGCGATCTCGTGAGCAAGATTTCCCCGCAGGATGCCCGGCTGACCTTCCGTGCCCTCGAACCGGTGCACGGGATGATCTACTTCACCCCGCACGGTCCCGAGGTGTATCGCGAACTCGGCATCACCGATCCCCGAATGATGTATTTCGCGTCGCGGTCCGCTGCCTTCGGCCCGGTCCCCGCCGAGGTCACCATCGGCGCCTTCTTCAACTTCAACCCGGCCGCGGTACGCGCGGTCCTGCCGGCCGCGTGGGAGATCGCGGCTCCCGGGGACATTCTGCGCGCGCGGCTGAAGGCAGTCGACCGATCACTGCGGCAGGCGTGGGGTGACGACGTCGTCGGCGCGGAGGTGCGTGAGGCCGCCGACCTGGCCAGGCGGGCCGCCGAGCGGGCCTGCGAGCGACTGCACGGACGGCCGTTATTCGGGGCCCACGCGGCACTGCCCTGGCCGGACGAACCGCATCTGGTGCTGTGGCATGCGCAGTCCTTGCTGCGGGAGTTCCGCGGCGACGGCCATGTCGCCCTGCTGCTGACCGAGGGGCTGAGCGGCATCGAGGCTTTGATCACGCACAGCGCAACGGGGGAGATCGCCCCGGAAGTCCTGCGTATGAGCCGATCCTGGAGTGAACAAGAGTGGGCCGCGGGCGTACAGGGGTTGCGTGAGCGCGGCTGGCTTACGCGCGATGAGATCGCATTGAGCGGGCACGGCGCCGCGCGGCGCCAGGCGATCGAGAACCGCACCGACGACTTGGCGATCTATCCGTACGAGGCGATCGGTGCGGCCGGATGCGAGCGACTGCAATCGCTCGCCGCGCCGTTGGCGATCCGGGTGATCGAAGGTGATCTGGGCTTCCCGCCGGCGCTGTCGGAGCGTTACCGGAAAGCGATCCGGGCTGGTGCACGGTAGATCCGGACAGGTGAAGAGGGCGAGCATGAAGGCAGTCGAACCGGAACTCACCGAGGTACTCGCGCTGCGAACCGCGTTCACCCGGCTGGTCCCGCCGGAATTCGAGGACCGCAACCAGCACATGAACGTGCTGCGCTACTTCCAGTTGCACGGTGAGGCGATGTGGCAATTGCACCATCGGCTCGGCTTCGGCGAGATCTCCGGGTTCGGGCTGTTCGCCAGCGAGCAGCACCTCACCTATTACCGGGAAGTCCTGGTGGGACAGGAGGTTTCGGTACACCTCTGCGATCTGGGCCGCACCGACAAGGCCGTGCACGGCATCTCCTATCTCGTCAATCGCACCGCCGGTGAGATCGCCAATTCATTCGAGTTCCTCAGTGTGAATGTCGATTTGGCGACGCGCCGACCAGCGGCCCTGCCCGACCCGGTGGCGCGGCGTCTGGACGAGTCCATCGCGCGCACCCGTGCGCTGGGGTTCGGTCCCGAGCACGGTGTGCTCGAGCTGCGGGGGGTTGCCGCACCCGCACGCGACTGAGAAATGCAGGCCAGCCGATGTGCTCGCCCCCCATCGCCACCCACCCGGTGATGGAAATGGTCAGAGGAATGCTTCACCGCCGCGGCGGTGAAGTGCCGACCGCACACGCGGGAATCACTCTGCTGGAAGAACTTCAGGTGATTCTGTATTATCTGGAATCGCCGGGGGTGGTGCTCAGTCCATTCGGAGAGTGAGAGTTTCGCTTCCTCGTGGGCTCGTAATGATGTGGCGGTTCCGGCGAGTCGGACGAAGCGGATTCGCAATTTGGTGATGGGGGAGTTGGAGATTTTCTTGACGAG
This sequence comes from Nocardia sp. CA-119907, assembly GCF_050955995.1. NCBI lineage: Bacteria > Bacillati > Actinomycetota > Actinomycetes > Mycobacteriales > Nocardiaceae > Nocardia > Nocardia sp. CA-119907. The sequence continues at coordinate 4,021,140 of NZ_CP192091.1, forward strand.
AAGGGTTTGCCGTCGGTTCCGTATGCGTGGATGCGGATCTATACCCCGACTGATGAGGCGGCGTGGGGGAAGATGCTGGCGCGACACCACCGCTACCCCGGTGTGGCCTTGGCGCGAACGACGCCACGGGCGATGGGGCACCGGCGGATAGAGCAGTGGTGGACCGCGCTGAACAGTTAGCGGGTTCGGGCGAGAATTCGAGAATCGCGATACGAATGTCATGCGTTAACGGCCCTGGGTGAATTATGCCGATTTGTGAAATTCGAGAACGCGATTCGGTTGACTATATACAAGACGAAAGTCGTTGAAAGTAAGCGTATTCAGTCGATGACACGGGGGTGAAGGCCTCTGCGGGACAGCGGTTTCCATTCGACATCTGATACGCACCGGCGGGATCCCGCGATAGTCATGTATGCCGCCAATTGCCTTGATGAATTCGGTGAATATTTCGCCGTCGAATTCCGAACGCCGCGCACGCACACGCACATCATTCGACTCGGACTGGCTGTGGTCGGCGCTGAAGGAGGCCAAATGACCGTTTCGCGACCGCAGTTTCATCCCGAGCGGGGATCGAGCGTCGATACCGAGCCCGACGCGTCAGCAATGCAGCAAGTGCCGCTGTCGGCCGGGCAGCGGGGGTTGTGGCTGGCACAGAAATTGAGTCCGGATGTGCCGATATCCGAGGCACAGTACATCGAGTTGCGTGGAGATCTCGACGTCGATCTGCTGCGCGAGGTGTCGATTCGAGCAGGCCACGAGTTCCAGTCCGGATACCTGCGGCTGGTAGAGGTCGACGGCGAGCCGTATCAGGTGTTCGACCCGTCGCTCGAGTCGCCGGCGCCGGTGATCGATATGCGCGGTGCACCGGATCCCGTCGCGGCGGGCTTGGAGTGGATGCATCGGGAGTACACCACTCCGCTAGAGATGACCAGAGACCGCTTGGTGGGAACGGCGATCGTCCAGGTCGGGGAGCAGCACTACCTGCTGTACAGCAGAATCCACCACGTCGCGCTGGACGGTTACGCCGGCATGATGATCATCAACCGGATCGCCGCGCTGTACGCGGCGGCCGTGGAGGGACGGGCGGCGGAGCCGAACCGGGCGGCGGACGTACGCGCGCTCTACGACGCCGACCGAAACTATCGGGAGTCGAAGCGGTTCACCGACGACCAGGAATATTGGGTGAACAGACTCGCCGATGTCGGGGACGAGTCCAGTCTGGTCGACGGGCAAGCACCCGCGTGTGCGAACAGTACAGTCGCGAAGGCCGAGCTGTCGCCGACGACGGTGGACCGGATCGAACGTGCCGCGAAAGCGTTGGACGCGAGCCCGGCCGCGGTGGTGATCGCCGCATTCGGCTGCTATCTGGCCCGGATGACCGGCCGAGACGACGTCATGGTCAACATTCCCGTTTCCGGTCGCACGAACGCGGTACTGCGGCGGTCCGGCGGGATGTTCGTCAATGTCGCTCCGCTTCCGCTCGCCCTCGATGCGGGCGACACCGTCGCGACGGTGACGCGTCGGGTGCAGTCCGATCTGATCGGGGCGTTGCGGCACCAGCGGTGCGGCCTGACCGACATCCGTACCGCCGTCGGATACAACGGCGGACTGCGGCGCTTCGCGGGTCCGGTGGTGAATGTGATGTTCTTCCGCCAGGAGATCCGGTTCGGATCGGTGCCCGGGGAGTTCCATATCCTCAGTTCGGGGCCGGTCGATGATCTGCTGATCGATCTGTATCAGACCGGGGAGCCGCCGCGGACGATCCTGCACCTCCTGGCCAATCCCAACCTCTATACCGACTCCGAACTCTCGGCGCACTGCACGAGGTTCGAGGAGTTCCTCGACGCATTCGCCGCGGCGCCGGACACTGCGCTCGCGCAGGTTCACCCCGAAAGCGCTGGCGAAGGCGCTCGGATCCGCCGCCGCCGTGAGAATCTGGCATTCTGGCGGGAAACACTCGCGGATCTGCCCGAGAACCTTCCGCTGCCGTTCGACCGGCCGCGGCCGGTGGTGTCGTCGAATCGAGCGGCCATGGCGAACTACGCGCTGCCTGCCGAGTTGGTTCGGACGGTGGAAGGGTTTGCCCAGCAGCATAGTTCGTCGCCGTTCACCGTCATCCATGGCACGCTGGCGGTCCTGCTCGCTCGGTTGAGCGGCACCACCGACATTCCGATCGGCACACCGATCGCCGGGGACGGTACCGCGGCGCGCGTTGTGCTGCGCACCGAGATCGATCCCGCTGAATCGTTCACCGAACTGCTCGGCCGGATCGAACAAGTCGATGTGGACGCGTTCGAGCACGCCGATGTGCCGTTCGAGCAGGTGGTGGACCAGTTGGCGCCGCAGCGGTCCCAATCCAGGCATCCGCTGTTCCAGGTGCTGTTGGCGTTGCGGAATCAAGAGCCGGTGGGGTCGGCCCTGCCCGATCTCGAGCCGCCGATGGTCGACTCGAGCGGCGAAACGCCTGGGCTCGACCTGCAATTCATCCTGTCGGAGGACCATGACAGCGGCGATATGACCGTCGCGGTCACCTACGCCACCGACCTGTTCGACGCCGCCACGGTCGATTCGGTTGCGCAGCGGTGGATTCGGATTTTGGAATCGATCGCCACTGATCCCAGTGTTGCGGTCGGGTCGATCGATGTGCTCGAGCCTGCCGAGCGAGCTGATCTGGTGACCCGTTCCGGTGCTCCTGCGGCGGCACCGGCCACGTTGCCCGGTCTGATGGGTGCGGCGGTGGCGTTCGATCCCGATGCCACTGCGATCGTGTTCGACGGACAGCGGTTGAGTTATCGTGAGTTGGACGAACGTTCCAATCGGTTGGCGCGGTTGCTGATTCGGCGGGGTATCGGGCCGGAAGATGTTGTCGCGATCGGTATTCCGCGTTCGTCGGATTCTGTTCTCGCGGTGTGGGCGGTCGCCAAAACGGGGGCGGCGTTCTTGCCGATCGATCCGACCCATCCCGCGGAACGCATCATCCACATGATGACCGATGCGAAAGCAACGACCGGTCTGACCGTGAATTCCGTACGAGCACAACTACCCGACAGCATCGGCTGGCTTATATCGGACGACCTCGACTCAGCCGACGACAACCTGGACGCAGACGCGAATCGGTCCGTCACCGACAGCGACCGGGTACGTCCACTGCGGATCGACGATATCGCCTATGTCATCTACACCTCCGGATCGACCGGGCTGCCCAAGGGCGTTGCGGTCACCCACCGCGGCCTCGGCAACTTCGCAGCGACACACCGCGTCTCCATGGGCGTCGAATCTACGTCCCGCACACTGCATTTGGCGTCACCCAGCTTCGATGTCTCGGTACTGGAAACGGTCCTGCCGCTGCTCGGCGGCGCGGCCATGGTCATCGCACCCACTGATGTCTACGGCGGCGACGAGCTCGCCGCCCTGCTCGATCGCGAGCATGTCAGCCACGTCCTGATCACTCCCTCGGCGTTGTCCACCATCGACCACACCCGTTGGCCGCTACCGGATCTGAAGTATCTGATGGTCGGCGGCGAGGACTACGGCACCGAATTGGTCCAACGCTGGGCCGACAACCGCACAGTGCTCAACGAATACGGGCCAACCGAAACCACCATTGCCGCGACGCTGACCTCCCCCATGACGGCAGACGAGCTGGTGACCATCGGGCGCCCGGTCTGCGGTGCCTCGATCTGGGTACTCGATCAACGGCTGCAGCCTGTACCGGCGGGTGTGGCGGGTGAGTTGTATGTTGCGGGTGACCTACTCGCGCGTGGATACCATCGTCGAGCGGCCACGACGGCGGAGCGTTTCGTCGCGTGTCCGTGGATTCCGGGCCAGCGTATGTATCGCACCGGCGACGTCGTGCGGTGGACCAGTGATCGTACGATCCAGCATCTGGGTCGATCCGATTTCCAGGTCAAGATTCGTGGTCTGCGTATCGAACTCGGTGAGATCGATACTGCTCTGGCTGCCCATGTCACCGTGGCCTACGCGGTGACTGTCGGTCATCGTAACGATGCGGGTACCCAGTCGCTGGTCTCCTATGTTGTTGCCGCTCCGGGGCAGTCGATCGATACTGCGTTGGTGGTCGATTACCTGTCCGACCGGTTGCCGTCGTATATGGTGCCGTCTGCGATCATGGTGTTGGACCGTATCCCACTGACACCGGTGGGCAAACTCGACCGAAAAGCACTACCCAAGCCGGTATTCACCGACACCAAACCCTTCCGGGCACCGCAGACACCGACCGAACACACGATCGCTCGAGCGTTCATCGACGTATTGGGTATCGACACCATCGGTCTCGATGACTCGTTTTTCGCCCTGGGCGGCGACAGCTTGGTCGCGACCCGCGTCGCGGCGCGGCTCGGGACCGCCTTGGATGCCGAGATTCCGGTGCGGCTGTTGTTCGAGGCGTCCACGGTCGCAGAACTGGCCAGCCGCATCGACCAGCATGCCGGCACGGGACGCCGCCGCCCGCCACTGGTCGCCGGGCCGCGCCCCGATCTTGTGCCGTTGGCGCCGGCCCAACAACGGATGTGGTTCTTCAACCAGTACGACACCGCATCGGGTGCGTACAACATGCCGATCGCTATCCGGCTGCGCGGCGAATTGAACATCGACGCCCTGCACTCGGCGGTCCTCGACGTGCTGGGTAGGCACGAGTCGTTGCGAACGCGGTACCTGGATCACGACGGCATGCTGATCCAACAGATCGAGCCGGTCGAGAATGTGGACCGCGAGCTGGTGGTGGTGCCGGTCGTACCGGACGAGTTGGTCTCGGCGGTAACCGAATTCGTCACCGAAGGCTTCGATGTGAGCACACAGGCGCCTGCGCGTGCCCGATTGTTCCGCGTCAGCGGTGGCGAGGAACCGGAACACGTCCTTGCCGTCGTGGTGCACCACATCGCCGCGGATGGATTCTCCCTGACGCCGCTGGCCCGTGATGTGGCGACTGCTTATGCCGCGCGGATCCGCGGTGGCGCCCCGGCGTGGACGCCGTTGCCGGTCCAGTACGCGGACTACGCACTGTGGCAACAGGCCACCCTCGGCGCGCCCGATGATCCGGAATCGCTGTCTGCCCAGCAGATCCGATACTGGACCGAGGCTCTTGACGGCGTTGCCGAGGAACTGCGCCTGCCATTCGATCGGCCGCGACCGGTGGTGATGTCGAATCGCGGCGCTACTGTCAACTACTCGGTGCCTGCCGATTTGATACGGGCATTGGAACAGTTTGCGCGCCAACATAATTCGTCGCTGTTCATGGCGATCCATGGCGCGTTGGCGGTCCTGCTCGCCCGGTTGAGTGGCACCACCGACATTCCGATCGGCACACCGATCGCCGGGCGCGGTGTGGCCGCACTCGACGACATGATCGGCATGTTCGTCAACACTCTGGTGTTGCGCACCGAGATCGATCTCGATGAATCGTTCACCGACCTGCTCGGCCGGGTCAAACAAGCCGATCTGGACGCCTTCGAACACGCCGACGTTCCATTCGAGCAGGTAGTGGACAAACTCGGTGTACAGCGATCCCAGGCACGGCACCCGCTGTTCCAGGTGATGCTGGCGTTCCAGAACCTGGAACCGGTAACACTGCGACTCCCCGAGCTCGAGCTGTCGGTGGTCGATCTGCCCAATGAGGTCTCCCGGTTCGATCTGCAATTCATCCTGTCGGAGGATCGCGACAGCGGCGATATGACCGTCGCGGTCACCTACGCCACCGACCTGTTCGACGCCGCCACGGTCGATTCGGTTGCGCGTCGGTGGATTCGGATCCTGGAGTCGATAGCCGCCGACGCGACCGTTGCGGTCGGGTCGATCGATGTGCTCGAGCCTGCCGAGCGAGCTGATCTGGTGACCCGTTCCGGTGCTCCTGCGGCGGCACCGGCCACGTTGCCCGGTCTGATGGGTGCGGCGGTGGCGTTCGATCCCGATGCCACTGCGATCGTGTTCGACGGACAGCGGTTGAGTTATCGTGAGTTGGACGAACGTTCCAATCGGTTGGCGCGGTTGCTGATTCGGCGGGGTATCGGGCCGGAAGATGTTGTCGCGATCGGTATTCCGCGTTCGTCGGATTCTGTTCTCGCGGTGTGGGCGGTCGCCAAAACGGGGGCGGCGTTCTTGCCGATCGATCCGACCCATCCCGCGGAACGCATCATCCACATGATGACCGATGCGAAAGCAACGACCGGTCTGACCGTGAATTCCGTACGAGCACAACTACCCGACAGCATCGGCTGGCTTATATCGGACGACCTCGACTCAGCCGACGACAACCTGGACGCAGACGCGAATCGGTCCGTCACCGACAGCGACCGGGTACGTCCACTGCGGATCGACGATATCGCCTATGTCATCTACACCTCCGGATCGACCGGGCTGCCCAAGGGCGTTGCGGTCACCCACCGCGGCCTCGGCAACTTCGCAGCGACACACCGCGTCTCCATGGGCGTCGAATCTACGTCCCGCACACTGCATTTGGCGTCACCCAGCTTCGATGTCTCGGTACTGGAAACGGTCCTGCCGCTGCTCGGCGGCGCGGCCATGGTCATCGCACCCACTGATGTCTACGGCGGCGACGAGCTCGCCGCCCTGCTCGATCGCGAGCATGTCAGCCACGTCCTGATCACTCCCTCGGCGTTGTCCACCATCGACCACACCCGTTGGCCGCTACCGGATCTGAAGTATCTGATGGTCGGCGGCGAGGACTACGGCACCGAATTGGTCCAACGCTGGGCCGACAACCGCACAGTGCTCAACGAATACGGGCCAACCGAAACCACCATTGCCGCGACGCTGACCTCCCCCATGACGGCAGACGAGCTGGTGACCATCGGGCGCCCGGTCTGCGGTGCCTCGATCTGGGTACTCGATCAACGGCTGCAGCCTGTACCGGCGGGTGTGGCGGGTGAGTTGTATGTTGCGGGTGACCTACTCGCGCGTGGATACCATCGTCGAGCGGCCACGACGGCGGAGCGTTTCGTCGCGTGTCCGTGGATTCCGGGCCAGCGTATGTATCGCACCGGCGACGTCGTGCGGTGGACCAGTGATCGTACGATCCAGCATCTGGGTCGATCCGATTTCCAGGTCAAGATTCGTGGTCTGCGTATCGAACTCGGTGAGATCGATACTGCTCTGGCTGCCCATGTCACCGTGGCCTACGCGGTGACTGTCGGTCATCGTAACGATGCGGGTACCCAGTCGCTGGTCTCCTATGTTGTTGCCGCTCCGGGGCAGTCGATCGATACTGCGTTGGTGGTCGATTACCTGTCCGACCGGTTGCCGTCGTATATGGTGCCGTCTGCGATCATGGTGTTGGACCGTATCCCACTGACACCGGTCGGCAAACTCGACCGAAAGGCGCTGCCGGATCCGGTCTTCCTTGCCGACAAACCATTCCGAGCGCCGCACACACCGATCGAACACATCATCGCGCAAGCGTTCGCCGACATTCTCGGCACTGAAGCGGTCGGTTTGGACGATTCGTTTTTCGCCCTGGGCGGCGACAGCATCATGTCGATCCAGTTGGTGACTCGGGCCAGGGCAGCCGGTGTGGCGTTCTCGGCACGGGATGTGTTCGAACGCAAGACCGTCGCTGGACTCGCCCAGGTCGCCGTGCACGACCGCACGGCTGTCGCCTTGCCGGAGGAACTGCCCGGCGGGGGTGTGGGACCGCTGCCGCTGACGCCGATCATGCACTGGATGCTCGAGCGGTCCGCGTCGGGTTTCGGCCGCTTCTCGCAGTCGATGCTGCTCGGTCTGCCGATCGGGATCGACCAGCCGCGGATGGCGAGCACGGTGCAGGCGGTGCTCGATCGGCACGACATGCTGCGCGCACGGCTGTCTCGAGACGACGACGGGCGCTGGACGTGGGAAGCGCTGCCGGTCGGCATGATTCGCGCCGATGACCTGATCCACCGGGTGCCGATGGACGCGACGCCGGAAAGCAGCGAGTTCCGAACGTTGGCGGCGGCGGAGTTGACGGCCGCCGCGGACCGGCTCGATCCGGGTGCCGGGATCGTGCTGCAGGTGGTCTGGTTCGATCCGGTGGACCCGGCGGAACCGGGCAGGGCCCTTGTGCTGGTGCATCATTCCGCGATCGACGGGGTTTCCTGGCGCGTGCTGGTGCCCGACCTCGTGCTCGCGTGGGCGCGGATCGAATCCGGCGAGCCGCCCGAGCTCGCCCCGGTCGGTACAACCATGCGCAGATGGGCACATGGGCTGGTCGAGGCGGCCCACAGCGAGGAGCGCACCGCCGAGCTCGACCTGTGGCGAGCGATGGCCGACGGGCCCGATCCGATGATCGGGTCGCGGCCCCTGGACCCCGCGATCGATGTGGCCGCCGCCGCCCGCACGGTCGAGGTCGAGCTGTCTCCCGAGGTGACCGAGGCGCTATTGACCAACGTGCCCGCCAGATTCCACGGCGGGGTGGGCGACGGGCTGCTGGCCGCGCTGGCGGTCGCCGTGACGAAGTGGCGGCGCGACCGACAGTCCGAGACCGCCAAGCTGACGGATGTGCTGATCGGTCTCGAAGGACACGGTCGGGAGGAAGGCGTCGTCGCGGGCGCGGATCTGACCAGGACGGTCGGCTGGTTCGCCACGGGCTTCCCGGTGCGTTTGGATCTGTCGGGCATCGATCTCGACGACGCGTACGCGGGTGGGCCCGCGATGGGCGCAGCGGTCAAGTCCGTCAAGGAGCAGCATCGCGCTATCCCGGATCACGGGATCGGCTATGGCTTGCTGCGGTACCTCAACGAGGACACCGGCCCGACACTCGCCGCGCTGGCGAGGCCGCAGATCGCATTCAACTACCTGGGCCGCATCTCGACGGGGGTTCCCGAAGGGCTACCGGCGCTCGGCTGGCTGCCGATCGCCGGCAGCGGCGACCTGGGTGGCGGCGAGCTCTCCGGTGCGCAGAACCCGGACATGCCGGTCGCGGCGGTGCTCGACATCAATGCCTGCACCCGCGACGACGGGGACGGGCAGCGGTTGCGGGCGACTTGGTCGTATCCCGACGGCGTGCTCACGGCCGACGAGGTATCTGCGGTGGCGGAGTCGTGGTGCCAGGCTTTGACTGCGTTGGCGATTCATGCCCGCCATGCCGGAAGCGGGGGACGGACGCCGTCGGATCTGGATCTGGTCCGGCTCGGGCAGTCCGAAATCGAGCGACTCGAGGACAGGTATCCGACGTTGAGCGATGTGTGGCCGTTGACTCCGTTGCAGGAGGGGTTGCTGTTCCACGCGCTGGTGTCCGAGGAGTCGGTGGACGCCTATCTGACCCAGCTGGTCCTCGAACTGCGTGGACAGGTCGATCCGGAGCGGCTGCGCCGAGCCGGGCAGGTTGTGCTCGACCGGCATCCGAATCTGCGCACCGCGTTCGACGCCACCGGTGCCGGTCCGGTGCAGGTGGTCCAGCAGGACGTCGAGGCTCCTTGGTCGGAGGTCGACCTGTCCGGGCTCGATGACAGTGCACGCGAGCGCGAGTGGGAGGTGCTGCTTGCCGCGGATCGGGCGACCAGGTTCGATCCGGCTCGTGCACCGTTGCTGCGTTGGATGCTGGTGAGCACGGGACCGCAGCAGTACCGGCTGGTGCTGACCAATCATCATCTGCTGCTCGATGGCTGGTCGACGCCGCTGCTGCTGAAGGAGCTGCTGGTGCTCTACGCCACCGACGGCGATGCCGCGATCCTGCCCGAGGTCCGTCCCTATCGGGACTTCCTGGCCTGGATCGCCGGGCAGGACCTGCCTGCGGCGCTCGATGCGTGGGCCGGAGCGTTCGACGGCACCGAAGGGCCGACCCTGGTGGCGCAAGCCGATCCCGGCCGTCGCTACACCGAGTCCCGCGATGTGGTCGGCGATTTGACCGAGGAGCAGACCGCAGCGCTGAACCACCTGGCCAGGGCGCGTGGGATCACGCTCAACACTGTGATCCAGCTGGCTTGGGCAATTGTGTTGGGCTCGTTGACTTCCCGCGACGATGTGACCTTCGGTGCCGCGGTGTCCGGGCGGTCCCCGCAGCTGGCGGGCATCGAATCGATGATCGGGCTGTTCATCAACACGCTGCCGGTGCGCGTCCGTCTGGGCACCACCGAAAGCCTGGGGCAGTTGCTCGACCGGGTTCAGGCGGAGCAGACCGCTCTGCTCGATCACCAGTTCGTCGGTCTCACCGAGATCGAGCGGGTGGCCGGGCCAGCAGCGGTGTTCGACACGATGACGGTGTTCGAGTCGTACCCGGTCGATCGTTTCGGGCTGACCGCGGATACCGATATCGCGGGCATGCGGGTCGTCGACGTCATGGGTGTGGACGGCGCGCACTATCCGATGGGCGTGGTCGCGCACGTCGACACGCGACTGCATCTGAAGATCAAGTACCTTCCCGAACTGTTCGACCACGACACAGTCGACGCGACCCTGCAGCGGGTGCTGCGCGTGCTCGACGTCATGGCCGCCGACCCGGATCTGCCGCTGGCCCGGCTCAACCTCCTCTCTCCCGCGGAATACCGTGAGTTGACACCGGTTTCGGGCAACCCGCCGGTGCCAGGTCGCGCGCTTGCGGAACTGTTGGCGGCGACGGTACAGCGCGATCCCGAGGCGGTCGCGGTGGTGTACGAGGATCGGCAGTGGAGCTACGGTGAGCTCGATGCGGAGTCGAATCGGTTGGCGCGGTTGTTGATCGATCAAGGGGTGGGGCCGGAGACGAATGTCGCGGTGGGGTTGGCACGGTCGGTCGAGTCGGTGCTTGCGGTGTGGGCGGTGGCGAAGTCGGGGGCGGCATTCGTTCCGGTGGACCCGCAGTATCCGACCGGCCGCATCGAGCACATGCTCACCGATTCCGGTGTGACAGTGGGGATCACCCTGTCACAGTGGCGGGATCGATTCCCCGGATCGGTGCACTGGTTGGTCCTCGACGAGGCGGCCGACGCGGGGGAGTTGTCGGCGGCGCCGGTGACCGACGCGGAGCGAACCGGACCGGTTCGGCTCGACCAGGCGGCATACGTGATCTACACCTCCGGTTCGACGGGTGTGCCCAAGGGCGTGGTCGTCACGCACCAGGGCCTGGCGAACCTGGTGACAGAACAATGTTCACGATTCGGCATCGGGCCGGACGCGGGTGTCCTGCATGTCGCGTCCCCCAGTTTCGATGCGGCGGTGCTGGAACTGCTGTGGGCGTTCGCATCGGGTGGCCGGCTGGTCATCGCACCGCCGACCGTCTACGGCGGCAACGAGCTGGCGCGGATCCTATCGAGCCAGCGCGTCACCCATGCCGCGCTCACGCCAACGGCCTTGGCGACGGTCGATCCGGCCGGGCTGGAGCACCTCGAGACCGTCGTGGTCGGCGGCGAAGCGCCCTCGACCGACCTGGTGTCGCGGTGGGCGCCGGACCGCAGATTGTTCAACACCTACGGTCCGGCGGAGGCCACGATCCAGACCGATGCCAGTGCGCCGCTGGTGGCGGGAGAGATGGTGACGGTCGGCGAACCGATCCGCGGGGTCGGGCAGGTTGTGCTCGATGCCCGGTTGCGGCCGGTGCCCGTCGGTGTTGTGGGCGAGTTGTATCTCACGGGACCCGGTCTGGCTCGTGGTTACCGCAACCGGATGGGGCTGACGGCGGCGCGTTTCGTCGCCGATCCGTTCGCGGAGTCGGGACAGCGCATGTATCGGACCGGTGACCTGGTGCGGTGGTTGCGGCAACCGGAGGGGAGTCTGGAACTGGACTATGTGGGCAGGGCCGACTTCCAGGTCAAGCTGCGTGGTTTCCGCATCGAGTTGGGCGAGGTCGAATCGGGCCTGCTGGCCTGTACCGGTGTCGCCCGTGCCGTGGCGACCGTGCACCATGGCACCGCTGTCGGTGACCGGTTGGTCGGGTACGTGGTGCCCGAGCCCGGGGTCGACCTCGATCCGGCCGGGGTCCTCACGTTCGTGGAACAGCGGTTGGTCCCGCATATGGTGCCCGCGACCGTGATGGTGCTGGACACGCTGCCGGTGACCGAGAGCGGCAAGCTCGACCGCGCCGCGTTGCCCGTGCCGGACTTCACCGCGAGCCGAGCCGAGTTCCGGGCGCCGGTGACCGATGTGGAGCGGATGCTGGCCGGGCTGTTCGGTGAGGTGTTGGGTATCGACACGGTCGGTCTCGATGATTCGTTCTTCGCCTTGGGTGGCGACAGCATCATGTCGATCCAGTTGGTCACCCGGGCCAGGGCGGCCGGTGTGGTGTTCTCCACGCGGGAGGTGTTCGAACGCAAGACGGTCGCCGGGCTGGCTCAGGTCGCGGTCCAGGACAGTGCCGCGGTGGTCGCGTTGCCGGCGGAGCTTCCCGGGGCGGGCGTGGGGTCGGTGCCGCTGACGCCGATCATGTGTTGGATGTTCGAACGCGGCGGGTTCGACCGGTTCTGCCAGTGGGTCACACTCACACTGCCCAGCGGCATCGACAGGACCGGAATCGAAGCCACCGTGCAAGCGGTGATCGACCACCACGACATGCTGCGCGCCCAACTCCTTCCCGACCCCACACACCCGACCGGATGGGCGCTACAGGTGCCCCCGACCGGGGTGAGCGTGGACGGGGTGAGCGTGGACGGGGTGAGCGCCGCCCGGCTGATCCGGCGCGTGCCGGTGACAGTAGCGCCGGACAGCGCCTACTTCGCGGCCATCGCCGACGCGGAGGCGAAGGCGGCCGCTGAGCGTCTCGACCCCGCTGCGGGCGTCATGGTGCAGTTGGTCTGGTTCGACTGGGCCGACCGGCCCGGGCGGCTGCTCGTGCTCGCCCATCACCTGGTTGTCGATGGGGTGTCGTGGCGGATCCTGGTTCCCGACTTCGCCACTGCGTGGGCTCAGATCAGTGCCGGGCAACCACCACAACTCGCGCCCGTGGGGACCTCGATGCGCCGCTGGGCCCACGGCCTGAGCACCGCCGCCGAACACCTCGACGAGCTCGACTGGTGGCGCGCCACCCTCGAGACCACCGACCCACCGATCGGTCCCCGCCCGCTCGACCCGAATGTGGATGTGCAAGCCGAGGTCGCGACCGTGGAGGTGACGCTGCCGACCGCGGTGACCCGTGCGGTGCTCACCACCGTGCCCCACGCGTTCCACGGCAACGTCGACGACGCCCTGATCGCCGCACTGGCATTGGCATTGACCCGGTGGCGTCACCGCCACGGCGAGAACAGCACCGAAACACTGCTCACCCTCGAAAGCCACGGCCGCCACGACCCACCGCTGCCCGGCGCGGACCTCACCCGCACCGTCGGCTGGTTCACCACCACCTACCCGGTGCGCCTGGACCTGTCCGGCATCGACATCGACGACGCGTACACCGCCGGTGGGGCCGCCGCGGCGGTGGTCAAGTCGGTCAAGGAACAACTGCGCCAGATCCCCAACCGCGGAATCGGCTACGGGCTGCTGCGCTACCTCAACACCGACACCGCCCCCCTCCTGGGCGAACTACCCGACCCGCAGGTCAGCTTCAACTACCTCGGTCGTTTCGACACCATCCCCACCGCATTGCGCGAGATCGGATGGATGCCCGCCGGCGGCGCCGCCGACGGCGGCGGCATCCAAAACCCCGACGCCGCCGCGGCAGCCGTGCTCGCCATCAACGCAGCCACCACCGACACACCCGACGGGCCCGCCCTGACCGCCTCCTGGGACTACCCCACCGGTCTGCTCACCACCGGCGAGGTCACCGAGATCGCCGACCTGTGGTGCGAGGCGGTGAGGGCGCTGGCCACCCACGCCTGCCGCCCCGGCGTCGGCGGACTCACCCCCTCCGACCTCGACCTGCTCGACCTCGACCAACCCGCCATCGACCGACTCGAAACCCGGTACCCGGCACCCGACGACATCTGGCCGCTGACACCCCTACAAGCCGGACTGCTGTTCCACGCCCAACTCGCCACCGACGCCATCGACGCCTACATCGTGCAACTCAGTGTCGAACTCGGCGGAGTCGTCGACGCGAACCGGCTACACCGCGCCGCACACACCCTCCTGCAACGACACCCCAACCTACGAACCGCCTTCCTACGCGACGGCGCCCACGAACCCGTCCAAGTGGTGCCCCACACCGTCGAGGTCCCATTCACCGAGATCGACCTGACCGCACACCACGACACCGCGGCCGCACTCGAACAGATCATGACCACCGACCGCCGATTCGACATGACCGCGGCCCCACTGCTGCGACTGACCCTGATCAACATCGCCCCCCACCAGCACCGACTGCTGTTGAGCATGCACCACATCCTCATCGACGGCTGGTCCACACCACTGCTGGTCCGGGAACTACTCATCCTCTACGCCACCGACAGCGACACCGCAGCACTGCCCTCGGTCCGTCCCTACCGCGACTACCTGACGTGGCTGAAGGCCCAGGATCAGGCCGCGGCGGAAACCGCGTGGACCCAGGCACTCGATGGCATCACGCAGCCGACTCTGCTGGCACCCGCGGACCGCGCCCGCCGCAACACCACCGCCCCGCGCGAGGTCCAAGTGCAGCTGAGTGAAACCCACACCGCGGCGCTGGTCACGGCGGCCCAGCAGCAGGAGACCACCCTCAACACCGTCATCCAGGCGGCTTGGGCGCTCGTGCTCGCCAACGCGACCGCCCGCGAAGACGTGGTCTTCGGCACCACCGTCTCCGGACGTCCCCCACAGCTTCCCGGCATCGAATCGATGATCGGACTGTTCGTCAACACCGTTCCCGTCCGGGTTCGGCTCGATCACCGCGAAAGCCTGGCCGAACTGCTGCGGCGGATTCAATCCGAACAGGCCGCGCTGCTCGACCATCACCACTTCGGGCTCGCCCGTATCCAACAGCTGGCCGGTCCCGGCGCGATGTTCGACACCGTGACCGTCTTCGAGTCCTATCCGGTCGACTCGGCCGGATTGTCCGAAGACACCGATATCGCCGGAATGCACGTCCTCGACGTCCAGGGACGAGACGCCGCGCACTATCCGCTCGGCCTGATCGTCCATCACGACACGCATTTGAAGTTGACCTTCAAATACCTGCCGGAACTCTTCGGCCAACACCAGATCGACGCCCTCGCCGACCGGATGCTGCGGGTGCTCGACACCATCGCCGCGCATATCGACCTCCCCCTCGCCCGACTGGAACTGCTGTCGCCGGTCGAGCAGGCCACGCTGGTGCCCGTCCGCGGTCGGCCCGGCGCAGAGATGTCGGTATTGCCGCAGGTGTTGTCGGACGCGGCCGCGACAACGCCGGACGCCGCAGCGTTGGTCTGTGCCGGGGCGACGCTGTCCTACCGCGAGCTCGACGAAACATCGAACCGGTGGGCGCGCGTACTGATCGACGCGGGAGCAGGACCAGAATCGGTGGTGGCCGTGGCCCTACCGCGCTCCATCGACGCCATGATCGCCGTATGGGCGGTCGCCAAGACCGGCGCCGCGTTCGTGCAGGTCGACCTCATCCATCCGCACGACCGGATCACCGGCATTCTCGCCGATTCCGGCGCCGCCGTCGGGCTGACCTACGGAACCTACCGAGATCAGCTACCCGGCGAGATCAGCTGGCTCGACCTCGACGATCCCACCTTCGCCGCGACGACGGAGGCGGCCGCGCCGCGCCCGATCGACGACCGCGAGCGCACCACCACACTGCGGCCCGAACACCCGGCCTACCTGATCTACACCTCCGGTTCCACCGGCACTCCCAAGGGAGTCGTGGTCACTCAGGCCGGAGTAGCGAACCTGGCCGCCGAAACGCGGGAACGGTTCGGTGTCACACCGACGAGCCGCATACTTGGTGCCGCTTCGCCGAGCTTCGACGTCTCGATCCTCGAATGGCTCACGGCCGCGGCGGCCGGTGCGACTCTGGTCCTGGCCGCGACACCGGTGGCCGCCGGCGCCGAACTGGCCGAGGTGATCGACGCCGAACACGTCACCCATGCCGCGCTCACCCCGACTGTGCTCGGATCGCTGCCCACCGATGGGCTCGACACCCTCCGGACGCTCATCCTCGGCGGCGAGGCCTGCCCGCCCGACCTCGCCGCTCGATGGGTACCGGGCCACACGGTGATCAACACCTACGGCGCTACCGAGAACACGATCATGAGCTGCGCCGATGCTCCCCTGACCGCGCATGCGGACGGTCCGATGACAATTGGTGGTCCGGTGCGCGGCTTCACCGCCGTGGTACTGGACCGCAGACTGCGTCCCGTCCCACCCGGTGTTCCCGGCGAGCTGTACCTGTCCGGACCGGGCCTGGCCCGCGGCTACCACCGGCAATCCGCGACCACCGCGGCCCGATTCGTCCCCGACCCCTACGGGCCGCCCGGGACACGTATGTATCGCACCGGCGATCTCGTCGCCTGGACCGTCGACCACACACTGCGGTTCATCGGCCGCAGCGACCTGCAGTTGACGATGCACGGACATCGAATCGAACCCGGCGAGATCGAAACGGTGCTGCGTAGCCAGCGCGATATAGCTAATGCAGCGGTCACCGTCCACACCAGATCCGACGGCACCCGCCAGCTCATCGGCTATGTCGTACCTGCCCCCGACGCCGCGCCGGATATCACCACATTGACCACTCAACTCGCGACACGTCTGCCCACCCATATGATTCCTACCGCCATCATCACCCTCGACCGGATGCCGCGCACCGCAACCGGCAAACTCGACTACAAGGCGCTGCCGAGTCCCGACCTGCGTCACTCCCCGTACCGGCCGCCGTCGACCGAACTCGAGGCCACCGTCTGCGACGCCTTCGCCGAGACCCTCGACATCGAACGAGTCGGCGTCGACGATGGCTTCTTCTCCATCGGAGGCAACTCGCTGGCCGCCGCCCAATTGGTGGCGCGGCTGGTGGAGTCGACCGGTGCGACCGTGCCGGTGCAGTGGATCTTCACCGATCCGACGCCGGCGACGCTCGCTGCCCGCATCGATGCCCGACTACACGGCCTCGACGAACAGGACACCGGCGACGTACTCGCCGTCGTGCTCCCGCTGCGTGCCGCCGGTGCCGAGGCGCCGCTGTTCTGTGTCCACCCGGCCGTCGGATTGGCTTGGGGTTTCAGCGGACTCGTGCAGCACCTCGATCCCGACCGCCCGGTGTACGGGCTGCAGTCCCCGGCATTCAGCGACGCCACCGCGGAATTCGAGACGCTCGACGAACTCGCCGCCCGCTACGTCCGAGAGATCCGGGATATCCAGCCGCACGGCCCGTACCACCTGCTCGGCTACTCGCTCGGCGGCACCATCGCCCACGCGATCGCGGCCCGGCTCCGGCGCGACGGCGAGTCCGTCGCCACCCTGGCCATGATGGACACCCGCGTTGTCACCGCCCGCACCGTCCGCGTTTCCACCCCGACGATCACGCAGATGCTCGCCGAGTTCGGCGGAGTCGCGATGCCGACGGACGCCGCCGATTTCAACGCCGAGGCCGCGGCCGAGTTGCTGCACCAGCAAGGTGGACTCTTCACCGCCGTCACCCCCGAGCATCTGGTGACTCTGCGCGACGACTACACCCGGCTCGTCGAGCTCACCCGGCAGCACCGGCCGACGCGCTTCGACGGTGATCTGATCTACTTCCGCGCCGCCGACGACACGGACGGCGGTCCCGATCCGGCCCTCGCATGGAACGACCTCATCACCGGCCGGATCACCGAACATCCCATTCCGGTCCGGCACGAACGGATGATCGAACCCGATTCGCTCCGCGCGATCGGCCTCGTCCTCACCGAGCACTTCCGCTCTGCCCGCAGCACGCAACCGGGGGCCATCACAACCGGAAGGACAGGCCGACCATGACCACCTCCCAAATCGTCGGGACCCGCTCCGGCGTCGAGCCGGTCAACCTATTCGCTACCGATGAGGCGACCCGCGGTGCCCTGCATCCCTGCGCCGCCGAACTACAGCGGTGGACGGTCGAGTACCTGTGCCGACCGCACCCCGACCTCGGCCGAACCGGCCCGGTATGTCCCTACACCAACCGTGCCGTCCGGAACGAGTTCATCTGGGCCGCCTTCGAAAGTCGTTCCATCGATACCGACCGCATAGCCGCGATCATCGACGATCTGTACGACTTGTTCCCCGCCCTGCCACCGCAGGGTGAACCCGATGCCCAATCGAAGGCGGTCCTCGCGGTATTCCCCAACCTCACCGAGTACTCCGACATCGACGATATTCAACAGGATCAGAAGTCTCGGTTCGTCGAAAAGGGTCTGATGCTCGGTCAGTTCTATCCCGGATGCACCGCCCCGGGGCTGCACAACCCGGACTTCCCCGCACTCGACGCGCCACTGCCCATGCTCGCCGTCCGCTACATGGCCCCCACCGACTTCCCATTCCTCAACACCCGCCACGAATGGATGGACTCCTACCTCAAACTCTTCGCCCCCACGATCCCCAAGTTCATCGCTTCCACCATGGCCGACAGGCTGGTACAGGAACCCGAGGCATCGGACGAAGCTCCCTGAGGTTCGCCGCTGGACGCTCGGCCGGAGTCAGGTAGGTCGCGATTCGCTCGGCCTCTGTATGGCATCCAGTGTCGCGATGACCTCGCGACACCAGTCGGCCCAGGCGCGTTCTGTCCCTAGGCCGGCCTTCAAGACCAGATGCCGCACTTTGTCGCTGTTGTCGCCGATAGCCGAGAAGTCACGCTCCTCGATCTCCCGATAGGTCGCGTACGTCCTTTCATGCACTTCGAGATGGTTGGCGACCGCATCTCGGATGCCCTCGAAGTCCCCGACAGCGGCTGCGGCGCGCAACCGCACGATCAGCGCGTCCCGCAGCGGAGTCGGCTCGTCGGTCTCGCTCATCCAGCTGTGGAGAGCGGCGGTTCCCGCGGGTGTGATCGAGAAGCGCTTCGGTTGGCCACGTCCGGGAGGCTCCTGTTGGGGAACCTCGGCGACCAGCCCCCCAGTGCGAAGTCGATCCAGTTCGCGATAGATCTGCTGGTGCGTGGCCGACCAGAAGTATCCGAATGCGCGGTCGAACCGCCGGGCGAGCTCGATGCCGGTCGACTCGCGTTCGGTCAACGCGGTCAGGATCGCAAACTGCAGGGCCACGGCCCCATCGTAGAGAGCATCGAACGACCTGATCGCGCTGCCCGAATCCGCGAGTTCCGGCCGAGAAGTTCGCTGCGAAGTCTGTGATGAGTCGATCATCGGCGGAGAAATCTCTCTCGGTCGGGAGTGCCTCGGTCCGGCACATCGCATTTCGGGCAGCCGCAACGGTGAGCGCAAGGCCGTCAGTGTGATGGGCGCCACATGTTTATGCAACTTATTGCATAAAGATTGTCGCGGCGATAACTTCGTCGTAGCGCCCTTCCTGCGCGGCCCACGCGCCGCGAGACAAACGCTTCCGCATCTTCCGAAGGACCCCCGTCATGGCCCTACCCGCAACTCTGTCCGGTCGCCTCACACTGCCCATCGTGGGATCGCCGTTGTTCATCTCCTCTGGGCCCGAGCTGGTGATCGCTCAGTGTCAGGCCGGAGTGATCGGTTCCTTCCCCGCCCTGAACGCCCGCCCCGCCACACAGCTGGCGGACTGGCTCGACCGCATCACGGAGGAAAACGCTTCGTATGCGGCCGCCAACCCAGATGCCACGGTGGCGCCGTTCGCCGTGAATCAGATCGTCCACCGCACCAATGACCGCCTCGACCACGACATGGAGGTGATCGTGAAACATCGAGTGCCGATCGTGATCACCTCCCTCGGGGCGCGCCCGGAGATCAACGAGGCCGTCCACTCCTACGGCGGAATCGTTCTGCACGACGTGATCAGCGATGAGTTCGCGCGCAAAGCCATCGACAAGGGCGCCGACGGCATCATTGCCGTGGCCGCCGGCGCCGGCGGCCACGCCGGCACCCAGTCACCGTTCGCGCTCGTTCAGGAGATCCGCGAATGGTTCGACGGGCCGGTGCTGCTGTCGGGTGCCATCGCCCACGGTCGATCCATCCTCGCGGCCCAAGCCGCTGGCGCTGATCTCGCATATGTCGGTTCGGCGTTCCTGTCGACAGCCGAGGCTGTCGCGGCTGCGGACTACAAGCAGATGATCGTGGAGTCCACGGCCAGGGATATCGTCTACACAAACTCGTTCACCGGTGTCCATGGCAACTATCTGCGCGGCAGCATCATCGCCGCAGGCCTGGACCCGGACAACCTTCCCCAGTCCGACCCGTCGGCCATGAACTTCGGCTCCGGCGGCAACTCGGGCGCCAAGGTATGGAAGGACATCTGGGGCGCTGGGCAGGGCATCGGCGCGATCAAGGAAAACCTCACCGTCGCCGACCTGGTGGCCGTCTTCAAGGCCCAGTACGACGAGGCGGCGAGGGCTCTCGCCCACAAAGCGCTGAGCGTCGACAGTGTCGCGCAGCTCGCCTGACCGGCGCGCACGTTAGGACTGGAGACGCAATATCTCCATGATCGGCCCTGTCATCGCTACCTTCGGCTCGGAGCAACTCAAACGTGTCAGCCGACCGGATAGGTGTCGACCTGTCTGCGAGCGAGGTGCGGAATGATTTCGCCGATTCCCGGCATCCGGAAGTGCTCGTATTCGCGGTGGGCGGCGACGCCCTCGGCGTCGGTGTAGCGCCCGAGACCACCAGATGCGCTGGGTCGTCGACGTTTTGGAAGTACTCGTAGGACAGGTTGGCGGGTTCTTCGAGGCTGGCGGCGCGCAACCGGGCGAGCAGTAGCGAGCGCACGGTCCGGGGTTGCCGGGCGACCACGTGCGGGTGGCGCTGCCGGAAAATACCTTCGAGATCGTCCGCGTCGATCTCGAAGTCCTGTCGCCCGCCAAGCGGCGGTGGACTCGCCCCGAAGCCCCGTCGGTGCACGAGCAGCAGCGTCCACCGTGCGGACAACGATTGCAGCCCGGTCCAGGTTGTTTTCGGCCCGGCCACCGTGTACGAGTGCCACCGCCGGTCCGGTCCCGTGCTCGAGGATCGTGAGAGCTTGCATGACCATGAGTCTGGCAACATCGCGCCGATTGCGTTGGGGCAGAGGCGATGCGGACGGTGGTGAGGTTCATGGTTCGCTGTCGAGGCACGGGTTGGGTTCGAGCGCGCTTGTTCCTCATGCCTGAATGTTGCAACACCTATCACCACAACTGGAACGATCTGCGTCGGATGGTCGGCTATTTGTTTGGTGCGTATGCGAGGAATCTCGGTGATCCCGGCTAGCAGGATTCATCATTGAATTGTGCACTGAGAGTGAAACGTTCGCGTCCACACCTGCCAGGGCCTTGTCGATGAACCGATCGATGCGCTGTCGCCGACAGGGCAGCACCGGCCGCCGCGGCCCTAGCGCGGGTTGCTTCTCGGTCGAGGCCGGAGCTGGCGCCGCTGCTCGCGATTCGGACCGCATGCCGGTCGACGGGCAAGTCGCGACCTACACGACCTCGGCACTTTGAGGGACCAACTGGTCTCGTCTCGGTGTGGCAGAAGGGGAATCACTGATCGGCTCCAGCTATGATCGCGGTGATCACAACGCTGAGGATCGAGAGATCAAGCCTTGCCCGGGTTATCGCCGCGAGGATGGTGGCGAACAGCCAGGGAGCGAACATTGGTTGCGGATACTGGACAAAACCGGAGGCTGCGGAAGTGTTGAGGGCGTCGAGATTCACGTACAGTGTGAGACATAAAAGGCCGGAGTCTAGTAGCATTAGATGGATGTGGCGCAACGGGTTTCCCTATATCACGGGCGCAGAAGGTTGCCACATGCAGTTCCGGCACGTGAACGTGTGAGCCTCTTGTCTTTTGAGGGGCAGGATAATGTCCGAAGCAGCAGCCGCCCGGGCCGGACTCAACTTCGGAATGAGATCCCGAACCCGAGGTTGGGGTGCGGGAATCAGCCGCTTCGATAACGCGGATCTTTTAATACGGACATATCGTACGTAGCTCGATGTCCTGCGTGGTCGCTGTCGACCTCGCGTGAACAGGGGGTTTCTGGACGTCTACCCGCTTGCGGCGCCAGATCCTCGTGTCGCCGTTACGACGAATTTTTGCAAAGTTTCTCGGCACGCTCGGTGGTAGGGCTTGTTGTGCCTATGGAGCGGCTACGATTTCGAGCTGTCATCAGTGAGGTCGTGCGCTTCGGCGGGCGCATGACCGCAGCAGCGGATGGACGCTCGCTTGAACGTCGGTGAAGTGCATATGCAATTGCATCGGTAAGGAAGAAAACACCTACGGGAAGTTCCGGGCACGGACGGGTCTTTGTTGCGCGCTGCTCCTGTTTCTCGGAATTCGAGGAGGGGTTAAACGATGAGTCGGAATTCAGCCACACCTGCCGACCGAGATCCGGATCTGATTCCGCTTTCGAGGGCGCAATACGGAATGTGGCTCGCGGACAACCTGCCCGGCGGCCCGAACGTCAATATCGCACACTACGTCGAGATCGAGGGCCCTGTAGCCTACGACCTGTTCGTCAAGGCGGTGCACGACGCCGGCCACGAGACCGAGTCTCTTATCGTCCGGGTGGTCGAATCCGGCGGTCAGCCGTATCAATTCGTCGACCGCAGCATTGTCTACGACGAGCCACTGCTGGATCTCAGCGCCGAAGCCGATCCGTACGCAGCGGCGATGGAATGGATGCGCCGTGACTACAACACCAAGGCTATCGACCTGGCCCGGGACCGGCTCGCCGCGACGCGGCTCATCCGGATCGGCGAGGACCGGTATCTGTGGTACGCGCGCGCCCATCATCTGGTGATCGATGGCTATGGCGCGGTCAACACCGTGAGCCGAATGGCCGAGCACTACAACGCGCTGCTCGAGGGCAGGCCGCCGGCTCGGCTGGCGGCGGCCCGGCTGGCGGACATCATCGCGGCGGAGCGCCGATATCGTATGAGCCGCCGGTTCGACACCGATAGGGCGTACTGGCTCGACAAGGTCGCCGATCTGCCGCCGACGACGAGTCTGTCCGGTCGCACCGCCAAGTGGAGCGAAAACGACCGCTTCGCCGGTCGGCCGCTGCCGTCGCGGTTGACGGCCATGCTCGACCGTTTCGCCGTCGACCAGCACGCATCGACCGCGCAAGTGGTGGTGGCCGCGTTCGCCGCGTTTCTCGCCCGCATGACAGACAGCGACGACGTCGTCTTATCGCTGCCGGTGACCGGACGTCTGACGATGCCCATGCGGAACGCCGCCGCGATGTTGGCGAACATGGTGCCGATCCGATTCGCCGTGGACGCGACGACCACCGTCGAAGGGCTGATTCGGGCGTCGGTGTCCGAGCTCGTCCTGGCGATGCGGCACCAGCTCTACCGGTTCGAGGATCTGCGCCGCGAGTCCAACGCGTTGGACGCGGCCGCGACCTCATTCGGTCCGATCGTCAATATCTTGTTCTTCGATTCCGAGATTCGGCTCGGTTCGGCGGTCGGCCGCTACCGCGCACTGACGTCCGGTGCCCTGGACGACCTGCAGCTCAATATGTACCGCTCCGGGGCCGACGCGCCGCTGCTCATCGAATTGCACGGCAACGCCAACCTGTACCGGCAGGACGAACTCGACCTGCACATCAGTCGATTCGTCGACTTCCTGCACCGCATGATGGATTCCCCTGTCGACACCCGCTTGGTCGACATACCGCTCGTCGATCCCACCGAGGAGCGGCGCGTGCTGGGCGAACTCGCCGGCCGCGACGGCGTGGCGAGCTCTGCGACGCTCGTCGATCTGCTGACACGACAGGCCGCGGCCACCCCGTCCGCGGTGGCCGTCACGTCGGGTACGACCGCTCTCACCTACCGTGAGCTCGACGAGCGCTCGAACCGGTTCGCCCGCAAGCTCATCGCCCTCGGCGCTGGGCCGGAATCGCTGGTGGCCATCGCGATGCCGCGCGATGCCGATCTGATCGTCGTCGCTCTCGCGGTGCTGAAGTCGGGCGCCGGGTATCTGCCGCTGGACCTCGCGCACCCGCTCGATCGGCTCGACTACGTGCTGAACGACGCCGATCCGATCGCTGTGGTGACGAACCGGAGCATGCGCGATCAGGTGCCCGGCAATGCCGGCTCCGTGGTGCTGTTCGATGACGACTCGGGTGTGGACACCGCTCGTCCGATCACCGATGCCGACCGCACTCGCCCGCTGCGCCTCGACAACGTCGCCTATGTCATCTACACCTCCGGATCGACGGGACGGCCGAAAGGCGTGCCGATCACTCATCGCGCGGTCGCCACCTACCTGACGAACGCGTGTACCGAAATCGGCGTCCGCGCCGGCGATGTGTGGACGTTGTTCCATTCGTTCGCGTTCGACTATTCGGTGTGGGAGATCTTCGGTGCGCTGGTTACCGGCGGCCGGGTGGTCGTGGTGGACGGCCCTGTCACGCGTTCGCCGGACGACGTCGTGCGCCTGGTGGCGCGCGAGAAGGTGAGCATCTTCAGCCAGACCCCCTCGGCATTCCAGCAATTCGCGGCCGCGCGACAGCGATATGCGGAGGCCGGGGAGCCCGACGGTGAGGTTTGCTTGCGACTGGGCGTTCTCTCGGGCGAAGCTCTCGATCCGGCGGGTTTGTCGGACTGGTACGAACACAATCCGAACCCGCCCGTACTGGCCAACAGCTACGGCATCACCGAAACCACCGTCTTCGTCACCTATCTCCGGTTGACACCCGATAGCGCCGCGCCGGGCGCACCGAGCACGATCGGCCCACCGCTGCCGGGCTTGCGCGTCTACATCCTGGACGAACGATTGCGCCCGGCGCCGCTGGGAGCCTGGGGTCAGATCTATATCGCGGGAACGCAACTCGCCCGCGGCTACCTCGGCCGCCCCGGGTTGACCGCGGGCCGCTTCGTCGCCGACCCGTTCGGCGAGCCGGGCCGGCGTCTGTATCGCAGCGGCGACGTCGCTCGACGAAATGCCAAGGGCGAGTTGGAATATCGCGGACGCGCCGATCAGCAGGTGCAGCTGCGCGGGTTCCGGATCGAGCTGGACGAGATCCGCAGTGCGCTGCTGAGCCACAGTGCGGTCTCGACAGCGGTCGTCATCGTGCACCTGCCGGGCACGCAAGCGGCCCGGCTGGTCGCCTACGTCGTGCCAGCGGTCGACGCGCTCTGCGAGCCCGAGGTGCTGCGTGCGCACGTCGGGTCGATGCTGCCGGAATACATGGTTCCGGCCCACATTGTCGTTCTGCAGGCGTTGCCGCTGACCGTCAACGGCAAAATCGACTATCGGGCGCTGCCCGAGCCGGCGGTCGGTTCGACCGCGGCGTACGTAGCGCCGAGCACCGTCGTCGAGGAGACCATCGTCGACGTCTTCGCCGAGGTCCTGGGCACTGCGAAGATCGGCGTGCTGGACAACTTCTTCGAGTTGGGCGGCAATTCGCTCACCGCCACCAGCGCTTCCGTGCGGATCGCCGAGCTGACCCGGTGCGAGGTATCGGTGCGCGAGCTGTTCGGCAAGCCGACCGCTGCCCAACTCGCCGTCCATATCGAAGCCGGTCGGCATTCCAGCCGCCCCGCCCTGCGGGCGCGGCCACGCGTCGAGCCCATACCGCTGGCGCCCGCGCAGAATCGGATCTGGTTGATCAATCAGGTCGACCCGGAGTCGGCGGCGTACAACATTCCGCTGGTGCTGCAGCTGACCGGACACCTCGACACCTCGGCGCTGCGCTCGGCGCTGACCGATGTGATCGAACGGCACGAATCCCTGCGAACCGTCTATCCCGCCGTGAACGGTCAAGGGACGCAGGTGATCCTGTCGGCCGAGCAGGTCGCCGCCGATCTCGATTCGACCCCGCAGCTCACCGATCCCGACGATTTCGACAACCGGATCCGCGAGCTGGCCGCGACCGGGACCGATGTGCGCCGACGGCCGCCGATCCGGGTCGCACTGCTCGCATCCACCGACCAGCGCAGGCACGTCTTGGTCGTCGTTCTGCACCACATCTGCTGCGACGGATCGTCGCTGGTACCGCTCGCCGCCGATTTCGCGGCGGCCTACCGAGCGAGGTCGCAGGGACACGCCCCGGATTGGCGACCGCTGACCGTGCAGTACGCCGACTACAGCGTCTGGCATCGCGATGTGCTCGGCGACGAAAGCGATCCGGACTCGTTCGCAGCACGCCAATTACATTACTGGACAGAGCAATTGGCGGGTGTGACTCGACCGCTGGAACTTCCCGCCGGCCGCCGTCGGCCGGCTCGCCGGTCCATGCTCGCGGACATCGTCGACACCGTGCTGCCCGCCGAGATGTGCGCCGGGATCGAACGCGTGGCGCGCACGGCGAACGTCACGACCTTCATGGTCGTTCATGCCGCGTTGGCGGTTCTGCTCGCCCGGCTGTCGGATTCGGCGGACATCACCATCGGGACGCCGGTCGCGGGCCGCGGCCAGCGCGCGCTGGAACCGCTCATCGGCATGTTCGTCAACACGGTGCCGCTGCGCACCCAGGTGCGCGGCGACGAATCGTTCATGGAGTTTCTGACGCGAGTCAAAGACATCGACATCGAGGCTTTCGCCCACGGCGACCTGCCGTACGAACGCGTCGTGGAAGCGGTCGATCCGACGGCGTCGGCAGCGCACGAACCGCTGTGCCAGGTGTACCTCGCCTTCGACAATATGGACCGCCCGAGCCTCGAGCTGTCCGAGCTCACTGCGGAGATCTTGGATCCGGGACCGCAACCGGCGAAGGTCGACATCATTGTCACCGTCGCCGAGAATGCCAGGGCGGCAGGCGATCTCGCACTGCGGGTCAACTACGCGACCGACCTTTTCGATCGGGGGACGATCGAGGAATTCGCCGCGCGACTGAATCGGATCCTCGAGTCGGTCGTGTCGAATCCGCTGCAGCGAGTGAGTGCTGTCGATCTGCTGTCGACGACCGAGCGAGCCGCGTTGGTGCCCGCGTCGGGCGGCCGTGCCGAGGCGCCACGGGTGCTGGCGGAGTTGCTGACGGTCCAGGAACCGGATGCCGCGGCGATCGTGTCGGGAGAACGCACGGTGTCGTACCGGGAGTTGGATGCCCGGTCGAATCAGCTGGCCCGGTTGCTGATCGAGTGGGAGATAGGCCCGGATGATCAGGTCGCGCTGGTGATGGCGCGGTCGGTGGAACTCGTGGTGGGGATGTGGGCGGTGGCGAAGGCGGGTGCGGCATTCGTCCCGGTGGATCCGCGGCATCCGGCCGAGCGAGTCGCGCTCATGGTCGCGGATGTTCGAGTGGCGTTGACGGTGGAAGCAACCCAGGGGCTGCTTCCCTCCGCGGTCGAGCGATTGATTCTCGACGATCCGGGCACCGAGGTCTGCATCGCGGCCCGATCCGCGGCCGCCGTGACGGACGCGGATCGGATCCGCGCCTGCCGTGCCTCCAACGCGGCGTACGTGGTGTACACCTCGGGGTCGACGGGTGAGCCGAAGGGCGTCACTGTGACGCACGAGGGCTTGGCGAATTTCGCCGCCGAACAACGTGAACGCTATCGGATCGACAGTTCCGCGCGGGTGTTGCAGGTGGCGGCTCCGGGCTTCGATGCGTTGGTTCTGGAATTGCTGATGGCGCACCCGAACGGTGCGGCCCTGGTGGTGTCGCCGCCGGATGTCTTCGCGGCGGATCGGTTGGCGGAATTGATTCGCACGCAACGGGTTTCGCATGCGTTCATCACACCGAGCGTGCTGGCCACGATGTCGCCGGCCGATGTGGATTCGTTACAGGTATTGGTCGCGGGCGGGGAAGCGGTGTCGGCGGAAACGGCCGCGGCGTGGAGTCCCGGCCGTCGGCTGTTCAACGGGTACGGGCCGACCGAGACCACGATCATGGTCGCGATCAGTGATCCGCTGTGCTCCGGTGCCCGCGTCACGATCGGTGGCCCGATCCGCGGTGTCGAGGCGCTGGTATTGGACGCGAATCTAGGGCCGGTACCGGTCGGGGTGACGGGACAGCTGTACATCTCCGGTATCCACCTCGCCCGCGGATATCTCGGCCGACCCGCGGACACCGCGTCGGCATTCGTGGCCGATCCGTTCGGTGCGGTGGGGGCACGCATGTACCGCACCGGCGACCTGGTCCGCTGGACACCCGAGCACACCCTCGAATACATCGGGCGCACCGACTTCCAGGTGAAGATCCGCGGCCAGCGCATCGAACTCGGCGAAATCGAAGCCGTCCTCGCCGGGCATCCAGCGGTGGCGGCCGTAGTGACGGTCAGCATTGCGACGGAGAGCGGACCGCGGCTTGCCGCCTATGTGACGCCGGCAATGGATGCCGTCGACGTCACGGAGTTGACGGCCTATGCCACGCAACGCCTTCCGTTGCACATGGTTCCGGACGCGGTGACGGTGCTCGACGCCCTACCGCTGACATCGGTGGGCAAAGTCGACCGTCTCGCGTTGCCGGCACCGGTGTTCGGCGGTGAGACCGCCGAGTTCGTCGCGCCACGCGACGCGGCCGAGCAGATCGTCGCCAATGTGTGCGGCGCTGTTCTGGGCATTGATCGTGTCGGTGTCCTCGACAACTTCTTCGATCTCGGCGGCAACTCGCTGTCGGCGACGCGGGTAGCCGCGCGGCTGAGCGCTGTATTCGGCGTCGAAATTCCGCTGCGCACCGTGTTCGACGCGCCGACCATCGCGGCATTCGCGGCGGATCTGCGGGCCATCGACGCACCCGGGCGGGAACCGCTGATTCCGCAGGAACGCCCGGCGCGGATCCCGCTGTCTCCCGCCCAGGCCCGCATGTGGTTTCTCAATCAGTTCGACACGGGCTCGGCGCTGTACAACATCGCCCTGGTCGTGGACATGTCGGGCCCCTTCGACGTAGCCGCCATGCATGCGGCGATCGCCGATGTGCTCGACCGGCACGAAGCTCTCCGGACCGTTTACCCGGACAGCGACAGCGGACTGCACCAGTTGATCGTGCCGGTGCAGGCGGCACTTCCCCCGCTGGAGCCGGTCGAGGTGGCGGCGGCAGATATCGAGGCGCGCATCGCGGCGGCCGCCGCGGCCGGATTCGACGTCACCCGCGAGGTTCCTTTCCGAATCACATTGCTGCGCAGTGCATCCGATCAACACACCCTGGTCCTCATCGTCCATCACATCAGCTTCGACGGATCCTCGCTCGCACCGCTGGCCGCGGACCTGATGACCGCCTACAACGCCCGTACAAAGCACGTGGCGCCGCAGTGGTCGCCATTGCCCGTGCAGTACGCGGATTACGCTCTGTGGCAACGGAAATGGCTCGGCACCGAGGACGACCCGAACTGCCCGGCCGCCACCCAGATCGAGTATTGGCGAGCTGCTCTGGCCGATCTGCCCGAAGTGCTCGACCTACCCACCGACCGTCCGCGCCCGGCGCGGCAATCGTTCCGCGGTGCGACGGTGTCGGCGACACTGCCCGCCGACCTCGGTCGTGCCCTGGTCGCCCTGGCCCGCAGCCGCGATGTCACGGTCTTCATGGTGCTGCACGCGGCGTATGCCGCACTGCTGGCCAGGCTTTCGGGAACCGGTGACATCGCCGTCGGCACGCCCATCGCCGGTCGCGGCGAACCGGGACTCGAGCGCCTGGTCGGAATGTTCGTCAACACCCTGGTGCTGCGGACGCGCATCGAACCCGGCGCGTCCTTCGTGGACATCCTGGAACAGGTCCGGGCTACCGATCTGGCGGCCTTCGACCACGCCGACATCCCGTTCGAGCGCCTTGTCGAAGTGCTGAATCCACCACGCACGGCGGCTCACGCGCCATTGACGCAGGTGGGTTTCTCGTTCCACAACATCGAGATTCCCACGGTGCGGTTCGAGGGACTGACGGTATCGGCTCGGACGGCCGATCCGAGCGTGGCCAAATACGATCTGCATCTGAATCTCGTCGACACCGCGGAGCGCGACGGTGCACCCGGCGCGATGGCAGTCGAATTCAGTTACGCCACAGATCTTTTCGATGAGGCAACGATCATTTCGATGATCGACCGGTTCGTGCTGCTGCTGCGTGCGATAGTCGCCGATCCGGCGCGCGCGGTCGGCGACATCGAGCTGCTGACCGCGCACGAGGCGCGCGCGCTGGCCGTGCGCGAAACCGGGGGGACGATGCCGCCGTCGTCTGCGACGATCGCTGACCTGTTCGCCGCGCAGGCCGCGGCGACACCGGACAACACGGCAGTGCTCGACTCCGAAGACGGCACGCGACTCAGCTACCGAGAGTTCGCGGCAAGGGTGAATTCGCTCGCGCGCTCGTTGATCGGACGCGGAGTTGGCCCCGAAACCGTTGTGGCCGTGGCGATGCACCGCTCCATCGACCTACTGGTCACACTGTATGCGATTCACGCGGCCGGCGGGGCCTACCTGCCCCTGGACCCGGATCACCCGCTCGATCGCGTGCGCGCCGTCCTCGCTGCCGCGCGACCGCGGGCGGTGCTCACCCGTCGGTTCGACGACGTGAATCTGCCCGAAGACGTCCCGGTATGGGCGCTCGCGGAACTCGACGGCGAGTACCAAGATGCGTCTCCGGTGACGGACGCCGATCGGCTCGAGCCGCTGCGTCCGGCGAACCTGGCGTATGTCATCTATACCTCCGGCTCGACCGGGGTACCGAAGGGTGTGGCGGTACCGCATGCAGCGGTGGTCAATCAACTCCGCTGGATGCACGAGCACTACCGACTCGGCGACGACGTCATGCTGTTGCGGACTCCGATCACCTTCGACCTGTCGGTCTGGGCGTTGTTCTGCCCCTTGACATGTGGTGCGAAGTTGGTTGTCGCGGGTCGCAACGGGAGCGATCCGGATGCGATGGCCCGATTGATAGCCGAATATCACATAACGACAGCGGATTTCGTGCCGTCGTTGCTCTCGGTGTTCTGCGAGACGGCCGCCGGCCGCCGGTTCCCGGACCTGCGGCGCGTGCTGTGCATCGGTGAGGCGCTGCCGGCCGAAATCGTCCGCCGTTTCCGAGATCTCAGCGACGCGCGCATCGACAACCTGTACGGGCCGACGGAGACCGCGGTCAGCGTCACCGCGCATCGCATCGACGGGATCGACGGCTCTGCGGTGCCGATCGGGGTGCCCGAGCCGAATGTCATCGTGCACGTGCTGGATTCGCGGCTGCACCCCGTTCCGGTGGGAGTGACCGGTGAGCTGTATCTGGGCGGCATCCAGCTGGCCCGCGGATACCATCAACGTCGCGATCTGACGGCGGCGACCTTCGTCGCCGACCCGCTCGACGGCGCGCACGGATCTCGCCTGTACCGCACCGGCGACCTTGTCCGCTGGGACAAGGGCGGCACCCTGCACTATGTCGGCCGCGCCGACGATCAGGTGAAGATTCGCGGGCTGCGGATCGAATTGGGCGACATCGAGGCAGCCCTGCTCGCGCACGAACAGGTGACCGCGGCCGTCGCGCGGGTGCATTCCGGCCGCGACGAGCAACGCTTGGTCGCCTACGTGGTCACTCCGGAGACATCGGACACCAAGCAGATTCGACGCCTCCTGCTGGAGCGACTGCCCGCCTATATGGTGCCGTCCGCGATCGTTCGGATCGACGCGGTCCCACTCACGGCGAACGGCAAGGTCGACTACCGCGCGCTGCCTGTTCCGGACCTGAACGATCATGCGGAATATCGCGCGCCGCGAGGGCTCGTGGAGCAGGTCGTCGCCGAGGTTTTCGCCGAGTTGCTCGGCGTGCCGACGGTCGGTGCGGACGACGACTTCTTCGACCTCGGCGGGAATTCGCTGGTCGCCACGCGGGCGCTGAGCCGGATCGGCGCCGCGGTCGACGCGACCGTACCGGTGCGAATGATATTCGAGGCGCCCACTGTCGCCGAGCTGGCCGAGCGCATCGCGCACCTGCGAGGGGTGCCCGGCCTGCCGGCCCCGACGGCGCAGCCGAGACCGGACCGTCTGCCGCTGTCGACTGCGCAGGCCCGGATGTGGTTCCTCAATCAGTTCGATCCGGATTTGCCGGGATACATTGTGCCGCTGGCGATTCGCCTCGACGGAGTGCTCGATGTCGATGCGCTCGCGGCGGCCATCGGAGATGTCGTCGAGCGGCACGAGAGTTTGCGCACCGTGTATCCGGCGGTCGACGGCACACCCACGCAAGTGGTGCTGGACGCGGCCGATATCGTCGCGGGCTGGGACCTCAGCCCACAGCGGATCGATGAGCGCGAGCTGACACATCGGCTGGCCGCATTCTCGAACACCGGATTCGATGTGTCGAAGGGCGTGCCGGTGCGGGTCGCGCTGTACCAGCTGCCGGACACGGCCTGGGTCATCGCGGTGGCCGTGCACCACATCAGTTGCGACGGTTATTCGGTGGCGCCGCTGGCCGCCGATATCGTGACGGCCTATCGGGCGCGGACCGCCGGAAACCTGCCGGACTGGGCGCCGCTCACCGTCCAATTCGCCGATTACTCCCTGTGGCAGCGCGAGGTGCTGGGCTCGCCGGACGACCCGGATTCGCCCGTGTCCCGCGATATCGCTTACTGGCGAACCCGACTCGCGGGCATACCCGAACTGCTCGAGCTGCCTGCCGATCGACCGCGCCCGGTGCAGCAGAGTCACCGCGGCGAGCTGATCCACATCGAGATTCCCGCGCATGTGCACAGCCGAGTGGAGTCCCTGGCCCAGCGAGCCCGGGCGACGACGTTCATGGTGGTACATGCGGCGCTCGCGGTGCTGCTGTCACGGCTGTCGGGCAGCGACGACGTCACCATCGGCGTGCCACATGCGGGTCGCGGCCACCGAACGCTCGACCATCTGGTCGGCATGTTCGTCAACACCTTGGTCCTGCGCACCCGCGTCACACTCGATCAGACGTTCACCAGTCTGCTGGATGCGGTGCGGCACAGCGACATCGAGGCCTTCGACCACGCCACTGTGCCATTCGAGCAGCTGGTGGAAACGCTCAATCCGGCACGGTCGACAGCGCACACGCCGCTGTTCCAAGTCATGCTCGCCTACCAGAACATGGTGCGGGCGCGCGCGGAACTTCCGGGTCTCACCGTCGAGAATATCGATCCCGGCGACAGTGCCGCGATCTACGACCTGCTGCTCATGATGACGGAGGAGCACGGCCCGGACAACGAGCCGACCGGCATGACGCTGCGCCTGACCTATGCCACCGACCTGTTCGACGCGGATTCCGTACAGCGTTTCGCCGACCGGTTCGTTCGCCTGCTCAACGGCGTCGCGACCGACGCCGACGCTCCGATCGGTGAGCTCGATCTGCTCGATGGCACCGAGCGGCAGTTGGTGCTCAAGCATTGGAACGACACCGGCGACCCGATATCAGTGGGCCGAACCCTCGTGGACGCCTTCCATGAACAGGTGGAACGCACCCCGGATGCTCCGGCGATTCGGCTTCCGGACGACGACGCGCTGACCTACCGGGATTTCGCCGCCCGCGTCAATCGGCTGGCCAGGTGGCTCATATCGCGTGGTGCGAAGCCGGAAACCGTTGTGGCCATAGCCATTCGGCGCTCGGTCGACCTCGTGACGGCCCTGTATGCGGTGCTCGAGGCGGGTGCCGCGTTCCTGCCGATCGACCCGAATCAACCGAGCGAGCGAATCGCCGGTGTGCTGGGTGCAGCGCGACCGCTGATGATGCTCACGACATCAGCGGACGGCGACGCACTGCCCGAGGGATTCACTTCCGTTCGCGTCGATCGGCTGGATCTGGCCGAGCTGTCCGGCGCCCCGATCACGGACATGGAACGGTGTGCACCGCTGCGGCCGGACAATGTGGCCTACGTCCTGTTCACCTCCGGCTCCACCGGCGTTCCCAAGGGGGTGGCTCTGACCCATGCCGCGACCATGAGTCAGCTGGCATGGGCACAGCAGCAGTGGCCGCACACCGCGGCCGACACGGTGCTGTACAAGACGCCGATCACTTTCGACATCGCCGTGTGGGAGTTGTTCTGGCCGTTGCAAAGCGGCGCGCACATCGTGGTTGCCGAGCCCGACGGGCACCGCGACCCGGTCTACCTCGCGCAGGTCATCGCGAGCCGAAACATCAGCACCGTGCACTTCGTCCCGTCGATGCTCGATGTTCTCCTCGAAGCGGTCGGTGATACCGAATTGCCCTCGATCCGACGGATATTCGTCGCTGGCGAGGCGCTGGCGCAGCACACCGTCGACGCCGCGTTGCGCGTGTTCACCGAGGCAGAGGTGGTGAACTGGTACGGCCCGGCCGAGGCGGAGGTAGTCACCGCCCAGCGCTGCCTGTCCGGTGTGACGATTCCCGCGACGGTCCCGATCGGCGCGCCCGTGTCCGGTATGCGGGTCTACGTGCTCGACAAGCGACTGCAACTGGTGCCGGTCGGTGTTGTCGGCGAGCTGTATATCTCGGGTGTGCAGTTGGCGCGCGGTTATCACGGCCGCGCCGACCTGACGTGCACAGCCTTCGTCGCGCATCCGTTCGGCGCGCCGGGGGAGCGGCTGTATCGCACCGGCGACCTGGTGCGGTGGGCGGGAACCGGAGAGCTGGATTTTCTGGGCCGCAGCGATTTCCAGGTGAAGGTCCGCGGTCAGCGGGTGGAGCCGGGGGACATCGAAGCGGCGGCCTGCGCGATACCGGAGGTTGCTCGTGCCGTTGCTGTCGCCACCTCGCAGCGAATCGTCGCCTATGTGACGCTCGCGCCCGGAGCGGTGACCGATGGCCGCGCGATTCGCAACCAGCTGACGCGCACGCTGCCGTCGTATCTGGTTCCGGCTTGCGTCGAGGTGCTCGCACAGCTGCCGCTCACTCCGAACGGCAAGCTCGACCGAGCCGCGTTGCCGCAGCCGACATTCGATGACGGCGAGGAGTTCGTGGCGGCGCGCACCGAACGCGAAGCGGCACTGGCCGATATCGTCGCCACCATCACGGGCGGCGACCGGGTGAGCGTGCGGGCGAACCTGTTCGAGATCGGTGTCGACTCGCTCTCGGCCGCCCGGATCGCCGCGCGCGCCGAGGCGGCGCTCGGTGTCCAGGTCGGTATCCGCGATATCTTCGAGGAGCCGACGATCGCCGGATTGGCGGCACGCCTGGCGCCGCGCACGCGGTCGGCGCTGATACCGCTCGTGCCGCGGCCGCGCCCGGCGACGATCCCGCTGGCGGCGGCGCAGCGACGGTTGTGGTTCATCAACCAGTTCGATACCGCCTCGGCGGCCTACAACATCGGTCTCGCGGCCCGGTTGACCGGCGCGCTGGACGTCGACGCGTTACGTGCGGCGTTCGAGGACCTGGTGGCCCGGCACGAGCCACTGCGGACGGTATATCCCACGGTCGGCGGCGAACCGTGTCAGGTCATGCGGGATGTGGCGACAGTAGTCGATGGCCTGGCACTGGATGCGGAGCCGGTCGCCGACGAAATCGTGCTCGGCGAGCGGATCCGGCAGACCATCGAGACGGGCTTCGATGTCGCGGCAGCGGTGCCCGTGCGGGCGCGGCTGTATCGCACCGGCCCTGACGAGCACATTCTGGTGCTGGCCGTTCATCACATCGCCGCCGACGGCTCGTCGATGGCGCCACTGGCTCGCGACGTGTTCGCCGCCTATCACGCGCGGGTGAAAGAACGAGCGCCGCAATGGAAACCGCTACAAGTCCAGTACGGCGACTATGCGTTGTGGCAGCGGGAGATGCTCGGCGCCGAGGACGATCCGTCGTCGGTGCTCGCGCGCCAGATCGCCTACTGGACCGAGGTTCTCGCCGACGCCCCCGAGCTACTCGACCTGCCGACCGATCGACCTCGGCCCGCGACCATGTCGATGGTCGGTGGCAGTGTTCGCTTCGGCATACCGCAGCGGCTCCACGACGAGGTCGTGCAGCTGGCCCGTCGAGAGGGCGTGACCGTCTTCGTCGTGCTGCATTCCGCACTCGCAATCGTCTTGGCGCGCACCGCGCATACCGACGACGTATCGGTCGGCACGCCCGTAGCGGGCCGCGGCATCCCAGCGCTGGACGATCTCGTCGGCATGTTCGTCAACACCGTGGTGCTGCGCACGTCGGTCCGCGACGACATGTCGTTCCGCCACCTTGTCGCGGAGGTGCGCGGTGTCGACCTCGAGGCGCTCGCGCACGCGGATCTGCCCCATGAGCGACTGGTCGATCTGCTCGACCGGCCCCGGTCGACGGCGTATACGCCGCTCTATCAGGTGCTGTTCGGCTTGCAGAACGCCTCGGCGGCCCGGTTCGAGCTGCCGAACGTCGATGTCGAACTGCTCGATCCCGGAATCGCCCAGGCCAAGACCGACCTCACGGTGTTGCTGACCGAACGCATCGACGGGCACCGACCTGCCGGTATCGAGGGCGAAATCATCTATGCCACAGATATTTTCGTCGAATCGACCGCGGCATCGCTGGCCGAGCGGTTCATCCGCGTCCTCGATGCAGTGGTCTGCGATCCGACGCGGCCGGTGGGCGATATCCCGCTGATCGGCACCGAGCAGGCCGAACGGCTGGTCCCGGCGCGCGGCAGCGCCGCCCCCGCGCCGCGTCTGCTTCCC
The DNA here is from genome assembly GCF_050955995.1 of Nocardia sp. CA-119907. NCBI lineage: Bacteria > Bacillati > Actinomycetota > Actinomycetes > Mycobacteriales > Nocardiaceae > Nocardia > Nocardia sp. CA-119907. The sequence goes on from NZ_CP192091.1 coordinate 4,057,505, forward strand.
GATCTGCTGGCCTCGGCCGTGGCAACCACCCCCTCGGCGATCGCCCTGATCGACGGCTCCCGGACCCTCACCTACATCGAACTCGACCATCGTGCGAATCAGCTTGCGGCACAGTTGCTTTCCTGCGGCGCAGGGCCGGGAACGTGCGCCGCGCTGGCCGTGCCGCGATCGGCCGACTACCACGTCGCCATGTGGGCGATCACGAAGACCGGCGCCACCTTCGTACCGGTGGACCTGCGCTATCCGCCGGAGCGGATCGCCTACCTGATGCACGACTCCGGTGCCGAAGTCGGCATCACGGTCGCGGCCGCACGCACAGCCCTGCCGGACGACGTCCGCTGGCTGGTGCTCGACGAGCCGCGTACGGCCGCCGATATCGCCGAACGTCCCCGCCACGCGGTCACGGACGCGAACCGCCCACGCGCACTGCGGATTCGGGACGCGGCATACCTGATCTACACGTCGGGTTCGACCGGGACGCCCAAGGGCGTGGTGGTTACCCACGAGGGGCTGGCGGCCTTCGCGGCCGAGCAGCGCGAGCGCTACCAGGTGGACGGCACCTCGCGCGTGCTGCAAGCTGCGGCACCCGCCTTCGACGCGGTCCTGCTCGAAGCGTTGATGGCGCACGCTGCCGGCGCGGCGCTGGTGGTGTCGCCGCCGGAAGTACTCGGCGGTGCGGACCTGGCCGCGCTGATCCGAGCGCATCAGGTGACGCATGCGTTTCTGACACCGAGTGTGCTGGCGACGATGTCGCCGGCCGAGGTGGATTCGGTGCGGATGCTGGCGGTCGGCGGTGAAAAGGTGGCGGAGGATCTGATTGCCGCCTGGGCAGCCGGTCGACGATTGCACCACATCTACGGTCCGACCGAGACGACGATCGTGATCACGATCAGTGATCCTGTGCACCCGGGCGAGGTGCTCACCATCGGCGGACCGATCCGCGGTGCGGAGGCCGTGGTGCTGGACGCGCGGCTGCGACCGGTACCGATCGGAGTAGCGGGGGAGCTGTACTTCGCAGGGACCGCGCTGGCGCGCGGCTACCTGAATCGCCCTGCGACAACGGCCAGTTCGTTCGTGGCGAACCCCTACGGTGTGCCGGGGTCGCGGATGTATCGCACCGGCGACATCGTCCGCTGGACCACGCAGGGCGCGCTGCAATACATCGGCCGCCTCGATTTCCAGATCAAGATTCGGGGCCAGCGTGTCGAGCTGGGCGAGATCGACGGCGCGCTGCTCACGCATCCAGCTGTCGCCACCGCGGTCACCGTGAGTCGTAGGGGGCCCGGCGGGCATTCTGTGCTCGCCGCCTACATCACGGCCGAAGCCGGAGCGGTCGCCGATCCGAGCGCAGTACTCGATCACGCGGCGGCCGCCCTGCCCGCCCACATGGTGCCGGCGACGATCACGGTGCTCGACCGCCTGCCGCTCACCTCGACGGGCAAAGTGGATCGAGAAGCGTTGCCGGAGCCCGTCTTCGAGACCACCCAGGACGGTGCCGCCGCGACATCGACCGAACTGGAACGCGCCGTCGCGGCCGCCTTCGCGGACGTCCTCGGCGTCCCGACGGTGGGCGCGACAACCTCCTTCTTCGCGCTCGGCGGCGATTCCATCATGTCGATCCAGTTGGCCTCGCGGCTGAAGGCGGCGGGCATCGGCGTGACGGCTCGAGACATCTTCGAGCGCAAGACAGTTCGCGGCCTGGCCCAGGTTGCGCAGGCCGCCGAGCGGGCGTCGCTCGCCGAACTGCCCGGCGGTGGTGTGGGCGAGATTGCGTTCACGCCGATCGTGTCCTGGTTCGTCGAGGAACTCGGGGCACCGGCTCGGTTCGCACAGTCGATGCTGGTGCGCTTGCCGCGTGACGTGCGCGTCGATGACGTGTGCTCGACCGTGCGGGCAATCGTCGGACACCACGATGCGCTGCGCTCGCGGCTCGACGCCGGACACTGGGAGGTGCTGCCACCGAGCGCTGCCGATACCGCCGGTTCGGTGTCCGTCCGGACCTTCGGTGCCGGCGAGGCGCCGGGTAGTGCCGGCTTCACCGCCGTGGTGGAGGCGGCGTCCACCACGGCGTTCGACCGGCTCGACCCGGCGGCGGGCAGGATGGTGCACGTCGTGTGTCTGCTGCCCGAAACGGGCGTCGACGCGCAGGCTCGCGCCCTCATCGTGATCCATCACCTGGCAGTCGATGCGGTGTCGTGGCGGATTCTGCTGCCCGACTTCGCGACTGCGTGGCAGCAGATCACCGAGGGACGGCCGGTCGAGTTGGCCGCGCCGGGCACTTCTATGCGTCGCTGGTCGGCCGCGTCGGTCGCCGCCGCGGCAGCGCGCGCCGGCGAATTCGAGCTGTGGCATCGGATCTGTTCGGCACCCGATCCGTTGCTCGGACATGCGGATCTGGATCCTGCACTGGACACCCAGTCGACCGTGCGTCAGCTGACCGTGTCGCTCCCGGCCGCGGTTACCTCGGCGTTGGTCGATGGGGTGCCCGAAGCCGTGCGCGGCAGCGTCGACGATGCGCTGCTGGCCGCTCTGACCGTGGCCCTGACCCGCTGGCGGCGGCGGCGTGGCATTGCGCATGCTGGCATGAAGGTCCTGCTGGAGGGGCACGGTCGCGAGGAGCAGATCGCCGAGGGCGCGGACCTTTCCCGGACCGTCGGCTGGTTCACCACTCGATATCCGGTGGCGCTCGACCTGAGTGGTGTCGATACCACTGATGTGCGCGCTGCGGTGAAATCCGTGAAAGACCAGCTGCGCGACATCCCGGACAAGGGGATCGGTTACGGTCTGCTGCGCCATCTCAATACCGAGACGGCCGAGCGGCTCGCGGCACTGCCGGAGCCGCAGATCAGTGTCAACAATCTCGGGCGAACCGGCATCGATCTCACGGCACTGTCGGATCTGGCATGGGTTCCGACCGACGAATCCTTCGACGGACGGGCCGCATTCGATCCGGATATGCCGGCGGCGGCGGTCCTCACGATCGACGTCAACATCGTCGACGCGGCGGCGGGACCCGAGCTGTCGGCCTACGTCGGCTACGCCTCGCGGTTGCTCGACCACGACGACGTGGCCGAACTCGTCGAAGAATGGGTCGATGTCCTGACCGCCATCGCGGCCGACGCGAACCAGGACTGGGGACTGACTCGGGCGGACGTTCCGCTCGTCGAGGTCACCCAGCGCGAGCTGGAGGACTTCGCCGACCGGTATGGACGATTGAGCGACGTGTGGCCGTTGGCGCCGCTGCAGGCGGGGCTGCTGTTCCACGCCGAGGTCGCCGCGGGCCGGGTCGACGTCTATATCGCGCAATCGGTGCTCACGCTGTCGGGCGCGGTCGACGAGCACCGGCTCGAGCGCGCCGCGCAGACCCTGCTCGCACGCCATGGCAACCTGCGGGCCGCCTTCACCCGAACCGCCGAAGGCGTTCCGGTACAAGTGATTCCGGCCGATACAGCCATTCCCTGGCGCAGCATTACGCTGTCCGACAGCGCATCGGGCCTGGACGAGGTGACCGATGCCGAGCGGGTGGCCGGGTTCGATCCAGCTGATCCGCCGCTGCTGCGGTTCGTGTTCGTTACGGTGGCGCCGCAGGACTTCCGGCTGATATTGACCGCCCATCACCTCTTGCTCGACGGCTGGTCGCTGCCGCTGCTGTGGCGTGAACTGATCGGCCTGTACGCGGTGGACGCACAGCCGCAACTGTTGCCCGATGCGGTGCCCTACCGCGACTACCTGGAATGGCTGAACCGGCGCGACCACAGCAGAAGCGTCGAGGCGTGGCGGGATGCGCTGCGCGGTGTCGCCGAGCCGACGCTCGTCGCCGATCCGCACACCGATACGACCGCGACCATCCCGATCGATCTACCGGTCGTTCTGGATCGCGCCGCGACGGCCGCGTTGGTGGAATTCGGCCGGACACACGCGGTGACGATGGCAACGATCGTCCAGTTCGCTTGGGCTGTGGTGTTGAGCAACCTGCTCGGCGCCGAACGTGTGGTGTTCGGCAGCACCGTGTCCGGCCGTCCGTCCGACGTGTCCGGGGTCGAGTCGATGATCGGTCTGTTCATCAATACGATTCCGGTCGTCGTCGAGGTGCGCCGGGACCGGACCATCGAGGACGCGCTGACTCGAGTGCAGGCCGACAACACCCGGTTGCTCGACCACCACTACCTCGAACTACCGCAGATCTTGGCGGCCGTGGACGCCGTGTCCCTGTTCGACACGCTGGTCGTGTACGAGTCCTACCCGGTCGACAGCAGCGGATTGGGCGACGCCGACATCGATGGCATGCGGGTGGTCGCGGCGGAAGGTCGCGACGCCGCGCATTATCCGATCACCGTGCAGGCGCACCACACCGACCAACTGCACATCCGCCTGCGCTACCAGCGGGACCACATCGACGACGAGACTGCGTCCGGTCTCGCCGCCCGGCTCGACATCGTGCTGCGCGCGATCACGACTGATCCGCACGCGCGGCTGGATTCGGTCGATCTGCTGTCCACGGTCGATCGGCGCGAATTGGTGCCCGCCACGGGTGGCAGTGCCGCGTCGCCGCAGCTGCTGGCGGAGTTGCTGGCCGCGGGTGTGAGCGTGAATCCCACTGCGACAGCGCTGCTTTCGGGTCGGCGGACAATGTCCTACGCCGAGTTGGATGCGCGGTCGAACCAGCTGGCACGGCAGTTGATCGAGTGTGGTGTCGGCCCCGGCGACCAAGTCGCGCTGGCGCTGGGCCGGTCGGCGGAGTTCGTGCTCGGCCTGTGGGCGACGACCAAGACGGGTGCGGCGTTCCTGCCGATCGATCCGCGCAATCCGGCCGAGCGCGTGGCACACATGATCGCGGACTCCGGTGTGCGGGTCGCGCTCACCGTCGAGGCATCACGGGATCTGCTTCCCGATGCGGTATGCCCGCTGGTCCTCGACGATCCGGACATCGAGACCGCTCTCGTGGCGCAGTCCGCGGCCGCCGTTACCGACGCCGATCGCCTGCGTACGCCACAGATCCGGGATGCGGCGTACGTGACCTACACCTCGGGGTCGACCGGAATCCCGAAGGGCGTCGCGGTCACCCACGAGGGGCTGGCGAATTTCTCCGCGGTGGTGCGTGACCGCTTCGGAGTGGACACCGATTCGCGCGTGCTGCAGGCGGTCGGTCCCGGGTTCGATGTGATGGTCCTCGAAGTACTGCTGGCACATGCGAACGGGGCATTGCTGGTGGTGGCGGCGCCGGACGCATTCGCCGGCGACGCGCTGGCGGAATTGATTCGGGCGCAACGGGTATCGCATGCGTTCCTCACCCCGAGCGTGCTGGCCACCATGTCACCGGACGGTATGGATTCGCTGCGAGTGCTGATGGCCGGCGGCGAGGCGGTGACACCGGAACTGGTCTCGGTGTGGGAACCGGGCAGACGGCTGCTCAACGGGTACGGACCGACCGAGACGACGATTCTGGCCGGGATCAGCGGTCCGCTGTACCCGGGCGATGTGGTGACGATCGGCGGACCGATCCGCGGCGTGGAGGCCGTCGTGCTCGACCCGTGGTTGCGGCCGGTGCCGGTCGGGGTAGTGGGGGAGCTGTACCTCGCCGGCATCCAGTTGGCGCGCGGGTATGTGAACCAGCCTGCGACCACCGCGGGTTCCTTCGTGGCGAATCCCTTCGGCGCGGCGGGGTCGCGTATGTACCGCACCGGCGATCTTGCCCGCTGGACCTCGGACCACGCAGTGGAGTACCTCGGCCGTCGTGATTTCCAGGTCAAGATTCGCGGTCAACGCATCGAACTCGGCGAGATCGAGGCCGTGCTCGCCGAGCATCCCGGGGTCGATCACGCGGTGGTCGTGTTGCGCACCGACGAGCGCGGCACCGATCGGCTCGTCGGCTATCTGCTCGGCGACGGACGCATCGATCCGCGCGAGGTCAAGGCCGCTGCTCGACGTCATCTGCCCACGCACATGGTGCCCGACGTACTGATGCCGCTCGCCGAGCTCCCGCTGACCGCGACCGGAAAGCTGGATCGGGCGGCATTGCCGACGCCGGAATTCCCGGCCGAGCGGGAATGGGTCGCCCCGAGTACCGACACCGAACAGTGCGTCGCGGACGTTTTCGGCGACGTCTTGGGTGGCGGCGGAGTGGGCGCAGCGGACAGCTTCTTCGAGCTCGGTGGTAATTCGCTGTCGGCGACGCGCGTGGTCGCGCGATTGCGCACGGCACTCGGTGTGCGGGTTGGTATTCGGGACCTGTTCGACGCACCGACAGTCGCCGAACTGGCCGCGCATCTCACCACCGCCGACCGGAACCTCGACGTACCGCTGACACCGCGTACCCGCCCAGCGCTGGTACCGCTGTCCCCAGCGCAGCAGCGGATGTGGTTCCTCAATCAATTCGACACCTCGGTCGGCGCATACAATATTCCGCTGGTGATCCGGCTGCGGGGCGAGCTCGATATCGATGCGCTGCGGCACGCGTGCGGGCTGGTCATCGACCGGCACGAGTCGCTGCGAACCAAGTTCCCGATGATCAATGGGACGCCCTGTCAGGTCATGGTCGGCGTCGACGAGGTGGCACCGGGTCTGACTCCGATCCAGGTCGATGAACAACATGTGCTGGAGCGGGCGGCGGAGGTGGCCTCTACGGGCTTCGATGTGACCCGAGAACCTCCGGTGCGAGCCGAGTTGTTCGCCCTCGGCGACCGTGATCACGTGCTGGTGATCTGCGTGCATCACATCTGCGCCGATGGACAGTCGATGATGCCGCTCGCGCGGGACGTGGCCGTGGCCTATGAGGCGAGTAGGCAACGGACACAACCGAACTGGTCGCCCCTTCCGATCCAGTACGCCGACTACGCGCTGTGGCAGCGTGAGGTGCTCGGCGACGAAAACGATCCGGACTCACTCGTCTCCCGGCAGCTGCGATTCTGGACCGACCACCTCACCGGGCTGCCCGAACTGCTCGAGCTGCCGACCGACCTGCCCCGGCCGCCGGTGCCGTCCATGCACGGCCGCGTGGTCGATTTCGAGCTGTCCGCGGAGTTGCACGCCCGCATCGATGCCCTCGCCCGCACGGCCAACGCGACGGTGTTCATGGTCCTGCACGCCGCCTTGTCCGTGCTGCTGTCCAGGCTGGCCGACGTCGACGATGTCGCTGTCGGCACACCGGTGGCCGGCCGCGGCGACCGCGAACTCGACGATCTGATCGGCATGTTCGTCAATACGCTGGTGTTGCGGTCGCGGGTCTCGTCGCGGCAGTCGTTCGCCGACCTGCTCGCTGCCACCCGCGAGACGGATCTCGCCGCGTTCGCCCATTCCGATGTGCCCTTCGAAGAGGTCGTGGAGGCGGTCAATCCGCGGCGGTCGACCGCGCACATGCCGCTCTATCAGGTGACGCTCGACGTCCAGGATCTCGGCGCGGCCGCATTGGAGCTGGCGGGGCTGACCGTCGAACCGATCGAGAACGGCTTCGACCAGGCCCGCGCGGATCTGAACGTCAAGCTCGTCGAACGGTTCGGTGCAGGGGGCCGGCCGGCCGGCATGGTCGGACGACTGACCTTCGCCACCGATCTGTACATCGAGCAGACGATGACTCGGTTCGCGCACGCGTATACCCGGCTCCTCGAGCAGGCGACGGTGAATCCGGCTGTCGCCGTGGGTGATCTCGACATCGTGGATCCCGACCAGCGGCGCGAGATGCTGGCCGCTGCCGGAGTCGACGGCGTCGCGGTCGCGGATGTGACCCTGGCCGAGCTGTTCACCTCCCGCGCCGCGGCGCAGCCGGATGCGGTCGCGGTGACCGCTGGTGTGTCGCAGCTGACCTATGCGGAGCTGGATCGGCGCGCCACCCAACTCGCCGTTCGGCTCACCGAGCGCGGTGTGGGGCCGGAAACCCTGGTGGCAGTGGCATTGCCGCGTTCGGTCGACTTGGTCGTGGGCTTGCTCGCCGTTGTGCGCGCGGGCGCCGGATATCTGCCGCTGGATATGGCGAACCCGCCGCAGCGATTGCGCTTCATCCTCGACGACGCGCGTCCGGCCGCGGTGTTGACCTCGGTCGAAATGGCAACGGACGTACCGGCATACGCGGCACCGACGGTACTGATCGAAGAATCCCGGGCCGCGATCCCGGACTGTCCGGTGCCCCCGACCGCGCGACCGGACAACCTCGCCTACGTGATCTACACCTCCGGGTCGACCGGCACCCCGAAGGGAGTGGCCGTCAGCCATCGCGAAGCCGTCACATTGTTGACCCACGCCGCTGAACGATTCGACTTCCACCCCGACGACGTCTGGACGATGTTCCATTCGTACGCTTTCGATTTCGCGGTGTGGGAAATGTGGGGCGCGCTGCTGACCGGAGGCAGGCTGGTCGTCGTCGACTACAACACCTCTCGGTCGCCGGAGGCCTTGGTGGAACTGGTGGCGCGCGAGCGCGTCACGGTGTTGAGCCAAACTCCTTCGGCCTTCTACGGATTCGTCGACGCGGAGCGCCGATATCGCGAATCCGGTCGCGGCTGTGGCGATCTCGTGCTCCGGTATGTCGTCTTCGGTGGCGAGGCATTGGATGCGGCGCGGTTGACCGGCTGGTTCGCCGCGCATGCCCCCGGATCGCCGCAATTGGTCAACATGTACGGGATCACCGAGACAACCGTGCACGTGACATTCGCCGAGGTCGATGACCCGAGCACAGCCAAAATCGGCGCACCGCTGCCGGGGCTGCGCGTCTATGTGCTCGACGACCGGCTGCGGCCCGTACCGATCGGGGTCCGTGGCGAGATCTATATCGCCGGAGGGCAACTCGCGCGCGGCTACCTGCGGGCTCCGGCGTTGACAGCGAGCCGATTCGTGGCGAACCCGTTCGATCCGAGCGGCGGCCGGTTGTATCGGACGGGCGATGTCGGCCGCTGGCGCGAGACCAGCAGCGGGCTGGAGTTGATCTACGCCGGCCGGGGCGACGCCCAAGTTCAGTTGCGCGGGTACCGGATCGAGCTGGGCGAGGTGGAGTCGGCGCTGCTACGGCATCCGTTGGTGTCGCGGGCCGCGGCGGCGGTGCACCGCCACGAGCGCGACATCGATCAGCTGATCGGTTACGTCGTCGGCACCGATGGGCAGCGGATCGATCCAGGCGAGGTCCGGGCGGCCGCCGCTGAGGTGCTGACGAGCTACATGGTGCCCTCGGTGGTCATGGTCCTGCCCGATCTGCCGTTGACCATCAACGGAAAGCTGGATCGAAAAGCTTTGCCCGCTCCCGATTTCGACGGAGCGGTATATCGGTTCGTCGCACCGCGGACTCATACCGAGAAAGTGATCAGCGATGTGTTCGCGCAGGTCTTGGGAACACCGCGAGTCGGGGTGATCGACGGATTCTTCGATCTGGGCGGCAACTCACTGCTGGCCACCATGGCGGTAACAGAGTTGCGGACTCGTGGTGTGACACTCGAACTGCCCTGGATGTTCGAGGATGCCACTCCGGCGGCATTGGCGCGCAGGGCCGACGAATCGGACGGCGACTCGGGCCTGAAGGTGCTGCTGGCGCTGCGCGCGAGCGGATCCGAGCCAGCGGTCTTCGCCGTGCACCCGGCGGGCGGTCTGGCGTGGTTCTACGGCGGCATCATCGAACATCTGCATCCGGATCGGCCGGTGTACGGGTTGCAGGATCCGCATGTCGTATCCAGCGAACCAGGTGCGGAGTCCGTCGACGAACTGGCCGCACGCTATGTGGCCGAGATTCGCCGAGTGCAGCCCACGGGTCCGTATCACCTGCTCGGCTGGTCGTTGGGCGGACAGATCGCGCACGCTATGGCGGTCCAGCTGCAGCGCGACGGTGACCGGGTCGGCATCGTGGCCCTGCTGGACAGTGCGGCAGGTGCACCATCGCAACCCGCCGCATCCAGCGCGGGCCAGCCCGCACCCGGACAGCTGATGGCCGATCTGCTCGGCGGCTGGCGGGAGCTGTTCGACCTCGGCGACGAGCTGCAGGCGACCACCAACGAGCAAGCGTGGCACGTCATCCGGGAGCAGGTGATCGCAACCGGACTGTTCACCGCCGAACAGACCGATCGGGTGATGGAAAGCTTCCGAACCGCGAGCGATATCTCCGCCGGTTATCGGCCGCATGTCTTCGACGGCGACCTGGTCTTCTTCACCGCCGGAAAGGACGCCGCAGATCACGACGCTCTCGCGCACACGTGGCGGCCCTATGTCAGCGGCGACATTCACAACGTCGTTGTCGACGCCCGCCACCTCGAGTTGAGCCATCCACATGCGCTGGCCATCGTCGGCCCTGTCCTGGAAAGGTTCATGGAACAATGCTGACCACTTTGCAGCAACTGCGTCTCGACGACGGCAGAACGGTGACCTGCACGAGCCCGGCGGAGGCCCGGATGCTGTGGGGCGAGACGACCGCGACGCAGGGGTTCTACCGGCGTGCCGCCGCGCGCCTTCGCCCGGGAGACGTGGCCCTCGACATCGGCGCCAATATCGGACTCACCGCAATGATGTTCGCCGACACCTGCCCCGGAATCCAGGTCATCGCGGTCGAGCCCGTGCCGATGACCTTTCGTTGCCTGGACCGCAATATTGCAGCGCATGTTCCGGGCGGGATATCCCTGCAGATCGCGGTCGGCGCCACGCCGGGCACGCGCCCGTTCACCTGGTATCCGCGCGCATCGGCGAACTCCGGTTTCTTCGCCGATCGCGAGGCAGATGACGAAGCCACCAAGATCTATCTGCACAACAGCGGCCTGGACGACAAGGCGATCGCGCTCATCACCACCGGCCTGCACGACGGCGTACCGCTGGAGGTCGGGGTCACCACGGTTTCGGCGATACTGGACGAACACTGCCGTGACAGCGAGATCGGGTTGCTCAAAGTCGATGTCGAGCGCGCCGAATTGGATGTCCTGCATGGCATCACCGAAGCGCACTGGCGTCGTATCCACGCTGTCGTCGCCGAAGTCCATGATCGCGACGGTCGCCTGCGAGAAGTCTGCGAGTTGCTCGGTCGGCAGGGCATGTCCGCTCAGACTCACCAGGACCCGCGTTTGATCGGCACCGAAATGCACGAGGTATTCGCCACCAGGCCCCGCGCCGACTGACCAGCGGTGGCCGGACTGCATATTCGACTGTCGACTTACCTGTGCACAGCGGTTCGTGGTCGGGACAGCTACCTCGTAACCGGTGGCCTCGGTCTGGTCAGGTGCCGTGGGGCGGGGTGGCCGCGCGGTCGAGGGATGTCGGGAACGCGACGAGCAGATCGGTGATCGCTTCGGGTTGTTCGAGTGTGCTGGTGTGGCCGCAGTTGGGGACGATCTCGAGAATGGAGTCGTCGATGTGCGGCGATCCGATGGGATCTATCCGGTGGTGTGTCGACATCGTCTGCGCCCGAGCCCAGAGGGACGACGAGCGGGAGCGTGAAGTACTCCTCGTCGGAGTCCATGCGGCCGAGCCGGCGAATCAAGGAGTACATGAGAGATGTTGCCGCAATGTGGAATTGTCCTGGCGGCCGCTCCCGTGGTCTTCTCGGCAACCACGGCTGACGGGGCGACTCGGGGGCGGGGCCGGCTTGTCGCGGCGGCGGCCTGCATCTGCGCACAACGATGGCCGACATCAGGCGGCCGGTCTTAATCGAGTTGTTGTTCAACTAACCGAACCGTCTCCAGGTGATGTTCAGGCGCGCGAGTTCGGCTGACTCCCTGGTGGACAGCGCGGAGCGGCCGCTGGCTTTGGCCAATGCGGTCCGGCGGTCCCAACCCAGGTGGGTAGTGGCTGGCTCGATCTGCAGGAAATCGCCCACGACGGTAGCGGCTTCTGATGTAGTCCATGCAGATACGCCGAGTGCGATGGCGATGTCGAGGCCGTGCAGAACCAGTTCGACCACACGGGTGATCATGAACTCGCTCAATAGGATGCCGTCGCCCCATCGGGTGGTGATCAGGCGATCGGCGGGTTGCCCCGATATCGCTGTGTCGGTCTGCCGCCAAGTGTCGTCGAATGCCGCGGTGATCGCGGTCGCATTCCGATACATGGCGGCGTCGCTTTGGGCCATGCGCACCCGCTCGGCATTGGCAGCGTCGTCGAAGATCGCCGGCCGGTAGTAGTCGGCGGCAACGATATTCGCTCGAGGTGGCGCGGGCGCGGTGAGTCCCGCGAGGACACGGGCGACAGCGGAGGTGATGTGCACCACTAATTCGGCGATGTTCCATGGCGGGCACGGAGTCGTCAGGGCGAATTGCGCCTCGGTCAGTTCCCCGAGCACCTCGGACAATCGCGAACTCTCCGCGCGGAAAGCCTGCAGCACAATATCTTCACCGGTTGCTTCGGACATGGCGGTGCGAGGGCGTTCAGCGTTCATGATCGACATTGCTCCTGGTCATTGCACAACTATCGACTGGCAAGTTCACACTGCTCATCTTCGCCCGCGAGTCGCTCATCGTCTCGCGGGTCAGCCCGATCGCGCGTGCCCGTACGAGGGCTCGCCCGCCCGGTACGGCTGGGCAATCGGCAGTCTCGACCAGCACGGGTGATGGCCCGCAGCCGCCCCCTCTGCTCAAACCATGTTCAAAGCCCTGCAATGAATCAGCTTGTGCCCGTGGCGCATCGGTGCTCTCGTCGCCGTGACTCTCATGCTGCTTCACATCGAGCACGATCGGACCGCATGACCATGACACGCCTCTACCCGGAAAGCTCGCTCGCCCGATCCGCAATTGCCGACTGCTGGGGATCTACTGGAAGCGGTTCAGTGACGGTGCTGCGACCCGTATTCGCTGTCCGCGACGCCGTCGTGGGGAGTCGGCACCCGATCGTCGCTCGCGGCAGGAAAACTGGTGCGGCACTGGTTCGCTGGCGGAACCGCCATCGACGTGGTCGAGCTGGCTGTGATCGCGGCGGCCGATCGCAAGTAACTCCGGCGACTCGCAAGTAACTCCGGCGACCCAGGGTGAGCAAGGCGTGGTCGGCGACCCGCTGCCGGAGGATTCCTCGACGGCGTACTTCTCGCCGCCATGCTCGACGACGCTTGACCTGGGGCGCGGTCAACCACCATTGCGCCGCGTTCTCGCGGTCGCAAAACGCGTGAACCCACGCCTGGGGAAGGGCTGGGCAACACCATGCGGGCGTTGACCAAAGTCCTTGCTGGACCGGGCAATACACACCGGTCATCAAATGGACGGAAGTACGGCATCGCCACTAGTTGACCGGTGACCAGCCGATCTGAGACATGGCCGGTACAGGACCGCTCGGGTTCGTGATGCTCCTCGACCGTTCAGGTCGATTCGACGATATGGCTCAGAGCAGAGCGTATTCGGACTTCAGACTTGCTCGCGCTCGGTCGATTCTTTCGCACCACTGGTCGTGCAGTGTTCTCCAGTCTTCGGCGGCGGTGCGGATCCACTTCATTTCCAGCTCTGCCGCAGCCAAAGCGGGTTTCTCTCTTTCGAATTCGTTATCCGCGTGTGCCGCGCGGTCGACCAGTTCGCTCCAGCGATTGAAATCTTGATGTAGTGCTTCTTCGACCTTCTTGCGCATTGCAGCTCCTTCGTGGCTGTACTGATCTTGTGAATTGGTTTCTCGGACAGGGGGATCGGGTTCCGGCAACGTGGTCGGGTAGCGCGGACCCGGGAAGCAAGAGCCGCTGAGGCTCGCCGATGCAGCAGTTCTGGTGTTGTGGAAACGCTTACCTGTTCGGCAACGCACGAAATCGCGGCTACCGTCTCGTTATTGCTGTCCGCCGCAGTGTCATGGCGGTCGATCTTCAATATGATGACGAGAGGGTGAGCCTGCAGATCGCGAGCCGGTTGTGGACTTCTGCTCGCCGACCTCATGGGCAACTCGCGGGACGTGTGATCGTTTCGACCTAGCGCCTACAGGGCTGCCGACCTTCCCGGTCGTCTTTTGATATCAGCTTGGTCACAGTTTACGCACAGTCGGTTAACTATGTATAGGGGAATGTGGGAACCGCTGCAGAAAACCGCAGGTGCGCCACTGCTCTGTCGCGCATCCAACTAGTTTGCTAGATCGAAATGGGTGCTGACGTAAGCAACGTGATCTGCACTCATGCCGTGGCCGTGGGCGGGATTCAGCGGCGGACGGTGCGGACTCGGCCCAATGCGTCCCAGGTCCGCATGGGACCGATCCCTGCCCCACGTTTTCGTGCCAGATCACGGGAGTGTCAACAGAAGTCGGCACGGATCAGGGACGACTGAGCTCGCGGCGGCCGGGCCGGCCGAAGAAGCCGACCGCTGCCGAACCGATCTGCCCAGAGCGCCCCAGGCCTCGTCCTGGTTGCAATTTCACGGCATACTGAAATATATTTCAGTAGATGCTGAAACAGCATCACCAGGCAATCACGCACGCTCATGAAACGGGCAAAAAGGGGGACAGTGGGACATGGCGGCACGAGCAGGAAGAGGGCCGCGTGGGGAACGTGGCGCGCAGGCGGACCGCATCCTGACGGCGGCTCGCAAATCCTTCGCCGAGCGGGGCTACAACGGGACCTCACTGCGGTCGGTGGCACAGGCCGCCGATGTGGATCCCACCCTGGTGAACTACTACTTCTCCAACAAGACGGGACTGCTCGAGGCGGCGCTGGAGCCGCCGGATGCCTTCGGTAAGGGCATTGCCGAGGCCGCCCAGGTGCCGCTGGAGGAGCGGGGGCGAGCCTTCGTGGAGGCGGCGCTGCGCATGTGGGACGACCCGGCCACCTCGGAGGTCCTGCGCTCGATCATCCTCGCGGCAAGTCACGCGCCCTTCGCCATGGAGCGCCTCCGCTCCGTCTTCTCCGCTCTTGTCCTGCAGGTCGTGTCGGCGAGTCTTCCCCACGACGAGGCCGAGTTGCGTGCAGATCTGGTCTCCACGCAGATCGTGGGCCTGGCGATGACACGTTACGTCTGGGCGATCGACCGCATCGCCGACATCCCCTCAGAGCAGGTCATCCGCCTGATCGCGCCAACTGTGCAGCACTACCTCACGGGCGCCCTGGGCGAGGACATCCCGGGGAACGCCTGACCGGAAGCGAGTGTCCGGGCCCGGACATCGCCCGCCAGCCCTTCGCCTTGTAGTGCGGCGCCCGGTGGCGTCACCGACGGTTCGCGCATTCTGTCCGCCTGATCCGGGCCAGGGGCGAGGGTGAGGTGGGCGCGGCCCGTGCTCTTGGTCTACGCCCTGGTCCGCCGCAAGGTGCGGTCCTGCTCCCGCGTGGCCAGCACGTCTGGTTCGGGTTGTAGACCTACCGCGCCACCGCGGCGAGCGCGTGCCCGATGGAGGGGCGTGTCCAAGGCTTCCTGTGCCCGCCCTGAACGTGTGCCGCTGTGGCGGCGAGCTCCCGTGAACGTCTGGTAAGCAGCGACCGCTCGGGGCTGCACCCGACCAGACCCACCATATTTTCACGGACTGTGGAAATTTTCCTTGCCCGCAGTGAGCCGGCACGCGTACGGTGAGGACTGTTAATTTCCGTACACGTGGAAATGGAGTGCAATGGCGCGATTCAAGGCCGCAGGTGTGGAGCCCGGTCAGCGTGAGCTAAACGGACCGCAGACCACAGGTCGTCAGTACCGCAACCTGTCCCCGGCTCTGCACGGGACGATCCGCGAGGACAATGTGTCCGTTCCGGTCCGTGACGGCACCCAGCTCCTGGCCGATATTCACCGGCCCGACGCGGAAGGCAGATTCCCCGCGCTCATCGCGGCGGCACCCTATCCCCGCCAACTCCAGGACCTCGGTGCCCCTGCGGCCATCATCGAGGCCGGCGCCAGTGACTTCTGGGTGCCCCGCGGTTACGCCCATGTCATTGCCAACCTGCGCGGCACGGTGGGCTCGGGCGGCACCTACACCTTCTTCGACGAGCAGGAGCGCAAGGACCTGTTCGACCTGATCGAGTGGGTCGCCGGGCAGCCGTGGTGCGACGGGAACGTAGGCATGATCGGCATCAGCTACTACGCCATGACCCAGATGGAGGCGGCCACCCAGCGCCCGCCTCACCTCAAGGCGCTGTTTCCCTTCAACGTCACTATCGAGGCGTGGGGAGCCAGCTACCACAACGGCCTGTTGAGCGAGTCTTTCATTACCCCTTGGTTCCGTTCGCTGGGGTTCCTGTCCGCCCACGGCGACCGTCTCTACCGCAAGGGCCTGTCCCGTCTGCTGCGCAAAGTTCTCGCCATTCCCGCCGTCCACCGCCGGTTCGATCACACCGACGCCGTTCAGGTGACCGCCGGCCTGCGGCTGGTCAGCCGCTTCCGACACGATGCCCACCCATGGGAGACCCTGCTGAACGCAGTAGCCACCGAGCACCCCATCCGGGACGCGTGGTGGGACGACCGTGACCTGACCGAATTGCTCGCCCGTGTAGATATTCCCGTCTACCTCGGCGGCGAGTGGTCCAACATTGCTCTCCATCTGCCCAGCCTCTTCAAAGCCTGGCAGGCCCTCGCCCACAACCCACACGTGCGCATGGCCATGCTCGGGGAGCACAGCTTGCCCTGGCCATGGGAGAGCATGCACATCGAGGCGCTCGCCTGGTTCGACCACTGGCTCAAGGGGCAGGACACCGGCATTCTCGAAGGCCCTGCCGTCCGCTACTGGCTGCCCGAGGCCGAACAGTGGCGCACCGCCGACTCCTGGCCTCCGCCGGCCACACACATGGCCCTGTCCCTCAACGCGGACGGCTCCCTCACGGCCGACGAGCGGCCGGGGGAGCGCAGCTACGCCACGGACGGCGCGAATGCCATGCCCGCACAGCTGAGTTGGACCAGCGACCCCCTTCCCGATGACCTCGACATGGTCGGTCACTCCGAGCTACGGCTCACCGCAACCAGTAATGCGGCCGACACGGGATGGATCCTGCTCCTGCAAGACATCGGAGCGGACGGCGAGTCCACCGACGTCACCCAGGGCTGGCTGCGCGCCAGCATGCGCCACGTCGACGAGGACGCGAGTGCGACGGGCAGGCCCGTCCTTCCGATGAAGACGCGGGATCCCATCCCGGTGGGGGAGCCGGTCGACTACCGCATCCCGCTGGTGGCCAATGCCCGCCGGTTCCGCCGCGGGCACCGCATCCGGCTGATCCTCACCAGTGACGACACCCGCGAGGACTTCCGCCCCATGATGCTGTTCAGTCACGCCCCCGTCGGCATCGCGGGCGTCAACACGGTGCACTCCAGCTCACGCCTGCTCCTTCCGATCCTGGACGGCGAATGAGAACGGAATGCCCTCCAGGCGCGCCGACCCGGCGGTCCGCTCCGTCTCGATCACCCTCTCGGTGAGGCCCGGCCCGGAACCGGCGTGGCCTCACATACCCCTGTTCACGCCGCGGCGAACCCGCCCAGGCAAGACCATCCCAACCTCTAATTGGAGTGCCCTGATGACCACTACATCCACCCGTCGAACCAGCCCGAGCCTTCTCCGCTACGCATCCGCGATCGGTGGCGCCGTCCTGGGCACAGCCCTGCTGTGGGCCGCAGCCCGCGGCCTCGACGTCGAACTTCGCGTCGATGCTCGCAACGGACGGCCGCCCCAGGTCGTCGGCCTGCCCCTCGTCGCCGGCAGCACGCTCGTCGTCTCCCTGCTCGCCTCAGCGACGCGGAAGTGGCTGGACCGGTATGCCGACCGGGCCCCGACCGTCTGGATCCGACTGACCGTCACCGTGTTGCTGGTATCGCTCGCGCCCATGGCCTACGTCCAGGCATCCGGCACCGCCAAAGCCACGCTCGCCCTGATGCACGTGGCGGTCGCCGCCGTACTCATTCCGCTCCTGGCCCGCGGTAGCGGTGGTCGGCCCGGAACGAAGTAGCACGAAGAAACAACCAACCGATCCGTTCGAAAGTGCGGAGCCTGATCCGGCCGACGGCCCGGCACGTCGAAGGAGCCATGCACATGCCCAGTGCTCATGCCAACTTCGCCGCGATCGCGGTGGACTTTGCGGCGCTCCACCTCGACCGCCCGGCCGTCCGGCTCGACGGTGCCACCCTGCGGTACGCCGAAGTCGACGAGGCGAGTGCCCGAGCCGCATCCCTCCGACTCCCGAGCCGCCCGCCGCGACCTGGGGCAGTTCCATCGCCAGGTGATCACCGGACAGATTCCATCGGCCAGCGGCCGGATATCAGTATGCGACAGGCGAAATGCCCGCTTCTCGATCAGAGCATTACCGAGAGGTCCGCACCTGACCGCGCCGTACGACCAAGGTAATGCAATGAAATGCCATGTCACAGTCCAATTCCCGGGTTGGCCGCCGTTGCACTTCCACGCCGACTCCGTGGCAGCGCACACTTTTGCGAAGGCAGTGTATGAAATGGGACTGGCAACAATTCAAATCGATCAGGATATGCGCAAAGCATTGCAGCCCATGCCTTGTCAGCGGCTCTGGCGATGAACAAACATGACCGGTGCCGCCCGCTGCGGCATCTGAGGGGCTCGGTCGGAGACGAATCTTTTGCCGGGCCCACCAGTTCGAGATCCAGTCGAACTCGACTCGGACTCGAACACACCACGTGCTGATCGCCAATCGTGCCCTGGATGGATGGGGCAATGGTTCGGCAAGCGATCGTCACCGATTCCGAGAACTACAACACCCGCCGCGAGACGTGCTCGTCTGCGCCGCACGCATTGTCGATCGCTGATTCGGTCGGCGCTCGAATCAGAAGTTCCAGCATCCGATTCGTGCGATGCGGCGAATTGTCGGAATGCACGGATCGCGAAGAGTTCGGCTCACCGGAACTCATCCGTCGCCACGCTGCACATAGATGGGTCACGGTATGTCCATGTCCTTCGTAAATAACAGCCCGGGATCCGGGCCCGACGTTGTCGAGGCGGCCGCGGCCCGCCTCATCCGGGCAGCAGCGACCCGGCAACCCTGTGCGCCGGTCCGTGATCTGATCGGCAGCACCGATGTCGGCGCCGCCTATGCCGTCCAGGAGCGCCTGACCGCCGCCCGGCTCGACGTCGGCGCCACCATCGTCGGTCGGAAGATCGGTTTGACCTCACCGGCAGTCCAGGCCCAGCTCGGCGTCGACCGGCCGGACTTCGGTGTCCTCTTCGCCGACATGCAATGTTCGGAGGAGCAGGTCGTGGCGATGGACCGGCTGCTCCAGCCGAAGGTCGAGGCGGAGGTCGCCTTCGTCCTGGACAGGGACTTGGACGACGGACCGCTCGATATCGATTCGATATGTCGTGCGGTCGCGTACGCCGCGCCCGCCCTGGAGATCGTCGACAGCCGTATAGCCGGGTGGGACATCACTTACGGGGACACTGTCGCCGACAACGCGTCGAGCGGCCTGTTCGTGATCGGCAGTGCACGCCGCGACCTGAGCGAGTTCCAACCGGTCGATGTCACCATGAGCATGCGGATCAACGGTCGTGAAGTGTCCACCGGCACCGGTTCCGCCTGCCTCGGCGATCCACTCGAAGCCCTGCGGTGGCTCGCCGAAACCGCCCGAGAATTCGGCGATCCGCTACGGGCCGGCCAGATCATCCTCTCGGGCGCACTGGGCCCGATGGCACCGGTCGTCGCCGGTGATCACGTCATCGCCGAGATCAGCGGCTTGGGCATGGTCCAGGCGCGCTTCGCAGGTGGCGCAACCCCGAGCCAGACCACTGACATCTACGCAGGAGAGGCAGCATGAACCACGTCGGCAAGACCAAGGTCGCCGTCATCGGGTCCGGGAATATCGGCACCGACCTGATGATCAAGGTGCTTCGGCTCTCCAAGCACCTGGAGATGGGCGCCATGGTCGGCATCGACCCGGACTCCGACGGCCTGGCCCGCGCCGGCCGCTTCGGCGTGCCCATCACGGCCGACGGTGTCGACGGCCTGATCGACATGGCCGGATTCGACGACATCGAGATCGTCTTCGACGCGACATCGGCCAAGGCGCACGAGGCCAACGCGGCCAAACTGGCGCCGTACGGCAAGCGACTGATCGACCTCACCCCGGCGGCAATCGGACCCTTCGTGGTTCCGGCGGTCAACATCGAGGAGCACATCGACGCCGCGAACGTGAACATGGTCACCTGCGGTGGTCAGGCGACGATCCCGATCGTGGCGGCCGTCGCGCGGGTTGTGCCGGTCGCGTACGCGGAGATCGTGGCGTCCATCGCATCGAAGTCGGCAGGCCCGGGCACACGCGCCAACATCGACGAGTTCACCGAGACCACTTCGCATGCCATCACCAGCGTCGGGGGAGCGGAGCGCGGTAAAGCCGTCATCATCCTCAACCCCGCCGAGCCCCCGTTGATCATGCGCGACACCGTCTTGTGCCTCGTGCAAGCCCCCGACCCGGCGGTCCATGCCGAGATCACCGCATCGGTGCAGAAGATGGTCGGCGACGTGGCCGCCTATGTGCCCGGGTACCGGCTCAAGCAGGCGGTCCAGATCAGCCCGATCCTGGACGGCCAACCGGTGCACACGTTGCTGCGCGAGGGCACCGACATCGTGCCCACCCATCAGGTTTCGGTGTTTCTCGAAGTCGAGGGCGCTGCCCATTACCTGCCGGCCTATGCCGGAAATCTCGACATCATGACCTCTGCCGCCGTGCAGGTGGCCGAGCGCATTGCCCAGCGGAAGGAAGAAGCCCGATGACAGCCAACCTGTTCATCCAGGACGTGACGCTGCGTGACGGCATGCATGCCGTCCGGCATCGCATCACGCCGGAGAATGTCGCCGCAATCGTGGCCGCGCTCGATGCCGCCGGTGTCGATGGCATCGAGGTCGCGCACGGTGACGGCCTGGCCGGGGGCTCCCTGAACTACGGCCCCGGGTCCAACACCGACTGGGAGTGGATCGAAGCCGCCGCGGCCACCATCGAGCACGCTCGCTTGACCACGTTGCTATTGCCGGGAATCGGCACCATCGCTGACCTGAAGCAGGCGTACTCCCTCGGCGTCCGCTCCGTCCGGGTGGCCACACACTGCACCGAGGCCGACGTCTCCGCGCAGCACATCGCCACCGCCCGCGAACTCGGCATGGACGTGTCCGGCTTCCTGATGATGAGCCACATGGCCCCGGCCGCCGAGCTGGCGAAGCAGGCGGCGCTCATGGAGTCCTATGGCGCACACTGCGTCTATGTCACCGACTCTGGGGGACGGCTGACGATGGACGGGGTCCGCGAGCGCGTTCGCGCCTATCGCGACGCACTCGACCCGACTACGGAGATCGGCATTCACGCGCACGAGAACCTGTCGCTGTCGGTTGCCAACTCCGTGGTGGCGGTCGAGGAGGGAGTGACCCGGGTCGATGCTTCGCTGGCCGGCCACGGCGCGGGCGCTGGAAACTGTCCCATCGAGCCTTTCGTCGCCGTCGCCGACTTGTACGGCTGGAAGCACGGATGTGATCTCTTCGCGCTTCAGGACGCTGCCGACCACCTCGTTCGTCCATTGCAGGACCGGCCGGTCCGCGTGGACCGCGAGACCCTCACTCTCGGCTATGCGGGCGTCTATTCGAGTTTCCTGCGCCATGCGGAAGCCGCCTCCGAGCGATACGGCATCGACGTGCGCGACATCCTGCTGGAGGTTGGGAGGCGCGGGCTCGTCGGCGGACAGGAAGACATGATCATCGACATCGCCCTGGACCTGACGGCCGCCCGCACCTCATAGGGAAGGCTGAATTCCCTACTCGCTCACTGCCATTCGTAGGTACCGCGACCGAATGACAGGCGCATCGAGACGCTGCCCTCGTTGAGGCGCCACTGATGAAGAACAAAGGTTCGCAGACCTGCCGTGACGAAGGGGTCCGCTGACGCGATGGCAGTTGCCTCGGCCTCGTCGGAGGCGCGTAGGACCGTGACGCCCGATCCCATGCGAGCGCCAGGGCCGCTGAGGAGGGGGCCCGACACGAAGACGAGGTGGCGTTCCTCGAGGTCCAGCAGGTAGGCGATATGGGCCGGGAGGAGGGCGGCGATGTCCTCGGCGGTCGTTCCGTCTGCCGGAGTCGAGGTCACCATCCAGTAGTCCCGGCCCAGGAGCCGTGACAGGAGCTGTGAGAGTTCCGGAGTGTAGTGATCGGTAGCGGGGGGCAATGAATCCATCCCAAAACTGTATGCAATTTGAGCCTGAGTATCCAGAAATCTTGACAGCAAAAGTGCATACACATTACGGTCGGTATTAGCGAACAGGAGTGAGGCCACGTGCGGACTCCTCAGCCGAGCCGTTCGAGGCGCAGCTCATCGACCACCACATGACCCGGCCACCACCCATCGAAAGAAGGTTCACCATGCCGATCGCTGAACTCGGTCATTTCGGAGTTTTCTGCAATGACCTGGAGACCAGCACAGCGTTCTACCGCGATGTCCTCGGATTGACCGTCACGGATGAGGATCTGAATCTGGGCATGCGGTTCTTCAGTGCCCGACCGAACTTCGAGCACCACGAGTTCCAGCTCGTCGAAGGCCGGACCGTGGCGCGCGCCGACGAGGACACCAAGCTCATTCAGCAGGTCTCGTTCCGGGTCAATCATCTGACCGAGCTGCTCGAGATGCACCGCAGATTCATCGAGCACGATGTCGACTTCGACATGATCGTGACGCACGGCAACGCCTTCGGCATCTACTTCTTCGATCCCGAGGGCAACCGGTGCGAGGTGTACTGGCAGACCGGGCTGCCCGCCCGCCAGCCATTCCTGGCGGCGATCGACCTCACCGAACCGATCGAGAAGCTGCTGGCCGACAACGCGGCGCTGGTCGCTCGGTACGGAGAGACCGGCTATCTGCAGCCGGGGCTGGTGAAGAACCTCATCCCGGACGCGATCGACTCCTGACAGCGCGCCTTCGGCAAGGTTCCACAGGAGAGGAAACCCATGATCACGCTGACCGACATCGCCTACGTGCGGTCAGGAGTCGCCGATCTCAGGACTGCCGTCGACTTCGCGACTCGCATCGTCGGTCTCGAGCTCGCCGCCGAGACCGAACCGGGCGTCGCACACCTTCGCGCCGACTCCCGCCACCACTGTCTCGCCCTGGTCGAGGGGGTGTCGGGGGTCCTGGCCTCCGGGTTCACCGTCGCCGACTCGGATGCGCTGGAGGCGGCCGAGAGTGATCTCGAGCGGGCTGGCTTCGCGGTGCGGCGGGGGGCGAAGCAAGAGGCTCGTTCGCGGCGCGTGGCCGAGTTCATCGGCTTCGACGACCCCTTCGGCAATCGCATCGAGCTGGTCAGCCAGCAGGAGACGATCCCCCGCCCGGTCGCTTTCACTCGGCCGGCCGGCATCACGGAGTTCGGGCACCTCTGTCTCGACGCCCCGGATGTGCACGAGGCCTACAGGTTCTGGAACGGGCACTTCAACGCCCGCGTATCGGATTGGATCGGCGACGCCGCGTGCCTGATGCGGATCGATCCCGTGCACCACAAGCTCGCCGTATTCCAGGGGGAGAGCGCTGGTCTGTGCCACATGAACTTTCAGGTCGAGTCCATCGACGACGTGTTCCGTTCCTGGCACTTCCTGCAAGAGCACGACGTCCAGATCGAAATGGGACCTGGTCGCCACCCACAGTCGACAGCGGTGTTCCTCTACTTTCTCGGCCCCGAGGGTTTCACCTACGAGTACTCGTTCGGGGTGCGTCGCATCGAGGATGAGGCGGCCTGGCGACCGCGCACATTCGATCCGGACGAACCCGGATCGATCGATATGTGGCTGGGCCCGGTCAAGCGGGTCTCGACACAGCGTCCGGCCCCGGTGGCCGAAACTCATTCCACCCCAACGAGGAGCTAGCAAGTGACCGTCACCAGCGATCAGCTGACCGCATCGATCCGCGAGGTCGATGGGGTGCGCACCGCCGTCATCGACACCGGGGAACCCAGCGGCTCGAGCACGCAGCCGCCGCTGCTGCTCCTGCACGGATCCGGTCCCGGTGTCAGCGCCGCGGCAAACTGGCGTCCCGTACTGCCGTCGCTGTCGGCGACCCGGCGCGTCATCGCCCCCGACCAGTTGGGCTTCGGGGGCACAGCCACCGGTGAGCCGCGCACGTGGGGCCGGGAAGCGTGGACCCGGCACGCGCTCGCGCTCATGGACGAACTCGGTATCGAGACCTACGACATCATCGGCAACTCGATGGGCGGGGCAATCGCCCTTTCGCTGGCGGCCGAGCGCCCCGAGGCCGTTCGTCGCCTCGTCCTCATGGGCTCGATGGGTGTCGCGATGGCGCTGCCCCAGGGGCTCGATACGGTCTGGAGCTACCGGCCGGGGATGGAGAACATGCGCGAAATCATAGGGCTGTTCGCCTACGATCGCGGACTGATCACCGATCAGCTGGTGCAGATGCGCTACGGGGCCAGTGCCGAGCCGGCCATTGCCGAATCCTGGGCGGCGATGTTCCCCGAACCGCGCCAACGGTGGGTCGATGACCTGGCACTCTCGGGGGCCGAGCTGGCGCAGGTGGGGCAGCCGACCCTGATGATCCACGGGCGTGACGACCGGGTGGTGCCGTGGAAGGAATCCTCGGGAGCGTTGTTGGAACTGCTGCCCGACGTCCGGCTGCACGTGCTGGGCAACTGCGGCCACTGGACCATGATCGAGAAGACCGCCGAGTTCCTCGGCGTCGTGGAACCGTTCCTGTCCGAGGCCTGACCTGGCTGAGCCCCCGCGCTCGATACGCCGGACAACATCATGGCGGCGCCGGTCCCGCAGTCCCGGATCGAGCCGGATCCGACGTTGGGCATGAAATTTCGGGTGCAGGCCGATGCTCGGCAGTCGGGTGCTCAGCCTGTTCGGCCGCGATACCACGCGTGCTCTCCGTCATCTCGGCTTCACCGACAACGTGGCCTGGGCCGACCCCGAGCGTGCGCTGTCATGTGCCGTGCGCACCAGCGGCGAGCCGATTCTGTATCCCGAGGGGATCCGCTGGATGTTGCGCTACGGGCTCACGCCGCAGACCCCGAAGGTGGCCGATACCGACTTGGCTTTCTGAGCGGGAAGTCATTGGAGAAAAGAGGAGTTCCGATGTTGAGCACCATGCAGGACGAGCCGTTGTCGTTGGCGACGTTGCTGCGCTACGCATCGACGTTCTTGGGCGATTCGACCGTATCGACCTGGACCGGTACCGGCGTACGCACGATGACCTACCGTGAGCTGGGCGCGGAATCGGCGCGTCTAGCAAATGCGTTGCGCGGCTTGGGAATTGGTGTCGGCGATCGGATCGGTACGTTCATGTGGAACAACAACGAGCATATGGTCGCCTATATCGCGGTGCCCGCGATGGGGGCGGTGCTGCACGCGCTCAATATCAGGCTGTTCCCCGAGCAGTTGGCCTTCGTGGCCAACCACGCCGAGGATCAGGTGGTGATCGTCGACGGTTCGCTGGTGCCGATGTTCGCCGGGATCCTGCCCGATCTGAAGACCGTGCGCCATGTCATCGTGGCCAATGGTGATGCGGCGGCGCTGACCGCGCCGCAGGGTGTGCAGGTGCATTCCTATACCGAGTTGCTGGCCGCGCAGCCCGATAGCTACGACTTCCCGGTGATCGACGAAACCTCCGCCGCGGCGATGTGCTACACCTCCGGCACCACTGGTGATCCGAAGGGTGTGGTGTATTCGCATCGCTCCAATTGGTTGCATGCCATGCAGGTCAGCGCGAACAACGGGATGGGGCTGTTCGAAACCGACACGATCTTGGCGATCGTGCCGTTGTTCCATGCGAATGCTTGGGGTTTGCCGTACGCGGCGTTGATGTCGGGTGCGAATCTGTTGATGCCGGACCGGTTCCTGCAGCCGGGTCCGCTGTTGGAGTGCATGGCCGCGCAGAAGCCGTCCTTCGCGGCGGCGGTGCCGACGATCTGGGGTGGGGTGTTGGCGGGGCTGGCGGCGAATCCGCAGGACATCACGCATTTGCGTGCGGTTGTGGTGGGTGGTTCGGCTGTTCCGCCGTCGATGATGCGTACCTTCGAGGACAGCCACGGTGTGCGGGTGCTGCATGCGTGGGGGATGACCGAGACCTCGCCGTTGGGTAGTGTCGCGCATCCGCCCGCGACCGCGGTCACCGCGGAAGACAAGTGGGCCTATCGGGTGACGCAGGGGCGTTTCCCCGCCGGTGTGCGGGCGCGTCTGGTCGGCGACGACGGCAGTGTGGTGGCCAACGATGGTGTGTCGCTGGGTGAGCTGGAAGTGCGCGGGCCGTGGATCACCGGCTCCTACTACTCCCCGGATGGCGCGCCGGTGGATCCGGAGAAGTTCGACGACGGCTGGCTGCGCACCGGCGACGTCGGCAAGATCAGCCCCGATGGTTATCTCACGCTGGTCGATCGTTCCAAGGATGTCATCAAGTCCGGTGGCGAGTGGATCTCCTCGGTGGATCTGGAGAACGCGGTGATAGGCCATCCGGCCGTCGCCGAGGCCGCGGTGATCGGTGTGCCCGACGAGAAGTGGGACGAGCGCCCGCTGGTGGCCATCGTGCTCGCCGACGGTGCCGAGGCGAAGCCGGAGGAGCTGCGTGAATTCCTGGCCGACAAGTTCGCCAAATGGCAACTGCCGGAACGGTGGACCTTCATCGCCGAGGTACCCAAGACCAGCGTCGGCAAGTTCGACAAGAAGCGCCTGCGCGCGCAGTACGCCGACGGCGACATGGAAGTCACCACGCTCGGCTGAGCGCTTCCCTCGGTGACCGGCCCCGCATCACCGTCGGTGACGCGGGGTTGGTCCGCAAATGCCCATGCAGCCAGCGAAATGGCCTGCGGTGCAAGTGGTGGTCCGGATGATCGGAGAGGCGGTGCGGTCCGCCCCGAGCTGTCGCTGCCACAGCGTCAGCCTGGCTTCGATCTCATCGCGAAGATCGTTGCTGCTCGAGGCGGCCGCTCACCGTTGGTCCGGGACGCCGACCATCGCCAATGCCTCCGGCACCGCGGTCGGCTCGTAGTCGGGCGAGGTGTCGCTCAATACCTTGAGGGCGGTGTGGGCCAAGTGGCTGGCCATGCGAGCTTGGGCCACGGCTTTGGTGCCCTCCGCCAGCGCGGACAGAATCTGCGCGTGTTCCTGATCACCGGCCTTGTGCCAGCTGTTCGGCTCCCCACCCTGGTAGATCCGGATATACCGGACGCACCGGTCGGCCAGCTGACGCAACTGCTTCTGCATCGTGTCGCTGGCGCCGCAGGTGATCGTGCGATGGAACGCCGAGTGGATGACGAACCAGCGCTCGGTCTCGCCCGCCTCCGCGGCGACTCGCATGGCTGCCAGCTGGTCATCCGCCTGCTGTCGGGCGTCGGCGTCGAAGTCGCCCACTGTCATGGCCACGGCCAGCGACTCGAGCACGATTCGGCTCGCATAGATTTCGTCGAGCTCACGAGGGTCGAGTACGGAGACGCGGGTGCGCTGGTTCGGTTCGATCTGGACCAGGCCCTCCTCTTGCAGCATCCGCAGCACCTCGCGCAGCGGCGTACGGCTGACACCGAGCTGTTCGGCCAGCGATACTTGCGAGAGCTTCGTCCCAGGTCGCAGCGTGCCGTCGAGAATTCGCTCGCGCAGGTAGGCGTGTACGTGCGGGATCGCCTGGCGTGCCTCGGGCAGCTCGACTTTGGTGATGTGCGGGACGAGCACTTTGCGACTCATGACCATAAGCGTAAGCGATGTGTATACATATTCCTTCTCTTTCGTGTGTCCGCCAGGTAAAGTGCATACAGTATTACGGAGGTGTGGCGTCTGTGTAGCCGTCCCCTCCCCGCACGAAAACACGTGAGGACGTGACGAACTTGAGAACTATCGGGGTGATCGGCCTGGGCAAGATGGGCCTGCCGATCGCTGAGAACCTGCTGGGCCGCGGCTTCGACGTCGTCGGGTACCGGCGCAGCATCGAGTGTCCCGAGCTCGAGGCCGCGGGTGGCGCCGTCGCGTCGTCGCCGGCGGACTTGGCCGCCTCGTGCGAGGTCATTGTGTCGATCCTGCCGACCGCGGACGATGTCGAGCACGTCATCAGCGGGCCCGAGGGCACGCTGTCGACGATGTGCCCCGGGGCGGTCCACCTCGAGATGAGCACGATCCCGGTCACGAGCAAACTCGGACTGATGCGTCAGCTCGAGCAGGTCGGGGCCACCATGCTCGACTGTCCGATCAGTGGTAGTCCCGGAATGGTCGGCCCGCGTCTGGCCACCGTTTTCGCCTCTGGAGCAGCGGAGGCGATGGATCGAGTGGCAGATGTCCTGGACGCCATCTCGGGGCCCTGGGTCAGAACCGGTGACTTCGGCACCGGCACCCACCTGAAGTACATCTCCTCCATGCTCGTGGCGACCCATACGGTCGCTGCTGCGGAAGCGATCGTGCTGGCCCGCCGCAACAACTTGGACCTGGACATGGTCCAGCGCACCCTGGAGACGTCCATCGCGGGCTCGGCGCTGCTCCAGCAGCGAGGTCCCCTCATGGCGCACCGCTCATGGCTGCCCGCCCCCGGGCCCATCGCGACGTTGCAGGAGATCCTCGACCAGGTCGAGGTGCACCTGCACGATCTCGGCGAGCGTCGGCCGGTGTTCGAGGCGGCCAAAGCGGTATTCGACCAGGCCTTGGTCGATGGCTGGGGTGCACTCGATATCGCCAGCGTGCACGACCAGATTTCCCACGAAGACGCTCTCGCGCAAGGAGTCAGTAAATGATCTATGTCACCCACCGCCTCCCGGTCAACGAGCCGGGCGAGCCCACTCTCGATCGGATTGCCGTGTGGCAGGGACTGGTCATGAAGGCCAACAACGCGCTGCCCTTCGTGCCGGCCATGACGCACTGCGAGGTCACCGCTCGCCTCGACGACTGGACTTTCGATCGCGAGATGGAGCTGTTCGGTGACCGCTATTCCGAACGGATCGCCCTGCAGCCCGAGCGGCGGGTGGTGTTCACGCGCCTCTCGGGTCCGGTCCTCGGCACGATCACCAATGACATCGAGGAGGACGCAGGGGAGCTGTTCCTCCGGTTCAGCTTTGCGCTGGTGCTCGGCGGCGTCCAGAGCGGTTCTCCCGAGGAGTCGGCGTACGCCGACGAGACCACGACCCACTACATAGCGGCCGTCGGCGCCACGCTCAACGCCATGCGTCGTGTTGCGCGTGGAGAAGCACCCGTCGCGTTGCCCGCGACCTGACTTCCCGTCGATTGAACCGTTGCGGCGGGTCCGGCTCAGCGAGCCGGACCCGCCGCTGCCGCTTTGCGCAGCAGGTGCGCCCCCAGTCGGGGCAGCAATTCCGGCTTGACGGCCTGCCAAGAGCGGATCTCCTCTGCTGACAGGGGCGCCGCGGGTTCGCCCCTCATCTGAAGCCAGACGGTGCATGCCGTCGCCAGCACCGACATTGTGGCCACTGCCGTGGCCGGGTCGCTGCCCATCGCGATCGCACCGTTGCCACGCAGAATCATCGCGTCCGCCGACCCCATCGCCTCGGCGAGCCTGCGGCCTCGTTCGGCCTCGCGGACCAGCAGCGCGGACGGATACACCGGAATGGAGTCGCCGAGCCAGCACGCCTGACCATGTGTCGGGGCGATGCGGTCGGTGCGCATACCGACGGCCAGTGACGCCGCCGGCTGCGCACGAGCGATCGCTCCGGTCGTTGGGTAGCGCTGGTAGAGGGCCAGGTGGGCCCATGCCTCGGCCGGGCACCCGGAGGGCAATGCCGTGGCGGTCAACGGGACGCGGAGGCAGTCCGAAGCCGCGATGGCCGCCAAATCGGCCGCAGGTGTGATGACCATGTGCTCGACGTCCCTGGCGGACACGTGCCCGAACGCGTCGACGAGCCCCAGCGCGGCCAAGGCTCGCGCTGCTTCGGCAACTTGGATATCGAGGGACTGGGTCATGAGGGAGCGCACACAGGTAACTGTATGCACTCGGCGAGGGCGACACCACGCTGGACGCAAAGTCGGTGGCCCTGCCGAGGACTCGTTCCGCTAGGTGAAATCTGCGAGCACTCGACGTGACCGACATCACTATCGAAGGTCAAGGTGTATGCACTTCTGCTCGAAAGGATTCACCATGACCAGCGCTCTGACCGCCGCTGCCTTCCAGGCGGTCGACACTCTCGACGCCAAAAGCTATGCCGAGCTTTTCGCACCTGACGGCAAGATCACCTTCGGCAACGGAGCCGCTCTCGAAGGCCGCGATGCGGTCGAGGCCGGCTGCGCGGGCTTCTTCGACACAATCGGTGGGATGCGTCACGACATCGTCAACGAGTGGGTCGTGGGCAAGGACACGATCGTCGAACTCGTGGTCACGTACACGCGTAAGGATGGTCGAAAGGTCTCGATCCCGGTGGTGTCGATCTGGACCGTCGGTGACAGCGGCCTGATCGATGAATACCGGGTCTTCTTCGACTTGGCACCGGTGTTCGCATGACCACGCGCAGCGCGACAGGACGCGTCGCGGTCGTCACCGGAGGCGCTGCCGGCATCGGGCAGGCGTTCGCCGAGCGCCTGGCCGTGGACGGACATGCGGTTGCCGTCGCCGACCTCGGCCCAGCGGACGAGACCGTGCGCCTGATCGAGAAGGCGGGTGGCCGCGGGTTCGCCGCCCATTGCGATGTGTCCTCGCCCGAGTCCGTGCGCGCATTCGCCGCCGAGGTCGAGGGCGAATTCGGACAAGTGGACGTCTTGGTGAACAATGCGGGCATCTACCCGGCCACCGCCTTCCTCGGGATGAGCTGGGCGGAATGGCAGCGGGTGCTGGGCGTCAATCTCAACTCGATATTCCTGCTCGGGCAGGCCTTCGTTCCCGGCATGGTCCAGCGGGGCTGGGGTCGCGTCATCAGCGTCTCCTCGACCACCTTCCATTCCGGGATCGGACTCAACACGCACTACACCGCGAGCAAGGGCGGTGTGATCGGGTTCTCCCGGTCCCTCGCGGCCGAGGTCGGAGAGCACGGGGTCACGGTGAACACGATTGCCCCGGGGCTGGTGCGAACGGCCACCACCGAGAAGGGCCCCCAAGCGGCATGGTTCGACGCGCTCGCCCAGCTGCAGGCGATCAAACGGACCCAGGAGCCGCACGACCTCGTCGGGGCAATGTCGTTTCTGGCTTCGGACCATGCGGCCTTCATTACCGGCCAGACCCTGGTTGTCGACGGCGGGTGGATGCGGGCATGAACGAAGGGAAGGACTTCACCGCCGCCTCCGGCTGAGAATGCCGGGCAGCACGTCCCGCTGACCGACCGGCCGGACCTTCGCATGTGAGGTCCGGCCGTCCCGTCCCGGGCGAGAGGGTTCGCCATGACGGTGCCTGTTCTGTTCGGCGCCAACGTGAATCCGATGGCTCGACACCCGATGAATGCGTTCGTCTACTGGGCGTCCGCCGAGCAGGTCGCAGAGTTCGCGGAGGCCGTCGTACCGGCGGTGCGGTCAGCACCAGACCGACTGGAGCGAGGCCCGCTCCTAGGTGAGGTTCTCCGCGATCGCGGTCGCGGTCGCCCTGGCGTCGGGCACGAGATCGACAAGTTGCCGGCGGCTCGAGCTCACCGACGGGCACACCAGCACGACCGCGGCGACGACCTTGCCCGACCGGCTGGTGACCGGGACGCCGACGGCGTTCACGCACTGCTCGGTTTCCTCGAGGCTGAGGGCATAACCCTTCCGGCGGACGACACCGAGCTCACGACGTAGCGTGACAAGATCACGCATCGAGCCATCGCGCAGCCGGACATGGCGGTTGGGGTAGAGCGCGACCAGTTCGGTGTCCGGAAGCTGGGCAAGGAGTACCTTGCCGCCCGATGTGGTGTGCGCGGGGAGCAGGAGTCCGATGCGACTGCCGACTCGGAGCGCGTGGTTGCTTTCCACGCCGTCGATGAAGCGGCAGCCGTTGCCCTGCAACGTCACCAGAAAGGTTGTGGTGCCCACCTTGCGCGAGAGCGCCGCCAGATAGGGGTGGGCCAGGGCGCCCAGGTCATGCGGGGGCTCGGCGCCCGACGGCAATCGCGCCAGCCGCGGTCCCGGCAGGTAGACGCGTTTCCGGTCCTGTTCAGCGAACTCATGTCGCTTCAGGGTCGATAGCAGCCGGTGTGCGGTAGGAGGCGTCACCGACAGCAGCTCGGCGGCATCGGCCACGCGCAACCGGCCGTGCTCGCGCAGAGCAATGAGGAGGGTGAGGACGTTCTCGGCTGAGGAGACCGACTCGTGCGACGGCATTGTCGCCGTGGTCACGACGCCACCATTCTGTTCTCCAGTCGGCCGATGCCGTCGATCTCGGTGACGACCAGATCGCCGACGTGCAGGAAGGTCTTGTGCGGCATGCCCACCCCGGCCGGCGTTCCGGTCAGGATGACGTCACCGGGCTCGAGTGTCAGAACGCGGCTCGCCGCAGCGATCAGCCGTGGCACCGTGATCACCATGTCGGCGGTGGATGCTTCCTGTTTGATCTCCCCGTTGACGGTCAGCCGAAGTGTGAGGTCATGCGGGTCGCCGATCTGCCAGCTCGGGACGATTCCGGGCCCCAAAGGGCACGATCCGTCGAATGCCTTGTGCTGGAACCAGTCCCAGCCGAATGGCGGGAGGACCGCATCCTTCCTCGGGAACCGTCCGCGTGCGGACAGGTCGTTGGCGACGGTGTAGCCCGCGACGTGCTCGAGGGCCGTTCGCTCGTCGATATCGCGCCCGCCCGTGCCGATGACGACGGCCAGCTCGGCCTCCCAGTCCACGTCTGCGTTATCCGGCAGCCGCACGTCGGCGTGCGCACTCACCACTGTCGTGGTCGGTGGCTTGAGGAAGAAGAACGGCTCGCCGTCGGGGTCCGGGCGCTGTGTGCCCATCTCCTGCGCGTGTCCGTAATAGTTCGCCCCTGCGCAGAGGATCTTGCGGGGGTAGGTCAGGGGGGCGACCAGATCGGCGTCCGGCGCGACCTCCAGTGCCGAGAGCTGGAGATTCTGCAGCAGTGGCGTGAACTCCTCCCACCGGTCGAAGACTTCCAGCAGGGTGCGACCGGACAGCGACCGCGGCGCTCGACTGACTTTGCCGTCCGCGAGCACGCCAATGCTCGGCTCGGCTCGGTTGTTCTCGACGAATTGGACGAGACTCCAACGCTGCGACGACATGAAAACCCCTTAAAAATCGATGAGCTCCCTAAAGTGCACACACTTTCGTGAGGGTTGTCAAGCTCGCTCGCTCGGCGGGCCCGCTATTCCGGAGGCCGAAATTTGCTGGGCGGTCACTTCTTCGAGAGAGGGCGTGACTGAGATACTGGGTGCCTGCTGATCGAGGGGCGTGAGGTGCCTGATTCCGTAAGGCGCGCCGAGCCGGATCCGGACACAGTGCTGGGCAAGGTGATGTCGGTGCTGCACGCGTTCGAGGTCGAGGACCATGGAATCGGTTTCGCCGAGTTGCAACGGCGTACGCGGCTGCCCAAGGCGACGCTGCACCGCATATTGGGCGATCTCGAGTCGACACGCCTGCTGGATCGGGTCGGCGGCGCCTATCATCTGGGCGGTCATCTTTTCGAACTCGGCATGCGGGCCTCGGTTGAGCGAGGCCTGATCGAGGTGGCCACCCCCTTCCTCGAGGACCTCTACGAACGCACGCATGAGTTGGTGCACCTGGGGCTCTTGGAGAGCCACGAGGTGGTGTACGTCGCGAAGATAGGTGGCCACCGCCAGGTGCGCTCGCCTTCCCGACTGGGCGGCCGGATGCCCTTGCACGCCACCGCCATCGGCAAGGCGCTGCTGGCCCATGCCCCCGCGGACGTGCGGCAGGCGGTCCTTGCGGAGCCGCTGCCGCGACTGGCGCCGCGGACGATCACCGCACGGGGGACGCTCCGTAAACAGCTCGATAACGTGGTCGAGAGCGGGATCGCCTTCGAGTTCGAGGAGTCCGCAATCGGGATTGTGTGCGTCGCCGCGCCGGTGCTCGATGCCGATGAGCGGGTCCTCGCGGCAGTCAGCGTCACCGGTCCGGTAACCCGTTTCCGCCCGCAGCAGCACGCGGCGTCGGTGCGCGCTGCCGCGGACGGCATCGCGGCGACCCTGGCGCGGCGCGATGCACTTCGGAAGCGGGAGTGACATCGTCGCCGCTGGACAGAGCGCGGTGCGGCACGGGACCGGCGCGACACCGGCTGCTTTCGGCGGGCTGTTCGGACGGCTTGGGTATGGGGGTTCAGTCGGCGGTTGGCGCGCCGGCGACGCGACGCTCGCCGCCGTTCGCCTCCTGCCAGAGGCGGTACACGTCCACCGCTTCGTCGCGGGGCTCGTGGCGCATGGGCAGGCGTCGCTGGTCCCAGGGTTTGGCGAACTCGTCGTAGAAGGTGTTGAGCTCGAAGTACTTTCGGTCGTCGACGTAGTGCGGTTGGTAGGCATCGCGGGTGGTGAGGAAGACGACCTCGTCGGGTGAGCAGTAGTACAGCGCGCCCAGGCACATCGGGCAGGGCAGGGCGAGGATGTAGATCGTGGTGCCGGTCAGATGCTCGGTGCCGAGCTTGGTGCATGCCTCGCGGATGGCAAGGATCTCCGCGTGTGCGGTGGGGTCGTTGGTCTGCGCGACCCTGTTCGCGCTCTCCGCCAGGATCTGGCCGTCCTTGACGACAACGGTCGCGAACGGACGCCCGCCCTCGGCGACATTGCGGCGCGCGAGGTCGATGGTGTGGTGTGCGAAATCGGTCATGGGTTGTCCTCGTTTTCAGAACGGCTTGGTGGGCAGGTACTTGCCGTCGAGGGTGATGACGGCGCGCTCGCCGCCCTCGGGATCGGCGACCTTCCGCACGTCGAGCTTGAAATTGATCGCGCTGATGATCCCGTCCCCGAACTGCTCGTGGACCAGGGCCTTGAGGGTGGTGCCGTAGACCTGCAGCATCTCGTAGAAGCGGTAGATCGTCGGATCGGTCGGGATGCCTCCGGGGATGGATCCGCGGGTCGGGATCGTCTGGAGCAGCATCGCTGCGTGGTCGTCCATCCCCAGCAGTTCGGCAACCGCCGTCGCGGCCTGCTCGGGGAGGGCGTGTTGGCCGAGGACCGCGGCGGTCACGAAGGCCACCGAGTAACCGGCGGCATCCGCGATCTGTTGCCAGGTGAGGTTTTTCGCGGTCTTGGCCTCCACCGCCGTGGCGGCCAGTGCCTGGCGGGCGGTGGGGTCGAACTGTGCGTGCACCATCTGTGTGATTTCTTTCTGGTCGAACGCCGTCCCGACGGCAAGGAGGGGTTGGCGTTGTCGAGGGTGGGTGGTTCCCGTGCGGCGCGCGGAGACCGTGACTACGCGCTCAGGCGGCCGGTGCGGCTTCGGATCCGGCGGCGTCGAACACGGTGACCGCGCCGGTGCCGATATCGAACACCCATCCCTCGACGGTCACGGTGCCGGCGTCCACGGCGCCGGACACCGACGGATGGGTCGACAAGTTGGCCAGCTGCGCAACGACATTCGATCGCACGAGCATCGAGACACGGTCGTCCGGCTCGGCGCCGGTGGCCGGGGTGTCGGTGGCATCGACGTGTCCGAGCCATTCGGCGATCGCCGGTGTGCCGCTGAGGTCGTGGCGCTCCGCCACGGCGGTCATCGCACCGCACCCGGAGTGGCCGCACACCACGATGCGGGAAACCCCGAGCACCGCGATGGCGAACTCGATGCTCGCCGCGACTCCGTCGGCTCCGCGGGTGTGGACCGGGACGAGATTGCCTGCCGTGCGGATCACGAACAAGTCGCCCGGCTCGCTGTTGGTGATCAATTCCGGAACGACGCGTGCGTCGGAGCAGCCGATGAACAGAGTGTCGGGACGGTGGGTCGTCGCGAGGCGGGCGAAGAGATCCGCCTTGACGGGGAAGACATCGCGTTGAAAGTGCGTGACTCCGGCGGCGAGATCGTGCATGGATCGCTCCCTTCGAGGGTCGCTCGGCCGGTTGGTCCCGACCGATCCCACCATGCACAACCTGTCGCTATAGAGTCCAATACTTGCTGCCCACCGTGACGATTGGTCTCATCTATAGTTGATCCGACGGCGATCCGACGCCCTCTGGTACGGCGCGCTCAGTTCGATTGTGCGGCCGCCGCCTGGGCGATCGCGGCGAAGGCGCGTGCGGCTGCCGAGTGATAGGTGCTACTGCGACGCAAGAGTTCCACGGTTCGGGTGGGCAACGCGGGGGTCAGTGCTGTGGGCAGCAGGTCCGGGTGGGCACGCGTGATGGCGTCGGGTAGGACAGTGGCGAGCCGACCGCGGCGAACGAACTCGACCAGTGCGCCGATGGAGTTGGCTTCGACCCCGATGCTCGGCGTGATCTCGCATTGATCGAAGTAGGCGTCGATGTGGGCTCTGGTTGCGAAGTCGCGACTGAGCAGCGCCAGCGGATGGTGTGCGAGCTCCTGAACCGGCAGCGGCTGCGATCGCGCGGCGAGGGTGTGCGTTGATCCGACCACCAGGCTGAGGTTCTCCGTGAACAATGCGGAGTTCTCGATCCCGGCGGCGTGGGTGCCGGTGAACGCGATGCCGAGATCGACGCGGTCGGCGAGCAGGTCCGCCTCGATCCCATCCTGGGTGGTCTCCACGACGGTGAGGGTCACGCCCGGGTGCGCGACGTGGAACTGGTGCACCAGCGGGCCGATGAGGTAGGCGGTGATGGTCGGCGTCATTGCCACCCGCAGGTGCCCTCGGGACAGATCCTGCACGTCGTGAATCGCGCGCTCGCCGGCGTCGAGGTCGCGCAGGGCGAGTCGCGCATGATGCGCGTACGCCTCGCCGGCTTCGGTGAGGCGTACGGTGCGGCCGGACCGGTCGAGCAGCTGTACGCCCAGTGTTCGCTCGGCCTGCCTGATCTGCTGCGACAAGGTGGGTTGGGAGATGTGCAATGCCTCGGCCGCGCGGGTGAAATTGCCGTGATCGGCGACCGCCAACAAGTATCGGATGTGGCGCAGCTCCATGACCATGACCATGACCATGACCATAGATGAAATCTATCGGTGTCATGGAAAGTAAGTCTTGGACGCTATTGGGTGCGCTGGGCATGGTGGAATCAACAACCAGTCAGGAGATCTCGGGTGAACAAGCGTCCTCTCCGAACAGCGCTGGCCGCGAGCGCATTCGCCGCGCTGTCTCTCGCCGCCGCGGCGTGCTCGGCCGATCCTCTCGCTGCTCCGACAGCCGACAAATCCGCGCCAGCACCGACCACCGGCACGCCCCAGCCGATCCACCGGCCGCGTGATCCCGCCCTCGACGCGGGCCTGCTCCGGGCTGCGCGAGCAACGACGCCGCGACGGTACGAGAGCTGGTCGCCCGCGGGGCCGACATCGAGAGCCGAGGCGATCATGATCGCACCCCGCTGATCGCGGCCACGAAGAACCGGGCCACCGCCGCAGCGCAGGCGTTGATCGCGGCAGGCGCCGACGTCAACGCCAAAGACGACCTCGAGGACTCGGCCTACCTGTATGCCGGCGCCGAAGGCCTCGACGACATCCTCGAGATGACGCTGCGCAATGGCGCCGACCTTCGAAGTACGAACCGGTACGGGGGAACAGCCCTCATCCCAGCGAGCGAACACGGTTACGTCGCCACCGTCCGGATGTTGATCGAGGCGGGTGTCGACGTCAACCACATCAACAACCCGCGCTGGACCGCCCTGCACGAGGCGATCGTCTACGGAGACGGATCCGAGCGATACCAACGGGTCGTGGCCGCCCTGCTCGATGCCGGCGCCGACCCGTCGATCCGCGACGGATCCGGCCGCACCGCGCTCTACAACGCGCAGCGCTCTGGGCAGATCGCGATCGTCTCGATTCTGCGTGGCCACGCATGAGAGAGGGAACAACATGATCAAGAGCGAGGAAACCCATCTGCGGCGGGCGATCTCGCTCGCCGAGCACGCCGGTGTCGAGGGCAATCGTCCTTTCGGTGCCGTCATCGCCGCGGCCGGCGGCGCGGTGGTCGCCGAGGGCCGCAACGAGGTGGCGAGCACGGGCATCGTCACCGCTCACGCGGAGCTGGTCGCCATCACGGCCGCAATCGCGGCCGGGCACGCCGGGGAGCTGATCGGCGCCACGATCTACGCGAGTGGTGAGCCCTGTCCCATGTGCAGTGCGGCGGTCGTCTTAGCCGGGATCACGCGCGTCGTCTTCGGTGCCGCCGAGCCGGATTTCACCGCGATCATCGGCGGGCACCCACGATTCGCCCTGCGCTGCGCCGAGGTCATCGGGTCCAGCGACACGTCGGTCACCGTCTCCGGCCCGAATCTGGGCGATGAGGCGCTCGCGCCGTTCTGGCGTTACGCCGCGAATCCATGACGGTCATTCCCCACGCCGACGGTCCCATCTCGGTGTCCCGGCGGACAGCGGAGCGGAGTACGCCCTACTTCGGTGCCTGGAAGCCGCCGATCTTCTGCTCGAGCAGTTCGGCCAGCCGCAGCGGGGTGTGGTCTTCGAACATCGGACCGATGAGCTGCACTCCCACCGGCAGGCCCTCGGGTGACCGGCTCGCTGGTATCGCGGTGGCGGGCAGGCCGGGCATGGTGGCCAGACCGGCCCAGACGAGTTGGTCGGAGTACGGATACTCGATGCCGTCGATGTCGATACGTCGTTCCACCGGATCGGGGTTGTGGTCGTGCGGAAACGCGGGAATCGGCGTGATCGGACACACCACAGCATCGAACTCGGCGAACAGTTGCCGCCAGCTGTAGCGGTGCAATTCACGGCGGATGTTCGCCTCGATCCAATCGCGGTGGCTGAAGACCATGCCGCGCAGCCGCGCCGCGTCGAGACCCTGGTCGTCCGCGCTTAGATCGGCAGCGCGGTTCCGCAGCTGCTCGTACGCCTGGGCGGGAATACGCGCGCCGACGTTCGAAAACATCAACTGCGCGTAGAGCGTCGCGGCTTCGGTCAGGTCGGGCAGTAGCGGACTGTGCCGTTCGACGCGGGCCCCGCCGTCGACCAGCGCGTCGGCGACCCGGTTCACCCCAGCCCGCACCGCGGACCCGGTCGCGATGAGCGGATGCTCGTCGAGGACCAGCACACGGAAGTCGCAGAGCCGCTGGTGGCGCGCGGGCGGCAGCGTCACGTCGTAGGCGATGCCGAGTGTCAGCGGGTCCGGTCCCGCCATCACGTCCAGCAGCAGTGTGAGGTCGCGGGCGGTGCGCGCCATCGGACCGCAGACGGCGAGGTCGCCGTCTACCGGCAACGCCGGTGCGGGCGGCGGCACCATCCCGCGGGTCGCCACCAGACCGAATGTCGGCTTGTGTGCGTAGATACCGCAGAAATGCGCTGGGTTGCGCAGTGAACCCGCGAGGTCGGAGCCGATGGACAGCGCGCCGAATCCCGATGCCAGCGCCGCCGCTGATCCGCCGGAGGATCCGCCCGACGTGCAGCCGTGATCCCACGGGTTGTTGGTGGTGCCGTAGATCTCGTTGAAGCTCTGCCAATCTTGCAGCATGAACGGCACGTTGGTCTTGCCGAGAATCACCGCGCCCGCGGCCTTCAACCGCGACACCGCCACCGCGTCCTCAACGGGCAGATAGTTCGCGTACTGCGGCATCCCCCAGGTCGTGGGCAGCCCAGCGATGTTGTAGGACTCCTTGACCGTCACCGGAATACCGAGCAGCGGCCGATCCTCGCCGCGAGCGCGTGCCTCGTCGGCACTGCGCGCGGCGGCCCGCGCGCGGTCGAAATCCGGCACACAGATCGCGTTGATCACCTTGTCGTCGCGCTCGATACGGGCGATCGCCTCATCGGTCAGTTCCACCGAGGTCACCTCACCGGCACGCAATGCGGCCGAAAGCTCTTCGGCCGCTACAAAACTCCACTCCATGAATCCGAACCTACCGGCCTGCCGTAGGCGCTCGACCCCACACAAGTCGCCCACACACACCAGAAAGTCGAAACAGACCACCTTCACTGCAGACCCTTCGCTCAACCACTGTCCATGGCGATGCGCGGCGGGATCGGTGTCTTCAGCCCTGCACCCATCCGCTTCGCAATACGTAGTGCCTGCTGTCCTCGTTCCGATGTCAGAGCCTGTCGGGCGACCTCAGTTGTTCGTCGGCCGGCGTCGTGACCCAGATTGCGGAGTTGCTGAGCCTGCTGCGATTCACGCAACGTCCGAATGCGCTCATCCTCGGCGAGGCGTGCGGCTGCCTGTTGGGCTACATCTTTCGCAAGGCGAAATGCTGTACCCGATCCGAATGTCGGTCGAGGCCACGGCCGCCGATCGGAACATGTACCAACCCGATATCGACACCCTCGTCGACGGACTGCAGATCGTGCCGATACCTCCGGCCAGTTGAGCAGCATCGTTTCATGCGGCGATGAGCACAACCCACTCCACCATGCGGCCGGATACGCTGTCGAACCGCGATGCATAGCTCCGCGGTTCGGATCGCCGTCCAATGCCTACGCCTGGACTGGACTCTGGCGCGTGCCGGAATTACGAGAATTCACCACGCGAGACAGACTAAGTCCGCCTGAGGATTTCGTCACCGGACATGCGTAGCCTGCGTCGACCGACGACCGGGCGCGGCGCCGCTCCGAACGCCGCATCCGCGCCGCCGGGTTCCCGCGCGATAAATCGTTGCGGGCCTTCGACTTCGACGCCAACCCGAACATCGACCCCGCCGTGATCAACACCCTCGCTAATTGCGACTGGGTGCGCAAGGGCACACCGCTGTGTTTGATCGGTGACTCCGGGACCGGCAAGAGCCACCTGCTGATCGCGTTGGGCACCGAAGCCGCGATGCGCGGCTACCGCGTGAAATACACTCTGGCAACGAAACTGGTGAACGAGCTGGTCGAAGCCGCCGACGAGAAGGTGCTGGCCAAGATGATCACCCGCTACGGGTGAGTGGATCTTCTTTGCATTGACGAACTCGGATATATGGAGCTCGACAAGCGCGGCGCCGAGTTGTTGTTCCAGGTTTTGACCGAACGCGAGGAAAAGAATTCTGTCGCGATCGCCTCGAACGAGGCGTTCTCCGGCTGGTCGAACACCTTTCCCGAACCGCGCCTCTGCGCCGTTATCTGACCATCGCTTCCCTGTGTCTATGACGTCCAATCCTTGCGGGTGACGGCGCCGAATCTGCTGTGGTGGACAGCAGGGTTCACCATGCCCAGGACGGGAGACGGGGTGCGGGTTCAGCGGGTGGTGATGCCCTCGGGCGAGGAGTCGGCGACTGTTTTGGCCGGCGGGTTGGTGGTGGAGTCGGTGGACCGGTTTCTGGCGCATCTGACCACGATCGATCGGTCACCGAACACGATCCGCGCCTACGCTCACGATCTGCGTGACTACTTCGAGTTTCTGGAATGCCGTGGGCTGCAATGGGATCGGGTGGTATTGGAGGATCTGGGCCGGTTCGTGGCCTGGTTGCGGCTACCGGAGAGTGCTCGCGACGGGCGA
The DNA here is from genome assembly GCF_050955995.1 of Nocardia sp. CA-119907. Lineage (NCBI taxonomy): Bacteria > Bacillati > Actinomycetota > Actinomycetes > Mycobacteriales > Nocardiaceae > Nocardia > Nocardia sp. CA-119907. The sequence goes on from NZ_CP192091.1 coordinate 4,098,679, forward strand.
GTGGCTATGTTGCCCTGGGCTGAGGCGAATCTTGCTGCGGCGACAGTCAATCGGAAACTTTCGGCGTTGGCGTCGTTTTATGAGTTCCATCAGCGCCACGGTGTGGGCCTGGGCGAGTTGCTGACCCGGTGGCGGCCCGGACGGCGCGGTGGATCGTGGCAGCCGTTCTTGGCGCATCTGGGTGCGCGGCCGGAACGGCATCGCGCGATCTCGCTGCGGGCGGAGCGACGGCCGCCGCGAGAGCTGACCCAAGCCGAGATGACCGCCTTGATCAGCGCATGCGACCGGCTGCGCGACCGGTTCTTGCTGAGCCTGCTGCGAAGCACCGGTCTGAGGATCGGTGAAGCGCTGGGTCTGCGGCACGAAGACATTGATGCCCGTCGTCGGCTGATCGCGGTCCGGCCCCGGGTGAATGTGAACCGAGCACGAGCGAAGACCTGGTCGAGAGAGGTCCCCGCCGAGGCGGCCTTGTTCCGTCTCTATAGCGATTACCTGCATGAGGAATATGGGCTGCTCGATTGCGACTACGTGTTCGTCAATCTCTGGGGCGCTCCGGTCGGAGCGCCGATGAGCTACGCCAGCGTCGACCGGCTGGTGCGTCGGCTGCGAACCCGAACGGGAATCATGTTCTCGCCCCATCTATTTCGTCATTCTTACGCTACCGGTTTACTTCGTCGCGGCGTCGCCGCCGAAGTGGTGCAGAAGCTGTTGGGTCACTCGAGCATCAGCGTCACCGTCGATACCTACTCCCATCTGAAGATCGAAGACGCCCGCCGGGCATTGGCTGCCGCCGGGTTCCTCGACACCCCCGCCATGGAGACGAGCGAATGACCACGTTGCAGCCAATCCCGGACAGCGGCAACGTTTCCGGAACGAACGTGGCTGATCGACTGCGTCCCCGGTTCGCGCAGCCGGTGATCCTGGTCCACCCTGACGACCCGGTGATCGGTGGACCCGCATGCATGGTTCCGGTCTGCGAACGGCAGGCCGTGGTGCTGGGCAAGTGCTCGGCGCACCACCGGCGCTGGAACGACGACGGCCGCCCGGCCGACGTCGGCGCCTGGGCCGCCGCGACGCCGGCGAATCGCCGCTGGTTGCAGCAGCCGCGCAAGTGCGCCATCACGACCTGCCGCCGCAGTGGCCGCGAGAAGGGACTGTGCCATTCCCACTTCAGTCGCTGGGACAACCGGGGCCGCCCCGAGCTGGCCGAATGGATCACCGACGGCGGCGGAGGCCCAGAGTTGCCGGCCGCGACCGGATGCCGGTTCCCCGACTGCGGCCTGGACGCCGAGGGTGAGGCGGGATTGTGTGATCACCACCGCAGCCGGTGGATTCGTGCGGACCGGCCACCGCTGTCATCCTGGCTGATCAGCTGCTCTACTTTCGGGCAGGACCGATTCGATCTGCGTCCGTTACCGGTCCCGATGCGGCACGAGATCGCCTACGCGATCCAATGCCGCGTCGACGAACGCCGCACCCAGACCCGCCCGCATCAGATCCGGCGGCTGCTGCGCGCACTGCCGGGCGGCGGCGTCGCTTCGCTGCTGGATCGCGCACCTGATTCCTGGATGAGCTATCTCGGATTCTCCAGCGAGCGCGGCTACATCGAACGCCGGTTCCTGCTGGATGCGATCGGCTACCTGCACGATGTCATCGACGGCACCGGCTGGGACACGGAGTTCCCGCGCGATGTCTGGCTGCTGCGCAGACTCGGCTTCCCCGGCCGGGACGCGCAGTTCCGATTCACCGGCATCGAGCCGATCTGGTTGCGACAGTTGACCAAACGCTGGGCCCGCTGGCGGTTGTCGACGGGCATCGTGGTCGGCACCGTCGCTGCCGATATCCGCGCGCTCACCCTGTTCGCCCAATCGTTCCCGGTCCTGCACCGCGGCCCCGAAGCGCTCACCCGTGAACTGGTCGAGGTCCACCTGGCGCACCTGGCCGACCGGTTTCCCAACCCGAAAAGCCGCACCAGCCAGATCAGCAGCCTCGCTGGTCTGCTGCGCGCGGCCCGCCAGCACGGCTGGGAACCCCGCCTGGCACCGCAGGTCGATCTGTTCGCCGAGGACTATCCCCGCCTGATCGCCGGCGCACCCAGAGCATTGTCGGAGGCGGTGATGGCACAGCTGGAAAACCCGACCAACCTGGACCGCTTCGCTGACCCGCGCGGCCGGCTGCTGGCGCGGATCCTGATGAGCACCGGACTGCGCGTCGGCGACGGCAGCCGACTGCGCCTGGACTGCATCGTCCGGGACAACCAGAACGCGCCATACCTGCGTTACACCAACCACAAGATGCGCCGCGACGCGTTCGTCCCCATCGACACCGAACTGGCCGAGGCGATCACCCTCAACAGCAGGCCGTCCTCGCCGAGTTCGACGACCCAGAATATCTCCTTCCACGCCCGACCCGGAACCCCGACGGCAAGCTGCCGTTCAGCACCGCCACTTTCCGAGGCGAACTCCTGGAATGGTTACGCACCTGCGATATCCGCGACGAACTCGGCCGCCTGGTCCATGTTTCTCCGCACTGCTGGCGCCACACTTTCGGAACCCGACTGATCAACAACGAGGTCCCGCAGGAGACCGTCCGTCGTCTTCTCGATCACGATTCCCACGCGATGACCTCTCACTACGCCCGGCTCTCGGACAAGACCATCCGGCAACAGTGGGAACGCGCCCGCAAGGTCAACATCGCCGGCGAGCAGCTGGCTCCCGACACCGGGCCGCTCGCCGAGGCCGTCTGGATGAAGAACAATCTCGCCCGCGCGAAAATGGCTCTGCCCAACGGCTATTGCGCGCTGCCCGTGCAGCAGAAGTGCGAATTCGCCAACGCTTGTTTGACATGTCCGGTTTTCGTTACGACCCCGGAGTTCCTGCCGCAGCACCGCCACCAGCTCGAACAAACCCGAGCGCTGATCAACCAAGCCGACCACAACGGTCACCAGCGTCTGGCCGAGATGAACCGCACCGTCGAGAAGAACCTGCTCGCCATCATCGATGGCCTCACCACACCCGGCAGCTGCTGCAGCACCGGGAAATCCTGCACCTGCACCGGAAACGGCGACTCGCATGCCTGCTGACCCCAACCGACTCGCCGAGCACGCCCGCCGACGGCATCGCGAAACTCTGCAACGCGCCGAGCAGACCCTCACCGAACTGGCCGACGCCGGCCAACCGGTGACCGTCGCACGGCTGGCCGACCGAGCCGGGGTGTCGCGGTCGTGGATCTACACCCAACCCGCATTACAGGAGCGGATCAATCAGCTGCGCAACCGCCAGGCCAGCTCGGACCTTGTCCGCGACACCGTCACCCGGGCCAGTGACGATTCGATCCGCCAGCGGCTCGCCCTGGCCCACGAACGAACACGCGAGCTGCATGCTGAGAACCAGCAGCTCCGTGACGCGCTCGCGCACACCCACGGCCAGCTCCGCGTTGCGCGCCTCGGCACCGACGGCCAGCAGTTGGCCGAACTCGGCGAACTGCTGCAGCTGTTGCACGACTGGCTCGCTGCTGACCAAGCAGCCCGCGTCAGCCTGGACACCTTCATCGGCGCCCCCTGCACCTCGCAGCGCCTGCGCGAGAACCTGATCCGATTCGCCTATCTACTCGGCCAATTCGACCAACCACCATCCCCAACTACCGAAGCCCAGTAATCGAAGACACCTGTCCACGACGCAAATGCGCTGGTCAACAACATAATTTAGCAGTCGGGGCCGAGATAACCGCCGCGATCGTCGATCGCCTCACCTTCGGCGGGCAGATCATCGAAACCGGCACCGACTCCTACCGGCTCACCCGCACCGCCCTCAACAACACCGCTACCACCACTGCGCAGGCGCCGACGCCGCAGCAACCAGTATTCACCGATGCTCAGCAGCCGCTGGAAATCGTGCCCTGACCAGCGGTCTATCGGCGAATTACGACACCACCCCGGCACCCGAACACAGGCCAGGAACCGGAAGGCACGACAACCCATGACCAAACCCGACACCCACGACCAGCCCAGCCCGCTCTTTTCCGGTCTCACCGTCGACGACGCGATCGAACTCGCCGAGATGCTGACGTTTCATCGACAACTGGCTAACCGACAGCCACCCGGCCGTCGCGCAGTCCTTCCACGCCTTCGTCGGCGCGGACGGCTACGCACTCACCGACCTACAAGCCGACCTGAACCGATGTCCGATCTCGTTGAATCCGAGGCAGTCTCGTCGAGTTGAGGCGTTTTTGGGATTTGTCTCATGAAGTTGAGGCACTGTGGCTAGTGGCGTGACCGCGAAGGTTCACGGTGTCGGCTGCCACGCCATGGGCTGTGTCGGGCGCACGATGTTGCAGCGATGGAGCATCCGCGAGCTCTGTTTCAGCCGCCCAGCTCGACCGCGCGGTGTATGTCGCCGACATAAGCCTCGGGCTGTTCCCAGGCTGCGAAGTGGCCGCCGGCACGGTGTTCCACATAATCGCAGACATTCAGGAACGCCTCGGCGTAGCTTCGGGGCTCCGGTTTGATGTCGCGCGGGAACACCGACAGGACGGTCGGCGTGTCGATCCGGTCGGGGAGGGTGACCGGTTCGACATACGTGGTGAAAGAGGTGCCGATCGTGCCGGTGACCCAGTAGGCGGTGACCCAGGTGAGAAGCTCGTCCAGAGTGAAGGCCGACTCGTCGGACCAGGACTCCAGTTTCTCGACGATCCACGCCGCGAGGCCGGCGGGTGAGTCGCCGAGGGCGACGGCGAGCGTGTTCGGCCGCGTCGACTGCTCCGCGATGTACCCACCCTCGGTCCGGAACCACTGCGCCGCCCTGTCGAGGTAGGCCGCCGCGTCGGGCGCGAGCTTCGTCGGGTCCGCCGTGAGCGCACGCCGCGGGGCGATGTTCGTGAGGTGCAGGGCCGCTACCCGGTCCGGGTGTTCGGCCGCGAGGATTTCCGCGACGGTGCCACCCACGTCGCCGCCGGACACCGTGTACCGCGAGTAACCGAGCTCATCGAGAGCGGCCGCGACGATCCCGGCGATCCGGTTGACCGTCATGCCGGCAATGGTGAGCGGGGCCGCGAACGGGAAGCCCGGCAGCGCGGGAACCACCACGTGCATGTCCGCGAGCAAAGGCAGGACGCGCTCGAACCGCAACACCGAGTCCGGCCAGCCATGCAGCAGCACGACAACCGGGGCGCCGGGATCCGCGGACCGCTGGTGGATCACACGCAGGTCGGTGTCGCCTGCGGGCACCGTCACCCAAGGAAACTCGCCGATGCGGCGCTCGTGCTCGCCCCAGTCGTACCCGTTCGCCCAGCGTTCGAGCAGTTCGTCGAGGTGGGTGCCGCTGATGCCGCGCGTCCCGTCCTCATTCCACGGGGTCGTGACCCGCCGTGTCCGCCGGAGTCGTTCCCGCATCTCGTCGTTCATGTGTATCAGCGTACACATGATGTGTATGCTCGTACACATGACCTTTCGCAATGCGACCGCCACCCGGCAGCGGATCCTGCAGCACGCGCAACGCCAGTTCGCCCAGCACGGGTACGCAGCGATCACGGTCAAAGGCGTGGCCGACGCGGCCGGCGTGTCGCCCAACCTCATCACTCGCTATTTCGGCGGCAAGGATGGCCTTTTCCTGGCGGCAACCCGGGTGGAGATCCCGGTCTCGAACTCCTTCGACGGCGACCATTCCGCGTTGGGTTCGCGCCTCGCGGCGAGCATCGTCCAGCGCTGGTTCGGTGCACCCGGGCAGGATCCGCTGCTCGTGCTGCAACGCGCGTCCGGCGAACGCCCGGAAGCGGCGGAGGCGCTGGCCGCCTTCCTCGACACGAACTCGCTGGAGCCGCTGTACCGCTACCTGCGCGACAGCGGCCTGGACGACGCGGACGCCCGCAGCCGAGCCGCAGCGATCGACGCCTTCGTGCTCGGCGTCTCGACCCGCCGCCGGGTCCTGCGTTCCGAACTCGGCGACCCCGCTGATCTCCAGGCCTGGCTCAGCGCCACCATCCAACGCCTCGCCGACGGGTGATGCACGACCGCAAGAAGTACTGAACCTTCCACTTCTGGTCAGCCCTGCGGTCCAGTCATTGACATCTGCCCGCCCGTCGCGATCACGGCACTGGCGCCCGAGATTCCCACGCCGGGGTCGAACCACTTGCCGCACAGGAGAACTCGCCGATGTCGGGCGAGCGGCCAAGAGAATGAGGGGGTTCCCATGCATGCCCAGCGAGCTGGCCCACCGCTGTGCTGGGTCCTGCGATCCGACAGACCGAGAAAGTCCGATCCGTGCTGCCGGATCGAGGTCAGGTGTCATCACGGCGAGCTCAGAGCGCAGTCTGCATGAGCTGGTCTTGCTCGTCATCGCCGTAGCCGACCGCTCCGCTCAGCGGTTCGGGTTGAACGGCTCGGTGCCGAGGACCAGCGAGAGTCCCGAGATGTTGGAATGGGCTCGCGCGTAGGCAAGTTCGTGGCTCATGTCACCGATGTTGTTGACGATCGGCAAACTGATGCCCAGAGTCGACAGCGTCCCGAGGGCATAGCCGTTGCGGTCGAGGAACGCGCTGCCGCTGTCGCCGGGTATCCCTGGCATGGGTGCGGTCAGTGCGTGTGTCCAACCGGCGGTAGCCTGCCCATCGGCCTTGCTCTGGCCGGTCCGAGGGGACAGTTCGGCGATTCCGAACCGCAGGCCGGAGTTGCCGTAACCGTAAACGCAGTCATCGATGTCGGTTCCGGTGGTGTTGATGCCGACGGGACCACCCCAGTACGGCACGCTCGGGTTGACCTTGCCGACGTCCTGGGGAGCGACCTTCACCAACGCGAAATCGTTGTAGATGCAGGTATTGTGGTCCCGCTCGCCGTCGTGCTGCATGGCCAACCAGCTGCTGTAGACCAGTTGACCGGTGCCCACGACCTCGCCCGGGAACATCAGCAGGCTGCCGCGGTTGAAGGTGACCTCGGTGCCGAGGGGGAGACTCTCGGCGGTGCAGCCGTCGGGGTCTGCCAGGTCGCCGATACCCGTACCCGCGCAGTGCGCGGCCTGACCGAGGTACACGTTGCCGGCATTGTCGACGAAGGTGTAGTTCGCCGTGCACTGCCTCCCACCCTGGGTGTTGATCTGCACCCCTGGCGTTATGGTGGCGGACGCGGCGGACGCCCATCGGTGCCCCGACTTGTCTGCGGCAAGGGTGAACTGGTCGGCGCTACCGGGCCACGGCAGTGCCGACGCAGTGCCGGATCCGGCAATGAGATGTGCGCCGGTGGATGCGATGACGGCGGCCGCTGTGACCGCGAACGCACGGTAGAGAGTGGATCGCTGCATGGGATATTTCCCTTTCAGTGTCATGTTCGGCTGCTCTGCTTGCGACGTGGCTCTCGTGGCGTGGCAACCATGCCGATATTAGTAGCTGATGTTTTGCTGAAGGTGGGATCGCGGAACGTGGACCCTGTGTCAGCTGGATGCTGCGCGGACCCGAAATGGAGCCGGGGTAGGCCGCGCAAGACCGATCAGGCGACGCGTGAGCGTATCGGTCAGATCGCTCGGTACTGTTCCGGTGACGTGGTCTGCCGTTCTCGGTGTGGAGCCCGGCGAAGTTTCGTGATTGCCTTGCGCATCAACAAGATTGCCGATATCAGCTATGCGGCGCTGCGCAAGCTCCGGAAGGCCCACGGTGTGTCATGGCAGGCCACCAAGACCTGCAACGCGGGCAAGGGCCCCGGGTTCGCCGACACGACGGCTCGGGAGACCGCCGGTCCGCTGGATCGGCCTCGACTCCGACCACCTGGCCGCCTTCACCCCGCGCTTTCGCGGGCGGCACCACGACCAGGGCTCAGGCCGCCGGCGGCAGGCGGAAGATAGCGAATTGATTGCCCGAGATGTCCGCGCAGCCGATCTGTTCGCCCCCCATGATGGGTTGATGACGCGAAGCGGTGATGACTTGGGGTCGGCGGGGGCGGGCGGAGTGCTCGCGGCTGGTTCGGTGATGTCCGTTCCGGCGGCACGAGAGATCCGGGTGCTGGCATTGAACACGTGGCACAGCGGCAGCAAGATCTCCAATGGCACTCAGCTGATCGCTGATCTCGTCATCTCGACGCAGGCCTCGATCGTGCTGCTCTCGGAGGCAACCGAGGCGACCACGGCCGTCGCGGCCGAACTGGTGCGGCGGGGGCGCGAGTTCAATGCCGTTCCCTCGCACGACACGGGAATTCTGTCGGTGTTTCCGGTCCAGGACAGCGCCGATCTGCAATGGATGGTCAAGGCGCGGTTGAACATCGACGGAAAGCGCCTCACCGTCTACTCCGCGCATCTGGAGTATCGCTGGTATGCCTCCAACCTGCCCAGAGGATACGGACCCGGGACCCCAGCGCCGGGCGAGTTCGCCGAGCACGAGTGGAACAAGCTGCCGGACGGCCCAGTGACCGACCCTGCCGCAATCCAGCGCATCAACGCGGCCTCGGGTCGCTCCGAGGTCATCAGTGGCTTTCTCGCCGACGCGAAAGCCGAGATCGCCGACGGGGCCTCGGTCATCATCGGTGGCGACCTGAACGAGCCGTCTCTGCTGGACTGGACGCCTGCCACTGCCAACTTGTTCGATCACAACGGTGTGGTTATGGCGTGGGAGACCACTCGACGCCTGCACCAAGCCGGTTTCATCGATGCCTACCGATCGATGTACCCGGACCCGGCCACGTATCCCGGACTCACCTGGCCTTCGGACAACATCGATGTGGATGTCTCCGAGCTCGCCTGGGCTCCCGGGGCCGACGAACGCGACCGCGTCGACTACATCTTCGCTCATGGTGCCGCGCTGTGCCTGTCCGCCGTCGGCATCGTCGGCCCGCGCGGGTCCGTCGTGCGCGGTACCCGTCGGCAAGAACCGACCCGGGACAACTTCCTCGCCACGCCAGCGCAGTGGGGCAGCGACCACAAAGGCATCCTCGCGGAATACCAACTCACCGACTGAAAGAGAGGATGGGGCGCGCTTCCGCCCGTGGCTGGCGTGGTTGCGTGCATCAGATCTCGAGCGAGTGTGAGGGCGCGGCAATATCGTCGGGTCGACATTGCGGTGTGCAGGATCTGGCACCGATAGCTGCCCGAATCCGGTGCTCAGGGACTTATTCTGCCCGTGTGACATGGGCAGCGGCGCGACGATTCCGGTGGCAGTTGGTGCTGCTGGCCGTCGGTGCGGCGTTGGCAGCGGGTGGGGCGGCCACCCGGCCGTTCAGTTGGTCGGCAACCGTGCTGGTCGTGGTGCCGGTGGTTGTGGTTTTGGTGCTTGCTATCCGGGCGAGGCCCGAGCGGATTCCACGCACCGCCCGGCTGCGGCGCGGAGTGGCCGTCTGGTCGACGCTGCTGGTCACTGCGTCGGCGTGGGAGGTGTATGCCTTTGTGCGGCAACCGGATTGGACGCGGGCGAACTACGCACACCCGACCTTGTCGACGCTGCTGGATCCGGCACTCGAGCATTGGCCGCTGCGGTTCGCCGGATGGCTGGTGTGGCTGGGCGTCGGCTGGTGGCTGGTGTCGCGATGAGCGATCGGGTGATCGTCATCGTCGGGTTCGCGCTGGTACTGGTGGTCGCCCTCGGCGTGGTCGTGGTCACGCATGTGCGCCGGGATCTGGTCGCGCCCGTGGGGGAAACGATCGCCTACCTCACGCACGCCCGGGTGGTGAGGATTGTCGCTGTGCTCATGTGGGGATGGGTCGGCTGGCACTTTCTCGCGCGGTAGCTACTGCCGGCGCAGGAGAAACCCGCCGATACATCTGGGCTTGGTGCGCTAGGAGAAGAGTCCCGTTTCTGCCTGTTCCATCAAGCGCATGAACTGTTCGGTACGCATGTGGATGAGCGTCTCGTGGTCGCCGGCCTCGAAGTAGATATCGGGTTGTGCGCTCAGGCTTTCGTCCATCAGCGTCGTCATGCCGTAGGCGGTGCAGACCGGAGGGATGGCGCCGAGTTCACAGTCTTTGAAGACTTCGCGTATGTCCGACTCGTTGGCCAGCGATAACCGCCGTCCGGTTTGGTCCCACAGTTTCGCCAACCGCAGGTGATGAGTGGATGGCAGCACAGCACCGACGTACCCGTGCTCGTCTTCGAGCAGGATCGTCTTGGCGAGCCGGTCGCCGGGGATAGCCGCGGTCACGGCCGTCTCGGTGCTGCTATGGCTGTGCGGATGACGCACGATTTCATATTCGACACCTGCATCGCTCAGGCAGGTGTGCACGGTCGGTGATATGGGCATGACGGAACCTCCACTGGCTGGTTGGCACCACTTTCGAACCCGGCGGCCCTATTCCTTCATGCTAGCCCTGCTACGCCGTGACCGAACGTCACTCTTGTGCGGAGAAGGGCCGCCGGGCTCAGCACCGTCATCGTCGAAGTTCGCCCGCAGCGCATCCCGGAGGGGAGCCCACCGCTGCTGGTCGCCCCAGTCGTCAACGATGTAGGACGGCAGCACGCCGCGCGCGGCGGCGAGGGTCTGCTCGTCACTCGAAATGTCCTGCATCGCAGCGAATGCCGCGCGTACCCCATCCAGTTCCGGCCGGTCCATGTGTGCGGCGGCGAACTCCTGGATGCGGCGTGTGGCCTCGGCGCCGTGTTCGGCGCCGACAACAGGTGAAAACGAACGGTAGCCATGGAAACACCGTGGCCGTCGTGGGCGGGGCGGCGAAGCAGTCGGATGACGCTGGGTTGACGTATTCCGGTTTCGGTAGGGTCGCGGCGGGACCCGGATGTCGCGCGGGACCGGAGAAGGGGTACCCCACCATGCCGTTGATCGGACGAGACACCGAGCTGAAAGACCTGGGCGCGCTCGTGGACGGCCCCGGTGATCGGAGCGGAACCCTGATCGAAGGGGAACCGGGCATCGGCAAATCGGCGCTCGTCGACGAGACGGTGGCGGCTGCTGCCCTCGCGGGCGTGCGGGTGCTGCGGACTGCCGGGGTCGAAGCCGAACAGAACCTCCCCTACGCCGGACTGCATCGGCTGCTGTATCCCCTCCGCCGCGGGATGGACGCCCTGCCCGTGCGGCAATCGGACGCTCTGGCGACCGCTTTGGGCGTATCGGACACCATCGGCGATCCGAGTCCCTACCTGGTGGGACTGGGCGCACTGACATTGCTGACCGATGCGGCTGCCGAGCGGCCGCTGCTGATCGTCGCCGAAGACCTGCACTGGCTCGATGCCGCCAGCGCCGATGTGCTCGCCTTCCTCGCCCGCCGCATCGACACCGAACCCGTGGCCGTACTCGCCACCCTTCGAGACGGCGCCGCAACACCGCTCTGCGACGCGGGACTGACCGCCATGCGGATAGGTCCGCTGTCCGACGACGACGCGACGGCGCTGCTCGACAACACGGCACCGGAACTGCCCGCGCCGGTCCGCCACCGCGTGCTCGCCGAGGCCCAGGGGAATCCGCTCGCGCTGACCGAACTGCCCACGGCCGTTACGGATCTCACCGAACTCGCCACCGCCCTGCCGCTGACCGAACGCCTCGAGCGGGCCTTCTCCGCGCGGTGCGCCGCATTGCCCGCGCGAAGTCGTGACGCCTTGCTGGTCGCGGCGCTCAACGACAGCGACTCGCTCGCCGAAACACTCACTGCCACAGGTGTTCTCCTGGGCTGCACGGTCGAGCCCGAGATCCTCATACCCGCGATGAAGGCACGGCTGATCGAAATCGGTTCCGGCACTGTGACCTTCCGGCATCCGCTGGTGCGCTCGGCTCTCGCCGCCGCAGCGACGATCGAGCAGCGCCACCGCACCCACCTCGCGCTGGCCGAGATACTCGGCGGGCTGCCGGATCGGCAGGTATGGCATCGCGCGGCGGGCGCATCGGTTCCCGACGAACAGGTGGCCATCGAACTCGAGGACGCCGCCGAACGGGCGCGGCACCGCGGGGGCGCGGTCGCGGCGCTGGAGCAGGCCGCGGCGCTCAGCGACAGTCCGGTGCGGCGCGCGGACCGGCTGCTACGGGCGGCCGAACTGGCCGTCGACTCCGGCCGCCGCGACACCGCCGAACGACTGGTGCACACCGCGCGCACGCTGTCCCTGACGCCGCGACAGGAGAGCACCGCGCACTGGCTGCTCAGCGGATTCGACGATGGAATCCGCGAAAACCCGTCGCGCATAGGCGAACTGGCCGCCCTGGCGGCATCCGTCGCCGTTGACGGGCACACCGATGCCGCGATGCGGATTCTGTGGGGCGCGGCCATGCGGTGCTTCTGGTCCGAACCCGGACCCGACACCCGGCGTGCGCTGCTCGCCGTCGCCGACGCACTCCCCATCGCCGACAGCGACCCCCGCCTGGTCGCGGTCGACGCGTACGTGGCTCCCTTCGAACGCGGCGACCGCGTCCTGCGCCACCTGCACGCCTTGGCCTCGACCACCGGACGCGACCCGGAAGTGGACCGCTTCCTGGGCAGCGCGGCACTGCAAGTGGGTGCCTTCGACCTCGCCGCCCACTTCTCCAACGCCGCGGCTCCCGGACTGCGCGCCGCCGGGCGGCTGGGGCTGCTGCCCCGGGCGCTCACGGTCCACGCCTGGAGTCTGGCCCGGCTCGGTGATCTCGCCACCGCGACGCCCATCGCGGCCGAGGCCGCGGCCTTCGCGCGCGAGACCGGCCAGCCGTTCATGCACGGACTGGCCACCGCCGTCCAGGCCGAAATCGCCGCACTGCTCGGGAATTACCCGCAGGCGATCGCGCTCACGGCGGAGGCCGAGCGGATCGGGCTCGCCTCCGGTGCGCGCCCCGTGCTGGCCACCGTCCAGCTCGCGCGCGGGCTCACCGCGCTCGGCGAGGGCCGGTTCGACGATGCCTTCGCCGATCTGAGTCGGATCCACGATCCGCGTGATCCGTCCCATTCACCGGCGCTGCGCGGCTATTTCCTCGCCGAACTCGCCGAGGCCGCGGTACGCGCCGGACAGGCCGACACCCTGCGGGATCTGCTGGGCGGCCTGGAATCGGCGGCGGCGTCCACACCGTCACCCGCCCTGCACATCGGAATGCGGTATGCGCGGGCCGTACTCGCCACCGACGCGGCCGAAGAGCGGTTCGCCGCCGCGCTGGCCGCCGACCTCACCGGCTGGCCGGCCGAACGTGGCCGCCTGCACCTCGCCTACGGCGAATGGCTGCGGCGACAGCGCCGGGTTGTCGAATCCCGGACCCATTTGCGCACGGCCAGAGAAACTTTCGATGCCCTCGGCTTCGCGGCCTGGAGCGAACGGGCACGCCTGGAACTGCGCAGTGCGGGTGAATCGAGCCCGAACCGCAGCCCGGATGCCCGAGAACGGCTCACTCCGCACGAGCTGAGCATCGCGCAGCTGGCCGCGCGGGGACTGACCAACCGGGAGATCGGCCAACGGCTGTACCTGTCGCATCGGACCGTCAGCACCCATCTGCATCGCATCTTCCCGAAGCTCGGGATCAGTTCGCGCAGCGATCTGGCGGCACTGCTGCCGCCCGATGACGACGCGACTCGGTGACCGGCACTCGCGCGGCCCACCGACACTGATTACGTCATCCGACGGTCGCGGCAGCGGTCGCGCGCTGCCTAGCGTCGGGCATATGGAAATCAGCCGACGACTTTTCGGTGGTGCACTCGCGGCCGGTGCCGCGAGAACAATCGATGGCGGCTGAGCCTGGCTCCGGGTGAGTCGCAATACGACGCCTACGAACAGCAACTCGCCACCGGACCCGCCATCACCGTGCCCGCCATCACCATCGGCAGCGATTTCGACGGCGCGGCGAAGGACGGAAAACCGTACCGCGCCAAGTTCACCGGCCCCTACGAACACCGAGTCCTCGACGGCATCGGCCACAATGTGCCACAGGAGGCCCCGCACCCGTTCGCCCAGGCGATCATCGATGCCGACCACCATTGAGCGTCACGGCCGGGGCCTCCCGGGCGGTACTACAGAGAGCTGCGCGAGCGGATGCGGCCTGCGGGATCGAGCTCGACGACGGTGTCGATGCCGATCCGGCGCAGGAAGGGGTAGTCGTGACTGACGACCAGGATCGCGCCACGATAGGTGGCCAATGCTTCGACGAGTTGGTCGACGCTGGCGATATCGAGATTGTTGGTCGGCTCGTCGAGGATCAGCAATTGGGCCGGCGGATCGGCGAACAGTAGGCGCGCCAAGGAGACTCGAAAGCGTTCGCCGCCCGACAGTGTCGAGACCGGCCGCTCGACACTGTTGCCGCGTAGGAGCATCCGGGCCAAATGATTGCGGATGGTGGCCGCCGGAGTGGCCGCGGCCGCCGAGTGAACGTTCTCGAGAGCGCTGGCCTGCTCGTCCAGGCCGTCCAGGCGTTGCGGGAGATAACCCACCCGGTCGGTGAACAGGATGCCGCGTTCGGGGTGGCGGCCGTGCAGCAGGTTCTCGATGAGCGACGACTTTCCCGCACCGTTGCGACCGACGAGAGCGATGCGTTCCGGACCCTGGATGACCACGCTCCGGTCGCCATCGCGCAGCTCCGCGATGCGTCGGCCGCGTTGCACATCGGGATCGGGCAGATCTAGATGGATGCGCTCCTCGCGGCGCACCCGAGCCGCTGCTGCGTCCAGGACATCCTGGGCCGCAATGATTTTCGCGTCGAGTGTGGTGCGCATCGCGCCGGCCGAGGCTTGCGCCCTACTGGCGCGGTTGCCCGCCAGGATTCGGGGAATACCGCCGTTGCGCTGGGTGGTCCGGCCGGTCCGTTCACGCCGGGCGAGCTTGGTCTCGGCATCGATCCGCTGCCGTTTCTCGACCTTCAACGCTTGCTCTGCGGTTCGGGCCGCCTGCACGGCCGCTGCCTGTTCCTGTTCGACATGCTGCTTCCAGGCGCTGTGCGGGCCGCCGAATACATCCAGGGTCGTGCCGTGCAGTTCTGCGGTGACATCCATATGCTCGAGCAGCTCGAGGTCGTGGCTCACCACCACCAGGGTGCCGGGCCACGAATCCACGAATCCGGCCAGCTCGGCGCGAGTTTCGCGATCGAGATTGTTGGTGGGCTCGTCGAGCAAGGTAATCGAGGTCCGCCGGATCCGCAGTCCCGTGATCGCGACGAGAACGGCCTGACCTCCGGAGATCTCGCCTATCCGCCGATCGAGATCGGCTGCGCTGAAACCGATCTCGTGCAGCGCCGCATCGGCGCGGGCTTCGATGTCCCAGTCGTCGCTGATCGTCTCGAAGTGCCTGTCACCGATCTCACCGGCCTCGATCGCGCGCAGGGCCACGAGTTTGTCTGCGATACCGAGCAATTGCGCGATGGTGTCATCGCGGCCGAGGGTGAGGGTCTGTGGCAGATACCCCACCTCGCCGGTGGTTTCGATGCGCCCGGAGCTGGGTGTGAGAAGTCCGGCGATCAAGCGCAACAGCGTCGATTTTCCAGTGCCGTTGCGTCCGACCAAACCGGTGCGCCCGGTGGTGAATACGCCGTTGATACGGGAGAGCGCGACGGTTCCGTCGGGCCATTCGAAGGACAGGTCGTGCAGTGTGATCGCCGAATGCGTGGAGATGGACATGGGTCGGTTGACTCTTCCTGCTCGCGAGCGAGCGGCCGCGAAGTTTCGCGCCGAGGCCACAGGGACCATGGGCGCGTGGGGGTTTCGGAACTTTGCGGAACCCGACGAAGGCGAGGCGGGTGCGACCACGCGACCGCGGGCGTGCACGATCACCTATTCGGTGGTACGAACACCACCATCGGGAGAACGCCGATTCGGCGCGGTTGACAGTGCACGCGACAGCGGCCGCGGTCAATTGAGCACGCGGAAGACACATTCGAGCGACGCGAGGAATGTGTAATCGGGAGCGCCGCCTTCGAGAGGGCGGCTAGAGTCTGTCGACCTCGATGAGCACACGCCCACGCTATCATCCGCCTCTCGGAGTCACCGGTAGAGGTGCGGCGGCGCCGGGGATTTTCGAGGACAACACCTTATCGGCGCCGCGGGTGATCGGATCCGTCGTGAAGTGCTAGTTGCTGTAGACCCGGCTCGGTTCGATGAGGACCGCGGCGCGACGTTCCGCTGCCATCACGCGGTCGTATTCGTCCCAGTCGTCGTGTTTCCCACCGGCCGCGGTGAACACATCGCGCAGCAGCCGGCGCAGCCCCTCGGCGTCGATCCACGGCTGAGGATCGTCGGGACCGACGATCTGGGCGCGGCCCTCGACCGTTGCCCATGCCCAGCCCTGCCGAAAGGTGGTGGTCACCTGGGGTCGGATACGTAAATTGGCGAGTTTCACTTTGCCGTAGGTGACGAAGCCCAGGACCGGCTGGCCCGACAGGGGATGAGCCAGCAGTCCGACATTGACCAGCGTGGAGTGGATGGTGTCGTCGGATCGGAGGGTCGAGACGACGGCGAGGCCGTTCTCGTCACGAGCGAGCTGAGCCGCCTGTGCCAGTGTGGTCATCACATCTCCCATGGTTGTGTGCCCGGCAGATCGTCGCATGGTCCGTTGTGCGTTTATTAGAACAATGCTCCGGCCGGTCCTATTCGATCCTGACCATCGGAGCATCGCGAACACCGATTCATGACCGGTCCGGCCGCTGGTTCCTGCGCGAACTGATCGGGAGCGGCGCTAGGACATCGGCGGCCGACAGCCACACGTCTCCCCGAGATCGAGGTGGACATCGATGGCCACCGGGCTCTCGTCGGCAGCGCTGTGTGTACTCAGCACCGCGTTGAGGGCCGCGCGGGCGATTGTGTCGATGGGTTGCTGCACCGTGGTGAGGACCAGCTGCCCGTAGGCGTTGGTGCGGTCGCCGTCGAAGCCGACGACCGAAATGTCCTGGGGGATACGCGCTCCCGTATCGGTGATGGCACGCAGCACCGCGGCGGCCTGTGCGTACGTGCCGATGACGATGCCGCCGGGTGTCGGGTTGTCGGCCAGGTACCGGCTCACCGCGCGGTACGCCCCCGCCGGGGTGAGATCGGTGCGGATCTGGCGTGCGGCCGCCGTGCCCACGACAGCGGCATAGCCCGCATAGCGCTGCGCCACGGTTTCGCGGTCACCGTGCTCGACGTCCTCGCTGGTGAATCCGCCGACGAACACGATGTCGCCGCGGTGGTGCGCGGCGGCGAGATGACGGGTGGCCAGCGCACCGGCCTCGAGATGGTCGGCGCCGATGACGGGCGCATCGACGTGGTCCCGGTTGTTGTGCACCCAGACGATCGGAATCCGGTGCTGGGCACAGAGTTTCGCGGCAGCGGCACCGTTGGCGCCGCCGACGACGATCAGGCCGTCGATACCCGAGTCGGCGAAGGCGCCGACGAATTCGAGCTCCCGCTCCGGGTCGTATCCGGTGTTGCCGATCAGCGTCAGATGGTCGCGCAGCCGCGCCTCGACCTCGATGTGCCCGACCAGCGCTCCGAACAGCGGTAGCGTCACGTCGGGGATGAGCAGCCCGATCTGCCGCCATCGGCGCGGGCGCCGTAGGGCGCGGGCGATGCGGTCCGGGCGATAGTCGAGGTCGTCCAGCGCCTCGTTCACGCGTGCGCGCAACGCATCCGATACCGGTCGCGGGCCGTCGTTGAGCACGTAACTGACGACAGCGGTGGAGGTCCCCGCCCGCCGTGCCACGTCGGCGAGGGTCACACGCTTGACGGTCACAACTGCCCCATTCTGGTCGACATTGTGCAGGTCGGACATGGTTTGAATCGTCCTGATTCTCACACGCTACGACCGCGGGGAAGCCTACGCAAATCGATTAGATTGGTAACGCTCGCGATTCACGCACTTAACAACCGACTGGTGGAGTAATTGGCATGGCATTCGTTCGGTTCACTGGCGTCACCTACTACGACCCCGATCTGGCGCACCACAGCTATGTCCTCTACACCGGATCGGATTCGATCACCCGCCTCATAGACCTGAACGGTGCGGTCCTGCACGAGTGGCCGTTCGCGGGGGTGCCGCCGCGCATCATTGATCCCGCACTCACCGGTGGTCGGCTGGGCGATGTCGGCGTGCAACTGTTGCCCAGCGGTGACGCCAGGGGTGGCATCTACGCGAATGGCACAGTGGGGCAGCTGACTTGGTCGGGGGAGCGGGTATGGGAATGGGGTGAGCGGGCCCCGGGCGGGTCGGCGCGGCAGAACCACGACTGGGAACTGCTGCCGAACGGGAATCGGCTGCTGCTGGTCACCATCCCACGCATCGTGCCCGGTCTGGGCGACGAGATCGTCGGCGACCAAGGACTGTACGAGGTCACGCCCGAAGGCGAGATCGTATGGGAGTGGCGGGCCGGCGACCACCTCGATGAACTCGGCTTCTCGGAGGATGGCTGGAAAGCATTGCGGGACACCGTGTCCCGTGACCCGAATGATCCCTGGGGCTATCTGGAGATGAACAGCGCCAAGACGCTGGGACCGAACCGGTGGCACCGCGCGGATCCGCGCAGCGTATTCCATCCCGACAACATCCTCATCAGTCTGCGCAAGGCGAATGTGATCGCGCTGATCGACAAGACCACCAAAGCCATTGTGTGGAAACTGGGTCCGTATTTCGCTGCCGAGCCCGGGGCGCAGCATCAGCGGATCAACGCGCACAAGGTGCCGCGCCCGCTCGATCAGATCTCCGGACAGCACAATCCGCACTTCATCGCCGACGGCCTCCCCGGCGCGGGCAATATTCTGGTCTTCGACAATCAGGGCGGGGCCGGCTATCCGCCTGCGGCGCTGGGGATCTACGCGGGATCACGCGTCCTGGAGATCGACCCGGCCACCGAGCAGATCGTGTGGCAGTACACGGCCGAGGACTCCGGACAGCCGTCGTGGACGTTCTTCAGCTCCTTCGTGAGCAATGCCCAACGCCTGCCCAACGGCAACACCCTCATCACCGAGGGCATGAACGGCCGTCTGTTCCAGGTGACTCCGGACGGCCAGGTGGTCTGGGAGTACCAGACTCCGTACGAAGGCTACGGGGTCGCCGGGGAACCGGAAGTGCACGAACCCCGGGTACCGGGCGTCGATCGCCTCAGCCGGACCTCGCTCATCTATCGCGCACAGGCGGTTCCGTTCGAGTGGGTGCCCATCGGGGCCCCGCTGTCGGCTCCCGCACCCGTCGACCGGCGGACCGCGCCATGAAAACCTCGGACAAACGCTGGGCGGCGATCGGGGGAATCGTCGGCGGGCTCGCGCTGGCCGGAATTCTGTGGAGCCTCATCGTTGCCACCGGGCGCTTCCCCAAGGAATTGTTTCCAACTGTGCCGCAGGTCATTCGGGCCGGGCACATCCTGTGGTCCGAGGGGCTACTGGTTCCGGATATCACAGCGAGCCTACAGCGCGCATTGTTCGGATTCGTCCTGGGCGCAATCGCCGGAATCTCGGCGGCGATCATCACCGCGAGCACCTGGCTGGGGCACAGAATTCTGCAACCGGTGCTCCGGTTGCTTTCTCCCATTCCGACGATCGGCGTTGTGCCGCTGGCGATTCTGTGGTTCGGGATCGGCGAGAGCAGCAAGACCCTGGTGATCGCGCTCGGCGTGTTCGTCCCGGTGTGGATCAACAGTCATGCCGGATTCGCGAGTACCCCGGCCGACTACCTACTGGCTTCGCGCTGCCTCGGCGCTCGGCGCTGGCAGGCCATGACTCGGATCGTGCTGCCCGAGGCGGCGCCCGATGTGGTTTCCGGCCTCCGAGTGGGCGCGGCCATGGCTTTCGTACTCATCGTCGTCGCCGAAATGACCGGGACCACAGCGGGAATCGGCTACCGCATCTATCAAGCCCAACTGTTCTCGCAGGCCGATCGACTGATCTTCTGCTTGATCGTGCTCGGGGTGATCGGAGCGGCATGTGATCTGGCGATTGCCTCGATTTCCGCGCCGATCACGCGTTGGGCGCATGAGGAGCACTGATATGACCATCATGACGCAGGATCTGGTCGTTCAATTCCCGAACAAGTCCGCCCCCGCACTGCGGGACATCACGCTGAGTGTGCCCGACGGCTCGTTCACCGTATTGGTCGGCGCGTCCGGCAGCGGCAAATCGACTCTGCTGCACTGTCTCGCCGGGCTCATCACGCCCACCTCCGGCACCGTGGTCGACAACAACGAACCGGTCACGGCCCCGGACCCGCGCCGCGGTGTGGCCTTCCAGCGCGACGTGCTGTTTCCGTGGATGAGCGTTGCCGACAACATAGGCTACGCCCTGCGCGCACATCGCGTTCCGCGCAAACAGCGGCGTGCGCGCACCGACGAACTTCTCGACCTCGTCGGACTTTCCGGCGAGGTGAGCGAGCAACGCCCGAGCCAGCTCTCGGGCGGTATGCGCCAACGCGTCGGCATCGCGCGCATGCTCGCCGGCGAACCCGCCGTCATGCTGATGGACGAACCGTTCGCGGCGCTCGACGCGCTGACCCGCCTGCGCATGCAGGACCTGCTCATCGATCTGTGGACGCGGCTGAACCGGACCGTCATTTTCGTCACCCATGATGTCGACGAGGCGATTCGGCTGTCGGACACCATCAGTGTGCTCAGGGGCGGGCAGCTCACCCGGCACATCACCAATCCGCTGAGCCGCCCGCGACCCGCCGATGCGCTCGCCGATCTACCCGGCTACAGCGAGCTGCGCCGCACCCTGCATCACGAACTCGGCGTCGAGCACGTCGCTCGACAGCTACTCGACAGCTGAATCCCTATCGCAACACGAAGAGAGACCCGTGAAAACACTTGTGAACCGGCTGCTCACGGCAGTCCTGACAGTCACCGCGATATCCACCACGCTCGCCGCATGCGCCAGCTCCGACGGGTCCGATTCCACTACCCTCACCGTCGCGTTCGTCGTCGATCCGTCCTGGGCGCAGATACCCGTCGCCCAGCACGACGGATTGTTCGAAAAGAACGGCGTGAAAGTCAAAGTCGTGAACTTCCCCTCGGGCGTGGAAGCGCTGCAAGCACTTGCCGCGCACCAGGTCGATGTCGCGACTGCCGCCGATGTCCCGGCCGCCGCCACCCTGTCGCGGTCCCCGTCGCTGCGCGTCGTCGCCGACGGGTCCCGTTGGCAGGGATCACGAATCGTCGCCCGGCGCAGTGCCGGAATCACCTCGCTCGAGGGCCTGGCCGGACGATCCATCGGCACCCCGCTGGGCACCAGTGCGGCCTATTTCGCCGCGAAGGCGCTCTCCGACAATGGCATCAAAGCCGATCTGGTGCAGGTGGCGCCGCAGGCGACGCTGACAGCCGCGACCCAGCACAATGTCGACGCCGTCTCCATCTTCCAGCCGTATCAGGCGCAGGTGATCGCTGCCCTGGGCGAGGACGCGGTCCAACTCCCGGGCGGCAGCTACAACCAGCACAGCCTCTACCTGGCCTCCGATACCGCGGTAGCCCAGAAATCGGCTGCCCTGAGCGGATTCTTCGCGGCTCTGAACGAGGCGAGCGCGGCACTGTCGACGCGCACCGACAGCGCGATCTCGGCCATTGCCGCCGCCACCCAGCTCGCACCCGACCTACTCCGGACGATCCTGCCCGAATTCGACTACACGATTCAGTTGCAGTCCGACCTCGCCGACAATCTCACGGGCCTCGGCACCTGGGCCAAGTCCCAGGGAAAGATCGACCAGTCGACCCAGCTGCCGAACTACGGCACCCTGCTCGTGACTGCCTTCCTGCCGCACGTCGGCTAGCGGGTCAGGTCCGCTTCGATCACGTGGATCACCCACATCAGCGCCCGATCCCGGGCGGGGGGCTACCGCGAGTGGCGGCCGCGCATGGTCATTACGCCGGCGACTCAGCCGACCGCGAATATTGTCAGCGGGATCAGCCACATCGGTGAGCGGATGGTGATGAAAAGGGTGTGTCCGGTGCCGGTGGCGGATCCGCCGGTTCAGTGGCGGATCCGCCGAGGCGAATCTAGGACCCGGTGGGCGGCTCGCCGACGGTGACCTTGGTGTCGATGACGCCGAAGATCTCGCCCTGCGGCGCCCTCAGCACGCCCATGCGGCCGAAGGGACTGTCATCGGGGCCCATCATGACCGTGGCGCCGAGTTCGGCGGCGCGTTCGAGGGCGGCGTCGACGTTGTCGTATTGGAACCAGGTGAGCCAGTAGCTCATACCCTCACCGGGCTCCTTGCTGGAATCCATGATGCCGCCGACGCTGTCGCCGCCGCCCGGGTTGGTGAAGGTGGAGTAGATGAACTGCGCTCCGTCGCCGATCTCGGTGTAGCTCCAGCCGAACACCTTGCGGTAGAAGTCCTGTGCAGGCTGGTAGCCGCGGGTGTGCAGTTCGTTCCAGCAGTAGGTGCCGTGTTCGTTGTAGACGCCCGCGCCGGTGTGCGCCTTGGCTTCCCATACGCCGAATACGCCGCCCGCGGGATCGGCGGCGACGAACATCCGCCCGACGTCCATGACATCGAACGGCGGCATGAACACCTGCCCACCCGCTGTGGTGACCTTATCGGCGATATCGTCGGCACTGTCCGCGGCGAAGTAGGTGGTCCACGCCGAGGGCATCGGCATACCCTCGGGCTTCGGACCGATACCCGCAGCAGGCTTGCCGTTGCGCAGCGCCATCAGATAGCCGCCCGCTTCGGCTGGGCTGTCCTGGATGTCCCAGCCGAAGAGATTGGCGTAGAACTCGCGGGCCTTGCCGGTGTCGTCGACCTGACAGTCGACCCAACACGGTGTGCCCTGTGGCCAAGCGGAGTCACGAGTAGGCATGGTTTGTCTCCTTAATCGAGGGCGGATCCGCCGCGTCGAATCTGGGCGGGCGGCCTTGCACTGTTTCGAAAAAAGGGGATCGAGCCGGTTAAGAGTTTGCTCCGATTGCCGCCACCGCACAGCCGGATGGCGCAGGAATTCATCGGCGAGTCGCCCCGAAGGCCGTCGCAGAGTTCTTCGAGCGGTCAACGACCTGATGGCACCGGTGGTGCAGCGCTCACCTCCTCGCCCACGTATGCGGCCCAGAGCCGTCGGTATGGTCCGTCCGCGGTGAGCAGGTCTTCGTGGCGGCCGGTCTGCAGCAGGCGACCCTCGCCGACCACGACGATCAGATCGGCGTCGGCGGCGGTGGCCAATCGGTGGGCGACCACGACGGTGGTGCGTCCGGCCGTCAGGACATCGACGGCCGCGCGGACCCTGGCGTCGGTGGCCAGGTCCAGCGAGGCGGTGGCCTCATCGAGGATGAGGATATCGGGCTCCACCAGTTGGGCGCGGGCCAGCGCGAGCAGTTGCCGTTGGCCCGCCGACAGGCTCGCGCCGTGTGCGCCGATGGGCTGGCGGTAACCGTGTTCCAGCGCGGCGATCATCTCGTGTGCGCCGACCGCCCTCGCGGCCCATTCGATTTCGGCCGGAGTGGCGGCGGGTTTGCCGTAGGCGATGGCCGCGTGCACGGTTTCACCGAACAGGAACGGTTCCTGCGGTACGACGCCGAGCCGCTTGCGATAGTCCCGCAATCGGTAGTTGCGGATGTCGACGCCGTCGACGAGGACGGCACCGTCGGTGGTGTCGTACAGGCGCGCGAGCAGCTTCACGAGAGTGGATTTGCCCGCACCCGTTTCGCCGACCACCGCCACCTTCTGGCCGGGCGCGATGCGCAGATCGATATCGGACAGGACTCGTTTCCCATCGCGGTCGTAGGCGAAACCGACACCGCGGAATTCGATTTCACCGGTGAGGCGCCGCACCGGATGGGCGCGGTCCACGTCGGGGGTGGTGACCGGCTCCCGCATAAGGACCGCGATCCGCTGCACGCCGACCACCGCCTGCTGATAGCTGTCGAACACCTGGGACAGCTGCTGGATCGGCGCGAACAGCAGGTCGACATAGAGCAGAAACGCGATCAAAGTGCCTGCGGTGAGCGCGTTCTCGCGTACCTGGTGCACACCGACCGCCAGTACCGCGGCGGTGGCGATCACCGCCATGATCTCGATAAAGGGAAAGAACACCGCCATCAGCGTTTGGCTGCGCAGCCGCGCGTTGCGGTATCCCCAGGAGCGGCGCTCGAATTCGCGCTGGTTGACCGCCTCGCGACGGTATGCCTGGGTCACCGCGATGGTGTCGACATTCTCCTGCAGGTAGGCATTGGCGGCGCTGACCTGTTCACGCGCGAGGTTGTAGGCGGGCACCGAGGCACGGCGGAACGCGATCGTCGATACCACCAGCACCGGCATCAGGGGCAGAACCACCAGTGCCAGCCCGGCATCGATCGCCGCCAGCGCGACGACCACCCCGGCGATGGTCAGGGTGCTGGTCAGGGCGACCGCCAATCCGGTCTGCAGGAAGGTGGACAGACCGTCGACATCGGTGATCATCCGAGTCATGATGCGCCCGGCCAGTTCTCGCTCGTAGAACTGCAGACCCAGGCGCTGCAGCTGCGCGAACACCTTTACCCGCAGCCCGTACAGCAGACGTTCGCCCGCCCTGCCGGTCACCCGTACCTGCGCGACAGTGATCGCCCAGTCCACCGCGACCACGAGCAACGCCAGCCCGGCCGCGATCAGCAGCACGTCGCGCGCACCGATCAGCACACCGTGGTCGATGCCGTAGCGCACCAGGAACGGAATCAGAATCTGCGCCAGCGCGTCCAATGCCACCAGCCCCAGCCCGGCCAGCAGCGGCAGCGCGAACGGCCGCAGCAGTCCGCGCAGATCGAATGCGGTATCCGGGGTGTGGGAAAAGTGTTCGGGCACATCGGGTTCCCCGGTGACCGGCGGCAGCTTATCGATCAGCGCCCGCACATCGCCGCTGGGCGGGGCGCTCGACATCATGCCGCCGCCCAGCTGTCCGCCCATGGCTCCTGGGGAGCCGGCCGCCCGTTGCGAGAACGCCTTCGCCATCTGCTCGAGCGCCCGGGTCTCGTCGCCGTCGGTCTCGGTGTGCAGCCATAGTCCGGCGGTGGGCACGGATTCCGCCACGGTATCCAGATCGGCGGCGATACCCGCCGGATCGGGCGGGGTGAACAGGGTGCGGAACAGCTCGCCGGAGCTTTGCAGTTCGTGCAGCGAACCCAGTTCGACAATTCTCCCGCCGTCCAGCACCGCCACCCGGTCGGCCAGCGCCAGCGTCGAGATGCGGTGCGCCACAACAATGGTGGTGCGCCGTCGAACCTCGCCGGCGATGCGCGCGAAGATCTGCTCCTCCACCTGGGCATCGATCGCGGAGGTGGCGTCGTCGAGCACCAGGATGGGCGCATCGGTGATCAGCGCACGGGCCAGCGCGAGTCGCTGCCGCTGCCCGCCGGACAACCGCTGTCCGCGTTCACCGATGAGTGTGTCGAGCCCGTCGGGCAGCGCGGCCACGAATTCGTCGGCGGCGGCGAGACGCAGTGCGTGCCACACCTGCTCGTCGTCCGCGTCCGGACGCCCGTAGGACACATTGGCGCGCACCGTATCCGCCATCAGCGAGGTGTCCTCGAAGACCATGGCCACGTGGCCGCGCAGCTGCGGCAGTTCCCGAATATCGGTGCCGTCGAGTAGAATTCGGCCAGCATCCGGATCGAACAGTCGCGGCAGCAACTGCACGAGAATCGACTTTCCGGAGCCCGCCGCACCCGCGATCGCTATGGTCTCGCCCGGCTCGACCACCAGGTCGAGTCCGTCGAGTACCGGCGGCTGATCCTCGAATCCGAAACGCACACCGTGGAATTCGATGCGTGGCGCACTGCCCGGCGGCATCGGTGCCGCGGGCGTGGCGGCGCGCGCCTCGTCCGGGACCGGAGTCTCGATCACCTCGCGCACCCGGTCCAGCGACGCCTTTCCCTGCTGACTGACGGTGAGCAGCATGGAGAACATCCGGATCGGGTGGACGAAGGACCCCAGGTAGGTCATGAAAGCCAGGAAGGTGCCCAAGGTGATGGACTGCCGCAATGCGAGCAGTCCGCCGACAATGAGGACCAGTGCCTGGCCCGCCGCCGGGATCGCCTGCAGCGTGGGCGTGAATCGGCTGGTGATCCGAGTGATCCGCAACCGCGACCGGTACAGGTCGCGGGCGGAGGCGGCCAGCTGATCCAGCTCATGGGATTCCTGACCGAACCCCTTCACCACCCGCACGCCCGTCACCGCGGCTTCCACCCGCATGGCGACCTCGGCGGCGCGGGCCTGCGCATCCCAGTTGGCCGGAAACAGTTCTCGCTGACTGCGTGTCGTGATCAGCCACAGTGCCGGGACCACGAGCAGCGCGATCACCGTCAGGGCAGGTGACATCGTCGCCATCAGCACCAGTGACACCGCGAGCAGCACCGCGTTTCCGGCGACCAGTGGAACCAGTTGCAGGAACATCTGGATCAGCGTCACGTCGGTAATGGCGCGGCTGACCACCTGCCCGGTGTACAAGCCGGAGCGCTGTCGCCCATTGAGGCGCAGCAGCGCCGCGAACAGATCGCGGCGCAGATCGTGCTGCACATCGAGCGACAGCCGCGAGGATCCGGTGCGGCGCTGATATCCGGCGACGAATCGCACGCCGCCGACGGTGAGCAGCAGCCCGATCCACGGCAGCACCGATGCCTCGGTGGTGGTGAGGCTGTCGACCGTATGCCGCACGATCAGCGGCAGCACCGCGGTCAGCACCGCCGCGAGTACCGATCCTATGGCAGCGGTGAGCACCGTCCGGCGATGCGCCGCACAGCGCCGCAGCAGGTATCGGATCCAACCGGTGGACCGTGTGTTCGAGGGGTGGGAAGTCGACCGCGCGGCCCCGAAATCCGAGGCCGCGGCGTCGAAACAGCCGGAGTCCGAACTCATCCGGCGACCACCAGCGCATCCGCGGCCGTGTACTGGTTCTCCGGCCGCGCCAGGCCGTAGTGGCCGCGCAGCGTGGTCTCGGTGTATTCGGTGCGGAACAGACCGCGCCGCTGCAGGATCGGCACCACCTCGTTCACGAACCGCTCCAGACCGGACGGCAGTACCGCGGGCATGATGTTGAATCCGTCGGCCGCGCCGCGGGTGAACCACTCCTCGATGGTGTCGGCCACCTGTTCGGCGGTGCCCGCGAAGGTGTGATGACCGCGTCCGCCACCGAGGCGGGCGATCAGCTGACGCAGGGTGAGCCGTTCACGCCGGGCGAGGTTCACGATGAGGGTGAACCGGCTCTTCGCGCCCTGGATCTCGTCCTCGGTGGGCAGGTCGTCGGGCAGTTCGCTGTCCAGGTCGAGATCCTCCACCGGAATACCCCAGGTGCGGGCGAGCTGGCGCTTCGCGTATTCGGGTGAGATCAGGTGCTCCAGTTCGGCGTCCAGCTCGCGAGCATGCTCCTCGGTGTCGCCGATGACGGGAACGATGCCGGGCAGGATCCTGATCGATTCCGGATCGCGGCCGAGTGCGATCGCACGACGCTTGACGTCGGTGTAGAACTCGAGACCGTCCTCGAGGGTCTGCTGCGCGGTGAATACGGCCTCGGCGTAGCGCGCCGCGAACTCCTTGCCGTCCTCGGACGAACCGGCCTGCACCAGAACGGGATACGCCTGCGGCGAGCGCGGCAGGTTCAGCGGCCCCGCCACCTTGAAGAACCGGCCCTCGTGCTCGATCTTGCGCACCTTGTCGGGATCGGTGTGGACACCGGATTCCTTATCGGCCAGCACCGCGTCATCGGCCCAGCTGTCCCACAGTTTGGTGGCGACTTCGACGAATTCGGCGGCCTTCTCATAGCGCAGCTTGTGATCGGGCACATCGTCGAGTCCGAAATTGCGGGCCGCATCGGCTCCGGCGGTGGTGACGATATTCCAACCGACCCGACCATTGGACACCCAGTCGACGGAGGCGAACCGGCGCGCCAGGTTGAACGGTGAGTTGTAGCTGGTGGACGCGGTGGCGATGAGACCGATCCGGGAGGTCTGCACGGCAATGGCGGTGAGCAGCACCGTGGGCTCGAGCTTGCCGCTGGGTCGGCGTCCGGTGTCGCCGAACAGCACGGGGCTGTCGGCGAAGAAGATGGAATCCAGCTTCCCGCGCTCGGCGATCTGTGCGAGATGCACATAGTGCTCGATCTTGGTATTCGAGTGCGGATCCGATTCCGGGAGCCGCCACGAGGCCTCGTGATGCCCGGTGGACATCAGAAAGGCATTGAGGTGCAGTTGTTTCGACATGTGTGAGTCCTTTCAGACACCGGCCGGGACAACGCCCAGCGCGGTCAGTAGGGTGCGGCGGATGCCTTGGAATTCCGGGTCGCCCGGGTCGCGCTCGGCGGGAAGTTCGATGGGAAGGTCGACGGTGAGGCGGCCGGAATCCAGCACCAGCACGCGCTGGGCCAGGGTGATCGCCTCGTCCACGTCATGGGTGACCAGCAGTACGGCCGGGGTGTGCCGCTGGATCAGATCGCGCAGCAGTTCGTGCATGCGGATGCGGGTCAGGGCATCCAGCGCGCCGAAGGGTTCGTCGGCCAGCAGCAGATCGGGTGCACCCACCAGGGATCGGGCCAGTGCCACGCGCTGTTGCTCGCCGCCGGACAGTTCCGTCGGCCAGGCGCGTTCCCGGCCTGCCAGCCCGACCTCCGCCAGCAGCGCCGCACCGGCGTCGCGCAGGGCGCGGGGTTGTCCGTACAGCACGTTCGCCAGCACTCGCTGCCACGGCAGCAGGCGTGAATCCTGGAACACCACAGCGGTTTTCGCGGGCACCCGCAGCGTGCCCGACCCGGCCACGTCGTGATCCAGTCCGGCGAGCGCACGCAGCAAGGTACTTTTCCCTGAGCCGCTGCGGCCCAGCAGGGCGACGAACTGGCCGGGCGGAATGCTCAGCGTGATCTTGTCCAGAATGGTCCGGTCGCCGAAGGATCTGACCAGATCCCTGGTCTGGACGCCTAATTCGCGATGGTTCGACGCCATGAGAGCACCTTGCGTTCGAGCAAACGGATACCGGCATCGGACACCAGCCCGAAGATGCCGTAGATGACCAGGCCGACCAGGATCACATCGGCCTGCCCATAGTTCTGGGCGCTGCTCATCATCTTGCCCAATCCGTCTGTGGCATTGATGGATTCGACGACAAC
Source organism: Nocardia sp. CA-119907 (assembly GCF_050955995.1). Lineage (NCBI taxonomy): Bacteria > Bacillati > Actinomycetota > Actinomycetes > Mycobacteriales > Nocardiaceae > Nocardia > Nocardia sp. CA-119907. The sequence goes on from NZ_CP192091.1 coordinate 4,127,540, forward strand.
GAGGGCCAGCCACGATCCCGTGACCGACAATCGCAGCCCGAGGAAGAAGCCGGGCAGCGAGCCCGGGATCACCACCCGGCGGATGAACTGCGTCCGCGAAACACCCTGCACCTCCGACAGTTCCACGAATCGCTTATCGATGGTGGTGAGCGAGGCATGGGTCTGGATGTACATGGCGATGACCACGCCGAAGGCGATCAGCACGACCTTGAACTCCTCGCCGATACCGAGCCACAGGATCATCAGCGGAATCAAGCCGAGCGTGGGGACGGCGCGCTTGATCTGCAGTGGACCGTCGATCAGCGACTCACCCAACCGCGAAAGACCCGACAGCAGGGCCAGTCCCGTCCCGACCACCACGCCGATTGCCAGTCCGAGCGCCGCGCGGCGCAGCGACGCCACGACATTGTCCACCAGGCTGCCGTCGCGGAACAGCTCCCAGCCGGTGTCCAGCACGGTCCACGGTGCGGACAGTTTGCGCTCGTCGAGCAGGCCGAAATGGATTCCGGCGGCCCAGGCGCCCAGCAGCAGTGCCACACCGAGCAGGCGGGTGAAGGGCACGGGCTTGCGCAGTCCCAATCGACGCAGGCTACGCCGGTCGACGAAGCCGTCCGCGGCCACGGGGGCCGACACCGCGAGGCGCGGCAATGCGAGCGTCATGACTTCTCCTTGGTCCGATATTGGGTGGGCACCGCATCGGCGGCCAACTGCTCGAATCGCCGGTCGAACAGGGCGGCGGCGTCGAAACTCTTACCGAAGTAGCCCGATTTCGTGACCAGGTCGATGGTCTCCTGTTCCCATTTGAGGGCCTCGTCCCAATTCGCGGGGTAATAGGGGCGTTCCACGGTCCGCAGAATTCGCCGGGCGTCCTCGGCCGAAACCTTCTGGTCCTTCACGTAATATGCGTCGGCCCATTCCTCGGGATGTTCCCAGGACCAGATATCGGCACGTGCCCAGATCTTCACGAATTCCGTGACGGCAGCGAGTTTCGCGGAATCTTGCAGCACCGCGGTCGGTGCCCACAGGATGGTCAGTGCGTCCACGGCGGGGGTGTCCACCGCCTTTGCGCCCTGATCACCGTATTGGGCAAGGTATTTCGTGATCGAGGGCTCCCCGAGCGGGGCGATATCGATCTGCTTGCCCTGCAGTGCGGTGAGGAATTGGGTGCTGTTGAGTTCCACGAGTTCGACTTCGTTCAGCCCGATCCCGGCCGCCTGCAGCGTGCGCAGCACGATCACGCCCTGCGCCTGTCCCGGGGAGAAACCGATCTTCTTACCGCGCAGATCGGCGAGCGCGTTGATCGCCGAATTGGGCGCGGTCACCAGCTTGTACTGCGGGGTTTCCCGGACCTTGACCCCAACGATCTTGGCGTCCACGCCCGTCGCGTGGGCATGGATCGGTGGGATCCCCGCATTGCTGGCCACATCCAGCGCACCGCCGCGGAATGCCTGGATCACATCAGGTCCGGCCTGCACCGCGGGCCAATCGGATACGGTGAACGGCAGCGTGTTCAGCTGCCCGGCGGCTTGCAGTGCCACGCGGGTGGTGTTCACCGAAATCGATAGCTTCGTGCCCGGCGGCACCGCGGTCGGCAGACCGGCGGACAGATCCGTATCCCCGCTGTTGCGGGTGGCGCAGCCACTGAGGAACAGTACCGCCGCCGCGGCGGCCAATCCTATTCCGCGAATCGTGGTTCGCATTTCTCTCTCCTCGATGGCAAGTGCCGGAATGTATAACGGAAATCCGAGGTGCGGCGACAATCGAGGATTTCGAACCGGGTGGCGCGTGCGTGCTTATCCATGCACAGACTGTCCCGGAAGACGTTGCGATCGGGCAACATTCGTTCGACTTAAAATTACTCGGAATTAAAGGCCGTGATCGGAGGGACCGGCGCGGCCGCGGCCACCACCGCAAGCGGATCGGTGAACAGCTGCTGCAACACCACGGTGCCGGCCGCCGTCTCCAGTGCCCGCCCGATGAACGACGATCCCGTGACGACCTCCTCGGGCCGCTCACACGACGAGAACCGTCGCACCACATCGAGATACGTCGCGCGCACGCCCGGCACCCGCACCAGGGCCGGATCCACGATCACCACCGCATCCGGGTCGAGCAGGTCGATCAGTACCGCGACCACCCGGCCGAGCACCCTGGCGCGATCCTTGAACAGTTCGCGCGCCGCCTCGTCGCGCCCGGCGGCGGCGATGAGATCCCGAATGCCGCTGACCGCAAGCGACTCCCGCCTGGCCCGCGCGACCAGAGCACGATCGGTGCACTCGATAAGCGCCGCATCGGCCGCCTCCCCACCGGCGAGTCGCGTGATGGCTCCGGCGGCCGACCGTGGACCGTAGTGCACTCGCCCGTGCACCGCGAACGCCACATCGATCACATTGCCCGCGAACAGCGCCACCGTCGCCGAGGCGTTGTGCGCCTTTCCGAACAACTGCTCCGCGTGCAGCAGCGCCCTGGTATGGCTGTCCAGACCGACCGAAAGCCCGGTTCGTTCGGAAAGGTACTGTCGCACAGCGACATTGCGCCACCGCAGGGAAATATGATCGACGACCGCCCCCGCCGAACTGTCGACCCACCCGCCGACCGCCACCCCCAGCCCGATCACCCGTTCGCTGAGCTCGGCCCGCAACCGCCGTACCTCGGCGGCCGCCCCATCGAGAATCGCATCGGGATCCAGACTGGGGTGCGGCACCCGATGCGTAAGTCGCACCGTCCCAGCGATATCGAGCACCGCGACGGTGACGTGTTCGGCCGCGATGTGCACGCCGATCACCACATTGCCCGCGCTGTTCAATTCCAGCGGCGAATGCGGCCGCCCCATCCCCGCCGGGCTGGCCGTCTCCGGATGTTCGATCAGCAACCCGGCCGCCACCAGCGCCCGCACCTGCGTGGTCACGGTCGCCGGTGACAGCTCGGCCACCCGCGCGATCGCGGTCCGCGTCGCCACTCCCTGTTCGAGCACCGCCCGCAATACCGCCCCCGCGCTATTGCCCCCTGCCACCGCCATCCGAGCTCACCTTCACCTCGACCCAAACGCCCCCATCGTCGTCGAGTCGCGCCCCTCGAGGAACTGTTGCGCTCGAGCCGATTCTGTCCGTCCGGAATCAGACCATTCGCCGAGGGGCGTGCCACGAATTGCCTTCTGAGCTGCAGGTTTCTTTATGTCCCCGCCAGGTGCCGCGCAGACTGGCCCACCTGTGGTTCCGAGACGATGATCGGTATCTGGTCGGCTGACGCGCGAGCGGACTTCCCACTCACCGCGCCTGGCCCAGAAAGGTTGTCGCGGTAGCCTTTTCGGATCAGCGAGCTGGACGGTCACCGTGTCGGTCGCGAGCGTCCTGCCACCGGCCGTGGACGGCCATCAGTGGCTTTGCCGCTATCCATTCACCGAACCGGTATTCCGCTCCTCGCACCAGGCGCGACGCCAGCTCCGGGCACTGCTGGGCGAGGTATCGTCGCCCCTTCGCGGCGTGCAGGGGCAGCGAGACGATCTTGATTCGATCGATGTCCTTCAGGTGCGGGAGCGCGAAACCGATGTTTTCCCATGTGGTCCGGCTCTGGTCTTCCAAGACGACCTCGCCGCGGTACCCGCGGGTCGCCGTGGCGTAGCGGGCCATCAGGGCTGCCTCGGTGTGCGGGCCCGCGCATGCCCCTCCGCAGAGGACGAGACGAGTGCTGACCGCGTGCGGGTCGATGGACCGCAGACCGGCTCGCACCCGCCACCGGTTCATGATGTTCGCGCGGGTGCCCGCGTTGCGATAGCCGAGCACCACAACGGCCTCGGAGCCACCCGTGGCCGATCCCACCAGCCTGCGGGAAGCGCGCCAGTTCTCCCACTCGCCCCACAGCAGCACGAGCACGAGACCGATGGCCGAAAGCCGAGTTCGTTTCCGCATGTGGTTCTCAATCGAGAGGAGGTCGGATCCGGATGAATGCGAAGACACGATCGATGATCTCGGGCAGTGGTCGCGCATCCTCGCTATCGGCCCACTGCGATAGCGCGACCTCGAAGCATCCCAGGGCGGCGCTGACCACTGCACGTGCCTCGAGGTCAGCGGTGTCATCGTGAGCCTCGAGACGGCGGGCGACTTCCGGGGAGAGTGCAGCGGACCAGGCGAGGTGCTTTTCGAGATTCTTCGCCCGCAACTCGCCGGTGTGGGTGATCACGCGCATGATGCGTTTCCAGCTGGCGGCGTCCTCCTCCATCCAGATGGAGCCCTCGCGGAAGGTCGCGTGCAGGGCGGACCAGATATCGGTGTCGCCGAGCTTGGCGACGAATGCTTCACGGACCTTCTCGGCAGTGGGTATTCGGCTGCCGAAGACGACGTCTTCCTTGCTGGGGAAGTAGCGGAAGAAGCTGCGCGTGGAGATTTCGGCGGCCGTTGCGATGTCATTGACCGTGACCTGGTCGTATCCGCGCTCGTCGAACAGCTCGATCGCCGTTTCGGCCAAGGATTCCTTCAATGCCTCGCGCGTGCGGGCGCGCAAACCGCTGGTGTCCGCTACTGCCATGCAAAAAGCATACAATGCCAAATGTGACGTACACTGCCAAAAGTGTCGACACATGACATATCTGTCATGCAGTGACACTCAATCTCGAAGAACCACGCACAAGGAGGCGGAGCAAACATGACAAAGGTTCTCTTCGTGGTCTCGGCGGCGGATCGCTGGACACTCGGCGACGGCACCGTCCACCCCTCCGGATATTGGGCGGAGGAGTTGGCGGTTCCGCATCGGATCTTCAGCGAGGCCGGATGGGATATCACGATCGCCACACCGGGTGGTAAGCCGCCCACTCTCGATGAGCTGAGTCTGGGTTTCGCCGGTGGGATGCCGAAGAAGCGGCGTGCGATCAAGAACTACCTGGACGGCATCGGCGCCGCGCTGAGCGCTCCGCGACCTTTGGACGAGGTCGATGCCGACGAGTTCGATGTGGTGTTCTATCCCGGCGGTCACGGTCCGATGGAAGACCTTGCCTACGACGAGGTTTCGGGTGAGCTGCTGAGGCATCGGCTCGCCTCGAATAAGCCGCTGGCCCTGCTGTGTCACGCGCCGGCGGCGATCCTGGCGGCCACGAATCCGGATGGCGGTTCGGCGTTTTCGGGCTACCGGATGACCGGTTTGTCGAACCGGGAAGAGCGATTGAACTGGTTTGCCCGCAAGGCGCCCTGGCTGTTGGAGGACGAGCTGAAGGCGGCCGGTGTCGACTACCTGAAGGGCATGCCCCTGCGGCCGTTCGTGGTGACCGACCGCAATCTCTACACCGGCCAGAACCCGCAGTCCTCGGAAAAGCTGGCGCACCTGCTGGTGTCGGAACTGCGCGGGTGAGCGGCGCTGCCGTCACGGTCCTGCCCGGTGTCGGACCTACCCCGCCGTGGGAAGCCCCGGACGCGGTCGAGGATCTGATCACCCGATCGCTGAGGTCCACCCCGGCCGCGCACTAGGCGTAGGTGCCCAGCGTCATCAGCTGGTGTCGGCCGAGTTCGGGTGACCGCGGCGGCCATGATGGGGATGCCGATAGCGTCCGGTAGGCACACGGGGGCGAATGCCGCGGCTACGAGGTCTCGAGGGCGGGTCGTCGGCGGGAGGGGCGGATGTCGGACCAGAGTCGACGGACGAGTGCCTTGCACTCGTCGAGAGTGCCGGGACGGCCGACCGCTGTCCAGCCGGTGGGCGCGGGTCGGTGCGCGGGCCAGATCGCGTATTGGTCATCGTCATTGACCACGACTGTGCGCAGGGGTGGACCGGCGGTCGGTGTCGTTGGCGCGGCCGTGCCGTCGATGAGGCGGCGTCTGTCGAGTTTGCCGTTGGCGGTGACGGATGCTTCGGTGCGCAGCACATAGATGTGGGGCCGAAGGTGGTCGACGACAGTGGATGCCATGTGGCCGCGCAGGTCCGACTCGTCGGCGGTGGACCCGGTGCGCAGCGTCACATACGCGGCGAGGTACTTGCCGCGGCCGGCTCGGGCAGCAGCGTCGCGAGGTCACGAAACCCTGCTTCACCGCGGCTGGTGAGGTCGAAATCGACTGCCACCACAAGGTATTCGCCGGCACCCGGCTCGAGGTCGACGAAACCGGGCGGGACGATGCCACCGCGTCGGGTGGCCTCCGACGAATCTGACCCCACGTGGACGCTCCATTGCAGCGAGGGCTGAGTCCTGCCGGTAAACCCGATGGCGTGGGTCGCCGTTGCCTGTCGACCATTCCCGATGATGGGAATATTGCGAATGTCGCTGGTACGCAGTGGATTCGGTTGATACAGATCTGGTGGTGCTTGAATGTGTATGCGTCCCTGGTGATTCCCTACGGAGTTGACGTTCTCATGGCGGTGAGCCTCCGGGGGGCGCGCCCGACGACATCGAGAATCCGGAATCGCCGATCGGAGTGCGAGATTCGCGCGATCTGTTCAAGTAGCTCGACCGACGCTGTTGCGATTCCGAACCGACAATCGTTGCCACACAAGCTAGTTGCGGTCTCGGTGTGGTCTGGTTACCAGGCCACACCGAGACCGCGGATAGGGAGATCAACCCACATCGCGCCAGCCGACGCGGGGCATCACGATTACCGAGGCCAGGGCAGGCACCCGGCGGCGCGCAGGCGGGCCGCCAGACCGGACGAAACGCTGGCGTTGGAACTGGAACCGCTACTGGCGAGGGCGAGTACGAGATCCACGCCGAGTCCAGCGCCGATGGAACATCCCAGCAGGTTGAGATCGATCGAGATGATCTCGCTGGGCGCACCGGGGGCGGGTTCATCGGCCTGCGCCGGACTTGCCGCGGCCACGGTGGCGGCGGCCAGTGCAATGGCGATGGCACCGACTTTGCTGGATCGCACTTGTTCTTCCTCCTTGTTCGCGCAGGGTCGCGCGGTTCGCGGGCGGGGTGGTGCAGTGTGGGTGTGCGGCGGGCGCCGATCGCGCGGGACCGACGGTCCGCTGCATAAATATTGACCAATCGAGACGGTGAGAAACCCCAACTCCCCTGGCAAACACTGTGCCTCACGCCCGGCAACGCGGCCGAGATTGTCGGTACTGCCGCCTAACCTCAGCACGAAACCGGAGTGCTTGCGGCTGATCGATTGCACCGGAGCCAGGCGGCAGCATCTCGAGAAGGGAGGCCGGGTGGCCACATTCGTCTTGATCCACGGCGCTGGTGATGTCGGCTGGTACTGGCATCTGGTGGCGGCCGAACTGCGCGCACGAGGTCATGAGGCCATCGCCCCGGATCTTCCATGCGACGACGACTCGGCCGGCCTGCCCGAGTACGTGGACACCGTGGTCGGTGCCATCGGCGAACGGACCGATCTCATCGTGGTCGCACAATCCTTCGGCGGTTTCACCGCCCCGCTCGTCTGCGACCGAGTGGCGGTGGAACTGCTCGTCCTGGTCGCGCCCATGATCCCCGCGCCGGGAGAGGCGCCCGCCGACTACTGGACCCATACGAGATTCAGCGAGGAGGTGCGGGTCCGGTACGACGATACGATCGCCCTGTTCTACCAGGATGTTCCGCCGGAGCTGGCCGCCGAAGCACTGAACCGAGCACGCACCCAGTCCGAGGCCCGGATGGGCGAACCGTCACCGCTCGGGACCTGGCCCGATGTCCCTACGCGAGTCCTGATCGGTCGCGACGATCGCCTGTTCCCCGCTGGCTTCCTGCGCCGCATCACCCAGGAGCGCCTGGGTATCACCCCCGACGAGATCGACAGTGGGCACACCCCGGCCCTGAGCCGCCCACGCGAGCTGGTTGACCGCCTACAGGCGTACGCCGCTGAACAAGGACTGCTCGGCGGCCACTAGCCGACGTCGTGGCGTGCCTTTCCGATGCGCTCACACGACTCGAACGCTGCCACCGTCGGCACGGATTTCTGCACCGTGGCTGCCGACAGGGGCGCCGATGTCTTTATGGCCGCCGGGCGGTGTCCCGATCATGCTCGAGCCCTATCGCTCGACCAGCAGCCGCAAGTCTGGGCGGGTCGATGCGGCAAATATCGCACCTCTGGTTGTTTACTAGGCGGGATGCCCGTTCGTGGCGCCTTGTCGAATGCGCGGGCAGCGCTGTGAATGGGGCTGTCGGTGAAGCTGATCCGGCGATCACGTCATCGGAGGTCATGGCGTCGCCGATGTGGATGCAGGCCGGAATCGACCGTGAGGAGGGCTAGTGACGAACGACGTGGTTGGCCGGGTTGCTGGCGTGGTCGCCAAACTCGGTGTCATCGGTGCGGTGGTCGGTGCGTCCGTGCTGGGGCAGCACACCGCCGCTCGCGCCGCGGAACTGACCACGTTCCAGTTGCCGCTGGTGAAGATATCCCAAGCATGGGGTGTGCCATCGCAATTCAGTATCTACCTGACGGCGACCGTCGGCGACGCCCCGGGAGTCACTACCTTCGGGGTCGCCAACCCGGCACCCTTCAGCGGTGGCACCATTTTCGACTCCCACGCGCGGATTCAGTGGTCGAACCTGACGACCGGAGCGATCGGTGTGGTGGATGTGGCAGATCGGGAAACGGCGCAGCAGCCCTGCGCTTGCGCTCCGGGTCCGGTGCCGGTGTTCACCGGGGCGGGACAGATCGTCGCCATCGCGACCGCCGGTGGCTTCGCCATCACTCTGTCCTCGGGGTTGGGTACTTTCACGGCTCTTTGAGCCCGGCTGTCTCCGTCACCACGAGGGATCCGCACAAACGACTCTGGCACCAACGCACTACCAGGACTGGCTCCAGAAGGCCCACTGAATCCGAGATACCGGTCCGCCTCAGGCAAGGCGGTGTGACCTCGACCTGCCCGCCCAATTGCGCGCCCCGCTCATCCCGTCGAACGGTCACGCACGCCCGCCGCGTGCGCGGTTCAGTCCGCTGTCCAGGGACGCAGTTTCTCCGGGTTCCGGATCGCCCAGATGCGGGTGATGCGGCCGTCGTCGATATCGAAGGCGTAGACCGACACGATGGTGCCGGCGAGCTGTGCGACCAGGCCGGGTTGGCCGTTCACGGTGCGCTCGAGCAGCGTCACCTCGGGGGCTCGGGCAGCGATTTCGACCCAGGCGCGGGCGATCTGCTCACCGCCGTTGATCGGGTGCAGGAAGGCCGGGGCCAGGCCGCCGCTGTCGGAGGTCGCGGTCGCCTGCGGATCGAGCAGGCCGATCAGCGCCTCGATATCTCTTGTTTCCCAGGCCCTTTTGAAGTCCCGGACCACCTCGGCGCGCTGGGTGCTCGACGGCGCCTGCGCGGTGTGGATGCGGCGGCGGGCGGAGGAGGCGAGCTGGCGGCAGGCCGCGGGGGTGCGCCCGACGATGTCGGCGACCTCGGCGAAGGAGTAGCGGAAGACGTCGTGCAGGACGAATGCCACCCGCTCGGCCGGTGTCATGGAATCCAGCACGACCAGGAAGGCCATGCTGATCGACTCGTCGAGGGTGACCCGGTCGGCGGGATCGGCGGGGGCGGGACCGCCGAGCCATTCGGCACGGTCGGGGACCGGCTCCGGAATCCATTCGCCCACATAGCGTTCCCGCCGGGCCCGCGCCGAGCCGAGCAGATCGAGGCAGATGCGGCTGGCGACCGTCGTCAACCAAGCGCCGGGCGCCGCCACATCCTGCCGCTGCCGCTCGGATAGCGCGTACCAGCGCGCATAGGTCTCCTGCACAACATCCTCGGCTTCGGCCAGCGAGCCGAGCAGCCGGTAGGCGAGATTGATCAGCTGCCGGCGTTCGCTGATCACCGAGCGCAGGTGCGGATCGGTCATGGTGTCGGCTCCTTCGGTCGATGCGGCCCTCACCCAATTGACGAAATAGCGACCCGAACTGTGAGGCGGCCTGACATTCCGATCGGCTGCGTCGTCGGAAGGTCGTGACACCTTCAGCAGAGCAGGAGTTCCCGGACATGATCAGAATCGGCATCATTCTCGGCAGTACCCGGCCCAATCGCAACGGCCCACAGGTCGCCCAGTGGGTTCTGGACACGGCATCGCGTCGCGACGACGCCGAGTTCGAACTGATCGACCTGCGCGACCACCCGCTACCGCATCTGGACGAGCCGGTGGCGCCGATGTTCGGCCCCTCCGTCCATGAGCACACCCGAGCCTGGGCCGAGCGAATCGCCCCGTTCGACGGCTTCGTGATAGTGACTCCCGAGTACAACCACTCGGCCCCCGGAGTGCTGAAGAACGCGATCGACCACCTGTTCGCGCAGTGGGCCGATAAGGCGGTCGGATTCGTCTCCTACGGCGCGAGTGGCGGCGTCCGCGCGGTGGAGCATCTGCGGCTGGTCTGCAGCGCGCTGGGCATGGCCGATGTGAGCCAACAGGTCACGATCTCGGTGCTCACCGATTTCGAGAACTACACCGCCTTCACACCGGGCGACCGCCACACCACGGCCCTGAACGCGCTGCTGGACCAGGTCCTCGCATGGAGCGCCGCGCTCGCACCGCTACGGCAGACCGGTGCCGAAACCACTCTCGTCAATTCCTGAGGAGCCAATAATGTCTACGCCGAACGACTTTCGGTCACTCGCCGACCGTATCGAGATCGAAGCGCTCTGCGCCGGATTCACCGACGCGGTGATGATGCACGACTTCGAGCGCCTGGCTGCACTGTTCACCGACGACGCGGTGTTGCGTATCCCCGACGCGGGTATCGAAGTTTCCGGACGCGCCGAATTGGAGAACGCAATGCCGCGAATGCAAGGCGCATGGGACTACTTCGTGCAGCACACCCATCCAGGCGCGGTCGATGTCGACGGCGATACCGCCTCCGGTCGTGCCCATATCTGTGAATTCGGTCGGTTACGAAGTGGCAGTTCACATTTGAACTACGCGATCTACCACGATCGCTACCGGCGAACGGCCGACGGCTGGAAGTTCACCGAGCGGGTCTACGAGATCCGATACCTCGACAACTCGCCGCTGCCGGGCTCACCGCCGGGAGAGAACGGACTGGGTGTGGACGTATCCGCTGCCCAACTGCACGGGTGATCATGCGCTGCCCACGGGGCCGCCGCTACCGGCAACCCCGTGGGCGGCATTCCCATTGCGATCGGCCCCGTCATCGGCGTGATCAGCGCCATCCGGTGGCGGTTTGCAACGCCAGGCTGCTGACGGCCAGGGGCAGTGCGAGCGCGCCGCCGAACAACCGAGATCCTCGGCGTCGTCGGCCTGCGCACCGCGCGCACCCGGCTCGACGGAACCGGAAGTGTCGAGGGCACAGGCGTTTTCCGGGCCTGGCCGGTGGGCGCCGTCTAGTGCCGTCGGCTGCCTGTTCCAGAGCCCGGCCGAGCTGCCGTTCGACAAGCGCGCGGGTGTGGTGACGAGGCGGGTCGGGTGCTGATCGATGCGGATGCGCACGGTTGGGTGCACTACCTGCCGGGTGTGTACGTCGCGGGCTGGATCAAGCGCGGTCCGGTCGGTCTCATCGGGCACACCGAGGGCGACGCCGGTGAAACCGTGGCCTGTTTGCTCGACGATCGCGAAATCCGCCCAGGTGCGGTGGATTCCGCGCCGGAGTCGGTCATCGCCTTCCTGACGGCCAAGGGCATTCCATTCCCGACCTGGGCGCGCTGGTATCGCCTCGACGCGCTCGAGCGGACACGCGGTGAACGTGCGGGACGCGAGCGGGTCAAGATTGTCGGGCGCGCGGACATGCTGCGGATCAGCCTCGGTTGAGCGGATGCCGGGGGCGTCCCGGCATGGCGTAACTGTCGGTGTAGCTGTCGTTTTGCCCTGAATTGTTTGACGATAGCGCCACCGGCTTGGGTTCACAGCGGATGCGTGGCTGCTACTTATTTGGACCAATTCGGCTTTCTTTCCATAGTGTCGCTGGAGGTTTGCCGGATGTGGTATTTGTATTCAGCCTGGCTTGTCGACTAATGTCCGCGAACTATCCGTGGAGGTCAAGGTCGTGACTCGTCCGTTCCATGCTTTCTCCGGTAGTAGACGCAGCGTTCGGATCAAGGTCCTGGGTGTACTCAGCGGTGTGGCACTCGCGCTGCTGGCGACGACGGCAACCGCCGAACCGCTGTTTCCGGCCGCCGATCCGGACCCGTTCTATGCCGCCCCGGGGGATGTGGCAGCGCACCAACCCGGTGACATTCTCGACGTGCGGGCGATGCCGCCGGTGCCTCTCTTCCCCGGCGCCACCGTCACACTGGTCAAATTCCGCTCGACCGACTCGCATGGTGGGCCGATCGCGGCGACCACAACGGTCCTCACCCCCCTGGGCCATCAGCCCGATGCGCCGTTGCTGTCGTATCAGCACTTCATCAATGCGCTCGGCACCGACTGCGCGGTATCGCACAAGCTGTACAGCGGCGATCTGAATCTGTCGGCGACGGCGACGATGTTGAACGTGGTGCTGCAGGAGGGGTGGACTGTCGCGATGCCGGATCACCTGGGACCGCAGTTCGCACTCGGAGCTGCGCAGTTGGGTGCTCACATCGTATTGGACGGCATCCGGGCGGTGAAACGGCTGCCCGAACTCGCCGTGCAGCACAGCCCGGTGACGATGGCAGGCTACTCCGGCGGCGGCCTGGCCACCTCATGGGCGTCAGTGCTGCAGCCGTCCTACGCCGGTGAGCTGCGGATCGCGGGCGCGGCCATCGGCGGCGCACCGATGAACCTGCTGACAATGGCGGAGGCGCTCGGCCTCGAACCGCACCCGGCATTCGGGCTGGCCATGGCGACGGCAATCGGTTTGGAGCGTGAGTATCCGGACCAAGTGCCGATGGCCAGGTATCTGAACCAGCGTGGCATGGCGCTGCGTGACGCCATGGCCAACCGCTGCACCAACGAGATCCTCGCCATCGGCGTCAACGGCAGCGCTCGCGAGTACGTCACCACCACCTCGATCTTCGACAGGCCCGAGGCCTGGACTGTGGTACAGGAAAACAGCCTGGAGCTGTACCCAGGGGTGCCGGAAATGCCCGTGTTCGAATGGCATTCGCCGAGCGACCCGCTGGTTCCGGTCCAGGCCATCGAAAACACCGACCGCCGCTGGTGCAATTCCGGGGTGCAGCTGCAGACGATGACGGTGTCCGTGCCCGAGCATTTGACCGCTGCGGCAGCGGGCGCACCTGAGGTGCTGCGGTGGCTCGAGGGGCGGGTTCGCGGCGAACCGGCCCCTGTCGCCTGCTGAGATCCGACGGGATCGTCGTAGGGGGTCGCTTGGCCCGAGCACGGTGTCGGTGGCGTGGACGGCAATCGTTGGTCGTCCACGTCACCGATCGCGCGCCGGTTTGCGGCGCGACCGGGCGGACCGCAAGATCCTGACCGGGCTCGATATCGAGGTGTTCACCCTGATCTTCGTGACGAGCCGCATCGCGGGCCGCATGGTCAATTCGCCTTCTCGGTGTTCAGGCTTGCGGCAGTGAGGTTCTGAGCAGCGAAACGGGCGATGGTGCAAGCCTGGCGTGCACGCGCTTCCGGATGCGCGGTGCGCTGCTCCAGCACAGCGCGGATCCGATCCAACGATGCGGTGGCATCGCTGGCGGCTCGGCGCAGCACGGTGTAGCGGTGGTCGAGTTCGCGGTAGGCGAGGTCGATGTCGTGGTGCCGGCGGCGTAGGTCGGCCATATGGTTGAGCAGGTCGGCTACCTCACGCGTGCTCAGGGTGAGGGTCGGGTGCTCGGCTCCGGAGAGGATCGCCTCGCCCGCGACCTCCGCGCAGCGAGCGTGCAATGCATCGACAATGTCGGCCACACCGATCACCTCCTACACTGCGGCAGAGCTGCTCGGGTGCCCTCGCCAATCGGATACGCCCCCGCCGCCGCGCGGGCTCGAAAACGAAGAAACGTTGCAGGTCAACACATCTGGCGATGCTGGTCGGGAATCGCCGCCCGCCACTCTCGTTCGAATGCTCTCATCGATACCTAGGCCGAACTACCCCCGATCACGGGCACGGTACTGGAACCTGGCCGGACCGAGGGATTCCGCCACCGACTGGCATGGGCTCGCATGAGGGATTTCCCACGATACGCGCGGGTAACCGCGTGACGCCCTGTACCTGCGAGCAGTATGAGGTGCAGACTACGCGGGACCGGTAGTCGCAACCCCTAGCCCGAGCGGGCCAGTGCTGTGGAGTGGAAGGAGCGGGCGAGTGTTCAGCCGCATCGCCATCGTGAACCGCGGAGAGGCCGCCATGCGCCTCATCCATGCCGTCCAAGATCTGGCCGCGGAGACCGGGAGACCGATCGAAACCGTCGCTTTGCACACCGATGTCGACCGGAACGCGACATTCGTGCGGGAGGCCGATATCGCCTACGACCTCGGTCCGGCGTCCGCACGCCCATATCTCGACCCGAAGGCGCTCGAGCGTGCTCTGGTGACGACCAAGGCCGACGCCGCGTGGGTCGGTTGGGGTTTCGTCGCGGAGGATCCGGCGTTCGCGGAGCTCTGCGAGCAGATCGGCGTCACCTTCATCGGCCCCAGTCCGGAGGCCATGCGCAAGCTCGGCGACAAGATCGGCGCGAAGCTGATCGCGGAGGAAGTCGGCGTGCCGGTCGCGCCGTGGAGCCGCGGTCCGGTCGAAACCGTGGACGCGGCCCTCGAGGCCGCCGCCGATATCGGCTACCCGCTGATGCTGAAGGCGACCGCCGGCGGCGGCGGCCGGGGTATCCGGGTGATCACGAACGAGGCCGAGCTCGTCGATGCCTATGAGCGCACCCGTCAGGAAGCCGCGCGCGCCTTCGGCAGTGGCGTGGTCTTCCTGGAACGGCTGGTGACCGGCGCCCGGCATGTCGAGGTCCAGGTGATCGCGGACGGCCAGGGGACCGCGTGGGCGCTCGGTGTCCGCGATTGCTCGGTGCAGCGGCGCAATCAGAAGGTCATCGAGGAGTCGGCGTCGCCGGTGCTGCGCCCCGAGCAGGCGGCCGAGCTCAAGGCGTCGGCCGAGCGGTTGGCGATCGCGGTCGGTTACCGCGGCGCTGCGACCGTCGAGTTTTTGTACCACCCGGGTGACCAGCTGTTCGCCTTCCTCGAGGTCAACACCCGCCTGCAGGTCGAACACCCGATCACCGAGTGCACCACCGGATTCGACCTGGTTCGGGCGCAGCTGCTGGTGGCATCGGGCGGCAAGCTCGAGGGCGAACCTCCGGCGGAGCGCGGGCACGCGATCGAGGCCCGGCTCAATGCCGAGGACCCCGACCGCGACTTCGCGCCCGCTCCGGGCCGCATCGCGCGGCTGGACCTGCCTGCCGGGCCCGGCATTCGAGTCGACACCGGCGTCAGCGAGGGCGACACGATTCCCGCCGACTTCGACTCGATGATCGCCAAGATCATCGCCTACGGCCGGGACCGCGACGAAGCGCTGGGCAGGCTGCGCCGGGCAGTGGCGAAGACCCGGGTCGTCATCGAGGGCGGCGCGACGAACAAGAGCTTCGTGCTCGACCTGCTGAACCAGCCCGAGGTGATCGACGCCAGCGCGGACACCGGCTGGATCGACCGTGTTCGCGCCGAGGGGCGTCTCGTATCGCATCGACACTCCGCGATCGCGGTGGCCGTCGCCGCCATCGATGCCTATGAAGAGGAAGAGCGGGTCGAGCGGCACCGGCTGCTGTCCACGGCGGCCGGTGGACGTCCCCAGGTGCAGCATCAGAGCGGTCGCCCGCACGACCTCAAGCTGCGCGGCGTCGGCTACCGCGTGCGCGTCGCACGTATCGGTGCGTACCGGTTCCGCGTCGGCATCGAGGCGGGCGGCAATACGGCCGCCGCTGATGTCGACCTCGAGCGTTTCGACCGCCATACCGGGCAGATCGTGGTCAACGGCACCCGCTACCGCGTGATCACCGGTACGCACGGGCCGATTCATCTGGTCGATGTCGACGGTGTGACGCATCGGATCAGCCGAGACGAGGGTGGTGTCGTTCGCTCGCCCGCTCCCGCGCTGGTCGTTGCCACGCCATTGGAGATCGGCGCCGAGGTCGAGGCGGGCGCGCCGGTCCTGGTGCTGGAGAGCATGAAGATGGAAACGGTGCTGCGCGCGCCGTTCCGGGCTCGGTTGAAGGAATGCGCTGTTTCGGTCGGCACCCAGGTGGAGACCGGTGCGCCGCTGCTGCGGTTGGAGCCGCTCGCCGAGGACGACGAGGCCACGGACGCCGCGGTGGTCGAGTCGGTCGAGCTGGATCTGCCCGGTGAGTCCGCACCGGACCGACCGCACGAGGGTACGGCACGCAGCCTGCAGGACCTGCGCAGTTTGCTGCTGGGCTTCGACGTGGACCCGCATGACGACCGCCGCGTACTCGACCGCTACCTCGCCGTGCGCCGGGCAGCTCTCGCGGACAACCGTCGCCCCCTCGCCGAGGAAATCGAACTCGTGCAGGTGTTCGCCGATCTCTCCGAACTGAGCCACAACCGGTCGGGGGACGAGGACGGTGGCCACGGGCATGTCCACAGCGCCCGCGAGTACTTCCACACCTACCTGCAGAGCCTCGATGTCGAGCGGGCCGGGCTGCCGGAGTCGTATCAGGCCACGCTCGCCAAGGCGCTCGGGCACTACGGCGTCGCCGATCTGGAGCGTTCTCCCGAGCTCGAAGCCGCGGTCTTCCGGATCTTCCTCGCCCAGCAACGTCCATCCGACACCGTCACGGTCATCACCACATTGCTGCGCGAATGGCTGCGCGAGCCGGTGCCGGACCGGGCGCTGCGCGAACCGGTCGGCCTGGCGCTGGAGCGACTGGTGGCCGCGACGCAGGTGCGCTTCCCGGTGATCGCCGACCTCACCCGCGGCCTGGTGTACGCCTGGTTCGGCCAGCCGCTGCTGCGGCGCAACCGCGCCCGCGTCTACACCAATGTCCGTAAACAGCTGAGCCACCTCGACGCGCACCCGGAAACGCCCGATCGCGCCGAGCGCATTTCCGAGATGGTGCGCAGCACCGAGCCGCTGGTGCGGCTGCTCGGTCAGCGGCTGGTGCGCGGCAGTGCGGACAACACCGCCATGCTCGAGGTGCTGACCCGGCGGTACTACGGAAACAAGGGACTGGCCAGTGTGCAGACCCGACAGGCCGGCGGGTGCACCTTCGTGATCGCCGAGCGCCGGGGCCTGAGCCTGGTGTCCGCAGCGGTGAGTTTCGACGCGCTCGACACCGTGCTGCGCGGTCTCACCGAATTGGCGAGCGGGGCCGCGTCCATCGAGGTCGACATCTACCTGAGCTGGGAGAAGCAGCCAGAGGACTTCGACGCGATGGCGGCGGCGCTGCAGGAAGTGCTCGGTGCGCGGCCAATGCCGAACCAGATCCACCGGATCACCGCGACCGTCGCCGGCAGCGGCGGCGCGGTGATGCACCATCACTTCACCTTCCGCCCGTCCGCGACGGGCATGGCCGAGGAGCGGTTGATCCGCGGCCTGCATCCCTACATCGCGGAGCGGATGCAGATGAAGCGGCTGCGCAAGTTCGACCTCACCCGGCTGCCGTCCTCGGACGAGGAGATCTACCTGTTCCGCTGCATCGCGAAGGAAAACCCGTCCGACGAGCGCCTCGTCGCGTTCGCCCAGGTGCGTGACCTGGCCGCGCTGCGTGAGCACGACGGCAGGCTGCTGGCACTGCCGACGGCCGAGAGCACCATCGCCACCTGCCTCGACTCGATCCGCCGGGCACAGTCGCAGCGGCCGTCGGCCAAGCGCTTCCACACCAACCGCATCGTGATGTACATCTGGCCGCCGGTTGACATCACCCGCTCCGAGTTGGAGACGATCGTCGATCGCGTGCGGCCGACGACCGCGGGAGCCGGGCTGGAGGAGATCCTGCTCATCGCGCGGCACCGGGCCCCGAGGTCCGGTGAGCTGATCAAGGTCGCCGTGCGCATATCCTTCGACACCACCGGCGGTACCGAGGTGACCATCGGCGAGCGGTCCGACGAGGTGGTCGAGCCACTCGACGAGTACCGGCAGAAGGTGCTGCGGGCGAGCAGCCGCAATACCGTCTACCCCTACGAGTTGACCGGTCTGCTCGGTGAGTTCGCAGAGTACGACCTCGATGCCGACCACACGCTGGTGCCGGTCGACCGACCCAAGGGACGCAATAGGGCCGCGATCGTCGCGGGCGTGGTCACCACACCGACCGAGCAGTACCCGGACGGCATCACCAGGGTGGTGCTGCTCGGTGATCCGACGAAATCTCTCGGCGCGCTCTCGGAGCCGGAGTGCCGTCGCGTGATCGCCGCAATGGACCTGGCCGAACGGATGCAGGTGCCGCTGGAGTGGTACGCGCTGTCCTCCGGCGCCCGGATCTCGATGCAGTCGGGCACCGAGAACATGGACTGGGTGGCGGCGGCGCTCAAGCGGATCGTCGAATTCACCCAGGACGGCGGCGAGATCAATATCGTGGTCTCGGGCATCAATGTCGGTGCGCAGCCGTACTGGAACGCCGAGGCGACGATGCTCATGCACACCAAGGGCATCCTGGTGATGACGCCGGACTCGGCGATGGTGCTCACCGGCAAGCAGGCGCTGGACTTCTCCGGTGGTGTGTCGGCCGAGGACAACTTCGGCATCGGCGGCTACGACCGGGTGATGGGCCCGAACGGGCAGGCACAGTACTGGGCGCCGAATCTGCTTGCCGCGCGCGATGTGCTGATGTCGCACTACGACCACACCTACGTGGCACCCGGCGAGCAGTCGCCGCGGCGGTCTCGGACCAGTGACCCGATCGATCGCGACGTCTCCGACTTCCCGCATGTCGTGGCGGGCAGTGACTTCACCACGGTCGGCGAGATCTTCTCCGCCTCCGCCAACCCGGACCGCAAGAAGCCGTTCGATATCCGGACCGTCATGCGGGCGGTGGCCGATCAGGACCACCCGGTGCTGGAACGTTGGGCGGGGATGGCCGACGCCGAGACGGCCGTGGTGCAGGACGTGCGGCTCGGCGGTATCCCGGTGTGCCTGCTGGGCATCGAGTCCAGGGGAGTGCCGCGGCGCGGCTTCCCGTCCACCGATGGGCCGGACACCTACACGGCGGGCACACTGTTCCCGCGGTCGTCGAAGAAGGCCGCACGGGCGATCAGCGCGGCCAGCGGCAATCGGCCGCTGGTGGTGCTGGCGAACCTGTCGGGCTTCGACGGCTCGCCGGAATCGATGCGGAAGTTGCAGCTCGAGTACGGCGCCGAGATCGGCCGTGCGATCGTGAACTTCCAAGGGCCCATCGTGTTCTGCGTGATCTCGCGCTATCACGGCGGCGCGTTCGTGGTGTTCTCGAAGCTGCTCAACCCGAATATGACCGTGCTCGCGCTGGAAGGCTCGTTCGCCTCGGTGCTCGGCGGCGCCCCCGCGGCCGCGGTGGTGTTCTCCGGCGAGGTCGATGCGCGCACCACGGCCGATCAGCGGGTGCGGGACCTCGAGGCACGCGCCGCGAACGCGGTCGGCGCCGACCGCGCGGCACTGACAGCGGAACGCGACGAGGTCCGGACGTCGGTCCGCACGGAGAAACTCGGTGAGGTCGCAGCGGAATTCGACCGCGTGCACAATATTCAGCGCGCTGTCGAGGTCGGTTCGGTGGATGCCATCATCCGCGCCGCCGAACTGCGCCCGCGCATCATCGAAGCCATCGAGGCAGGTCTGCCCGGCTGACCATCGCGGACCATCTGATTGCTGAGGCAGGCAGGACTACGGGCTCGATATCGGGCCCCTAGTCGGTGAAACGGCTACCCGCGGAGGCGAGCTGGAGGAGGCGGCGTTGTACCAACGCCGCCTCCCGGCGTCTGAGGCCGCTGTGGATTCGATGCGGCGCGCGTGCTCGGCTGCGTGACCGGGACCGGGCACACCGCAGCAGTGCAGGGATTCGTACGAGTCCGCCGACGGGAGTCGGTCTGCATCGGCGTGGAAGTCCTTATCCGGTCCCGGAATTGCAGCGGCAGGGTGATCGGGCCGGTGGGTCCGAGTGAGCCAGCTCTGAAAGCCGCTGGTGTTGTGGGTCGTTCGGGCGCGGTGGGCGGTTCGGTGACGTAGGTTGGGGAGCCGCGGGTTTCGGCATGTGGGAGTGCGTGGTGGTCGTTGTTGTGGTTGTCGCGGTTGTGGTGGGGGTTGTCGGTGTCGCGGTGTCAGGTGTTGCGCTGCACTGGTATGTCTGGCGGCGTCTTGTGCGTGATACGACTGTCGCGGGCTCCGTCTCCCGGCGTATCGGCAGCGCCATCGTGGTGGCTGGGCCTGTGCTGCTGATCGGGACCGTGGTCGCCGAACGCATGCGGGCACCGTTTCGGCTCGTTCAGGTCATCGCCTGGCCGGGCTTTCTATGGGGTGCTGTCTTCGTGTACTTGCTGATGGCGCTGTTCGTGGGCGAGGTGGTCCGATTCGTGTTGCTGAGATGGGCCGGTCGCGGCGACTCGGCGGGGGACACCGCCGCGACGATCCCGGTAAGAGAAACGGCCGCCCCCATTGCGCCGATCCCGGGGCGCGGTGCCGAGACGCAGCCGGAGTCATCGTCGGAGGTGGCCGCTGCTGCGGTCAATCGAATTCCGCGCCGGCTCTTCGTATCTCGTGCCGTGGGCGGTGCGGCCGCTGCTGCCGCGGTGACGACCGTGGGCTACGGAACCTACGGTGTGCTGCGCGGCCCGAGTGTGCGGCGCATCGTCGTGCCACTGGCGAAACTGCCTCGCCGTGCGCACGGGTTCCGTATTGCCGTGGTCAGCGATATCCATCTCGGGCCGATTCTCGGACGTGGGTTCGCCGAGCGAGTGGTCGCCACGATCAATGACACACAGCCCGACCTCATCGCCGTCGTCGGTGATCTGGTGGACGGCACTGTCGAGGATCTCCGCCCCGCTGTCGCGCCGCTGGCCGGGTTGCGCGCCCGCCACGGTGCGTATTTCGTGACCGGCAACCACGAGTACTTCTCCGGCGCGGAGGAATGGATCGAGCACGTCCAGGAATTGGGACTGCACTTGCTCGCCAATACCCGAACGGAGCTGCCCGGATTCGACCTCGCAGGCATCAACGATGTGCAGGGCGCGTCGACCGGACAAGGTCCCGACTTCGGCAGGGCGCTGGGCGATCGGGATCGGTCGCGCACGGCCGTGCTCCTGGCGCACCAGCCCGTGCTGGTCGACGATGCGGTTGCCCACGGCGTCGATCTGCAGCTGTCGGGGCACACTCACGGCGGACAGCTATGGCCGGGCAATTTCCTTGCGGGCCTGGCCAATCCGACCGTTGCCGGGCTGGAGCGCTACGGCGACACGCAACTGTATGTCACGCGTGGCGCCGGGGCGTGGGGCCCGCCGGTCCGGGTGGGGGCGCCATCCGACATCACCGTGGTCGAACTCGCTTCGCGGCAGGCGTGATGTCGCGCTGGCCGGGTGCCCGTACCGCCGCCGTTAGCGGTCAGCGATAGACAGCTGGGAGCAGTGCGGTCATCACCCGTCCGGTATTGGGGCCGAAGCAGAGTAGGACGCTATCGGACATATCGATGATCCGGTCGGCACGTCCAGCTGGAGTTTGTCTGATGCCGGGCAGTTCGAGCAGGCTGGCCGGGCCGCCCACCGAGGCGAGGCCATCGGTCATGACCAGGAGGATGTCGGGGCGGGCCGCGATCAGCGCCTCGCTGGTGATGGTGACGAAGGGCTCGGTCAGTCCGGCCGCTGTTCCGGCGTCCTCCGCCCCCAGCCCGGTGATCAGCGCGTCCGCGCCCGAGCCCGGTCCGGCCAGCATGGTGAGCGCGGTACCGCGCAGGTACACGAATGCGATGCGCGGCTTGGGCTTTCCCGCCGGGACGGCCGCGGTCGCGGCAGCGATCTCCGCGGTAGTGCGCTGGGCGAGCGCGACACCCTGGTCGTGGACGCCGAGCGCGTCCGCGACGGCCTGGATCTGCGGACCGGTTCCCGTCAATGTTCGCGCCGGATCGAAGAAGACGATCGACACGCCAGCGGCGCGCAACTGCTCGAAGACCGCGGGGGTCCCGGTGGTCGTATCGGTCAGCAATACGGTGGGGTGCAAGGCCAGCACGGCCTCGACGCTCATGGCCTCACCGCCTGGGGTGACGTCGGTGCGGTCGATGATCGCCGGGAGTTTCGCCGCGGTGCTGCGACCGATGAGATGTGGGCCCAGGCCGAGTGCGTACACCGTCTGCGCCAGGGTGCCGAAGCGGTCGACCGCGATGATGCGTCTGGTGTCGGAGACCGTCACGTCGGTGCCGTCGAAACCGCGGACGGTGACGGGCAGCCTCGGCCGCGGGTCGGCTGCGATCGGTTGCGGATCGGGATCTGTCAGGGTTGCTGTGATTTCGCCCTTGGTAGTGACATCGGTCTGCCCTTGTGACGAACAGGCACTGAGCCCCAGCGTGCAGGCGAGTCCGAATGCCAGGATTCCGAGTCCGGCGCGGCTGAACATGATTGTCACAGTATCCGGGGGCAGCGCACTGTTCGCTACTCAATTTTTGTGGATGTTGTATCGGAAGTTGTTTTCCCGCAATGGTTTTCCGGCGTTCATGAGTAGTTTACTGGCCGATCGCGGACCGGCTGCCAGGTCTTGATGTGTGTTGCCTGGTGGGGACGGGCGCGAGTCCGGAAGTGAACTCGACGCGGCGGAAGTTAAAGCAGGTTGAACCGCAAGAAAATTGGTCAAACGGCCAGGTGTATGGCAGTGCGTTTCGGTCCGGTCCGCCCGGATGAACCGGACC
Source organism: Nocardia sp. CA-119907 (assembly GCF_050955995.1). Classification (NCBI taxonomy): domain Bacteria; kingdom Bacillati; phylum Actinomycetota; class Actinomycetes; order Mycobacteriales; family Nocardiaceae; genus Nocardia; species Nocardia sp. CA-119907. Next base: position 4,150,126 of record NZ_CP192091.1, read on the forward strand.
GTGGACCGGTCGAACACCGTGCGATCCTTGGGTACAGTGCGGTTCGCCTGAGGATATCCATCGAGGGATAGCCCGGGGCACCATGGGTGGGTATCAAAGGGGAAACCGAAATGGTAACCGTGGCACGAATGCAGTGCTGGCACTGGGCGATTCGCCGCGGCAATAATAGCCGATCAATTGCTGACTATCCGGGCGGCCGGGAGATCGGTGTATGACGCAGCATCCGCCGGATATGGTGCCCGTCCGCGTGGCGGTCCGGCGCGTTCCCGACGGTCATCGCCGCCGGCTGATGGCCGGAGGGCCCAAGGGCCGCAGAGGAATCCTGGCGGCAGTCACACGCGTCGCGTTGTGGATACGACTATCGATCGATGAGGCGTGATGACCGCGATGATATCGGTGCTGGTGATCGACGATCACAACATGCTGCGCGGCGCGCTGTGCGAAATCCTGGATCGTGAGAGCGATCTCACGGTGGTGGGCCAGGCCGCCGATGGCCGCTCGGGCATCGAGCAGGCGCAGCGGCTGCACCCGAATGTGGTGATCTTGGATGTCGAGATCCCCGGGGAAGACGTCATGACGACACTGCTCAGGCTGCGCGAGGTGAGTCCCGACACGCGAGTGTTGATCGTCAGCGTGCACCAGGACATGGGTCTGATCCGCGAATTGGTCGAGTGCGGCATCGCCGGTTATCTGCACAAGAGCGCCAGGCGGGAAACGCTGCTGTCGGCGATCCGCACCGCGGACAGCGATGGCGAGGTCATCGTCTACGTGTCCTGGCAGGAGGATCGCCGATCGGCCGAGGGCAACACCTCGCCGGATCAGGCGCTCACCGCGCGCGAGCTGGAGGTCGTCGAACGGGTCGCGAGCGCCATGAGCAACCGGCAGATCGCGAATGCCCTCGGCATCACCGAGGGCACCGTAAAGCGGCACCTGCGCAATATCTTCCAGAAGCTCGGCGCCGTGTCGAGGCTGGATATGGTCAACCGGGCGACGGCGGCCAAGTTGATCGTCCCGTACCCGCCGGACTGATCACACCGTCATGCCGCTGCGGGCCGCGCCGTGACCGGCGGCCATCTATGTGCGTCGCGGTCGCCTGTCGTGGATCGCGATAGCACGTCGTGAGTGCGCATTAGATGCGGGATCGTGGCGCTTCTGGTGTCCGGTCTGTTAACTCGGGCTGAACTGTCCGCCGCACCGGTTGATCAGTTAGGTGAGTGATCACTAAACTTCGGGATATGAGTTCACCGGCTCGGGTGCGAATGTCAGCGAGCGCACGACGCGAACAGGTATTGGCTGTCGCCATCGCCGAATTCGCAGCCGCTGGCTACACGGCGACGACAACGGAGTCGATCGCGCGGCATGCCGGAATTTCGCAGGCGTATCTCTTCCGTTTGTTCCAGACCAAGAAGGAGATTTTTCTCGCCGCGGCGAATCGAGCATTCGACGCCGTCGAGAGGGCCTTCCGTGCGGCCGCCTCGGAAAGCGTGCAAGACGACCGGCTGGCCGCGATGGCGGACGCCTATATAGAGCTGCTGAGTGATCGTCAGCAGCTGACGTTTCAACTGCAGGTGTATGCGGCATCGGCGCTCGACGATGAGATCCGCGCCCTCGCTCGCGAACGGTTTCACCGTCTCTACCAGGTGGTGAAGGACTTGTCCGGCAGCGATGCCGGGGGTGCGTTCGATTTCATGGCGCAGGGCATGCTGCTGAATGTCACGAGTGTGCTGGAACTGGAACTACTGGACCCGGACAGTGAAGAATAACGCCATATTCTGAGTGGTTTCATCGCGCGATCATATTGCGTGACAAGCCATATTCTTGAATATGGAATTCATCGACGACAGGCACGGCTGTCGTCGCGTGCTGCCGACCCCGGCGTCACCATTATCGCGATCGTCATGGTTTCGCTCGACAATCTGGTCGGACTGAATATTTTTCCGACATCAGAACAGTGCTACATATTGGCCTTGATGGCTTCCCGAAGAATGTTTGATCCCAACCCATTGATGTAGGAGATTTCCATGCCCGCTCTGCCCTGGACCGCAGGGGTGCACAAGCCCGCGGACGGTGACCAGTTGCACGTGCTCACCTCCCGGCTGCCGCTGACGAACTACATTGATGTGCCCCGATTTCTCTACTGGACAATGCGGATTCGCACCCAACTGGTGTCCGCACCGGGCTGCGTCGGGTTCGCCTTGGACGCGAAGCTGATCTCCAAGACCTTCTGGACGCTGTCCGCGTGGTCGGACAAGGCGGCCATGGACCAGTTCGCGCACAGCGGTACCCACGCGAAGATGCTCGCGGATATGGCCGGTCGGATCGGCGATCCGAGTTTCGTCGAGTCGAGCGCGTCGACCGCTGACATACCGCTGTCCTGGGCCGACGCACGAGTCCGGATCTCCGCGCTCTAGCCCCTGAACCTAGCCGGACCAGCCGATCGAGGAGTGGTGATGCCGCAGAAGATTCGCTTGATCAGTGAGTTCTCTTTTCCCGCAGTGCTTTTCCATGAGGCACTCGTCAGTGCCGAGTACTGGCAGGCCCGCGTGGCCGAGCTGGACGGCCCGCATGCCGAACTGTCTCTCAGTCGTGACGCCGACGGCGTGCTCATGGCCGCGATATCCAAACCGGTTGCCCCGGACCAGATTCCGCCGCGGTTGGCGCGGGTTTGGCCGTCCGGGCTGCGGCTGGAGTACTCCGAGCACTGGTCACCGCTGGTGGAGGGGGTGGCCCGCGCCGAGATACGCGGCAGTATCGCTGGCGTCGGCACCATGGCGGGCACCTGCGAGCTGCGCGACAGCGCGGATGGATGCGTCTCGGAATACTCGGTGACGGTCGATTCCGGAATTCCGATGGCGGGCCGGTTGATCGCCGGGGCCTTCGCGAAAGGGATCATCGAGGACTCCGGTGCGGTGGATGCCTTCACCGAGCGCTGGCTGCGTCGGGAGCATGCGTGATGGCCGGGGACCCGTTCGCGGTATGGATGAGACGAATGCGCCCGGGACGGCCCGGCCGACCGGCCCTGGTGTGCTTTCCGCCAGGTGGCGGCGCGGCCGGCGGCTATCGCGATCTGGCGAACCACATCACCGAGGGGGTCGGCGTCTACGCGGTCCAGTATCCGGGTCGCCGCGATCGGATCGGCGAGGCGCTGATTCCATGCCTCACCGAACTCGCGGACCATATCGCCGCGGCCTCGGCACCACTGCTCGGCGGTGAGCTGGCATTGTTCGGCCACAGCATGGGCGCGACCATCGCCTTCGAGACCGCCCGTCGGCTCGAGGCGCGCGGCCGGACACCGATCGCACTGTTCGTATCCGGTCGGACGGCCCCGTCCGAGCCCGCCGCCGACCGGCTGGCCGACACCGACGATGCCACGCTGATCGCCGAAGTGGAGCGCTTGGCAAATGATCCCGCGTCAGTGGCCGTGCTGCGTACCAACTCGGCACTCGCCGCCGCCGTGCTGCCCGCGGTTCGCAACGACTACCTGGCGATCGAGAATTACGTCTACGCACCCGGTGATCCGGTGCGCTGCCCGGTAATCGGCCTGACCGGATCCGACGACCCCGTGGTCACACCGGACCAGCTCGCGCGGTGGCGCACTCATACCTCGGGGTCGTTCGATCTGCATGTCTTCCCTGGTTCGCATTTCTATTTGGATGCCCAACCGGCGGCGGTCGCGAAGGTGATCAATAGCTCTATCTGAGCGGCCGATTCGACATCGACCGACGTTCACGAGCGTGCGGTATCTTTGCCTCGTGTCGGAAAGGCTGCACAACCGGATTCCCCGTCGGTCGGTGTTGACGATGGTGTTGGTTTGCGTAATGAGCTGCGCCATAGCTGTTTTGGGTCTGCATCACATATCGCGCGCGGAAACCGGCTCCGATGGTGATCAGCGCGGGCAATTGTCGTTCGGCGGGTTGGTGCGGACCTATGGCCTGCACGTCCCCGCTGGATCCGAACATCCGGCCGGCCTGGTGTTGAACCTGCACGGCGGTGGTTCGACCGGGCACGGCCAGGAATCGCTCACGCACTACGACGCCGTCGCGGACCGGCACGGCTTCATCGTGGTGTATCCCGATGGTATCGACCGTAATTGGGCCGATGGCCGGGGTGCGTCCGAGCCGGACCGTCGGGGCATCGACGATGTCGGTTTCCTCGTCGCGCTCGTCGATAAACTCGCCCGCGACTTCGATATCGACCGCGGTCACATATTCGCCACCGGTATGTCGAACGGTGCGTTCATGGTCGATCGACTCGCCTGTGATCGCGCCGATGTATTCGCCGCCATCGCGCCGGTCGCGGGCACCCTGGGTACAAACGTCAACTGTGCGCCCACGCGCCCTGTCTCGGTACTCGAAACACACGGCACCGCCGATCCGATCGTGCCCTTCACCGGCGGAATCATGACCGGCCGAGGCGGACAATCGACAATTCTGCCCGCCCGCACCATCGCGGCGCGCTGGCGCGAGGCCGACCGCTGCCAAGCGCCGACCGAAGAGCTGCTCCCGGAAACGGGCAACGACGCCACCCAGGTCCACCGCCTCACCGCCACCGCGTGCGCCGACGGCACCGAGGTGACCTTCATGCAGGTCGACAACGGAGGACACACCTGGCCCGGCGGCCTCCAGTACCTCCCCAAAGCCCTCATCGGCCCGACCACCGACATCTTCGACGCCTCGGAGGCCAGCTGGCAGTTCTTCGCAGCCCACTCCCGTTGACCGGGCCGAACGGCTCGTCGGGGTCAGCTGGAATCGGCACTGCCACTACTTATTTCGTGCTCTCGATTCGACCGGGATTGCATCTGCCGCCACAGTTGTAAGTGCATAGGGGCCGATGATCGGTCGGACAGGCGTGCACGGAAGGCAGCAGATGTTCACCCGGATCGCAATTGTCAATCGCGGCGAGGCCGCCCGCAGGCTTATTCACACGGCCAGGGAGTTGGGTGTCGAAACCGTCGCGCTGTACACCGATGGCGAACGTCATGCGACCTTCGTGCGGGAAGCCGATCTGCGGTATTGCCTGGGACCGGCGAGCGAGCGCCCATATCTGAATCTGGCACTGCTGGAACGCGCTCTACGGGAGACCGGCGCGGACGCGGCCTGGGTCGGCTGGGGATTCGTGGCCGAGGATCCGGCCTTCGCCGAACTGTGCGCGCGGGTGGGGGTCACCTTCATCGGGCCGAGTGCCGAGGCGATGCGCAGGCTCGGTGACAAGATCGGCGCGAAGCTGCTGGCCGAGCAGGCGGGCGTGCCGGTCGCGCCGTGGAGCGGCGGTCCGGTCGAAACGCTGGACGCCGCAATCGAAGCCGCGCAGCGGATCGGTTACCCGCTGATGTTGAAGGCGACCGCGGGCGGTGGTGGACGCGGGATCCGGGTGGTCGCCTCGGAGGCCGACCTGCGCGAGGCCTACCAGCGCACCAGCGAGGAGGCCGAGCGGGCCTTCGGCAGCGGTGTGGTGTTCCTGGAACGTCAGGTGACCGGTGCCCGGCATGTCGAAGTGCAGGTGATCGCCGACGGACAGGGCGGCGCCTGGGCGCTGGGCGTGCGCGATTGCTCGGTGCAGCGGCGCAACCAGAAGATCATCGAGGAATCGGCCTCGCCGGTGCTCACCGCCGAGCAGGCGCTGGAGCTGAAGGAATCCGCACGACGGCTGGCACTTTCGGTCGGCTACTGCGGGGCCTGCACCGTCGAATTCCTGTATCACCCGGGCGAACGGTTCTTCGCGTTCCTGGAGGTGAACACTCGGCTACAGGTAGAACACCCCATCACCGAGGCCACCACCAGCGTCGATCTGGTCAAGGCCCAGCTGCAGGTGGCGGCCGGAATTCCGCTGAGCGGACCGGTGCCCGCCGAACGCGGGCACGCGGTGGAGGCCAGGCTGAACGCCGAGGATCCGGACCGTGACTTCGCGCCGGCCCCCGGCCGAATCGCGTTGCTGCGCTTGCCGACCGGGCCGGGCGTCCGGGTGGACACCGGTGTCGGCGAGGGCGATGAAATCCCCGCGGACTTCGATTCCATGATCGCCAAGATCATCGCCTACGGCCAAGACCGGACCGAGGCGCTACAGCGACTGCGCCGGGCACTGGCCGATACGACGGTGGTGATCGAGGGCGGTGCGACCAATAAGAGCTTCCTGCTGACGCTGCTCGATGCGCCCGAAGTGATCGACGGTACCGCCGATACCCGTTGGGTGGATCGCGCATCGGCCGAGGGCGGGCTGGCCACCCAGCACCATCTGGGCCTCGCCTTGGCGGCCGCGGCGATCGACGGCTACGAGGACACCGAACACGGTGCCCGCGAGCGGCTCTGGGAAAGTGGGCGCGGGCGGCGTCCCCATGTGCAGCACGAGGTCGGTCGGGCCGTCGAACTGCGCGTCGGCGAGCGCGGGTACCGGGTCACGGTGGCCAAGAACGGATTCGGCCGATTCTGGGTCGCGATCGAGGACGGTATCGCCGATCGCGTCGAATTCGAGGCGGCTGTCGAGCGGATCGACGAGCACCTGGCCGCGCTCACCGTGGCCGGTCAGCGCTACCGCCTGGTGTCGGCCACGCACGGCGCGGTCCATTTGGTCGAGATCGACGGCGTCGCACATCGGGTGAGTCGGGACGAAGGTGGTGTGCTGCGCGCACCGGCGCCCGCGCTGGTGGTCGCGACCCCGGTCGAAGTCGGCGGCGAAGTGCAAAGCGGTGCACCGGTGCTGGTGCTCGAGAGCATGAAGCTGGAAACCGTACTGCCCGCGCCCTGCGCTGGTCGGCTGCGGGAGCTGCTGGTCGCCGTCGGCAGTCAAGTCGCGGCGGGGGAGCTCTTGGCGCGGGTGGAACCGGCGGGTGGTGCGACACGGGTGGCGCCGTCGCGGTCGATCGATCTGATGATCCCGTCGCCCGCGCAGCCGCCGAGCGCGGCCGATCGAGCGCGCCGCGCGCGGACGGACGTGCGGGCCGAACTGCTCGGTTTCGACGCCGCATCCCCCGACGCTTGGGCCCGCTATCTGCTCGATCGCGACGCGCTGGCGGTCGCGGACGGCGATTGGCTCGTCTGCGAGGTCGAGTTGGCCGAAATCTTCGCCGATATCGCGGAATTGGCCTCCCCCGAGGCATCGGGCCGCGGCGCTGACAGTCCGCGCGAGCAGCTGCACATCTACCTGCAGAGCCTCGACGCCGAGCGGGGCGCGATTCCGGCCGAGTTCCGCATCGGGCTCGGGCGCGCACTCGCCCACTACGGGGTCGCGGAACTGGACCGGACTCCCGAACTGGAAGCAGCGGTCTTCCGAATCTTCCTGGGCACCAATCGGATTGCCGCCGGAGTCAGGGCAGTGACCGAACTGCTGAAGCTGTGGATCGGTGCGGATCCGCCGCCGGTCGCGCACCACGCGCACACTCGCGAGATCTTGGAGCGGGTGATCCGGATGTCCCGTTCGCGGTTCCCCGCGGTCGCCGACCTGGCCCGCAGCGTCGCGTTCGCCTGGTTCATGCGCCCGGCGACCGATGCCGCCCGTACCGCCATGCTGACCGGGGTGTCGGAAGAATTGGCCGCCCTCGCGGCGGCGCCGGATTCGCCGGAGCGGTCGCGTCGGATCGCCGCGCTGGTCGACATTCCGGAGCCGCTGTACGAGTTCCTCGCCGAGCGTCTGCTCGCCGGTCCGGACGGTCGATTCGCCCCGCGCGAACCCATGCTCGAGGTGCTGGCCCGCTGGCACTACGGCGAACAGCATCTGCACGCCTTGCGCGCCTTCGATATCGCGGGCCGTCCGTTCGTGGTCTGTGACTATCGACTGGAACTGCATCCGGCCCACGCCGTGCCGACCACCGCCGTCGCTACCGTGGGCACCTTCGCCGAGCTGCCGGAGTACGCCGATCAGCCGGATACCGCACTGGTGGCGGCATTGCGCGCCGAACTGCTCGCGGTGCCGGTCGGGCAGGTGGCCGTGGCGGACCTGCACCTGGTCTGGCCGGACGCACCCGCCTCGCCCGACGAGCGCGCCGAGGCACTGTGCCGCGGTTTGATCGCGGCCCGGCTGTCCGAACAGGCGCGGCGGATCGTGGTTGCCGTGGCCGGACCGGAAGTGGAGTTCTACACCTTCCGCCGGGCCGAATCGGATCTGGTCGAGGACCGGCTGGTGCGCGGGGTCCACCCGCTGGTCGGGCGGCGGCTGTCGCTGTGGCGGTTGCGGCACTTCCATCTGTCGCGGATCCACACTCCCGAAGCGATTCTGCTGTATCACTGTGTGGCCAAGGACAACCCGGACGACCAGCGGCTGGTGGCGCTGGCCCAGGTCGGCCGCTTCGAGTTGACCCGCGACGAACAGGGGGCGATCGCGGCGGTCGGTGATGTCGACACGGTGCTCTCGGCGTGCGTCGAGGCGATCGGACGCGCTCGCCACGATCTGGACCCGGCGGGGGCCTGGCTGGATATGAACCACATCTGGCTGGATATCCGGCCGGGTATCGAGGTCGACCTGGCGGAGTTCGCGGCCTGGCAGCGTTCCGTCGCACCGGAATTCACCGAGGCCGGTGTGCAGGAGGTGCTGGTCCAGGCGCGCCTGGCCACCCGGGAGGGGCCCTTCCGGGAGGCGGTCACCCGATTGCGCTATGAGCCCGGTTCCAGCGCACAGGTGACCATCGACGGACCTCCGCAGGTCGCGCTCGAACCGCTCGACGACTACGACCAGAAGGTGGTGCGGGCGCGCCGGCGCGGCACCGTGTACCCGTACGAGCTGATCCCGCTGCTCACCGGTGCGGTCGGTACCTTCACCGAATACGATCTCGACTCCGAGTCCACCTCGGCGCGGCTGGTCCCGGTGGACCGACCGCGCGGGCGCAATACGGCGGGCATCGTGGTGGGTGTGGCGTCCACGCCGACCGCGCTGCACCCGGAGGGCGTGTCCCGGGTGACCCTGTTCGGCGACCCCACCAAGGCGCTCGGCGCGGTATCGGAGGCCGAATGCGCCCGTATCATCGCGGCGCTGGATCTGGCGCAGCGGCTTGCGGTTCCGGTGGAGTGGTTCGCGCTCTCGGCGGGTGCGCGCATCTCGCTGGACTCCGGCACCGAGAATATGGACTGGGTGGCTCGCGCGCTGCGCCGCATCGTCACGTTCACCCAGGACGGCGGCGAGATCAATGTGGTGGTCGCCGGTATCAATGTGGGCGCGCAGCCGTACTGGAACGCCGAGGCCACCATGTTGATGCACACCAAGGGCATCCTGGTGATGATCCCGGACGGCGCGATGGTGCTGACCGGCAAGCAGTCGCTGGACTTCTCCGGTGGTGTGTCGGCCGAGGACAACTTCGGCATCGGCGGCTACGCGCGGGTGATGGGCCCGAATGGGCAGGCGCAGTACTGGGCCGCGAACTTGGCGCAGGCCCGCGACGTGCTGCTGGCGCACTACGCACACAGCTACCGCGGTCCGGGGGAGCCGGTGCCGCGCCGGGCCGCCAGCACCGACCCGGTAGCGCGCGACATCACCGCGTTCCCGCATCCGGGTGCGGAGTTCCGCACGGTCGGTGAAATCTTCTCCGCCACCGCCAATCCCGATCGCAAGAAGCCCTTCGACATCCGCGCGGTGCTGCGCGCGGTCACCGACCAGGACCACCAACTGCTGGAACGCTGGGCCGATATGGCCGACGCGGACACCGCGGTGGTCGCCGACGCCCGGATCGGCGGCTGGCCGGTCTGCCTGATCGGGATAGAATCCAAGCCCGTTGTCCGACATGGTTTTCCGCCCGCAGACGGTCCGGACACCTACACCGCGGGCACGCTGTTCCCCCGTTCGTCGAAGAAGGTGGCGCGGGCGATCAATGCGGCCAGCGGCAATCGGCCGCTGGTGGTGCTGGCCAATCTGTCCGGCTTCGACGGATCGCCGGAATCCATGCGCACGCTGCAGTTGGAGTACGGCGCCGAGATCGGCCGGGCGGTGGTGAACTTCGACGGCAAGATCGTCTTCTGTGTGATCTCCCGCTACCACGGCGGCGCCTTCGTGGTCTTCTCCAAGGCACTGAATCCGAATATGACGGTGCTCGCGGTCGAGGGGTCCTTCGCCTCGGTGATCGGCGGGGCGCCGGCGGCGGCGGTGGTGTTCGCGCGCACGGTGGACGCACGCACCGTCGCGGACGCCCGCGTCCGCGACCTGGAACACCGCCTGGCCCGTGCCGATGTGTCCGAGCGGCCCAAACTGGCCGCCGAGTTGGTTGACCAGCGCACGGCGGTGCGCGCCGAGCATCTGGCAACGCTCGCTGCGGAATTCGACGCGGTGCACAGTATTGAACGCGCGGTGGGAGTCGGGTCGGTGGATTCCGTGGTCGCCGCGAGTGAGCTGCGCCTGCGGATCGCGACCGCAATCGACGACTGGATGCGGGACGCGCCTTTTTCGCCGGAGCAGGAATGAGATTGGAGTGTAACCGGTTTCAGTAAAAGTAGTGGCGGCGCTTTCGGTCCCAAAACTGGTCGGTTGATCTAACTTGAAATTTGGGATATTTCCCTCATTCGGCGCGGTTGCGGACATTTGCGGTATGGCGGTCCGGAAAATATTGGGGGCGTTACTGTTCGACTGGCCGAGTTAACACAACCGTATAAGAATGGTCACGACTTGGATGGTGTTGCGCCGTGGTCGAGTCGGCCCCGGATGTGACACTGCGTTCACTTCAGATGGGTCGGCGAAACCCATCGGTTGACCCGACAGCAGGACGACCGGGTGCGTGGGACACAGCGCTGTGCCGCCGCGCGCCGAGGTCAGTGGGACGGGCAGGTCCGGCCCGTCGATGGAGATCGACACGATGACAACAGAGGTGGGGCCGCCAGCAGCGGTCGCTGACCTGCGCGCTCGACAGCAGCTGATTCTCGACCGCTATCGCGCGGAACTGGCGGCGATCGACAGTGCGCTGGTCGCCGATGAGGTCACCTGGCGGGAATGTTCGATTCAGGCCGAGCGCATCATTGCCGACTGCGCCGATGCGCTCGCCTCCGGTCGGGTCGGCATTGTGGCCCGACATCTGCACGCCATCGCCGATATGGCGCAGCGGCGCGGTGACCGGGGTATTCGGCCGGATGCCTCGGTGCGCGCGGCCCGGGTGCTGTCCGAGCTGGTGCTCACCGAGGTGGCCGAAATCGTTGCCCCGCTACCGGATTCGACGCGGCGCCTGGGGATCGCCGCCATCACGCTGAACCGTGCGATATACGCCCGGCTCGAGGCCGGGGCCAAGGGCTACGACTCGTTCCTGCTCAACCAGGTGCGCATGGTCAACGACGCCGAGCGACGGATGCTGGCCCGCGATATCCACGACCGGATCGGCAATAGCATCAGTGTGGCGATGCGGCGGCTGGAATTGTGCGCCGCGTCGCAGCCCGCGGGCGATCCGACCATCTCCGACGCCATCGCGGCATTGACCGATACGCTGCACGAACTTTCGTACATCACCACCGGGCTGCGCACCGACGACGGGACCGGCAGTCTGCGCGATGCGCTCACCGCATTCGTCGGTGCCATGCGACTGACCGAACCGACGGTCGGGATCCAGGTCAACGGGGTGGAGTCCTGGGTGGACTCGCCGGTACTCGACGAGATCTTCCTGATCCTGCGGGAAGGTCTGCGCAATGCCTTCGCGCACGCGGCGGCCGAGCAGGTGGTGGTCACGGTCGATATCGCACCGCACGAGGTCTGGGCGACGGTGGCCGACGACGGTATCGGATTCGACCCGAGGGCCGAGCATCGCACGAACGGGTTGGACTCCATGCGTGAACGCGCCGAACTGCTTTCCGGCGCGGTGACCGTGGTCTCGCGCAAGCACGGCGGCACCACGGTCGGGGTGTGGATTCCGGTGCTGGCGGCCTGTGCGATCTGAGCACTGGCCGGCCTCTGCGGTTCGGGCCGGTTACAGGCCGCTCAAACCCATCGCGGCGTTGGCGGCGAGCTGGGTGGCCATGAAGGCGTGGTAGGGGCGGCGGCTGCGTCGGCGCGGATGATGATGGCGGGTGGTAAGGGTGAGATAGCCGACCGCCACCGCGCCGGGAAGCAGGCAGGCGCAGGTCGGGACGAGGCCGGGAATCTGTTGTGCGGCAAGCACTATGCCGAGTGCGATGAGGGTCGCGACCGCGGCGACGAAACGGCGCAGCGGCCACTCGGCGACCAGCGCGATCAGGGTCCGCGGGCGCGCGACGCGGTCACCGTCCACATCGGAGAAGTCCTTGGTCACCGCGCCGATGCAGCCCATCCACAGCGACATCGCAACCGCGAAGGCGACCAGCGTCGGCGTCGGCCGCGCGCCGACCGCCACCACCCCGGCCGCATACGTGAGCAGACCACCGGCTATCACCACCGAAGTCGAACCCAGCCAGCCGCGGCGCAGTTGGAACGGTGGCGCCGAGTAGGCATAGCCAATGCACAGGAACGCGCAGACGAGCAGGGTTGGGATCGGACCCGCCAGCGCACCGAGTAGCACGGCCCCGACCGCGGCGGCGACCACGACCGGCAGCGCCTGTGCGGGTGTCAGCTCGCCGCGCCCGATCGGGCGGCCGACGCCGTTGACCCGGTCGTTCGCACCGTCGGCAATGCCGTTGGCGAGATAGATGCACACGGTCGCGAAAAACCAGGACAGCAGTGCGCAGCCATAACTTCGGACGGAGAATTCTCGGTGTCCCATACCGTATTCCGCAGCGATTGCGGATGCGGCCAGGAAACGCAGCAAGAACATCAGCTGAACCATGGGCCGCGCTTCCAGGAAACACATTCGGAGTCGGTGGTAGGCGGTTTCCGTTACTGCGCGTACTCGGCGTGGCTGTTGCGTTGCGGCGGTGGCCATGGACAAACGCTAACGCGAGCGCCCGAGTGCGGTCCACACTTATCTTCCGATTAATTCGGGGAATCCGTTTCTGGTCGTTCGGGGCGAATTAACGAAGAGTTGGGGGAGAGTTCCGATGTCGCTGAAAATCGTCCGAAAAGACCAGGTAATGGCGGCGCATACCTCTTTCGATACATGCCCCGATGTTCCCAAAGTGTCCCTTGGGGTGGTGGTAACGAACAGATATCGTCAGTTTCGATCCCGCGTCGGAGTGGCCTCGGGATCGAATTCCTGACATTTCGTGATGAATTGGGGGCAGTATGTCCGCAGTGGCCGTGATCGGTGGTGGGATCGCCGGTCTGTCCGCCGCCTACCACCTGCGTGGACGGGCCGAGGTGACCCTGTTCGAAAAGGAAGTGAACGCCGGTGGTCACGCCAACTCTATCGAAGTGAACGATAATGGTCGTATCCTTGGACTGGATACCGCATTTATCGTCTACAACGAGGCGCACTACCAGCGGTTGACGCAATTCTTCGCCGATCTGGGCGTGCCGACACAATCGCATCCGGGCACCTTCAGCTTCTACCACGCCGATACCGGACTGGGTTTCGTCTCGGAGGATTTCGTACTCCCCGAGGACGAGATCCGGGCGAAGTACGGACCGGAATTCGTGCCGATGTGGGCCGAGGCGGAGCGCTTCTACCGGGAATCGCCCAAGCATTTCATCCGCAAGCAGGCCGAGATGCCTATGGGTGAATATCTGGACGTCAACGGCTATAGCCAGGACTTCCGCTACGGATTCATTGTGCTGATCGCCACCGCCGCCTGGTCGGTACCGGCCGATCGCATCTGGGAAATGCCCGCGGCAACCATTATCGCGTTCTTTCTCGGGCACGGCCGCGAGGGCCTGGGCGGGCGCACCGCCCCGTGGAATACGGTCACCGGCGGCAGTATCAACTATGTCCGCGCGACGCTGGAGCACCTGGGTGCGGCCGGGCAGGAGATCGCGCTCGGCACCGCCGTCGATCGGGTCGACGAGGACGAAACCGGAGTCACCGTCTACACCGCCGAGGGCCCCCGGCGCTTCGACGAGGTGATCATCGCGGCGCACGCCGATGACGCGCTGGCCATGCTCACCGCGCCCACGGCCGCACAGCGCATGCTCGAAGCCCTGTCCTACAACGACACTCGCGCCACCCTGCACACCGATCCGGTCTGCATGTCCGGCGACCGTTCGATCTGGCGCAGTTGGAACTATGTGCGCTCGGGCGGCCTCGACGATATGCAGTCCTGGGTCGTCTATTACCTCAACGAGCTGCAGTGCTTCACCAGCGAGACCGACTACTTCCTCACGCTGGACTGCGGCGTCGACATCGACCCGGACCGGGTGATCCGCGAGTTGGCTTACCGCCACCCGATTTTCACCTACGAAGCCCGGCAATTGCGTCCAGTGCTGCACACCATCAACGAGGGCAGCTCCCGGGTCAAGTTCGCGGGCTCGTATTTCCACTCGCGCAAGATGGGCATCGATATCGTCGGCAACCACGAATCCGGATTCGATTCCGGCGCCGCCGCGGCCGACGCGGTGGTGCGCAGCCTGTCCGCCGCGCCCGCGCAATGAGTTCTCCCTCATCCGAACAATTCGCTGTTACCGCATCAGGAGTGTGTTTCCCATGACCGAGCAGGCCACCACCGCATCGCTTTCCGTCGAGGAAGTGGAGAACTGGCTGCGGGAGAAGATCGCCTACAAGCTGTCCGTCGAGCCGGAAGAGGTGTCGGTGGACGACTTCTTCGACAGCTTCGGCCTCGATTCCACCGAGGCGCTGGTGCTCGCGGGTGAGTTGGAGTCCTGGCTGGGCTTCGAGCTGGAGACCACCGCGCTCTGGTACCACCCGACCATCGCCGAACTGGCCAAGTACATCGTCGCCGAGAAGGACCGGCTCGCGGCCTGAGTGTCGCGAATCATCCACCGCCGCTGCGTTCAACGCCGTCGAGGAGCAGTGACCCCATGCAATCACAGACAACGCTCTCGCCCACGCCGAGTACCCGGCTCGGCGATACGCCCATCGCGATCGTCGGTCTCGGCGCGCTGTTTCCGCGTTCGGCTGATCTGACCGAATACTGGTCGAATATCGTCGCGGCCGCGGACTGCATCGAGGACGTACCCGAAACCCATTGGAAGATCGAGGATTACTACGATCCGGACCCCAGCGCGCCGGATAAGACCTACGCCAAGCGCGGTGGCTTCCTGCCCACCATCGACTTCAATCCCATGGAGTTCGGCCTGCCGCCGAACATCCTCGAGGTCACCGACGTATTGCAGCTGCTGAGTCTGGTGGTGGCCAAGCAGACGCTCGCGGATGCGGGCGCACCCGAGTCGTCCTGGTACGACCCCAGCCGCACCGGCGTCATTCTCGGTATCACCGGCGCCAACTCGCTGACCCAGCCGCTGGCCACGCGCCTGCAGACCCCGGTGCTCGAGGAAGTGGTGCGCAGCTGCGGCCTGAGCGATCAGGACGCCGAGGAGATCGCGGCCAAATTCGTCAAGGCCTTCGCGCCCTGGGAGGAGAACTCCTTCCCGGGCATGCTCGGCAATGTGGTGTCGGGGCGCATCGCCAACCGGTTCGACCTGGGCGGCACCAACTGCACCATCGACGCCGCCTGCGCCAGTTCGCTTGCCGCGGTGCACATGGCGGCCGCCGAACTGGTGTCCGGCCGGGCCGATCTGATGATCAGCGGTGGCTGCGACGCCGAGAACACCATCCTGATGTACCTGTGCTTCAGCAAGACGCCCGCGCTGTCCAAGACCGGAATCATCCGGCCGTTCGACGAGAATTCCGACGGCACCATGATCGGCGAGGGCATGGGCATGCTGGCGCTCAAGCGCCTGGCCGACGCCGAACGCGACGGCGACCGCATCTACGCGGTGCTGCGCGGCATCGGCACCTCCAGCGACGGGCGGTTCAAGAGCATCTACGCCCCGCGCAAGGAGGGGCAGCAGCTGGCGCTGCGCCGGGCCTACACCGATGCCGGATTCGGCCCCGAGCAGATCGGGTTGCTGGAATGCCACGGCACCGGTACCGCGGTCGGTGACTACACCGAACTGTCCGCGCTGCGCGAGGTTTTCGCCGAGGCGAGTGATGAGAAGCAGTTCTGCGCGGTGGGTAGCGTCAAGTCGCAGATCGGACACACCAAGGCGGCGGCGGGCGCGGCCGGGCTGATCAAGCTGTCGCTGGCGCTGCACCAGAAGGTGCTGCCGCCGACGATCAATGTGGAGCGGCCCAAGGAGTCGGTGGACTTCCCGAACTCGCCGTTCTACGTGAACTCGGCGACCCGGCCGTGGGTGCTGGAGCCGGGCCGGGAGAAGCGGCGGGCCGCCAGTTCCTCCTTCGGCTTCGGCGGCACGAACTTCCACTGCGTGCTGGAGGAATACGATCCCGCCGGCGCCGATGCCCGTGCGCTGCACCGGGACTACCGGGTGCACGCGTGGCACGCCGCGACGCCGGAGGAATTGCTCGCCGCGATCGAAGAGCGGCCGCGCGGTGTCGAACTGGATGCGGCGATTCCGGAGGCGCACGCCCGCTTGGCCGTGGTCGCGCAGTCCGATGACGAGCTGACGGCGTTGCGGGACAAGGCCGTCGAACGGCTTCGGGCCGAGCAGTCGGTGGACGCGTTCGAGGTGCCCGGTGGTGCCTACTACCGGCGCGCGGCGGCGGCTGCTGGCAAGATCGGCGCGCTGTTCGCCGGACAGGGCAGTCAGTACGTCGGCATGGGCGCGCAGACCGCCGTCGCGGTGCCGCCGGTCCGGGCCGCCTTCGATGCCGCGAGTAAGTATTCCGATCCCGCCGATCCGCTGAGCCGGGCCATCTTCCCGCCGCCCGCGTTCACCCCGGAGGATGCCGCGGCCCAGGAAGAAGCTTTGCGCCGTACCGATTTCGCGCAGCCCGCCATCGGCGCACTGGCCGCCGGACAGTACCGCTTCCTGGACGAACTGGGCTTCGTACCCGACGGCGCGCTCGGCCACAGCTTCGGTGAGCTCACCGCGCTGTGGGCGGCCGGGGCGTTCGATGACGACACGTTCTACCGGTTGGCGCGCGCCCGCGGCACCGCCATGGCCACACTGCCCGAGGGTGCGGCCGATCGCGGCACCATGGCGGCGCTGCGCTGCGGTCCGGACGCCCTGACCGAATTGTTGGCGGCACACCCGGATGTGGTGGTGTGCAACCTCAATGCGCCGGAGCAGACCGTTGTCGGCGGCGGTACCGAGGCGGTGCGGGAATTCGCCGCGGCCGCACAGGAGCAGGGCCTGCACGCCCAGCTGCTGCCGGTAGCCGCCGCCTTCCACACGTCCTACGTGGCGCATGCGGTGGACGCGTTCCGGGCGGCCGTGGCCGAGGAGACGATCGGCAAGCCCGCCCTCGAGGTGTTCGCCGACGCCGCCGGCGCCGAATACGGCGCCGATCTGGCGGCGAACCGGAATGTGCTGGTGGAGCAGCTGTCCCAGCCCGTCGGGTTCGCACCGCAGATCCAGCAGATGTACGACGCGGGTTACCGGGTCTTCGTCGAATTCGGCCCCAAGTCGGTGCTCTCCGCCCTGGTGCGCAAGATCCTGGCCGATATGCCGGACGTCGTGGTGCTCGCCGCCGACGCGGGCGCCGACGGCGACCGCGCGCTCAAGCAGCTCGCGGCGCGGCTCGCGGTGCTGGGACTGCCGCTGACCGGTCTGAACCGGTACAGCGCCGAGGAATCCGAAGTAGTCGAAAGCAAAGGAATGAGGATCCCCTTGAACGGCATCAACTATGTCTCGGAGGAGCGGCGCAGTTCCTACCGCGACGCTCTCGAGAACGGATATCGCGTACCGCAGCCCGCCCCCGCCAATGGGAACGGCAATGGCAATGGCAACGGCAATGCCGCCCCGGCGCCCGCCGCCCCGCCCGCCCTCGCGGCGGCCGGTGGCCAGGGCGATCTGGCCGGTGATCACCTGGCGCTGCACCGCGAGTACCTGAGCAGCCAGCTGCGGGTGGCCGAAAGGCTCAGCGGCATCCTGGAATACGACTCGCGCCAGGGCACCCTGGACGACCGCACCATCGCCGGACTGGCCTCGGTCAGCGACCACAGCGTGGCCATCGGACATGCGCACAGCCAGGCCAGTGAGGTGCTGCTGGGCTTCGCGTACCTGGAGGCGGGTCAGAGCATCGACGCTCCGGCCATCCGCCGCCCGGTCGAGCGGCTGCCCCGGACCGAGCTGGCGGCTCAGGCGGAACTGACGGCCGCCCCCACCTACGCTCCGGTGTCGGCTCCGGCGTACACCCCCGCCCCGGTCCCGGCGCCCGCGCCGGTGGCCGCACCGCAGCCCGTCGCGGAAGCGGTTGTCGCGCAACCGGCTCCGGTCGCGACCGCTGCGGTCGCCGCACCGGTGGTCAGCGCCCCGGCCGAGACGCCGGTCACCGGTGACGCCACCGAGGTGGTGCAGGACGCGCTGCTGACGATCGTCGCGGAGAAGACCGGCTACCCGGCCGACATGCTGGACGTATCCATGGATGTCGAGGCCGATCTGGGTATCGACTCGATCAAACGGGTCGAGATCATGGGCGCACTGCAGGAGCGCTTCCCGGACAGCCCGCAGGCGGGTCCGGAGCAGATGGGCGAGTTGCGCACACTGGGCGGGATCATCGCCTTCATCAGTGTCGCGATCGGCGGTTCCGGTGCGGTCGGCGCGGCGGAGGTGGTGCGCCCAAAAGCTGATGGCGCGTCCCGCATCTCGCGGATGCAGGCGCGCCTTTCCGAGCTGCCTGCCGTCGCCCCGCTCGTCGGGGCCTACGCGGCCGAGCCCGTCGCGCTGATCGCCGGTGGCGGCAGCGCGCTGGCCGAACCGCTCGCCGCCGCCCTCGCGGCGGCGGGCTGGTCGGTCGTCACCGGTGCCGACCTCGGCCCCGACGACCGGCTGGACCTGGTCGTATTCCTCGCCCCGGAGGCACCGGCCCGGTGGTCGAGTTCCATTGCGGCGTTGGAAGATGCGCTGGAGCTGGCGCATACGACCCAGCGCACCCTGGAACAGGCGGCGGCGCGGGGCCGCGCGGCCTTCCTCACGGTCAGCCGTGTCGACGGCCTGCTCGGCCTGTCCGGGACGGTCGACGCCGCCGGACTGCTCGGTGGACTGCCCGGCCTGGTGAAAACCCTTGCGATCGAGGCACCCTCGCTGTTCTGCCGGGCACTGGATGTGAGTCCGGAACTCGCGGTGGAGCAGGCGGTGGCCCGGGTGCTCGACGAACTCGCCGATGCCGATACCGGCACCGCCGAGGTCGGCATCGGCGCCGACGGCACCCGTCGCACGCTGCGCGCCTCCACCGACGACGGCACCGATCCGCTGCTGCCGCAGGGTGATTCGGTGCCGGAACCGGACGTCGCGGATCTGCTGGTGGTGACCGGTGGCGGCCGCGGTGTCACCGCGGCATGCGTGATCGGACTCGCCGAACAGTACCGCTGTGGGCTGTTGCTGCTCGGGCGCAGCCCGCTCGAGCCCGAACCCGCTTGGGCGACCGACGTTTCCGAGGCCCAGCTGAAGGGCGCCATTGTCGCCGATCTGCGCGCGGGCGGCGGTAAGCCGACGCCACGCGAGGTCGAACGGATCTTCCGCGGCCTGGTCGCGGGCCGCGAGATCCGGGCCACCCTGGCCGCGATTCGCGCCGCCGGCGCCACCGCGGAATACCTCGCCGTCGATGTCACCGACGCCGAGGCGACCGCGGCGGCACTGGCACCGTACCGGGGTCGGATCACCGGTCTGGTGCACGGCGCGGGGGTGCTCGCCGATAAGGCGATCACCGATCAGCGCCGTGCGGATGTCGCGCCGGTGCTGGCGACCAAGCTGACCGGTTTGGCGTCCACTCTGGCGGCCCTGGATACGGAGCGGCTGCGGCACGTGGTGCTGTTCTCCTCGATCGCCGGATTCTTCGGCAATCGCGGTCAATCCAGCTACGCCAGCGCCAATGAGGCGCTCAACCGGGTGGCCGCCGCACTGCGGCGGCGGATGCCCGGCAGCCGGGTCACCTCGGTGAACTGGGGTGCGTGGGCGGGCGGCATGGTGACACCGGAGTTGGAGCGGATGTTCACCGAGCGCGGGGTCACGCTGATCCCGTTGCGCACCGGTGTGGAGTTCTTCACCGAACAGTTCCGCACCGCACGGTCCGCGGATGTGGTGTGCGTGGTCGGGCCGAATGCGCCGCTGTCGGCCGCGCCGCCGCGGACACTGTCGGCCGAGCCGACGGTGGTGCGGCGCGATCTCACCGGTGCCGCACAGGATCCGGTACTGGCCGACCATGCGGTGGGCGGAGTTCCGGTGCTGCCCGCGACGGCCGCGATCGGCACGATCCTCGGTACCGCGCAGCGGATCACCGGACGGACCGTGCGGCGGTTGACCGGGTTCTCGGTGCTCAAGGGCGTCGTCCTCGACGCTGCCGCGCCGACGGAACTGCGGCTCACCTACACCCCGGGCGCCGTGGCGACCGCGGTACTGGTGACCGACTCCGACGGCCGGCCCCGATTCCGGGCGAGCGTGGTCGACGATGACCCGACGCCGGAGACCCTGACCGGGCTGCCGGATATGGCCGCGGCACAGCCGGTTTCGGTCTACACCGACGGCACGCTGTTCCACGGTCCCGCGCTGCGCGGTATCACCGACGCGGTGCAGGCCGAGGACGGGCGGCTGGTGCTGACCTGCCGCCTGGCCGACCGACCGCTGCTCGGCGGTGCGTTCGCGGCCGAGGACTACAGCCCGGTGCTCGCCGATCTGCTGTTGCAGGCCGCGCTGGTCCAGGTGCACCGCACCACGGGACACAACAGCCTGCCGACCGCGGTCGGCGCGATCGAGGTGCACGACGCGGTGCCCAGCGATGTCGAGTTCCACATTGTGGTGGATCGGCTGATCAGCCGCGGGGCCACGGCCACCGGCACGGTCACCGCGGTAAGCGCGACCGGACGGGTACTGCTGCGCTTCGGTGCGGTCGACCTGGTGATCAGCGAGGCGCTCGGCGCGAAATTCACGACGGACGACACGGATCGGACTGTGTGAGGACATGTCAGACACGGACAACGGCGCGGCGCGCGTGCCGGTAGCGATCGTCGGAATCGGCTGCCTGCTACCCGGTGCGCACACCCCACGGCAATTCTGGGACCGACTGCTCGACGGCGCGGATCTGCGCACCGAGGGCGGCGCGGACATCTTCGGGATCGACCCGGCCACCACCGGTGGCTGGGGTGATCCGGAGCACGAAATCACCGCCACCCGGGGCGGATTCGTCACCGAACCGGCGATCGACACGAGCGGCCTGCGGGTTTCGGCCGAGCGGATCGATGGTTTGGGGCGGGTGGTGCGCTGGCCGTTGTACGTGGTCCGGCAGGCATTGGCCGATGCCGGTATCGCCGAGGACGACGCGGTGCTCGCCCGCACCGGCCTGGTACTCGGCAACTATTCCTTCCCGACCGAACGCTCCGTTGACCTGTGCGTGCCGCTGACCCGGCGCGCGGTCGCCGAGGGTCTGCGGGCGGCCGGACTTCCACTGCCGGACAACGGAGTCCGTCAGTGGGAGCCGGAGGTTCCGGTCGAATCGCTGTGGCCCTCGGGCCTGCCGACCACCGTGGTCGGTGATGCCTTCGGCCTGGGCGGGCCGCGGCTGGCGCTGGACGCGGCGTGCTCGTCGGCGCTGTACAGCATCGGGCTGGCCCGCGACTATCTGGCCACCGGCGCGGCCGATGTGGTGCTGGCAGGTGCCGTGTGCGCGCCGGATCCGCTGCTCATCCACCTGTGCTTCTCGGATCTGCGTGCCTTCCCGGAGAACGGTGTCAGTCAGCCGTTCCGCGCCGATTCCAGCGGCATCGTCACCGGCCAGGGTGCCGGTGTGGTGGTGCTCAAGCGTCTGGCCGACGCCCAGCGTGACGGCGACACCATCTACGCGGTGGTCGAGTCCATCGGTCTCGGTAACGACGGTTCCGGCGCGCACCTGCTGGCTCCGAATATCAACGGCCAGTTGGCCGCCTACCGCCAGGCCTACGACGGCGGCGTCGATCCGGCGGCCGTCGACTACATCGAATGTCATGCCACCGGAACCCCCGTCGGTGATCCGATCGAACTGCGCGGACTCGCCGAATTCTTCGGCGCGAATGTGCCTTTGCTCGGCTCCGTGAAGGGCAATGTCGGCCACCTGCTCACGGTCGCGGGCTTCACCAGCCTCATCAAGGCGATGCTGGCCATGCGCCACGGGGTCATTCCCGCAACGCCCGGTGTCGGCGACGCGATCCGACCGACCGGCGCCCAGTCCGTCGCCGACCGCATTGTCACCATCAATCAGCCTTGGCCGCAGCGTGATTCGGCGCAGCGCCGCGCTGGTGTCTCGGCCTTCGGCTTCGGTGGCACCAATGCCCACCTCGTCCTGGCTTCGCCGCCCGAGTCGAACCTCGCTGCGCCGGTTCCGATCGACGCGCCGGACGCCGCCAACAGTGTCGAGCTGCCTCGAATGTCGGTGTCCGGAATGGGAATTCGGATCGGTGCGGTGGCCGGGACGAACGCCCTGCGGCGGACCATCCGGTCCGGACAACCCGCGCTGGTGCAGCGGCCCGAAGGCCGTTGGTACGGCACGGAACAGGTGGGGATCGCCGAACTCGCCGACGAGCGGGCCGCGGGCTATGTCGACAGCGTCGAGGTGGATATCCGCGCCTATCGACTGCCGCCGGCCGAACTCGCGCAGATGAATCCGCAACATCTGCTGTTCTTCCAGGCCGCCGAGGAGGCCCTGGCCGAGGCCGGGCTGACCGGCAGCGGGCGGGACCAGGCCGGGCGCCGGGTGGCGGTGGTGGTGGCCATGGAGATGGAGCCGCGTTCGCACGCGCATCGCGCTCGCTTCGATATCGGAGCCCAGGTGCGGGCCGAATGTGCCAGGGCCGGTATCGAACTGGGGCCGGAGGAGTTGGACCGGCTGGAGGCCGCGGTCCGGACCGGTGTGCACGATCGGATCGGCGCCAATGAGGTGCTCAGCTATATCGGCAACATCATGGCCAGCCGGATCGCCTCCGCGCACAACCTGACCGGCCCCGTCTTCACCATCTCGGCCGATGCCACCGGTGGCGCCCGAGCCCTCGAGGTGGCCGGCCTGCTGCTGCTCGATCCGAGCGTGGAAGCGGTTCTCGTCGGTGGCGTGGAACTGGCGGCCGGAGTGGAGAATACGCTGGTCCGGAGCGTCCTCGCCGAAGGCGACCACCCGGATCTCGGTGATGGTGCCGCCGCCCTGGTGCTGCGCCGCTCCGATGGCGCCGATCCGGTGACCATCGACCACATCACCACGCACCGCGGCGATCGCGGGCTGCGCGAAGCGCTCGAAAAGAGCTATGCGGCAACCGGTGTCACGCCCGACGACGTCGGCTACCTGGAACTCGCCGGCTCGGTCTCCGGCCACCACCTGACGGCGCTGTCCGAAATCTTCCCGGCGCGAGCAGGTGACATCGCGAGCTGTGCCCTCGGCAATCACGTCGCCCTGACCGGCGACGCACAGCAGGCCGGAGTGCTCGCCGGCGTCGTCAGCGCTGTCCTCGCCCTGCGCCACCGCGAACTGCCACCGGCCCCCGCGGCGCTGCGCCGGATCGCCGATGACGCCGCGGAACTCGATGAGTCCGCCCTGCACCTGCTGGACGCTGCGGCGAGCTGGCTCGCCATGGCACGCGACCGCCGCCGGATCGCCGCGGTGCACGCGATCAGCGGCGCGAGTGCCGCCCATATCCTGCTCTCGGCGGCTCCCACCGCCCTGCCGCATTCCGAGGAACGAACCTCGGATGACTCGGTTTCGGCTGTCAACGGGTCTGTTGGTGCACCTGCGCCGGTCGCCGACTGGGTGGGCGGCGGTGGACCGCTGCTGATCCCGCTGCACGGTGATACCGGTGCGGCGCTGGCCACGCGGGCCGAAGCATGTCTCGATGCGCTGGATGCGGGTCTGGATCCGGTCGAGCTGGCGCGCGAATGTGTGGCCGCTTCGCGGTCCGGGACCTACACCGCGGTCGTGGTTGCCGCGGATGGCGTCAAGCTGCGCAAGGAACTGGAGGCCGCCGCGCGATATCTGCCGGAAACCATTGCGGCGGGCGGGGAATGGGCCACCCCGGCGGGCAGCTTCTGCACCGCGCGGCCGGTGGGACCGGACGCCCGGATCGCCTTCGTCTACCCGGGCGCGTTCACCGCCTACCCGGGAGCAGGACGCGAATTGTTCTCGCTGTTCCCATCGCTGCTCGCGGCCTTCGAGCGGGAATCGGAACAGCCGTGGGCCGAATACAAGCATTCGGCGCTGTATCCGAGTGCGCCGCGCGGGATCGACCGGACCGCGCTGATGCGGCACGAGGGCGAGCTCATCGAGTCGATTCCCACCATGCTGGCGATCGGCACCAATGCCGCGGTGCTGTCGACGCGGCTGCTGCGGGATTCGCTCGGCATCCGGGCCGACGGTGGCTTCGGCTACAGCCTGGGGGAGAGCAGCATGCTCTTCGCGATGGACGTCTGGGACGCCGCGGTGCGCGATGACGCCGCGCTGCGGAACTCGCCGCTGTTCGTCGACCAGTTGCGCGGCCCGAAACGGCTGATCCGCAAGCAGTGGGGGCTGCCGGACGCGCTGGCCGACCGCGAGGTCTGGACCACCCAGGTGCTGCTGGCCCCGGCCGATGCGGTGCGCGCGGCCATGACCGACCTGGACCGGGTGTACCTGACCCATGTGAATACCCCGGGTGAGGTCGTGGTCGCGGGTAGTCCGGCCGCGGTGCGGGAACTGATCACCCGGCTCGGCTGCAAATCCGCCAAGGCGCCGGCGAACCACGTTATGCACTGTGCCGCAGTCGAATCCGAACGCGCCGCCTTCGCCGGACTCAACAGCCACCCGCTCGGTCATCCGGCTGCGGGCCTGGAGCTGCTGTCCAGCTACGACTACGACCGGGTGGATCCGTCCGACCGCGCGGTCATAGCCGACCGGATCGCCGAAACCCTCTGCAGCACCGTCGACTTCGCCCGACTGGTGAACAACGCCTACGACCGCGGGTTCCGGGTGTTCGTCGAGGTCGGCCCCGGCGCCACCTGCACCCGCTGGATCGGTGAAACACTCACCGGCCGCGACCATATCGCCATCGCCGCCGACCGGCGCGGCATCCCGAGCGGCATCGCGCTGGGACAGGCGCTGGCCCGGCTGGTCAGCCACGGCGTCGCCGTGCGCCTCGACCTGCTGTTCCCGGCCCCCGAAGCCGGCGCCGCCCAGCCGAGGTACCGCATCGCGGTGACCTGCGGAGGGGAATCGGTGGTCGACCGGGTCGCCGCGGGCACCGCCCCGATCCTGGCGGCGGCGAAGCAGGCGGCGGCGCACACGACGGTGGATCCGGTCACCGTCATCCCCGCGGTCCCCATCGTGGATCCGGATCGGATCATCATCGAGGGAGAGCCGTTCGTGTACCTGCCCCGTCGCGCTGCCGCCGAACAGCCCGCACCGCAACCAGTTCCGGTCGGCGCCCCGGCCGCCGCGCCGATCGCTCGCGTCGCCGATCCGCTCGACACCGCCCGTGCCCTGGTGCTGCGGCCGATGAGCCATAGCGTCTCGCAGGCGCACCGGTCCTTCCTGCGCGTCCACGGCGCCCTGGTACAGCGCAGCCTGGACGACCTCGAGGCGGGACGCGGCTTCGCGCCCCCGCCGACCGAATTTCCCTCCGCCGCAGCGAAACCGGAGCGCCCGGTGATCTGGGATGAGGCGGCGCTGCTGGAATTCGCGAACGGCAAGGTGGCCAATGTCTTCGGCCCGGAGTTCGCCGAGATCGATACCTACCCGGTGCGGGTGCGACTGCCCGAGCCGCCCTACCACTTCGTCACCCGGGTCACCGAATTGCGGGCCACCACCGGCGAATACGTGCCGTCGGCGATAACCACCGAATACGACGTGCCGAAGGGTGCCTGGTACTCGGTGGACGGGCTGGTGCCCTGTGCGGTCACCATCGAGGCCGGGCAGTGCGACCTGCTGCTGGTCAGCTACCTCGGCATCGACTTCCGCAACAGGGGCGAGAAGGTCTACCGGCTGCTCGACAGCGAACTGGTCTTCCACGGCGGCCTGCCCCGCGAGGGCCAGACCCTGCGCTACGAGATCAAGATCGACCGCTTCGTCTGGAACGGCGACAGCCTGCTGTTCTTCTTCAACTACCGGTGCTTCGCCGACGGTGTGCTCATCCTGGAGCTGCTGGATGCTTGCGCGGGCTTCTTCTCCGCCGCCGAACTCGAGGATTCCCTCGGCGTGGTCTTCAATGCCGCCGATCGCAAGCGCCGCGAGTCGATGACCAAGACCTGGTTCAAGCCGCTCGCGCGCACCGACCGGACCGCCCTGACCGCGGCGGATCTCGAACTGCTCGCCGCCGGACGTCCGGCCGAGGTCTTCGGTCCGGCCTGGGACCAGACCGCCGATGGCTCGAATCGCTCACTGCGCCTGCCGGATCGGATGCTGCGGATGATCGACGAGATCACCGCGATCGACCGGCTCGGCGGCCCGCGCGCCCTGGGCGAGTTGACCGCGGTCAAATACCTGGACCCCGAGGGCTGGTACTTCAAGTGCCACTTCACCGGTGACCCGGTGCTGGCCGGATCCCTGGTCGCCGAGGGCGGCGTGCAGTTGCTGCAGACCTATGCGCTCTACCTCGGCCTGCATCTGGTCCTGCCCGATGCCGAATTCCAGTCGGTGCCGGGGCTGAAGACCCAGGTGAAGGTGCGCGGCCAGATCACCCCGAAACAGGCCAGCATCCGCTACCACGTGGAGATCACCGAGATCACCATGCTGCCGCGTCCGACGATCATCGCCGACATCATCGTCTACGACGGCGATAAGGCGATGATCAGCATGCGCAACTTCGGCGTTCAGGTCCGGGAGAAGCCCGGCACGCCGTATCGGCCCGAAACCGGCGGTGTGCCAGCGTTTCTGGGCCGCCGCAATGCGGCGGGGCAACCGGCGTTCATCAACGAACTGCATCTGGCGCACGCGGCGAAGGGCGACCTGGCCACCGCCATGGGCCCGGAGTTCGAGATCTACGCCGACCGCAAGGCGCCCTATATCCCCAACGGCGACTTCCGATTCGTCGACCGCATCATGAAGTTCGGCGGTGTGCGCGGTGAGCTCAAAGCCGGGGCCACCATGGAGACCGAATACGACTGCCCGCCGGAGGCCTGGTACTTCCACGAGAACGCCTTCCCCGGCATGCCGAACTGCGTCTATATGGAGTCCTCGCTGCAGGCCGCCATCCTGCTCGGCTACTACCTCGGCGCCAGCCTGGCCACGCCCGATCAGGAACTCAATATCCGCAACCTGGACGGTAAGGCCACCGTCGTCAAGCAGATCGACCTGCGCGGCAAGACCATTCGCCAGCACACGACGATGCTGTTCAACCAGATCATGCCGGGTACCTCGCTGCAGAAATTCCGCTACGAGCTCTTCGCCGACGGCGAGCTGTTCTACCACGGCGAGTCCATGTTCGGTTATCACACCGCCGAGGCCCTCAGTAATCAGATCGGCCTGGACAATGCCAAATACGTGGCGCCCTGGCTCGATCAGCAGGGCGAACTCGCGCCGGGCCGAGTGCGCACGCTGGCGGTGCGCACCGAAGACAGCTGGTTCACCCGCCCCGGCCTGCGGCTGGCCGATGGACATCTGCGGCTGATCGACGAGGTCGACGTCGTCGATGACGGCGGCACGCACGGGCAGGGCTATCTGCGCGGCTTGCGCCGAATCGACCACGACGACTGGTATTTCGAATGCCACTTCTATCGCGACCCGGTGATGCCCGGCTCGCTCGGCGTGGAGGCACTGATCCAGGCACTGCAGGTCTACGCGATCGAGATCGGTGCGGGCGACGGCTTCACCGACCCGGTGTTCGCGATGCCGCTGGATGTCGAAATGGTCTGGAAATACCGAGGACAGATTCTGCGCACCGAGGGCCCGATGACCTTCGACCTGCACGTCAAGGAGGTGCGGCGAGCCGACGATCGGGTGCTGGTGATCGCCGACGCCAATGTGTGGAAGCCGGGAATGCGCATCTATGAACTCGCCAACGTCGCCGTAGAGGTTCACGAACGCAGAGAGGACGAACGATGAGCATTACTGTCGGAACTGAGCGGGATACCGCGGATTACGCCGTCGATCCCATTGTCCACCACAGCCAGGACGGCTTCTACGAGACGTTGACCGCCCTGCACCAGCCGGTCTACGTGGTGCGTACCGCGCACGGCACCGGTCTGAGCACCACCCGTCCCGATGACGATGCCTCGGTCATCGCCGCGATCGGCCCGCTGCCCGCCGATCAGCTCGGCTCCGCCGCCTTCCGCGCCTGCCACGGCGTCCGCTACGCCTACATGGGTGGCGCGATGGCGGGTGGTATCGCCTCGGAGGACTACGTGATCGCGCTGGCCCGGTCCGGTTGTCTCGGCTCGTTCGGCGCGGCCGGGTTGCTGCCCGAACGCGTGGAGGCCGCGCTGCAGCGATTCGCGGCCGAGATTCCCGGATTGCCCTACGCCGCCAACCTGATTCACAGCCCGAGTGAGGAGGAGCTGGAACGCGCCGCGGTCGAGCTGTTCCTGAAGTACGGGGTGCGCTGTGTCGAGGCGTCGGCGTTCATGGACGTCACCGCGCATATCGTCCGCTACCGGGTGGCCGGACTGGCACGCACCGGCGATGGGCGGGTGCTCATCGCGAATCGGGTGATCGCCAAGGTATCCCGGGCCGAGGTCGCGGAGAAGTTCATGCGTCCCGCACCGGCCGCGATCGTCTCCGATCTGCTCGGTCGCGGGCTGATCACCGCCGAACAGGCCGAGTTGGCCAAATTCGTGCCGCTGGCCGATGACATCACCGCCGAGGCCGATTCCGGCGGCCACACCGACCGCCGCCCGCTGACCACACTGTTCCCGTCCATCCTGCGCCGCCGCGACCAGGTGCAGCAGGATCTGGGTTATCCGGTGGCGGTTCGGGTGGGCGCGGCCGGCGGTATCGGCACCCCGGTGGCCGCCGCGGCCGCCTTCGCCATGGGCGCCGACTATGTGGTCACCGGTTCGGTCAACCAATCCTGCTTGGAGGCGGGCACTTCCGACGAAGTCCGGCATCTGCTGGCGGCGGCGGGCGTCGCGGATGTGGATATGGCGCCCGCGGCGGATATGTTCGAAATGGGCGTCGAGCTGCAGGTGCTGAAGAACGGCAGCATGTTCGCGATGCGGGCGAAGCGGCTCTACGAGCTCTACCGCACCTACGACGGTCTGGACGTGCTGCCGATCGCCGAGCGGGCCCGGCTGGAACAACAGATCCTGCGCCGCTCGGTGGAAGATGTCTGGCAGGACGTGGTCGCCTACTTCACCCGCCGCGATCCGGACCAGCTGACCCGGGCCGCCGACGATCCGAAGCGCAAGATGGCCCTGGTCTTCCGCTGGTACCTGGGCATGGCCTCGCGCTGGGCCGTGGTGGGTGAGGCCGATCGCGGCCTGGACTACCAGATCTGGTGCGGTCCGGCCATGGGCAGCTTCAATGAATGGGTGCGCGGTTCTTACCTGGCCGCCACCGAGAACCGCCGGGTCGCCGATGTGGCGCTGAATCTGCTGCACGGTGCGGCCTTCACCACCCGCATCCAGCAGCTGGCCGTGAACGGCGTGCGGGTGCCGCGCGGCTGCGCCGACTACCGTCCGGCACCGCTGGCCGACGACTCCGGGGGCGCGCGGTGACCACCGTGGAAAGCCGCGCCGCCGCCACCGATCTCGGACCGTATCCGGCGGCGGCGGCCCTGGAGGCGGCGTTGGGAGATCCAGGGGCACTGGATAATTCGTTCGGATTCGCGGCCATGCTGGCACGCGCCGAACGGGATGCCTTTCCCGATGGGCTCGCCGATATCGCCGGACCGCTGCTGCGGATGTCTTATATCCCGGCCGAGTACGGCGGCGATCTGATCACCTACGACCAGACCCTGATGCTGGTGCGGGTGGCCGCGCGACGTGATCTGACCATCATGCCCGCCACGATGATCGACATCACCGCGACACTGTGTGTGCTGCTCGCCGGTTCGCCCGAGCAGCGCGATCAGGTGGTGCGGCTGTTGGGTTCGGGCCAGTCCATCGGATTCGCCTTCTCCGAGCCCGAGCACGGCAGCGATCTGCTCGCCAATACCTGTGCGCTGACCCCGGATCCGGTGACCGGCGGCTGGCTGCTCGACGGCGAGAAATGGCTCACCGGATTCGGTAAGCGGGCCGGCGCCATGCTGGTGATCGCGCACACCGGCGGACGTGGTCCGGCCGCGTACTCGATGGCGCTGGTGCACGATCCCCTGCGGCAGAGTTCGGCTCGCTACCGGCTGCAGCGTCCGGCGGGCATGCGCGGCACCGATTTCGCGCATTTCCACTTCACCGATCTGCCGGTGGCCGACGACGCGATCGTCGGGCGGATCGGGCGGGGGATGGAGACCGCGATGCGCGCCATGCAGGTGGTCCGGGCCACCAGCGTGGGCGCCAACCTGGCGGCGGTCGATTCGGCGCTGCGGCTCACCCTCGAGTTCGCCGGGCGCCATGTGGTCGCGGGCCGCCCGGTCGGCGAGCATGCGCTCAACCGACGCGAATTGGGTACGGCCGCGGGGGCCTTGCTGGCCAGCGATGCGGCCGCACTGGCCTGTGCGCGTGCGATGCACACCTTCCCCGCGGCGCAGAGCCTGTGGTCCGGCCTGCTCAAAGCGGTGCTCACCGAGCTGTCCACCGAGGCGTTCACGCGCTGTGCGGATGTGCTCGGCACCCGCGGCGTACTGCGTGAGGGGCCCGAGGGCGCCTTCGACGTGCTGCGCGCCGATAATGCGGTGGTTCGCTACTTCGATACCAGCCCCACCGCGAATCTCCGGTTGGTCGCCATGCAGTTGGGCCGGTTCGTCGAAGCCGGTTTCACCGCGGCGCAGGACGGCGCGCTCGAATTGCTCTCGGACACTTTTGATCTCGACGCCACCCTGCCCCCGCTGGATTTCACCAACCTGACGTTGTCGGCGCGCGGGCTCGAGGTCGTCACCGGCGGATTCCCGGTGGCCGCGGCGGGTATGCGCGCCGTGCTCGGCGCGGCCCGTCCGTGCACCGGCCGGGCTTTGGATCTGGTCGACCGGCTGGAGCAGGCGCTGGCGGCGGCGCGCGCCGACATTACCGGTCTGACCGAGCTGTCCACCTCCGAACGCGCTACCGCGACAGTGGATCTCGCCCTGCGCATCGCCTACCTGCACACCGCTGCGGCGTGTGTCCAGCTGTGGTGGTTCAACCGGGCCCGGTCGCTCTACGGCACCACCCCGGGATCGGTCGACTGGCTGCTCCCGGCACTGGCATTACTGCTCGACCGAGCCGACTGCCGTACCGCCCGATTGCCGATGGCGCTGGCGGACAACGCATTCGACGTGATCGCCCGGCTACAC
This sequence comes from Nocardia sp. CA-119907, assembly GCF_050955995.1. Classification (NCBI taxonomy): domain Bacteria; kingdom Bacillati; phylum Actinomycetota; class Actinomycetes; order Mycobacteriales; family Nocardiaceae; genus Nocardia; species Nocardia sp. CA-119907. The sequence continues at coordinate 4,181,349 of NZ_CP192091.1, forward strand.
CGGGACCGTCGGCTGTTCACCGCGCGGCCGCTCCCGCTCGCCACCGAGGAAGGAACCGAACCGTCATGACCGTGCAGTACGTGACAGAGCTGGCCGAGGAGCTGGAACGCTACCTCGGCGATCCGCACGATCCCGCGAATCAGATGTCGTTCCAGCGCATTCTGCGCTGTGACGAGCTCGAGGAGTTCCCACACGATCTGCTCGGCCTGCTGCAGCGCTGGGCACTGCACGAATACTGCCTGCCCGCCAAGTGGGGTGGCCGCGCCGGTGACGTCGAGACCGGATTTTCGCTGCTGCGCCTGGTCGCCCGCCGCGACCCCACCACCGCCGCCGCCCTGATGCTCACCGACCTGGCATTCATGCCCACCTGGATCGCGGGCACCGATGAGCAGCGGACCCGGCTGGTATCGCAGATCAACAATGGCGCCAAGCTGGCGTGGGGGCTGTCCGAGCGCGCCCACGGCAGCGATGTGCTCTCGAATGAGATGCGGGCCGAGAAGGTGGACGGCGGCTATCTGCTGACGGGGGAGAAATACCTCATCGGCAATGCCACCCTGGCCGATATGGTGACCGTGCACGCCCGCACCGGCGAACGCGGCGGACCGGGCGACTGGTCCATCTTCCTGGTCGAAAAGCGGCTCGGCCCTGCGGGCGCGGTGCGGGAGCTGCCCAATGAGCGGCTGCACGGGCTGCGCGCGCTCGATCTCAGCGGCATCCAGCTGGAGAAGTTCTTCGTCCCCGACAGCCATCGCATCGGCGCCGAGGGCCAGGGCCTGGAGATGGTGCTCAAAAGCGCCCAGGTGGCGCGCACCACGATCAGCGGGCTGGCGCTCGGTGCGGTCGATACCGCGTTGCGGGTCACCTGCGACTTCATCGTGACGCGGGAGATCTTCGGGCAGAAGGTCGTCGACTTTCCCTATACCCGCCGCCAGATCGCCGAGAGCTTCGCCGATCTGCTGCTGTCCGAAGCGGTGGCCACCGGCGCCGTGCGCGGACTGCAGGCCACGCCCGAGCAGATCGCGGTCGATTCCGCCATCGTCAAATATTTCGTGCCGACCTCGCTCGAGCGCACCATGACCCAGCTGTCGGAGGTGCTGGGCGCCCGGCTGTACCTGCGCGACCACCCGCACTACGCGATCTTCCAGAAGATGCTGCGCGATATCGTGGTGTCGGTATTCGCCGACGGCAATACCGTGGTGAATCTGAAATCCGTTGGCGCGCAGCTCGAGCAGATCCTGAGCGCGGCCAATTCCGCGACCGTCGAACAGCGGTCCGCCGCGGCGGACAAGGTCGCGCGCAGCTACGATCTCGACGCGAAGCTCGACGAGTGGCAGCCCGCCCAGCAGCAGCTGTTCAGCCGGGCCGGTGATGCCGCCATACTGGCTCTGCCGCAGGCGATCGCGGATCTGCGCGCACTCGCCGGAACCCGCGAAGGTGAGCAGCGGAGCTGGTTCGAACAATCGGCCGACCTCGCCGAACGGCTACTCGGTGAACTGGACCGAATCCTGCTCGAACAGCAGCGGGCCAAGCAGACCCTCGGCCGCGGCTACGGCGCCTCCGCCGAAATCTACCGGCTCGCCGAACAATATTGCGCACTGCACGCGGCCGCCGCACTGATCCACCTGGTCGTGCGTTCGGCAGCGGTGCTGGCTCCGCCGTTCCCGGACGGTGCGGTGCTGCTGCTGTGCCTGGAGCGCATCTGGCGCGGCTTCCATCCGGCGGACCCGGTCACCGACGCGGTCGTCGTGGACCGCGTCATGACGGTGCTGCTGGACCTGCACCGCGACCGGAAACTCTTCTCGCACTGGCAGTTCCAATTGCGGGCCAGCGGCGAGACCACAGCCTGACCACTATCTCGGACGTAACACCCTGGAAGGACACATTGTGTACTCGATGAATTCGCGGCACCAGACGGCCGCACCCGCGGACGTCTGGGAGGTGCTGCTCGACTGTGAGTCCTTCCCCGACTACATGGGCGGGGTCAACGAGGTGGAAATCCTCGAGGAAGACGGTCCGCGCCGCACGAGCAGTTGGGTCGTCGAGCTCAAGGGCTCCGAAATGGAGTGGGAGCAGGAGGATCTGATCGATGCCGAGCGGCATCGCATCGAATTCCGGCAGACCGATGGTGATCTGCAGAGCTACCACGGCTACTGGCAGCTCCACGAGGACGGCGCGGGCGGCGAACTGGAGCTCAATGTCGAATTCGATATCGGGCTGCCGCTGGTCGCCGAGATGATCCATCCGGCCATCGCCACGGCGCTGGAAGGCTATGCGAACTCGATCGTCACCCGGGCCGCACGGTGAGGGAATTGCCATGAGCGACATCAAGACTCGCGGTGCCAAGGATATTGCGAAGGCCACCTTCAAACAGGTCAAGCGCCACTTCTCGCCGTCGATGGCGCTGGCCGGCAAATTCACCGGTCAGGGTGCCGTCGAGGATTCGGCCAGCGGCAGCCGGGTAACCCTGTCCGACGGGCGCACCGTGCTGGACTTCGGTTCCTATGCCGTCGCGCTGCTCGGTCACCGCAATGCCGCGGTGGTCGAGGCGGTCCGTGCACAGCTGGATCGGATGCCGACCTCGACCAGGTCGGTGCTGAACCCGCTGCCCGGGCAGGCCGCCGAGGCTGTAGTGGAATATCTGGCCGCCGCCGAGTTCGGCGGTGATGATGCGCCGGAACTGTCCAAGGTGTACTTCGGCTTGAGCGGTGCCGACGCCGTCGAGGCGGCCACCAAGCTGGCCCGGCTGGCCACCGGCCGCAGCACGGTACTCGCGGTCGAGGGCGCCTACCACGGCAAAACACTGGCTGCGCTGGCGCTCACCCACCACGAGCGGTTCAAGGGCAATTTGGCTCCAGTGCTCGGCAACACCGTGCACATCGATCCTTCCGACCCGGACGCGGTTTCCCGTGCACTGGCCGAAAACCGCGTCGCCGCACTGATTTTCGAGCCGGTGCAGGGGGAGAACGGGGTTACGCTGCTGGATCCGGCGATCCTGTCGCGCTGGTGTGCCGACGCGCACGCGCACGGAGCATTCGTCATCGCCGACGAGATCCAGGTCGGATTGCGCCGCTGCGGTGACCGCTCGGTCGCCCTGGCGCACGGGTTGCCGGTGGACGCGGTGCTGCTCGGCAAGGCGATCGGCGGCGGTGTGGTGCCGGTCTCGGCACTGGTCTGCACCGAGGCGCTGTACGCCCCGCTGACCGGGGATCCGGTGCTGCACACCGCCACCTTCAGCGGATATCCGCTCGGCGTCTCGGCCGTGGCCCCGGCGCTGGCCACCATCGAAGCCCATGTCGCCGACGGGGTTCGGATCGCGCGCGAAATGGCCGAGGGGCTGGCGCTGCTGGTCGCCGACCACGACACCGTCGTCACCGCGGTGCGCGGGCGGGGCCTGCTGTGGGGGCTGGACTTCTGTTCACCCGAGTTCGCCGGTGAGGTACAGGTCGGGCTCGCACAGCGCGGCCTGGTCGTGTCCACCTGCCTGAGCCGACCCGAAGTGCTGCGGCTGATCCCGCCGATCATCGCCACCTCCGACGATGTCGCGGAGGCGCTGTTCCTGCTGCGCGGCGCGATCGAGCAGGCCGCCGCCGCCATCGACCCGACCCGACCCGGATTGGACGCATCGTCATGACATCGCTCGAAATCGAGGGCGCGGCCGAACAGTTGGCCGCCGACACCGAACTGGCCGCCGATATCCAGGGCTTCACTCCCGCGGTGCGCGCGGCCTCGGTGCGAGACGTATTCCTCACCGGCGCAACCGGCTTCCTCGGAGTGTTCCTGCTGAAGGAACTGCTGGACCGGGGACGGACCGTGCACTGCCTGGTGCGCGCGGCCGACGTCGACAGCGCCCTGGCGCGGTTGACCGCCAACCTGGACATCTACGAGCTGGCCGAAACCATTGCCACCGACCGGATCCGGGTGGTGCCCGGTGATGTGACGCTGCCCAAGTTCGGACTATCCGACGGCGATTACGCCGAGCTCGCGGATCGGGTCGAGGCCAGCTACCACACCGCGGCGAAGGTCAACTTCCTCACGCCCTACAAGTGGCTGCGCAAGCAGACCATCGCGGGCACCCACGAGATGTTGCGCTTCGCCTGCGCCGCGACCGCGCCCCTGCACCATGTGTCCACGCTCGGCGTCTTCGCCGGGGACGCGGATTCGGATCCGCGCGGCGAATCGGATCCCACCGGACCCGCCGCGGATATGCCGCTCGGATACACCAAGAGCAAATGGGTTGCCGAGCAGCTGATTCTGGAGGCCGATCGGCGTGGTGTGCCGATCACCATGCACCGGCCCGCACAGGTGTGGGGTGACTCGAAATCCGGCGCCTGCCAGAAGAACGACTTCGTCTGGCGCTTCATCACCGGCTCCATCCAGGCCGGGGTATATCCGCGCAACTTCCGGCTGAAGATGAATCTGGTTCCGGTCGACTACGTGTGCGCGGCCATCGCCGGGGTCACCGCCCAGGATGCCGCGCTCGGCGGGATCTACCACCAGATCGGACCCGCGGCGATCGATTCCGAGACCATTCTCGGTTTCATCCGCTCGGCCGGATTCGAGATCAAAGAGGTCAGCATCATCAAGTGGCTCAAGGCCATCTCGGCCGATGTCACCAATGCGATGTTCCCGCTGATCCGGACCACCATGCTGATGGAGCGGCAGGAACCGCTGCTGTTCACCGACCATCTCACGCGCCGCCTGCTCGACAGCACCGGGATCGAGTGCCCGAATATCGACGAGCGGCTCTTCGGCACCTACGCCTCGTTTTTCGTCCGGCACGGGCACCTGCCCGCGCCGGTCGCTTTCGCCTGACCGGCTACTGACAGGAGTACCGCGATGTCCGCGCCGACCACATACCCGACCAGCAGAACCGCGCACCATCCGGCGCGTTTGCGGGAGACCGATCCGCGGCTGACCCGCCGCGAGTCCGTGATCGCCGAACTGGCGGCCGACGGTAAGTCCAATCGTGAGATCGCAGTGCTCCTGTTCATCTCCGTCCGCACGGTCGAGAACCACCTGCACCGTATCTACAGCAAACTCGGCATCCACAGCAGGCTCGATCTCACCTCCGGCCGTTGACTAGTTTGTTAGTGATCACTAATCTTTCCTCAAGGAACTCCTGACCCTCGAAATTGGAGGTTTCCGCCATGGCCGCGGAACGATCCGCTCTCGGCGAACTGCTCCGTCCTATCCGCGCTCGCGTGCGTCTAGCCGTTGCCGCCCAAGCCATTTCGTCCGTTGCCGCGGTGGTGCCCTTCATCGCCGTTGCCGAGCTGGGGCGGGTGCTGCTCGAGAACGGGCCCGATCGGACCCGGCAGGCGTGGACGCTGACCGCCGTCGCCGCGGGCGCGCTGCTGGTGCGGCTGATCTTCCTGCTGGCCGCGGGCGCGCTCACCCACTTCGCCGACGGCGAGCTGGCCCTCGACATCCGCCGACGGCTGGTGCGCAGGCTCGGCGAGGTGCCGATGAGCTGGTTCTCCGGGCACAACTCCGGCACGGTCAAGAAGATCGTGCAGGATGATGTGGCGGCGATGCACCACCTGGTCGCGCACTCTGTGCTGGAGCTGACCTCCGCCGTGGTGCTGCCGGTCACCGCGTTGATCTACCTGTTCTGGGTGGACTGGAAGATGACCTTGGTGACCATTGCTCCGCTGGTGATCGGGCTGAGTCTGTACAGCGTCACCATGGCCGGAATGGGTAAGCACCTGCCCGAATACGACCGGGCGATGGGCCGGATCAACGGCAGCGCAGTCGAATTCGTGCAAGGCATCGCCGTGGTCAAGACCTTCGGTCAGGCCAAACGCGCGCACGGCCGATACGCCAGCGCCGCAAGCGATTTCGCGGACTTCTTCCTGGGTTGGGTGAAGTCGACGCTCATCTCCAAAACCGCGGCCGAGATCGTGCTCTCGCCGATCGCGGTGCTGGCGACGGTGCTCGGTGGCGGGGCCTGGTTCGTCACCCGGGGCTGGTTGGCCGCCGCGGATCTGCTGCCGTTCGCGCTACTCGGGGTCGGACTCACCGCGCCGATCCTGGCACTGTTCTATGCGAGCTATGAACTGCGCTTCGCCAAGGAGGCGGCGGCGCGGGTCACCGAGGTGCTGGACACCGCACCCCTTCCGGTGGTCGACTCCCCGAAGTTGCCCAGCGGCAACGCCGTTCGCTTCGCCGAGGTGTCGTGCTCATATGACGGTGAGACGGAGGTGCTCAGCGGCATCGACCTGGAGTTGCCGGTGGGCACGGTGACCGCGCTGGTGGGCCCGTCCGGATCCGGTAAGAGCACCCTGGCCACGCTGCTGCCGCGATTCCAGGATGTCACCGGCGGGGCGGTCAGCGTCGGTGGTGTGGACATCCGCGAGATGGCGCCCCAGGAGCTGTATCGTCGCGTGGCGTTCGTATTCCAGGATGTGCGGCTGGCGCAGGATTCGATCGCGGCGAATATCCGAATGGCCCGGCCCGACGCGTCGGAATTCGAGGTGCACACCGCCGCGCGGACGGCCCGCATCCACGACGAGATCCTGGCGCTGCCGCGCGGATACGACTCGGTCATCGGGGACGACGCGCGGCTGTCCGGCGGTCAGGCACAGCGGCTTTCGATCGCACGGGCTCTGCTGGCCGATGCCCCGATCATCGTGCTCGACGAGGCCGCGGCCTACGTCGATCCACAGTCCGAGGCCGAGGTGCAGGACGCGCTGTCGGCACTGACCGGTGCCAAGACCGTGCTGATGATCGCGCACCGACTCGCCACCGTCGTCGAGGCCGACCAGATCGTGGTGCTCGACAACGGCGCGATCGCCGAGCGCGGGACCCATACCGAATTGCTTGCCGCCGAGGGCCGCTACGCCCGGATGTGGCGGGCGCACGAGAATGCCGGGGGCTGGCGGAACCGGCAGATGGAAAGGACCGGGGCATGATTCGGAAACTGCTCGCGGTGGTCGGCCCGGAACAAGGGGCGGCGCTGCGCAAAATGCTCGCGGTCCTGGTGATCGGCGCGGTGCTGCAAGGTCTGGCCTTCGCGCTGCTGGTGCCGATTCTGCAGGCGCTGCTGGGTTCGGATCCGGATTCGGTGTGGCCGTGGCTGTGGACCCTGTTCGGGGTGGCCGCGCTGTACGCACTGGCGTACTACGTCAGCATGGGTATCGGCGCGCAGGTCGGTGCGGCACTGGCGAAGACGCTGCACACGCGCATCGGTGACACGGTGGCCGGGCTGCCGCTGGGCTGGTTCGGGCCCGAACGGGTGGGGCAGCTGGGGCAGTTGGCCACCAAGAGTGTCATGGACATCATGGGTGTACCGGCGCATCTGCTGCGGCCGATGGTGACCACATTCGTCACGCCGGTGACGGTCGTCGTGCTGATGTACGTCTTCGATTGGCGACTGGCGCTGGCCGCGACGCTGACCATTCCGGTCATCATCGCGGTCTATCGCTGGAGTGTGTCGCTGAGCCGGACCGCCGACGAGCTGCGCACCGCGGCCAATGCCGAAACCGGCGGGCGGGTGGTGGAATTCGCGCAGCTGCAGCCGGTGCTGCGGGTATTCGGCCGCGGCGCGGAGACGCTGGATGACACACTGCGCACCCAATATGAGACGTCGCGCAAGGTACTCGTCACCGGTGTGCCCGGGCTGGTCGGCTTCACCCTGATCGTGCAGGCCGCATTCACCACGATCCTGGTGTACGGCACCTATCTGGCCCTCGGCGGCAGCCTCGAGGTGCCGACCCTGCTGGCGGTGCTGGTGCTTGCGGTGCGGTTCACCGAGCCGATCGCCGAATTCGCCATCCTCGGATCCACCTTGCGCACGGCGGAATCCGCGCTGGACCGGGTGCGCGAGCTGGTCGTCGAACGGCCGCTGCCCGAGCCGTTGCAGGCCCGGGTGCCGCAGGGCAATGCGGTGCGCTTCGAATCGGTCGGCTTCGGCTACGGCGAATCCACTGTGCTGCACGATGTTTCGTTCACCGCTCCGGCCGGCCGGGTCACCGCGCTGGTCGGGCCGTCCGGATCCGGCAAAACCACCATCGCCCGCTTGATCGCCCGATTCTGGGATGTCGACGACGGTAGCGTGCAGATCGGTGAGGTGGATGTGCGCCAGATCGACCCGGCCGAGCTGATGTCGCGCATTTCGATTGTCTTCCAGGACGTCTACTTGTTCGAGGACACCATCGAGGAGAACCTCCGGCTCGGTCGCCCCGGCGCCACCGATGCCGAAGTCCGTGCGGCTGCTGCCGCCGCCCGAGTCGACGAGATCGTCGAACGCCTCCCCGAGGGCTGGGCCACCACGGTCGGCGAGGGCGGTTCCCGTCTCTCGGGCGGTGAGCGGCAACGAGTTTCGATCGCCCGCGCCATCCTGAAGGACGCCCCGATCGTGCTGCTGGACGAGGCGACGGCAGCGCTGGACCCGGAGAACGAACAGGCCGTGCAGCAGGCGCTGAGCGCGCTGACCGCGGACCGGACGGTGCTGGTGATCGCGCACCGCCTCAATACCGTCGCGGCCGCGGACCAGATCCTGTTCCTGGACAATGGCACGATTGTCGAGGCGGGTACGCACGACGACCTGTTGGGCGCCGATGGCCGTTACGCGGCGTTCTGGGCACAGCGCCGCCGCGCCACCGAATGGAAGGTCGGGGCACTCAGCTGACCTTCCGACGCAGTCGTCCCGCCGACCGATCCGGGGTCGGCGGGACGACGTGCGTTCGGGCCGTCACCATTCGCTACGACAAGTTGGCCCTGACCTGCCGCGCCGGATTCGCCCTGGCCCTCGTCGTCGAATGGCTCAGGTCATCAGGAGATACGACCTGGGCATATCCCGGACGGCCGTAACCGTATGCAAGGCAGCCATTGCCGAAATCGGTTGGAACATAGCGATATTCGGCCGCTGTAGCCGTTTCAGATGGCGCCAGGCCAAGTGTTGCCATAGCCGTACCCGTTGTTGCCGTTGCTGTACGGAGCATTTGCGTAGCTGGTTCCGACGCCATGCCAAGGGTCGCTATTGCCGTGCCCGTTGTTGCCGTTGTCGTACGGAGCATTTGCGTAGCTGGTTCCGACGCCATGCCAAGGGTCGCTATTGCCGTGCCCGTTGTTGCCGTTGCTGTACGGAGCATTTCCGTAGGCATAACCCGTGGCGTGCGTTGCCTGAGCCGATGGCGCCGCGGGCAACTGCTGAGATTGTGCCCCGGCGATCCGCAACTGGCTGTAGCCATCCGGGGTCATTAGTCCGAGCGCAATCATGCGCTCGACAGTCGGATCTTTAGTGGTCACGCTGGCCCGGGTCGTGTCGTTCGACGAGATCTGTCCGATGGCCGTGCCGATTCCGTACAGCGTGGGCGGCGTGCCGAGCGTATTGGGAACCGACATCACCAGTGCGACGACAAAGTAGTTGTTGCGCGGCACGGTCAGCTTGGCGGTCTCGCCGGGCATCATCGGCACAATCAGGCAATCGCTGAGATTCTCCCGCACATGGAGCGACACAACCACCGCCAAGCTGGTGCGCCCGGACCGCTGCCGGTGGTATCGGACCGTGAGATCGACATCGCTGGTGACGACGCCCGGTCCCGCGAGATTGTGCCGTTTCTCCCCGGTGCGCGAGCCGAGGTCGGCGGATGCGGGCACCGGCGGCTCGTACGCTCGCCGCCAACGGCTCACCAGTTCGGCGGCGCCCTCCTCACCGAGGCGACTCCCGAACCCTGTGGCGATCGCCGCCAATATCATCCCCCCGACGCCGAAAGTCGGATCTGCCATGGCTGCTGGCCCCCAATCGAATGCCGATAACCTCGTCCGGCACGACCGGACGCCTCGATAACGCACGGCAGCAGAGCAACGTTCCGCCTTTGCCTGCAGCGTTGCCGAGCTGTTAGGTATCCGAGGTCCGTGGTCGGCGTCGAAAACCTCGCCGCGGCCGGGTCGTGCGGCGCGGGCGGAGGCAGCCTGGAACAGGGTGGCGCCGGAGTTCGTGGTTTGCCGTTTGGAGAGGCGTTGTCGCCGCGCATGAAGCGGTCGCTGATCAAAAGACTATGGGCCCGCCGCCATCGCATTCGGTGCGTTGGCGGCGGGCCCAGGTAGCCGGATGTGGCAGCCGGGTCAGCGGGACCGCAGGACCTCCTCGAGGTAGCGGGCGATATCGGTGATCGTCGGGTAGTTCCAGAGCAGGGTGGCGGGCAGCGGAATGCCGAGGTGGCGTTCGAGATTCGCGCGCAGGGCGGTGGCGAGCAGGGAGTCGATGCCGGATTCGGTGAGGGGGCGGTGCGGGTTCAGATCGTCCGGTGCGGCGCCGAGCGTGGTGGCGGTGCGGGTGCTGACCAGATCGAGGAGGTAGTCGGTCAGTTCGGAACCGGACAGCTCGGCCCAATCCGGTTCGGCGGATTCGGTTTCGGAGGTTTCCAGGACCAGCTCATCCAGCAGCGCCGGGCGCGGGCCATGATGGTCGCGGAGCACGGTCAGCGCGACCTGCACCGGGGAATTCGCGTGGGCCAAGGCGTCGTCGAGGATCGTGAGCGCCTGCTCGGCCGTCAGATCGGCGGTGCCGCGGGCGGCCAGTTCGAGATCGGTCGCGGCCGCCGAGGTGGACATGCCCAAGCCGCGCCAGCTGGTCCAGGCCAGGCTCACAGTGTCCCGATGGCCGGCGCGACGGCGCTGCACCGCGAGCGCGTCCAGGCATGAGTTGGCGGCGGCGTACGCGGCCTGGCCGGGCAGTCCCAGCAGTGGACCGGCCGAGGAGAACAGCACGAGGAAATCGATGCTCCCGGGTGGGAACAGTTCGTGCAGCACCCGCGCGCCATACACCTTGGGGCACATGACCTTTCGCAGCACCTCGGGATCGAGGTCGGGCAGCATCGCGCTGTCCACCGTGCCCGCCGCATGGACGACACCGCGCACCGGCGGCAGATCCAATGCGGTGAGTGCGGATTCGGTGGCCGCGCGATCGGTGATATCGACCGCGATGGTCCGCACGGTCACACCGGCATTCTCCAGCCGCCGCACCACGGTCACCCGCTCGTCGTGATCGGACCATTCGGCCCTGGACGGCAGCGGCCGCCGCCCGAGCAGCACGATGCGTCGGGCTCCGCGCTCGGCCAGATGTTCGGCGACCAGCAGGCCGAGCGCTCCCAGTCCGCCGGTGATCAGATAGGTTCCGTCGGGACGGCAGGCGAAGGCCGCATCCCGCTCGCGCTCGGCCGCCACGATCCGCTGTCCGAAGACCTCGCCGTCGCGAACCGAGACCACCGGATCGGCGATACCGGCTTCGATAACCCTGCGTGTCACCGTATTCGGATCGTCATCGGCGGACACATCGATGACCGCCCGGAAGAAGTCCGGATGCTCACTCGCGGCAACCCGACCCATGCCCCACAAGGGTGCCTGTGCGGTATCGCCTTCGCGGACCCCGCGCGTCAATGCCCACAATCGCGGCCGTCGCTCCGCCGGAACCGCGCCCACTCGTCGCACGACGGCGGCGAATGTCGCGGCAGCGTCGAACGGCGTCCCCACCGGCGGTGCGAATACCACGTTCGCACCGCGTCCGGCATCGACCAGCCTGGTGTCGTCCGCGGATTCGACCACGACGATCGAGGTGTCGGCGATCGGCGAGGTGTCGGCCACGGGCTGCCAACTGAGGTCGAAGCGGGTCACGGGCAGGTGGAGGTCATCGGATGCGCCGGGAGTGGCGGTGAGTTCGGCGTAGCGCAGTCCGATGAGTATTGCCGTCGAATCATCGCCAGCGACAACGACATCAACGGTTGTCGGCTGGTCGGGGTGGAGTTGGACGGCGATATCGGCGCGCCGCGGTGCGGGGCCGGTCAGGGTGACGCGGTCGATCTGGGCGGGCATGCGCAGCGTGGCGGGACCGGGGAAGATGACCGATGCCATCGACAGGGCGGCGTCGAGGACGGCGGCCCAGCTGCGGTCGAGATCAGCGGTGGCGGTGGCGAACAGGGTGGTCTCGCCCTGCCGGAGGGTCTCGATCTGCCACGGATAACCCATATCCGCAACGCCCAGTTCCGCCAGGCGATCGACGACGAAATTCGGGTCGAGCGATGAGTTGGCTCGGGTCGCAGCATTGTCGAGCACGGATCGGTGGTCCGAGGCGGAAGCCGATCCGATACGCGCCAGAGTGTGAGTCGCCCATGCGGTGTCGTCCGCGCCGAGGGGGCGCGAGACGATACGCAGGGCGGTGCCGTCGCGGACGACCTGGAGCTCGCGGGTCTGCGCCGGATCGGGTACCACCACCGGCTGTTTCAGCTGGACCGCCACCAGTTCGGTGGTGCTTCCGGCGGTGCCCAGGGTGTTCAGCAGCACGGCGGCCGGGGTGATTTCGGTCCCGAGTACGGGATGCCGACGTGGATACGGGCGGGTACGGAAGTCGAGGGTGGTCCGCCACAGTCGGACCGAGGTGCCGTGGACCGCGCTGTATGCGCCGAGCAGGGTATCGACGGGAGATTCGACGCGCGGCGGACCGTCGACCCAATGCCGCTGGTGTTGCCAGGCATTCGTGGGCAGATCCAGCAGCCGACCGGCGGGTGCGGCCGCCGACCAGTCGATGTCGATGCCGCGGCAATGCAGGGCGGCGAGCGAACGCAGCAGGGTCGCCTGTTCGGCGGTATTGCGCCGCAGGGTCGGGAGGACGAGCCCGTCATCGATTCCGTTGGCGGACAGGGTTTCCAGGATCGAATGGCTCACCACCGGGTGCGCGGAAACCTCGACGAAGACCCGGTGCCCGTCGGCGATCGCGGCCGCGACGGCCTGGTGGAAGCGCACCGGCGCACGCAGATTCGTGGCCCAGTATCCGGCGTCCTGCGGCGGTGCCGAGCGCGGGTCGTCCACCGCCGTGACGTAGCGCGGTACGGCGGCAGGGGAGGGGGCGAGATCGGCGACGGCGATCGCGAGATCGGCGGCCAGCGGCTCCATCTGGCTGGTGTGGAAGGCGACATCGGAATCGACTCGGCGGATGGTCCAGCCGAGTTCGGGCCAGGCTGCGGCGAGCTCGTCGATGGCGTCGACCTCGCCCGCCACCACGGTCGAGGATGGCGCCGCGCAGATCGCCGCCTCCGCATCGGTGCGCGTACCCAGCTGCGTGAGCACATCGTCGAACGGCTGGTCGACCATGATCATGGCGCCATTGCCCGCCACCTTGCGCAGCAGATTGGAACGGCGGCAGGCCAGCAGTGCGCCCTCGGCCTCGGTCAGCACGTCCGCGGTCACCGCGGCGGCGATCTCGCCGACGGAATGTCCGATAATCGCGCCCGGACGCACACCGTAGCGCCGCCAGACCGCCGCCAGTCCGAGCTGCACGGCGACCAGCATGGCCTGGATGACATCCACCGAGTCGAATCGGCCGCTCTCCAGCACCCGGCGCGGCGTCAGCCCCATCTCCTCGCGATAGATCGGCCCGATCCGATCGATCACTTCCGCGAAAACCGGTTCGGCACAGAGCAATCCCCGGCCCATACCCAACCACTGCGCGCCGTGCCCGGAAAAGACCCACACCGGATCGCCCTGGTGTCCGATCAGCTCTCCGACGGCGACCGACCGTTCGGTGCCGCCCGTGGCCAGTGCGGTCAGCCCGGTGACGAGTTCGGCGCGATCGGCGGCGACGACACCCGCGCGGACCGTGAGATGTCCGCGCTGGCGTGCCAGCGTATGTCCGAGATCGCCGAGTTCGGCGGATTCGGCGAGAGGCAGCAAGCGCGCCGCCTGGGCGGCGAGCCCGGCCCGCGTCGCCGAGGAAATCGGATAGATCCAGGATCGGTTGTGCCGCACCGGCTCCGGTGCGATCTCGATGCCGGGTTGCCCCGCACCGGCACCGTGCCGCGGCGCTTCTTCCAGTACGACATGCGCGATCGTCCCGCCGTAGCCGTAGCTCGCGACACCCGCCGTGCGCGGCCGGTCCACCCGCGGCCACGGCACGGCCTCGGTGACCACCCGCAAACCATTATCGTGCCAGGGGATTTCGGCCCTGGGTCCGGAGACCACAACGGTCGGCGGAATGATCTGCCGCGTCAGCGCGAGCACGGTCTTGATGACCCCCGCGATCCCGGCCGCCGCCTCGGTGTGCCCGATATTCCCCTTCACCGAACCGATGAGACACGGTGCGGCTCCGTCGGCCCGACGTCCGAGCACCGCGGCGAGTGCCGCCGCCTCGATCGGGTCGCCGACCTTCGTGCCCGTGCCATGCGCCTCGACGTAGTCCACCTCGCGCGGATCGACCCCGGCAGCGGCATATGCCCGGCGCAGCAGGTGCTCCTGCGCCGAACTGGACGGCGCCATAATGCCTTCGGTGCGTCCGTCCTGATGGACCGCGCTGCCGCGGATCACCGCCAGCACCCGATCATTGTCGAGCCGCGCGTCCGAGAGTCGCTTCAGCACGACGATGCCGCATCCCTCGCCGCGTCCGTATCCGTCGGCCGCGGCATCGAAGGGCTTGGAGCGTCCGTCCTTGGAGATGGCGCCCGCCTGATCGAGCACCGTGGTCAGCCCGGGGCCCGCCATTACCATTACCCCGCCCGCCAGTGCGAGCGGCGTCTCGTGCCGCAGCAGTGCGGCGCAGGCTTGGTGCAGCGCCACCAGCGAGGAGGAACAGGCGGTATCCACGGTGAGACTGGCCCCGCGCAGGTCCAGCGTGTACGAGATGCGGTTGGCCACCGCGCACGGTGCGGCGCCGATACCCGTCCACGCCTCGACTTCCGGCAGCTCTTCCAGCAGCCTGCGGCCATAGTCGTCGGCGCCGACGCCCATGAATACCGACGCATCGGTCCCCGCCAATGTGTGCGGTGGAATTCCGGCGTGCTCCAAGGCTTCCCAAGCCACTTCGAGCGCGATCCGCTGCTGGGGGTCGAGCTGGCGGGCCTCGGTGGCGGAGATACCGAAGAACCGGCCGTCGAATCCGGCGATATCGGTGAGGAATGCGCCGCGCGGAGTGACGCGCGTGAGCACCGCGGCGTGTTCGCGCGAGTGGGCGCGCTGGGCCGCCCACCGATCCTCGGGTACGGCGTCGGCCGCGCACCGCTTGTCGAGCAGGAATTGCCAGAGTTCGTCCGGTGAACCCAGATCGGGAGCGAAGCGGCAGCCGAGCCCGACGACGGCGATCCGGTCGTCGGCGGTGGTGTCGTCGGCGGTTGTGGTCACAGGGGCAGTGGGCTCGTACACGAGAAGGTCCTCACCGATTGTGCGAACGGCGGTGCCCGCACCGGCGATCCGCAGACCGCCCGGCGCAGGCACGCGAAGGTGTTGTCCCGGAACGAGTCCGGGTGGACGCGGCGGTGATCGGCCGCGTCACTGATACATGAGTGCCTTATCCCAGGACTCGTCCGGTCCGAACAGATAGCGGGCCTTGAGGATGTCGCGCTGCGTGGTCAATGCCTCGGCGGGCACCAGGCTGCCGACCGGCAGGGCCGTAATGGCATGCCGGACGCCGAGTGTCCGATCGATCGCCGCGGCCAACTCCACCGCGGCACGGTCGCGCACACCATCGGGCGCTTCGAATTCCACTCGCAGCACATCGGTTTCGGCCCGCGCGCGCCAGAAGCCGACCTCGTACGCCAGCGGCAGTTGGAAAATCATTTCCTCCAGATCGTTCTGCCGCACCGTCACCCCGCCGACCGGATATCCGAACGCCGTGCGGCCGAAAACCCGAACCGTCGGCAGCCGCCACCCGCAGGCGCAGGCTTCATGGCGTACCTCGACATCGTCGGCGAGGTTGTAACGCAGCAACGGCATGGCAGCGCGGTACAGTGGCGTCACCACCAGCTGCCCGCATCCGGTATCGGACAGTGTGCCGGTCTCGGGCGAATACACCTCGAAGATGGCCCGATCGGCCCACAGGTGCAGCCTGCCCTCCGGACATTCGCCCGCGATGGTGCCGGTTTCGGTGGAGCCGTACTCCTCGACGATGTGCACCCCGCCCCAGATCTCGCTCAGCCGCCGCTTGCGGGCCGCGGTCATCGGTTCGGCGGCGACGAACATCGCACGCAGGGCCGGAAAGTCGCGCTCGGGTCGCAGCCCCGCCGCCCGGGCGGCCGCCGCGATCATCATGGCTTCGGTCGGATTGCACCAGGTCAGCGAGACATCCAGGCGGTGCATGAGCCGGACGATGCGGGCCAGTGGCAGTGCGAGTGAGCGGGCATCGCCGGGTACCACCGTCGCACCGCGCAACCGCCCCGCAGCCTGCGCCAGATGTCCGGTGATCACCAGCGCATAGGGCGTGCGCACCAGGAAGGTGTCCGCCGGTGTGATGCCGACCCACTTGCGGGCATACCGCTCCGCGAGATCGGCCCAGTCGTCATCGGTGTAGTACGAGGCCGTCGGCTCGCCGGAGGTGCCGCTGGATTCGTGATAGGTCGCCAATTCCGCGCGGGGCACCGCGAGCATTCCGAACGGATACGCATTGCGCAGATCCTGTTTGGACGTGAGGGGTAGACCGGCGAAATCATCGACCACCCGCGGAGTTCCGTCGCGCTCGAATCGGGCGGCATAGAACGGCGACCGCGCGGCCCGCTCGAATATTCTCGGCAGCTGTGCCCGCTGTAATTGCGCGAGTTCGTCGGGCGTGGTCCAATCGCCGATTTCCGGACGGTTGCGAACCGCTATATCGCCCTTGGGAATTACGGTCATCGATCCTCCTCGGATGCTACGACCTAGGACAACACCCGCGCGACGCCCACGCCAGCCGGGCAGCTACTCAATTGCTACTCAATTGAGCAAAATGCGCTTCGGACTCCCAGAAATTGAGTAGCAACTACTCACGATTTCCCCGCATCGGCATGGTTGCATCCCAGGTGTAGCACGGCGACACGAGAAAGTTGGGCCGCATGCAAACCGAGGATATCTATCTGGCCGGCGTGGGTAGTTACCTGCCCGAGTCGATTTCCACCGAATCCGCCGTCGCCGCGGGCTGGTACGACGAGGCCGAGCGCGTCGCATCCGGTATGCGCTCGTGCGTGGTGAGCCCGGACACCCCGGCGCCGGATCTGGCGATCAGCGCGGCCCGCATCGCCTTGGCCGAATGCGGCCACGATTCGGACGATATCGGTGCGCTACTGCACAGCTACACCCACCACCAGGGCCCCGACGGCTGGTCCGCCGTGCATTACATCCTCAACAACACCGTGGATCGCCCGATCCCGGCGGTCGAGATCAAACAGGGTTGCCTCGGCATGCTGGCGGGGCTGGAGGCCGCCGCCAACCGGCTCATCGCCAACCCGAGCCATGACGCGGTGCTGCTCACCACCGGTGACAACTTCTCCACTCCGCTGGTGGATCGCTGGCGCGGTTCGAAGCTGTTCCTGTTCGCCGACGCGGGCGCGGCGGCCGTGGTGTCGCGGCGCGAGGGATTCGCGAAAGTGCGTGCGGTCGGCTCGCTTTCGGATTCGTCGATGGAAATCCTGCACCGCGCCGGTGAGGCGCTGTTCCCGCCCGGTATTACCCGCGGTCGCGGGCTGAACTTCGACGAGCGCGCGGCCAAGGTCCGCGAACAGTGGGCCGCGGGCCAGGCCCCGCCGATCCGCAACTTCGGTCTGGCGGTGGCCGCGATCGCCGAGCGCACCATGGAGGAAGCGGGCGTCTCGTTCGACAAGATCAGCAAGGTCTGCCACATCGGATTCGGCCGCGGTTCACTCGAGGCCATGTTCCTGCAGCCGCTCGGCGTCGAAAAGGCGCAGGAGGTATGGGATTTCACCAACACCATCGGTCATACCGGCGCTGCCGATATGTTCCTCGGTCTCGAACACGTGTGGCGGACCGGACAGGTTCGCCCCGGCGACCACGTGCTGATGATCGGTGCGAGCACCGGCATGGAAGCGGGTGCCGCAGTGGTCGAGATCCTCGCGCCCGCGCCGGCGAAGTAGAGGCGTCGATGCTGGAGGGATTCACACCCTGGCCACAGGAATTCGCCGAACGCTATCGGGCCCAAGGGTTCTGGAGCGGCGAAACGCTGGGGAGCGTATTGCGCCGGGCGGCCGACCGCTATGGCGACCGGACCGCGCTGGTCCACGATGACCGTCGGATCGGCTACCGTGATCTCGATGCCTGGGCCGATCGACTGGCCGCACTGTTTCAGCGGCACGGCGTGCGCCCGGAGGATCGGGTACTGGTGCAGTTGCCGAATGTGCCCGAATTCGTCGCGATTACGTTCGCGCTCTTGCGTATCGGCGCGAAACCCGTGTTCTGCCTGGTCGCGCATCGCGAGACCGAGGTCGGCCACTTGGTGCGCCTCAGCGGCGCAACCCATTACGTGCTGCCCGACACCCACCGCGAGTTCAGCCATCGCGACATGGCCGAGCGCATCCGCGCGGCGCACGACCAGTTGCGCACCCTGTTCCTGGTCGGCGGTCGCGCCGATGGCTTCGTCTCGATCGAGGACGCGGATCAGGAGCCCTATCAGGCGCAGTTGCCGGATACCGATCCGACCGATGTCGCGTTCTTCCTGCTGTCCGGCGGCACTACGGCACTGCCGAAGCTGATCCCGCGCACCCATGACGACTACGTCTATCAATCGCTGCGCGCCGCCGAGGTGTGCGAATTGAACGACCGCGACGTCTATCTCGCCGCGCTGCCGATCGAATTCAACTTCGCCTGGGGCTGTCCGGGCGTGATCGGCACCTTCCATACCGGCGGCACCGTCGTGCTGGCCGACACCCCGAATCCGATGGACTGCTTCCCGCTGATCGAGCGGGAGCGGGTGACGGTCACCGCCCTGGTGCCCTCGCTGGTCGCGGTCTGGCTGGAGGTCGCCGAATGGGCCTCCTGGAATCTGAGCAGCCTGCGGCTGCTGCAGGTCGGTGGCGCACGGATGACCCGCGAATTCACCGCGAGCATCGGACCCACACTGGGTTGCGAGCTGCAGCAGGTATTCGGCATGGCCGAAGGCCTGCTGTGCTTCAGCCGCCCGGACGATCCCGCCGAGTCGGTGCTGACCACACAGGGCAAGCCCATCTCCGACGCCGACGAGATCGTGATCGCCGACACCGACGGCACCGCACTGGCGCCGGGGGAGGTGGGGGAGCTGCTCACCCGCGGCCCCTACACGCTGCGTGGCTATTACGCTGCGCCGGAACATAATCGAGTCGCCTTCACCGCCGACGGCTTCTATCGGACCGGCGACCTGGCCCGGCTCACCCCTGATGGCGATCTGGTCATCGAGGGCCGAATCAAGGACATGATCATTCGCGGCGGCGACAAGGTCAATGCGGGCGAGGTCGAAGAACACCTGCTCGGCTGCGCCGGGGTGCGCTCGGTCGCCGTGGTCGGCGTGCCTGATCCCTTCCTCGGCGAGCGCACCTGCGCATTCGTCGTGCCCACGGCCGCGGCGCCGAATCCGGCCGAACTGAAGCAGGCCATGCACGCCCGCGGGGTCGCGGCCTACAAGATTCCGGATGACATCGAGATCGTTGTCGAACTTCCCCTGACCCCACTGGGCAAGGTCGACAAGAAAGCCCTGGTCCGCACTCGCGCGGCCGCATCGACAACAGGAGTGCCGTCGTGACCGTCGTATCCGTCCCCACCGAGGCCCAGCTGCGTGCCGAACTCACGCCCGTACTCGGCCTCGTCGATGCCGCCGAACTCGATCCCGACGCCAATCTCGTTGTCCTGGGCCTGAGTTCGCTCGAATTGATGCGCATGGTCGGTCGCTGGAACAAGGCCGGGGTGCCCGCGGTATTCGAAGAACTGGTCGCCACCCCCACGCTGACCGCCTGGCTGCGGCATTTCGCGGCCATCGTCGCGCAGGGGGCGAAGAACGCATGAGCGCCCTGCTGATCGAGAACGGCGTCGTCTACACCGCCGACGACGCCGAAACGGTGCTCCCACGCGGCTCGATTCTCGTCGTGGACGACAAGATCGCGGCGATCGGAGACCCCGAGACCGTCGCCGCGGCGGTGGCCGCACTCGCCGAGCCGGTGCGGTCCGAACTGCGCACCATCAATGCCGCGCGAATGATGGTGCTGCCCGGCCTGATCAACGCGCACTGGCACGATATGTTCGCCATGGGCTTCCCGCTGCGCGGCGCACTGCGTCCCGCCAGCGACCGCGCCGATGAGGTCGCCATGTTCGGTGGTGGCGGCGATATGCACAAGATCTCCGGTATGTTCGACTCGTTCGACGGTCTCATCTCCGGTCTGACCCCCGACGAGGGCCAGGCGATCGCCGAATATTCGATGTGGACCCAATTGCGTGGTGGTGTCACCACGCTCGGCGACGCGGGTTCGCTCAACCGCCCGGCCGCACTCGTCGCCGCCGCGCGCACACTCGGCATCCGGTTCAGCGCCACCACCTGGGCATCCGATGCCATCTGCCCGCCCGCCGCCGACTCCTTCCTCCGCACCAGGGATGCCGACGCCGTACTCTCCCAGCTCGAGGAGCTGCTGAAGAGCTGCGCCCAGGACGAATCCGGCCGCATCCGCTGTCGTCCGTCGATCGCGTATGTCACCAATATGACCGATGAACTCGGTCGCGGTTTCGCCGAACTCGTCGAGCGCCACGACGCGGGTTTCGTCACCCACGTCGGAGCGGTGCGCAACGAACCGGTACTGATGCGAAAGTACTACGGCGCCACCGGCGTTCGCCGTCTGCACGACCTCGGCCTGGTCACCGACCGGCTGATGGCCGCGCACTGCGCGTTCATCGACGACGAGGAGCAGGAGCTGCTACGCGCGGCCGGTGCGCACATCAGCCATTCGCCCGGAAAGTACGGCCCCTCCGGCGAATCCACGCTGACCGAGACCGGTGTGGTGTCGCGCCTGCGTCGCGCGGGTGTGCCGGTATCGCTGTCCACCGACGGGGCCTCGCTCCCGAACGCCGGAATGGCCGAGGCGATGCGCGCGGCCTGGCAGATGTACAACGAGATGGTCGCCGACCAGACCGATGTGCTGCCCACCGACACGCTGGCGATGTCCACCCGTATCGCCGCCGAGGGCCTGCGCTGGGCCGGGGAGATCGGCAGTCTCGAGGTCGGCAAACAGGCCGATCTGGTGCTCATCCGCACCGACGACTGGCGCTATCTGCTCAATCCCCGTCCGCTGGAAAGCTTTCTGTGGCTGGGTGGATCCCACGATGTCGATACGGTGGTCGTCGGCGGGCAGGTCCTGCTGTCCGGCGGAGGCAGCGTGGGCGTCGACGTCGATGAGTTGCGGGAGCGGTATCTGACCGCGCTCGGCTCGTTCACCACCCGCTGCCTCGGGGTGCCCGCCGAGGTGGTCGGGGGCATATTGGCCGGAGCGCGGCGATGAATGTCGCACTGGTGACCGGTGCGGCGGGCGGTATCGGCAGCGAAATCGCCCGTGCCCTGGTGGAATCCGAGAAAGCCGTGGCCCTGGTCGATCGCGGGATCCCGGCGCTGTGGGATTTGGCGGAGAAGCTCGACGCGGCGGGTGGCCGGGTACTCGCCGTTGCCGCCGATGTCGCCGTGCCCGACGAAGTGGCCGCGGCGGTGGCCCGTACCGAAGCCGTGCTCGGTCCGGTCGACGCGCTGGTGAACGCCGCGGGCATTCTGCAACACGGCCGGATCGAGGAAATGGCCGAACTGGATTGGGCGACCACCCTCGCCGTGAACGCGGGTGGCGTATTCCATGTCTGCCAGGCCGTGGCGCGACGCATGCAGTCGCGTCGGCGCGGCGCGATCGTCACCGTATCCTCGAATGCCGCGACCACACCGCGAATCGGCATGTCGGCGTACGCGGCCTCCAAGGCCGCGGCCAGCATGCTGACCCGCTGCCTGGGCCTCGAGCTGGCGGAGTACGGAATTCGCTGCAACGTGGTGGCTCCGGGCTCCACCGCCACCCCGATGCTGACCGCGCTGTTCGACGGCTCGGATGCCGAGCGCGCCACCATCGCGGGTGTGCCGCAAGACTTTCGGATCGGCATCCCGCTCGGGCGGATCGCGCGCCCGAGCGATATCGCCGATGCCGTCCTGTTCCTGTTGTCCGACGAGGCCCGCCACATCACCATGCAGCAGCTCACCGTCGACGGTGGCGCCACGCTCGGTGCTTGAACAAGGAGACAGCTGTGGCCATCGCACCGATAGCCCCCTACCCGATGCCCGGCGCGGCGGAACTGCCGGATAACACCGTGCGGTGGCGGATCGAGCCGCGGCGCTGCGTACTGCTCGTGCACGATATGCAGCACTATTTCCTGGCGCCGTATGCGACGGGCCGGGAACCGCTGACCGCGCTGCTGCGCAATGTCACCGCACTGCGCGATCTGTGTGCCCGCCTGTCGGTTCCGGTCGTCTACACCGCCCAACCCGGCAGCATGACCGACGAGCAGCGCGGGCTGCTCAAGGACTTCTGGGGCCCCGGCATGAGCGCGGCCCCCGAACACCGCGGCATCCCGGACGATTTGCGCCCGGAGCCCGCCGATCCGGTCCTCACCAAATGGCGGGCCAGTGCCTTCCACCGCACCGAATTGCTGGATCTGATGCGGCGTACCAGCCGCGATCAGCTGCTGATCTGTGGGGTATACGGACACGTCGGCGTGCTGCTCACCGCCTGTGACGCCTTCGCCAACGATCAGCAGGCCTTCGTCATCGCCGACGCGATCGCCGACTTCACACCCGAATTCCACCGAATGACACTGGATTACGTCGCGAGCCGCTGTGGCCGGGTGGTGGCATCCGCGCAGGTGCTCGCCGAGCTGTCCGCGGCGGCCGAGGTGGCGGCACGGTGAGCCCCGACGAATTCGCTCCGCTGCTCGCCGAATGCCTGTCGGGAACAACGCCGTTCGCGCTGTTGCACCGGCCGGAATCCGGGGCGGGGGAGCGGATCGAACTACTGCTCGGCACGGTGTCGGAACTGGCCACCACGGCCGAATTGCCTACGCTGGCACCGGCCGTGGACGCACACGCCCTGCTCGCCATCGTGCCGTACCGGGCCATCGGCGAACGCGGCTTCGCGCATCACGACGACGGTGCGCCGGTGCTGTGCCTCGATGTCGACCGGCAGACCCGACTGCCGGTCGACCGGCTGCGCGCCGCCGTTGCCGACTGGCCGATCGAGGTGGGCCCGGGCGAGTTCGATATCGACGACACCGCCTATGCCGAGTTGGTCCGTCGCGTCCTCGCCGAGGAGATCGGCCACGGCGCGGGTGCCAACTTCGTCTTGCGCCGCACCTGGCAATGCGAGGTCACCAACTGGAGTGTGCGCACCGCCGTGGCGTACTTCGTCCGGCTGCTCGCGGGGGAAACCGGCGCCTACTGGACGTTCCTGGTGCACACCGGCGGTCGCACCTTCATCGGCGCGAGCCCGGAGCGACAGGTCAGTCTGGCCGATGGCACGGCCGCCATGACCCCGATCAGCGGTACCTACCGCTATCCCACCGAGGGCCCCACGGTCGCCGGGGTGCTGGATTTCCTGGCCGACGGCAAGGAGACCAATGAGCTCTATATGGTGCTCGACGAAGAGCTGAAGATGATGTGCCGCATCTGTCCCGAACCATATGTGCACGGTCCGCGGCTCAAGGAGATGGCCCGGCTCGCACATACCGAATATCGGATAGCCGGGGACTGCGACCGCGACTATCGCGAGGTGCTGCGCGAAACGCTGCTCGCGCCCACCGTCACCGGCAGCCCGCTGGAAAATGCCTGCCGGGTGATCACCCGATTCGAGCCGACCGGCCGCGGCTACTACGCGGGTGTGCTCGCCCTGGCCGGACGGGACGAACGCGGCCGCCCGCGAATGGATTCGGCGATCATGATCCGCACCGCCGAGGTGGATCGCGTGGGCCGATTGCGTATCGGGGTCGGGGCGACCCTGGTGCGTGACTCGGATCCGGCCGCCGAATCGCGTGAGACCCGCGCCAAGGCCGCCGGTCTGCTCGACGCGCTGCACAACCGCGCCCGCATCGGAACCAACCGTGATCTCGATGCGGATCCCGCTGTGCAACAGGCGCTTTCGGATCGTAATGGGCCGTTGGCAACGCTCTGGTTGCGACCGACGGCTATCGCGCGACCGCATGCCGGTCGCCGGGTACTGATCGTGGACGCCGAGGATACCTTCACCGCGATGGGCGCCCGGCTGCTGCGCGCACTCGGCCTCGATGTCACCGTGCACCCATGTGGCGCACCGTTCGAACCGCGCCACTATGACCTGGTGGTCATGGGCCCCGGTCCGGGTGATCCCCGTGACCTGTCCGATCCCAAGATCGCCCGGCTGCACACGCTCACGCGCGCACTGCTCGACGGCCCGGTGCCGTTCTTCTCGGTCTGCCTGAGCCATCAGGTACTCAGCACCCAGCTCGGCCTGGACGTGGTCCGCTGCCCGGTCCCGAATCAGGGCGTGCGGCGCCGCGTCGAGCTGTTCGGCGCGCCGGAATCGGTGTACTTCTACAACACCTTCCAGGCTCGTCATGACGATGCGGTCTACTGGAGCCAGCGTCGCTCGGGTCCGATCGAGGTCTGCCGTGATCCGCACACCGGAGCAGTGCACGCATTGCGCGGCAACGGATTCGCCTCGGTACAGTTCCATCCGGCCTCGGTGATGACGACCAATGGCTCGGCCATCGTCGATCGCCTGATCACACCGCTGCTGCTCGGCGAATCCGTCGGCAGCGCCGCGGCCGACTACTCAATGAGCTGACTACTCATTGACCAGTATGTGATTGATTACTAACGTTGGGAATGTGAGTTCACCGGCGAAAGTGCGGATGTCCTCGGAGGAGCGGCGTGAGCAGCTCGTCACCGAGGCCATTGCCGAATTCGCGATCGGTGGCTATATGGGGACGGCGACGGAAGCGATCGCCCGCCGGATGGGCGTCTCGCAGCCATACCTGTTCCGGTTGTACAAAACCAAGAAGGCGATCTTCCTCGCAGCCGCCGAACGCGCATTCGACATTGTCGAGCAGACCTTTCGGGACAATGCGGTCGGCGACACCGAGGAAGAGCGCCTGGCGGCGATCGGGGACGCCTATATCGCGCTGCTCGCCGACCGCCAACTGCTGACCTTCCAATTGCACGTCTACGCCGCGGCCAGTCTGGACGAGGAGATCCGCGACCTGAGCCGGGTGCGCTTCCAGCGACTGTTCGATCTGGTGCACGAGCTGACCGGGGCGGACCCGGACGCGCAGTCCAAATTCATGGCCGACGGAATGCTGCTCAATGTGGCCAGCGCACTCGATCTGAACCTGCCCGACTAACCCTCGCAGCCGAATAACCCGCGGATCCTTGGCCTTTGCCGTGTCTCGGGAATTAAGTGATCACTAACTAACTCAGGGAAGAAACTGATGACACACCCCGACAAGAATCGGATCGTGTGGACCTTCGTGGTCTGTGGCTTCGCGGTCTTCATGGTGTCGCTGGACAACCTGGTGGTGTTCAACGCGCTGCCCACCATCCGTGCCGAACTGCACACCGGCCTCGACGGCCTGCAGTGGACGGTCAACTCCTACACCCTGACCGAGGCGGTGCTGCTGCTGGCGGGCGCCTCGCTCGGTGACCGCTTCGGACGTAAGCGGGTCTTCGCGCTCGGACTGGCGCTGTTCACCGCCGCCTCGGCGGCATGCGCGCTGGCACCGTCGATCGAATTCCTCATCGGCGCCAGGGCGATCCAGGGCATCGGTGCGGCGATTCTCATCCCGCTCACCCTGACGCTGCTCGCCGATGCCGTGCCGCCCGCGAAACGCGGTGCGGCCATTGGCATGTGGAGTGCGATGAGCGGTTTGGCGGTCGGGCTCGGACCGGTGGTCGGCGGCGCGATCACCGACGTCGCCTCCTGGCAGTGGATCTTCTGGTTGAACGTGCCGATCGGGGTGGTGCTGCTGCCCATCGCGGTGTGGATGGTGCGCGAAAGTTACGGCGCGCACGGCTCTTTGGATGTGGTCGGCAATGTGCTGGTGGCCGCCGGACTGTTCGGTGTGGTATTCGGTGTGATCCGGGGCAACGACCACGGCTGGACGAGCGCGGGCGTACTCGGCCCGATCGTCGCGGGTGCGCTGGTGCTCGCGGCATTCGTGGTGTGGATTCTGCGCGCGTCGGCACCGATGGTTCCGTCCGTGCTGTTCGCCGGTCGCGGTTTCACCCTGACCATCCTGACCGGATTCGCCATGGCCGTCGGCATGTTCGGCGCGATCTTCCTGCTGGCCCAGTTCCTGCAGACGGTGCAGCATTATTCGGCGCTGAAGGCGGGCGTGTACACCCTGGCCTGGACCGCGATGCCGACCTTCACCGCACCGATCGCGGGCATTCTGATCGACCGGATCGGCGGTAAGCCGGTGTTGGTCGCCGGGTTGGTGCTGCAGACCATCGGACTCGGCTGGCTGGCCGCCATCACCGATCCGGAGGTGTCGTATGCCGCGCTGGTCCCCGCCTTCGTGATCAGCGGTGCCGGAATGGGTCTGTTCTTCCCGCCCATCGCCCGGCTGGCGCTGGAATACGTCGCGCCGGAGTACGAGGGTGTCGCCTCCGGTGTGTCCAATACCGTGCGCAATCTCGGCACTGTGATCGGAATCGCCGCGCTCGGTGCGGTTTTCACGGCCAAGGGCAGCTATGCGACCGGACAGACCTTCACCGACGGTTTCGCTCCTGCGGTGTGGGCGGGCTGCGCGATTCTCGGTGCGGCCACGCTGTTCGCCATCGCGCTGCCCGGGCGGACCGCCACCGCGGCGTCCGATCCGGCCGACGTGGTCGTCGAGCCCGAAGCGGCACCGGTCCGAGGCTGACCGCTGCGGCACCGAATCTTGATGGAAGGTAATCATGTTCGAGAAATTGGGAGTGTTCGTCTACACCTGGCGCAAAGCGGTGCTCGGATTGACACTGCTGTTCGCGGTGGTGGCGGGGGCGTACGGCGTCGGAGTATTCGGCGATATGGTGCCCAACGGTTTCGAGGCGCGTGACGCCGAGAGCAGGCAGGCCGCGGAACTGGCCGAAAAGGCATTTCCGCAGCGCGCGCCTGATGCGGTCATCGTGTACCGCTCCACCGACAAGACCGTCGACGACTCCGCCTTCCGCACCGCCGTGCAGAACCGGATCGCGGCGCTGCCCAAGGAAGTGGTCAGCGGATCGGTCGACTTCTGGACCACCGGCACGCCGGATCTGGCCAGCCGGGACCGGCATGCCACTTATGTGGGGCTGAACCTGGCGGGTTCGGATGACAATGCCAAACAGGACAGCTATCTGAAGATCAAGGACAAGCTCGGCGTCGATGGGCTGCGGACCATCCGCGGCGGCAACACTCCGGCCGGATACGAGGCCGGTGAGCAGGTCGGCAGCGATCTCGGCATGGCCGAGGGACTTTCGTTCCCGGTGCTGTTCATCCTGCTGGTGATCGTCTTCGGCGGACTGGTCGCGGCCAGCCTGCCGCTGGTCGTCGGCGGCCTGTCGATCCTCGGCTCGATGGCGGTGCTGCGGTTGCTGGCCCAGTTCACCGATATCTCGGTATTCGCCATGAGCCTGGTCACCATCCTCGGTTTGGCCGTGGCCATCGACTACGGCCTGTTCATCGTCAGCCGCTACCGCGAGGAAACCGAACGCGGCCGGGAGGGCGCGGACGCCATCGTGCACACCCTGGCCACCGCGGGACGCACCGTCGCGGTATCCGGTATCACGGTGGCGGTGGCGCTGGCCTCGATGAGCTTCTTCCCCTTCGTATTCCTGAAGTCCATGTCCTACGGCGGTATCGCCGCGGTGCTGCTGTCCATGGTTTTCTCACTGATCGCGCTGCCCGCGGCGCTGGGCGTGCTCGGCCATCGGGTCAACGCGCTGTCGCTGTGGAAGCAGCGTTCGGCCGTCCCGGGTGACGGCGGCTTCTGGTACCGGCTCGCGCACGGCGTCATGCGGCGTCCGATCGCGGTGACCGCGGTCGCCATCGCACTGTTGCTGGTGCTGGCCGCGCCGCTGCTGAAGATCGATTTCGGCGCCAACGACGCCCGTCAGCTGCCCGAAACCGCCCAGGGGCGACAGGTTTTCGAGATGCTGGCGCATGATTTCGACGGTGACGGTGCGAAGACCATCGACGCCGTGTTGAAGCTGTCCGGTCCCGCGGACGCGCAGCAGAGTGAGCTCGCCGCCTATGCGACGCGACTCGACGGTGTTGCCGGTGTTCGGAACGCCCAGATCACCGGTGCGGAGGGCACGATGGCCCGGGTGTCGGTGTCGTATGACGGTGCCGCGGTATCGAAGTCGAGCCGAGAACTGCTCGACCGCTTGCGGGCCCAGCCGAAACCGCCGGGCGCGACGGCGTACTTCGGCGGTGAGACCGCGGCGTACGACGATACGCTGCGCAAGCTCGGCGCGGTGCTGCCGTGGATGCTGCTGTACATCGCGGTGTCCACCTACGTGCTGCTGTTCCTCGCCTTCGGCTCGGTATTGTTGCCGCTCAAGGCGATTGTGATGAATCTGCTGTCGCTGTCGGCGACCTTCGGCATCCTGGTCTGGATATTCCAGGAGGGACATCTGTCCGGCCTGCTCGGCTTCGATCCGACCGGCAACATCGAACCGAATATGCCGATCATGTTGTTCGCCTTGATCTTCGGCCTGTCCATGGACTACGAGGTGTTCCTGCTCTCGCGGGTGCGCGAACAGTACGACCGGCTCGGCGACCCCACCGCGGCGGTCGCTACCGGCGTGCAGCGTACCGGCAGGTTGATCACCAGTGCGGCACTGCTGATGTGTGTTCCGCTGGCGGCCATGGCCTTCAGTCAGGTACTCACCATGAAGCTCTTCGGCGTCGGCATGGTGGCGGCGATCGTTCTCGACGCGACAATCGTGCGGATCCTGCTGGTTCCGGCGATCATGCGCCTGCTCGGCCGGGCCGGATGGTGGGCTCCGGGTCCGCTGCGAAAGCTCTACGCCCGGTTCGGCATTCAGGAATCCGATGGCGAACCCGCACCGGCCGAAGCGAAGCCGTCCACCGAGTCGGACGTGCCGGCGCTGACCTGACCCGCGCATCTGATCCCCGGCCGTCGAATCCGGCGGCCGGGGATTATCGGCTGTGGTAGGCGGTGGCGTTGGGGCCGGTAGCGAAGCAGCGTTCGATGGCAGCCAAGGTATCGGTGATCGTCTGCTCGCGCGTGATCGCGTCGATGCCGGCCCGGTCGAGCACCAGCGACGCCAGGCCGTGCACGGTGGACCACGCGGCCATTTCGGCATTCGGCCGATGCGTCGGATCGGTGAACCCGACCTCGACCAGCTCGTCGAGCAACTCCGACAGCAGGTCGAAGGCAGGTGAGTCGCGCTCTTCGTCATCGGCGGTGTCGCAGAAGGCAGTTCGGAACAGCCCCGGCTCGCTCATCGCGAATGCGATGTATCCGCGCCCGGCGGCGTTGAGCCGGGTGACTCCGTGCGTCCCCGGCTCGAGCGTGGCCAGTGCCGCCGACATGGCTCCGAAAAGGCTGCGCTGCGCCTGCTCCTTGGCCACACGCAATAGCTGCCCATGATTGGTGAAATGCCGATAGGCCGCGGTCGGTGTAACCCCCACGCGCCGCGCGGCCGCCCGCACGGTCACCGCTGATGGCCCACCGCGCCCCGCCAGTTCGACCGCGGCCCGCACAAGAGCGCTACGCAGATCCCCGAAATGATAAGAACCCTTGCGACCATTGCGCTTCACCGCAGACCCCAAATCAGCCACCCCGACGATGTTGGCAGCTGAACACATCGCATGACAACCAAACCTGCCCGAATTGAGTGGTCGAGTGTGCCGGTCGGTGAGACGTCCTGCGCGACAGCCCCGGCGTCACACAGTGGACGTTCGGCGGCTCGCAACGTGTCAGCGCAATCTGGCAAACTCGGTGGAATGGGATTTCGTGATTTCATGGCACGAAGTCGGGGGAGGATCCGATCCTGGCTTCGCGTGCGCACAATGCTCCGGATCGCGGCGGTGGCCGCCGCACTGGCCACCATCATCGGCCTGAGCTCGATCATCTGGATTCGGTACGCGGCCAGCGATTATGCATACTCGCTCGACACCGTTCCCGCCGCGGAGGTGGCGTTGATTCCCGGCGCGCAGGTCTACGCGAGCGGTCAGCCCTCCCCATATCTCGCGGCCCGACTCGACCTCGGCCGCAGGCTACTGGAAACCGGGAAGGTCAGGGCACTGCTGCTCACCGGCGACAACGGCCGCCCGACCTACGACGAACCCACCGCCATGCGTAGCTATCTCGTGAGCAAAGGCGTGCCCGCCAACAAAATCGCACTCGACTACGCCGGATTCAGCACCTACGAATCCTGCGCCCGCGCCCACGAGATCTTCGGCGTCCGACAGGCCATCGTCGTCACCCAGGACTTCAGTCTCCCCCGCACCATCGCCCTGTGCCGCGACGCAGGCATCGACGCCACCGGAATCGGCGACGACACCCAACCCCACAACCTCACCTACAACAAGTGCTGGCTCCGCGACCAACTAGCCGCCACCAAGGCCGCATTCGACATGCTCACACACCCATCCCCGAAATTCCTCGGCAATCAAGAATCCACAGTCCGCGACGCCATCAACGCCATACCCCAGTAGCCGATTGCGCCGCTACCCTGAATCTCCGACCGAGAATTGACGACGAACCTCAGCGATTGTCGACGAAAGCCTTTGCGGCACACCGACTGTCGCAAGCACCGACTGGCCACGTCGCTCGCCGGGTAGGCCGCGACCGAGTTGGTTGCGAACGATCGGTGTCGCAGGCCTCCGACGACGCGTGCCGGGCGGTGTACGCCCGTCGATACGTGCCACGACGACCAGGGGTGGGCGACTGACTCAATAGTTACATGTTGGCAACATCGCGTCTGTTCCGCTGAAGCCGACCCGTCGACGACCAACTGCGGGAATTCGACGTCGCCATTCTCGTCCAGGGCGGTGCTTCTCCAGCTACTGGAGGCCGGTTCATGGCTGTTCAGGGCCATTTCCTCGGTCATGACCAGCGATCATCGGTCAGCGCTGTCGAAATGTTGGCCAAGATGATGTTGCGACGGTAGGGGAACCCGCCCTATCGGATGCGTCCGATTGCTACCATCTAGCAATCATCCAGTGGTGGGGCCCCGCGGTTGGAGAGGCGGATTGCAATGGTTCCCAGGTGGTGTCGATGGGCTGGGGCGGTGGCCATGCTGGCTGCGGCAACCGTGGCATGTTCCTCGAGTAAGGATGAGAAACCGGCGTCACAGGCGTGGACCAGCGCCGTGACGACGAGCCAGGTGTCGGACACCGGAAAGTTCTTGGTCAGGTACGACCGTGCGATGGCTTCCGACCTGGCCAAGGACGGCAAGAAGATCGCCCAGGACAACAAGGTCATCGACGACCTTGCCGAGGCTCTGGGGAATGTGTACAAGGTGCCCAAGGATATTCCGGTCGTCGGCAAAGAATGCGGTGAATTCAACGCTTACTGGGACCCGAAGCAGCAGGCGATCGTCCTCTGTTACGAGATGTTCGGAATCGCCGAGAAATATGCCAAGGGGCGGTCGGGGAACAGTACCGAGTTCTTCAACGTGTACTTCGACGGCGTAACGCGCATGATCACCCTCCATGAGTCCGCACACATGGCGATCAGCCTGTATTCGCTGCCCACGACGGGACGCGAGGAGGACGCTGCAGACCAACTCGGCGCCCTGATCCTGTTGACCGCCCCCGGCGTCGGCGGCCTCGGTGGGTTGGGCGCGGCTGCGGACTTCTGGTTCGATGTCTCCGACGATCCGGCAAGCCTCGATGCGCGTTCCTTCGCCGATGAGCATTCGCTTTCTCAGGTACGCGCCTACAACCTGGAGTGCTGGCTATACGGTGCCGCGCCCGACCGACTCGCGGCTCTGGTGCAACAACCGGGCCAGCAGGAGGAAACCGGGCTCCTGCCGCCTCAGCGTGCCGCCGCGTGTCCCGACGAATACAACAGAATGCGAGCCTCGTGGGAGACCCTGCTGAAGCCCTATATCAAGATCAACCTCGGTCTCCCCGCCACCGCTACCGCGACTACCTCCGCCCATGCGACCCCTTATACGACGACCACTCCGACGCGGTAGCAGAATCGTCGGAGCGGTCCATTCCGGCGCAGGTCCTGCCCGGTTCACCGACAACACGATCGCCGAAGTTCCTCCTGCCGTGCATATTTGGGTCGAACACGACTCCGACCGGCCGAGGTGACAAATAGTCCGTCGACGAAAGCGGTTGCGGCGCAGCGACCGTCGCCAGCAGCGACGGCCATCTCGCTGCGCCGGACAGGCTGCCGCCGGGAGCTGGTCGCGGTGCGCGGTGCTGTCCTGTTCGGTTGGTGTGCGGCCGTTTAGCTACAGGGTGGCAACATTGTGCCCGTCCATCGAGGCGAGCGTGTCAACTATCAGCTACTCGTTCAAATCGGCGCTTCTCGAGCTGTTGGATGCCGATTCATGGCTGTTCAGAGCCATCTATTCGGCTATGGCTAGCAATCGCCGGTCATGGTGGTCGCTGCGGCGATCAAGACGATGTCGCGAGCGTAAGAGAAACCCGCCATGCTTCGCGCACGCGATTGCTACCATCTAGCAATCATGCAGTGGTGGGGTCCTGCGGTTTGGAGAGGCGGATTGCCATGGTTCCCAGGTGGTGTCGATGGGCTGGTGCGGTGGCCATGCTGGCGGCGGCGACCGCAGCATGTTCGTCGAATAAGGATGAGAAACCGGCGTCATCGGGGACGACCAGCGTTGCGACGACGAGCCAGGTCGCCGACACCGGAAAGTTCGTGGTCAAGTACGACCGTGCGATGATGTCCGATCTGGCCAAGACCGGCAAGCAGGTCACTCAGGACAACAAGGTCATCGAGGAAATCGCCGAGGCGCTGGGGTCGGTATACAAGCTGCCCAAGGATATTCCTGTCGTCGGCACGGAATGCGGTGATTTCAACGCCTTCTGGGACCCGACGAAGCAGTCGATCGTCCTCTGTTACGAGATGTTCGGAGTCGCCGACAGCTATGCGAAGGCGCAGTCCGAGGGACGTCCCGACTACTACAACTTGTACTTCGACGGCGTAACGCGCATGATCACCTTCCACGAGTCCGCACACATGGCGATCAATATTTATTCGCTGCCCACAACAGGTCGCGAGGAGGATTCGGCAGACCAGCTCGGCGCCCTGCTGCAGTTGACCAAGCCCGGCTACGGCGACGCTGCTGGCGTGGCCGCGGCGGCGGACTTCTGGTTCGACATCTCCGACAACCCGGCGGCCCTCAATGCCCGTACCTTCGCCGATGAGCACTCGCTCTCCCAGGTACGTGCCTACAACCTGTTGTGCTGGGATTACGGTGCCGTACCCGACAAGCTCTCGGTGCTTGTGGCACAACCGGGTCAGCCGGAGGAAAAGGGGCGCCTGCCTTATCAGCGTGCCGCCGGGTGTCCCGACGAATACACCAAAATGCGGGCGTCGTGGGAGACCCTTCTGAAGCCCTATATCAAGGTCGAACTCGGCATTCCCGCCAGTGGCAGCAGCAGCACCAGCGCGCATGCGACGCCTTCGACCACAACCACCCCTACGCGGTAGCACGAATCATCGCGGCAGGTGCTCGACGCATTCCAGCGCAGAATCTGATTCACCGATAACACCGGCCTCGCGACGCCGTCCGCCCAACGACAGGCGGGCGGGGTGGCGGCGCCATTCTTTTATGAGGTCGCCGGTGGCGCCCCCCGCCGTCGGCTCAGCGGCGTCTCCGGCCGTTCAGACAGCGCCGACTTCGTTGTAATCGCTTGTCGATAATTCGCCGAAACCGGGCGATGGCCGCTGGTGCCTCGAGGGGACGAACAGCTTGGTGACCGCGGTGGATCTGCTCGTATCCACCGCTATTTTCGCACTGAATCTGCTCCGGAAACGCTCCTGCGTCACAACCCGGAGGGGGCGGATACCGATCACCGAGGGTGTGAGCTTTCCTCCCCCTCGGGTGCCTATTTTCGGCTGCCATAAGCCCAGACCATGGATCACGAGCCAGTGATATTTGGAAGTCCCGACGCGGATTCCTTCATCACCATTCAGCGACAGACACCCATGGAAGGCAAACGATGAATCAGCTGGACCAGGACCCTGGTTTCCGCGACGCCATGAATCAGCTGGGCGATATTTTCGCCTCCGACAACATGCCGGTCGATCAGACGCCGCAGGCACTGGTGGATTTGACGCCGGGGGAGCCGGTGGATTTGACGCCGGGAGAGCCGGCGGATTTGACGCCGGGAGAGCCGGCGGATTTGACGCCAGGGGAGCCGGTGGATTTGACGCCAGGGGAGCCGGTGGATTTGACGCCGGGGGAGCCGGTGGATTTGACGACAGGGGAGCCGGTGGATCAGTCGACATGCGACATGACTGACGACGTCTTCGGCGAATTCGACGACAGCTATGACGTCAACTGGGCCGACTATGACGTCAACTGGGACGACGCGGCGAGCGGTGACGCGACCCAGTGGGACGGGAGCTTCGGTAGCGAATTCGATGATGCGGGCGAGGCCATCGGAGACGCGGCGGCCGATTTCGGCGATGCCGTCGCTGATGCTTTCGACGCCTTCTGAGCGCAGGACAGATCAACCAACCGACAGGCAGGTCCTTCGGGCCTGCCGATCGGAGGACAGCACCAGGTGAACAAGCCAGCTGCCGAGAACGGCCGCAGCACGGTCGGCGTCGTTACGGCCTTGCTCGATCCGCTGACTCGGCTCGCCCGGTCGGCGGACCGGCATGACCTATTCGGCACCCTCGATGCCGTGCGGCGCCGGTCCGCCGACAATTCCGTCCGGGTCGTCTTTGTCGGGTTGCGCCAGCAGGGTAAGAGCCAGCTGATCAACGCCCTGCTGGGCAAGGAGGTCTGTGCGGTCGGTGATCGCCGGGCCACCTCGGTGGTCACGGTGGTCCGGCAGGCGGCCGAACCGGCCGCGAGGTTGGTCATCGAAAAGTCCGCGGGTTTCGAAACAGTTCCATTGCCACTCGACGAATTGCAGTCGGACCTGGCGAATTCGCCACGCGCACAAGGCCGCCAGGTGGCACGCGCGGAGATCGGCGTGGATGTCGCGGCTCTTGCTACCGGTCTGGCCCTGGTCGACACTCCCGGTGTCGGCGGCACCGGCCAGCGGCACGCGGCGCGCGTACTGAACGAGGTGGCGCAGGCCGACGCCGTTGTCATCGTCGGCGATGCCAGCCAAGAGTTCACCGAACCCGAATTCCGGTTCGTGCAGCAGGTGATCGGCCTGAGCCCCACGGCCGTCATCGCATTGACCAAAATCGACCTCTACCCCGAATGGCGCCGGATCGCGGACGCCGACCGGCGCCATCTCGCGAATGCCGGGGTGGACTGTCGGATCATTCCGATGTCGTCGACGCTGCGCAGCCACGCGCTGCGCCTCAATGACAAGGAACTCAACGCCGAATCCGGCTATCCCGAGCTGTTTCGGTTTCTCCGCTGCGAGGTCCTCGCAGATATCGGAACCAAGCGGCGGGTACGCATGGCGTGCGATCTCGAGTCGGTAGCGCAGCACCTGACAGTGCCGTTCGAAGCGGAACTGAATGCGTTGCGTGACCCGACCTTCCACCAGCGCATGGCCGAGGAGCTGAAGGCCGAGAAGGAAATATCGAACGCGCGGATCAAGTCGGCGAAGTCCTGGCAGCATGTGCTGAACGACGGTGTCACGGACCTCAATTCCGCAATCGAGTATGACCTTCGGGAACGGCTGCGCAGCATCGGCAAGTACATCGAATCCGAATTGGCGGACGGCGATCCGGACAAGAAATGGCCGGTGCTGACCGGGTGGGTGCAGGAACAGGTGAGCGGCGCGGTCGGCGATAATTTCGTCGAGGCGTTCCGGTCCGCCCAGGCGCTGGCCGAGCGGGTGGCGGCGTCGTTCGCCGATGACGGCGCGCGCATTGATCTTCCAGCGCTCAATGCCATTTGCGAGGGCGACCTCATCGATCCCGAACTGCAGGTCGGCGAGCTGAGAGATGCGAAGAATTCGTTTGCGGACAAGGGCTTGACTGCGGTGCGCGGTGGTTACAGCGGCGCGATGATGATCGGCATGGGCGCGACCATGCTCGGCGCGGCGCTGATGAATCCGATCACGATCGGAGCCGGTGTCGCGCTCGGTGTGAAGGCCTATCAGCAGGACCGGGCTGGACGACTCGCACGCCGCCGCAACGAAGCCCAGATCACGCTGCGAAAGTACCTCGACGACGTCTCCTTCCAGGTGCACAAGCTCTCCCGCGACCGCCTCCGGAATGTGCAGCGCGAGCTGCGCGATCACTTCAGGGAAGCTGCCGATCAGGCGTTGGCGTCGCTGCAGGGTTCGATGAAGGCGGCGCAGGAGGCTGCCAACCTGGAGGTCGCCGCGCGGGAAAAGCGTGCCGCCGAGGTCGAGAAGAAGTTGGCCGTGCTGGCCCGGGTTCGCGACAGCGTCGGCAGGTTGCAGACCGCGCAGGCGAGCGGCGCCGGTCAACTGGCCAGTGCCGCACGAACGCAGCCGTAACTTCACCTTGGGTGAATGAACCCCACCCCCTTCGGGGGTCCGCCTCAGCACTTGGGGAGCTGGCCCGCGATCCGGCCGTGGACGAGATTGATATGCGCAGGTAAGAGCAACCAACCGAGAGGGAGTACATGTCCGGAAGTCTTGGCATCAAGATCGGCACAACCGGTTTCGCTGCCGCTGCCGTGGCGGCGGAGGCACGGGCCGGGGGTTCCGGACGGTGTGCCCCGCGGCTCGAGACGACCCAGCACCAAGCGACGTTGATCATGACGCCGGGCACAGCGCCGACACTCGCTCGCCTCGGCAGCGGCGCCCGTCCGATGCAGTCGGGACTTGCGATCACCGGGTTCGTCGACCGCGTCGGTGATCCGATCGACCTCATCGCCGCTGACGGGTCCGCCCATCGGCCGGAAGATCTGGTCGCCGGCGCGGTCCACTACCTGACACGGTATTCGGCCGGTGCGTTCACCGGGGCACCCGCGATCGCGGCGACTTATCCCAGCCACTGGAAGTCGCACGACCGGCAGGCGTTGCGCGAGGCGCTCGATCGGATGGATATGACGGGTGTGCACCTCGTGGACGAGGTCGGATCGATTCTCGCCCGAGTCGACGAGACACGTGGCCTGCCACCGGACAGCACCGTTGTGGTGTACGACCTCGGCGGCAATGGCCTCAGCATCTCGCTGGCCCGCGGCACCGAGCGGATCGGCACAACCGTTCGAAGCGCGGAATTCGGTGGTTCGTCTATCGACTACGCGATCTTTCGGCACGTGCTCAGTGGACTGGATGGGGAACTCGGCGATATCGATCTCGGGGATCCCGCATTGGTTGCGCCGCTGAGCGAATTGCGTCTGCGCTGCCGACAGGCCAAGGAGACGCTCTCCGCGGAGACTGTCGCGGTGGTCGAGGTGGAACTGGGAAGTGTCCGTCACGAGGTGCGCATCGTCCGTTCCGAACTAGAGGAGTTGATCAGGGAGCCCGTCGTCGGTTCGACCGGACTTATCCGAGAAGCTTTGCGCGCCAACGATATCGATGTTGGTGATGTGCGAGCAGTGGTGCTCGCCGGTGGTGCGGCAGCGACCCCGCTGGTCGCCGAGGTATTGTCCGCGGAGTTCCATGTGCCGGTAATCGGAGAAACCGATTCCGCCCTCACCTCGGCGCACGGCGCCGCTCTGATTGCGTCTTCCTCGGTGAGCGCCGCCGAATCGGCGCCGCCGCAGTCCGTGCCGGAACCGGAACCGACTACTGCACCGGAAGCGCCGGAACCGGATCCTTACGCAGGCATGGTCGAGAGCGAGCCGCCGTTGGTCGTTGCCCCGAAGTCGGTGTCTGTGCAGGGCGGCGGAGGTGGCGAAAAGGTCGGCAGTCGGCGCAAGCGAGCACTGCTCGGCGCGGCGGTGATAGTCGCCATTGCCGCGGCGATTGTCGGAGTTGTTGCGATCGTCATGCCGAACACCCTGACGCAACCCGACCCGAAGCCGGAGCCGAAGCCCGCAGTGAGCGAACAGGTTTCGGTTCCACCGACACCGTCCGCCACCCCGATCCCGTACCCCACCAGGCGTGTTTCATAGCTGACCGGAGTTGTGCCGCAACTCGCTGAGGACACCTTCGGCACTGCGTGCCGCCACCAGACAAGCACTGGCCGTGAACTGATCCGCGAGCGGATGTTCGGCACGGGATCGCCATCGGCTGATTTCCGCCAATGCGACGTCTTGGCCGACGCCCGCGATCGCGAACGGCTCGATTCCGAGACGTTCGGCCGGTCCTGTCCCCTGACCGCCGATTACGCGCTGGAGGTCGGTGAGTTCGTCTTCGGACAGCGCCGTCTTGGTGGAGCGGAGTCGGCTGAGCAGCCGGAGTTCATGGAAGCCGTGCATATTCGCGAGTAGCGTCGCGACTTCTCGGATAAGCGGTGCGGTCGACGGGGCCGGATAGGTATCGAATATCTGCATCAGCATCAGCAGAGCGGTATGCGCCTTTAATTCGTCCGCACGCTGACCGAATTGAATATCGATCACCCGCTCGAGTTCACCGATGCCGCTGCGCGCGATCAGTTCTTCGGCCAGCGTCGGCGAATCGCCGGTTCCGGCCCGCAATCGACTCAGTGTCATACGAATTCCGAACAGCCCCAAACGTCTGACGAGATGCTGTCGTGTCGAGGTATCGATCGGCAGCTGATCGGCTCGCTGGAATCGATCCGCCGAGAGCATGGCCAATTCCAGATCTGCCGGTGCGACCTGCGCGAGCTGGCGCAGGGCCACGAACTCGCTCTGTCGAAGCGTCTTCGCGGCGAAGGCGAGCAGACCCGCGACCGGCACGGCCGCCTGACAGAGCCCCGTCAGCTCCAGCTCACGCGTGAAGTCTTTGGCCGCCGCGCGGGCCGAATGCATGGCGTCCGGGCGGCCCGCACCGAGTTCGTCGGCCCGCGACACCACGCCGACAATGCCGAGCGGACCGGCGCTGCCGCCGACATGCGCACCGATCTGACGAATCAGTGCGAGGTCGGAATCGTCGAGCGAACGGAACAGATAGACCACCCCATCGGCTCCGGCGGATCCGGTGTCCGGAGTCAGCAGCCGCAGCGTGCGCGCCGACACCTCGGTCGACAGCGAGGTGGTCCCGGGTGTGTCGATGATCGTGGTGCGCGCCAGGCGACCTACGGGCCAGTCCACATCTATTTGCTCGACCCGGTCCGCCGAAAGGCTGCCCAGGTCGAATGTCAGACCGCCTTCGGCTCGCTGGACCGGAACATTCGCCGACCGGCCATCCGCGAGCCGGGCGGTGACCGCGGGCGTAGCGCCGTGTCGGTACCACGTGACGACGCGAGTGCATTCGGTGGCGTCGGTCGGCGCGATGTCTTGGCCGACGAGCGCGTTGAGCAGGGTCGACTTTCCCGCTTTGACGGCCCCGGCCAACGCTATCCGCAGCGGTTCGCGCAGTCGTTGCGCACCCGCTTCGAGCCGATCGGTGACCGCGCGGTTACCGAAGTAGACGCGGTGCGCTGCCTCGAGGATTCTGTCCACCTTGGCGATCGGCGCGCTCATATCGGCGCCCGGATCAACTGTTCCAGCTGCGTCGAAACGTCGCCCAGCAGGGTTGTGTCCATACCGAATATCATTGCGCCGCGGAATCCGCGACGCAGGCCTATGCTGCCTTTGGCGAGTTGCCCGTCGGTAGCGAGCCGGTTGATCGTGCCAGGTTGATTGCGATCGGTGAGCTGACGGGGGCGACGAATCGCCCATCGGCCCGGAAGTTCCGCGGACCTATTCGGCTTCGAGGCCGCGCTCGGCAGCTGCTTCGTGATAGGCGGCGGTCAGTTCCGCGAGCACTCCATCGGTAGGTATCGACGCTCCGGCCAGGTGGGTGGCGCGCAGTTCGGCCATGAATCGCTCCCAGAGCGGGGGACCGCCGGCGGCCAGCAGTTCGGCGCGCACGGTCAGTTCCGGCGTTGTGTCCAACCAGGATGCGCCCCAGGCGCCCAGCTGGGCCATGACCGGGACGAGTTGGATGCTGATTGCAGATTGCAACCAGAAAGGGTTCCGATGACACAGTTGGTCCGCGTTCAGAACTTCAATGTGTCCAGCGATGGATACGGTTCCGGGGAGAGGCAGAGCTTCGAGCGCCCGTTCGGCCACGCCGATCCGAGTGCGCTTTTCTCGTGGGCGGGCGCCACCGCGCACTGGCCGAACCGGACCGACCCCGGGGGAAGCTACGGTCTCGACGACTATTGCACTCGCGACTTCCACAACAACATCGGCGCGGAGATCATGGGGCGCAACAAATTCGGTCCGCAGCGGGGGCCATGGGAGAACTACGACTGGCAGGGATGGTGGGGGGATGAACCTCCGTTCCATACGCCGGTGTTCGTCCTCACCCATCACGTGCGGCCCGCGTTCACGCTGGGCGACACCACGTTCCACTTCCTCGATGCGTCTCCCAAGGACGCACTGGCGCAGGCATTCGAAGCCGCCGAAGGGAAGGACGTGCGGATCGGCGGCGGGGTCGCGACGGTCCGGGAGTTCCTCGAGGCCGACCTGATCGACACGATGCATATCGCCGTCTCGTCGGCCGAACTCGGTCGCGGCGAACGACTCTGGACGAGTCCCGACGAACTCGTCGACCGTTTCCATCTGGAGCGGATCCCGAGCCCGAGCGGGGTGGTGCATCACTTCTTCTGGAGAAAGTGACAGCGACTTTATGGGTGGGCCGCGCATCGGTCGGGTGCGGCGCGGCGGTGAACCGAACCGACCGATCCCCGGCCTGCTGACGAGGCGACGCTACGAGCGCGTGGCCATTCGGTCAATGTTTCTGTGAGTCAGGACTCTTCGGCGGCCTGGTGGATCGCTTCGTGGCTGGCCGGGAGTGTTCGAGGTAGGCGACGATGGCGTTGATGAGCCCGCGGCGGGCTTCGGCGAGGTCGGAATAGGTGCCCAGTTGTTTCTCGGACACCAGCCCGCGCATCGCGCCAGGGATGAGTGCCGCCATTTCGCGCACGCGCGCGGGGTCGATGTCCAAGTCGGCGAACGCCTTCTGGCAGGCGTCGTGCCAGAGCGGCTGCCAGGAGGCGAGTTCCGCGGCGGTGCGCGGGTAGAGCCGTTCGAGTTCGGCGTGGTCGCGGGGTAATGCCGCGCGCAGTGTCTCGATGGCGCGGGAATCGGTCGAGGTCAGCCCCGTGTACATCAGTTCGATAATGCCCGCGACGCGCTCACGCAAGGAGGCGGTCGGGTCGACCCGCACGGGCAGGTCACCGCGGCGCTCGGCGGTGCGGTGCAGCACCGCTGCCCACAGTCCATCGATATCGCCGAATTGGTACTTCACCACACCCCAGGTGGCGCCGATTTCCTTGGCGATTCGATTGCCCGATGCCGCACCCGGATCTCCGGTGGCCAGTGCCACGAGTGCGGCTTCGAGCATGCTCTCGCGGGTGGCGATGCCCCGCTTGTTGCTCCGCCTGCCCGTTGTACCCGCCTCGGTCATTGTGCGAATCCTAGACATCACGCCTTCCGTCTCCTGCTGTCGGGGCAATAGGCGTTCGTGCCACCGCCTGACCGCGTGCTGAGTCCCGCAAAGCCTTTGGGGCAGGACCTTTTCCAGTTTGACAGAACCCTCTTGTATAGTTTCAAAGATACTTCTACGATAAGGGTCCTCCGCCCAAGACGGATGAGAGGACTGCCGCGATGGCGAAACCGCCCTTATCGATGCGGCCGACGGGCTGGTTCCAGGTCGCGTGGTCGGCCGAGGTCGGTGTCGGTGCCGTGCACCGGATGAAGTACTTCGGCCGCGAGATGATCGCGTGGCGTTCGGCAGACGGCCGGGTCGCGGTCATGGACGCCTACTGCGAACATCTCGGTGCGCACCTAGGCTTCGGCGGGCGCGTCGAAGGGGATCGCATCGTGTGCCCGTTCCACGGTTGGGAATGGAATCAGGAGGGCCGCAATGTCTGCGTCCCGTACGAGACACACCCGAACAAGGGCAGACGCATTCGCAGCTACCCGGTCGTGGAGCGCAACGAGTCCATCTGGATCTGGCATGACGTCCATGAGCGGCGTCCCTACTTCGAGGTGCCCGACGTCTTCACCGGATTCGACGACGGGCTGAGCGCCGCCGACTACTTCCCGGCCTACCCGCAGTCCACGCTGTATCGGCAGCGGCTGGAACTGCACCCCCAATACATCATGGAAAACGGAGTGGACTTCGCCCATTTCAAGTACGTCCACAAGGTTCCGATCACCCCGACGTTCACCCGCCAGGACTTCGCCGAGCCGGTGTCGTATGTGGATTTCACGATCGCCTTCGACAACTCGACGGTGGCCGAGGAGATCAAGAGCGGCGTGCACGCCATCAATGCCGGGCTGGGCGCGGCGGTCACCAAGAGCTGGGGGATGATCGACAACCGCACGCTCTCGGCGGTCACACCCGTTGACGACGAAACCTCCGACGTCCGCTTCTCGGTATGGATCGGACGCCCGCACGGCAACGAACGCCCCGATGCGGCGGCCAAGGCCCAGCAGCTGGCTCGGGCCGTCATCGAGCAGTTCGAAGCCGACATCCACATTTGGGCCCACCAGCGCTACTCCGACCCGCCCGGCCTGTCGCAGAAGGAATTCCAGGGATTCAAGGTCCTGCGGCAGTGGGCGGCCCAGTTCTACCCCGACCCGACCGGAACCCGCATGGCGCCAGCGATCGCTCCGACGCCACGATGACGGAAGGCCCCATCAGACGTGCACAACCGAGACAAGCTTCGCG
Organism: Nocardia sp. CA-119907; assembly: GCF_050955995.1. Classification (NCBI taxonomy): domain Bacteria; kingdom Bacillati; phylum Actinomycetota; class Actinomycetes; order Mycobacteriales; family Nocardiaceae; genus Nocardia; species Nocardia sp. CA-119907. The sequence continues at coordinate 4,223,924 of NZ_CP192091.1, forward strand.
TATTCCAGGTCGCCACCGGCAATGTCGGCACCGAGATGATCAAACGCATCGGCAACCACCCTGATCTCGAACTGGTCGGACTGCACTGCTACACCCCGGAGAAGATCGGCCGCGACGCGGGTGAGATCGCTGGCCTGCCTCCGAGCGGAGTGATCGCCACCGGCTCGGTCGAGGACATCATCGCCGCCGCACCGGATGTCATGACCTTCCACGGCGTCTTCCCCGACGAGGCCCTCTACGAACGCGTCCTCGAAGCGGGCATCAATGTCGTCACCACCGCGGACTGGATCACCGGCCACCATCGCGACCAGAACCACCCGCACCCTTCGGGGAAGAAGGTCACCGAGGTGCTGCGAGCGGCGTGCGAGCGCGGCGGCTCCACCTTCTACGGAACGGGTATGAATCCCGGCCTCTGCCAGATACTGGGGATCACCCACTCTTGCGATGTCGCCGATATCGAGAATGTCACCGTTATCGAATCCGTCGACGTGTCCTGCCATCACTCGGCCGAGACCTGGATCGCCGTCGGCTACGGCCGCCCGATCGACGACCCGACCATTCCCGCGTCCTTGGAAAAGTTCACCCGCGTATTCGCCGACTCGGTGTACCTGATGGCCGACTGCTTCGGACTCGAACTCGACGATGTCGCCTTCAGCTACGAACTCGGCTCCTGCACCCGGGACGTGGATCTCGGCTGGTACGTCCTGCCCAAAGGCTCGCTGGGCGCGAACTACATCAAATACCAAGGCATCGTGGACGGCGAACCCAAGGTCGAGGCCCATCTCGAGTGGCAGATGACACCACATACGGACCCGAAGTGGAATGTGAAGGGCTGCTACATCACCAAGATCACCGGTGACCCGAGCATCTACAGCAAACACATGATCCTCCCCAAACCCGGTACCGACCTGTCCGATCCGGCAGCGTTCGCATCCATCGGGATGACCGTCACCGGATTGCCCGCTCTCAACGCGATCCGATCGGTCGTCGCCGCGCCGCCCGGCATACTCACCAGCGCCGACCTTCCCCTGCGCGGATTCGGCGGCCGCTTCAAGCAGCAATCGCGCTGAAGGGTGAAGCTGCCCTTTCGTAGACAACAACGCGCAACCTCCTGTTGGTCAAGGAGTGGTCAGGGGGTGTGAGACTCGCGGCCGCGCAGCCGACGAGTTATCGCCGTGCCGCGCGACGGATTCAGTTGTCGGAAAGTGGCCGCCGCTGTGCGATATCGGCAGTGGCGCAGGAAAAGCAGGGCTCAGAGTGCGATACCGCTCGTTTTTGCGCAGTGCGGCAATGGTGATAGCGGCGGGCGTATTCGGTACGACGCTGTCATCGACACCGTTCACACCATCCGGAGCGGCGGAGCCGGGCGTCAGTGTGCCCGATGGGGCACATACCTCGCCCGGCGGTTCACGGATCGTGAATACCCGCGTCATCGATGATCGGCATCTCGTTCTCACCGTCTTCTCGGCGGCGATGAACAGCGAATTCACGGTGGAGGTACAGCGCCCGGCCGATACCTCCGCGCCGCGTCCGGTCCTGTATCTGCTCAGCGGCGGTAGCGGCGGGAAGGGACAGGCGTCGTGGGATGGGCTGACCAGCGCAACCGACTTGTTGAACGATAAGAACGTCAATGTGGTGCAGCCTGTCGGTGGCGCCGCGTCCTACTATGCGGACTGGCGGGCGCCGGATCCTCGGCTGGGCGTCGTGAAATGGAAGACCTATCTGACCGAGGAATTGCCCCCGCTCATCGATGCCGCGCTCGGCACCAACGGGATCAATGCGATAGCGGGAGTGTCGATGTCGGGTACCTCGGTATTGCAATTGCCGATCGCGAAGCCCGGCCTGTATCGGGCGGTGGCGGCCTATAGCGGATGCGCGCAGATCGCCGATGCGGTCGGTCAAGCCTATGTCCGTCTCACCGTGGCCTACGGCGGCGGTGATGCCGCGAACATGTACGGCCCACCGGAGGATCCGATGTGGGGCGCGAACGATCCGTACCTGAATGCGGCGGGTCTGCGTGGCATCAGCCTGTATCTGTCGAGTGGGAACGGACTGCCCGGCCCCTACGACAAGGCCGGTGATCGGCATCTGGTCGGAGGCGGAGCCGCGCTGGCGAACCAGATCCTGGTCGGCGGCATCATCGAGGCCGCGGTGGAGCAGTGCACCCGCAATATGGCCACCCGGTTGGCGGATCTGGATATCCCCGCGACCGTTGAGCTGCGCCCGTACGGCACCCACTCCTGGGGCTACTGGGGTGATGAACTGAAAGCATCCTGGCCGGTGCTGGCACAGGGACTGGGATTGTAGGCATATGGGCTGATCAGCGCCATGCTCGTCGTCGAGTCGGGTACGTTGACGTCAGCCGAGTACGTGAACGGCGATGCCCTCGATAGGGAATTCGTGGCGCGGCGAACTCGGCGGGCGATCGGCAGCACGGCACCTTCTCCGAAGGAGCGGCGCTATGGATCTCAATACGATCACCGATATCGTTCGGCGACCCCCCGACCGACCGGGCGCCGCCTGGCGCGACGGCGACGCATGGCTGGCCGGGGGAACGTGGTTGTTCTCGACCGAGCAGCCGGAACTGCGGCGTCTGGTCGATCTCACCGCACTCGGCTGGGACAGCCTGGTGCCCGGTGCCGACGGCCTCGAGATCGGCGCGACATGCACCATCGCCGAGCTGAATGGCTTTGCGCCGCCGAGTGACTGGTCCGCGAGCGCGCTGTTCAGCACCTGCTGCGAGGCGTTCCTGTCCTCATTCAAGGTATGGAACGCGGCGACGGTGGGCGGCAATATCTGCATGTCGCTGCCCGCGGGCCCGATGATCACACTGACGGTCGCGCTCGAAGCCACATACACCCTGTGGGCTGCCGATGGTTCCGAGCGCACGATCGATGCCGCCGACTTCGTCATCGGCGACCACCGCAACCTTCTCGCACCCGGTGAGATCCTGCGGCGCGTCGATATCCCGGTCACCGCGCTGCGCAAGCGTTGCGCGTACCGGCGCTTCTCCCTGACGCGACTGGGCCGCTCGACGCTGTTCATGATCGCCACCCGGTCGCCGGGGACAGCGGACCTGTTGCTCACCATCACCGCGGGCACCACCCGTCCGGTGCGCTTGGCGTTCGACGGGATGCCCGACGCCGAGTCCCTGCGGCAGCGGATCGACGCCCTCCCCGATGACCTGTGGTTCAGCGATCCGAACGGCACCCCCGACCACCGAGCCCACCTGGCGAGGCACTTCGCCGAGGAGATCCGCGTCGAGCTCACCGAAGGCGGTCCCGCGTGATGTACACCGTGAACGGAGACACCTTCGAGGACGAGCCGAATCCCGGTCAATGTCTGCGCACATTCCTGCGCTCGCTCGGCATGCACGGGGTGAAAAAGGGGTGCGATGCGGGCGATTGCGGTGCCTGCACGGTGTGGCTGGACGGGCAGCCCGTGCACAGTTGCATCACGCCCGCCTTCCGCGCCGAAGGCCGTGTGGTCACAACGATCGAGGGTCTCGGTTCGCCAACGGACTTGCATCCGATGCAGCGGCAGTTCCGCGATGCTCCCGGCTTTCAGTGCGGCTTCTGCACCGCGGGCATGATCATGACCAGCGTGGCGCTCACCGCTGCCCAGAAACAAGATCTGTCGCGTGCGCTGAAGGGCAACCTCTGCCGCTGTACCGGCTACCGGGCGATCGAAGATGCGGTGCACGGTGTCGTCGGGATCGAGGTCGCACAGCCTGGTCGAGTCATCGGCACCAGCGTCGGCGCTCCGGCCGGCACCGAGGTGGTGACCGGTCGCGCCGAATTCACCATGGATACCGCGATCGAGGGCATGCTGCATCTGAAGGTGCTGCGCTCGCCGCATGCCCATGCCCGCATCGCCTCGATCGATACCGCCGCGGCACTCGCGGTTCCAGGTGTGCATCGCGTGTACACCTGGGAGGACGTGCCGCGCAAGCGGTTCACGACCGCGATCCACACCGATCACCTGGTCGATCCCAGCGACACCTACATCCTCGACAATGTGGTGCGCTTCGTCGGTCAGCGGGTAGTCGCGGTGGTGGCCGATACCGTCGGGGCGGCGGAGGCGGGTTGTCGCGCGGTGATCGTCGAATACGACGTGCTGCCCGCGGTTTTCGATCCGGAAGCGGCGATGGCCGATGGCGCGCCCCAGCTGCACGGCTCGCACGACCCCTTCGTGCGGGATCCCGAGCACAATATTCTGCTCGAGATCCACGGGCATATCGGTGATGTCGAGGCGGGATTCGCCGAGGCCGATGTGATCCACGAGGGCACGTATTCCTCACCGCGCGTTCAGCACGCGCATCTCGAGACGCACGGATCGATCGCCTGGCTCGAAGACGGCCGCCTGCACGTTCGCACCAGCTCCCAATCCCCGTCCATCGCCAAGGGCAAGCTCGGCTATCTGTTCGATCTGCGTCCCGATCAGCTGCGCGTGTTCTGTCGGCGGGTCGGCGGCGCGTTCGGCGGCAAACAGGAGGTCATCACCGAGGATCTGGCCGCACTCGCCGCATTGGACACCGGCCGGCCGGTGTGTTTCGAGTTCACCCGCGAAGAGGAGTTCACGACGGCCTCGCCGCGACATCCGATGTCGATGACGGTCAAACTCGGCGCGCGCGCCGACGGCACGCTCACCGCGATCCAGGTCCGCAATGTTTCGAATACCGGCGCCTACGGAAACCACGGCGGCGAAACGCTGTTCGCCGGTGGAGCCGCCGTCGCGATCTACCGCTGCCCCATTAAGAAGTTCGACGCGTATTCGGTCTATACGAACACCGTGCCCAGCGGCGCGCTGCGCGGCTACGGCATGACCCAGCCCGCGTTCGCGATGGAATCCGCCATGCACGAGCTGGCGGTCGCACTCGATATGGATCCGCTCGAGCTGCGGCGACGCAATATCGTGCGCCCCGGTGACGCGCTCGTGGCATTCGACGATGGCCCGGACGATGTCATGTTCGGAGAGGGGGGCCTCGCGCGCTGTATCGATCTCGTCGATGGCGCGCTGCGGCGCAATACCGCCGAACCGCCACCGGGCGACGGGTGGCTCATCGGCATCGGCACCGCCAGTTCACTGCACGAGACCGCGCCACCGACCGACCACCTCTCCGAGGCCTGGCTGACCCTCGGTGACGACGGCAGCTACGAACTCGCCATCGGCACTGTCGAATTCGGCGAGGGCACCCCGACCGCACACGTGCAGATCGCGGCCGATCGGCTCGGCACCACTCCGGCACGGGTGCGTCTGGTGCAATCCGATACCGACCGAACGGGTTTCGATACCGGCGCATTCGCCAGCGCCGGACTCTTCGTCGCCGGGAACGCGGTGCTGCGGGCAGCCGACGCCCTGCGCGATCGCATCCTGTTTCTGGCGGCCGCACATTTGGGTGTCGATATCGCTTCGTGCACGTTGGGCGATACCGGGGTCATCTGCGGCGACCGCCACTTATCGCTATCGGAGCTGATCGATGTCGCACACCGGCGCGGTATTCGATTGACGGAGGCGCGCAAGGCATTCGGATCGCCGCGCAGCGTCGTCTTCAACTCCCACGGATTTCGGATCGCGGTCCACCAGGGGACGGGTGAGATCCGAATCCTCTACAGCGTGCACGCCACCGATGCCGGAGTCCTCATCAACCCGGCCCAGGTGCGGGGCCAGATCGAGGGTGGCGTGGCACAGGGCATCGGCTTCGCGCTGACCGAGAACTTCCACGTCGACGCGAACGGTGTCATGGTCAACCCGAATCTGCGCAACTACCGCATCCCGACCTACGCCGATATTCCCCGTACCGAAGTATTGACGGTCGACTCCGCCGATTCCGTCGGGGCGATGCACTCGAAAGGGATAGCGGAATGCTGCGTCAACCCGGTGGCGCCCGCGCTGGCCAATGCGCTGGAGAACGCGACGGGGATCCGATACCGCGCGCTGCCGCTGACGCCCGAGCGCATCTACCGGCGGCTCATCGCGAACGCGCCGGTTCCGACGCGAGCCGATCCGTGAGGAGAGCGCGATGGACGCCGGGAAAGGTACCGACAGTGCGGCGACGGTCATTATCGGCCAGCGCGTGCGCCCGGGTTTCGAGAAAGCGTTCAAGATCTGGCAGGAGGAGCTGAACGCGGCGGCCTCGGGGCATATCGGATTCCTCGGCGCGGAGATCGCCGCTCCCACCGCGGTGCAGCGGGAGTGGATCGTGGTCTACCGTTTCGACTCGGTCGGTCATCTACAGGACTGGATAAACAGCGCCACCCGTCAGCAATTCCTGGACCGCGGCCGGCAATATTTCGACGGTCCCGCCACCCAGCAGGTCATCAGCGGCGGCGCGCGGCCCGTCGATCCCCTCGTGACGGTCGTCGTGACCCATCGCGTTACGCCCGACAGCGTCGCGGATTTCCTTGCATGGCAAGCACATCTGAGCCAAGAGGAGGCGAAATTCGAAGGCTTCCGCGGCACCGAACTCTTCCGTCCCATCGAGGGGGTGCAGGACGAGTGGACCGCACTCTACCGCTTCGATACCGCCGCGAATCTGGCCACCTGGCTCACCTCGAAGCGGCGCCAGGAGCTGCTCGCCGAGGGCGAGAAGTTCAGCGACTTCGAATTGCGCACCATCGAGAACTCCTTCGGCAGCTGGTTCGCCTTCGACGAGAACGGGCACGACACTCCCGCCCCATCCGATACCAAGACCGCCGTCGCGGTGTGGGTCGGCCTCTACCCGACGGTCGTGCTGCTCACCCTCGCATTGTCACCGTTGCACATGCCCCTCTGGCTGGGGTTGCTCATCGGGAATCTGTTGTCCAGCTTCGTGATGAGTTTCTTGACGATGCCCCACTACGTGAACCGGCTGCTGCGGCGCTGGCTGTGGCCGCCCCCGGATGCTCCCGCCGGTAAGACGAACCGCGAGGGCATCGCCGTCGTCGCCGCCCTCATGCTGGTGTGGGTCGTCATCTTCTACGTGGTGACGACCCAGCTCTGGACACTGCCCTGACCCTGCTATCGGCCGCCGAGCGGAGCGGGTCCGGTCGGTGCGGGAACCGTGCTCATCAGTGTCGGTGTCAGGGTGGTGGCCTGTGGTTCGGCGCGGCCGAGTCCGAACTTTCGGACCTCGGTCCCAGCGCCCGCCTGCCCACTGACGAGTAGCTCCGCACCGGAGGTCGTGCTGGTGGTTCCCACCTGCACTCCGACGCCAGCAGGTCCGTCGGCGAACGGGGCGAACGAGGTGATCTCGCGGAACGCGATGGGGCTCGCATGGTGGTTCGGGCTGTCGGTGTACATCACCGGCTGTCCGTCGAGCCGCGATCCGCTCGACCACACGCGCACCGCGCCCGCGCCGCCGAGCATGCCGGTGATAATGCTCTGCGCGCCGCCCTCGGCACCGGCCACCCATCCCGTCGAGAGTGAGACACCGTTCCGGTAGCTCTCGTCGAAGGCCAGGAATTCCGAGGTCATCATCGGTTCGGCGGAATGACCGGCGTCCGGTGTGCCTTGTGCGGCGGCGGTCGGGGTGTACAGGTCATAGCGGAAGGTCTTCACCCGCGGGGCGTCTCCCGGCCCCGGGGCCGTCACAATGCTGGCCCGGCCCGAGGCGGTGTCGACGAGCCCGGCCGCGACGGTGACGCCGGTCGTCGATCCGGGATACGGCATGAAGCTCGAATACTGCTCGGGTGCCTTGCCCCGCTCACCGGGCAGGGTCGAGGAGAAGATCTTCACCTGGGATTCGATGCCGGGACCCGAGCCGACGATGATGTTGTCGGCCGACGCATTGCCATCGATACCGGCCCCCGCGACATCGACCCCGCCACGGAAGTCGGGCCCGAACGGCGCGAACCGAGCCAGTTCGGCGCTGAAGGGTGCGACGCCAGCACCGTTGTACGCCACCACTTCCGAGGCCACTCCCGCACCGGTTCCGGCCACGAGGTCGAGCACACCGTCGCCGTTGACATCGGCCATGGCAACCGTCGGTGTGCCCTCGAATGACGGGAACGGCGTGACCGTCGCGACCGGCCGGTCGCCATTGCCGTCGTAGACCCGCACGGTCGCGGGCCTGCCCGTCGAACCCGCGATCGCCACCGCATAGGTCGATACCGCGGGAATCACATTGACGAGCGCCATCAGGCCGTTGTCTTCGTGATTGAGGCGATGGCAGTGGATCACGAAGGTGCCGGTGTACTCGGTGAACCTCATGCGCAATGCCACCGAGGCGGGCACGAGCGGATTCTCGGACTCGTCGGTCACGGGCGCGGGCACATTGACGTTGTCCTCGCCCCACATCTGTACGCCGGTCCTGGAATTCGCCACCGGATCGACGATTGCCATCACCTGCATATCGTTCACGTGGATGTGCATCGGGTGCTCGTCATTGTTCAGATTCGTGATCAGCCACTCCTCGACCGATTCGAGTCGCGGCTGCAGCAGCGGGATATTCGGGAAGGTGTTGTCGTCGAACTCGTAGGTGAACGCCTTGGGATCGCTGCTGCTGGCCTTGTCATTGCCGAATCCGCCTGTGACGGTGAGCGTTCGGCGCACATCGGGCGTGCTGACCGAGGTGTCCGTGAAAGACGTGTACGCGTCGAGCTGCTGGCCGGGCACGAACGGTGTGGTCTGTCCGGTGCCCTTGTCGGGCCGCACCTGGAGCAGCTTTTGGGTGGGGAAGGTGAAGAAGCCGTCCTCGTAGCTGATGACCGCGGGGTCCACGGTGGCCGTACCCAGGACGGCGGGAGGGTTATCGGTGCCGTTATTCGTATAGAGCACACCGGGATTGGTCACCGGGCGGGCCCCTGGCATGGGGGGCATTTCGAGGACGAGATCGCCGGTCTTCGGCATCGTCACCGCGATCGCGTACCGCGACGCGGGCGGGATGACCAGCCGGGTGCCGTCGCCGTCGACCGGGAGGTGGACCTCGGGGAAGGGAACGCCGTCCTGGCCGACGATCGCGAATTTCGGATGGTTGCCCGTCGCCGTCTCGGTCAGCGTGACCGGCATGTAGGCGAAGTCGCTGATATTGGCCAGCACCCAGATCTCGGTCTGGCCCGACTTCAGCCGCAGGGCGGGCTGGAACTGCCCATTGATCGTGAACTGCACGTCACGCTGGTTGTCCGGCAGGCTTGGGTCGGCCGGGATCGCGACGGGCGGTTGGGTCGTCGGATCGCTGGTGAAGCTCTGCAGGTTGCTCGGCACGAACTGGTTCTGCCCACGATGGTTGGCGGGCGATAGCGGCCCGGTGTGCCAGTTGGTGACATACCGGGAGCCGATGGTTGTCTGCGCGAAGTTCACCGGGGCCAGACTCGGCCGGTACGTGCCGTCGGCGAGCTGTGCCCCCTCCGGTGGCCGCAGCGTGCTCACATATTGCGGCCAGTTCGGATCGTTCAACTGGTGGCCGGTGCCCTTGCGGTCGAAGACGAAGTTGTACTGCAACGCCATGGTGCGGATCGGAATGTTGTTGCGCGTGACCAGCGGCAGCTTGCCGTCGGGTCGACCGATTTCGAGTAGACCCGCCAGTCCCTTGTAGGTCTGCTGAGCCGTGACCGTGTGGCGATGGCTGTGGTACCAGTACAGGCCGTTCGGCATGCTCTTCGGCACCGCGAAGTCGTAGACATTGCCCTTGCCCGACGGGATATCGAGCAGGACGTTGTCGGCGTTCCCGCCGGGGCTCACGTGCAGCCCGTGGGTGTGCAGGTTCAGCGGCGAGGAGGTGAGGGCGGGCGGGTAGATCGGCACATCCCCACCGGCCGGAGTGAAAGCGGGGTTGTAATAGTCCCTGATCGTCAGATCGCGCAGATCGTTGTCGAAGTGCACGATCAAACGCTCGCCCGGATCGACGTGCAGTGTCGGGGCCGGATAGCCGTTGTCGCCCTTGGTCGATCCATCCGAGGCGGTTCCCCTGATGAGTTCATAACCGAAGACCAGGAAGTTCGAAACCGGTTTCGCGACCGTGTCGAGGGCAACGGTGCCCTGCTGCGCCGACAGTCGCACCTCGAGCACGCCGTCCTTGCTTGCGAGCTCGACCGGCTCCCGATAGGCGACCGGGGCGGCATCGTGGCCGGCATTGCCACCGCCCGATGGTGCGGACCGATCGGACGTGCATGCCGCGATCACCAGAGTGATCGACGCGGCGACCGCCACGACCGCGACAATTGGATTCCTGCGATGGGTGACCATGTGGGTTCCCGCTCCACGACGGCGACTGGGTTCCAGAGCATCGATCGACGATCCAAAGACTACTCAGGAACAGGACCGGGGTTCGGGAACTCACCGATCTGATACCGACCGGTCGGCGGCGAGGACACCTGGTGATGCGTTCGGTTCAGTCAAGGTGCCGCGACCGGCCGATAATGCGGCCTGTGGACTGCGGTCGAGTCGCGTTTCGGGTGGCGTGGTTATCCGATGGTGTGTGTGGCGTCGATTCGTTCGAACACGGCGGTGTCGGATGGGTCGGTGGGGTCGTAGATTTCGCAGAACGGCGGTGTGCCCTGCGGAAGTATGCTGTCGAGTCGCCACATCGGAATTGGTGCGAATCGGCCGTGTAGCCAGTCGCTGAGGAAGCTGGTGACGGTGCCGTTGTAGAAGCCCCAGAAGAGTTTGTCGATATCGGTGAATACCAGTGTCCACTTGGCGGGGTCGGGGTTGCTGGCGTCCCATAGACAGTAGTCGCCGCCGAAAGAGGCGCCCCACTGGATCAGCGTGCCAGGATTCAGCGAAACTCCGTCGGGGACCGATCCGGGTGGCTCCCCGAATTCGTCGCTGGCCAGTGGTTCTCGTGCCGCAAGGGTGACCGCGGCCAAGTCTACGTACTCATTGTCGCTGGGCCGGAACAGGCGCATGGCATTGCAGAACCGGACATCGCCGTAGGCGGCGAACAGTTCTTTGAAGTCTTCCGGCAGGGCGGTCACGCCCAGCCGCTGTGCCACTCCGGCCCAGTCGTAGTCGCGGCCGTAGCCGAGGGGTGGGGGCAGCAGGGCTTTGAGGTCATCGAGTGCGGTCATTCGGTCCTCGCGGTTAGAAGTTCTCCACGTAGGTCGGCGGTAGGTTCCATCCCAGATCGCCCCATGCCTGGAGCAGATAGTAGTCAGGCACGACCTTTTCGTCGATATAGATCGGGATCTTGAGATAGGTGACGTTCTGCGGGGGAATATCGTCGACGCCCGTGACGACCTGCCCGAGGTAGCGCTCATAGACGCGCATCGCGCCCACATTGGTCGCACCGAGTTCGGGTGCGAGGAACTGCGGAATATTGCCGGGACCGCCGTATCGGTTGGGCCACAGGTGACCTCGCTGATAGGGAACACCCGCGCCGGGCACATTGATCGTCGGCGCGCCGCCGCTGGTGCTGACGGCTCCGGCCGCGTCGAGATATCCGTAGGAGCCGGTCGGTCGGCCGAGTGGGTCGAGCGGACCCGCGACCGCGCGGGTGCTGCCCGGCCCCACATAGAGCGCGGGACCGCTATTGCTGACGGTGCCGCTGCCGTCGAGATCGGGCAGCCGATAGATTTGCCCATTGCCCGAATTCGAGGGAGTGGGCGCGGCTTTGGTCAGATCGAGCAGTCGCGGTGCGGTGGCGAAGAACTCCTGCTGCGTGGCGGTCATGCCAGGTTGTCCTGCGGGGGTATTCAATCCTGGGGCCTGCATCGGTTCGGCGGGGGCGGGGGAGAAGCGGGGATTGGTGGCCACGCTACCGGGTAGCGGCGACGGCGCACCGAGCCGTGCGCCGGACGCGGCGGCGAGGTTGTAGGCGGTGCCGGGCTGGATGCTCGGGGTCGCGAGCACCGCGCTCGGGCGCACCGGGAGCGCCTGCGGCGCAGCGAGAACCGGCTGGGCCGGTGCCGCCGGCGAGGCGGTGGCGGCGGGTGCGCCGCGGCCCGGTGCGGGCGTCGGCGGCGCCGGAATCGCGACCGCTGGGTTCGGCGCCGGAGACGGCGACGGGGATGGCTGGGTGGGGGTTGTCGGGGTGTTGGGCGTCGGTGCGCCCCCGACGTCCGGTTCGTCGTGCCCCTGTGCGCGACACTGCTCGGCCTGCGCATTCAGTTGCGCCGCTTCGGCATTACCGCGTTCGGCCTCGGCGTTGTACGCCGCGACCGCCGCCTCGTCGTTCGCATTCGGTGGATTCGCATTGTGGATATCGGCGGCTTGGTTATGCGCCTGGATCTGCGCGACCAGTGCATCGCAATCGACCGGATCCGCCCCTGCCCACGGTGACGGTGCCACCAGCAGCATGACGAGGCCGATCAACAGCGTGATGGCGACGAGACTTTGGTGAGTGAAACGCGATACGCGAGAAGACATCTCGACCCCCATACGATGTTGTCTGCTTTTCAGCGAAGCAGATTTGCGCAGGGCACGTCAAGATCCCTTGTGCGACAACACCTCTGGATACCATCGAGCAAGCAGGGGCGGGTTTGTCGACGGACCGTCGGTGAAATGCGCGGCCGAAGGGACGAGGTTGCGCGGTGGTGGGACGCGGGGGATGACAGGCAAATCCTGAGCATTGGTAACGATTCGCCGAGCCTGTGGTTGATGCTTGTGCTGTTGCAACTTGATCAGTCGCAGACCCGGCCTACCGCAAGGTGTTTCGCATGGCGCGCGGACCGGGCATACTGCCGCCCGCGCTCTGCCGGAGACGATTCGCCGCGCGACCGCAGAGCTCTACGTCAGGATGTCGACCCACTGACCGACGCCCAGGGATCGACCGGCACCACCCCGATGGCATGGCCCGCGCTGTCGAGCAGTCGGCCCCAGGATTTGTATGCCCGCAGTACGAGCCGCTGGTCGACGACGACGGCGTCGGGCAGGGTGCGCCGTATGCGTTCGAGGACATCGGTCAGGCCGCCGACCTGATGGACCTGTGCCATCAGCATCAGGTTGGCGGACCCGACGGCGGAAAGGCAGATGCGGGTCTGCGGCCATCCGGCGATCTCGGCGCCAGCGGCGACCAGTTGGTGGTGTGGTACCGACAACCAGAGCACGAACTCGGTCGGCCAGCCGCCCTCGCCACGCGTGAAATCGGTTCGGAATCCCAGCATTCCGCGACGGACCAGCGAATCGAGTCGCCGGCGCACCAGATGTTCGGAGGTATCGAGTTCGCGTGCGAGGTCGCGGAATCGGGCGCGACCGTCACGCTGCAGGGCGAGGAAGAGGTCGCGGTCTTCGGGCTCGAGGGTGCGGTTGCGGTTGCTGCGTCGGCGATTGTCATCGGGCTCTGCAACCGACTGTTGCTGGTCGGTATCCATCGCGCCCAGTCGCCAATGGATCCCGCTGTACCACTCCATGCCGATGTGGGACTGTGCTCTCGCTATGCCGGGTATGCGCGGAAGTTGCTCGAGCAGGAGCGTGCTCAGGGCCTGAGTGGTTTCGGCGAGCACCAGCGTGTGCAGGTCGAAGGCGCCGTCGGTGGCGTACACGCTGACGACTTGGGGAACGACCGCCAACGCGTGCGCGAGGTCGAGAATGCGGCCCGGTTGTGCTCGCACCTCGTACACCGCCGCGGTCAGCGCCACCTGTGGTCCGGGTACCGATGAGACCCACGCGCGGCCCGATTCGCTCAGCCGCTGCCAGCGGCGGGCCGCGGTGACCGGCGAGATCCCCAGTGCCGGCCCGAGCCGCTCGAAACTGACCCTCGGATTGACGTGCAGGGCATCCAGCAGCATCACATCGACCTCATCGACGCCGCGCTGTGTCGGTCGTTCCGCGGTCACCACACGCTCCGCTCCGGTGTCGAGAGGCCGAGGCGGGATCGAGGACACCACATCGGTCCCGAGATGTGTTGATTACCCACACTATCGGCGTGGTGGGTGGGTATTTCATGAGCAGCCTCGCACATCCCGTTGAGTTTTCCTTCAGTTTCGGAGCTGAAAGTGGTGTTTGCCGTTCACTGGGCGCATGAGCGAATCGACTACTTCAGGTGTCACGGTCGCGTTGGCGAACTGGGTCGAGCAACTGACGCTCGACGCGATTCCCGAGCGGGTTCAGGTCCGCGCCCAACACCTACTGCTCGACGGCGTGGCCTGCGGTCTGGTCGGTGCCCAGTTGCCGTGGTCGCGTATTGCCCGCCGGTCGGTTCTCGCCCTGGAAGGGACCGGGGACGCGATGGTCATCGGTACCGGCGAGACCACGGACGGACCTGCTGCTGTGCTGCTCAACAGCACTTTCATCCAGGGCTTCGAACTCGACGACTTCCATCCGCTCGCGCCGCTGCACAACAATGCGCTGATCCTGCCGGTGCTATTGGCGACCGCACAGCACGTTGATGGCGCGTCGGGCGCGGCGGCCCTGGTGGCCGCGATCGCCGGATTCGAAATCGGTCCACGCGTCGGTCTGGCCCTGCACGGCGCGCAGATGCTGTCGCGGGGCTGGCACAGCGGGCCGGTCTTCGGCACCCATACCGCGGCGATGGTCGCCGGCAAATTGCGTGGCCTGGGGGCCGGACAGTTGGAGGACGCACTCGGTATGGCGGGCACCCAATCGGCGGGCCTGATGGCCGCCCAGTACGAAGCGATGTCCAAGCGGATGCAGCACGGATTCGCCGCTCGCAACGGTTACTACGCCGCCGGGTTGGCCGCAGGCGGTTACACCGGAATCAAGCAGGTCTTCGACCGCCCGTACGGCGGCTACCTCGCCGTCTTCGGTGAGGGACACGATCCCGACCCGACACAGGTGATCGCGGGACTCGGCGCGGGCTGGCATACCGAATTCGTCATGGTCAAGTCCTACGCCGCCCAGGGCGGCCTGCATGGCACCATCCAGGCCGCGCTCGAGCTGCGCGCCGAATACGGCATCGATCCGAAAACCGTCTCGCACATCGAGATTCGCGTCGGTCACACTGTGTATCACCACGGGTGGTGGCAGCCGGAGCGTCCATTGACCGCGATCGGCGCGCAAATGAATCTGGGTTACGCCGCCGCGGTGGCCCTGCTCGACGGTCAGGTCCTACCGCCGCAATTCACCGATGCGCGTCTGGACGCCGACGACGTATGGGACCTTCTCGACAAGGTCGAGGTAAAGCTGGACGAGAACATCCAGAACGGGCCGATGCGCGAGCGTTTCGCGACAGAGCTGTCGATCACCCTCACCGACGGCACAGTCCTGGAGAAGCGGATCGTGCAACCACACGGCGGTCCCGACGATCCGGTCACCGACGACGACGTCATCGCCAAGTACCGCGCCCTCGTCGGCCCGTTGGTGGCGCCCTCGCGATTGGACGCGATCCAGCGGGCGGTACTGAACCTCGACCAACTCACCGACATCCGCGAACTGGCCGATCTTCTTGCCGCGCCGGTCGAAGGCGCCCTGGACGGCAACCGATGACCGCCGCGCAGACCCGCCTGCGGGCTGCCATTGCCGCTGACGACGTCGTTATCGCCCCGGGAGTTTTCGACGGCCTTTCCGCATCTCTGGTGTGCCGGATCGGATTTGCCGCCGCCTACCTGACCGGCGCGGGTGTTGCGGCTTCCGGATTCGGACTGCCCGATATCGGGTTGCTGACCCAGACCGAGATGGTCGAACGTGCCCGGATGCTGGTGCGCACGCTCGGCGATATCCCACTGATCGCCGATGCCGACACCGGATACGGTGCCCCGCTCAATGTCGTGCGTACCGTGCGGGAGTACGAGGCGGCCGGTGTTGCCGCGATCCAGTTGGAGGATCAGGCCTTTCCCAAGAGATGCGGGCACCTGCCGGATAAGGAACTGATCGCCACCGACGAGTTCGTCACCAAACTCACCGCCGCTCTCGATGCCCGCACCGACCCCGATTTCATGGTGATCGCGCGCACCGACGCGCGCGGTCCGCTCGGCATCGACGCCGCGATCGAGCGCGCCAATACCTACGCCGACGCCGGTGCCGACATTCTGTTCGTCGAGGCTCCACAAGGGGTCGAGGAGATCGAGCGCATTGCCCGAGACGTCGAGGCGCCGTTGCTGATCAACCTCGTCATCGGCGGCTTGACCCCGATCGAATCCACCGCACGCCTGCGCGACCTCGGGTACGCGATCGCCATCCATCCGTCGTTGCCACTCGGCGCGGCCGCCTACGCCATGCTGACCGGTCTCGCCGAACTCGCCGGACGGGACCCCGCGCCGCTGCTGCCATCGAAGCCCGCCGAGTTCTTCGATCTCGTCGGCCTGGCCGAATGGTCGGAACTCGGCGAGCGCTACCGCACCGAAGGAGTGTGAAAACCCATGGGTATGACCATGATCGAGAATCTGCTCGCCCGCAAAGCGGGGGGAGCACGGGTCGCGCCTGGCGATATCGTCACCGTCGATGTCGACATGTGCGTCATGATCGATCTGCAATTCGCGACGCTGTGGATCCCACCCGGCCGCATCCATGATCCGGACAAGGTCGCGGTGATCATGGACCACGCGGTCCCCGCCCCGACGCTCAAAGACGCCGAGGGCGGGTCGAAGGCACGAAAGTTCGTCTCCGACTTCGGTATCGAGAAGTTCTTCGATGTCGGCCGACACGGCATCTGCCACCAGGTGATCGCGGAAAACGGACTGGCCAGACCGGGCGAGGTGCTGGCGTGCACGGATTCGCACACGTGCGCGGGCGGGGCCTACAACACCGCCGCACGGGGCCTCGGACCTGCCGAGCTCTACTCCATTCTGTGCACCGGCACCACCTGGTTCCAGGTGGCACCCACCGTCCGGTACGAACTCGACGGCGTGCTGCCGAAAGAAATCAGCGGCAAAGACGTATTCCTCTACATCGCCGACACCTACGGCGACGCCACCAACCAGAACCTCGAATTCGGCGGCCCCGGCCTGTCGAGCGTGCCCCTCCACGACCGGCGAACCATCGCCACCCAGGCCGCCGAAATATCGGCCGACTTCGCCACCTTCGGTGTAGACGAACTGCTCCGCGACTTCCTCGGAGACCGCGGCGTCCACGATTACCAACCCGCCGACGCCGACCCCGATGCCAGCTACCTCGATGTCCGCACCGTCGACCTATCCGCCCTCGAGCCCTATATCGCCCGGCCGGGCACCGTCAGCCACAACGGATTACCGGTGTCGAGGATCGAAACACGAAGGATAGACCAGGCATTCATCGGCTCCTGCGCCAATGGTCAGCTCGACGATCTGCGCATCGCCGCCGAGATCCTGCGCGGCAGAACCGTCGCCCCCGGCGTGCGGTTACTTGTCACGCCCGCCTCGCAGACGGTTTACCGGGACGCGATGCGACTGGGCTACCTACAGGACATCGCCGATGCCGGTGGCGTCGTCACCAATTCCACCTGCGGCGCCTGCTTCGGCTACCACATGGGTGTGGTCGGTCCCGGCGAAGTGTGCCTGACCTCGAGCACCCGCAATTTCAGCGGCCGCATGGGCAGCAGCGAAGCCGAGATCTATATGGCCGCCCCGGCAACGGTTGCCGCCTCGGCCATCACCGGATATATCACCGATCCACGGAGCGTCACCGCATGAATACCACCATTACCGGTCGGGTCTGGGTCTTCGGCGAATCCATTGATACCGACGCCATGTATCCGGGCTTCGCCATGAAACTCGACATCTCCGAAGCCGCGAAGCATGTCTTCTACCAAATCCGGTCCGGCTGGACCGATCTCGTCGAGCCCGGCGACATCGTGATCGCGGGTAAGAACTTTGGCGTTGGATCGTCGCGTCCCGTCGCGGCACTATTTCGCCACCTCGGCGTCGCCGCACTCATCGCCGAGGACTTCAACTCGCTGTTCTTCCGCAATGCCGTCAATGCGGGCCTGCCCGCACTCACCGCGCCCGGGGTGACCGACGTGTTCGACGATGGCGATCGGGGCAGCTTCGACATCACCACCGGCGAATACCGCAACGAGACCACCGGTGCGACCGGACATACCGCGCCCCTACCACCGCTGATCCTGGAAATCCTCACCAGCGGTGGTGTTCTCGCCCGCCTGGTCGAACAGGGGTTTCTGCCCATCGAACTGCGCGATGTCCTGCGATCCGGTGCGATCCCCGTCGACAGCGGATCAGGCGCATGATCGGCCGTCTGCTGCGCCCCGTGCGCGCGGGATTCGGAAGCATTGCCTGGTACCACTCGGCCACCGACGGCGCACCGGAAACCATTACGCTGACCAGTGACGCGTTCGGGGACAACGCCGCCATACCGCGCCGCTACGCGGGAAAAGGTGTGGGAGACAATATCTCACCACCACTGCAATGGTCGGACATCCCGGCCTCCGCAGTCGAGTTGGTCCTCATTATCGAAGACCCGGATGTCCCGTTGCTGCGGCCGATCGTGCACGGACTGGTCACCGGCATCGGCCCACACGCGATGGGCATTCCCGAAGGTGCGCTCGGGATCGATTCGGCCGCAGCGACTTCCACCGCCGGTGGTGCGACGATGCGGATCGGAGTCGGTGCGTTCGAACGCCGTGGCTATGCCGGGCCGCGACCGATCCCCGGCCATGGTCCACACCGCTACGTCTTCCAGATGTTCGCGCTCGACCGACCCAGCGGACTCGGCACCGACGCGACCCGAACGAGCACGCTGTCCGCGATCGATGGACACGTCCTCGCACGGGGCAAGCTGACCGGGACGTACGAACGCGGCTGATCTGTGCGGGCAACCTACTGGCGAAAGGTTCGGGCGATCAGGGCGGATCGCAGGTACCAGAGGCCGGAGTTGGCGGTGGGGTCGAGGCCGGTGAGGGCGCCGATGCGTTTGAGCCGGTAGTCGACGGTGTTCGTGTGGATGTGCAGCCGACGCGCGGTGCGCTGGCGGTTCAGGTTATTGCTGATATGGATCTGGAGCGTTTCCAAGAGTTCGGGGTGTTCGTCGACGGGATCGAGTAGGGCGCCGAGGGTTTCGCGGCCCGGGCCGGGGCGGGTGAGTTGGTACTCGAGTGCCATTTCGGTGAATCGGTACAGACCCGGGATGACGTCGAGGCGTTGCACCATGTCCAGCAATTCGTGGGCCTGGTCGACGGCGGTGGGAACCCGATCCGGTGCCGCGGTGACCACGGTCGCGGTGATCGGCACGCGGGCGGCGTTGGACAACGCGGCGAGCAGTTCGTCGAGATCGGCGTCGGCGCGGGTGTCGGTGGGAATGAGCAGGGTGCCGCCGTCCACCGACAGCAGCGACAGGGCGGTGTCGCCACAGCGGAGGGCGAGTTCGGCCTGCAGGCGGCGCAGTTTGCGGCGCGCGACGACCTTGCCGTCCACCAGCGGATGTGCTTCATCGGCATGCGCCGGAATGGCAAGGGCCAGTACGGAATATGTTTCGGCGATGGTGATGCCGCATTCGCGGGCCATGGTGGAGCTGGGGTGGCCACCGAGCAGGGCGGAGGTCAGGGTGTGGACGGCGGTGTGGTGTTCACTGACGACGGCCTTGTATTCGCGGATGTAGGCGCGCGCGACGGTGGCGCTCATGGTGTCGAGCATTTCCACGACGAGTTTGGCGCCGTCGACGAGACTTTCGTAGTCGGTCGCTGTCGCATCGGAGAAGACCAGGTCCATACCGATCTTGAAGCCCTCATGGATGGAATGCAGGATCGTGTCGATCGGCACGCCTTCGCGGGCCCATCCGGCGGCGGCCTCGGCCAGCCGGTCGGTCTTGGCCGGGATATCGGCTCCGTCGAGCATGCTGACGGCCACTTCGAGACAGACGCCGGTGACGGTGGTGACATCGCCGGCGATGATATCGCCGGGCAGGGTGGCGCAGGGGGTCACATTGTCGACGAAATGTCCGACCAGTTGCCGAGACACCGTGCGCACGTCCTGCAGCGGCGTTGACATCGGTTTGCCGGAGACGGTGAGTCCCCTGGGCAGTGTTTCGTTGGCGGTCATCGTCGACTCTCCTTCGCCCGGTCACGCGGTCGGGCCGCACTCCGATGGGGTTATCGAACTCTAAAGTGGTCGAGCGCTCACCTTCCACTCTGCTTCACGGCTCGGTTCACTCTCCGGGTGATCTTGCGTTGACCTGCTGTGATGACGGAAGCCGCAGCGGCCGAAGAGGTCTGGGCAACGGTTTCTGAATACCGGTGCTCAGTTTTTGTGGATCCGATGGGTCGACGAAGCGGGTGTCGGTGAGCCCGCAGGGCTGGCGCCCGATCGGGCTCGCCTCTTGACCCGCGCGCATGCGGGGTAGGTATCGTGACGCGCGGCATCCGCCGCGCAAGCCCCATGGAGGTGCGAATCGTGGCCGGTCGAGTACCCAAAGGCCGTCTGGCGCGGGGGAGCAGGCTGGGTCGGCTGGCCGCGGGACAGGCCGTGCGCGGGATGGGCGCTCGGTTGTCGATGGTCGGCAGAACCGAAGAAGCCCGCCAGATTCTCGCCGAACGGTCCGCCTTACAGACCGCGCAGCAACTTGTCACGGTGCTCGGCGGTATGAAGGGCGCCGCAATGAAGCTCGGGCAGATGTTGTCGGTGCTCGATCTGGATCTCGTGCCGGAATCGCATCGTGAATTGTTCCGGGTGAAGCTCGCCGAATTGCGGGATCGCGCACCGGAAGTCTCGTTCGCGGCGATGCGGAAGGTGATCGAGGACGATCTCGGGCCGATGGCGCGGGTCTTCGCCGATTTCGACGAGACGGCCATTGCCGCGGCGTCGATCGGTCAGGTTTATCGGGCGAGACTGCATGACGGTCGCGCGGTGGCGGTCAAGGTGAAATATCCCGGCGTGGACGAGGCCGTCGCGGCGGATATGCGCAATCTGGCGTTGTTCAGCAAGCTGTGGAAGTCGATCCTGCCGAGTGCGGCCGATGGCGCCGTATTGGATGAGATCGCCCGGAATCTCGGCAATGAACTCGACTATTTACACGAGGCCGGGACCCAGCATCGGGTCGCCGCGCGCTACTGCGACCATCCCTTCATCACGGTCCCGGACAGCGTCGAGGCGCACTGCGCACGCAATGTGCTGGTGACGGAGTTCGTCGACGGCGAATCTTTCCAACAGATCCAGGCCCTGCCCGAGGTGGAACGTGATCGGATCGGTGAGCTGATCTACCGCTTTTACGTCAGCTCGCTGTTCACCGACTATGAATTCTGCGGTGATCCGCATCCGGGCAACATATTGCTCGCGGCGGACGGTCGGCTCGGTTTCGTGGATTTCGGGCTCTACCACCGAATGGACCCGGTGCATGTCGACTTCGAGCGCATGTGCCTGCTCGCCGCCGGGGAATACCGAGCCGATGACCTGTACGAATCCTGGGTCGGACGCGGCATCATCGACCCCACCGCGGGTGTCGCCGCGCAGGAATGCCTGGAATACGTGTGGGCGGCGGCCGGCTGGCATCTGCTCGATGAGCAGATCACGATCACCCCCGAGCTCGCCACCGGCGCAGTGATTTTCGCCGTCGACCCGCGAGCCGCCGAGTTCCGCGGTATGCGGCACCAATCACTGCCGCCGGAGCACGTCTTTTCGCGGCGTGCGGACCTGTTCACCTTCGCCGCACTCGGTCAGCTGCGGACGACCAACAATTGGCATCGCATCGCACGGGAGTGGCTCTACCACGAGCCTCCGGTAACCGAAATCGGGCGGGCGACCGCACGATGGCGCGGCGGCCGATGACGCCGAGTCATGACGCATTCTTCATGCGGTTTTTGAACTCGGCATCGAACCATGCGCCCATCATGCGCGCGGTCATATCGATCGCCTCTTTGCGTTGATGACTGTCGACCTCCAGGGCAGCTGCCCGTAGTACCGCCGCGAAGCCCGTATTGATCAGCACGAATGTCATCACGTCGTACTCGTGATCGTCACCCGGACCGAGTAATTGGATCAACAGCACCTTGACCAGCAGACGCAGGCGCGGTTCGAATTCCGGGATACCGCTGTTGTAGAACTGCACTCCGGCCACCAGTGCCCGCACCAATTGCGCGTTGGCGACCAGTTCCTCGCAGATCACCTCCAGGATGTCGGCGACCAGCCGGTGCGCCGACTTGTCCGCGAGGTCGAATACCCGCTGCGTGAAGCTCCGTTCGACATCCGCGAGCAACCGCTCGAGCAGTTCCTCGACGATGACACCGCGATCGGAGAAGTATCGGTAGAGCGTCCCGATGCTCACCCCCGCCTCGGCCGCGATCCGATTGGTCGAGGTATCGGCGATACCGCGCTCCCCGAACAACCGCGCCGCCGTGTCGAGAATGTGCTCGCGGGTTGCCTTCGCCCGCTCCTGTGACGGACGGCGCCGCTGACCGACAGCCTTCGGTGCCATCGGGCCCCTCCTACGTGCGGTTACAATAACTGAGCCTCGCTCATCTTATCGCCTGCGTGCCCGTGGGTTTCGGCTTTGTGCTGGAGCCACACCGAAGACAGCCTCGATTGTGAGAAGTTCGGAACCGCGCTCAGCGCGGTTCCGGTGCGACATAGTCTGGCCGCTCAGGGGGCGGCCTCGAATTCCGGAGGAGCAGATCGAAATGTCGAAACTCCGAGCGGTTCTTGTCGTTGCGGCCATGGTGGGCTGCTCACTGTTGGTCGGCCCGGTGCCCGCATCCGCGGATCCCGGTACTTCCGTACATCCGCAACCGCCGACACAGCCTGCTGGTTCGCTGCCGTCCGAGCTGCAGCAGTGGATCGATGCCAACATTCCGGCCCCAGCGCTCGCGCCCGCGCCAGCACCGCCGGCGCGCGTGTTGCCC
Source organism: Nocardia sp. CA-119907 (assembly GCF_050955995.1). NCBI lineage: Bacteria > Bacillati > Actinomycetota > Actinomycetes > Mycobacteriales > Nocardiaceae > Nocardia > Nocardia sp. CA-119907. The sequence goes on from NZ_CP192091.1 coordinate 4,246,500, forward strand.
GCCGAACTGGCCGCGTTATGGCAAGCGGTGCGGTCCGCGCCGTCGGGGGATCGGATCTTCGACGATTGGCCGAGTGGTCTCGACTCGCTCGCCCCTGGCGATATCGTCGAATGGCGTGATGTGACAGCGACTTCCGCGCCGCTGGTGGTGGTGCCGATCAACCGGGCCGTGCTGCTGAAATTCCGGACGACGGACGCCACGGGCAGGCCGTCCTTCGGTACCGCGACTTTGGTGATTCCCGCTGCCGCCTGGACCGGTCCGGGGGAGCGGCCGGTGCTGGTCAATGCGTTGCCGATCAATTCGCTCGGGCTCAGCTGCACGCCGAGCTATGCGATGGCGCACGGGCTGCACAGCAAATTCAATGCGGGTGATCTGTTCCCGCCGACCACCGCGTGGGCGGTCAGCCGTGGCTATGCGGTGCTCATCCCCGATCACGAAGGTCCGTGGATGGCCTATGCGGAACCGAAGGTCGCCGGGCATGTGGTGCTCGATGCCATTCGGGCGGTGCGCAATACATTGCCAGCGGAGTTCGGCGGCAGCCGTTTCGCGGTCGGCGGGTACTCCGGCGGTGCGATCGCATCGTATGCGGCCGCGATGCTGCTCGACGAGTATGCGCCGGAACTGGCCGGTGTGGTGGCCGGCGCGACCATGGGCGGACTGGTGACCGACTATCGAATGGTCGCACACCGCTTCAATGGAAGCTCCGCCTCCGGCATTCTGTTGGTCGTCGCGCTGGCAATGGGCCGGGAATACCCGGAGATTCTCGGGCATATGAATCACCTGGCGCAGTGGGTGGCGACCTCGCCGATCAAGGACACCTGTGGTGACAGCAACGGCCCGCTCGGCGTCGTCGGCGTCCCGATCGAGGCCGCGGCCGATATCGCCGACCCGCTGAATAGCGATGTCGCCGATGCGATCTTTGCGCGGACCACCCTGACCAACCGGAAATCCGCTGGCCCGCTTTACATTTACCACGCCGCCAACGACTTCTGGATCCCCTTCGAGAACGGCTACGACCTCTACCGCGACCAATGCGCCCGCGGTGTCCCCGCGGTGCACCGCACCGAGCCCGGCGAGCACATCATCGCCCTGTTCACCGGCTTCCCCGGCGAGATCGGCTGGCTCGACGGACGACTGCGCGGCGAACCCGCCCCGAACGAATGCCGCGGGGGTTCCTGAGCGAAATTCGGCGTCGATCAGTGGCGGCCTCCCGAACTGGCGGGCGCGTGGGGTTACCTAACGGGCGCTAGGTGTTCGCGCCGACTTCTTGTAGTAGCGGCAGCAGTTGGCTGCCCTGACGCTCGATCTCCCGTAAGTACGGGGTGTCGGAAAGGACGAAGTGGGTGATGCCGAGGTCGCGGTATTTGCGCAGCGACGCGGCGACGTCCGCCGGGGAGCCGACGAGCCAGGTGGTGGCCGCGCCGCCACTACCGAACCGGCCCGGTGCGGTGTAGAGATTGTCGTCGAGCACGTCACCGCGGGCGGCCAGGTCGAGCAGTCGCTGCTGTCCAACGGCGGTACGGCCGTGCGGGTTCTGTGGCGACACACCCGCGTTCTTCGCCATCTCCGCGACCTTCGCCTCTGCCTCGGCCCAGGCCTGCTCGGTGGTGTCCCGGACGAATGTGGTGATCCGCAGGCCGAACTCCAGGGGTGCATGCTCACGGCCGAGTTCCTCGCTCAGTGACCGCAAGCGCTCGATACGCTCCCGCACCCCCTCGAGGGGCTCACCCCAGAACAGCTGCACATCGGCCTCGGTCGCCGCGACTCGTTCCGCGGCCTCGGATGCGCCGCCGAAGTAGAGCGTCGGGTGCCGCCGGTCGCCGCGTGGGGTGATCCGTGGCTCCAGAGTGGATTCGGTGACCTGGTAGTGCTCACCGCGGTAGGTGACGTTCTCCTCGGTCCACAACTTGCGGATGAGCTGTAGGAACTCCTTGGTGCGGGCGTAGCGGTCGGGCTGGTCGCTTTCGGTTTCGCCGTATGCGCCGAGGTTGTCCTTCCCGGACACGATATTGACGCGGACCCGGCCACCGGAGAGATGATCGAGTGTCGCTGCGGCCGAGGCGAAGTTGGCCGGGCGCCAGTAGCCCGGCCGGATCGCGATGAGTGGCTCGAAGGTGGTCGTCCCGGCGGCCAGTGCGGTGGCGACGGTGATCGTGTCCGGGCGCCCCCAACCGGTGCCGATCAGCGCCCCCTTCCAGCCGTGGTCCTCGAGCGCCCGTGCCTGGGCGTGCAGGGTTGCCAAGCTGTTGTGGTCGGCCGTGACGGGTTCGCCGCGGTGTCCGGGCGTGACCTGATTGGGGATGTACCAAAGGAATTCGAGACTCACGGATGATTCCTGTTCAGTGGTGTACGGCGTCTTGACGATTCGACGGCTGGTTCGGTGTCGGAGTCGGGCTGCTGAGTGCTGGCGCCTGCACGATCGTCAGCGGCGAGCGTTTGCGCAGGGTGAAGCCGAGCGTTTCGTACAAACTGATCGCGGTCGCGTTGTGGGCGACGGCGTGCAGGAATGGCGTCTCGCCGCGGGCGCGGATGCCGGCGCCGACCGCGCGGATCAGGCGCGCGGCGAAGCCGCGGCCCCGGAATTCGGCATCGGTGCAGACGGCGCTGATCTCGGTCCAGCCCGGCGGATGCAGGCGTTCGCCTGCCATCGCCACCAGCCTGCCGTCCACTCGCAGGCCCAGGTAGGTACCCATTTCAATGGTCCGCGGCGCGTATGGGCCGGGTTCGGTGCGGGCGATCAGGTCGAGGATTTCGGGCACATCCGCCGCGGTGAGTACGTCGAGTTCCGGGTCATGGGCGACGCGCAGGGCGGTGCCGTCCATTTGCACTGAGCCGAATTCGTCCAGCACCGTCCAGTCGGCCGGCGGCACGTGGCCGTAGCCGCGCAGTGCGGTGCTGCCGCCAGGTCCGAGCAGGGTGGCCAGATCGGCCCAGTCCTGATCGTCGAATACCGGCGGATGACCGAAGAATCTGGCGACCTCCGGGTCGTAGCGGCCGACGCGGCCCACCCAACTCGCGAACCTGCGGTGCTCGCCACGCAGCGACGCCCGCACCGGGTCGTCGAGCGGGTGCAGTGAGGTATCGATGTCGATGGTCGACTCGGTGGTCATCGCGCACTCCTCCGCATCAGGATCCGACCGGAGAACGTTAGCGACGCACACGACCGCTGGCACCGGTTGCGCTCACCGCAATTCATATCCGGTGGCGGCCTTCAATTCCGCTCGCCCACCGGGTATTTCCCAGCGCTCGAGCTGATCTCAATCGTTGACAGCACGCCTGCCGGGGCGGGATCGTGCCGCGACGACCCCCACCTGGCCACCAGGTATGGGAGCCAACGGGCAGCGCGGCCGACAGATCGGTGAACCACCGCAGTACCGGCACCGCAACGCTCGAACGAGGCTCGCACCGGCTTCGCGCGTTGCAGGACATGACATTCGCGCAGGCACAGAAACGGGAGACGATGGCACCGGAACAATTACATCTCGGCGTCGCGCTCGATGGAGCGGGTTGGCATCCGGCCGCGTGGCGGGAGCCGAATTCCCGGCCCACCGAACTGTTCAGCGCAAGGTACTGGACGGATCTGGTCACCACCGCACAGCGCGGCCTGCTCGATTTCGTCAGCATCGAGGACAGCCAGGCGATTCCGGGGGACCGCCACGCACCTGCCGACGACACCATCGACCGGGTCCGGGCCAGGATCGACGCGAACCTCATCGCCGCCCGGGTCGCTCCGGTGACCCAGCACATCGGGCTCATTCCAACGGTGACGACCACCCACACCGAACCGTTCCACGTCTCCAAGTCGATCGCCACGCTCGACTACACCTCGCGGGGCCGCGCGGGCTGGCAGGTCCGGGTGTCCGCAACCCCCGGTGAGGCAGCACATTTCGGACGCCGGGAACTGCGCGACATTACCGCCGCCGAGTTGGCCGAAGCGGTCGCGTCGGGCACCTTCCCCAGCGAAGTGCACGATCTGTTCGATGAGGCCGCCGACGCCGTCGAGGTGGTGCGGCGACTGTGGGACAGCTGGGAGGACGACGCCGAGATCCGCGATGCGGCCGCCCGCCGCTTCATCGATCGCGACAAACTGCACTACATCGACTTCCAGGGCCGCTTCTTCAGCGTCCGCGGACCGTCCATCACACCGCGCCCGCCGCAGGGGCAGCCGGTGGTGGCGGCGCTGGCACACGGCCCGCTGATCTACGAATTCGCGGCCCGCGGTGCGGATCTGGTCTTCATCACCCCGACGCGCACGGCCGGCCCCAGACCGGTTGTCGAGCAGGTCTCCGCCGCTGCGGCACGGGTGGATCGCGGTGGCGAACCGCTGCGGGTCTATGCCGACATCGCCGTCTTCCTCGATACCGATGACGCGACCGGTCCACAGCGCCTGGCGCGATTGAACCGGGCTGCCGAATTCACCTCGGATGCGGCGATTTTCGCCGGCAGCGCCGATGAACTCACCGAACTGCTCATCGAATGGAGTGGCCACGGGATCGACGGGTTCCGGTTGCGGCCCGGTGTCGCGGTCGATGACCTCGCCGCCATCGCCGACCGGCTCGTCCCCGAACTGCAGCGCCGCGGTTTGTTCCGCACCGGCTATCCGGACGGTTCGCTGCGCGCCCTGCTCGGTTTGCCCACCGACGTTCCCAACCGTTACGCGACTGCCTGAGAGAGGTCACCGTGAGCACTCCACATAAGCAGGTCATCCTGGGCGCCTACCTCGGCGGCGTCAACCATCACACCTCCTGGTGGCATCCCGAGGCGGGCAGCCAGATCGATTTCAGCAGTTTCGAACACACCGCGCGCACTGCCGAGCGCGGCAAATTCGACTTCTTCTTCCTCGCCGAAGGGCTCATCCTGCGCGAGCGCGCGGGCAAGATCTTCGACCAGGACATTATCGGCCGCCCGGACACCTTCACCGTGCTGGCCTCGATCGCCGCGGTCACCGAACATCTCGGGCTCGCGGGCACGATCAACGCCACCTTCAACGAGCCCTACGAGCTGGCCCGACAACTGGCGAGCCTGGATCACCTATCCGATGGTCGCGCCGCCTGGAATGTGGTGACCTCCTTCGACGCCTTTACCGGCCAGAACTTCCGCCGCGGCGGATACCTCGATCCGGCCGACCGCTATGTACGGGCCGAGGAGACACTGAATGCCGTTCGCGCTCTGTGGGATTCCTGGGATGCGGCCGATCTGGTCGCCGACAAGGATTCCGGCCGGTTCCTGGCCCGCCCGGATGCCGGGGCATTCGCCTTCCACGGCAACCAATTCGACATCTCCGGACGGTTCACCGTGCCGCGCAGCCCGCAGGGTCGGCCGGTGATCCTGCAGGCCGGTGTCTCACCGCAGGGCCGCGCATTCGCCGCCGCCAACGCCGATGCCATCTTCTCCCCGTACGGCAAGCTGCCCGAGGCCGCGGACTTCTACCGCGATATCAAGGCGCGCGCGGTCGCGGCCGGACGGGCGGCCGAGGACATCAAGATCCTGCCGTCGGCGAGTTTCGTGCTCGGTGAGACCGCGGCCGAGGCGATCGAGAAATTCCACGCGATCCGCAATGAGCAGGTCACGGGGCAGACCGCGCTGATTCTGCTGGAGCAGATCTGGAACCGCGACCTGTCGGGCTATGACCCGGAGGGCCCGGTACCGGATATTGATCCGGACCCCGACGCGGCACCGATCATCCAGGGGCGCGCCTTCGTACACCAGGACCGCTTCGCCACGGTCGAGCGCCTGCGCCAGGTCGCCGAGGCCAAGAAGCTCACTCTGCGCGAGGTGGTGATCGACCAGTTCGAGCGCGGCCCCCTGGTCGGGACGCCCGCCCAGGTCGCCGAGCAGATCGATAATTTCGTCCAGAACGACGGCTCCGACGGTTTCATCCTCGGCTCGCACCTGGTCCCTTGGGGCCTCGATGAATTCGTCGACAAGGTGGTGCCGCTGCTACAGGACCGCGGCGCGCTGCGCGCCGAGTACACCGGAACCACGTTGCGCGACAACCTCGGTCTCCCGAAGGTGCGGTCGGCGGTTTCAGCCGGTGCGTGAGTCCCGTTGCGGGACTTGACAATTCGGACGTCTATCGAGCGGGGTGGTGCGGGTCGATCCACGGGACCGATTCGGGATTCTCCGCTATGGGGATGTCCAGATTTATGACGATCGGCTCCTGATCGCTGCGGATCACCACGCAGCTCAGGGGCGCATCGTCGTCGGCATTGAGTTCCTGATGCGGTACGAACGGTGGGACGTAGATGAAGTCACCGGGACCCGCTTCGGCCATGAACTCGAGCCGGTCACCCCAGCGCATGCGGGCGCGCCCGGCGACCACGTAGATCACGCTCTCCAGCGGGCCGTGGTGGTGCGCACCGGTCTTGGCGCCGGGTTCGATCCGCACGGTCCCCGCCCAGATCTTCTGGGCGCCCACCATGGCATTGCTGATCGCGGCCTCGCGATACATGCCGGGCGTCTGCGCGGTGTTGGGGTCGAGGCGGTCGCCGGGGACGACCCGTACACCTTCTAGCCGCCAGTCCGGTGTGCTGTCATTCATCGGATCGGCCTTTCGGCGTCAATCGTGGAATTGGGCGGTTATCGTCAGGCTACTCCGGCCAGGGTTGGACTCTGGCCACGACCTGTTCGGTCGCGGGGGACCCGAGTGGTAGCTGACGACGACGCTCGCTCCGGCCGCACCGAGCCGTTCGACGATGGCGCGGCCGATGCCGCGCGAGCTGCCGGTGACGATCGCGACCGGCATGTGTGCCTCCATAGTTGATGGCGTCGATCCCATAACAGTGCACCGCGGCGGTCACCGACATACCGCCGCGGTCAGCGGGCGGGTAGTGGGGGGAGTTCGAGATTGTCGCGGAATGTGTCGCCGATGTAGTCGCTGCCGACGATGCCGCGGCGGCGTAGTTCGGGCAGGAGTCCGTTGGTGACGAAGTCGCGGGTTCGGGGTTCGGCCAGTCCGCCCAGTGAGATGACGTCGAGGACGCCCGCGCGGTAGCGCTCTTCGATGGCATCGGCCAGTTGTTCCGGAGTTCCGGCGGCGGCCCAGTGGCCGGTGTCCTTGGACGCGATGATGAGCTCACGCAGTGTGCGGCCCGATGCCGCGAGTTTCGTGAAGATCTCCACGCGGCCCCGGCGGCGGTTCACCGAATTCAGCTCCGGCAGTAGGGTTTGCGGTATCGGTTGGTCCAGCGGTAGTTCGGACAGGTCGACGCCGCCGCCCAACATATCGGCCAGGCGGATTCGGCCCGCGTCGAAGTCGGTCGCTTCGGCTGCCTCGCGCACGAGCTGGCGAGCCTGCTCCTCGGTCGCTCCGTAAGTCGCGTGCAGTGAGCTCATGATCAGCGGCAATCCGGGTGCGCGGCCGAGCTCTGTCGCGCGGGCGCGGACCGTCTTCGTGTAGGTGACCGCGTCCTCGAGTGTTGGCAGCGAGGTGAAGACCACCTCGGCGAAGCGGGCGCCGAGCTCGATGCCCCCTGCCGATTGACCCGCCTGGAACTGGACCGGGCGCCGCTGCGGCAACGGCGGAATATTGAGCGGGCCCCGCACCGTGAAGTACTGTCCCGCATGCTCGATCGGGCGCACCTTGGTCGCGTCGAGGATCGCGCCACCGTGCCCGTCGGGGGTCAGTGCCCCCGGCTCCCAACTGTCGAACAGCGCGTTGACGACCTCGAGCGATTCGGTCGCACGCGCATACCGATCCTCCGGACTCGGCAGGTCCTGGTCGCCGTAATTCTCCTCACCCACCGACGAGGTCACGACGTTCCAGGCGGCGCGGCCGTTGCTCACATGGTCGAGGGTTCCGAACAGCCGGGCGAGGTTGAAGGGATGATGAAAGGTGCTGGTCACCGTGGCGATCAGGCCGACGTGTGTGGTCACCGCGCTCAACGCGGACAGGAATATCAACGGCTCTTGTGCGCCGATCGCGCCCTGCGCACCGAAGCTGAGCAGATCGGCGGCGAACAATGCGTCGAACTTATCGGCCTCGGCGATCTTCGCGATCTCGATGGCGGAGGCCACCGTCGATTCCTTCGCGTCGATGGCGGCCGCATACACGCTCACCGCGCCGCTGACTCCGGTGACCGTCTTCAACGGCCGACGTCGTGCAGAACTCATTTACCGAAGCAAACCGTATTGTCCGCCCGCCGAACAGGATTGCGATCAGTCGGACGCGAATCCTATGCGCACGGAAATCGATTGTGCGGAGGTGCCTTCGCCGAATGGTCAATTCAGCGCCGCGCTGAAATGGGGCCAGGAGTTGTGCAGGTCTTGCTGCCAGTAGCCCCAGGAGTGGGTGCCGGTGGGTCGGAAGTCGAAGATCGCGGGAATGTTGCGCTCCCGCAGGCGATCCTGCAGCCGGTGGGCGCACTGGTTGGTGATCGCTTCCAGGATGACCCCGCTGGTAAGCTGTCCGACCAGCTTGGGGACATTGCCGTGCACCGCGTCGGGAGTGTCGAGTGTCCCGGGCAGACCGCTGCCGGTGGCGACGTAGATGGTGGTGCCGCGGAGCTGGTCGGCGTGCACGTAAGGGTCATTGGCGGCCCAAGCGGGGTCGGTGGGTGGTCCCCACATATTGATGGGGTTGCCGCCCCAGCGTCCGACGACGGCGGCGACCATGCCCTGGCCTTGCGGATCAGAGGTTTGGATACAGCCACTGTAGGAGCCGATGGCGCGGTAGAGCCCGGGTGCGGCCAGCGCCAGTTGGAAGACCGAGGTCGCGGCCATGGAGATGCCGGCGATGGCGTTGGTTCCGGTGGTGTGGAAGGCGCTATCGATGATGGGTGGGAGTTCGCGGGTGAGGAAGGTGGTCCAGCGTTGCCGTCCCAGAACCGGGTCGTCGTCGTGCCAGTCGGTGAAGTAGCTGCCTGCCCCGCCGACGGGGATGACGATATTGACGTGTTTGTCGGCGAAGAAGTCCGCGATATCGGTCTGGTCGAACCATGTACTGCCCTCGTTGCCCCCGCTGGCGCCATTGAGCAGATACAACGTCGGTGCTGGGCTCGAATCGTTCTGTGCGGGAAACACTTCCAGGCCGATGTCGCTGTCCATCGCGGCGGAGTGCACGGCGACGTCGAGCATGCGACCTACTCCGGCACCGATACCGAGCAAGCGTGCACCGGCAGGGTCGGGCTGCACTGGAACAGTGGGCGCGGCGTCGGTGGGCCGCGCCGCTGGTTCTGCGGTGGCAACGCCCACTGGCTTCGCGAGCGGCAGGGTGAGCGCCGCCGTCGCGAATAGGGCAAGGCATGCGACCCGGCCGAGGCCGGCTCCGGTGCGGACATCCACTAGATACCTCCCGGCGGTAATCGGCGGTGACGGCCCTGTGGCGACGGTAGGGCGCGGTTTCCTTGTCGGGCAACCGGTCGGCGGTCGATTTGGGTGCCCACCCAGTTGAATCGGTTTCGGGCTGGTTCCGGTCACAAGATTGTCGAAGACCTGTGGCTCTCGACAAGTTTCTGCCGTTAACTCGGTGATCATGCTGCGGCGCAGCGCATTTGGTTCGCATCGGTCTTTCCTGCGAATTCCCCTGTCTGCATGAATTGAGGCACCTGTGGTCAATTTCGGTTTCATCGAGGAATGGGTGCCCGCCCCGGGCAAACTGACCAGTTGGACCGCGTCCCCGCAATCGCTGGACGCAGCGCGGCGGGCGCCGATCGTGCCGACTCCGCCCTCGCACCAGCAGGAGGAATATCTGCGCACGGTGCGCCGCCATGGCGACGCCGGATTCCGGGTCTCCCGGTTGTGCATGATCGCTTTCACCATACCGGGCGCACCCGATTATCCCGCCTGGACAAGGACTTTCAACGCATTCCTGCGGCGCCATGACACCTTTTGGAGTTGGTTCTCCTTCGAGCCCGATGGCAGCGTACGCCGGCATGTGATGAGCCCGTGGGCCATCCGATTCCTACCGACCGAGCACGGCGAGTTCGGTGCGAGTGCGGCGATACGCGCACATGTGGAGCTGGAGACGCCAGCGGCATTGTGGTGGGACTGCTGCAGTTTCGGGGTGATCGAACATGCCGATTCGTTCACCGTGTACGCGGCGGTCGATCATTTGCATACCGATGGTATCGCGCAGGCATTGTCATGTGTCGATCTGCTGATGCTCTACGGCAATGAATTGTCCGGCGGCAAAGTCGAATCCGCGCCGGTGGACGGACATCTCGCCTATTGCGAGCGCGAGCGCCGAGCGAGCGCCGAATTGACTCTGCGATCCCCACAGGTCCGTACGTGGTTGGAATTATTGCGGCGCAACGGCGGTGGCGTTCCGGGATTCCCCCTGGATCTGGCGGTCGGTGACCAGGAATATATTCGGGGCACACAGATAACCGTGCCGTTGGTCAGTGAAGACGATGCTGTGCGATTCGAGCACGTCTGCCAGCTACACGGCGGGCGGTTCACCGGTGGCCTCTTCGCCGCAGCCGCACTGGCGGAGGCCGAACTGGGCGGTGGGGAATGGTATTTCGGGCTGACTCCCGCCAATACCCGTAGCACGCCGGGGGAATCGGGGTCGGTGGGCTGGTACACGAACCTGATTCCGGTCGAGTTCCCGGTCCGGGCCGGAGACCGTTTCACCGCGGTGGTGGCGACCGCCCAGGCGGCCCACGATCGCGGTAAAGACCTCATCGATGTGTCACTGCATCGTGCGGTGGAGTTGGCCACTCCGGAGTTGGGTATCCGCGTCGAACCGGGCTGGTCGGCACGCATGCTCTCCTATGTCGACGTGCGCAAGATCCCCGGTGTCGAGATGTTCGACCAGATCAACGGCGGCATGTACGGCAGTCGCGGGTTGTCCCGCGAGGTGTACATCTGGGTGAACCGGTTCACTGACGTGACGCAGCTGAGCCTGCTGTTCCCCGACACCCCGCAGGCGCAGGCGGCGATCCGATGCTATATCGCTGCGCTGCAGGCGGTCTTCGCGGCGGTCGTGGCCACCGGCGATTACGCTGTGCCCGTCACCGTGTCGTCGTGAGCGCACCGGCAGCGGTCGAAGCCCCGGCACGCGCCGTCGTCTCGCGGGATGCGTGGGGATCGCTGGCAGCGTGCCTGTTGGCGGTGTTCATGCAGATGCTGGATCTGACGATCGTCAATACCGCACTGCCCGATATCGCCGTTGACCTGGCCGCGTCCGGCTCGGCGCAGTTGCTGGTGGTGACCGCCTACAGCATGGCGTTCGCCTGCACCTTGATGACGGCAGCGCGGCTCGGGGAACTGATCGGACGTCGACGCATGTTCCGCACCGCGCTGGCCGGATTCGTGAGCGCCTCACTGTGGTGCGGCCTGGCGCACCGCGCCGATGAGCTGATCGTGGCGCGTGGTGTGCAGGGGTTGGCAGGGGCGGCGATGTCGGCACAGATCATCGCGATCATCACCGCCGCATTCCCCCCTGCCCGCCGCGCGCTGGCGTTCGCGCTCTACGGCGGCAGTGCCGGGCTTGCCGCGATCGCCGGGCCGCTGGTCGGCGGTCTGCTCGTCGCCTCGGGTGCGTTCGGGGTGGGGTGGCATGCGATCTTCCTGATCAATATGCCGATCGGACTGATCGCTCTGGCCTTGGCGCATCGATTTCTGCATCTCGATGTGTCGGCGACCGGTGAGCGGCTGGACGTGTTCGGGATGGTGCTATCGACGGCGGGGCTGTTCCTGTTGATCTATCCGCTCACCGTCGGTCGTGAAAAGAGTTGGCCGCCAACTTTTTTGATAATGATGCTGGCGGCGGTCGCATTGTTGGCGGTATTCGGGTGGCAGCAGTACCGGTTGGCGCGCCGTGGCGGGAGCCCACTGTTCCGTGGTGAGTTGTTCGCCGATCGTGGGTTCGCGGTCGGGGCGGTGCTCACGATGGTGTTCTTCGGATTGTTCGCGGCGTCTCTGCTCACCGTGTCGGTCGCGGCGCAATCCGGATTGGGTTTCTCCGCGCTGCGGACGGGGCTGGTGCTGGTGCCGTTCGCGGTCGGCGGCGCATTCGGCGCAGTGACCTCGCCTATTCTCATCGCGCGCTGGGGATCGCGCACCCTGACCGTCGGCCTGCTGCTGTTCACGCTCGGGGTGGCGATAATGGCCGCGACGATCAGCCCGCGTGCGGCGGGCGTTGATCTCGGACAACTGAGCGGCCCGGTCCTCATTGCCGGGGCGGGTATGGGCTGGTTCGCCGCACCGCTGCCGGCGGTCATGATGGCTGGCGTGGCCGAGCGGGTCACCGGATCGGCCACGGGTACGGTGCCGACGCTGCAGCAACTCGGTACCTCGATCGGGGTGGCCGCGATCGGTGTGCTGTTCTTCGACCGTGTCGCCCGCGCGGCCGATGCGGGTACCGCACAGGCGAAAAGCGTTCTCGTGAAACGACTCACCGATACCGGTGTGCCCGCCGACCAGCAGGCTCGTATCGTCGAGGGCTTCGGTGACTGCGTCCACACGGCGTTGATATCACCGACTCCGAAGCTGGCCGAACACAGTTGTACGGCAAGTGATGCAACAATCGCCACGGCCATCGATGCGGCCACTCGTGTGGCGACAGGCCACACCTATCTGGCGGCCTACTCGACGGTGCTGTGGGTGGTGTCCGGTGTCGCGTTCGCCTTGACCGTACTGACTGTGGCTCTGCCGAAGGTGCACAGTTCATGACCATCCCGACAGCTCGTAGCCACCCGCGGTCGGCCAGCACCTCGACGACATCTGATGGCACCGGTCCCGACGCTGCGATAGAAACGGTTGCGACGAAGAGCCGTACGACAGTCGGCGCATCGAAGGTTCTGGCGCCGTTCGCGCTCGGACCTGTCGCGGCCATAGCGGCGGTGGCCGGGCTGATCCTGGTGGTCCGGGCGGGCAGATACGACTATTTCGGTGATGAGCTGTACTTCCTGGCCGCCGGTCGGCGGCTCTCGGCCGGATATGTCGATCAGGGGCCGTTGCTTCCTCTCGTCGCTCGGCTCATGGACGCCATCGCACCGGGATCAATTGTCGCACTGCGGCTTCCGGCGATCATCATGGGACTTGCGGGTATCGCGCTGGCCGCCGCGCTCGCCCGCGAGTTCGGCGCCGGACGCGGCGCACAGCTGCTCGCCGGACTCGGTTATGCCAGCTGTCCGTTCCTGGTCACACAGGCGGCGACATTGTCCACCTTTGCCTTCGATGCCACCTTGTCCGCGGTGATCGTGTGGCTGTCGCTGGTGTGGATCCGGACCCGTCGCGACGGCGTGCTGCTGGTCGCCGCGTTGGTCGCCGCACTCGATATCGAAGTCAAACTACTGATTCCGGTGCTACTAACGGGGATCGGCCTCGGCGTCATCGTCTTCGGGCCCCGGGCGATGCTGGGCCGCCCGGCACTGTGGCTCGGGGTGCTGACTGTCGCGGCCGTCGCGGCTCCCGGGCTGTGGTGGCAGGCCGCAAACGGGTGGCCTCAGCTGGATATGGGAACGGTGATCCGTTCGGAACAGCTCGCGGCCGCAGGGGGTCCGGCGAGTGTGCCGATCCAGCTGGCCACCCTCGCAGGGGTGCTCGGTTCGGTGCTGGCGCTAGGGGGGTTTTGGCGAGTGGTTCGTTATCCCGAATGGCGTGAGTACCGGTTCCTCGCTGTCGCCGCGGCAGGCCAGATCGGATTCGTGCTCGTGTCCGGTGGGCGGCCCTACTATCTGGCCGGGTTGTTGCCGGTGCTGTTCGCGGCCGGTGCGGCGGGGGTGTCGGTGTGCGACCTGCGACGGTGGTGGCGCGGCGTAGGCATCGCAGTCGTCGCGGTGGCGGTGACGATCGCGGTGGCGCTGACCGTATTGCTGCCATTGCCGACCTCGCGATTGCACAACCCGACGCGGACACCGCACGAGCAGTCAACGCGCATGCGTATATTCGGCACCACCGGGTGGTCGGAGTTGGTCGCCGCTGTGCGCGCGGCCGACGCGCGGCTGGATCCCAGTGAACGACCCCGCACGGTTATAGTCGCCCAAACCTATTGGCAGGCCGCGGCGATCGATCGGCTCGGCGGCGCCGATCTGCCCGCGGTGTACAGCCCCAACCGCGGCTTCGCCTTCTTCGGCACACCGCCCGATTCGGCCACAACAGTTCTCTACATCACCGCCGGAGCCGCGGAACCAGCACTGCGCCCGCTGTTTTCCCAGGTGGAGCCGGTTGTGCGAGTCGACGACCCGCTCGGCTTCCCTGGTATTTCCAGCAGGGTGACGGTGTGGAAATGCTTGGGTCCGACCAGTAACTGGTCCGAACTCTGGCGCACCCGCACCACGTCCGTCCTCGATCCTGGATTGTGACCACGCCCGGAAGCGCTGCGCCAGGGCAGCATCTGCCGCGAGCGCAGCGACTGGACCGGGTAGTCGGGATCAGTTGACGGTGTCGTGGACTTTGCGAGCCCGCCCGGCGATACGCGGAGTATCGCCGAGCGGGTTCCCTTCCCCGTTCGCTGTGCGGACGCCGCCACGTCGCACAGCGCAGCAAGCTTAGCCAACCCAGTCCACGGCGGCGGGAAGCCGCGCCGTAATGGCGCCACCAAATTTCCCCCGCCGGTATGGGCGCGCAATCCTGATGGCCGGGTTAGGCGTTGGCCTTCTCGTACGCATTGGCCACCTCGGCCGAAATCCGTCCGCGCGCCGAGACGGTGAGGCCTTTCTTGCGCGCCCAGTCGCGAATGGCGGCGGTGCGTGCGCGGTCATTCGCCGAGCGAGAAGCGTGGCCCTTACTCCGTGGTACGCGACCGGTTCTGCGGGCGTTCGGTGTCCAGTTTTCGAAGATGCCGCGCAGCTGGCTGGCATTGTCCGTGGACAGATCGATCTGGTATTCGACCCCGTCCAGTGCGAAGGCCACTGTTTCCTCGGCGGGGGACTTGCCGTCGTAGTCATCGACCAGCGTCACAACGACCTTGCGTGCCATGGGCATTCCTCTTCATGAGTCGACAGCGGGCAGAGAAACGTGATCATAACGAGTGCCTGCGAGGCGACTCGCAGGCGTCTCGCTCGGCCGGAATCTCACGGTGAATTCGGCCGGGATTCTCCCTATACGAAAGTGAGCGGTGGTGCTGGAGGGAAGTTCACGGGGACCGCGGTCGGCGCACGGTGAAAGGCGCCCGGCCGCCACTCCAATTGGTCCGCGGGCACGGCCAATTCGATATCGGGTAGGGCGTCGAGCAGTTGGTCGAGCGCTTCTTGCACAATGACCATGGCTATTGACTGAGCCGGGCACGAACGCGGCCCGGCGCCCCACGCCAGATGCGACCGGTTGCCGGTCCGGTCGCCACCGACCGCGGGATCGTTGTTGCACGCCGCCAAACTGATCACAACGGGCTGGTGGACCGGCAACCACGAACCCCCGATTATCTGTGGCTGCCGTGGAAAGCGCGAACAAAAGTTCGCCAGCGGCGGATCGGTGAACAGTACTTCGTCGATCGCGTCACGGATGGACAGCGCGCCACCCAGGAGCTCATCGTGGAACTGGTCATTGGTCACCATCAACAGCAGTGCGTTGACGATAAGGTTCCACGTCGGTTCGGTACCCGTCGAGTACAACATCGCCGTCTGGGCCACGATCTCCGCATCGTCGAATCGGGCGGAATGTCCGATCAGCCAGGAAATTACATCCGCACCAGGCGCCACGCGCTTGGCTGCCACGACATCCGATATCGCCGCTGTGAACCGCTGCTCGCTGTGCTCGGTCGAGGCCGCATCCGAGGCATCGCGCAGCGCCACCAAGGCCGCGAACGCTTCCTGCCCGGCCTCCGGCGAGAACCCGAGCAGATCGTTGAGCACCCGCACGGTGAGCGGGACGGCGTACTCGCCCAGCAGATCCACGGAACCGGTCTCGCAAAAGCTGTTGATCAATGGCACCGCGATGGCTTCGACCGCGTGGCGTAGGGCGTACAGATCGACTTTGTCGAGGCTGGCCGTATAGGCGGCCCGATGACGAGAATGGTCCTCGCCCATCGCCTTCGACTCGGTGGGCCCCCACTCCATCATCGGTAGGACCGGGCAGTGCTCCGGAACCGTGGCCTGCCAGGCCCGCGGGTCCGCCGGGAAGTGGGCGGGATCACTCAGGATGTTCAGTGCTTCGCGGTAGCCGATCACGAGCGTCGCGGGCACATCGACGGCTATCTCCACCGGAACGAGCGGACCGTGACGACGCCGCATATCGTCGTATGCGGCGTGCGGATCAGCTGCGAACTCCGGCGAATGCAGGGACATGGCCAAGAAAGTAGCTCCCAAGAACGAATAACACGTTAACGGTGAGATCTGTTCAACTGCACGGTCTTTCAAGCCTGTGTATGCGACCGTCTCCAGATCGCCGGCCCACTATCGGTCATACGGGTCGAAGCAAATTGCTACTGGAACGCTACGAGGTGGATGGATCCCATTGATCCACAGGCAGTTACGGCCTTACGCGTTTAGAACCTCGGTGCCCGGTCCCCGGTCGGCGCGATCGTCCATACGCCTGTCCGAAACCGAGCTGTGCACCAAATGTGTTTGACCGTAACATGTTTCGATCATCGTGGGATCATACTCCCTCCCTATCGCGGTCCGCAGCGCGAACCGGCCCGAATAGCACTATCGCCGCAAACCGGCGAATATTTGCCGTACCCGACCGTCCAGTAGCTGACAGCGTGCGCGTTCGTGGCGTAGCTCGGCGGACGAGGACCTTTTGTATCCACCGGAGTGCAGACAATGGCGCGTCCGGAGTCCGGCGAGCAGACTCCGGGCTAACGCGCCCGATAGTCGTGTCGGCAGTGGACAAAGCCGCGCATTTTCGGCACGGAATTCGTTGGCCCACGTCGAACGCACTCAGTCGGTCGCAATCTGGCGTCTTGCAAATGTCGAGGATCGGCTCCGCCGTATAGCGCTACCGGTTTGCCATCTCGTCACACACGCCACAGGAGCACCAGTGTGTGCGAGTCGCATTCGCTCGTTCGGCGGGTGGTCGTGACGCCGTGCGGGCCCCAGGTTGTGACCGACACCAGCTTCGGTAGGGCTCGCCGGTCAGCTGTCCCAAGAAATTTGGGACCGGGTGTTCACATCGGTGATCGAGGTCCACCGTCGGCGCACACAAGAGCGCTGGGAGGTGCGCGCGTGACGAAGGTCGACACCCAGCGGTCGTCGGCAGGTGTTCGCGCTGTATGGGCGACCGCCGGATGCGCCGGAATCCCCTGGTCAGGCGATGAATACCGGGTCGACTGCCACTGCGAGATCTGCCCATCGGCGTGCTCGTCCTCGGCCTTATCCGTGTCGGATCGACCGTGCAGCGCATGGTGCTGGTCTCCGCGACAATGCGAGCTCGGCGACGCATGCCGGTGGGCACCGGCGTGGATGCGACGCGTCCTGCGCAAGGTCGTTGCCCGCGAGTCGATTTCCGGCGTCGTGGATCGAGATTTCAGCAGGCCAGGCCGCTGATGTGCGGCTTGCGGCCGGTTTCGGCGGCGCGCACGGCGGCGGCGATGGCGACGACCGGCGGCACCCAGCGGGCCTCGGCCGGGGAGACTCCCCAGCAGGCCGAACCGGCCGAGAGCCGGGTCGGCGGCAACGGGATGCTCGCACCGCCGGTGTGCACGATCGCGCCGGCCTCGCGCAGCGCGCCGATCGCCATCGCGGCCTTGGCGGCGCCGACGACCACATGGATCTCGCGCCGGTGCGCTCCCGGAATCTCGATCACCGGACCGGACAGATTGTTCGCCCGCAGGAACCGGCGCACGGTGGCGGCCAGTGTGCCGGTGAGTTCGATGGCCG
This sequence comes from Nocardia sp. CA-119907, assembly GCF_050955995.1. Lineage (NCBI taxonomy): Bacteria > Bacillati > Actinomycetota > Actinomycetes > Mycobacteriales > Nocardiaceae > Nocardia > Nocardia sp. CA-119907. Next base: position 4,264,202 of record NZ_CP192091.1, read on the forward strand.
ATATCTGCTCGTCGGTGATCAGGCAGACGCCATTGACCGTTTCGGCGACCGTCCACCCACGTCGGCGGCAGTCCTGCACCGTATCCGAAACGGCCTCGGTCACGGAACTCGGAAACGTCGTGGGCACTGTCTTCTCCGTTCTGGGTCAATCTGCGACCATCAGCGTCACATCCCTACCTGGGCATCAAATCTGTTGGGGCTTAGAGTTTCCCAACAGATTTCTTACGGCCCCGATTCTGCGGGGTTCCCAGGGCCGTGACATCGGCCTATGGTCGCGGCCGGTGTCCTCCTTTCGTCGGACACCGGCGCCGGAGTCATCCGGGTAAACCCCAGAACTTTCCGTGCAGTCCCACCTGGGCGAAATAGGCTGTGGCCGAAGCCGGATCACGCCGGATGTACCCGGATTCCATACGCCCGGAGTACCAGTCACTGGCCAGCCGCCACAGCGTGGCCAGGTCCATGACGTAACCCGGTGTCTGCCCGGTGTTCTCGAGCCAGGTTTCGACGCAGTCGGCCGAACAGAAGAGGCGCTGGTTGGCGCAACTGTGCACGACGTCGTTCCAAATGCGGGGGACCGAGGTGAGGAAGTGGGCCACCTGATCCCCGGCGGGCGGAGCCGCGCGTCCGACCACCCAGGCGTGGGGGGTGTCGCAGGCCGGGCAGCGCGTGGCGACCAGCACGTCCGGCTCGTCATGCAGCAGGCGTGGGATGGCGAAGGAATCCCATGCGCAACCGCCCCACCACAGCGTGCTGGCACCCATTACCGAGAAGCCGAGCGGGATGGCGGCGAAGGGGTGCGCCATGAGGATCCGGTCGCGATCCTGCGTGTCGAGGACCAGATCGCGGTGTTCGTGCAGCGCTGCGAGCGCGTCGCGAATCTCGGGGTGCGCGAGTGCGGTCTCGGCTGCCAGATCCGCTGGGGTAGGGGCGGTTCCGGTGCGGGCGAAGTGGGCGTACACCGCCACGCGAACCTGTTCCCGCTTCGCCGCGGAAGGATCGTTCATTGCTCTACCTCCTGACCCAAGTGCGGTGTCCCAGCCTCGGCCCGGGCGGATCGGAAGTCTTGAACGCTGGTGCGGCGGGCGCGACCTACGCGAGTCTGCGTGCTACCTCGCCGAGTCCGGTGGCTATGGCCTCCTGCTGTTCGGGGCTCAGCACATCGATGAGCACGCGGCGGACCGTCTCGACGTGACCGGGTGCGATCTGTTCGAGGCGGTGACGGCCGTCCGCGGTGAGAACGGCGGTGACACCGCGGATATCGGTCGGGCAGGCCTCGCGGCGGACGAGGCCGGACTTCTCCAGCTGCGTAACCTGGTAGTTCAGACCGCTTTTCGAGGTGTAGAGCGCATCGGCCAGTTCGGTCATCCGCAGTTGGCCGTCCGGGGCGGCGGCGAGGCGGACCAGCACTTCGTACTGGGTGTGCGAGAGCCCCTCCTGCTTGAGGTGCTGTTCGACCTGGCGGCCGACGAGTGCCCAGGCCGCCAGGAAGCCCTGCCAGGTGCGCATCTCCCGCTCATCGAGCCATTTCGCATCAGCCACGGCATCCATCCTACTCGGGTTGTTCAAATTTGAACAACAGGCTATAGTCTGGCTGAGTTCAAATTTGAACTACTTGGATGGAGTGCAGTGATGAGTGCAGCTTCGCGTCGCGAATCGACGAGCGGTGGGCCTGGGCAGATGCCGGTGCTCTACCTCTCGCACGGCGCGCCGCCCTTGGCCGACCATCCGCGATGGCCCGGTGAGCTGGCCGCGTGGTCGCGCGAATTGCCCCGGCCCACCGCGATTCTGATGATCTCCGCGCATTGGGAGGCCGCGCCGATCGCGCTCGGTGCGACCACCACGGTGCCGCTGGTCTACGACTTCGGCGGCTTTCCGGAGCGCTACTACCGGGTGCGATATGCCGCGCCCGGGGCGCCGGAACTGGCGGACAAGGTGCGCAAACTGCTCGCCGGCGGCGTGGTCGATGTCCCGGATCGCGGGCTGGACCACGGTGCCTATGTGCCGCTGAAGGAGATGTATCCGGATGCCGATATTCCGGTGCTGCAACTGTCCATGCCGACGCTGGACCCGCAGCGGCTGCTGGCGATCGGCCGCAAACTCGCGCCGCTGCGCGCCGAGGGGGTGCTGATCATCGGCAGTGGCTTCTTCACCCACAACCTGCGCGCCATCACCGCCGATGACGAGCGCGTCCACAGCTTCACCGCCGATTTCGACGACTGGGGCCGGGAAACCCTCGCCGCCCATGATCTCGACGCCCTGCTCGACTTCGAAAACAAGGCCCCCGCGGCACATCTCGCGCATCCGCGCACCGACCATTTCGCACCGCTGTTCGTCGCCCTAGGCGCGGGGGCGGACGATCTGGCCGACCAACGCACCGTGATCGACGGGTTCTGGCTGGGCATGGCCCGCCGCTCCATCCAGTTCGGCTGATCCACCCTCACGAAAGGCATCCGCATGACCGCCATGCTCACCGCCCCCGCACCGCGCACCGAAACCACAGCCCCCACACAGCCTTACGACCTCGGCCTGCTGGTGCTGCGCTCGGCCGTCGGCCTCACCATGGCCGCCCACGGCACCCAGAAACTGTTCGGCTGGTTCAATGGCGGCGGCCTCACCGGAACCGGCAAGTTCTTCGAAATGAGCGGCTACCCCGCGGGCAAGGCGATGGCCGCCGTCGCCGGACTCACCGAAACCCTCGGCGGCCTCGCCCTCGCCATCGGCCTACTCACCCCCCTCGCCGCCGCAGCACTGGTCGGCACCCTCCTCAACGCCATCGCCGTCAAATGGGGCAGCACCTTCTTCGCCCCCAAGGGCATCGAATACGAACTGATCCTCACCCTCGCCGCCACCTCCCTGTCCCTCACCGGCCCCGGCCGCTACGCTGTCGACCGCTTCATCCCCACCCTGCGAACCCACCGCCTGACCTTCGGCCTCGCAGCCATCGCGCTGGCATTGGTTACCGCTGGCGCAGTCCTCCTCGTACGCAACTAACGCACACCCCGCACTGCGGTACCGACCAGGGCCGCAAGGGAATCCGCACACGCGAACTGCAAAGGCCGCCCCGCCTAGCACCATCCCGGGGCAGCTTTCCTCTGCGTCCCCACCCGCCGTCGCCACGGACCGGATCAGTGCCGATGGCCAATGCGCGCGTCCCAGCGCGCAATCGCTGCGCGGCCCCAGCCACCGTGACTCGCCTGACGTCAATCGTCGAGAATGCGCTGGTGCAGGTGTGCATTCGACGTTTGCCTGCATCAGCGCATGGTGATCGTTCGTCCAAGTCGCTGGTGGTGAGGGGTGGTGGTTGGAGGTTGGGTTTGGGGGGTGGGCTATTTGTTGGGGGGATTGGGGGGATCGAAGTTGGCGGTGAGTTGGTATTCGAAGCCGAGACGTATTTGGACTTCGCCGTTGAGGGGAACCTTATAGCCGTGTGGAATTCGTTTGCCGTTGACGAAGGTGCCGTTGCTGGAGCCCTCGTCGCGGATCCACGCCCGGCCGTTCTCGGTCATGCCGATGGTCGCGTGCCTGCGTGAGACATCGGTAAAGGCTCCGAGCCTTGTCGCGAGGGGGCTGTCTTGCCGTCCAAGGGGGAATTCGCTACCCGGATCCAGCCGCAAGGGCGGACCGTCGTCGTTCGGAGACCGGATGAATGCTGGGTGCAATGCGGCGGGGATCTCGGCCGCTGCATGCGGCAGACGTAGCTCCGTTTCGTAAGTATGGCCGAGCAGAATCCTATCCCCGTGCTGTACCCGCACGTTCTCGTACGGGTTGATCCGTTCGCCATTGACGAAGGTGCCGTTGGTGGAGCCTATGTCGCGGATCCAACCATGGCCCTGGCTATCGATCCACATGAAGGCGTGATTGCTGGAGACGTACGGGTTTTCCCGCAGAGCGGACGGCAGCCGCGGATCGCCTGCGCGCCCAAGTTTGATCATCTCGCCCGGAATCAATGGGATCGGGTCGGCGGTGTCGCCGAACCCGAGCATCGGCTGCGGTGGTTGGGCTGGCATCGGCGGTGGTTCGACCGGCCGCGGTGGTTCGGCCGGCTTCGGCGGTCCGACCGGTTCGACGGGCGGATGCGAGTCCGGCAGCGGCCGGTTGGGAAGAAAACTGATCGATGTTTCGAAATCGTGGCCCAAGCGGATCGTATCGTTGGGACCGATCACCCGCATCTCGTCCGGTGCCAATCGCTCGCCGTTCACGAATGTGCCCTTGCTGGAGCCGCTATCGGCGATCCATAGACGACCGTCCCGGAGCACACCGACCCGGGCATGATTGCGGGACACACTGGAGAAGGGCTCCAGCATCGAGGAACCCGCGGCACTTCGGCCGATCAGCACCTCACCTCCGATGGACATCGGGAATGTTCGGCTCACGATCCCGAACGAGACAGTCAGCTTTCCGGAGACCCGTTCGGCATGCGGCGCATGGACGCCTTCGCTGCCGATGAGATGTGACGGCATCGCCGGGTGGGCGACCTTTGGATCGTGCAGGGTGCTGTCGATCGGCCGCAGGACGCCGTCTCCGTCGATGCTGTGCGCGATTACCCAGGCTTTGTCGATGGTCGGGTGGAGCCGGAGTTCCTGCCAGCGACCGACTTCCATGGGCCCGCCCACGAGCGGATCGAATACGATGACGTCCTCGCCGACCTTGGTCATCTCGATCCGGTAGGCGGTTGTGCCGTTGTCGAGCACGACGGTGTAGGTATCGGCTGTCGCATCCGGGATGATGCCACCGTGGTCGTCGCGCGCCACGCCTGTCCGCAGATCGCTGATGAGTTGATCCACCGGATCGGATCGGCCCGGTCCGAGCTCGGCGACCGGTACCAGCCGGCCGCCGACGCTGCCTTCGAGCGCAGTCCACGCAATCGGACCATCGGGAACACGGAATACGTCGTCGGCACCGAGGTCGACGAGTGCCCGGTTGCCCCTGGGCAAGTTCTGGCCGTCGGGTACGAGATTCCCGAAATGATCGGACAACTCGGGGACATACCTGGAGACGTCGCGGCCGAGGCCGATTCGGGCCATCACGCGTAGTAGTGGGTTCGCTTCGCCGGCGTCGGGGGCAGCTGGACGGTAAGTGCCGTCGACCGCGGCGAGTCGCTGTCCGCCGTGCAGCGCCAGAGTTTCGGGCGGGTCCTCCTTCCGCGAGTAGGTGGTGTACATCGACACGTCGTGCGGCGGTGCCGACGGCCCATGGGATTCGGCTGGATTGATCGTGTAAATGGTGTGCAGGCCGTCTTCGCCCAGTGCGGCGTATGCGGCGGCCGAGGCGTGGTCGAACGTGATCACATCGTGGCCGGCGACCACATCGAGTTCGATGCCCGCGGCGGCAAGATCGGGATCCACTCCGCGGTGCTGTTGGTAAATGGCGTTTCCTACGGCAATATCGCGTCGTAACAGCGGGCCGCGGAGGGCATCGCCCGAGGCATTGTCGCCGCCGGTGCCGCGCACCCAGCCCACCACGGCCACGTCGGCACCCGGCTGCATTCGCTGCATTTCCTGGTAGAGCCGTTTGGCCGTCAGCCAATTCTCGTGATAGTCGATCGTGAACGTATTCGGATGTATCGGCGTCACCACATAGATTCGCTTGGCCGCGGTGGCCGCGTTCCCAAAGACAAATGCCGCTTCACCGGTGACCGGATCGAGATCCCGCAGATAGTGCGGTACCCCGTCGATATCCATGGTGATGCAGTCGATCAGTGATGGGGTCCGGAAGTACTCCAGGAGTTCGTCCCCGGTGAAATTGCTTCCGCTCGCGGCCTTGTCGATCAGTGCCTGCATGCGCGCCTTCAGAACACGCAAGGAGGCTTGGGTGCTGACATCGTCCGGGATGCCGAGGGCGCGGGTGAGCAGTTCGGGGTGGGTTCGCAGAAGGGCGCGTTGGAGTCTGCTCAATCCGTAGCCGGAGTTCTCGAAGCGTTCCTGCGCGACCTGTGCACGCAGGCCGTCCGGAATCGACTCGTCGGTCAGCCCGCGCCACCAGGCCAAGTTGTTGAGGGCCTGTGCGCGTCCGTGCGCGGCGAAGTCCTCGGGGCTCGCGTGGTCGTCCAAGTACGCCGATCGGTCGAGCGGTCGCAGCAGTTCGGCCGCCGATTCCGCACTGCTCTCGCCGGCACCGGGGAGTCGTGACAGCGCGTGCGCGGCGAGTTCGCGGTCGGACTCGTTCGGTGGGTCGCCATCCTCGAAGTTCATCCCCTCGGGCGGATCCGGCGGCGGAATGTCGTCGCTATGGCCCGAGCCCGCAGATGCGGTGATCAGTCGAAGTGCGTACTCGTCGGCATCGTCGTCGAACGGATCCGGCTCGTGCGGCGGTTCAGGTTCACTTGCGCTCTCGCCGTTCGGGTCTTCGTGTCGCGCGGTGATCAAACCGACAGAGCCCTCGCCGGGCGCGTGTTCTCCAGCAGGGTTGGCGGGGGAATCGGGGTGGCCCGGTACCGGCGGTTCGCCGAGGTCACTGTGGGCCCTGGCGATAGGTTCCGGTACCCGATAGTGCTCGGGGCCGTGGCCGCCTGGAGCGCTTATACCTCCGTCACCCGCGGGGCGCGCATTGCCCGGCATGCGGGACACGCCTGCGCGCGGATCCTCGCCGAGCGAGACTGGCCGGTCGCCGCGCGCCGGGACGAACACGCCGCGTTCGGGTGGCTGTCGACGGGTGCCCTCCACTGTTCGCGAAAGCTGTTCGGCCCGTTGCCGGTTCTGGTTGGTATTGGTGTGGCTCGCAGTGCCATCGGCTGATCTTCCCGGTGCGATCTCCGTGAACATATGGTTGCCGACCACGTGTACCGCCGGGGCCCCGGTCGTCGTGCGAGCCCGGGCCGCTTGGATGACCTGCTGTGGATTGTCGACGACCGTGTGGATGACGCGGGTGCCGTCGTGGAAGGTCAGGCGTTGGACAGACTCCGGCGGACTATCCAGGGTACCGGCGCGGGTAACGCGCTCGATGCGCGGCGGTCGGCCCGAGCGCAGCAATTCGTCTATGTGGGTACTGAATTCGCGTTGGTGTGCCGCCGACCGGTGTGCATCGGCTCCCGCCTTGTGTACCCGCAATGAGCCAGATGCCGCGCCGACGAAACCTCCGCCGAATCCGGTAATCGCGGAGTCGCGGACGGCTTTGAACAGGTCGCCGAGACTATGGATATCTTCGTGGTGCAGCACGAGTGCGGGGATTGCGCCGGCGACGCCACCGAAGAGCCCGCCTGCTCCGCCGATGATCATTGTGCCGCCGATGTGAGAGGTGAGGCGGCTGAGGTTACTCGCTCCGTTGCCGGTGAGTTTGCCGAGCACACCCGGAGCGATGCGACGGCCGACTTCCGCGCCGACGGCGCCACCTAGCGCGCCACCTGCCACTTGTTCGAGGAATGCACCCACATCGAATGTCTTGCGGTTACCGTCGATGAGGTCCCAGGCCTGCGCGCCGGCACTCGTGACCGCGCCGAACATCGCCCCGATCTTGGCGGCGTGAATGGCGCCGTGCAGGGCGACGCGCTGGGCGGTGCCCGCAGCGACTCGTTCGCCGACCTCGACCGGTAGCTGTCGGGCAGCGGCGCGCATGGCGGCTTCGGCTTCGGCTCGGTCGGCGAGGGCCTTGAACCCGCCGCCCTGGTAGAACAGGAGTACATCGTAGGAGACCTGTGCGGCAAGGGTCATCCCCGCGACGATCAGCAGGTGTTCTGTCGACAGCGTGGCGTCGGCAGTGCCGTAGAACTGCAGCCCGAAGCTGTGATGGACGGCGGCTTGATCGCGCATGGCCTGGGCGACAGCGCGGTGCCGCGTGGCCAACCCGCCGCGCGTATTGCCTTCGACCGCGGCTTCGGCCTGTCGTGCTTCGGCGTCATACTGGTCTGCCGAGCTGTTCAATGCCTGGCACAGCTGCATATGGGCGTCGCCGCAGCGGCGCATGGGTTCGACTTCGGTTTTCGGCCAGTGCCCGAGGACCAGTTCGCGGACGAAGCCGGGCAGTTCGGCCAGCAGGCTGCTCACATCCGCCATCGATAGCCCCACTCCTTCCAGGTGCGTGCAACAATTGTTGCGTAGTTAGCTGGCGTCGAGACTCTTACCGCTATTGGGAATACCGTGCGCTCGCATCGTCGTCCACGGTTTCCGTACGGCACAGCGGATTCTCGTCCATGAATGAACGCGCGTGCCGCAGCTGACCGACAATGGTCAGTCGAGGGAAAGGAGCGTGGAGTGGGCGAGCGGTTTTCTGCTGACGGGAATCGGCTGCGGGAACTCGCGCCGCACTTCGATCACATCGGCGCGGATGTGCTGAAAGCCGTTGAACAACTGCGCGACACCTTGGCTCAGCAAGGCGAGCCTTGGGGTGACGACGACGCCGGGCGCGCTTTCGCCGATTCATATATACCGGAAAGACAGCGGACCATGTCCGATCTGGCCAGCCTCGTGCAGGTGCTCCAACAGTCGGGCTCTGACCTGCATCAGCTCGCGGCCAATTTCGAGAACTCGGATTTGGACAACGCCATGTTGATCAAGAACGTCGCAAACCGGACCCCGGACGAAGCGACACCGCAGCTGTCGACGGATGGCACTGCACTACCGCAACTCACCTCGAACCCGCCGACCATGCCGATGACGACCCTGCCATCGGCCGCCGCGGCGGAGGCCGAAAACGGTGCACCGCATGCCAACGAAGCGGCGACCACCGCGACGCCAGTTCCGCCCCAAACGTCAGTGCCTGTCACTGCCGCCTCATCCGGCGCGCAGCAGCCGCCGCGCAGTGGTCGGGATCAGCGCGGTGCGAACCCGGCCGAAGGCAACCTGCCCGGTTCGGGTGATCGGTCCAGTTCGGGTGATCGGTCCGGTGGGAGTCGCCCGTCCAGTTCAGGTGGGCGGGCTGTCCCCGGTATCGACGCGGCGCGGGCAGCCGAGGCCGCGCGGGAGCGGGCGAGGGCCGAAGCGCGTGCCGCTGTGGCCACTGCGGCAGCGAACAAGTCGACTGCCGCTGCGCCGAGCAGCACACCGTGGTCCAGGGGGGGATCCGGCGGCCCGCCGAAGGTTTCCGCGCCTGGTTCCGAGTCGGGTGCACCGCGGATGCCTGGCAGACCCGCCGCGAAACCACCTGTTCCGGGAAGGAAGTCCGACAAATCCAAGGCAGGTGAATCGCGCGAGTCCCTCGCGGCCCGGCTCGCCCGGGAACTCGCCGAGCGGCATGGGGTGCGGTCGTTCGGCTTCGAAACCCCTGGCGTCCGTGACGATGTGCTGACGGAGCTGGTAGCCGCGGTCGACGACGTGCTACCGGAATACGCGAAAATCGACCTACGCGCCATCGGCATCGATGAGCTCCCGGATGGGGAATTGACTCGACTGGAATGGGATTCGGACCTGGGACCGGATGGGCCGGCGCCGTTCACCGCACGAATTGTGCTCGGGACTCGGGCTGCGACCGACCCAGAGTATGTGGCGCAGACCGTCGCCAGGGCTGAGCAGGAGGGTCTGCTCGCCCCTGGCTGCGCGCAACGGCCGGTGTATTCGTCGATTGTGCGCGAGCTCGGCGGCGCGTTGGATGTGGCGGGCGGATTTGGTGCGCGCGCCGCCGCGCACCGTGCTCTCGTCACCGCGTACCTTCCCCAGCTGGATCGAGAGCAGCGCGGTTCGCTCAGCCGCACGGTGTCCGGTTTCCGAACGTGGCGTTCGCGGTTGCGCGGCAGTAGTTTCCATCGCGGCCAGTTCGAGCCCGCCGCGGCACTGGCCGAGGCGTTCACCGAAGTGGTGATGAATAGGCAAGCTGTACCGCCCGCGCAGGTGCTGCATCAGATATTGGTGGCCGCCGCCGAATCGGTTGGACGCTGACCGGGCGACTCAGCTGGCGGTGGACTTGTCGGTCCGGATCTCGACGATCGGGAGGACCAGGGCCGTGGGTGCTTCGGCGGGGACGACCGGGTTCTTGGGGGCGATGGGCTGGATCTGTTGGTAGGCAACATCTTGCGGGGGGCGCTGATCCTGTTCGCCCTTGTTGGGCCAGTAGGCGGCGGAGCGTTCGGCTTGGGCGGTGATGGTCAGCGACGGGTTGACGCCCAGGTTCGCGGAGACTGCGGCACCGTCGACGACGCTGAGTGTGGGGTAGCCGAAAACTCGGTGGTAGGCGTCGATTACGCCGGAGTCGCGGTCCGCGCCGATGGGGGCGCCGCCGAGGAAATGGGCGGTGAGGGGGATATTGAAGACTTCGCCCCAGCTGCCGCCGGCGACGCCGTCGATTTCCTCGGCGACCTTGCGGGTCACCTCGTTGCCCGCGGGAATCCAGGTCGGATTCGGTTCACCGTGGCCCTGTTTGCTGGTGAGTTTGCGGCCGAAGAGGGTGCGCTTGGTGTAGGTGGTGATGGAGTTGTCCAGGTGCTGCATCACCAGGGAGATGATGGTGCGCTCGCTCCAGTTCTTCACGCTCAGGAAACTGATGAGGGTGAACGGGTTTCGCACCACCTGGCCGAGGAAGCGCAGCCAGCGCGGTATCCGGCCGCCGCCGTCGACCATGAGGGTCTGCAACAGGCCCATCGCATTCGAGCCCTTGCCGTAGCGAACAGGTTCGATATGGGTGTCGGCGGTCGGGTGGATCGAGGAGGTGATCGCGACACCCCGGGTGAAGTCGACATCTGGATTCACCTTGCGGGTCGCCGCGCCCACAATGGATTCGGAGTTGGTGCGGGTGAGTTCGCCCAGCCGGTTGGACAATTCGGGAAGTACGCCCTGATCGCGCATGGCGTGCAATAGCTTCTGCGTGCCGAGGGTGCCCGCGGCGAGCACGACATGGCCCGCGGTGTAGGTGTGCGGGCGCTTGCGCACCCACGCGCCGGTGCGCTCGGTCGAGACGTCCCAGGTGCCATCGGGCAACGGGCGGACGGAGGTCACCGTCGTCATCGGGATCACCTGTGCGCCAGCCTTTTCCGCGAGGTACAGGTAATTCTTGACCAGGGTGTTCTTCGCTCCGTGGCGGCAACCGGTCATACATTCACCGCATTCGAGGCAGCCGGTGCGATCGGGGCCGACGCCGCCGAAGTACGGATCCGCCACGGTCTTTCCCGGTTCGCCGAAGAAGACGCCGACCGGGGTCTGCACGAAGGTGTCCCCGACGCCCATATCATCGGCGACCTTCTTGAACACCTCGTCCGCCGGCGTGAGATGCGGATTCTGCACCACGCCGAGCATCTTCTTCGCGCGCTCGTAGTACGGGGTGAGTTCGGCGCGCCAGTCGGTGATATCGCGCCACTGCTGGTCCTGGAAGAACGGCTCCGGCGGCACGTAGAGGGTGTTCGCGTAGTTCAGTGAACCGCCGCCGACACCGGCGCCGCCGAGGATCAGCACATTGCGCAGCGGGTGGATGCGCTGGATGCCGTAGCAGCCGAGCTTAGGTGCCCAGAGGAATTTGCGCAGGTCCCAGCTGGTTTCGGGGAGCTCGTCATCGGAATAGCGCCGACCCGCCTCGAGCACCCCGACCCGGTAGCCCTTCTCGATCAGCCGCAGTGCTGTAACGCTGCCGCCGAATCCTGAACCGACGACGAGTACGTCGAAATCCGTCGTCCGCTGGTCCATGTGGTGCTCCTCGATCTGTGTCGCCAGTGACACCGGTAACACTACTACCGAGTAGCTAAGCCTCGCTCGAGGGTTCAGAGCTGGGATTCCGCCAAGTGACGGTGGCCGCGATGGCCTGGTCGATGGGTGTCGGGCGCAGGCCGAGGCGCTGCCCACCGGCGGCGGAGTCCAGTACGAACGGGCGGACGCCTCCGCGACGCGGAATCAAGAGCGGTGCTCGCATTAGTTGACATCGCTCTCGCCGGCGCGCATGGTGATCGATATGGCGACGACACCACGGGCCCGCGCCAGGGCCCAGACCATGAACGATATCGTCCGGATCGGACGCGAGCATCTGGCCACCGATGGCGCGGCAGCACTGTCGCTGCGCGCTGTCGCCCGCGATCTCGGTGTCGTCTCCTCGGCGGTCTACCGCTACGTGCGCAGCCGCGATGAACTGCTGACCCTGCTCGTGATCGATGGCTACAACGCACTCGGTGACGCGGTGGACGCGGCGCTGGCCGATGCCCCCGACGATCCGATCGAGGGGCTGCGCATCGTCGGCCGCGCCGTGCGTGCCTGGGCGCTGGCCGAACCCGCGCGCTATGGGCTGTTGTTCGGCACGCCGGTCCCGGGCTACGACGCCCCGGCGGAACAGACCACCGTCCCCGGCACCCGGGTGATCGCGACCATGCAGACCCTCTTCGCCCGCGCCTACCACGCGAATCTGCTCACCGCTCCGGTGCGGGAGCGGCCGATATCATCGGCGCTCGCAGGAAATTTCGCGAACATCCGAGCCGTCTTCGGCCACGACGTCCCGGACTGGCTCATCGCCCGCGGCATCACCCTGTGGACCGGACTCTTCGGTGCCGTGACCTTCGACGTCTTCGACCAGTACGGCACCGATAGCTTCGCCGATCGCGCCGAGTTGTTCGAACTCCAACTGGAGGGTCTGCTCGAACAACTCGGCTACCACGGCTGAGCCGGCCGCGGTCAGGTGATGAGGCGGGGCGGGGGTGCGCCGTGCGGGAGGCGGGGGCCGATGGCGACCAGCGCGCCTGCTGTTCGTCCCTTACCCCAGCCGAGCTTCTCGCGGTAGCGGCCGATCTGCTCTTCGGGGATGGGGCTGCCAGCAGCCAGCGGGGTCGATTCGGGATCGACGTACAGCGCGTCGGTGGGGCAGTAGGCCTCGCACATGAAGCAGGTCTGGCAGTCGGATTGCCTTGCGATGACCGGGATTCCGGATTCGGTGCGGTCGAACACATTGGTGGGGCAGGCGTCGACGCATTTATCGCAGCCGATGCAGGCGTCGACGAGTACGCGTTCGATCATGACGCCACCTCGGCCGTCGCGGTCCACACGGTATCGAGGCCGCCAGAGTGGATGTGGTGGCGCTGTGTCGGATCCAGATCCGGATGGTCGGCGCGTTTGCTCATGCCGCGTGTCTCGGTGCGCGTCAGTGTCGATGCGTACATGAGCCTGCCGACCGCGGTGATGGCGGCGGCCTGGCGGGCGCGGATCCGCTCGTCCCCGGTGCGGCCGCCGAGCTCCGCACCGGCGCGCTCCCAGAGCGTGTCGAGTTCGGCGCGCGCGGGCCGCAGTCGATCGCCGTGGCGTAAGTAGTTCTTCTGGAACGGAATCAGCTCCTGCTGAGCCCCTTCGACGACCTCGGCGGCTGACAGTGTGGCCGAGCCCGTCGGCCGCAGTCCGACCCGTCCCGCACCGCGCAAGGTCGCGGCGTCGGGCCGCGTCGAGCCGAGCGCGAACCGCGCCGCACCCGCGCCCGCCCAACTCCCCGACGACATCGCCCACGCCGAATTGTGGCTGCCACCACCGGTGAAACCACCGCAGATCCGTTCCCTGGTCGCCGCATCACCCGCCGCGAACAGGCCGGGCACCGTGGTCGCGCAGTCGTCGTCGACGATATCGATGCCGCCGGTGCCGCGCACGGTGCCCTCGGCGAGCAGGTCGACCTCGAAACGGTCGGTGAACGGGTTGATACCGCGCCGATCGAACTGCAGGAAGAAGTTCGGCTGGCCGAGTCGCATCTGCGCCTGCACCGTCGCATCGGCCCGGTCCAGTTGCGCGAATACCTTCTCGGACAGCAGGGTTCGGGCGATGACCGATCGGCCCTTCGTCGAGCCCGCGCCCTCGAGCACCCGCCCGTCCTCGTGGAAGAACGTCGCGAAGCCGTAGTAAGCGGTCTTGGTGATGGTCGAACCCTTCGGCACGATCGCGTAGGCGTTGGAGAACTCCATACCGGAGAAGCGCGCCCCCACCTCGGCGGCCATCAGCGCACCGTCACCGGTGTCGACATTGGTGCCGAGCGCGCGCGAGAGGAATGCGCAACCGCCGCTGGCCAACACCACCGCGCCCGCCGTGATGCGGTAGTCGCGGTCGAGTTGGCGTTGGAATCCGGCCGCGCCACGAACCGTGCCGTCATTGTCGACCAGCAGTTCGAGAGCCGGTGCGTGGTCGAGGATCCGGACACCGAGTCGTTTGATCCATGCCCGCATCCGGCGCATGTACTCGGGCCCCTGCACCCCGGTACGCAGCTGTTCGCCGGTCGCGGGGTCGATCGGAAACGGGTACTTGCCCTCCACCGCAAGGTGATTCATATTCGTGTAGGTCTGATCGAGGACCCGGTCCATCCAATAGTGGTCGGCGAGATGGCCGCCGAGCGCCTCGCGACTCGCCTTCGCATTCGCACGTGCCGTCGCCTCCGGGGCGACGTACCAGACACCGGTGCCGGAAGGCGCGGTGGCGCCACTGGTTCCGCAGTAGCCCTTATCGACCAGGGTCACCTCGGCCCCGGACTCGCGCGCGTGGATGGCCGCCCATGTCGCGGCGGGACCGCCGCCGATCACCAAGACGTCGGTGTCGGTCTGCCAGAGTTCACTCATGCGTCTGCTCCTGAGGCGTCGGGATTGCGGCGGAAAAATCGGCAATCGTCAGCGGAATGCGGGGTCAGCGCAGGAATTCCAAATGTACGAGCGTCATCGACAGCGGAAAACCCTTCGAATCAGCGCGATTTTGGCGCTCGGAGCATTGATGCGCGAGAAATCCGCGCAGCGGGCGCAGAACCATTGCCGCGCCCGGCGCATCCAGCGATAGTTCTGGCCACATCCGGATCGGTAGAAATATCAGGAGGAACCATGACTGCCGCCGATCAACCCCGTTCGGGTGCCCAAGCGGTCGACCGGGCCATCCATGTCCTGAACTGCTTCGAGGGTGATGATCCGGAACTGTCGGTGAGTGAACTGGCCCATCGCGCGGGCCTGCCGGTCAGCACCACCTATCGGTTGGCCCAAGCGCTGGTGCGGGGCCGGTTGCTGGAGCAGGATCCGGCGACCGATCGCTACCGCATCGGCCAGGGGCTCGCCGCACTGGCGCGGCCCGCACTGTCGCGATTGGGCATCGACGCGGCCGCACCACATCTGTATGCGCTGGCCGCGGGCATCAGGATAACCGTCAGTCTGAGCATTGCCGATGATCGGGACGCGGTCACCGTCTTCCAGGCCCGGCCGCCGGTGTACTTCTGCCCCAACCAGCTACCGCGCGCCCGCCAGCCCTTGCGATCCAGCGCGGTCGGGCACGCGCTGCTGGCATTCGCACCGGTGCGAGCCATTGCCGATGGACCGGACCGGCGCCCGACGCCGCTGCCGCCACCGGATCTGGATCGCGTGCGCCGCAGCGGTTTCGCCGAGCAGATCATCGAGCGCGAGGATCCGGTGCGGTCGGTGGCGGTGCCGATCCTCGGCCCCGACCGACAGGTCTGGGGCGCGCTCGGCGTGCAGGCTCGTTCGGCACGTCTGAATGCGGAATTGGTGCGGGGAATAGTGCCGGCGATGCGCCAGATCGCGGGCCGGATCGCTCCACTGTTCGACTCGACCGCCGCCATTACCGATGTGCCGGTCGAGTTGTACTCACGGTGATTTTCACAATGTGAAATCGCCATTGTCGCCCTGCGGGGTCGACCCCACCATGGACACACAGCCGCGGGGTCGCCGCTTGTACACAATCCACGAAGGTCGTTGACATGGTTGAATCCATTGCGCTGATCCGCCGTCGCACGGTGGATCTCATGCGCCTCCCGCACGGAGTCTGTCGCGCCTGAATCCGCGGTCGCCGAAAGACGGTAGCCGCATTCGACAATCAGTAATCCTCGCGCTTACCTGCCGTCGCGGCGTGCCCGATGCCGCCGCGCGGTAGGGCGCATTCGGTGAAAGAACCCCCATGACGTTGTCCCAGAAAACCAGGCCGCGGCTCATCCGTGCACTGGCCGCCGCACTCACCATTCCCGCCGCACTCGCGGTGCTCACCGGCTGCGGAAAGTCGGGGCCGGGCACCGATGCCGACGGCAAGGCCGTGCTGCGCTACCAGGGCTCGACCGGCCAGGTTTCGGCCTATGAACTGGCCGACGACCTCGGCTACTTCTCCAAGATCGCATTGCACTGGGAGGGCGACACCACCAGCGGCCCGGCGAATATCCAGGCCGCCGCGACCCGTCAGATCGAATTCGGCAGCGCGTTCAACGGCGCGGTCGTCAAGTTGTCCGCGGGCGGCGCGCCGGTCACCTCGGTGCTGAGCTCCTACGGCGCGGATGAGCAGTCGTTCACGGGCTACTTCGTCCGCGACGATTCCGGGATCACCTCGGCCCGGGATCTGATCGGTAAGAAGGTCGGCGTCAATACCCTTGGCGCACACCATGAATTCATCACCCGGGAATGGCTGCACCAGCAGGGGCTGACCGACCAGGAGATCAAACAGGTCGAGCTGATCGTGGTGCCGCCCGCCAATACCGAGGACGCCCTGCGCAAGGGTCAGATCGATGTCGGCACCCTCGGCGGCGTGTTCCGGGAGAGCGCGGAAGGGCGCGGCGGTATCCACCCGCTCTACACCGACAAGGCCCTGTTCGGTCAATTCGACTATGGCACTTACGTTTTCCGCAAGGACTACATTGCCCAGAATCCGGAGGCGGTCAAGGACTTCGTACAGGGCACCGCACGGGCGACGCGCTGGCTGCAGGTGACACCGCGTGACGAGGTGGTGGCGCGCTTCGCCTCGATCATCAATAAGCGCGGGCGCAATGAGAACACCGACCTGCTGAAATTCTGGAGGAGTCCGGGCATTCCGGTACCCGGTGCCGTGATCGCCGAGAAGGAACTGCAGATCTGGATCGATTGGCTGGTCCGCAACGGTGATCTGCCTGCGGGAAAGCTGTCTGCGAAGGATCTGTTCACCAATAAGGACAACCCGTACGCCAATGGCACCTACGGCCCGACCACCGGCCCGACCGGAGAGGTGGTCGCGGCGAAATGAGTCAGGTGAAACTCGCACTCACCGGAGTGCGCAAACAGTTCCCGGTCCGGGGTGCCAACGCGGAGTTCACCGCGATCGAGGATATCTCGCTGGAACTGCATGACGGCGAATTCCTGGTGCTGGTCGGCCCCAGCGGTTCCGGGAAGTCGACGCTGCTGGATCTGCTCGGTGGGCTGAGCAAGCCGAGCGCGGGGCGGATCTTGTTGGACGGCAAGCCGATCAGCGGTCCGGGACTGGACCGCGGCATCGTATTCCAGCAGTATGCGCTGCTGCCCTGGCGCACCGCCCGGGCCAATATCGAATTCGGATTGGAGGCCAAGGGGGTCCGGCGTCGGGACCGCCGGAAGATCGCGGCGGAGTATCTGGAGCTGGTCGGGCTCGACGGATTCGGCGATCGCTATCCGCATGAGCTGTCCGGCGGGATGAAGCAGCGCGTCGCCATTGCCCGCAGCCTCGCCTTCGATCCGGAGGTGCTGCTGATGGACGAGCCGTTCGCCGCGCTCGACGCCCAGACCCGGGAGTCGTTGCAGGACGAGCTGTTACGGATCTGGCGGGCGACCGGGAAAACCATTCTGTTCATCACCCACGGCATCGATGAGGCCGTTTACCTCGGCCAGCGGGTTGCCGTGCTGACCTCGCGGCCGGGTCGGGTCAAGGCCGTGATCAATATCGAGATCGATCGCGATTCCGGTGCGGACGTGCGGTCGAGCGAACGCTTCCGGGAAGCCCGGCATCAGATCTGGTCGCAGTTGCAGAGCGAGGTCACCCGGGCGCAGGGACTCGAACGGGAATCGCTGTCCGCGACCACGAATACCGAAAGGAAGTCGGTTCATGTCTAGCGCAGTACAGGTCGTCGAAAAGTCCCGGCCGGTCGTAGTGCGGAGCCGGGCCGAATCCGCCGCACCGAGGGAGATCGCCGCGGCGCGGCTGCTGCGCGCGATCGCGCTGCTGGCGTGGCGAATCTTCAAGCCCACCTTCGCCATCGGCCTGCTGGTCGCGGTCTGGGAGGCGGCGCCGCGGCTCGGGCTCGTGGACGAGGTCTTCCTGCCGCCGTTCTCGACGGTCGCGCAGGCCTTTGTCGACCTGGTACAGAGCGGTGAGATGTGGGAACACGTCTCGACCAGCCTGACCCGCTCGGCGACCGGATTCTCCCTCGCACTGTTGGTGGCCATTCCGGTCGGTGTGGCCATCGCCTGGTACAAACCGGTGGCGGATTTCCTCAACCCGATCCTGGAATTGTTCCGCAACACCGCGGCATTGGCGCTGTTGCCGGTGTTCATCTTGATTCTGGGGATCGGCGAGACGTCCAAGATCGCGCTCGTGGTGTACGCGAGCTTCTTCCCGATCCTGCTGAACACCATCACCGGTGTGCGCACGGTTGATCCGCTGCTGATCAAATCGGCTGTCTCGCTCGGGTTCTCGCCGATTCGACTGTTCCAGAAGGTGATCCTGCCTGCCGCCCTGCCATCGATATTCACTGGTGTGCGAATGGCGGCCGCCTCGTCGATCCTGGTGCTTATCGCCGCCGAAATGGTCGGTGCGCGGGCCGGACTCGGCTACCTGATCACGGCGGCCCAGCAGAACTTCCAGATTCCCAATATGTATGCGGGCATCCTCGCGATCTCGCTGTTGGGGCTGACCTTCAATGGCGTACTGGTCACCCTCGAACGGCGTCTGTCGCGCTGGCGCGCCGAACCATCCCGTTAAGGATCTCCCATGTCTCTACCTCGCAAGCAATTCCACCTCAATGCCTTTCTCATGGGAGTCGGCCATCACGAGGCGGCCTGGCGCCATCCCCGGACCGCGGAGCGCCGGGTGCTGGATGTGCGGCATTTCCAGGAACTCGGACGGATCGCCGAGCGCGGCAAACTCGATTCGGTGTTCTTCGCCGACGGACTGGCGGTCGGACCGCGGATCGAGCGCAATACGCTGGCCGTGTTCGAACCGCTGACCTTGCTCGCGGCGATCGCCGCGGTGACCGAACGCGTCGGCTTGATCGCAACCGCGTCGACTACCTACAACGAACCGTTCAATCTGGCACGCAAATTCGCCTCCCTCGACCACATCAGCAGTGGGCGGGCCGGATGGAATATTGTCACCTCGGCCAATGAACAGGAGGCGTTGAACTTCGGTTTCGACGCTATTCCGGAGCACGCCAGGCGCTACGAGCGGGCACAGGAGTTCGTGGATGTCTCCGTACAGCTGTGGGACAGCTGGGAGTCCTCGGCGATCGTGCTCGATCCGGATGCGGGCGTATTCGCCGATCCGGACAAGGTACACACCATCGACTACGCCAGCGAGCGCTTCCGGGTCCGTGGTCCGCTGAATTCGCCGCGCAGCCCGCAGGGGCGGCCGTTGCTGGTGCAGGCCGGGTCGTCGGAGAGCGGTAAGGATTTCGCCGCGCGCTATGCCGAGGCGGTGTTCACCGCGCAACGATCACTGGCGGAAGGACAGGCGTTCTATCGGGATCTGAAGGCACGGCTGTTGAAGTACGGCCGCTCGGCCGATGATCTGAAGGTGCTACCCGGCCTGGTGCCGTTCATCGCCGACACGCGCGCGGAAGCACGGGCGCTGGAACAGGAATTCACCGACCTCATCTCCCCGGATTACGCACTGCGGCAACTGTCTTCGCTGCTCGGTGTCGATCTCACCGAACACGCGCTCGACGCACCACTGCCGCCGCTGCCGCAGGAGAGCGAGATCGAGGGCGGCAAGAGCAGATTCACACTGGTGAAGGATCTCGCCGAACGCGAGAACCTCACCGTGCGCCAGCTCATCGGCAAGCTCGGCGGCGGACGCGGGCACCGCACCTTCGCGGGCACACCCACCGACATCGCCGACGAACTCCAGTCGTGGTTCGACAACGGTGCCGCCGACGGCTTCAACATCATGCCGCCGTATCTTCCCGGCGGGCTCGAGGTCTTCGTGGACCGAGTCGTGCCGATCCTGCAGGAACGCGGCCTGTTCCGCACGGACTACACCGCGACCACCCTGCGCGGGCACTACGGGCTGGCGCCGGTGGAAAGCCAGTTCGCACGGGTACGGACCGAAGTCGGCGCATGACTTCACTGACCTGACTGCGCCGCCGACTTCATGCGCTGCGCTCGGCCCGCGAACCTCGGTGCTCCAGTTAGCGGGGCACGGTGACCGGGTCGGCGCAGCTGGCCGCGGCGTCGACGAATGAGCAGGGTTTCGGGTCGCGGGTGGGGCGGTAGCCAGGGGCGACGCCGCCATTGTGGGTGATATCGGTGTAGGCGGGCACGGCGTCGGTGGGCTTGCGGGTGAGGGTGGGGTCGGTCCGGACATCGACGGTGTACAGACCGAAACGCGGTGTGTAGGAACCCCATTCGTAGTTGTCGGTGAGGCTCCAGTAGTTGTAGCCGATGAGGTTCATGCCGTCGGCCTTCGCGCGCTGCAGCCAGTAGACGGTATCGCGGAGGTCGTCGGCGCGGGTGTAGCCGTCGGTACGCGGTGTGCCGTTCTCGGTGGGCATACCGTTTTCGACGATGTAGAGCGGGCGGCCCGGGAACTTGCGTGAATAGTGTTGCAGGGCATAGTAGATGCCCTCGGGTTCGAGCGGGTTCTTCCAGAGTTCGCTGAAGCTCAGCTGGGTGACGGTGCCGGGGGAGGCGCCGTAGTAGTAGTCGATGCCGATGTAGTCGAGCTTCGCGGCGATCCTGTCGATGAGCGGACCATTGACCACATCCTCGCCCGCGGGAATGTAGGCCACGTTGCTGGTGACCATCGCGCCGAGCTGAACGGCGTGGATGTAGTCGTAGATGGCGGTGTGCGCCTGGGCGATGCGGTCCTGCATCGCCGGGATGGCGGTGGCGTCGAGGCCGCCGTGCGTGGACTCGTTCATGATGTAGGCGGCGGGTTCGTTGAACGTGACCCAGAGGGGGTTGTTCGCGGCGTACCGATCGACGACTGTGCGGGCATTGGCGAGCCAGTCCGCGACGATATTCGGATTCGACCACCCGCCGCGATCGACCTCCCAACCCGGGTAGACCCAGTGGTCGATGGTGAGCATCGGCCGCATGCCGGCGGCGGTGATCGCGGCGATCACATTGTCGTAGAAGCGAAGTCCGGCCTCATCCCATTCACCCGGTCGGGGCTGTACCCGCGCCCATTCGACGCCGATGCGGTAGACCTTGACGCCGAGCTTCGCGGCCAGCTCGATATCGGATCGGTAGCGGTGGAAGAAGTCGACCGACTCGAGGTACGGATCGCTCGTCTTGCCGTCGGCCACATATCGGGACCAATTGCTATCCGGCGCATAGCCTTCGGACTGGTAGCCCGACGCGGCTACGCCCCAGAGAAAATCGGCGCCGAGCGGCTGCAGCTGTGCGGGCGGGGCCGCGCTCGCCACCGCGGGCACGGTACCGCTGACAATGAGCGCGGCAGTGGTAGCCGCCAGAGTGACCAAAACATGGCGACGACTCTGTGATCGCATCGAACTCCTGCTTCCTGAGGGGACGGGCGCTCATGGACCTCCGGCGCGCGTGCCGGGTCGGGCAGGACCACGCGACGAGAGTAACTGGTCGGTCGACCTTCGCGAGGCATCTACGCGGCACATGGGGTCCAGTGACGCGAAAGTCGCGCTCAGGGTTTCGGGCTCTCCCGCGAGTTCTTCACCTGCTGATCTCCCACTACCTGGTGCTGGATGCTGGTGCGCACGAAACTCGGCGCCAGAGCGAACATATCGAAATCGCGCACGCTTTGGCGGAAAGGAATAGCACCATGGATGCTTTCTACCTGCCCGACGCCTCGGACCCGGACCTGTTCCATCCCACCGAACTCACCCGTGGGCCGTGGTCGCCGGATGCACAGCACGGCGGGGCACCGTCGGCGCTCTTGGGGTATGTGATCGAGCAGTGCGAACCACGGCCGGGGTGCCGGGTCGCACGGGTCACGGTGGAGTTTCTCGGGCCGGTGCCGATCGCGCCGCTGCGCGCCGAAACACGAGTCACCCGGGCCGAGGCGCGAGTCGCCCAACCCGGGCGCAGTGTCGAATTGATCGAGGCCACACTGAGTTCCAACCGAGGACCGGTGCTGAAGGCCACCGCCTGGCGGCTTCGACCAGTCGAGCCCGAACTCGACGTACCGACCGAGATGCTGCCAACCGGCACCCGGCCCGGCCCGGCGACCGTGACGCCGAGCCCGGATCACAGCTTCCCGAGTACGCAGCCGGTCGGATTCCACACCGGGGTCGAATACCGTTTCGTCTCGGGCGCTTTCCGGACCCCCGGGACCGGCCGTGTGCTGGATTCGCCTGCGCTACCCGATCGTGGCCAGCACCTCGCTCAGCCCGTTGCGGCGCACCCTCGCCGCCGCTGACTTCGGCAACGGCGTCAGCTCCGTCCTGCCATGGGGCCGATACTTTTTCATCAACACCGATCTCACCGTGACCCTGCACGGCGACCCGGTCGGCGAGTGGATCTGCCTGGACGCGGCCACCTACCCGGAACACAGCGGCATCGGCCTAGCCGAGTCGCGCCTGTTCGATCAAAGCGGCCCGATCGGCCGCGGTACCCAGACCCTGTTGCTCGGCACGCGCTGACCCGGAAGTCCGCGACCGCATTGCGGCGCAATCAGATCCGTCAACTCCCGCACTGCCTTCAGCACCGGCAGGCCGTCGCCGGCGGCGCCGAAGTCGAGGTAGCGCATCATCGCCAGCAGGAACACCCGCACCGTGGCGGATCGGCGCGCCAATTCCCGAGCCGCTGGGAGTCGAACTCCGGATCCGCTTGCGGCACCAGCTGATCGATCGCTGCGACCGCCGCCCGCAGCTCCGCCTCGGACACGGTGTTCTCGATCAGATCCCACACCAGCTCCGGCTCGGCCATCTTCAGCAGCGCCCGCTGGGGGAGTGGATGTAGTGGGACTGCTCGGAGCAGGGTGGGGGAGTGGCATGGCCCACGAAGACCGACCCTCCGAGAGGGGAGTGGCCCACAGGGGGTTCGTATCGACGTAGGAGTCGCCGGAGAAGGTCTAGCAGATGTCGAATTAAACATTAAGTTAGGTAGATATGCGCATCTACGCATGCAATCTAGCATATGAACCCAACCCACAAATCACCTTCCAAACCCAACGCAGGACACGAACAATCACCTTCAGCCCAGAGGGGAGAGGTCGACTTGACTTCGAGCGCGCTCTAAAACCTAGCGTGAAGCCATGACAGCAACACTGATCACCGGAGCGAACAAGGGTCTCGGCTTCGAGACCGCCCGCCGACTCGTTGCCGCGGGCCACACCGTCTACATCGGCAGCCGCGATGCCGAACGCGGTCGCCGGGCCGCCGATCAGCTGGGCGCCCGCGTGGTTCAGCTCGACATCACCGATGATGCGTCCGTGGCGGCCGCGGTCGAGACTATAGCGGCCGAGGGCGGGCTGGATGTGCTGATCAACAATGCGGGTATCCAGGCAGAGATGAGTGATGACCATGTCGTGGTCGGCGCCGCGGACCTAACGGCCGACATCATGCGAAAGACATTCGACACGAACGTCTTCGGCACGGTGCGCGTCCTACACGCATTCCTGCCGCTGCTCCAGCGTTCCGCCGCCGCGGTCGTGGTGAACGTCAGCAGCGGTCTGGCCTCACTGACCAGAGTCACCGCCGCGGGCACCCCGGCATACGCATACCCCGGCGTGGCCTATCCCGCGTCGAAGACGGCGGTCAACATGATTACTGTCCAGTACGCGAAGGCATTCCCGAACATGCGGATCAATGCGGTGGAGCCCGGCTTCACGAAGACCGATCTGAATGTGAATACCGGCATCCAGACCGTAGAAGAGGGCGCCGAGATCATTGTGCGCATGGCGCAGATCGGGCCCGATGGACCCACCGGTGGCTACTTCGATGCCGAAGGCACACTGCCCTGGTGATGCGAAACCGGCTGCCGCGGCGCGACTATTCCGACTCGACGAAGGCCGTTGCGACCAGGTAGCCCTTCGGATCGCGCCACGTGCGTTCCGGATGATGGGTGAACCAGTCTTCGATGTCCTCGCGCAGGTCGGTGAGGATGGCATGCCGCCGTGGGTGGTTCGGTGTCACGCCGTACAACGTGAGCAGCGCCTCGGCGAACCGCACCAGCGGTTCGGGCGTATCGAAGACGAGAGCGTTATCGGACCGGTGTAGCCGTACATCGCCGAATACCTGGGTCATCATCTCCGGCAACGTATCGGAGTCGACGGTCATGGCGACCGTGGAGCCTGCGCCATAGGTCGCGGCATGCGCGGCCACGAGTTCGCTGGTGTACGGGTAGGTTCCGGGATGATTGACGACCACGCTGACCGACCCGCCGGGTTTGGTGGTGCGCCTGAACTCCCTGAGCGCGGCGATCGGATCGGCCACGTGGTAGAGCATGTGGCGCGCGGTGATCACATCGAAACTGTTGTCGTCGAAGGGGATACGCTCCGCACTGCCGAATACCCCGCGCACCCCTGGTACCGCATCGGCCGCGGCGACCATTGCGGGGGAGGTGTCGATGCCGACGAGTGGACCCTGGTGACCGCTGGCGGCGAGCTGGGCGAGAAAACGCGCGTCTCCGCAGCCGATGTCGGCTAGATGTTCGGTTCCGGTGAGCGCTAGCGCGGCCAGGACGGCGGCGGCCGGATCGTCGGGCCGTTCGGAGTAGCGCTCGTGCGTGTCGATGCGCACCTTCAGCGGTGTCGGATCGGCATATTCGGCATCGAGGCGGTAGCTGCACATCGCGGTCGTCCTTCGGTCCAATGGCCGGTGGTTGACCAGGTCGCCAGGTCCGGCGATCGGGTCCGCGGGCTTTCCGGCGCAGAGCGTACCTCCCGAGGCGGCGTGTGGCGTCCCTTTCGCGGAGCCGTCGGTTCTGCTAGGAACCTTTCGACCGTCCTGCGGTCGTGGCCGAGAGCTTCGGTCGGACGGTGTCGGTGATCGGTGTGGTCTCGACCAGGTCGCGCGCGCTGTCCTCGGTGCCCGGGCGTTCATCGTCCAGAATAGGTTCGCCGAGTCCGATTTTCTCCTGGAGCCGCTTCATCCAGGCCGGTGCCCACCAGCAGTCGTCGCCCAGCAGCTTCATGGCGGCGGGCACGAGCAGCATGCGCAGTACGGTCGCGTCGATGAACAGTGCGGCGATCATGCCGTAGGCGATGTACTGCATCATCACCAGATCGGAGAATGCGAACGCACCGGTGACCACCAGCAGAATGAGTGCGGCGGCGGTGATGATGCGTCCGGTGTGCGCGGTGCCGGTGCGCACCGCGTCGGTAGTGGTCGCGCCCTTGGCCCTGGCTTCGACCATGCGGGAGAGCAGGAAGACCTCGTAGTCGGTGGACAGGCCGTAGATGATCGCGATGATCAGCACGAGCACATTGGACTGGATCGGCTGTGGCGTGAAGTTCAAGAGCCCCGCGGCGTGTCCGTCGACGAAGATCCAGGTCAGGATGCCGAGGGTCGAGCCGAGGCCCAGTGCGCTCATGAGCGCTGCCTTGATCGGTAGGACGAGCGAGCCGAAGGTGAGGAACATCAGCAGCGTCGTCAGCAGCAGTACGAGGGCGATCATTACCGGGATTCGGTAGAGCAATGCGTCGATGCTGTCCTTCTGCGTTGCCGGGATTCCGCCGACGAGCATGGTGACGCCCTCGGGCAGTTCCATCGAGCGCAGGTATTCGATGGTTTCGCCCGCCTCGTTGGAGTTCACCAGCGTGGCCTTGGTGCGGTAGACATTGTCCTGCGTCAGGGATTTGGACGGCATATCGAACGGACCGGCCAGACCCGGCGCATGCCCGGCGGCGCGCCAGGCATCGCCGACCGGACGGCTGCTCTCGGCGACGAAGACCAGTTCGATGGGGTCGGATCTGCGCTGCGGGAAGTAGGTGTCGATCTGTTGCTGAGCGACGCGGGTCGGGTTGTCCGGTGGCAGATATCGTTCGCTGAAACCGCCGAAGATGAGGTCCTTGACCGGGATGATCAGCAGGAACAGCGCAATGACCAGCGGAATCGCGACGGTCAGTGGACGCTGCATGACCCAGCGGGTGGTCTTGCCCCACAGTCCGTTCTCGACCTGTTCGGCGGTCCTGGTTCTTCGGAATCGCTTGAACCCCAACATATCCACGCGCGGCCCCAGGATGGCCAGGCTGGCGGGCAGGATGGTGATGGCGGTGAGGGCGGCCAGCAGGACCGTGGCGATCGCGCCGTAGGCCATCGATTTGAGAAAGCCCTGGGGGAACAGCAGCATGCCGCCGAGACTCGCGATGATCATGGTCGCGGAGAACACGACGGTGCGGCCCGCGGTCATGACGGTGCGGCGCACCGCGCGGCGGGTGTCATAGCCCGCGGCCAGTTCCTCGCGGAATCGGCTGACGATGAACAGTCCGTAGTCGATCGCCAGGCCCAAACCGATCATCGAGAGCACCGATGAGACAAATGAATTCACTTCGGTGAAGCGCGTCAGGAACATGATGATGCCCGATGCGCCGATCACGGTGAGTCCGCCGACCAGCAGCGGCAGCGCGGCGGCGACGAGGCCGCCGAAAATGAAGAACAGCAGGATCGCGACGGCGGGGATGGCGAGGACTTCCATGCGGTGGACGTCGTCGGCCATGGTGTCGTTGAGTGTGCCCGCCACCGCCTGCAGCCCGCTGACCTGCACATCGATACCGGGTATGGCGAAGGCGTCCTTGACCTTTCGGAAGTTGCGCACGGAGTCGGTGTCGTTATCGCCGGCGATGGCGACGGCGGCGACCGCGTGCTTCTTGTCCTCGGTCGCCGCTTTCGCTCCGCTGATCTTGGCGTTCTCGACGCGCCAATAGGAGGCGTTGATGCCGATGATCTCGTCGGGATACCTGTGCGGCAGGCTAGTGAGGTTGTCGATGATCGGCTGGCTGAATTCGGGATCGTCGACCGTCTTGCCCTCGGGTGCGGTGTAGAGCACGACGACGTCGAAGTCGTGATTGCGTCCGAAGGCGGCGTCGGCGAGGCGCGCGGCCTGCGCGGATTCCGAGGTGGGGTCGTCCATGCCGCCGGAGCTGAGATGGTCGTCCAAGCCGAAACCGTATCCGCCGAGTGCCAGTAGCGCACCCACCACGATCCCGATGACGGCGAAGCGCAGCCGGTATACGAGATCCCCCCAGCGCCTGAACATCAGCGGGTTCCTTGCCGCGGGGAAGATTGTGGTGCTGCTCGCTCTGCCGCGTCGATCGCCAAGGGGCTGCATCCTTTCCGGGGTGCACGCTCGATGTGCCTGTAATCAAAGGTACAGACCAATGTGAAGTGGCATTGTTTCAGAAATGATGCCGCGATTGTGCCAGTGTGAGCTGAATTGCATTGGCTGCGAACGTGTATCGAATGACCCCGATGGATCGCGGTTGTGCCGGTTGTGGCGCAACAGACATCGAAGTTCGCCTCGTTCCTGGTCGGCCGGGCTGGACGGATAACCGCGCCCGGGGAGCCTGACCGCAGCATCGACCGGATCGGGTTGTCTACCAAGCGAATTGCGTGCTGTGCCGTGTTGCGGCCTATGAACTCCGCGGGGGCCGCGGCGTGAGCGCGATATCGGTCGGACCCAGGATCTTGCCGAGAGTCGCAGCGAGCGTCCGCAATTCGTCCGGATCGAGCTTGTCGGCGAAGCATTCCTGAATGCTCGCGAGGTAGCTGGGCGTTGCCGCGTGCAGGCGCTCGCGACCCGCGTCGGTGATGGCGACGAAGGCGGATCGGCCGTCGTCCGGATTCGCTTCGCGCGCAACCAGGCCCGCGGCCGCCAGTTCGGTGACGAGCCTGCTGACCCGGGTCCGGCTGAGGACGACGCGTTCGCCGAGATCGGTCATGCGCAGCGGTTCGACGCCATCGAGTTCCAGCAGTACGTCGTACCACGCGAGCGGGAGTCCGAAGTCTCGGCGCAGCTCGGCGTCCAGGCGCGGGACCAGGTGCGCGTGCACCCGCAGTAGGGCCGACCACGCGCTGCTCGCCGCGTGGTGATGCGTCTCCGATTGCGTCACGCACCGATTCTAACCGCTTGCGTGCACCCGCACATATATAATAGCGTGCGCACGCACATAAAAATCGTGCACCGTTAGGAAGGAATCCCATGACCACAGTTATCGCCCGTGAAGAGTTGGCGGCCGCGATCGAGGCCGGTTCGGTAACCGTCCTCGACACCCTCGGTGCGGGCTATTACGAGAAGGCGCATCTGCCCGGTGCGCTCACCCTGGTGGAAGCCGATGTGGAATCCCGTGCCGCCCAGCTGCTTCCGGACCAGCACGCACCGATCGTCACCTACTGCGCCAACAACGCCTGCCAGAACAGCGAGATCGTCGCCGTGAAACTGCGCGCGCTCGGCTACACGAACGTCCGCGCCTACCGTGCTGGCATCCAGGACTGGACCGAGGCGGGTCTGCCGGTCGAATCCGAGTCCTGATCCGGGTGGGTCGTGGTCGGGTGGTGCACCGCCCGACCACGCATCAGGGCTGGTAGCGCCGCCGCCGCGCTCCGCAAGTGGTGCTCGTGCTAGGCCCGACGCATGTGCACGAGTAGATACGGGCTTGTGGTCGCCCCGGGATCGGCGGATGATTTCAAGAGTAACTATTTCTGGTCGGGGGTCTCATCGTCGTCGAGTAGCCAGGGAAGTTGAGATGACCACAAGAATTGCTTCGGCATTCGCCGCGATCGCTATCGCTCTCTCCGTCGCCGCTCCCGTAGCGTCGGCCGCACCGGAAACACCCGCGCCGACCGCCGCTGAGGTGGGTGGTTCGGTGGCGTTGTGTTTCAACATCCCGCTGGGTTTCTTCAGCTTCAGCATCTGCATCTGAGGTTGCCGAGCAGGCAAGCAGTCGCCGACCTGCAGGAGTTCATCAACCCGCAGCTCGTCGAGGTGAATATCGAGTGCGCTCACCGCAATACGGGGTCGGCGCCACAGGATTTGCTGGCCTCGTGATCGCCGAGTTGGTCGGGGGCCCGCCGCCTGCCTTGGTCCGGTCCCCGCAGAGTGCGGTGTCCACCTGACAGCGATTGTCCGAAGATCGCTGGCGATTGCCGCCGCTCCGCGATACTCCATCACCGACACCGGCCGCAGTCGACGAGACTCGGCGTCCCGTCGACGACCAGCATGGATCGTGGCGCGGCCCAGCACCACGGGAACCCTGCCTGCGTCCCCAATAGAGCAAGCGCCAGCTCGGAATTCGCGGCTGGCGGCACGCCGCTGGCGTTCATAAAGCGGTGAGCCTGTCGGTGGGGCGGGCTACCGTGGGGTGATGACCACGCATCTGACGCACTGGGGAGTGTTCGAGGCCGACAGCGATGGAGAGCGGTTGACCTCGGTGCGGCCGTGGCGCGGGGATCCGGAGCCGATGGCGTTGATCGAGAATGTGGCGTCGGCGCAGCATCATTCGACGCGCATCGACCAACCGTATGTGCGGCAGGGGTGGTTGGAGCGTGGGCCGGGGGCGTCGGGGCGTGGTGATGAGCCGTTTGTGCCGGTGTCGTGGGACAAGGCATTCGAACTGCTGTCCGGTGAGTTGAGCCGGGTCTATCGCGAACACGGTGCGGAGTCGGTGTACGGCGGATCGTATGGCTGGGCGAGTGCGGGGCGGTTTCATCACGCGCAGAGTCAGGTGCATCGGTTCCTGAACTGCCTCGGCGGTTATGTGCGGCATGTCAACAGCTACAGCCTCGGTACCTCGGAGGTGTTGTTGCCGCACGTGATCGGCTCGGCCGAACTGATGTTGGGGCACGCGACCGCGAAGAGTGTGCTGGTCGAGCACGCGGAGTTGGTGGTGGCGTTCGGCGGTTTGTCGCCGAAGAACTCCGCGGTGTCACCGGGTGGTGTGTCACGGCACAACACCAAGACCTGGATCGGCGCGGCGCGGGCGCGCGGCTGCCGGTTCGTCTCGATCAGTCCACTGCGCGATGACATTCCGGCCGAAGCCGAGGCCGAGTGGATCGCGCCGCGGCCGGGCACCGATACCGCGCTGATGCTCGCGCTCGCGCAGGTGCTGGACGCGGATGGGTTGGCGGATACGGAGTTTCTGGACCGGTACACCGTCGGGTACGAGCGGTTCGTCGGATACGTACGCGGCGAAACCGATGGCGTAGCGAAGGATCCGGTGTGGGCGGAGTCGATCACCGGGATATCGGCCGGACGGATCCGGACGCTGGCACACGAGATGGCCGCGGCACGAACGATGATCAATGTCAGTTGGTCGCTACAACGCGCCGAGCGCGGAGTTCAGCCGCTGTGGCTCGGGGTGGTGTTGGCGGCGATGCTGGGCCAGATCGGACTGCCCGGTGGTGGATTCGGACACGGCTACGGGTCGACCGCGCATGTCGGCGAACCGGCGCACGGTGGCATGGTGCCGCGTCTTCGACAAGGCCGCAATGGTGTGGCAACCTTCATTCCGGTCGCCAGAATCGCCGATATGCTGCTGAATCCGGGACAGCCGTTCGATTACAACGGCGCGCGGTTGGTCTACCCGGATATCAAGTTGGTGTATTGGTGCGGCGGGAATCCCTTTCACCACCACCAGAACCTGGCCCGACTGCACCTGGCGTTCGCGCGGCCGGAGACAGTGGTCGTGCACGATGCGTTCTGGACCGCCACCGCACGTCGTGCCGATTTCGTGCTCCCGGCGACGATGAGCATCGAACGCGACGACTACGGCGCCGGGCAGAACGACCGCGACTTCTTTCCGATGAAGGCGCTGACCCGACCACACGGTTCGTCCCGCGATGACTACGCGATCTTCGGTGAGTTGGCCGAACGTATCGGTGTCGGTAAGGAATTCACCGAGGGGCGCACCGTCGACGAATGGTTGCGCCATCTGTACGAGGAATGGCGCGCCGGGACCAAGGATCCGGCGGTGCCGGATTTCGACGAGTTCTGGGACAGCGAGTCGCTGGCGCTTCCGGTGCCGGATCCCGCGCCGGTGCTGCTGTCGGATTTCCGCGCCGATCCGCAGCGTTTCCCGCTGACCACGCCGAGCGGCCGGATCGAGATCTTCTCGGGGACGATCGATGGCTTCGGATACTCCGATTGCCCCGGTCATCCCGTCTGGCTCGAGCCCGAGGAATGGCTCGGCGCTGCCGCTGCGGCACGGTTCCCGCTGCAACTGGTCGCGAATCAGCCGCGGACGAAACTGCACAGTCAACTCGATGTCGGCGCGCACAGCCGGTCGGTGAAGATCGCCGGGCGGGAACCGGTGCGGTTGCATCCCGACGATGCCGCGGCACGGGGGCTCCGGGATGGGGAGATCGTGCGGATCTTCAATGACCGGGGGAGTTGTCTGGCCGGTCTGGTCGTCGACGACGGGGTCCGGTCCCAGGTCGCGCAGTTGTCCACCGGTGCCTGGTACGACCCCGATCCGGCCGACCCCACGTTCTGCCGTCACGGCAACCCGAATGTGCTGACCGCGGACCGGCCCGCGTCCACCCTCAGTCAGGGGTGCGCCGGGCAGTTGGCCCTGGTCGAGATCGAACCCTACCGCGGCCCGCTGCCGGAATTGGCCGTCGATGAGCCACCCTCGATTGCGCAGTAGCCCAACGCTTCTCGTGACTCAGGGCACACTCTCGGCAACCCCGAGGGTGAGGCTGGTCTCATCACACGGTCCCGGCCGCTCTCCGGTGCGCGATTTCTGTCAGGATTTCGGATTATGGTGTCGAACCCGCTGCCCGCGCTAGCCCGCCGGATCGCGCAGCAACGCTGGGTCATGCGCCTGGCGCCGCTCGTGCTGTGGCTGGAGCGGTTCGTGCGGTGGGTCAGCCGCGGTCGGCACGGGGTGCTCGATCTGGCGGGGTTGCCGTCGATCGAGATCACCGTGGCGGGGCGCAAAACCGGGATTCCGCGGACCACCTCACTGCTGTACGTTCCGCGCGGTAACGACATCCTGCTCGTCGGCTCCAATTGGGGCAGCCCGAAGCATCCGATGTGGTCGGCCAACCTGCGTGCGGCGAGCACCGCTACCGCCCGGCTGAAGGGCGAGGAGTTCGAGGTGCGCGTCACCGAGGTCACCGGGGTAGACCGCAAACGCGCGTGGGACCTCGCCGTCGAGTTCTGGCCGGGCTACGAGATGGAGTACGACCTGTCCGGCAGTCGGGCCTTCCGCATTTTCGAGCTGCGCCGCAGCTGATGGAGGCGGGTGTCGGTCACTGAGCTGCCGGTCATCTCGCGGCTGCGGTCGTTACATGGCGGTCACTGCGCGGCAGGCACGATCGGCGCGCCTGGATTCGGGCCCGGCGCGGGCGGCGTCAGCGCGGCCGCCGGTGAACTCGGCTTGGCGGGCGGAGGCGGCATGGCCGGTGTCAGGATGGGCGGACCCACCGGCGCCGGCACGATGACCTGCTGGGGCGTCTTGTCCGGCTCGGTGCAGTCGGGATCGACGGAGCGGTCGCAGGTGGTGGCGGGCACGATCGGGGCCGCGAGCGTGGCGGTGCCGGTCGTGATGGCGCCGGTGACCAGGATGCCGGCGGCCGCGACCAGCAGTGCGGCGGCGGCTGGTCGCGGATGGGACGCGATGGCGGTGGTGGGCACGGCGATCACAACCAGATCGGGTCGCCGTACACCGCGACCGAATTGTCCGCAGTGTTGGTGGAGATATTGGCGATCACATACGAGCGCAGGCTGACCGGCCCCATACAGGCGTCGATTTTGATCTGCACCTGGTCGGTGGTGATCGAACCGTGCGGTCCGGCAAGGGCCTTGGTGCCGAAGGGGATGGTGGTGATGGTGCCCGGCTTGAAGGTGGTGGACACGCTGGGTAGCGCGGCGGCGCCGACGCCGACACTGAGCCCCGGGGTCGGCGCGACCATCACATTGACATTCGGTCCGACCGAGGCCGCGAGACCGATCGATATCCCGTTGGACACATCGATCTGGCAGCCGATCTGATAGCCCAGCGTGAGCGTTCCGGAGTTCACCGCCGCGCTGCCCGCGCCGCCGATATCGGCGACCGCACGCAGGCTGACGAACCCCTCGCGGGTGAATGCGGTATCCGCCAGATTGGGCACTCGATCCAGGTTTTCCGCGGCCTTGGTGACCGTCAATTCCCATCCGTCCTCGGTGGTGACGGTACGGGACTGATCGGGCAGCGCATCCGCCGAAGCCGATTGTGCTGGAACGATACTCAGCACACCCACGGCCATGAGGCATAGCGGGACGGTGATCGAGCTATTCATATGTCAGGTCTCCTCGGTGTGTTGCTCGTCGAACGATATCGAAGCCCGATGCCGTCGGCTCCACCGCCACCAAGATCGCCGCACCACATAGGACGATCGTTCAAAACGGCACATGGTCGGTATCGGAGCGCGCAGAATCCGGATATGTCGACACAGCGATTACATGCCTTCACAGACGATGTGCTCGCCGACCACGACGCAGTGGCCATCGCCGATCTGGTGCGTCGTGGTGCCGTCAGCGCCGCGGAAATCGCCGCGGCAGCGCGGGCGCGGGCGGCGCGCGTGGATCCGACATTGCGCGCCGTCGTGATCGAATCGACCGGGTCGGTCTCGGGTGATGCCGACGCACCGCTGTTCGGTGTGCCGACCTATGTCAAGGACAACACCGATGTGCGGGGATTGCCGACTAACCACGGCACCGCGGCGTTCGTCGCGCGGCCGTGCGCCAAGGACGGGCCGTACACCAAACAGCTGCTCAGCACCGGGATGACGGTGCTGGGCAAGAGTCGGCTGCCGGAGTTCGGTTTGAACGCGAGCACCGAATTCGCCGCGGCCGATCCGACGCGCAATCCGTGGCATACCGACTATTCGCCGGGCGCGTCATCGGGTGGTGCGGCCGCATTGGTCGCCGCGGGCGTGGTGCCGATCGCGCACGGCAATGACGGCGGCGGGTCGATCCGCATTCCCGCCGCATGTTGCGGCATTGTCGGATTGAAGCCGAGCCGGGGGCGCCACGTCGATGGGCCGCAGGCGCGGTCGATGCCGATCAATCTGGTGTCCGAGGGGGTGCTCACCCGATCCGTGCGCGATACCGCGACATATTTCGCCGCCGCCGAACGCTATTGGCGCAATCCGAAGCTGCCGCCGGTCGGTCTGGTGGAAGGTCCGGCGCGTCGGCGGCTGCGGATCGGGGTGATCGCCGATTCGGTCACCGGCACCGAAACCTGTCCGCAGACCCGTGCGGTGCTCGATGACACCATCGCGGTGCTGGAGAAGATGGGGCACGAGGTGCGGCCCGTCCCGCCGCCGGTCGGGCGCCGTTTCGTCGACGACTTCACCGTCTACTGGGGGTTGTTGGCGTTCCTGGTCGCGGTAGGCGGGAAGTTCGCCATCGATCCGCGGTTCCGGGCGAGCGGACTCGATAAATTCACCCGCGGACTCGCCGCGCGGTATCGGAAGTCGATGGCGCGCACTCCCGCCATCCTGTACCGCCTATCGCAGGCGCGACGCGCCTACGCCGAAATGTCGCGCGAGAGCGAATTGATCTTGTCACCGGTCCTGGTGCACGCCACCCCGCGCCTGGGCTATCTGAACCCGACGGTCCCCTTCGACGAACTGTTCGAGCGTCTGATTTCCTGGGTCGCCTTCACGCCTTTCAACAATGTCGCAGGCGCACCGGCGATCTCGCTGCCCATGGGCACCTCGAGCGAAGGGCTCCCGATCGGCATGCAATTCTCCGCGGCCTACGGCGACGAACGCACATTGCTGGAAATCGCCTTCGCGCTCGAAGCCGAACGCCCTTGGCGCCGCATCCAAGACTGAATCCGCTTGGACTACAATTCAATTGGCCTGCACTACACAGGAAGTGAGGTCCAGTCCGCAGCGAAGGGCCCAGCGCGACGCTCGACCATGGTCAGCGCCTCGGTGCGCGCGGCCTCGATCTCGCGCTGCCATTCGTCGGGCACCAGTCCGAGCCGAATGGCCAGTGCGTACTCGTCTTCGTCCTTCCACCGGTAGCTCAGATCGGGTGCGACGACGAGGTCGATATGCAGGTCACTGGTATCGACGCCGTCGGTGGTCCGAACGAACGGCAGCTGGAAATTGACATACCAGCCCAGGAATTCGCCACGCTCGTTCCACATCGGCGCAATGGCGAAGTAGCGCTCGGCGTACATGATCGCCAGCCGCGTGGTGCGCTGCCAGGTCCAGTTCGCCATCGCCCATTCCCGGCGGGCATACGCCTCGAGCAGCTGCCCGCGCGCCGCCGGGTCGTTCTCGCGCATCGACTTGATCCACAGCTCCGGACCGAGCCCGACCGTACCGGGCGTCAGCAGTACCCGCAGTTCGTCGCCGCCGTCCTCGACGACCCGCTGCGGCCATTCGGTGAACGACCTGCCGAAGATCATGTCTCGAACGAGGATCGTTCGCCCTGCGGGGAAAGGTGTCACCTCAGCAGGATTCACCGTTCGGAGAACTCACTGTCGATGAGCCCGGCGGTGAAGGCGTTCCACTCGTGGCTGGTGAAGCCCAGAGCCGGACCGGTGAGGTTTTTGGAATCCCGGACTCCGACGAGGTCGGCGTCGAGGAACGCGACCTCGACGCAGTCCCTACTGCCCGAGCTGCGGCCGCTCTTGCGCCACACTGCGCGAGATAGATCGACTTCGTACTCGTGGATCACGAGATACCCCCTGTCGTTGCAGCCTAGAGTTTCTGGCCCGGTCCGGTAGGTTTGGCTACGACGCGAAATCGCCGTCAATGATGCTGTGCGTGAAGGCATTCCATGCACGGGAGGCGAAGACCAGAGCTGGGCCCGTGCGGTTCTTCGAATCCCGCACACCGACCAACTCACGGTCGAGAAACGCCACCTCAACACACTCCCGGCTGGCCGAACTGCGGGTGCTGTTGCGCCACACCGCATTGGATAGGTCGGCGTCGTACTTGTCGATCACGAGGCGTACTCCCAGCTACCCGACGAATCAGGTTCCTGCTCGCGATGTCATCCAGCGAGGCACGTTGGATGGCTTGATACGCCCTATGGTAGTGCCCCACATCATTTTGGTCCTCGAGATATAAGCTGCCCGTGAAGCTTTGCGGGTACACGACGGACGGTTCCACGGTTGCGCCGGGATCGAAGTCGAGGATGATGAACTGCCCCAGCGGGTCGCCCAGCGGAATCCCCGCACGCAGTGGAAGCACCCGGAGGGTTACGTTCGGCAACGTCGACATGTCTGCCAAATGGCGCAGTTGTGCGGTCATGGTTTTCGGTCCGCCAACCATGCGATGCAACACGCACTCGAGGAGAATGACATTCAGGTGAGCACCAAAGCCTGCGCACCTCAACCTAGGTCGACTGCGTGTTGGCCTCCACGGTTGGAGGAACGTGCTGTCGGCGGCATGTGCGCGTGTTGTGTGGGTAACGCGTCACTGGCCGCCGAGAGGGTCGGCTTGCGCATGGTCGTTGCTGGCGTTGGCGCGGTCGATCTCGGCCATGTGCTGCTCGGCCCAGGCCCGCAACGCCGCCAGCGGGGCCTCCAGCGACAGGCCCAGTTCCGTGAGCCGGTAGTGCACCCGCGGCGGCACAGTCGGCTCGACCCGGCGGGCGACCAACCCGTCCCGGACCATGCTGTGCAGGGTCACCGACAGCATTTTCTGTGAGACACCTGGCATCCGCCGCCTCAACTCGGCGAACCGCACCTCACCCGGAACGGCTTCGGCGAGCACCTTGACCGCCATCGACGTCCACTTTGTGCCGATCCGGTCCAGCAGCTGACGCGTCGGGCACCGGGGATCGAACAGATCACCGCGACCTGCGCGCTGCGCATCCACGGGCCGAGTGGTCACCTTGACCTCACCACCTGTCGACAAAGTGCCGCCTTGGCAACCTCAACCGCAGTTACCTACGGTTTTGAGGTAACCAATAGTAACCGACAGGGAGTTATTGTGCCCGACACCGCGCCAACCCGTGTCCCGCAGGTCCAGCTGCGCCGGATCGCCGTCAACGACATCCACCTCAACGTGGCCACGGCCGGCACCGGCCCCGCGATCGTGCTGCTGCACGGCTTCCCGCACACCTGGCCGCTCTGGAGCGAGATCATCGGTCCGCTGTCCATCCACCACCGGGTCATCGCCCCGGACCTCCGTGGATTCGGCGCCAGCACCCGTCCAGCGGAGGGTTACGACGCCGGCACCCTGGCCGACGACATCAACGGAATCCTCGATGCCCTCACCGAACCCACCGCCGCCGTGGTCGCCATCGACGCCGGCACCCCGGTCGCCGTGCTGCTCGCCTTACGGCACCCCGAACGGATACGACGGCTGATCGTCATGGAGGCACTGCTCGGCTCGCTGCCCGGCGCCGAGGACTTTCTCGCTGCCGGGCCACCGTGGTGGTTCGGCTTCCACGCCGTCCCCGGCCTCGCCGAAAAGGTTCTGATCGGACACGAGGCACAGTACATCGACTGGTTCCTCACGGCCGGCACCCGTGGCCAGGGCGTGCGACCGGACATCCGCGCGGCGTTCATCGATGCCTACACCGGATCGGAGGCGCTGCGCTGCGCTTTCTCCTACTACCGCGCACTGCCCACCACCGCCCGCCAGCTCAACGACGCCTTGATCGACGCGCGGCTCACCATGCCCACGCTGGCGATCGGCGCCCACCCGGTCGGCACCGCGCTCGAACAGCAACTACGCCCCATCACCGACGACCTCACCGGGCAGGTCATTCCGGACTGCGGCCACATCATCCCGCTGGACCGGCCCCGGGAACTGCTCCGTCTCGTGACGCCCTTCCTCGCCGCCGATCAACCCCCCGGATCACGTAATCATCTACCCGCGTCGCGGTGAAAGTCGTAGAAGCTCCGCAACACCGTCTCCGAGTGCGTCATTGTCGCCGGAGCGTATCCATCCACCAGCGCAGGCTTTCCGGTGATCGGATTCGGTGCCCCCCGTTAGTTCAGTCAATGGTGTGTGGCCCGGTGTCTGCAACAGCCCGAGCACAACATCGGGTGTGTACGAAGTGCGTTGGCGCGCAGCCGCTTCCAGCCCGAGATACACCTCGGAGTCCTTCGGGATGAGATCGCCATACCGGTGCCACCACGACTTCACCGACGCTTGCTGCGCTAGCCCGATCGCCCCGGCCGTCGTGGTTTCATCGGCGTTGTACATCGTGCACAGCTCCCGAACATCCAATAGCCGAATCCGTTCCGCGTGCCCGGTCTCGAGTCGCTGCAGACTGCTGGCACTGCGCTCGATCAATCTCGACGCTTCATCCAACGTCAACCCGACCTGCTGCCGAAGGTCGCGCAAATACCGTCCGAGTTGCCGCCGCGGCAGCGTACTGCCAGTGTTCGACACGTCCGTACCCCCGATCCCAGTGATGTGGTTTCGGCATGACTGTCCCATCGGGAACCGATCTCCCCGCGATCTTCACCTCGAATCCGTTCGAACACCCCGAAATCCCAAGTCGAAACCCGAATTCCCTGCTCAACAGCCCCTGACACACGGGTACCGGGGATTCTTGCCGGACAAGGTCGCCTGCGCGCCGCCAGTGGCGGTGGCACGGTTGGCGAGACAGCTGAATGTCGATGCTGCGCAGATTCGTTCGTACGGCCGATAGACGCGGTGGACATATCGGTGCTGCTCGCGGAGCGGCGGCGGTTCCTGGCCACGATGTGCCGAGCGCCTGACCGGCCTGGTGCTGGAAGTCGACACAGCCGAGCACTTTCGCATCCAGGACGGGCGCATCACCGCGATCAGGCTGATATTCGACGCAACACCCTGGCAGGCCATCATGGCCGCCCGACCTGATGGCGCCGAGGCTGGCCGCGAAATCCACTGACAGAGCCCCGAGTGCTTGTAGCTCGAGGCGTTACAAGCACTCGGGGAGCGATCAATCCTTGCGCATCCAGGCGAGGATGATCTGTGTCCGGCTGATTCGCCAGCCTGCCGCCGTCCGTACTACTGTGCAGGCCAGTCGCAGGCCGCTGGTTTGATGCGGCGGTTGGCCGTCGCGGTAGAAGTACACGAGTGAGTTTCCCGAGGCCGCGGCCTGGTCGCCGTTGATATTCACCAGCAGGTCGTTGGTCATGTGCTGGGCGTGCTCGCCCTCGACCTCGGACTGTCGCATGTAGTCGACGACCTTGTCGATGCCGCGGAGTTGGGCTCGCGGCGAGTCGACCTCCACATCGTCGGTGAAGATCGTGGCGGCATCGTCCCATCGCTTCTCGTCGAGCAGGCGGGCGTAGCGGGTGAACAGGTCGGCGATCTCGATGCGGTCGGCGACCAGAGTATCCGTGGCCATGACATCCTCTTTCGTTGGCGTACCCAATATTGGTGCCGCCAACTATATATGTATTCGTTGGATTCACCAACGAAGTATGGCGCAGTGGCGAGGAGGCGCCTGACCGCGAGATCGGGCTGACCGCTCACTCGCGGCCGCGTCGAAACCGTTGTCTTCCAGGCCAATCCGCGAGATCGCCGGCATCGAGGCCTCCTATTGGCGCGTCGAGAGCGCCAAGACCAGCGGAGCGAAGACGGCGACCGAGGGCGACAAGCGCGCGGATTACCGCCGGGCCTCGAAAGTTCGGAAGCATCACTTGACGTCCGAGGCTAATTGCATTAGCTTTATGGCTATCAGTATTAGCTACTCACGCTTTGGAGTTCGACATGACCGAGTTCCTGACCATCGACGGTGGACAGATCGCCTACGAAGTGGCCGGCAACGGCCCGCTGGTGGTGCTGTCGCACGGGATCGGTGACCGACGCCAGGCCTATCGGCTGCTGGCGCCGAAGCTGGTCGCGGCGGGCTTCCGGGTCGCATCGGCCGACCTGCGCGGACACGGGGAATCCAGCATGAACTGGACCTCCCACGATGGCAGTGCGGCCATCTCGCGCACCGATATCGCGGGTGATCTGCTCGCCCTGATCCGCCACCTCGGCGGACCCGCGGTCATCATCGGCCACTCCATCTCCGGGGGTGCCGCCACCATCGCCGCCGCGCAGTCACCCGAACTCGTCAGCGGCATCATCGAACTCAACCCGTTCACCAAGACACAGCAGTTCGACACGGGTGCGGTATTCACCGTCGCGCGTTACCGCAAGGGCATGACTCGACTGCTGGGCGCGATGGTCTTCAAGAGCCTCGGGCTGTGGATGAGCTACCTGAATGTCGCCTACCCGATCAAGCCCGCCGACTACGACCAGTACATGGCCGACCTGGCGCAGCTGCTGCGTGAACCGGGCCGATTCGCGGAGTTCCTGAAGACCGGCAAGTCCACTCCGGCCGACGCCGAAGCACAGCTGCCCAACCTCAGCGTGCCCGCGCTGATCGTCATGGGTACCGCCGACCCCGACTTCCCGGACCCGAAGGCCGAAGGCGATGCCATCGTGGCGCTCATGCCCGAGGGCCTGGGCCGGGTCGAATTGTCGGAGGGCTCCGGGCATTACCCGCACGCGGACGCGCCCGACCGGGTCGCCGAACTCGCCCTGGTCTTCCTGCGAGAGCATGCTCGTGCCTAGGGTCGGGCTCACCAAGGCCGACGTCGTTCGAGCGGGCGCGGAGCTCGCCGACGACGTCGGCTACGGCAATCTCGCGATGGCGCCGCTGGCCGAACGGCTCGGTGTTCGAACGCCCTCGCTCTACAAGCACGTCGCCAACCTGGCCGACCTGCAACACGGCATCGCGGTCCTGGCCATGACCGAACTGGACCGCGAGATCCGCGATGCCATGCACGGACTCTCCGGCGCCAACGCCTTGGCGGCCTTCGCCCGGGCGTTCCGCGCCTACGTGATCGCCCATCCCGGCCGGTATACCGCCACCATCGGCGCCGAGTTCGAGGGCGCCGATGATCCGTTGCTGGAACCCAGTGCCCGCCTGTTGGATTCGATGGCGGCAGTGCTGCGCGGATACCACATTCCGGAGGCCGAAATGGATCATGCGCTGCGCGCACTGCGCTGCGCGTTCCACGGGTTCGCCTCCCTCCAGACCTCCCACGGCTTCCAGTGGACCGGCGACCCGGAGGTCAGCTTCGACTGGATGATCGACTTCATCGATCGCGGACTGCGCGCCGCGAGGTAGGCCTGCCGATTCCCCTGTGAGCTCTGTGCAGCCTCGCCGGTCCCAGTCCGCAGAGTCCGAGACCACCTGTGGTTCAGGCGGATTCGGCGCGCAGGGATTCGATATCGGCGCGTAGCTGGTCTAGGAGTTTTTCGGGGGAGTCGAAGTCGGTAGGGTCGATCGGCGTGCCGAAACGAATCGTGACCAGATGGGAGCGGTCGAACCCGCGGCGCTCGCCGCCCTTGGTGCGCAGGGGTAGCACATTGTCGGTGCCGGTGGTGGCGACCGGAATGATCGGAACACCGGTTGCCAGTGCGAGTTTCGCGACGCCGGGCTTGTACGGTTCGGACTCTCCCGGCGGCACGCATCGGCCCTC
The DNA here is from genome assembly GCF_050955995.1 of Nocardia sp. CA-119907. Classification (NCBI taxonomy): domain Bacteria; kingdom Bacillati; phylum Actinomycetota; class Actinomycetes; order Mycobacteriales; family Nocardiaceae; genus Nocardia; species Nocardia sp. CA-119907. The sequence continues at coordinate 4,305,331 of NZ_CP192091.1, forward strand.
CGGATAGATGAGCGTTACGCCGCCGTGTCGCAGAATCCATTCGGCGTGCTCGAGGGCCTGCTGCCCGGATTCGGGGTCGCGTCGCACCACCGGCACATGCCCGAGCCGCCGCACCAACCAGCCCACCACCGGCCACGACCACAACTCCGCCATGGCCACCGCCATCGCTCGCCGCCGCAATGCGCCCCACAGGAACACCGCATCGAGCATCGAAATGTGATTGCTGGCCACCAGAACCGGCCCGCGGGCCGGAACGACCTCCCGGTTCACCACGGTCACGCGAACGAACCGCGACCAGGCGAGAAACCGCAGCAGGCGCCGCACCACCTTGGTCGTGAGCCACGCACGCTTACCCAACCCGACCGGGCGAAGCCGGCCGCGTCGAGGATCGGACGATGACGCGCTGTCTGTCATATTTCGCTGCCCCCGTGTAGTGCCGCGCCCATCACGTCGGCCTTCCGCAGCAAGACTATGGCATGGGCCCGACAAACTCCGTCGGGTTGGATATCAGCTGGTGCCCGGCCTTCCGCTCGGCGCTGAGGGGCCTGCCGCAGATCGGCAGTCGGGCAGCCGAGTTCGTCGGTGGTGCTGGGTATCCTGATCACAGAACGTTTCCGTGGGGGAGGTCTTGATGTTGGTAATGATGGCCGTGGTCTTCGTACTCGCGGGCGCCGTACTCGTCCAGTTCTACCCGGTCGCCGCCGCCGTGGCATTCGCGATCGCCGCCACATTCGTCGCAGTCGCACTCGTGCGTTTCCTACGCCAACGCCGCCGCGCCGAACTGTGGACCACCAGCGCCCGCACCCGCGGCGCAGCCGCCGCAGGAGGCATCGGCCTGGCTTCCTACATCAACGGCGGCGGTTGCGGCGGCGGCGACTCAGGAAGCGGCGACTCCGGCTGCAGCGGCGGAGGAGGTTGCGGCGGCGGAGGCTGTGGTGGTGGAGGGTGCGGCGGCGGCTGACAACGCGTCGAAGCATCCGATGCGATAAAGCCGATGTGCAACCAATCCGGGCTCGACGACAGGCAGCACGCAGACTCGGCAGCCTGTTACCCCTCGTCGCTGACGGCCTCATGCCACGGCCTCTCCGAAACACACACAGCGCGCGAAGTTGCATCGGATACAACATTGCGCATGAGGCTGATGGCGTAGCGGTATTGCGTCCGTGCGGTATTCGGTTCGCTGGTCTGCGCGGGTGATCAGCCGATGACTGTACCCGTATGGGTTGCGATGAGGGTTGCGACTTGGCGCGGTTGCAGTGCGGTGGTGTCGATGACGTGTGCCTCTTGGCTGTGCCATGAGCGGGCGGCGTTGTAGTCGTCGAGGTGTTCCAGCCGCCATGGTGAGTTCGGTTTGCTGGGATCGGTTTGGATGCGGCGGAGGAGTTCGCGATGATCGGCGTGGAGAACGAAGTGATGCAGTGGGACGCCGGCTTTTTCGAGTCCGGCGCGGATCTCCTGCCAGTATTGGTGGACGAGGACCGACTGGGGCACGATCAGAATGCCGCCGACGTAGTCGAGGATCTGTGTCGCTGCAGCCACGACCAATCCGCGCCAGGGTTGCCAGTCCTGGAAGTCCCGGACGATCTCGGAGGCGAGGACGTGGCGGAGCATGAGCCCGACCTCTTCGGTGTCGAAGATCCGCGATCCAGGGAGTAGCGCGGTCAATTCTCCTGCTGTCGTGGATTTTCCGGCTCCGAAGGTTCCGTTCAGCCAGATGATCATGTTTCGAACGTACCGGGTTGGTACGAGTCTGTTCGGACCGCTGGCCCGGGGCAGTCGAATGCGACTACTCGCCGAACTCGAGGGGCTTGGCGCGAGGGTTTACTGATCAGGGAGATTCATCCCGAAACAGGATCTATAGGCCGAGTTTGGTGACGGCGTTGTCTTCCAACGGGTTGGCGGTGCGGATGTAGTTGTGCACGGTGCGCGGATTGGACCAGCGGCCCTGCCGCATGATCTCGCGGTCGCTGGCACCGCCGAGTGCGGCCTGGGTGGCGAATCCGGCGCGCAGGGAGTGCCCGGAGAACAGGTCCGGATCCAGTCCGGCGCGGGCCGCGTAACGTTTGACGAGTTCGGCGATGGCGCGCCCGGACATCGGCTCGGTGCCGATGCCGCCGTGGCGGGTGATGGTCGGGAACAAGGGGAGCGTGGCGTTTTCGGCGAGTGCGGTGCCCCGATAACCGTGGCAGCGGTGAATCCGCGGGGACGTCGCGGGGTTGTCGTCGAGCCAGGCCCGCACATCACCACGCGCGCAGTGAACTTCGAGCAGCTGGATCCAATCGGCGAACGCGCAGACCGGACAGGTGTGTGGACGCTGGCCGCGCGGGAGCGCGACACGCTGTTCGGCGATGCCGGTGGGGTCGGTTTTGGTGGTCGGGAGCTGTACGAGCAGCAGCGGCTCACCGGTGCCGTGGTCGAGATCCACCCGCACATCGGCGATCCGCAATCCGGCGAGTTCACTGCGGCGCAACGCTCCGGCGAACCCGACGAGCAATGCCAAGGTATCGCGGCGGCGCGCCGGTTCGCTCGGCCAGTGTGGTTCGGGCAGTTCGGCGAGCAACTGTTCGAGGGTGTGCAGCAGCACCGGGCGCTTGCGCTTGGGCTGTGTGCGGCGGGTCCGCCGGATGCCGCGCAAGGTCAGGCGAACCACATCGGAGCGGGTGGGCGATGGTAGTCCGTTGGCGGCGTGCACCGCCGCGATCGCCGCCGACTTGCGCTCGAGGGTCGCCGCACTGAACGCCCAACGCTGCGATCCCTCATCATTGTGACGCAACGCATCCGCCGCCGCGGCCAGGTACACCGCGACATCGAGCGGATCGGCGGGCAGCGCCTGCCGACCTTCCGCCGCACACCAGCCCGCCCACGCGATCCAATCGGTTCGATACGCCCGCAAGGTATTCGCCGACTGCGACGCCTCCAGATAGCGCCGCAATGCCCCGGCCTGCTCATCATCGAACCGCTCCCGCACCAACCGCAGCGCGACCGCATCCACCAGCACACTGCGCACCCCGCGCCGTAACTCCGTACGCACCGACTCCGGCACCGCGACCACCGCATCGCCCACCCGCTCGCTCCCATCTGCCCGGCCCGAAGTTCGACAGCCCAAAGCCTATGCGTTCTGCGGCGATTCCCGTCTCGTCGCGACACCCGTCAGTCCGGCAGCGGCAGTAGCCGCTGCGCATTATCGAACAGATAGGACTCCGCGACCCGCGACGCGGTGAGCGCGGCCAGGGCGGTGGCCGCGAGCAGCATGTACATGACCACGATCTGGTAGCGAATAGCGGTGAGCGGATCGACACCGGCGAGGATGAGTCCGGTCATGGCGCCGGGCAAACTGATCAAGCCGACGACCTTGGTCGCGTCGATCGTCGGGATCAGCGCGGTGCGCAATGCGGAACGGCGATGCGGCAGGAAGGCCTCGCGCGCCGAAAGACCCAGGCACAGTCGGGCTTCGATGGCGGGGCGCGCAGTGCGGGCGTCCTCATGGAGTCGGCGCAGCGCGATGCCGGTGGCCTGCATCGAGGCGGAAACGATCATGCCGCCGACCGGAACGACGACCCGGGCCTGTGTCGAGATGACACCGAGCAGGATCAGCGCGCCGAGCGTAATGGCCGATCCGGCGCCGACGCCGATGGTGGCGGCCCGGCGCGCCCGCGGCAGACCCTTGCCGCGGCGGCCCGCCACCTGTCCGGCGATCAGCACCATGAGGACAACCCACGTGAGCGCGCCCGGCAATCCGGTGTGCCGGAACAGGATCACCAGGATGGCGCCGACGGCCACCAACTGGGCCGCGGCGCGGGTGGCGGCGATGAGCAGTTCGCGCGTCAGGTGCAGTTGCTGGCGGTAGGCGATCGCGGCGGCCACTGCGACCAGCACGAGCGAGGTCGCGACACCGGGCCAGCCGGGTACGGAAAGCTGTTCTGTCACTGGGATTTCCGTTCATCGCTGAGGGACAGGTGCCCGTCGCGCAGTGTCCAGATGTCGTCGGCGACATCGGTCACGAAGGCGGTGTCGTGGCTGACCAGGATGGCACCGCCGCCGCCCGCGGTGTGCTCCCGAATGAGAACGCCGACCGCCGCAGCGGATTCCGCGTCGAGAGCAGAGGTCGGCTCGTCGAGCAGCAGCACCTCGGGTTCGACGGCGAGCGCCCGAGCCAGGCACACACGCTGGGCCTGGCCACCGGACAACTCGAGGCAGCGCCGATCACGAAAGTCCGGCAAGCCGACCCGGGCGAGCAGCGTGTCCAGGCGATCGGACGCGAGATCGGCGCGGCCGACTCGAATCTCATCGGCGACGGTATCGGTGAGCAGCGTGGGGCGCTGTGGCACGAGCCCGACGCGGCGGCGCAGATCCGGGGCGTGGAGCCGGGTGATCGGAATGTCATCGAGGAGGATCCGGCCGTCGCTCGGTTCGTCGAGCCGATTGAGCAGCCGCAGCAGCGTGGTCTTGCCCGTGCCGCTCGGTCCGACCACCGCCGCACACCGACCTGCGGGAAACGTCACGGTGATATCGCTGAGTATCGGCGCGTCTCCGTGACGCGCACTGACCCGATCCAGACTGATATTCGGCACCGTCCCACCATTCCCTATCAACGGCAGCAGTGTCCGGTCGGAGCCGAGGACGGTCGCCGCGAAGGTGTAGCGCTGCTGGCCCGTGGTCGCCGGGCAAGGCGGCGACCACTGTGCTCTAGTGGCCGACACGGGGCGAACACAGCGTCGCGCCGAGGAACGACCGGTCAGGGGTTGCCCACGTATTCGGCCTGGTCCCGGCCCGAATGGATCTCCCGATGCAGCTGCGCCAGGACATTTGGGAAGCGATGCGGGACGCCAGCGGGTGCCTGGTCGGCGATCATGACGTTGACGGCCACGTCGGCGGCATAGATGCCGTGGTCGGCGAGGGTGCTGTGCAGATTGTGCACCCAGGTGCGCAGCCCGGCCTGCAAGCGCGATCTTGGGGCCTATCGTGTGCTCTCGAGCGGTTCGCCCTCTCTTGGGGGTGTCGAGGGCTGAACGAGGCACGAGATGCGGGCGACCATTTCCTGGTGGCAAGTGCGGCGACGTGACGTGTGCCACTGTGCGTAGGTGTCACAAAGCGGTTCGGACTGGCGTCTTGTGCGTGACACAGTCGAGAGCGAACAGACAGGAGTCATCGATGAGCGAGCGCACGGATCCCGCCACCGAGGCCTTCCTCGCCCACCGCAACCTGCTCTTCACCGTCGCCTACGAGATGCTCGGCTCGGCCGCCGACGCCGAAGACGTCCTGCAGGAAACCTGGTTGCGGTGGGTGGACGTCGATCTCGACACCGTGCGGGATCATCGCGCCTACCTGGTCCGGATCACCACCCGACAGGCGCTCACCCGGCTGCGCACGCTCGGGCGCCGCAAAGAGTCCTACGTCGGTCCCTGGTTGCCCGAGCCGCTGCTCACCACGCCCGATGTGGCCGAGGACGTCGAACTGGCCGACAGCGTCTCGATGGCGATGCTGCTGGTACTGGAGACGCTCGCGCCGACCGAGCGGGCGGTATTCGTACTCCGCGAGGTCTTCGATCTGGCCTACGACGAAATCGCCGAGGCCGTCGACAAGACGCCCGCCGCGGTCCGCCAGATCGCCCACCGGGCACGGGCACACGTCGCCGCACGACGACCACGCGGGACGGTCTCCCCGGCCGAGACCCGCGGTGCGCTGGATGCATTCCGACGGGCGATCGAAACCGGTGATCTGCAAAGCCTGTTCGACATGCTCGCACCGGATGTCGTCCTGCTGGGTGACGGTGGCGGAGTCGTGCAGGCCGTGGTGCGGCCCATCGTGGGGGCCGATCGGGTGGCTCGGTTGCTGGCGGTCGGCTTGCCCCGAGTCACCGGCGCGGTGTCGGTCGAGCCGGTACAGATCAATGGCAGCCCGGCACTGATCGTGCGGATCGACGGGGAGATCGACAATGTCGTGGCGGCGCGCATCGATGACGGCCTGATCACCGGGCTCTACATCGTGCGCAATCCCGAGAAGCTGTCGCGTGTAGAACACGAGACCGTCGTGAGTCGTTGAGTCCCGGCGATCTCACCGAGGCTGCGTGAAATCGCGCTGTGCCGCGCGACAGATCCCGTACCCGCAGGTGCGTCGAAGGGCCCGTGCGTTTCGGTAGTCGAGGGCGGAGCGGAGAAGCCGTTGTCGAACTTCGAACTCGTGCAGCGAATTACGAGATCTCGGTAGGAGGCCGGCGCGGACGATGCGGCGGCGGCATCGGTGTAACCCTCACAATCGCCCCGATCGCCCGCGCCGGTCACGCTCGGCCGAAATCGGTGATGGACAGCGGTATCTCAGCACGGAGGGGTCTAGATCTCTGCCTTCGGGAGCTACGAGGTCGGCTCCACAGCCAGGGATGTGGACCGCCAGGGATGTGGACTCCATCGAGCAGCCCGCGAGCGCCCGCCCACCGAGATGTGCTGAGCCCGACTCTCCCCGCTCGAGCGAACGAACCTCGAACATACTGGGCTGCTACAGCTTTCGCGCTTGCATCCCGACTCGCGGCGGCCACTGCACGACCTGGCCACAGACCTTGCCGCCGAGGAGGGATGGACTCCAGGTGTGCTCAGTTGGCGGCGGTATCGCCGTACGCGGGCGCTACCGCTTCGGAGGAGCTGGTCTGTCCACAACGGAGGAGAAATAGCGAAGGCAAGGAGAAAATCCACTCCTTGCCACTCTCAACATATAACGCACCCGGGGCCTTGCGGCAAGACCCCGGTCGTGTTGCAGAATCTCCAGCCGAAGTCAGAACCTGCGGAAATCAGGGGTGCGCGAAGTACGTGCACGCTTGTCGGCGTGCGGGTCTCGCGGGACGTAGAAGCGCCGGAATCGGCACCCAAGTGCGGTGTGCGCGCCGGCGGACCACGTGTCGCAACTGGGCGAAATCAAGGCGAATGGGGATTTCATGATCGACGTGATCGTGGCCGGTGGCGGACCGACCGGCCTCATGCTGGCCAGCGAGTTGCGGCTGCACGGCGTGCACGTGCTCGTGCTGGACAAGGAGGCCGAGCCGACCAGGCATGTCCGGTCGCTCGGCCTGCACGTGCGCAGTGTCGAGGTAATGGACCAGCGCGGTCTGCTGGAGCGGTTCCTCGCGCTCGGCAAGCAGTACCCGGTCGGAGGCCTCTTCGCCGGGATCGCAAAGCCGCGGCCCGACCGGCTGGACACCGCACATCCGTACATCCTCGGCATCCCGCAGCCCGTCACCGAGCGCCTGCTGAACGAGCACGCCACCGAACTCGGCGTCGAGATCCGGCGGGGCCGTGAAGTGGTCGGGCTGAGCCAAGACGCGGACGGGGTGACCGTCGAGTTGGCCGACGGCACACAGCTGCGCTCGCGCTACCTCGCCGGTTGCGACGGCGGCCGCAGCACGGTGCGCAAGCTGCTCGGCGTCGGCTTTCCTGGCGAGCCCGCCACAGTCGAGTGGCTGCTGGGCGAGATGGAGGTGGCCGCGCCGCCGGAGGAGTTGGCCGCCGTGGTGGCCGAGGTCCGCAAGATCCACAAGGGGTTCGGTGCCGGGCCCTCCGGCGACGACGGGGTGTACCGCCTCGTCGTGCCCGCCGAAGGGGTGGCCGAGGACCGGTCGGTCCCGCCGACCCTCGAGGAGTTCAAGCAACAGCTGCGGGTGTTCGCCGGCACCGACTTCGGCGTGCACTCACCGCGTTCGCTGTCCCGCTTCGGCGACGCCACCCGGTTGGCCGAGCGCTTCCGGGTCGGCCGGGTGCTGCTGGCCGGCGACGCGGCGCATGTCCACGCGCCGCTGGGCGGGCAGGGCCTCAACCTCGGCGTTCAGGACGCGTTGAATCTGGGCTGGAAACTGGCCGCCGAGGTCAACGGCTGGGCACCGGAGGGGCTGCTGGACAGCTACCACACCGAACGGCACCCGGTAGCCGCCGACGTACTGAACAACACCCGGGTGCAGTCCGAGCTGATGTCCACCGAGCCGGGTCCCCGGTCTGTGCGCCGACTGCTGTCGGACCTGATGGACTTCGAGGAAGTGAATCGGTACCTGACCGAGAAGATCACCGCGATCGGGATCCGCTACGACCTCGGCGACGGGCACGAACTGCTCGGCCGACGGCTGCGCGACATCGGGCTGAAGCGGGGGCGCCTCTACGAGCTCATGCATGGCGGACGCGGACTGCTGCTCGACCAGACCGGCCGACTCTCGGTGACGGGCTGGGCAGATCGGGTCGACCACGTCGTCGATATCAGCGCGGAACTGGACGTGCCCGCGGTGCTGCTGCGGCCCGACGGCCACGTGGCGTGGGTCGGCGACGATCAGCAGGAACTGCTCGGCCAGCTACCCAAGTGGTTCGGCGCGGCCGTCAGCTGAGCGTGCGGTTTAGGTCCTCAACCCCCGTACAGCAGCCGGTTGAGGGCCGGAAGGTCGCGCACAAGGGCCGCGGCGAGGGCAGCATCGAGCGAGGCGGGATCGGCTAGCAGGCTGCCGATCGTCTTGGGGTCCGTACGAAGCGAGATGTCGGCCGCGGCAAGGTTCACCGCTGTGTACGGCCGCTCAACCGCGGAGCTCTGCGTTGAGCCGTGCGGCCTGACGCGTGAGGTGGTCGCGTTCGGGGAGGTTGAGTGCTGCTCGGGCGGCTTCGGTGTAGAGACGGGCTGCTGTCACCGGGTCACCGTCATGCTCGTGCATATATGCCGCGACGGCGGTGTAGCGGGGCAGGGCGGGGTCGAGCTTCGCCAGGGCGGCCAGTCCGGCCCGTGCGCCGTCGGCCTCGCCGACGGCGACGGCGCGGTTGAGGCTGGCCACGGGGTTGTCGGTGAGCCGCAGCAGTTCGTCGTACCACTCGACGATCTGCACCCAGTCGGTCTCCTCGACCGTGCGGGCGTCGGCGTGCAGCGCGGCAATGGCGGCTTGGGCCTGGAATTCCCCGAGTCGGTCGCGGGTGAGGGCTGCCTGGAGCACTTCGACGCCCTCGGCGATCAATCGGGTGTCCCACAGGCTGCGGTCCTGCTCGGCGAGCGGCACCAGGCTGCCGTCGCTGCGCGTCCGGGCCGCGCGCCGTGCGTGATGGAGCAGCATCAGCGCGAGCAGACCCGCAACCTCCTCATGCTTGGTCATGGCCGCCAGTTGGCGAGTGAGCCGGATCGCCTCGGCGGCGAGGTCGACGTCGCCGGAGTAGCCCTCGTTGAAGACGAGGTAGAGCACGCGCAGCACCGTGGCGACATCACCGGTTCGGTCGAACCGGACACCCGAGACGGTCCGCTTGGCCCGGCTGATGCGCTGGGCCATGGTCGCCTCGGGCACGAGGTAGGCCTGCGCGATCTGTCTCGTGGTCAACCCGGCGACCGCGCGCAGCGTCAGCGCGACCGCCGAGGCCGAGGTCAGGGACGGGTGCGCGCACAGAAAATACAGCCGCAGCGTGTCGTCCACCGTTTCGGCCGGGCCGGGCATGGGCTCGGTGTCGACGAGCTCCTCGCGCCGCTGACGGGAGGTATCGGCGCGGGCGGCGTCGAGGAACTTGCGCCAGGCCACGGCGACCAACCAGCCCTTGGGGTCGCGCGGTGGGTCGTCCGGCCACACCCGCACCGCTTCGATCAGGGCATCCTGCACGGCATCTTCGGCCGACGCGAAGTCGGCTCCGCGGCGGCCGAGGATCCCGATCACAGTGGGGGTGAGAGTCCGGAGCAGGGCCTCATCCACCGTGCGTCACTCCGTAACCGTCGGAGGCGCGGTAAAGAACGGGCGCACCTCGAGCCACTCGTGAATCGGTTTTCCACCCGCACCCGGAGCCGCGGACAGCTCGCCGGCCAGCTCCAATGCCCGCTCGTAGCTGTCCACGTCGATCACCATCCAGCCAGCGATCAGATCTTTGGTCTCGGCGAACGGGCCATCGGTGATCGGCGGGCGCCCCTCGCCGTCGTAGCGGACGAAGGTGCCCTCCGGGGACAGCGCCTGCTCGTCGACGAACTCGCCGGTGCCCTCGAGCCGATCTGCGAAGTCCCGCATGTACTGCACGTGGGCCGAGATCTCCTGCGGCGTCCACTGATCCATCGGCACGTCATTAACCGATGCCGGGGCGCCACGGTAGTGCTTGAGCAGCAGGTACTTGGCCATCATGTTCTCCTTGGATGCGGTACGGCCCATTGTGGTCGTGTTCACCTCGGGGACGGAGCCGCACTCGGGATCTCGACATCCCACCGCGACATTTCTTCGGCGATCTTCCATGGCGCCGCGCACTCGACGCCTGACGAGCCGTTTCGCGTCCGAGGCACGAAGCGGTTCCTGGTCTGCCAGACCCGCCCGCGCCGTTGCTCGATCGGTTTGCGACACCGTCTGGTCGACCAGCATGACCTGACGTCGCATCGGTGGAACGACCTTGTCAGCCGGTTTGCTCTGCCAAGTCCTCGATGACGCTTCTGGGCCGCGGACGAAGCAAAGCCGATAGCTGTGTTCGTAGCGCTCCGGTTCGCCGAAGGAAGCGAGGTCGCCCGCCTCCAGCAACTCTTACTCGGCATGAGCTAGGTCAAGGGTGTCGAATCGGTGTGTGGACCAGATGCGGCGCGAGCGTTCCTCGGGGTAGGGCTGGGTGGTTGGTTCGGTGTTGTAGACGCGAGTGGTTCGCGTGTGTGGATCGTAGGGTGCCCAGACGGGTTTTCCGGTGGTCGCGAAGCTCACCCAATCGGTGCGCATAGTGTGAGCGACGTCGGTGATTTCGTTCGCGGCGTTCGGGTGAGCGGAGCGGTGGGCGCGCACGTCCTCGGGGCTGAGGGTGCCGAAGACGAGCAGGAAGTCCAGGCAGTGGGAGGCGCCTTCTTCGGAGTTGAAACTCCAGGCCAGTTCATAGAACCACACAGGTCCGCCACCGACGTGTGCGGCATCGGCGAGGTGCAGGCTGGGCATGCGAAACAGCCAGTCGGAGTTGAGAACCTCGAATCGTTGCCCGGGTGTGGCGTCCGGGTAGGCGGTGCGATAGCGCCTGCTGCCATCTGTGCTGGGTGTGAGGTGGTCGAATGCTGCGGTTATGCGCGCATCGGTCGGCTCGCCGCCGGGCCGGGATGTGTAGAGCCGGTATTCGTCCCGGGTGTGGCCGATGAGCAGGTCGATGTCGCGCGCGGCGCCGTCTGCCAGCGCACGCCATGGTGCGCGTGGCAGGACGTCGCCGTCGACGACGGGGGAGAACGGCGTCGGCGTGAGCGCCATGGGTCCCCAGGATTCGACGAATTCTGGCATCTTCTGGATCACCGCGTCCGTCGCGTCGGTCAGTGCACGCGGTGGAAAACGGGCCAACTCGTCGACGGTGGCCTGGACGCCGAGTTGCGCGGCGATCGTTGTGGAGATCGCGGTGGCGAGCCGTTCGGAGAAGTAGGTGCCCGGCATGCTCTGACTGATCGCCCGTCGAAACAGCCCGGCCGCCATCGGCATGACGAGCAGAGCGGCAATGCACGCGGCGCCAGCGGACTCGCCGAAAACGGTGACATTGGCTGGATCGCCACCGAACCCGGCGATATTGTCCTGGACCCATCCCAACGCGGCGATCTGGTCGAGGATGCCTCGGTTGTCCGGGGCGCCGTCGATGCGGCCGAAGCCGTCCGCACCGACGCGATAGTTCATGCTGACCACCACCACACCGGACCCGGCGAGCGTCGCACCGTCGCAGTCCGGGTTGGCGGAGTTGTTCTCCAGGTATGTTCCACCCTGGATCCACACCATCACCGGCAGTCCTGCGGCCCCGAGGTCGGGTGACCAGACGTTGAGCGTCAAACAGTCTTCGGAACCGTCACCGACGTTGCCGGACACCGACGACATCGCCGCACCGACATTGCTCGCTCGAGGAACCGGTGGACCGAACTCCAACGCGTCGCGGATGCCATCCCACCGCTGGACCCGAACGGGAGCCCCGAAGCGTCGTGAGCCGAACGGTGGCTCGGCGTAGGGGATACCCCGGAAGACCGCGATGGCGTTCTCCCACCTGCCACGAACCACTCCGGCAGTCGTGCGGATCTCGGGTTCGACACTCACGCGGGTGCTCACTTTCCTTCGGAAGATCACCTACTGCGTGGCCCATCAATCTCGTGGACGACCACGGGTGGCTACCTCGCCCGTCGCTCGACCGGCGGCCACGAACACAACCTCTAACCGCCAGTCTGCACCATCGCTCTTGAATCCCGCTGGTGCTCAACAGCATTCAGCACTGACACACCCTTGCCGGCTCAGACTGTCGGCACGCCACCTTCCTGACACATCGGGGAGAACTCATGACGGCTACGACAGATCACCGGGGAATCTGACCGATCGGTCAGAACGGTTCGACTGAGCGGGGGTACCCAGTTTTTCATGAATTCCGTTGGAGATACGTTTCGTTTGCGCATACCAAACGGAAATGAAACCAAAGCCGCGAATGTGCGACGGCGTCAGGGGAGTTGACCCCCGATAATGTTCACTTATCGGGGGCTAGAACGAGATGGTTAACACGGGAAGTTCCTGGGACGACACGTATTTCGTTTCGTGTGAATACGTTGGTATCGACGAAATCAACGCTACGATTCTGCGGTGTCCAACGTTTGTAGCTACCCGGGGTGCGCTCGACCGATTACGCGCGGAGGAGGGCCCGGGCGGCCCTCGGAATACTGCGACCATCCCGACCACACGCGGTGGCGGGCGTGGCGGGAACGGCAACGGCAGCAACAGGAATCGGAAGCACCCCAGAGTTCTGTCACTGTGACGCAGCAGGGGCCGGTGACGGTGGCTCGGTTGCGTGCCGATGAGCTGCTCACCCAATTCCGTGGGCTGGCTGATCAATTGGGTAATACGCTGACCGCGGCGGTGGCCGAGCTGTCCACGCTCGCCGATCCATCGATCGCCGAGGCGCAGGTACAGGCCGTGCAAGCGGATGCGGCGCGGCGGATCGCCGAGGCGGAGGTCGCGACGGTCGCGGCCGAGCAGTCGCGTCGGGAGGCGGACGAGGCCAGGGCTGCGGCGGAATCGGCGGCCGACGATGCGGCGAGTGCGGCCGAGCATGCGGAGTCCCTGGTCGCCCAGGCGGATACTGCGCGGGCCGATGCGATGCGTGAGGTCGAGCGGGCAACCAAACAGGCCGCCGACGACGTATTCGCGGCGCGCAGCGCGGCCGAAACGGAGATTCGTACCCTCCGTCGCGAGGCAGCCGACGATGTGGAACGCGCGCGGCAGCAGGCAACCGAGGATGTGGAATTGGCGCGGCGCAAGGCGTCCGCCGAGATCGAGCAGATCCGCCGCGAATCCGCCCAGCAGATCACCGCGGCCGGTGCCGAACGCGATCTGGCGGTGCAGCGCGCCGCCGACGCCGAGCGTGCCATCGAACGCGCCGAACAGGCTGTCGCCGAACGCAATCAGGCCGTCGCCGAGGCGCGTGAGGAGTTGAACCGGGTGCGGACGGAACTGGATCGGACTCGCGGCGAACTCGCCGATGTTCGCCGCGGGGCGAGTACGGAGGTCGCGGCGGTGCGCGCCGAGTCGGCGGCGGCGCTCGAGCAGGCACGCCGCGAAGCAGCCGAACGGCTGGCCGCACTCGATGACGCCCGGGCGCAGACATTGGCGCGGGCCGAGCGCGCGGAACGTCAGCTGGACCATATGGTCGCCGAATCTCGCGAGAGCCGAAGGGACTCGGGATCCGATGCGGCTGCGGGATAGCAGACCGCGATACATCCTTCGAATTCGATGACGACAGCGGTCTCCGGAAATAGCTGTCCACAGAGGAGATCAGCAGTGGGGACCGACCAGGCGCATCGAACACTCAGTTGTGAATTAGTTGGAAGATCGGCCGACGCGAGGTAGCACCGGAACGCAGAAGCCCAGACTGAGCTGGGCTTCTGGTAGGGGTTCCGGTAGAACTCGCGCGGAAAACAACGGATATGACGTCACGTTCGCCGTCTCCGGTCCCGGAACCGGTCGCCAACATCCTGCTTACCTGGATCGCCAACCGCACCAACATGAACACTGCGACCAACCGCGGCTCGCGTTGGCTTTTCCCCGGTCGACGCGCCGGACAGCCAATGCATCCCGAAACACTCAGCGGCCTAGTCAAAGCGCTGGGCGTCTCCAATGTCCCGGCTCGAACATCCGCCATGCGCCAGCACGTCCAGCAGATGCCGGCCGCGGTTGTCGCCGAAGCACTCGGCTACCACCACACCACCACAACGCAACTCGCCGCCGAGGCGGCGACCACATGGAGCCGCTACGTCACCGCGTCCCGGCTCCGGTCACCCACCGGTTGGAGACCATCGAACCCGCGATAGTGGAATGCACGACCTCACCCGTCTCTACCAACATCGTCTTCGCAAACCCTCGCCCGAGTCTGCACAGATCATCACAAGAACAGAGGATCGATTCGTGGAACCATCCGAAAGATGGCATCCATCAGCAAGTTTGAATACGGGAGTCCTGAATGGCTCGACGCCGTCGCCTCCATTATCGCGGACCTACTGCAAGGCCACGAGCTGGATGCACTCGACTACTGCATCTGCGAGGACCTGACGAACCCGCCACCCGGGCGAGCCAACACGCCCGCCGGAACGCTGAGCTGGTTCATCCGCATCCGCGACAACAAGCTCGAGGTGAGTGGCGGCACCGTCGATGAGCCAGCAATCCGAATCGTCGCCGATTACGCCACGCACCATGACCTTTCCCGACGAGTCTGGGCGGGCAACCCAGACGCCATCGCGGCCTCCCAACATCGCCGTCACCTCGCAACGACCAGCGGCAAACTCCGGATCGAAGGCGACCTACCTGCGGCGCCCCTGGCCATACGAGAGCTGATCACGCAACTCCACGACCCTGTCGCCGCGATCACCGCCTAGCGCTGGGCCGCCCACTGCCGCCGAAAGCCACAGGGACATCCCCACAACTCTCGACAGTTGAATATGCGACTTCACCAGTCCGGAACCCCTGGTAGGCCGAATGGACCAGCATATGAACCATGCGATGCTGGTCGGCGGTCTCGAAATCGCGACCCGTACGTCGGTACCCGAAGGGGGTGTAGCGGGTGGTTCGCGGTGAGCGGTGCGATGCGGAATCGGCGCCTACGGGCCCTCTGCACTATTCGACCGGTTGAGGTGTCGTCCAGGTCTGGCGGCCGACGTCGTTGAGGTGGCTCAGCGCTTGGACGTAGGACTCGACAAGGCTCGTCTCGCAATAGGGCACACCGATTTCGGCGCAGAATTGGGCGACCATCGGCTGGGCTCGCCGCAGGTTGGCGCGGGGCATCGACGGGAACAGGTGGTGCTCGATCTGATAGTTCAGGCCGCCCAGGACGGTGTCGACGAGAAAGCCGCCGCGGATATTGCGTGAGGTGAGCACCTGTCTGCGCAGGAAGTCGGTGTTGTCGCCTTCGGGCAGAACTTCCATCCCCTTGTGGTTGGGGGCGAACGTGCAGCCCATGTACAACCCGAACAGACCCTGCTGAACAACGATGAACGCCAACGCTTTACCCGGCGACAGGACCAGGAACACCGTGGAGAGGTACCCGACACCGTGCGCGGCCAGCAGTACACCCTCCCAGACGCGATTCGGGATCGGCCAGCGAAACACCGCCCGGACGCTCGCATAGTGCAAGCTGCCGCCTTCGAGCAACAACATTGGGAAGAACAGCCAGGCCTGGCAGCGGAAGATCAGCCGGCGGATGCCCGTGCCTGCGCGTGCGCGTGCGCTGGAATGGGCCAGGATTCCCATCACGTCGGGATCTGCACCCTCGGTGTTGGGGTGGGCATGGTGCCTGTTGTGATTGCTGGTCCACCAGCCGATACTGAGCCCGATACCGAGATTGCCGGCGATCATGCCGTACAGGTAGTTGGCTCGCCGGGAAGCGAAGATCTGCTTGTGCCCGGCGTCATGCCCCAGGAACGCGATCTGCGAAAACACCGCGGCCAGGAACACCCCGACACCCAGCTGCCACCACGAATCACCGATGACGAAGAACCCTGCCCACCCGGCAACGAACGCCCCCGCGGTGATCGCACTCTTCCACCCGTAGTACCACAACTGCCGGTCCAACAGATCCGCCTCCCGGATCCGACGTAACAAGACCGAGTACTCACTACCACGCACCGGAACGACATCAGACGCAACTACCACGACACCAGCCTGCCGCGTGCAGACCACGTCCAAGTGAACGGGCGTGCGGATCGATGACACATCTACGTGACAACCGCGCCGACAGCAGCATCCGCTGTCGCCGAAGGATACTGTGCCCCATGGCTGTAATCCACCGCACGACAATGTCTCCCACCAAACTCGAACTGCTCACCGCCTGGTTGCCCACCCGGCCCTGGTATCGAGACAGTGGGCGCACACCGGAGCTGACCAAGGCCGGTGGCTTCCGGCTCGACGATCCAGCGGGTGCGGTCGGCATCGAGTTCATGCTGGTGACCGATGGCTCGGGGCCGGACGCTCGCACCTACCACCTGCCGCTGACCTACCGTGGCGCGCGACTCGACGGTGCCGACGAAGCCCTCATCGGCACCTCGACACACGGCGTGCTCGGCCAGCGTTGGATCTATGACGGAACCCGGGATCCGGTGGCGGCCGCCCAGATTGCCGCGCTACTGACCGGGCGAGCGCGGCCGCAGGCGCAGAGCGAGAGCAACACTCCGGACCCGTCGGTCATCGTCACGGTCGGCGAACTCGCCGACACCGCAGGCGAACTCGTCTCGACCATCGATGGACGTGCACAGACCGATATCGCGATGTCGGGCGGTGTGATCGCAGTGCTACGCCAGGTCTTGAACACTGCCGCCGCCCCTGACACGGCCCATGGTCGAGTAAGCGTGCCGTGGCAACTCGGCGACGGGTCCACCGCTCGCGGCGTAATCCTCGCAATAGGGGCATAAGCCGGGAATCCGGTGTAAAAATATCGAAGTTCCGCGAGTCGAAAGCAAACATTCGGCTATCCGCATTCTCGAGTCATACCATGGAGCTATGCCCGAAAACGAGAGTGCGGGTCCTGGGGGTTCGGTTGTCGGCGGAGTGCGGCAGGCGGTGTTGGTCGCAGGCGTCGGCTCGATGATTCTCGGGGCGCTGATCGCCGTGTGGCCACACAAGACCGAAGCGACCGCGGAACTGTTGTTCGGCCTCTATCTCCTGTGGAGCGGCGCGCTACAGCTCATCATCGCCATGAGTTCGCGATTCGCGACCGCGCTGCGGATCTTCGTATTCCTCAGCGGCGCAGCCTCTGTCGCCCTGGCCGTGCTGACGTTACGCAGCACTGATTCGGTGGTGTTGCTCGCGGTATGGATCGGCCTCGGCTGGGCCCTCCGCGGCATCGCGCAGGCCACCGTCGCGGTCTGGGCCGCCGAATTGTCGGAGAGTGGCTGGCACGAGGTATTCGGGCTGCTGACCATGGTGGTCGGGATGGTCGTGATCGTCGTGCCCTTCGATTCGTTCGACGCACTGGCCATCGCGGCCGGTGGCTGCGCGATCGTGATCGGCGCACTGGAAATCCTCACTGTCGCCCGAGGTCGGGGCGAGGTCATCTCGCTCCAGGACACCGCGCCCATTCCGGCAGTGCCGAACTGAGTTGGCACACACTCGAATCGGTGCGGTGGCGCAAAGATCGGTTGGCGGGTTGACTGTCGGGCATGGCACCCACGGCGAGTGGTTCGGAACTGATCGTTGTCACCCACGGCGCGCGGGCAGGTATCGACCAGAATGCGGTGCGCGAGAGTCTCGCCGCGCAATCCCGGTTGGTCGAGTTGCTGCCCGAAGGCGGTGCGCCGCTACGGATCTTCGGGCCCGCCAATCGGCTGCCGCAGCGGATCGCGAACACCGATCAGGAGCCGATCGGTGCGCAGTACCTGAACTACTTCGCGGTGCGCGGCGTCGCGGCCGAACTCGAGGCGGTCGCGGATCGGCTGCGTGCCGATGACGCGGTCGAGGCGGCCTACATCAAACCGCCCGCCGAGCCGCCGACCGCGCCACCGGTGGTGCTGGCCGATATCGCGGCTCGGCGACTCGAGGACGCACCGCCGGTGACGCCGAATTACGAAGTCCGGCAGGGATATCTGGACGCCGCGCCGCAGGGGGTGAACGCGCGCTGGGCGTGGACCCGACCCGGTGGTCGCGGCGCGGGCGTGCGCATCGTGGATGTGGAGGGGGCGTGGCGGTTCACCCACGAGGACCTGTTGGCGAACCAGGGCGGGGTGATCGGCAACGCGCCGTCAGCGGATCTGGGCTGGCGCAATCACGGCACCGCGGTGGCCGGTGAGATCAGTGGTGACGTCAACACATTCGGCATTACCGGCATTGCCGCCGATGCCGCCATCCGCGCGGTGTCGGTCTTCGACGCGGGTTCCGCTGCGGCCATCCGCACCGCCGCCGACGCGCTCGGCGCGGGCGACATCATCCTGCTCGAACTGCATCGGCCCGGACCGCGCTACAACTACCAGAACCGTTCGGACCAAGCGGGATACATCGCGATCGAATGGTGGCCCGACGACTGGGCGGCGATCCGCTATGCCATCGGACGCGGCGTCATCGTGGTCGGGGCCGCGGGCAATGGCGCCGAAGACCTCGACAGCGCGCTCTACGACACCCGACCCGCCGATTTCCCGTCCTCCTGGCGCAACCCGTTCCGTGGCGGCGCAGCCGATTCCGGCGCGATCCTGGTCGGCGCGGGTGCTCCGCCACCGGGATTCCACGGCCGCGACAACGGACCCGCGCGCTCACGGCTCGCGTTCTCCAACTACGGATCCCGCCTCGACGCACAGGGCTGGGGCCTGGAGGTGACCACCACCGGATACGGCGATCTGCAGGGCGGCACCGACGAAGACTATTGGTACACCGACACTTTCAGCGGAACCTCGAGCGCATCCCCGATCGTCGTCGGTTCGGTCGCCAGCTACCAGGGACTGGCGGACGCGGGCGCCGGTCGCAAGACCCCGGCCGAAGTACGGGCCCGGCTGCGCGCCACCGGCTCACCGCAAACCGACGCACCGGGGCGGCCCGCGACACAGCGGATCGGGAATCTACCCGATATCCAGGCCATGATCGCACCGTGATCCAGGCTGGGTCCTACCGGCCGTGCGGTGCCGCGGCACCTTGTTCCGACCGACCGGGCAGGTCTGGTCAGGCATTGAACGGATGCGATCTGGCAGCGCACAGGTCTTCGCCGCTGGGCTCGGGCGGATCCGAGCCGGCAACGCCACGTAGAGCTGCTGCTCGGGTTTTCAGGGGTTGAGGCAAGACCCTGGAAGAGGCGAAGCGCTGTTTCAAACGTGGCCTGGCCGATCTGTCCTTGCCAACGATGACGCGAGACGAACGACGCAGCGACCCAACCGAATCCAGCCATCACACCGACGCGGCTCGACAGATACAGAGGTATCGCGGGCTGTCTATCGGCTTCCGACCGTGGGTGAGCAGTTGTCCATGGCGTGCTGCCCAGGTCATCAGGTGGCGCGGGGTTGGTGACCGGTGCGGTAGCGGCCCGGGGTGGTGCCGATGATGTTGGTGAACGCTGCGATGAAGCCGCTGGGGTTCGCCCATCCGCAGGCGTGGGCGACGTGGGTGGTGTCGTGGCCGTGGGCGAGAAGGACGAGTGCGTGATAGACGCGTAGCTGTGTGCGCCACTCATAGAAGGTCATGCCGAGTTCGTTGTTGAGCAGTCGGCTGAGAGTGCGGGCGCTGGCTCCGATCGTCAGCCCGAGTTCGGCCAATGACGTGTTGTCCGCGGGGTTCTGGTACAGCAACTGCGCAATGGCCTGCAATCGGTCGTCGTGTGGTTCCGGCAGTTGCAGTGGCTGCTCGTGTGCTTCGTGGAGTTCGTCGACGAGGACTCGGCGAAGGCGAGCGAGCGCGGCGCGGTCTTGGTTCTGTGCGGCACGGTCGTAGTTGCGTGGGCCCGTGAGGGTCAGCAGGATTTCGCGGGCCAGGTCGGAGGCCGCGAACACGGCAGGATGGTCCGGTACGAGCCGGGCCAGGGATGCCGGGAGGAATACGATCCGCATATCGGTCTGGCCGTGCGCACGGTGGTAGTGCATGAACCCGGCGGGAGTCCATGCGACCCGATTGGCCGGAACGATCGATGTGCCGCGTTCGGTGTGCACCGACAGGACACCACGGGCCGCGTACACCAGATGTCCACGTGGATGGGAATGCGCCGAACTTGTTCCTCCCGACGGCCATAGATGAACCCCTCCGGACGGCCATAGCAGGGATGTGCCACCGAGCCGGGGAAGTTGGCGGCCAACGGGCATAAGTTGGCATTCTATCGGTAGCAGGCCACACCGCTTGCCGGCCACAGTGAACGCATGGGCGAGAACATCACGACGACAATGCGAGCGGCGGTCTGTGTCCGGGCGGGTGGGCCGGACGTGCTGGAGATCCGCGAGGTGCCGATGCCCGCGGTTCGGGAGGGCTGGAGCCTGGTGCAGGTCAAGGCCGCGGGCCTGAACCGATCGGAGCTGAGGACCCGGCAGGGGCATTCCCCGAATGTGCGGTTCCCACGTGTGCTCGGGATCGAATGTGTGGGAATCGTGGCAGCCTCGACCGATCCTACGGTGCCGGACGGGACGACCGTTGCGGCGGTGATGGGGGAGATGGGACGGGAGTTCGACGGCGGTTATGCGGAGTATGCGCTACTGCCGAACTCGCTGCTGATGCCGGTCAGTACCACGCTGCCCTGGGACGCCTTGGCCGCACTACCTGAGACGTACTTGACCGCGCGGGGCTCGCTGGACGCGTTGGGGATCGTGCCGGGTGCCGGGGGGCGGTTGCTGATTCGCGGCGGGACCTCGTCGGTGGGGATGGCGGCCGCGTCGATCGCGTCCAGCTACGGAATCGAAGTCGCTGCCACCACTCGGCGACAAGACAAGTCCGATGCCTTGACCGCGGCTGGCGTCGACCACGTGCTCATCGACGCCGGTGAACCGCTGGCGGCGAGCATACACACACTCTGGCCCGAGGGGCCCGACTATGTGCTGGATCTCGTCGGGGCGCGCACGGCGGTGGACTCGCTGCACCTGGTCCGTCGGGGCGGAACGGTGTGTGTGGCGGGCTCGCTCAGTGGATGGCTGATCCCAGATTTCGAACCGATAGCGATGATCCCGTCCGGAACCAAGCTGACGGCCTTCCACAGCGACAACCTCGAGGGGAGCGCGGGCAGGACCGTGTTGCAGCGGGTCGTCCACGAGGTCGAGACCGGCGTTTACCGACCCAACGTCGACCGTGTCTTCGGCTTGGACGACATCGTTGCGGCGCACCGGTACATGGAGAACAACCAATCCACCGGGAAGCTTGTCGTGGTGCCCTAGCACACAGCCCGCCGCCACACGCTGGCCTTGTGCGTCTGCCGCTGGGTGGCCCCAGGGTGCGGTGGAAACATGCGGACAACGCTGGGTGGCGAAAGGTGAATAGCCCGTTGAACTTTCGGCGCGAGTTCGGGCCGGAGTTCGTACCGGTTCGGGGGCGGGGCCGCCCTGATACGAGCGGGTCATCGCACGGTGATTTCGCGCTGACCTGCGCAGAGGCGGTGGGTGCCGGTCCGCGGCAGATGCCCACTGGCGCAGTCGAAATGGGATTCGCTCGCCACCGATGGGGGTGGCGTCGGTGTCGGGGTTGCGGAAAATTTCGGTAGGGTTCGGCGGCGCGGGTAGGGGTGAGTGCCGTCGTGACCGGAAAACCGAAGGGACGCCGAGGAGACTGTGGTGGGTGTCGTTACTGTCCGCGAAGAGCAGGCCATCCAGCGGTTGACCGATCGCCTGGTCGACGACTACCCGGCCGAGCAGGTCGAGACCGTGGTGGGCACGGCACGGCAGCGGTTCGAAGGCCATCCGGTGCGGGAATTCGTGCCGATTCTCATCGAGCGGATCGCCCGCAGGGAATTGGCGGCGGCCACGGAAGACCAAAGCGCAACAACCACCGAGCCCGCGACGGAAGCTGTTGCTGTTCAGGGAGATTCGGGGATACGGGCGCAGGGGATCCGCGCAATCGTAGCCTCGGGTGCGGGCAAGTTCGTCGCCGATAAGCGGCTGCTGGCACTCGCCGCCGCCATTGTGGTCCTGGTCCTCGCACTCGTCGTCGGATTCGCCGTGCGGCGGCCCGACGAACCAGCCGCAGCCGGTGCGGCAGCGCCTGGGGTGAGCACGGTGCACGGTGTGGTCGGTTCGGAGAAGATGGCGTTCTTCGAAGATCCGCGCGTAGTGGAGGCGTTGGCCCGCAAGGGGGTCAAGGTGGCGGTCGATCCGGCGGGGTCGCGGCAGATCGCGACCTCGGTCGACCTCGGGAAATACGACTTCGCCTTCCCGTCCAGTGCGCCGGCCGCCGATCGGATCCAGCGGGCCCGCAATATCAGTACCAAGTACACGCCGTTCTCCTCGCCGATGGCGATCGCGACCTTCCAGCCGATCGCGGACCTGCTGACCGCGGCCGGCGTGCTGCGTCCGGGGCCGGTGCCGACCTTCGACATGGCCCGCTATCTCGAGCTCGTGCGCACCGACATGGAGTGGGACAAGCTTCCCGGCAACACCGTGTACCCGGTGCACAAGAACATCCTGGTTTCCACCACCGATCCGCGCACCTCGAACTCCGCGGCCATGTACCTGGCCATTGCCAGCCACGTCGCCAACGACAACACCATCGTGCAGGGCCCGGCCGCCGAACAGGCCGTGCTGCCCACGGTTTCGCGACTCTTCGTGCGGCAGGGGTACACCGAGAACTCCACCGAGGGCCCATTCCGCGAATACCTCTCGGCGGGCATGGGCCCGACGCCGATGGTCTGGATCTATGAGGCGCAGTTCGTCGAGGCGACCGTGCGTGGGCAGATCAAGCCCGGCATGGTGCTGACCTACCCGTCTCCGACCGTGCTCTCCCAGCACACCCTGGTGCCGCTGAACGCGTCCGGTGATCGCGTCGGCCGCCTGCTCACCACCGACCCGGACCTGCAGCGTTTGGCCGCCGAGCACGGCTTCCGCACCAGCGATCCGACTCAGTTCGCCAAGGTCACCGCCGACAACCACGTCGCAGTGGCGGCCGACCTGATCGACATGATCGACACCCCCACCAACGACACCCTCGAGCACCTGCTCGACGGCGTCACCAAGACCTACAACTAGTCCTGGTCCGCAGGCCCTTCGCCAGGGCATGTACCGGCGACCGATATGTCCAGGTCATGACCGATTGCCCAGCCGGGGCCATCGGGGGATCGTGGAGAACGAAGGGGACATATCGGATCTGGGAGGTCGAGTAGCGGGGGTCGGGGGATTCGAGTAGCCGGACACTCGTGGCAGGGGGGCGTGCTCGAGCCAGGCTGGAGGTCGGGGACGGAGGAAAGGAGCCTCCTCATGAGTGGGATGTTCACCAAGACGGCCGTGCATGCGGGTCCATGCCGGTCGGCGCCCACGGTGGGTACACACGGGATGGTGGTGTTCGGCACCGGCACCGGCACCGACTGCTATCTCTCGCATCGGCCGATGTTTTTCGCGCCGTACGACTTTCAAGTACTGCTCGATGTCGAACTGGATGAACGCGGCCGCCGGGCGCTCGGCGCGGATCGACGCGCAGGATTCGTCGGCTGTCACGCCTTCGCTCCGGCGGGGCTGTCGCTGGCCGACCTCGATCCGAGCGCGCGACATCCGCGAACTGCGTTCCGGGGCAATCTGATTCGTGGCCATTTGGATCGCGGCGGCGCCGTGATCGCGCGCGATATCGATGTCACGGTGCGCAACGTCGTATCCTTCGCCCAGCTCGATGTGCATCGATTGCGCAAGGCCGAGCTGCTGACGCATCTATGCTTCGGGCGGCCGGGCAAGATGTATCTGGCGCATCGGATCGTGCGACGCCCGAGTTTCGATCAGATCGTCGCGGCCCGGCTGATCCCCGGCACCGTCACCGACCTGCTCGGCCACCCGCTGCCCGATGATGTCGGCGAGCTGGAGTTCGAGCGGGCACAGCCGATCATTCTGGGGCAGCGCGATTTCGCCGGCCAGCGGTTGCGGGTCGGGGAGATAGCGGTGGCGGCATTCCACACGACGACCTCTGCGGGTGGGGAGCGCGGCTTCCTCGTCGAGATCGCCATCGAGCGGCAGATCCATCTGGAAGTCGCCGACCTGGCGTGATGTCAATACGCCAGAGGTAGCGGTCCGGGGTGAATCGAATCAGGGTGGGAATCGGCCGATGGGAGGACGACCGGTTCGGTGCGGCCGCTTACCTTCGGATCATGTCCGAATCGGTGCTGTCCGCCCCGGCGTCCGGTCGACGGATCCCCGAAGTCGACATTCTGCGGGGATTCGCGCTGTTCGGGATCCTCATCGTGAATGTCAATGTCGCCACACTGATCTGGTCGTTCGCCGGTACCGACGACGATCCGCGACTCGGCTTCGACGGCACGGCCGACCATGTGGTGAACGCGGTGGTGGAGGCGCTGTTCGGCGGCCGGTTCTATCTGCTGTTCGCATTCCTGTTCGGTTATTCGTTCACCCTGCAGATCGCGGCGGCGCAGCGGGCCGGTGTGTCGGCGAATTCGCGATTGCTGCGGCGATGTGGCGCACTGATGGCGATCGGGCTGGCGCATGTCTTTCTGCTGTGGATCGGCGACATTCTGACCCTGTACGGGTTCCTGTGCCTGATCTTGATTCTGCTGCGGTGGGTGGAGCCGCGGACCGCGGTGATCAGCGGGGCGGTGCTGTACGGAGTGTGGTCGGTGTGGGCGTTTCTGCCGAATTCCGGGGGTGTCGTAGCGCTCGCCGATGTGCTCGACGTGGTGGCGTTGCGCGAGGGGTATACCGGCAGCTTCGGTGACACCTTCGCGATGCAGTTGTCGCAGGCGCCGGGATGGATGGTCCTGATCTGGTTCACCCAGGGCGTTCCGGCGCTCGGGTTGTTCCTGATCGGAATGGCGGCGGGTAAGCGCAAGTTGTTCACCGATCGGGAGGTATTGCGCCGCTGGGCGCCTCGGGTGTTGGTGGGCGGGCTGGCGGTTGGGCTGCCGGTCTCGGCGGTGACCTTCGCGAATGTGATGGATCGGCTCGATTCGCCGTCGTACTGGGCCGGGATCCAGGAATTGGTGAACCCGTTGATGACCTTCGCGTATATCGCCGGGATCGTCATGCTGACCGAATCGGCCCGCACCGCAAGGTATCTCGCGCTACTCGCCCCGGCCGGGCGGATGGCGGCCACGAACTACATCCTGCAGTCGGTGGTGTTGATGGTGATCTACACCGGCTACGGGTTCGCGCTGGCCGACGATGTGCCACCGGCGGGCGTCATCGGGATTGCTCTGGTGACCTATGCGGTGCAGATCGTGCTCAGCGGCCGATGGTTGCGCGGGCATGCCTATGGGCCGGTGGAGTGGGTTTTGCGGGCCGCGACGTACTTATCGGTTCCGGGCTGGCGTCGGTCGGAATCTGTTTCGGTGCAGCGGGACTGAGTGGTCATTGCGCTGAGCGCGCACATTCCGCATGTGGACGAAAGGTGCTCGCTCAGCGCAGCGTCGACCCTGGCTCGGGCCAGCTCTCCAATACTGTTGTCGTACCACCGATCACGTCGAGCGTCCGCTCCGCACACGACCGGTATCGATGGTGCAGACGGGATCAGCGTTCGGCGGCGGTGGCCGTCAGCGTTTCGAGCAGAGTGCGGGCGAATTCGGTTGGGGTTTCGCGGACTCCGCTGTGGCCGCCCGGAAATTCGACAAGCGGGTGCTCTAACTCGCTCGCGATGGTTTCGGCGGTGCGGTACGGGAGTTGGCCACGGGTTTCGCGTCCCGCGGCCAGTACGAGCCGATCCCGGACGGCGGCGAGTGCGACCGTATCGGGGCGGTAGCCGGTGACCGGGCGCAGTTCGTGGGCGAACATCACGGCAGTGTTGGCCATGAGGCGGCCGAGCATTTCGGCGGTGCGGGCCGGGACCTCCGCGGGATCGGGCAGCGGCTTGGACCGGACGCCGACGGCCTGCATGAAGCGCGCGCCGGCCGCGGCAGGGCCCTGCTCGTTGAACAGTTCGATCACCTCCTCGACCATCGCCCGGTGCACGTCCGCATCGGGCAGGATCGCGAAGCACGGCGGCTCATGAGCGACGACCAGCCGCAGTCGTTCGGGATGGCGGGCGAGCAGGTCCAGTGCGACGACCGCGCCGCCGCTGATGCCGACGACACAGGCGTATTCGCCTGCGGGCGTGAGGTGTTCGAGCAGCCGGTGGGCATCGTCGCTGAATACCTCCATCCGCTGGTCCACCGGTTCGGGATCGTCCAGGACGCTGCGGGAGTAACCGCGCGGATCGGCGGCGACGACGGTGAAGTGCTCGGCGAGGGTATCGGCGATCAGATCGAAGATTCCGGCATCGCCGCCGCTGCCGGGCAGCAGGAGCAGCACGGGGCCGCTCCCGCGCACCTCGTAATACAGGGTGGCACCCGGCACGGCCAATGTTTCTGTTCTCACTGGGTTTTCGCTTTCTCGTCGGTCGACGGCCAATGGGTCAGAGTGATGTGCAAAGCGTCGATAATGCGGTCCCAGGACGCGGTGGTCGGCCGGGAGTGGCCGAAGCCGCCACTCGTCTCCAGGGTGGCGAATCCGTGAAATGTGCTGCGCAACAGGCGAACCGCGTCGGTGATATCGGGTTCGCCGAGACCATAGGCGCGCAGCATCCCATAGGTCAGATCGATCGCGCGCCGCCCACCGGCCCATCCGGCGGCGACGCTGGGATCCATCGGCAGCTGCGTGGCGGCATAGCGACCCGGATGCGCCAATGCGTAACCGCGCCACTCGTCGGCGAACGCGGCGAGCGCGTCACGTCCGGCGCGTCCGGCCACCGCCGCGGCGATACGGCCGGTCTTCTCGTCCGCGGCCAGCATGGCCACCCGATTGCGCAAATCCTCGAGATTCCTGATGTGGGAGTAGAGGCTGGCGTCCTTCACGCCGAATTTCCTGGCCAGCGCCGCCACGGTGATGTTGTCGAACCCGAGTTCGTCGGCCAATTCGGCCGCTGCCTGCGTGATCCGCTCGGCAGTGAGTCCGGCACGCGGTGACATGCCCCTCCTCTCAAACCTAAGGTACTTAGGTTATATCCTAAGAGTCCTAGCTTTAGCAATCATCAAGGTATGCGGCGACCCCGCTCAACTCGAGCCGGGGAAATCGGATGCAGCGCTTCGGAGCCGGGGTGCAGCGTGGCGTCGCAGGTGCCGTGCGACGTTCCGCCGGAGTCGGGGTGCAGCGCAGGGGAGTAGCGGCAGGACGGTTGCGCAAGAAAGTTGGTGGGCGACCGATTAGTTCGGGGCGGTGGGGCGGTCGATATTCACGAACAACCACGACTACTGCTCGAGGAGATCTTGATGACCCCGATTTCGACCGCCGCCGCACACACCCTCGACGTGCCCGGCGCGCAGCTGCATTACGAGGTGCGCGGTAAGGGACCGCTGGTCGTGCTGGTCGGCGCACCGATGGACGCGGCGGCCTTCGCTCCGCTGGCCGAACTGCTCGCCACGGACCGCACCGTACTCACCACCGACCCGCGCGGGCATCAGGGCAGTGCGCTAGACGATCCGGAGCAGGACTCGACCCCGCAGCTGCGCGCCGACGACCTCGCCCGGCTCATCGCCCACCTCGGCATCGGTCCGGCGGTGGTCTTCGGATCCAGCGGCGGCGCCGTGAGTGCGCTGGCCCTGGCCGAATCCCAGCCCGACCTGGTCACCACCGTGATCGCCCACGAACCTCCGCTCGGCGAATTGCTCGACGACCGCGATCGAGTGCGCGCCAACACCGAAGACCTGATCGCCACCTACCGCACCGGCGATGTGGTCGGCGCATGGCGCAAGTTCATGGCCAACGCCAATATCCACATGCCGGAACCAGTGCTGCAGCAGATGTTCGGCGGCGAGCGCGAGCCACGACAACTCGCCAGCGAGCGCTACTGGTTCGACCATGAGCTCCGCGGCACCATCACCTGGGAGCCGAACAGTGATGTGCTGCAATCGATTCCGGCGCGCGTCATCATCGGCATCGGCGCCGATTCGACCGATCAGCTCTGTGACCGCGCCTCCCGAGCCCTCGGCACGGCCATCGGCGTCACGCCGACCATATTCCCGGGCGGCCACACCGGATTCGTCGAGGATCCAGTCGCGTTCGCCACTCGACTGCGTGAGGTGCTCGCGGCGACCTCGTAGGCCGGCACCGCATCGGGTGCACTCACCAGCGGAGTATCTCTTCCCAGCAGCGGAGGGTTGCGCCCTCGATGCCGGATGTCGGCGAACTATGGTGAGGCCGTGGTACTCGAGCCGAATGACCAGTTTGCTGGATTTGTTGTGAAGGCCCGGCTCGGTCATGGCGGCAGCAGCGATGTGTATCTGGCCGAGGATCTGGAACGGTCGCGGCCGGTATCACTGAAGATTCTGGGGCCGGAGGACAGCCGGTCGCCCGAGGCGCGTGCGCGATTCGTGCACGAGTTCGACATTCTGTCGGTACTGCGGCACCCCAATATCGTGCGGATGTACACCCACGGCGAGACCGACGGCAGGCTGTGGTCGGCGCACGAGTACGTGGCGGGCTCGACCGGGTCGACATTGGTACGGATGCCACATCGACGCCCGGATCTGCCGTGGGTGCTGCACATGCTGACCGATGTCGCGGCCGGACTGGATTTCGTGCACGCCAACGATGTGGTCCATCTCGACGTCAAACCGGCGAATGTGTTGGTCGGCGCGGATGCGGCCGCGACGGTGAAACTTTCGGACTTCGATCAGGCCCGCTGGCTGCACCGGCCCGAACCACCGCTGGCCACCAATGGTTTCGTCGTCGTCTCGGTGCCGTTCGCCGCGCCGGAACTGCTGCGGGCGGGCGCGGTGTGCCCAGCGACGGACCAGTACGCACTGGCCTGCTCGGCCATCGAACTGCTCACCGGCCGCCCGCCGTTCCCCCGCGGGAACCTCATGGCCACCGCCGAGGCCCAACTGCACGACCCGCCGCCCGAAATCTCCGCGCGCCAACACTGGATCCCGCCCGAGGTCGACGCGATCCTGCACCGGTCGCTCGACAAAGACCCCGGCGCCCGCTACACCTCGTGCACCGAACCGATCCGATTGCTCACCGAGGCGCTACAGGGCATCGATCCGCCCACCCCCTTGCTGGACCGCCTCAATACGGCATTCAACCGATCGCAGCTGAGCGCCAGATTCAGGCGAAGGGAACCTGCGAAATCCGGTCCGCGATAGGCGAATATCGTGCGCGCCGACCTGTTCGAAGGTCGTGGGCCCGAAAAGATCTCGCGCGCGGCCGACAACGCTTGTTACAGTCGCGGCAGCAGCATTGATCCGGCCATCACCGGGGAGCTTCCGGAAGAACGGGGTCCACCTCCAGTAGAACCGGACGTCGGCCGCACGTCACAGCGGCGAACGAAGTGGCACCGTATCGACTGGTGCAAGCGGGGTGGTACCGCGGAGTTCCCTGGCGCCAGGGTATTTCGTCCCCGCATGAGCAGGCTGTTCTCATGCGGGTTGACGAGGCGAGGGATCTGATTCGATGACAGACGAGGCTGTGGCGTCGCCGTTTGCCGTGTTGCCGACGCGGGTGGACCTGCCGCAGGTCGATGCCAGGATCATCGACTGGTGGCGCGCCGAAGATGTGTTCCGCCGCAGCACCGAACGCACCCGAGACGCAGCTGGCTGGGTCTTCTACGAGGGCCCGCCCACGGCGAACGGCTCCCCGGGCACCCATCATGTCGAAGCCCGGGTCTTCAAGGACATCTTCCCGCGGTATCGCACGATGAAGGGGTATTCGGTGCCGCGGCAGGCCGGATGGGACTGCCACGGGCTGCCGGTCGAGCTGGCCGTAGAAAAGGAACTCGAGCTGTCGGGCAAACCCGATATCGAGAGGATCGGCATCGATGTGTTCAATGCGCGCTGCCGGGAATCGGTGCTGCGCCACGTCGATGAATTCGAGCAGCTCACCCGCCGGATGGGGTACTGGATCGACCTGGACCACCCCTATACGACCATGTCCCCGGAGTACGTGGACAGCGTGTGGTGGTCGCTGCAGAAGATCCACGGTGACGGCCGACTGGTCGAGGACTTCCGGGTGACTCCGTATTGTCCGCGTTGCGGTACGGCGCTATCGGATCACGAGGTCGCCCAGGGCTACGAGACCGTCACCGACCCCTCGGTGTACGTGCGGTTCCCGCTGACCGAACCGCTGTCCGGATATGACGATGTGCACCTACTGATCTGGACCACGACCCCGTGGACGCTGGTCGCCAACACCGCCGTCGCCGTGCACCCGGACGTCACCTATGTGCTGGCCCGTACCCCCGCCGGTTTGTTCGTGGTGGCCGAATCGCTGTTGGCGGCGGTGCTCGGGGACCACGCCGAGCCGCTGGCCCGGTTCACCGGCCGGGAGTTGGCCGGGCTGTGCTATCGGCGGCCGTTCGATCTGGTCGAGATCCCGAACGCGCACCGGGTGGTGGTGGCCGACTACGTGACCACCACCGACGGCACCGGGCTGGTACACCAGGCTCCCGCGTTCGGCGCCGACGACCTGGCGGTGTGCCGGGCCAACGATCTGCCGGTGGTCAACCCGATCGCCCCCGACGGGAAATTCCTCGACACCGTCGCGCTGGTCGGAGGGCTGTTCTTCAAAGCCGCCGACCAGGTGCTCGCCGACGACCTCACCGCGCGCGGGCTGCTCCTCGACTTCCAGCAGTACGAGCACTCCTACCCGCACTGCTGGCGGTGCCACACGCCGCTGATGTATTACGCACAGCCGTCGTGGTACATCCGCACCACCAGCGTTCGGACCGCGATGCAACGGGAGAACGAACACACCACCTGGTTCCCCGACCACATCAAGGATGGGCGTTTCGGCGACTGGCTGGCCAACAATATCGACTGGGCCCTGTCGCGCTCCCGCTATTGGGGAACCCCACTGCCGTTGTGGCGCTGCGACTCCGGGCATATCACCGCGATCGGATCCCGCGCCGAACTCGGGCAGCTCGCTGGACGTGATCTGTCGGATCTGGATCCGCACCGGCCCTACATCGATGCCGTCACCTTCCCCTGTCCCGACTGCGGCCGGACCGCGACGCGGGTACCGGAAGTGATCGACGCCTGGTACGACTCCGGCGCGATGCCATTCGCCTCCCTCGGCTACCCGTACGCTCCCGGCAGTGCCGAAGCGTTCGCGAAACGCTTTCCCGCGCAGTATATCTGCGAGGCGATCGACCAGACCCGCGGCTGGTTCTACACCCTCATGGCCATCGGCACCCTGGTCTTCGACCGCTCCCCATACGAAAATGTGGTGTGCCTGGGGCACATCATGGCCGAAGACGGCCGCAAGATGAGCAAGCACCTGGGCAATATCCTCGCCCCGATCCCGCTGATGGACACCCACGGCGCCGACGCGCTGCGCTGGTTCATGGCCTGCTCCGGCTCGCCGTGGTCACCACGCCGTGTCGGCGCCGGCCCGCTGGAGGACATCATCCGGCGCGTGCTGCTGACCTATTGGAACACCGCGGCCTTCTTCACTCTCTACGCCAGCCACACCGACTGGCGACCCGAAACCGCCCGCCCGACAAACGATCGCGCCATCCTCGACCGTTGGATCCTCGGCGAACTGCACACTCTCACCAGCGCGGTCGACGAAAAACTCGACGGCTACGACACTGCTGGCGCGGGTCGGCTGCTGGCCGGATTCATCGACGATCTGTCCAACTGGTATGTGCGCCGCAGCCGCTCCCGCTTCTGGGACGGCGCACAGGATGCACTGTCGACCCTCTACGAATGCCTGGACGTGCTGACCCGGCTGCTGGCGCCGATCATGCCGTTCATCACCGAGGAGATCTGGCAAACCGTCATCCGCCCCGGCAACCCCGGCGCGGTCGAATCCGTACACCTCAGCGAC
This sequence comes from Nocardia sp. CA-119907, assembly GCF_050955995.1. Taxonomy (NCBI): domain Bacteria; kingdom Bacillati; phylum Actinomycetota; class Actinomycetes; order Mycobacteriales; family Nocardiaceae; genus Nocardia; species Nocardia sp. CA-119907. Next base: position 4,337,158 of record NZ_CP192091.1, read on the forward strand.
TGGCCGACCGCCGACACCACGCTGGTCGACGCCACCCTGTCCGAACAGGTCGCGCTCGCTCACGCCGCCGTCGAGGGCGGACGCGCCGCCCGCAAAACCAGCGGCATCCGCATCCGCCAACCATTGGCTCGAGCATTTCTCGGCCTGCCGCCACACATCCAGCTCCCGCCGGAGTTGATCGAAGTCATCGCCGATGAACTGAACGTCAAGACGATCGACGCCCTCGATACGACCGGTTCCCTGACCGATGTCGCGGTGAAGCCGAACTTCCGTGCCCTCGGCCAACGCCTCGGCAAACAAACCCCCGCCGTCGCCGCCGCCATCCGAGCCGCCGACGCCTCGAACCTTGTCGCGCAGCTACGCGAACACGGCACAGCCACCATCGATCACAACGGCGAACCACTCGAGATCACCGGTGCGGACGTATCGATCACCGAAACCCCGCGCAGCGGCTGGATCGTGGAAACCCAGCGCGGAACCACCATTGCCCTCGACACCCACATCACCCCCGAACTCGCCGTCGAGGGAATCGCCCGCGATGTCATCCGCGTCGCCCAACAAGCCCGCCGCGACGCCGGTCTGGACATCTCCGACCGAATCACACTGACCATCGCGGCCCCCGGCGACGTATTGGACGCGGTGAAGCAACACCGGGAGTTCATCGGCCGAGAAACACTCGCCAACGACATCACCCTGGTCACCGACCTCACCGACGGTTACCACGGCACCGCGGGCTCGGCCGAACTCACCGTTCACCTCACCCGAACGAGCTGAGCTTCGCTCGCGGCACAGCGTGAGAGCACCGGCCGAAGACGTCTCAGAACACCGCCGGACCCACGAAGGGTCCGGCGGTGTTCTGGTTCAGGCTCAGTGGACGAAAGTCGCTGCGCGATCGGCCATATCGAGGAGCATCTGGGGGAGGACGCCCAGCAGGACCGTGGCGCCCGCGGTGAAGGCGACCACCGCGGTGGTCAAAAATGGGCCGGCGACGGTGGGGGCCTCGGCGGGTGGGTCGGTGAAGAACATCAGGACGATGACGCGAATGTAGAAGAAGGCGGCGATCGCGCTGGAGATGACACCGATGATCACCAGGTAGGTGGCATCACCGGAGGCCGCGGCTTGGAAGACCGCGAACTTGGCGACGAAACCACCGGTCAGCGGCAGACCTGCGAACGAGAGCAGGAAGAGCGCGAAAACCGTTGCCAGCCAGGGGGACCGGCGGCCGAGACCGGCCCATTGCGACATTGCGGTGGCTTCATCGCCCGCGGTGTCGCGGACCAGGCTGACGACCGCGAAGGCGCCGAGCGTGCCGAGCCCGTAGGCCAGCAGGTAGAACAGGATGGCCGAGGTACCCGCGTCATTGGCCGCGACCAGGCCGGTGAGGATGAAGCCGGCGTGCGCGACCGAGGAGTAGGCGAGCATGCGCTTGACGTCGGTCTGGGTAATGGCCATGACCGCGCCGATGACCATGGTGGCAATGGCAACGGCGGCGAGCACCGGCCGCCAGTCGTCGCGCAGACCGGGGACGGCGACCTGCAGGATCCGCAGCAACGCGCCTACTGCGGCGATCTTGGTTGCGGCGGCCATGAATCCGGTGACCGCACTCGGCGCGCCCTGATACACATCCGGCACCCAGGACTGGAACGGCACCGCGCCGATCTTGAACAACAAGCCGACCGCCAGCATCGCCACACCGAGCAGCGCCAGGGTGGTGTTCTGTGGATGCTGCTTTATCGCCTCGGCGATACCACTGAGCTCGACGGTTCCCGCCTGCCCGTACAGCAGCGCAACTCCATAGAGGAAGAATGCGGACGAAAATGCCCCGAGCAGAAAGTATTTCAGCGACGCCTCTTGGGAGAGCAGGCGCCTGCGCCGCGCCAGCCCGCACAGCAGATACAGCGGCAGCGACAGCACCTCCAACGCGACGAACATCGTGAGCAGATCATTCGACGCCGGGAACAGCAGCAGGCCGCCGATGGCGAGCATCGCCAGCGGGAACACCTCGGTGGTCGCGACACCCGCACGAACCGCGGCCAATTCGCCCGCACTGCCCGGAACCGCGGAGGCCTGCGGGGTGAACGCGTCCACACCGCTACCGACAGTGGCCGCGGCCAGACTCCAGGTCCCCGGTCCCGAGCGGCCCTGCGGCCGCGGCTCCGCACCGCGCTCGGCCATGAACAGCAGCGCCAGAATCGACACCACCAGAATCGTGCCCTGCAGAAACAGCGTCACGCCGTCTACCGCGACCGCACCGACCATCGCGGTCGCCTTGGTCCCCGACAACCGCACCACCGCCACCAGCGCCGCAATCAATCCGGCGAGCCCGAGGGGCACTTGAATGGCGTAACGGTGGCGGCGCGGTGCGAACGCCTCCACGAGCACCCCGATCACCGCGGCACCGAAGACGATCAGCATCGGCGACAGCTTGGCGTATTCGATGCTCGGCGCGGGCACACTGGCCGCGAGCAGCACTGTCATTTGTGGGCACCTCCGTGATCGGCCCCGGCGGGTCCCGCTTCGGGGATCGCGGGCGTCTTCGGCGCGGGATCGTGGACGCCGATGGTGGTGAGCGTCTGGCTCACCGCGGGATTGATGAAGTCCAGCACCGGTTTCGGGTAGACGCCGAGGAACAGCAGCGCGGCGATCAACGGCACCACCACGGCCAGCTCGCGCGGGACCAGATCGTAGAGCCGCTCGTTGCCCTCCTTGACCGGACCGGTCATCATCCGCTGGTACATCCACAGCACATACAGCGCGGCCAGCACCAGCGCGGCCGTCGCGACCACCGCCGCGAACCCGTAGCGGGTGAACGTGCCCAACAGCACCAGGAATTCGCTGATGAACGGCGCGAGACCGGGCAGCGACAGCGTGGCGAGACCGGCGATCATGAAGGTGCCCGCGAGCACCGGCGCCACCTTCTGTACCCCGCCGTACGCGGCGATCGCGCGAGTTCCCCTGCGCGACACCAGGAATCCCGCGATCAAGAACAGCGCGGCCGTCGAGATGCCGTGGTTGACCATGTACAGCGTGGCACCGGTCTGGCCCTGGCTGGTCATCGCGAAGATGCCGAGGATGATGAAGCCGAAGTGCGAGATCGAGGTGTAGGCGATCAGGCGCATCACATCGGTCTGTCCGATGGCCAGCAGCGCACCGTAGATGATGCCGATCACGGCGAGCGTAACGACCAGGGGCGCATAGGTTCCCGAAGCATCCGGGAACAGCAGCAGGCAGTACCGCAGCATGCCGAAGGTGCCGACCTTGTCGACCACCGCCATCATCAGCACCGCACTCGATGGCGTCGCCGCCACCGCCGCGTCCGGCAGCCAGGTGTGCAGCGGCCACAGCGGCGCCTTCACCGCGAACGCGAACATGAATCCGAGGAACAGCGCGTTGAGCACCGCCGGACCCGCACCGAGCTGTCCGGCATTGGCCGCCGCGACGACCGTGCGGAAGTCGAAGGTGCCCGACGATCCGGACCCGAGCCCCTGCCGCGCGGTCAGCACATACAACCCGATCACCGCGGCCAACATGATCAGACCGCCGAACAGGTTGTACAGCAGGAATTTCACCGCGGCCCGCGAACGCTGTTGGCGATGCGCGAGATCCGCGCTGCGCGGCCCGAATCCGCCGATGAGGAAGTACATCGGGATGAGCATCGCCTCGAAGAACACGTAGAACAGCAGAATATCCAGCGAGACGAACGAAATCAGCACCATCGCCTCGACGAGCAGGGTCAGCGCGACATAGGTGTGCGACACCCGGCGTCCGCTGCCGACCTCACGTTCGTCGTTCCAACCGGCCAGAATCAGCAGCGGCACCAGCGCCCCGGTGAGCAGGATCAGCACCAATGCGATTCCGTCCAAACCGAGCGTATAGCCAGCGCCGAAGGCCGGAATCCACTCATGGGATTCGACGAATTGATATTGCGCCCCACCGGGTTCGAAGCGCACGGCCAGCACGATGCCGAGCACCAGCACCGCCACCGCGACACTGAACGCCAGCCCGCGGGCGAGGGTGCGCCGGGACGCGGGCAGCATCAGCACCGCCACCGCGCCGACGACCGGCAATACCCACAGCGTGGTCAACCAGGGAAAGTCACTCACCAGAGCCTCACTGCCAGCAGGGCCGCGGCCACCAGGGCCGCGCCGGTGAACATGGACACATCGGGTACGAGCACCGCCGCAGCCGGACGCACCCGCGTGATCAACCGGGGATAACTCACCAGAGCCTCACCGCCAAAAGTGCTGCCGCGACCAGGGCCGCGCCGGTGAACATGGACACATCGGGTACGAGCACCGCCGCAGCCGGACGCACCCGCGTGATCAACCGGGGATAACTCACCAGAGCCTCACCGCCAAAAGTGCTGCCGCGACCAGGGCCGCGCCGGTGAACATGGACAGGGCGTAGGACCGTACGAATCCGGACTGCACCCGCCGGATCCGCGCGGACAATCCGCCGATCAGTGCGGCGGTTCCATTGACGATGCCGTCGATGCCGCGATTGTCGAGGAAGACCAGCGACCGGGTCAGATACGCACCCGGGCGCATGAATACGCCTTCATTGAACGCGTCGCCGTAGAGGTCGTTGCGGGCCGCGATGGTCAGCGCCGATACGGCTTCCGGTGCGGTCTCGGGCACTTCGCGCTGCGCGAACTGGTTGTAGGCGAAGCCGATGCCGACCGCGACCACCAGCAGGGCGAGTGCGGTCACGACGCCCGCGGGCACGACCTCCTCGCCGTGATGTGCCCCGACAACCGGTTCGAGCCAGTTCTGCAGCGACGACCCGAGGACGAAAACCCCACCCGCGGCGACCGATCCGATAGCGAGCAGAATCATCGGCCCGGTCATCACCGCCGGTGACTCGTGCGGATGGGTATCGGGCTTCCATCGGCGTTCGCCGAAGAAGGTCATCATCATCACCCGGGTCATGTAGAACGCGGTCAGCCCCGCGCCGACCAGGGTCACCGTTCCCAAGGCGAAACCGCTTGCGCCGCCTTGGTTGAACGCCGCCTCGATGATCCGATCCTTGGAGAAGAATCCGGCGAACGGCGGCACTCCGATAATGGCCAGATAGCCGAGTCCGAAGGTGACGTAGGTGATCGGCAGCAGTGTGCGCAGTCCGCCGTAGCGGCGCATATCGGTCTCGTCGTCCATCGCGTGCATCACCGATCCGGCCCCGAGGAACAGCCCGGCCTTGAAGAAGCCGTGGGTGAGCAGATGCATGATGGCGACGGCGTATCCGGCCGGGCCGAGACCGGCGGCCAGCACCATATAACCGATCTGGCTCATGGTGGACGCCGCGAGCGCCTTCTTGATGTCGTCCTTCGCGCAACCGACGATCGCACCGAACAGCAGCGTCACCGCACCGACCAGCACCACCCCGAGCCGCGCGTTGGGCGCGAGATCGAAGATCGGCCCGGAGCGCGCGATCAGGTACACACCGGCGGTCACCATGGTGGCCGCGTGGATGAGCGCGGAAACCGGGGTCGGCCCTTCCATCGCATCGCCGAGCCAGGACTGCAGCGGCACCTGCGCGGACTTACCGCAGGCGGCGAGCAGCAACAGTAACCCGATGGCGGTCAGCGTGCCCTCGCTCGCCCGCGGCGCGGTCGCGAATACCGCACCGAAGTCGATCGAGCCGAAGGTCGCGAACATGGTGAACATCGCAAGGGCCAATCCCATATCACCGACCCGGTTGACCACGAATGCCTTCTTGGCCGCGGTCGCCGCGGTCGGCTTGTGGTACCAGAACCCGATCAGCAGGTAGGACGCCAAGCCGACGCCCTCCCAGCCGAGGTAGAGCACCAGGTAGTTGTTCGCAAGCACCAGCAGCAGCATCGCCGCGAGGAACAGATTGAGGTAGGCGAAAAAGCGCCGCCGTCCCGGATCGTGGCCCATATAGCCGATGGAGTAGATGTGGATCAGCGATCCGACCCCGGTGATCAGCAGTGCGAAACACACTGACAGCTGGTCCAATTGGAGGCTGAAGTCCACCTGCAATCCATCGACCGGGACCCAGCTGAACAGATCGTTGTGGATCGCGCGCGCGGCGTCGTCGCGGCCGCGCATATCGAAGAACGCGACGACGGCGAAGCCGAACGAGGCCAGCGCGGTGGCGCAGCCGAGCAGATGACCCCACTTGTCGCTGTAGCGTCCGAGCAGCAGCAGTACGACGGCACCGGCCAGCGGCAGTGCGGGCAGCACCCAGAGCGTTGCGGTATCCACGTCAGAACTTCAGCAGGTTGGCGTCGTCGACCGAGGTCGAACGGCGGGTGCGGAATATGGTCATGATGATGGCGAGCCCGACCACGACTTCGGCCGCGGCCACCACCATGGTGAAGAACGCGAACACCTGTCCGTCCAGATTCGAATGCAGTCGGGCGAAGGTGACGAAGGCGAGGTTCACCGCATTGAGCATCAGCTCGATGCACATGAACACCACAATGGCATTGCGCCGCAGCAGTACACCGGCCGCGCCGATGGTGAACAGCAGGGCGGACAGGAACAGGTAGTTCTCAGGATTCACCGCTTGCCTTCCTCGTCAGCCTGCGTCGAATCGTCGACGTCCGTGGGGTTTTCGGGTTCGTACGGGGCTTCGCCAGCGAATGTCGGACTGGTGCCGACCGAGATGACGGCGGCTTCCTCGAGCGCCCTGGTGCGGCGGTGCCGCAGGATCGTGCTGACCGACAGCTCCTCGAACGAGCCATCCGGCAGCCGCGCCGGAATATCGACCGCGTTGTGCCTGGCGTACACACCCGGCGTCGGCAGCGGGGTGGCCCGATCCGAGGGGCGGTTGGGGTCGTAGGCACTGCGGAACCGGCGGCGCGAGAGTTCCTTCTGATCCATGCGGGGTCCGAAGTTCTCCCGATGCGCCAGGATCATCGCGCCGATGGTCGCGGTGATCAACAACGCGCCGGTGAGTTCGAAGGCCCAAACATACCGGACGAAGATCAGCTCGGCGAGCTGTGCGATCACATCCTGGTACGCGAAACCTTTTGCCGGATAGGTTATTCCGGAGTTGCGAATGCCGTTCGCGATACCGCTGATCAGCAGCAGCCCGAAGCCGAGACCGACGGTGCCGGCCGCAAGACGCTGTCCGCGCAGCGTTTCTCCGAGCGATTCGGGGGAGTCGACGCCGACCAGCATGAGCACGAACAGGAACAGCATCATGACCGCGCCGGTATAGACGACGATCTGCACGACACCCAGGAACAGCGCGTCCTGGGCCATATAGAACGTGGCCAGCACGATCATGGTGGCCGCCAGGCAGATCGCCGAATGGACGGCCTTACCCGCGAACACCATGCCGAGTGCCCCGATCACTGCGAGCGGGCCGAGGATCCAGAACTGAACGGCCTCACCGGTGGAGGTGTGGGTCAATGGCTCCGCCGCTAGTGTTCGGGCGGCAAGGATCAATTCGGTCACCGTGCGCCTCCTTCCGCGCCCGCCGTGGCGGGCTCCCTGGTGGTGCCGGAATCCGGTGTGTTCGAACCGCTTTCACCGCCCGGGATATTGCCGCGGTAGTAATCTCCCTCCGTCGTACCGGGATACATCGCATGCGGCGGTGCGGTCATACCGGGCTGCAGCGGGGCGAGCAGCCGGTCCTTCTCGTAGATCAGATCGGCGCGGTTGTCATCGGTCATCTCGTAGTCGTTGGTCATGGTCAGCGCCCGGGTCGGGCACGCCTCGATGCACAATCCACAGCCGATGCAGCGCAGGTAGTTGATCTGGTAGACCTGCCCGTAGCGTTCACCGGGCGAAAAGCGAGCGGTCTCGGTGTTATCCGCGCCCTCCACATAGATCGCGTCGGCGGGACAGGCCCACGCACACAACTCGCAGCCGATGCACTTCTCCAGGCCGTCGGGATACCGATTGAGCTGATGGCGGCCGTGATAGCGCGGCGCGGTCGGCACCTTCTGTTCCGGATAGGACTCGGTATTGGCCTTTTTGAACATGGTGAGCAGGGTGACCGCGAATCCGGCCAGCGGTTCGAACAGACCGGGCTTCGGTTCCGGACGTCGCGTCGCGGGATCCGGCAGCGGTGGCGTCGGGAAGCCGAGGAAGACCGTGCCCGCGGCGCCCAACTCCTCCCGGCTGGGTTCCTCGGCCGTCGGCGGCGCCCCCTGCCTGCGCCCGGCCAGCAGGAACATCAGCACCATCAGTCCGGAGATGATCAGCCCGCCGATCACCAGGAACGGCGTCTGGACTTTGTAGCCCTCGTTCTGCAGCACCCGGGCGGTGGCGACCAGCATCACCCACAGCAGCGAGGTCGGAATCAGCAGCTTCCAGCCGAGATTCATGAACTGGTCGTAGCGCAGGCGGGGCAGCGTGCCGCGCAACCAGATGAAGACGAACAGGAACGTCCACATCTTCGCCGTGAACCACAGCACCGGCCACCAACCGGAATTCGCGCCGTCCCACAGATTGATCGGGAACGGCGCGTGCCAGCCGCCGAGGAACAGCGTGGTGGCGAGCGCGGAAACCGTTGCCATATTGATGTATTCGGCCATCATGAACATGGCGAATTTGAGCGAGGAGTACTCGGTGTGGAAGCCGCCGACCAGTTCGCCCTCGGCCTCGGGCAGGTCGAACGGGGCGCGGTTGGTCTCGCCGACCATCGATACGCAGTAGATCAGGAACGACGGCAGCAGCAGGAAGACATACCAGGTGCCCTCTTGCGCCTTGACGATGCCGGAGGTGGCCATGGTGCCGCCGAGCAGGAATACCGTCGCGAAGCACAGCGCCATCGCGATCTCATAGGAGATCACCTGCGCGGTCGAACGCAACCCGCCCAGCAGCGGATACGTCGAGCCGGACGACCAGCCCGCCAGCACGATGCCGTACACGCCGATCGAGGTGATGGCGAGGATATAGAGCACCGCCACCGGCAGATCGGTGAGCTGCAACGCGGTCCGATGACCGAGGATCGAGACCTCCGGCCCCAACGGAATGACCGCGAACGCCATGAATGCGGGCACCACCGAAATCACCGGCGCCAGGATGAAAATCGGCTTGTCGACGATCGTCGGAACGATATCTTCCTTCAACGCCATCTTCACACCGTCGGCGACGGCCTGCAGCGTGCCTTTGGGACCGACCCGGTTCGGGCCGACGCGCATCTGCATCCACGCCACGATCTTGCGTTCCAGATACACCGCCATCATCGGCGTGAGCAGCAGGAAGGCGAAGATCGCCAGGGATTTCCCGATGACAAGCCACAGCGGGTCGTGGCCGAAAAGAGAGAGATCACTCATGGCGGTGTTCCTTCATCCTCTCGTCGGCGCGATGCAGCCGCACCACACCGCCCGGCTGGGTGGCGAGCTGTTCGTTGACCGAGCAGCCCGGCGAGTTCAACGGCAGCCATGCCACGCGATCGGGCAGATCGGTGATCAGCAGCGGCAGCGTGACGGTGCCGCGGTCGGTGGCGATGACGATCTGGTCATCGTCGACCGCACCGATCTCGGCGGCAGTGGCAGGGGACAGGCGCACCACCGGCGGCCGCGCGACGCCCGCCAGATTCGGCTCGCCGTCCTGCATGCGCCCCTGATCCAGCAGCATCCGCCAGCCGGAGAGGATGGCGATGCCCGGACCCGTCTGGGGCACCGGATGCGGCCGATGGGCGGGCGCGGCGACCGGCGGGCCGTCCCAGGCGCCGAGTTCGGTGAGTTCGGCACGCGCGGCGGCGGTATCGGGGAGTCCGAGTGCCACTTTCATTTCGTCCGCGATGGCATGCAGTACCCGTTGATCCGACAGCGGTGCGGGTTCGCGGCGCACCATCGAATCACCGAGGGCGGCATCGAATTGCCGCGGCCTGCCCTCCCAGGTGCGGAAGGTGCCGGACTTCTGCATCGCCGAGGCCACCGGGAAGACGACATCGGCGCGCTCGGTGACGGCACTGCGCCGCAACTCCAGGCTGACCACGAAGCGGGCGGCGTCGATGGCATCGAGCGCGGCCTGCGGATCCGGCATATCGGCGATCTCGACCCCGCCGACGATCAGCGCGCCCAGGGCGGGGGCGGCCTCCAGGATGGCGGCGGTGTCGCGACCGACGGTGACCGGCAGGTCCGCGACATTCCAGATCGTGCGAACCTGTTGGCGCGCACGGGGATCCACCACGGGGCGGCCACCGGGCAGCAGTCCGGGCAATGCGCCCGCCTCGATCGCGCCGCGCTCACCGGCTCGTCGCGGCACCCAGGCCAGCGCGGCCCCGGTCTCGTCGGCGAGGCGGATCGCGGCCGACAACGCACCCGGAATTCCGGCCATTCGCTCACCGACCAGGATCACCGCGCCGGGCTGGCGCAGCAGCAGCGCAGCCGTCGCCAAAGCGGCCGAGTCCGTTGCGGTCTCACCGGTGTGCAGGGCATCGAGCAGATGCGGCTCGATGCCGGGCACGGCCTGCAGCAGGGTGCCCGACATCCGGTCCAGACCGCGCGAGGAGTAGGCGGCGAGGGAGAAGATCGGCATGCCGCGCTTGCGCGCTGCCTTGCGCAGTCGCAGATAGATGATCGGCGACTCCTCTTCCGGCTCGAGTCCGGCGAGCAGCACGACCGGCGCGTTCTCCAGCGCGTCGTAGTCGACGGTGACGCCCTGTCCGGCCACCCGGGCCGCCAGGAAGTCCGCCTCCTCCACCGAATGCACCCGGGTGCGGAAGTCGATGTCATTGGTGCCGAGGGCGATTCGAGCGAATTTGGCGTAGGCGTAGGCGTCTTCCTCGGTGACGCGACCGCCGACCAGGACGCCCGCGTTGCCGAAGGCCGATGCCAGCCCCTCCGCGGCCGCGGCCAGCGCCTCGGACCAGGATGCGGGGGCGAGCTTGCCGTCCCAGCCGCGTACCAGCGGTGTGGTCAGCCGGTCGCGTTCGGTCGCGTAGGTGAAGGCCCACCGGCCCTTATCGCAGTTCCACTCCTCGTTGACCTGCGGATCGTCACCGGCCAAGCGGCGCAATACCTTTCCCCGCCGGTGGTCGGTGCGCTGTGCGCAACCCGACGCGCAGTGCTCGCAGACGCTCGGGCTCGAGACCAGGTCGAATGGGCGGGCCCGGAACCGGTAGCTGGTGCCGGTGAGTGCGCCGACCGGGCAGATCTGCACGGTATTGCCGGAGAAGTACGAGTCGAACGGTTCGGCCTGTGCGGTGCCGACCTGCTCGAGCGCGCCGCGGTCCATCAGTTCGATGAACGGATCCCCGGCGACCTGTTGGGAGAAGCGGGTGCAGCGGGCGCAGAGCACACAGCGTTCCCGGTCCAGCAGCACCGCGGTCGAGAGCGGAATCGGCTTGGGGTAGGTGCGCTTCACGCCGTCGAACCGGGTCTCGGGCCGACCGCTGGACATCGCCTGGTTCTGCAGCGGACATTCGCCGCCCTTATCGCAGACCGGGCAGTCGAGGGGATGGTTGATGAGCAGCAGCTCCATCACCCCCTCCTGCGCCTTATCGGCGGCGGGTGAGGTCAGCTGGGTGCGCACGACCATGCCGTCGGCGACGGCCATCGTGCAGGAGGCGACCGGCTTGCGCTGACCCTCGACCTCGACCAGGCACTGCCGGCACGCGCCGACCGGGTCGAGCAGCGGATGGTCGCAGAAGCGCGGGATCTGGATGCCGATGAGTTCGGCGGCCCGGATCAGCAGGGTGCCCGGTGGCACGCTGACTTCGGTGTCGTCGATGGTGACGGTGACCAGATCGGCCGGAACCAGCCCACTGGTAGTGGTGTTCACAGTGGCTGGCCCACCCGTCGCCCGACCGCCACCCCTCACGGAGTCGCTACGCGATGCTGTACTCATTGCACTCCTTCGGCCCAGGCGGTGGATCGCGCGGGATCGAACGGGCAGCCGTCGAGCCGCAGATGGTCGAGGTATTCCTGGCGGAAGTACTTCAACGAGGAGATGATCGGACTGGCCGCGCCGTCGCCGAGTGCGCAGAACGACTTGCCGTTGATGGTGTCGCTGATATCGAGGAGCTTCTCGATATCCGATTCGGTGCCCCGACCCGCCTCTATCCGGGTGAGCAGTTGGACGAGCCAGTACGTGCCCTCGCGACAGGGAGTGCATTTGCCGCAGGATTCGTGGGCGTAGAACTCGGTCCAGCGCAGCACCGCGCGCACCACGCAGGTGGTGTCGTCGAAGATCTGTAATGCCTTGGTGCCCAACATGGAGCCGGCACCGGCGACGCCCTCGTAGTCCAAGGGCACGTCGAGGTGTTCATCGGTGAACAGCGGTGTCGACGAACCGCCCGGCGTCCAGAACTTCACCTGATGTCCGGCGCGCACGCCACCGGCATAGTCGAGCAGTTCGCGCAGCGTAATGCCCAGTGGCGCTTCGTATTGGCCCGGCCGGGCGACATGGCCCGACAGCGAGTACAGCGTGAAACCCGGGGACTTCTCGCTGCCCATGGACCGGAACCAGGCGGTGCCGTTGAGGATGATCGGCGGCACGCTGGCAATGGATTCCACATTGTTGACCACCGTCGGGCAGGCGTACAGGCCCGCGACGGCCGGGAACGGCGGTCGCAGTCGAGGCTGGCCGCGCCGGCCCTCGAGCGAATCCAGCAGCGCGGTTTCCTCACCACAGATGTAGGCGCCGGCTCCGGCGTGCACGATCAGTTCCAGGTCATAGCCCGAGCCGAGAATGTCCGTGCCGAGGAATCCGGCCGCATACGCCTGCGCGACCGCGGCCTGCAGTCGGCGCAGCACCGGAACCACCTCGCCGCGCACGTAGATGAACGCATGTGCCGCCCGAATCGCATACGCCGCGATGATCACGCCCTCGATGAGGGTATGCGGGGTGGCCAGCATGAGCGGAATGTCCTTGCAGGTACCGGGTTCCGACTCGTCGGCATTGACCACCAGGTAATGCGGTTTGGTGACGCCATCCGGTCCCGTCCCCTGCGGGATGAAGCTCCACTTCATACCGGTCGGGAAGCCCGCGCCGCCGCGGCCGCGCAGGCCCGCGTCCTTCACAGTCTGGATGATCTGATCGGGTTGCATCCGCAGGGCTTTGCGCAGGGCCTGATAGCCGTCGTGGCTGCGGTAGTGCTCGATGGTCCACGACTGTGGGTCATCCCAGTACCGGGTGAGTACGGGAGTCAGTGTCATCACACATCCTCCGAATTCGGTTCCGGCGCTTGCATATTCTGTTCCCGCGCGATGCGTAGCCCGGCCAGCGTCGCCTCGCCCGCCGCGCCGTCGAGGACGCCGGGGCGTTCGTCCGGGAATCCGGCCAGAATGCGCGCGGTCTGCTTGAACGTGCACAGCGGCGCGCCGCGCGTCGGCGTCACCTGTTCGCCCTTGCGCAGTGAATCCACCAGCGCGGCAGCCGATTCCGGGGTCTGGTTATCGAAGAACTCCCAGTTGACCATGACCACCGGCGCGAAATCGCATGCGGCGTTGCACTCGATGTGCTCTAGGGTGATCGCCCCGTCAGGGGTGGTCTCGCCGTGCCCGATGCCGAGGCGTTGCCGCAGCGTATCGAGGATGGCATCACCGCCCATGACCGCACAGAGGGTGTTGGTGCAGACACCGACGTGGTAGTCGCCGGTGGGGGTGCGCCGGTACATCGAGTAGAAGGTGGCCACCGCGGTGACCTCCGCCCCGGTCAAGCCCAGCTGGTCGGCACAGAATTCGATGCCGGTGCCGGTGACGCAGCCCTCCTCGGCCTGCACCAGATGCAGCAACGGCAACAGCGCCGAGCGCGGCTCCGGATAGCGGGCGATGATCTCCTTCGCATCGACCTCCAGCCGTTCGCGCACATACGGTGCGAACGGCTGCGGCCGGGTGGAAAGCTTCAGCAGGATCTCCGTCATCGGTCTACTCCGCCCATGACCGGGTCGATGCTGGCGACGGAGGCGATGACGTCGGCGACCATACCGCCCTCGCACATCGCCGCCACCGCTTGTAGATTCGTGAACGAGGGGTCGCGATAGTGCACGCGATACGGGCGGGTGCCGCCGTCGCTGACCATATGCACGCCGAGCTCGCCACGCGGCGATTCGACGGCCACATACACCTGTCCCGCCGGAACCCGGATGCCCTCGGTGACGAGTTTGAAGTGGTGAATGAGTCCCTCCATGGATGTGCCCATGATGCGGCCGATGTGCTCGGGGGAGTTGCCGAGTCCGTCCGGGCCCAGCTGCAGATCGGCGGGCCAGGCGATCTTCTTGTCGTCCACCATCACCGGGCCGGGCCGCAGTCCGTCCAGGCACTGCTCGACGATCTTGAGCGACTCCTTCATCTCCGCCACCCGAATCCAGTAGCGGCCGTAGCAGTCACAGCCGGTGGTGGTGGGAACATCGAATTCGTAGTTCTCGTAACCGCAGTACGGCGCGGCCTTGCGCAGATCGTGCGGCAGACCGGTGGAGCGCAGCACCGGACCGGTGATGCCGAGCGCCATGCAGCCGGTGAGATCCAGGTAGCCGATATTCTGGGTGCGCGCCTTCCAGATCGGGTTCTGGGTGAGCAGATGGTCCATATCGCGCAGCCGCTTGGGCAAAAGCGCAAGCAGCTCACGGACTTTGGTGACACCGTCATCGGGCAGGTCCTGGGCCAGACCGCCGGGCCGGATGTACGCGTGGTTCATGCGCAGGCCGGTGATGGTCTCGAAGACGTCCAGGATCAGTTCGCGTTCCCGGAAACCGAACAGCATCGGGGTGAGTGCACCCAACTCCATGCCGCCGGTCGCGAGCGCCACCAGATGTGAGGAGATCCGATTGAGTTCCATGAGCATGACGCGAACGATGGTGGCGCGCTCGGGAATCTGATCCTCGATATCGAGCAGCCGTTCGACGCCGAGGCAGTAGGCCGTCTCGTTGAAGAAGGGCGAGAGGTAGTCCATCCGCGTCACGAAGGTGGTGCCCTGAGCCCAGTTGCGGAATTCGAGATTCTTCTCGATGCCGGTGTGCAGGTAGCCGATGCCGCAGCGGGCCTCGGTGACCGTTTCGCCCTCGATCTCGAGAATCAGCCGGAGCACGCCGTGTGTGGAGGGATGCTGTGGGCCCATATTGACGACGATGCGCTCTTCGCCTGCGCCGTCGAGGGTTTCGGTGACCGCGTCCCAGTCCTGGCCGGCCACCGTCACCACGGTCGGTTCCGACTTCGGCTTGCCAGCGGGGTCGGGCCCGGTGTCGTTGTTGACGCCGGGCCGGGTGTCGATGTCGTTCATTACTTGTACGCCCTCCGCTCGTCGGGCGGCGGAATGCGCGCGCCCTTGTACTCGACCGGGATCCCGCCGAGCGGGTAGTCCTTGCGCTGGGGGTGGCCACGCCAGTCGTCGGGCATCGCGATGCGAGTCAGCGAGGGGTGGCCGTCGAAGAGGATGCCGAAGAAGTCGTAGGTTTCCCGCTCATGCCAGTCGGTGGTCGGATACACGCCGAACAGCGACGGGATATGCGGGTCTGCGTCCGGTGCCGAGACTTCGATGCGCAGGCGCCGGTTGTGCGTGATGGACATGAGGTGATACACCGCGTGCAATTCGCGGCCCGCGTCCTCGGGATAGTGCACGCCGTTCACGCCGAGGCAGAGCTCGAAACGCAGTGCGGCGGTGTCACGCAATGCCGTGGCGACGGTGACGAGGTGTTCGCGGCGCACGTGCAGGGTGAGTTCGCCGCGAAAGACGATCACCTTCTCGATGACGCTCTCCCAGCGGGTGTCGACCGCGCCGAGGGCGGCGTGCAGTTCGCCGACGATCTCGTCGAAATAGCCGCCGTAGGGCGCGGGGGTGCTGCCGGGCAGTGTCACCGGGCGGACCAGGCGGCCGTACCCGGAGGTGTCGCCGGTACCGCTGACGCCGAACATGCCGCGCCGCACACCGATCACCTCGGCCGGTGGCGAATCCGGTTCCGGCGGTGTGCCTTCCGGACCGGCGGTGGCCGCGGCGTCGATGAACTCGTGCGGTGTCCTGGTCTCGGTGTTGTCGGGGGTATCGAAGGTCATCGCAGCAGACCCTCCATCCGGATGGTCGGCGTGGACGCCAGCGCGGCCGCTTCGGCGGCGCGGATGGCCTCTTCGCGATTGACGCCGAGCGGCATCTCCTGAATCTTCGCGTGCAGGGTCAGGATGGCGTTCAACAGCATTTCCGGGCGGGGCGGGCAGCCGGGCAGGTAGATGTCGACCGGCACCACATGGTCCACGCCCTGCACGATGGCGTAGTTGTTGAACATGCCACCCGAGGACGCGCAAACGCCCATGGCCAGCACCCATTTCGGTTCGGTCATCTGGTCGTAGACCTGGCGCAGCACCGGTGCCATCTTCTGGCTGACCCGGCCCGCGACGATCATCAGATCGGCCTGCCGCGGTGAGGCGCGGAAGGCCTCCATACCGAAGCGGGCGATATCGAAACGTCCGGCGCCGGTGGCCATCATCTCGATGGCGCAGCAGGCCAGACCGAAGGTGGCGGGCCACAGTGAGCCCTTGCGCAGGTATCCGGCGAAATCTTCGACCGTGCTCAGCAGGAAGCCGCTGGGCAGTTTTTCCTCGAGACCCATGTTCGACTAACTCTCACTTCCACTGTGCGTATGTCCGTCGGGCGTTGATGCCTTGCGGGCCAGGGATCAGTCCCAGCTGAGACCGCCGCGGCGCCATTCGTAGGCGTAGGCCACGGAGACGTTGAAGATGAACAGCGCCATCGCGGCGAGACCGAAGAGACCGAGCGCATCGAAGTGGACAGCCCACGGGTAGAGGAACACGATCTCGATGTCGAAGATGATGAACAGCATCGCGGTGAGGTAGTACTTCACCGGAAAGCGTTGTCCGGTAACGTTTCCCGGCCCGCCCGCGACGGCGTGCGGTGTCGGTTCGATGCCGCACTCGTAGGCCTCCTGTTTGGCCCGGTTGCGTCGTTTCGGGCCGACGAGGGCCGAGAGGATGATGGAGAAAACCGCGAATGCGGCGGCGACCGCGCCGAGGACCAGAGTGGGCATCTCGATATTCACGACTGCACTTCCCCTCCTTGCGAGCTGTAGCTGGCGGTTGGGCGTCATTTCCCCCGACGGCGCCGGAGTTGTGCTGGTCGGCGTCGGAATGACGGCAGCTTCCGAGGCGGGCTGACGTCGTTGTCCGCCTCGGTCAGACTCGCCTCATGGCCTGCTCGCACCGCGCGGGTCTGTCATATCGAGGCTCGCGCCCATGTGAGCTACGGCACAGCCTACAACCGACGCGAAGAGTCGACCGTTCATTCGAATAGGGTGTTTGATCGAAAACGGGACTGCTATTTATGACTGAATCGGGGGTAATCCGATCCGCGGGATCGCTAAGCGATCGCCCCGTCACGTGACATTCGAGTGCCCGCGTCCGAAAGGCGCGGGCATGACGTATCTACTCGGGCCTACCAGCGAAATTCGGTCAGGCCGCGGTGCGATTGCGGAGCACCGCGACAACGGCCTCGGTGAGCCGGATCGGATCGATCGGATGCGACACCGCTGCCTCGGCGCGCGACCAGTTCGCGAGCCAGGCGTCGTCGGGGCGACCGGTCAGCACCAGAACCGGTGGACACTGGTCGATCTCATCCTTGAGCTGTTTGGCGATGCCGAGACCGCCGGCCGGGGCGGATTCCCCGTCCAGGATGGCCAGGTCGATACCGCCCGCGTCCATCTGCTCGATGACCACGGGGGCGGTCGCCACCTCGAGGTATTCGAAGGTGGGAAATTCGGGGTGCGGATGTCTGCCCAGTGCCAGCATCACTTGGCGCCGGGTATCGGCGTCGTTGCTGTAGACGAGAACCCGCAGCGGGGTGGAACGATTCGCGTCGGCCACGCAGGGATGGTACGTCCGCGAGGGGACGCGGCGTGGCAGGTTGGCGCAGATCGGTGGTGCGCGTCGGACAAGGTAATCGAAAGCCATTGCTAAGTCCCGGCCGGTAGCATCCCGAAAATGCGGGGAGATATCACCCGGGAGCTCGTCGAAACCGACGTGTGGACCGATGAGATGGTGGGCCGGGCGGGTATTCCGGTGGTGGATGTTCCGTTCGTGACGATCGGCAGCGGTATCGGGTCCTTCGTCACCTATGACACCCTGCGGATCTACGGCGTCGCGGCGGCATCGATGGCGGTGCTCGGGCCGCAGGAGGTGCCGTGGTCGTCGTATGAATATCTGACGCGGGTGTCGCAGATTCCGCGCGGAGAGCGGTTGCGCAGTGATTCGGCGTCGACGCCGGACAATATCTGGGGGTTTCCGTCCTATGCGGTGCGCGAGGCCTTGGCGGAGAAAACGATCCGGCCGCTGTGGAATGTGTTCACCGAGCCGATCTTCGCCAATTACTACACGCCAAGGGCCGGGCAGGCGTTCGTTTCGATGGAGCGCGAGTTCCATCGGATCGGGTATGCTGGATCGTTGCACAAGGGGCAGGTACGCATGGTGCGCAAGCGGTACGGCGGTGGATATTTCACCATCCTCACCCCGCCTGTCGGTGCGACACCGACCAAGCGGATCGCGTTCCGCAGTACGTATGCCCATGTGGCTGTTGGGTATCCGGGACTGAAGTTGCTGCCCGATCTGCAGGAATACCGAGAGAAGTATCGCGACCCGACGCGGGTGGTCAATGCCTACGAACCGCATGAGCACGTTTACCAGGCCCTGCAGCGCAGGCCGTGCACCGTGATGATTCGCGGTAGCGGGATCGTTGCCAGCCGAGTGTTGCAGCGAATTATCGACGATCGCGACCAGCTTCAACTCGATACTCGGATCCTGCACCTGTTCCGCCACTATGTGGGCAAGACGCAGGGGACGAACCTGTTCAACCGCCGCAGGTCCGGGGACGGCTGGTCCTATCAGGGATTCAACTATCCGAAGTCGGTGTGGGGCGGGCAGCTCAAGGCGAAAATGCGCACACTGCAAGGAGACCAGCGCGCGCGGGCCTACCAGGAGATGGGTGGCACCAGCACCCCCATCCGCGACGGTTGGCAGGAGCAATTGCGGCGCGGCCGCAAGCAGGGCTGGTATCAGGTGATGGCGGGCACGGCGCGTGATCTGCGGCCCGCACCCGGCCGGGGTGGGGTGATCACGACCATCGTGCCGGATCCGACCGCGCCGCTGCCGTTCGCGCCGCCGACCCAGCCATTCGATATCGCCGCGGATTACATCATCGACTGCACCGGGTTGGAGGCCGATGTGCGCGAGCATCGCTTGTTGGCGGATCTGCTGGATCACGCTGGGGCCGGGCGTAATCCGGTGGGGCGGATGGATGTGGCGACCACCTTCGAATTGATCGGCACGCGAAGTGGCAGCGGACGCATCTATGCATCTGGTAGCGCGACGCTGGGTGGTCCTTTTCCGGGGGTGGATACCTTCCTCGGCTTGCAGATCGCGGCGCAGGAGATCGCGGACGATCTTGCGGCGCTGGGATTCTGCCAACGCATGGGGCCGCTGCGCTCGACCCGGCAATGGTGGCTGTGGGCGACGAACAAGAAGATCTGAACGATGCTGCTCACCTTGAACGGGCGGATACAGACCCGCATACTCGCACTCGGCATCCTGGGATTCCTTGTCGCGGTGATCATTACCCCGGTGCTGCCGACCGGCTCGCTATCACTGGGGCAGGCGTATCGCGTGACGTTGTCGGTGTTGCTCGCGACCGTGCTTGTAGGCGTGCTGTGGGAGTTGCTCTACCATTTCCTGCAGCAGTTCCGGTGGGAGAAGGATTGGCCGACACTGTTCGGCTTCTGGACGATCGTCAACGAGGCGGCGCTGATGTGGGTCCTCGTGCATTACACGACCATCGTGCTCCCGCGAGCGCTGCACCCCTCGCTGACTGCGTTCCTCATCCAGTTCACCACTACCTGGATCGTGTTCTGGCTCATTGTGAACGGGCCGATGCGTGCGGTGTTCCATCGGTGGCGGTTCCGGGGTGGTCGATTCCTGTGACCGATCCGCAGCTCGAGGTGCTGCCGGGTGGTACGCATCTGATCGCGAATGCCGATGGGGTAGTCGTTGTGGTCGCCCACCGCGCCGATATCGCGGCAAGTGCCGAATCGCCCGCGGGCCGGACGATGACGGCGCTACTCGGGCTGGTGCGGGAGGCCGGCGCCGAGGAGACACCACGCACCGGACGCATGTTCGCACGCCTTGCCACCACGTGGTTGATGAACCTGGACAACGAGGATCAGGTGGAGTTCGGGGTGATCACACCGAGTGCGGACGGGGTGGCGTTGTTCCTGCACGGCGGGGTGACAGCGGTGTTGGAGAACTCGGATCGCGCGGAGGTGCTGCACGGCAGGGATGCCGGATTCACCGTGGATAGGGTGGTGATTCCGGCACCCGATGTCGGGGTGGGGTTGCTCGTGGACGAGGACGGGACGAGCGCGCTACCGGGGCGCGGTATCGCCGGGCTGGATGCGGGGATCGCGCCGGGCGCTGGGGCGGTGCTCTGGTTCGGCTCGCCTGCGGCCGATCGTGGGACGGCTGCACCGAAGTCGCGCGCCGCACGTACTTCGCAGTCAGCGGAATCGGACGAGACGGGCGACGGGGTGGTGGCGCCATCGGTCGTCCGGGTGGGGCAACCGGTTGGGCTTCGGAAGGTTGACGAGGTGGGGGAGGATGCTCGCCCTAGTTCGGAATCCTGGCCCGATCCGGAGTTCGACACCGATACGTTGGTGCCGAATGTCCCGATTCCGGTGCCGGTTCGCACGCGCGGGGTGGTTCCGGTGGTGATGCCCGATAGCGGCGGAGTCGTGGTTCGGGGGTTCATGTGTTCGCGGCAGCATCTGAACGACCCGCGAGTGTCGTTCTGCGCGGTGTGCGGGATTCGGATGGATCAGTTGACCTGTGTGCTGACCGAGGGGATTCGCCCGCCGCTCGGGTTGCTGATGCTCGATGACGGGACATCGTTCGTGCTCGACAATGACATCGTCCTCGGGCGGGAACCCGAACATGCCGCGGCGGTGCGGCGCGGTGCGCGTCCGATTCGGTTACCGGACCAGTCGGGAGGAATGTCGCGGGCGCATGTGGAAATACGACTGGTCGAGTGGGAGGTGACCGCGATCGACCAGGGGTCGGCCAACGGTACCTACATCAGGATGCCGGGGCATCAGGAGTGGATCCGGGCGATGCCGAACCACCCGACCACCCTGGTCGCGGGCTGCCAGATCCTGCTCGGCGGCCGCATCCTGACCTTCGACTCCCAGCACAGTCAGTTCTGATCCGTAGGCTGGCCGCGCTGGTAGCGAATGATTCCCGACCAGGGGTTGCGGCCCGGTCGGCGCGGGTCGGGCTGGGGGAGGTAGGTGAAGGGGCGTAGGTACCAGGGGGCGCGGTGGAATTTGCGGGCGTGCACGAGCAGATGTTCGACCTCCCGGGGCTGCCAGCCGAACTCCTCGAAGTAGGCGATGCCATTGCTCGGTTCAAATTTCAGTGGCGCGTTCACGAACATCGAACTGGCGCGCATGCGCCGCATCGCCACGGTGATGTCCATGACCCACCAGCTGATCTCCGGCCGGGTGAGGGCGGCGGCCATGGTGCGGACCGTTTCCTCGTCGAGGTACATGAGCAAGCCTTCGGTGAGCACCAAAGCCTTTGTGGCGGGAGAGTTTTCGGGTCCCAACGAGCCGAGGGCCGCGTCCAGGAAATTTGACAGCGCGGCCGGATCGGCGAGGTCGACGCCGCGGCGGATCAGGGTGCAGTGCGGCTTCTCGTCCGCGAGGGCGGCTTCCTTCTCGGTGGTCAGGGCGGGCAGATCGGCCTCCACCCAGACGAAATCCGCGGGCAGGTCCAGTCGGTAGGGGCGGGTGTCGAGTCCGGCCGCGAGATTGAGCACCCGGTCGCAGCCCTCACTGATAGCGGTCGCGATCAGGTCATCGATGAGTTTGGTCCGGGTGACCACCGCCCACCCGCCGCGCATGATCCGCGGTGCGGCCGCGACGATGGCATGGCCGCGCTCCCCGGCCAGCCGTTGCGCGAGTGGATCGCGGAACAGCGCGTCCGCACGCACCGTCTCGGTTGCCCGGTAGGCGGCCACCCACCGCGCGGTATCGGACACATTGGTGATCAACCCTTCCCCACCGGTCATGCGCGCCAGTCTGGCACAGCGGCGCGCCCTCGTCGGGCAGGGTCAGGCGTGGCGGTGCGCGCCGAGAGAACCTGGACGGGAAATCGGGCCGTCTGGGAACACGATATTCACGGGCTCGTAACAGGGAAACATGCTGTTGAGCCGGTATTTGGGCAACAATCATCGCAACGGTGAATTTCCGCCGACAGCCTGCGCGATCAGTCGATCGCCAGTTGGGTGGAGTCCGGGTGTCGTAACCCCGGACTCCACCGCCCAACCCTTCCCGCTGCCTGAAGCTCGATCGATCGGTACGAGCGGTGGGCTCACCCGTAGCGGCAGAGGCGTACCCGTACATCACCCACTAGCGTCTGGCTGCGTGCGGGTCGGGTGGACGTACGGGTTCGATGTTCGCGTTCAAAGGAGAGGCGGGCGGAAAGGTGACGGGCAGTTCCGTCAGTGCCCGGTGGAATGGCCCCGGCCGCCAGGTCGGCGTGCCGTCCCGTTTGTCGAGCCGGATCTCGGGCAGGGCATCGAGGAGTTGGTCGATGGCATCCTGAGCGATCAAATAGGCAAGGGATTGCGCGGGGCAGGCGTGTGGGCCGATGCCCCAAGCCAGGTGGGAGCGATTGCCTGTCAGGTCGTCGGTGCGGATGGCGGGGTCGTTGTTGCAGGCGGCCATGCTGATGACGACCGGCTGGTTGGCAGGCAGCCACACGCCGTCGACGAGGATCGGCTGGCGAGGGTAGGTGATCAGCAGGTTCGCCAGCGGCGGGTCATCGAACAACACCTCATCCAAGGCCTCCCGCGAGGACAGATTCCCGCCCAGGACACTGTCACCGAAACGATCGTCGGTGAGGATCAGCAGGAGAGTGTTGACGATCAGGTTCAGTTCGAACTCGATGCCCGTGCCGTAGACCTGCGATACGTGATGGGAGACCTCCACATCGTCCAGAGCGGCCGGATGCTGCTGCAGGACCGAGGTGATGTCGTTTCCGGGCTCCGTTCGTTTGAGGGTCACTAGATTCATCAGTGCCGCGCCGAGCATCTGGCTGCCTTTTTCGGCATCGACCCCCTCGAGCAACGCGGCGGTGCCGGCGGCGACCTGCTGCCCGATCTCCGGCGGGCAGCCCAGCATCGAATTGACGACTTCGAACACCAGCGGGTACACGTACTGGCTGATCAGCTCCGCGCGGCCCGCCTGGCAGAAGCTGTTGATCAGGGGGGTCGCGATGTCCTCGACGATGTCGTGCATGGCGTAGAGATCCACCGCGTCGATGCTCGCGGTGATCGCCTGCCGATACCGCACGAAGTCGGTCCCGGTGCTTCTGCTGGCCATGGGCCGCCACTCCAGCAGCGGAAGGATCGGACAGTCGGAGGGGACCGTCGTCTGCCAGGCACGCGGGTCGGCAGGGAAGTGATCGGGATCGTTGAGGATTCGCACCGCGGCGCTGTAGCCGATCACCAGCGTCGCGGGCACGCCGGGTGCCAATTCGACCGGCGCCAAAGAGCCGTACTGTCTCCGCATTTCACGGTATACACGGTGCGGATCGGCGGCGAACTCCGGGGAGTGCAGCGGTATTCGCGGGCCGTCGGAATCGATCGGCGAGCCGTGGACGACCGGGCACATCTGTGGGCGCACCTGGGACTGCGTCGTACTCAAGAAGAAGACTCCAGACTGTTCGTATTTGCAGGTTGCTGTGGCACTGCGCTGTGCCGAGCCGCTGCTCCTGCCGACCTGGGTAACCGAACCCCGCCCGAGGGGATTAGACGCCGAGGGCTCCCAACGAATCGTGATCGTCGATCGCGGTGGTGATGCGCTTCAACAGCGTCAGACATGTTTCGGTCGATTGCATCTCGGGTTGATAAGCCGCACGGCCGATCGTGAAAGCCCATGCCGCATAGGCGAACATGGACTGCTGCCGATACAGCAGCCAGGCGTCGTCGAACGACGGCACCTTGCCGCCGGCGTGTCCGAGCTCGTCCAGGTATGCCTCCAACAGTTCGCGGTCCCAGGCACGCCGGTCCTCGGGCTCACAGCCGGAGTTGACGGCATAGGCGAAATCGTGCGCCCACCCGCCACGCATCACCACTTGCCAGTCGACATATCCCATTCGTCCGGCGCGAGTCAGGTAGGTTTGCCCGATGTGCGGGTCGCCGTGCAACAAGGTCGCGGGAACGTCGTTGGTCGCGATCGCGACGGCCCGCTCGACCCCCGCCCACAACCGCTCGCTCTGCCCGTGCAAGGCATCGGGAACGACCTCTTCTGCCCGGCGCAGGCCTACCTCACAGCGCTTCTTCATATCGATCGCAGCGAGATAAGCGTCGAGCATGTAGGCCGGGGTGTTGAGGACAGCGATAGACGAGTCCTCCCAGAACGTGCCGTGCAACCGGGCGAGATTGCGGATCAGATCTTCCATCTGGTCGCGGGCGATGGGAGCAGTCGGCTCGCTGAACACCGCACCGCGCGTTGCGACGATATCCTCCATCAGCGCGATCGACCGCCACGACGACGGCTCGGAGGCGCCCCAGTAGCCGATCGGGGCCTCCATCTCGACTCGCGGCCGGAAGTCTCGGAAGAAGCGGGTTTCCCCCTCGATCATCTTTCCGCCGCCGAGCAGTATGCGCTGGCTGAAGGCCGTGGTCGTCTTCGCGAACAGTTCCGTGGGCAGGCCCGCCTGGGTGCCCGCGTCGTTGTACTCGACTCGGATCGCGACCCGGGTGGACGTGCCGCGGCTGCCGTTGGACGTGTCGAACGACAGCACCTCGGCATCGGCAACATCGCGGCAGAGGACAGCCGTCAGCCACTCGGGAGCGATTTCTTCGCCGGAAACCGGGACATCGTCGACGGACCGCGCCTTCGGTCGGGTGATCTTCTCGCCCAGCATATGAGCACCGACCGTGGCGGACCGCCCGAGCAACCAGAGCTTGTGGTTCATGCGCTTGCCTCGATTCCGGAGTACGACGACACTGTCCCGAGCAGCCGGGCCCGCAGACAGTACCCCATAATTTCGGAAGACGTTGTACGACAAGGACGTTGCCGAAGTCCGGCGCTGCCTCTGCATGCAGCCGTACCGTCAACACGGTCCCGGGGGTATGTCGCGGTTGGCATGCGTTCATTTGCATTCGGCCCGAGCACCGGCCGCGGCTGGTGCACCTGCCGGATCAGCGGCTGCGGCGCATCGACCGCGCGGTCCGCGAGTGCCGGAGCTAACCGACATGGAAGGCGTGCGGGCCGACCTCGGCGGGATCGAGGATGTGGGCGAGGAACAGGCGCGTCGTCGGGGTGGGGGTGCGGGTGGTGATGGCGTGCCAGGGGCGGTCCATGGGGGTGCCGTCCACCGGGAGTACCTGCAGCAGACCGGATTCCAAGTCCTGGGTGAGGGCGTCACTGTGGATGAGGGTGACGCCCAGGCCTTCGCGGGCGGCGGCGAGGACCGCGCCGTGGCTGCCCAGAGTCAGGGTGGGCGGGGCGATTTCGAGGCGGTCTATGAGGCTGAGTGTGGCGTCGCGGGTGCCGGATCCGCGGCCGCGCAGCAGCCAGGTGCTGCGCAGCGGGTCCGGGCAGCCGGGGGCGCCGACGACGACGAGCTGACTGGGGCGGCGGGCCCGGATGACCAATCCGGTGTCGCGGGGTGGGCGGCCCGCGATGACGAGATCGGTTTCGTGGTGGTGCAATTCGAGGAACAGCACGTCGCGTGGGTGCACGGACAGGCTGAGTTCGATATCCGGATAGCGATTGCGAAAGGACGCGAGCAGCCGCAACAGCACGTACTCACCCGCGGTGGCGACGACGCCGATCCGGAGCTTGCCGGTTTCGGCGCGCCGAACGGCCGCGGTGGCCTCCTTCATGAGGCCGAGGATGGTGCGGCAGTACTCGGAGTAGATGCGCCCCGCCTCGGTGAGCGCGATACCACGTCCGGACTTCGCGATGAGCTTCGCGCCGAGCTGCTTTTCGATATGGGCGACAGCCGCGGACACCGCGGCCTCGGTGATGTGCAGCTGGGTGGCCGCGCGGCGGATGCTGCCCTGCCGGGCCACGGCCAGGAATGTTTCCATCCGAGCCGCACTCACCATACCCACAATTCGACGGTATCAAACCCTATGAATCCGTTGAGTATTCCGAGAAACAATCAAATTGTTTGTCGTTAACACCGCGGTCATCCTTGAACTCATCAGGCGTTCACCCGGAGCGGAGGAATGATGACCGAGGTAACCGAACCGAACCGCTGGGATCCGGGTGTGCACTCCTACGCTTCGATGGGCTACTACGCGCCGGACTATGTCCCCAAAGATACCGACGTCCTGGCCGTCTTCCGCGTCACCCCGCAAAAGGGCGTCGACCCGATCGAGGCCGCGGCCGCCGTAGCGGGTGAATCCTCAACGGCCACTTGGACTGTCGTGTGGACCGACCGTCTCACGGCGCACGATCGCTACCAGGCCAAGTGCTATCGCATCGATGAGGTGCCCGGCCGCCAAGGGGAGTACTTCGCCTATGTCGCCTACGATCTCGACCTGTTCGAGGAGGGGTCGATCACCAACCTCACCTCCTCGGTCATCGGCAATGTCTTCGGATTCAAGCCGTTGCTGGCATTGCGCCTGGAGGATATGCGGATTCCGGTGGCCTACGTCAAGACCTTCCAGGGCCCGCCGCACGGCACCGTCATGGAGCGCGAGTACCTCAACAAATACGGCAGGCCACTGCTCGGTGCGACGGTGAAGCCGAAACTCGGTCTGTCCGCGCGCAATTACGGGCGGGTGATCTACGAGGCGTGCAAGGGCGGCCTGGACTTCACCAAGGACGACGAGAACATCAACTCCCAGCCGTTCATGCGCTGGCGCGACCGGTACCTGTTCGCCATGGAGGGCGTCAACCGCGCGGTGGCCGAAACCGGTGAGATCAAGGGCCACTATCTCAATGTCACCGCCGCGACGATGGAGCAGATGTACGAGCGCGCCGAGTTCGCCAAGGAACTGGGCAGCATCGTGATCATGATGGACCTCACCGTGGGATTCACCGCCATGCAGTCGATGTCGCACTGGGCACGGCGCAACGGTGTGCTGCTGCACCTGCATCGGGCCGGGCACTCCACCTACACCCGGCAGAAGACCCACGGCGTGAGCTTCCGGGTGCTGGCGAAGTGGTGCAGGCTGATCGGCGTCGATCATGTGCACGCGGGCACCGTGGTCGGCAAGCTGGAGGGTGATCCGGCGACGACCAGGGGCTTCTACGACACATTGCGGGAGAACCACATCCCGACCAACCCGGGCAACGGTATCTTCTTCGATCAGGAGTGGGCGAGTCTGGGTGGAGTCATGCCGGTCGCATCCGGGGGCATCCACGCCGGGCAGATGCACCAGCTGCTCGACCTTTTCGGCGATGATGTGGTCTTGCAGTTCGGCGGCGGCACCATCGGGCACCCGCTCGGCATCGCCGCGGGCGCGGAGGCCAATCGGGTGGCGTTGGAGGCGGTTGTCAAGGCCCGCAACGAGGGTCGCGACCTGCTGAAGGAAGGTCCGGAGGTGCTGCGCAAGGCCGCCGAGATCTGCCGCCCACTCGATGTCGCGCTCTCGACCTGGGGCGATGTCACCTTCGACTACACCTCCACCGACGCACCGGATGCCGTGCCGACGGCCAGCCGCTGAACGACAGGACCTTCCCATGTATCTGCGTCACGGAACCTTCTCCTACCTGCCCGAGTTCACCGATGCCGACATCGCGGCCCAGGTGCGCTACGCATTGCTCAACAACTGGCCGGTGTCCATCGAGTACACCGATGATCCGCACCCCCGCAACGCCTACTGGGAGATGTGGGGGCTGCCGCTGTTCGATCTCGACGAGCCCGACGGCGTGCTCGCCGAGATCGACGCCTGTCGCAATACCTTTCCGCGGCACTACATTCGGGTCCTTGCCTACGATGCCCGCTACGGCAGGCAGACCACCGCATTGAGCTTTCTGGTGCAGCGCCCCGCCGATGAACCCGGCTTCCTGCTGACCCGCACCGAAGGCCCGGACCGACGGCAGATCTACGGACTGCGCCCGTATGCCACCGACGAACGGCCGGGTACCCGCTATGGCGGCTGAAAGGTCGAGCGCGGCAAGCGGTTTCCGATTGCACCGGCCCGGCGTCGACGACGGCAGACCGGTGCGAGCGGTGCCCGCGGACGCACCACCGGACGAGGTGCTGGCCGAGGACGCCGTACTGGATCTGACCACCGATATCGCGGGCAGTGATGTCGAGGACGTATTGACCAGGCTCGATGCCGAACTGGTCGGATTGGCGAATGTGAAGCGGCGGGTGCGCGAGATCGCGGCGCTGTTGCTCATCGATCGGGCCCGGGAGCGGTTCGGCCTGCAAGCGTCCCGGCCGACGATGCACATGAGCTTCACCGGGGGCCCCGGCACCGGTAAGACCACCGTCGCGTTGCGGATGGCGCAGATGCTGCACGCGCTCGGCTATATCCGCAAACCCAAGGTGCACACGGTGACTCGCGATGATCTGGTCGGCCAGTTCATCGGGCACACCGCACCCAAGACCAAGGAAGCCCTCGCCAAGGCGGCCGGGGGAGTGCTGTTCATCGATGAGGCGTACTACCTGTTCCGCCCGGAGAACGAACGCGACTACGGTCAGGAAGTCATCGAAATCCTGCTGCAGGAAATGGAAAGCGAACGCACCAGCCTGGTGGTGATCTTCGCGGGGTATCCGGATCGGATGGAGAAATTCTTCTCCGCCAACCCGGGACTGTCCTCGCGGGTGGCCCATCATCTGGAATTCAGTGACTACACTCACGACGAACTCGTCCGCATCGCCGAACTCATGGTGGCGCGCGACAACTTCCGCTTCGACGACACCGGATCCGCCGCCTTCGGTGAATATCTCGCACTGCGGATGAGCAGACCTCGATTCTCCAATGCGCGCAGTGTGCGCAATGCCCTGGACCGCTGCCGGTTACGGCAGGCCAAGCGGCTGGTCGAGCTGCGGCGACCGCTCACCAAGACCGATCTGATCACGCTGACCGACCGGGATGTCTACGGCAGCAGTGTGTTCGGCGGCGCGAACGACGAACCCGGAGGCGGTAGCTTGCGTGAGCACGCAGGGCCCCGCGAGTGCGGCCGATCCGACCGGGCAGAACAGCAGCCGGATGGGCCGACCGCCAGGGCGCCCGCGTGACGAGATCGAGAACCCATGCCAGAAGGACTGAAGACCCTCACCCGATACACGATCGAGGAGGAACACCGGCATCCCGGATCGTCCGGTGAATTCTCCGCTCTGGTGAATGTCGTCGCGACCGCGACGAAGATCATCGCCAACCAGGTGACCAGGGGAGCCATCGTCGGCTCCCTCGGCGCCGCCGAGCCGGACAATCTGCCGCCGACAGTGCACCGCAAGCTCGACGCCATCGCCAATGACATCATGGTGGCCGAGACCCAATGGACGGGGCATCTGTCGGCGCTGTTGTCCGAGCAGATGACCGATGTCCATCCGGTGCCGGACACGCACCGGCGCGGCAAATATCTGCTTGCCTTCGATCCGTTGGACGGATCTTCCAATATCGATGTAAACCTGCCTGTCGGAACGATCTTCAGCATATTGCGCGCCTCGGATGGCGGCCCCCCGAGTGCCGATGATTTCCTGCAACCGGGGGTGCGCCAGGTCTGTGCCGGATTCACTCTGTACGGACCGGCGACCATGCTGGTGCTCACCACCGGCAGCGGCGTCGACGGATTCACCCTCGATCGGGAGATCGGGGCGTTCGTGCTGACCCATCCGCGAATGCGAATTCCGGAGGACACTTCGGGTTTCGCGATCAATGCGGCCAATGAGCGGTTCTGGGAGCGGCCGGTGCGCCGGTATGTGCACGAATGCCTCGACGGGGTGGACGGGCCGCGCGGGCGGGATTTCAATATGCGCTGGGTCGCGTCGCTGGTCGCGGATACCTTCCACATTCTGACCCGTGGTGGGGTGTATCTGTACCCGTACGACACCCGGCGGCCGGGGCGGGTCTCGCTGCTGTACGGCGCGAATCCGATCGCCTATATCGTCGAACAGGCCGGGGGATGGGCGACCACGGGCGGCGATCGGGTGCTCGAGGTGCCGCCGGAGCAGGTGCACCAGCAGGTGCCGCTGATCTTCGGTTCGCGCAATGAGGTCGAGCGGATCGAGCGCTATCACCGCGAGCCCGAGGAAGGGCCCAGTTTCGACAGCTCACTGTTCGGTTCCCGGTCGCTGTTCCGTCCGGCCGGGCGCTGAATGCCCCACATATTGAATATTGTCCGGCAATCGAGGAGGCGCCATGTCGGTCAAGCATCCCGTCGTCGCCATCACCGGATCATCCGGTGCGGGAACGACCAGTGTCACGCGGACATTCCAGGAGATATTCCGCCGTGAAGGCATCAGTGCGGTGGTCGTGGAAGGCGATTCGTTCCACCGCTACGACCGCAACGAGATGAAACTCGCGATGGCCGAGGCGGAGCAGAACCACAACCGCACCTTCTCGCATTTCGGCGAGGAGGCGAATCTGCTGAAAGAGCTCGAGACACTGTTCCGCGATTACGGTGAGACCGGTGTCGGCTCGGTGCGCAAATACCTCCACGACGAGTTCGAGGCCAAGCCCTATGGGCAACCCGCTGGCACGTTCACGCCTTGGGAGGACCTGACGCCCGGCAGTGATCTGCTGTTCTACGAAGGCCTGCACGGCGCTGCCGTGACCGATACGGTGAATGTCGCGCAATATGCGGATCTGCTGGTCGGGGTGGTGCCGATCGTCAATCTCGAATGGACCCAGAAGGTGATCCGCGACAAGACCGAACGCGGCTACTCCAGTGAGGCCGTGATCGATACGATCCTGCGCCGCATGCCCGACTACGTGAAATACATCTGCCCCCAGTTCTCCCACACCTACGTCAACTTCCAGCGCGTCCCCACCGTCGACACCTCCAACCCCTTCATCGCCCGCACCATCCCTACCGCCGATGAAAGTTTCGTCGTCATCCGGTTCGCCGATCCCAAGGTGATCGACTTTCCCTACCTGCTGTCGATGCTGCACGACTCCTTCATGTCCCGCCCCAATTGCATAGTCGTCCCCGGCGGCAAGATGGAACTGGCCATGCAACTCATCTTCACCCCCCTTATCCTGCGCCTGATGGACAAGCGCCCCAAGCGTTTTCGCTGAGGGGCTGCTGACAGTTCGGGTGCCGATGGGCAGCGTATCCGCGGCGAATCCAGGTCGAGCCGGGGAGAGCCGTGCGCGGAGGCGGGTAGGTGTCCGAATGCATGGCGAGCGAACCCGGGGGGTCGCGGACGTGCATCGGTTCGACGTACAGTGTCATAAGTTAATCGTCGTTCGCACGGGCGATCGCAGACACAGCAAGGAGCCGTCATGACATCGGCAGTCATCGTCGACGTTGTCCGCACACCCTCCGGTAAAGGGAAACCCGGTGGTGGACTTTCGGATGTGCACCCGGCGACGCTGCTGGCCGGGGTGCTGGAGACGCTGCTCGAGCGCACCGGCATCGATCCCGCACTCGTCGACGATGTGATCGGCGGTTGCGTCACCCAGAGCGGCGAGCAGGCGTTCAATATTTCGCGCACGGCGGTGCTGGCCGCCGGATTCCCGGAGTCGGTGCCCGCGACCACCGTCGACCGGCAGTGCGGATCCAGCCAGCAGGCCGCGCATTTCGCGGCGCAGGGCGTGATCGCCGGGGCCTATGACATCGCGATCGCCTGTGGCGTGGAGTCGATGAGCCGGGTGCCGATGTTCTCCAATGCCCAGGGCAAGGACGCCAACCGTGGCCCGCTGGCCCACCGCTTCCCGGAAGGCCTGATCGGACAGGGTATTGCGGCGGAGATCATCACCCAGCGCTGGAAGCTGGACCGGGAGACCCTCGACGCCTTCGCCGCCCGCTCGCACCGGCTCGCCGCCGAAACCGCCGCGGCCGGTGGCTTCGACAATGAGCTCATCCCCGCGGGCACCCTGACCGCCGATGAGACCATCCGCAGGGCCACCACCGCCGAAGGGCTGGCCGGTCTGCGCCCCGCCTTCGCCGATGACGAACTCGAGGCACGCTTCCCGGAGATCGAATGGTCGATCACTCCCGGCAACTCCTCACCCCTCACCGATGGCGCCTCTGCCGCGCTGATCATGAGCGAAGACAAGGCCAAGACCCTCGGGCTGCGCCCGCGAGCCCGTTTCCACTCGTTCGCGGTCACCGGCGACGACCCGCTGCTGATGCTCACCGCGGTCATCCCCGCCACCCGCAAAGCGCTCGCCAAGGGAGGTCTCACCATCGACCAGATCGACACCTACGAAGTGAACGAAGCCTTCGCCCCCGTCCCGCTGGTCTGGCTTGACGACCTCGACGCCGACCCCGACAAACTCAACCCCCGCGGCGGCGCCATCGCGCTGGGCCATCCGCTCGGCGCCTCCGGTACCCGCATTCTGTCGACCATGGTCAACCACCTCGAACAGTCCGGCGGCCGGTACGGGCTGATGACCATGTGCGAAGCGGGCGGTCTGGCCAACGCCACCATTATAGAGCGACTGTAGATTCCGTTGCGCCGCTGCTGATTACAGCTCGCCCTGTTCGCGGCGCCGATCCAGATCGCGCTGACGCTCTATCTCTTGGCGGCGGGCCTCGCGGCGTTGGGTTTCGGCGCGTTCGCGCAGGCCGCGCAGGAAGGCTTCATCATCGTCGGGATTCTGCGGGACGTAGCGGCCGGGGCGGTCGTATTCGGAGTAGCGGGCGGTTGTTCGCGGGCGGGCCTCGTACAGTGGGCGGCCCGCGAACAACCACAGCAGCGCGCCCACGGTCGGTACCAGGATGACGATGATGAGCCAGCCCATTTTGGGGAGGTGACGGATGCCCGCGTCCGGGCAGGTGACGATGTCGACCAGGCAGTAGACCCACAGGGCCAGGGTGATCAGGCCGAGTATCGCGTAGGGCATCGGAACTCCTCGGTTCGCGGCGTGGCTGGGGGCCTGTTCTTCCGCGGTTTCCGAAGTTCGATGCTCACCCCCCGCCGAACCGGCCCGCATGGAGGATACACGGTGCGGGCGGTGGCGTCCGGTCCAGTTCGGGCTGTCGGGCCACCACATTTCCGGCCGTCGTGCCGTGTGTCCGCCCGAGTCGAGTGCTCCGAATCAGTCCGGTAGCAATGGAACTGAGAGACCTTCGCCGCGGCCGATGAGGGCGGCGCGGGTGACGGCGGCGGAGCCGAAGCGGCGGCGCAGGTCGTCGAGGGTGGCGTCGAGGGTGTTGTTGGCGCGGGGTTCCAGGGGCAGGGTGAGTTGGACGGCGTCGGCATTGTCGAGATTGGTCAGGGCCAGTCCGATCAGGGTGAGGCCGCGCTCCTGGATCATGGGCATCGCGGTGCCGAGCAGGGCGCGGGCGGCGTACAGGATCGTTTCGGTGTGGTCGGTCGCCTCGGGCAGGGTGTGCGAGCGGGTGGCACGGGTGAAGTCGTCGAAACGCATGCGCAGCACCACGGTTCGGCAGACACGCTCGGCCGCGCGCAGTCGGCGGCCGAGGCGGTCGGTCAGGCCGTGCAGGTAGGCCTCGATCTCGTCGGGCGGCCGGTGCCTCCTGCCGAGTGCGCGTTGGGCTCCGATGGAGCGGCGGCGGACGCCGGTTTCGACGCGGCGCGGGTCGCGGGCCCAGGACAGTGCGTAGAGGTGCCGGGCGGCGGCAGGTCCGAGGATCGAGCGCAGCGGCGCCTCACCGAGTTCGGCAAGTTGGCCGATCCGGGTGATGCCGTGCTCGTGCAGGGTGCGCGAGGTGACCTCACCGACGCCCCAGAGTCGTTCGACCGGCAGTGGATGTAGGAAGTCGAGTTCGAGTTCCGGTGGCACCAGCCGTAATCCGTCCGGTTTGGCGACCGCGCTGGCCACCTTCGCGAGGAATTTGGTGCGCGCGATGCCGACCGAAATCGGCAGCCCGACCTGATCTCGCACCGCAGCCCGCAGCCGCCGCGCGATCTCGATGGGTTCGCCCGCGATCCGCCGCAACCCGCCCACATCGAGGAACGCCTCATCGATGGAGATGCCCTCGACCACCGGGGTGGTGTTGTGGAAGACCTCGAAGACGGCCCTACTCGCCTCGGCATAGGCCGACATGCGCGGCGGCACGACGATGGCGTGCGGGCAAAGCCGAAGCGCCGCACCGCCATTCATCGGCGTGTGCACCCCGAACGCCTTCGCCTCATAGCTGGCCGCGAGCACCACCCCGCCCCCGACGATGACCGGACGCCCGCGCAGCCGAGGATTGTCCCGCTGTTCGACCGAGGCATAGAACGAGTCGAGGTCCGCGTGCAGAATCGACGCGTCGGCCCGCGCCTGGATCCGCGGCCGCCCCGACCGCGCGCGAGCACCATTGACCTGGGGCTGCGGCGGGCGAACCAACTCGGACACGAACATATGTTCGCATAGATCGGGGTGTCCCGGTCAAGCTTCGTGCCGGGTCTCCGGGAAAGCCCCGTCCGGTCATCTCGGCGTTGAGCTAGGACGGCTGACGGATCTCGGTGACGATGGTGTAGAGCTCGACGATGACACCATCCCTGGTGCGAGCGATGTCCATGCCGCGGACCACCGGTGGTTGGTCGATAGGGCCGTATTGGAAGCCGAGGTGGCCGATGTCGTCGAGCTCCGCCGCGGTGCCTGCGGGGTGAAAGACCCAGTCCGGTTTTTCGGCACGCAAGTCTCCGGCGCGGCGTTCGAGGTCCTTTCGCCCGTGCACAGTTCGGTCCGATTCGTGCCAGACCACATCTTCGGCATAGGTCTCGGCGATGGCCGCAGCCCGGCGCGCAGGGTCGGGTTCGTTGAAGACGTCGAGAAGGTTGCGTCGCATGAGGGCGGCGGGGGAACTGGTCATGGCGAATCCTTTCCTGCGGGTAGTCGCTGCAGTTCAACACTTGCTACCAGTACTGATGCCGTTTTCCGTCGGTATCGGTGATGAAGATGACCGCATCGGCACCGTCCAGGTCTGCCGGGGTGAGCGGGATGTGGCCGGTCAGGATCGGTTCGCCGGTGCCGAGCGGCTGGGCAAGGGCGGCGCGCAGGGCCGGTGTCGGGAACAGGGCGCGGCGGGTGGTCGCCTCGGCCAGCACGCCTTGGAGGGTACCCGGATCGCTATGGGGATTGGCGTCGGTTGCCAGGAACACGTAGCGCTCGCCGAGGGTGAGGCCGACCAGCGCGCCGGCGCTGCCCCAGCTCAGGTCGTGCTCGCCGTCCGATATGGCGGACTGCGCACGCCGGAGATGGGCGTTGTGCGCGAACACCAGACTCGGCCCGCGGCGCTGCTCCTGGGCGACGATCGCGAGCAGGTTCTCGGCCATCATCTCGGCACGCACGCTGAGCAGGATCGCGATGCGATCGGGTGCGGGGCTGGCCATGGCCGCGTGATAACGCAGCAGGCCCTGGGCGGTGCGCGCGTGCGCGATGGCGTGGTCGTAGCCGTTCGGGTCGGCGGGACGCAGGGCGGGTGCCGCGCGGCGCAGCGTGCTGGCGAGGTCGTCGGCGACGATGCGCAGGGCGCGAGCACGATCGGAGTTCCCGATGGACGCCGCCGGGTCGAACATGGCCGCCTCGTTCGTCCAGTCCCCGTCCGCACCGAGCAGCGCGTCGAGGTCGCGGACAGATTCAGACCGCAGCCCAGCGGGCAGGTAGTCGTTGGCCGAGGACAGTGCACGTCGCGGGCTCGGCGCACCGGAGTACTCCACCGGCGCGTCGAAGCCGCAGAAGCGCACCCGATCCTGCGGCGCGCGGTCGGCGTTGTATGCGCGGAGCCATTCGACGAGTTCGCGATTGCCCGGCACGGCGCCGAACCCGTGGCTGAACCCGGTCGCGAGCACCTCATCGACATCCGTCCTTGCCCCGCCGACGTAGTCGTCGACAACGGACGCGGCGAAGACATCAATTTCCAGCACGATCGACCGATACCCGCGTTCGACGACGTGGCCGAGGAGTTCGTTGCGCAGCAATGGGAACGCCTCGATTCCGTGGGTCGGCTCGCCGAGGCCGAGCAGGGTCGGCGGCTCGGTTCGCGCGGCGAGCAGTTCATCGACGGCCCGGCCGAGGCTGGCCGGGTCGTCGAGTTGGCGGCCGATCCCACGCAGTGATGCCGTAGTGGACATGAACACCCCTTTTCAGAAGGAACTGCCCTCGACGCTATCGTTGAAGATTCGGGTGGAACTTCGGCGACTTCTACCTAAGATTCAGAGATCAAAGCCTCAATCGGAGGTGCAATCTGCGGCCCATCGACCTCGCCCGAGAGCACGGCTTGTCCGCGCAGGCGATCCGCAACTACGACGATGCGGGCATCCTCCCGCCGACCGAGCGCAGCGAGGCCGGCTACCGGATCTACACGCCCGTGCACGCGCAGGCCCTGCGCGCCTTCCTCGCATTGCGCGGTGGCCACGGACATCAGCAGGCAATGGAAATCATGCGTGCGACCAACCAGGGCGATACCGAGTCCGCCTACCGGCTCATCGACGCCGCGCACGTCGCGCTGCTCGCCGAACGCGGCACCCGCACCGAGGTCGCAATGGCCCTGGGCAGCCTGTCCACCACGACACCGACCCCGGTCCACGGTCGACCGCTGACCGTGGGTGAACTCGCGCGCCGACTTGGCGTGCACCCGGCGACGCTGCGCACCTGGGAGACCGCGGGCATCGTGCGCCCCGAACGCGACCGGGCAACGGGTTACCGCCGATACGAACCGGACTGTGTGCGCGACGCCGAGATCGCACGACAGCTGCGCCGAGGCGGGTATCTGCTGCGCCAGGTCGCGCAGTTCATCGAATCGCTGCGCGAGGCGGGCGGGGCGGACGCGTTGCGCGCCTTCCTCGACTCTTGGCAGGACCGGCTGACCGTGCGCAGCCGCAACCTTCTCGCCGGCGCGGCCCAGCTCGATACCTATCTCACCCTGCTCGATCAGACGCAGCAGGGGCGCACGGCGCGATAGTGCCAAGGCAGGATCTTGGAAACATCCGCACGGCGCCGCCCGCCACACACCCCGCGCGCCCGGTCAACATACTCGACTCGGCAAGAGTGAGCGGTCACACCGCCCTTCGCCACGCTGGCAGATCCTGCCGACTTCGTGACGCAAGACAGGACGGAAGCGCGCCAAGAATGGTTGCCGGTCTCAGGGCGCACACGTGCGGGTGTGCTGGATCGCGTCAGAGTTTGCGCTCTTCGGGCGGGGTGAGCAGCGGGTGAGCGAAGCCGAGGATTTCCTTTGCGGCATCGAATTCCATGGTCACGCCGGTACCCGGGCGGTCGGCCCATTCCGGCGGAACCGGTGTGCCCGGCCAGGTATGCCCGCCGCCGAATACCGTCCAGGCCGTCACCTGAGTGCCTCCGGCGCCGCCGGTCGCGGTCTGTCGGGTCGACGTCTCGGTTGTGATCGCGGGCTGGTCGTTCCGACAGCGGTTGAGTGCCCGCCAGTGCTCGGCGGTCTCGAGCAGTCCGAATGTGCGGCCGCGCGGTTCACCGTCGGGTCCGCGGTGGCGCGAAAAGCCGCCGGTGATCGGTTGGATCGGGTCGGCGTCGCCGTTGACGAGCATCGCCGACACGGCATGGGTGGGCCGGATATCGCGCAATGCCGCAGGGAAGCCACCGGCGACCGCGGCGAATACGGGCACCAGGTCGGCGGCCGCCAGCGCGAAACGGTGCGACATGAAGGCGCCGTTGGACATACCGACCACAATGGTCCGATCCGGTGCGGTGCCGAACTGGTCGGCGCACCGATCGATCACCGCGCGCAGGAATGACACATCGTCCACGCCCGCCTGGTCGGCGGTCGTGGCGCCCCGGCCGTCGGCCCAGCTACCACTGTGCCCGTCGGGGTAGGCGACCGCGATGCCCCAGTCGTCGGCGTGGG
Organism: Nocardia sp. CA-119907; assembly: GCF_050955995.1. Classification (NCBI taxonomy): domain Bacteria; kingdom Bacillati; phylum Actinomycetota; class Actinomycetes; order Mycobacteriales; family Nocardiaceae; genus Nocardia; species Nocardia sp. CA-119907. The sequence continues at coordinate 4,374,991 of NZ_CP192091.1, forward strand.
CCGCGAAACTGGTCCAGTCGTACATGATCGGTCTGTTGGCCGCGGCCGGATTCCCGGACAGATTGCCGTGCAGAACCATCACCAACGGCGCGTGCTGCGCACGCGGCGGGCGCACGGCGCAGGTGCGGACGAGCCCGTCGATGGCGAATTCGCCGGTTACCAGGTCATCGCCCATCGTCTGCCTCCTCGAGCCGAGTTCTAAAGCCTAACGAGCGAATCTACGGTATGACTACGTAGCAAGAGGTCCGGGCAGCTACCCTGGGACTTCAGAGGAGTCCAGTAGTGATGAGGGAGTCGGCATCGTGCGTGGTTTCGGGGACTTGGAGGCGGTGATCATGGACCGCATTTGGGATCGGGACGCGGAGACCACAACGGTCCGCGAAATCTTCGACGAACTGGCCGCCGAACGCGGCATCGCCTACACCACGGTCATGTCGACCATGGACAATCTGCACCGTAAGGGTTGGCTGGCGCGCGAACGCGCCGGCAAGGCATACCGATACTGGCCCACCCTCACCCGCGAGGAGCACAGTGCCCGGCTCATGCTCGAGGCGCTCGGCTCCGGCGGCCGCTCGGATCTGGTGCTCAGCCATTTCGTCGATCGGATCAGCGAGGAGGAGTCGGCCGGGCTACGCGCCGCGCTGCGTCGGCTGACCTCGCGCAAGACCCCCGAGGCGCCGTGAACATAGCGGTGAGCCTGATGATCTACGGCAGCATGGTGGCCACCTTCGGCCCGACCGTGCTGCGCAGACTCACTCACCGCGGTGCCGCCCCCAGGCTGGGGGTGCTCGCCTGGCTGGTCGCGATCGCGGGCGCGCTCGGCGCATGGGCCATGGCGGCCGGAGTGCTGATCATCGAATTCGCCACCTTCTGTCAGCATCCCGCCGACACCCTGCGTGACTCCTACACGGTGCTGTTCACGCCCATCCACCTACCCGGCGGTTCGATCGCCCGAACGGGCACCCTGACACTCGCGGCGCTGGTCGCCATCGCCGTCATCGGCATGCTGGTGCACACCGCGCGCGCCATGCTGCGCTTCCGACGCACCACTCACGCGCACGGGCGCGCCGTGCGGATGGTCGGCCGCCGCGTGCCGGGCGTGAGTGCGGTGGTACTGGATTCGCCGGAGCGCCAAGCCTATTGTGTGGCCGGACGCCCCGACACCATTGTCGTCACCAGCGCCGCGATCGACGCGCTGACCCGTGAACAACTCGCCGCGGTGCTCGCACATGAACACGCGCATCTGAGCGGCCGCCATGGCACGCTGATCGGCTTGCTGCGCGCCATCGCGATCACCCTGCCCGGGGTTCGTCTGGTGACCGACGGAGTCGGCGAAATCGGTCGGTTGCTGGAGATGTGCGCCGACGATAGGGCTGCGCGCAGATACGGCGCGGAGCCACTGCTCGGTGGTCTGCTCGCGATCGTCGGCGCGACCGGTCCGGTCCCGGCGGGTGCGCTCAGCGCTGCGGCGACCGCGGTACTTGCGCGGGCCGAGCGCCTGGCCGCGCCGGTCGGCCCGGTGCGACGTGCGACCAACCGGACGGCATTGCTCGCCGTAATCGCGGCAACGGTTGTCGGTCTACTCGAAATCGCCGTCGGAGTACTGTTCTGCACCACAGTGCTGGGATGACTCGGGCTGGATGAATCCGGCGCTGGGATCAATCCGGTGCCCGGCTCAGTTCGCCGCGCGCCGATCCGTCGAATAGGAGAAGGGGAAATAGGTGCACGTCACCTGGGATCAGGTCTTCACCTGGAGACTGCGCAGACAGTACGTCACGAAACCGGTCGATATCGGGATCATCGAGATCGTCGAGCGGCTGTGCGGGGTGCAGGCTCAGGTGACCGCGGCGGCCGACCTCGCGGTCGCGCTACGGCGGTGCAAACCCGAACCCGGCGCGCTACTACCGGAATTGGCCTCGGGCACGCTGATGAAGACCTGGGCCATGCGCGGCACCCTGCACGCGCTCGTCCCGGAACTGGCGGCGGCGGTCCTTTCGCTGATCGGTTCGGCCCGCACCTGGGAAAAGCCCGCCTGGCAGCGCACGTTCGGCGCATCCCCGGCCGAGGTCGCGGCATTGGCCGATGCGGTGTCGCAGGTCCTCGACGGTGTCGTGCTCAGCCGCGACGAACTGGTCGACGCGCTGGTCGCCGATCCCGCCTTCCATCGACTCGGTGCGGAGTTGCGCTCCGGCTGGGGTGCACTGCTCAAGCCGCTGGCCTGGCAGGGCGCGCTGTGTCACGGTCCGGCGCAGGGCAATCGCGTCACCTTCACCAGTCCGTCCCACCTCATTCGCGGCTGGCGCGGCCTGCCCGATCCGGATGCGGCCGCACCGGTGGCCATCACGGCCTATCTCGGCGCGTACGGCCCGGCCACCCCGGAGACCTTCGATGCGTGGCTCAGTCGCAACAGTCTGAAGAAAACGACGGTGCGCCGGTGGTTTTCGGAATTGGGGGAGGAGCTGACCGAGGTCGATATCGCGGGCCGTCGCGCCTATGTGCTCACCGAACACGCCGATGAACTCGCCGCCACCGAACCGCTGGACACCTCGGTACATCTGCTGGGCGCCTTCGACCAATACGTACTCGGCCCCGGCACCGGCGATACCGAACTGCTACCCGCCGAGCACCGCGCGCGAGTCAGCCGGGCGGCAGGCTGGATCTCGCCGATCCTGGTCATCGGCGGCCGTATCGCAGGCACATGGGAGATCAGCGGCAACGACCTGTCCGTCACCACCTTCGACGGATCCCTGCCGCCGACCCGCGACCTGAAGGCCGCCGCCGACCACGTCGCCGCCGCCATGAGCCACAACGGATTCGCTGTGCACGTGGCATAGCGAACGCCGCGTTCACGCCCGACTTGTGTTGTGCCCCTAGCTGATATCTGATCGGCCAGTCGCGCGAGCGCACAATCGCCACACCCTCGACCGCGCTCGGCCCAACCGGTGTGAAAGCCCGCCGGTTGACCTGAGATGTTGAATTATGCCGGTGCCGTTGTACTTCACCGGCCGGCAGCGAGCCGGAATTCGAGAAGGCAGCGTTGGTCGGTCAGGTCGGTCACGGTGTCGAGGACCAAGATGGACGAGGTCCCCCTCCGGTCGGCAAGGAGTCCGAGCAGCGGCTGCGCGAGGTGCAGCGCACGTTGCGCGACCACTTCACCGACGTCGCGGATGCGCACAGCCAGCAGGCTCGGCTACGCCCTGGTATGGCCGCCGGACATCACGCTGGTGCCGCTGGTCGACCAGGTTCGGGGTGCGGATGTGGATGCGGTGATCATGCCGACGCCGCTGCACATGGATGCGCTGATACTGCATGCGGTGATGTGTGTTGCGGATGTCGAAACCGTTTCTCCGCGAATGTCTTTCGCTCGGTGGACCGCGTTCTCGTGTGGGAGGCAGGGGTGATGAGTTGGAGCACGGCCGGGCTGGTGCTGGCGGCTGGTGTGCCGTTGGCGGTGGTGGTGTGGGCACTGTGCTGGCCTGTGCGGGTGTCGCAGCGCAAGCCCAGAGCGAGCGGCGAGGAAGTGAACAGTAAGACCCTGCCGTCGGGTGATCGGAAGTTTCTGCTCGCCGACGGAACAACCCCACGCTCACCACAGGTTCGGAACCATCGGACTCGGTGCGCAGGCGACGGCATCCTGTCCCTTCGTCAACAGGGTGCGGGGACGTAGCGACTCCAGGCGCGAGCCCGTGCGCGGATTTCGGTGTCGGCGATCCGGTCGAGGCGTAGACCGATGACGAGTGATCTCCAGCATTTTCGTTGCGCCGCAGTGGATGCCCCGGTGGCGGGTCGGGCGCTTTCAACGACTCAACCGTTGAAACAGCCCGGTGCTCGCCCACCTTCGAGATAGGCGAGCACTGGTCGGGAGGTCAGGCGGTGACGCGCTCGCTTACCGACTCCTGTTGTGCGGCAGCTGGTTTGGGCATGTGTGCGCCGAAGCCGATGAGTCCGGCCAGCGCCGCGACGGCGGCGGTGACGTACCAACTGCGGTGGAATGCGTCGAGGGTGGCCTGTGGTCCGGTGGGGGAGCCGAGTGTCGCGACCAGGACGGCGACACCGATGGCGAGACCGAGCTGGCGCGACATGCTCAGGACCGCCGAGCCGGTGGCGAAGCGCTGCGGTGGCAGACCCGCGCTGCCCGCGGCGAAGGCGGTCGGCAGTGTGAGGCCGACGCCGAGACCGCTGACCACCATGCCGCCGAGCAGCCCACCGATGTAGTCGGGTTCCAGGGTGATGGCCCGGGCCCACCACACCATGCCCGCCGCGAACAACACCCCGCCCGCGGCGATCACCGGACCCGCACCGACGCGGCCGATGAACCGGCCCGCGAGAACCGCGACGAGCGGCACCACCAATGGTCCGGGTGCGATCGCCAGCCCGGTTTTCAATGCCGACCAGTCCCACACGTTCTGCGCCCACAGCACCACCGAGAGCAGCATCCCCGCGAACGCGATCTGGAAGAACAGCGAATTGCCCACCATCAGTGCGAAATTCGGCGTACGCAGCAGCGACGGGTCCACTACCGGACTATGGTGGCGTGCCGAGGAAATCCCGAACGCGACGCCGAACACCGCCGCGACCGCGAAGGATATGAGCACCCCCGCCGACGTCCATCCCCAATCCTCACCCTTCACCAACGCCAGGATCAGTGCGCCTATCGAGCCCATCAGCATGACCGCACCGAAGACATCGGGCAGCGGGCCGCCGTCTCCGCACACCTGCGGTAGCAGCCGCAGCCCGACCGCCAGCGCCGCCAAACCGATCGGCACATTCACCAGGAACACCCAGCGCCAATCGATTTCGACGAGCAACCCGCCGATCACCGGGCCGAGCGCGGCGCCGAGCCCACCGAAGGCCACCCACAGCCGTACGGCCATCGGACGCCGTTCGGCCGGGGTGGCGGCCAGCACCAAACCCAGCGAGGACGGCGTCAGCATCGCCCCGCCGACCGCCTGCAACACCCGAAACGCCACCAGCGACGGCACATTCCAGGCCGCCGAGCACAGCCCCGATCCCAGTACGAAGATGGCGAGCCCGATCAGGAATGTGGCCCGGTTGCTGCCTCGATCGCCGAGTCGTCCGGCCGGCACCAGCAGTGCGGCGAAGACGATCGCGTAGGCATTGAGCACCCACGACAGGCCCGAGAGTTGGGTATCGCCGAAATCGCGGGCCATATCCGGCAGTGCGACATTGACGATGAACAGATCCAGGCTCGACAGCAGGATGCCGACCGAGACGATGGCCAGCACCACCCGGGAATCGACGGGCCGATCCTTCGATGTGACAAGAGAACTCACGACTATGTCTCCGATTCAGCCGAGCACTCGGCGGGTTTGTCGAGCCGAGGCGAGTAGCGCGCCGCCGCGATCCCAGATATCGATGTCGTCCACCGACCAACCGCCGACAGTGCTGGCGTTGGTCGCGCGGACGAGGACCGGCTGATGGGTCAACTGGGTCAGGTCGGTGTGCAGATGCATCGAGAAGGCCACCGTCGGCACGGCGACCGGCATGGTCAGGGTGGGGAAGAAGGCGGGCGGTAGCGCGTCGGCGAGCACCGCGAGCGTCGCGGCATCGGTCGGCAGCTGTGGCACCAGCGAGATCCACGCGCACATCCATGCCTCGTCCGCGCCGGTGAGCGGCAGCGGGCCAGGGGCGGGCCGGATCTCGAAATGCGCCCCGACGGATACGATTTCGGGTGGCAGCCGGAACGGTACGCAGTCATAGGGTGCGGGCACTTGCGGCGCGGTGGTGGGCGGGAGATCGGGCACCTGGGTGGGCGTCGTCCGGCCGAAGGTGACCGCGGCGGATGCGACGGATTTGCCCTCTTGATCGGCCATTACCTCGATGACCGCGGTGCTGCGTCCCACCGGATGCGAAGTCGCCCGGAAGGTGAGCACCCCGTCCGCCGGTCGCCCGAGGAACCGCAGGTCCACCGCACGCACGGGGAGGTCGTCGCCGCCCGCGCGTCGCGCGACCTCGACCAGCAGTCCCGCGATAACACCACCGTGCGGGCCGGTCCAGCCGCGCCAGGTCTGATCGATCTGGGCCCGCCAGATGCGGTAGTCGGTCTCGGCCAAGGCGAACTCGTCACCCAGCCGGCTAGTGAGTTGCATCATGAAACGAACCATAGGCTAGCGAGTTCTTTGAAGCAACCGACTATGCTGAGGTTCATGCGCAGGACCAGCTTCGACGAGATGAACTGCTCGGTCGCCCAATGTCTGGAGGTGGTCGGCGAGTGGTGGACGCTGCTGATCGTGCGTGACGCCCTCTTCGGCGTGACCCGCTTCGACGACTTCCGCGCGCGCCTCGGCATCGCACGCAATGTGCTCACCCAGCGCCTGGAACACCTGGTCGCGCACGACATCATGGTCAAGGTCCCCTACCAGGAGAATCCGGTCCGCTACGACTATCGGCTCACGCCCAAGGGGCGCTCGCTGTGGCTCGTCGTGAACGCCATGCGGCAGTGGGGCGACGAATGGGCCGCGCCCGACGGTCCGCCGGTGCAGGCGGTCCATGAGCGCTGCGGCAAGACCACGGTGATCGAACCGGTCTGCGCCGAATGCGGTGAGCACGTGCAGGGGCCCGATCTGCGCCCCGTCGACGGGCCCGGCGCGGGCGCGCACTCGATACTGCCCGCCAACCTCCAGCACGCCCACTGAGCGCGGCGTCCATTAGGCTGCGGCGGTGGCGGATGGGCGAGTGCAGAAGCTGATCGACACGGTCGCGTGGGTGCGCATCGAGGGTGGCCGCATTCTCTGCGCCCGCCCGAAGGGCAAGGACATCTTCTACATTCCGGGCGGCAAACGCGAGGGGACGGAATCCGATCTGCAGACGCTGCTGCGCGAGATCGAAGAGGAACTGACCGTCGCGCTCGTCCCGGAGACCGTCGCTCATGTCGGAACCTATGAGGCCGCGTTGCACGGACCCGCCACCGATGTGATCGTCCGGATGAGTTGCTACACCGCCGACTATCGCGGCACGCTCGCGGCCAGCAGTGAAATCGAAGAGGTCGCCTGGTTCTCCTACGCCGACCGCGCACTGGTGCCACCGGTGGATCAGCTGCTCTTCGACGATCTCGTCCACGCGGGTCAGTTGGCATGATGCGCTAGCGCGCCCACCGAGGGCCGTGCGCGGGATACCGTCGATGTCATGACCACGGTTCGCACACTGTTGCGTTGGGCCGCATACGCGTTGGTCGCGCCGGTGCTCGCCCTCGGCCCCATCGCGAGCCGGTTGCGCGTTCCGCGCCGGATGCTCGGAATTTTCATCGCGCCGCGCGATAACTTGGCGGTGCGCGCGACTGTACATTCGGTGCTTGCCACCGCGGTCGGGCTGGTGACCTGGTTTCTGGCCTTTCTGGCCGCCGTCGCGGCGGTGCGCGGGACCGTCTACCCGCTGATAGCGGCCGACGATCTGGAGCACTCATGGGGTGGTCCGACCTTGGCCGGGGCCTGGGCGGTGCACGCGCTGCTCGGGATCGGCCTGCTGCCCGCATGGGGTCTGCTGCTTGCCGGACTCGGCGTCGTGCAGGTGCGGCTGACCCGGCGGCTGCTCGGCCGGGATGGTCCGTGGTGGCCGCTCCCGGTATCGCTGCTGTTGACAGTCGCCGGCGTGCTGCTCTTCATTTCCTGGCTGCACCAGATCTGAGCTTGCCGAGCCGTGGGAATGCGACGACCGCTACTGCAAAACGAACGCTCGTTCCATGCCGAAGGTCGTCAAGAAGATGACCAGCGATTGTGGGCGCAGCTGGGCGGCCAGATCGGTTCGTGCGGTGACCGGCTGGTGGACTTGACCACCAGCCGGTCACCGTATCCGACCGGTCAGTAATAAAGGCAGGTCGGGTCGTCGGTCGAGAAGCAGCGAGGATTGAAGGAGCCGGTGGCGATCTGACGGAGGATCGGAACGAGCGGGTCGGAGGCGATGGGAGCCCCGGCGCCGACGGGTGCCTCGTCGGCAACTGCCGACCCGGCACCCGCGATCGCCGCAACGGCGATGCCCGCGCCAATTGTGACAACACGAATCATTTTGAACATCAGGACAACTCCCATGAGTGTCGGATCCGTGGCCTCGAATCTCTTCGGCCGCACGGACATTCGAACAGGTACGGGAGGACAGTAGCTATGCATGAGCGCCCCAACGAGACACTCATTTTGCGGGCACCAGATCCGAGGTCGTGTCGGTCGTCGACTGGCGGTGAGTGGAATTGGCTGAGGATCTCCATGACGACAGGCCTGCCGAGCCGAGGGCGGACACGTCGACAGATCCATCAGAGTGACGCCGATTGCGTTGCGGGAGTCGCTATCCGAGAAGATTATTTCGACTCAGCTGCCGCGTGCACGTAGTTTGTCGAGCGGCGCGGCAAGACGGATGCGCCAGTCCAGTGGCGCCCGTGATCTGCCGCCGAGTGGTGACAGCACCAGTACCCACCCGTGCCCGGCTGCCAGATCGGCATTCTCGTTGGATCGGTAACCGCCGTCGATGTATCGGTTGTCGCCGATACTGTGGGGGAGGGGCGGCACCGACCCCGGCGGCGCTACGCCAACAGCCTCGACGTCATCCCGAACGTCTGGAACGCGGACGACATCGATCGCGCCAAGACCTTCTACTCCGACAACAACCTGCCCGCTCCTTGGCCCGGACTGTTCGACCTGATCAAGCAGGCGTCCAGCTCGGGCCAGTATGCACACCTCGACTCCACCAACGGCGTATTCCAAGGCACGTTCAACCCCAAGGTGACGGACTACCTGAAACAGGTCGGATACCAGCACATAGGCGGCTACAGACAGTTCTTCGACATCCCAGGCGTTACCTGGCCGGTAGCCATCCCGGCGGACGTCGGCGACACCGGGATAGGCCGCATCGCGGCCTTGGCCGGTGTACCGCTCGGCGACGGTACTGGAAAGGCACCGGCGAATCGTCGGCCGCTGACCGCCCCGATCAACGGACAGTCCGTGGAGCTGCCCACCGACCCCGACAGCCGCGAGGCCGGGAAACTCGTGGACCTCGTCACCGCCGAGATCGACCCCACTGCCGACATGAACTGATGCCCCGGGCCCTGCCACGGTTAGAACCGCGGCTCGTCATCCTGCGGGCCGCTGCCAAAGAGGGAGTCAGGGCTCCCTCTTTCTGGTCGGAGCGAGATGTACTCGCGGAGTTTGCCTTTGACGTGTGGCTCGAGGTCGCCGGGCGTGAGGCCGAGGGTGGCGAACCGCCGGGCGATCTGCAAGCCATTTGTGTCCACGCTTCTCCGCGAGCTGGCCGGTCGGCGTCTCCACAAGAACCGGCGGAGGCGTCAACTCGCCGGCGGCACCGTGACCCCGAACCAAGTGAACAACGTGAGTTCCTTCTAGTGGGGGTGCTGGTAAGGATCGTGTCAGCCGTGCCCGATAAGACCGCGACCAACGCCAGTAACTGATCAGGCAGCAAATGGCCACGGACACCATCGTTTACGCCATGCTCCGGCATCAACCCGCGCGGTCACCGCGTCAGCGCCGGACTCCGTTCGGCTGCACCACTACTCCCATGCCCGCTGCCGTCTGTCGACTCCAGTTGCCGCCCAACGGATTTCTGACACCCCGCGCCAGCTGCGACTACTGCACGGCCCGTTGGTGCGGTGGTGAATCATGTTGCGCCGACTACTCATCCTGACCGTGCCCACGGTGACCGCGATCGCCGGGGTCATGGCCTTGACGTCGAGCACGAGGGATGTGGCTGGTCATCCTCGAACCGGGGCTCGGTGAACACACCGAACGCCGACTCGTCGGCTGGTTCAACGACGGGAAGGTCGCCGGGAGTACAGGCCACTGCATCGGCAGCCGGCGCGAATACCGCTAAGTGGCGACCGGTGCCCGCCCTGCGCGTTCGATGAGGTGTTGTACAAGTTCGAGCAGTACTTGTTTGCAGGAGGCGCGGTCGCGGGCGTCGCAGAGCAGTGTGGGGATGTGGGGATCGAGGTCGAGAGCGTCGCGGACCTCGTCGACGGTGTAGACCGGTGCGCCGTCGAAGCAGTTGACCGCGACGAGAAAGGGCAGGCCGCGGCGTTCGAAGAAGTCCACGGCGGCAAAGGAATTGCCGAGGCGACGGGTGTCGGCGATGACGACCGCGCCGAGTGCGCCGCGCGAGAGTTCGTCCCACAGGAACCAGAATCGGTCCTGGCCGGGAGTGCCGAACAGGTAGAGCACCAGGTCGGCGTCGATGGTGATCCGACCGAAGTCCAGTGCGACGGTGGTGGTGGTCTTCTGTTCGACGCCGGATAGGTCGTCGATGCCGGTGCTGACCTCGGTGATCAGTTCCTCGGTCCGCAGCGGCGCGACTTCGCTGATCGATGAGACCATGGTTGTTTTGCCGACGCCGAAGCCACCGGCGATGAGAATCTTGACCGAGGCGGCCAGATGCGGTGTCGCACCGGGACGGGTCGGGTCAAAGCTTTCGGATGCCATCCAGTACCGCTCGCAATACGTTGAGATCGCCGGGGCCCGCGTCCGGCTGCACCGGTGCCCGGAAGATCAAGTGGCCTTCGCCGATCAGGTCGCCGACGAGGATCTTGGTTACCGCCAAGGGAAGTTTCACATGCGCAGCCACCTCGGCGACCGACTGCGGGACGCGACACAACGCGACGATGTCCGCGTATTCGGGTTCGGTGCGGCGCAGGGTGGGCGCCCGATCGGCCGTGACGACCACGGTGAGCATGTCCAGATCGTGGCCTGCTCCCATGACCCGCCCGCGGGTCAGCGCGTAGGGCCGGACCAGCGGACCGGCGTCCTCATCGAACCATTGCCCGCCGCCGCGTGTCATGGCAGTCGCGCTGGGGTCGATAGGTAGGTGCCGACGCGTTGCACGGTGACGTTCATTTCGTAGGCGACCATCCCGAGATTCGCGGTTTCGGCCGCCTGCAGTGCCAGGCAGGCGTTGTCCCCGGCCGAGGTCACGAACAGTACGGCCCGATCGAGTTCGATCACCGCTTGGCGGACCCCGCCGCCGTCGAAACGGCTGCCCGCGCTGCGGGCCAGCCCGTAGAGGGTGGAGGACATGGCGGCGAAATGTTCGGCGTCCTCGCGGGTCATCGCGGTGGAACGGCCCAGGAGCAGGCCGTCGGTGGACAGCACCACCGCGTAGCGCACGCCCGCCAGCCGATCGACCAGATCATCGAGCAGCCAATTGAGGTCACCGGGGCTGGAAGAAGTCACCGTTGCCTTCCTGTTCATCCGAGGGATTGACGGCAGGCGCAGCGGATGCGCCGAAATGCTCAGGGGACGCCACCTCGGGCACCACAGCATCAGGGATGGCGGAATCGGGGACCGCGCGGCGGCCCTGTCTCGTCCCGTTTTCGATGGCCGACATCAGGTCTCGGGCCTGCTCGGCCGAGCGCTCCCGCTCCGGCTGCTGTTCGGTAGCCGGTTCCGTCGGGGCCTGCTGCGCCAATTGCGGTGCGATACTGGCCTGCCGGTTGCGGCGCGGCAGGGCGGGCCTGGTGTCGGATGCCGTTGGCTGCGGCGCCTCGAATGCGGGCCTCGGCGGATCCGCCGAGGGCTCGGGCTCCACCGCGGGCGGAGCCAGTGGCGGCGCGGTGAGCACCGCGGAATCGGACTCGGCGCCGCCATAGGGCGAGGAGTCGACGAAGGGGACCGGATGCCGTCGCCTGCGCACCGAGTCCGATGGTTCCGAACCTGTGGTGAGCGCGGGGCTTGTTCCGTCGGCGAGCAGGGACTTCGGGATGAGCACGATGGCGCGGATGCCGCCGTAATCGGATTCGGTCAACCGAACCGAAACACCGTGGCGGGCGGCCAGCTGCGCGACGACGAACAGTCCGAGACGCGAATCCGCCGACAGTGCAGCGACACCGAAATCCGGTGGCTGGCGCAGCATTTCGTTGACCCTGGCGATCTCGGACTCGGACATGCCCATGCCCTGATCGCTGATCTCGGCGACCACACCCTTGCCGACCACATTGCCGGTCACCTCGACCCGCGACTGCGGCGGTGAGAACGAGGTCGCATTGTCCACCAGTTCGGCGAGCAGGTGGATGAGGTCGGCCACGACCGCGCCCAGTACATAGGCCTCCGGAAGCCGGGCCACCCGAACCCGCGCGTAGTCCAGGGTTTCGCCGACCGCGCTGCGAACCAGATCGAGCAGCGGCACCGGATTGCGCCACTGACGTCCGGGCTGACCGCCGCCCAGGATGATCAGGTTCTCGGCATTGCGGCGTTCCCGGGTGGCCAGATGGTCGAGCCGGAACAGCGTATCCAGTAGGATCGGATCCTCTTGGCGCTCTTCGGCTTTGTCCAGGATCTCCAGCTGCCGGTGCACCACGATCTGGCTGCGGTGGGCGATATTGAGGAAGACCGCCTTCACACCCTCGCGGGTACGCGCCTCGTTCACCGCGCCCGCGACAGCCGCGGCGTGTGCATGCTGGAATGCCTTGGCCACCTGGCCGATTTCGTCGGAACCGTAATCCAGGTTCGCCGCCTCGGCATCGGGATCGATGAGTTCGCCCTCGCCCAGCCGCCGCATCAGCTCGGGCAGACGTTCATCGGCCAGGGCGAGGGTCTCGCCACGAAGTCGCTTGAGCCTGCGGATGATTCGGTTGGCCAGCACGATCGCGATGACGAATGCCAGCAGGCTGACCACCACGACACCGCCGCCTGCCCACGCGGAGTTCGTGGTGGCGTCGGCGGCCTTGTCCTCGGCCAGTTTCTGCGAGTACTTGTTCTGGTCGATCCAGACGTCGATCAGTCCGCGGTTCACCTCGGCGGCGACATTGTGCCACTCCTGCATGCTCAGTGGAAGTGGCAGTGGCGTCGACTGCTTGGTGGTGCCACTTGATGCGCTCGACGAACTCGACGAACTGGTGCCGGTGGAAGTTGTGCTGGTCGCGGTCATATTGCGTTGCGCCAGAGCATTTTCCATGGCGGTCAGCTGCTGCCAGGCCTGACCGGCCATGAGCGAGTGCAGGCTCTCCTGCTGCTTCGGGTCGAGTTCGCCCGCCAGATTGGCGACTTCGGTGTGGTAGAAGCCGGTCTGGCGCAGGAACTCCTCGACCGGAACCGGGATCGGCCCATTCGCATTGACGATCGTGGCCGCCAGCGCGTTACTGCGCGACATCGCCTCGGCCGCCAGGAAGATCCGCATACCGTCGGCGATGTGCACGCCGATCTCGGCGTCCGGTGCGGTCTGCTCGGCGATCTCGGTGCCGAAGGAGATGACGTCGAGCAGCCGGTTGTAGAAGTTGTACGCGTCGGGGACGGGCAGTGCGCCCGCATCGGTTGCGGTGCGCACCTGGGTCATCGACGTCGAGAGAGTCATGAAGTTCGCGGCGTTGTCGCCGATCTTGGAATCGTCGACCGCGCGCAGCTTGTCGCCAGCCGCGAGCAGGCCCTTCAGCGCGCTGTCCAGCCGGATCCGGGCCGCGCCGAGCGCGGGTCCCGCGGTCTCGTCGCCGGTGAGCGTGGCTAGTGTGAGCTGACGTTCGCCCTGGACCGCCTCCAGCAATTCCCGGGTCGAGGGAATCGCCTGCTGATTCTGCGACGCCCAGTCCTTGGCCTTATTTCCCTCGGCAACCAGGTATCCCGCCGCTCCCACGCCGACCACGAGCAGAGTCAGGCTCGGGACGAGCGCGATCGCCAGAATCCGCGTTCGGACCCCGAGCCTCGCTCTGAACATCGACACAACCTAAACCAGTTGTGACCATTTCGTTGCTCGAGTCCCGGTGAGCGGGACGAGATTTGACAATCCGAAATAGTTCCGTCCCGGAAACAATGCGCATGTACACGGCTTCTGGCGCACCGAGCAGACCGGGGTTACGCTGCACATTCGGCGCATTGCGATGGTGTGAGAGGCGGTCCTGAGAAGATGAACGCCGGTCCGATCGACCCGCGATACGACGTCCGTATCAGCGGCATGGAGGAGTGGGAAATCCTTGTCCCGCAAGGGCTGTCGGTGGTGGTCGATCCGCTGCTGTACCGGGTCGGCCAGTTCTTCCTCGAGGGCAGGGCGGCCGGGCCCGATCGCTGGTCGGTTATCGCGGCGGATCTCGGTGCGCTGGCGACCTTCTTCGACCTCATCGTGTTGCACGACAAGCTGCCCGCCTTCAACTATCCGGACACCTTCGATACCGAGGAGATGAACTACCGCGACGGTCTCGGCAGCGCGATGAACGCCGACGGCGAGCAGACCCTGGTGCACGTCGATGTCGCGCTCGATCTGTACGAGCGAACGAAAACCGCCGCGCTGGAACAGATCAAGGACCGGATGGCCCACGGTCCCTTCGTGCCCGGCGGCGTCGCCGACCAGATTCTGCGAACGCTGCACGGCATGCGCTACCAATGGCAACCGGCACTGGAATATCTCGACCCGCAACTGCCCGACGAACGCGATAAACAGTTGGCGCGCTTTCTGGTAGGTCATCTGGTCTTCACCGGTTACGCACAGCAGATCGGCGCACCGCATGTCGTATCTGCGTGTCGCAGCCGGGTGATCGGCGCGATCGGCGTCGGCGCGGCCAACCGGCGCGCCGCCACCGAGGCGGAGGTCTTCGCCGAGCTCGCCCGCCGCTGCCGCACCGGCGGGGATGGCTGGCGCGATGAGGAATTGCCCTGGACGCCTTCATTTCTCCCGTACCTCGTGGAAACCTTGGACGGTGCGCGCGGCGGCCCGGAGGCCCTGCTGCGGCGCGCCAAGGATCTTCGCGAGCAGAAGGCGGTCGCCCGCTATCGGACGCTGCGCGCCGAACTCGCCGCCGAGGACGCCGACCGCTCCGAGCGGGCCCGCCGCGCCCTCGCCGAAGCAGCCGATGCCGTGGCGGCCGAACTCGACTCCACCCGCGATCGCCTGGAACTATTGCGCCCCATCGTGATCGAGGTGCTGCCGAAGGCACTCGGTGCCGGACTCGGCGCGATGGGCGGACTCATTGTCGCGGGCCCGCCCGGCGCGGTCGGCGGCGCGATCGTCGGCACCGCGAGCGAGCAGGCCTTCAAGATGGTCAACGAACGGCTGTGGGGTTGGAGCATCGACCGGCTGCCCTTCCGCAGTGCGCGCAAACTGCTGGCCCGCTCGGTGCGGGCCGAACGCGAAATCGGACTCGAGCTGGGCCCGAAACTCGAACGCATCTGGGAAAGACGCGGCGCCTGAATCGAATTCGGTGGCGGGCTCGCCACCGAATTCGCCACCGCGGTCACAGGCCGGCGAAGCGGCCGATGGCGACCAGCACGGCGATGATGAGCAGTGTCGTGGTGATCGCGATATTGCGGGGTTCGCGCAGGCGCACGTGCGAGGTGATCGCACCGATCATGACCACGGCGAAGCCGACCGCGGCCAGTGGGGTGAGCACCGGCACGATCCCGGTCCACCAGGGCACGATGATCCCGACGGCGCCGAGCAGTTCGCTGTAGGCGGTCAGTCGCACGACCGGCTTCGGAAATACCGCGACACCGGTCTGGCCCGATGCGACCAGTTTCTCCTTCGACTGCGTGGATTTCGCGATTCCGGATGCGGTGAACACGATGGCCAGCAGGATCTGTCCGATCCATAAGGCGATATTCATGATTCCTCCCTGAGTTCGTCGGGGGCGGGGTGTCCATCAGACAAATCAGGTCCGCGGAACGTGACAGTTCCAGCCGAATACACACCATTCTCCGTCAACCACGCGGTAGTGGCTGCTGCGGTGACCGCACGCGGCGTATGTTGTGTGTATCCCGAGGTTACTGACAAGTAGGAGGCACCGATGCCCGCGCCGAATGCCGAAGTCTTCGACCGTCTCAGTGCGCTCGCCGCGATCGATGATCCGGCCGAGCGTGCGCGCAAGACGATCGCCGAGACCTTCACCGGCAAGCCACTGGGCACCGTGCCGGTGGGCAGCGCCGAGGACGTGACGGTCGCCTTCGGCAAGGCCAGGGCGGCACAGGCCAGGTGGGCCGCGCGGTCGGCCAAGGACCGGGCCGAGGTGCTCGAGCGGTATCGGGAACTGGTCATCGAACAGCGGGAATTCCTGATGGACGTGATCCAGGCCGAAACCGGCAAGGCGCGCTGGGCCGCCCAGGAAGAGATCATGGGCCTGATGTTCGCGGCCCGCTACTTCGCCAGGGTCGCGCCCGATCTGCTCGACGCGCACCGCGTGCCCGGCGCCTTCCCGGTGCTCAACCGCGCGAACGTGCGCCACCAGCCCAAGGGCGTCGTCGGTGTGGTCGCGCCGTGGAACTATCCGATGCTGCTGTCCATCGGTGATTCGATCCCGGCGCTGCTCGCGGGCAATGCGGTGGTCGTCAAGCCGGACAGTCAGACCCCGTTCTCCGCACTGGCCAGCGCGGAGCTGCTGTACCAGGCCGGGCTGCCCCGCGACCTGCTCGCGGTGGTACCCGGCCCGGGCACCGTGGTCGGCACCGCGATCGTCGACAGCTGCGACTACCTGATGTTCACCGGATCCTCGGCGACCGGGCGCACCCTGGCCGAACAGTGCGGGCGCAGGCTCATCGGTTTCTCCGCCGAACTGGGCGGCAAGAACCCGATGATCGTTACCCGCGGCGCGAAACTGGATCGAGCCGCCAAGGCCGCGGTGCGCGCCTGCTTCTCCAATGCCGGACAGCTGTGTATTTCGATCGAGCGGTTGTACGTGGAGAAGGCGGTCGCCGCGGAGTTCACCGAGAAGTTCGTCGCCGCCGTCAGGGCCGCGAAACTCGGTGCCGCCTATGACTATTCGGCCGATATCGGCAGCCTGATCTCCGAGGCGCAATTGGAGACCGTCAACAAACACGTCGCCGACGCGACCTCCAAGGGCGCGAAGGTGCTCGCCGGCGGTTCGGCGCGCCCGGATCTGGGACCGCTGTTCTTCGAACCGACCGTGCTCGCCGATGTCACCGACGAGATGGAATGCGGTCGCAATGAAACCTTCGGCCCGCTGGTCTCGATCTACCCGGTCGAGAATGTCGAGCAAGCGATCGAGCTGGCCAATGACACCGAGTACGGACTGAACGCGAGCGTGTGGGCGCAGAGCAAATCGGCGGGCGAGCGGATCGCCGAGCGGCTGCACGCGGGCACTGTCTGCGTCGACGAGGGATACGCACCGGCCTGGGGCACCACCGCCGCACCGATGGGCGGTATGGGCATTTCCGGCGTCGGGCGCAGGCACGGCCCGGACGGTCTGCTGAAGTTCACCGAACCGCAGACGGTGGTCGTCACGCGATTCATGAATCTCGATGCGCCAGTGGTGATCTCACAGGACAAGTGGCAGCGGCTGCTGATGACCCTGGCCCGCAGCTTCCGGTTCCTGCCCGGCCGCTGACCCGGCCCCCGACCCCGCCGCCCCGGTTCACAACGGGACGGCGGGGCCTTGCGGTGTCGGCCCGGGGCTGCGGAACCCCCTGGCCGATCACCGGATTGTCGCCCGCGGACGCACCTACGCAGGCGTGAATCGGGCCGAGGCGACTGCCTCGCGGCAGTCAGTTCATTCGGTCGGCTCCGGTCCGCGGCGGCGGCCCGTCCGCCAGCACCGTGGTCTCCTCATCGGTCAGCAGCCGCGATCGGATGATGAACCGCACGCCCTCGGGCGCCTCGAGCGAGAATCCGCCGCCGCGTCCGCTCACCACGTCCACGGTGAGATGGGTGTGTTTCCAGTGTTCGTACTGATCGCCGCTGATCCAGAATTCGGTATGCCAGGGCAGCCGACCCAACAGCACATCCGCGCCGCCGATGCGGAATTCGCGCACGCCGAAGCACATCGGTGAGCTGCCGTCGCAGCAGCCGCCGGATTGGTGGAACAGCACCGGGCCGTGCTGTTCGATCAACCGGCGCAACACTTCTCGCGCCCGCTCGGTTATGGCGACGCGGGCCACTCTGCCATGCATCAAAAGAGTCCGAGCTTTGTCGGTGAATAGCTGACCAGCAAATTTTTGGTCTGCTGGTAATGGTCGAGCATCATTTTGTGGTTCTCCCGGCAGATGCCGGACTTCTTGTACCCGCCGAAGGCGGCGTGCGCGGGGTACGCGTGGAAGCAGTTGGTCCATACTCGCCCGGCCTTGATTGCCCGGCCCATCCGGTACGCCGTGGTGATATCCCTGGTCCATACGCCCGCACCGAGTCCGTAGAGGGTGTCGTTGGCGATCCTGACAGCCTCGTCCACGGTGTCGAACCGGGTCACCGCGACCACCGGGCCGAAGATCTCCTCCTGGAAGATCCGCATGGTGTTGGTGCCCTCGAAAATCGTCGGCTGGACGTAGTAGCCACCCGGCAGTCCATCCACCTTGCGTACTTCCCCTCCGGTGAGCACGCGGGCGCCTTCCTGCCGGCCGATATCGATGTAGGACAGGATCTTTTCGTATTGGTCGTTACTGGCTTGGGCTCCGATCATGGTGGTGTCGTCGAGCGGGTTGCCGCCCTTGATGGCCTCGGTCCGTTCGATGCAGCGGGCCAGGAATTCGTCGTAGATCGACGAGTGGATCAGCGCGCGCGACGGGCAGGTGCACACCTCGCCCTGGTTGAGCGCGAACATCACGAAACCCTCGACGGCCTTGTCCAGGAATTCATCGTCGGCGGCCATCACATCGGGCAGGAAGATATTGGGGCTCTTACCACCCAACTCCAGACTGACCGGAATGATGTTTTCGCTCGCGTACTGCATGACGAGCCGGCCGGTGGTGGTCTCACCGGTGAAGGCGATCTTGGCCACGCGCGGGCTGGCGGCCAGGGGCTTACCCGCCTCGACACCGAAACCGTTGACCACGTTGAGAACTCCGGGCGGTAGCAGGTCCGCGATCAGTTCGATCACCAACAGAATCGAGGCCGGAGTCTGCTCCGCGGGCTTGAGCACCACACAGTTGCCTGCCGCCAGGGCCGGGGCCAGCTTCCACGCGGCCATCAGGATCGGGAAGTTCCACGGAATGATCTGGCCGACCACGCCGAGTGGTTCGTGGAAGTGATAGGCGATCGTATCGGTGTCGATTTCGGCGATGCTGCCCTCTTGGGCGCGGATGGCGCCAGCGAAGTAGCGGAAGTGGTCGACCGCCAAAGGTAGGTCCGCGGCGAGGGTTTCGCGCACGGGTTTGCCGTTGTCCCAGGTTTCGGCGATGGCCAGGGGTTCGATGCTGTGCTCGATCCGGTCGGCGATCTTGTTGAGGATGTTGGCGCGCGCGGTGGGGGAGGTGGCGGCCCACTCGTCGGTTGCGCGGTGCGCGGCCTCCAGGGCCATATCGATATCGGATGCGGTGGAACGCGCGACCGAGCAGAAGGTCTCACCGTCGACCGGCGACGGGTTGTCGAAGTACCTACCCTCGACCGGAGTCGCCCAGTCGCCTCCGATGAAGTTCTCATAGCGACTGGCGTAGTTGACGATGCCGGTGGCCGACCCCGGTTTGGCATAGATCATCTGTGGGCGCTCCTCGCGAATCATCTCTGCGGGGGCAACTATCTCCCCAGAAGGTTGGTGCGAGGTTGGCGCCGCGATGGCGGCGAATGCTCAGGCGCGCTGCGCGGTATGCAACCGGGCCACGACCACGGCGCGGCGCACATCGTCGTCGGGCAGCAGCCGCAACGCGTGTTCGTGCACCTCGATATCACCGGGGGAGCGCTCACCGAACGCCACCGCGTGGTCGGCGCTATCGCTGGCCAGCACGGCGGTGCGGACCCCGACATCCAAATGGTCGCGCCAGGTCAGGACGCCGGGGGTGTCCGAGGCGGGCAGCAGCGGTCCGCGATAGAGCCAGACCGCCGAGGTGGTGTCCCCGGCCTGGATCGCGGCCAACAGGTCGACCGCATCGCAGGAAACCGGGCCGGTCAGCATATAGCGGCGGTTGCTGATCTCACCGCCGGTAGTGCGGCGCAGATGCGACACATCGGCCTTGAGGGTGCTGGAGGAGACCGGACGGTCGCCATAAACCGCGGCCTGCAGTTGTTCGGGCGTGAACCCATCGGGTTCCAGGGCGAGCAGCGCCAGGATTTCCAGGTGGCGCGGAGGTAAGGGGACCGGCCTCCCGTCGCGGACCAGCCGTGCGCCACCGAGACATTCGAGCCGGACACCGGGGGCTGGATCGGGTGCGGCGGCACGCAACATCGTCTCGACGGCGGTCACCAGGGCTCGCACCGAGGTCATCACCATCGGATGCGAGCGGTCCCAGGAACTGGACAGGTCGAGCACACCGACCTGTCGGCCGTCGGGTGCGTGGATCGGTGCGGAGTAGCAGACCCAGCCGTGCAGTGCCGCGACGAGATGTTCGGCGGCGAAGACACTGGCCGGGCGGTCGCCGTGCAGGGCGAGCGATAATCCGTTGGTGCCCATATGGCTTTCGTCCCAGCAGCCGCCGGGCGCGAAGTTCACCGCCTCGGCCTGTCGGCGCAGGGCGCGATCGCCGCACGACCACAGGACGGTGCCCGCGGCATCGGTGACCACGGCGAGGTATCCGGAATCCTCGGCGATCCCACGTAGATCACCGGCGAGTTCGGTGATCGGTTGGCGCAGCGGGGATTCGGTCCAGCGATCGCGGATATCGCCCAGGCCGGGCGCCTCGGTGCGATTCGGATCGACGGTCATCAGTGAGCGCTGCCAGGATTCGACCACCTCGGTGCGGAGTGAGGTGGTGCCCACGGGTATGCGCACGGCGCTGCTGGGAGCCGCCGCCCACCGGGCCCATTCCTTTTCCAGTGCTGCACGTTGCTGGGTGAGGGTGCGGGATTGTGCCACCTCGTAAACCCCATCGTTAGTGTGAGCTCACATTCGCTCTCTCATGATGGCGTATGCAAGGTGGTTAGGGGAGGCTTTGATGGCAAACCGACCAGTCCCCATTGACAATTCGATCCCGTTGTGCGGCCAAGGTTCTAGGCTGCTGGTATGGCGACCGTATCGCGGCGGGCCCGGCTCGCCGACGTGCACGAACTTGCCACCGGCATGCCGTTCGTCAGCCGAGTGGACGGTCCGAGCGGCAATCCGGTGTACCAGGTCGGCGGCAAGTCCTTCGTATTCTTCCGCAACCCGCGCCCGGACGCCTTCGATCCGGACACCGGTGAGCGCTATCCCGATGTGATCGTGATCTGGGTGCCCTCGGAGTCGGACAAGCTGGCGCTGGTGCAGGATCCGGATTCACCGTTCTTCACCACACCACACTTCGATGGCCATCTGTCGGTCCTGGTGCGCGCCAGCAGAATCGGCGAACTCAGCAAGCAGGAACTGGCCGAGGTGATCCAAGATGCCTGGCTGTCGCGGGCCTCGCGCAAGCGGGCCGCCGACTGGCTGGCCGCGCACAACGTCGCGGACTGAGGTGCCCCACCCCTACTTGTTGACGAAAATGCCTGCGATATCGGCCTTCTTGATCGGGGTGTCCTGATTGACCTGGACGCCGCACAGCAGGTCGACCTGAATCATGGTGGCGTCGACCGCCGTTCCCGCGGGTTCGTGATCGTCGTTGGTCTGCTGCTTGATGAATTTGGTGATCGTCATGCGCTTGCCGTCCTGGTCCTGCTTGACGTAGTCGCGGCAGGTGGTGTCACCACCCTGGTTGAGCGCACGCTGGATATCGGAGCAACCGGTCAGCAGTAACGCGACCGCCGCGAGCGCGAGTCCGACCCGTGACAGCGCGACGCGCCCATGCGTCGCCCGAGCGCGACCCCTCATCGAATCGCTACGCGGTGCTGCACCCATGGTTCCTCCTGGCGGCTGGGCGGGCGGCGATGCCCGCGACGTCGCGGTACAGCCTAGGGCAGCGGCGCGATTACGACCCGAACGTGCACAGCGGCACATTCATTTCCGCGGGTGTCAGCGAACCGTGCAGGCCGATGAGTATCGATTCCAGCGGTTCGGCCCCGGTGCGCACGACGCCGCGCAGGCCACCGGCCACCACCACCAGATCGCCGATGCGCTCGGCGATCCGCGTTGTGACGGTAGGGCCGAACCACCCGCGCCCGATCGCCTCGGCGCGGGTGACGACCTCGAAGTCGGCGCCGAGGTATTCGCGCCAGGTCGCCGCGACATCGGCGGCCGCGCCGTCCTGGGTGTAGACGTGGCGGGCGCGCGGTTCACCGCCGAGCTGGCGCACACCGTCGCGCAGGACCTCGGTGGTGTCGAAGTCGACGCGGTCGGTGAGTTCCACCATGCCGTGGTCGGCGGTGACGATGAGCGCGGCATCCGGCGGCAGGTGTTCGGCGATGGTCGCGGCCAGTCGGTCGACGTGCGCGAGCTCCAAAAGCCAAGCGTAAGAGGATGGTCCGCGCACATGCCCGGTGGTGTCGAGGTTGCCGTGGTAGGCGTAGACCAGCGAGCGCCGGCCCGCACGCACGGCGGTGGCGACACCGTCGACGAAATCGCCGAAGGAGACGTAGGGGCGAAATTCGCAGCCGCGCAGTACGGCTCGGGTGAGACCGGAACCCGCTTGCAGATGCGGGGCGACCTGCGCCACCGCGATACCGGCGGCAGCCGCACGCTCGAATACCGTTGGGGTAGGTTGGAATTGCTCGGGCACCAGTTCGCGCAGCAGGTCGATTTTCGGTCCGGGGCCGTGCAGCCGCCAGGTCAGCGCATTCATCAGCCGGTCATAGCCCGGTACGCGCATCAGATACCCGATGATCCCGTGTTCGCCGGGCGGGACCCCCACGCCGAGTGAACTCAGACTGACGGTGGTCGTGCTCGGGAATCCCGCTGTCAGCGTGCGCTGCGCCAGAGACGACAGGAATGGCGCCACTTCGGAATTCGCGGCGAGCGCCTCCGCGCCGAGGCCGTCGACCAGCAACACACAGATACGGCCGGCGGTGAGTTCGAGACCCAGCCGATCGACCTCGCCGCGCACGCCGTGCCCAGCGAGGAGGGAGGGGAATAGATCCGCGAGGGAGCCCGTGCCGTAGTGGGGCGTAAGAAGCACGAGCTCGAGCGTACTCAGGCCTGGCCGGTCTCGAATCGGCTGATTTTGCCGTCGCGCACGGTGAACCGCCATGCGGTGCGCATCGATCCCCAGCGGGAATTCGTGTAGTCGGCGACCAGCGCGGTGCCACCGTCATCGATGGACTCGACATTCATGCGTGCGTTGCTGGCGAAGATCTCGGAATCGGTCCACAGGGCGAGATTGCGCTCCACTCCGTCATCGGACATGGTCGCGTCCGCGGTGAGCACCGCCTGGAAGCGATCCTGGTCGTTGGCATTGAGCGCGTCGACAAATTCTCGGACCGTGGGATCGAGCTGCTGCGTCATCGGACATCCCTCTCGAAGAGTGTGGGTGTATCTGACAGCAAACGTTTGGCATTCACTGTAGGGCACCGATCGGCGCACCGTTCGGTGTCACGCGCCGGGCGCGACCAAGGCGGTAAAGGTGCGCATGATGTCCTCCACCAGCGTCGGCGCGGTGGTGCCCAGTTGGCGGCTGCGTTTTTCGAGCTGACCGTCCAGCCACAGCGAGGCCATGCCGTGGGCCAGGCTCCACCACATGATGGCCAGGGTGTCAGCCCGGTCAGCGGGTAGCAGTCCGGCGGTGACGCCTTCGGCGATGGTGGCGGCCAGGACTTCGAAGGCCGCATCGCCCGCGGCCATGGCGTCGGGATGTTTCTCGGGCTGGGAGAGTTCCGGGCGGAACATGAGGCGGAAGTAGCCAGGATGTTCCTGGGAGAACCGCACGTACGTCTCGGCCAGCGCGGTCAATGCCGTCTGTGGCGTATCGGCGGTCGCGCGGGCGGCGGCCAGTTCGCTGGCGAGGTGTTGGAAACCCCGGGTGGACAGTGCGGCGAGCAGGGCCGAACGATCGGCGAAGTGGTGGTAGGGGGCGCCGGTGCTCACCCCCGCCTCGCGGGCCACCCGGCGCAGACTCACCGCGCCGATGCCCTCGGTTTCGATCAGACGCAGGCAGGCGGCGAGGAGCGTATCGCGCAATGCGCCGTGGTGGTAACTCGTCCTCGTCACCGATCGAGCGTATTCGACACCTCCTGGACAGCATAACTATGCAGTGCTTAGATGATCTGAGCGGCGCTCAGATAAATCGGCCGCGACTCCTCCTTCGAAGCGGGTAAGCATATGAGCTCACGGGTACTCGTCACCGGCGCAACAGGATTCGTCGCCGGACATGTCATCGCCGAACTGCTCGAGCACGGGTACGCCGTGCGCGGCACGGTGCGAGATCTCGGAAATACGGATAAACGCGCACATCTGGTGGCGCTGGCCGACCGCGTCGGCGGCGCGCTGGAGTTCGTCGCGGCGGATCTCAACAATGATTCAGGTTGGGCGGCGGCGGTTTCGGGGTGTGAGTATGTGATGCATGTGGCGTCGCCGTTTCCGTCGGCACCGCCGAGCGATGAACGCGAACTCATCGATACCGCGGTCGATGGGACCTTGCGGGTGCTGCGGGCCGGTACCGATGGCGGGGTGCGGCGGGTGGTGCTCACCTCCTCGATTGTGGCGGTGATCTCCGGCCATGCGACGGATGCGGTGCGCACCGAGGCGGACTGGTCGGTGGTCGAACGAAGCGCGGCCTATCCGAAGAGCAAGACACTCGCCGAGCGTGCGGCGTGGGATTTCGCGGCGGCCTCGGACCTCGACCTGGTGGTGGTGAATCCCGGAATGGTGCTCGGACCATTGCAATCCGCCGCCACCAGCACCTCGCACGAACCGGTGCGCCGACTGCTGGCCCGGGACGCGCCCGGCTCGCCCCGGGTGGGGTGGGCGGTGGTCGATGTGCGAGATCTGGCGGTGGCGCATCGGCTGGCGCTGGAGGTTCCCGAGGCCGCCGGGAATCGGTATATCTGTGCGGGCGAACATGTTTGGATGGCCGAGATGGGGCGGCTGCTGGCCGAGGAGTTCGGACCGCGCGGTTTCCGGGTGCCGACACGGGTGGTCCCGGATGTCGTGGTGCGGGCGATCGCCCTGTTCGACAAGGGAATTCGACTGACCTTGCCGACCTTGGGACGCACCGAGCGGCTCAGCTCCGAGAAGGCGCGGAGTGAACTCGGCTGGTCGATGCGGCCGGTCCGCGAGACCGTCCTGGATACGGCCGAGAGTCTGCTTCAGCACGGCATTGTGCGCGTCCCACGGGGCGGTGCCGCGTCGCCGCGGCGGGCGGCCACGGCGAATCCAGTGGGAGCATAGGGGATCGGATCATGTTGATCGCGACACTCATCGTGGCCACCGTCGGGCTGGTGCGGCGCTGGTCGGGCAGACCGCGGACGGGGCCGGAGTCAGGTCCGTCGCGGCGGCGCGGCTGGCCGCGACGGATCGTTGTGTGGTCCAGGTTGCGCCGCCCGGGCGCGGTGCTGGCGGTCGGCGTGACCTTGGCGGCGATGGTGTGTGCGGGCCTGGTGCTCGTCCCCTGCTGACCTTGGTTCCGGGGTGCGCGCGGTCGGCGCGGTGGTAGACAGGAGGGGTGACGGCCTCGCGACGCAAGTTCCGGTTCGGTGTCACTCTGCTGGCTCCCGCCTCGCGGGCCGAGTGGGTCGAAAAGTGCCGCAGGGCAGAACAACTCGGATATGACGTGGTCGGCGTGGCCGATCATCTAGGGCTGCCGGCGCCATTTCCCGCGCTGATGCTGGCGGCCGAGGCGACCGAGCGAGTTCGGCTCACCACCTTCGTATTGAATGCGCCCTTCTACAACCCGGTGCTGCTGGCTCGGGACGTGGCAACGGCCGATCGGTTCACCGAGGGGCGGGTGGAACTGGGACTCGGGGCCGGATATGTGCGGGCCGAGTTCGAATCGGCCGGGATCGCGTTCGCGAGCGGCGGTGAGCGCGTCGAGCAGATGGCCGCGACCGCCGAAACCTTGCGACGGTTGTTCGCCGATCCGGAGTATCAGCCGCGGCCCGCGCAACCCGCGGGGCCGCCGCTGGCCATCGCCGGATGGGGTGATCGGCTGCTGCGGGTCGCGTCCGAATACGCCGATATCGTCGCCTTGCCCGGAGCCGCGCCCGCATACAACGGCGGACCGCTGCAACTGCTCGGGCCCGCCGCCACTGACGACCGGATCGCGTTTCTGCGGGAGCTGCTCGGGCCGCGGATCGAGGACGTCGAGTTGAATATCCTGCTGCAGCGGGTGGTGGCGCCGAGTGAGCGGGCCGCAGCGCTGGAACGCTACGGGCCGCATCTGCCCGCCGATGTCGCCGAACAACCGGAAGAGTTGCCCGCATTGCTGATCGGTACACCCAAGGAGATGGCGCAGCGTTTGGAGCAGCGGCGGGAGCGGTTCGGGTTCAGCTACATCACCGTGTTGGAAGACAGCATGGAGTCGCTGGCTCCGGTCATCGAATTGCTGCGCTGAGCGCGTCGACCGCATCGGCCTACGAGTCTCATAGCAGCGCAGAGCATTTGGGCTCAGCAGCGCTGAATGTCGATTGGGGCCCTTCGCAACTCGCATTTCGTAGACGCGGGCAACCGCTTCCTGGCCCCGATTATCAGGTCTCGGGTTGTTGCGAGGGGTCGCAACGGATATGGCGGCTTCTCGGTCGCTCGGATGTCCCTGGCACTACCGGTCACCAACCCTCGAACGCTTGACGCTGCCGAGTACACGGCATGCGCTACAGGTTCGATCTGCGGACAAACATTGCCCCCGAGGGTGTCTCGCGAACAATCGTTAGTTTCAACATCTGACCAACTCCCGCAATTCAGGCCGAAAGCCGTGGTAACGCGTGGCTACCGAGACCCTTTCCAGTGGAGGGGTCGCATACCCTCGCGGTGCCACGCTGGCCGTCGCTGATCACCGTCGGGCGACGATCGAGCCCGGAGTCTGCGATCGCTACGACAAGGTCGGCGTGGGCGGCGATCACATCCTTTCGTGCACAGCTCGTTCCGGATTGCACGGTCCGCCAGCCGGTGATCAGCGAGCGATCCCATCCTTGGTCCAGAGAGCGGTGGCGATGGTCGCGAAGACGGTGCGGGGACCTGTTTTCGGGTGGGCCGGTCCCGGGGAGGGCGGGCGACAGATGGCCCCGAGCGTGTCCCGGTCGCATCGGTGGCTCGGGCGGGTGGGGCCGAGTCCAGGGCTTGTCGGGCGGCCGCGGCGAGAGCGCCACAACTCGGTGGACGATCGTCGGGGTTCTTCGCCAGGGCCTGTGCGATGACGCTGTCCATGGCGCTGGGCAGCCCGGTGTCGCGAGCCGCGGGCACCCGGCTGGGCTGTGGGATCGGCGCCTCGGTGTGAGCCCGCATAAGTTGGGTCGCCGTGCCCGAATAGGGCAGGGATCCGGTGAGGAGGTGGTACAACGTGCAGCCGAGGGAGTACACGTCTGCACGAGCATCGAGTGCGGTGGACATGGTGAACCGTTCCGGCGCGGTGTAGGCGAGGGTGGCCGGCGGCATCCCTTTGCCGGTCAGTCCCTGGGTGTCCTCGAGTGCCTTCGCGATACCGAAATCGGCGAGGACCACCCGCTCTTCCTGACCGCCGGTGGGCCGGCCGAGCAGGATGTTGGCAGGTTTGACGTCACGGTGCAGCACCCCGTGTGCGTGTGCGTAGTCGAGGCCCTTGGCAGCCTCGGAGATGATCCGCACCGCCCGATCCGGCAGTAGCGCACCGCGTGTCCGCACCGCTTTGGCGGCGTCGCCGCCATCGATGTACTGCATCGATATCCACAGCTGGTCGTCTTCGCTGCCGCGGTCGTAGACGGTGACGATGTTGGGGTGGTCGAGCAGCGCGATGTGCTCGGCCTCCCTCAGGAACCGGACACGAGAATCGTCGTCGGTGCTGTCCAGCAGCTTGAGCGCGATGGACATCGGCAAATTGGGGTGACGGGCCAGATACACCGCGCCCATGCCGCCAGCGCCGAGCCGATGTTGGACCTTGTAACCCGCGAACACCTGTCCTGGGGTCAGTTCCCGCATGCATACCATTCTCGCCCAGGCCGCGACCGTGCACGATGGTTGCTATCGCCAGCCTCGGCAGTGAGTCTGCGCTTGATTGGCGGCTTTACCAGCAGATATTTCAATACCCGTTGGACTTTCCACGGTTTGCTACGGGAGCCCAGCGAGGGCGTGGTCGAGCTTGAGCGCGGGTTTGAGAACAGCCGGTCGGACTGATTCAGTGCATTAATGTGCAAGTGGTATTAATGTGATCTACGTCATATTTCCCCGGACATTTTGTCGGTAGGCCATGGCATGGTGGTCGGCATGCCTTCTGCCGATTCCGTCGCCGCTCCCGATGTCATCCGCCTGCTCGGGGCCAGTGAGCACAATCTGCGCAATGTGTCGTTGGAGATCCCGAAGAACAAGATCACGGTATTCACCGGTGTCTCCGGCTCGGGGAAATCGTCGATCGTGTTCGACACCATTGCCGTTGAGTCGCAGCGTCAGCTCTATGCGACGTTTCCCGCGTTCATTCTCAACTTCCTGCCGCGTTACGAGCGTCCGCATGCCGAGGCGATGGAGAATCTGACGGCTCCGGTCATTATCGACCAGCAGCCCGTCGGCGGCGGTCCGCGCTCGACCGTGGGCACGATGACCGATATCTACTCCATGGTGCGCGCCATGTTCGCCCGATTCGGTTCGCCTTCGGCCGGATTCGTCTACAACTATTCGTTCAATGTGCCGCAGGGCATGTGCCCGGACTGTGACGGACTCGGGGTCACGGTGCGGGCCGATCCGGACCGGCTACTCGACCGGACCAAATCACTCAACGAGGGTGCGATCCTGCTGCCGGGCTATGCCGTTGGCAGCGGGGAGTGGCAGATGTACGGCAAGTCGGGGCGATTCGACCCGGACAAGCAGCTGACCGACTACACCGACGAAGAGTTCACCGATCTGCTCTACGGCACCGGCGGGAAGGTGGAGCTGACCTTCAGCAAGGGCACCTGGAAGGCGAATTACGAAGGGCTGGCGGCCAAATTCACCCGGACGCGACTGCAACGAGACACCTCGACGCTGAGCGAGAAGACGCGCGAACAGATGCAGAAGTTCCTCACCGAGGGCGTCTGCCCGTCCTGCGACGGCGCACGGCTCAACCCCGCGGCGCTGGCCACGAAGATCGACGGCCGCAACATTGCCGACTGGTCCGGTCTGCAGATCACCGATCTGATGGCGGTGCTCGACGAGATCACCGATCCGGCCGCACTCGGGCTGGCCGCCGCCATTCGGACCGCGCTGCGGCGAGTAACCGATATCGGGCTCGGATATCTGAGCCTGGATCGCCCGACCGCCACACTGTCCGGCGGTGAGGGGCAGCGGCTCAAGATGATCAAGCACTTGTCCAGCACATTGATCGGGATGACCTACATCTTCGACGAGCCGAGCGTCGGGCTGCATCCGCGCGATGTCGGTCGGTTGAACAACCTGTTGAAGGCGTTGCGGGACAAAGGCAATACGGTGCTCGTGGTCGAGCACGATCCCGATGTCATCCAGATCGCCGACCATATTGTCGATGTCGGGCCGCGGGCCGGTCTGCACGGCGGACAGGTGGTGTTCGCAGGCAGCTTCGCGGACCTGCGCACCGCGGATACGCCGACCGGCGCCGGATTGCGCAGGCCGTTCACCGTCAAGCAGACATTCCGGAAGTCCAACGGCGAGTTGCTGATCGAGCGTGCGAACGTGCACAACCTCAAGGATGTGACGGTCGCGATCCCGACCGGCATCCTGACCTCGATCACCGGGGTCGCCGGATCCGGAAAGAGCAGCCTCATCCGGGATGTGTTCGTGCGCGAGCATCCCGACGCGATCTTTGTCGACCAGTCGGCGATCGCCGCCTCGTCCCGCTCGACTCCGGCGACCTATCTGGGGCTGATGGATCCGATCAGGAAGCTGTTCGCGAAGGCGACGGGCGAGTCGCCCGGCCTGTTCAGCTTCAACTCGACCGGCGCC
The DNA here is from genome assembly GCF_050955995.1 of Nocardia sp. CA-119907. Taxonomy (NCBI): domain Bacteria; kingdom Bacillati; phylum Actinomycetota; class Actinomycetes; order Mycobacteriales; family Nocardiaceae; genus Nocardia; species Nocardia sp. CA-119907. Next base: position 4,404,710 of record NZ_CP192091.1, read on the forward strand.
TGTAAGCAGTGCGAGGGCCGCGGCGTGATCATTACCGAGATCGCCTATATGGACCCGGTGACCACCCACTGCGATGCGTGCGACGGGCGGCGGTTCTCCGACGAGGTGCTGGCATTGACATTGCGCGGCAGGTCGATTGCCGATGTGCTGGAGCTGTCGGCCGAGGAGGCACTGAACTTCTTCACCGAAAAGGCACTCGCCACGAAATTGCGCACGATGAACGAGGTCGGCCTCGACTATCTGAGCCTCGGTCAGGCAATGAGCACCCTTTCCGGCGGCGAGCGCCAACGCATCAAACTGGCCACCCAACTCCAGAACACCGGTACCACCTACGTTCTCGACGAACCGACCACCGGCCTGCACATGTCGGATGTGGATACGCTGCTCGCCCTGATGGACGGCTTGGTCGACCGCGGCAATACGGTGGTGGTCATCGAACACAATCTCGACGTGGTAGCCCATTCCGACTGGGTCATCGACCTCGGCCCCGACGGCGGAAAGGACGGCGGCGAAATCGTCTTCACCGGCACCCCCGCGGAACTGCTGACACACCCGACGTCACTGACAGGTGAGTACCTGCGAAAGTACAAGGGCGCCTGAGCGATCGGGCGCGGCCGAGGGCCGCATAGGTCCGTGCGTGCCCAACAGCAGGGTCTGGATGCCGCGCCCGATCAGGCCCTGCTCATCGAATAGGCGGAAGTCGGCGAGGCCGACGCCGCTGCGAAGCCGACACCGTTGACTGTTTCGTAGGTAAATCGACCCGCGACCGATGTAATACTTCGCCGCCGCCGAGAGTGGGCCGCCGATGATGCCACCATCGGCAAACTCAGTGACCGCGAACAGCGGCGGCGGGCAGCATCAACACCCTAATGTTGCCGCCGTCGGTGACGAAGAGGTCACCGGCGGTGTTCACGGCCACGTAGACAGGGTTTCTGAGCCCGGTGAAGGGCAGCACGACCTGGGTCTGTGACCCTGCAGGCAGCTTCAGCACGCGGTCGTTTCCGCTGTCGGTGACGAAGAGGTCGCCGTCGGTGTCCACCGCCACGCCGCAAGGGTAGGCGAGCCCGGTGAAGGGCAGCTCGACCTGGGTCTGTGATCCGGCAGGCAGCTTCAACACCTTGTTGTTGCTGTATTCGGTGACGAAGATGTCGCCGGCGGTATTCACTGCCACACCGCAAGGTTGGATGTCGGTGAAGGGCAGCACGACCTGGGTCCGTGACCCGGCGGGCAGCTTCAACACCCTGTGATGGTTCGAGTCGGCGACGAAGAGGTCGCCGGCGGTGTCGACGGCTATGCCGTCAGGGTTGCCGAGCTCGAAGAAGTCCACTGGGACCTGGGTCTGTGACCCCGGATTCAGCTGGTACACGCGACTGCCGTAGTAGTCGGTGACGAAGACGTGACCGTCGGTGTCCACGGCTACGCCGTGAGGCTGTATGAGCCCGGTGAAGGGCAGCACGACCTGGGTCTGTGACCCTGCAGGCAGCTTCAGCACGCGCTTGTTGACACCGTCGGCGACGAAGAGGTCGCCGTCGGTGTCCACGGCCACGCCACCAACTCCGTTGAGCCCGCTGAACGGCAGTGCCGTCTGGGTGAGGTTCGGCGGGGGTTGAGTCCTGTGTGCCTCGTACGCGATCACCCCCACGGCGGCCCCTACCACTACGAACAGGATCGCCGCTGCCCACATGGTCGAGGTTCGGCGCCACCAGGACGGCTTTGCCTGCCGGTCTACTGATCCGGGCTCGGGATGGATCCGTATGGCTTCCTGCGGGGGGCGCGCGGAATCCGATGCCAGCGCGGACGACGCTGTGGTGTCTGCGAGCGGAATGCGTTCCTGCCGGATCGGTGTGTGCGGCGGCGATGCGGGTTCGGGTGCTGGTTGCAGTGCCGCCTGGGCGGCGGCGGCCAACGCCCCGCAGCTGGGGTAGCGGTCCTCCCGGTTCTTGGCCAGCGCCGAGGCGATCACCGCATCGAATCCCGGGGGTAGTCCGGGCCGGAGCTGGCTGGGGTGGGGGATCGGCATGCTCAGATGCCCGTGCATCAGTTGCGGCAGCGATGTTCCCAGATACGGTGGCCGCCCGGTGAGCAGGTGGAACAGGGTGCACCCCAGTGAGTACACATCGGCGCGGTGATCGAGGGCGGTGGCCTCGAACTGTTCGGGTGCGGCATAGCGCAGGCTGGCGACCAGCATTCCGGAGCGGGTCAGGTGCTGGGATTCGTCGAGGGCCTTGGCGATGCCGAAATCGGTGAGCAGGACCCGCCCCGGGCGGTCGGGTCGGTCCTGTTCGAGCAGGATGTTGCCGGGTTTCACGTCACGGTGCAGCACCCCTCGGCTGTGGGCGTAGTCCAGGGCCTTGGCGGTCTCGGTGACGATGTGCACCGCTCGCGCCGGATCCAGCGCGCCGCCGCCGGCGAGGGCCTGTCCGGCGTCGGAGCCGAGCACGTACTGCATCGCGATCCACAGCCGATCGCCCTCGCGGCCACGGTCGTGGACGGTGACGACGTTGGGATGTTCGAGCCGCACCGCGTGATCGGCTTCGGACTCGAATCGGGTCCGGACATAGTCATCGCGAGTCAGGTTCGGGTGCAACACCTTCAGGGCCACCCGCCGCGGCAGGCGCGGATGGGCGGCCACATACACCGTTCCCATCCCACCACGGCCCAGCACTGCCTCGATGGAGAACCCGGCGAACACCTCACCAACGGCCAACATGCCGTGCTCATCCACGTCGGTCACCTACCTCGGCGCCGTACTTGCTCGAACCTGCATCGCTGGTGAGATTCTTGTACAACACCGCCCGGCCGCACCAGGCGCTCAGTGATCGAACGCCCAGTGCGGCCTACGCCAGATAGGGCCCGCATCAATCCGCTCGATAAGCGGCAGGACATCGCGATGGCCCGCCCGGACAAGCATCATCGGGTTTCAGCGCCCGCCATGGATGCCGGGTCGCAGCCCGATGCTCGGTAAGGGAATTGTTCAGCGCACGATACGAACCGACTGCGGGCCGGTGGTTGCGATGACGGTCTGGCCTTGGCTGAGGGTGACCGTGACCGTGCCACCAGATTCGTTGGGCAGTGCGCGACCGGGCGCGGTGAGATTGCCCGACCAGGCGTGCGCTGCGCCATCGCAGTCGACCATGACCGGTCCGTCGAGTTGCACGGCGATCGGGCCACCCATATCACCTTGGAACATTTGTTCCAGTGAAGCATCCACAACATCGACTCCAGCGGTTCCACCGCCATCACAAGTAGCCGATCCGTTGATGGTCAACGCGGTGACGTTGTAGCCGAGTTCGGGCTGGACAGTGATCGATGAGGCCGGCTGGGCAGCTGCGGTTGCCGCGAAGATTCCTCCGCAGCAGCCGACTACCCCGGTGACAACGGCTAGATTCGAGCGAAGCGAACTGTTGAACATGGTTGTTCTCCTGTCGATGCTCGTTCGAAGGATGTCAACCTGCCTATCATCCCAGCATCGGTCGGCCTCCACCTCAGTTTGATAGAAGCGAGAGCCTGCTCATGGTCTCGGACCTGTCGTATCCCGCCGAGATCTCGATCGTCGGTACTTGATGTATTACCTGCTCGAGCCACCATTTCCGCTTTGCGATCGATGGTCGATGGTTGGTCGGTGCAGTCGTCCTCGGCGGTGTCGAGAAGATCAGGGGCGAGATTGGTGGAGGTGCCGCGCCGGGTGTGGGTTAGGCGGAATCGATCAGGGGGCGGACGTGGTGGGCGGCGTCGGCGTTATCGCGCCAGGTGCAGGCGAGGCCGAAGGCTGCCACTCGGCCGGTGGCGAGGATGGTGTGCACTGCGGCCGAGACCGCAGACAGGGTGGGGCCGCCGGGGGCGGGGAAGAGGAGTCCAGGGAGGTCGTCGGGGTTGATGACGTCGAAGTCGAGGTGTAAGTAGAGCGGGCCGTCCGGGAGTTCGCCGAGATCGTCGACGGGGCGGTGCCGGATCCGAGCGGTGCGCAGGTACTCCACTTCCGGCGGGTCGAGGTCGCGGCCGCCGACCAGGACGGCGCGATCTTCGGCGACGTCGCGCAAGCCGATTCGGTCGGCGAGCAAGTGGCGACCGTAGCCGACGAGCATGCGCAGGGGGAATCCACCGAGGTATCCGGAGGCGGAGGTCTCCACGGTCTGGACGTCACCGTGTGCGTCGAACCAGACGAGCGCGGGATCCAGCCCGGCCCGTTGCAACCCGGTCACGGTCCCGAGTGCGGTCGTGCAGTCCCCGGACGCGACCACCGCTCGTTCACCCCCGCGCACCAACTCCGCGACCCGATCCGCCACGACGTCATACAGCACGGCCATCCGAGCCCATGCATCGTCGGTCTCCGGCAGCACGGCCGTGACCACCGCGTCCGGGGTGATAGGAGCATCGATCTCCGGCCGATACTCATCGAGGTGGTACGGCACGAGCAAGCGCATCTTCGCGAGACTAATTCAGTGGTGAACGGCCGTGCCACTGAATTTCGCACGCCGGAACTCAGCACCCTGCTGGCCAGCGGGACTTCTTCACGCATGGAAGCAAGCCTCGAGAACGGCCTTCAACGGGTCGAACCGACCGATACGGATTGATACCCGCCAGCCCGCACCGCGTCGGTGATGAGCGCCCGAACGTCGCGGGGCGCGGTCGGCAGCAGTTCGAGTAGGTCGGTGCCGGATGCCTCGAGCAATCCCGCACCGAGGTTCGCGAACAAGGACAGCGTATGCGTGATCTGATACGGCTCCAATCCGCTGCCCTGCAACATATTCCGCATTTCGGTCAGGGAGATGGGCGAATAGTTCACCGCGCGGCCGAAGGATTCACTCAGTATTTCGGCGATATCCGAACCGCCGATCGCGGTGACACCCGCGAGCTCGTACACCTTGCCCGCATGCCTACTACGCCGCCCCGCCGCGAGATCGCGTTCGGTCTCGGCGGCCACCCGCACGGCCACCTCGGCAAGATCTTCGCGCGCCACCACCGAGATCCGGCCCGTGCCGAATGGCGCCGCGAATAAACCCGATTCGGCGGATGCGGCGGCACCCGCGACAGCCAGACCTACGGGCACTTCGGCGTAGAGGCCGTTGCGCAGGATGGTTACCTCGAAAGGTGCTGCGGCCAGCCGGTTTTCGGTCCAGCGATGTGGTAGGGCGATGGTCATCAGATCACCGGAACCCGCTAGACTCGTATAGATTACGTGCCGAACCCCGGCCGCCGCGGCGGCATCCACCACGGCGCCGTGGCGCGCGAGCACCACATCGTCCTCGGCGTATCCGGCGGAGATCATGACGAGAACGTCGACACCGCGCAACCCCGCGGCCAGCGTTGCCGGATCGTCGAAATCGATTCGGCGCGTGGCGGTGTCGTCGCCCGAGTGGCTGCCCGGTACCACTGTCAGGTCATCGAGGTCGGACAGGCCGCGGTGGACGAGGCCGCCCAGGGATCCGGAGATGCCGGTTACCAGGATCATCGAAAAGCTCCCGATTGTTGTAGTTGTTGAAACTCGTCCCAGCATCGGCGCTCGCGCATCGCGGCATAAGGAGGCACTTTCATGTCGGTCACGAACACGGCGGTCACCGCACAGGTCGCGGGCACTATTCCCGAAGGCCCCTGTGGCGATGACGACTGCGGGATCCGCGATGTGCTCGACCGGCTCGGCGATCGGTGGACGGTGCTGGTGATCGTGGAGTTGAACAAGGGTGTGCGCCGGTTCCGTGAACTGGAGCGGGCGATTCCGGGTATCTCGCAGCGGATGCTGACACTGACCACCAAACGGCTCTGCCGCGACGGCATGGTGGAGCGGATCGCCTATCCGACCATTCCACCGCAGGTGGAGTACCGGCTCACCGAGGCCGGACACAGCCTCGCCGCCGCGATCGGTGCGCTCGCCGAGTGGTCACGTGATCACAAGGCCGTCATCGCCTCGGCCCGGCAACGCTGGGACGTCGAACACGGCGTCGACGGAACCGAATGACCCGGCGACAGCCGTCGCGGAGCGGTTGAATAGATAGAGGCACCCGGATTGGGAGGTTCCGATGACGCTTTCCGCCCGTGCACTACTCGACGGCATCCAGGCCGAGCTGGCCCCGCGCGACGACGACAACCGCTTGCTTCCGCTGATCACGACGGGCCAGGCCCCGCAGGCGGTTTTCGCGGCGATCGCCGCGGAGGAACAGCGCATTACCAGCAGCGATTTGCGTAGCTTCCACGCCATGGCGGCGCGGACGGACGAACCGAACGCCAGAGCCTTCTTCGGCGGACTTCCACCGGGCGAGCAGCAGGCACACGATCTGCTGGACGCGCTGGTCGATGCGGCGGGACCTGATCAGGGCATGGAACTGCCGAGAGCGGGTTGCCAGGCATATCCGGCCTACGTCGCCTGGTTGGCGTTGCACGCCGAACCCTCCGCCGCCGCGGCCGGCATCTACTCGAATTTCACCGCGTGGGGGCGCTACTGCAAGGCAGTGGCCGAGGCCATGCGCACCCACTACGATTTCGACGACGCCGCGTGCGCGTTTTTCGACTTCTTCGCTGCCGATGTCCCCGAGATCGAACAGCGGGTCCTCGCCGCCATCCAAGCCGGACTCGACACCGGGCGGCTGCAGCCGGAGGAGGCGCATTTGTACGCGAGGCTGTTCCAGAATTACGAACTCATGTTCTGGAATACTCTCGCCGATGAGTTCTCGGCATAGCTCTAACGCCGCTCGGAAAGCTGCTGAGTCCCGGTGATGCGCAGCAGTTCCAGCGCGGAAGCGGCCGGGGTGCCGGGTGCCGCCGAGTAGACGACAACGGCCTGGTCGGTATCGGGGACGAACAGCGCATCGCAATCGAGCACCATCCGTCCGACCTCGGGATGATCGATGGTTTTGGTGGCACTGCGCCAGTTCCCGGTGCGCCCCTCGCGCCACAGCCGATCGAATCGCTCACTGCGCGACCGCAATTCGGCGATCAAGCGGGCCAGATCCGGATCGTCGGGATACGCGGCCTTCGCGCCGCGCAGCGAGGCGACCCAGGACTCCGCCGCCGCGGCGGCCTCCTCGGGTGTGAAAACCACCCGCGAGGGCTCGGTGCCGAGAAACGACTGCCAGATGATATTGCGCCGGGCCGGCGACCACGCGGAGAAATCGCCGAGCAGCGCCGCGGCCATCGAATTCCAGGCCAGCACATCGGCTTTCGCGGAAATCACCAGCGCGGGCAGATCGGCCATCCTGTCCAGCAGCCGCAACACGCTCGGCCGCACCACCATGGCGATTCGCCCCTCCTGCGGTGGCGCCGAACCGGCGAGCCGGAACATCAGATCCCGTTCGATATCTTCGAGCCGCAGCGCGCGGGCCAGCGCGCCGAGCACCGCGGTGGATGGGCGCGGGCCCCGGCCCTGTTCGAGGCGGACCACATAGTCGACACTGACACCTGCGAGTTGGGCGACCTCCTCCCGCCGCAACCCGGGCACCTGACGGCGCGCACCGTTCGGCAGTCCGACATCGCCCGGCCGCACCCGAGCGCGGGCCTGGCGCAGCAGTGCGGCGAGTTCGGTGCGATCCATGCCTCGATGATGCCGCAGTGCCCAGGCGCTGGGGTGGTACTGCCGATCCCAGGAGTTCTCGGCCCTGGAGCCGAACCCGTCCGGCGGGCCAAGCTCGAGCCATGAGCAACACGACCACAGCCCTGGTGACCGGTGCGAACAAGGGACTCGGCCGCGAGACCGTCCGCAGGCTGGCCGAACTCGGCTGGCAGGTCTTCCTCGGTGCGCGCGACGCGGATCGCGGCAAGGCCGCCGCCTTCGATCTCGCCGACCAGGGGTTGCATGTCGAATTCGTCCAGCTGGATGTGACCTCCGCCGCGTCGATCGCGGCGGCCGTCGAGACCATCGCGGGCCGGACGCCGCACCTGGATGTGCTGATCAACAATGCCGGTATCGGCGGCACCCGCGCCACGCCTGCCGACACCGTGGCCGCCGATTTCCGAAAGGTCTTCGAGACCAACGTTTTCGGGCCGGTCCAGGTGACCAGCGCCTTCCTACCGCTGTTGCGTGCCGCCACCCACCCGCGCATCGTCATGGTGTCCAGCGGCATCGGTTCGATTACCAATACCTCCGATCCGAGCCGGATCGAATCGCAGATCCTCGGGCTGGTCTACCCCTCCTCAAAAACCGCGCTGAACATGATCACCACGCAGTACTCCCGCGAGCTGCCTCAGATGCGCGTCAATGCCGCCGATCCGGGTTACACCGCAACGGATTTGAACGGGAATTCGGGCCATCAAACAGTTACCGAGGGCACCGATGCGATCGTGCACCTGGCGACGATCGGACCGGACGGACCCACCGGCGGGTTCTTCAACCGTTTCGGCGCCGTTCCCTGGTGAACGCCGCGCCGGGGCTCAGCGGTCCTGTACGTGACAGACCCACTGACCATCGTCGCCGCAGACGCAGTAGTAGGGGCCCTGGCTCTGAGATTCTCCGGCCTGGCACTCCGGCGTCGGATCCGTAGACGGAGGTTGAGCCATGGCGACCGGACCGGACGTCATCACGAGGCTGCCGAACAGCGCGGCAAGCGCGGATCCGAAGAACTGATTCGACGTGGCGCGCATGGTTGCTCCTTCAGTCGACACGCCTTAGACGCCTCCGTGCCCCCGTTCGTTGCAGACCCACTTGCCGTTCTGCCCGCAGTTGCAATCGTAGGGGCCTTGGACCTCAAAATCTCCGGGCCGGCACTCCTGCGTCGGATCCGTAGTCGGAGGTTCAGCCATGGCGACCGGACCGGACACCATCATGAGGCTGCCGAATACCGCGGCAAGCGCGGATCCGAAGAACTGATTCGACTTGGCGCGCATGGTTGCTCCTTCAGTCGACGGCTATCTCCGATGCGCTATTTCTACTGGCCTGATGCCATATGTCGGTTCCCGCTGCCGAGTGCGCGAACCGACTCCATCTTCCCATACCGATCGGTTTCGATTACAGCCTTCAGCGGGCCCCACCATTGACGTACAGCGTCTGACCGCTGACATAGGACGCCTCATCACTGGCCAGGAATGCGATCACCGCCGCGACCTCCTCGGGCTGCCCGACCCGCCCCAGCGGCGTCCGCTCGGCCACGGCCTGCTGATGTGCCTCGGCACTGAGCCCGACCCGATTCGCCGTCGCGGCCGTCATCGCGGTGGCGATATAGCCGGGTGCGACGGCATTGACATTGATGTTGTACGACCCGAGCTCGATGGCGAGCGTCGCGGTCAGGCCTTGAATGCCCGCCTTCGCGGCGGCATAGTTCGCCTGACCGCGATTGCCGAGCGCCGAGCGACTCGACAGCGAGACGATCTTGCCGTAGCGCTGGGCGACCATGTACTCCTGGGCCGCTTGGGTGCAGTGGAAGACTCCGGTCAGATTGACCGAGAGCACCGCGTTCCAGTCGTCTTCGGACAATCGGAAGAACAGATCGTCGCGGGTGATGCCCGCGTTATTGACCAGAATGTGCGGACCGCCGAGATCGGTTGCGATCTCGGCGAATACCGATTCCACCGAGGCGCGCTCGGTGACATCGCAGACGTAGCTGCGGGCGGCGCCGCCCGCAGCTACGATCTGCTTGGCGGTGTCCTCCGGTGCGTTGCGGTCGAGCACCGCGACCTGCGCGCCCTGTGCGGCCAGCAGCCGCGCGGTGGCCGCCCCGATGCCCTGGGCCGCGCCGGTGACAACGGCGACCCGGTCGGTGAATCTGGTCATCTAACGTCCTCCTCGGGAGTTGTGTACGGCGGTCATCAGAATGCGCTCACCCCGGTGAGCGCCCGCCCGATGAGCAGCTTCTGGATCTGGCTGGTGCCCTCGTAGAGGGTCATCACCTTCGCATCGCGCAGATATTTGCCGACCGGGAATTCGTCGATATATCCGTAGCCGCCGAAGACCTGCAGCGCGCGGTCGGCCGCTCGCACCGCGGCCTCACTGGCGAACAGCTTGGCCTTCGACGATTCCACCGCGAATTCGGCGCCGCGGTCGATGAGATCGGCGACCCGCCACACCAGCAGCCGAGCCGCGTCCACATCGAGGGCGATATCGGCGAGCAACTCCTGGACCAGCTGATGGCCCGCGATCTGCTTGCCGAACTGTTCGCGCTCGGTGGCGTACCCGACGGCGGCGTCCAAACAGGCCTGCGCGATGCCGACGCAGCCAGCGGCCACCGACATCCGCCCCTTGGCCAGCGCCGCCATCGCGATGGTGAAACCCTTGCCCTCGTCGTGCAGTCGGGCGGTGTCGGGGACGCGGACGCCGTCGAATACGAGTTCGGCGGTGGCCTGGCCGCGCAGTCCGAGCTTGCCGTGGATGGTGCGGGCGGTGAAGCCGGGGGAGTCGGTCGGCACCAGGAATGCGGTGATGCCGCGGTGTCCCTCACCGCCGGTGCGCGCGAAGACGAGTGCGATATCGGCCCAGGTGCCGTTGGTGATGAACATTTTGGTTCCCGACAACACCCAGTCGTCGCCATCGCGGACCGCGCGCGTGCGCAACTGCGCCGCGTCGGAACCGGTTCCGGGTTCGGTGAGGGCGAAGCAGCCCAGTGCGGTACCTGCGGTGAGGCGCGGCAGCCACCTGCGCTTCTGCTCGTCGGTGCCGTAGTGGTTGATCGACTTGGTGACCAAACCCAAAGAGACCGAAACGATTCCGCGCACGGCGGAATCGCCGCGCCCGAGTTCCTCCAGAACGAGACAGTAGGTGAGGTGGTCACCGCCACTGCCGCCGTACTCCTCGGGAATGGTCAGGCCGAGAAAGCCGAGTTCGCCGAGTGCGGACACGATCTTGGGATCCACGGATTCGGCCCGGTCCCATGCGGTGGCGTGCGGTGCGATCTCACGGTCGACGAAGTCCGCCGCGAGTTGCTGGGCGGCGGCCTGTTCGTCGCTGAGTTCCAGGTTCATCACGGCTCCCGGCTACTAAAACTAACGGTGAAAGTTTCTGCCATGCTAACCCTCGATAAACTAACGATGCAAGTTTGTTGTCGCAGGCATCTGCCGTGCAACACTGGATTGGATCTACCAGGAGGTTTCCATTGGGCAGACCGCGTCGGCCCTTGCTCAGCCGCGACCGCATCGTGTCGGCCGCGCTGGATCTGGTTGATGCCGAAGGCCTGGAAGCGGTATCGATCCGCAGACTCGCCACCGAACTCGGCGTGCAGGGCCCCTCGCTCTACAACCACGTGGCCACCAAGGACGATCTGCTCGACGCGATGGTCGACGCCGTACTCGGGCGAATCGACCTGTCGATGTTCACCGATATCTCGGATTGGCAAGTGGCGCTGCGTGATTGGGCGAGATCGTATCGCGCGGCGTTGGCGGCGCACCCGAAGTTGGTGCCCGCCTTGAATCACGGCATGGGCCGACGACCGAATGCGTTGCGGCAGGCCGACGCGGTCTTCGGGGGTTTGGTGGCGGCGGGCTGGCCGCGGCGGGAGGCGACCCAGGTGGGTGCGCTGATGCGGTTCTTCGTCACCGGATCTACGCTCGGGTCGTTCGCGGGCGGGTTCCCCGAGGATGCGGCCGTCTATCGCGGGAACTATCCGCATCTGGACGAGGCGCATCTGCTGTCGGGGCGCCAGCGCGATATCGATGACGCCGCATTCGAGACCGGGCTGCGCGCCTTGCTGGATGGATTGGCGTTGCGCTTCGCAACGCTCGAGGGTGCGGCGCGGGGACGTTAGCGCGGGCCGTGCGCGGCCAGCCAGTCCGGGAATTCGCGGAGATCGCGGACAACGCACTCGGCTCCTGCGGCGCGTAACTCCTCGGCATCGCACGGACCGGTCGTGACACCGAGCGCGTAGACCTCGGCTGCGCGCGCGCCACGCATATCGCCCTCGTGATCGCCGACGAACAGGTGGGCTCCGTGCTCGCGCAGTGCGACCGCCTTACCGTCCGACCAGAGATCACCGACCACCGCGTCGATCCGCCAATCCAGTTCTGCGACGTGCAGCCGCGCCAGCGGCTCGTGCTTACCGGTCACGATGAGCACCCGCCCGCCGCGCGCACGCACCGCCGCGAGGGCGGCGTCGGCACCCGGCATGGCCGGAATGTAGGGCACGATCGAGGGATAGATCTCCCGGTAGCGGGCTACGAGCGGTGCGATCAACTCCCGGGGCGCACCGGCGTCGGCCAGCAGCATCGCCAGCGGCGGACCGAGCCGGTCGGCGAATTCGGCCCCGCGCAGCGCCAGCCCGAACTCCGCACCCAACTGGTCGATCGCCTTGCTCACGCCCGGGCGGGAATCGATCAGTGTCATATCGAGGTCGAAGCCAACGGTCCAGCTCACACCTGGACCCTATCGGCACCCGATCCGCGGCGCCGCGGCATCCCTGGTTAACCAACGGAGGCGCTGCGAAGATCAATGAGGGGAACATTCCCGCAGTCGGTGCGAAACCGCCCAGGGAACCGGCGGCCGAATTTACAGTTGACCAACGAGCGAACGGCTTTGGTCTGTATCGCGGAGGACGAGATGACGAGCCAGCAGCGCCAGCCACTCGCGGTGGGCTCGCTGTTCGGGCACTACCGGTTGGATCGGCTGATCGGTCGCGGCGGCATGGGCGAGGTCTACGAGGCCTATGACCTGCGCAAGCGCCGCACTGTCGCGATCAAGGTGCTGTTGGAAAAGCTGGCGCAGGACGACGGGTACCGCGAACGGTTCCAGCGCGAGGCCGATGCGGCCGCTCGGCTGCGGGAGCCGCATGTCATCCCGATTCACGATTACGGCGAGATCGATGGCCGCCTCTACATCGATATGCGATTGGTGGACGGTGCCAGCTTGCCGTCGGTGCTGCACACCCATGGGCCGATGGCGCCGGCGGATGCGGTTTCGGTGATCCGGCAGATCGCCGCCGCATTGGATGCCGCGCACGCCGAGGGACTCATCCACCGTGACGTCAAACCGGACAATATCCTGCTCACACCGGATGGCTTCGCATATCTGGTCGATTTCGGTATCGCCCATTCGAGTGCCGATCATCGGCTGACAACCCACGGTGCGGTAATCGGTTCGTTCAGTTATATGGCGCCGGAGCGATTCCGGGCCGAGCACACCACCCCCGCGGTCGATGTCTATTCCTTGACGTGTGTGCTGTACGAATGCCTTACGGGCGCAAGGCCTTATCCGGGCACCACCGACGCCCAGATCATCAGTGCGCATCTGTTCGAGCCAGTGCCGCGACCGAGCATGATCCGGCCGAATGTATCGCCCGCGCTCGATACCGTCGTCGCCCGCGGCATGGCGAAGAATGTGCGCGAACGTTTCAGCGCCGCAGGCGAACTCGCGAGCGCCGCACAGGCGGCGCTGACGAGTGCCGGTGCCGTCACCGAGGGACGCACACAGACCTCGGTAACGCCTGGACCCGCGACCGGCGTGCAGGATGCCCTCACGGATCGAACATCGAATGCCACAGGGGGAATAGGTAATTCACCCGCTGTCGGGCTCCGCGATGCAGAGCCTGCCCATCCCGAAGCGCCTACCGGCGACCAGAAAACCGGCGCACCGAAGCCCGGACGGCGTCGCCGTGTCCTTGTCGCACTCATCCTGACCGTCGCCGCCGTCATCGCCGCCGGAGCCGGATTCGGGGTCTGGACATTGCTCGGTGATCGCAAAGGCACCGCGCTCGCCGACGCTACCGCGCTACGTGGCGCGGATGTCGACCTGCTGAAGATCGTCGCCCAGTCCGGCCGCAAACGATCCACCTGCCAGCACGAGCAGCCCGACACCTCCACCACCCTCGCGGTCATCTTCTGCGCTGAGCACCCCGCAGCCAGTGAACCCGCGGCCCGATACATGCGGTTTCGCAGCCTCAACGACTTGCGCGACTACTACAACCTGCTGGTGCGCACCTTCCAGGCCAAGAACTGCCCCGGTGACCCCGCCGGATCGGATGGACCCTCTGTCCTCGACGGCAAGGAGACCGGCCGCAAGGCCTGCGTCGCCAACCGCGCGGAAACACCGAACGCGCCGAAGCCGTCCCTGGTGATGACCGATGAAACCCAACTGGCGCTGGCATTCTTCATCTGGCCGACACCGAGCGATGAACCGCTGCGCGACTACCTGACCAAGTTCACCGCGTCGCAGTTCCTGACCAACGAAACCGCCCGTGACCCGGACTATTTCACGCCGGAGGACCGGGCGATCCTCAGCCGGCTCGGCAACGACTATCGGACGGCGAACTGTGCGCACATGTCCCCGCCCGGCGGCACGGTCAACGCCGCCATCGCGTGCAGTACGCCGGCCGATTATCCGTCCGCCCTCTTCTTCGGATTTCCGGATAGCCAGTCGGCCCAGGCCCTGTACCGAGCCGATCTCGGCGTGCTCGGCGGACGCACCTGCGGTGGCGGCAGCGGCGCCGACGATGTGTGGGGCACGGCGAACAAACCGGTCGGCCGGTTCTTCTGCTTCCTGGACAACGATCCGAGTATCGGCACCCGGACCTGCCTGATCGCCGTGCACGACAACGCACGCCTGATCGGCCAATTCTGCACACTCCTACCGGAGAATCCGCTGCCCGGCCCGAAAACCGAAGCTCAACTGCTGGATTGGTTCGATAAGCACTTCCGCTAGTTCTGCGGCACGATCCCGAAGGTGAATTCGGTATCGCCGATGCGGATGACCGCGCCGTCGGTGAGCGCGATCCCATCGATGACCCGGACCCCGCCGACATAAACACCGTTGGAGGACAACAGATCCTTCAGCAGGCACGACAGCCCATTGCTGACGATCACGGCGTGATGGCGGCTGACCTTGCCGTCGTCGAGCACGATATCGTTATCGGGCAGGCGTCCGATGCGGGTGAACGGGCCGGTGATCGGGAAGGTCTGCCCGCTCGAATCCCGCAGGTGCGCGTGGGATCCGGGTGCTACCACATCGACGATCGTGGTCGCGCGCAGCGCGGATGCGACGGCGTCCGCGGGCGGGGTGAGCCGTTCCTGACGCAGTATCCGCGCTTCGAGTTCGCGGATCGATGCCACCGGATCGATGCCGAGCTCGTCGGCGAGGGTCGTACGCAATCGACGCAACGCCTCCAGCGCGTCACTCTGCCGCCCGCTCACATACAGCGCGGTGATCAGCTGTTCCCACAGTGGCTCGCGCAACGGGTACCTATCCGCCAGTTCGGCCAGCTCGGAGATGACATTGTCGGCCCGGCCCTGCGCGATCTCGGCCTGCGCTCGGGCCACCACCGCCCCGATGCGCTCATCGTCGAGGGCAGTGGCGAAGGCATCAGCGAACCCGAGTCCTTGCAGATCCGCCAGCGCGGTGCCGCGCCATTGCGCGAGCGCGTTGGACAGCACCTCGCTTGCCACTGAGAACCGGCCGGCCGCCATCGCCCGCAGCCCCGATTCCTTCCGCGCGCGGAACCGCTGAACATCGCAGCCGTCCCCGGCCACCGTGATCCGGTATCCGGTGCCGGCGCGGGAGAGGATGGTGCGTGCGTCGAGTCCGGCCTCCCGTAGCGGTTTTCGCAGATTCGACACCATGGTGTGCAGACTGATGCGGATATCGGGCGGCGGGTTTTCCTCCCACACTGCCTGCGCCAGCGCCTCCGTCGACACCGGCCGGTTGGCATTGAGCACCAGGTACGCCAATACCGCACGCTGTTTGACGCCGCCGAGCGGCTGCGCCACCTCGTCGATCGTCAACTGAACCGGTCCTAGCACACCGAACCGGGCCCGCATATCCGACATCCCCGTGAGTCCTCCCGTTCTCGAAATCAATATCGAGCTTCGCGACCCGAGCGTTTCCGCAATCAGTCGGTGCAGCGGGCGCCGCGGTCGGGGACCACGCCGTCGAAGAAATATCCGACGACGATGGCGTCGATGCAGGCAGAGCCGTTATCGAAGGCGATATGCCCCTCATGCTCGCGGATGACGAGCACCGCGTCGGCGAGTTCCTCGGCGACATGCTGCGCGTCGGACAGCGCCGTGGCCGGATCGCCGGTGTTGTTGAGCAGGACGATGGTCGGTGCGCCGACCGCGTGCACGGTCGTCGACACGCTCGTCGGCGGCACCGGCCAGAACAGACACACCGGCGTGCTGAAGGCTCGGTTCCGGCCGAACAGCGGCGAGGTGACCTCGGCCAGGTCGGCATTGTGCTGCAGTTCCGCCAGAATCTGCTCCTCGGACTTGGAGCGATAGCTCTTGGGATCGTCGTTGGCGCACTGCACTGCCCAGAAGGCGGGTTCCGAGGAGGAGTAGCGGCCGGTGTCACTGCGGCCGACATAGCCGTCGGCGAGTTGGGCGAGTCCGGTGCCATCGCCGTGCAGCGCATCCGCGACCGCCCGCTCGAACCGCGGCCATTTGGCTTCGTCGTAGGTGGCCTCGAAGATGCCGAGCAGCGCCAGATTCGAGCCGAGCTTGCGGCCGTCCTTGGTCGAAATCGGGTCCTTGTCCACACGGTCGATCAGCTCTCGCAGCCGTTGCATGGCGGTATCGGGGTTGTGGTCCAGTGGGCAATCCGAGCGGGCGGCACAGGCGGTGAGCATGTCGCGCACGATCCGGTCGCGTGCGGAGAGCTGGGTCGGATCCGGCGGTTGGGGATCAGGGGTGAAATCCCAACGGTTCGTCGTCCAGCTCGGATCGTCGATCGAATCGAGCACCATGCGCCCGACATGCGCCGGAAACCGGTCGGCGTAGTACTGGCCGAGTCGGGTGCCGTAGGAGAAGCCGAAGTAGTTGAGCTTCTCCTCGCCGAGGGCCGAGCGCATGATGTCCATATCCCGCGCGACGAATTCGCTGCCGAGGAAGCCGAGGAGTTTGCCGGTATGGCGCAGGCAGGCGGCGGTATAGCGCCTGTGCGCGTCGGCGACCCGGCGCACGCCCGCCGCATCGGTCGGGGTGAAGTCGGTGGCGAGGTAGTCGTCCATTTCCTTATCGCTGAGGCAGCTGACCGCGGCGGTGCGGCCGACGCCGCGCGGATCGAAACCGACCAGGTCGTAGCGGATACGGAATTTGCGCAGGCTCGTATCCCGCGGATTCAGTGCATAACGCACCTGCTCGTAGCCGGATTCGCCGGGCCCGCCGGGGTTCGCGGTCAGGACGCCGATACGTGCCGCCGGATTGGTGGCGCGCAGCCGGATCAGCGGCATGCTGATGGCCATGGCGCCCGGATCGGCATAGTCCACGGGTACTCGGATCGAACCGCATTCGGCCTGGCCGTTCTCGCACGGCTGCCAGTCGATGTGCTGGGCCATATAGGCCTCGACCGTCGGTAGCGGCTGCGTGACTACCGGCGCGCCGGGCACGGTCAGCAAGCCCGCACAGCCCGTCGTGATGAGCAGCAGGGCCGCCAGCGCCGGGAGGATCCGATACCGATACCGCATGGTGTGGCCCCCCCTGGTTACTGCGCGATTGCCTCGACGCCACGTCGGTCCTCCACCGAGGCGTACGCCGAAGGCGATGAAAATATCTTCTCACTTCTGATCGAGTCAGTAGGGCATGTCGTGAAGGCGACGCCGGTAGCGTGGATGCCGCGAACGGGGAGAAAGGTCGGACATGACAGCCGATCCGAATCAGCGAATTCTCGAACTGGTGGCGCGGACCGCGGCCACGGTGCCCGCGTACCGGGCATTTCTCGATGAGCACGGTATCGACGCCGAGAAGATCACCGATACCGCGGCGTTCCAGCAGCTGCCGTTGACGACCAAGGCCAACTATCACCAACGCTATCCGCTGCCGCAGCGGTGCCGCGGCGGTGATCTGAGCAATTGCGATCTGATCGCGGTGTCCTCGGGATCGACTGGTACGCCGACATTTTGGCCGCGCACCGCCGCGGATGAGGCGGCATCGGTGCGCCGCTTCGAGCAGGTGCTCGTCGACGGATTCGACGCCGCGCGAACACGCACGCTGGCAGTGGTGTGCTTTCCACTCGGGACCTGGGTCGGCGGGCTGTACACACTGTCGTGTCTGCGTGCGTTGACCGCGGAGTTGCCGCTGACGATCGTCGCGCCGGGTAATAACAAGGCGGAGATCCTGCGGGTGACACCGGAGTTGGGCGGTGATGTCGACCAGGTTGTGCTGCTGGGCTATCCACCGTTCCTCAAGGACGTGATCGACACCGGTCTGCGCGCTGGCATCGAATGGTCGCGCTACGCGGTGAAACTCGTGCTGGCCGGTGAGGTGATCAGCGAGCAGTGGCGCGATCTGATGGCGCGGCGGGCGGGGCTGGACCCGGTGCGGGATGTGGCTTCCCTCTATGGGACCGCTGATGGGGGAGTGCTCGGCAATGAGACGCCATTGAGCGTGCGGATCCGCCGATTTCTGGACGACCATCCCGCCGGGGTGGAACTGTTCGGCACTCGGCGGCTGCCGACGCTGCTGCAATACGATCCGGCGGATCGGTACTTCGAATCCGTCAACGGCACACTGGCATTCACCGCCGACTCCGGAGTTCCGCTGATCCGGTATCACATCGCCGATGACGGTGGCGTGGTCTCGCATGCCGATATGCTCGCGTTCTGTGCGGAGCACGGCCTCGATCTCGGTACCGATACCGGGCCCGAACTGCCGTTCGTGTACGTATTCGGGCGAACACTGCACGCGGTATCGGTATTCGGCGCGAACGTCTTTCCGGAGACCGTGACGATCGGACTGGAACAGCCGCAGGTCAGTGAATGGGTGACGGGCAAATTCGTGCTGGAGGTGTGGGAGAACGCCGACCACGACCGGATGCTGCGTGTCATCGTCGAACTGGTCCCCGATGCGGCGAACACACCCGAACGTACCCACCGCGTCGCCGCATCGATCCGAGACGAATTGCTGCGCCGGAATAGCGAATACGCACACTACGTGCCAGCCGAACGCCAACTCCCACACGTCGAACTACGCCCCACCGGCGACCCCGACTACTTTCCACCCGGCGTCAAACACCGCTACACCCGCTGAGCCGGAGCGAATCGGGAACCAGCGCTCGATCCCTATTCCTCGGATCGGAACTGGGCGCGCTTGTAGTCGCCGAACGGTTCGTCGCGTTCGCGGACGGCCTCGCGGAACCCCACGGTGGCCGAACGCAGTTGGAACGCGTAACCCTCGCGGGTATGCCGGGAGATTCCGTCGAAGACGGTGCTGATCATCGCGGAGTTCGTGACGCCCTGCGAATGCAGCGCCGAATTGAGCGCGAGCTTGGCCATCATCAACTGGTTGACCGGCATTCGCGCGATGCGGGCCACCAGTGCCTCGGTGCGCTCGTCGAGTTCATCGGCCGGACAGGATTCGACCGCGAGACCCCATTCCTCGGCCTGCTTCCCGCTGATGCAGTCGCCGGTGAACAGCAGCCGCTTGGCGCGCTGATCGCCGAGGCGATGCGCCCACATGCCCGCCGCCGGGATGCCCCACACCCGGGTGGGCGGGTAGCCGATCTTGGTGTCGTCGGCACAGATGATCTGGTCGGAATAGAGCGCGATATCGGTGCCGCCCGCGATGGCGAAGCCGTGCAGTTTGGCGACCGTCGGCTTATTGGCATTCATGAGGCTGGCGAAACCGCGGTTGAACCGGCTCATCATGGCGTAGTCGATCATCGGATCCCAGGTGCCCCAGGGATTGTGATTGACCGCCTGCACCACCGGATCGGCCACGGTGCCGGTGGTCTCGGTCGAACCATCGACACCGTGGCTGCCCTGTTCGGCGAACATGTCCAGGTCATAGCCGCCGCAGAAACCTTTGCCCCGTCCGGACACCAGGATCACGTGCACCCGCGGATCCAGGTCGGCGCACTCGACCGCGTGCGCGAGATCGACCGGCGTATCCGGGGTGATCGTATTGCCCTTCTCCGGACGGTTGAAGGTGATCCGCGCTATGCGTCCATCGCGCTCGTAGGTAAGCGTGCGGTATTCGCGTTCGTCGCCCGGGGCGGGCCGATCCCGCCACGGCGAATCGGGGACCTCCGTCCAGTTCTCGTACCAGGCGGCGGGGCGGGTACCCGCATGGTTGGAAAAGGCGTCGTTATCAGGCTGATTCACGTGGAACTCCCGGTGCACTCGATGCCGCGGTCTCGGCAACGATGCTGCCACGGACGGCCGGTGCATCGTTGCGCTCGATGCCACCGTAGCGAACCGGGTGGTCTCAGACCTCGGGTCCGACGCTGTAGTCGGGGAAGGAATGGTGTTCGTGCACCACGACCCAGCGACCGTACTCCTTGCGCAGGCCGAACGTTATCCGCAGCCGTTTGGCCGGATCGCGGGCGAAATCCTCCGCCGTACCGCACAGCAGTAGCGCATATGCGAACGCCACATCCGCGCCGGCGACGACCTCGAGCGACACGATGTCGAATGTCGCACCCGATGCCTGCCATTCGAAGAAGCCGGGCCAGATATCCCGATACGCGTCGATACCGCGCACACCCTCGTTCGGCGGGGGCACATCGAACATGACGATATCGTCGGCGTGGTCGGTGAGTGCTCCGGGCAGATCACCGGTATGAACCGCCGCCGCCCACCGCTCGATCAGGATTCGGATCTGCTTTTCGTCATCGGACATATCGGGTCGTCGTCCTTTCCAGCACGGCCGCGGAGGTATGCGCCGTGGCTCTTACTCAGAGAGCGTGCCGAATTCGCCTGTGCGACGCAATGACTCGGAATGCATTCGTGCAGAATCCCAATGGCGAAATTCGCCCCGGTTACCGATCGGCTGAAACCGTTGAGACGGTTACGGCCGGAGTCGCCAAAGTGGAGCGTTTGCGACCGTAGCCCAGGTAGACCGCGATACCGACAATTACCCACACCGCGAAGCGCACCCAGGTCAGCCCGTCCAAGGTGGTTGCCAGCAGTACGCAGCCGATGAGCGCGAGGATCGGTACCAGCGGCACCAGCGGGGTGCGGAACGGGCGTTCCCGGTTCGGTTCCAGCTTGCGCAATACGAGGACGCCGACGCATACGACGGCGAAGGCCGATAGCGCCCCGATATTCACCAACTCCACCACGATATCGATCGGCAGCAGACCGGCGATGGTCGCGCAGACGCCGCCGAGCAGCAGTGTCAGCCGGACCGGGGTAGCGCGCTTACCGGTTTCGGCGAGTCCGCGTGGCAGCAGTCGGTCGCGGCACATCGCGAACATCAGCCGGACCTGTGCGTAGACGATGAGCAGCAGGCCTTTGGTGAGCGCGATGATCGAGGCGATCACGATGACATTGCCGATCCAGCCGATGCGCAGATTTCCGAAGGCGGTCGCGATCGGCGACGCGTTGTTCAGGCTCGCGAACGGTGCGATGCCGGTGAGCACGGCGCTCACCAGTGCATAGAGCAGCGTCGCGATGAGGACGGTGCCGATGATCGCGAACGGGATATCGCGGCGCGGATTGCGCGCCTCCTCGGCGGACGCGGCGACCACGTCGAATCCGAGAAAGGCAAAGAACGCGATGGCGGCGCCGCCGACAATGCCGCCGAATCCGAAGGGCGCGAACGGGGTCCAATTGCCGACATCGATATGCGGTGCGCCGATCGCGACGACCAGGACCAGCACCCCGATCGTCACGGCGACCAGCGCCTTGGTGATCCGGGCCGTCAGGGTCACCTCGCCGATGAGCACCGCGACGATGACGGCGATGATGAGTACCGCGGGCAGGTTGACGATGCCGCCCTCGGACGGGCCCGCGGTGATCGCGGTGGGCAGGGTGATGCCGAACATGGTGTCCAGCGCCGATACCACGCTGCCGGACCAGCCGATCGCCACGGCCGCGCCCGCGATGACGAATTCGAGCAGCAGATTCCAGCCGACCAGGAATGCCGGACCTTCGCCGAGTGTGGCGTAGGTGTAGGTATAGGCACTGCCGGAGACCGGCGTCATGGCCGCGAGTTCGCTGTAGCAGAGTGCGACCAGCACGCAGACCGTACCGGCCAGCAGGAACGACAGCACGATCGAGGGCCCGGCCTTCTCGGCGGCGGCCACTCCGGTGATCACGAAGATGCCCGCACCGACAATGGTGCCAACGCCCATGGCGGTGAGATCGATGCGACCCAGACTGCGCTCGAGGGTCGCCCCGGGTTCCTGGCTCGTCGCGGAGTCGGGCTGACGGCGGCGCCATCGGGTTGCGCTGGTCATGAACTCCCTTACTGCGTGCTCTGGCTCCGCAGACGGGACGGAGTCGGCTATCCATTCTGGTCGGCGGAGTCGACGCGGTTGACGCCGGGGCGGTTGTGGGCGACCGGCAGGCAACCATCGGTGCCAATATGCGTGCCGTGCGGTTGCGCGTCAGGCGCGGTATTGCATGCGGCGCAATACAGCAGGGGGGCAATTCTCGGGCAAGCGTCAATGCGCGGCTGGTTGCACGATCGCAAAGCAGGCCACTAGACGTTACTGTCGATAACACGTAACCTCGTGGGGACGCTCGGACAAGGGTGCCCGGGTGAGACCAGACGAAACGGATACCTCAATGACGCGGCATGTCGACGTACTGATCATCGGCGCGGGCCTGTCCGGCATCGGGATGGCCTGCCATCTCACCCGCGAGCAGACCGGACGCAGCTACGCCATCCTGGAGCGCCGCCGTGCCATCGGTGGTACCTGGGATCTGTTCCGGTACCCGGGCATCCGCTCCGACTCCGATATGTACACCTTCGGCTTCGGCTTCCGTCCCTGGATCGGCACCAAGGTGCTCGCCGACGGACCGCATATCCGCCAGTACATCGAGGAGACCGCCGCGGAGTACGGCGTCACTGAGCACATTCACTTCGGGCGCAAGATGACCAGGGCCAGCTGGTCGAGCGAGGCCGGACAGTGGACCGTCGAGGCGCTCGACGAGCAGACCGGTGAGACCGAGATCTTCACCAGCAACTTCCTGGTCGGCTGCACCGGCTACTACGACTACGACAACGGGTACCGCCCGGAATTTCCCGGCGAGGAGAACTTCCGCGGCCCGATCGTGCACCCGCAGCACTGGCCGCAGGATCTGGACTACCGGGGCAAGCGCGTCGTGGTGATCGGCAGCGGCGCCACCGCGATCACCTTGATTCCGGCGATGGCCGACGACACCGCGCACATCACCATGCTCCAGCGCTCGCCCACCTACATCACCGCACTGCCCGCCGACGATCCGGTCGCGGTCGGGATGAAGCTGGCGCGGGTACCGGAGAAGGTCGCCTACCGGGCGGGGCGGGCGCGCAATATCGCCCTGCAGCGGGCCAGCTTCCAGCTCTCGCGCACCAATCCCGAGCTGGCCAAGAAGCTGTTCCTCGGCGCAGTGCGAATGCAGGTCGGCAAGGATATCGACATGCGGCATTTCACGCCGTCCTACAACCCGTGGGATCAGCGGCTCTGCGTGGTCCCCAACGGTGACCTGTTCAAGGTGCTGCGCAGCGGTAAGGCAACGATCGCCACCGACCACATCGACACCTTCACCGAAACCGGCATCCGTCTCGCCTCCGGCGAGGAGCTACCCGCCGATATCGTGATCAGCGCGACCGGTCTGACCGTGCAGATCCTTGGCGGTGCGACGCTGGAAGTGGACGGCGAACCGGTGCTGACCCGCGAGCGGGTGGTCTACAAGGGCACCCTGCTCGATGGCATCCCCAATGCGATGCTGGTGCTCGGCTACACGAACGCATCCTGGACCCTGAAGGCGGATCTGGCCGCCGAATACTTCTGCCGAATCCTCAACCACATGAAGTCGCACGGCTTCACGAAGGTGCTGGCGGTTGCCGAGGACGCCGACCGCTCCGATCAATCGGTGATGGGCGGCGCCCTGACCTCCGGCTATATCCAGCGCGGCGACGGCGTGATGCCGCGGCAAGGCAGCCGGGGCCCGTGGCAGGTGATCAACAACTACTTCCGCGATCGCGCACTGCTGCGCAAGGCACCGCTGGAGGACGGGGTTCTCACGTTCGACGGTGCGGCAGGCACTGGCCGCCCCGGTCGCAAGCTGACCGGCCACGCCCGCAAGCTCATCGCCCAGGGCGCGGCCGTCGTCGCATCCCGTAGCGCCTGAAAGCTCTTTCGGCCGTCGCCATTCGACGTCCAGCTACGCCCGGAGGTTGAACGGGCCACGAATTGCGGTCCATGCCGGCTGACGCGCGCCGCAAGGGTCCTGTTCGGGCGGCCGCGGGCCGTCGAACGGGTTCGAGTGTCCCTGGCTGGCCACGCGGACAAGCGGACAGCCCGCCCGCGTGGCCGCCGGGCGATCAGTTCGCGGACCCGCTCCGGCTGGTCATGTCGAGAAGCATTTTCGCGGCCACCGTCGCCCCGTCGGTGCGGATCGTATCGGCCACGGCCCCTGCCCGCGCTCGGGTCTCGGCGGTCAGGGCGACATCGAACGCCGCCGACAGGGAGACAACGGTCGGTGTCCGGCCGTCGTGTGCCACACCGATGCCCAGCTCGGCCACCCGATCGGCCCAGGACGGCTGGTCCGCGATCTGCGGGACCACCACCTGGGGCGCTGCGGCCCGAGCGGCCGTCGTCGTGGTGCCCGCGCCGCCGTGGTGCACGACGGCGGCCACCCGGCCGAACAGCGCCTGCTGGTTGACCTCCCCGACGACGAAGCAATCGTCTTGGTCATCGATCAGGGCCAGGTCGGCCCAGCCGCGAGCGAGGACTACACGGCGGCCGTGCGCGCGACTCGCTTCGATGGCCACCCGGGCAATGTCCTTCGGCGCGTGCGCGGCCATGCTGCCGAAGCCCACGTACACCGGTGGTTCGCCCGCGTCCAGGAACGCCTCCAGGTCTTCCGGGAGCGGACGGTCGTCGGGCAGGATCCACGCCCCGGTCTGCACGATGTCGAGATCCGTCATGCCCTGCGACGGGCACAGCGTCGCATCTGCTGCGAGCCATGGCTGATCGGTGAAGACGTGGTCGCGAACGTTGTCCACCGGCGGCAGGCCGATCGCCGCCCGATGACTGTTGAGCGCCGGGCCGTACAAGGTGTTCACCCGCTGGGCGTCCTGCTCCCACAGCACCCGCTTGTCGGTCTCGCCCTGCGGGGATGGCTTGCCGGGCCGTACTCCCGGAGAGAAGTGCTGAGACGGCAGTCCGGCGAGGTGGTAGCACCCGTACACGTAGCGGATGCCCAGCTTCTCGGCCACGTCCCGTGCGCCCGCCGGCATCAGCCCGGTCGCCAGCAGTGCGTCACATCCTTCGGCGGCCGCGGTGAACCTGTCGAACCGCGCGGCGACCAGCGCGGGAGCGAGCCGGAACGCATCTTCCGCGGTCGGCGGCTTCGTGCCCGCGACCACCGAGCGCACTGTCGGCCCGATCGGCACCAGCGGCATACCGACACGCGCCAGCAGCGCCGCGAAATCCTCGTCCGGCGGCGCGCACACCCGTGCCTCCGCACCGAGCCCTCGCAATGCCACGGCGAGCCCCACCAGTGGTTCGACATCCCCGCGTGATCCCCACGTCGTCAACAGCACACGCACTTCGCGAATCTCCCATTTCCGCAGTTCCTGGCCTTCGGCCGACAATGATGGGGTACGACCCGGGGCTTGCCGCAAGCCCCCGGGTGCGCTATAGGTTGAAGGGGGGAAGGGGTTGGACATCTTGCCCTTGTGCCCACACCGAAAGCCGCTGTGAGCGGCAATTTCTCCTACGACATCCTGGCCTGACCTCGGAACGGTATGTGCGGCAGGAGTTCCTGCGCGCGGCGATTCCGGCGCTGACCAGCTTGATCGCTCTCCTGCTGGCTCTCTCGGCCTGCGGTAGCCTCGGGTTCGCGGGATCGTGATGTGCTGCGGCAGTTGCCCATTCGGCCAGAGATGCAAGCGCATCGAGCCGGTTTTCGGCAAGGCGGCCAATTGGATGATCGGCGTCAGGTGCGCATCGAGCCCGGAATCAAGTCGGCGACAGGAGAGTCTCGGCGACGGTCCGTATGTGGGCCAGGTAGGTGGCGCGGGCGCGTGGGGTGGCGTCCATGCGGGTGAGAGTGCCGCGGATCAGGGCGTAGCCGATAGTTTCGGCAACGATTCGGGTCGGGACGGCGGGGGAGATGCGGCCCGCGGTGCGGAGGCGTTCGAGGTAGCGGGTGAAGCGCCGG
The DNA here is from genome assembly GCF_050955995.1 of Nocardia sp. CA-119907. Classification (NCBI taxonomy): domain Bacteria; kingdom Bacillati; phylum Actinomycetota; class Actinomycetes; order Mycobacteriales; family Nocardiaceae; genus Nocardia; species Nocardia sp. CA-119907. The sequence goes on from NZ_CP192091.1 coordinate 4,430,641, forward strand.
ACGGGGCGTTCGGCGATTTCCTGGGCGAGGGCGGCGACGCGGTCGTCCACGGCGCCGCGTTCGTCGATCAGGCGCAGCATCGGTCCGGCATTGCGGACCGCGGCGGCGAAGGCATCAATGGTGGCGGCGAGCACTTCCTGGGGATCATCGGTATCGAGATCGGGTTCCTGGGCGGCGAGGAAATCATCGCGGACCTGGGCGGCGAGAGCGAGGAAGATTTCGTCCTTGGAAGCGAAGTAGACGTACAAGGTCGCACGGGAAACGCCTGCGGCGGCGGTGATATCGGCGACGGTGGTCCTATCGTAGCCGCGCTCGGCGAAGACGCGGGCGGCCGCGTCGAGCAGGGCGCGGTGGCGGTCGGTATGCGATCTTTCCCGCGCCGCGCGGACCGACCAGCCTGCCTGAGTCATGCGCTCATCGTCGTTGACATTGACGTCAATGTCAAAGCAGACTGTCGGCATGCATGTGGTGGTGGCGAACAGGGGTGAGGTGGCGGTCCGAGTGCTCCGGACGGCCCGCGAGCGGAATTACGCCACCACGGCGCTGTATACCGGCGATGAGGCGGCGACCCTGCCGGTGCGGCTGGCCGACGATGCGGTCCAACTGCCCGGCGTCGGAGCCGCCGCCTACCTCGATAGCGCCGCCGTGGTCGCGGCCGCAAAGTCCGCGGGTGCGGGTGCGCTGGTGCATCCCGGCTACGGATTCCTCAGCGAGAGCGCCGATTTCGCCGCGGCCTGCGCGGCGGCCGGGCTGATTTTCGTCGGCCCCTCGCCCGAGGTGCTACGCGTGTTCGGCGATAAACTGTCGGCTCGGGATACCGCGCGCCAGGCGGGGGTTCCGGTACTGCCCGCGACAGCGCTCGGCGCAGATCCGGCCGAGATGGCCGCATTCCTCGCCGCCCATCCCGCCGGGGTGATGCTGAAGGCCGTGGCCGGTGGTGGTGGACGCGGCATGCGCGTGGTGCGCACGGCCGACGCACTCGCCGAAGCACTCGACCGCTGCCGAGCCGAAGCCCGCGCCGGTTTCGGTGACGACACCGTCTACGCCGAGGCACTGGCCGCCGACGCCCGACATATCGAAGTACAGGTCATCGCGGATGGCGACCGGGCCGTGGCCCTCGGTGACCGCGACTGCAGCGTCCAGCGCCGCCACCAGAAACTGATCGAAATCGCCCCTGCCCCGAATCTGCCCGCCGCACTTCGCAAACGACTGCACCGCGACGCTGTACGTGTCGCAGAGTCGGTCTTCTGCCACGGTGTGATCACCGTGGAATTCCTCGTCACCGGCGACGACGCCTGGTTCCTGGAGGTCAACCCGCGTTTGCAGGTCGAACACACGGTCACCGAGGCAGTGACCGGCGTCGACCTGGTAGCAGTACAACTCGACCTCGCGTGCGGCGCCGGACTGAATGATCTCGCGCTCGACACGGCCCGCCCTGTTGCAGCTCGTACCACTGATCCCGCGAGAACCGGGCGTGACGAATACGCGATGGCCGGACCGCACGACCGCACCAGTGGCACAGGGCGATTCGAATCCGCTGCGGTCGACGGCCTGACGGTCGCCGAACTGCGAAATCTCGCAGGCAGCGATATCACACCGGATGACGAGCCACGCGAACTCGTGGAAGCTGCTGAGCGTAGTGACTTTTCGCCCGGACACCGGGCGCACAATCACGCAGGCGGCACGCGATCGTCGGATTCTGCACATGGTGTCGCGAACCTTGCCGAGCACGGCCAACATGGGCAGGCCGATGGCCTACTGGATAGCGCCGGGCCAAATATGCATGGCGACCTGGGCCTTGCTGGGATCCGCGGATTTGCTGTGCAGGCGCGGGTCAATGCCGAGATGGTGACGGCGGGTGGGGAGGTTTTGCCGAGTACCGGTGTGTTGACGGAATTCGCCGCGCCGACAGGCGTGGGGGTTCGGGTGGATACCGCAGGGTTCACCGGGATGCGTCAGGGCGCGCGGTTCGACTCTTTGCTGGCGAAGGTCGTCGCGCATGGACCGACGTATTCGGCCGCGATACGGCGCTGTTCGGATGCGCTGGCGGAGACGATGATCACCGGGGTCGATACCAATGCCCGTCTGTTGCGCGCCGTGCTGGATAGGCTCGCCGATGGTGCCGCCGTATCCACGTCGTGGTTCGAGGAACACATCGGCGAACTCGTCGATCGGGCAGGCGATTACGAACCTGCCGTGGTCGGTCAGGACCCAGTGGTGGACTCCGCGCGTCACCAGTCGGCGGACGATGCCGTGCTGGACGGTGATGAGCAGGGGATGCGGTCGCCGATGGGTGCGACGGTGGTGGGGCTTGCCGAGCAGGGCAGTGTCGTCGCGGCGGGCGCGGAAGTTGTCGTGCTCGAGGCGATGAAGATGCAGCACGTGTTGCGGGCGGAGCGTCCGCTGCGGGTGCTGCGGCATTTCGTGGCCCCGGGCGCAACAGTTGATCCGCATGCGTTGTTGCTGAGCTGGATCGAGGCCGACCACGATGGTCCCGCCGCGGATATCGAGGCCATCGACCTCGATGCGGTGCGCGCCGATTTGGCGGAGGTCCGGGAGCGGCATCGGATCGGGCTGGATGCGGGTCGTCCGGCGGCGGTTGCCAAGAGGCACCGGCTGGGTCGCCGCACGGCCCGGGAGAACATCGACGACCTTGTCGATGCGGACAGCTTCCTCGAATACGGTGCCCTGGCTGTCGCCGCACAGCGACTTCGCCGTAGCCCCGAGGATCTGATCGCCAACACCCCGGCGGACGGACTGATCGGCGGCATCGCCACCATCAACGCGGACGTATTCGGCGCGGAAGCCGCTCGGGCACTGGTGATGTCGTACGACTACACCGTGCTGGCGGGCACCCAGGGCATGCGCAATCACGCCAAGACCGACCGGATGCTGGAACTGGCGCACGAACAGCGGCTGCCCGTGGTGTTCTTCACCGAGGGCGGCGGCGGGCGACCGGGGGATACCGACTACTCGGGCATCTCCGGCCTCGATGTGACCACCTTCCGGGCAATGGGTGCATTATCGGGTCGAGTTCCGTTGATAGGCATCGTGTCCGGGCGCTGCTTCGCGGGTAACGCCGCTCTACTCGGTATGTGCGATGTGGTCATCGCGACCCCCGATGCCAATATCGGCATGGGTGGGCCCGCGATGATCGAGGGTGGTGGGCTCGGTGTGTACGCACCCGAGGACATCGGCCCCATCGATGTCCAACGGCGCAACGGCGTTGTCCACATCGTTGCCGCCGACGAGGTCGTGGCGGTTGCCGTTGCCCGCCGCTATCTGTCGTATTTCCAAGGGCCGCTGAAGGATTGGATGGCGCCGGATGCGCGGATCGCCCGCCACGTCGTCCCGGAGAACCGACTGCGCGCCTTCGACATCCGGGAAGTCATCGCAGCGGTCGCCGATGTCGATTCGGTGCTGGAGCTGCGTCGCGACTGGGGCGTCGGTGTCGTCACTGCGCTCATCCGCGTCGAAGGCCGCCCGTTCGGTCTCATCGCCAATGACTGCCACCACCTCGGCGGCGCGATCGATGCCCCTGCCGCCGACAAACTCAGCGCCTTCCTGCAACTGTGCAACGCCCACGGCCTGCCGATCGTATCGCTGTGCGACACACCAGGTTTCATGGTTGGTCCGGAAGCGGAGAAGGAAGCGACCGTCACCAAGTTCAGCAAGCTGTTCATCGACTCCGCCGCACTGACCGTCCCGCTCGGCACCATCATCATCCGCAAGGGTTACGGCCTCGGCGCACAAGCGATGGCAGCGGGATCATTCCGCGCCCCGCGCTTCGTCATCGCCTGGCCCACCGGCGAAATCGGCGGTATGGGCCTGGAGGGTGCGGTCCGCCTCGGCTTCGCCAAGGAACTCGCCGCCGTCGAAGACCCCGCCGAACGCCAGCAAGCCTTCGACAACCTGGTCCAACTCGCCTACGCCAACGGCAAGGCCCTCACCGCCGCCACTGTCCTGGAACTCGACGATGTGATCGACCCCGCCGACACTCGGCGCTGGATCCGCACCCTGCGCTGAGCCCGCCTACGCGAGCGCCTGGTTCACGGCATCGACCAGGTTGCGGGCGCGCAGATCCGGTGCGCCTTCGATGATGTAGTTGGTGACATAGGCGAAGGCGATGCCGGTGTCCGGATCGGCGAAGCCGAGGGATCCGCCGCGGCCGGGGTGGCCGAAGGAGTTGGGGCCACCGAGGGCGAAACCCGCAGTGGGAAGCATGTATCCGCTGGCATAGCGGTCCTCGAGCATCATGACGCGGTCGATGCCGCTGGCCTGTTCGCGCGTTGCCGCGGCGAGGGTTTCGGGGGTCAACAGGCGGGCGCCGTCGACCTCGCCGATAGTCGCGGCGTAGAGCCGGGCCAGACCGCGCGCGGTGCCGATGCCATTGCTGGACGGAATTTCCGCGGCGTGCACCGCCGGATCGTTGAAATCGATATCGGCCGGATCGGTGACCTCGAAGGCACGATTGACCAGTGCCTCCGGATCGCGCATCGCGGCGACCATCGGCCGCAGTTCCGCCGGCACGAATTCCTCCGGCACCGACGCCACATCGACCTTGGGCGCGAACACAAGTCGACTGACGCGGTGCCGTTCGGCCGCGGGCAGACCGATGAAGAAGTCGATACCGAGCGGACCGGCGATCTCCTCGGCCAGAATCCGCCCGACGGTACGCCCTGCCGCCCGCTGGATCACCTCACCGACGAGCCACGCGAACGTCCGTCCGTGGTACCCGTGCGCGGTACCGGGCGGCCAGTTCGGCGCCTGCGCGGCGAGCGCGTCCACTATCGGCCCCCAGGCCAGCGCATCCGCCAGTGGCACCGCCTTGTCCAGCGCCGCCAGCCCCGCCTGATGGCTCAGCAGCCAGCGCACCGGAATGTCACCCTTACCCGCCGCCGCGAATTCCGGCCAGTACCGCGCGACCGGCGCGTCCAGCTCGAGCTCGCCCCGCTGGGCCAGCAGATGTGCGACGGTGGCGGTGACCCCCTTGGTCGCCGAATAGACCAGCTGCAGCGTGTCGCGCTCCCACGGCCGTTCACCCTCCGGATCGGCCAGCCCACCCCACAGATCCACCACCGGCTCACCATCCCGATACACGGTCACCGCCGCACCGACATCCCCCTGCTCGGCGAAATTCGCCGCGAACACCTCACGTACCGGCTCGAACCCGGACGCGACAAAACCATCGATCACCATGTCCCTCAGCATGTCACGGGTCGCATACCGCCCGCCGTCCGAGCGGGCCAACTCTGCCGCTCGTAGTCGGCACCAACGCTGTCGATCAGCCCACCGCAATTTCGAAATAGTCCAACGACCACAGCGATCTCCGATGGCATGCCAAGAAGGCGATAAGACCCGGGCACTGCGCGTCTGCGCAATCGCGGTCGGCCCGCCAATCGTGCTGGCGGTGCTGCAGGCGGCCACACGCACCGGATTAGAACTCAGCCGCAATCCGATCAGTCTGCTGGGCTCGGCGGCAGCCATGTCCGAGAATGGTCACCGGCTGCGACGTATCTGACGAACGGTGCCACCGGGGTGCCGCCACAGCGGAGGAGTTGTCATGAAGTACATGATCCTGAGCTACGGCTCGCAGCAGGACTACGACGGCATGGTCGGCAGGGAGACCGGCAAACAGGCATGGAGCGCCGAGGAGTTCGCGGCGATGGCCGAGTTCATGGGCAACCTCAATAAGAAGTTGGAGGAATCCGGCGAACTGGTCGAGACGCGCGGTCTGGCCCAGCCGGTGCACACCCGTCGGATCACCACCAAGAACGGTGCGCCGTTCGTGACCGACGGGCCCTACGCCGAAACGCAGGAGGTGCTCGCCGGATACTGGATCGTCGAATGCGAGAGCTTCGACCGCGCCACCGAAATCGCGGCCGAACTCAGCAAATGCCCGGCCCCGGCGCATATCGCCGAGACGGCCTACGCCGATGTCCGGCCGATCCAAGAGTGGGCACCCGAATTCGACTGAGCCCTTTCGATGTCGGATGCTCAGGTGGAGGATCTGCTGCGCACCACCGCGCCGCAGGTCCTCGCCGCGCTGGTGCGGCGATACGGACATTTCGACACCGCGGAGGACGCGGTGCAGGAGGGTCTGCTCGCCGCCGCCACCCAATGGCCGGTCGAGGGCATACCGGACAATCCGCGCGCCTGGCTGATCACGGTGTCCGCGCGCCGCCTGACCGATCTGCTCCGCAATGAGCAGGCCCGCCGCCGTCGCGAGGACACCGTGGCCCGCTGGGCGCTCCCCGAGGACTGGCTGACCCCGCCCGCCGACCGGGATCCGACCGACTCCGATGACACCCTCGTCTTGCTTTTCCTGTGCTGCCACCCGTCGCTCTCACCCGCCTCGCAGGTGGCATTGACCCTGCGCGCGGTCGGCGGCCTGACCACCGCCGAGATCGCCCGCGCCTTCCTGGTGCCGGAGGCGACCATGACCAAACGCATCGGCCGCGCCAAGAAGACGATCAAGGACAGCGGTGTCGGTTTCGCCCCGCCCGCCAGCGCTGAGCGCGACGCGCGTTCGGCCGCCGTGCTGCATGTGCTGTATCTGATCTTCACCGAGGGCTATGCCAGCACCTCGGGGCCGAACCTGCACCGCGTCGAGCTCTGCGCCGAGGCGATCCGCCTGACCCGTCTACTGCACCGACTGCTACCCGACGACGCCGAGGTCACCGGCCTGCTCGCGCTGATGCTGCTCACCGACGCGCGCCGACCCGCCCGCACCGGACACAACGGCGAACTCATTCCGATGGAAGACCAGAACCGCGCACTCTGGAATGCCGACGCGATCACCGAGGGCATCGCGCTGATCACCGATGCCCTGCCCCGCGGTGTGCCGGGCCCGTACCAACTCCAAGCGGCCATCGCCGCACTGCACGATGAGGCATCGACCTACGCGGCCACCGACTGGCCGCAGATCATGCTGCTGTACGAACGCCTGCTCGCCCTGGTGGACAACCCGATCATCGCTCTCAACCACGCGGTGGCCGTCGCGATGGCCCACGGCCCGCACCTCGGATTGAAACTCATCGATGACCTGGCTGCCGAGGGCAAACTGGTCGGCGATCACCGTATGTCCGCTGTCCGCGCGCATCTGTTGGAATCGCTGGGGGATCGGACCGCCGCCCGCGCGGCGTATCTGCTTGCCGCGCAACAGACCGTGAGCCTGCCGCAGCAGCGCTACCTGCACGCACGCGCGGCCCGGCTCACACCTGACGAGCGCGGGCGAGTAACGATGGAGTGATGCTGATCGTGGTGGACGCCGCGAATGTCGTCGGCTCGCGGCCCGATGGTTGGTGGCGCGACCGCGCCGGTGCGGCCCGGCGCTTACTCGCGCGGCTGCACACACTGGAGCACCCGGCCGAGGTGGTCGTCGTGTTGGAGGGTGCCGCGAAGGCCGCGGCGTCGGAGGAGTTCGAAGGTCTGCGTGTGGTGCTCGCGCCGGGTTCGGGAGATGACGCAATCGTCGAAGTCGTCGCGGCAGCAATCGAGCAGGACAGCGACCGGCCGATCACCGTCGTGACCGCCGACCGCGGACTCCGTGCTCGACTCGAACCGCTCGGTGCCGCTTCCGTGGGCCCACGCTGGCTGCTCGAACGCATCGAGCCCTAGTCGGTCACGACTGGTAGACAGGGAGGACCGTCGCCTAATCCGGAGGTCAGCCGTGCCCGACCAGCTCGAAGATCTGCCCTATGCGCGTTTCCTGAAGCCGCTGGAGGGGGCGCTCGAGCCCGAAGGTGACTACGACTGTGTGCATGTCACCGGTGCCGATATGGAGGACGTCGAAGCGGGCAACGGACGTTTCAACGAAACCGTCTTCACCTCGCTCGCGATCAATCGCGGCAGCCTGCGCTTCGCCCGGTTCACCGATGTCTGGCAGCGCAATGTGCGCTGGGTCGGCACCGACCTGTCCGACACGTCCTGGCAGGACGTCGAACTGATCGCCGGTGCGCTCTCCGGTGTCGATGCCGGCGGTGCGACCTTGCGTCGGGTGCGGTTCGAGGGTTGCAAATTCGACTCGGTGAACTTCCGCAGAGCCAAACTGCGCGAGGTGCAATTCGTCGATTGCGTCCTGCGGCACACCGATTTCGGTGAAGCCGAACTGACCAAACTGAGCTTCCGCGGCACCACCGTCGAGGGCCTGCTGATCAACCGCGCTCGACTGCAACAGGTCGACCTGCGCGGCGCCGCGCACCTCAATATCGCCGAGGGCTTGGACGCGCTGCGCGGCGCGACCATCACCCCGCTCCAGTTGCTCGATCTGGCACCCGAATTCGCCCGATCGATCGGCATTACCGTCCGCGATTAGTGCTGCCTGCGGTGCGGCACGAACTCCAAGGTGAGCAGCGCCGCGGCCGCCAGCAGCACCTCGCGCCAGCGGATCAGCACGAACCGTTGATCCGACATCGAACGGAACTTGCGCAAGAACCGGTACAGCGACTCCAGCCGGATCAGCGGATCACCCAGATGCGCGAGCACATAGATCAGCTTCCCGGTTTGTGAGCGCTCCTTCTCGGCGAACAGCTCGGGAAACGGTGCGAACGCCAATGAGATCCGCTCGATCCCCTGTTCACGGGCATGGTCGACGAGATCGATGATCATCCGCTCGTCCAGTCCGTTCGGGGCGTCCTTGCGCCGCCACGGCACATCCAGGCTGAGTTCGCGCCCGCGCCCGGAGACGCCGTAGCGCTGGAAGCCCGCGACGCGGCCGTCCGCATCCCTGGCGAGCACCAGCAGCATGCCCGGATTCCGACCGTCGAGCAGGTGGTCGAGGATCATCGAGAAGCCGCGATTCTGCCGACCGGTCTTCCACGAATCGACAATGTCGAGCAGTTCGGCCCGCAGCGGTTCGGTCAGGTCGGCCTCGCTGATCACCTGGGTGGTCACCCCGAAATTGCGGGTGCGACTCACGGCTTGGCGCAGGTTGCGGAAGGTCCGCCCGACCATCGCGAACGTGCCCACATCGATGACCACATCGCGTCCGACCGGTATCGCGCGCAACCCACGATGCTCGATCGCCCGATGTCGCCACAGCTCCGCCAGATCCGGGCTGGCGCCGAGCACCGCGATCCGCCAGCCATGATTCGCCGCGAACTCGGAAAAATCCGAGAGCAGTCCCGGGAAAGCGTCCCGATCGCCGATCGGATCCCCGGCGACGACCGCGATACCGAAGCGGGCCCGATAGCCGATCGCCGCTGTCGAATTCGCATTGAAGTAATAGGACTTCGACGAATGCAGCGCGAATGGGGCGAGCGGATCGCGCGCGGTCCGTCCGACCAGCTCGGCGACGCGGTAAAACTGCTCGGGCTGCGGCCGACTTGCCTGCGGCAGCATCAGAATGAATCCGGTTGCGGCCAGGAAGGCGAACCCGAAGCCGGGATGTGAGGCGCGATAGGCGGCATTGGCGGCCGCGAGGACGAAGACCCCGATGGTGAAATGCGGCAGAGTGATCGGGCGGCGCAGATGCAGCCCGCGGACCACGAAGAGGCCGGCGATGGAGACGGCGATGAACCAGCCGTGGTCCTGTCCGGGCGTGGCGCGACCAGCCTCGTAGACCAGTACGACGCTCATCAGCAGCAGTGCGATGGAAATGATCGGCCGCGCGGCGGGTGTGGTGGTGATCGAGGCATCGCGATACACCGCCAGTGTCGAACTGCGCGCTGTTGTTTCCCGTCCGTCAGCCACGTCGGTACCCCCCTAGGCTGATCGACGCGCTGCGTCTGAACAGGTTCCCCATGTGGTCCTCCCGATGATCCTGTACACGTAACTGTATGCGGAACATGGGATGAGGGCTCGAACATTCCTGGCGCATCCGGAGCACCGGGCGGCGATGGCGTTCGCTCGGCTACCGCATCGGGCCGTCGGGCGGAACAAGTTGTTGCGCCGTGACCCGATGGATGTTGCGGTGCAGCACGGATAACGACCGGATCGCGGGTGGCCCAGCCACGACAAATGTTCAGGCCGATACCATCACGACCGGTCCGACAGCTCCGACGACGAGGCGATGAGTGGACATGGGACCTACTTCGGCGGGCGGCCTGTGCGCCGCCGATAGTCAACAGCTACCGTTCGGCTAGTCACGTATCAATCACGTTGTGCGATTCGGCGCAGTCAGGCGGGGAAAGTTCGTCTGAGACGGTGGTCAGGATCTATAGACAACAGTGTTCATAATTGTCTATCGTCTTGTTCCATGACGAAGTTCGACGGCAAGAGCTGCCTGATCACCGGCGCGGCCAGCGGGCTGGGGCGCAGTACGGCGCTGGCGGTGGCCGCCAAGGGGGCGTCGGTGATCCTGACCGATATCGATGATATCGGTTTGCAGCGTACTGCCGACGATGTGCGCGCGACCGGCGGTGTCGTGCATCTCGCCGAGCGTGCCGATGTCAGCGATTACGACGCGGTGGTCGCCTTGGCCGCGAAGGCGCATGCCGAGGTCGACAGCGTTGACATCGTGATGAATGTGGCGGGTATTGCCACTTGGGGCACGGTCGATCGGCTCACGCACAAACAGTGGCGGCGCACCATCGATATCGATCTGATGGGGCCCATCCATGTGATCGAGGAGTTCGTGCCGCCGATGATCGAGGCCGGTCGCGGCGGGCATCTGGTGAATGTGGCCTCGGCCGCCGGACTTTTCGGGCTGCCTTGGCATGCGCCCTACAGTGCGGGCAAATTCGGCTTGCGCGGAGTTTCGGAGGTGCTGCGCTTCGATCTGCGTCAGCACCGTATCGGCGTCAGCCTGGTTTGCCCGGGTGCGATGGCGACACCGATGGTGGACAGCGCGGACATCGCGGGTATCGACCGGCAGGCAGCGGCGGTGCAGAAGGGGGTCGCGCTGTTCATGCGGCACGCGGTTACCCCTGAGCAGGCCGCCCGATCGGTGGTCTGCGGGGTCGAGCGCGATCGGTACATGGTCTTCACCTCGCCCGATATCCGCGTCGGCTATCTCGCGCAGCGCTACTTCCCGCCGTCCTACCACCTCGCCATGCGCGGGCTGAACTGGGCGATGAGCCGCTATATCGACAAGGAACCCGTGCCGAACAAGGTCTGACGAACGGGATCCACCCATAGCCGAGCCGCAGCCCGCGATCGATGCCGGGATTTTCTATGTATCCATCAGCGCGATTGGTAGTCGACGGACGGACTCGGGTCCGTGCTCGGGCGCGGCCTGCAGTTCGGGCGCGGCGGCGGCCAGCAATGCGTCGCGTTCGCGGTTCAACGGAGGATAGATACGCCGGGTGTTGATGGCGCGCTTGGTGTCTTTGGCCTCCTCGCCGCACGCGACCACTCGACGGTCCCAGCCCTCGGTATACACCGCGCCCGCCGGTCCCAGATCGAGAACCGTTACATACCAAGGGATCCGCAACGGCTTCATGGGCTCGCCCAGAAGATCGCCGATGACGTTGTATCCGGCCCATCGGCCCATTGGGCGGCTGTGCTGGCAGGACATCACCGACATATGCTCGTCGTCCATTTTTGCGGCGGCCACGTCACCGGCGGCGAATACCCCGGGCACACCGCAGACCCGCAGATAATCGTCGACGGGGAGTCGACCCAGCCGGTCACGGTCGACCCCGAAGTCTGCGGTCAGCGGGTTGGCCCGCATGCCGGCACACCAGACGACGGTGGCGGCGGCGAGCACTTCACCCGAGGAGAGTGTTACGCGGCGCTCGTCGATGGCGACGACCCCGACGCCCACCTTGGTCTCGATCCCGGTGTAGGCCAGCGCCGCCTCGATGACCGGTCGCGCCGATGCGCCCATATCCGAGCCGACGAACGGGTTGCGGTCGATCAGGATGACCCGCGGTGCGGCGGCACACGTGGCAAAGGCGTCGGCGAGCATTGCGGGCAGCTCAGTCGCCGCTTCGATCCCCGTCAAACCTGCCCCGACGACGACCACTGTCGCGGCCACCGGGTCAGCGGGGCCCTCGGCAAGCCGGCGCAGGTGGGCTTGCAGTCTGGTCGCCGCGTCATGGGTGTCGATGTCGAAACCGAACTCCCGCAGGCCAGGAATATCGGGCTTGACCACCTGGCTGCCCACCGCGAGCACCAGCCGGTCGTAGCCGTGAGTGCCCGCGGTGGATTCCACGACCCGCGCCAGCGCATCGATCGCCGTCACTTCGCCGATGATGTGTTCGATTCCGACCGGATCGAGAAGAGCGCTGAGCGGGATCCGTGATGTGCTCAGATCGGCCTCGTAGTCGCGCACGCGGATGTCGTGGTACGGCGTGGAACTGATCATCGCGACATCGACGGTTCCGACCGCCACACCGAGCTCGTCGAGCCGCCGAGCCGCCGCGAGCGCCGCCCACAGACCCGCAAACCCGGACCCGAGAACCACCACACGCGAAGGATCGGTCACTGCAGCGCGCTGCACATCGTCATTTTAATACTCCAGCCGGACTTCATGATCGTTGATGCTGCTGGTCGGGCACTGGAAGTGGAGCGGCCACCGTGCGATCATGTTGTGTTTGTTTGGGACACAACTGAATTGGCGGTGGCCATGTTCGACAGCGCGTTGTCGTTGACCGGTGGCAGGAACAGTTCGATGAGTCCAGCGGCATGATCGGGGCTCGGTTCGGGCGGGTGGAGAGGACGCTGGTCGGGATGATGTCGGAGCTGCCGACCAAGAACTGGGGGTTCCCGTAGTAGATGGCAACCTTTACAGTTCTGGCCTGCGGAAACCTGCTCCGGGCGAAGGTGTCTCGTGAACAGACGTTTGCTTTGCTCGGCACGAGGGCTATGCCGTGTGAGAAGGTGAGGTTTCACTCGTGAATTCGGTTCTGCCGATACCGGTTACGAGTGCCGTAGAGATCCGGATGGAGGAGGGGCTTGATGGAAGCGGCGTTCGATGTGGCTGGGCTGGTCGGGCATCGCTATCGCGCGGACGACTTTTACGAGGTGGGGCGCGAGAAGATCCGCGAGTACGCGCGAGCAGTGCAGGATTTCCACCCGGCGCACTGGAGTGAGGACGCTGCCGGTGAGCTCGGATATGCCGGTCTGATCGCACCGACCACGTTCATCTCCACCGCGGCGATGTTGGCCAACCGCAGGCTCCTCGAGACCGTCATGACCGGCTACGACATGTTCGTGCAGACCGATCAGGTTTTCGAAATGTACAAGCCGATACTCACCGGCGACCAGTTGGTCAGCGATGTCGAACTGGCCTCGGTGCGCCGCATCGCTGGCAAGGACCTGCTCACCATCACCAACACCTTCATCGACCAGACCGGTGACATCGTGCAAGTCATGCACACCACCGTCGTCGGCATCACCAGCGAGGACGTCAGCGCCGACATCAGCGACACGATCGGGCGCGTCATCATGAGCGGACTCGAGGTGACCTCCCGGACTGCGGTTGCGGCAGCCGACGGACTATCGGTAGCGAATCCGGATCCGGACAACGCCCCACGCCTGTCCCAGATCTCACGCACACGTGTTCCGCGCACCGCAACCAGATTCGACGATATCGCCGTCGGTGACGAGCTTCCCGCTCGAACCATGCGCCTGACGCGCGGCGATCTGGTGAACTATGCCGGAGTCTCCGGGGATGCGAACCCTATCCACTGGCACGACGAAGTCGCTGCGCTGGCGGGGCTGCCGGATGTGATCGCCCACGGCATGCTCACGATGGGCTTGGGGGCGGGATTCGTCACCGGATGGCTCGGTGACCCGGGCGCGATGATCAGGTACGCGGTCCGACTGTCGAACTACACGGTCATCGAAACCACCTCCGCTGGAAGTGTCGAGTTCACCGGGCGCATCAAGTCGGTCGACGCTGCGAGCAAGACCGCTGTCGTCGTCATCGTCGCGAAGTCCGCCGGACGCAAGGTTTTCGGCCTCGCCACCGCGGATGTCCGCCTCGCATAGTCTCCTGCGCGCCGGTTTCGGGGCCGTTAGCGGTCCCTCGTCACGCTTGGAGAGGTCGGCGGTCAGAACAGGGTGTCGCGAACCCGCAGCCGGCGATATTCGGTCGGGCCGAGCCGGGCGAGTTCGGCGTCGATGTCGACCTCGGTCAACGGCGACTTCACCAGGTCGCCGTCCTCGTCGAGACGGACCGGGCCGTCGCCCTCGGCCAGCACAGTCTCCAGCTCGCCGAGAGCGTCGTGCAGCGTCGGTGGCGAGGGCCAGTGCCCGAGCCGGATCAGCGGATTTGCCGACCAGGCGGCAGAATTCGGCGCGTTGGGGCACCCACTGTTCGGGCGTGAGCAGGTATGCGGCAGGGCTTCTTCGACAGGTCATCCGCGACAACCTCGACATCGGCCGCCGCGACCAGGTCAGCCCGCCCCGGCAGTCTGGTCGTCGACGACCTCAGCTGGGTCGCCCGCACCTACAACAAGCCAAGCCGCACAACAGGTTTCGTCACATGATCGACCATCACACCAACAGGCCACAGACTTGACTCGAAAATCGGGCTTCGCCCGACCAAGACCGCTAGCTCAGCGTCTTCAGTGTTGCCGCGTCGTACGGCTTCAGCTCGTCGATCCGCCCCCCTAGGACCTTGGACGCCCACTCCGGGTCCTGGAGCAGGGCGCGGCCGACGGCGACCAGGTCGAACTCGTCGCGCTCCAGGCGATCGAGGAGGTTGTCGAGGCTGCCGAGCTCGGCGCCCTCGCCCGTGAACGCACGGATGAAGTCGCCGTCGAGGCCGACCGAACCGACGGTGATGGTGGGCCTGCCGGTGAGCTTCTTGGTCCAGCCGGCCAAGTTCAGATCCGAGCCATCGAACTCCGGGAGCCAGTAGCGGCGGGTGGAGGCGTGGAAGGCGTCGACGCCGGCCGCGGCGAGCGGGGCCAGGATCGCCTCCAGCTCCTGCGGGGTCTCGGCGAGCCGCGCGTCGTAGGCGTCCTGCTTCCACTGCGAGTAGCGGAAGATCACCGGGAAGCCGGGCGAGACGGCCGCCCGGACCGCGGCCACGATCTCGGCCGCGAACGTCGTACGAGCCACGGGGTCGCCGCCGTAGGCATCGGTACGGCGGTTCGTCCGCGCCCACAGGAACTGGTCGAGGAGATATCCGTGGGCACCGTGCAGTTCGACGCCGTCGAAGCCGATGCGCTCGGCGGCCGCGGCGGCCTCGGCGAAGGCGCCGATGACGTCGTCCAGGTCACGCCGGACCATCGCCTTGCCAGTGCCCTCGGTGCCGTCGACGCGGATACCGGAGGGTCCGACGGCGGGAGCGTCGGCGTAGGGCGCGTCGCCCTGCTTGCGCACCATGCCGATGTGCCACAGCTGCGGCACGATCGTGCCGCCCGCCGCGTGCACGGCCTCGGCGACCTTCGCCCACCCCGCCAACTGCTCCTCACCGTGGAACCGCGGCACACGATCACTCTGCCCGGCCGACTCGTGGCCGACGTAGGTCCCTTCGGTGACGATCAGGCCCACACCGGCGGCGGCGCGGCGGGCGTAGTACGACCGCACGTCGCCACCGGGAACGCCGCCAGGGGAGAACATGCGCGTCATCGGCGCCATCACGATGCGGTTCGGGACGGTCAGGCCGTTCAGCGCGACGGGCCGGGAGAGGATCTCGGCCGCGCGGGAGGCGGGGGACGCAGTGACGGTCACGGGACACTCCTCGTAGCTACTTGACAACTCGATGCTTGAGAACTTCAAGCAATGCGAAGACGGTAGAGGTAGATATTTGAGATAGTCAAGTTTCAGTGGATAGGGTGGCTCTCATGACAGAAGCTCCCCGCGCCGACACGGCCCAGCTCATGGAGCTGCTCTCGGTGTCGCTCGGCGCCTACTACGGCGACTTCACAGTCGCGGCGGCGAGCGAGAACCTTACCGCGAGCCAGGGCAAGGCGCTGACCGTGCTGCGCCGGGGACCCGCTGCGATGAGCGCCCTGGCCGAGACCATGACCTGCGACGCTTCCAACGTGACCGGGATCATCAACCGGCTGGAGAAGCGCGGCCTCGTGCGCCGCGAGGCCAGCGCATCCGACCGGCGCGTCAAGAATCTCGTCCTCACGGCCGAGGGCGAGCGTGTCACCGATGCGATCCGCGCGAAGATGCGCGCCACGCAAGATGGCCTGAACAGGCTCAGCGACCAGGACCGGGACCGCCTGTACGCCCTGCTGAAACAAGTTTTCGTCTCCCGGCTCGCCGTCTGACCGGGTTCGACTCTCACCACAGCCACCCGAGGGCGCGACGGTCGTCTGCGCCGACGAGTTGGTACTGCGATCGACCACGGCACGAAGACCGCTTCGCCATCCGAATCATGCGGTCGGGCGGATCATTTGCAGGACGCGAAGTGCTGGACGTAGAGACCTGCCTGGTCCGGTGCCGTGCCGGGTTGGGCAAGGCCGTAGACCGCGCCGGGACCCAGGAGGGTGGCGTCTTTATTGAGGATGTTGTCCCGGTGGTGGTCGCTGTGCATCCATTTGTCGACGATGACGCGGGCAGTGGATTGATTGCCGGTACCCCAGGCAGTGTTTTCGGCCCAGAACACCAAAGTCCTTCCGGGGGCGCAGGGTTGGGCGGCGCCGATGCGCTTGCCGATCTGGATCGGGGCCTCCTGTTCGTCGTCGGCGGAGGTGCGGGGGGACTCGGGATGGATGTGCCACTTCACGGTTTCCGCACGGGTGGATCCGGTCCACCAGTTGAGGCGATCCGCCTCGGCACCGTACTTTTCGGCGGAATCGACGAGCTGCATATTCCATTCGAGTGCGGGCAGACCGCGCTGGGTGCGTTCGAAGTTCGTCAGGCACAGGACCGCTTTCTCGATCTCGTGGCGGTAGGCGAGGTCGGGGAACAGGACGCGCAGCCGGTTGCGCGATCCCGAGTTGTCGGTCGGTGCCTTGTCCGGTGGGAGAACCGGATCGTCGGCGTGCGCGCAGTTGGCGGTCGGTGCCGCGGCTGCGGGGGACGGGTGTGTCACGGGCAGGGCTGCGATCGTCAGGCCCGCGATGGTGGCCAGCACGGCTGCGGCGGGGCGGCGCATCGGGTGTGTTGTCGGGGTCATGCCCATGAGATTCGTGGCCGCGGCCAATGAAACTCCAACGGCGAACCAATGAAGTCGGAAAACCGCGGCGCGGAGTGCTAAGCTCCGAAAACTACGACAGCTCAGCGTGATCGGGTGAGGGAGAATGCTGAGACCATTGTTGCCGGATGATCCGACGGCTATCGGTCCCTTCGTGTTGCACGGACGTCTCGGCGCGGGCGGAATGGGCGTCGTTTTTCAGGGGTTCGGACCGGACGGCAGCGTTGTCGCGATAAAGATGCCGCATGTGGAATTGGCGCGGGATCCGGAATTCCGGGCCAGATTCCGGCAGGAGGTCACCGCCGCCCAGCGTGTGCACGGGCGCCGCATCGCGGAGGTGGTGGCTGCCGATATCAATGCCGAGCGCCCCTGGCTGGCGAATTCCTTCGTATCGGGGGAATCGATGGCTCAGGCGATTCGGGAGCACGGCGCGATGTCGCCCGCACAGCTCTACGATTTCGCCAGCGGCCTCGCCGAGGCGCTCGACTGCATCCACGGTGCGGAGGTCATCCATCGGGACCTGAAGCCGGACAACATAATTCTGTCCTGGGACGGCCCGCGGGTCATCGATTTCGGTATCGCCCGAATCACCGACGCCACCCGCCTCACCGAGCCGGGCCGCATCATCGGAACGCTGGCCTGGATGCCGCCGGAAATGCTCGGCAATCGCGAGGTCGGCCCGCCCGCCGACATCTTCGCCTGGGGCGCGCTGGTCGCCTTCGCGGCAACCGGTCGGCCACCATTCCGAGCCGACACCCAGGCGGCGGTGATTGCACGGATAATTCGGGACGATCCCGATCTGACCGGTGTGCCGGGTCGCTACCGACGCATGGTCATTGCCGCCATGGACAAGGATCCCGACGCCAGACCGACGGCCCCCGAGCTGGTGAATTTCCTTGCGGCACAAGCCAGAGACGAGCAGAGCGGGCGGCGAAAGACGGTGATCGCGCCCTCGGGCGGCGAGGTCGAGGTGTCCGAGTCCGCCGAAGTCACGCTTCCCGAGCCGGACCGAGCTGCCATGCCCGAGTCGGAGGACCAGCCCGTCTCCGTGCCCGACGACAACGCCTTCTCGGAGACCGATGAAGTCTGGGTGGCCCCCGACGAACCGCATCTGTCGTCCGCCGACCCGCAACCCCGTCACAATACCTTGCTACCGACCCCTGCGGTTTCGCGCAACGATGTCGTCACCCCGCAACGCCAGCCCATCGGCGCGACGGTGCCGCCCACAGCGGCCGCCGCGGCCGATCCGTTCGCCCGCACCTGGGTCGTCGTGGCAACTATTGTGTTGTCGCTGTTCGGATACGGATTATTGTTCGGCCCCATCGCGATCGTGCGCGGTATCCGCGAACGGGTCTATGCGCGACGGGCATTCGTCGCCCCGCCATTGTCGGCCGCGCGATGGCTGCGGTTCGGCTGGATTTCCCTCGCCATATCGATAGCCGTGATCGCGGTGGCACTCACGGCCAGATGATTCGTCCGGACCGGATCGCCGATATCAGTTCTGCGATTCGGTCTCCTGGTCGAAGGTGATACTCGTCAGCTCACCCGGCAGATACCGCTCACCGCGATTCACCACGAAGAATTGACATCCCGCCGACATTCGACCGGTAGCGGGTTGAACATTCGGGGCGCCAGGGCTCGGAAAAATCTGCGCGTTCGCACCTTTCGGGCCCCACGGCCGGTAGGTCACCGGCAACTCCGAACCTTGTTGCGCACCGAATTCCAGAGACGCGATTCCGCTGAGCCAGATGATTTCTCCGGTGGTCAATGTGAATCCCGCGCCGTCGGTGGTGCAGTACCGCAGCGAATTCGGATCGAAGGTGATCCGTCGGTTGGTGCGCAGGGTGATGGTCCCGCTGGGAATCCGTCCCGCCCGTACCGTAACCGGACGCGGTGCGCTCGGCTCCTGCGGCCGCTCCTCGACGGCCCTCGTCGCGGAGGAGGAACATCCGACCGTGCCGAAACCCACCAGTGCCGCGACGATGAGCGACAAGCGGCGTCGTGATGTCATACCCAGCTCCTACTTCAGGGCCAGCAGCTGTCGCCGCAGCACGCGAATGGTCGATGCGATGGCGACGACGGCGATGATGACCAGCACCGCCGCGGCCGTCTCGACATGTCGCAGATCATGGGTCCAGATCAAATCTTTGAACGGATTCGTCGCGGGATCGGGCACCGTTAGGCCGATATCGGACCCCAACCCGGCCGACGCCCAGCGTGACGGCGCGGCATAGGCGAACATCCGCAGCACCGCACCGGGCCGACCCTCGAACGGCGGCGCGAGCCCGGTCATCACCACCTGCAATGCCAGCACACCCATGAGCACGAAAACCGCCTGCCGCAACGATTTCGAACAAGCCGACACCAACAGTCCGAGTGCCATCGCGGCCAGCGGCAGCGTGATCGCGAAGAGCAGCAGACCGTAGGGCTGGGGCAGCACCGGGTCCGCGGGCCCGGACTTGACGCGCAGGTATCCGATCATCGATGCCACGCCCAACAGGAGCGCCAGTGGAGCGCAGGTGATCGCACGCGCCAGCACCACCGAGGTTGCCGAAATACCCCAGCGCGCTTCGCGTTCGATGACGACGCGATCGTCGACAATGGCGGCGAAGGACTGCGCCATCGAGAAGAAGGTGAGACAGACGATCAAGGCGATCATGACCGAACTCATCGCCCGCGGATCACCGCCGAGGCCATGGTCGGAAGCGGCCGTGGCGAGCAATGTGGTCAAGGCGATACCCGCCGCCGAACCAAATGCGAGAGTGCGGAATCCATTGCGCTGTCGGGCCCATTCCCGTCCGATGAGGCGCGGCAGATGCCGATGCACGGATCCGCGCATCGGAGCGGTCACCGCCCCGTCGGCCGGTTCCGGGGTCGATGGTGTCGACGGCTGCCCGGCCTGCCGGTCGGCGCGCAACCGATCCATCACCTCGGCATAGCTGTCGACCTCGAAGGCGCCCAGCAATTCCCGGGGCGATCCGAAGAATCCGAGGCGCCCGCGCCCGGTTACCGCGAGCACCTTGTCGGCGCAGTCGACATTGACCATCGAATGCGTGACAACGATTACCGCACAACCGGTTTCGGCA
The DNA here is from genome assembly GCF_050955995.1 of Nocardia sp. CA-119907. NCBI lineage: Bacteria > Bacillati > Actinomycetota > Actinomycetes > Mycobacteriales > Nocardiaceae > Nocardia > Nocardia sp. CA-119907. The sequence goes on from NZ_CP192091.1 coordinate 4,450,714, forward strand.
ACCACCCGCAACCGCTGCATCATCGCGCGGTCCAAGCCCTCGTCGAGTCCGGAGGTCGGTTCGTCGAGCACGAGCAGTTGCGGATCGCTGAGCAGTTCCATTGCGGTCGAGACGCGCTTGCGCTGCCCGCCGGACAGTGTGTCGATCCGCTTGTGCACCTCACCGCCCAGCTCCATCTCGGCGATCACGGTATCGACCCGCGCCGCACGCTCGGCCCGGCTGGTATCACTGGCCGTGCGCAGACCCGCCACCCACAGCAGGGCATCGCGCACCGCGAGGTCGCCATACATGGCGGGCTGCTGCGGCACGAACGAAACCAGATGGCTGGCCTGCATGCGGGAGGCGACCAGGTCGACCCGACCCAGCCGCAACGATCCGGCGGCGAGCGCGACCTCACCCACCAGCCCCGCACACATGGTGGACTTCCCTGCCCCCGACGGGCCGATCACGGCCAATACCTCACCGCGCCCCAGTTCGAAAGTCAGGTCGCGCAAGGTGGGTTCGGTGCGCCCCTGGTAGCGCAGGCTGACCCCATCGAACCGCAACAGCGGCTCGCGCGCGATCACGGCGACGGGTACCAGCGTGAGTTGAGCGGGGCCCGATACCTCAAAAGTGTGGTGCGCCACCATGAATTGCTCGCCCACTCGCAGCCGGGCGTGCAATACGGGTTTGCCGTCGACGAACGGTCGCGCGTTGGTGGCGAGTCCGCGCACTTCGACAGCGCGGCCGGTCCAACGCACCGTCGCATGCCGATGCGCCAAATCCAAACCGGACAAGGCGATTTCGGCGGTCCCACCCTCGCGTCCGATCACCAGTGGCCGATCGCTCGGCACCGACCAGGATCCGGGCGGGGTAGGCGGTGTTACTTGTTGTCGCGGTGTGGGATGGGGTTGCGGGGGTGTGCTGTGGGCGGCGGGCGATGCGTGTGCGGGCTCATCGATGATCGTCGGGTCGGCTACGGCGCGCGCTTTCGGACGCGCGGCCGGCGGCGGAGTCGACTGTGCGCGTTGACGTCGTGGCGGGGTCTGCCTCGCCGCTGCGCCCGGTGACCGCGCAGGCACCGCCGGATCGACCCGCCCGGGGTCTGCCACATGTTCGGCACCCGCGGTTGGTGGGCCAGCAGACGGCGGGGTCGGCCGCTTTCGCGGAGGGGTTCGCGACGCGCGCGGGTCAACGGTGTGTCCGGCGCCCGCGGCTGGTCCAGAGGGCGGGGTCGCGTGCTGTTGCGGTGGGGTTCGCGACGCGCGCGGGTCGACCGTCGGATCCGGTCCACGACCCGACGCACCGACAACTGTCGGCGGCGTGACGCTTCCGTTGCCGTCCGCGCTCGCGACGACAATGCGGAAAGTCCGCCCGCGCACCGCGATACGAAGTTCGTGCGCGCCCGAATCCTCGACCGCCATCCAAGTACGCGTCGCGATCGGTGCATTGTCGAGGGTCGCCTCGATCACCGGATCGACGGCTCGGATGGCCCACCCGTTGACGTACCGGAAGCGAAGCCACTGTCCGGCTGGGCCCTGGTCACTGATCGAGATATCGGCGCCGGGGCCGGAGCCGAGGGAATGTGTGCGTCCGGAGATCCGGTGGCGGGTCGCTCCGATGGTGAGCAGGAGTGCGGGTTCGGGTACCGGCATCGGTCGTTCCTGATCAGGCGAGCGCGATGATGACGGTGAGCACCACAAGGACCGCCGCGATCCACGCGACCACCACCAAGGGCGAAATGCTGTGGGACGGTGTGCTGCTCGGCGCGATCGCGGCGGCGGTGAATTCGGCGAAGTGCGCGGCGCGAGTGTGTTCGTTCCACGGTTCACGCAGCGCGAAGTCCGTGCGCCGGTACACCCGGCCGTCGGGCCGCACCACCGACTGCCAGGCCAGTGCGAGCGCACGGAGGTCGGCGGAGGTCAGATCGGGCTGGGGGGCGGTGAGCAGCCGGTCGATCTTCTGGAAGTCCCCGGTGGGCAGCAATTGGACGTATTGGCGGTAGTCCAGCTGATTCGCGGCCAGATTCTCGGCGAGGCAGCGGATCATCAGCAGGGCGAATTTGAACATGTCGGTGGTCGCGGTGAACTGCTGTACCGGATACGGCGGCCGCCAGGGCAGCGGGTCCAGTCGCGGCGTCGCCCCGCGGCCCGCGATGACGAACGAATCGCAGTCCAAAAAGTAGTTGTGCGCCGAAACGACGCCATCGACCGGGCGGGCGTCGGTGGTCAGGATGTTGTTGGGCTGCAGGTCCCCGACGACAATGTCGTTGTCGTGCAGGAACTGCAGGTCCACCAGCAACTGGCCGAGCCGGGCGATCTTGTGCGGGAAATCGAAGTAGGTGTGGCCACGCTTCTGTGCGTCCGGCACCCGCACCGCGACCCGGGTGAACGCGCGCGGCTGCGGCCCGCCATTGGTATCGAAGAAGAACTCGCGCGGCGCCAACGGCATGAGAATGCCTACGACAGTGTGGTTTTCGACAACCACCGCATGCGGCCAGGCGCACAGTTCCAGCAGTCGTTTGCGGTCGTCCTGATCCAGCCGATGCGGCCAACCCACCAATTCGCGCAGCACCGCTGGCTGCAATTGGCGAACCGTATCCCGGTCATAGCGTTTGAACGCGACCGACACCTGATCCGGTGTCGTGCACCGCCATACCTGCGCGGAGCCGCCCTCGCCCAATGGGAAGTCACCCATGATGCGCAGCTCGTCAACCCGGTATTCCGTGCGACCGTCCGCCGACCACCCCGGCATTGTCATTGCCCCCACCTACCGTATTTCCCGTGCGGACCCACGTCCGCGTGTCGGCCAGGCCGCGACGATGGTGCGATCGTCGTGTAGGCCCGGAAGGTCGAATCCGACGAGCTGACCGAAAACGTGTTCGGCCGGGCGTGGCCCGGCGATCTGCGGCAGCAGCGTGGCGAACTGTTCGGGCACCAGCCGGATCGCATCGGCCATACCGTCGCTGGCCAGTACCACCATCAGATTCGCTGGCACGAAGGTGAGCCCGGCGATCACCCGGTCGGCGTCGCGCGGTAGCGAGGGCGTGACATTGCTGATCATCCCGTGCTTGGTCGCGTGCTGGGTCAGCCATTTGGTCGCACCGGAATCCAGATCGACCAGCAGCAGATCGCAATCACCGACGGTGGCCCAGGCCAGCGGGTAGCCGTCCGCCGACACCGGCCCCAGTGCGGCAAAGGCCAAGGTGCACGCCGGGATCGACGTGCGTTTGCTATTGCCCGAACCGTGCGGGCTGCGATAGTCGAGCTCCGCGGCCAGTTCGTCGACGGCGCCCGCGTCGAGTTGTGCGGCGACCTTCGCGGTGATCTCCGCGGCCAGCGGCTCCCAGGTGGAGGGATAGCCGATGCGGTCGAGCGAGCCCGCGTATCGGTGCAGCAGCGTCAGGCAGGCGCGGGTCGCGCGCTGTGCGGCGGCGTGAGAATTGGCGGCCGAACCGAGGCCGTCCGCGACCGCCAGATACACCCAGCCGCGATCCGGATCGCCGCCGATGGCGTAGGCGTCCTCGCGGGTGTGCCCGTCCTTGGCATGCGAAAGTCCCACCTGCGTCGCGGCGTAGACGTCGTAACGGCCGCTGCGGCCGCGGTCGACCGCGAGTCCGCTCACACCCGAGGTGGTCAATGCGGGGAGTTCGACCGGACGGGCGGCCTCGACTCGGTCGGTGAGCTCGTGGCGTTCGGATCCGCGGCGTTCGGGCGCGCGACGATCGATGACCGGTGGCGCCGGCGTGGTTGCCCGATTCGGCCCCACGAGTACCACCGCCGCTCCGGTCGCCGCAGCGGCGAGCAGGCACATCAGAGTCGTTGGCAACCACCACAACCACGACCGCTTCGGCGCGGGACCGGCGATCGAGACCAGCAGCACATCACCGTTGTTGCCGAAGGGTCGGGCGTTGACCTCCTGGCCATCGATATCGTGTAGCGACAACGGATCCGACCCTTGCTTGGGCAACTGGCTGCCCTTGGCCAAGGTGATGGACAGGCCCGAAATCAGCGCACAGGTGTCGCCGGACCTATTGACCAGTTGCGCGCGCACCGGCGACTTCGCCGGGCCGACAGCGGTTTCCGGCCCGCTCGGCGGCACTTGCGGGCAGCCCGCGACATCGGCAGCCACCCGGTCGGCGACGTCCGCCGTGGTCCAGCTGTCGTGCCCACTGTCGGCCAGTAGCTGCACGATGATCGACAGCAGCGTGCCCAGCACGGCGATCCCGGCCACGACCAGGATGGGTCGGCGGCGAAAGGTATTCGGCGTCATGGATATTCAGTCCAGTTCCCGCATGCCGAGGGGCGTGCGGAACAGGAACCGCCCCTGGCCGACACTGCTGCTGATCGAGAACTTGATGCTGTTGATGATGGCGCGCAACAGATCACCCGGCGCCACACTGCCCTCGGCGACACATGCGACACCGACCGGATTGCGGGACCGCAGCTGTCGCACCGTCTCCTCCCGCACATCGCCGATGCCCAGGGCCACCACCACCGGACGGAACGGATGGCCGGGCGCTTCCAGCCCGGCCCGCACCGGAACCCAGACCTCTTCGGGCTGGAATTGACCGCGCACCTGCGGATTTCCGTCGGTGAGAAAGAAGATCACCGGGGTGTAGGTGTCCAGGCGGGCGCTGGTGAAGCGCTTGTGGTCGGCGCGCAATTGCCGGTCCAGATAACGGAATACGTCCGCGTAATCGGTCGCGCCCTGACGCGGCAGCGCGGGAATGGAGGGGTCGATGCGCAGCGGGGTCAGCGGCAGTACCGCGACCGCGGAATCACCGAAGGCGACGACCGAAAGATGTGCGGTGTCATAGGTGGTCGGATCCTCCTCCAGCACATTGAGCATATCCGGGAGCGCCTGTTCCACCGTCTCCAATGGGGTGATCTTCTGGTCGGTCCACGCGGGATCCCACATCGACCGGGATACGTCGCAGACGACATAGAACGGGAACACCCGGCTGGCGCTCACTCCCGCCTGGGTGAGTTTGAAACGAGTATCCTCACGCATTCCTGGCTCCGTTTAGTTGGAAACTTCTGCGCGGCACGTCATTCCGCGAGCGGTGGACTGTTGATCGGCGACGACCTTGCCGTCGACGGTGATCTTGCAGTGGGCCGCACCGGTGGGGTCGGGCGCGCCCTCGACGTAGACGACGAAACCACCGGTCCTGTTGCTGACCAGGGTGTGCGAGTAGGGCAGTGTCGTACTTCCCGCGCCGAGGTAGCTGCTCGAGCCGTCACCCCAGCTGAGGTCACGGACCTTGCCACTGCCGGTCACATCGAAGACGATGGTGTGCTTCGTCGGCGTATCCGTCGGTTTCACGCCGGTCGGCCCAGTACTGCCCTTGCCGGTGCCTCCCGTAGATCCGGTGTCACCGCCGCCATTGCCGCCGGTCTGGCCCGGGTTCGAAGCCTGATCGGTATGCGGCATATGGATATCGAGATTCGACCTGCCGATCACGAGGACGACGGCGACCGCCGCGACCACCGCGAGAACGGCGGTGAGTAGGTACTTCACTGGATTCACTTTCCTGCGCGCCAAGCCCGATGGACGGGACGTGGAATCAGCGTCCGGCAAATCCGGTGCGGAAACATCACCGCCGTATCACTGAGTGACACGTTCAGCGAAATTGGCTGTGTGCGCATTGATTACGGTCGCGTCGGGGTGCGACGCTGAAAGGTTGGGATAGGGGTGCGTTGGGGGTCGGTACCGAGCACTCGTCGGTACGCTTTCGCCGCCCCCTGACATTCGCGGCATCGGCCAATGAAAATCCAACGGGCGTCCAACGCGATGCCGGTTTGACAGGGGCGGCGGCACGGTCGCACACTCATCGCTACCGCGCATGATTCTTCGCGCGGCCATTACCGAATTCCCAGAAGGTCGACATGATGTGTCGCCGCTGCACTCCGCTCGCCTCGGCGGTGCGCCATGCCCGATGACCGCACCGTGGTCGGGCGTGCCGTCGCTATTATCGAGGCGGTCGCCGATTCCCACGATCCGGTCGGACTGGCTGCCCTGACCCGGCGCACCGGCATTCCGAAACCCACCGTCCGCCGGATCGCCAACGATCTGGCCCGCCGTGGCATGCTCGAGCTGACCCCGGAGGGCTATCGAGCGGGCACCTTGCTGATCTACCACGGTCTGCGAGCGGCCCAGCAGTACGGCTTCGTCGTCACCGCACAGCCCTATATTCAGGACCTCTATCTGCGCACGCGCGGCGAAATCGTCTGGTGTGCAACCGTGTACGGCGGCGAGCTGACCCTCAACGGCTCGGCGTTCGGCCGCAACTACGCCACGGTGATGAAGCGACAGAACTGGCCGAGCCTGGCCTCATTCGGGCCGAGCATGGTCCTCACCGCCGCGGGTCGGCTGCAGATCGCCGCACATGAGGAACAGGCCGAGCAGATCCTTGCCACCGGATGGGCGCCGCTGACCCAGTATTCGGTCACCGATCCGCGCAAGCTCCGGGCGCTGCTCGATGAGGCCCGCGACACCGGTTTCGCACATGAGCGCGAGCAAACAGCGGTGGGCTGGAGTTGCGTAGCCTCGGCGGTGCGCGACGCATCGGGCGCTTTTATCGGCGCTATCGGGGTGACCGGCCGCAGCGCGGCACTCGAGCAGCGCAGTCTGCACACCGGATTGGTGCGCTCGGTGGAATCACTGCAGCGCGAACTGCACGCCGACCGGTCGGCGGGCCAGTCGCTCGGCAAACCGGCCAAGTCCTTCGGCGACATCTTCAGCCAATACCCGCGGTGGACACCGAATCTCGCGCCCTTGCTCGACGTGGCCTCGGATTCGGCACCGTAGCTTCCGAACTCGGTGCCCTCACTGCATTGGGCGGCAAACCCGAATTCCCTGCCGTACTATCGCGATCAGAACACCGGCTGGGAGACGAAGGGGGACGGTGTTGGAGATTCGCCTGCCGGCGACCATGCGCAACGGGGGTGCGTGGTTACGGCGCTTCGCCGGGACGACTCCAGGCGCGATCGGCATCGTGGCCGTCGTGTCCGTGGTGTTCTGTCTGCTCGCCGGATCGACCTCGGCTGATCAGTTGAGCGGCAAGATCGCTCGACGCGACGTGCTGCTCGAGCACACCGAACCGCTGGCCTACGCGGCACAGACGCTGTACGTCGCGCTCTCGGCCGCGGACGCTTCGGCGGCTACGGCGTTCCTGTCCGGCGGCATCGAATCACCGCAGGTGCGCTGGCAATACCAGCGGGCGCTCGCCGATGCGGCCGCCGCGCTCGCCGAGGCCACGACGGGTGCCGCCGATCTGCAGACAAAAGCGATCGTCGCGCAGATCGCCGCTGACCTACCCGCCTACACCGGCCTGGTCGAAGCCGCGCGGGCGAACAACCGGCAGGGCTTCCCGGTCGGCTCGTCCTATCTGCACGAGGCGTCGCTGGTGATGCAGAACTCGTTGCTGCCCAATGCCGAAAGGCTGAGCAAGGACCGTCTGGCGGCGGTGCGCCACGATCAACACGACATCGGCGCGCTGCCGTGGACGAGCATCGTGCTGTTGGTACTGGTGCTGATCAGTTGTGGTGGCGGCACTCTGGTGTTGCTGCGCCGCACCAATCGCCGGATGAATATGGGTCTCGCGGTGGCCGCGGGTGTCGCCGCTATGGCGCTGTTGTGGATTGTCGGCGCGACGAGCATCGCCTCGGCCGCACTCGATACCGGCAGCTCTGGTGCGACCAGTCGCTTCGAGACCCTGGCTCAGGCCAGGATCCTGGCCCAGCAGGCGCGCACCGATGAAACACTGGCGTTGATCACCCGCGGCGATATCACCGGCAGTGAAACCGATTTCCGCAAGCACACCACCGAGCTGTCCGATCGCCTTGCGACCGCGACCGGATCCGATTCCGAGGCTTCGCGCAGCCTGTTGGGCTGGACCGCCGGACACGCCGAACAGCGTGAGGCCTACGAGTCGGCGAACTATCCGGCGGCCGTCGCGCAGGCCATCGGCACCGACGCGGAGAGCTCTGCGTCGCGGTTCGCGCAGTTGGATGCGATGTTGCGCGACAACCTCGGTCAGCAGCGCCAGGAGTTGCGCGACGGGGTCGACTCGGCGGGTGCGGCATTGATACTCAGCCCTGCGGGGATGCTGGTGCTAATGGTGTTCGCGGCGGCCGCGGTCGTCACGGGGCTGTGGCCGCGGCTGAAGGAGTTCTTGTGAGGCAGCGAGTCCCGGTGCGGCGGCGAGGTTTCGCGCGGGCGCGACTGATACTGGCCGCGACCCTGGTCGGTACGAGCGCGTTGATGACCGCGTGCGGTTCCGGCACTCAGGTGCCCGAAAATACGAGCGTGGCCGCGGTCGAGCCGAGGCCCGACCTCATCGAGATGACGACACCGCCGCAGTCCGAGACCAGCGGCAATTGCGGCGACCCCGAGCTCACCCTGCGTCCCGGTCCGCTGCCGAGTCCGGGTGCGATGCCGTCGGGTTCACCGATGGCGGCCATTGCCGCCAATGGCAAATTGCGGGTCGGCGTCGATCAGAACACCTATCTGTTCGGCTTCCGCAATCCCACCACTGGTCAGCTCGAGGGCTTCGACATCGATATCGCGCGGGAGATCGCCAAGGCGCTGTTCGGCGATCCGGACAAGATCGAATTGCGTTCGGTCACCGCCGCCGAGCGGATTCCGGCGCTGCAGAACAAGCAGGTCGACCTGATCGTGCGCACGTTCTCGGCAACCTGCGAGCGACGGCGCGACGTCGACTTCTCCGGTGTGTACTACCGTGCGACCCAACGCATTCTCGTCGCGCGCAACTCGGGTATCCGCTCCGGCGCGGATCTGGGCGGCAAACGGGTGTGTGTCACGCGCGGGACCACTTCGCCGGGACCGCTGTTCAGCCTGCCCAAGCGGCCGACCGTCCTCGGCGCATCCAATTGGACCGACTGCCTGGCCGCATTGCAGCAGGGCCACGTGGACGCGATCAGTGCCGACGATCCGATCCTGGTCGGGCTGGTGGCCCAGGATCGGAATCTGGAGATGGTCGGCGAGGTCATCGGCACCGGCGCCTACGCGGTCGGTATCGCACAGGGCAGTCCGGGGCTGGTGCGCTTCGTCAACGGCGTCCTCGAACGCATCCGTGCCGACGGCACCTGGCAGCAGATCTACAACGCCAGACTCAGCGCGCTCGGCCCCTCGCCGGGACCACCGGATCTCCGGTACAAGGAGTGAGACCGGCGACCATGCAACTACTCACACTCGCTGAGATAGATGGTGAATTGGCCACCCGTGCAACCGAATTCGATGCCATCACCGCCACCCTTCTGGAACTGGACCGACATCCGGGACAGACGTTGCTGCAGCGCTATCCGCCGACCGGACTCACCGAGCAGCGCTGGCAGCCGGTCCGGGCCGCACTCGCGCTCATGTGGGCGGACTACGGCCGCCTCGAGGGCATCCTGGACGCGGCGAAGCAGGTGCGCGGCACTCGTTCTCGGCTCGACGAGGGCGAACGTGCCGAACTCACCCGGCTCTTGCGCGGACGGCCCTACGAAGCCTCGCGCACGCCGATACCGATGGCGCAACGTTCACTCACCGGACCCGCGGAAGAGGTCCTGTTCGTCGGGCTCGCCGATACCGTTGATCGCATGCGGGCCACCTTCCCGAAGATCGCCGAATTCCTCGACGCGGTCGATGCGGTGAACACCCGGGTCATGTCGGGCCTGGCGCCACTGCAGGACATGGTGGACAGGGCGCGTGCCGCCGGAGGCGAGACGACCGAACTGGGCGCGATCGGCGACGGTATCGCCGCGCTGTTGAGCCGCTCGGCAACCGATCCGCTCGCACTGACGGTGTCGGAGATCGACGCACGCATCGCCGAGTTGTCGGGGGAGCTGCGGCGGGTGGCATCGCTGCTGGCCGAACTCGATGCGGTGGCCGCGGATTGGGCCGGGGCCATTGCCGAGACACGCAGGCGCTTGACGGTGCTGGGCGACACGCGGACCCGGGCAGCGGCGGCCAGGGCGCAGGTCGAAGCGAAGATCCTGGCGGGCCCGCTGCCGGTGCACACCGACGATTCCGCCGCACTCGGCGCGCAATTGGACGCGCTGGCGGCCAATCAGGCAGCAGCCGCGGACCTGGTGCGCCTGCGTGTCCGGATCGCCGACGCGACCGCCGGGGCGGCCGCCGCCGAAGAATTGGCCCAGGGACTGCTGGATCGACGCATCGAATTGCGCGGGCGGCTGGCCGCCTATCAGGCGAAGGCGGCTCGACTGGGTGTCAGCGAGGATCGAGACGTGCTGGCCGCCGGTCAGATAGCGACGGGCCTGCTCACCCGCAGGCCGTGTGATCTGGCGGCCGTCACCCGGGCGGTCGCCGACTTCCAGCAGATCATCGGGGAGAAATCGGGGCGGGGCAGATGACCTGTAATGAGCCGGGATGCGGCGGAACCATCGAAGACGGATACTGTGCGGTCTGCGGTACCGCACCCGCGGAGGCCACTACGGTCTCGGCGGAAGTTCCTGTGGTGCACAAGAATTCGAGCACGGGGCAAGTGTGCGCCGAGCCCGGATGCGGTGGAACCGTCGTTGACGGGTACTGCGATACATGCGGCGCCGCACCTGCCGCAGCGGCAGCGGAAACGCTTGTGGCGCACCAGGGTTCGACCGAGGGACAGGTTTGCGCCGAGGTGGACTGCGGCGGAACGATCGTCGGGGGGTACTGCGATGCCTGCGGGACCGCACCTGCGACGTCCGCGCTGTCGAGTCTGTCGACCCGCTCGGCCAGCACCCGTGCCTCTGGGCGCTCGGTGCGCACCGGCCGGTCGTCGTCGAAATCCAGTGCGCGCGGTCGCCTCGGCGCGGGCATGGTGGATGTGCCGCGGATGCCGCGCATCGATCCGGCCACCGCGGTCATGGCCGATCCGCAGGTCGCCGAGGGAAAACGGTTCTGCGGCACATGCGAACGGCCCGTCGGGCGCGGCCGCGACGGTGCACCCGGCCGCAGCGAGGGCTTCTGCCCGAACTGCGGCACCCGGTTCTCCTTCGCGCCGAAGCTGGGCAAGGGCGATCTGGTCGGCGGTCAGTACGACGTTGTCGGCTGTCTGGCGCACGGCGGGCTCGGCTGGATCTACCTGGCCACCGACCGCAATGTCAGCGGCCGCTGGGTGGTGCTGAAAGGCCTGCTGAATTCCGGAGATCTGGACGCGATGGCGGCAGCGGTCGCCGAGACGCGGTTCCTGGCCGAGGTCGAGCACCCCAGCATTGTCAAGATCTACAACTTCGTCGAACACCGCGGCGCCGACGGGGTAACCGTCGGCTACATCGTGATGGAGTACGTCGGCGGCACCTCGCTCAAACAGATTCTGCGCACCCGTCGCGACGGCGACGGCAGCTACCTGCCGGCACCCCAGGCCATCGCCTACATCCTGGAGATGCTGCCCGCCCTCGGTTATCTGCACTCGCTCGGCCTCGCCTACTGTGATTTCAAGCCCGACAACGTGATGCAGACCGATGAGCAACTCAAACTCATCGATATGGGCGCGGTGATCGCCATGGACGATCAGGACAGCCCCATCTACGGAACCATCGGCTATCAAGCACCGGAGATCTCCGAAACCGGGCCGACCATCGCCACCGAGGTGTACATGGTGGGCCGCACCCTCGCGGTGCTGATGATGAATGTGCCGCAGCAGGGCGGACATTTCGGCGCACTGCCCGGGCCGAACGCCGAACCGCTACTGGCGAAATACGATTCGCTGCACCGATTCATCCTGCGTGCCACAGACGTCGATCCGGAGGCGCGATTCGCCTCGATGGAGGAGATGGCCGATCAGCTGACCGGTGTGCTGCGGGAGGTGCTGAGCACCGATGACGGCGTGCCGCGTCCGGGTATGTCGGCGTACTTCGGGCCGCCGCGCCGTGTCTTCGGTGTGCAGGAGGCACCGACACCGGCCAGTATTGTCGCAGCACTGCCGGTTCCGCTGGTCGATCCGAACGACAGCGGTTCGGCGTTGCTGGCGACCACCGGCGGGACCACGCCAACCGACTTGGAGCAGGCGTTCGAGGCCGGGCTGCGCTCGGTGCTCACGACGCGCGGTACATCGGCGTCGGTGGAGATTCCGCTGCGGTTGGTGCGCGCCGCGCTCGAGGTCGGCGATCCGACCGGTGCGCTGCGCCGCATCGACGAACTGGCCGACACCCTGCCCGGTGACTGGCGGCTCGCCTGGTATCGCGGCCAAGCCGAATTGCTCGCGGGCGACTTCGACGCCGCCTACGCCGAATTCGATGCCGTGTACGCCGCATTACCCGGCGAGGCCGCCCCGAAATTGGCCCAGGCCGCCGTCGCCGAATTGGCTGGTGCGCAACCGGATAGACGACAGGCCGCGTACTACTACGACACCGTCTGGCGCACCGATCACAGCCACGTCAGCGCGGCCTTCGGTCTGGCCCGGCTGCGCACCGCGGACGGTGATCGCGATGGCGCGGTGACCGTCCTGGACCAGGTGGATGCGGCCTCGGCGCTCTACGCCGAAGCCCGGTTGACCGCCGTGGACACAATGCTGGCCGATCGCACACCCGACGAACTGTCCGAACCGATCCTGCGGGATGCGGGCGGACGGGTCGAGGCCTTGCACATCGACTCGAAAAGCCGTGGCGCACAGGCGCGAATGCGCGTGCTCGACGCCGCACTCGAGTGGCTGCGTGCGGGCAGAGCACCGACAACACATGACGCGCTGCTCGGCGCGAATCTCGATCAGGACGGAGTACGGACCGGTTTGGAGCGTTGCTATCGCGATCTCGCCCGCGAAACCGATGATATGTGGACACGATTCGAGCTGGTCGATCGAGCCAATGCGATCCGGCCGAGGACGACCTTATGATGAATTCTGCGTCGCAGAGCGACTCGCTGCGGGGTGCTGGTCCGGAAACGGGTGGGTCGGAGCCGAATACGGCGCTATCGCCGCGGTGCCCGGAATGCGATGCGCGGGTCGGGGTGGCCGATCGGTTCTGCGAGGCGTGCGGGCGCGAACTCGGCGCCCGCCGGATCGCGCTGCCGTGGTCGGATCCGGATGCGCGACCCAGTTGTGAGGGCTGCGGCGGCACCAGCTATGACGCCGACGGTTACTGCCGCGGCTGTGGGCAGTTACGTCCGGAGCCGGACCGGTTCGAGGCCGATCTCGGCGCGGTCTATGTCGCGACCGATCGCGGTATCGCGCACGCGCGCAACGAGGACGCGGTCGCGGCCGCCGTGGTCGAGCACGTCGACAAGCGCCCCATCGCCACGGTAGTCGCGGTCAGCGACGGGGTCTCCACCTCGGAGGATCCGCAGGCGGCCTCGGGTGCGGCGGCACGCGCGGGTGTCGATGCCTGCCTCACCGCCTTGGCCGACGCACGGTCCGGCACCGCGGTTGTCATGGCCGGGCTCACGGCGGCGGCGCAGGCGGTCCGCGATATCGCGGTGCACGAAGGCCACGCCCCATCGTGCACCTATGTTTCGGCCATCGTGCGCGGATACGATGGCGACGGCGTGGAGATCACCGTCGTGAATGTCGGTGACAGCCGCGCATATTGGTTGCGCGGTGACGGCATCGAACCGATCGCGGGTGGGAACGCGCCATCGCGACGCTTGAGCGTGGACGATTCGTGGGCGCAGGCGCTGGTGGACGCCGGCGCGATGGACGAGGAGTCCGCGATGCGGGATCCGCGGGCGCATACGTTGCTGCGCTGGCTCGGTGCCGACAGTGAGGACAGACCATGGTCGGACAGATGCGTGCAAACCTTCCACACCACCGGCCCAGGGGTACTGCTGCTGTGCAGTGACGGGCTCTGGAACTACGTATCCGATCCGGCGGAGCTGGCGCGGATGGTCAACGGGGTACCGCGCGCAGAGGCGGCGCGTGGCCTCATCGAATTTGCGCTACGGTCCGGGGGGAGCGACAACATCACCGTTGCGCTGGTGCCGATCGGGCCATCGGTCGATGCAGGAGAAGCACAGTGAGTTCCATAGCGGATAAGGGTATTTCGGTAGCGATCGATCAGAACGAATATCTGGGCGAGGGCGCGGATACGGTGGACGCGGTGGTCACCGTGGAGACCGGCGCGGATTTCGTGGCCGCCGGACCGGCCCCACAGCGGCTAGAAGTGCTGATCATCGATTGCTCCGGATCGATGGCAACCGGCAAGAAGTTCGAGGGCGCGCGCCGGGCCACCATGGCCGCACTCGATGTACTGAAGGACGGCACCCGGTTCGCGATCATCGAGGGCACCTCCATGGCGCGATTGACCTATCCGAGTGATAAACCAACGGTGCCGGCCAACCGCGACACCAGGGCCGCGGCCCGCCGCGCGCTGGACAAGCTGCGTCCCAACGGCGGCACCGCCATGGGCACCTGGCTCGGACTCACTCGCCAGCTGGCCAAGAAGCACCCCGGCGCGATGGTGCACGCCATCCTGCTCACCGACGGCAAGAACGAACACGAGGAACCGGAGGCGCTGGCCGCCGAGATCGAACAGTCCGAGGGAATATTCACCTGCGATTGCCGCGGCGTCGGAACCGACTGGCGGGTGGACGAATTGCGCACCATCGCCTCGGCACTGCACGGCAGCGTCGATATCGTCGCCGATCCGGCCAATCTGGCGGCGGACTTCGCCACCATGATGCAGACCTCGATGGCCAAGGCGATTCCGGAACTGACACTGCGACTGTGGACACCTGCCGGGGCCAGCGTTCGGTTCGTCAAACAGGTCGCGCCGACGATCGAGGATCTGACCGCGCGGCGCACCGACACGGGTCCGCAGCTGGGGGAGTACCCGCTCGGGGCCTGGGGTGCGGAGGACCGCGACTACCACGTGCAGGTGCGGGTCGAGCCCGCCGCGCCGGGGCGGGAAAAGCTCGCGGCCAGGGTCAGCGTGGTCGCGGGCGAGGAGGTGGTCGGGCAGGGCCTGGTCCGTGCGGTGTGGACCACCGAGACCGAGCTGTCGGCCCGAATCAGCAGGCGCGTCGCGCATTACACCGGGCAGGCCGAACTCGCGCAGGTCGTGCAGGAGGGACTGAGCGCACGCAAGAACGGCGATGCGGAAACCGCGACGGCGAAGCTTCGGCGCGCGGTGGAGTTGGCGGCCGAATCCGGCAATGAGGGCACGGCGAAGCTATTGCGCGGGGTGGTCGAGGTGGACGAGCGCAATGGCACCGTGCGGTTGCGCGCCCAGGTCGAGGCCGCCGACGAAATGGCCTTGGACGCAAGGTCTACCAAGACGGCGCGGGTACGCAAGGAGCGGTAATGGCGATTGCCACCTGTCCGGACGGGCATCAGTCCGTCGCGATGGACTATTGCGATGTCTGCGGTTCGCCGATCGGGGCGCCCGCGCCGACGGTGGCGGTCGCGCTGTGCCCGTCCTGTGGCGCGCCGAGTGATGGCCGATTCTGTGAAGTGTGCGGGCATGATTCGGCGCTGCCGACTCCGGCGGCGCGGACTCCCGCGTCCGCGTCCACCGAAATCATCACCACGACAGCGGTTTCCACCACACCCAGTCTGCTGACGTGGGTCGCCACCATCACCGCCGATCGCGAATTCTACGATCGGGTGCAGGCCCGCAAGGGCCCCGATGTCGATCAGGTCGAATTTCCGGTGTTCTATCCCGAGCGCCGAATCATCTTGCGCGGCAACGACATCCTGATCGGCAAGCACAGCGTCTCCCAGGGGCTGCAACCCGAGATCGATCTGGGCATCGCCCCGGCCGACGCCGGAGTCTCACGCGCGCACGCCACCATTCACATCACCGACACCGGCATCAGCATCACCGATCTCGGCTCCACCAATGGCACCAGCCTCAATGGCAGTGAGGACCTGATTCCAGCCAATGTGGCGGTCCCGCTGGCGAGCGGGGACCGCATCCATCTCGGTGGCTGGACCACCATCATCGTGATGGCGGAACCTGCCTGATCGTTCACCGGACAGGTGACCCACCGGATCTGAGCGTGATATCGCGCAGCACTTCCTCGATGCTGCGCATGACATGCGAGCGCCATCCGGCGTCCATGATCGTGCGCGCCTTCTGCTGGAGTGGGTTGTCCGGATCGAAACCGGTGTGCTCCAAGAACAATCGGGTGCCCTTGCCTTCGGGCCGCAGGGTCCAGGTGATCGTCCAATCGGCGCCGTGTTCCGCACTCGGGTCGGCGTCGCGCCAGCCGACACGCAGCATTCGCTCCAGCTCGAAGGCCAGCACCTCGGCCGCGATCACCCCGGAAAAGCCGGTCGCCGGAATGGCTTTCGCGTCGATGGTGTATCGGTGCCCGACCTCGAGCCGGAAGTCCGCTGGCATGAACCATCGCGCGAGCAACTCCGGTTCGGTCAGCGCGCGCCACACCTTGCCCGGACTGTGCGCGAGGAACTGGTCCACGTGGATGGTGGTCGGATCATCGGTCATGCTCATTCCTCCTCCATGGTGTCCAGCAGGTCACGCAGCCCGGCCAGCTTCTCGCGCCAGAACCGCTCGAACGGGTGCAGCCATTCCTGGATCTCGTACAGCGGGGCCGCCTCCAGTCGATACAGCCGTTGCCTTCCAACCTTGTTCTCACTGACCAACTCGGCCTCCCGCAACACCCGCAGATGTTCGGAGAAGCTCGGCCGCGCCATCTCGAAGTGCGCGGCCAGGTCGGTCACCGGCTGCGGTCCGCCATCGCGCAGCAGCCGCAATACCTCGCGCCGGACCGGGCTGGCCAGCGCCGCGAAGACCCGGCCCTCGGGCACGTCAACCGGCATCGTGGTCATCGGCTCGCCGCGGCCAGCACGAAACGGTTGCCGTCGGGATCGGTCAGTGTGGCCTGGCGACCCCATGGCAGCTCGGTCGGGCCCTCGACCTGCGCACCGGCCTTTGTCAGCACCGCGCAATCCGCATCGAGGTCCGCGGTTTCGAGAATGACGCCGCTCGAACTGCCCGGCGTGAAACCCTGTTCCGCACTGGCCAGCGTGAACGCGGTCTGGGCGCCCTTGGGCGCGACCTGCAGCCAGCGCACCGGCCCCATCTGCTGATCCACCAGCAGCTCGAATCCGAGCGTGTCGACATAGAAATCCTTGGCCCGCTCCTGGTCGGAGACGGGCACGGTGACGACCTTGGCATGGGTGATGTTCACGGCCCCGAATCATAGGTAGGAAAAATCCTACATGTCAAGAACGCCGAATCGGGACCGATTGGTCGGTTACTATGCGCGTAGTATGTGGTTATGGGGTTCGAGTGGCCGGACTGGGCGTTCGCGCACCTGATCGGCATCGGACCCCGGGAAGTACGCCAAGTCCTCGAAGGCACTCGGCGGTGGCCGCGGATCGCCGATGACGGGAACGTCACGGTCTTGTCGGTCTGGGGTCGCACCGGTGCCGGTCGGCCGTTGATCGTGGCGACGCGCCAGCAGGACCATTGGACCTGGCTGATCATCGGCGCCCGCGAGATGCGCGCCGACGAACTGAAAATGTTCGAGGAGTGGGAACAGGAGAACCGGTGATGAACGAGAAGGATTTCCCGTCCACCCCGGACGAAGTGACGGCGTTCATGGATCGGCTGACTTTCAGCAATGAACCGGTCCCGCCGGACAAGGCGCCGCCGCCGCTCGCCCCCGGTGACGACATCGTGGTGACCAGCTCCATCCGCATGCCGCTGGAACTGCACACCCGGGTCAAGCAGTTGGCCGACGCCCGCGGCATCGGCATGTCGACGCTGATCCGCGAGTGGATGGAGGCCGCCATCGCCGAACTCGATGGCGATCAGCTGATCTCCCGCGCCGATGCGGTGCGGGCACTGTCGCGGCTGCACCCGATCCACCGGGCGAGCTGACAGCTCGGGGTGCCGGTAAGGAGCGTGTCACCAGCCGCAAACGGCGGGCTTATGCGCGCGGGGCGGCTCCGCTGGTGACGGCTGCCGCGGCGGAGGTGACCGCGGTTAGTGCGTGGTCCAGGCCAGTGCGGTTGCGGCGGTGGTGCCGGAGAATCCCTTGTCGATGAAGATGCGCTCGCGCGGCACGCCGAGGGCGAGCAGCTGCTCGGTTTGGATCTCGACGTCTTGTTCGTCGGTGGAAAAGCGCACGTATCCGACACGGAAGGGCTCGATCACGCCGCGATCGTTCCAGATGCGGGGGTCCACCCGGACAGTTCGCGGAACACCTGCGACCACGGCTCGGATCCTTCGGTCGTGGTGTTCCGGTGGGCGTTCGGCTAACGGGACACCGCCGTGCGGGCCGAAGTTTCAGGGTTCGACGGGCTGGCGACGGGCGTGCTGGTGCAGGGTCAGCAGCAGGTGATCGAATTGCGAGCGCGTCGCCGGTGATATCTGGATGGTGGCGATTTCGTCGATCAGGTGAGCTGCCAGATCACGCAGGCGGATGTTGGTTTCCTGTGACCGCCACACCAGTACGCGGAACGCTTGCTCGGCGCTGATGCCGTAGACGAGCATCAGCGCTCCTTTGGCCTGCTCGATCAGCACCCGATGTTGGAGTATCTGCGGTAGCAGGTCGTCGAGGATTGCGTGGGTCTGTGCGGCGTCGCGGTCGGTCAGGTCGATGTAGTAGCCCTCGGTGCCGACCACGGCGCCGGTGTCGTCGATGATCGAGTCCGACACCACCGCGACGTCGTGCTCGGTGCAGTGGGTGTCGATGATGCGGTGGCGGCTGGAGAACGGGGCGTGGTCGCGCACAGAGGTGACCATTGCCGCTTCCGCTCGGTCGCGGTCATCGGGATGTTTGTGCGACAGCAGCAGTTCGGTGGTCGGGGTCACTTCGCCGGGCGTGTAGCCGTGCATGCGGGCCACCTCGTCGGACCATTCCCAGCGTTGGTCGGCGAACCGGAACCGGAACCAGCCCGCGTGCAGCGCGTTGCCGGCACCGACCACCTTCTCCACCGAGGCCAACACCTCACCGGTGCCGCGGTCGTCCTCGGTCATGGCCTCGGTGTCGCATCCGGCGGCTGGGCGGGAGCCATGATGGTGTTCCACCAGGATCGCAGGGGGCTGGGTTCGGGCCAGTGCACCACCGGTGAGTCGCCGGAATCGGTTGCGGCGGTGAGCGTGTGGCCCGCGTCGAGGCAATGATCGGCTGGGGCATGCGGATGTGATCGGGGGGTCATGATGATCCTTGTGCTGATGTACTGGTCGGCGCGTGCTGCTCACGGTGCCGAGATCGGGCCGGGTAGCACGAGCCTGTCGGGTTGTGGCCGCGGGACCCGGGTCACGGCATGTGGTAGCGGCAGCGCGGCCGGCGTTGCGGGCGGTGTGACGGGATGGGTGCGGTGGTGTGTGCGCGGCTGTAGGGCACGACGCGGGTGGCTTCGGGGCCGCGGCCGGTGTCGGCGGCGGTGAACACCACCGGTTGCCCGGCGCGCAGGGTTTTGAACCCGCGGACATCGATCACCTGGTAGTCGACGAACACCGCGGGACCGGTATCGGGAGTCAGGAACCCGAAACCCTTCTCGGCGTTGAACCAGGCGACCTGGCCGTGCTGCCAGCGTGGTAGTTCTCCCCTGCCGTCGGCGTGTGGCTCGCACCGGGTGGTATCGGCTGCGGCGGTGGGGGTTTGGTCAGTCGGTGTTGCCGTAGTCGTGGTCATAGTCGTCATCGCAGTCGAGTGGGGTGATCCAGGCTTGGTCGAAACGGTCGGCGGTCGCGGCAGCATCGAAAGTGGCGCGCACCCGCTCGGCCAGTGGGTGTAGCGCGGTGGTGTCCAGGCCGACGTCGCGGTCGCTGTCACCGACAAGAGCGTTCTGTTCGGCGCGGTCGAAGTCGCTGCCTGCCGGGACGAAGGTCGTGGTGTTGGTCATGGCGGTCCCCTCCTCGGATGTCATCGTGGGAGTCGATTCGGCGAAAGGGCCGGGTGAGCCCGGAAGCCTCGAGCTGACCGGGCTCACCCGTCGACGGAAGGAATCTGACGCAGTGTTGTGAAGGATCGCGCGCGGGGACGGGAACGACGCGCCTTGCCTGCGATGCCACCTCGAGTGGCTGTGCACGCCCGTCTCGAGTGTTTCGGACCGGGGACTGGTGCCGGGTACAGGCTCAGGGGTCGACGCGCGCCTCCCACGCGGATCGGTTGTGCTGTTGGGGAACAGGCATCACCTCCTCGAACGCTCACGATCTCGGATTCGGGACGACACCGCGCCCGGGACCCGGGGGACCGCGCGGAGCCGGTGAGACCGGGCCCGGGCTGCGGCCGTGCAGGCGTGCGGGCCGCCCCGTGCGCGCCCGCCCGGACCGGCGCGACCGCGGCGCCGGGTTCGGCCCCGGGCGCGGCGCACGGGGCGCGGCGGCACTCAGAATCTCCTCGACCTCGGCGAACAACTGCTCGAGGTCGGGATCCAACGCGAGCAGCGGCGCATCGGGCCACGAGGTTTCCGTGGCGCTGGCACTGGTCGGTGTGCTCATCACCGGACCCGATCGTCGCCGTGGGAGACCCGGGATCAGGCGTTGATGGCCTGACGGTCGGGCTCGGCGCGGGTGATCTCGATCTTGCGGGGCTTGGCCTTCTCCGCGACCGGGATCGACAACCGCAGCACGCCGTCGCGGTAGTCGGCGCGGATCGCGTCGGTGTCGAGATTGTCACCCAGGAACAACTGGCGAGAGAACACACCGCGGGTGCGTTCCGCGGCGATCATCGACCGCCCCGGATCCAGCTCCGGGCGCGAGGCCTTCACGGTGACCACATTGCGCTCGACATCCAGGTCGAGAGAGTCCGGGTCGATACCGGGCAGGTCGAATTCGACGCAGAACTCGTCGCCGTCACGCCAAGCGTCCATCGGCATCACCGCCGGCCGCGCCGGCGTGCCGAACACCGCCTGCGTCAGGCGATCCAGGTCACGGAAGGGATCGGTACGCATCAGCATGGTCGCCACCTCCCATTCACTCCATTCTCGATCGAAGGGACTCAGATAACTTGTGTCATCTGGCTGAGATTTGTTTTAGCACTCTACTGAGGAGAGTGCAAGCATCATGCTGAGGTAATCTGGATAGCACGAGAGAGGAGCCCGATGCTGCCGGATCGACACGACCATTACCCGCCCGGTCACCGCCCCGGCCCGGGGCAGGCGGTGTACGGGATCTCGGTGGCCGCCGAGCTGGCCGGGATGGGAGCGCATTCGCTGCGCCTGTACGAGCAGCACGGGCTTCTCACCCCGGCCCGCAGCTCGGGTGGCACCCGCCGCTACAGCGACGATGACCTGGCGCGGCTGGCGCGTATCGCCGCCCTGGCCGGGCAGGGGATCAACCTGGTCGCGATCGCGCGGATCCTCGACCTCGAAGACGCCAACACCGCGCTGCGCGACACCAACGCCGCGCTCACCGCCGAACGCGACCAGCTCCGCGGCCACCACCGCGACTGCTCGTGACCGGCATGACATGCCGGTCACGAGGCCCGGTCGCCAGGATGTTTGAGCTCGGCGATCTCGAGCCAGCTGCACGTCGGCAGCGCCGTGTGCAGAGCCTCCAGTTCCGTGCGTATCTCCTCGCGCAGGGCGTCGATGAACTCGGTCGGATCCAGGGGTTACGCAGCTTGCCCTAGTGCTCGATCCGGCGTTCCTCGACGTCGGCCGGCAGGTCCTGGGCCGGTTTGCGCCACTTGTCGGCGCCGACGACCCATATCTGCTTGCACCGCAACTGATCCCGCAACGCCTGGAACGTGCAGATCTCGTACACCATCCGCACCACCCGCCGATTCCCCGCCTTGTCGGTCTGATACACCGGCCGCGTGGGAACCGGCCACGCTCGGTATAGAAGCGGAGCAAGATCGCGAACCGAGTCTGGTCGGACCACGCTTGCTACCGATCAACTCCGGCTTGGCGTTCCACGAGCGTCGACACGTCGATCAGCTCGTCCTGGTCCACCTCACGCACCACAGCCGCGCAAGCTACACCGAGATCAGCACCGCCACAGGACAATTGCGGCAGGTAACACGATCCTTTCCGCCGACATACACGGCCTTCGCCCCACCTTGCGGCCGGTGACACGATCCTTACCGGAACCCCAGCTCAGGGGAAGGGCAGGGGCTGGCCTTGCCTGGCGGTCAATAGTGCCGTCATCTCGCCGATTTCATTGCCCTGCTCATCGACCATCTCCAGCGCCGCCCGCGTGACCGCCGGGGCGGAGCCGGTATTGAAGGCGGCCTGCGCCATCGCCACACCGCCACGGTGATGGCGAATCATCAACTGCAGGAACAGGACTTCCGCCGCCGTGCCGTGCAGCCCGGCGAGCTGGGCGATCTCGGCAGTGGATGCCAACCCGGGCATGGGTGCGCCGTGACCGCTGTGCTCATGACCCATCCAATGCATCGGCTGATCGGAGCTCAGCGGTAAGTCGAACGGTTGCAGCCAGCCGCGCATCTGGGCGATTTCGGCGGTCTGCGCCAGCACGATCCGCTCGGCTACGCCACGAATCTGCGGTCCCGTGTCGCCGGGCAGCGTTCTTGCGAGCAGTACCGCCTGCTCGTGATGGACCGACATGTCCTGGGCGAATCCGATATCCACGGTCGACAGCGGTCCAGCCCCTCCGTCAGAGTTCGGTCGATGTGCCCAAAACCCCACCGCCGCACCGACTATCAGACAGATGACGGCCACCGCCGCAAATCGGAGGCGTTCACGACCCAACGGTGGACTCCTGATCGGCGGGCGGTGTGTAGACCCCGTTGTCCAGCCGCAGCACCATGAATCCGTTATCGGTGCAGGTGGTCCAGATCTGGTCACCATGGAACATCGGTGGCGACAGGCACCAATCCGAGCTGATATCGCCGCCGAATATCATGCCCGAGCGCGGGCCGAACATGGTGGCCGGATCGAGTTTGCCGTTGACGAGTTCGCGGGCCAGCGGAACATAGTTCCAGACTGGAGCGCCGATGACGGCGGTGTCGGCGTGCACCGAATTCAGCAGCTGCCCTTGCCTGCCCGTCTGCGCGGGCGGGTTGTAGTAGGCGATTTCGCGGATATCGCCGGGATCGCGCACATCGAAGACGCGAATGCCCGAGGCGATCCAACTGCATGCCAGCGCGGTCGGATCGGCAGGCCGATCGGCGACGCAGTAGTGCGCGTCGTAGGAGAAGATTCCGTTGCCGGTCGCCGATTGGGCATGCTCGCCGAGGTGCTCGGGCATATTGATCTCGAGTTTGATCGTCGCGACCCTCCTGGCATTGGCCGGATCGGCGACGTCGATCAATTTCACACCGCCGGAACCGGCTTCGTCGCCGGTGAAGATATACGGCCTACCCTCGTAGGTGACCGGGACGGATTGCTGGTTGAAGTAGCCGTCGGCCCAGTGATACGTCGCGATCTGCGGCACCACGGGATACTGATCCCGCCGTTGGATCGCGCTGATGTCGAGAATATTTATGCCGTTCTGGATGGAGAAGTACATGGTGTCGCCGTCCGGACTGATGCCGAAACCGTGTGCGGTCAACGACTGCAGTCCATGCCAGATCACCCGCGGATTCGCCGGATCGCTCACATCGATGGCGGTGAGCAGCCCCGGGCTGGTGCTGGAGGCCCAGTAGGTATTGCCATCGGGGGAGAAGCCGCCCTCATGTGACAGGAATGGCAACGGCATTGTCAGGTCGGTGCCCGGACCGGGGTTGAGCAGCACGGGGTGCGCGCAGTCGGAAATATCGTAGATGGAGAAGTAGGCGGTGCCGGTGGTGATCGGAACGGCGGTCGCGGCCAATAGCTTCCGGGCGGTATTGACCTTGAGGGTCTCCCAGGTTCCGCCCAGCATCGCGGGCTCGTTCAGCGTCGCGGTGTGCACCGGATCGGCCGGGTTGGAAACATCGAGGACGTGCACGCCCGGCGCCGCACCATCGAGCAGATTTCCGGGAAAGAACGTGCCCGTATACGAGCAATGGTCATAAGTCGGCGACAGAATCCCGCCACCCTGCTGCTGCAACCCACCGACGAGCGAAATATTGCACCGATACCCCTCGGTGCTGCGCCCACTGGCCCGATCCACCGCCGGAACATCGCCCTGCAGCCCGGTCTCCGGCAGTGATCCGGCCCCGCACTCCGCCTGCGGGACCGCCGATTGCGCGATATCGGTCCAGGCGTAAACCCCGGCCCGCGCGGGCAACCCGATCATTGTGAACGAAACAACCAGTGCCGCAACAGCACCCAGCATCGGCAGTCGTGGCATCCAACCCCTCCGAACATTCCGCGAAACGTCCGCACCACATTCTGGTCTGCCCCACCCGGAGCACGAACTTAGAACAAGTTACAACTCAACGAGTCCGCACAGGCCCGTTTCCGCCGATCTCCTTCGGCCATCCGGCCGGGGATGAGTGTCGCGGTCGTGCTCGATGCCGAAAATGACTGGCGCACGGCTGCGAACATGGCAGGTATGGATTCGGCCGTTTACCTGATCACCGGCATTCAAGCCGCTGGGAAGTCGACTGTCGCACAGGCGCTGGCGCAGCGGTTGCCGCGATCGGCACATGTGCGCGGGGATACGTTCCGGCGCTTCATTATCGGCGGTAGGGCGGAGATGAGCCCCGAACCGTCGGCGGCGGCCCTGGAGCAACTGCGGCTGCGGCATGCGCTGGCCGCCCATACCGCCGACGGATACGCGGCGGCCGGAATCACCGCGATCGTCCAGGATGTCGTGCTCGGAGAATTCCTACCGTGGACCATCGAGCGGATCAAGACGCGGCCGCTGTATGTGGTGGTACTCACGCCATCACCGGCCGCGGTCGCGGCTCGAGAGGCTGGCCGAGGGAAGGTCGCCTATGCCGGCTTTACCATCGAGAGCCTGGACGAGGTCCTCCGGTCGCAGACACCGCGCATCGGATTATGGTTGGACACTTCCGATCTCACGGTCGAGCAGACCGTCGACCAGATTCTCGAGCGGGCCCGACCCCTCTGCGACGCGGGTGGCTCGGCCGGGTATCACGCGATCGGATGATTGGTCAGCGGCGTCATCTGGTGGATGTCGTGGCGCAGGCGGAGTCCGGCGATCTCCTCGGGATCCGGGCAGTGCTCAATAGATCACTACCGCGGCAGGACTCTGGGATACGGTTCGGCGATAGGTGTGAGCGATTCGGTGGCCGGACCTTCCAAGAGGGTTCCGTCAGCGGCGAATCGGGACCCGTGCAGCGGACAGTCCCAGGATCGTTCCGCATCGTTCCACCGCACGATGCCGTACAGATGCGGGCAGACCGCGCTGACCTCGGTGGTCGCGCCGTCGACGGTGCAGACGGCGGTGGGTCGCAACCCGTGGCGTTCGACTCGCCCGCAGCCCTCGGCCGGAACCTCGCCGTGTCCGGTGCCGAGCGAGTGCAGCCAGCCTGTCGAAAGCTGATGGCCCACTGCGGTATTGGCAAGCGTAGCGGCGGGCAATGATTTCAGTTCGCTCGCGCGCCAACTCGCGAAGGCGTCCGACCAGCGGGGCGGCTTGCCGTTGATGTGGCCGACGATGGCCAACGCCGCCGCGACGCCATTCGCCATGCCCCACTTGGCATAGCCGGTAGCGACGAGGATGCGGTTCTGCCTGGGCAACAGCGGGCCGACATACGGCAGTTCGTCCACGGGATGGTAATCCTGCGCTGACCAGCTGAGCAGCGGTTCGGCGGTGGGGAAGCAGCCGAGTGTCCAGTCGATCAGCTCCGCAGCGCGGCGGCCAGCGGCATTCGTCCGCCCGACCACGTGGCCGTTGCCGCCGACCAAGAGCAGGTCCGCGCCGTCGGGACCAGGTACATAGCGCAGCGATCGGGTGGGCTGTCCCGCGCTGATGAACATCTCGTGGGGGATCGGCTCGGATACCGTGAACGCGCTCAGGTAGGAGCGCTCGGCGGTGAGCCGGGCGAAGAATCCGCCGCGGTCGAGTATCGGTGTGCCGGTGGCCAAGACGATCGTGCGCGCGTGCAGATCGCCGTGCTCGGTCTCGATGGTCAACTCGTCTTTGTCGCCGCCGCGGACACCCTTGGCCAGGGTGGATTCGAAGATCGGCGCGGCATGCGACTCGATATCGGCGGCGAGGGTGGCCAGCAGTGCCATCGGATCGAGTTGGGCCTGATCCTCCAGGCGGACCGCACCGTGCGCAGGAAATGGCACATCCAGCTCCTCGACCAGTGTGGTGGGCAGCCCCGCGGCACGCGTCGCCTCGTATTCCGCTCGCACAGCCGACATTTCGGACTCGGTCTGGGCGTAGGTGAGCGCCGGGACGCGCTGCACGGCCACCGCGTGCTCGGCGCAGTAGTGCAGTAACCACTGCAGCCCTTCCCGATTGGCCGCTACGTAGTCGGTCACCGCCCGATCGCCGTGACGACCGCGGATCTGTTGCGCACGGATCCCCTGCAGCAGACTGATCTTCGCGGTGCTGGCTCCTGTCGTACCCGCGCCGATGCGTTTGCTCTCGACCACGGCGACCTCGACGCCGCTCTCGGCCAAGAGCAAGGCGGTCACCAAACCGGTCAGCCCGCCGCCGACCACGACGGTGTCGAAGTGCAGACCCGGTGTGAGCCGCAGCCGCGCCGGAACCTCGGCGTCGTTCAACCACAGTGACGTCATGCTCTGGCCATAACCGCTCCGGCCCGGACGAAACCTTCGGATCGGTCGGATATGCGGGCAGGAATTTCGGCGAGTCTGCCCATGAAAATTCAGAGTTTCGGTTCAACGGGCCGATCCCGGGTATGCGGCCAATGTCCACCTGAAAACCGATATTTCGGAGGTAGATATCGTGTCCGAGCACAAGAGCGGTCCCCGTGAAGGGCTCGAAGGCGTCGTCGAAGGCGCCAAGGGCAAGGTCAAGGAGGCGGCTGGCGCGGTCTTCGGAAACGACGAACTGCGGGACGAAGGCAGGTCCCAGCAGGACAAGGCGGAATCACAGCGTGCGGCGGCGAAAAAGGAAGCGGCCGCTGAGAAGGAGCGTGCCGAAGCCGAGTTGGAGGAACAACGCCAGCGCGCTTACCAGCAGCGACAGTAGCTATCCGTAGTCACTGCATGTAACGAGAAGAATGGGTTGCCGGACAATCTGTCCGGCAACCCATTTCGCTGTGTCCCATTTCGCTGTGTCGTAAGAACAGCGCTTATTTCGGCACCAAGATCCCGGTCAAGTCGGCTTTGCGAATGGGTGTATCGGGATTGGCCTGTGCCCTGCACATCAGTTCTATCGCGGCGATCGAGGCATCGACAGTTTGCTCGTTGGTCGACGGCGCATTGTGGTTTCGCTCCTGCTCGAGAAATTTGCTGACGGTGACCCGCTGTTTGTCCTTGTCCTGCGCGACGAATTCACTGCACGGGGTATCCCCGCCCTTGTTGACCGCCTTTTCGGCCTCTTCGCAGCCGCTCGCGAAGACCGCGAGCGCGACGGCCGCGGCCATCACCGCGCCGACGCGACATCGCCGGTTCTCAGGTGTCCTCATTGTCGATCGTTCCTCCTCGAAAGGATTTCGCCGATCACATCGGCGTCACGATCGGCATACCCGGGTGGCGATCACCGAATCAGTGACCGCCCGATGGAAGATCGCCGTGTGTATGCCTGCCCAGCGCGGGTATGCGCCATCTGTGACCGCTGGTGACCAGGACTGGGACCGCCGAACCAGGCACGAGACCGAAACCCAGCGGCTGGACCGCAATTGGGCCAGTCTGATCCAGGAGTTGCGGGTGGTCCAGACGGGCGTGCAATTCCTGATCGGATCGCTGCTGCTCCTCCCGTTCCAGGCCGGATTCGCCACCCTGTCGCAGCCGATGCGGCTGCTCTATCTGGCAACGGTGGCCGCGGCGATGGGTGCGACGGTATTCCTGGTCGCTCCGGTGGCATGGCATCGCATCCTGTTCCGGCGGCACCGGCTGGGCAATGTCGTCGCCGCGGCGCACCGCTGCGCCATGGCCGGGATCGCGCTGCTCGGACTCGCGCTGACCGGTGCGACGACGCTGGTGACGCAGAGTGTCGCGGGACCGGTAGCGGGAGTGGTGTCGGGGGCGGTGGTCGCAGCGCTGTTCGCAGTCGCCTGGATGCTCGCGCCGTGGCGCTGGCGGCATGCCGGTGAGCGATCGGATGGTTGAACCGGCGCACCCCACCTGCCAGACTATTGAGAGGTTGAGACTACAGCCGACCCCCGGTCCGACACACGACACACCATGCGGGACCGGCCAGCGGGAGCTGGCAAGCGACACCTGACGCAGGCGACTACCGACGCGGCAGTAACGATCGAGCCACGTTGCCGCCCCTCCCGCCGACCTGTCGCGCAGGATCGGGCATCCCTCTGGGAGGTTTGATATGTCCGCCGTTCTTCAGTACCGATCAGACGGTCAGCACCGGGCCGGATTACGACCGCGGAGTCGGTTCTGGGCGCAACGGATGGACCGCCGCAGACAATGCGTGGTCATCCGCGCGGAAGGTGAACTCGATGCGGCCGCGCTCCCGGAATTCCGTGCGATGCTCGAGCGGGCGGTGACCACCCGCTGTCATGCCGTCGTCCTGGACCTGCGCGCCACCAGATTCCTGAGCATTCGCGCCGCGGCAACCATCGGCGCGATCACCCACCGGGCCGCCCGCGGCGGTCCGAATGTCCGGGTCGTGTCGGGCCGCCGTGAGGTCGACCGCGTGCTCGCCGTCACCGGCGTGCGCGCCATATGCTGCGATTTCCCGTCGATGCGCGCCGCGCTCGACACCTGATATGGTCTTAAGTCCCTGGTCTGGCCGATATCCGGCGTCGGACGTCGGCGCACTCCATACTTGCGGCTGTGACAGAGAGTCGATCGGTGTCGCCCGAGGATGCGCGGGCGCTGGGCCGGATTATCGGCGCGGGTAAACCGCAGCGTATCGGGACCTTCCACTTCTGGTTCGCCGATCAGCGGTGGCAGTGGTCCGACGAGGTCGCACGGCTACACGGGTACGAGCCCGGAACCGTGCAACCGACCACCGAGCTGCTGCTGTCGCACAAACATCCCGAGGATCGCGCACAGGTGGCCGACACCCTGGCCAAATCCATCGAGACCGCGCGGCCGTTCTCGAGTCGGCACCGGATCATCGATACCGCGGGCCGGGTGCACCACGTCATCGTGGTCGCCGATCAGATGCTCGACGAGACGGATTCGGTGATCGGAACCTCCGGGTACTACATCGACCTCACCGCCGCGCTCGACGAGCGTCAGCAGGAGACCCTGGACGATGCGCTGCCAGAGCTGTACGAGGCACGGGCGGTGATCGAGCAGGCCAAGGGCGCGCTGATGCTGGTCTACGGCCTCAACGCCGACCAGGCCTTCCGGATGCTGAGCTGGCGCTCCCAGGAGACCAATATCAAATTGCGGACACTGGCCGTGCGATTGGTCGCCGATCTGAGCTCACTGACCGATTCGATGGCCGATCTGCGCACGAAGTTCGACCACTTACTGTTGACTGCGCATGAACGGATCGAGGCCGACTGATTCGAATCCCCACCGGTTGCGATGTTTCGATCGTGGTCGGCCGGGTACGTCGCGAATGGTCCCCGACCCGAAGGCAGGTTCCGGTCGGCTCGGAGGAATAGGTGGTGATGGGCATGGGGGAGTGGAGTTCCCAGTCCGCTGCGGAGAAGACAACGACGATCGGGGTTCGCGTCCCCGCCCAGCTCGAGCAGCTGACCATGCTGCGCGCGCTCGCCGAAACCGTCGCGCTGATCGCGGATTTCGCGATCGATGAGGTGGTCGATATCCGCCTCGCACTCGATGAGGTGGCCACCTCGCTGATCCTGGACGCGGTGCCGGGGTCCACGCTGGACTGCGACTTCACCTATAGCGACAACGAAATGTTCGTGCACGTCGCCGCGGTGGCGGTATCGGAATCGGTGGTCGGTCAGGCCGGATTCGGCTGGCATATCGTTCGCACGCTGACGCAGTCGATCGCTGCGGTGCAGGAGCCGTTCGACAGCGCGGTTTCCGGCTATCCGACGATCGTCGATTTCAGCTGGGCGCGAGGCAGCGATGGCGGCTGAGTCGAGAGCGCACCGCGACAGCTACGACAATATCGAGCCACTGTTCGAGAAGATCGCTGCCCTGGACAGGGCCGATCCCCGTCGAGAAGCGTTGCGGGAGGAGCTGATCGGCCGCTGCCTGCCGCTGGCCGAACATATCGCGCGCAAGTTCTCCGGGCGCGGCGAGAACTTCGACGATCTGCTTCAGGTGGCACGCTTGGGGCTGGTCCAGGCGGCGGATAGATTCGATGTGACCCGCGGTTCCTCGTTCCTGTCGTTCGCGGTGCCGACCATCATGGGCGAGGTGCGCCGACATTTCCGGGACAATACCTGGGCGGTGCGTGTGCCGCGACGCACCAAGGAGATCCAGCTCAATATCGGACCCGCCATCGAGGCGATGGCGCAGCGGCTGGGCCGCTTGCCGAAGGCCCGCGAGATCGCCGAGGAGCTTTCGGTGGACCTGGTCGAGGTCACCCAGGCGCTCATCGCGGGCAATGCCTACCAGTCCAGCTCCATCGACGCGGTGGTGGGCGATGACATCGAGAACGCGCCCCTGCCCCTGCTGGACAGTCTCGGCTCCGAGGAGCCCAGCTACCAGTATGTGGAGGACTATCTGGCCGTCCGGCCGCTGATCGAGGACCTGCCGGAGCGGGAACGGCAGGTGCTCATCATGCGTTTTTTCGAGACGAAGACCCAGTCTCAGATCGCCGAGCAGATGGGCGTCTCGCAGATGCACGTCTCCCGGATACTGTCCAGAACGCTGGGCAAGCTGCGCGATCAAGCGATGCGCGATTAACTGGTTGGGAAGATGTTGTCGCCCAACGCGTTTCGTTGTGATCGGATGCACTGTTTGCCCGAGGTTACGTACGGGTACGCGTGAGGTAACCGGACAAACGATGCCGACGCGCAAGGAGGTCGTCATGAACGATCAGCGACGACCGGGCACCCGAGATCCGTACGCGGGACCGGGGGCTTCGAGGTCGCTGAAGAAACCGCCGGAATCGATCTCGCGCGCCGAGAGCACGGGGCCCGCTCGTATCCTCGTCACCCGCAATCATGACGTGATCCGGCGCTGGGCCGAACAGCGCGGCGCCCGCCCGGCCACCATGCCCGGCAGCGAGTACGACGGTCGCCTCGGCGTGTTGCGTTTCGACTTTCCCGGCTACGGCGGCGCCGTGCTGCGCGCGGTCGGCTGGGACGAATGGTTCGCCACCTTCGACGCGCGACGGCTCACATTCCGGTACCAGGAGCGCCGGGCCGACGGCGGAACCAGCAATTTCAACCGGCTGGAACAGTCTCATCGCGAAGACTGGTGATCTCGGTCCTTTTGTGACCGAGATCACCACCAATTTGCGCAAAACGGGTGTGCGCACCCAAGGTGGAGTAGCCGGACGCTAACCGACTGCTCGTGACCTGCCGTTTACCGAATGGCCGGTGCGGGTACTTCTGAAGTTGGCAAAGGTGCTCGAAGGCGGACTGTCGCGTCGGTTATGGGTACGCGAGTCTCCGCGTCGCGTCGCGTCCGCGTGGCTGCAAGGGATGAGGGCTTGACCGCAAACCTGATGATCGTTGACGACGACGAAGTGGTCCGGGGCGCGCTGCGCACGGCCATGGAGGATGAGGGTTACGACGTTGCCGAGGCGCACGAGGCCGAGGACGCGCTGACCTATCTGCGCAGCAATGGCGCCCCCGATGTGATGATCGTGGAGCTGATGCTCGGCGATATGGACGGCTTCGACTGCATCCGAGAGATCCGGCGCGAACACGACGTGCCGATCATCGTGGTCAGCTCCCGCGACGACACCCACGATGTGGTGGCTGCCTTGGAGGCGGGCGCTGACGACTATGTCACCAAGCCGTTCGAGATCAAGGAGATCTCCGCCCGCATGCGCGCGCTGCGCCGCCGCGCCCGCCTCACCATGGAGCGGGAAGCGCCGCGGGAGGCGGTACTCGACGCGCATCCGGCCGCACCGCTGGTGCTCGATCGCGACGGTGGCGCGGTGCGCCGCGGCGAGGACGAAATCCGGCTCACCATCACCGAATTCAAATTGCTCTGCGAACTCGCGGAGTCGCCGGGCCGGGTGCTCAGCCGTTCGGTATTGCTCGAAAGAGTCTGGGACGACGGCTTTTTCGGCGACGAGCGGATCGTCGACGTGCATATGCGCCGCCTGCGCACCAAGATCGAGCGCGATGCCTCCGATCCACACATCGTGGTTACCGTGCGCGGACTTGGGTATCGGCTCGATCCGCAGCGCTGAAACATCCAAAAGTGTGACCTAGCCTGCAGTTGTGATCTTTTCGTAACACAACCGCAAAGAGATCGACTGGTTCACCTCAAAGTTGCTCCGTAAGCCTGGATAAGTACTGCAGACCCGACCAGGGAGATGTATGTCACTGCACACCTTGTCCACCGCAACGATTGATCCGTCGGTCACCGAATACCCTTCGGCCGTACCGATTTCGGCGCCGCACGCGCAGCCGGTGCTGCGCCCGCCACGAGTCGGCGACGCTGCCCAGATCTGGCGAATTGCCAAGGATTCGCGGGTCCTCGACACCAACTCCAGCTACGCCTACCTGCTGTGGTGTCGCGATTTCGCCAGCACCTCGGTGGTCGCCGAAGTGAACGACCGGGTCGTCGGATTCGTGATCGGCTACCTGCGCCCACAGGCGCCGGAGACGGTGTTCGTGTGGCAGGTCGCGGTCGAGCGCGAACAGCAGGGACGCGGCTTGGGTGCCGCACTGCTGCACACACTGCTCGATACCGTTGCGGCCGCAGGTGTTTCGGCGCTGGAGACGACGATCGCGCCGGATAATCCGGCCTCGATCGCGATGTTCGGCTCGGTCGCGCGCCGACGAGCCGCCCAAATGACCAAGCAGCCCCTATTCGATTCCGATCTCTTCCCGGACAGCCACGCTGACGAGGACCTCTATCTGATCGCCCCTACCGTCCGAAAGCAGGAGGATCACCGTTGATTACCGCCGAGACGACCATTTTCGAGGAACTCGAGTCCAATGTCCGTGGATATTGCCGGGCCTGGCCAACGGTGTTCACCACCGCGTCGGGCACCTGGTTGCGCGCCGAGGACGGCAAGGAGTACCTCGACTTCTTCGCCGGTGCGGGGGCGTTGAACTACGGCCACAACAATCCGGTGCTCAAGCGGCCGCTGCTGGAGTACATCGCCGGTGACGGGATCACACACGGCCTGGATATGTCGACCGTGGCCAAGCGGCGACTGCTGGAAACGTTGCGCGACACCGTCTTCGCGCCGCGCGGGCTGGAGTACAAGGTCCAGTTCCCCGGACCGACCGGCGCCAATGCCGTTGAGGCCGCGTTGAAGTTGGCCCGCAAGGTCACCGGTCGCGAGACGATCATCAGCTTCACCAACGCTTTTCACGGCATGTCGCTCGGGGCGCTGTCGGTGACCGGCAATGCCGCCAAGCGTGCTGGTGCCGGCGTGCCGCTGGTCCATGCCGCGCATATGCCCTATGACGGGTACTTCGACAACACCACCGCCGATTTCCAGTGGATGGAGCGAGTCCTCGACGACACCTCATCCGGTTTCGATCGGCCCGCCGCGGTCATCGTGGAGACGATCCAGGGTGAGGGTGGGGTCAATATCGCACGACCCGAGTGGCTGCGGCATCTGGCCGAATTGTGCACGGCGCGTGGCATTCTGCTGATCGTCGACGATGTGCAGATGGGCTGCGGCCGGACCGGGCCGTTCTTCTCCTTCGAGGTCGCCGGCATCACCCCCGATATCGTGACGCTGTCGAAGTCCATCGGCGGCTACGGCTTGCCGATGGCGCTGGTGCTGTTCAAACCGGACCTCGACCAGTGGGCACCGGGCGAGCACAACGGCACCTTCCGCGGCAATAACCCGGCCTTCATCACCGCGCAGACCGCGCTGGAGCACTTCTGGTCCGATGGTGCGCTACAGGCCTCGACCGAGGCGAAGGGACAGCGCATCGGTGCGGCGCTGACCCAGGTGGCCGAGTACTTCCCCGGTATTTCGACGCGGGGTCGCGGACTGGTGCACGGCATCGTCTTCGATGATCCCTCGCAGGCGGGCAAGGTCTGCCAGATCGCCTTCGAGCGCGGCCTGCTGGTCGAGACCTCCGGTTCGCTGGACGAAGTGGTGAAACTCTTGCCGCCGCTGACCGTCACCGATGACGAGATCGAGCACGGTCTGCGCGTGCTGACCGGCGCGATCGGCACCGTCTGCGGACAGGAGCGCTGAGATGATCGTGCGCAGCACCGCGGAGATCACCGGTACCGACCGCGATGTCGAGGGCCAGGGCTGGCGCAGCAAGCGCATCGTGCTCGGCGGCGACGGCGTCGGATTCTCCTTCCACGAGACCACTATCGAGGCCGGGACCGTGCACGAGTTCCACTACCGCCATCACGTGGAGGCGGTCTGGCTCATCGAAGGCGAAGGGACACTGACGGATCTGGACAGCGGCATCACCTACGCCTTGGCGCCCGGCTCGATGTATCTGCTGGACGGACACGAACGCCACCGCCTGGAGGTGCGCACCGAGATGCGGATGATGTGCGTGTTCAACCCGCCGGTCACCGGGCAGGAGGTCCACGACAGTAACGGCGTCTACCCGCTCGTCGTGGCCCAGATCGGCGCATAGGAGGCGCAATGACGTTGGTGCACACCGACGATCGCTACCCGACCCGGCTCGCAACCCCGGGTCGACATCAGGACCGCACCGATCCGACCGTATGGGGTGCGGCCGATTCCGAGGAGCTGGCATCCTTCGACGCCAACGGTTTCGGCATGGTCGAGCAGCTGCTGACGCCCACCGAGGTGGACGAGTTCAGCGCCGAAATCGACCGTCTCGCAAATGCTCCGGAGCTGCGCGGTGACGACCGGGTGGTCGTGGAGAAGTCCTCGAATCGGGTGCGCTCGGTGTTCGAGGTTCATCGGCTCAGCGCCGCGATCGCCGATCTGGTGCGCGAATCCCGCGTCGCCGGATTGGCCAGGCAGATGCTCGGCTCCGAGGTGTATATCCATCAGAGCCGGGTCAACTACATGCCCGGCTTCCGCGGCACCGGCTTCTACTGGCATTCGGATTTCGAAACCTGGCATGCCGAGGACGGTATGCCAGCACCGCGCGCGGTCAGCCTCTCGATCGCCCTGACCAACAACTACCCGATCAATGGCAGTCTGATGGTGATGCCGGGCTCGCACCGCACGTTCGTGCCGTGCATCGGCAGCACCCCGGCCGAGCACTATCGGGAGTCGTTGCAGGAACAGGAGATCGGCGTGCCCACCCACGCCGATATCGCGGCGCTCGCGGACCGCTACGGGATCACTCAGTTCACCGGTCCCGCCGGATCGGCCCTGTTGTTCGATTCGAATATCATGCACGGCTCGTCGAACAACATCACCCCGTTTCCGCGTTCGAACATCTTCTTGGTGTTCAACAGCGTGGAGAACACGTTGGTGCAGCCGTTCGCCGCTCCGGCGCCACGCCCGACCTACATCGCCAGCCGCGACTTCACTCCGGTGTAGTTCGTCGCGCGCCGTACGTCATTCGCGCATCAGCGATGGTGCCGACCCGCGTGCGGCGCGCGGCTGGCGCGCTCGGATCCGTCCGAGACCGGTTGCCCGCGTGCGCATTCGGTTGCACTGAGTGTCAGCTGTAGATGTGCAGTGTGACCGTGAGTGTCGCGAGGCGAGTGGCCAGACCGAGTTCGCGAGCGCCGCGCTCGATGTCGTCACGGTTTTCAGCGGGCAGCTTGGCCCACATCTCGCCGAGGCGGACCTGGGTATCGGTGTCGACCCCGGCGAGAACGCGCAGCAGGGTGGGCCTGAGGTGCGCCTTGCTCGCGATCGCGGGTAGCGCGGTCAGCGTTGCTTCGGGCAATTCCAGAAGTCTTGTACCGATGTGGCGTTGGATGTCGAGCTCGGTGCGCTCGACCAGGTTCAGCAGGCCGCGCCACAGTATCGGATCGGTCTGTTCCGCGAGGGCGGCGACCAGTGCCGACATCCCCGCGTTATCGGTGGTGATCGGGTTCGCCGCCATGGTGTCCAGGGCAGATGGGCTCAGATAGGCGGTAAAGCGGAGCAGGTCTTTGATCGCGCCATACTCGATCAAGGTGGTGGCCAGGTCCGTGATGGCTTCGGGCGATCCGATATCGAGCAGGATATCGCCGAGCGCCTCGATCACGTCCTCATCGCAGCGGGCGAAGACCGATACGGCCGCCAGCCGCAGATCGGTCGAACCGGCTAGGACCGTCTCGAGGATGCCCGGCACCCGGTCCAGCGATCCGGATAGCAGTTGGCGCACAATCGCACTGATATTCGAGGCGGAGTAGGCGTAGGCCGCCGAGAGGATGAGCCCGGCGTCGTCCGGCACGCCTGCCTCGATGGCTCGGATCAGCGGCGTGGTGGCGTAGCCAAGGAAAGGACCCGCGGTGACATAGTCTCGGCGGCGCAACAACTCGTTGGCGATGCGCGCGATCGGCTCGGGCGGGGCGATCTCGGCGAGCTTCCCGACGGTATGCGGGTCGATATACGGGGCGCAAGCGGCGGCATATTTCGGATCCAGCATCCCGACGGCTTCCGCCGCCCGCTTCGGATGCGCGATGCCGACCGCCCCCGCCGCGCGTCCGCCCATCAGCGGCGGCACGATCCGCTGCACCAGCGGCAGCGAAATGCTCAATGGAATGATCGGCACCAGCATGCTGATCCGCTTGAAGGTCGCGGCGTGGTCATCGAAGACGACGCGCGCCATGCGCTGTTGCAGTTCGTGCAATTGCTCGGCGCCGAGCCGCTCCAGATGCGTCAAGCGCTCGACGGGGACATCGAGCGTGCGGGCCAGCAGAATGAGCTGTGCTCTGGTCACCAGATCGGGCACACCCTGCATCGACTCGTTCTGCGACGCCGACTTCATCAGCCGAGCCGATTCCCGAACATGATCTTCTTGGCCGCCGTGCGCAGCGGCCAGGGCAGCGCGCCCACCAACCCGTCGACGACCTCGGCGAGCCCGGCCGTCTCGGCCTGACGCGCATCGCGGAACATGCTCAGCAGTTCGGCGGCCTCGGCGTCGGAGAGTTGATCGAGGGCCGCGACCGGGCCGCGCAGTTGGAGTTCGAGATCTGCTCTGGCGGTCATTTTTGCTCCCGGTTTCCACCGCGCGATGACGGTGCACGAAACGTTCTCGATCACATTGTGCAATGCCACATGGCCTGCGGGAATCGGTTCGGTCGCAATGGATATACGGCAACTTTCGGGCAAGCGACGGACACTTGACCTAGGTGTTACCGCTGGGTACAAATGCGTAACAACGCCGTCTCAGTTACACCCGATTCGGCCTACGAGAAATGCACGCAGTTGGTCACGGATGTCATCAATATCGACGCGGAGTTCGAAGTAGCGCGTAAGCCCTATGGGATCTGCTCATGGACCCGCAGACCTACTCCCGGATGTTCCTGGGAATCGGCGTATGCGAGCGGGCCGAGACATCGGATGCGCATCCGGTTCTGCTGATCTGCGGCGGCACGGCGGGAACACCGATCACCGCACCGCCGGTCCGGCTCGTCGTCGGCCAAGAGGGATACACCTTCGAGTTGCAGTGCCCGGGACTCGGCAACTTCGTCGCTGTGCGGTTGCGCGATGCTGACGCCGAGGACCGGACGCGGGTCACAGTCACCTATTTCGGTGCGGGCCGGATCCATCCGGTGATCGCCGAATACGGCAATGCCGCTGTGGTCGATCGGACGCATGGAGAACGTCTTTCCGCGGCCGGTGGAGGAAGCGCTGTCGCATCTGCCGCAGGTCAGTGAGGTCGCGGTGGTCGGTGTGCCGGATCCGGAGTACGACCAGCGCCTGGCCGCGTTCGTGGTCACCAGGGAGGGGTTCGGCCTGGACCGGGATATGGTCTGCAACTACATTCGGCACCGGTTGAGCCGATTCTCGGTGCCGCGCGATGTCACCTTCCTGGACGCCTTGCCGCGCAATGCGACCGGAAAGATACTCGAGCGCACACGGATCCAGCCCGGGTGAATGGCGGCTTGGTGGTCATCGGGCGACAATGCGTTCGAGCGCGGCGAGATCCTGCTCGAGCATCCGGAACAACCAGTAGATGGCGATGAAGGCCAGCGCGCTGCCGACACAGAGCACGCGCACCGCGACGATGACCGCCGGTATGTCCATGGCGGGAATGAACGTCGCGCCCGCGACGCCCAGCAGTGGTACGGCGGCGGCGATGGCGAGGAAATAGGTGCTTTGGCGGTCGAGTTGGCGCAGTTGTGCGTCGTCGGCGGCGCCGCGTCCGCCGTGCGGAAGGAACATCGGATAGATGCTGCGCACGGCATAGAAATTGACCAGGAAATACGGGTAGGCCATGGCGATCGCGCCGCAGACGATCTGGGTGATGAAGAAGTGCACATAGGCCTGGGCGGTGAGGTGGTTGCCCGAGACCCGCACCGAAACCGGGACGACGACACCGGACAGCACCCATAGCGCGAAGCAGGTCAACACAGTTCGGCGGCCGAGTTGCAGTGTGTCGGTGCGGGCTCTGGCCAACGTGGGTCCGTCGTAGGACTTGCCCTTGCGTAGCCCACGTGAGACGGACCAGAGATTCACCACCAGCACAATGGTGACAATGCCCCCGATGAGAAAGCAGATGCCGTAAGTGATGACGGCGATCTGATCGAAGCGGTGCTGTGCCTGCTCATCGAGTTTGGCAATGATCAAGGTGCGGTTGTGGTTGTAGCTGTACAGGATTGCCAATGCGTTGGGAACGGCGATGGCCAGCGCCATGATGGGATGCATGAGCGGTCGGGCGCGTAGCCGCCAACTGTGCGGCGGCGGGTCGACCAGATCGCGGGCGCGCGCGTCGAGACTGACATCGAACTGCTGGGCCATATCCGCCCCGCGCGCCCACCTCCGTTCGGGGTCCGGTTCGAGGGCACGGACCAGCGCGCGGCGCAGCGCGGCCGGACAGTCGGCCGGAAGATCCTGGTACGGCAGCGATTGCGGGCTGCCCGAGCGGCGCTCCAACATGCCGTCGAGCGTGGTGCGGTCACCGCCGGTCACCATCTTGTCATCGAAAGGCTTACTGCCGGTGAGCAATTCCCACAGCATGACCGCGAGTGCGTAGAGGTCGCTGCGAGTGTCCAGGTCGGCGGCCGTCGTCGATTTGTCCGGATGTACGGCGGCCAGCTGCTCCGGTGACATGTAGGCCAGGGAACCGCCGAAGTAGGCGACCGGGCTGTCACCGGAGACATTGCCGCTGAAGCTGATATTG
Organism: Nocardia sp. CA-119907; assembly: GCF_050955995.1. Classification (NCBI taxonomy): domain Bacteria; kingdom Bacillati; phylum Actinomycetota; class Actinomycetes; order Mycobacteriales; family Nocardiaceae; genus Nocardia; species Nocardia sp. CA-119907. The sequence continues at coordinate 4,489,807 of NZ_CP192091.1, forward strand.
AAATCGGCGAGTTTCGGAATGCCCTCGGCGGTCAGCAGCACATTGGCCGGTTTGATATCGCGGTGCAGTACACCGGAGCGTCCGGCGTAGTCCAGCGCCAAGGCGAGTCTGCGCCCGAGCCAGGCGATGGTCTCCGGCCAGGACAGTGTGGCCAATTCGGCGCGCACCGCGGATTCGGTGGGCTGGATCTCGCCCTTATCGGCGAGTACGGAGTCGATGACATCGAGCAGGAGTGCGCCGCTGCGCTCGGCTTCCGGAGTATTGCGCACCCGCTCCAGCACCGTGAACAGCGTGCCGCCCGGCACGTATTGCATATAGAGCAGCCGCAGCCGACGGCTCTGCAGAACCCGCTGGTCGAAGACCCGCACAATGTAGTCGTGGTCGAGCTGGGCCAGGGTCTGCGGTTCGGCACCCTTGTCCTGGGAGATCTTCACCGCGACGAGCCGCTGCATCGAACGCTGTCTGGCCAGGAAGACCCGTGCGAAGGCGCCACGGCCCAGGCTGGTCATCAGGTCGAAATCGTCGATCTTCTGGCCGACATCGATCTCGTCGAGATTCACCGGATCGGCGGAGACCGCCAGCAGTGTGCTGCGGTAGTCGTCGGTGGCCAACATCTGCGAGAGTTGCTCGGCCTGTTCCGGGTAGGCGGCGGTGTATTCCTCGACGGCTACCGAGCTGCCCGCACGCCTGCGGACGTGGAACTCCTCATAGATGAGATCGGGCGGCAGCGGCCAGGTACGCAATTCCGGCAGGTCGTCGACGTATTCGGCAAGACGCTTCGGTTCGGTGCCACGCATCCAGCGGTTCGCCAGATCGACCTTGATCAGCTCGATCAGCGACACCCGGCGGATGGCGGGGGAGTCCGGCAGGTAGGCCGATAGATCCGGAGGCGCGGCGGCCATCCGCCAGGCCTCGGCGAACCGCTCGACGACCTCGGCGACGCCGCGTGAACCACCCGGCGAGCGGTCCGGAGCGACCGTCGCCCCCGGAACCGGCGGAGCGGGGTGCGCCATCTGCGCATCGTATCCCCGCCGATACCCTGGAGGCTCCGAGTTGGGCAAGTGGTTCGCCAGCTCGACAGGGGCGCAATGTCGGCGGGATTCTGTCGGTGGTACAGCTGGCCACCTCGAATTCCGCTGGCACTCAGCCGGAATTGACCGATTGATCGGGTTTCCCGGTCTGTTCCTCGGCCACGCAGGTGCGCCAGGCACTGGCCTCGGTGTGATTGCCCTGACGTTCGAGCAGTTCGGCAAGCCCGACCATGGCGCGCAGTTCCCGTCGATCGGCGGCAGTGCGCCACCAGCGTTCGGCATCACCGAGCTCACCGCGGCGGAACAAGACAACTCCGAGGTCATAGGCCGCCCCGGCGTGTCCGGCATCGGCGGCCTGCGCCCACAGCCCGCAGGCCTGATCCTCCTCACCGCGCCCGAACATCGCGACGCCGAGATCGTAGAGGGCAGTGCGATATCCGGGGTCCCCATCCCCGGTGGGCTGCTGTCGCGGCTCGGACCGCGGCGGCTCTGTCACCTGGTTGCGGCCGGCATCCGCGGCTGCCGATTCCCGCGTCTCTGGAGACCGAGCGGGCATTATGTCCGTAACCTCTGTTGGCGGTTCCGCTGACCGGGCTGTGGACGGCAGTTCCGCCAACCGGGCCAGCGCGGGCTGCAATGGTGCGGTTTGCTCCGCGTCCGGGATCTCGGGCCGGGCGAACGCTGTTTGCGGCGGCTCCGGGAACCGGACCAATTCGAGGTCCGGGGGTGTCGGCTGCGGCTCTGAGAACCGAGGCTGCTCGGATTCGGCGGCCATCGTTGGCTGTGCGGCGGTCGGTATCGACTGTGCGGCGGGGGATTCGACAGGCCGCGTCTGCTCCGGTGCCGGAATGTTGGGAGCGAAGGGGGGCGGGGTTGGCACCAAGACGCCGGGGACGTTGGCGGTGTCGATCTCGACTACGAGATTGGCGAAGTTGGGTGGGCCCTCACCGACACTGCACCAGAGGATGAGTCGGCCGGTCGGAGGCTGTTCGATGAGGATGCCATAGTTGCCGCTCCAGGATTTCTGCTGGCCGTAGGCGTCCACCCAGACGGGAGTGAGAGAGAACAGGGCGCCCGGATCGGTCGGGATCACTTCGAAACTCACGCCCGCGGCTAGGGCATCACTCCAGACATCGACACCGGCGAGGCGTCGGCCATCGATGCCGATATGCCCATCTATCACCGATAGCCCGATTCCGTGGCCGCGCAGCCCTGCCGGTGGTGCGGCGGACAACAGGGCCATGGTGACCAGGATCGGTGCGGGCCCGACCTGCTCGGTGTACATCGGGTAGACGAGACTGCCGTTCCAGGTGATCGGCTCGGCGGAGCGGTAGCGGGCGGCCAGTGGTAGGTTCTCCGGCGAATTCTGGGCATACCAGTGCGAATACGGCTGATTCATATCGCGCCCCGACTTTCCACCGATGCTTCCTCGCCCCTGTCTACGCGGTCCGGCCGGTAATACCGTACTCGTCTCCTATCCGGTCGGCGCCTCAATCCCGAGAGGACCGCATATGGTCCCTCCGGACCTCGGCGCCGAGTAGTTCCTCGCCTGTTCTGGTACCCATTTCGAGTTCGTCGAAAGCCTGCACGAGTCTGCGTTCCTCCCAATGGAAATGCGAGTCCAGGATGGCGGCCAGGCCGTCGAGTTCGCGCCGTACGGTATCGGAATTATCCGGCCCGATCGAGTCGAGCAGTTCGGTCAGCCTGCGCAGGATATCGGCCACCAGTTGGTGGTCCGCACGCAGTTCCGCCAGTACCGGCGCCAGCTCCGGAAACTGCCCAGCAAGCGCCGGGAAGCCCGCGTCGTCTTCGCCGGTGTGGTGTCGGGTCAGCGCGGCGCAGAATGCGGTGCAGTGCGCGCGAAGTTGCGTCGGCCGCAGATCGGAACCCGCTGCATAGGCGGTGATGTCGGCGCGGATTCGGGCGAGTTCGGTGCGGAGCCAGTGGTGGATCGCCACCAGTTCCTGTCCGAGGGCGCGCGCCCGGCTCGCGTCGAGATGGCTTGCTGCCATGGATCGTCTCTCGATCGAGGAAGCCGCACGCGACGGGCGGCTCCGCAAGGAAGGGTGGGGATGCGTAGGGCTTCGACGCCCGGCTCTACCTCAGTGAGAGCGTGACTGTGGACGCACGGCGGACTCCTCGATCACGGTGCCTCCATGCCGATCGCCGTCCACCCGGCGCCGTCACGCGACACATCCACGATCTTGCACCTGCACAGGGCGTCGATCAACTCGGGTACGTCTCGGAAGATGTTGCAGGCCATGCGAAGTTGCGGTTCGTGCCAGAACCGATGGTGGGAATTTATATGTGACCCACAGTTACATATAAATCAGATTCTGTGGAATCGCGTGCCAGAGTGGCGATGGCGATGATGCTACCCGATGCCAGGCCGCGATGTGACGCGACCGCGAATCATGGTCGCACTCCCGGGCTCATGCCACCAGCGGGGGGAGGGAACCCGAGGCGGCGTAGGGGAATTCGGCCCACGGATCGGCGGGATTCGTGGGCCGAGTCGCCAGCCGAGGTGTCAGACGCCGACCGCCTCTTCCATTTCCGCTTCGGCCTCCACCAGTCGCTGCGCACGCTCAGGCCCGGCCGGAGCATGGGAGGTGCGGCGTTCGTATCCGGCGGCCACCACCAGTAGCACCGCGCCGACCGCGAGCCACACGAACAGACTGACGATGCGACTCGCGAAACCCGCACCGCCATCGAAGTACAACAGGCTACGCGCCCCCTCCACGAACCCCGCGCCGTTCCAGAACGCGTGCAGCGAACCGAAGAAACCGTTCTGCAGCTCGGGACGGTAGATGCCACCGGAGGTGGTGAAGTTGAGCATGACGAACAGCACCATCAGTGCGAGGGTGGTCCAGCGCTTCAGGAAGGTGTGCAGTCCGATGCCGACGGCGATGATGCCCGCCGAGTACAACCAACCCATGGCCCAGATCGCCGCGTAGTCGTGGTCGACGATGTGGAATACGGGTCCGGCCACCGCGATTCCGATAATGCTGACGGCGAGTGAGGTGGTCAGCCCGATCACCGCACGCACTCGCATGGACAGCCCGGCACCGGCCGCGCCGATCGCGGCGACACTGCCGTAGGAGCCGATGCTCAGCGCGACGAGCAGGAAGAACAGGCCCTGTCCGGTGGGATCGCCACTGGCGGTGGGGGCGATATTGGTGACCGTCATCGGCATGCCCCGCGCACCGGCGACCTGCCGGAACACCAGCTCTACGGCCATGGCAGTGGTATCGGAATTGGCCTTGGCGACAAGCAGTTCCGGTTGCTGCGCATCGGGAACGTAAGCACCGGAGAGGGTGCGGTCGCGCAGTTGAGCCGTGGCGTCGTCGCGGCTGGGCAGCGTGATCACCTCGAGCGCGTCGCCCGCCGTGTCCTTCATGGTCTGGGCGAGCACCATGTCCTGCGCGGCTGTGCCGACCACCGCCACCTTCAGATGGTTGGGCTCGGGCTGATGAAACGCACCCAGGTAGGCCAGGGCCATGCCGAGGCACATCAGCAGTGGGGTCAGCAGGTGTCCGGCGACATGTCGTAGCTGGTGCGAGCGCATGAGGGTCAACTCCAAATAGTTGGTAAATACAACCGTCACTGTTGTAACATACAACTGATGTATCATGCAACCATGACCTCGGAACCGCGCACCGCGGCGATCCACACCATTCAGCGCGAACTGACCGCCTTCGCGCGGCGCGCCCGCGGCCGCGCCTCGGAGCTGCATCCGGAGCTATCGCTGGTCGCCTTCAGCATTCTGGACCTGGTCATCGAGCGCGACGGCTGTCAGGCGACCGATGTCGCCGACCATTTCGTCCTCGATAAATCCACGGTCAGCCGACAGGTCGGCGCGCTGGAGCGGCTGGGATATCTGACCCGGGAGGTCGATCCGGAGAACCGCCGCAACCACATCCTGCAGCCGACGGCAGAGGGGCGACGAGTCGCGGGGGCGGCCGAGCAGCGTCGCCATCGAGAGTTCGCCGAAAGACTGACGGCATGGGAGGACGCCGACATCCGCCGGTTCGCCGAGTATCTGGTTCGCTACAACACCGGGCGATAGCCGCGCGAATTACCGAGCCGCACAGCGTAATTGCACTAACCCCCACCGCCAAACCAAGCGCTTGCTACGCTCACTCGATGATCCCCACGATCGTCTGGGGCACCGGCAATGTCGGCCGTGCGGCCATCCGCGCCGTCGACGCGCACCCGGCGCTGGAACTCACGGGCGTGCTCGTCCACAATGCCGATAAGGTCGGCCGCGACGCGGGTCCGCTCGCCGGGCTCGACTACGACCTCGGCGTCACGGCGACCGCCGATATCGAGGCGGCCCTCGCCGCCGGACCTCGGGCCGTCGTGTACGCGGCCTCGGGCGATATCCGCCCCGATGACGCACTCGCCGACATCATCCGAGCCATCGAAGCCGGAGCGGTGGTCGTCACCCCCGCGCTCTACGCGCTCTACGACCCGTCCAGTGCCCCGCCCGAGGTGCGCGATCCAGTACTGGCCGCGGTCGCGCGGGGCGGCGGGTCGCTGTTCGTGTCCGGCGTCGATCCCGGCTGGGGGAATGACGTGCTGCCGCTGCTGATGAGCGGATTGGGCAGCACCGTCGAGATGATCCGCTGCCAGGAAATCTTCGACTACACCACCTACGACCAGCCCGATTCGGTCCGCTATCTGGTCGGGATGGGGCAGCCGATGGACTACCTGCCGCCGATGGTGGCACCGCGCGTCCCGACCATGGTGTGGGGCGGGCAGATTCGGTTGATGGCGCGGGCGCTCGGCGTCGAACTCGACGAGATTGGGGAAACCCTGGACCGGCGCGCGCTCGACGCCACCGTCAGCACCGAACGGATGGGTGATTTCGAAGCGGGTACCCAGGGCGCGGTGCGATTCGAGGTGCAGGGGATCGTCGAGGGTGAACCTCGGATCGTTATCGAACACGTCACCCGGATCCACCCGTCCTGCGCACCGGACTGGCCGACACCACCCGACGGGGAGGGTGCGCACCGCGTGATCATCGAGGGCCATCCACGCATCGAGATCACCATCGAGGCCGCCGACGAGGACGGAAACCGTTCCGCTGGCGGCAATGCCACCGCGGTCGGCCGACTGGTGAATGCCATCGACTGGCTCGTCGATGCCGAACCCGGACTCTATGACGCGCTCGATGTCCCACTGCGCCCCGCAGTCGGCAAGCTCGGAAGGAAGCACCCATGATCATCGACATTCCCGAAGGCAAGGACCCGATCGGCTACGTCTGGGGCGAGATGGTGCCCGGTATCGGCCTGGCCGCCTCCAACTTCTCCCTGTCGGTGTACTCGCATTCGACCCTCGGACTGCGCGAATTCGAGGCGGCGCGACTAAAGATCGCCCAGGTCAACGGCTGCATCTTCTGCCTGGACTGGCGCACCGAGCGCGACGGTCAGAAGGTGGAGCCGGAGTTCGCGGACGCGGTGACCAACTGGCGCACCACCGACTTGTTCGATGAGCGCACCCGGCTGGCCGCCGAATACGCCGAACGCTACGCCACCGATCACCACAATCTGGACGAGGAGTTCTGGGACCGCATGCGGGCGCACTACAGCCAGACCGAAATAGTCGAGCTGAGCATGAGCATCGGATCATGGCTGGCCTTCGGGCGACTCAACCATGTGCTCGGCCTGGACGCGGTCTGCGTATTGCCCGGACATTCGTCATAGGCATGTCCCGCAGATAAATCGGTTCCCAGTGGCACTGACCTTTTGGACCGGTCTCAGTCCAGCGGCTCCCACTGGACCTGGTCGAGGCGGCTCCACTCGTCACTGGCCCAGTCCCAAATGAGCTGGGCAACGGTCGCGCCGTCGGTCATTGTGGTCCCGAGGCGTCGGTCGCGAACAGGATGGTGGAGTTCAACGGTGTAGTCGGTGGGGGAGTTGCGGTAAGTCTGAATGAAACTCCTTGTGCCATTTCGCTTTTCGGCGATCAGGCATGGTATGGCGGCCAGCAGATGGAGTTGGCGGACCCAGTCGAAGACATCGCGTTGGGTAAGGGAGGAATATTTGCGCTCACCGCCGATATCTACCAGGACGAAGCGGCGGATTTCGGGGCTGGTCAAGGTATTGGCCCGCGCATCGTAGATTTCGTACGCGAAACCCGTAATGAGGGCTTCGATGAGCTCGCGAACGCGTGGCTCCGCGTAGTCCTTCGCGGAGCCACGCGTTCTTCGGCGGTCCACGCTATCGGCCGCGGTCACCCGCACCGCATCGCCCGCCGCCTCGATCCGCAGTCTCGCATGCGATGCGGCGGCCGGAATTCGGCTGTTCCACCCGTGCAGTCCGGCGATGACGGTCCGATAGAGATGGTCGTCCGCGGGTTGCCCGCGCCGCGACCGAAAGTACGGAAGTACGTCCCCCGGCGATGCCGCCGCGCCTGCCGGTAGCACCACGAACTCATAACTCATCCAACCAATTTAGCTCGGCTGCCGCCCCATTCGCCCTGCATACCGCACGGTCTGCGCGGCTCCGGCTTGATAGGCAAGTAAATACTTGCCTATAGTGGGGAGCGTGAGCACCGGCCCGGCAGGCGATGTATTCAAGGCATTGGCCGACCCCACGCGCCGCGCGATCCTCGACGAGCTGGCCGATCGCGACGGCCAGACGTTATTCGAGCTCTGCACCCGGCTCACCATGGGCCATCAGCTCACCTCGAGCAGGCAGGCGGTCTCGCAGCATCTGGATGTGCTCGCGGCCGCCGGTCTGGTGACCACCCGCCGGGACGGCCGGTACAAGTTCCACCATCTGAATCGAGAACCACTGCGGCGGCTCACCCACCGCTGGCTCCAGGAGGAAGAATGATCCGCATCAATGTCACCAGTGTCCTGGTCGACGATCAGGACAAGGCGTTGCGCTTCTACACCGAAGTGCTCGGCTTCGTGAAGAAGACCGAGGTTCCGCTCGGCGAGGCGCGCTGGCTGACCGTCACCTCGCAGCAGGACCCCGACGGCGTCGAATTGCTCCTGGAGCCCGACGGGCATCCGGCGGTCGGACCGTTCAAGAAGGCGCTGGTCGAGGACGGGATTCCGTACACATCGTTCGCGGTGGACGATCTGCACGCCGAGTACGACCGGTTGCTCGGGCTCGGCGTGCGGTTCACCCAGGAACCGCTCGATCACGGACCGGTCATCACCGCGGTACTCGATGACACGTGCGGCAATCTGATTCAGATCGCTCAGCACAAGGCCTGAGGCTCAAGCCGATTGGTGTGCCGGGAACAGCGCGTCGGCGAGCAGATCCAATTGGCGGCGGGCATCGAGTGATCCGATGCGCAGCACCAGATGCGACGCACCGGCGTCGAGGTATCGGCCGAGCCACTGCACACATTCCTCGGCCGAGCCGCCGAAATAGGCTTGGATCATCGACATTTCGTCCAGGGATCGGCGGTAGTACTGGCGCACGTAGCCGTCGAGTTCGGCACGCGCGGCCGCGGCGTCCGGGTCGATATTGATCGTGGCGTAGAGGCCGGGAGTAATCGTGCGGGTGGCCTTTTCGCGGATCGTCGTCCACGCGCGGGCATAGGCATCCGGATCCGGTAGGAACGGCAGCCAGCCGTCGTAGTGCCGGGCCACCCGTTCCAGCACTCGCGGTGTGTCGCTGCCCGCCAGCCAGAGCGGGGGACCTGCCGGGCTCGCGGCGGGGAGCGTGCGGGACAGGTCATCGAGTTGCCAGTACCGGCCGTCGAAATCGGTTGCGCCGGACCAACTCCGCCGCCAGATGGTGACCGTCTCGTCGAGTCGGCCCACGCGCGTGGTGAAAGGAACACCGACAGCATCGAATTCGTCCTGGCTCTCGGGCACCGGGAATCCGGCGCCGAGCCCGAGAATCAATCGGCCGTTGCTGATCTGGTCGATCGTGGCGGCGGTGTGCGCGCCGAGCAGCGGATGACGCAATGTCGCGGTCAACGCGGCGGTGCCGAGTCGTACCCGCGAGGTGGTCGCGGCGACGGCGGCCAGCAGCGGCAGCGGATCGACCCGCGTGCGGGCCAATGGGGAATCACCGATCCACACCGAGTCGAACCCGGCATCCTCGGCGGCCTGGGCAAAGCGGACAAGTCCAGCAGCGTCGTGGTCGCCGGTCATGGCGGTTTCGCGGCTGGGCAGAAGAACCCCGATCCGAGTCATACCGGCGATCTTCGGACGGTCCCGAGTCGGGGTCAATTACCCCGAAGGTAAGCGCCTACCGCGGTTCCAGCTCGGATTGGACGAGATCATCCGGGAAGGCGTACCGGCGGAACGCCCAGTATCGGAATGCCATGGCGAGCAAGACGCCGAGGATCTGGCCCGTAATGAAATTCGATACCGCCTGCGTGACCGGGCTGACATGCGGCACCCGGATATCGAGCACATACAGCGCCACCGCCTGCGGCAAGAGGGTGACACCGATGCCGAGCGCGCTGATGGCGAAGAACAGGGCCGCCTCATGATGTCGTTCCCGGCCACCCCTGGTTCGGAACGACCATTCCCGATTGAGCACATACGACACGATGGTGGCGATCAGCACGCCGAGAACGCGCGCCGTGAGTGGCTTTTCGCCGAGCACGGTCAGCTTGAGTGCGTACACGATGCCGGTGTCGATGAACCAGGTGATCCCGCCGACCACCGCGAACTTCAGTAGTTCGCGACGCTCGATCAGATAGGACCGATACGGCTCCGGAATACGGTCGAGAGCTGGCTGGACGAAGGACACGCCCCGCACTATATCCAGCACATGCACCACCTCGCGTTCTCAACCGACAGGTCGGACGGTATTAACACCAGCATGCACGCTCGGGCACCGCTTGGTCGACGTGCACCTGGTGCCACGCCTAGGCGGCCCCCGTGCGAAGCGATGAATAACTCCGTCGACACCGCGCCGCGCGGCGGCCTACCGTGGCGGTCATGCCGGAACCACCCCGCCGCACCGATACCGTGCTGCTCCGGGGGCACAGGCGTCGGATGAGCAGGCGGTGCGCGCGGCGCACACGGAGTTGGCGGAATGCGGGTTCGACTTCGCGCTCGGTCTCGTGCCCGGCACGACCTGGTCGCGTTACCTGTCCACGCTGGAAAAGAGCCGCATCGGTGCCGGTCACCACCCGGCATAGTGCCTGAGACCTTCCTCGTCGCCACCGTCGACGACGAGCTCCTCGGACGCGCCTCGGTCCGGCATACCGTGAATCCCGTTCGGCGCGCCGCCACGGCCACATCGGGTACGCCGGCCTGTGTCGATTCCGCGGTCGCGGTTACGGCACCGCGATCCTGCGCGCCAGCGTTCCTGTCGCCCGCGGCCTCGATGTGGATCGAATCCTTGTCACTTGCGCCGACCCCAACGCCGCTTCCGCACGCATTGTGGAATCCTGCGGCGGGAGCTCGACTCGATCGAGCCCGGGACCGCCGGCACATTGTTACGCCGGTACTGGATCGGCTGAGTCTCCTACCGCGCGCACGCCGCGCATCCAGGCCGCCGCCGTGGCAGTGTGTGCTATCGGATCAGTTCATTGCCGAAAGGGGAGTGCTCATGGCCGGCAATTCCACGGTCGTGCTGACCGCGGGGAAAGCGGAGCTGACAATTGATCCGCAGGACGGCGGACGCCTGACCAGTCTGCGGATCAGTGGCCTCGAGCTACTGCGACAGGCTCCCCGCTATGGCGCGTTCCCCATGGTTCCCTGGTGCGGGCGGATGGGGCTGGGCCAGTTCCGAAATGGCGGCACAGTCCACCAAATGCCCATCAATGCTGCCCCGCACGCCATCCACGGCACCGGTCGCGACACCGCCTGGCGCGTATTCAGCGCCAGCGAGACCTCCGCCGCACTGAGCTACGACCTCACCGCCCCATGGCCCTACCCCGGCCGAGTCACCCAGCTGATCGAACTCAGCCCGGACTCGGTCACCCTCACGATGCGTGTCGAAGCGGCCGCCGACGCCTTCCCCGCCCAAGTCGGCTGGCACCCCTGGTTCCTCCGAAACCTCGGCTCCGGCAACGACGTTGAGCTCGACTTCACTCCCGCCTGGCAAGAAGAACGCGGCCCCGACTACCTTCCCGATGGCCGCCGCATCGCCCCGCAGCCCGGCCCCTGGGACGACTGTTTCGCCATGCCCACCGGCACCACCGTCACCCTCACCTGGCCCCACGCCCTGGCGCTGACAATCACCAGCCCCGCGCACTGGGTGGTCATCTTCGACCAACAACCCGAAGCCGTCTGCGTAGAACCCCAATCCGGCCCACCCAACGGCCTGAACACCCACCCCGACCCCGTAACCCCCACCACGCCCCTGGAACTCTCGACCACCTGGACCTGGCAATTCCTCACCTAGACAAGGGATTACGCGCCGGAATCCCTCGTCCAGGAGGCTGTGGGTCAGTCGTCTCCGCGAGCGATTTCGACGCCGGGCGGCATCATTCGCGCACGTTGGGCATGCATGCGCGCACGTTCGGCCGGGCTCACCGCCGCGAAGGCCGCCTCGCGCCGTTGCGCCATTGCCGCTAATTCTTCCGCGCCCAACTGCCGTGTGTACTCTGCGCGCTGCCGCGTCAGCCGGGCGAATTCCTCAGGGGTCAGTGGCTGATTCATGGAAATTGTCTCCTCTACCAATCGCAGGAACTCCGATGTCGACGGCTCGACCGCGTCATCGAGGCCGTCCAGCACACCGAGCAGGCGTTCACGCAATGCGGCCGCGCGTGCGATGCGTTGATCGACCACCACCAGCTGCTGCCGGATGAGCTCGCGCGGGTCCAGAGTCGGCTCGGCATCCAGGAGTGCCGCGATGTCCTCGAGCGCAAACCCGAAGCCCCGCAACGCCGCAATGCGATACAGCCGCTGAACATCGGCCTGGGTATAGCACCGATGCCCACCCGATGTCCGTGACGACGGCACCAACAGCCCGAGCCGGTCGTAATGATGTAGCGCCCGCACCGTCACCCCGCTTTCCCGAGCCACCTCCCCAACCCGCCACACCCGGTCAACCAACATGACTCCTCTCGACGTGCCCCACCTACGCTAAAACCTGACGCAACGTCGGTTTCAAGTTTCAATTCGGTCACGCCGCCCGACCGCTGAACTCCGGAATCATTCGCCGAGCCCACACTCGAAACCGCAGGGAGCGATGGACAAGCTTCTCGTGCTCGTCAACGGCCTACCCGGCTCGGTAAGTCGACATTGGCGCCGCTGCTCGCCCGGGAGCTGAATGCGCAGGTGCTGTCCAAGGATGTGGTGAAAGAAGATTTGGCGGAATGTATTTCCTGCCCTGAGGACCTGCCGTCACTCGGCGCAGTTGCGATGGAGGCGGTCTGGGCGATGGCCGCGGCGATACCTCGTTCGGTGGTGATCGACTCATGGTGGTTCAGCCGCCGACCGCAGTCGGTCAGGACGCACTCGATGCGCTGAGCGCCGTCATTGTGATTTGCGGGAGTCTCCCGGCGTGTTCAGAAGTTCGGGTGTCTTTGTCATCGGCCCCATGGGGCTGGACGAAAGCTCCAGGGGCAGAACAGTTCGGAATTCATCCGTGGCTCGCGCTCGTCACGCTGAGGCGAGCAGAGTAGCCAGCGGCGACCAAGCGCTGCAGGCATATCGGGCGGCCCGCCTGGGTCGCGAACCCGCGCGGTGCACCCACGGTGCCCCGCCCCGTTGCCGCCGATCCGAGGTCGTGCATGTGGTCGCGCTGCCGCTGGCGGAACTAAGAGCGCAGCTGCACTACCGCCGGTAGGAGGATCGGAGTGACGTCGATTCCGGATCGGGACTTGACGTAGATCACATCTTGATGTTGAGTTCAGTTTCAAGTCGCGGCGAATGGCGAATTGCCCGCACGACATGGTCGGAGCTCGAATCCGAACCAGGACATCACGATTGAGGGAACCCGCATGGCCCCACTTCTGACTGTGGAAGATCTGTCGCTCAGACTTCCGTTCGCGGGACGGCTTCTTCGCGAGGTCGGTTTCGAACTCGACGCGGGCGAGGTTGTCGGCCTGGTCGGCGAGAGCGGAAGCGGAAAGACCCTCACCGGTCTGGGCGTCCTCGGCCTCTACCCGCCAGGAGCCGAGGTCGCAGGACGCATCGTCTTCGATGGCGACGACCTTCTGCGCGCATCCCCGGACAGGCTGCGGGCTGTGCGGGGCCGTGATCTCAGCATGATCTTTCAAGAACCCAGGTCCTCGCTGAATCCCGCGCTGACCATCGGTCGGCAGATCTCCCACGTGCTTCGGGCGCATCAGCGGATCACCTCGCGTCAGGCTTCGGCCCGGGCGGTCGAACTACTCGGCAGAGTCGGCCTGCCCGGTCCCGATCGGTTGCTCCATGCCTTCCCGCACGAGCTATCCGGTGGCATGTGCCAAAGGGTCATGATCGCCATGGCGCTGGCGTGTGGCCCGAGGCTTCTGATCGCCGATGAACCGACCACTGCCCTCGATGTCACCATTCAGGCGCAGATCATCGAACTGCTTCGTATGCTCGCCGATGAAGACGGGCTGTCGATCCTGCTCATCAGCCACGACCTCGGTGTGGTCGCCGACCTGTGCGACCGCGTCATCACCATGTACGCGGGCGAAGTGGTCAACGTCGCATCGCGAGACGACCTGCTGCACAGCCCGACTCACCCCTACTCGCAGAACCTGTTGCAGGCAACCGCACTTGAAATGCGGATCGACAAGTCCGCGCCCGCACGCGAGCTGGCTCCCAACCGCGAGGGATGCGCCTATCAACCGCGCTGCGCCTACGCGGTCGATCGCTGTCGCACTACACACCCCGAACTGGTCTTTTCCGGCCGATCAGCGACACGCTGTCTGCGCGGTTCCGAGCTGGATCTCGATGGGTTGGTGGCTTGATGGTCGAGAGTCTCCTCGAAGTCCGCAACTTGGTCGTGCAGTACCGCCGCGGTGCCGATCGGCTACTCGCCGTCGACGATGTCAGCTTCTCTCTCGACAAAGGCGAGACGCTCGCCATAATCGGAGAGTCCGGGTCCGGGAAGTCGTCGTTGGCTCATGCACTGGCCGGGCTCGTAAAACCTACTGCCGGAACGATTCACCGTGATTCATCGGGGGGTCGGCGCGCCGGCGGATCGTCGCACGTGATCTTTCAAGATCCGCGTTCTGCTCTCAATACCCGTCTCTCGGTCTGGCAGTGCGTCGCCGAAGTCATGGCGCCCGAGCGGCTGCGCATTCCGCGATCACTGCGACCTGCGGCCGTCGAACTTCTACGGCGCGTTGGGCTCGGCGACGATCTCGCGGATCGAAGACCGGCTCAGCTCTCTGGAGGACAGCGGCAACGCGTCACCATAGCCCGCGCCATCGCATCCCGCGCGGACCTGATTCTGTGCGACGAGCCTGTCGCGTCGTTGGATATGTCGCTGCAATCCGATGTTCTCCGGCTGCTCGCCGAATTGCGTAACGAACATCGATTGACCTACCTGTTCATCTCCCACGACCTGAGTTCGGTAGCCAAGATCGCGGATCGGGTCGGCGTCATGTACATGGGCCAACTGGTGGAGATCGGTTCCACTGCAGCGATTCTGGAGTCTCCCGCGCATCCCTATACGCAGGCGTTGCTGGCAGCCGTACCCAGATTGACGCTCGCACGTCGTGACCGGCGCCGGGTTCTCCTTCAGGGCGAGATTTCCGAGCGCGGAAAACCGCCGTCCGGCTGTCGATTTCGCACTCGATGCCCATTGGCATCCGAGCACTGCGCGGCAGTCGCGCCCGTTCTGATGAGCGATGCGGGCGATGACCACTCGACTGCCTGCCACTTCCGGGACCGAGCCATCGATGCATGGCAGGCCGGCTCGTTGTGACACCGATAAGGAAGTAGAACCCGCATGATCCGAAAATTGACCGCCGGCGCGTTCGTGGCCACCACGGCACTCGTACTGAGCGCGTGTGGTGGTGGCTCGTCGCCCGCGCCCGCAGACCCCGACGCGGCGGTTACTGTCGCCTCTCCGCAAACACCTAGCTCGTTCGATCCGTGTGCCGGAAACTCCGGCTATGACCTGACCTATCTCAAACTGCTCTATACCCCACTGATCGATATCGATCCGAACACTCTCAAACCTCGCCCGGGGCTGGCATCCTCGTGGGACTTCGTCGGTGCGGACAAACTAACCTTTACTGTGAAACTCCGCTCGGGCTCGACCTTTCACGATGGCACTCCGGTGGACGCGGAGGCCGTCAAGGCGAGTATGGAGCACTGCCTCGCCACCGGGCTCGTATCGGTTCCCTCCATCAAGAGCATCGATGTCGAGGCTCCTGACACCCTTTCCATCAAACTGAGCAGCCCGACGTCCGGAATGCCGGGCCATCTGAGCAGCCGCTTGGGTTTCGTAGCCTCGCCGACCGCATTACGTCAGTACGGTAACGACTTCGCGAACCACCCGGTCGGCGCCGGGCCGTATCAATTCGCTCGCGCGGTCCCCAACAGCGAGTACTCCTTCACCCGGTTCGCCGGTTACCGGCCGGTGAGCGGATCCGGCCCCATAGCCGCGGGTATCAACATAAAGATCATCACCAGCGACACGGCGATGACGAACGCGCTCTCGTCCGGCGCCGCCGACTTCGCATACGGGGTGAGTGAATCCGCGACTGCGGGACTCGAACGTCTCCCCAACATCACTGTGGAACGTACTCCGCAGCTCGGCTTTACAGCGGTCATGATCAACACCAAGAACAACCCTGTCAACAATCCAAAACTACGGTTGGCGATGGAATATGCCCTGGATCGCAAGGCCATTGCCAAGACTGTGCTCAACAGCGACACCGGAATGCCCGCATGGTCGTTGTATCCGCCGGGCGCTGCATTTCACGACGACGCGGCGGACAACGCCTGGCCTTACAACCCGGACAAGGCCCGGCAATTGCTTGCCGAAGCCGGGTTTCCCAACGGTGTGACGATCCGCGGTATATCCGTTGCCGCGCCGCCCTTCTCCACCGTCGCGGTGCTGGTCGCCGAGCAATGGAAGAAGGTCGGAATCGAGGTGAATTTCACCAATGTCCCTGGTGCCCAGGCCATATCGCAGTTCGTCGCGCACAACGGTGCCGAGGTATTCAGCGTCGGATGGCCGTCGCAGTGGTCGGCCCCGCTGAATTACAGCTCATTGCTCGGATCGACGTCGTACTTTCGGCAGAATGCGGAGCCGAACCCCGAGATCACCAAGTTGATCGCGCAGCTGAACGACACCTACACCGAGGCCGAGCAACTGGCGGTCGTCAAGCAGATCAACCAGATCCTGATCCAGCGTGCCGAGTTCATTCCGATCTTCCACGCGCCGGCCGTAAGCGCCTACACCAAGCGAGTCCATGGCGTCGTCCCCGCGCTCAACGGTTCGCCTGAACTGGCACATCTGGCCGTGTCATGAAGCGAATGACGGACAGCGAGCTCGTGAGACTGGTGCTCAGGAGGCTCGGGCAGATGTTCCCCACCGCGTTCCTGACAACGGTGATGACTCTGCTGCTGATTCACTTGGTCCCCGGCGGGCCCGCGGAGGCCCTGATCGGGGTGAGTAGCACCGATGTGGACCCAGCCGTCATCAACCGGCGGCTCGGTCTGGACAAGCCACTCTACGAGCAGTATTGGCACTGGCTGAGCGGGGTGGTCCGCGGAGATCTGGGGACGTCGCTGGTCAATGGTGCCCCGGTAGCCGACCAGGTGCTGCACCGGCTTCCGGTCAGCGCGGAGCTGGTCGGACTGGCATTGGTGATGTCGGCTGTGGTTGCGGTGCCCGCGGGGGTCTGGACCGCGTACCGGTCCGGTCACCGAGCCGATGGCGTGGTCCGCGCGCTATCCGGAATAGGGCTAGCGGTGCCGGATTTCTTTCTCGCGATCGTGCTGATCGATGTGTTCGCGGTCGGTTTGCGGATGTTTCCGGCCCTTGGGTACGTACCGTTCGAACAGGACCCAGTCGGGAATCTGCAGCACCTGGTGCTGCCCGCGACAGCGCTTGCGGCAGGTGCGGCCGCTGTTGTGGTACGTCAAGTCCGGGCCGCGATGATCGATGCGCTGTCGAGTGAATACGTGCGGACTGCTCGGGCGATGGGGCTGCGCGAGCGGACCGTAGTGTGGCACTACGCGTTCCGCAATGTGCTGTCGACCCTGCTGACCGTCTACGGATTGCTCGCCATAGGCATCTTGGGCGCGACGGTAGTGCTGGAGCAGATTTTCGTGCTGCCCGGTATGAGCGGCGCCCTGATCACGGCTATCCAGGCCCGCGACTACCCAATGCTGCAGGGCATCGTATTGATCTATGTCGCAATCGTTCTAGGGCTGAATCTGTTCGTGGATGTGCTGAACGGCGTACTGACGCCGCGGTTGCGAGCGGAGGCGCGCTGATGACCGCGCTGACGCTTCTCGATGAAACTCGACCGATCGATCGGCGTGGGCGTTGGTCACGCGTCGGGCTGTGGGTCTGTGTCGGCATCCTCGGTGTGCTGGTCCTGATGTCGATCCTGGCACCGGTGGTCGCACCGTACAGTCCGACCGATCAGGACCTGACCAGCAGATTCGCCGGCCCCAGCGCCGTTCACCTGCTCGGAACCGATAGTTTTGGCCGGGATGTGCTGAGCAGACTCATCTGGGGCGGCAGGTCGTCGTTCGCGGGCGTTCTGATCGCGGTCGGTGTCGGATTGGCACTCGGCCTCCCTTGGGGGCTCGGCGCGGGCTACGGACCAGGCTGGTTGCGGACGGTACTGATGCGAATGGCCGACGCTTTTCTTGCCTTTCCCGCGCTGGTGCTGGCGATTGCCATCACCGGTGTTCTCGGCCCCGACCTCGTGACGGCGATGTGTTCGGTGGGTGTGGTGTTCGCACCGGTCATCGCGCGTCTGACCGCAGGCGGAGTGGCCGAGGTACGGCGCCGCGAGTACGTGCTCAGCGCACGGATGTCCGGCTGCCCTGCGCACGTAATCCTGATCCGGCATGTCCTCCCGCACGCGATCGGTCCGGTGATCATCCAGGCTGCGGTCTTCGCCGGATTGGCCTTCATCATCGAGGCCGCACTGTCCTTCATCGGCTTGGGCATCCAGCCTCCCGCGCCGAGTTGGGGTGGCGACTTGAACAACGCCTATCAGCACATTCTGAGCGCACCGGACCAAGCCTTGGCGCCCGGTGTCCTCATTGCCGTCGCTGTGCTCGCAACGTACCGAATCGGCGATGAGTGCCGTGATCTTCTCTCCGACAGCTGAATTCGAAGGAGGGACCATGCCCATCCACGAATCCAGGTCGCTGCCCGGCGCGGAATGTCGGCGAGGGTCCGTTCGTGGTAGCTACGCACCCGGCCGGACTCCGCACCCTGATGTTGAAGATAATTCTCTATCTCCTAGGTGAATGGTCCGAATCATCGGTTTGGCCTTGCGGATAGCCTGCTCGGTCGAAGCTTCTTCGGGATCCGGTTACGTCGGGTGGGTGTCCGGCCCGGCCGCAGACGTGCAGGCGGTCGCGCCTGGCGGTGCGGCATCGGAAACTGTCGGCTGTAAAGGCGCCGCCGGGGATCGAACGCGCGGGCCGCGACATAGAACGTTCTGAGCCACAGCGGTCTCGGGCGGTGTGATCGTCGGCGGGTCAGCTGGCGTGTTGATGGCCGATCGTGGTGTCAGGGCAGGTGTCAGGTGTGTGTCAGGTCGGTGTCAGTCGGCCCGGCGACAGTGTGTCCATCGAACAAAACGACCGGCACCGACACGGTTCCAGTCGGTGCCACAACCGATTTCGAGGAGTACACGACATGTCGATCACCATCACCTTGACCGATCAGGACAAGAGCACTCTGCGCACCGCCGCCTACGGTGCGGTGTCGTTGATGGCCGCCGCCGGTGCACCGCACAAGGGCATTACGCACGGCTCCATCGCCCTGACCTCTGCGACCGGACTGGTCGGGCATGTGCTCGCCGCCAAGTCCAAAGACATCCGCTTGCCGGGCAAGTCGGTCGCCGAACTCGCCGACGAGGTGCTGCCTGCCCTGACCGCGGCCATGAGCTTGCTCGGCAAGCAGTATCCGGAGGAGGTCGACAACTTCCGCGGCACCGTCGTGGTCGCCGTCGAAGCCGCCGCCGGGCCCGGCAAGGGCGAGTCGAACCCCGCTGTGGCGGTGATGGCCCGCAAGGTCACCGCGGCCCTCGACGCCGCCTGACCGGTGCCGGGTCGGCGCAGCACAGCTGGTGGCCGAGTCGCGGGGTCCTCTCGAGGACCCCGCGACTCGGCCACCGAACATCGAAACCTCAGGGTGCGACCGCGCGACCGTTCGGAAACGCACGATAGGCGGCACGAGCGGTCACTCACACCTGGTTGCGGTCGGCGCGTTGTGGCCGTTCTCGTATTTTCGGCAGTCGGATTGCGTCGGCGTGGGATCGGGGCCCAGGCGTCCGACTCGGCGACCGATCAGGCCGCTACCGCGTGAACCGGGCGATATCCTCAGCAACGCGCGCCGGCGCTTCGAAGGGAAACGCGTGACCGAGCTGAGGGTAGATCAGCAATTCCGAACCGTTGATGTAGTGATGCAGCAGGGCTGAGTTGGCGGCGGGTTCTTGTTTATCGTTGTCGGCGCCCAGGATCAGGGTGGGCAGCCGCAGGTTCGGCAGGCTGGCGATGACGTTGGCGGTGGGGTCGATGAGCCAGTCGCTCATTGCCGCGCGTTGCCGGTTGAGGCCGGTCAGGTTCACCCCGACTCGGTCGGGGCGCAGAGCTGTTCGTTGACGCCACGCAGCCAGAGCGTCGGGATGATCGCTGAAATACAGTGGAATGACCCGGTCGGCGGGCGCCGTCGGATCGAACGCTGGCGCGCCCGCGATCAGATCGGGGAGATCGGGCAGCACCTGCTGCGATCCGCCGGGACCCGTACCCATCAGAATCAGGGCGCCAACGACATCGGGGTGATCCACGACCAAACGTTGCGCGACGAATCCTCCCAGGGAGTAGCCCACGAGGGTGGGGCGGTCCAGATGAAGAGCCTGGATCAGACCGGCGGCCTGATCGGACAGTTGCCGGACGGTCGAGAGGGCCGCAGAGCTCGCCGGGGTGCGTCCCACGCCGTCGGAGTCGAAGAGGACGACATGGTTGGTCGCGGCCAGGCGATCGAGCAGCGCCGGATCCCAGTCGTCCATGCTGAATCCGAGGCACGGCGTCAACACCAGGGTTGGCCCCTGTCCGAAGCGGCGGTAAGCGATCGGTACCCCGGCTACATCGACGATGTGGGTGGGCGCTGCCAATGACGGTGACCCGCGGAAACCGTCAGCCGTTGTCCATGCGGTATCCATCGCGGAGGCGGGCACATCAGCAGGGTCGGCGTGAGCGACGCCTGGCCCGACCAACAGCACGCTGGTGGCCAGTGCCGCCAGCACGGCCGAGACAGGTGTCCGGCGTCCTGAGACGGGCCGCAGATGGCGGGGCAACGGGCCGCCATGGGGTGCGACCGAGGTCGGTTGCGGCGGATGGAAAGCGGACATGTGTGCTCCTTCTAGTTGCGGGACGGACCAGAATCGAGACAGCGTCCCGCTGCGTACAGCCCGATCGTCGGCACGCCAACCGGTTCGGTGATCAGCGACCTCGGCCATACCGTCCTGGTCCAGATGCCGCATGTAAGAGGGCCGACGGCTCGAAAGGATTCGCCCGATTTCGGCCACCGGGAGAAGCACCGCGACGTCACCGGACGGTCTGTGCTGCAGTCGATCTCACTGCTCAGATCCCGCCCGGCGGCATGATCCTGAACTGGCGCAAGAAGTCTCGCCTGCGCACCGGCATGATCGCCCGGATCGTTCACGGCCGACTTCGGATGTGTCGGCTGTGTGACACAGTCGGCGTCTATCGTCGTGGTGATCATGTTCGACCGTGCGGGTGAAGGTGATACTGGATGTTGAATTACGACCTCGACATGTCCGATGTGGAGCGCGATCTTGCTCTGCCCGATTTGGTGGCTGAAGGAGATGAACTCGACGCCCTGGTATCGGCGCAGGCCGACTGGTCCAAGGACACGCCGGCAACGGGGTGGACGATCGCCCACCAGATCGCTCATCTTGCCGCAGCTGATGCGAACGTTCTCATTGCCATACGGACTCCGGAGGCGTTCGACGCCGTCCTGAAGCAGGCCGAAGCCGCGGGCAGCCGATACGCTGATCTCGACGCTGCCGCGGGAGCAGCGAAACCGCGATCGGTACTGCTGCAGCAATGGCGTGCTGGTCGAGCCGAGGTGGCGGCGGCGCTGCGTGATGTTCCGCTGGACCATGGGTTTCCGTGGTACGGCTCGCAGTTGACCGCCGCGCTCATGGTGCCGCTTCGACTGATGGAGACGTGGGCTCACGGGCAGGACATTTTCGATACGCTGGGCGTCTCACACCGTCCGACGAGTCGGCTCCGGCATGTGGCCGCCTTGGGCGTCGTAGGACGAGAGCTGTCGTTCTACGCGGCCCAATTGCCTACTCCCACAGAGCCGTTCCGTGTCGAGCTGACCGGTCCCGACGGCCGGACCTGGGTCTGGGGCCCAGAAGATGCCGGGCAACGGGTTCAGGGGAGTGCCTTCGACTTCTGTCTTCGAGTCACCCAACGCAGATCCCTGACCGAGACCGACCTCACCGCGGTCGGTGAGGACGCGCGGAAGTGGCTGGAGATCGCTCGCGTTTTCCTCTGAAAGAGGTTGGTTCCCTGCTCCGCTGATCCAGACGTTGAAGGTCCAAACGGCTCGAAGAGTGCAGACCGTGCGCACATCGGGATGGGCTCGCATTCTCGACGGATGAGTCGCGGCCTGAGATGTCTTCGGGCTGTTGATCTTCCGTCCACGTGGCCACTCCTGGCAGCTCGATCAGCGGAGTGGGTTCGCTTGTACCGCAGTGCCAGGGTGGCCCGATCACCGTACGGTGGTATCGGATGTTGGTGTGTCGATGAATGTCTCGGCCGCGCCGAGCCGTCGGGCGAGCACGGTGGTCAGGGTGTCGTGGTCGACGGGGTGGGTGGCCGGGTTGACCCAGGCGGGTAAGCCGCAGCCCCATCCCATCGACGACGCGCTTCGCGCTCTCACCCAACTGGCGCTGTGTGGTTGACACACGCAGCCACCGAACAAGCCGGACTCAGACACCAGAAGCCTTGCCCGGCAGGCGATCAGGGGCGCAGCCATTGCAGCATTGCGGGCCCCTGATCGCCCGGCCGAACGCGCGGGTCGCGCACTACCGCGCATCCACTGCTCACGAAACTCAGCCGAGAGCCGGAGCAGCTAGGTCACGACTCGCTGGAGGCAACACGCCGAACATCAGCCATGGTTCGTGCTCGGCGGTGAGATCAGTCGGCGATATAGCGCGTCGCCCGATCCGGCAGGATCCCGGCCTGGACGAGTTCGTCGTAGATCCGCTGCTGTTCATCGTCGAGATTCGAGTACAGCATGTCGTACGCCCGGTCTTCCTCGGCGAGCACCGCGACCGGATCCCAGTTGTCACCGAGCGCCTCGACGACGGCGCTGCGCCGTCGTGCCTCGTCCAGCGTGAGGTCGTAAGCAAAATTGAGGTCGGCCATTTCGGCATCTCCAACCAGGTTCTTTCCAAAACGAAGTGACGACAATGCCCAAACACGCCTTCTCGGGCAATGACCTGCATCACATTCCACGGCCAGACTTCATCACATTTGATGCCCGTGCGCGGACTGGACCACGGAGTGAATGCGTCCACATAATCGCCACGACGCTGAAATCGGGCATAGCGACGCTTTATCGTCACGCCGCCAACAGAGCGGAACTCGCCATGGTCGTCGCTCGCGAAGTGGACCAGGGGCGTTGTCGCTCGACACCCGCGCCCGTGACACCGGGCGCGGGTGGCCGAGATCGATGGCTTACTTGTGGCAGGCCTGACGGTAGTCGTGGATGGCCGCGCGGGCGGTCCTGAAGTCCTGTACGTCCTGAGGGTGCGCTTGGCGGTAGGACTTCCACTCCGCTTTGCGCTGATCCTTGGGCAGGGCCTTCACCTTGGCTACTTCCGCGGCGAAGTCCGGGTGACTGGCCAGGAATGCGGCGACCTTCGGAGCGCTGTCCGCCTTCGCCTGGGCCGCGGCCGCGGGGTTGCATTGCGGCCCGGGGTCGGCGGAGGCGGTCGCGGGCAGGGCGATGGCCAGGCCGGCGAGGCCGGTGAGGGTGGCAGCGACGAGACTGCGCTTCATTCTTACTCCAGTGGTCGGAGGGATATGTCCCCATCGAATCTGCCGACCCGACCTGCCGAGTGCACCTGTCGCGGCACTATCTTCAGGCGATCTTCAGCCGCAGCACGAACACGGCACCGTGTTGTCCGGGCGGAGGGTCGAGGCAGATCAGGTCGCCGCCATGGGCTCTGGCGATGCCGCGGGCGATGGCAAGTCCCAGGCCGGAACCGTCGGCGCGGCGATCGCGTGCCTGGTCCAGACGCACCAGCCGGTCGAAAATCCGTTCACGTTCGCCGGGCGGCACCCCCGGGCCGGTGTCGCTGATCGTCAGCTCGGCCAGGTTGCTGGTGGCACCGACCCGCACTGTCACCCTGCCGCTGTCCGGCATAGCTTGGCACGCGTTCTCGAGCAGGTTCAACAGCACCTGGTTGACACGTTCGGGATCGATGGCCGCGACCACATGATCGCCCGCGAGTTCGAACTCGATATCGCTGTGCAGCAGCCGCATCCGATTCAACTGGGCGTCGGCGAGGTCGTATAGATCGGTCGGCGTGTGTTGCAGCGGCAGTCCGGCGTCGATGCGGGCCAGATCGACGAGATCGTCGACCAGCCGGCCCGCGCGCTGGGCCTCACGAACCAACAGCATCTGCATCTGCAGGTTGGTGTCGGGATCGGTGTCGGGTGGTTGCTGCAGGACCGCTTCGGCGATCGCGCGAATTCCGGTGATCGGGGTGCGCAACTCGTGCGCGGCGTCGGCGACAAAGGTACGGATCTGTTCCTCGGAGGCCTGCGCTCGGGCCTCGGCGCCTTCCAGTGCGTCCAGCATTTCATCGAAAGCCGTTGCGGTGCGTCCCAGTTCGGTGTCGGGTCGCGATGGCGACAACCGCCGTCCGCGTCGGCCGTTGGCGATCTCGCGAGCCAGTACGGTCATCGAATCCAATGGTGCGAGGGCGCGCCGAATACCGAACGGCAACCCGATGACGATCACGAGCAGTGCGGCGGCGGTAGTGCCCACGAGCACACCCACCAGCTTCGACTGCGCTCCCGCCAACAGTTTCGTATCGAGTTGCAGGGTCATTCGCGCGTGGTCCAACTCGCCTTGGCCGTTGAGCAGCACGTGTCTGGTCTTCACCGTGGCCTGGTCCTCGTGCTGGGCGCTCAGGCTGCCGAAGGTGCGGCCATCGGCGAGGACGAGCCGCGCCCGTACCGACCGCGCATCGATCCGGGTGAGCAGATCGGTGGGCGAGATGCCTTGGCCGGCAAGTTGCTGCGCCAGTTGAACGCGGTCGGCGAGTACCGCGTTCTGACTGCGATTCAGCGCCAGCGAGAACAACCCGTGCACTACCAGTGAAACGACGATCAGTACCGCACCGAGCACCGTAGCGGTGGTGAGCGTGACGCGCCTGCGTAGCGACACCGTCTTCATCGCACCCCGGTCCGATGAGAGCGGTGGTGGTCAACCGGGCGGCGCTGCCAGCTCACTGGTCGCCGACCCGCAAGGTGTAGCCGAGGCCACGCACGGTGTGCAGCAGCCGCGGTCCGTGTGCCTCCAGCTTGCGCCGAACGGCGCTGACATTCACCTCGACCAGGTTGGGATCGTAATCCTCGTATCCCCATACGGCGGTGAGGATTTGGGCCTTGGTGACCACCCGGTCGCGGTGCGCGGCGAGATAGCCGAGGAGCTTGAACTCAGTGAGGGTCAGCGCGATGGTCTCGCCGCCACGGTGCACCGCCCCGGATTCGACGTCGATGACGAGATCGCCGATCGTGGTCTTGGTCTGGAGTCTGCCCATCCGCCGCAACAGCGCATCGACCCGGGCCACCAGCTCGGCCAGGTCGAACGGTTTGACTACATAGTCATCCGAGCCGGCCCGCAGCCCGCGCAGCCGATCCTCGATACCGTCGCGGGCGGTCAGGATGACGACACCGGCCCCTGATCTGGCGCGCACGGTTTCCAGCAGGGTGAATCCGTCGCGTCCGGGCAACATGATGTCGAGCACGACGACATCCGGCCGGAACTGCGCGAGATCGCGCTCCAACTGTTGGCCGTGCTCCCGGCTGAGCACCTCGTGTCCGGCCGTGGTCAGCCCCGATCCCACCGCGACCCGGATGGCCTCGGCGTCTTCGATGACAAGTATTCGTCCCGGCTGCACAGGTGTCATTGTTGCGCCTCGCAGCTGAAGATTGCCTGAAAGGTCGCGATGAGCGAGCCGATGAACGCCGGGACCGACGCGATACTCGGATCATGGGCAGCCAATCGGCGCAGTGGATGCGCACCGCGCGCGTGCTTCGTCGCGCCGGCTTCGGCGCGACCGGAGCCGAGATCGATGCCGTGCGTGCGGAGCAGCCCGCCGACTATCTGCGATCGGCGTTGACCACCGGCCCGGACGCCGATGCCGGTGCGCGGGCGACGCCGATGCCGATGTTCGCCGAGACCGCCGCACCGGGTAAAAACGCGACGCCCGAGGCCCGCCGACGGTACAACGCCGAACGCAACAACGAACTCGCAATGCTGACCGTGTGGTGGTTACAGCGCATGGCCGCCGTACATCAGCCGATCCATGAGAAGCTGACCCTGTTGTGGCACAACCATTTCGCGACATCGGCGGCCAAGGTTCGCAATGCCGGCGCCTTGGCCGCGCAGAACCAGAAGCTGCGCACTTTGGGCACCGGCGACTTCGGCGCGCTGGCCTACGCGATGCTCACCGACGCGGCCATGCTCAAATGGCTCGACGGCACCAGTAATTCGGCGAAGGCACCCAACGAGAATCTGTCGCGCGAGTTCCTGGAACTGTTCGCGCTCGGGCACAGCAACGGCTACACCGAGACCGATGTGCGTGAAGGCGCGCGTGCGCTGACCGGGTGGACGATCGACGGCAGCGGCGTCGCCACCCTGAATTCTCAGCGGCACGATCCGGGCCCCAAAACCATACTCGGCGTGACGGGTTCGCTCGGCGCCCGCGAATTCTGCGAGATCGTGCTCGGCCTGCCCGAGTCGGCTCGCTATGTGGCCGGGCGGATGTGGCAGCAGCTCGGCTCCGATACACCGCCGTCGCAACCGGCGATCGATCGTGCCGTGGCGGCATACGGACCCAACCGCGATGCCGCGGGGATGGTGGTCGCGATCCTCACCGACGACGAATTCGCCGCCGTGCATGACACTGTCGTGCACGGTCCGGTCGAATGGCTGATCGGCATGGTGCGGGCGCTGGCGGTGCCGATGGACGACGACGCCGAGGTCAAGAAGCTGGCGGGTGTGCTGCGCAATCTCGGACAGCTGCCGTTCTACCCGCCGTCGGTCGGCGGCTGGCCGCACGGCCAGGCGTGGATGTCGACGGCGGCGGCGCAGATTCGGTTCACCGCGGCATCTGAGCTCGTGAAAAAGGTGGACCTGAGCCGGATTTCGTCCGCCGCGCCGGGCGATCGCCTCGATGCGGTCGGCTACCAGCTCGGCATCGGCGCCTGGTCGGACCGCAGCGCCGCCGTGCTCGCGGCGGTTCGGAACGATCCCGCCCGACTCACCGCGATCGCGGTGAACACTCCCGAGTACCTGACCAGCTGACCGGAAAGTCATCGAACCATGACTCGATTCAATCGCAGACAGTTCCTTGTCGGCAGCAGCGTACTGGGTGCGCTCGGGCTGGCCGCTGGTTCCGTGATCACCTGGGAGGAAGTGCACCGGCACGCCGCCGCCGCCCCCCTGGCGCCGGGCACCGGAATCCTGGTCCTGGTGACGATGTACGGCGGCAACGATGGCATCAACACCGTGATTCCATACGCGGACAATGCCTATCACGATGCGCGGCCGGAATTGTCGTATCAGCCGCAGGAGGTACTGCACCTGGATGGGCAGCTCGGACTCAATCCGGCGATGAAGGGCTTCGCGGACCTGTGGGGCGGCCACAACCTCGCAATCGTGCGCGGGGTCGGCTATCCGCATCCGGAT
This sequence comes from Nocardia sp. CA-119907, assembly GCF_050955995.1. Taxonomy (NCBI): domain Bacteria; kingdom Bacillati; phylum Actinomycetota; class Actinomycetes; order Mycobacteriales; family Nocardiaceae; genus Nocardia; species Nocardia sp. CA-119907. The sequence continues at coordinate 4,516,880 of NZ_CP192091.1, forward strand.
CACAGCCATTTCCGCTCGATGGACATCTGGCAGACGGCCGCTCCGGACCGCCCGGTCAATGCCGGATGGATCGGGCGCTGGCTCGACGCGACCGGCGACGACCCGGTGCGTGCGGTCAATATCGGCCCGGTGCTGCCGCAGCTGGCGATAGGGGAGAAGCACACCGCAGCGGCGTTGGATCCCGCCTCCGCACCGCTATCGCCCGAATTATCCGCCGCGTCGGCCGCCCTCGCCGCCACCGACCCCCGCGACAGTCCCGCCCAGACGCTCGTCTGCGCCGGCTATCACGCCGAACAGGCTGTGACCCAGACGTTTTCCTCGATCGGCGCGAAACCCGCTGCCCCTGGTGGCAATCCGCTCGCCGCCCAGCTCGCGCTCGTCGGCCAGTGCATCAAGGCGGATGTACCCACCCAGGTGTATTCGGTCAGCCTGGGCGGCTTCGACACCCATGCCGATGAACGCCGCACCCAGCAGCAACTGCTCGGACGGCTCGACGAGGCGGTGTCGGCATTCCTGACAGATATGGCAGGGCATCCCCGTGGCCGCGACGTAGTTCTCATGGCCTACAGCGAATTCGGCCGCCGCGTCGCCGCCAACGCTTCTCAGGGCACCGACCACGGCACTGCCGGGCCGGTGTTCGTTGCGGGAGCGCGGGTCAAGGGCGGCTTCTACGGCGACGAGCCCAGCCTCACCGACCTCGACAACGGTGATCTGAAGACCACCGTCGACTTCCGTGACATCTACTCGGAATTGCTGCACCGCGTGGTCGCGACCGACCCGGGTCCCGCGGTCGGTACCTCTCGTCACGACCTGGGGTTGATCGTTTAAGTGGTCGCGCCCCGTAAGTCTGTTGGACTTACGGGCGCGACCATTTAGCTGTTGGGCGTGCGACTGGTGAAATCGAAGGAGCCGCCGTCGATGCCCCAGGAGATGATCCGTTCGGGATGGATCCGAATGATCGCGCGCTCCTGGGGAGGGAACGGCGGCTCCTGGTCGTCGAGCGCCTCGGCCGTGCCGCGCACCTCGATGCCGCGAATGACGTACGGCTCCAACGAGACCTGCTGGTCGACGACGAACGACACCCGACTGCCCGCCTCGACGTTGCGGTACTTACGGCTGGCGTGCATGCGCATACCGCCGATGTCGATGGTGCCGTCGGCATTCACCCGATAGCTGGTCGGGTTGTTCTGCACAATGCCGTCGGGCGATACCGTGGCCAGCCGACCGATCCCGGCCTCCGCGAGGAACTGCTGCTCGTTCGTAGTGAAAGTCACCAATGAAGCCTAGCGGGATGCCTCCGGCAGCGACCGCGCCATCCTTTGCTTGGTTCAGGATGACGTGGGCTGGTGGAAGGGCGTCGCGCCGATGTCGGGATGTCGTGGCTCCCAGGCGAGTTCGGCTTTGGCGGGGGCCGAGGAGGTGTAGCGGGAGGCCGGTTCGCCGGAGGCTACTTCCTCCGATCACACCGCCATTGACGGGCTGCAGGAGAAGTGGCGGGATCGCCACGGAGAACGCCCTATTGGCAGTTCTATGAATCGGACGTCTTCATCTTGTCCAGAATTCTGGGTTGCCATTGGTAGAACCAACTGAATTTGTAGGACTCTCCGCTGGGCGACGAGGTGGCGGCATAGGTGAATCGGCGGTCGGTCGTGCTGATCGGAACTTTGTCGACGAGTTGTTCGAAGCGCGGGTCGATCGGGACCGGGAGCGTTGTCGGGTCCGGTGTTATCACGGGGAAGCAGAGGCGCTCGATCCGTGGAGATTCCCAGCTTATGGTGGCGTATATATCGAATGCTTTCTCGGTGAGCGAGAGGAATTGATCGCTCGGGTCGGGAAGTCCGGCTTCTCGGTGCAGCGACACGATGGCGCGAGGTTCGAAGTAGTCGGCCGGCAGTCCGGGAAAATACACGTTCATCGTCTTGTCGTAGTAGTCGATCCCGAGCAAGCCGACTTTGTCCTCCAAGCCGTGACGTGCGAACAGGCGGGCGTGCTCGGCGAGACTTGGCGGCATGGCCGGGAGTGCGGCAAGCTCCGATACCTTTTGCATGCCATCGGCAGGAAAGAACGGCCAGATTTTCTTGAAGCCGCCGACTACACCGATGTCGATCCCGTAGCTGTCGATAGGGCACTGTTTCCGGACCTGGTCCAGTAGAGCGCCAACCGGATGATCGGTCTCGGAAATCAGCTTGTTCGAAAGAGCGATGTCGTAAGGGTCGACGTCTCTCGGCAGCGTCAAAAAACGGTAGTCGAGGTCTCCCGAGCGGCGGGCTTCGGTGACCACTCGCAAAGAGATCACGGACTGCGTGAGCATCGTGCCGTATGCGGTCAGGGTGGGCCAGACAGTGTCTCGCGCGCAGGGGACGTTCACCAGCCGCGCGGATTTCTCAATGGCCGCATAGAGACCCTCCAGCTCGGATTCGGTTGTGGTCAACATGCGTCCTTCCGAAGATGAGTGCTACGACTATCGCGATCCGGCCTCGCCAATCCCTATCGGCCACAGAGCCAGTCAGCTCGTCAGAGTCGAATCCGGAACGCAGACAGCACTTTACGCTGCGACGTAGCCCTCGAAGTCGCGCACGACGGAATCGACGGACTGGAACTGGCCGCGACCGGTGATTTCGACGTGCTGGTGCTCGACGTCATCCTGCCGGGCAAACACGGCTACCAGATCTACGCGAACGCCAGAGCGGCCGGCTCTGTGAGTGGCAACACACTTTCAGCCTGCGCTCAGCGGCACTTCGGCAGACTTCGCGACCTATCGACACTGTAGAAAGAGAGCGCCGATGGTGAAGCACGCGGCTCGGAATCTGCTTGTGGCATCGACGTCGTGCAGGATGGTTCAACCCGGCGAAAAGTATCGGCGATTCCGCGTGGCACAGTGATGTGAGGCTTGGATGAGTGACGAAACCGAACCGATCCCGGTCGTGGTTCCCAGGTCTGGTGGTCGTCATGCTCGGCCGGAAGCGCCTGTCGAGGGGGTTCGCGAGGTGGCCGCCCGCGCCGAGAGCGCCCGGCGTTCGCAACGTGCGGGAGACCGCGGTACGTCGCGTGCCGAGCGTAGGAGATCGGGCGCGGGCGCTGCACGCGAAGGCTCGGGAACGGTGACCCGCGGTGCCGGAACACGCGCAGTGGGCTCGGGTGGTCTACGTGTGCCGCGGGCGGAGGCGACCGACACCGCCGAGGGCCCAACCGACCGGTATGTGCCGGAGCGGCCCAACCGTCGCCCCCAGTCCGCGCAATCGTCGTCGTGGCAGGCCAAGGTCGCACGGACCGCCGTGCGCCTGGTGGTGGCCGCCACCGCTGTGGTCGTCGTCTCGGGCACCGGATTCGCGTACTACACCGAGCGCGCCGTCGATGACGGGTTCGACCGGTCCGGGGCGATCAGTTCCGAAGACGCCGCCGCGCTCGACGGCGATATGAACATCCTGCTCATCGGACTGGACACACGTAAAGACCGCAACGGCAACGATCTGCCCAAAGACGTCATGGACCAGTTGCACGCCGGTGACGGCAGCGAAGGCGGCTACAACGCCAATTCGCTGATCCTGGTACACATTCCGAAGGATCTGAAGAAGATCACCGCCTTCTCCATCCCCCGCGACGACTACGTCGCGGTCACCGGGATCCCCGGCTACGACCACGCCAAGATCAAGGAAGCCTATGGGCTGAAGAAGGTGACTGTCGAGCAAAAGCTCGCCAACCAGGGCGTCAAAGACAAGGTCGAACTGGAACGCCAGGGCCGAGAGGCCGGTCGCGAATCCATCGTGCAAACCGTGAAGGCACTGACCGGAGTACCGATCAACCGGTTCGCCGAGGTCTCCCTCGTCGGCTTCTACGACCTTGCCAACATTCTCGGTGGTGTCGATGTGTGTCTCAACCACGCCGTCAACGACGAGTACTACTCCGGCGCGGTGTTCCCGGCCGGACCCCAACATCTCGATGCCGCCAACGCGCTGTCGTTCGTCCGGCAGCGCCACGAACTCGACAACGGCGACCTCGACCGCACCCACCGCCAGCAGGCGTTCCTCACCTCGGTCGCCAAGCAGCTCAAGGGGTCCGGCACACTCACCAACATCGGCAAGATGCAGCAGCTGATCAACGCCGCACAGAACGATGTGGTGCTCTCCCAGGGCTGGAATGTGCTCGACTTCGCGCAGACCATGGGCAAGGCCGGTTCGATTCCGATCGAATTTCAGACCCTGCCCGTGCAGGGATACCAGACCGTCGACGGCCAAGACGTCAACATCATCGACCCGGCCGCCATCAAAAAGGCGGTGCGCACGGCGTTCGGTGTGCAGGCCGCTCCCCCCAGCGCACCCAAGACCACACCCACCAGCACCGTCGACGTCGTCAACGCGGGCGGCGCGACGGGTATGGCCGCGAAAGTGTCGACCACGTTGGCCGACAAGGGATTCCAGAAAGGCACCATCGGCAACGCCGCTTACACCGACGGTTCCAGCTCGGTCGTCTACTACGGCACTGGCGCCGACACCGATGCCACCCAGGCCGCGGATCTACTCGGTGGGCTACCGACGACCGCCTCCAAGAACCTCGACCCCGGCCACATCAAGATCGTGATCGGCAGCGACTTCACCCTGCCCGACGAATTGAGTTCCGGCACATCATCATCGAGCTCCACCACCTCGACCGGCACAGGATCGCCCAGGACCTCGTCCACCGGCGCCACCACCTCCACACCCGCCGACGAGGCACCCGACTCCGGCAAACCCGTCACCACCAGCATCGGATCCAACGTTCCCTGCGTGGACTGACCAGCCGGACATTCGAGCCCCGACCCTCGACAGGAAAGCGCGTGGCCATCACGTATCTGGAATCGATGTCCTGTGTCTCGGTCACGTTCCTCACCATGTACTTCGAGACCAAGAAGCTGACACCGTTCGCCGGCTACTGCCTGGTCGCGGGTATCGGCAGCGCGGCGTTCTCCACCGTGCGCGGCTGATACCCCACCGATATGGCGGGTGGTCTACTTGCCGTCGGGGTGGCCGACGATGGCAAGGGCCGTGGTCCAGTCGGTGGCTATGGCGTTCTGAGCGTCGGTCAAGGCGACCTTGCCGGAACACACCAGCGTGTGCAACTTGTTCTCGACGGCGTCTTTCGGATTATTCGGCCCCGCGCCCGGTTTGTGATCGGGGGACGGTGGCTCCACCCACAGGTTGCGCGGGTCGTTGGGGTCGCCGCCGAGCTCCAGCGACACCAGGTGGTCGTACTCGGCGTCATGCAATGGGCCGGTGTAGTCGTAGGACTTCGCGTTGGCGCCCTTCTCCCGGTCGGTGATGTTGGCCGGTGGACGGATCGAGGAAGTGTATCCGCCCTTGCAGATGGTGTCGCCGAGGTTGTCCGCGGCAACCTTCGGATTGATCGCGCCCGGGGTGCACGCAGGATCGGGCAGCGACTGCCCGTCGCCGGACTTGCGGTAGTGGCAGCTGCCCGGAGCCGGTTGCGCCTGCACCGTGTACGTGCCGGAAGGACCGGGACCGACCGGCACCTGCAAGGTCTGTTGCGCGGCAGGGGGTTGAATCACCGCGTGCGCGACGGTTTTCGAACCGTCATGTGCGCAGCCGGCAACCAACAACGGTGCCAGCACTGAAACCAGCAGTGTCTTGCGAATATTCATGACTTACCTCTGGCCGAACCTTCATCCGCGTCCAATTGTGCTGCATAGCAGGCATACCGCTGGTGTTCGGCACGAAAACATCTCCGGCGGCCTCATTTGGTGTGGAATCCGGGATTCGAACTCGGCGCATCTACCACTGGCAGGCTCTCAACCCTGCCCCGCACCGCGGCGGGTCCATGTTCCGTTCGCGATTCGGAAGCGATCGAACTATCAGCGCGTGATAGTCGAACCGGTGGGCCATATTGCTGGTCAGCCGGTTCCGGTGTCCGGCGTTATTCGACACTGCCGCACCCGGCTGTCGGATTGGCGATCTGTGCCGATCCAGGACAATGGCCCGCAGAAGCACTGTGATGGTGCTCGCGGCGCGACCGACGGATGTGCTGGGGTCGTCAGCGCTCGAGGAAGTCTTTTCGCTCCGAACCGGACCAAATGGTCTGATCTTGGGCTCGGCGCACTTATGCTGATGCCTCGAACCACACCGACCGGAGCCGACTGGGCGGCGGTTATCGCAGGCTGCGCGAAATACCTTACCTTCGAGGAGGATTCGTGTGACGACTAGCAAGCTCGATATATCGCGAGCGCGGTACTGGATCGACCGGTGGGATCGCCAGCAAGAGCACTACATGCCCGATCGCGAACAGCGGTTCGAGGTCATCGGTGACGTCTTGACCGAACTCGTCGGCCGGATGGACCCGTTGATCGTCGACCTCGGCGTCGGGCCGGGAACGCTGTCGGACCGGCTGCTCACGCGAATGCCCGCCGCCACGATTGTCGGCGTGGACGTGGATCCGCTTCTGTTGGCCTTGGCCGAGATGAGCCTGGGGTCACCGCGATTCCGTACGGTGAACATTGATCTGCGCGAGCGTGATTGGCTCGACAGACTTCGACTGCATCGAGCGCCCGATGCCTTCGTGAGCACCACTGCTCTGCATTGGATGAACCGTGAACCGCTGCGCGCGCTGATCCGGACCTGCGCGGCCGTCCTCGCACCCGGCGGTCTGTTCATCAACGGAGACCACTTCTACGAGGGGGCGACCGGCTCGCGGCTGGACGCGCTGGGCAGAGCGATGACCGCCCGCCGCGCCGAACGGGTGGGAACTGCATGCTCGGAGGATTGGGAGGCGTGGTGGGCCGCGGTCGACCGCGCTCCTGAACTCGCCGACCTGGTGCGCCTGCGCGACGGGGGATTCGCTGACACGGTTCACGACCGACCTACCGTCCACGACTACATCGCCTTCGCGTACGACGCGGGCTTGGCCGAAGCCGGAATCGTGTGGCAGTACGGCGACGACCGCGTCCTGGTCGGGATCCGATAGCGCCTAGTTATTGCAGACGCTGTGGCGTCGCACTGAAGTTCCCTGGTTGCAATCATGTCCCGCAGCTCCTGTGCGACGACGCTTAGTCATTGGCCACCAAGTGTCCCTGTAGTTTTCGTCAACGATGGAGTGCATCAGCGCCGATCAGACAGCGGCGATACCCCTTCAGGCGGAAGAGCTTCGAAGCCGGGCATGGCGCGATGGCGTCGAGGCCGCGAAGCGACTTCCCGACGTGCTGGCTCGGCGCGGCAGCAGCGCGCCGGGCTCGCGCCGAGGGCGTGACGGCATATCTGGAGGACGGTTTCGCTGTCGCATGACATCGCAAAAGATGACGGGCACCGGGATGAAGTGCTGGTGGTCAGGCGGGGACGGACGTGGGGATTTGAGCCAGGGCTTCTAGGGCGGAGGCTGTGGTTTCGGGGGAGGCGGGGAGGAGGGGGAGGCGGACGGAGGGAGTAGGGATGCGGCCTTGGGCGGCTAGGGCGGATTTGATGACTGCGGGGTTGGGTTCGGCGAAAAGGGCTGCGGAGAGGGGGGTCAGGCGGTGGGTGAGTCGGCGAGCTTCCGGGATGGGGCCGCTGTGCCACAGGCGGATCAGGGTGGCGAAGGCAGGAGTGGCCAGGTGGGCGCTGGCGAGGATGGCGCCCGATGCGCCGAGGGCGAGGAGTGGGGCGGCGTGCAGGTCGTCGCCAGCGAGGACGGAAGCATCCGATGGGAGGGCGCTCATCAGGGTGATGGTGGTGTCGTCGATGCTGCCGACCGCGTGTTTGAAGCCGATGATGTTCGGGATGCTGGCCAGTTGGTGCAGGGTGTCGGGACTCAGCGTGCGGCCGGTGCGGTGCGGAATGTTGTAGATGATGAGGGGGACCGGGCTAGCGGCGGCCAGGTGGCGGAAGTGGGCGAGGACGCCCGCTTCCGAGGGGCGGGTGTAGTACGGGACGACGGTGAGCGCGGCGGTCACGGTGGAGCCGAGAGCGGCGAGGGCTTCGGCCGAGGCGGCGGTGGAGTTCGTGCCCGCACCGGCGATCAACGGGGCGTTGCGTTCTCGGCAGACGGTGCCGCAGATGTCGAGGACGCGGCGGCGCTCATCGGGGGTCAAGGTGGCGGTTTCGGCGGTGGTACCGAGGGCGACGATTCCTGTCGCGCCGTTCTCGAGTACGTCATGGGTGAGACCAGCAAGGGCATCGGCAGCCAATTCGCCGTTGGCGGAGAAAGGCGTGATCAGTGGGACGAACAGGCCGGTGAGCGTCATGGCTCCCAGACTGCCGCGCGCCGATGCTTCAGGTCCAGTTCACATTTGTTCAGATAAGCATAAGCTGAGCTGATGCTCGATGTTCGCAAGCTGCGCCTGCTGCGCGAATTGGCCCACCGCAAGACGATCGCGGCGGTCGCCGAGGCGATGAGCTATACGCCGTCGGCCGTCTCCCAGCAGTTGACCGCGCTGGAACGGGAAGCCGGTGTGCCGCTGCTCGAGCGAACCGGACGACGCGTCATCCTCACACCCGCCGCGCTCACCCTGGTCGAACACGCGGAGACCATTCTCGCCGCGCTCGAGCAGGCCACGGCCGATCTCGCGGCCTCCCGCGCCGCGCTCACCGGAACGCTGCGCATCGGCGCCTTCCCGACGGCAGTCGCGACCATCCTGTCCCCGGCCCTCATCGCGCTCAGCCGAGACCATCCGCGACTGGAACTGCTTGTGACGGAACTGGATCCGGCGACCGTCCCGGACGCGTTGCGCACCGACATAGTGGATATCGCACTGGTCCAGGAGTACGACTATGTGCCCGCCGAGCCCGATCCCGCCCTGGACACCGAACCATTGCTGGAGGAGACGATCTACCTGGCCGCCCGAACCGACGTGCCACTATCCGAGCACCGTACCGCCTCCTGGATCGTCGGCACACCGGGCACGCTCTGCCACACGATGACGATCCGGGCTTGCCAGGCAGTCGGATTCACGCCACGGGTGCGCCACCACGTTGACGACTTCAGCACCGTCCTCGCACTGGTCGCGGCCGGACAGGGCGTCGCCCTCGTCCCACAACTCGGCGCACGCACCCCACCACCCAACGTGGTGCTGACCGCCCTGCCGACACGCCGCAAAACCCACTTGGCCTACCGGCGAGGCACCGGCACCCACCCGGCCGTGATCGCGGCCCGCACCGCATTACGTGCTTCCGCCACAACAATTTCCAGCGAACCGTCACCCCGCGTGCTCGAATCACACTGAGCCCACGTGCCGACTCGGCTACCGAACACCACCATCCACCGCAGCCAGTAACCGGCGCTACCCGCACGCGTCGGTGTATCAAGCAGTAGTCGCTGGAGAACGCTACGCGAGGCGGACATCCGGGGTGGCGAGGCCGAACATCTGCGCCCCGCAGACTTCGCGACGATGACAGCAGTCCTGCTCTCGGGGTCAACCGACCTTATCCGCCCGGTCACCCGACGCTTCCGACGGACACGGCTTGCGACAACCGGGTAGCTCGGGAGCCGGACCCCGTACACGGCCAGAGCGCCTGCGTCACCGAGCCACCCGGTGACACGGACGGTCGCGTGAATGTTCGGGTCAGTGGTGGAACAGGCGGAGTTCTGTGCGGGCGAGTGCTAGGCGATGTTCGCGGCAGGCGTCGGCGATCGTGTCGCCGTGGAGGGCGCCCGTCGGTTCGACGACGACGGCGACTCCGTGTTCGGCGGCGACGTCGATATTGTCGCGAAACGGGAGGTAACCGTCGGAGACCAGAGTGATGCCGCTGAGCCGGCGCCTCCATGCTGCGCGTTGCCGAGCCTCGATCGGAGGATGTGGTTGGGTGAGCAGTTCTGCGAGTTCGCGGTGTTGGGTTGCGGTGAGGGTGCCGGCGGCGAGGGCGATCTGCCAGTTCAACCGCTGCTGACGCGGCAGATCCGCTGGCAGGGGGAGGTTCCGAATGCTGTGATGCCTACGCAGCCACCAGGTTCGCGCCTTGGCTCCGGCGAGCTCGGTGCAATCGACACGGGACTGCTGCCCGGCCCCAACACCGACAGTCATGCCGTCACGCACGAGGACCACCGTGTTGGATTGGGTGTAGCGGGCCGTGATCATGCCCAGTAACGCATCCGCGGTCGAGGCATCGGTGAGTGCGGGTCCCTCGATGGAGCGAATCAGGTCTGCGGTGATCGGCTGCCGATCGTGGTCCTGCTCGATGGCAACACCGAACACGGTGCGAATCTCGGTGGCCGGCGGGCGGTAGGTGGGGTCTATCTCGAATACGACATAGCGGCCGCGCTTCTTGCGGGCCAGCTTCGCGACGGTACCGGGCGCGTAGCCCGGTGCGATGATGCCGTCGGACACCACTGTTGCCAGCAGTTCAGCCAGTTCATCGTCCACCGGCTCGGAGACCGCGATCATGTCGCCATACGACGATCGAGGATCGGCGTCGCGAGCCCGGACATAGGCTGCGGCAAGCGGTCCCAGCTGCCCGGTTCCCAGCCCCCACGTCTCGCGCATGGTTTCGTCGAGCGCCCCGTTCAGTGCCGCTCCCGCCGGAGAGACGTGTTTGAACGATGCGGCCGCCACCATGTCGGTCGCGCGCTGTGCGTCGGCAACCAACTGCCAGGCATTGAGCGCATCGAGATAGTTGATCATCGACGCCACCCCGCACAGCACTCGGATGTGACCGGCACTGCCGTCGATGATCCGGGCCCGCTGATGGGGATTCATGCCGTACCGCAAATCCATTGCCGTGCTCCCGAACTCGAGTTCGGGAGCACCCAGGCGGACGACGCTCCGATCGTGCGCTTCCTCGTGGTCTATCCACGTGACGCCAGTCGCGAACACCAACCTTAGAACATGATGCGGCACACGGACAGTGCCCACCTGACAACGGCGAAGACACCACCGCATATCGCTGCGAGTCGCAGCACGTTTCCGCAGGACGAAGCTGAAACAGTTGCCGTATTCGCGGCAATGTCCACCTGTCGGGAGTTACCCACGCTCTCAGCAACTGTGCGAAGCGAACGCACAACCTCTCTTCCAGCGGCGAGCCCCTGCCCTAGGCGACCGACTTCCGCAACGCCGCCAACTCATCTTCACGCGGATCACTGACGTCGACCGATTCCGGGCTGTTGAAGATCCGCACCAGCCGGGTATCTGGCTGGAACCGCGGCCATCCGGGATCGCCGTGTTCGGCGAAGGCCACCCACGCCGAATGGATTTCGTCGGCGAGCGGCTGGGGTGGGTTGGGACCGGTCAGTGCATGTGCGCCGTCGAGCGCATCGAAGACGAAGGGCACCTCCAGTACGTGACATGCGCCGAGCCCGTCGATGCCCGACGGCCAAGCGAACTCGTAGGCGTAGGTCGGCGCGCCCGCGGTGGCGATCGATTGCGCTAGGTGCAAGGTATCGGAACGGAAGGCCCGATCAGTGACTATCGCGGCGAAGATATCCGCGGGGGCGGCTGCCGGGCGGTTGGCTCCATAGATATCCGCGAGGGCGGGGTCCAACCCATAGCGGGTGAGGACGAAAGGCAATGTCTCCGCGGTGATTCCAGCCCCGACACCGGTCGGCACCGTGAAGAAGCGAAATTCCTCCGCAGTGCATCCCGCGATGAACGGCATGGCCCGATCGGGCTGCTCGCCGAGCACGGTGAGCGGCCTGCCCTCGACCACCTCACCATCGATCACGGGAAGCAAACTCATGATGCCAAGGCCGCTCGCGATGATCGACGAACCCCAGCGCTCCGGATCCGGATCGCTCATCAACTCGAGCGTGAGCCTATCCTGCGCGGCGCGAATTCCCTCGGGGCCGAGCCGACCGAAATCGTCTGCGACGGCATTGATCCCGAGCATGGTGGCCAGTTCACCGGCCAGCTTGCGCGCATCTTCGGCGGCGACCGCCGCGGAGCCATTGCCGCTCTGCATGATCGCCTGCCGGAACAATCCGCGCGACAGCGGCGAAGCCATCAGCGTCGCCACGCTCATCCCGCCCGCCGATTCACCGAATATCGTGACCCGGTTCGGATCCCCGCCGAACGCTTCGATGTTCTCCTGCACCCACCGCAGAGCGAACAACTGATCGTGCAGTCCGCGGTTGAGCGGAGCGTCCGCCACCGCCGCGAATCCGGAGATGCCGAGCCGATAGTTGATCGAAACCAGCACGACCCCATCGCGCGCGAACCCCGCACCGTCATAGATCGCCCTGGCATTGGAACCCCGGACGTAGGCGCCGCCATGAATCCACACCATGACCGGCAGTCCCGAACCACCCGGATCCGGCGTCCACACATTGACATTCAGATATTCGTCGCCCGGTATCCCGTCACTGCCGATCAGCGCATGAATCGGCGGGGGATAGGGCGATTGCACACAGGTGGCGCCATGGGTGAGCGCATCCCGAACACCCTGCCAGTCCGGCACCCGCGTCGGCAGTCGAAACCGCGCGGGCCCGACCGGCGCGGCCGCGTACGGCACTCCGAGAAATGCGCTCACTCCATCGGTCGTCCGGCCACGAATCTTGCCGCCGGTGACGGAAACAATCGGTTCCATGGGTCTCCTTCGTCCGACTCGATTCTCTACGCCGCACCGCCGCCAGACCACAGAATCCACCAGCTCGCACAACTTCGGAATAGCCGAGGATGTGCGGCTTGCGCAGGCCTGCACCGGCCACCAGCACCGCGGGACCGACGCAAGGCGCACGCAAGCCGACGCAAGACCTCCGCAATCATCGAACGGCAGAGTCGGATTCATGAACGAGACATTCGATGTGGTCGTCGCGGGAGCCGGACCGGTCGGACTGATGCTGGCCTGCGAACTGCGCCTCGGCGGTGTGGATGTGCTGGTGGTCGAACGGCTGACCGAACCCGATATGACCATCAAGGCCGGTGCGATCAATGTGCCGACCGCCCAGGCCTTCTACCGGCGCGGACTGCTGCCCGATCTGCTCGAACAGCAGAACGCGGCACTGGAGCGCATTCGCACCGCCAGTACATATCTGAGCCCCGAGGTGACCACTCAGCGGCTGCCGTTCGCCGGTCATTTCGCGGGCATCATGCTCAAGACGTCCGATGTCGACTTCGACGACCCGGCTTTCGCCGAATTGGGCCCGGGCGCCGAGGCGGTCATGGTGGCCCAGCAGGGGATCGAAGCGATCCTGGCCCGGCGCGCCGCCGCACTCGGTGTCCAGATCCGTCGCGGCGTCGAGCTGACCGCATTCGAAGACGACGGAACCGGTGTCACCCTTCGCGTCGGCGACAACACCGTCCGCGCGGACTGGTTGGTCGGGTGCGACGGCGGCCGCAGCACGGTCCGCAAGCAGGCCGGATTCGACTTTCCGGGGCTGGATCCCGAGATCACCGGACATCAAGCGCTGGTCGAGATGACCGGTGCGGAGCAGCTGCGGCCCGGCTGGAACTCCACCGACAACGGCATCTATGTCAACGGCCCGATGCCGGGTCGTTTCGTCACGGTGGAGCTCGACGGCCCGCCCGCCGACCGCACCGCGCCGGTGACCGCGGCCGAATTGCAGGCCAGCCTGCGCGCGGTCTCGGGTGTGCCGGTCGAGATCACCGCCGTGCATTCCGCGACCCGGTTCACCGATAACACCCGCCAGGTCACCGACTACCGCAACGGTCGTGTGCTGCTGGCGGGCGATGCGGCCCATGTGCATTCGCCGTTCGGCGGACAGGGCCTCAATCTCGGCATCGGCGACGCGGTCAACCTCGGCTGGAAACTGGCCGCCGTGGTGCGCGGCGATGTGCGCGAAACTCTGCTCGATACCTACACCACCGAACGGCATCCGGTCGGTGCGTGGGTGCTGGAGTGGACCCGCGCGCAGATCCCGCTGATGCGACTCGACCAGCGCAGCAGAGCATTACGCGGTGTGATGACCGATCTGCTCGCGACCCGTGACGGCGCGACAGCCATCTTCAAGAAGATCTCCGGCGTATTGCACCGCTACGACCTCGGCGCCGGACACGGCCTGATCGGCGCGGTCACACCGGATATCGAACTCTCCGACGGCAGTCGGCTCGGTGCGCACTGCACCGACGGGCGTGCGATCCTACTGGACCTCAACGATTCCGAGGAACTCCGCGCGATCGCCGCGCCGTGGTCCGATACGGTGCGCATCGTCACGGCGAAACCTGTTGCACCACAGGAACTTTCCACGCTACTGATCCGCCCGGACGGCTATGTGGCCTGGGCCGCGGACTGCGGTGCGCACGCCGGGCTGCTCGAAGCGCTGCGCCGGTGGTTCGGCGACAAATCCTGATCAGCCGAATATGCAGTGCCACATCGAGATCGGCGTGGATGCGCCGCGACCCTGCGTGGTCGCGGCGTATCTGCGAGTCAGGCCGCCTGGCGGTACACCGCGAGGACCGGAATCACCCGGGACGTGTTGGATTGGTATTCGCCGAACCCCGGCATGATCTCGACCATTCGCGCATACAGTTCGTCGCGTTCGGTACCGGTCACCACCTCGGCTTTCGCGGGGTAGCTCTCGGTGCCGATCTCCACGGTGAACTCGGGATTCGCACGCAGATTGTGGTACCAGGCCGGATGCTTGTCCGCGCCGCCGTTCGAGGCGATGAGCACGATGCGCTCGCCGTCCGGGAGGTAGACCAGCGGGCTGGTGACCTGGCGGCCGGACTTGGCGCCCGTCGTCGTGATCAGCACCATCCGGGCACCCTCGAACATGCCACCGACCTTGCCGTCGTTCGCGCGGAACTCGTCGATCACTTGCGCGTTGAAATCGTTCACTTGGCTCCCATCGTTCACAGCGTCTCCGGCAGCAACCGCGATGGTGGGCTCGAAATTCCGGCACACTTGCCGGACGGACATTCGGAGGAATACAGTACGTACGTACGGTTTGGTTGAGTCGACGACTGGAGCTGCCGATGTGGGATCCCAAGAAGTATCTGGCCTTCGATGACCACCGCTCGCGTCCGTTCTTCGATCTGCTGGGTCGGATTGGGGCCGAGGATCCACGCCGTGTCGTCGATCTCGGCTGTGGCCCCGGACATCTCACCGCTTCGCTGGCCGAACGCTGGCCGAGAGCGATTATCGAGGCCTCCGACTCGTCACCCGAAATGGTCTCCGCGGCACGCGGTCTCGGCATCGACGCGACACTCGCCGCGGTCGAGGACTGGCAACCGGCCCCAGATAGTGATGTCGTCATCACCAATGCCGTACTGCAGTGGGTGCCGACGCATACGACCCTGCTGCCGCAGTGGCTGAGTGCACTGCCCACGGGCGCCTGGCTCGCGTTGCAGGTTCCGGGCAACTTCGACGCGCCCTCCCATCGCGCGATCAGGGAACTCGCGGCCCGCGACGGATGGCGCGAGCGGCTCGCGCCCGCGGGCATCCTGCAGCCGCGCGATGTGCTCGACCCCAGCGGATACGCGCAGGTGCTCACTCTGGCCGGAGCCGAGGTCGACGCCTGGGAGACGACCTACCTGCAACGGCTGTCGGGGGAGGATCCGGTATTGGAATGGGTCACCGGAACCGCTTTGCGCCCGGTTCGCGATGCACTCGACGATACGGCCTGGCAGGAGTTCACCGCACAGCTGGCGCCGCTGCTGCGCGCGGCCTACCCGCGCCAACTCGACGGCACCACCTGGCTGCCGTTCCGGCGGGTCTTCGCCGTTGCGCGCAAGATCGGCTGAGGCCATCGCGACCGTTATGGTCCGCGCAACCGGATCGAATAAAGCGCGACTATGCTTTCCGGCTATATCTCGATGGTGTTCTCAGGCAGCAATCCCTACTTCGGAAAGGCCCTGCGATGGTTCCCAGCGTTGCGCCCTGTGCCTGCGGTCCCGACTGCCGGTGCGGTTGCCAGGAGGGCGGCACCTGCTCGTGCGGCGGCGACAAATGCCAACACGAATGACCACAATGGAACCGAGGCTCCCGAATCCGGGGGCCTCGGTTCGCATTCAGGCAGTACCCGGCGCGACGAACATAAAGCTCTTCTCCTCGACCCGCCGCTTGATCCGCCACCGGCCATCGAGACGTTCGAAGGTGTCGAGATACCAGAGCCCGCACAGCATCAGACTCTGTTGACCGTCACCGGTCGAGACCAGCATCGGGTTGTGACACATGGTGCGCCCGGTGGCGGTGTCACCATCGACGGTGATCGACGAATTGCTGATCAGATGTTGGAACGCGAGGAAGTTCGGCATGACGGTGGCGAGAAATTTCTTCGTCGATTCGAGATCTCCCACCGCGCCGCCCATCGCCGAATAGTCGATATGCGCATCGGCGGTGAAGACATCATCGAGCAGATCCCACTGTTGGGTGTCGACCGCATGCGAGTACCGGACCATGAGGTCCTCGATCTCCAAACGGTCCGAAATCTCCTGCAGGGACAACATGGTGCCTCCGAATTGCCGACACGGCGTTCCGCCGGGCCGCGGAACTGTGAGCCAGGGTAGCGTCGAAAACGATTGGCCCCGCGCAGTTCCAACCGTGCGTCGGGAGAATTTCGGCTACCGAGGAGTGGTATGAGAATCGGCATCATCGGCGCGGGCCGGATCGGCGGCGGTATCGCCCGCCAACTGGCCATGGCGGGGCACCAGGTCCAACTGGCCTTCAGCCGGAATCCGGACACGCTCACGGCCTTGGCCGCCGACATCGGGCGCGGCGTCACGGTCGGTGCACCCGACGCGACAGTCGCGATCTCCGATGTCGTGGTGATTTCGGTGCCGTGGCCGGTATTGCCGGAGGCGTTGGCGCAGGCGGGATCCCTCGCGGGCAAGATCGTCATCGACACCACGAATCAGTTCGGTGCGCCGCAGCCACCCGAAGGTGCCACGGCCGCGCAGTTCAATGCCGAGCGGATGGCCGGCGCGCGCTACACCAAGTCGTTCAACACGCTGACCTCGGGCTTCCAGGCCGCGGCTGCCCACCGAGTCGGCGATGACCGGGTGGTGCAGTGGCTCTGCGGTGACGATGCGGAAGCCAAGCTGATCGTGGCCGGGCTCATTTCCGACGCCGGTTTCGTGCCGGTCGATCTCGGTGCGACCGCGGCCGCCGCGGTCATGGAGGCCCCGCGCCGCGACGGTGCGGTATACGGCGAGGAGTACCGCGCCGCCGATGCCGACGCGGTGGTGACGGCGGTGGCGGACGGCAAGCCGATTCCGCCGACGCCCGAGTATCACTGAACCATCCCGTGGCGTAGGAGCAGGATCTAGCTGATGGCGTCGCGCACCCGGCCGTCCGCGTCGTGCAGAAGTTGGCGTGCCGCTGGTGCGTCTACTCCGGCCAGGCGCATGACGATGGCGGTTTTGACGTGGCCGTCGGCCGCTTCCAAAAGTGCTGCGGCCGTGGCGGGATCGGCTTCGGTTGCTTCGGCGATGATGCGGCGGGCACGGTCGATGAGTTTGGCGTTGGTCGGCTTCACGTCCACCATCAGATTGCCGTAGACCTTGCCAGCTCGGACCATGGCGGCGGTGGAGAGCATATTGCACACCATCTTCTGTGCCGTGCCCGCTTTCAGGCGGGTGGAACCGGTCAAAACCTCGGGGCCGGTGTCGATTTCGATACCGACGTCGGCGTGCGCGCTGGCCTCGGCATTGCGGTTGCACGAGATGGCGACCGTCGCGGCACCGATCGAGCGGGCATGCCGCAACGCACCGATGGCGTAGGGGGTTCGTCCGCTCGCGGTCAGTGCCACGACCACATCGTCGCGGGTAAGTTCGATCGCGGTCAGGTCGGCGGCGGCGCGGGCCGGATCGTCCTCGGCGCCCTCGACCGCGCGCAGGAATGCTTGCGGTCCGCCCGCGATGATCCCCAGCACCTCGCCGGGATCGGTGCCGAAGGTCGGCGGGCATTCCACCGCATCGAGTACGCCGAGACGACCACTGGTGCCCGCGCCGACATAGATCAGTCGGCCGCCACGCCGCCGTGCTTCGCCGATCGACTCGACCGCACGCGCGATCTCCGCAATCGCCTGCGCCACCGCCGAAGCCACACCGGCGTCCTCGGCGTTCATGGCGCGCAGCAGCTCATCGATCGGCATCGAGTCCAGTGTGGAGGTGCGCGGATTGACCGCTTCCGTTGTCAGCGAGCCGATTTCGGTCACCGCGCCACCGGTGTCACGAGTGTCATTCGGCCTCCTTGGTTCGGCGATCGGCCACCGCCTCGTAGGTGCGGCGCAGGGCCTTGGCGGCGGACGGTGTGCGTTGCAGAACCCCGACGTACAGCGCGTCGACAATGAGCAGCTGGCTCATGCGGCTGGCCATTGCCGCGGAACGGAATCCGTCTTCGCGCCCCGCGACCAACACCGTGTGCCTGGCGGAATTCGCGAGTCCGGAATGCGTTCCGGCCGTCACGGCGACCGTGGTCACGCCCGCTTCGGCGGATCGGCGCACCGCTTCGACGACCGCGGCGGTTTCGCCAGAATGCGAGAACGCGACGCTCACATCACCCGCCTGCAGCAGACTGGCCTGCACCAGCGCATCATCCTCGGATGTGCATGCGGCGCACCACATTCCGATGCGGGTCAGCTTCTGTGCCATATCCATCGCGACCAGCCCGGAAGCGCCGATGCCGACGAGCAGCACGCGCCGCGCACCCACCAGTGCGTCGACAACGGACTCCATCGTCGCGGGATCGGCGAGCTCCGCGGTCGCGACCATGCCCTCGGTTTCGAAGGCGGTGAGCTTGTGCAGCACCTTCGACAGCTCGTCATCGGCATCGATATCGGTGGCGAAGACAGGCGATCCCTCCTCGCCACCGACCGCGGCCAGCGCGAGCCGCAGCTGCGGATACCCCTCGTAGCCCAGCGTTTTGGCCAGCCGTACCACCGCGGAGGTACTGGTACCCGACCGCTCGGCGAGTTGGCTCACCGTCAGCTGTGCGGCGGCGCCCGGATCGTGCCGGATCACCTGCGCGACGCGCAGGGCGGTCGGTGTCAGCCGGGGCAGCGCCGAAAGCAGGCGAGTGCGCACGTCATCACCCTCGGACATCGTTCACCCTGAGTCGTCGGGGGACGGTGGTCGGCGCGGCGGACGGCGTGAACCCGGCCGCTCCCGGGGTGATCGATCCGAGTACTGCCGCGCGTCTCGCCCCGGTACAGGCGGGATGGCTGCCCGCCAGGCCGTGTGCGGTGAGGAACCCGAGTACAGCGAATGCGGTCGCCTCCTTCGCGGCCGAGGGAAGTCCGAGTTCATCTGAAGTGCACAGTTTCGCGCCGTCCAGGTTCGCGCCGAGCAGCGCCATCAAGGTGGGATTGCGAGTTCCGCCGCCCGAGGCGATGACTTCGGTCGGGCGCAGCGGCGCGAGGGCGTCGGCGATGGTGCGTGCGGTCAGCTCGGTCACACTCGCGACAATATCGTCGGCGGATAAGGTACGGCCGTCCAACACGCGCTCCAGATAGGCATGGTTGAACAGCTCCTTCCCGGTGGTCTTGGGTGCCGGTGCGCGGTAATAGGGTTCCGCGAGAAGCGTTTCCAGCAACCGCGGGTCTACCTTCCCGCGCGCGGCGCGGATGCCATCGCGATCGAAATGCTCCACACCGCCGGTGCCGCGTTCGACCGCGGCATCGATCAGCGCGTTGCCGGGTCCGGTATCGAAGGCGATCGGCTGATCACCGGTGACGGTGACATTGGCGATCCCGCCGATATTCAGTGCCGCCGCAGGCCCGGGGCGTCCGGCCAGCCACAGCACATCGAAGAGCCCGACGAGTGGCGCGCCCTGTCCGCCCGCGGCGATATCGCGCGAGCGAAAGTCGCTGACGACCGGTACTCCGGTGCGTTCGGCGATCCAAGCGGGCTGACCGAGCTGCAACGTGCCGCGGGTCGTTCCGTGAGACACCCAGTGGTAAACGGTCTGACCGTGCGATGCGACGAGATCGGCACTGCCGCCGAAGAATTCGCCCATCGCGGCGTCGGCCGCATCCGCGAAGGCCAGACCGATCGCGGTATCCAGTCGGCACACGGTCGCCATATCGACCGAAGCCGGCGGCAGCGCGGCAATGAGTTCCGATCGCAACGAGCCCGGATACGGTCGGCTGAGCTGTCCGATGAGTTCGACGTGCACGGTCTCGTCCCGCACGACGATATCCGCGCCGACGGCATCGATCGCGTCGTGCGACGTCCCCGACATCAACCCGATGACGCGCATTACGCCACCGCCGCAACAGGTTCCGGCTCTCGCGGCGTGGACGCGGGATGGAACAGACTCGCGATCGCCCCGACCACCAGGGTCACGAGCACACCGATCGGCACCAACCACTGTGCCGCGATACCCTTTTCGACCACCTTCCCCGCAACCGTGACATCGATCTTGACGACCCGCACCACGAACGTCATCACGATCACCGTGGCGATGAACGCCACGATCGCGTCGAATTGGTTCGCGCGCGACACCAGCCGCCCGAGCAGGAACGCGCCGAGCAGCGCGCCGTAGGTGTATCCGGCGATGGTGAGTGCCGTCAGATACACATTGCCGGTCGTCGCGCTGAAACCCATCGCGAACAATGCCATCAGCGCCGCCCAGACCAGGGTCATCACCCGAGCGAGCCGCAGCAGCGTGTCATCGGGGAGCGTCCGGCGTGAGAAGCTGCGAACGATATCGGCGACCGTCGAATTCGCCATGGAATTCAGGGCCGAGGACAGCGAACCCATTGCCGCGCCGAGGATTCCGGCGACGAGCAACCCGGAGATCACCACCGGCAGGCCGTGCAGAATGAAATTGGGGTACAGGCTGTCCGCACTGGCCAGCCCGAGTTCTTTGGCCGTCTTTCCGCCGTTGTAGGACCACAGGAGCACACCGACCAGGGAGAATGCGGCGAACTGGATGGCAACGAAGATGCCCGAACCGATCATCGCCTTCTGACTGTCCCGCAACGACCGCGTCGCCAGGATCCGTTGCACGATCAACTGATCGGAACCGTGTGAGGCCATCGCGAAGATCGCCCCGCCGATAATCGCCGTCGGGAGTGCGAAGGTGCTGGTCAGTATGTGCGCAATTCCGAAATCGGTATCGAAGACACGGAACTTGCCTGCGTGCAACGCATCCGACCACCCCGAGGCCCCGACGTGACCCGTGAGCACACCGATCGCGATGAGCGCACCGGTGAGGTAGAGGCCCATCTGCAGCGCATCGGTCCAGATCACCGCCTTGATGCCGCCCAGGTAGGTGTATATGACGGTGAGCAGTGTCAGCGCGATGATGATCGCGTCGTAGCCGAAGTCGAGCCCGAACTCACTGAGCAGCAACTTGATCGGAATGGCGGAGGCGAACAGTCGCACGCCCTCGGCGAGCAGCCGGGTGAACACGAAGGTCACTGATGCCACGCCCTGTAGGTAGCGACCGAAGCGCAGCTCGAGGTATTGGTAGGCGCTGACGAACCCGCCGCGCTTGTACAGCGGGATCAGCACTATCGCCACTATCGTGCGCCCGATGATGTAACCGACGGCCAGCTCGACATTTCCGAAGGCCTGATCGGTGTACGCGCCGCCGGGAATCGAGATGACGGTGAGCACACTGGTTTCAGTGGCCACCACCGAGAAACACACCGTCCACCACGGCATTCGGCCTTCACCGACGAAATAGTCGCTGCTGGACTTCTGCTTTCCGGACAGCCGCAGGCCGATCCACGCGACGGCGACGAGATAGATGACGATGACGGCGAGATCGAGTGCGTTCAACGCAGCTCCCCGGTGACGCAGCGGACGGGAATGAAAATAAGTGTCAGCGGTTACATACGATCTGTCAATGATTGTCAGACAATTCGGGTGACCAGGGCTTCGAGCGCGGTGGTCCGGTCGAGGGCGAGCAGGGCCGCGCCGTCGATCGGATCACCGAGCGGGTCGCGGCGCTCGATCACGTCGGCTATCTGCCGGTCGAGCGGGTCCAGCAGTGGCGCACCGAGTTTGGTGAGTCCGCCGGTGATCGCATAGGGGACCGGCGGACGCAGGCCGGACCGTTCGATGGCAGCGCGGACGGTGCGGCCGAGTGCGCGGGCGGCGGTCGCCATGATCGCTGCCGCGGTGTCGTCCACGGCGGCCGCGACGATGGGTGCGAAGCTGGCGGCAGCTAAAGCCGGATTATCGTGCTCACCAAGGAATTTCGGCAACGCGTCCAGGTCGATGCTGTAGTGTTCGCCGACCTTCTCGGCCAGGACGGTCTGCGGACCCCTGCCATCGTGGGCGCGCAATGCCGCGCGCAGACCTTCCAGGCCGATCCAGCCGCCGCTGCCCTCGTCGCCGAGTTGCGGTCCCCAGCCGTCGACCCTGGTGAACCCGCCCGCCGCGTCCACCGCCGTCGCCACGGCTCCGGTTCCGATCGCCAGCACCACACCGGGCGATCCGCCGAGCGCCCCGGCGTGTGCGGTGACCGCGTCGGAGGTGACCGCCACCGCGTCAGCGAACTCGGCAAGGCGGCGAGCCAGGAAGGCGGCCGCATCCGGGGCCGATGCGGCACCGGCAGCGCCGACCGACAGCGTGAAAGCGCTCGGCATCGGCGATATCTGGTCCATGACCGCACGGATCGCTCGTTCCGCCTCGGCGATTCCCGTCGCATGGGCGAGTCCCGGCGCACCCGGCGCTTCGGCATAGCCCGTCTGGCTGCCATCGAGCCGCAATGAACCGCGACAGCCGGTCTTGCCGAGATCGATTGCGAGGACATGGCTGGTCATGGGAGACATACTTACCAGCAGACTCGGGCTGACCGATTGATCGGAGCACCGCTCCGGCAGCGATCCCGACTGCCCCTGGACCTCCGTAGACTGGCGGTATGGACGTTGCGTCGAAGCGATCGCCATGACCGAGCGCAAACCCCTCGGTGTCACCTTTGAATCGTGGATCGACAAACAGATCCGCGAGGCCACCGAACGCGGCGAATTCGACAACCTCCGCGGCGCGGGCAAACCGATTCCGAACTCCGTCGATGACGAGAACTGGTGGCTGAAGAGCTACTTGCACGGCGAAGGAGTGCGTGCGGACGGCCTGCTGCCCCCATCCCTGATACTGCGCCGCGATATCGAGGAACTCCCGGAATTGGTGCGGGATATGGCTTCCGAGCGCGAGGTTCGCGAAACGATATCGGAGCTGAACCAGCGCATCGTGGACTGGCTTCGAATGCCGCACGGACCCTATGTTCGGGTCGGACCGGTGAATACCGAAGAGGTTGTCGCGCAGTGGCGCAGTGACCGAACCACCGCGCGCCGAAATAGGCAGCCGAAAGCAACCCCGCCGAGCGCACCTATTGCGCCACCATCAGCCAAGCCCAGTTGGTGGCAATGGATTACGCTCCGCCGCTCGACTCGACGCCTCTGACACTCGAGTCAACGTGCGTGCAGCGACGACCGACTCACTACGGCCGTGTCGCGAGATCAGCGCTGTCGCAGCGCGGCCTGCTCGGTGAGTTCGAGTTCGATGAAGGCATCGATCATGGCCCGCCAGACCGACTCCGCGACGGCGGGGGCCAGACCCGCCGCCGTGGCACGCTCGCGGGCCAACGCCACCACCTGCGCAACCCGATCCGGCGCGCGGACGGCGTGTTCATCGGTCTTGAACGCCGCCGCCGACCGCAC
The DNA here is from genome assembly GCF_050955995.1 of Nocardia sp. CA-119907. Lineage (NCBI taxonomy): Bacteria > Bacillati > Actinomycetota > Actinomycetes > Mycobacteriales > Nocardiaceae > Nocardia > Nocardia sp. CA-119907. The sequence goes on from NZ_CP192091.1 coordinate 4,540,340, forward strand.
CAGGCTCTGGCGCTGCGCCAGGAAACGGATCAACTCCGCGTCAACGGCATCGATACGGGCACGGACCTCGGCGAGCGATTCGGGTGCGGACACAGCCGCCAATCCTACGGGCCGTCAGACCAGGAACCGCAGTGCCGAGGGTTCGCCGCGTTCGAGTGCGGCGGTGTGCTCGGCGACGTTCAGTCCGTCGCTGAGCGTCGCTCCGGCGTCGAGCAGCGCGACAAGTTTTGTTTCGGCTTCCTTGACCGCTGCCGCCGCATCGAGCAATGGCTCGATCCGCTCGGGATCAACGACAATGACTCCTTCCGCGTCGGCCAGGATCAGATCACCGGGAGCCACCTCGACACCGCCGCAGCGCACCGGGATCTGCAACTGGCCGAGTTGAGAAGTGGTGCCCGCCATCGGGGTAACGAATCGGCTGTACACCGGCAGCGCGCAGTCGCGCACATAGCCGATATCGCGGTACCCGCCGTCGACGATGATGCCGCCGAGGCCGCGCACCAGCGCGCCACGGGCGAACAACTCTCCGGCGAAGGCGATATCGGCCCCGTCGCCATCGACCACCAGGACATCGCCGGGAGCGGCCGTCTCGACGGCCCGCAAGACCGCGAGGAAGTCGCCACGACAGCGGACGGTGAAGGCGGGGCCGAAGATGCGCGGCTCGGCGGATCTCGGTCGAATCGCGCTGTCCAGCACTCGCGTCGACTTATCGGCGTCGCAGATGGCCGTGGTATCGACGGCGCGGAATTTGGTGACGAGCTGGTCGGTCGGCATCGGTGACGCCCCTTCGAGACTCGAATGACGGGATCAGCTGGCATCGTACGGCCCGCACGTCCGTCCGCCGATCGAGGTCAGCGACGATTACGACCGGGCGACCAGATCGCAATCGGAACCGCGCCGACCAGGACGACGCACCCGAGTACGAAGGCCGCTTGCGAGATGCCGTGCACGAAGGCGGCCTCGGCGAATTGGCGGAACGGTTCCGCGACCGGACCCGAGCGGCCGGCCAGTTCCAGTGCCGCGGCATAGGATTCGGAGACATGGCTGGCGCCGATATCGACGGCAATGCTCGGCAACGCCGTGTACAGCGCCACCATGGAGGCGACCATCAGCGCTACGGCCAGACAGGACACCGCCAGCGTTCACCACAGTGACCAGGGCAGGCGCGGCGCTTCCCGGATCTCGACCCTCTCCATGGCGCTCCTTCCACCGAAACGATACTATCGGTATCGCTACGCTACTGTCAGTAGCATATGACTCCATGGTTGCGATAGACTTCGTTGGAGATGGCCGGCCAGGAATCCGAAGATCCGCGAAAGATACGGTCCCGCAACCGATTACTGGACGCGGCGGCCGAACTGCTGCTGTCCGGCGGTATCGAAGCGGTCACCATCGATGCGGTGGTCCGCACTTCGAAGGTCGCGCGTACCACCCTCTATCGACACTTCGACAGCAGCACCCAGTTGCTCGCCGCGACGTTCGAGCGACTGCTGCCGCCGCCAGCCGAGGCCCCGACCACCGGACCGCTGCGCACTCGGCTCGTCGAATTGCTTTACCACCAGGCCGGACTCATCAATGAGGCACCGCTGCAACTCACCACCTTGGCCTGGCTTGCGCTGAGCCCCGAGGTAGCAGATCGGGGCTCCGCACTGGCCGACCTGCGTCATCGATTCATCGAGCAGCACCGCGCCCCATTCGAAGCCGTGCTCGGAAACGCTGATACCGCAGCACAATTCGCCGACTACGACACCGAACTCGCGCTGCTGCAGCTCGTCGGCCCGATCCTCCTCGCGAAACTCGCGGGCCTGGAACGCGACGATCGCGCCGATTGCACCCGCATCGTCGATGACTTTCTGGCCGCCCGGCAGGCAGGAGGGGTGCGGTGCGACTGACCGCGAAGGTGGCGCGCGAACGGTTCATGGCGGAACCGGTAGCCCGCCTCGCCACCGTGACGGCAGACCTGCGTCCGCACCTCGTTCCGATCGTATTCGCGGTCGCCGACGACATCATCTACACCGCGGTCGATGCGAAGCCCAAGACGACGACCGCGCTGCGCCGCTTGGCGAATATCGCCGCGAACCCCGCGGTTGCCGTTCTCGCCGATCACTACAGCGACGATTGGACGCATCTGTGGTGGTCCCGAGCGGATGGCACCGCGCGCATCACCGACGACTCCGAAGCACTACTGGCCCAACAGCTACTCGCCGCACGCTATCCGGTGTATCTGACCCAGCCGCCACCCGGCCCGGTCGTCGCCATCGATGTCATCCGCTGGTCGGGATGGGCCGCAAGCTGATACGCGGTGCCGGGTCAACGGCCGATCGCAGTACGACGCGTCGGCCGATCGTGTAACCATGGGACTGCGGAGTCGAGAGGGGACGCAGATGGGAAAGCTGGACGACAAAGTCGCGCTGATCACCGGCGGCGCACGCGGTCAAGGGCGTTCGCATGCGGTCACTTTGGCCGCCGAGGGCGCCGATATCGTGCTCTGCGATATCGCCGAGCCGATCGGCAGCGTGCCGTATCCGCTGAGTTCCGAGGACGATCTCGCCGAGACCGTCAAGCTGGTCGAGGAGACCGGACGGCGTTGCGTGGCGGTCAGAGCCGATGTGCGCAGCCGATCCGAGATGGACGCGGTCACCGAACGCGCCATAGCCGAGTTCGGCCGGATCGACATCCTGCTCGCCAATGCGGGGATCGCCTCCGGTGCGCCCATCGCCGAGATGGACGAGCAGATGTGGCAGGACATGATCGATGTCAACCTGACCGGTGTCTTCCACAGCTTTCGTGCCGTGGTGCCGCACATGATCGAACGCCGCTCCGGCCGAATCGTCGCCACCTCGTCCATTGTCGGCCGCATGGGTGCGGCGAATTCCGGCCACTACGCGGCAGCGAAATGGGGCGTGATCGGTTTGGTGAAATCGCTTGCGCACGAACTGGTTCCGCACGGCATCACCGTCAACGCGGTGCTACCGGCCGGTGTGCGCACCGATATGATCATGAACCCGGCGATGTACTCCGCCATGGTGCCCGATATCGAGAATCCCACCCTCGAGGACGTGGAAGCCATGTTCGCCACCGCACCTCCCAACGGCGATCTGATCGTGCCGCAGGAGGTTTCCGAAATGATCCTGCTTTTGGTCGGCGAACACGGCCGTCACTTCAACGGCGAAGCCATCACCATCTCCGGCGGTATGAGCGCGGGCACCACCTGAGGCGGCTACCAACCGACGACGCTCAGGATCGCCAGCACGAAGGGTGCGGCGACGACGAGCACCCCGACGACTACCAGCGCCGCAACCACATTCGCGATGCGCCAGCCGGGCGAGGTCGAATAGCGGCGCGAGAGCCGATGGGCATCCGCCGTGGACTGACGCGCCCACGCCATGTGGCGAGCGTTCTCGCTGCGCTGCCAGGCCGAGTTTCCGGGATAAGTCATCGTCGATATCCTTCCGACGCTTCGGGATTTGACACCACCCACGCTATGGCCGCCCCATCGCCAACCGAATCCGCCGAAGTACTCATCGAAGTACTCACTGCCGAGACCGGCCAGCACTCGACCGCCGAACTTTCGATATGGCACGATCTGCTAGGTGACCAGCAGACCAGCAACGGAGGATCACCTACGCGATCTCGCGCGGCTGCGTCGCGTCCGCGACCGAATCGACCGGGAGTACGCGCAGCCGCTGGACGTCGAGGCGCTCGCCCGCGACGCGCATATGTCGGCCGGGCACCTCAGTCGCCAGTTCCGACTCGCGTATGGCGAGCCGCCCTACGCCTATCTGATGACGCGGCGCATCGAGCGGGCGATGGCGCTGCTGCGTCGTGGCGACCTGAGCGTCACCGAGGTCTGTTTCGCCGTCGGCTGCTCGTCGCTGGGTACCTTCAGCACCCGCTTCACCGAACTCGTCGGCGTGCCGCCCAGCGTCTATCGCGAGCAGCAGGCCCGCGCGACGGAGGGGATGCCGTCCTGCGTGGCGAAACAGGTGACCAGACCGATCAGGAATCGAGAAGCGCAGGTTAGCGCGTCGCAACTAGCGTGATCGTCATGAACATCACCATTCACCAGACCTACCTCCCGCAGGACGACCCGGACGCCGCCCTGGCCTTCTATCGCGACACTCTCGGCTTCGAGGTCCGCAACGACGTCGGATACAACGGGATGCGCTGGATCACGGTCGGCCCCGTAGGCCAGCCCACGTCCATCGTTCTGCATCCACCCGCCGCCGACCCCGGTATCACCGACGACGAGCGCCGCACCATTACCGAAATGATGGCCAAGGGCACCTACGCCAGCATCAACCTGGCCACCGAGGACCTCGACGGCGTTTTCGAGAAGCTGCAGGCCAGCGATAGCGCCGAGGTCGTCCAGGAACCGACCGAGCAGCCGTACGGCATCCGCGACTGCGCCTTCCGCGACCCCGCGGGCAATATGGTCCGCATCCAGCAACTGCGCTGAGCTATCCGGCAGCTGTATCGGGCCTTTAGTCCGGCAATCACCACCCCGACCTGCGCGGACGGCTGGGCGCATAGCCAAGGACAGTGCCGGTGGCGGCCATCGTCTGCCACCGGCAAGCAAACAGTTGCCGCGCCCCGCGCCGAGAAAAGAACAACCGAACGCACTGCTCGAAGCTGGTTGGATCGAGCCAGGCGACTCCGTAGGAGCCCGCGAAGGCGGCCCGCGCAACAGATGGAGACACGATCAGCATGGCCAAGAAGACGGACACGCAATCGCCCGCACCCCAGGTTGCCGACAGCCACGATCTCATCCGCGTGGTCGGCGCTCGCGTGAACAACCTCAAGGACATCAGCATCGAGATCCCCAAGCGCCGGCTGACGGTTTTCACCGGCATCTCCGGTTCGGGCAAGAGCTCGCTGGTATTCGATACGGTCGCCGCGGAGTCGCAGCGACTGATCAACGAGACCTACAGCAGCTTCGTACAGGGTTTCATGCCGACGCTGGCGCGGCCGGAGGTCGACGTACTCGAAGGGCTGACGACCACGATCATCGTCGACCAGCAGCGAATGGGCGCCGATCCGCGTTCCACCGTCGGCACCGCCACCGACGCCAATGCGATGTTGCGCATCCTGTTCAGCCGACTCGGGAAGCCGCACATCGGCTCCCCGCAGGCGTTCTCGTTCAACGTCGCCTCGATCAGTGGCGCGGGTGCGGTCACGGTGGAGCGCTCCGGGCAGACGGTGCGCGAGCGCCGCAGCTTCAGCATCACCGGCGGCATGTGCCCGCGCTGCGAGGGCAGGGGTTCGGTCAACGACATCGATCTGACCCAGCTCTACGACGACGCCAAGTCGCTCAACCAGGGTGCGCTCACCATCCCCGGCTACAGCATGGACGGCTGGTTCGGCCGGATCTTCACCGGCTGTGGCTTCTTCGACCCGGACAAGCCGATCAAGAAGTTCACCAAGCGAGAGCTCAACGACCTGCTCTACAAGGAGCCGACCAAGATCAAGGTCGAGGGCATCAACCTGACCTATGAGGGCCTGATTCCGCGGATCCGCAAGTCGATGCTGTCCAAGGATGTGGATGCGCTGCAGCCGCACATCCGCGCCTTCGTTGAGCGCGCGGTCACCTTCACCATCTGTCCGGAGTGCGACGGCACGCGGCTCAGCGACCAAGCCCGGGCATCGAAGATCAAGGGCAAGAGTATCGCCGACGCCTGCGCGATGCAGATCAGCGATCTCGCCGAGTGGGTCAGCGGGCTGAAGGAGCCGTCGGTGGCGCCGCTGCTCGCCTCGCTGCGGCACACCCTCGACTCATTCGTGGAAATCGGGCTGGGCTACCTCTCGCTCAACCGGCCGTCGGGCACGCTGTCGGGCGGTGAGGCACAGCGCGTCAAGATGATTCGCCACCTCGGCTCCGCGCTGACCGACGTCACCTATGTCTTCGACGAGCCGACCGTCGGCCTGCACCCCCATGACATCCAGCGGATGAACGAGCTGCTGCTGCGACTGCGGGACAAGGGCAACACGGTGCTGGTCGTGGAGCACAAACCGGAGACGATCGCCATCGCCGACCACGTCGTCGACCTCGGGCCCGGGGCCGGTGCGGGCGGCGGCACGGTCTGTTTCGAGGGGACCGTCGAGGGATTGCGCACCAGCGGCACCATCACCGGCCGCCATTTCGACGACCGCGCAGCACTGAAGAAGACGGTGCGAAAGCCCAACGGCGCCTTGCAGGTTCGCGGGGCGACGACGAACAACCTGCGCGATGTCGACGTCGACATCCCGCTCGGCGTGCTCACCGTCATCACCGGCGTCGCGGGCTCCGGCAAGAGCTCACTCGTGCACGGTTCGATCCCCGCCGGCGAAGGGGTGATCTCGGTCGACCAGGGCGCGATTCGCGGCTCGCGGCGAAGCAACCCGGCGACCTACACCGGACTGCTCGAGCCGATTCGCAAGGCGTTCGCAAAGGCCAACGGCGTGAAGCCAGCGCTGTTCAGCGCCAACTCCGAGGGCGCGTGCCCCAATTGCAATGGCGCCGGTGTCATCTACACCGATCTGGCGATGATGGCCGGCGTCGCCACCACCTGCGAGGAGTGCGAGGGGAAGCGGTACCAGGCAGCGGTGCTGGACTACCACCTCGGCGGCCGCGATATCAGCCAGGTGCTGGCCATGCCGGTGACCGAGGCCGAGGAGTTCTTCGGCACCGGCGAGGCGCGGATTCCGGCGGCGCACAAGATCATTCAGGCACTCGCCGACGTCGGGCTCGGCTATCTGAGCCTCGGCCAGCCGCTCACCACGCTGTCCGGCGGCGAGCGGCAGCGGCTCAAGCTGGCCACCCACATGACCGAGAAGGGCGGCGTCTACGTCCTCGACGAGCCGACAACGGGCCTGCACCTCGCCGACGTCGAACACCTGCTGGCCCTGCTCGACCGGCTCGTCGACTCCGGCAAGTCGGTCATCGTCATCGAACATCACCAGGCGGTCATGGCGCATGCCGACTGGATCATCGATCTCGGTCCCGGCGCCGGCCACGACGGCGGCAAGATCGTCTTCGAGGGCACACCCACCGACCTCGTCGCCGTACGCTCCACCCTCACTGGCGAACACCTCGCTGGCTACGTCGGCGCGTAGGCGTCCGGAATCGGATTCACTGTCGAGTCTGCTTCGCGCTCATGGGAAGTCGCGGATCGACCGCCATATCGGTCCAGGTGCCGCGCAGCCACGCCTGTGCCGGGTCGTCGCTGATCCGCCAGGCCCGTTCCGGTCCGGGACCGGCCATGATGTTCAGGTAGTACATGTGATAGCCGGGCGCGGCGATGGACGGGCCGTGGTAGCCATGCGGTACCAGCACCACATCGCCGTCGCGGACCTCCTCGAGCACATCGATCGGCCGCTCGGGAGTTCCGTAGACGCGGTGGTAGCCGAAGCCCGGCGAATCATCCGCGCCACGGGCGAATTCGAAGTAGTAGATCTCCTCGAGCGGGGTTTCGGTATCGGTGAGCTCGTCGTGTTTGTGTGCCGGATACGACGACCAGTTGCCGCCCGGCGTGATCACCTCGCAGGCGATGATCGAGTCGGCCTCGAAAGTGTCCGCGGTCGCGAAGTTGTGTACCTGACGGCTGCAGTTGCCCGCACCGCGCAACTCCACCGGCACATCGACGGCGGGGACGTATCGGAACGGGAGCTGCCGTTGCGCGCGAGCGCCACCGAGCGCGAATCGCCCGCCGTTGGTAGTGGTCACGGTGTAGGAGTTGTCCCGGCCGATGTAGGCGAAGTCTGTCGGGCCGTCGAAAACGCTATCGCGCCCGGCCAATTCGCACGGCTGGCCAGCACAGACCACGGTGCACGAACCGGACAGCGGTACGACGACGATCTCATCGGCGCGGCTGTGGGTGCGATGGGACTGTCCCGGCCCGAGTTCGATGACATGCAGACTGCAGTGCTCCCAGCCCGCCGACTCCTGGGTGAGTTCCACCGTGTACGGCGCACGGCAGTTGCGGGTGGCGGGTACGTAATGCTTGCTGTGCATGCCGATCACCGCACCAGCGATACGGCCGTATCGACCGCACCCGCGACATCGCCGTCCCGTGGATACAGCAGGGTGCGGCCCACTATCAGACCCCGAACTCCCGGCAGCGCAAGGGCTTTCGCCCAATGGGCGTAGGTATCGTCCGGATCTGTCTGCGGGTCGCCGCCGAGCAGCAGTGTGGGCAGGGTGGTGGCCTCCATGACCCGCTCCATCTCCGCGACGACGGGTAGCTTCAGCCAGGTGTAGGCCGATGTGGAGCCCAGTCCCTGAGCCAGGTGAACGCTTTTGATGACCGCATCCGGCGACAGGTCGTTGACCACCTTTGTCCCCGGACCATCGGGCCGGTGCGATATGAACGGTTCGAGCAGCGCGGCCAGGCCGAGCGCGGCGAGCTCATCGATGGCGGCGGCGCTCGCGGTCATCATGGACAGGGTGCCCGGATCGGCGAGATCGAACCGATTGAGCATCTTGGCGCCATTGAGCCCGGCCGCGGCCGTCGCACGCGCGGTGTACCCGGTCATCCGGTCGTCGAGCTCGAAATCCGCCCCCGCGATGCCACCCCGGTTCATCGAGCTGAATACGACCTTGTCCTCGAGCGCACCGAGCAGCAGCAGGTCCTCGATGATGTCCGCGGTGCCGAGCACACCGTCGACACCCGGCCGGGCCAATGCCGTCACCAGCCGATCCAGCAGCTCCATGCGGCTGTTCATGGCATAGGGATTGCCCGCGGCCGCCAGTGCGCCGCGGGCGGGATGATCGGCGGCGATGATCATCAACCGGCCATCGCCGCGCACCAGACCGCGGCGCGTCCTGGCCTCGAAGGCCCTGGCGACGGCGCCGGGATCGGCCGCACGCACCTCGGTCAGCTCGGCTACCTTCATCGCTCGGCCCTCCCGGTCGGTGACAGCTCGACAAGTGCGTCGATTTCCGCGCTGGTCGGCATGGCGGTGGAACATTCGAGCCGGGCGGCGACAATGGCCCCGGCGGCATTGGCGCGGCGCAGGATGGTCTCCAGATCCCACCCGGCGAGCAGGCCGTGACACAGACTCCCGCCGAAGGCATCTCCGGCACCGAGACCATTGACCACCTCGACGGTCGCGGGCGGCACCACCACCGATTCGTGGCGGGTCTTGCCGAGCACACCATCCGGCCCCTGTTTGACGATGGCCAGTTCGACACCCAGATCCAACAGTGCGTCGGCGGCCCGATGCGGGTCGGTCTCGTCGACGGCGATCCGGCACTCCTCGCGGTTGCCGACCGCCACCGTGACCTGCGTCAGGGCTCGGCGCACCTGCTCGCGGGCCTGGCTCTCCTCGGCCCAGAACATCGGCCGGTAGTCCAGGTCCAATACGGTCAGCGGTCGGCGCTCCCGGATCGACCAAGCCTCGAAATGGGCTGCACGAGAGGGCTCTTGGCACAGGCCGGTGACGGTGGACCAGTACACACCAGTGCCGCGGATGAGTTCAGGAGCCACCTGTCCACCGGTGATCTGCAGGTCCGGCGCGCTGGGCTCACGATAGAAGTACAGCGGGAAATCGTCGGGCGGGAAGATCTCACAGAAGGTCACCGGCGTCGCAAAGCGGCCGGTGGTCTGCAGGAGGGCATCCGAGACGCCGAGGCGGACCAGTTCACGCCGCACGTACCGGCCGAAGGGATCGGCGCCGACACCGGACCACAGCGCGGTGCGCCGCCCCAGCCGCGCCGCTGCCACCGCGACATTGGCGGCACTGCCGCCGAGGAACTTGCCGAAGGTGTCGACATCTTCCAGACCGACTCCGGACTGGAGCGGATAGATGTCGACGCCGACCCGACCGGTCGACAAGACCTCGAATTGAGCGTTCACAGGCTGACTCCAGGGTTGGTCCAACTGGACGGGCATTGCCGCCTGTCCAGACTGTGCGCCACGCCATACCGCCTTGTCAAGACTTTGTCAGGACATACTGACTTACAGACATATTGAATCGGGAAGGCTCGGGTGCCTTACAGTGGACGAAACGGCGTTCACCAGCACCCGCCCGCCCCGAGGAGCCACGATGCCAGCGCCACTCGATATCGCGATCGACCGCACAAGTCCGGTCCCGCTGTATTTTCAACTGGCACAAGGCATCGAGAACGCGATACTGAACGGCCGACTCACCCCCGGCGACCGCATCGAGAACGAACTGGACCTGGCCAAGCGGCTCAATCTGTCGCGGCCGACCACTCGGCAAGCGATCCAGGCGCTGGTCGACAAGGGGCTGTTGATGCGCAGGCGCGGGGTGGGAACCCAGGTGGTACAGAATCAGGTGCATCGCCCGGTCGAATTGACCAGCCTGTACGACGACCTGCTCACCGCGGGGCAGGAGCCGACCACCGAATTGCTCGACTACCAACTCGGTGCTCCCGATATCGATATCGCCAAGGAACTCGGCGTGCCCGAGGATGCCCGCTTCGTAACCTTTCGCCGGCTGCGCCGGGCCGGAAGTGAACCGCTGGCCGTCATGACCAATTATGTACCCGCCGAATTCGCGCCCGCGCCGGACCAGCTCGAGTTGCACGGATTCTATGAGTGCCTGCGGGCCAAGGGGATTCACATCGCACTCGCGCGTCAGCGAATCGGTGCGCGCAGCGCCACCCGGGCCGAGGCTCAGCTGCTGGGGGAGCGCACGAACGCGCCGGTGCTGACGATGCAACGCGTCGCTTTCGACAGTTCCGGACGCCCGGTCGAAATGGGTCGGCACGTGTACCGGGCCTCGCGGCACTTCTTCGATACGACCGTCCTGAGCCGCTGAAGCGGTGACAGTCGAAGTCTGGCGAACGGATCATTTGTCCGAACATATTGATGTTCATTGTCAGGTCCGCAATCGAAACAGTGCGCCAAACGATCTGAGGTATCACGCCGGGAGCGGCTCAGGGCGAGCACCGCGCGCAACGGTGCCACGTGAATGCCGTGTTCGTCCCGGTGCCTGCGCGTTTTCAACCAGGTGATCAGCGCGCCGGTGACGGCGATCGCCCTGATGTGCGATTCAGGCGCAGCACTCGCATTCGTGCCCAGCAGTGGGGTCGCTCGCACCGAGAGCCATGGGGGATGGGCAGCAGGTGTCGCCGCGCCAGGCGTTGATGCCTTCCTTGACCGCGATAGCGGCAATCACCAGTGCCGCGGTCGCATCGGCCCACGACCAGCCGAACAGGCTGTTGATCAGCAATCCGATCAACAGCACCGCCGACAAGTAGGTGCAGAGCAGAGTCTGCTTCGAGTCGGCAACCGCTGAGGCGGAACCGAGTTCGCGCCCGGCACGACGCTGCGCCCACGACAGCACCGGCATGACCGCCAGGCTCACCGCTGCCAGCCCGATGCCGACCGGCGAATGCCGAGCCGCGCCGCCGACTCGCGCCAGCGACAGGATCGAATCGACGCTGACATAGGCGGCCAGCGCGAAGAAGGAGAACGCGATGATCCGCAGCGCGACCTTCTCCCGTTCCGCTGGGTCACGCCCGGCGAACTGCCACGCCACCGCGGCCGCCGACGAAACCTCGATCACCGAGTCAAGACCGAATCCGAGCAATGCCGCCGACGACACCCGGGCACCCTCGGTCAGCGCGATGATCGCCTCGATCACGTTGTAGGAGATGGTCGCGGCGACGAACCATCGGATGCGCCGAGCCAGCACCGCCCGTCGCTCCGGAGACGGACCCGAGACGGTCACCGCCGAGGGCAGCGACGGAATTCCCAGCGACTGCGACATCAGCAGCACCCCTGCGCATCGGAGTCCGGACAGCACGCCGGGTCCACCGCCAGCACCAATCCGGTGAGGTCGTCGAGCGCGCGAGCGATACGGGGATCGGCGAGCTCATAGCGCGACCGGCGGCCCTCCGGAATCGCCACCACCAACCCGCAACCTCGCAGGCACGCAAGGTGATTCGACAGAATCTGCCGCGAGACACCGATCCGGTCGGCCAGCTCCGAGGGGTAGCTCGGGGCGGTCCGTAGGCTCAGCAAGATCTCGGTGCGCGTCGGGTCCGACAGGGCGTGCCCGAAGCGGGCCAACGCATCACGGTGCAGCACGGCTTCCACACCCAAATAGTACATCAGATGCTGTATTCAGAAAATGGTGAATCATCTGAGTGGAAACTCGCCTCTCCGCGGTGTAGTCCTTTCCGGTGATCGACAGACGCGGCTTGTCCGCATCGCGCGGCTCGGCCACCCGCTCCCAGACGGCGTCGATCATGGGGGCGAGCAGGAGTTCGCCGAGCTGCCGGACCAACACCTCGACAATCCGGGTGGACTCGCGACGTGCGGTGGAGGCCAGACCCGCCCTCAATGGTTCGAAGACCTCTATTTCAATGGCACACAGTGCGATCTGCTGGTGATCGTCGCCAAGACCGATCCCTCCCATCTCCCGCTCGCTCTGAGACGACAGGTCACGCCAGGTCGGAGGCGATGATCTTTTCGATATTGCGTTCCGCGAGGCCGGTAATGGTCAGGAAGGGGTTGACGCCGGTGCTGCCGGGAATCAGCGAACCGTCGATGACGTACAGACCGGAGTATCCGTTGAGCCTGCCGTAGTTATCGGTGGCCTGACCGAGCAGACAGCCGCCGAGCGGGTGGTACACGAAGTCGTCGCCCCAGATCTTGTACAGGCCGAACAGATCGGTCCGATAGATCGTGCCCGCCTTGGAATTGATGGCGTCGAATACTCGTTTCGCCGCATCGATCGAAGGCTGGGTGTAGGACGCCTGCCAGGATAGATCCACCCCGCCGGTGGCCGAGTTGTAGGTGAACCGAGCGCGGTTGGGGTTCTTGGTGATCGCCAGATAGAGATTCACGCCGTTCTCGGTATTCGTTGGGAACGGGGCGATTTCGGCGAACACCGGACCATTGGCATCGGCCCAGTTGTCGACGCCCATACACGGAATCGCCGATTGCAGCGCACCGGTCAAATCCAGCCCGGCCCGACCCACCATCACATTGCCATTGTTGCCCCAGCCCGCGCCGACCGAATCGGCCAGGTTCGGCAGCTTGCCCAACGCTTTCATGGTCACCAGCAGCTTGCTGGTACCGACGCTGCCCGCCGCGAAGAACACTTTGTCCGCGGTGACGGTCTTGGTCGCCACCGTATTGCCGAGCACATCCATCTGCGTGATGACCACCGTGTAGCCGCTCGCGGCCGGTGCCACGCTGGTGACCTTGTGCAGTGGGGAGATGCTCAGTTTGCCGGTCGCGGCGGCAACCGCCAGATAGGTCTTGTCCAGTGAGCGCTTGCCGAAGTTATTGCCATAGATCACCTCACCGCCCAGCGCCGAGCGCGTAACGGTATTCGCCTGCTCCTTCTGCATATAACTGAAGTCGTAGACGTTCGGCACGAATGTCGTCGCGTAGCCCGCGTTGTTGGCGGTCTTTCGACTGACCCTCGCGTATTTGTAGCATTCGGCGGACTCGAACCACGCCGGGTCGACATTGTTGACCCCGAGTGCGGCCTGAGCCCGGGGAAAGTAGGTGGAGTACATCGCCGACGCGTCGACCGATGGCAGAATCTGTTGGAAGTAGTCCTGTTTCGGCAGCGGAGCCATGCCACCGTTGACCAGCGAGCCACCGCCCACACCGCGGCCCTGATACACCCGCGTCGTCGCGAAATGCTCCGAGTCGAGCACACCCGCGTCGCTCGGACTGATGTCTCGGTTGATATCCGCCCCGACGAAATGGCTGATCGGCTGATCGGTCCTGGTCCGGAACCAATACGACCGCTCATCCGGATCGATCATGGTGCAGAAGACTTTTCCGTCCGACCCGGGCGCGGTCCAGTTCTGCCCCATCTCGATCATCGCGACCTGTTTGCCGGCCTGACACAAGCGCAGTGCGGCGACCGCTCCGCCGTAGCCGCTTCCGATAATCAGATTCGGCACGTGATCCCCATTGCCGATGGGTGCCGCCGACGCCTTCGCGGTCCACGCGGCCGGACCGAGTGCCATTGCTCCGGCCGCAAATGCAGTGCCCGCCAAGAATTTCCGGCGGGTCATCCCTTGGCGAACGCCGGTGTTGGCCGAGGGGCGTCGGTCGTACATGAGCGAAACCTTCCGATATGAGGCGCAGGAGAGCGTCCCGAGTCGGCAGAATGTAACAGGTTCTAGTTGGGCATCGAGGCGAATCGCATCGTTGATGTGTCACGATGCCGAGGGGGTTGTCCCGCCCCGAGCGGAAATGGCAATAGCGCTGGCCTAGAAACTATTTCGAAGGGAACTTCGGATCCCGCCGCCCGAGCAGAGGTGCGTGCTGCGAGAACAACAGCTACCGCGCCGAGATCGCCACCCCGAACAGTCCGCAATTATCGAAACGACAAGGCGCAGGCTAGGTTCCGAGATCGAAGCGAATGCCGGAGCGCAGCGCCGCGGTCGCGGACAGTCCGAACATGTGGTGGAAGGTTTCGCTGAAGTGTGACGGGGTGGCGAAACCTGCGTCGGTGGCGCATCGCGTGAGATCGCGGCCGGTCGCGGCGTCCCGGATCGCGTGCATGACGCGGGTCCACCGCTGGTATCCGCGGAACGTGGTGCCGGACTGCTGGGTGAACAAACGGAGGAAATGGGTGGTGGACAGGCCCAGGTTCGCTGCGATGGTTTCGGCCCGGAATGTGCGATTCGGGTCCTGGCGGATCGCGGCGGCGACCGACTCGATCCGCTGATCGGCGGCCGATGCGCGGCCGGTGACGGCCCGAGCGAAGATTCGGTCCGGATCCACCTCCCCGTCACCGCACAGCTCGATGAGCTCCTGTTCCCGTCGGTGGCCGAGACCGTACGGCCCGGCGGTCGCCGTCATCTCCTCCGCGATGCCGGTGGCGGGCGCACCCGCGGGGTCGACGAACAGCAGCAGGATCCACTTCTCCGGGGCGACGACGCGGTGCACCGCGCGAGCGGGGGCGAACGAGCTGCCGGTGCGGATATCTCCGTGCGCGGCGGTCTCGAGGATGAACGGTTCGTCCAAGCCGACGCTGAGCACCGCGACCGAGGGTGAATGCAGGTCAACGCCGAGTTCCGGCCCGATATAGCCGACATGACCCGGCCGCACCCACACCAGCGGCGACTTTGTCGTACCGCATATTTCCGAAAGCGCACCCACGGTCACAACTGCCAGGGTATCGCCATGCCGCCGCAAGACGGCGGTCCAGCAGAACACCACCACCAGCCGGAGGGCACATCATGCGAGGCAAAGTTCCACTGCGAGTTCGAATTCTCACCGCACTATCGACCGAACCGGACTGGGATTCGATCACTCCGGATGAGGTCATCGAATTGCGCGAAGCGCAGTTCCGCAAGCGCCGCTCCGCGATCGGCAGGCTCGCCACCGGCAAGCCCGATCGGGGCGCGACCATCACCACACCCGTCCTCGATCTGCCGGAGCGGCGGCTGGGCATTCGCGTGTACCGGCCCGAGCATGCGGGCGCGGATCTGCCGCTGATCGTCGCGTTCCACGGCGGCGGATTCATCGGTGGCGCACCGGATCAGGACGATTGGCTGCTCAGTCACCTGGCGGTCAACTGCCCGGCCGTGGTCATCTCGGTCGACTACCGGCTGGCACCCGAGCATCCGGTGCCCGCACCCATCGAGGATGCCTACGAGTCCGTGTCCCACCTCCTCGAGCTCGCTCCCGTGTGGGGAGCCGATCCCACTCGGCTCGCCCTGCTGGGTGCCAGTGCGGGTG
Organism: Nocardia sp. CA-119907; assembly: GCF_050955995.1. Lineage (NCBI taxonomy): Bacteria > Bacillati > Actinomycetota > Actinomycetes > Mycobacteriales > Nocardiaceae > Nocardia > Nocardia sp. CA-119907. Next base: position 4,556,002 of record NZ_CP192091.1, read on the forward strand.
CCACGCTCGCGGCACTCACCGCCATCAAGGCGAAGGAACTCGGGCTCCCGGTGCGCGCCCAGGTGCTGATCAACCCGCAGCTCGACTGGACCGCCCGCGTCTTCGAGTACCCCTCGTTCACCGAGAACGCGGACAGCCCGACCGCTACTCCGGCCAATTGCCGTGCCGTGCAGCGCATTGCGCTGCCCGCATCGTTCGATGCCCGGGCGATTTCACCGATCGAGACCGACGACCTCGCAGGACTCGCTCCGGCCCTGATCCAGTCCGCGGGTCTGGACACACTGGAAGACCAGGCTCCGGCCTACGCCGAGCGGCTACGAGAGGCGGGCGTCGAGGTGGCGCTGACCCGCTATCCGGAAGCAGTGCACGCCTTCCTGAGCATACCGGGCCTGGTGCCCGCGGCCCGGCCCGCACGCGCCGAGATCCTTGCCCACCTGCGCAGCCACTTGCTGGAGCGCTCTGGCGCAGCGGCGCGATAGGGGATTCCGATGACCACCACCGACCTTGCCCGGGCGAGGGGCCGTTCCACATCACCACCGAATGCCGATTCCGCAGCTGGACAGAGCCTGGCGGGACTGCTGCGACCCTACCTACGGAGTTTCGCCGCCGTTGTCATCCTGCAGGTGGTCGGCGCTATCGCGGGTCTGGCACCGTTGCTGGCAGTGGTCGAATTGGGTCGAACCCTGTTGTCGCCCAACCAGATCGATCACGACTATGTCCGGATCGTCGTGATCACGGGTACGGTCGGTTTGTTCATCCGACTGGTCTGCACAGCCGCGTCATCGGGAATCGGGCATATTCTCGACGGCCGAGTACAACTCTCATTTCGCCGAAAACTGGCCGAGCGGCTGGGGCGGGTACCGATCGGGTGGTTCTCCCAGCGCCGGACCGGCGAGCTGGCAAAGGTGGTGGGGGAGGACGTGGCTGCCGTGCACCCGTTCATCGCCCACACTCCCGGCGAACTCGTCTCCGCATTCGTGGTGCCGCTGGTATCGCTGATCTACTTGTTCACCGTCGACTGGCGGCTCACGCTGATCACGCTGATACCGGTGGTGCTGGCAGTGGCGTTGGTCCCCCTGATGATGACCCCGCTTCGGCAGCGCGAGCAGACGGAATTCGATGCGGCCATGGCGCGGATTTCAGATGCGGCCATCGAGTTCGTGCAGGGTATCTCGGTGGTCAAGGTGTTCGGCGGATCCGGGCGCGCCCATCGCAAATTCCGCACGGCCGCAGATGTTTTCGTTAGCAGCTTCTACCAATGGGTGCACGGTGTCTCCGGGATCGCCGCGGGAATGCAGCTGGCGCTGTCACCGCCGTTCGTGCTGCTGGTCGTACTGATCGGCGGTGCGGCGCTGATCACGTCGGGCGGCATGGCACCGGCCGACTTGCTGCCCTTCCTACTGCTCGGCCTGGGCCTGACGGCTCCGGTCGCGGCTCTGGGCCACGGCTTCGACGATATGCAGGCCGCAGGGCGTGCGGTCGGCCGGATCCGGGAGGTACTCGAGGTGCCGTCGCTCCCCGAACCGGCGAAACTGGTTGCGCCACAAGGTCACCGAGTGGAGCTGCATGACGTTCGATTCGGCTACGACGCCGATCACGAGGTGCTGCGCGGGATCGATCTGGTCCTCGAACCGGGGACGGTCACCGCGGTCGTCGGACCGTCGGGAAGCGGAAAATCCACGTTGGTTCAGCTGTTGCCGCGGTTCTTCGACCCGACCCACGGTTCGGTCGCGCTGGGCGGTGTCGATCTGCGCGAAATCGGCAGCCGCGAGCTGTACCGGATGGTCTCCTTCGTCTTCCAAGACGTTCGCCTGCTGCGCGCATCGGTCGCGGACAATATCGCACTGGCGGTACCGCATGCCGACCTCGACGACGTGGTTCGCGTCGCCCGGCTGGCGAATATTCATGACCGGATCCTCGAACTGCCGCGCGGGTACGAAACGGTCATCAATGAAGAGGCCGGACTCTCGGGTGGCGAGGCACAGCGGATCTCGATCGCACGCGCACTGCTCGCCGACACCCCCGTTCTGGTGCTCGACGAGGCGACCGCCTTCGCCGATCCGCAGACCGAACTGGCGGTGCGCCAGGCCCTTTCGACACTGGAACGGGATCGAACAATTCTGGTCATCGCCCATCGCCTGGAGACCGTCGCCGACGCCGATACCGTCGTGATGCTGGAGAACGGGTCGATCGTCGAGCGCGGCAGGCCCGCCGAATTACTCGCACAGAACGGAAGATTCGCCGCGTTCTGGCAATCCCATCGATCGGCTGTCGCCGACGAGATCGAAACCCCCGCTGGCATAGCGCAAGGAGACGAGCCCCGATGATTCGAATGCTGCTGCGCGTGCTGGGACCCGAGTACGCCAGGCCGGTGCGCCGCACCGTAGCCATGATGACCACGACCGCGATAGCCGAGGGTCTGTCCTACGCACTGCTGGTTCCGGTGCTGCGGGAACTGTTCGGGCGCAGTCCCGGAGATGCACGGCCCTGGCTGATCGCGTTCGGTACGGCCGTCGCGGTCTACGCGGCACTGCGCTATCGCAGCGATCTGTCCGGTTTCCGCGTCGGGACAACGCTATTGCGCGGTATGTACCACCGTCTCGGCGATCATCTGGCCCGATTGCCCATCGGCTGGTACAGCGCAGGCCGTGTGGGGGAGGTGTCCGTACTGGCCAGCCGTGGCGTCCTGCAGGCGATGAGCGTTATCGCGCATCTGCTCGCACCGTTCATCTCCGCCTGTGTGACCCCTTTGACGATCGTTGTCGTGATGCTCGCCTTCAATTGGCAGATGGGGCTGGCCGCCTTGTTCGCCGCACCGATTGTGGCGGCGATCCAGATCTGGACGAGACGCTCGACAGCCACCACCGATGCGGAGCATGCCGAACGTGACCATGAGGCCACCGGGCGAGTCGTCGAATATCTCCAGGCCCAGCCGGTGCTGCGCGCGGGCGGCCGGACCGTCGAACGCTTCCGGCTGCTCGACGACTCGCTGCAGGACCTCGAGCGCGCGTCCCGCCGTTCCACCCTGTCGGCGCTGCCCGGCGTATTGGGTTTGACGCTCACGGTGCAGGCGGTGTTCACCGTGTTGCTGATCCTGGGCGCCTACCTCGCGCTCAGCGGAAGTATCGGCGCGGCAGAGATTTTGACGATCCTGGTGCTGGCAGCACGCTGTGCGGATCCGCTGCTGTCACTGTCGGCTATCGGCGGCAAACTGCGCGGCGCACGTTCCGTGCTCGCCGGACTCGACACGATCTTGCGCACCGATCCGCTGCCGGAGGCTCCCGATCCGATCCAGCCGGTCGGCCATGGCCTGGAGTTCGAGTCCGTCGCATTCGAGCACGGCGGCCGCACGGTGATCGACGATGTGTCATTGTCCGTGCCAGCGGGCCAGCGGCTCGCCATTGTCGGACCGTCGGGTGCGGGTAAGAGTACATTGCTGCAGTTGCTCGCGCGGTTCTACGACGTGAAGGCGGGCGCGGTGCGGGTTGGCGGTGTCGATGTGCGCGCGATCGACACGAAGGTACTGATGGCGCAGATCGCCATCGTCTTCCAGGATGTCTATCTCTTCGACGGCACGATCGAGGAGAACGTACGCCTCGGCCGTCCCGGCGCCGACGACGCCGAGGTGCGGGCGGCGGCGACCGCGGCGCGGTTGGACGAGGTGATCGAGCGATTGCCCGGAGGCTGGGCGACCGATGTCGGCGAGGGCGGCGCACTGCTGTCCGGTGGTGAGCGCCAACGCATTTCGATCGCGCGGGCACTGCTGAAGAACGCGCCCATCGTATTGCTGGACGAGGTGACCTCGGCACTGGACCCGGTGAACGAAGCCGCCGTCCACGAAGGCATCGAACGCCTCATGGCGGGCCGAACGGTGGTGCTGGTCGCGCATCGGCTGCGGACCGTCCAACGCGCCGATCGCATCATCTTTCTGGACAACGGCCGAATCGTGGAGCAAGGCAGCCACGCCGAACTGCTGCGCCGCCATGGCCGCTACGCCGCCTTCTGGAATCTTTCGCTGACACCAGCGGTGTGACCGTTCGCTCCCGAAATTCGCGGGCGCCGCTCTCTCAGCCCTGGCGACGTAGAGCGATGGATGTACTGGGATGGTCGTGCAGGAATTTTGGTACGACCATTCGCCAGGCGTCGACGATCAATTCGCGCATCTCGTATTCGTCGATCGCGGCCATCCAGCAGTCGACCCAGTTGTAGCGCTGATCCGATGGCCGTGGCAGCCGGAACTTCTCCGGTTCGGCGGCGATGAGCGTCGCGCGCTCGGTCTTGGGAAAGGCGAAGCCCATGACGGATTCGTCGCGGGAGAAGGCGATATAGACGATCCGCCCGACGCGGAACTTGATGCGGTCCGCGACGACCACCTCGTAGGAGCGAGGCAAGGTGAGCGCCAGTTCGCGCACATCGTCGACGGTGACCATACGCCGATGATGCCACCCGGCTCCGACACCGTCGTCCGCAGAAATAACCCCCGGTACTGACCTCGATCCCAGCAGCGCACAACATCCAACGGTCGGCGCGTGGCGAAAGCTACCGCTGATGCGTTGGTATGACTCGATTCTCGGCGTCGGGGCCCGGTTGTGCGCGGTGCGGTAGTTCGGCATTGACCGATCGTCCGAGTGCCTCGAGATCCGCACGCAGCGGCTGGTACAGCGCGAACGACAGGGTGAAGGCAACTGCCCCGCCTACGGTCAGGCCGGTGATCGAGCCGATGACCAACCGCAGATCGCTCGGATCCAGGAAGCTCGTCCCGAGTGCCACACCGAGAGGCGGGATCAATGCGGCGGCCAGCAACATTCGAGTCGCTTGACGTGCCAATCGGCCGAGCTGTTCTGCATCGGTGGCGGTAGTTCTGCCATAGAGCAGCAGAGCCGGGTAGTACCAGCGCACCACGTGGTAGTTGACGAGGAAGTACGGGTATACCGCTGCGATGGCCCCGCACAGCAGGTGGGTGGCGAAGATGTTGATCAGCATCCCGGCGGGCAGTTCGCTCACCATGAGCACTGTTGTACCCAGGACGATCAGCGCCAAGGACCATCCCACCAACATGATCAGCGCGGCGCGCTTACCGCAGGCCAGTGTGTCCGATCGCGTTCTGGCCAGTTTTGCCGCGCTGTATCGTCTGCCCTTGCGCATTCCCCACGGCACGGTGATGACGCTGTGGGAGAGGTAGAGGATGAGTCCGGCGCAGAACAGATGGAAGCTCACGCCGACGATCGCCACCATCCTGGCGAAGGTCGGCTTACCCGTGGCGGGTAGGTGCGTGTTCAACAGCGTCACATTATGTTCGTACAGATAGAGCAGGGCCAGCATCTGCCCGATGATGAGGGCGGTCGTCACGACCGGCACCGGCCGCAGGGCAAGTCGCTGCCGCATACTGCCGCGTGGCGGGTCGACCAGATCCCGAGCCCGGGCGTCCAGGCACAGTGCCAGTTGTTGGGCGAGCTCGCCGCTGGATGCCCATCGGTCCACGGGCCGCGGTGCGAGGCAGGTCGACAGCACACGGCGCAACGTCTCGGGACAGTCAGCGGGCAGGTCGGCGAGTGCGGTGTGCCCGATTCCTCCTCGCCGGAGGGCGAGCATACGTTCGAGCGAAGTGGCCGAATCGCCAGCGTCGGTCTCGTCGTCGAATGGCCTTCGGCCGGTCAGCAGCTCCCACAGCATTACACCGAGGGCATAGATATCGCTGCGGGCGTCGAGATCCTCGGCCCGTCCCGGTAGATACGGATGGCATGCTTCCAGCTGCTCGGGTGACATGTAGGCCAGCGACCCGCCGAAGTATGCGGCGGGACCGGCACCCGGAATGTGGTTGCTGAAGCTGATATTGAAATCCGCCAATTTCGGGACACCTTCGGCAGTCAGCAGTACATTCGCCGGCTTGATATCTCGGTGCAGCACGCCGCGCTGTGCGGCATAGTCGAGGGCCTCGGCGAGTCTGCGGCCGAGCCAGGCAATCGTTTCCGGCCACGACAGGGCGGCGATGGTGCGGCGAGCTTCGGACCCGGTAGGACGAATACCCTTCTCGCCCAACACCTGATCGACGACATCGAGCAGCAACCGGCCGCTGCGCCGACTCGGTGACACGTCGGCGGCGCGCTGTAAAAGGCTGAGCAGGGTGCCGCCGGGGACGTACTCCATGTAGAGCAGTTTGAGGTCGCGATCTGCCAGCAGTCGTTGGTCGAAAACGCGAACGATATAGGGGTGGTCGAGCTGCGCCAGTGTCTGCGGCTCCATCCCGTGATTGTGGGAGATCTTCAGTGCCACAAGCCGTTCCATCGACAGTTGACGGGCCAGGAAGACACTGGCGAATGCACCGCTGCCGAGCTCGAGCAGCAGGTCGAAATCGTCGATCCGGTCGCCGATGTCGAGACGGGTGAGCGCGCCGTGCGCGCGTGGACTTGCGATCAGCGTGCTGCGGTAGCGGGTGTCGAGTCCAGGTCGGGCTGTCTGCGCGTATGCCGCAGAATCGATCGCCACGCCCTTGCGTCGCAGGCAGTGGAGCTCTTCGTACACCAGGTCCGGTGGTAGCGGAATCGCCTGGAGCTCAGGAAATTCACTGGTGTAGTCGCCGAGCCGCTTGGGCTGCTCGTCACGCCGCCACCGATTGACCATATCGACCTTGATCAACTCGATGAGGCAGATCCTGCGGAACTCCGATACGGCAGGTCCGGGTAGGTATTCGGCGAGGTCCGGTGCCGAGTCCTGCTCATCCCAAGCGCCGGCGAACCGTGCGACCACCGCCGCCAGTCCGGCTTGGGTGGCGATCGCCGGATCGCTACGAACGGCTCGATTACTGCTTCGCGTCAGGTTATGAGGGTTGTTCGCCATAGGATCCTCGTTTGCCCGAGATGCACCCCGCCGCGGCCCCTCATTCGCTGGAGTCGAACTGGGGTTACGGCGTGTCGAGCTTGCCTGCCTTCGCGGCAACCCAGGCCAGGTTTTCGTGCACGATGTCACTGTGCGCGCCGAACGGCGGTTGGCCGTTCATTACGGTATCGGAGGCATCGATATTGACCAGCTCGCCCGCGACGAACGGATAGTCGTCACCTACGCCGCGTAGCTCGACCTCGGCTACATCGAATGCTCCGACTGCTCCCATCGCCGTCCAGGGATTGTCACCGTGCGCGCCCGCGGCGTTGTCTCCCGCGACCTTCGACGCAAGGGGGTAGAAATTGCCCAATGCTCCGTCGTGGCTGGAGAAGCAGACCGAAACGGGCCCGTCCACCTGGCTGGATCGTCCGGCCAGACCGCCACGGCGGTTCCGATCGAACGGCAACGGGTCCGCGAACGCGAAGCTCGAGAACGCACCCTGCAGCAGCGTGACAGATTTCACCGGCGACGGGACCAGGCCGTCGGGCAGTCCGGTCAGGGCATACGACACGACCCGCGCGCCGAAGCTGTGCCCGATCAGATTGATGCGCAGATTCGGGAATTCCCGATTCAGCTGTCCCAGAAGCGGTCCCAGGCCCTGCTCGCCGACGACACCGGCGCGGTTCTTCATCTGCCAGTACGTCAGCGTCCGTAGCGCCTCTTTGGCGCCGTGCAGCACCTTCCCGAGAAAGTCACCGATTCCGGCAGCGCCACCCTGCGCCGAATCGAGGTCGACGCCCGATCTCATCAGCTCCATCGCGAAGTCCCGGAACACCTTCGACGCATCGTTGTCCGGGCTGAGCATCGGGGGAAATCCGGTGTCCGCGCTGCCGTCCGGGCCTTCGCTGTCGGCATTTCCCGGGAACGTGGCGATGCTGAACTCGCGCATCTGTCCGAACAGCTCGTCGAAGGTACCGCCGTCCGGTTCTTCGGTTCCCAACAGTTCCGCGATCCGATCGAGCTGTTGCGCACCATCCGGAAAGGACGCCTTCAACATCTGCAAGGTGTCGGCATCGAGCGCAGGTGATCCGGCGGGAACGGATTCCCGGCGGCCCGCTGCCGCGGCTCCGGTGGGCGCCGCGGCGGGCGCGAAATCCCCGATCGGCTCGTCTGTCCAGCGCTCCGACGGCCACACCACGCCCACGTACCCGATCCGGCGCGTCGCGACGGTCGGCAATGTGTCCAGCTTTCCGAACCACCGCTGGTACAGATCGACCGCCTTACCCCGGTCGTTGTTCCAGCCATGCGAGAACACCATCAGATCGGTGACCGCCCGCTCGCGCACACCCGCGACGAGTTCGTCCGCGCCGACCTGATCGACATCGCCGTCCTTATCGAACGAAACGATCCACAGTGGCTTATCGCCAACAAATTCCGGCATTTCTCTCACTCCTTAGTCGCCGGGTTCAGACCGATTGCAGGGCTCGCATCAGATCGACGAGTCCGCCGCCTTCGAGATAGCGATCGCGCCCCAGCGGCGTCGCCGACTCGACAAAGATCCGCTTGACCGATTCGGGGTCGCCGATGAATTCGCGCCGGACCGACAGGAACGCCGCGATGGCACCCGACACATGTGGGGCGGCCATGCTGGTGCCGCTCTGCTCGATATACACGGCCGCGCCTTCCTCACGTCTGCCCAATGATCGAAAGGCGTCCGCACCGAGCTTGCCCGCGGCAGCGGATGTGATGCGTTCGCCCGGAGCCACCAGGTCCGGCTTCATCCGCCCGTCGCCGGTCGGCCCGCGTGACGAGAAGTAGGAGATGCCATAGGTATGTGGCGCGTCGCGGTGCGTCGAACCGACGGTGACCGCACGCTTGGCATTTCCCGGATCGTTGATCGTCATTCCGGTGCTGAACCGGTTGGGCGCGTTCTGGTCTTCGACGAAGAGGCTGACGTAGGCCGAGTTGCCGGCCGCGACGACCACGATGACGCCACTGCGGACGAGCTTGTCGACCGCGATACACAGCGGACTGCTCCCACACGCGTACCACGCCGGATCGAATCCGTAGCCGAGGCTGAGGTTTACACCGTGGATACGGAGTGCGCTATCGCTGGCCGCGTTGACCTTGCGCACATAGGACAGCGCTTGGATCACCCGCCCGACGCGTGCCGTTTCATTGCCCTTCGCGCCGAGCACCTTGAGACTCACCAGCCTTGCCCGCGGCGCGATCCCGGAAAGGCGCGCCGGCTCGGCGACCGTGCGTCTGCGCAGCTCGGCGCCGTCGGCGGTGTTGTACCGATTCTCGGTGACGACAACCTTTTTCGCCCATCCGCTGAGTCCGCCCGCGATGATTCCGGCGACATGGGTACCGTGCCCCTCGTCATCGACGAGCGCACCGTCACGAACGGGAGGTCCGTCTCCCGGGCACGTGCGATGCAGATCGCGCACGGAGCGATCGCTGACGGTCGCATTGGCGAGGAAATGCGGATGGCTCTGGTCTATGCCCGAATCCACGACGGCCCAGACGATTCCCTCGCCATAGGCATTGAAGGATCGTTGCGCGGCTTCGGCTTTGATCGTCACGAAGGACTGGTCGATCTGACCGTGGATCTCGAAGTCCGGCCAGATGCGTTGCATTGCCCGGGCCAACATGTCCGACACCACGGCATCCGCGGACACGAGCCCCTCGATCTGGTCCGGGGTCAACCGTCCGGTCGCGTACTCGTCTGTGAGGCGGTACGGGGCACCAGCAGCCGCGACAAGCTTCCAGAGCTCTTTGAGCCGGTTGAACGCGGCATTGAGGCCGCGGCCGTAGCTCGCGTTGAGCTCGACCATGACGGATACCGGATCGTCCGCCCCGACCGGCATCGCGATACCCATCTCGGCTGATCGGGCGTGCTCGGATCTGCGTGTCTCGAGATGGGCGCGCAACGGTGGAGCGATCACGCCAGCGACCGGCGGCCTGCCCGGCGTGCCGGTTGCTGACGTCTTCGCCTGCGCCTGCGCCGGAACATAGGCCGCTGCGCGGACGACCGCCTCGGGCGCCCGGCTCCGGCCGAGCGTAGTGAGTTCGATCGCCCCCTGCACGACGAACTCGTCATCACGCAGCTTGCTCACGGCATCGGAAACCGCCACCCACCACATCGGCTCGCCGGCCATCGAATCGCGTTCGCCCGCCTCGAACTTGGCGGCGAATCGCGCGGCGACCATCGTCAGCAACCTCTTCTGGTTCACCGTCTTGCCCGTGGGCACAGTGTCGAGGACCGACAGCACCCTGTCCTTCCAGACGTTGATGTCACCCATGGCTCCGGCTCCCGCACATCATGCTCGGATTGCGATCCGCGCTCTCAGCTTGCAGGCGCTATCGCTGCTGGTCACGGGTAGTTCACTACTCGATTTCGCGATGCGGCCCGCATTGTGGATGCGTGTTCATCGCGCGCAGGCGGGTCAGCGTTTCGGGCTCAACGGTGCAGCGAGGTTTCGCGTTCCATATGCGACAGCTTCTCCGGGTTGCGCACGGAGTAGATGCCGCTGATGAGTCCGTCGTCGATGCGCACCGCCATCACGCTGTCGAGCTCCCCGTTCAGCCGGATGATCAGTGCCGGGTATCCATTGACCTGGGTTGGTTGCAGCGTCGCAGTGGCGCCGATCGTGTTCCAGTAGATGGCGAACAGTCGAGCCACCTGGTCGGCCCCGATGATGGGGCGTGGGAGGGCCTGTTTGATGCCGCCACCGTCGTTGAGCGCGACCACGTCGGGCGCGAGGATCGCCAGCAGGCCCTGGATGTCGCCGGTCTCGACCGCTCGCTGGAATGCCGCGAGTGCGTCTCGGGTCTCGGCCGAGGAAACGACTCCGCGCGGCCGGCGGGCCGCGACATGTGCCCGTGCGCGGTGGGCGATCTGGCGGACCGTGACCGGGGATTTGTCGACGGCTTCGGCGATTTCGTCGTAGGCCAGGTCGAATACCTCACGCAGCACGAACACCGCGCGCTCGGTCGGGGTGAGTGTCTCGAGCACGAGCAGCATCGCCATCGAGACGCTATCGGCCAGTTCGATGTCCTCGGCCACGTCGGGGGCGGTGAGCAGCGGCTCGGGCAGCCAGGGGCCGACGTAGGACTCCTTGCGCCGGTCCAGGGTGCGCAGTCGGCTCAGGGCCTGGCGGGTGGTGATGCGCACCAGGTAGGCGCGCTGATCCTGCACGGTCACCAGGTCGACTCCAGCCCACCGTAGCCAGGTTTCCTGCAGCACGTCTTCGGCGTCGGCGGCCGAGCCGAGCATCTCGTAGGCGACGGTGAACAGCAGTTTGCGGTGCGCGAGGAACGCATCGGTGGCCGGGTCCGGCCGGTCGTGCGGCAACGACTCGGCCGTATCAATCGTTCGCTCGCCTTCGCTCATCGCCGGCTCCTGCCTGTCGTCCGCTCTCGACTGTGCCACACACACCAGACGCCGCTCCCGCCCGCTTTGTGACACCTCTGACCGGTGACGGATGTCACGCTGCTGCGACGTCACATCGGCGCGGCCGTCGGCATCTTGTGTTCGTCCAGTTATGCAGACAGGAGGCCGACATGCAGGTGTTGATAGTGGGCAGCGGCTACTCGGGCACGCTCGTGGCGAACCGGGTCGCCAAGAAGGTGAAGGATGCCGAGATCACGGTGATCAACCCGCGCCCGGACTTCGTGGAGCGGGTACGGCTGCACCAGCAGATCGCGGGAACATACTCGGCGGCCACGCCCCTGGCAGAGGTGCTGCGGGAAGGCATCAGAACACGGGTCGGCACCGCCGACAAGATCGGCGACGGTGCCATCGCCCTCACCGACGGTGCGCGAATCGACTTCGACTACGCCTTCCTGGCCGTGGGCAGCACCGTTGTGCCGATGCCGGGAACGGTCCCGGTGGGCTCGTGGGAAGGCGCGCAACAAGCTCGCGCGGCGCTGGCCGACCTGCCCGCGGGCGGCCAGGTCACCGTCATCGGGGGTGGTCCGACGGGCATCGAGACGGCGGCCGAAATAGCCGAGGCCAGACCGGATGTGCGGGTGCGGCTGGTCGGTTCCTCGGTGGGCGGCGGCCTTTCCGAAGGCGCGTACGGGCGGGTTCGTTCCGGCTTGGAACGGCTCACGGTCGAGATCGTCGACGATGAGGTGGCCGAAATCGGTTCGGGCGCAGGGCAGTTCGACGGTAGCGTGCGGCTGCGGTCGGGTTCGGAGCTGGCCTCCGATCTGACGCTGTGGGCGATCGTGTCAGGTGTCCCCGACCTCGCGGCGCGCAGTGGTCTCGCGGTCGATGCGCGCGGTCGTGCCGTCGTCGATGAGTTCCTGCGCAGCGTCAGCGATGAGCGGATCTTCGCCGTCGGCGACTGCGCGGCCGTGCCCGGAGCGCGCTTCGCCTGTTATACCGCACTGCCGCAAGGCATTCACGCGGCCGACAATTTCGCTCGCCTGCGCAAAGGCCGCAAGCCCAAGCCGCATTCCCTGCCGTATTTCACCCGTGGCTTCTCGCTGGGCAGGAAGGACGCGGTGGCCCAGTTCACCCATGCCGACGACACCGTCCGGCGCATCTACCTCGCCGGACGGCCCGCGGTCGCACTCAAGGAAATGGTGACCCACAGCGCGTTCGCCACCGCCCGCGCAGGCGTTTCCAGCTTCTGATGAACAGCACCACAGGAGGATCGAACATGCTCGAGATCGGCATCATCATCGGCAGTACCCGGCCCGGCCGCAACGGTGACCGGGTGGCCCAATGGGTACAGGAGCTGGCGGCCGAACATGCCTGCGACGCCGCGGAGTTCGAGCTGGTGGACCTGAAGGACTACCAGCTGCCACTGCTGGACGAGCCGATCCCGGCGGGCAGGGCGCCGGGCCAGCAGCCGCACACCCGGCGGTGGGCCGAGCGGATCGGCTCGTACGACGCCTACATCTTCGTTACGCCCGAGTACAACACCGCTCCGCCCGCCTCACTCGGCAACGCTATCGACTACCTGCACAGCGAGTGGGCCGGTAAGCCCGTCGCCTACGTGGGTTACGGCATCCACGGCGCGGTCATGGCGGTGCAGAAGCTGCGTGCGCAGGCGGGCGTGCTGCGAATGGCGGATATCGGGCCGCAAGTGGCGCTGACCCTGCGTGAGGACTTCGTGAATTCCACCGATTTTCGGCCGCGGGAGCTGCACGTGGCGCAGGTGCACGGGCTGGTCGACGAGTTGCTGGCGTGGGCGCGGGCACTCGGTCCACTGCGTGTGCCTGCCCTGGCCGTGTCCCAGCAGGCGCAATAACGAGAGAGGACAGTTGTCATGCGTATCACGGTCTTCGGAGCCAATGGTCCCACCGGCCGCCTGCTCACCGGCCGGGCACTCACCGCCGGACATCAGGTCACCGCGGTTACCCGGCAGCCGGAATCGTTTCCGCTGCACCATGATCGGCTCGAGGTAGTCGGTGCCGATGTGTTCGATCCGGTGGCCGTCGACGCCGCGGTCGCGGAGCGGGATGCGGTGCTGTCGGCGCTCGGGGTGCCCGCCGGAAAGGAACCGATCACGACCTATTCGCGTGGTGCGGCCAATATTGTCGCGGCCATGGAACGACATCGGGTGCGTCGGCTCGTCGTCGTCAGCTCGGGCGCCGTCGAACCGCAGCCGTATTCCGATGGAGGGTTCCTGTTCAACCGCGTATTGCTGCCCTATGTGACGGGTGTGGTGGGTAAGACGCTGTACGACGATATGCGGCGGATGGAAACACTGATCCGCGCCAGCGATCTGGACTGGACGATCGTGCGCCCGAGCGGGCTCTATCACCTGCCCTCGGTCACCGACTACACCGTCGTCGAGGGCCACGCCGACGGCAGGTTCACCGCTCGTGTGGACCTGGCCGCGAGCATGTTGGCCATGCTGAACGAAGACCGCTACGTCCGCACCACCGTCGGCGTCATCACCACCTCCGACAACCCCACCTTGTTCCAGTGGATCCGTGGCGAAGCACTCGCCAAGCACTGAGCCGATCGGGTGCGCACGCCTTTTCGACGGAACGCAATGATGAAGCGGGCAACCGGTTTTCGGTGCCCGCTCCGCATCTCGCCTCGAGCAGTGTCGATCGCTACGCTGCACGACAGCGGCTCGGATGACGTTGAGCGCCACCAGGAAGATCAGGGGAGTCGGTCGGCAGTGGCGGCCACGACCGGCGCGACTGTCACGTAGACGAGCATCTTGATGGTCAGCGCGATGCCGAGGACGGCCGCCACGTCCGGCCCGGCGAGTTCGTAGGCGAGCAGCCCGAGTGCGACGGTGGTGAGCCCGGTGCCGAACAGAGCCGACACCTGAGCGGTGAACAGTTTTACTGGTGGAGGAGTGCTATTCCTAGCGTGCGCTGTTCCCTGCTGTTGCAGAGTCGGCAACGACCCGCAGAGGTCGAAGGGGGCGCCAGGTCACTGGCACCTCGCGCATCAGCAAGGCGCAGTCGAGCACCGCGCTGCCCGGCGGGAACCGGTCGCGGTCGTCGAAGACCGTGGACCGAATCGAGCGGATATCGACCGGCTCCACGTGCCACGAGTCCGTTCCGAGTTCGAGCCCATCGAGGCATTGACCGCCGCGCGTGGCCGAGAATCCGGCCGAGCCACGCCGAAAGAAGTCCGATGCCTGCGCCAGATCGGCGAACAGTTCGCTTCCCTGGAACCGCTCGGCGGTCCGGACGTCCACGCTCACCGAGATCATCTCGTCACGACTGGCGAAGGCCACATGCAGGTCCTTCGCCGTCTCCCGCACGTCGAACCGCGCCAAACTGTGCTCACCCGGAAACAGTCGGCCACCGGCAAGGACGTTGATCACCGAGCCGCTGTCGCGACGCGCGATGTACACACCAGTTGAGCGTCCCTGCGGACCATCCCACTCAACCGCGATGCGATGTGCCGCGTTCTCGCTGCGCAGCCCGACCCAGCCGGGTAGCCAACTGGGCCGAAACTGTCCGAGGCGGATCAAGCAGATGCCGGCAACCGCCCAACCGCCAACCAGTTGAGGTCGCATCGGCGGCGGCACCAAGCTCGCGGCAGCCTTGGGGTCAACTCGGTAGTTCACAAGAAGACGTCGCTCGACGACGCTGGACATCCGCGGAGGTCTCATTCGTCACCCCTGTTCTTCGTGGTTCGCAGTCTGCGCTGCCTGACGACGACCTGTTCTGGGCAGATCGCGCTCAGGAACCTGCCGACACACAACGCCAGCCGTTCCTCGATAAGCGAATAGAAGATCCGATTGGCGACTCGTCGCTCTCGGACGAGCCCGGCTGCCTTGAGTACGCCCAAATGTCGGGAGATCGAAGGACCACTGATCGGAAACCTCGCGGCAATATCACCCGCGGTCAACTCGCCAGAGCGGAGATCCTCCAGGATCTGCCGGCGCGTCGAGTCGGCCAGCGCGCGGAACACACTGGCTTCCTCCTCAGGGGCGAGTTCGCTCATGTTTACAATTTAGCACTATAGCTAAATAGCGAAACAGTTAGAGAGGACTCCGGCACCCCAGCGACAACGGTCGCCTGTTGCATGACAGGCAACCAGCAGTGCAGCACGTGGGTGAGCCTCACAATTACTGGCGGACAACGTGGTTCGCCGGAAAGGAGTGCATCCGGGTGGCGAGGTGAGCTGATAGCTCCTCGAGGAACCAGGCCGCGCCACGAACCGGGATCGGCACCGCCGCCTCGAGCGCGGCCACCACCGACTCCGGTGTCATCGCTGGAACCGCGGAGGTCGGCCCGGCCACCGCCGCGGTCATCGTGGCGTCCATTCGCGCGGCCTGCTGGGCAAGGCGGGCGGCGGTCGATGGAGGAGTCACAGGCCCCACTGCTCTCCGGGACAAGCGGCGATCGGATGGAAGATCCACCCGCTCAACAGATTTCAGCGATCAGGCAGTCGTCGGCAGCGTGAAGGCGGCGGTACGGACGACCTCGCCGTGCTTGAAATCCAGGAACAGACGGTAGGTTCCGGGGCCCGGCACGGCGGTATGGAACGTGATATCCGGTCCGGGCGCGGTCACCCCGTCACCGGGTTCACCATTCGGGTGGACGTGGACGTAGGCCAGATCGCCAGCGCGCAGGATCACCAAATGACCGTAGGCGGCCAGGTAGGGCTGCAGGTCGGTGACCGGTTCACCATCCTTGTGGACGGTGAGGGTGAGCAGTCGGCCCGCACCCGGGACCAGTTCGCCGTCGAGGGTGACCTCGTATCCGTCCACGATCGCGGTGCGCGTTGCCTCTGGGGTAGGGCGCGGTTCGTATGCGCCCGCGACGGCGAGGTCCGCGCCGAGAGTGATGGTCTTGCCGAGGGCTCGCGGGGCGATATCGGTGAAGACGCGATAGGCGCCCGCCCCCGGGAGATTCAAGCGCACGGTCCAGGTCCCGTCGGCAGTGAGCTGGGGGTGCACGTGCCAGAACCCGGTCAGCTCGCGCTGGGCCACGATCAGATGGAGGTCGCGGTCGTGGATGGCGGTGAAGTCGGTGACCGGCTTGCCGTCCGGTCCGAGGATCCGGAACCGGAAGTCGATTTCCCCCGTCCCGATGATCGGGTCCGCGAGTTGCAGCTGGTAGCCGTCCTGGGTGATCTGAAGTCCGCCCGGGAGTCCGCCGCCATGTCCGACATGGTCGTGGTGCCCAGCATGGTCAGCGTGGGCAGCCGGAGCCGCATGCCCGGTATGGGCGGTGTGGTCGTGGTTCCCGGCATGAGCGGCGTGCGCGCCGTGGTGATCGGTGTGAGTCTGGGTGGTCATCGCTTCGGCCTCTCGATCTTGTTCGTTCGACGCCGAGAAAGCTATACCCCTAGGGGGTATAGTCGCAAGGGCGACGGATGTGATGCGTCGCACTGCAACTAAGTACGTACGGAGGTAGTAGGTTACTTCCAGTGAATGTCGAAGGAGCGTCGTCGCCGCACGCGTGAGCCGAAAGTTTTTCGCGGCCAAGGGATTGGAAGGACGAAGGTCGTTGTCGACGAGGGATGTCGGGGAGTGTCGCGGTACGCCGACTCGCACACCATCGGAAGGATTTCGATGACTTGCACCAAGCTGTCGATGATTCGCGGTATCCGGTGCGCGCCATCGGGTCGCCGATCCCACACACCCGATGCCGCGATCCGCGGTAACACCGTTGGTTGCCCGACAGTCGCTATAGTTGGCTCACTGTGAACCTCATCGGGCGGTTGCGGCACGGTGGCTCCGCGGTAGCGGTGCTCATCGCGTTGCTGCTCGTGGCGCCGATGGTCCACTGCGCCTACACGGACGACCACGAGCACTCCGATGCTCATGGCCAGATGGCGCCGGGGGACATTCTCACTGCGGCCCTCGGCGATTCCGCTCATGTGGTCATCGACGCTTCGCACGACTCCTGCGGCGTGCATCTCACCCATTGCATCGTGAAATCGGTACGGACAGGTGCGGCCGAGAACTTCGCGGCGCTGCGCCTACTCGCCTTGATCGCGGTCGTGGCCATCGCTGCCGCAGCCATTTACTCGACGCTCGCCGGAGGTGTGCGCGGTCCGCCGGTATCCCCGCCCGCCGCTGCTGGTCGGGGCATTCTCGAACGGTTCTGTATCGCCCGACGCTGATCGGTCAGCGCCAGGCCGACGTTGCGTGTCGTCGGCCGGTGTTCGCTGCCGTTCAACGTCCGCACCGCCGCATGGCGGTCTCGATACAGGAAGCGACAGTCATGAACAAGATCGTGCTCGACCGGCCCGAGGTGCCTCCGGCACTGATTCCGGCACCGGGCGCTGCCCGACAGGCCCGCGCGCTGGTCGGCAACACCCCGGTGCTGTGGGTCGGCGCCCCGCTGGCACCCGCCGGTCGGGGTTTCTGGGCCAAGCTCGAAGGATTCAATCCCGGCGGCATGAAGGACCGCCCCGCCCTGCACATGGTGCGGCGAGCCGAAGCGCGCGGTGAGCTCCAAGCCGGCGCGCGAATCATTGAATCATCCAGCGGCACACTGGGTTTGGGTTTGGCGCTGGCAGGCATGGTGTACCACCATCCGGTCACGGTGGTGACCGATCCGGGCTTGGAGCCCATCGTCGCCCAGATGCTCGCCGCCTATGGTGCGCGCGTAGATCTCGTCGCGCAGCCGCACCCGAACGGCGGTTGGCAACAAGCACGTCGGGATCGGGTCGCCGAGTTGCTGGCCGAGGAATCCGGGGCATGGTGCCCGGACCAGTACAACAACCCCGACAATGTCGACGGCTACGAACCGTTGGCGCTCGAACTGGTGGAACAACTCGGGACAGTGGATGTTCTGGTGTGCGCGGTGGGCACCGGCGGGCATTCGGCCGGGGTCGCGAGGGTGCTGCGGCGGTTCAACCCCGACTCGAGGCTCATCGGCGTGGACACCGTGGCCTCCACGATCTTCGGCCAACCGGCGGGACCACGGCTGATGCGGGGTCTCGGGTCGAGCATCTACCCGGCAAATGTCGACTATGGCGCGTTCGACGAAATCCATTGGGTCGCACCGTCGGAGGCGGTGTGGGCATGCCGCACGCTAGCCGCGACGCACTATGCCACCGGCGGCTGGAGTGTCGGCGCGGTGGCGCTGGTCGCGGGCTGGGCAGCGCGCACCCACGACGCCGACGCCCGGATCGCGGCCGTATTTCCCGATGGCCCGCAACGCTATTTCGACACGGTCTACAGCGACACCTACTGCACCGAGCACGGACTGCTCGATGCCGAGCCGCCGATCGACCCCGACACCCTCACGCATCCGGGCGAACGGGTCGTGACCGCCTGGACCCGCTGCGGCACAGTTGTCGACCCTCGCGAACGGGCATCGGATCGAGGGGCAGCCCAATGACGGTATTCGGAAAGTTCCGCAGCTTCGACCTCCCAGCACGTTTGTTGATGGTCAACCAGTTCGGCATCAACCTCGGCTTCTACATGTTGATGCCGTATTTGGCCGGATATCTGGCGGGTCCGCTCGGCTTGGCGGCTTGGGCCGTCGGTCTGGTGCTGGGTGTGCGCAACTTCTCGCAGCAGGGCATGTTCCTGATCGGTGGCACGCTGGCCGACCGGCTCGGCTACAAACCGCTGATCGTGGCCGGATGTCTGCTGCGCACCGGCGGTTTCGCACTACTGGTCTTCGCGACCTCCCTGCCGGGTCTACTGATCGCCTCGGCGGCAACAGGTTTCGCGGGCGCCCTGTTCAACCCGGCGGTGCGCGCCTACCTCGCGGCCGATACCGGGGAGCGGCGGGTGGAGGCATTCGCCGTGTTCAACATCTTCTATCAAGCGGGCATCCTGGCCGGACCACTGGTGGGGCTCGCACTGATGGCGGCCGATTTCCGGATCACCGCGGGTGCCGCCGCGCTCGTATTCGCGGCGCTGACGGTGGCGCAGTTGTGCGCGCTGCCGACTCGACGGGCGGAACTCGCCGACGCGACGTCATCGGTTCTCGACGACTGGCGGGCCGTGGTCGTGAACCGTCGGTTCCTCGCCTTCGCGGTCGCGATGATCGGCTCGTATGTCCTGTCGTTCCAGGTCTATCTGGCGCTGCCGCTGCAGGCGGAGTTCATCGCGGGCGCGCGGGCGCAGATCCTGGTATCGGCACTGTTCGTGGTGTCCGGGGTGGTCGCGGTCGCCGGTCAGCTAAGGGTCACCGCCTGGTTCCGTGAAAGGTGGGGGACAGGACGCAGCCTGGTCGTCGGGATGGGCATACTCTCCGTGTCATTCCTACCCCTGGTGATCATTCCGGGGCCTGGGCGCTTCGGCGTCGGCGCGGCCGTGGCGGCACTGCTGATATCCGCGGCCTTGCTGGCGGTCGGCACCGCGGCGGTATTCCCGTTCGAGATGGACACCGTCGTATCCCTGGCCAACGGGAAACTCGTGGCAACCCATTACGGGTTCTACAACACGGTGGTCGGCGTCGGCATTCTGGCGGGCAATTTGGCAACGGGCGCCGTAGTCGGTGCCGCCCGCGGCGCCGGAGTCGATTGGGCAGTGTGGTTGGGGCTCATCGTGATCGGCGCGCTCGCCGCGTTCGCATTGCACCGTCTCGATCGAGCCCAGCCCGCACACTCAGTTGCGGCGGGCACCGCGTATTCGCGGCCATCCGGCGGGGGTCGTCATCTGCCCGAGCAGCCGGGAAAAGCGGGCCGAGCGCCGATCGACGGAGCATCGGAAGACATCGGACGCCGAATATCACCCGGACCGACACCAACGGGTCGCCGCTGAGCGACTCCGCGACAGACGCCGACCATGGCCGGAACACGTTCTCGGCCAAGTAGTCACACGAGCGGCGCCCGAGCCGGGGCCGCGGCTGCCCAGCAGTGCGATCTCGGCTCGGGCCACCGGAATCATGGCGACGACGATCCTGCACCACTGCAGTCCCAGTCGTTCACGAGGAACTCGGGGACACCCGATTGGTGTTGTCCAGAGCCATCCCAGCGGCAACAGCCGAAATCTCCCAGCACCTCGACAGCAACCGACCGACCGGACAGGGCTATTTCTACGCCCGCTGGCTCTGGATTCTGCTGGGTCAGCGCTGATCGCACTGCCCACCAGCGGTCCGACATGCATACCGCGTCTCGCGGCATCACCACATCGCTCGACGCAGGGAACTCTTCGCCGCATCGGAGGTCATGGTTCCGACGGCGAAGCGCAACCGGGGAGACCGGAGCGAAGACTCGCCCGATTCGATGGGTGTCGCGCCGGGCAACTGGTGCGCTACTGAAGGGTTTCTCGGATTGCTGGTTCAACCTAAGGGACTGTAAGGCTTGGCGAAGCATCGCAGTCTGGGCCCGATCCAGTAGCAACTGCCGTGACCAGCGTCAGCCTGAGATTTGTCGATAGAGCAGGTATGCGCCGTGCAACATCCGATCTGAAACATGAGCTTTGCAACACTCGATCCGTGCATTACGTTTGCGTTACGGTTTGCCGGTACGAAGCCGGTTGATAGCTACGGAGCGTGTGCGTGCTGGATCTCGACCACTTCACCTACGGATGGGTGACCCCCGTCCTGGCCTATGTCATGTCTGTCATCGGATCGCTGCTCGGTCTGCGGTGTGCGGTACATGCCCGATCGGCGCGCTGGCCAGGAGGCTGGCTCATCGCCGCAGCCGTATCCCTTGGCGGTGCGGGCATCTGGGTCATGCACTTCACCGCGATGCTCGGCTTCTCCATCCAAGGGGGAACTATTCGGTTCGATGTCCCGATGACGCTGCTGAGCGCGGTCGTGGCCATTGTGGTGGTGTGGATCGGACTGTCGGTCGTCGTGCGCTGGCAGCGGGAAGTGCTGGCGCTACCGGTCGGCGGCACCATCACCGGCCTCGGCGTGGCCGCCATGCACTACCTGGGCATGTATGCGATGCACACCGACGTGACCGTCGGCTACCGCCCTGCGCTCGTCGCACTGTCGCTGGTGATCGCGGTGGTCGCGGCAACCGCGGCGCTGTGGTTCATGCTGCACGTGGACGGATTTCGGGCGACCGCTGGCGCGGCGTTGATCATGGGTGTCGCGGTGTGCGGCATGCACTACACCGGAATGGCGGCGATGCATGCCGAACATGCCGGCGGCCATGCGATGCCGGACGGTGCCGAGCCGCCGCAACTGCTGACCCCGCTGATCATGACCGTCATCGCGGTCGTCATGGTGCTGATCATCCTGGTCGGGTTGGCCGAACTCGACGAACGCAACATGTCCGAGGCTCTGTCCGTGCCCGAGCGGCCCGCCTCCGCCCGGCCCGAAGCCGCTCGGCTCAGATCCGCGCGGTTAAAGTCGGGCACCCTGGCTACCAGTCCCGCCGATCTGCCCAAAAGCGGCCGCGAGTGGCCGCGCCGAGAAATACTCGACCAGTAGTGAGTCCTGCTTCGCATATGTCGTAGATGGTGTTGACCATCGCCTGATCGGTTGTGAGGCCGAGCAGTCGCGAACCGCGCAGGACGTCGTGGCGCTCGATGCCCCAGCGTGGTGAGCGCCCCGATATGCGGTTCGACCGAGCCGGAAACCAGCGGTCCGCTTGTCGCAACTCGCCTTGCCGCCAAGCGAATAGCCAACGGCCGCGGCGTGATCTCCGTTGGGATGCGCCGACGGCCGTTCCGGGACTGCATCGTGGCCGAATGTACCCGAGCCACCTCCAGAAGCGCAGGTCAGCAGGTCCATTCAGAGACGTTGAGGCGATCTGGCATGCACGAATCCTCGAAAAGACCTTCCCTTCGGGACATGCCATCGATTAACGTGTCGCTATATAGCGGCACATTAATTGACGGGATGATAACTGATGGAGATCGCGACAAAGTTCTGGACAGTGCGTCGAGTGGTGATGGTGACGCTGATCAGCATCGCGTTGGTGACCCTGACGATCGCCTCACCCCACCTTTTCGCGGCCTCGGCCGGACCTCGGGATTCGCATGCCCCGGGAAACAGCCATGGCTACGGATCTGGAACACGACCCAACAGCACTGATCACAGCCAGAACAACAGCGGTTACGGATCCGGAGTGCGCTCCAGGAGCGACAGCCACGATCAGTATCGAGGCCGCAACGAAAACCCCTGCCAGTACACCCCGACGGGGACCTGCGGAGCGCGCTGACGACGAGATCGACATATGCCGAGGCAGGGCTGTTGGAGTGCTACTTCCCATCGCCATGACGGAGTGACGAAGCCCGCACTCCGTATCGGTGACG
Organism: Nocardia sp. CA-119907; assembly: GCF_050955995.1. Classification (NCBI taxonomy): domain Bacteria; kingdom Bacillati; phylum Actinomycetota; class Actinomycetes; order Mycobacteriales; family Nocardiaceae; genus Nocardia; species Nocardia sp. CA-119907. Next base: position 4,578,438 of record NZ_CP192091.1, read on the forward strand.
GGGCTGGATCGACGACGTTTCCTGGACGAGATGTCGGGAGCCCCCGGGCTCGAGTCACCCATGGTCATCGATCGTGTCGGCAGGTTTGTCGAGCTGGCCGGTTCCGGACAGCACCGTCGTCAGCATCCGAACCAGTTCGGCCTGTCGATGCGTTCCGGTCTTTTCGAAGGCGCGTTGCAAGTGTGTGCGCACGGTGTTCACCGAGACCGCGAGTTCCTCCGCGATCGATCGCAGCCCTTCGCCGCGCAGCGCCGCCATCGCGACGCGCGCTTCGGCGCCGGTCAACCCGTACAGTTGCCGCAGCGCTTTCGACCCGCCCGATATTTTCCGATCCGGATCGACGATGACGACGAGCGCCGCCGAGATGCGCTCGTCGCGGCCGACCCTCGGATCCAGCCGCAACACCAGCAGTGCGTACGAGCTGCCGCCGCTGAGCCGGGGAATGAGTGCGCGCCCTCCGACGGACGGCCCGCACTCGCGCAGTGCCGAATTGATGATGGCGCGCAAACCGACAGCGGATCGGCTGTCCAATGATTCGAGGTGGCCGCAGCGTCCCATGGCGAGGCCGTCTCGCGATTCCAGGATCGACAATGCCGCCGGGTTCGCGTAACTGATCGTCCCGCAACTCGATACGATCACCAGCCCGTGCCGATGCAGATCGAGCACGGCGATGATCCGGTCACGCTCGGTCCGGACATCTGTCAAACAGGACTGAACGTTCAGTGCGTGCCGCAGATGGGGGAGCAGCAAGCGCATTGTCGATATCGCCTGTGCCCGATCGAAGTCCTGGCCCGGATCGGGGTACACCCCGATCCACGATGTCTCTGCGCCACTGGTGAGAAGCGCGAGCATCCCGTTTCCCAGCCGGTGCGGAGCCGTCCAGTCGCGGAAGAATGGATGTCTGCGCAGGTAATCCGACCCCAGCAGTTCCTCGCATGTCGTGATGACACCGGCGGGTTCGTGCTCGAACGCACTCGCGATCGGATCGATACGCCAGAAACGAGCGTTGTAGCTGTGGCGCAAGTCGTCCGCCCCGAGCGAACACGCGGTCATCTGTCGGCTACTCGAGCCGGACACGACCAAGCCGCCGTGGTGCGCGCCCAGCGCCGTGACGATATCGTGCACCGCCTGCGACCAGTCGCGGGGATGCAGCGCCGCGCGATTGATTCGCGCAACGATTGCGGAGAACCTCTCGATTGTCATCGCCATATGAAATGACCTGCAGCACAAGAGAAACAGCAATCATCCAGAGTTTGTCATAGGTCTTGGGAAGGCACTTCACGCGAGTAGTTCGACACTCGATTCTACTCACCTGAAGGTCATCCACGGGGCCTGTCGTTCTCATCCGTTCAGATGAGGAACCGCGTCACGAACCCTGCTCTACTCGGTGGGGCAACTGCTTCGCTACAGCTGGTCGGCTATGTCTTCCTGGGGGGCATCGTGATCGAGGCGTGTGACAACCGGGACCTCGTGGGGCCGACATGACCGGATACGAGCCCTCGGCGCGTAGCCGTATCGTCACCTCCCGATTCGGTTGCCGCGTCGACGATTTCCACTGGATGGGTCGTTGTCGACCACCCCACCGAAGACGGCGGCGGTGTCACCCCGCGTCTGCACTTCGAGTGGCATAGGCACTCCTGGGCACCGCCCCGGATCGGGCCGGCTCGACCCATTGCACCCGCCGTCCTCGACCGATGGAGGTCCCCTCATGTCGACGGCAGTCGATTTCGCAGCACGTTTGATCGATCCCGCGGCCATCAAGGCAGCCGGTCATAGTGCTGTCCTCGTCTACGTATCACCGAGCAGACCGGGAGCCGATTTCGGCGCCAAGCCGGTGACCAAAGACTATGCCGATCGCCTGAAAGCCGTTGGCCTCGAGATTGTTTCGATATGGCAGTACGGAAAGCCCGGTGACGCCCAGGCACCATCGGACTGGACCACCGGCTACGACGGCGGGCAGCGGATGGGCCGTCGGGCCAGGGAAATCCATTCCGCTGCTGGTGGATCCGACCGGTGCCCGATCTTCTTCGCGGTGGACGAGGACATCGGGCTCAACGACTGGAACGACGGGGCGGTCGACTTCTTCCGGGGTGTCAACGACTCGATCGGGCAGGAGTGGACCGGCATCTACGGCTCGTCGAAGGTCTGCGCCTGGGCCATCGAAGACGAGGTGATCGGCCGGACTTCCGAGGGCCGGTACTGGGCCTGGCAGACGCGCGCATGGTCCGGAAACCGGCTCGATACCCCCGAAGCCGTCCTCTATCAGCGCGTGATCGATACCCCCACTAATCCGGGCCCGCTGATCGACGGCAGCTCGGTCGATGTCAACGACATCCTGGCTGCCGACTTCGGGCAGTGGTTCATCAATCGCACTGCGGCGCAAGGAGAACACACCGTGGACGCTCCCGCATACACCGAACTCGACCGGATGGGAAACTCCCGCTCGGACCGCTGGGGCGCTCGAATCACCAACTTCCTGCTGCACACCCAGGAAGGCAATGGCACGGCCGAATCGCTGGCGGAGTATCTCAACAACCCGGCCAACGGCGTCTCGTATCACTACACGCTGAAGGACGGGATCGTTTGCGATGTCGTCGATACCGATTACGCGTCGTGGTCGGTCCTGGACGCCAACAGCCAGACGATCAATCTGTGCTTCGCGGGCAGCCGGGCGTCCTGGTCGAGAGAAGAATGGCTGGCCATCGAAGACGACCTGCGGATAGCGGCGTGGCTGGCCGTTCAGGACGCGAAGAAATACGGCTTCGCCACCGATGTCATCGCCCCGCCGTATACGCGCAGGGACGGCATCTCCGACCACAAATACGTGACCGAGTGCCTCGGGATCGGCACGCATACCGACGTTGGCTGGAACTTCCCCTGGGGCGTCTTCGAGAGCCACGTCCGAGAGTTCACCGGTGGCGCGCCGGCCGATGGCGAAATCGGTGCGAAGGCCGCCGAATCGCCCTGGCTGGGTTCGCGGCTGGGCCCCGAGGGCGAATTGAGGACGCCCGACGGTGTGGGCCGATTCGTCCAGTTCGAGCACGGATACATCTATTGGCATCCGTCCACCGGTGCGCATCCGATCCCGGAATCGCTGTTCGGGAAGTACGCGGAAACAGGTTGGGAAGCAGGGCCTTTGGGCTATCCGGTCACCGATCACACCGTGCTGCGCGACCCGAGCGGCGAAGAATGGGGCGAGGTGCAGGGCTTTCAGAACGGGGCTCTCTACCTGCGCTACGGTCGGCCGGTGTACTGGGTGCACGGCGAAATCCGTGAGCGGTGGAACCGAAGCGGATTCGAGAACGGGCCCCTCGGTTGGCCGACATCCGACGAAGTCCCTTTCGACACCGGGACCTACCAGGAGTTCGAAAACGGCCGGATCTACTGGACACCGAAACCTACACTCGCCCTCCGCACGACCGGCGGAAGCGACGAGCCACTGCTCGATACTCCCTGAGCCTGGGCCGATTTCGAGTGATGTCTCGGTCGACCGGGCGTACACGACAGGCCAGGTGTCTTCGACAACGGTCACCTCGGGCTCGCCGACCGCCAGCAGCGACCGCATGCCGTCCATCATGTGGGCGCGCGGCCGCCGTGCATCAATGCCGAGAGTTCGACCGCGGTGGCATCGACCTCGAGTGCTGGTCAGGCGCTCGTCGGCGACCGGCGCGTCGCGCTGCCACGTGCGCAGCAGGGCGGCGAGGTCGCCGTGCCGAAGTTGCCGCCGCCACCGCCACGGCACGCCCAGAACAGATCAGATGGATGTCAGCGTTGGTTCGGCCTTCTGAAGACCGAGAGCCGGTACGGTCCCTGGTATGAGCAGGGCGGTTGTGGAGCTGTCCCATCCGATCGCGGATGGCATGCTCACCTATCCGGGGTTGCCCGGACCGCGAGTCACCACCGATGTTTCGCGTGAGCAGTCGCCGCTGATCGACATGACCTACGACATTGCGCGGGTGGATATGGTCGGCAACACCGGGACCCATATCGACGCGCCCTTCCAATTCCACGCCGATGGCGCCGACATTGCCGAACTGCCGCTGGAACGGCTGGTCAACGTGCCGATCGTGATGATCCGCGCGGCGAAAATCCGTGCGGTGGGACCGGATATGCTCGGCGACCCGGCGCGGCTATGGGGCAGGGCGGTGCTCGTGCACACCGGATGGTCGGCGCGGTGGGGTTCGTCCGAGTACTGGGGTCCCGAGCATCCGTTCCTGGTCGGCGAGGTCGCCGATGCGCTGGTCGCCGCCAATGTGGCGCTGGTGGGAATCGACTCGCTCGACATCGACGATATGTCCCTGCCGACCAGACCGTGCCATCACACTCTGCTCGGTGCGGGAATCCCGATCATCGAACATCTGACGAACCTGGACGCGGTTCCCGATATCGGCGCCAGGCTGGTCGCACTACCGGCGCCAGTGCGCGGGATGGGCTCGTTTCCGCTGCGCGCTGTCGCCTGGACCGATTAGGACGGCACGCGCAGCAGGAGGTAAGCAGCGGTCCCCGAGCCGATGACGGCGCCGCCGTAGCAGACCAGGATGATCAATGTACTGAACCGTTCGAGCCGCAAGCCGTGCTCCAGCGTGTACCGGAAGCGGTGCGCCCAATGGAACAGAGCCAGCACACAGAGTCCGAAAAGCACCAGCCGGGTGACCGGATGCCGCAACACTGCGAGCAGGTGCGCATGGTCCGGCGCGGGAATCCAGTCCAACGGGACGGCGAGACCGAACAGGAACAGCAGCACCGGTATGAGCAGCGCGGCGGCCATCCCACCGAGGCCGAACAGCAGCCACGCCAGCGGTTCCAGGGACCTCTTGTTCTTCGTCATCTTTTTCGTCGTCATCACAGCACCACCCACAACACGATCGCCGTCAGCAGACCCCAGAGCAGGTAGTGCAGCCCGACGATCACCCCCGGTGCAACGCGCCGGTTGCCTACCCGCACCACCATCGCTTTGGGTGCGAGGTCGAACCAGGTGACCGTGTGCAGCAGCACGAACAGCAAGGCGATGGTGTTCAGCGCGACCACCCACCCACTTGCGCTCCAGCTCAGAAACCGCTGGTACTCCTCGTTTCCGGAACTGACCGCATGGACCAGAAGCAGGAGAAATACCACGAACCAGGCGACGAACACGCTGCTGAGTTCGCGCAGGACGAAGATCAGGTACGAGCGACGTCGCGCCCACCAGAACATATCGACCGGCTTTCGATACAACCGGGGTGTCGTGGTCATCGTGCCCGCCAAGGCATGAGGAAATCTCGCAGCGATTGCGTGGCCGCGGTCAGCTTGTAGCGTTGGATCGCGCCCGCCGGGTCGACCCCCTTGGGGCAGGCGGTGGTGCACTCGCCGACGAAGGTGCACGACCACACCCCCTCGGCGGAGGCCAGCACGTCGTGCCGGTCCGCGGCTCCCTCATCGCGCGAGTCGAGGTTGTAGCGTTGGGCCAGCGCGATCGCCGCCGGACCGATGAACTCGGGCTCGAGCGCGAAGACCGGGCATGCCGAGTAGCAGAGCATGCAATTGATGCACATGCTGTATTTCTTGTAATCGTCCATCTCGGACGGTGTTTGCAGGTATTCGCCCTCATCGAGCGGCCGATGTTCGTTCCTGATCAGCCATGGCTCGACCGCGGTCAGCTTGTGCATGAAGTCGCTGATCTCGATGACGAGATCCCGGATCACCGGGAAGTTGCGCAACGGCTCGACCCGCACCGGCCCCGGCGCGTAGTCGGTCAGGAAAGTGGCGCAGCTCAGTTGTGGATCGCCATTGACGGTCATGCCGCAGCTGCCGCAGATGCCCATTCGGCACGACCACCGGTACGACACCGTTCCGTCGAGGTAGTCCTTGATGTAGTTGAGGCCGTCGAGCACCGTCCACTCCTTGCGCAGCGGAACCTCGTACGGCTGGAATGCCGGTTCGTCATCTCGGTCCGGTCGGTAGCGCGCGACCTGAAGGGTTATCCGGTCCGCCATCGCCATCACCTCCCATATACGCGTTCGCCCGGAGGCCAGCGAGTAATCGTTACCGGGAGGTACGAGACGTGGCCCGAACCGTCCGGCTGTCGACGGATCACCGAATGGGCCAGGAACCGCTCGTCGTTCCTGGCGGGGAAATCGGTCCGTTGGTGCGCACCCCGGGATTCCTCCCGTGCCAGCGCGCAGGCCACGATGCATTCGGCCACATCGAGCATGCAGGACAGTTCCAGCATCGCCACCAGTTCGGTGTTGAACGCGCGACTGTGGTCATCGAGTCGCGCGCGGCCGAAGCGATCGCGAAGCTCGCGCACCTTCTCGGCCGCCTCGGCCAGGGAGTCGCCGTCCCGGTAGATCCCGGCACTGGTTTCCAGCGTCTCTTGCATCTCGGTGCGGATGTGGGCGATGCGTTCGGTTCCCTCGGCGTGTCGGGTGAGGCCTCGTTCCAGCCGGTCCTGTTCGGCGCGGCCGCGCGCCAGGACCGCCGATGTCCGGCTGGCCGTGGTCGAGCTCGCGTACTCGGCGGCGGCACGACCGGCTCGCGCACCGAAAACCAGCAACTCGGGCAGCGAATTCGACCCGAGCCGGTTGGCGCCGTTGATACTGACGCATGCGACCTCTCCGACGGCGTACAGACCCGCCAGGGGTGTCGCGCCTTGGATGTCGGTATGGATGCCGCCCATCATGTAGTGGACGACGGGACGTACCGGGATCAGTTCCCGGACCGGGTCGATGTTCTGGTACTTCGAGCACAGCTCGCGCACGAACGGCAGTTTCGTATCGATGAGATCCGCACCGAGGTGGCGTAGGTCGAGGTGGACGACGTGTCCGTACGGTGTGCCGACGGTCCGGCCCTTGTCGAGTTCGTGTACGAAGGCCTGCGACAGCCGGTCCCGTGGCCCGAGTTCCATGCTCCGCATCACCGGCACCGGTGATGGCGTCCCGAGGTCGTAGTCCTGCAGGTAGCGGTAGCCGTCCTTGTTGAGCAACCAGCCGCCCTCCGCGCGCGCCGCCTCGGTGATCAAGATGCCCGTGAACGGAAGGCCGGTCGGGTGGTACTGGACGAACTCCATATCCTTGAGCGGTGCGCCTGCCCGGTAGGCCAACGCCATGCCGTCGCCGGTGTTGATATTGGCGTTGGTGGTGAACGGATACACCCGGCCGCAGCCACCGGTGCACACGATCACAGCGCTGGCGAGAATGGTCTCGACGCGTCCGGTGGCCAGTTCGATGGCCACGATGCCGCCTACCTTGCCGTCCTCGACAAGCAATGTTGTGGCGAACCATTCGTCGTATCTGACGATGTCCTGATACGACAGTGCGGTCTGGAACAGCGTGTGCAGCAAGTGGAAACCGGTCTTATCGGCTGCGAACCAGGTGCGGTTGTTCGTCATGCCGCCGAATGCCCGTACCGCGATGTGGCCGTCCGATCGGCGGCTCCATGGGCAGCCCCAATGCTCCAGTTGCAGCAGCTCCCGCGGTGCCTCCTCGACGAAGGCCTCGACGGCGTCCTGGTCACAGAGCCAATCGCTGCCGGAGACCGTGTCGTAGGCATGCTCTTCGAGACTGTCGCCGGGACCGGCGACAGCGGCCGCGCCACCCTCGGCGGAGACGGTGTGGCTGCGCATCGGATAGACCTTCGAAACGATCGCGATACTCAACCGCGGATTGTGTTCGGCGATGGCGATGGCCGCACGCAGGCCCGCGCCGCCCCCACCGACGATCACGACATCGTGAGAAGCGTTCATGGTGGCACCACCGTCGTGCGTCAGACCTCGAAGTCGGCGCTGTGCTCGTCCATCAGGACCTTGCCGTCATGGCGGACCGTTTCGATCCGAACGCTGCCGTCGTGGTATTCGTGCCGAATCTTGCGGCAGCCGCAGTCGTAATGCAGATCGTCGATAACCAGGCCCGCTTCGTCGTCTTCGCGGTGACGAGCCCCGCCCCTCTGTTTCCCGCATGGGGCGCGTTCGATGCTGAACTGCTCGGTGACGCTGAGCATCTCCACCTCCCGGCGAACCGGTGGCACACCTTACTGGCCAGTGTAGATACATAAGCGTACGCGCATTGCGCCGACGCCGCAGGGCGCGTTATTAGGTCCGGCGGACGTCTCCACCTGCATCAATGAACCGATCCGGCTCTGCCATTTCGATAAAGGTGTGCACGATCGAGCGCGGAGCACTGTCGAGGTCGAGCCCGGCGGTCACCACCAGCATCGCCTGTAGCTATCGGTCGATCCGATCGGGTCTCACTCGTGCTTGGTGGGCGCGTTGAGTTTGGAGGCCAGCACCGCGGCTTGGGTGCGACGCTCGACCCCCAGTTTCGTCAGCAGTCGGGAGACATAGTTCTTCACGGTCTTCTCGGCCAGGAACATCCGAGCGGCGATCTGCCGGTTCGTCAGTCCCTCACCCAGCAGACCGAGCAGCGTCCGCTCCTGTTCGCTGAGGTTCGCCAGCACCCCATTCTTGGCCCCCGCCTCCTCGCGCAGCTTCGCCATCAGTGCCGCGGCCGCACGATTGTCCAGCAGTGACTTGCCCGCGCCGACCTCGCGAATGGCCTCTACCAGCTCCACCGTGCCGATGTCCTTGACCACATATCCGCTGGCCCCAGCCAAAATCGCATCCAGCATCGCCTCCTCGTCGGTGAACGAGGTGAGGATCAGACAATGCAGCTCCGGATGCTGATTCAGCAGTTCACGGCACAGTTCGATGCCATTGCCGTCGGGGAGCCGAACATCGAGCACCACGACCTCCGGGCGCAGCGCGGGAATGCGAGCCATGGCCTGCGCTACGCTGCCCGCCTCACCGACGACCTCGAGATCGGGTTCGGTATCGATCAGATCCTTCACACCGCGGCGCACGATGTGGTGGTCATCGACCAAGAAGACACTGGTCATCACCGCACACCTCCTACTATTCGAGACTACTGAGCGATCGGACTCGGCGTGTCGGAGATGGTCCTGGGATCGGCAACGTAAATCCCTTGATGTCTAGACTCGGTTCGCTGCCAGGCCTGCATCGCGGCGGCCGCGGTGTGGTCCGTCGGCATGGTCGTGTCGAGAGTGATCGCGTCCGGCCATGCGGCGGTCGCCTCCGCCATGGCCATGGCGATATCGGGTGTTGCATCGGATTCGCTGGCCGCGCGCTGTCGGATCCGGTCGCTGGCCACCGTGGGTGGGCAGGCGCATCGCAGCTCGACCAGGTCGGTGTGTGTTTGTTGGGCGAGTGCGGCCGCGCGCTGTCGTTCGGTCGCATCGATCCAGCTGGCGTCGAGGATCACCGACACACCGGATCCCAGCAGGGTGTGGGCCTGGGTCAGCATCTCGGTGTAGACGCGCGCCTTGCCCGCCGGTGTGTAGACGCCCGCGCCGTAGGTGCCGATCGAACCCGTCAGCTCATGCTCGGCCAGCAACTGCTTGCGCACGTGGTCGCTGGCGATGACGACCGCACCGGTGGCCAGCGCAAGGTTGGCGGCGACCGTCGATTTCCCGGTACCGGGCAGACCGCCGACCAAGACCAGTCGCACCGCCGCCTGCTCGAGGTGGCCCACCGCGATCTGCACGTGTCGGTGAGCACGCTCGCGTGCGGCCGTGTCGCCCTGGCCGAAGCGAATGATGTCGACCTTCGCGCGGACCAGTGCGCGATAGGCGAGGTAGTGATCGCGCAGCGACACCGGTGCCGGGTCCGCGGTGGCGCGCAGATACTCCTCGAGCAGTCGATCACCCAGCTCGCGATGGCCGAGGAATTCGAAATCCATGGCCAGGAAGGCGATGTCGTCGAGGCAGTCGACGTAGCGCAGTCGATCGTCGAAGTCCAGACAATCCAGCACCCGAAAGCCGTCGGCGAGGTCGAAGATGTCCTCGGCGAGCAGGTCACCGTGCCCGTCGACGATGCGACCATCGTCGATCCTGTTCGCCAGCAACGGATTTCGGCCGTCGAGGTAGCGCATCGCGAGTTCATCGATCGGCGCCAGTCGTGCTGGTTCGACGACATCGGCCGATTGCCCGACGAGACTATCCAGCAGCAGGCGCCACCGGCCGCGCAGTTCCTCCGGTGTTCCGGCGCGATCGATCTCCGGACCGCGCCGAGCCGTCCGGTGGAACAGGGCCAGCACCCCGACCAGCGCGGACAGTTCCGGCCCGCGCACGATCGGGTCGGCCAGGATGTTGGACAACCGCCGCTCTTCTGGCATCCGCCGCATGACGACCACCGGTTCGTCAGGGCCGCCCGTCGGATCGGTAAGGTGCGCGACGCCGAGGTATACATCCGGTGCCAGGCGTCGATTCAGCTCGACTTCCCGGGCACAGGCGCGTTCGCGCAGCTCGGTCGTGCTGAAGTCCAGGAAGTCGGTGACGATCGGTTTCTTCGCTTTGTACGCCCGGTCCCCACACAGCACCACGACACCGGTGTGGGTCTCCCGCAACTGCGCGGCAGCGGCACTCATCGCCATGTTCCGTGCGCTTCGGCGTCGGCGAGCACCTGTCGCCCGTCGTGCTCGTCGGTGACATCGCGGTGCCGGCTCGAGGTCGAGCCGCGGAATTCGGCCGCCGGGCCCGCGGCATCGAGGAGATCGGCCACGACGACACCTGCGCCGGACTTGACGAGCGTATGCGCGATGGCCGCGCCGCTGCCGTGCGCGCCGCCGGTGCCGACGGCGCTGCGTTCGGGGAATTCGGGCATGGTGCCAACCTCCGTCTTTGCCGACGCATGTATCGCGTCTCGCCGGTGCACTCAGGATTTCGCAACGAGTGCGACCGTGTGATGGCCAAAGGTCATTGATGTGGCGGGACTTCCGGACCGTTGTGCGAATCCGGACGAAGCATCATCCGAAGTCCCGCAAGAAGAGGTCGTCCTGCTCTTACCGGGGCGACCATGGCGGTGGAACTGTGAGACGAGACGAAGGCCGACGAGGGGAAGGATGACGGCAATGGATCACGGACTGCCCGATGATCACACCGTGCGGGCAGCGCTCGAGCTCGCGATCCGGGCGCCGTCGGCACAGAACACCCAACCGTGGCGGTGGCGGATCGGAGACCGCGGCGTGCACCTGTATCTGGACCCGGCCCGGGCGCTCCCCTCGACCGACCCCGATCAACGCGATCTCGTCTTGAGTTGTGGTGCGGCGCTGCATCATCTGCGGGTCGCGTTCGCGGCGCTCGGCTGGTCGGCTGTGGTGCACCGGCTGCCGAATCCGGCGCAACCGAATCACCTGGCATCGATCGAACTGGTTCGGCATCGGCCGACTGCCCACGAAATCGAGCTGAGCGCCGCCATCGATCGCAGACGGACCGATCGCCGGAACTTCAGCTCATGGCCGGTGCCGCCGGGATACCTCGGGCTGGTCACCGAGCGCGCCGCGACCCTGGGGGCGGTCGTGCGGCAGGCGACCGATAGATCGCGGGACTGCTTGGTCGAAGCGATGCGGGCCGCGGCCGAGCGGCACGCGGGGGACCCGGGCTATTCACTCGAGCTGGCCGAGTGGAGTGGCAGGCACGATGGCGTGCGATGGTCCGACGAAGCGCATGAGCCCGACTGCGCCGAACTGCTCGTGCTGAGCACCTCGGCCGACGATCGGCTTTCGCGACTGTGCGCGGGCGAGGCGTTGAGCGCGGTGCTGCTGACCGCGACGAATATCGGGTTGGCCACCTGTCTGCTGACCGAACCGCTCGAGATCCCGGCGCTGCGGCACCAGGTCCGCGTCGGCGTCCTCGACGACTACGGCTATCCCCAGGCCGTGATCAGAATCGGCTGGGCGCCGACGAGTGCCGAGACGCTGCCCGTCACGCCGCGGCGGGCGGTCGAGGACGTATTGGATCCCTTCGACGCCACTGAGGTGGCAGCATGCTGAACGATCGGGCGGCCCACGACCACCGGATCACCTGATCGGGCCACTCGCGACCGGGGCTACTTCGTTTCCGGCAAGCGCTTTTCGACAAGGCCGAGGGCAGCTGCCAAGCGTTCGCGCGACTCTCGGGCCACTGCGCGCAGTTCGGGCTGCTCGGTGTGGTGCAGCACCTCGCCGCACAGCAGCGATACCGGGTCGACCGCCTCGACGAGTATGGTGTGGCCGTCGGCGCGCACCACCACATTGCAGGGCAACAGCAGACCGACCCGGGGATCGGCGGCCACCGCCCGCTGCGCGAGCACCGGGTTGCAGGCACCGAGAATCAGATAGTCGTCCATGCGCACGTCGAGTTTCGTCTGCAGCGTGGCGCGCACGTCTATCTCGGTCATGATTCCGAATCCCTGCTCGGCCAACGCCTTTCGAAGCTCCGAGACGGTATCGGCGAACAGTGCCGGCACCCGGATGGCGAGGGCGGCGGCGACGGGCCTGCGAATCTCGGTCACGAGGTCGCCGGATCGTACCGCCGCATCCGGTGCGATCAGATACACCTCGGTCGGCGGTCCAATCGGTTGATAGTTGGAGCGGCGGATCCAGTCGTCGAGCGCGCGGTAGACCTCGCCGATGCGGTGGTAGTCGCCGTGGTGTCTGATGCAGGCGAATAAGGTCGGTTCGAGATGGCGCAGGCTGATTTGTTCGGCGGTGTCATCGAGTGCGGCATCGGTCACCGGAAGGCCGAAGTCCACCTCCGTGGTCATACCTGGTCCGAGCATGCCCAGATACGTTGTCGAGGGGGCTCCGGTCGGAACGAGTCCGGTGCGCTCGGCCAGCTCGTAGAGTGCCCGCATGCCCGCGCGGACATCGTCGCCCGCTTGGTCGGCGCGCACGATGCGGCGCAGCTCGAGCATGGTGGTGGTGTTCGATTCGACGACCTCGACCCGGTACGACATTGCCGCCTCCGCCGATCTCAGGGCCGGGCCGCGCCGCGGCCGAGCTCAGTGCGGGCCACGCGATCGGCCCAGGCCCGCGCGCGTTCCAACTCGCCTGCGGCGAGCGGGCCGAGGGTGCCCTCGACACGAAAGTCCGCCGGCGCGTCCACTAGATCATATCCCAAGCGCCGCAACCGTTTTCCGGCACCTCGCGCGGCTGATCCGGGCAGCCAGGACGGTTTCGCGGTCTTGGTGCCGAAGGCCGCGGCCCGCGAGCCCGGCAGCACCGGCAGCGCCGCGTCCAGCCATTCCCGCATACCGATGTCGACCGCGACCGGCGCCTCGGTCCGGGCTGCCGCGTCACGGCGGGTTCGGGTCCGGCTCATCCCGAAAGCATGTGTGGGAGCGCCGACCACCAGTAGATCCACCGTCGGCGCGGGGCGCTGGGCGGCGGTCGCCACATCCAGCACCTCGACCTCGCCATATTCGCCCAATCCCGCTGCGATGGCCTTGGCGATGGCTGCGGTATTGCCGAACATCGATTCGTAGACGACCCGGGCCCGCATCACGCTCTCCTCTGCCCACTACCCCCCCAGAACTCTTTGCCCCGACGCTACGTCCGCGCAAGGCCCGCGCATAGTGCCCAACCGACGCACGCCGAGGGACTTTCGGCCATCCTCCCGCGCAGACCCGCCGTGCTGGCGCCTATTCCCTGGTCTGGCTGCGGCCGTGTCGGCCGCGACCGGCCCGTCCAACTGTTGGTTCCGACCTTGCCGACAGTGATCGTGGCTACCAGGCGGATGCGAAGTGGGCGCTCAGACGGCGCTGATCTCCAGAACCTCGTCGAGCGGGCGCCGTGGGGTCGGGGTGGGGTCGGTGTCTTCGGGTGCGGTGCCGATACGGACCACGACCTGGGGTAGGTCCGGGTGGGGGATCAGGTCGGTGATCACCGATCGGCTGGTGGCGAGTTCGGTGATGTGGGTCAGTGCGCAGGTGGCCAGGCCGCGTGCGGTGCATTCGAGCAGCACCTCCGAGAGCGCCTCGCCGGTATGCAGCCATTGCGCGGGCGTCTCACCAAGGGTGCTGAGCACCACCAGCCGGGCCCTGTCCTCGAGATGGTCGCGGCGGACCGAATACGGCGCGGACGGGAAGGGGCGCCCGACATCGACCCTGGCCGCCTCGGCATCCGAGACCAGCGCGGCCACCGGCACGCCCTCCCTAACGTTCGAATGCCCTGTCCACCAGTGTAATTCGGTTTGATACGGCATATCGTAGCGGCGCAGCGCGGTGGCGTGCTCGGTGGCCGCGGCCAGCCGCGGCCGGTTGCTCTCGGCGATCTCGTCGACCGAAACATGATGTGGCCGGGCCAGTTCGCGGACCGCGGCGAGCACGTCGGGCCAGCCGGTCGGTGCCAGCATCGGCAACCGGTCGGTGCGGCGCCGGCGGATGGCGCGGATCCGGGCGGCGGTCGTATTCAGGGCGCCCGGCCACGGCCGGAATTCGAGGGTGGCCAAGTGCCCGGGCACATTTGGATCGGGGAATCGGGTGACCTCGGCGAACCAGCCCATCGATATGAAGGCCAGGCGCGCGTGGTCGAGCACGGCACCGCAGCTGATCACCAGTTGTCTGCCGAGCGGGTCGGCCGAGCGCAACTGCCGGTCGGTGTCGGTGTGCAACCGCAGTCGCACGCCGTCGAACACCCAGCGCCATGGCTGGGTGTTGTGCACCGATGGGGCCCGAGAGGCGATCATCAGCGCCATTCGCACGGCCGCCAGATCGGGTGTGCTCGCACGATCGCTTGCGTTCATGCTTCGAGTGTCGACTCCGACAGCAGCGGTCGCGACGGGCATTGCGCACCGGATTCAGGGTCCATTGTCACCATCGGCGCGCGTCGGCCCACCGCTGCGTCCCAGGTGATTCTCACGGCCGCGAGATGAGGGCATTCGGTCCTGGGTTGCCGAGGACCTTCGCCCCTGGGCGGCACCGGGCCGCGATGGTGGCATGGGGATCCGATGCCCACGGACTCATCGAGAAGGAAAGGTAGGCAACACCAATTGACGCGTGAGCTGACCCAACGCGAAATACTCGCCGAACTGGAGCCGATGGCCGAGGACTGCGTGCACCGCCACCTATCGATGACCAAGGATTGGCATCCCCACGACTACGTGCCATGGGAGGAAGGGCGCAACTTCGCCACTCTCGGCGGAATGGATTGGGAGGCCGAACAATCCAGGCTGAGCGAGGTCGCGAAGGCCGCGATGATCACGAATCTGCTCACCGAGGACAATCTGCCCTCCTATCACCGCGAGATCGCCGAGAACTTCTCCCGCGACGGCGCATGGGGCACCTGGGTCGGCCGGTGGACCGCCGAGGAAATGCGCCACAGCACCGTGATTCGCGACTACCTGGTGGTGACCCGCGGCGTCGATCCGGTCGCGCTGGAACAGGCCAGAATGGCGCATATGACCAACGGCTTCTCGTCGGGGGTCGGCGAGGCCGAAGTCGACAGCGGTGCCGGATTCCTGCATTCGGTCGCCTACGTGAGCTTTCAGGAGTTGGCCACCCGGGTCGCCCACCGCAACACCGCCCGAGTCTGTGCAGACGCGATCGCCGACAAGATGCTGCAGCGCATCGCCGCCGACGAGAACCTGCACATGATCTTCTATCGCACCATGTGTGGCGCGGCACTGGATCTGGTGCCGGATCAGGCGATCGAGGCCATTGCCAATATCGTTGAGAACTTCCGGATGCCCGGCGCCGGAATGCCGAACTTCCGCCGCAATGGCGTGCTCATGGCCAAACACGGTGTCTACGACCTGCGCCAGCACCTCGAAGAGGTACTGCAGCCGGTATTGCGGCAGTGGAATCTGTTCGGCCGCACCGACTTCAGCGCACGCGGTGAACAGATCCGAGAGCGGCTCGCCGCGTTCCTGGAGGATATGGCGCAGGTAAAGATCCCGCGCTTCGAGGAACAGCGCGACCGAGCGTTGGCCCGCGAACGTGCCCGTGCCTGATCGATAATCCGCCCGGGACCCGCTGACCTCTCAGCGGGTTCCGGCGTGAACTACCGGGTATCGCTTTCGCTGGGCGACGCATATTGCATTGTGAGGATGTCGGTGAGCGGACGACGCGGCGTCGGCGCGGCCTCCGGTTCATCGTTGGGTGCGGTGCCGACGCGAATCACGACCTGGGGACTGCCGCAGCGTCGTCCCATCCGGCTCTGGCAGCGTCTGCTCACTCAGCTGCGGGATCCGCTGATCATTGTGCTGCAGGGTGCCGCGGTGCTGACGGCGGTGACCGGAGACTGGACCGATATGGCGGTGATCGTGCTGGTCATCGTGGTGAATACCGCTGTGGGCGGCGGACAGGAGGTGCGCGCGGATCGCGCGATCTCCGCGCTGTCGCAGCTCACCGCCCCGCTGGCGGTGGTGGTCCGGGACTGGGTCCAGCGGCAGGTGCCGGCCGCCGAGGTAGTCGTCCGGTGACCTGCTGGTCCTCGCGGAAGGGGATATCGTCCCGGCCGATGCGACGCTGACCGAGGCCGCGGCGCTGACGGTAGACGAGTCCACGCTGACAGTCTCACGCGGGGGCAACCCGTGGAGCTGATGGTGGTGAGCGAGCTCAGTCTGGCCGTGGCCGCGGTCCCCGAATCGCTGCCCGCCGTGGTGACACTCAGCCTTCTCGGTGCTCGTCGCACGGCCGAGCGCAATGCCTTGGTCCGCAAGCTCCCGGCGGTCGAGACGCTGGGATCGGTGACCGTACTGGCCACCGCGGGCGATCGCTACCGAACTCGGCATCATCGCCAGGGGCGACCGGGTGATCGACTGCCGTCGATTCGTCGCCAGCCTGTCCCTGCTCGGCTACGCCGCCGCACGCCTGGACCGGATACTCCATCCCAGCCGAGCCGTACTCACCGAACCCGACACGCCGGGGACCACCGGATGACCGCAACAGCTTCATCCGGTCGGAGGTCGGCGAAACGGACTTCGTGACATTCCTTTTCGGAATGCGGGCGATCTGGGTGGCAGCGGGCCGTCACACCACGTATCCGCTCGGCGTCGACCGAACGACGGCGATGATGTGTGCCGACGATGGTCGGTCACAGACCCGACGGGTACGTCTCTGGCGTGGTGCCCGCGATCCACTCGCTGGTCGGCTCCAACGGTTCCAGCGCGGTGGTGCGGTCGATGTGGACGAGCGCGTCGAACTGGTCGGCGGGGCGGGTGTGGAAGTAATGACTCTGGCGCTCGGTACCCGGCCGGTACACCACACCGATCGCGCGCTGCAAGCGGGGCTGGCGCAGCAGTTCTCCGGCTTCGCCGGGAAGGTCCGTGCGGAGCAGGAATTCCGAGTTACCGGTGTCGTGCAGCAGCTCCTCCAGACTCGAAGGCAATGCGGTACACACGGTTTCGCGGCGGGCAGGCCCACCCCAGTCCTCGGCCGCGGTCACCGTGCCCGAGCAGGTGCTGAAGCCGATGAGACGGCAGGTCTGGCCGTGGCGTTCCCGCACCAGCTGGCCGAGGGTGAGTTGGCCCTCGCCGCCCATTTCGGTGGCGCGGGCATCGCCGACGTGAGAGTTGTGCGCCCACACCACGATTCGAGCCGGGGCGCGTGCTCCGGAACGGCTCAGATGGTTGGCGAGCGCGTCGAGGGTGTCGGCCATGTGCCGGTCGCGCAGATTCCACGAGGACACCCGGTCACCGAACATGGCCCGGTAGTAGGCCTCGGCATCGCGCACCGACCAGGCATTGCGCAGTGCGTCGAACAGTTCGTCGGCGGTGACGGGTTCCAGCTCGCCACGGGCGATCGCGAGACGCTGCAACTCCAGCAATTGCCGGATCACCTGGGCCTCACAGGATTTGCCCGCACCGAAGGCGGCGGCGAAACCGTAGGTCTGGGCGTCGTCGCCCGCGACGTGATCGAAGCAGGCGTAGCGTGTCTTGGCGCGCTGCGCGGCCGTGGGATCGACCCGGTCGAGATAGTTCACGACTTCCTGCGTCGAGCGGTGCAGGCTATAGAGGTCCAGACCGTAGAACCCGGTCTGAGGCTGGTCGCCGCGCCGCCGCTCGGCATTGTGTGCGCGCAGCCAGCTGACGAATTCGCCGACCTCGGTATTGCGCCACATCCAGGCCGGGAAGCGCTCGAATCCGCGCAGCGCCTCCTCAGCGGTGCCGTCGGTGCCGCGCCCGTGCACGTACCGGTTCACCCGGTACGCATCGGGCCAGTCCGCCTCGGCCGCGACGGCGGTAAAGCCCTTCTCCTCGATCAGCCACCGTGTGATCGCGGCGCGAGCCCGGTAGAACTCCTTTGTGCCGTGCGAACTCTCACCGATCAACACCAACCGCGCGTCGCCGATCAGATCCTCGAGCACGTGTGCGGGTGGTATGCCCTCGGGCGCGTCGATGGCCGCCGCCCCGATGGTCGCCGCGGCGTTGATGCGCGGGACGGCAGTGCCGGTGGTCGAGATGCTCAGCAGGGTGCGCACCTGCTCGTCGGTGACCTGGGTGAAGTCCCAGAACCATTCACCGACCGCGCGGAACGGTATCGGCATTGTCGCGCAGACCATTTCGTCGACCGATGCGCCCAGTTCTCGGCAGGTCGACTCCGGTGCGGCGGGGACGGCGACCACGATCCGCTTCGGTTCGCCCTCGCGGATCGCCTCGATGGCGGCGAACATGCTTGCGCCGGTGGCCAATCCGTCGTCGACCAGGATCACCGTGCGTCCGGTCACCTCGATCGGGCCACGGTCGGCGCGGTAGGCAGCCTCCCGCCGGACCATCTCCTCGGCTTCGTCGCGGGCGATGCTGCGCACTTGATCGGCGGTCAGCCGCAGCGCGCGCACCATATCGTCGTTGAGCACAATGCGCCCACCAGAGGACAGTGCGCCGATTGCGAACTCCGGATGTCCTGGCGCACCCAGCTTACGCACGACCAAGGCGTCCATCGGTGCGCCGAGTGCCGCGGCGACCTCCCAGGCGACCGGAACCCCGCCGCGTGGCAGTCCGAGCACGAGGACATCCGGATCGCCGCGATAGTGCTCCAGCAGTCCGGCCAGCACCCGGCCCGCCTCGTGCCGGTCTCGGAAGATCGGTCGAGATGTATCGTGCCGGACCTGCGTATCGCTCATCGCGGGCCTCCCATCGCCCGGCCCTTTCACAGGCCGAATCATCTTGTCAGAGTGTGGTGTTCGGTGGTCGATACCGTTCGGGTCGGTGGACGGGCAGGCCGAGGGCGCTGCGTTGGACGGCCAGCGTCAGATCCGTGGCGGTGACCACGCCGATGAGTCGGCCGTGCTGATCGATCACCGTGATGATGTCGAGGTCCGGTCGCAGCACCACCTGCGACGCCACGGTGGCGAGTGGTTCGTCGCCGACGACCCGGGCCGTCGGCGGCAGCGGGCGGGCGACTCGGCGCACAGCCGTGCTCGCGCGCGCCGTGGCGGGCAGTGCCGCGAGATCGGACCAGGCGAGTTCGCCGATCGGCCGACCCTCCTGGTCGATCACCGGGAACACACGGTGATCGGTATGCACGATCTGGGAACGCAGCAGGTCGGCGACGGACCAGTCGGCGGGAACCGACAGCGGATGTTCGGTCATGACATCGCGAATCCGGCTATCGCCCAGCCGATGTCGCAGTCCGGCGGCGGCTAGTTCGCCATTCGCGGCCGAGTACAGGAACCAGCCGAGCAGCATCAGCCACAACCCGCCACCGTCGCCGACGAGGAGCAGCTCGGCGCCGCCGAGGAGCAGCAGACCGAGCCCGAGGAGCCGACCGCTGCGCGCGGCAATGGTGGCGGCGCGCAATCGATCTCCGGTGTGCCCCCAGACGAGCGCACGCAGCACCCGACCACCGTCCAGCGGCGCGCCGGGCAGCAGATTGAAGATGGCCAGAATGACATTCGTCGCGCCGAGCCACCCGAGCATCGCGGGCATCGGCCCGCTGACCACCGCGCCGACCACCTCGGCAACACCGAGAAACCCGCCGCCGAGCACGAAGCTGGTGAGCGGTCCGGCCAATGCGATCCGCAGATCCGAGCGCGGATCCTTCGGTTCGTCACCGAGTTCGGATACACCGCCCAGCAGCCACAGCACGACCACTTCGACGCGGGTGCCGCGACGGCGGGCGGTGATCGAATGGGCCAGCTCATGACCGAGCAGGGAGGCGAACAGACCGACCGCGCCGGTCGCGGCGATCAGCCAGACCGACACCGAGTTCCCATAGGTATCGGTGAGCGAGCGACCCAGGAGATAGGTGAACAGGCCGAGGGTGACCAGCGCCGACCAATGCGCGCCGACCCGAATGCCCGCGACCCGCCCCAGCGGGATGGTCGCACGCAGCATGTCAGCGCTCCCGCGTGTCGGTGCCGACCAGACCTTCGGCGAGCAGAATGCGGTGTGCCTGCTGGGCCGCCTGGGTCGACCGATTCCTATCGGGGGTGTCCGCGGGCAGTCGCTCGAGGCCGCGCGCCAGCACGGCGACGGCGTCGCCGAGCGCCCGCACCCGATCCTCGAGCTCGACGACCGGACCGGCCGCGCGTGGCTCGGCGGCCGGTTGCCATTCGATCAGTGACTCGTCGACCGCGGTCCGCGTACCGCACAGCACGCCGTAGAGGTGCATCGGCAGCACCGCGAACATCCGGTTCAACTGGCCGGGGGAGAACAGCTCCGACAACGCCGCCGTGACCGCACCCGCGACGGGCCCGACCTCCTCCGCACCGATACCGGCTTCGCGGGCGAATTGCCTGGTGAATTCCCCGACCCCGTGCCGGACCGGCACATGGCTTGGCACCCAGCCCTCGTAATAGGCCCCGCGCAGGACCTCGGGCAGTTGCGCGGCCAGATGCGCCGAGCTGGTGACACTGATGCGGTCGCGCACGGTGTGCAGCCAGGCACGCAGCGCCCGGTAGGCGAAGGCCCGGTCGTCGGTGTCGAGACTGTCGGCGACAATGCGCAGCCAGTCGTGCGCGGTCTGCACCGCGGGCCCGAGCGGATCGTCATGATGCGGCATGGTCGGCCTCCTGGGTACTTCCGGGTGTTATGGGCCCCAGCCTGCGCTGCGCGCGGCCACCGACCTAGGGCCGAAGGGTGCCCTCGGGTGAGCCGATGGTCCTGCCTTTGGATCAGCGGACCCGATGGCGGCGGTGCGGCGGCGGCGGAGGGTCGAAAGTCCGATACGTGGCGGACGTTTCGCACCAGGTCCAGGTCGTAGCCTCTGACGCGCGGCGCTCGGCACCGCGACGATGGTGATACGACGGATACGGACCCGGTCGACACATCGGCTGGCTACCGATCGACAGGCCGCGAGCCGGACAGGCGCGGGCCGATCTCATCGACTACGACCGAACGTGTCGCGGGTTCACGCCTGGTGGCCGGATCGGCGCGCGACTGGCCGAATGAGTCTGTATTCCGTGGTACGACAGCATCTTTACGACCGACATACGAGTACCGGGCAGGTGGTGTGGTGGAGCAGATCCCGGCTGGTCGATCCGAACATCAGCGCCGTCGCGGTCGGGTGGCCGTGGCTGCCGACGGCGAGCAGTTGCACCTCCTGCGCTATCTCCTTCAGCACCGTGCGGGCCAGGCCGGGAACGGGCATTTCGATGACCTCGACATCCGGATACTCGGTGCGCCAGCCCGCCAATGCCTCGGCCAGCACAGTTCGCTCCGTCTCGCCCCGGTCGAGATGGTGGCCCACCGGTTCGATGCGTGAGGGCCAGCAGTGTACGGCGGTCAGTGGTACTCCGAGCGCCGCGGCGATCTCGAAACCGTGGGCCAGGGCCGGGATGCTGAGCTCGGTCCCGTCGACGCCGACCGCCACCGGCTTACCGCGCGGGATGGGCCTGCCATTCCCGCCTCGCCACACCCCGACCGGGCAGTGTGCGTGCTCGGCGACGTGCACTGTGGTCGACCCGATCAGCCGCTCCCCGTAGGCGGTCCGTGCGCCGACGACGACGATGCGGGCATGTGCGCTCAATGCCACCAGCGCTTCGGCTGGCGGGCCTTGCGGACCTATCGCGTCGACGGTCAGATCAGGATCGCAGGTGCGCACGAGCTGGCAGGTGCGCTCGAGTGTCGCGCGGACGGCATCGGACAAGTGTGGCGAATGGATACGGTCGGCCAACTGGTGTGCGGGAGTGACCGCATGCGGCAGTGCACAGGCGATCAGCAGCGGCGTGTGCAGCGCACCGGCCAGATAGGCGGCCCAGCGCGCCGCGTTCAGCGCCGTCGGCGAATGGTCCACGCCGACAACGATCATGTTGCGGTCGGCTCTGGTACTCATCGCTCGCACTCCTTGCCGAGGTCGCGCCACAACGGCTATGTCCGCCACTTCACCTTCGTCGCCCGGCGGCCCGCACGGTAGGGGCATCGGAGCCCGATGGCGGAGTCTTCGGTCTGTTCACCGGCCCATATCCCCGGATATCACATCGGGCCGCCCATCATGGGGCAACCGCCCATCAGGCTGCACATCCACTGACACAACATCTGCATCGGGTTCATATCGTCGATTCCTTTACGAGGGCATTGGGAGCTGGACGCCGATGCCGCTACACGGAGTGGGTGACCATGACGGGGCAAAGGGCGTGCTGTACCAGGAAGCTGGAGGTGGAGCCGAGTAGCAGGCCGGTGAAACCACCTCGGCCGCGGCTGCCGACCACGATCAGCTGCGCGGATTTCGACCACTCCGTCAGCCGATCCACCGGGCTGGTCCGGTACACCTTGCGGGTGACGTGGACGTCGGGATACTTCTCTGTCCATCCGGCGAGTCGTTCGGCGAGCACCGCGTCCTCGGCGATTTCCAGGCCGTGCCAATCGATATGGGAACCGGCCTGTCCGGCGAATTCGCCGAAATGCCATTCGCTCCAGGAATGTAGGGCGATCAGCTTGGTCTCGCGGTCGGACGCTTCGGCGAACGCGGCCGCGATGGCGGACTCGCTGACGAGGCTGCCATCGATACCGACGACGACGGGTCCGTCGTGGCGGATCTGTCGTTCGGCATCGGTCGGACGGACCACGACGACACTGCCGTGCCCGTGGCTGGTGACCGCGAGAAGCGTGGAGCCCAGATGGGCGAAAATGCCCGCACTGCCGGTGGCGCCGAGTGCGACCAGGTACGCGGACTTCGACAGATCTATCAGCAGCCGGGCGGGGTTCGCGTCGGATACCTCGGTAGCGACCTCGACCTCGGGTGCGACGTCGTGGGCCAGCCCGTATGCGGCGGTAACGATCTTCACCCCGCGGGCACGGACGGTTTCGACCACGGAGGTGGGGATCACGTGGTAGCCGCCGAGCAGCGATTGGGTGGCGAGGAGATCGAGGCCGTGCACGATGAGCAGTCGGCGGCCGCGCTGCGCCGCGACCTCGGCGGCCCAGCGGACCGCGAGGTGGCTTCCGTCGGACCCGTCGACGCCGACGACAACCGGTGCAGAGGCCAGCTGGTGTGGGTTATCGCGCTGCGGTGCATTCATGGCGAAGCCCTTCGATCTGCGCTGAGCCGGATATCCGAACGGTACGAATTCCCGACGGATCCAACTGCTGGCGATGGTCCCCGATCCGTAGGCCGAAGGACGCTATTGCCAAGGGGACACCGGACTGGTGAGCGGAGGCTCGGCAAACCGCTGGCGGTGTCAGTGTTCGGTGAATGGATGCAGGATGCCGACATTCTCCGGTGGCGGTGGCGGAATGTGGGTGTCATCGGTGTCGGCGACCAACTCGTTGCGCACCTCGACCACGCCGTCCACCGCCGTGCTGAGGGCGGTGATGACCTCGATCATGCTCCACCGTTCCACCTTTCCGCGCAGTGTGGCGACGCCGCCGGATACCTCGACGGTGACATCGGTCGGTGGCACCCACATCGCCCGATTGAGTACCTCGGCGCGGATCTCGGCGGCCAGCTCGGAGTCGGGGCGCAGGTAGACCGACAGCAGGTCCTTGCGACTGACGATGCCGCGCAATCTGCCATCAGCGTCTACCACCGGTACGCGCTTGATGTGGTTGCGGGCGAGGATCGCGGCGGCGGCGCTGACTCGCGTGCCGGGCTCCACCGTGATCACCGGGGCGCTCATGAAGTCGGCGGCGGTCCGAGCGGTGACGCCGCGGCCGAAGAATTTGCGCCGCAACAGGCGCCATGTCGATGCCTGGGCAGCAACCCCGGCACTGGCCTGCTTGCCGAGCAGGTCGGCTTCGGTGACGATGCCGACCACCGAACCGTTCGCGCCGACCACCGGGGCGCCGCTGACACGGCGTTCGGCGAGGGTACGGACCACCTGCGGGAGCGGTGCATCGACCGGAACGGTGACCACGTCGCGGGCCATGACATCGGCAACTCGTTGATGTCTCATGATCTGTCCTCCCTACGATCGTGCCGCTCGGGCTGAGTATGCGCCCCGCGTGATCGGCGCGGCAGGGCCGAAGTCGGACATTTGCCAGGACCTTCGGCACCTGGTGAATTTCGGCCGTCCAGCACCTCTATCCAACGCTGCCGAGCGCGGTCGAAGCCTTCCGGGCGGAGTGTGATCGGGTCGGAGGACCCTAACGGTGTATGACTTTCGTCTCTGCCCACGGGCCGGACCGAGCGGGATGCTCGAAGTTGTAGTAGCAGCCGTCGACAGAGGTGTCCCAGATGTCCGCCGCCATCCCGATCCACGACTCGTGGACCCGCCTCATCCGGCTGTGGTTGTTGCCGCTGCGGAGCCCGCGCGCGCCGATTCGCCTATTGAGTCGAAATGCATCACTGCTGCGGATCGTCGTGTTGCTCGCTGTGGTCGTCGCCGTGCCGATAGCGGGGGCGATCGGCTCCGCCGTCTACTCCTCGGAGGCCGCCCGCATTCAGACTGAGCAGGCGACGAAATTCGTGGTCAGCGCGACGGTCACGACCCCGCCGGTATGGACTCCGGCACGTCGTTTCGAGGCGACGGTGCAATGGTACGAGAACGGCCGGCAAGGTATCGCGATCGTGCGGGTGCCCCGCAGTGCGGCCCTCGGCAAGGACGTGCCGATATGGCTCGGCCCCGACGGCGCTCCGACCTCGGCTCCACCGCGCCTGGCCGAGGCAGCACTGGCCGGTCTCGGCGCGAGCCTGGCGGCACTGGCCGGTCTCTGGTTGAGCGCATGGCTGCTGCTGCTCGCCGGGGGCTGGCTGGCGCCGCGGCAACAGAGCACCGGATGGGTCCGACAGTGGCGCAATCTCGGTCGCCCGATTGCCGAGGAATGCCCGTGACAGGCGATTCCGCCCCACATATGACAGCACTGGATAAGCCGATCCTCGCGGCCGTCGACGGGTCGGCGAGTTCATATCAGGCCGCGGCGTGGGCAGCCGTCGAAGCCGCGCTGCACCATAGGCGGCTGCATATCCTCACCTCGGTAGCGATTCCCACCGGCTACGGGCCGGGTGTGCTGCTGACCGAGGACGATACCGAGTGGCTGCGTCGAGGCGGCGAGCGCATAGTTACCGAAGCCACCCGTGTGGCGCGCACCGCCGCGCCGGGCGAAGACCTTGCCATCACCACCGAAGTGACGTTCGAGCTGGTTCCGATGACGCTGATCGAGCGCTCCGCACACGCCGGGATGTTGGTGGTCGGTAGCCGGGGTCTCGGCGCGTTCCAGCGTGGACTGCTCGGCTCGGTCAGTACCGCCGTGACCCATCACGCGCACTGCCCGGCCGCGGTGATCCACGGGATATCGGCGATCGATGCGGTATCGGCGACCCAGCCGGTGCTGGTCGGCGTCGATGGCAGCGCCAATAGCGTGCCCGCGGTCGAAATCGCCTTCGAGGAGGCCTCCCGCCGCAAGGTCGACCTCATCGCCCTGCACGCCTGGAGCGACACCAGCGGAACGGACCTGCCCGCCGCGGGGTGGGATGCCGCCCACGATGTCGCCGAGGCCCTGCTCTCGGAGAGCCTCGCAGGTTTCGGCGAACGCTATCCGGACGTGGCGGTGCACCGGATCACCGTGGCCGACAGGCCCGCTCGCGCACTGCTCGACCAATCGGGGAACGCCCAACTGGTTATCGTCGGCAGTCACGGCCGCGGCGGTTTCTCGAGCATGCTGCTCGGGTCGACCAGCAATACCCTCCTGCATTCGGTCGAGGTCCCGATGATCGTCGTTCGCTCACGCTGATCGCGCCCTTGTAGCAGGTTCCGCGCTCGATCGTGTGCGGCATCGCTGGTTCTGCTGGGCACTCCGACCTTCGTAGCGCTCAGTCTGCGATTCCGCGTTCCGAACGGATCAAGCCTCGGCGACGCTCGGGAGGTTCGGCGCGCAAACCGCCTCGACGAACTCGCCGACTGTCGCCTCCGACAGGTGTCGTGCCAGATCGGCCTCGGTGATGATGCCGGCAAGCAGGCCGTGCTCGGTCACCGGGAGCCGCCGGATCCGGAATCGTTCCATGAGTGCCACCACATCATCGATATCGGTCTCGATTTCGACCGTGTGCAACTCGTCGGCACCCTGCGCCATTTCACCTGCGGTAGTTGTTTTCGGATTCGCGCCGACACCGACAACCTTGACGATGATGTCGCGGTCGGTCACGATGCCGACGGGACACCCCTCACCGTTGCATATCGGCAGCGCACCGACGTCATACCGGAGCATGCGCTGTGCGGCGGTGTCCATGGTGTCGCGCACGCCGATGCATTCCACATCGGACCGCATGATGTCTTGGGCGGTAGTCACGATGGGCCTCCTTGTGGCTAGTTTCCGGCTCTCCGCTCATCGTTCGATGGTGACGTTACGACGAACAGGGCCGAAGGTCACCGTATGGCCGGGCTATCTCCGGGCCACCTAGAATTGTGGCCGAAAAGGCAGGTCGCATGTTAGATAACGGCAATTGGCTCGCCCGAATCACTGAGACCACCGCGCCCGGCTCGGTGGTGCTGATCCGCCTGTATGTCGGCGCGGTCTTTCTCTTCGAGGGCATTCTGAAGTTTCTGCGGCCCGATGCGCTCGGCACCGGCCGGTTCGACAAGCTCGATATCCCGGCGGCGGGGTTCGTTGCCCCACTCGACGGGATATTCGAAATCGGCTGCGGTGCGCTGATTCTGGTTGGTCTGCTCACACGCTTGGCGGCGATCCCGATGATCGTGGATATGGTCGGCGCACTGCTGATCACCAAATTGCCCATCCTCTGGGGTGAGGCAGCATTGTTCACCGACAAGTCGGGGTGGTGGGACTTCGTGCACGAATCTCGCGTCGACCTGGCCCAATTGTGCGGCAGCTTGTTCTTGCTCATCGTGGGGGCGGGTGCCTACTCGGCCGATGCCGCGCTGGTCCGGGAAACCGGAGGCCGTCGATAAGCGCCACCTGCGGCCTCTGGGCCATTGGTACCGGCAGGACGGTGCGATCGGCCCTGCCAAGGCCGTGCTCCACATGACTTCCGGCTCTTGATCGGGCCGATGAATCGACCCAGGCTTGAGCTGTGGAAGCAGGCGAGCAGGCCGCGGGATTGATCGACGCGCGCCGATATGACGCGGTGATCTTCGATATGGATGGGGTGGTCACGGACAGCGCATCGATGCACGCCGCCGCATGGACCGAACTGTTCGACGCCTTCCTGGCGTCCCGCGCCGCCGAGCCCGGGCAAGATCACTCACCCTTCACCGCCACGGACTACCAGCGCTTCGTCGACGGCAAGCCGAGATACAGCGGTGTCGCGGATTTCCTTGCCGCACGTGGTATTTCACTGCCCTGGGGGGATCCGTCCGATCCCGAGGGCGCCGCCACGGTCTGCGGCCTCGGCAACCGGAAGGATCATCTGTTCCGGGATCGGGTGGCCCGCAGCGGCGTTCCGGTCTTCGAGTCCACCGTCGCATTGGTACGTGAACTGCGCGATGCGGGGATCGCTACCGCGGTCTTCTCGGCCAGCCGCAACTGTGCCCAGGTGCTGAATGCGGCCGGGATCGGGGACCTGTTCGCGGTACGTGTCGACGGGATGGTCGCCGAAGACTTGCGGCTGCCGGGAAAACCCGATCCGGCCATGTTGGTCGAGGCGGCTCGGCGGCTCGGCGCGAATCCCGGCCGCACGGTCGTCGTCGAGGATGCCGAGGCCGGGGTGACGGCCGGGCGGCGGGGCGGTTTCGCACTGGTGATCGGCATCGACCGAACCGGGCACGCCGGCCAACTGCGTTCACACGGGGCCGATGTCGTGGTCGCCGATCTGGCCGAGGTGCGGGTGCGGGCCGGGTTCCGGCACATGTCGGAGATTCCCGGTGCGCTGGAATCCTGGCCTCGGATATCGGCCCTACTCGATACCGTCGACGTGGCGGTACTGATGGACTTCGATGGAACACTCGCCCACATCGTGCCCGATCCGGACGCCGCCGCACTCGTCGACGGCGCGGCGGCCGCGATCACCGAACTCGCCGGTGTCTGCCCGGTCGCGATCATCAGCGGTCGCGATCTCACAGACCTGCGCAAACGGGTAGGGCTGGACGGGATTTGGTACGCGGGCAGCCACGGCTTCGAATTGCTCGATCCCGACGGCGGCCACCACGTGCACGACGAGGCACCGGCCGCCGAGCACGCCATCGCCGCTGCCGCAGACCAGCTCACCCACCGAATGGCCGATACTCCCGGAATTCTGGTGGAGCACAAGCGATTCGCCGTCGCGGTGCATTACCGCAATGCCGCGCCGGAGGTTGTGGCCCGCGTAATCGGCGCCGTACACGCGGTCGCGCAACAGTCCGGGCTCCGCATCTGCAACGGCCGCAAGGTGACCGAGCTGCGCCCCGATACGGACTGGGACAAAGGCCGGGCGCTGGACTGGATCCTGGATCAGCTTCCTCGCCCAGAGCTGCCGATCTATCTCGGCGACGATCTGACCGACGAGGACGCCTTCGACGCGGTCGCGGCACACGGGATCGGAATCGTGGTGCGCCACAGCGAGGATGGCGATCGGCGCACGGCCGCACGGTTCGCGGTGGACGGACCGAGCCGGGTCAGACAGCTCCTCGACCGGCTTGCCGGGACCTTGCATCGGGAATCCGACGCGGACGCGGCCGATGCCTGGACACTGGCCTTCGACGGTTACGACCCGCAGACGGAGAAACTCCGCGAAGCACTGTGCACCGTCGGCAACGGCTACTTCGCCACGCGTGGCGCGGCGCCGGAAGCACGG
This sequence comes from Nocardia sp. CA-119907, assembly GCF_050955995.1. NCBI lineage: Bacteria > Bacillati > Actinomycetota > Actinomycetes > Mycobacteriales > Nocardiaceae > Nocardia > Nocardia sp. CA-119907. Next base: position 4,607,290 of record NZ_CP192091.1, read on the forward strand.
GCAGGGGAGCACCACTATCCCGGGACTTACGCAGCCGGTATCTACAACCGGCTCACCGACGAGATCGCCGGGCATACCGTTGCCAACGAGAGTCTGGTCAACCTGCCGAACTGGCTGCCGGTGTCCTTCCGGATCGAGGACGGCGGGTGGTTCGATGTCGACACCGCCGAATTGCTGTCCTACCGGCAGGAACTGGACCTGCGCCGCGCGCTGCTCACCCGCCGGTTGCGGTTCCGCGATGCTGCGGGCCGGATCACCGCGGTCGAGCAGCGACGGCTGGTCGCTATCCACCGACCGCATGTCTGTGCCCTGCGGACTACCGTCGCCGCCGAGAACTGGTCGGGACGCCTGGTGGTCCGTTCGGCGATCGACGGGGCTGTGCGAAATTCGTTGGTGGAGCGCTATCGGGGACTGTCCGGCGACCATCTCACCGGAGTCCGGGGGACGAAACTGTCCGCGGATTCGGTATTGCTGACGGTGCGGACCAGCCAATCCGGAATTCCGGTGGCGCTCGCCGCGCGCAGCAGGATCCTGCGGAACGGGGAAGTCATCGTCGGTGCCGGAGAATTCGTCGAACAAGACGGAGCGATCGGACACGATTTCACCGTCGAGGTGGCCGCCGGGGCGGTGGTCACCGTGGAGAAGATGGTCACTGTCTGCACCGGGCGTGATCACGCGATCTCGACTCCGGAGGAGGAGGTCGTGCGCTGGCTCGGTGTCGAAGGCGGATTCGAGCAACTCCTCGAAGGCCATGTCGCGGCCTGGGAACGCCTGTGGGACCGGCTGTCCATCGAACTCGATGACCGCAAGAACGCGGCGCGTGTCCTGCGCGTGCATCTGCTGCATCTGCTACAGACGCTCTCGCCCAATACCGCCGACCTCGACGTGGGTGTCCCGGCGCGCGGACTGCACGGTGAGGCGTATCGCGGCCACGTGTTCTGGGATGAACTGTTCGTCTGCCCGGTACTGAACCTGCGATTTCCCGATCTGACCCGATCATTGCTCCGGTATCGCTACCGGCGGTTGCCCGAGGCGCGCCGCACCGCGCACGAAAACGGCCACGCCGGAGCGATGTTCCCGTGGCAGTCCGGCAGCGATGGGCGCGAGGAAAGTCAGCAGTTGCATCTGAATCCACGATCCGGGCGTTGGAATCCCGATCCGAGCCAGCGGGCGAATCACATCGGAATCGCGATCGCCCACAACGTGTGGCAGTACTACCAGGTGACCGGCGACCGCGAGTTCCTCCGCGAATGCGGCACCGAAATGCTGGTGGAGATCGCCCGGTTCTGGGCCGGTATCGCCACCTACGACACCACCCGGGACCGCTACCGCATCTGTGGGGTGATCGGTCCGGACGAGTTTCATTCCGGTTATCCGGCAAGGCCTTTCGACGGCATCGACGACAATGCCTATACCAACATCATGGCGGTGTGGGTATTGGGCCGGGCGCTCGACGCCCTGGACCTGCTCGCGCCGCGCGAACGCACCGAGTTGCTGGAAACCCTCGGTGTGGAGCCATCGGAACCGCCGCATTGGGCCGATGTCGGCCGCCGCATGTACGTGCCGTTCCACGATGGCGTCATCAGCCAGTTCGAGGGCTACGACCAACTGGCCGAACTGGATTGGGCGCGCTACCGGCAACGGTACGGCGACATACAACGACTGGACCGAATACTCGAGGCAGAGGGCGACGACATCAATCGCTACCGGGCCGCCAAACAGGCCGACGTACTGATGCTGTTCTATCTGCTGTCCGCCGACGAATTGCGGGAACTGCTCGGAGAACTCGGCTACGAACTACCCGGGGAAATGATCCCCCGCACCATCGACTACTACCTCGCCCGGACCTCGCATGGTTCGACGCTGAGCAGCGTCGTCCACTCTTGGGTGCTGGCCCGCGCCAACCGGGACCGCGCCATGGAATTCTTCGACAGCGTCCTCGAGTCCGATATCGGTGACATCCAGGGCGGCACCACTGCGGAGGGTATCCACCTCGGCGCGATGGCAGGCAGCATCGATCTGCTGCAACGCTGTTTCACCGGACTCGAAACCCGTGGCGAACGTTTGATATTCGCACCGCACTGGCCGCCATCGCTCGGTGCGCTGACGTTCCCGATCACCTACCGCGGGCACCGACTCCGCATCCGGGTCAGCGGTGGCGACATCGAGGTCCGGTCAGAGCCGGGAAACCTGCCACCGATCGAAATCGAATGCCACGGGCAGATCGAACAGCTGGTCCCCGGCTGGACCTTCCGGGCTCGGGCCTAGCGCATCGCCCCGGACCGGCCGGATATTCCGCCCCGGCCCAGCGGCGGCATCACGCTCGTCCGCGACCGGATGTACTGGACCGCACCCGGGGTTTCGGCGGTCTCTAGCCCGCACTCGGCAACCGGGCCGACAATGAACGTGTGACATCCGTGGATGGATGGAGGTGCGCCATGGGGGTCATCGAGGCGTCCGGATTGACGAAGCGCTACGGCCGGACGCTGGCGCTGGATCGGCTCGATCTCGACATCCCCCGCGGTGAGATCTACGGCTTCCTCGGTCCGAACGGGGCGGGCAAGACCACGACGATCCGGGTGCTGCTCGGCCTGCACCGGGCGTCCGCGGGCTCGGTGCGGATCGCGGGCCGCGATGCCTGGTCGGATCCGGTCGCGGCACACCGGCACTGTGCGTATGTGGCCTCCGAGCCCACCTTGTGGCCCGCGCTCACCGGCGCCGAAACGCTGGACTATCTGGCGAATCTGCGGGGTGGATGCGATCGTGCCTACCGTGACGTGCTGATGAAGCGGTTCGATTTCGACGCCGAGAAGAAGGTTCGTGCCCTGTCCAAGGGCAATCGGCAGAAGGTGCAGCTGGTGGCGGCCTTCGCCACGCGCGCGGACATCCTGATCCTCGACGAACCGACCTCCGGGCTGGATCCGCTGATGGAGGCGGCGTTCCGGGAGACAGTTGCCCAAGCAAAGGCACGCGAGCAGACGATCTTTCTGTCCTCCCATGTGCTCAGCGAAGTGGAGGCGGTCTGCGATCGGGTCGGCATCCTGCGCGCGGGTCGGCTCATCGACGAGGGCACCATGGCGCAACTGCGGCATCTGTCGGCCCGCAGTGTCGAGGTGAGCTTCGCCGAATCCGATATCGATATCGAACCGTTACGGCACCTCGCTGGCGTGGAGGTCGCCGACCACGCCGATCATCATCTGGCATTGCAGGTACGCGGTGATATGGGACCGTTGCTCGCGGCACTGGCCACCATGCCGGTGGTGACCCTCGACAGCCGGGAACCGAGCCTGGAAGAGATCTTCCTCATCCACTATCACGACGGGGCCACCGACTCCGGCCGGATCGAATCCGAGGCGCAGCGATGAACGAGGCTGTGCGCGGCGGTGCGGTCATCGTCCGCGCCAGACTGCGCGCCAACCGGATGTCGCTGCTCGCGATGACGGTGCTGACGGCGGTGATGTGCACAGCGCAGCTGCAGGCATTCGTCTCGGTATTCCCGGAAAAGGCCACGCGCACAGCGATACTCGGGCCGTTCGTCAACAACACCGCCCTGCGGGTCCTGTACGGCTACCCCTATGACATCGCCGATCCGGCTGGCTGGGTCGCGTGGCGCAATATGACCTTCGCCGGAATCATCATGGCGGTGTGGGCCGCGATCATCACCACCGGGGCATTGCGTGGCGAGGAGGATGCCGGCCGGGGCGAGTTGGTGCTCAGCGGCCTGCAGCCGCGGCGGCGGTGGTTCGCCGCGGTGCTGGCCGCCACCGCGCTGCAGGCCGTGGTGATCGGCGCGGTGAGTGTGTCCGCATTGGCGGCCGATGGCGTGTCACAGCATTTGGTCACCTTTGCCAACTGCGTGGAACTCGGTCTCCAGCTGGTACTTCCGGCGTTGCTGTTCGCGGCGATCGCGGCGCTGACCAGTCAGCTGGCGGGCACTGTCCGGGCGGCCCGACTGCTGTCCGCGGGAATTCTGGTGGTCGCCTTCATCCTGCGCGCACCGGCCGATATCGGCTCCGGAATTCCGTGGCTGCGCTGGGTGACGCCGCTGGGCTGGTTCGAGCTGTTGCGCCCGCCCGCCGCGCCGTCGCCGCTGGTACTCGCCGTTATCGCGGTGGGAATCGTGGTGCCGGTGGTGGTTTCGCTGCCGCTACTGGCGATGCGGGATGTCGGAAGTGGTGTGCTGCCGGTGCGCGACAGCAGACCGGCCCGGCGGGCGCTATTGGGTGCGTCATGGCAGGCCGCACTGCGCGATGAGGCGGCGCATCTGGCTTTCTGGCTGGTCGGCACGGCAGCCTACGCATTGCTGATGGGCGCCATGGTGAAGACCGCACTCGACTTCGTGCGCCGCACACCGGTATATGCCCAGTTCTTCGGCGACAAGATCGCCGTCGACGGCTTCATCGCCGCGTTCTATTCCCTCATCCAACTGATCGCAGCGCTGCTCGCAGTGACATTGCTGGTCGCCGCGCGCGGCGAAGAAGCATCGGGACGGCTGGAGATCGTGCTGGCGATGCCGCGCTCACGGATCGGCTGGCTGTGCGGGCGGGCACTGCTGGCCGTCGGTCTCGCGATGGCGGTGTGCGTGATCGCCGCGCTGGCGATCTGGGCCGGTGCGGCGGCAACCGGCGTCCGAGTCGGGCTCGGTTCACTGTTCGCCGCGGCGGCCAACAGCCTGCCGCTCATCGTGGTCACGGTCGGTGTCACCGCGGCGGTGCTCGGCATGGCGCCGCGCGCGGTCGCCTTCGTCTACGCGCTGGTGGCGACCGTCTTCCTGTGGGACGCACTGGGCAGCGCTCTGCGGGCGCCGAACTGGTCGCTGCAGCTGAGCCCGTTCCACGCGCTGGCCAGAGTGCCGATGCAGGACTTCGCACTCGCGCCCGCGCTGTGGATCACCGCGATCGGGCTGGCATGCTTCGGCGCCGCAGTGGTCGCCTTCCGCCGACGCGATCTCGCGATGGGATGAATGCGGCGGGCCGTGACACCTTGGGGGCCAACGTCACCGTCCCCGGTTACCTTGGCATCTCCACCGCGCAGCACGCCACCGATGAGAATCATCGTTGTGGTAGGCAGTTTCCCAGCCGATGGCGCAGACCGTGGCGGCCGCCGGGATAGGCGTCGGCGATGACTGGGTTGGGTCCGCTCGATTCCGGCTTCATGGAACTGGAAGACACCGACCGTCACATCAGTCTCGGAATCGGTGCGGTGGCGATCCTCGCCGGGCCGGCACCCACGCGCGCGGAGTTCACCGCGGCGATGACCAGCAGCTCGGCCCGCAATATCCGGCTCCGCCAGCGAGTGCGCCGGGCAACTTTGGATCTCAGCGCGCCGGTGTGGGAGGACGATCCGAATTTCGATCTGGCACATCACCTCCGGTGGACGGCGCTGCCGGAGCCCGGCGATGAGGCGGCGCTGCGCGAACTGGTCGCGACCGAATTCGAGGAAAGACTCGACCGCGACCACCCGCTATGGCAATGCATCGTCGTCGAGCATCTGGCGGACAGCCGTTGGGCGCTGATCATCAAGGCCCATCACTCCATGGTGGACGGGGTCTCCGGCATAAGCCTGTTCACGAGCTTCTGCGATTCGGACTCCGGCACGACTGCACCGCGCACGACCACCGGGACGCGGCGACGAACAGGTGTGTTCGAAATGGCGGCGCAGGGTATTCGATTGTCGCTTGCCACGCCGAGGATCGCCATCGACATGGCGCGTGCCCTGATACCGGTCGTGTCCGCCGCCGTTACGCCGACCGTCGAGTCCTCGTTCAACGGCCCGATCGGCCGACAGCGGCGCTATGCGGTCGCGCGCGCGTCACTGGTGGATATCGGGGAGATCCGTGCCGCCTTCGACGTGACCGTCAACGATGTCGCCCTCGCGGCCGTCGCGTCGGCCTACCGAACCGTGCTGTACAAGCGCGGCGAGGAACCGACCGCCAAGAAGATCCGCATTCTGGTTCCGGTGTCGATGCGCCGCGAGGATGCGAAATACGTTCTCGACAATCGGGTTTCGGCTATGCTGCCGTACCTGCCGATCGAGGTTTCCGATCCCGTCGAGCGGCTCGCCGCCGTCCACCGGCGCATCTCGCGACATCGATCTCGCGGTGAGGCCGAGGCCGAGAAGTCGGTGCTGTCGATGGCGGATCGGCTGCCGTTCGCGCTCGTCGCGTGGACGCTGCGGCTGGCGATGCACTACCCCCAGCACGGAGTCAGCGCCCTGGCCACCAATGTCCCCGGCCCGACGCACAAACTATCGCTACTGGGTCGCGAAGTCATGGAGATCCTGCCGTGCATCCCGATCGCCATGCGATTGCGCACGACCATCGCGATCCTCAGCTATACCGACCGGTTGACCTTCGGCATCACCGGCGACTACGACACCACCCCCGATATCGACCTGATCGCCGAGGGCATCGAGCACGGAATCACCGAACTGCTGGCGCGAGCCCGCACCGGGGTGGCTTCGGTCATCCGAACAGAGGACCTCGGACTCTAAGAGCTCGATCGGGTCGGAGCGATGGTGGTGCTGGGGAGGTGTCGGTGAGCCCCGGGTGCTGCTCGATCGACGACGGAACGGCGGTGGGTGGTTCGGTGTGGTCGATGATTCCGATCGGGTGACCGTATTGCTCGGCGGTGACGTCATGCTGGGTCGTGGCGTCGATCAGATCCTGCCGCATCCCGGAGACGCGACACTGCGTGAACCTTATGTCGATGACGCCCGGACCTACGTCGAGCTGGCCGAGCGGGCGAACGGGCCGATCCCGCAACCTGTGGACTTCGGCTGGCCGTGGGGTGACGCCGTGCCGATTCTGGAGACTCTCGCACCCGAGATCCGGCTGATCAACCTGGAAACCACGATCACCGCGGACGGTGAATTCGCCGATCACAAGGGTGTTCACTATCGCATGCACCCGGACAACCTGCCGGCGCTGACCGCGATCCGACCCGACGTGTGCGCGCTGGCCAACAATCACATCCTCGATTTCGGTTGCCGCGGAATGAAAGACACCCTCGACGCCCTCGCGACCGCGGGTATCCGCGGCGTCGGGGCCGGAGCCGATGCCGAAACCGCGCTCCGGCCGACGGTATTGACCGTGCACAACGAACATCGTGCCGTTGTCGCGGCGATCGCGGCGCGATCGAGCGGTGTTCCCGGATACTGGGCGGCCCACAATGACCGGCCGGGCGTGTGGCTGATCGAGGATTCATCCGCCCACCGCGCTGCCGACAATGTCGCGGCACAGGTGTTGGCGCACAAGCACACCGGCGATATCACGGTCGTATCGGTGCACTGGGGCCCGAATTGGGGCTATCGGGTGGGGCTGAGTGAAATACAGTTCGCGCACCGGTTGATCGACGCCGGTATCGATGTCGTACACGGGCATTCCTCGCACCATCCCCGCCCGATCGAGATCTATCGTGACCGACCGATCCTCTACGGCTGCGGTGACATCATCAACGACTATGAAGGCATCAGGGGCTACGAGTCCTACCGAACCGAACTGAGGCTGCTCTATGCCGCGTCGATTCATCCCGGTGGTGGACCGGCGGCGTTGCGACTACTACCGTTTCGGGTGCGGCGTATGCGTCTCGAGCAGGCCGCGCGGGTCGACGCGCAATGGCTGTGTACCACGATCGAGCACATCAGTCACCGATTCCGGACTCGTGTCGTGCGGGGACGCGAGGATCTACTGCTCGTCGAGCAGGGCGGAAGTCGTTAGCGGATAACCTGATTCGCTTTTCGGAAGGGCTCCGGACCCGTCGGCTGGCACGGTTACTGCTTCGCGGAGCACGAGTACTCGATTTCGAGCGAGTGTGCCTGCTCATTCGACCCTGGGTGGTGGGTTGAGCTTGGTGGCCAGCACTGCGGCCTGGGTGCGTCGTTCGACGCCCAGCTTGGTCAACAACCGGGAGACATAGTTCTTCACGGTCTTCTCGGCCAGGAACATGCGGCCTGCGATCTGCCGGTTGGTCAGTCCCTCGCCGAGCAGTTCGAGCAGCGTTCGTTCCTGGTCGGTGAGCGTGGCCAGCGGGCCGGTCTTGGCCGTGGCTTCCTCGCGCAGTTTCGCCATGAGCGCGGCGGCGGCTCGGTTGTCGAGCAGAGATCTGCCCGCGCCGACTTCGCGGATGGCGTCGATCAGCTCGAGGGTGTCGATGTCTTTGACCACGTAGCCGCGGGCCCCGGCCAGGATGGCGTCGAGCATGGCCTGTTCGTCGGTGAACGAGGTGAGGATCAGGCAGCGTAGCTCGGGATGGTGGTTCAGCAGTTCGCGGCATAGTTCGATGCCGTTGCCATCGGGCAGGCGCACGTCGAGGACCACCACGTCGGGGCGCAGGGCTGGGATGCGCGCCATCGCGTGGGATACGGTGCCCGCCTCACCGATGACTTCGAGGTCGGGCTCGGCGCTGATCAGGTCGGCCACACCACGACGCACGATGTGGTGGTCGTCCACTAGGAAAACTCTGGTCATTCCGCGGTGTCTCCGTGCAACATTCACTCAGCGTAGGGTGCTGCTCGCGATCGCGGGCCGGAGTTCGACCCCTGATCGGTGACCGAAGCCCCTTGCCTATTCGGCGTGAACAGTGTTGTGCCACGCGCATTGTGCCGCCGTGTCGGCAAGCATCCAGTGTCCAGGTGGGTGCCGCGTCCGTTCGGCGCGTTGTCATCGGTGAAGAGGTCACCGGGCCATCGAGTTGTGGCCTTTGGCCTCTTTGGCGCCGTCGTCGGCGAATGCGACGGTAGCGGCACAGATGTTGGCGTCGAGGACAAGGAAACAGCAATGGCTAGTAGGCATCCTGATGCCGACAGCGTGCGGGCCGCGTTGACGCTGGCCTTGCGTGCGCCGTCGGTGCACAACACTCAGCCGTGGCAGTGGCGCGTCGGCGACACCACGGTGCATTTGTATGCCGATGACAGCCGTCTGCTGCCGCAGACCGATCCGGATCGGCGCGATCTGATGATCAGTTGCGGGGCAGCGCTGCATCACTTCCGGGTGGCCGCGCGCTCGTTCGGGTGGGACACCGTCGTGCATCGATTCCCGAATCCGGCCCAGCCCGACCATCTCGCGGCCATCGAGTTCGCTCCGGTGACACCGGACGCCGACATGGTCGCGGCGGCCCGGGCGATCAGCCAGCGCCGTACCGACCGGCGGCGGGTTACATCGTGGGAGATACCGGCCGCGCACATCGCCGTGATCATCGCGTCGGGTGTCGCCGAGGGGGTGCTGGTCAGTGAGGTACCCGGTGGCTCGACCCGCATCGGGCTGGTGCGGGCCTTCCAGGATGCGTCGCGTCAGCATCACATCGACAGCGGCTATCAAGCCGAGCTGGCCGAATGGAGCGGACGTCACGCGGCCGAGGAAGGGGTGCCCGCACGCAATGCCGTGGTCGCCGCGGATCCGCTGACCCGCGAGTTCCGCAGCCCCGGGCTGACCGAGGCGGTGATCCAGGATCTCGACGGCGGCGCCCTGCTGGTAGTGCACACCGCCTCCGATGACTCGCTGTCCCGATTGCGCGCCGGGGAAGCCACCAGCGCGGTGCTGCTGGCCGCCACCGGGATCGGATTGGCGACCTGTCCGCTCACCGAACCGCTGGAACTGCCGGGCACTCGTGATCTCGTGCGTGCGGACGCGCTCTCCGACAGTGGATTCCCACAGGTCATCATTCGAATCGGCTGGGCGGCCACCAGCGCAGCGCCGGTTCCGCTGACCCCGCGCCGCGCCTTGGACGACGTGGTGCGCCCCTTGTGACGTCGCGGTGGCCCAGGCGAGCGGAGCTGTGTGACACCCCTACCGAAACAAAGGACTTTCGACCGCCGGTCGGTCGGCATTGTCCTCTCGTTGCCGGACCCGGCCGCCGCGCACAGTCGAGGCATGGACTTTGTACGTGACATCGTCGCTATCGGCCTGGCCGACGAGGTCGAGGCTGGTGGAAAGGGCGCCAATCTGGGGGAGCTGATCGCTGCGCGGCTGCCCGTGCCCGCGGCCTTCGTCGTGCTGCGCTCGGGCTATCTAGAGGCCATGCGCCGCGGCGGGGTGGCCGACGATCTGGCCGCGGAGCATCGCGCCGCGCTGGCCGCCGTCGGTGACCAGGCCGAACTCACCCGGCACTGTGATCGGCTGCGGGCGCTGGTGGCCAAGGCGGGCATGCCCGAGGACCTCGAAAAGCAGATCGCACACGCCTACGACGGACTCGGCGGCGCGGAGGGGCCCGCGCTGGTCGCGGTTCGTTCCTCGGCCACCGGGGAGGACAGCGCCTCCGCTTCGTTCGCCGGGATGAATGTGACAGCGACAAACGTGCGCGGCGCTGCCGATGTGGTCGAGGCCGTGCGCTCCTGCTGGGCGTCGCTGTTCAGCCCGCGTGCCGAGACCTACCGCGCCGAACGGAAGTTCACCGGTGAACCGGCCATGGCCGTGGTGGTGCAGGTGATGGTCGCCGCGGAATACAGTGGGGTGGCCTTCACCGCCGATCCGGGGACCGGCGATGAGAGCCGGATCGTGATCGAGGCGGCACGCGGGCAGGGCGAGGTCGTCGTCTCCGGAGCCGTCGAGCCCGACCACTACGTTCTCGCCAAGCAGGACCTGCGAATTCTGGAGTCGCACACCGGAAAACAGGGCTTCGCGATCGTTCGCAGCGTGGACGGAACCGGCGACCGGACCATCGACATCGACGCGGACGACCAGGGGCGGGCACTCGCCGATGGGCAGGTACGCGAGATCGCCCGACTCGCCATGGCGACCGAAGAGCACTATGGCACACCGCAAGATGTGGAGTGGGCGATCGAGGACGACCGGATGTGGCTGGTCCAGGCCCGCCCGATCACCACCCTCGGTACGGCGCAAGCGCCGCCCGCCGACCGTGGTGATAAGGCGCTGGTGACCGGGTTGGCCGCCGCGCCGGGTGTGGCCAGTGGCGCCGTTCGGGTACTCGCCGGACCGTCCGAGGGATATCTGCTGCACGACGGAGAGATCCTGGTCGCCGAGATGACGACGCCGGATTGGGTGCCGACCATCCGCAAGGCCGCCGCACTGGTCACCGACAGCGGCGGCGTCACCTGTCACGCCGCCATCGTCGCCCGGGAACTGGGTGTGCCCTGCGTAGTCGGTACCCGCACAGCGACAAAGGATCTCGCGGACGGGCAGCTCGTTACCGTCGACGGCGGACGGGGCCGGGTCGTCGCGGGCGCGGTCACCCGGCCGGTTCGTGCCGTCGAGGCGGCCGCTGGGCCCCGGGCGACCGTCACCACCGCCACCAAGATCTACGCCAACCTCGCCATGCCCGATATCGCGGAAGCCGTTGCGGCACAGGACGTGGACGGCCTCGGACTGCTTCGCGCCGAGTTCCTGCTGACCAGCGCGCTGGGCGGGCGACACCCGCACGACCTGATCGCCCGCGGCGAGCAGGAAGCCTTCGTCACCCGGATGGCCGACTCGCTCGGCGGGATCGCCTCGGCCTTCGCGCCCCGGCCGGTGGTCTATCGCGCAACCGACCTGCGCAGCAACGAATTCCGCGGACTGACCGGCGGTGAGCAGTACGAACCGGTGGAGGACAACCCGATGATCGGCTATCGGGGCTGCTTCCGCTACATCCGCGAGCCGGAAATGTTCGCGCTCGAGTTGGCCGCGCTGGCTCGGGTGCGCGAGCAATACCCGAACGTGCACTTGATGATTCCGTTCGTGCGCACCCGCTGGGAACTGGAGGCATGCCTCGAGCTCGTCGACGCCAGCCCGCTCGGACGGGCCCGTGGCCTGCATCGCTGGGTAATGGCCGAGGTGCCCTCGGTCGTGCACTGGCTACCCGAATACATCGGCCTCGGCATCGACGGCGTATCCATCGGCAGCAACGACCTCACCCAACTCGTCCTCGGCGTGGACCGCGACTCGCAGTTGTGCGCGGAGGTTTTCGACGAGGCCGATCCGGCTGTGCTGGCCGCGATCGAACAGATCGTGCGGACCGCCCACGCCCACGGCATCACCTCTTCGTTGTGCGGCCAAGCGCCCTCCACCCGCCCCGATTTCGCCGAACACCTTGTCCGCATGGGCATCACCTCGATCTCGGTCAACCCGGATGCGATCGACACGGTCCGCCGCACGGTGGCCGCCGCGGAACGCCGAGTGCTGTTGGACGCCGCTGCGTTGGCTATATCGCCCGATCTGCCGGGTTGGGGGAGATCAGGCCGAGATCGCCGTCGTAGCGGCGATACAGTAGATGGCCGCGCCCGTCGGCCGGGTCGGTGAAGAACAGGAACGGCAGGCCGTGCTCGCACAGCCGTTCCACCGCCGTGTCCTCCGACAGGACCGGCGGCGGACGCGGGGACACCGTCAGTGATAGCGCCGCCGGAGGTTTGGGCAATCGCGGCAGATGCTGATGCCGCTGTCGAGTCAGCCGCAACCCCAAAGGAGCGGCCCGATAGACGATCGCATCCTCGCCGGTCTCGGCGTCGGTGAACAGGTGCACGTCGTAATCCATTGCGTCCATTGATGCCACCGCCACACCGACATCAGCTCTTGCCAGTGCGTACGGCTTGCGGCGCGCTATCGTCCCTTCCCCTGGTGTGGCCAGCGCGGATCGGGTCGGATCGGACCGAGTCCACGGCTGCCACGGTCCCGATAGTCGGGAGATCTGTTTGTCCAGCCGGTCGACCGCGGGCAGCACGACTCCCTTGCCGGGGACCATCGTCTGGATGCGGGTCGGCGTGTCGCGTACACGCAGGTTCACCTGCACGAGCATCGGGCCGTCATCGCAGTTCGCACCGGTCACCCGGACCCGCGCACCGCTGGTGACCCCATGCCGCGCCAACAGCCGGCCGACCGCACCACCTATCCGTTCGATCTCGAGATCCGCGATGCGACCCCGAGCAGAGACAACAACATCGGGAAACGCCGGGTACTTACTCGGGCGCGGCGTCGGCACGGCGAGATGCCCCCTTACTTCTCTGATGGTGACAGCATTCGGCAGGCATCCCCAGAGTCACCCGCGCCCGGCCGACCCGAAAGAGCCGAAGGTCCCATGACCAGATGACCGAGGTCCCGCGATGGTCGAAAACCTCTGGGCCTCAGCGAGTTACCGCGTCCAGGGCGCCGTCCGTCGGGGTGCGGTAGGCACGGATGGCGGCGTACCTGCCGCGAGTATGGCGGTCGGCCGAATGGACCAATGACCCTCGTGTGGGCGACGTCGGGACCTTTCGGTGGACGTGCCGTGTTCGCGAATCTGGAGTGGTCCGGCATGGAGATTCCGATGGTATTCGCCACGAAATTCCATGTCCGACAGTTGTGCCCGGTCATGGTCGTACATTCCGGTTAGGCGGTGACAATGTCGAACTCCGACGATCCCTTCGCCCACGCCGTGCACACCGCGCATGTGTGGCTGCGGCGCATCACCGACGACCTGGCAACCGAAGACCGCGTCTTCGCCCACCGGGTCACCCGCGCCTGGCTGCACACCGTGCGCGACCGGCTCGAGATCGGCGATGCCGTGCATCTGAGCGCACAACTGCCCGAATTGCTGCGCGGCATCTTCTTCGAGGGCTGGAAGCCCGCCAAAGTCCCGGTTTCGCATCGTGTTTCGGATTTCCTCGAGCAGTTCGCGGCCGAAGCGGGCGTAACCGAGGACGAGGCCGTCGGTCTGGCCTGGCTGGTGACCGACGCGCTGCGCGACCTGTGCTCACCGGGCCAGCTGGACCGGGTCGCCGCGCTATTCCCGGCTGATCTGCGCAGCGTGCTGTTCGGTATCAACACAGGACCGTTCGATGAGCAAAACAACGAGGACGCGGTCGACAGGGTATGACCACCGCTGACTCGGTCAGCCGGATACGGGCTCGGATTCGATGCGGAATACCGGGTACTTCGCAGCCACTCGCTCGAAGTCCGCCAACGCGGCGTGCCGCGACACCGGGATGTGTGGGCGGGCTCCGGGTGCAATGCGCACATACCGCCGCAGGATCGGCGCCCGCTGTTCCGGTTCTACCGCCACGAGGTGCACGCGCTCGCGTGCGCCGTGCCGCAACTCGGCCCGGCCGTCGGCGGCGGCCACGTTACGCACCCAGTTCACGTTCTGCCCCAGCATCGACACCACATAGCGGGCGCCGTCGAGATCTGTCAGCACCACCGGAAACCAGATCAGCCGCCCGCTACGGCGTCCGCGCACACCGAGGGCGGCGACCCACCGCGGTGCGATCCCCGCCGCAAAGACCCGCGCCGACCAACGATTCTGTAATCGAGCGAACCAATTCGGCCGACCGGTGCGATACAGCCAGCGCAGATAGTTGTCATAGCCCCGCATGACGAGCTCCTCGGATGCCGCGAATCGTTACCGTCTCAGCCTGCACTGCCGCTACCGGGCTTCCCAGGGCCCAAAGCCCTTGTCCGCGATGGTCTTGCGACACCAGCAGCTACATGGTTCGCCGAGGGGTCGATAGCGCGCATCTAGCACCCGCTGCTGGATCGGCTCGGCACGGCGATGTCGATGAGTCGGTCCTGTGATGCCCTGACCTGCGGTCACGGATCGCACGAACTTCGGCGAGCGCGAAGTAGCCCTCATCCCGACAGGCCAGCGCCGTCGCTGGGCGCGTCGATCACCCGCCCAACCGAAGAGATCGCACCGGAACAGGCGTTCACCACCTTCCACCCGGTCAACGAACTGACCTCGGCGCAGACCGCCGAAAACGACCTTTGCCCGGAGGCGGAGGTGACGGCCGTGGCGGTACGCCACAGAGCGGGGACGAACGTCCTCGGTGAGCGGGTCCTCGGGCTCTGGGACGAGAAGCCGCGTCGGCGGATAGTCGAGACAACCGGCGTCTCGTCGCCGGTGAGAAGGGTAGGTGCCCTAATGATTCGGATGGATGGGCTGACGAAATACTACGGTCGCAAACCCGCGCTGGTCGATGTGACCCTGCAGATCCCGCCCGGGGTCGTATTCGGCTACCTGGGGCCCAACGGCGCGGGCAAGACGACCACGATTCGAATCCTGGTCGGACTCATGCGCCCCACACGCGGTTCGGCGACGGTACAGGGCGCGGACACAGTCCGTGAACGCGAGGCGGCCCAGCGCCGCATCGGCTATCTGCCCGGACAATTCGTCGCCTACCAGGATCTGACCGCGCAGGAGTATCTCGAGTATCTGGCGAACCTGCGCGGCGACGTCGATCCCGCGGTACGTGACACGCTGGTCAAACAACTGGACCTGGATCCGACCGACCGCATCGGCGCGATGTCGCACGGCAACCGGCAAAAGGTCGGCATTGTGCAGGCGTTCATGTCCGAGCCGGATCTGCTGGTGCTCGACGAGCCGACGCAGGGGTTGGATCCCTTGGTACAGCGTGAATTCCTCGCGATGGTGCGCGAAGCCCGCGATGCCGGACGCACTGTCTTCCTGTCTTCCCACGTGCTTTCGGAGGTGCAGGCTGTCGCCGACACCGTCGCCATCCTGCGGGAAGGACGGGTGATCGCCGAACATTCGGTGGCCGAGCTGACCACCCGGGCACGCCACCGCATCGACGTCACCTTCGCTGGCAAGCCACCGGACCTGGACGCGCTGCGCCGAATCGACGGCGTGCGGCGGGTCGAACCGAACACCGTCGCTGTGCACATCGACGTGGACGGTTCGACCGCCGAACTGATCAAGGCCGTCGCGCCCTACGACGTGGTCGACATCGTCAGCCATGAACCGGATCTCGAAGAGGTCTTCCTCGCCTACTACGGAAAGGAGTGAAAGACCATGCTGCGCAACGTCTATCTGAAGAGTCTGCGCGATCAGCGGTGCGGGCTGATCGGCTGGAGCATCGGGATCGTCGCGCTCGTGCTGATGGAAAGCGCGTTGTGGCCGTCGATCTCGGATATGGCCGGCATGCGCGAGTTTCTGGCGAACTATCCCGAGCCGCTGCGCAAGCTGTTCAATCTGGACGCCTTCGGCACCGGCACCGGCTTCCTGAACGCGGAATTGTTCAGCATGTTGCTGCCGATCCTGTTTCTGGTCTTCGCGATCAGCCGCGGCGCGCGGGCGATCGCCGGCGAAGAGGAACTCGGCACACTCGAGGTGCTCTTGGTGACCAGGGTCTCGCCGGTGCGCTTGGCGCTCGAACAGGCGGCCGTACTCGCGACCACCGTGCTCACACTGGGTGCGGTGCTGTTCGGTGCGATCGTGGTGTGTTCGGCGATCTTCGGTCTGGACATCGCAATCGGCGCCGCGCTGACCGGAGCATTGTCGATGGCGCTGCTCGGCATCGAATTCGGCTGGCTCGCACTGGCTGTCGGCGCGGCGACCGGCAAACGGACTGCCGCACTCGCGATTACGTCGGTGTTCGCGGTCGGCGCGTATGTGCTCTACGTCGCGAGCAAACTGGTCGAGGCCGTGCGGCCCTGGGGACCGGCGTCGCCGTTCCATCAGGCGATCGAGGGCGGCCCACTCGGCGCCGGGCTGCCCGCGGCATACGGCTGGCTGGCGCTCGCTGGTGCCGTGGCACTGGTGGCCGCCCTACCGGTCTTCGACCGCCGCGACATCGCGGGAGTGTGACGAAGCACTGCGCGAAGATCCGGGCAGACCCCGAACGAATGTCGTTGGTCGGTTGGACCGGATCGACCTTCGGCGCTGTGGAAGTGCGGAACTAGGGTATTTCTCCTGCCAACCCGCCATACGCTCGGCCAGCAGTGCGTGTTCGGCGATCTCGAGGTCGACGATGGGGATTTCCAGATAGGAAGTTCCGGCGTACTCGCCGACAGTCAGGTCGCTCCAGGCGTGCACGGTGACGAGTTCGACATTGCGCTCGGACGCCTCCGCGAAGGCCGCGCCGAGGGCGGCTTCACCAACCGGGCTGCCGTCCGCGCCCACCACGACCGGACCGCTGCGATCGGTCGGTTGTCCGCTGCCACGTACGACCACGATCGCGCCGCGGCCGTGCCCGGCCACCGCGAGCACTGTCGATCCGAGGTGCGCGAGCGTGCCGACGCCGCCGGTGGCGCCGATGACGACGAGGTGCGCGCTTTCCGAGAGCGTGATCAGCGATTTCGCCGGGTTGGCTTCGGAGAGTTCGGTGGCCACGGTGCGATCAGGAGCGAGCTCACACGCAAGGGCACGGGCCTGGGCGAGGATCTGATCGCCATGGCCGTGCATCGCCTCGATGACCGAGGACACCATGGTCAGGTGGCCCCCGAGGACCCCGCGAGTGACCGCGAGGTCGAGGCCGTGCACGATCAGCAAGCGCCGTCCCTTCCGAGCCGCCGTTTCGGCTGCCCAGCGGACGGCGGCATCGGCGGTCGCGGACCCATCGGTCCCCACCACCACCGCAGCCGATGCCAGCTGGTGTCGATCCGCATCATGTCTCATTCCGCTGCCCCTTGGGTCGCGATGTTCGAGTAGGCGCGCAGGCGTGTACCGGAGTGTCGAACAAAGCATCTCGCCGGACCGACTCGGCTGTGAGGTGCCGAACGTCATCGGCCGCGATGACCAACAGCATGTGACACTGCACGGTCCGGCCGCGCGCCTGTGCCGGACGGGGTCGTGTACGACCCGAACGGTGCTGGCACCCACCGCTACTTACTGCGTATGGCTGCACCGGGCACCTCAGGGCTCGACCTGTCCGGTTGCAATCCCGACGCGCGCCAGCTCGGTCAAGGTCGCCTGAATCACCTGCGGACGCGCTGCCGCGACGGGGCCGGACAGACCGACGCCGAGGTCGAGGGTGGCCGCTTCCACGGCGATGACGACAAGCTCGCGGGGGAGGCGGCCCAGTGCTCGGCCGAGTGGCACCGCGTCGGGGATGCCGAGGGCATGGGAGCTGGTGGCGGTGGTGAGCTCACGCAGGGCGTCGACGGTGGTACGCCAGACGCGGCCCGGAGTGGACGGTTCGCACTCGACGGCGTCCACGACGACGGCGAGCTCCGCACCGTTCCACGCATCGAGCAGTCCGGTCGGTTCGCCGTCGCACACGGTGACGAGAACGCAGGGCAGATCCAGTGCTTCGATGTCTCGCGCCACGGCCGGCCCTATCCCATCGTCACGGCGAAACTCGTTCCCGACGCCGATAACGACAGCCTGCGCCCCGGTCACCGGCGCACCACATCGAGTGCGAGGAAGTGTGCCGAGCACGAGATGCACGGGTCGTAGTTGCGGATGGTGCGTTCGCACAGTGCGGTGAGCGCCACGTCGTCGAGGTCGAGGTGGTCTGTGACGACGCGACGCAGGTCGTCTTCGATGGCGGCCTGATTCTGCGAAGTGGGCGGAACGATGTCGGCGCAGCGAATGGCGCCGTCGGCGTCGACCTCGTAACGGTGATACAACAGACCCCGTGGTGCTTCACTCACACCGTGACCGGTACCCGCCCGAGGAGTGACGGGAATGGCTGCGCGCGAAGGTGTTTCGTAGTCTTCGATCAGCCGCAGCGCCTCCTCGATGGCATAGACGACCTCGACGGCGCGAACCAGAATGCTACGGAACGGGTTGCGGCATTCACTGCCCAGTCCGATCTCGGTGGCGACCTCACGGGCCATCGGCGACAACCGAGGGAAGTTGAGTGTGTACCGCGCCAACGGTCCGGTGAGATAGCGGCGGCCATCGAGGGTCGCATGCAGGGCGGTCGAATGCGGAACCTGGCCTTCGGCGACGTGGTCGGCGAATTCGGCAGCGGAGAAGGCGGACCCGGTGCTGCTGCGGATATCTCCGGATTCGATCGCGTACCGGTGCGGGTCGGAGACGGCGAGTAAATCGTGGTTCAGCTCCACATCCGGAAAATCGAGGCCAGCTGCCCAACGCGCGGTGTGCACGGCGTAATCCAGTGCACGGCGCAGCTGTTCGACCAGTGGTGCGAAATCGGTAGGGGACGGAACAGCGTAGAAGCCGCCGACGCGCACGTTGATCGGATGGATGGGCCGTCCGCCGATCAGTTCGAGCACGGCGTTACCAGCCTTTTTCATCGCCAGGCCCTTTTCGACGAGTTCACGATGATCGGCGGCGAGGGTGATGGCGTCGGGATAACCGAGAAAATCGGGGAGATGCAGCAGATAGATGTGTAGGGAATGGCTGGAGATCCACTCGCCGCAGTACAACAGGCGACGCAGCCGCGCCAGGGGTGGATCGAGCTCGGCGCCGCACAGCTGCTCGAGTGCGTTGCAGGCGCTGGTCTGGTAGGCGACCGGACAGATACCGCAGATGCGGGCAGTGATGTCGGGCGGCTCGGTGTAGCCGCGGCCGCGCAGGAACGCCTCGAAGAATCGGGGCGGCTCGTAGATGTTCAGCTCGGCCCGCTCGACGGCACCGTCGGAAATGACGATCCGCAGCGCGCCTTCGCCCTCCACCCGCGCAAGCGAACTGACCCGCAACTGCCTACTGCGATGACTCATCCGAACTCCTGTCCGCGAAGGCCGGAGCGGCCGCCGCGACAGTGTGGAACACCCGGTCGACATCCTCGGTGGACATGCCATTGACACTCAGAATCGGCAGCAGCGCACGGATATTCGGCGTCGCCATCGGACCGAAGCAGCCGTAGCAGCCGCGATGATAAGCCGGGCACAGCGCACCGCACCCGGCCTGGGTGACCGGGCCCAGACACGGGATGCCGTGTGCGACGGTCACACACGTGGTGCCACGGCGCTTGCACTCGGTGCAGACGCTGGTGTTCGGCAGGTCGGGGGCACGCCCGGCGAGGAAGGCGCACAGCGTGTCCAGTAGTTGGCGGCGGTCGATCGGGCAGCCGCGCAGCTCGAAATCCACCGGCACGTGCGCCGAGATCGGTGTCGAGGTGGCCAGCGTCGAAATGTATTGCGGGCTGGGATAAACCACGGAGGTGAACTCGGCGACATCGGCGAAGTTGCGCAGCGCCTGGATGCCGCCGTGCGTTGCGCAGGCACCGATGGTGACGAGAATCCGTGACTGCGCCCGGATCTCGATGATGCGGCGCTGTTCCTCCGGTGTGGTAATCGATCCTTCGACCAGCGACACATCGTAGGGGCCGGGTTCGACCGTGCTGGTCGCCTCGGTGAAATGTGCGATGCGCAGGCGTCCGGCCAGGCTCAGCAGCTCGTCCTCGCAGTCGAGCAGAGTCAGCTGGCAGCCGTCGCACGAGGTGAACTTCCACACCGCCAAGGTCGGGGTCTTCGTCTGGGAAGTGTTCATCACAGCTCCCGGATCGATAGCAGCGGTTGGGCTGTCGCGTAGTCGACGACCGGGCCGTCGCGGCACAGCAGCAGCGGCCCGAGTTGGCAGTGCCCGCAGCGGGCGGCGCCGCACTGCATATTGCGTTCGAGCGCGATCCGGATGTTGGTCGCGGCGATTCCCTTGCGCAGCAAGGTTTGCGCGCAGAATCGCATCATCGGTTCCGGACCGCACAGGAACGCCGTTGTGTGACCGGGATCCAGTTTTAGCCTGGTCAATGGCTCGGTGACGAAGCCGACCAGGCCGGTCCAGCCCACCGCCGGATGATCGACAGTCTGCTGCAATTCGACGTAACCGGTTGCGGCCCATTGATTTTGGTCGTTTCGGAACAGGATGTCGGTCGGGGTTCGGGCACCGGTGATCAGTACCACCCGCCGATAATGGTCGCGGGCCGCGAGCGCCGAGAGTACGACCGGCCGCAGCGGCGCCAGTCCGACGCCGCCGCCGACGATCACAAGATCGCGCCCGATCGCGGATTCGGGGTCCCAACCGCTGCCGAACGGCCCGCGCACGCCGACCAACCCACCGACCATGGTGTCGCGCAGCGCCCGGCTGACCGCGCCGACGGCACGGATCGTGTGTTCGACGATGTCGTCGGCGGCGACCGGGTTGCCACTGATCGATATGGCGATCTCGCCGACGCCGAAGCTGTAGAGCATCATGAACTGCCCGGCCCGAAACCGTTGTGCTGCCTGGTGAACCGGTTCGAGCACCAGGGTCACGGTGTCGCGGTTCTGTGGGATCCGCCCGACGACCCGGTAGGGGAGCATGGTGTCGCCCAGTGCCGGTGTATCCCCCGCGATGGTGGCGCTCGTCGCGGCGCCGCGCCGGCTCATCGGCTGCTCCCGCTGTCACCGGTGCCGCTCAACGGCGCGGGTGCGGAGGCGTCGCCGGGATTGCGGTACAGATCGAGCAGCCGCGCCCGGGTGGCCTGCAGGCGTTCCAGCACAGCCTCGAGCAGCATGCGGTTCAGGGCGCGGCCGAATACCGGGTCCAGGTCGACGAGTTCGGTCAGTCGATCGGAATCGAATTCGATCGCGCGTACCGGTTCGACCGTGTGTGCGCCGAAATGCCACCGGTACGGCGGCATCAGCCACGACCAGCCCAGCAGGTCTCCGCTGCCCAGGGTTTGGACGACTATGTCCCCGCGACCCGGGACGTGCGCGTCGAGCCCGACCGTGCCCTCGCGGATCAGCCAGCACCGGTCGGCCGGTTGCCCCTCGGTGATCAGCTGCCACCCGGCGGGGTAGCTGATGTCGCAACCGGCGTCGGCGAGTGTGGCGAGTTCCGTGTCGGTCAGTGACGCCAACTGCGCGAATCGCGACAGTTCGTCAACTGCGATCACTGGCGCCCCCTTCAGCGAGCGCGGCCATTTCGGCGGTGATATCGATCGAGGCCGGGCACCAGGCGATGCAGCGCCCGCAGCCGACACAGCCGGAGCTGCCGAACTGGTCGTGCCAGGTGCCGAGCTTGTGGGTGAGCCACTGCCGGTATCGACTCTCGCCGGACTGTCGGACACTGCCGCCGTGCTGATAGGAGAAATCCAGTTCGAAGCAGGACACCCAGCGTTCCCAGCGTTCGGCGTGGTCACCGGTCAGATCGGTGACGTCCTCGGCGGAGGTACAGAAGCAGGTCGGGCACACCATCGTGCAGTTGCCACAGGTGAGGCACCGGGATGCCACGTCCTGCCACTGCGGCGAGTCGTGGGATTCGCGAAGCACGGTGGGCAGGTCGGCGTCGGGCATCGACCGTCCCATCCGTCCGGCAGCAGCGTCGACCGCGGTCCGGGCGGTGGTGACGTCGGTGGCTTCGGCGGGATGTGTGGTGAGGTGTGTGAGCACATCGGCTCCGGTCTCGGTGCCGATGTCGACCAGGAACCGGTGCCCGGCGTCGTCGATCGTTTCGGTGAGCGCGAGGTCATATCCCTGGGAAACGCCGGGCCCGGTGCCCATCGAGACACAGAAACACACGCCGCCCGGCTCGGTGCAGTTCACCGCGACCACGAAAAGACCCGCACGGCGACCGGTGAACCCGGTGTCGGGATATGTCCCATCACCGAGTACGCGGCCCAGGATCGCGATCGCGGCGAGATCACACCCGCGCACGCCGACAAACGCGAACCGCTGCGCGGGTTCTCGGGCACGTTGCTCGTTCAGGTCCGGTCCCATCTCCCACACCTTGCGGTGCGGCGGATGCAGGAACTGCTTCCACGAGCCCGGCCCGGCCGAATGCGCGAACACAGCCGCATCGTCGCGACGCCGCAGCCGGTACCGTCCGGGCTCGGTATCCACGCTCCACCCGGCGGGCAATTGCGCTCCGGACGCAAGGTCGTCCAGCACGATCGCACCGTCACGCTCCTGCGGACCGATAACCCGATATTCCGCTTCGTGCAGCACTTCTATGAGGCGGTCCAGTCCCGAGCGGTCGATCACCACGGTGTCGCCAGGCTTCATGAGGCCCCCTGCCGATCACGGTATTTCTAATGTCGAGTCTTGTGAGCGGATGCCGGTGCGGCGAGGGCCGAAGGTCATCACTCGCGGTCCCCGATGCCCTGAGTCGGCGGTTGCTGCGCTCGAGACCCGCCGGTGTCGAAGGTGACCTGCGGTGGTATCACCGCTGCCCTGGTCGATCCGCGATTCGCGGGGACGGGGCGCGGTCGCTCGCGAACCGATCAGACCGGTGTCGATCGAGATGCTTGGGCTGTGGCGTCGGCGGCGGCTTGCGGTGCGCACTCGCCGCCGAGGCGAAGCACGGTGGCGAAGCCTGCGGCGAGGCATTCGGTCAGGGTCGCGAGGTCGGGAATCGCAGCGGTGTCCGCGTTGATCGCGACGTAGCAGGTTCCGGCGTGCGATGTCAGTGTCACGTTGAGGGCCGTGCCGATGGTGGGGCCGAAAGCGTACATACGGTCGATGCGAGCCCCGGCGATATAGAGGGGCACCGGAGAACCCGGGACGTTGGAGGCGACAAAGTCGACATGCTTGAGCATCCTGGTGACCGCTCCGACCGGCAACCGGTTGAACGCCGCCGCGACAGCACCGGACAACGGTAGGGCCGGCTCGCGGCGCCAACCGCCGACCGTGGCATCCACGGCCCGCATCAAGTCTTCGGTCTCGGCGATGTCGACCGGCAACGCAAAACGAGCGAGCGTGATCCGGTTGCCACCGAGCGGATCATCGGCCGTTCGCAGACTGATCGGCATGGTCAGCCGCAGCTGGTCGACCTTCGCCCCGTGCCGCTCGTGATACCCGCGCAGTCCGATCACGACCGCGGTCAGGAAGGCATCGTTCATCGTGCAGCCCACAGCACGCGCGGCGCGGCGCATTTGCTCGACGGGTGCGTCCAGCACCGCCAGTCGGCGACCGAGACTGCGTTCGATCATCACCGGCGACAGCGTCGCGGTAATGGGCTTGGCAAGCCGGACCACCGAGGTCGCAAGCGCGGCGCTGGCGCGCACCGCCCGCGCGGGATGAATGAGAGCTCGCCACGCGGTTTCCGGCGTCGCCCGAATACCGCCGCGAAGCAGATCCGAGCCGACCGCCCAGTTCCATGCCACGATATCGCGCAGCGCACCGTCACGGTCATGCCGCGGCTCGGGCGGATGGCCGCGATCGGTGCCCGCACGATCGAAATCGAGCAGCGCCGCGGCGATCTGAATGCCGCCGATACCATCGGTGAGGCTGTGGTGCACTGTCATCAGCAACGCGCATCTCCCGCCCGACAAACCACTGAGCAACGTCGAACGCCACAGGGCGTGGGCCGGATCGAAGGCGGTCATCGCCTCGGTACGCGCGAATTCGAGTACCGCGGACATGGCCCCCGGTTCCGGCAGCGCAACCCGTCGCAGGTGCCAGGACAGGTCGAAGCCCTCATCGAGCGTCCACCTGGGCGGGGCGAGACCGAACGGCGCGACGACCAGCCGGTGCCGCAACCTCGGCACGAGGCGGGTGCCGCGATCGATTGTCTCGACCAGGCGATCCCAGTCCGGATCGGTATCGAGGATCAGAACCGAGACGATGGTCGAACGCAGGATCGGATCCCGCTCCATGTTCCACGAGAACAGGTCCGATTGCGACATGTGGGATTCGCGGGGGCCCATCGCCTGCTGCCTTCGTCTTCGCCGTTGTACGTCGTACCGCTTCGCTGCTGCTTCCTCAAACCTCCACAGTCCGTCTCGGTTCCGCCGAGCAGCAGACAGCGCACCCCCGCGCCGGGCAGCCTGCGTCGGCCCGAAGGGCGGTATCCATGCCAACAAGCATGCTCGATCCCGGCCGAAGGCAACCGATGACGAAGACCTCTATGTCGAGGCCCTTCGTCCTCTCCCCCAGCCACTGGCGGGCCGGGAATCACCGGCCGGCGAATCGAATGATGACGGTCCTCCAAACCGAGGAACGTCCCGACCCCAACGGACGGAGATGAGCACGTACTTGCGGCAGTCGAGAATACGACGGCAGGAGGTCCCGAGTGGACTAAGGGATCAGGTCCAGCACGGTGGTGGATTTCACCTGCCTGATCGCGGTGTTGATCGCCACCGCAGAAGCCAGGACGAGGCTGGCCATTGGTTCACGCTGGGGCTTGTCGATCACCAGCGTGTAGGTTTCGGCCGACACGATAGCCCGTTCCAGGCTGCCCGTCGTTCGAATGATCCGGGCGATTTCCGCGTCGGCGTGATCGACGATCGTGAACAATCGCGGTTCGATCAGGTGGTCTGCGTGGATCGTCCCGAGCCGGGTGCCGTCGGCGAGCAGCGCGAAACGCTTTTTGCCCATCCAGGTCTCCTGAACAATCGCCCGATCGGCTGTCCCGCGGGCCCGTCGACGATGACCTTCGACTTGAATACCTTGCGGGGCCGCGTGATCGTCAGCGCCAGATTGTCCGAGGCATCTCGCATCTCGAGCCGGTGGTTGAAGAAATTGTTCAAGGCACCGAAAAAGCGGGCGGCCTTCTTCAGTTGATTCTGACCGACCTGCACCACGGACCCGAGCCGCTGTCCGTTCTGGTCCAGCACCGCATACTCGGTGGACATCTCGATCAGCTTGGGCTTCTGATCGATCACCAGCACTGGCTCGGTGTAAAGCGTTCCACCACAACGTCGTTCGGCTCTGATCGGTTGTTCTGAGATTGCCATTGCCCTCCTCTTGATGTGGTCCGGGGGAACCCGGCTAGAAACAGGCTCCGCGACCGTTGGCACCCCATCAAGGCACCCAAGGGTGCGGTCGGCGCCCCGCCGAAAACCTCTCGAGAGGTGGGCCGATACCCACCCATGGGTTGCTATCGCAAACTGCGCACGGGACCGAATCTATTCATGCAGGCCGACGAAATCTCACCTGAGGAAAGAGCAGGTATCCTTTGCATCTCATCGCCGTCGTGGTACTGACCGTAGTCATCGCCGGGTTCCTGGTGCGGTGGTTGGTGATTCCGGGGCGGCGTCGCAGCCTGGCCCATCGCCCGAATGGGCTGCAGGATCGGCTGCCCGATCTCGATTGCGCACGGGTGCGTCCGATACGGCTGCGTGGCCCGTTCATCGCACTCACCGCGCTCTGGTCGGCACTGCTCACCAACGAGATCGCGACGAATCCGAACGCGAGCAATGCGCTGCTCTATATCTATTTCCTCGCGCTCACCGCTTCGGCGGTCAATCTCACCGCGGTTCACCTCCAATGGCGGTTCGCGGACGGAATCCTCGACCATCTCGCCCACGGTGCGGGTAGGTGAATCATGGTCGTGTCCGTCATCGTGCTCATGCTTGTGCCGGTCGTTGTCGGATCTGTGGTCGTGTGGCGCTATATGCGTCCGGTCCGAGCGTTCGAATCTGCCGACAAAGGCGCCAATCGTGAAATCGGCCGCGCATTGAAGGCCCGCGAGCTACCTCCGGACGCGACCGCCGAATCGTGGATCCCGCGCCTCGAACAGGCGCAGTATGCAGCCTCGCGCCAGCGCGTGCTCTATGCCTGGCTCGCTGCGCTGTTCACGGTGCTGCTAGCCAGCGGTCTCGGAGGCGGTCTGGACTCGACAGACTGGCGACTGTACTGGTATGCGGTGTCGATCGTCGGTTGGGCATGGACCGCATACATCGCACACCGCAACGCGCGCACCGCCGATCATCTGTTGCACCAACTCGGTGCGCTCTCCGTGTGACCCGTCAGCTCCCGGTGAGCTCGCCCGGGCGCTCCTCATCCTCGTCGGTTTCCTGTTTGATCGAAGTGCTGTCATTTTGTCGGGCATGTCGGATGCCTCGCCATCCCAGTGGGAGTTGGACGCGGCCGGCCCGGATTTCGCCGATGAGTTGCGCATAGCCTTCACGGACCTCGCCGAGATGGACCCATGCCGAGTGCCGAAGGTCCTCGCAGTCGGAGTGCAGCACCGTCCACCACGCCTCGGCGTAGGTCTTCGCGACATGGCTGATCACCTCGCCGAAGGAGTGGGTGTGGCGCCGGGCGCACCGGCTGTGGCGGACGTAGAACGCCGCCCAAGAGTTGATCTTGTCGATGACCTTCGCGATATCTGCATGCAGGGCTGCCTCGGTGACGTCGGGTGGAGGCCGCAGAGGATTCAAAACCGCTGAAATAAGGGCGGCGTGTAGATCGCCCAGCTCTCGCGCCCACGCGATCAGCGGCAACGGCTCGGTGAGACGCCCGGCGATCGCGGCCAATAGTTGATCCGGGGCCAGCAGAAATGCCGCATCGTTCGCCGGATCGTCCCCCTCATTCACCGGATCGTCCCGCGCCGCCGCCATGCCCGCGTCCATGGTGCTCACACGTCCTTCAGCACAGGCCGACGCTCGAGGCGCGCCAGATAGCCCCTCGTCGCCGGAGGGCAGCGAGGGCTCACGGCGCGGGAGGACCACCCGCTGTGGCCGGTGACGACATAGCGGTCGCCGCCTCGGGCAATGCCCGTCGACATGTTGGTGGCGTCGTCGCAAAAGCCGTTCATGCGCAGCACAGATCGGATAGCGCCGTCGAGCAAGTTGCGATTTCGGCCAACAGCGCGCACCGCTGGTTGGCGGCGCCGGCACGATAGTCGCTTCTTGTAGTACGCGGGTTCCGCAGGCCGCGGGTTCGAATGTGGAGTTCGAATGCTCGTTGTTCGATGACCGCCTCGGCGGGATGGGCGTGCTGTTTCATAGTGGATTGCTCGACTATTTCGAGATTAATGGTTGTTGCGACGAGGTACGCCGCTGTGACTCGGCGCATAATGCTAGTACTGACTGCGCACTCAGTCAACGACTGGTCGAGCAGTCAATGGGTGCTACAGTGTCCGGAAATTTTGGACGAGGAGGGGCGGGATCGGTGAGTCGGCGTGCGGCGGGACCGGGCAAGTCGGATGCGATTCTCAACATTTTCACGCGCCATGTTGCCGAGAAGGGCTACGACGGAACCAGCTTCAGTGATGTTGCAAGTGAGTTGGGCATCTCTCAGGGCTTGATCGTGCATCATTACGGCACGAAGGCGCGGTTGCTGGATGCACTGCATCTTGCCTATATGCGGCGTCGGATCGATGAGGCAGAGCGCATCATTTCGGAGTTTCCTACACCGACCGAGCAGCTGGCCGGGCTGTTGCACGCGGCCATCCTCTATCAGGTGCACGATCGAAATCGCACTGTCGCATTCCAGCGCGAGGTCGCGCGGTTCGCACAGCAGGATGAGAATTCCGAGGGGCGCAAGCTGCGAAGGCAGTACATCGGAATCCTGCACAGCTTGCTCGACGCGGGCACCGCGGCGGGTGAGTTCCGGCCCGTCGACGCCAGTATCCGTAGCCTGCTCATCTTCGGATCCGCGCAATGGGCGTGGACATGGTTCGAGCCGGAAGGACGTAGATCCGCCGCGCAGGTCGGTGCCGAACTGGTAGATCTCACTCTGGGATCTCTGCTGGTGAATCGGAAATCATTGCCGCGTCTCAGCGATCCCGGCGGGGAGCTCGTTGCCACGGTCATCAAGATCATCACCGCGGCAGAGATCACGCCGAAAGAAGCGCCCGACAGATGACCCATGTTTCGGGAGACCAGATCATCGCTATCACAAATTGAGCTCTGCAACCTGCTCGATATCGGAAGTGCGCTACGCGGTGAAAACCTCTGCGGCGAAAGGCTGTTCGGGCAGTTTATGGCTGTCCGCGGTCGAGGCGAGGCCAGTCGGCGATGCGGTTACATTTCACCGCCGCGGCGGCCGGGTTTGCGCGGACGTTCCGTGGATAGTGCAGCAAAGAGTTGTCTATCGGCAGGGATGCGGCCCGGAAGGAATCGGAGCGGCTGTGAGTTTCTAGGGCCAGGTGATCGACCCACTTCGCGATCACCGCAATTACTCCTTTGTGGCGCAAGGAGTTTGGGGTAGTCAGAACTGCGCGCGGGTCGGGAGCGGGGGAGCGGTCCGGGGCGATTTCTTCCAGCATCGAACTCGGTGGATCGCGATGGTCGGAATCGTCGGCGTCAGAAGGTCGCCTCTCAGACCATTTCTTATGTGGCCGATTCGGCCTTGTGCTCGATAGAGGTGAGTGACCCGGCAATGTCATTCCCCATACCTTGCGCGGGCCGTCTCGACCTCGTCCATGTGGTGTTCGGCCCAGGTCTTGATGGCCTGCATGACCGGCAGCAGCGAGCGCCCGAGTGGGGTGAGTTCGTAGTCGACCCGCATCGGCACGGTCGGCTGCACCGTGCGGGTGATCAGGCCGTCGCGTTCCAGGTTGCGCAGCGTCTGGGTGAGCATCTTCTGGCTGACGCTGGCCAGCCGCCGCTGCAGGTCGCTGTAGCGCTGTGGCCCGTCGGCCAGCGCGTTGACCGCCAGGCTCACCCACTTGTCGGAGATCCGGTCCAGCAGTTTGCGGGCGGGACATTCGGCCAGGTAGGCGTCGTAGGCGGCGCCGCGCTCGGCGCGCAGCTGCGCCGCGGTGTGGGTGGGCATCGATAACCTCCGGGTGCGGTGGGCACTTCGAAGTGCGTACTTCCTATCGAAGAGTAACTCTCCGACAGTTGTGTACATGAGCAGAGCAGAGACAATGCGAGCCGTAGTGGCCCACGGGTACGGCGGACCCGAGGTTTTGCGGATCATCGACGTGGCGATTCCGGAGCCCGGCCCCGGCCAGGTCCGGATCAAGGTGGAGGCCGCTGCCGTCAACCCCGTCGACCTGGTCACCCGCTCGGGCGCGCTGGTCGAGGCTGGGCTGATGGCCCCGCGCGAGATCACCGGGATCGGCTGGGATGTCGCCGGCACGATCGACCAACTGGGCCCGGACATCGACGGGTTCACTGTGGGGCAGACGGCGATCGGCTTGCGCGACCTGCTCGACGTCTCGCTCGGCGCTTACGCCGACTATGTGGTGCTCGACGCCACCGCCGCGGCTCCCGCCCCCGCCGGGCTTTCCGCCGTCGAGGCGGCCACCTTGCCGCTCAACGGCCTTACCGCCGCCCAGTCACTCGACCTGCTCGGCCTGTCCGAAGGCGACACACTCCTGGTAGCCGGCGCGACCGGCGCCGTTGGCGGCTTCGCCGTCGAACTCGCGGCACAGCAGGGCCTTCGGGTGATCGCCCAGGGTGCCGATTCGGAATTCCTGCACTCCATCGGCGCGCACTGGACGCTGCCACGCGATGCCGACCTCGCCGCAGAGGCTCGCCGCCTCGTCCCGGGTGGCGTACACGCCGCACTCGATACCGCCGGCATCGGCATCCGTGCCCTTGCCGCCGTCCGCAACCGCGGCTCCTTCGTCACCGTGGTCGGCGGTGCCGCCCCGATCCCATTGCGCGGCATCACCGTCCACCACGAATGGATCCACGGCGACGGCCAAGCCCTCGCCCGCCTCGCGCAACAGAAGCTCACCACGCGCGTCGCCGACACCCTCCCGCTCCGCGCCGCCGCCGAGGCCCACACCCGCCTTGCCGCTGGCCGCCTTCCCGGTCGTCTCGTCCTGACGCCGTGAGCTGCGGCGGGCAGCAGGCTAGCAGCGGCCGGGCCGCCACCGGTGAGTCACGAGCGAACGATTTCGTGGATGAGTGGCTACCACCGGCTCATGAGACACGGTCTCAGGCGAGGTCAGCGGGCTGGTGGTCCAGATCATCGAGGTGGAAGCGCCGTCGAGTATCGGGCCGCTCCAGCAACTTCGGCGGGTACCCGGGGCCGGGCCGTGGGGTGACATCGTTCGACGCCAGCGGCTGCTTGCAGTGTGAGCACACCACCTCCGCGTCGGCGTCATGGCCGCAGGTGTCGTGTCGTGCGACGATGGGCGGGCCGGCCTCGCCGGCAAGCCAGCGGTCACCCCATGCCGTCATGGTCGCGATGACGCCGTAGAAATCGCGGCCGGATTCGGTGAGCAGATACTCATAGCGCACGGGCATCGTCTCGTACACGCACTTGTCCATCAGCCCGGCCGCGACCAGCCGACGCAGTCGCTCCGAAAGGGTGTTGCGCGCGATGCCGAGTTCTTGCTGGAACTCGTCGAAGCGGCGGATGCCGTAGAAGGCCTCGCGCAGGACCAGTGGCGTCCACCAGTCGCCGAGCAGATCCATCGTGCGAGCCAAGGAGCAGGGCCAGTTCGCCAACGAGGTCCGTTTCATGTCGTCATCCTAGTGGATCTCTCATTGAGACTCAGCTGTTCAATGATTGGATCAGAATCTTGCGCTGGTAAGTCTATCTACGCAACTATGGACGATAACGGATGGAAGGAGATGATTGTGGAGTGGACCGGGCAGACGTACGCGGACACCCCGACCGTGGCGGTGCAGACCTCCATCGATGCGCCGCCGGATCGGGTGTGGCGGTGGGTGAGCGATATCCACCTCATGCCGCGCCTGAGCGCCGAACTGCGCGTCGTCCAGTGGCTCGACGGCGCGACCGCCCCCGCGGTGGGCGCGCGGTTCAGCGGGCAGAACGCGCACGAGGCGCTGGGATCCTGGGAGACGATCAGCACCATCGTCGAATTCGATCCGGAGCGCAGCTTCGCCTGGGCGGTCGGCGACCCCGAATACCCCTCCAGCATTTGGCGTTTCACGCTGCGGCCCGAAGGTACGGGCACGGTCCTCGAACAATGGACGCAGATGGGCCCGGCCCGCTCCGGGCTCAGCTACGCCATCGACGCCATGCCCGATAAGGAGCAGAAGATCGTCTTCGTCCGGCTGCGCGAGTTCGAGACCGGTATGACAGCCAATCTGGCCGCCGTCAAGGATCTGGCGGAGGGGGCGGCGTAATGCGTACGGCCACAACGATCGAAGGCTCCGGGATCGGCTGGCGTGAGCTCACCGAATTCGTCGTCGAAGCCGAGAAGCTCGGCCTGGACATCTGCTGGGTGGCCGAGGCCTGGGGCACCGATGCGGCCACGCCGCTGGGCTTCCTGGCGGCGCGCACCGAGCGAATCCTGCTGGGCTCCGGCGTCATTCAGCTCGGCACCCGATCCCCGGTACTCATCGCCCAGACGGCCATGACCCTGGCACAGCTTTCCGAGGGGCGTTTCCTGCTCGGGCTCGGCGCGTCAGGTCCCCAGGTCATCGAGGGTCTGCACGGTGTTCCCTTCGCGCGCCCGCTGACCCGCATGCGCGAAACCGTCCAGATCATCCGAGACGTCTTCACGGGCAACAAAATCGCCTACCAGGGTGATCATTTCACCATTCCGCTGCCCGGCGGTGAGGGCCGTCCGATGCGACTGAGCATGCAACCCATCGCAGTGCCGATCTACCTCGCCACGCTGTCACCGAAGATGCTGGAACTCACCGGCGAGATCGCCGACGGATGGCTGGGCACCAGCTTCGTCCCCGAGGGCGCGCTCGCCTACTTCACCCAGCTCGACGCCGGGCTGGCCCGATCCGGACGCACCCGCGCGGACCTCGATATCTGCCAGGGCGCGGAGATCAATATCGTCGCCGATGAAGCCCTACTCGCGGTCGTCGTCGGCAGCCGCAAGAAGGAGCTCGCCTTCTCCCTCGGCGGCATGGGTTCCGGATCCACCAACTACTACAACAACGCCTACAGCCGCCAAGGTTGGGCCGACGTCGCCGCTCGCGTGCGTGAGTGCTGGCAGAACGGCGACCGCGACGGTGCCACGGCCCTCATCACCGACGAAATGGTTATGGCCACAACGCTGATCGGCACCGAGGACATGGTCCGCGACCGCCTGCGCACCTGGCGCGACACCGGCGTCGACACCGTTCGCCTCTACCCCGCGGGCGACACTCTGCACGCGCGCCTCGACAACCTCGGCCGCGGAATCGATGTGATTCGCGGAATTGGAGATCGAGCGTAGGCGTCCCGAACGCGTTTGCGCCTCGTCGCGGAATCGGCGATCGGCCGGTTTCGATCAGCGTTGTGGTGCACGGGCTGGAACCGCCCAAGAGCGGACGTAGCGGTTGTCGGGTCCACGTGGTGCCGGCCGGTGCGCCCGGAAGTACCGTGGCACCTCGACCCAATGGCTTCTCGAGGAGCGAAGATCGTCGAGGGGCGCCGCGATCAGGCCGACCTGCATGGCCGGTGCCCGGCAGCGGGCGAGCCACGCTACGCCGGCAGTCCGGCCCGGCGCCGGGCCACAGCGGCGACCGCGGCCCAGTCCTTATCGCCGTCACCGTGGGCGAGGGCGTCGAGGAAGGCGTCGCGCAGCACGCTGCCGAACGGCAGCGGGACGTTCGCTGCCGCGCCGGCAGTGAGGGCGAGATCGACGTCCTTGAGGCCCAGTGGCAGCCGGAAGCCGGCTGGTTCGTACCGGCGTTGGGCGACCATTGCGCCGTAGCCGGAATAGATCGGCCCGGGAAACAGTGTGCCGCTGAGCATTTCGATCAGGTCGGTGGGACGGACACCGTGCGACTCCGCCAAACTGCACGCCTCGGCCATGGACTCGATGGCGCAGGCGATCAGGAAGTTGACGCTGATCTTGGCGGCGTTGGCGTGACTGGCGCGGGTGCCGAAATGCCAGGTGTGCCGGCCCATCGCGGACAGCAGCGGCGCGGCCTTCGCCAGCGCCGTCTCGGCACCGGCGGCGAGAATGTTCAGTTCGCCGGCAGCGGCTACCTGCGGCCGGCCGAGCACGGGCGCGGCGACGTACCCCATGCCGTGCTCGGTGTGCATGGTCTCGGCCCGCTCGGCAAGTGCGATCGAGACCGTCGCCATGTTGAGGTGCACCGCTGCCTTCGCACCGGCCAACACCGTCGGGTCGAGCAGCAACTGCTCGACGGCCCGGTCATCGGCCAGCATCGAAACGACCGCCTCGGCGGCGAACACGTCAGCGAGCCGCCCAGCTGCGTCGGCGCCCTGGGCGACCAGCGCGGCGACCGGCTCGGGGGAGCGGTTCCAGACCAGGAGCCGATGGCCTGCCCGGAGCAGGCTCCCGGCCATGCCCTGCCCCATCGCGCCGAGCCCGATGAAACCAACTGTCACTCCAGTCATCGCACACTCCTCGTTGTCGTCGTCGGCCAACCGATCGAACGGCGGCCACTCTCTGATCGAAGCCCCGTGCAGCTGGGCCGGTACAGACCGAGCTTTTTCATCGTCCCTCTTGCCCGTTGTCGCCGCTGATGCGGCATCGGACGCCCTGGTTCCCGACCCGGCGTGCCGAAACACCATCAGTGCTGGTCAGCAGTAGCGTTGCTGATCTGACGACCCCGAGAAGAACGGGAACCGGCATGCCGGAAGACGTTGCGGGCGAGGATCACCAGGGCCGAATGAACCGCCGGACCGCGCTCGGTGGGAGGTGCATTGGCCGCGCACCTGTCCCGGGCGGACAACGAGACGGACCTGACGACTACCCACGAGATCAACGCCAATCTCAACAACGCGCGGCATCTGTTCAAGATCTCCGCTGCTGAACCGCAGCAATTCGACGGCGGCAACCTGCGTGGTGCGACCGAAGACAACTTTCCCGTGCTGTCCGGACAGAACGGCTCGGTCTACCTGGTCCGGTTGGAGGTCGGCGGCATCCGCGAACCGCACTGGCACCCCACCGCCTGGGAGCTGAACTACGTCGTTTCCGGATCCGCGAAATGGACCATACTCGGCACGCACCTCGACGGTAGCTACACCAACGACGTCTTCGAAGCCGGACAAGGCGATCTCGTCTTCGCGCCGCAGGGCTTTTTCCACTACTTCGAGAACGCTCGCACCGATATGCCGCTCGACGTACTCATCATCTTCAACACCAGTGCCCGCGAAGGCTCCGACGACATAGGAATCAAGGCCGCACTCAACGCCATCCCACGCGACGTGCTCGCCACCACCCTGGGCATCCCCACCTCGGCGCTCGACACCGTACCCACCGACATCACGCCCGTTGTCATCACCAAACGCCGCTGAACGGCAACAGCGGCGCCTCCCCACCGTAGCTGGGGCACCGGCCGAATCGATCGGGTCCGTTACCGGCGTGCGGGCCGGTCAGCCCTGCTGACAGTGGGGCGAGCGAGTACCGCCGGTCACTGCATCCGAATAGCTGAATGGCGAAAGGTGTGGTGTCGTCGTCGCGGGGTAGGCAATCGATCGAGAGCCGGCATCTCACCGTCACCTGTCATCGCGGTGACGGTGCCGGGTAAGTGCTTCATGCTCGAAGGAGATCCTCGCCGAAGGAAAGGAGCTGATATGTCCACCATCCATTTCACGGAGACGACGACCTCGACGCCCGAGCAGTTCGTTTCGGCGCTGACCGACTTCGGGCCGGGGCGCTCGAAGGTGTTCGGCAACAGCACCGATGAATATCTCGAGGTCCACGCCCAGGGCCGTACCGAGGCCGATGTCACCGAGGGCTCGCGCGGTATCTGGGAACGCCTGCACTACGACTGGTCGGATCCCGATCACGTCGTGATGACGACCACCGATTCCAATGTGTGGGGCGGCCACTCGGGGCATACGTACAGCTTTGCTCGTCGGCCCGACGGGAAGACCGATATGGATGTTGTGGTGGTGCGTGAGGGCAAGAACCTCAGGGGCCGGGTGCTCGGCGTGGTGGTCGGGACGGTTGGCAAGCGGGTGTTGAGGCAGGCGCTGGAAAAGAGCGTCAAGGCCGTCGAGGCTCGCAACCGCGGCACCGGAACCGCGCAACGCCCGTGACCTCGTAATAGTGCCTGGGCGAACTGAACCGCCCCGAGTTTCTTGCCGGCTTCATGGTTGAGTCATCACCGGCTGGGATGGCTGTTGTTGAGCGTAGTAGAGGGCTTCGTATTCGGCGGGTGGGAGATACCCGATCAGGCTGTGCAACCTCCGATTGTTGTACCAGTCGACCCATTCCATCGTCGCGAACTCGACGTCGTCGAGCGAACGTAGCGGCCCGGTGAGGAACGGGCTGTCCTTGGCGAGGGCTTCGGTCTTGTAGAGCCCGATCGTCGATTCGGACAGTGCGTTGTCGTAGGCATCGCCGATACTGCCTATCGACGCTGAAATCCCTTCGGCCGCAAGGGTGTCAGCGAACGAGATAGCCGTGTATTGGGATCCGGCGTCGCTGTGGTGGATCAGACCGTCAGCGACAGCGTGGCCGTCGTGATCGCGTCGCCACAACGCCATCCGCAGCGCGCTGGTGACCATCGCGGTGTCCTTGACCGTGGCCGCGTGCCAGCCCAAGATCGCGCGGGAGAAACAGTCGATCACGAACGCCACGTAGACGAACCCCAGCCAGGTAGGCACGTAGGTAAAGTCGGTGACCCACTTGCGATTTGGCTCGACGGCAGTGAAGTCGCGGTCGAGTAGGTCCGGTGCACGGCGATGATCGTGGCCCTTCCCAGCGATCGTGGTCCGGACTCTGCCGCCGCGGACCACACCGGACATGCCTTCATCGCGCATGAGCCGCCCGATGGTGTCCACCGATACCTCATGGCCCTGGCGACGCAGATGCCGGGCCATCTTGCGGCTGCCGTACATGCCCTCCGGCGTGCCCGAGGTAGCCCGTAACGCATCGGTGAGATGCGCGTCGGTGACCGTCCGCGCCGACGGTCCGGTGGTTTTCCAGTTCCGGTACGTGCGCCCGGCGATCTGCATGCCCTGCTCTCGCAGTACACCCAGAATCGACTCGACCCGGTGCCCCTTTGCACGTTCGGTATCGATGAACTGGCAGATCAACGGCGTCGCGGGTCGAGCTCCCGCGCGAAGAAAATCGAGGCCGCTTTCAGAATCTCGTTGGCCTCCTTCAGATCTCGGTTCTCCCGTTCGAGTTCCTTGATCCGCGCCTGCTCAGCGGTCGTCACTCCGGGCGCCTTCCCGGTATCGACCTGTGCCTGCTTCACCCACACCCGCAGCGTTTCAGCATGGACTCCAAGTTTCACGGCGAGCGCTTGGCAGGCGGCATACACCGACGGATAACCGTCGAGTCGGTCCAGCACCATCTTCACCGCACGCTCACGCTGCTCGATCGGATACTGCTTGGGCATGGCCAACATCCTCCTCAAGGAAGGAAGCGGCAAGAAGATCGGGGCGGTTCAAACTGCGCATTGTTGTTCGTCGTGTCATGTGTGGGTGCCGCCGCGAACCCAGTCGGCCCAGGGGACGCTCCAATCGCCGTTCTGCCATATATCGAGGGGGTCGCCGCCGGTGTTGCGGACCTCGACGACGTCGCCGGGGATGACGAAGTCATAGAACCACGCGGCATCGTTGGGGGAAATGTTCAGGCAGCCGTGTGAGACGTTGGTGTTGCCTTGGGCCCACACGGTCGCGGCCAGTTCGTGCACGAAGATTCCGTCATGGCTGATGCGAACCGCGTGGTTGATGCTCGTGCGGTAGCCGCCGGAGCTGGCCGGCAGGCCGTAGCTGGCGGAGTCCATGATCACCGGGTCGTTTCGGTCCAGCACGGTGTAGGTGCCGGGGCGGGTCCAGAACGACAGATATCTGCCGCCGACGACCGCGGTGCCGCCCTTACCCATCGATGTGGGCATGGTGCGCACCAGGTTTCCGTTGTCGAATACCTCGATCTGTTTGGTGTCGTCGTCGGCGATCGCGACGTGCGCGGGGCCGATGATCACCGACACCCGTTGGTTGCGCAGGCCGTAGCGGCCCTCGCCGAGCGCGAGTCCGAAGAGTTCGGCCTCGATCGTGATCCTGGTTCCCGGCGCGTGATAGTGCTCAGGCCGCCAGTGTGCGTTCTGATCGTCGAGCCAGTACCAGGCACCGGTGACAGCGGGCTGGGTGGTGACCTTCAAGTGGCGTTCCGCGACCCCCCGGTCGACGGGTCCGTCGAAATGGGCGACGAGCACGAAACCTACTCCGTAGGTATCGTTTTCGGCCAGCTCGACGAGATTGGCGGAGCGCAGGGAGACGTCGACGAGCTGCTGCGGTATCACCGTTGCGCAGGTCGCCGTCGCGGTGACGTCGCCGGCTTCACCTTGGGCCACGGCTTTCGCGGTGTAGGTGTGTCCGTAGCCGAGTGGTTCGGCGCTGGTCCAGGTTCGATGATCGGGTGCCGGTGCGCCCGGCAGTGATCTGCCGGTTTCGTCGATCCATTCGACCGAGCGCAGCGTCCCATCGGTGACCGTGACCGTGCCGGGGCTGCGCGCATCGACATCGTGGGTGCCGGATGGAGGATCGAATCGGAGTGTGGCGGGTCTAGGGGGCGCGGGTTCTCGCCCGCATCCGGCCAGGGCGAGGCCACCCGCACTGGCGAAGCCGATCAGCAGCCGACGACGTCCCAATGCCACTACGTATCTCCCTTCGCTGGGTGCAGCAGGGCCGACCTCTGCCCGCCAGCATGTGGTAGCTACACGCTTGCTGAGACCGCAACGAGCAGAATCTCCACCGATCCGTCGCACAACCGACACCGTTCCGCGATCGATCCTGGATGTACAGGCAAGACGGTCATGGTGGCCTACAAGACCCGGAGGTCCAGCTCGTGAGAGACGGTGCCGTCCGGCCACGGCAGCCGGTATGCGCGGGCGTCCAGGCCGGCCGCGAGGATTACGACCTGCCGGATTCCGGCCGCCGCGGCCCGCACGGAGGTATCCGCTGAGCCTTTACCGACCTCGGTTCCCCAGTGGAACCACCGCGACTCCGATCGACGGCAGCACGGGGTAGTCCATGGACGAATCGACAGGCGCCTTCACTGTTCGCTGTGCGGTTGCGGGCGCTCATCCGATGGAGTCGAAGAGGACTGCGAGCGTGCGGTGTACCTCTTCCTGCCAAGTCTTCCAGCTGTGAGTTCCGAATTCGGGGAAGTCATAGATCACGTTGGCGGGGGGTTCAGCGGTGCCATGCGTGCCTGAAACGCTCTGGTCTGCATCCAGCCCTTGCCGGTCAGGGTATCCAATGTCGGTGCATCCGTGACGGTTGGGCGGTAGGCGATGACCACGAAGCAGGCGTGGTCAGGTGTCGGCCAGAGACTCGACATGGTCCAAATCGATTGTGCTGATCCAGGGTTCGCCGAGGCCATCGCCGCGGTGGCCCAATTCGTCGCTGGGGTTGCCGCCGACGTCCTCGGGTACGAACGCGACCGCCGTTCCACCGGGATGTGAATGTTCGCATCTTCCCGCTCGCTGCGCTCACGGAATCGGACAGACCTCCGATTCCGCTAACTGTCAAGCGGCAGTGTGGTTTTGACGTTCGCGATCGGGACCGCCGAATGTGGCGGCCCCGATGGTGTCAACGGCCCGGACCGCGGCACTGGCGGGCACCGAGTTCGGCGCTGCACTCGAACCAGAAGGCATGCTGGGTGGGTGTCGCGAGGACGCAGCCCACGCCCAACGCACTCATCTGCCGCCGGATCGGCGAGCTCGCTTGTCGATTGGAAGCGCTCGATCGTCAGCGCGGACAGGTATCGGAGTGCG
This sequence comes from Nocardia sp. CA-119907, assembly GCF_050955995.1. Taxonomy (NCBI): domain Bacteria; kingdom Bacillati; phylum Actinomycetota; class Actinomycetes; order Mycobacteriales; family Nocardiaceae; genus Nocardia; species Nocardia sp. CA-119907. The sequence continues at coordinate 4,646,122 of NZ_CP192091.1, forward strand.
CGCCCAACGGGGGTGCTGTTGGGACTCCAGGATTGTTCGCCGGTGTCGGATTCGTCGTCACGCAGGTGACCGACGTCGGGTTTGCAGGTGGTGATTCCCGATGTGTGCGAGCACTGATCACCCACCAGGCAATGGCCGCTAGGACCGCGAGGACGACGATCCACGTCAATCCGGGCCGGTTGCGGGTTTGTGGTTGTGCGGTCGGATTGATCCGTGTGGTGGCCAGCCTGGATGGGTCCGGTGTGGATGTGGGTGCCGCGTCGAGCGCGGCTCGTGCCGCCGCGGCCAGGTCCCCGGCTGTGCGATAACGGTCGTCGGGATATTTCGCCATCCCTCGCGCGATGACCGCATCGAATGCGGAAGGAACCGTCGTCGATGCGGACGGTCGTGGCGGTGGCGCATGCAGATGTGCAGTGATCTGCTGTTCGACACTCTCACCAGGGAACGGCTGGGAGCCTGTCAAGCATTGGTACAGAACACAAGCCAGGGAATACACATCCGAGCGGGCATCGCAGGTGCCGTGCTGGAGTCGTTCCGGTGCCGTGTAGGCGAAACTGCCGATCGCCGCACCCGTGGTGGTCAAGCTGGATTCGCCGCTGACGACGGCAATACCGAAATCGATGAGATACGCGAAATCACCTGCGGTGATCAGGATGTTCGAAGGCTTCACATCGCGGTGCACGAGCCCGGCCCGATGCGCTGCATCCAAGGCTGAACCGATCTGCCGAATGTATGTCACCGCAGTGTCTTTCGCTATCGGCCCCGCAGCGAGCAGGGCGGCGATATCGTGACCCTCGACCAACCTCATATCCAAATACAGGCGCCCGTCGATCTCGCCGTAGTCGTGGATCGGGATGACGTGCGGTTCGTTCAACCTCGCCGCGGCGTGCGCCTCGCGCCGGAATCGCTCGCGATATTTCGGGTCGTGCGCCAGATGTTGCGACAGCACCTTGAGCGCTACCACGCGATCGGTCCCGGTGTCGTAGGCCCGATAGACCTGACCCATCCCACCCGCACCGAGTAACTCGAGGAGCTGGTACCGCCCGAATGGAGTGCCATCCACGCTGTACGACTACCACACCCTAGCCCAGGGCTCTACCGAATCACGCCTTCCGCAACAACATTCGTAGCTGTCGTCGAGAACAATCCGGATCCCGCCTATCGCAGGAGTGTAGTCGCTGCGCACTGGAGGTGCTGAAGCACTGCGATCTTTTGTCGGACAGCGGCTGCGGCCGATCAGGTTCTGCGCGAGATGACCATGATGTATTCGCAGGGAGCGTTCGTTCGGTTGGCGAAGCCGTGGTCCGCGTCGGCCTGGAAGAACAGGGAGTCGCCTGTGTTCAGGGTCTCGCTGATCCCGCCGATCGCGACGGTGAGGGTGCCTTCGAGCACCACGAGTTGTTTCTCGGTACCCGGCGGATACGCGGGCAGCAGCCCGGTAGAGACCTGTGCGGGGAGGTAGTGGACGACCATCTCGGCTCCTCCCGCGCCCGGGGCCGCTGACACCATGTGCCGTTCGAAGCCGGTTTCCGGGTCACGGAAAACGGGGCGATCGTTCTTGCGCATGACAACGGCCACACCAGACGCGGCAGCAGCTGCCCCACCGATCAGGTCCGAGCACGAAGACCACGTGAGCGGCCTGATCGCGCCGGACGGTTCAGCGGCGTTCACCGAACTCGAGCGCGTGTGGATCGGCGCGGGCGACACCTCGGTGTTCACGGGGCGGCTCGAGCCGATCCGCGACCGGGTTGTACCCGTGTCGGAGAAGGTCGCGATCAACGACTGGACCACCGCGATCCCGACACCGGGCCACACACCTGGTCACACCGTCTACGACATCAGGAGCCGCACCGGCCACCTTCTCGTCTGGGGCGACACCGTGCACGTTCCCACGCTGCAATTCGATCAGCCGAACGTGTCCTGGGAGCTCGACGGCAACCAGTCCCAGGCCCGCGCCGCGCGAGCGGCCCTCCTCGAAAAACTGACCCGACCACACCACTTCGTAGCCGGCGCCCACCTCGACTCACCCGGCATCGCCCGCGTAACCCCCTCCGGCGATGGTTATGCGCTGGAATACCTCGCACCACCGATCGGCTGATCGAGCCTGTCGGCTCCGGGCCGCGCTCGCGATGGCGGCCAGGGAGGGCAAGCTCGCCCGGAACGTGGTCGAGCCGATCAAGCGCTTCCCGGGCGCGTAGAAGTTGATCAAGGTTGGGGCTTTGTGTTGCAACGGCACTCGGCTGAGTCCGTGCTGGTAGATCTGACTTGTGGTGTTGGATCGCATTGTGGCCGAGTTGGATTCGTTGATTGTCCCGGTCGGTGGCCGGTTCCCCTGGTCCGAACCGCGGGCACGGGTGCGGGAGTACGTGGAGGGCCTGCTGTCCGGGCTGGAGTGTAAGAACGGGTGGACGCAGGCCGAGCGTGCTGGTGAGGTCAGTCCGCACAGGATGCAGCGGCCGCTGCGCAAGGCCGACTGGGACGCAGACGGCGTCCGTGAGGACGTGCGAGGCTGCGCGGTAGAGCATCTCGGCAACCCAGCCGCAGTCGTCGTCGCCGACGACACGGGTTTCCTGAACAAGGGTGTGAAATCCGCTGGCGTGCAACGCCAATACTCGGGCACGGCGGGCAGCATCGAAAACACTTGCCGCAAAGGGGACCCGGCGACCACGCCGGTCAACCGCAGGGCGGCTCAGTGCGGAGCAAGAGCGGTTCCGCTGTCGTGAAAATGCTTGGTATGAGGCCGATCTGATTGATTCGGGGCGTATCGATCCGTCTGTTCACGACCGGAAACGTCACCCGGATGCTGCTACCTGGTTCAAATCCTCTGCTGGTCAGATGATCGCGCGCCTCGGGGGTATCTGGCCATCTTGGACAACCATGGCGTCGGCTGGATCCGCGATAGCCCGGGCACAATCGTCTATGACGATCCCAACCAGGTCAGGCGCAGTTTCTTCGTTCTGTACTCCGCGACTGACGGGATGGTTTGTGGTCCGCACGCGATCGCTTCGACCGGGATGTCTGCATGGTTCGTCGCCGACGGCGCGTAGTTGATGGTGACGCGGGGCTGTAGGTGCGCTGACAAGGTCGCCATCGTGTCGCTGAGCCGGGGCGCACGTAGGCTGCGTGATTCTCGAGTCGACGTGGCCGACGATCTGCTGCGACTGGCGTTCTTCTTGGGTCCGCAGTCGAGACCGAACAGTCGAGCTGACATCCGGTTATCGCACCCGCGATCCGGACGAGGCGCGGAAATGGGACCCGAGGCACGCATAGACCCCTGTTCCGCGCTGAAGCAGTTGACTTGTCGTGCAATTAGCGGAGAGATAGCGCATTCTGTGTTATAGGGATTGGTAGCCGAGGCATGAAGTACTTCGGATTGGGAACGATACATAATGTCCACGCCAGACGGACGACAGACGCTGCGTAACGGATCGCGCTCAGCAACAGGCGAGGTTGTGCGGCGGCAGTCAGCCAGTGGCGCCACTCTGTCCCACCGGATCGGCGGAAGTTGGCGCGAGATTCCACTCGATCACGGCGCGTCCAGTGTGACGATCGGGCGGTCCGAGGCAGCCGACATAACCGTGACAGACGACGCGACCGTATCGCGTCTGCACGCCATCATCGAGCGCGCGGGTGGCTGCTGGGTCGTCATCGACAATGGGCTTTCGACAAATGGGACTTTCGTCAACGGCGAGCGTATCGGCGGTTTTCGGAAGCTCGAGTCCGGCGATTCGATTCGCTTCGGCGAATCGGTGTTCGTCTTCACGGACGGCCCCCCATCCGAGGATGAAAAAACGATTGTTCAGGTCAGCCTGCCGACCCGGGATGCGCTGACCGACGCCCAGTATCTGATTCTGGAGGCACTGTGTCGCCCCCACGACGCTCACACCACGTTCACCTACCCAGCGTCGAACTGGCAGATCGCACGCGAGTTGCACCTGAGCGTCGCCACGGTTAAGACGCACCTGCGAGCACTGTTCAAAATATTCGACGTCGAAGCCTTGCCACAGAATCAGAAACGCGTGTTTCTGGTTGAACGCGCCATCGAGAGCGGCGTGATCACCAACCGCGATTGGTTGAACTCCGGCGGAAGAATGCGGTGATGCTGGTTCGCGGCCCCATTGCATCGGTGCCGAGCGCCTACTCCTCTCGGTCGATTCGGTGTGCAGCTAGATCGGGTGGAAGCCCGCTCCGGTGTCACCGCGCGCGTTGATGTCTTCGATGATGGCGGCCATGTTTCCGCCGAGCATCGGTCCGAGGCACGGCACGGTGAGGTACCCGTTGACCATGCCGACCAGCGTCGTTCCGACCACGATCGGCCCGCCGGAGTCACCGGGAAGGACACATATCTGTGTCCAGGCCCAGTTGGTGGACTGGAACACATCTCCGTAGCCCAGGCCGCAGGTCTGGCCCGTGGTGTAGCCCTGCTTGCAAGCGATATCCGGAAACTGCACCGGACCGCCCAACCCGGTAATCGTCGTATTACCCACGCGGTTCACGGGTACGACCTTTCCCGGATCGAACACAATGACGGCGTAATCCATATCGCTGTTCGTGTAGGCGAAGGTGCCGACGACACCGGCCTCACGGTTGGGCTCGGCAACGACCGTGGTACCCGGCTCACCGCAGTGAGCTGCGGTCAGGCCGACCAGTCGGCCTGCGGCATCGTGCCCAATCGTGGTGAGCGTGCATATGCCCTCGTCGTTGACGATGATGCCGGAGCCACCGCCCAGCACCGACGGATCTGTGGCATGCGCAGTGCCTACCTGCACCCCGACCAGCGTTGCGCCTGCTGCGAGTGCAGCCGCAGCTCCCGCAAGTTTCCTGAACATATCCAATCCAATCGCTGGAGCCGGGACCTTTCGGTGCGGCGCGAACAGCGTCGAGATGTCTGCTGGCGAGGCCCATCGGCATGGCGCCCCGTCGCTGTGGGTTCTTTTTGGCGTGGCGTCTGGTCGGAGCGTTGACCGGTCACAACGCGATCTGGTGTGTGACGTGCGAGGTTGTCGCGAAGCTGTCGTCATGCAAGACAGATGCCCGTACCGAGGGGGAAGATCGGCGGGACGAAGCAGACCCACCATAGGAGCGGGTTCCACCACAACACGGCAGGTTCGACCTGCACGGGTACTTGTTCGGAGGCGGGCGCCACCTGGACGGGGGCAGGTTGTTCGGTCGGGGCCGACGTAGCAACGCCGGAACCGAGGGCGATCATTGGTGCGAGCGCTGCAGCTGCCACGGCTGCGCGAATCGAGTTCTTGTTCATGATCTTCCTTCACCTAAGTGCTTTCGGGACAGCCTCGTCCGTTGAAGGCTTCCCGCATGTGAACATCACCAACTCTCCTCGCCGAGCGCGCAGCAGATCATCATCCCCCGGGTTGGAAACACCTATACCTCGGGTTGACTGTGGCTATCGAAGCCGATTGCACACTGTCCGACAATTGGCGCGACCGATTGATGGAGCTGTCCGTATTTTGTCGAGTGCAGATCACTCGTACACGAATTTGCATCGAAAATGAAGTAGATATGCACCAAATGCTCCTTCGAAAATTGATTCGCAACAAATCTGTTGGATACCTGTGCTGCGCGCTCGATTGCGCTTACACATGAGTAAGACCGGTGATTTCAAGTTCTGACCTGCGCCGACAGATGGCATATCTGGACAATTTAAATGCGCGATGTAGCGGAATGATTGCTGTGCGACTCTGGGGTGCACATAACTCGACCGGTGCGCTCCGACAACGGCGGCGGCCGTGCCCGCGTTCTGCGCTGCGGCAAAGACCTCATCCCGGAGCCCGGCTCCTACCTCGCCGAGCTCAACGGCACAGGCATGTCACCGGATCCAACGGGCGGTGTTCGGCGATGGCCGGCGGTGCGGATATTGGTTCAACTGATTGATAGCTGTCAGGTGTCGACGCGATCCGGGGCGACTATGCCTACTCGATGCCGAAGTCCTTGATCCTGCGGTAGATGGTCGCCCGCGACATCCCTAGTGCCGCGGCGGCTTCGGCCTTGTTGCCGCCGTTCTCCTGCAGGCTGCGCACGATCGCGTCGCGTTGCAGTGCCTCGATCCGGCTCAGTCTGCGCCGGGTCAGGGAACGGCATTGTGGTGGCAGATCGTCGACGTGGATCAGACCGGATCGTTGCTGTGAAATGGTTTCGGCTAACACCCGGCGTAATTGGGCGACGTTGCCTGGCCACGACAGCTTGTTGAGCTGGCGCATAGCGTCCGGGGCAAGCCGCACTTCGGCGCCCTTGCTCAGCTCGCCCAGCAGGAAGGGGACCAGCTCTTCGAGGTCTTCGATGCGGTGGCGGAGTGCGGGCACGGCGACGGTCTGGCTGAACAGTGGCAGCAGCGAATCGAGAGCCGTGGAGGGCGTGGCCGAATGCATTGTTGCCGCGATCCAGCCGCGACCGGCGCAGGTCCGGAGTATGTCCGCGATCGGCTCGACGGCCTCGGCCGGCAGGTGGTCCATATCTTTGATGACAACGTTGAAATTGCTGTTGCTGGTTTCGGTGCGCAGCGCGGCCAGCAGGCCCTCGGTGTCGGCGAAGTCGGCCGTCCGCAGCACCCGGGCCATCTTGCCGGGGCTGACGTGCGCGACGACAGTTTTCGCGAGTTTTGTTCGTCCGGAACCCTCTTCGCCATCGATGACCACCCATTCGCGATCCCGGCAGCAGCGTTCGACCTGCTGGCAGCTGCGCCGCCACGAGCTGCTCTTACCGGCGATGCCGGGCAATGCGAACATGCCCTGTGTGATCGGGTGGTCCACGGCGCGGTCGATGACCAGCTGAACGTGCAGGACCATGTTGAAGTTGCTGCCACGTATCGAAATACGTTCGACTGCTGTCACTTTCGCGGTCCGGCCGCTCGGCAGCGGGGCCAGGAGGGTGTCGACGGCCCCGGGACGAATCAGGTCGGTCGAATATTGCAGCAACGCCCCTTGGTCGTGCGGGTCAAGAGCCTGGCGCAGGTAGTGGTTCATCAGCACCACGTCGCCACCGATCGCGAGCACGCCGAACGGATACTGGCGGCATTGGCGCAGATACGTCTCCAGCAGCGCGGTCTCGGTTTCGCTGGCGAGCGCGCGGAGCCGGTCCTGGATCTGGCTGCTCGCGCTGTTGGCGAGGGCGAGCAGCAGCGGATCGGATCTGCTGGCCCAGCAGGTGAGATCGATGACGCCCAGCACCGAGCGCGTCAGCGGGTGGCGAATGGGCGAGCCCGCACACGCGAGCCCGCCCAGGGTGCCGAGATAGTGTTCGCCGCCGCGAATGAACGTCGGGGTAGCTGTTTCCAGGGTGGTGCCGATTCCGTTGGTGCCGACGAAGTCCTCGGCATAGCTGTAGCCGGGAGCGAGTTGCACACCGTCGAGTGTGCGCATGATTGTGGCATCGTCGGCATAGCGCTCGAGGCAGAGTCCATCCGACGAGGTCAGAATGACGCTGACAGCCTGGTCGGCCAGGTCGCTGGCGAGCCGCTGCAGCACCGGCGCAGCGGCGCTCACCAGTGGGGAGTCGAGATTCGGGTCCCGCACATAAGGCAGTTCCACACGGTCGGGATGGATCTGCAGCGCGCGCGATCGGCACCACGAATTGAGCACAGTGTCGCGCACCGGCGGGACATCGAGCGAACCCACGGTGAGGAATTGTTCGCGCGCCTTCTCCAGGCTCACGGCGACATCGGCTCGAGGATCCGGCATCTGCTCATACCTCGGTGCTTGTTGCTCAACCCATGGTGGCGGCCGTCTCAATGGACGGCGCGTCTCAGATTGAGACCGTCATTCTATCGCTTCCGCTATGTCATGGGCACAAGGAGATGTGCTTCGCCCAGCAAAACCAGGAGAAAGACGTTTGAGCCGCCAGAGCCTCAGCAAGGCCCATCCAAAGATCACCGACCTATCGGGGAAGCCGACCTTCGCCGAGGTCCGACCCCGCGCCGAGCTGCCGGATGAATTCTTCGCGCTGTTCCTCGACCCGACCTTTACCGACAGTTGCGCGTTCTGGCCCCGCCCAGACGACACCTTGGCACAAGCCCAGTTGGCGAAGATCGACCTCGCTCTGGCCCAGTGCGATCTGCGGCCGGGGATGACCTTGTTGGATGTCGGTTGCGGCTGGGGTTCGACCATGTTGCGCGCCATGGACACCTACGGTGTGAATGTGATCGGGCTGACTCCCAGCCGTAACCAGTACCGGCATGTGCGGAATCTGCTGGTCGACCGGGTGATCCGAGGGCGCCCCTATGGCGGGGTTCGGCTGCAGGGCTGGGAGGAATTCGACCGCCGCGCAGACCGGATCGTGTGTATCGGCGCTTTCGAACCCTTACGCCACCGCTACGGCGAGTTCTTCGAATTCGCCTACCGCACACTGCCCGCGGATGGCGTGCTGCTGCTGCAGGCCATCGTCGGCGACAACCGCGACGACCTGAGTACTAATGGAATTCAGCACACCAGCATCGATGACACGTTCACGCGGTTCCTCACCGACACCATCTTCAGCCGCGGCCCGCTGCTGCCCCCAAGCGGACGCGACCCCAAAGGTGTCACCGCATACGCCGAAGACGCCGGATTCACCGTGACCAGCATGCAGTCGATGGGACCGCACTACGCCACCGCCTTCGACCATTGGGCCGATGCATTGCACGAGCACCGCGACCGCGCCATCGAGCTCGCCGGACCCGATACCTACGACGCCTACATCCGGTACCTGACCGGATGCGCCGACTACGCTCGCTGTGGCCGCATCGACGTCATGCAATTCACCTGCACCAAACCCAGTACACCGCAGTGAACCAGACACATGACCAGCGCCGACCGATCGTCACATTCGCTGCCGCAGACCGGGCAGATCCTGGTCAGAGTCCCATTTGATGTTGGATGAGCGGGACTCGTCCAACGGCGTCGAAGGGCTTGCCACGATCAGCGCTGTGACAGCACGGCTGGTCCACCATCTTCTGAACGATCGTCAGGATCTTGGTGAACCGTCCTACGCTTCAAGTGCGGCGCGTCCGGGCCATGGCGAGCACACAGTTGCGTATGTCGGCGAGGTCATCGAGAACTGGCCGTGGCTCGGAGCGTCGCACCCGATCCGACAACGGTCTAGCGCTGGATCCATGCATCTCTCCACCGAATGCCTTTGCCGGGTTCGTAGTGCATAGGACTGATACCCGCAAATCCGGATACCGGGAAGGGCTTGACCTCATAGATGAGTCCGTTGTGCGTCACTAACTCGCCCCCCTTGTAGTTCGTCCCTGGGACGTAAGGCGGGCAAGTCGGATTGTCGGTCATGGCGGCCTCCTTTGAGAAGCGAACCATCGTTGCCCAAGCCTTCCAATCGTCTCAGTGCAGGTCGCCGGGCGTCGGCTAATCACGAAAGATCAGCACGACACCAAGACCGAGTCGACCACCTCGGCTGTGGCCGCGGCACCAGCCGGGCAGCGGTGTCCGTGAACGCCCGGACCCGCAAAACGGCTGCACCGGCAGCGGCTCCGCTCATAGATGGCGAACCTTGCGTGCCACCGAGTTCGCGGCCCGAAGCCTCGCCGTCGAAGATCTGGCGGTGCAGTCCAAGTGCCAGCGGTCACGACTCGTGAGCGACGCGCACGCTCATCTTGCCGCCGGCGCTGCCCGCCTCCATCACCTGATGCGCCGTGACGATATCGCCGAACCCGAACGTGCGCACCGGGCGGGCCCGATAGGTCCCGGCCGCCACCTTCGTCAGGATGTTGTCGAACGGGATCGCCGACAGCGGGAATTCCGGGGTGCCGAGCAGGAAGCTGCCCAAGAAGGACAACTGCACAGCGCTGGGCAGGTCGGCGATCGGCGCGAAAGCGTCGACGGGGTCCAGTCCGCCCAGGAAACCGATCTGGCACACTCGGCCACCCGCACGGACAGCGGTGAGCGAGTCCCGCAGCACACTGTTGCCGACGACGTCGAGTAGCCGGTCCACACGCAGCCCGGCCGTGTACACCGCGCCGGTCAGATCGCCGTCGTCGATCAGCACATGATCGGCGCCGATCTCGGTGAGCAGCGCGGTGCGGGCTGGGTTACGTGTGGTGGCGACCACCGTTGCGCCCAGGTCGGCGGCCAGGTTCACCGCCGCCTGCCCCAGCGCCGAGGTGGCGCCGCGCACCAGCACGACGTCACCGGAGCGCAGCCCGAGATTGCCGGTGAGGGCCGTCCACGCGGTTGCGTACACCTCGGGGACCGCGGCGAGTTCGGTCCAATCCAGGGTGGTGGTCACCGGAACGACATTCGCGGCCGGCACGGTGACCAGTTCGGCGTAGCTGCCGTTGCGGGTGCGGCCCATACCGCCCATGATCGCGATGACCTTGGCGCCCACGGGAATCCGGCCGTCGGGATCGGACAAGACGGTGCCAGCCGCCTCGATGCCGGGTACGGCGGCGACATCGCCCCAGGTGCCTGCCCGCATATAGGTTTCGGCGTGATTGAGGCCGAATGCCTCGACGGCGATGAGGATTTCACCCGCCGCGGGTATCGGATCGGGTAGTTCGGTGTGCGTCAGCACCTCCGGCGCGCCGTAGGTCGAGATGGTGATGGCCTGCATGACGAACTCCATTCTTGAATATTTGCTCAAATATTGGGCATGAAAGAAGGCCGCCGACAGCGGCGGCCGGGCACCTACCGATACCGGCTCACGGAGTGAGGCCGGCGAAGGCGGTGTCGACTATGGCTCGTAGCGCTCGCTCGTCGGGATCGGCCTTACCGACCACCATGAGCCCCTGTGAGGTCGCGACCAAACCCTTGGCGACCATGGTCGGATCCACGCCGGCTCGCAGTTCGCCTCGACGCGCGGCCGTGGTCAGCCCGGCCCGGAAGCGCTCCTCCAGCCGGGTCAGATGCCCGCGCACCACGGCGGCGGCCGCGTCGTCGGTCGCCGAGTTCTCGATCGCGGTGTTGACCAGTAAACATCCCTGCCGCCCCTCGGGAGACAGCAGATCCGCCACCAGACCGTCGAAGTACCCGCGCACCTCGGCCAGCGATGCGGCCGGACCGTCCAGCGCGCCGAGCTTTTGCGGCACGATCAGCTCCGAATACCGGCGCAACGACGCCAGGAACAACGCGTGCTTACCGCCCGGGAAGGCTCCGTACAGGCTGCCCGGCTTGATCCCGGTCGCCTTGACCAGCTCCTCCACCGAGGTGGCCCGATACCCCCGCTCCCAGAATCGCCGCATCGCCGCATCGATGACGACATCGGGTTCGAACTCGCGAGGGCGGGGCATGCCCCAACCATACTTGAACGACCACTCAAGAAACAAGGTCCCAAATATCCCCAGGTCATGCCCCACCGCCCTGCGCGAGGCAGGCAATCCGAGCACACGGCGATAAGCGATGGCGGCAATCGTCCGGGCGTGGAGTGAACTGCCGCCTCAGGCATTCACTCTCCCGGAGCTCTCCTCCGGTCAGTAGGTCTACCGCCTTCGGCCCTGGGACTGTTTCTCGGACGCATCGCGCGCGATATCGGCCTGATCGGTCGGTCAGAACTCCGGCCCGCTCCCACACTGCACCGGTACCGGCTGCCCCGGATCCAGCGCGTTGAGGATCATCGAGTCCACGCTCGGGTCGTAGGCCAAGCCGCTGTGTCCGACCGGGTCGTCCGGGCACTGGTCCTGGACGACGATGTTGGTGACGCCAGGCTCATCTATGGCCGCGGTGGAGGGCGGGGACACCATTGAGTCGTGCGTCGACGCGATGGTGGTATAGCGGATGCCGGTCTGGGCGATCGGGCCGTCGTGCAGCTGGGCCATCGCGGCCGAGCCGGGGGAGACGTCCTCGCAGATCCCGCATATGCCCGCGACCAGCCCGCGTAGCCCGAGCCGTGTCGCGTCGGCGACCACTCCGCCGGTGATTCCATTCGTGGGTGGCGCCAAGGCCACGAGTGCGCCGATCTGGTCAGCGGCTGCGGGGTCGGTCTTCGCGAGGGACAGAGAGACGAACGCGCCACCGGAATGGCCGACGAGGTCGACCTCGGCGGCGCCGGTCTCGGCGCGCACCCTGTCGATGAAGGTGGATACCTGCGGTACGGACACCGACACTCCGTCGATGCCGCCGTCGAAGGCGTTGGTCCCGCCGTAATTCAGGGAGTACACGCAGTACCCGGCATTGGCCAGTTTCGGCCCGATGTGCGCGAACGCGTTGTACTGATTGGCGGGGAAGCCGTGCACGAGCACCACCGGTTGCGGGTGGGTCGTCGACGGTGTGCACGGCACGTTCACACCGGGCGGGGATTGCGCGGGGTCCTGCCCGGACGTCACGAACCAGGCTTCGCGGGCGATCATCTCCGCGAAGGTGGCCTCCGGTTGTGGACCGGCGGCTGCGGCAGTGCCGGGCGCAACTACGTTCGGTCCCAAGGCGATCAAGGTGGCGGCCAGGACGGGGCCAACGTATCCGTGTGTTCCCATGTCGAGCTCCCAGGAACGAACGAATTTTCTCTAAGTCTATTCCTATAAAGTCCCATGGCGCGATTTACTCTCCTGGTTTGCGAACCGAACTCACGGCATGGCCACGTGACCAACTAATGCCGAGCGGGGGTGCTCCACGGTAGCCGTGTCGTCCTGCTCCCTGACATCTAGGCGAGAGACCTGGCGCGTTTCCGGGTTGCTGTCAAACGACCGTAATGTCGGCGAAGAGTTGTAGGCGTTTCGCACGGAATGATCCGGGTGTGTATTTCGATTGCCAGGTTGGGTCCTCGGTCAGGAACAGGCTGGCGGTGTCGGTGGGTTCACCGTGCGCGGTGAGGTTTTCGACGACGCTGCGGAAGTAGTAGTGGTTGAACAGTCGGTTGAATTCGGTGAGGTAGATGTCGGCGACGCGGGTGTCACCGCGGACGACGAGCATGTTCTCGTCGTTTTCCGTGGTGGAGGGTTCGCTGAAGTTGGCTGACCCTGTCACGACGATGGGGTCGGTGCCGAGGGGGTCGATCAGCATGAATTTGGAGTGGATGTAGCTGACGTGCTCATTGAGCCCGAGTAGTCCGGCGTTGGTTTCCTTCGCCCATTGGTAGACGGGATCACGCAGGAATGAGCCCGAGGCCTTGTAGACATTGTTGGAGGCGTTGATGGCGACGAACGCTTCCGGTTTCTTCGGGTCTGGTTTGTCCCGTTTCTCGAGGAGCATGAAGATCAGCGCGTTCTGTGGAGTGTTGTCCTCGAGCAGGTCCTTGAACGATGCTGCGATGCCGAAGGCGAGGGTGATGCAGCCCTGCCGCAGCGCGGTGTCGAGCATCGTCGAGTACGACTGCAGCACAGTGTCTTTCAGTCGTGGACTGAACACCGTGGTGGTACCGGCGGGAACCTGGCGCAGATCGGCCGGTACTGGCGACACCGCTTCGACGGCAGTCTTGAATGCCTTGTTCTTGCGTTTGACCTCGGCCAACGTATCCGAGTCGGTGCCGCCCGGGTCGTTCGACAGCTCGTTCCAGTATTGGACGTAGTGTTCGGCGGTGTCGGGGTTGCGCAGCCAGTGTCCGACGTTGGTTTGTCCGGAGATGCCGCCTTGGGAGAGGTTGGTCGAGCCGGTCCATACCTCGACCGGCCCGGCAGCAGCGGTGATCCGGACCATGAACTTGTTGTGCTGGATCACCGAGGCGCGTGCTTCGCGCCGGATCACGTTCTGGGTGGGGATGCCGGCTTCGGTGATCATGTCGAGGTTGTCGACGCGGGGGAAGCTGGGATGGAATTCGCCGTGCTTGTCGGTGAATTCGTTGACCTTCGCGTCGATGATGATGTGGACGTCGACACCGCGGTCAATGGCCGCTTTCAGTGCTGTTACCGCGGGTTTGTAGCGGAACTCGTAGAAGCAGCACAGCAGCTGGTCACCCGCGTCGCAGTGGTCGATGAACCGCAGTAGCGCTACGTCCAGGTCGCGGCTGAGCCAACGCAGGGCTTCGTCGTGTTTGGCTGGGGGCTTCAAATCGTCGATCGGGGCTGTTCCGAAGCGGCGGGTGTAGGCCTGGCTGCTGGCGACACCGCGGTTGAAGAACACGTCGTGGCTCAGGTTGCTGAAAAGTGGCTCGGTGTGGACGGTGATCGACAGTGGTGGCGTGGAGCGGTCGAGGTTTTTCGGTGCGCCTTTGAGCGGGTGGAATAGGTACTGGTATTCGCGATCGGGTTTGGCGGTGAAGTCGTCCCATACGAAACTTTGTATCGGTTGGTCGAAGGTGCTGACCTGTATCCCGGGCTGGGGCTGGGAGATGACCGATTTGAAGACCTTGAAACCGGGCATGAAGAAGCGTTCGTTTGCCGTCGGGTCGATCCGTTCGATGGCGAAGCCGAGCAACCCTTGTTCGAGCTGATCGGTGGCGATCACCGCGAAGGAAATGGTGTTCACGCCACTGACCGCGACAAGCCTGCCACCAGGACTATCTGAACGAAACCGCACGTCAACCTCCACTTGTGGGTCGAGGCATGCACTGATTTCCGGCCGGTGAAACCTTGGCTGAGCTGGGGGCTTACGTCCTCAGTATGGATGACCAGGACGGTTCGTACGGCGAACTCGGTTACATCATCGTCGGGCTGCTCGTCGTGACGTGGGATGGCGGCAGTGGTGTCTGCGCACTGGAGGCCCGGGAACATTTGTACAAGCCACCGGTCCCCACCGGCTGCGACAGTCAGAGGATGATTTCACCTGAACCCGACAGCCATTCGTACCGAACCCAGCTGGACCACCGGCGCTCAGGAAAACGCCGCAGGCACCCCGTCGCTGCGGCCATCGTCGGCGCGATTGTGGTGCTGTTGCTGGGAAACTCGGTGGTGACCGCACACCAGAGCGTCGCGGCCACCGGCGAATCGACAATGACCGTCGACGGTCAGGACATCCATGTCGGCCAGGCCGGTCCCGACGGCGCCCCCACCCTGGTCCTGATCCACGGGCTCGCCGCGTCCACCCACTGGTGGGACCAGCTGGTACCGCTGCTGACCGACTCCTACCACGTCATCCGCCTCGACCTGCTCGGGCACGGCAGCTCGGCCAAACCCGACGGGGACGGCTACTCGATCCCACAGCAGGGCAACCGGGTCGCCGCGGTATTGGAACAGCTCGGTATCCGGCACGCCATCGTGATCGCTCACTCCACCGGAGGCTCGGTCGCCACCTCGCTCGCCGAACAACGGCCCGACCTGGTGACCGCGCTGGCGCTCATCGGCACCGGCCCTAGCCTCGCCGACGACACCTCCGACAGTCCCGTCAGCCGGCTGCTCACGACTCCGGTCGTCGGCGAAGCGCTGTGGCAGCTACGCACCGACGGCTTCCTCCGTCAGGCCTCGAGCAGCGCCTTCGCCACCGATGATTTCCCGGTCCCGCAACAGTTCGTCGACGACCTGCGCGGCATGACGTACCACTCCATCACCGCGACCATGGCGGCCGCCATCGACTATCTGAACCAGCGCGCCCTCCCGGACCGGTTGACCGCCCTCGGCAAACCCCTGCTGGTGATCTTCGGTGAACAAGACCGCCGGTGGCGCTACTCCACCTCCACCGCTGAATACCGCACCGTTCCCGGCGCGACGGTGGTAACCATGCCGGGCGTAGGCCACTCACCCCTGGTCGAGGATCCCACCCGAACCGCCGAAATCCTGTTGTCCTTCACCGGCATCCACGTCTCCTGAGTCGGACCTACGGGCTACCGGAGACCTCACCCATCTACCAACACAGACAACAGCTTTCAGAAACAAGACACGGGGCACCGCACAGCGGTGCCACCCTCAATCCACTTCGACGCAGGCCCTGGTCATGGACGAAGCAGTCGTTGACACCATATGTTGCGACTTGCAACATTATCTGAATTTGTCGCCTACTTGCGCAGCATCTCAGATCTGTAGCAGCTGGCGATCGTGTCTAGTCATGAAGGAGAACGCTCATGAGGTTGAAGCGTTGTGTCGCTCCGGTCATCGCTGCGCTGATCGGAGTTGCCGCCTGGTCGCCAGCGTTCATCAGGTCACCGGTCATGCGATCCAGAACGAAGTGCATACGCGTCTGATCGACCCCCTCCACCTGAGCAGCACGACCTTCCCCACCGAGACCACGGCTGCCTTGACACGCATGCCGACCGACGACAGAATGCAACATATCAGAAATACATTGCAACGATGCTACGGATGGATATCACGATGCAACGCTCGGTGGTGCGACTCGAGAACGGAGTCGTTCGTGGCAAGGCCGAATTCGGCATCCACGCGTTTCTCGGAATCCCTTACGCGGCACCGCCGTTCGGCGTGAACCGGATGCGGCCGCCGCAGCCGGTCCAGCCCTGGGAGGGTGAGCGGGACGCGACGGCGTATGGGCCGACGGCGCCCAAAGGGGACTATCCGCCGCAGTTCGCCCCGCTGTTCCCGGAGGTGGTGATCCCGGGGGCAGACTGCTTGAACCTGAACGTATGGACACCCGAACCCGGTGTGAGAGGGCTACCGGTGCTCATGTGGCTGCACGGCGGCTCCTTCACGAACGGGTCCTCGTCGGTCACCGAATACGACGGCACCGCCTTCGCGCGTGATGGTGTGGTCTGCGTGACCGTCAACTACCGGCTCGGCGCCGAGGGCTATTTGTTCCTCGACGACGGCACCGCCAATCTCGGCCTGCTCGATCAGTTGGCGGCGCTGCACTGGGTGCAGGACAATATCGCGGCGTTCGGAGGCGATCCGGCGCGTGTCACCGTCGCGGGCGAGTCGGCCGGGGCGATGAGCGTGACGACGCTGCTGTCGATGCCGGTGACGGAGGGCCTGTTCGCGCAGGCCATCGCGCAGAGCGGGGCCACTGCTCACACACTCACCAGCCAGGAGGCCCACACCGTCGGCGGCTACCTCGCCGAGGCGCTCGGGGTTCCACCGGATCGAGAGGCGATCAAAGCCGTCTCGATGAACGCCCTCGTGCAGGCCGCATCCGACCTGGTGACCGAGGTGCAGACAGCGCCCGACCCAGCCAAGTGGGGGCGGCTGGCACTGAGCCTGCTGCCGTTCGCGCCCACCCTCGACGGCTCGGTCCTGTCAGCCATGCCGATCGACGCGATCACGGCAGGCCACGGCGTCGACGTTCCGCTACTGATCGGGTCGAACCGAGACGAGGGACGATTGTTCCTGGTCCCGACAGGCGCCATCGCCGCCATCGACGAGCCGGCGCTTGCCACGATGGCGGGTGCATACGGCTTTGCCGGGAACGACCTGGCCGTCTACCGAGCCAACCGCCCCGACGGCAGCCCAGGCGACATCCTCGCTGCCGTGATCACCGACTGGTACTACCGCATACCGGCGATCCGGGTTGCCGAGGCCCGGAGCGCCGCAGGAGCAACCGGGACCTGGATGTACCGCTTCGACCATCCCGAGCCGCGGGCCAACCACGGACTGGGCGCGTGTCACGGTGCCGAGGTCCCCTTCGTCTTCGACACCATCACCCATCCCCAGCTGCACCCACTCCTGGGCGACGCGCCGTCGCAGACTGTCGCCGACCGGACCCACCAGGTTTGGGTCGACTTCATCACGCACGGGGCACCCGGCTGGGCGCCCTACGACACCGTCGGCCGCACCACCGGCCTGCTCACCGACGACATCGGTCCTGTCGATGACCCGGCAGGCGACGAGCGTGCGCTCTGGCAGGACATCCGCTGACCGCCGATTCGCATTCAAGGAGACATACTCATGCGGATTCTCATTTCCGGTGCCAGTATCGCCGGTCCGGTGCTGGCGTACTGGCTCACCAGGCACGGTTTTTCGGTCACGGTGGTCGAGCGCGCGCCGGTTCCGCGCAAGACCGGTGGCCACGCGGTCGACCTGTTCCGGCCCGCGATGGACATCTCGGAGAAGATGGGCGTGCTCGATCGCATCGAGGCGCGGGTCACCGGTACGAGCCGGTTGACGCTCTGCCCGGAAGGGGGGCGGCGGCCCGCCCGGGTAGACCTGGCCAAGCTCTTCAGTGCCACCTCCGATCGGCACGCCGAGATCATGCGGGACGATCTGAGCGAGCTCTACTACGAGGCAACGTGCGACGACGTCGAGTACCTGTTCGGCGACTCGATCACTGCGATCTCTCCCGACGGTGAGGTGCAGTTCGAGAACGCCGCGCCGCGCCGCTTCGACCTGATCGTCGGTGCGGACGGGCTGCACTCCAACGTGCGCCGCCTCGTCTTCGGGGACGAGGCTCGATTCAGTGCTTCCACCGGGGCCTATCTCGCGGTGGTGTCGCTTCCCGGCACCGCGGGCGTCGACGGTGAACTCCGCATCCATGTGGGTGTCGGGCGCACCGCCGGGATGTACCGCGCACGCCATCTCGACGATGCGCGGGCATTGTTCCTGTTCCGGACCGAGCGCGAACTCGACTTCCACCACCACGATGTATCGCGGCAGAAAGATCTGCTGCGCAACGCTTTCTACGGTGTGGACGCCGAGGTGGCGGGCTGGCTGGACGCGCTCGACCACACCCCGGCCTTCTACTTCGATTCCATCACCCAGCTGCGCATGGACACCTGGTCACGGGGCCGGGTCACGCTCGTCGGCGACGCGGGCTACTGTCCCGGTCCCGCCGTCGGCGGTAGCACCACGCTCGCGGTCGTGGGCGCCTACGTCCTGGCCGGCGAGCTGGCGCGGACGGGCGGCGACCCCGAGCGCGCCTTCCCCGCCTACGAGCGCGCGATGGCACCGCATGTGCGAGGCAGTCGCCAGGTGGCGACGAGCGCGGCGAAAACCCTGATCCCCACCTCCCGCCTCGGGGTGCGCGGCCTGGTCCAGGCCACCCGCCTGCTCTCCGTCCTCCCAGCCGGAGCCGCTCGCACCTTCCTTCGCCTCACCAGCAGAACCGCCAGTGTCTACAACGCGATGACCGTCGACGACTACCCACCGCCACCCGCCGCAGCCGGAAGCGACACGTCCCGACCCTGACGACCGAGAAGCCTGCCACCAACGGTGCCTGCTGGACCAAAGCCGGAAGTTCGAGGCCGATCGCAGGTGCCTCGAGAATCGGTTGGCCATTCGACACGACTGCTTCCCCGAAACTCGGGTCAGCGGAACCGCATCGGCGGCATAGGGGAAGATCCGGCCAGGCGGCATGGAGGTCATCGGCCGTCGATAAGTGATCGCCGACTTCGAACGCCGATACTTCCGGACAGTGACTCCAGGGCCACTTTCGCAGCGGGTCTCGGACTGCTGTTCTACGAGCTATGTAGTCCAATAAGCCGGAAGGTCGTGGTTACTCCGCATCTGGACAGCTGTTCTTCCCGCGGGGTAGGAGCGCGTTGACGACCCTGGCGGAACGATCAGGGTCGGGGTGCTGGCCGGTGATGAGCCCGAGGTAGGTGTAGGACTCCATGACGCGGACCAGCACATACGGCAGATCTTCGGAAGGGATCGATGACTGCAGGCGACCGGCGGCGGTCTCCTCGCGGACGATCTCGGCGACCAGCTGGGTCAGCCGGGCCTCGAAACCGGACGCCTTGGTTGTCAGCAGGCGCAGGGCCAGCTCGCCCTCGCGGTCGATGAAGCGCTGCATGCCCAGATTCGCGATGACGGCGCGCATGACGTCGCTCATGACGGCTGCGGCCGGAGACTGACCGGGCACGGCGGGGGATCCGGAGTGGCAATGGGCCTTCCGCGAGCGGGTGATGGTGGGTTCGATCAGTGACCACAGAATCTCGGTGAGCAACTGGTCGCGGGAGCCGACCCAGCGATACAGGGTGGCGCGGTCCACGGTAAGCGCCCGAGCCAGCGCCTGCATATCCACGCGGTCACCGGCGAGGAAGGTTCTGCGGGCCTGGTGGAAGGCGTCGAGGGCAGTAGGACGCGACGTCGCGGTGCCCGCGAGATGGCGCCGTAACGGTGTGTCGTGGGGGTCCTGTCTTGCCATCTGCTCATCCTCTCTGCGGTGGTCGTGACACGCATGCGGACCTGGCAACAGTCTGCTACATATCAGAGATGCATCGCAACAATGCTACGGATTGGTGCATCGATGCAAGATCGGTGGTGTGACCGGAGAACGGAGTCGTTCGCGCAAGACAGAATTCGGCGTCCCCGCCTTTCTCGGAATCCCTTCCGCGACATCGCCGCTAATCCTGGTGCCGGGCGGATAGGGCAGTGGTCCCGCGCTTCCAAGGTTCGGCTTGTGACCGTCGTCGACCCGCCCAACCCGATTGCGATGCTGTACTGGTCCCGGTCCGTCGAGACCGTCCTTGCCGCCGAGGCGGCCGTTTTGAGCACAAGCAGCTGCTCCGCGGATTCAGTCTCCGAATTGTGTTTATTGAGTGAGACTTTCGCTGATTTATGGACTCGTAACGATGTGGTGCTGCGCAGTCGTGCGAACGGGATCCGTAATTCGACGGTGGGGGAGTCGGAGATCTTCGTGACCAATAGCTCCGAATGCGAATCCTGCTGAGCACTGAGCAATTCGAATATCCCGAATAGCGAAATCAGTGGCATCCGTATCTGTCCCGACCTGGAAGTCCGCGCACCCCACGTGTTCGTGGCCAGCGGAAACCGGGGCTTGTCGGGTGATCGTGGGCATGTTGTCGTGTTCTGCGGGAGCGAGGGCGCACGGCCATTCGCCACCGGGATGACGTCGAGAGGTGAGGGTGCGCGTGGAACAGGTGGAGCCGGTCATGGCACACCGTGCGGAGTTGGCGGAGGAGTTGCGGGCGTACTTCGGTGCGATCGCCGCCGCCGAATTGGGCAGTGACGACGATATTTTCGAGCTGGGACTGGTGAACTCCCTGCGGGCACTCGAGATCGTCGTTCACGTGGAACAGACCTACGGGATCTCGGTCGAGGTCGAGGATCTTGATCTCGACAACTTCCGGACCGCGGCCCGCGCGGCCGCGTTCATCGAGCGCAAGCGGTCCGGGAACAGGCCGTCGTGATCGATGTCGAGAAGGTGGTGGCCGCGGCGGAATCGGATGCGGCCCAGTGGGATCGCGATGGCTTGCCCGACGAGATGATCACACTCGCGGCCCGGACCGGGCTACTGGGTGCCGATCGGCCGGTGACATTCGGTGGTGCGGGGCTGGACGCACGTGAACTCGGCCGAATCGCGGCGACGCTCGGGGAGTGCTGCACGAGTCTGCGATCGCTGGTCACGGTGCACGGCATGGTCGCCGCCGCGCTGGATCGGTGGGGCACCATCGAACAGCGCCGCGCCTGGCTGCCCGGGCTCACCACAGGGGAGGTCGTTGCCGCGCTGGCGGCGACCGAGGCCGGGGCGGGGACCGACTTAGCGGGTGTTGCGACGACTTTCGAGGCAGATGGTGCGGACCGTTTGGTGTCCGGGCACAAGCTGTGGGTGACGTTCGGGCAGGTCGCCGATGTGTTCCTGGTACTCGGCACGGCGGCCGGTGGGCTGTGCGCCGCACTCGTCGAGCGCGACCGTCCCGGTGTTTCCGTGGAGCCGGTCGAGGGGCAGCTCGGCCTGCGCGGCGCCCGGGTGGCGCACATTCGGTTCGACCACGTGCGCATCCCCGCGGCGCATCTCATCGCACCGCCGGGATTCGGCCTGTCCCATGTCGTCGGCACGGCCTTGGACCACGGGCGGTTCACCGTCGCGTGGGGGTGCGTCGGGATCGCGCGAGCCTGTCTCGCCGACGCCGCAGCGCACGCCGCCACCCGCGTCCAGGGCGGTACCGCACTCGCCGAGCATCAAGTGATCCGTGCGACGCTCGGCCGCTGCTGGGTGGATGTCGAAGGTGCACAGGCCATCTGCGAACACGCGACCGACAGCCGGATCGCCGGATCTCCGCACGCCCTCGTCGCGACCATCGCCGCGAAATACGCGGCGGCCCACGCTGCGGCCACGGTGAGTGAACGGGCGGTACAGGTATCCGGTGCGTTGGGGTGCGCACCGGACAGCCGCGTCGGCAGGTTCTACCGCGACGCCAAGGTCATGCAGATTATCGAGGGAGCACGGGAGGTCGCCGAGGTGACCATTGGTGAGCACGTACTGCGGGGTGCGCGATGGTGAACGGTCCGGTCCGGCTCGGTCCGGTGACGACATGGTTCCCCGCCACCTCCGCGCGGGTGGCCAGCCTGGCCGAACTGGACGAACTTCCGGCGCACCGACGCGAACACGCGCTGGCACTCGGCATCGATACGGTGCACACAGCGGGCGAGCTGTCCGAAGTGGACCTGGCCGCCGCGGCGGCGACGGCGGCGCTGGCCGAGGCCGGGCTCGACGCCGCCGACGTCGACGCGCTGCTGCTGGTCACCGGACGCGCGCCGCAGTACCTGCTCGCATCGGAAACGACACGGCTGCAAAACCGGATCGGCGCCACGCGCGCCTTTACCGCGGGCGTGGGCGATCTCGGCTGCGTATCGATCTCCGCCGCGCTGACTCTCGCCGCGGCCCTGCTGCGCGCCGACGCCGGATGCCGCACTGTTCTCGTCGTCGCCGCGGCCAAGACCCCGACCCGCAACCGCTACCGCGCACCCATGACGCTGCTCGGCGACGGCGCGGCCGCGCTACTGGTCACTGCTTCCGGCGGGCGCTGGGAGTTCGTCGACCAGATCCTGCGCAGTGACGGCAAATACGCGGACCTGTTCCGAATCGACTACCGCGACACACCCTCGGCGGCATGGACCGAGGAATGCGCCGACGAATCCACCTACTCGTTTCGACTCGCGGTCGAGAGCAAGAAGCGGTTCGACATCATCGTTCCGGAACTGTTGGAACGCAATGGCATTCGGCTCGGCTCGGTTGGGCCGATCCTCATGCAGAACCTGTCCGGCGGTGCGTTCGCGTTCTGGGAGGAAGCCCTCGACGCCACCATCGACGCGGCCTGCCGGGGCAATCTCGCGGCATACGGCCATCTGGGGTCGGTGGACATGCTGGTCAACCTGGAGGCCGCGGCGGCCACCCGCGCGTCCGGTGAATATGCGTTGCTGTTGAACAGCAGTCCGGTGGCCGCGTGGAGCGCCGGCCTGATGCGGAGGGTATGAGTGATGGCGGCAACAGTGAAATGCCTGGTCTGGGATCTCGACGACACCGTCTGGCCAGGCGTCGTCCTCGAATCCGACGGTGGGAACCCGAAACCCGAAGTGCTACGGACGATCCACACCCTGGACGAACGCGGAATCCTGCACGCCGTCGCGAGCCGCGGCGAACTATCCGCCGCCACAGCCCATTTGCGCCGGCACGGCATCGAGGACATGTTCTCGGCGGTCGAGATCGGCTGGGGCCCGAAGTCGGGGGCGATCCGCCGGATCGCGGAATCGCTCAATATCGGGCGCGAGACCATAGCGTTCGTCGACAATGATCCGGTCGAGCTGGCCGAGGTGGCGACCTCCTGTCCCGAGGTCCGGTGCTATCCGGCCGATCGCATACCCGACCTGCCGAACCTTGCGGAATTCACGCCCGCAACAGTGACATCCGAAGCGCGGCACCGACGCTCGTACTATCGCGCCGAACATGCCCGTCGTGTCGGTGAGGCCGAATTCGGCGGATCGAATGCGGACTTCCTTGCATCGTTGGGCCTGGTCATGACCGTGCGAACGGCATCCGAGGAAGACCTGGCCAGGGCCAACGAGCTGACCGTACGCACCCATCAGCTCAACACCACCGGGGTTACGTTCGATATCGACGAACTGCGGGAACTATGCGCGTCACCGCGCCATGAGGTGCTCGTGGCATCCCTGCGCGACCGATTCGGCGGCTACGGCACCATCGGGCTGGCGGTCTCGGAAATCCGCGGCTCCGACTCGGTGCTGCTCCTGCTGCTCATGTCCTGCCGGGTGATGTCGCGTGGCGTCGGGACGGCGCTGATTCGCGAAATCGTCCGGCGCGCACACGCGGCGGGCCGACGGCCGACCGCAGAATTCGTGGCGACACCGGTCAACCGGGTGATGCTCGTGACCCTCAGATTCGCCGGATTCGAGGTGCTCGAATCCGACGGCGACCGTGTCGTGCTCGTCTGCACAGTGTCGCCGGAGGACATCAGCGGAACCGGCCATGTCGAGGTGACCAGATGAGGCCAGCATCGCGTAGCGATTCCATGAGTGGTGGCCGGGTGACGGGTGGGCGCACGGCATCGCACGGCGATTCGATGGACCGGGCCACGGACCTGCTGCGGGGAATCCTCCAGCAGGCCCGGCGGGTGCCCGACCGCACCGCGCTCGTGGTGGGGGACCGGTCGCTCACCTACCGCGAACTCGATACCGCCACCGCGCATCTCGCGCGCAGGCTGGTTGCCGCGGGCGTGCGGCCCGGACAGACGGTCATGGTGTACCAACGGCAGAGCCTGGACACTCTGATCGGCATGATCGCGGCGCTGCGCGCGGCCGCGGCGTGGTGTGTGGTCGAACCGGGCCGTCCCGTAGCCGCGGTGCGTGCGGTGGTGGCGGACGCGACCTGTACCGCGCTGATCATCGACGGGCGCGTCGATTCCACGACGCGTGACGAGGTGGCCGCGCTGGTGACCGGCACGGCGACGGCGGTGCTCGATATCGCCGAGGACACCGAGCCACCCGCCGTGGCGCTGCCGGACCAGCCGCCGCTGCGGTCCCCCGCGTACGTCATCACCACCTCCGGTTCGACGGGTGAGCCGAAGGCCGTCGTCGTATCGCGGGCCAACCTCGCCACCTTGATCGGCTCACGGAACTATCCGTACACCGACGGCGAACTCGTGACCTTCTCGGCGATGCGCCTGATCTGGGATGGCTCCCTCTCGGCACTGGCCTGGGCGCTCACCGTCGGCGGCACCAGTGTGCTCCCGGACGCCCGGATGCTGCCCGACGTCGACGCGGTCGCCGAACTCGCTGTCCGCCATGGCGTATCACATTTCGTTGCGACGCCCTCGTTCTACCGGCTGCTGCTGCCGCGACTGGGCGAGCTGAAGTCGACGCTGCGGATCGTCACGCTCTGCGGCGAGCCGATATCGATTCGCCTCGTCGAGGAGCACCGCGAGATCCTGCCCTCGACAAGCCTGCACAACGAATACGGTCCGACCGAGGCGACCGTGACCTGTATCTGCCACGTCGTGTCGGAGACGCCGCAGCCCGTCGTGCCGATCGGCACGCCGACCGACGGGACCACGGCGCACATTCTCGACGGCTCGCTCCGGACGGTCCGCTGGGGTACTCGCGGTGACCTGTACCTCGGGGGCGGACAGGTCGCCGATGGTTATGCGGCACGGCCCGGACTGACCGCGGCCCGGTTCGTGGCCGACCCGTTCGCGACCGAACCGGGCGGCCGCATGTACCGCACCGGCGATCTCGCGCGGGTCGACGGCAGCGGTCACATCGAATTCCACGGGCGGGCCGACAGTCAGGTGAAGGTGCGGGGCGTCCGCGTCGAACGCGCCGCGGTCGAGACGGTGCTGCAGGGACATCCCGCCGTGCAGGAGGCGGTCGTGCTGGATGCGATGGACTCCGACTATGCCGTGTACTTGGCCGCCTTCTGGGTGCCTGCGGCCGGTGTCGCGCCACCGCCCACCGCCGGCGCGCTGACCGGATACTGCGCGGAACGGCTTGTGCCCGAATCGGTTCCGGAACGGTTCGTGGCGGTCGACACCCTGCCGATCGCACCGGGCAGCAGCAAGCTCGATGAAGCGGCGCTGCGTGCGTTGCTGCACTTCCGTCCCGAACGGCGCACGGCCCCGCCACGAGATGGTTGGACCGAGAACGAACGGGCGATTGCCGCGATCTGGTCCGAAGTGCTCCTGCACGACGAATTCGACCGTGGGGACCGGTTCTTCGACGTAGGCGGCAACTCCCATCGGGTGGTCGCACTCCATCTGCGCCTCGAGGCCGGGTGGCCGGGGGCGATCTCGGTGGGGATGCTGTTCGACCTCGACACCGTGGCCGCACAGGCGGACGCGCTGTCGGCGGATCCGGCACCCCGAATCGAGTCCGAACCGGCGGACAGCACGCCATTGGCTTTCGAGGTGTGAAGGACACCGTAATCGTGAATACAGCAAGCAACGACGACATCGCGATCGTCGGAATCGGAGTGCGCTTTCCGGACGCGTCGAACCTCGGCGAATTCCGCGCGAATCTCGCCGACGGCCGGGACTCGATCGGGCCGATGCCGGACGCGCGCGCGGCGGCGACCGGATTGGACCGCACCGTCGGCTATCTCCCCATGGGGCATCTGGCCGACATCCACACCTTCGACTACGCGTTCTTCGAACTGTCCAAACGCGAAGCATCGCTGATGGATCCGCAACAGCGCATCGCGCTCGAGCTGGCGCACCGGGCGATCGAGGACGCCGGATACGCGACCGCCACGCTCCGGGAGGCCACGACCGCGGTGGTGTTCAGCGCACCGATGCCGAC
Source organism: Nocardia sp. CA-119907 (assembly GCF_050955995.1). Lineage (NCBI taxonomy): Bacteria > Bacillati > Actinomycetota > Actinomycetes > Mycobacteriales > Nocardiaceae > Nocardia > Nocardia sp. CA-119907. The sequence goes on from NZ_CP192091.1 coordinate 4,672,364, forward strand.
CTACCACGCCATGGCGGTCGATCCCGGCCCGCTCAGCATGCTGGGCAACCTGCCCTTCGGCACCACGGCCCGCATTGCGCATCTGCTGGGGCTGACCGGGCCGTGCTACGCGATCGACAGCGGCTGCAATGCCTCGCTCATCGCCGTTCACCACGCCTGTCGCGAGTTGCGCTGTGGCGATGCGGATTACGCGCTTGCGGGCGGGGTCAGTGTGCGCGCCAACGGCTCTCCGGAATGGACCGCGCAGACGATGACGGAGATCGCCTCGCCCAGCGGACAGTGCCGGGCCTTCGACGCAGACGCCGACGGCACGGTGCCCGGCGAGGGCGGCGCTGCCCTGTTACTGACCACGCTCGGCCGCGCCCGCGCCGACCGCGCGCCCGTCTATGCCGTTATCCGCGGCAGTGCCGTGCTGCACAACGGGCACTCCTCCGCGACGATCAGCACCCCCAGCGCCGCCGCCCAGGCGCGGGTGATCGCGAAAGCGTGGCGGAATGCGGGCGCCGATCCGCGCGACGCCGGATACCTCGAGGCGCACGGGTCCGCCACCCGGCTGGGCGACGCGGTCGAGCTCGAAGGCCTGCGCAGCGCCTTCGGCGGACGGTCGCGGCCCCTGCCGATCGGATCGGTCAAGACCAACATCGGGCATCTCGATCACGCCGCGGGAGTCGCCGGACTGGTGAAGGCCACGCTGACCGTCGCCGAGGGCCGCCTGTATCCGTCACTGCATTTCCGCCGTCCCACCGGCGATTTCGATCTGGCCGCGGCCGGGATCGAGGTGGTCACCGGAGGGCGATCGTGGGCCGCTGAGAGCGGCCCGCGTGTCGCTGGAGTCAGCTCGTACAGTCTCGGCGGTGCGAACGCGCACTGTGTCGTGCAAGAGGCTCCCGACGATCCGGTCGAACGACCCCGGGAGCCGGGTAGCCGGCTCGTCGGGATTTCGGCGCGGACCCCGGCGGCGCTCGCCGAACTGTGCCGCGAGCTGGCGACCGCGCTGGGTGGCGGCGCAGTCGATCTCGCCGACATCGCGTTCACGCTCGGCCGCGGCCGCACGCATTACGGATATCGCGTAGCGGTATGTGCCACGGGCACCGACGATCTCGTCGATGAGCTCGTGCGGCGTGGCGCGGGCATCGATGCGGACAGCGAGCAGCCGGTCCCGCCGCGAGTGGCCCTACTTCTTTCGCCCGGTGCGGCACCCGTCGGGATCGAGCCCGCCCAGCTGCCCGACCAGCTGCCCGCGACGGGAGCCGTTGCCGATGTGCTCGCGCGCCAGATCGCGGTACACGATCGGTTGCGCGCCTGCGGGATCGGTTTCGCCGCGATTCTGAGCGGGGGAGCGTCGAAGTTCGCGGCCCGGTATCTGCTCGGATCGTCGGGGCCCGTCGATCCCGACGAACTGGCCACCGCCGCGGCGGCTCCCGTCGTGGACCGGATCCGACTACTCGCGGCGGCGGACACACTGTTGCGGGATGGACCGGTCGTGTTCGTGGATCCCAGCCCGGACGGCATGTTGGGCCGATTGCTCGCCGAAGGCCTGCCGGGGCGTCCCGACGCGGAGATCCTTTTCGGCACGGCCGATTCGGATGGTCCGATCGGCATCCTCGGCCGCCTCTACGAGCGCGGTGTGCACCTGGACTGGGCGCGGGTGAACGCCGACGACGGCCGTCGGGTGCGGCTACCGGGACATCCGCTGCACGGCTCCCGATGCTGGGTCGAGTTGCCCACGGCCACGCCCGTCGGGATTCCCGCTGCTGCGCGGTCCACTGCAGAACGACCGGAGGATGCGACGGAATGGCTGCGTGCGATATTGCGCGAACTCCTGCACTCCGAGACCGAAATCGGCGCGGACGATGACTATTTCGACCTCGGTGGTAATTCGATCATCGCCGTGCAACTGGTCGAGCGCGTCGCCGAGACCTACGGATTCCGGCCCAAGCTGCTCGATGTCTACGAGCGCCCCAAGGTCGCCGATTTCGCCGAGTTGCTGCGTGCGGGAACCCTCCCGGCGGCGGCCGAGCCGGGACCTGCGCCGATCACGCGGACCGACGAGCTGGTCATGTCACCAGGGCAGGAGCGAATGTGGTTCCACCACCAGCTCGTTCCGGACACCACCCTCTACAACTACCCGGTCGTCAATGTGCTGCGGGGCGCGATCGATATCGCGGCAGTCAAGGGCACCTTCGAGGATTTCGCCGAGCGGCACGAACCGCTGCGCTACAACCTCGTCGAGATCGACGGACTGCCCGCGGTCCGGGTACGACCGGCACTCGGCGAATTCTTTCGTGTCGCCGATGTTTCCGGCGCGACCGACCCTGTCGTCGCCGCCCGCGAGCTGATTCGCCAGGCCGCCTCGGCGCCATTCGACCTGGCCCGGGACCCGCTGGTCCGGGTGCTGCTGGTGACGCTGTCGCCGGAGGCGCATGTCCTGCAGGTGACTTGCCATCACTGCGTCACCGATGGCGCCACCCCGGGCATCCTCGCCCGCGAGATTCCCCAGCTGTATGCCGCGCGGCAGGACGGCCGAGCCGCCGCGCTCGAACCGCTGCCGATCCGCTACCGCGACTACGCGCGCTGGCATCGCGAGATGCTCGAGTCGGGCGCGCTCGAGCACGAGCTCCAATACTGGGTACATCTGCTGCGCGATGCGCCGAAACTGCAGTTGCCGACCGACTTTCCCCGGCCGCCGCGCAAGACGTTCGTCGGCGATCTGGAGCCGTTCACGGTTTCGGCCGAATTGCTGGAGCAGTCGCGCGCGATGGCGAAGCGGGCGTCGGTGTCGCTGTTCGTGGTGCTGCTGACCGGCTTTTACGTCCTGCTCGCGCGCCGCAGCGGACAACGCGACATCGTGATCGGCACACCGACCACCGGCCGCACCCGCCGCGAACTCGGAGGACTCATCGGCTTCTTCAACAGCACGGTCGCGCTGCGGGCCAACCTGTCCGGTCCCGCGACGGTGGCCGATCTGCTCGAGCGAGTGCGCGCAATCGTCCTGGGAGCGCTCGAAAATCAGGAGATTCCCTTCGAACGGGTCGTCAACGCACTCGACGACCAGCGCGACCTGTCCCGCACCCCGATCTTCGACGTCCTCTACGTCCACCAGGAACTTTCCGGCACGGGCAATCCCATCGGGGACGGCGAGATGGAATTCTTCGACCTGGAGCACTCGATACACAACGCGTTCGGCGGATTGCCCACTGGCACCGCGAAATTCGACCTCAGCCTGATCACCTACGATCGCAGCGACGGCCACGACATGCTGGCCTGTTTCGAGTACAGCACCGAGCTGTTCACCCAGCGCACGGCCGCGGGCTTCGCCGCCGCCTATCTCGATATCCTCGCCGAACTGGTGGGGTCGGCCGCCGACCGTCCGATCGACGAACTCGTGACCGTCGCGAAGGCGCCGGAACCGGTGGCGGCACTGGAAATCCCGACGGACCGGCCGCGCGGCGCCATGCGGTACACCACCGCGGCCGTTCGTGAGCCGCTGGGCGCCGCACCCCGCGATGCCGAGCTGCTCGGCGCGTGGATTGCGTTGCTGGCCTGGTATTCGGGTTCCGACGAGGTCTCGGTCGGACTCGCGACGGGTACGGCCCACATCGATCTCGCCGACGAACCCGACGGGACCGAATTGCTCGCGCGGGTCACAGCGGCGCTGGCAACACCGACGGCCACCAGCGGCGACGCGGCGATCCGCTATCGCACCGGCCGCCCGGATGCGGCGGAACTCGCGCTCGAGCTGACGCGGACCGGTGCCTCCACCCTCATCGAATTGTCGTATGCCACGGAACTTTTCGATGAATCAACCGCGCTGGACATGCTCGGGGATCTGCTCCGGCTGCTGCGCGCCCTACAGCGGACGCCGGACGATCCGGTGCCGGATATCACGCTGCGGAGTATCGCGGGAACGGAGGTGACCCGATGAACGGCATCGTCGCGGTGATCGGGGCGGGCACCATGGGCAGCGGTATCGCACAGTGCCTTGCGCAGGCGGGCTACCAGGTCGAGGTCGTCGAACCCGATCGCAGTGCCGCCGAGCGGGCACGACGCGGCCTCGGCGAGGCGGTGCGCTTGGCCCTGCTGCTGGGGCGTGGTGATCGCCGGACCGCAACCGGGATCGGCGGGCGCGTGCGGTGGGTGGAGCGGATCGACGAGCTGAGCGCGGTCGGCTTCGTCATCGAGTGCACGACCGAGCGGACCACGCTGAAGGAGCGGCTGTTCGGTGAACTGGACCGGCACTGCCCCGAGGACGCTGTGCTGGCGTCGTGTACGTCCGCGATTCCGATCGCCCGATTGGCCGCCGCGACCGAACGACCGGATCGGGTGCTCGGCCTGCATTTCATGAATCCGGCGCCGTTGACGACCGCGGTCGAGGTCGTACGCGGCGAACAGACCGCCCCGCAGACCCTGAAACGGGCAACCGATCTCATCGCCGCGCTCGGCAAAGAGGCGATCGTCGTCGGCGACCGTCCCGGTTTCGTTCTGAACCGCGTACTGATGCTGAGTATCGCGGAGGCCGCCGCAACGCTGGACACCGGAACGGATGCCGCGACGGTGGATGCCCTGTTCGAGCAGTGCCTCGGGCACCGCATGGGTCCACTGCGCACCGCCGACCTGATCGGGCTGGACAACGTGGCCGACACCATCGAGGTGTTGCGACACGAGACCGGCACGTCCCACTACCACGTGCCGCCCGCGCTCGCGGCACTCGTCGACGCCGGACACTTCGGGCGCAAGACCGGACGGGGGTTCCATGACTATCGCTGAAACTGTGCACGCGTGGGCACCGAGCGATGCGCAGCGCGCGGCGCTCGCGGCCGGTGATCGCTGTGTCGACCTGTATCTCGAGCTGAGCGGCCCGGTGGACGCGGAGGCATTGCGAGCCGCCGTCGATACCGTTATGGGGGAATGTCACCTGCTGCACAGCGTATTTCGCGGCGACGACACCGGCGTGCGGGTGTACGAGACCATGCCCACGCCGACCGAGGTGATCGTTGTCGACGGCAGCGATCCGGACCGGTTCGTAGCGTCGTGGCTCGCGGAAGAACGGTCGCGCACACTGGATATCGCGCACGGACCGCTGTACCGGCAGGTGCTGTTCCGGCTCGCGGACGACCGGCTCGGCTGGTTCCAGCGCTACCACCGCCTGATCAACGACGAACCCGGAATGCTCGCGATCCTCGCGAGGGTCCGCGAGGTCGTGGACGGAGTGCGTTCGGATCCGCCGACGGATCCACCGTTCGGCATTATCGCGGACCGCCTCGAGAACGAACGCCGTTATCGCGAGTCGGGTGCGTGGGCCCCCGACCGCGCCTACTGGGAGCGGTCCCTGGGCGCTACGGCCCGGCCCGAACCGATCCCAGCTGGCAGCGAGATCGGTTCGGTGACCCCGGGCCTGTGGACCGAGGTGGCGGCATCGACGGAGCTCACCAGGATCGCGCGCGCCTGCGGCGGTGGCGCTGCCGCTGTCGTGCTGGCCGCACTCGCCGTATACGGATCCCGGCTGACCATGACGAGCGAGTACGTGGTCGCGGTCGCCTACGGCGAAACCATGGTGCCGCTGCGGATTTCGGTGCCGCCGCACGCGAGTTTCGACACGATCGCCAAACAAGTGGGACTGGAACTGCGCCGGGCGCGCCGACACCGGTACATCTCCGATATCGATGAGCCCTGGTCCGAATCGCCGGTGCACGGGCAGTGGCCGCTCGCTCTGCATATGCTCGCCGGCACGGCACTGGACCGGCTCGGCGGAGCCGCGATGACCGCGTCCTTCGGGCCCGGAGATGGGCTCACTGTATGTGTCGACGACAGTGTCGCGGGAGGCTGGCGCTTTGCCGTCGCCGCGCGAGAACATCAGGTGCACCAGGACCGCATCATCGGGCTGCTGGATCGGCTCGCCCATACACCACGCACGCCGATCGGCCGCATCGGCATCACCGGGCCCGACGATATCGAATACCTCGTGGGCGCCAGCCCGGAAGTCTCGCCGGTGACGCTGGCAGCCCTGCTCGCGGACCAGGCCTCCCGCTCGCCGGACGCGGTCGCGCTCGTCGGCACCGGACGTCGCATGTCCTACTCGGAACTGCATGATGTGTCGAATCGGCTGGCGCGCACGCTGATCCGGCTCGGGGTGGGACCGGAGCAGTTGGTAGCCGTGGCGATCGGTCCCTCGACAGAGCAGATCTCGGCGGTACACGCGGTACTGGCGACCGGCGGCGCCTACCTGCCGCTCGACCCCGACCACCCCCGCGAGCGCCATGCCTACCTACTCGATGTCACGCGACCGGTGTGCGTGCTCACGACCCGGCGCGACAGATTCGACCCACCGCCGGGCATCCAGGTGCTCCACCTCGATGAACTCGACCTGTCCGGCGAATCACCCGCCACGGTGACCGATGCCGACCGGATCGCCCCGCTCCATCCGGAAAACCTTGCGTACGTGCTGTTCACCTCGGGGTCGACCGGACGGCCGAAGGGCGTCGGCGTCACGCATGCCGCCCTCGCCACACACCTCGGCTGGATGCAGCACACGCACGGACTCGACGGCACCGATGTCGTGCTGCGCAAGACCGCGCTGTCGTTCGACGTATCGGCATGGGAAGTGCTGTGGCCCTTCACCGTCGGCGCCCGGGTAGTGGTCGACGACTCTGGCGCGCACCGCGATCCGGCCGAGCTCGTGCGGCTGATCGCCGAGAATGCCGTCACCACAGTGCAATTCACGCCGTCTACGCTCGCGGCGCAGCGGCGGGCGGTGGGCCAGCCGTTCGCGGCGAGTGTGCGCCGCGTGCTCGTCGCGGGTGAGGCGTTGACACCCGCCTTGGCCGCGCAGTTGTCCGTCGTTGCGCCGGGCGCCCGATACGACAACCTCTACGGCCCCACGGAGGCAACCGTCGCCGTCACTGGGCACGCCATCACCGCACACGACGTCGACACGGTCCCGATCGGCGCGCCATCCTGGGATACGCGTGCGTATGTGCTGGACGCTTGCCTGCGGCCGGTTCCGGCAGGCGCACCCGGCGAGCTCTACCTCGGCGGCGCCGCGCTGGCTCGCGGCTACATCGCACGCCCCGGGCGCACCGCCACGCGGTTCGTCGCCGACCCGTTCGGTAATCCAGGACGGCGGCTGTACCGCACGGGCGACATCGTGCGCGCCACCGGGCACGGGGAGCTGGAGTTCCTCGGGCGCCGTGATTTTCAGGTCAAGTTGGGCGGTATCCGGATCGAACTCGGCGAAATCGAGGCGGTTCTGGCCGGGCAGGAGTCCGTCGCCCAGGCGGTCGCGGCCGTCCATCACGGGGCGGTCGGCGATCGACTCGTCGCCTACGTGACACCCGCGGCCGGACACCGCATCGACTCGGCGGCCGTGCAGCAGCGGCTGAGCGAGGTGCTGCCCCGGCACATGGTGCCGTCGGCGGTCGTCGTGCTCACCGACCTCCCCGTGAACCGCTCCGGCAAGGTGGATCGAAAAGTACTGCCCGCGCCCGTATTCGAGCCCGTGCCCTTCCGAGCGCCGCGCACCGAGACCGAACGCGAACTCGCCGCCGTCTTCGCCGAGGTACTGGGCCGCGACACCGTCGGCGTCGACGAGTCCTTCTTCGCGCTCGGCGGCGACAGCATCATGTCGATCCTACTGGTGTCCCGCGCGCGGGCGCGCGGCATCGCGGTGACGGCGCAGGAGGTGTACGAGCATCGCACCGTCGCACACCTGGCGGCCGTCGCCGAGGCCGCCGACGGGGACGCAACACCGCGGCTCGACGAGCTGCCGGGCGGTGGCGTCGGAGAGCTGTCCCTCACACCGGTGATTCGCTTTCTGGTCGAGCGCGGCGGCGACTTCAACCGCTTCTGCCAGTCGATCACGCTCGAGCTGCCTGACGGAATCGACCGCAGCGCATTGGTTTCCACCATTTCCGCCGTAGTCGACCACCACGACATGCTGCGATCGCAGCTCTACCGCGATGACACCGGCGAGTGGCATCTGATGGTCGCACCGCCCGGCAGCGTCGATGTCGACTCGTTGATCGATCATGTCGTCTACGACGCGGACCTCGCCGGTGCCGAGCTCACGGCGCTGGCCACCGCCGAGCTGAATGCCGCGGTCGACCGGATCGACCCGGCGACCGGCGCGGTCCTGCGATTCGTCTGGCTCACCCCCGAGCCGCGTATATCACCCGGCCTGCTCATCATCGCCGCGCACCACATTGCCGTCGACGGCGTCTCGTGGCGAATCCTGCTGCCCGACTTCGTCTCCGCGTGGGCGGCCGTCTCGGCGGGGACCACACCCGCGCTGCCCGGCGTCGGAACATCCATGCGAGCGTGGGCGCACGCGCTCGTCGATGCCGCGCGGCACGAAGCCCGAGTCGCGGAGCTGCCGGTCTGGCGCGAAATCGTCGATGGGCCGGATCCCGCCTTCGGTGACCGGCCGTTCGACCCGCATCGGGATCTCGCCGCCGATATGGCGCACACCCCGATCGAACTCGATGAGCGTGACACCGCCGCGCTCATCACCGCGATACCCGGCCGCTACCACGCTCGGGTGGCGGATGCGCTGTTGGCGGCGCTCGCGCTCGCGGTCATCCGTTGGCGGTCGCGACGCGGCGACGGCGAGCGGTCGGTGCTGCTGCGGCTCGAAGGCCACGGACGTGAGCAGGACGCGGTGCCAGGCGCTGATCTGTCCCGCACCACCGGCTGGTTCACCTCGATCGTCCCGGCGCGACTCGATCTGACGGGGGTGGATATCGACGATGCCTTCGCCGGCGGCCCCTCGGTGGGCGCCGCTCTCAAGGCCGTCAAGGAGCAGCTGCGGTCCACGCCCGACAATGGTTTCGGGTACGGCCTGCTCAGATATTTGAACGAGGAGACGGCGGAGGCGCTGCCGCGCAAGGAGCCGGGGGAGATCTCGTTCAACTACTTCGGACACATCACCGGCGTCGACCTTCCGGAGGAGCTGGCCGGAATCGGCTGGCTGCCCGCACCCGAGTACGCCATGCTGCCGATCCGCCCCGATGCCCGGCGCGGCGCGCTCGGCGCCGTCGAAGTGGATGCCATCGTCGTCGGCAACCGGCTCAGGAGCAGCATCGGCTACGCGCGCACGCTGTTCACCGACCCGGCGGGTGCGGAGCTGATTCGCCTGTGGCGCGACGCGCTGGCCGCTGTGGCCGGGCATGCCCGGGATCCACGTACCCGCGGCGGGTGCACACCGTCCGACTTCCCGCTGGTCACCCTCACCCAAGGTGATATCGAGACGTGGGAGGCGCGGTATCCCGCGCTGACCGAGGTGTGGCCGGTCTCGCCGCTGCAGGCCGGAATGATGTTCCACGCCATGTTCGATCCAGGCGCGGTGGATGTCTATACCGTGCAACTGGTGCTGACCCTGGACGGCGCGGTCGACGCCGTCCGGCTCCGGTCGGCCGCCGCGGCTGTGCTCGAGCGGCACCCGAACCTGCGCGCCGCATTCGACGTCGACCGGGACGGCACTCCCATCCAGCTCATTTCCGGCGAGGTGGCACTGCCGTGGCAGGAGATGGACCTGGCCGAGGCACCGGACGGGGAGTTCGACCGCGTGCTCGACACCGAACGCGCGACGCCGTTCGATCTCGCGCGGCCACCACTGCTGCGGTTCCTGCTGGCCCGCCTCGGCGCCCACCGCACCCAGCTGGTCGTCACCTATCACCACCTGCTGCTCGACGGCTGGTCCATACCGCTGCTGCTGCGCGAGATCGTCGCCGGCTATGCCGGTTTCACCGGTGAATCGCCGCGTCCCTATCGCCAGTACGTGGAATGGCTTGCCCGACAGGACAAGTCGGTATCCCGGCGGGTTTGGGCGGAGGCGCTGTCCGGTGTGGCGGAGCCGACGCTGCTGGCCGGCGATGCACCCGTGCGCGCACCCGCTGTCTTGCCCCTGGAACAGGAGATCACGCTGGACGAGACACGGACGCAACGGCTTTCCCGCCTCGCGACCGAGTTCGAGGTGACCGTGAACACCGTGTTGCAGGCAGCGTGGGCAATCCTGCTGGCACGCATGACCGATCGGGCGGATGTGGTTTTCGGTACCACCGTATCGGGCCGCCCCGCCGACCTCGCAGGTGTCGAATCCATGGTCGGGCTGTTCATCAATACCGTCCCGGTCCGGGTTCGGCTGACTCCGGAAGAAACCGCGGGATCGCTACTGCGCCGCGTGCAGCGCGAACAGTTCGAGCTGGCGTCGCACCACCACGTGGGGCTTCCCGACATCGTTTCGCAGGGCGAAGGCGATGAACGCGGCCTGTTCGACACGCTACTGGTCGTCGAGTCGTATCCCTTCGATGCGGCGCGGCTGCGCGCGGACGCCGCCACGAGCGCCGATATGACCATCGCCGGGTTGCGGTCCCGGGAGGCAACCCACTATGCGCTGACGCTCACCGTCCGGCAGCGCGACCAGCTGCACATCTCAGCAGGTTGGCGTCCGGACCTGCTCGACGGGGCGACCGTGGCCCGGTTGGGTGAGCGCCTGGTGCGGGTGCTGCTTGCGATCGCCGAGAATCCGGATATCACGGTGGCCGATATCGATCCGCTCGATGCGGCGGAACGAAATCTGGTGCTGGGGCGCTGGCAACGGCCCGCAACAGTGCCCGACGCCACCCTCGTCGACCTCTTCCTGGCGCAGGCGGCAGCTCGACCGGATGGCGTCGCTGTCCGGCACGGGTCCCGCGCACTGACCTACCGTGAGCTCGACCATGCCTCCGCTGAGCTGTCGCGCGCCCTCGCCGCCCGCGGGGTCGAGCCCGAATCGCTGGTCGCCGTGGCCGTTTCGCGTTCGGTCGAGTTGATCGTGGCGCTGCTCGGCGTGTTGCGGTCCGGGGCAGGCTACCTTCCGCTCGACCTCGACAATCCCGCACGGCGCATGGAATTCGTACTCACCGAGACGAATCCGGTCTGCGTGGTCACGACGACGGCCGACCGCGCCGCACTGCCCACCGATGATCTGCCGTGCCTGGTACTCGACGATACGGACGGTCTGGTGCCCCCCGATATCGCGCCCGCGGCACCGAGCCCGGACAACATCGCCTACGTGCTGTACACCTCCGGTTCGACGGGTCAGCCGAAGGGTGTGTGCGTGACGCACCGCAATGTCGTCGCGATGCTCGCCGCCACCCGCTCAGTACTCGACATCGACCACAACGACGTATGGACGATGTTCCACTCCCACGCCTTCGACTTCTCGGTATGGGAGATGTGGGGTGCGCTGGCGAGCGGTGGCACGCTCGTCGTCGTGGATCCCGCCGTGACGCGCTCACCGGCGGATTTCGGTGAAGTGCTTGCGCGAGAAGGGGTTACGGTGCTCAGTCAGACTCCGTCGGCGTTCTACACGCTGCTCGACAACGAGAGCCTTGCCGCCGGACCCGCGCTGCGGCACATCGTGCTCGGCGGCGAGGCCCTCGACCCGCGCAGGCTGCGCGCGTGGTACGACGCCCGCCCGGCCACCATGACACGGATCTCGAATCTGTACGGCATCACCGAGGCGACGGTGCATGCCACGCACTGGGCGGTGGATCACGAACGCGCCCGGTCGGCGCGGGCCAGTGTCATCGGGCGTGGCCTACCGGGAATGACCGTCCGCGTGCTGGATTCGTGGCTGCGCCCGGCACCGGTCGGCGCGGCGGGCGAGCTCTACCTCGCCGGGTACCAGATCGCGCGCGGCTACCACGCGCGCTCGGCGATGACCGCGGGCCGCTATGTGGCCGACCCGTTCGGCACGCCGGGCACCCGCATGTACCGCACCGGCGACCTGGCGCGCTGGAACGCCGACGGACGCCTCGAATACCTCGGACGCGGCGACGAACAGGTGAAGATCCGCGGCTACCGGATCGAACCCGCCGAGATCGAGGCCGCACTGCTCGAACACGATTCGGTGGCGCACGCCGCCGTCGTAGCCCGCGCCGAGGGGGCGGCGGCGCCGCGACTTGTCGCGTACGCGGTACCCACACCGGATACGACACTCGATCCCGCGGCGCTGGAAACGTATGTCGCGCAGCGGGTTCCGACGTATATGCGACCCGCCGCCGTGGTGGTGATCGATGCGCTGCCGCTGACCCCCAACGGCAAACTGGACCGTGCGGCGCTACCCGATCCGGTCTTCCGGGCGCGGTCGGCGCAGGCACCGCGCACCCCAGCCGAGCGGGCGATCGCTGATGTGTTCGCCGAGGTGCTCGGCGTCGACCGGGCGGGTGTGGACGACTCCTTCTTCGCGCTCGGCGGGGACAGCATCACATCGATTCAGCTCGCCTCTCGGGCGCGGACCAAGGGCCTGCACGTCACGCCGAAAGACGTCTTCGAGCACCGCACGGTGGCCGCGATCGCCGCCGCGGCACAGCCGGTGGATTCCGGCGCCGAGGTGCGGCGCCTGCCGGAACTGCCCGGCGGCGGTGTCGGCGAGCTGGCGCTCACACCCGTCGTGCGCTGGTTGATCGAACGCGGCGGCACCTTCCGCCGCGTCAACCAGACGCTCACCATCGAGCTTCCCCTCGGCATCGGCCGCGGCACTGTGGCATCCGCGGTCGCGGCGGTCGTCGACCGGCACGACATGCTGCGTAGTCGGCTGTTCCTCGACGGTGCGGGTGAGTGGCGGCTGGAGACCTCATCGCCGAGTACGGCCGACCCGGCAGAGTTGTTGCGCCGCTGCGAAATCGATGACGCAGACGCCCTGGGGGCGGCCGCTGCAGCGGAGGTCGACGCCGCGTTGGACCGCCTCGACCCGGCGGCCGGTGTCGTGGTGCAGTTCGTCTGGCTGGATCCGCAGCGCCCGGATGTGTCCGGCCGACTGATCATCTGCGCACACCACATCGCTGTGGACGGCGTGTCATGGCGAATCCTCATTCCCGATCTGCTCGCGGCCATGCACGCGAGCGCGAACGGTGCACCGCCGCAACTCGAGCCGCCCGGCACCACCATGCGCCGGTGGTCGCACGCTCTGGTCGACGCGGCGAGTGATCCGAGCCGGACCACCGAACTCGGTCTGTGGCGGCGCATCTGCGCGACACCGGATCCGCTGCTCGGGTCCCGGCCCCTCGACCCCGGCATCGACCTCGCCTCGCGCATCGCGACGGTGGATGTCACTGTGGACGAGACGGTCACCGAGGCGCTCATGCGGACCGTACCCGGCCTGTTCCACGCCGGTGTCGACGAGATCCTGATATCAGCGCTGGCCGTCGCGCTGGTGGTTCGGCGGGCGCGGCGGGGTGAGAACGCGCCGGTGTCCCTGCTCCGGCTGGAGGGCCACGGCCGCGAGGAACAGATCGTGGCGGGCGCCGATCTGTCCCGCACGGTGGGGTGGTGCACCTCGCTCTACCCCGTCCGGCTGGACCTCACCGATATCGACGCGGCGGCGGCACTGGCCGGTACCGACGCCGCTGGAGCCGCCATCAAGGCGGTCAAGGAACAGTTGCGCGCCATCCCCGATCACGGGATCGGCTACGGACTGCTGCGCTACCTGAACCCCGAGACCGCGGAACTGCTGCCGAAACCGATGCCCGGACAGATCAGCTTCAACTATCTCGGGCGCGTCGACGATCGCGGTGCCGGACTGCTCGCGACGCCCGCCGCTCCGGACCCCGACCTGCCCGCGGCCGCCGCGATCGATATCAACGCCATCGTGACCGGGTCCCGGCTCCGCGCCGGATTCGCCTATCCCGAAACACTTCTCGACGCCGCGGAGGTGTCGGAGCTGGCCGACCTGTGGGTGCGCGCGCTCGCCGCGATCACCGCCCACGCGAGAACCGCGCACGCGGGTGGGCACACGCCCTCGGACTTCCCGCTGGTCCGGGTGAGCGGCGCCGATATCACCCAGTGGGAGCGCGCCTACGGACGGCTCACCGATGTGTGGCCGCTCGCGCCGCTGCAGCCGGGGCTGTACCTGCACGCCCTGCTCGCAGAGCCGCTACCGTCCGGCCGCACCGCCGTCGACGTCTACAACGTGCAGGCGGTGCTGCGTATCGGCGGGGCGGTCGACGGCGACCGGCTGCATCGGTCCGCGCGGGAAATACTGCGCCGGTATCCGAATCTGCGTGCGGCATTCGCGGCCGACGGCACCGGCATGCCCCGGCAGGTGGTACCGGAGACGGTCGAACTCCCGTGGCGCCAGGCGGATCTGCGTGCGGGGGGTGACCTGTCCGAACTCCTCGCCCAGGACCGCGCGCACTGGTTCGACCCGGCCAGGCCGCCGCTGATGAAATTCACCCTCGCCCGGGTCGGGGACGCGGCATACGTGTTGATCGCGACCTATCACCACATTTTGCTCGACGGCTGGTCGGTGCCTCTGGTGTTGCGAGATCTCATGGCGCTCTACGCCTCCGACGATCCGCTGCCGCCGCCCGGGGGATCGTTCCGCGCCTACCTCGCGTGGAACCACGACCGCGACGCGACGGCGGCCGCGACGGCATGGCGGCGGGTGCTCGATGGAGTGCCCGCGCCGACGCTGATCGTCCCGGCGGCCCGCACCCGGGAAATCGCTACCACCACCGCGGAATACCGGTGGACGCTCGACCCGGACGCCACCGCCACGCTCGGCGCGACCGCGATGGCACTCGGGATCACGCTCAATACGGTGCTGCAGGTCGCGTGGGCAATCCTGCTGGGGCGCAGGCTCGGCCGCGCGGATGTGGTGTTCGGCGCGATCGTTTCGGGCCGTCCGGCCGCACTGCCAGGCGTCGAATCCGTTGTCGGACTGTGTATCAACACCGTGCCGGTGCGGGTGCGCTTCGCACCGGACATGCGCGCGGCCGCGCTGATGCGTGCCGTGCAGGCCGAGCAGGCGGAACTGATCGAGCACCACCACCTCGGCCTGACGGAGATCCATACCGCCGCCGGGCTGCGGGACACACTGTTCGACACGGCGCTGGCGTACGAGTCTTATCCGGTCGATACCGAGCAGCTCGCCGCGGTGGCCGCCACAGTCGGCGGCGTCACCGGTACCGGCGTCGAGATCCACGACGCCGCGCACTATCCGCTGACGCTCACTATCGATCCAGGTAGCTCGTTGACCATCCGATTCGGTTACCTGCGTGACCTTTTCGACGAAACACAAGTGGCCGCGCTCGGCGCGGAACTGCGGAACCTGCTCGCCGCGTTCCTGCGAGACCCGGATGCCGCCATCGAGGAGCTGCAATGACATCGAGCTGGCCGCTGACCAAGGCGCAGCAACACGTATGGGTCGCCCAGCAACTCGACGACAACGGGCGACGGTTCGTGATCGGCGGGTATGTGCACATCCACGGCACGGTCGACGAGGTGGCGTTCGAGCGGGCGCTGCGCATCGTCGTGGCCGGCGCCGAGACGATGCGGGTGCGGTTCGACACCGATGCCGAGGGCGAGGTTGTGCAGATCCTCGCGAATGTCGGCGATTGGCCCCTGCTCCGCAACAGTTTTCGCGATACGGCCGACCCGCACGGCGAGGCGGTACGTTTCATGTACGCGGCGCTCGACCGGCCCTTCGACCTGTCCCGCGCCCCGCTGTTCGAACATCACCTGATCGATCTGGGCACTGCGGGCACCGCGTGGTTCATCCGATCGCATCACGCGGTTCTCGACGGCGCCGCGTCGGCCGCCATGATCAAACGGGTCTCCGACACCTACACCGCGTTGGTCACCGGTCGGCCGGTGGCGGAATCGGTGTTCGACCGGGTGGAAGCCCTGGTGGCGGAGGACATTCGCTACCGCGCCTCCGCCCGGTTCGTCGACGACCGGCGGTTCTGGGCGCAACGGCTCGCGGTTCCAGGGCCGGACGATGCGCCGCTGTTCGCCGGGATCCCGGCGACGGTCGATGGGCCCCGGTACATCAGGCACGTAGGAGCGCTCGACGCACCGGCGTGGTCTGCCCTCCGAGCCCGTGCGGACGTGTCCGGAACCGCGTGGCCGGCCTGGGTATTCGCCGCGATCGCCCTGCTGCTGCACGCGGATTCGGGCGCACGAATGGTCACGCTCGGCCTCGCCGTGCCAGCGAAACGCTCCCGTACCGCGCTCGGTGTTACCGCGAATATCGTCCCGCTGCGCATACCGGTCGACCCGTCCACATCCGTCGGCGAACTCGTCGGCGCGGTGCGTGCCGAGTCCTTGATCATCCTGCGCCACCAGCGATACCAGCAGGCCGATATGCTCGCCGACCTCCGGGCGGGCGGTATCGGCGGCGGTGTCGTCGGCCCCACGATCAATGTGCTGCCCATGCAGAAGGACCTCCGCTTCGGCGCCGAAACCGCTACGCTGCGTCACCTCTCGGCCGGCCGCTCCGACGACCTGACGATCGGCGTATACGACAACGGCGAGCCGGTCCTGCCCCTCGTACTGGAATCCAGCACGCTCCGGTACTCCGAGCGCGATCTGGCCGCGCACCATCGACGGCTCACCGCGACGATCGCGGCCATAGCCGCGGCTCCGGAGGAGCTTCCGGTCGGCCGCCTTCGAACATTGGCGGGCCAGCCATTGGCAGTGTTGCCGGAAGATCCAGTGCCCGCCCCCGCCGTGGAATTGCCGGAGACGCTCGTCGACTGGTTCGAGCGGGCCGTCACCGAACGCTGCGACGCCACCGCCGTCGTTTCCGGCGCCGAGTCGCTCACCTATGCCGAACTGGACAGGCGCAGCCGGGGATTGGCCGAGCTCATCGCCGGATACGGTGTGGGCGTGGGGGAATTCGTGGGCCTCGCGCTGCCCCGATCCCTGGACCTCGTCGTCGCCATGGTCGCCGTGCTGCGGGCCGGTGCCGGCTACGTTCCGCTCGACCCCGGCTATCCGGAGCAACGGCTGCGGGCCATCGTCGCGGATGCGGCCCCCTCGTTGATCGTCACCGGAGCGGAAACCACCCTGCCGGATTCGGTCTCGACGGTGCCCGTTTTGCGGATCGGGGCTCAGCCACAGGTTACTGCGACCGAGCCCGCGGCCCGCCCGTCAGCGCTACACCCCGCCTATGTCATTCACACCTCCGGCACAACCGATCGGCCCAAGGGTGTGGTGGTCACGCACACGAACGTCGTACGGCTTCTCACCTCGGCACAGCGGTGGTTCGGGTTCGGCACAGACGACGTGTGGACCCTGTTCCATTCCACCGCATTCGACTTCTCGGTGTGGGAGATCTGGGGTGCCCTGTGCCACGGCGGCAAGCTCGTCGTTGTCGACGCCGAAGTGGCGCGCTCGCCGCGCGATTTCCTGGATCTGCTGGTGGCGCAACGGGTTACGGTACTGAACCAGACTCCGTCGGCATTCGGGATGCTGGTCGACGCCCTGGCGGACAGGTCCACCGCCAGCGACGGGCTATCGCTGCGCTACGTGATCTTCGGCGGCGAACCGGTGGAGCCGTGGCGGCTGGCCGCCTGGTGGTCGCGACGCCATCCGGAGCGGACGCGTCTGATCAATATGTACGGCATCACCGAGACAACGGTGTTCACCACCGGAACGCCCTTGGCGGGCAACCCGTCCGCAGGCGATATCGGCATACCGCTACCGGACCAGTCCGTGTATGTGCTCGACGCGATGCTGTGCCCGTGCCCCCCGGGCATCCCGGGCGAGCTCTACGTCACTGGATCCGGCGTCGCCGCAGGGTACCTGCACCAGCCCGGCCGCACCGCGGCACGTTTCACCGCCGACCCGTTCGGCACGCCCGGCACCGTCATGTACCGCAGCGGGGATCTGGCACGCTGGACCGGCACCGGCACGCTCGAATACCTCGGTCGGGCGGATCGTCAGGTCAAGGTGCGTGGCTTCCGGATCGAGCCCGGTGAAATCGAGGCCGCCCTGTGCGGACAACCGGCGGTGCATGCGGCGGCGGTCCTGACCGTCGAATACCGACCCGGTGACCGCAGGCTCGTCGCCTTCGTCACGGGGGACCGCGTCGACGTCGACGCCGCTCGCACAGGCATCACCAAACTGCTTCCCGTGCACGCGGTTCCCTCCGCGATCATTGCCGTCGACACCATCCCGATGACACCCAACGGCAAAATCGACGAACGGCGGCTGCGCGACTTCGCCACGAACGGCGCCGCACGCGCTACCGGCGCGCCACCGCGCACCGATATCGAGGCGCGGCTGCACGCTCTGTTCGTCGATGTGCTCGGACATGACGGCATCGGCATCGACGACGGCTTCTTCGCCGCCGGCGGTGACAGCATTCTGGCCGTCCGGCTGGCGGATCGGGCGCGGGCGGCCGGACTCGCCATCTCGCCCCGGGATGTATTCGAACACCAGACTGTGCGCACGCTCGCGCGCACAGTCGGCACCGCTGGGCCGGTAGCCGCGTCTGCGGTCGCGATCACCGCGGCCCCAACGAGTGATGGCCGCCAGTTCCTACCCGCGACACCATTGCAGTCCGGCCTGCTGTTCCACTCCCTCTACGAAGGCGGCGACGGCGAGGACCCCTATCTCGTCCAGTGCGCATTGGAATTGGACGGCGCGGTCGACGGGGATCGGCTACGCGCCGCTTTGCGATCCGTGCTCTCGCGGCACCCGCATCTGATGGGGTCGTTCGTCATCGACGACAGCGCGCAGCCGCGGTACGAGATTCACGAAGACCTCGAACTGCCTTGGCGGGTCGTTGATCTCGTCGCCACGACGGCTGACGAGAGAGAACGCGCCGTCGACCGGGTGCGCGCGGCGGACGCCCCGATCGATCCGCTCGTGGCGCCGCTGCTCACGGTCACCCTGGTCCGCACCGAGGCGCGACGCTCCACTGTGCTGCTCACCTACCACCACGCGCTGCTCGACGGCTGGTCGCTGGCAATCCTGTTGCGCGAGTTGCTGATCGGCTACCGCGGCATCGAACTGCCGTCCGCGACACCGTTGCGCCGGTTTCTGGAATGGTCCGCCGCGCAGGACCGCGACAGCGCCCGCCGGGCCTGGGCGACTGCGCTCGACGGCGCCGAACCGAGCAAGGTGGCGCGGGCGGACCGGCAGCCGTGGCAGCGGCCCGAAGACCACACATTCCGCATGCCGGACGCCCTGGTCACCGCGCTGCGCGAACGGGCCGCCGAACGCGGGCTGACGCTCAACTCGCTGATGCAGGCCATGTGGGCGATGGTGCTGTCGAACCTGACCGGCAGCGATGACGTCGTCTTCGGTATCACCGTATCCGGCCGGGCGGGCGCCGAGATGGAACAGGTTGTCGGGCTGCTCATGAACACCGTGCCCCTGCGCGTGCGATTGGTTCCGGCGGAGTCGCCGCTCGACTTGGCCGTTCGGATCCAGAACGGGCGCGCGGAACTGATGGAGCACGACCATCTCGGACTGCCCGACATCGTGTCGGGGGTGGGGGAGACCGACCTGTTCGACACCTCACTCGTCTTCGAGAATTTCCCCGTCGACACCGGCCTCCTCGACGACCCGGACGCGGACTTCGCGGTGGCGTCCGTCGAAGTTCGTGGTGGAACGCATTTTCCGCTCACGGTGGTCATCGTCCCCAGCGGCGGCGAGTTGACCTTCCGGATCGGTGTGCAGCTCGCCCGCATCGACTGCCTCGTTGATGCGGGCGACCTGTGGGCGCGCATGCTGGCCGCCGGCGAGGCGCTCGCCGCACCACAGCAGCCGCTGGTCGGGCGAGTCGTCCTGGTCGAGCGACAGATCGAGCTGCTGACTACCGGACACGGCGTCCGCACCGATATCGAAAACGGCAGCATCGCCGACTGTTTCGAATCGGTCGTGCGGCGGTGCCCGCAGCGTGTCGCGATCTGGTCCGACGGTCTGGAGATCACCTATTCAGAATTGAATGCCCGTGCCAATCGCGTCGCGCGGTGGCTCCGGGATCGCGGCGCCGGACCGGGAGTTCCGGTCGGCATCGCCCTGCCGCGCTCGGTCGATCTCGTGGTCGCCTTCCTCGCCGTCTACAAACTCGGGGCGGTGTGCG
This sequence comes from Nocardia sp. CA-119907, assembly GCF_050955995.1. Lineage (NCBI taxonomy): Bacteria > Bacillati > Actinomycetota > Actinomycetes > Mycobacteriales > Nocardiaceae > Nocardia > Nocardia sp. CA-119907. Next base: position 4,692,219 of record NZ_CP192091.1, read on the forward strand.
TACCGCTCAGTGACCGTTATCCGCCCGCACACGTGCGGCGTCTGCTGCGCTTCACCCGAACCGAATTGGTGCTGGACGATCTCAACGGCGTGGCCGCGACGACCGACGATGACAGTGACCTGGGTATCGCCATCGCGCCCGACGCGGTCGCGACGCTGATGTTCACATCCGGGTCGACCGGAGCGCCGAAGGGCGTCGAGGTGACCCATCGCAATATCGTGGCCCGGGCGCGCGATCGTGTCGGCCACGGCGACCGGCACGAACGGGTGCTGATGCATCTGCCGCACACGTGGGACATGGTCGTATACGAGCTGTGGCTGCCGCTGCTGACCGGTCGCACCGTGGTGCTCGCGCGGCCCGGCGTGCTCGATGTCCACGACTACGCGCGCGTGCTGCGCGCCGGACATGTCACCTCGATGCTGTTGTCGGCGGGCCTGTTCCACCTGCTGGCGGAGCAGGCTCCGGAGGAACTCGGCCGGCTGTCGAAACTCGCGATTGCCGGGGACGTGCTGTCGCCGCGGGCCACGGTGGCCGTGCGTCGCGGCGATGACCCGCCGACGGTGCGGAACCTGTACGGACCGGTCGAGGCGACGAGCTTCGCGGTAGCCTTCTCGATCCCCGCCGACGCGTCGCCCGAACGTCCCGTCCCTATCGGACGTCCGGCCGACAACACTCGCGTCACAGTGCTCGATTCGGCACTGCGGCCGGTGCCCCCGGGTGTGTCCGGGGAGATCTACCTGTCCGGTGCGGGACTCGCCAACGGCTACCACCGGGCTCCGGCCGCCACCGCGGAACGGTTCGTGGCCGACCCGTACGGACCGCTCGGTGCCCGCATGTACCGCACGGGTGACCTCGGCCGATGGGATGCGGGCGGGCTGCTGCATTTCCTCGGCCGCGCCGACCGGCAGTTGAAGATCAATGGCTTCCGGGTCGAACCCGGGGAGGTGGAGGCGGCGATTCGACGCGAGCCCGGCGTCACCGCGGCGATTGTCACGGTGCGGCGGGCCGGCAGCGGGCAGTCTCTGATCGCGCACGTCGTCGGGCCTGACGGGGTCGACACCGCGGCATTGCGGACGCGGCTGGCCGCGAGCCTGCCCTCCTACCTGGTGCCGTCGGTGATCGTGCGGGTCGACGAACTGCCGTTGACCGCCACGGGCAAGGTCGATATCGGCGCGCTACCGATGCCGCCCGGAACCGATCCTGTTCCCGTGCGCACCCCGCGTCAGCAGGTCATCGCGGCAGCCTTCGCCGAGGCGCTCGGCGGCCGAGAGTTGGGCCTCACCGACGACTTCTTCGCGCACGGCGGCAACTCCCTGTCCGCGATCCGCGTGGTCGCTGCCCTGCGCCCGTCACTCGGCGTCGCGGTATCGTTGCGCGATCTGTTCGAGTCACCGACGATTGCCGCACTGGAGCAGGCGTTCGATCGGCGCGGCGGCACGGGGACTGCTCGTCCCGGCTTCGCACCGATTCCCCGCACCGACCCGATCCCGCTTTCGCCCGCGCAGCTGCGCCTGTGGACGGTGAACTATCTCGGCGGGCAACAACCCGACTACCTGATCGCGACCGCTCTCGGCATCCGCGGACCGCTCGACACAACGGCGGTCACGGCGGCGGTCGGCGATCTGGTCGCTCGGCACGAAATCCTGCGCACCGTACTGCCCTATGCGGTCGACGGCCCGGTGCAGCGGATTCTGCCGATCGGGTCGGCGCAGCCGGATTTCCGCATCGTCGAGGCCGATGGTATCGACAGTGTCGACCGGGCAATGGAAACCGAGATGCGGCACGGGTTCGACCTGACGGTGCGGCCGCCGCTGCGTATCCGCCTGTACCGGTTGGGCCCCGAGCATCACGTCTTGTTCGGGGTGGTCCACCACATCGCGGGCGACGGCGAATCCATGGGGATTCTCCAACGTGATCTCCTCATCGCCTACCAGGCACGGGCCGTCGGCCTGGTCCCGGAATGGCCCAGTCCGGCAACGCAGTTCGCCGATTACGCCATATGGCTGCGACACCTGCTCGGCCCGGATACCCACGTACTCGAGCAGCAGACGCGGTACTGGCGCACCATGCTCGACGGCGTGCCGGAACAGCCGGTGCTTCCAGTCGACCGGCCCCGCGCCGAGCGGCGGTCGAATACGGCCGCCGCGGTCCCCGTTCTCGTCGACGCCGACACCCACCGCGAGCTCGCCCGGACCGCCCTCGACTGCCGGGTGAGCATCTACATGCTGGTACACACTGCACTCGCCATAGCGCTGAACAGGCACGGCGCGGGCACCGATCTGCCCGTCGGGGTTGCGTTGAGTGGACGCGACTCGGCCGGTCTGCAAGATGTCGTCGGGTGCGTGGTCGACACGGCGGTGGTCCGCGCCGACCTGTCGGGCGCGCCCACCCATCGCGAACTGGTCCATCAGGTCCGCGAGCGTGTTCTCGGCGCGTACGAGAACAAAGAGTTTCCCTTCGATCGCCTTGTCGAACTGGTGAACCCGCGACGCTCCCGGACCCATCATCCACTGTTCCAGGTGATGGTGACCTACCTGCGTGGATTCGACATCGGCACGACCCCAGCCGGATTGGCGATCCAGCCTCGACCGGTAGCGGTGCGCCGAACCCCGTTCGAGCTATTGCTGAATCTGCGGGAGGAATACCGCGCCGACGGGTCATGCGCCGGAATCCGCGGTGAGCTGGTTTACGCTGCTGAGCTTTTCGACCAATCGACGGTCGAGTCCGTCATCGCCGCCATGACCAATGCGCTGGCGGCGATATGCGCCGAACCCGACGCACCTGTCGGCTCGACCGAGCGTGAGTCTGTCTGTGCGCGTGTCGAGTTCGGCGGTGGTGTCTAGAAGGGTGGGATGAAGTTTCCCCCGCGTGAGCCGCGCGGCGCAATTGCTCCGCGGCTCTGCGGTAGCGCGATTCCGGAGGCCCGCATGGCCGTGGAGACGAGCGTCGAAGTGTGGGTCACGAATACCGGTTCTTCGCGATTGCGGAGCTTACGCCTGGCATCGTCGACGGACGACAATTGGCCGGCAGTTGCGCATTAGCTTTGCTTACGAACGACTTTCACGTCGAAAAGTTTGAAACACTACGTGTGGTTCGCTCGATGAGACGATTAGGTTGCCGGGGCGGCTGCGGAAGAAGCTGACATGATCGACGGAATGGGCGTTGCCACTTACGTGGCCGCTGCGTTGGGAGCCACAGGCGGTGGGGCCGTGGACCGATCGCTGGATCAAGGGTTGACCGCTCTCACCGGCACGGTCACACGCAGGCTAGGACGGCGCGCACTCGACGACCTCGACCGGAATCCGCGCAGCATGGCCGCACGCCGCCAGCTCGCCGATCAGATCGAACGCGCGGCATCCGCCGACGCGGAATTCGCCCGCGAACTCGCGGCTTTGTACGCCACGCTCGACAGACTGAACGGCGGAACCGTGGTCAACACCGCGACCCACGGCAGCCGGATCGTCACCGGCAGCAGAGGCATCACGGCCGGGGGCAGCATTCACAACACCACATACGACATAGCATCGGATGAAGATCTGTCCCGAGCTCCGACCTGGACCAAGGCACTGTTGTGGATCGGCTTGGTGTTCGTCGGTATCGGCTTCGCCGGCGGTCTGATCGGCATGTCCCAAGGCGGGTCGGTGTCAGAGCAGTTCAACTTGCTGCCGTTCTTCCTCATCGGCGGTATCCTCATGACCTTCGCCGAGCTCGGCGCGAGAACGTCGACACCTAGACGCCGCCGGTAGGCAGGAAGCGTCTGGAGTCTCAGCCGCCCTGCTGTGCTGCGGGCCGACCAGAACATCGCGCGACGAGTGGGATCCGCAGTGGGAAAGTTCGAGTTGGGAAACAAACGCAGCGGTTTACTGGCAGACAGCTAGGTGAAGGCATTTCCGCGCATCAAGTGAAAACATGCTGCGGGTAAGGGTTTTCAATATCTACGGTGCGCGATCGTATCCAACTCCTGGCATGCGTTCCGCTACCGCGAGACCGTACTGAAACCCGGTGAGCTGATTTTTCGGTCGGAATGTTCGAAACGCCGCATGTGGTTCGTTCGATGAGATGATTATGTTGCCGGGGCGGCTTGGGAGGATGCTGACATGATCGACGGAATGGTCGTTGCCGCATATGTGGCTGCGGCACTGGGGGCAGCAGGTGGACGGCTCGTGGACCGTTCACTCGATCAAGGACTGACCGCCCTCACCGGCGCGGTCACCCGCAGACTGGGACGACGCGCGCTCGACGACCTCGACCGAAATCCGAACAGCATGGCAGCACGCCGTCAACTTGCCGACGCGATTGAACGCGCGGCATCCGCCGACGCGGAATTCGCCCGCGAAATCGCCCAACTCCGAGACAGACTCGACCGGATCAACGGCCCGACCATCATCAACACCGCCACCCACGGTAGCCGAATCGTCACCGGCGGAGATGGCCTGACTGCTGGTGAAGACGTCTATAACACCACCTACGATTCCCCCGCTCCGGGCGATCTGTCGGGAGCACCTCTCTGGAGCAGAGTCCTGATCTGGATCGGCACGACAATCGGAGTGATCGGCTGGGCGATCGCCGCGATCGCGATTGCCCAGCACACGCCAGGGCACATGAACGATGCCACAAACGGATTCGTGGTCTTCATGATCGGAGTCGGCATCGCGCTAGTAGGGCAATACGGCGCCAGCACGTCGAGGCCTCGTCGGCGGCGGTGACGCTGACAGTTCGAGCGGACGGTGCGTGCTGCGAACCTGCCTGCCGGGAAGGCCTCGGCAGACGCGCTGCTGGTTTTCGCTGGGCAGGTCCGGCAGGCCGTAACTATGGCATCCATTCGACGATCAAGGACGATCTGGCTGCCGAGAAGTTCTTCACCGAGACCGGCAGTTATCTGCTGATTCTGCAGGCACATTCGCATCTGATGCAGTTACCTATCGCCGCGCGCACCCTGCGCCCGCGCGCCTTCCATTGAGTCCGTGGCGCACCGTTCGCCTCGGCCGCGGATGTCGCGCGCTGCACGGGTCGTCTGCCAACGCCCGATAGTTGGCTGAATACACCACTACTTGATTCGTCCCGTCTCCGGACCGATGCCCACTACGATGACAACACCGCAGCGAGTAGCAGCGATCGAACCCACCGGTCCGAATCAGTTACCGACGGGCAGGGGTGTGACGCATCTGTTCGCCCACGTCATGTTTCCCCACCTCATCGCGATCTTCCTGGGATCCGTCCTGTTCATACTCGGTTTGTTCGGAGTGTTCGGTCCTATCTGACGCAAACACCATCGGTGGACTCTCGAGTCCCGGCGCGGGATTGGTTGGGCCGCACCGGATCCGGTGCCGCTCTCTGCGAAGGGGCACATTCAGCGGTACCGAGTGCACATTCCGGCATGCGTGATTGCGGCGATCCTTCCACTGCCCTTCCGACGGCCCTGCGATGACCACACGGGTCGCGCAATGCCGATATCCGTTGCCTGGCACCAGCTTTCTGCCACACCGGATATACGCCGCCGGCCTGCCTACTGCCACCTCGCGGACCGGTGTGGGGGAGTTGTCCCGACCCCGGCACCGCGAATCACCTGGTCGAACCGGGCAAAACCGGAAGAGAACGTACTGTGGATCCGTTGCCGACGGGCCGGCGCCGGAGGGTTAATGGATATACGGCGGTTGCCGCAGCAAGATCGGCATCCGTTGCAGGATAACCCTTTTCATACTATTTCGGCTTGGAGTCGGACCATGGCACCTGTTCTCACCTCCCTGACACCCTCTTCCGGCCCGGCAACGGTCTTCAGCTCGGTGGTGATCACCGGCTCCGGGTTCAGTAATGTCGGTCCGTTGACCGTGCGGTTCGGTACCAAGGCAACCACATTCACCATCGACTCCGACACCCAGATCACGGCCATCTCCCCTACGGGGACAGGCACGGTGGACGTCACCGTCACCGTGGAGCTGGACGGCACCAGCAACCCACTGCCCTATACCTACGTCTGACGGCTGGTGCGGCTGGGCCGTCGGTGGGCATTGCCTGCCGACGGCCCAGCCGCGTCGCGGACCAGCAAAGCACCGCCGTCAGGACAGATCCTCGAGGCGGTGGTGCTGTGACGCCGACGCCCAACATGAGCCTTCGGCGAGTGACAAGCTGCGGTACCCGTGGACGTCCGGGGACCGGTAGCGCCCCGGCCGCGGTGCGCGTCGGGATCACATGACCGCCACTATGCCGCGAAGGTCCGACACGATCGCTGCTCAGCGGCCAGTCGCATGTCCACCACTCCCGTTCCGTTCACGGACGAATGGCCTGGTAACGAGGGTGAATCCGCATCCGGGACCGATCCATATCGTGACCCGTCGGTCGGTATACGTTCGGTGTATATCGCACCGATGACGGGCCGAGTCGACCTCCGGCCGGACCTACAGATCGCCACGACCATCGACAAACTGCTCACTGACGACAACACCCTCACCGCGATAACCACCCGTCGAACAGAGCCGAAGGGTGCACTCGGCGCAGGGCGGTCGGAGCTGGAAAGGGTGGGCTCGACCTAGCTCGTCGGTGTGCCTCGGTCAGAGGTGCCGATCGGTTGACGTCGAGTTGCGAGCCGCCGCAGCGAGGCGTCCAGTTCGCGCCAGAGGTGTCCTACGCGGCCGCGGCCGCTGGGGGCGTTCGGGTATCGCATCAGGACGTTCACCACTATCGGGCTGGCCAGATCTGCCGCCATCTTGATGTAATCGCTTCCCACGTCAGGGTTGTCGCCGGCTTCGAGCTCGAATGCTCGAGCCGCATGGGCGGCCGACATGAGGATGTGCCCGCCCTGGGTCGCCTTTGCCAGCGGATGCAGATATGCAGCCCCTCCCGCGTTACCAGCGGCGCGCGCCGCGTCGGCTGCGGCCTCGAGTCCCTTCTCTCGAGCCGCCCGTGCGGCCCGGTGCGCGTCGAACGCGGTCACACGTATCGCTTTCGTACGCTTGCCTCCGGCGGCGAACCGGCGTACCTCGTCGAGCACCGCCCGAGCGCGCGGATCATCCGGACAGTCGCGGTCGAAGATTGTCAGGGTGGGCTCGGCGCAGGCCACGGCATAGCCCGCAATCTCGCGCAGCTCGGCCATGCTGAGTTCGATCATCAGGTTCTCGTTGGCAACATTCATAAAGTTAAAAGGTATCGCTGAACAGTCAGTTGGGGCTTTTCAGTGATATGGGCAGGACAGTAAAGCGAAACCTTCAATCGTGTGCCTACCTGGCAGAGAAGGGATCGACAGCGCAACCGCGACCACGCGGTCGAAAGGCTGCTCCAGGCCCAAGACAGCGATGACGGCAACACGCGCCGGGAGATGCTCCGCGCCAAGATCAGCGCCACCGAGACCAAGCTGCAACGGCACCGAGACGCCGAGGCAGGCATAGACCCACTCGCTCTGATCGAAGCCATGAACGCCCAAGCCGAAAAGGCCATCGCCCAAAGCGAATTCGATCAGATCCCGCACACGGTCATACTCACCACCACCCAGATCAACAAACTGATCGACGCACTCGGCGATATGCCCGCCGTGCTGAACGCGGGCGCACCAGAAGACAAGATCGCGCTCTACTCGGCACTGTTCCGATCACTCGTATGCGGAGGTGCGGGACACGCGCACCGAGTTTCGCGGATCAGCATTGACCGTGAAGACCGGGAATCGGTTGTGCTTGGGATTCGGCTGATACTGCACTCGCACCGGCCCGGCCGGGAGCAGGGGGACTTCCCCGTCGATGGCTGTGTAGACCCAGGGGCCCTCGTCGAGTTCGACGATGGCGATCGTCAACGGCATCAGTTCGTCGCGCCTGCCGGTCGCGGCACGATCGACCACCCGCCAGGACACAATCGAACCGGCGCCGGACGAGGGCACCCACTCGAGCGCCTCGGATACGCAGGATGAACACTCTGCCGTCAGCGGCGCAAACAGCTTGTCGCAGTCCGCGCAACGCCGGATCATCAACGTGCCTTCCGCGCGCCGTGCACCGTCGTCGCTGACGTTGTCTGTGCGCTCCGGATCGTGTGCGTACATGGAGGCCTCGGTGGGAACGGTGCGGACAGGTTTCGCTCCAGCGTGTTCCTTCCAGGGCGTTCCGGCGACGGTCGAATGCCCGGGGGCATACCTATTTTTCCGAGCGTCGTGCGTCATCGAGGCGCCCGAGGCGCTATCTCGTGGTGTTATCGGGCCGTTTCCCGTTCGTGTAGCAAGGCCCTCGACGGGTGGTGAAGTCCCTGATCGATTCGGCCATGTGGACCCGCACCTCGCGATGCCGACGGGCGGTCCTTCACCTTCGTTGGCGATACGCTGAGCAAGGCGAAAGGTTGAGCGCATGTTGCCCGGTGTTCGGAGACATGTTGGTTGGATCGCACTTGGCCGATGACCGAGGACGATCCGCTGCGCACGCGCCGTGAGGTGGCAACGCCCGCCACGGTGGAGTTGACCGCAGCCGGTTTCGAGGATGCGGTCGAGATCGGCCGAGGTGGTTTCGGGGTGGTGTATCGCTGCTGGCAGGTCGCGCTGGACCGGACGGTGGCGGTGAAGATGTCGACCACGGAATTGGACGAAGACAACCGGGCGCGGTTCGTCCGGGAGCAGCGGGCGATGGGCCGCTTGACCGGGCATCCGAACATCGTCACCGTGCTGGAGGCCGGTGCCACCGTCAGCGGGCGTCCCTACCTCGTGATGCCGTATCACGCGCTCGATTCCCTGGATGCGTGGATCCGCGAACACGGTCCGCTTCCTCTGGAGAGGGCGCTGTCGATGGGTGTGAAGATCGCCGGCGCGCTGGAGGTCGCGCATGGCCTCGGCATCGTGCATCGGGACGTGAAGCCGGGAAATATCCTGTTCACCGACTACGGTGAGCCAGCTTTGACCGATTTCGGGATTGCCCACATCACCGGTGGATTCCAATCGGCCGAGGGCATCGTCACCGGATCACCGGCATTCACCGCCCCGGAGGTACTGGACGGGGATACGCCGACGGCGGCCGCGGATGTGTACGGACTCGGCGCGACCCTGTTCTGTGCGCTGACCGGCCATGCCGCATTCCAGCGTCGTCGTGGTGAGGACGTGGTGACACAGTTTCTGCGGATCACCACCCAGCCGTTGCCGGACCCGTGGGACAGCGGTATCCCCGACGACGTGTCGGCGCTGGTGGAAACCGCGATGAGCCGTGATTCGCACGAACGGCCTTCTGCGGCGGGTCTGGGTGAGAGCATTCGACAGGTGCAGCAGCGCCATGGTTTCTCGGTCGGGGTCACGGGCCGGCGGTCCGATTCGGTTCTCGAGCATCGGCGCCAGGAGCCACCGATGGGGGAACGGCGCCCGCTGCTGGCAGCGGTCGCTGGGGGCAGTGGTGGCAATCTGCCGCTCGAGCTGACCAGTTTCGTCGGCCGACGCACCGAGTTGTCAGCGGTGAAGAATCTGCTGTCCACGTCTCGGATGGTCACATTGACCGGACTCGGGGGTGTCGGCAAGACGCGGCTGGCACTGCGGGCCGCGTCGCAAGCGCAGCGGGATTTCGCCGACGGGGTGTGGTTGGTCGAACTGGCCGAGGTCTCCGATGCCGCGCTCCTGGTCGATGTCGTGGCGGCCACCCTGGGTTTGCGGGACGAGGCGCCAGGTCGTTTGCGTGATGTTCTCGTCGAATTTCTGGGCTCGCGGGAAATATTGCTCGTTCTGGACAACTGCGAGCACATGGTGGAAGCCGTGGCGAAGTTGAGCGAGGCGTTGCTGCGGAGCTGCCCGGAATTGCGGATTCTCGCCACCAGCCGGGAAGCGCTGAATACCGCGGGTGAGGCGGTGCTGCGTGTGGCGCCGTTGACGGTCCCGGATCAGGACTGGGCGCCGGCGCTGACGGGGCTGCCCCGTTTCGACGCGGTGACCCTGTTCGCCGAGCGCGCTGCGGCTGCCGTGCCGGGCTTCGAACTCGACGAAAACAATAAGGCTGCCGTGACTCGGATTTGCGCCCGGCTGGATGGGTTGCCGCTGGCGATCGAGCTGGCGGCGGCTCGGATGCGCGCGATGTCACCCGAGCAGATTCTGCAACGCCTCGATGATCGGTACGCGCTGCTCACCCGTGGCAGTCGTACCGCGCCGACCCGGCAGCAGACGTTGCGATGGTGTGTCGACTGGGGCTACGAGTTGTGTACTCCGGCCGAGCAGCGCCTGTGGGCCCGGTTGTCGGTGTTCGCCATGAGTTGTGAACTCGACGCCGCGGAACAGGTATGCGGTGTCGGCCTGGCGCCGCACAGCCCGCTCGATGTGCTGTCCTCTCTGGTGGACAAGTCGATTCTGATCCGGGAGGAATCGCACACCATCGTGCGTTTCCGAATGCTCGAGACGATGCGTGACTACGGTCTGCAACGGCTGCGGGAATCCGGCGAAGACACCGAGCTGCGCCGACGGCACCGCGACTGGTACCAACAATTGGTGCTGGACGCCCAAGCCGGGTGGATCAGCGATCGGCAGCCCTACTGGATCGCCCGCCTCGAGCGCGAGCTACCCAACGTGCGTGACGCGCTCGAATCCTGCCTTTCCGAGGACACCGACGAGGCGGCCGAAGCCGGGCTGCGAATCGCCGCCGCGCTGCACGAATTCTGGAGCCTTCGCGGCCTGTACGGGGAAGGCCGAACCTGGCTCGACCGGGTGCTCGCCCACCCCGGCGCGCAATCGGCAACCGACCGCATCAGTGCGCTACGCGCCGCGTGCGAGGTCGCCGCGCCGCAGGGGGATTTCCAGGCTGCCGCCGCCCTTCTGGAGGAGGGACGACTGCTCGCCGAACAGTCCTCGACCCCAGCCATCGAGGGACAGCTCGCCTACGCTGCCGGCATCATCGCGCTGGCCGGCGGCGCGGCGACCGACGCGTCCTCCTCCCTGGAACGAGCTGTCGAGCTGCTCAGCTCGAACCAGACCGGAGAGCTCTACATCAGTGCTCTGACCATCCTCGCCTGGTCATACGAACTGCGCGGCAACATGATCCGAGCGACCGAGCATTATCGCCGAGTACTTTCCATCACCGAAGCGCAAGGCGAATTGCTCTATCGTTCGGCCGCGTTGCGCGGCTTGGGCGTTGCGGCATGGCTGCAAGGCGAACGGGACCGCGCCCAACGGTTGCTCGCGTCGGCATTGCGAATCAACCGACGGCCGAATAGTCCGGTGTTCACCGCATTCAGCCTCGAGGCGCTGGCCTGGACCGCCGCCGACCAGGGCGACGCCGAGCGAGCGGCGGTATTACTCGGGGCAGCCCAAGGGAAATGGCTGGTGGGCAGCAGTGTGCGGGCAGTCCTGCGGAACATGTCGCGCTTTCACGAGGAATGCGAGCGGACGACGCGTCAGACCCTCGGCGCTCGCCGATTCGAGGGGGCCGTTCGGCAAGGCCGGGGGATGGGTATGGATGCCGCTATTGCATACGCGCTCGGGGAACAACCCACCGATGCGGCCCCCGCGTCGGGTGCCTCCGCGAAATTGACCAAACGTGAGCGCCAGGTCGCCGACCTCGTCGCCCAGGGACTGACCAACAAGCAGATCGCCGCCGAGCTGGTGATCGCGCAACGCACTGCCGACGGTCATGTCGAACATATCCTGACCAAGCTCGGATTCAACTCCCGCGCTCAGATCGCGGCCTGGACAGTGGACCAAACCAAACGACAGAGTTCCTGATCAGCGGAGTGGGCGGCCGGGGCCGATTCGGCCTGGTGTGTGAACGCGGCTGGTTCCGACAAGTGAACGCTCGATTTCATGGCCAAGCCGTATCGAGCGGGGTGGGGCGTCAGGGCATCCAACTCATGGATGCGGACCGTGATACGCGCCGGATTGCCGATGTGGACCTTCCATGTCCTCACCGTGCCCGGACGACGTACCGGCCGCGCGATCCAGACGCCACTGGCAGTGTTCGAACAAAACGGCCGACGATATCTGGTCGAGTCCTATGGAACGGTGAACCGGGTGCGCAACCTGCGTGCGGCACAAGGGAAGGCGACGCTGCGCCGGGGCTGGCACCTCGAGACAGCTGTGGTCCAAACGTCGCTTACCCATGTCCACTCGGCCCGGTAACACCATGTGCGGCTGTCGATGGCGCTCCTCGAATGCCTGGCGGTCGCGGTACACCTCGCAGATGACACGTGACCGCGGTTCGCCCTCGACGGTATGTATCAGGTACATCGGTGTCCCCGGCTCGTGTTCGGCGATGCGCTCTGAGGTATCCGCTGTTGGTAGAAGCTTCACGGCGCGGAGGTACCTACCCGGCTGGTGGTGGATCTCTCCGAGCGGCGGGCGGTAGCTACCCGCATTTCAGGGCACCCAGGGCCCTCGATGAGATCGTTTACGGCGGCGAATCCGTCGGGAGCTTCCCGGCGCTTCCCCGGCTCGCATGTCCTAGAAGACCAATGGCCCTGGCGCGGCGCATGGCCCAGGGGCACGCTGGCTGTATGTGGGGTGCTGGCTACCCGCGATGGAAGGAGGGACCGCATGGATACGGTGACCGGGAGCGCGGATGTCCGGTCGGCGCCGGTACCCACCTCACCGTTGCTCGAGCGGGTTCGGCAAGGGGTTATCGGTGATGGCGAGGTCTTGGACGGACCCTATGGTCGGCGCCGGATCACCTACGCCGACTACACCGCCTCAGGGCGTTCGCTGGATTTTCTCGAGGACTTCATCCGCAGGCAAGTGTTACCGCGATACGCCAACACCCACACCGAAAGCTCCGGTACCGGATTGCAGACCTCACAGCTGCGGCAGGACGCACGCCAGATCATCCACGACGCGGTTGGCGGCACCGAGGATGACCTGGTGATCTTTTGCGGGTCCGGGGCAACGGCGGCGGTGAACAAATTGATCGGCATTCTCGAGCTCCGCGTGCCGTCCGGGCTGGCCGCGCGCTACCAGTGGGGTGGGCGGATCCCCGATTCGCAGCGGCCGGTGGTGTTCATCGGCCCCTACGAACACCACTCCAACGAGTTGCCATGGCGGGAGTCCATCGCCGATCTGGTGGTGATCGACGAAGACGCTTGCGGTCAGATCGACCAGGGACAACTCGCGCACCGGCTGATCCACTACGCGGACCGACCGCTGCGAATCGGTAGCTTCTCTGCCGCCTCCAACGTCACCGGAGTCTTATCGGACACCGATCGGATCGCCGCCCTGCTTCATGAGCACGGCGCGTTGTCTTTCTGGGACTTCGCTGCTGCAGGCCCCTATGTTCCGATCCGGGTGCGGGAGAGCGCTCCTGGTCGTGGCGACCATAAGGATGCGATCTTTCTCTCTCCGCACAAGTTCGTCGGCGGGCCTCAGACGCCTGGCGTCCTCGTGGTCCGTCGTGAGTTGGTGCGCAACGCCGTGCCCACCGTGCCGGGAGGGGGCACGGTGGCGTTCGTGGACCCAATCGGGCACCGGTACCTCGATGATCCTGTGGCCCGGGAAGAGGGCGGAACCCCGGCGATCATCGAGTCGATCCGGGCCGGGCTGGTCTTCGCGCTCAAAGACGCCGTCGGTAGCGACCTCATCGAGCAACGGGAACAGCGGCTGTGGGGTCATGCCTTTGCCCGGTGGCGCGATCACCCGAATATCGAAATCCTCGGTCACCCGCATGCCAGACGACTGTCCATCGTGTCCTTCCGAGTCCGGTCAGGCGTGGATCGCTACCTGCACCACAACTATGTTGTAGCCCTGCTCAACGACTTGTTCGGCATCCAAGCTCGCGGCGGCTGCTCCTGCGCGGGCCCGTACGGGCATCGGCTCTTGGCCATTGATGCGCAGAATTCGCGTGCCTACCGAGACGAAATCGCTTTGGGTTGTGAGGGAATCAAACCCGGCTGGACACGGATCAACTTCAACTACTTCATCTCCGACACCGTGCGCGACTATCTGATCGAGGCTGTGGAGTTATTGGCCTCATTCGGCAACCGTCTCCTCACCGACTACGTCTTCAGTCCGGACACCGGCCTGTGGCGCCACCGTGGGGGGACTCGCCTGCCCCCGTTGCGCCTGACAGATCTCTTCTACGATAGTGCTGGCACTCTGCACTACTCGACGGACCACGAGACTCTCGACGAGGCCGCGTTGGCCGATCACTTATACGAGGCCCGCACCCTGTTCGCGGCCCGCCCCGAGAAGGTCCCCGATGGTCCCACCGGCCTGCCATCGCACTTCGAAGCGCTGCGCTGGTTTCCGCTACCCCCGCAGTGCCTGACGCCCAATCCTCAATGAGTTGGCGCGGCTGCATCGTGCACCGTGTCAGGGTCGACGACGCCCGCCGGCGTCGCCCGCGCCAACCCCGCCCGGGAAGTGCTCGGTGTCTCCGAAGACGATGCTGTTCAATGGGTTTCGCGCGATCGCGTGGAGGCAGGTTCCGGGTGGCCTTGGCATCGCTCGCCTCCTCGAGGCGGCACACGACCGTTCCATCTGATCAACTACTACGGGTCCTGCCTGGCGGCCCGGTTCTACAACCGGCAGCGAATGGGCGCTGAACTCGACCGCGTCATCAGCGCGCTACAGCGATCACTCCAGCGCGCGCGGGATGCACTACCCGACCCGCTGGGATCCCTACTTTTGTGACTACATGACCCTCGCCGACATCCACCGCTACCCGGACAGGCAATACGAGCACCATCGCCGACAACTGAACCTCGCCGCACTCACGCGAACGGCCGGGCTATCGAGATCAGTTGTCAGCGAACGGGACTGCGGCGTTCGAGGAAAACGGTGTCGCGCCACACGCCGTCGAGCCGGGCGATGCGTTCGCGCACGCCGACGGTGCGGTAGCCCGCGGAGTGGTGCAGCGCGATGCTGGCGCGGTTCTCCGGGAAGATCGCGGTCTGCAGGGTCCACAGGCCCGCCGCGTCGGCGGCGATGACCTGCTTGTGCAGCAAGGTCTTACCGATGCCGCGACCGCGCATGCCCTCCGCGACGTAGACGGAGTTCTCCGCGACACCCTGGTAGCAGTCGCGAGAGGACACCGGGGCCAGGGCGGCCCAACCGACCACTTCGCCGTCGATCTCGGCGACCCAGCGATGCTCGGGAAGCCAGTGGGCGTCGAGGGTTTCCTGGTCGGGAACCTCGGTGGCGAAAGTGGCCATCTTGGTGGCGATCCCCTCGCCGTAGATGCGCAGCACATCGTCCCAGTCGCCGTCGTCCATCGCGCGCACGGACACATCGGCGGGCAGATCCGCCGGGCAGCACGGGCGCTGGGTGAGTACGCCCATGACCGCGTCAGCGGCATGTGGCAGGCCGGTGCAGCAGGTCGGGTTGATCATCACGATCGTGGAGGTGCCGTTCTTGTGGACGCTGACGAACCCGACATCGGCCAGCTTGCGGACATGATGGGAGACCGTGGGCTGTCCGATGCCCAGCGCCTCGACCAACTCGCCCACGGTGATGCCCGTCGAGCGGGTGGCGACCTGATGCAGTAGCCGAACCCGCGTCGGATCGGCCAGGCAGGCGAACCATCCCGCGTAGGTGGTGGCGTCGTCCACCGACAGGGCGTCCACCCGACCGGCGGTGACCGTACGCACTACCGGCATTTCCAGCGAAGTCATACCACCACTATATCGACGTTCATCGATGGTTGCGTTTCATCGATGACTGTCGATAAAGTTCATAGCAGTTGATCGATAATCGTCGATGAAAGGATTGTGGTGATGAACGACTTGCCCGTCGTCGTAGTAGGAGCCGGACCGATCGGCCTGGCCGCAGCCGCTGAGCTGCGGGAACGCGGTCTGAGGCCGTTGGTGTTCGAACGCGGTGAAACCGCGGGCGCGGCGGTATCGCAGTGGAATCACGTGCGGTTGTTCTCCCGTTGGGATGAGCTCGTGGCCCCGGCCGGGCGGCGTCTGCTCGAGGCCACCGGCTGGGTCGCTCCGAACGTGGATGCGTATCCGACGGGTAGCGAGTGGGCGAACGACTACCTCATTCCGCTCGCGGGCGCCCTGGGCGCGGACACCGTCCGACTGGGCACCGAGGTGGTGGGCGTAGCACGGCGCGGCCGGGACCGGGTTGTCGATGCCGGACGCGAGGGCGAGCCGTTATCGGTGCACATCCGCCGCGCTGATGGTCGGGAGGAGCGGGTGCTCGCGCAAGCGGTGATCGATGCCTCGGGTACCTGGGGCAGCCCCAACCCGCTCGGCGGCGAAGGACTGCCCGCTCTCGGTGAGAGCGCGGCAGCCGACCTCATCGATTACCGCGTGCCCGACCTCGCCGACCACTCGGTCCGCGCCCGCCACGCCGGGAAGCACACCGTGATCGTAGGCAGCGGTCATTCCGCGCTGACCGCGATCATCGCCTTGGCCGGGGTGGCGAAAGATGCGCCGGGGACGCGGATCAGCTGGGTACTGCGCCGCGGTGAGGTCGGTTCCACCTTCGGCGGTGGCGAGGCCGACCAGCTCCCAGCTCGTGGCGCTCTCGGATTGCGGGCCGAGCAGGCCGTCGATGAGGGCCATCTGAACGTGGTCACCGGATTCCGCACCGCCGCAATCGAACCCGACGCTGGCGGACTGGTGCTGGTATCGGATGCCGGGCAGCGCATCGAGGGCGTGGATCGGGTGGTGGTGTTGACCGGGTTCCGCCCCGACCTGTCGTGGCTGTCGGAAATCCGTCTCGGCCTCGACCTGGTACTGCAGGCACCGGTCGAGCTCGCGCCGTTGATCGACCCGAACGTGCATTCCTGCGGCACCGTGTATCCGCATGGGGTGAAGCAACTTTCACATCCGGAGCCGAATGTGTTCCTGGCCGGGATGAAGAGCTACGGGCGTGCTCCGACGTTCCTGGCGATGACCGGTTACGAGCAGGTCCGCTCGATCGCCGCCGCGCTGGCCGGTGATCACGAATCCGCCACCCGGGTCGAGCTGACCTTGCCCGAAACCGGAGTCTGTGGCGGCGCAGGAGTTTTCGACGAACCCGACAACGCTTCCACTGCGTCAGATGGCGGATGCTGCGCTGCCCCAGCACCGCAGCTGATCAGCCTCGCGACCACACCGGCCCGCTGATGGCTGCGATGACCAACGGCCTGATATCCGCACCCATCGTCATCATCATGGCGCTTGCATCATGGGCCGGAACCGCACTGACGTCCTGGACCGGCAGCTACGCCCACACCTACCTCATCCTCGCCGCCGCCACTGCACCCCGCCAACCCGAAACCACATGACCCAGAAGGACACCCCACCGTGAGCATCGACTACGACGCCATCGTCATCGGCGGCGGTCAATCCGGCCTCGCAGCCACCCACCACCTGCGCCAGCGCGGACTCACCGTCGCTGTTGTCGAGGCCGGTGCCGAACCCGTCGGCTCCTGGCCGCAGTACTACGACAGCCTCACCCTGTTCTCACCCGCCAAATACAGTGCACTGCCCGGACTTTCGTTTTCCGGTGACCCCGACCGATATCCGCGGCGTGACGAGGTCGTCGACTACCTGCGTAGCTATGCTGCCCAGCTCGATGCCGACATCCACACCAACTCTCGGGTGGACGCTGTCGATCACGACGGGCACGTCTTCGCCGCGCACACCGTCACCGGCGCCACCTTCCGCGCGCCCCGGCTGATCGCGGCCACCGGATCGTTCGGCACGCCCAGAGCCCCGAGACTGCCTGGACAGGACCAGTTCACCGGAAACATCCTGCACGTCAGCAACTACCGGACACCAGCAGAGTTCGCCGGACAACACGTGATCGTCGTCGGCGCTGGAAACTCAGCGGTGCAAATCGCCGCCGAGCTAGCTGACCACGCCACCACAACGCTCGCCTCCCGCAACCCGGTAAAGTTCCTACCCCAGCGGCCCCTCGGGCGCGACGTGCACTTCTGGTTCACCATCACCGGCTTCGACACCCTCCCCATCGGCCACCTGCTGAAAAACGCGCCAACGCAACCAGTACTCGACACCGCCCGCTACCGCGCCACCCTCGCCGCCGAAAAACCTTCACGCCGACCCATGTTCACCACTCTCGATGGTGACAGCGTCATCTGGGCCGACGGCACCCGCACCGGCGTGGACACGATCATCCTCGCCACCGGCTACACCCCGCATCTGCCGTACCTAGCCGGGACCGGAGCCCTCACCGACACCGGAGCACCCCGACACCGAAAGGGCATCTCCACCACCCACCCGGGCCTGGGCTATCTCGGGTTGGAATGGCAGCGCAGCCCGTCATCGAACTCGCTGCGCGGGGTCGGCCGCGACGCCTACTACCTCACCCGCCACCTCGGCAAACTCTCCACGCGGACCGACCTCGAGCGATCGCGATGACCGACACACTCCCCAAGAACCAACTGGTACGCGGCGGCCGGGTGACCTCGACCGACGGCACCGCGTACCGGGCTCACATCGCCGCGTCGCAGGCGTCACGCGGCTTGGTCTCCTGCTGCTGAACGTAGCGGGGCATTACAGGCAATAAACAGCACCATCGAAAGGAGTAGTTCTATGAGAACGTTCGTTGCAACCGATTCGCCGTCGGTGTGGACGCCGGCCGATTTCCCCGACGAGACCGCCTGGTCCTTCGACCTGTCCGCCGACGACCGGCAAGCCTTGATCGACTACGGTCGTGGCGGCGCGAGCCAAGTCCTGTCCCACCAGTTCGGCCCCGCGGTGGCCCGTTGGACGGATCTGCTCAACGACGGACCGGGGTTTATCCGGCTGCGCAACTTCCCGACCGACGCACTCACCGAACCCGAGATCGAGCACGCATACCTCGGACTGGGAACACTGCTCGGCCAGCCCGTAGGGCAGGACCGCGACGCCAACGTCATCACACACATCCGCGACGAGCGAAGCATGGCGGGAGCTGGCGTCCGTAAGTACCGGACCAATCTGCGGCAGGACTTCCACAGCGACGGTTCCGACCTAGTCGGACTGCTGTGCCTACATCCGGCCAGGACGGGCGGCGAGTCGAAGATCGTCAGCGCGCACGCCGTCTACAACGAGATGCTGCACCGGGCCCCGCACCTGGTCGACGTCATGTACCAGCCGATGCCATGGTCCCGCAACGGCGAGGAGAGCCCGGGACAAGCACCGTTCTTCGAGCTTGCGCCCTTCACTGATCTCGGCCGGGTGCCCCGGCTCTTCTTCATCGCCTGGTACATCCGTGACTCGCAACACCATTCGAGTGCGCCCCGGCTCACCGATGACCAGTCAGCAGCGCTCAGTCTGGTAGAGACCATCGCCAACGATCCGGCCTTCTATATCCAAATGGACTTCCATCCAGGTGATATCCAGCTGCTCAACAACAGCACGGTGCTGCACTCGCGCGAACAGTACACAGATCATGACGACCCCGGTTGCCGACGGCATCTACTTCGACTCTGGCTCACCACAGACACACCATCGGTGCATGAACTTCTCCGAGGCGGCATCCCAAGGCAGAACGCACGCTAGCGTCGATGCCGCGCAGTCCCTGCCTCCCCGGAGAAGTAGGGGACTGGATGTGGGGGGACCGCGCAAGGAATCAGCTGGCTGGCGGCAGGCTCGAGCGGGCGTCGACTGTCCTGGCGATCCGTTAGGGCTCAGTGCGCGACGAAATGCCAGCGCGCCGCACACCGCCAGCGACACGAGGACGTGCATGACGGCGTTTGTCGGAATGTGGCCTGCTGCCAGTTGCAGGTGATCGGGAAGGTGATGCCGGACACTGTCCATAGCGAGAACACCACGACCACAATCTGTTTCGGTCGACCAGGAACACGCGTTGCGCGTCCGCGGTGAGCCGGCTGGTGATCAGCGACGGGTTGTGACAGTTGTACAGCGAGGCAATCGCATTCGGCAGTCCGACGGCCAGCCGTTCCTCACCCTCTACCACTGGGATGTGCCCCAAGCGCTCGAGGACGCGGGCGGCTGGCCGGTATGCGACACCGCGTACCGCTTCGCGGGGTATGCCACCCTCGTGCACGGGCAACTCGGCGCCGTGGTGGATTTCTGGACCACGCTGAACGAGCCGTATCCCTGCGCGGTCGACGGGTACGGGAGGGACGTCACATGCCCGACGCTCGTGAGGGCCACGGCGCGCTGGCGGCCGCGCACCATCTGCTGCTGGGGCACGAGCTCGCTGTGCGGGCGATGCGCGAAACCATCCGTCCGACACACCGATTCGGCATCGGCCTCAACCATCGCCACGTGATTCGCATCCGATCCATGAATCCCGTTGTCGAACAATGAATTCAGTGGTCAGCCCCGCACTTCGCGCGGGTTGCGACTACGCTCGAAAGCGCATTAGTTCAATGTCTGAACAAAAGAGGGTCGATTATGGTGACGCCAACCCCTGCGGACAAGTTCTCGTTCGGGTTGTGGACGGTGGGATGGCGGGGCCGAGACCCTTTCGGGGATGCCACCCGACCGGAGCTGGACGCGGTCGACGCGGTGCACCGGCTCGCGGAGCTGGGGGCATACGGCCTCACCTTCCACGACGACGATCTGTTCCCGTTCGGCGCGTCCACCGCCGAACGACAGCGGCAGATCGAACGGCTGCGGAAAGCGCTATCCGACACCGGACTGGTCGTGCCGATGGTCACGACCAATCTCTTCACTCATCCGGTGTTCAAGGACGGCGGGTTCACCAGCAACGACCGGGACGTGCGCCGGTTCGCGCTGCGCAAGGTACTGCGCAATGTGGAGCTGGCGGTCGACATCGGCGCGCGCACCTATGTGTTGTGGGGCGGGCGCGAAGGCGCGGAGTACGACAGCGCCAAGGATGTGCGCGCGGCGCTGGACCGCTACCGCGAAAGCCTCAACCTGCTCACCGCATTCGTGCACGACCGCGGCTACGACCTGCGCTTCGCCATAGAACCCAAGCCGAACGAGCCGCGCGGCGACATCCTGCTGCCGACCGTCGGGCACGCGTTGGCGTTCATCGCCACGCTGGAGCATCCGGAGCTGGTCGGGGTCAATCCCGAAGTAGGACACGAACAGATGGCGGGATTGAACTTCGCGCACGCTATCGCTCAGGCGCTGTGGCAGGGCAAGCTGTTCCACATCGACCTCAACGGCCAGCGCGGCGTCAAATACGATCAGGACCTGGTATTCGGGCACGGCGATCTGATGAACGCCTTCAGCCTGGTAGATCTGCTGGAGAACGGCGGGCCGGACGGCGCACCCGCCTACGATGGACCCCGGCACTTCGACTTCAAGCCCTCGCGCACCGAGGACACTGCGGGCGTGTGGGATTCGGCCGCGGCCAACATGCGGACCTATCTGCTGCTGAAGGAGCGTGCCCTGGCCTTCCGCACCGATCCGGAAGTGCAGCAAGCCATTTCGGAATCGAGGGTCACCGATCTGCGCACCCCGACGCTCGCGCCCGGCGAAACCCACGCTGATCTGCTGGCCGATCCGGCGCTGGCCGAGTTCGACGCTGACAAGGCCGCCCAGCGCGGGTACGGATTCGTCCGGCTGAACCAGCTGGCGTTGGAACACCTACTCGGTGCGCGGTGATCGCATGACTCTGGTCGCCGGGATCGACTCCTCTACCCAATCATGTAAGGTCGTCATCCGCGAGGCCGAGACCGGGCGGCTGAAGCGGACCGGTCGCGCATCGCATCCATCCGGAACCGAGGTCGATCCGGAGCACTGGTGGTCGGCGTTGCAGCACGCGGTCGCCGACGCGGGTGGTCTCGACGATGTCGCCGCTCTCGGCATCGCCGGACAGCAGCACGGGCTGGTGTGTCTGGACGAGTCGGGCCGGGTGGTGCGAGACGCGCTGCTGTGGAACGACACTCGGTCCGCCGACGCGGCGCGGGATCTGGTCGCCGAACTCGGTGCGGCGGCCTGGGCGGAACGCACCGGATCGGTCCCGGTGGCATCGTTCACCGTGACCAAGCTGCGCTGGCTGGCCGAGCACGAACCCGACAATCTCGCCCGGACGGCGGCGGTCTGCCTGCCGCACGACTGGCTCACGTGGCGGTTGCGTGGCGGCGGTCCGGAACTGGTGACGACCGACCGCTCCGATGCCTCGGGCACCGGCTATTTCGACTCCCGCGCCGGTAAATACTGCCGCGATCTGATCGAGTTGGCCTGCGGCCGTGGCGATCTGATGCTGCCACGAGTGCTGGCACCCGACGAATCCACGGTGGCGGCGTCTGGGCTGCGGTTGACGGCTGGTGCGGGTGACAATGCGGCCGCTCGGCTGGGACTCGCCGCCGATACGGATGTGGTGGTGTCACTGGGAACCTCGGGGGTGGTGTCGGCCAGTTCGGCAGTGCGGCCCGCCGACCCGAGCGGGATCGTCGCCGGTTTCGCCGATGCCACCGATCGCCATCTACCGCTGGTCTGCACCCTCAATGCCGCGCGGGTGCTGGACACCGTCGCCGGGATGCTCGGCATCGCGCTGCCGCGGCTCAGCGAGCTGGCGCTGTCGGCGCCTGCCGGGGCTGAGGGTGTCGTGCTCGTGCCGTACCTGGACGGCGAGCGAACTCCCAACCTGCCCAAGGCAACCGGAGCGCTGCACGGTCTCACCACCGACACCACGACTCCGGCCAATTTCGCCCGCGCCGCCGTCGAGGGCATGCTCTGCGGTATCGCCGTGGGGCTGGAAGCGCTAGCGGCACATGGTGTTTCAATCCCCGCCGTACGGTTGGTCGGTGGTGCCGCCGCGCTGCCCGCGGTGCGGGAGATCGCGCCGACGGTGTTCGGGGTCCCGGTGCTCGTACCCGATCCGGGGGAGTATGTCGCGGACGGAGCCGCGCGGCAGGCCGCCTGGGTTGCCACCGGAGGAGCCGAGTTGCCCGCATGGCCGGAACCTCCACTGGAGCGCTTCGATGCCCCGCCGTCGCAGGCGCTGTGGGACCGATACCGGGCCGCGCGATCGCGGTATCTCGAGCGATGACCTTGCCGACGGGGCCCGTCCACCTGCGGCAGGTCCGTAGCGGGAATCTACGGTCGCTGCTGCTGGCCATGCTGGACGGCCCAGCATCGCGGGCCGAACTGGCCCAGCGCACCGGACTGACCAAGGCCACCATCGCCAGTCTGGTGGAACCGCTACTACAGCAACGTCTTCTGATCGAAGACGAGCTCGTGAACAGCGGGCGTGGCAGGCCCTCGCGTCCGCTGCGGATATCGGCCGGAGCTCCCGCTGCGGTCGGCGTGGAGATCAATGTGCGTCACGTCGCCGTGATCGTGCAACGGCTGGACGGATCGACCGAATCCGAACAGCGCATCGAGGCCGACAACCGGCGTAGCAGCGCCGATGACCTGGTCGACCGGCTTGCTGACCTCGTCCGCACGGTGCGGGGCGAGTCCCGTCGCGACCTGCTCGGGATCGGGCTGGCCGTGCCGGGAATCGTGCAGGACGGCGAGGTCGTGCACGCGCCGAATGTGCCAGGCCTCACCGGAATCCGCGTCGGTGACCGGTTGGCCCGAGCGCTCGGAGCGCCGTGGGTGGCGGTGGACAACGAAGCCAATCTGGCTGCCTTGGCCCACGTTTGGCCGCACCGTCTGGTCGGCGACGACTTCGTCTACGTCTCCGGTGATGTCGGCATCGGTGCCGGAATCGTGATCGGCGGCGCCCTCTACCGTGGCGGCAGTGGATTCGCCGGGGAACTCGGGCACGTCGCCATCGAGCGCGCCGGTCGCCGCTGCACCTGTGGTAGTCACGGCTGCGTCGAGCAATACGCCGGTCTACACGCCATTCTCCGCGCCGCCGGCAGGCGGGGTCTGGACTCGCTGCTGCCTGCGTTGCGCGAGGGCGACCGGCGCGCTCGCGCCGCAGTCGACTGCGCGGGCTCGGCTCTGGGCACCGCGCTCGCATCCCTGGTCAACGTCTGCGACATCGGGACCATCGTGCTCGGCGGCAATTACTCCACATTCTTCGACGAACTCGCCCCCGGCGTACGCATCGGACTCGGCGCGGGCGTGCTAGCCGCCGCCCACCGCCAGATCCGTCTCGCTGCCTCGCCGCTGGGTCGTAATGCCGTCGCTAGTGGCGCCGCAGCCCTCATCACCCGCCGCTACTGTCTCGAGCCGGAACTCCTGCTGACCCGGAGTTCTTCCCTTTCCCCACAGGACTGACAGATGCCATTTGAGAAGCCGCCATCGCGGCGCTCTACGCGGAAGGCGGGTCCTTCATAACCGGCTGACTGGAGGGACCTGGGGTCTGCCAGTGAGCGGCCGGCGACTCATCTCCGGTTCCGATCTCGAGTTCATCTGCGCTCACGTCATGCATATCCGCTCGTTCAGCGAATCGTCCAGAACGCAGCCCCACCATTGCGACCGTGTTCCAGATTTGGTGGCGCCGCTGTCCTGGCTGGCCACCACGGGCCCACATGTGGCTCGGCGTTGTCACCGTTCCTGCGGTGCTTGTCTTTGTGGGTATCGCGCCGACCGCAAGTCGTGGGCAATGTTGCGGCGCAGGGTGTTCCACGATCCACCAACGCAGCGCAACCGAGTCTGGCATATGGATTTCAGCGAATTCCAGGCGGTGGTTCGGCGGCGGGCCCGGGCGCTCGGGCCCGAGACATAGTGATCAGCCAACGGCAATCTGGGTGACGCTTCGTGCTGCTGGGGGCTACCCGTGGGGTTGGCATCGGCCGTCGGCGGCGGCGGTGAGTCGGCGGGCCAGGGTGCGTACGGCGTCTTTGAGGATGTCGGGGTGTTCAATGACGAACGGGCGGTTCAGGCCGGCGAGGACTGGGGGAATCCAGTCGAGTTGTTCGGCCCGGATTCGGACCCGGACCCACGGGCTGGTGTCAGGGGGCGGTGAGGCGATCTCGTGCATGGTCGCGATCGTCGCGGGGAGCAGCGGGCGGACCTGGGTGAGCGTGCCCTGCACTCGGATCGATACCTCGTGCCGGTACGGCGCCGTGGCAAGTGCGGACAGCAGGTGGGCGGCCGGCTCGAATCCGGGGGGCGGAGTGAACGTTCCGGGCAGTGTGGTCACCGCGGTGATGCGGTCGAGCCGGAACTGGCGTAGTTCGTCACTGCTGCTGTCCTGTCCCGTCAGGTACCACCGGCCGGAGTGCTCTACGAGCCCGTACGGGTGCACGGTTCGCTCGCTGGGCCGCCCGTTGCGGTCGGTGTAATCAATTGCGACCGGTCGGTGTTCGCGGGTGGCTTCGGCGAGCAGGAGGAGGACGGAGCTCTCGACAGCGACGTCCGGGCGAGCGTCGGCGGTGAATTCGGCAGTGTTGATCAGTGCGTCCAGCCGGGCCGTCAGGCGGGCGGGCAGGACGCGGCGGAGTTTGGCCGTCGCGCTGTCGGCCGCGAAGGTGGCAGTTGTCGACCGGCTGGTGAGGAGTCCGAGCAATACGGCCACCGCTTCGTCGTCGGTCAGCATCAGCGGCGGCATGC
This sequence comes from Nocardia sp. CA-119907, assembly GCF_050955995.1. Classification (NCBI taxonomy): domain Bacteria; kingdom Bacillati; phylum Actinomycetota; class Actinomycetes; order Mycobacteriales; family Nocardiaceae; genus Nocardia; species Nocardia sp. CA-119907. The sequence continues at coordinate 4,717,464 of NZ_CP192091.1, forward strand.
GGTATCCGGGGGCGAGCTGGTAGCCGCCGTAGCGGCCCCGCACCGATCGGACGGGGATATCCAGGTCGGTGAGATGGGTGACGTATCGCCTGACGGTGCGTTCATCGACACCGAGACGTCCGGCGAGTTCACCGACGGTATGGGTGCCGCCGGCCTGCAACAGCTCGAGCAGGGCCAGCACTCGGGCGGTGGGGCGCGTCATCGGGAAATTCTCGCATCTATACCGGGCGGAAACTGTCCGGTATCGACTCTACTGTGGCATGCGGCGGCGGAACTTCCGCCACATCCGACAGCAGGAGTACGCGATGAAGCTCGTCTCGATCCGTCTGATCACCGATGACATCCACCGGTTGGTCAGCTTCTATCAGCACGTGACCGGTGTCGAAGCAACCTGGGCTACACCGGATTTCGCCGAAATCGTCACAGCGGCCGGCACCCTCGCGATCGGAAGCACCCGCACCGTGGCGCTGTTCGCGGCAGGCAGCGCGCGCCCAGCCGATAACCACACCGCGATCATCGAATTCCTGGTCCCCGACGTCGATGCCGATTACCGGCGGTTGCGGGATGCGGTCGAGGATTTCGTCAACGAGCCCACGACGATGCCGTGGGGGAACCGGTCGTTGCTGTTCCGCGATCCCGACGGCAACCTGATCAACCTCTTCACGCCGGTGACCGCGCAAGCCGTCGCAAAATTCGGCGTTTGACATCCGCTCATCGGCTAGTTGGAGACTGGTGTCGGGATCGGATCCCGGCCAGTATTCGATCCAGGTACCCGATGGGATGCTCCCTCATGCGGCTGCCTCCCGTCGGTATTGGTGTGCTCTCTAATTGGCTTGCCTCCCATCGGGTGCCGTGACCCGAGACAAGCACGGCGACAGAGTCCGACGAGCCGAACGGGCGGTTGTCGGTGGTGTGTGGCACAGTCGGCGCAGGGACGCGAACGTGCATGGAGCAGCGCTGATCGACCGGGTGATCGACCGGGTGATCGACCGGGTGATCGAGCGGGTCAGGCAGGACGGCTGGCCAACGGCGGACGCCCCGGACCTCACCAAACCCGTACCGCTCGCGCCCGAGGTGCTCGACCGGCTGAGGCTGCCCGGCGGGATGGTGCTGCCGCCGAGCCTGCGCCGGTGGCTGGCCTTCGACGGCTCCTGGCTCGCCGATGTCGGCTGGTACGACGACCTGCGGGAGCCCGTGTTCGGCGACCTCAGGCTGGGTGCGACGGCCGAGTTCATGTACTCAGCAGCGGAGAGATAGCGCCACCTGCCACAACCGCACCACCGGCCGACCCCGCACCTGGTCACTCATCTCCTACGATCACTGACCCAGGCTTCGGACTTACTCGTCTCGGTCGTACGGCGAAGTAGGTGGTCGTGGGGTCGGTGTGGGCTTTCATTGGGCCGTGATCCGTGCGAGGTCACCGATCCGTGCGAGCGGCCTGTGTCTCGACACAGGCGAGGGCGGCGTCGAGCGCCGCTTCCAGCGGTGCGGGTTCGCGCTGGGTCCGGGAGACGAGCATGCCGCCCTCGTAGGCGGTGACGACGACGAGCGCCAGGCGGTCGATATCGGTGTCCGGGCGCAGTTCTCCGGCATCGCGCATGGCGGTGAGGCCCTTGGCCACGGCGGCTGTCAGTCGGCGCAATCCGGCGGCCACCAGTTCGAGGAGTTCCGGATCGGTGTCGGGGATGTCCTCGGCGAACGAGGCCAGCGGACACCCGGTGCGGCAGCCGGTCGCGCGCGCCGCGCCGACCACCGCATCCCGCCACGCACGCAGATCGTGTAGCGAGCGCATATCGAGCAGCCATTTGTTGGCGACCACGACCTCGGTGCTGGATTGGATGACCGCCGCCAGCAGGTCCCGTTTGTTGTCGAAGTAGTGATAGAGCTGCGATGCGCTGACGCCCGCCTCGTGCTGGATCGCCTCCATCGTGGTGTCGTGCGCACCGTTCGCGATCATCAGGCGGGCGGCGGCGTCGACGATCCTGGCGCGGCTACGTAGTCCTTTGGCGGTCAGGGTGTCGGTGGACGCGGGCATCGGCTTCTCCGTACTCGATTTTGGTATTGTCATTCCATTTTGTGCTCTGAGAATAAGAGCAATGGACACAACGAACCCATTGGCGGTCTCATCGGCTTCGACAGCATTGGTGACCGGAGCGACCAGCGGTATCGGATTCTCGGTTGGTCGCGCACTGGCACGGCTCGGCTGGACCGTACTGGTGCACGGGCGCAGCGCGGAGCGTGCGCAAGAGGCCGCAGCCCGCATGGGCGACGTCCCGGGTGGCCTGATTCCCGTCGATGCCGACCTCGAAACACGTTCGGGGGTGCGGCGACTCGTCGATCAGGTGCACCGCGCCGCACCGGACGGTCTCGGCGTGCTGGTCAACAACGCGGGCGCCGCGTTCGATCGGCACGGCCTCACTGTGGATGGCGTCGAACGGACCGTGGCCGTCAATCACCTCGCGGCCGCCGGACTTACCCGCGGCCTCGAATCGCTCCTGAAACCGATTGGCGGACAGCAGAATTCACCAGCGCGGGTGATCATGATGACCTCGTACCTGGAAGCGCGGGCCCGCCCGATCCAGGACTGGGCACTTCCGGGGGAGTGGACGCAGATGCGCGCGTACGCGTCGAGCAAACTCGCCAACCTCGCCTATACCTACGCGCTGGCCGAACAGTGGCGTGACCGGATCGCGGTGTACGCGGTGGATCCAGGGGCGGTGCGCACCGGATTCCAGCGCAGTGCGGGCGGTCCGCTGCACCTGATCGGCCTCGTCGGCGCACCGTTGATGTCCTCCCCCGAGCGGCCCGCGAGCACGGTGGTCGCCACGGCCACCCGCCCCGCCGCACATCCCAGCGGCAGCTATATCCGTGCGGTCCGCGCCGTGGACACCGGACGTGTCAAGCTGTCCTCGGCCCGCTCCCGCGATCGCGCCTACCAACGTGACGTCTACGACGCCACCCAGCGCTTCCTGAGCGGCTAGACCATTCCTATAGGGCAGCGCACGAACGGCGAGAGGCCGAGAAGGTCAAGCGGTCTCTTTCTTGCTGGAAACAAACCAGATATGCGGATCCTTGAATCGTCACGGGTTGGGGGCCGCTTCTTCCTAGAGGAAGATGTTGCGGATCTGGATCAAAAAGCCCTGGCCGAGGGTGCCCCGGCCGGGCAGGCAGGCGGCCTCTCGGTCGGGGATGCCTACGACAATGCCCTGGCGGAATCTATCATCGGCCTGTTCACTCAACAACCATCACGCCGACCGGCGCTGGTCTAACACCGAAGCCGGTCCCTTACCCGTGACGATTCACTGTTTGCTCCACGGGGTCTTTTGTGGAGCGGCGGGCGCGGGAGAGGGGCAGTGCGGCTCAGCGAAAGGCTGCGGCCAAGGCGACTGTGAGCATGAGCAGGGCTACGACCAAGAGCGTGGCGAGCGCTGGGCAGAGCGCCCAAAAGCCCTGTGGTCTTGCATCTTTCAACGAGAAGGCCAAAGCAGTCCCCACAACAACGAGCGCGTTCGTACTCAGCGCGCGGCGGCGTGAGCTCGTATCACTGCTGGGTCGGTGCCGCGGTGCTGTCGCGGGTGACCAGTGTCGGCATCACCGAAGGCGATGCCGGTTCGGGGGTGGTTCCGTCGAATTCCAACAGCCGCAACAGCGTCTGCATACTGCGGCGGCCCACCTCGTCGAAGTCCTGTCGGATGGTCGTCAGCGGTGGCGAAAGGTAGGCGGCCTCGGGAATATCGTCGAAACCGACCACTGAAATATCGGCGGGCACTCGGATGCCGCGTTCGGTGAACGCGCGCAGCATGCCCAGCGCCATCTGGTCATTGGCTGCGAATACCGCGGTCACATCGGGTTGCGCGGCCAGCAGCAGGCCCGCTTGGTATCCGGAGCGCGCACTCCAATCTCCGCCGATGACCGGCGGAACCGGCGCTCCCGCGGCCTCGAGCGTGCGTCGCCAGCCCTCGATGCGGTCGCGTGCCTCCAGCCAGTCACTCGGACCGGCGACCTGCCATACTGTGCGATGTCCCAGGTCGAGCAGATGTTGCACCGCCATCCGGGCGCCTTCGATCTGATCGACCGACACCGATGGCAAGCCGCTGTCCTGTCCGGCCTCGACCGCGACGGCCAGCAGGCGTTCGGGCAGATTGTGCAGTGCCGCGGCGGCGGCCATCTGTGGGGCGATGACGATGATGCCGTCCACGCCCTGATCGGCCAGACTGTTCGCGGCCGCCAACACACTGGAGCGGTCCACCGTCTCCAGCGCGAAGATACTGACACCGTAACCCGCTGTGCGAGCGGCACGTTCGATGCCGAGCAGGGTGCACGCCGGCCCGTACAGGATGGTGTCGAAGCTGACCACGCCGAGCATATTCGAGCGCCTGCTGACCAGACCCCTGGCCATGGCGTTGGGGCGGTAGCCGAGTTCTTCGACGGCGCGCAATACCCGCTCGCGGGTCTGCGCACGCACATTCGCACTGCCGTTGAGCACCCGCGACACCGTCTGATGGGAGACTCCGGCGAGTTTGGCGACATCGGTCATGACCGCCGGGCGCGCACCCGCCGGCCGCACCGCCGTCGAGGCATCCCCGGCGGCGAATCCGTCCCTGTCCCTCACATCCCACCTTCCCAGCGATGCCCCGAGCAGCATTCTGGTCCCAGGTTAACGCTCACACAACAGATCGCCGCACCGCGACCCGAACTGCCGCGATGACCTCGACGAGGGATCTCCGGTCGTGGCCACTGGATTACGGCCGTGACAGCTCTTGACTAGACGAATGTGAGCGCTAACACTATCAGGACTACCGCACCTCGGTGCAACACGTTTCACAATTCGAGGGAGAGCCCGATCGTGTTGAAGAGGCTTCTGATCACCACCAGCGCACTTGTCCTCACCGCAGCAACGGCCGTCGGCTGCGGCAGTTCGGGAAGCGACCAAACCGTACTCGGGTTCTCCCAGGTAGGTGCCGAAAGCGGCTGGCGCACGGCGAATACGAAATCCATCCAGGACGCCGCGGCCGCGGCCGGCATCCAGCTGAAATTCGCTGACGCCCAACAGAAACAGGAAAACCAGATCAAGGCGATCCGCACCTTCATCCAGCAGCGAGTGGGCGTCATCGCCTTCTCCCCTGTGGTCGCATCTGGATGGGACACGGTCCTGAAAGAGGCCAAGGACGCCAAGATTCCGGTGATCCTCACCGACCGTGCGGTGGACTCGGCTGATACCTCGCTGTATGTGACCTTTCTCGGCTCGGATTTCGTCGAAGAGGGCCGAAGGGCGGCGAATTGGCTCGTCGAGGCGTCCAAGAACTCGAACGACACTGTGAATATCGCTGAGTTGCAGGGCACCACCGGATCTGCACCCGCGACGGATCGGAAGAAGGGTTTCCAGGAGGTCATCGGCGCGGATCCGAAGTTCAAGATCATCGCATCGCAGACCGCAGAGTTCACCCGCGCCAAGGGCAAAGAGGTTATGCAGGCATTCCTGGCCGCCCACCGGGATATCAACGTGTTGTACGCACACAACGACGATATGGCGCTCGGCGCGATCCAGGCGATCGAGGAGGCCGGATTGAAGCCGGGTAAGGACATCAAGATCATCTCGATCGATGGGACCCGAGATGCCTTCCAGGCCATGGCCGACGGCAAGATCAATGTCGTCGTCGAATGCAATCCGCTGCTCGGCCCGAAGCTGATGGAGATCACCAAGGACGTCGTAGCGGGTCGCCCGACGCCCAAGCGGATCGTCACCGACGAAGGCGTCTACACCCAGGACCAGGCCGCCGCGGCGCTGCCCACCCGGACGTACTGAGCCGGAGAAGTGCATGTCGGAACCGACTGTCACACCCGCACTTCGGATGTCGGGCATCGTCATGCGTTTCGCCGGGGTCACCGCACTGTCCGAGGTGGACCTGCGACTGTTCCCCGGTGAAATACACGCACTGGTCGGCGAGAACGGTGCGGGCAAATCCACCCTCATCAAGGTGCTCACCGGAATTCACGACGCCGATGCCGGCACCATCGAACTCGACGGTCGCTCAGTGCGTTTCACTGGCCCGCAGCAGGCGTTGCGGGCCGGGGTGAGCACCGTCTACCAGGAGGTGAATCTGTGCCCGAATCTGTCCGTCGCGGAGAACATCTATATCGGACGGGAACCGCGGCGGGCCGGTGTGATCCGCTTCGCCGCGATGCGTCGCGATGCCGCCCGGCTGCTCGCCAGGCTGCATCTGAACATCGATGTGGCCGCCCCGCTCGGCTCGTATTCGCTTGCGGTGCAACAGCTCATCGCCATCGCCCGAGCCGTCGACCTGGATGCGAAGGTCCTCATCCTGGACGAGCCGACCTCGTCGCTTGATACCGGTGAGGTCGAGCAACTGTTCGCGGTAATGCGGGGGCTCGCCGCCGAGGGCGTGGCGATCGGGTTCGTCACCCACTTCCTCGATCAGATCTTCGAGATCTGCGACCGGGCCACGGTGCTGCGCAACGGAGCCCTGGTCGGCGAATACCCGGTGGCACAGCTGAGCCAGAGGGATCTCATCGCGCACATGCTCGGCACGGCACTGAGCACGCTCGACGAGATCGAGCACGAGAAACCGGATCCGGCGGTGGTGGCGCGTCGCGATCCGCTGCTCCAGGCAACGGGGATCGAGGGCCGCCGCAATTCCGTCGCGCCCTTCGATCTCACCGTTCGCGGTGGCGAAGTCGTCGGATTGGCCGGGTTGCTCGGCTCCGGCCGCACCGAAGTGGCGCGACTGCTCTTCGGCGCCGACCGAGCGTCCACCGGGGATCTCCGTGTGGCGGGCATGCCGACGGCACTGCGCTCGCCGCGCACCGCGATCGACCACCGGTTCGCCTTCTGTCCCGAAGACCGCAAATCCCAGGGCCTGATCCTCGACCTGTCGGTGCGCGACAACATCGTCCTCGCGGTCCAGGCCGCACGCGGCTGGGCCCGGCCGCTGTCGGCCCGCAAGCGCGACGAACTCGTCGCCGGGTACATCGCCTCGCTGCGGATCGTTCCGGCCGATCCGGATACGCCGGTGAAATTCCTCAGCGGCGGCAACCAGCAGAAGGTGCTGCTGGCCCGCTGGCTGGCCACCCGGCCGAAACTGCTGATCCTCGACGAACCGACCCGTGGCATCGATATCGGCGCCAAGGCGGAAATCCAGCGGTTGGTCATCTCGCTCTCCGAGGAGGGCATGTCGGTGCTGTTCATCTCCGCCGAACTCGAGGAAGTGCTGCGGCTCAGTCACAAGGTGGCGATCCTGCGCGATCGGCGGCTGGTCGCCGAACTGGTCAACGATGCCACCTTGACCATGGATCGGCTCACCGAAACCATTGCGAGCGGAGCGGTTTGATGACGATCATCCGAAACCACCTGTTCTGGCCCGCGGCCGCGCTCATCGCGCTGTTGATCGTCAATGTCGTGGTCACGCCCGGATTCCTCTCGATCCGCATCCAGGATGGACACCTCTACGGCAGCCTGATCGATATCCTGCGTTACGGCTCGCCCCTGGTCCTGATCTCGCTCGGCATGACGCTGGTCATCGCGACCCGTGGCATCGATCTGTCGGTCGGCACGGTCGTGGCGATCGCGGGCGCGCTGGCGTGTCTGCACATCAGCACCATGCCGGACCAGGCCGATGTCAGTGGCGTCGCCGTCGCCGTGCTGATCGCGTTGGGCGTGGCGGTCGCGCTCGGTCTCTGGAATGGAATTCTGGTTGCGCGCTTCGGGATTCAGCCGATCGTGGCAACCTTGATCCTGATGGTCGCCGGACGCGGTGTCGCACAGCTGATCACGTCGGGCCAGATCATCACGATAAACAGTCCGCCGTACAAGGTCATCGGTGGCGGCTATCTGCTCGGCCTACCGGTGCCCGTCCTGGTCGCCGCCACAGTGTTCGCCGGACTCGCGGTGTTGTTGCGGCGCAGCGCGCTCGGGCTGCTGCTGGAATCGGTGGGCGGCAATGCCGAGGCGGCGCGTCTGGTCGGCATCCGGGCCGGTGGCCTGATCGTCGCGGTGTACGCGGTCTGCGCGTGCTGTGCGGCGATCGCGGGACTGATGATCAGTTCGAATGTCTCTGCGGCGGACGGCAATAACGCCGGACTGTGGATCGAACTCGATGCGATTCTCGCGGTCGTCATCGGCGGTACCGCGTTGACCGGTGGGCGCTTTCAGCTCGGCGGCACCGCGCTCGGGGCGCTGGTGATCCAGACGCTCACCACCACGATCTACACCGTCGGAGTACCGCCGGAGACAACACTGGTTTCCAAGGCGATCGTGGTGATCGCGGTATGCCTGATCCAGTCACCGGCGTTCCGTGCCAAGGTCTTTCGCCGTCGCCGCCAAATCCGACCGGTCATCGTATCGACATCGACGGAGGCGAACAGATGAATGTGCTGACCCAGGCCCGGGCCGTCCGGCCTGTGCTGCGCCGACCTACGATGCGCGGTCACCGCGGCCGGTACATCCCGGTGTTGGCTACCGCGGCGCTGTTCGCCGTCATCTATGGCGTCGGGGTGATTCGATATCCGGCATTCGGCTACCCGCAGGTTTTCGTGAACCTGTTCATAGACAATGCCTTTCTGCTCGTCCTCGCCGTCGGGACGACCTTCGTGATACTCACCGGCGGCATCGACCTGTCCGTCGGCGCGGTGCTGGCGTTGTCCACGGTGGTCTCGGCATGGCTGGTGACCGCGCACGGGTGGCCGCCGCTGTTGGTCATGCCGCTCATGTTGGTCGGCGGCACGCTCTTCGGAGCCGCGATGGGCGCGGTTATCCACTACTTCGAGATCCAGCCGTTCGTCGTCACGCTCGCCGGTATGTTCCTCGCGCGCGGGCTGGCTTATGTGATCAGCACGGATTCGATCACGATCACCGATCCGGTGTATACGGATTTGGCGCAGCGTCGATTCCGGCTCGGCGGGGACGTGTTCCTGACGGTCGGCATGATCGTCGCGCTGGTGATCGTCGCCGTGGCCTTCGTCGTCCTGCACTACACCCGACTGGGTCGCACGGCGTACGCGATCGGCGGCAACGAACAGTCGGCGCTCATGATGGGCCTGCCGGTGGCCAGGACCAAGGTCGCCGTGTATGCGATCAGCGGCTTCTGCTCGGCTCTCGCGGGCATCCTGTTCACGCTCTACACCCTGTCCGGCTGGAGCCTGCACGCCGTCGGGATGGAACTCGACGCCATCGCCGCGGTCGTCATCGGCGGTACCCTGCTCACCGGCGGCTTCGGATTCGTCCTCGGCTCGGTACTCGGCGTACTGACCCTCGGCGTGATCCAGACGATCATCAGCTTCGAAGGCACCCTGAGTTCCTGGTGGACCAAGATCTTCATCGGCGTCCTGCTACTCGCCTTCATCCTGCTGCAACGCACCATCGGCACCCGCGACGAATAAGGACTCCGACCGAGGAGAAGGGCAACAGCGAACTGCCGGCTCGATCAGCGATACACGCACGTGCTGACGCGTCAGTTCCTGACGCAACGCCTCACTGAAGGCACCAACACCGAACTTGGTAGCGCTGTAGTACAGCACTGTCGTCGGTCCCGGCGTGTTCCGCCGCCAGTCAGGATTTAGCGGTGCTCCGGGCCGAGTATGCCAACCCGAGACGAGCGGTTAGCGACGGGCACTTCGGCAACGCGAATATCTCTCGTCGGCAAGCGTCTGTGACGCCGCGACGAACGATCGACATGATCCATCAGAGGTGATTCTCCCGCAGCCTGAGAACAAGGTCGGTTACCGATTCGGCGAGCCCTGAGGCCGTCTGCTCCGGGCGAGTGGATGGGGTTCGCCGGTGATCGTCATGAGTGCTTCGACTACATCACCACGCAGGTGGGTCAGGACGGCTGTGTCGTCGTGGTGCTGCCCGACATAGACCCTCGACCGCTTCGCCGAACAACTGGCGGACGTGGGCACGCACGGTCTCCGTGATCGAGTAGGTGGTGACCTCCCATTCCTTCGCCCACGGCAGGTTCTCGCGGACTCGATTCCACAACCCGTCGTAGCGCCTATAGCTGATCGGCCGCCCGTTGCGTTTACGCAGCACGCGGTGCGTGATGTTCTCACCTCCCCGACGTTCGGCATGCTTTCCGAGCGCGGTCAATGAGACGGGGAGAAACCGGATGCCAGTGAAACCCACCGCCATTCCGGCGATGACCCGATCGATAATGGTGTCGCGTTCGAATTGAGCGAACATGCCCAACATCTGCACCAGCATCCGCCCCATCGGGGTCGACGTATCGAACGGTTCTGTGGCGGAACGAAATACAACATTGGCCCCGTCCAGCTCGTCGAGCAGAGTGACCAGGTCACGCAAATTGCGGGAGAAGCGGGCGCTGTCACCTTGCGGGCGCCGCGTGTCAACGACAGGCGCGTCGATCCGGAAAGCGATGAGCGTCAACGGTTTTCCTCGGCGATCCTGCCCGCCTGGTGGCGCCGCTTCCCGCAGATGACCAAGAACAAGATCAACCGCATCGAGACAAAAGCATCGCTGTAACCGCGGCACTATAGGCATGGCTCGCGGTGACGGGTCGTCGTGACGGATAGTTCGACCGATGGGTGACGGTGACACCGCCAGGAAGTCTCACCGTCGCGTGTACCACTGTGGCGACGCAGTTTCCACCGGCTTTGCCGACAAGATCGACCACCACCGCACCGGGGCGCAGCGACGCTAGCTCGGGGGCGCCGAGCAGCACCGGCGCGGGCAACCCGCGCCGCACGGCGGCACAGATCACCAGATCGATCTGTTCTTCGGCGAGCAATGCCGGTATTGCAGGATCGAGAAGGAATCGCCCAGCACCGTGCCGGATCGCCTGGTCTCGTTGTTCCACACGATGTCCGACGGCGACCGTCTCGTCGCCGCGGCGCGCCGCGGCGGTGAGGGCTGCCAGTCCCGCGTGCCCGCAGCCCAGCACCAACGTCCGTACCGGACGGACATGCTCGTTCGCAGTCAACAGCTGTTGCCCCTCCTCATAGGCAATCTCCCCGGCGATGCGGCTCATCGCAGACAGCGCGTCGATGTCCGCCCCGCTGTCTGCGGGCACCTGCTCGAACGCCACCGACTCCACACTGCGGCCATGCAACCGCGTGATCGGTTCGGCGCGTGCGATCGGATCCTGGAATCCGATCAGCACCTGCCCCGGCCGCAGCGGCATCGACTCCAGCTCGTATATCGGCGGTTTCACCCAGGTGACCAGATCAGCCAACCGGAAAACCGTTGCGGGGTCAGAGACCAGCCGGGCTCCGGCGCACTCGTAGGAACGATCGTCGAACCCCGCGCCCGCGCCCGCGCTGGTCTCCACCACCACAGCCAGGCCCGCTGCAACCAGCCGACGCACATCAGCGGGTGTGACCGCCACCCGCCGCTCGTCAGCCACAGTCTCGCGCAGCACCCCCGCGATCATCGGTCGACCAGGATGCCGTGGCGGGCCGGCAAGCCACGTTCGCTGGGCGCGACGGTCCGGCCGCCGATGATCGGGCACCCATTCCGGATCTGCTCGCTGACCCAGCCCGCGCCGATAAGTTCGGGGAAGATCAACGATATTCTGGTTTCATCCTCGCGTAAACCCACCGGTCGCGACCTCACCTCGCTACCTTACTTCTACCGCAGCGAAACGGGTCCGTGATCGGTTGGTGCCATGCGGAATGCCGACGAATGGGTGCGAACACCACGACGAGGCCGAACCCGAAAACGATGACGCGCGCAGCAATCTCGAACTGTGCGCCCGCGTCACCAACCAGGGATCTGGCACGGCCAGCCACTTTGTGGTGACCTTCGCGCTCAGCATCGCGCTGGGCCTGCACTTCACCTGGCCGGCCGACTTCCTGTCCTGCCTCACCCCGCGGTAGGATTCGACTTGCTCCCGGGTCAATCCCAGGTGGTGAAAGTAGCTGTACCGCAACGGACGTGGCCATCGGGTGACAATCCGGTCTGGGTACTGGCCTCCGTGCTGACCCGCGCTGACGCACCGGCGACCGCCGTGGCGCGAGTGCGGTTGCGCTGAGGCCGCTGCGCCGGTGCCGTTGTCCGGTGGTAGCTGAACACGCAGCGTTCCGGATCACGGATGGTCAGGCTGTCGCCGACGAGTACGACCTCGTGGCGAACGAGCTCGTCGGCGGCGGTAGTGAGCGCCAGCGTGCGCTCACCTTCCAGGCGATACGACCCGCGTCCCAGTAGATGATGCCTTGGGCGGCACCGCGTGTGCCACGGAAGGTTCCGGCGGCGAAGGTCACCATGTCCGGGTATCTGTCCGCGCACGACGGCGCGTTGGACTTGCTCCAGGTGCCGACCAGCGAAAAGTGGCGATCCGTTCGACATCGAGCCTCCGTCACGCGGGTGGGGGTCCCTTCGGGCACAACGATAAGACCCCTCCCGCGCCGGGAGGGGCTTCCCGGTCATGAGTGTCGTGACAGCACAGCGACATCATTGCCGAGCGCGAGCAGGATTTCGGTTTCCGGGCTCACCGCGACGAGTTGTTGCCGAGTCGGGCAATTGATGACCGTATCGGGGGACATCGTGCGGAGATCCCAGATCCGTATAGACCGGTCGGTGCCGGCGGTGATGGCGACCGGTGCACCGTCGATGCTGGTGCAAGCCACCGCGTTCACCGCCTCGGTATGGCCGGTCAGGGCGTCCATGAGAGTCCTGGAGCGCAGATCCCAGATCCGTATACACCGGTCGGTGCCGGCGGTGATGGCGACCGGTGCACCGTCGATGCTGGTGCAAGCCACCGCATTCACCGAGCCGGTATGGCCGGGAAGTTTCTCCAAGAGCGCTCCGAAGCGCAGATCCCACACCAGCACCGTTCGGTCGTCACCGGCGGTGACAGCGACCGGAGTGCCGTCGACTGTCGTGCACGCCACGCACAGCGGATTGGTGTGCCCGGACAGCACCGCCCGCTCGAACCCCGTCCCCACATCCCATACCCGCACGGTGTCATCGCGGCTGGTGGTCACCGCGACCGGATCGCCGTCGATGCTGGTGCACGCCACCGCCGTCACCCAATGCGTATGGCCGGTGAATACGGTCCGCTCCATGCCGGTGCGCACATCCCATACCCGCACGGTGTCATCGCGGCTGGTGGTCACCGCGACCGGATCGCCGTCGATGCTGGTGCACGCCACCGCCGTCACCCAGTCCGTGTGCCCGGTGAATACGGTGCGCTCGGCCCCGCTGCCCAGATCCCATACCCGCGCGGTGCAGTCACGGCTGGCGGTGACGGCCACGACGGATTCCGGCAGGGCGTGAACGGTCGCGGCGAATACCAGGTCGGTATGCACGGATGCCTGCCGCACGTGGCGTGAGGTATCGAGTTCCCACACTCGTACACTGTGGTCCCAGCCGGCCGTGACGACGATCGGGTGGCCGTCGATGCTGGTGCACGCCACCGCACTCACCCAATTGGTGTGCCCTGTGAACACCGCGCGCTCGATCCCGGTCCGCGGATCCCACACCCGAACCTTCCGATCGTAAGAGGTTGTGACAGCGACAGTCTCGTCACCGATGTGTGCACACGTCACCGCGGTTACCGGGTCGGTGTGCCCGGTGAATACCGCGACCGCGACCCCGGCCATCAGATCCCACACCCGCGCAGATCGATCGTAAGAGGTTGTGATAGCGATAGTTTCGTCACCGATGCGCATGCACGCCACCCCGCTGATCCAGTCGGTGTGCCCGGTGAATACCCGGATCTCGGCCCCGGTAGTCAGGTCCCACACCCGTACCGTCCGATCGCGACCGGTGGTGACAGCGACCGGACGATCTCCGATGTCGGTGCAGGCCACCGACGTCACCGCGTCGGTGTGCCCGGTGAATACCCGGATCTCGGCCCCGGCGCGCAGATCCCACACCCGTACCGTCCGATCGCGACCGGTGGTGACAGCGACCGGACGATCTCCGATGTCGGTGCAGGCCACCGACGTCACCGCGTCGGTGTGCCCGGTGAATACCCGGATCTCGGCCCCGGCGCGCAGATCCCACACCCGCACCGTCCCGTCGAACGAGGCTGTGACAGCGACCGGACGACCATCGACAATGGAGCTGGCCACCGCAGTCACCCAGTCGGTGTGGCCGGTGAGGACGCCACGTTCGAGCTCCGCGTCGACGTCCCACACGCGCACCATCCGGTCGTGTCCGGCGGTGACGGCGACCGGTCGGTCATCGATGGTCATGCAGGCCACCGACGTCACCGCGCCCACATGGCCAGTGAGAGTGGCCCTGTGCGCTGGATCGATGAGGTTGCCGGTCGCCCATCGGGCAGGCCAGTCCAGGGTGCGATTCAGTTGCTCTTGTCGGTCCCGGGCCTGGAACCGGGCGGCGTCGACGGCCAGGATCTGGCGGCGCCCCGCCGGCGGGAGGCGGCGGTGATGTGTGGCGGAGCAGCGATACACCGCTCGGATCAACTGCGCGGGCGCGGTGACGACGGTGCTCAAGGCCGCCAGCACCGCGGTGGGTTCGGCGTGAACGAGGTAGTCCATATCGGTCACCAACTCGTCCACGAGCCCGGCATGAGCGGCATGTGTGGCCAAGTGGCGCAGGATGTACGGGTGCGCGCCGGACCAATCACGACTGCCGTCGGGGAGCGTCGGTACGCGCTGACGCAGGACTTCGACGAAGGTCGCGTGCACTGCGTCGCGAGCCAGATCCTTGGCGAGATACTCGGCGAGGGCCTGGTGATGGAGGCGATAGGCCGAGTATCCGGCTTCGCGGGCTTCGACCACATAGGACCCGGCCGTCCGGAACAGCCAGGTCAAATCGTCGTGATTGTATTCGACGGCCGCGATGCGTGAGGCGAGCGGAGCCCACAGCTCTTTGTCCGGCAGGCCTTGGCCTTCGGCAAAAGCCAAGGGAAGCAGTAGATTCTGCGCGCGGCCGGCGGCATCGCCGAGGCGGGATCGCAGATCGTTCGCCATCGCCTGGCCGGGGAGTTTGGGCAGGCTCCGCCGCCACTCCGGATCATCCGGGTCGGGAATCGCGCGCGTACCGGACAGTGCCACGGCCACGATCATGGCGACCAGGAACGATCCGTCGGCCTGATCGGCGATCGCGGTGGCGATCGCTCGGACCTGTTCCGGTTCGCAATCGGCGTAGACGGTCCCCGGGAACGATCCGCGCAGGACCCGTTCGATGTAGTTGATCGTCGCCGTGTGGTCGGCGTGTTGTGCCGAGTCGAGATCGATGGTGTCACGGTCGGCACCGAGGTCTTCGAGCACTGTTCTGCGAGTGCCGATCAGCAGGCGTAGCCGACCGCCTGCCCGATCGATCAAGGGACGCAACAGCTTCCCGGCTACGGCACGGCCGTCGGTAGCTTCATCGAGAGCGTCGATCAGAACGGTAAGCACCGCTGTCCGCTGCGCCAGCGCTCGCGCGAGTTCGTCGACGGTTGCGGCGGTGACACCCGCGGCGGCCGCGATACCGTCGCGCACCTGGTCCACGCCCAGGTTCTGGGCGTAGATCGCCACGTCCACCGCGCCTACCGCCGGGATCACCTCGGGCGGCAGGTCGAGGACTTGGACGGCGTTAGTGCGGTACTCGGCATCCGCGAGTGCCGCGATGAGCCCGAGAACGGCGGACTTGCCGGAGCCGGGCGCACCGGTGACCACCAGCATCGACCGATCGGGTTCGGGGTGGGTGAGCCAGCTCGCGATGGCGGCCAGTGCGGTGTGACGCCCGCAGAACCACCAGCCCTTGTCGTCGTAGTTTCCCATAGCGCGAGTCAGCAGCCGGGTGCGGAATTCGACGCGGCGTCGCTCCTGCTGCGCGGTCCACTCCATCAGCGAGCGAGATTCCGACCCGGATTCCGATTCCGATACCGTCGCGGCGGCGAGCGGGGCTTCGATCCATGGTTCGATACCGAGTCGGTCGGCGAGTTCTCCGGCGATCCGGGCCATGGCCGTGATCTGTTGCCCCTTCCGCGCGGCCCGATCGAGCACGATCGAGAAGGCCCCCTTGCGGCCGGTGCGCTCCAGGTGCGGCGCGATGGTCCTCCATACGTCCAAAGCGGTTGTCTTACTGATGGACTCGTGCAGGATCTCGCGAGTTCCCGGCGTGAAGTCAAAACTCTCGGGCGTATTCGGCTTCGGGCGCTGGAGCAACCCGCTGGCGAGTACCTCGGCGATGTGGACCTGCCGTCCGCCCGGAACGAGTTCGCGCAGAATCAATCTGGCGATCGTCAGGTCGACTTCAACAGCGGAGAGCAGCGTAGCCAATCGAGTCGCCGGTTCGGAGGCGGTCGCGTGGAAGGTCTCGACGATCGCGCGCGGGTCGATGTTCGACCTCGTGGACCGGCTCGCGATCGGCGATTGTTCCAGCACCGGTGCGATGACGCCCGGAACCGAACGCCGACCGCGCGCCATCAACATGTGGGCCCAGTCGCCCAGCATGGACTCGTCGAGGGTGACGATCGGTGTTCCGATGGCTGTGGCGTGTTCCTCCATGGACCACCAGGGAAGCCGCACGCACAACAGTCGATTGGGATTCCCGCGCTGCTGCCCCGATACCGCCACTTCACTGGAGGCGAGCGCGGTCGCTGGCCACAGTCGCCACGGCAGGGTCTGCACGAGCACGGCCGGATCGAATCGGCCCCACAGTTCGAGCACATCCCATGCTGCCCGGCTATCACGCCATAGCTCGGAAACGCAGTCGCTGAACAGGAAAATCAGCCGCCGCCCGGCGTAATCGACGAGTTGTCCTGTGGGATAGCCGGTTCCACCGTGATCGCGCAGGACCGGTGGACCGGACTCGTAGTCCAGCGTCCACTGGGTGACGCGCTCGAAAGCGCCTTCGCGCCCGAGCAGCTGTGTGAAGGCGGCGACCATTTCACGCCAGACGATCATGGTCGGCCCACCGTCCACGACGACGGCGGCCTCCCGGAACCACCGCTCGGTAGCCGGTTCGAGGATGGGGATCAGTTCGCGGGTTCGGCAGAAATACTCGATGGTTTCGTCGACGTTCAGCGCGGTGTTCGCCGTGGTGTTCCGGCTCGGACGGCGACGATGTCTGAGCGGACGTAAGGCGCGCGCGATCCGCAGTTCGCCAGGCAGCGACTCGCTTTCGTGGCCGGGCGCGAATTCCAGTCCGCCGGGTGTAATCGTGGGTGGCGCGGACTGGCCGGTGTTGGCCCGATCGAGCCTGAGTTCAAGCGGATTTCGTTGCCACGCAATCGTAGGAGGCGGCTCGCTGCCGACCGGTGGATTGGCGGCGGAGGGTAAGGCGACAGCCGGAGAATGACCCGTCGCCGCGGCCGCGTTCGATGGTTGACCCAGTCCGCTGACGGGTTCGGTGCGTTGCTCATCCCCGGACCGGGGTGTGTGGATGGCGAGCCACAGCGAATCGGCCAGATCTCGCCAGTCCAGCCTGGAATCTCTGGTATTCAGTGCCGCGACCAGCGCCTCGATCATGCGTTGTCGGAATTCAGTTTTGCGAGGACGAGGTCGACGATACGCCGTCTCTCCTGCTCGTCGGGTGCTTGCGCGGTCACCAGGTAGATGGCGTTCATCAGTTGATCGGTGGCCACCGCGCCGGGATCCTTCGACCGCTGGACGAAGGTTTTGATCACATCCGTGGCCGCGCCTACGGCGGCTTCGCCGAGATGGGCGGTGACGATTGCGGTCAGTTCCTTCTCTCTGGGGTCGGGCATCCGGAACCGGATGCACCTGCGCAGGAAGGCCGGCGGAAATTCCCTTTCTCCGTTACTGGTGAGAACGACGAACGGAAACTCCCGACACACCACGCGCCCCTGAGCGATCGGCGAGTACTCGATGCTGTCGGCGTGCTGAATCTCGAACGGGCCCTGATTCTTCAGGCGAGCCAGCTCTTTGATCTCGAATTCGCCGCGTTCGAAGACATTGAGCAGGTCGTTCGGAAGATCGATATCACCCTTGTCGATCTCATCGATGAGCAGCGCGCGCGGACGGGAATTCGGCAGCAAGGCGGTGCCGAGCGGGCCGAGCCGCAGGTAGTCGCTGATCGCCGTCGGCTCGCCGTCGTTCAATCGTTCCGCGTACAGGCGCCCCATGGCATCGTACCGGTACAGGGCGTCATCCACAGTCGATCGGGAGGTGATCGGCCAGCGCAGCACCGGTCCCAAATCCAGTTGGCGGGCAACAGATTCGATCAATGACGATTTGCCCGACCCCGGTCGGCCGGTCAGCAACAGCGGCCGGCGCAGGGTCAGCGCGGCGTTCACCGCGTCGACCATGGCTTCGGTCGTTCGAAAGGGGTCCGGTTCGGATGCTGCTGACCGGTCGAATACGCGCCACGGCGGAGCCGGCGGAATCAGATCGGTCGACGGGGTCCCCGCATCGGAACCAGCGTATCGGCGCACCTGAGCCTGCTCAGTCATCACATCCTCCCTGCATACCGAGCATATTCGGCTGGGGCGGCAGCAAATCGGGGTCGTCCCACAGTAGGCGGACCGCGATTTGGCGTTCTCCCACGGCATTCTGCCGCCTGTACTGTAAACGCGCGGGTAGTTCGTCGAACGGACCTCCGGTAACCAACTCTTTCACCTGCTGTCGTGTCGTCGTGGGGTTGTCGCCGTCGTAGGTGCTCCACAGGATGTAGGGCGCACCGGCCACGATGGCGGCCATGAGAGGATCCTGATGCAGGTCGAACCCGTTCACCGCAGGCGCGAACGCCATTCCTATGCAGGCGGATTCGGAGGAACTGACCAGGCTGTGCACGGTTTCGGGCTCCGTGCGCTCGATCCAGGCCAATAGATCGTCCGGGTGATCGTCGAGCCGGGTTCTGATCCTCGGATGTTTGATCATCCAGTTACTCCACAATCTGGGATTGCGCATGCGCTCGGCACTGTGCAGGAGCGTGGGCCGCAAACACCAATGCGAGATCGGCGCGGTGAAATCGTCACTGAACTCCCATGATTCGGGGATCTCGTCGAATGCCGCACGCGGAACTCTGAATCCGAGCACACATTTGTCGGCGCCGCCTGCCAGGAGTTGGTTCACTTTGGACCGCACTTCCGCCAACGTCAGGGTGCCTTCGGGCTGTTTGTGAACCCAGCCTTTGCCCGGCCGATAGCAGTGCACACCGATCGCGAAGGGCGACTCGAACCGATTCAGATCGTGTTGACTGCTCAGGATATCAATGACAAGTCGGCGGTTTTCGATGTGCGAAACACCGGCATCTCTGCGTAGCGCTTTGAGCTGACCCGACGACAGTCTGAACCATTGGTCGGGAACGGTACGCTTGGCAGACTTCTCGAGGTCGGCGACGAAACGGTGCAACGGCTTCTGTCCCTCTCGCTCCGAGAGTCCGACAAGACTGCGCAGTGCAGCCGTAATACACAAGGGCGAATCAGCAGGGATGCTCAGCATGGATCGCCAATACGCGTTCGCCACCATCTGGTTGGTGACATTCGGAAAATGCTGCTCAACACGAGCAATATCCAGGTCCTGCGACCACTGGATGCCCAGCTTCGTCAGCCCGATCTTCAGCGAAGCCGTCGTGGCGTAACTTTGGAGAATTTCGAATAGCCGTGCGACCTGGTTCGTGCTGAATACTCGGGCGACCAACTCCGTTGCATCGAGATTGTCGTCGCGTGTTTTGACGGCATCGTTCGGTAACGCAGCGATCAACTGCTCCCGGATATCGGGCAGCATGCTGCCTTCAGCATTCGAAAAGCTCTGTGCGTCCATCCACCATTCGAGTAACGTGGCATAGGAACTCTCGAAATAGCGAAAGGGTATCCCTTCGACTCCTTCCTGATCGAACATGGTCGGCAACGTATAACTGGTGCCACCGGTGTCATCGACCTGCCAGACCGGTGTCTGCTCGGGACCGTCGGCTGCCCTCAACAGGTCGAAGCGTGCGGTCACCATGGCGTTGAGCGTCCCGATATTGGGAGTCAGCGGCCCCGGGGGCATCGTATCCAACCATTGAAATACCGTGTCGGAGAAGACATTCGATCGTGTAATGTTGTCATGGTAGGCACTCTGCCCCTCACTGGTCGAGTGCAACACGTACTGCCTGACCCTCTTCGGGTTTCCGATATTCAGCGTGGTCTTGACGAGCCTTTCATTCAAATGCATCTCATTGTAGAAGTCCGCGCATGCGTCGATGAAAATGATCTGACTATCCAGCCCCTTGACGGTTGTCGAGCTCAGATAGTTCCGAATTTCTTCGACGACATGAACACGCAATGCGCCGGACTCGGCGTCGGAGGTGAACAGCGCACGCTTCCGGCCCGATTTCAGCACCCCGTGCCCGCACCAGTACATCAGCAGCAACTCCAGATCAGGTTCCTCCGGACCGGATCTCTCGGGATCGGATCTTCCGGCGGCGTCCTTCAATAGATCAATGATGCTCGCCTGGGCCGGCTCCCATCTGCGAATCCCGGAGAGCGGATCGGGCATCGAATCGGTGTCGCTGCAGGCGAGCAATATGTTCTTCGCTGGCACACCCTGCCCCAGCGCCCACTTCGCGAAACGCTCGGCGTAGGCCGCGGCGCCGGACAGCCGCATGGCCGACTGCCGGTATTCGTCGATGCCGATCGCGATCACGAGTACCCGGTCAGGGTCGAAGGTTCTCATCGCGGCAGCACGGACTCGATCGACGTCCAGACCGCCTCGTTGGACCAGTAGGCGCTGTGCGACGCGGCGAAGGGCTCGCCATTGTCGACGCGCACGTCGACAACTCGGTTCGGGAAGACCCCGGAGGCGTTATAGGACAACAGGTCTCGATGATCGTAGATATTCACCCAGGGCGGGAAGTGCTCCGGCAGCGAGCTAGGCGGCTCCAGGCTCGGCAAAGCGCCTATCTCATAGAGGAAGGGCGCTTGCGAACCGACCGTCACCAGACCCCGCACTGCGGGAATGTGCTCACGGGCCAGCAGATCGACGCAGAGGATGCCGCCGAGCGAATGTCCCAGCAGCACCACCGAATCGGATGCCGCGTCGGTGATCGCGCTCCGCAAGAGCGTGGTCATCTGACGTCCCCTGGCCAGATAGCGCAACACATCGCCCGCCAGCGGGGCCGCCGCATCGGTGAGCGCGCCACGTTCACCGACCAGTTTGCGGGTGATCGGCCGCGAGAGGTATCGCTTGCCATGCTCGACAAGGAAGTTCCCCACCCCCAGCCCGGACCCGCGCAGGTCGGCAATGAGTTGCGTCATCAATGCCTCGCGGGTCGAACCGCCCAGCGGCGGGAGCCCTTCGGCCATGGCCGCTGCGACGCTGTGCGCGATCAACGCTCGTGCGATCGCACAACGATGTTCCAGAGGGTTGGGTGGCGCGGTGGCGATCGCCTGCTCGAATACCTCGGCCGCACGCATGGCGGTGAGCGCGTCCGCGAACCGGTCGGTCAGGTCGAGTTCGGCGAGGCTGTCGGCAAGCGCCGCGGAGGGGCGGAATCCCGCAATACTGGCCCGCATGGCCGCGGCGGGGGTCTGCCCACCGTAATGTGGTGTCGGCGGCATCGCCCGCAGCAGCCGCAATTCGTACCATGGGTCCACATAGAGGACCGCCCAGAGTTCCAGCTGCTCCTGTTCCGGTGTCCGCCCCTTGCCCTTCGAATCGTCGTAGGTCGGGATCGATCGCCCCTCGAGCCGCAGGCGAGCTCCGGCCGAATCGCCCCAGAAGCAACCCGTCACCGCGAGAGGCCAGTTCCTCGACTCGACACAGGATTTGATCGTCCGCAGCGTCTGTGCGTATCGAACACCGCGGACCCCGGTGCCGTGTACGAACAGCAGTGTCGTCCGGTGTGCCATCAGCTCCCCCTCATACATCCCACGACTCGGGTGCCGCGCGGCCGGAACCGCCGCTCCAGCCATTCGGTCCGCCCGTGCGACGCCGTTCGCACGTGCCTCGAGTAGACGTTAAGGAATCTACTTGCGAGGGATCGGCATTACACGCGATTCGCGGCCCGGCGTCACGAGTTGCGGTCGTGGAGGGGAACTTTCACGCAGAGGACATTACTTCGGCTAGATATCTCTCGTCGGCGGAGATGGTCGCGCCCTGCCGGGGCCACTCCCGCACGGCTCGACGGCCGCACCGCCGTACCGGTCGCTAACGCCCAGCATTCACACCGGGCCAAAGACATTGATGCGCTACCGTACTGATATGTACGCCCTCGTGGTGAAGTTGGTGCTCCACGATACCGATGCCGCAGACGTTTTCGATCGCCTCGCCGCGGATGCCGTCGATCGCATCGCCGAAAACGAGCCGGGGACACTGCTGTACGCGATACACACCGTCGACGGCGAACCCCGGTCGCGGGTGATCTACGAGGTCTACCGCGACCGCAAGGCGTTCGAGGACCACCAGCGTCAGCCGCATACCCGATACTTCCTGGAACAACGTGACAACTACGTCGAATCGAACCGCGTCGAATTCCTGACACCGAAGATGTTCGAAGGGTTTCCGGAGGCCGCGACTCGAGAGCCCTAGTGTCGTGTACCGCAAAGATTCATGCGGCACTTGGCCCCGTCATTCCGGCGGGCAGTGTGTTCGCGTTGCTGGCCGAGTATCGGTGCGAGTTGTTTGCGCCGGAGATGTTCGCTGATCTGTTCCGGGCCCGGCCCGGACTGGGCGTGCCAGCTTGCCCGCCGAGGTGGCGGCGTCGGTGCTGGTGCTGCAAGCGTTGGGTGATCTGTCGGATCGGGAAGCGGTCGAGGCACTGCGCTGTGATCTGCGGTGGAAGGTCGCCTGCGGGCTCGCGCTGGACGACGAAGGATTTCATCCGAGCACACCGACCTATTGGCGGCGCCGCCCGGCGGCCTCGGATCGGCCGAATCGGATCTTCGATGCTGTCCGCACAGTAGTCACTGAAACTGTTGTGCTGCAAGGGAAAACGCGTCGTGCGTTGGATTCGGTGGTACTCGACGATGCGGTCGCGACCCAGGACACGGTGACGGGAGTTGATTGCGGCGGTCCGCAGGGTCCGCCGCGAGGTACCCGCCGCTGCGGCAATCATCGCTGCGCAGTGCCGGGCGCATGATTACGCCGATCCAGGCAAGCCGGCGATCGCCTGGGACGATGCCGCGGCCCGAGATACGCTGGTGTCGGCGTTGGTCGGCGATGCTCACACGATTGTGAATGCGTTGGTGGACAATGCATTCGACGACGCAGTGGCCGATCGGGCGGGTCAAGCGCTAGCCTTGCTGGCATTGATCGCCGGCCAAGCCGTCGAACCGGCCGAGGGTTCCGACGGCACAATTCAGCAGATTCCTAGCGGTCCCCTCCAGGCCACGCGGTTCCCTGCGGGCGCTGTCGGCATTCGACGCCGCAGGTGCTCATCAGGTGTTCTGCCGGGGGGAACTCGTCGGCGCGGCCGGCGAGAGGGTCGCCGTTGGTCGGGGCAGTGTGCATTGTCTTTCGCTACTTCTGATGCAGGTCCGTGGGGACGGGCTGTGGCAGTTTCGAACCAGGGTGCGATGTGTTGCGTGCTCGGTGGTCTCGTGGGCGCGGGTCGCGTCCGCGGCGATCGTCGGACTGTTCGGCGCCTTTTATCCCGGCCGCCGCGATCGGCTGCCCGAGTGGGGTCTCGCTGGAATCTTTCCGATCTCTGCGACGCGTTCCTGACGCGTTTGCCCCCTGTAGTCAAGGTGAGTCCGACCAGCTGCCCCGCGGGATACGGCCTGGCAGAAGATGTTGAACAGGGCGAGGCCCGCCATGCGGCGGTCGCCGGTGTCCGCGCCTGGTCCGATGGCCGCCGCCGGCGGCGGTGTGCATTGCACTCGGCCTGGTGAGCTGGTGCTTACCGCACCACACACCCTGGGGCTTGTGGGGTGCCGGCGAAGCGGTCGGCGAGGAAGTTCATGCCGCCGAAGGCTTCGCCCGCCGCGGCTCCGATGTGTGTCGGGAACAGCGAGTGGATCGCGGTGAGGGTGGCGCCCTGAGCGCAATAGGCATCGACGAGGGCGGTGTAGCCGGCGACGGGGATCTTCTCGTCGGCGACGCTGTGGTACAGGTACAGCGGGGTGTCGGGGGTGGTTCGGCCGAGTTCATTGGGCCTGGCGGCGTTGCGGAAAGCGGGCTGCGCCAGCAGATTCGGGACCGCGGCGAAGTCGTCGACGTGGATGTCGGAGTATTCCTGAGCCAGATCCGCACCGCAGCCGGAGGTGTCCGCGGCGAGCAGCGCGCGGCGGCCCCGGTCGTTCAGCAAGTCGACCAACCGGGAGTCGGGTTCATTGCGGGCCAGCCCGAGCAGGATCAGTATCGCCCCCGCGGCGCTGTCGGCGCGTTGTGCCACGGCCGGGATATCGGTGGGGATTCCGCCGGCGCTGGTGCCGACGAATCGCACGTCTGGTGCGTACTCCGGACGCAATTGCGTGGCCCACAGCGTGGCGAAGGCTCCGCTCGAGTATCCCCAGGCGCCGATCGGGCTCGAGGCATCGATGCCGGCCGGCGTGAAGGACCGTGCGGCCCGGATTCCGTCCAGGACTCCGCGCCCGGATGTCACGCCGTCGAAGAGTCGGGACTGCGGCCCTTCGTAATCGCTGACCACGACGGCCCATCCCCGCCGCAGTGCGTCCGCGATGAATGGCGCATCCTGCATCGTGCTCGCCATGTCGCTGTCGCTTCCGCCGCGCAGTGTGGACGACGGCGCGCACCGGGTGTCGAGACTGTTCTCGGGTACCTGGTACGACAACACCGGCCGCGGCCCGTTCCATGGCACCGGCGGCACCAGCACCGTGGTCACATCCAGCTGCGGATGCTCTTCGGAATCGGTTGTGCGATACCGCAATTGCCACGCCGCAACCGGTATCGGCAGACCGAGAAGGGGGATCGTCCGCACCCCGAGCACCGCGCCGTTGGGATGTGACGCGAGATCGGTGGGCGCGGCATAGAAGGGATCGTCGCCAGGGGACACCACTGCGGCTTGCGCGACCGGCATCGACAATGCCGCCAGCAGCATGATCATGGCGAGCGTGATAGTCACAACCCATTGCCGGCCGATCCGCCACCACCTCGCTGGTTGCCTGGGCGCGCCGCAGACCGGCAGACCAGGCACATCTGTAGCCGAACACGCTGTGCGGCAAGCATTTTTACGATACGTCGACAACATATGCCGGGATTCCATCACGCCTCCCGCGTCCAACTTCCGACGCGCAGGCACTCTGGGCCCGCACCAGCCGGTCACAACACTTAGGGTTTGGATCACGGTAGCATAACGATTTTATATATACAGTTATAAAGTTTTCAACAAATGTTGCGGCCGCCCAATAAGGAGAAAATGCTCGCTGGACCGAGCTGAAACCCGCGCGAGTGCCCAGCCTCGAGATGGCGGGCAATTGTTCGGCATACGCTGCTGCCGCGTCAGCCTGTGATCCGTGCACGGTGGTGCACCCCACAAAATCGGATGTCGGAGGCTAAACCACGATGTGACCGGGGCCAGCATGGGTGAGGCTCCCTGGAAATCCCTACCTCGCCGAGAAGGTTTCAGCAAACGGCAGTATGGTGCTCGTTCGAGACCCGGAAACGGCTGTGCAGCGGAATTAGGGATGCGTACACGGAGGTCTCGGGCAGGAGATGCGATGCCGATAACAACTTGGATTCGATGGCTCGTAATAGGGGTCATATCGGCAGCTGCATTCGCCACAGTGCCCGTGGGATCGGCAACCGCCGATCCGGTCGATGACATCCCGAGCGGGCTGGAGTCGTTCTATCACCAGCAGCTGGACTGGAAGCCGTGTAACGACGCGGTGCTCGACGGTGCGGGTGCTCAGTGCGCGGGCGTTGTCGTACCGCTCGACTACAACCAACCGGACTCACGCACGCTGACCGTAGCGATCTCGCGTATCCCGGCCACCGACCCGGACCGCAGACGCGGGATCATGCTGTCCAACCCCGGCGGTCCCGGCGGTCCGGGCCTGAGCATGATCGCGGACCTCCGGGATCGGCTCACACCGGATGTCCGTGCTCGGTACGACCTGATCGGCATGGACCCGCGTGGTATCGGCCGATCGGACCGAATGAGCTGCGCGCTGCCGCTGCCCACCATGTTGTTCTCGGCTGGCTTCGACGCCTTCGGCTACGCGCGCGACGCCACCCTGGCCGCCGCGCTCGCGGCTTCCTGCGTGGCACCCGATCCCGAGAAGGCCCGGTCCATCACCACCCGCAATACCGCCCGGGACATGGACGTCATCCGCGGCGCATTCGGTGAACGCGAACTCAACTACTACGGCGACTCTTACGGCACCTACCTGGGCGCGGTGTACACGCAGATGTTCCCTGAGCACAGTGACCGGATCGTGCTGGACAGCGCCATCGACCCGGACCGCTACTGGATCGGCACGTACCAGGACATGGGCGCCGTCAACGAGGCCGGGCTCGACGACTGGGCGATCTGGGCGGCCCGCCACGACGCCGACTACCACTTCGGTAGCACCGGACCGCAGGTCCGAGCCTTTGTCGAGGACATGATCCGACGTGCCGCCAGGCATCCGGTCATCGGCAACGGCTATCTCATCGATGAACACACCGTTCCGATGATGCTGCTGTCACTGTTATCGAATCCGAAGAAGAACACCAACCTCGCCGAGCTCGTGCGGACCCTGGCCGACGCAGTGTCCGGGCTGGCCATCGACATGGAGCAGCTGAAAGCGAAGATCAACGGTCCCGTCCCGCTGGATGTCTCGGGCATGGCCGCGGTCCTGTGTGGCGACAAGGCCGCACCCCGAGATCTGGCCTGGTATCGCCGCAATATCGAAAGCGTTCGGGCGACTCAACCGGTGTTCGGCGCGTTCGCCAACAACATCACCGCGTGCGCGTTTTGGCCGGACCCGGTCGAGCCACCCACCGCCGTGCACAACCCGACACCAGCCCTGATCCTGCACGCAACCCGCGACACCCGCACCGCCTACCAGCAAGGCCTTGCACTGCACCAGGACCTGACAGCATCACGAATGGTCACACTGGCAGACACCCGCGTTCACGGCCTAATCGGCTCCAACATAAGCCACTGCGTGAACGACATCGTCAACACCTACTTCCGTGACGGCACGCTCCCCGGTGCCGACCTCACCTGCCAACGCGACCCCAACTATCTCCCCGACTAACCGCCCGCAGCGCCCAGCGGCACGATCCACTCGACGGGCCGGCGGGGGTCTATCTTGCTATCGGCTCTGGCCACTTCTGGTGGTAGCTGAAGCGGGGTGACGGCACGATGCCTCGGCGGTTGGAGGTAAATGCTGCTGTTGGGCTTGCTTTTTCGGGTTTGTCGCCACTGGTGGTCGAGGACGTGGTCGACGAAGGCGCGCGGATCGTGGTGCGAGCCAGGACGGCACCCGACCCGGCCGTCTGCTCGCAGTGCGGTGTCGGGTCGGTGAAGGTCCACAGCTATCACCATCGGACCGTCGCCGCCCTGCCGCTCGATGGCCGGCTGGTCCTAGTCCAGGTGCAGCCTGGGCCGGTCGGTGCTCACGCCGGAGGTTATCTGTAGCCGATGAGCGGCAGTTGCCAGATATCCCTGGCCCAGGACCTCGACTGCGGGCTGGGGTGTGCTCGGGTCGGGTTTCGGGCTGTTGTGGATACGGCTGGGTGCGGGTGTCCAGGCGATGGAGGGGGAGCGCCGGGGGTGGACGCGGAAGCAGTTCTTGTTGTCACGGCGAGAGCCGCACGGTGGTGGGCAATCGGCCGCTGAACCGGCCACTACGCCGATGACACTACTTCCACAACCGCACCGTCGTGTCGAAACTGCCGGTCGCGAGCAGGGTACCGGCGGGGTCGAACGCCACCGACAAAACTCCGTCGGTGTGGCCGGTGAGGGGTTGCCCGACAAGCTGGCGGGATGCCACGTCCCACAACCGCGTCTTGTCGAGACTGCCGGTAGCGAGCAGGGTACCTGCCGGGTTGAACGCCACCGACCACACCAGGTCGGTGTGGCCGAGGGGTTGCCCGACGAGCTCGCGGGATGCCACGTCCCACAACCGCACCGTCATGTCGTAGCTGCCGGTGGCGAGCAGGGTGCCGGTTGGGTTGAACGCCACCGACACCACCTCGTTGGTGTGGCCGGTGAGGGGTTGTCCGATGAGTTCGCGGGATGCCACGTCCCACAGTCGCACCGTCTGGTCCGAGCTGCCGGTGGCGAGCAGGGTACCGTCCCGGTTGAACGCCACCGAGAGCACCCAGCTGGTGTGGCCGAGGGGTTGTCCGACAAGTTCGCGGGATGCCACGTCCCACAACCGCACCGTCTGGTCGTAACTGCCGGTGGCGAGCAGGGTGCCGGCTGGGTTGAACGCCACCGACACCACTCCGTTGGTGTGGCCGAGGGGTTGTCCGACAAGTTCGCGGGATGCCACGTCCCACAGTCGTACCGTCTGGTCGTAACTGCCGGTGGCGAGCAGGGTGCCGGCTGGGTTGAATGCCACCGACTCCACATCGCCGGTGTGGCCGGTGAGGGGTTGTCCGACGAGCTGGCGGGATGTCACGTCCCACAGTCGCGCCGTCTTGTCCGAGCTGCCGGTGGCGAGCAGGGTACCTGCCGGGTTGAACGCCACCGAGTACACCTTGCCGGTGTGGCCGGTGAGGACCGCAGCGGTGGTCCAGGCGAGCTGGGCGGGTGCAGAGGGTGAAGCGCTGGTTCCGGCAAGCCGGTTGGGAGTAGTCGGTGATCGGAGTGCGGTGATCCCGGCTGCGGTCGCCGCGGTGAGAGGTATAGCGATCGCTGCGCCGGTCAGCACCCGCCGCCGCCCGATCCGGCGGCGGACGTCCGGTGCCGGCCTGCCGGGTTCGCGGTCCTCGATCGGTTCCAGAGCAGGCGAGTGATGCGGGTGGTCCCCGGAAGCGGGGCCCCCGGGTGAGACGGCTGGTGTGATGGGAGCGGGTGGTGCGGGGGTGTCGTCGCGCCCGGCCCCCGGCATGGTCGCGGCCGGGGTGGTGGGAGGTTGTGGTTGCCCGAACAGGCGCAGGTCTGCGGCGATGTCGATGTTGCGGCACTGGGGACGGGGGTGCCCGGCGAGGTGCAGGTGCCTGTCGGTTTCCCGGTAGAGCTCGTCGAGGGTGCTGGCGGGTGCCGCGGCGGCGACAGCGAGGAAGGCGCCGGTGAACGCGGTGTTGCGATGATCGGCCGGTGCAAAGGACGGCTCGTTCGCTGAGGACGACGTGATCGTGTACGTCCCGTGGATATCGGTCTGCCCGGCGACCAGGCTGGGCACGTCGGCCATGGCTTCGAACGCGCGCCCGGCGAAGCAGCAGTCCAGGATCAGGACCCGGACGCGGGCAGGGCTGTCGAGGATTTCCTCCCGTAACGTCTCGAACGGCACCGCCGTCCAGCGTACGTCGGCCGGGTCGCTGCCGGGCACGGCCAGGTGCAGCCTACCGCGGCGGTCGAGCAGGCCATGGCCGGTGTAGTACACCAGCAGCAGTCCGCTGGCCCCGCGCGCGGCCCGGCCGACCTCGTTCCCGACGCCGGTACGGTCGGGGTCGAGCACGGTGACACACTGCCCGGTGGTGAACGCGGCACCGGGTCTGGTGAGGACATCGGCGAGGTCAGTGACGTTCGCGGTGGCGGCCGGTATCGCGGCCAGGTGAGTGTAGCGGGCCGTGCCGATCAGCACGGCCCGGGAAGGTTCCGCGCCGACGGCGCCGGTCACTGCCCGGTACCCGGTGGGTCGAGCAGTGCCCGCAATTCGTGCAGCACTTGCGGGGAATCGACTCGGGTGGCATCGATTTCGATGTGAGTGCCGTCGTGACATGTGAGAGTGAGTTTCACGTCCGAGCGGCGGTAGGTCAGCCACGTCGTCAACGACCTCGCCAGTGCCGTGCCGATTCCGCTGGCGCCGAGGGTCACCACGAGCACTTCATACATCCCGCCGCTCATCTGTCCCGCATCGACACGCGCCGGGTCCGGTCCCACCCGGCCGCGCAGAGCCTCGTCGTGACCGAACCACTCCAGCAGTGCGAGCAACTCGTCCGGGCCACCATCGACCCGGATCGTCAACTTCGAATTCCCCTCTGACACCAGCACATTCTGCCCCACCAGCACCTCGGCCGCCCCCCGATCCGACAACGGTACCCGGCCTACATTAGAACAGTGGCCGAAGGATGACGGGCAACCACTCAGGATGAACCGTCGCGACAACACCTTTCCCGGACACCCGCCCGAGCGGCTGGACGCGATCAGCCCACACCAGGTGCACGCGCGTCTACGGCTGCGCACAGATTACGCTGGCCCAATTCGGTCCGAAAGTGTTGTGCCGCAATGGGGTACGCCGGAATCGCTGACGATGGACAAACTACATGCAGATCCCCTCGGGTAACGGGCAGAATACCGGTGTGGATCCGGACTCGAGCCCGATGCTGAAACTTGAACGGGCGAAAGAGCATTTCCATGAGTTCGTCGCCGAGCTCGAGCGCTACGGCAAGAGTGACCCCTGGCAATTCTCCGTCGCCCACGAGGAATTCCTGCGCGGTAGTCCCGGTTCCGACCTGGTCTTGCATTTGAAAGAGCACACCCCGATACCCCGTAGACTCGCCGTTGTGGTCGGCGACCTGGTCCACAATCTGCGCTCCGCGCTGGACTGCGCCATTGTCGAGCTCGCCAGCCGTTGCGAAGGACCCGTCGGACGTTCACCCACCGAGGCCGAGGAACGCGCATTTCAGTTCCCGGTGACGGAGAAGAAGGCGGACTTCGAGAGTTCGATCAATCGCAGGAAGCTTCGCCTGTTCCTGTCACCGGTGGAACACCGGGCCTGACAACCTCCGTGATGCGCCACGGGCGCGGCCGTCCCTGGAAAACCGTTGCTCGATGTCCTGCCGCCTATGGGGCCATCTCGGCGAGGCCCGAGGCGAACTCGGCGGCTGGCGGGCACAGGTACTTGATACTGGCTCCGGCAACGACTTCCATCGCGTGGAAGTCGTCGGCACGACAACGGAAGTCGGTCTACCGTGACCCCCATGGTCAAGCCGATATTGGCCGCAGCGGCGGCCATAGCGCTCATCGCTGCGGTGGGTGGATGCAACGGCCGCGCCGCCGCTCACGCCATCGACTACACGGTGACAGTGGAATCGGTTGGCATGCAACGTCAATACCTGATCCACGAACCGGCATCGGACCCGGGCGCGAAGCGGCCCGCCGTACTGGTGTTCCACGGCGGCGGCGGCACGGCCGACTACATGGCTGCCAAGACCGGGTTCGATTCCCTGTCCGACGCTGCCGGATTCGTCGCTGTCTATCCGGTCGGGTATGACAAGAGCTGGAACGACGGGCGCGGCGCGGACACCGCAGCGGGGGCGAAGAACATCGACGACATCGGATTTGTCTCGATGATCATCGACCGCATCGTCGCCGACAATGCCGTAGACCCCGGCCGGGTCTACGCCACGGGACTGTCCAACGGCGCGATGTTCACCGAGGATCTCGGTTGCCGCCTCTCCGGCAAGATCGCCGCGATCGCCGCGGTTGCCGGACCGATGCCCACTGCCGATGCATCCGTCTGCACGCCTACACATCCCATGTCAGTGCTGGAAATCCACGGCACAACCGACCCGATCGTGCCCTACGACGGAGGCGTCGTCCGCGTCACCTCCGGCCGCCGCGGCCCCGGTACCAGCCCAGTCCTTTCGGTCGATGCCACCCAACAGCTTTGGCGAGACAAGAACGCATGCGGCCCGGTCACCACCTCGGTGCTACCGAATACCGCCGACGACGGCACCACCGTCACCACCACGGTCGCATCCTGCGCCAATGGCAGCCGGGTTGAGCTGTATTCGATCGCCGACGGCGGTCATACCTGGCCCGACGGGCCGCAGTATCTGCCGGTCGCGATCGTCGGCAAGGTCAGCCACCAATTCGACGCCTCCGACGTGATCTGGCACTTCTTCGCGGGGGACTAGTAGGACTTTGTTAGGTGGGGAAGGTGTGGTGGCAGAGTGGGCAGGTACCGATCCAGATGGCAAGTGCGCGTTGGAATTTGCCGAGTGTGCCGTAAAGAGTCAGTCCTGCCCGCCGGCTTTTGGGTCGGTCAGCCGCAGGGTGGTGCGGAACAGGTGCGCGGCGGTGGTGAGGGTGGCGTGGTGGTAGCCAGCCTTGCCAGGAACGGCCTTCGAAGTGGTCGAGGCCGAGGGCGTCTTTGAGTTCGCAAGACTGTCGCGCCTAGGTGCGCAGATTGGTGATCTGTTCGCCAGCACGGTGAGAGGTATCGAAGTCGATGCGCCGGTCGACAGCGCAGCTACCGGGCAGTTAGCTGCGACACCGTCGTCATGTCCCCGTCGGCCTGATCATTCGCACTTGATCGGCGGCTACGGTGGCCCGACCGATGAGGAAGGTCGAAATCGGGCCCGGCACCGGCAGCACACCTGTGCCGAGCATGTCGGTATCGAAACCGGCATCGATCAATGCGTCCCTGGTGCGGCGGTTGGGTCGGCAGCCGTCGGTCAGTGCGCTCCAGGGCCCGGCGACGAGATCCTGGAATTTGCCGTAGACGGTGTTATCGGCGGCGCGAACATGTTCCAGCACCAGTAGTTCGCCGCCCGGCCGCAGTACCCGTTTGATATGGGTGAGCGAAGCGGATACGTCGCGGACCGAGCACAATACGACCGAAACCAGCACGGTGTCGAAACTGTCGTCGGGGAACGGCAGTAACTCGGCGAAACTGTCGATGATGTCCACTGCCACATCGAGTCTTTCGGCGCGCCGCTGGGCGACCTCGCGCATCGCCGGATTCGGATCGATGGCGGTTATCGAGGTGACACCGGGCGGGATATGCCGCAGATCGTGGCCCGGGCCGAGGCCGACGATCAGTAGGTCACCGCGCGCGGAGGCGAGCAATACCGTCCGCAGTGGCCGGATCAGGGTCGGTTCGGTGACGTTCATCGCGGCGCTGTACCAGGCGGCGAAGATGCGGCTGCACACAGCTGTCTCCCTTCGAAGAAGTTGCAGCCAGCGTTCTCGATCAGCACATTCGGACAGAACCCCTATTCGCACCCCCTACTTTTGGTTTCGCCTACCGCAAGATCTCGATATCGTCGCCGTCGACCGCGATGACATCGTTGTCGGTGAGCGCCCAGTGCGGGATGCCCTCGGCTCGATAGCGGGCGGCCAGTACTGCGGACATGCCGTCCGATCGGTCGCCGAGTCCAGATGTGGCACGATGCGATGGTCGACCAATCCCAGTCCGTCCCACAGTGGTTCGATGCCGCACGTCGGTTCGACCTCGGCCGGATCATCGCTGGACTCCAGACCGCGCAGATCCGGAGTCAGCAGACAGGCGCCGGCGCTGTACCCGGCGACACCAGCGCATCGGCGGCGAGCAGCTTCAGCAGTACGAAATCGGCTTCGCTGCGGGCGAATCAAGTGCGATGTTATGACCAGCAGAAAACCGGGAGCGGAGCCTGCCGGCGATCGAGTGCACAACATCTTTCACGTCCCAACCCTGGCGTTCCTGGCTCGAGCAGGGGCGAAGTAACACCGAGCCGAAGGCCGCAGTGCCGCACGTCGCTCGCCCTCCGCCAGCAGCATGTCGACCCGCTGTGGCCTCCGCGCGCTCCGATCGTAGGAAGTGCCCGCGTCCCACGGCCACGCGACACCATCTTCACCAATGCCGGGTCATCGGGGTGGTCTTACGAGCCATCCGTCCTCGCCGCGCTCGAATGCCTCGTCGGCGTCGATCATCGACGGTGGTTCCGCATTCTGGGTGATGAATCGTGTCACGCGACCCGGTTCAGCAGTCCGGCCACGTAGCGATGGTGGTTGCCGTTGCCCTGGTCATCCGTCGGTATCGCGCTCACCCGGCAGTGCGCCGGTGAAACCGGAGGAGAGTGGCAAACGCCCTGAAGTCGAGCGGGTGGCCGGCGAAGTCGTTTCGAGCGGGCGGGCCGATGCGGTGCGGTGATACCGGATTGGTTCCGGGTACCTCGGGTAGGGCCACAACGACAGGCCTGATCGCGACGCGGCAGGCGGACGTGGTGACGTCGGGCGTTCGCGAACGCGACAGTGGAAGGAGCGATCTGTCATGACCGACCCGAACAGTTCATGGGATTCACCGCAGGACACCGGGGCGCCGGACAGCGTCGAATCCGATGGTGCGGCATTGAGTAGCGCCGAGGATCTGGACGAGGACCGCTTGCACACGGACCCACTCGAAGCGGGAATGGATCCTCCCGATCACTGGACCGGGGCCACCGCGTACGGCATGACAGAGTGGGAACAGGCCCACGCTCGTGGTCTGGATGAACGCCTGGCCGAGGAGGCACCCGACGGAGAGCCTGTGGCGCCGCCCGCCACGCGTCCCGCAGAAGAAGAGGCGGTGCGAATGGATGAGCCGTCGGAACGATCGCTCGACTATGACCGCGATCTGGGCATCTCTGCAGACGGAGTACTTCCCGAGTAATCCCTGACCGCGGGTGCTGGATCAACCGTCTCCGGAACCGACCGGGTGCGTGCGCCACTGGTTCGGCCGCCCGCGTGCCGGCCGCGTATGCGCCGCGGCGTGATCGGCGATCTGGTGGCTTGCGAACCCGAACTGCGCACGTCCATGGTCTTCGGCAAGTGACCACCATGCTCGAACAGCGTTTCACCGTTCGGCGGCGAGGAGCGAGCGCGCGATCTTGCGAAGTATCGACACGGCATCTCCCTCGCGAAGTATCGATCCGGCCGTCACATGGGGACGACCGTCTTGAGCCAACCGTCCTCGCGGCGATCGAATGCCTCGTAGGCGTCGATCATCGACAGTGGTTCCGCGTGCTGGGTGATGAATCGTGTCGGGTCGATATCGCCGCGCGCGACCCGGTTCAGCAGTCCCGGCACGTACCGATGGTGGTTGCAGTTGCCCGCCTGAACGGTCAGGTTGCGGTTGACGGTCGCGCCGAGGGGGTAGCGGTCGAATTCGGGCGGGTACACGCCGATGATTCCGATGGAACCGGCTTTGGCCACCGCCTGGGTCGCCCAGCGTGCTGCCAGGCTCGGTGCGTCACCGACGAGCCATTGGCCGTCATCGGTGTTGCCTTCCGGGGCCGCCGATCGGCGTTCGCGCTCGAAAGCCTCGGTGTCGACGGGGAGGTTGTCGGCCGCCGGGCCGGATTTCGGTGCTCGAGCGTCGACGCCGACGGCGTCGATGACACGATCCGCGCCGATACCGCCGGTGAGTTCGCGCACCGTCGCGACCGGATCCTCGGCGTTGAAGTCGATGGGTTCGGCGTTCTGGGCGCGCGCTTTAGCGAGTCGGTCCGGGATCCCGTCGACCACGAGAACTCGCGCGGCGCCCTGGCGCTTCGCGGCGGCCATCGCACATTGCCCGACGACTCCTGCGCCTAGGACCAGTACCGTGTCACCTTTGCTCACCTGGGCCAGGCGCGCGCCGAACCAGCCGGTGGGCAGCACGTCGGAGACCATGATCGCCTGGTCGTCGGTCACCCCGTCCGGAACTTTGACCAAAGTGTTGGCCGCGTACGGAATCCGCGCCGTCTCGGCCTGCAACCCGTCGACCGGCCCGGTCGATTCGGGTCCACCGAAGAAGCTGGTTCCGGCCTGGGGGCCGTTGGGGTTGGCGACGTCGCATTGTGCGGTA
This sequence comes from Nocardia sp. CA-119907, assembly GCF_050955995.1. Lineage (NCBI taxonomy): Bacteria > Bacillati > Actinomycetota > Actinomycetes > Mycobacteriales > Nocardiaceae > Nocardia > Nocardia sp. CA-119907. Next base: position 4,752,926 of record NZ_CP192091.1, read on the forward strand.
TAGCCGCTGCGGCAATACGCGCAGTATCCGCAGGATATGGTGGAGCACACCACCACCCGCTCACCTTTCACGAAACCTCTTACGGCGGAACCTGTTTCGAGTATCACGCCGACCGCCTCGTGCCCGAGTACGGTGCCTGGCCGCATGCCGGCCATGGTGCCGCGCACCATATGCAGGTCGGTGCCACAGATCGCCGCGGTCGTGATCTGGATGAGGGCGTCGGTGGGTTCTTCGATCTTCGGATCGGCGAGGTCGTCCAAACGGATATCGCCCACGCCGTGCCACACAATTGCTTTCATGTCGAACCCCCTAAGTGTCTGTAGATGCTCCTGTCAGCTGGTGGTGTCCGGCGTCGTTATGATCGCCTGCGCCGCAGGATGATCCAGGTGAGCACGGCGGCGGAAACTCCGGTGATCGTGGCGATGGGCACGCGGTTCCTGCGTGTCGAATCCGCGACCTGCTTGCCTACGTCCTCGAGTGGATCCGATACCGATGGCGCGGGATTGTCGATCAGCTGTCCTGCCTGAGTTGCGGCACGGTCGGCGATGTCATCGACCTCGGGTCCGTTGTCAGCCGTGCGGTGCTGGCCGCCTCGCGCCGTCCGGTGGATCGCGGTCTCCACGCGGGCCGGGGGACCAATTCTGTCGCTTGGCTCGGAAACGCCCTGTTCGAGCCTGGGGCACGGTCGGTCACCGTCGTCGCGGATCGTGTTCGGCGTATCGGGGAGCTCGGGTCGGTCTTCGGTCATCATCGGCTCCCATCGTCGACGGTGGCCCAATCCTGCAGGCGACCCGGCCGCGCCTCGGCACGCACGGGGCGCGTCGACCGTGCAGTTGCATCGGTGACCGATTTCGACGTCGAGCGTGTTTCGGTGTCCGGTCGGTTGTCCGTGTGGTGAACCATGAATACCTCACCTCCTGTGCGTCGCCTACCCGCCGGATGAAACGGGAAACAACAACGCAGTGGCATGACCGATCCGTACAGCTCCTGGGCTCCGCTGCAGGACCGGACTCCGTCGAATCCGATGCAGCGGCGTTGACCGGCCCCGCGGACCTGGATGATGCCGATTCCTTACCACCCAGCGCGGCGCAGCATTCGGATCACCGCACGCTCGATCACCAGTTGGACTTCATCATCGGATTCGGCTCTCCTGGCGCGAACCAGCGCGCGTGCGATGGAGACACCGTCGGCAAAGCACTCGACGACGCGAGGGTCTATATACGACGCACGGGCAACGGCGGGCGTATTGCCGAGCGCGGCGGCCACTTCGGCCACCACCGCCCGTTCGGCATTCTTCTGCGCACGCCGCGAGGTAGGCGGATCCATACGCCCGAACTCGGCGGCGGCGATAACGGTGGCCTGCCAGGTGCGCAGATCCTTTGCACTGCAATCGATTCCGGTCAGCTCTTTGAAGCAGGCGTTGATATCGTCAGCATGCAGGTCGCGATACCGACCGTCTTGACGGTAGACCAGGAGCCGCCCCGAATCCGCGCGGCTGCGCCGCAGCGCGCGGACCGCCCGCGCCAGCGGTGCGTCGCGGATACGGACGCACCGGCGTGCCCCACCCTTGGCGACGTAGTCGAACAGCATCTCGTCACCATCAACCTGGACCTGATCGCGAAGCAGTGTCGCGATTCCGCGCGTGCCGTTCTCTGCTGCGTATTCCTCGCCACCGATTCGGAAGACGCCGCGATCGATCAATCCGACGGCCACCGCCTCGACCCGGTGCCGAGTCAGGCCCGAGCGGTCCAGATCGTCCCGGATTCGTTCGCGTAGTTCCGGCAGCCGTGTCGCCAGTTCGAGCACCCGGTCGAACTTCTCTTCATCGCGTTCGCGTCGCCACTGTTCGTGATAGATGTACTGGCGCCGACCTGCCGAATCCACGCCGATCGCCTGGATATGACCGTTCGCGTAGGGACAGATCCACACCCTGCGCCAAGCGGGCGGAATCACCAAACCCCGGATACGCTCCAGCAGTTCGCCATCCAGGACGCGCTCACCCTCGCTGGTGATATAGGAGAAACCTCGACCCCGCGCCGTGCGACGGATACCAGGACCGTAGGGCCTACTGCGACGCAACGGCACGAGGACTCCTACCCGTGCGTTCGATCGGCGCTGTCGGTGGACTGATCATCCGGCCGGATGATACCCGTGCACCTTGACTTTCCGAGGCGACGGGCAACTACGGCGCGAGCGGTATCTACACCACGACGCTTGCCATTGATATCTAACACCGGGGCGGGTATCTCTACTTCTTCGATTGTGCTACATCGGCATGGTCGGAAAGATCATGTTCCACATGTCGCGGATCATGTTCATCATCTGCATAAGCATCGGCATCATCGAACTCACCTTCAAGGCATAACGCTTGCTAACTATTGTCGGCCTACCCCGGGACACAGCAAATATGCACCTGACAGGCCGGGCGCATGTTCAGGCCGGGCGCATATTGCGGACCTGCGACCGGCGTGGCGGCGCCGCTCGCGGGTGCGAGGAGTCGTCGTCAGTGCATCTGAGCGCGGACGCGAGGAAAGCGGCCCATCATTGCGTCGTGATCGACTCCGCCGGCACTCGGCGTCTGTCGCGGAAAACGGTCAACGATGAGACCGAACTGACCGGACTGATCGATGACGTCGTGGGTCTGGCCGATGGCGGTGAGGTGACGTGGGCGATCGATCTGAATGGCGGCCGCGCCGTCGAAAATCTGTGCAGACCGTGATGGGCCATGCTGTCGCGTGCGACGCAGCCTGTCGCCGTGTTTGTAACCCGGCTTGCTTTTTGAGCAGATGCTGGTCCCCGGCGTTTCCGAAAAGTATTGCGTGGCAGTCGCTTCGATGTGACTGTGACCAATTCACCCTATGTGCCCCCGCAGCCGAGGCGCTGTCACGGGGATTGCGCGATCTGGGACGCCGGGCACGACGGCCGTTCAGCGATCGATGCCCGTGCTGGCTCGCTCCCGAATTGCTTTCGGGCACAGGAATGTTGCTCATAGCGCATTCCGCACCGTGCGGCGCCGACACTACGTCGACTCAGGCATGCCAGGAGGACTCAAAACTGCGGTCATCGCCAGAGCGAGCATCTCGTACGGTCCGATGCGGCGCCGTTGCGCCGACTGGCTGCTGGCCTGCCGCCTCGTCCACGCCGGACAACGACATGAGTAACTGGTGGTCATCCGTGCCGACCGATGCCGATGATGAACAACGGGCGATCACACACCGCCAAGGCCCCGGCGCGGTATGACTCGTCGATGAATCATCCGTCGCCCTTGACGGTCGCGTCGAGTTCTCGTTCCTCGGGATGAGACACGTTGTGCTGGTCAAGCATTGCTGGGTCGTGCTCCGATCGAGGGCGATTCCACTATCGAGCGAGTCGCTGCCGGAGCAGTTCCTTACCCTGCTCGGCGCCTTTGCGGCTTTCGCCCTGCGCACGCCGGAAGAAGTCCGCCAATTCGGCATCACCGGCGCGGTCGGCGTCCCGGGCGTAGGTCTGCATCCGCAGCGCGTTACTCAAACACGCTTCGGTGAACCAGATGAGGTTGTAGTCCTTGTCGAGAGTGCCGGTCACGTCACCGGTCTCGGTTGATGCAGCCATCGCTTCAATACCTTTCCTGTTGTTTCCACTGACATTTCGGCGCTACCCGTGCCATCGACCGCGAAACCCCGTCAGGCCATCGATGCCTGGTTCCGCAGCCGATATGACTGGATGGCCCTCATACGGCGGCCGTTCGCGACGCCTGTACGCCGGGCCGGCCAATACCAATGGGCAGCGGCAAGGTTCTGACGAACCCAGCCCCTGGCTATCGAGCATTGTCAGCGGCCGCCATGGCTGTGCTGTCCGCCTTTGATCTTGGCCTCCAGGGGCTGAGCCTCGGCGCCCTTGCGACCGGCCTCATGCGGGTCCGCAGCGTTGGATTCGCCGAAGCTGCCACTGCTGGCCTGGCCGCCGCGGCTGGCCTGCTGTTCGGTGTCCGAGCGGTAGCCGAACTGGCCGGGATTGTTGGGATCAGGCATCATTCAGACCTTCCTCCTTGTTCCGATGTGGACGCGAAACCGCGACCCACACTCACGCCTACCCACTCACAACGCTCCGAACCGCAACCCGCCAACATGCGGAAGCATCAAATCTGGAACGAAATAGGTTGTGTAACAGTCTATTTAGAAATATAGAAGATCGGTTTTCAACGCTATGCTGCGGTTACTCCGTCGCGATCACTGCGCGCACTCTCCCCGCCAGACAGCTATGGAGCAACAACGAGGGCCGTGCGCAGCGCCGAAACGAGGGGCTGTGCTGGCTTTGGCAGTTCGACATGATGGCGAATGTTCTGCAATCAGCGCGCTGGAATCCACCGGAAATCCCCATCGGCGCCGCAATCACCCAACAGCGCTACATATCCGGCCGATTGGTGATCAGTGGCGCCACCCACGGTGTAGAGCTCTCCTTGCGTCGGCGATGTCGGCGGCGCCTGTTGGTGTGGGCCCTGACATCGCATATCGGAGGCGATGACTTGCGGCTGATCCCTGTTTTTGCTGTGGTTGATTCAGTCGCGCAGTCATGGGTGTCCAGCGGTCGGCGTTAATATCGCGCGGTGTCCGGCCCCCGACGGCGTTGTAAGGCGAAGCGGCCGTGGTGGCAGCGGTGGAGTGCCGCGCGATCCCTTACGCCCAATCCGCACCCAGGGGGACTGAGCTTCCAGGTTCATGCCAATCGCGCGCCCGATCGGTGGCACAGTTCGGGACGGACACGGGTGTTTCACTGCTGGACTCGAAGCTGGATCGGGGGAGGAGCACGTGGTCGAACGCGGCCACAACCCATGCTGGAGGTGGCCATGTTCGCTCCGGTGACAGCGAACCAGTACGCGGCCCCGCGCCAGGCCCGGAAGCGCGGGGCCGAGGATCATTTCCCGCGTGGTTTGCTGATGGCGTCTTTGGCGCGGTCCATCATGGCCGCGAATGGTCCGACGAGCAGATTCGCGCTCGCGGACTCGACACCGGGGTGCGGACGTGTCGGAGCCATGGCTTCGGCGAATTTCACCGCGTTGCGAAGGCGCGCCAGCTCGTCGGGTTCCAGCTCGGAACGCAACCTGTTGAACTCCTCGTGCTCCTCGTGTTCGGCGTGTGCGAGCACTCCATCGCGCAGGGCCGCGAGCTTGGCGTCGAACTCGGGAGAATCGATGTCGACCGCTTCGATATCGGCGAGCTGGCGCTTGGCTTTGTTCTCTTCCTCGAGACGCGCCTCGATGATGTCGGCGCCGTCGTGGACTTCTCGCCGGAAGCGCGGGTGGATGATTTCTTCCTCGGCGGTTTCGTGGACCGCTAGCAAGCGGCGAAGTTCGTAGAACTTCTGCTCCCGCTGTTCCGCCGTCGGGGCCTGCTCGACCTGGGCGAACAGTTCGCGGATGCGCGAGTGCTGTTCGATAAGGAACGTGACGACATCATCGGTGGTGTTGATCGACGTTGCTTCCACGATCGTCTCCTTGGGCAAGTAGTACGGTCAGCGCGAATTGCGCTGCTGCGGCCTTACCCCTGGAAGAGGGCAGCAAACACCTCGCAAGCTGGACAAACCACTCCGTCGGGCATCGAGACGACCGCGCCGCCGACACCGGTATTTCGGCGATGCCATGCAAGTCGGCTGTTGCACGATCTTCATGTCGACCGGTGAGTCGCCCAGCGAGTGGCCTTCACCGGGCGGTGAATGAGCGGCGCTCCAGTGCGGGATGGACGTCTGGCGTTATCGGAGTTCGAACTGGCGTGGTCGGCTCAGGATGTGGCGCGGCAATGCCTGCGGTGGCTGGTGTCGCAGAGCGGCTAGTTCTGGGAGCGTAGGCATTAACACAATGCGGCGGTGAACCGGTCGTAGCGAATGGTGCGTTCGTCCGGCGGGCTGATGCGAGCGTCGCCGATTGGTTGCATTTGTGCTGTGCTCGAGACCGCTGACCGCGTTACTGCGCCGATGTCGTCATGAAATCTGGTAGGGGACAGCAGTTTCGGCGAGAGACATGCCGCATTCGGTCCGACTGGTGGGCGGTGGCAGGCCACCGTCGGCAACCGCAGGGGCGCCTGGACCAGGCCTGGCTCCATGCGGGAATGGTCGACGAACCATTCGAGGCGTCGCAGATTGGGCACCGCCGCGGTGACCGGGGCGTGCAGCGACGGTGCACAGTGTGCCGAAACATCCAAGCCGTGTTGCCGGAATGGCACCTCCAGCTTTGATAGCTCGGCTCCACGCGTGCTCTTCGACATTGCCGGTGACGCCTATCAGGACTCGCCGTCGTACCGCGCTTCAGGTCGGGTCGAGCACGATCTTCACCGCGCCGTCGGTCTTGTGCTGGAAAATCCGGTAGGCGTCGGGTGCCTCCGACAGCGGAAGCCGGTGGGTGGCAAAGGTTTCCACGCCGAGCGGATCGTCGTCACCCAGCAGCGCCAGAATCTCGGGCGCCCAGCGGGTTACATTGGCCTGGCCCATGCGCAGTTGGATCTGTTTGTCGAACAGGATCCGCATCGGAATCGGATCGACCATGCCGCCGTAGACACCGACGAGTGATATCGTTCCGCCGCGGCGCACGATATCGATCGCGCTGTACAGCGCCGCCAGCCGGTCCACTCCCACCGTATCGGTGAGGCGCCGCGCGACGGGATCGGGCAGCAAATTGGCGGCGCGCTGCGCCATCGCCGCGACCGGTGACCCGTGCGCCTCCATGCCGACCGCATCGATTACTGCGTCGGTGCCACGGCCGTCGGTGCGCTCGCGGATGACGTCACCGAGTGCGGAATCAACATCGCAGTCGATCACCTCTATACCGCGTGCGGCTACCCTGGCCAACCGCTCCGGCACTCGGTCCACCCCGATCACCCGCAACCCGCGATGCGCCGCGATCCGACAGGCCATATCGCCGATAGGTCCGAGACCGAGTACTGTCACCGACCCGCCTGCGGGCACGGCCGCGTATTCCACCGCCTGCCACGCGGTGGGCAGCACATCGGATAGGTACAGGAACCGGGTGTCGTCCGGGCCGTGCGGCACGCTGATGTGCGTGGCGTCGGCATGCGGCACCCGCAGGTATTCCGCCTGCCCGCCCGGTACCTGGCCGTACAGCTTCGAATATCCGAACAGCGCCGCGCCGCTCCCGTATTCGCGAACCTGTGTGGTTTCACATTGGGTCGGTAGCCCACAGGCGCACATATAGCAGTCGCCGCAACTGATCTGGAAAGGCACGACGACCCGGTCGCCGCGCTCGAGTGTGCTGACCGCGGAGCCGGTTTCCTCGACGATGCCGATCGGCTCGTGCCCGAGTACGTCGCCGACGTTCAGGTACGCGCCGAGCACCTCGTACAGGTGAAGATCCGATCCGCAGATCGCCGACGATGTCACCCGCACGATCGCGTCGGTGGGTTCCTCGATCCGCGGATCGGCGACATCCTCGACCGCAACTTTGCGTGGTGCCTGCCAGGTCACTGCTCTCATCTGGACTCCTCTCACCCAGGCGGTCGACTCCCTCTTGCCCTACCCGTGCACCAGCACGGGAAACAGGCAATCCGCCAGCGAATTCGGCGCGGGTTACGTCTGGATCCGATCGGCACGGATCACCACCAGTTCCTCGTATCGTCGGCCAGGTTCGATCAGACCGGCCGCTTCCAGCCATGGCGCACGCTTGCGCAGGACAGGACCGAATTCGACGCCTTCACGAGCGACCACCGCCGCTTTGAGCCCGAGGTCGCGCAGGCGGTGGACGGTGAGTTCGGCATCGCAGAGCACGGAAGCCCGATCCCGCGTCGACGCAATAGCCGCGGCAGTGAATCGCAGAGCGGATCGAGGACCGCCCGGCCGGTGGGCCCGGCCTCCCAGGCGCGAGCGCGACCGTGAGCCGGCGGTGGATCCGGCCCCGGGACATTGGGCGGGTTCGCCAGGACGACGTCGAAGCTGCGGTTGCGCAATTCGCGGGCGAAGTCGCCGAACAGCAGTCGATGCGGGCACCGCGCAGCCGGGTATTGAGCCATGCCGAAACGACCTCCGCGAGCGAAATATCCACGGCGGTTACACTTTTCGCTCCGGCCCGGCTCGCGTGAATGGCTACCGCGCCGGTTCCGCTGCACAGGTCCAACACCCGGCGGCCGGGTGGTATCGCCGCAGCCCCCATTGCCCGCATCAACAGTGCGGTGTCTGCCTGAGGTCGATATACACCCGGCGCCCGCAAGAGGATCATGCTCGGCGGATACCCGGATCCTCGGAATGACCGACGTGTAGCGGGGTCTTCGATTCCCACAGCCAACTGATCATTCGGAAGCACGGTGGCATCGTGAATGCACGCTGCCTGGCTGATTACTCGATGGGCTGCCTGGGGTGGCCACCAATCTGCTTCAGTAGCAAGGAGCAACCGCGCCGAGGCGGGCGTCGTCGGATCATCGATTCCAGAATTCGCACACCGTGCCATATCTTCGCCGACGGGCGTACTCCGACGACCAGGGTCTGCCTCGTCCGAACCCGGTCGTGTGTCGGTGTCACGCTGTACAGCGTGCTCGGTGAGGTCGACTTGGGTACCGAGGTGGAGTTCGAGCGGCAACTGTTCGCAACGCTGCACACCGCCGCATCGACCATCGTCATCGACCTTTCGGAACTCGGTTTTCTCGGTGTGGCAGGGCTGGAGGTGCTCGACGACGCACGGGCATGGTCTCAGCACACCCACGAGATGTACCTCGTCACCGGCACCGAGTGCGTGGACCATGTGATCGCGGCCAACGGCATGTCCGCGTGCTTCGACACCTTCGCCAATCTCGACGATGCGCTGCGTGAAGTAGCCAAGCGGCACGGTCACGGATGAGAACACGTCCCTCGCGCGTTCATTGCTCATCCGAATCTCACTAGGGCTCAAGGGATCCGAGTGCCAGGAGGCTACGTCAGCATTATCCTGACACTGGCCGAGGAATCGGTCGAACCGCCGAGAGACGATGCTCATCAAGCGCGCTGCCCTCTTGATCATGCGAGAGCCGGATCAGGGAGCAATCATCGTCACCGGTGGCATGCCGGTGTGTGGGGGTAGCGGTCGGGTGCAGTGGGTTCAGGTCAGCGGCCCCGCGGGGTCGGTTCCGGTAGTATTTGCGGATCGATAGCGGTGTCGTAACCGGGTGGAGGGGGACGGCACGAGGTCGAGGCCGAGGTATGCGGCCCGAATATCGACCGTGTATTCGGCCTGGACGATATCGTCGCGGCCCACCGGTATATGGAGCACAACCAAGCCACCGGGAAGATAGTCGAGGTGCCTCGACCACGTGGCGATGCTTGACTCGTTCCAGAAAGCGGACAAGACTCTGGGCGTGCCTACGGCCACGGAATTCCAGCAGATGCTGCGGGGAGTTTCGCTTCGGGTGACCGCTCCGCGTGTCGCGGTATTGAGTGCGGTGCACGACCACCCGCACGCCGACACGGATTCGATCATCCGCGCCGTCCGATCTCGCCTGTCAGCGGTGTCGCACCAGGCGGTGTATGACTCGTTGCGCGTGCTCACCGGCGCGGGCCTGCTGCGATGTATTCAGCCGTGCGGCTCGGTCGCACGCTACGAAACACGGGTCGGTGACAACCACCATCACGTCGTATGCCGGGCGTGCGGATCGATCGCCGATGTCGACTGCGCGGTCGGCGAGGCTCCGTGCTTGACCGCGTCCGACGACAGCGGCTTCGCCATCGACGAGGCCGAGGTCATCTACTGGGGCCTGTGTCCCGATTGCGTCGCATCACACGCCGGTTCATCACGTCCTGACCACAACCTATTCAGGAAGGAATGTCATGACATCCGATAGCCGCCCACCCGCTCCCGAGGCCGGAACTCGAAGTGCGAGTGAGAGCGAGAACCCGGCCATCCCGTCCCCGACTCCGCAGACCGACCATCGGCCCCGCACGAACATGGACTGGTGGCCTGAACAGATCGATGTGTCGGTGCTGCACGCGCATTCGTCCAAGTCCAACCCGCTGGGCGAGGATTTCGACTATGCCGAGGAGTTCAAGAAGCTCGATGTCGACGCGTTGAAGGTCGATGTCGCCGCGGTCCTGACAGATTCGCAGGACTGGTGGCCCGCGGACTACGGCAACTACGGTGGCCTGTTCATCCGGATGAGCTGGCATGCGGCGGGTACGTACCGAATCGCCGACGGGCGCGGTGGCGGCGGTCAGGGCGCGCAGCGCTTCGCGCCGCTCAACAGCTGGCCGGATAACGCCAGTCTGGACAAGGCCCGTCGGCTGCTGTGGCCGGTCAAGCAGAAGTACGGCAACAAGATCTCCTGGGCGGACCTGTTGGTTTTCGCTGGCAATGTCGCTCTCGATTCGATGGGTTTCCAGACCTTCGGCTTCGGATTCGGCCGCCCCGATATCTGGGAGCCGGAAGAGGTGTACTGGGGTCCGGAGGACACCTGGCTCGGCGATGAGCGCTACAGCGGTGACCGGGATCTGGCGAAACCGTTCGGCGCTGTCCAGATGGGTCTGATCTATGTGAATCCGGAAGGGCCCAACGGCCGCCCGGATCCGGTGGCCGCCGCGCGGGACATCCGCGAGACGTTCCGCCGTATGGCGATGAACGACGAGGAGACCGTCGCACTGATCGTCGGCGGCCATACTTTCGGCAAGACCCACGGTGCGGGCGATCCCGACCTCGTCGGTCCCGAACCCGAAGCGGCCCCGCTCGAGCAGCAGGGCCTGGGCTGGAAGAGTTCCTACGGTACCGGCAAGGGTAAGGACGCCATCACCAGCGGTCTCGAGGTCGTCTGGACCGCCACGCCGACCAAGTGGGACAACAGCTTTCTGCAGAACCTGTACGGCTACGAGTGGGAGCTGACCAAGAGCCCGGCCGGGGCGTGGCAGTACAAGGCGAAGGGCGGTGCGGGCGCGATTCCGGATCCGTTCGGCGGGCCCGCCCGAACCCCGACCATGCTGACCACAGACCTGTCGCTGCGCGAAGATCCGACCTATCGGGAGATCACCCGCCGCTGGCTGGATCACCCCGAGGAACTGGCCGAGGCGTTCGCCAAGGCGTGGTACAAGCTGCTGCACCGTGATATGGGACCGCTCAGCCGCTATCTCGGGCCGTGGGTTCCCGAGCCGCAGCTGTGGCAGGATCCGGTTCCGGTGGTCGATCACGAACTGGTCGATGAACAGGACGTCGCGGCGCTGAAGCGAAAAGTCCTCGACTCCGGCCTCTCGGTCGCGCAGCTGGTCAAGACCGCGTGGGCGTCGGCAGCGAGCTACCGCAGCACCGACAAGCGCGGCGGCGCCAACGGCGCCCGGATTCGGCTTCAGCCGCAAAAGGATTGGGAGGTTAACGAACCCGCCGAGTTGGCGAAGGTACTGCCCGTGCTCGAGCAGATCCAGCGCGAGTTCAACGATTCGGCCGCCGGCGGTAAGAAGGTGTCACTGGCCGACCTGATCATCCTCGCCGGATCCGCGGCGGTCGAGAAAGCGGCCAGGGACGCCGGTCACGACATCACGGTGCCGTTCGCACCCGGACGGACCGACACCACGCAGGACAACACCGATGTGGACTCGTTCGCGGTGCTCGAACCGCGGGCCGACGGGTTCCGCAACTATGTGCGGTCCGGCGAGAAGGCTCCGCTAGAGCGTCTGCTGCTCGACCGCGCGTACATGCTCGATGTAACAGCTCCGGAGATGACGGTACTGATCGGCGGTCTGCGCGCTCTTGGCGCCAACTACGGCAGCAGCAAGCACGGTGTGCTCACCGAACGCCCGGGCCTGCTGACCAACGACTTCTTCGTCAACCTGCTCGACATGCGCACGGAGTGGCAGGCGTCGAAGTCGGCGGAGAACATCTACGAGGGTTTCGACCGGTCCTCCGGGGAGCCCAAGTGGACGGCCACCGCCAACGACCTCGTCTTCGGCTCGCACTCGGTGCTGCGCGCGATGGCCGAAGTCTATGCGCAAAACGACGCCGCGGAGCGGTTCGTAAAGGACTTCGTCGCCGCATGGGTCAAGGTGGTCGACAACGACCGATTCGACCTCGCCTGATCTGGACCGGGTCGGCGACGGGCCATCAAACCAAGATCAGAACACCCGAACCATGATCAAACCTCAAGCAGCGCTCCGCATTTGGAACCGATCATGCCTGTCCGACAGCGCACTATGCCGAGTTGCGTGCGACAGGGCATCGGCAAGCCATGGCGGTAGGTCCTCCGAAGTAAACGCCGGTGTAGACCGGGATACACATCGGTCTCTAGCAAGTCGTCGGGCACGGCTTCAAGTTGCACCACCTGGATGGCGGGTGGGCATAAAGTTGTCGTCTCGAGGGGCGCGCAGAACAGGCCGTGTAGTGCCCGATCGATCACGAAAGGTATTGCGATGGGCTGGTTCTCGAAACGCCGCAGACCAGCATCCGTCCCGACTAACACTGTTGGGCCAGAACCCAAATTTCACCGTCACGACCCACTTCGCACGGACCCGACGCGGTGTCGGAATTGGTCGACGAACGACGTCGGAATTCGCTAGCACAATCGGTCGGGCAGATGACGACGGAATCGGTTGGGCCGCCAGTACCTCACGCGAGCAGCCCTCGCGGCGTTGCCTCCGGTACTTCGCGGTGTCACCCTCGATGTGGTCGAGGGGATCCCGGTCACGGATATCACACAAATCATCGATACCGGCTGGCTCCGCGCTGACGCCATCCCGGGCGATGACGACGGCAGCGACCACAACAAACTGGGTCGAACTACGCCTGCCACCCAACGCGGTTGCGGCATGGCTCCCCAAGAAATCTGAGCCCTCGCGGCGACGCCGGCCCGCGACACCACATCCGTGTCAGTGGCCATCGCAGGCTGACTGGTTGGCCATTGATATGGGCCTACTGCATCAGTTGGATGTGGGGGTGATCGGGTGAGGCTGGGCAGACGCGAAGGATCATTTTGTAGCCGCGAGCGATTGTGATGTCGGGGTCTATGGTCGTGCTGTAGTCATCTGCGAGGGCCTGATCTTCGTAGGGAATCCAGCTGTGGGTTCCGGCGTCCCATTCGCACGAGGCGACGGTGAGCAGCGGTTCGGTCTCGGTACCACAGGTGGGGCATGGCTGTGGAAAGGGGTCCGTGGTGCCCCACCGGATATGGCCGCCGACCTTCCACCCGGGTGCAACGCATATGTTGTCGATGAACCAGCTCTCGATGTCATCCGGATCGATCTCGGTTTGCTGCTGGCTCGCCCACTGTCGCATCTGCTGCAGCGGCGCACTGCCGAGTTCTTCGAAATCGCTCGGGTATTCGATGATACGTTCAGGCTCCAGCGTGCACGGCAAGGGTATGTAGTCGTAGCCGAAATCCACCGCTGCCGGTACCGGTGGGGTATTCAGGATGTCGGTGACGTCGGCGGCGGTGCGCCACACCAGCGTGGTCTCCGGCATGGCGTCGGCGTTGTCCAACGGGCACCAGAGTATCTGCAGCAGATCCTTGCCCGGTGGCGGACGTAAACCGGGGACGTCACGCGTATACAGTTGCGCCACCGGCAACATGGCATTCGGTTCATCGGCTACCTGCTGCCAGGGTGCGGGATTGTGGTCCGCGAGCTTGGCCTCCACCAACGACTGTAACGGGTTGAGCCTGTGGGGATTCCACGGGTCTGTCAAGCAGTCCCAGTAGTGAGGCCCGTGACAGTGTGGCCACGGTTCGTCGGCCGGCCATAGCAAAGGGCCGCCGATCGAACTGTCGTATACCGACGGTGTGCCGCTGCGCGGGTGTAGCCGGGTCGCGGGACGAGCCAGGGGCGCCAGTGCGGGACACGCGGCTGCGATATCGACGGCTCGGGGTGGCGTGGTGCGGGTCATCGACAAACCTCTTCGGATTCGGGGCGTTCGAACTGTAGTTCGGAGTATGTCGAATCCCACGGTTGGGAATATCTGGCCGGACGTCCCTCCGCGCCCAAGAGCCGCAGGCACGCGACCACTCTGCACCGGCCACCCCTGCACATCCGGGTGCACGGAACGGAATCCTCCGCCGTGGGTGCAGTTTGGCTGGTCATCGTGTTCAAGCTGGCCGCGCCAGGGTCGGATCGGATCGCGGCGAATACCGTCGGGCCGTCCTCGGTCTCGGCTTCGTTGCCGCCGACGCCGATCAACGCGAACATCCGGCCAGCTGACTCGTCCGGTAACCGAGACGCAACCCGCTCGAACAGCAGCTCCTCCCCGCGGCTCGACGTCGACCGGACCACGCGATCAATCCGGCCGCCGGTAGGCGGCTCGATCCACTCGGCACGCCGATGCGCAAGCAGCCGCGCACGGACCTGATAGGCCGATCTCTCGCTCTGGGTGACATGCGCGACCAGCCAATCGGTTACAGCGTCCGCGTCCGCGACGCTGCACGGAGTTACACCTCAGGCTGGACAGACCGATCGCGCGGCGTTCATTGCCGAGCAGTGTCGGGCGGTGCTGCGGTGTTGAATTCCGTTGTGTTGTCGGCGGATAGCGGGACGAGGTCGATGGCTGCGGTGACCTGCTCGCTGGCGATTATCACGCCGGGTCCGTCGAGGTGGTATCCGGTGATCGAGGTAATGCGGGCGGAGGGGATCGTGAGGTGTCCGTCGATGGGTGTGGTGGTGGTGAGGTCCCATATCCGCACTGTGGCGTCGTAGCCGCCGGTGACCGCGACCACGCGCTGGTCCGGGAGGGTAACTGTCGCTACCGCTGTCAGCCACCGGGTGTGGCCGGTCATCGGTTTGCCGACCGGGAGACACGTGGTGAGGTCCCACATCCGCACGTCGCCGCTGCCGTAACCTGCGACCGCGACAACCCGTCCGTCCGGGAGTGTGGTGGTGGCGAGGGTTCCCACCTCGCCTGCATGGTTTTCGCTCATCGGCCGGCCGAGTGGGGTGGCGGTGGTGAGGTCCCACATCCGGAGGATGCCGTCGTAGCCGCCGGTGACCGCGACGGTAGGCCCGTTGGGAAGGGTCGCGGTCGCCGCCGCGAGCACCCCGTCGTCGTGCATCATCGGCTCGCCCACCGGGAGGCCCGCGGTGAGGTCCCACGCGCGTACTGTGTCATAGTCACCGATCGCGACCGCGAGCACCCGCCCGTCGGGCAATACCGCGGTGGCCACGGCGTCCACCGCGTCGCTGCCCGTCATCGGCTGACCGATCCGGAGGCCGGTGGCGACGTCCCACATCGACAACATGTCTGAGCTCGCGGTGACAGCGAAGGTCCGCCCGTCCGGCAGCACGGCGGTAGCGACTGCGCCCACCGAGCCAGCGTCGGTCAGCGACCGGATGAGCCGTCCGGTGGTGAGGTCCGATACCCGCATCGTGTGGTCGCTGCCCAGCGTGACCACGACCGCTCTTCTGTCCGGGAGGGTGGCGGTGGCAACCACCTCGACGTCGGCGAGACGGACGTTCCGTGGTCGACGCTGCGGTGCGGTGACAGTGGCGAGGTCCCACATCCGGAGGATGCCGTTGTAGCCCCCTGTGACCATGACGGCGCGTCCGTCCGGGAGCGTGGCGGTGACCAGGGACTCCACATCGTGGATGTGGCGGCCGGTGATCGGCCGGCCGGTCTGGGTGGTGAGGTCCCACACCCATATCGTGTCGTAGTCGCCGCCGGTGATCGCGACCACTCGCCGGTCGGGCAGAGTAGCGGTCGCGATCGCGCCTACGCTGCGGGTGCCCACGCCATCGCGGGCGCGGCTGGTCAGCGGCTTGCCGATCGGGTCGGCGCTGGCGAGGTCCCACACCCGCACGGTGGCGTCGTAGCCGCGGGTGACCGCGACCACCCGCCCGTCCGGGAGGGTGGCGGTGGCGAAAGTCGATATACCCTTGCCCAACACACCGAGCGCTGTGCCGGTGGCGAGGTCCCACACCCGTAGCGCTCTGTCGTCGCCACCGGTGAGGGCGACGACCCGCCCGTCGGGCAGGGTGGCGGTGGCCAGCGCCGACCCGTAACGGGCGGGGCGGGTCAGCAGGCGACAGTCCGGAACGCCGGTGGTCAGGTCCCACACCTGCAGCACCTCGTCGCCGTTGGCGGTGATCGCGACGACCGGCCCGTCCGGAAGGGCCGCGGTGGCCACCGAGCGCACCCCGTAGATGTTGTCGGTGGGCAGTTCACGCAGCAACGTGGCCGTCGCGATGTCCCATACTCGTATCGTGTTGTCGCCGCAGCCGGTGACGGCGGCCACCCGTCCATCCGGCAGGGTCGCGGTGGCCATGCTCAGCACCCCGCCGGTGCCGGGCAGTGGCGGTCCGGCCGGGGTGGCGGTGGCGAGATCCCATACCTGGACGGACACGTCGTACTCGGTGAGGGTGAGGGCGACCACCCGGCCGTCGGCCAGGGTGGCCGAGGCCGCGACCTGTATCCGGCCGATGTGGCGGCCGACGATCTCGCTCGGATCCGGTGGGTAGGCGACCCACCGGAACTGCCACGGACCGCCGAAGTGAGCTGGTACCGGGGTATCGGTGAGCGCCGCCCACAAGGTCAGCGTCGCGGCGTTCACGGTCGGGTGGTGCCAGTCCCACGCGTGGCTCGACTTGCTCAGGACGGGCAGAAAGGTCAGTCCCGCGGCGCCGGCACGCTCGGCCGCGTCGACGGTGCCGAGGACCTTTCGCAGCCGCGCGAGGTCGAGGTAGGGCAGGAATTGCGCGGGGATCGTGTGGTCGTCGAGTACACGGCCGGCGTGGGCGTGTTCCACCAGGTGACGGCGGACGTATGCCGGCGGCGGGACCGGATGCCCGTCGTACTCGCGAACGCGGGCCAGCGGGGTGAGGGCGTGCGCGATGCGGGCCTCGGCAGCGACCCGGTCGTCACCGTTCGTGCGTGTGGTGGTTGCGAGCAGGTCGTGCCGTCGCCGGCGGAGCGTGTCGCGCAGGGCGTCGTGGAACAGCCGGTAGACGGTCGTGTCGTCTTCGGTGTCCGTGACGAGGTAGCCGCTGAGGCGGGAGTCGAGCAGCCAGGCGATGTCACCGTCGCCGTAGGTGCGTTCGGGGTGATCGGCGACCGCGTTGGCGACCAGCGGCCAGATCTTGTACCACGGCGAACCTCGGCCGTAGGCGAACGCGACCGCGCCGAGCAGATATACGACGCGTTCGCGATCGCGGGGGTCGGCCAGGCTGGTGTGCAGGTCGTCACGGAATACGCCGACCACACCGTCGTCGAGGGCGGCCGCCCAGGACGGGTCGGCCGGGTCGATGACCTCGGCGCGGGCGGCTAGCGAACCGGCGGCGAGGCGGGCGACCAGATAGGACGTGCCCGCCTTCGCGGCGATGATTCGGGCGACCGTGGCGACGACGGCGGGCGGCGCGCTGCGGTAGGGGGAGCCTTTCGTGGTGTGCAGCAGGTCGGCGACATAGTCGACCAGATCGGTGTGGATCCACAGCGGGCTGCGGTCCACACGCAGCCTGATGGCACGGAGCTTGACTTCGGCCAGGTCGGCCAACACCGGACCGCTGGTGACCTCGTCCCCGCCGGGGGAGCGGATGCCGATGACGAGCCGCACACGCCGGGTCGTCTCGGGCGGTTCGAGATGTACGAGCACGTCGTCGAGCAGGCTGTGCGGGTCGGCGGCCTCGTCCAGGGCGTCGACCACGATGGTGACGGGGTCACGGCGCAGCGACACCCAGCTCCACCAGACCGTGCGCAGTTCCGCCAGCGTGGGGGCCGCGGTGCCCGGTGGTTCGACCCCGCATGCGTCGCAGATCTGGGCCAGGACCTCGTGCGGAAGCTTCCCGGTGGCGAGCACGGCCACATCCACGGCTTCCGGCGCGGGGCGCAGATCGGCCGGGATCGCTGCGACCCGCGTGGCGTATGCGGCGGTGAAGGCCGGGTCGGCCAGGGTGACCAGCCGGGCCAGGACAGCGGACTTACCCGACCCCGCGCTGCCGGTGACGAGCGTGGTGTGCGGCGGCGCCTCGGTCGCCTCGATGAGCTGGCGCATCAATCGCGCCCGGCCGGTGAACAGCCAGCCCGGATCGTCCTGTGCCGCCACGCCCCGCGAGCGCGGTCCCCAATGGGAGCGGACGTCCTCGGCGCGCAGGGCCAGTTCTCGCCGCGCCGGTCGGGTCGGTGCCGCGTCGTCGGGCCGATGATGCGGATTGGGAAGGCACGGACTTCTCGTGGCCAGATCGGGGGAGCTGAGAAAAGCCAGTCGTTGCCCGGCCCGGCGGAGGCGCAGCTGGACCTGTTCGAGGAAGTCGCCCACCTTCAGGTGGGATTCGTTGCCGAACCGCCGGCCCTGCGGCGAGGCCAGGTCCTGGAGGAATCCGGCGATGGCCGCGGTGAGTGCTCCGGTCCGTGCGGTCCGGTCCTTGGTCGTGCTGGCCAGGACGACCCAGGTGGGTGGGAACTCGACCTCGAACCGGACCGCATCGGCGGCGGTGGCGCCGGCGTGGCACATGTCGAACACGGCCAGCAGATGATCCACCCCGGGGCGATGTTCGGTGATCCAGCCGATCAGATCGGCGGTACGGATCGCCGACGTGATCGGTCTACTCGGATCGGTGTCCTCGAGCGCGATCCAGTGCGACCCGCTACTGACCAGGCCGTGCCCGGTGACGAACAGCGCGACCGCGTCGGAGTCGGTCCACGGCCGGGGCGGAGTCCGGATCGCGGCCCGGATCGCGTCTTCGGATGGATTGCGGGCCAGGTGCGGATGCGGCTGGTCGAACCGTCGCCGGCCCAGTTCCGCCGCGCATAGCCACCCGGCCAGCGTGGCGACCTCCTCGGCCACGCCCGGTAACGGGGGCAGATCATGAGCGTAGACGCTGGTGGCTATCGCGACGAACTGGCGGCGAAGCACCCCCGCGTCTACTTCATAGTCAGGCATCGAAAGCCAACTCCGGCGCCACGTCGAGGATCGCCACTCCGGCGGCGCGTTTGCTCAGGTAGCGCGCGACAGAGTGCGCATCGGCCTGGTTGTTCACCTCCACATCACGCACCCGCGGCCACCAGCGCGCCAGACCTCCGGCACAGGCGACCGGGTCGCGCGGGTCACGAAGATTCACCCACGCCCCCGTCGAGGGAAGCTTGCCGTCGGCGGCCCCGTGAGCCGGGTCGGGCAGGCGGGTGCGGACCATCCGCAGCCCCAGCGGGGAGCCCAGTGTCAACAGCAGATCCATGCGACGCTGCGGATTCCGGCGCAGGTATTCGAAGGCCACCACCGATCCGAGTGAATGCGCGACCACGATCCGGCACTCGTCGGTGATCGCGGCGTCGACCCGGTCGTCGACGGCCGCCTTCAATTCCGGCGAGCACAGATAACGACGTACCTGGCGCAGTTCACCCAGGTAGAGCACCCCGGCGGCCGCGCCGAACCGGCGATCCAACGCCGCCAACGCCCGCTGCAACGGAACCGGCACCCGGGTGTACCCCTTCGCCGGCTGTTCCGACGCGTTCGCGAGATCGCGCTCCGACACGGCCTCCGCCGCCGCCGAGCACAGATCATCCACCTCGGACTGCTCAAGCCCGGCCAACACGGAATCCGCTTCCGCCGCAACCGACTTCGTCGCGGCACCAGTGTCTGCGTCGGTGAGGAACAAGTCACCGTAGAACGCGATATCCAGCGGCGGCGGCGTAGCCGGCGCGTGTCCCGTCGCACGCTCCAGGCCGTCGGCCAACGCAAGCCGCCACGGTTCGCGGAGCTGGTTCCGGCCGACCTGCTGCTGCGCGATGCCGTGCACGCCGACCACCGGACCTGCCATGATCTTCCATCCCCTCCGGCCCCGCCGGACGCGACCAGCGTGCACTCGACTTTGCCGGGTCCCTGCCCCGACATTACGTGATACCGGCCTGAATTTCGATGAAACCGAGGTCGACTGCTGCGAGAGCTGTCGGGCGATGTGAGCCGTTACCTCGCGTCGTGGTGGCCGAGAGGGACCGGTGTGCCGATATGGATCACCTCCACGGTGACTCCGTATTCTTGTGCCGCTGAGCGATACTCGGATGACGTGTTCTCGATCCGAAAAAATGCGGCCACCGCAGTGTCCGGTGCGGTCGCCAGAACTGGGTGAGCGCACGATGAGTCAGGATCGCTGGTCGCAATTACGGCGGCTCGAGCCACCCCGGCGGGTTTTCCTGGACCCGCGGCGACTGTGGGTGCATCCAATGCGGGAACGCCCACGCGTCGATCCGGTGACTCTCGGCGAAAAGGCCGCCAGCCTCGATATCCGGTGGGACGACGAATGGATTCCCGGGGTCCTCTATGGCTGGGTGCGCGTGCGATTGGGCCGCGATCCGGTGTGGTTTGCTGATGTTGCCGTGGACTGGGTCAGTCATTCTGGAGTGACCGCAGTGACGTTCTCCGGGGGTCGGATGCCTGTGGTGTGACGTTGTGTCGCCGACACTCCGGCGCGGTTTTGCGACGGTTTTTTGGGCGTGTAGCTCTGTGGCTCCCTGCGAGTTGGGAGAACGGAGTCGTGTGCGCGCGTTTCGGGTTCGGATGCCGTCAGGGTCGAGCTATTGGACAGTGCTCGACGATTCCTGTGACGTTGTTCCGGTCGCAGACCGGTACTTGCGGGATTTGCGGTTCGGTCGGGATCGGGCCGAGTCCACAACCAGGCCTACGCGGAGAGCGTGGTGCTGCACGTGCGGTGGTGCACGCAGACTGGGCGTGAATGGTCCTCGGCCGCTGGCGATTTGGGGATGTTCATTCTCTGGGTGCGATACACCCCGGCACCGGGCAGGTCGGTGGGCGTGGCTGGCGAGCCTGTTCGGTCGGACTCACGAATCAACAAGATCCTCACCGCCGCACGGGGGCTTCTGTCGTTCGCGGTGGTCGACGGGTGCGCGCCGCAGGTGGTGATGAGTCAACTCTACGAGCTGGCCGATA
The DNA here is from genome assembly GCF_050955995.1 of Nocardia sp. CA-119907. Lineage (NCBI taxonomy): Bacteria > Bacillati > Actinomycetota > Actinomycetes > Mycobacteriales > Nocardiaceae > Nocardia > Nocardia sp. CA-119907. Next base: position 4,773,703 of record NZ_CP192091.1, read on the forward strand.
ACCGGGATTTGCCGTTGGCGGCGAAGGGAGAATCTTCGACGCGGCAATACCGATTGCGGGCGCGGCACCGGTTGCATGAAGCGGAGACTGCGGTGGACCGCGCAAGCGACGCCGAGATCGTGGCCCTGTTCGGCGCGTGCCGGTCGTCGCGAGATCGGTTGATCGTGTTGTTGCTGGCGCGGGTGGGGTTACGCCGTGGTGAGGCGGCTGGTCTGCGGCGCAGCGACTTGCATCTGTTGCCGGACAACACCGTTCATGACTGTCCTATTGCGGGCGCGCATCTGCATGTGGTGCGCAGGGAGAACGTGAACGGGGCGTGGGCGAAGTCCCGGTACGCGCGGGCGGTGCCGCTGGATTTCCTCGTTGTCCGTGCGCTCGATCTGTATCTGCTCGAACGCGCCGACCAGCCTGCGGCCAGTGAGTGTGACTTCCTGCTGGTGAACTTGTTCTGGGCGCCGTTGGGGGCGCCGATGACCCCGGATGCGCTCAAAGAGTTGTTCGAGGTGCTGAGCCGGCGGGCCGGGTTGGAGCGGGCGGTGGCACCGCATCGTGGCCGTCACGGGTTCGCCAGCAATCTCGCCGATGCCGGCGCGGGGCTCGATGTGATCCAGGCGCTTCTGGGACATGTGAATCCGGCGTCATCGAAGCCGTATCTTCACCCCTCGGCGCAGCGATCGCGTGCCGCGGTGGAACAAGTCGGCACGCCCCGCGAACTGGGCGAGGGACTGCGATGAGCGCCCCGCACCTTGCCGCCGTGCTAGTCGGCGCTGACGACGAGGCGGAGATCGCTGAGAGCGTGTGGGCGGCGATCACCCCGGAATTCCTCGAACTGATCGGCTGGCAATCGGATCGCCAGATTGCGCGGTTTCCGCAGGATCACCCGATCCTGGGCTGGCGGATCTGCACCGTGGCCGGATGCCACGAGCGGGTGCAGAGCAGGGGTTGTGTACGACGTGCCTCACCCGTTGGAGCGATGCTGGACAGCCGCCGATCACCCAGTTCCAATCCGTTGAGCGGACACGCCGTTGGCGCCGGCGTGGTGGGCGATGTCTCGTTGGCGGTTGTGAACGGCATTTCTGGTCGACCGAGGTCGGTCTGTGCACTGTCCACGAGGCGCAACAGCAACGATTGAATCTGCCTCTGGCGCAGTTCCTCCGCCACCCGGATGTCGTTGGCCTGGCCTCCCGCGGCCCCTGCGCGGTCGCGTCCTGCTTCTACGACCGCCGCGGCCGTCAACCCTATTGCCACGTCCACTACCAGCGTTGGAATCGACTGCAACGCAGTGGAAAGGCCGCGCAGATCGACGAGACGCATTGGCGACTGACCGAGCAGACGACCGGCTCGGACGGCGAGGTGAGTTTGCGCTGGTTGTCCCAGCGCGTGGTCGGTGAACTGCTGTACGGGCTGCAACAGCGGGTCACCAAGTGCTCGAAGACCTCGTCCCCGAACTTCCAGATCGTCTGCGATCAGGCACGCACCGAGCAGGTGAGCACGATCGAGGCCATCTCGCCCACACGGTTCGGCGAAGGCCAGAGGAAGATCCTGCTCTGCTTCCACGCCTCGGTCCGACTGGTGCGGTCCACTCCGGAAACCGAGCGGCTCAAAGATCAATGGGACACAACGGTATTCGGCTATCGCGGAGTTCTGCGCTTCGACGCGATCTCACAGCCATGGCTGCGCGAGGCCACCAAACACGCCGCCTTCCACGACATGTCGCGCCGGCGCGGCCACGCGGTCAAAGACGCCTGCCAGGCCCGGATCAAAGCTATGGCGCGACTGTCGGAAAGTCTGCGGCTGCAACGCGAGGATCACGGTGCCAACCCGACAGTGCTCGCGGGCACCGACATCATCGCGCTCGAGCATCGGCTGACCTTCCAGGTGTCCGAGGGGATCATCAGCGACGCGTCGCGCTACAGCACCGTCTTGTTCGTCCGGCAATGGCTGCGTCTGGTGCGCGCTCTGGGATTGACCCGGCCGAGCCAGCAGATGCACGGTCTGCCCGAGGACTTCACGATCGACGAGGTCGATCTTCCTGCCACCGGCGCCGGTCCGGATCGGCACGACAAGGCCGGCAAGGACCTGCCGGTCGAGGTCATCCAGCACCTCTGCGCCCACCTGGATCAGTTCGAAGAACTCAGCAACCGCAAGTTCCGTGTCGCGGTCGAACTACTCATCGATACCGGCCGCCGCCCCGCCGAAATCTGTGGACTGAACTTCGACTGCCTCGAGCGCGACGGGCAGGGAAAACCGATCCTGGTTTTCGACAACACCAAAGCCAACCGGCTCGGCCGTCGACTGCCGATCCCCGAACCCACTGCCGCGCTGATCATCTGCCAGCAACAGCGCGTCCGCCAACAGTTCCCCGATCAGCCCGCCGACACGTTGAAGCTGCTGCCGACGATCGTGCGAAACCCTCACGGCCGCCGCTCCATCAACGAGTCCGCACTGTCGAACCGGCATCGCGACTGGATGATGATCCTTCCCGACATCACCGTCGCCCTGGTGGTCACCGTCGACGGCGCGCCCGGGACAACGCTGGTGCCGTTCGACACCTCGAAGACGTTCCCACGTCCAGCCACCGACGCACAGAACGACTTTCTATGCCGATTATCGAGTGGTGGTTGCCGAACGAACGTTGGTATCGTGCGGGCGATATCCCGGCGATCGTCGAGGTGGACCGCGCCACGGGCGCGACGCCGTCCACCCTCGGCTGCGCGCTCGGCGGTAGACCGAGGAGGAGCGCGCGCATATGTCGATGGTGCGACGGTTCTGGATCGAATTCGACGTGCGGGACTGCCCTGCCCCATGGTTCGGAAAAGCTATCGGTGTGACCGGATTCGACGTGCGGGACTGTTTGTCGATGGCGGCGGATCTGGTGACCGACGGACCGTTGCCACCCGTGCGCCGAATCACGGTCGACATCTCACTGGCCGAGCCGCTGCCGCTGAATCCTCGCCATCTCGGCGTCCCGGTGTGGCGCGGCGTGTGGTACCCGCCGGTGAACCTCGGAACCGGACCGATCCGCGCCATCGACAGCAGAGGCGTATCCGGCGACTACCCGACACCAGTTCCGCCATCACGCCGCCGAACGCGGACCGAAGAGCCCCTGCGCTCCACGTGGTGGGACGAAATCCCGCATTTCGATGCCCTGTGGTGGCCGCTGATGGACATTCACCGCGACGGCAGAATGCGATATTACGCCCCGGAGGTGCGTGATATGTGCGTCAGGGATCCGACCTACGGGGTGCTGATGCGCGAAGCCCTGGACTACATGATCGTGCGACGCCCGACGCCGCAGGAATGGCTCGACCCGACCGGAATCAGGTTCGCCGACGAGCGGGAACTGGGCGAGTATCTGCGAGCCTTCCGCGACTACGTGGCCGGAATCCGCCCGGAGCCGATCTATCTTCCCACTGGCGAACAGCTTTAAGGCGACGCGCAACACGACCTCCCGACGACGAGTGAGACCCCTTGGGACACGTCCGGCGATAGCCGCTGGGCACGCGCCTGAACAATACGGACGCGCCGCAGCTCGGGACATCCGGTAATGCCACATACCGCGCTGTTCGAACCGGCCATGAGGGAGGCTCCGGCCAATAATCGCGCGAAAGCAACGACAATGGCTCGGCCGGCGGCGTATCCCGGCTACCGGGCCTGGGGCTCGTGCACCGCAGGCCCGATCGCGACGTGTGCGAGCAACCCCGGCAGGTCGATGCCCAGAGGGGCTTGCCGTAGTATCAGCCGAATTTCGGGCGGATATGGCGTAATCCCCTGGTAGAGGCTATTGGTCAGCGTCATCGTTCAGCTCTTGGGCCTCGAAGGCTGGTGAGGTCTCGCATGGCCTGGGGCGATGGTTCGAAGTAGCGGCGCAGGTTCTTGGGTTTGCGGTGGCGGGACTTGGCCATGAGTTCGAGCAGGCTGGCCGCGGATTCGCCGAGATGCGTGAGGCCGGAGTGCCTGAGTTCGTGCAGGTCCCAGCCGGTTCCGGTCCCGTTGGTCGCGGTGGCGTCGGCGAGCAGATCGCGCGCCTGGTCGTAGGACAGGCGCGCCGAGCCGGTGTCGGGGCAGGTGTCGCGGTCGGCGAGGTATTTTCCGGGCCCGAGACGGGCAGTGGGTGACGAACAGCGGTCCGGCGCTGCGGTCCTTGATCCCACCTCGCGCGGATCCGTCAGCAGGGGTCGGCGGGCGCTTCGAGTGGGGCAGCGACGGCTTCGCCACGCAAGTTCCCGCGTCCTATGCGCAGGTTGATCCTGGCGATGCGGGCTGCGGCGGAAGGGTGGGTCAGCGTGAAGTACGGATCGTGTCTTCGGGCAAGCGACAGCAGGGTGTCGCGGAGCGCGGGGCCGTAACCCAGGTCGACGGCCACTCGGTCGCACAGGTATTCCTGACGCCAGCTGAGCCACATCATCGGAAACAGTTGCAGGACGCAGAGTACGGCCAGGGTGACGGCGACGCGGACATCGACGGCCGGGAGCATCAGCGCTACCAGGGTGGCGAAGGGGATCGGATAGGCGATCAACAGGACGAGGGCGTGGTACACCGTCCATCGATCCCGCCGGGGCAACGTTTCGATCAGCAGTTTCGTCGGGCCCCCGAAGAGTTTGAGGGCCGGTGTCGCGCACAGTATTTCGATTGCCCGCAGAAGCCAGCCGCCGATCACATGATGCCCGAGCTCATGCGCGACCACAGCCCGCAACTCGACCGGGGGCAGCTCACGGACCGCGGATATCGATACCACGACCAGGCGATGCGGTTGTGCGTGGGCAGGCATCCCGCGTGTTCGGGATTTATCCCGCACCATCAGTCGCAGACGGGATTCGGGCATGCCCGCCGCGCGCAGCACATCGTGCCGAGCCGCGATCAACGCCGCGAGGGGCTCCTCGTACTTCCGCGGATACACCGCCTCGTCGGGGTGTCGTGCAGCCGAGCGCCGACGACTTTCGTCATCCGGCAGTACCCAGCAGAGCAGGCGCATGAACAACCAGGCCGCGCAGCGTATGACCCCGACGGCGATGGCCGCCCACAGGCCGACCCACACCGCGAGACTCCGGAGAATGACCAAGGTCGCCACGGCCCAGGGCAGCGCTACCAGTAGGCGGGTGAGTGGCAGCAGTCGCGCCTCGAGAAGCGAGAGGCCGCCGAGCCGGTATTCGGGTGTGGTCGAGGGGGATTCGAGAGACATGGCGGATCAGCCCTCCGTGCCGGTGAAGCGCTGTGTTCCTAGCGCTCGCGATCACTTCACGATACGAACCGGCCGAGCGGCCGCGTAGCCCCCAGTTCGAATGGGCAGGGCGGTGAGTCCAGGAAACATGCGATCGCGGCGTCGAGCACCACGCCAAACTCCTCGGCGCTTTTGATCTTTGGGCATTCCGCGGTTATCACGTCGTTGACCAGGCCATCGAGATCTACCCAACCGCCCTGGTAGAGAACGATGTTGACGGCGTTCCGTTCATCGGCACTCTGAATGAACACTCCGACCGAGTCCGGATCGGTGATGACAACTCGTTCGACCTCCAGCCGCTGGGGCCAAGACGCGGCCTCGTCCCGCCAGGTGATGGGGCCGGGGAGTAACCCAGCTGCGGTCCAGGCAGGCAGACGCGAGACGATCTCGGCAGCGGCGTGGTTCAGATCGATGATGTAGTCCATCGGCAAAATCTTCTCTTGATCAACCCGACCGCAACCAGCGTTCGGAAGGCACTGACATGCCGCGGAGCGCGCGGTCAGCGGATGAGATCCACTGCGGCTCATGACATCCTATGCCGACGAGCGGGAGCTGGCCGATATCCCTAGCCCAGGACCTTGACTGCGGGCTGGGGTGTGCTCGGGTCGGGTTTCGGGCGGTCCGACCTGCGGTCAGCCGGGCGGCCTACTCCGAAAACCCCTCTAGGACAGCGGATTAACCTGAGTCGGCCGTGCCACGCACACGAAGGACAATAACAAGTCCCCGCAATGCGTGCGACGATCGTTCGATGGGCGTGAGGGAGTGACAAACGATGACCGATACCGAACGACATACGCAGGGCATCTCGGAGTGGGTTACAACACGGGACGGGCGGCGGCTACATGCGAAGGTGTTGCCTGGGCCAACCTACGTCGCCGGAGCATCAGGCCCGACTGTCGTATTCGAGGCAGACGCAACAGGTAACCGAGTGTCCTGGGCCCGGGTGCAACCTATCGTCGCGGCGCTCATGCGGGCGATTGTCTATGACCGCTCCGGTCTCGGCCGCAGCGCACCCGACCCAGCCGACCGCTCCCTCGATCGCATGGCCGAGGACCTGAACGAGGTACTCGACCATTTCGGGCCAGGACCGTTCATTCTCGTCGGCCACGGCACGGGCGGTCCCATCGTGCGGCTCGCGGCCGCGCGCAAGCCGCAACGGATCACGGGCATCGTGCTGGTCGACGCTACCGACGAAGCCGCCGAGGTGATTTTCGACCCGCGCTTGCGCCGAACCGAGCGCATCTTTGCCGGTGCAGCCGGGGTTCTCGCCCGGCTTCGCTTGCTTGCGTTGGTGTTTCGCTGGCAATGGCGCGACCTGCCGACCGACGTGCGCCGCGAGCTGAAGCGAGAAGGATTCACCCCCAGCGTGATCCGCACGCGGCGGCAACAGTCCCGCACCTACTTCGACGAGCTCGCCACTTGGCGGACCGCTCCGCCCGACCTAGGGTCCATCCCGATCACCGCGATCTCCGGCGGACTCGGCGGCAATGGCATCTACGCCACGGTGCGCGCCGAAACCAACGCCGCGCACGCGCACCGCGCTGCGCGATCACCACGCGGACGTCACGTCATCGCCGAACGGTCCGGCCACGAAATCCCACTCACCGAGGGGTCCCTGATCGCCCGCGAGATCCACAATGTGTTCGAGGATGAAATACGCCGCCGCGGTACGACATAAGACCTCCGATGGCCCTAAGGGGCAAGCCAACTCGGGTTCCGGACGTCCGCTCATGGCTCCCCTCTCGTGTCAAGACATGGTCCGCAGGTCGGGGTTGGTCTGTTTGGTGATAGGTCCGGGTTGTGGCTTGTCCGAAGGACCGGCCGTCGTAATAGGTGCGCCCCGCGCTGGGATTACAGCTGGACTTGTCGCCATGGTGTGCAGGACTCGGTTGATCCTGCGGTTCCCTGCGCGGGAGAGCCGATCACGGGACCCACGAAGACAACGGGTCGATGCTTCTCCGACGGTCGGTGCGGCAGGCCCACGGAACTGAGCGGCGGCAGCCTCACTCATTGGAGGAGAGCGGTACCAGGTCACGAAGCGACACCGATGCTGCCATCCGGAACACGCGCAAATGCCGATTACAGGATGGTCTGCGCTGTAGTTCAGTGCAGCCGCCGCCGGTCATCGCGGACTAACGTCACCCGGAGGTCAGCGGGCCCGGAGACCATCGAGGATGAGCGAGACGACTGCCGTGGAGTCCGCTTCGGTCTCGGGGGAGTGCCATTGCGCGGCGTGGGTGGGGTCGTGAAAGCGGCTCGTCGCGTTCAGGACGGCTCGTGCGATCAGTTCCGGCTTGCCGTCGGCGAAGTCGCCGGTGGCGATACCGGCGGTGATGATGTCCCGGACCTGGGCGAGCAGGAAGCCGACATGGTCGGAGGACACGCGGCTGTGCTCGGCCGCGAGCACTCGGAAAGTCGCGAACAGCTCCGGGTCCTGCCTGGCTTTCGCCCATTTGATGGCGAACATGGTGGTGAGCAGTGCCCGCAGCCGCTCGGCCGGGGGCAGTTCGGAGTTGTGCGCCGCGGTGGTGAGTTCGTTGCGCACCTGGTCGAGCCAGCGCCGGATCACGGCCTCGCGGAGCGCGGCCTTGGACGCGAAGTGTCGGTACACGCTGCCGTGGCTCACGCCCAGCTGCCGTGCGACGTCGAGCACCGTCGTCTTGTCTGGACCGTGACGGCGCAGGATCTCCTCGGTGGCCGACACGATCGTCTCCGCGTCGAGCGGCTCTCCGCGCATCGGGCCTCCTTGCTGGCTGGTCACGTCATCAGCCTCGTGAACCTATGTCGCCACCGAGTCAGCGGTCAAACCTTGCCAATCGACTGACAACTATTGAAATCTGTCAGTCATTCTATATAAAGTGGCTTCATCGCTCGACCATCGACCGAGGAGACTCGTCATCAATATCTCCACCGCTTCCCTTGCCGGCCGCTCGGTGTCCCGGATCGGCTACGGCGCGGCCCAATTGCCGCGGTTGCACGACCGCCACGACGTTGCCGTCGCCCTGCTCCGGCGTGCCGTTGATCTGGGCGTCGACCACATCGACACCGCCGAGTTCTATGGCTTCGGCTTCGCCAACACCGTGATCCGCCAGACCCTGCGCCCCGAAGACGGCGTCCTGGTCGTCACCAAGGTCGGCGCCGACCCCAACCCGGGCGGGCGCGTGCCGCTGCGGATCGCGCAACGGCCCGAACAGCTGCGGGCCAGCGTCGAGGACAACCTGCGCAGCCTCGGCGTCGAACAGCTCCCCGTGGTCAACCTCCGACGCCTGGACACCGGCCCCGGATTGCGTCCCGAGGGCGACCAGGTGATCGACCTCGACGACCAACTGGCGACCATGACGGCCCTGCGTGACGAGGGCAAGATCGGCGCCATCGGCCTGAGTAGCGTCACCCTCGATGTCCTGCGCCGCGCACTGCCTGCCGGCATCGTCTGCGTGCAGAACGCCTACAGCCTCGTCTCCCGCGACGACGAGGACACGCTGCGGCTGTGCACGGCCGAGGGCATCGCGTGGGTGCCGTTCTTCCCGCTCGGCGGAGGATTCCCGAGCCTGCCCAAGGTCACCGACGAACCGTCCGTGCACGCCGTGGCCGAGTCCCTGAATGTGACCCCGTCCCAGGTCGCCCTGGCCTGGCTGCTGCACCACGCGCCGAATATCCTGCTCATCCCCGGCACCGGCGACCCCACCCACCTGGAGGTCAATATGGCGGTTGGCGAGATCGCCTTCGACACGGACGCGCTGGCCACTCTCGACGCCGTCGAGTCCCGCTCCAACAACGTCGCGATCGGCGCGGCGTCGTGAAGGCCGTCGTCTACCGCGACAATGGCGGACCCGACATTCTCCGGCTGGTCGACCGCGAACCGCCCGTGCCTGCGCCCGGCGAGGTCCGCGTCCGGGTGGCCGTGTCCGGGGTCAACCCCACCGACTGGCAGGCCCGCGCCGCCCAAGCCATGGCGTTTCCGGAGATCACACCGCATCTGGACGGTGCCGGTGTGATCGACGCCGTCGGCGCGGGGGTCGATCGGAGCCGGGTCGGCCAGCGGGTGTGGCTGTTCATGGCCGCCGCGGGCCGGGCCACCGGCACCGCCGCCGAGTTCACCGTCGTGCCGGCCGGGCAGGCCGTGCCGCTGCCGGACGAGGCCGGTTTCGATGTCGGCGCCGCCCTCGGTGTCCCCGCGCTCACCGCACACCGTGCACTCACCGTCGCCGAGGACGGTCCGCGCCGGCTGCGGCCAGGCGCGCTCGCGGACAAAGTGGTACTCGCCGCGGGCGGGGCCGGGGCGGTCGGGCACGCGGTGATCCAGCTCGCCCGCTGGGCCGGTGCCACCGTGATCAGCACGGTCAGCAGCCCAGAGAAGGCCCGGCTGGCCACCGCCGCCGGCGCTCACCACGTGGTCAACTACCGCGAGGGCGACCCAGCCGCCGAGATCCGCGCGATCGCGGCTGACGGCGTGGACATCGTCACCGAGGTTGCGCTCGGCGTGAACCTGGCCCTGGACCTGGCCGTGCTGCGGCCGCGCGGCACCATCTCGACCTACGCCAACGACGGTGGTCATCAGGTCGAATTGAACGTGTTGCAGCACATGGTGCGCAACACCCGCCTGCAGTTCATAGTGCTCTACACCGCCGGTCCCGACGTTCGTGCCGCGGCCGTCGCAGACGTCGCCGCCGCCCTCGGCGACGACGCCCTCCCGGTCGGCGAGGAACACGGCCTGCCGCTGGTCCGCTTCCCGCTACACCGCACCGCGGATGCGCACCGGGCAGTCGAGAGCGGCACGGTCGGCAAGGTCCTGGTCGACGTCATGTCGTGACGGCCCGCCAGCCCGCGACCAATGATCGTGACGAAGTGATCTACCTTGTTCGCGACGCCCGGTAATGCCGCCTACCGCGCTGAGCGAAGCGGCCACGTCGTGGTAGCCGGCGGGCCGGACCGGTTGCGGCTCAGAACATCCGGTGGTGCCGATCAGCGGATCTCGACCACCACTTTGCCCAGGGCGCGTCCCGCGCCGACGTGGGCCAGCGCGTTCGCGGTCTCGTCGAGGGGGAAACTGCGGTCGATGTGGATACCGATCCGTCCCGCGACACACGACTCCGCGAGAGGTGTGAAGTGCGCGGGCCCTTCCTTCACCGCGAGGACCCCGAGCCCGCGGCCGGTCACCATTCCGGCGACCACTCCGACCGTCGTCAACCGCAGCAACGCGCGCGTGGTGCCGCCGACGCAGCGGTATCGGCCGCCACGCGCGACCGACCTGCGATAGGCGAAGACCGACCGGTGGGCGACGAGGTCGAGTACCCGGTCGTACGGTCCGGTTCGGGTGAAGTCCTCAGCGAGATAGTCGATGACCTCGTCGGCGCCGAGCGTGCGCATGAACGCCAGTTTGGCGGCGTTGTCCACCCCGGTCACATGAGCCCCGGCACTCTTGGCCAACTGGATCGCAAACGCTCCGGACCCGCCGCCCGCTCCGTTGATCAACACCGACATACCGGCTGCGATGCCGGCCGTGCCCTGCAGTGCTATCGCCCCCGCCTGTGGCAGGGTCGACGCCTCGGCGAAGCTCAGCGACGCCGGTTTGTGGGCCAGCGCCGATTCAGGAACCACGGCATATTCCGCGAACCCGCCCTTGAGGGTGAGATTGTCGCCGTAGACCTCGTCACCCGGTGCGAACAGTGTGACCTCGGAGCCGACGACTTCGACCCGTCCGGCGATATCGGATCCGAGAACCGGGCGTCTGGGTGCCCGGAGCCCGCCGATGCGCGAATACAGCGGCGTCCCCCGCAGCGTCTCCCAGTCGGAGAGGTTGATCGACGTCGCGTGCACCTGGACGAGCACCTGTTTCGGCCCTGGGGTGGGCGCTGGGACCTCCGCGATCGACAGCACCTCGGGGCCGCCGTAGCGGTCATACACGACGGCCCTCATGCGATTCCAGCATGGAGGATCGAGCGACAGCCTGACACACGACAAACTCTAGTCGGCGGGCCGCCCCGCGACCGGCGAACTGTGCGTCGGCATTCGGCGCGACTCGCCGAACCCTCTCCCGCACACCAGCAACGTCCTGTATTACCGCGTGACGCGCGGGTCCGACAGGCCACGCGGAACACCCCAAAGATTGACGGGCCGAGACTATCTCGACATCCACCAACGCACTGAAAGTAGCCGAATTGAGTGTGTTCAGTCAGCCGGTGACGACGCGTTTGGATCCGGCGAGTAGGGCCGCAAGCTCACGACTGATGTCGGGTATCTACCGCTATATCCACGTACAGTTGCTACCTTGGCCGGACACCGCTTCCCAGCGCCTTGCAACACAAACCACTACTGAGACACGGCCTAGGTGGCTGGTGTCGAACGGGCTTGTTTCGGCAGTGATGTGGCCTGGTTGGTGCGGTTCGATGGGGTGGGGCCGGTGGTGGCGATGGGGCCAGTGATCGTCGGTGTCGTGTTGTGCGCGTTGCTATTCGGGTATCGGCTACGAACGAATTCTGGACGGACGGGTGGGTCTCAGGCGCGTGCGGCGGTCCAGCCGCTGGTGGTGTGGCCGATCCCGAGGACGGCGAGGCGGGCGAGATTGACCGCGGCGGCGAGCAGGCCGAAGTCGGCACCGATCTTGGCTTGCCCGCGGACGCGGGCGCGACGTCCGCCGTGGCGGCGGCGCATCAGATTTGGTTGCGAATTCCGTTGTCGTCCAACTGTTTCAGCAACTCTCCCGCCCCGTAGGCGGAATCACCGAACACCGCCGCCCCGCAGGAACTTGCTTCGGCTTCGCAGGCCAGGATGTCGGTGAGCAGCGCCTCGGCGGTGTCGGCGTCACCGGCATTGCCGGGAGTGACCTCGGTGGCGGTGATGATCTCGCTGTCGGGATCGATAGCGATGTGGCCCTTGTAGCCGTCGAACCCGCGAGCGGAGGTCTTGTGCCCGTGGCGGGTCTCGGGCTCGACGGTGGAGATCACCCGGTCGGCCGCGGTGCCACGCACGATCGCGAACACACCGTCATCGTCTTCGGTGATGTCCTGGCCGAGCACAGTGGCCAGCAACTGCGCGGCCTTGCTGACCCGCTCATCGAGTTCGAGCCCGTCCAACAGCGCGAGCATCGCCATCCCGTCGCGGGCGCGGGAATCGATCAGCTGGGCGCGGGCGGTCTCGTCGTCCCAGTCGATCCCGGGTTTGGCCGCGCTGGCGTAGTCGTCATCGCTGCTGACCTGCGCCCGCATCGCCGCCGTCAGCTCGGTGCCGGCAACGGTGAGCAGGCCGCGGATCGCCGACCGGACCAGGGTGATGGTGTCCATCGTGGCCACCGAGTCATACAGCAGAGTCGAGTCCAGCACCCGCCGCCGGCCGACCAGCCCCGCCTGATACGCCACCTCGAGCACAACGTCGAAGACGCTGTTCGGCCGCTGCGAGCGGGCCAGCCGGGCCCGCATGTCGACCAGCACCGTGTGCACGAACCCCGGATAGTCGAAATCCAGGCCACCAGCAGCATATTCCCAGCGGGCGTCGAACGCGAAGCGTTCCACCGCTTCCCGGTCCGACAAGCCCTCGAGCCGCTGCAGCACCATCACCACCGCCACGATCATCGGCGGCACGCTGCGCCGTCCGACATCGGTGAACAGATCAGCGAACATCTCATCCGGGAACAACCGACTGCATTCCCGGTGCAGCACACCATAAATCGAGTCTTCACCCACCCGGCCGGCGCAGAACTCCACCGTCGACCGCAGCAGATCACCCTGACTCGGCACACGCCCCAACGTCACCCCAGCATTCTGCTCGAGACAGGCATGTCACCGCACGAAAAGCACCAGTCTCCTAGCAGCGTTCATACTGACGCGCGTAGGGCTGCGACTCCGGTGGAACATGCCGAGCAGGACCCTGTCGTGATGCTGGATGCCCCCGGCGCGCCGTGCATGGGCGGGCAGGGATAGATGCCCATGCTTGGTGACTCCGCGGCGGCCGTAGCCGGGCCGGGTGATCACGATCAGCCCCGCGGCGATCCGCCACGATAGGAGGTCTCCGGGGTGCCAATCCAGTACTCGCAGAACGGCTTTGTCGACCACGCGCCCGTTGGTGTCGACCGGCCGCACGCTGTACACCGCGGTGTGTGCGGGTGGTTGCTCGATGGTCGCCATCGGCAGACCGGCACCGATTCCGCAGCCATCGCCACCGGTGAGCCCGATGGAGGAGAAGGAAGGGATCAGCGAAGATACTGTGTCATCGGTCACATCGACCACCGCCGAACGGAGCAAACCCGCAGGTGGCGGTGAACGGCCAGGACAGAGTGTCCAGGCGATGCCCGGACCCGATTATGGGGGGCATAAATGCCACAATTCTGTGTCCGGAGGGGGACACATCCGTTAAACACACGCCTCGACCTGCGGAAATGACACCACGCAGGGGAGTGATCGCGGGACGCCGGGACGGCGTGCGGTTCGATCCCGACGATCGCGGTCGAGTCTGGCGAAACTGACCGTCGAGTGATCCACGGGGCGGACGGCTGCGGCTTGCGTGGCGGCAGCAGCCGGGCTGACGCTGACCGGCGTGGTGGCATTGCGCGATGAACGCTTCAGCCACGAGTTGCCGATAGCTTGTGCCGGTGCATCGCGATAGCGTGTTGACAAGCCTCCGCCGTTGGATTGGAGAGCACCGTGAGCGACGATCCAGCCCGCAAGAAATTCTCCGAGCTCAAGGAGCGCGCCGGACAGCGTCTTGTGGCCGGGCCACGGCGTTCGCTGATTCCTGACGCGGACCTCGACGAGTTCTGGGCCACGCTGGAGCCTGTGACCATCGACTTCATGATCGGCGAATGGGAAGGTGGCGAGTTCGACACCGGCCATCGGGAAAACGGAACGTTGGCCCTCATCAACTGGTTCGGCAAGACCTTCAATTCGGCCACCAACGTGAAGCCTCTGGTCTGTTTGGACGCTGACGGCAACAAATACTCGAACACCGAGAACGGCGAAGGCAGCCTCTGGATGGAGGAATTTCGCGGCGAGGTCACCGCAACGATGGTTTTCGACGGGCAGCCCGTTCACGACCATTTCAAGAAGATCGACGACCACGCCGTGATGGGCATCATGGACGGCAAGAACGCCCTCGACAATGGCCGTTACGCATACTTCTATCTCGAGCGGGTCTAGTCGTGTCTCCCAATGATTTGAGCCATAGGTTCCCGAAGTTGCCCGGCTCTTCCTATGACTTCCCTGTTTCCGCAGGTAGATGACTATCCGGTGGTTCTGAAGCTACCGGCCCCTTCCCGGAACCTCCTGTGCGAACCGGTGTGCAAATCGTAGAACGCCGCGATAGACCCCGGTAGCGCGACCGAAGGATCGCTGTAAACCAGCGTCCAACTTCAGGCATGTGTCAGAGCTAGGACATCGGATCCATGCCTGGCCCATGAGGTGTTCGATCCAGAGATCAACAGGCGGGTACTAGACATGGAACCCGTCTGCGTCGATCGGCAGTGGAACCGTCGGCATCGAGTCGTCCGCCTCAGCAGCGGCGAGCAGGGCGGGGAACGAGGCAAGTTTGCGCCTGGGCCGTCCCTGAACCGCGCCGCGCTCGCGCTCGACCCGATCGATCGCCCTCCACTCGTGCACACCGACCACGGCGGGCTGCCGCTGCCGGACCAGCGCGTCGAGGTCCTGCGGGGTGGCTGCCGGGGTGGGCAGCAACCCCACGGAATGGTCGGCGAGGAGTGCGGCGACAGTGTCCAGTGCGCATTTCTTGTTGGCGCCGATGCCTCCGGACGGGCCCCGTTTGATCCATCCCGCCGTGTAAACGCCGGGGATGGGTTCACCCGTCCGGGCGTGCAGAACGCGGCCCTGGTGGTTGGGCAGCACACCCCGGTCATGGTCGAAGGGCAGGCCGGACAGCGAAGCGCCGCGGTAGCCCACCGCCCGGAGCACCAGGCCCGCCTCGATGATCTCTTCGCTTCCGGTCGAGACGGCGCGGACGTCACCATCGGGGCCGCGTTCGAGGCGATTGCGAGCCACGCGTACCCCGGTGACTCGTTGATCGCCCATGATCTCCAGTGGAGAACACAAGTAGCGCAGCACAATACGGCGCGCCGCGCCTCGGCGGCGGGTCGCGAGTTCCGCGGCGGCCTGCGCTTTGGCCAGCCCGAGCGGGTCCGATCGAAGTCCGGCGAGCTGGTCGCGGTCCACCGTGACCTCGTCGGAGCACGCGAAGACATCGGCGTCGTCGAGATCGGTCAGGGCGAGCAGTTCGGGAGTGCTGTACGCAGCCTGTGCAGGGCCGCGTCGGCCGAGGACCACGACTTCCTCGATCGAGCTGGCGGCCAGTGCGGCCAGTGCATGGTCGGCCATATCGGTGGCGGCGAGCTCCGCGGGGTCGGCGACGAGGAGGCGGGCGATGTCGAGCGCGACGTTGCCGTTGCCGACGACGACGGCACGGCGGCACGAGAGGTCGAACGCGCGGTCGGCGAAGTCCGGGTGGCCGTTGTACCAGTTCACGAACTCGGTTGCGGACGCGCTGCCGGGCAGGTCCTCACCGGGGATCTCCAGGCGGCGGTCGCCGGAGGCCCCGTAGGCGTAGACGACGGCGTGGTGTGCCGCGGCGAGCTCGTAGTGGGTGATGTGGGTGCCGACCTCGACGTTGAGGTGGAAGCGGAAGCGGCCGCTGGCGGCGGCGCGCTCGAATACCTCGGTGACGGATTTGGTGGACGGGTGGTCCGGGGCTACCCCGCCGCGCACCAGTCCCCACGGCGTGGGCAGTCGGTCGAACATATCGACGGTGGCGCCGGGGTATTCGAGCAGCTCGAGGGCGGCATACGCGCCCGCGGGCCCGGAGCCGACCACCGCGACTCGAAGCTCCCCGCCGTCGGCCCGCGCCGGGGGCGGAGGGGCGTCGGGGATGCCGAACGGAAGCGGGTTGCGCTGGTAGTAAGCGTCGGCGAGCTCCAAGAACCGTGCCGCCGCGGGCGCGGTGTCGCGGGTGATCGCCCCGACCGGGCACTCGGCGACGCAAGCGCCGCAGTCGATGCAGGTGGCAGGGTCGATGTAGAGGGCTTCGGCGGAGGCGAAGCCCGGCTCGTCGGGGGTGGGGTGGATGCAGCCGACCGGGCACACCGGCACGCAGGAGGCGTCGTTGCAGCACGGCTGGGTGATCACGTGAGGCATGGTGTTCCTTGCTAGCGAGGGTCGAGCGGTTCCACGGTGACCGGGATTCCGTTGAGGGCGGCGTTTCCGCTGACGGTGTCCAGGTGCAGCGGGTCGGTGACATCGTTGGCGCTCGCGCCCGCGACGCGGGCAGCCACCGACAGCCGACTGTCCGCCGCCGCGTGCCCGTAGCCGTGGGGCAGGCTGACCGTGCCCGCCATGATGTCGGTGGTCTGCCTGACGTCCACCCGCACGGCGCCGGTGCGCGAACGCAGCACGGCCGGCCCATCGGCCAGTCCGAGGCGGGCCGCGTCGGCCGGATGCATGAGCAGATGGTGGCGCTGCGGACCGGCGACGAGGCGGGCGTAGTTGTGCATCCAGGAGTTGTTGGAGCGCAGGTGCCGTCGGCCGATCAACAGCAGCGACCCCTGCTCCTCCGGATCTCGCAGGTCGGAGCGCAAGATGTCGAGGGCATCGGCGATCTGCGGCGGCACCAGGTGTAGCCGGCGGTCAGGAGTGCGCAGGCGATGTTCGACGCCCGGCCGCAGCGGGCCCAGGTCCAGCCCGGCCGGGTGGGCGAGCAGCTTGCGCACGCTCAGCCGGTAGCGGCCGGAGCGCAGGAGCAGGTCCACCAGCCGGCGCGGCGGTGTCCGCAGCCGAACTTCGGTGGCCAGGGCGGGCCTGCTGAGGCGACGACGCAATACCCGCATGCGGCCGCCGCCGAGGTGGCGCTGGTAGGCCGAGCCGAGGTCGCGGAAGATTTCCCAGTCGTGCCGCGCGCCGCGCGGCTTGGGCAGCACCGCCGGCGAGTATTTCGCGGTGTTGCGGACAGCGAAGGACCGGAAAATCAAGTCGTAGTGGTCGCGTTCCAGCGCGCTGGTCGGCGGCAGGATAATGTCGGCGTGGTGAGTGGTCTCGTTGAGATAGAAGTCCACGGCCACCATGAAGTCGAGCCCGCCGAGCGCAGTGCCGAGTGCGGCTCCGGCAGGAGTGGACAGCACCGGGTTTCCCGCGATCGTCAGCAGCGCCCGGACCTGCCCCTCGCCCGGCGTCGTGATCTCCTCGGCAAGCGCGGCGACCGGAAACTCACCGGCGAAGGAAGGCAGCCCGCGCACACGGCTGCGACGTCGGCCGAAATGGCCCGGGCTGAGCAGCCGTGTCATGTCGATGGCCGGGTCGGTGAACAGTGTCCCGCCCTCGCGGCCCAGGTTGCCGGTGATGATGTTGAGCACCTGGATGGCCCACTGGCACACGGTGCCGTGACGCTGGGTGGATACCCCGAACCGGCCGTAGCAGGCGGCGGGGCCGGCGTCGGCGAAGGAGAGGGCGAGCCGGGTGATCGTGGCGGCGGGCACGCCACTGAAATGGCTTGCGGCCTCGGGAGTGAACTCGGCAACCGCGTCTCGGAGCGCGTCCACGCCCGTGACGTATTCCGGCAGGCGCGGTGCGCGGTCGCGCAGGACGACGTGCACCATGGCCAGTAGCACCGCGGCGTCCGTGCCGGGCCGGATGAACACGTGCTCATCGGCGTCTGCGGCCGTCTCCGTACGGCGCGGGTCGATGACGGTGACCCGCCCGCCGCGCTCGCGGATCTCCCGCAGGCGCCGCGCCATATCCGGCGCGGTCATCAGGCTTCCGTTCGACGCACGCGGGTTGGCGCCGAACATGAGCAGGTGCCGTGTCCGGTCGAGATCCGGCTCCGGCAGCAGGAATTGGTGCCCGTACAGCAGTGCCGAAACGACCTGGTGCGGCAACTGATCGACCGAGGATGCCGAAAAGTGGTTGTGGGTTCGCAGCAGCGAGGTGAACGCGGATCCGTGGGTCATCGCGCCGAGACTGTGCACCGAGGGGTTGCCCAGGTAGACCGCCACCGCATTGGCGCCGTGGCGCCGACGGGCCTGAGCGAGTCCGCGCGCCGCCGCATCGATCGCCTCGGACCAGTCCACCTCCACCCATTCCTCGCCGATCTTGCGCATCGGCCGCCGCAGCCGGTCCGGGTCGCGGTGCACGTCGGTCATCGCCACGGACTTGGGGCAGACATGGCCTAGAGACAGCGGGTCGTCGCGATCACCGCGAACACCGATGGCCATCCCGCCCTCGACAGTGATCTCGATCCCGCAGATCGCCTCGCACAAGTTGCAAGCAGCCTTCGCGGTGGCGCTGCCCCCGGAACCGCGATGTGCCCGGCGAGTCTTGGTCAACGCATCGACGGCTGCCCCGATCGCGCTCATGGTGTAGTCGCCTCCGCATGAGATGTCCTGGAATTTGAACATGACGTCAAGTTCGATTCTTTGTATCTACCATGGACCGCGTGCCCGACGCCAGCCCCTGCACCGTGAACCGGTTCAGCAGCGCAGCCGCGAGCGCGTCCAGCGGATCCTCGACGCCGCCGTGCAGATCGTCACGACTGAGGGCACCGACGCGGCGACCGTCCGTTCGGTCGCCGACCGGGCCGGTGCCCCGACCGCCACGGTGTGGGCGTGCGATGGCGGTGTGCTCGCGGGAAGTGGCCGAGCCGAGTGATCGGAATGGTCGTCGAGGACTGCTCCGAGACACAATCCAGTGACGGGACTCCTAGTAGCGCACCTTTTTACCGAGGCATACCCTCAACCGAGATCCTCTGGGCACTGGACGACCTCGGCCTGGCCGGGATAGCGCAGTTCGAAACCTGGACATAGAAAGGCTCGCGGTACCTGGGGCACCGACGACGGTCTCTCTCGCGGCTGACAAACCCACGGCGGACTACATCAGCGGATGGCGCGCTGTGCGCTGATGCTGGTGCTCCACATGGCTCTGCCGGCCGATATGAGCTGGCTTGGTCAACAGCACGCTGTCATGTCCCGAAAGCGGGTGCGTACGTAGGGTTGCGGCAATCGGAGGTTGTGCTAGGCGGCGGCGCTTTCGACCAGCGCAGTCGAGCCCTAGGGCCAATGCCGCGTAGTTAGTGATCCTGCTGGGTTGTCAACCCGGCAGGATGTGGATGCTGATCTGCGTTTTGTAGCTGTTGCGGTTGATGTTGCCTTTGGCCCGGTGTTTGGAGATGGCGCGTTTGACGATGCGGGGGCTGGTGCGGGGGCGGCGGGGTGGGAGTGGGTCGGCCAGGACGGCGCGGCCGATGGTGCCGATCAGGTCAATGGTGGTGTCGGCGATGACACCGGCGGCGTGGATCACCTGGTCGCGGGCTTGGTGCAGGGCGATGGTGAAGCTCGCGCGGTCGGGCAGGAGCGCTGGTGCGGCCAGAGCGGTGTCGGCGATGGCGATGCGCAGTGTCTGATAGGTGACCAGCAGGGCGTAGATTTCCTGGGTGATCCCGGTGGGCGTGCGTGCGCGCAGCACCCGCCCGCCCAGGATGGTGGATTTCAGTTCGAGATAGCTGGTTTCGATCTCCCATCGCTGATGGTAGAGCTCGATCAGATCGGTGGCCGGGTAGCGGCGGTGATCGGTCAATGTGGTGATCAGTCGGTATCGTTGGACCCGTCGTGGGCCGTCGGTGCAGGTTAGGGTGATGTCGGCGGAGATCACCCGGACGATGGTGTCGCCGATGCGGGTGTGCCAGGAACCATCGGGAAGATGCGCGATGGCGGGAAAGCGCCGGTTGTTGCGGCAGCGGAACAACAGATCGGCTCCGGTGGCGGCGAAGTGTTCGATCAAGGTGTTCACGTCGAAGCCGCGGTCGGCCAGCAACAACATTCCCGTCCGTAGGCATCGGGAAAGCGTTGGCGCATAGGTGATTTCACTGGTTCCGGTCGATCCGAACACGGCATCGATCACCGTGCGGGTGCCGCAGGCCACGACCGCGCACAGCCGCAGCATGGGATACCCAGCGGTGGCGTGACCCGCGCTGTGCAGACCGTAGACAGCCCGGTTGGCCGGGCTGTCGGGCGCCAACAGTGTGGTCCCGTCGACCGCGCACACCAGCAGGCCACGCCAGCGCACCGCGCCGACGGCCGAGCCGGCGAGCAGGCCGAACAACTCCCGCAGTGGCTCAACTCCGAGGCGGCGGCGTGCCTGCGCCAACGCCGAGGACGTCGGTGCGGCCACGGACGGGCCCAGACCCGCGACCATCCGCGCCCACACCTGCCGGTATCCCAGCTCGGCGAACAAGCCAGCCGCCAACAGTAGATACACCACCACCCGCGACGGCAGATCCCGCACTCGATCCTGCACCGCCCGAGCCGATTCCAGGGCAGCGTCGACCATTTCGAACGGCACGATCTGGGTCAACTCGCCCAGATGACCCGGCGCGAACGCACCAGCGGCTACCACGCCGCGCCGGTTGATGACAGACTGATACCGCAGCGGAGCTCCCAGCGTGAAGGGTTGTCTTGGAGTGACAAACCTCTTCTACCAGGCGCTCCGCTGTTTCATTTCGCACTCCATCAAGCGCCACAACACGATTCGCTTGACATACCAGCCCAACCACTAACTACGCGGCATTGGCCCTAGGGCCGGTTTGACGCTGTGTGCGAGACTCGTTGCGCAGCAAGCGAAAGTGGATAGAACGCGAGGAGTCAGGTGTCCTTCGAGCAGTGGTGCACGCGTTGGGAATCAGTACCGTTGGCCGAGGCGGCAGAGCAGTATGACATCTGCAAAGCCAGCGACAACCATGTGGAGGATCTCGAAGACATCTTCGGGGAAGAACTCGAGGGCTTCTTCGTTCACCGGGGTGACCTCACCATCGACGGGCCTTTGTCGATAGGGAACGACCCCGGTCTGGCGCCGGACACTGTTTACGTCATCGATGGCGACTTGACGGTCAACGGGCCGATGCGCTTTCTGAACGCAGACGTCTACACGCCGCTCTATGTCACCGGCTCGGTCACCACGCAGCACCTGATGTGCCTCATGGACAGCATTCTGTTCATCGGCGGCTCGCTCACCGTC
This sequence comes from Nocardia sp. CA-119907, assembly GCF_050955995.1. Taxonomy (NCBI): domain Bacteria; kingdom Bacillati; phylum Actinomycetota; class Actinomycetes; order Mycobacteriales; family Nocardiaceae; genus Nocardia; species Nocardia sp. CA-119907. The sequence goes on from NZ_CP192091.1 coordinate 4,794,916, forward strand.
GGGGGCCTGCTGATGACGGAACTCTCCGACATGGGAATGCTCGTCGTACACCGTGCTGCATCTGCGGGCGCATGGCTCGAAACGCGGGACAGAGGCGACGTCATCTTTGTCGACGATCTGAAGGCCCGTCGGCTGCGCATGTCCGAGGGCGAATACCTCGAAGACTCCGACGCCGATGATGCGGCTGACATCCTGTTGCCCGAGTTCCTGGACAGCGACACCGACGATGTCTCGGAAAAGCTCTGGGACGCCGCGCTCGAAGGACGTCCTCTGCTACGCCCCTGATTCCCGGCGGTTCGATCGGCTGGAACCGTCTTGCGGCCATACGAACTCGCGCCGCCGAGCTGTAGCTCAGCGGCCCGAGTCGGGTGATCGACTAATCCAGGTAGTCGCGCCCTAGTCGGCGCTGTCGGGGGCCGTCGGTCTTTGTTCACGCAACTGTCGGAACTCGGTAGCGCAGTGCGAGGAAAACACCGTCACGGTGTCGCGGTGATTGTGCACGAGTTCGCGCAACCGGCGCTGGTTTTCTGCTCGTTGTGGGCGCAGTGTGTCCACCGACTGCTCGAAGATACGTGCTCCCAATGGCATTCGCGGTTGGTGTGCCATCTGACCGTGATAGGAGTACGCATCCCCGGCATGCAGCAGCCAACCGTTCCCGGTGTCGACGGCGACTCCGACGTGCCCGCGGGTATGTCCGGCCAACGGAACCATCAGGATCTCCGGGGAAAGGCCCTGTAGCTCGCGCACCGCTGTGAAGCCGAACCACTGGTCGTCCCTACTGTCGGACAAAACACGGCGCACAACATGATGATGAGCATGCTGGGCGGGATGAGCCAGTCCGAGCGCCAGCATGTTCAGCAGCGCACGCGATCGGCGATGGACGCGCAGGTGCTCAACGAGGGGCGTCACCAGGGTGGTCGAGCGCCGTACGGCTACATGGTGATCGATGGTGCGGCGCATCCGAATCCGAGTCGGGCTGCCGACGGTTTGAAGCTTCGCATTCTGGCCATCGACGAAGAAGCTGCGGCGGTGGTGAGGCGAATCTTCAAGGACTACATCGCAGGTGCCGGAGACAAGGCGATTGCCACGTCACTCAACCGGGACGGCATTCCGTGCCCTTCGGCGCGCCGACCCGACCAGAACCGTCATCGGTCCGGTGCTGGGTGGCAGGCGGCGACTGTGGCAGCGATCCTGCATGCCGGGCCCACTGGTGGCGGTGGCGGCGTCGAGTAGATCGCGGGCCTGGTCGTAGGACAGCCGTGCGAGTCCGGTGTCGGGGCAGATGTCGCGGTCGGCGAGGTATTTTCCTGGTCCGGGGCGGCGGTGGGTCACGAATACCGGTCCGTGGGTGCGGCCGCGGATCAATCGCGGCAGTAGCCGGGCGGTGCCGGCGTCCCAGTACACGGTTTCCAGGACGTGTTCGTGGTGGGTGGCGCCGCGGCGGCGGGTGCGGGGTTTGGCGCCTTTGGACTTCACCCGGGCGCACCGGCCCGCCATGTCGAGGTCCTCGATGTTGAGCTGGAGCAGTTCCTCTGCGCGAGTGCAGGTTTCATACAGCATCCGCCACAGCGTTTTCTCCCGCAGATGGACCTCGCGGCGGGAGATGAGCCGGTCGATCGCGGTCCGCGAGCGCACTGGTGTCTCCGAGTCCGGCGGGGTCGATCGAGCGGCCGAAGCTGGCACCTGCGGGGCGTCCCAGCCCTGCTCGCGAAACCAGGCCAGCCATTTCGCGACCGCGGCGCGGCGCGCGTTCCAGGTATTGACCGCAGCTTGGCCCCAGAGAGTTTCGAGTCCTGCGCCGATCTCGTCATCGGAGACCGAGTCCAGGGCCCGGCTGGGGCCGGGCAGTCCGTCGGGCCCGCGGCCGTAGAGCTGGTCGACGGTCTTGACGACCGCGATGCCGTAGGCGCGGCGGGTGTTGCCGGGCCCGATGGTGTCCAGGAACGCCTCAGCCGATCCGCGCAGAGTGCGGGGCGCGGCGGTGTGGATCCGGGTCACGGTCGCCGCCATCGGGTCCGCCTCTCCGCCGTGCCCCGGATAACGGGGTCGCTTCGTGTCGTCGCCGCGACGGCATCGCCGCAGGCCGAATCCGATGACAACCCGGATAACAGGCCGTTATCCGGGACATACTGGCGGGCCTGCGTTCCGGAGTGCGCGGGGTCAGTCCGGGTGCTCGCGCGGGGATGATCCTGGCAGCATTCGATGCTCGGAAGGGGAACGTCGCGGATGACGGATTGGTCCGAGTGTGAGGTGCTGGCCGATCGCCGTGCCGCTCTGCTGGCCTCGGGAGGGCCGGGGTCGGTGTGGCGGCGCGTTTGACGCAGGTGTGCCAGGGCCTGGTGGCCGAGTCCGATCCCCCTCCGGAGCCGCGACCGCTGAAAGCGCACAGGGCGACGGGGCGGTAATGGCGGCGCTACAGTTGCGGCGGACGGTGGGGCAGGTCATATGTCCGGGTGAGGTGTTCACGGTGGCCGAAGTCAGCTCATGCCGTGCATGCCGTGTTCCAGTAAGGCGAAGATCGCATCCAGGGCGGCGCGGGGATCGGGCTCGTCGGCGACGAATTGAGGAATCTCGAGGACGTAGCGTGCGATAGCGCGGGCGGTGATGTCCTCGGGTGGCCTGTCCAACTCGGCGGCGATCGCAGCGGCCAAGGGCGTCTCGCACCGGATCCACAATCGGCGCGAGTATTCGCGCAATGCGGGGGTGCTCATGATCAGGTCGGTGCGACGGCGGATCTCCGGGCTCGGATCGATGAGGAACAGCCCCTGCCCCAGCAGGAACTCGCGCAGCGCCGCCATCAGTGACTGTCCGGCCGGGCGTTGGGTGACCGCGGTCAGCAGGCTCTCGAGACGTTCGACACCGTCGTCGAACATCATGGCCTCTTTGCCGTCGGGAACGTGGCGAAACATCGTCGGCACCGAGATGTCGACCGCGTCGGCGATCTCCTTCACGCTGACCTGGTCGTAGCCCTTCTCCAGAAACAGCTGCTCGGCGGCGTCCGCGAGGGCGCGGCGGGTCTGGGAGTTCTTGCGGGCGCGGCGTCCGAGTGATGCAGGAGGCATGCACCCACGCTACCAGAGAAAGCAAGTGAGTTAAAAACGTAAGTGACTTGTGTTTGTTAGTCGATTGTGTTTTTCTGGAGCGGACATACCAGCGAGACCTCGAAAGGCATGATCGAAATGAGCGTCAACGAACTCGAACAGACACCGGTCCTCATCGTCGGCGGAAGCCTCGTCGGACTGTCCGCGGCGGTTTTCCTGTCCTGGCAGGGCGTGCCCGTCGTGGTGGTCGACAAGCACTACGGCAGCTCGCCGCACCCCCGGGCGATCGGTTTCACCACCCGCACCATCGAGCACTTCCGTCAGACCGGCGTCGAGGTGCCCACCTCACTGCAAGGCATGAAACCGCCGCGGCGCGCCCGGGTGGAGAGCCTCAGCGGCACCTGGTTGGAGGAATATCCCTGGAGCCCCGGCGGCAAGGGCTCCTACGGCGCCGACCAGTCACCGGTCCACGCGATCGCGATCACCCAGGACAAACTCGAACCGCTACTGCGTGAGCGAGCCCGCGAGTACCGTGCCGACTTGCGCCTGGGCACCGAACTGCTGCACCTGGCCCAGGACAACGACGGCGTCACCGCGACGCTGCGCCGCCGTGACGACGGCCACCAGTACGCTCTGCGCGCCCGCTATGTGGTGGCCGCCGACGGCGCGGACAGTCCGGTGCGCACCAACCTGGGGATCGAGCGTCACGGCGTCGGCCCACTGTCGGTGCAGCGCAGCATCTTGTTCCGCGCCCCCCTCGAGGACTACCTGCAGCACGGCGTGGTCCAGTTCGAGATCGAGCAGCCCGACTTCACGGCGTTCTTGACCACCTACTCCGATGGCCGGTGGGTGCTGATGCTCTCCGATGACGTCGAACGCACCCCCGCCCAGCAGATCGAACTGGTGCAGCGCGCGATCGGCCGTACCGATATCCCCATCGAACTCATCACCACCGGCCGGTGGAAGCTGGCCGGTCTGATCGCCGACCGCTTCTCACAGGGACGAATCTTCCTCGCCGGTGACGCAGCGCACCAACTGCCGCCCAACCGCGGCGGGTACGGCGCCAACACCGGCATCGACGATGTGCACAACCTGGCCTGGAAACTGGCCGCGGTGCTCTCGGGCGAGTCGGACCCGCGGCTGCTGAACACCTACGACGCCGAGCGCCGCCCGACCGCAGACCTGCGTCACGATCAACTGTTCGCTCGCGCCGACTACAAGGCCTTCTTGAAAGTCGATACCCCTGATACCCCCGTGCTCGACGATTCGGCCATCGAGTTGGGGCAGCTGTACCGCTCGGCTGCGGTGCTGGGTGCGGATGCGTCCTTGCCGACCGCGCAACTCCCCGAGCAGTGGGCGGGTCAGCCCGGTACCCGCGCCCCGCACCAGTGGGTGCGCATCGGCGACGACAAGCGCTCAACGCTCGATCTGATCGAACGCGACTGGGTCCTGCTCTCAGCCGATGAGCGTTGGGCCGCCGCAGCCGCCCAGGCGACCGCGCAGCTGGGCATCGGAGTCGTTTTCCAGCAGGCCGGAACCGACGTCGAGTTCGACGACCACGAGGCGTTCGAGCACGCCTACGGCATCGAGTCCAGCGGCACCACACTGATCCGGCCCGACGGCTACATCGCCTGGCGGACCCGCGTCGCGCCACACGATCCCGCCCGGGAACTGACCCAGGTCCTGGCCTCTCTCGCCGCGGCCACCCGCGCCGACTTCACCGAAAATTGAGGTGATAGCTATGAATGCCACACTGCAACAACGAATTCAGCGACTGGAAGATCTCGAAGCGATCCGCGATCTGACCGCGCGCTACGCCGACGCCATCAACAAGGGCTGGAACGGCAAGACCGTCGATCTCGACGCCGTCGCCCAGGTTTTCGCCACCGACGCGAGATGGGAGAGCCATGAAGGCGAGGTGACCGTCGGTATCGACGCGATCCTCGCCGCGTTGCCCGCCGCTACCTCGGTCGTGGAGTTCTCGATGCACGCCTTCGTGAACCCGATCATCGTCCTCGACGGCGACACCGCGACAGCACACTGG